>NZ_CP022464.2:0-4800000 GCF_002234575.2 Enterocloster bolteae | reverse complement strand
ATTGCCATGTGGTAAATCATATCAAAAGATGGTATGATAATACTCATTGAAACAGGCTGTATGATTGTATGGGAGAATGCGCGCATGGAAGAACGGATATTGCAAATCATAAAAGGTGAGGACAGTAAGAATCCCCTGACAGATGAGGAGATAGCGTCCCGACTGCAGGTATTCAGGGAGGATGTGACCACGGTACGCCGGGAGCACCATATACCTGATTCCAGGAAGCGGAGGAAGCCGGTTATATTTGAGGACATGAAGCGGATTCTGACAGAACATCCGGACGTGTCGGACCGCGGGCTTACCAGGATGCTGGAGGAAGCCGGCTACAGGATAGGAAAATATGCCGCAGGCAGGCTGCGGGAGGAACTGTTGGAGATATGGACTCCTTTTGGCGACTGCCAGGAGAAGGAGGGAGCCGGTCTGGCACCGGATTTAGCGAAACATACGGAATATGCGAAACATGCGGAATATGAAGAACCTGCGGAATCCGGGGCGGAGGATGAAAGGGCTAATGCGTTCAGCGCTTTTGTAGGGTTTGACGGTAGCATGAAGACTCAGATTACCCGTGCCCAGGCTGCCGTGCTGTATCCGCCCAGAGGGCTGCACTGCCTTATATACGGACCTTCTGGCGTGGGGAAAAGCTTTCTGGCGGAGCTCATGCATGAGTATGCCTGCGGTACTGAAAATTTTGGTAAGGACGCTCCCTACTTTGAGTTTAACTGTGCGGATTATGCGGATAATCCCCAGCTTCTGCTGGCCCAGCTCTTCGGATACAGCAAGGGGGCATTCACCGGCGCTTCTGACAACAAAAAGGGGGTAGTGGAGCTGTGCAATGGGGGAATTCTGTTCCTGGATGAGGTGCACAGGCTGCCCCCGGAGGGCCAGGAGATCCTTTTTTATCTGATGGATAAGGGGAGGTTCAGACGTCTGGGGGAAGTGGATACCCAGCGGGAAAGCCATGTGATGGTCATTGCCGCAACCACGGAAAATCCCCAGAGCTCCCTGCTTCTGACCTTCAGGCGCAGGATTCCCATGGTGATAGAAATTCCCTCCTTAAAGGACCGTCCGGCGGGAGAGAAGCTGCAGTTTATCCTGCGGTTTTTCCAGTGGGAATCCAGACGTCTGGGGAAACAGATAAAAATAAGGCAGCAGGCGCTCTGGTGTCTGTTGGGCGGGGACTGTCCGGGCAATGTGGGACAGCTTAAATCGGATATACAGGTGTGCTGTGCCAAAGCGTTTCTGGAAGGACGGGCCAGAAAGGACGGACGTATCACCGTATCATTCGCCAGCCTGACGGAGAACCTGAGGAAGGGTTATGTGCCTGACCGGATTACCAAAGAAATAAAGGAACTGTGCCCTGACGACTGTTATGTGTTTCCCGATGATACCGGGGAATCAGCAGGAAAATCAGGAACGGAAACCTTTTTGGAGGGCTTTAACATATATGAATCCCTGGAGGAAAAGTATGACCAGCTGCTGAGGGACGGCCTTAGGGAACAGGACATCGAAGTCCAGCTCACCGACGAGATAGAGTCAAGGTTCCAGCGCCATATCCATGAATTCCAGAAGTCGGGTATACGGGAGGACGAGATTGCCTCTATTGTGGGGGACGACATTCTGCGCATGACGAGGGATATCTGTGATCTGGCCAGGAAACGGCTTCCCGGGCTGGAGGAACAGGTGGTGTTTCCTCTGGCCATTCATCTGAACATGGCCATGGAGCGGATGCGCAGTCACGGGCGTATGGTGTACCCAGGCATGGAGAATATTCGCCAGCAGTCTTACGAGGATTATGAAGCTGCCTGCTATGCTGTGGATGAAATACAGAAAAAGTATTATCTGACCCTGCCGGAAGAGGAAAAGGCATTCCTGGCCATGTACTTCAGGAAATTCAAGAAAAAGGATATGGCCCAGGAGGGGAGAATTGGGGTGCTGGTGGTATCCCATGGCCCGGTGGCCAGCGGAATGGCCCAGGTTGCCAATGCCATCATGGGAACGGAACACGCTGTTGGAGTGGATATGAACCTGTGGGATACGCCGGCTCAGATGGCGGAAAAGACAGTGGATATGGCCAGGCGCGTCAACCAGGGAAAAGGCTGCATCGTGCTGGCTGACATGGGCTCACTCCTGAATGTGGGACAGAAAATTCGGGAGGAGACAGGCATGCAGGTCAGAGTGCTGCCCCGTACAGACACCATGATGGTGGTGGAAGCAGTGCGAAAGACCATGTGGACGGATGAATCCCTGAACGAGATTGCGGATGAACTGGACAAGATTAAACTTACCGGAACCAGGGAACAGAGCGAGTCCAGGAAAAAAGCGATTTTGTGCCTGTGCATCACAGGACAGGGAGCTGCCGTAAAATTAAAGGAACATTTGACGGAACGCCTGAAGAGCAACCTGGCCGGGACCGTTGTAGTGACCAGGGGGTACATTGAGGATTCCAGCATTGATCGCATCATTGCCAATACGGAAAAGGAGTATGAGATACTGGCTATTGTGGGCACCATCAATCCGGATTCAGGCACTTATCCGTTTATATCTGTAAGCCGGGTTTACAGCCCGGAGGGCATCAGGCAGCTTCGCGGCATATTAAAGCGGAGTGCCATGTTCGAAGAAAACCAGCTGTCGGAGGTTATCTCTCTGGGCCATATCTATATAAGGACAGAGGCGGAGTTTAAGGACCAGATTATAGATGAGGCAGTGGGACATATGGCAGAGGAAGGATTGGTCCGGCAGGAATTCCTTCTCAGCGTCTATAAGCGGGAGGGAATGATGACCACCCGGCTCAGCCAGGGGATCGCCATTCCTCATGGCGACCCTGGATTGGTTACAAAACCAGTCATTTCTGTTACAAAATTAGACAAACCCGTTTTATGGGATGGAGTCAACACCGTGGATGTTATTTTTGTGCTGGCCATTCAGGAGGATTCCAGAAAATATTTTGAACAGCTGTATCAGATTATTTCTGATGAATCCATGGTTTCTGCCATCCGCGCCAGCCGGACACGGGAAGAGATCCGTAATCTTTTATGTAAAAATACAAAATCAGTCAATTAGTTGGCATCATTCTTGCTTTATATATTGTCAGAAAGGAGCGAGAATGATGAATATAGAAAAATTTCCGAAAGTGACAGTAATCTTAAGAGGCTATACCTATTCACAGACCCGCACGGTTGTCAAGAACCTGGTGGGGACCTGCTTAGGCTCCGTTGAAATTACCATGAATACTCCGGGAGCCCTGGAATCCATACGGAAAATCAGCCAGGAATTTGGAGCACAAATCATGGTGGGAGCCGGCACGGTCCTTACTTATGAAGAAGCCGTGGAGGCCATTGAGGCAGGTGCAGCCTTTTTGTTGTCTCCCACGGTATTTGAAAAGCGCATATTGGACCTGTGCCGGGAGCGCGGCGTGGTGTCTGTACCGGGGGCTTTTTCACCTTCGGAAATCAGACAGAGTTTTCTGGACGGGGCGGATATTGTGAAGATATTCCCTGCCGGCAGGCTGGGGAGCAGATATGTGTCAGATATCCAGGCGCCTCTGGGGAAAATGCCGCTGATGGTCGTGGGGGGCATCGGTACCTCAAATGTACAGGAGTACTTTGCGGCAGGGGCATCATTTGCGGGAATCGGTTCGGGTATTTTCCTGAAAGAGGATATACTGAATGAAAATGAAGAGGGAATCCGCGGTTCCATAGCAGCCATGGAAGAGAAAATGAAGAGTATGGAGGAAAAAGAATCATGAGCGGCATTGCGTTTAATGAATCATTGATTCTGGAATTTGACAAACCTATGACGGACCGGGAGGTTCTGTCTGCCATGACAGATTATCTCTGTGAAAAGGGCATTGTAAAGGATACATATAAACAGGCCATCCTGGAGCGGGAGCAGTCCTTCCCCACGGGTCTTAAGACCGGGGGAATCAACGTGGCCATTCCTCATGCGGATATCTGCCATGTTAATGAGGCGGCCATCTGCGTGGCGGTGCTTAAGACACCGGCTCCCTTCAGGGCCATGGATGAGCCTGACAATGACGTACCGGTAAGCCTGGTCATCATGCTGGCCCTGACAGAGGCCCACGGACATATTGAGATGCTTCAGCGAATCGTAAAGCTGATTCAGAACCAGGAGGATATGAAACACATAGTGGAGGCAGGACAGCCTGACACCATCCATAAAATCATCAAGCAGTATCTGCTGGAAGATGAAAACTAAAAGAGACTATCAAAGGAGAAAATAAAAATGAAACGTATATTAGTGGCATGTGGAAATGGAATCGCAACATCAACGGTAGTGGCAACCAAAATCAGGGAGAAATGTGAAGACAACGGAATCCCGGTATCTGTAACCCAGTGCAAGCTTC
This sequence comes from Enterocloster bolteae, assembly GCF_002234575.2. NCBI lineage: Bacteria > Bacillati > Bacillota > Clostridia > Lachnospirales > Lachnospiraceae > Enterocloster > Enterocloster bolteae. The sequence goes on along the minus strand of NZ_CP022464.2, from coordinate 4,795,634 downwards.
TGGAGGTGGAATCCAAGGCGGATGATTTTGATTTGCTGGTTACCACAGGAAAGTTTACGGGCGGCAATGTGAATATCCCGGTGGTAGGCGCCATTTCCCTGCTGACAGGAATTAATGAGGATGCAACGCTGGATGAGATTCTGTCCCATCTGAAATAAAAAGGGGTTTGAGTGTGTCTCAAACGCGCTCAGGACAGACAGCCGTAGGCTATGAAAGACAAATGAAATCTTAGGGGAGATTAATCATATGCAGATACTTTATAATATTTTCAATACGATTCTGGATGCAGGCGCTGTGGTCATGCTTCCAATCATCATAACCATCATAGGGCTTATTTTCCGGGTGAAATTATCAAAGGCTTTCAGAAGCGGCCTTACCATCGGCATTGGCTTTGCGGGTATTAATCTGGTCATCAACATGATGAAGAGCAATCTGGGGCCTGCCGCCCAGGCCATGGTGCAGAATTTCGGTATTAAGCTGGACATTCTGGATGTGGGCTGGGGAGCCATCGCGGCAGTTACATGGTCATCGCCGATTATCGCTATCCTTATATTCTGTATTCTGGCCACCAACATTGTTATGCTGGTACTGAAGGCCACAGATACCCTGGATGTGGATATCTGGAATTATCATCACATGGCAATCGTAGGAATCATGGTTTATTTTGTGACTAAAAATGTGGCAATGGGTATCGGTGCAACGGTCATCATGGCCATTATCACATTTAAGCTGTCAGACTGGACCGCGCCTCTGGTGGAGGATTACTTCGGTATTCCCGGCGTATCCCTTCCAACCATGTCAGCTCTTTCCTCCATCATTATCGCAGCACCCCTTAACTGGCTGCTGGATAAGATACCCGGAATCAACAAGATTGATTTTGAAATCAAGGATGCCAAGAAATATCTGGGATTCTTTGGTGAACCCACCATCATGGGCCTGGTACTTGGCTGCGTTATCGGTGTTCTGGCCAAGTATTCAGTGGCTGATATTATGGCGTTGGGCGTAAACATGGCGGCTGTCATGGTATTGATTCCCAAGATGACCTCTCTTTTTATGGAAGGACTTATGCCAATCTCAGAGGCTGCCAAAAAGTTTACCCAGGAGAAGTTTAAGGGCAGGAAATTCCTTATCGGCCTGGATGCGGCGGTTGTAGTGGGAAATCCTGATGTCATCACCACATCCCTGATTGTCATTCCGCTAACCATCCTTATGGCTGCCGTACTTCCGGGAAACCGCGTGCTTCCCTTTGCGGACCTGGCGGTTGTGACCTTCCGTGTGGCCCTGGTGGTTGCTATCACCAGAGGAAACCTGTTTAAGAACATCATCATGGGCCTGGTGTGTACAGGGGCCATCCTGCTGGCAGGTACGGCTACAGCGCCTGTCCTGACCCAGCTGGCCACCTCCGTGGGACTGGACCTGGGGGAAGGAATGATTACATCCTTCGCTGCCACCAGCCTTACGGTAAGCTTTCTGGTGTACGAGGCATTCATCAAAAAGCCGTACATTTTTGTGCCGGTACTGATTGCGGTTATGGCAGCCGTATGGGTGTTCATGAATCGTTATAACAAGAAGAAAACAATGTTAGCAGGAGGAAATGATGTTGCGGGCAATTGATAAATTGGAGCCGTTCCAGAAAGCCATATCCAAGGCCCATCTGGCATCGGCAGGCGTTTCCATCGACTCCCTGGACCACAAGCCGCTCATTGCCGTTGCCAACAGCTGGAATGAGATATGTCCGGGACATGAGCCTTTAAAACAGCTGGCTGAGGAGGTAAAGAAGGGAATCCTGGAAGCCGGCGGCGAGCCCATTGAGTTTAACACGGTAGCCATGTGTGACGGTATTGCCCAGGGGCATTCCGGTATGCGATACTGTCTGCCCCACAGGGAAATCATCACGGATTCCATTGAAGCCATGGTGGTGGGCGAGGGAGTGTTTGACGGAGTAGTGTACATGGGTTCCTGCGATAAAATCGTGCCGGGAATGCTGAACGCAGCAGCACGGATTGACCTTCCTTCAGTTATTGTCACGGCCGGTCCCTGCTATGCCCAGATAAAACCCAATGAGTCAAAGGAACTGCGCCAGCAGTTCCTGCGGGGAGAGATAACAGAGCGGCAGCTGATTGAGGGGACGCTCAAATATTACACGGGCCCCGGAATCTGTCCCTTTCTGGGAACAGCCAATACCATGGGCGCTCTCTGTGAGTCCCTGGGTATGATGCTGCCGGGAGGAAGCCTGATTCCTTCAAGCACCAGCATGCGCCGTTTCAGCGCAAGAGAATCAGGGCGGGCTGTGATGAAGATGGTGGAGAAGCAGATTCGCCCCAGCCAGATTATGACACGGGAGGCGCTGGAGAATACCATCACCCTTCTTTCCGCTATCGGAGGCTCCCTGAATGCCCTGATTCATCTACCGGCACTGGCGGCAGAGCTGGGGATTTCCCTGGACTGGGATGATTTTTCAAAGATTACCACTGCCACGCCGGTACTGTGCTCCATTGTACCCAACGGAAACCGGACCGTGGTAGACCTGCACTATGCAGGCGGAATACCGGCTGTGATGAAAGAGCTGGAGTCTGTAATGAATAAGGATGTGCTGACAGTGACTGGGGAAACACTGGGGCAGATTCTGGAGCGTACGTCTCAGGGCGACAGGGAAGTTATAAAGTCCATGGACGATCCTGTATCCAGGGCAGACGGAATCCAGGTTCTCTATGGCAATCTGGCGCCCCAGGGAGCCCTGGTAAAGACATCGGCAGTTCCCATGGAAGTGCGGCGTTTTAAGGGCACGGCCAGGGTATTTGAGGGCGAGGATGAGTGTTATGCTGCTTTCCGGGCAAAGGAGATAAAGGAAGGTGATGCCGTTATTGTACGCTATGAAGGTCCAAAGGGAGGTCCGGGAATGAAGGAGCTGCACCGGATTACGGAAATCATCAAGGGAATACCCAACACAGCGGTCATCACCGACGGGCGTTTCTCAGGGGCCAGCGGCGGCTTAAGCATCGGATATCTGTGCCCTGAGGCAGCAGAGGGAGGTCCAATTGCCCTGGTTAAGGATGGGGACAGGATAACTGTGGATTTGTATAAGGATTACCTCCATCTGGAGGTCAGCGACGAGGAGCTTGAAGCCAGACGCAGGGAATGGAAGGCAGTGAGGCGTCCAAGAGAAAAGGGGCTTCTCGGCCGGTACGCCCGCCTGGTGAACACAGCCAGGTCAGGCGCTACCCTGAGCAGAGAGTAGAGAAAAAGAGTGCAAACCAGTTTCGGGAGCGGTTCCGTGCGGTTTGCGCTCTTTTTCGATTTGCGGTAAGAACCGTCAGGAAGAGGGCGGGGAGGGGGAACAGCGGAGGGCAGGAAGTGGATATGAAAACCGATATAAAAACAGAAAAATAAGTATTAACCGGGATAGGGATTATGGTATACTGAAATGAGATTGGCCTAAGAATAAGAAATGAATGGTTAACAGGAGGATACGGCAATGGAAGAACAAACAACGGGATGCCTGGTATGCGGTGCGCCGCTGGAATATTTCCCGAGTCAGATTGAAATGGAATGTACCTACTGTCACAAAACATTTATGAGCAATGCCAGATGTGTGAACGGTCACTTTATCTGCGACAGCTGCCATGAGCAGATGGGCCTGCGTGTCATTGAAGATATATGCAGGCATACAGACAGCAAGGATCCGGTGGCAATCATGAAGAAAATCATCCTGTCTCCCTATATCTATATGCATGGACCGGAGCACCATGTGCTGGTGGGCTCCGCGCTTCTGGCTGCCTATAAGAACGCCGGGGGAGAACTGGATTTGGACGCGGCCCTGGAAGAAATGAGGAACAGAGGGGCACAGGTGCCGGGAGGTATCTGCGGTTTGTGGGGAACCTGCGGGGCTGCTGTGAGTACAGGTATTTTTGTCAGCCTGATTACAGGGGCCTCACCCTTAAGCGGAAAAGAGTGGGGGCTTTGCAATGAGATGACCTCCAGAAGCCTTGGGGCTATTGCCAAAACAGGGGGACCCAGATGCTGTAAACGGGATTCCTACACAGCCATACTGGAGGCAGTGGATTTTGTGGGGGAGAAATTCGGGATATGGATGGAGCGGCCCAAAAAGACAGTATGCGGATTGTACGGCCGGAATGAACAGTGCCTGAAGGAAAAATGTCCTTACAATCCGCAGGGATAAACAGCGGGACATAGGGATCATTGTATGCCCCTTCCGATGGCTGACAGAAGGCTTTTGCCGGAATCGTCCGTGTCCTGGGTCAGTTCCCATATCATGATTCCGCCCAGGTTATTCCTGGCGTACGCGGCCTTTTTTTCAATGGTGGAAATGCCGTTATACCAGACATCCATTCCACTCACCATGGCATGGTCTTTATTCCCGGCATCCGGGTCAGCGGCCAGGATATCCCCGTAACCGGCCCAGCCGGGACGTCCGTAGAAGGGAACACCCAGCACCACTTTACCGGCCGGCATTTTTCTTGTGCCGCACCAGTAGGCGGCGCTGTTTACTGCAAAGTCATAGGAAGAATGGCGTTCCCCGTCACCGCCGTCATAGGCCATAACATGAATCCAGTCCACTGCGTTTAACACGGCATCGCTATGGGCCGCGGCATCATAATAAATATTGCCGTCTGCGCTGACCCCGCTGACGACAGCGCTGGTCAGAAGCTTTCCCTGGGCATGGAGCGCGTCTGCCAGGTAAAGAATCAGCTCCTGGTACTGGTCCTTGGAGGGCCCGTCTACCCTGGGATGCTCCCAGTCCATGTCCACGCCGTCAAACCCGTACTCATTGCACATGGCCAGTATTTCATTACCCAGCTGCCTGGTTTTTTCACTGGTTGAAGTGGCGCTCACGAAGACTGGTTCCAGCTCGGCACCGTTATAGCTCCATCCGCCCACAGCTAATAAGACCTTGACCTGGTTTTTATGGGCATCCTCTATCAGGCGGACTGCTGTTTCCGGGTTTTCCAGGGGGAGCAGTCTGCTGTCCGGTGTGGGTATGGCAAATGCGTAGGCGATGTGGGTCAGCACATCCATCTGCAGCTTTTGGGGCTGGTAGGATTTCCAGTCAGGGTAATAACCCACCACCTTTACCGGGGATGAGGCGCCGGCTTTGGGAGCGGCCTGGGAATCTGCGGGAGGGGGCGTCTGCGGAGCGGCTTCCCACACATCGGCCTGCCCTGGAAGCTCCCCTAAGGTCCACCACCTGGCTATATATATTTTACCGCCGCAGACCACCTGATCGCCGCCTGTATAGGTGGTGTTTTTGTCCCACTCAGGATAGGACGGTCCGGAGGTCAGGATGGCCTGGGGAGCAGATATGCTGACGGCAGCTTGTTCCGGGGAAGCCGGGAGTGCTGAGTCCTCTCCGGTGGTTATAAGGGGGACGTTTTCCTGTCTGCCGGATATCCGGGAACCGGAAGTATCTGCGGCTGCATGTCCTCTCACCGCGCTGGAGAGCAGGAATCCGGCTATGAGTCCAAGCAGGAATATGAGAAGAAAAATGCCTGTTTTCCGTTTGTCCATGATTGTTCCTTTCTTTTGTTTTATCAGATTTCTGCTGTATTTTCAGATTTTCATTCCCACAGGCTCTGATTCAGCCTGTTATTGATATGAGTATATTATACAATAAGATTAGGGTTAAGGAAACAGGCGGCGCCGGAACTGCTGCAAATGAAAGACCGGAAAAGACCTTTCAGAAAGGCAGTTCTGCCATGTCAGTCATAGACAGGCAAAACAGTGCAATGATATAATAATATAAATACCTGTAGTTTTACGGAACATAATCCGGACAACAGGAATGACACACAACTGCCCGCATGGAGGAGCTTATGCAAGAGGATACCCTTAAACAATTCCTGCCAGCCACTGAAAGCTGGTTTAGGAAAACATTTGGAGAACCCACCAAAATACAGAGAGAAGCATGGCCCGCCATTGCTGACGGAAAGCACGTGCTGGTAAGCGCTCCAACCGGTACAGGAAAGACCCTTTCAGCTTTCCTGGTGTTCATAGACCAGTTGGGCGGACTGGCTGAGAGGGGGGAACTTAAGGAGGAGCTGTATGTGATATATGTGTCTCCCCTTAAGTCTCTGGCGGGGGACATCAGGGAAAATTTACGCAAACCTTTGGAGGGGATCGGAGCGGAAGCTCCCGGGGAAAGCAAAGCGGAAAGCAGACCGGGTAATCCATCCATAGGGCAGATTCAGACCGCCATCCGTACCGGGGACACGCCTCAGAAAGAGCGCCAGAGGATGGTAAAGCATCCGCCCCACATCCTAATTATCACTCCGGAATCCCTTTATCTCATGCTGACATCCAAATCCGGCCGACAGGTGTTAAAGACTGCAAAAGCAATTATTTTGGACGAGATTCACGCCCTCATAGACACCAAGAGGGGGGCGCATCTGATGCTGTCAGTGGCCAGGCTGGATAAACTTTGCGGCCGCAGGCTTCAGAGAATTGGCCTGTCAGCCACCATTGAGCCGTTGGAGCTTGCGGCCGCCTACCTGTCCCCGGAACCGGCCGTTATCTGTGCACCTTCCATGGATAAACAGGTGGATATACAGGTTATTGGTACGGCCCCTGCTGTGGGAAGGCGGAAGGATCCGGTATGGGAAGAGCTGGGAATGGCAGTATACCGCCAGTGCTTAAGCTGTAAGAGTGTAATTGCATTTTCCGAAGGAAGGCGTTATGTGGAAAAGCTGGCATACTATGTAAATCTGTTGGGCGGGGACGGGTTTGCCAGAGTCCACCACGGAAGTCTGTCAAAGGAACAGAGGGATGAGGTGGAACGGGATTTAAGAGAGGGGAGGCTGAGACTGTTATGTGCCACGTCGTCCATGGAACTGGGCATTGACGTGGGGGATGTGGAGCAGGTTCTGCAGGTCGGATGCCCCCGCACCATTTCCAGCACCATGCAGCGCCTGGGCCGGGCCGGCCATAATCCGGGCCGGGTCAGCGTCATGTATATGTATCCCAGGACTGCGCCCGAATCAGTATACTGCGGCATGACCGCACAAGTGGCCCGCCGTGGAGGCGTGGAACGGGCCAATCCTCCGCGCATGTGTCTGGATGTACTGGCCCAGCATTTGGTTTCCATGGCTTCGGGAGAGAGCTACAGCATAGATGATGTGATGGATGTGCTGGAGCGGTCGTATCCATTTTACCAGGTGACCAGGAAGGATGTGGAGGACGTCCTTGCCATGCTGGCAGGAGATTACGAACACAGCCGGGAGATACCGGTGCGTCCGAGGATTTTGTATGACCGGATTCACGGCCGGGTGGCTGGGGATGTTTACAGCCGTATGCTGGCCACGGCAGCGGGAGGGACCATACCCGACAAAGGGATGTACGCAGCCAAAACAGAGGACGGGGTGAAGTTAGGAGAGCTGGATGAGGAATTTGTCTATGAATCCAGGATCGGGGACCGGTTCATGCTGGGGTCCTTTGGCTGGCGTGTGGTCCGTCAGGATAAGGACTCTGTTATCGTGACCCAGGCCCCGGCCGAAGGCGCCAGACTTCCATTCTGGAAAGGGGAGACAAAGGGAAGAGATCTTAGAACCAGTCTTGCCTTTGGCCGTATATTAGGAGAGCTGGAGAAGGCATGCCGTGAGGGAGAGCTGGAAAAAGCTCTGGAGAAACTGGGATTAGACGAGTCTGCGTCGGTCCATGCGTCCGGATTTATAACACGTCAGATTCAGGCCACAGAAGGACTGCCTGATGACAGAACCATAGTGGTGGAGCATTTTAAGGACAGTACAGGAAGCCACCAGGTCATGGTCCATGCTCTGTTTGGAAGACGGGTAAATGGTCCGCTGTCCCTCGTCCTGCGTCATATGATACGCAATACCATGGGGATGGATGTGGGGAGTGTGGATGAGGAGGATGGCTTCCTTCTGTATCCATATGGCAGGGAGCAATTGCCGGAAGGACTTTTATTCCAAATCAACCCGGACCAGGTACGGCCGGTGCTGGAAGCAATCCTGCCTGATACGCCTCTGTTCGGCATGACATTCCGCTACAATGCTGCCCGCGCCCTGATGATGGGCATGAAACGGAACGGGCGCCAGCCGCTTTGGATGCAGCGTCTTAAGAGCACGGAAATGTTAAGCTCCCTGATGGACCAGCCGGACCATCCGCTGATTCGTGAGACAAAACGGGAATGTCTGGAACACCAGTGGGATATCAGCGGAGTGATGGAGATACTGGCCAGGATCCGTTCCGGCTTCATTACGGTCAGAGAAATCTGGCTGGATGTCCCTTCTCCCATGTCTCTGCCCTTCCAGTGGCAGGCAGAGGCAGAAGAGATGTATGAGTACTCACCGGTGACGCCTAAAATCCGCCAGACCGTGCAGGAAGATTTGAAAAAAGCATTGCTTAAGCCCACACCAGAGGAACTGTCCAGGGGATGGTCACGGAGAAAAATGCCGGAAAATGAGGAAGAGCTCCATTCGCTTCTCATGATGGAGGGAGATTTGGAGGCAGGAGAGCTGGATATACCTGCTGACTGGCTGGAGGCCCTGGCCCGGCAGGGACTGGCCTGTTATGTGGAGCCGGGAATATGGATAGCGGCAGAACATGAGGACGAATATATGAGGGCATTGCAGCAGCAGGATGAGGAAGCCGCAATGCACATTGTCCGGCGCATGCTCTATTACCGCGGCGGTCAGACTGCGGTGGATGTAAGGGAACGGTATTTTCTGTCTGAGGAGATGACAGAGGCGCTTTTAGATAAACTATGCCGCTGCAAAAAAGCAGTGGAGGACCAGGGCGTATACTATCACGAAAAGCTCTATGAGAGGGCCAGGGAAGGCCATATACGCATCCTGCGCAGTCAGACAGCCACGCAGCCCGCATCTCATTACGCCGCGCTGATGGCAGCCAGGGCAGTGACACATTCCACGGCAGAAGAACAGTTAAGGGAAGCCGTGGAAAAAGGATGCAGAAAGCCATGCCCTGTACGCTTTTGGGAAAATGTGTACTTTGCCAGGCGGGTGGAGCGGTATGGAGCCAGTCTTCTGGACCGGCTGCTGGCCCAGGGGGACTATTTCTGGAGAATGTCGCCGGAAGGAACCCTTTGTTTTTGCAGCTATGAGGATATAGACTGGGAGGCATCTGCCGGGGCAGAGACAGCAGGGCTTAAGGGCGATGAGCTTCTCATGTACCAGGAGTTAAAGCGCAGAGGAGCCAGTTTTCTTAAATTCCTTACAAAAATACCAAAGGAAGGCAGCGCCCAGGAAGTATTGTTAAGTCTGGCTGAAAAGGGCCTGGTATGTGCAGACAGTTTTGTGCCTGTAAGGCAATGGCAGAATCAGGACAAGGTAAAGAAAGTTGCTGTGAGACAACGTGTGAATACCAGGGTCATGGCACTGTCAGCTGGGCGGTGGGATATAGTAAGGCCGGTAAGAAAATATGGACCGGAGGAATGGCTGGAGCAGTTTTTTGATGAAAATATGATTCTGTGCCGTGAGACTTTTAGAAAGTCTGTACAGGCTGTGTCAGACTCGCCCTATGTCCAGACCGGAGAAGATGGAAAAAAATGGGAGTGGAGCTGGGCCCAGGCATTGGAAATTCTTCGTATCTGGGAATATACAGGCCGCATCCGCAGAGGTTATTTTGTAGAGGGGATGTCGGGAGCCCAATTTGTCCGCGGAGAGGATTATGATGCCGTGACCGGCGCATTGAGGGAGCCGGATGACCATACGGTATGGTTAAACGGAACAGATCCGGCCCTGGTGTGGGGAAAAGTTCTGGAACTACCTGAAAAATGTGGATTTCTGGCAGTGGCCGGAACAGCGGTGGCCCTGAAGGCGGGAAAGCTGGCTGCTGTAATGGAACGTCAGGGCAGAGTACTGCGTATTTGCGATGCCGAAGATATGAAGGAAGTGATGGCGGAATTTGTCCGTGCGTTCAAGCAGGGAGCCATATATCCGGAACAAAAGAGGCTTGTATTGAAAGAGTATCCGGCGGAGGCGGCAGAGGCTTTGCAGCATGCAGGATATATGCGGGAAATGAAGGATTATGTAATATATAAGTAGAGTTGGTTTCTGTGAGTTGGGAGCCCTTCAAACCAGGTGCGAATGCCAAGCTGACATGAAATGCCAGGGAGATTCGCACCTGAAAAACAGAGGAAAAGGCCGTGAAAGCGGGCTGGGTGAATGGACTGAATTGGTTGAACTGGGGAGAGAAGAGCATAATGCATAAAATGTTAGGGGGGATGTGGAGTAGGTTTGGATAATTTTGCTGTCGAGGCTCGCGAGAGCCTTGTGGATTGAAATATAAAGCTGTGCCTGGGCGTTCTTTTCGGCCTCTGGTCGAGGCTCGCGAGAGCCTTGTGGATTGAAATCTATATCCCTGCTTTATTTTGGGCGGCTCCGTCGTCGAGGCTCGCGAGAGCCTTGTGGATTGAAATTCCCCGAACCGGATTACCTGGCTGTTAATCCCGGTCGAGGCTCGCGAGAGCCTTGTGGATTGAAATACTAAAGGAAATATGTTTAAGGTTGGGTACCATATGTCGAGGCTCGCGAGAGCCTTGTGGATTGAAATAAATACTCCACTGTGCGGTCCACATCCACGGAAGTCGAGGCTCGCGAGAGCCTTGTGGATTGAAATTCAGTCCGGCACCCGGTTCATATGGCTGCAAAGTCGAGGCTCGCGAGAGCCTTGTGGATTGAAATTCCGTTATTAGGTTATTTGTAGGTGTGTAACCGTGTCGAGGCTCGCGAGAGCCTTGTGGATTGAAATATTTGTAAGATAATCAACCAAATTTTGCGCAGAGTCGAGGCTCGCGAGAGCCTTGTGGATTGAAATACCGATAGCAGAGCCAGCCACATCAATATGTATACGTCGAGGCTCGCGAGAGCCTTGTGGATTGAAATAACGGTCTGTGTGCCAGCAGTTACAAAATCTGCGTCGAGGCTCGCGAGAGCCTTGTGGATTGAAATATCAGATGCTGCTTATCATTTTAAATCCATCAAGTCGAGGCTCGCGAGAGCCTTGTGGATTGAAATGTCAATGTAATTTATCAATCCTGCTTCCCGCATATCGTCGAGGCTCGCGAGAGCCTTGTGGATTGAAATCATGTTGATTATCAGATTATGAATCAACTGTATGTCGAGGCTCGCGAGAGCCTTGTGGATTGAAATGCCTATAGCAGAGCCAGCCACGTCCACATGAATACGTCGAGGCTCGCGAGAGCCTTGTGGATTGAAATACGAAAACCACAATCATCACAACCGTGAATATAGTCGAGGCTCGCGAGAGCCTTGTGGATTGAAATGTAAGGCCCGTGCTCTATGAGAAAATCAAAGAGGTCGAGGCTCGCGAGAGCCTTGTGGATTGAAATACCTTCCACCTGCGCATCCTTAAAAGCTGAATGCAGTCGAGGCTCGCGAGAGCCTTGTGGATTGAAATGTAATGTCCTCCCCTAAAAGGGGTAACTGAATCAGCGTCGAGGCTCGCGAGAGCCTTGTGGATTGAAATAACATAAGCATTTACGGCTGCGAGTATGTCTGCCCCGTCGAGGCTCGCGAGAGCCTTGTGGATTGAAATCTATATGTCACGTTATCTCACCTCCGCTCATAGTGTCGAGGCTCGCGAGAGCCTTGTGGATTGAAATGATATATAGTATAACAGACTAAAATGTATAAATCGTCGAGGCTCGCGAGAGCCTTGCAGACCAAAAGATACCTGTAAGCCCCTAAATTAATGCAAAAGGAAAATTGCTCCCCGCGTACCTAATGCATTGAAAGCAGCCATAATTATATATTGAGAATTCGCAAAACATCAGTTAAAAGAACATATTAACAGTATCCCGATCAACAGGGAATCCGTTAAGCGCATACCCCCCTCCGTAAAAAACATCCGCCCCAAAAAACACCAACATAAACAAAGGAGTAACACATATATGATTGAAATAATCTATAGAGACAAACGCTTTCTTGTTAAGGGCAGCTTTTCCATAGGAATAGCAGGAAACTATGTAAATGAGGATTTTGGGGATGAGAATATCATGATTAACGATACGTTAGAGGAAATCATGAAAGAATTGCAGGATGAGGACTCCTTTTGGTACAAGCCGCTGTTTCCCTATCTTAAATCTGAGACAGCAGACAGTGGCGGAATAGCCAGAGGTCTTACTGCGTACTACAATCAAAAGGAAAAGGAAATCAGGGAGAATGAAAAGCAAATTAATGATTGTATATTATATCGGCTTTTCAGTGACTTAACAGGCAGCGGATATCCATTTTGGGAGATAGAACAAGCGGTTATACCGGGGCGTATGAAAAATGGAGGCGGGGAGTTCCGGGAAAAAGAAGTATACTCAAAAGAAACAGCCGAAGTTTTCCAGTGGGCTGATGAATTCGACTGCGTACCCAATAATGGAACCGTGGATAAAACAGATGTGGAAGAAAGGCTTAGGGAATTGTTTCCCATGTTCAACTTTGAAGGGTTGGTTAAGACCATGATTCCGGAAGGCTTATCATTGCAGGGGCGGTTCATGGCATTTCAGTTTTCAGACGGATGGGGATCTGATTTGCTGGAATGCGCATATGATGAAATGGATGAGGAATTTGCCTTCAGGGATTGGCACAATCATTAAGTGAAAACCAATCCGGAAAAGGTAAGTTGAGTGCCATAATGGTGCCCAAGTCAGCAGACAGAATATGGACAGTAGCGTGAAGCAGTGAAACGAAATGAGCTGTTTGACATTTCCATGCGCTAAGATTAGAATGAAAAAAGCAAGTTATATGCAAGTTATTTGTTTGCCTGACTTGGGCAGATTACCCGGCATATCAGCAGTTGCAGAGGAGATAAAGATATGCATCCAAATTTTTGGTTAATTATTATTTGTGCTGTTATAGTGATTACAATAGCTATTGTAATGAACAAGAAAAAGAAATAGTGAAAGAAATTCCAGGTTATGGAGAGGGCGAATTCCTCTGTTAATTGAAAACTGCAGGAGGCGGTTATGGACTACAAAATCAGAACAATATCAGAGGGAGAAGAAAGCCTGCTTCAAGATTTTTTGTACCAGGCTGTCTTTGTGCCGGAGGGAGTGCCTGCACCGCCCAAATCCATTATCAGTCAGCCGGAATTGCAGATATATATAACCGGCTTCGGGACGAAAAAAGACGATATTGGTTTGGTTGCAGAGGTTAATAAAAAGGCTGTGGGCGCTGTTTGGGTACGCATTATGAATGATTACGGACATATAGATAATGCCACTCCGTCTATTGCAGTTTCCCTGTATAAAGATTACCGTGGATTGGGAATAGGTACAGCTTTAATGAAAGAAATGCTCCGTATTCTGAAAGACAGAGGATATAAGCAGGCGTCACTTTCCGTACAAAAAGCAAATTATGCTGTGAATATGTATCAAAAAACAGGATTTGAAATTGTGGATGAAAAAGGGGAAGAATATAGTATGCTTTGCCGTCTGTGATAATACAATTCCAGCTTTTTGCCCGTATACGGCAAAATCACAGTAAGATAAACTAGAACATGAGAATATCCGGTTTCTTAGTAATCATACAGATCCATTTCTGAAAGGAGAGATAAAAAGCCATGGAACAGATGTCATTATTCGATGACAGAGAAGTATACAATCCTCTGGCCAGCAGGCTGCGCCCGGATGACCTGGACGGATTTGTGGGACAGGAGCATCTTTTGGGAAAGGGGAAGCTGCTGCGCCAGCTCATTGAGCAGGATAAGATTCCATCCATGATTTTCTGGGGGCCTCCCGGTGTGGGCAAAACCACCCTGGCGGGAATCATAGCAAAGCGGACCAATGCCCAGTTCATTAATTTCAGTGCTGTTACCAGCGGCATAAAGGAAATCAAGGAGGTCATGGTCCAGGCTGAGAACAGCCGGAGGATGGGAATTAAGACCCTTTTATTTGTGGACGAGATACACCGCTTCAACAAGGCACAGCAGGACGCGTTTCTCCCATATGTTGAAAAGGGAAGCATCATTCTGATTGGGGCCACCACGGAGAATCCTTCCTTCGAGATCAACAGCGCTCTCCTGTCACGGTGCAGGGTCTTTGTGCTCCAGGCATTGACGGAGAATGACCTGGCCCGCCTTATAAAGACAGCGCTTAAGAGTCCTAAAGGGCTGGGTTATCTGAATGTGGAGATCACAGACCCTATGATTGATATGATTGCCGGGTTTGCCAACGGGGATGCCAGGACGGCTTTGAATACCCTGGAAATGGCAGTGACAAACGGGGTAATCAGTCCGGATAAGACCACGGTCACAGAGGATGTGCTGAAGCAGTGCATCGGGAAAAAGAGCCTTCTGTACGATAAGAAAGGGGAAGAACACTACAACCTTATATCCGCGCTCCACAAGTCCATGCGCAATTCCGACCCGGACGCAGCCGTATACTGGCTGGCGCGTATGCTGGAAGCAGGGGAGGACCCGCTGTATGTCGCCCGCAGGCTGGTCCGCTTTGCCAGCGAGGACATAGGAATGGCGGACAGCCAGGCTCTGACACTGGCAGTGTCTGCTTACCAGGCGTGTCATTTTCTGGGAATGCCTGAGTGTAATGTACATCTGAGCCATACCGTGATTTACCTGTCCATGGCGCCTAAATCCAATTCTGCCTATATGGCCTATGAATCCGCCAGGACTGACGCCCAGAACATGCTGGCTGAGCCGGTGCCCCTTACCATTCGCAATGCTCCTACCGGACTCATGAAAGATCTGCATTATGGCGACGGCTACGTGTATGCCCATGATACAGAGGAAAAGATAGCCCGGATGCAGTGCCTGCCGGACTCCCTGGCCGGAAGGGAATATTATCATCCTACGGACCAGGGCGCGGAGGAACCTGTAAAAAGCAGGCTGGAGGAAATCAAGAAGTGGAAGAGAGGGCAGTAATGCCCAATAGCCCTGGCATCCGTACCTGCCTCCGGCCATTCATACGGATTTCCGGCCATCCTTCTAAACAATCATCAGTTCCTTTGTCATGGTATTAAGGGATTCACAGCCTTTTTCCGTTATCACGATTAAATCCTCTATACGTATGCCAAACTGTCCAGGCAGGTAGATGCCTGGCTCATTGGAGATTACATTTCCGGTTTCCAATACACCTTCTTCGCTGGCTGAGGCAAAGGGCGGCTCATGAATATCCAGCCCTATGCCGTGGCCCAGCCTGTGGGTGAAGTATGCCCCATAGCCAGCCCGCTCTATGATACTGCGGCCTGCCAGGTCCATATCACGGCAGGCCGTGCCCGGGGCAGCTGCCTTCAGGACAGCCAAGTGGGCTTCCAGAACAATGGAATACACCTCTTTAAATTCATCTGATGCATATCCCACGGCGCAGGTTCTCGTCATATCTGCATGATATCCCTTATAGGTCCCGCCAAAATCGAACATTACCGTGTCTCCTGCCTGTACCTTGTTGTCCGACAGGATGGGATGGGGGGAGGCGCTGCCCGGACCGCAGGCAATGAGGCCGGGGCCTACTGCGTCAAAGCCTTCCTCCAGACGCAGTTTCATCAGCTGTTCTGACAACTGGCGCTCTGTTTTTCCTTCCAGGCCATTCTCCAGCAATCTGGCAAAGGCCCTCTCGGCCATATCCTGTGCTCTCCTGATTATGGTAATCTCTTCCGGCGTCTTGCTCTTTCTCAGGGGAACCAGGACGCTGTCTGCATTGTTCCATGAAATGCCGGGATACAGTTCCATGAGCCGGATAAGGCAGCTGCTCTGCATTCTGCCTGCCACAGCAGCTTTTATGCAGGATTTCCTGGATATGCCGGGAGCGGCGGACAGGACCGAGTACATTTTTTTAAATGGGTCCCCGCTGTCTTCCCAGAGGATGGGGGCTGCCTGGCAGTCCACCTCTTTAAAATAGTTTTTTTCCACGGCAGGACACAGGAAATAGGAGTCGTGTTCGGTTAGGAGCAGGGCGGTCAGACGGTCCGTGGCTGGTTTTGAGTAGCCTGTAAGGTACATAAGATCAGATGAAGGCGTGATGACCAGCAGTGAAATGCCGGCATCCTCCATGCGGTTTCTTGCTTTTGCAATGCGCTGGTCATAAATATTCATAAAAATTTCCTTTCTCACATTCAAAAATTACCCCGTGCTGATAATATTATAAAACATATTAGATATAGAATAAATGTACAAATTTAATGAATTATTTTATTAATAATAGCCAAATAACACAAAAAATGCTTGACATACACCCTGACTGATAATATTATTGATAATATCAACAGAGAGAATAATATACATATACATGCATCAAAAAGGGAAAGGAAGTAACAAAATGGAAACCATGACAAAGAGGGAACGTATCAGAAATGTATTAGAAGGAAAACCAGTGGACAGGACGCCTGTGGGATTCTGGCTTCATTTTCCGGAAGAAATGCATCATGGTGAGAAAGCCATTGAGGCCCATCTGGACTTCATGAAGGCCACGGATACAGATATCCTGAAAATCATGAATGAAAATATCCTGTATGACGGGAATACAAAAATTGAGCGGCTGGGTGACATCAGCAAGTTCAGGGGATTTTCCAGGAAGGATGCCATCTTCCAGGACCAGATGGAGATTATCAAGAGGATAGCCGACAAGGCAAAGGGAGAGTATCCCATCATGTCCACCATCCACGGCCTTATTGCCTCCGCCTTCCATGAGACAGGTTTTGCAGGCAACTACACCAGTATGGGATACCAGCTTACCCTATTCTGCCGGGAACGTCCGGCTGAGATGAAAAAGGTGTTCCGGACCGTGGCTGAGACTCTTATGGAATTTTCAGATTGTTCCCTGGAGGCCGGCGCGGAGGGCATCTTCTATGCGGCCCTGGGAGGAGAGCGGAATTTCTTTACAGATGAAGAGTTTGAGGAATTTGTGGCCCCCTATGAGAAAATGGTGTATGACCACATCAAAAAGACCACGGATTTCAATGTGCTGCACATATGCAAGAGCAATATTGACTTTAACCGCTATAAGGATCTGCACCCGGCCATTGTGAACTGGGGGATTTACGGAAATGATTTCAGCCTGACAAAGGGCGCCGGGCTTTTCAGTGACAGTATTATTCTGGGAGGATTCCCGGACAGGCACGGAGTCCTGGTCACCGGGACAGAGGAAGAAATCTTTAAACATACCAGCGAGGTATTGGAGGAGATGAAGGGAAGGCCCTTTATCGTGGGCTCAGACTGCACCCTTCCCACGGAAATCGCCTATGACCGCATCCGGTGCGTGGTGGACTCAGTGGAAAAGCTGGAGCAGAGGTAAAACCGGAACCGGCATCCATCAGGTGGTGATGCCGGTCCCCAGCAGTTCATCCTCCATAAACAGGATATCTTTTTTCAGATACTCATGAGCCGAGAATACGTCGTGTCTTTCCAGGCTGGACACGAAGAAGTCGTGGTAACTGGCTTTATTGGCAGCAATTACATCCTTTTTCAGGGTGTATAGCTGGGCATAGGCCCGGCGGTAGGTGGTCATGGCCTGCTCCATGGCATTGTTCACCTGCTCGTTGCCTGCCAGGCGCACCACCGTCATGTGAAACTGGTAGTTGTTGCGCCAGGCTATCCACAAATCCTTTTTTTCCGGATTTACCAGGCGCACCTGGTTCTGGCGCTTCAGCTCTTCGATGTCAGCCGTGGTGATGTTCTCCATGACCTTGGGGAGGCTGGACAGTTCCAGGTAGAGACGCAGCTCCGTCACATCGCGGACATTCTTACTGCTGATGGCAGTCACCTGATAACCGCATCTGGGAATGCTTTTCAGTACATTTTCATGGCATAGCTGGATTAAGGCTTCCCTGACAGGGGATTTGCTGACCCCGAAGTAGGATATCATATGGTTTTCCGTGAACAGGGTGTCAGGCAGCAGCTTTCCCTGGCAGATTAGCTCGATTAACTGCTGGTATACGGTGTCCTTTAAGGATAGTTTCGGTGACTGGTTGTCCATGTATAACTCCTTTTTGCATTGAGATAAGCGAAGGGAGAGAGAATCGCTTTTAATATTATAATAGGCCAATATAAAAAATTTGGCAACGGAATTTTTAAAATATGAAATGAGGAGGATATGCAGATGGAACGTTATAGGTACATTGCGAAACGGCTGTTGACAGCAATCCCTACCTTCTTGGGTATCACCATTCTGGTGTACGTGGTGGCCTCCCTGGCGCCCAGCTCGCCGTTGGAAATCCTGTTTAACGACCCTTATGCCACTGCCGAGGAGATGGCAAGGAAGAGTAAGGAACTGGGACTGGACCAGCCGGTTATCATCCAGTATATCAGATGGCTGGTGCAGCTGGTGCAGGGAAACATGGGAATGTCCATCCGCACCAACGGCCAGGTGCTGGATATGATTCTGGAGCGGATAGGGCCCACGCTGATTCTTACAGGAAGCGCCATGGCCCTGACCATTATCATTGCCCTGCCCCTGGGAATCATGTCGGCTTATAAGCCCTACTCCGGCTGGGATTATATTTCTTCCGGACTGTCATTTATCGGGTCCGCCATGCCGAATTTCTTCGCAGGACTGGTGTTGATATATTTCTTCTGCATCAAGGTGAAGCTGTTCCCTACCTCCGGCATGTACGACTCCTCCGGAGTCAGGACCTGGCCCATGTTCTTCCACCACCTGGTGCTTCCGGCCGTGGTTCTGGCCATTCAGCAGATAGGAAGCCTCATACGCCAGTGCAGGGGCTCTATGCTGGAGGTGCTCCAGGACGATTATGTCCGCACGGCCAGGGCAAAGGGGCTTCATGAGCCGTCGGTGCTGGTGCGCCACGCTTTGAGAAACGCATGGATTCCGCTGGTATCCTGGTTCGGCATGCAGATTCCTTTTCTGATAGGAGGGGCGGTTGTGACGGAGCAGATATTTGGATGGCCCGGGCTGGGAAGTCTGATGGTACAGTCCATCAATGCCAGGGATTATCCTGTTATCATGGGCATCACGGTGGTGATTGCCATTGTGGTGTTATTGGGCAACCTGCTGGTAGACCTGATGTACGGACTGTTGGATCCAAGGATACGTTATGACTAAGAAGAAGGAAGGTGAGAACATGAAACAGGATGAAAGATTAAAGGATATTCCGGCAAATTCTTATTTTCATGACGTGCTCCAGCGTTTTTGCGCCCACAAACCGGCCATGGTAAGCGCTTTTGTACTGACCCTGGAAATCATACTGGTCATTGCCCTGCCCTACATACTGCATCTGGACCCGTATACATCGGATTACGAGGTGATGTTCGGTTCTGCGCCCAGCGCCCTTCATTGGCTGGGAACAGACGATATCGGGCGGGATATCTTCGCCAGGTTCATTTACGGAGGGCGGGTATCCTTAAGTGTGGGTATCATATCCGCAGTCATCAGTATGGCGGTGGGTGTGCCCCTGGGACTTCTGGCAGGGTACTACAGGGGAATTGCCGAGACACTGATTATGCGCTGCGCGGATGTGTTCATGTCGTTTCCGGCCATGGTTCTGATTCTGGTGCTGGTATCCGTACTGGGGCCCTCTGTGGCCACGGTTACCATTGTTATCGGAGTCCTGGGCTGGCCTAAGTTCGCAAGGCTTATCTACGGAAATGTGCTGTCGGCCAGGGAACAGGATTACGTGGAGGCGGCCAGGGCCATCGGCACAAAGGACGGCACTATCCTGACAAAATACATACTGCCCAACACCTTTGCCCCGGTGCTCATTTCATTTACATTCCGTGCAGCCCAGGCCATTATTACGGAATCAGCCCTTAGCTTTTTGGGAATGGGGGTCCAGGCGCCCCAGGCATCCTGGGGAAACATCCTCTATGATGCCCAGTCCATCAGCGTGCTTTCCCAGAGACCGTGGCTCTGGTTTCCGCCCGGCCTGGCCCTGCTGATAACCGTGCTCTGTATCAATTTCCTGGGAGACGGAGCCAGGGACGCCCTGGACACCAAAATGGTGATCAAATAGATACATGAAAATAAGTTCAAAATCAATGCCGAAAAGGCTTGAATAAAAAGGAGGATATAGTAATGAGAAAACGTTTAACAAAAATGACAGCTCTTGCCCTGTGTCTTATGATGGGACTGTCCGGCTGTTCAGCGCCTTCAGCGCCCAGCGATACCAAGGCCCCTGCCGCAACAGGAACAGCAGCCGAAGGCGGGGACGCCAAGGCGGAAGGCAGCATAGACGGCAATGCCCAGGAGAACACTGCCTCCCAGGGACAGAAAATCGTGACCATGGCCATGACGGCCCCGTGGGACACCCTGATTCCCTTTAACACCACCAATGCCAACACGGATGCCGTGCTGGAGCTGATTTTTGACAAGCTGATTGTGGTAAAGGCAGACGGATCCTTTAAACCCCGTCTGGCAGATTCCTGGTCTATGGATGATGAGACCCATACCAAGATTACATTTAACCTGAACAAAAACGCCAAGTGGCATGACGGACAGCCTGTGACGGCTGACGACGTGGTATACACCGCAGAACTCATGTCCAACCCTGACATCAGTGTGGCCCGCCGTTCCAAGGTGGCTCCCTTTGCCGGTACGGAAGACGGAATCCGTGTGGAAGGAGAGGAATTCGGCGTGAAGGCCATTGACGCCAACACAGTAGAGTTCACACTGAAGGACCCCACCAACCTGGATTATATGCTGGACATCATGTTCCGCGATTTTTACATCCTGCCAAAGCACTGTCTGGAGGACATTCCTGTGAAAGACATGCTGGCAGCTGATTTCTGGAAAGCCCCCATTGGTTCCGGTCCATGCATTTACGAGTCTGAGATATCCGGCGAGCGCGTGGAATTCACGGCTAATAAGGATTACCACATCAACGCTCCTGAATTCGACCGCTTTGTTGTTAAAATCGTGCCGGCGTCCAACCTTCTGTCAGGTCTGATGAACGGAGAGATTGATATTGTGGCCGGCGCAGGCATCGGCAACATCCCGTTAAATGACTGGGATATGGCGGGACAGCAGGAAAACCTGACCACAGAGGCAGTGGAATCCCTGGGTTACCAGTATCTTTCCTGCAATACCAAGAACATTCCCCAGGAAGTGCGCCAGGCAGTAAACATGGCCATTAACCGCGACGCCCTGGTCAATAACCTGATGAAGGGCGAAGGCGTACCGGCTCCGGGCCCCCTGGCTCCAAGCCACAGATACTTTAATGAAGAACTTCTTCCCATCCCATATGATGTGGACAAGGCAAAACAGATGGTGGAGGAATCCGGATTTGATACCAGCAAGACCTACCGCCTCAATGTGTCAAAGGGCAATGAGGTGCGCGAGAAATCGGCGCCCATGATTCAGCAGGACCTTGCAAAGATTGGCATTAACGTGGAAATCATCACCACAGACCACCCGACCCTGCTGTCCACCGCAAGAAAGGGCGAGTATGATTTTGCGCTGATTGGATCCGGCGGTTCACCCGACCCGGGCGAGAGCGTGATGAACGTGACTCCGGGCCATCTGAATAACTTCTCCCAGAACGAGGATCCGTCCCTGGGCGAGGTGGGAAGAAAGGGCCTGAACCAGTTCAGCTTTGAGGACAGGAAGCCATACTATGATGAGTACCAGATGATGCTCAGGGAACAGTGTCCGTTTGTATGGCTGTATTTCCAGAAGGACCTGGTTGCCTACAACAAGAAAATCTCCAATGTATGCTTTGAGGATTACAGTCTTTTGAACCGTTCCGTTTGGGAATGGCATGTAGAATAGTCATGACGCAGCAAAGGCACCGGGATATTCCCGGTGCCGGCCCTGCAAAGGAGGTAGAATATGGCACAGCCATTATTAGAGGTTAAACATTTAAAGACACAGTTCAGGACCAAGAGGGGGACCGTGACTGCTGTGGACGATGTGAGCTTTTCCGTAAACCAGGGCGATACCCTGGGTATTGTAGGGGAGTCCGGCTGCGGCAAGAGCGTCACCTCCCTGTCCATCCTGCAGCTGCTTCCCCATGCAGTGGGTTCTGTGGCAGGCGGTGAAATCCTTTATAAGGGCGAGGATATTGCCAAAAAAGGGAATAAGGAAATGTGCCGGATAAGAGGCAGGGAGATTTCCATGATATTCCAGGACTCCATGACATCCTTAAATCCTGTGCTCACCATAGGAAGGCAGCTGGAGGAAACCATTTCCGTACACAGCAGTCTTTCAAAGGACGAGATAAAAAAGCAGGCCCTGGATATCCTTACAAAGGTTGGTGTCTCTTCTCCTGAGCAGAGGCTGAAGGAATTCCCCCATCAGCTGTCAGGGGGAATGAGGCAGAGGGTTATGATTGCCATGGCATTGTCCTGCAGTCCATCCCTACTGATAGCGGATGAGCCCACCACGGCGCTGGACGTAACCATCCAGGCCCAGATTATCGACCTGATGGTGGAGCTGAAGAAGAACATCAATGCTTCCATTATCCTTATCACCCATGATATGGGAGTGGTGGCTGAGATGGCTGACTACATCATGGTCATGTACGCGGGCAAGGTCATGGAGTACGGAAGCGCCAGACAGATATTCAAGGAGGCCATGCATCCTTATACACAGGGCCTTCTGGCCTCCATCCCCCGCCTTGACAAGGATTTGGACCGCCTGTTTTCCATTGACGGTACGGTGCCGTCCCTGGACAGGATGCCAAAGGGATGCAGGTTCTGCGCCCGGTGCCTCCAGGCCATGGACAAATGCAGGGAGCATCAGCCGCCGGTGTATATCACGGATGACGGCCACAAGGTGAGCTGCTGGAAGTATGAGAATCTTAAGGAGGAAAAGGTATGAGCGGCAACGAGACAATTCTGGAAGTCAGAAATTTAAAAAAATACTTTTTCTCCGGCAAGAAGCGCAGGGGCAGGGAACCGCGGGCGGTAAAGGCCCTGGACGGAGTCAGCTTTTCCATGGAGTACGGGGAAACCCTGGGCGTGGTGGGGGAGTCGGGCTGCGGCAAGTCCACCCTGGGCAGGACCATACTGCGCCTTCATGAACCCACGGAGGGACAGGTGGTTTACAGGGGAAAGAATCTGGCGGAATACGGCAGAGAAGAGATGCGCCAGATGCGCAGGGAGCTCCAGATTATATTTCAGGACCCCTATTCCTCGCTGAATCCGCGTATGACGGTCAAGGAGCTGATTTGCGCCCCGCTGGATGTATTTGCCATGGGTTCAAAGGAGGAAAAGGAAGCCAGGGTGATTGAAATTATGGATAAGGTGGGGCTTCCGCTGGAATTCATGAACCGCTATCCCCATGAGTTCTCCGGCGGCCAGCGGCAGAGAATCGTTATTGCCAGGGCCCTGGTGCTCAACCCAAGATTCGTGGTGTGCGATGAGCCTGTATCAGCCCTGGACGTATCGGTCCGGGCCCAGGTGTTAAACCTGATGATGGATCTTCAGAAGGAGCTGGACCTGACCTACCTGTTCATTTCCCATGACCTGAGCGTGGTGCGGTATATCTGTGACCGGATCATGGTCATGTATCTGGGAAATGTGATGGAAATAGCAGACAAGAAGGCGCTGTATGAAGACGCAAAACATCCCTACACCCAGGCCCTTCTCTCGGCTATCCCGATTCCGGATATGGATATTGAGTACAACAAAATCCACCTGGAGGGGGATGTGCCGAGCCCCTTTAACCCGCCCCAGGGCTGCAGGTTCCACACCAGATGCCGGTATGCAACGGAAAAATGCCGTGTTCAGGTGCCGGAATTAAAGGATGTGGGGGACAGGCATTTTGTGGCCTGTCATCTGTATGATGAATAAAGGCAGAAATTCAGACGGCAGGATGATGTGCCGTCTGAACTGCTATGAATAGAGGAAAATAAGGATATGGATGTAAAAGAATGGGTATTGTCCCAGAGAGAAAATATGCTGGATACTGCCATGGAGCTCATGAAAATACGCAGTGTCAGCGAACCGGGAACAAGGGAGCATCCCTACGGGGAGGGCTGCGCCATGGTATTGGACAAAGCTTTGGAGATAGGGAAGCAAATGGGCTTTGAGACGGAAAACCATGATTACCGATGCGGAAGTATTCTCATGCCGGGCCGGACAGGACAGGAAATAGGCATTTTTGTCCATCTGGATGTGGTGCATGAGGGAAACGGATGGACGACAGAGCCCTACAAACCTGTGATAAAGGACGGTTGGCTGTACGGTCGGGGAAGCGCGGACAATAAGGGGCCTGCCGCTGCCGCGCTCTACAGCATGAAATATCTGAAAGAACAGGAAGTCCCGCTGGAACACACCATACGGCTGTATCTGGGATGCAGTGAAGAGCGGGGGATGGAGGACATTGAGTACTATACCTCCCATTATCCTGCGCCGGAATTTTCCTTTACTCCGGATGCCTCATTTCCAGTGTGTTACGGGGAAAAGGGAATCCTGGAAGGGGAATTTTCATGTGCCATACCGGAGGGCCATGTGACCGGTTTTTCGGCCGGAGTGGCGTCCAATGCGGTTCCGGCAGAGGCACGGGTATGGCTGAGCCGGACAAGCTGCGATGCGGTCCGGGATTATGTGGACAGCCTTGATAACCCCCAGGATTTTACCGTAGAGGGAGGCAGCCAGATCGTTATAAAGGCTGCCGGAAAAACAGCACATGCCGCCTTTCCCGAGGGTTCTGACAGCGCGGCGGTGAAGCTGGCCCATATGCTGGCCAAAGCCCCCTTCCTGACAGAGGAGGAACAAGCCTGCTTCCGGTTCCTGGACCAGGGATTTGCTGATTATTACGGGGAAGGTATGGGCATTGCCTTTGAGGATGGGCTGTCCGGCAGACTTACCCTGGTGGGAGGCATGGCCAGGACAGAGAGAGGACGGTTCATCCAGAACTTTAATATCCGTTATCCGGTGACTGCCGGCGCGGAAGCACTGGTAAAGCAGATGAGCGCACAAGCCGGAAAGTACGGATGGATTCTGGACTGGAGCCGGGATAACCCGCCCTGTGTCATTGATCCGGAAAGCCCGGTGGTAAAAGAGCTGACCGCCCTGTGCCGCCAGGTGCTGGGGACAGAGACAAAGGCTTATTCCATGGGCGGCGGCACCTATGCCAGGAAACTGCCTAACGCGGTCGCCTTTGGGCCGGGCATCAGAGGACAGAAAAAGCCCTGCCCTCCGGGCCACGGCGGTGGTCACCAGCCGGATGAGTGTGTGAAGATTGAAAACCTTACCAATGCCATGGTGATATACATAGAAGCCCTGAAACGGCTGGATGTCCTGATAGGGGAGTGATACAGCGCCTGTTTTCTGCTTCCTGCTATTTTGACCGTAAATATTAAGAAAGCCGTCAGGTCTCTTCCTCCTTTTACATGCTATACTAAAACCACCACATCCTGCGCCGGGCGTGCAGGTTTGCAGGAACATGTATATAAAAGGAGGTTTGTGAGAGATTGGAAGAGAACAAGGAGAAAAAAGAAAAGACAGGCTTCATGGCTCAGGGCAGGTCTGTGATTATCGCAGTCATCGCGGCACTCAGCGCCATTATCTGCGTCAGCATCTTTACAGGCGGACTGGTGGATTATAAGAAGAGCGGCGGGGGAAGCGGAATCACGGCAACCGGTTCTGCCAGCTGTGATTTTGAGTCGGATTTGATTGTGTGGAGAGGCAGCTTTTCTGTCCACGGCGATACGCCCAGGGATGCCTACGCCATCATAAAGAAGGATGCGGAACTGGTGAGACAGTATCTGGAGGAAAACCAGGTGGCGGATGACGAGATGATATTCAGTTCCGTGAATATTTCCCAGACCTATACATCCAGATACGATGAGGAGGGCAAGTACCTGGGAGATGAGCCGGACGGATATGACCTGACCCAGAGTCTGACGGTTTCATCCTATGATATTGACAAGGTGGAGAATATCTCCAGGGATATCACTAAGCTGATCGAATCAGGGGTGGAGTTCGAGTCTGAGCTGCCGGAGTATTATTATACCAAGCTGGACGAGGTGAAGCTGGACCTGATTGAGAAGGCCACTGCCAATGCAAAGGAGCGCATTGACATTATGTCTGCCGGTTCAGGGGCAAAGGCGGGAAAGCTGTTAAGCGCCACTCTGGGCGTGTTCCAGATTACGGCAAAGAATTCCGGGTCGGAATCCTACAGCTACGACGGGTACCTGGACACCAGCTCCCGGTATAAGACTGCCAATATTACGGTGAGATTGAATTATGCGGCAGAGTAGGCAGTAAGATCAGGACGGCAAACGGGCTGTTCGGGAATATAATCTGTTCCCGGACAGCCCGTTTCGTATATGGGTGAGCCAAACATAAATCAGCAGCCGGCATCCGTCAGGCAGCCGCCTGTCCCAGGGGCTTTATCTTATCCAGATAAATCTTGCGGAACAGGATGGAGCTGAGCACCACAGAGGTGATTTCAGCCAGAGGCAGGGAGAGCCACACTGCATGCAGTCCAAAGGTCCGGGCAAAAAACCAGGCCAGGGGGAGGATACATACAAGCTGTCTGGCCACGGATATAATCAGGCTGTATACGCCGTTGCCCAGGGCCTGGAACACGGATCCCACGATGATGCAGTATCCTGCGAACAGGAAGCTGAGGCTGATAATCCGCAGGGCGGGAACGCCGATGGCCAGCATCTCCTCGTCTGCCTGGAAGAGCATGAGCAGCTGGGGCGTCATAAGGTGGAACACCATCAGTCCGATGAGCATGATGCCCACTGCAATGCCGATGCTCAGCCAGACCGTTTCCATGATGCGCTTTTTACTGCGGGCCCCGTAGTTGTAGGCCACAATGGGTATCATGCCGTTGTTCAGTCCGAATATAGGCATGAAGATAAAGCTTTGAAGCTTGAAATATACTCCGAATACGGCTACGGCTGTCTCGGAAAAACCAATCAGGATTTTATTCATCCCAAAGGTCATGACAGAGCTGATGGACTGCATGATAATCGAGGGAACGCCTACCTGGTAGATAATGGAAATAGTTCTCCAGTTAGGGGTGAACGAACGGAAATTAATCCGCACCTCCTTGTTTTTGGAGTGGTTCAGGATGAGGGCCAGGAACATGGCCACAATCTGGCCGAATACAGTGGCTGCGGCAGCTCCCTGGATTCCCATTTTCGGCACTCCAAACAGGCCGAAGATAAGAATGGGGTCCAGTATAATATTGATGATGGCCCCGGTGCCCTGTGTAATCATACAGTAAAAGGTCTGGCCCGTGGACTGGAGAATCCGCTCGAACATCATTTCCCCAAAAAGCCCGAAGCAGAAAATGCAGACAATCTGGAGATATTGTACGCCGTATTCAATGATGACCGGGTTGTTTGTCTGGCTTTCAAAGAACAGCCTGGATCCGAACAGGCCGAATACTGCAAAGGCCAGGAAGCTTAAGAAGGCCAAAAACAGGCCGTTGGCAGCAGCCAGATTGGCCGCCTTTGAATTTTTTTCTCCCAGGGAACGGGACAGCAGGGCGTTGACGCCCACACAGGTTCCGGCGGATACTGCAATCAGCAGGTTCTGGATGGGAAATGCCATGGACACCGCAGTCAGGGCAGCCTGGTTTATCATGGATACAAACACGCTGTCCACGATGTTGTACAGGGCCTGCACCAGCATGGAGATAATCATGGGCAGGGACATGGATATAAGCAGCTTATTAATGGGCATAACGCCCATTTTGTTTTCTTGTGACATGTAGTGCGACTTCCTTTCTCGTTTGTGCATAAAAGATATTGTAACATTACTTATTATGGTAAGTCAATGACATATAGGGGCATAAAACGCTGGACATTGCGGGTTGTTTGTGCTATATTTAAAATAGTAATAATTACTATTATTGACAATAATTTAGAGAAGGGGGAAACATAATGGCAGTATACCGTTGCAGATTCTGTGGTTCAATTTATGATGAGGAGAAGGAGGGAGTTCCTGTATCTGATTTAAAAGTCTGTCCCGTGTGCATGGTCACAGCCGATAAGCTGGTGAAGGCAGAGGATGGAGGGGCCGGCGCCAAGGCTCCGGACAGAGAAAAGGAGAAGCCCGTTAAAAAAGACGGAACCCGGGAAACATGCCAGGACTGCGGCGGCAGTACAGGGGAGGCTGCTGCCTATGATCCTGAGTATGCCAGGACACAGACCGATGCCCGCTATATGGACGAAATTCATGAGATGGCTGTAAAGGGACAGTCCATCATTGCAGCCATGGGAACCCAGATGCCCATGCCGGGCTGGGATGACATCCTGTTTCTGGGGGCCCAGCTGAACCCCATGCCGCTTGATGAACATGCTCCGGTAAAAACAGAAACCATTATAGGAAAACATGCGGCCAAGCCCATGGTGCTGGACCATCCGGTTTATATTTCCCACATGTCCTTTGGAGCACTTTCCAGGGAAACAAAGACAGCGCTGTCCAGGGGAAGCGCCATGGCCCGCACAGCCATGTGCTCCGGCGAGGGCGGCATACTGCCGGAGGAGAAGGCGGCGGCCTACAAGTATATATTTGAATATGTTCCAAACCAGTACAGTGTGACAGACGAGAACCTGAGGGAAGCAGACGCCATTGAAATAAAAATCGGGCAGGGCACAAAGCCAGGCATGGGAGGCCATCTGCCCGGAGGCAAGGTCACGCCGGAGATCGCGGCCATAAGGAATAAACCCTTGGGACAGGATGTCATCAGTCCGTCGCGCTTTCCGGGCATTGACACCAAAGAGGATTTGAAGGCCCTGGTGGACAGGCTGCGCCTCGTATCCGGCGGACGGCCCATCGGCATAAAGATTGCAGCGGGAAGAATTGAGAAGGACTTGGAATTCTGCGTCTATGCCGGACCTGACTTTATTACCATAGACGGCAGGGGAGGGGCAACCGGAGCCAGCCCCAAGATTATCAGGGATTCCACCAGCGTACCCACGATTTACGCCCTTTACAGGGCCAGGAAATACCTGGACCAGGCAGGCTGCGGGGCCCAGCTGGTGATAACGGGCGGCCTGCGGGTATCCTCTGATTTTGCAAAGGCGCTGGCTATGGGAGCGGACGCGGTGGCTATTGCTTCTGCAGCTTTGATGGCAGCCGCCTGCCAGCAGTACCGCATATGCGGCACCGGAATGTGTCCTGTGGGAGTGGCAACCCAGGACGAGAAACTGCGCAGCCGCTTCAAGGAGGACGCGGCCGCGCAGAGAGTGGCTAATTTCCTCAGGGTATCCCTGGAGGAGATAAAGACATTTGCCAGGATTACAGGGCATGACAACATTCACGACATGGATGCGGATGATTTATGCACGGTCAGCAGGGAGATATCGGAGTTTACCAATATACGCCATGCTTAAGGGCGGTCAGGAACAATACGCTCCGTAAACCTTTTCAAAAATTTCCACATGCAGCCGTTCATCCAGGATAATGCGCCTTAAGTTTTCGGTGATATTTTCATCCCGTATGTAGGAAATCTGGTGCTGGTACTTGCTGATGGCTGCCTTTTCTCCGTCGATAACATTGCGCATCAGGGTCCGCAGCTCTCCGGGATACTGGTTGTAGCTGGGGGACCAGTATATCTTCTTACATCCGTGCTGAGTCCACAGCCGCGGCTCCTCTCCCAGCTGCTGGGCCAGCTTGCCAAATATTTCCAGATGGTGCATTTCCACAATGCTGACCTTGTGGAATACAGCGCTGACATCGGGATTGTATCCGGTAATCAGTTGGTTGAAGACATAGAGGGATATGGCGGACATTTCTGAATTGCTCCCGCCTATGTTGTCCAACATCACCCTTGCATAGGCCGGATTCCCGGACTCTGCTTTGATGGGTGGATAGGGTGCATCGGAGGAATAATGAAAATCATGGATGGATAACATCATGAGCTCCTTTATATGTATAGTAGTTTCCATATTGCAGTCTATGCAGAGCGGAGTAAAAATATGACATGCCGGGACCTGCTTTCCATCCGCTTTATGGGATGACGGCAGACAGTTTCAATTGTTACAATAAATATTCAGACATGGACATGTTTATTGTGAAATTATCTAAAATTCATCCCGGAAAAATATTTGCCCTTGACTTTGATTCAGTGATGTACTATTTTAGTAAATAAATAATCAACAGCAATGAAAGAGACTCTGGCCTGAGAAATGTGACAGGAAGGGGGCGTCACCGACTGAGAGCGCCGCCGGGCAGGACTGGGCTAAGGGAACACTCTGGAGCTGGTATATCGAAGCGGCCAGGACACGGCTGATAGTAGGTATATCCGTTGTACACGTTACGTACATAGAGAGGGGAGCTGGAAGCGCAGGGCAGTCTGCTGCGGGACCAGGTCTCAATGCGGGTGGTACCGCGGGAAATGTCTGAATTGAATCCCGTCCCGGAATGCAGTTACTGTGTTCCGGGGCGTTTTTTTATTTGTGGACCAGACAGCCGGCTTATGTCCATGGAAAAGAAAATCAACCGGAACCGAAATCCAGTTTGCACTAGACATCTAAAAGACAGATGTCAAGTGCTCATAGCGAGGAGAGAGTGCCATGGAATTTGTGAACGGAGTTAAGGAGAAGAGGGTCCTGGATATCAGGGAAGTGCTTGAAGGGGAATATGAGGGCAAGGAAATACGGATGAACGGGGCTGTTCATACCATACGCCATATGGGCGAGGTGGCCTTCGTCATCCTGCGCAAGTCCCGGGGGCTGGTGCAGTGTGTATATGAGGCCGGGATTACGGATTTTGACATCAGGGAGTTGAAGGAAGAGAGCGCCGTGGAGGTAATGGGTGTTGTAAAGGCCGAGGAACGGGCGCCCCAGGGTTTTGAGATACGGTTAAAGGAAATCCGGGTGCTGTCCCGGCCTGCAGAGCCCCTGCCTCTTGCGGTCAGCAAATGGAAGCTGAACACATCCCTGGAGACAAAGCTTTCCCTGCGCCCCATCTCCCTGCGAAACGTGCGGGAGCGGGCCAAATTCAAGATTCAGGAAGGCATTGTAAGGGGATTTAGGGATTATCTTTTAAGCAGGGATTTTACGGAGATACGCACTCCTAAAATCGTGGCCAGGGGAGCAGAAGGCGGCTCCAACGTATTTAAACTGGAATATTTTAATAAGAAGGCAGAGCTGGGACAGAGTCCCCAGTTTTACAAACAGACCATGGTGGGCGTATATGACAGGGTGTTTGAGGCAGCGCCTGTGTTCCGGGCTGAAAAACATAATACCACCCGGCATCTCAACGAATACACCAGCCTGGATTTCGAGATGGGGTATATCGACAGCTTCCGGGACGTGATGGATATGGAGACGGGAATGCTCCAGTATGTCATGAAACTTCTGGAGCAGGATTATAAGAAGGAGCTGGATATGCTGGGTGTGACCCTGCCGGAGGTGGGACGGATTCCAGCGGTCCGGTTTGACCAGGCAAAGGAACTTGTTTCAAGAAAATATGACAGGAAGATACGCAACCCCTACGATTTGGAGCCGGAGGAGGAGCTGCTCATAGGACGGTATTTCCAGGAAGAGTACGGAAGCGATTTTGTGTTCGTCACACATTACCCTTCCAAAAAACGGCCCTTCTATGCCATGGACGACCCGGCAGACCCCAGATTCACTCTGAGTTTTGACCTTTTGTTTCGGGGGCTGGAGGTGACCACCGGCGGACAGCGGATTCACGATTACAGGGAAATCACAGCCAAGATGGAGAAGCGGGGCATGGATCCGGAGGACATTGCTTCCTATCTTATGATTTTCAAATACGGCATGCCGCCCCACGGCGGCCTGGGCATTGGACTGGAACGCCTTACCATGAGGCTTCTGGATGAACAGAATGTCAGGGAGGCGTCACTGTTCCCAAGGGATGTGACCAGGCTGGAGCCATAGGGACAGGAAAATGACTGAGAGGAGCAGGAAATCATGGCAAATATCATAAGTGACGAGACAATCGAGTATGTAGGCATCCTGGCAAAGCTGGAACTTTCCCCGGAGGAAAAGGAGGAAGCGAAGAAGGACATGGGAAGGATGCTGGATTATATAGATAAGTTAAATGAACTGGACACACAGGGCGTGGAGCCTATGTCCCACGTATTTCCGGTGCATAACGTGTTCCGGGAGGATGTGGTCACAGGCACGGACCAGAGGGACCAGATTCTCTCCAACGCCCCCCAGCAAAAGGACGGAGCATTCAAAGTGCCTAAGACCGTAGGATAGGAGGAATGGGAACATGAGCATATCAGATATGACAGCCCTGGAGCTGGGAAGAAGAATTCAGTCAGGGGATATCACTGCGGTCCAGGCAGCAGAAGCATCTCTGGCTAGGATAAAGGCCATGGAGCCATCTGTCCACGCCTTTGTAACCGTAAATGAAGAAAAGACCATGGAACAGGCCGGGAAGGTCCAGGCAGACATTGAGGCGGGAAGGTTGAAAGGCCCCCTGGCCGGAGTACCGGTGGCCATCAAGGACAACATGTGTACAAAGGGAATGCGGACCACCTGCAGTTCCAGGATACTGGGAAATTTCATTCCCACCTACACGGCCCAGGCAGTTTCCAATCTGGAGCAGGCAGGAGCCGTTATCCTGGGAAAGACCAACATGGATGAATTTGCCATGGGAAGCACCACGGAGACCTCCGCCTTTGGTGTTACTAGGAATCCGTGGAATCTGGAACATGTGCCGGGGGGATCCTCCGGCGGTTCCTGCGCGGCGGTGGCTGCCGGGGAGTGCTTTTATGCCCTGGGGTCTGATACAGGCGGTTCCATACGCCAGCCCAGCTCCTTCTGCGGCGTCACGGGCATCAAGCCCACCTACGGGACCGTGTCCAGATATGGGCTTATTGCCTATGGTTCATCCCTGGACCAGATAGGGCCTGTGGCAAAGGACGTGTCGGACTGCGCCGCTGTTTTGGAGGTCCTGGCCTCCCATGACCCCAAGGACAGCACATCCATGGAGCGGAGGGATTGTGATTTCACCTCAGCCCTGTCAGAGGATGTCAGAGGAATGCGCATCGGCATACCGGAATCCTACTTTGGGCAGGGGCTGGACCAGGAGGTGAAGGACGCTGTGCTGGAAGCAGCTAGGGTGCTGGGGGAAAAGGGGGCCATTGTGGAGACCTTTGACCTTAAGCTGGCAGAGTATGCCATACCTGCCTATTATGTCATTGCTTCTGCGGAGGCCAGCTCCAACCTGTCCCGGTTTGACGGTGTAAAGTACGGCTACCGGGCGCCGGAATACGAGGGGCTTCACAGCATGTACAAAAAGAGCCGGTCCCTTGGATTCGGACCGGAGGTGAAGCGACGCATCATGCTGGGATCCTTTGTGCTGAGTTCCGGCTACTATGACGCATATTATCTGAAGGCTCTCCGCACAAAGGCACTGATTAAAAAGGAATTTGACCGTGCATTTGCGTCCTATGACGTCATACTGGCGCCGGCAGCGCCGTCAACAGCCCCGCGGTTAGGCCAGTCCCTGGGGGATCCTCTTAAGATGTATCTGGGGGATATCTATACCATTTCCGTGAACCTGGCCGGTCTTCCCGGAATCAGCCTTCCCTGCGGCCTGGATTCAAAGGGACTTCCCATTGGACTGCAGCTCATAGGCGACTGTTTTAAGGAAAAAAATATCATCCGGGCCGCCTATGCTTACGAGAAAACACGGGAGTGGAAGCTGTCTCTTTTGGCTGCCGGGAAGGCCAAGGAGCCGTCCGGCGCCTTGACCGGGAGGGCAGAGAGGAGGAGCCATGAGTAAACAGTATGAGACCGTTATCGGCCTGGAGGTCCATGTGGAGCTGGCCACCAAAACCAAGATTTTCTGCGGCTGTTCCACCCGGTTCGGGGGAGCGCCCAATACCCATACCTGCCCTGTCTGCACCGGCATGCCGGGCTCCCTGCCTGTGTTAAATAAGCAGGTGGTGGAGTATGCGCTGGCTGTGGGGCTGGCAGCCAACTGCCGGATTAACCAGTACTGCAAATTTGACAGAAAGAACTATTTTTATCCGGATAATCCGCAGAACTACCAGATATCCCAGCTGTACCTGCCTGTCTGCCGGGACGGCTGGGTGGACATAGAGACGGAGTCCGGCCTTAAGAAACGCGTGGGAATCCATGAAATCCACATGGAGGAGGATGCGGGCAAGCTGATTCATGATGAGTGGGAGGACTGTTCCCTGGTGGATTACAACCGCAGCGGAGTCCCTCTGATTGAGATTGTGTCGGAGCCTGATATGCGCAGCGCCGAGGAAGTCATAGCCTACCTGGAGAAGCTGAGGCTGATTATCCAGTACCTGGGCGCCTCTGACTGCAAGCTTCAGGAGGGATCCATGAGAGCGGACGTGAACCTGTCCGTGAGAGAGGCGGGGGCCCCTGAGTTTGGCACCAGGACCGAGATGAAGAACCTGAACTCCTTTAAGGCCATTGCCAGAGCCATAGAGGGGGAGCGCAGGCGTCAGATTGAGCTGCTGGAAGAGGGCAGGCAGGTAATCCAGGAGACGCGGCGCTGGGATGACAACAAGGAGAGCTCCAAGGCCATGCGATCCAAGGAGGATGCCCAGGATTACAGGTATTTCCCTGATCCGGATCTGGTGCCGGTGGTCATAAGCGATGAGTGGATTGCCAGGGTTAAGGCCCGCCAGCCGGAGCTGCGCACGGAGAAAATAGCCAGGTACAAGGAGGAATACGGGCTTCCTGAGTATGATGCCAGGCTTCTCACCAGTTCCAAGCACATGGCGGACATCTTTGAGGAGACCACCCGCTTGAGCGGCCGGCCCAAGGAGGCATCCAACTGGCTTATGGTGGAAGCCATGCGTTTGATGAAGGAACAGGAGATGGAGCCGGAGGACATGGAGTTCTCCCCCTCCCATCTGGCTGCCCTTATCCGCATGGTGGAAAACAACATCATCAACAGGACGGTTGCCAAAACCGTGTTTGAAGAGATATTCAGGCACAATGCGGACCCTGAGGCATATGTGGAGGAAAATGGCCTTAAGGTGGTGAAGGATGAGGGTGCCCTGCGGGACACCGTAAAGGCGGTCATGGCTGCCAATCCGCAGTCTGTTGAGGATTACAGGAACGGCAGGGAAAAGGCCATGGGATTTCTGGTGGGCCAGACCATGAAGGCGATGAAGGGAAAGGCGGATCCGTCCATGGTGAACCAGCTTGTAAGGGAGCTGCTTGCCGGCGGAGATGTATAAGCTGTGATAGAGACAGATAGAAAAAGGCATAAGTATATCTTTTGACAATATAAGAAAATTTTGTATTGACGGAATGCTTTTATTGGTGTATGCTTGTGTACAATGTACGAAAATGTTGACCGGTGGCTGACAGATGTATGCCTGACGGACACATTTTATAGAAAATATAGTGAGCCAGGAGGATATTATGAAGCCATATGCAGAGATGACTAAAGAAGAACTGCTTTCACTGCGCCAGGATCTGAAAGCACAGTACCATGAGTTTCAGGCAAAGGACCTGAAGCTGGATATGTCCAGGGGAAAGCCGTGTGTGGAGCAGCTGGACCTTTCCATGGGTATGATGGACGTACTGAGCAGCACCAGCGACCTTACCTGCGAGGACGGTACAGACTGCCGCAATTACGGTGTGCTGACAGGAATTGACGAGGCCAAGGTACTGCTTGCGGATATGATGGAGGTGAATCCTTCCACCATTATCATTTACGGCAATTCCAGCCTGAACGTTATGTACGATACCGTATCCAGGGCCATGACCCACGGAATCATGGGATGCACTCCCTGGTGCAAGCTGGATAAGGTGAAATTCCTCTGCCCGGTTCCCGGATATGACCGCCATTTTGCCATCACAGAATACTTCGGCATCGAGATGATCAATGTACCTATGTCCGAGGATGGACCTGATATGGATATGGTGGAGGAACTTGTGGCTTCCGATGATTCCATCAAGGGAATCTGGTGCGTACCCAAGTACTCCAATCCCCAGGGCTATTCCTATTCAGACGAGACGGTCCGCCGTTTTGCAAGGCTGAAGCCGGCCGCGTCCGACTTCCGTATATTCTGGGACAATGCCTACGGCGTACACCACCTGTATGACCATGACCAGGATCATTTGATTGAAATTCTGGCAGAGTGCAAGAGGGCCGGAAATCCTGACCTGGTTTATAAGTTTGCTTCCACCTCCAAAATCAGCTTCCCGGGGTCCGGCATTGCGGCCATTGCCACCTCCCACAATAACCTGGAGGATATCAAGGCCCAGTTAAAGAACCAGACCATTGGCCATGATAAGGTAAACCAGCTGCGCCATGCCCGTTTCTTTAAGGATATCCACGGCATGGTAGAGCATATGAGAAAGCACGCAGACATCATCCGGCCAAAATTTGAGGCAGTGGAGGAGATATTGGAGCGTGAGCTGGAAGGCCTGGGAATCGGCCGGTGGACAAAGCCAAGGGGCGGATATTTTATCTCCTTTGATTCTCTGGAGGGGTGTGCAAAGGATATTGTGGCCAGATGCAAGAAGGCAGGAGTGGTTATGACATCTGCCGGAGCCACCTATCCTTACGGAAAGGATCCCCATGACAGCAATATCCGCATTGCGCCCACCTATCCCACATTGGGGGATTTGATAACGGCTGCCGAGCTGTTTGCACTCTGCGTAAAGCTCTCCTCTGTGGAAAAGCTTTTAAAAACAATGGCATAATTGGAGGTCAGATACCTTCAAAGGAAAATGATTCAAGTGTAAAAGTCAGCACTTCATCAGATAATGATAGGGAGCGGCACATCGCAAGCAGATGTGCGCGCTCCCTTCCTCATTGTCCCGGATATGCGGATAGCAGGCGAGCCGGGACAGATTTAAGAGCAGGGACTATCTGATAAAGGAGGCAGGACCATGCAGGGCCGGAATGTACGGTTTCAAGGAAAATACGACCTCTTCACGATTTATCTGATTCCCGGCGTGACCATATTCCTGGCTTCCTTTGACAGCTGGACCGGTACCAACCTGTCTGTCCTGGGCAACCGCACCGGCAACAAGCTGCTGTTTGCGGTGTGGGGATTTGCCACCGGCATCTATTACTGTGTGTATGTCCGTTATCTTTTTCACATAGGAAGATACAGGAATCCGGGAGGCAGGACCCTGATGTATACAGCAGCAGCCTTTCTTCTCATGGCGGTTATGATTCCCTATATGCCGGAGAAATATCCCCTGAAGGCAGACCTCCATGTGCTGCTTGCATTTTTTTCACCTGTGCTTCTGGCCTTCAGTATCATTGGCTTCCTCCGCTTTCTCAGTTCCCGCGACCGGATGCGTTTTCGCAGGGCATGGGGCATCCTGTGGATGATGGCAGCCTGCTCCGTCCTCTTCCTCCTGGAAGCAGGCTTTATCACCAGTTTTCTGGAAATATTCATCATTACAGGGCTGTGCGGGTATCTGCGCTATATGGAACAGCTTCTGGCAGCGTAAAAATAGCAATGTGAAAAGGGTGGGAAAGACGAATTCTTTCCCACCCTTTTCGGGCAGTAAAAACAAACCGTATATATGGAGTGTAACACAAAAGGGGGCAGTTAAAAATCTACTTCCTCGTCATAGTAGCAGCATTTTAACAGCTGTTCCATAACCTCAGGAGTGATGGTTCTTGGGTTGGAGCCGGTGCAGGCATCGCCTACGGCCAGTTCGGCAACCTTTGGAAGCTTATCCATAAATTCCTTCTCATCAATGATTCCGCCTTCATAATCCTTTATGCAGGCCGGGATGTCCAGGGCCTTGTTCATCTCTAAGAGACGGGCAATAAGGGCATCTGTCAGTTCCTCATCCGTGGTGCCGGGAAGGTTGATAAATTTAGCGATTTTCGCATATCTGGCGGCGGCCTCAGGTTCTTTGGAGTTGAATTTTATAACCTTGGGAAGGTACATTGCATTAGCACAACCGTGAACAATGTGACCGCCGGAATATGCAGCACCTGTCTTATGAGCCATAGAGTGTACGATTCCAAGCAAAGCATTGGAAAACGCCATTCCGGCCAGACACTGTGCATCGTGCATCTTATCACGGGCTTCCATATCCCCGTTATAAGAAGGTATCAGATACTCGTTAATCATCTCGATGGCATGGAGTGCTAACGGGTCCGTATACTCGCAGTGAAGGGTTGAGACATAAGCCTCAATTGCATGGGTCATGGCATCCATTCCTGTGTGTGCGGTCAGCTTCTTTGGCATGGTCTCAGCCAGGGCCGGGTCCACGATAGCCACATCAGGGGTGATGTTGAAGTCGGCCAGAGGATATTTGATGCCTTTCTTATAATCAGTAATAACGGAAAATGCGGTAACCTCAGTTGCTGTTCCTGATGTGGAGGAAATCGCACAGAATTTAGCCTTGGTACGAAGGGTCGGGAAGCTGAATGGTGTAATCAGGTCCTCAAAGGATGTGTCGGGGTATTCGTAGAATGCCCACATTGCCTTTGCCGCGTCAATGGGAGAACCGCCGCCCACAGCCACAATCCAGTCAGGTTCAAATTCCTGCATGGCAGCAGCGCCTTTTAAAACTGTATCCACAGATGGATCCGGCTCAACACCTTCAAATAATTGAACCTCCATGCCGGCTTCCTTCAGGTAATCAACTACCTTGTCCAGAAAACCAAACCGTTTCATGGACCCGCCGCCCACAACAACAATGGCTTTTTTGCCGGCCAGGGTCTTAAGGGCTTCCAGTGCATCTTTTCCATGGTACAAATCTCTTGGCAGTGTAAATCTCATGATAATACCTCCCAGTATATGTAAAATGTTGTTTTGGTGTGTTATTTCTTTAACGATTACATCTTAACACCTTTGACCTGGAATGGGTAGGTATGAAAAAGGAATACCGGTATTCCTTTTCCGGTATCTCCCGAACGGAATTATAAAAATATTGGAAACTGGAGAGAAATGCTATCCGGTATGTGAAACTTATGGTATACTTCTCTAAAATGACTGAGAAAGGGGAATACCGGATGAATTTTTTCATGGGTAAGAAGTTCGTGGGACCTGGAGGCGGTAAAAAAGATCAGGGACCGGAAGTAGTATTTGACAACGGGGAAGAAAGCAATAAGAGGATGAAGCGGATGCTCCGCCCCATAAAGATAGCCATTGCAGTGGCTGTTCTGGCCATTGCGGCCTTTGATTCTTTCTATACCCTGTCAGAGAACGAGATGGCAGTGCTTACCACCTTTGGCCGTCCAAGCAGCGTCACTACCTCGGGACCCAAGTTCAAGGTGCCTTTCATACAGAAGGTACATAAGATGTCCAAGGAAATCAAGGGCATGCCCATTGGATATGACCCGGATTACAATGCACAGAACCATGCGGACAGCGAGAACAATCCGATAACGGTTTCGTCTGAGTCAGAGATGATAACCAAGGATTTTAACTTTGTGAATGTGGATTTTTACATTGAGTACCAGATTGTGGACCCCATTAAGGCGTATATCCACAGCGACACGGCCATTCCGATTTTAAAAAACCTGGCCCAGTCCTATATCAGGGATACGGTGGGCTCCTACAGCGTGGACGAGGTCATCACCACCGGCAAATCCGAGATTCAGGCTAAGGTGAAGGCACTGCTGTCTGAGCGCCTGGAGCAGGAGGACATCGGCCTGGGTATTAACAATGTGACCATCCAGGACGCGCAGCCGCCTACAGACGCTGTAAACAATGCGTTTAAGGCAGTTGAGGATGCGAAACAGGGCATGGATACCAAAATCAACGAGGCCAGGAAGTACCAGTCCGAGCGGCTGCCGGCAGCCAATGCAGAGGCGGACAAGGCTGCAAGGGACGCGGAAGCCTACCGCCAGCAGAGAATCAGCGAGGCAGAGGGGCAGGTATCCAGGTTCAACGATATGTACCAGGAATATGCAAAGTATCCTCTTATTACAAAGAAGAGGATGTTCTATGAGACCATGGAGGATATCCTTCCAGGGCTTAAGGTCATCATAAACGGATCAGACGGGACACAGACCATGCTTCCCCTGGACTCCTTTGTCTCCGGAACCCAGAGCAGCACCGGCTCTCCGGCAGGTTCATACAACAGCCAGGCAAATCAGCCGGACCAGACAGGACGGGCAAATCAGGCAGGGGCCGACAGCGGCAGCCAGTCCGGCTCCTATGACCAGGAGGAATTGTATGAGGGCAATGACCAGAACGGAGGTGGACAGTAATGAAGACATTGACTAAATTTATGAGAAACATGGGAATCATTGTTATCGTGCTCCTGGCTGTCACCATTTTCAATCCGCTGGTGGTCACAAAATCCAACGAGTACTCCCTGATTATTCAGTTCGGAAAGGTGGTCCGGGTAGAGAATTCGGCAGGACCATCCCTCAGGGTTCCCTTCCTGCAGTCTGTGCAGAAGATACCTAAGTATAAGATGATTTCCGACCTGTATCCAAGCGATGTAACCACAAAGGATAAAAAGGTAATGACCGTTGATTCTTTCGTCATATGGGATATCAATGATCCGGTGAAATATCTGGCGTCCCTGAACGCCAGCAAGGAAAAGGCGGAGGTCAGGCTGGGGAACGTGGTATATAACTCCATCAAAAATGTGCTTTCCTCCACCAACCAGGCGGATATTATATCAGGCCGTGACGGGAACCTGGCTAAGACCATCACGGAGAATATCGGTGATGCCATGGATTCCTACGGCATCCACATCTATGCGGTGGAGACAAAGAAGCTGGATCTTCCTGATTCCAACAAGGAGTCCGTGTACCAGAGAATGATATCTGAGCGAAACAACATCGCGGCCCAGTATACGGCTGACGGCGATTACCAGTCATCCCTGATTAAGAATGAGACGGATAAGACGGTAAAGGAGACCATAGCCAAGGCCAACGCTGAGGCAGAAAAGATCAAGGCGGAGGGCGAGGCCAGATACATGCAGATATTGAGCGATGCCTACAATGACGAGGCAAAGGCCGACTTCTATAATTATGTGCGATCCCTGGATGCCCTTAAGGCTTCCATGAAAGGGGACAATAAGACTGTCATACTGAACGAGGACAGTGAGCTGGCGAGGATTCTCTCCGGGTCGTGGTAAAACGGATTACACTATATAAATAGGAACAAACTAAATAGGAAAAAACGGGATTTAAGAGTAAACGAAAAGCCCGTCAGCCGCTCAATGAAGGGGCTGACGGGCTTTTATGTACGTGCGCCCGGCGGGTCAATCGGAAAGACGGCTTACCATCCGTGAAAGGCACCGGAGAAACTCCTCCTCTTCCTTGGAAAAGCGGTATCCGTTCCTGTAAATCAGCAGGTCCTTGTGGATGTTTCCAGGATAACTGCATGTCTTTTGAATCAAACCTGAGGAGGTGAGACAGCCGTAAGGCACAGGAGAGGTCCACATATAGGAACCGGGCAGCTGGCGCAGCAGCTCAAACTGGCTTCCCCTGTCATAGATGGAAACGGTTTTCTTGGAGTTGCCGCCGGTGGCAGAGGCATCCTGGGCCTCAAAGGTAAAGGAAGGATTCTGGATGTCGCCCTGGACGATTTCAATGTAATCGGTAAAATCCAGGTAAGTCAGCTTGTCCCTGGAGGCAAGGGGATGGCTGGGGGACATAAGGACATTGCAGGAAAATTGCCACAGTTCCTTCCACTCCAGGTTCTCATCCTGGAGAAGCTTCATATAATAAGATTCATACAGGGCCTGACAGCGTATAATGCCCACGTCAAAGGTCTTGCCTGACACACCCCGGATGGTGTCCCTGGAATTGGTTTCCATGTAATGTACATTGACAGAGGGACAGCTGTCCATATGCTTAAGAAAATCAGAGAAGGCATAGGAAATATAGGTGGCTCTGGGAACACACAGATTCACCTCCAGGGCTTTTTCGCTGTTCTTCACGCACAGGGCCTCAATCTGTTCCTCCTGGACCAGGATTGCCTTTGCATAGCGCAGGAACTCCTCACCCTTCTTGGTGGGAACCATCCCGCGGCTGGTCCTGTCGAAGATGTCACAGCCCAGGTCACGTTCCAGCTCACGGATGATTTTACTCAGATGAGGCTGATTCATATAAAAATTCTGAGCCGCCTTAGTGATGGACCCAGTTTTTTCCACTTCTACCGCATATTTCAAATAAGAGAGATTCATAGTACAACTCCTGGATGATTTGTGTTATAATGTCCACGAAGCCTGTGACCCGGACAAAGGGCATAGCCCGGCGGCAAGGCGCACTGCGTACCGGGCAGTCACGGCGAGGGCAGTGCAGAAAATGCATTCTATCCACCTACCAGTATATACTACGAAATCACATTTGAAAAGCTAAAATAACAGGGGGACAAGATGGATAAACTTGACTATAAGATACTGAACATCCTAAAAGAGAACGGAAGGGAGACAGCCTCAGACATCAGCAAAGCCATTCATTTGTCCGTATCGGCCGTACTGGACCGCATCAAGAAGATGGAAGAGTCCGGCATCATCAAGGGCTATACGGTAAGGGTGGATGCCAAGGCCCTGGGGAACGATG
This sequence comes from Enterocloster bolteae, assembly GCF_002234575.2. NCBI lineage: Bacteria > Bacillati > Bacillota > Clostridia > Lachnospirales > Lachnospiraceae > Enterocloster > Enterocloster bolteae. Next base: position 4,753,331 of record NZ_CP022464.2, on the reverse strand, counting down.
TCACAGCCCTAATGGAAATCAGCCTGGAACATCCCAGGTTCCATGACTCCTTCACCGAGGTGATCATGGATCACCCTAATATCCTGGACTGCTACTATCTGACCGGAGATTATGACTTTGTGCTGAAGATATCCTGCGCCTCCTCCGATGAGCTGGAGCGCATCCACCGCACCATCAAGAGCATACCCGGTGTGTCTGCCACCAGGACCCATTTCGTTCTGAAGGAAATCAAAAACATGTATTCCGCCATACCGGAAGAAGAGAAAAAGCGGTTTTAGCATCATGTTTCAATGAATATTTTATTATAAAGGAGATTACATATATGAAAACGCTTGGATATTATAATGGAAAGTACGACGAACTGGAGAACATGAGCGTTCCCATGAATGACAGGGTATGCTGGTTTGGAGACGGTGTATACGATGCAGGTCCCTGCCGCAATTACAAGATTTTTGCAATTGACGAGCACGTTGACCGCTTCTTCAACAGCGCAGGCCTTATCAAGATGCAGGTGCCGTGCACAAAGGCAGAGCTGAAGGCGCTGCTTCAGGATTTGGTCAATAAGATGGATACCGGAGATCTGTTTATCTATTTCCAGGTAACCAGGGGTACCGCTGTCAGAACCCATGAATTTCCGGAGAATGTACCAGCCAATCTCTGGGTTATGTTAAAGCCCATGGGAACACCGGACCTGTACAAGAAGATTCGCCTGCTTACCCAGGAGGACACCCGTTTCCTTCACTGCAACATCAAAACCCTGAATCTGCTGCCCAGCGTCATGGCTGCCCAGAAAGCAAAGGAAGCAGGATGCCAGGAAGCAGTGTTCCACAGAGGCGACCGTGTGACGGAATGTGCCCATAGCAACTGCCATATCCTGAAGGATGGAATTCTCTACACGGCTCCTGCGGACAATCTGATTCTTCCGGGCATTGCAAGAGCCCACCTGATTCGCATTTGTAAGAAACTGGAGATTCCTGTAAGCGAGACTCCCTATACCCTGAAGGAGATGATGGATGCGGACGAGGTTCTGGTGACATCATCCACCAAACTGTGTGTGGCTGCCAATGAGATTGACGGCACGCCGGTGGGAGGCAGAGCGCCAGAGACACTTAAGAATATTCTGGACGCTGTGATGGATGAGTACATGGAAGAGACCAAAGCCTGATGGGGCTGCCTTGACTTTTACATGCCCGGGTGCTAGAATGTAAGGCATGAAAAATACAGGATTAAAGACAATAATAACAGCAGGTTTGATTATCATGTGCACGGCTTGGCTGGCAGGATGCAGCAAGAAAGTTGCGGATCCTGTCACCAGGTCGTCTTTTTTGTTGAACACATTTGTCACCGTCACCTTATACGATTCAGAGGACCAGACCATTCTGGACGGCTGCATGACACTCTGTTCCGACTATGAGAAGCTGCTCAGCAGAACCCTGGAGGGCAGCGAGATTTACAAACTGAACCACCGCAGGCCGGGCGAGAGGACCATCACGGTATCGGAGAAAACAGCCCAGGTACTGTCGGAGGGGCTGGAGTACTGCCGTATGTCCCGGGGGGCCTTTGATATAACCATAGAGCCCTTAAGTTCCCTGTGGGATTTTACAGGAAAGACGCCTCATGTGCCGCCTGAGGAAGAGATTGAGGCGGACCTTAAAAAGGTGGGCTATGAAAACGTGCTCCTGGACGGCAGACAGGTCACCTTTCTCAATGATGAGACAACCATTGACCTGGGCGCCATAGCCAAGGGGTTTATAGCAGATCAGATGAAGGCATATCTGGAAGAAAACGGTGTGAAAAGTGCGGTCATCAATCTGGGAGGAAATGTGCTCTGCGTGGGAAAACGGCCGGACGGCGCCCCTTTTAAAATAGGACTCCAGAGGCCGTACGCAACCCATACAGAGACAGTGGCGGCATTGAAAATAGACGACATGTCAGTGGTTTCGTCAGGGGTGTACGAGAGGCATTTTGTGGAGAACGGTGTCAACTATCATCATATACTGGATCCGGCTACCGGCTACCCATATGAAAATGGGCTGACCCAGGTATCCATCATTTCCCCCAGGTCAGTGGACGGGGACGGACTGAGCACCACCTGCTTTGCACTGGGATTGGAAGAGGGCACCAGGCTCATAGAATCCATGGACCAAATCTACGGCATATTCCTTACGGAAGACGGGGAACTCCATTACACCAGGGGAGCCGAGGATTTCCTGGACAGATAATGGTTTTTTCTTTACAATTCCATGATGCTACCATATAATAGAAGGGATTATTGCTCCAGGGATTGTGTGTGTGTACTCTGGAACAGGGCAGGAGCAGAAAATGTTACGTAAACTATGGGAAAAATGTGTTAACTACGAGACTGTAAGCTACATTATATGCGGGTTTCTCACCACGGCAGTTGATTTTGCGGTATATGCCCTGCTGAGGCAGATTGAGATAGGCGTAGGCCTGTCCCAGGCCATGTCATGGCTGGCGGCTGTGCTGTTTGCCTATGTGGTGAACAAGCTTATTGTGTTCCGCAATTATAATCTGCGGCCTTCCTACCTTGTGAAGGAAGTGGGTGCATTTGTGGCTGCACGGGCGTTCTCAGGAGCCGTTACCTGGGTGCTCATGGTGGTCATGGTGAAATTAGGCGGCGACAGGGGAATGCTGTATGAGCTGTTCTGCAAATTCACATCCTCTGTAATCAACATGGTACTGAACTATATTTTCAGCAAACTCTGGATATTCAAGAATAAGCCTGAATAGAGAAAGGTGACTGTGATGGAACGTGAAGAGATAGAACGGGTTGAACGGGAGCTTGACGCAATCCTGAAGCTTGTGCAGCCAGAACCGACCATGCAGGATAAAGCCCGGGAGGAAGCGCTCTCAAAGGAGCCGGTTTCCGGCGGGGATAAAACGACATCAGAGGAATATTTAACGGAAGAAGGCACACTGGAGGCGTATCTTTTCGGTGATGATTCATCAGAGGAAAATGCTTCGGAATATGATGGGGCGGATAAATATGCGGCGGATAAATATGCGGCGAATAAGTATGCAGCGGATAAATATGCAGTAGATAAATATGCGGTAGATAAATATGCGGCGGATAAGTATACAGCGGATAAATATGCCGCAGATGAATATGCCGCAGATGAATATGCGGCGGATAAATATGCGGCAGATAAGTATGCAGCGGATAAATATGCCGCAGATAATTATATAGCGGATAGATATACAGCAGACGAATATACATCAGAGGAAGACGAATACGGAATGGAAGAAGAGAATGAGACTGCCGGACAGGACAGGCAGCAGTACGATAAGAGAGAGACAGGGATGTCACAGACAGAAAACAGGCGCGGACTTCGGCTGCTAAAGCCTTCGGATGGTCTTGTGGCAGCATTTTTTGTCCCTGTGGTGGCCATGATAATCATATTTGCCCAGAGAGGTATCTTTCCATTTGGGGAAGAGTGTTTTCTCAGGACGGATATGTACCATCAGTATGCCCCGTTTTTTTCAGAGTTCCAGTATAAGCTGACCCATGGGGGAAGCCTGCTTTACAGCTGGGATATCGGCATGGGGGTGAATTTTTCTGCGCTCTATGCCTATTATCTGGCCAGCCCGGTAAACTGGCTTCTGATATTATGCCCGAAGAAGTTTATCATTGAGTTTATGACCATACTCATTGTTCTCAAGACAGGATTGTCCGGCCTTAGCTTTTCATGGTATCTGAAGAAACACTTTGGAGTTAAGAAGTTCGGCGTGGGCTTTTTCGGTATTTTTTATGCCCTTAGCGGTTATATGGCTGCTTACAGCTGGAACATCATGTGGCTGGACTGCATCATGCTGTTCCCGTTGATTCTGCTGGGGCTGGAGCAGCTGGTAAAGGAGAAGAAGGGGACGCTTTACTGCATTACGCTGGGCCTCTCCATCCTTTCCAATTACTATATTTCCATCATGATTTGCATTTTTATGGTTATCTATGTGATTGCGCAGATGACGCTCAATCCGCCCAAAAGCTTCGGGGAGTTCATGGGAACAGGGCTGCGGTTTGCCTTCTATTCCCTTCTGGCAGGCGGTCTTGCCGCGGTGGTGCTTTTGCCGGAGATTTATGCGCTGCAGGTCACGGCGTCAGGGGATTTTGATTTCCCTAAGACATTTTCATCCTATTTCTCCATCTTTGATATGATTGCCCGTCATATAGGAAATGTGGGAACCGAGATAGGATTGGACCACTGGCCCAATATATACTGCGGTGTGGCAGTGCTTATGTTCTTCCTTTTATACCTGGGCAGCAGGAAGATTACCTTCAGGGAAAAGGCAGTGTACTGCTCCATGCTGGTTCTGTTTTACGCCAGCTTTTCAGTCAATGTGCTGAATTTTATCTGGCATGGGTTCCACTATCCCAACAGCCTTCCCTGCCGTCAGTCCTTTATTTATATTGCACTGATGCTGTTTATGTGTTACCACGCCTATATTCATCTGGAGGATATGTCCTGGAAATCGGTATGCCTGGCGTTTTGGGGGGCTGTTTCCTTTGTGCTGCTGGCAGAGAAGCTGGTGGATAATCCGGAACAATACCATTTTTCCGTGTTCTATGCGGCACTCCTGTTCATTGCCATATATGGAGGTCTGATTTACCTGTACCACAAGGGAAAATGGAGTCTGGACGCCATTCTTCTCACTGCTCTGGCCGTGGTTGCCATTGAGGCGGCTGTGAATACCGCGGTAACCAGTATCCCTACCACCAGCAGAACTTCTTATGTGAAAGATAACCAGGACGTGGAGGATCTGGTGTGGAATATTAAGTCGGATACATTCTATCGTGTGGAAAAGACAGATAGAAAGACAAAGAATGACGGCGCCTGGATGAATTTCCCGTCCGTATCCCTGTTTTCATCCACAGCCAATGCCTCCCTGTCGGATTTCTTCCGCAGGATGGGGTGTGAGAGCTCCACCAATGCCTACAGCATCACAGGAAGCACGCCTCTGGTGGACAGTCTGATGTCCGTTCGCTATGGCATATACGGGGACCAGCAGCCTGCCGATGGACTTAGGGATTTGTCCGCGAGAAAAGGAAGTATGTGGCTGTATGAGAATAAATTTACCCTGCCCGTGGCATTTATGCTGCCGTCGGATGTGGAAGGAAACTGGATTTTGGATTCCGGGAATCCGGCCCATGTCCAGAACGATCTCTGCGATGTGCTGGATACAGAGCATGTACTGCTTCCCAACGAAAGTGTGACAGAGGGCAGGAAACTTACATTTACAGCCCAGGAAACCGGCGATTACTATGTGTATGTGACCAATAAGAAGGTAAAGGAGGTCACGGCTGTAATCGGAGAGCAGACCGAGAGCTTTGATAATGTGGACAGGGGCTACTTCATGGAGCTGGGCCGTATCAACAAGGATGTGGAGGTTCGCCTGGAGACAGGAGATGACGGCAGCCCGACCCTGCAGGCAGAGGTGTGGCGTTTTAATCCCCAGGCCCTGGAAGCTGTTTACGGAAAAATGAACCAGAATCCCATGGTGCTTTCCAGGTGGACGGATACGGAATTGTCAGGCAGCATCACCGCTGAGTCGGCCGGCGTTATGTATACCAGCATTCCTTATGATAAGGGATGGACCATACTGGTGGACGGCAAGGCCGTGACCCCGCGGAAAATGTTTGACACGTTTCTGGCAGTGGATATCGGTGAAGGGACCCACCGAATCAGCTTTTCCTATGAACCGGAGGGACTTAGGACCGGGGCTTGGATTACCGGAGCCAGCGCGGCTGTCCTGGGAGTCACTGTGCTGGTGGGAATCAGCCGGAAGAAGAAAAAGGACCGTGTAGTAAGCGGATACAGCATAAGAAAGAACAGCAAAGAGAACAAAAAGAGCCAGAAAAAAGAAAATAGCAGCAAACAGGAAAGCGGTGGTAAATAGGAAAGCCGCAGCAGGCCAGGAAAGCTGCAGCAAACCAGGAAAGCTGCAGCAAACCAGGAAAGCCGCAGTAAACCAGGAAAGCCGCAGTAAACAAGAATACAGGACAAAAGAAATTTAGAAATAAGGAGATAAGAGCCATGAAATTATGGGGCGGACGTTTTACGAAAGAGACCAATCAGCTGGTACACAATTTTAACGAATCCCTTTCCTTTGACCAGAAATTCTACCGTCAGGACATCAGGGGCAGCATAGCCCATGTGAAAATGCTGGCCAAGCAGGGAATTCTCACAGAACAGGACAGGGATGATATTATCCGCGGGTTGGAAAGCATTTTAGAAGACCTGGATAATGGGAAATTGGCCATATCATCCGATTCTGGATATGAGGATATCCACTCCTTTGTAGAGGGTACCCTGACGGAGCGGATTGGGGAGGCGGGAAAACGCCTTCACACAGGACGCAGCCGCAATGATCAGGTAGCCCTGGACATGAAGCTCTATACCAGGGATGAGATTGACGCCATCGAAGCGCTGGTGAAGGAACTGCTGGAAGAGCTGCTGGCGGTTATGGAGAAGAATACAGACACCTTCATGCCTGGTTTCACCCATCTTCAGAAGGCCCAGCCAATCACCCTGGCCCATCATATGGGCGCTTACTTCGAGATGTTCTCCAGGGACCGCTCCCGCCTTAAGGATATACGCAGGCGCATGAATTACTGCCCTCTGGGCTCAGGCGCCCTGGCAGGCACCACCTATCCTCTGGACCGGGAATACACGGCAGAGCTTCTGGGATTTGACGGACCTACCCTTAATTCTATGGATTCAGTGGCTGACAGGGATTACCTGATTGAGCTGCTCAGCGCCCTGTCCACTATCTCCATGCATTTGTCCAGGTTCTGCGAGGAAATCATAATATGGAATACCAACGAATACCGTTTTGTGGAGATTGATGATTCCTACAGCACAGGAAGTTCCATCATGCCTCAGAAAAAGAACCCGGACATCGCAGAACTGATCCGCGGCAAAAGCGGGCGCGTATACGGCGCCCTGGTATCCATGCTGACCACCATGAAGGGGATACCTCTGGCTTACAACAAGGATATGCAGGAAGATAAGGAGCTTACCTTTGACGCCATTGACACAGTAAAGGGATGCCTGGCCTTGTTTACCGGCATGATTTCCTCTATGAGCTTTCGGAAAGAGGTAATGGAAGCCAGTGCAAAGAACGGCTTTACCAATGCCACAGATGCGGCGGATTATCTGGTGAATAAGGGAGTGCCTTTCAGGGATGCCCACGGCATCGTGGGACAGCTGGTCCTTGCTTGCATTGCCAAAGGAATTGCCCTGGATGATCTCAGCCTGGAAGAATACAAGGCCATCAGTCCGGTGTTTGAGGAGGACGTATATGAGGCCATCAGCATGAAGACCTGTGTGGAGAAGCGCCTTACCATAGGGGCTCCCGGCCAGGAGGCCATGAAAAAAGTCATTGGGATATATAAAAAACAGCTGGATATGGATGATGTCCGGTGATGCTGAATGAGATTTTATCTCACAGAAAATCCCTCTTGACGGAAAAATCTCTTAATTATATAATATTTACAGCAAAAGAGTTGTAAATGCAACGGAAAGAAGGGCGAATATGGAGGAATGGCTGCCTCTTGTGAAAAAATCTCCGCTATTTTATGGCATAAATGATGACGAGCTCTATACCCTGTTAAAATGCTGTGCCTCGGAGCAGGTGCTTTATGAGGATGGGGAATACATTTTCCGCATGGGAGAATCCGTCAATAAGGTGCTGGTTCTGCTGAGGGGGAAGGCATGCGTTATCCAGGAGAATTTCTGGGGACATCAGGAACACATATATCATATAAAGGAAGGGGAGCTCTTTGGCCAGTCCTATTCCTGCGCCAGGACCCCGGTGCTGCCGGTGAGCGTGGTGGCAGAGGGGGGATGCGAGACCCTGTTCCTCAATTACCAGCGGATGATCACGTTTTGTCCTCTGGCCTGCGATTTCCATACCAGGTTCATACACAACATGCTGCGTCTGGTGTCGGAGCACAATGTGAAGCTGGAAAACAAACTGGAGCATGTGTGCCGCAGGACCACCAGGGAAAAGCTTTTGTCCTATCTGTCAGAGCAGGCCATGGCAAAAGGGGGCAGGGATTTTGACATACCCCATAACCGCCAGGAGCTGGCTGAGTATCTCTGTGTGGACCGGAGCGCTATGTCCAGCGAGCTGAGTAAGATGCGGGCTGAGGGGATACTGGATTTTCAGAAGAACCACTTTGTGCTCCATGATAGAGGTGCGGGGGATCGCAGGGAAGGGGCTTAAGGGCAATCCATATATTAGAACAGTTATAAAAAAGGGAGACAACAGGCAGAAATGCGGTGTTGTTTCCCTTTCATAATTTAGCACAACTTCATAGTATAATTCACATTACTTTGGGTAGGCAGCATTGAGACAACGCTCTGCCGCCTCTTTTGATATCAGATTCACGGCTCTGGAATCATCCTTTCTGGTATAGTAGCCTGTACCATCTTCGGTGGAATTTCCAATGGCCAATGATACGGCACTGTCCCTATCTCCGCTTTCATATGTCCAGGAAAGCGTCATAATCGGCTCAGACAGGCCATAGCTGCCTAATTCCTCATCGCTTGCCTTATATGATACACAGGACTGGAACGACAAACCGCTTATGGCATCCGCCAGATTATTAAGAGCGCCATTGTCATCCAGGCGGTTGGCCTCGTCCGCGTCAGAGTCCTTATACCAGGCAATATTGCCTGCGTCATCCACGGTCTTCTTACAGAACCGTCTGGTCTGTCCGTTCCTGGATACAGTGATTTCCCGGATGTCGGCACCAGCCACATGGGGAAGGGATTCTGTCTCAACAAAATCATAAAGTCCCTTGGCAGCTGTTTCGGTCAGATAACTGCCGATGGTATAAATCTGACTGTCCCCGTCCATAGCTGCATAATACTGGGCGGGGAGCTGGGAACCGTCCGGGCCTGAACCGCCGGTACCGGGAACCTGGCTTCCCACCAGGATAGAGTGAGAAGAACCATCAGAGGAAACGGTATCAAACCGTACGGAAGGGTTATCCAGGCCATATGCTTCCGGAGAATCCGCGCCTTCCAGCTTCCGCTCAGCTTTTAAGTGGGACAGAGTATCTGACAGGGTGGTCAGGGGATATTGGCGGATGGGGCAGTCCGTATCCCCTTTATAATACCAGGTACCGCCTTCCCGGGTAAAGGACAGACTCTTGCCGTCCTTTGTCCAGGACAGGGAAGACAGCTCCGGAAGGTCGGTCATATATACAGAAGCATTTTCCGGTGACAGGGCCTGTGATTCAGCATTCCTCCCCTGATGCCAGGTGATAATGCCGTAGGCTGCGCATAGAAGGACCAGGGCTCCCAGAGCGGGAACCATTGGCCGTATATGTTTCTTCATGTTTAACCTCCTTTTTATGAGCACGTAAGTGACCGTATTCCGGTCACTTACGTGCGATACATGTTATATGTGATGCGTATAAACGTGATTTATAGCTTCCGGCGCTTCAGCCAGATCACAAAGCCTGCAATCAGGAAAATGACAGGAATCACGATAATAAACAGCGCACTCCACAATCCGGCGGATGTTACCATATTATAGGTAATATCCAGACTTTTGCTGGGGATGGACAGCGGTGTGACTCCGGGCAGTCCGCTGGCCGCGGCGTTCATGAACAGAGTCAGGTTGGTGATGCTGGGGAAACGTGACAGGATGGAATCATCAATCATGCTTGGCGCTGTGATGACGGTAAGCATGGAGGATGTGCCTTCTTCCTCGTTTACAGTCTCCGTGGCCACAGCTCCCAGCACATAAGTGCCCTGCGTCTTTTCCTGCGTGGCAGGATCCACTAAAAATGCAGAATCAGAGGTAGTCAGGAAGGGCTGGACCGCAATGTCCTCCGAAGGATTTTCCTGTATGGTCATACCCGCAGGCTGGACCAGAAGGGCCGCTGCGGAGGAATCAATTCCTGAGAGAAGGCTGCTGGCAAAGTCGTAATCCGGAATTACGTTAAAGGGATTATTGTTGTAGTAATGCTGGGGAGCCGGGTCGGCCACAAATCCATTTTTCAGGTCCATTCCGTACTGGGAAATGAAATCTGTCAGATTGGACAATGTATCCTGGGTACAGCCGGCAAGGAGCAGCATGCGGCCGCCGTTTTTCAGGTAATCGGTCAGAGTTTCTTTTTCATCCGCGGAGATATCCTTGACAGGTGCGTTCATGATGAGAAGGCTGCAGTCCTGGGGAACGGCTCCCTGGGTGAGCAGATTCAGATCGGCTGCATTCATGCCGGATTTATCCATGGCATCTGAGACGGCTGACGAGAGGGCGGTTTCCCCGTGTCCGGCCAGGGTATATACGGTCGCCGCTGTATCGCTTGTGACATAGCGGATGGCGCTGGTAATCTGTCCTTCACCGTCAAAGGCGGTTTCCTTGATTTGCCCGTACTGGTAGTAAACCATGGGGTCAAACTGGATGATATCGTCAAATGAAATGGATGTTTTTTTTCCGGTGGACTCGCAGGATACAATCAGATTGCCGGGCTCTGTGTCCAGGGAAGCAAGTACATCCGGGTGAAGCACAGGGTCATTGGCTTCCACCGAAATATGCGGGGAAAGGTCCTTATACAGATTCACAAAGGATGTAATCCTCTCATCCACTGAGTTGGGATCGGCCACAATATGGATGGTAACGTCTCTGTCCAGCTGTGCCAGGATGTCCCTGGTTGTATCACCCAGGGTAAGGATTTTGTTGGAACTTAAGTCATGTTTCAGGTATTTGGCAGAAAGCTTTCCCACTATCAGGTTGAGTACAATGACAGCGGCAATGACCACAAGGGTGAACAGTGCCATATAGCTGCCTTTTTTACATTTTCTGGTCATATGATTCAACTCCATCTTCTTTTCTCGATTGACTGGACCGTCAGGAACAACAATATACCGGCCACACTCAGATAATAGACAAGACCGCTGACATCCAGCATATGGCTGCTGACAATGCCGTCAAATACGTCTGTCAGTACGATTTTTCCCAGAAGTCCGGTCAGAGCCCGTTCAAATATGCTCTGCTTTACGAAAAAGGTTCCTATAAGGACTGCCGCTCCGGCTGCTTCCAGTCCAAGGGAAAGGGGGATATGGCCGGTCAGCCGGTATAGGATAAAACACACCAGGGTCCACAGGATAAGGAAACCGACCAGGGAACCTGATGCGGCAGCCGGTATAAAGTTTAAAAGCCCTGGCCAGAGGATGCTGAGCAGCAGTATGCCGAAGGTCCCTGCAGCGGCTATGAGCTGGCTTTCCGTAAGGGAGGAGATGAAAAGCCCAATGGCAATATACACACATCCCAAAAGGAAGAAGGCCAGTATAGATGCATAGTCCTCGGTCAGATAAGCGGTGCCGGCGCTTCGGATGATAAGGGGACAGAGGCAGGCAATGGCCATGGGGACAGCCAAAATAGTGACCATGGAAAGAAATTTTCCCATAACAATGCCCCATACGGACACAGGGGAGGTGAGAAGCAGCTGGTCTGTCCGCGCCCTGTGTTCATCCGACATGCTGCGCATGGTCAGAATCGGCACCGCAATCATAAGTATCATCAGGATGGAATTAAGTGTATAAGAAAAATAGGGGTAACCGTTAATCATATTGTAAACCATGAAATAAATGCCCATGAACATGGTCATGAAAGCAATGAAAACATAGCCTGTCATGGAGCAGAAATAGGATTTCAGCTCCCGCTTATAGATAGCTCTCATTGGGAATCCTCCTCCTTTGATGGGTCTGTGGGGTCTGTGACGCCTCTGTCCTCCCGCAATTTCGGGGAGTCCTCTGTCAGCTCCAGGAATATTTCTTCAAGGGATGCCTTGGAGGGAGCCATGGACAGGATGGGAAGTCGATGATTGGCCAGGGCGTAAAAAATGGTTTCGCGGATATCTGTCTTAGCGCCGGAAGCAATGCCGCCGGGAGCAATGCCGCCGCCGGGAGCAATGCCGCCGCCGGAACCAATACCGCTCCCCGAAACACTGCTATCTTCATCCCCTCCAAACTGCAGATTCACCACACAGGTGCCTGCCTCGCCTCCGGCCCCTATACGCTCTATGGACAGACCGTGAATTTCCTCCAGCACAGGCATTACCGTTTCCTCGCTGCCTTTTACCGTCAGCTCCAGGCCCGCGGCGCCTTTTAAACGTTGTTCCAGGTTTTCAGGAGTATCGCTGGCAATCAGCTTTCCGTGGGCAATAATCATGATATGGTCGCAGACAGCGCTTACCTCGGACAGGATGTGGGAGCTCAGGATGACGGTATGCTGTTTGCCCAACCCCTTTATCATATCCCGTATCTCAATGATTTGTTTCGGGTCCAGTCCCACAGTGGGTTCATCCAGGATGATAACAGAGGGCTTCCCTAAAATAGCCTGGGCCATACCCACCCTCTGGCGGTAACCCTTGGACAGATTTCGGATCAGCCGTTTTCTGACATCCGTAATCTTAACCAGTTCCATCACTTCCTGTATAGCGTCCTTCTGCCCTGCTTTCGGCAGCTTTTTAAGGCAGGCCGCAAATTCCAGGTACTCATCCACGGTCATATCCATATACAGAGGCGGAATTTCCGGCAGATACCCGATGCGTTTTTTTGCGGCTTCAGGCTCTTCCAGTATGTCGTGGCCGTCTATGATGACCTGGCCCTCTGTGGCGCCCAGATAACCGGTCATGATGTTCATGGTAGTGGACTTCCCGGCTCCGTTAGGGCCCAGGAAGCCGTATATCTGGCCGTCTTCCACCCGGAAGCTTAAATGGTCCACTGCCAGATGGCCGCCGTAATCTTTTACAAGATTTTTTACTTCAATCACTGATTGTGTCCTCCTGTCAGTTTTTTATAAACATATACACCAAACAGTTTTAAAATTAAAATGTGATGAAAATGTGTTTAAATTATAATCTTTTTATAACAATTGTTTTTAAATTTGCAAAATAACGCAAAGAACCGCAAAATGTTGCACTGATTTTTGCGAGAAAAAGTATTGCCCTGCATGGATGGAATTGGTATAATAAAGGGCAGTTGGTAAAAAAATAACATCTATGATGCGTGGGCCCCCTCGGGGGCACCGGAATGGAGGGAACTATGAATCAGATTGATACCATGTCAGTCAATGCAATCCGCGTTCTGGCAGCAGATGCTGTACAGAAAGCCAAATCAGGCCACCCAGGTCTTCCTTTGGGAGCCGCAGCCATGTCCTTTGAGCTGTGGGCAAAACATATGAACCATAATCCTAAGAATCCGGGATGGGAGAACAGGGACCGTTTTATCCTTTCAGGAGGCCATGGCTCCACACTGCTGTATTCCCTGCTTCATCTTTTCGGCTACGGCCTTACAAAAGAAGATATGATGAATTTCCGCCAGATGGATTCTCTGACACCGGGACATCCGGAGTATGGCCATACAGTAGGCGTTGAGGCCACCACAGGCCCTCTGGGCGCAGGCATGGGCATGGCAGTCGGCATGGCTATGGCCGAGTCACATCTGGCAGCTGTATTCAACAAGGACGGATATCCGGTTGTTGACCATTATACCTATGTGCTGGGCGGCGACGGCTGCATGATGGAGGGCATTTCCTCCGAGGCGTTCTCACTGGCAGGTACCCTGGGACTGGGCAAGCTTATTGTATTTTATGATTCCAACCGTATTTCCATCGAGGGAAGCACAGATATTGCATTTACAGAGAACGTGCAGAAGCGCATGGAAGCCTTTGGATTCCAGCTGATTACCGTTGAGGACGGAAATGATCTGGATGCCATCGGCAAGGCCATCGAGGAGGCAAAGGCAGATACCGCACGTCCGTCTTTCATCACCGTAAAGACCCAGATTGGCTACGGCTGTCCCGCTAAGCAGGGCAAGGCCAGCGCTCACGGCGAGCCTCTGGGAGATGACAATGTAAAAGCCATGAAGGAATTCCTGAACTGGCCGTCTATGGAGCCTTTCTATGTACCGGATGAAGTATATGCCAATTATAAGGCATACGCTGAGAGAGGCGCTGAGACAGAGGAAAAATGGAACGCATTATTTGCGGAATACTGCGGGAAATATCCGGAGATGAAGGAATTATGGGATAAATTCTATAATCCCAATCTGGCTAATGATGTTTATGACAGTGAAGACTACTGGGCATTTGAGGACAAGCCGGATGCTACCAGAAGCCTGTCCGGCAAGCAGCTTCAGAAACTTAAGAACCTGATGCCGAACCTGATTGGAGGAGCAGCAGACCTGGCTCCGTCCACTAAGACCTATATGGCTGATATGGGGGACTTCTCCAAGGATAACTATGCCGGACGCAACCTGCATTTCGGCGTCCGCGAGCTGGCCATGTCCGCTATCGGAAACGGTCTTATGCTTCACGGCGGCCTGCGGGCATTTGTGTCCACCTTCTTTGTGTTCAGCGATTATACAAAGCCGATGGCAAGGCTGTCCGCTCTTATGGGTGTGCCCCTTACCTTTGTATTTACCCATGACAGCATCGGCGTGGGCGAGGACGGACCAACCCATGAGCCCATCGAGCAGCTGGCTATGCTGCGCGCCATGCCTAACTTCCATGTATACCGTCCGGCGGATGCCACGGAGACAGCTGCTGCATGGTACAGCGCCGTATCTTCCAAAAAGACTCCTACGGCTCTGGTACTCACAAGACAGAACCTGCCACAGCTGGCCGGATCCAGCAAGGAGGCATTAAAGGGAGCCTATATACTGGAAGATTCCGCAAAGGAAGTTCCGGATGCCATCATCATTGCCACTGGTTCCGAGGTGGAGCTGGCAGTGGGTGCAAAGGCAGAACTGGCAAAAGAGGGCGTGGATGTGCGTGTTGTCAGCATGCCCAGCATGGACGTGTTCGAGGAGCAGCCTGAGGATTACAAGGAGAAGGTCCTTCCAAAGGCAGTTCGCAAGAGAGTGGCGGTAGAGGCACTGGGCGATTTCGGATGGGGCAGGTATGTGGGCCTTGACGGAACCACCGTCACCATGAAGGGCTTTGGCGCCAGCGCACCAGCGGGACAGCTCTTTAAGAAATTCGGATTTACGGTTGAGAACGTTGTGGCAGCCGTGAAGTCACTGTAGACATAAACAGCTGCTGCTCAATGGCAGTTAAAACCGGACCCATGAAGAACAAGCTGCTTCTTCATGGGTCCGGTTTCATTTAAAGCAGGATAAAGATATATTCAGGCGGCACTGTGCGTATTTGTAAAATTGACAAATAGCTTCCCAAATAATATAATATTATTCAAAGCTGTTTAAAGTTATATGGTTTCCAGAAAAGCGAGGTACGGCAGATGAAACAGATACGAAAAAAACATAAGTTTTCTCTGCCGATAACCATCACAGTCTGTATCGCCCTTGCGATTGTCTTTTACTTATCATTATCTTATTTCCTGGAAGGATACCGCAGGGACATCTACGACCGCATCATCAATTCCAATATCTCTGCGCTGAAAGAGACAACCAGCACCCTGATTTCCAAGACAACCGAAGGTTTTGACCATTGCCGGCATGAGATACGCGTGCTGGGAATCGGCATGTCCGAAGAACTGAAGGAAAATGGTTTTGACTCCATTGACGGCCTCAGCAACGGGGACCGCAGTTATCTCAGGGATTTTAACAAAGTGTCTGTGTTCGATTACTGCGTACTGCTGAATGAATCAGGCCGCGGTGTCTACAGCCAGGGGGATAGTGTGAAACCCATCAACCTGTATTCCAGTCAGGCCTATGTGGACTGCCTGAACAGCCCGGACGGGGAGGCGATCAGCTTTATTTCAGACCCGTTCAGCGCTTCGGGGCAGGATGTGGTGGCATTCTCCTGCCGCGCGGGCTCTGTCATACTGATTGGAATTTACAGCCAGGAATCCTTTCGGGCCCTTTATGATTCCACTGCGTTCGGGGACAATGCTTCCTATATGATCACCACTGACTCAGGTCTGATTCTCTCCCGCACCCATGTGAACCGGGAACTGGGAGAGACCCTGAATCTGTTTACATATTTTGAGGAAAATCCCCTGAATGCGGAATTCTTTAAGCCGGACGCCCAGGGCGGCACGGAATATGAACGGGTGCTCTCTGATTTCAGGGACGATAAAGGCGGCAGCGCCGAGATTTACTTTGGGGATTCCCGCTATGAGCTTGTGTATGCGCCCATCCCGCGGACCGGCTGGGATTTCATTTCCTGTGTCTCCTATGACCACATTACGGCGGACGCGGCGCAGATTAACCAGGAGACCATCCAGCTGACCATGTTTATCATTGTGCTGATGCTGGGCATGTTTCTGGTGATTGTAATTATGCTGGTATTCGTGGTGCGCGCCAACGCATCCAGGGAAGCTGTTCGCCGCGACCGTATTTTCACCCTGATGACCCATTATGTGCCCAATGTGATTGTCATTGCTGACAGTGAAAGCGGTGCTATTGAGTATGCGTCCCGCAACACGGAACAGGTCCTGGGGATTGAGGATGCATTTGGAAATGCTATAGAAGATAAGTTCTTAAGCTGTATCAGCGGCAGCGACCGCCAGGCGGTCCTGGACCTGATAAGCCGGGTCCGCAAGGGAGATTGTGCCAGCGGAAGCCTGAAGCTGCATTTTACCCGGCCTGACATCCAGAAGGATATCGTGCTGTCCCTTAACGCCTATCTGATTTCGGAACAGGACAGCAGCCAGCGCTTTATCACTGTGACTCTGGAGGATATCACGGAACGGGAGCAGTCCCGCAGGCGCCTGGAAGAGGCGCTGGAGAGCGAGGCACGGGCCAATGCTGCAAAGAGTACTTTCCTGGCCAGTATGAGCCATGATATCCGTACTCCCCTGAATGCGGTAATCGGCCTGACCAATCTGGCTCTATATTCACCGGAGGACAGCAAAAAGGTGACCGAATGCCTTCAGAAAATCGCTAATTCCTCCCAATTACTGCTGGGACTGATTAACGATGTGCTGGACATGTCCAAAATAGAATCCGGCAAAATGCAGCTGGCAGAGACAGAGTTTGAACTGGGTGAATGGCTGTCCGGCGTGGTTACGGTGACCCAGTCCCAGACAGGCGTGCGTAGCCAGCATTTTGACGTCAATGTCTGGAACATTACCCATGAATTGCTGTGCGGCGATACGGTGCGCCTGGGGCAGGTGCTTACCAATGTGCTGGGAAATGCGGTGAAGTTTACGCCAAAGGACGGGGAAATCTATCTGGATATCACGGAGGTACCATCACAGGATCCTTCATTTGCCAGCTTTGTATTCCGGGTCAGCGATACCGGCGTGGGCATGAGCCGGGAATATATGGGCCGGATTTTCGAGATGTTTTCACGGGACCAGAATTCTTATAAACAGGGAATCCAGGGAACCGGCCTGGGCATGGCCATTACCAAGCGCATTGTGGATCTGATGGGCGGCACCATCCGGGTGGAGAGCGAGCCGGAAAAGGGCACCACCTTTACCATTGGGCTTTCCATCCGTTTAAGCAGCCGCCATGTGCCTCTGGCCGCAGGCTGCGCCATGCTGGTCATCGGCGAGCCGGGAAGTGAGGAAAAGTGCAGGGATGCAGTGGAAAAGCTGGAGGAAATCGGTGTGGATGCTGCCTGGGAGACAGACTATCAGGCAGCTGTTTCCCTGGCGGCCCAAAAGAGGGCGGCAGGCCGTCCTTTCTCCATGGCATTTCTTCCCTATAAAATGCTCCGCTTTGACCGGACCTTAACCGGAGAACAGCTGAAGCGGGATTTAGGCGGGGATACGCTTTGGCTTCTGGGACTGAAACCGGATGAGCAGGAGCTGTTTGAGGAGATTAAGCAGAAGGGATTTAAATATACAATCAGCCTGCCTCTGTTCCGGATGAGCCTGTACCGGAAAATTACCGGAATGCTGGGACAGGGGGAGAGCATATCCGGCGGACTGGCAGGGGAGTTAAAAGGCGTGCGTTTGCTGGTGGTGGAGGACAATGCGGTCAACCTGGAAATCGCAGTGGAAATGCTCTCCGGACTCATGGGAGCGGCGGTGGATACTGCCCGGAACGGAGAAGAGGGATGCACCCGTTTTCTGGATGCACCTGAGGATACATATGACGTGATTCTCATGGATTTACAGATGCCGGTTCTGGGAGGACTGGATGCGGCCCGCAGGATACGGGAGAGCATCCATCCCCGGGCAGCGTCCATCCCTATTATAGCCCTGACAGCCAATGCCTTTGAGGAGGATCGCAGAGAAGCCCTTGAGGCAGGGATGAATGGTTTTGTTCCAAAGCCCATAGACTTCGCGGTCCTGGCAAAGGAGATTGGCCGGGTGCGGCGTGAGGGCCGCTGCCTGCGGCTTTTGTTGGCGGAGGACAATGAACTTAACCGGGAGATAGCAGCAGAGCTGATACGGGCCGACGGCCAGCAGGTGGATGCGGTGGAAAATGGACACCAGGCACTGGAGGCATATCTCAATGCTCCGGACGGCACATATGACGCCATCCTGCTGGATTTGCGCATGCCGGTCATGGACGGCTTTGAGGCAGCGGCAGCTATCCGCAGCAGCCAAAGAAAGAGTGCCGGATCCATTCCTGTCTTTGCGTTTACATCCAGCAGTGAGGATGAAGTGCGGTCAGAGGCGGCGCGGGCAGGATTCGGCGCTGTACTGACAAAGCCCATCAATATGGAACAGCTGCGGGGCCTGCTGGGCTAAAAGGGCTGTCCCTGAACGGCTGGGGCAGCCGGTACGGCCGGAGCTGTGGGGATGGGGCTGTGGGGCTGGAGCTGTGGGACTGGAGCTGTGGGGATGGACAGGAGGATACCCGGTACGGCAGCGAAACGTGATTCACGAAAACCATACCCGGGGAAGAGGGAGAATAAATATGAAGAAACGGATGGTAATAGGGCTGTTTCTGGTGCTGGTGCTGATATCTGCTGCTACCGGATGCACGGCCGTTTGGGATACCGGGGCCACAGAGGATAAGAAACAGAGCGGTGCGCAGCCGGCTGAGGAGCCGGTTGTGCTGCATGTGTACAATACCATGGGTGAGAATATCAATACGGAGCAGGCGGAAGCCTATATCCATCGCACGATGCCCGGAGTTAAAATTGAGAGCACATATGAAATAGCGCCAAAGATGGAGAATGCCCAGCTGGCAGCGGTGCGCAGC
The DNA here is from genome assembly GCF_002234575.2 of Enterocloster bolteae. NCBI lineage: Bacteria > Bacillati > Bacillota > Clostridia > Lachnospirales > Lachnospiraceae > Enterocloster > Enterocloster bolteae. The sequence goes on along the minus strand of NZ_CP022464.2, from coordinate 4,734,228 downwards.
GGAGGCGGCCCGGAAATCCTCTATACACAGGATTATTATACCTATGTCCAGAGCGGTTATCTGAAGGATTTGACCTCCGAACCATTTTTGAAGAACTACATGATCAGCGCCTTAAATGATGCGGAGGTAGGGGGTAAGGTATATGCCCTTCCGGTTGGAAACGGGTATATCTCAGGGCTGATGGTGAACAGACAGCTCCTGGCGGATATGGGATATGATATGCCCCGGACACAGGAAGAGTTTATAGGGCTCTGCCGCCGGATTCAGGAGAGAAGGGAGGAGACCGGGGTACGGGCCTATGCCTTTGGGATGCTTTACAATGACGCAGCAGCAGTGGTGGCCATGCCCTTTCTTCTGGATGCGTACACGGACAGCGAATATGTGCAGTGGCTGAATCTGTACCGGAATAATCCGGCAGGGGTTTCCTTTGAAAATCCGGCATTTGCCCGTGTCCTTAAGGGAATTGATGAGCTGGAAAGCATGGGGCTGTATGAGAACGGCGACTTCCTGATGAGCAGCAAACAGAATCTGCGGGAGGTGGTTCGGGGAAACGCAGTCATGTGTTCGGTGAGCTATGTGGACTATGCGGTTCATTTTGAAGAGAAGCTCAGGGATGTGAACGGGGTCCCAAGCTTTAAAATAGAAAAGGACGGCAAACAGGTATGGGTGAAGGCTGAGGACTTTGTATTCATACCATATATGGGAAGAACCAGGGAGGATCGCTGGCTGGCCACCAACGGGGACTGGTATCTGGGAATCAATGCAAACATAACAGACGAGACTGTCCTCAGGGCCTGCCGCCTGTATCTGGAATATGTGGCCTCCACAGAGTTTGCGCCGGAATATTACAGTGCTTCGGTTCCCGTGGGCGCTACCACCTACTACCGGCGGGATGACACATTAAATTATGATTATTTTCAGAATACCCATCCTGAATTTTACCAGTGCCTTACAGAACACTCCATTGTGAAAAATCCTTACCAGTTTTACGGTTCGGATTTGTTTACCTTTGCCCTGCGCCATTACCTGTGCGGACAGAACTATTATGCGGGTCTGGAAGGCGCCAGCTCCTACATGAAGATTGGCGGCACAGAGGGGATGCTGGAGGCGCTGGAAGAATACCGCACTACAGGGAAAAACCGTTACCAGGTCCCGGACCATGTGGTCGGGAAGACAGATAAGACATACAATTATGTGCGTATATTTTCCCGCTCCAATGAATCAGCTCTGGGAAACCTGCTGGCTGATGCCCTGCGCCGGTACACGGGCGCAGATCTGGCCGCCATCAATGCAGGAACTCTGACAGCGGAGCTTGAGGAAGGGGAGATAACAGAGTCTGATTTGGCCACCTCCATGCTCTACGGCCTGAACAACCATGTGGTCACTGTGCGCTGCAAGGGCGCGAACCTGATATCCATACTTTCCACCAATAACCTGACCGATGCGGTGAGAGCGGACCAGTCCAGTGTGTTCGGCGGCATGGTGATTCCCTCCGGTTTCACCTATACCATTACCTACGAACCGCTGGAGGATAATGCGTATGGGGGACAGGCGGAAATCAGCGATGTCCGCCTGTCAAACGGAGAAACGATAGACCCTGACGCCTGGTATACGGTGGCGACCACGGATTATGAGCTGGGGGGAAGCGACGGCTGGGACGCGTTTACGGTGTTACCACCGGACAAGCCGGCTCAGCTGCCTGAGGGGATTGCCCTCTACCAGACCTTTGACCCTGGAAATGAGAGCGCATGCAGGTTATTTGACCTGAGTACGGACACCTATGACGAGCAGTATCAGCAGATAACGGACTGGGCCAGAAATCAGCCCAACATCATTGACGCGGTGATTGCCTATATTGAGAGCCATAGTGAAAACGGAGTGCTTGAGCCGGTCACCATCGACGGAAGGATCCGGATTGTCAATATGCCGGAGGGGCTGGATGTGGAGAAAAACAAGATCCGACTGGATTGACGGCGGGGAAGGAGAATTCCTGGCGGCAGGAGCAGCCGGCTCTTTCCTGCAATATTAATATTTAGTTTCATCACATCCCTGAACCATGTAATTGGACTCATCAGGGACCGGCATCACGGGCTCCTCCCCGGATTCCGTGCTGCCAAATTTAAACTGCCCAACCAGATTTTTGAGGATCTGGGCCTGCCCGGACAACTCTTCGCTGGCAGCCGCGCTTTCCTGTGCTGTAGCTGAATTTGTCTGGACAACGCTGGAAATCTGGTCTATGCCCTGTGTGACCTGTCTGGCGGAGGACGCCTGGTCTGCACTGGCCGCGGAAATCTCATTGATGGCCGCAGATACATCCTCAACGCCATTTACCACTTCGTCCAGCGCCAGAGCTGTCTCACTGGCGATTTTGGTGCCGCGTTCCACCGCATGAAGGGATCCCTCAATCAGTGATGATGTATTTTTAGAAGCATCGGCGGATTTTCCCGCAAGATTGCGTACCTCATCCGCCACCACCGCGAACCCTTTGCCTGCTTCTCCTGCCCGGGCGGCTTCTACCGCGGCGTTCAGCGCCAGGATATTAGTCTGGAACGCGATATCCTCAATTGTCTTTATGATCTTACTGATTTCACCGGACCCTTGATTGATGTCATCCATGGCTGTCAGCATTTCCTTCATGCGCTGGCTGCTTTCTTTTGCCTGGTCCATTACAGAGGCAGCTTTTTCGCTGGCTGTTTTCGCATTGCCGGCATTTTTATCTATATGATTGGAAATCTCGTTTACAGTAGCAGCTAATTCCTCTATGGAGGACGCCTGCTCGGTCGCCCCCTGGGAGAGTGCCTGGGCTCCTGCCGCCACCTGTTCAGAGCCGCCGGCCACCTGCTCGGCACTCTGGTCAATGTTCCTTAAAACTGCTGATATCTCCTTTAATATTTTGTACATGGAGTCGGAAAGTGGTTTAAAATCCCCCACATATAAATCCTGGGACTGGCTGGTGATGGCAAAGTTACCTGCGGCCATCTGGCTCAGCCCCCAGTCAATATCATTGATAATATTGCTTATGGAATCAGTAATGAGACGGGTGGCTTCGGATAGTCTGCCCGTTTCGTCTTTGGAATGTATGACAGGTACCTGTGACTTTAAGTCACCTTCCGACAGTTTCTGGATCCTTTCCGTGCAGATGTGGATGGGATTGCCGATTTTCTTGGCCAGCCAATAAGCGATTGCCACTGCAGCAATCAGTGATATTACTAACAGAGCACATGTGATTCCGATAGAAGTAAGGGTCGCTCCCATAAAATCCGATGTGGGTGCCGTGATGGCCATGCCCCATCCGTCTGTGCCGGCGATTGGAGAGTAGGCGGCCAGCTTCTGCACACCGTTAATTTCATATTTGTCAAAGCCGCTTTCGCCCTTTCTTATTTTTCCATGTATGGCAGCCAGCCTGGCCAGTGATGAATCGGATTTCGCTTCCTCTTCTATGTTTTGTGTCATGATTGTGCCGGTGGTGTTGTCCGCAATGGTATAACCATCTGAATTGATGGCATAAGCTGCACTGTTATCGCTGATGTGCACTTGTGAAACGATATCATTTAAAAATGTACTCTGCGGAACAAAGAACACCACGCCTGCGATTGTTGTATTAGGCCGTCCGTCCTTCCATAAGGGAGCAGCCACAATAATAGACAATTCTCCGTTGACTTTGCTGACCAAAGGATCGGATATATTGGCCTGGCCGGCCATGGCTTTATGGAAATAATCCCGGTCAGAATAGTCCTTGCCGTCAAGGGCGCTGATTCCATCCGGCCCTATGATGTTCCCTCTCTGGAAACCGTACTGTTTTACCTTGTCATCAATCAGAAGCTGCTTATTCCCAGGGCTCTGCTGGGGATCCGTCAGCCGTGCGATGGTTCCTGTGTCAATAGCCACGTTAAGATAGGATGTAAGTTCATTTGCAACCTTGTCGGACGCGATCTTGACGGTTTCCCTGAGCGTCTGCTCCAACAGCTGATTGGTACTGCTGTAATTCAGACAGATGCCTGCGCCCCCTAAAATGCTCAGGCATATGACAACAGTCAGTGACATGCATAATAAAATTTTTCCTTTTATACTTTTCATCTTCCTTTTACCCCTCTTTTGTGCTGATGGATTTAATATACATACTATCTTATATATTCGACACATTTTTGGAAAAAAGAAGAGGATCTATGCAGATTTAAGGTTATATATTCGTATATTTTTTAATATATTACCGGTTTTTCAAGTTAAAAAGGCTCTAAGGAAATTCAGGAAAGCCAATGCCGGGCCGGATTCCCTTATCCATAACCTTGCTCCTGAGCGGATCGGATGCAGGGGGAGAACAGCGGACACGGCGCTGTCTTTCCATGGAAACAGATTGAGTCCTTTCCCAAGAGATTGAAATCCTGGCCAATCTGATCAGCATCATAAAGCTGCAAAGTCGTATAAATAAAAGTAGAATGAATTAATGAAACAGTTTCAACAGATAAAATAGCGCGGCTAAGATGGCAAAGGCATAAAGAAATGCCCCGGAGATGGAAAATGTAATATCTCCGGGGCATTTTCTTTATGTGTAACAGTGCATCCTGTCTCTTTACTGGTCCTTTTTGGCAGATTCCACCTCAGCCATTTTCATAGCCCTTACCTTAAGGGGCAGTCCGAACAGGGTAATGAAGCCGTCTGCGTCATGGTGGTCGTACAGGTCGCCTGTGGTGAAGGAAGCCAGGGACTCACTGTATAAGGAGTAAGGGGATGTGGTTCCGGCCTTGATGATATTGCCCTTGTACAGTTTGAATTTTACTTCGCCTGTCACATATTCCTGGGTGGACTCAACAAATGCCTGGACAGCCTCGCGCAGAGGTGTAAACCACTTGCCCTCATAAACAATCTGGGCCAGCTTATCAGCCATGGTCTTTTTCGTCTCCATGGTGGCACGGTCTAATACCAGCTCCTCTAACTGCTGATGGGCCTCCATGAGAATGGTTCCGCCCGGTGTCTCATACACGCCGCGGGACTTCATGCCAACCACACGGTTTTCCACGATGTCCACAATGCCGATGCCGTGTTTTCCGCCCAGCTCATTTAACTTGCGGATAATATCGGAAACCTTCATCTTCTGTCCGTTTACGCTGGTGGGAACACCTTTTTCAAAGGTCATGGTCACATACTCGCCCTCATCCGGTGCTTTTTCGGGAGTCACGCCAAGTACAAGCAGATGCTCGTAGTTGGGTTCCTGTGAAGGATCTTCCAACTCCAGGCCCTCATGGCTGATATGCCATAAGTTCCTGTCACGGCTGTAGCTGCTGTCTGCGGAGAAGGGCAGGTCAATGCCGTGCTGCTTGCAGTATTCAATCTCGTCCTCGCGGGACTGCATGGTCCATACATCGGTCATGCGCCAGGGAGCGATGATCTTGATATCCGGGGCCAGAGCCTTGATACCCAGCTCAAAACGAATCTGGTCATTGCCCTTGCCGGTAGCGCCGTGGCAGATGGCTGAGGCGCCTTCTTTACGTGCAATATCAACCAGTCTCTTGGCAATGGCAGGACGGGCCATGGAGGTGCCTAAGAGGTATTTGTTTTCATATACTGCATTGGCCTTTACGCAGGGCATGATGTAATTGTCGCAGAAATCATCCACTAAATCTTCGATATATAATTTGGAGGCACCGGATAATTTGGCTCTCTCGTCCAGTCCGTCTAATTCGCTGCCCTGACCGCAGTCAATGCAGCAGCAGATGACTTCATAACCAAAATGCTCCTTTAACCACGGAATGATTGCGGTGGTATCCAGTCCGCCGGAATAAGCTAAAACTACTTTTTCTTTCATATTGATATCCTCCTGAGATTGCTGTACTGATTGAACTTTCATAAATATACAACATTATGTGATAAAATGCAAGTGCTAAATAAAAATATTTAAAAGATGTTGCATATTATGCATTTATAATGTATAATTATGAAATCCAAACGGGAACCAGGAAACAGGGTTCACAGAAATGCTTCTTTTCATTTAAAGAAAAACTGACTATAATGAAGGCAGCAGCCAATATTTATAAATATAAGGAGATACGGATATGATTAAGGCAGGTATTATCGGTTCCACAGGATATGCGGGTGGAGAGCTGGCAAGGCTCCTGCTCCAGAGGGATGACATAGAGATTAAATGGTATGGTTCCAGAAGCTACATAGACCAGAAATATGCATCCATCTACCAGAACATGTTCCGAATCGTGGACGACGCGTGTATGGATGATAATATGAAGGAGCTGGCAGAACAGGTGGATGTGGTGTTCACCGCCACCCCTCAGGGACTGTGCGCCACCCTGATGGACGAGGACGTATTATCTAAAGTAAAGGTCATTGATTTAAGCGCCGACTTCCGTATTAAGGATGTGTCGGTTTATGAGAAATGGTATAAGCTGACCCATGCATCCCCGCAGTTTATCGGTGAGGCCGTATACGGGCTGCCTGAAATCAACCGGGAAAAGGTGAAAAAGGCCAGGCTCATTGCCAATCCTGGATGTTTCCCCACCTGCTCCTTCCTGTCCACCTATCCTCTGGTAAAGGAAGGGCTCATCGACCCCAATACCCTTATCATTGATGCCAAGTCAGGCACATCCGGCGCAGGCAGGGGAAGCAAGGTGGACAGTCTGTACTGCGAGGTCAATGAGAACATTAAGGCTTACGGGGTGGCCTCCCACAGACATACGCCGGAGATAGAGGAGCAGCTGTCCTATGCAGCAGGAAAGCCGGTAACCATCAGCTTCACCCCCCACCTGGTACCCATGAACCGCGGAATCCTGGTGACAGCCTATGCATCCCTTACAAAGGAAGTATCCTGCGAGGAGGTAAAGGCTGTATACGATAAATATTATGGGGATGAATATTTTGTGCGCGTCCTGGAAAAGGATGTGGTGCCTCAGACCCGGTGGGTGGAGGGCAGCAATTTTGCAGACGTGAATTTCAAGATAGACACCAGGACCAACCGGGTGGTTATGATGGGAGCCATAGACAACATGGTCAAAGGAGCGGCAGGCCAGGCCATACAGAACATGAATTTGATGTTCGGCCTGCCGGAGAATACGGGACTTAAGCAGATTCCCATTTTCCCCTGATGGTTCAGGCTGTTGGTTTAAAGACATCTCTGAAAAGGATGAAAGAGGGAAAGAGAAAGGAAATATGAGATCATGGCAGGTACAATGGATATCCTTATCCGCGAAATGACAATAGCGGATTACGACCAGGTCTACGGCCTGTGGACAGAAATCAAGGGCTTTGGAATCAGAAGTATTGACGATTCACGGGAGGGCGTGGATCGCTTTCTTGGGAGGAATCCCACTACCAGTGTGGTGGCTGTCCAGAACGGTCATATTATAGGAAATATCCTCTGCGGCCATGACGGCAGGACCGGTTGTTTTTATCATGTGTGCGTGGCGCCGGGATACAGGAAACACGGCATTGGATACCGCATGGTGCGCTTTGCCATGGAGGCCCTTCAGAAGGAAGGAGTCAGCAAAATCAGCCTGATTGCGTTTAAGGGTAATGAGGTGGGAAATGCGTTCTGGCAGGGAATCGGGTGGCAGGAACGGGAGGATGTGAATACATACGAATTCATACTGAATGAGGAAAACATCACCCGGTTTGTACGGTAAAATGAAAGGATGGTGCACCGTGATAAAGGCAGGTGCATCTTCATATGACATAAAGGTATGGAAATAAATGGAGGAATGAGTGATATGGATGAGACAGGCATGGGAATCAAAATCATAACCGGCGGCGTCACGGCTGCCAGGGGCTTTAAGGCTGCTTCAACAGCAGCCGGAATCAAATATAAGGACCGTCAGGACATGGCTATGATTTACAGCCAGGAGCCCTGCAGGTCGGCAGGAACCTTCACCACCAATATTGTGAAGGCAGCTCCTGTAAAATGGGATAAGAACCAGGTGACAAGCGGGGCGCCTGCCCGGGCAGTGGTTATAAACGCAGGCATTGCCAATGCCTGCACCGGAGAGGAAGGCATGGGGTACTGCGGACAGACAGCAGAGGCAGCGGCCCTGGCCCTGGGAATTTCTGCTGAAAGCGTCCTGGTGGCATCCACAGGCGTCATCGGCATGCAGCTGCCCATGGACAGGATTACGGCAGGGGTCAAGGCCATGGCTCCTTTGCTGGACGGAAGCCTTGAGAGCGGCACAGGCGCATCCATGGCCATTATGACTACGGATACAAAGAACAAGGAGGTGGCTGTCCGGTTTGAGCTGGGAGGAACCACGGTGACCATGGGAGGCATGTGCAAGGGCTCCGGTATGATTCATCCCAATATGTGCACCATGCTAAGCTTTGTGACTACGGATGCGGCCATCAGCAAAGAGCTGCTCCAGGAGGCACTCAGCCAGGATATACAGGATACATACAACATGATTTCCGTGGATGGGGACACATCCACCAATGACACGGTTCTACTTCTGGCAAACGGTCTGGCCGGCAACAAAGAAATTACAGAGAAGAATGAGGATTACCATACCTTCTGCAGAGCCTTAAAGATTGTAAACGAAACATTAGCCAAGAAAATGGCAGGCGACGGCGAGGGCTGCACCGCTCTGTTTGAGGTAAAGGTAGTGGGGGCAGAGACTAAGGAACAGGCCAAAATTCTGGCAAAATCAGTAATCTGCTCCAGCCTTACCAAGGCAGCCATCTTCGGCCATGACGCCAACTGGGGCAGGATACTCTGCGCCATGGGTTATTCCGGGGCACAGTTTGATCCGGAAAAGGTGGACCTGTTTTTTGAGAGCGCGGCAGGAAAGATGCAGATTATTAAGGACGGCGTGGCCGTGGACTACAGCGAGGAGCAGGCTACCCGGATACTGTCAGAGCCGGAGGTGACGGCTGTGGCCGACATCAAGATGGGGGATGCAAAGGCCGCTGCGTGGGGCTGCGATCTGACCTTTGACTATGTTAAGATTAATGCGGATTACCGCTCATAACGAGCCGCTGCACTAAGCTCGAAAAAGACCTCGCCAAGTGCCAGTGAGATGTATCGCACGTAAGCGCCTGAAGGACAGGCGCTAAGTGCTCATAAGGAGGAGTATGAAAATGAATTTGGAACCAATGCAGAAGGCGGCCGTGCTCATTGAGGCACTGCCTTATATCCAGCGTTTTAACAGGAAAATCGTGGTGGTAAAATACGGCGGAAGCGCCATGGTGGATGAGGAACTGAAGAAAAAGGTTATACAGGATGTGGTGCTTCTTAAGCTGGTAGGCTTTAAGCCCATCATTGTGCACGGAGGCGGGAAGGAGATCAGCCGCTGGGTAGGCAAGGTGGGAATGGAGGCCCAGTTTAAGAACGGACTCAGGGTTACAGACGAACCCACCATGGAGATTGCCGAGATGGTCCTTAATAAAGTCAATAAGAGCCTGGTCCAGCTGGTCAGTGAGCTGGGTATCAATGCGGTGGGAATCAGCGGCAAGGACGGCATGATGCTTAAATGCCGTAAGAAATACGCCGGCGGAGAGGACATCGGGTTTGTGGGAGATGTGGAGGAAGTGAATCCCAAAATCATATATGATTTGCTGGAAAAGGATTTTCTGCCCATCATCTGTCCCATAGGCTTTGATGAGGATTTCCTGAGCTATAACATCAATGCGGATGACGCGGCCTGTGCCATTGCAACGGCAGTGGAGGCGGAAAAGCTTGCTTTTCTTACGGATGTGGAGGGCGTGTATAAGGATTATGAGGATAAGTCCTCCCTTATCTCCGAGATGACGGTGGAGGAGGCCCAGAATTTTGTGGACAGCGGAATGCTGGGAGGCGGTATGCTTCCCAAGCTTCAAAACTGCATCAACGCCATAAAAAACGGCGTATCCAGGGTGCATATCCTGGACGGGCGTATTCCTCATTGCCTGCTGCTGGAAATCTTTACTGACAAGGGTATTGGAACCGCTATCTATAATTCCGAAGAAGATGAGAGGTATTATCATGGCTGATAAACAGTTGATGGAACGGGCAGAACAGGCCCTTTATAAGGTGTACAACCGGTTCCCTGTGGTGTTTGACCATGGGGAGGGAGTGAAGCTCTATGATACAGAGGGAAACGAGTATCTGGATTTCGGTGCTGGCATTGCGGTCATGGCGCTGGGATATGGGGATGAGGAGTATACAAAGGCCGTGGAGGAACAGCTTCACAAGCTGACCCATATCTCCAATCTGTTCTACAACCAGCCCTCCATTGAGGCCGGCGAGAAGCTGCTTCAGGTATCCCATATGGATAAGGTGTTTTTCACAAACAGCGGTACCGAGGCCATTGAGGGGGCTCTTAAGATTGCAAAGCGCTATCACTATAACAAACTTCATGAAACCATGGGAGACGGCTGCGACGGCTGCGAGGACGCGGAGCCGGACATGACCGGGGAAATCATTGCCATGAACCATTCCTTCCATGGAAGGAGCCTGGGCGCCCTGTCCGTCACCGGCAATGCCCACTACCAGGAGCCCTTTAAGCCCCTTATACCGGGAATCCGCTTCGCTGATTTCAATGACCTGGACAGCGTGAAGAAGCTGATTAACAGTAAGACATGTGCGGTCATCATGGAGACCATCCAGGGAGAGGGAGGTATCTATCCTGCAACGGAAGAATTCATAAAAGGGGTCAGGGCCCTGTGCGATGAACATGACCTGCTCCTTATACTGGATGAAATCCAGTGCGGCATGGGCCGTTCCGGGGAAATGTTTGCCTGGCAGCATTACGGCGTGAAGCCGGACGTGATGACAGTGGCCAAGGCGCTGGGAAACGGGCTTCCCGTAGGCGCTTTCCTGGCATGGGGCAAAGCGGCCAGCGCCATGGTTCCGGGCGACCACGGCACCACCTATGGCGGCAATCCGCTGGTGACGGCGGGAGCCAGCGCAGTGCTTGATATTTTTGAGAAACGCCGTATCACGGAACATGTAAAGGAGATTGGCGCCTATCTCTATGAGAAGCTGGAGGAGCTGTCAAAGGAACTGGATTGCATCAGGGCACACCGGGGAATGGGATTGATTCAGGGGCTGGAGTTCTCTGTACCGGCAGGCCCCATTGTGTCAAAAGCGCTACTGGAGCAGAAGCTGGTGTTAATCAGCGCCGGGACCAATATCATCCGTTTCGTTCCGCCTCTGGTGATTGAGAAGGCGGATGTGGATGAGATGATGAAACGTCTTAGGGCAGCGGCAGCAGAGTAGGGAATCGGTAACAGCGCAGGGAATAAGCAGCAGAGCAGAGAATAAGCAGCAGAGTAACGGTAACGGACCAAGGAATTGATTTAGAGAAAGAATCGGTTTCAAAGTAAGAATAGGCGGGTAGGGCAAAGGAAGATGCCCTGCCCGCCAAAGGCGGCAGGAAATACCTGTGTTACAGGGACCTGCCGTTTTTTTGTATGGTTGCCCCTTTCCTACTACAATATATTTATGGTTAATATCCCTTACAGCCAGTAAGGAATTATCCATCTTGTTGCTTAAGCTGTTACAATGTTGGAGCAATCGGTATATCGGCCTCCTTTCTTGGACTTCGCGTCCGTAATTAAGACTGATAACCAGCTCCTCATTTGCAGCGTTCGTTTTATGCAGGTTGAACTGCCTTTGGTACGTTCGTGTCACACCACAGTAGATTGAATAGGCAATGAGTAAAACTGGTACTTATCTATTGCAATAATCTTTAGGAGTGACAAATTTATGAACATGAACGCTGTTGGTATTGATGTTTCCAAAGGCAAAAGTATGATCGCCATTCTACGACCTTATGGAGAAATCGTTTCTTCTCCCTTTGAAATCAAGCACACCTCCAGTAACATCCAATCCTTAATTGAGCAGATCCGATCAATCGAAGGTGAATCACGCATCGTTATGGAACATACTGGCCGTTACTACGAACCACTGGCTCGTGAGCTTTCTCTGGCAGGTCTTTTTGTAACTGCCGTAAATCCTAAGCTCATTAAAGATTTTGGAGCTCATTCTCTCCGCAAAGTAAAATCTGATAAAGCTGACGCTGTAAAAATAGCTCGTTACACCCTTGACAGTTGGACGGAATTGAAACAGTATAGTCTTATGGACGAACTACGCAATCAACTAAAGACCATGAACCGTCAGTTTGGCTTCTACATGAAACACAAAACAGCTATGAAGAATAACCTCATCGGTATCCTCGATCAGACTTACCCTGGTGTTAATACTTACTTTGATAGCCCTGCCCGTGAGGACGGCAGCCAGAAGTGGGTTGATTTTGCTACTACATACTGGCATGTGGACTATGTTCGTAAATTCTCATTAAATGCATTTGTCGACCATTATCAGAAGTGGTGCAAACGTAGGAAGTATAACTTTAGCAAAGACAAGGCTGAAGAAATCTATGGAGCTGCAAAGGAGCTTGTTCCTATACTTCCAAAAGATGATCTAACCAAGCTGATCGTGAAACAGTCCATAGAACAATTAAACACTGCTTCCAAGACCGTGGAAGAGCTCCGTACCCTGATGAATGACACAGCCGCCAAGCTGCCGGAATATCCCGTTGTTATGGGTATGAAGGGTGTTGGCCCGTCTCTTGGCCCTCAGCTTATGGCTGAAATCGGAGATGTCACACGCTTTACCCACAAAGGGGCTATCACTGCATTTGCTGGTGTAGACCCAGGTGTCAACGAATCCGGAACCTATGAACAAAAAAGCGTTCCAACCTCCAAACGCGGCTCATCTTCCCTCCGAAAAACCTTATTTCAGGTCATGGACTGTCTCATCAAAACAAAACCGCAGGACGACCCTGTATATGCGTTTATTGATAAGAAACGTGCTCAAGGAAAGCCTTACTATGTCTACATGACTGCAGGCGCTAATAAGTTTCTGCGTATCTATTACGGAAGAGTAAAAGAATATCTAATGTCTCTTCCAGAATAGAGAATACCACATCCTTTCAGACCAGCAGATAATGGTGGTCTATTTGTTGAGGTAAGATAACGATACCTTTTTTGCAGAGGGTGTTATCTTACCTCTTTTTGATGTATGTTAGATAGCATAACTCTTTACGTCGGCTCCTATCTGTCTGAAATAGGAGATACTTTCAGTAGGCTTGTCGCCTGTATCAACTCTGCCGACAAAGCTATAAAAGATTTCGATTTTGCGGGTGTTCGTTTCCTTATCCAGTTCGTGAATAAGAATACGGTCAATAAATTCATGGACGTTTTCGTAGGTCAGTTCTTCAATCGCTGTGTATCTGCGTACCAGTGCGACAAACCTTTTTACGTCCGCGCTGCGCTCGGTGGCGTTGTCGATTTCCTGTGACAGCTCCGCAATCCTCCGGGTCAGCGTCTTTTTTTCTTCATCATAGCCGGAAGTCAGAAAAGCAAATTGTTCATCTGAAAGTTTCCCTAAAGCGTTGTCCTCGTAGAGCTTGCGGAATAAGATGTTCAGCTCGTTAATACGGTTCTGCGCCTTGTCAAGTTCTTTCCGCTGCTGTGTCAGCGTCTTTTGTACTGCCTTTGCGCTGCACTCGTTGGCGGTTTCGATAAACTCCTGTTCATGCTCTTTCACATAAGACGTTACTCGCTGCAAGTCTGCAAGGACAAGTTCTTTCAATACGCTTTTGCGGATATAATGCGTAGTGCAGAGCATATCATTTCTTGCCCGGTTGCGGTAGTTGCCGCAAGTGTAGGCGTGTTTCCGTTCAAGCGTCCCGGCTCCGCGTACTGCATACATTTTGTAGCCGCAGTCCCCACAAAAGAGCAGCCCGGAAAACAGGTCAATTTCATCAACCTTTGTCGGGCGTTGCCGGGTGGCAATCCGCTTCTGTGCAAGTTCAAAGGTTTCTTCATCAATCAAAGGTTCGTGAGTGTTGGGGAAGAAATACCTTTTTTCCTCCGGGTTCTTTTTCGTCTTTTTCGACTTATAAGATACCTTGTAGGTTTTCCCGGTTATGGTATGCCCTAAATACTCTTTCCTTGTCAGAATGTCGTACAGTGTCTTATCCGGCCAGTTGTACCATGCGTTGAGCTGTGGGCGGGGGTGGCGTTTGCTCCCTGTCCTGCGGTAGCGCAGTTCCCCGACGGTCAATATCTCATTGTCCCGCAGCCAGTTCTGGATTTCACACATACGGTCGCCCCGTACATACATTGCAAAAATCTGTTTTACGACGTGTGCCGTTTCCGGGTCGGGTATCAGATGATTGCGGTTATCCGGGTCGATAAGGTAGCCGTAAGGAGCTTCGCCGTTGACGCGCTCGCCTTTCTGTGCCTTTGCCTGTTTGACAGCCCGGATTTTCTTTGAGGTGTCGCGGGCGTAAAACTCGTTGAACCAGTTCCGCAGAGGGGTAAACTCGTTATCTTCCCTCGCTGTGTCTACACCGTCGTTAATGGCAATGTAGCGCACTTCGTATTCGGGGAAAACAATCTCTATCAGTTCGCCGGTTTTCAGATAATTACGTCCCAGACGGGAAAGGTCTTTTGTTATGACGGTCGCCACGTTCCCGGCTTCAACCTCATGCAGCATGGCTTGAAGCCCCTCACGCTCAAAGCTCACGCCGGAAAATCCGTCGTCTACAAAAAAGCGTGTGTTGAAAAAGTGGTGTTCGTCAGCATACTTTTGTAAAATCAGTTTTTGGTTCTGTATGCTTTCGCTTTCCCCGGCTTGCATATCTTCCTGGCTCAATCTGCAATATAAAGCGGTAATCTTGTCTGTCTGTAACATTTTGTCCTCCTTTCCGACGACAGACAAGCATGGTATTTGTACTGTCTATATTATACCACATACCGCTGCCTGTGTCATGTATAAAATGTGAAGAAACGCCCTATTTCCGGGCGTTTGCGGGGTTCAGCTCCATGTCCTTGCGAATGAGCTTCTTTATCTTTTTATCCAGTGTGTCCGTTGCGCGTTCACTTGCGGACGAACATACAAGGTAAGTAACTTTTCCGATTTTATGCTCCGTTGTGGTAACGGGCGTCTGGTTTTGCGTCAAAGAAAATCCCCCTTTCTTTCGCAAACATATAATACAGTCTATGAATAGCAGCAAGTCCACTATTCAAGAAAACAAAGGCTTTAATCGGACGGTTATTAGCATAACCTCATGGGAATTTCACCCCGGCATGGTTCTCATGCAGCCCTACCCATTGCCTGCGACGCTCTTAACGCTCGGACTGTGGCTGTAAGGAAGTATCATTGTATATTTTGCGTGTCGTCGCCCGCAAGCCGCTACACTTGCTTTCCGGCGCGGTGTTGGTCGCTCGGCTGTCCGGGCGGGGATAACCTCACCCGGATAGCGTCATGGCGCACCCACCGTATGGCTCGGCGCAAAAGGAACGTATCCGATTTGCCCTATGCTGCGCCGCCGTTATCTTGCGCCGCTTTCTTTGTCAAGGTTCAGAATGGCTTTGCTGCCGCGTCAGCAGCGGAACGGAAAAGGGGGAGAGAGAAAGCGTCCCGCCGCTGCGGTTTATTCCTCTGCCTTAAAGGTGAGGACAGCCATCATCAGTTTTGCTTGCAGCCGTTCCCGAATGTCGTGGTCTACGCCAAAATAGACGTTCCCGCGCTCGTCGTACAGCTTCCGCATGGAGAGGCGGGCTATGTAGCCGCTGAAATGCTGCAAGACAATCTTCATAGCGTCCGGGTCGCCCTTTGTCGCTGCCAAAATGACAGGATAGGGAACAAGGGCTTTTTCCGGGTAGCCGGGTTCGTTACCATTCGTCCCATTCATCAGCATTTTCCTCCAGATATTTTTTTAGCAGCTCAAAAGAGCTTGTCCGCCTGTACTGTATCGTGCTTCTCGACGTATCGAACAGCTCCGCAATCTCGGTGTCGTTCATTCCCTCGAAATAGTACAGGAGTACGGCTTTGCGCTTTTCTTCCGGCAAAGTACGGATTGCTTCAAGAAGCAGCTTCGGCGTGATTTTCTTCCCGGCTCTTTCAAAGGCGATTTCCCCTTTGAAATATTCATCAAAGGTATGAAGCTGCCGCGCTTCTTCTAAGGTCAAGTCGGAAAAGGTAATCTCCCTTGCCTTATGCCTGTGCAGCTCTTTGTGAGCGTCACACGCTTCATTGTGCAGTACCGTATTACAAAACTTCTGGAAAGCGCACTGTTTTATAAACTCCCTGCGATTAGGTTCCACATTCTCACCCCCTTTCTCGTTGGAAAGTTGGTGGTGCTTCCCCCTTTTCGCGGGGCAATACTGCCTTTTGAAAAAAACGCCGAAGATTTTCGGATTTTTTTCAAAAAATTTTTTGAGCAGCAAAATACGCCTGTCCGAAAAGCCCGGACAGACGTATAGGTATTGTAAGCGGTATTCAGATGATTAGACAGTTCATATTGATAGACGTAGTTTTCCCCGGCGGTGGTCGGGCTTTTTTTGATGTGTCAATGACCGTCGGATTTTGTCGATATGGTATGTGCTTCATGGCGGCTACCTCCTTTTAGCCGCCGCTTTTAACAGTGATACCGCGTCATTTCATTAGAAGATAAAAAGAAACGGCGGCTTTGGTTTTTCAAAGCTGCTGCGGAAATCAAAGAACGACAAGCAACAGTTCTGATTTTGCTCCAATATGGTTATTGGGGGCACAAATTAAATCAAAAAAGAGCCGATAACAGCAGTATTTCAAACTGCATATTATCGGCTCTGCGTCTGTGCGTCTGGCTCTTTTAATTAAATTATTTTTGTTGTTTTTTGGCTTTATTATATGTATTAGCTAACTGTCCACAAGCTGCTTTAATCTCTCTACCATGAGAAACTCTCATGGTAACTTCAAGTCCTGTTTGCTCTAATTGATGTTTGAACGCAACCATTTCTTGTTTTTGTGGTGCTCTAATTTTTGAATTACTCGTCGGGTTGTATTGCAGCACGTTAATCATAACATTTTTGCCCTTAAACCATTTTGCAAGTTGCCTTATATCTGAGGAACGGTCATTTATACCTGGTAAAAGCAAATACGCAAATACCACTTTTCGATTATGCCTTTGTGAATAGGACAATGCTTGCTTAACAACATCTTCAATAGCGTACATGTGCATATGAGGAATGATGCAGTTTCTCGCAGCCTGTGTTGCTGCATGTAAAGATATTGTCAACTGAATTTTTAGATGTTCTTCGCGCAATTTTTTTAATTGATTAACTGGACCAACTGTTGATACGGTAATGCCGTCGGTTGGAAAGTTAAGTCCATTTCTATCTCGAAGAATATGGATTGCTGCAATCAAGTTGTCGTAATTGAATAAAGGTTCTCCCATTCCCATAAAAACGATACGATTTACTTTTTGACGTATCAATATGACCTGTTGCACAATTTCAGATGGTGTTAGATTACGAACGAAACCATTGCGTCCGGACTCACAAAAAATACAGCCAACAGAACAACCAACTTGCGTACTTACGCAAACAGTCCCACCATCTCGCCGTTTAATAAAAACCGTTTCGATATACCTGTTGTCTTTCAATTCATAAACATACTTTTCAGTATCGCTACTTTTATAGACTTTTTTTGTTGATATTGATAGATTTTTTTTGTGAAATGGCTGTTTATACAATTCCGCATATAAGGCTCTTGCTTTATCCTCTCCAATTACTTCCGACATTTCTTTGTAAGTAAATCCGTATGGGTCATTCAATATTTCCGTAAGTGTACTTTTAGGTAAGTGTTTCATTTAATATCCTTCCTTTTGTTTTTCAGAGTTTTTGATTATGATTTCTAATTTTTCAACATCAATGATATGTGTTAATTTACATTTAGGGCAGAAAAGAGGAAAATTTCTTAATACCGTATTATAAAATACTTGAACCCTCGTCTTTCCGTTACAAATTGGACATTTTATCCAATATTTTTCAAGCATAATATTTCTCCTTTTGTGCAAAAAAATACAGGTCAATTCTCAACATGAGCATTGACCTGCATTTATACATATAACACTACAACAAAATTAAGGCATAGTTTTTATACTATGTCTATACATCGTTAGTTTTGTTGTATAGCATACGCAAAATAAGCATGACAAAAAAGCCCATATTGAAAATGGGAAAAATCTTTTTTGATTTCAATGCTTATCGAATACGCATGCTATGTAACATAAACATTTCCCCCTTTTAATAATACTATACAAAAAAAGCGGCTAATTGTCAACATATACATATGAATTATTTTGGCTAACTGATTGAATTGTGTAGACATATCCAAGAAGAAAGGGGAACAGTAAAATGTAACAGGGTGAATAACTATGGCAAAAAGACCAGTACCGAAATACGATTTCAAGGCTTTTGGGGCAGCGATAAAGGCGGCGCGGACAGGGCGCAAGGAGAGCCGCAAGAAAGTGAGCGACGAAATGTTTATCTCGCCGCGCTACCTTGCGAACATTGAGAACAAGGGGCAGCACCCAAGTTTACAGATTTTCTTTGAGCTTATGCTCCGCTACAATATATCCGTAGACCAGTTTCTTTTGGAAACGCCGCCAGAGAAGAACACGCAGCGGCGGCAGCTTGACGCGCTTCTTGACGGTATGAGCGATACAGGCATACGGATTGTGAGCGCAACGGCAAAGGAGATAGCGGAAGTCGAAACAGAGGGCAGATAAGAAGTGTCCGTCAGAATTGAATAAGGTTTAGAGAGCGTTGTAATCTTTTTTTGAGGATTGCAGCGTTTTTCTTTTGCGGAAGTTTGGCAAAACCGGGCATAGCTCCGTAGTAAGGCATAAGGGATAAAAACATTCGTAGCAAGCATAGGAAGCGGGTACCCACTTCCGTATTTTCCCCTCCCGCGCTGCGGCGCGTCGGTTGAAAATTGCTTGTTGGGAAGTGTCCCAAACCCTCGGAACGGAAAGGAAAGGAGCGAATACATGAACGGACGCAAAAGAACGGTGCAAATCAAATTCAGAGTGACGGAAGCGGAACGGGATTTAATACTGGAAAAAATGAAGCTCGTACCCACCCGGAACATGGCGGCATATCTGCGGAAGATTGCCATTGACGGGTATATCATTCAGATAGACCATGCCGATATAAAGGCAATGACCGCAGAGATACAGAAAATCGGTGTCAACGTCAACCAGATAGCACGCCGCGTAAACGCGACGGGGAACGCATACCAAGAGGACATAGAGGAAATAAAGGGGGTGCTTGCGGAGATATGGCGGTTACAAAGATTAAGCCTATTAAAAGCACTCTAAGCAAAGCCCTTGACTATATCGAAAACCCGGACAAGACGGACGGAAAAATGCTTGTGTCCTCTTTCGGCTGCTCCTATGAAACGGCAGATATTGAATTTGAATATACCTTGTCCCAAGCACTCCAAAAGGGGAACAATTTAGCCTTTCATCTGATACAGTCCTTTGAGCCGGGGGAAGTCGATTATCAGAAAGCCCATGAAATCGGAAAGCAGCTTGCCGACGCGGTAACAAAGGGGCAGCATGAATATGTACTCACGACGCACATTGACAAAGGACACGTCCACAATCACATTATTTTCTGCGCCGTAAATTTCGTAGACCACCGCAAATATAATTCCAACAAAAGGAGCTATTACGGCATACGGAACATGAGCGACAAGCTGTGTCGGGAAAATGGCTTGTCCGTCGTCGTTCCCGGCAAGGGCAGCAAGGGAAAGAGCTATGCGGAGTACCAGGCAGAAAAGACGGGTACAAGTTGGAAAGGCAAGCTAAAGATTGCCGTTGACGCGCTTATCCCCCAAGTTTCCAGTTTTGAGGAATTGTTGCAGCGGTTACAGGCGGCGGGCTATGAGATAAAGCCGGGGAAATATGTGTCATGCCGCGCCCCCGGACAGGAACGCTTCACCCGTCTTAAAACCCTCGGCGCGGATTATACAGAGGAAGCCATAAGGGAACGGATAGCGGGCAGACGGGCAAAGGCGGCGAAAGCCCCCAGAGAGCAGCGCGGCGTTTCGCTGCTTATCGACATTGAGAACAGTATCAAGGCGGCGCAGAGTAAGGGCTATGAACAGTGGGCGAAAATCCACAATCTGAAACAGGCAGCAAAGACCATGAATTTCTTGACGGAACATAAGATTGAACAGTACGCGGATTTAGTCAGCCGGATTGAAGAAATGGCAGCGGAAAGCGGACAGGCGGCAGACGCATTGAAGGACGCGGAAAAGCGGCTTGCGGACATGGCGGTGCTTATCAAGAATGTTTCCACCTACCAAAAGACAAAGCCCGTCTATGACGCATACCGCAAGGCAAGGAACAGGGAGAAGTACCGCGCCGGACAGGAACAGGCGATTATCCTACATGAAGCCGCCGCAAGGTCGCTGAAAGCGGCGGGCATTGCAAAGCTCCCGAACCTTGCCGCGCTGCAATCGGAATATGAAGCCCTCCAAGCGCAGAAAGAAGCCCTTTATGCCGACTATGGGAAGCTGAAAAAGAAAGTCCGGGAATACGATATTATCAAGCAGAACATTGACAGCATTTTACAGGCAGACAGGCAGCCGGAACGGGAAAAGGGAACAGAGCGCGGATAAGGATAGCAAAATCCCCGCCGCTGTGCTATGATAGGGCTATCAAAAAGCAGAGGAGCGTTGAGCATGGAAAACCAGAAAATGCCGGAATATGAAACCATACGCGCCGCCGTTGCCGGGGAAAAATGGGCGGTGGAGAAAGTCGTGGAGTGCTACAAGGACGAAATCGACAGGCTATCGACGGTAGCGGTCAGACAGCCGGACGGAAGCACGAAACAGGAAATCAACGAAGATATGCGCCAGTCCATCACAAAGAAGCTGATAGAAGCCCTCCCGCAGTTCCCGCTTGAAGAAATGGAAAAGGGAAATGTCAGATAGGCAAAAAAAGAACAGGGCGCGGAAGCCAGTATATGACTTCCGCGCCCTGTCTTTTTATGGGTGCTGTTTTCGTGAATGTTACGCAGTAGAACGCCATTTTTGGGGGTAAAGGTATAAAGTATCGCCTATCCGATTTTCACGCCCGGAAAGCCCTGTAAATCAAGGGATTTTCCGCGCCTACTGCGTAACAGGGGCGCGTCTTTTCCTCATGCGCTCGGCGGCTTGTCTGCGGGTGATACGTTTCCGGCAGACGGGGCAGTATTTGACACTGTTAGAGGTTGACGCAAAGAACGCGCCGCACTCGGTACATTTCTTCTTATCCCCTGTCTGGTAAAGCTCCGCATAAAGCAGCCTGTCGGCGGGAAGCACCGCAACCCGGAACCACTTGCAGAGAAGCGAATAGGAAATGAGCTGCGGACATACGCACTCGTCCCCGTCGTCCAGTAAGATACAGTTCCCGTTATCATAATTGCAGCACGTCCGGCGCACAAGGGCGTTGACTTTCCGGCTCTGGGGCGGCGTCAGCCGCTTAACCCCGTTCATACTTCATCAGCGGCGTAAATGGGAAGCTCTGCAAATTCCGCTTCGGTCAAAGCGTCCACTTTGGAAAGGGTGCGCTTTGCAAGCTCCCGCATATCCGCGTCCATGTAGGGCAGCGCGGCGTTGACATTCTCAATCAAAGCCCGCTTGCCGCCCTCGTTGTAAATGCTCAAAAGGTTTGTTTCTTCAACAGTCAGTCTAATCATGCTCATACCTCCATATCGTGATTTTTTGTTTTTGCCGCCGCCTTTTTCGGGGCGGTCTTTGCCTTGTCTGCTTTAAGCTGCGCCCGGATAGAGGGGCGGGGCTTCCTTATCTCCCTGTCCCGGTTCTCCCCCTTGTCAATCAGCGCATACGTCCCATGTCTGCCCTCGATTTTGGAAAAGGAAAGGGTCTTGTAGGGCAGCATGGAGAAAAGGCGGTCAGTGTCCTTTGTGGCTGCAAGCCGCATGAACGCCGGGGAAAGCTCTGCCATGAAATGGGTCTTGTTCGGGCTGTTCGGCTCGTAATGCCGCTTCATTTCCCGCACAATGCGCCGCGCTTCCGTTTCAATCAGCCCGTCCCGCAAAGCGGCAATATGCGCCTTGAAATCCCCCGGCGAAAGCTGCTCCCGGCTGCGCCGTTCTTCCTGTAAGAGCGATTGCAGCGCGTCCGGGTCGTTGGGTACGGCTTCAAAGCGTTCAAATTTCCCAAGCTGCGGGTCTGGGGTTCCGTCAAAATATCTCCCGGCTTCCTGTACCCTTTCCCCATGCTCATAAATCAGCTTCACCGTATCGGCGGGCAGCTCCTTTTCCTTGACGCGCTCATAATGTTTAGAGTAGTCCAGTTCGTACAGATTGCCCTTGATTTTCCCGCGCTCCTTTCCCGTCAGCTCGATTGCATAGGCAAGAACGCGGTCGCTTGTCTGCTCCATGTAGAAACGCCATGTGTTGTGGGGCGCGGTGTCTTTGAGGAAAACGTCGCGCTCCCGGAAACAGTGCGTCCCGGACGGGCGGCAGAACCACAAAAGTGTTTTGTCCTCCCTGTGGGGGCTTGCCGCCGCCTTTGCGATAATCTCTTTGTCAATGTCTAAGTCGCTCTGGTAAAAGCCTGTGTTCTGCTTCATAATCGCTTCAAGGGAAGCAAACAAATCCATGTTTTCAAATTTGCTCTGTTCCGGCATGGGTCAGCTCCTTTCCAAGTCCTGTGACTTCTGCTTTGCGTTTTTCTTCTGTGCCTTTTCCTTGTCGGCTCTAAGCTGCGCCCGGATAGAGGGTTTCTTTTCCGGCTTCGCTCCCTTGCCGCGCTCCTTGTCGGCTTTGACAGCGTTAGCCAGGTCAACAAGGGAAATCTGCTCGCCCGCCTTTACCTTTGCTTCCAGTTCGTCAACGGTGGGGGTGTTGTTGATGATACCGTCAATCATGTTCCCGTTCTGCTCTGTGGTCTGCTCGGCGGTTTTCAAGGGATTGTCCCGCTGCGCCTGTTCTGCGGCAACGGCAAACGCCCGCGTCCCATTCCCCATAATCAGATACTTTCCGTCGTCCGACTGGTGGTGAAAGCCATATCCGGCGGCTTCTATCTGCTCCCGGCTCATGGCGGTCACATGGAAAGTCCCCCTCGGTGTCTTGACAGTTTCGCCCGTTTCCAAGTCGTCCGGGGTAAGCTGCTTTTGCTCCTGTAAAAACTCCGGCACTTCCCGAAAACCTACACTGTCAACGAAATGCGCCGCGTCCTGTCCGTCCTGATGAAGCACTACCACGTCGGAAACGGAAAGGCTGTGTCCCTTAAAATCTTTGGGGTGGTCGATATTGAAACAGGTGTAAATATCTTCAAGGGAAGTTTCCGGCGCAAGGGGCGCGGAATAGACAAGCTCATAGTTCGCCCTGTCAACCACATTTCCCGCCGCCTGCAGGCGGTCGTATGGCTCAAAGCGGAAATCCCTTGTTTCGTCCCCGCCCTTTATCTGGTAAATGGAAAAGGTGTCTTTGTCCTGTCCGGCGGTCTGCGCCGTTTCCTGTGCCTTTGCGTAAAGCTGCTTCACGTCGCCCTCGGTCAGCTCGCCGCTTTTGAGCTGCCCCATAAGCTCGCGGCATTTCTCCGGCGTTCCCGTATAAAGCACGTCGCCCATTTTCGCCCGCCCGTTCTCCTGTGTCACATAGGCTTGCAAGAGGTAGCTGTTTTCCCGGCTGTCGCTGTAAGGGTTCCGGCGCACTCTGTAAATCGTTTCCGGGGTAAAGGCTTCTTTCGGGGCTGCGCCCGCTTTTTCCTGTGCGCCGGATTTTCCCGGTGCGGCTGCTTCCGGATCCGGCTTCTCCGGCGCGGCTTCCTGTCCCTCTCTGGTGGGCTGCTCCTGTCCGGCGGTCTGCTCCTTGTCCTGTGCCTTTTGCAGCTCCGCTAAGTTCTCGTCTATGGAATTGATAATCTCGGCGGCTGCGCTGCGTATCGTTTCAAGGGAGCTTTTCAGCTCGGACAGCTCCCGCCCGCTGCTCCACCCGGCGACATAGCCGAAAGAGTAGTCCGACGTGTCAAGCCCGTAATGTTGGCAGACAGTATAGGCGACGCTTTCCGCTTCGACTTCGCGGGTGCGGCGGTCAACGTGGGGCTGCTGCTCGTCCTTTGGCGCGTTGAGGTCAATGTCGTGCAGCTTCGCATGGGCGATTTCGTGAATAGCGGTCTTTAAGGTCTGTAATTCGCTCATGCCCTCGTTGATAGCAATGCGCTTGTCCTCCAAGTGGTAGTAGCCATGAGAGCCGCCCTCGATATTCTCAAAGGCGATAGGAACGGGGGAAGTCTTTTCAAGGGCTGCGAAAAAATCCTTGTAGCGGTCAACGTCGCCTGTCAGCTCGTCAACCGCAATGTCCGGCAGCTCCTTTCCCTCGGTCTGGGAAACGTCAAAGACGGATACCACCTTGTAGGCGGGTATGGTGACTTCCTTTTCCTCGGTGACGGGCTTCCCGTCCTTGCCGATAACGGGCTTCTGCGTGTGCGGGTCGATTTTCTGCATTTCCTGTTTGATTTTATAGGGTGACGGAGCAATGATTTTAATTCCCTTTTGCCCTTTCATCACGTTTCGTTCAAAGTTGTTCTTCCAAGCGGAAAAGCCCGCCACAAGGGAAGCGTCCGGCTTCTGCATGGCGATAAGGACGGTGTTTCGGAAGCTGTAATTATGGAATTTTGACATGACTTTCAGATATTCCCGGTAACGCTCGCTGTCAAAGAGTTCCGCAATACCCTGTTCCAGACGGTCGGTAATCTCTTTGAGCTTTTCGGCGGGCTTCTCGCTCGTCAGCACGATAGGGATAACCGGGCGCGGCTCCTGTGGCTGCTCTGCGGTCTGCGCCGTTCTCTGCCCCGGCGCGGCTGCGTCCATTTCTACCTTTGACGGGTCGGGTCTTTCCGGCTGCGGGGGCTGCGGCGTTACCCGGTATTCCTCCGGCACGTCGCGCCCGTCGTACCATTCTGTAAAGGTGTTGCGGTTGTTGTAGATATAGCCCTTTTCGGTAAACATACCGTCGTCGTTAATGGAAGCGTCCCGCCCGTATTCCTCATACATGAAATACTTTTTCGCTTCTTCGGGAAGTTCCGGTTCTTCCAGTTCATCAACCAGATAACGCCCGTATTCTTCTTCATTGTGGACGGACGGATAAATCCAGTAGCAGTCAAGGTTCTGTGCAAGGTTGATAATGTCCTGTAAGCTGTCGGCATGGTCGCCGTATTCAATGGCTGCAATGAATTTCTCCCGGTCGTCGTCAAACTGCATTTCCAAGAGCTTCCCTAAATAGTTCAGCTCGTCGGGGTGGGAATACTCGCTTAAATGCTCCGTCAAGCCGGGGATAGTGGATTGAAATTCTGTGAAATGCCATTCCTCATAGTGCTTGAAGTCAATCCCGATACGGTCAAAGACTTCTTTCAGATGTTCGGCAGTCGTGGGGAATGTCACCCATTCGCCCGCGGGTCTGCCCTCGGTGTACTTCCCAAGATTGGAAAGATAGCCGCTTAAAATCGGTTCTGCCATTTGTTCGCTCCTTTCTTTTTCAATCATGCGGTGCATAAGCTCAAAATCCTCAATGCTCATGCTCCCGTCAAATACATAGGGGTTAAAATCCTCCCCGTCCCGGTAGGGCTTTTCGGAAAAGGGAAGCCCCGCTTCATGGGCGGCTGCCCTCGCTTCCTCGATAACCTCCGGGGGAAGCCTGTCGTCATGCGCTCCGATAAAACCGTCAATGTCGTTCATGCTGTTTTCGTAGTGGTAACGCACTCCGGCGGTCAGCTCGTCAAGGCTCATGTCCTCGCCTAAATGCCCGCAATAGTAGCCGTTTAAGATAACGGCGGCGGGGTCAATGCTTTTTATTTCCTCTAACCGGCTCCTGTCCTCCGGGTAGAGCGTATCGTCCATATCAAGATGAAAATATTCCGCGTTCCATGAACGCCCCTGTTTCCAGAACGCCACCCATGCGATACCGTCCCTAAGCTCGTCTTGATAGTCCTTTACGGTGTCCCGTAAACTTGCCATAGTGAAAAACCTCCTTTCTCTGCGGCAGCGTCATAAGCTGCATTTTTTGGCTGCATGGTCTACTACGGGTACGCCCGCATTTCTGCCAAATATTTTTGAAAATTTTTAGAGGGTGAAGCCCTCCGCAAAAGAGGGTTTGGGAAACTTCCCAACAAGCAAAATCCCCGTCCGGCGCGTCAGCGTCGCAACGGGGATTTACGGAAGTGGGTACCCGCTTCCTATGCTTGCTATTCAAGTTTTTAGTTCTTCTGCACTTCGATACGGTAGTTGACGTATTTCCCGCCAGTGTCAGCCAGAACGATAGTTCCGTCGTAGGTCTTGCCTGTTTTCGGGGAGTAGAGCTTCTTCACATTCGCCTTGCCGGATTTAAGGAGCGCGGCGGCAATCTTCGCGGAAAAAGCGGTCTTGCGTTCCTCGAAAAAGCGGTCATTCTTCCACATGACAAAGGCACATTCTTTGTTGCTGCAATAATAGTTTTTCTTCCCCTCATGGACGGGGGAACCGCAACGGGGGCATTTGCCGACAGAGGGCTTTTCCTCCCGGAACAAATCCTTTTTCCCGTCCAGTGCTGCGGCGTGTGTCTGCACAAGCTCCCGCGCCATAGCTTCAATGCCGGACAGAAATTCGCCGGGGTCTGCGGCTCCCTTTGCTATCTGCGTCAGATTGTTTTCCCATTCTGCGGTAAGCTGTGGGGAAGTGAGTATATCCGGCAGAATACAGATAAGGCTGTTCCCGTTTTTGGTAGGGATAAGCTGCTTCCCCTTGCGCTCCGCAAAGCCGCCCTTTACCAGTTTTTCAATGACGGCGGCGCGGGTGGCGGGAGTGCCAAGCCCCCGGCGTTCCGCGTCCGGGTCGGTGTCCCCGTTCCCGGCGCGTTCCATAGCCGACAAAAGGCTTGCTTCGCTGTGGGGCTTCGGCGGCGTTGTGGTATGCTCCGTTACTTTTGCGGCGGGGTTAGGAAAGCCCTGTCCCTCGGAAAGCTTCGGCAGCGTCACGTCTGCATTTTCCCCGTCCTCCGCTTCGGGCTTATCTTTCAGCGTCGCCCGGTATCTGCGTTGAAGCTCTTTCCAACCCTCCGCAAGTACGGTCTTTCCCCTTGCGGTGAAGTCTGTCCCGGCGCATGAGAAAACCGCCGTAACCGCTTCATAAATATGCGGCTCGGCGGTGGCAAAAAGCAGACGCGCCCCCGCAAGGGTAAGGATATTCTTCTCGCTTTCCGGCAGCGCGTCCGGGTCAGCCTTTGCAAGCTCCATAGTGGGAATGATTGCGTGGTGGTCTGATACTTTTTTACTGTCTAATACCTTTACAACCTCCGGCGTGAAGTCCGCGCCCGCCATAAAGGGGAGTTTTTCGCAAAGCAGCGCGATAATGCCCGCTGCGGTGCCGCCCATGTCGTCAGTAAGAAAGCTGCTGTCCGTCCTCGGATAAGTAAGGAGCCGCTTTTCATAAAGGGATTGTGCAAGGTCAAGGGTCTGCTTCGCGGTGTAGCCGAAAATGCGGTTCGCTTCCCGCTGCAAAGAGGTAAGGTCAAAGAGCTTCGGCGGGGCTGCGGTTTTCTTCTCTCTGGTGAGGGAAACGCATACCGCCGTTTCTGCTTCGCAAGCCCCTTTCAGCGCGTCGGCTTCTGCCTTGTCGGAAATCCTCCCGCTTGCCGCTTCCGCGCCGGATAAATCAAGGCGCACATGATAATATTTTTCTTTCTGGAAATGGGAGATAGCCGCGTCCCGGTCGGTGAGCATTTTTAAGGTCGGGGTCTGGACGCGCCCCACGTTCAAGGTCTTTCCATACAGGCAGGAGAAAAGCCGGGTGGCGTTAATGCCGATAAGCCAGTCAGCCTTTGCGCGGCAGAGGGCAGACGCAAAGAGCGCGTCGTATTCCTGCCCGTCTTTGAGGGAAGCAAAGCCCGCCTTGATTGCCCCGTCCTCCATTGAGGAAATCCACAAGCGGCGCATGGGCTTCTTGCAGCCCGCCGCTTCGTAGACAAAGCGGAAAATCAATTCTCCCTCGCGCCCCGCGTCACACGCATTTACCACTTCGGAAACGTCGGCGCGGTGCATAAGCTCTTTTAGGGTTTTGAATTGCTTCCCCTTGTCCGGGTCAACGGCGTACTGCCATTCCTCCGGCAGAATGGGTAAGCTCTCAAAACTCCATTTTTTATATTGCTCCCCGTAGGCGGCAGCTTCCGCAAGCTGTACCAAATGCCCGACGCACCATGAAATGAGGCAGCCGCCGCCCTCGATATATCCGTCTTTCTTTTCCTTAACGCCAAGCGCGGCGGCGATAGTCTGCGCCACGCTCGGCTTTTCTGCAATAATCAGTTTCATTTTCTGTTCTCCTTTCGGTTGTTTTAGGTTTGAAATTGGTTTATACTTTAAGCATTACTATAAGAAACAGGTGACAATATGAAATCAATACATACTTTCGATGTTTTTGCTCCTACTGATGAACAGGAAGAAGCAATGAATAAAAAACGTGGCGGGCATTACAGGCGCGGTAAAAACAAAGAAATGGATTACTTTATTGAGTGTGCTACTTCGCTATTTCCCAACAACCATTATTCAAGGTTCACACCTATATATGATACGACAAAAGAGTTTTATCAACTGATTACTTCTTCCGATACAACAGAAAGAGCTATACTAAATTGGATAGCTTCTAATCGTGCATGGAATTATTTGTTTGGCTTATTACGGCATTATTACAGAACAGGACACCATGACGATAATTATATCTTTCCAGAGTTCAAAATCGGGTCGGCTTATGTGGCTGATTATCTGCTCATAGGTAATAGTTCAGACGGTTATCAATTTGTCTTTGTGGAATTAGAAGCTCCCAACGGGCGGATAACAAAAGAAAAAGGTACTCGTTTCGGGGAAGTAATCAATAAAGGGATTGAACAGGTTAGGGATTGGCAAATGTATATTGCTGCAAATTGGAATGTAATTGTAGCAGAATTGGAAAAGCACTCATTCTCCAATACAAAGTTACCCAGACAATTATACAAATATTGCCCTTATCAAATCTACTATGCTGTGATAGCCGGACTCCGTAAAGATTTTGAGAATATTCGTGATAGAAAGCTCCAACTGCAAAATGAAAATAACATAACACTTTTGCATTACGAAAATCTCATAGATGTTGCAAACGAAAATTAAAAGTCCATTTTCAGCGTTCCGGCTCACTTGCCTTTTTCTCCTGTACCTGTTTCAGACAGTAGCCCACACAAGGGAGCTGCCCTTTGTACGGACAGGAAGCGCAAGCCGGGGAATGGGGAACGGGCGGCGCATTGTCACGCCGCCCGCCCGGTCTTTGTATCATCATCTTTTCAAAGGGATTGTCGGTAAACAGGGTCATGCTTCCTCGTCCTCCTGTTCTTCATCAGAAAGCCCGTCCCCCTCGTCCGGCTCGTCCTCGTCGTAGTCGTCAAAATCGAAATCTTCAAGGTCGGTGCCGCCCTTGACGTTTTGCTTCGGCTTCATAAACTTAAAATAATAGAACGCGCCCCCGCCGCCAAGAAGTGCCACGACAAGGAAAAGCACAAGCCCGCCCGCATTGCCTTTCTCTTTGGGCAGCTCCGGCGGTTCCTCGGTTTCCGGCTCTGCTTCCTTGCCGCTGCAAGCGGTCATGTTGTCCTTGCAGACGGGGCAGCTCACATTTACCTTTCCGGCTTCGCATTTTTCGGTGCAACTGCAAACGGCGGGCGGGGCTGCTTCGGTGCTTCCGTCCTCCATAAGTGCTAAGAGGTCGGCTTCGTCCACTTGATTAAGGAAATGTACGGTGTTCTCGCCCTCGTCGTCCCGGTCAATGAGGATATAAAAGTAATTGCCGTTTTTGGTCGTTACGGTGATAAGCTGCTTGTTGCCGCCGAAATCGTCTACAAGGGTCGCGTTCCCGTCCGGGGTAAGGGGTTCTTCCTTTTGGGGTTCCTCGTAGACAACGCCGCTGTCGTTGGTGTCGTCCTCTCCCTCCGGGGTCTGTGCAAAAGCGGTGACGGAAAAGCCGCCCGAAAGCATAAGGGCGGCGCAAAGTGCGGTCAGTGTTCTAAGGATTTTCTTATTCATTCTCGGTGTCCTCCATTTCTTCGGTGTCGTGGTCTGCGGGTTCTGCGGGGTAGCCCGGCGCGGCTTCCATGCCCGGAATACCGCCCCCGGAAAGCATAGCGGAAAGCTCATGCGGGGAAAGGCGCATGGAGCGCACAAGCTGTACGATTTGCAGGTTTTCCGCTTCGGTTTTCTGCGCTTCAAGCCCCCTTAATTTATTCTGGTACTCGGTGATTTTCTCGCGGGTCTTTGCAATCTCCTTGTCGATACGTTCAATTTTGTTCATAGCCATCAATAAATTTCTCCTTTCAGATTTTCATTTTTTTGTTGTCAGTTCCAATTCATTAAGCCGTAGCCCTTGATACAGGAGTAATTGACGGGGTAGCTCTTTATCTTGCAGGCGTCGCCGGAATTGCCCTCGACGGTATAGACGCGCTCCCCGTCCGTCCCGATAACAAGCCCTACATGGTCTGCGCTCCCGTCCCCGTCCCAGTCGAAAAAGATAGCGTCGCCGGGGGCGATATTCTCATAGCCCCTCGCGCCCCATTGCCCGCGTGACTGGAACCAGGGTACGCCCTGTGACTGGCACCCGGCAAAGCGCGGCTCGCTTTTCCCGGCTTGATTGTAGCACCATGAAACAAAACAGGCGCACCATTCCACGCGGCTGTTAAATCCGTACCAGCTCCAAAAGGGTCGCCCGCCTACGTTGCCGACTTGCCGCTTCGCAAGGTCTACAACGGCGGTGTTGCCGGGGCGTGTGCCGTTTACAAGCTGTACGCCGCTTAAATCCTCGGACGCGCCCATATCGGGGGAGCCGCCGCCGAAAATCAGCGGCTTGTTTCCGCTTGTTTCCAGATAGACGCGGTACATTTCAAGCTGCTGTGGCGTTAGAAGTTCCTCCGCAATCTCGGAAATGGGCTTGTTCGTCAGCTTCACGTTGAGGATATGGTACTCGTAGGGTACTTCCTCGCTGGTCGTTTCCCCTGTTTCCGGGTCTGTGCTTGTTTCTGTGCGGTAGCGGATTTCCGTTTCTTCCGTCAGCGTCAAAGTGTACTGCATGGCAAAGACGCGGTTTAGTTCTGCCTGTGCGCTCTGCGGGGTGTAGGTCTGTAAAAGGGCGGTGAGGTAGGACGCTAACTCATGGGGGTTATGCCCGATACTGTCAAGGTCATAGCGGTATTCGTCATAGCCGGGGTGGGTGCTTTCGATATTGTCAATCTGCTGCTGAAGCTCGTTTTCCTTTGCGGCGTAATTATTTTCCGTCGCCACAAGGTCGCTGTCCTCCGACGTGTAGGAAGTCCCAAGTATGCCGTTCATCAAGCCGGAGAACATGGAGCCGCAAGAGGAAAGCCCCGCCGATACCATGATGAATAAGAGCAGCGCGGCAACGGCGATACATACGCCCGCCGGGTGCCGCCCTACAAAAGCGATTGCCTTTTTTGTTTCCTCGGCGGTCTTTTTTGCCGCCTTGCGGGTGTTCTCTGCGGCTTTCTGCGCCGTTTTTGCGCCGCCTTTCCTTGCCGACTTTGCATACTGCCGCTTGATTTGCTGCTTCTGCATGAAGCGGGAAAGGGGATTGCCCGCAATCTGCGGATTGTCATGTAGGGATTTATGGTACTGGAAATCCACATTCGCCTTGAACGCCGCTTTCTCTGCCTTTGCCGCCGCCCGGTAGGGTTTGAGCTTGTGGCTGCGGTAGCCCTCCTTGACTTTCCGCGTCCCGTACTTTGCGCCGCGCTCTGCCAGTTCTTCGGATTTGTGCGCCCCCTCAACGCCGGAATTGTCCTTTTCAACGGAATGTATCTTGTTGTGGACGAAAATACCCGCTTCCTGTGCGGGGCGGGATAGCGGGTTATTGTGGGGCTTATTCCTTCCTATGGGCTTTTCCTGTTCCTCAAAATGTAGGCGGGTCTTGCCTTTCCCGGTGGCTTCATCAAAGGTGCGCTCCCGTACAAGTTTCTTTTCTTTGGGGATAGCCGCCTTTGCCGCGTCCAGACGGTCGGCTGCTTTGTCCGATTTTCGGATATACCTTTCAAGCTCCGGCGTTGCCCGTTCCTCGTCGGTAAACTGCAAGCGGGAAGATTTTTCTTTTGCTGTGGCTTCTGCCTGTGCTTTCCTCGCCGCCTTTTTGCTCGCCTTTCTGGTACGCGCCCCGTCGATACGCTCCAAGACGCGCTCGGCTGCGGCGGTGTCCTGTTCCCGTTCTGCCCCCGGCGCATGGGGAAGCGGCGGCGCGGCGGCTGTGGGCGCGGGAGCTGCGCCGCCCGGTATGGTCTGCGCTGCCTGTTCCGGCGGCTGCGGTGCTTCGGTCTTTGCAAAGTCCGCGTCCCTTATCCGCTTGCTGATACGTTTCTTTTTCCCGGTGGCGGCGTTTACCTCGACAGCCCCCTCGCGGGTCATTTTCTGCGTGACTTTCTCACGCGCTCGATACTGTTTTATTTTTCTGTCCCTCCAATCCGCGCCCTTGCAAGGGCGCAATACTCGGCGTTTATCTCAATGCCTATATAATGCCTGTCAAGCTGCCTTGCGGCTGCTCCCGTCGTGCCGCTGCCGAAAAAGGGGTCAAGCACAACGCCGCCTTTCGGACAGCCCGCCTTGATACAGGTTTCGGCAAGTTTTGGCGGGAACGCGGCGAAATGCCCGCCCTTGTAGGGTACGGTATTGATAAGCCACACGTCCCGCCTGTTCCGCATGGTCGGCATGAGGGCTTCGTCGTAGTAGCTGCCGCTTCTCGCCCGGTTAAGCCCCTGTACTTTCCCCTGTCCGGGTACTTCGTCCGCATATTTCTGTCCCGCGCTGCGCCCGGTGCGGTACCGCGCCGCCGTTGTGGGGGCTAACGGCTCGGCTATGGCGGCTGCGTCATAGAAATATTTCTTTGACTTCGTAAGCAGAAAGATATGTTCATAGCAGCGGGTAGGGCGGTCTTTCACGCTCTCCGGCATGGGGTTTTCTTTCTGCCAGATAATGTCGCTCCGTAAATACCACCCGTCAGCGCGTAGGGCAAAAGCTAAAAGCCAAGGGATACCGATTAAGTCCTTTTGTTTGCAGCCGGAAACGCGGTTGTTTTTTGCAATCTGCTGTCCGTTTCTGCCTTTCGGGTTCTTCGGGTCTGCATGGTAGCCCTTGTTCCCTGTGCCGCAGTAGGTGTCCGCGATATTCAGCCAGAGCGTACCGTCAGAACGCAGTACCCGGCGCAGCTCGCGGAAAACCTCGGTCAGCCTGTCAATGTACTGCTCCGGCGTGTCCTCCCGCCCAATCTGCATATCAAGCCCATAATCCCTAAGCGCATAGTAGGGCGGGCTTGTGACGCAACAGTGTACGCTTTCCTCTGGAAGCTCCCGCAAGGCATAGAGCGCGTCCCGGTTGATGATGGTGTCAGTTTTCAGCCCGTTCATGCTTCGCCCACTTCCTCCGGCTTCGTCGTCATTACCCGGTAAAGCTCGGTGTCTTTCGGGAAGCGGTCTACAAAGGGCAGCACCACGTTCCCGTAGAAGATAAGCCCCTCGCCCGCTTCGGTGTGGGTGACATATTTCATCTGCTGCGGGGAGATGTTGAGCTGCTTCGCAAGGATAGCCCGGTCGCCCGCCGCCTGATTGAGCATGAGGACAAAATCAGAGTTTTCAAAGATATTCTCCACTTCGCGGGAAGCAAGCAAATCCTTGACATTCTGCGTAATGGCTGTGGGTATGCCGCCCCATTTTCTGAAACGCTTCCAGATTTCAACGGAATAGGCGGCGGTCTGTTCCTCTTTCAAGAGAAGATGAAATTCGTCCATAAAATACCGGGTGGATTTCCTTTCTGCCCGGTTGACGGTGACGCGGTTCCATACCTGGTCCTGCACAATGAGCATACCTAACTTTTTGAGCTGCTTCCCAAGCTGCTTGATGTCAAAGCAGACAAGGCGGTTGTTCAGCTCCACGTTGGTACGGTGGTTGAATACGTTAAGGCTCCCGGAAACATACAGCTCCAACGCCGCCGCAATACGCGCCGCTTCCGGCTCCGGCTGCTTCAAAAGCTCGTTGTAGAGGTCGCCCAAGATAGGCATTTTCTCCGGGTCGGGGTCTGCAAGGAAAGGGCGGTACACGTTCCTAACGGCGCGGTCAATGACGGTCTTATCGACGGGCTGCAAGCCCTCCTTGCCGCCTATGACAAGCTCGCAGAGGGAGAGGATAAAGTCGGATTTCAGCGCAAGGGGGCTGTCGTCCTCGCTGTAATTGAGGTTAATATCCATAGGGTTCACATACTGGGGCTTCCCGTCAATGCCCTTGCCCGTAGGGGATAAGCGTATCACTTGCCCGTCAAGCCGCTGCACAAGGGAAAAATACTCTGCTTCCGGGTCGCAGATAATTATGTCGTCGTCGGTAATGAGGAAAGCGTTTGTCATTTCCCGTTTGGCGGCAAAGGATTTCCCGCTTCCCGGCGTACCCAAGATTAAGCCGTTGGGGTTCTTTAGCTGCTTGCGGTCGCAGAGTATCATGTTGTTACTAAGGGCGTTTAAGCCGTAGTACAAAGCCGCGCCCGTCTGGAAAAGCTCCTGTGTGATAAAGGGGATAAAGATAGCGGTGCTTGACGTGGTAAGCCCTCTTTGAATGGGGATAAGGTTCTCCCCAAGCGGTACAGAGGACATAAGCCCCGCTTCCTGTTGGTAGTCAAGGCGGGTTAAGGCGCAGTTGTTCTTCTGTGCAATGCCCGCCGCCGCGAATACGTCATTTTCCAGTTTCCGCTTCGTGTCCGCCATGTTCACCACAAGGAACGTCAAGAGGAACATTCTTTCATTCCGGCTCTGCAAGTCCTGTAAGAGATTCTTCGCTTCGCTGCCGAAAGTGGCAAGGTCGGACGGTAATAGCGATAGGTAAGCCTTTGAAGTTATCTCCAGCTTTTCCCCCGCTTCACACCGGACATGCGACTTTCACCGCATCCGGCGTTCCATCAATCAAACAGTTTTCTTAGTCTCCTTAGTCATACCATTATGAGAATTATTCGTAAGATTTAGGTTCTCCAAATCAATAGGTTTCCGATTTGCCAGAATTCGCAGTCTGTTTAGCTTCATAAGTTGTGAAGCGTCCAATTTAAGAGCGGAGAGATAAGAACAAATAGTATCCTCATTGACTGCGTGTATCAGTTCGTGTACTGGTGCAAGCACCAATACCAGATTTTCATACTTGTCACTGCCACCATTACCCTTTGGTGTTTTATGGTGACAGTGGATTTCTGAAACACACTGAAATTCCTTTCCCGTTATTGCACATTTCCCCCATTGAGCGGAGAATAGTGAAATACGGTTGTCCGCATATTCTGCACTACGGCGGTATGTAGGCGCTCTCATAAGCTGTAACAGTAAGGAAGTGTTTATCCGTAAATCGTCATGGATTGCACTTCTGCCTGTCGCTGTGTAGGCGCATACTTTTCGCCGCAAATTCATTGGATTTGTGCATTGAACATAGCTTATCGGATAAATCGGTTCTTTGGATTGTGCTATATATCTTAGCTGTTCCGATTTCCCATATCTTTGGAGCTCCATTTTTGTAAGGTCTCGACCTTCTTCTTTTAGTCGGTGCGTTTTTCCTGATTTCAGCCTGTTTTTAAGGACTATATTAACAGTTCTGCCAATATCACCGCAATCAATGCTGATGTCTGTGGCTAACTGATAATAATTCTGGATTCCCATAACCATTGAGTTAAACAGCCGTACTTCTCCGGCCTCTCCACGGTCTTTTCTTGGAAATTTGATGTTCCCGACCTGCTTTGTCAGGTTGGCCTTGACCTTTCTATAGGCTTTATCGCACATGTGCGATTGAACGACATACTTTTTCCCCTTTTTGTGCAGTCTGATTTTGAATCCGAGAAATTCAGAATAGCTCCGTCTGGTGTCAACAACTCTCGTTTTCTCTGGCGAAACATCAAGACGTAAGCGTTCTTTCAGCCAATGCGTTACCGCAATCAGCGTCCGGTCTGCCTGTTCTTTCGTCCTGCAAAGAATCCGAAAATCATCCGCATATCTGACGATATACATTTCTTTCAACCTTGTATTCCGCATTGCCCGATACGCATGGCTTTGTATCGGACAGCCCGTCGCATTTTCCCTGTAGGAGTAGTTTTCCGTTACCGGGTTGCACTGCCACTGGCTTTCTATCCAATGGTCAAGTTCATTCAGAACCACATTTGCCAGCAGTGGTGAAATAATGCCGCCCTGCGGCGTTCCCTTTGCTGGGTGTTCTATATGGCCATCCGGCATGAGGATTGGTGCTTTGAGAATCCTGCGGATTACATAGAGCAATTCTTTATCCCGAATATTAAGTGACCATAACTGTTTTATCAGCTTTGAATGGTCTACATTGTCAAAGAAGCCCTTAATATCAAACTCCACAACATAGTAAAGTCCTGACCTCTGCATAAGCCTGTAGATTGCCGCTATCGCATTTTCAACCGACCGATTCGGACGGAATCCATAGCTGTTATTGCTAAATCTGGCTTCGCAGATAGGCTCCATGACTTGCTTGATACATTGCTGTACCAATCTATCCCATATACAAGGGATTCCCAGAGGTCTGGTACTCCCGTTTGGCTTAGGGATTTCTTTGCGTCTCACGCTTCTTGGGGTGTAGCCGTTTTTACCTCCCTTTACGATTCTACGTACCCTCGCTGTTACTTCGTCAGCGGTAAGTTTACCAATATCAGAAATTTTCAGCTTATCCGTCCCCGGTGTAAAACTCCCGGTATTGGATTTGATGTTCCGATAGGCCAATAGGATATTTTCTCTCGAAAGTATCACATCCATCAGGCCGTCAAAGATTTCTCCGGCTTGACTTCTGGCATACAGCTCATCAAAGGTACTCTGCATATCGTAGTATTCAGCATGGCGGAGATACTCCACGTATTTTGTTTTTGGTTTCTTCTCATTTGGCATCAGGCATCACTCTCCTTTACGGCGAGTGACTTCTTTTTGTCATACTCGCAATCCTAATTGCGACTAAGTGCTAAGTTGTCTGTTTGACTGACTTGAGGCCATTCCTCCGTTTTCCTCTTTTTCGCAGAAAACATCATCGGTTCGACCTCTGCTTTTCAGCAGTAGTACAGCAGCTTATATGATTCGTCTGCTTACTTCCTAATGGTGGAAGCCTACTGCCTTTCCTCGTTCCAACAATCCTATCTTTACATATACCTTTAGGTCTCCGCTTTAAGCCTGTCAGCTTGAACACGCCTGTAACGTGCTATGGTGTTTCATAACATCAATTTTTACTCCACCACACTGATTAGCGATTAACGCTACCGGCACATTTCTATGCCGTCATGGTATAGACCCTTACATTCGCGGTTTTCGTCAGTCATATTTCAAACATTCTGACCTTGGGTATTTTGTAGACCTCCGGCCTATAGGTAGCACCGTCCACCTCTGGACAGCTTTCGTGAGGCTGGTATTTATCCAGCAATCCATACGGCTACTCTCAGCCGACTTCACCGAGCTTCTGACAAGTCACATTTCTGTTGAAATGCCAGTCGGAGTATTAAGGGGGCGTTTCAGGGCGTTACCCCATCATTCCACCTCTCGGATTGTTAGTTCTCCTAACATTTGAAATTTTCGTTCTTTTGTTAATGCCTGATTTTGTCCTTCAACCACGAAGGCTTTGTTCAGGAACGAGTCGCACTAATATCCATGTCATAGCCGCTGCGTACCGCTTTCTTCTGTTCCTCGATTTTCATTTTGTCAAGGTCGGTAATCTTGCGCTTGATTGTCTTTATGGCTTCGGTCTGGTCGATACTGTGGATATGCAGATTGACGATAACGCCCGTTTCCAAGTCCAGAATGTCAGATAAGATACGGTCGTTTAATTCCGGCGCAAGGATTTCAAGGAATGAAACCGCGCCGATTTTGCGCCCCATGCGGAAATAACGCCCCTCGCCAAAACGGAAAGAGGACGGGGCGATAAAGTCCTTTGTGGAAAGCCCGGACGGGGCAAGCCATGAAAAATCAAAGGCAAACTGCCCGCCCTCCGGGTGGAAAATGCCATGCAGCATTTTAAGGCGTTCATAGCCTGTCATGGGGCGGGCAGACACGCCCAAGAGCTTAAAGTTGTTGAGTACGTCCGTTTCGATACGGGCAAGGCGGGATTTCGCCGCGCCCAGACTGTCGGCTTCAATGGCAAAGGTGATATATTTTGCTTTGACAAGCCCGTTGTTGCCCTTTGCAAGCTGGTTTTTCAGCATATCCCGGTATTCTGTGCGGATAGAATTGAAAGCGTCCTCCTGTGCCGGGATATTGACCGCCTTTTCCGCTTCGCCGCGCTGCGTCCCTTGATTGATGAAAGAAAGCTGCACCGAAACGGAAGCGTCAAAGTAGTTGAGGAAGTCGCACCAGTTCTCAAAAATGGCGGTCTTGTCGTCTGCCTGTGCAAGCTGATAGTTAATATCTTCAAAGGCGACGGTCTTTGAGTATTTCCGTCCCGTAACCTTGCAGATACCGTCCGGGTACATCTGGATATAGGGGATTGTCTGCTGCGCGGTGTGGGCTTTCCCGTCGCCCTTTGCCTGTCTGATGATTTCCGCAATCTGCTTTTTCTCGGCGCGGGTGAGCTTGCGGGGCGGGTTAGGCTTTGTGCTTCCCGCCGCGCTGTTTCTTCGTGTTTCCTTTTGCAATCGCTGATACCTCCTTTTCAAGTTTTCTCTGCCGTTCTAAGACGGAATAAAAGTTGTCTGTCCTGTATGGTCGTTCTTTGGGGGCTATGAATTTTGTCCGTATGATGTTCTTCACCACCACTTCAAGGGGCTGTCCATGCTTCTCATACATGGCAAAGAGGAAACAGGGCAGCATGACGGCAATCATAGCCATAGACGCAAGGCTTGTGCCTGTGCTGTCTTTGAGCAGAAAGAAAAGCGGCAAGCCGAACAGGAGAGCCGCCGCAAAACATACAATCTGCCGTTTGGTAAGGTTGAAAGCTACTTTTGTCTTGACTTTGGATAAGTCTTTGGGTACGGGTACATACGCCAAGTGAAAACCTCCTTTCTCTGGGTTTGGTGTTGCTGTAATTTTCCATAAGGGTAATCAAGGCAAAGGTCAATCTATGCCCTTTGCCCGCCCGTATTATATGGGGGTTATCCGCGTCAAGGTCGGGTCGTATTTTCGCCGCTTCGCTCTGAAAATCTCCACCCTGCCCTTGACACGCCGCTAATGCGCGGAGAATATCGACTTCGCCAGTGCGCCGGATTTGAACAGGGAGAAACAGAGGATAACGGTATAGGCTGCAAGGGAGAATATCGCGCTGTGCAGATTGTCCGCTATTATCATGTTGTTTACCAGAACCGCGTAAATGCCGACGCATATCATAATGAGGAAGCCTTGAAAACCGATAGCGAACAGGGATTTTAGGTAGTTGTTTCCTATCTGCCCCCATTCCCGGTTCGTCATAGTTGCAAACGGGATAGGCGATACCGAACAGTAAAGTAAGGTAAGAACCCGGCGCCTTGCCATATCACTATGGCAGGTTTCCGAAAACTCCCCTCCGAACCGGACTTACACCTCTCAATGTATCCGGCTCTCCAGATGTCAGTCTAATTTCCCTGCGTGTAACTTATCGTGACAGTCAATACAGAGTGCCATTGTCTTGCGCCTGCGCCCAATCATGGCGATTTCCCATTGTTTCCTGCCACTTAAATCTTTGAGTTTTCGTACATGGTGTACTTCAAGCGGCACATTCTCTGCGCCGCACCACTCGCATTTATTCGCTTGAAGTCTTTTTATCAAGCTGTTGCGCCCGTAGTTCTCAACCACTCTTGCCACTATGTCGGGGTTGCCGCTTTCGACTTTGGTATTCCGGCGGAACCCATTGTTGTAGAACAGCACTTTACCCACTTTGCCGTTTTTCTTCGGATATTCCACTGCAAAATCTTTCCCTTGGCGGTACTTGCGTATAATTCTGCTGATTCTTGTTCGGTATTTTCCAGCAAAAGTTTTGAGCATACTGTATCTCATTACATAGTAGAAGTTATTGAGTACGGACACGTTGTTTGCGAGCCGGTAGTAGTTATACAATCCACGGATTTCTGCATTGTACTGGTTTAGGATTTCCAAGTCGTCCAGGTGCAACAGGCGGATGCGCCGGACTGGTTCCCAGACCTCTTTGTTTCCATTCTGTTTGTCGTATTTAATCTTGAGGGCATTGTAGGAGAGCAGGCGTTTTAACCATTTATCATGGGGAACATAGAGCAGGACTTTTCCGTTGTTCACTCGTCTGGTAGCCCCGGTTTTGGTCTTTTTGCTGTACTCGCCTTTGGTGATTGTGACCTCGTACCCCAGAAACTTTGCAAAGTCATGTCCGTGGGTAATCAGTGTCTTTTCCCCGGACATTTCCAGATGAAGTTTTTCCCGGATAAAACAGCCCACTTCTTGTTTTACCTGTTCTGCGTCCTCTTTACTGCCGATAACCCCTATCAGAAAATCATCCGCATACCGGACATAGCAAATCCTCTTATAGCTGTCGTCCATCTGGTCACTGTACGGCATGGATTTCAAACTTCGCCGCAGTTCCCGGATTTCCGCAATTAAGTCCTCTTTTTCTTCCTCGCTCATTTTAGAAAGATTTCTTTTAAGCCGCTGTTCTTTTCCCCGGCAAACGTCCAGCTTCTTCTTGAACGCAGGATTGATTTTACGGCGGTTTCCGCAGTTGAATTTCTCTGCGTATTCTGCCATATAGCTGTCCAGTTCGTTCATATAGATGTTTGCAAGGATTGGACTGATGATAGAGCCTTGGGGAGTGCCGGAGTAAGTATTGTGATAATTCCAGTCCTCCATATATCCGGCTTTCAAAAACTTCCATAGCAGACCAATGAAATGTTCGTCTGCAATCCGCTTCCGCAGAATGTCAATCAGCACATGATGGTCTACATTGTCAAAACAGCCCTTTATATCCCCCTCAACGAACCACTTTGTTCCCGTAAAATATTTCTGCACATATTTGAGTGCCGTATGGCAGCTTTTGTTTATGCGGAAACCGTGGGAGTAGTCGCTGAAAGTTGGCTCATAGATGCTCTCTAAGATGAGCCGCACCACCTCCTGTATCAGTTTGTCGTCAAATGACGGTATTCCCAGAGGGCGCATTTTCCCATTGGATTTCGGGATATACGTTCTCCTCGCCGGGTTGGGCTGGTAGCTGAAATCACGCATTTTTTCAATGAGGGCGTTTATCCTTGCCATTCCCATACCGTCAATGGTTTTGCCGTCTGTTCCGGCTGTCATGTTGCCTGGTTTCGCCTGTATCCGCTGGTATGTCAGCAGATAGAATTGTGGATTGTACAGATTGCGGTATAACCGCCCATACTTGTAACTCTTGTTACACGCCTTGGATTTCAGGCTTTCCAACACATTTTCAGGACTTCTCATAATGCCTCACGCACCTTTCCTTTTTATGAATTGGTTGACATCCTGCCTCCCTTCGCCATGTAGACGGCTTTCCCGCCCTCGGACTACTACGGAGGCTCCGTTGCCATGCCGGATATTCAGCGTCATCTTTCTTGGGTTTTTACCCCTTGAAATTTATCGCCTTGCGGCATTACGCATAGCCGGATAATCCCGGCGTTCCGGTTTAGGCAATCTCCAGTTAGACACTTTGGGAAAAGCGTATTGTGATGTCGGTAATGGGTTTTCGTCCTTTTCCGCTTATTGCGGCTGGCTGTCATAAGTATCGTGCGGTCTGTGTTTACCTGTCACATTCCGCTATGACATACGGCGAATACAACCATCCTGCGCCGCCGGGTCGAGTATCCCGCCTCGGACTGCCCTTAAAGCAGTTTAGCCTTGTTCCTCATTCACAATGTTGCATCTTGCCGCTCAGTCGTGGGTAGATGGTTTCCCCAACTTGCGATTTTTCCGGTACGCTATTGTCCCCCTTATGGTTTCCCTCCGGAGTAAACCGAATGACGCTAAAGTGACGTTTTTCACATCTTTGATACTTTTCTTTACCGGCTTGCCAAAGCCGGATTCCCAGAATGCCCGCGTACCGCCTTTGGATGAAAAGCGGCACTTCTGGACGCGCGGTAAATTTCTATCATGCGCCCGTAGAGGATAACGGTTATCAGTACGGACATGATTTTCATGCACAAGCTCACAAGGCTTGTTTCCATGACAAGTAAGAGCAGTTCGGGGATTTCCATAGCGTCAAGCCCGCTCTGCATGGAAGCAAGGGCGGCGGCAACATCAATCTCTGTGCTGCCGCCGATTACCCCCGCCGCGCCGGAAACAACGTGCTGCGCCATATCGAACACCGCCATAGTAATGTCAAAGGTGTGCGTCACAAGGTAGACTGCCACAAACGCCTTGAACACCCACTTGAAGAACATGGAAGTGTCAACGTCGTGCATATTGTTCTTTTCCGTTACCATGCTGATAAGCTCATAGCATAGGACGTAGGTAATGACAAGCCCCGCAATGGGTACGATTACATTTTCACTAAGGGTCTGTATCATGGAGAAT
The DNA here is from genome assembly GCF_002234575.2 of Enterocloster bolteae. NCBI lineage: Bacteria > Bacillati > Bacillota > Clostridia > Lachnospirales > Lachnospiraceae > Enterocloster > Enterocloster bolteae. The sequence goes on along the minus strand of NZ_CP022464.2, from coordinate 4,691,947 downwards.
ATATTTGCGTTCCACCCTTGCGGGGTCTGCCCTACCTCTGCGGCGATAGTGCCGACTTTTTCGTTTACGTCCCCGAACATAGTTGACAGATTACCGTTTATGGCTCCTATGAGGATTTCCTTTATCCATTCGTTAATCGCGTCAAGTATGCTCTGCATAAGCCTTTACCCGCGCTTCTTAACCGAACAAGCCGGAAAGCAGCGGTACAAGGGTCATGCCGATAAGGGCAACGCCGCCGCCCGCCATAAGCTGCTTCATGCCCTGGCTCTTTGCGCCCGGATTGTCATTGCCGTAGCCCTCCATCAGATTGATTACGCCCCAGATACCAAGCCCGGCTCCAAGTGCTACAACAAGGGTCTGCAAAACGTCTACTGCGCTATTGAAAAATGCCATAAATATATCCTTTCTGCCGCGTCTGCGGCTGTCCGGCAAGCGGACAAAAGGCGGTCAGCGTATGGTCGCCGCCGCACAAAAAAACCGCCCTCTGGTAAAGGCGGCTGTCCCCGCGCTGCGTAAGTTCTGCGGCGCGGCGGTATTCAGTTGTAAGGGGTGCGGCTCCTGCCGCTGTGTACTGCGCCGGAAAGTGGGGGCGCGTATCATGTAGCCGGTATGGATAGATGTGATTGCTTCAATCGCTCCTTTCTGTGTTCCGCTGTGCTGCCGGACGTTTTTTTCAGACTTGCGGGAAGTGAATAGCTTGCGTAGCAAGGTGTTCGCTTCCCGCAAGTTCACAAAGGGGTAGCTGCCGCAAGGCAGCGTAGGGGAAGTGTAGCTTCCCCTGTCCCCCGGCGGTCTGCCATGCTGTCACTGTTGCGGGATAAGCCCCCGGCGCGTGACATACTCCGTTGCAAAACGGCGGTGTTCCGCTTCCTTTTCCCGCCAATACTCCCATAATGCAGCGTCGGCGGCTTCCGCAACATTCATTAAAAACCGTTCAAGCTGCTTTTGTTTTTCCTCTGCGCTACGTTTCCTCATGGTCTGCGTCCTCCTGTAAGTCTGCCGCGTCAAGCTCGTAATAGTCAAAAACCTCGTCGGGCTTGACAATGGCGGGGCGGCGTTTAAGGTGCTTTTCCATGTCAAAGGCGTTCTTCGGGTCTGCGTCGGACAGGTACTTGTATTTCGGGTGCTTCGTTATGTCGAATTTGTCCGAAAAGAACGGGCGCACCCCGCGTAGCTGCAAGATACATTTCCCTCCGTCCATGACTGCAATTTCATCTTCCGTCATAAGCTGCTTTCCCAATTTCTGATAGTTCAGCCCATGCGAAAGCTCCCGCCCCCTTGTTTCGGACGTGTTAAAGCTGTCTATCGTTTCTTTTCCTAAAATTTCCGATATTTCTTTAAGGGTGGTTTTCTCCTTGCCGCCCAAGAAAAGCGTGGTGTCGCAGTTGCCGACTATGGTATCGGCGTTGTCTTTGTAAATGGCTTTTAGCTGTGACTGGCTCTGCAAGATGATTGACGCGGATATTTCCCGGCTCCGTATCGTTGCAATGAGCTTTTCAAACTTTGGTATCTGCCCGATATTCGCAAATTCATCAAGTAAGCACCTAACATGGACGGGAAGCCGCCCGCCGTATTCATCATCTGCCTTGTCACAAAGCAAGTTGAATAGCTGTGTGTAAAGGATTGAAACGACAAAGTTAAAAGTGTCGTCGGTGTCGCTGATGATGACGAAAAGGGCGGTCTTTCTGTCGCCTATGGTGTCAAGCTCCATTTCGTCGGTTTCCATAAGCTCCCGCAGCTCCTTAATGTCGAATGGGGCTAACCTCGCGCCGCATGAGATAAGTATGCTTTTTGCGGTCTTGCCCGCCGCAAGTTTGTATTTTTTGTACTGCTTGACTGCAAAATGTTCCGGGTCTTTTTCTTCCAGACGTTCAAACATGAGGTCAACCGGGTTCTGGAAATCCTCGTCGTCCTCGCGGGCTTCCGACGCATTTATCATCTCAAGCAGCGTCGTGAAGTTCTTCTCGTCCTCCGGGGCTTCATACCAGATGTAGCCGATTAGCGCGGTGTAGTAGAGCTTTTCCGCTTTCACCCAGAAATCCTCGCCGGATTTTTCCCCGTCGCCTTTGGTGTTGGCGATAATGGTATTGACTAACTTCAAAATGTCCTTTTCGCTCCGCAGATAGGCAAAGGGATTGTATTTCATGGATTTTTTGAAGTTAATCGTATTTAGCACTTTGATACGGTATTTGTACCGCTGTAACATTTTCCCGGTTTCCAAAATCAGTGTTCCTTTCGGGTCAGTGACGATATACGACGTTGGAAAATCCTTTGACGTACATTGCATGAGCGACGGTTTCACAAAGAACCGGGTCTTGCCGCTGCCGGAACCGCCGATTACAAGGATATTTTTGTTTCTTGCGTATTTCGGCTGCTTCGGGCGGCTGTTCATGGTGAGCCGTTCCGTCTGCGTTAAGGGGATATTGTTCTCAAATACCGGGTCGGTGTACGGCTTTATGTCGTCAGCCCCGCCCCAACGCGCCGAACCGTATTCTGTCCCGCGGCGGTATTTCTTCGCGTTCTTGCCTTTGGTGTAGATAATCAGCCGGACAATGACCGCCCCCGCAATGCCTAAAGCTAAGTCTGCCGGGTGGAAGCTCGGCGCGATACTGGAAAAGGCGGCGGTAAAACCGTCCCCAAGATGTAGCAGCTTTGCGCTTGCGTCCGCGCCGGGGGAGAGCCGGACAGCCGCGCCCACTTTATCAAAGAGCCAGACAAAGAGCAGATACGGGAGATTTAGGATAAGCAGCTTCTTGATTTCCGGCTTCATAGCGATACCTCCCTGTCCTTGTTCTTGACCTTTGCCCGTTCCGCGTTTCTGCCCTGTGCAGCTTCTTTGAGGGTAGAGAGCAGCTTTCGGATTGAGGGCTTTTTCTCCTGTGTCAGCTTTTTTGCGGAAAATTCCTTAAAGGCTGCGGTCAGTACGTCCGCGTCCCGCCCCTTGAAGAAAACCAGATAGCGGGGCGGGCTTTCCGTCGCGTCCTTTTTCAGCGCAAAGTCGATACCGTACTTTTTCGCCGTACTCTCAAAGGCTTTGATATTGCCCTCGGTAATCTCAATGTTGGAAACGCCCGCGTTCTGCTTCATAAGCTGCTTTAAGCTCTGCTTGCCCTGTGGCGGTTTTGCAAGCTGCTTTTTGCCCTTTGACAGTATGGCTTTCATTGCCTTTTGGAGCGTCTGCGCGGTCAGCTTCCCGGTCTTGATGTAAAGGGCTATGGTCTTTTCGTTTACTTCGTCCTGCAATTTGTCGCGTCCTCCTTTCGCGTTTCTTTATGGGGCGGCGGTCAGATACGCACCCGCAGCCCGTTCAAGTCCTCGGCTCTGATACCCACAAGATACCAGTTGTCGCCGTACTCAATCCGGGTCGGCTTCCACTTGCCCCGCACGAATACGTCAAAGCACTCGCCGCAATGCAAGCCCCCGTAGTAGCTGTTTAAGTCAAAGCGGATGTCGTAACGGTCGGTGCGCTCGTCAAATACCAATGCTCCTGTCATTTTCTGTGCCATAATAAAATCCTCCTTTTGTGGTTGTGGGTGGTTACAGGCTTTCGCCCTCATTGCATGAATAATAGTCCGGGTCGCCGTACTGCGGCTTTTTCGGTGACAGTGCGCCGCTTGCCATGTCATGGGCGACAAGGGAAGTGTAGTAGTTGCCGATTGTGGACGGGGCGTTGAAAAGGGCGGCTTTCAGATATTGCTTGATGTTGCGGATTTTGGTTGTGTTCTCCCGCATACAGTCAAGCACAAAGCGGATATGCTCGCCGTCTAGTTTCATAAACTTTGACTTCACAAGCTCTGCCGGGTAGTCGTCCCCCGCAATCCGTACCCGCTTTCTGGCGGTGCATACGGTTTCAAGCATGAGGTCTACAATCTCGTCCAGCCTGTCACTGTCAAACTTCATGTCCTGTTTGAGAATGTGGTAGTCGATATTGTCCTTGATGATTTCCCGGTATATATCAACTGCGCTCTGTGCTGCCGCTTCCGTTCCTTTCCGTTCCGGCGGCGCAGCCGCTTCTCTGCAAGGAGAGGGGTTAGGGGAAAGGATAGGAATGGAATGGGTACTTGATAAATCTGTATTTGATTTTTCTTTTTTTGGTAAGTCAGTTCTTTGTATATCTTTATTTAATTGCGTTGGATTTTCCAACGTAGGTTTTTCCAATGTTGGTTTTTCCTGCATTGGATTATCCAATGTTGGATTTTCCAATGTAGGTAAATCCGGCGTAGGCGGCTGCGGCTGCTCGAATATCACATAGTCCGCGCCCCGCAAGCGTCCTTTCTCGTCGCGCTCCCTTGAACGGACGATATACCCGGCGCGTTCAAGTTCCTTAATGGCTTCGCGGATAGCGTCTATCTTCTCCCGGTTGATAAGGGATAAGCCTTTCAAGGTGTAGTCCCAATCTTCGGGGAGTGACAGCATTTGCGACAACAGCCCCTTTGCCTTTAGGGAAAGCTCCTTGTTGCGTAGGTGGTGGTTGCTCATTACGGTATAGCCCTTGTTTCGTTCCACTCTGAAAACTGCCATAGTTCATAGCTCCTTTGCTTTGGATTTGTTACGCAGTAGAAGCGCGGTTTCGGGGGATAAGGTATAAATCCCTTTCCGCGCCAGATACGCGCCCGGAAAACCGCTTGTAGCAAGGCTTTTTCTGCCCCTACTGCGTAACAAAGGGCATGAAAAAAGCGGCGTTCCTGTTCTCCCATGTAGAGAGTAAGAAACGCCGCTTCTGCGTCGTATTCAGTTTTTAGTACAATACCCTGCTTGTCCGTCGCTCGAAAAACCTTGATTTTCCAGTGTTTTCAAAAGTATCGTTATCTAACGTCAGCTTTTGTTGTACCTGAAATTTAATCAACAATAAATCTTGAAAATTTCTCATTTTCCTATTGACTTTTTATTTGCAGGCTTAAGTAAATCTTTCGTTTTCATTTATGAAATGTTATGAAAATACAGGATGAAATATTTATGGCAAACCTATATAATAGCCTTATTAAATGAACAGCAATGGCGCAAATGTTTATTTTTTGTTGTATAAGTATGCCATATGTGATATAACTGTATTAATATAAATAATACAGTATCCGCTGGTATTAAGGAGGGAGTCATGGGAACAGAGAAAAAAGCTGGTGATTTAGAGGAAATCCAGGTTTTGGAAGGCATTTCAGAGTCTGAGGAAATTGACCGCCGTGTGGAGGAGCTGATGGCTCCGGAGGAGGAAGGAAACGGAAAGAAAAAGAAGAAAAAGCAAAAGCAAAAGACCGGACACCGGTCATCGGAGGGAGGCTTTCACCCCGTCCGGCGCTTTAAGGGGTTCAGCCGTAAGCGCAAGATAATCACGGTCCTGGTACTGGCGGCAGTGGTTTTGTTTGGGTTCTCCCGTATGTCTGGAGGAAAGAAGGATCTGGGGATCCCGGTTGCCGTGATGCCCCTTGCCAAACAGGACGTTCAGGAAAAGCTTACGGTAAGCGGTCCTGTATCAGGCACAGACAGCGTGGATGTGGTGTCCAATATTCATGCGGAAATCACTGCCATGAATGTGAAGGAGGGTGATACCGTGACAAAAGGACAGGTGCTGGCCGTGGTGGACAGCACGGATCTGGAGCGGGAAGTGCAGATTGCCCAGAACGCCTACGACCTTGCGGTGGCTAATAAGCAGGAAAAAGATAAGGAAGCAGCCCTTGGATACGAAAAGGCGGTCCAGGATTTCCAGAAGGCCAGCCTGGATCACAGCAGGAACAGCCAGCTCTTTGCCACCGGCGACATTTCACAGATGGAGCTGGAAGCCAGCGCCAATGCCCTGAATGATGCCAGAAGGCAGATGGAAGGCTATACGGTTGAGAATGGGAGAGGCGTTGCAGATTCGTCCTACGGCATACAGATACAGAACGCAGCCTTTGATTTGGAAAAGAAAAAAGAAGAACTGGATAATACCCAGATAAAGAGCACCATTGACGGCACTGTGGTCCGTGTCAATTCCAAGGTGGGCCAGTTTGCGGATAAGGTGGAGGATGATAAACCTATTCTCAGCATCGAGAATCTGGAGCAGCTGGAGCTGGAAATCAAGGTAAGCGAGTTTTCCATCGGCAAGGTAAAGGTGGGACAGATGGCGACCATCACAGCGGATATCCTGGACGGTGAGACTGCAGAAGGCGAGGTCGTAAAGATATCGCCCACAGGCGAGGAAAAAGGCGGCGGATCCACGGAGAGGGTTATTCCCACTACCATACGGGTGGACGGTGGAAGCTCAAAGCTTATTGCGGGAATAACGGCAAAAGCAGAACTTTTAATCAGGGAGGCAAAGGATGTTTTCGTCGTTCCCTCATCGGCGCTTTTTGACGACGGGGAAGTGACATACATAGCCATTGTGCAGGATATGAAGGTTAAACGAATACCTGTGACCATGGGAGTGGACGGCGACGTGGTGGTAGAGGTCATTCCCACAGACGGTACAGTGCTGGAGGAGGGAATGCAGGTTATCACCAATCCGGGACCCCATCTCATGGACGGTGCTGCCGTGCTGATTACCCAGTAGCAGGAGGCGCCGTATGAAGAAGTGGATGAAGTTTTTACACAGGGACAGCATGATTCAGGAAGAGGTCTATGACGGACCCCTGATTAAGCTGGAGAATCTGGTCAAGATATATGATACCGGGGCCATTAAGGTACTGGGACTAAAGAAGATAAACCTTACCATTGAACGGGGGGAGTTTGTGGCCATCATGGGACACTCCGGATCCGGAAAATCCACCCTGATGAACATACTCGGGTGTCTGGACCGGCCTACCCTGGGACATTACTACCTGGACGGCATTGACGTGGCAGACATGACGCCGGACCAGCTCTCCGATATCAGGAACCGGAAAATCGGGTTTGTGTTCCAGTCCTTTAACCTGATATCCAGGACATCGGCCCTTAAGAATGTGGAGCTGCCCATGACCTATGCCAGGGTGCCAAAGGCCAAACGGGCGGTCAGGGCCCAGCTGCTATTGGAACGGGTGGGGCTGGGAGCCAGGAAGGAACATATGCCAAACGAGCTCTCCGGAGGTCAGAGGCAGAGGGTTGCCATAGCCAGAGCCCTTGCCAATGAACCGCCCTTAATTCTGGCAGACGAGCCCACAGGAAACCTGGATACCGCCTCCTCGGTGGAAATCATGGAGCTGTTTACAAAGCTTCACCAGGAAGGGGCTACCGTGGTGCTGGTTACCCATGAGGAGGATATAGCAGCCTTTGCCCACCGCGTGATACGGTTCAGCGACGGGCAGATACAGAGTGACAAATTGAATGCGGCCAGGGTGACTTCTGAGGACGGGAAGGGGGGGAGAGCAGAATGCTGATTGAAAACATGAAGATGGCATTTTCTGCCATCCGGTCCAATAAGATGCGTTCCGCCCTGACTATGCTGGGAATCATCATCGGCATTGGTTCCGTCATAGCCATCGTGTCCATCGGAGATACCATGCGCGGACTTTTCTCTGATTTATACAAGGATGTGGGGATTACCCAGGCCTATATATCCATTGGTTACTGGGTAGATGATGTGCGGCAGAGCGATTATTTTACCCTGGACGAGATGGAGCGGGCCAAGGAGGCCTTTAAGGACCAGGTCGCCTATATAGACAGCAGTGCCTATACCAGCAGTGATGCCGAGTATAAGCGGACTAAGATTAAATTTGACTATCAGGGAATTGACTACAATTACCAGGATGTGCAGCCGGTGAACGTGGTGTACGGCCGCTATCTCAACGAGGGAGACATCCTGGGAAGAAGGAAGAACGTGGTCATGGATACCAAGAGCGCCCAGATGCTGTTCGGCACTGAGAATGCGGTTGGGCGGTCCTTCAGAACCACCTTATATGGCTCTACCGACGACTTTACGGTGGTGGGTGTGTACCGCAAGGAGGTCAACGCCTTCCAGGCCCTGATGATGGGCAACAGCGATGACAAGGGGTCGGCATTCATTCCATACACCCTTCTGACCTGGCCCAACGACTATTTTTACCAGCTTCATGTGTATGCAAAGGACGATGTGAACCTGGACCAGTTTTTCAGCCAGTTCAAGGCATATGCGGCCAAGATGCACGGCAGGCAGCCGGAGGATATGTACATGTATACGGCCATGCAGGAAATGACCTCAGTGGACAGCATGATGGGCAGCCTGTCCATGGCAGTGGGCGGTATCGCGGCCATTTCGCTGATGGTGGGCGGAATCGGCATTATGAATATCATGCTGGTGTCCGTGACGGAGCGTACCAGGGAAATCGGCATCCGGAAAGCCCTTGGAGCAAGGACCAGGGATGTGTTAATACAGTTTTTGACGGAGTCAGCCATATTGTCAGCCTGCGGCGGCATTATCGGTGTCATACTGGGAGTGGGAACCGTATCCCTGGGAGGATTCCTTCTGGGATTTGCGGTGGTCATAAAACCGGGGGTCATCGTGGTTGCAGTGTCATTTTCAGCAGTGGTCGGTATCTTCTTTGGATTATATCCTGCATCCAAGGCAGCCAAGGCAGACCCGATAGACGCGCTGCGTTACGAATAGACGGGATATCCCGACGGAGCAAATCAAGGATGCGGCCGGAGGAAATCAATGATGCGGCTGGAGGATATCAAAGGATGCGGCCGGAGGAAATCAAGAATCGAGACAGGAGGAAAGCAAGTGAGACGGATGAGCGGTACATGGAAGAGAGCAGGAGCCATGGGATTGGCCCTGATGCTGGCCCCGGTTCCGGGCATGCTGCGGCCGGTGACTGTATGGGCCAGTCCGGAGTTTGCCTATTCTGCGGACAAATGGGCGGCGCTGAGGGATGATGTGCTGGAATACGGGGAGCTGGCTGACCTGGTCCACGAATACAATGCCACGGTTATCAATAACCGTCTGGAATACGACGACTACAGGGGCAAGGACCACGATGAAATGAAAAATGCCTACCAGGATATTGCTGACAGGCTCTATGATTCCAGCGATAAGATAATGGATTCCGTCAATGAGGACCAGCCGGGATACGCGGGAACAGCGGTGGGGGCCATAAGCGCCCGCCTGCAGGCTGAACAGAACCAGGAGCTGGCTGATTCACAGAATGAGGACGGACGGGTGAAGAAGCTGGAGTACGACAGACAGGAGGCTGTTCTTGTAAAGGATGCCCAGACAAAGATGATATCCTACTGGCAGAAGGCCAAGGCGCGTCCTGCCCTGGAGGAGGATGTGAACCAGGCCAGGTCAAAGTATGAGGCCATGGCAGTGAAAGCAGGCCAGGGCATGGCTACCCAGGCTGAGCTGCTTGGGGCCCGGGAAAAGATGGAGGCAGCCCAGGCAGCCCTGGAGACCAATGACAGGGAGAGGGACGGACTGCGCAGAGAGCTCTGCGTCATGACGGGTTGGGATCACAATGCCCAGCCGGATATCAGGGAAGTGCCGGTGCCGGATGCCGGGGAGATGGATCAGATTGACCTGGAGTTTGATAAGGAAAGGGCCATAGAGCAGAACTTTACCCAGACAGCCAATGAGCGCCGTCTGATATTTACAGGCAACGGGACCCAGTGGGATGTGATGAACCAGAAGGTGGAGACTGGCCGCAGGCAGATTGAGGCGGATGTGGAAGCCAGATATAAGCTTTTGGAGCAGGCCAGGGCTGATTATGAACAGGCGGCGGGCGAGCTGGAGCTGGCCCGTACCGGGGCCCAGACAGCCGAGCGCAAATACAGCCTGGGCATGATTTCCAAAAATGAATATACACAGCAGCAGGGAACCATGGCCTCCAGCCAGTCCGCATGTGACACGGCAGGCCTGAAATACAGACAGGCCCTGGAGGATTACAGATGGGCGGTCAACGGCCTTGCACAGACAGAGGGGGCATAGGATATGGTGAAAAAATACTTACTGCTCTGCATGGGCCTCTTCTTTGCCTGCCTGTACCCTTTGGAGGCCCATGCAGATGCAATGCCCGATGTCATTCGTTATGAGGAGTTAGAGACGCTGGTAAAAGCCAGCAGCCCCCAGATACAGATGGAACAGGCGCAGTATGACAGCCGCCTGGCGCGGTACGAGAATGCCAGGGAGGAAATCATGGAAACCAGACGTCTTCTCAGGGAGGAGGCCGAGGACCTGGAGAAGAACGGGGACAAAGACAGTGCCGGCCAGTACCGGGCCCAGGCCAAGACCCTGGAGGATGCGGCCAAGGATATGGATAAGCAGATTCGCTCTGCCCAGGGCAGCCAGGCGTCCATGTCCCTTCGCAGGATGGAGGATACCGTACTCTGGACAGCCCAGAATCTTATGGGCACCTATAATACCCTTAAAACGGAACAGGAGGCGGCTTTGGCTCAGGCAGAGTGGAAACAGAGCCAGTATGAGAAGCTGCTGCGCCAGGTTCAGACAGGAAGCGCCTCTGCCGCCCAGGCGGACCAGGCAGGAAAAGAGGCTGATGCGGCAGCTGCCAAGGCAAAGGCTGTACAGGACGAGATGGAACGGGTGAAGAAGGAGTTATTCATTCTCACCGGAATTCCGGAAGGCTCCCAGGCAGAAGTCGGTCCCATGCCAGCGCCCCGGCCTGAGCGTGTCCTGGAAATGGGAGGCAGCACCGACAAATGGCGCGCGCTGGGCAACAATTATTCCCTGAGGGAACAGAGGAGTGGAGGAGCCAGCTCCAATAAAGAACTCCATGCCCGCCAGCGGGATATCCGCCAGAGTGAGGAGGCTATGTACGGCCAGCTGGATACACTGTATCAGGATGTCCTGGCCAGCCAGACACTCTGGACCAGCGCAGCAACGTCCATGGCATCCCAGGAAGCCGCGTTCCAGGCAGCATCCAACAAGCTGGCCCTGGGAATGCTGTCGCGCCAGGAATATCTGGAGGCAAAAGCGGCCTACATGGACGCCGCCGCTGCCAAAGAAAGGGCAGACACAGGCTTCCAGCAGGCCATGGATACATATGACTGGGCTCTGAAGGGTTTCATGACATAAATAATGACATAAATACCATCGGATTTCATCTATTGGTTGTATAATCCCTTACCGCTTCATCATCCGGTACCCCACTCCCACGTGGGTCTGGATGTACTGGGGCTGTGAGGGATTTTTTTCAATCTTTTTCCGCAGGGAGGCCATGAAAACACGGAGGGAGGCCACGTCCCCTTCCCAGGCTGCACCCCATATTTCCCGGGTTATGTAGGAGTGGGTCAGGACCTTTCCAACATTGTGGGCAAGGAGGCAGAGAAGCTTGTATTCATAGGGAGTCAGGTGCAGTTCCTCCCCGTCCAGGCAGGCGCATCCCGCCGCATAGTCAATGGTCAGCCCGCCGTTGGCAAACAGGGAGGTCTGTACTTCCTCCAGGGACTGCATATAGCTTAACCGTCTCTGGGTGGAGCGGAGTCTGGCTAAAAGCTCGTCCACGGAAAAAGGCTTGGTCAAATAGTCGTCCGCCCCGGCGTCCAGGGCCGCTATCTTGTCGCTGTCCTCGCTTCTGGCGCTGATGACAATAATGGGGGTATTGGTCCAGGAACGGATTTTAAGAATCACGTCCACTCCGTCCATGTCCGGAAGCCCCAGGTCCAGTAAGATGATGTCAGGTCTCTGGGAAGCAGCGGACAGGATGCCCTGTTCTCCCTTATCCGCCCATATATAATGGTAATCGTGCATCTCCAGGGTGGTGGCGATGAGATTTTTCACTGCTTTGTCATCCTCTATAATCAGGATGGATGGCTTATTCATGTAGGGATACCTCCTTGGCTGGTAATGTAAGCCGGAATATGCTTCCGGCAGGTTTGTTGTCTAAAACTTCGATGGTGCCCTTGTGGGCGCTCAGTATTGCCCTGCAAAGGGGCAGTCCCAGTCCCATGCCCCGCTTTCCGTCCGCGGATTTGTGGCCGGTGGTATAGAACATTTCAAAAATCTTTTCCTTTGACTCATCGGGAATACCGGGCCCGTTGTCGCTGACGTCAATGACGGCAGAGGCGCCTTCCTGGCGGCTGTTTACCATGATGGTGGAACCTTCCGGTGTGTACTTCACCGCATTGTCCACCAGGTTGGTTATGACTTGTATAATCAGCCTGGCATCCATGTCAGCCAGGATATAGTCACCCACCTGATTTACCCTGATGGTGTGGTGTTCGTGACGCCGGTTGATATGGCGCATGGCTTCGTCTATGACTTCCTCCAGCAATTCGGTTTCCATGTGCAGGTGGACGCCCTGGCCTTCCATACGGGTGATGGACAGAAGGTTTTCCACCAGATTGATAAGCCACATGGAATCATCGTATATGTCCCTGTATATCCGGCTACGGTGTTCGGCCGACAGGTTCTCCCCATCGCTCATCAGGACACCTGCATTGCCGGATATGCTGGTGAGCGGGGTGCGCAGGTCATGGGAGATGGAACGCAGCAGATTGCTCCGGAGCTGTTCCGCCCGGGCCATGGCCGCTTCCTCCTCCCGCTTCCTGGAAATATATTCTTTTTCCAGCGCCATGGAACACTGGGCTATGATGGCTACTGCCAGACTGTTTTCAAAGTCGCCGGGAGGCGTGGTGCCCACATGAATTCCCATGACGCCATAGACAGCGCCTGAGCTTTGAAGGGGCAGGAAGTGGTAAGCTGCTGCAGGAAACAGCCCTGTGGCAGCCCCTGTTTCCTTTCCCTCCTGAAAGCATTTCCGGGCAGCAGTCAGTTCCTCTAAGGTGTCAGGGGCTGGTCCCCTTCCTGTTGCGGGAGAAGAGTACTCACGGAAACAAAGGGGGGACTTAAGGCCGGCTCCATCCTGTTCAAAGCAGGTAATGTCCCTTTTGAGCAGTTTGTTCAGCTGTATGGCGGTACAGGTCAGGATATCCGCCGGTGCAGCGGCCTTCTGGAGCATCTGGCTGGTGTCCAGGATGACGCCGGAGCGGTAGGCATCCTGTTGGGAAAGCCGTGCCTTTTCTTTCATCTGCACGGTGAAGGAACTGGTAAATACAGCTGCCAGAAATGTAATCAGAAGGGTAAGCTGGGTGCCTGCGTCCTCTGCCTTCAGGACGAACATGGGCTCTGTAAATATGTAGTTGAACAGCAGTACGCTGGCCAGGGAAGCGCTGATGCTGTACCAGCGGCTGGCTGTGACTGCCGCCACCACCAGGACTCCCAGAATATATACGGTAATGATATTGGCCTGGGACAGGCCAAGGGTTTCTAACAGGAATCCAATGGCAGTGGCTGCGGCCAGGACTGCCATGGTTTTTAGGGTGTCAAGGATTCGGGAACGGGCCATGGAATGAAAAACCTCCTTCATTGTCTACCCGGACAGTATATCATATCTTTGGGTTAAATGACTGTATCTTTATATAATATTTATATAATCTTTATACCGGAGGCGGTTCCGTTATACCTGCTTTATGCCCTTAGTGGTAAGCTTGAAGGCACTAGGAGGTGATTATATGAAGTATCTGGAAAGGCAGTCTCCGGCCAGAATCATTGCCATTGGTTTTCTGGCCGTTATCCTTACAGGATCTTTTTTGCTGATGCTGCCGGTGTGTGTAAAGCCGGGAGTCAGGCTTCATTATGTGGATGCTCTGTTTACATCCACCAGCGCAGTGTGTGTTACCGGTCTTATAGCCGTGGACACAGCCGATACCTATACGACTCTGGGCCAGACCGTGGTGGCTCTTTTGATTCAGATCGGCGGTCTGGGTGTGACCTCAGTGGGCGTGGGCGTGATTCTGGCTCTTGGAAAAAGGGTGAATTTAAAGGAACGCCTTCTGGTAAAGGAAGCCCTTAACCTGGATTCCGGCAGGGGAATCGTGTGTCTGGTGAGAAATGTACTGATTACCACCCTTTGTTTTGAGGGAGTGGGAGCTGTCTTAAGCTTCCTGGTATTTTCCAGGGATTATCCGCCCTTAAAGGCGGTTGGCATCAGCCTGTTCCACTCTGTGGCCGCGTTTAACAATTCGGGGTTTGATATACTGGGGGGACTTAAAAACCTGACAGGATATCAGGACAATGTGCTGTTGAACCTGACTACGGCCGGACTGATTATATTTGGAGGGCTGGGCTTCCTGGTCATCATGGATTTGATAAAGAACCGCTCCTTTAAAAAGCTGTGCCTTCACTCCAAGGCGGTGATTGTGACAACCCTGATACTTTTGGCATCCGGCACAGTATTGATTTGGCTGACAGAGGATATTACCTGGCTGGGCGCGTTCTTTACCAGTGTATCGGCCAGGACAGCGGGCTTTTCCACATTTCCTCTGGGAGAATTCACTTCCGCCGGACTGCTGAGCGTTTCCGTGCTCATGTTCATCGGCGCTTCACCGGGGTCCACAGGAGGCGGCATCAAGACCAGCACCTTATTTACTTTGTTTCATACCATCAAAGGTGCTGCCTGCAATGAGGAGCCCCATGCCTTCCATTACCGGATTCCCCAGGAGGCATTTTACAAGGCAGCCATTGTGACGGCGCTGTCGGCCCTGGTGGTGTGCCTGGGAACCTTTTTCATGTGTATCCTGGAGCCTGGGATTCCTTTTGAGGATATTCTGTTTGAAATCACATCGGCTTTCGGAACCGTGGGTCTGTCCACCGGCATTACGCCGGGACTCAGCTCCCTAAGCAAGCTTCTGGAGGTGCTGGTAATGTATATCGGCAGACTGGGGCCGCTGACCATTGTGACGATTTGGGTATTCAAACCCACTAAATCCGTATCCTATGCGGAAGGAAGCATTTCCATCGGATAGGGGAAGATAAGTGAAATAGCGGTAAGCACATTTTGAATGGATAGAGGAGGTTTTATATATGGCACGAAAACAGACAGAGGCAATGTCCTATGGAATCATAGGTCTGGGAAGGTTTGGAAGCGCACTGGCGGCAACCCTGGCAGAGGCGGATAAGGAGCTTATGGTGCTGGACAGAAGCGAGGAAAAAATCAGGCAGGCCAGAAACTACACGGAACATGCGTATGTGGTAAAGGATCTGCAGAAGGAGACACTGCGGGAGACAGGAATACAGAACTGCGATGTGGTGGTGGTCTGCATCGGTGACAAGGTGGATGTGAGCATTCTCACCACTCTCAATGTAATCAATCTGGGTGTGCCCCAGGTGGTGGCCAAGGCCAACAGCCCGGAACAGGGCGAGATTCTGGAGAAAATCGGAGCCCAGGTGGTATATCCTGAAAGGGACATGGCAGTCCGCCTGGCCAGAAGGCTTATCTCCAAGCGCATATTCAATCTCTTTGAGCTGGACCAGAACGTGGATATATCTGAAATAAAGACCACCAGGAAGCTTACGGGCCAGTCTGTGCGGGATGCACAGCTGAGGAACCGGTACGGCATCAACATAATCGCTATCACCAGAGGCGGATGGCTGACCACAGATGTAAGCCCGGATTATGTGTTCCAGGACGAGGATACGGTGATTGTGATTGGGGAGCGGGAGAAGATCAAGCGCTTGGCAGACGATTTGGCGCGGTGACAGAGGATGGGATGCGTGGGGGAAAGTCATTTAAACAGATGACCAAACAGCTCTTTCTCTTTAAAAATGTAAAAAAACCAGGAGGAAATTTTCTTGATGGAGAGTTCCTTCTGGTTTTTTGCATAGGTTCATAACCGGCCTGTTTCTTCTGCTGTTATACTGTTTCTGTTAACCGGAATAAACAAAATCACACCGTAAAACGGCATATGCCAGCCGTAAACCATCCGGCGTTCCGGACACGTTTGGGACAGCTCCTCCGTCTGGCGGATCTATATTAACCACATCGTTATGTTTTGAAAAGAATATTGGTTTCGCACAAAGAAAAAGGAGGAATTTCATATATCTGCCAATTATTTTATACAAAATGTAGAAAATGCACAAAAAACACAAGATATATTGACATTGAGTTGTCTATTGTGATAGACTCAAGATGTCAGAAGATGACGCAATAGAATAGAAGTATAAGTATTCAAAACTTATATATGCTCAAGATAGGTTGAGCGTTTCTACCAACTACCGTAATAGTTGACTATAAGTTTTCACATCAGGTACTGCCCGGGGCGCCGGAGACAGGCTGATGTGGAGCCTTAGGAACAGCGGTGGTTTTTTTGTTTGCAAAAAAATGCAGATAGAAGCCCGGGCCCGCCGCTGTACGGGTGAATACAAGGGTGCGCCGGTCACCGGCGTATCACGGAAAAGGAGGAGCATATGGCAGAAAATTTTGTATTAAAGGGCAATATCTGCTACAGCCAGGATTCCCGCACACTGATTTGTGTTGAACAGGGATATCTGGTATGTGCAGACGGCGAATCAGCCGGCGTGTACAAAGAACTTCCGCAGATGTATGCAGGCTTTCCTCTGACGGATTATGGAGACAGGCTGATTGTGCCGGGTCTTACGGACCTTCATCTCCATGCCCCGCAGTATTCATTCAGAGGTCTGGGTATGGACCTTGAACTATTGGAATGGCTGAACACGCGGACGTTTCCAGAGGAGGCCAAGTACAGCGATATGGAGTATGCCGGGAAGGCATATACCATATTTGCGGAAAACATGAAACACAGTGCAACCACAAGGGCTTGTATATTTGCAACCATGCACAGGGAGGCTACGGAGCTTCTCATGGATTTGATGGAGGAGACCGGACTTAAGACCATGGTAGGCAAGGTCAACATGGACCGGAACAGCCCGGATATCCTGGTGGAGGAGACAGCGGAATCCCTGAGGGAGACCAGACAATGGCTGGAGGACATAAAGGGACGGTACAGGAACACGGCTCCCATTCTCACGCCAAGGTTCATTCCCACCTGCTCCGACACCCTGATGGAAGAGCTCAAGAAGATTCAGATGGAGTATGATCTTCCGGTCCAGTCCCATTTGTCGGAAAACAAGGGAGAGATTGACTGGGTGAAGGAACTTTGCCCGTGGTCTGAGTTTTACGGCGATGCATACGACCATTTCGGCATGTTCGGCAGCGGCGTGAAAACCATCATGGCCCACTGTGTGTGGCCGCCGGAAGAGGAAATACAGAGAATGAGGGACAACGGCGTATACGTGGCCCATTGTCCCCAGTCCAACACCAACCTGTCCTCCGGCATTGCGCCCGTCAGGACCTATCTGGAACAGGGTATCCCCACAGGACTTGGCACGGATGTGGCCGGAGGAGCGGGAGAGTCCGTGTTCAGAGCCATGGCTGACGCCATCCAGGTGTCGAAGCTGCGCTGGAGACTGGTGGATGAGACATGCAAGCCCCTTACGGCAGAGGAGGCATTCTACCTGGGAACAAAGGGCGGCGGCGGATTCTTCGGAAAGGCCGGAAGCTTTGAGGAAGGATATGAGTTAGACGCGCTGGTGCTGAACGACGAGAGCCTTAAGCATCCTCAGCCTCTGAGCTTAAAGGAGCGGCTGGAGCGGTTCATTTACCTCTCGGATGAGCGCCATATTGACGCCAAGTATGTGGCGGGCAGAAAGATATTTTAACAGAAGATGTTTTAAATGAAAATTGAATAGATACATAAAAGGGCGGAAAGGGGTACCGTTCTTTAAAATAGAAACAGCGGAAAACTATAGGTATGAATTCAAGGAGGTATGAAGTATGGAGAACAAATCAAATCAGGGATTCCTGGAAAAAGTATTTCACCTGTCGGAAAACCACACAGATGTCAAAACAGAGGTAATTGCCGGTATCACCACGTTCATGACAATGGCCTACATCCTTGCAGTGAATCCGAACATCCTGAGCGCCACGGGAATGGACAGAGGTGCTGTCTTTACAGCCACTGCCCTTGCATCCCTGGTTGCCACCCTGCTGATGGCTGCATTTGCCAATTATCCTTTTGTGCTGGCGCCCGGCATGGGACTGAATGCTTACTTTGCATACACCGTAGTACTCCAGATGGGTTATACCTGGCAGATGGCTCTGGCAGCCGTATTTGTGGAAGGCCTTATCTTTATCGCACTGTCTCTTACCAATGTGCGTGAAGCTATTTTCAATGCCATTCCCATGAATCTGAAACACGCAGTATCCGCTGGTATCGGGCTTTTTATCGCCTTCATCGGTCTGCAGAACGCTAAAATCGTGGTGGAGAGCGCCACCCTTGTATCCGTATTTTCATTCAAAGGCTCTCTGGACGCAGGAACATTTAATTCTGTTGGAATCACTGTACTGCTGGCCCTTATCGGCGTACTTATTACCGGTATCCTGGTTGTTAAGAACATAAAGGGAAACATCCTCTGGGGTATTCTCATCACATGGATTTTAGGTATTATCTGCGAAGTGACAGGGCTGTACCAGCCAAATGCAGAGCTGGGAATGTTCAGCGTACTTCCTGATTTCTCCAGCGGTTTCGGTATCCAGAGCATGGCGCCCACCTTCTTTAAGATGGATTTCAGCGGCATCCTGTCCCTGAACTTTGTAACCATCATGTTCGCGTTCCTGTTTGTGGATATGTTCGATACACTGGGAACACTGATTGGCGTGGCATCCAAGGCCGACATGCTGGATAAGGACGGAAAGCTTCCTAAGATTAGAGGCGCCCTTCTGTCTGATGCCATCGGTACCTCCCTTGGCGCTGTATTCGGTACCTCCACCACAACCACATTCGTTGAGAGCGCTTCCGGTGTTGCGGAAGGCGGAAGAACCGGACTTACATCCGTAGTGGCAGCTATATTCTTTGGTCTGTCCCTGTTCCTGTCACCGATTTTCTTAGCCATCCCGTCCTTTGCAACGGCACCGGCTCTGATTATCGTAGGTTTCCTGATGATCAGCTCAATTTTGAAGATTGATTTCAACGACTTTACAGAGGCAATTCCAAGCTACATCGCCATCATCGCCATGCCTTTCATGTACAGCATTTCCGAAGGTATTGCAATGGGCGTTATCTCCTACGTGGTTATCAACGTTGCAACCGGCCATGCGAAGGAGAAGAAAATCAGCCTTCTGATGTATATATTGGCTATATTATTTGTACTTAAGTATGTATTAATTTAAAACGAGCAGCATATAATGCAGACGCCTGGAATACAGGCGTTTGCGCATTCAGGATAAGGAGGTAGAGCACACCATGGGAATTGGTAAAAACATGACCCGCGTTGACGCATTTGACAAAGTCACAGGCAGTGCCAGGTATACAGCCGATTTAGAGCCACAGGGTCTTCTGGTGGCAAAGGTAATACGCAGCACCATCGCCAACGGCGTGGTAAAAAGCTTTGATTTGGAAGAAGCACGGAAGGTGCCGGGGGTAGTGAAGATTGTAACGTGCTTCGATGTACCGGACATCCAGTTCCCCACACCCGGCCATCCATGGTCCGTGGAAACGGCCCATCAGGATATTGCGGACAGGAAACTTCTCAATACCAGGGTGCGGGTCTATGGAGACGATATTGCAGCCGTGATAGCGGAGGACGATATAGCGGCAGCCAGGGCAGCCAGGCTTGTGAAGGTGGAGTATGAGGAGTATGCTCCCCTGCTGACCGTGGAGGACGCCATGGCAGAGGGCGCATCCCGACTTCACGATGAAAAACCGGGAAATGTCATTGCCCATTCTTCTTTTGTGGTGGGCGAAGGGACTTACGGGGAAGCAGTGAAGGAGGAGGGACTGGTGGAGATAGAAAAGGACTACCGGACCCAGAGCGTGCAGCACTGCCACATAGAAACGCCCATCTCCTTTGCCTATATGGAAAAGGGAAGAATCATCGTCACCACATCCACACAGATCCCCCATATTGTGCGCCGTGTCATCAGCCAGGCGCTGGGACTGCCCATGGGCCGTATCCGTGTGATAAAGCCCTACATCGGCGGCGGATTCGGCAACAAGCAGGATGTACTCTATGAGCCCTTAAATGCTTTCCTTACCACCCAGGTGGGAGGAAGAGGGGTCAGGATGGAGATATCCAGGGAAGAAACTCTGGGATGTACCAGGGTGCGCCATGCCATCGAGTTCAAGGTAAAGGCAGCGGCCAGGAAGGACGGCACGCTGGTTGCCAGGAAGCTGGAGGCATATTCCAACCAGGGCGGATACGCGTCCCATGCCCATGCCATCGTAGCCAACTCCTCCAATGAGTTCAAGCAGATTTACAAGGATGAGAAGGTGCTGGAGTCCGATGCCTGGACTGTGTACACCAATCTGGCCACGGGCGGCGCCATGAGGGGATACGGAATTCCCCAGGCAGCGTTTGCCGCGGAATGCATGGCAGACGACCTGGCCCTGGCCCTTCACATGGACCCGTTGGAATTCAGGAAAAAGAACTGCATGAGGCCGGGATACGTTGACCCCCACACTCATGTGAAATGCAATACATACGGCCTGGCGGAATGTATGGAAAAGGGCCGGGAATTCATCCGCTGGGATGAGAAACGCAGGGAATATGAAAACCAGACAGGACCCGTGCGAAAGGGAATCGGTATGGCTATCTTCTGCTATAAGACAGGCGTATATCCCATATCCCTGGAAACAGCATCCTGCCGCATGATACTGAACCAGGACGGCTCCATGCAGCTGCAGATGGGGGCAACGGAAATCGGCCAGGGCGCCGACACCGTGTTTACCCAGATGGCGGCAGAGGTGACCGGAATCACGGAAGATAAGGTAAATGTGCTGTCCACCCAGGATACGGACGTAAGCCCCTTTGATACCGGCGCATATGCTTCCAGGCAGACCTATGTCAGCGGTATGGCAGTGAAGAAAACCGGCGCTATATTTAAGGAAAAGATACTGGATTACGCTGCTTATATGCTGGAGAAGCCCCAGGATACCCTGGATGTGAGGGATAACCACATTGTGGATAAGGAGACCGGAACGCAGCTGTTGCCCATGGAGGAGCTGGCCACCACGGCATTTTACAGCCTGGACCGCTCCGTACATATCACGGCAGAGGCCACCAGCCATTGCAAGACCAATACATTTGCCACGGGTGCCTGCTTTGCGGAGGTGGAGGTGGATATGCCTTTGGGCAAGGTGAAGGTGACCAATATCGTCAATGTACATGACAGCGGAAAACTGATTAACCCCAAGCTGGCTGCTGCCCAGGTACACGGCGGCATGAGCATGGGACTGGGCTACGGACTCAGCGAGGAGCTGCTCTTTGACGCAAAGGGGAGACCGTTAAACGACAATTTGCTGGATTATAAGCTGCCCACAGCCATGGATACTCCGGACTTAAACGCACTCTTTGTGGAGTTGGATGATCCCACAGGTCCCTTTGGAAATAAGGCGCTTGGGGAGCCGCCGGCGATTCCGGTTGCCCCGGCTGTGCGCAACGCAGTTCTTAACGCCACAGGCGTTGCAGTGGACAGTCTGCCCATGGATCCACAGAAGATGGTGAAGCATTTCAAGGAAGCGGGATTAATATAGAAAGGGCGGTGAAACAGCATGTATGATATCGGAAAATTTTATCAGGCAGCAGATGTGGAAGATGCGGTGCGCGCCCTAGTGGAAGACCCTGAGGCAGTGGTCATCTCCGGAGGCAGCGATGTGCTGATTAAAATCAGGGAGGGAAAGCTGGCCGGCTGCTCCCTGGTTAGCATTCACGGGATTAAGGAGCTGGAGGGCATAAGAATGGAGGAGGACGGAACCATTGTTATAGGTCCGGCCACCACATTTTCCCATATTACCAATAATGACATCATTCAGAAGCATATTCCCATGCTGGGAGATGCGGTGGACATGGCAGGCGGTCCCCAGCTGCGCAACATCGGAACCATAGGCGGCAATGTGTGCAACGGCGTGACCAGCGCGGACAGCGCCAGCAGCCTGTGCTGCCTGGATGCGGTCCTGGTCCTTAAGGGGCCTGACGGCGTCAGGGAGGTGCCCATCAGCCAGTGGTACACCGGGCCGGGAAGGACTGTGAGGAATCACGATGAAGTGCTGACGGCTATCCGGATAAAGAAAGAGAACTACCAGGGCTACGGCGGTCAATATATCAAATACGGCAAGAGAAATGCCATGGAGATCGCCACCCTGGGGTGTGCTGTAAGCGTGAAGCTGACAGAGGATAAGAAACACATACAGGACCTTCGCCTGGCATACGGGGTGGCTGCGCCCACTCCGATCCGCTGCCATACGACAGAAGAGGCTGTAAAGGGAATGGAAACAGGGGAGGCCCTGGCCCAGGCTGTGGGAAAAGGCGCTCTGGAGGAAGTAAATCCGCGTTCCAGCTGGAGGGCTTCCAGGGAGTTCAGGCTGCAGCTGGTGGAGGAGCTGGGCAGGCGTGCCGTAAAGCAGGCCGTAATCAACGCAGGAGGTGAGTGGGATGCTTAACATAGTGCATATGACTGTTAATGGAAAAGAAGTGGAGTTGGCAGTGGACCCAAGAGAATCCCTTCTGGAGACATTGCGGAACCGCCTGGGACTGACCAGTGTGAAAAAGGGCTGCGAAGTAGGGGAGTGCGGCGCCTGCACAGTGCTGGTGGACGGAGAGGCCATAGACAGCTGCATCTACCTGACCATGTGGGCGGAAGGCCGCAGCATCATGACAGTGGAAGGGTTAAAAGGGCCAAACGGCGAGCTGAGCACCATCCAGAAGGCATTTATAGAGGAAGCGGCAGTTCAGTGCGGTTTCTGTACGCCGGGACTGATCATGACAGCGGTGGAGATCGTAGGTACCGGAAAGCGGTATAACCGCGATGAGCTGCGCAAGCTGATATCCGGCCACCTGTGCAGATGCACAGGGTATGAAAACATTCTCAACGCCATGGAGCGTATTGTGGAGGAAACGTACAAGGTGGTGGGAAAATAAAAGAGATATGCAGGTGCGGTAAAGGCGGCAGCCCTGAGGAAGCTGCGGCTGACACCTGGGTATACAGGATTTTAGGATAAGAAACGAAGGACCATAGTGAAAAAGAAGGGCGCCGCGGAATGGAAGCGGAGCCTTTCTTTTTTAACCACTTATTTTTAACACAGGTGGGTACTAACATTGCGGAGGCAGATTAAAATCACAAATATAATAAACCAGTTGAAAAAATACATATTTTAGGTAAAATATGGAGGGGCATTATTTGTATTTTCATGGATATACAACTGGTCTTACAATGACATTTATGTTAACATATAAATAGGACCTGATGGCTGAGGAGGATACAAATAGGAGCACACAAAGAGAAGCAGATTCTCTTTGAATACGGGATGATAGGTGAGCATGAATCATGTTTGATATAACATCGGATAAGGTATATGTAAAAACCTTTGGTGGTTTTGATTTGTATTATCAAGGTGAGCTGATATACTTTTCCAGCAGCAAAGCCAAAGAACTTCTCGCAATACTTGTGGACTGGAGCGGAAAGGAAGTAACATTATCTCACCTGGCTGAGATTTTAAATGAAGGAGAACGGGACGAAACCGCAGCCAAACAGGCTGTCCATTTAGCGTGGCACAGACTGAAGCAGACATTGAAGAAATATGGGATTGAGAAGATTGTGGTGAAGGGCAGAGGAACCTATGCCATTAATAAGGAGGCTGTGGTCTGTGACAGCTACGATATGGTCCGCCAGGTTCAGGGGGCTTCTAACTTTTTCGTCGGGGAGTACATGCCGGAGTATAGCTGGGCGGAGGTTACTTTGTCGAATTTGATAAGGGATTATTTTGAGGAGGGGGAGTCGTAGAATTATATAGTACATATGCTTAACTGTGTGAAGCGTTCTCATATGAACGCTTCCTTTTTTTGTAAAAAATCACCATAACCCCCCAGATTGGCAGGCTTTAGGATCAATGATATGATAGTTCAACACAGACAGTTAAGACTGACTGCAAAAATATTAGGGGGAAGATAAATAAATGGAGAAGATGTTGATGCAGGAATACATTGAGGATTATGCCAAATTTCTATGTTTGGAAGAAAATGAAGGAACTCTGTTTTATTTTTTATCGAATAGAGATAGACATATTGCAGTTGGGAGAGATCCCGGAGTATTCCAGGATAAAAACAGCCTGGATATATACCAACAAACGGAAAAGAACATAATAAAATACTATCTAAATTAGGACTTGTCTATAGGGAAATCACATAATCAGAATTATGTGATGTTTGACCTTCTTACTGTAAATCCAATTTTAAACAAATTCAAGCTTCTTTACGGCAGCGGCTGCAAACACATAATTTTGATTATGTGTTTAAATAGGTTATTTTTGTGATTTATACCCATTTTAAGTGGATAAATTATATTTAAAATTTCCATAATACTACAAAAGTTGCCAAAAAGT
Source organism: Enterocloster bolteae (assembly GCF_002234575.2). Lineage (NCBI taxonomy): Bacteria > Bacillati > Bacillota > Clostridia > Lachnospirales > Lachnospiraceae > Enterocloster > Enterocloster bolteae. Next base: position 4,667,836 of record NZ_CP022464.2, on the reverse strand, counting down.
GCCTTCTGAAACGGTTTTGTAACGATGTTGAAAGCAATTGAGTGGTATATCCTTACAAAGAATGGTGGCATGCGGCCTGGAATAACGGGAGAAATAACGCTAATGGCAGATACGGAAAATGTAAATATATTTATAAAGACATTCGACGGATTCGATGTCTATGTGAATGGCAAAATGTTGTATTTTCCCAGCAGCAAGGCAAAAGAAATGCTTGCTATCATGGTTGAAAAGCGTGGAAGCAGCGTATCCTTATCCCAGATGACGTATCTGCTGTATGAAAATATAGAAGAACGTACAGCAAAAAATAATTTAAGGGTTGTATACTATCGTCTTCGCATGAACTTAATGGAACATGGGATTGAACAGATACTGATTAAAAAGAGAGGAAGCTATGCCGTTGATACGGAACTGTTTATTTGTGATTTCTACGAATTTATCAAGGGTAATTCGGATTACATAACTCTTTTTTCAGGGAGTTATATGCCTGAATATGCATGGGCAGAGGATATGCTTCCTTACCTTCGAAATCTATATCGAAAATATAACGGGGGACTCATATGACTGGAATTATTGACATTCATGCCCATATTCTTCCTGGAATTGACGATGGTTCCAGAGATTGGGATGAGAGCAGGAGAATGCTGGAAGAGTCTTACCGCCAGGGAATCAGATACATTATTGCGACCCCGCATTATTCAAGACGCGGCCTGAACCCTGACATATACGATTTGTCAGAAAAGCTGAAAGAAGAAGCACGAAGGATTGCACCTGATTTTCGGACTGGGTTGGGACAGGAGACATATTATCACGATGGATTGGTTGAGAATCTTAGGGATGGAAAAGCCCTTACCCTGGAAGGGAGCCAGTATGTACTGGTGGAATTTGACCCTCAGGTACCTTACATGAAGATGTACCAGGCTGTCAGGAAGCTGACGATGGCCAGATATATTCCAATCATAGCACATGTAGAACGTTATGCATGTCTGAGAGAAGATACCAATATGTCTGAACTATTCCAGTGCGACTGCAGGCTGCAGATGAATTTCAGCAGCCTGAAGGGAAACAGCATATTGGATAAAGAGGTTCGATGGTGCCGAAAACAGATTATGCAGGGCAGGATTTATTGTCTGGGAACTGACATGCACCGAATGGATTACAGAAAACCGGAAATTGATGAGAGTTTCCAATGGCTGGTTAATCATTTGGATGGTCTTAAATTGCATGGATTGTTGCGGGGAAATGCAAAGAATGTGATACGGAAAAGATAATATAAAAAAGTAAAACAGGAGAACAGAAAGACACATGGAAAAGACTTATGATGACGACGAAATTGAAATCGACCTTTTGGAACTGCTGGGGGAGTTTCGGCGGAAGATATGGATTATATTGGGCACCATTATACTGTTTGGCAGTGTTGCAGGTGCATTCAGTGCATTTGTACTAACTCCTCAGTATAAATCCACTGCAATGGTTTATATTCTTTCAAAAGAAACCACATTGACATCACTGGCTGATTTGCAGATAGGAAGCCAGCTGACAAAGGACTATAAAATTATTGTGACAAGCAGAAGAGTCCTCAATCAGGTAATTGAAGATATGGAATTGAGCCTTACATATAAAGAGTTAGTGGAAAAGGTAACCATTGATAATCCTCAGGACACGCGTATTCTCTCCATCTCCGTGGAGGACCCGGACCCCGCCATGGCAAAATTGATTGCAGACAAGATAGCCGTTACTTCTTCTGACTATATTGGCGACATCATGGAAATGGTACCGCCTAAACTGATTGAGGAAGGTGAGGTTCCGATTCTTAAATCTAGTCCGAGCAATACAAAGAACGCATTAATAGGCGGTTTTATAGGGGCAGTATTGGTATGCGGTTTCATTACAGTGAATGTAATTCTGAACGATACAATCCGCACCGAGGAAGATGTTACAAAGTACCTTGGATTGTCTGTCCTTGCATCGGTGCCGGAACGTGAGGGAGAGAAACCAGAAGATAAAGAGGCAATGATTTCCTCTAAACCAAAGAACAAACCAGCAGTAGGAAAATCCAGAAAGAAGAAAAGAGGAGGCCATGCGTCATGAGTCAATTTGTTACATTAAACAGGATAATGAAGGATGACTATCATTATAACGAAGCCATCAAGACGTTGAGGACCAATATACAATTCTGTGGAAACGGCATTAAGACAATCATGCTGACCAGTTCTCTTCCCGATGAGGGAAAAAGTGACATAACTTTTGCCATGGCCTCATCCCTTGCCCAGATTGGAAAACGGGTAGTGATGATAGACGCGGATATTCGTAAATCAGTTCTGGTTTCACGTTACCAGCTGGAACATGAGGTGCCTGGATTGTCACAATATTTAAGCGGACAAAGGCCGCTTGAGCATGTCCTCTATGATACGAATATAGAAAATCTCAGCATCATATTTGCAGGACCTTATTCGCCGAATCCGGCGGAGCTTTTGGAGGAAAGCCTGTTCAGCGACATGATTTCAAAATTAAAGGAAAAGTATGATTATGTCATCATTGATACGCCACCCATGGCAAACCTGATAGATGGAGCTATTGTGGCCCGTCAATGTGATGGGGCGGTGATGGTGATTGAAAGCGGTTCAATAAGCTATCGGCTGGAGCAGCGGGTAAAGGGACAGCTGGAAAAAAGCGGGTGCCGTATTTTGGGGGTAGTTCTCAATAAGGTAAGCATGGAACGAAATGGATACTATAGTAAGTACTATGGAAAATACGGGAAATACTCTAAATATGGTCATTATGGAAAATATGACAGATACGAGAAGGCAGAGGCATGAGTTGGATCCGAAACCATAAGAATTTGGTGCACCGGATAGCTGTGGGAGCTGCAGCACTTTCATTTACCTGTTTCATTTGGACTGGTGTTCAACTGTATCGGGGCAGGAAGGTCCTGGAGGCAGAGATTGCAGCCAGGAATCATGGGAAACAGTATGAGGTACAGGAAGACAGCATGTGCAGTTTTAGCGGAGATGTTGTGAAATATAAGGGAAAGCAGTACAGACGCAACAGCTATGTCAAGGCTATTTTGTGTATAGGGGTGGATCGGTCAGGAAATATGACGGAGAAGACCACCACTGGATTTGGGGGACAGGCAGACGGTTTATTTTTAATTGCCCAGGATACGGTCCGGAACACGGTGAAAATACTGATGATACCCCGGGACACCATGACGGATATTATGCTCACTGATTTAAGTGGAAATGAGTTGGGAAAAGACCTGCAGCATTTGAATCTGGCATATGCGTATGGGGATGGGCGGGAGAGAAGCTGTGAGTATATGGCGGAAGCAGTATCTGAGCTTTTTGGAGGATTGAAAATAGAATGGTACATGGCAGCTGACACAAGTGCCATCCCAGTATTGAATGATGAGGTTGGTGGGGTTAGCGTAACCATTGGAACAGATGGGATGGAATCCAGGGATCCTGCGTTGGTGAAGGGTGAAACTGTAATCCTGAAAGGAAAACAGGCGGAGATATTCGTCCGTTACAGGGATATTCGTGTTGACCACTCGGCAATATACCGTATGGACCAGCAGCAGCAATACATAAAAGGTTTTTTTGAGGCAGTCCAAAAGCATTCGGCTAAGGACAGCGGGCTTGTGGTCAGGTTATTTGACCGGGTTCAGGAATACATGGTTACTAATATGGCCAAAGACCAGTATCTAAAAGTAGCTATGGACGTAGTTGGAAGCGGGAAACTGAGTGATGAAGATTTCTACACAGTGCCTGGTGAAGGCGTGGTGACTCCCAGATATGATGAATTTTATGCTGACAAAGAGGCACTGACGCCTATACTGCTGGAGCTGTTTTATCGGGAGATAGAATAGGACGGCAGGGCAGAGAACCGCCATACCCGCGGTGCAGTAAAATACTGCAATATCCAGCATGGTATTATGCTGTTTATTGAATATAACTACTCTTAGGAGAGAAAGGAGAGGTGAAGGATATGAAAAAGAAATGCATAGCAGCTTTAGTGCTGGCAGCAGCTCTGGCATCTCAGCCTGCATGGGCTTTTGCAGCAGGCAGTGCTTCCAGCAGCGGCAGTGATGGCAGCGGTTCCATTAGCTCATCCAGCAGCAGTAGCAACAAAGGCACTACAAGCTCTAAGTCCAACACCACAGTATCTGTATCATCTACTGGTGTCAAGACTACAGGCGCCACAACCAGTGCAAGCCCAACAGGCAGTACGATTGGCGTTGCAGTAGACACAGTAACGACTACAGGACAGCAGGTAACAACCAATTCTAAAGGAGAGGCTGTTATCGGCGACACCGCTGTTGCATTTGCAGACAGCGTTGCAGCAACAACAGGACTTCCTTCTAATGTGGTATCAGCTATCAACGATATCAATGCAGGGAAGCCTCTGAATGAAGCTGTACAGGGGGTTGACCTGACAGGTTATAATGCCTTGACAGGAACACACGCAATCATCACAAAAGATGCAGCTACCGGCACAGTTAAGACTGGTGCGGTAGAGGTATCTCTGTATGTGCCTAACCTGGTTTCCAACGTTAACAACGTACAGGTTTTGTTCTATGACAATGCTACTGGCCAGTGGCAGCTGATTCCGGCTGTTAAGGTGGATCCGGTAACAAAAACAGTAGCTGTCAATGTTCCTGGGTCTGGTACATTATCCGTAGTGTATAAGAACTAGCAGCATTGAGAAAAGACTGGCCGGGGGCAGTAAATGGCTGAAGCCGGGCCCCCGGTTTTACAGAAGTGCTGTGGAGAAAAGAGTGGTGGGAGAGAGATGTATCGAAAAGCAGATAAAGGCTGGCTGAAGCATTGTGACTTCACCTTAATAGATGCAATATGCCTTCAGGCCGCATATATTGCTGCATACTTTATACGACAGGGGATCCGTTGGCCTTATGCCAGTCAGTTGTACCGAAATATGGCATTTGTATTTCTGTTCATACAAATTTTTGTGACCTTTTTTGGCGAGAGCTTTAAAAATGTGTTAAAAAGGGGGAAATTTAAGGAGCTTACAGAAACTATAAAACACGTATGCCAGGTTATTCTAATTGCGGCTTTTTATCTGTTTGCGACCCAAAAAGGGGAGGAGTATTCCAGGATAACCTTAGTGACAACAGGCATTTTATATGTTGTTATTAGTTACATAGCCAGAATTTATTGGAAGAAATATTTATTGACAAGAGGTTTGGAAGGAAAAGGCAAGCGTTCTTTACTTATTCTTACATCCAAGGGAATGGTGGAAGAGGTGGTACAGAATATACTAAATAAAAATTACGAACGTTTCCACATCATAGGCGTATCTCTGATGGATGCGGATTGGGCTGGCAAAACTATAAATGGAGTAACCATAGTGACAGACAGGACCGGAATTGCTGAATATGTGTGTCGGGAATGGGTGGATGAGGTGTTCATAAATCTGCCGAAGAACATGCCGCTGCCGCAGGAGCTTATGGATGATTTCATTGACATGGGAGTCACAGTACATCTTAAGCTGATTGAGATGGGTAGGCTGAAAGGACAGATACAGCATGTGGAGCGTTTGGGAAGTTATACGGTTCTTACCAGCTGTATTAATATGGCGTCATGGAGGCAGGCATTTTTTAAGAGGGTCATGGATATTGCGGGAGGGGTGTTAGGCTGTATATTGACAGGAATATTGTTCTTGTTCGTGGCGCCCTGTATCTATGTTCAGTCACCGGGACCGATTTTTTTTTCGCAGGTGCGCATTGGAAAGAATGGCAAGAGATTTAAATTATATAAGTTCCGCAGTATGTACATGGATGCGGAAGAACGGAAAAAGGAATTAATGAATCAGAACCGTGTAAAAGGCGGGATGATGTTTAAGATAGAGAATGACCCCAGGATTATAGGCGGAAAAAAGGGAATTGGAAATTTTATCAGGAATTATTCAATCGATGAGTTCCCGCAGTTCTGGAATGTGCTTAAAGGGGATATGAGTTTGGTAGGCACCAGGCCGCCTACTGTGGATGAGTGGGAGAAATATGATTTGCATCATAGGGTCAGATTAAGTGTAAAGCCTGGAATTACAGGTATGTGGCAGGTAAGTGGAAGAAGTGAGATTACGGATTTTGAAGAGGTCGTGAAGCTGGATAAGGAATATATAACTGAATGGAGGATGGGGTTGGATATTAAGATTTTGCTTCAGACAGTGCAGGTTGTGCTGGGGAGAGGCGGAGCGATGTAGGGATGGTGTACTGTAATGTATGTTATCACTACTGTTCTAAAGCGTGATTTTGAATTCGAGTTGAGTACCAAGCTTGCGGGATGGTACGCGGAAGTTTGCCGAAAGGTATAAAGAGTTTTTCTGTAATCCTAGGGACATATCTTGGAATATATGTCACCAAAAACGAGTGGCTGTAAATAAAAATGTCAGCCAGAGAGTGAGGATGCATCTGAAACAAGAACATTGGATCTGGTGGTCGCACTTGATGCAGAAGTTGCATATTCTGATGGAAATTTTGTGATTATTGTTGCATCAATGAATTACAACGGTAAGAAGAATTTCTTTGACACATATGTGGTCGAGGTGGTTATCAAGCTAGGGGGTCAGTATAATCCAGATACAATGCTGGTAATTAAGTCCACAATTTCGGTTGGATTTACTGCATTTGCGCATGAATTCTACCACTGTGACAATATCATCTTCAGTCCGAATTCTTGCATGAATTTAAGGGATTGTATGACAATGGCTAGCCTCATGAATTAATTGGCCAGAAAAGCGGTATGATGACCGGAAAATACATGAAAGTGGGTTGGAAAAGATGTTTTCGTGTAGAAGCGTTTGTATAGTGATCTCTTCATTATAAAGCGAAACTGTGATGAGTCAGGCGTAGGTCTTTCCTATTTTAAAGCGAAAGTGGGAAGTGTCATTGGCTGATAGGGGAATGAAATTATTCTTTTTGGATAGATGATTACAGAGAGTGATTACCTTATTATAAGGCGAAAGTCATAGCACGAAGAATGATGTCCATACCGCTGAAAGCTTGATAAATCAAGGACTTTTTAGAAATATTTGTTACATGATGGCAGGACTAGCCAAATGATATTAGTCGCATCCAAAGCATCGTTTTTCGGTTGTTATGTACAAAGGCTGTCTATCCAAAATGGATTATTGAAGTCAATAAGGTATTCAACATTCGAAGTGTTTGTCCAAACGGAAATAGTTGATGAATGGATAATAAGAATGAACATTTCAGGTATTGATTTTACTAGATTCTCGTTGCGTTGATTGGATAGACCAGACATGAAAAATTGACAGAATAAATTACTTGGCAGAAAGGACACTGTGGAAATCATGAAGATGTTATGAATACTTGGGTGATTATCCGCAGTGATTTCGATCATAGAGAAAAGAAACAAAGGGGAACCACGAGATGAGTTATGTGGATTTGAAAAACAAAACTATTTTGGTTACTGGCGCTGCCGGTTTTATAGGCTCTAACCTGGTAAAGCGACTTTATAAAGATGTGGAGGATGTGACAGTCATCGGCATCGATAACATGAATGATTATTACGATGTGCGATTGAAGGAAGCAAGGCTTTCTGAACTGTCAGCGCATCCTTCCTTTATTTTTGTTCAAGGTAGTATTGCGGATAAGGAACTGGTCAATAAGGTATTCGAACAGTACAGGCCACAGATTGTTGTAAATCTCGCTGCCCAGGCAGGTGTCCGATATTCTATCATTAATCCGGATGCCTATATTGAATCGAATCTGATCGGTTTCTATAACATCCTGGAGGCTTGCAGGCATTCTTTTGATGATGGCCACACGCCGGTAGAACATCTGGTCTATGCGTCCAGCTCATCTGTCTATGGTTCCAATAAGAAGGTACCGTATAGCACTGATGATAAGGTGGATAATCCTGTTTCCCTCTATGCAGCCACGAAGAAATCAAACGAGCTGACGGCTCACGCTTATGCGAAGCTGTACAACATTCCGTCTACAGGACTCAGGTTCTTCACAGTGTATGGTCCGGCCGGTCGCCCGGATATGGCGTATTTCGGCTTTACGGACAAGTTGAGGGCAGGAAAAACGATCCAGATATTTAACTATGGCAACTGTAAGAGAGATTTTACATATATCGACGATATCGTGACCGGCGTGGAAAAGGTGATGACCAAGGCTCCTGACAAAGCAATCGGTGAGGACGGGATTCCTGTTCCACCTTACGCTCTCTATAACATTGGAAATAACCATCCTGAGAACCTGTTGGATTTCGTGCAGATACTGAGCGAGGAATTGGTAAGGGCTGGCGTGCTATCGGAGGATTATGACTTCGATGTACACAAGGAACTGTTGCCAATGCAGCCCGGGGATGTCCCGGTGACCTATGCAGATACAAGTGCGTTGGAGCGTGATTTTGGGTTTAAACCAAGTACTGATCTGAGAAGTGGATTGAGAAGGTTTGCGGAGTGGTATAAAGAGTTCTATATGTAAGAGCGGTATTTGGACGGTAGAGATACAAGAGCTGGGAGGAGAACACGATTATGAGAGAGTTTAAAGATTTGAAGATCGCAGTCGCCGGAACTGGGTATGTGGGACTTTCGATTGCCACGCTTCTGGCGCAGCATCATAAGGTAATAGCTGTAGATATTATCCTTGAGAAGGTTGAATTGATTAATAATAGAAAGTCCCCTATTCAGGATGATTACATTGAAAAATATCTTGCTGAAAAAGATTTGAATCTGACGGCTACTTTGGATGCAAAAGAATCTTATGCGGATGCAGACTTTGTGGTGATTGCTGCACCTACAAATTATGACAGCAAGAAGAATTTCTTTGATACTTCAGCAGTTGAAAATGTGATCGGTCTGGTTATGGAATATGCCCCTGACGCAATCATGGTCATCAAATCCACCATTCCGGTTGGATATACAAAGAGCATTCGCGAGAAAACCGGGAGTAAGAATATCATCTTCAGCCCTGAGTTTTTAAGAGAGTCAAAGGCATTGTATGATAATTTATATCCCAGCCGTATCATCGTTGGTACTGATATGGAAGATGAACGTCTAGCTGAGGCAGCACATACCTTTGCTGAGCTTCTGCAGGAAGGTGCCATCAAGGAGAACATCGACACACTGTTTATGGGCTTTACAGAAGCAGAAGCAGTGAAACTGTTTGCCAATACATATCTGGCACTTCGTGTGGCGTATTTCAATGAACTTGATACTTATGCGGAAATGAAAGGGCTTAATACTCAACAGATCATCAAAGGCGTCTGCCTGGATCCGCGTGTCGGAGATTTTTACAACAATCCCTCTTTTGGATATGGCGGCTACTGCCTGCCGAAAGATACCAAGCAGCTGCTGGTCAATTATCAGGATGTTCCAGAGAACTTGATTGAAGCAATCGTAGAAAGCAACAGGACGAGGAAAGATTTCATAGCAGACCGTGTACTGGAGATAGCCGGCGCTTATGGAGCAAATGATTCCTGGGATGAAAGTCGGGAAAAGGAAGTTGTTGTCGGTGTGTATCGGCTGACTATGAAGAGCAACAGCGATAACTTCCGCCAGAGCAGTATCCAGGGCGTAATGAAGCGGATCAAAGCCAAGGGAGCTATAGTAATCATTTACGAACCGACTATGAAAGACGGGGATACTTTCTTCGGAAGTAAGGTCGTAAACGATTTGGATGAATTCAAGAGGCAGAGCCAGGCTATCATTGCTAACCGGTATGACAAGTGTCTGGATGAAGTGAAAGAGAAAGTATATACGAGGGATATTTTCCAAAGGGATTAATGGAGACAGATATGGATAAAAATTTTAAACATAAGCATGAAAAACCAAGGCTCTGCCTGGTATCCTCATCGGGCGGTCATTGGGAGCAGTTGCAGAAATTGCAGCCATTAATAGATAAGTACGATGGATTTATGATTACTGAAAAAACGCAGTTTCAACAAAATGCGAAGTATTTTATGATTCAAACAGACCTTAAGGATAAATTCATGCCTTTTAAGATGGCCATAAATTGCCTTAGATCCATTGTAATATGGATTAAAGAGCGTCCGGATTTTGTGATTACCACAGGGACTATGGTTGCTTATTCATTTTATCTTCTAGCTGTGTTGTTTCACAAAAAGTTTGTTTATATAGAGACGTTTGGCAGAGCGAATATGCCTACTGTGGCAGGAAAGAGGATGGAGAAGCACTCTGCTCTCTTTATCGTACAATGGGAATCTCAAAAGAAGTATTACAAGAAAGCCATTTATGGAGGATGTCTTTATTAAAGATTATACCAGAACTTATGGTTGTGGAGGATACATAAACGAATGATATTTGTAACTGTTGGCTCAAGAAAATATCCCTTTGATCGATTATTTAAAGAATTAGATGAGTTGTATGAGGATGGAACTCTATGTGAACCAATGTTCGCGCAAATAGGAACATCTACATATCAACCGAAACATTATAAATTCAAGGATTTTATTTCGCCTGAGGAGTTCATCGAGAAGATTAATGAGGCTGATATTGTTGTATCGCATGGCGCATCCGGTTCCATTATGAAAGCTCTTAATGCAGGTAAAAAGGTAATTGCTGTAACACGCCTTGAAAAGTATGGAGAACATATCAATGATCATCAGATACAAAATAACGAAGCTTTTAGCAGTAATGGATACGTTTTGATGGCAGGGTTGGAGCTTGACGATCTCGGCGAATGCTTCAAGAAAATATATGACGGTGCAGACGGGGTGAGACCTTGGGAGAACAAGGATCCGATGGCAATAGTGAATATGATTGATAAATTTATTCAGGAGAATTGGTAATATGAGCAGCAATAGATTAGCGAAGAAAGTCAGATATGCATTACGTTTTTTGCCCGATGAATTATATATACAACTGAATTATTTTGCACATTTTAAGAAATTTGCCAATCTTAAGAAGCCAGTTACATACAATGAAAAATTAAATTGGTTGAAATTACATGATCACAATCCGTTATATACGATGCTTGTGGACAAGTATGAGGTGAAAAAATATGTAGAAAAAATAATCGGGGATGGGGGGGGGGTATCATACCAACTCTTGGAATCTGGGAGCGCTTTGAAGATATAAATTTTGAGGCATTACCTAATCAATTTGTTCTGAAGTGTACGCATGACTCGGAGGGATTAGTGATTGTAAAGAACAAAAACCTTTTAGATAAAAAGGCTGCAAAAGTAAAGATTGAAAATTGCTTAAAACAGAATTTTTATTGCATAGGACGCGAGTGGCCTTACAAAAATGTTAAGCCTAGAATTATCGCTGAAAAGTATATGGAGGACGCTGAAACTGGAGAACTTCGAGATTATAAATTTTTCTGTTTTAATGGTGAGCCAAAGGCAATGTTTATCGCTTCAGATAGAAACTCTGGTCATGTAAAATTTGATTATTATGATATGGAATTTAATCATCTTGACATAACACAGAAATACCCAAATGCAGAGATTCCTAATAAAAAACCGAATTGTTTTAATGAAATGATAGTCCTGGCAGAAAAGCTATCGTTTGGAATCCCGCATGTCCGGGTTGATTTATACGAAGTAAATGGAAACATATATTTTGGTGAAATGACATTTTTTCATTTTAGCGGTTTTATACCATTTAGACCAAATAATTGGGACAAGGTATTTGGGGACTGGCTGATTCTTCCTGCTAAAAAAGTCAAACGCCAACTGTAATAAATGCCAGATGGTGAATCTGGACATATTATACAGGAGATAAAATTACAGATGAGAAGATAAAAATATTTTAGAAAATTAAAGTATATGTTTCATGCGGATTCCTGCAAAATCAGGCTCGATCTTTACAAAGTGGAAAGAAAATCTGTGTTGGAGAGTTTATACTGTATATATTATGTGCTTTCGTCGTCTTTAAGCCTAGTAAGTGGGATAGAATAATGGGAGACTGGGTAGAGCTACTCCAAAATATATCGTAGTGTAATATCCGATTTCTTGATATGGGAGGAAAACCACAGCGTGAAGAAAATAAAAATACTTATAGTTACAACTACAGGATTAGGGAAAAAAGAGGGAATATCTACAATCATCTTAGATTATTTCTCCCGCTTTGATAAAGATAAATTTGATATTGATATTATTGCATCAGGCTCATATAACTATGATCTGGTGGTTGAATTTCAAAACGCTGGTATAAATATACGTTGCCTTCCATCCAGAAAAGCAAGCGTGAGAAAATATATCATCGCGTTTTATAAACTTTTTAAACTACAACATTATGATGCTCTTTATATTCATGGAAGTAGTGCAATTATGTCAATAGAACTTGGAATAGCAAAACTTGCAGGTTGTAAGGTAAGAATTGCTCATTCTCATAATACAACCTGTGACCATAAAAAAGCCGATAAAATATTGCGACCTTTATTTTATATTTTATATACAGATGCATTTGCATGTGGGAAGGAAGCAGGAAAATGGCTTTTTGGCTCTCGTCCATATCAATTAATAAAGAATGGGCGTGATATAAAAGGATATAAATTTGATGAGCTTAAAAGAGCGGCGCTCCGCAGACAATTAAAAGTTCATAATGAAGACTTGCTGATAGGTCATGTTGGGAATTTTAATCGACAGAAAAATCAGGAATATCTGATTAATGTATTTGCTGAATTACTTCAATTAAAACCTAATTCCTGGCTTTATCTTATGGGGGATGGGAAGAATAAACAAAAGTGTATGGAACTTGCAGATAAATTGAAAATATCAAATAGAGTCATTTTTACCGGTTCCATTACTAATGTGTCAGATATGCTCCAGGCAATGGATGTAATGGTACTTCCTTCAATCCATGAAGGTCTCCCCTTAGTGGTGGTAGAATGGCAAATGGCAGGATTACCTTGTTTAGTGTCGGATACCGTAACTAATGAATGTGTATTCACGGATCTAGTTTATTTCATGTCACTAGAAGAATATTTGAAGTGGGCAAATAGAATTATTACTTTGGGAAAAACAGATCGATTAACAAATTCAAAAATTGCAATTGATAGTGCAATAGAAGCTGGTTTTGATATAGAATTAGATGCTTCACGTCTTCAGGAGTATTTTATAGAGCGCTGTGATAGGGGATGAAAATATGCTATCTATAGAGGGAATTCGGTTAAAAATCAGAAACAAAGTTTATATTCCGCTTACCTGTAGATCGCGGGGCAAGAAGTTAAATAATACGGATTTCACTATTATTTCCAACAACTGTTGGGGTGGCACTGTATATGAAGCATATAACCTGCCCAAAGAATCGCCTACAGTAGGTATGTTCTTTATGGCAGAGGATTACATAACATTTTTGTCGGATTTAAAAGGGTATATAAATGGAACACTTGAATTCATTAAGCCGGAAGAATCACGATGGAAAGACGCACCCCAAGTATCAGGAGATAGGCGTTTTGGTTCATATCCTGTCGGATTACTTTCAAATGGTAAAAGTTATATAGAGATCTTTTTCCTGCATTATCATAGCGAAAAAGAAGCTAAAGATAAATGGGAACGAAGGTGTAAGAGAATCAATTGGGATAGATTGTTGGTTAAATTTAATGACCAAAATGGGTGTGCTGTAAAAAATATATATGATTTTATGGATCTTCCGTTTAAGCACAAATTGTTCTTCACGTGTAAGAAATGGCCTGGAATTAGTGGGGGGGGGGGGACTATTATACGACAGTTCCCAAAACATGATTCTATAATGGCTTCTTATGAGCCTTTTGGAAAGAGTAAGTATATAGATATAACGAAATTGCTGAATTCCTTGTAAGGAAAACCGTTGGGAGGAGTTATGAGCGAAAATAAAGAGCCGTTGGTAACAACAGTTATTACTACATATAAACGAAAGCCGGAAATTGTAAAAAGAGCATTAGATAGTATTGTCGGACAGACATATGACAATATCGAGATATTTGTGGTTAATGATTGTCCGACTGATAAAAAACTGATTGAAGATTTGAAAAATATGATTGCTTCGTCTTCGGGAGATAGAACGGTCCATTATATTGTTGTTGAGAAAAACGGTGGCGCTTGTAGAGCGAGAAATATAGCTCTGGAAAAAGCAAAAGGAAAGTATTTTGCTTGCCTAGACGATGATGATGAATGGCTGCCAAAGAAAATAGAGCTTCAAGTGAGAGCGCTAGAAGAGCATCCAGATGCTGTAATAGCGTACTGTAATGCTGTAATTAGGTATGCAGATATAGGTAAGGAAACAGTGCGGTTTACAAAAAAACAAAATGAAGGAAATTTATATTATGAATTGATTGGAAAAAATAATATCGGCTCATGCTCATTCCCAATGTTCCGTGTAGATGCTATAAAGAGAGCAGGTGGCTTTGATGCAAATATGCTAGCATTACAGGATTGGGATTTGTACCTTCGGATTTTGAAAGAGAACAAGGCTGTGTATGTACATGAACCTGTAGCGGTTTACTATTTTTATGCAGGTCAAAGAATTTCTGCTCATCCAGAAAATAGAATTATTGCTTACGAACGGTTACATCAGAAATTAGGTAAAGATCTTGAAAATAACCGTAAATCAGCAGCTGCTTTTTATTTGATGGGGACATATTTTTACAGCTTAGCGGGCAATGTAAAGACGGCAATGCATTATTACATCCTTGGAGTTAAAAATGATCCCTGCAATTTTAAGAGAAATATTAAAGATTTCTTTAGAATGACAGGCAGAAAATTTGTAAAGACAAAGAATGTATAGCAGAGGTGAACGAACATGGATTACAATACCCTTGTAAAACAATTGGCAGATAAAGAACTGACCTATATATTAGAGCACGGATTCGCACATGCCGGTTTTAATGGTCCTTATTATAATCAGGATACACCGGTAAGAAATTCTGCTCACTGGATTGTAACATATAGTTATCTCTATGAGAAAACAGGAAAGCAAGAATACTATGATGCGGCAAAAATTCTGAGTGAATACCTGTTAAGAAAAGAAAATTATGGGACAAGCGGAAGCATTCGATGTAGAACAGATGCAAGATACGACCACACGAATGGACTAATTGGACAGGCGTGGGTTATTGAAGGGCTAGTGGAATCTGCTAGATTGTTTAAAGACCTTTCTTACTATGAAAAAGCTGTACAATTGTTTAAGATTCAAGAGTACAACTCTAATAACAACTTGTGGGAAGTAACCGATTGTAATGGTGAAAAGGACTATGATCTAACCTTTAATCACCAGCTTTGGTTTGCAGCATCAGGGGCGATGATATTAGAATTTGAAACGGAAAACAAGATAAATAAATCCGTATTCATCGACAATCAAATCCAAGACTTTTTGTCTGCGGCGGAAAAAAAATACTTTAAGGTAAAAAAAGACGGCTGTATTGTTCATGTAGTAGACTATCAAAAAAGTCCAGATGAGGTTGAACATAGTAAAAAATTACAGAATGCGCGGAAAATGGCCAGTATCACAGAAAATCCGGTAAAGGTCATTAAGAAAAAGATAACCGATAAGCTATCGAAATTTTCGCTTACCGAAGGATTAGAAGAAGGATATCATATTTTTGATCTGTATGGATTCGCCTTATTAAAGAAATTGTATGGAAATCATTCGATTTATAAATCTGATAATTTTAAAGCAGCAGTACATTACGCGCTGGACACGAACCAATTATTGAAATTACGAAATAGTTGTGGCGGCGAAAAATTCAATAAGTTTGCTTTCGGTTATAACTCGCCAGCATTTGAGTATCCTTTTGTTGCATACATGTTTAATGGAACAATTAATCAATTTTTAGTAGATAAATTATTTCAATTTCAGCTAGATGCAACATACAAAGAAGACAGATTATCTCAAAATTGTGTCGATCCCAATACGTTAGAAGCACGAATATATGAACTTGTACGCTATCTTCAACTCAATGAACTACATTTCACAAGAAGAAAAAAACAAAAGGTTTGTTTTCTAACAAATAACATTGCAGAAATGGGTGGAAGACAGAGGGTCAATGCCTTACTTGCAAGTGAAATGTCCAAAACTGATGATTTGGATGTTTCAATCGTTTTTACTTCGAATTATAAAACTGCAATGAAACGGTTTTATTACCTGAATAATAATGTGAGGGTGTTATGGAGTCAGAAATTGAGCCCAAGCAAGCGAGATTCCTTATATAAGATTGCTAGGTATATTAACAAGAAAATAATCCGATTTAGAAACACTAGCTTTTTACAGTTTGTGTATTTTCCTCCATATGAAGTAAGAAATTACAATCAATTTTTTTCTGATAATAAGTTTGACGTAGTCGTTGGTGTCGGTACCAGAGCGGGTGCGATGCTTTCGTTACTCAACGATAAAAGTAAGAAAGTTGTTTGGTTACATAATTCTTATGATGTATATTTCTTAAAGAAAGATTACTTTCAATGGCATCAGGACGGTTTATATAAGAAGTTATTGAGTAAGCCTGATGCGATGGTAGTTTTAACAGATGGAGACATTAATAGGTATAAGAGATACATAGAATGTGATCCAATTAGAATATATAATCCTCTCACTCTTGTCTGTAAGGATGAAGCAAAGCTGGAAAATAATGAGTTGGTCTTTGTCGGAAGACTTGATTATGATATAAAAGGGCTTGATTTATTAGCAGATATTTTTTCGATTGTAAAAATGAAAATATCTGAAGCTCGATTGACGATTGTAGGAGATGGAAATGGAAGAAAGCGGCTGGAAGAAACTTTAGCAAAGTTAAATCTGCAACATAGTGTAAATTTTGTTGGTCAAAGAGATAATGTTATGCAATATTATCAGCAAGGTTCAGTTGTGCTTTTGACATCTAGAAAAGAGGGATTTGGTCTTGTGACCACAGAGGCAATGGAGTGTGGCTTACCGGTTGTGTCTTTCAAGACGGAAGGTCCATCGGAAATTATAAATGACGGGAGAAATGGGTTTCTTATTGATAATTATGATGTTAATGCATTTGCGGAAAAGGTTATCTTGATATGCAAAAATAAAGAGTTAAGAAGTGTAATGGGTAGAAAGGCAAAGGAACGAGCGAAAGATTTTTCAATTGATAAGATTGTTAATGAATGGAGAGAATTGTTTGTTCGGATCTAAAAGGAGCTGTCATGCTAGTGGGAAAAAGTAATAATGGTGTGCATGGGAAAATGGACCAAGCGATACTATGGGTATTGATAGGGCTATTTGCTGTACCGATTTTTGTCAGAGAAATGGTGCTTTCAAATTTTTATCAAATTAATATTTTTGCTGCATTGGGCTGTTTGTTTGTATTTCATGTCACGCTAAAAGGAGGAAAGCTACGAAGAAAGGACTTTGTACCATATTTAATTATTGTATGCTTGATTGTAATATTGGCACTTTCTGAAATTCATGCAGGACGAACTTTGAAAGGTTTTGTCCGAGTATTTTTTGGACTTATAATGCCACTACCATTGCTTTTTTATGAAATGTACAACCCAAGGAAAACAATTCGAATTATTGTATATACTTTTAGGACTGTATCATTTTTAATAGTATGTCTTGGCATTGTGGACTTAGTCTTAGGAAGACGAATTATTGTATCCTATTTCAATTTGGCGCATGATGCCAACTATGCAAATATGGCATTAGGCTCCATACGTCTGTATTCATATATTGGTCATCCGCTTTATAACGCAGAACTGTTTTTAATGACTTTTGGATTGAACTATATATATGGTGAACTATTTGAGAAAAATCATAAGCAGGATAAATGGGTTATTTTAATAACAGTGATTGGTGTTGCGTTGACTGCTTCAAAATCTGCAATAGCAATCTTTTTGGTATTATTAATTGTTTTGTATGTAAAAAGCATTCGGTATACCGTATTCATTTTGGCCATTTTGGCCATTGGCTATTTTTATGGCGTGTTCGATCTTGTTTTACAACGTTTCAGTGGTTCTTTGACAACTGGACGAGCAGAGGTTTGGAGTCGTATTAGTTCGAAAGGTATAAAATTTTTCCATTTCTTTTGGGGAAATGGATCCGATAGCAAATATAGTTATGCGTACCTTGAGGAGTGGGCTAGAGCAGCATTTGAGTATCCATATAGATTGTACGCACTCGAATTTGGTATCTTATTTACTATATTGATTTTTGTTTTTCTCTTTGTAATCCCTGAGGTAAGAATTATTAAAAACTGTACAAGATGGATACTTTTTTCAATTGTATTTTTAGCTGTTGTTGCACATGTAAATACATATAATGGTATTGGTACCTACTCAGATCCGATGTATTTATACTGCTTATTTGGCTGTACCATGCTGAATATGAGTATGTTGCTGAAAAAGGAAAATTTAGATGAATAATAAATTTCTTAAGCACTTCTTGGTAATAGGAAGTGGAACCTTTATAAGCATGGTTATCGGTTTTTTGACGACACCGATAATTACACGCATTGTTAGTCCGACTGAATATGGACAGTTCTCTATTTTTACAATGTACTCCAATATGGCCTTAATGGTTTTATATTTAGGCTTGGATCAATCATTGGTTAGATTTTTTTATCAAAAAGAAACGGATCAATATAGAAGAGAACTACTATTTAAATGCTTGAAAAATCCTGTAATTGGTACAGCTGTTTCTGGAATTGTTGTATTAATATTATCGGCGATAGGCCTTATTCAATTTGAATTAGGAAAAGTGGCATTATCCTTAGTTTGCTTTTATACTTTTATTCAGATTATATATCGCTTTTCTTTACTTTTGGTAAGACTTCAGTATAAAAGTAAACTATATTCGATTCTCGGTATTGTCCAAAAAACTGTGTATGTTGTGCTTACAATACTTTTTGTTAAGCTAAACTTTTTCTCGGACACAATGTCTTTGGCCGTAGCTACAGTTTTAGCAGCACTGACATGCATGATTATTAGCATCGTAGCAGAGAGACGGTTATGGAATCCGGGGTTGCTAGGGAAAAACGAGTGTACAATCACCCAAGGAGAATTGATTGGATATGCTTATCCATATATTTTTTCTATGGGCGTGACAACATTGTTTCAATATATTGATAAAATATCATTGAATTATTATTGCTCATATGAAGAAGTTGGAATTTATTCATCAACAATGACATTGATCCATGTGTTTTCTATTATCCAGACAACCTTTAATACGCTTTGGGCGCCAATGGCGGTAGAACATTATACAAATGATAAGGAAGATGTGTCTTTTTACCAAAAAGGAAATCAAATTATTACAGTTATAATGTTTTTCATTGGATTTACATTGATTTTGTGCAAAGATGTGTTTTCTGTTTTGCTTGGAGCAAAATATAGAGAGGCTGCATACATATTGCCGTTCCTGATTTTCAATCCAATTATGTATACGATATCTGAAACCACTGTAAATGGATTGGTATTTAAAAAGAAGAGCAATATGCAGGTCGTGGTTTCACTGGGAGCGTGTATTGTGAACATTATAGGTAATACGATTCTTGTCCCTAAACTTGGTTGCCAGGGGGCAGCGATATCGACCGGTTTTTCCTATATTGTATTCTTTACATTAAGAACTATTTTATCAAATCGATATTTCTATGTAGATATTCATTTGAAAAAGTTTTATTTTATTACCGCATTAGCTATTATGTATGCGTTTTATAATACTTTTGTCAAATTTAATATAGGCTCCATTGTTGGATATATTGTATGTGCGGTTTCACTAGTCCTTCTGTACAGAGCAACAGTTAAATGTGGCATTCAATATGTAATGGATATGGCAACCGTATTTTTTAGAAAGAAGGCCGACAAATGAATATAAAAAATTACTATGTGTACCTAAATCACTAGTATATAATTTGGCTATATTTGGATGGTGAGGGGGGGGGGGGGTGGCTTCCGATATTTTTTCAAATAATGTCAGAATAAAAGGCATACAACCTTTTAAGAAAACCAATATCATAATCGGAAAAACAGGTAAGATTGAGTTCGCAGGAAAGGCATTTATCGCAGGAGGAACGACCATAAGAGTTGAAAATGGTGTATGTACATTTTGTGCGAATTTTAGTTGTAATACAAACTGCTTCATCTCTTGTACGGAAAAAGTTACTTTTGGAGATAATTGTCTTTTGGGGTGTTATGTTAATGTAAGGGACTCCGATGGACACACTATTATATTAAACGATGTAGAACAAGTCTCTTTAAAATCGGTTGAAATAGGTAAAGATGTTTGGATTGCTGCTAATGTGGATATCCTGAAAGGTGTTACCATCGGTGACGCAAATGTCATTGGTTATCGGAGCTGTGTTACAAAGAGTGTGAATGAAGAACACTGTATAATAGCAGGATATCCAGCTAAAGTAGTAAGGAGAGAAATAGACTGGAAAAGGTAAGGAGAAAATGAAAGATGAATCCATTATCTAAGCAGGCATACTTGATAATTACACACAAAGATGATTTGGTATTCCAAACACTGTTGAAGATGCTTGATGATCCAAGGAATGACATTTTATCCATATGGATAAAAAGAATCAGGTCTATGATGCAGGGATGGTTACAAGCCATATAAAGGAAAGTGCAGTTTATCATGTGGAGCGTACTTGTGTCACATGGGGGGGGGGGGTAAACGCTGAATTACTTTTATTGAAAAAAGCCGTCAGCGTTGGATCTTATCAACACTATCACTTGCTCTCTGGAGCAGATCTCCCGATTAAAACACAGGAGCAAATTGTTTCTTTTTTTGAAGCAAATAAGGATAAAGAAAACATTCCGATCTACATTTTGCTGTGATGAGGTGTTCTTGCAGACGCTATTGATTGCATTTCCTTATATAGATAATCTGTACCATAAGGAGTTTGATAATGATTTGCATGCGATTATGAGACTTATTGATTGGAAACGTGGTAAGCCATATACGTTTAGGTATTCTGAATTTGATGAGTTATGTGAATCAGAGATGTTTTTCGCACGAAAATTTGACGCATCTGTTGATTCTGAGATAATTAATTTTAATAAAGAAAAAGTTCTCGAATGAGTGAAAAATAAAACAGTGAGGATGGATATAACGTGGAACAAAGTAGGTGTAAAGAGGTTGACATATTTAAAGGATTGCTAATTATTCTGGTAGTTGTGGGACACTATGATTCGGACATTGTGCATGATGTTATTTTCCTATTTCATATGCCGCTGTTTTTTATCATATCTGGATTACTGCTAAAAAGAGAACATATTATGGAAGGAACAAAGTACATAAGGACGAAAATTCAAAATTTAATGATTCCATACTCTGTGTATCTTATCATTGATTTGTTTCTCATAAGACGAGATTATGCCGTTGGCTCAATTGTTCGGGCACTATGGGGTGGTCGTGCAGTTCCAGGAGTTTATTGGTATATAACTTGCTTCCTTTTTTCATTGATTTTGTTCTTTGGCTTGTTAAGAAAATTTTCAGATAAAACAGTAAAACGAGTTATTTTAATCTTTGGTGGGGGGGGGGTAATTGAATCACACATTGTTGAAAAGGTTCATTTTCTACAATCACCCGGCATACCGTGGAACTTAGATGTTTCCTTAATAGCGTTAGTCTATGTTGGTATAGGTTTTTTCTATAAAGATAAAATTAAAAACTTGCTGGAGTCAGATTCAAGAAAATATGATGCAGTAGCAGGTGTTACTGCTTTCGGATTGGTGATGTTTAGTTGGTTTATTTACAGAGATGGGAATAGGCTTTATTATTTTGATATGAAACCTGCATATTATAAAGAACTCCTATTGGCAGTGTTGATTCCATGTGCATTTGGAATTGTATTTGCTAGGTTTGCCTATTGGCTGGAAAAGGAAAAGTATTTTGAGATTTTGAAGCGGTTTTTATACCTATGTGGAAGGGCTACTATTCCCATTATGTTTATGCATGTGCCGCTTAATCATTGGAAAGACTGTGTGGGGTATGGTCGCCTAGAATACATGGTAATTGGAATAGGGATTCCTTTAATGATTATCTTTGCTTTTAATGAGAATTCAGTGATGCGTAAGGTGTTAGGAATTCCAAAGCTTAACAGATAATCGAAAATTTGGAGAGGAAGATAAAATGAACACAACGTTACTTATCATGGCGGCCGGAATCGACAGCCGATTTGGAGCAGGAATTAAACAGTTGGATCCGGTCGATGGTGATATCCATATCATCATGGACTACTCAATCCATGATGCGATTGAGGCGGGCTTCAATCATGTGGTATTTATCATCCGCAAGGATATCGAGAAGGAGTTCAAAGAGGTCATCGGTGATCACATTGCCTCCATCTGCAAGCCCAACAATGTAACTGTGAATTACGCTTTCCAGGATATCAACGATATTCCGGGAGAACTTCCGACAGGCCGCACAAAGCCGTGGGGAACTGGGCAGGCTGTGCTTGCAGCGAAGAAGGTCATCAAGACTCCGTTCATTGTGATCAACGCAGATGATTACTATGGCAAAGAAGGCCTCAAGGCCGTCCATGAGTATTTGGTGAATGGCGGCGAATCTTGCATGGCAGGCTTTGTATTGAAAAACACGCTATCCGATAATGGTGGTGTGATCCGTGGCATTTGCAAGATGGACGAGCAGAATAATCTGACTGAAAAGGTAAAATGACAGCGATACTTAATCATATTTCTCCATGGATGATTGCTAGTATTGGATTTTTAGTATTACTTGTTGTACGTCCATTGGGTTACATAGATTTGTCGGACAATAATATTGAGAATCCGATATATTTTCTGCTGGTGTCTGTCACAGGCTGGTTTATGATGTATGCCATAGCAGAAATGCTAAGGCGAAGAGATTTTATTGGCAACAAGTTCATTTCTTACTTGAGTCTGCGTTCTGTGCCCATCATAGGCCTGCATTTCCTGTCATTTAAGCTGGTTAGCTGGCTTGCAGTAGGAGTTTATCATATGAGAAATTATATGATAGCTACGTTTCCTGTGTTGATGCATGGATCATGGTGGATATTGTACATGATTTCAGGTATAGCAATACCGCTTTTGATTGATAAATTATATTTAGCTTGTAAAGGTAAAATTATTGATACGGTGTGTACTCTCATGCACTCAGAATAATTGAAACTGTCGCAGAGCACTCAAAATGCAGAACAGACCGCTAAGATAAGCAAAAAAGCTAATTACTGTGAATCCACTCATCTGCCTCTGTGTAATTAATGTGCGGTGGAAAGTGCGGTGCTGGTATGGGCTGCACAGCAGAGTGTGGACAGCCAAGCCAGCGCCAGATAGTATCGACATCCACACGCACATCGGATGGACCCGACACTACAAAGCCTGATATTTTGGCAGAACATAATTCTTCCCAGCCCGTTGCCATTCTTCATGGCAGAAACGGTTTGACTCTGAAGCTTCTTTTAGCAGTACCATCTGAGCTGGTAGACGCGGTACTTAAGGTGATGTCCCATGCTGAGTAAAAGCGAAAGTTCTACAAACACTGGTTTTGGCGGAGTCATGACACTTAGGTCTGCCTGACTTTCCTAAGGCGATAATAGTAGGTAGCTTTGTTGATTCCATGCAGCAGACACCAGGAATCCAATGTCATTTCACAAGGACGGTTCTGGTAGTCCCTGATCAAATCTGCCCATTATTGAATACGAACCTGCTGTGCAACGGAACTTGTTTGAGAACTCATACTTCTAAACCTCCATAGCTTGGTATAAAAGGTTGAAAACTCAACTGTTTATACTATAGTTTAATACTGAAGTATATTTTCTCAAATGTTTTGATTTTGCGGAAGAGTACGGGCTATGAAGCGTTTACAGTCTAACTGACACTAGGTAATGTCTTTAGCTTCTAATCTTTTTCGTGGCCGTCGATATTGCCCTTGGGAAATACTGTGATGCTTTTATAAAAGTACATATCTATCTGGTTCATGAAGCAACTCTTTGATGCGGTTACGACGTTTTCCACAGAATCGGAACAGAGAAGACTGGTTCGGCTCCATAGACAGTTTATCTCTTACGATACTGCACAATCTATCAATGGACTTTCGCATATCAGTCGTTCCTCAGGTGATGCAAATGTTGTCAGCACAGAAATGTCGCCTAGCATATAGAAGTTAGGGTCTGGTCCAGCTTGACCACTTCCTGCACAACAGGTGGTATAGGGGATTCCCTTGAAATCGGCTCTAGGATTTCGTAGTAGTTTTTTTCTTAGGCGTCTTACCCAATTGTAAAAAGTACCCGGATGGATTCCATCTATTTGCACCACTGGTAATCCGTGAGGCCGCTGCTCCGATACTTCATGCTCAGTTGATACTGATGTTTGGCCGGTACTCTGGCATTGTAAGTGGACATTGTTTGAAACATCTCCATAATTTTGTAGTAAAATGCCAGTATCTATTCAAACACAAGATGAATTTAGGAGTATGATGCTTGCATCTAGCGATACTCATTGTGAGGCAAATGGTGGTTGAACGTCAGCCACCCTCATATTTGGCGTTACGAATGCTTCATAGAAATACTCCCATATTTTCTGTTTTTTGAGTCAGACATGAACCTCAGACCACATTCGGTCAAGAGAGCTGTCTACATTGTAGGTGTCATTGGAGACAGGGGAAGTTGATTTTTTTTTGGTTTTTTTGGGGGTGGGGTGGCTGCGGAAATTTGTGGATGATGCTGGTATATAATTCAGTACGAGCGGATGTAAGTAGAATAAGAGATAATAGTGCAGCCACGAGGCGACGGAGGGAGAGCATCTCCGGGAATTGTTTTAAATAATCGTCCATAAAGGAACACCCCTAAAAAGGAAAGAGAATCGACTATCCTCTATCAGAAGGGACAAAAACTTGCGGATATGTAGTAGTTGAGGCCCCAAATCCATGATAAACTAATCATAGCAGTATTTTGGGAATAATTACGGTTATGTTAGAAGTAACTTAACAATACAATATATATTCAAAAACTGTTACTTATTTGAAAAAAGTAGTAGTTTTACATAACAAGGACTAGCCGCCGTGCCAGCGGCTTGGCACAATGTATTTATATAAAGGCAGGGGAGTAAGCATACCAAAATTTTACAGGCAATATCTTATAAGGAGCCAACCATTTGAATTTGTCGTTTTCCAAAACCATTCAATTTATTCTGCGGGATATATTAAAAGAAATGCAGTACCTCCCTTTAGCCATTTTATGGGGTACCGTGTTATATCTGGTAACTATTCTGTGCACGCGCCGTTACAAAAAGCCTATATTCAGCACCACATTCATTATCTACTTTATAATGCTTTTTATTATAACCATATTTGAGCGTGAGCCAGGGTCACGCACAGGAGTAAGCCTTAAATTTTTTGAGACACTAGGTGGACCAAAAGCAAATGCATATGTGGTTGAAAATGTACTTCTTTTTATTCCTTTTGGAATCCTTGTTCCATTAAAATGGAAGCAGTTAAGGAATACTTTTGTTTGCACATTCCTGGGATTTTGCTTGAGCTGCGTTATCGAAATAATACAGTTGATTACAGAGCGAGGTCACTTCCAGGTAGATGACATTCTAACCAATACGCTGGGAGCTTTAATAGGGGGGATTGTTTTCAGAGCATTTTCGTTTGTGATTATAAAATACAGATATCATTACAGACATGATTATGACTAATAATATCAAACAGTTAGACATTATATATTTAAGTTTTTATTTGTTAACCTGGATTCACATATCAAACATAAATTTACGAAAGTAATGTAATATTATAACGAGATACTATTTACAGAATGTTTTTTGCAATAAGTCCCCTCTGTGTTACTGGTTTTTTGGAATTCTGAGAGAACGGAGTGAATGATGCATAGCGGCTGTAAGAGGAATAACAGATAAAATAGTATAGTACACCGAGGCGGCTGACAATACAGGAATGGTTCCGTAGCAAATTCTGGCTTTGCTATTACTGTTTTTAGCTCATCTGTTCATATAAAAAGAAAGCCCCCCTCCATTTTTTTTTTAGATTTCAGCCCGGGAGCTGACCTATTAGGGATTTAAGACTTTCTCGCCTGTATATTGCGTTTTAAGGCATTTCCAATCAATGGTGTTTTACCATTTACAATACCTCCAGTTACCGGGATTCCAGATTTCTTCAGGAATTCCAGGGATTCTTCCACGGCGCCCCGCAATACCCAATCAGGACGAACAACTAAAATAACACTATCCATGAGTCCGCGCATCAGCTGTACATCAGACAGAGTACCTACTGGAGGAGTGTCAATCAGAATATAGTTAAATGTATCTTTCATGGAGTGAATGGCTGGAAAAATCTGATTATCAACCTGAAAGATATTTTTTTGTGAAAAACCCTGTATGGTGTAAATGCCATTATACATCTGTTCTACTTGCTGCCTTAGTTTTTCGCCAATGCGGGGCTCATTGCGTTCATCCCCATCTTTGGGCTTTATTTTTCTGGTAAATTGATACAGTACCCCTTTTTTGAAATCAAAATCCAACAATAAAACCTTGCATCCCAACTCTGTCAGATGAAGAGCCAGATTATAAGCAACGGTTGATTTTCCTTCTCCTGGAATGCTGGAGGTTACAGCAACTACCTGCTGCTTGTTCTTTTCGGTTAAATAGCGGAAGACAGCGGCTAGCCGTCCATATGCCACCTGATATTCCTCAGGAACATTCTTATTATCCAGAAATTCCTCAACTGTATGTTTAGTGGATTCGATATACGGTATCTCGCCGATTATGTCAATACCGAGAGTTTCCAAAGGACTGTTATTACGTATCTTGGGTACGAATAAATAGTAGATAATGCCCAGAATACTGCCTGTAATTAGACCAACAGCCATTCCGATTACCACATTACGCAGAGATGGCGAGGATACTCCTTGGGCCTGCCGAGCAGTATCAATAACACTGACTGAACCGATATCCATTACCTCCAGCATTACCTCTGGCAGGACTTCCATAAGATGATTCAGTATATCTATGGCCTGCTGTGGATTCTCCCAGCTCAGGGTAAGCCATAGAAAAGCAGTGTCATCCTCAGCCGTCACAGAAATGTTCTGTTTTAATTCTTCAAGAGGAATACTGCTGTATCCATCCTCATCCAATACAATCTCCAGAACACGATTGCTTGTTGCTAAAAGCTGCACTGTTTTTACAAGATTTCTTGCCATTTGGATATCTTCATTTCTGGGAACATTCGACCCATTTTGATAAAGATCATTAATATTTCTGGCGTTTACTATCATTGAAGCCCTTGTTTCGTAAGAGGGAGTGCTATCCCAGGATAGTATAGAGCCGGCTATTCCTCCCAGGGTAATAAGGAATAATACAATCCAGCGGAGCTCCCAGATGGAATGAAGCAGGTCTGGAATGTAGATTTCTATTTCATCATTTGTTTCTGACATCGGCGTACCTCTCACTTTATTCTTCAGTATCGGCGGATTATCCCCCTCCCTCATTATTTTACCAGAATACGCAGAAACATCAATAGTATCAAGGTGCATTTTCGGTTGTTAGTTTCATTATTTTATTACTTTTTCGATAAATTTTTAATAGGTCCCATAGCTTTAGACTATGCGCCATTGATATATCTGCACCCAGTACATATACTGGACATATCTGCTATATAAGAAATAAAAGAATCTGTGTGGAAAATCATCATTATTCTCCGCCTCCGCTCCAAAACCATCCATCCAATCATCCCCTATGTATCCTCCGAAACGCCGCTGGAGATACCTCTTACTTCTTCTTAAATGTCTTGAATAAGCTAGGATAGTCATTAAGCCTGCAGGCAAAGCACTTCTTATTGGTGGGGATGTATTCCGGTATCAGACTCTTGCCGATCAGATGAAGGTAACGGAAATGGTTGCCATGGACAAATTCTCTGTAAGATGGTTCTGTATATAACGCAGTATATCGTAACCGCTTGACGTTTACAGTATATCTGCCGGCAGATTATCCCGTACCCAGCTCTGTGTCATGCCGGAGTATTCCATGAGGGCAAGGTTATATTCCACCATAAGATGCAGAAAGAAGGCCTTGCTCTGGGCATGTCTCAGGTACTTCTGTTCTTTAAGGGCCTCTTTACCTGTTTTTTGACTCCCTATACTTACGCAGAAACTCCAACTGCGCCTCATCATCAGCCTCCCTGTCATAAGGTGTCGAGCCTGCCACAAAACAGCAGACCAGGATGGATAGAACAGTCAGTATCAGGAATATAATGAGTATAATCATGTCCGGTCCTTTCTATAATTAAATGTATCGTGATAAATGTACTACTATAAACCTACTACTATAAAACGACAGCCATATTTATACAACCACATGCCTACAGCCATAAACCTACAATAATACATCTTTATAACAAATCATCTCACATATAGTCTATCCGTTTTCCATCCTTCTGTTCATGGAAATTAAAAGAAAAATCCCTGAAATACCGTTGATGACTCAAGCTGCATCTGCACCAGTATTCAGGGATTTTCTACTTTTAAACCTATTTTTCAAGCTATTTTTAAACCTATTTCTCCTCACAAACCTGGAAAATATAAAATTTCAAGTAATAAGACTCATCCGCCGCCCACAAAATAGGATGGTCTGCAGCCTGGGTCCTGTACTCCACCTGCCTGAGCCGTTTGTGTACATTGCCCGCTGCTTCACGTATGGTTTTGGTAAACAGTTCCGGGTCCATGAAATGGGAGCAGGAACAGGTGGCCAGATAGCCGCCGTCCTTTACCAGCTTCATGCCTCTCAGGTTGATTTCGCGGTAGCCCTTGACTGCGTTTTTAATGGAATTTCTGGACTTTGTAAATGCAGGCGGATCCAGGATAACCACGTCGTATTTGCGGCCTTCCTGCTCCAGCCTGGGAAGAAGGTCGAAGACATCGGCACACTCAAACTGAACCTGTTCTGTCAGGCCGTTGAGGGCAGCGTTTTCCCTGGCCTGGTTTACTGCCAGCTCCGAGGCGTCCACGCCCAGCACATGTGCGGACCCTGCCAGACCGGCGTTGAGGGCAAAGGACCCGGTGTGGGTAAAGCAGTCCAGCACTTGCTTTGGCTGGATGCGGCGGCAGAGATTCTGGACAGCCAGCCTGTTGTATTTCTGGTCCAGGAAGAAGCCGGTTTTCTGGCCGTCCTCCACATCCACCATATACCGGACTCCATTTTCGAGGATTTCCACCTTGGTGTCAAATGCATCTCCCATGAATCCCTTATGGCGCTCCATTCCCTCCTGCAGACGGACCTTGGCATCGCTGCGCTCGTAGACGCCGCGGATGGTAATCCCGTCCTCCGCCATGACCTTTCTGAGCTTGTCCACAATGACCGGCTTCAGTCGGTCGATACCCAGGGCCAGGGATTCCACTACCAGCACATCTGAAAATTTGTCTATGACAATACCGGGCAGAAAGTCGGCCTCCCCGAATATGACGCGGCAGCTGGAGGTATCTGTCACAGCCTTCCTGTAGTCCCAGGCACTGCGCACCCGCATTTCCAGAAAATCGCTGTCAATGACCGTATCCTTTCTGCGGGACATCATGCGGACCGTCAGCTTGGATTTGGTATTGATGAAGCCGGTACCAAGGGGATATCCGTCAAAGTCCTCCACGGTTACCATATCGCCGTTTTCAAAGGCTCCATTGACACTCTCTATCTCATTGTCGTAAATCCAGGCGCCTCCGGCTTTCAGGGAACGTCCCTGTCCTTTGCGGATGCGGACCATTGCTTTGGGGCTGTATTCAATTCGTGTTTCCATTGTATTCTCCTGTTTTCTGTTGTGGTTTATTTCCCATCATATCATAACATGGAGAAAAATTCATCCGGTTTATGGATATACATGCCACTGCGCACACATGACTCTATTTTTAGGAAATGGAAACAGTTCAGGGGTCATTATACGTAGGGATCAATTTCCAGGACACCGATTCCCTTGGTGATGATGTGTTCTGTCAGCTTTGCCATTTGTTCCGGCGTTTCCTTGAGGCCTGTCTGGAGCCAGTACTGTACCAGGCCGATGCATCCTGACACGATGAAGGAGAAGAATGCGTCAAAGGCAGCTGCATTGCCGGAGCGGAATACCTCCATCCAGTCCTTCAGGCATTTTTCGCGTATGAGCTGTTTCAGACGGTTTACAAAATTCAAATCCCCGTTTTCCCCCAGAAGAATCTCAATCAGGTCCGCGTTATCATATACTAAGGAATATATTTCATTGAATATGACAGAAGGGCGCTGTTTTAGATCCACGGCGTCATGTTTACAGACCAATTGGTTGAAATCTTCCTGGAGCTCTGCTTCTGTTTTTTCCAGAAGGTCAAACACATCCTTATAGTGGAGATAAAAGGTGCCCCGGTTTAAGTCCGCCATGTCGGTCAGCTCCCGAACCGTGATATCCTGGACCTTTTTCTCCTTGAGCAATGTTATAAGACATTCACGAAGCTGTCTTCGGGTCTTACGCACCCGGCGGTCCACAGGTTCAATGCCCATTATCTGTTCCTCCTTTTGTTTATGTGGGTTTGCGTGTATTTACAAAGATTTAACAATTGTATTTTGCACAAAAATGGAAAAAATGTTGATTAACCATCAAAATGAAGGAAATTAATCATTGTATTTTTGCCATAATTTATTATAATCCATTATAGTCAATAAATAAACAAAAGTCAATTAACAAAATGGACGTTGTTTAACAGTATAAAAGGTGTATAATGGATATATATATAAGGAACGGGGGCAAATGGCATGAGATATAGAATATGTGCAGTCATTCTGGCTGCTGCGGGAGCTCTGTGGGCCTTTGAGGGGACCGGACCCGTGACGGCTCTGGCAGATGAACAGGCGCAGGAGATAAGCGTTTCATTTGTACCGGGCTGGAACCAGACAGAGGGAATATGGTATTGGCTGGAACCGGATGGAACTTTACACAGGGGATGGCTGCAGGCAGACGGAAGGTCCTATTACATGGATGAAATTGGGGCCATGGTTACAGGCTGGCGGGAAGTGGATGGGGAGTGGTATTACTTCCACGAAGATGGGGGCATGAACCTGGGAGAGCTGATACTGGATAACGGGAAATACGAGTTTTCAGCACAGGGAGCCCTGGTTTCGGCCGGCTGGGTGGAAAATACAGGCGGAGGGGCTTATGACGCAGGATGCTACGACCATATGGCCCAGGATTTGTTTGACCAGCTGAATGAGGAAAAGAAGTATTTATTCTTTGAGGAATATCCGGACCGTGAGGATGAATATGACGGTGATATGCACCGTGTCTATGACCGGTACGCGGGCTTTCAGATGGATATGACCCTCAACAAGGCGGCGGACCACAGGCTGGAGGGAGCCATGGCAGGGGGCTATGCAGATGACAGGATTCCCGGAGAAGGTACCATTAACGATTACCTCTCCGTTATCAACTACAGAAGGAGTGCTTCCTGTCTGGAGCTGTACGTGAGGGACTGTGAGGACGCGTCAGAGGCCTTTGATAAAATAAAGGAAAAGCTGGATAAACGTTTCCAGTCAAAGACCGACCGGAAGTATTCCCTGGAATATTACCGCAGCCTGGGGATGGCCCACAGGGAAAAGGACGGGAAGCAATATTTTGTGGTGATTCTGATGCGGTGAGCGTAAGGATTTTGTGGAGGAATATTGAAGCAAATTGCCGGAGCGGAAATTTCGCAGCGGTAATGCCGGAGCAGAAACGCCGGAGCGGAAATTTCGCAGCGGTAATGCCGGAGCAGAAACGCCGGAGCGGAAATTTCGCAGCGGTAATGCCGGAGCAGAAACGCCGCAGCAGAAATACCGGAGCAGAAATACCGCAGCAGAATTGCGCGGCACAGGGTATAAGGCCTGCAGGGCACAGCCGCAATGGGCGGCAGCATAAGGAGCATGGAAATATGGGACAGAAGCTGTTTGGCAGAATCAAGGACAGAATGCACAGGGTAAAAGGCCGGGAGCCGCAGGAGGGGGATAAGTTTTCCTTCCGTATGGCCCGGTTTATCATACATAAAAAAGGCTGGATTGAGAGCGTATTTGTGGCAGGGTGTGTTTTCTCCCTGATAGCGATGCTTTTTGTAAATGTGAATTATGACCTGACGGAGTACCTGCCTGCATCGGCCAGATCCTGTATCGGACTGGACCTGATGGAGGATGAATTCGGATATCCGGGCACTGCCAGGCTGATGATTAAGGATGTGAGCCTGTATGAGGCAAAGCAGTACAAGGATAAACTGGAAGCAGTGGACGGGGTGGACCAGATTCTCTGGTGCGACAGTACGGTAAATATCTATTCAGGCGAGGATTTTATACGCCAGAAGGATATTGAGGACTACTACAAGGACGGATGTGCTGTTATGGACATCACCTTTGACCAGGGGGATACGGCAAAGAAGACATCCCAGGCCATTGATGAGATGAAAGCTATTACAGGCGATAAGGGATATTATGTGGGAATGGCTGTACAGAACAAATCCCTGACGGAAAATGTGGAGAGCGAGATGAACCTCATTCTTACGGTTGCCGTCATTATGATATTTGCGGTGCTGTGCATCAGTACCACCGCCTGGTCGGAACCATTCCTTTTTCTGCTGGTTATGGGTGTGGCTATTTTGCTGAACCGGGGCACGAATATTTTTATCGGGACAGTCTCGTTCCTCACCAATAATGTGGCTATGGTGCTGCAGCTGGCCACCTCCATGGACTACTCTATTTTCCTGCTGGATGCATTTTCCAGGGAAAAGCAGAAGGGGCTCTCAGAAGAACAGGCCATGATCAATGCCATTGACGCTGCTATCAACTCCATATTTGCCAGCAGCCTGACCACGGTGGTGGGCTTTCTGGCATTGGTATCCATGAAGTTTACCATTGGATTTGATATGGGACTGGTGCTGGCAAAGGGAATTGTGTTCAGCCTTATAACCGTGCTGTTCTTCATGCCGGCTATGATTCTCAAATTTTCCAGGTGGAATGATAAGACCAGGCACCGTCCCTTCCTGCCCTCCTTCCGGAAATTCAGCGAATGGGTCTACAGGGTGCGTTACGCATCCCTTATCATTATGCTGATTCTGGCGCCGCCCGCTTATGTAGCCCAGGGAATGAATGATTTCCTGTACGGCAACAGCGCGGTGGGAGCCAGCGAGGGAACCCAGGTCTATGCGGATGACCAGGTAATCTCCCGGGAATTTGGAAGAAGCAATATGATGCTGGCCATGTATCCCAATACTTCGGCTGTAACGGAGAAAGAGATGTCAGATGAGATAGAGGATCTTCCCTATGTGAAAAGTGTGACGTCCATGTCCAATACCCTTCCGGAGGGAATACCCGAGGAGTTCCTGCCATATTCCGTTACCAGTGAGCTCCACACAAAGGATTACTGCAGGATGCTTATTTACATACGGACCAAGACAGAGAGCGACCAGGCATTTAAGGGCGCGGATGAAATACGGGATATTCTGGAGCGGTATTATCCGGAGAATTCCTATCTGGTGGGGGAAACACCTTCCACACAGGATATCAAGACTACGATTACGGCGGATAATTCCAGGGTAAACTTGTTATCCATGCTGGGCGTGTTCCTGGTGGTCATGTTCAGCTTCCGGTCCTTTGCCATACCTATGATTGTCATGGTGCCCATTGAGGCTGCGATTTTTCTCAATATGGCCATGCCTTACCTGGCAGGGGATACCATGGTGTTTATGGGGTACATCATAGTGAGCAGCATCCAGCTGGGAGCCACGGTGGATTATTCCATTCTGCTCACCAACAATTATGTGTCCTGTAGAAAGTCCCTGGAGAAGAAGGAAGCGTGTATCCAGGCGCTGATGCTGTCCTGTCCCTCTATTTTTACTTCGGGAACCATTATCATATTGGCTGGATATATCATTCATTTCATATCAACCACAGCGGCTATAGGGGACCTGGGCCATTTGATTGGACGGGGGGCGCTGTTCAGCGTGATTCTGGTGCTGACTGTGCTGCCGGCCCTTCTGGTGCTCTTTGACCGTATCATTACCAGCAATGAATGGGACCGCCTGCAGAAGTATCTGAAACGGCGCCATGAAAAGCGCAAAGCCCTGATAAAGGCAGGAATAGGTACCATTGTCAACAAGGCGTCCGCATTGAAACGGACTGATTTAGAACCAGCGGAGGTGGAAAGCGATGA
The DNA here is from genome assembly GCF_002234575.2 of Enterocloster bolteae. Classification (NCBI taxonomy): domain Bacteria; kingdom Bacillati; phylum Bacillota; class Clostridia; order Lachnospirales; family Lachnospiraceae; genus Enterocloster; species Enterocloster bolteae. The sequence goes on along the minus strand of NZ_CP022464.2, from coordinate 4,633,768 downwards.
AAATGAAATATAAGAGAATCATGGCAGCGGGAATGGTCTTTGTCATGCTTTGCACCGGCACTGGCAGCGCGCCTGTATACGGAGCACAGCCTTCTGTGGACGTGGATGAAACTATGTATGTGAACCTGGACTATTACGGCAGGGTGGATAAGATTAATGTGGTAAAGGGGGTGGGCCTCAACGGCCAGACGGAATTTATGGATTACGGAACCTATGAAAATGTGATTAACATGTCTAACAGCATCGAACCTGTGCTGGGGGACGGAATGGTGACGTGGCAGCTTCCGGAGGACCAGAGGGGAAGATTTTATTTTAAATGCTCTGTGGATAAAGGCATGATGGTACTGCCCTGGGACTTTGACGTATCCTACAAGCTGAACGGTGTACCCATGGACGGCGATAAGCTGGCAGGAGCTTCCGGGCTGATTGAGATCAATGTGAAGGCAGAGCCCAATGACAATGCCGGGGAGTATTACCGCAACAACATGATGCTTATGGTGGCTGTGCCCGTGGATATGAGCAAATGCTACAGCGTGGAGGCTGAAGGGTCCCAGACCCAGAACCTGGGTGAAACCACAGCGGTGGTATTTACCGCCCTCCCCGGGGAGGATGGGGATTACACGGTGCGCATCGGCACGGACAGCTTTGAGACCATTGGCGTGATCATGGCCATGGTACCGGGTACGGTGGAGGATCTGGAACATATCAAGGACCTGAAGGAAGCCAAGGATACGTGGCAGGATGCAGGGGATGAGCTTTACGACAGCCTGGAGCAGCTGGCAAAGTCTGTGGAGAACATGCGGCAGGGCGTGAACCAGGTCCGCCAGGGTATGGACTCAGCGGAGAGCGCCAGACAGAAGTGGAGTAATTCCAAGGACAGCATACTGGCCGGAAATGACCAGACGCTGGCAGCGCTTACATCGGTGTCACAGCAGATGGATACCATGATTCCCCATCTGCAGACAGCCAAGGACTGTGCCGAGGTGGTTCACAGCAGCATGAATGACATTGTCAACACGCTGGGAGACATGCAGGACCCTTTGAGAAAGCTGCAGACCAGACTTAAGAACATAGAAAACAGCGCAGGCGGTATCAGCAGCGATTTGCCGGAACTCCAGAAGACCATGGAATCCATCATTGCGCTGGATACCCAGCTTCAGGCATCCCAGGACACACTGCTGACGTATCTCAGTCTGTATAAGAGTTCCAGCACCAAGGCCAGAAGGCTCTATGACGAGGAGCTGGATGAGGAAGAACTGGAAAACATGGAGGATGTGGATTACGGGACATCAAATGGCGGGAGCCATTCGTCATCCGGCGGAGGCAGCAGCCAGGAAAACACCCAGAATAATAATCAGGGGAATGACCAGGGAAGCGGAAATTCCGGCGGCAGTACGGAGGGGAAAGATAACCCGGATGGAAGTGCCGGAGGAAGCGGAAGCACAGACGGAAACGGAAGCACCAGCGGAACTGGGAGCGGGAGCGGAAATGCGGACGGAGGCGCAACCGGGAGCGGAAGCGGAGCCGGAAGCGGAAATACAACCGGAGGCGCAAGCACGGACGGAAGCACAACCGGGAGCGGAAGCGGAAATACAACCGGAGGTGGAAGTACGGACGGAAGCACAACCGGGAGCGGAAGCGGAAATACAACCGGAGGCGCAAGTACGGACGGAAGCGGAACTGGAGCCGGAAGCGGAAATACAACCGGAGGCGAAAGCACGGACGGAAGCACAACCGGGAGCGGAAGCGGAAATACAACCGGAGGCGGAAGTACGGACGGAAGCACAACCGGGAGCGGAAGCGGAAATACAACCGGAGGCGCAAGTACGGACGGAAGCGGAAATACAACCGGAGGCGAAAGCACCAACGGAAGCGCAACCGGGAGCAGCAGCGCAAGCGCAGCAGAAAGTGGAAATTCCAGCGGAAACTCCGGCAGTAACACCCCGGATACAGGCACTGCTATTAGCTCTGCCATAAATACAGGAAACACCGGCCTGGCAGGCCTGGCGGCCACCGCATCCATAGAGAAGAAAAACATCCCTCTGGTAAGCAGTATCGACCAGCAGGCCGCCGCAGAAGCCGCGATAGCCATTGAACAATCCCTGTATGACAAGGTGGCAGTCCTTCAGGATTTATCTGCCCGGAGCAAATCCCTGACAGACAAGATGGCGAACCTGATGGATGACACGTCTGATTCTGCGAAATACAGCGCCGAGATAGTTGACAATATGGATTATCTGATTGAGGATTTAAAGGCCCTCAATGATTCTCTGGACGTATATTATCCGGATCTCCAGACTGCCCTGGATGACTCCCAGGAACTGGTAAGGCGTACCACAGATGCCCTCAACAATGGAATCAGCACCCTGACTATCATCCAGAACACATTAAAAGACAGCAGCGATGATTTTGACGCGGCTGCCAGGGACAGCCTGCGCGGCAGTATGGAACTTCTGGATAAAAGCCTGAACATCCTGGACAGCACCACGGTGATGCGCCAGGCCGGACGCACCATGAAGGATACCATTGACAATGAGCTGGATAAGTTTGATACAGATAACCGTTTCCTGTTTATGGATCCGTCCGCAGACAAGGTATCCTTTACCTCGGACCGGAACAAACCGCCCAAGACACTGCAGATTGTCATGCGCACCGATGAGATCAGCGTGGACGACGACACGGCCAAGACCGCGGATGCAGAGGTGGAAAAGGCCAAGGAAAGCCCCTTAAGGCGGATGTGGAATGTGCTGGTACAGATGTGGAAGGCAATGGTAAGCATTTTCAAAAACAGGTAGAAGCCTGTCTCAAAATTTGATATACTGTCCATAGAAGCAGCGGGCAGTGCAGCGCAACCAGGGCTGCACTGCCTGTTGTGGCGCAGGGATATGTTACAAAATACACAGGTACCGGAGGGTTTCCGTGCAGTACCTGCCGCAGGAGGAATACCATGGCCGTTACAGGAAAGCAGGAGAAAACAAAATACAAGCTGGCTGAATCCGTTAAGGAGTGCATGAAGACAGCGCCCGTGGATAAGATTACGGTCAAAAATATTGTGGAGGGCTGCGGTGTGACCCGGCAGACCTTTTACCGGAATTTTCTGGACAAGTACGATCTGATAAACTGGTATTTTGACAAGCTGGTGCTTCAGTCTTTTGAGCAGATTGGCATGGGGCATACGGTGGGGGAGAGCCTGACCCGGAAGTTTGAGTTCATTCTCAATGAAAAGGTGTTTTTCACAGAAGCGTTCCGCTCCGATGACAGGAACTCATTAAAGGAACATGATTTTGAACTGATTCTCCAGTTTTATACGGACCTGATTGCAAGAAAAACCAGCCAGCCTTTGGGCCGGGAGCTTCAGTTCCTTTTGGAGATGTACTGCCAGGGCTCTGTATACATGACGGTGAAGTGGGTTCTGGGAGGCATGAAGGACACACCCCGGGAAATGTCGGATAAGCTGGTGGAAGCCATGCCGCCAAAGCTGGCAGAGGTGTTCGGAAAATTGAAACTGCTTTAAGCCCCGGAAAGTCCCGGATATCCCCAGCCGCAGCAGAGACAGAACATGGTGATTATGCATAATCCTAAATGGTGAAACTGCACAAAACTTAAAGGAAAGTGACAGACAGGGATGTTTGTCACTTTTATTTTAAAACAGGACTTGTTATAATATTAACAAAAGCAACCAGGTAAATCCACGGACACTTAAGATGGGTCCGGCGGCATACTGTCAATGTAAAGGAGAAGAAAATCATGGCAAACAGAATCGTATTAAACGAGACATCCTATCACGGCGCAGGTGCAATCCAGGAGATTGCAAATGAGGCAAAGGCAAGGGGATTTAAGAAGGCTTTTGTATGTTCCGACCCTGACCTGATTAAGTTCAATGTAACCTGCAAGGTGACAAAGGTACTGGAGGATGCAGGACTGGCCTACGAGATTTATTCCAATATCAAACCTAACCCGACCATCGAGAACGTGCAGACCGGCGTTGCGGCTTTCAAGGCATCCGGAGCCGACTATATCATTGCCATTGGCGGCGGTTCCTCCATGGATACCTCCAAGGCTATCGGCGTTATCATCACCAACCCTGAATTCGAGGATGTGAGAAGTCTGGAAGGCGTTGCTCCGACCAAGAATCCGTGTGTGCCGATTATTGCAGTTCCCACCACAGCAGGCACCGCGGCGGAAGTTACCATTAACTACGTGATCACGGATGTGGAGAAAAAGCGTAAATTCGTATGCGTGGATACCCATGATATCCCGGTAGTGGCAGTGGTTGATCCGGAGATGATGTCTTCCATGCCCAAGGGACTGACAGCAGCTACCGGTATGGATGCCCTGACCCATGCAATCGAGGGCTATACCACAAAGGGTGCCTGGGAGATGACCGACATGTTTAACTTAAAAGCCATTGAAGTAATCGCCCGCAGCCTGAGGGATGCGGTGGAGAACAAGCCAGAGGGCAGGGAAGGCATGGCTTTGGGCCAGTATCTGACCGGAATGGGATTCTCCAACTGCGGTCTGGGCATTGTGCACTCCATGGCTCATGGCCTGGGCGCTTTATATGATACCCCCCACGGCGTTGCCAATGCCATCATCCTTCCAACCGTCATGGAATACAATGCGCCATGTACAGGAACCAAGTTTAAAGACATTGCCATTGCCATGGGCGTGGATGGTGTTGAGAATATGACACAGGAGGAATACCGCAAAGCAGCAGTGGACGCGGTAAAGAAACTGTCCGCTGACGTGGGAATCCCTGCTGACTTAAAGGAAATCCTTAAGCCAGAGGATGTGGACTTCCTGTCACAGTCTGCCATGGATGATGCCTGCCGCCCGGGCAATCCAAAGGATCCGTCCTTTGAGGATATCAAGAACCTGTATCTGTCACTGATGTAATTACATATACAGCCGCCTACGGCACAAAAAGGCCGCAGGACATGCCCCTGTTAGGGTATGTCCCGCGGCTTAACATTTGCCTGCGGCAAAGTCCTGCATGGGCCGGGAAACAGTCTGCGGCAAAGTCTGTTATCACCCCTGCAGCCACGCCTGTCCAGGTGCCAATTTCTCGCAGAATATACGGCCCTGGTCTTTTTCATATTTTGCCTGATGATATTTAAAAAGCATGTTTTTGTCGGGCATTTGGCCCAGGATTTCGATTTTACCGGTGACGTGGGACATGGCGTAGCGGATGCATTTGCCCTGGCCGTTCTGCATGTTTTTTGCCTCTTCCACAATGCGGCAGCCCTCTGTCAAAGGAATCTGGAACTGACTCTTTACCCCGGATACGGGACGGCACTGGAAAATGTAATAGGGAATGACACCGTATCTTGTCAGATTCTTTAACAGGGTTCCGAGACTCCCTGCGTCATCGTTGATTCCTTTTAACAGAACGGTCTGGTTCTTTACAATGATACCAGCGTCCATCAGGCACCGGATCGCTTTTACTGCTTGCGGAGTCAGTTCATTTGAATGGTTAAACTGGGTCACCACATAGATTTGTTTGATTTTTGTATAGCGGGCCAGAATATCCAGAAGTTCCGGGTCATCATAAATCCGCATAGGCAGCACCACCGGGGTGCGGGTGCCGAAACGGATTAGATCCAGATGTTTAATGGAGCTGAATGCCTCCAGATACCGGCGTATGATTTGATTGCTGTTCAGAAAGGAATCCCCGCCGGATATGAGCACATTGGTTATTTCAGGGTGGGAGACGATGTAGGCAGCCATCTGGTCCACATTTCCGGCTGTTTCGCCGCCGGAGATTCCCACCAGCCGCTTGCGGAAGCAATGCCTGCAATACATGGCGCACCGGTGGGTGGACAGGATGAGCGCCGTCTGCCTGTACTTGTGCTGCAGGCCGGGCAGCACTGTGTTATCCGCCTCCCCGCTGGTATCAAAGTCCCCCGACAGGTCGGTTTCACGAATGGAGGGTATAGACATCCTGAACACAGGATCCTGTTCCGGATTGTTCCAGTCAATAAGAGACAGATAGTATCTTGTGACTGTCATGGGAAACTGTTCCAGGATTCGGGTCATGTGTTCTTCCTCCTGGCTGGTAAGCCTCATATACGTTTTCAGTTCCTGGGCGCGGGTTACATTGTTTCTCAATGTTTCATTCCAATTCATCCAAACATCCCCTTCATTCATTATTTTTTCCATTATACCATCAGCAATATCAGGTTCTGATGAATAAAAAGTGAAGGTTTTGTAAATATTAGAATATTCGCTAATGCTTAAAATATTATAAAATTTCGCCTTTTTTGTATATGGTATTCCCTGGGACTCCATGGTAGAATGAAAGAACCCAAAAGAAATTGTTGGAAAGAGGAGTGTGTAAATATATGGGAATGCAGATTACAGTGAAGGATAAAAACGATGCGGTAAAGGCGGAGGCCGCAGGCAGGGAACAGGCCGTACTGGCATGGAAGGGTGAGTATGAGGAGGGAGACAGGATTATATTTTCTCTTCCGGAAAAGAACCGTTTCTATATCATACGTGTGGATGATACCATGGATGAAGCCTTTATCTATGGGGCGGGAAATGAGCTGGTTTATGAGGTTCCCTTTGCAGAGGGTAAGACATCCTATAACCCCAAATCATTTACAGGAGAGCGCCACTATCTGACTATGCGGTATGCCAGGGATTATGAAATTAAATCATACCGGAATCTGGCCAAGAACGTTATGGACCAGCACAGGGGCCAGGAATGTTATCCCCACGCCCACGCCAATGTGGAAACCAGGGGAGAGGCTGTGTTTGCGGCCCGCAACGCCATTGACGGTGTGACGGCAAACCTGTCCCATGGAAAGTGGCCATATGAGTCATGGGGAATCAATATGCAGGACGATGCCCAAATGACGCTGGAGTTTGGCCGCCCCGTGGATTTTGACCAGATTGTCCTCTATACAAGGGCTGACTTTCCTCATGACAACTGGTGGGAGAAGGTGACCTTTACCTTTTCCGACGGAACCTCTGAGACAGTGGAGCTTGAAAAGAGCGTTGAACCTCATATCATCAGCCTGGAGCGCAGGGGTATCACATGGCTTACCTTCGGACAGCTCATAAAGGCAGACGATCCGTCCCCCTTCCCTGCCCTGACACAGATTGAGGTCTATGGCCGGGAGCATGAGGCCGCGCTTTAGGGCTTTGCCGGAAGCGGAATGAAGGAAACGGAATGAAGGAAACGGAATAAAGAAAACGGAATGAAGGAAACGGGGAGGAGGGACCGCATAAGTGGCCCTTAAAGATAATTACAACCAAACATTGAATGCCAGCTGCCTGGGATATGTGGTCCAGGCAGTGGTCAATAATTTTGCTCCGCTTTTATTTCTCACTTTCCAGAAAAGCTATGGCATATCTCTGGCGCGCATTGCTATGCTGGTTACGGTGAATTTTGGCATTCAGCTTGCGGTGGACCTGTTGTCGGCGCGGTTTGTGGACAGGATTGGATACAGGACATGCATTGTGGCGGCTCATGTGTTCGCTGCCCTGGGGCTGGCCGGGCTGAGCTTTCTGCCGGATATGGTTCCGGGACATTTTGGAGGACTGCTTGTGTGCGTTGCCCTGTACGCAGTGGGGGGAGGTATCATAGAAGTACTGATCAGCCCCATTGTGGAAGCCTGTCCAACGGCCCGCAAAGATGCGGCCATGAGCCTGCTGCACTCTTTTTACTGCTGGGGGTCCGTGGCCGTGGTGGTACTGTCCACTGTCTTTTTTCAGACAGCGGGTCTGAACAGCTGGCGGGTATTGGCCCTTCTCTGGGCAGCAGTCCCTGTTATGAACGCTGTCCTGTTTTCGCGGGTTCCCATTCTGGCACTGACAGAGGATGGGCAGGAGATGGGGATTCGGGGACTGTTAAAAAGCAGCCTGTTCTGGCTTTTTATTTTTATTATGGTCTGCGCAGGGGCATCGGAACAGGCTATGAGCCAGTGGGCCTCCGCTTTTGCTGAATCAGGGCTTAATGTGTCAAAGACAGTGGGAGATCTGGCCGGACCTTGTATGTTTTCAATTCTCATGGGCATATCCAGGGCAATGTATGCCAGATACAGCCAGCGCATCCGTCTCACCGCCTTTATGACAGGCAGCGCCGTTTTGTGCATTTTCAGCTATGGGCTGGCGTCCACTGCCGCCAGCCCTGTTCTGGGACTGGCCGGCTGCGGGCTGTGCGGGTTTTCCGTGGGTATCCTGTGGCCGGGAGCATTCTCGCTGGCGTCCGTGAGCTGTCCGCGGGGCGGTACTGCCATGTTTGCCCTGCTGGCCCTGGCCGGGGATCTGGGATGTGCCGGCGGTCCGGCGCTGGTGGGACTCATAGCAGGGGCATCAGGAGGTAATTTGAAGGCGGGTCTGGCCGCAGCCGGCTGGATACCGGCAGTTCTTGCCATCGGTCTTTTAAAAATCATGTATAATAACAGGAAAAAACAATATACTCAATAAATGGATAATGGTGCGGCTCTGCTGCGGGGAGATTTGTAAATATATGTATTTCCAGAAGAAATTTTACACATAATTTACATAGACTTTACATTACTGGCGGGAAACGATATTGACGACATATGAAATATCCCGTATAATGAGTATGTGTAAAGAAGTCGTAAAGAAATGGTAAATAATCAGGAAAAGAGGCTATAGATATCATGGGAAACGCCCTGTGTGACGGATGCCGCAAGAATATGATAAAGGAGGCATAACCTGCGATCGTTTGTTTGGGATGGCGGGCTATGCCATATTTTTGCCCATTTTTACCCGGAATCATTCCGGAACACATAAGGTTATCCGTAAAATGATAATATAGCAGAAGCTAATTTCCTCGGACAAAAGGAGAAAACACATGGGAGTAGAATTGGTTTTAAGCCTGCTGGGCGGCCTGGCCCTGTTCATGTACGGCATGCAGATGATGAGTACCAATCTGGAAGCTGTGGCTGGAAACCGTATGAAGCAGATTCTGGAGCGCCTTACGGCAAACCGTTTTCTGGGAGTGCTGGTGGGGGCAGGAATCACAGCCCTGATTCAGTCGTCTTCAGCCACAACCGTCATGACAGTTGGATTTGTCAACTCGGGTCTTATGACACTTAAGCAGGCTGTATGGATTATCATGGGTGCCAATGTAGGTACCACCATTACGGGACAGCTGATTGCCCTGGACATAGGAGCATTGGCTCCGCTCATCGCCTTTGTGGGCGTTATGTCCCTGATTTTCGCGAAAAATAAAAAGGTACAGCATGTGGGAGGTATTATTGCCGGTATCGGCGTCCTGTTCATCGGCATGGGCATGATGAGCGATGCCATGGTTCCCCTGCGGGATTCCGAAACCTTCATCCATATGGTGACCAAGTTTTCCAATCCCCTTCTGGGAATCCTGGTAGGAGCGGTATTCACAGCCATTATCCAGTCCTCGTCTGCGTCTGTGGGTATCCTTCAGGCTCTGGCTATGGGCGGCGTCATCAACCTTCACAGTGCCGTGTTCGTGCTGTTCGGCCAGAATATCGGTACCTGTATTACAGCGCTTCTGGCTTCTGTGGGAACCAGCCGCAATGCAAAGCGCACCACCCTGATTCATCTGATGTTCAATGTGATTGGTACGGCCCTGTTTGTGACCCTGTGCATCCTGACTCCTTTTACGGACTTTGTGGTAAGCCTGACTCCGGATAATCCGGTGGCTCAGATTGCAAATGTCCATACTATTTTCAATATCAGCACCACCTTGATTCTTCTGCCCTTTGGCGCCCTTCTGGAGAAGATTGCCATTGCCATTCTTCCGGATAAGGCAGTTCCTGTAAAGGATGCGGACCAGTGGTTTGAGGGGCTTATGGCCTCCAAGCACCACCTTGGTATCTCCACCATTGCGATCAACCAGATTCATGACGAGATTAAGGGGATGCTGGCAACTGCGGCAGAGAATGTATCCCAGAGCTTCAAGGCTGTGGAGGAGGGAGCTTCGGAGGGAATCCAGGCCATCGCAGACCGGGAAGAGGAAATTGATTTAAGCAATATGAGACTGTCCCAGAAGATTTCCAAGATACTTGTGCTGGACCAGACGCCCAAGGATATTGACACCCTGAACCGGATGTATACCATTCTGGGAAATATTGAGCGGATCGGTGACCATGCCATGAACCTGGCGGAGTATGCCGAAACCATAGAGGCAAAAGGACTTCAGTTTTCCAATTACGCCAGGAAGGAATTTGCTGTCATGGAGGAAACCTGCCGGGAAGGCATGGAGCTTTTGAAGGCGGCGGCTGCCGGGGATACGCAGTCCCCGCTGTCAGAGGTGGCTGAGATTGAACAGAGGATTGACGATATCACCCGCAAGTTCCGGCAGAATCAGATTGACCGCATGCGGGAGGGAAACTGCAATGTGGAGTCCTCCATCCTGTATTCGGAAATGCTGACCGACTACGAGCGAATCGGTGATCATATGCTGAATATTGCCCAGGCCTATGACGCCATAGAGTGGTCAGGGGACAGGGGACAGACAGCGGCGGCAATCGCGTAAGCAGTGTAATCGAAATATAGAATTCGCAAGTACCACTTGAATCCGTAGTGCCATTAGAATCTGCATGTATGGGTTAAATAAATAACCTTAAAGCCCTGGGGGCGCCGTGATATTCACGGCCCCTCAGGGCTTTTTTGCATTTTCGGCGATTTATTACTTTTGTTTTTTGTATAGTGCATTTTGCATTGTGCAATATGCACATGACAAATGTCATATAAAATATTACCTATGTAATAATTGCACACAAAGCATTGGATTTATTCATGAAAACTGCTATGATTGGGTGCGGAAGGGGGAAGTAAGATGGAAGAAGGAAATAAAAAGGTAGCGGTGGCCGGGCATATTTCCCTGGACATTACGCCGGTTTTCCAAAACAGCGGGAAGCAGAAGCTCTCTGAACTGTTTCAGCCGGGAAAGCTGCTTAAGGTGGGAAAAGCCATGATGTGTACAGGAGGAGCTGTTTCCAACACAGGCCTGGGTCTTAAACGTCTGGGTGCAGACGTGGTTCTGATGGCCAAAATAGGGGATGATTATTTTGGCAATGCACTGAAGGACATGATAAGCGCACATGGCTGTGAGACCTGCATCAGCCAGGTTCCTGGTGAGAATACGTCCTATACCATTGTACTGGCGCCCAAGGGACTGGACCGTTTTTTTCTTCACGATCCGGGCTGCAATGATACCTTTGGCTGCGGGGACGTGGACTTTGAAAAAGTAGGGGAGGCATCACATTTTCATTTTGGTTATCCTCCCATTATGCGAAGGTTTTATCTGGATGAGGGGGAGGAGCTGGTACGGCTTTTTAAGAAGGTAAAATCCATGGGGCTTACCACGTCCCTGGACCTGGTGGCGGTGGACCCGGATTCTGAGGCAGCAGGCATGGACTGGGCAAGGATACTGGAGCGGGTGCTGCCCTATGTGGATTTCTTCGTGCCAAGCATTGAGGAGCTGGGATACATGCTGGACCGTCCTCTGTACTGCAAATGGCAGGAGAAGGCAGGTGGCGAGGATGTCACAGGCATATTATCCCTGGAGGAGGATGTTAAGCCTTTGGCTGCCAGAGCGCTGTCCATGGGGACCAGATGCGTTCTCCTGAAATGCGGGGCAGCCGGCATGTATCTGAAGACCGCACCTGAGCCGGTATGGAGGAAATTCCTGCCGGAATTTACAGGATGGAATGATATCAGCTATTTTGAGGACAGCTATGTGCCGGACTGCATCCTGTCAGGAACAGGGGCAGGGGATACCAGCATAGCCGCCTTCATAAAGGCAATGCTGGACGGCTGCGGGCCCCTTGAATGCATCCGTCTGGCAGCTGCCACGGGTGCGTCCTGCGTCACGGCCTACGATGCCCTGAGCGGCCTGCTGTCCTTTGAGGAGCTGAGGCAGAAGATGGAAGCTGGATGGGAGAAGCAGAACATCATCCATCCGTGACATAAAAAAAACCATCTTTGCGGCCAAACAAAAGGAATGCCGCATAGGGAAAACGCGGCTTCCTCCGTAAGAGGCAGAAGAAGCATTACTAAGGAATATATTTCATTGTATGTCCCGGCCCAGGCTGGAAGAAAGGAGAATATATAACATGTTAGTTTCAATGAAAGCAGTTTTAGACCTGGCAGATGCAAAAAAAATAGCAGTCGGCGCCTTCAACATCACATCTCTGGAGGGGATTCAGGCCGTATTAGGGGCGGCTGAGGAGCTGGGACAGCCGGTTATCCTGCAGTTTGCGCCGGTCCATGAGTCCATTATCCCTCTTAAGGTCATCGGGCCGGTGATGGTGATGATGGCAGAGAAATCCTCTGTGCCTGTATGCGTCCATCTGGACCACGGCGATAAGCTGGAAATCCTCAGGGAAGCCCTGGAAATGGGCTTCACCTCAGTGATGTATGACGGCTCCGTTCTGCCCTTTGAGGAAAATGCGGCAAACACAAGGATTGCGGTGGAAATGGCCGGAGACTGGGGCGCTTCCGTGGAGGCTGAGATAGGAGCCATGGGAAGGCAGGAATTCTCAAGCGTGGGAGAAGGCGAAGAAGGGGAAGCTGTGGAGAGCTGCTATACGGACCCGGAACAGGCACGGGCTTTCACCGGGCTTACCGGGATAGACGCCCTGGCCTGCTCATTCGGCACCGTGCACGGGCTGTATCTGACCACGCCAAAGCTGGATTTTGACAGGATACGCAGGATACGGGAAAGCATCGGCATTCCCATCGTGATGCACGGCGGATCCGGGGTCAGCGACGAGGATTTTAAGAAATGTATTGCCAACGGGGTCAGGAAAATTAATTACTACACGTACCTTGCCAAGGCGGGCGGCATGTATGTAAAGGAAAAATGCAGGGCAGCCGAAGAATATGTATTTTTCCACGATGTAACCCAGTGGGCGGTCCAGGCCATGAAGGAGGATGTGCTCCACACAATCAGGGTGTTCTCCCATCTGGAGTAAGTCGGCAAAGGAGGAAAAGCCATGAAACGTTCAGAAATCAACAGGGCATTGAGGGACATGGAAAAGATGATTGACAGATGCTCCTTTAAACTGCCCCCGTTCTGTTATTTTACACCGGAAGAATGGAACGAAAAGGGCCATGAATACGATGAGGTCAGGGACAACATGCTGGGATGGGATATCACGGATTTTGGGATGGGGGATTTTGACAAGGTGGGATTCTCCCTCATCACCCTGAGAAACGGCAATGTGTCCATGGATAAGTACACGAAACCCTATGCGGAAAAGCTGCTGTACATGAAGGAAGGACAGTCTGCGGCCATGCATTTCCACTGGAATAAGATGGAGGATATCATCAACAGGGGAGGAGGAAATGTGCTCATAGGCGTATATAATGCCGGCAGGGAGGAGCTGGCTGACACAGATGTGCGGATACACAGTGACGGGCGGGAGTACACGGTTCCCGCGGGAACGCAGATACGGCTGTGTCCCGGAGAGAGCATTACCATCCAGCCTTATCTGTATCACGACTTCCATTTGGAGCCGGGCACAGGGCCGGTTCTGTTGGGCGAGGTATCCATGTGTAATGACGATAACCGGGACAACCGGTTCTATCTGCCGGCAGGCCGTTTTCCGGTTATAGAGGAGGATGAGCCGCCCTTCCGTCTGCTGTGCAATGAGTATCCCCCGGCGGGCAGTTGTGCAAAACGATGAAAATTTGCGGCGGCTGAACGGGAAAGGGCAAAAGTGATGATGAAAAATATGACAAATGTCATATGAAAATGATTACATTGTGCACATGTGTTAAAAAGAAAAGCGTGATAAGATTTGATTACAGCAAAAACAACAAAACATTTTGCAAAAGGAGGTAACTTATGAAAAAAAGTACTAAGAAGCTGTTGGCGGTAATGATGTGCGCAGCAATGGCAGGTTCTGCCCTGGCAGGGTGCAGCAGCGGGGACTCCCAGACAACGGCAGCAGCCACCGAGGCGCCAACCCAGGCCCAGACCACAGAGGAAGCCAAGGAGGCGGCCGCTGAGCCTGAGAAGGCAGAGGAGAGCAAGGAAGCCACAGAAGCGGCAGCTCCGGCAGCAGCCGATATGGCATCTGCTGATGTGAAGAAGAAGGACCCGGACAAGCATTACAAATTCGGTTATACCTGTATGGATGGAACCAACCCGTTCTTTGTCACCATTGAGAAGAGAATGAGGGAAATGGTTGAGGCCAACGGCGACGAGCTGATTGCAGTGGATCCCGCCAATGATGTCACTCTTCAGATTACCCAGGTAGAGGATTTGATTTCCCAGAACATTGACGCCATGTTCATGAATCCGGCAGAGGCAGAGGGAATCCTTCCGGCCCTGGATCAGCTTAAGGAAGCAGGAATTCCCATCGTGGGATTTGATACAGAGGTAGCGGACTTGTCCTACCTGATTTCCTACACCGGTTCTGATAACTATAACGCAGGCAAGGTCTGCGGCGAGGACCTTGTAAAGAAATGCCCGGACGGCGGGGATATCATTGTACTGGATTCTCCTACCATGAACTCTGTTACGGACAGGACAAACGGATTTTTAGATGCAATTGAAGGAAAAGGCTTTAACATCGTTGCACAGCAGGATGCCAAGGGCAATCTGGAAGTTTCCATGGGTATTGCAGAGGATCTTCTGCAGGCTCACGGCGATGTGGTTGCCATTTTCGGAGGCAATGACCCCACTGCACTGGGAGCACTGGCAGCAGCCAACGCAGCCGGTCTTACAGACTGTATGATTTACGGCGTGGACGGCTCTCCTGACATCAAGGCAGAGATGGCTTCCGGGGAATCCCTGATAGAAGGAAGCGGCGCACAGTCTCCTGTTAAGATTGCACAGTCCGCAGTGAATATCATGTATACATACTTAAACGGCGATAAGGTAGAATCAAGATATCCGGTAGAAACCTTCCTTATTACATCAGAAAATGTAGATAAGTATGGCACAGATGGATGGCAGTAAGAGATTAGTCTGAAAAGTGCTGGGCCCCTGCGGGGGCCAGGCACTTTTTATCTGACAGGCTCAAAACGCAAAAGCACGGCAGGAAACTCTGTCAGGAACCATATGAATAGAAGAACAGGCAGGTGAGATTATGAGTGAAACAGTTCTGCTTCAAATGAAGAACATCCACAAATCATTTCCGGGAGTCAAGGCGCTTCAGGGGGTGGACCTGGAACTGAGGGCCGGCGAGGTCCACGCATTGCTCGGTGAAAACGGGGCAGGTAAATCCACGCTGATTAAGGTTCTGGGCGGCATCTACATCGCAGAAGAGGGCGAGATTTTTATTGACGGACAAAAGGTAACCATTGACGGGGTAAATGCATCTCACAACAACGGAATTTCCATTATCCATCAGGAATTGGTACTGGTACCTCACATGACTGTGGCGGAAAATATCTTTCTTGGCAGAGAGCCGTCAAAGGGGCTATGGGTCAGCCATGAGACCATGGAAAAGGAAGCCCAGCAGCTGCTGGATACATACCACATGAGCATTGACGCTGGGACGCTGGTCAAGGACCTGACCATTGCCCAGCAGCAGATGGTGGAAATCGTCAAGGCCATTTCCTATCACTCCAGGATTCTTGTGATGGACGAGCCCACTTCATCCATATCGGACAAGGAAGTGGAATTTTTGTTCAGCACCATGAGAGAGCTCACAAAGAAGGGCGTGGGAATCATATATATATCCCATAAGATGGACGAGCTGGAGCAGATCTGCGACCGGGTTACTGTGCTGAGGGACGGAACCTATGTTGGCACCGAGCGGGTGAAGGATACCACAAGGGACCATCTCATTGCCATGATGGTGGGCCGGGAGCTGACCAAGTATTACACCAGGGATTACATGGAGCCCGGACGGGTGGTTTTAAAATGTGAAAACATTGCAGACGGAAAGATGGTCAAAGGGGCCAGCTTTGAACTGCGTGAGGGGGAAATCATTGGTTTTGCAGGGCTGGTAGGCGCTGGAAGAAGCGAGACCATGAAGTGTATCTTCGGACTGACGCCCGGCTGCACGGGTGAAATCAGCGTGGATGGAAAAAAGGCGGCCATCAAATCTCCCATTGATGCCATGAAGTTCGGCATTGCCCTGGTGCCTGAGGACCGGAAACAGGAGGGACTGTATAAGGTTCAGAGCGTCCGGTTCAACTCCACCATTGAGGTGCTGAAGAGCTTTATAAAGGGCATATGGGTGGATGCGGACAAGGAGGAGGAGATTACCCGGCAGTATATCGAGATGATGGATACCAAGACCCCGTCCCAGGAACAGCTTATCGGAAACCTGTCCGGAGGCAACCAGCAGAAGGTAATGATTGGAAGATGGCTGGCCACCGCCCCCAAGATACTGATTCTGGACGAGCCGACCAGGGGCGTGGACGTGGGCGCCAAGTCTGAGATATACGGAATTATGAATGAGCTGGTGAAGAAAGGCGTGTCCATTATCATGATATCGTCAGAACTGCCTGAAATTCTCAACATGAGCGACCGGGTCTATGTCATGTGCGACGGCCGGATAACCGGGTGCTTCAGCCATGAGGAATGCGTCACCCAGGAACAAATCATGAAGCTGGCGGCAAAGTAAGAAAAGGGGGAAAGTCAAATGACAACCAGATTGCAGAAAAATGTAAAACAATATTTCAAGGATAATATCGGCATCATCGGGGCCCTGCTTATTTTGTGTATTTTCTTATCCGTGTTTCCAAAGACCAGCGGCTCCTTTCTGACCCAGAAAAATATATTCAATGTGCTGAGACAGATATCGTCCAACCTGTTCCTGGCCTGCGGCATGACCATGGTCATTATCCTGGGGGGCATTGATTTGTCCGTTGGCTCCATCATCGCCCTTTCAGGCTGCTTTGCAGCCGGCTGCGTGTCCCGTTACGGCCTTCCAATCGCAGTAGGCGTGCTGGGCGGCGTGCTGGTGGGCACCGTGGTGGGTATGTTTAACGGCGTTGTCATATCAAAGACAACCATACCGCCCTTTATCGTGACCCTGGCCACCATGAATGTGGCAAAGGGACTGGCCTATGTATATACAGGCGGTTCACCTGTGCGTGTGGTTACAAAGGAATGGCAGTTTTTGGGAGCCGGGTACGTGGGCGGAGTCCCCACTCCGGTTATACTTCTGGCAGTGGTGCTGGTTATCACGGCCATTATCATGAATAAGACAAAGCTGGGGCGCCATATCTATGCGGTGGGCGGCAACTCCCAGGCAGCCAGATTCTCAGGCATCAGCACAGCCAAGGTTAAATTCCTGGTACATACCTATTCAGGAATCATGGCGGGACTTGCGGGCGTGGTTCTGGCCTCCCGTATGTATTCCGGCCAGCCGACGGCAGGAGACGGAGCCGAGATGGACGCCATTGCGGCTGTTGTGGTGGGCGGCACCTCCATGGCAGGCGGCTCCGGTAAAATCGGAGGCACCATCATAGGCGGCCTGATTATCGGCGTGCTGAACAACGGACTGAATCTGCTGAATGTAAATTCCTTCTGGCAGTACGTGGTAAAGGGAACTGTTATTCTCCTGGCTGTTTTTGTGGATTATCTGAGAAACAAAAAGGCGGAATAGAGCCTGGTTTACGGCAAAAGCGTTTCACGGCAGTGGGGCGCTTTTTGTCGAAGCCAAAGTTTTATAAAAAGTTCCTATGAAATATTACAGATTTGCATCTTTGAGGTATAATGAGGAAGGACCGGGCAGCCGGGGGCATGACCGGACAGCCGGGGATATGACCGGCAGCCGGGAAGTTAAGCCAAGAATAGGGAGGCGGGAACCAGATGAAGATAGGGACAGGTCTGTTAATCCTGACAGCGGGCGCCATGCTCCTGCTGGGGGGCTGCGGCCATGGGGATGCAAGCGGGCGCCAGCATGAGGCCAGGCTGTTCGGGGCCACCTATATGACCAGGAATAATCCGTATTTTGATGTACTCAATGAGGGGATTGAAGAGGTGGTGGAAGCCAACGGCGATATCCTGCTTACCCGGGATCCCCTTCAGGACCAGGAAAAGCAGAATGAACAGATTCAGGAAATGATAGACGAGGGCATCCAGATGCTGTTTTTAAATCCCGTGGACTGGGAAAAGGTACAGCCGGCCCTGGATGCGTGCAGAGAGGCGGGAGTCGGCATCATCAATGTGGATACGGTGGTGAAGGACCGGGACTCCGTAATTTCCATTATTGAAACGGACAATTACCAGGCGGGCCAGCTCTGCGCCCTGGATATGATGAAACGAAAGGACGAGGCTAAAATTGTCATCCTTGACAACCCTATACAGACCTCCATTACCAACCGGGAACAGGGATTTCTGGACACCATAGCGGACAATCACAATTACCAGGTGGTATACAGGGAAGCTGCGGCAGGCGAGATTGAGGTGTCATCCCATGTGATGGCCGACCTGCTGCGCCGTGACATCAGCTTTGACGTGATTTTGGGAGGCAATGACCCCACGGCACTGGGGGCTCTGGCAGCCCTGCAGCAGGCCAGGAGGGAGGAGGGCGTCCTGATTTACGGAATCGACGGCTCTCCGGATTTCAAGGCAATCCTGGATGTGGGCTATGTGACAGGAACCAGCGCCCAGAGCCCAAGGTCCATAGGAAGGAAGGCGGCTGAGACCGCATACCGATACCTGGACGGGGAGCCGGTGGAGAAATACATAAGCATGCCCAGCACCATGATTACGAGGGATAACCTCCACGAGTTTGAGATAGACGGGTGGCAGTGAGAAGATGGATACGAACATGGATAACAGGCGGGTACGCATCCTGCAGCTGGGCATTCTGACGCTGAATGTGGTATCTGTCATGGGACTCAGCATATTTATATATGCCACAATTGAAAATATACGGCGCAGCTATGTGGCCAGGGAGTTTTTAAGCGGCATCCAGGCCATTGTCTGGTATCCTTACTGGAACATCTGGCTCTGCGCCCTCCTTCTGGCTCTTCTGGCAGGCAGTATGTTTGTGCGGGACCGGCTGTTTCCGGACAACAGCAAGGTGATTCTTTTCAGCCTTGTGGCTGATTTTGCCATATGTTTTGCCATCATCATACTTTTGAATTTTAATTACAACGGAATTCTGCTGCTGGTGTTTTCCAATGTCATTCTCTATGCCAAGAACGGGAAATCCAGGTATTTTCTGGCGGCAGTGGCAATCGGCAGTTTTATACTGGCTGATTACGAACTGCTTTCCATTTCATACCGCCTGTATTCCATACAGGATTATATCTCATTTTACAATGCAACCACCCAGCAGTATCTGCTCAGCAGCTATAATATCCTGGTATCCCTGAATGTAATCATGTTCGTGGTGTACTGTGTGAACATCATCAACCAGCAGCAGGGAAATCTGGACGAGATACACGCCCTGAACGAGCAGCTTCAGGATGTGAATGAGCAGCTTCAGGAGTATTCCGTGATGGCGGAAAAGATGGCTGAGACACGGGAGAGAAACCGCCTGGCCAGGGAAATCCACGATACCCTGGGGCATACCCTGACCGGAATTGCTGCGGGAATAGATGCCTGCCTTGCCACCATAGGCACGTCGCCCCAGCAGACAAAGGACCAGCTGGAGCTTATTTCCAAGGTCACAAGGGACGGCATTAAGGAAATACGGCGCTCAGTCAGCCAGCTGCGCCCGGACGCCCTGGAGCGCTTCAGCCTGGAATATGCCATCAGCAAGATGGTATCGGACATGAACGCTGTGTCCGGCGCAAGGGTGTATTTTGACTGCCAGGTAAAGAACCTGAAATTTGACGAGGACGAGGAAAATGCCATTTACAGGGTTATCCAGGAGGGAATCACCAATGCGCTGCGCCATGGCCATGCCAGCCAGATATGGATTACCATAAAGAAGGAGGATACGGATATCCTTCTGCAAATAAGGGACAACGGAATCGGATGCAAGGAGATAAAAAGCGGATTCGGAACAAAGCATATGAAGGAGAGGATTAAGATGCTGAGCGGCGTTGTTACATTTGACGGCAGCGACGGATTTACTGTTAATGCAAGAATACCAATCCGATGGGGGGAGACTTATGATTAAAGTATTGATTGCCGACGATCAGGAATTGATTCGCCAGAGCCTGCAGATTGTGCTCAACAGCAGGCCGGACATAATGGTTACGGATGTGGCTTCCAACGGACAGGAGGTCATCCGCAGCGTGAGGAAGAATAAACCCGATGTCATACTGATGGACATACGGATGCCCAAGCTGGACGGTGTGCAGTGCACGAAAATCATCAAGGAAAATTATCCTCAGATAAAAATTATTATTCTCACCACGTTTGACGATGACGAGTACGTTTACAATGCTTTGAAATATGGTGCCAGCGGATATCTCTTAAAAGGCGTGTCCATGGATGAACTGGCCAATGCCATCACCACGGTGTATAATGGATGGGCTATGATTAACCCGGATATTGCAACCAAGGTGCTGAGGCTGTTTTCGCAGATGGCCCAGGCAGATTACAGCATACTTGTGGGCGATAAGAATGTGGATGAGCTTACAAAGACAGAGTGGAAGATCATAGCCCAGGTGGAAGTGGGGGCCAGCAACAGGGAGATAGCTGAGGCTCTTAAGCTGTCTGAGGGAACGGTGCGCAATTATCTCAGCACTATACTGAACAAGCTGGATTTGAGGGACCGCACCCAGCTGGCCATCTGGGCTGTCCAGACCAACGTGAGAAAGCGGCTGGGCACATGAGATTTGACCGGACCAGTGTACGGGGATCGGGAGAGGTCAAGATGTTGGCAGAAGGAAGGATGAGATTGGGATGAAGGGATGGAAATGGACACTGGGGTTGGGAGCAGCCGTGTTCCTCCTTGCAGGCTTCCTTGGATGTATATATAAGTACTATGAGAAGGAGATTGTCCTGGAATTCGGCATGTTCACGGGAAGCAACTGGGATGTGGCCAGTGCCAGCAGCTTTGTCATGATAGACAAGGCCATCGCAAAGTTCGAGGAGGAGCATCCCGGGGTGAGGATACATTACTACAGCGGAATCAGCAAGGAGGATTACTCGGAGTGGTGCGCCAGAAAGCTTTTAGAGGGAAAGATGCCGGACGTGTTTATGGTGCCGGACACGGATTTCAACCTGTATTCATCCCTGGGAGTCATGAAAAAACTGGACGAGCTCATTGAACACGACGCCGGGTTTAACCGGAATGATTTTTTCACTACTGCCCTGGATGCGGGAAAGTACGACGGACACCAGTGCGCCCTTCCTTATGAAACGGTTCCCGTCCTTTTATTTGTCAACAAGTCCCTTCTGGCGAAAGAGCAGATTGAGGTGCCGGGGGAGGACTGGACCTGGGACGATATGTATGAAATCTGCCGTAAGATAACAAAGGATGTAAACGGAGACGGACTGCTGGACCAGTTCGGAACCTATAATTACAGCTGGAGAAATGCGGTTTACACCAGCGGGGGAAGGTTTTATGATGGGCATCAGCAGCAGCTTCCCTTTACAGACTCCCATGTCCTGGATGCCATTAAATACATGAAGCGCCTCAATGACCTGAACCAGGGACAGAGCGTGACCCAGGAGGATTTCAACAAGGGGAACGTGGCTTTCATGCCCCTGACCTTTGCGGAGTACAGGACCTATAAAACATATCCTTACCGGATTAAGAAATATACCAAGTTCCAGTGGGACTGCATCACATTTCCCGCGGGCAAGGAGGGGGAAAACCGTTCCAGAGTGGATTCCCTTCTCATGGGAATCAACAGCAATACAAAGCATGAAAAGCTGGCGTGGGAGTTTCTGAAACAGCTGACGGGAAATGAAGAGATGCAGATGGACATATTCCGGTATTCTCAGGGGGTGTCTGTGCTCAAAAGCGTTACCGGATCCGCCCAGGCAGCTGCCATTATACAGGAGGACATGGACGAGGGCGAGCAGGTTATCAACAGCAGCCTGCTTTATAATGTAATTGAAAATGGGGTTATAGAGCCTAAATACCAGCAGTATGAGCAGGTCATGAGTCTGGCGGACGGTGAAATATCAAAGATACTCATGGAAAACAGGAACGTGGACAGCAGCATGAAGATATTCCAAAGAAGCATTACTAAGTATTTACAGCAGCAGAGGTGAGTTTCATGCATGTTTTATAAGAGCAATACAAGCGCATGGAAAGAAAGTCCGGGCCGTAATCATCGTTACATTGGTTTGTACAATGATTACGGCCCGGACTTGTTTTATTTATTTGTTCTTAGTATGGTATGCGGTGGGAAGGTTCCAGTCGTACTTGGTCGCCAGAAGGCGGATGAGCACCACCAGGATTGCGCTCAATATCATGGAGGCATCCCTGGAGAGCCAGCCGTTAAGGCATACATAGCACACGGCCCCGGCAATAGAGGCAGAGGCATACACATGCTTGCGCAGGATATACGGGGACTGGCCTGCCAGCATATCTCTCAGGATACCGCCGCCCACGCCTGTGAGGACGCCCAGAAAGATGGAAAGGAAATGATATTCCCCGTAACCGGCTGTCCCCGCGGTATTGATGCCGGTGACTGTGAATGCGCCCAGTCCGATGGCATCAAACAGGTTCATCATCTTCTCATAGGCCGAGATATACCGGCTTTCCAGTATCTGCTGGTTCAGCCACACCAGGATGAAGAGCACCATGGCCGTGAGAAAGGCGGTGTACACGTAAACCGGGTTCATGAACAGGCTGGGCGGGACGATGCCCAGTAGGATGTCCCTGAGCATACCGCCGCCAACGGCAGTGGTGACGCCAAGGACCACCACTCCCAGCAGATCCAGACGCTGCTTGATGGCTACCAGGGCACCGGAGGACGCAAAGGCCACGGTACCGATTATTTCGATGATAAAAAAGATTGAGATATTCGATTCCATAATACGCTCCCAGCCAATGGCTACAGCAGATAAATCTTGTTCTCCCCGCAGATATCGCGCATTTTTTGGGGCCAGATACTGGCCTGTACTTCACCGATATGGGCGCGGTCCAAAAGCAGCATGCACAGACGTGACTGTCCGATACCGCCGCCAATGGTGTAGGGAAGCTCGCCGTTTAAAAGCATTTTATGATAGGGAAGGCTGCGGCGGTCCTCACATCCCGCCTTCTTCAGCTGGTATTCCAGGGCAGCCTCATCCACGCGGATACCCATGCTGGAGATTTCCAGGGCGCACTGCAAATGCTCAAACCAGAAAAGAATATCGCCGTTCAGCTTCCAGTCGTCATAGTCAGGCGCACGTCCGTCATGGGGCTTGCCGCCGGCCAGTTTGTCGCCAATCTGCATCAGGAACACACAGCCGTGCTCCCTGGTAATCAGGTTTTCCCTTTCCTTAGGAGTGTTATCAGGATACAGGTCCTCAAGCTCCTGGCTGGTGATGAAGTAAATATCTTTGGGAAGATGTTTGACAGCCTCCGGGTATTTATACCACACTTCATGCTGCATGTGCTTGATAATTTTGAAGATCTCCCGCACCGTATCCTTCAGGGTGTCCAGGGTGCGCTGCTCCTTTGTAATGACACGTTCCCAGTCCCACTGGTCCACATAACAGGAGTGAAGGTTATCCAGCTCCTCGTCCCTGCGGATGGCGTTCATGTTGGTGTAAAGTCCCTCGCCTGGCTTAAAGCCGTATTTCTTTAATGCCATACGTTTCCATTTTGCCAGAGAATGCACCACCTCCAGGGTTTCGCCGGGTAGCCCCAGCATATCAAAGGAAACAGGACGCTCGGTGCCGTTTAAGTTATCATTAAGTCCGCTGCTCTTTTCCACGAATAAGGGAGCGGAGATACGTTCAAGGTGCATCTCCCTGCCCATTTCCTTCTGGAAGGTATCGCGTATGTATTTGATTGCGTCCTGGGTCTCCCGTATGGAGAGGCGGGGATCGTAATCTTTAGGTATGATTAGTTCCATTTTAAAAACCTCCAAACTAGTTGAATTCATTACATATGTTTCTTATGGTATCATCATTGGGAAAAACGTGCAAGTGCTTCCACCAATTTTTTATGCCGGAAATGGCCTGAAAATGAGAAAATCCCCTGGAAAGATGCTGAAATACGGAGTTACACACAGATAAAAACATGGTAAAATAGAGTTAAAAATGAAATCGGGAGGTAATGAGATGAAACGTACAGTAAAGGTATGGGTGGCAGCGGTCATGAGCGGAGTGCTTCTGGCAGGAGGCGCGGCAATGACGGGACAGGCCCCGTGGGGAATGGAGGCCCAGGCTCATTCAGGCAGAACCGATGCCAGCGGAGGACACCGGGATAACAAGAATGCCAGCGGGCTGGGAAGCTATCACTACCACTGCGGAGGTCATCCGGCACACCTGCATCCCAATGGAGTGTGTCCCTATGCAGGAGGCGGGGAAAGTACCCAGACCCAGACCCGGGCCCAGACAAAAACCCAGACACAAGCCCAGACCCAGGCTCAAGCACCGGCCCAGACCCAGGCCCAGGCACCGGCCCAGGCGCAGACTCAGCCACAGGAACAGGCAGTGGTCCGGGCAGCTTCCGGGGCAGGAGAAGCTTCAGGTACTTCGGGCTGGCATCAGAATGGGGCATACTGGAACTATATCTGCGAGGACGGAACCCGTGTGATTGGATGCTGGAAGCAGATTGACGGCGTATGGTACTCGTTTGACGGTGACGGAAACATGAGGACCGGATGGTACGGGGAAAATGGTTCTCTCTATTACCTGGGAACAGACGGGAAGATGGCTGTGGGAACCTGTGTGGTTGATGGAAAGGAATACCAGTTTGACCAGGACGGGAAAATGATATCGCCGGATAACAGGTAGGGTATGGATGAATGGATGGAAGTATGACAGGAAGTACGGCAGGAAGTATGACAGGAAGGACAGCAGGAAGTATGGCAAGAACGACAGGAAGTATGGCAGGAGTATAACGGGTAACTTAACAGGAGCATAACAGAAAAGGCGGGCCCCATTGGCATAGACAATACGGGCCCGCAGTCATTTGTCATTTTTTGATTTTATTCAAACAGATCCATAAGCTTCTTCTTCATTTCACGCCGTCTTTTATCTGTTTCTTCGGAATCCAGGAAAAACCTGCCTTCCTCTTCTCTCAGCACGTCGCCTTCCTTAACTTCCTTTGGAAGATGGCTGACGGGAACAGAGATGCGTTTCCTTAATTCAGTTTCACATATGGCCAGACCCTCTTCCAGCCGGTCGATGATATATTTCATATAAAAATCCTTTCTGTGGGTTTGGTTTAAGGCTTGCACTGCTTACAGGGTTCATACCCCTCCTGTACCAGTTCATCCCTGGATGCTGCCACGTCTTTGCGGTTCTCAGGTTTCATCTGGGTGGCAGAGGCGCAGTCGGGGCGGTGGAATTTGCCTGTGTTGGTATTTATGACATAGCTGGAGCGTGTGGAGGGATTGCCGGCCTCATTTTCAGCAGCGGCCCCGTTGTCAGTATCTGGGATAGCGGCTGTCTGATTGCCGCCGCTGCCGGCGCTGGTGCCGGGAACCGCGGCAGTGCCGGTACTCCATGTAATTGTCTTGCCGTCACTGAATGCGGTAATGGTTCCCTCCTCGTCTGTGCGCAGTACCTGGCAGCCTGCCTTCTTAAGCTTTTCCATGGTTTCCTTATGTGGATGGCCGTAGGAGTTGCCCTTTCCGCACTGGATTACCACCCAGGAGGGGGATACCTTTTTCAGAAATGCGTCACTGGTGGAGGTGCTGCTGCCGTGATGACCTGCCTTCAGAACATCTGCTTTTAGCACTGCGCCGTTTTTGATAATATCTTCTTCAGCCTGATTCTCTGCGTCACCGCACATGACAAAGCTGTTATCGCCGTAAGTAAGGCGTACGCCCACGGACCAGTTGTTCAGGTCGCTGCCATAGTCTTTTACAGGGGAGAGTATGGTGAAGGAGGCGTCTCCCAAATCATAGGAATCCCCGGGGGTGGGTTTTGTGATTTTAAGTCCCCTGGAGGCAATGGAGTCAAGTACGTCCTCAAAGGTTTTTGTGGTGTGCTCCACAGGTGGCAGAATGACCTTGTCAACGGGAAAGGTATCAATGACCTTGTCCAGGCCCCCGATATGGTCGGAGTGAGGATGGGTGCCAATTACATAGTCCAGCTTTGTTACGCCCTGTGCTTTTAGATAAGAGATTACGGTGCCGGCCTGGTCATTTTCACCTGCATCAATAAGCATGTAGTGTCCGTCTGATTCGGCCAGTATACTGTCGCCCTGGCCCACATCAATAAAATGCACAGCCAGTCCATAACCGGATGGCGCGGTTATGGATGAACCCTTATCCGGTGAAAAAGAGGGGGAGGAATCCGTGCATCCTCCCAGCAAAAGAGATATTGCACATAAAATGGATATTATCAATATTCGGATATTCTTTAATTTTGTCATAAACTAGTCAGCCTTCCTGTCTTAATAATTACATATATACATGTGAGGATAATCCCTTTGGATAACAGCATCGCCTACAGATGCCGTCATTACCGGGAATCCTGCGCCTGGACCGCGCTGCAGAATGCGGTGTCCCACTGAGGGTAGGAACGTTTTAAGGATACAGGTCTGCCGCCTGTATCCAGGAAACAATGCCTGCTCTCGCCGGTGGTTTTGAGTTCACCGGTGGCTGCATCGCGCATCTCATAACCAAGGGTCATGCGGATGGCATTATATTCCTTTACCCATACATGTATCTTTACATGGTCATCAAAACGTACCATGGACCTGTACTGGCAGTGCACCTCCAGAACCGGGCTCATGATGCCGGATGCTTCCATGGCCTTATACCCGCAGCCCATCTGTTCCATTAAGTTTACCCTTGCCTCCTCCATCCAGCGGATGTAGTTGGAATGGTGCACACAGCCCATCTGATCGGTCTCGTAATACTGTGCGTGATGTTCGTAGTCTTTAAACATAGTTACCTCCTGGTTTTATTCGGAATCCATTTGATCCTGATACCATAATTCAAATCCTTCATCTGTCATATCCCTGGTATCTGTCTGGTAGTAGCCTTTCAGCTGTTCTTTGAATTGTTCCAGGTCCTCGCGGCAGTTGTGCGTGGGGAATCCGGATGTTTCCAGCAGACGGCATGCCGTGACAGAATGCAAGATAGCCTTGTCCAGACTGTCCTCTGATTCAGCGTATACGGAAGCCAGGGTATTCTGGACATTGGATTCAGCATAGGCATTGTCGCCATCCTGGTTAACAAACTCCAGCGCCTTGTCAAGGGCGGCCAGTGCAGGAGAATACTCTCCGCGCTCATGGTACATCTGTCCCATATTGTAGAAAGCCACCCCTTTTGTGTAGGAGTCGGCTGTTTCCGACCCGGAAGCCTTGCCATAAAAATGTTTTGCGGCATCATAATCCTTTAAAGCATTATAAATCCTTGCTATACGGATGTAGGACCAGGTCTGGTCGCTTCCATTGGATTCCTGGATCTCCAGGGCCTGCTGATAATTCTCCAGGGCCTTTTCATAGTCCTCGGTTTTCTTGTACGCGTCTCCTAAATCGGATAGAAAAATGGCTGTATACTCAGAGTCCTTTCCGCAGGCCTTTTTTATAGCCTTCAGACCTTTTTCATAATAGTTCAGGGCCTCGTCCATATGGCCGGCGTCCTTACAGACGTCGGCCATGGTGTTATAATCCCATGCCAGTTCTTCTGTATTGGAAGTCCTCTTGTCCACATCCGCGCACTCCTTCAGATAGAGAAGGGCCTGGTCATAGTTTTCCAGTTTATAGTATGCCATACCCAGGTTAAAATAGAGCGGACCGTTGGCCGGTTCATACCGCTTGCCGTTTGAAAAAACTTCGTCCACCTTTTCCTGGTAATAATCAGCAGCCTCCTGATATCTTCCTTCCTCGTAATACTGGCTTCCCAGGTTAACCTCCGGCTCCGGACCCATATAAAAGGTGAGGGTTGAATGTCTGTAGTTACAGGACCTGGACATGAAGATGAAGCACAGGAGAAGAATCACTCCCAGTACGCATTTGGCAGCGGCAGACCCCTCTTTATAGTGTGACATATCAAT
Organism: Enterocloster bolteae; assembly: GCF_002234575.2. NCBI lineage: Bacteria > Bacillati > Bacillota > Clostridia > Lachnospirales > Lachnospiraceae > Enterocloster > Enterocloster bolteae. Next base: position 4,605,810 of record NZ_CP022464.2, on the reverse strand, counting down.
CTCCATTCCATCCGGAAGCTCATGGGAACTGTCTGAAAGCTCACGGGAACCGTCCGGCACGCCCTGGGTTTCGTTCAATCCTTCGTCTTGGTTTTGGCATACATCAGGCCCTTTATCTGTCTCATTCATTATTGTTTTCCTTTCCGGCAATATGGCGGCACATGGAAGTCATGGAAGTATTATACCATGAAATTTTCCAAAAGACGAGTAGGCGGAAACAGATGTTTGCATGGGCTTCTCTTTATGGGCTTCTCTTTATGGGACTCTCTTTATGGGACTCTCTTTATGGGACTCTCTTTATGGGCCTCTTTTTATCTGCCCTCTGCGGCTGCCCTTTTGTCCGGCTTACCGGAGCTGCCGGGCTTTGGATGATTCCGTTGATTTACCGGCTGCAAGGAGAGCTTACCTGACCCGGGACAGCGAACCTAAACCCGGAGCGGATTTTATACAGCTTATGTATATTTTGAAATTTGCTTACATATACTGGTAATAAATGGACCTGTCCTCCGAACAGATACCCGGAAGCAGATTCAGACCAGATATTATCAAAAAGAAAAGGAGCGCACGTTTATGGCACGGGGAGTAAGAAAGTCACCGGTTGAAAAAATGCAGGGAGAGCTGGCGGATGTACAAGCATCCATAGCACAGTATGAAAGCTGTCTGGAAACCATGAGAGAAAAGGAAAAGGCACTGATGGAACATATCCAGCTGGAGGAATTTAAGGTGGTCAACGAGATGTTAAAGGAACGGGACATGACCATAGATGATTTAAAAGAAATGCTGGCAGGAGGGGACGTGACGCTCAGCGCATGATACATGAAAACCTGTATAAGCGGTAAGTTGGGAAACATTCGGATTGGGCAGCCGGCAGGCGGAATGGGTTTTCCAAGGGGCACCCTTTGGCACACGGCTTTGGGCGAAGTAAGCGTATTATGCGCTCTGCCGGCGTTGCCGTGAAAATACCGCTGCCGCAGGCGCAGGTCTGGTTTCAGCATCAGACAGGGTGTATAGAAAGCCCATGTCCTGCTGAATGGGCAGACAAAACGGGCAAGCCCCTACTGTGCTTGCCCGCTTTGATTACATATCAGAAAAAAGTTAGAATTTATTCCGGGTTCATTTCTTTGGCACATACCATATAATAGTGCCGTCCGTTGGCGCTGGTTTCGTACTCCGCCAGTTTTTCCAGCGAGGAAGCCTTTAGGTGCAATACTTCCTCTTTTGCTGAATTCCCATTGGATAAAAGTAAATCGCATAGTTCCAGACACCATTGGTATTCTTGGTGGGAAAGGGCTGTTTTGGCCGCGTCCAAAACAGTCTGCACGCCGCCGATTAACGCAATCATCTTTTGTGAATGTTCTTCGGGGGACAGGGGGTGCAAATGCGTGGGGTTCCCGTCGAACCATCCCAGGTAAGCCGAGTAAATGGACCGTATCGTCCATTCCACACAGCCATAATGCTCTGCCAGATAGGGAAGACCTGCATATTCGGGGGGTAATTGTATATCAGCCGCCAACTGATCCGCAGTCTTTCCCGCGTTCATTCCCTCCAACGTTTGCGTCAGAATATATTCAAATGCATTTCTGAAATTCCCCAAGGTGCTGCTGATGGTTTTATGTCCCAGAATCGCCGCCGTGTGTCCCGGCAGGAGACACTCAGCCGGATAGGACATCAGTACGTCAATACTGTGAATCCATGCCGCAAGATCACGGTATTGCCCTCCGCGGATCGCATAGAGGTTGGGAAAACAGCCGTAGAAATTATCCCCGCAGCACAACACCTTTTTCTGCGGCAGCCAAATCATTATTTCTTCTTCCGATTCTCCGGGGAGACGAACCATTTCCAACTGTACGCCGTCGATTTCACGGCTTACCTTGTCTTGTTCATAAAGAGTGGTGGGCAAAACAAAGGCACGGTGTTCTCCGTGGGTAATCCCTTCACGGGGACCGATGCCCTGTGAAATTGCTTCTTGGTCGGTAAGGGGATAGCCAAATTGCCGTGCCCCCCGCAGATTTTGAATATCCTGTAAAAGCCCGGTTTTTTCTAAGGCTGGAGCCGCCGGCGCAAAGGCGATGACCTCCGGCCTGCTATCCATAAAAGCTCCTGCGCCGCCCCGGTGGTCAGGATGGCCGTGGGTGTAGATGATTGTACCGACTTCTTTTTTTGTATTTTGCCGGATCAGGTCCAGCAGCTGTTCCCCTCGCTCCCGTGTATCCAATGTGTCAATCAAAATAACGCTGGAACCCGCTTCAATAAAAATGGCGTTGCTGTGTCCCAATCCCAAAACAAACCATACGCCCTTTGTCACTTCAGTTATGGTTTGTTTATAGTTCTTATTCGTAAAGTCCTGTAATTGTTGATGCCCATTTTGTATCAGCATAAGCCCTTATACCTCCTAATCTAATTGCCCAAGAATGCCTAAAACAATCTCCGCGGATATTTCAGAGGCCGCTTCGCAGTTCTGGTCAAAGGTTTCGATGCCCTGATGCGTAACGGTATCCGTAATGGTCCGCACTGCCAGAAATGGAATGCGGTTTACATAGCAGACATGGGCAACGCCGGCCGTTTCCATGTCTGTGGAGAGGGGGTCAAATTTCTGATTGATTTCCTCTCTTTTTTCATCTTCAATAAATTGCTCCCCGGTAACCATGGTTCCAAACAGAACAGGATGTTTTGACGTCCGGCTATAGGCTCTGGCTATGGCGCACAACTCCTGATCTGCTAAAAAATAATTTGATTTCAGCCATGGGTGAAAGCCCGTCAGAATATCATCGGCCACATCATGGTAAATCACCCGTTCCGAGATTACAGTATCAAAAAGCTGCACCCCTTCCTTCATCCCGCCTGCGGTTCCTGCGTTGATGATTAAGTCCACATGGAACATATCGATCAAAAGCTGGGCCGCAATGGCGGCGTTTACTTTGCAGACGCCGCTGTATACGGCGGACACATTCACATGATTTATGGTTCCCGTATGGAATTTAAGCATTGCCTTTTCTGTAATTTGCTGCCCTTTCATATGTTCTAAAAAAGGGGCCAGTTCCGTATCGCCGGCGCAAAGAATCCCAATCTTTTTCACCGCATAACCTCCCTGCTGCGTTCAATCAGCTGTTCTCGGCGTATCTGCCAAAGACATTCTTGTTTGCCGCTTTGTTTTATCCATTCTATCACAAATCCGGGAATGTGGAAACAGTGTGTTTACCAGCAGGATATCCAACCCGCCGGATATACGGGACGTGGGGTCAAAACAGCGTACAATTTTATGTTTGTTTGAGTCCTTCTGTTGTAGATGGCAGCAGTTTTATGGTAGAATAATAAAAAACAGCAGGCTTGAAGGAGGTACATAAGATGGTGGAAGTTACTTTGGGGAAAACCGGTATAACGGTGAACAAAAATGGGTTCGGGGCCCTTCCCGTCCAGAGAATACCGAAGGAGGATGCCGTATACCTGATAAAAAAGGCATATGAAGGCGGAATCACGTTCTTTGACACAGCCAGGAATTATACGGACAGTGAGGAAAAGCTGGGAGCCGCCCTTGAGGGAATACGTGACAAGGTGTTTGTCGCAACCAAGACAGCCGCAAAGACTGCGGAGAAATTCAGGGAGGATTTGGAAATTTCCCTGAAAAACCTGAGGACAGACCATGTGGATCTCTATCAATTCCATAATCCTTCCTTCTGTCCAAAGCCGGGAGATGGCACTGGACTGTATGAAGCCATGCTGGAGGCTAAGGAGCAGGGCAAGGTACGCCACATAGGAATCACCAACCACAGGCTGTCAGTGGCCATGGAGGCAATTGATTCAGGCCTTTATGATACACTGCAGTTTCCATTCTGTTATCTGGCCACGGATAAGGATCTGGAGCTGGTTAAACGGTGCAGGGAGGCGGGCATGGGATTCATTGCCATGAAGGCATTATCCGGCGGTCTTATCAATAATTCACGGGCAGCCTACGCGTATTTGGCCCAGTTTGACAATGTGCTTCCGATCTGGGGCGTTCAGAGAGAGCGGGAGCTGGATGAATTCCTGTCTTACGTAGGAAATCCTCCTGAAATGACAGACGAGATACGGGCAGTGATTGATAAGGACAGGGAAGAGCTTCTGGGAGAATTTTGCAGAGGCTGCGGATACTGTATGCCATGTCCCGTGGGCATTGAAATCAACAACTGTGCCAGGATGTCCCTTATGATACGCAGAGCCCCTTCCGCAGCCTGGCTGACACCGGACGCACAGGAGAAAATGAAGAAGATTGAACAGTGTCTCCACTGCAACCAGTGCAAGGGAAAATGTCCCTATAACCTGGACACGCCCGCACTGCTGGAGAAGAACCTGAAGGATTATCAGGAGATTCTGGACGGGAAGGAATATTAGAGGAAGCAGAAAAAGAAAATAAACGGCGGTAAAGTAAAAGGAAACAGCGCCCCGCTGCCATTGCAGGCAGCGGAAGCGCTGTTTTTATAAAGCCATTACGGTTGGTGGCAGAAACTAATTGCGGTATCGGTTAAGGCAGGCGAAAATCTCCTGTATTCTGGGCATGGAAAAGCCGCAGGCCGCATAGGAGCTGTCTCCCACGGCTGCCAGTCCGCCTTTTTGTATCTCCTTAAGCAGCATGGCAACCGTATCCTTTAGCGTGTACCGCTCCAGCAGCTGGTGTTCCACACAGTAGCGCAGCATCTGTGCCAGGGAGTTGGTCTGTTCAGAGTCAATGAGCTGCTCCACGAACCGGAGGTCCACAGGGGACTTGCCGATTTGAAGGGAATCCTTTCCGTATACCTTGACCTTGATACGCTCATCGCGGCCGCCGTCGCGGGGGCCTCTGCCCCTGTAATTCCCCCTGTTTGATGAGGCATAATTTCCCGGTGCAGTCTGGGAACCGCCCTTATTGCTTAACAGTTTGCGCCCGCCGGACGGAAGAAGAAAGCCGGGGGCGGAGGTGATGGGCTCAACACCGTAGCCGGAACAGAAGGCCTTGGTCTTATCCGTAATGTCCAGTGGTTCATAGCAGTCCATCTGGAGGATGGTATCTGCAATATAGAAATATGCGCCTGAACTTCCCGCCACCATGACAGTTGAAATGCCTGATTTTTCATACAAATCCCTGGCTCTCTCAATGAATGGGGTAATGGGCTCCTGGTCCCGGCTGATGATTTTCTGCATCAGATCATCCCTGACCATGAAGTTGGTGGCGGAGGTGTCCTCGTCAATCAGAAAGACACGGCTTCCGGCCTCAATCCCTTCGATGACAGCGGCTGCCTGGGAGGTGCTGCCGCTGGCATCCTCAGTGGAGAAGCAGTGGGTGTCTTTTTTGTTGGGCAGATCGTTGATAAACAGGGAGATGTCCACATTCTGGACGCTTCGGCCGTCCTCTGCCCGCAGCTTCATGGCAGTGGAATCAGTGATGACATATTTCCGTCCATCCCCGGCCACATGGTTGTAGACGCCGGACTCCAGTGCCTTTAACAGAGTGGATTTGCCGTGATATCCGCCTCCCACAATCAGGGTAATGCCTCTGCAAAGACCCATGCCGGTAATTCTGCCGCCATGGGGAAGGTTTAATTCCATCCTGAGGGAATCCGGAGACTGGAAGGGGACGCTGCCCTTCATGGGACGGCTGGAAATGCCGCTTTCCCTGGGAAGGATGGAGCCGTCTGCCACAAAGGAGACAAGTCCCAGGCGTTCCAGCTCACAACGGATGAAATACTGGTCTTCCGCCAGGTCTGACACGGCCTTTACCTCCTGGGCCGGCCTGTTTTTATAGTAAAATACAGTTTTGACGCACCTGGGCAGGAAGTCAAACAGGATCTTAATCAGTTCACCGGAATTAATGGTCCTGCCGTTGGCCGGAAAACCTGCCTCAAAGCGGGCCGTTATGCCCTTAATACTGCATTCGCAGGCTGTCCGGCTGAGAATCTCAGGCCCTGGATGGCTGGTGGCTATCAGGCCGCTTTTGCCGGAACCCTTTGCCTTAAAATTGTATTTGGCGATCTCCTGGCAGAACTGCCTGACCAGATAATCCTCCAGGGCAGTCTGCTTGTGGGGGGCGTCAAAATATCCGCTGGGGTAGGCGGCCCTCTGGAGCGGAATAAATACACTTAATTTGGAAGGGGACGCAAAGGGATCTCCCTGTACATGGTCGATGGAAAGTACATAATCCGTAAAGTCATATGAACCCCGCGTATCTTTATAGGCCGGATACCCTTTCCGGTCAATGGATTCCAGTAATCGTCTCAGGTCTTGTGCTGATTTCATGATGATGCTTCACCTCTTCACCTGCGCCGCCAGGCCGGAATTCCATTCCGGTCTGCCTTTTGACAGGCTCCTTTTTCTGTATTTGCTTTCTATATTTTATAGCAGGTCCGGCAAAAATGCAACCGGGAAGAGCTGTCTGCCCATCCTTCTGCCCGTCCCCCACGGGATTAGGCAGCGTTGAAGCCCGCCCTATTTTATGATATGATAGCATAAGACGGCGCCGGGGACAGGAGCGGAATATCAGAGGTACACGGGTCCCCGGACAGCCTTATGAATGACAGGAGTGAAGATTGGATATGGACCAGCAGAAGAAGGATTTGTTAGAGGCGCTTTCCGGCGCGGAAAAGGTACTTATAGGCATCGGAGGGGAGTGGAGATTAAGGGATGACGGTAGAGATGTGCGCCTGCGCAGTCTGGGGGATCCGGTACAGAAGGAGCTGCGGGAAGCTTACGCGGTCCTGTGGAGCCTGGTCAGGGACAAGGACTATTATGTGGTTACCACTGTGACAGACGGAGCTGTCTATGACACGGATTTTGACAGCGGGCGGGTGGTGGCTCCCTGCGGAAATATCCATTGGAGGCAGTGTTCCAAAGCCTGTACCAAGGATATATGGGAAGAGGGTGAGGTGCCGGATGATATCTGCCCTCATTGCAGGGCACCCCTGACAGGCAATACGGTTGAGGCAGAGACTTACATAGAGGAAGGCTACCTGCCAAGGTGGGAGGCATACAAGAAATGGCAGACAGGAACCCTGAACCGCAGGCTGGTTATCCTGGAACTGGGAGAGGGATTTAAGACACCTACCGTTATGCGGTGGCCATTTGAGAAGATAGGTTTTTTCAACCAGAAATCAGTATTTTACAGAATACATGAAACCTTTTTCCAGATACCCAAGGAAACGGGAGAGCGGGCCGCGGGAATCCAGGCAGATTCAGTTGCCTTTATCCGCGGACTGGCAGATATTTAAGTGATTATAAAAACAAGTTGCCTTTATCACGTTACAATGCTAAAATATTAAATCATAGGAACGAGGTTGAATGTATGATTGCCATTATTGATTACGACGCAGGAAACCTGCGCAGTGTGGAAAAAGCCCTGCTTTCACTGGGGGAAACGCCTGTCATAACCAGGGACAGGAAAACGATACTCAAAGCGGACAAGGTCATTCTGCCGGGGGTGGGCTCCTTTGGCGATGCCATGGGAAAGCTGGAGCAGTATGGTCTGGTGGATGTGATTCATGAGACAGTGGACCAGGGAACTCCGTTTCTGGGTATCTGCCTGGGACTGCAGCTTCTATTTGCGGGCAGTGAGGAGTGCCAGGGGGCTGCCGGCCTGGGCATCCTTCCGGGAAAGATACTTAAGATACCGGAGCATCCCGGACTTAAGATTCCGCATATGGGCTGGAATTCACTGAAGATAAGGCCGGAAGCAAAGCTTTTCCGCGGGATTGAGGACGGATCCTATGTTTACTTTGTCCATTCCTATTATTTGAAGGCAGAGGATGAGTCCATTGTGGCAGCTTCCACGGAGTACGGCACCGTAATCCACGCTTCCGTAGAACGGGAAAATGTGTTTGCATGCCAGTTCCACCCGGAGAAAAGCGGAGAGGTGGGCCTTGCTATTCTTAAGAATTTCATCGGACTGTAAAAGTCCTGCGCTGTCTGAACGGGGATACCGGAGGCAGCGCCATACCAATTAAAACAGGAGATAGGAGAGGCGATATGTTTACCAAAAGAATCATACCATGCCTGGACGTGAACAATGGACGGGTGGTAAAAGGCGTAAATTTTGTGAACCTGCGGGACGCAGGGGACCCGGTGGAGATAGCCGCGGCTTATGACAGGGCAGGGGCAGACGAACTGGTATTTCTGGATATCACGGCATCCTCGGACAACCGCCGTACTGTGGTGGACATGGTGCGCAAGGTGGCGGAGACTGTTTTTATTCCGTTTACTGTGGGCGGCGGCATACGTACAGTGGAAGACTTCCGCATGCTTCTCAGGGAAGGCGCGGATAAGATATCCATTAATTCTTCAGCCATTGACAATCCCCGTCTTATCAGTGACGCGGCGGATAAGTTCGGCCGCCAATGTGTGGTGGTAGCCATAGACGCCAGGCGCAGGGCTGATGGAAAGGGCTGGAATATTTACAAGCACGGCGGACGTGTGGATGTGGGGACCGATGCCCTGGAGTGGGCCATGGAGGCAGACCGCCTGGGAGCGGGAGAGATACTGCTCACCAGCATGGACTGCGACGGAACCAGGAACGGATATGACAACGAACTGACTTCACTTATAGCATCCCATGTATCCGTACCTGTTATTGCCTCGGGAGGCGCCGGAAATAAGGAACATTTCTATGATGCGCTGACAAAGGGCGGAGCGGACGCTGCCCTGGCCGCCTCTCTGTTTCATTATAAGGAACTGGAGATACGGGATCTTAAGAAGTACCTGTGGGAGAGAGGGATTGCCGTAAGGATGTAGGGCGGGCGCAATCCCGGCTCTCTTAATTATTTTGTCGATATCCGTTGTTTCCTGCCGTTTCCTATGCTAAAATATGAAAATGTGAATTTATATTGTTGAAAAGGAGAAGCAGGATATGGCCGCTATTACAAATGACTGGCTGGGGCCCTTAAGCAGCGAGTTTAAGAAGCCCTATTATAAAGAACTGTATAAGACAGTAAAGCATGAATATGAGACTAAAAGGGTGTTTCCTGAACCGGATGATATCTTTAACGCATTTGCATTTACACCGCTGGCGGATGTAAAGGTAGTGATTCTGGGGCAGGATCCTTACCACAATTATGGTCAGGCCCATGGCCTGTGTTTTTCAGTAAAGCCGGACGTGGATATTCCTCCCTCACTGGTGAACATTTACCAGGAGCTTCACGATGATTTGGGGTGTTATATACCGAATAACGGTTATCTGAAAAAGTGGGCTGACCAGGGGGTCATGCTGTTAAATACAGTGCTCACAGTGAGAGCCCACCAGGCCAATTCCCACCGGGACATTGGATGGGAGAAGTTTACGGATGCAGCCATAGGCATTCTTAACCAGCAGGACAGACCCATGGTGTTTATTTTATGGGGACGTCCGGCCCAGACCAAGAAGGCAATGCTGAACAATCCCAGGCATTTAATCCTGGAAGCGCCCCACCCAAGTCCCTTGTCCGCATCCAGGGGATTTTTCGGCAGCAGGCCCTTCAGCAAGACCAATGCATTTTTGACAGAGCACGGCCTTACTCCTGTTGACTGGCAGATTGAGAATATATAAAACAGGTATAGGGATAGATAAGAATACATAAAATGTACAGCAGGCAGGGGCTTCTGCGGCAGGATGGCAGCAGGGGCCGGATGCCGGAAGGCGTCAGGGAATGGAGACTGTCTGCGGTAAGGAGAATTTATGAGTTTAGTTGAAGTGTTAAAAATCATTGTATTGGGAATTGTGGAAGGGTTCACGGAGTGGCTTCCTATCAGCAGCACCGGTCATATGATTCTGGTGGATGAAATCATACACCTGAACCAGCCGGACGCGTTTAAGGACGTGTTTCTGGTGGTGATTCAGTTAGGGGCCATCCTGGCTGTGGTTGTCATGTTTTTTCACAAGCTGAATCCCTTTAGCCCCAGCAAGTCCAGCCGGCAGAAGGATGCCACCTGGGCCCTCTGGATTAAAATTATCATTGCCTGTGTTCCGGCAGCCATTCTGGGACTTTTGCTGGATGACTGGATGGAGGCCCATTTGTTTAACGCCTATGTGGTGGCAGCGGCCCTGATTGTATACGGCGTACTTTTTATTGTACTTGAGAACAGCAGCGTGTGTACCAATCCCAGGTTTAACAAGGTGGGACAGATCTCAGCCAAGACAGCGTTCCTCATTGGCATGGTACAGCTTCTGGCTTTGATTCCGGGAACCTCCCGTTCCGGTTCCACCATACTGGGCGCCATGGTCCTGGGCTGTTCCAGGGCTGCCGCGGCAGAGTTTTCATTTTTCCTGGGAATCCCGGTTATGTTTGGAGCCAGTCTGCTGAAAATTGTGAAGTATTTCCTGGCAGGAAATGTGTTTACGGGACCGCAGATTTTCTATACCATACTGGGAATGCTGATTGCCTTTGTGGTTTCTATTTATTCCATTCAGTTCCTTATGAGCTATGTCCGAAAGCATGATTTTAAGTTCTTTGGATATTACAGAATTATTCTGGGTGTGATTGTGCTGGCATACTTTGGGATTACGGCGCTGGCCAGCTAGGGATGAAAACCGGGAGCAAAGACCAGAAGCAAAAAAACCAGAAGCAAAGACCAGAAGCAAAAACAGAAGCGTGATCATAAATATAAAGAATGGTTCACAGAATGGAAAAGGGCCTGCCATGCAAAACGCATGGCAGGCTCTTTTCCGGGCTCATATTTCGTTTGGGTTATAGTATGGTCCTAGTCCAGATTATCCGCAATCTCGTACAGCAGCCGCTCCGTATCATCCCATCCCAGGCAGGGATCGGTGATGGACTTGCCGTAGCAGTGTTCCCCGATTTTCTGGCTGCCGGGCTCAATGTAGCTCTCAATCATAAGGCCCTTTACCAGATTCTTGATATCGCCGGAGTGGCGGCGGCTGTGGAGCACTTCCTTGGCTATACGAATTTGTTCATGGTACTGCTTGTTGGAGTTGGCGTGGTTGGTATCCACGATGCAGGCAGGATTCTGTAACCCGCGCTTATTATAAAGGTCAAATAAAAGCTTCAAATCTTCATAGTGGTAGTTGGGGTTGCACTGGCCCCTCTTGTTTACAGCCCCCCGCAGGATAGTGTGGGTCAGAGGATTGCCGGGGCACTGCACTTCAAAGCCGCGGAAGATAAAGTCGTGGGGAAGCTGGGCAGCCACCACGGAATTCAGCATGACTGTCAGGTCGCCGCTGGTAGGGTTCTTCATGCCTACGGGCACATCGCAGCCGCTGGCTACCAGCCGGTGAAACTGGTTCTCCACGGAACGGGCGCCTACCGCCACATAGGACATCATGTCTGAGAGATAGTTCATGTTTTCAGGATAAAGCATTTCATCTGCAGTGGAGAAACCTGTCTCCCGCAGCACCCTCATGTGCATATGGCGGATAGCCAGAATTCCTTCAAACATATCAGGCCGCTTCTCAGGATCGGGCTGATGTATCATTCCCATATATCCCTCGCCGGTGGTTCTGGGCTTGTTGGTGTAGACCCGGGGAATAATAATTAGCTTGTCCTTTGTTTTTTCCTGGATTTTCACAAGGCGTCCGGCGTAATCACATACAGATTCCTCGTTGTCAGCTGAGCAGGGGCCGATGATGACAACAAACTTGCCGCTTTCACCGGTAAATACCCTTTTTATTTCCTCGTCCCGTGCGTGTTTGATTTCTGCCAGCTCTGGGGCCAGCGGGAATTGCTCCCGGATTTCTGCCGGCGTAGGCAGCTTATTGATGAATGTGAATCCCATTTTTTCGTCCTCCCATTATGTAAACACCGGACTGCGGTGTAAGATACATTTCAATGCTTCATTATAGTATAGAAAACCGGATTCGTAAATAGTGAATCCCACGAAAATATTGACAATAAGGTGTTTTCCAAGTATAAATAGATACATGACTGTTGCAGGAGATTAACGTGTGAGATGAAGAATGATAAGAGACAGACAGCGGGAACCATAATGGCCCTGGTAGGCGGAACCTGCTGGGGATTTTCGGGCTGCTGCGGGCAGTATTTGTTTGAACAGAAGGGAATCGAGGCGCCGTGGCTGGTGGCTGTCAGGCTGTTTTTTGCAGGCATTATACTGGTGCTGGCAGGATTTAAGCTTCACGGCAGGGAGAATCTGAGGGTGTTCCGGAAAAAAAGGGATACCATCCACTTGCTGGCATTTGCTATTTTCGGCATTACCTTCTGCCAGTTTACATATTTTATGGCAATCCAGGCATCCAACGCGGGAACGGCAACCGTACTCCAGTACCTGTCGCCCATTCTGATTCTGGCAGTGGTGTGCATGCGGGAGCTGCGGCTTCCCAAGGGGCTTGAGCTGGCAGCCATCGGTCTGTCTTTGTTTGGCACCTTTGTCATCGGAACCCACGGGGACATACATTCCTTCCACATTACGGGGGAGGCCCTGTTCTGGGGGCTTTTGGCAGCTGTGAGCTCCATGATTTATACTATTATACCAGGAGGTCTTATCCTGAAATATGACATATACCAGGTGCTGGGATTCGGCATGTTTTTTGGCGGGATTGCCATGGGAGCCGTGGTTCAGCCCTGGAATTACGGGGTGGTCTGGGATGCAGGTACACTGGGAGCGCTGGCAGGCGTGGTGGTGGTGGGCACTGCCATTGCATTTGGCCTGTACCTTCAGGGCGTCAGCATGATTGGACCCTTAAAGGGCAGCATCATGGGAAGCGTGGAGCCGGTATCCGCGGTGGTCATATCCGTGTTCTGGCTGGGAACCCGGTTTACGCTGCCTGATTTTCTGGGATTTGCCCTGATACTGGGAGCTGTGTTCGTGCTTACCTTTGCACACCGCTGATTCCCTTTGCATACGGCTGATGATTCCCTTTACATATGGCTGATTAACTCTTGACAAACCGGGAGAGTCTGTCTATAATGGTCATAATTTCATGAATTGGCTATGACGGGAACAAGTAGTAGCCTGCAGGAACAGACAGAAAGCAGCCGGATGATGAGAGGCGCATGGAAAGCAGGTCATGAATACATCCCTGAGCTTCGCACCCAACAGCGCTGCTTCATATAACAGCCTTAGTAGGCTGCGACGGGTCCTGCATCCGTTATCGTGCTAGAGTATACGGGCGTTTGGCCAGAGCCTGGCGCCAGTACTCGAAGAGGCAGGCAGCGTGAGCTGTCTGTGAACATCAGGTGGTAACACGGGGCTTACGGGCTTCGTCCTTTTGAGAAAGGGCGGGGCTTTTTTTCGTTCAGAAAGGGAAAATCGTGTCGGCGGTATGCCCTGTGCCCCTGCTGCCCCTGTATAAAAAATGTAAGAATCAAGCCCTTGCATGAAAGCAGAAGTATGGTAAAATAAAGAAAGTAAGAAGAGGAGAGAATCACCATGCAGATTTATGAAGAACTGGTTGCCAGAGGCCTTATTGCCCAGGTGACCAACGAAGAAGAAATTAAGAAAATGGTCAACGAGGGAAAGGCCGTATTCTATATCGGTTTTGACCCGACAGCTGACAGCCTCCATGTAGGCCACTTTATGGCGCTCTGCCTGATGAAGCGTCTTCAGATGGCAGGCAACAAGCCGATTGCCCTGATTGGCGGAGGCACGGGCATGATTGGCGACCCGTCGGGACGCTCTGATATGCGCACCATGATGACGCCTGAAATCATCCAGCATAACTGTGACTGTTTTAAAAAGCAGATGAGCCGTTTCATTGATTTCTCAGAGGGAAAGGCCATGATGGTGAACAATGCGGAGTGGCTCATGGGCCTTAACTATATTGAGTTCCTCAGGGAAGTGGGACCTCATTTTTCCGTCAACAACATGCTGCGGGCTGAATGCTACAAGCAGAGGATGGAAAAGGGCTTAAGCTTCCTGGAATTCAACTACATGATTATGCAGAGCTATGATTTCTATGAGCTGTTCAAACGGTACGGCTGCAACATGCAGTTTGGCGGCGATGACCAGTGGAGCAACATGCTGGGCGGAACAGAACTGATTCGCCGCAAGCTGGGCAAGGATGCACATGCCATGACCATTACCCTGCTTCTGAATTCTGAGGGCAAGAAGATGGGTAAGACACAGTCCGGCGCAGTATGGCTGGATCCTGAGAAGACATCACCCTTTGATTTCTACCAGTACTGGAGGAATGTGGGGGATTCCGATGTGCTTAAGTGCCTGCGCATGCTTACCTTCCTTCCGCTGGAGCAGATTGACGAGATGGATCAGTGGGAAGGAAGCCGGTTAAACCAGGCAAAGGAGATACTGGCATTCGAGCTTACAAAGCTGGTGCACGGCGAGGAAGAAGCAGCCAAAGCGCAGGAAGGCGCCAGGGCCCTGTTTGCGGCAGGAGCGAGCACCGAGAACATGCCTACTTTTGAACTTTCAGAAGAGGATTTTACAGATGGAACCATTGATATCTTAAGCATTCTTAACAAGTCCGGCCTGGCAGCTTCCCGTTCTGAGGCCAGAAGGAACGTGGAACAGGGCGGTGTGTCCGTGGACGGAAATCCTGTAAAGGATATCAAGGCCGTATTCTCCAGGGAACAGTTTGCCGGAGATGGCGTGGTCGTTAAGCGCGGCAAGAAGAATTTCAAGAAGATTATATTGAAATAATGGCTGGCGGATGCGCCGGGAATTCACCCTGGATGTCATCATGAGTAGTCCAAAGGTTTGAGAGGAGGGTACCGGATGAGACGGTATATGTCTGTTAAGCGGTTAGGCGCGCTGGTTCTGGCGGCAGTGCTCAGTGTGTCAGCTGCATTTGTCTCAGAGGCAGCGGCTTCGTATAAGACTGAGGTGCCTGTTACCCTGCATTTGGATGTTAACAGCAGAAGGACCACGATTTATGACGGATATTCGTCCTATCTGCTGGGGTACAGGGTATCGGAATACGATACGTTCACAGTTACAAAGGACAAAAGTGATGTGGACCTGAATGAAGTGACACTGAATTATTATCTTGTCACCTATAGGGGCGAGACCCAGAAGTATCTGGAGTGTACGGTGTACGGTTTAAAGGAAGGGACCCATTACCCTGTAATCCGGCCTGAGACCGTTGAAAAAGAGCGGTCCGCTGAGGGGGATTATAATTATCTGGATCAATGTTATATGGTAGAGTTTTGTTATCAGGATAAAAAGGAGAGCCGGTATTTCATGCTGCTTCCTGAGGAGGACATGAGCAACTACCGGAACATCCTGCTGGGCAAATGGAACAAGGATATGCGCGGCTGGAGGTATCTGTATCAGGATGAATACCTTACATCCTGGGCCATGATAAACGACAAGTGGTATTTTTTCAACACAGACGGCTATATGCAGACCGGCTGGCTGGAATATAAGGGACAGTGGTATTATATGGACCCTGAAAACGGAGTGATGCAGACGAACCGCACCATTGACGGTTACCAGCTGGACAGCAGCGGCGTCAGAATCTGAGACCGGGAAGGCTTAAGTTTCTGAGCCTGGGAACAGGATTTCAGACAGGAAAAGGATAATAAAAAGACAGTGGGGCAGCGTATTCCGAGAGGACGCTGCCCCGCCGTCTTTGCGCAGGTATGGCGGAATGGGAAGGTAAGGATGGTCTGCCGGATACTTATGTTTCGCTTACCCGAACAAAATCCCCAGGTGCTCCAGCAGTATCTTGAATCCCATGAGAATGAGGATGGCGCCGCCTGCCAGCTCGGCCTTGGATTTATAGCGGCATCCAAATGCGTTGCCTGCCTTTACGCCGGCCACGGACAGAAAGAAGGTGACGCTTCCGATAAAGGATACGGCGGGGAGGATGTCGACATTCAGGAAGGCAAAGGTCACGCCCACGGCCAGTGCATCAATGCTGGTGGCAATGGCCAGAAGCACCATGTTTTTAACATCCAGATCCGGGTTCGGACATTCCTCGTCTTTGCTGAAGGATTCTTTTATCATGTTTGCGCCGATAACAGCCAGCAGGATGAAGGCCACCCAGTGGTCGTAAGCACGTATGGCCAGGCTGAAGCTGGAACCCAGGAAATATCCGAACAAAGGCATGGCGGCCTGGAATCCGCCGAAGTACAGCCCAACCAAAAGGGCGCCCTTCCAGTTCATTTTGGGCATGGCCAGGCCCTTACAGACAGATACCGCAAACGCGTCCATGGACAGCCCCACGGCGATGACAAACAGTTCAGCTAATGACATAATGATTCCTCCCTGGTGATGTTTTAATATATGGATTGTGGTATAAAAAAAGACCCACCTACAGCCTTGGAATGCTGTAGATAAGTCTCATTGTTTCAAATAAAGCCAGATAGAAACTATCAGTATGTTGACCTTATTACATGCCCGGCAGGGCGGGGCATGCCAATTACTCCCTTATCACTTGCTCCATTTTAAAGGACGGGCCGGGAAATGTCAAGAAAATTCGCAGGTTTTCATGGCCTTTTAACCCATTGTAAAAAACGCGGCCCTGTGATATAACTGATAAGAACATATGCCATGGACTGGCATGGAGAAAGAATGACACAGGGAGTTAACAGAAGATGAAAAAGTCTTATGAGATTGACATGACAAGCGGCCCGCTTCTGGGCAAAATCCTTTTATTTTCCATTCCTTTGATGCTGTCAGGCATATTGCAGCTGCTGTTTAATGCAGCGGACATCATCGTGGTGGGCCGTTTTGCAGGCAGCGGGGCTCTGGCGGCAGTGGGATCCACATCTTCGCTTATCAACCTATTAATTAATGTATTCGTGGGACTCTCAGTTGGTGTCAATGTGCTGGTGGCCCGGTATTACGGGGCCCGCAAAGACAAGGATGTCAGTGAGACCGTCCACACGGCGGTGACCACCAGCATTGTGAGCGGCTTTATCCTGGTTGTGCTGGGAATTCTTCTGGCAAACCCGCTGCTGCGCCTTATGGGAACCCCTGAGGACGTCCTGAGCCAGTCGGTCCTCTATATGAGGATATACTTTCTGGGTATGCCGGTACTTATGGTCTATAACTTCGGCGCAGCCATTCTGCGGGCTATCGGGGATACCAGGAGACCTCTGTATTTCCTCTTTGCTTCCGGCGTGGTGAATGTGTGCCTGAACCTGTTCTTTGTGGTGGTGCTGGGAATGGGAGTGGACGGTGTGGCCTGGGCCACGGTCATATCAGAACACATCTCCGCTTTTCTGGTCCTGAGGAGCCTGATGAGCGCTCCGGGAGCACTTAAGCTGGATTTAAAGCAGCTGCGGATTCACCCCAGGAAGCTGAAACGAATCGTAAAAATCGGACTTCCCGCAGGCATGCAGGGAGCCATATTCTCCATATCCAATGTACTGATTCAGTCCTCGGTCAACTCCTTCGGCTCCATTGCCATGGCCGGGAACACGGCCTCCTCCAACATCGAGGGTTTTGTCTACACGGCAATGAACGCGGTGTACCAGACCAACCTGAGCTTTACCAGCCAGAATCTGGGCGGCAGGAAGTACAGCAGGATTAATAAAATCATGTACATATGCCTGGGAGTGGTGACGGCCGTGGGTTTAATCCTGGGACTCACAGCCGTGGCTGCGGGAGACGGACTTTTGCATATCTATTCCTCAGACCCGGAGGTGCTGCGCTACGGGATGCTCAGGCTGGAAATTATCTGCACAACCTATTTCCTTTGCGGAATCATGGACTGCATGGTGGGAAGCCTGAGAGGGCTGGGATATTCCATCATCCCCATGTTTGTATCCCTCACAGGGGCATGCGGATTCAGGGTGCTCTGGGTATTCACCGTATTTGCGGCGTACCGTTCCCTGGACGTGCTGTATCTGTCCTATCCTGTCTCATGGGCCATCACAGCCATTGCCCATATGGTGACATTCCATAAGATACGGCGCAAGATACCAAAGCAGGACGCTGTCTCCATGTAGCCTGCATCTCTGTGATACATGATTGATAAACTTTGATAGAAAGGGAATTTTCATAAATATGCTGTTTAGTTCACTGACGTTTGTATGGTTTTTCCTTCCTGCCCTGGCCCTGATATACTATATTTCACCGGGCAGGAAGCTTAAAAATGGGGTTCTGCTCATGGCCAGCCTTGTGTTTTACAGCTGGGGCGAGCCGCGGTATGTGGTTCTGGTGGTCCTTTCCATCCTGCTAAACTACGGGTTTGGCCTGGCCCTGGATGGCTGCGAGGAAAGGAAGGGGCTTAAGAAGGCAGTATTTATCCTGAGCATCCTGGTCAACCTGGGGCTTTTGGGGTATTTTAAATATTTCAATTTCTTCCTGGAACTGGCCATGTCCCTTCTGGGGCGCCAGGGCTTTGCTCCAAGGGATATCGCGCTGCCCATCGGCATATCATTTTACACCTTCCAGTCCATCTCTTACCTGGCTGATACCTTCCGCGGGGAGAATCCCGCCCAGAGAAATGTATTCCGTCTGGCGCTGTACATCTCTTTGTTTCCCCAGATACTTTCCGGTCCCATTGTCAAGTATCATGAGCTGGAACCGCAGATTGGGAACCGGCAGGAGAGTCTGTCCATGCACGCATACGGTATTAAGCGTTTTGTGTACGGCCTGGTGAAGAAAATGGTATTTGCCAACATGTTCGGCCAGGTGGTGGACCGTATGTTTGACCTGCCCCTGGAACAGCTAGGCACGGTTACGGTATGGCTGGCCGTGATTCTGTACAGCTTCCAGATTTACTATGATTTTTCCGGGTACTCCGACATGGCCATCGGCCTGGGCAGGATGTTCGGCTTTACCTACAAAGAGAACTTCAATTATCCGTATCTGTCGGCCTCTGTCAGCGAGTTCTGGAGGCGCTGGCATATCTCCCTCTCCACCTGGTTCAGGCAGTATCTTTACATTCCTCTGGGAGGCAACAGGAAGGGACTGGCGCGCACCTGCATGAATCTTTTCCTGGTATTCCTGGCAACGGGACTGTGGCATGGGGCCAGCATGAACTTCATATGCTGGGGCGTGTATTACGGCATTCTTATTGTGGCGGAACGCCTGTGGATTGGCAGGATTTTAGAAAAAAATCCCCTGAAGTTCCTGAATCATCTGTACACCCTTGGGGCGGTGGCAGTGGGTTGGCTGCTGTTTCGGGTGGATACCCTGCACAACGGAAAAATACTGTTAAAGGCAATGCTGATTCCCAGCAAGGGACTGTGGAATCCGCGGATTTTTGCGGATAACCGCATTCTGTTTCTGCTGGTGCTGGCAGTGGTATTCTGCGGGCCCATCCAGCAGCTGATGCCCCGTCTCAAAGCCCGGCTGTTTGATGAGGAGAACGTGACCGCAGCGGATGTGGCTGTGATGGCAGCCCTTTTGCTGCTGGGAACGTTGCTCATGGTCAGCAGCACCTATCAGGCCTTTATTTATTTCAGATTTTAGTCCATACGGAAAGAGAGCAGCACCTATGATGAAGAAGATTATGATTGCGGGGTTCTGGGCCCTGCTTCTGATACCCAACCTGCTGTTTCCCTTTGTGAAGGGAGGCAGCCAGACAGGCACCGGGGAAAACAGGAACCTGGCAGAGTTTCCCGTGTTTTCACCGGATACATATGAGGCGTATCCGTCTGCGGTCAACAGTTATATCAATGACCATGCGGCATTCAGGAACCTGTTCCTGAGCCTGAATTCCATGATTAATTTAAAGCTGTTCGGCTATGCGGATTCCCAGGATGTGATTGTGGGAAAGGATGGCTGGTACTTTTTTGCCGGGGGCATGAGCCTTTATGATGCCCTGGGAACACAGCCCTTTTACCCGGACGATGCTGCCTGGATTGGCGGACAGATCATAAAGGCAGCCGGATATTATGAGAGCCGGGGCATACCCTTTCTCATGATGATTGCTCCCAACAAGGAAGGAATCTACAGGGAATATATGCCGGATGCATATAAGCGGGTCTGGGATGGAAACCGGCCCGGACAGCTGGAGGATTACATACGGGAGCACTCGGATGTGACGGTTCTGGACCCCAGGGAGTACTTTAACACGAACCGGGATTATGTGTGGTATTATAAGACGGATACTCACTGGAACAGCGCAGGAGGATACGCGGCAGGCCAGATGCTCATTGAGGCATTGGGAGGGACACCGCTGCCCATAGAGGATGTGCAGGTGGATTATATCAAGGGAGCCCCGGGTGACCTGGCCAATCTGTTCCACCTGCCTGAGAAATACTGCGATGACCAGATTGCCCTTGTAAGCGGGTATCACGAAGACCTTGCGGTCACGGTGCAGGATGTAAACGGGGATAAGAATATTGTCCATACAAGTACACCCGGGGCGCCGGATAAGCGCCGGATTGCCGTTATACGGGATTCCTTCGGCACAGCCCTCATGGATTTCCTGCCCAGGTACTTTGCCAATGTGGACTTTTATCACTGGCAGGCCTTTGACCGGTCGCTTTTGGAGGAGAACCCTCCGGATGCAGTGATATATCTGATTGTGGAGCGGGACCTGACCCGGATTCCCCAGGATGTGGGGAAGATGGTGCCGGAAGAATAAAAAATCAAACGAATGGAAAGGAGAAGGAGAATCATGAAGATACTTAATTACGGTTCACTGAACATAGATTACACCTATAGCGTGGACCACTTTGTCAGGGGAGGGGAGACCATGTCCTCGGAAGAAATGCATGTGTTTTCAGGCGGCAAGGGGTTAAACCAGTCCATTGCCCTGAGTAAAAGCGGGGCAGAGGTATGGCACGCAGGTGCCATCGGCACCGGGGACGGGGATTTTCTCATTCGCCAGTTAAAGGAAGCCGGGGTGAATACGGAGTATATATCCGTGCTGGATGGAAAGACCGGCCATGCCATTATCCAGAAGGCAAAGGACGGGGGCAACTGCATCCTTCTCTTCGGCGGCGCCAACCAGAAGATTACCAGGGAAATGGTGGATGGGGTTATGGACCACTTTGAGAAGGGGGACTACCTGGTACTGCAGAATGAAATCAGCGAGATTGGCTATATCATGGAGAGAGCCCGCGAAAAAGGCATGGTGCTTGTATTCAACCCTTCTCCCATGGACGATAAAATCAGTACCTATCCCCTGGAATATGTGGATTATTTCCTGTTGAATGAGATTGAGGCAGGAGATATATGCGGGGAGCAGGGAAGCGGTGAGGAGCTGCTCCAAAAGCTTTCTGACAAATTTCCGGCGTCAAAGATAGTTCTGACACTGGGCGGAGACGGCTCCCTTTACAGGGACGGCCAACGAATCCTGACACAGGGAATCTATAAGGTTCCTGTGGCGGATACAACGGCTGCCGGTGATACATTTACCGGTTTCCTTATTGGCGGGCTGGTGCAGGGGCTGGATGCGGGAGAGGCCCTTGACCTGGCTGCCAAGGCAGCCGCAATTGCGGTTTCACGCCCCGGGGCAGCACCCTCCATACCCTCCAGGGAAGAAGTGGAAGCATTTAAGGGATGATTCAAACAGATAAAAAGTAAATAACAGGAAAAAGATACCTGTATCCGGTAGGAATAGGTATCTTTTTTTGAAAAAATCAGAATATTTAAACAATTAACACAAATAAAAGGTTAAGACATGTATAAAAAGAGAAACAATTGTAATAAAATGGATTCAAATATTAATAAACTAAAAAAATAATAAAAAAACTAAAAAAGTGTTGACAAATGCGGGGGCATTTACTATAATGAAAACAACAAAAGAACAGAGAACAAAAGATTTCAAGGAACTGTAGACAATCAGTTCACAAGTAATAAAATCCAAGCAAAGGAGGTACGGACCGCCAAAGACTTAAATTTCGTTTCATTTATAACTTAAAGAAATTTAATTATAAATGAGACCAGGAAAAACCAATCTACCAAAGTGAAACGCTCAAACAGATAAGTAATTTTAAGAAATTGATTTAAAGAAACAGGAATCCAATCGGTTGGTAAACAATTCAAGAAGTAGCAGGTTTTCATGAGTTAAAGAAATTTATATGTGAATGGGTAAGTTCACAGACAGATAATTTAATAATCGAAATACAAGTTATATAGATTGAATGTTTTAAAAGCAATTGCAGTTATTTAAAGATATGAATTAAAGATACAGACTGTTGAGTGAAGCATTTATAAACAAATGAATGATTGAATTTGTAACACTATCTCAAGAGTATCAGAAAAATAAATTCGGTTTGGTGATATGACGAGAAAGTATTATTAGAACGAAAGATGATACCGGATAGTAAAGAAAAAGCAATAAAAGAAATGAATCAGACATAAGTGAAGAAATGCAGAAGTAGGAGCGAAGTAACAGAACGTAGAATGGTGTAACAACTTAATATAGAAAAGCCAGAAATAATTAAAAGAATTGTTTCGGAAAAGTGAGGTTTAGTCCAATGGACGAAATAGTTAGAAGACGGATATCGTAATCTGCGAACGTGGTTAGTCAAAGATTCGATATCCGTCTTCATGTTTTTATGAGATTCAGGAAAGTCTTTAGAGAGCAGGTTTGGGGAACAGGGGAAAAGAAAAACGGGATGGCGCAGCCGGATGAGGCAGGCGCTTTTTTTGTTCTGAAACCCGTTCATCTGTCCCGAATACTTTTGTCCGGAATACCTTTGTCCGGAATACCTTATAGTCCTTCCAAATCAAAGGGCGGAGTATATTCTTCCCTGGCACTGCTTTTTTCCTGCATGAAGCCCTCGGTGAGTCCCAGACGGATGGCGGCATCCACCACCTTGTCATATTCGTATGATGTGATGCGGCGGTTTAGTTCCGGGAATTCCTGGTTTTGGATGTAGGGAGTGTACTGGCTCATAAGGCTGATCATATACCGGCCCCGGGGCAGATTGCCGCTTATCCATTCCAACAGGGCAATGGAATCACGGCGCTGTCCCGGCAGGACCATGTGGCGGATGATGACACCTTTTGCCAGCAGTCCGGGAGAGACAGACTGGTAAACAGGAGCGCCGGTCTGGTCAATCATCTGCCGGATGGCGGCAGCGGTCGTCTCAAAATAGTCCGCAGCCCTGGAATATCTCTGGGCCAGACGGTTATCATAGTACTTGAAGTCGGGAAGCCATATGTCCACGTAATCCTTTAATGCCTTTACTGTCTCCGCACGCTCATAGCCGCCGCAGTTATAGACCACAGGTATGGTGAGCTTAAAGCGTACCTGGTCCAGGGCGGAGATAATATGGGGCAGGTACTGGGTGGGTGTCACCAGGTTTATGTTATATGCCCCCTGGTCCTGGAGACGGAGGAAAACCTGGCCCAGTTCCTCAGCGGTCATCTCCCGGCCGAAGTGCCCGCTGCTGATTTTATGATTCTGGCAGAAGCAGCAGCCCAGGGTACAGCCGGAAAAAAAGACGGTGCCGCTGCCGCCGGAATCCGAATGGGCGCCGCCGGGCGCTGTTAAACCGCCGTCTGCATCCGCAGATCCGCTGATGCAGGGCTCCTCCCAGTGGTGAAGGGCGGCCCTGGCAGCCGTAAGGACGCTGCTGCAGCCGCAGTAGCCTGCGGCGCGGCTGCGGTCGGCTTTGCACATTCTGGGGCAGAGGATACAGTTTCTGTATGTGTCAAAGGAAAGGATGTCAGGTGTATTCATGTCAGTCAAATCCCCTTATATGGTGTAATCCTGCTGTTCAGGCAGGCGGTGCTGCTCCCGGTACTCCTTGGGGGAAACACCGTACTCTTTTTTGAATGCCCTGAAAAAGCTGGTGTAGTCCTTGAAGCCATACTGGAGGTAAACATGGCTGATGGGCTGGTCGGACAATATGGCGTTCTTGCTGGCGTGAAGCCGTTTTTTCAGGATGTACTGGTGGAGCGGGATACCCATGTTGTCCTTGAAGATGTGGGAGATATGGTATTTGCTCACATAGAAAAAGGACGACAGGCTGTCCAGGCTTAAGTCCTCCTCCAGGTGCCGGTTGATATAGTCGCAGATGTTCAGGTACAGAACATTTTCGTAGACAGCTGATTTCTGGTGGAGGCTGTCATAGAGAAGGCGGTTAATGTACACCAGGAAGGAGACAGCCATGAGCTCCGAGACAAGGCGGTGGAAGGAGCGTCCGCCCGCAAGCTCCTCCATCAGGTCGGTAAGCTTTCCCTGAATCTCCTGGGTGGTAATGGTGTCTGTGTGGAACCGGTAGGCCTGGTGGCTCTGGGCATAGTCAAAACAATATGTCAAATCTTCGTTGGTCTGGCGCAGCTTTTTGTGGTAATCCTGATTCAGCCAGAATACAAACCTGCGGTAGGGTTTATCATAGGAATGGAACTGGGGATAATGGGGGGTATCAGGCGGAATCAGCAGACAGTCCCCGTATTCCAGCTGATAGCTTTTATCACCGATGTGGTATGTAACATCGCCTTCCAGGAAAAAATAGAACTCGTAGTAGTCATGCTCATGGGCATCTACGGATTTAAGCGCAGTGTCATTGTAATAGAAGAGTTCAAAGTCTCCGGACTGCATGTATTGCCGTGTGTTAAAGTCCATGGACAGCTGTTTTTTCACGGGAGTCCCTCCTCTCGGGAAACATGATTTATCATGATTTTATCCCCATCTTAGCATGAAACAACAACATTTGCAATATGGACGGCAAGTATCACTATGGACGGAAAAATGGTTTCTGTTATAATAAAACCATAGGTTAGGGAACGTAAAACAACACTTATCAGGAGGAGTTTACACATGAAATTATCATTCAGATGGTATGGGGAAGACGACAAGGTAACACTGGAGAATATCCGCCAGATTCCGGGCATGCAGTCCATCGTTACGGCTGTATACGATGTTCCGGTAGGCGAAGTGTGGAGCAGGGAGAGCATTGCAAAGCTGAAGAAGCAGGTAGAGGATGCTGGCCTGGGCTTTGATGTGATTGAGAGTATTCCTGTCCATGAGGATATAAAGCTGGGCAAGGCTTCCAGGGACAAGTACATCGAGAACTACTGTGAGAACATCCGCCGTGTTGCGGAGGCAGGTGTTAAATGTATCTGCTACAATTTCATGCCTGTATTTGACTGGACCAGGACCCAGTTAGACCATGAGCTGGCTGACGGCTCCACCTCCCTGGTGTACTATCAGGAGCAGGTAGATGCAGTGAATCCTCTTAACAGCGACAGCGACCTGACACTTCCGGGATGGGATTCCAGCTACACCAAGGACGGACTTAAGGCTGTAGTGGAGGAATACCACAGCCTGACAGAGGAAAATCTCTGGGATAACTTAAAATATTTTCTGGAGCGCATTATTCCGGTTGCGGCCGAGTGCGACGTGAATATGGCAATCCATGAGGACGACCCATGCTGGAGCATCTTCGGTCTTCCCAGAATCATTACCTGTGAGGAGAACCTGGATAAGTTTTTAAAGCTGGTGGATGACAGGCACAATGGAATCACACTGTGTACCGGTTCCCTGGGCTGTTCCGCTAAGAACGACGTGGTTAGACTGGCCGGTAAATACGCTGCCATGGGAAGAATCCACTTCGCGCATCTGAGAAATGTGGCTGTGCTGGATAACGGCTTTGAGGAAAGAGCACATCTGTCCTGCTGCGGTTCCCTGGACATGTTCGGTATCGTGAAGGCCCTGGTGGAGAATGGTTTTGACGGCTATGTAAGACCTGACCACGGACGTATGATTTGGGGAGAGACAGGAAGAGCCGGATACGGCCTGTATGACAGAGCATTAGGCGCTACCTACCTCAATGGCCTGTTCGAGGCTGTGGAGAAAATGAGCAGGTAATGTCCTGACAGCCGGTCTGTACAGCACAAAATCAGACAAAAAACACAATATAAATCAGGAAAGGGCCGGGAAGAACGTTCTCAGGCCCTTTTTGTCCATCAGCCGGTGAGGATGAATGGGAAAAGAATGAAAGTAAAGAGCAGGAAAGGAGGAAGGAAAGGTGGTATTGGGGACGGATTTGACGGGAAAGATGGCGGTGGTGACCGGCGCGGGGGGAATCCTCTGCGGCATGTTTGCCAGGACGCTGGCCAGAGCCGGCGCAGCAGTGGCCCTTCTGGACATTAACCTGGAGGCGGCTGAGGAGACAGCCAGGGACATACGGGAGGCTGGAGGGACGGCTGCTGCCTATGGAGTGGATGTGATGGATAAGGATATGCTGGAGAGCGTTCATGCCAGGGTGCTGGCCCGGTTAGGACCCTGCGATATCCTGATAAACGGAGCGGGAGGCAACCAGGCCAGGGCTAATACATCGAAAGAATATTTTGAGATGGGGGATATAGAGGCCGATGTGGCTACCTTCTTTGATATGGAGTATAAGGGGGTGCAGGGCGTGCTGGATTTGAATTTTTTAGGAGGATTTCTGACCTGCCAGGTCTTTGCCAAGGATATGGTGGGACGGGAGGGATGCAATATCATCAACATCTCCTCTGCCAGCGCGGCCAGGCCCCTTACCAGAATACCTGTATACAGCGGGGCCGTGGCCGCACTCAGCAATTTCACCCAATGGCTGGCCGTGCATTTCGCAAAAGCCGGAATCCGGGTCAATGCCATTGCTCCGGGTTTCTTTGTGACCCGGCAGAATGAGGGCCTCCTCTATGAGGAGGACGGAAAGCCCGCGGCCAGAACCGCCAAGGTGCTGGCCGCCACCCCCATGGGGCGGTTCGGCAGGCCTGAGGAGCTGAACGGGGCCCTCATGTTCCTGCTCAACAATGAGGCGGCCGGTTTTATCACCGGAATCATACTTCCGGTGGACGGCGGATTTTCGGCATATTCCGGGGTGTGACGGCTGAGGCGCTTACTTCCTGCAGAGATATTTTGGCAGTCCGTTTTCCATGATGTGGTCCGGCTGCCCCTGAATCAGGGGAAGGGCATAGTCCAGGAATTCCGGTCCGATATCGGAGCCTTCCGCCGTGATCCACTCCACAGGAAAGGATTTTTCGCGGTTGCACACATTGCCTACCTCTGTAAGTCCATATTCAAGTTCATATCCGGGCCCTGACAGGCGGGAACAGGTAACCATTTTGCCGGTTTCTCCCTGCAGGGCCTTTTCTACGGCTGTTCTGCCGGAGCTCTCTGCCTCCTGCACATCGGCGGCAGAGGCCAGAAGGCTGCTGCAGCGCTGGTTTACATTCAGCTCCACGGAGCGGACCTTTACCTGGAAACGGTTGCGGACATAGCTTTCCAGTATCTTGGCGCAGCCGGTAAGCATCTTGTGGCCGAAGGTGTCAATCTGGGCGTCATTGGTGTATTCGCAGATAAAACGGCCGTTTTTGTCGCAGATGCCTTCGGATACGCAGATTACCACATTGGGCTGGCGGGACAGGGCCTGCTCCACGTCCTTAAAAAACTGTTCCATGGAGAACGGCACTTCCGGCATATAAATGAGAAGAGGATTGTCGCCGGGGAATTTTCTGGCCAGGGCGGCAGCAGCCGTTACCCAGCCTGCATGGCGTCCCATCAGTTCCACGATAGTGACAGCCGGCTGCTGGTACACAGAGGCGTCCAGGGAAATTTCACGGACCGTGGAGGCCACATACTTGGCGGCGCTTCCATATCCGGGGGTATGGTCAGTCACAGGCAGATCGTTGTCTATGGTTTTTGGCACTCCGATGAAGGAGATGGATTCACGGCGGATCCGGGCGCATCGTGAGAGCTTGTCAACCGTGTCCATGGAATCATTTCCGCCGATATAGAAACAGGCTCCTATGTTCATGGATTTGAATTTTTCAAATAAAAGGCTGTAAACCGGCGCATCCAGGTTTTCAGGCAGTTTGAACCGGCATGAGCCCAGATAAGCGGCCGGAGTCTGCTTAAGCAGGATGAGGTCCTCATGGGTAAGAGAGGACAGGTCCATGACGTGGCCTGAGAGGAAGCCTTCGATGCCGTTTACCATGCCGTACACATGGTCCACCTCTTCCGGCCGGGCCATGCCCTCTGCAATGACTCCATATAAGCTGGCGTTAATGACGGCTGTGGGGCCGCCGGACTGGCCCACCAGGATGTTTTTTTTCATAATCATTCTCCTCGCTGTAATGTTTCATGGTCAAACACGGTCAAGTATATAATAAACAGACACACAACGCAAGCCTTACTGTTGTGAACATGCATAGAAAATCACTGCAATTTTGTAGAATATGCCCATTGAAAAAGATATACGACTGTGTTAATCTGTATACAGATTTAAAAAGTTGTATACAAGTTGCTAGAAAGAAATACAAACTCAAACGCAATCTAAATCGCAAAGGCAAATGTAGACACAAAAGAAAGTCAAGATTAAAGGAATCTAAGATTAAAGGAAACTAAATTTAAAGGAAATCAAGTTTAAAGGAGGAAACAAGATAATGGATATTCGCTATTCTGCAAATCAGAGGGATGTAAAGCGTTACACCACCCAGGAGCTGAGGGATGAGTTCCTGATTCAGAACCTGTATGCGGCCAATGAGGTAGTGGCTGTGTATTCACATGTGGATCGTATGGTGACATTGGGATGTATGCCTACCACAGAAACTGTTTCCATAGATAAGGGAATTGACTGCTGGAAGAATTTCGGAACTCACTATTTTCTGGAGCGCCGCGAGATTGGTATTTTCAATATCGGCGGAAGCGGCAGGATTGTGGCTGACGGACAGGAATTCCAGATGGGATATAAGGACTGCCTGTACATCACAAAGGGAACAAAGGAAGTATATTTTTCCAGCGACGATGCTTCTGCACCGGCTAAGTTCTACATGGTAAGCGCGCCGGCCCATACTTCTTACACCACCACCTACATCCCCATTGCAAAGGCAGCCAAGAGGCCCTGCGGAGCTTCTGAGACAGCCAATAAGCGCGTTATCAACCAGTTTATCCACCCGGATGTACTTAAGACCTGCCAGCTGTCCATGGGCATGACTGTGCTGGAGGAGGGAAGCGTATGGAACACCATGCCGTCCCACACCCATGAGCGCCGCATGGAGGTTTATATGTACTTTGAGGTTCCAGGCGACAACGTGGTATTCCATATGATGGGAGAGCCCACCGAGACAAGGCACATTGTGATGAAGAACGAGGAAGCTGTTATCAGCCCTTCCTGGAGCATACACAGCGGAGCCGGCACATCCAACTATACATTTATCTGGGCCATGGGCGGAGAGAACATGGAGTTTGACGACATGGACACCATGATGCCCAATCAGATGAGATAAGCAAATCAAGGAGGAAAAAGAAATGGCAGATTATTTAAATAACTTTTCACTGGAGGGCAAGGTAGCCCTGATTACAGGTGCATCCTACGGAATCGGCTTTGCCATCGCCAAGGCCATGGCAGGCGCAGGCGCAACCATCGTGTTCAATGATATCAAGCAGGAGCTGGTTGACAAGGGACTGGCTGCATACAAGGAAGAGGGAATCGAAGCCCACGGCTATGTTTGCGACGTGACCAGTGAGGACGCCGTCAATGAGATGGTTGGAAAGATTGAGAAGGAAGTAGGCGTGGTGGACATTCTGGTGAACAATGCCGGCATCATCAAGAGGATTCCCATGTGCGATATGACGGCTGCCGAGTTCAGACAGGTTATTGACGTGGACCTGAACGCGCCGTTCATCGTGTCCAAGGCAGTTATCCCCAGCATGATTAAGAAGGGCCACGGAAAAATTATCAACATCTGCTCCATGATGAGCGAGCTTGGCCGTGAGACCGTATCCGCATACGCCGCAGCCAAGGGCGGCCTTAAGATGCTGACCAAGAACATTGCTTCCGAGTACGGCGAGTACAACATCCAGTGCAACGGCATCGGGCCCGGTTACATTGCCACTCCCCAGACCGCTCCGCTGCGTGAGATTCAGCCTGACGGCTCCAGACATCCATTTGACCAGTTTATCGTGAGCAAGACTCCGGCAGGGCGCTGGGGCGAGGCCGAGGATCTGGGCGGACCTGCCGTATTCCTGGCTTCCGACGCATCCAATTTCGTCAATGGACTGGTGCTGTATGTGGACGGAGGAATCCTGGCATACATCGGCAAGCAGCCTAAATAATCCGGCTTGAATTTTCCGGGGGAATCATTTATAATATAGACCAGTTGGCAGTCCGGCAGCTTTTGATGCGGCCGGACTGTTTGATAGGAAGAACGGCATTTTATGCCTGTGCTGTATGCGGGTATTGATAAGGGGGTCCAGCCATGGGAGAGATGAACTTCAAGAACCGGGGAGAGCTTGTATACGAGACACTTAAGCAGGAAATCCTGGATTTAAGGCTTAAGCCGGGCCAGATGATTAGTGAAAATGATATATGCGAGCGCTTTGGGGTGTCCAGAACACCGGTGCGTGACGCACTCCGGCTTTTGCAGGAGCAGGGATTTGCAGAGACCATTCCCTACCGCGGCACTTATGTGACTCTTCTGAGCCTGGATAACATCAAGCAGATGATATATATGCGCGTGGCCGTGGAAACCATGGTGCTCAGGGATTTCCTGGAAATCCAGACGCCCATGGTCATGGAGGACATCCGCCACAGTATTGCGCAGCAGAGGGCTGTTATCAGGGAACCGGGCTTTGAGCCGGAGCAGTTTTACCGCATGGACGCGCAGATGCACTCCATCTGGTTTGCGGCTGTCAGGCGCCAGAAGCTGTGGGAGATGCTTCAGGCCCAGCAGCTCCACTATACCAGGTTCAGGATGCTGGACTTTATCACGGAAACTGATTTTATGCGCATTATCGGTGAGCATGAGGATTTATTCCGTCTGATTGCGGATAAAAATGAAAAAGGGCTGGAGGAAGCCTTGAAGGAACACCTTTATTACAGCATGAAACGTATGCGCCGTTCTATTGAGGTGGACTATAAGGATTACTTTGAGGAAGAAGATGAAGAAGGGCGGTTTGTCATTTGACAGGCCGCTCTTTTACGTGATGGAAATATTGGATGGATACCTATTTTTTCAGATAGATTCTCTCGTCCGGGTTCTCATCCAGATATTCTTCCAGCTCCTCAGGGGACAGATGGGAGCGCACCTCCTCGAAATAGGCCGCACCATCCATGGCCATGAACTCCGTCAAACGGCGGACTACCTCTTCATCCTCCAGAAGCTTTTTCATGCCTTCTTTTGTGAAATAATCCATTTGCTTTGCCCTGCCTTTCAGATATGTAAATAACAGCATTTACATTTATATAGTATATTCGTAATTGCGAAGATATTCAAGATGTGAAATCTAACTTATGCTTAATCTATCTAAGAAACCAGCCCTTCGGCGGCTTGAGCGTATACAGGAGATAAAGATGATAGATTATTCACCATTCTGGAAGACACTGGAGCAATCTGAGGAAAATTGGTACACACTTACAAAGAAGCACCGCGTGTCGGACAGTACCCTTCACAGGCTGAAACACAACATGGACATATCCATGAAGACTGTGAATGACCTTTGCAGGATACTGGACTGCGATATTGAGGATATTGCAGTGTATGTGCCTTCCGAAAAGGACCAGCTGCTGTGATGGTCCGCGGCTTACGGCCGGCGGCCTCAGGAAAACGCCTATGTCAGTAAATACAGACTGCCTTACTGGCTGCAGGCGTTTTTTGCTGCGCAAAAATACAAAGTTCCGCCATGTTTTTGGTTTGTCTCTTCCAAAATGTTAAAAACTATTATAGAATAAGCTATGAACGATGGAGGTAGACTGGATGGAAGGAAGGCAAGGAAGAAAACTGCATGGTATTTGGATGTCCTGCTCCCTGGAGCGGAAGGTCAGATGGATTACCATTTCCACGGCTGCCGTGGTTATACTGTCCATAACAGCGGTGATGCTGATCGCCGGCTATGGCATGAAGGGATTCGGGGATTTGCTTATGGGCAATTCGCGGAGCCTGGCCTTCTGGTCGGCCATGGATGCTGAGAGCAGTTCCTTCCAGTATTATGCAGGGGACAGGTCGCCTGAAAACAGGGAGAAATATGAGATGTCCTGCGCCAGGACCCGCTCTGCGCTTAAGTCCCTGCCCTTTGACTATGAGGAGATCGGTGCGGACCGTTATGGGGTCACCTGGTCCATTTTAAATATGTATGAGAATTACGCCGCTGCCAGGGATGCGTTTCTGGAGATGGAGGAAGGGGCGCCGGATTATCTGGACCGTCTCTATACCATTTACCGGGTTCAGGGATATCTGGCAACCCATGCGGGCCGTCTGGAACAGATGACCGTGCAGTCGGGCAATGAGCGGTATGAGATGCAGCGCCCGCTGTTCATTATTGTGCCGGCAGTCAGTATTTTGTGGGGTGCAGCAGCCCTTTTGATGGTCAGATGGCTGAACCGTTCCGTCCAGAAAAACATTGTCCGCCCCATGGTAGAGCTGGCGGAGGACTCCAGACGGATAGGGGAAAATGATTTTACGGGCCCGGACACCTGTGCGGAGGGCAGTGATGAGATTGCCAGCCTGGTCAGGGCCTTTTGCACCATGAAAGCCAGTACCAGGGGATATATTGAAGCCCTGACGGAAAAGCACAGGATGGAGAAGCAGCTGGACGAGGTGCGGCTGCAGATGCTGAAAAACCAGATAAATCCCCACTTTCTGTTCAATACACTGAATATGATTGCCAGTACGGCCCAGATTGAGGATGCAGACACCACAGAGAAGATGATCCATGCCCTGAGCAGGCTGTTCCGCTATAACCTGAAATCCACGGACTCCGTGATGCCCCTGGAGCGGGAGCTTAAGGTGGTGCAGGACTACATGTATTTGCAGCAGATGCGGTTCGGACAGAGAATCCGCTATGACACGGACTGTAAGCCGGATACCATGGAGGTGCTGGTGCCCTCCTTCGCCCTGCAGCCTCTGGTGGAAAACGCCATTATCCACGGCATTTCTCCCAAGGGACAGGGGGGAAGGATACATGTCCGTTCCTGGATGGAGGGAAGGCGGCTCTGGATATCGGTGGCTGATACAGGACGGGGAATGGCGCAGGAACGGCTGGAGGAAATACGCCTCGCCCTGGCAAGGGGAGAGGAGAAGGCCACCGGCGTGGGCGTGGGAAATATTTACCGCAGGGTCCATGGAATGTACCGGGACGGCGAGGTTTTCATTTACAGCAGTGAGGGACGGGGAACGGTCGTGCAGATGGCCTTTACACCCTGATGACAGGACGAAAGGATGAGGTATATGTATCGTGTATTGCTGGCGGATGATGAACAGATTGAACGTATGGCGCTGGCCAAGCGTCTGAAGAGGCATTTTTGCGGCAGCCTGGATATCAGCGAGGCAGTGAACGGGGCAGAGGCCCTGGAGACATTCAAAAGGGAAAAAAGCCAGATTGTGGTCATGGATATATCCATGCCGGAGATGAACGGGGTGGAGGCGGCGGAACGCATCCGCAGCCTGGACGAGGACTGTATTATTATTTTCCTGACAGCCTATGATGAGTTTTCCTATGCCAAGAGGGCCATTGTCATACGGGCCCTGGATTATCTGCTGAAGCCCTGCGAGGAGGATGAGCTGGTGGCTGTCATGGAGGAGGCCATGCGGCTGACGGATAAACGGCTGAATGTTTCGGGCGTTCCTTCTCCGGGTGTTCCTTCTCCGGGTGTTCCTTCTCCGGGCGTTCCTTCTCCAGGTGTTCCTTCTCCGGACATCCGCCGGGAGGAACATGCAGAAGCCATGCCCAGGGATGACGGGGACGGACGCCTGGCCCAGGTGGCGGAAACCATTCGGGAGTATATACGGAATAATTATATGAAGGAAATATCCATGCAGGATGCTGCCAGGATGATGAATTATTCAGACGCCTATTTCTGCAAGCTGTTCAAACAGTGCTTTGACCAGAATTTCACCTCCTACCTCACCGGTTTCAGGGTAAACGAGGCCAAAAAACTGCTGAAGGACAGGAGCATAAGTGTCAAGGATGTGAGTATGCAGGTAGGGTATTATGATTCCAATTATTTTGCAAAAGTGTTCAAGCGCATGACCGGAATGATACCATCCGAGTACAGGGATAGTGAGACTGCACAAAAATAGAACAGGTTTTTTGTGCATTTATGCGAAGGTAACTAGAAAAAAATGGGGAAGGACAAAATCTTCTTCCTGTATGACAAACTTTTACGGTACAAAATAAAAGCCCCTGGCTATATAATTAAGAAAG
Source organism: Enterocloster bolteae (assembly GCF_002234575.2). NCBI lineage: Bacteria > Bacillati > Bacillota > Clostridia > Lachnospirales > Lachnospiraceae > Enterocloster > Enterocloster bolteae. The sequence continues at coordinate 4,571,918 of NZ_CP022464.2, read as the reverse complement.
TGTTAAGAAGGCGCCAAAAAATCTTAACGTTTTCTGGTTGATAGCCAAGGGGCTTTTGTTGTGGAGAAAAGGGCCGGGACTCTGAAAGAGCCGGGCAACGGGCAGCAAAAGGCCGCCGTTTTGCGGTATGGGAAACAGTATTTCAGTCCAGAATAAACAGGAACGCAGGTTTCTGGGATGTATTGAAACAAAAGAATTTGCCGTATAAAGGGAAAGGAATGAAAAAAGTGAGAAAATTCATAAAGAGAGTGGCGGCTGCCGCCCTTGCGGCTGCTGTGGCAGCAGGTCTTACAGGCTGTGGCTCAGTGACTTCCGGAAAACGGATTATCCGTGTATCCCATGCCCAGTCAGAGACGCATCCGGAGCATATAGGGCTTTTAGCTTTTAAGGAATATGTGGAGGAACGGCTGGGGGACAAGTACGAGGTCCAGATATTCCCCAATGAAATCCTGGGTTCTGCCCAGAAGGCCATTGAGCTGACCCAGACAGGGGCCATTGACTTTGTTGTGGCCGGAACCGCCAATCTTGAGACGTTTGCAGGCGTATACGAAATATTCAGTATGCCCTATCTTTTCGACTCAGAGGATGTGTACAAATCTGTAATGCAGGATACGGACTACATGGAAAAGGTTTATGAGTCCACGGACGAAGCCGGTTTCAGGGTGGTTACCTGGTACAATGCAGGCGTCAGGAATTTTTATGCCAAGACTCCGATTCATACCCCTGATGACTTAAAGGGAAAGAAGATAAGGGTTCAGCAGAGCCCGGCCAGCGTTGCCATGGTCAATGCCTTCGGAGCAGCGGCAGCCCCCATGGGATTCGGTGAGGTATATACGGCTATCCAGCAGGGCGTTATCGACGGTGCGGAGAACAATGAGCTGGCCCTTACCAACAACAAGCACGGCGAGGTTGCCAAGTATTATGCCTATAACAAGCATCAGATGGTGCCGGATATGCTGGTTGCCAACCTGAAATTCTTAAACGGTTTGAGCCCTGAGGAATACCAGGTATTCAAGGACGCTGCAGCCCTGTCCACAGAGGTGGAGCTTGAGGAGTGGGATAAGAGCATTGAGGAAGCCAAGGATATTGCACAGAATAAAATGGGCGTGGAATTTATAGATGTGGACGTGGATGCGTTCAAACAAAAGGTGCTGCCTCTTCATGAGACCATGTTAAAGGATAATCCCAAGATTGTGGACCTGTACAATCATATCCAGGAAATAAACGAAAAAGCGAAGGGAGGAAAGCAGGATGGAGACAATGCATAAAGTGAGAGCCAGAATCATGCAGATTCTGGGAGTTTTTATCATCTGCCTGTTTATGCTGATGACGATAATCGGGACCTACCAGATTGTTACCCGCTATTTCTTCAATAAGCCCAGTACTGTTTCAGAGGAGCTTTTAACCTACAGCTTCACATGGATGGCCCTGCTGGCTTCCGCCTATGTGTTCGGCAAAAGGGACCATATGAGGATGGGATTTCTGGCGGATAAGATTAGCGGTTCCGCCAAGAAATACCTGGAAGTCATCATTGACCTGCTGACCTTTGCCTTTGCCGGTGTGGTCATGGTTTACGGAGGTATCTCCATCACAAAGCTGACCATGATCCAGACCACAGCATCCCTCAGGGTGCCTATGGGATATATTTATGTGATTGTACCTGTGACAGGCATTATTATCATGATGTTCAGTCTGATGAATGCGGCAGACATGCTGCACACGGATTTTGGCAAAAAGGAGGATGCAGGAGTATGAATATAGCAGTAGTCTGCGGACTGATTATTTTGGTGCTTTTAGTAGTGATGCTCTTAGCGGGGGTTCCCATTGCGGTAGCCCTGGCAGTGTCATCCATCTGTGCCATTCTTCCGGTACTCAATACAGGAGCAGCCGTGCTTACAGGGGCACAGAGAATTTTTTCGGGCATATCCGTATTCAGCCTTCTTGCCATTCCGTTTTTCATCCTGGCAGGAAATATCATGAATAAGGGCGGTATTGCCATCCGTCTCATCAACTTTGCAAAGCTTTTTACAGGAAGCATTCCCGGCGCCCTGGCCCATACCAACGCAGTGGCAAACATGCTGTTCGGCGCCATATCCGGTTCTGGTACCGCAGCTGCCTCCGCCATGGGTTCCATCATCGGGCCTATTGAGGAAGAGGAGGGCTATGACAGGGATTTCTCTGCTGCTGCTAATATTGCCACGGCGCCAACCGGCCTTCTGATTCCTCCCAGCAATGTAATGATTACCTACTCCCTGGTCAGCGGCGGCACTTCGGTGGCAGCCCTGTTCATGGCGGGATACATTCCGGGCATCCTCTGGGGCCTTGCCTGCATGGCGGTTATCTTCTATTTTGCCAAGAAGAAAGGGTACCGCAGCACAAAGAAATATTCCAACAGTGAAAAGGTAAAGGTGTTCTTCCAGGCCATTCCCTGTCTGCTGATGATTGTCATTGTTATCGGCGGCATTATCAGCGGTATTTTTACAGCAACTGAGGGAAGCGTGGTGGCGGTGGTGTACAGCCTGATTCTTTCCCTGTTCTTCTATAAGTCCATAAAGTTCTCTGAGCTGCCTAAGATTTTCCTGGACAGCGCGGAGATGACTGGCATCATTATTTTCCTGATTGGCGTGTCCAGCATCATGAGCTGGGTTATGGCCTTTACCGGAATCCCCACAGCCGTGTCAGAGGCAATGTTAGGTATCAGCAATAACCGGTATGTGATTCTTTTTATCATCAATATCCTCCTGCTGATTATCGGTACATTTATGGACATGACGCCGGCCTGTCTTATCTTCACACCTATCTTCCTGCCAATCTGCCAGGCCCTGGGTATGAATACCGTACATTTCGGTATTATGATGATATTTAACCTGTGTATCGGAACCATCACACCTCCGGTAGGAACGACGCTGTTTGTAGGTGTAAAGGTGGGTAAGACCAAGATTGAAAATGTAATTAAACCCCTGCTGCTGTATTTTGCGGCCATATTTGTTGTGCTGCTGCTAGTATCCTATGTTCCGATTCTGTCCATGTGGCTGCCGGGACTGCTGGGATATGTATAGGCGGTACGGAAATCCGGAGTACAAAGCTGCCCTTTAAAGGAGACAGAGGACTGGGACACATGTGAGCATGTGTGCTGTCTCGCAAAGGGATTGGAGAGACCGGCGCCAGGTTGGGCGTCCGGTCTTTCTTTCTGTCCTCCTGCTGTACTGGGGCTGTACTGGAGATGTACTTGGGTTATACTGGGGGTGTACCGGAGACGTACTGGAGCTGTTCGGGGATTCCTGGGGATTTGTCTGCCTCAATTTGCCTGCCTCATATTGTTTTGTTATTGCAGTCTGCCGTTGTTTTTGATATTATAACAAGGACTTGCGATAACCAGGATTTGCGAAATGAAGGTTTAAATCAAAAGGTTTAAATCAAAAGGTTTAAACCAAAAGCCGGGGCGGGAAGAGAAAACGGATGGGAGAAATGATAAAATGGCAGAAGTGTTGATGAAGGCCGGATCTTTTGTGGCTGTCATAATAATGGGAAATCTGCTGAGAAGAGCAGGCTTTTTTAAGGAGGAAGATTTTTATGTCTTATCGAAAATCGTACTTAAAATAACCCTTCCCGCGGCGATTATATCTAATTTTTCAGGGATTGACCTGAAGCCGTCCATGCTGGTGGTGACACTGCTGGGCTTTGCAGGCGGGATTTTGTATATCGCCGTGGCCTTTTTCATGAGTATCGGAAAAGAACGGGAAGAACGGGCATTCAATATACTGAATTTGCCAGGATACAATATAGGTAATTTTACCATGCCCTTTGCCCAGAGCTTCCTGGGTCCTGTTGGTGTGGTGGCAACCAGTCTGTTTGATACCGGAAACGCGTTTATCTGTCTGGGAGGGGCCTACAGCGCGGCGGTGGCGACAAAAGAGAAGAACGCCAGGTTCAGCATGTTTCCGGTTATAAAGACGCTGCTCAAATCCATTCCTTTTGACGCATATCTGATTATGACCGTGCTGTCGCTTCTCCATGTGGGACTGCCGGCCCCCATTACCTCATTTACCGGAGTGATTGGAAATGCAAATGCATTTATGGCCATGCTTATGATTGGGGTGGGATTTAAGCTGAACGGGGACAGCAGCCAGCCGGGTAAAATCGTGAAGATACTTGCGGCCCGGTATTCACTGGCCATTGTACTGGCTCTGGTCTTTTATTTCCTGCTGCCCTTTGGGATAGAATACAGGCAGGCTCTGACCATACTTGCCCTCAGCCCCATGTCCTCTGCCGCACCTGCATTTACAGGAAACCTGGGGGCGGATGTGGGACTGGCAAGCGCGGTGAACTCTATATCCGTCGTCATCAGTACGGTGCTGATAACCGGGACACTGATGATGATACTGTAGGGACAGAGCGGAATAAAACAGACGGCAGGGGAGCGGGAATGGCGGGAAAAACAGGGGAGAGGAAAATAATTTAAAAAAATGTATCGGGTGTGTATAATTCTTTGGGATGGGGCCATAATAGGAGTATACACGAAAGAGAAAATAATTAATACTTATCCTCCCCTTTTTAAATCAGCTCCGGCGCCAGTGGCGTGCCGGGGCTGATTTTTTAAACACAGGGGCTTTGCCGGGGCGGAGATTTCTGATACTGTATATCTGATACATGTTTCCCACTGTCATGGTACATACTATCCCAGAGGTGATGAAAATGAAACAGGGAGAGCAGAAATCCACAAAGGAACTGGAAGAGCAGGCAAAGAATGTAGAGACATTCAATCCCAGATGGCACGGTGGCGAGTATCTGGGGCCTAACACACTGAGACAGAAAGCAGATACTGAGGTTTATGGGAAAATGGAAGAGGAGCCGTAGGGCTTCTCTTTTTTGGGCTTGGGACTGTCAAAACCTGTTCAGCTTAATATACTGATAGTAAGACAAGTAACAGGAGGAAAGTGTGTATGCAGATAACGGATTATGTAAAGCCGGAGTTAATTGTGGTGGCTCTTGTGCTGTATTTTGTGGGCATGTGGATTAAGCAGAGTGAGGCGGTGAAGGACAGATATATCCCCTTAATCAACGGCGGCCTGGGAATTGTCATATGCGGGATTTATGTGCTTGCCACAAGTACATGCCGGTCTGGGCAGGAAATTTTCATGGCAATATTTACCGCCATAACCCAGGGAATCCTGCTGGCAGGGCTGAGCACGTATGTCAATCAAATCATAAAGCAGATAGGCAGGGAGGAATAGAAGGGGGAATCCATGGAGTATCACTGTTCTGAATCTGTTTTAAGATATGTGGACCTGCAATGAATGCGCTATGTCTGAATAAGATATTGTAAAAGGCTGCGGGTATTAATATGACAACAGAGCAGTATATTATCACATTTTTTGGGATTGATACAAAATATTACACAGACGACTTTGTGGGAAGATGCTGGGAAATGGCTGCGGACGAGGAGTACGGCTCCACAGGAGTCTATGTCACCGGGACAGTGACAACACACAGCTTGATATGCGGTGAGATACGCGGCTGCCAACTGGGGAAAGTAGGGCATTGTGTCTCTGCTGTCAGGAACCCGGTGGAGGTGGCTGATAGCGGAACCTATAAGAAGTCGCTCATAAATGTTATAAACAGGACAAGAAGTTTGCTGGATAACCCCAATATGAGTATTATCATCAATGAGGTGGAGTATTTTTATTTTTGTCAGATATAAACTGGGGGAGGCGTCAGATATTGTTTGAATCTGGAGCCCTCATCCGCGGGTGGACAAGGTGTGGGAGGAAGAGTACAGGTCAAAAAGCCTTAAAAAAGGGAGGAGCCGGTCAGGATTTCTCCTGCCGGCTGTATTATGAAAAAAAGTCTGATTAGCAATATCAACTTACAAGATATAGTATATGGGCTAAATATGAGCATCCTATGAGCATCCTGTAGCGAAAATATGAACGATTTGTAAGAAAATTGTGAATATCAGCGACAGGGTATCAAAAAAGGAACCTAATCGGTTCCTGTCATGATCTCTTTCATTTGCTGGGTTACGGGGCGATAACCGTCATTGCTGAAAAGACCGTTGAATATGCTGTCGCCCAATGCCAATATAAGGAGAATAACCGCCAGGATGATGAGTGCCTTGGTGAAGAATTTCATTTTAATACCTCCCGTGGTGTGATTGATAGGTCAGTTTACTAGATAATATATCCTAATCATACTACATTATAAATCATGGGGCAATATTTTGGGGAGACAAATAAAATGGTAAATAAAACGGCGGGAAATGAAATATGGATGGAGGAACCATAAAAGGGAACCATAAAAAGGAATTATAAAAAGAAAACGGTTTGCATCCACATTTAATCCACCGGTTATCCACACACTTATCCACATTATCCACTAAAAACACAAGATAATCAGGATTGATATTGTGTTTATCTATATATAGTGGTATTATGGTTGTGGATAAGTGGCAGAGAGGAGTTTATTTATAAATATGAAGGGATTGGATATTTATAATTAAGGTCATTCTGGAATTACCCATGACAAAGTGGATGGAAGTGACACAATTAAAAGATGAGAAATTGTAACGTAGTGTATTTGATTACGAGGTGGACGAAATGCTGATATTATCATTAAAAATCAAGCTCCATGCGCCCTGGGTTCATTCATTGAAAGAAAAACGCATGGTTGTTAAAAGCCTGCTGTCTAAAATGCGGAACAAATTTAACGTGGCTGTGGCAGAGGTGGGAGAGCAGGATATACACCAGACCATTGTCATTGGCGTGGCTGCTATCGTATCGCATAGCGCCCAAGCCGACAGTGTGATGGAGGAGATACGGTATTTTATAGAAGAGAGTACGGAAGCTGAGATTACAGATATGGAAAGAGAGATATTTTAATCGGCATTATGGCAGTACCTATGTACGTGTGGCCTGGGAACTGACGGATGGTACGTGGATAAGAACGGAATCTGGAACGGGAAAGAGAATGATAGTAATTGAAAAACTGTTTGCAGAGAAGGGATTAGGCCAATCGGTTTAGTCCCTTTTTGAGCAATTGTCATCAGAATAATAAAAAATGTGCCAAGACCCTGTAAAAACAAAGGTTCCGGCACAAATATCCAGTGGAGACAACAGGACTCGAACCTGCGACCCTCTACACGTCAAGCAGATGCTCTCCCAGCTGAGCTATGTCTCCAACGAGACTAATTATATCATATAGGCAGGGAGGATGGCAAGCAATTCTTGTAATGAACAGTAAAAACAGAAAAAATAAACAGAAAAAATAAACGATAAAATGTACCATAAACAATGGTCCTTGGTATAATGCGCCTTTCATAATGTACCCCGATAATGTACCCCGATAATGCATCACGATAATGCATCACGATAATGCATCACGATAATGCATCCAAGAGAGGGCTCTCATAACCGTATAGAAATTGTGAGGCTTTCATTTCTCACGAAGTTCCGCAGTATAAGAACAAAATTGTAAACTGCTTCGGGCCTTATTTCATATTGTGTATTGTTTTATCGTAATAGTTCTCCTGATATTATAAGTGTCGGAAATAAATCAAAAAATACAAGCATACTGACCGAACAAAGGGAATTATTATACACTTCTCCGTTCTATTAGTAATGGAGGGGGAGAAATGAAAAAAATATGGAAATATATGGCCGCCGCAGGCCTGTTTATGGTATTGCTCCTGGCGGCCTGTTATATTCGGCTGCCTGATTACAGAATCTATAAGGTGTTCTCATATAGCGGTTTGAATGTCAGAGAAACGGACCTGTATGTCATTGTATATAAACCCTGGCGGATTGACCATGAGGTTCAGGGTATTGTTTCCCAGCATAATGAGATGAATGGAACACCCGATAAACTGACTGTGTGGCTCTATTACAGTAAATATAATCTGGACCGGGGGAAGGATTTTAACAAGGTAATATTCGAGTACAGTAAAAGCCAGGTAACGGATCCGCCTGAAGCATGGTAGGAAATCCGAATATACCAGGTTTAGAGATATCATGGCCAGGCTGTGACGTCTGGTTTTTTTGCATTTCAGAAAATATATTTTCGTATTAAGCTGTTTTGGGGCTGAACTCCTGCCGGGCAGATGAATTCCCTGAATGTAAATAAATGTATGACTATAGTCGAATGAAGTCAGAAATTGTAAAAAATATTTTAATTTATCGTTAAAATATTAGTAAATATGTTAAAATACAAACTATTGTTCTAAGTTATCGCGATTAGTGATATGATGGTACAATAAATAAGAGAGAGGGAGGTTTAACAGATGAAGATAACAGCAGCAGTTGTGAGAGAGAAAGGTAAGCCCTTCCAGTTTGAGGAATTGGACCTGCAGGATCCCCGTGAAGGGGAGGTGATGGTAAAGATAGCGGCCAGCGGTGTATGCCACACGGATGAGGTGGCACAGCATCAGATGATTCCGGTACCACTCCCGGCCGTCTTGGGCCATGAGGGATGTGGGATTGTTGAGAAGGTGGGAGAGGGAGTGACGGAGTTTCAGAAGGGGGATCATGTGGTATTTTCCTTCGGATACTGCGGACATTGTAAGAGCTGTCTGGCGGGCAGACCCTATGCCTGCGAGAATTTTAATGCCATTAATTTTGGCGGTGTCATGAGCGACGGCACCAAGCGTCTGTCCAAGAATGGCCAGGAAATTTCTTCCTTTTTCGGACAATCCTCCTTTGCAACCTATTCCGTTGTCCATAAGAACAGTATCATTAAAGTGGATGAGGATTTGGAACTGGATATCCTGGGACCATTGGGATGCGGAATCCAGACAGGAGCGGGCGCTGTCCTGAACCGGCTCAAACCCACGGCCGGCTCAAGCCTGGTGGTGTTTGGCTGCGGTACAGTTGGCATGAGTGCCATCATGGCAGCCCATCTGTGTCCCTGTAAAAATATCATTGCAGTGGGCGGAAATGAAGAAAGCCTTGTCCTGGCAAAAGAACTGGGAGCCACCCATACCATCAACCGGAAAAAATGTGACTGTATTGTAAGTGAAATCAAGAAAATTACGGAAGGCGGAGCGGATTATGCTATTGATACCAGCGGCGTACCTGACTTTGTAAAAAAGGCACTCGCCTGTGTGAAATTCCTGGGGACGGCCGTGGTATTGGGTGTGACGGGAGAGCTGACCATACAGGTCCAGGAGGAGCTGATGGGCGAGGGAAAGTCCCTCATAGGCATTGTGGAAGGGGATTCAAATCCCAAACTGTTTATCCCCCAGTTGATTTCATATTACAAGCAGGGAAAGTTCCCCTTTGACAAATTGATTCGCGTGTTTGAATTTGATGAGATTAATGAGGCGTTTGATGCTTCCCACAGCGGGAAAGCCATTAAAGCCCTGCTGAAGATGAGATAGGAGGCATTGAGAATGGAATATCAATTATACATAAACGGGGAATGGAAGGACACTGTGACAGGATATGTGGCTGAGGATAAGAATCCGGCTGATGATTCTGTGTTTGCCAGGGTGCATTTTGCAGGCGGGGCAGAAGTGGAGGAGGCCATTGCAGCTGCCCAAAGGGCATGGAGGCCGTGGGCAGACACACCGGCCGCCCAAAAGGAGCAGATTCTTCTGAAGGCAGCTGACTGGATGCAGGAGCACATAGATGAGGTGGCGGATGTGCTGATGGGGGAAAGCGGTTCTGCTTTTGGAAAGGCGTACTTTGAAGCTGGATTTGCAGTGGATATACTCAGAACAGCAGCCGGTGAGTGCCGGCGGGTATTCGGCCAGGTCCAGCAGCAGGAGGCGGGGGAAATATCCATGATCCGAAGGCTTCCCCTGGGGGTGGTTGCAGGGATTGCGCCCTTTAATTTCCCATTGTTATTGGCTCTTAAAAAGGTGGCCTTTGCCCTGGCAGCAGGCAATACCTTTGTGCTCAAACCAGCCAGCGCAACGCCTGTTTCAGGTGTGATGATAGCCAAGGCCCTGGACGGGGCAGGAATTCCAAAAGGTGTGTTCAATCTGGTTCCTGGTTCCGGTGAGGAGGTTGGAAACAAGCTTATTGAAGATGAACGCATCCGTATGGTGGCATTTACCGGATCTACTGCTGTTGGCAGGGGGATTGCCTCTAAAGCGTCCGTTCTTTTTAAGAAATATTCTCTGGAAATGGGCGGTAAGAATCCTCTTATCCTTTTAAAGGATTTTGACGTGGAACAGGCTGTCAGGATTGCGGGATTCGGAGCATTTTTCCATCAGGGAGAGATATGCATGTGTACATCCAGGCTGATTGTGGAGGAGCCGGTATACGACCCGTTCTGTGAAGCGTTTGCTGCCTATGCCAGAACCATGAAGGTAGGGGATCCGCACCAGAAGGATACCATCATCGGGCCTCTCATTAAACAGGAGCAGTGCCAGATCATTGACAGCCAGATTCAGGATGCTGTATCCAAAGGCGCCGTGCTGATGACCGGCGGGACCCATGAGGGAAACTTTTACCAGCCCACAGTGCTGAAGGATGTAACGCCGGATATGAGGATATTCTATGAGGAAAGCTTTGGGCCGGTCACTTCCATCATTAAGGCAGTGGATGCGCAGGATGCTGTCCGCCTTTGCAATGACAATCAATACGGACTTTCCTCATCACTTCTGACCAATGATTTGTCAAAGGCCATGTCCCTGTCTCTTGACATGGAGGCCGGTATGGTGCATATCAATAACGCGACGGTTTCTGATAACTCCACTGTGGCTTTTGGAGGAGTCAAGAACAGCGGTGTGGGAAGAGAAGGCGGTTCCTATTCCATTGACGAGTTTACGGAGCTGAAATGGATTACGGTCCAGTATACACCGGCACAGCTTCCATTTTGATGGCGGGGAGAGGCTGCCTGGGTTAAGGCTGCACGGCTTGGCAGGCGGCTTTATGCCCACCCTGCCATTTTCGCACAAGACGCCGGGCGTTGTATTGGTCTTTCCGGAATCAGCCGGTTCATCCATAGAATCTAAGAACCCCGGAGTCAGGCAGTGGAGAGAATGTCTCAGCCTTTTGTATTTTTTGAAAAATAGGCTGTCAATATCTTTAGGCTTTCGTCCCTCAGGACCCCGGACGTAACCTGCGGTTTCCAGGGGGAATGCTCAAAGACGATTTTGCAGCATTCGGCTCCTTTCTCATGAAGTATGCTGCACAAATCAATATCGCTGGCGCCATAGACCAGCCGCCCCAATTTGGTCCATACCATTGCGCCGCAGCACATGAAGCAGGGTTCACAGCTGGAATAGAGTGTATATTCGCGTAAATCCGTGATATGCGTCTCTGCGCAAAAACGCCGGAGCAGTCCGGCTTCTGCGTGGAAGGTGGGATCGGAGCCGGTATAAATCTGGTTCTCGTTGCTGAAGATAATTTCGCCGTCCTTGACCAGCACTGCTCCAAAGGGTTCGTTTCCATGGCTGACAGCCAGCTGGGACAGGCGTATGGCTTCTTTCATAAAGATTTCATCATTCATCATGTAGTTCCTCCTGGTTTCATTCATGTTACGGATGATTTTTATGTTTTACAGGTTTTATTTGGGATGTATATGGAATTTATAGGGGGATATAAAATAAAAAGGCCAAAATCCTTTCTGTGCAAAGGGTTTTGGCACACCATATAAAATGGAGACAACGGGATTCGAACCCGCGGTCTCTGCGTTGCGAACGCAGCGCTCTCCCAGCTGAGCTATGTCCCCATTGATTCGATTATAGCACGGTTGGAAAAAAATACAAGTTAAGTTTAGAACTTTTTACATATTTTTCTTCTTTTCGGGACATACTGTTGTCAGAGAAATCACAGCCGTGCATGCACCGTGTGTGCACCCGCGGATGCAGGCGGCGGATGGGAGACGGATATGGACAGATTTGAAGAAGAAAAGCAGGCCAGAAAAAAGTCAAATGAAATGTTTAACAGCATTACGGAAAAGGTAAAGCCGGAAAACCAGAACCAGACCCATAATTCCAGGCGGGAAGGAATGGGACCAAATACAAAGAGAAAACCATGTTAACATAGAAAGCATCCACTGTGATTGATGATATTATATCACTGCGGGTGCTTTTCTTTTTGACTGTTTTCGACAGGCTTGCGGATGAATCAACGAATTTGTCGAGTTATCCACAATGTTGTGGAAAAGAATGTGGATAATATGTTATTATCTGATAAATAAAAGAAAAAAGAGACTGTGCCAGACAGCAATATATCCTGTCCGGACACAGTCTCTGAGAACGGAATTACTGAGCCTTATTTACAAAAGACTCGCAATCTGTACATTCCTTCTTGGTTGGGTTCATCTCATGAGTTCCGACCTTGATGGCTTCAAGGGTGCAGTAATCCTCGGACTGTGCATTGTAAGCACAATTCTTGATGGTACATTTGATGCTCTCATTTTTTCCGTTTACTTTCATGGTAAAGCCTCCTTTTTAATTGAATTGGATTCAGGTATATTATTTGCAGAAAAACAGAAAAAATACCCTTGATCTGCAGGGGAAACAAAAACAGCGTATTGGGATGTATGGGGAATGCCTCAGGTTTTAGGTTTATTTGGCTGTATTTAGCTGTATAAAATAAAATATGTTTGAAAAATCTTATGTTTTGTTATATACTAAGGGTTATGGGCGGCCATGGACAGGCAGCAGAACGGTCCGGCAGACAGAAAGAGGCATGGCGCCCTGGACAGGAAGCACCTGGAACATAAATAATACAAAAAGGATGGTTTTACTATGGCACTGTTAGAGACATGGAGAAATCTGGCTTACGGCGACGGCCTGGATGATAAAAAGAAAGAAGAATTGTGGGCTGGATATTTTCAGATTGAGAAGGGAATCTATGAGCAGATTCTTTCTAACCCAACAGAGGTTATCACGGGCACTGTAAAGGACCTGGCAGAGAAGTACAATACGGAAATCCTTATCATGACCGGTTTCCTGGATGGAATCAATGAGAGCCTGAAGGGCTATGAGAACCCCATTGATACCATGGAAGAGGATACTGAGGTTAAAATTGAGATTGACCCGGAGAAGCTGTACTACAATATGGTAGAGGCGAAGGCTAACTGGCTGTATGAGCTTCCCCAGTGGGACGAGATTCTTACACCGGATAAGCGCAAGGAACTGTATAAGTCCCAGAAGGCGTCCGGTACCGTGCGCAAGGGCAAGAAGATTTTCCCAAATGATCCCTGTCCATGCGGAAGCGGCAAGAAATATAAGAAATGCTGCGGAAAGAACGCATAAAGCCCCTGATTTTACCCGCCTGCCCGGAACTGTTCCGGACAGGCGCTTTTGTAGTTTGATGATTTGGCGATGGCTGCGGGAATGAGACGCGGCGCCGTTGGGAAGGATGAGGACATGGAAGCTTACAGCAGTTTTGCGGAGGTCTACGATATTTTCCAGGATAATGTGCCCTATGAGGAGTGGTGTTCCTATGTAACAGGACTGCTCCGGGAGCAGGGAGTGGAGCGTGGCCTGGTACTGGACCTGGGCTGCGGCACGGGAAGCCTTACCGGGCTTCTGGCAGAGGCCGGGTATGATATGATTGGGATTGATAATTCCGGGGAAATGCTTCAGATGGCAATGGATAAACGGGCGGCCTCGGGCCAGGACATTCTTTATCTCCTGCAGGACATGCGGGAGTTTGAGCTTTACGGCACGGTGCGGGCAGTTGTCAGCATATGTGATTCCATGAACTATATGATGGAGTACCGGGATTTGGTGCAGGTGTTCCGGCTGGTTAATAATTATCTGGACCCAAGGGGGGTATTTATATTTGACCTGAACACAGAGTATAAATACCGGGAATTGCTGGCAGATAACACCTTTGCGGAGGCCAGGGAGGAGAGCAGCTTTATCTGGGACAATTTCTATGATGAAAGTTCAGGAATAAACGAATATGACCTTACCCTGTTTATCCGTGAGGGCCAGTTGTACCGCAAGTATGAGGAGACACATTTCCAGAAGGCCTACAGCCTGGATGAGGTGAAACGGGCAGCCTTGGAGGCCGGTATGGAGTTTGTGGCTGCTTACGATGCGTGCACCCGCAATCCGGTGCGGGAAGACAGCGAACGCATCTATGTAATCATGAGGGAACAGGGAAAGACAATGAGAGACGAGGAGTGAATCATATGGCAGATTATGTAATCAGAGCAACTGCGGCACAGGGGCAGATCAGGGCCTTTGCCGCCACCACCAGGGACCTGGTGGAACAGGCCAGAATATCCCATAATACCAGTCCGGTGGCAACGGCTGCCCTGGGCAGGCTGCTGACGGCCGGTGTGATGATGGGCTGTGACATGAAGGGGGAAAATGACCTTCTTACCCTTAAGATACAGGGGGACGGACCCATCGCAGGCCTGACCGTGACAGCGGATTCCAGAGGAAATGTGAAGGGATATGCGTTTAATCCCATGGTGATGCTTCCTCCTAATGAAAAGGGAAAACTGGATGTGGGCGGAGCGCTGGGCGTGGGCGTCTTAAGTGTCATCAAGGACATCGGGCTTAAGGAGCCGTATGTTGGGCAGACCATTTTGGTGACAGGAGAGATTGCGGAGGACCTGACATATTATTATGCCACCTCTGAACAGACTCCGTCCTCCGTGGCGCTGGGGGTCCTGATGAATAAGGACAACACGGTGCGTCAGTCCGGGGGCTTCATCATTCAGCTGATGCCGGGGGCTTCCGAGGATATCATCGGCAGACTGGAGAACAAGCTGAAGGAAATATCGTCCATTACCACCCTGCTGGACGTGGGCAACACGCCGGAGATGATACTGGAGTATGTACTTGGGGAATTCGGCCTGGAAATCGGCGGAAGGCTTCCGGCTGCATTTTACTGCAACTGTACAAAGGACCGGGTGGAGAAGGCGTTGATCAGCGTGGGCAGAAAGGATATAGGGGAAATGATAGAGGATGGCAAGCCCATTGAGGTGAACTGCCATTTCTGCAATAAGAATTACACGTTTTCCGTGGATGAACTGAAGGATATGCTGGAAAAAGCAAAATAACAATAAGAGCCAGTCGCAGGACTGGCTCTTACTTGTAATCATTTGAAATCAGATATAACTTACTTCAACCTCTATCAGTGATGATATATGTTTGAAAAAGGTACACTGTTGTTCATTGATTATAATTTGGTTACGTTTGTAGCCTGAGGACCCTTAGCTCCGTTTACTACATCGAACTCAACTTCTGCGCCCTCATCTAAGGACTTGAAGCCATCCATGTTCAGACCTGAGTAGTGAACGAATACATCGTTTCCCTGCTCGTCGGAAATAAATCCGTAACCCTTCTGGTTGTTGAACCACTTAACTGTACCTTTCATTACGATACCTCCAAAAAATATAAAAAATAAAAAAATGTGATATGTTGCAAACTATTTCGCAACTGTCCTAAGGATATCATAAATGTTGAAAAGTGTCAAACGTTTTTGGGCATTAAGTATAAACAATTTATATAAACCTCAGATTCTGTTGTTCAAAGGTTAAAATATGAAGAAATACAGCCAAAAAGGCGAAATTTATGATATACTAGAGCATATTTCAATGCAGTGCGCCATGCGTATTAATGTGTAAAGAAGGGATTTGAATGAAAATCTGTAATATATGGAACCATTTTTCTACCATTACAAGGCACAGAAACCTGGTCAGGAAGCATTGCTTCCAGATTGGCCTGTACTGGCAGGGACTTACCCATGATCTCTCCAAGTACAGTCCGGAGGAGTTCTGGACCGGGGTAAGGTATTATCAGGGAAACCGCAGCCCCAATGCAGCGGAGCGTGAGACCGTGGGGTATTCCAGGGCCTGGCTTCACCATAAGGGCAGGAACAAGCACCATTATGAGTATTGGATTGACATTTCCAACCATAAGGAGGAGGGCCTGGTGGGAAATAAGATGCCTCTGCGGTATGTGGCTGAGATGGTCTGCGACCGGATAGCTGCCTGCGAAGTGTATAAGGGCAAAGCCTACACCAGCGCGGCCCCGTTAGAATATTACGAGTATACAAAGAATTATATCACCATCCATCCCAGGACCAGAGCGCTTTTGGAGAAGCTTCTCCACATGCTGAAGGACCAGGGGGAGGAAGCCACCTTTGCCTATCTGCGTAAACTTTTGAAAAAGGGAACGTATTAAGGAAAGAGGGCATGGAAGAAGCCGCCTTGGGTCTGGCCGGATACCGGACAAAGGCGGCTTTTTGAATGACTGAAAATCTGCATGACTGAAAATCTGAATGTCTGAATGGATGGCTGGAGGCGGGCGGCGGAAACCGTCAGAACGGTTACCGGGGAAACAGCCGGCCCAGGGACAGCTGGCAGATAAAGCCTCCCAGAACCATGGCTGCCAGGTACAGTAGGTTTCCTGGGGCCGTACCTATGGTGAGGGCAATCTGGTGGAAAACAATCTGTCCGTTTGGATAATAGGGGCTGATATAAAACATATCGGCATTGCCGTAGGGATGGGAAGCCACATTTATGAACGTGGCTATGCATACGCAGGCCAAAAACAGGGGGAGCATGGATACAAAGTCGCCTGGGGTTCTGCCTCCCAGTCCGGTCATGGCGCAGTACAGGCCGATGAAGATGAGCATGAAATGCCACAGAAACCCATGGAGGGTCAAAAGCAGATAGGGGTGCATGAGGCCGCTGGGTTCAGCCAGGGCCATGACGCCTCCCAAAAGTGCAAAATCCTGCATGAAGGTGCAAATGCATTTTTCCGTCCGGCAATGGGGCGTATGCTTGAATAACGGAAGAATCAGACACAGGTACATGGGGACGCTGCACAGCTGGAAGGGAAAATACCACCAGTTGTACCGGCCCTGGCCTGCGACAAAATATAGGAAGCCCTGTTTATACAGTTCACTGACAGCTAAAACCAGGCCGCAGATAAACAGCACACCGCAAGGGTGAGTACTTGTGCGTGCCAGGCGCCGGGCCAGAAAGACGGCAAGCGGTATGCCGGCGGCGCAGAGCAGGATGTGAAAGGCGGAGTATGGCTCAGGTGCCTGGATGGGCCATGCGCTGGCCTGTAATAATGTTTTTATAAATGATAGCATAGCTGTGCCTCCTGACGGAACGATTATACATCATATGCAGAGAGAATGCCAGAATAAAATAGAAACCTGTGGGAATGCTAAGATAACGGTAAAATGAATGGAAAGGCAGGAAAATAATACATGGGATTTATCATAGCATTGCTGTCAGGCGCCTTAATGAGCATACAGGGCGTATTTAACACGGAAGTGACAAAGCAGACCAGCGTCTGGGTGGCTGCGGGCTGGGTACAGCTTACGGCCTTTATTACCTGCGTGGTCATATGGCTGTTTACAGGCAGGGAGCCTGTGGCCGGCCTCATGCAGGTTACGCCCAAATATGTGCTTGTGGGCGGTATCATGGGAGCACTTATCACCTACACGGTTATCCGGAGCATGGGAAGCCTGGGACCGGCCAAGGCGGCTCTTCTGATTGTGGTCTCTCAGATAATCATAGCTTATGCCATTGAGCTGTTCGGGCTGTTTGGCGTTGAGAAAGCCCCCTTTGCGTGGAACAAGATAATCGGGGCGGTCATTGCCATAGGCGGAATTGTAATTTTTGAAAGATAAAATTTGGAAATTAACGCTTGTATTTGCAGGGGGTTTCCGATAGAATAGGAGTATCAGGCTGGGACGGTGCTCTCTGGAAGGAGGGATACCGCCCAAGATGAAACTTACATCTTTCAAAGTAATAAAACTGGCAGTGATTGTCATATGTATGTTGGCTGCAGGCATATGCTATAGCTGCAGTGTGAAGAACCGGGATATCGAACCGGAAAATATGGTTATGGCATTGGAGTCTGACAGTGGTTTCGCTGTTGAGGAACGTGGGGGGATTGAAGGCCCGCGGTACCGGGACGAACCGGAAGGCGGGGCCGGGGCCATGTCCGGGGACGCGGATGGAGAGCATCTGCGTGTACAGGACAGTGTGCCGGGACAGGATGGCATGCGGGGACAGGAAGGTACGCCGGGACAGGATGGCATGCTGCCCCAGAAAGGCAGCCGGTCCGGGGAAGATACGCTGCCCCGGGAGGATACATTGTCCGGGGAAGATATGCCTCTGGTATATATTCATGTATGCGGCCTGGTGAGTACGCCGGGCGTATATGGACTTCCTGCAGGCAGCCGGGTATATGAGGCCATTGAGGCGGCGGGAGGATTCTCAGAAGCAGCAGTGCCGGATTATCTGAATCTGGCCCAGGTGTTAGAGGACGGCATGAAGATACAGGTGCCGGACCGCGAACAGGCAGAGGAGTGGAAGGCCCGTGGGCTGACCCAGTCAGGTATATCCATGGGCGGAGGAACAGCAGGCGTTCAGACGTCCGGCAGGACAGGGAGCGGCGAAGGCGGTTCTAAGGCCAGGGTGAATCTTAACACGGCTTCCAGGGAAGAACTGATGACCCTCAGGGGAATCGGAGCGTCCAGGGCAGATGACATTATCCATTACCGCCAGGAGTTTGGCGGATTTAAGTCCATTGAGGATATTATGAATGTATCCGGTATCAAGAATGCTGCGTTTGAAAAGATTAAGGACAGTATTACAGTGTAAATAACGGCAGGCGGCCTTGGTTATCGGGCCGCCGTTTAATAATAGATAAGGGGAATGGAACATGGCAAGAGTATTAGTGGTTGACGATGAGAAATTAATTGTAAAAGGAATCCGCTTCAGTCTGGAACAGGACGGGATGGAAGTGGACTGTGCATATGACGGCGAGGAGGCCATTGAACTGGCCAAAAAGACAGAATATGATATTGTGCTTCTGGATGTGATGCTGCCCAAGTATGACGGTTATGAGGTGTGCCAGGCCATACGTGAGTTTTCGGATATGCCCATCATTATGCTGACGGCCAAGGGCGGCGACATGGATAAGATTCTGGGGCTGGAGTACGGCGCCGATGATTATATCAGCAAGCCCTTCAACATACTGGAGGTCAAGGCCAGAATCAAGGCCATCATACGAAGAAGCGGGAAGAGCAAACGTCAGAAGCGGGAGGAGGCGGAATCCGGCGTGATTGGCGCAGGGGACCTTAAGATGGATACAGAGAGCCGCAGGGTATTTATCGGCGAGCGGGAAATCAATCTCACAGCCAAGGAATTTGACCTTCTGGAGCTTCTGGTACGCAATCCCAACAAGGTATACAGCAGGGAAGCGCTTCTGACCTATGTATGGGGAAATAAGGCCATGGACAGCGGGGATGTGCGTACCGTGGATGTCCATGTGAGGAGGCTGCGCGAGAAAATCGAACCCAGTCCCAGCGACCCAAGGTATGTACATACGAAGTGGGGCGTGGGATACTATTTCAGGGTAAAGGCTTAAGAACAGCAAAGGATACGAAAAGAGGACAGAAGATGGATGGTATTACCATAAGGACAGCGGTACCGGCTGATTTGGACGCAGTGGTGCAGGTGGAGGCAGCCTGCTTTCCGGCAGCGGAGGCAGCAGACAGAAAAAGTTTGAAGGAGCGTCTGGATGTATTTCCTCAGAGTTTTTTGGTGGCTGAGGATGGAAACCGAATCATCGGGTTTATCAATGGCGCTGTCACAAATGAGAGGACCATTGGGGACGAGATGTTTGAGGATACTTCACTCCATGAGCCGCAGGGCGCCTACCAGAGTATATTCGGCCTGGATGTGATTGAGGAATACCGGCACCGTGGGGTGGCTTCCCGTCTGATGAAGGCCATGATTGAACGGGCCAGGAGCCAGGGGCGCAGGGGACTTATTCTTACCTGTAAAGAACGGCTGATTGGGTATTATGAAACCTTTGGATATGTGAATATGGGCATTTCCAAATCCGTTCACGGCGGGGCTGTGTGGTACGATATGATACTGGAGTTTTAGCAGATGAAGATTACCCTTGTAACGGTTGGAAAGATTAAGGAACGATATTTTGAGGATGCCATCAGGGAGTATGCCAAGCGCCTGAGCCGCTACTGTAAACTGGATATTATCCAGGTAGCGGATGAAAAGACGCCGGACGGGGCCGGCGAGGCCATTGAGCGGCAGATTAAGGAAAAGGAAGGACAGCGCATCCTTTCTAATATTAAAGATGGGGCTTACGTCATTGCCCTGGCCATTGAGGGGAAGATGCTGACCAGCGAGGAGCTGGCAGGCAGGATTCAGAGGCTGGGAGTGGATGGGGTAGGCCATATTGTGTTTGTCATAGGCGGTTCGCTGGGATTGTCCGGGGACGTTATGAAGCGGGCGGACTTTGCCCTGAGCTTTTCTAAGATGACATTTCCGCATCAGCTGATGCGGGTGGTGCTGTTGGAACAGGTTTACAGGAGTTACAGGATTATTACGGGGGAGCCGTATCATAAGTAGTGGGAGTATAAAGCATCTGTAGTTAATGAAAGTGGCTGAAAAACAGCTGGATAATTACCAATAGTTACCAATGCGTTACAATTAGGTGGACGATTACCTGAATAAGTGTTAAAATGAAACAAAAAAGGGGAGGAGTATACATATGAAAAAATCGTTTCTGGTAATTTTATCAGCTGCAATGATTTTAGGGGGCTGCGGAGGTTCGGGGACATCCGCTGCAACAAACACGGAGAAGGCACAGGAGAGTGCGTCCGAAACAGCGGACATGCAAAAGGAGACAACACAAAAGGAAACCACTGAGGCTGAAACTACAGTTCCTCCTAAAGAGGTAAAGGAACTGTCTGTAGAAGAATTTGATGAGTTGCTGTCAGGCCTTCCGGTTTCGGTTGTTAAGTCGGAATACCTTGTACAGGATGAACAGTATAAGTCTCTTTACCCGGATATGCTGAATGCGGTGATTCAGAATAACACGGATGCGGACATTAAAGATGCGGTTCTTGCTTTTGTGGCCTGGGACAGCAATCATCTTCCGGTTAAGCTGGTGGGCAACATGGACTTTTCAGGAGGAGACTATTTTGCAGAAGTAAATTATAGTGATATCAATTTAGTGGGCGGAAGTACATTTGGGGAGGATTTCGGTTTTTCCATTAATGAATCCTGTAAGGTGGATACATTTAAACCCATCATACTGTCATTTGAAACATTTGATGGTGACAAATGGAAGAATCCTTATGTAGACAGCTTCCGCCAGGCCTATGAGGGAAAGAAGTATTCCGATGATATTAAAATTGAAGTGGAGATGCAGGATGTGACTTTTGCAAAGTCAGAGGCTCCGTCAGGGACAAGAGTGGAAAATGCATCCGCGGAAGAACTGGAGGCATCTTTGGCCGGACAGCCGGTGTTTGTGAGCAGCACAAAGTATGTGGTTCAGGATGAGAGATATAAGTCACTGTATCCGGATATGCTTCAGGCCGTAATTCAGAATAATTCAGAGGAGGACATCCGTGATGCGGTTGTGGCCTATGTTGGCTGGGATGCCAATGGTCTTCCTGTGAAAATCAAGGGACATCTGAGCTATGGCGATTCCACATATGTGACGGAAGTATTATTTGAGAATATTAATCTGGTTCCAGGCAGTTCTTATGGTGATTCCCAGGGGTATGCCATTGATGAAGATTGTGGTGTGGATACATTTAAAGCAGTTGTCGTATCATACACAACGTTCGAGGAGAAAACATGGGAAAACCCAGATTATAAAGCGTTTTGCGATTTATACGGAGGAAAACGGCTGGCACAGTGATGAGGTCAGGACCGTTTGAACTGAGAAAATTTAAAACTATAAAATATTGCCCATCCACACTATCAATATCTTGCGGCCATGTCTTATTTCTTATAGGACATGGCCCATTTTTTGTAGTTCAATTTAAAGCGGAAAAGTTTATAATCTTCCTGTAAAGAAAACGTTAAGAATCCCAACGGGGAGAACAGGAGAAAGATTATGATGAAAAAGGCATTAACATTGGTATTGGCCGGGGTAACCGCGTTGTCATTGACTGCATGCGGGGGAGGCGCGTCCGCGTCCGCAACCACAGCAGCACCGGCCGCAGGCGGAGAGACCAAGGCAGGCGAGGCCAAGGCACCTGAAAAGGACGTAAAGACAACTACATTAAAGCTGGCTTTTAACCAGTCGGAGAAGCATCCCCAGTATCTGGCTTTGTCCGAGATGAGCGATGCTTTCTATGAGGCAACCGGCGGCGCATATAGAATTGAAATCAGCCCCAACGAGCTTCTGGGCTCACAGAAGGATGCCTTTGAGCTGGTACAGAGCGGTACCATCCAGATGGCCATGGTGGCCAACTCCATTGTGGAAAATGTAAATCCTGATTTTGCCGTGTTGGGCCTTCCTTACGCCTATGACAGCGTGGAGCATCAGAAAAAGGTATTTACCAGCGGAGCCCTGGACGATATCTTTGCAAGTACAGAAGCCAACAATTTCAGCGTTATGGCGGCATTTACAGCAGGAGCGCGCTGCATCTATACAGACAAGCCGGTTCAGACCCCGGCTGATTTAAAGGGCTACAAGATCCGCGTTATGGAATCCCAGACCTGTATCGCTATGCTGGATGCAATGGGCGGAGTGGGAACACCTATGGCCCAGGGAGAGGTTTATACCGCGATTCAGCAGGGTGTAATCAACGGCGGCGAAAATAATGAGATTACCTATGCAGATTTAAAACACTATGAAGTGGCTCCTTACTTCTCCTACACACGTCATCTGATGATTCCGGATCTCCTGGTTATGAATACAGCCACCTTAAAGGGGATGAGCGAAGAGGACCAGCAGACCTTAAAGGATCTCTGCAAGGAATACACAGAGCGCGAATTTCAGCTGTGGGATGAAAACCTTGAGGGTGCAAAAAAGACAGCAGAGGAAGCTGGCGCCCAGTTTATTGATGTGGATATCGCTCCGTTCCAGGAAGCATGCCAGCCTGTTATCGACAATGTGACAATGAAGAGCGAGGGCGCAAAGGCATTATACGAAGAAATTCGCAGCCTTGCCAACTAACAGGGATTAGCAGAAAGCGGGGTCATGACTCATGGAATCAGCAAAGAGAATCCTGGACAGGATTATCGAATGGGTATGTGTGGTACTATTGGCTGTCATGACAATCCTGGTAACCTTCCAGGTTGTTGTGAGATATTTCTTTAACAGTCCCAACGCATATACGGAATCACTTTCCAAGTATATGTTTGTCTGGATGGTTATGTATGGTTCGGCCTATGTGTTTGGGCTGCGGGAGCATATGAATATCGGCTTTGTCCGTGACCATATGCCTCCAAAGACAAGAGTGGTTGTTGAAATGCTGGGTGAACTGATGGTTGCCTTATTCGCAGCAGGCGTCATGATATTCGGCGGCTATAAGCAGGTTACAAGCCAAATGATTCAGATGGACGCGGCGCTTCAGATTCCCATGGGAATTATCTATTCGGCAGTGCCTGTAAGCGCATGTTTCATCCTCTTCTATTTTGTCTACAATGAGATGAAGCTGGCAAAAAAACTGAGAGAAATCTAAGAACAAAGGAGATAGAATTATGGATCAGGCAATACTTGTAGCACTGGTTATGCTGGTCTGCGTGCTGACCATGCTGGTTTTGGGAATTCCCATCAGTATCAGCATCGGTCTGGCCTCCACCATCGCCATGCTGTGCGTGCTTCCCTTTGAGAATGCCATGGGAACAGCGGCACAGAAGGTATTTACAGGCGTCAATTCCTTCTCGCTGCTGGCAATACCCTTTTTCATACTGGCGGGGAATATCATGAATAACGGCGGTATCGCCATACGGCTGGTTAACTGCGCAAAAATCTTAAGCGGCAGGATGCCGGGAGCCCTGGCAGAGACCAATGTGGTGGCCAACATGCTGTTCGGAGCCATCAGCGGTTCCGGCGTGGCGGCGGCCGCGGCTATAGGCGGAACCATCGGACCGCTGGAGGAAAAAGAGGGCTATTCAAAGGATTATATGGCGGCTGTCAATATTGCATCCGCACCCACAGGAATGCTGATTCCTCCCAGCAATACCCTGATTGTGTACTCCACGGTTGCGGGCAGCGTGTCAATCTCCGCGCTGTTTATGGCGGGATATCTTCCAGGCCTTTTATGGGGAATCGGAGTAATGGTGATTGCGGGTATTATGGCATCCAAACGCGGATACAGAAACCGGGATGAAATCACCCTGGCCATTGTGTTGAAAACCGTATGGGCGGCCATACCCAGCCTGCTTTTGATCGTGATTGTTATTGGCGGTATTTTAATAGGGGCTTTTACGGCCACGGAAGGTTCCGCTATCGCGGTTGTATATTCCCTGCTGCTGAGCTTTATCTACCGCAGCATTAAGATAAGGGATTTAAGAAAGATTCTGTTAGACAGCGTAAAGATGACTGCCATTGTAATATTCATGATTGGCGTATCGTCCATCATGAGCTGGATTATGAGCTTTACCAATATACCTGCCATTATTGCGGATGTACTTTTGGGACTTACCAACAGCAAGATTGCCATTCTTCTGATTATGAACCTGCTGCTTCTGGTGGTGGGAACCTTCATGGACCCGACCCCGGCAATCCTTATATTTACACCCATCTTCCTTCCGATTTGTACCAGCTTTGGCATGCACCCCATCCATTTCGGAATCATGATTGTATTCAACCTGTGCATCGGTACAATCACGCCGCCGGTAGGACCTATTCTGTTTACAGGCTGCAAGGTGGCAAATGTGAAAATTGAAGAAGTATTTAAGACACTTCTTCCATATTTTGCAGTGACAGCGGCCATACTGTTACTGGTGACCTATGTACCGGCCATTTCCATGACCATCCCTAATGTACTGGGGCTTGTAAAATAAAATCATATGGCATCCAATATCCCTCAGCTTCGGTTGAGGGTATTTGGTGTTGTGGAAAGGAGGGAGTTATGATACAATGTCCGCAAAATTTATTTTCCTGAAAGGAAGGTCTCACGTGACTTTGAATATGCATCCACGTATCCCCGCGCAGACATCAGCAGCCCTGACAAAGGCCCTGGCAGCGGTTCTTATGGCGGCATCCGTCCTTCTTACCGGCTGCGCTTTTGACGGCGGACCGGAGAGTCCGTCCCTTCCCCGGAGCCAGGCCGTAATCCTGAGGCTGGCGGAGACCATGCCGGAGAATCATCCCTCCGCCCAGGCCATGGCGTATTTTGCGGAAATGGTGAGCCGTGAAACCCAGGGCAGGGTAACGGTCAAGATTTACTATAACGGAAGCCTGGGAACCCCCACGGAAATCATTGAACAGGTAAAGTTCGGCGGTATCGCCATGGCCCGCGTCAATGTCCTGGAGCTGTCGGAGGAGGTGGAATCTATCCGAAAATACTTTGTCCCTTCCAACTTTGCAGGCGGAGACGCACAGACAGAGTGGATACACAGCAATGAGGAAACCCTGAGGGACGAATGCCAGATGGACCGCATCACGCCCCTGGTCTGGTATTACCCCGATTTTCGGTGCTTCTATGGCACAGACTCAACGTTCCTGGATAAAAAGGATTTGGAGGGCAAGAAGATTGAGAGCAGCGAGTCCGCTCTGATGGCGGAGATTTTCCGGGATATGGGAATCGAGCTGGCAGGCTCCGTCAATACCAACACATATAAATCGCTGATATCAGGCAATATCGACGGGGCTGAGTCCTCATTTTCTGAATTTATATGCAATAACTACGACCAGTATATCCATTTTGTCACCAAAAATGATGCGTGGTGCCTTCCGGATGTGATGATCATTAACACGGAAAACCTGACCTC
This sequence comes from Enterocloster bolteae, assembly GCF_002234575.2. Lineage (NCBI taxonomy): Bacteria > Bacillati > Bacillota > Clostridia > Lachnospirales > Lachnospiraceae > Enterocloster > Enterocloster bolteae. The sequence continues at coordinate 4,546,268 of NZ_CP022464.2, read as the reverse complement.
GCTCTCCAAGGAGGACAGGGAGGCCGTGGAAAAGTGCGCGCAGAGCACGTACCAATACCAGAAGCAGAGCATGGAGCAATTCCATCAGGTTTGGGTGGAAACGCTTACGGAGGAACCGGAGGTCAGCTTCAGCGAAGGAGTGTTCAGATGAAGAAACTAACATTCTGGTGGAAACAGTTCTGTTTTTCAGTGGGCGCCCAAATCAATGCGGTGCTGCTTCTGATGCTGATACTGTTTCTCTCATTTTCCATTTACAACCACTCCCTGTTTAACCAGTTTAATGCCAGATATCAAAAGGAAATCGACCAGTACTACTCCATACTGGAGCTGAAAAACCATTTTCTCCAGAGCGGCATCCTGTTTGAGGAGTACATGAAGACGGGAAACCGCACCACCTTGGCTGAGTTTAATGATACCTATGAAAAAGCCAGGTCTGTTATAGATATCCTGTATACAGAGAGCACCAATGAGGAATCCTGGTATCTTCTGCGGGGAATTGACCAGTCCTTTGAGTCATACTACAGTGAATGCTGCAATGCCTCCTTTCTGTACAACGGCAGCGATTACAGGTATTATGACAGTTTTTACTACAGCCAGACCATCGGCGGATATCTGGAGAAATACACCAATGAACTGCTCCAGTATGCGCTGGAGTCCAGTGTGGACAGCAACCGGGAGCTGACCTACAGACGGAAGGTGATGACCGCATTCAACATGGGAGCCGTGGCAGCTGCCTGTGTCCTCATTGCGGCGTCAGCCAGCTATATATTCGTGAGGGTGACGCGGCCCTTAAATGAGCTTAAAAAACAGGTGGAGGAGATAGGCAGGGGAAATCTGGACGCGCACGTTAAGGAGAGCTCCGGGGAAAATACAGTGAGCATGCTCTCGCGGGCATTTAACCATATGGCCTTCAGCCTGAAGGAAAAAATAGAGAGCGAAAAGCAGCTTCTGGTGGAACAGCGCAAAAATGAGGAGTATGAAAAGCTGCTGAGCCAGGCCCGTTTCCTTGCGCTGCAAAGCCAGATTAATCCCCATTTTCTCTTTAATACCTTAAACAGCATCAACAGGACCGTCATGCTGGGGCGCCGGGAACAGGCGCTGACCATGCTGGATTCATTGTCAGTGCTGCTGCGCTATAACCTGGCGGACGCTCAGATGCCGGCCCTTTTGGGAGAGGAGCTGGGAATTACAGAGGAATACCTGAAGATCCAGAAGATGCGTTTTTCATCCAGGCTGAACGTGGATGTCAGGCATGACAGGAAGCTGGAACAGGCTGTGACGCTTCCCAGGTTTACCCTGCAGCCCCTTGTGGAAAATGCGGTAATCCATGGCCTGGAGCCCAAGGAAGAAGGGGGAACCCTTATTCTGGATGTCAGAAAGACGGGGAATTATATACGGATACGGATTTGCGACAATGGAATGGGGATAGAAAAGGAACGCCTGGAGAGGATCAGGAGGCGTCTTTCGGAGAAGCAGCCGGAACGGATTGGAGTATGGAATATATGGCAGAGGCTTTCCTTATATACAGGCAGGGATGACAGTCTTAAAATCATGAGCAAAAAAGGTGCAGGCACCATTGTCAGTATTTACCTGCACAGGGGAGAAGAAGATGTATAAAATATTGATTGCAGATGACGAGGAACTGGAGCGGGAGGCACTGCGCTTCTTTATCAATGAATCCTCCCTGGATATAGACCAGGTTATAGAATGTGCTTCGGGAACAGAGGTTATCAAGCGGGTGATGCTCGACAGGCCGGATATCATTGTGCTGGACATCAACATGCCCGGCCTGAACGGCCTCCAGGCTCTGGAAAAAATAAAGAGTCAGGATTACAGGTTCCGGGCCGTCTTTTCCACTGCTTATGACTATTTTGAGTATGCAGTGGAGGCACTGCGCCTTGGGGCAGTGGATTTTATGGTAAAGCCTGTGAAAAAGGAGGCGTTTATCAATGTAATCATGCGGGCCATTGACGAGCTGGACGCGGAGGCGGAGAAGGAGTACCGTGAAACAAAGCTGTTAAAGACCCTGGATATGATGGAGAGCAAGATGGTTCATGATATGGTTCTGGGCAATATGCCGGAGGAGGTGCTCTACTATCTGGATTTGAAAAACATCAGAACTGAGTGCAGCGGAAACTGTTTCTGCATCCGCCTCCAGGGCTCCCTGGATAAATGCGCCAGGCAGAAGCTGTTTCAGGCTGTCAGGAAGGAATTTGATTATCTGGACCTGACCGTCATGTTCAGCGAGACAAACCACATGGTTACGGCTGTTGTTTTCTGCCGTGAGCCGGATGTGCTTCCGGGGATTTTCAGGAGGATGGAAGAATTCCTGGCTTCGATTTTAAAACAGCAGCAGATTGCCTTTATGATGGGAAGCGGAACCCCCTTTGTGGATGTCAGCCAGATAGAGGAAAGCTATGAGAAAGCCCGGGAGCGGGTGGGGGACATGGTGGCCCGGACCCGGTGCGGGGAGGAGGGCACGGAACAGGACAGGGACATGCCCAGGGAGGTGGAGGGCATCTGTTCCTTCATACAGGAACATTACCAGAAACGCCTGACCCTGGATACCATTGCCTCGGAGGCCGGGTTCAGCAAATACTATGTAAACCGCCTTTTCAAGCAGTATATGGGAACCACGGTGGTGGATTACCTGATTCAGATCCGGATGAAGAAGGCAAAGGAACTGCTGAGAAACGAGACCTACAGCATCAAGCAGATAAGCGGTATGGTGGGATATTCGGAGCCGAATTACTTCACATGGACATTTAAGAAAATGGAAGGTATGTCTCCGTTAAAGTTCCGCTATGAGCAGGCGGAAGGCATCAGAGAGGAGAATGACGGGGAATGAGAACAATATACAGGGCAGGGATTCTGACAGCGGCTCTGATGGTGCTGGTGCTGGGAGGCTGCAGCGGTTTTGATAGAGGGGGAGAGGAGATGGCATCCGCCGCAGGCCGGGGCGCGGATGCGCGTCTGGGGCTGGATGCAGGCCAGGGTCCAAATGCAGTAATAAAAGAAGGCGGACAGGGGAAGGAGGGGTTGGAAAAAAAACCTGAAAAGATATATTCCATGCAGATTGGCCATTCCCAGCCTGTGGACAACCCGCGCCACCAGTCCTTCCTGCTGTTTAAGAAGCTGCTGGAAAAGAAAACAGACGGCGGAATCCAGGTGGATATCTACCCGGCCGGTCAGCTGGGCAGCGAGGCATCCATGCTGGAACAGGTCTGCGACGGCACCATACAGGGATTTCGCGGGGGACAGCTGGAGATAGTTCCCAGGATGCTTGTGTTTTCCCTTCCCTTTCTCTGCGAAGACAGAACCCAGGCAGAACGTCTGGTAAACTCCGAATTTGCCAGGGAAATAAGCATGGATTCCCTGAAAAGCGGAGCCACCATATTGGGAATCGGCGATGCGGGCGGATTCCGGCAGTTTTCCAACAGCGTGCGGATGATCCGCAGGCCGGAGGATTTGAAAGGGCTTAAGATGCGCTCCAACGGCATGGACACCATCAATAAAACATTGGAGGCCCTGGGAGCCGAGGTCATGATTGTTCCCTACAACGACCTGTATATGGCCCTGAAGTCAGGCGCCATTGACGGTCAGGAAAATCCGTGGGTCAATTCCTCCGGAATGCGGTTTTATGAGGTCCAGAAGTATTTTACAGAAGTGAATTACCAGTTCCACCCGGAACCCTTCTATGTAAATACCAGGTGGTACGAGTCGCTGCCCCCGGAGTATCAGGAGATTCTGGCAGAATGTACGGAAGAGATGATGAAGGAAAATAACCGTCTCATTGATGAAAATGAAGTGCAGGCAATGGAAAATATCCGGGCCAACGCAGAAATTTACACCCTTTCCAGGGAGGAGCGGCAGGCCTTTGTGGAGGCCACGCAGGTGGTGTATGAGGAATACATGGACAATGGCCTTTTGACCATGGATGATCTGGCACGTATGAAACGAATCATCAGGGGGGAAGAAAAGTAAGAGTGCCCATACAGATGATTCCCTGTATGGGTTATCGGACTGGTATGGGTTATCGGACCGGAATGTAAATGTCAATCCGGCTGTCAGGATGATTAAATCCCAGGAACCGCTCATCGTACAGCTCAAAATCCTCCCTGCCGTCCAACTTCTCCTGGGCGGTCAGGGACCAGGTGCCCCAGATATACTGATAGGTCAGGGGCAGGCTTTTTAGGGAGCCTGTATGGGTGAACACAGCGTACTTTCCGCCGGGAATGGTTTTATACACCAGGGGAGGAGGAAGGACCGACATGGAGCTGACTTCCACGGACACCACCTCGGAGAACAGCAAATCATCGTTCATGGTGTACAGGGTGTTTCCCTCACCGCAGGATTCACATATGCCAAAGCCGCGGCCGTGGGGGATCTGATCGGGAATCTGCGGCATGAGGTCAAGAAAACGGGTCCACAGCTGGGGAATCCGGTTGTTTCGCAGGGTGGTGCGATCCCGCAGGCCGGCGGTGAGGATATCGGGAATCTCCACAATCCGGGGGCGGACCGTCAAGGATTGTGTCAGGTGGGCCAGCAGGTGCTGGTCGGCTTTTGGTTTCTGGCTTATGATGACATCCAGCCTGTTTTTGCGGTAGCCGGCCGGACTTGTGTGGTAGACGGCCTTGAAGGCCCTGCTGAAGGCTTCGCTGGATTCAAAACCATGGTCCAGCGCAATGTCGATGATGCGTCTCTCCGTGTAGATGAGCTCCCTGGCCGCATGGGACAGACGCCGTTTCTTTATATAGCTGCCGACGCTCTCCCCGAGGACGGCGGAGAACTGCCGGTTTAAATGGTAATAAGAATATCCCGCCTCCCTGGCCGCATCCTCCACGGTGAAGGATGCGGTCAGGTGGCTTTCTATAAACAGGATGGTTTTTTCTATGGCATTGTTGTAGTTCATACGAGGCTCCTGTATGCAAAGATGGATGGGTCCGCTGTCTGGTTATGGATTTCGATGGCAGCGGTTTCCTGGGGAAATGGATCCGAGAAGTTAAAGTCATGCCAGCCGTTTTGAGGCCGTCCTCCCCAGCACAGGGAAAGACTGCCCCGGACAGGGTCCAGGACCATGGTTTTTGTGGTGCCGAAAAATTGGCTGTAGTAACTGCATGACAGGCCCTCCGGATAAGGAGTCAGAAAGAAATCCTTCAGCTGCCCGGCAGTGATGCCCTTCTTGTGCCGCTCCAGGAAGGCGGTGATGTTATCATACCGGCGGATGGAGTGGACGAATGCTTTGGGTTCATAGGGAATCAGTTCCTCCAGCACAGGATGGTTGGTGGCATAGAGGGTCTGTTCCCCGGAGTCACTGTCAATGGCCTTCACTGCCATACGTCCGTCCAGGGTTTCCACCAGGGCGCAGCGGCCTTCCCTGTCCAACACAATCAGGTTCAGGTTGTATGCCACAGGCATGTCTTTCAGCATGGACAATGCCTCCTTTACATCGCGGCAGTTTTCCAGCAGGGTACGGACCACGGCCCAGAACTGCAGACCGGTAACCGCGGGCCTGCGCATCTCAGGCAGGGGGCCAACAGGAAAACCGCTGGAGCTCAGTGTAACGGTCAGGCCCATTTCATTGATGCCGTCGTCACGGCCGATTCCCAGCACACTGGTTCCTATATGCGTATATTTTCCCTTGATGCAGGTTTTTATGACGGTAAAATCCTCTGCCTCATCGTTAAACTCATAATTCCTGGCAGTCATGGGATGACCGGAGGCAGTCATGGAGGGCAGAAGGGCCAGGTGGCTGCAGCGCGGTGTAAGCCAGGTCATGCCGTAATAGAGAACCTGCTCAGGGGCGCAGCCCAGGGCATCGGCAAATCCGGCCAGCTCTTCGTTAAGCCCGGGACACCAGCGGCTAAAACATTGGCTGGCCTGGTTAAACTGCGTCAGGCCGAAGCCGGGGAAACCGCCTGAGAGGCGCTTCTTAAGACTGGGAACAGATGCCAGACGGCTGCCCAGCAGGCGGCCGGCCTCATAGCTGCTTCCTGAAAGCTCCAGGGCATGTGTATGTATGGTTTTCATAGGGATACCTCCTCTTGTTGTTATACCCCTATTTTAGGTGAAATAAAGGAGGAATCATGATATTTCCTGCGGAATTTGAAAGCAGCCTGCCATTGTCCGGGCGTATGGGTCCAATATATCATATCCGGGGTAAAAACAAAAGACGCCAAAAGAAGCCATGGGGGGCAAAAATAATGGCTAAAACAGCGGCAAAAACAATGGGGCAGACAAAAATTAAGTATAATATAGTTGTGAATGCAGGATGATAGAGATATAATGGCAGAAAATACAGTTTGCGCCGGACCGGCAGGAAATCTGCGGGACGGCCGGCAGAAAGGGGCGCTATGAAAAAGAATCCCCAGGGAAAACGGTGGCACAGGCTGGATAACACAGGTAAGATATTTCCCATGATAGCCAATGAAAACCTGAGCAATGTATTCCGTATTTCCGTAACATTGAAAGAAGAGATAGACCCCGGACTGCTGGGACAGGCGCTGGAAGAGGTACTGCCCTGGTTTGCCGGGTTCAAGGTGAAGCTTAAGAGAGGTTTTTTCTGGTATTACTTCGAGGAGAACAAACGCCAGCCCTTTGTGGAGCAGGAGGGAAGCTGGCCCTGCCGCTATATCGACCCCAAGAGCAACCAGCTCTACCTGTTCCGTGTAAGCTATTATGGAACCAGAATCAATCTGGAGGTATTTCATGCGGTGACGGACGGCATGGGGGCCGTGAATTTCCTGAAGGAACTGACCGCAGGATACCTGGAATTAAAGCGGGGAGGGCGCAGGACCGGCGCGGGGCCGGGAGAAGGCGTGTCCACCCAGACAGAGGACAGCTACCTTAAGAATTACCGGAAAATGCAGACCAGACGCTACAGCTCCCGGCCGGCGCTGCGCCTTACTGGGAGATATATTCCCTTTGGAGGGGAGAGTGTGGTCCACGGGTACGCGGACACAGGGGAGCTTAAGGCGGTAAGCCGTAAAATGGGGGTCAGTATCACAAAGTACCTGACCGCCTGCCTGATCTGGTCCATTTCCAGAGTATATGAGGAGGAAGGCCGGAAGGGACGCCATATCGGTGTGAACCTTCCCATTAACCTGAGGGCCTTTTTCGGCTCCGACACAGCCTCCAACTTTTTCGCGGTGACAGCCATTGACCATGAACCGGGACAGGGCAGGGATGAATTTGAGGAAATTCTCGCATCGGTATGCAGGCAGATGGACGAGAAGATAGTGAAGGAAAAACTGGAGGAGACCATTTCCTACAATGTCTCAAATGAGAAGAAATGGTATGTCCGCATCCTTCCGCTGTTTGTCAAGTGGCTGGCTCTGGGCTTCATCTTCCGGCGCAATGACAGGGCCCATACCATTACCTTATCCAATATCGGTCTTATCTCCATGGACCGGGAGTATCAGGATGACATTGAAGGGTTCCGCATGCTGATCGGGGTGTCAAAGCGCCAGCCGGCCAAATGCGGCGTGTGTTCCTTCGGCCACAGGACCGTCATCACCTTCACCAAGGTATTCCAGGATTCCAGGCTGGAGGAATGTTTTTTCGGCCGCCTGAGGGCGGACGGCATTCCGGTGGAGCTGGAGAGCAACGGCGTTATCATGCCGGAGGCGGATAAGGGGAATTATCCGGTGATTCAGCATGACGAGAGCATATGGAAAAAACTGGTGCTTGTATGCTACGGTGTATTGGCTGTGGTGGCACTGTTTCTGGGCCTGGTTAATATTGTTACCTATGACGGGCTCTGGTGGTCGGGCATTGCCATACCGGGTATCGCCTATGTGGGCCTGACCCTCCGGTATTCCATCCTGCGCCATGCCAATCTGGGAAAATCACTGCTGATAGAAACCATTGGCATGCAGATTCTGCTTGTGATGATAGACCGGGTCCTGGGATTTGAAGGCTGGTCCGTCAACTATGCTGTGCCGGGAACCATACTGTTTGCGGATGCGGCCGTGGTGTTCCTCATTGTTGTGAACCGTTTGAACTGGCAGAGCTATTTCATGTACCAGATCGCCATTACGGTTTTCAGCTTTATCCCGCTGATTTTGTGGGCCGCAGGGCTGGTCACCCACCCTGCCATGGCAATTATAACAGTAATACTGACCGTGGGAATCCTGGCTTTGACCATATTCCTGGGGGACAGAAGGTTTAAGAACGAACTCATCAGACGGTTTCATCTGTGATAACGGAGGGACCCTGCATTTACAGAGAGGATACAGATAAGCATGCGTAATAAAAATGTGAGTATACGGGGGGCGCTGGTGCGGGATATGATTCACGACATCATGGAAACGTCCCTGGGAAAACCCATCCAGACAGGGGAATTCAGGAAAAATCCCGTGGAACCGGCCTGGGTATGCCCATCTGGCTACGAGTATGAAATTATTGACAGGGAACCCTTTAAAATGGAATATCTTAAGCCGGAGGGAGTGGTCACCGGCAGGGTGGTGCTTCAGCTTCACGGAGGCGGATATATAGGCCCCATGAAGAATATTTACCGTAAGTTTTCCGTGCGCTACAGCCGTCTCAGCTACGGCGGGGATGTGCTGACCGTGGATTACAGGGTGGCGCCGGAACACCCGTATCCGGCGGCCCTGGAGGATGTTATTCACGCCTACCAGTGGCTGGTTAAGGAAAAACACTACAGGCCGGGCCAGGTGGTGGTTGCCGGTGATTCCGCAGGAGGCGGCCTGGCCCTGGCCCTGTGTCTTTACCTCAGGGACCATGGGATGCCTCAGCCCGCCGGGCTGGTGCTCATGTCCCCCTGGGCCGATTTGACATGCAGCGGTGACAGTTATGAATTTAATTTTGAAAATGATCCTCTCTTTGGCAATTCACGGGAGAGTATGCTTTACAATTCCTCATACATCAGCGGCGCTGATCCCAGGGATCCTTATATGTCGCCTGTATTCGGGGATTTCAGGGGCCTGCCGCCCATGCTTCTTCAGGCTGGCGGCCATGAGATGCTTTTAAGCGATACGCTGGAGGTGGCCCAGAATGCCCGGAGGGCCGGAGTAAAGCGCCGGGTGTCCGTGTATGAGGGGATGTTTCATGTGTTCCAGATGAGTATGGACCTGGTTCCTGAGAGCCGGGAAGCCTGGGACGAGGTGGCCCGGTTTATGCAGATTGTATACAAGATTGACAGGAGGCCTACGGGCCAGATTGTTAAGAAGGTAAAGAGAAGAAGATAGATAGATAGATAGAAGGAAACAGATAAGACAGATAAAACAGACACAGATGAATCAGAATTGGCAGCACAGCCCCCGCCGGGCCGGTGCTGCCTTTTTTTCGGCTCCAGTCATATTTTTGGACACGTTTCATATATTGAGGTAAAAGGGGTGAAGATTATGGCTGGCAGGGAAGAAGTCTTAAAAATATTCCCAAGGGATCTGCGTGCAGTACTTGGACAGGTTACTGTGGATTTCGACAGGGTACAGGAGATACGGATGAGGACCCAGAAGCCGCTGCTGCTTATCTGCGGCGGCCGGGAATATGCGGTTAAAACAGATGGAAGCCTGGCGGTGGGGGTTCCCGATCCGCCGGTAAGGGATATCCGGGGAAGCGGCCGCTGCCAGGAGCAGGAGCGGTACTGGGCCAGGGCCGGAATCGTAACGGTCAGCCAGGCTCAGATGAAGGAGACCGTGGAATATATGTGCAGCTTTTCCGTCTATGCAGCGGAAGAAGAGCTGCGTCAGGGATTCATCACCATACAGGGCGGGCACCGGATTGGTGTGGCTGGCAGGACCATGGCTTTTGGACAGGATATACGGCTTATGAAATCCATCTCCTTCATCAATATACGGGTAGCCCATCAGATTCAGGGCTGCGCCAACCAGGTGATGGATTATCTGTATTCAGACGATGGCCGTTTCCTGAATACATTGGTGATATCGCCGCCCAGGTGCGGCAAGACCACCCTGCTGCGGGACATGATCCGTCAGGTCTCGGACGGACCCAGGACCCAGCGATCCGGCAGAAGGATAACGGGGGTGTCCGTGGGAGTGGTGGATGAGCGGTCTGAGTTAGGAGCCTGCTACCAGGGAGTGCCACAGAATGATCTGGGCATGAGAACCGATGTGCTGGACTGCTGTCCCAAAAGCCAGGGCATGATGATGTTGGTGAGGTCCATGGCGCCCCAGGTCATAGCGGTGGATGAGATTGGGAGCAGGGAGGACGTGCAGGCCATTGAATATGTGAGAAACTGCGGCTGTTCTCTGGCAGCCACCATCCACGGCAGTTCGCTGGAGGATATCATGCAGAAGCCGGCTGTGGGAGAGCTGATACAACAGGGCGCCTTTGAGCGGATGATTCTTCTGGACTGCCGGGGAACGGCAGGCCATGTGGCGTCTATATGGGACGGCAGGGGAAATGTCCTGTATGCAGATGGAAGCGGAAAGGAGTCGGAAGGTGGCGGCATTTAAATGGACAGGGGCAGTTCTGGTGCTGTTTTCCGCTGGCGGACTGGGAATCTGGTCTGCCATGCAGTGGAAAGGGCGGCTGAGGATGCTGGAAACCCTGAGGCAGATGATATATTTCTTAAAAGGCGAGATTACATACAGCCGGGCGCCGCTGGCGGAAGCCCTGGAGCGGGTGGGGAAACGGGAGCCGGGACCTCTGGGGGGCCTGTTTGAGGCCGCGGCAGAGGGAATTTATATGCAGGAGGGAGAATCCCTTCAGGAGATATGGAAACGCCAGGTGATGAACCTGAATACGGATTCGGGCCCCATTCCCCTGGAACAGGAGGATTTGGAACAGCTGGCCCATCTGGGGGAGCATCTGGGGTATCTGGATGTGGACATGCAGGAACGGACCCTGAAGCTGTATCTGGAACAGCTGGATTTGACGATTGATTATCTGAGGCAGAACCAGAGGGAGAAATGCAGGCTGTACACAAGCCTGGGAATCATGGGCGGGATGTTTCTTGTGATTGTAATGTTTTAAGACAAGTCAGGGACATATGCTTCACGATGGTGATGTGACTGTGCGGCACAGGACACATTTATAAATATATTTTAAGAAGATTGAGGAGACGGCAATGGGTGTAAATCTGATATTTCGCATAGCGGCAGTAGGAATCCTGGTATCTGTCATCTGCCAGGTATTAAAGCACAGCGGCCGGGATGAACAGGCTTTTCTTACGAGTCTGGCCGGGCTGGTGCTGGTTTTATTTTGGATGATACCTTACATATACGACCTGTTTGAGACAATGAAGAATCTGTTTGCGCTGTAAAACGCGCCTTTTCAGGGAGGAAACCATATGACAATTATTACCATTGCGGCTGCGGGGATTGCCACGGTCCTGCTGGCGGTGCAGTTAAAGGGATTAAAGGGAGAATACGCAGCATATATGGTCATGGCGGCAGGCGCCTTTATCTTCTTTTACGGTACCGGAAAGCTGAAGGATATATTGGAGGCCCTGGAACGGATTCAGGGCTATATCAAGGTAAACAGCGTGTATCTGGTGACCCTGCTTAAAATGGTGGGCATTACCTATGTGGCCGAATTTGCATCCGGAATCTGCAAGGACGCAGGGTATGGTTCCCTGGGAAACCAGATTGAAATATTCGGGAAGCTGTCCATTCTGGGTATCAGTATGCCCATTCTGCTGGCGCTTTTTGGGACATTGGAGACATTTTTGGGATGAAGAGATGGAAGAAATGGGGAGTCAGGAGCGCGGCCCTGTGGGGCCTGGCAGTGCTGTTTGCCGGAGTCCTGGGATGGGCAGGCGGACCTGTTTACGGCGCTTCGGCGGGGGGACAGGGGACAGGCATTGGCGGGGAACAGGCCCCAGGCCGGGGATGGGACACCAGCGGAGCGCAGGGGGCAGAGACAGGGGCGGACCAGGCTTTGCAGGACATGGGACTTCAGGATGAAATGGAGGGGCTTCAGCAGTTTCTGGATGATGTCATGGGACAGCAGGACGGGGGAATGGAAGGACTTTCCTTCTGGGGGCTGATGAAGGAGCTGATGAAAGGAAACTTAAAGGGCATCCTGGGCCAGACCGGAATGGGGCTTAAGAACGCTCTGTTCTCGCAGGTGGACAGGGGGAGCCAGATGCTGTTTCAGGTGGCTGCCATTGGTCTGATTGGAGCTGTATTTACCAATGTTTCTTCCGTATTTAAGGGAGGCCAGATTTCCGACACAGGTTTTTTCGTTACATATCTCCTGCTGTTTACATGTCTGGCAGCCAGCTTTTCCGCCAGTCTGCAGGTGGCGGCCCAGGTGATGGAACAGATACTGGAATTCATGAAGCTGCTCATGCCGGCCTACTATATGGCGGTGGCGTTTTCCGGGGGCAGCATGAGCGCCCTGGCGCTGTATGAGTGTATGCTGGGCGCGGTGACCGGGGTACAATGGCTGTGCAGCACAGTCCTCATATCCATGGTCAGGATTTATGTGCTCATGGTATTGGGAAGCCATGTGGCAAAGGAGGCGCTTTTATCAAAGCTGACTGAACTGCTGGAGCAGGCCGTGGTGTGGAGCCTGCGGACCCTGACCGGGCTGGTGGTGGGATTTCATCTCATACAGGCCATGATACTTCCCTATGCTGACGCGGCAGGCCAGGCAGGAATGAAACGGCTTATGGAAATGATTCCGGGGCTGGGCCAGGGGGCCGGGGCCATGGCCCAGATGGTTCTGGGCTCAGGGGTGCTGATTAAGAATACAATGGGAGCCGCGGCCGTGGTGGTATTGGCTGTCATATCCGTTGTTCCGGTGATGAAGCTGACAGTCCTCATGATCATGTACCAGTGCGTGGCTGCCGTGATGCAGCCTGTGTGTGACAAACGGGTGGTGTCCTGTGTGTCGGGCGTGTCCAAAGGACATAAGCTGCTGCTGCAGATTGTGCTTTACTCCATGTTTCTGTTTATGGTAGCCATAGCCATTACATGCGCCACCACCAATGTGAATTATTTTGCCTCCTAGCAAAGCAGACTGAAAAATCCCGGAACCTATTGTGTTAAATAAAAGGAGATGCCTATGGAAGCTGTCTATGGATGGGTGAAGAACATCATATACTACATGATTTTTCTTTCTGTGGTAAATAATCTTCTGGCGGATTCCAAATACGGCAAATATATCCGCTTTTTTTCGGGCATGGTCCTGATTCTTCTGGTAGTGAGCCCATTTACAGGAGGGCTGCACCTGGATGAGCAGATATCGTCCATGTTTAAATCCATTTCTTTTCAGAATGATACGGATGATTTGAAGCAGGATCTTTGGGGGATGGAAGAACGGCGTCTGGACCAGGTCATCCGTGAATATGAGCAGGCAGTGGCAGCGGATGTGGAGGCCATGGCCAGGGCGGAGGGACTGGAATGCACCGGAGCCAGCGTACAGATTGACGGTGACAGAAACAGCAGCCGTTATGGGCAGATTGAAGGAATCGGTCTGGTCATCAGCGGGAAGAAGGCGGATACAGAGCTGGGCAGCTGGGATTATATGGGGAGCAGGCCTGTGAATGTGGACGCGGGGAGGATTGACAGTGTGAAGGTTGAGGATGTGGAGCTGGGAGAGCTGCCGGAGACCGGAGGCGTGGAGAATAACGGGGACACACCGGAACAGGGGGAGGGGGAGGCAGGAGGCATGGCGGCGGACAAAAAAATAAACCATTTAACAGGAAAGGTGGCGCAGTACTATGGGCTGGAAGAATCGGATATCCAGATTCAATGGAAAAATGACTAAGGAAAAGTGGCTGTTATTGCTTCTTATAGGAGTTCTTCTCATGATTCTCTCCTTTCCCCTGCCCGGAGGAAGCAAGAAGGATAAGAATACCGGCGGGCAGATCGCGGGGGCCGGCACAGAGGGCGCAGGAGCGGTTCCGCTGTGGACAAAGGACAATACAAACGGCAGCGGAGAGGACAGCGGCTTTGGCCAGGGCTCCTCCCAAAACGGGATGGCCCAGGGGCCGGACGGAAATGGGGCAGGCGCATCAGACGGCCGGGAAGATTCCTACCCGGCGGCGGCCCGCACATCCGAGGACGGATCCTATGAAGCACAGATGGAAAACAGAATCAGGAATATATTAAAGTCCGTGGACGGCGTGGGGAAGGTGGATGTCATGGTGGTGCTTAAATCCTCCAGCGAAAAGGTGCTGCGGGTGGATCGCTCCACGAATACCAGTACCACCCAGGAAAAGGATTCAGGGGGAGGCACCAGGGATGTGACAAACAACCAGATACAGGAGAATACCATACTGGCAGGAAGCGGTTCCGGCAGCAGTACAAACGCGCCCATTGTTGAAAAAGAACTGAGTCCGGAGATATCGGGAATCATCATCAGCGCAGAGGGCGGAGGCAGCCCAACTGTAAAAGCTGAAATTTCTGAGGCTATGGAAGCATTATTTGGCCTGCCGGCACATAAAATAAAAGTATTAAAGAGGGTGGAATAAATAAAGGAGTGCAGGATATGAAAATCAAGAATATGAAACAGGTAAAAGAGCACATGAAGGACATGAACATGAAACGTCTCTTCCGCAGGAACCAAATCATCATCACGACACTGGCTGTCATGATTGCGGCAGCCGGATATCTGAACTACGCGGGGAAGAAGGATTTGGCAAGCGGCAACCGGGTGTATGAGGCAGGCGCCATGGACATTTCGGATGAAGATATCCTGGCGGAGAACCAGGCAGCCTCCTTAAACGGCCAGGCCGGACTACAGGAGATTCCCAGCCTGGACCAGGACCCTTCTGACCTGGATGCGGTAAGCGACGCAGACGGCGCCCAGGCGGCAGCCGATACCGGGGCTGACCAGGGACAGCTGGCCCAGGCCGGAGACGGCACAGGAGTTGAGGAGGCTACCCAGGCAGCTGATCCGGGGCAGATGGCAGCGGCTGATACGGACAGCTCCGCCCAGGCCGGCCTGGAGAATCCCGGGGAAGCCGTACTGACCAGCGGCATGAACGTGGCTGATTACATAGCAAACGTGCAGCTCAGCAGGGAGCAGGTGCGCGCCAAGAACAAAGAGACACTGATGAGCCTGATTAACAGTGACAGCATTGACGAAGCAGCCAAACAGCAGGCCATCCAGGACATGATTGACCTGACCGAGGTTTCCGAGAAGGAAAATGCCGCAGAAACCCTCCTGATGGCAAAAGGCTTCTCAGATCCGGTTGTCAGCATCACCAAGGATAAGGTGGATGTGGTTATCAACGCTCCTTCCATAACGGATCCCCAGCGGGCCCAGATTGAGGACATTGTGAAACGCAAGGCAGAGGTGGGAGCAGACCAGATTATCATTACACTGCTCAATATGGCAGAATAGGCAGAAGGAACACAGAAGGCCGGGCTGCCGCTTTAACGGTTGAAAGACCGGAAAGGCGGCAGCCTTTTTACGCTTTGCCCCACTTTCCATTGCAACCCCCTCCAAATTTCCGTATAATGGAATAAATAACCAATCACATAGTTGTACCGCAGTTCGTGTACAGGATGGAGGATATTATGAGGGAAATCCCGGAACAGCAGATTGCCGCCATGGCTCCCAATGCCAATGCGGTCAATAATGCAAGAAAAATTGTCAAAAGCGGAGGTTTCACAGAACATGCCCGGTCAGAGGACGACACCTTTTACATGGGCTCCTGCAAGGGAAGCGGCAGTTCGGCCTACAGGGTGACCCTGGATTTTGCGGACAATGACGCCCCGGTGTGCCGCTGCAGCTGCCCCAGCAGGCAGTTTCCGTGCAAACATGGTCTGGCTCTCATGATGGAGCTGTCACAGGGCCGCCATTGGGATATCTGTGACATTCCCCAGGATATATTGGATAAAAGGGCGAAGAAGGATGTCAGGGCAGGAAAAAAGGAGAGTCAGGGTGACAGGCCCAGGGCCCCTAAAAAGACGAATCAGGCAGCCAGGACAAAGAAGCTTAAGAAACAGCTGGAGGGACTGGACCTGGCGGAGAAGGTGGTGAGGGAGCTGGTGGAGGCAGGACTGGGAACCCTGAACGGAACATCGGTGAAGGTATACCAGGACCTGGCAAAGCAGCTGGGGGATTACTACCTTCCGGGTCCCCAAAGACTGGTGCAGTCCCTTGTGCTGGAGGTTTCGCGGCTTAAGGAGGATGGAAAAGGGGATTACAAAGAGGCCGTAAGAATCCTGGTATTTCTCCGGGCCCTGATAAAAAAGTCAAGGGCTTATCTGACGGAAAAGCTGGAGCAGGGCCAGGTGGAGGATGACGCAAGCGTCCTGTATGAGGAGCTGGGCGGAATCTGGAACCTGGATAGGCTGATAGAGCTGGGGCTTAAAAAGGAAAACGTACGCCTGCTCCAGCTGTCCTTTCATGTCAGCTATGACGGGGCCAGAAGGGAACTGGTGGACAAGGGCTGGTGGCTGGATTTGGACAGCGGTGAGATTGATATTACCTATAATTACCGCCCTGTGAAGGCCCTCAAGTATGTGAAGGAAGAGGATTCCGTGACGGAAGCGCTCAGGGTGCCCATGCTGGTATATTATCCGGGAGAGAACGGACGGAGGATACGCTGGGAGGGACAGGAATTCCTGCCGGTGACCGGAGAACTGCTGGCAGAAGCCCGTGATAAGGCCTCTTCATCCCTTCCCGAACTGGTAAAGGCGGCAAAGAATGAGCTTAAAAACACATTGTCGGACGGGCGGTTCGGCTGTCTGGTATCCTATGACGGGCTGGGGACAGTCGGCACAGAAGGCGTCAAGGGGGAGCAGCGGGAATACATAATGTACTGCGGCAACAGCACCATAGAACTGAAGGACAGGCCGGGGGACAGGCCGTCTGTCTGCCGCCTGGACATCCTGCCTGACAGGCAGATGGCAGGAAATCAGGTGATGTTCGGAGTTCTCTGGTATGACAGGAGCAGACATAGGATATGTCTGCACCCCTATTCAATCATCACGGCAAAAGAAGTGGTCCGCCTGCTCTATTGACGGACAGAACCAGGAAAGGGAGGAATTACCATGGAATTGCAGGGATTATATGAACTCCATGAGCGCCTTGGAGCAGCGGCAGTGGCCGGGGTGAACCTGATTGGAGATGATTTCCGGCTCAGGAGGGCAGTGGAGCAGATCCGGCCCCTGGCCCAGGCCGTGCCGGTGATAAAAAAATTGTATACAATGGCAGAGAACGTTATGGCACCGGACTGTGAGGACCGTCCGGGCTGTCTGTTAGATGCCCTGGCCCTATCAGAGGCCCTTTTGTGTACCCAGGCCGGATATGAGACCGGTTATCATATAGGACAGGACAGCGGGGATGCACTGACCCGGCCTGAACCAGAGGCGGGGGCTGAGGCAGGGCCCCGGCCGCTGGAGCTGATATCACGCAGTTATGCGCCGTGCCTGCCCTACAGCCAGGTTCATCCCCTGGAGCAGGCGCTGACGGAGTCCGGAGGAGGACGGCTGGTGCCCATCACCGAGGCCATGGAGGAGCATCCCCTTGTTTTTGAGGATTACCGTCTGCAGGCGGCTGTCATAACGGCTCTTTCGGACCGGTATGCGGAGATAGCAGATGCGGCAGAGAAGTTTCTGTCTGGGAAGGATGGACAGATTGTTCCGCTTGTGAAGCGGGGATTCTGGGAGACCACGGATAACGGGCGGATACACAGGCTCAGGGTCATAGAGTCCATATGCGGCGGGGCGGAAAATGAATTTTATCTGGGCCTTCTTAAACGGGCGAAGAAGGAACTGAGGGCAGAGGCTATCCATGCCCTCCGGTTTAATACGGAAAACACAGGCGTGCTGTTAGATTTGGCACGGACAGAAAAGGGACTATGCCTGGAGATGACAGAGCAGGTGCTGGGCATGATGGAGCAGGAAGAGACAGATGCATACTGGGAGGAGCAGTTTAAAAAGAAGGGGCGGGAGATCGTGGGGTATCTCCGTTTTTCCAAATCCGACCTGGTTTCAGACCGGCTGGCCGGGATAATAGAAGAAACCCTGAACCAAAAGGAAACCATGAGCAAAAAAGAGTTTGACGGACTTATGAGCCAGCTGCTTACGGCCCTTCCGGGCAAAGGCTCCGGGGCCATGCAGGAAGTATACCGCAGGGCAGCCCGTATGAACCCGGCGGGCCCGGAGTTCTGGCTGAAATTTCCCGCCATGCTGATAGATTCCATTATTTACAGCCAGGATGAACGGCTGATTTCCCTGGCAGGGGAGCTGGCCGGTGAGCAGGAGAGGAGCTGGCTGGGACCAGCCCTGGCAGCTGATTTTCTGACAAAACCCGCTGCCTTTGTCTATGAATCCTATTGCAGAAAGATTCCCAGGGATTCCCTGCTGGGAAAAGAAGATAAACGCAAGACCAGAACGGCTGTGCTGGCTGTGCTGGGCCGGATTCACTGTATCCGGGAAGACGGGGAGTGTGAAATCCTCTGCCGTGTGGACGAAAAGTCCGGGACAGCCCACCGCATCGGGCGCAGGCTTTATGAGAAGCCGGATTCCCGATGGATGGATATGCTGATGGATGCCAGGATATTTGGAAATGACACAGCCGCGGGACTGGACGCAGCAGGCAGACAACGGGAAACTGACCGGGACAAAATCCTGTTCTCCATGCTGCCGGCAGCGAAAAGGGCTGAGAAGGGATCCTATTTTTATAAGAGGGCTCTGACCGTGACGGATAACCGGGAGCTGTACGGCATTCTGGTACAGTGCGGCTGGAAGGATTTCAAGGGACTTATAAGCACATATGTGAAAAAGAATCCCAATGCCGGCATATCACTGTGGTCCGTACAGCATCAGATGAATCAGCTTCCCATGACAGAAGAGGAGCGTCAGACGGAGCTTCGGGAGATCGACCGTATCTTGTGCGGCTTCCCGAAAGGAAGCTCCGAGAGAAGAAGCTGGGATGCCAATGATTATTGCAGAAAGGCCATCAACGAGGCTGCCGGTCTGCCGGAACAGGGCTGACGGACCATATCTGCGGGAAAATAAAGTGAGACTTGGAGGATATCATGGGAAAAATAGCAGGAAAAGAAGAGAGCGTGCAGCGACTGCCTGCGGAACAGCTCTACCAGGAGGAAATTGACGCACTGATTGCAGCGGAACAGGACCCGGTTCCCACGGGCTGGAGAATGAGTCCCCGTTCCGTCCTCACCTATATCACGGGAGGAACTGTTGGCGGAAAGGAAATCACACCTAAATACATCGGAAACCGCAGGCTGGTGGAAATCGCCATTGCCACCCTGGTAACGGACAGGGCCCTGCTCCTGATCGGGGAGCCGGGAACCGCAAAGTCCTGGCTGTCCGAGCATCTGACCGCAGCCATCAACGGGGATTCCACCAAGGTGATACAGGGAACCGCAGGCACCACGGAGGAGCACATACGTTATTCATGGAATTACGCCATGCTCATAGCCCAGGGGCCGTCCAGGGAGGCCATGATAAAAAGCCCTGTTTACCGCGCCATGGAGACAGGCAGCATTGCCCGTTTTGAGGAGATATCCAGGTGCGCCAGTGAGGTACAGGACGCATTGATTTCCATTTTGTCGGAAAAGCGCATCTCCATACCGGAGCTGGCGCTGGAACTGCCTGCCCAGAAAGGATTTTCCGTCATTGCCACAGCCAACACAAGGGACAAGGGAGTCAACGAGATGTCCGCAGCCCTGAA
Organism: Enterocloster bolteae; assembly: GCF_002234575.2. Classification (NCBI taxonomy): domain Bacteria; kingdom Bacillati; phylum Bacillota; class Clostridia; order Lachnospirales; family Lachnospiraceae; genus Enterocloster; species Enterocloster bolteae. The sequence continues at coordinate 4,526,681 of NZ_CP022464.2, read as the reverse complement.
GCGGAGATTTAACATCGTTATCCTCCCGCCGCCGTCCGATATGTCCACGGAGATGGAGATTGTGAAGTCAAGGGTGGAGCAGCTGGCAGGTAGCCTGGAGCTCAGGGCCGGGATTCCCCATGATGAGGTGGTGGAAAAGGTATGCACCATTTTCAGGGAACTGCGGGGAGGCATGACCCTGGACGGCAGGCAGAAGGTAAAGCCGTCCTCAGGCGTGTTGTCCACTGCCGAGGCCATTTCGCTTTTAGCGGGCAGCATGGCTCTGGCAGGCAGCTTCGGAAATGGGGAAATAACAGATTATGACCTGGCGTCCGCCCTTCAGGGCGCTGTAGTCAAGGATGAGGATAAGGACGGACTGGCGTGGAAGGAATACCTGGAAAATGTTATGAAGAAACGCGGCAGCCGGTGGCTTGGACTTTATAAAGAGTGTAAGGAGTTGAACCAATAGATGGGACATCCGAATTGTTTTGGTATCCGTCATCTGTCGCCGGCCGGCGCCTATCATCTGAGAAGCTTTCTGGATGAAAAACAGCCGGATCTGATTCTGGTGGAAGGCCCCTCTGATTTTAACGGGCTGATGGATGACATGGTGAGGGAGGAGACCAAGCCGCCGTTTGCAGTCATGGCGTTTACTAAGGACTCTCCGATACGCACGGTTTTGTACCCCTTTGCAGAGTACTCTCCGGAATACCAGGCCATTGTCTGGGCCAAAGAACATGGGGCGCAGTGCCGGTTTATGGACCTGCCCTCGGATGTGTTTTTGGGAATCCGGCGGGCCGGGGAGGGTCAGGCGTCCCCGGAACATACGTCCGGCTCTGCGTCTGAGCATGTGTACAGGCTTTTGGACCGGTTTAACGGGGAGGACGGCCATGAGACCTTCTGGGAACGTGTCATGGAGCACTCAGAAAATCATGAGGCGTACCGGGACGGCGCGGACGCCTTTGGGCGGCAGCTGCGGGAGCTGACAGCAGGCGGTGACAGCGACTGGCCGGAGATACTTGTGCGGGAAGCATATATGAGAAGAAAGCTGGAGAACGCACTGAAGGAGGGATTTCAGGCAGAACGAATCGTGGCAGTGACAGGTGCTTATCATGTGGCGGGACTGGCCGGAGAGGAGCCTGCCATGACAGATGCGCAGTTGGGATTGCTGCCTTCTGTGCCCTGCAATGTGACGCTGATGCCTTATTCCTATTACCGTTTGTCCACACGCTCCGGCTATGGGGCGGGCAATCAGGCGCCTGCCTACTACGGGATGCTGTGGCAGGCACTGCTGGAGGGCGACAGGGACATGGGAACCTACCGCTACCTTACAGCCATATCCGGCTATCAGAGGCAGCATGGTTTTCCGGTATCCTCTGCCGGGGTCATTGAGGCAGTGGAACTGGCCAGGTCCCTGGCCTGCCTTAAGGGATACAGCGTGCCCTCCCTGCGCGATTTGAGGGACGCCGCAGTGACGGCCATGGGGCACGGCAGTCTGCCGGAACTGGCATTAGCCATAGCGGACACGGAGATAGGAACGGCTGTGGGGGAGCTTCCCCAGGGAGTCAGCCGTACCTGCCTGCAGGACGATTTTTACAGGCAGCTAAGGGAACTGAAACTGGAAAAGTATAAGACAGAGACTGCCTTTACCCTGAACCTGGACCTGCGGGAAAAACTGAATGTGAAATCGGAGGCAGCCGCTTACCGGGAGCTGCGCCAGTCATTTTTCCTGCACCGCCTGCGTGTGCTGGGAGTACATTTCGCAGTCCTGAGAAAGGAGCAGCAGGAAGCTGCCACCTGGGCGGAGAGCTGGGATATCCGGTGGACCCCGGAAGTGGAAATTGAATTGGTGGAGTCTGCCCTGAAGGGAGATACTGTGGCCGGCGCGGCATCCTTTGCCATGAAGGAGCAGGCCGTGAAGGCGGAGCAGATTGGGGAGGCAGCGGATATCATTGAGGCCGCATGCTGCTGCGGTATACCGGAGATGGTTGCTTATGCAACGGATATTCTGCAGGGGCTCTCGGTGGAGGCGGCAGGCTTCATGGAGCTGGCCGGGACAGCGCAGAGCATTTCCGCTGTGGTGCGGTTCGGCAACATACGTCATCTGGACAGCACACCCCTGCTGCCTGTACTGAATCAGATGTTTCTTAGGGCCTGTCTGGTGTTTCTTAATTCCTGTACCTGTGGCAGTCAGGCGGAAAAGGGCGTTATGGAGGCCATGGATCAGCTCAACAGCCTGTGTCTCCACCATGACTTTCTGGATGAGGAGCGTTTTATCCGCCTGCTTGCGGAGACAGCTTCCAGGGATGACCTGAACACGGGCATATCCGGTTTCGCTGCCGCCATCCTGCTGGAGCGGGGCCGGATGGAGGAAGAGGAATTAAGCCGTCAGGTCCGCCGCCGTCTTTCCAGGGGGATTCCGGCGGAACTGGGGGCAGGATGGTTTGCAGGATTGTCTAAGAAGAACCGGTATGCGCTTATTGCCAGGCTGGATTTATGGCGGGAGCTGAGCGCCTATATGGATACTCTGGATGATCAGGAATTTAAGCGGGCCCTGGTATTCTTACGCAGGGCGTTTGCTGTTTTCAGTTCCAGGGAAAAGCTGGATGTGGCTGAGAATCTGGGCGAAATATGGCAGGTGAATACGGCCCAGGCAGGAGAGATACTGAACGGGCCGTTAAAGGGAGAGGAAATGGAGCTGCTTGACAGCCTGGACGGTTTTGACTTTGACGATATATAGGATGGGTGGAATATATGGAGCTTGAAACCAGAATGAAACGATGGCGCCTGATACTTGGGGAGGAAAGCAGTCCCCAGTTTGGAAAAATGGGCGGTGTGGAGCTGACAGATGAACAGCTTTTAATGGACCAGGCCCTGGCGTCCATCTATAATCAGACGGACTCCGGCGGATTCGGAGACGGAGCCGGCAAAAAGGTACCGGGAGGCAGAGGCGCAGGAAACGGCCCTTCTGCCCCTGTCCTTTCCAAATGGCTGGGGGATGTCAGAACCCTGTTTGACAAGGAGCTGGTGACTATCATCCAGTCCGATGCAATGGAGCGCTGCGGCCTGAAACAGCTGTTGTTTGAGCCGGAGCTTTTGGAGAACCTGGAGCCGGATATGAACCTGGCTTCCATGATACTGGCCTTAAAGGACCAGATACCGGGGCGGTCCAAGGACCAGGTGCGGGCGTTTATATCCAGAATTGTGGAGGAAATTAACAGGCTGCTGGCCGATGATATCCGCCGGGCAGTGACCGCTGCCGTGGACAGAAGGAGACATTCCCCTATTCCGTCAGCGGCGGCCCTGGATTATAAGGACACCATACGCAGGAATCTTAAGAATTACAACCCTGAATTAAAGAGGCTGGTGCCGGAGCATTTTTATTTTTATGACAGGACCACGTCCAACGCCGCCAATAAATATACGGTTATCCTGGACGTGGATCAGAGCGGTTCCATGGGGGAATCGGTCATCTATTCCTCGGTTATCAGCTGTATTCTGGCCAGCATTGCGTCGGTTAAAACCAGAATCGTGGCCTTTGACACAAAGATCACGGACCTGACCGAACAATGCGAAGACCCCGTGGATCTGCTGTTTGGATTCCAGCTGGGCGGCGGCACGGACATTGAGAAATCCGTGGCCTACTGCCAGCAGTTTATGGAGAATCCGGGAAAAACCCTGTTCTTTCTCGTAAGCGACCTGATGGAAGGCGGCAACCGGGCGGGACTTTTAAGGCGCATCCGGGAGATGAAGGAATCCGGTGTGACAGTGGTCTGCCTCCTGGCCATTGCGGACGGCGGAAAGCCCTATTATGACGAGCAGATAGCGGGCAGGATTGCGTCCATGGATGTGCCCTGTTTTGCCTGTAATCCCCAAAAAATGCCGGAGCTTCTGGAGCGGGCCCTGAAAGGACAGGACCTGAACGCGTTTCAGAAGGAACTGTCGCGGTCATCAAATGCTTCCTGACCGCCTTTTTACGGGGAAATGAGCTGTCTGAAAGGCTGCGGCTGAGAAAAAGACGGAAAGAATGACGGGAGAAAGGACAGGAGAGGGCGCACAAATTAATCCTATACATATCCTTGCGGATTTGTTATAATACTAATAATTAAGTCTTGACAGGAGGTAAGTTGTGATGTCTGAGGAAAATCGCAGTACCCATAAATTATACGAGAAAGAGAAAATAGGCGAGGTACAGATTGCGGATGAGGTAGTGGCTATTATTGCCGGTCTGGCTGCCACAGAGGTGGAGGGAGTGGATTCCATGGCCGGCAACATTACCAATGAACTGGTAGGCAAGCTGGGCATGAAGAATCTGAGCAAGGGCGTCAAGGTGGATGTGACGGAGGAGCATGTGTCGGTAGACCTGTCCCTCAATATCCGCTACGGATACAGCATCCCGTCCGTAAGTGAGCAGGTTCAGGAAAAGGTAAGCACGGCCATTGAGAATATGACAGGCCTGACGGTGCTGGATGTGAATGTAAAGATTGCCGGAGTCAATATGGATGAAGGCAGATAAAACCACGGTTTAATATAATATCTGTAAACACTCCCCGGAGCGTTGCCTGGGGAGTGTTTTATACATTTTTTATTGTTTTTATGCACTGGGTTTGCTATAATATCTAAAGCGGCTTCATCTCCGGGCTATTTAGGACATGCCCAGGAAAGGGAAGAAGCGGACATCACGAAGAAAGGAAAATGTACGGAAAGCCACCGCTTTTTAGTACAAGCAGAGAAAATGACCAGAAGAGAATTGCGGGAGCATTGCTTTAAGATGCTGTTCTCGGCTGACTTCTACCCGACGCAGGAAGAGGCCATAGCCCAGCTGGGCCAGTATTTCCAGTCCCCGGAAGAAGACGATGTAGATGAGTCGGGTATTCTTCAGGTATTGCATAAAGTAGAATTAAAAGAGGCAGACAGTGAATATCTTCAGGCAAGAACAGCAAACATAATGGAGAAGATTCCTGAGATAGATGAGAAGCTGAACCAGGCAGCCGCCGGGTGGAAGACCAAGCGCATGGGAAAGGTGGAGCTGACCATCCTGCGCCTGGCCCTGTATGAGATGCTCCACGACGACGCCATTCCTGAAAAGGTATCCATCAATGAGGCAGTGGAGCTGGCGAAAAAGTTCGGCGGAAATGATTCTCCGTCCTTTGTAAACGGAATACTGGCCAAGTTTGTAGTCAAGGGAGCCAGGGCTGCCGCAGAGGCCAAAGCGCCGGAAGAGAACAGGGTTTGCGGGGAGACTCAGGAGCCCCGGGAAACGCAGGCTTCCCAGGAGATTCAGGCTTCCCAGGAGATTCGGGCTTCTCAGGAGCCCCAGGAAACTCCAGTTCCCCAGGAACCGCAGGAGATTCAGGCTTCTCAGGAGCCGCAGGAAATTCCGGAGAATAAGGAAAGCGAAGCGTAGGCAGGACGTATGGCAAGTGTTTACACCGTATCTCAGGTAACTGCATATATCAGGAACATGTTTACACAGGATTTTGCCCTGAACCGGATTTCCATTCGGGGAGAAGTGAGCAACTGTAAGTACCACACATCAGGCCATATCTATTTTACATTGAAGGACGGCGGCGCGCAGATCGCTGCTGTCATGTTTGCAGGACAGAGGAAAGGGCTGGATTTTGAGCTCAGGGAAGGCCAGGAGGTTACGGTGTCAGGCACCGTGGATGTGTACGAGAGGGACGGAAGATACCAGCTCTATGCAAAGGAGATTACCAGGGAAGGAAAGGGAGACCTGTTCCGCCAGTTTGAAAAGCTGCGGAATGAGCTGGAGGAAATGGGAATGTTTGACAGCTGTTACAAGCAGCCCATACCCAAATATGCCAGGAAGGTGGGAATCGTCACGGCCGGCACAGGAGCGGCTATCCGTGACATCATGAATATATCCGCCAGAAGGAATCCCTATGTCCAGCTCATATTATACCCGGCCCTGGTCCAGGGAGAGCAGGCAAAGTACAGCATCGCAAAGGGCATAGAGACTCTGGACCGTATGGGGTTAGATGTCCTGATTGTGGGAAGAGGCGGAGGTTCCATCGAAGACCTCTGGGCTTTTAACGAGGAAATGGTGGCCAGGGCCATCTTTAACTGCACCACCCCGGTTATCTCAGCCGTGGGGCATGAGACGGATGTGACCATAGCGGATTATGTGGCGGATTTAAGGGCGCCCACTCCGTCAGCGGCAGCGGAACTGGCTGTGTTTGATTATGGTCAGTTTGTGGAGCAGGTGAATCTGTACAGGCAGGTGCTGGAGCGCTCCATGGAGCGCAGGCTGGAAAAGCTGCATTTCCGGCTGGACCAGTGCGGTATGCGCTTAAAGCTTCTAAGCCCGGAAAAGCAGCTCAACGACAGGAGGCAGCGCCTGGCAGACATGGAGAGCCGCCTGGAACGGATGATGGAAGAAAATCTGGGATTGTCCCGGCGTAAGCTGGAGGATAGGAGACGGCGCCTTGAGGCGCGTATGGCCTTAGGACTTACAGAGGGAAAGCACAGGCTGGCCCTGTTGTCAGGGAGACTAGACGGATTGTCGCCCCTTAAGAAGCTGGGCGGCGGATTCGGATTTGTGACAGACGCCAGAGGCAGGGCGTTCACCTCCATTACACAGGCAGAGCCTGGAGACATAATACGCGTCAGCGTAAAGGACGGGCGTGTGGACGCCCGGGTCGTGGAGACGGAATCCATGAAACTGCCGGGAAGTGAGGGATAGAGGATGCCGCGTAAGAAGACGGACACACAGGAAAAGGAAGAGAATAAAGCCAGCATTGAGGAAAATTTTGCCCAGCTGGAGGAAATCATAAAAAAACTGGAAGCCGGGGACAGTACGCTGGAGGAATCATTCACCTGCTATGAAGCGGGGATGAAGCTGGTGAAGTACCTGAGCGGTCAGATAGACAATGTAGAAAAACAGATTCAGATATTGAGTGAGGGTGATGAAAATGAGTGATAAGGAAACATTTAAACAGGAACTTGATGCGCGTACAGCAGAGATTGAACAGTTAATTGGAACTTATCTTCCGGAGGAAACAGGCCATCAGAAGACTATCTTCGAGGCAATGAATTACAGCATGAAGGCTGGAGGAAAGCGCCTTCGCCCCATGCTCATGCAGGAGATGTGCCGGCTTTTTACAGGCACCCTTCTGGAAGCTGTGATTCCCTTTATGGCGGCTGTGGAGATGATACACACCTCCTCTCTGGTGCATGATGATCTTCCCTGTATGGATGATGATATGATGCGCAGGGGCAAGGCCAGCACATGGGCTGAGTACGGCGAGGACATCGGTGTGCTTACCGGGGACGCCCTTATGATGTATGCCTTTGAGACAGCTGCCAATGCCTTTGAAACAAGCATTGATCCGGACGAATTATCCAGGATTGGGCGGGCTATGGGGATTCTTGCCCGTAAGACCGGCGTGTACGGCATGATAGGAGGCCAGACCGTGGATGTGGAGCTGGCCGGAGGCCCGATACCGGGAGACAAGCTGGAATTTATCTACCGTCTGAAGACGGGAGCGCTGATTGAGGCTTCCATGCTGATAGGCGCTGTCCTGGGCGGCGCTGCTGAGGAGGACTGCAAGATTGTGGAATCCCTTGCAGCCAAAATCGGAATGGCATTCCAGATTCAGGACGATATCCTGGATGTGACGGGAAGCCAGGATGTGACCGGCAAACCTTCAGGAAGCGATGAAAAGAATAAAAAGACGACCTATGTAACCCTGGAAGGCCTGGACAAGGCAAAGAAGGATGTGGAACAGATTTCTACAGAAGCCATTGAAGAGCTGAACAAGCTTCCGGGGAACAATGATTTCCTGGAGCAGTTAATCCGCGCATTGGTGGGCCGTCAGAAGTAAGACTGGAGATACCGTTATTATGATACTGGAACAAATTAATGGGCCGGAGGAACTGAAAGCCCTTCCGCCCGAGGATTTAAAGATACTGGCCCAGGAGATACGGACCTTCCTGATTGAGAAAATCAGCCATACCGGAGGCCATCTGGCCTCCAATCTGGGCGTGGTGGAACTGACCATCGCCCTTTTTAAAACCTTAAATCTTCCGGAGGACAAGGTTATATGGGATGTGGGGCACCAGTCCTATACCCATAAGATATTGAGCGGGCGCATGGCGGAATTTGACGAGCTGCGTCAGTACGGAGGCCTGAGCGGATTCCCGAAGCGCAAGGAGAGTCCCTATGATTCCTTTGACACGGGCCACAGCTCCACCTCCATATCTGCGGGGCTGGGAATCGCCCTGGGGCGCGATATCAGAGGTGAGGACTACCGTGTGGTATCCGTCATTGGAGACGGGGCCCTTACCGGCGGCATGGCGTATGAAGCCCTGAATAATGCCGCCAGGATGAAGAAGAATTTCATCATTGTGCTGAATGACAATAAGATGTCCATTTCAGAAAATGTAGGGGGCATGTCCCGCTACTTAAACGGCCTGCGTACAGGCAGCGGCTACAACGACCTGAAAAAGAGCGTGGCAGACGCCCTGGACCGGATTCCGGTGGTGGGCACTGCCATGATAGATAAAATCAAACGCACCAAGAACAGCATAAAACAGCTGTTTATACCCGGTATGCTGTTTGAAAATATGGGCATTACCTATCTGGGCCCGGTGGACGGCCATAATATCCAGGCCCTCTGCAAGGTGCTGAGGGAGGCCCAGAAGCTGGATCACGCAGTTCTGGTCCATGTGATGACGAAAAAGGGTAAGGGATACCGTCCGGCGGAAAAGAATCCATCCTATTTTCACGGAGTGGGTCCCTTTGATATAAAAACGGGACAATCCCTGTCATCCCAGAAGAATCCATCCTATACGGATGTGTTCTCCAGAAAGCTCTGCCAGCTGGGGCAGGAGCATCCGGAATTGGTGGCAGTGACGGCCGCCATGCCTGACGGTACGGGGCTGGCTGCATTTGGAAAGAAGTTTCCGGACCGTTTTTTTGATGTGGGAATCGCGGAGGCTCATGCGGTCACGTCTGCTGCAGGCATGGCTGCGGCCGGGCTCAGGCCCGTGGTGGCGGTCTATTCCTCCTTCCTGCAGAGGGCCTATGACCAGGTCCTGCACGATGTCTGTATCCAGAACCTGCCGGTGCTATTTGCAGTGGACCGGGCAGGGCTTGTGGGTAGCGACGGGGAGACCCATCAGGGAATCTTTGACTATTCTTTCCTGACCTCCATTCCCAACATGAGCGTTATGGCCCCCAAGAATCTGTGGGAGCTGCGGGCCATGCTGGACTTTGCCATGGATTATAACAGCCCTCTGGCTGTCCGTTATCCCAGAGGCGAGGCGTACCGGGGACTGAAGGAATTCAGACAGCCCATATCATACGGTGTGGGTGAAATACTTTACGAGGAAGAGGATATTGCCCTTCTCGCTGTGGGCAGCATGGTCAGCACAGGCGAACATGTGCGGCAGAAGCTGAAGGCGGAGGGATACAGATGCAGCCTTGCCAACGGCAGGTTTGTGAAGCCCTTTGACAGGAAAATGGTATCACGTCTGGCGAAGAATCACCGCCTGATTGTCACCATGGAGGAAAATGTGCTCCAGGGCGGTTACGGCCTGGCGGTCACTGCATTCATACATGAGAACTATCCGGAAGTAAAGGTACTTAATATTGCCATTCCTGACGCATATGTGGAGCACGGCAATGTGTCCATATTAAGGGAAGGACTGGGAATCGACAGCGATTCCATTATCCGGACCATGAAGGCCGGCGGTTATATCGGCAAAAAGGATTGACAGATAGCAGATAATACAGGCGGCATTGCACCTTAAGCCGGAAGGCAGCGGGGAAATGCCGCTTCGGTATAAGGAGAACGGTAATGAAGAAAGAGCGGTTGGACGTGCTTATGGTCCAGAGAAACCTGGCGGAGTCCAGGGAAAAGGCCAAGGCCCTGATTATGTCAGGGATAGTCTATGTCAATGGACAGAAGGAAGATAAGGCGGGCACGTCCTTTGAGGAGACAGTACAGATTGAGGTCAGGGGAAACACCCTTAAATATGTCAGCCGGGGAGGGCTTAAGCTGGAAAAGGCCATGAGCCGCTTCGGCGTTCAGCTGGCAGGCAAGGTATGCATGGACGTAGGGGCTTCCACCGGCGGATTTACGGACTGTATGCTCCAGAACGGGGCGGTGAAGGTGTATGCCGTGGACGTGGGACATGGACAGCTTGCCTGGAAGCTGCGCAATGACGACAGGGTCATCTGTATGGAGAAAACAAACATCCGGTACGTGACCCCGGAGGATATAGGGGACCGCATTGAATTTGCCAGCATTGATGTGTCCTTTATATCCCTGACAAAAGTGCTGGGACCGGTAAAACAGCTTCTGACCGATGAAGGCCAGGTGGTGTGCCTGATAAAGCCCCAGTTTGAGGCCGGACGGGAAAAGGTGGGAAAGAAGGGCGTTGTCAGGGAAAAGAGCGTTCATCTTGAGGTCATAGAGATGGTTATGGATTATGCCCGGAGCATTGGTTTTGGTATACTGGGGCTGGAATTCTCTCCCATCAAGGGGCCTGAGGGAAATATCGAATATCTTCTGTACCTCCAGAATATTTTGCAGGAAAATGGGGGGCAGGAGGATAATGTACAGAAAATAACCGGAGAGAAAACAACCGATCAGGAAGAAATGAATCAGTCAAAAACAGAGCATGCGGAAATGAAGCAGACAGAAAACCATCAGGCGAAACGAAACCAAACAGAATATGAATTGTCAGCCCGTGCCATTGTGGAACAGGCCCACGGATGTCTGGATTAAACGGCCGGCGGTTTGCACAAATGGATAAATAACGTATAAAAACGTCAGGAGCCCCATAACCATGAAACATTTTTATATTATTGCCAATCTTGACAAAGAATATGTACAGGAGGCCCAGGTGTTTATCAAGGCTTACCTGGAGGCAAAGGGAGCAGAATGCCTCCTGCACCATACACCTGAGAGAACCAGGGGGGCAGCCCACATTGACGGGGCCCAGGTGCCGGAGGATACGGAGTGCGTCATAACAATCGGAGGGGACGGTACCCTCATACAGGCTGCCAGGGACCTGGCGGGCCGCAACATTCCCATGCTGGGGGTGAACAGGGGCCATCTGGGATATCTCAACCAGGTGAGCCGCCAGGAAGACATTGCGCCGGTCCTGGAGTCCCTGTTAAATGAGCGTTACCAGCTGGAACGGCGGATGATGATACACGGGACAGCATGGCGGAGGGAAGAGACTCTTTTAAAGGATATCGCCCTCAATGAAATTGCCATTACCAGAAAGGATCCCCTGAAGGTGCTTCGCTACAGCGTCTATGTCAATGACGAGTATCTCAATGAATACGCGGCAGACGGTGTCCTGGTAGCCACGCCTACAGGCTCCACAGCCTATAATCTTTCGGCGGGAGGGCCGGTCATAGCGCCGGGGGCCAGGATGATGGTGCTGACACCTATCTGCTCCCACTCCCTCAATGCCAGGAGTATCGTGCTGGCACCGGAGGACAGGGTTAGGATCAAGGTCCTTAACAGCGGTCAGGTCGTATCCTTTGACGGGGATACGTCCATGGAATTAAAGGCAGGGGACTGTATAGACATACGGTGTTCCGAGCTGCAGACAGTGATGATAAAGGTAAAGCAGATATCATTTATGCAGAACCTCAGCAACCATCTTGGAGGAATATAGACATCAGGATCCGCAGAACATTATAAATCAACAAGGAGGGAAGCGTCTCACATGAAGGTAGAGCGCCACAGCAAAATTGTCGAATTAATTGGAAAATATGAGATAGAGACACAGGAGGAGCTGGCTGAAAGGCTGAATGAAGCTGGTTTCAATGTGACCCAGGCAACTGTTTCCAGGGATATCCGTGAACTGAAGCTGACCAAGATGCAGTCGGAGAGCGGCAGACAGCGCTACATGGTATTGGAGAGCCCCAGGGGGACATCTGCCATCAAATATATCCGCATCCTTAAGGACGGATACATGTCCATGGACATGGCTCAGAATATCCTGGTAATCAAGACCGTATCCGGCATGGCCATGGCTGTGGCTGCTGCCCTGGACGCCATCCAGTTCCACGAAATCGTGGGCTGTATTGCAGGTGATGATACCATCATGTGTGCCATACGCAGTGTGGACGATACCATCATTGTCATGGAGAAAATCAAGAAAATGGTGGAAGACTAACGGAAAAGGGGTGTAATATGTTACTGGAACTGCATGTAAAGAACCTGGCCCTTATTGAGAAAGCGGATGTGGAATTCGGTGAGGGTCTCAATATCCTCACCGGTGAAACCGGAGCCGGCAAATCCATTATCATCGGTTCCGTAACCATGGCCCTGGGCGGCAAGGCACCGAAAGGCAGTATACGTCCCGGGGCAGACTACGCCTATATTGAGCTAGTGTTTTCCGTCACAGGGGAGGAAAAGCGGAAGGCTCTCAGGGAGCTGGATGTGGAACCCACAGAGGACGGACTGGTAATCATATCCAGAAAGCTGACTTCTGCCAGGAGCATCAGCCGTATCAACGATGAGACAGTGACCATGGCCAGACTGAGCCAGATTACCGGCCTGCTGCTGGATATACACGGGCAGCATGAGCATCAGTCCCTGCTTTACAAATCCAAGCATCTTGAAATTCTGGACGCCTATGTCAAGGCCGCGACCCAGCCTGTAAAACAGACAATTGCAGACAGGTACCGTATATACCGTTCCCTTGAAGAAAAGCTGAGGGGGTTTGATTTGGATGCTGAAAGCCGTATCCGGGAGGCTGACTTCCTCCGGTTTGAGATAGAGGAGATAGAGGCATCGGCCCTGAAGGAAGGGGAGGAGGAGGAGCTTACCTCGGTTTACCGCCGTTATTCCCATTCCAGGCGCATTGCAGAGTGTCTGGGAGCCGCTTACGAGGCAGTGGAGGGAGATTGGCTGGCAAGGGCTTTAAAAGAGGTGGAGCAGGCGTCAGAGTACGATGAGAGCCTGGGCGGCGTCCGGGACCAGCTCTATGATGCGGATTCCATTCTGAGGGACGCGGGAAGAGAGATGTCTGCCTATCTGGATTCCATGGAGATGGACGAGGAAACATTCAGAAAAACCGAGGAACGCCTGGATCTGATACATAACCTTCAGGCAAAATACGGGCCGACCGTGGAGGCTATATTCCAGAAATTGGAACAAAAAAAGAAAAGGCTGGGAGAACTGGAAGACTATGACGCTCACAAAAAGCGTATGGAGCAGGAATTAGAAGAATGCAGGAATGGTTTGGAGAAACTCTGCACACAATTAACAGGGATACGTAAAAAGGCATCCAGGACGCTTGTAAAGAAAATCAGGCAGGGTCTGGTGGATTTGAATTTCCTGGATGTGGAATTTGACATGGAATTTGAAAAACTGGATCATTTTACCCCATCCGGATGGGACGGGGCCCAGTTCCTGATTTCAACCAATCCGGGACAGCCCATGCGTCCTCTTATGGATGTGGCGTCAGGAGGAGAGCTTTCCAGAATCATGCTGGCTATCAAAACTGTGCTGGCTGATTCCGATGATATCCCCACACTGATTTTTGACGAGATAGATACTGGTATCAGCGGGCGAACCGCCCAGAAGGTATCGGAGAAGCTCATGCTCATAGCAAGGAGCCACCAGGTCATCTGCATCACCCACCTGCCGCAGATAGCGGCCATGGCGGATTCGCATTTTGAAATTGCAAAATCTGCCAGCCAGGGCAGGACCATAACCACCATCCGTCTGTTAGACAGGCAGGCTTCCGTAGAAGAGCTGGCCAGGCTGTTAGGCGGCGCCAGGATTACGGAGGCAGTGCTTAAGAACGCAGGTGAAATGAAGGAATTGGCAGACAGAACAAAATAAAACAGATTGAAATTCTGAGGATGGATAATACTAAGAAAGAGGCATTGAACGTTGCTTCTTTCTTTTTTTTGTTGTGGTTCATCCCCAAATGGAGGAACTATGGCTTTGTATTGACCCATTTAACATGAATGACTATATAAGGAGGCAGGGCGATGAAGGGGAAATCAATCTTTTACCGGTGGCTGGGGCGCATTTTCTGGCTGTCCGCTGTGGCTGTTACGGGGTACACGTGGTATTACATGGACCAGGCAGTGCCAGACCGGGTGAGCATTATAGAAAATGAAGAGGAGGAATTTTCCTTTGGCCTGCCTTTAAAGGCAACCATATCCAGCGACAGCCAGGAGGTAGCCCTGTCCAATGAGAGCAATATACCGGCAGATCAGATTACCATAAGCGGCAGGGACCATTTTTCCATGTTCGGGGGAGAAAAGGGAAGCTACCAGGTAGGTCTTAAGCTGTTTGGAGTTATAAAATTAAAGGACATACAGGTGGATGTGGTGGACACCAGGTATGCCATTCCCTGCGGCTCACCCATCGGCATCTATCTGAAATCGGATGGCGTCATGGTCATCGGCACCGGGCGAATCACGGGAAGCGATGGCATGGAGGTGGAACCGGCATACGGAATACTGAAATCAGGTGACTATATCGAAGCGTTCAACGGAAAGCCCATGAACACAAAGGAGGATCTGATACGGGCTGTCAGCGAGTCAGGGGGCCAGGACTGCGTGCTCCAGGTGCGCAGGGAAGGCGAGGACGTGGATATAAGCCTGAAGCCGGTCCAGGGCGCTGACGGGCAGTACAAGCTGGGAGCATGGGTCAGGGACGATACCCAGGGTATCGGCACCATTACCTATGTGGATATGAACGGCAGGTTCGGCGCGCTGGGCCATGGAATCAGCGACAGCGATACAGGCGATCTAGTGGAATCCTCCGACGGAGCCCTGTATTCCACGGAAATCATGGGAATAGAAAAAGGATCCATGGGAAAACCAGGACTGCTGTCCGGCGTAATTTACTACGGCCCCCAGTCCCATATGGGAGATATAGAAAAGAACACAAATGAGGGCATATTCGGCACGGTCAACCAGCAGTTTAAAAAGCAGATATCAGGAGAACCCATGGAAATCGCCTGCCGCCAGGATGTAAAGCAGGGACCGGCTTATATCCGCAGCAATATTTCCGGCGAGCTGAAGGATTACGCCATTGAGATCCAAAAGGTGGACTATAATTCCGGCCATAAGAACAAAAGTATGGTCATTAAGGTGACGGATCCGGAGCTATTGGAGCTGACAGGAGGAATCGTGCAGGGAATGAGCGGCAGCCCGATTATCCAGGACGGGAAGCTGGCCGGGGCAGTGACCCATGTGTTTGTGCAGGATGCCAGCAGAGGGTACGGGATTTTAATTGAGAATATGATGGAGCATTGAGTCCGGGCAGGACATAGTGAAAAGAAAGGCCTTGGGAGCCTGCTCATGGAGCAGGCGATAAAGAAGGACGACAGAGCCGCAGGTATCATCCTGATTTTTCTGCGCCCCCGCCATAAAACCACCCCCTCGTCAAAAATCGACAAATACTGCCTCACCCCCTCCTGAGATTTTGCCAAAGTTTTAAATATCAGGAGGAAAAATAGAGATGTTTGCGTTCTATAATCGTGCCTGTGAGAATATAATGAATTGAAACATCAACGTGCTGAAATTACAAAAATGGTGTCGAATTAATGTAAAATAAAGGAATAAAACCGATTGTTAGTTACAGAAATGTTAATCAATATAATTAATAATTGCAAAATGACACCAAAAATGATACAATTTAATCTCGACGCGTGTCTAAAATTGCGACCACGAATCGTTGCTATATGGTATGGGGACCATATATAATAAATTTCGCCAGGAATTATATTGACGAAGGAGATGGATTTGATGTTAAGGTGGTCGAATAGCAGCTACCGATTTTTTGGCAGGTAGTTCAGCACAGGCAAACAATTTTAGGAGGTAAAAGGAAGTGGAAAAGCTGAATGTTGCGATTGTCGATGACAATCCGCTGATTCTGAATACGCTGGATGAACTGATTAACGCAGAAGACGGATTATCTGTAATTGGAAAGGCAGACAATGGCGCTGATGCCATTAACATGATTGTTGACACAACGCCGGACATTGTACTGCTGGATTTGGTAATGCCGAAAATTGACGGTATATCCGTGGTGGAAAAAGTGAAAAGCGAGCATACTTTCCTGAAAAATCCTGCATTCATTATACTTAGTGCAGTAGGTGGAGAACAGATGACAGAAGATGCCTTTAAGGCGGGCGCTAATTACTATCTGATGAAACCCTTCGACAAGGAAATCCTGGTAAACAAGATTCGTCATATTGGAAAACTGCCCAATAAACAGCCGGCAGGAAAAGTAATAACGGCTCCTTTTGAGCCGGGGGAAGAATCCCATATAACCAGGGAAGAGTACATGAAGGAGCATCTGGAGACGGACATTACAAAGATGCTTCATGAGCTGGGCATACCGGCCCACATTAAAGGATATCAGTATCTGCGGGATGCCATCGCCATGTCGGTGGAAGACCAGGAAATGATGAGCAGTGTGACGAAAATTCTATATCCGGCCATAGCCAAACGCAACCAGACAACGGCCAGCCGGGTGGAACGAGCTATACGTCATGCCATCGAGGTGGCCTGGGGCAGAGGCAAGATGGAAACCATCGATGAAGTTTTCGGTTATACAATCAGTACCGGAAAGGGTAAGCCTACCAATTCTGAATTCATTGCGCTGATATCGGATAAAATACTCTTGGAATACAAAAAAATTTAAGACAAATTCATCAGAAACAACTTCCTAATTTCGGAAAAGTAAGGTATACTATTAGGAAAGGCATATAGAACCTGTTCGTCAGGAGAGGGAGGTTTTGATGAAGAAAATACTATTTGCAGCTTCAGAAGCAGTGCCGTTTATTAAAACAGGAGGACTGGCAGACGTAGTAGGCTCCCTGCCAAAATGCTTTGATAAAGAGTATTTTGATGTCAGGGTCATCATCCCCAAGTACCTTTGCATCAAACAGGAGTGGCGCGACAAGATGAAATATGTACACCACTTCTATATGGATTATCTGGGACAGAGCCGTTATGTGGGCATCCTGCAGTACGTACATGAGGGTATAACCTTTTACTTTATTGATAATGAGAGCTATTTTAATGGCGCAAAGCCATACGGGGACTGGTATTGGGATCTGGAGAAGTTCTGCTTTTTCTGCCGGGCGGCCTTATCAGCGTTGCCTGTGATTGGATTCCAGCCCGATGTGGTACACTGCCATGACTGGCAGACAGGATTGATTCCTGTTCTTCTCAAGGATAAGTTCCGCGAGGGAGAGTTTTTCTGCAATATGAAGTCTGTAATCACCATCCACAACCTGAAGTTCCAGGGCGTGTGGGATGTAAAGACTATCAAGCGCTTTACCGAGCTGCCGGATTACTATTTCACGCCGGATAAGCTGGAGGCCTATAAGGACGGAAACCTGTTAAAAGGCGGTATCGTATTTGCTGATGCCATCACAACAGTCAGCAGCACATATGCAGAGGAGATAAAGCTTCCATTTTATGGCGAAGGACTGGACGGCCTTATGCGTTCCAGGGCCGGAAGCCTCAGGGGAATTGTCAACGGCATTGACTATGATGAGTTTAATCCTGAGACTGATACGTATATTGCCCAGAACTATAATGCCAAGAATTTCCGCAAGGAAAAGATAAAGAACAAGAAGGCGCTCCAGCAGGAGTTAGGCCTTCCGGTGGACGAGAAGAAGTTCATGGTGGGCATTGTCTCCCGCCTTACGGACCAGAAGGGCTTTGACCTGATTCAGTGCGTCATGGATGAGCTGTGCAGCGACGATTTGCAGCTGGTAGTTCTGGGAACCGGTGAGGAGCGCTATGAGAACATGTTCCGCCACTATGACTGGAAGTATCATGACAGGGTATCTGCCCAGATTTACTACTCAGAGGCTATGTCCCATAAGATATACGCTGCCAGCGATGCGTTCCTCATGCCGTCCCTGTTTGAACCATGCGGCCTGAGCCAGCTGATGGCTCTGCGCTACGGCACGGTTCCCATTGTAAGGGAAACAGGCGGCCTTAAGGATACCGTGGAGCCTTATAACGAATACGAGGGCAAGGGCACAGGATTCTCCTTTGCGAATTATAATGCTCATGAGATGCTGGGAAGCGTGCGTTATGCCGAGTATGTCTACAGCAGCAAGCGGCGGGAGTGGAATAAAATAATCGACAGGGCCATGGCCAAGGATTATTCATGGTGGACCTCTGCCGCCAAATACCAGGAACTTTATGATTGGCTGATTGGATATTGACAACAGACCTGTAATGTCGGATAATATGCTGATGAACTAAGAAAGGTGTGATGCCCATATGGAGCCGTCAATGGTTTCAGAAATAACAGAAGACCAGGAGTACATGGAGTGTGTAAAGGATATATTGTGCCATCCTGTATTCCAGTCCATGGACCAGTACATACAGCACGGGACTACCACATGTAAGACCCACTGTATACAGGTTTCATACCTTGGATATAAGCTGTGCAAACAGCTGGGAGGAAACTGGAGAAGCGCTGCTCGGGCAGGGCTTCTCCATGATTTGTTTTTATACGATTGGCATACCCATGCTAAGGAGACGGGCCAGTACTTTCATGGATTCACCCACCCAAAGGCAGCCCTGGAGAACGCGGACCGGTATTTCCGGCTGACCGGGGAGGAACGGATGATTATTCTGAGGCATATGTGGCCCCTGACCCTTATACCTCCCACATCCAAGGCAGGATATGCAGTTACTTGTGCGGATAAATATTGCAGTACAGTGGAAACCACGGCCCGGTTTAAGCACTGGATTCGGATGTGCCTGTTTGCACAGCCGGCCAGACGGTAATCCAACGATTTGCTATAACCGTCCCGGAGCCCGTTTGAAAGGGGAAAGAATAATCCGATTATGAATGTATGGACACAGATGCTTGGCAATCAGCTTCTTATGAGTGCTGTTACAGGATGGGTGGTTGCCCAGTTCTTAAAGACTCTGATTGACTTTGCTTTGAATAAGAATTTTAACGCGGAGCGCCTGGTGGGGTCAGGCGGTATGCCCAGTTCCCACTCCGCCACAGTCTGCGGCCTGACCACAGCGGCCCTGCTCAAATACGGTGCCGGGTCCTTTGAGTTTGCCGTGTCCTTCGTGCTCTCCATGATTGTCATGTATGATGCTATCGGAGTGAGGCGTGAGACCGGGAAACAGGCCAAGCTTTTGAATTCCATCCTTTCAGAGAATCCGCTTAAGCTCAATGCGGAGGTACTTCAGGAGAAGCTTAAGGAGTATGTGGGACACACGCCTTTGCAGGTTCTGGCAGGGGCTATACTGGGAATTGGACTGGCTTTGGCCCTGAATTCCTATTATTAATACGGCGGGGGGTATCATGTTAGACAGGAAGGACAGAAGATACCATGAATATTTATGATTTCATCAACTGGTTTTTTATGTATAGTTTTCTTGGTTACCTGCTGGAATGTATTGTGCTGAGTGCAGAATATAAGCGGCCTGTAGTGGACCGTGGCTTTGGCCATGGCCCCTTTTGCGTCATATATGGTTTCGGTGCCCTGGGTGCATGCATGCTTCTGCGGCCTGTTTCCGGCAGCCCCATGGAGCTCTACACGGCATCCATGGCCATGGCCACTACCATGGAACTGGTCACAGCCAATATTATGGTACGGCTGTTCGGCTCCTTCTGGTGGGACTACAGCCACAAACCCTTTAATTATAAAGGAATGGTCTGTCTGGAAAGCAGCCTTGCATGGGGACTTCTGGGCCTGTTTTTCTTTTATTTTCTGGATATAAGGGTTCGTGCTGCCGTGATCAGTCTGCCCGGCCATGTGGGGACTGTTTTGGCAGTAGGGCTTACCATGTTTTATCTGGTGGATTTCATCCACTGTTTCCGCCTGCGCATGGGCGGTATGGAAGAGGAAGATGAGCCGGCAGTGGGCCGGCTGAAGATATATTAATTGGATGAAAGGCTGCTGCAGGTGGCTGTTACCATTGGTCTACATGCAGCAGTCTTTTCGTCGTTCTGACCCGCCGGTGTTTTGTGACGGATTGAATAAAGGAGAAAGACATGGATATGAGACAGACTTGGGGAGGATATCAGGTCGTGCTGGCCTCGGCGTCTCCCAGACGGAAGGAACTGATGGCACAGATTGGCCTGGAGCCTGAAATCAGGCCCAGCCGGATGGAGGAGGAGACCAGGGAGAAAAGGCCGGATAGGGTGGTCATGGAACTGTCCAGACAGAAGGCAGAGGATGTTGCGTCGGGATGTCCCGGGGGTACCATGGTGATTGGGGCGGATACAGTGGTTTCCGTGGGAAATGAGATACTGGGTAAACCGGGAACCCCCATGAGGGCCTATGAGATGCTGGAGAAGATTCAGGGCAGGACCCACCAGGTATACACCGGTGTGACGGTGCTTCTGTGCCAGGGGGAGGACAGGTGCCACGGGATTACATTTGCGGAGCGCACGGATGTCCATGTGTACCCCATGACCTGCGGGGAAATGAAGGAATATGCCCAGTGCGGGGAACCCCTGGATAAGGCGGGGGCTTACGGGATTCAGGGCAGGTTTGCCGCTTATATAAAAGGAATAGACGGGGACTACGCCAACGTGGTGGGACTGCCGGTGGGACGTCTCTATCAGGAGATAAAAAGACTTTTGGAGGACAGGGAAGATGATTAAGCTTATAGTATCGGATGTAGATGGAACCCTTGTACCGGACGGATCCCCGGATTTGGATCCGGAAGTATTTGACATCATTCTGAAGCTTCGTGAAAAGGGAATGCAGTTTGTGGTTGCCAGCGGGCGCCCGTGGGCCAGTGTGGAAAGCGCGTTTGAACCGGTTAAGAAGAAGATTTTCTATGTTGCCAACAATGGGGCGTACGTGGGATGCCATGGCAGATGCCTGTACGCCTATACGATGGAGCGTGAGCTGGCCCACCGCATCATACGCAAAGTACGTATGCATCCGGAACTGGAGATGGTCTATGCCGGCGTGAACGGGGATTATCTGGATTCTAAGGACGACACCCTGTGCGACTGGCTGACCAACGGCTATAAGTTTAATGTCATCCGGGTAAAGGATGTGCTGGAGCTGGAGGAGCCGTGTGTGAAGATTTCCATTTATAAGAAGGAGGGAATCGAGGCAGCCACCAGGGACATATATGATGAGTTCAAGGACCAGGCTAAGATGGCCTGCGCCGGTGATATGTGGATGGACTGTATGGCCAAGGATGTGAACAAGGGGAAGGCTGTACGCACCATCCAGGAAAGCCTGGGCATTAAGATGGAGGAGACCATGGCCTTTGGCGATCAGCTCAACGATATAGAGATGCTCAACCAGGCTTATTACAGCTTTGCAGTTGCCAATGCCAGGGAAGAGGTGCGAAAGGCTGCCAGGTTCCAGGCGGACAGCAATGTGCGGGGCGGAGTCCTCAAGATACTGAAAGGGCTGCTGTGAGAGGAGTGTGACAGTGGACAGAAGCAGGATATACAAGGTGCGGGGGAAGAGATGGAAAAGGGCCGTGGGCCTGTGTCTGACAGCCGTCCTGGCGATGGCTGTTTTGACGGGATGTTCAAGGAAGGCAGCTGCCACAACCGGCTCCAGGACAGTGGACAAGGAGTATACCAAGGGGCAGATGATGGTGATTGCCATTACGGAGCGCAACCGTTACCAGAATATATATACCAGTGAGCTCTGGTCTGTCAAAGCGGACGAGAACGGTGATACATTCGAGGACAAGCTGATGGACCAGGTGGAGCAGTTCCTGATTGAGCTGGCAGCCACCAATTTGATGGCGGACGAACAGGGAATTGAGCTTACAAGCCAGGAAAAGGATTCTCTTAAGTCCCTGGCCCAGGAATATTACAGAAATCTGTCGGAACAGGACCGCAGGTTTATGGATGTATCCGAGGATGAGGTGTACGACCTGTACTGCCAATACTACCGTGCGGATAAGCTGGTGGCAGAGCTGACCAAAAACGAGAATCCGGAAGTCAGCGACGCGGAGGCTAAGGTCATAGGCATTCAGCAGATTGAGCTGGATTCAAGGGCTGAGGCAGAGAATGTTTTGGCCCTGGCCCAGGCAGAGAAAGCGGATTTTGGGGCTATTGCAGCCAAATATTCAAAGGACAGCAGGACAGACAGGACGCTGGAATGGAAAAAGGATATGGATGGCCTTGAAAGAGCTGCATTTGAGCTGGAGCAGGACCAGGTCAGCGGGATTCTGGAGCAGGGCGGAAGATATTATATCCTTAAGTGTGTCAATGCCTATGACGAGGAGGCTACGGCTGCCAGAAAGAGCAGGCTGGCCCAGGAGAAGAAGACAAAGGCGTTCCTGGGAATCTATGAGCCGTATGTAAAGGAGCACATAGTGAAGCTTAAGAAGCTGCCCGGGGATGTGGTGGAGTTCTCCGGCGGTGAGGGCTGTACGGCAGACAATTTTTTCCAGCTGTATCACGGATATTTCAGTAAATAGTATTCACGGAACTACCTATAAGAATATTGCCTTTGACTCAGGGTGCTGCAACAGCAATTGATGGATTTCGATGGCTTTGCAGCACCTTTTACAGGAATTACATTTTTGTATATATAATTTGGGAAAGCATAGGCTTATGGTGCGCGGGATAAATTGACGGAATTTGTAATTTGATGTAATATATTAAAGAGATGTTAAAGAAATCAGCAAATAATAATAACCAGGAGGGGATACAATGTTTGATTTAGGTAAATGTATTCTGGTCACCAACAATGACCGGGCAGCAGAAAAATGGGGAGAAAACGTAGAGCAGGTGGTTATGGTGGAGACTTACGAGGAGGTACTGTTAAAAACCAGGGATTTGATTCATACAAACCACAAGCTTCTGACCCATCCCCAGGCATCCAGCTTAAAGCCCAACCAGACGCCCTATAGGACCATCCTTTTATACAGTGAAACCGGAAAAAGTGATGCAGGGGATATCCGTCTGATTGAGGAAGCCATAGAGGCCTTCAATAAGTGGACCGCCATTAAGAAGGTGCCTAAGTATGACGAGAAGATTGCCTACGATTACAAGACCATTGATTTGTCAATGATAGAGAATGTAATCCCTAAATTATAGGGATAATAAGGAACCGAATGTGAGGAAGTCATGAAAAAGAATGTGGGAACATCCTACTTTAAAGATTTGAGCAGGAAGGATTATGTGGTTCAGGCCAGCAGGATCATAAAGAAGGAGGGAGTGGAGGCCATCAGCATCCGGCGCATCGCGGCGGAACTGGGATGTTCTTCTGCCAGTATGTACCGGTATTTTCAGAATCTGGATGAGCTTTTATTTTATGCCCAGCTGGATGCGCTCAACGAGTATATCCTGGATTTGTCAAAATGTGAAAAGGAGTGGAATGATATCTGGGATGTGCATTTCGGTATATGGCGCTCCTATGCCAAAGAGGCATTTAAGAAGCCCCAGGCCTTTGAAGCTGTTTTTTACCGGAATATAAACCGGGACCTGGGAGAGGCCCTGAAGGAATATTATGAGATGTTTCCGGACGCCATCATACAGGTAAGCCCCTTCATCAAGGAGATGCTTGAGATACCCAGCTATTACCAGAGGGACTATTATATATGTAAGCTTCTGGTGGCAGAGGGAAAGATTTCTGAGGAAAATGCTAAAAAGCTGAACCATATCATATGTACCCTGTTTCTGGGATATTTTAAGTTTGTCCAGGAGCACGGCATCAGCCAGGATGAGATTCCGGAGCTGGTGAACCAGTTCATTCAGGAGAGTAAGGAAATCACACAGTGCTATGCCTATGATTTTACACCTAAATAGTGAATATACACAAAAAACATGACAAATTTATAACAAATTGACGAAAAAGTCGATTCCTACAAGAAGTAACAAAAAGTATCAACAGTTCCATTGATTATCGCGATAACATATGTTATATTATAGACATAAGTTATCGCGATTACTAATTTAAAGTATCATTTTTGCACAAATCCCAAATTTTGTAACTGAAAGAGTACTGTCAGGATTGCCAAGTTGGATATATGGGAATATCATGGACAATCAGGCAGTAAAATATAAAGAAGTGGAGGTATTTCATATGAAGCTTGAATTGGGAAAAATCTTTATCAAAGATATCCGATTCGATGACAAGACTCACGTGAAAGACGGAGTGCTCTATGTCAACAAAGAGGAAGTTGAAAAGCTTGTGCTGGAAGACGATAAGCTGACCGGCTGCCACGTTGACATTGCAAAGCCAGGTGAGTCCGTTAGGATTACACCGGTTAAGGACGTGATTGAGCCAAGGGTTAAGGTCAGCGGCGGAGAGATTTTCCCAGGCGTGATCGGAAAGGTAAGTCCTCAGGTGGGCACCGGAAGAACGCACGCTCTGGAAGGCTGCTGTGTAGTGACTGTTGGTAAAATCGTAGGATTCCAGGAGGGCGTTATCGACATGAGCGGCCCTGCTGCGGATTACTGCCCATTTTCACAGACCTATAACCTCTGCGTTGTAGTGGAGCCGGCTGACGGCCTGGAGACTCATGTATATGAGAAGGCTGCTCGTATGGCAGGCTTAAAGGTAGCGACTTATGTAGGCGAGGCAGCAAGAGAGCTGGAGCCGGATGAAATTGTTACTTATGAGACAAAGCCTATTTTCGAGCAGGCTGCTATGTATCCGGACCTTCCAAAGGTAGGCTACATCCATATGCTGCAGTCACAGGGACTTCTGCATGATACATATTACTACGGCGTGGATGCAAAGCAGTTTATCCCCACCTTTATGTATCCAACAGAAATCATGGACGGCGCTATTGTTTCCGGTAACTGTGTTGCGCCATGTGACAAGGTTACCACATACCATCATTTCCACAATCCGGTTATTGAGGACTGCTATAAGCACCATGGCAAGGATATCAACTTCATGGGTGTTATCCTGACAAACGAGAACGTATTCCTGGCAGACAAAGAGCGTCATTCCGATATGGTTGCCAAGCTGTGCAACTGGATGGGATTAGACGGTGTGCTGATTACCGAGGAGGGATACGGCAATCCTGATACTGACCTGATGATGAACTGCCGTAAGGTAGAGCGCGCAGGAACCAAGGTAGTTCTGATTACCGACGAGTTCCCGGGCAAGGACGGAAAGTCCCAGTCTCTGGCTGACGTGTGCGAGGAAGCTGACGCACTGGCATCCTGCGGACAGGGTAATGCCACACTCCAGTTCCCGGCCATGGATAAGGTCATCGGAACACAGGACTTCATCGAGATGCAGATTGGCGGCTGGGACGGCTGTAAGAACCCGGACGGCAGCTTTGAGGCAGAGCTTCAGATTATCATCGCCTCCACCATTGCCAATGGTTTCAACAAGCTGGCAGCTAGAGGCTATTAATCGAAAATAAAGGAGATGGAAAGATGGCTAAATATAAAATAGTACATTATATTAACCAGTTCTTTGCCGGAATCGGCGGTGAAGAAAAAGCCGACTATACCCCTGAGCTTCGGGAAGGGGTTGTAGGACCAGGTATGGGACTTAAGGCTGCACTGGGAGAGGATTATGAAATCGTATCAACCATTATCTGCGGTGACAACTATTTCGGAGAGAATCTGGACGCTGCAACCGATACCATTATTGAGATGGTAAAGAAATGTGAGCCTGATGTATTCGTGGCAGGCCCTGCATTCAATGCCGGACGTTACGGCGTTGCCTGCGGTACTATCTGTAAGGCAGTGGAAGAGCGTCTGGGCATCCCGGTTATCACCGGTATGTATATCGAGAATCCTGGCGTGGATATGTTCCGCAAGGACCTTATCATTGTGGATACACCTAACTCCGCAGCCGGTATGCCAAAGGTACTTCCTGTTATGTCCGCTCTGATTAAGAAGATGGCGGCCGGCGAGGAAATCCTTGGGCCGAAGGAAGAAGGATACATCGAGAGAGGAATCCGCGTAAACTACTTCGCTGAGAAGAGAGGTTCTGAGCGCGCCCTTGAGATGCTGGTTAAGAAGTTAAAAGGCGAGGAATACGGCACAGACCTTCCTATGCCTAAATTTGACAGAGTTGCGCCTGCTGAGCCTGTTAAGGATATCAAGCACGCAAAGATTGCAGTGGTTACCTCCGGCGGTATCGTTCCAACCGGTAACCCTGACCATATCGAGTCCTCCAACGCCACCAAGTGGGGCAAGTATGACATCACCGGTATGGACCGTCTGTCAGCGGATGAATTTACAACCATCCACGGCGGATATGACCGTCAGTTTGCTATGGCCAACCCTAATGTGGTTGTTCCGTTAGACGCATTAAGAGAACTGGAAAAAGCAGGCGAGTTCGGCGAGCTTGTGAACTATTTCTGCACTACTACCGGTACCGGAACTGCGACTGCATCTGCAGCCAAGTTCGGCAGCGAGATTGGACAGATGTTTATTGATGAGCATGTGGATGCGGTTATCCTCGTCTCTACCTGAGGTACCTGTACTCGTTGCGGTGCAACGATGGTTAAGGGTATCGAGAAATACGGCATTCCGGTAGTTCACATGGCTACTGTAGTTCCGATTTCACTGACAATAGGCGCTAACCGTATTATTCCTGGTATAGGCATTCCTTATCCTCTGGGCGATCCGCCACAGGGCGAGAAGGACAGCTACAAACTCCGCTTATCCATGGTCAGAAGAGCTCTCAAAGCACTTCAGACACCGGTTGATGGCCAGACTGTGTTTGAGAAATAATACAGAAATGACAAATCCGGCGCAGCAGGCAGCTTGCCCGCTGCGCCGGCATAAATTAGGACAGCGTTACGGCGCTGTATCAGACCATGGATAGGAGAAGGCGTATGGATAGTGATAAGAAAGTTAACTGGGGACGGGTACTTATACTTGCCGGAGCAGTCATCGCATTTACCATTGGTTCCGGGTTTGCAACAGGACAGGAGATTATTCAGTATTATACTGCATACGGGGTGCAGGGAATTTTTACGGTGTTACTGTTTGCGGTCTGCTTCATCTACTACAATTACAACTTTGCCAAGGCCGGAGCAGAGGAGCACTTTGAAAAAGGAAATGACGTATATAAGTTTTACTGCGGTAAATACGTTGGGACCTTCATGGATTATTATTCTACTATATTTTGTTACATGTCATTTTTCGTTATGGTTGGAGGCGCTGCCTCTACACTGAACCAGCAGTATGGCCTTCCTTCCTGGGTAGGCGGCGTGGTTCTGACAGCACTGGCAATCCTTACCGTGGTAGGGGGACTTAACTCACTGGTTGACAAGATCGGTGTGGTTGGCCCGGCTATCGTTGTACTGTGTATCGGTATCGGCGTGGTTACCCTGTTCAGGGATGCCGGTAATGTAGGAGCCGGACTGGAAGTTATCCGCACAGGTGCATTTGCCGAGGCGGGCAGTGAGACAATCAAGAACGCAGGACCTAACTGGGTGATATCCGCCCTGTCCTATGCGGGATTCGTGCTTCTGTGGTTTGCCAGTTTTACGGCGGCGCTTGGAGCCAATAATAAAAAGAAAGACGTGGAGTATGGCATCTACGGCGGAACCATCGCTGTATGCGTTGCCATTGTCCTTATCATGCTGGCACAGGTTGCCAATATTAATACAGCAGGTCTGGGAAATACAGGCATCTTCGTATGGAATGCAGACATCCCCAATCTGATCCTGGCAGAGCGCATCTGGAAGCCTTTTGCATCCTTCTTTGCAGTCGTGGTATTTGCAGGTATTTATACAACAGCAGTGCCGCTTCTGTATAATCCATGCGGCAGGTTCGCAAAAGAGGGAACCAGCCAGTTTAAGATCCTCACGGTTGCACTGGGAGTAATTGGACTGATTGTAGGACTCTTCCTTCCTTTCAGGGTCCTGGTTAACATCATTTACGTGCTCAACGGATATGTGGGCGCAGTACTGATACTGTTCATGTTATGGAAAAATATTAAGGATGTATTCTTAAAGAAGAAATAGGATGAGAATCTATATTGTGGACTGCGACAGGAATTCGCGGACAGAACTGAAAACAATGATTGAAGATGGCGGTATGGGAACTGTTGCCGGCATTGCATCCAGATGGGAGGAAGCCTATCTGGAGCTCCAGGAGATGTGCCCGGATATGATTCTGGCAGACCTTACCCTTTCCGCACCCAAAACCATTGCTTACATACAGAAAATCAGGGAGGTACTGCCCCAGACATCGGTTGTTATCCTTTCGCATGTCAATGATATGGATATTATCAGGATGGCTTATGAAAAAGGCGCTGAGCTTTTGATACATAAACCGTTCAATGAGATAGAAGTTAGAAACGTGCTGCACAATATGGAGATGTCCAGGGCCATGCAGTGGATGATTGTCAAGGCCAGGAATGATTTTTCCGCCGGGGCATTTTCATGGGAATCAAATGTGCGGGTACGAAAGATGCAGCCCGAGGAACTGGAAACAGATTATAACCAGTCCATACGGCGCTTAAAGAGCATCTTACAGGAAATAGGTATACTCAGCGAGGCGGGAAGCAAGGATATTATACGGATTGTCCGCTATCTGATTGAGGAGGACCTGGACATAAGAGACATCACGGTACGTGAGCTGTGCAGCAGGATGGGACAGAATTCCAAGAGTGTGGAGCAGCGCATACGGCGCGCGGCCTCTGTGGGTATGGCGAATCTGGCATACAGAGGAATGGATGATTATGCAGATCCTGTGTTTAACGAGTATGGAGCCAGGCTATACAGTCTGGAACAGATTAAACGGGAGATGAGCTATATCAGAGGAAAGAGCGACGGACACGGCAACGTGAGGGTCAGAAAGTTCCTTAGCGGCCTGTTGGTCTGCTGTAAGGATATTTAGAAATGTACTAAATGTAGCAGAGTGGAAGGGGGCAGGCTGTCCGCTCCCGGTTTGTAAAGCTGGGATAAGAGGTCTGCCTCCTTTTTGTGAAAATTTTGTCAAATCACCATGACCGGGTGGGCGGATGGCCCGTCCACATGTCCGATAACAGCCGGGGACTGGCAGGCTTTCTGAAGCGCTTCCATGATACGCCCTGCTTCCTGGGATGCCACACTGTACAGGAGGCCGCCGGATGTCTGGGGATCGAAAAGAAGGTCGTGTACATGGGACGGAAGGTCCTTTGGCAGCGCTACCTTATCCTTCAGGTGATTCATATTCTGGTATGCCACTGCGGGCACAAGTCCCATGGACGCATAGCTGTCCGCACCCGGGAGCAGAGGGACGCGGCTGCTGTCTATGATTACAGTAAGTCCGGATTCCCCGCACATCTCATAGCTGTGGCCCAGCAGTGAGAAGCCGGTCACATCGGTGCAGGCATGGACCCCGTCCAGGTTTCGTACCGCATCGGCTGCATACTTATTCAGCGCAGCCATACAGTCAACCATGGCCTTATGTTCTGAGTCAGATAAAAGGCCGCCCCTGTCCGCATTGGTCAGAACGCCGGTGCCCAGAGGTTTGGTGAGAATCAGAACATCGCCCTTTTGGATGGAATTATTGCGCAGGATGCGGTCCGGATGGACCACGCCTGAGACGCACAGTCCATATTTGGGGATGTCATCCTTGATGGTATGGCCGCCCACTACAATGGCCTCAGCTTCAGCCACCTTGTCATAGCCGCCCCGGAGGATAGCCTGAACCGTTTCAAAGGGCAGGTGCTCAGGGAACATGAGAATGTTCATGCATAGTCTGGCTTCCCCGCCCATGGCCCATACGTCGGACAGTGAGTTGGCAGCGGCAATCTGGCCGTACTCATAGGCATCATCCACAGCCGGCGGAAAGATGTCCACGGTCTGTATCAGGGCAAGTTCAGGGGTAAGCTGATAGACGGCCGCATCGTCGGAGGTGTCATATCCAACCAGAAGCCGGTCGTCGTGAAAGGTTGGTAAACCGCGCAGAACCTGCGCGAGGGTATCAGGCCCTATCTTGGACGCTCAGCCGCCGCAGGAACCTGTTAACTCAGTCAGTTTAATATCGCTCATCAGTGATACTCCTTATCATTGGATGAAAATTTTATTAGCTACTAACTTAATATATTATCTGTTTTCCAGGGTTTGTCAAGGACAAACACGGTGAAAAGCCCGGTTTTTGGAAATGGATATAAAGAAACTATTTAACCATAAGTTATCGCGATTACATTTGGGAGGTTAAAAATGATTGATTTGACCAAGGAAAATTTTGAGGAAGAGGTATTAAAGGCCCAGGGCTATGTGCTGGTAGACTTTTACGGGGACGGCTGTGTTCCCTGTGCAGCCCTTATGCCCCATATCCATAAGTTTGAGGAGGTGTACGGAACAACTGTAAAATTCTGTTCCCTGAACACCACAAAGGCCAGACGGCTTGCCATTGCCCAGAAGGTGCTGGGACTGCCTGTGATTGCCATATATAAGGATGGGGAAATGATTGATTCCAGGGTAAAGGATGACGCCACCCCGGAGGGCTGCGAGGAAATGATCAGGAAATATGCCTGATGCCAGGGCACGGCCAATAGGCCGGATACAAATGATGCATAACCGCAGACGCGGCTGATGTATAAAAACAGCGCTTTTAAGCGCAATAAAGAAAAGGAGGAACAATGTATGGCTATACTGAAAGACAAGTATGCTATCATCATCGGTGACCGCGACGGCGTACCCGGACCAGCCATTGAAGAGTGTGCCAAGACAGCAGGCGCAAAGATAGCCTACTCTTCCACAGAGTGCTTTGTCTGAACGTCCGCAGGTGCCATGGATCTGGAAAACCAGAAGAGGGTTTTAAACATAAGTGAGGAGCACGGCCCGGAGAACGTAGTAGTTCTTCTGGGAGCTGCTGAAGCAGAGGCCGCAGGCCTTGCAGCAGAAACCGTTACAGCCGGCGATCCAACTTATGCAGGTCCTTTGGCAGGAGTCCAGTTGGGACTAAGTGTATATCATATCTGTGAGGATGAAGTGAAGGCTGAGACAGATCCAGCTGTTTATGAGGAACAGGTGGGAATGATGGAAATGGTTATGGATGTTCCGGCCATCCATGAAGAGATGGAAGGAATCCGTAAGGAGTATTGTAAGTACTAGAGGTTAGGCTAATGCACCCCAATGCATATAGTTAGGCTAATGCACCCCAATGCAGGGAGAGCCGGCAGTCCTTTGTGGCTGCCGGCTCTTCTGTTACATGGGTTATTCTGCATAGGGTAAATCCACGACTGTGTGCGGATGTCCAAGGGCCGGGAGGATTTTATCCATTAAATCCCGGGTTGTGAACTTTAAGCTGGAGGTGTTGATGCAGGGATGGCAGGCGAAATACTCACCTTCCAGTATATCCTTGTCAATCAGCAGCCTGACGCGTTTTTCCCTGTCATTCATAAGCCCCATGACAGACACGGAGCCGGGTTTGATGTCAAGGAAAGACTCCATGAATTCTGCCTCCCCAAAGGACAGGCGGGCGCTTCCAATCTGTTTGGACAGGACAGCTGTCTTGAACTTTTTATTGCCTGGCATGAGCAGCAGGTAAAAGTCGGTCTTTTGGGCATTGCGGAGGAAAAGATTCTTGCAGATTTCCGTGCCCAGAAGCTGGTCTACCTCGCGGCAGGCTTCAATGGTTGGAAGGGCGTCGTGGTCCACACGGACAAAGGGGACCTGAAGGGAATCCAGCAAATCATAGGTGCGGATTTCTTTATCCTCACGGCCGGATGTGTCGGCGGGACGGCCCTCATATAGGGTGCGGTCAATATGGTATGCGGGAATAGACTCCCCGGTATCGTTAAGATTTGTCATTTCTATACCTCTGTTTTTTTGTTGGTGTGTTGGATGTGAATGCGATTAAAACATTTCAATTATAACAAATGGGACACGTAATGTCCATAGGCGGGACGACTGATTATGAAGACCTGAATATGAAGATGCGCGGCATAGGGAAAAAATATGGACAGGGCTGTATTTTACAGGCCTTTACAGGGTTTTATGGGGATATTAAAGCATCTGTATTGCATCGGCAGATAATATCTGATATAATAGGGAGCAGTTGAATGTGAACGCGATAACATTAAGTGGACTTATGTCCAAATTATAAATATGAAGGAGGTATTTCAGATGAATATTCTTAGTACTGACAAGGCGCCAGGTGCCATTGGGCCTTATTCCCAGGGATATGAGGTAAACGGGGTTATTTATACGTCAGGACAGATTCCGGTGGATCCGGCAGACGGAACCGTGGCAGAGGGAATCGCTGCCCAGGCTGAGCAGAGCTGTAAGAATGTGGGAGCAATCCTGGAGGCAGCCGGCACCGGATTTGACAAGGTGTTTAAGACCACCTGTTTCCTGGCTGATATGAATGACTTTGGTACATTTAATGAGGTGTACGCAACGTATTTCGTATCCAAGCCAGCCAGAAGCTGCGTGGCAGTCAAGACTCTCCCAAAGGGTGTGCTCTGTGAGATTGAGGCAATTGCTGTAAAATAATGTGCAGAAAAGCAGTAATGTTTCGGGCTTCTGCCATATAAGCGGATTGTGTAAGGCCGCCGGATATTTTCCGGCGGCCTTAACTTTCCAGTGAACATTTTCCTGATTGTTATACAGCTGTGCGGAAATTAGTGCTGTCTCCCAGACGGACAACGGTCAGGGAGGCATCCTCAAAGGTGTATCCGGCATCGCTGGTTACAACCTCCAGAGTACCAGCGCCGGTTACCGGGAATGGTGCATTCATGGAAAGGGTTACTTCTTCATTGGAAGCAGTGAAGGTGTGGCGAGCCACTGCTCCGGTAATGGGAACTCCGTTCAGTGTGAGCTGGACTGTGAGCGTAGAGGGGATGGTGGTCCCTGCATCAATCAGGACTGTACCGGTAAAGAAGGCCTGATAGATGCCGGGCTGGTTAATCTGCACATCAGGAGAACCAGCAGTATGGGTAATGGCAGTTCCGGATACCAGCGGAGTTTCGTTGAAAATCAGGGCCCCGTTAGCCGAAGTGGGCTGAGGGGTTGTATCTACTGTTGCCAGGACTTCCGGAGCCCCGCCGCCTCCGGGCTCCCCGCGGGGAATGACGAAATCAAAGACTGCATCTTCTGAGGTGCCGGAATTGGTTACAGATGCCTCGGTACCGGGGTCGCCTGTGGTTACGCTTCCGATGGTGATGGTGGCTGCTGCGCCTGTTGGTCCGGTTTCTCCGGTTGGCCCGGCAGGCCCCTCTGGTCCCATATCACCGGTAGCCCCCGTGGGTCCTATATCGCCGGTGGCGCCGGTAGCGCCAGCGGGCCCCTCTGCTCCCGTATCACCGGTAGCTCCTGCGGCTCCAGTGGCCCCTGTGGCGCCAGTTGGTCCGGCAGGTCCTTCTGGCCCCGTGTTACCGGTAGCCCCTGTAGCGCCGGTGGCGCCGATAGCACCGGTGGCGCCGGTAGCGCCAGTTGGCCCGGCAGGTCCGGCAGCGCCTGTGGCACCGGTAGCGCCAGTGGCCCCGGCAGGTCCGGCAGCGCCTGTGGCACCGGTAGCCCCGGCAGGTCCGGCAGCTCCAGTTGCTCCTGTTCCGCCCTGGGGGCCGGCAGGCCCGGTGACTCCACGTGGAATGGTGAAATCCAGCACATGGTTGGGACCGCCAGTTATATCTGTGACGCTGGCGGCAGCACCAGGTTCACTTGTTGTAGTATTGCGTATGGTTATAGTTTGTGCTTCTCCAGTTGCGCCAGTAGCCCCGGTAACACCAGTGGCCCCCGTAATACCGGTGGCCCCTGTAGCGCCCGTGGCTCCCGTAGCGCCGGTGGTTCCTGCGGCCCCTGCAGCGCCAGCCGGTCCGGTAGCACCGGCAGGCCCCTGTGGTCCTGTGGGTCCGGTGGCGCCAGCAGGTCCCTGTGGGCCGGTAGGTCCGGTAATGCCTGCAATACCTTGTGCTCCCGTGGCTCCTGTAGCACCGGTAGTACCTGTAATCCCCCGGGCTCCTGTGTCACCGGCAGGTCCTGTAGCGCCGGTAGCTCCTGTAGCACCTGTGGCTCCCCGCGGAAGATAGAAGTCCAGGATGTGGTCAGGGGAACCGGTTATATCCACTACTGCGGCTGGAGATTCAGGTTCGCTTGTAACAGTGTTGCGTATAGTTATCGTTTCAGCAGCGCCGGTAGTTCCGGTAACGCCACGGGGGCCGGTAGGTCCGGGTATGCCTTGCGGGCCCTGAGGACCAGTTGGGCCGGCAGCGCCGGTAGCGCCGGTTATTCCGGGAAAGCCCTGAGGTCCGGTGGGGCCAGTGGGGCCGGTGGGGCCTACATAACCCTGTGGCCCCATGGCACCGGTGGGTCCTGCGGGGCCAGGTGCGCCGGGGCACCCTCTGGGTCCCATTGGTCCCTGAGGTCCCATGGGCCCGGTGGGGCCAGTGGGACCAGCCTGTGGGCAGCAGCCGGGCGGCGGGCATGGATTGCACGGATCACACCAGCATCTGTTCCTGTCATTGCCGCTGTTATTGAGGCGGCAGCCGGCAGAGGAGGGGTCATAGTTGGAAGGCTGCGGATTTATATTATCTGAATAGTTATAATACATGGTAGTCTCTCCTTTTTGTTATAATGAATGGTGCAGGTCTGAAAATATAAGGCACGGCTGGGTAATTGTGGCAGGAAGGCCTGTCGCTTTATTCCTGCATTCCTCATGTCTTTAGACCTGAAGTGATGGCATTATGCCAGACGTATGATATTAGGTTTAGCTCCAGTTCCAGCCTGGAGAATTGGCTTGCAGCAACAGCCAGGGCATCAATGGTATCTGCCATGGGAATGTTAATTTAAAGAATATGCCAGAACATGAGCAGAGCGTCTGTTGCCTTAATATGATAGGTTATAAAGTAAGTGCCGGTTACGGGAAACGTAAAAATGGTATTGGCAGCATTTATTGTAAAGCAATTGAGAAACTGGTCGTTTGGAAGCGGGATTGCTATTTTGCCTATAATGATAGCCAGAGGGGATGCTGCAGTATTCTGAGCGTTCATGCTAATGGTAGCGGCTGCAGGTCCAGCCGGGCCAGCAGTATCTTTTGCCCCTGCAGTTTCAGCAGGTCCCATGGGACCGGTGGAGGCGCTTTTAATAGGAAACAGCAAAATTAGTTCGGCTCCCATTGATTGCTTAATTAAACAATTGTTAATGAGCGATTTATATAACCTAAAATCATAGGAAAGCCCATACAAATATTTACACCAACGTTATCTTTTGATGTTATGGCAGCCCAAAAGGCAAAGGTTGAGCAGTTTTTGTTAAAATTTTGTGAAGTTATATTCTTAATAACAGGCTTCCATCGGCAGTAATAATAGCATTTGAATACGGTTAATCCTGATTTGGTGCAGCAGTGGCTTCCCTGTTATTCAATCTGGTTGTCTGGCAGATTTCACGTTTGCTTGATATCAATGCTTTGTCCGTTTTGATGGATGTGACCGAATCCGATAAAAGTCTAAGGATATTAAATGCGGCGGGGATGAATGTTGTTTTTGCATCCTCCATTGACAGCCAATCAGTTGTACAAAGCATAATAAGCCTATATATAACGATGCCTCTATCTGTAAAGAGTCTTATTAATTTACTGCAACAGGTATAAAGCATATACTCAGGAGCCCGGACAGACGGCCCTGCGCGTACCCTGTAATTGATTTTGTATGAGGCATGATTTACTGCGTAAAGTTTTTTAATCTGCACTTTTTGACATATTATGCTTAGACATAAATTAAGCTATTTTCACAATATTAAGAGATGCACCGGTGCCGGTCTGTAATGAGACCGGACCATTTACGCCATATAATTGTAATGCCAAAATGTCACCTGCTGTTAAAGGCTGCATAAAAGTCACACTATATTCATTTGTAGATGTTGAAGAGGTATTAATTGAATTCGTTATTGGTGCGCCATTTAATGTTACTCTTGATGACATTGGTAATCCGGATGTCATTTTGATATCATAGGAAATTAAATAGGTTCCTGTTTGAGCAACTGTAAACTCTGTATTTGTAGCATTTACCGCAAATCCATCCATATAGGGTTGAACTGGCAGAGGAATATTAGTCCCATCTGTTGTTACTGAAATGGTACTTGCTGAAATATTAAGTGCTGACATTGCGCTTGAGATTGCAGATGTTCCCGTTGGTCCGGTGGCTCCTGTAGGGCCAGTCGCTCCCTGGATCCCGGCAGCCCCTGTAGCGCCCGCAGGTCCCGTGGCTCCGGTAACACCCGCAGCCCCGGCAGGTCCCTGAGTTCCGGTGGAGCCCGTAGCGCCGGCAGGCCCCTGGGCGCCGGTAGCACCCGTAGCACCAGTGACTCCGGCAGGCCCCTGAGCTCCGGCAGCTCCCGTAGCGCCAGTGACCCCGGCAGGCCCCTGAGCTCCGGCAGCTCCCGTAGCGCCAGTGACTCCGGCAGGCCCCTGAGCTCCGGCAGCTCCCGTAGCGCCAGTGACTCCGGCAGGCCCCTGAGCTCCGGCAGCTCCCGTAGAACCAGTGGGGCCGGCCGCCCCTGTAGCCCCGGTCATGCCGGGAATGCCCTGAGGTCCGGTGCTGCCGGTGGGCCCGGTCGGTCCTACATAGCCCTGAGGTCCCATTGCGCCTGTTGGCCCGGTGGGACCGGGCATACCGGGGCATCCCCTGGGACCCATTGGACCCTGTAATCCGGTTGGACCCATAGGTCCGGTCGGTCCGGGGAACGGGCAGCATGTGGGCGGCGCACATGGTGTACATGGGTCACAGCACCATCTGTTCCTGCCATTATTACAGCCATTTTGGCGGAATTCGGCAGAATATGGTTCAAGGCCATCCTGTTGTGGATTTATATTGTCTGGATAGTCATAATACATAATGGTCACTCCTTATTATTTTAATGGATAGATAGGTCCTGAACCGGAATCCGCTCTCCGGAATCTGTTTTAAAGCGTGTCTTAAAATTCATTCCCGCCATCTGACCTAAGGAGTCGGCCGTAGGTGTCTCCTTGGGACAAAGCTTGCCCCACTTGCGGTATATTCGGCCCTAATTCACTTGACGTGGCACATCATATCGCGTTTATCAGGACCAAATCTACCATAAGAAGAAACGAACAACTGACGGAGCGTATATTTGCGTTATGCCGGCCGGGTGACGGAGAATTTTCCGGTTGCAACGGCGGGTGCTTCTATGCTTCCTGCCATGGGTGCGTTATTAAGAAGAATACATGAGGACATGAGCAGGGCAGCTGTGGTATTCCGGGCGTGCGGACTAGGGGCGGTGACTACCGGCCGGTAGCGCCGGCAGCCCCTGTGGTTCCAGCAGGTCCTTGTGCCCCAATTGGTCCTTTTGGTGCAGCAGGCCGTACATAATAGGAAAATTGTTATGTCCCATAAATGAGGATAAAATAAAATATAGCATAATCACATCAATTTACATTGTTTAAAACACAAAGGTGTTTTAAACAATTATCAGCTAAGCTGCTTTACTGTCAATGTTGCATTTGTTCCTGTTGATAAAGTTAATGTTACGGCCAGTGCAGAAGACAAAACCATATCTATTACATCTCCAGCAGTTAAATTGAAAATAACGCTGCCTTCAAATAAACTTTCAACACCAAGTGATAATGTTCTTGTACTGGTGGTTGATGCAATAGGAACACTATTACGGCGTATAGCTAAAGTTAATGCCACTGCCACTGATGCTGTTGATACTAACTTCCAGTTAATCTCATATATACCGGTATTAGCTACGGTAATAGCATTGGCAGCTACGGTTGTATTTAATAATGGCATGGTATTATTAAAAGCTACTTGTTGTGTAGATGCAATACCGATAGAAATTGGCGTTGTGGTTGTTCTATACATTCCGCCGTATGCTGCAATCCCACCAGCTGCGCCTGTAGGTCCGGTAGCACCAGTTGGTCCGGTGGTCCCGGCTAAGCCGGTCGCGCCGGTTGCCCCTGTGGTTCCGGCAGGCCCGGTTATGCCAGTTGGCCCGGTTGCTCCAGTTGCGCCGGTTGCGCCAATTGCCCCGGTAGCTCCGGTCGGCCCGGTTACTCCGATTGGTCCGGTTGCTCCTGCGATACCCTGAGGCCCGGTAACGCCGGTAGCTCCCTGAGGTCCCTGTGGCCCCTGGATGCCCTGGATACCCTGAGGTCCGGTTGGCCCCGTCGGTCCGATGGGTCCGGTAGCTCCGGTCAGTCCCTGAGGCCCTGCGGCTCCGGTGCTGCCCTGAGGTCCCTGCGGCCCCTGAGGTCCCTGGGGTCCTTGAGGTCCGGCAGGTCCGGTAGCTCCCTGGGGTCCCTGGATGCCCTGAGGTCCGGCAGGTCCGGTAACTCCCTGAGGCCCCTGTGGTCCCTGGCTTCCGGTGGCGCCTGTGCTGCCGGCTATGCCCTGTGGTCCGGGAAGTCCCATTGGTCCCTGGGGTCCCTGAGGCCCTGTCTCACCGGTGAATCCTCTGGGTCCCTGAGGCCCTGTCGGCCCGGTGGGGCCTACATAGCCCTGAGGCCCCATGGCACCAGTTGGTCCGGTAGGGCCCTGTGCTCCGGGGCATCCTCTGGGTCCCATTGGTCCCTGAGCGCCTGTTGGTCCGGCAGGCCCCTGTGGTCCTCTGGGTCCTGGGCAGCAGCCCGGAAACCCGCCGCCTGGAAAATTGCCGCCTGGAAACCCGCCGTTACCTGGGCATCTGTTATCTGTCTGGGCTGTGCTGTCGCTGCCACAGCCGTCGCTGTCCTGGCAATCATCTTCCGGGTATCTTCCGGAACCTGGGAAACCATAGTCGCCGGGGCAGCCGCCATTACCTGGAAAACCGTTGTTTCCGGGGTATCCGCATGGTCTGCGTTGTTCTATATTATCATTTCGATTCATTCCGTTGGAAAAATTAAAATACATAATTACCTCTCCTTATTTTATAGTGCGGAAGGCTGCCCTTCCGCCGGATGTTTCAGTTTGTGTTCAAAGTAGGTCTGGTTCTGCCTGACAGATGGGTGTTCAGGTTTCAGCTTTTGTGACTTCAAGTGATAGTGCCATGCTCTTCGGTGGTCGCCCAGACGGTCATAGCATACACACAGCTGAATAGAAGGCAGGAAGCCGTAACAGTCCTTTCGGACAAAAGCTCCTGTCTGTTCCGCAGGCCGGGAGGATAATGCCTGGGTATACCAATAAGCAGCCTCCCTGTATTTTTCTTCCTTCATTTTCATCCGCCCCAGTTCACAGCAGGCTTCACCGCGGGGACTGTCATATAAGAAGCTCTTTAAAAGTGCCTCCACGGCCTTTTCCGTATGTCCCAGATGCTCCTCGCACAGAGCCAGATGGAGACAGGCGTCTATCTTGTTTTCCACCCATCCATCCGGTTCCTGCAGGAATGCCCTGAACACCCGTACCGCATCTTCATAGCGTTCGTGGTAATACAGCTCCCTGGCGTAGTAGAACTGGTGTCTGGGTTCCAGAGGTTCTCCCTGGCTCAGCATGGTTTCGTATATCCGAAGGTTGCGGTCCTTATCCCCGGCGCCCTCCTTCCGGTGCTGAATCTCAATATCGGTGTATAGGATATTGCCGGCAGGGGGGACAGCTTCATGCACCCGGCCCTGCCACTGGAATCCCTTGTGGTTTTTTAAGATACGCTCCCTGTAATAGGAAAAGGAGGTTCTCCCGTTTTCGTCAAAACCCGTGAGATATTTCATCATCACCACATCCACAGAGGGGTCCAGGGTTTCCTTCAAATTCTTTAAGCGGGCAGCCTGTTCAGGCTCCATTACATCGTCCGCGTCCATCCACATCCAGTAGTCCGACACCGCCTTCTGGCAGACGGCGTTCCTGGCAGCGGCGAAATCATCCGTCCACGGGAAATCGTAGACCTCATCCGTATAGCGGGCTGCGATTTCTTTTGTCCGGTCCGTGGAGCCGGTATCCATAATAACAATCTGATCCGCCACAGTGGACATGGTCCTTAGGAGCCGTTCCAGAACAGCCTCCTCATTTTTTACAATCATACAAAGACTAATGGTTATCAAAAGCAATCCCCCTGTATATCTGTTTCATTATAGGCCGGATGTCCATTAACGCCCCGGCATACTATACTATATGAAAATGGAACAAGTTTGGTGTGCCGGAGGATGACAGAAGCCGATGATATGTGCTATAATAGGAAAACAGACGCAAGCGGGAAGGAGGAGGTTCAAATGAGGAAAAGAGGAGCATATGCCGTGCTGGCAGGTGCAGCTCTGTTTATGGCCTGCACCCTGTCCTTTACAGCCTTTGCAAAAGAGGAAAGGACACCAGTGGGGAAAATTAAACTTAATTTCACATCGGATATCCAGGCAGGAGAAATAGGCGGAAACGTGGACGTGAGCCTGGAGGATGGGGAGTGTTCCATTGAGAGCGTGGATATTGTCAATGAGGGCGACAGCTGGGTAGGCGGGGACAAGCCGAAAGTGGAGATATGGCTTTCCGCTGACAGTGATTATTACTTTAAGAAATCGGGAAAGAGCGCGTTTTCATTTTCCGGCGATACGGTCAAGTATGTATCCAGTTCCACTAAGAATGATAAGGAAGAGATGGTCCTGGTGGTAAGGCTGGATAAGCTGGACGAGGATGATGAGGATCTGGATGTAAGCGGTCTGATGTGGGATGAAGATAACGGGGTGGCCCACTGGGACGATATGAGCCTGGCTAAGAATTATAAGGTCCGCCTGTGCCGAAGGGGAGGCAATTCTTATGAGGACGGCATCGGAGCCACCTATACGGTAAAGGAAAACAGCTATGATTTTTCCGGCAAGTTCCCAAAGGCAGGCACCTACTATTTTAAAGTCAGGGCCATGGATTCCAGGAACAATGCCGGTGAATGGCAGGAATCTCCCTATATTGAGATTACAGAGGAAGACCTGACCAGGGTGAACGGCCAGTGGCTCAGGGATGACCGGGGCTGGTGGTACCAGAAGGGAGACGGAACTTACACGTCAAACGGCTGGCAGTATATCAATTACAAGTGGTATTTCTTTGACCAGGAGGGATATATGAAGACCGGCTGGATATCCTGGGAAGATAAGCTGTATTACTGCGACCCGTCAGGGGCCATGCTGGTATCTGCGGTCACACCGGATGGATTTACAGTGGGCGCGGATGGGGCCAGGATAAATTAAGGATGGATGAGCCTGCTAAAATGACTGATTCCATACATATAATGTTAAAAAATGGCTATCCTTATATCAATGATAAGATTGATATGAGGAGGTCATTTTTTTATGGTAAACGAACTGGAGATAGAGGCGGTAACCGGCAGAGAGATACTGGATTCCAGGGGGAATCCTACGGTGGAGGTGGAAGTGTGCCTGACAGGAGGCGCCACCGGCAGGGCGGCCGTTCCCTCCGGTGCATCCACCGGAAAATTCGAGGCCGTAGAACTTCGGGACGGCGGGAATCGGTACAACGGACTGGGAGTCCGGGGAGCTGTAGAGCATGTGAATACTGTGCTCAGCGAAGCAGTTCTCTTTGAAAGCGCATTGGACCAGAGACACATCGACCGTCTGCTTCTGGAGGCGGACGGAACAGAGAATAAGGGAAAGCTGGGGGCCAATGCTATTCTGGGCGTGTCCATGGCCGTGGCCAGGGCTGCTGCAAATGGGCTTCGGATGCCTCTTTACAGGTATCTGGGAGGAATCCATGCATCCGTCCTGCCTGTTCCCATGATGAACATTCTAAACGGAGGAAAACACGCGGACAATACAGTTGATTTGCAGGAATTCATGATTATGCCGTTCGGAGCCTGCTGTTTTGCGGAGCGTCTGAGGATGTGTGCGGAGGTCTATCACACCTTAAAGAAGCTTCTTAAAGAAGAAGGCTACAGCACAGGAGTAGGGGATGAGGGCGGATTTGCGCCGGACCTTAAGGACTCCGAGGCTGTGCTTGAATTTCTGGTGAGAGCCATGGAAAAGAGCGGACTGAAGCCGGGAACCGATATGAAGATTGCCATTGATGCGGCGTCCAGTGAACTCTATGATGAAGCCAGCGGCATGTACCTGTTCCCGGGAGAAAGCCGCATGGCGGGAAAGGAAATCCGGCGCAGCGCACAGGAGATGGTGGATTACTACCGCCGTCTTGTAGATGCGTTCCCCATCTGTTCCATAGAGGACGGACTCCAGGAGGAGGACTGGGAGGGCTGGAAAATGCTGACCAAGGAACTGGGAGGACGTATTCAGCTGGTAGGAGATGATTTGTTCGTCACCAATACGAAACGGCTGTCAAAGGGCATTGAGCTGGGAGCAGGAAACGCCATTCTGGTGAAGGTGAATCAGATAGGTACGCTGTCTGAAAGCTTTGAGGCTATCGAAATGGCTAAGAGGGCCGGATTCGGCACCATTATATCCCACCGTTCCGGTGAGACGGAGGATTCCATCATTGCAGATATTGCAGTGGCTGTCAATGCAGGACAAATTAAGACCGGCGCTCCCTGCCGTTCTGACCGCGTGGCCAAATACAATCAGCTGCTGCGTATTGAGGAAAATCTGGAAGGTTAAAAGGTGATTGGAAAACGCATTTGTGCTGTCTGCGCACTTCACAGGGGCCTGCAATGACAGGAGATGCAGCGTAGGAGATGCAGCGTAGGAGATGCAGTGCAGGAGATGCAGTGCGGTAGATGCAGTGCAGGAGATGCAGTGCAGGAGATGTAGTGCGGTAGATGGGAAAGGGGATGCTTCCGGGCGGTGATTCGTCCGGAAAATTCTTTCCCCGTCCCATTTAAATCTTGACAACCGGAAAAAGCAGGGTATGATGTAAGAAGATGCATTGATTGCATCAAAAAGGGGAAAAATAAGGAGAGAGACATGAGAGAATTACTATTTATGGAACCTGTTTTTAAGGAGGCCATCTGGGGAGGAACACGTCTTAAAGATGTGTTTGGTTACGATATCCCAAGCAGCCGCACAGGCGAGTGCTGGGCTATCAGCGCGCATAAGAACGGGGATTGCCGTATTGCAGGCGGAACATGGAAAGGACAGAGCTTAAGCTCCCTGTGGGAGAGCCACCCTGAGTGGTTTGGGGCTGCGGCAGGCTGTCATAAGGAATTTCCATTGCTGGTAAAGATTATTGATGCCAGGAACGACTTAAGCATACAGGTTCATCCGGATAATGCCTATGCCGGGGAGCATGAAAACGGATCTCTGGGCAAGACAGAATGCTGGTATATCCTGGACTGCGATCCGGATGCCACCATTGTGATTGGGCACCATGCAGGCAATAAGGATGAAGTAAAGCAGATGATAGAGGAAAAACGCTGGAAGGATTTCATACGGGAAATTCCTGTCAGTAAGGGAGACTTTTTTCAGATTAATCCCGGATGCGTCCATGCCATAAAGGGCGGCACCCTGGTGTTGGAGACCCAGCAGAGCAGTGATATTACATACCGCGTTTATGACTACGACAGGCTGTCCGGCGGGAAGCCCAGGCAGCTCCATATAAAGGAGAGCATTGATGTGATAGAAGCGCCTTTTAAGGAGGACCAAAATGCAATGCCGGCAGTTGTGAAGGAGACGGACAGCGGTAGAAAAGAACATCTTGTGACCTGCGCTTACTATACTGTGGACAAGATAGACATGACAGGCTGCTGGACGGAGAATTATGGGGACAGCTTTGCCAATGTGAGTATTCTGGACGGAGAGGGAAGTGTAAACGGCATCCCGGTATCAAAGGGACAGCATTTTATTGTGCCTGCCGGATTCGGGGATGTTATCTTTGAGGGCAGCCTTTCCATGATTTGTTCCCAGGCGGTTTAAATGCGATGCCTGAATGAAGCTTCTGCAATGTCTTACCTATAAAAATATAGGAAAACAGGTTGTGTTTTAGGACAAAGTATGGTAAAATATTTTTGTTTGACTATAAGAAAATGGAGAGGTGCAGGCGGATGTCAGTAATACATGTTATTTTGTCAATCATATATGTAATTCTTGGTGTTGCAATATCAGTGGTTATCCTGATGCAGGAAGGTAAGTCCAACGGACTGGGGAGCGCAATTGGCGGAATCTCCACAGACAGTTACTGGAGTAAGAACAGAGGCCGTTCCATGGAAGGTGCGCTGGAGCACTTTACCAGGTATGGAGCCATTGCATTCATGCTCATTACCATTGCCCTGAACGTGCTGCTTAAGGTCATGGGGTAATTAAGATAACAGAAGGATAAGTGACGAAAACACCCTTGTATTCATATAAGGGTGTTTTATTTCATTCAGGCGGGTTTTGACCTGTTTTCGGACAGGCAGGACATTTATAAGAAAGAGGTTATATGGAAAAAGAAATATTGGAACAGAAGGCAAAGATGCTGGAAGAGGTGATGAACGACAAGTCCTACGTGCCCATGAAGGCAAAGGAACTGGCCATGCTTTTAGGCATTCCCAAATCACAGAGAGATGAACTGACACAGGTATTGGACTATCTGGTATCTGAGGGCAGAATCGGAATTTCCAAGAAGGGAAAATATGGAAAACCGGAAGTTTTTTCTGTCAACGGTATATTTTGCGGACATCCCAAGGGGTTTGGTT
This sequence comes from Enterocloster bolteae, assembly GCF_002234575.2. Taxonomy (NCBI): domain Bacteria; kingdom Bacillati; phylum Bacillota; class Clostridia; order Lachnospirales; family Lachnospiraceae; genus Enterocloster; species Enterocloster bolteae. The sequence continues at coordinate 4,482,358 of NZ_CP022464.2, read as the reverse complement.
TTGTGACCGTGGAAGGCATGGAGCAGGATGTGTTTATCCCTGAGGACAGGACAGGAGCGGCCCTTCACGGGGACAGGGTCCAGATTGTGGTGGAATCCCAGGACCGGGGAGGCGGCCGGAGGGCTGAAGGCTCGGTGCTTAAAGTGCTGGAACATGCCAACAAAGAGGTGGTTGGGTATTACCAGAAAAGCAAGGGCTTCGGGTTTGTGATTCCGGATAACCAGAAGATTTCCAAGGATATTTTCATTCCCCAGGGCTGCGATATGGGTGCTGTCACCGGGCATAAGGTGGTGGCGCGGATTAAGGAGTTTGGAGACGCGAACCATAAGCCGGAGGGTGTAGTGACTGAGATTCTGGGCCATGTCAATGATCCGGGAACAGACATACTGTCCATTGTAAGGGCCTATGGACTGCCGGAGGAGTTTCCGCCGGAGGTCATGGACGAGGTGGAAGGGTGTCCGGATGAAGTGGCTGTGCCTGGTATGACAAGGGATGAGGAAACCTGGGACGGACCTTACGGCATTGGTGATTTGACATCGCCGGCAGACTGGACCGGTGATTTGGCCGGCCGCCTGGATTTACGGGGACTGCGCACGGTCACCATTGACGGCGAGGACGCCAAGGACCTGGACGATGCGGTAACCCTGTGCAGGAACGGACAGGGAGGTTATATCCTGGGAGTTCACATTGCGGATGTGAGCCATTATGTAAAAGAAGGCCGTCCGTTGGACAAGGAGGCATTAAAGCGGGGCACCAGCGTTTATCTGGTGGACAGGGTGATTCCCATGCTGCCCCATAAGCTGTCCAATGGAATCTGTTCCCTTAACGCTGGCACAGACCGCCTGGCCTTAAGCTGCATCATGGAACTGGATGACCAGGGAAACGTGCTGGACCACAAAATCGCGGAGACAGTGATTCATGTGGACCGTCGAATGACATACACGGCGGTGAATGCCATTGTCACGGACGGGGACGAAGCTGTCATGGCTGAGTATGAGGGGTTTGTGCCCATGTTCATGCTGATGAAAGAGGTATCTGACATACTCAGGGAAAAGCGGAAGAAACGGGGAGCCATTGACTTTGACTTTCCGGAGAGCAAGATTATCCTGGATGCCCAGGGAAAGCCCCTGGAGATCAAACCATATGAGCGCAATGCTGCCACAAAAATCATAGAGGATTTCATGCTGGCAGCCAATGAGACTGTGGCGGAGGATTACTTCTGGCAATCCCTGCCCTTCCTCTACAGAACCCATGACAATCCGGATCCGGAGAAGATGAAGCAGCTGGGAACCTTTATCCATAATTTTGGATATTTCATCCGGCTTCAGCAGGGGGAGATTCATCCCAAGGAATTACAAAAGCTTTTGGATAAGATAGAGGGAACGCCTGAGGAGGTGCTTCTTTCCAGGCTGACCCTGCGCTCCATGAAGCAGGCAAAGTACACCACCCTGTGCTCCGGCCATTTTGGCCTGGCTGCCAGGTATTACACACATTTTACTTCGCCCATCCGAAGATATCCGGACCTCCAGATTCACCGTATCATAAAGGAAAGCCTGAAGGGCGGACTGGGAGACAAGAGGGCCGGTCATTACGAAGCCATACTGCCTGGGGTCGCCATGCAGACATCGGCTCTGGAGCGCCGTGCAGAGGAAGCGGAGCGTGAGACGGACAAGCTTAAAAAGTGCGAGTATATGTCCAGATTTATCGGGCAGGAGTTTGACGGCGTGGTATCAGGCGTCACCAACTGGGGGCTGTATGTGGAGCTTCCCAACACGGTGGAAGGACTGGTCCGCATAAGCGAGCTGAGGGATGATTATTATATATTTGATGAACAGCATTACGAACTGGTGGGAGAGATGACCAGGAAAACATTTAAGCTGGGCCAGCCCATACGGGTCCAGGTGGCGTCCACGGACCGTCTGCTTAGGACAGTGGATTTTATCCTGCCCAGAGACTGGGACAGGAGCGCGGGTAAGGGAGCTTCCGTGTAAGGCTGTAAGTCATACATGCAATTATGACTGGAAAGAAAGGGAAACACCATGGGGAAGGAAAGTATTAAACTGGTTGCGAACAATAAGAAGGCATACCATGATTATTTTATTGATGAGAAATACGAGGCGGGCATCGAGCTCTTTGGCACGGAGGTGAAATCCATTCGCATGGGAAAATGCAGCGTTAAGGAAGCCTTTGTGAAGATTGACAGAGGTGAGGTGTATGTGTGCGGTATGCACATCAGCCCCTATGAGAAGGGAAATATATTCAATAAAGATCCTCTGCGTGTCAGAAGGCTTTTGCTGCATAAATACGAAATCATGAAGCTGAACGGCAAGATTGCGGAGAAGGGCTATACCCTGGTGCCTCTCCAGGTTTATTTTAAAGGCAGTCTGGTGAAGGTAGAGGTGGGTCTGGCCCGTGGTAAGAAGCTCTACGACAAGCGGGCAGACATTGCCAAGAAGGACCAGAGAAGGGAACTGGAAAAGGAATTTAAGGTAAAAAATCTGTATTAGGGATAGGAACGAGAGGATATTATGAGGATTGGCAGTAACAAGGGGAGTGAAGTGGAAGCATACACAGATTTCATAAAGGAGGCTGAGGGCCTTAAGTCCACTCTGCGCACTGCCTGGACTGCTGAGGGACGGCAGGAGAGCACTGCGGAGCACTCCTGGCGCCTGGCTCTGTTTGCCGGGGTGATGTGCAGGGAATTTCCGGAACTGGACAGGGAGAAAGTACTGATGATGTGCCTTGTTCACGACCTGGGGGAACGGTACAGCGGAGACATATCGGCAGCATTGCGGCCGGACGCCGGTGATAAACTGAACCAGGAAAGGGAAGATGTACAGCGGATATGCGGTTTTTTGCCAAAAGGAGAGGAAGGGGAGGTGTCCGGGCTGTGGGAGGAATACAGTCAGGGCATTACCCCGGAAGCCAGATTTGTAAAAGCCCTGGATAAGGCGGAAACCATTATCCAGCACAGCCAGGGAAGAAATCCTGCCGGGTTTGACTATGGATTTAATCTGGAATACGGAAAGGAATACTTTGAGCAGGATGAACGGCTGGAAGCCCTGCGCAGCCTGATTGATGCAGAAACAAGGACGCGCATGGAAATAAAATAATGCGCAAGAAACGGTGAAGAATAGAACAACAAAAAAGCAAGCAGTTTCATCTGCTTGCTTTTTTCATGACCTGACCGGGAATCGAACCCGGGTTTACGCCGTGAGAGGGCGTCGTCTTAGCCGCTTGACCATCAGGCCTTGTCTGTATATCTCAGCGACAGCTTGTTTATAATACCATAAAGTTTTTTGTTTGTCCAGTATTTTTTGAAAAAATGTAATTTGAAAATGTATTTACTTAATTTTACAATAGTTTGGAGTCCGAAAAAATAAAAAACAAGCAGTTTTGTCTGCTTGTTTTCATGACCTGACCGGGAATCGAACCCGGGTTTACGCCGTGAGAGGGCGTCGTCTTAGCCGCTTGACCATCAGGCCTTATCTGTGCATCTCAGCGACAGCTTATATATAATATCATATAAAATTCAGTTTGTCCAGTACTTTTAATAAAAAAACAGAAAAAATATTTTCCCGATATTTGCAAAAATATGGAACCAATAAAACAGCAAAGTAAAATGACCAGTCGGGGAACTGGTCATTTTAGGAGAAGGTATTTCGTTTCTTATGGGGTGTAACAAAAACTATATAATGTATTGGGGGGGTTTACGTTAATTATAATAGCATACGCTATCCAAAAAGTGTGCACAAAGTTTGCAGAATGAAAAAAACTATTTTATGCATTCTTACAACGGTCTTGTGAAAATGAAAAAAAATAATTCCTTACAGGTCTATGAACACAGCACTATGACCCGGTTAGGAGCTGTCTGTGGCGGTATGCTCTTTGTGGCAGCCGCATAATATACCAGCAGGAAATGATTTGCCGGGAAACAGAAATATGGCTGGCCGTTTAAGGTTGACAAAACTGTGGACTGATACAGGTTCAGCTTCAGCGATTGATCAGAGGCAGTGAGGGTTTCATCAAACCAGGAAAGGTTTACATCCTCCTCCGGCCTGACTACAGCGATTAAATCAGCCTGGTATTGAGGCGGGTAGATGAGGGGGACCGGCAGGGTGTTGTCATAAAACGCAGCCACACGCATACCTGGCATCAGGCGCATGGTGTCCACCACAAAGGTGTCATCGGATAGAATCATGTTGACGGGCTGTCCCTCAACACTGAGGGTTATAACCTGGGTACAGCAATCCCCTTCCTGTGTGGAAATGTTGGTAATGACCCCAACTACGGGAGTCAGATTTTCATATTTCATAAAAAAATATCCTTTTTTAATTATCATATGCCGGGATAGTAAAAAGAATCCAGAAAGTTGAATAAAAAGGAGGAGGCCGGAAGGATTTCATCCCTCCGGCCGAGTATTATGAAAAAAAGTTTAATTAGCATTAGCTCTTTACATAAATTAGTATATCCATAAAATGTGAGGAGAATTTTATGATTCTGTAACGGATTTATGAACAGAATGTGAGAAGTTTGTGAATAGACAGGCCGGGCTGAGCATCATGCTGATTAGGGCCTGATTACGGCCGTTATAGCTGTTATGCTATTGTTAATTTTCCTCCATTGTCTTGCAATAAGACAGAATTGTGATAGACTGGATTCAGACCATACATAAAAAAAGGAGGTACAACATGAAATTTTATATTTGTAATCACTGCGGCAACATAATTGCCTATGTGAAGAGCAGCGGTGTCCCGGTTGTCTGTTGTGGGGAAAAGATGCAGGAACTGGTTCCAAACACCACAGATGCAGCAGTTGAAAAGCATGTGCCTGTCATTCAGATAGATGGGTCTAAGGTCACTGTCACAGTAGGCTCAGCCGAGCACCCCATGATTCCGGAACACTATATCCAGTGGATTGCTCTGGCTACCAGACAGGGAAATCAGAGAAAAGAGCTGCAGCCGGGACAGAAGCCGCAGGCAGAGTTTATGCTCTGTGAAGGAGATGAGGCAGAGGCTGCATACGCATATTGCAACCTGCATGGTTTGTGGAAGGCAGAACCTTAATCTGACTCTGCCGGGAACCTGCCGGAACTTCTATCCAAAAGGTGTGCAGAGCTGTCTGGCGCAGCATAATACGAACGGACATAACCGGGAATAAACGAACATAACCGGGAATAAACGAACATAACCGGGAGTAAACAGACATAACCGGGCGTAAACAGACATAGCCGGGAGTAAACAGACATAGCCGGGCATAGACAAACAGCATTTTGGCCGATACGGCACGAAATGCTGTTTGTTTTATATACGCGTATTGCCAGCCTGTTCTTTGCTATTCTTTGGGAGTTTCATACAGAATGACGATATCCCCATCAACAAACCCTGCACCGATTCCCTGATACGCCTTTAACCTGCCGGAGTATGTTCCATTTGCCAGATAAGCACGTATTGTATGTACCGTATCCTCCAGCACCTGCTGCCAGCCGGTATTTTGTACCCAGTGGAGAGTGCTGTCACGGGAAGTAAATACTTCGTCACAGGCCCAGTCCGGGTCATACGCGTCGAAGCTGCGGGTTCCGGTGAACTCCATGGACCAGCAGCTGTCTCCATCATCATAGAGATTAAAGTTGACGGCAATGATTTCCTCCGGCAGGGGGCCGGCCATTATACGGTCAAGCCACGGTATGAATGATTGCATAAAAATGCCGCCTTTTATACGGTCTTGCGGTCCATTCAGCAGGAGATGCAGAATTTGCTGTTGGCTGCTCAAACTATCATAATCCCCCATCAGCAAATTGGGATAATGATATACAACACCACGGCATTGGTTTTTCTCCAGTGCGTCTATCAGGGAGTCCATGCCATATTCCTTAGCAAAATCTGCAAATACCTGAATCCTGGTTTTTTGCAAGATGGCAGCACCGCAGGGGAACTGAGGACATTCCCAGCATCCCTCCCATCTGTTTTTTATGCAGCAGTTAAACGGTTTGCAGGTTTCTCTGCCCGGGCAGCCGCCGCTGCGGCAGCCAGGACAAAGAACATTTTCGCTGCACACACAGCAGGCAAGCCCGCAGTATGCAATGCCCTTTTCTCTTTCCATGAATACACCTCACCTGTTTATCTGAAACTTATTTTTACTATGTGCAACTTTTATGAAAGCTCTCCCGTCTAATTGTATGAACCCGTATGGAACTTAAAATAATTTAGACGAAAAGGAGATTTACCATGAAAAAACATTTAGCTGTCATTACCATCTGTACACTGGCTCTTGCAAACGCAGTTCCCGCAATGCCTGTGTATGCTGCATCCAAAAAACCCGCGGCTGCTTATTCCGCAAAGCAGAGACGGGAGGGACAGAAAAAAATCAAGGACGCGGCTTCCAGGATAAAATCCGCATTTAAGAAACAAGACCTGAATGCATTGGCGGATTTATGCAGCTTTCCTCTTATCATATCATATGCATCCGGCGAATTGACTGAACTTAAAAGCAAGTCAGAGCTGCTGGCGCTGGGGACCGGTCCCGTTTTCACAGAGGGAATGAAGTCTGCCATCGCATCCACAGATGTTTCAAAGTTAAAGGAAGTGGGGAATGCAGGAGTACAGATGGGCGGCGATGCAGGTCTGAGCCTGTTTAAATTTGGAGGAAAATGGAAGATCAACAACATATATAGTGATTACAACAGCCAGGCTGGCAGTGATTCAGGGGCCCTCAAAATTGGAAACCTGGAAGAAGCAGCCACTACAGTCCAGAAATGCTTTTCGTACAGAGATATTGAAACTCTTTCCAGGATTTGCAGTTATCCGGTGAATGTAATTTACGAGGATGGGACATCAGCGGAATATAGTGATGCGGCCAGCTTCATTTCCAAATGCGGCGGCAGGCTGTTTACGGACCGTCTCTGTAATTCGGTTACTGCCACGGACGCATCCGGGCTGCAGGCAGTTGGAAATGCCGGAGCGCAGCTGGGAGGGGATTCCGGCCTGTCCATGTATCAGTTTGGAGGAGCCTGGAAGGTTAATAATATTTATCAGTAACGTATTTTTCATTGTCTGTATCAGTAATAAGGGTTAGGAAATCCAGTGTATTCCTGGAAAATAGCGGAATAATGCCTTGGCAGTTATGGCTTCCTCCGGAACAAAGGGGTCTGACCAGTCCCGGGCATCCCTGGAATGATTCCTGTTGTCACCCAGCATGAGATAGCAGCCTTCCGGAACCTGGAAATGATAGTTCTCTGAGTCCATGGGTTCCGGAAGATATGGCTCATCCAGGGGAGTGTCCGACTGATTGATGTATATTTGGTTATCACGGATATCCACGGTTTCCCCTGGAAGTCCTATGATTCGCTTTACCAGCCGGGTCTTGTCCTTGCCCGGCTCCGCTTTGTGGTCAAAGAGTACGATATCCCCCCTCTGAGGCTGTGCTCCGAAGGCGTATGAAAGCCTGGAGCCGATGATCCGGTCACCTGTCATAATGGTATTCTCCATGGAACCGGAAGGAATGTAGCTGTTGGCGATGACAAAGGTATTGAGGACAAAGGCAATGGCAGCAGCGGCCAACAGAATTTTGACCCACTCCAGAACCTCCTTTTTAAATCCGGAGTTTCCGGTATGTTCGCTTTTTGCTGATGTGTTCATGGAAGTCTCCTTTATAATAAATCATATTTGAATCGGATAAATGTTATTTACCAGTTTAGCATTAACGTCTTATAAAGTCTTTAGTATTTGCCAATACGTAAGAATAATTAATAGTTTATTTATTAAAAAAATCTTCCTGTAATGTTATTCTATGAATAAGAATGAAGCAAAGGGAGTGGAATATGAAACGGATTGTACATACTGTAAGCATTATACTGGCTGTTCTGTTAGCCGCGGCCGGCGGCTACTATGGGGGAAGAAGGAGCGTCCAACCACTGGTTGGAACCACATTTTATGCCGTCATCGAGGAGATAAGGGAAAACCGCCTTCTGGTTCAGGGATTGGAGATAAATGATATCAATGGACGCGGGACCTTTGAACTGGCAGTGGGAGATAAAACAGAGCTTATATGGAGAGGCGTTCCCATAACGGTGAAGGATTTGAGGGTAGGGAATACCGTATCAGTCACTTATATCGGAGAAGTTTTGGAGATATCTCCGGCTCAGGTCAGTGATGTGCTCCGGATTCAGCTGCTGGATGATGAAACGCCTTATTAGAGTATGCCCGGTGGACAATGTAAAATACAAAGTAAAATGGCCAGTCGGGGAACTGGCCATTTTAGGAGAAGGTATTTCGTTTTTTATGGGGTGTAGCAAAAACTATATAATGTATTGGGGGGGTTACGTCTATTATAGTATCACCTGTTGTCGAAAAAGTGTGCACAAACTTTGTTGGAGTTGAAAGCTTATTTTGTGTACTTTTTTGGGGGATAATCATGTTTTACATTTGCTCACGGACAATACATTCCGGGGTTGGGCAGAATGCTGTGGGGGGAGTATATTGTTTCGTGGTGGTGTGCAGATTATGAGGATTTCATAGGCTCTGTAAAAGATTGTATTGCAAACAAGATATAGATGAGAACGGTGTTGGTGAACTCATTCCTGAAGTGATCGAAACCACTCCGGAGCTTTGGCCAACATGGGATAGTGTTATCTATAATATCTATACAATTTCGGATGGAGCGTTTGTTCAAGTGTTAAACAGCTGAGAGAGAAACAGATATTATGGACCTGTTGACAAATTAAAGGAAATGCCCTTCTGGTATGGTATAATAATTATAGTAACAGTAATAATGACCGTGAAAAGTAATACTAAAAGGAATGATTACATGAACAAAGAATATGGGTATGGTAGAATATCAACAGGGGAACAGAATGTAGAAAGACAGGTTAGGAGTATACTGGCTGCTTATCCCTTTGCCATCATTGTGAAAGAGATTTTTACAGGAACAAAATCTGGGGGTAGAAAAGGACTGGATAAGATACTCTCAAAATTCAAACAGGAGATACGATTATATTTGATTCATTTTCCAGGATGTCCAGGAATGCAGAGGAAGGTTTTTCTCTATATGAGGAATTATTTACCAAGGGAGTCAACCTTGTGTTTTTGAAAGAGCCACATATTAATACGGACACATATAGAAGGAACAGGTTCCCAACATGGGAATTCGGTTCCTTCTTTTATGTCTGGGGCATTAATTTAGGTCTATTGTTCCATGCTTCTTCTCAAATTCAGCAACATGGTTTTTTATAAGCACTTCCAACTCACGATTGGCAGAACGACCATTATAATCAGCTACAATCCGTAATTTTTTCATTAATTCGGAATCAGTGCGTAAGGTGAATTTTGCTATTTCGTTAGTCATGCGTGTTACCTCCATATAAGTCATATGACCTCATTATAAAGTCAAAATGACGGCTAAATATTGATTGACGGCATAATGACGGCGTAATATAATTATGGGAGAAACGGGATAAAATTATGCTTATAGTGATATTATTTAAAATATAAATGGGGGAACTATGGAGGAGTGCAAAAAACTAATTTATGATTTGATGAATGGGAGGTTAGACTTTAAAGATAATCCGCCTGAAGAGTGTAAGTATGTGGAGGATGAATTCTCAATGAATTCTCAGAGGGAAAAGTGTGTGAACAGGCATATACAGAGATAATGAGTGCTTATCAGCGCCTATGCCAAAGGTTGGGGGCGGACGGAGAGGAAGATAAGGACATAGAGGTTATCATAAATAGCTATGAATTAATTACAGAATATTTGTGCATGAAAATGTTTGACTATGGGGTGTTATGCGCAAAGGGATTAGTTGAGTAGCTTATTATTTGTGGAATGACTTGTAAAATGATAAATTGGTTGAGAGGGACTGTTTTCTAGCTGTTTTCTGGTTGGAAGGCAGTTCTTTTTATTTTGTAGATATGTTATAATTCATATATATAATTTTGAGTTACCGCTATATGGAGAAAGGAAAATAATGGATGACAGTAAAAAAATGGATCGCTATGATTACACTTTCGATGCTTTTTTCGGGCACCTTAATATGGGAAGCATATGCAGGAACTTGGAAACAAGGAATTGACGGGGATGTATCCGCATGGTGGTATGATAATGGAGACGGAACATTTCCCATATCCACATGGATGTGGATTGATGGTAATGACGATGGAATTGCCGAGTGCTATTATTTTGATGATACAGGACGTATGCTGAGTGATACAGTTACGCCGGACGGCTATACAGTTGATAAAAACGGTGCGTGGAAGCTGGGATTTGTACGACACATGTATTCGTTGAATTCATATCAGGAAGAGATTTTCAAAGATGCTGCCGAAGGCCTTTTGAACCTATACGAAGATCAATTTTATGTTCCGTCTTTTACATATGGACAGCTCCGGTATTTAATGTATGAGGACAGGCAGAAATTAATGAATTCCCTTCTGGCTGCGGATACAGAGAAACATTTAAATAATCCTGATATAACTACAATGTTTGTTCCATTGCGTATAGAAGATGGAATAGGGTATTTTGACCGAGACAAGACGCTTGACGACTTTTACGCAGTGTTTAATATAGGTCTGAATCCTGAAAACATACCACAATCAGAGCAGGGCGAATTAAAAGGAATACCTTTTGAAAAAGAAAACAAGTATAAAATTACTGACTGTGAACAGAGTTCTGATGGAACTTTTTTGTATATGAAATTGAAATACGAAAAAACTGATGTTGTTACAAATAAGATATTGCGTACAGGGACTTTTTACATGAAGCTTTATAGGAATAAGTCAGATGATATTGGCTATTACATTGATATAATCAGTAATCAGGAGTCGTTTGGATGATTTGGGAAATTAAAAGGAGGTTATACGGCTGGGGACATATCCCTGGCCTTTTTTGCTCCTCTGCTGGTATGGTTATTAACGTTATCATCAGTAATGCAAGATAATTGGGAACACTATTAGTTTTTCAAAATGGATATCCATAGATATACCTCGAATGAAGTGGAAAACAAGCAGGAGTTATGGTACAATCTTTTCAAGGGAAATTTGGGAGAAGTAGGAATAAAAAATATGAATGATATATTCTTTGATAAAAATTTTAACAGAAAGATATTAAAAAAATGGGTAAGTTCACAAACAAGCATGTTAACTGAAAATAATGGGGTAACTTATATTGAAAAAATAGAAAATCAAGTTAATGATAGTGGCCAAAGTTCTATAGTGCCTTATGGCTCAGATGAGCTTGAGATATATGAAAATATTTTAACCCCCTTAAAAGTGGAACATGTACATGTTGTTGCAAGTAAAAGAAAACAGGGTGAAAGCAAGTTTGTTCTTGAATATATTGACGGATTAACGTGTAGTGATGCTCCACAAGCTATTCATTTATATAAAGCAGCTTTAAAAATCGGGGATTTATATAGAACATCACGAAATAACATTAGTTGTGTTAACGAGACAACATTCCAAAAGTATTATTTATCAAAAGAAAAAACACTTAATCATCTTTATGAAATTTCAAAAGCGTTTGATATAAGTGGCTTAGTAAGCTTTACCAGTGATAGTTATGAAAAATATAGCAAATACCCAATATTTCTGAACCATTATGATATGCATTTTAAAAATATGATTTATTCGAAGGGTGATATTCGTATTATTGATTGGGCAACGGCACAATTTTCACCTTTTTATTCTGATTTATATGTATTGCTTCGTCAAGCTGAACAAGTTGATGCTGATATTTCTGTTATTATAGATAATTATAAAAATTCGGCAGGTTTGGAAGAATTAACAGAAGAAGAAATGCTTGTTGGCAGAATTTTTTGGTGCATACCGGCTATTCATTGGCTTTTAGAATTACAAGGCACTGATAATGTGCCTTTTTATGAGTGGGCAGAGGATGAATATACAAGTTTGTTAACCGCTTTTAGGCGATATAAAGAAATATTAGCATAATACTGTATTCTCGCTTGACGCTTTTTGGTGCCCACGTTTACAAAAAGAATATATTTGAATCCTATTGAGAAGATATAAGACGTTTTTCGGCCAATTAATCAATAATAATAGAATTGTAGGGAAGCAATCAATGAAGAAAATTATACGTGTTACAGGTAAAGGGCAGATATCAGTACCTCCAGATAGAATATGCTTGCTGTTTGAGTTAGAGGAACGTAAGGATACATATCGAGAAGCCATTAAAGACAACTAACTTTGAGATTGATTCAGTCTTTGAAACTGAAAAAATTAAAAAGGGCGAATACAAACGAGTCTTTAAAGGATATAAGTATAGTCATGTATTGAAAAATAAATTACTTGAAAAGGCTGTAAAGGATTCAAGAGTGAAAGCAGAGGTTCTTGCTAAAGCAGCTGAAATGAAACTGGATGAGCTTGTGTCTATAGATTATTCATGGGGAAAGTTAAAGCTTACTACTTCACCATATGGGAGATTAAGGATGCTATGCCATTAAGTTTGGAAGAAGATACTTGCTATATGTCAGATGAACCCTTGCAGTTAGAACCTGAAGATATTAGGGCCAGCGATACAGTGACAGTTGTGTGGAAGCTGCGAAATAGTTAGGAGAAATGCGTATGAGAATTCTATTTTGTAAAATTTCTGCCATGAAGTTTTATAAAGGTGTAATCCCTGGTAAAGATGAGGCTTTTAATGGGGGCAGCTTTGTTAAGGAGCATGGGGAAGGAAATGAGCAGTATAATTTTGCTCCAGTTATTTCAGAAGATGGACAAGCATATTGTTTAGGGTTCGTGGAAACAAAGTCATCCAGCAAAGGGAAACACAATGAACTACATATCGAAAATATTCAAGGTTGTGATTTGCTTAAAGATGACCAAGAAGTTGATGATGTATTGGTAATATGGTGCGCTACTACAATGTTGAATGAAACATCAATCGTAGGATGGTACCAGAATGCAACAGTTTTTCGTAATTATCAGTCAGTGGAACTTGACAATGGAGATATACAAGATTATAACATTTTGGCTAAAAAAGAAGATTGCGTTTTACTACCAGAAGGGAAACGACATAATCACATATGGGATGCGCCTGTTTCAAGAAAACGTACGTATGGGTTTGGTCAATCATTGGTATGGTATGCGCAAGAAGAGAAAGCACAACCATATATAAAAAAATTATCAGAACAGATTTTGAACTATGATGGGGAAAACTGGATTGATAAAAGTGCAGAGGAATAAATGAATAATGAAAATAAGTCACTAGTATTTTGTGGAGCCGTATCAGCATTGGTACGGCTATTTTAATGAAAAAGAAGTTCGGCAATGATTTGAATATAAAGTATTTTTGTAAATCACTAAAATAATCGAATAATTTTCTACCCATTACAAGATATCCTATAATATAGTTGTTTTTCACTATATAGCTTCTTTTACATGGCATATTTAAACGGGCTAAAAAAAGAAATTGACTTAAATAGATATTGTTAGCTTTTTAAAATGCCTTGAATTGTCCAAAAACATATTTTCTAAAAAGATTATCAGCAAAGAAGAACAAGTATTCTCGGAAGATGAAATTCCTAAAGTAGTTGGATTTCTACAGTAATAAGAATAATAATACCAAAACACAGCAGATAAATCGGGCTGCAATTCCAATGAAAACAGCCTGAAAAGGTAATCAAGCATTTCTAAAAAGAAAATGCCGGAATCCCTTATAAAATAAGGAAAAACCGACATTATCCAGAGTGGAGCTGAGGGGAATCGAACCCCTGTCCGAAAATCAATTCCCTGTTCTTCTACTATCATAGTCCTTTATTTGACATTCCCTCTGCCATCAGAGAAAGGACACCCGGATGGTTTCAGTAGCTTCATCATACGCCCATATGCTCAAAGCTTTGCATACGTCGTTTCCCACATAGTCGATGCCAGGGTCTTAAAGTGCGGGTGCTCTAAGTCTGACAGCTGCCATTAGGCAGCGATTGCTAATTCGTCGTTAGCGTTTATATTTATTTTTGCCATTTAACCCATCGCATGGGGATAGCTTCACCAGCTGCATGACCCCCGTCGAAACCAGTACAACCCCTGAATATTCAGTGCTGCGCTTACCTGGTATGCTAACGAAATCCTGCGCTCACTCTATATTAGCAGTTTCCGGTGCCGCTGTCAAGGGCCGCGGTGAAATATCAGCAGGCAAGATATGGAGCCGAAGATATGGAGCAAAGATATGGAGCCCAAGTTATGGAACTGAAGATATGAAGAAGCTCCAGGCATTGCCGGAAATAAATTCGTATAAACTTTGTAATGAAACATACCTCTATAATTAAGAGAAAAGAAATACCAGAATTCCCTCTTTCTGGTAGTATAGGGATAGGGCATATTCGTGTGCCCGGTATCATATGATTAGATTCCGATAAAACAAAAAAGAGGGAGGCAATTATGAAACATATTATGAAGAAGACAGTATACACAGCAGGCATCAGCGCGGCAGTGGCCGCTGCAGCCTTGGGGCTGGGCGGATGCGGGGCCGGGGCACAGATGCCGGACACGCTGAAGGTACAGAATGTAGGAGCGGCAGAGAATGTAATTACGGTGACCGGGCGCGAGGAGGTAAAGGTTGTGCCGGATATGGCGCAGATTGAATATGCCGTCTATACCAGAGAGGATACGGCTGCTGCCTGCCAGGAGAAGAATGCCAATGACCTGAACGCTGCAATTGAGACATTAAAGGGCCTGGGAGTGGAGGAAACTTCCATACAGACATCTTCTTATGGCCTGAGTCCTATCCGCAACTGGAATTCAGATAAACAGGAGATAACCGGATATGAGATGACTACCAGTTTGATGGTCTCTGACATACCGATTGACAATGCGGGAACCATCATCACAAAGTCAGTGGCTGCAGGAGTCAACGGTATTAATTCCGTCAGCTATTTTTCCAGCAGCTATGATGCCAGCTATCAGGAGGCGCTGAAGGGAGCCATGGCCGTGGCCCAGGCAAAAGCCCAGGCTCTGGCGGAGGCCAGCAATAAGACACTGGCCGGTGTGGTCCATGTGGAGGAATTCGGCTATCAGCCGGAGACCAGATATGCTTCCTATAATGCAGGCGGTTCTGCCAAGATGGCGGCTGCGGTTGCGGAAGATGCGGCTGCTTCTGTTATGCCCGGACAGGTCAGTGTGGAAGCCCAGGTAACGGTTTCCTATGAGCTGAATGATTAGATTAAATGAAACTTACCCAATGGAAAACAAGTGAATAACGCCGTGTGTATACCCCGGAAACAGTATCAAATAACAGCATATGGTACTGTTTCCGGGGATATTTGTCATTGATATTTAAGTATAAATATATTATTATTATTTTAGAGTCTAAAGAAGACAGGGGTACTATGAGATGACAACTGCAGATGGCAGAGGAAAAAGCCGCAGGGACACGCTGCTTCCTATCATACTATGCTTATGTTTTATTGGCAGCAGTATTATTTTTCTTGTACAAATGATTTTGAAAAGCCAGAAAGAGAACGTGGCATACCTGTATGATGCTGCGAATCAGACAAGGACATCCATTTTGAAACAGATTGAGGGAGACTGGCAGACGCTGGAGGGGCTGGCTGTTAGCCTCAGAGAGCTGGTTATTCTGGATGAGAACCAGATCCTGACCATATTGAATGATATAAATGAGGAAAATGCCTTTATCCGTATGGGTTACGCGGATATTAACGGTAATGCCCGTATGGTGGATATGGAAGGCAATGTGGAAGAGGTTAATCTGAAAGGGATGGACTTTTTTGAACGGGCTTTACAGGGTGAAAAAAGCATATCCAACACATTTGCAGACCAACAGGATGCCAGCGGATATATAAACTATTTTGGCGTCAGAATCAATGACGAAAGCGGCAATGCCAGGGGCGTTCTCTGTGCGGTTCACTCGGCTGTCGTACTGAGGGAAATCATTGACGCACCGGTTCTTAAAGGAGCCGGTTACTCCAATATTCTGGATGCAAACGGCAATTATGTGCTTAAGACCATCAAGACATTTGAGGGTGACATTCTTCCTGATAACAAGGAGAAGATTGCAGAGGTCATAAGAGACACCGGCAGGGGGGATTTCATACTTACGGACAGGCAGGGAGTCAGGCAGATGCTGGTTATCCTTCCCATCATCGAGGGTCAATGGTATCAGGCGAGTATGGTTCCTGTGGATGTGCTGCGTTCCAGCTACATCCAGACAGCATGGGGGATCATGATTATCATTGTGGTTGCCTGCAGCCTGTTTATATGGCTGATGAGCAGACAGCGGAAGATGGCTGTGAATAATCAGAAGATGCTGATGGAACTGGCTTACAGTGATTCTCTTACAGGCCTGCGTAATTTTGCGGGCTTTAAACGTGAAGTGGAGATATTTCTTAACCGTCCTGAGATCTCCCGTTCTGAGCTTACCTCCTATGTGCTCTGGTATGGTGATTTAAGGAATTTTAAGCTGATTAATGATGTTCTGGGGTACGAGGAAGGCGACAGGCTTCTCAGGCTGGTGGCAGAGTTTCTGAGGACAGTGGAAGGACCTGGCTGTATCAGCTGCCGCATAGCGGCTGACAATTTTGCCGGTATAACCCGGTGTGAGGACACACAGGTGCTGGACAGCGGTCTGTGCCAGCTTAAGGAGTATATGAGGAATTCGGGCATGGATGAACAGCCATTCATGGAGATTCCTGTAGGCGTCTACCGGTTCCGGGCCGGTGACGGGAAGCAGTCTCTGGATGTGCTGGTGAATTATGCCAACATGGCCCATAAGATTGCAAAGGAAAGACCGGGAAGCTCCTATGTGTTCTATGACGACAGCCTCCGCAGGCGCATGCTGGAGGATACCGTCCTGGAGTCTGAGGCAGAGGCAGCCATGGAAGAGGAGGAGTTTAAGCTCTATATGCAGCCCAAGATAGATATTCAGAACGGTAATCAGATTACCGGGGCAGAGGTGCTGGCCCGGTGGCTCAGTCCAAGAAGGGGGCTGATACTGCCGGGGAATTTCATCCCATTATTTGAGAAAAGCGAGCTGATTGTGAAATTGGACCGCTATATGTTTGAGCATGCATGCCGTTGGTACAGGAGTCACCTGGAACAGGGCGGGAGGCCGGTGAGCCTGGCGGTCAATGTTTCCAAGGCAGGCCTGTTCCAGAATGATTTTGTAGATTACTATACGGATATCAAGGCTAAATATTCCATACCGGACCGCGTTATGGAGCTGGAGTTTACGGAAAGCATACTGGCTGCTGACACGGAGTTATTTGCGGAGCTGGTGGTCAATCTCAATGCGCGTGGGTTTATCTGTTCCCTGGATGATTTTGGCTCGGGTTATAGTTCCCTTAACCTGTTAAAGAACCTGCCCATTGATGTGCTGAAACTGGATATCCTGTTCTTCCAGAAGAGCCGGGACATCAGGCGCGAGCGCATTGTTGTGTCCAACGTCATTAATATGGCCAAGGAGCTGGATATAAAGACCATTGCCGAGGGCGTGGAGGATATGGACACCGTGGAATTTTTAAGAAAAGCAGGCTGTAATGTAATCCAGGGATATGTTTTTGCAAAGCCCATGCCCCAGGAGGATTTTGAACATCTGCTGACGGATAATCAGGATGGTTCTTTTGAAGGTTGTTAAGCCGTATGGTTTATCCAAAGCATAACTGAAAAACGGACTGCCCGGGAGCGATATGCTCAGGGACAGTCCGTTTTTCAGTTATACCATTACAATAATAGGATTAATTCTTTTTAACTTTTCCAGTATCCTTCGGAAGGGTGACATTCAGCAGGATAGCCACCAGGGTTGCGATGACAACCGGGGATTTTCCGAAGATTGTGGTAACCCATGTCGGGAATGCGGACAGGGAGGCGGATGCCTGTGACACGCCCATTCCCAGGGCAGCTGCAAGACCTACGATAGAGGTGTTGCGGTAGTTCATATCTTCCGTCATGACCAGTTTCATACCGGTCATGGCAATGGAAGCGAATACAGATACAGTCGCACCGCCTAAGACCGCATAGGGAATGGTGGTCAGAAGGGCGGAGAATTTGGGAAACAGTCCGGCAACCAGTATAATCAGCGCGGAAAGCCCTAATGTCACGCGGTTAACAACCTTGGTGGTAGCCACGATACCTACGTTCTGGCTGTAGGTGGCGGTGGGCAGACATCCCAGGAAGGCTCCTATGATGTTTGAAAAGCCGTAGCCCAGAATAGCGCCGTGAAGCTCGTTTGTGGTGGGCTCGCGGTCCAGGCCTCCTGCCGTGGTGGCAGAGAAGTCGCCGATTGCCTGCACGGAGTTGATAACGAACAGCAGTCCCAGGGCCACACAGGCAGATGCCTCAAAGCTGATGCCGAAATGCATGACCTGAGGAAGCTGGAACATGCCGGATTCAGCCACATTTCCAAAGCTTACCATGCCAAAGAACATGGAGAAGATATAGCCTGCAATCATACCCATAAGAATGGATGCCAGTTTCAGGAATCCCTTGGCAAAATGGTTCAGCACAGTGACAACCACCAGAGTGAAGATGGCTACCACCCAGTTCTGCCATGCACCGTAGGTGGGCTGGCCCGCGCCGCCTGCCATGTAGTTGATGGCAGTTGGGTAGAGAGACAGACCAATGGTAAACACAACCGTGCCTGCAATCAGAGGCGGGAAGAACTTTCGTATCTTCTTGATGGTAAGGCCTACGATAATGGCGCACACGCCGCCTACAATCTGGGCTCCCAGTATGGCGGGAATGCCGGACTGTTCCGCGATGGCCTGCATGCTGGGAACGTAGGCAAAGCTTACGCCCAGGATAACAGGAAGGCCGGCACCCAGATGGAAACTGTTCTTATTGCCTATGGGGAAGAGCTGCAGCAGGGTGGCCAGGGCAGATACAACCAGGGAAGCCTGAATCAGCAAAACCCGGTCTGCCGTGTCAATGCCTGCTGCGCCGGAAATAATAATGGCCGGCGTCACACAGCCTACAATCATGGCTACTACATGCTGAAGGGCCAGGGGAATTGCCTGGCTCATTTTTGGCACACCATCCAAATCAAACAGGGATGCGTGCTGTTTCGCTGTATTGTCTGTATTCATTTTTTAATTGCCTCCTTTACGCTAAATGGATATGAGTACCGGTTTTTCCCTGGATACCGTCTTTTGCTTTTTCCAACAGCGTAATGAGGGCAGTGCGTCCTGGTTTTGATTCAGCAAATTTAACAGCAGCCTGAACTTTGGGAAGCATGGAACCGGGGGCAAAATGTCCCTCTTTGATAAACTGTCTTGCTTCTTCTGTGTCCAGGTCATCCAGCCACTTTTCTTCCGGCTTTCCGAAGTTAACAGCAACCTTTTCAACTGCAGTGAGAATAATCAGGAAATCAGCGTTCAGATTCTCTGCTAACAGTTCACTTGCGAAGTCCTTGTCGATTACAGCGCTTGCACCCTTTAAGTGGTTTCCCTGACGGGTAACCGGGATACCGCCGCCGCCGCAGGCGATTACCAGCTGGCCTGAGTCTACCAGAGAGCGGATGGCGCCGATTTCAACGATTTCAGCAGGCTTTGGAGATGCCACCACGCGGCGGTAGCCACGTCCGGAATCCTCCTTCATGATGTATCCGTACTTTTCTTCTGCAATCTTAGCCTGTTCTTCGGTCATGAAGTGGCCGATTGGCTTGGAAGGAGCTTCAAAGGCAGGGTCGTCTGCATCTACACGGACCTGTGTAATCATGGTTGCAACCGGAATATCATACATTTCACGGTTATAGAGTTCCTCTCTTAAGGCGTTCTGCAGGTCGTAGCCGATATAAGCCTGGCTCATGGCCACACAGACGGAGAGAGGGGTGTTGGGCTGTTTTGCGTCTTCGCGGCTCAGCGCAGCCATTGCATTGTTGATCATACCTACCTGAGGGCCGTTGCCATGGGCTACGATAACCTCGCAGCCTTCCTCGATGAGATCTACGATGGCTTTGGCTGTGATCTTGACAGCTTTCATCTGCTCAGGAAGGGTATTGCCCAGTGCATTGCCGCCCAGAGCGATGACAATACGTTTTTTCTTGTTTTCCATAGTGATTTTCCCCTTTATAGGGCGGGATATGAGGGTATCCCGCCGAGTTTTTGCATAATTTGAGACAAAAAGGGCTGCAGGACTCAGTCCGGCAGCCCTTACATTGTATTGCTTGGTAAGATGAATGATTTATTTGAATACTCTAGGAGTTCCTTTTTCTTCCAGCTTCTTTAAAACCTCAGCCGGGTCAGCGAACTTAGCCAGCATAATCATGGCAGCGATTACGTATGGCTTGTAGCTTGCTTCTTTGTACAGAGGATCACGGTAGCGGTCAAATACAGTTGCCTCAACCTCGCCGTCCTTGCAGCTTACATCGTTGATGTCAGCTGGTAAGCAGTGCAGGTACAGAGCTTTGCCGTCTTTGGTGGTCTTCATCAGTTCCTCAGTACAGCACCAGTCTTTGTGCTCTGCGTTCTGAGCCAGCAGTTCTTTCTCCAGAGTCTTGATGCCCTCGGAATCGCCTTCTGCGTACAGGTTGGTTCTCTTTTCCATAGCTGCAAATGGAGCCCAGCTCTTTGGATATACGATGTCAGCATCCTTGAATGCGTCAGCCATGTCATGGGATACACGGAAGGAACCGCCGGTCTTTTCTGCGTTCTTTCTGGCAACTTCCTCAACCTCAGGCATGATTTCGTAGCCTTCCGGATGAGCCAGAACAACTTCCATACCCATACGTGTCATCAGGCCAACAACGCCCTGAGGAACGGAGAGAGGCTTGCCGTAGGAAGGAGAGTAAGCCCATGTCATGGCTAACTTCTTGCCCTTTAAGTTCTCTACGCCGCCGAACTCATGGATGATGTGCAGCATATCAGCCATACACTGTGTCGGGTGGTCGATGTCGCACTGTAAGTTAACCAGGGTTGGCTTCTGCTCCAGGATGCCGTCTTTGTGGCCCTGTGTAACAGCGTCAACAACTTCGTGCATGTAAGCGTTGCCCTTGCCGATGTACATGTCATCGCGGATACCGATAACGTCAGCCATGAAGGAAATCATGTTAGCTGTCTCACGAACTGTCTCGCCGTGAGCAACCTGGCTCTTGCCTTCGTCCAAATCCTGAACTTCCAGACCTAACAGGTTGCAGGCAGAAGCAAAGGAGAAACGTGTACGGGTGGAATTGTCGCGGAATAAGGAGATGCCGAGGCCGCTCTCAAATACCTTTGTGGAAATGTTGTTCTCTCTCATGAAGCGGAGAGCGTCAGCAACGGTCCATACTGCTTCCAGTTCCTCGTCAGTTTTCTCCCAGGTCAGGAAGAAATCGTTCTCGTACATTTCCTTAAAGTTGAGGCTGTTTAACTTATCAATGTAATCCTGTAATGTTTTCATTTGATTGACTCCTTTATTATATTAATTTTTAATTTGGGTATCGTTGTTGGATGTTACAAAAATAAAAGGGATATCCGTTCTTTCATGAATGTAAGCGGGCCTGAGCCGTTCCGGCGGCCTTCAGCATAGACCGCCGAAACAAACAGGTCACTTAGGACTTCATGGAAAACGGTAAACGAATGAGCAGTGTGAAGGGCGTATGCCCTATGCTTCCCGGCTGCCCCTCAGGCCAGAAGAACGGCTCTGGGGCCAGCGGACCAAGACCGCGGTTTAACGGCAGCCGGGACAACACCCTGCGGACAATAAACGAAGGTAGTTAATTACTTGCAGTAAACACTGGGCAGAGCAGCGTAAACAGCTGCGCAGGTAACCAGATCCTGCTTCCATGTAATCTCATTGGGAGCATGGGCCTGAGCCTCAGCGCCAGGACCAAAACCGATACAAGGAATGCCGTTGCGTCCCATGATGGATACGCCGTTGGTGGAGAAGGTCCACTTATCGGTAAGAGGACGTGCTTTTCTCATCTCTGCTGTTGCGTCCACACCGATACGCTCGTCGCCGAACAGATTCTTATAAGCTTCTTCCAGGGACTTGGTAACCTTGTGGTCCTCCGGGATAACCCAGGTTGGGAAGTAGCACTCGATTGGATATGTAAGGCCCTTATAGGAAGGACGGGAATACTCATACATGGATACGGTAACATCATCGCCGTACTTTTTAACTGCAGGAAGAGCACGAATCTCGTCTAAGCAGCTCTCCCATGTCTCGCCTGCCGTCATACGGCGGTCAAGGGATACGGAACAGGAATCAGCAACTGCGCAGCGGCTTGGAGATGTGAAGAAAATCTCGGAAACAGTAACAGTGCCGCGGCCTAAGAAGTTGGCTTCCTTATACTCAGGATTGTACTTCTCATCCAGCATCTTCACAAGGCCCTTAACTTCCTTGTCATCAGCAGCGTCGTTTTCATTCAGAGCACGTACATCCTGAAGGATGTCAGCCATCTTATAGATAGCGTTGTCGCCGCGCTCAGGAGCGGAACCATGGCAGGAAACGCCCTTAACGTCAACGCGGATTTCCATACGGCCTCTCTGGCCGCGGTAGATGCCGCCGTCGGTGGGCTCTGTGGATACTACGAAATCAGGACGAACCTTGTCTTCGTTGATGATGTACTGCCAGCACAGACCGTCGCAGTCCTCTTCCTGAACCGTACCGGTTACCAGAACCGTATATTTGTCGCTTAACATTCCTAAATCCTTCATGATTTTAGCGCCGTATACAGCAGATACGATACCGCCACACTGGTCGGACACGCCGCGTCCGCCAATCTCGGTGTCATTCTCATAGCCCTCATAAGGATCGAAGTTCCAGTTGTTCTTGTTGCCGATGCCCACTGTGTCGATGTGTGCGTCAAAGCCGATGAGGGTCTCGCCGGTTCCCATATATCCCAGAACATTGCCCATGGGGTCGATGTCTACCTTGTCAAATCCCAGCTTTGTCATCTCTTCAGCGATACGGTCGATGTGAGCCTTCTCATCACAGCTCTCGCCCGGGAATTTAACGATGTCGCGTAAGAACTTGGTCATGTCTTTTTCATAGTTCTTTGCTGCTTCTTTGATTTTTGCGTAATCCAGATTCATTTCTTCATTTCCTCCATTATACATTGATATTTGTTTTGGGTGTGATATAGGTGATTGTTATTTATCCAGACCTTTCCATACAATGTTCTTGTAACGGTCAGGGTCAGTGTCGCCTTCAGTGGAGAAGAGCAGTACTCTGGAATTCTCATCCAGGCCAATGTCTTTTCTCAGGTCAGCGTATTCATCCATGGACATAACGGCTGCCAGTGCGCCGAATGGAGCTGCGCCGGATTCTCCGGAGGTAACAGGCGCGTCGCCCTTGATAGGAGCGCCCAGCATACGCATACCGGTTGCGGCTACCCAGTCAGGGGCAGCGATGAATACTTTGACATGGTTCTTTAAGATATCCCATGAAATGGTGTTGGGCTCGCCGCAGGCAAGGCCGGCCATGATGGTTTCCATGTCGCCGTCCACGATACGGATTTGTCCGTCGCCGGCAGCAGCGCCTTTGTACAGGCAGGCGGCTGCCTCAGCTTCCACAACTACGAAAACAGGAGGATTATCAGCATACAGATTGGAGAAGTAGCCTACCACAGCGCCTGCCAGCGAACCAACGCCTGCCTGGACAAAGATGTGGGTCGGGCGCTCGCAGCCGTATTCCTTTAACTGCTCGCCGGCCTCCATGGCCATGGTTCCGTAACCCTGCATAATCCAGGATGGAATCTCCTCGTATCCGTCCCAGGCGGTATCCTGTACCATGACGCCTCTTGGGGTTTCGTCGGCTTCCTTGGCCGCAAGACGTACGCAGTCATCGTAATTCATCTCCTGGATGTCTACGGCAGCGCCTTCCTTGGCAATGTTCTCCAGACGTGTCTGGGTGGAACCCTTAGGCATATGTACCACTGCCTTCTGTCCAAGACGGTTGGCGGCCCATGCAACGCCGCGTCCGTGGTTGCCGTCTGTGGCGGTGAAGAAGGTAGCCTGGCCAAATTCTTCTCTTAACTGGTCAGAAGTGAGGACTGAGTAGGGAAGTTCGGATACGTCCCTGCCGGTTTCCTTGGCAATGTAGCGGGCCATGGAGAAGGAACCTCCCAGAACCTTGAATGCATTGAGGCCAAAACGGTAGGACTCATCTTTTAAGTAGATTTCCTTTACTCCCAGATAAGCTGCCATGTGGTCCAGCTTGGTGAGTGGTGTTTTGGTGTACTGGGGGAAGCTTTCGTGGAATGTCCTCGCCTTTGCAATCTCCTCCAGTCCCATAATCGGCAGGTTCTTGTCATCTGTCTTAGGCATTTGATTGACCGCCCATAGAATCTTCTGATCCATGTTACATAATCCTCCTTAATTATCATCACGCTTTTTTATCTTCCGACTTGCGGCTGTTTACATCAATGTAGCTGTACAAAGTAAATTTGGAGATTCCGAAGTACTTGGAAACCTTGTCCCCTGATTTTGTTATAAGGAAGGCGCCTGCATCGTTCAGGAACTGGATGGCAGTGACTTTCTCCTCCTTGTTCATCAAGGCGGCCGGCTTGCCGATAAGGGCTACCGACTGTTCAATCAGGGTATCTAACAGGTCGTTGACGTTGTGGACAATCTGTTCGGGCTGCTGCTTCACGTCCGCTTGGGGTTCGGTGTCGATGAGAGCTTTAATGGAACGGTCCACAGTCATCAGGCCTGTTATGTCGTAATTAATGGAGAGAAGATAGTCAATGGAATCTCCTTCCTCATTACGGATGTAGATGGTGCTGGACTTCAGTATCTTGCCGTTGGATGTACGGGTCAGGTATCCAAGATGGTCTTTTAAAGAAGCCGGATCCTTGTGAAGGGTTTCCAGGACTACTTTTGAAGGTCCGTCCCCCTCCTGGCGGTTTGTCACATGACCGTTGTTGATGTGCACGATGGAATGTTCCAGGTCGTGCTTTTCAAGGTCGTGTATGACAATTTCACAGTCAGGTCCGAACTGTCTCGCAAGGCCATCAGCAAGCTGTTTCAGTAAATCTAGTGTGTATGACATGGCTTAACCTCCTTTTCCTCGGACTCTTCAAATCTGGTGACTTTGTACAATAAACATTTCGCAAAGTTGTGATGCGTTGTTTATGATTCCATCATAGCACAAAAAAAAGGAATTGCAAGAGGTTTTTACAAAAAAATTTTGAATATCTAAAAATTTTTGCATTTTCTGCTTGCAAATGGATTTGTATGGTGTTAGTATAGGGGTACAGGAAGTCCTGTTCTATCTTATTAAAGTTTATGAAATCCCGATGGTGTTTAGGACAGATTTAAAGAGCAGGTACATAAAATAATAAAAAGCAAAGGAGAGAGGTTATGTTAGTGATTGGGAACGGTCGTCTGGTTACCAGAGACCCAGAACAGCCATTTTTTGAAAATGGGGCAGTGGCAATGGACGGTACCGCAATAAAGAAGGTGGGCACACTGGAGGAGATTAAGAAGGAGTTCCCTGATGCCGAATATGTGGACGCAAAGGGGGGCGTCATCATGCCGGCCTTCATCAACACCCATGAGCATATCTACAGTGCCATGGCAAGAGGTCTTTCCATTAAAGGATATGACCCCAAGGGTTTTCTGGATATTCTGGACGGCATGTGGTGGACCATTGACCGCCACCTGACCAATGAACAGACCCGCCAGAGCGCCAGGGCCACTTATCTGGATTCCATTAAGAACGGAGTCACCACCGTATTTGACCACCATGCCAGCTTCGGGGAGATAAAGGATTCCCTGTTTGCCATTGAGGACGCCGCTAAGGAGATGGGCGTCAGGACCTGTCTGTGCTATGAAATTTCCGACAGGGACGGCATGGATAAGGCAAGGGCGGCTGTTATGGAAAACGCGTCCTGGATCAAACACGCCCTGGCGGATGACACGGACATGATTGCAGGTATGATGGGAATGCACGCCCAGTTCACCATCTCAGATGAGACCATGGAGCTGGCGGCAGCCAACAAGCCGGCTGAGGTGGGATACCACATCCATGTGGCAGAGGGCATCGAGGATCTCCACGACTGTCTTAAGAAGTACGGAAAGAGAATTGTGGACCGTCTGATGGACTGCAATATCCTTGGGGAAAAGACCCTGCTGGCCCACTGCATTTACGTAAATCCTCATGAGATGCAGCTGATCAAGGATACGGATACCATGGTGGTACATAACCCTGAGTCCAACATGGGCAATGCCTGCGGATGCCCGCCTACCATGGAGATCGTGCACAGAGGCATTCTCACTGGCCTGGGAACAGACGGTTACACCCATGATATGACAGAATCCTTCAAGGTAGCCAATGTTCTTCACAAACATCACCTCTGCGACGCCAATGCGGCCTGGGGCGAGGTACCCCAGATGCTCTTTGAGGGTAATGCAAAGATTGCCAACCGCTATTTCAAGAAGCAGCTGGGCGTACTGAAGGAAGGCGCTGCCGCTGACGTGATTGTCACTGACTATATCCCGCTGACTCCAATGGACGCGTCCAATGTAAACGGACACATCCTGTTCGGCATGACGGGAAGAAGCGTGGTGACCACGGTATGCAACGGCAAGGTTCTGATGAAGAACAGGGAGCTTGTGGGACTGGATGAGGAGAAGATCCTTTATGAGGTAAGGGAAGAGGCAAAGAAGCTGGCCCATTCCATCAACGGTTAATTGCCGGGGCAGCAGCCGGCATCCATAGGAAACGCCTTCCAGGGATGGCTGGTCTTTCCTATATATAAACAACGCATACGCAATGTATAATTTATAAGTGATATCCGATTGCAGGGCGGCGGGAAAGCAGCACCCCGGGACGACAATGTCTTCCGGGCGGCTGAGCCGGATGGAGGACCCGGGGACAATGTCCCCGGTATCCGGTGCTGGGACCTGGTCTGGTTATAAAGGAGGATAAGAATAATATGAGCGACATTATGACCCCGATTCCATTTGGAAAACTGATGAACTGGATCCTTGAAGAGAACAAGAAGGGCGCTGTATTTGGCATCAAGAGACCATTCATTGCAGACCCGGACAAAACCTATGAGATTTTTGGCCGTAAGCTGGAGACTCCCTTCGGACCCGCAGCAGGACCCCATACCCAGCTGACCCAGAATATCGTGGCTTCCTACGTGGCAGGTAGCCGTTTCTTCGAGCTTAAGACCGTACAGAAGCTGGACGGCGAGGACCTTCCCGTATCCAAGCCGTGTATCAAGGCTGACGACGAGTGCTATAACTGCGAGTGGTCCACAGAGCTCTATGTGCCCCAGGCATTTGACGAGTATGTAAAGGCCTGGTTTGCCTGCAAGGTGCTGGCCAGGGAATTTGGACTGGGCAGTCCTGAGGGCTTCCAGTTCAACATGTCCGTGGGATATGACCTGGACGGCATCAAGACAGAGAAAATTGACCGTTTTATTGAGGGCATGAAGGATGCTTCCGAGACCGCCATTTTCAAAGAGTGCAGGCAGTGGCTCCTTGACAATCTGGACCGGTTTGAGAAGGTGTCCAGGGAGGATGTGGAAGCCATATCTCCAAAGGTATGCAACTGCGCAACCCTTTCCACCCTTCACGGATGTCCTCCCCAGGAGATTGAGCGCATCGCCAGATACCTGATTGAGGAGAAGAGGGTACATACATTCATCAAATGCAACCCCACCCTGCTTGGATATGAGTACGCAAGGAAGATCATGGACGATATGGGATATGACTATGTTGCCTTTGGCGATTTCCATTTTAAGGATGATTTACAGTACTCAGACGCGGTTCCTATGCTCCAGAGGCTCCAGGCCCTGGCAGACGGGAAGGGACTGGAATTCGGCGTGAAGATTACCAATACGTTCCCTGTTGACGTAAAGCAGAACGAGCTTCCCAGCGAGGAAATGTATATGTCCGGAAAGTCCCTTTATCCCCTTTCCATGTCTGTTGCCGGGAAGCTGGCTGAGGACTTTGGCGGGAAGCTGCGCATTTCCTATTCCGGCGGCGCTGACTTCTTTAATATCGCGGATATCGTGGATGCAGGCATCTGGCCGGTAACCATGGCCACTACCATGTTAAAGCCGGGCGGTTATGAGAGACTGGAGCAGATTGGACAGTTATTTGCAGCCAAGGAAGCTGCTGCCTTTGAGGGCGTGGATGCTGCCAGGGTAACCGGACTGGTGGAGGCTGTGAAATCCGACAAGCACCATGTAAAGGCGGTAAAGCCCCTTCCTTCCAGGAAAATCAACCGGCCGGTTCCGCTTACCGACTGTTTCATCGCCCCCTGTCAGGAAGGCTGTCCCATCCATCAGGATATCACCAGATACCTGCAGCTGGCAGGAGCAGGTGAGTTTGAGCAGGCTCTGGAGGTTATTCTCAATAAGAATCCGCTGCCCTTTATCACAGGTACCATCTGCGCCCACAACTGTATGAGCAAGTGTACCAGAAACTTCTACGAGTCCCCGGTGGATATCCGCAGGACCAAGCTGGAGGCCGCAGAGGGCGGATTTGAGGCGGTTATGGCTAAGCTCAAAGCGCCTGAGGTTTCCTCTGATAAGAAGGCGGCTGTGGTAGGCGGCGGCCCGGCCGGACTGGCGGCAGCTTATTTCCTGGCCAGGGGCGGGGTGAAGGTTACCCTGTTTGAGAAGGAAGAGAAGATGGGCGGCGTTGTCCGCAACGTGATTCCGGGATTCCGTATCAGCGGCAGTGCCATTGACAACGACGTGAAGCTGGTGGCAGCCATGGGCGTGGAGATGGTGAACGGTAAGGAAATCACCGATATAGAGGCCCTTAAGAAAGATTATGATTATGTTGTCCTGGCAGTGGGCGCGTCCGAGCAGGGCGTTCTTAAGCTGGAGGCAGGGGATACCATGAACGCACTGGATTTCCTGGCACGGTTTAAGGCAACAGAGGGCAAGGTGGAATTAGGTAAGAACGTGGTTGTGATCGGCGGAGGCAACACAGCCATGGATACGGCCAGGGCAGCCAAGAGAAACGCAGGCGTGGAGAAGGTTTCTCTGGTATACAGAAGAACCAGACGCTACATGCCTGCTGATGAGGAAGAACTGGTCATGGCTGTGGAGGACGGCGTGGAATTCGCTGAGCTCCTGGCTCCTGTTAAGCTGGAAAATGGAGTTCTGTACTGTAAGAAGATGGTGCTGGGAGATATGGACGCCAGCGGACGCCGGGGCGTGGTGGCGACAGATGAGACAGTGGAAGTGCCTGCCGACACCGTGATTGCCGCTGTAGGCGAGAAGGTTCCGGGGGCATTCTATGAGAGTTTCGGCATTGCCCTGGACAGCAGAAGACGTCCCCAGGTGAACCAGGAGACGCTGGAAACCTCTGTGAAGGGTGTCTATGTGGCCGGAGACGGCCTGTACGGTCCTGCCACGGTGGTGGAAGGAATCAGGGACGGCAAGATGGCTGCGGAGGCCATTATCGGAAAAGCCCTGGCAGAGGACCTGTTCAAGCTCTCTGACGCAGAGACCATCTACGGACGCAAGGGCAGGCTGTCAGAGGAAAATGACCATGTGGTTGACAGCGCCCGCTGCTTATCATGCAACAGCTACTGCGAAAACTGTGTTGAGGTATGCCCCAACAGAGCCAATATCTCTCTGGTTGTTCCGGGCATGGAGAAGCATCAGATCATCCACGTGGATTATATGTGCAACGAGTGCGGCAACTGTAAGAGCTTCTGTCCGTGGGACAGCGCTCCCTATCTTGACAAATTCACCCTGTTTGCCAACGAGGCTGACATGGAAAACAGCAAAAACCAGGGCTTCACGGTACTGGACGCTGCTGCCGGTGTGTGCAGGGTAAGGCTTCAGGGCAGGATCATGGATTACACGGTTGGTACCGTAAACGCAGATGTGCCGGACGGCATCCAGAATATCATCCGGACAGTCATCAACGACTATTCATATATGCTGTAGATAATGTGTGGTGACAGTTCACATCGGATTTCTGAACTGTTACAATGTGTGCGAATTGCCGTACAAAGGAGTCCTCAATGAAAATGTGGGGACTCCTTTGGCAAAGGCTTGTTAAAAAAGTAACGTTATTCTTTTGCAAGAATAATGAAAGGAGAAGAACAAAATGGCACAAAAGCGCAATAGAAAAGTAGCCGTGGTGCAATGCCTGGGGGGCTGTCACGCAGAGGCGGTTATTCCCCGTGGGGACCTGGCAGGGGATTGCAGCCAGGTCTTGGCAGAACATCCGGACGGCATATTGAAATGTAAATGGGGATGTCTGGGCATGGGCAGCTGCGTGGCTGCCTGTAAGTCGGATGCCATCCACATAAACAGTTTTGGAGCAGCGGAGGTGGACCGGGGCAAATGCGTGGGCTGCGGCCTGTGCGTGAAAGCCTGTCCTCTTGGTCTGATTCGCATTACCACACCAGAATACCCGGTTTATACGGCATGTATGAACCAGGACGGGGGAGCCCAGACAAGAAAGGATTGTTCAGTGGGCTGTATTGCCTGCGGTATCTGTGTAAAGAACTGTCCGGCGGATGCCGTCAGGATAGAGAATAACCACGCGGTAATAGATGAAGCAAAGTGTATCGCCTGCGGTATGTGTGCAGTCAAATGTCCAAGAGGAATTATACTGGATGCCGACGGCATTTTCACGGTAAAGGCGTAGAGGCAGGAGGCATAAAATGGGAGAGAACTTTTGTTTTACAGTAAATGGAGTGGAACGCTGCACCAGCGAGGATAAACCGCTGCTGCGCTATCTGAGGGACGACCTTCACCTTCATTCTGTCAAGGACGGGTGCAGCGAAGGCGCCTGCGGCACATGTACCATTGTGGTGGACGGCAAGGCGGTCAAGTCCTGCGTCCTGACCACCAGGCGGGCAGTGGGCAAAAACATCATTACCACGGAGGGATTAAGCGACGCGGAAAAGGAAGCCTTTGTGTATGCCTTCGGGGCAATGGGATCCGTGCAGTGCGGATTCTGTACGCCGGGCATGGTGATGGCCGGAAAGGCGCTGATTGACCGCGTTCCGGACCCCACTGAGGAGGAAATCAAGGTTGCGTTAAAGGGAAATATCTGCCGCTGTACAGGATATAAGAAAATTATCGAAGGCATCCAGCTGACGGCAGCCATTCTGAGGGGCGACGCCCGGATTGAGGAGTCACTGGAAAAGGGGGATGAGTACGGCGTCGGAAAGCGTGCCTTCCGCCTGGATGTGAGGGAAAAGGTGCTGGGCTACGGCGAGTACCCGGATGACGTGGAGATGGAGGGAATGGTATATGCTTCGGCTGTCCGCTCCCAGTATCCGCGGGCACGGGTTCTGGATATTGACTGCGGGAAGGCAGCGGCCCTTCCCGGCGTGCTGGCCGTGCTTACGGCCGAGGATGTCCCCAATAACAAGGTGGGCCATCTCCAGCAGGACTGGGACGTAATGATTGCAAAGGGAGATATCACCCGCTGTGTGGGCGACGCCATCTGTCTGGTGGTTGCCGAGTCCAGGGACATCCTTGAGAAGGCAAAGCGGATGGTGAAGATTGATTATGAGGAGCTGAAACCCGTGTGCTCCATTCAGGAAGCCATGGCAGAGGACGCGCCCAGGGTACATGAGAAGGGAAATCTGTGCCAGAGCCGCCACGTTACCCGTGGGGATGCAAAGAAGGCCCTGGAAAATTCCAGATACGTGGTGACCCAGACGTACCGTACGCCCTTTACCGAGCATGCTTTCCTGGAACCGGAATGCGCGGTGGCCTTTCCTTATAAGGACGGTGTGAAGGTATATTCCACAGACCAGGGCGTCTACGATACCAGGAAGGAAATATCCATCATGCTGGGCTGGGATCCGGACCGTGTGGTTGTGGAAAACAAGCTGGTAGGCGGCGGCTTCGGCGGTAAGGAGGACGTATCCGCACAGCACATAGCAGCCCTGGCAGCCCTTAAGGTGCAGAGGCCGGTAAAGGTGGTGTTTTCCAGACAGGAATCCTTAAGCTTCCATCCAAAGCGCCATGCCATGGAGGGGACATTTACCCTGGGATGCGACGAGAACGGTATATTTACAGGACTGGATTGTGAGATTTATTTTGATACAGGAGCCTATGCTTCCCTGTGCGGACCTGTGCTTGAGAGGGCGTGTACCCACTCCGTAGGGCCTTACTGCTACCAGAACACGGATATCCGCGGCTTCGGCTACTATACCAACAATCCGCCAGCAGGCGCGTTCCGCGGTTTCGGCGTGTGCCAGAGTGAATTTGCCCTGGAGTCCAACATCAATCTGCTGGCGGAGAAGGTGGGGATTTCCCCGTGGGAAATCCGCTACCGCAACGCCATTGAACCGGGCAAGGTACTTCCAAACGGGCAGATTGCGGACTGCTCCACAGCCCTTAAGGAAACTCTTCTGGCTGTAAAGGATGCCTATGAGAGCAATCCCGGCAGGGCCGGAATCGCCTGCGCCATGAAGAACGCGGGCGTGGGCGTGGGGCTTCCCGATAAAGGCCGGGCAAAGCTGGCGGTCCGCGACGGAAAGATTGAGCTGTACAGCGCTGCTTCCGATATCGGGCAGGGGTGTGCAACCGTATTCGTACAGATGGTTTCCGAGACAACGGGGCTTGGAAAGGAAATGGTCAGGAATATGGGGGCCAATTCCGAGGTGGCGCCTGATTCAGGAACCACATCAGGTTCCCGTCAGACCCTGATTACAGGCGAGGCTGTCAGGATGGCTGCGGCTGATTTGAATGAGGCATTGCAGGAAGCGGGAGGAGACTTAAGCCAGCTGGAAGGCCGTGAGTTCTTTGCGGAATTCTTTGACCCCACAGATAAGCTGGGAGCAGATGTACCCAATCCAAAGAGCCATGTGGCTTACGGATTTGCAACCCATGTGGTGGTGTTAGACGACGACGGCCGGGTAAAGGAAGTGTATGCTGCCCATGACTCCGGAAAGGTAGTAAATCCCATTTCCATACAGGGCCAGATTGAGGGCGGTGTTCTCATGGGACTGGGCTACGCCCTGACCGAGGACTTCCCCTTAAAGAACGGTGTTCCCCAGGCTAAATACGGCACCCTGGGACTCATGCGCTCCACCCAGATTCCGGATATCCATGCAATCTATGTGGAGAAGGAAGAACTGCTGTCCTTTGCCTACGGCGCAAAGGGGATTGGGGAAATTGCCACCATACCAACCGCTCCGGCGGCACAGGGAGCTTATTATGCAAAGGACCATGTGCTGAGGACAACGCTTCCCATGGATGACACGTACTATTCAAAGAAAAAGTAAAAATAACATTGGAAATGAACGGCGAAAGGCAGTCCACCTGCTTTTCGCTTGTTCCGCATAAGGAGATGACATCATGGACAACACCCTTGACAAGACAGGGCATGGAATGGAACATAAAAGGGCGGATAAGGCCGTTGAATTCCGGTTTGCCAAACCACAGGACATACCCTTGATTCTCAGGTTCATAAGGGAGCTGGCTGATTATGAGGGAATGCTTGACCAGGTGGTGGCTACAGAGGAGCTGCTGAACCAGTGGCTGTTTGAGAAGGAAAAGGCAGAGGTGATTCTGGGGATGAAGGACGGGGAGACAGTGGGTTTTGCTCTGTTCTTCCATAATTTCTCCACCTTCCTGGGAAGGGCCGGCATATATCTGGAGGACTTGTATGTGCGCCCGGAGTACCGGGGCCAGGGCTTCGGCACCGCCTTTTTGAACCGGCTGGCAGCCATTGCCGTGGAACGGGGGTGCGGACGCCTGGAGTGGTGGTGCCTGGACTGGAATAAGCCAAGCATTGACTTTTATCTGGGAATAGGCGCCCGTCCCATGAGTGACTGGACCGTGTACCGGATTGACGGGGAACGGCTGGAGGCCATGGCGGCTGATGCCCGCAGGTGACAGATGCCCATAGGCGGCAGATGGATGCAGGTGCCGGATGTCCGCAAGGCGACAGGAAAAAGGGAAGAAAGCCGGAACGTATCGTTAGATTGACAGAGAGAAACAGAACAGGAGAGTGATATATATGAAGAAGGTATTAAAAGGCGGAACCGTAGTTGGCGGAAGCGGCAGTGTCCGGGCAGATGTGCTCATTGACGGGGAAAAGGTGGCGGCAGTGGGAACCGGTGAGGAAATGGAGCGCCTGGCAGATGAGGATACCCAGATTGTGGATGTGGAAGGCTGCCTGCTCTTTCCGGGGTTCATCGACGCACACACCCATTTTGACCTCCATGTGGCGGGAACGGTTACTGCGGACGATTTTGCCACAGGAACCAGGGCGGCTGTTCGGGGCGGCACCACCACCATCGTGGACTTCGGGACCCAGTATGAAGGGGAGAGCCTGGCGGACGGCCTCAGGAACTGGCATGAGAAGGCGGACGGCAAGTGTTCCTGTGATTACGGATTCCACATGTCCATATCGGACTGGAACCCGTCGGTCAGCAGGGAACTTGACGACATGATGGAGGCCGGAATCACCTCCTTTAAGCTGTACATGACATACGATACCCAGGTGGACGACAAGACTATTTTTGAAATCCTGCGCAGGCTTAAGGAGGTGGGAGGAATCACCGGTGTTCACTGTGAGAACAGCGGTATGATAGCTGCTCTCCAGGCAGAGGCAAAGGCTGCCGGAAGAATGGGTGTGGAAAGCCACCCGGCCACCCGGCCGGCTGCCGCTGAGGCAGAGGCCATTGACAGGCTGCTCAGGCTGGCCGAGGTGGTGGATATCCCTGTGATTGTGGTGCATCTCACCTGCCGGGAGGGATACGACGTGATCATGGAAGCCAGGAGAAGGGGACAGAAGGTATATGCGGAAACATGCCCCCAGTATCTGCTCATGGATGACAGCCTGTACGGGCTTGCCGGCATGGAAGGGGCTAAGTATGTGTGCGCGCCGCCTCTGAGAAAGCAGGAGGACAGCGCATGCCTTTGGAAGGCTCTGGCGGACGGAACCATCCAGACCGTGTCAACGGACCACTGCAGCTTTACCACAGAGCAGAAGGCGCTGGGGAAGGATGACTTTACAAAGATTCCGGGAGGCATGCCCGGAGTTGAGACAAGGGGCACGCTGCTCTACACCTACGGCGTGGACGCGGGAAGAATTACAAAGGAAAAAATGTGCCAGCTTTTGTCGGAAAATCCCGCCAAGCTGTACGGAATGTATCCCACAAAGGGAGCCATTGCCCCGGGAAGCGACGCGGACATTGTTGTCATGCGCACCGGTGTGGAGGATATGGTTACGGCTGCGGACCAGGTACAGAATGTGGATTACGCTCCCTTTGAGGGAAGGAAGCTGACGGCACGCATAGAGAGCGTGTTCCTGCGCGGTACCCAGGTGGTGAAGGACCATCAGGTGGTGGTGGAGAAGGCCGGGAAGTTTGTGAAGCGCGGGAGATATGGGCTGTAATCAGCGGGGAATAACGGTGGAATAAAACCGGCTGGGAAGTTGGGAAAAGGGTGCAAATGCGGATCATTTATCTGCGTTTGCACCCTTTTTATGCACTTTTTTAGTGAGGGAGGTCATTTGCTCATCAGTATCTCGCGAAATCCCCTTGCCACAGGGGAAAGATTGGCGTCCCTGACCCATACCAGATATATTTTCTGGATAAGGGGGATACTGGTGGCGATGTGCAGTTCCGTAAATCCCAGGCTTTGGAATTGCTTATAAAAGGTATATGAGACAATAGAAATGCATTGGTTTGAAATCACCTCGTTAATCAGCCCATAGTCATTGTAAGCGGCTGTCAGGGTCTTGGGTCTGAATCCGGCGCCGTCGCATAATTCATAGAGCAGCCTGTTGGTACCGTTGGTACTCACGTTATAGACTGCAAATGGTTGGTTTTTCAGTTCGGCGGCCTCTACGGATTTTTTGTGCGCCAGGGGATGATTCCTGCTTATGACAAATTTGACGGGTTCCGTGTAAAGCAGGATTTTTTCCAGGCTGGTATATTCAGATTCATTGTCAAACTCTCCGCATAAACCAAAGGTGCTGTTATAGTTGGATACATCCTTGATGATAGCTGTTGTATATTTAAAGGTGATGTTTAGGCTGCAGTCTGGATAGGCAAGGTGAAACTGCGCGCTTTTCTTCGGCAAAAAGGTCGTATTAATGGAGCATAAGGCAGACAGGTCAACGGTATTCAGATCACTGTTGACCTGATGCTTTACGGCGGATATTCCATGGTTGATTTCTTCAAGGGAACGCCTTGCATAATCAAAAAAAATCGTTCCATATTTCGTAAGTTCAATATTCCGGCCCCGCTTCATGAACAAAGGTGCGCCGATTTCTTCCTCAATGCCAAGTATGGCCTTTGTAAGAGCAGGCTGTGTGATATGCAGATGTTCAGCGGCACGCGTGTAGTGCTGGTATTCAGCTGCTTTAAGAAAGTATTCCAGATGCTGGTAATTCATACGCCCTCCTATTTCCAAAAGTTATTAATTGGCAAAAAAAAGTAATTTGTAATAATTGCATAAATATGGTTGAATTATATTAAATAAATCAGTAAATATACTCGTTGACACTATAATTATAGATTGAATTATCAATATATTCAAGCAGGTGGGGGTGGATAAGGAAAAATATTAGGAATCACGGTTTGGTTAAGGCAGGTTTCAGACAACAATTTTATCAAAAGGAGGAACTAGAATGAAAAAAGTGATGAAGAAAGTGATTGCAGCCATGGTTTCAACCGCAGTGCTGCTGCCGCTGGCAGCCTGCGGAAACTCTGATACAGACAGTGCCGCCGCAACAACTGCCGCTGCCGCCACTACAGCAGGTGATTCCAAGGCATCAGAAGGTGGGGGTTCAGTGGGCGCGGACGGAGTGGACCACACACAGGGGGAGCCATTTAAAATCCGTTTTGCCACCAATGCATCAGCAGGGGATGTCGCCGGAGACGGAATCAGCCAGACTGGAAAGGGAATGATTTATTTCTGCAAACAGATTGAAGAGCGCAGCGGGGGCCGCATTACCACACAGATATTCACTGACGGCCAGCTGGCGTCCTCCACTCAGGAATATATTGGCGGTGCCCAAAATGGCGCGTATGAGATATTTATGCTGAACTGCGGTTCATGGGCTGATTATACCCCGGCCTACGCAGGCTTAAATATTCCTTATCTCTATATGGATTATGACGACGCATATGCGGTCCTGGATTCCGGGCTGCGCCAGGAGTGGGACCAGCGGGCCCAGGCCGATACACAGTGCATTCCTCTTGCCCACCTGGATATAGGGTTCCGCCAGCTTACGGCAAATAAGGAAATCCATTCCCCGGCTGATTTAAAAGGCGTCAAAATCCGCACTATGGTGGACCCGATTCAAATGAACTGCTGGGAAGCCTTTGGGGCCAGCGTGACGCCGGTGCCCTATGCGGAACTCTACACCGCTCTTCAGCAGAAACTGGTAGATGCCCAGGAGAATCCGCCCTCCAACATTGTTTCTTCCAAGATTTATGAGATGCAGAGCTACTGTATGAAGACGAACCATAATTTTACAACCACAATCATGGCTGCCAGTCCGGTATTCTGGAGTACGCTGTCGGAGGAGGACAAGGTATTTATCCAGGACCTTTGGAAGGAGACAGAGATGTATGTCCGTTCCCTGACCGAAGATTTATCTGATGGATTCTTCGACGAGATGCAGTCCAAGGGTACAACGGTGATTGAACTGACAACGGATGAACTCAAGGTATTCCAGGATGTGGCCAAGTCTGTGTGGCCCCAGGTAGAAGAACAGATGGGCTCAGAAGCTTACAATAAGCTGGTGGATTTTGTGCTGGATTACCAGGCAAAGAAATAAGCGGGGGGTAGATCGTATGAAAGATGGAAAGTTCGACCTGAAAACTTTTCTGGATAATATAGAGCTGTATATATCGGCTGTGTTATTCATAGCCCTTACCGTACTGCTTTTTGCAAACGTGTTCTGCCGGTATGCGCTGAAGCATTCTTTTGCATGGGTGGAGGAGGTTGCGACCATTGCCTTTGTGTGGATGATTTGGTTTGCCATGTCCGCGGCTGTCACCAAAAGAAAGCACCTGCGCATCGACTTTATACTTGAAATGGTTCCGTTTAAGGTGAAAAAGGCAATGCTTGTCATCTCCAATCTGGTCTTTGCTGCTTTTGATATATATTTGCTGTATATTGTCATGACCATTATCAGGAGACTTGGAAACAGCCAGACCACGCTGCTGAGGCTTCCCCAGCAGATGGTATACGCCATTATTCCTATCGGGCTGGTGCTCAGTGTCGTAAGAATCGCGCAGGATACCATAAAACTCATGCATGAGAATGAGGCCAATCTGGGCGCTTCCAAGCCTGCGATGGACCTTGATGAATGTGAGCGGATTTATCTGGAAAAGAAGGCGGCAAGGGAGGCGGCTGCTGTGAAGGGAGAGGTGAGATAGTGGCTACAGGTGTTATGTTTATTGTAATGTTTGGTCTCATGTTCCTTGGTGTGCCCATTGCAGTGGCAATGTTCATCAGTATGTTTGTACTGATAAATGTTGACCCGGTTACCACCAGTTCATTCATTGCCCAGACTACATATGGAGGAGTTGCCAGCTTCACCAACCTGGCTCTGCCCTTTTTCATGATTTCGGGTACCATCATGGAAACAGGGGGTCTGTCCAAACGTCTGGTGAGTGCAGCCAATTCAATCATAGGCGGTGTTACAGGTTCCCTTGGAATGGTTACGGTCATAGCATGCATGTTCTTTGGCGCAGTGTCCGGTTCCGCACCGGCCACAGTGGCGGCCATCGGCGCCATCATGATACCTATGATGGTGCAGGAAGGGTACAGCAAGTATTATGCAACAGCTCTGGCATGCTGTGCTGGCGGTCTGGGAGTCATTGTGCCTCCCAGCTATCCTCTGGTACTCTACGGCGTCACCTGTAATCAGTCGGTAGGAGATTTGTTCATTGCCGGACTGCTCCCATCCTGCGTGGTGGGCGGAGTACTTATCCTTATCAATTATGTATACTGCAGGAAGCACCGCCTGAAGGGCGAGAACCATTTCCATATCAAATCAGCGGTCAGCGCCTGGTGGGACGCAAAGTGGGCGTTAATCATGCCGGTTATTATACTCGGTGGAATTTACGGAGGCTTCTTTACTGCGACGGAGGCAGCGGTGGTGGCTGTTGTGTACGGCATATTTATCGGATTCGTGGTATACCGGGAGTTGAAGATTGAGAAGCTCTGGGCCGTGTTCAGGGACAATGCGGCGTTTATAGCAGGCACCATGTTCATCATGTGTCCGGCAAAGGCAACCGGTTCTGTATTCGCGTATCTGAACATCAACCAGACCATTGCTGATTTCATGTTCAGTATCTCCAGCAATTATTATGTGGTTATGTTCATGATATTCATTATCATGTTTATTGTGGGAATGTTCATACAGACAACGCCGGCCATAATCATTCTGGCTCCCACCCTTTTATCCGTTGTAACCCAGGTGGGATGCGATCCCATTCACTTTGGTATCATCCTGGATTTGGCCCTGGCTATTGCATTTGTAACACCGCCTGTGGCAATCAACCTGTTTGTGGGTTCATCCCTGACAGGCATCAGTATAGACAAGATAACAAAGGCCGAAATGCCCCTTCTGTTTGGCCTGATAGCAGCATTTTTCGTGGTGGCATTTATTCCGGCCATTTCACTCCTGCTGCTTGGCAGGATATGATGGCGGGGATGATAACAGGGATGATAGCGGGGATGACGCGGGTGTGATGCAGGAGATAACGCGACGCAGGCGTTACGCAGACTATAGAGCCGGTCATCCCGGACAGACTGGAGAAATTAGACTAAGCATCAGGAGGAAACATGGATATCCTATATCTTTCCATAGTGTTTCTGGTAATTGTTGTGATTATATGGCTGAAAAAGCCGCTGTTTGTGGCAATGATAGGGGGGATAGCAGCTACCATTATTTTGTTCCGGGTCAATCTGAAGGACGCGGCGGTTGTTCTGGGAAGGCAGACAGTGGCCTGGG
This sequence comes from Enterocloster bolteae, assembly GCF_002234575.2. NCBI lineage: Bacteria > Bacillati > Bacillota > Clostridia > Lachnospirales > Lachnospiraceae > Enterocloster > Enterocloster bolteae. The sequence continues at coordinate 4,442,544 of NZ_CP022464.2, read as the reverse complement.
ATACAATAGATGTGCTGCTGAGCTTCTATCTCATCATATTTCTCCAGCTTATGCTGGAGAAAAAAGGAAGGCTGACAAACGCGAAGGATTCATTTAACCGCCTGCTCAGGAACCGCAGAATGAATACCATTGTATCACCTGCAATTATGGGACTTCTTCCGTCTGCGGCAGTCATGACAATCTGCGCGGATATGGTAGACAGGACATGCGGGGAATACATGGATGATAAAAACAAGACGTTTGTATCCTGCTATTACAGACATATACCGGAAATGTTCCTTCCAACCTTTCCGGCGGTCCTCTTGGGACTTACACTTAGCGGACAGAATGCGGGGGTGTTTGTGCTGGCCATGATTCCTATGGTGGTGGCGGCATGTCTTGTGGTATATATTACACATTTAAAAGGAATACCCAGGGAAATGCCCCTGCTTGAAGAGACCATTGATAAGAAAGCGGAAATTATCAATCTGGTGAAAAACCTGTGGACCCTGATAGCTGTGCTCTTAATCATTATTATATTTAATCTTTCCGTGTGCATAGCCGCGCCCCTGGTAATTGCTTCCAATTATATATTTGATCATTTCAGCTTAAAAGATCTTCCGGATCTTATGGTGAGGTCTGCGGAACCCATATTATTGGGCAACATGTACCTGATAATGCTTTTTAAAGGCATATTGTCGTATACCGGCGTCATAGGGCTTCTGCCTGATTTTATAGGACAGTTTCCTATTTCCATGACAATGTCCTTCGGCCTGCTGTTCTTTATCGGCACAGTTATAAGCGGCTCCCAGACAATCATTGCTCTTTGCATGCCCATGGCGTTTTTGGCGTTTCCCCAGGGAGGGATTCCGTTTCTTGTCATGCTGATGAGTGTCGCGTGGGCTGCAATGCAGATATCTCCCACACACGTCTGCTCCTTTGTTGCGGCTGATTTTTACCACACCACACTGGGAGACATCGTTGTGAGGGCCCTTGGACCGGTCATTATATTTTCAATTATTGCATATGGTTACGGACTGCTGCTGGGGCAGATTTTCTATTAGCGGATTTATAAACAAAAGCTCATGATACAAGGAGGAAAAATATGAAAATAACAAGCGCGAAGTTATTCCTGGCCGAATACAACCGTTATGAAACGCCTGAGTTTCCTAAAAAGAGTAAGGTGGTGGGAATCCGTATTTACACAGATGAAGGAATTTACGGGGACGGAGAGGTGGCGGGAATTCATGCAACCTACGGGGCCTTTGGTGTGATAAAGGATATGTGGCCTTTTATCTCGGGAAAAGACCCCTTTGACAATGAGGTGCTGTGGGACCAGCTGATGCTCAGAACCTTTTGGGGGCAAAACGGCGGTGCCTTCTGGTACAGCGCAGTCAGCGCCATTGATATCGCTCTGTGGGATATCAAGAGCAAGGCGCTAAATGTGCCGTTATATAAACTCCTGGGAGGAAAGCGGCGGGATAAGGTGCGCTGCTATGCCTCACAGCTGCAGTTTGGATGGGGGCCAATAGATTCCCCGGCCGTAACCGTACAGGATTATGTGGACAGGGCCAGGCTTGCCCTTCAGGATGGTTACGATGCCATTAAGATTGATTTCCTTAACTGGGATGAAAAGGGCAATATATTGAATGAGACCAACCGTCTGGGCCTGCTTCCTCCTGAGCTTGTACAGGTTTTCTCCGACCGTGTCCATGCTGTCAGGGAGGCCATAGGCCCCAAGGTTGACCTTATTATTGAAAACCACGCGGGAACCAATTCCAATTCGGCAATCCAGCTGTCGGCAGCAGTCCAGGACTGTAATATTTACTATTTTGAGGAGCCTAACACGCCGGTATTCTACAATAACAAATATGTAAAGGATAATGTGAAAATGCCGCTGGCCCATGGGGAGCGGGTGTTCGGCCGATGGGAATACATACGGTATTTCATGGATAATTCCATTCAGGTAATCCAGCCGGATATCGGCAATGCCGGCGGAATCACTGAAACAAAAAGAATCTGCGATATGGCGTATACCTTTGATGTGGGTGTTCAGATTCATACATGCGCGTCCCACCTGCTGACGCCGCCGTCTGTACAGCTTGAGGCATGTATACCTAATTTTGTCATTCACGAACAGCATATGCGCAGTATGAATCCTTCCAACCAGGAACTTACAGCAAAGGTAGTGATGCCGAAGAATGGGTATCTGGACGTGACGGACGATATTGGCATTGGAAACGAATGGTCTGACAAGGCGCTTGCATCGGAAGACCAGATAACACTTAATTAAAGGGGGAAATCAGAAGATGAAGATTACAAGTGTGGAATGCTATAAAGGAGCATTCATAACGGTTAAGGTAAACACGGACGAGGGAATCAGCGGTTTTGGCGAGGCCGGGCTTTCCTACGGCAGCTGCCAGAACGCGGCGTGGGGAAACTGCCAGGATTTTGCCAAGATGGTCATTGGAATGGATCCCTTTGACACGGAAAAAATTTATGAACATCTCCACCGCCATACGTTCTGGGGCATGAACGGGGGCGTTACGGTATCTGCCGCTATGGCCGCCATCGACATTGCCTGCTGGGATATTAAGGGAAAGGCATTGGGGCTGCCTGTTTATAAGCTCCTTGGAGGAAAGACCCATGATTCCCTCCGGGCGTACGCCTCCCAGCTGCAGATGGGGTGGAGGACCCTTATTACAAAACTGGACCGGTCTGAGCTTCAGTTTGAACCGAAGGATTACTATGACGCTGTAAAGGATGCCATGGCGGACGGATACGATGCAGTTAAGATTGACCCGTGCTTTGCCGGATTATCAAGAGAGGATTTTAACCAGGCGTACTTAAAACGCGGCGACAATCTGAAGGGAGCTTATCCGGAAGCATTGAGGAAAATTGCGGTGGAGCGCATTGCGGCTGCCCGTGAGGCGGGAGGGGACGAGCTTGACATTATCATAGAGATCCATTCCACCCTTGACGCCAACACGGCCGTGATTTTAGGAAAATCCCTGGAGCCTTACCGCATCATGTACTATGAGGAACCTACCATGCCTTCCAATCCTGAGGTATTTAAGCATATCAAGCAGAAATGCGATATCCCCCTTGCAACCGGTGAGAGGAGCTATACGCGCTGGGGATTCAGGCAGTTCTTTGAGGACAGGACACTCAGCATCGCCCAGCCTGACCTGTGCAATACCGGCGGCATCACGGAAGTAAAGAAAATCTGCGATATGGCCAATGTATATGATATCGGCATCCAGCTTCACGTGTGCGGCGGCCCCATTGCCACGGCGGCCGCCCTCCATGTGGAGACCGTCATACCTAATTTTGTCATTCATGAGGAGCACTGCGCTAATTTCAAAACAGATTACCAGAAAGCGGGGAAATACGCCTGGGCTCCGGAAAACGGCAGATATGTGATGAATGAACGGCCCGGAATCGGCCAGGAGATGAGCGAGGAGGCCATGGCTTCCTATGCCAGGGTGGTAGTTGACTAGATTTTTGAAAGCAGGCGGTAAAACGCCTGCTTTTCCTTATGAAGGGCGGCAGTCTGCATGAGGGGAGAGCCGTCCGGGCTTAAACAGGAATGGATTCCGGTACAGGCCGGCACAGATTCTGTTTTTCAGATGGTGCTTTTCCTCCCGGAATGTGATAAAATAACTAGAATATCGAACCAACATACAAAATTCCGGAGGTAACAGTATGAATAAGATGGAACATATAACCGTTGTGTATTTCAGCCCCACAGGCGGCACCAGGAAGGCCTGTCTCAATCTGGCTATGGAGATGGGGAAGAAGGTCAAGGATGTGGACCTTTGCAGCCTGGAGGGAGAGTATTCCTTTGGGCCGGAGGACACCGTGATTGTGGGCGTGCCCGTGTTCGGCGGCAGGATACCCGGATATGCGGCGGAAAAGCTTACATACCTGAAAGGCGGCGGGGCAGTGGCGCTGACTGCGGCAGTCTACGGCAACAGGGCCTTTGAGGATGCCCTTCTGGAACTGGATGACTGCTTAAAGGCCCAGGGGTTCAGGATTGGGGCAGGGACAGCGCTGCTGGCAGAACATTCCATGGTACGGGATGTCGCGGCCGGCCGGCCGGATAATCAGGACCGGAAGGAAATGGCTGACTTTGGGGCCAGGATACTTGAAAAGCTGGAAGAGGAGGGCTGGCAGGAGCCTCAGGTGCCGGGAAACCGTCCTTACCGTGACTGGAAGCAGATGCCGGTGATTCCCCTTACCAACGCATCCTGCATATCCTGCGGGCTGTGCGCTGCCAGATGTCCTGTGCAGGCTATCCCTGTAAGCAATCCTTCCTCCACGGACCAGGCGCGCTGCATCCTCTGCATGCGCTGTATTTCCGTCTGTCCGGTGAAGGCCAGAAGCCTGCCTGAGCAGGCCTGTGCCATGCTGGAGCAGAAGCTTTCCCCTGTCAGGGATATCAGACGGGAAAATGAGCTGTTTTTATAATCCCCCCTATTGAATCCTGACGCATTTCAGATTATAATTTTAGGATGTAGTTGTAAAAGGATGGAAATATATGATGGGTGATGGAGCAGACAGGCTGGCTGTCATTGGTATGGGATGGATTGGGGCGTATATGGTTCCCTGCTACAGAAGCCTGCTGGGAGAAGGATATGAAAAGCGGATGTTTGCGGTGAAGGCCGGTTCCAGGGGGATTGAAGAGCTGAGGCACAGATACGGCTTTGAAATCATAGCGGGCAATTGCCTGGATAAGCTGAAGGAATATAAGCCCGGCATACTGGTGCTTTCCGTCAGGCCCCATGAGGTGGCGGGAGTGGCAGAGGATACCATAAAGCCCTATGTAAAGTACCGCAGGGAACAAGGGGGTGGAGGGCTGCTGCTGTTGTCCTTTGCTCCCAGTCCGCGTCCTGAATGGTATACCAGGATCCTGGGTGACGGTGTCAGGACCGTATGCATCCTGCCGGCCATGGAGACTGTGATCGGCGGCCTGGATGTGTATTCACTGGCTTTCAATAAGATTACATACGACCCCGGCTGTCCTCCCGGCAGGGAGCAGCTGGACGCGGTCAGACAGTTTCTCAAACCCCTAGGACAGGTATTTGAATGTACGCCGGATGAATCCCTGCGTCTGCTGTCCATGAGCATTACCTATCATATGCTGTACCTCTTATGTTTTGGGCTGGAACCGCATTATGGGGATGAGAGCGGTCAAGGCGGCTGCGCCCGGGCGGCCGGCATCCTGTATGCGCTGAACCGCAGAAGGCTGGGCCTTCCCGGTCTTATTACGCCTGCCGCAGCGCCGGACGGGCGACAGATGGACGGGCGACAGATGGACGGGCAGCAGATGGATAGGCTGGCCTGGCTGGAAAAGGGCTGGTATGAAGGCGCCCTGGCCTTTGCCCGCGGGGCGGGCGGGGAGGCCGGAAACAAAGCCGGACCATATGACGGCCGGGAAGGCGGAAACGGGAATGGGAATGGAACCAGAGCAGGAACGGCCGGGAACGCGGACATTATTGCCCCCAGGTCCTTTGAGCTGCATCTTCTTTCTTTGCAGCTGGAGACCAGAGAGTTCCTGGAAGCAAAGCTTAAGGACCACGCCACGCCGGGGGGCATGACGGAGGAAGCGGTCAGTGGATTCAGGCAGCTCTGGACAGGGAAGGACTGGATGGACGGGGATGTGTCCATGGCCTATGATATATCCTACAGGCTGGCGGAACTGGTTTATAAAAAAGGGAAGGCATTGGAGAAAAGAAGATGAAGACGAAGAAAACCCTGAAAGAAACCGTGGTGGAGGGAATCTACCGGGAGATAGAAGAAGGCATCTATAAGCCTAACGATATCATCCATGAAGGGGAAATCATGGAAAAGTACGCCATGAGCAAATCACCGGTGCGGGAGGCCCTTATTGAGCTGTGCAAGGATAATGTCCTGAAAAGTATACCAAGGGTGGGCTATCAGGTGGTTCCTGTGACCCTGAAGGAGATACTGGATCTTCTGGAATTCAGAATTGATGTGGAGACAGGCAACCTGAGGCGGCTGTGCCAGAGAATTACCCCTGAGCAGATAGAAGATTTAAGACAGCTGGATACCATCACAAAGGATAACCATGAGAGGATGGTGGCCATTCATTGGAACCGGAACACGGATTTTCATTTGAAGCTCTGTGAGATGGGCGGGAACGGTTATATATGCGATGTGATTGCCGCAGCCCTTCAAAAATCCTGTTCGTATATTTCCCAATATTTCCAGACAGCCTGGAAAAAGAACGCAGAATCCAACAGCTTTTATCACAGGGAAATCATTGAAGCCCTGGTAAAACATGATACGGAGCGGGCCGTGGAAATGCTCCAGAAGGACATACTGAATGTGAAAGAGCAGATTCAGGAGAACTATTCCCTTTGAGAACAGGCCCCTGGATACGGGAAAATGCATAAATACTAAGGATGTAAGATTGATGCCGTCAATTTTACATCCTTTTTTTGAATAAAAATTGCATACAGCGTGAAAATAAACAAAAATTATGTCGGATGATAAAATTATTTTAATAAAATGGATAAAAAATATTTGACACGGCTTGTCGGCAGTGTTATAATCACGATTAGTAAGATTACTAATCACATTAGTGATATGATTAATGGAGGAGACAGCCATGACAAAAAAAGAGAGAGTGACAGCAGCTATCCGGGGAGAAGAAGTTGACAAGATACCCAGCGGATTTTCCCTGCATTTTCCTAAGGAATCAGCTTTTGGAGACGCGGCCGTAAAAGCCCATCTGAAATTTTTTGAGGAGTCTGATACAGACATCCTTAAAATCATGAATGAAAATCTGGTTCCCTATATGGGCGAGATTAACAATGGAGCCGATTACAGCATGGTAAAAGAGATGACCATGGAGGACGGCTTCATGCAGGACCAGGTGGAGCTGGTTAAGAAGATTCTGGCCGGATGCGACAGGGATGCATTTATCCTGGGCACACTTCACGGTATTACCGCATCATCCATCCATCCTCTGGAAAAGATGGACCCCAACTATACATACGACCAGGTAAGGGAGAAGCTCTGCCGCCTGCTGCGTGAGGATGAGGATACGGTTCTGGCAGGGATGAAGCGCATTGCGGACGTGATGTGCGAACTGGCAAGAACATACATTGAGCTGGGCGTGGACGGCGTGTATTATGCGGCTCTGGGCGGCGAGACCAGGTTCTTCACGGATGAGGAATTTGAGAAATGGATTAAGCCCTTTGACCTGCAGATTATGAAGGCCATCAAGGATGCGGGAGGATACTGTTTCCTTCACATCTGCAAGGACCAGCTGAACATGGACCGCTATAAGGATTACGGCCCCTACGCGGACGTGGTGAACTGGGGCGTATATGAAGCACCCTTCAGTTTAGAGGACGGACGGAAGATGTTTGCTGGAAAGACCATCATGGGCGGCCTTCCCAACCGCCACGGCGTACTGGTGGACGGACCGGCAGAGGCAGTGAAGGAAGAGACAAGGAAGGTCATCCGGGAATTCGGAAGAACTCATTTTATTCTGGGAGCTGACTGCACCCTTGCAACAGAGCAGGATATGGACCTTTTAAAGGCAGCCGTAGAGGCAGCCAGGGAATAATGTAACAGTGAATATCAAAAGGAGGAACAGAGAATGATGAAAAGAAAGTTAGCAATGGCACTTGCGGTATCCATGGTGGTGGGCTCCCTTGCAGCCTGCGGCGGCAAGACCGACCAGGCAGGCACCACCGCGGCGCCCAAGGCAGAGAATGCCCAGGGTGACCAGAGCGGGGCGGCAGACGGGGGCGCAGAGGCAGCGGACAGTGAAAAGACCGTATATCCCGCAGGAACCCTGGTGGTTTACGCCATGGGAAATCCCCAGTACAGACAGCAGTGGTTTGAGACATGGCTGGAGAACCACAAGGATATTGCGCCGGATGTGAAGATTGAGTTTGTCCAGACAGAGGGAACCGCGGACATCCGTGAGAAGATTACCATGACAGCACTGTCGGGAGCCACCGAGGATCTTCCCGACGCAGCTATGCTGGACCCTGTAACCATCATGGATTTGGCAGGCGCAGGCCTTTTAAAGGATGAGACTGAATATCTGACTCCTCTTCTGGATAAGATGGTAGATGGAGCCACCACAGACGCCACCATCGGCGGACGCATCTATGCGCTGCCGGATTCCGTAAGGCCCCAGGTGCTGTTTTACAACCAGGACATCTTTGACAAGTACGGCGTGGACGCAGAGCAGATGAATACCATGGAAGGCTACATAGAGGCAGGACGCCAGTTAAAGGAAAAGAGCAACGGGGAAGTTTATCTTTCCTACATCGACCCAACCAGCAAGACCTGGAGATACTGGGGCCGCAGGGGGCTTATGCCGTCAGCTGGCGCTAAAATCTGGGATGAGAACGGAGAAGTTGTAATCGGCAGCGACGAAGGAACACAGAAGGCATTAGGCGCCCTGGATACCATGAATTCCGAGGGACTTCTTTTAAAGACCACCATCATGGAGCCGGCTCTTTATGACGCCATCAACAAACAGCAGGTAGCTACTTTCTGCATCGGTGCTTTCTGGGATGAATTCATGAGAAAGAACTGCGAAGCCACCAAGGGACAGTGGAGAGTCATGTCAGCTCCTGCGTTTGAAGGCGTTGACAAGGCAGGCGCTCCTGTATCCCAGTACATGGCCATCATCGAGAAGGGCGATAATCCTTATTCAGAGCTGTTCCGCCAGATGTGGTATGATTTCACCTTTGACACCCAGGCAAAGGAAGTATGGGTCAATTCCATGGAAGAGCAGAATGCTCCTTATTCCAACCCAGTATCCAAGGAAATGCTGGAGGATCCATTCTGGAAAGAGCCATCTGACTTCTACGGCGGCCAGTCCTTCCGCGAGATGGAGGGCAAGTGCCTTGAGAACGGCGCTGCAAACCTGGTGGTAACACCTCAGGATGCAGAGGCAGATGAAATCATTTCTGCTGAGCTGGAGAAGTACGTGGCAGGCAACCAGTCCATGAGCGACGCTATCGCCAACATGGATAAGAACTTAAAAGCTAAGATCGGCAAGGCTGAAATCAGCCAGTAATGCAAAAAAGGCTCCCGCCCCGAGGAGGGAGCCTTTTATAAACCTTAAGGAGGAGGCAGCGAATGTTAAAAGCACTGAAAAAATACAGGGCTCCCTATTTGTTTATCATGCCCTTTTTTATCCTGTTTCTTGTATTTCAGCTGGTGCCCACCATATGGACATTCTACATCAGCCTGACAAACTGGAAGGGAATCGGGACTCCGGATTTCTGCGGATTTGACAATTACAGGAAAATGCTGATTGACGATATGTTCTGGGAATCCCTGGGCAACACAGTGGTCTACTGGCTCACCGGACTGGTATTCATTATCTGCTGTGCCCTGCTCATCGCGTCCCTGTTAAACAGCAGATACTTAAAAAGTAATTCCGCCAGGGCATTTTTCAAGACGGCTACCTTCCTTCCGAATATATGTGCAGCCATTGCCATGGGTCTTATTTTCCGAATGCTGTTTGATGAGAACGTGGGTCTGGTCAATGAGGTGGTGACAATATTCGGGGGCAGCAAGATCCCCTGGCTTACCAGCACCACATTTTCAAAGATACCTGTTATTATCCTGAATGTCTGGAGATATACACCATGGTTCACCATGATTCTCTTATCGGGACTGCTCAACATATCCAAGGATTACTATGAGGCAGCCACGGTGGACGGTGCCAACGGGTGGCAGCAGTTCTGGTTCATCACCCTGCCGTCCTTAAAGAATATCCTGTTTTTCTGTTCCGTGACACTGACAGTGGATATGTGGAAGCTGTTCAATGAATCCTATATCCTTCCAGGACCGGGAACCTCCAACTCATCCCTGTTCCAGTACATGTATGAGTCAGGCTTTAATGTATTCAACATGGGTTATGCATCGGCAATCGGCGTTATCCTGATTCTTATTCTGATTGTCATATCCATCATCCAGTTTGTGGTAAGACACAAGCAGGGCGAAATATAGAAGGAGGGAATAAAATGAACAGAAAGAAAAATGCGTCCACGGTCCTGGTATACGGCGTACTGATATTCATCACCCTTATCTGCCTGTTTCCCATTGTGTGGATGTGCCTGATTTCCATAAAGAGCACCAGTGAGAGCATCACGGGATTTAATTCCCTGATGGTGTCAAATCCCACCATGGCTAACTTTAAGCGTCTGTTTGAAATGATTCCTGTTGGACAGAATGCCTTCAACAGCGTGTTCACCACCATCATGGGAACCATTACCTCCCTGTTTTTCTGCGCCCTGGCAGGCTTTGCCTTTGCAAAATACAGGTTTCCGGGCAGGAAATTCCTGTTTTACTTTGTCATTGCCACCATGCTGGTGCCGCCGGAGGTGGGAAGTGTGCCTTTGTTCATCATCATGAAGAAGGTGGGACTGATTAACAGCCTGTGGTCCCTGGTAATCCCCAGGATTGCCACGGCAGTGGGTATCTTTTACATGAACCAGTATATAACTGATGTGCCGGATGAACTGGTGGAGGCGGCCAGGATTGATGGATGTTCCGACTTCGGCATCTTCACCAAAATCATTCTTCCGGTTATCAAGCCGGCCATGGCGTCCTGGGGAGCCATCACCCTGATTGCCAGATGGAACGATTTCTTCTGGCCTCTGCTCTACTTAAGGAAGCAGGCAAAATACACGCTGATGGTGACGATATCACTGCTGCCGGTCAGCGAGGGATTATCCACCCCGTGGCCCGTTATACTGGCAGGCACCACCCTGGTTATCATACCTATCATCATCCTGTACCTGATTCTGGAGAAGTTCCAGAAGGCCGGTATGATGGAAGGCGCTGTTAAGGGATAAGTGCATCTTAAAAGAAACATATATAAAAGCACATATATAAAAGTACATTGACAATCCAATGTTTTTTGCCTATGATTATGGCATAAGCAAAGACAGGAAAAGCAACAGCATTTTCAGGAATATTGCATAGGCAGTAAGCCTGGACGGACAGCGAGTCGCTGCCCGGAGTGAATAGCAGAGGGATAAGTCCGCAAGCTGCGCCGTGGTACATCCGCACATTTCATGTGCCCGCCGCTTTGCGGCCCGGTACCCCTATGCATCTTACGGTATCCGGATACGTGTTGCTTCTCCTGTCTTTGTTTTTGTAATAACTGTTTGATTTGTCAGGAATTAATTTGGAAATTGATCTGTGAAATGATCTGGAAAATGACCCGGAAAATGACCCGGGAAATGATCCGGAGAATCGGCATGGGTTCCAGGAGGTAAGAGATATGGCCCGGACGGATTTGTGGAAATATTGCAGCGCTGAGCAGTGCAGGGAGATGATGATTTCCTTCCGGCTGATAGGGGCCGGGGACTGGCCTCCTGAAAAAATAATGGGCTGTCTCTATGCCCTCAGTAATCACGCGGAAAAACATTACCAAAGGGTGAACATTCCCAAGAGAAGCGGCGGCTTCAGGACCCTGCTGGTGCCGGATCCCCTTCTGAAAAATGTGCAGAGGAATCTGCTTCATCATGTGCTGGACGGATTTACAGTGTCCGACAGCGCGGCGGCTTACAGGAAGGGGGCTTCGGTGGCTGCCAACGCAGGGAAGCATCAGGGCAGGAAGATTGTCATGAAGATGGATATTGAGGATTTTTTTGGGAGCATCACCTTTCCCATGGTGCTGCATCACGCATTTCCGACAGCCTATTTTCCACCGGCAGTGGGTGTCATGCTGGCCTCCCTTTGCTGCTGCCATGACCGTCTGCCCCAGGGAGCGCCTACGTCTCCGGCCATTTCCAATCTGGTGATGAAGCCCTTCGATGAGTATATGGAAGCCTGGTGCGGGGAACGGGAAATTGTATACAGCAGGTATTGCGATGACATGACATTTTCAGGTGTTTTTGATGGTTCTGAGGTGAAGGGAAAGGTATACGGTTTTCTCAGGTCCATGGGATTTGAGCCTAATCTGAGGAAAACCCGGATTCTGACCAGGGGAACCAGGCAGGTGGTGACCGGCCTGGTGGTGAATGAACGGGTCCGGGTTCCCGCCCCCTACAGAAGACGTCTGCGGCAGGAGATTTATTACTGCATGAAATATGGGGCAAAGGAGCATCTGACGCGTACCGGAAGGCAGGCATACCTGAATGATGGGGATGGGGGAACCAGACGGTATCTGGAGTCTCTGCTGGGCAAGACGGCCTATGTGCTGCTGGCCTCAGGGGATGGGGATGCCTGGTTTCGGGAGGCCCAGGTGAAACTTAGGGAGATGCTGGGGCAGGATATGTGTCTTTAACCGCTGTCAGCCTAAGATATTAGTTTATCAAATTTCTTTTCCGACAGTATCTCATGGGTTAAGAGTTCTCCATCGCGAAACAGTGAGAATGTTGTAAAGGGAGCCGGGGCGTTTTGGGCGTCCTCTCTTGTCTGTATATGCACGGTTTGAAGCTCCACATTTCTTTCTTTGGCTGTTTTTTCCAGAAGCGGCACATATTTTGCCGTAAAGGGACATTGGCTGGTGTAGTACAGGACCAGGCCCTTTGGCATGTCCTCACGGTTTTTAGCCGTATGTCTGAAACATGGTTTGTCAGCATTTCTGTCAAAGGCCAGATACATCAGTTCAAAATAGGGGCCTGCCGCGTCTGCGGTTTCAAACCCTTTATATTTCAGATATTCAGGGTCGGAAAGATATCCCATTTTTTTCTTTGAGGATAAGATAACAAGTCCTTTTTTACCTTTTTCCTTACTGTCCCGGATACATTCGTCCAGCAAAAGCGTTGAGTAGCCAAGTCCCTTAAACTGTCCGGATACCCACAGGCAGTTGATATACATATACCCGTCCGCTTCTATCGGCGCCCAGGCGTATTCAGCGGGAATATACTCAATAAAGCACTTTCCCCTCACATTGCATTTTAAGAATATAAGTCCCTCGTCAAGTCTTTCTTTGAGCCAGGCTTTTTTTGTCATGACCTGAATGTCTTTGTTGTTTGATATGGCACAACAGATATGTTCCTGTTCAAGGTTGCCGTGTGTTATTTTGATAAGCTCCATTTCCTTATTCCTCCGTATCGTATGCCTGTATCATAGGGCCTGGCCTGATGGGCGGTTTCTATGGCTCATCATGTGCCGGCTCCCTGAATTTAGTGATTCGCCAGATTGGTCCTTCAGGGCCTTTTTCTATAAGGATAGAACATTGAATATGACAACAGTATGTCATGTTCTTTCGTTAAGGGAATATATAATATTGAGCGAAATACTGGCGCGGATGTCTGCTGAGGGGCCGGGATCATGCTGTGGCAGCATGCTTCCGGCCCCAGTGATTTTTGCAGCGGAGAGATTTTGACGGAAGAGTCCTACAGCCCCTGTATAACCGGCTGTATCTGCCTGCCCTCCAGGGCCTCCTTAAGGGTATCCTCTATGAGTCCGGTATGGGCAATCATGGAGGTGGGCTTTTTCACCGGATCATCCTGGCCAAAGGGAACAAAGTAAATGTTCTTCATGTTGAACAGCAGGCCGATGTTCTTAAGGTTGATGCCAAGGGCATCGTTGGTGGATACGGATATCACCAGCGGCCTGCCGTTTCGCAGATGTGCTTTTGCAGCCATAAGGACCGGAGTGTCCGTGATTCCGTTGGCCAGTTTGGCCAGGGTGTTGCCGGTGCAGGGAGCGATGAGGAGGACATCCAGGTACCCCTTTGGACCAATGGGTTCGGCCTCCTCGATTTTCAGTATTGGCTTCATTTCCGTGATGGATGTGATCCGGTCCATAAACTGGCCGGTATCCCCGAAACGGGAGTCCGTGGACTGGACGCTTCCAGAGAAGACGGGGTGTAGGATGGCCCCTGTCTCCTTCAGATGCCTGATTTCCTGTTCTATTTTTGCAAAGGTGCAAAAAGACCCGGTGACGGCCAGGCCTACATGTTTTCCTTTTAATTCCATAGTATTCTCCTTATTCCTTACTGAGTCTGTGAATCCCGGATATACTCCATGACGGCCTCATAAAGAATCAGGGCAGAGGAGAGGGGTGAGCAGCGGCCGGGAAGTCCGGGACATAATCTGGCCCGTATATTCCGGCGTTCAAGGGCTTGGAAATCCACCCCTCCCGGCGCGGAGGCAATGTCGATGACAGCCGCATTTTCCTGAACCTGGTTTGCCAGGGCAGCGTCCAGTACCAGGGACGGTATGGTGTTGAAAATAAAGTCAGATTCTCCTATGACGGCGCCCAGTTCCTTTAACAGGCAGGTATCGTATCCCAGACAATGGGCCGGGACCAGCCGGGAGGCATTGCGGCCCGCCACGGTTACGCGGGCTCCCATGCCCTTTAGCCGGTCGGCCAGAATGGCGGCGCATCTGCCGTACCCGGTTACCAGGCAGCGGCTTCTGTAAAGATTTACCGGACTTAAGGATATGGCCTCTGCAACCGCACCTTCTGCGGTGGCAACCGCATTTTTCCATGCCACGTCCTCCATCTTCATGAAATCATGGCAGGGAATGGAAAGAAGGTCACAGCGCTCCCTGACAGCGGAAGGGATATTCCCTCCAAAGAGTATATGGGTGTTTTTCAGGCAGGCCGTGAAGGTCTGTATTTCCAGGCCGGGCAGGCTGTTTTCTGAGAAAATGGTTTTACCGTCCTTGGTAAAGGGAACGGGGCAGAGGATGATATGGGAATCTTCCATGGCTTCCCTGAGAGAGAAGGGGGAAGAGGGTCTGTCATAGTAAAAGCAGGTACTGGAACCGGACTGACTGAGAAGCCAGTTCAGGCAAACCTGCCTGGAGTCTCCGCCCAGTATGAGGAATTGATGCATGGATACTCTCCTTATGAGATTGGATTCATATTGTCACTATATGACAGAAGGAAATAATTGGTACCATAAAGACGGGTTTGTCATATTTTCATAGTATAATGATTGAATCGGGGGACTGATGTTTATGAGTCACAGTATTTTTGAGGGCAGCGCTGCGGCAGTGGTGACGCCCATGAACGGATATGGAAATCTTGATTTTGATGCCTTTGGAAGGCTTCTGGAATGGATGATAAGGGAAGGCACGGACGCTGTGGTGGTGAACGGCACCACAGGGGAGTCGGCCACCCTGGACGACAAGGAAAAAATGGCTGTTATCCGCTACGCCGTAAGACAGGTGGACGGCAGGATACCGGTGATTGCGGGTACGGGGAGCAACTGTACGGAGCATGCGGTGGAGCTGTCCAGAAAGGCCCAGGAACTGGGGGCGGATGCCCTGCTGCAGGTGACTCCCTATTACAACAAGGCATCCCAGGAGGGGCTGGTGCGCCATTTTACCCAGGTGGCGGACCATGTGAGCATACCCATCCTTTTATACAATGTGCCCAGCCGTACCGGGGTAACCATACAGCCGGAAACCTACAGGATTTTGTCGGAGCATCCCAATATACGGGGGACAAAGGAGGCCAGCGGCAACCTGTCCCTGATTGCCAGGACAGCAGCCCTGTGCGGGCAGGGATTTGACATCTATTCAGGCAATGATGACCAGACCGTACCCATCATGTCTCTGGGCGGCAAGGGTGTGGTGTCGGTGCTGGCCAATATCATGCCGAAAGAGACACATAAGATGTGCCGTCTGTACCTGGATGGGGATGTGAAGGAGAGCAGACGGATGCAGCTTCAGCTTCTGGAAATCATGGAAGCCCTGTTCTGGGATGTAAACCCCATACCAGTGAAGACGGCCCTTGGCCTGATGGGGGTCTGCGGGGATGACCTGCGCCTTCCGCTGACACCCATGGAGCCGGAGCAGAGGGAGAGACTGGCAGAGGTTATGAAACGGCAGGGAATCAGCCTGAAAAAAGAATTGCATAATCAGACAAATCTGCTATAATAAAGGGAGTGAAAGAATAGCAGTTTGGAGCTTTATGCACAGAGAATCAAAAGCCGGCGATTGCCCGGCTTTTATCTTTGAGGACGTTATTCTTGAAAAAACATAACCATTCAAAAAAGGGGGCATATCATTGGACCAGAATCAGCTTCACTATGGGATATCACTGAAATTATATTTTGAAAAAAAGGCATTCGGACCCGGCATGTCGGTACTGCTGAGGGGAGTGGAATCCACCGGTTCCCTCCAGGGGGCGGCCCAGGCCATGAACATGGCTTACAGCAAAGCTTGGAAGATGTTAAAGGAGTCAGAAAAGGCATGGGGGTTCATGCTGACGGAGCGGGAGACAGGAGGAAGGGACGGAGGCGGCTCCACCCTTACGCCTCAGGCAGTCCGGCTTCTGGAGGCATACGACGCCTTCATGGCAGAGACAAGGCAGGAACTGGACCGGTTATTTGAACAGCACTTTTCACAGGAATGGGTGGAAGAGCTGAAGCAGTCAGCTGAACAGGCAGACGAATAATTAAAGATGGAAGGAAATGGATGTAAAATGACGGAACGTGCAAAACAACTGGTAATTGTAAGAGGCGGCGGTGATATTGCCACCGGTACCATCCACAGGCTTTACCGCTGCGGATACCCGGTGCTGGTGCTGGAGTCGGGATACCCCTCGGCAATCCGCAGATGCGTGGCCTTTTCCGAAGCAGTATATGACGGTACGTCTGAGGTGGAGGGAATTACCTGTATCAAGGCTTCCGGCTATGAGGAAGCCTGCGCCATCATGGAGCAGGGAGCAGTGCCCGTCATGATTGACGAGAACTGCGCAGTGCTTGAAAAAGTGCGTCCCTGGGCTCTGGTGGATGCCATACTGGCCAAGAAGAACCTGGGGACCACAAGGGACATGGCGGATAAGACCATCGGCCTCGGGCCGGGCTTCACAGCCGGTCAGGATGTGGACCTTGTGATAGAGACCATGAGAGGCCACAATCTGGGACGCATCATTGGAAACGGAAGCGCTGCCCCCAATACCGGAATTCCCGGAGTCATCGGCGGCTATGGGGCAGAGCGGGTCATCCATGCCCCGGCCAAGGGGATTTTCTTTGGCAAGGCCCTGATTGGGGACATGGTGGAGCAGGGCCAGGCCATTGGAGTCATTGTGACCGGACAGGGCGAGGTCACGGTGGAAGCTTCCCTGACAGGGCTTTTGAGGGGTATCATAAAAGACGGGTATCCGGTAGTGAAGGGATTTAAGATCGCTGACATTGATCCCAGAAAAAGTGAATATGAAAACTGCTTCACCATATCGGACAAGGCCAGATGCATCGCAGGCTCCGTGGTGGAGGGCTTACAGATGCTGGAGGTGAAGCAGGGGTATTGATTGAAAAGCCTATAGGGCACAGACCGCGCATTTTTCTTCCAGGATTTCAGTGAGGGCTGTGCCGCTGCTGGTATGGCAGCGGACGATCTCCGTGCCGTTTCCCACCTCGTCCAGGGCGCAGCGTATCATTTTGTGGGACACAGTGTTGGTAAACAGGACCAGCAGGTCAGGACTGCCAATCTGTTTATCCAGGCTGGCGCTCATCTGGGTAAATACCTTTGCCTTACATTTGTAATTCCTGCAAATCTTCTTATATTGGCTTACCATGCGGTCATGGCCTCCGATAATGACAACGCTCATGTAAAATCCTCCTTTTTTGGTGTCCAGGTGGTTAGTCAGAACTAACTATGTAATGACATAATACAATAATTTTGTAAAATTGTCCAGCCCTTTACATGAGAAAGTTTATCATGTTACCGGGGTATATTTTGCGTTGTTTCGGCAGCAGGACTTTGAAATGATTCTGAAAACCCACCGAAGGAATGCCGCCGGCCGGAGTGCCGGAACCTTTGCCGGCTTACGTGCCGGATACCTTTGTCGGATGCCTGCATTTTACAAATAGGGAAAAGTGTGATATACTATATAGATACCCCGTTAACACTTGAACAGTATCTGTTCGGAAAGGTGGGAATTTGTTTAAAAAAGGAGAATATATTCTCTATGGAACTGTAGGCGTATGCCAGGTGGAAGGCATATCGAAACCTGACTTCTCTAATAATGACAAGGTGTATTACAGCCTTGTACCGAAGTTTGACCAGGATACCACCATCTATATACCGGTGGACAGCCCAAAGGTAAAGATGAGGGAAATCATGACCAGGCAGGAAGCAGAGCAGTTCATACTGGCCCTGCCGTCTGTTGAGGGAAAGCAGTATGCAAACGACAAGGAAAGACCCCAGGCATACAGGCAGATCCTTGAGTCCGGCGATTGTACTCAACTGGCATCTATGATTAAGGAGATATCAGAGATGGAGCAGAACCGCAGGGGAAAGGGAAAGCCCTTGTCCATCCGTGAGCGGGACGGCGTAAAGAGCGCCCGGAAGCTGCTGTTTGGAGAACTGGCCACTGCCCTGGATATCTGCCCGGAGGAGATACCGGACTATATTACCAGCCAGATTGGTGAAGCGTGATAAAACTGTGAAACATTTAACTATTTTATTTTAATCTGAACTGTGGTAAAATCTTGAGTTGGAAGAATCAGATTTATCAGATTCCTAACTTGGGAAAGGCGGCAGGAGAGATGGAAAAGAGTATGGGTACCCGTGGACAGATGTCGGAGGCTGTGTCAACGGGTATTTTTTTGACTTTATCCGGAGGGTTCCAGGATGCTTATACGTATTACTGCAGGGGAAATGTGTTTGCCAATGCACAGACAGGCAATATCGTTCTCATGGGAAGCCATTTGGCTGCCAGGGAGTGGAACCTGGCTGTGCGGTATCTGGCTCCTGTTCTGGCCTTTGCCGGCGGCGTGTATATGGCGGAGCATGTAAAACGGCTTCACCGGCAGGACAGAAGGTTCCATTGGAGGCAGCTGATTGTGGCTATTGAGATCATATTGCTTTTTGTGGTGGGATTCCTGCCCCAGGATATGAATATGGCAGCCAATATCATTGTCTCATTTGTATGCGCCCTTCAGGTCAATGCCTTCAGGAAAATCAAGGGAAGCCCCTATGCCACCACCATGTGTATCGGAAATCTGCGCAGCGCCACGGAAAACCTGTACTGGTACCGCCATACGGGCAAAAAGGACCATCGGGATAAATGTATCCGCTACTATGGAGTCATCGGCATATTTGCAGTGGGTGCCGTCATGGGCAGTGTACTTACAGCCTATCTCAGGGAGCGCACCATATGGGTCAGCTGCGGGCTTCTGCTGGTCAGCTTCCTGATCATGTTTGTGAAAGAAGATATAGAAGGCGGGCGCAGGTAGAAGCTCCCTTGTAAAGAAATGGAGATATATGGAAAATAATCAAAAAACGGAACCGGACCGCTGTTTTGGCGGCTACGGTTTATCCGGTGAAATCACGGAGACGCTGGCGCTGTTAGGGTATGAACATCCCACCAGAGTGCAGGAGGAGGTGCTGCCTCATGTGCTGGCAGGCAGGAATGTGGTGGTGCGGTCCCAGACAGGAACCGGCAAGACGGCTGCCTTTGCCATTCCTGTCTGCGAACAGATAGTCTGGGAGGAAAACCTGCCCCAGGCTCTGGTGCTGGAGCCAAGCAGGGAGTTGGCCGTGCAGGTCAGCCAGGAGATATTCAGGATTGGCAGGAAAAAACGGCTGAAGGTACCGGCTGTGTTCGGCGGCTTTCCCATTGACAAGCAGATACAGACACTGCGCCAGAAAACCCATATTGTGGTGGGGACACCGGGGCGTGTCATGGACCATGTGCGCAGGGGGAGCCTGAAGCTGACAGGGGTGAGATACCTGGTGATTGACGAGGCGGATCTGATGCTTGATATGGGGTTCATGGACGAGGTCAGGCAGATTGTGGGGCTCCTTCCTGAGAAACGGCAGACCCTTCTTTTTTCAGCCACCCTGGATGAGGATGTGAAGAACCTGGCAGAGGAAACGGTAAAGGATGCGGTTTCCGTTTTCCTGGAACAGGAGGGGGAGACGCCCCTTCCCATCCGGCAGTCAGTGTACGGCGTCGCACAGGACCAGAAGTATACGGCATTCAAGCGCGTTCTCATGAAGGAAAACCCGGAGCGCGCCATGATATTCTGCGGTACCAGGGAAATGGTCCAGGTGTTATTCCAGAAGCTGAGAAGAGACAGGATATTCTGCGGCATGATCCACGGTGATATGGAGCAGAAGGAACGGCTTAAAAATGTGGACGCATTCAGGCGGGGAGGGTTCCGGTACCTGATTGCCACGGATGTGGCCGCAAGGGGAATTGATTTTGAGGACGTGGGCCTGGTGGTGAACTACGATTTTCCCATGGGAAGGGAGACTTATGTGCACCGGATTGGACGGACCGGGAGAAATGGAAAGGCAGGCAGAGCGGCCAGCCTGGTGACTGAGGATGAGATAAGGACGCTTCACAAGGCGGAGGCGTATGTGGGAGTGCCGCTTCCGGTTCTTCCCTGTCCGGAGACAGAGGAAGAGGAGGAAAAGGCTTTCTGGGCCCTCCAGAGAAAGAAGCCGGATCCCGGCCCACATAAGGGGGAGAAGCTGGACCGGTCCATTACCAGACTGTCCATCGGGGGCGGCCGTAAATCCAAGATGAGGTCCGGCGATATCGTGGGCGCTGTGTGCAGCATAGAGGGCGTGGATGCGGAGGACATAGGAATCATAGATATCAGGGAAAGCCTCACCTTTGTGGAGATATTGAACCGCAAAGGCTCTCAGGTTCTGGCAGGCCTTCAGGACAGGACCATCAAGGGGAAAATCAGGAAGGTGAGAATTACTTCGCAGAATAATGGAGTATAGTATTCTGCGCGTTTCACTGTCATTTCAAGCAGATGGTTTCCATATCCGCTATGGCCAGGCTGCCGGTATCCGCAGGAGATACCGGCAGCCTGGCCATTCGTTTATTTATTGCAGCTGTTTTTTTGCATTTCCCATTCCCCCAGGATGTACGCGTGAAACAGAGACAAAAGGTGTAACAATTGCAACATCTGTGATATACACTTCTGGCAAGCGGAAGCGTTTCCTTCTACAATTATGATACAGGGAGAACGTAACAATTAGCAGGCAATAAAAAGAAGTGTAAGGAGGAAAACGTAAATGGTATTACCTCAATTCGAGTATCTTGCTCCTAAGACCATCGGGGAGGCGTGCAATCTGTTCCTTGAGCTTGGAAGCACAGCCAGGGTTATGGCAGGCGCAACGGATCTGATTCCGCCAATGAAAGACAAGGTTATATCACCAGAGTATATCATTGACCTTAAGAAAATTCCAGGTTTGGATTATCTGGAATACGATGACAGGGAAGGTTTAAAAATAGGGGCGCTGACAACACTGCGTACCATAGAGACATCTCCTCTGGTTAAAGAAAAGAATCCGGCAGTGGCTCATGCCGCCAAGGTAGTGGCATCCACACAAATCAGGACAAAGGGCACCATGGCAGGCAATATCTGCAATGCGTCCCCATCCTGCGATACAGCCCCCAACCTACTGGCTCAGGGCGCTAAGATATTGGTACAGGGTCCCAACAAGGACCGGGTCATTCAAATCGAAGACTTTTTCCTGGGTGTCAAAAAGACTTCCCTGGAGCCGGGAGAAATCGTGACAGGCATTGTGATTCCGCCGCTGGCTGAGAATGAGAGGGCTGCATACATAAAACACGCGGTCAGAAAGGCGATGGACCTGGCCATCATCGGCGTCGCAGTCAAGATTAAGGTGGAAGACGGCGTCTGCACAGACGCCAGGATTGCCCTGGGCGCGGTTGCGGCCACGCCGGTACGGGCACCCGGGGCGGAGGAAGCCCTGATTGGCAAAGAACTTACCGATGAAGTGATTGTGAAGGCATCGGAGGAAGCAATGAATTCCTGTCATCCAATCTCTGATATCCGCGCATCGGCCGAATACAGGAAGGATATGATCCGCGTGTTTACAAAACGTGCCATTAAGCAGGCCATGGAATGCTATAACTAGGAGGGAGACAGGAATGAAACATAGTATAAGTTTAATCATCAACGGAGATCCGGTTGATGCTATTGTGAAGGATAACCTGACGCTTCTGGATTTTCTTCGTGACCAGTTGTTTCTGACAGGCACGAAAAAGGGGTGTGAGGAAGGGGAGTGTGGCGCCTGTACCGTGATGCTTGACGGTAAGCCGGTTAACTCCTGCTGTACCCTGGCCGTGGAGTGCGACGGCCATGAGATCATAACCGTGGAGGGAATTGCCAGGGAGGGGATGCTTCATCCCATTCAGAAGCAGTTTATAGAGAAGTGGGCCATGCAGTGCGGCTACTGTACTCCGGGTATGATTATGTCCGCCAAAGCTCTTCTGGATGTGAATAAACATCCTACGGAACTGGAAATCCGGGAAGCCATTGAGGGCAATCTGTGCCGCTGCACCGGTTATGCAAAGATTGTGGAGGCAATCCAGGCAGCCGCTGCGCAGATGAACTGGGAGGAGGAAGCAAAGAATGCATAAAGACTGTGACAAACATTATTTTAAAAAACCGGAATTTTACCGTCTGACCGGCGAGAACAATTATGTCAGGATTGACGCTGAAGACAAGGTAACAGGACACGGCCAGTATGTGGGTGACATCATGTTTCCGGATATGCTTACCGGAAAAATGGTCAGAAGCCCTTATGCATCTGCAAAAATCCTGTCCATTGACACCAGCGAGGCAGAGAAGCTTCCAGGTGTAAAGTGCATCCTCACTGCCAGGGACTTTGAGTGGAAGTCCCTGGTGGGAAATGGAGAATTTGCAGCTGAGTTCGCGGACAAGGAAGTATTGTGTTCTGAGAAGGTGCGCCAGGTTGGTGACGATGTGGCAGCCGTGGCAGCCGTGGATGAGGAAACCGCCCAGCGGGCCGCGGATCTGATTAAGGTAGAGTACCAGGTGCTTCCGGGGGTGTTTGACCCCTTTGAGGCAATGGAGGAGAATGCCCCCGAGGTAAACTGGGAGGGCAAAGGCATACACAATATCGGCATGCAGTCCGTGATGAAGGCGGGCACGGATATTGATGAGGAATTTGACCGCGCATCCTATGTGCAGCACAGGGATTACAAGACCCACCGTATGGTACATGCGGCCATGGAGCCCCACGGTGCGGTGGCTACCTACAGGAATGGGACCTACACCATCTGGATGTCCACCCAGATGTCCTTTGTGGACCAGTTCTGGTATGCCCGCTGCCTTGGCGTTGGAGAGAACCAGGTGCGGGTAATCAAGCCTCTTGTGGGCGGCGGTTTCGGCGGCAAGCTGGATTCCTATTCCTTTGGCCTTTGCGCTGCCAAGATGGCGGAGATGACCGGACGCCCGGTACGCATGATTCTGTCCCGCGAAGAAGTATTCCAGACCACGCGCAACCGCCACCCCATTTACATGCATATTGACACTGCCTTTGGGACAGACGGTAAGCTGCTGGCAAAGAAATGCTACCATGTGCTGGACGGCGGGCCTTACGGCGGGTCCGGTGTTGCGGCCTGCGCCCAGTCCACATTGTGGGCCAACTTCCCTTACAAGATGAATTCCGTGGATTTCCTGGCAAGGCGTGTGTATACCAATAACCCTTCTGCAGGAGCCATGAGAGGATATACGGCATGCCAGGTGCATTTTGCCCATGACCTGAACATGCAGTTCGCGGCTGACCAGATGGGCATTGACCCGGTTGAGTTCCGCAAGATAAGCGCGGCAGACCCCGGATACGTGGCTCCGGCCGGACTGGCAATCACCAGCTGCGCATACAAGGAGACACTGGATACGGCTGCAAAGGAAATTGGCTGGTATGAGAAGAAGGATAAGCTGAAAAAGGGAGAGGGCATTGGTTTTGCGGGCACCGGCTTTGTATCGGGCACCGGATTCGCGGTGCTGGAAGCGCCCAACCAGAGCTCTGCGTGCGTGACCCTGCGCATGAACAAGCGGGGCATGGCCACCCTGTACATCGGCTCCCACGACATAGGACAGGGTTCCGATACGGTTATGACGGCCATTGTGGCCGAGGAACTGGGGCTTCCCATGGATATGGTCAAGACCTTTATGTCCGACACCTTCCTGACGCCCTGGGACTCCGGCTCTTACGGCAGCCGTGTTACCTTCCTGGCCGGCAATGCGGCCCGCCGCGCTGCCGTGGATGCAAAACGCCAGCTGTTTGAGGTCATTGCGCCTATGTGGGGGGTGATGCCGGAGACATTAGAGTGTCTGGACGGAAAGGTAATCAGCAAGGAGAAGGCAGAGTATCAGATGTCCATTGGAGACGCCATGTTCAAGTATATGACGGTCAAGGGCGGCGATGAACTGATTGGCGTGGGATCCTATTACCACCGTACCGACAATTCACAGTATAACGGCAACAATACCACCAACTACGCGCCTGCATACAGCTTCTCCACCGGAGCAGCCCATCTGACTGTGGACGAGGAGACCGGCGTCCTGGATATTGATGAATTTGTATTTGCCCATGACTGCGGCCGCGCACTGAATAAGAGGGCCGTGGAAGGCCAGCTGGAGGGATCCATCGGCATGGGCCTGGGCTATGCTGTCTATGAGCACAATGTAACCAGGGAAGGAAAGATTCTCAATCCCAACTTCCGCGATTACCGGCTGCCCACTGCCCTTGATATGCCGAAGATGCGCACCTTTTACGACTTTACACCGGACGAGGAAGGACCTCTGGGCGCAAAGGAAGCTGGCGAGGGCTCCGCAGCACCTGTGGCGCCTGCCATTGCCAATGCGGTCAACATGGCAACCGGCGTGTACTTCACAGAGCTGCCTCTGGACCCGGAGCATATCTGGAGAGCGCTGCACGGCATGAAGGATGACAGGAATTCAAAATAAAGGCAGTTCAGCGGATGATCAGATGAAACCAGGAAGGCGGCTTCATGCCGCCTTCTCAGACTGTAGACAAACTGGTTTTGGGCTTTGTATCCCAAAGCCAGTTTTCTTTTATTAACCAAATTGCGTTCAAAATAAAGTTTGTGAAATGGGCTGCTCCCCATTTCGCTTTCATCCTGGCCAGCTTTTTCAGATTCATGCAGGCAAATGTAAGCCCGACTTTCATTTCCATTCGGGCTTTTCCAAACATCTGTGTATATCGAAAACCATGATTCTCCTTTGCACTTCCAAAGATTCGTTCTATGGTTTCTTTCCTTTGTGAATATAATTCTTTCATACCCAGGGTTTGGCGGATCTCCTCACACATCTCCATGTAAGGTTCCCATATGTGGCGCATAACCGTCTTTACATGATCTTTGCTTTGGGTACATTTTGCAAGATAGGCACAGCTTGCACAGGCACTTCCACAGCTTTTGTACTCGCGATATCCCTCACGGTTGGTTGTTCGATAGGTCAGCACCTGATTGTTGGGACAGATATAGCAGTCGTAATACTCATCATAAACGTACTCGTATTTCTTGAAGAAACCCTCTTTTGTCAGGGGGCGTTTGTATGGTAGGAGCGGTTTGACTCCTTGATCGATCAAAAGTTTTGCTATACCGGGAGTTTTATATCCTGCATCGGCTATCAGGGTCTCTATTCCGATCCCTTTTATCTTGTCATATAAAGACTTGAAGGTTCTGCTGTCATGATTGTTCCCGGGATGAACGCTATAGCTGAGAATCCATCCATTCTTATCACATGCGGTCTGTACTGCATAAGCAAATACATGTTTATGTTCTCCTTTGCGAAACCATCCGCTTTCCGGATCAGAAGTGCTTGCTTTCACTGTCTTTTCTTCTTTGCCGCCGGCTCCACCGGATGGTGTATTGTTGTCATCCTCTTTTTCTTTCAGCGGACGTTTCCCGTGTGCTTCACGGTCTTCATTGATTTCCTGTTTCAGCAGATCTTCAAAAAATAATGCCTCATCATGAGCAATACGCTTCTGCATCTTTTTATTGTTTGCTCTGGCTTTTACATGGGTGGCATCCACAAAAACTTCATTAGGGTCTACCAGCTTAAATTTGTAGCATTCAGAAAGGATATGCGCGAATATCTGTTCAAACAGGTCGGTGTCTTTAAAGCGTCTCGTATAGTTCTTTCCAAAGGTTGAAAAATGTGGCACTTTATCCAGCATATCCAACCCGAGGAACCAGCGATAGGCGACATTTACCTCAATCTCTTTTACCGTCTGGCGCATGCTTTTAATGCCATAAAGATATTGGATGAAAGGAATCTTGATCAGCATGACGGGGTCCATACTGGGGCGTCCGTTGTCCTGACTGTATTTATCTTCTACCAGTTCATAAATGAAGGACCAGTCGATTGCTTTGTCGATGATCCGCAGCAGATGGTCCTGTGGAACCATGTCATCCATGCAAAACAACTGAATCTGTTCTCTTTTTTTATCCGCATTCTGTGTCATCATAAGCATCTCACCGCCTGTATTTGATACATCTATTATACCAAAAAAGAGCCTCAAAGTCTTGTAAGTGCTGACTTTTCTGGCTCAATCGCGAAGAAATTCCGAGGCACTTGTCCTCGGAATTTGTCTACAGTCTGGGAAGGCGGCTTCATGCCGCCTTCTTTCAAAATGGAAAGGAGGCTGCCATTATGGGCCGTCAATTAAAGAAAATGCGCCTGCCGAACGGCGTGGTAGCGGAGGAAAGGGCCTGCGGCGATTATGTCTGTAAGTATTGCGGGGGCAAAGCCACTGCCTGTAATTTCGTGGCTGATATGTGCCTTCAGGTATACGCCCGCCATCAGGGCATGTGCGGGGCTTATATTGAGACTGAGAAGTATGTGGGGTATGTCACGGATTGCAGCACCTGCCATTACCAGGGCATATCCGGGGAGTGCAGGTATGAAGGCAGGGCTGCCATGGGGCAGGGTGTCTGATTGAATGGGAATAGAGATAAGATTTGGATGATGCGGGCTTCCGGGAACAGGAGGCCCGTATTTGTTTGGCCGCAGGATCAAAATGAATGTGAATCAAGGTTGCATTTAAATTACAGTTGTAATATGCTGGTAGCAGATAGTTTTAAACATGCAGTAAGGACCAGGAGGAAAAAGAATGGACAGAGTATCACAGGCTGTAAAGGATCTGGTTGAGGAGATACAGAGAATGCCGGAAGCGCCGGACCCGGCAGAGACGGACAGGCATGCATTTACCCTGCTGCTCAGCGGGATTGCCGCATGCCGTAGGGCGCCGGGGATACCGTGCCACATGGGGTACCGGACCCTTTACCGGTGTGGGGATGAACCGGCGTCAGAGGAGCTGAAGGCCCATCTGTTCCGGCTCTATGGTATCTATGACAGGGAAAGCCTTGAAAAGGTCTGTATGGAGCAGTTTACCTCGGGCAGGGAGTATGAGCAGTTTATGACCTTCTGGTGCGATGCGCCGCTGTTTGATCTGGAGGAGCTGGAGGAGAAGGGCAGACGGGCGTTTGAGACCCGGTTTAAGCGGGCCTCCCTGTTCCGTCCCTATGTGGGGGAGCGGGGGTTCTATGCATGGGACATCAATGAGAGAATCGGACTGGGACGCCTGGCCTGTGCCTGCGGCATCATAGACAGGGAGACATTTGATGAGCTGACCGACTATCAGGTCCGCAAGGCCCAGGTATTTTACCACACCTTTAAGGACTATGCGGTCAGCTGTATCTGCGGGGCTGTCTACGATGTGCCGGGCGGTGATGAGGAAGACATGCTTTCCTTCCTGGACCTGAATAGAAAGCTGGCCTTACACTTGCTGGAGGAGGGCGGAGCCTGGTACAGGAATGCCTGGTACGCGCCGGAAAAGCGGGAATGGGTCAGTCTTCTGCCCCATAATGGAGGCTGCATTGTTTCAAAGCAGATTGAGGAGGGAAGGGCCATCGGATATATGTACAGGGACAGCCGGCCCAGCGAACAGTGGGCGGATACGGGATGGAGGTTTTTTGCC
This sequence comes from Enterocloster bolteae, assembly GCF_002234575.2. Classification (NCBI taxonomy): domain Bacteria; kingdom Bacillati; phylum Bacillota; class Clostridia; order Lachnospirales; family Lachnospiraceae; genus Enterocloster; species Enterocloster bolteae. The sequence continues at coordinate 4,414,837 of NZ_CP022464.2, read as the reverse complement.
GGGGATGAGAGCGATGAATACAGCAGGAATCCGGACAACTTTACCATCTGGTCCCTAAATGATATATGCAACCTGGATGCCACCATCCTTGGCTATGCAGAGGCAAAGGAGGGCAGTGCCTTTGGCAGGAATGCAAAAGGGGAGTGGCAGAGGGAACGGTAGAAGGAACGGTAGAAGGAACGCAGAGGAAAAATGAAAGGAAAAAGGGCATCCGCGCATGGACCAGTCACGATGCGGGATGTCCTTTTTGGCCGTTATTCCTTATTGAAACTGATTCTGGGGTGAATGAGGGGATTTAAGTTCACCCACAGCCTGCTTTGCAATCCTGATGGCTGCCTTTGTCACGAAAAATGCGAATACATAGCTGATGATAAACATGATGGGCCAGTCGTGAAGCACGCCCTGCACAAATGCGGTCAGGGTATTTGGCAGAAAACCGGCTGCCACGGCAGCCTCAATTTCCGGGTTGTGAAACACATTGACTGCTGTGAGGACAATGGTGGCCGTGGTGTTAAAAAACAGGGTGGCCACAAAGTTTTCCACAAGTACATGGGGCAGGGTTTCGGGCCTGAGTCCCATTTTCCTGCAAAGGGCAAAGGACCAGTCCGTCAGAGGAAAGGCCATTCCGGTCAATGATATCACCAGGAAAGCCGTGCCCCAGTTCTTGATGAGCAGGGGCAGCGTGAACGTGAGTTTGTCAACAAAGATTGCCGATGTGGCCATAATCAGGGAGATACAGATAGCCACAACAGAAGATATAATCATACCAAAATGATTTTTGTAAAAGTTCATAAAATACGCCCTTTCTGGTCTTTAATACAAAGCATGGCGTATCCTGGGAGATTCGCCATTCAATTTCTCTACAACCAGGGTTGGATAACCGGTGTGCGGCTGCACAGGCCGACAGCGCTGTACCGGCTGCTTGATTACAGCCCCGAAAAAATTACCTTTTCCATCCCTCCTTGTCTGTACGCTGCCTGCGTATTCCCCAATACAGATGCATGCGTTTTTTGGCGGCGGGCAGTTATGCGCTCTTTTCCATCCTCAAAACCGCCAGGTGAAAGCCGGAACGTGCCATGTAAAGCAATTTTAAAGCACGCCATAGGAAGAACGTAAAGGATTGGGCTTTTTTGCCTGCGGCTGCTGCCGTTTCCGGATTCCATATGTCCGGAATCCATAAGTTGATTTTTATTCTATGATTTCCCATCCTACGGATGTACAATCATCACTGTGCCGTCTAAGTCTCCCACCGGAAGCATAAGAAGGGCGCCGTATCTGGTTTCCAGGTCCTCCACTGCTTTTGCAACGCCTCTGTACCGGGTGCCGCTGCATCCGCTTAAGAGGATGACGCCTCCTCTTCCCATGCGGGGAAAGAAAAATTCCAGGCCGGCCAGGGTGGGCTGGTACAGGCAGGCGTCCATGCAGACCAGACAAAATGTTTCATCTTCAATGTCAAAGGCGGTTTCGGGAAACCAGCCCTTCCGGATAACAACCTGTCCGGGCAGGGGCATCCGCTCCATCAGCTTTTCCTTGTCTGTCCCGGAATACAGGCCCGTCTGAGCGTCGGAGCATCCCAGCTTTCGTTCCATGTCAACATCCCGTTCATCGAACCCCTCAAAGGTGTCAAAGAGATACAGTTTCCGGTCCGGCATCAGCACGTTGAGCTGCCAGGAGGTGTCGCCCCGGTAACAGCCCAGCTCTGCCACATTTCCCTCCACCCCCAGCCCGGTGAGCCGCCGGCACAGACGCCGCAGCACGCTGCATCGGATGGAGAACTGCTCATGCAGGTCCCGGATGAAAACAATGTCGTTCAGGAATCCTGCGCGGATGGCCATGTATTCCAGGGCATGGCTTTTTTCGGAATCCGTGGCCGCGATGACCAGGACATCCGGCTGAAGGGCCACTGCCAGATCTGCCGGCATGATTGGCATTCCCTCTATTTCTTCCTTCAGTTCCCCTTTTTCCAGGTCTGAAAATACATTCCAGGTTTCCTGTCTGGTATCTCCCATACCGACCAGTTTCATTTCACGCGGATTCAGCATATCTGCCACAGTCATACCAAGATTGTCGGTGCTCAGAATAACAACTGTCTTCATGGATTCTCCCCCTTATCACCCTATCATACTGTCTGCAGATATTGTAGGTCATAAATTTAACAGACACAAGTAGCCCAGGTCACATGTGATGTCAGATTACAATTGTTGCCTGCTAATCACAAGGCTTTACAATCACCGCGCTTCCATGAAGGTCGCATAAGGGAACGAGACACAGGCGGCCGTATTGTTTTTCAAATTCCTCCACAGCCTGTCTGGCTCCGCGGAACCGCTCATTGTTGTAATCGTGGAGCAGAATCATGCCTCCGGGTACAAGGCGGGGGTAGAAAAATATAAGACCGGACAGAATGGGGGCGTACAGGTCGGCATCCAGGCTTACCAGACAAAAGCGCTCCTGTTCCAGTCCTGCCGCTGTATCCGGAAAATATCCCCTGCGTATGACGGCCTGTCCCGGAAAGGGGAGCCGCCCCAGCACGGCCTGTTCGCTGGTGTCAGAGAATTCACCTTCCCTGGCAAAGGAACATCCCTTACTTTTTTCTTCTTTTATATCCCGTGGGTCAAATCCCTGGAATGTATCGAATAAATAAAGCCTTTGCTGCGGAAACAGGGCGTTGAGCTTCCAGGCCGTGTCGCCCTTAAAAACGCCCAGTTCTGCTATGCTTTCCTGCAGGCCCTGTCCATGAATCCGCTCAGCCAGCCGTTTCAGGGTGGCGTTTCGTATGTCAAAATACCGGTAAAGCTGGCTCAGCATCAGAAATCTGCCTTCGTATCCCAATTCCAGGGCCTGATCCTTAAGCTGGCCGGAACGCAGCGGGTCCGTCACTCCGGTAATGATATAATCAGGTTTCAGTGAAAGGGCTTCATCTACCGGCAAAACCGGGACATTGGCTGGAAATCCTTTCTCTGTCCGCTCTGATTCGGTCAGCTGGTGCAGGGCAGGGTTATTATCCCCAAACGCCAGAAGGGCCATGTTTTCCTGATTCAGCAGTCTGGCAGCTCCGCGGCCAAACTGGCCAGCTCCCAGTATGATGACAGTTTCCATATAATTCCAATCCTCCTATGATTTAATTACGTGATTCATTGTATCACGAAATGATTATCTGTGGAAAGTTACTGCTGCAATATATATGACACTTACATCACATGTGAAAATTTGATATAATGTAGCATAGGCTACTAGTTGTTAAAATACTAACAGTGTTATAATTTTGTTGAAGGAAACAGGCGTTTTTGGGGATTCATATGGTGAAAATCCATAAAAGAGAGGGTGGTTATATGGTAGGTCAGGAGTGTAATACCGCAGTACAGATGCCGCATGCTAATTTTGTATCACGTCTTCTATATCTGCCCAGGGGAATATCGCGTCTGGAAAAGCTGGGACAGAGAAAGGTATTTCCAAAGAACCATATGCTGGTGCAGGCAGGTACAAAGCCCAACTACTGCTACATAGTCAAGACCGGGCGTGTGGCTGCGTTTGAGACAACGGTTACGGGCGAGGAGCGTATTTATAATTTCAATGAGAGCAATTCTGTTTTGTTGGAAGGAAACCTTCTCTTTGACCAGGAATCAGCTGTGAATTTCAAGACCGTGCAGCCGTCTGAATTAGTGTGTATCACCAAGGAGATGCTGTTAAAGGGCATTGCCCATGACCCGCAGCTCTCCATGGATATTATGGAGTCCCTCTCCACCAAATTCCTGTCAGCCATGGAGCAGGTGCGCCATACCAATTTCCACAACGCCGGCTGGAAGATTTGCGATCTGCTGCTTATATTTGCAGAGCACTACGGGGTTCCCTATGACGGGAAAATACTTATCAAAGAAAAGATAAGCCAGCAGCTCCTGTCAAATCTGCTGGGAATTAACCGGGTAACGGCGGTCAGGGCCATCAAGGATTTAAAGGAGATGGCGCTGATAGAACAGATTAACGGATATTACTGCATCCGCAGCCTGGAGAAACTGAAACGGCACCAGGAGAGGATGTGCCAGTAGGAATAATGAAAGAAAAACACGGAACCGGAGTAAAATCTGCTTCCGTGTTTTTCTTTGTTGCACATGTACAGGGTGTATCCTGCACTACTGGAATCCCGCACTCCGGCCGGATATAATACCTGTAAGGCAGCCTTTTAAGACGGTCTTTTACAGGAAAGGGGCGGGAAGCATGAAGAAAACAGGAGCTGTCCTGGCAGCGGCAGGACTGTCCTCGCGCATGGGGGATTTCAAACCTCTGCTGCCGTTTGGGGACACTACCATAGCATTTCACGTCACGTCCATGCTCAGGCGGCTGGGGGCAGACCCGGTGCTCGTGGTTACCGGTTACAGGGCGGAAGAACTGGAGGATCATTTAAAGGGCACAGGCGCCTGTTTTGTCAGAAACACCAGATACCGCCATACACAGATGTTTGATTCCGTAAAGCTGGGTATACAGGCGGCACTGGAAGGGTGTGAGCGGATCCTGGTCATGCCCATGGACCTTCCCGCCATAACGGATGATATCATTAAGCAGGTGATGGAAGCTCCCGGGCAGATTGTGCGGACGGTCCATGACGGCGAACCGGGGCATCCCATATGCATGGAAGGGGAGATTGCCAGACGCATCTGCACCTATACCGGGGACCAGGGACTTAAGGGGGCCATTGAAGCCTCAGGCGTGCCTGTAGAGGACCTGGAGGCCGGAAATGAGAGTATTTACCTGGATGTGGACACCAGGGAAGAGTACAGGGAACTGCTCAGGTGGGTCTGCAGGCAGGAATCAAGTCAAAGAAAATGTAAGATGCATTGAGGCGCTTTATATTTACAGCCATCCGCCATATGTGATATACTCAAATCAACGTTGTTTATGAGATTAAATAACGATAATTGAAGAATATGGCCTTTCTGGCTGCCTTATATTGTAATTTAAATGCATCTGTGCTACACTGGAAACACAGAACTAGGTCGGACGACCTATTTAGTATCGGCGATGCATCGAAATGAGGTGGCATATGAGGACGATATACCTTATAAGGCACGGGGAACCGGAACGGACCGGGCATGTGAGCAGATGTCTTGGACATACGAATCTCGCACTGAGTATCAGAGGGAGGAAGGAGAGCATGGAACTGGCTTCCTGGTTTAAGAGCCGCTGTGTGGAAGCTGTTTATTCCAGTCCTCTGTCCAGGTGTATGGAAACCGCGGAGTATATTGCAGGAGAGCAGCAGAGAGTGCATGTGGAAGAGGGACTGGTGGAGCTGGATGCAGGTGAATGGGAGAACATGGAATTCACTGAAATCCGCAGCCGGTATCCGCAGCTCTATGAAGAGAGGGGACGTTCCATCGGCACGGTCCCGCCTCCGGGAGGGGAATCCTTTGCCCGGGGCGCAGAGCGGCTTCAGGATGCCCTGGACCGCATTCTTGGGAATACCCGGGGGGATGTGGCGGTGGTGACCCACTGCGGTGTGAGCCGGGGGCTGATGTGCGGTATTCTTGGGTGGGATATCAACCGCGTACTGGAAGTTCCCCAGCCATATGGAGGAATCAGCCGGATTCTGGCAGACGATGACGGCGGGTTCAGAGGATTCTATGAGCAGACCGGTGTAAAGCCCCTTCTCTATCCTGACCACGGCATCTGCCGCAGGCTGTCGGACCGCTATAGCGTCCCTGAGCATATACGGCTTCATGAGGCAGCAGTGGCAAGACTGGCACACCAGTGGGCTGTAAGGCTTAAACGTCTGGGGTATGACATAGATCCTGAGCTTTTGAGGACAGCCGGGCTGCTTCACGATATCGCGCGTCTGAAGCCGGACCACGCAAGGGCAGGAGCCAGAATCCTGCGGATGGAGGGATACCCGGTGATGGCAGGAATCATTCAGTGCCATCACCGGCTGGAAGGCGGGGAAGAGTCAGGGCTGACGGAGAGAACCCTTTTGTTTCTGGCGGATAAGATGACGCTTGAGGACAGAATGGTGGATATTGATGAGCGTTTCCGTCAGAGCGCGCCCAAGTGCACCACCCCCCAGGCCAGGGAGAACCATAGACTTCAATATAATCAGGCTCAGGCAGTCAGGCATTGTCTGGAATCGGCCATGGGAAGCCTGGAGGCGGCAGATGCCTTCGGCACCAGTCCCCAGGCATCTGTGGACAGGAAGGCGCGGATACGGGAATGGGCTGCCGGCTGAGCATAAGGAGATGAAGTCACATGGAAGGAAATAATTCAACTAAGACAAAGCTGATAAAAGCCGGCATTAAGCTTTTTTCGCAGTACGGATATGCAGCCACATCCACCAGAATGATTGCTTCGGAGGCAGAGGTGAACCTGTCAGCCATTGCCTTTCATTATTCCAACAAGGAGAGGCTGTACGTAGCCTGCCTGGAATATATGCTGGAAAAGGTAAAGGGATATTATGCGGCCTCGTATATGGAGATTGAGGGGACCTTTAAACAGGATGCAATGACTCCGCAGAAGGCATATGAATTCCTTGAAAAGCTCATAGATCTTCAGATTGAGGTGGCCTTTGCCCCACAGTATAAGACCACCCTTGCCCTGATATACTGGGAGAACAATGGCCCCGGGGATATGAGGCCTTTGTCAGCCGCTGCCTTTGACCGGCAGGAACGGGTGATGGCTGAGCTGATTCAGACCGTGGCCCCTGTTTCCCAGTCCCAGGCCATTATAGCCAGCAGACATATCAACGGATCCATCATATCCTTTGGGGAACACCGGGGATTCATAGAGGATCTGATTCCAAAACCGCTGGAGGGGGAGTCTGTGCCCCTCTGGATACGGGAGGAGATAAAGGGAAATTGTCTGGCTATTGTCCAGCGGCTGATGAAGCCTGAGCTGTTTCCGCCTTATCCGGCCCAATAATCGTATTTAGACGATATACACAAATGAGAATAACCCTTTGGAGTGCAAGTTGCACAAATCCAAAGGGTTATTTGTCGTTTAAATCTGTAAAAATATACAAATAAATAAATTGATATTTATATATCATTGACAAATGTATCACATTGTGATAAAAATAAATCAAACGACCGACCTAGATTAGCATAATCTTAACAAATATATCCCATTAACTTAATCCAGATAAGGAGGCAAGGAAACGTTATGAAGAAACAATATGTTACTCTGACGGTAAACGGGAGGGAATATCGTTTCTCAATCGGGGACGGATTCGGACAGGTTCCCCCCTCAGAGACACTATCCCAGACCCTGCGAAAGAGGCTCCAGCTCACAGGCTCCAAGGAGTCATGCAGTGAAGGAGCCTGCGGGTGCTGCACCGTGCTCATGGACGGAAAAGGGGTCACGTCCTGTATGCTGCTGACCGTGGATTGCGATGGAAAGGACATTGTTACCATAGAAGGGCTGGAGGACCCTGAGAAGGGGTTAGATCCCCTTCAGCAGGCTTTTATTGACGAGTATGCATTTCAGTGCGGTTACTGTACCCCGGGAATCATCATGGCGGCCAAGGCGCTTCTGCTGGAAAATCCCCATCCCACGGGAGATGAGATTAAGGAAGCCATGTCGGGCAATTACTGCCGCTGCATCAGCCATTATACGGTGCTGCGGGCCATTAACAGGGTGGCGGGGAATGAGGAGGACCACCTGGCTGTGATGCACCGGGCCAATGATGATGTGGAAAATCCCATCCCGGTACGCCAGGAACTGTTCTTAAGTCCCTATGCAAATGGTACAAACAGCGACCATTCATTGGATTAGAAGGAGGGTTTGAAGAATGAGCAAGCTTGAATACCGCGATATCAAACAGCCCAATTACCGTCATGTGGGCAAGTACACACCCAGAAAAGACGCAAAGGACATTGTAACAGGAAAGGCAATTTTCCTGGACGATTTTTCAGTGCCCCACATGCTGTACGGAAAGACCAAAAGAAGCCCTTATCCTCATGCCAGAATCCTTTCCATAGACACATCCAGGGCAGAAGCCCTGCCGGGCGTACGGGCTGTCATCACCCACAAGAACATGCCGGAGCAGTGGGGACTGGGCCTTCCTGTACACAGGCTTTTGATGGAAGACAAGGTTTACTATGTAGGGGATCTGGTGGCTCTGATTGCAGCCGATACAGTGGAGAGTGCAGAGGAGGCCATAGACCTGATTGATGTGGAATATGAACAGCTGGAAGCCGTGTATACGGCTGAGGACGCCCTGAAGGAAGGGGCAGTGGAGATATATTCCAGGTTTAAGGGCAATCACGTTGACAACGGAATCAAGTATTTCCAGCCGGACGGTCCCTGGTGGCAGATTATCCGCGGGGATGTGGAGAAGGGATTTGAGGAAGCAGCCTATGTGGCGGAGGACAAGGTGGCCTTTGACAAGATGCCCTCTCCTCTGGCCCCGGAAACCCCGTCCTGCATCGCCAAATATGAGGGCGGCAATGAGTATACCATATGGGCATCATCCCAGAGCTCCCATATTCTTAAGCTCATGGGCGAGGGAAGGATTCCCAATTCCAACCTGAGCGTAAAGACCTTTAACGTGGGAGGAAGCTACGGCAACAAGCAGTCCCTTATGACAACGGTGCTCTCCGCCGCCATGCTGTCCCTTGTCACCAAGCAGCCGGTAAAGATTGTGCTCACAAAGGCAGAGCAGCTTATGGCCTACGAGGTACGTCTGGGCAGCACCATCACCGCAAAGGTGGGAATGGACAAGGAAGGCTATGTAAAGGCTGTGGAAGGCGACTGGCTGGTGGACACGGGAGCCATTGCGGACTCCATACAGGGCCAGGTGGGCGTGGGACTGGGAGAGGCGCAGCTGGTATGCGCCAAATGTCCCAACTGGTATATGGACAGCCACATCGCAGTGACCAACAAACAGGCGGCAGGCATTGTCCGCGGCTACGGCGGGCAGGAGCTTAACAGCTGTCTGGAGCGCCTGATGTGCGCCGTGATGAAGAAGGGCAATTTCGATCCTCTGGACGTGTTTAAGAAAAATTATATTGCTCCCGGCGACCGGTTTATCTGGCGTGACGGGCGGTGGTGGCAGAGCCGCTCCTCCCTGTTCTTCCCGGAAGCCATGCAGAACGCGGCGGACCGCTTTGGATGGGCCGGTAAATGGAAGGGCTGGAACGTGCCCACATGTGTAAACGGAACCAAGGCAAGGGGTGTGGGCATGGGCGTCATCGGAAATGCTGATATCAGCGAGGACAACACAGAGGCCATTGTAAGAATTGTTCCGGATTTGGTGGGCAGCCGCAGGGCGTCCACGGCCATCATTGAGTGTGACATCACGGAATCCGGCATGGGTACCAGAAGCAACGCGTGCAAGATTGTGGCCGAGGTCCTCAATGTGCCGGTGGAAAAGGTATCCATCACGGAGCCGGGCTCCAAGTTCAACCCGTCCAACTACGGTCTCTGCGGTTCCAGAGGCACCATCACCACAGGCAAGGCAGTATCCCTGGCAGCCATGGAGGCAAAGAAAAAAGCCCTGGAGCTGGGCGCCCTTTACTTTAAGCGCTCCGTTGACCAGCTGGACACAAAGGACTTTATGGTCTATGTGCGGGATAACCCGCAGCTGGTAGTGCCCATGTTCAAGCTGGCCCCCAAGGAACTGAGCATTGTGGGATATGGAAAGCACATGGAGATGTTTAATATCCCCAGCTGTATGGCCATATTCGTGGAGGCGGAGGTGGACCTGGAAACCGGCAATACCAAGCTGGTGAAGGTGGCCGGAGGCACGGACATCGGACAGATTATTGATTCCAAGGCAGTGGAGATGCAGCTGCACGGAGGATTTGGATCCGCCTGTATTGATACAGCCATATTTGAGGAGTGTATCCTGGATCCGTCCACAGGAAGGCTTTTAACCTCCAGCCTGATAGATTATAAGTGGAGAACGTTCAATGAATTCCCGCCATATGACGCCTATATCATGGAATCCCAGATAGATTCCTTCATGTTTAAGGCCCTGGGAATTGGCGAGATTTCCGGTGCGGCAGGAGCCAGCGCGGTGCTGATGGCCATTTCCAACGCAATCGGCGTGGACATCAAGGATTACCCGGCAACTCCGGCAGTTATACTTAAGGCGTTAGGCAAAGCATAAGAGGGGAGGATTCACTGTGAAATATTTCGAGCATGAGAGCGCTGCCACCTTTGATGAGGCAGTCTCCTTATTAAAAGAGTCCCCAAAAGGGAAAACAGTCGTAATGGCAGGGGGCTCCGACCTGATTGGAGTGTTAAAGGAACAGATTCTGGAGGATTATCCGGAAAAAGTGGTTGACCTTAAGACCGTCCGGGGCGGGGAATACATAAAGCAGGACGGGGACACCATAGAAATAGGCGCCCTGACAAAACTCTGCGACATCGTAAAGTCGGACCTGCTCAATGAAAAGGCTCCGGTCCTCTCTCAGGCGGCCCGCTCCGTGGCAACACCGTTAATCCGCAATGTGGCCACCATGGGAGGCAACATATGCCAGGATGTGCGCTGCTGGTTTTACCGCTATCCCCACGGCATCGGCGGCAGGATGGACTGTATGAGAAAGGGCGGAAAAGAGTGCTATGCCGTTATGGGAGACAACCGTTACCATTCCATATTCGGGGGCATGAAGGTCCACACCACACCGTGTTCTGTCCAGTGTCCGGCCAATACGGACATACCGGCCTATATGGAGCGGCTTCGGCAAGGGGATGTGGAGGGAGCGGCCCATATACTGATGGAAGCCAACCCCATTCCCATGATTACATCCAGGGTCTGCGCACATACATGCCAGGAGCAGTGCAACCGCTGCGGTTCCGATGAGAGCGTGTCCATCCACGGCGTGGAGCGGTATGTGGGGGATTACATACTGGAGCACCCGGACACATTTTACAGGGCGCCGGAAACAGAGACAGGCCATAAGGTGGCTTTAGTGGGAGCCGGTCCGGCCGGCCTAAGCGCTGCCTATTATCTGAGGAAGGCGGGCCATGATGTGACGGTCTTTGACAAGATGGAGGAGCCGGGCGGCATGCTGACCTATGCCATTCCCAACTACAGGCTGCCCAAGTCCTATGTGAAGCAGGTGGCTGCCGCCTATGAAAAAATGGGAATCCGTTTCCGCCTGGGCTGCTGTCTGGGAGAGGATATACAGGCAGAGGATCTGGAGAAGGAGTATGACAATGTGTTCTATGCCACCGGCGCCTGGAAACGTCCTGTGCTGGGATTTGACGGCGAGGAGTTCACGGAGTTCGGCCTCCAGTTCCTGATGGAAGTCAACCAGTGGATGAACAAAAAGGACCGCCGCCATGTACTGGTGGTGGGAGGCGGAAATGTGGCAATGGACGTGGCCATAACCGCCAGGCGTCTGGGCGCAGAGAGCGTCACCCTGGCCTGCCTGGAGTCCGAGCCTGAGATGCCGGCCAGCAGGGAAGAGATTGCAAGGGCCAGGGAGGAGGGCATTGAAATCATGCCGTCCTACGGCGTATCAAAGGCAATCTATGAGGGCAGCCAGGTCACGGGAATGGAGCTTATGCGCTGTACCTCCGTCAAGGATGAGAACGGGCGTTTCAATCCCCGGTACGACCGGGAGGAGACTCTCAGGGTATCGGCGGACTCCATTCTGATGGCAGCGGGGCAGAAGGTGGATTTAAGTTTCCTGGGCGACAAGTACGGCCTTGCCCTGGAACGGGGACTGATTCAGGTGGACAAGGACACACAGGCCACCAGCAAGTCCGGGATTTATGCCGGAGGCGACGCCACCACAGGACCGGCCACCGTGATCCAGGGCGTGCGCTCCGGGCGCAACGCGGCGGAGGCCATTAACAGGGGCTATGCAGTCATGCCTGAGCGGCGCAGGGAAGATAAGTTTATCCATTTTGACACCGCAGGCGTCAAGGAGGAGCACGCGGTAAAGGACAAAGAGCTGTCTGCCGCAGAGCGGGCCCTGGATAAGGAGGACAGCTTCACCCTGACCGGGGAGGAAGCGGCCAGGGAGGCCGGACGGTGCATGAACTGCGGCTGCTACTCCGTCAACGCCTCGGACATTTCACCGGTGCTCATCCTGTTAGATGCCCGGATTGTGACCACAAAGAAAACCGTAAGGGCGGCGGACTTCTTTACCACCCGCCTGAAAGCAGCTGACATGCTGGATACAGACGAGCTGGTGACGGCTGTCCGGTTCAGGGTACCGGAAGGATATACCACGGCCTATGATAAATTCAGGGTCCGTGAGGCAGTGGATTTTGCCATTGTCAGCCTGGCTTACGCATACAGGATGAAGGACGGCCTCATAGAGGATGCGCGGATCGTTTTGGGCGGCGTGGCCCCGGTGCCCATGGAGCGGAAAAAGGTGGAGGCGTTTTTAGCCGGCAGGAAGCCGGATGAGGCGCTGGCAGAGGCCGCTGCTGAACTGGCAGTGGAGGGGACCGCGGCCATGGCCAATAATTCATATAAGATACAGGAGGTAAGGGCTCTTATAAAGAAGATGATTCTGGATATGGGGGCGGTCCAGGCATAAAAGTACATGGATGACTGGGAGTTTATGGTTTCACCTTCCCGGAGCGGGTGTCAGATGTGCTCCGGAGGAGGTGGAACCGTAACTATATTTTTCAAATTAATGTTAAAAAAATAACAATTAACGGCAGGTCTTTAGGCGAACAAGGAAGAAGGTTATTTATGGATCTGATGAAAAAAAGGTGGGCGGTACTGGTTGCCAGTGTTATTGTTAATATATGTATCGGTACGGGGTTTGCATGGAGTGTTTACCAGACAGGACTTTTCAACGAAGGGGCAGTGATATTCGGCACAGAGGTGCAGAAGTCGCAGCTGGCCCTGGCATTTACAATCTGCAGCGGTGTGGCGCCTATTCCCATGATTGCGGGCAACGGACTTCAAAAGAAGCTTAAGGGGCCCAGAAATGTGGTGTGGCTGGGAGGAATCCTGTTCAGCGCGGGACTCATATGCACCAGCTTTATCCACAGCCTGACCATGCTCTATGTGACATACGGACTTCTCTGCGGTTTTGGAATTGCCTTTGCCTATGGCATTACCATCGGCAATACGGTGCGGTTTTTCCCGGACAAGCGGGGATTGATTGCAGGCATATCCACGGCTGCCTACGGGGCAGGCAGCATCATTTTCCCGCCTATTATGCAGTCCCTGATTGGTTCCGGCGGCGTCATGTTTACCTTCCGGGTGCTGGGAATTTTGTTTGGTGTTATGATAATCATAGCTGCCTGTTTCATAACCGAACCTCCTGAGGGATGGCTGCCCACTGGTTGGACGCCTCCGGCAGTGAAGAACAGTTCGGGTGCTTCTGCAGAAGGAAAGAACTGGAAGCTGATGCTGGCCGACACAAGATTTTATCTGATGATCATTGCATTTACCATATTTGCCACAGGCGGCCTTATGGTGGTGAGCCAGGGATCTCCCATGGCCCAGGCCATAGGCGGGGTGGACGCGGCAGTGGCGGCAACCGCGGTCAGTATCATTGGTCTGGCCAATACGGGAGGCAGGGTGCTCTGGGGATGGGTTTCCGATAAAGTGGGGCGGTATCCGGCACTGAGCATCATGGCGGTGATTGTAGCGGTAAGCGGCTTTGCCCTGTCCGCGTTTACGGAAAGCGGATCACTGGCCCTGTTCCTGGTATTTGCCATGCTGATCGCCATGTGTTACGGCGGAAGCATGGGTGTTTATCCGGCTCTGACGGCAGATGCCTTTGGAATCAAATATAACGGGGTTAATTACGGCATTATGTTTATCGGATTTGCCCTTGGCGGTTACATAGGGCCGATTCTGGCCAACAGTCTCTACGACAACACAGGGTCATACAGCGTGCCGCTGATGGCAGTGGGTGCCATGGGCGTGGTGGCATTGATTATATTGTTTGTTCTGACAGCTATGAAAAAACAGGCTCAGAGATAGGGGAAGGTTGGATGGAAGACCTGATTGACGGAAAGAGAAGAATAGAAGCAGTGGTTTGCAGGGATGAGAACGGTCCCGGGGAAGCCTCCTTTCTCTTTGACAGGAACGGCTGCCTGCTGGATTTCAGGGGCGCTGTGCCCTGTTCAGAGGCCTTCGCGGATATGCTTTCAGGGATATGCAGGAACAAACCCCTGGTATCCGGCCGGGAGTACGTGGAGGCCATGTGGGAGGGCAGGCCTTACCATGTCTGGCTCAACCGGTACATCCATCTGACCCTGGGTGAGCTGGCGGACATACAGGCACGGCGCTTTCCCGACAGGGAGGCTGTCGTTGACAGCCTGGCAGGTGTGCGCCTTACATACAGGGAGGTTAAGAGGCGCAGCGACGGTCTGGCAAAAGGGCTGATGCACATAGGTATCTTAAAAGGGGACCATGTGGCGGTTATCATGGATAATTGCTGGGAAAATGTGGTGACTAAAATAGCTATCGAGAAGACCGGGGCAGTGATAGTGAACCTGAACATCCACGAAAAGAAGGATATGCTGGAGTGCCTGCTCCACAGGGCGGATGTGAAGGCGGTCATCCTTAAGCAGGGAATCAAGAACAGGGAGCACATGGACATGTTTTACCAGATCAGCCCGGAACTTAAGGAGGCTGTTCCCGGAAGGATTTATGCGCCCCGTCTGCCTTTGCTGCGCCATGTGATTGTCACGGACCAGGAACGGCCCAGGAGCTGCGCCTGGCAGTTTGAGAAGCTGATGGAACTGGGAATGTCAATGGGTGACAGTCTGCTGAAGGAGAGGATGAAGGCGGTCCGTCCTTTTGACGACGCCACCATTATCCATACCTCCGGTACCAGCGGCGTGCCAAAGGGCGTGATGCTGAATCACTGCCAGATTCTGGAAAATGCTTGGATTCATGTACAGTACCTGGGGCTGGAGAAGGAGGACCGGCTGTGTATGACGCCGCCCATGTTCCACTCCTTTGGCTGTGTGGGATCCGTGCTGAGTTCCATGATGGCCGGCGCAGCCCTGGTCTGTTACGAGAAAACGGACAGAATCTGCCTTTTGGAAATGCTGAGGAAGGAGCGGTGCACGGTGCTGTGCAGCGTACCTACTGTCTATATCCGCCTTATCCGGGAGATGAGGGAAGGAAAGGCCGGCGGGGAGGATTTATGCCTGCGCCTGTGCGTTACCGCCGGGGCGCCCTGTCCGGAACATACCCTAAGGGACATGAAACGGGTTATGGGGGCAGAGGCGGCAGTTGTCATGTACGGCATGACAGAGGCGGGACCGGGAATCAGCAGCACCTCCATGGACGACAGTCTGGAAACAGCGGTCTCCACCGTGGGAAGGCTGTGGCCGGGGGTTACGGGCCGGATACAGGATTTAACCACAGGCCGGGTGCTGGGGCCGGGCCAGGCCGGTGAACTGTGCATCAAAAGCTACGGAGTGATGAAGGGGTATTACAACAATCCGGAGGAGACGGAAAAGGCAGTGGACCGGGAGGGCTGGCTTCACACCGGGGATATTGCCTCTCTGTCAGAGGACGGGCTCCTGACCCTGAAGGGAAGATGCAAGGATTTAATCATACGGGGCGGGGAGAATATAAGCCCCAGGGAAATAGAAGATTTTATACGCAATTATGAGCCGGTGGAGGATGTGGCCGTGGTGGGCGCGCCGGATGAACAGTACGGCGAGCTGGTATATGCCTTCATCCGTCCAAAGGAAGGTGCGGTGGTTACAAAGGAGGGCCTGAGGAACTGGTGCCGGGGAAAAATCGCCACCATCAAGATTCCCCAGGAGATAGAGCTGACAGACCATTTCCCCATATCAGCTACCGGGAAGATATCCAAAGGCCAGCTGCGAAGCCTTGCCAGGGAGCATCTGGAAGGAAGGGGGCCGCGGCAGACGGAGCCGGAAACGGGAGAGGGAGGACTGCGGCAGACGGAAGCGGAAGAACTGCGGCAGGCGGAAACGGAATCAGGAGGACTGCGGCGGTCAGATAGGGAGACAGCTGTCTCTGGTCAGAGGGCCGGAGAGACAGGAAAGGACGGTATGGATACATGGCAAAAATCATAACAGTGAAAGAGGCGGCAGAGCTGGTGCAGGACGGAGCGGTCATCGGTTCGGCAGTTCAGGGAATGACAGGCTGGCCTGAGGAAATCGGGCTTGCAATTGAGAACAGATTTATGGAAACAGGACACCCATCGGGCATTACCCATATCCACGGCGCAGGCCAGGGGGATTTCGGCCGGATGTCTGAGGACGGAAAAACCTGCAGGGGGGAGTGTGCCCTGGCTCACGACGGACTGCTTTCATGCAGCATACACGGCCATGTGGGATGTTCCTTTAAGGTGACAAAACAAATCGTGGACAACAAGATTCTGGCATACAACATTCCCCTGGGAGTGGTGGGGCAGATTTGGCGGGAAATGGGACGGGGTTTTCCCGGGCTTCTGACAAAGGTGGGACTGGGCACGTTTATGGACCCGAGATACGACGGGGCCATGATCAATGAAAAGACAAAAAAGGAAGGGAAACAGATTGTCACCTACATTCCCGACTTCCTTGGAGAAGAGTATCTGTTTTATACACTGCCCAAGCTGACAGTGGCCCTTTTGCGGGCCACCACCGCGGATGAGGACGGAAATCTGACATACGAGAAGGAATGCATGCCCTGCGAGCCGCTGGACCTGGCCATGGCTGCAAAGGCAGCGGGTGCTGTTGTCATTGCCCAGGTGGAGCGGGTGGCCGCCACAGGGACCCTGGACCCCAGGAATGTGAAGGTGCCGGGAATTCTGGTGGATTATATATGTGTTGCAGAGCATCCGGATCGCATGATGCAGACCCATATCACCCACTTTAATCCTGCCTTTACCGGAGAAATCCGCATCCCCATGAAGAACAGCGCAGCGCCCCTTCCGTTAGATGATAAGAAAGTATTCACAAGGCGCACTGCCATGGAAATACATGGGGGAGACAAGTGTAATCTGGGCATTGGGATGCCCGGACTGGTTCCCAATGTGCTCATGGAGGAAGGGGTTGACTCACAGGTGACCCTTATATCAGAGTCCGGCCTCATTGGGGGAATTCCTGCGCCGGGAGGAGACTTTGGCGCCCATTATAACCCGGTGGCCATGTATCCCCAGACAGACCACTTCAGCTTCTTTGACCAGGGAGGACTGGATGTGGCTGTATTCGGACTCAGCGAGGTGGACAGGGACGGCAATGTAAATACCACATTCCTCAACGGCAGGATAGCCGGGGTGGGCGGCTTCCCCAATATATCGGCCAACGCCAGACACTCCATTTTTGTGGGCTCATTTACGGCAGGAGGGCTGAAATGCCACATTGAAGACGGTAAGATGTGCATTGACCAGGAGGGACGTTTTGACAAGTTCGTGGAATCCTGCGCACAGCTTTCCTTTAACGCGCAGCAGTGCCTGGCAAAGGGAAACCGGGTTACATTCATCACGGAGCGGTGCGTGATTAAGAGGACAGCCCAGGGCATGGTGCTGGCCGAGGTGGCTCCGGGCATTGATATACAGACACAGATATTGGACCACATGGGCTTTAAGCCAATCATACCTGAGGGGGGACCGGCCCTCATGGATGCCGGCCTGTTCTCAGAGACCTGGGGACGCCTGGGAGACCATTTTTAGGGAAATGAGGAAACGTGTATGAGAAGGATGGAATCAGATAACTGCTTTGTCTGCGGAAGCCTGAACCCCATAGGGCTGCACCTGGACATTACAGAGGGAGAAGGCTGGGCCAGGGCTTTGTGGACCGTGGAAAAGCCGTATGTGGGATATGAAGGCATGCTCCACGGGGGCATCATGGCTTCCATTATGGATGACCTTATGGCACACGCCCTCTACTATACGGACCTGGATGTGGTGACAGCCCATCTGGAACTGGATTACAAGGCTCCGGTTCATGTGGGGGAACGGATTGAGTGTGAGGCGCAGGTGACGGAGTTTGGAACGGGACGTTCCATCCGGGCCCAGGGCACCATTAAGCGGGAAGGCGCTGTGGCTGCCCGGGCAAAGGGCGTCATGGTCATAGTGAAGGCGCCGGGACAGGAGGTTTAGCCAAAGTCCCGGGAAACACCGCAGTGACAAAAGCAGGAGGTATCTTCAGGAGGTATATTATGGAAAGGACCGGAGCAGTGATACTGGCGGCAGGTTTGTCCTCCAGGATGCATGAATTCAAACCCCTTCTGGAGCTGGGAGACAGCACCATTATTGTAAGGGCCATTGAAAATCTTAAGACAGCAGGGGCATCTCCGGTCATCATCGTGGCGGGATATAAAGCGGACCAGCTGATGGATTATCTGTGGCCTCTGGATATCATGTTTGTCCGCAATGAAAATTATGCCTCCAGCCAGATGTTTGACTCGGTGAAACTGGGGATATCCAGGGCCGCCGGCCTGTGCAGCCGGATTCTCATTACGCCTGCGGACGTCCCGCTGATAGAGCAGGACACCTTTAAGCAGGTGATGGAATGTCCGGGCGCTCTGGTGCGCCCGGTCTGCGGCGGCCGTCCGGGCCATCCTGTCCGGATGGATTCCCGGCTGGTACCGGATATCTGCGCCTATAAGGGCGCAGGAGGGCTTAAGGGGGCCATGGAGCACCTGGGAGTGCCGATTACAGAACCGGAGGTGGAGGATCCGGGAATATACCTGGACGCGGATACACCTCAGGATTACATGAATCTCAGATACTGGAATGATTACAGCCAGATACAGAAACAAGGTCCTAAAATGATACATTTCCGTATCTCAATAGGAATTACCTCATAGAGGTGTGGAAATGGTCAGGTGTGCCGCGCAGATGGAACACCCGGCCATTTTCTCTTATAAACTGATAAAAACATATATTAATTTCCATTTGTAGTGTATGTATCTTTACAAAATCGAACGCTGGTGCTATTCTATATGTAATGCGTTATTTGAAAATATAAATAACGGGCGGAGGTTAAATAGAATGAAACTGATTCAGACAGTGGATGCGGAAGGCACCGTACTGTGCCATGATATCACCCAGATTATTAAGGGAGTGACAAAGGATGCGGTATTCCGCAAGGGCCATGTGGTCACGAAGGAAGACATCCCGGTCCTCTTAAGTGTGGGAAAGGACCAGCTTTATGTGTGGGAGAAGGAAGACGGAATGCTTCATGAGAATGATGCGGCAGAGATTCTCTGCGACATGTGCAAAGGGCAGCATATGGAGCGTTCCCAGGCAAAGGAAGGAAAGATTGAGCTGACGGCAGCATGTGACGGCCTTTTAAAGGTGGATAACCGGGGGCTTAAGGCGGTAAACGGATTCGGACAGATGATGATAGCCACCCGTCACGGCAATTTTGCAGTGAAGAAGGGGGACAAGCTGGCAGGGACAAGGATTATCCCTCTTGTGATTGAGGAAGAAAAGATGGAGGCAGCAAAAAAGGCGGCCGCAGAGGCCACCGGGGGATGTCCCATCCTGGAGCTGAAACCATTTTTACATAAAAAGGTGGGTATCGTTACAACGGGAAATGAGGTGTTTTACGGCCGTATCAAGGATACCTTCACCCCTGTGATCCGGGGAAAGCTTTCAGAGTTTGACACAGAGGTTATTGACCATGTGACATGGAACGATGACGATACCAAGGTGACGGCCAGCATCCTGGATATGATACAAAAGGGCGCGGACGTGGTTGTCTGTACGGGAGGTATGAGTGTGGACCCGGACGACAAGACGCCGCTTGCCATCCGCAACACCGGGGCAGACATCGTATCCTACGGCGCGCCGGTGCTGCCGGGAGCCATGTTCCTGCTGGCCTACTACCAGGTTAAAGATGGGGAAAATCCCCGTACGGTTGCCATCATGGGACTTCCGGGCTGCGTCATGTATGCCAGGCGTACTATATTTGACCTGGTTCTGCCCAGAATCATGGCGGATGACCAGGTGACGGCAGATGATCTGGCCGCATTGGGCCAGGGCGGGCTTTGCCTTAACTGTCCGGAATGTACCTTCCCCAACTGCGGGTTCGGCAAAGGGATGTAACAAACCGTTGGAAAGGAAACAGACATGGAATTTACACATTTTGACGACCAGGGCAATGCCCTGATGGTAGATGTAGGGGATAAGGCTGAGACAAAGCGGGAGGCAGTGGCCAGAGGCAGTATTTTTATGAGCCCTGAGTGCCTTGAGAAGGTGGCCCGGGGAACCATGGCAAAGGGAGATGTGCTGGGGGTTGCCAGAGTGGCAGGCATTATGGGGGCCAAAAGGACCTCGGACCTGATTCCTCTGTGCCATATACTGAATCTTACGAAGCTCACCGTGGATTTCACCATAAAAAAAGAGAGCAATGAGATTGAGGCGGTCTGCACGGCCAGGACCACGGGAAAAACCGGGGTGGAGATGGAGGCGCTGACCGGGGTGTCTGTGGCGCTGCTGACAGTTTACGACATGTGCAAGGCCGTGGATAAGTCCATGGAGATCGGAGACATTTACCTGGAACATAAAAGCGGAGGCAAGAGCGGGGAATTCCATAACCCCAGATGTGCCCGGAACAGGGGATGAGCAATATGAAGGATGCATTGGGAAGAACCATTGACTATATGAGGATATCCATTACGGACAGGTGCAACCTGCGCTGTAAGTACTGCATGCCCTATGGGGTGGAGTGCGTGCCCAGATGGGATATCCTGTCTCTGGAGGAGATCCAGGCCGTGGGAATCTGTGCTGCCGGCCTGGGCATACGCCATATCAAGGTGACGGGGGGCGAACCACTGGTGCGCAGGGACTGCTGCCAGCTGGTGAAGCAGCTTAAGAGCACGCCGGGCATTGAGAAGGTAACCATAACCACCAACGGCGTGCTGCTGGAGCGGTATCTGGATGATTTGGCGGAGGCCGGGATAGACGGCATCAATATAAGCCTTGACACCCTGGACAGGGACCTGTACCAGAGGATAACGGGAACCGACGCCCTGGGCACTGTGATGGAAGCCGTCAGGCGGGCCTGCGCCATGCCTGTATCCGTAAAAATCAATGCGGTGTCCATTGATTTCAGCCAGATGGACGAGAAACAGCGGGAAGCCGGACAGGATGGCTGGCGGCAGATGGTGGAGCTGGCAAGGGAATATCCGGTGGATGTGCGGTTTATTGAGATGATGCCCATTGGCTACGGAAAGAATTTTAAGACCATCAACCACCAGGAGCTGCTGGAGGAGATGATGAGGGCATACCCCGATATGGAGGAGGATGACAGGGTCCATGGCTTCGGACCGGCTGTCTACTACCGGATACCGGGATTTAAGGGCAGTATCGGACTGATCAGCGCGATCCACGGAAAATTCTGCAGCGACTGCAACCGGGTGCGCCTTACGTCCCAGGGGTATCTGAAACCCTGTTTGTGCTATGAGGACGGAGTGGATCTGAGGCGGATACTGAGAAAAGGACAGGAACGGCCTGAGGAGGAGGGGCATTACCGCTGGCCCTATGCCGGCTGCCCTTCTGACGAGGGGCTTCAGAGGGAACTGAGGAAGGCCATGGAACAGGCTGTATTATGCAAACCCGCGGCCCACTGCTTCGAGCGTCCGGGTCAGATAACAGAAGCACACAACATGATTGCTATTGGAGGATAAGGTATATGTCAGAGCAGATTAAACAGGGTGTCTGTCCCACCGGAGTGGTGAAGGCTATCTGTATCAGTGATAAACGGGGAATCGAGAAGAGAGCCATAGAAGAGGGGCATTTCCTGGTGGATTTCGGTATTGAGGGAGATGCCCACGCAGGCCACTGGCACCGTCAGGTAAGCCTTCTCTCCTATGATAAGGTGATGGCGTTCAATGAGCGCGGAGCCAATGTCATAGACGGGGCCTTTGGCGAGAACCTGGTGGTGGAGGGCATTGATTTCAGAAGCCTTCCCGTGGGTACCAGACTATACGCGGGGGATGTGCAGCTGGAGATGACCCAGATAGGAAAGGAATGCCACAGCCACTGCGCTATCTACAAGCGCATGGGCGAGTGCATCATGCCGAAGGAAGGCGTGTTTGCCAGAGTCATCCGTGAGGGAATTATCCGCCCCGGGGATGTGATGCGGGTGGAGCCGCCTGCAGAGGAACGGCCCTTTACAGCTGCCGTCATTACCCTCAGCGACAAGGGCGCCAGGGGAGAGCGGAAGGACGAGAGCGGTCCTGCGGCCAAGGAGATGCTGGAGGCAGCCGGGTATGAGGTGGTGGAGCTTCTGCTCCTGCCGGATGAGCCGGGCCAGTTAAAGACCCAGCTTATACGTCTGGCCGACAGCCGCCAGGTGGACCTGGTGCTGACCAGCGGAGGAACGGGATTTTCCCTCAGGGATCAGACGCCGGAGGCCACCATGGCTGTGGCTGAGCGCAATGCGCCTGGAATCGCTGAATTCATCCGCATGAAGTCCATGGAGGTGACAGACCGGGCCATGCTCAGCAGAGGCGTGTCTGTTATCCGGGGAACGACCCTGATTGTGAACCTGCCGGGAAGCCCCAAAGCGGTTAAGGAGAGTCTTGGCTTCATTCTGGGAAGCCTTGACCATGGCCTTAAGATACTCAGGGGAAGCGCCTCGGAATGTGCCAGAAGATAACACGGCGCTGCGTAATTATCAGTGAATATAGCACCCGCTACCTATGCCAGGTGCGCGCCTGAGAGCAGGTTCAGACATGCTCCGGAGAGACCCATAACAGAAATATAGGAATACAGGTATTTGTCCGGTATAAATGCTCATCCTCAGCAGATGGGCATTTATGTGGGAAACGATATGGTCGTCTGAGTATAACGAGTACCTGTATTTGTATATAAAAAAGATTAAGAATTACAGGAGGAATTAATTATGAAGAAACAGATTTGCATGATGATGGCGGCAATGATGGCAGCGGCAGCTCTGACCGGATGCTCAGGCGGCGCAAAGGAGACAGCAGCAGCTACCGAGGCAGAGACAACGCAGGCAACTGCCACTGCAGCAGAGACAGAAGCAGAGACTTCTGCCAGGGAGACCACCGCAGCCCAGGCAGGCGAATCCACAGAGATTCTGGTTGCGGCGGCGGCCAGCCTTAAGAACGCCTATGAGGATGAACTGATTCCCATGTTCCAGGAGCAGTATCCGGGCGTGACAGTGAAGGGTACCTATGACAGCTCAGGCAAGCTTCAGACACAGATTGAGGAAGGACTGGAGGCGGATGTGTTTATGTCGGCTGCGGCAAAGCAGATGACAGCCCTGGACGAGGAGGGCATGATTGAATCTGACACCATCACCAGCCTGCTGGAGAACAAGATTGTGCTCATTGTTCCAACAGGCAGCAGCGCGGGCATAGAGAAGTTTGAGGACATTGAGAAGGCAGAGACCATTGCTCTCGGGGATCCTGCCAGCGTACCGGCAGGACAGTATGCAGAGGAAGCCCTTACCAGCCTGGGAATCTGGGATAAGATACAGGACAAGGTAAGCTTTGGAACCAACGTGACAGAGGTGCTTAACCAGGTGGCCGCATCCAGCGCTGACGCGGGTATCGTATACGCTACCGATGCAGCCAGCATGGCGGACAAGGTGGAAGTGGTGGCAGAGGCTCCGGAGGGAAGCCTTGCCAAGAAGGTCATTTATCCTGTGGCGGTGGTGAAGAACACGGCTCACCCGGAGGAAGCAAAGAACTTTGTGGAATTCCTTAAGACGGACGAAGCCATGAAGGTATTTGAAGAATACGGATTTACAAAAGGCGAGTAAGGAAAAGGGGAGGATCCATTCATGGACTGGTCACCGATACTGATATCTATGAAGACAGCCAGCCTGTCGATTTTCATTACGTTTTTTCTGGGAATCTTTGCGGCGTGGGCTGTGGTGAGCATGAAAAATGAAACATGGAAGCTGATTTGGGACGGCGTGCTTACGCTGCCCCTTGTCCTTCCCCCTACGGTGGCCGGTTTTTTCCTTCTCTATATGTTTGGGGTCAAACGGCCGGTAGGACAGTTTTTTATTGAATATTTCAGTGTTAAAATCGCATTTTCATGGACAGCTACGGTGATTGCAGCCGTGGTCATGTCCTTTCCTTTAATGTACCGCTCTGCCAGGGGCGCATTTGAACAGGTGGACCAGAACCTGGTGGCGGCAGCCAGGACCCTGGGCATGAGCGAGTGGGGCATCTTCTGGAAGGTGCTCATGACCGGAGGCCTGCCGGGGGTTGTCAGCGGAGGCGTCCTGGCATTTGCAAGGGGACTGGGAGAATTTGGGGCCACTGCCATGATTGCGGGAAACATAGCAGGCAAAACAAGGACCCTTCCCATGGCGGTCTATTCAGAGGTGGCCGCAGGCAATATGGATACGGCGTACCGCTATGTGGCGGTTATTGTGGTCATCGCATTCCTGTCCATTATATTGATGAACTGGGCAGCATTAAGGCCCGTGAACCGGAAGGGATGAAAGGGGAACAGCCGTGAACTCAGAATACAATCTTCATTTGGAAGTTGATATAAGAAAGAAATTAAAGGATTTCAGCCTGGACATCAGCTTTGAGGCCGGACGGGGATGCCTGGGCATACTGGGGCCGTCGGGCTGCGGCAAAAGCATGACCTTAAAATCCATAGCCGGCATCATCCGCCCGGACCAGGGCAGGATTGCCCTGCGCTATGCCCAGGGAGAGGCGGCCGGGGGCCGTGTTCTCTATGACTCTGCCCTCAAGATCAATGAGAAGCCCCAGGTAAGGCGTGTGGGCTATCTGTTCCAGAACTATGCCCTGTTTCCGGGCATGACCGTGGAGCAGAACATCATGGTTGGATTAAAGGGGGGACGGGGAAATGTGGGGCTTAGAAGGCGCCGGCCCATGTCCGGGGAAGCCAGGCAGCAGAAGGTGTCCGAGATGGTGGAGCGGTTCCGGCTCCAGGGGTTGGAAAAGCGATTCCCGGGCCAGCTGTCGGGAGGACAGCAGCAGAGAGTGGCCCTGGCCAGGAGCCTGGCCTATGAGCCTGAGGCGCTGCTGTTAGACGAGCCGTTTTCAGCCATGGACACATACCTGAGGGAAGGGCTGCGCATGGAGCTGGCTGACGCCCTTAAGGATTATGACGGTGTGACCATTATGGTGACCCATGACAGGGATGAGGCCTACCAGCTCTGCGACAATCTGCTGCTCATGGACCGGGGATGCGTGCTGGCGGCCGGAAGGACACGGGACATCTTCCAGAACCCGGTTACATGCCGGGCAGCCAGGCTTACAGGATGTAAGAACATATCCAGGATTGAACGGCTGGGGGAACGCAGAATACGGGCCGTGGACTGGGATGGGCTGGAGCTGGCCACGGACCGTCCTGTGGGCGACGCTATAACAGGCGTGGGCATCAGGGCCCATGATTTTGAACCCCTGTCGGAGAGCAGTGCCAGGGCTTATATGGAGCGGGAAGACGCAAATCTTATAAAAGTATGCGCTCCATGTATTTCCGAAATGCCGTTTGAGTGGTATATTACTTTACAGAACGGTTTGTGGTGGAAGAAGGAGAAGGATATCCACACCCACGATACGGCGGGAGTGGTTCCCCGGTGGCTCAGGGTAGAGCCCTCCGCCCTTTTGCTCCTGACAGGAGAACTTTAGGGGCGCGTACCAGACTGTTAATATACCAGGAAAGGCGGAACAGACTTATGAAGACAGGGGCTGTCATTATCGCAGCAGGCCACAAGAGCACAATCAGCCGTTTTCAGCCCATGCTTCCCGTGGGGGACAGCACGGTTATACGAAGAATCATCATCACACTGAAACGGGCGGGAATCGATCCGGTGGTAGTGGTTACAGGGCAGAAGGCGGACGAGGTGGAAAAACATATTGCCGGACTTCGGGTCATCTGCCTGCGCAACCAGGATTATGAGCAGACTCAGATGTATTACAGCATCTGTATGGGGTTAAATTATATAGAGGATTTATGCGACCGGGTATTTGTCCTGCCTGCCAAATTCCCTATGTTCCTTCCTGATACCATACAGCGGATGATGGGTTCCCGGGCCATGGCCGCCTGTCCTGTGTATGACGGGAAACGGGGCCATCCGGTTCTGGTGTCCAAGGCAGCCATTCCGTCTCTTTTGATCTATCACGGTGAAAGAGGACTCAGAGGGGCCCTGCGCCAGCCGGAAATCAATGGGCATCTGGAAGAGATTCCGGTGGAGGATGAGGGGATTATCATGGCCGTGGAATCGGACGAGGACTGCGCCCTGGGCAGCCTGGGCAGGGAAAAGCTGGCCGTATATCCCCAGGTACAGCTGACATTGGAACGCAATGAAGGGTTTTTCGGACCCCAGGCAGCCCAGTTCCTGTCTCTGATCGACCACACAGGCTCCATGCAGACAGCCTGCAGGCAGATGCATATGTCCTATACCAAAGGATGGAAGATTTTAAAAGAGGCGGAGCGGCAGCTGGGCTACCCGCTGCTGATTACACAGTCAGGAGGGGCGGAGGGAGGATTTTCACAGCTTACGCCCAAGTCTAAGGATTTTCTGGACCGCTACCTGCGGATGGAAAGGGAACTGCGCATGGAGGGGGAACGGCTTTACAAAAAATATTTTACCGGGGAGGAAGAGACGGAGTCATGAAAACATTATTTACAGAGTTAAGACAATTACTGGAACAGGGGGAGGAAGCTGTCCTGGTGACTATCATTGCCAGTTCCGGCTCCACTCCCAGGGGAACCGGATCCCGGATGCTGGTAAGGAAGGACGGGTCCATAGAAGGAACCGTGGGCGGGGGCGCCGTGGAGTACCAGGCAATACAGGCAGCCCTTAAGGCCATGGAGGACAAGGTTTCCTTTGCCAAAGGATTCACACTTACCAGGAACCAGGTGGCGGATATCGGAATGGTGTGCGGAGGAAATGTGGTGGTATATTTCCAGTACATCCGTCCCGGCGACCAGGTGCTGACCGGTTTCTGCGGCCAGGTCCTGGACGCCCTCTCAAAGGATGAGGACAGCTGGCTTATACTGGATATCACCGACGAGACATGCTGGCAGATGGGCCTTTACAGCCCCAGTCTGGGGCTGTCCGGTATTAAGGGGCTGGGACAGCTGTTAGAGGGGGAACTTTTCGGCAGCAATGCTTTCCAGAAGGAAGTGGATGGACGAACGTTTTATATCGAGCCCCTGGTACAGGCCGGGACTGTCTATATATTCGGAGGCGGTCATGTGGCCCAGGAGCTGGTTCCGGTTCTGGCCCATGTGGGATTCCGCTGCGTGGTTATGGATGACAGGGAGGCGTTTGCCAATCCCCAGGTGTTTTTGCGGGCAGAGAGGACCGTGGTGGGGGATATGGAACATATCAGCGATTATGTGGATATCCGTCCCAGAGACTATGTGTGCGTCATGACCAGAGGGCACCAGTTTGATTATTACGTGCAGAAGCAGGCCATGGCTCTGCATCCTTATTACATCGGAATCATGGGAAGCAGGAACAAGATACGGGTGGTGACGGATAAGCTGCTGGCGGACGGCTTCTCCCTGGAGGAAATCCAAAAGTGCCATATGCCTATCGGTACGGACATAGGAGCAGAGACTCCGGCGGAAATTGCCATCAGCATAGCAGGGGAACTGATCGCCCGCAGAGCTGAAAGGATGGGTAAAAAGAAATAAATACAAAAATTTTTAGGCAATCTAAAATATTTTGCATTCATGCACAAAAAACAAATGGGTGTTCACCAAAAGATTAGATATAATGCGGATTGCGCAACCGGTCTGCCTGACATATAATGAATCTATCACAGTGATGGAAAACATTTTGAAAGGAAGGAATCAGTTATGGCAGTCATCGGAGTTATATTAGTGTTTGGTATCCTGAGTTTTGATTTGTATGGTGTGATCAGGAATAACATCCAGAAATAAGGACAGGGTAAGGATGGAATAAGGCCCGGGCAGGCCGAAGTAAGGCCGGAGTAAGGCCGGAGCAAGGCCGGGCAGGATAAAATCCAGCAGAGATAGAACAGCAGGAATAGAAAGCAGGAATAGAACAGCAGCCGGAAGCAGGGGATTCCCCTTGTTTCCGGCTGTTTTTGAATGATGATTTTTGGATGTAAGTTTTGAATGGAAGGGAAAATCATCTTTCCCAATCCAATGTTTTATGATAAAATAGTCAAAGTATCAAAATAAGGGTTTGCATTAACTGTAAAAATGGAGAAATTGCCATGAGGGCTTATTTTTACCAGTGCGGCATATGGACCGGAACAGACAGCCTGTGGCATGGCCTGGGGCTTAATGGACGGATAAAGCAGGCACGGTCCGGGAAAGGACCGGGCCCTTTTGTGGTATCTCTTGCAGGAGCGGGCGGCAAGACATCCACTATCCGCAGACTGGCCTGGGAGGCTGTGGGACGGGGACTTAAGGTCCTGGTGGTTACCACGACCCATATGGCCCGCCCCGGTGCGTTCGGAGTATTTGACGGCAATGCAGAAGAAATCAGGACCGTTCTGGAACGCCGCAGCCTGGCGGTAGCCGGAAGGCCGGCAGAGAAGGGGAAAATTACATTTACAGGCTGGGAATTATATAAAGAAGCCTGTTCCCTGGCGGATTTGGTGCTGGTGGAGGCCGACGGCTCCAGACGCCTGCCTTTGAAGGTGCCGAGGGCCGGAGAGCCGGTGATACCGGACAATACAGATATGATTTTATGTCTCAATGGCCTGACATCCCTTGGAAAGCGGGCTGAGGAATGCTGCCTGAGGATTGAGGAGGCCGGGGCTCTGATGAAACGATATGGCCGGAAGATGTATGAGGATAGCCGGGAGCAGCGGGGCAGCGGGACAGATGCATTGGAGCTGAACGCAAAGCATAAGACAGACTGGATCATACAAAAAGAAGATATGATGACACTGATGAAGCATGGATATCTGCTGCCTCTGCGGGCAGCCCATCCGGGAACCGAGGTCCTGCCTGTATTCAACCAGGCCGACACCCCGCAGGAAGCAGCGCTGGCCGGAGAAATGCTGGATTGCATGGGAGAGACATCAGGGATTGCATGCGGACATCTTGACAGGGACGGCTCCGCCCGGTTATTTTAAAGGATGGTTAAGGGGAATGAGGATTTCATTTATCTATATGGCTTCCGGATTTGGAAGCCGTTTTGGCTCTAATAAGCTGCTGGTACCCTTTAAAGGAAAAGAACTTTACCGCCATGGTCTTGACTGCATCTGCCAGGCAGCAGGGGAGCTGGAGAAAGAGGGGCACCAGACAGAGGTTCTGGTGGTCAGCCAGTATGAGGCGATTTTAAAGCAGGCTGAGAGCCGGGGACTTCTGGCAGTTCCCAACAGATTCAGCGGTGAGGGAATCACCGCCTCTCTCAGATTAGGGACTTCATCGGCCTCTCCTGAAACAGAGGCCCTTCTGTTTTCAGTGGCCGACCAGCCATATATGAGTACGCCCACCCTGAAAGAATTCATACATGGTTTCCGGCTGTCAGGGAAGGGCATGGGCTGTGTGTGCCATCAGGGAAGGCGGGGGAATCCCGCTGTTTTCAGCAGCTTTTACAGGAAAGAACTTATGGCACTTCGCGGCGACAGGGGAGGAAGCGTAATCATGAAGGCGCACCCCGGGGATGTGTGGACCATGGAGGTGCCGGAGGAAGAACTTAAGGACATTGACCGAACAGAGGATTTGGGCGCGGTATAGACATTGCCGGCAGCATTTTCCAGGTATATTTGGTGCGGCCGGGTCAAAACAGACAGAATGTATGGAAATGTGGTGGGAGTATGAAACAGTCGGATAATCAAATGGACAAACAATCGGACAATCAGAAGAAAAACGATTTTTCCAGGGGCAGTGTGGTGGGAAATATCATGAAGCTGGCGGTTCCCATGACCCTGGCGCAGCTCATCAATGTGCTGTATAATATTGTGGACCGCATTTATATAGGAATGATACCGGAGAACGCCACCCTTTCCCTCACCGGGCTGGGTCTCTGCCTGCCCATCATATCCATTGTGATTGCCTTTGCCAACCTTTTCGGCATGGGCGGCGCTCCCTTGTGCTCTATTGAAAGGGGAAGGGGAAATGAGAAAGAGGCGGAGGCCATCATGGGCAATTCCTTTGTGATGATGGTGGCAGTGGGAATCCTGCTGACGGTCCTGGGCCTGATGTTCAAGCGGCCCATGCTGTATCTCTTTGGCGCCAGCGACGCCACCATACCCTACGCAGACGCTTATGTGACGATCTATCTCATGGGCAATATCTTTGTCATGACAGGCCTGGGCATGAACAGCTTTATCAATTCCCAGGGCTTTGGGACCGTGGGTATGATGACCGTGCTTTTGGGGGCGGTCACCAATATTGTACTGGATCCTGTTTTTATCTTTGTTTTCCACATGGGGGTAAGGGGCGCTGCCCTGGCCACCATTCTTTCACAGATGCTGTCGGCCCTATGGATTCTGGCCTTCCTCACAGGCAGGCGCACCATACTGAAGCTGCGGCCTTCGGCCATGAAGCTGGACGCCGGCCGGCTGCTTCGCATCGTGGGCCTGGGAATGTCCGGATTTACCATGTCCATCACAAACAGTCTTGTACAGATCATGTATAATTCCATGCTCCAGAAATTCGGCGGCGACCTCTATGTGGGAATCATGACCGTAATCAACTCGGTCAGGGAGGTTATTTCCATGCCGGTAAACGGCCTGACCAACAGTGCCCAGCCTGTGCTGGGGTATAACTACGGAGCCAGGGAGTATAAAAGGGTACAGAAGGCCATTGTATTCATGTCCGTGGTCTGTATCCTGTATACAGTTGTGGCATGGGGATTCGTGGACTGGTTTCCGGCGTTCTTTATCCGCATCTTCAACCGGGAGGGAGACATGGTGGAGGCGGGAATTCCGGCTATACGCATGTATTTCTTTGGATTTTTCATGATGTCCCTTCAGTTTGCGGGCCAGTCCGTGTTCGTGGGACTGGGAAAATCCAGAAACGCGGTATTTTTTTCCATTTTCCGCAAGGTTATCATTGTCATACCCCTTATCATCATACTGCCCACTGTATTCGGAATGGGAACCCAGGGCATACTGATGGCAGAGCCCATATCCAACTTTATCGGAGGCGCCGCCTGCTTCGGGACCATGCTGCTCACTGTGTGGCCTGAGCTGAAACGAGGCGGAGAAAAGAACCACAGCTAAAGGAGAAAGAACCAATGAAAAGACCATGTATGAAGGCCGCGGTTATACTGGGGGCGGCAGCGTTCCTGTTTACATCCGGGTTTGCCAGGGCAGAGGACCATGCTGCGGGGACAGCAGGTTACCTCAAATCAGCCACCTATTATTCCGATGACTGGGTCATCAATTTCTGGAACAGCGAGAGTGGCAATATGGACCAGGAGCTGGCCCGCATTGCCCAGGACGGCTTTAACAATATTATCCTGGTGGTGCCCTGGAGGGAATTCCAGCCCGGCATGACCCCCTGTACATACAACCAATATGCCTGGGACAAGCTGGACCGTGTTATGGATGCAGCTGCCGCCCAGGGACTGAGTGTGATGCTGAGGGTGGGATATACCTGGGATTACTGCGGGGGCGGCAATGTGATGGACCGGTACCAGGGGCTGATGCAGGAGGGGACAGAGCGGTCTGCCTGGCTGGAATATGTGGGCCGTCTGTACCAGGCGGCATCCTCCCATGAGAATTTCTGCGGAGGGTTCCTGACATGGGAGGACTTCTGGAACTTTACGGATTCCAGCGCGTCCCTGGGAAACGGGGTAAAGGGGCGCAGCATGGCCAAAGCCTTCGGATATGTGGATTACGCCATGGAAAATTATGAGCTGGAGGAATTGGAGGAAATGTACGGCCATGAGCTGGCCAGTTATGACGACCTGTATTTTCCGGCCAGGGATTCCCAGGCCAGAAGTGTATTTTATGGGTTTTACGACCAGTTTTTAAATGAACTTCTGGCTGACAGCCAGACGGTGTTTCCCGGTCTGTCCATGGAAGTGCGCCTGGATGTGGACCCGGTGGAGCACAAGGACGGAAGCCAGGAGGGCTTTATGCATTCCTCCACCTTCCCCAGCGGCAGCGCCGCCTATACCAGCGCAATGTACGGCATTCCCATGGGCTTTATGAATGAGCATGAGCGCGTGACGGCAGCGGAAGCACTGGAAAAGATTCCCGTGTTCCTGAACCGGCTTCATGTGTACAGCGGAGGCAAGCCTGTGTATCTGGACCAGTTCCTGTTTACGGACAATACAGTTGGATACGAGCACAATGCCCAGCTGCGGGATGATGAGAAATCATTGTACCTGGATGGCGTTGCTCCCATTCTTAAAAATTCCACCATGGGGTACGGCATCTGGACCTACCGGGATTATGGGGATAATAAGCTGTTCAATGCCCAGTTTGCACTCGGTATGGACGGATGGCGTTTTTCCGGAGGAAGCTACATTGCGGAGGATGAGACCGGAAAATCCGCAATGATTCCGTCGGGCGGAAATATATACCAGAACCTGGGCGGCCGGATGACCGGCAACACAGGCAAGGATACCTATGTGAAGCTGAGGACAGGGGCAGAGGAAAAATGCAGGCTGACCATACGCATGGGATCCCAGACAAGGACCGTGGACGTGAAGGAGGAGCGGAAGGTAGAGCTTAAATTCAGCAACTGCCAGCCTTCTGATGTTACCATCAGCGTAAGCGGCGGCAAAGGCGCCTATGTGGACGATATCCAGGTATATACCTTTGTGACCAGAGGAGAGCTTTATAACATGGACGGCAGTGAAGGAAAATGCATTGAAGCCCTGCGGCTTATGAATCAAAAATTATAATCCGTACATACTATCCTTGTCATTTGGTAAACATGAAGACCAGGAGAAGGAGGTAAGGACTATGACCAAGCTGGAATGTAGTGTAAAGAACTGCCTGCACAACGCTGACAACTGCTGCTGTAAGGCGGCCATTGCGGTGGATGGCAACAAGGCTAAGACGGCGGAGCAGACCTGCTGTGCAAGCTTTGACGAGAACAAGGGAGGCAAGTTCACCAACCTGTTCAAGACCCCTGAGACAAGGCTGGAGATTGCCTGCGACGCAGTAAAATGTGTCTACAATGAGGAGCACCGCTGCAGCGCTGAGCGCATTGATATAAGCGGTGACGGTGCCTGCGAGTGCACGGAGACCAGGTGCAGTACCTTTAAGGCCAGATAGATTCAGAATCAGGACAGGATGGGCGGGGACGTCTTACGGGGAACCGGAAGGCGTCCCCGCCCTTTTGCCGAAGACTGTAGAAGGGGTTATAAAGGTTTAGAAGAAAAGCATTATAAGAAATCATAAGAAAAGTTTTAAAATTAAAGTTGACAAATACGATCAAATGTAGTAAATTAATATAAGTTGTGAGAACGACTGACA
Organism: Enterocloster bolteae; assembly: GCF_002234575.2. NCBI lineage: Bacteria > Bacillati > Bacillota > Clostridia > Lachnospirales > Lachnospiraceae > Enterocloster > Enterocloster bolteae. The sequence goes on along the minus strand of NZ_CP022464.2, from coordinate 4,381,623 downwards.
GGAAAGCAGGTATCCGCCTCACCCTGGCACGAACATGTGACCCGGGTTCATAGATGAAACGATGTGCTGTATTATTTCAGGGAGTTTCCGTGTGAGATAGGGCAGCAGATGGTTTTATATGAGGAAGTGGATAGCCAAGCTGTCCGCTTTATTTTTTGCCCTACAGGGAAAGAACGGGGCATGCCGATTCCAGAACAACATGACTTATTTGGAGGTGTACGACTATTAGCGAATTAATGATTAACGAGCAAATCAGAGACAAGGAAGTACGGCTGATTGGCGAGGACGGGGAGCAGTTAGGCATCGTGCCGGGAAAAGAGGCACTGAGGATGGCTCAGGAAGCAGAGCTTGACCTGGTGAAGATTGCACCTACGGCAAAGCCGCCGGTATGTAAGATTATCGACTATGGCAAGTACCGTTATGAACTGGCACGCAAGGAAAAAGAAGCCAAGAAGAAACAGAAGGTAATCGAGATAAAGGAAGTTCGTTTGTCACCCAACATTGACACCAACGACTTGAACACCAAGGTGGGAGCTGCCAGAAAGTTTTTGGAGAAGGGCGACAAAGTGAAGGTGACACTTCGTTTCCGCGGTCGTGAGATGGCCCATATGTTCAAGTCCAAATACATCCTGGATGATTTCGCTGAGAGTTTAAAGGATATCGCAGTTATAGATAAACCCTCCAAAGTTGAAGGAAGAAGCATGGTTATGTTTTTAACTGCAAAACGTTAAAATAGAAAGTTTTAAGGAGGAAATTTACAATGCCAAAGTTAAAAACCAGCAGAGCAGCAGCAAAGCGCTTTAAAAAGACAGGAACCGGTAAGTTAGTCCGCAATAAAGCTTACAAGTCTCACATCTTAACTAAGAAATCCACTAAGAGGAAGAGAAATCTTAGAAAAGATATCGTTACCGATGCTACCAACTCAAAGGTAATGAAGAAGATTTTACCATATCTGTAAGTTTGAATTGTAGAAGGAGGAATTACCGATGGCAAGAATAAAAGGCGGTTTAAATGCAAAGAAGAAACACAATAGAGTCTTAAAGATGGCTAAGGGCTACAGAGGCGCCCGTTCCAAGCAGTACAGGATTGCAAAGCAGTCTGTAATGCGTGCCCTGACCAGCTCCTATGCAGGCAGAAAAGAGAGAAAGAGACAGTTCAGACAGCTGTGGATTGCACGTATCAACGCTGCAGCACGTATCAACGGCCTGTCCTACAGCAAGTTCATGTACGGCTTAAAGTTAGCTGAGGTTGACTTAAACCGTAAGGTTCTGTCTGAAATGGCTATCAATGACGCAGAGGGATTTGCAAAGTTAGCTGAACTGGCTAAGTCCAAGATTGCTTAACTTAGAATTGATATAGGATTACAAGAGGGTATTGCAGGACAAGCTGCAGTGCCCTCTTTTTTGAAACGGACTTTTCGCGGCTGTTTCAAAAAAGGGAGGAGAATGAGTTGAAGAAAGCGCTGATATACGGGATTCTGGCATCCTTTTTCTTTGCGTTTACCTTTATCCTGAACAGAAGCATGAATCTGGCCGGAGGATACTGGATGTGGGCGGCCAGCCTCAGGTATCTGTTTACATTTCCCATATTGTGGATTATGCTGGCAGGGAGCCCCTCGGCGGGCAGGGTGTGGAGCGCCGTAAAAGAGGCGCCTGTCTCATGGCTGGTATGGAGTACGGTGGGTTTCGGACTGTTTTACGCACCTCTTACCTTCGGATCCGTGTTGGGGGAATCCTGGCTGGCAGCGGCTACCTGGCAGCTGACCATAGTGGCTGGCGTGCTTTTGACGCCGTTATTTGGAAAAAGAATACCAATCCGGAACCTGGGGTGGTCTGTTCTCGTACTGGCAGGCGTATTTATGATGCAGGTGCCTCATCTGAAGCGGATGGAGGTGAGGACTGTGCTCTTTACGCTGGCACCCATACTGGTGGCGGCATTTTCCTATCCCCTGGGAAACCGCAAAATGATGGCGCTTTGTCCGGCAGGCATGACCACCCTGGAACGGGTTTACGGCATGACACTGTGCAGCATGCCCTTTTGGATTTTCATGTCTGGCTGGGCCTGGGTAAAAGCTGGGCCGGCAGGCCGCGGACAGGTATTCCAGTCCCTGTGCGTGGCTCTGTTTTCAGGTGTTATTGCAACGATCCTGTTCTTTAAGGCCACGGACCTGGTAAAAGAGAATCCGCGTCATCTGGCAGTGATAGAGGCTACCCAGTGCGGTGAGGTGGTATTTACCCTGCTGGGAGGAATCCTGCTGCTAAAGGACAGAGTTCCGGAGCCGGCGGGACTGGCCGGAATTGCGGTGATTGTGGCCGGCATGGTGGGAAACAGTCTGTCCGCGGGGAAACAGTGCGGTGAAAGCGCGGTATACCCGGCGGATTCCCGGCAGTAAATAAGGGAAAAAGCATCCTCCAAGCGTTATAATAACCAAAGGAGGTTGTGGGCAATGATTAAGGATGCATATGTACAATACCAGTCGCGGAAAGCGGCAAAGGACCTGTTTGATGCAATGGAACTGCTGCCGGGGCGGGTGAAGATGGAGCGGGATGTCCACTATATTGACGATAAGACAGCAGCTATGAATCTGCATCTGGTCCTGATGATGGCGGCTCTGGAGGACGGGTTATGGCAGTGAGGCTGTTCATGGAAAGTCAGACCGCAGGAAAGTAAGGGAGAAAAAGAGAGACAATGAAGAAGGCGGATAATAAAGATGAGAAACTGAATAGGAATCTTTCATGGAAAATACTGGATGAGACAACTGTAATTAAGGATTCATGGATTGATATGCGCGCCAGCACCTGCCAGCTGCCGGGCGGCATGGTCATTGCCCCCTTTTATGTCAATCATCTGCCGGATTTTGCGGTGGTAGTGGCGGTAACGCCGGAGCACAGGGTGATAATGGTGCGCCAGTACCGCCACGGTGTGGAGAAGGTGCTTCTGGAGCTTCCGGCGGGATGCATCGAGGCAGGAGAGGATCCAAAGGACGGTGCTGCCAGAGAACTGCTGGAAGAAACCGGATACAAGGCAGGGAGTCTGGAATTCCTCTTCAAAATCGCCCCGAATGCCAGCAACTGCACCAGCTATGCCCAGTGCTACCTGGCCAGGAATGTATTCCCGGCCGCACCCCAGAATCTGGATGAGACAGAGGCCTTGGAGGTAGTGGAGTTGGAGGGGGAGGAAGTGAAGCGTTTGCTGAGGGAAGGCGGGGTAGAGCAGGCCGTACATGTGGCGGCGCTGTACAGGGCGGCTGAGCTGGGAGCATTAGGTTAAATGGGATGACTGTAAACCGTATGGGTGATGCTATGAACAAAAAATGAAACTTTGATTTGATACAGGCGGGCGCCGGATGTGGCCAGGCCCGCCTTTCCATACCTTTAATGCTCTCCTGTTTTATAATCATCTCTTGCCCAGTTGGGAGCATTGATAGGGCCTGCTTTGGCGTTTCCGTTTTTGGCAGCCCCCTGGATTTCGGGAACCTGGGCCTGCTCATTTTTGGGATGGTTCATTTTGTGGTGGTTCTCGGTTCCGTGATTATCAGCGTCGTAAGGGCTGGGCCTTCTCATTCCTGCTTTTGCCATGGTAATACCTCCTGTCCATCGTAGTTTTTGTATGATTGGCGGAAAATATTCGGGAGAAGGTTCCTTTCCGATTTTGCATTTGGTTTTTCCGCCAAATCCACATATTGCCAGCTGTGAATTTGCCTGCGTACCCGATACAGAAACATTAAAAAAACAGTACTGAAACATTACAGATAACGTTGAAAACAACGAAAAAACGTTACTGTCATTATGGCATAGTTAAGGAATCGTTAATAATTATTATTTTGCATTCCCTCCCAATATATGGTACACTGAGTCCTGTATCATATATTGTTTTTACGGGAGTGATTGCGGCGATGCTGGAGATATCAGGAATTTATAAGTCCTATCACAGACAGAATATTTTAGCGGGAGCGGACCTGACAGTGGCTCCGGGAGAATGTGTGGGCATTGTGGGGTATAACGGCTGCGGCAAGACGACTCTTTTGTCCATTCTGGCAGGTGCCCAGAAAGCGGACCGGGGCAGTATCTTATATAATGGCAGGGAGGCGTCGGGCCATCCGCGGGTATTTGCGGAGGAGGCGGCTTATGTGCCCCAGGAGAATCCTCTTATGGAGGAACTGACAGTAAGGGACAACCTGCTATTGTGGTACAGGGGAAGCAGAAAGCAGATGGAATCGGATTTAAAGGACGGAGCAGCTTCCATGCTGGGTGTGGACCGCATGCTGGATCGTACAGCGGGAAAGCTTTCCGGCGGGATGAAGAAGCGGCTCAGCATAGCATGCGCCCTGTCCAACCATGCTCCTGTTCTTATTATGGATGAGCCGGGGGCTGCCCTGGATTTGGAGTGTAAGGAAATTATCCGGAATTATCTCAGGGAATATATGGCTTCGGGCGGGGCTGTTATACTGACGTCCCATGAGCTGGCGGAGCTGGCCTTGTGTACCAGGATGTGCATACTAAAAGGCGGAGTTTTAAGGGAAATCGAATGTGGACTGTCGGCAAAAGAGCTGATTAGCCAATTTCGATAGATTCATAACAAAAGGACAGCCGCAGCAGCATTTAAGGCAGCGGAAGGATCCTTTTACAAGGGAGGAGAGAGAAATATGAAATGTACCAAGTGTGGAGCAGAGCAGGAAGCAGATGTGAAATTCTGTACCCAGTGCGGGGCTCCGATGGAACATGAGGATCAGACACCGGAAAACAACGGCCCGGAGCCGGCAGACAAGGAACCGGCGTCCGGCGCGGAGGCAGTAAAGTCGGAAGAACCGGCATCCGGTGCGGAGGCAGTAAAGACGGAAGAACCGGCATCCGGTGCGGAGACAGTAAAAGCAGAGGAACCGGCGGACGAAGCAGAGGCAGTAAAAGCAGAGGAACCGGCGGCCGAAGCAGAGAATGTAAAAACAGAGGAACCGGCTCCGGCAGCAGTGACTGTGCCGGAAGAGCCCCAGCCAAATAAGAAGTTTATCAAGATATTGGCTGCGGTCATCGCCTTTGCCGCTGTCATTGCCGTTGCAGCGCTGGCCTATGTGAAGATGACCACAAAGGATCCAAAGCAGGTGGTCATTGACGCTTTTGAAAATGTATTCCCGGAAGGACAGGTTTACCCTTCTGAGGAGCTGTTCGGCCTGAAAGACTTTGCTGAGACAGTGAAGACAGCAGACAGCCAGGGCGGCCTGACACTTAAGATGGACAGCTGCTCGGATGCGACAGTCAATGCTTATGCAGGAAGCGGCCTGCGCTTTGAGGCAAAGGATGACAAGACCAACGGCAGGAGCTTCTTCAACATGGGAGTTATCTACAGCGGAATGGACCTTGCCAATCTGAACGCATATTACGGGGATGATACCCTGATGCTTGCGGTTCCGGAGCTGTCCGCCAAGGTGTTTACCGTGGACCTGGGAGAGGGACTGGCAGACCGTATTAAGAATTCGCCTACCGTGGGACCTCTGCTGGAGCAGAACGGCGTGGATGTGGAAGGCATGGCTGTTTATTTCACAGAGCTGATGGACGAGGCTGAAAAAGCACAGACAGAAGGCAGACAGCCCTTTGACGTGGAGGCGCTGATTAACCGTTATAAAGAAGGATGCAAGGCCCAGGAGAATTTCAAGGCTGCCCTGACAGTTGAAAAGGCCGCTAAGGGAACCTACACCATAGACGGCGCCCAGGTAAGCTGCAAGGGATATAATGTGACTGTCAGCAAGGATTCCATGATTGAATTCCTTCGTCAGTCCTCTGATTTCTTCCTTCAGGACGAGACCCTGAAAGCAGATTTTATGCGTCAGCTGGAGACCACCGTTAAGATGAGCGAGCTTATGGGCGGAACCATGTCAGGGACCGGAACCATGTCCGCGGAGGAGATGCAGCAGCAGTCCTACGAGGAGGCAAAGAAAATGGTGGACCAGATGATAGAATATCTGGACAAGGCGCTGACTGATGTAAACATGACGGTTTATGTGGATAAGAAGGGACGCCTGGCAGCAGTGGAAGGCTCCACCAATCTCTATGTTGAGGATACAGATGTTTCTGAAGAGGGATATATTGCACTGACCTTTAGCTGCCAGCTTCAGGGCGGCGCCTATCTGACTCAGAATGCCCTGGCCAGCATTACGCTGGAGGATGCCACGGATACGGTGAGCATTGATATGGTGAAGCAGGGAAGCTACGATAAAAGCGTGCTGACCAGCGACCTTTCCCTGGATTTGACTGTTCCCGGTGATGAGACCTATAACTTTACATACACCAGTACATATGATTCCAAGGACGGAAGCTACCACCTGTCAGGCGAGGTAGGAGGAAATGGCTCACAGCTTGTGAAGATTTCCGCTGAAGGCGCAGTGGACCAGCTGGAAAAGGGAAAATCCGTCCATGTGAACATTGATTCTCTGGAGACATCCATTATGGATGATTCCGTGAATGTGGTTCTCAGCGGTGAATACTACTATCAGCCGCTGGAAGGCGAAATCAGTCCTTTAGAGGGCGAGACCATGGATGTGCTGTCTGCCACGGAAGAGGATTGGACCAATGTAGGGATGGAAATGCTGTTTGGCGTCATGGGATTAGGCAGCCAGATGGGAGTATCCATGTATTAATAAGATAAAAGGAATGGGAAGATATGTCTGCACGTCTGGTTTATCTCAGGCTTGAGTTGAAACGAGCATGTAAAAAGCTTCCCCACATCTTTGCAGGGGCAATCGTGCTGTTACTTTTAGCGGGTACGATTGCCCTTTTGTCAGCCAGGATGCTGTATGGGGAAACATCGGCAGGGAGGATTACCGTAGGGGTAGTGCTTCCTGAAGGAGATGCTGTGGCGAAGAAGGCACTGGCCATGGTCAGTTCGCTGGAAAGCGTCAAGAGCATCTGCGATTTTGAATATATGAATAAAGAAGAATGCCTGGATAAGCTGAAAGCAGGAAAACTGTACGCAGTGATGGAGGTGCCGGAGGGATTTGTGCAGGATATTATGAATGGAACCAATACCCCGGTGAAAATTCTGCTGCCAAAAGGAGCGGGTCTGGAAAGCCGCATTTTCAAAGAACTGACTGATGCAGGCGCATCTACTCTGGGAGCCAGCCAGGCGGGAATCTACGCGGGGGACGAACTGCTGTACCTTTACGGCATGGCGGATTCGGTGAGCAGCCTGGAGGCGGACCTGAACCGGATTTATATGGGTTACAGCCTGCCGCGCATGGATTACTTTAAGAATGTAAGAGTCAGTGCCACAGGGGACGTGGATACGATTCACTTTTACGGCATCAGCACAGCTGTACTGTTTCTGCTTCTCTGTGCCATTCCCGTATCAGCCTATCTTGCCTCCGGCTCTGCGTCCATGAAGGGCCAGCTGGCCCTTATAGGAGTGGGGAAGGGGACTCTGGTTGCAGCCAGGATTTTAGGGGTGGGGATGCTGTTTCTGTCGGTGGCCCTGTGTACGGCTCTGGGAGCGTCTTTTGCGGGGCTGATAGAATTCAGCCTGCCCGGGCTGGCAGCCCTGGTGATGGTCTGCCTGGGGGCCGCGTCCCTGGTGGTGTTCCTCTACCAGGCGGCCGGAAGCCTGATGGGCGGTGTCATGCTGCTGTTTCTGGCGGTGACTGCCATGCACTTTTTGTCCGGGGGATTTCTTCCCCTGGTATTCCTGCCCACCACCTTCCGGGCTGCAGCGCCGTTTCTGCCCACCTATGTGCTGATGGAGGGGATGAAGCTGGTGGTCACATCTTCTTTTAGCCTGGCAGTATTTATAAAGCTGGCAGTCCTGGCCATGGCCGGGTTTCTGCTCAGCGTGGGAGCGGAGGTGGTCAGGGAATGAAACGGGTCGCTATGTGGTTTTTTCTGTCATGCAAGCGATATATGAGAAAATGGTCCTTTCTTTTCATCCTCCTGCTCCTTCCTGCCGGGGTGCTGGCAGCCGGCCAGGCCCAGAAAAAGGGAAGCCAGGACATAAGTATAGCCATCAGTGTGGAAGAGAGCGGGGAGAACTCCCTGGGTGATGCCCTGGCGGACAGCCTTGTGAACCGGCCGAGAGGAGAGGATGCGGGAATGTTCCGTTTCTATCTGTGCCGTGACGAGGAAGAGGTAAAGGCAGAAGTGGCGTCCCGGCGGGCGGAATGCGGTTATGTGATATATGCCGGACTGGAGGAGAAACTGGATACCAAATCCTATAAGCGTTCTATCGGCGTATATTCGGCGCCGTCCACCGTGGCTTCGTCTCTCTCCACGGAGACCGTGTTTGCAGCCCTTATGAAGATATACGATGGGAAATTGCTGGCGGATTATGTGGCTGAAAATGAACTGTTTGACCCTCTGGGAGCACCAGGCGGCGAAGCCAGAGAGGAAGCAGCCGTACAGGCAAAGGAGCTTTACACAAAATGGCTGGAGAGTGGTTCCACCTTCCGGTTTGAATACCAGTTTCAGGGCAGGGATGGAGAGGAAATAGATGTTGCCAGCAGCCGGACAGATGTCTTTCCGGTGAGGGGCCTGGTGGCTGTTTACGTGTTCATTACCGGGCTATATGGAGCTGTGGTCATGTGCGGCGATGAGGAGAGGGGATTATTTCTTCCCCTTTCATACGGATACAGGATACCCTGCCGCGTGGCTTCCATGGCGGCTCCTGCCGTCATGGTCAGCATATCAGGGCTTCTGGCCTTGTGGGCGGGCGGCGTGATGACATCCTTTCCAAGAGAGGCTGCGGCCATGGCCGGTTACTGCTGTGTTGTCATAGCATCGGCCTGGATTCTGCGCCTGGTGTGCCGCAGGCCCCAGGTTCTCTGCTGCATCATACCCTTCCTGGTTATCGGAAGCCTTGTGTTCTGTCCTGTTTTTGTGGATGCAGGGAGGTTCTTTCCGGGACTGGACCAGGTGGGGAGGCTGTTTCCTCCCTGGTATTATCTGCAGATGTTCAGGTGATTTGAGAATTGGATATAGTGACATTGGATATAAAAAGTGATGGATGAAATGGCTGATTGGCAATTTCATCCATCATTTTTTGTATAAAGTTGAATTTTACTATTGACAATTTGGTAAATGAGTGGTAATTTTATTGCATGAAAGTTACTTGCAAGAAAGATAAATACATGCAAGATAATTTCAAATCAATCTTTCACAAACCTAAACAAACTCATTGCAATAAAAGGGGAAAGGAAATAGAATGACTTTATAAACTATGTGAGGGGTGATTTAATGGGCATGAATATGAATTTCGAACAGGTAACACCAACGATTGTACTGGATATCAGATCTAAAATGCAAGATTTTAATCCAGCCCAGAAGGCTGTGGCTAATTATATCCTAAATAATTTCTATGATATGGAAGGTATGCCGATTCGTGACCTGGCGGTAGAGAGTGAAGTGAGTGAAGCAACTGTGTCGCGGTTTGTCAAGGCAATGGGATATGAAAATTACAGAGCGTTCCAGCTTGAAGTTACCAAGAGTAAGGCGGAACGAAGGAAGGGCAGCCTGAAGGGATACGCGGAGGTCACGGAGGAGGACAACGCGCCGGGCATCTGCAGAAAGATATTTGAATCTAATATCCAGGCTCTCCAGGATACGTTGACAGTAATTGATTACGATGCCCTTGAAAGAGCGGCTGACCTGATTGCGAGGGCAAGGCGGCTTTGCATTTTTGCACAAGGACGGTCAAAGGTGACTGCCAACAGTATCCGGCTGAGATTGCATCGTTTGGGGATAGAAGGGACTCTGTATACAGATCCCCATGAACAGGCTATTGCCTCTTCCCTTATGGGACCTGAGGATGTGGCGGTGGGAATCAGTACGTTTGGGCGAAGCAGATCTATATTGGTAAGTATCAGAAGGGCTGCTGCCAGAGGAAGCAGTATCATCGGGGTTACCAGTTACCAGAATACTCCGCTGGAGAAAGAAGCGGATATTCTTCTCAGGACTGTGAATAATGATGAGGCTGATTTTGGATCAGAACCATCCTGCGCGTCTGTTACGCAGATGGTCATGCTGGACTGCCTGTATATGCTGGTTGCAAAACGGATGGAGGGAAAAGCAGAGGAACGGTTTAAAATCACCAGAGATGCGATACAACAGGAGAAGGAGTAACTTTTTAAACCGAGGAATTTTTAGGAGGATGGCAGATGAAAAGAAAGGTATTGGCGGCATTACTTACATTGACGATTGCGGGGGCTTCTCTGGCAGGATGTTCCGGAGGAAAAACAGGGGAGACAACCACGGCGGCTCAGACTCAGGCAGAGACAAAAGCAGAAACAAAGGCAGAGGCGAAGGAAACTGCAAAAGAGTCCATTGCGGAAGTGAAGGAAAATGGAGGTAAGGAGCATTATAAGTTTGGCTTTGCGGCAACAACGATGAACAATCCGTTTTTCCATGCGATTCAGGAAGCCATAGAAGAGGTGGTCGATGAGAACGGGGATGAATTGATTGTCATAGACGCTCAGAATGACGCCCAAAAACAGATTTCCATGGTGGAAGATTTGTTGACCCAGGGAATTGACCTTCTTTTCCTGTGCCCCATTGATTCGGCCAGCATCAAATCTTCCCTTGAACAGTGCGGCAAGGCAGGCGTTCCGGTTGTAAATTTTGACACGGATGTATATGATGTGGACCTTGTCAATACCATAATCGTTTCAGATAACTATTATGCGGGAGAACTGGTTGCGGAAGATATGATGAAGAAGCTTCCTGAGGGTTCTAAAGTCTGTATCCTTACATCACCTAGCGCAGAGGCATGCATCAAGCGCCAGAACGGTTTCAAGGATAAGGCTGACGGATACTTTAAGATTGTTTCAGAGATAGACGGCAAGGGCGATACCGCCACATCCCTGGGAATCGCGGAGGATGTGCTTCAGGGAAATCCGGACTTAGGCGCGTTTTATGCAATCAATGACCCGTCAGCAATCGGGTGTGTCCAGGCTTTAGAATCTCAGAAAAAGACGGATGTTCTTGTATACGGCGTAGATGGCCAGCCCATGGGTAAACAGGCAATTTCTGAGGGAACCATGGAAGCCACAGCAGCCCAGTCTCCCATTAATATCGGTAAAGAGTCAGTGGCAGCGGCCTATAAGATTCTGAGTGGAGAAAGTGTGGAAAAGAATATACTTGTTCCTACGTTTTTGATTGACAAGAATAATGTGACAGAATATGGACTGGATGGCTGGCAGTAATTAGCAAGTGAATACGGAGTCAAACTGGGCTGTCCAATCTGTGAAACACAGGATTGGGCAGCCCGGTTTGTTTGGAGCATCCTTTCAAACTTCCATACGTGGAAAAGGAGGAACCCTTGATGAATCAGGTGTTACTGAAAATGAAGAATATCCGAAAGACGTTCCCTGGCGTACTTGCTTTGGATAACATTGATTTTGAGCTGGAATCGGGTGAAATCCATGGAATGCTGGGAGAAAATGGCGCTGGTAAATCCACTCTGATTAATGTGCTGGGCGGTATCTATATCCCGGACAGGGGTGAAATCATTATAAATGGCCAAAAGACCCAGATTAACGGGGTAAAAGATGCCCAGGAGGCAGGTATAGCGGTTATCCATCAGGAGCTGGTACTGGTTCCTCACATGTCCATTGCGGAAAATGTGTTTTTGGGCAGGGAAATAAAAAGTCCGGCAGGTCTGGTGGATAAGAAGAGGATGGAGCGTGAAAGCGTTGAAATTTTAAAGCGGGTAGGGCTGGAAATTTCTCCGTCCGTACCCGTGCGCAGCCTGAGCGTGGCCCAGCAGCAGATGGTGGAGATAGCCAAAGCATTGTCCCTTAACGCCAGAATCTTGGTGATGGACGAACCGTCTTCCTCGCTGACGGATTCTGAGGTGGAACGCATGTTTGCGATCATGCGGAAGCTGAAACGTGAGGGTGTAGGGATTATTTACATTTCTCATAAAATGAAGGAACTGTTTGAAATTACAGACAGGATAACAGTGATTCGCGACGGATCCTATATCGGCACAATACAGACATCAGAAGCTGATATGGACCAACTGGTCCATATGATGGTAGGGCGGGAGCTGACTAGCTATTACACGCGGACAGAGCATGAAATAGGGGATGTCATGCTTGAATTAAAAGATATAAACCGCAGCGGAGTCCTGAAAAACATTGATTTTTCTGTCAGGGCAGGCGAGATTGTGGGATTTGCCGGCCTGGTGGGAGCCGGACGTTCTGAACTGTTTAAGGCAGTTCTGGGAATTGAGCCCATGGACAGCGGTACGGTTCTGATTGAAGAAAAAAACGCAGGAAGGTTATCACCCAAAAAAGCCCAGGAAATGGGGATGGTGCTGGTGCCTGAAAACAGGAAAAAAGAGGGGCTAGTTCTGATTAACACGGTTGCATTCAACCTTACATTGCCGGTTCTGGACCAATTTGTAAAGGGAATATTTGTAAACAAAAAGAGGCAACTGGAGATTGAAAATACATACATAGACAGCATGAATATCAAAACACCAAGCAGGCTGCAGAAGGTTGGAAACCTGTCCGGTGGAAATCAGCAAAAGGTGGTTATCGGAAAATGGTTGGCGGCAAGGCCTAAGATACTGATTCTGGACGAACCCACCAGAGGGGTGGACGTGGGAGCCAAAGCGGAGATATATAAAATCATTGACCGTTTGGCAGAGCAGGGAATCGCCATTGTCATCATATCTTCTGAAATGGCAGAACTCATCAACATGTGCGACCGGATGGTGGTAATGAATCAGGGAAGCATAGCAGGCGAACTAAAGAAGAGTGAGATGGGATTCTCGCAGGAATCCATTATGAGACTGGCTACAGGAGGAGGCACACTATGAGCGGACAGGAAAAACAAAAGAGGGAGGCAGCATCTATTCCGGTTATAGGTTCAATCTACCGGTACTGCCGGGAAAATATAGGAATCATTATGGGATGTCTTTTGCTGGGAATACTGCTTACATTTGCATCGGAAAACTTTATGAAGGTCAGCAACTGGACTAATGTACTGCGCCAGATATCCACCAATTTTTACCTGTCGGTGGGAATCATGTTGGCTATCATACTGGGGGGAATCGATCTTTCCGTGGGCTCTGTGTTGGCTGTTTCAGGGGTTATCTCAGCCAGCCTGATTACAAACAATGGTATGCCGGTGGGAGCTGCCATCCTTTTAGGTTGTTTGGCGGGAACGGCAATCGGTCTGTTAAACGGTCTGATTATTGCCTTCACGGACATGCCTCCCTTTGTGGTAACCATTGCTACTATGAATATAGGGCGCGGGGTTGCATATCTGTATGCCGACGGAAATCCAATCCGTGTCTCAAACGATACCTTTGAGGCAATTGGCCTGGGATATCTGGGCCCCATTCCTCTGCCTGTCATCTATATGGCTGTCATTCTGGTATTCATGTATTTCCTAATGAACAAGTCAAAGATGGGAAGCCATATCTATGCGGTGGGCGGCAACCGGCAGGCGGCGGTTTATTCTGGAATCAATGTGCGCAAGGTCATTATCTTTGTATATACGCTCAGCGGCCTGGCCGCATCCTGGGCCGGCATTGTGCTTGCCTCTAGAATGGCATCAGGCCAGCCGGCCACAGGCGTGGGATACGAGGCGGATGCGGTTGCGGCAGCCGTGCTGGGTGGAACCAGTATGACAGGAGGCGCCGGAAAAGTCGGGGGAATGGTCCTTGGCGCGCTTCTGATTGGAATGCTGAACAATGGACTTAACCTTCTGGGCGTTAATTCATTTTGGCAGTATGTGGTTAAGGGAACCGTTATTCTTGTTGCGGTCTATATAGATATTTTCAGAAAAAGAAAAGAAAGATTTTAATAAGAAAAGGAGATAATACTATGTTAGTAAGCTTACAGGAAATGCTGCAGGAGGCAGAAAAAAAGAATTTCGCAATTGCATCCATCAACACACCAAACCAGATATCCCTGAGGGCGGTTATACAGGCGGCAGAAGATACAAACATGCCGGTTACCATCAACCATGCTCAGACAGAGGAGGATGTGGTGCCTATTGAAATAGCGGTTCCCCTTATGCTGGAATATGCCAGAAAATCCACAGCGCCTATATCTGTTCACGTGGACCACGGATATGATTTTGACCATTGCATGAAGGCTGTAAGGCTGGGGTGCACCTCTATTATGCATGATAACTCCAGATTCAGCCTCAGGGAAAACGTTGAAAGGACAAGACGATTTGTGGATATTGTTCACCCTCTTGGCATTGGCGTCGAAGCTGAATTAGGCGCCATGCCAAATAATATGCCCAGCGAGGTACACGGCCAGGAAACCAGTGATCTCTCAGATTTGAGCGTCTACTTTACGAACCCGGATGAGGCGGAAATTTTCTGCCGGGAGTCTGGCTGTGATGTCCTCACGGTTTCCTTTGGCACAGTACATGGGATGTATGCAGGGGAGCCTAATCTGGATATCGAACTTGTAAAAAAGATCCGGGCAAAGGCGGGAAATGTTGCTCTGGGAATGCATGGCGGTTCCGGCACTCCTTTTAACCAGATTCAGGCAGCCATTGATGCAGGGATAAGAAAAATTAACTATTTCACAGCAATTGATACCGCACCTGCGCCATATCTTGCAAAGACGATCAGCGAGGCAACCAATCCGGTTAATTTCTGCCACCTGGCAAATCAGGCCATGGAAATTATTTACGAGAAAACCGTAGAGATATTGACTGTATTTAAAAATGAGAAAAAGTTTTAGGAAGTATTAGAGGGTGCTTGCTGTAAGAGGGGAGGTATTGGCAGATGTATATGGGATTGGACATAGGAACGTCCGGGGTGAAGGCGGCTCTGGTGGACGGGCAGGGAAATATCATACGCCAGCATCAGGTATCATATGGTTTTTCCAACACCTCAGGCGGCTGGAGGGAATTAAATCCGGAAGAGGTGCGCTCGGGAGCCAGGGCATGTTTGGCAGCGGCGGGCGGAGGATATCCGGTGAGGACAATCACGGTGTCTGCCCTTGGTGAGGCCGTCATACTCTGCGGCGGTTCGGGAAATTGCCTTTGCCCCGGCATTACGGGAACGGATATCAGAGGAGCTGGACTGTTTCCGGCCTTTCTGGAAAAAGTAGGGGAGAAGGAATTTATAGAGATAACCGGCCTTAATCCCAGTACCATTTACTCGGTCAACAAGCTGATGTGGCTCAAACAGAATTGCCAGGACTTGTATGGAAGGGCTGTCATGGTTTTTACCTTCCAGGATTTTCTGATTCACACCCTAGCCGGAGTCAGAGCCATTGACTTTTCCATGGCATCCAGAACAGGCCTCTTTGACTGCAATGAAAACAGCTGGTCGGACAGGCTTCTGGAAACATCGGGAATCCGGGAAGGGCTTTTGTCGGAGCCAGTAAGGGGCGGAACGGTTGTGGGAAAAATCCTTCCGAATGAGGCATTCGAACTCAATCTTCCCCAAGATACCCTGATTGTGGCCGGAACCCATGATCATATCTGCAATGCCATTGGTTGCGGAGCCGTAAAAGAGGGATTGTGTGCCAATACCGCAGGGACCACAGAAGGGCTTACGGCAATTTTGAACGAAAAAAACATGATTCCCGGAAGGGCACAAAGACATCATATTGCCTGTGAACCTTTTGCCGCAGACGGCTTTTTCAATACAGTTGCATGGGAAAATACTTCCGGTGTTCTGCTTAAATGGTTTGCTTCTGAGTTTGTAAGGGAAAAGGGAATGGATTTAAAACAGGTCTTTTCGTGGCTTAACGGGCATATGGAGCCAGGCCCAACCGGAATCCTGGTGCTTCCTCATTTTTCGGGAGCAGCAACACCTCATATGGATGAGCATTCGAGGGGAGCGGTTTTGGGATTATCACTGGACACCCGGAGAGCGGATTTATACAAAGCCATGATGGAAGGAATCAATTATGAGCTGGCCCTGATTATGGATGCCCTACTGGATGCAGGCATTGAGGTTGGGCAAATCATATCAACGGGAGGCTCACTATCGCCCCAGCTTCTGCAGATAAAAGCGGATATCCTTGGCAGGAACATCCATACGGTCAGAAACCAGCAGACTGGCTCACTGGGAGGAGCAATGCTGGGAGCCGTGGCATTTGGGGAATACGATAATTTGGAAACAGCTGTAGCCGGAATGGTGCGCTCCGGAATCACCTATAAGCCTGACAGAACAGCCCATGAATTGTATGCAGAATATATGAATCAGTACAGACGCGTTTATTCTGCCGTCAGGTCGGTCTTTGAATGACGGAATATAGAGCTCTGAATAAGAAAAAAACAAACCGGAGCTGAAATCCTCTAACACAGATTTCAGCTCCGGTTTTAATTTCTAGTATCAGTCTTTTGTAAAGTACATGGAGATTCCCTGCCCGCCGCCAATACACATGCTTACCATGGCGTCCTTTTTATCGGTCCGCTGCAGTTCATAAAGTACCTTCACGGCCAGGATAACACCGGTTGCTCCGATGGGATGGCCGATGGAGATTCCTCCGCCGTAAATATTTACTTTTTCGGGGTCCAGTCCCAGGTCGCGCCGTACGGCAAAGGCCTGGCTTGCAAAAGCCTCGTTGATTTCAAACATATCAATGGCCTTAAGGTCCAATCCCAGTTTCGCTGCCAGCTTTTCACTGGAGAGCTTGGGAGCGTATCCCATGACGGCTCCGTCGTTGCCGGCAACCGTGCAGCCCTTAATGGTAAGGAGAGGCTTGACGCCCAGGGTGTCTGCCTTTTCCCTGGACATGACAACCACAGCGGCAGCGCCGTCGTTCAGACTGGAGGAATTGCCCGCAGTCACGGTTCCGTCCTTCACAAAACATGGTTTTAAGCGCTCCAGCTTTTCTATGGTCTGGCTGGCT
Source organism: Enterocloster bolteae (assembly GCF_002234575.2). Classification (NCBI taxonomy): domain Bacteria; kingdom Bacillati; phylum Bacillota; class Clostridia; order Lachnospirales; family Lachnospiraceae; genus Enterocloster; species Enterocloster bolteae. Next base: position 4,364,810 of record NZ_CP022464.2, on the reverse strand, counting down.
CTGGGGCCTTCGTCAGTGTCAAAGACAGTGATGTTTCCTTTTCTGTCCTTTAATTCCACCGGGAGGATTTCGTCTTTGAACTTACCGGCTTCGATGGCTGCCGCTGCCCTCAGGTGGCTTTCCAGGGCATACTGGTCCTGCTCCTGGCGGGTCACATTGTATTTTTCTGCTACATTTTCAGCTGTCACGCCATTGTGGTAGGGGCCTAAGGGCCAGGTCAATATATCAATGACGCCGTCCTCAAACACCTTGTGTCCCATCCTGGCACCCCAGCGGGCGTCCTTCACATAGTAGGGGAGCTGGGAAATGTTCTCGGTGCCCGCAGCAACCACCACGTCTGCAAACCCTGTCTGTATCTCCATCACTGCGTCGGCAATGGCCTGAAGGCCTGAGCCGCACTGGCGGTTGACGGAATAGGCGCATGTTGTTTCGGGAAGTCCGGCCTTCAGGCTGACGGCTCTGGCTACAAAACCGCATTCCGCAATCTGGCCCACCTGGCCCACAATAGTCTCATCTACATCAGAGGGCTCTATACCGGCACGCTTCACGGCCTCTTTTACAACCATGGCGCCCATATCAATGGCGGAAATATCCTTGAGGCTTCCGCCGAAAGAGCCGACGGGAAGCCGGACTCCGCTGACAATTACTACTTCTTTTAAATTCTCCATATCCGTATCCTCCTCATTTTATATCATTAAAGAATCATACCGCCGCCCACGTTGATTACTTCGCCTGTAATGTAGTTTGCCTCGTCAGAAGCCAGGAAAGCAACCATATTGGCTACGTCCGCAGGGCTGCCGGCCCTTCCCATAGGTATCTTGCTTATCATGGTATCCCATACCTTTTCAGGTACGCCGCGGGTCATGTCCGTGTCGATAAAACCGGGGCAGATGGCATTGCAGGTGACGCCCTTTCTTGCCAGCTCGCGGCATGCTGTCTTGGTGAGGCCCACCACGCCGGCTTTGGAGGCGGCATAATTGGCCTGTCCGATATTCCCCAGCCAGCTGGCGGAGGAGATGTTGATGATGGCGCCGCTTCCCTTTTCCCTCATAATCTGGGCAGCATACTGGACGCAGTAGAATGTGCCGGTCAGGTTAACCGCAATGACCTGATCCCACTGCTCCACAGTCATCTTGTGCAGCATGGCGTCGCGGTTGATTCCGGCGTTGTTGACAATAACATCCAATGTGCCGAAAGACTCCACGGTAAAGTCCATCATTGCCTTTACCTCGTCCTGCTTGGCGATATTGACGGCAAAGGCCTTGGCTGTGCCGCTGGAAGCGTTGATTTCCTCAGCAGTTGCAGAGGCTGTTTCCATTGACATGTCGGCTACGATGACCTTGGCGCCTTCTGCTGCCAGTTTTAAGGCAATCCCTTTGCCGAGGCCGCGGCCGGCACCTGTTACAATTGCGGTTTTGTTTTCGAGTCTCATGATTAATCCTCCTTAATGTGAATATGTTATTGGAACTGTTCAGGACGGAGTCTCATCCTGACCGTCCCGAACTGCTGCGTATTAATTAGAAAATATATACTTTCTAAGTCCGAAGGGAGCACCCTCCATGAAAATGGCTGTATCCATCTCCTTCAGATCAGGGCTGATCAGGGGAGTGAATTCCATCAGGTCCAGGACCTGGGTCTGGATATCAATTCCGGGGGCGATTTCGGTCAGGGTCAGTCCCTCCGGACGAAGCTCAAATACGGCCCGTTCCGTTACATAGTGCATTTTCTGGCCCTTTTCTCTGGCGATTCTGCCGTTATAGGAAACCTGTTTAATCCGGCTGACAAATTTAATTAAAGAGCCCTCCTGGTTGATATGAAGCCTTCCTCCTTCAAAGGAGCAGTCCAGTCCTTTGGCGGTAAAAGAGGAGCAGAAGACCACGTGCTTGGCATTGGTGGTAATATCAATAAAACCGCCTGCTCCCGTGGGCTTTGGCCCTAAACGGGTGGCATTGACATTTCCCTCGGCGTCCACCTCGCCTGCACCCATGTAGGTGACATCCACACCGGGTCCGTTATAATAGTCAAACTGGTCGTCGTGCCGTACCAGGGCAAACTGGTTCCTGGCAATTCCAAAGTCGATACCGCCCATGGGAATGCCACCGTAGATACCGGATTCCACGGTTATGGTCACATCCTCCGACATCCCCTCCTCTGTGATAATGGGGCCGACGACATCATTGGGAATCCCGGTTCCCACATTCAGCACATCATCGGGCGCCAGCTCCATCAATGCCCTGCGCCCGATAACCTTGCGCAGCGAGATGGGGAGGACGTCGTCGGATGATACAGGCGCCTTGGTATCTCCGCAGTAGGCAGGGTCCATATAGAAACTGTGGGTCTGCCTGTGGTCCTCTTCGGGATTGGGACAGATGACAACCGCATCAATGAATACCCCTGGCACAATCACGCGTTTGCAGTGGAGGGAACCGGCCCTGACTTTATACTTTGCCTGGGCCAGCACCTTTCCGCCGAATTTTTTGCATGCCATGACGGCGGAGAACACTTCCAGCTGCATGGCCTCCTCGTCTGTGGTCAGATTGCCGTATTCATCCACATAGGTTCCCCGGATGATGCAGTAATCCAGAGGGATGGGTTTATAGCGCATATATTCCTCGCCGCCGATGGTAACCACCTCATTGATATCGGGAGCGCTCATGGTGATTTCGTTCATTTTGCCTCCGTCAATCCTGGGGTCGATGAAGGTGCCCAGGCCCACCTTGGTGATTTTTCCGGGCTCGCCTCCGGCCATGCTGCGGTATAACTGGGCAAACTGGCCCTGGGGAATGCAGTAGGCCAGAATCTTGTTGTCGGCAATCAGCTGCATCATTCTGGGCTGCAGTCCCCAGTGGCCCCCGATGATTCTGGAGAGCATGGTCTCATGGGCAAAATGCTGGATACCCCGGTCTCGGTCGCTCTGCCCGCAGGAATGGACCAGAGTCAGCCCTCTGGGACTTCCTGTCTCTAAAAAGCGCTGTTCAATGGCTTTGAGAATGGTTTCGGCTGCCGACACCAGGGTCATGCCGATGGTTGCCACGGTTGCGTTGTCGGCAATCATGGCAGCGGCTTCTTCGCCGGTGATAAAAACTGGTTTTCTCATTTTTGTGTAACCTCCTTACTGTTCTGGCTGCATGAAAAGTTTCCGTATGGCTGATTTATTTACTTTGTTATTGGGCGTGAGAGGGAGCTCGTTCAGGAAAAGGATGCGGGAAGGGATCATGTATTTGGCAATCCTGCATTTCAGCAAATCCTGTATCTGCTGTTCCGTCAGAATGCTTTCAGGAGACAGCTTCACCGCAGCCACAGGCACTTCGCCGTATATATCGTGGGGAATCCCCACCACAGCCGCCTCATCAATCCCGTCCAGCCTGTACAGCTCATTTTCAACATCAAAGCTCCATATTTTTTCTCCGCCCCGGTTTATCATGTCCTTTTTCCGGTCCACGATAAACAGATACCCCTCCCCGTTAAAATATCCCAGATCTCCGGTACGGAGCCAGCCGTCTTCGTCCAGCTCCCCGGTTCCCTTTTGATAATACCGGTCCAGGAGAACCGTCCCCCTGACTGCGATTTCCCCTACCTGGCCTGTCTGCATCTGTGAACCTGAGTCATCCAGTATACAAAAGCAGGTGCCGGGAATGGGAAGGCCCGAGGAACCAATGTAACTGCTGGTGGAAGCATCGCCCGGAAAGATGGTGGCAGGCGAACATGTCTCGGTCAGCCCGTATACAGTGTGAAATACGGCGCAGGGCAGCCAGCGGTGGATTTCTGTCAGCTTTTCCTTTGACATGTTGCTGCTTCCGCAGGCCAGAAGCCTCAGACTGGGCAGGGAAGGAAAACTGTCCTTTTCCCTCAGCAGCAGGGAAAATACGGCCGGTGCGGCGTGGAGAAATGTGATTTCCTTGTCGTTTACATCCCTGAGAACCCGTTTGGCATCAAAGAACTTGTGCAGGTAAACGGTTCCGCCTGCATACAGGGTCAGCCCCAGAAGCGCCACCAGCCCGGTTACCAGGTATATGGGAATGGGAATAAGGGTGGTGTCCCGGTCCGTTATCTGGAAAATTCTCTGGTAGGAGACAATGGCGTGCATGATGCTGTAATTCTTGATAATGACTCCCTTGCTCTGGGAGGTGGTGCCGGATGTAAACATGATGAGCGCGTCATCCTCCTCCCTGCCAAGGGAGGGAACGGGGCTGAGATAGGAGGCGCACAGGTGGGAAAAACCAAATCCGTCCTGACTCCGTCCGGGCTTCATCAGATGGACGCCGGAGGTTTCCAGCGGTACGAACCAGTCATAAAACTTTTCATCACACAGGATGTACTGGAGATCGGCCTTTGCTGTCAGTGAAAGCACTTCGTTCCGGCTGTATTTGCTGGGGAGCGGTATTACCACGGCTCCCAGTTTTGTAAGAGCCAGGAAGGTCACGCAGAATTCAACACTGTTGAACATCATGATGCCTGTCTTGGTTCCCGGCTTGATATCCGATATGTAATATAGGTAAGAAGAAAAATGGTCGGCCATGTCCCTTAGTTCTGTATAGGTATAAGCGGCGCCGCTGTCATCCACAACTGCTGTCTTGTCCGGATGGCGTGCGGCAGATAAGGATAAGGCGTCGTATAAATTGGCAGGAAGATTGGGATAGGTCAAATAAGTCTTACCGGAAAAGGTCTTTTCTATCATATCTGCAGTATAAGAGCGATTCCAAAGAGTTGTTCCGTTAATCATAATTAATACCCCCGTGTATTAGAGAAACCGATTTCGTTCTTTAAGGCTAATAGTAAACGAAAATGATTCAATAGTCAATAAGAAAAATATGTTTATTTTTGGCATTCTATTATAATAGAGACAATGCGATATAAAAATATGTAAAAAATATTATGCATATTGTACATTTGATGAAGAGGCGAGCCAGATTTAAAACGGGTAAAATCTGACCATCTGCACAATTACATTGATAAAAAATAAACAATTTTTGAAAAATAGACAATATATATACTGAAAATTTGTCAAAAAAGTAAAAAAGCATTAAAACAAGAGGAAAACAAGAATAAACTTATTGATTTTAACGAAACCGTGTGCTATGCTTGGAACAACGTAACGAAACTGTTTTCTAAAAAGAACGAAACATTACGAAACTGATTCGCTAATTACGATTGGCGGACACAAACTGTATGATGCAAAAGGAGGGGATTGATTCGTTGAGATACAGGGAAAGAAAGGGGGAAGATGGAAGATAATGATACTTGATTTAGAAGGACGCCGGGCGGTTGTCACAGGAGGCAGCCGTGGACTGGGATATGGAATTGCCCAGGCGCTGCACGATTCAGGTGCAGAGGTAATCATAACCGGCAGGACCGGGAAGGTGTGGGAAGCTGCCGCAGAAATAGGAAGCAGCGGACCTCCGGCTTATGGAGTGACAGGAGATTTAAGCAGGCAGCAGCAGAGGGAAACGGTCTGTGAGCAGATTTTGGAGATTTACAATGGACGTGTTGATATCCTGGTTAATGCGGCCGGAACATTAAACAGATGTGCCGCTTTTGAGGTGACGCAGGAGGATTGGAATGAAGTGGTGGAGCTTAATCTGAACGCTGTGTTCTTCATGTCTCAGAGAATTGGAAGGTCTATGGCGGCCCGCCGTTACGGAAAGATTATCAACATAGCATCCATGGATTCCTTTTTTGGCAGTGTTCTGGTTCCGGCCTACAGTGCCAGCAAAGGCGGGGTTGCCCAGCTGACAAAAGCATTATCAAATGAGTGGGCGGCAGAAGGAATCAATGTCAATGCCATTGCCCCTGGATACATGGCCACGGCGCTGACAGATACCATGAAGGTAAAGAATCCTGCCCAATACGAGGAAACCACCCGCAGGATACCCATGGGAAGATGGGGGACTGCGGAGGATCTTAAGGGGCTGGCAGTGTTTTTGGCTTCCGATGCCTCTGCTTATATATCCGGGGCAGTTATACCGGTAGACGGAGGTTTTTTGGGAAGGTAGAAACGGGTGGAAACGTGTTCGTGAACACGGAGCTGTTATCAAATTAGTTGGGAGGTAGTAACATGAATATATTTTTGCAGGCGGCTGCCAATGGGATTATGGTGGGCGGAATTTATGCACTGATAGGTATGAGCCTGACGCTGATTTTCGGAGTTATGAAGATTATCAATTTTTGCCAGGGCGAGCTTCTGATGCTGGGTATGTACATATCCTTTGTTCTGTTTGACCAATGCGGTCTTGACCCCTTTGTGGCAATCCCCATTGTGGCGGTGGTGATGTTCGCCTTTGGGGCGCTTTTGCAGTCAACGCTGATTACGCGGTCCCTGCACGGCAATGACGATACCAATGTGCTGTTTTTAACGGTTGGACTGGGAATTCTGTTCCAGAATGTAGCGCTTCTTTATTTTAAATCGGATTACAGAACGGCCCAGAGTATGTTTTCCGAGAAAATCGTGCAGCTGGGAGCCATAAACTTAAGCCTTCCCAAGGTGCTGAGCTTTGTGATTCTTCTGGCGGTAACCATCCTTTTGTTCGCTTTCTTAAAGTATACCAATATAGGAAAGCAGATTCGCGCCACTTCCCAGAACAGTACCGGAGCCCAGGTCTGCGGTATCAAAACAAAGCTGGTCTATGCCACTACATACGGTCTGGGAGCAGCCATTGCCGGAATCACCGGAGCCTGTCTGATGTCCTTTTATTATGTATTCCCTACGGTTGGCGCCGTGTATGGGACGAGGTCCTTCATTGTGGTAACCATGGGAGGACTGGGAAGCGTTATCGGAGCCTTTGTCAGCGGCATTGTATTGGGGCTTATGGAAACCGTGGGAGCCGTGGTTGTGGGTTCCTCCTTTAAGGATACCATCGTGTTCCTGGCATTTATATTGATTCTGGTAGTGAAACAGACAGTGAAAACAAGACGGGGGTAGATAGCAATGAAGAAAAAAATAGGTTCCAGACAGATTTTATTATTGATTTTACTTCTAATCGCAGCTGTGATACCCGTATTTGTCCGTACACCGTACCTGCTGTCGATTTGCGTGATGACATTTTACATGGCCAGCGCGTCCCTGGCCTGGAGTATCCTGGGCGGGCTGACAGGCCAGATTTCCCTGGGACATGCCTCCTTTATGGGGCTGGGCGCATATATGTCCACTCTTTTGCTGGTTAAGCTGAATGTATCGCCGTGGATCAGCATTCCTCTGGTGTTTCTGTTTGTGGGAGCGTTAACCGCATTGCTGCTGTCGCCCTGTTTCGTGCTGAGGGGGCCGTATTTTTCACTGGTTACCATTGCGTTTGGAGAGGCGTTCCGCAATCTGATGACCAACTGGGATTTTGCCGGCAAGGGGCAGGGGCTTTTGCTTCCCTTTGGCGATAATTCCCTGGCTCTGCTGCGATTTAAGAGTAAAGTGCCCTATTTTTATCTGTCCCTTCTTATGGTAATAGCGGTATATCTGATTGTGCGCGCAATTGACCGTTCCAAGTTTGGATATGCCTTAAAGACAGTGAGGGAGGATGAGGACACAGCCAATGCAATCGGAATCAATCCTCTCAAATATAAGGTGCTGGCCACCTTTGTCAGCTGCGGCCTGATTGCTGTATGCGGTGTGTTCTATGCAAATTATATCCGTTTCATTAACCCGGATATCATGATTCAGGCACAGTCCGTGGAATTCGTTCTTCCGGCTGTAATCGGAGGAATCGGAAGCGTGACAGGCCCCCTGATTGGAGCTATTATTCTTACACCGTTAGCTCAGTATCTCAACTCTACCCTGAGCAGTATAGCGCCCGGAGCCAATCTGCTGGTTTACGCCATCATTCTGATTGTGGTTATCCTGTTCCAGCCAAGAGGTATTATGGGCTGGTATAACGGCAGCAAATTCAAGGTAAAGGTCAATGATATGTTTGACAGGATGGACGGTAAAAAGTAAATCAGGAGAGGAGGCGTTTTAAGTGGGCAATATATTGGAAATAAAGGATTTGAGTAAGAATTTCAAAGGACTGAAGGCTGTGGACAGTGTCAGCTTTGCTGTGGAGGAGGGAGGCATTACCGGGCTCATCGGTTCCAACGGAGCCGGAAAGACAACGGTATTCAATATGATAAGCGGCGTGTTCCCGCCTACGGCCGGCCATATTATCTATAAAAATAAAGAAATTACCGGCATGAAGCCATATCACTATACGTCCATGGGAATTGCCAGGACATTCCAGATCATGAAGCCTCTGGCTTCCATGTCTGTATTGGATAATGTTGCTTCGGGTGCTCTATATGGAAGAAAAAAATATAAATCAGTAAAAGAGGCAAAGGAATACGCAGAGGAAATCCTGCATTTTACCGGATTGTACGAGCGGAAGGACTGGCTGCCGGGAGAAATGGGCACTCCCTTTAAGAAGCGTCTGGAGCTGGCCAGGGCCCTGGCCACGGATCCTGATATGCTGCTTTTGGATGAGGTTATGGCTGGCTTAAATCCCACGGAGACAGATGAGGCCGTGGAGCTGATTCGCAAAATCAATGAGAACGGGACCACCATACTGCTGATTGAGCATGTAATGAGAGCAGTGGCCAATCTCTGCCAGAAAGTGGTTGTTATGCATCATGGTGAGAAAATAACAGAGGGAACGCCGGAGATGGTAATGAATGACCCCTATGTCATCGAGATTTATCTTGGTAAGGAGGAGCATTGATATGGCAGACAGGTATTTTGAGGTAAATAAAATCAATGTCCGGTACGGGGACATTCAGGTGCTTTGGGATATTGAATTTACGGCGGATAAAGGGGAAATCGTAGCCTTGGTGGGAAGCAACGGGGCGGGCAAGAGCACCACGGTTAAGTCCTGCGCCGGCCTGATCAGGCCGTTTCAGGGAAATATCCGTTTGGACGGACATGATCTTACCGGAGCGGCTTGCAGAACCTTTATTGACCACGGTGTTATCCTGGTTCCGGAGGGCAGGCAGCTGTTTCCTTCCATGACAATCTATGAGAATCTGGAGATGGGAGCCAGCAGCAAGGCGGCGAAAGCGGCTAAGAAGGACACCATTGAACGGATCTATAACTGGTTTCCTAAGCTGAAGGACAGAAAGAACCAGCTGGCAGGCACCTTAAGCGGAGGCGAACAGCAGATGCTTGCCTTTTCCAGAGGCATGATGGGACTTCCGAAGCTTCTTATCATGGATGAACCCTCCCTGGGACTGGCCCCCAACATTGTGGACAACATATTTTCCATTGCCAAAGAGGTGGCGCAGGAATCCGGGCTTACCATTATCCTGGTGGAACAGGATGTGAGGAAGGCGCTGAGGATTGCCAACAGGGGATACGTGATTGAAAACGGCCAGATTACCGTATCGGGCACAGCCGAAGAGCTTTTGAACAACGATGAGGTGAAAAAGGCGTATCTGGGATTTTAGAGCGCGGTTGGCAGCTGTGTTCCTGCTGCTGCGGAAACAAACTAAAAATGAAAGATGGCCCGTATATGGGTTAATCAAATAAAAGGAGGAGAAATACATGAGGAAACAATTGGTGGCATTGACATTAAGCGCGGCTATGGCAGCGGGTATGCTGTCCGGATGCGGGGGATATGGTTCTGGTTCAGGAGGACAGAAGGATGCGGCAGAGGCAGCAGGAACGGCAGCGGGGGCGGCGGCCACGACCGCGGCCGCAGGCAGTGACGGGACGGCGGAGCCGGCAAAGGCGTCCACCGCAGATGGGGAGCCCATACTGATTGGCGCGCTTTATCCCATGACGGGAGCGCTGGCTGATTCGGGCCAGAACATGAAGGACGGTATTGACCTGGCAGTGGAGGAAATCAACGCGGCAGGAGGAATAAGCGGCCGGCCTATCCAGATTGTATACGGTGATACCCAGGGGGCCAATGCCACGGGCATGACTGAGATGGAACGTTTGATTACACAGGATAAGGTGATGGCGGTAATGGGCGCATATCAGAGCGGTGTTACCGAGGTGGTGTCCCAGGTGGCGGAAAACTACCAGGTGCCCATGATAACAGCCAATGCCACGTCGGATTCCCTTACATCTCACGGATATGAGTATTTCTTCCGCCTGGCTCCCACCAATATGATGTTTATACGTGATATGGAGCAGTATCTTCTGGATTTGTCGGCCAAGGATCCGGCGGATGATATCGACGTCAAGAGTGTTGCGGTCTGCGCGGACAATACTGAATTAGGACAGCAGACAGCCACCTGGGCAAAATACTTTGCAGAAGAAAATGGACTGGAATTTAAGGGAGAGGTTCTTTACTCCCAGGGCGCGGCGGATTTGACCAGCGAGGTGCTGCAGTTAAAGTCCCTGAATCCGGACGCCCTTATTGTTGACAATTATGTATCGGACGCGATTCTCCTTACAAAGACCATGAACGAGCAGGGGTACAAGCCCAATATCATGATTGCCAAGGCAAACGGTTATACGGAATCTTCTTATCTTCCGTCTGTGGGCGGCCTTGCAAACGGAATCCTTACAGCCACGGAATTCCTGCCGGGGGACAAGGGAACCAAGGTTTCGGACACGTTTAAGGCAAAGTACGGCGTTGATATGAACGGGCATTCCGCGGAGGCGTACACGGTAGTCTGGATTTTCAGGACAGCTCTTCAGAATCTTGCAGACGCAGGCAAGGAGATTACCTCTGAAGCATTAAAGGATGAGCTGAGTACTCTGGAGATTAAAGATGCCTTCCCGGGAGGCGAGGAGATTATTCTTCCTTATGACACTATCAAGTTCTCCGAGTCTGAATTTAACGGTATTCCTTATAAGAATACCAATATGGACGGCAAGCTGACAATCGCTCAGTTCCAGGATGGTTCGCTTGTTACTGTATGGCCGTTTGATATTGCAAAACACGATACCATTTATCCGGCACCGTTCAATTAAGGATGACGGGCGAAAGGGGGAACAGCTGGGGGCTGCTCCTCCTTTTTCGTTTCTCGCAATACCGATTGCATTACATTTTTACTTATATTATAATAATAGCAAGACGCTTATTGGGATAGGTGGATCACAGCCATGTTATTTCAAAGCAGATAAGGAAGTAAGAGAATGAGTATCCAGAAAAAAGATAAGTATACCATTTCCGACGTGGCCCAGATGCTGGGGGTATCGCGTTCCACTATTTCCAGAGCCATGAATAACTCGCCGGGAGTCGGGGAGGAGCTGCGCAAAAAGGTGCTGGATTTTGTGGAGGAGATAGGTTATCAGCCAAATACAATAGCCAGAAGTCTGAGCAAGGGCAGACAAAGCATCATTGCGCTGATTGTCAGCGACATCCGCAATCCGTTTTATGCGGATCTTACCTTTTACATCCAGAAGATTCTTCACAACAATGGATATATGCTGATGGTCCTGAACAGTGAATATGATATCAGGCGGGAAAAAGAGTTCATTCATATGGCTATCCAATTTAATTTTTCAGGTGTATTTTTGCTTACTGCCCAATCAGAGGAAATTGAAAAGGAATTAGATGATATTGAGATTCCGGTTGTGCTGGTAAACAGGATCCTGGGGTCCTATGAAGGGGATTCGGTGCTGTCGGACAATTTCAAGGCCGGTTATATTGCGGCCATGCATCTCATTGAGCTGGGGTATCCGGAGATTGCCTTTGTGAAGGGGCCGGATGTTTCGTCCGCATCGGAGCAGCGGTTCAGGGGATACAGGCAGGCGCTGGAAAATTACCGTCTCCCCTTTAAGGAACAAAATGTATTCAAGGGTGATTTGAAGCTGGACACGGGAAGTGAACTGGCAAAGATTTATATATCGGATTTGAAGAACCGTCCAAAGGGAATCGTGATTTCCAACGATATGATGGCCATTGGGTTTGTTGAGCACTGCCGGGAGTCCGGAGTCAAGATTCCGGAACAGATTTCCGTGGTGAGTTTCGACAATATTGTTTTTTCATCACTCTATGACATCAGCTTGACAACGGTGAGCCAGCATGTCAGGGAGATGAGCGAGCATGCCGCCAGACTGATGTTAAAACAGCTGAAAAACCCACAGGAAAAGCCGGAACGGGTGATACTTGACCCCACATTGATTGTGCGCAGAACCACATGTCCGTATGTTCCTGAACAGGATGGGGAATAGGCGGCCGGCTGCTGGGCCGGAGAAGGACCGGATGTGCCGGCGGTGCCGGACTGTCTGGTGCCTGGCCGGTCTGCTGCAGAAAAAATGAACATAAAAACAGGAATCTCCATACTGGAAATTCCTGTTTTCTGCCTGCAGAAGATGGGAGTCGAACCCACAAGGTATTACTACCACACGGACCTGAACCGTGCGCGTCTGCCAATTCCGCCACTTCTGCATTTTGTTTTGTTCTGCTGCTTTGTTCAAGCAACGAAGGTTATTATAAATGAGCAGCAGCGATTTGTCAATATTATTTTTTAAATTTTTTATCGAATTTGTTTTTTGAAAAAAATTAAAAAAATTTGTCAAAAATGGTTGCCAAGTCGAAAAATCTATGCTATACTACCATTCGTGTTGCGGGAGTGCTGGAATTGGCAGACAGGCAAGACTAAGGATCTTGTGGGTGTATGCTCGTGTGGGTTCAAGTCCCATCTCCCGCATTTTAGAAAAAGGAATCCTTCCAGGCAGGGTTCCTTTTTTGTTTCTCATAAACTTCCGCTTGTTCCGCACTTGTTCTGTAATTTCCTCATATCGTTGCACAAATATCCTCAACCTGCTATAATTTATACAATATGTTATATTTTTTTCGTCATTTTCATTTGAGAACGGTTTCTGTGACCAGAACCGGAATGAGGGGGATTTTCATGGATTTAAATACAATACTTGAATTAAAGGGCGCAGGGGTGGATATAGATGGCGCCTTACGGCGTTTCAGCGGCAATTCCGCACTGTACGAGAAGTTTCTGAAGAAGTTTCTGACAGACAGTACTTTTTCCCAGATCACAAAGGCCTTTGAGGGAGAGAACCGGGAGGATGCCCTGATGGCAACCCATACCTTTAAGGGTGTTACGGCCAATCTGGGTATGGATAAGCTGTTTAACATATCCTCTTTTATGGTGGACCATATCAGGGCAGACCGTTTTGATGAAGCTGCCGGAGCATATCCGGAGCTGGAAGAGGCTTACAAGGAGATATGCAGAATACTTGCAAATGACTAGCGGCAGCTTGTGTCTTACGGCTGCGGAGAGGAAGTGACGATATGCGTCAGCGGGATACCATACTGATTGTAGACGATATGGAAATAAACCGCGTGATTCTGGATGGACTGTTCCAGGAGGAATACCATCTGCTGGAGGCTGAGAATGGGGAGCAGGCCCTGCTTCTGCTGCGGCAGTATCACGAGAATATAGCCATCATGCTGCTGGATGTGGTGATGCCCGTGATGGATGGATACAAGGTGCTGCAGGAGATGGGGGCCAACGGGCTTCTGGACGAGGTTCCTGTGGTGGTAATCACGGCTGATAACTCCCTGGAAGGGGAGCTGAGGGCCTTTGACCTGGGGGCGTCCGACATCATTGTCAAGCCCTTTGAGCCCCATGTGGTCAAGCGGCGGGTACATAATATCATAGAGCTTTATCTTCATAAACATAATCTGGAGGACATGGTAGAGCAGCAGGCGCAGAAGCTGAGGGAGTCCAACGATGTGCTGGTGGACGCCCTTTCATCTGTCATTGAATACAGGAGTCTGGAGTCGGGGCAGCATATCAAGCGCATCCGTCTGCTGACCCAGGTGCTTTTGGAGGAGGTGTGCAGGAATTGTCCTGAATACGGGCTGGATAAGAAAAAGATTGAAGTCATTGCCTCGGCCTCGGCCCTTCACGATATCGGCAAGATTGCCATTGAGGATAAGATACTTAATAAACCGGGCCGCCTCACTGCGGAAGAGTTTGAAATCATGAAGACCCATACGCTCAGGGGATGCCAGATTCTGGAGGGCCTGGAACGCATGAGCGATAAGGGGTATCTTGAATACGCCTACAACATCTGCCGGTACCATCATGAGCGCTGGGACGGCAGGGGATATCCGGATGGGCTGTACGGAGATGCCATCCCTATCTGCGCCCAGGCCGTGTCCATTGTGGATGCATACGATGCCCTCACGTCGGACCGTGTTTATAAGAAGGCGATTCCCCATGAACAGGCCTTCAACATGATTCTAAACGGTGAATGCGGATGCTTTTCCTCCAGACTGCTGGACTGCTTTAAGAATGTGGAGCCGCAGCTGGCTGACCTGTGCAAACGGTACCGGGACGGCAATGTCCCTGCGCCTGCAAAGCTTTCCCACCACGGCAGTGTCCTGGGGGTGGGGGACGGCAGCCTGAGCGCCCTGCAGCTGGAACAGATGAAGTATTTTGCCATGCTGCGGTATGTGGATACCACGGTGGCTGAGGTGGACTTTTCCACGGGCAGCTATCATGTGGTATACGCGCCGGACGAGCGGATTAAGAAGCTGTTTCAGGGAGAATGCCTGGAAGCCGTGGCGGAATGCTGCATAAATGATTTGGTGGTGCCGGAGGAACAGGACAATGTGCGGCGGATATGGAAAACAGAGATACCGCGTTTCTTTGAAGAGGGGATGCTGAAACAGAGCTGGAAGTACCGGCTGAAGGATGAGCACAGATCTGAGGAGTGGTATGAGCTGACCCTTCTGCGGGTGGACATCGAACATCCCCGCCGCCGAAAGGCATTGCTGCTGTGGCGGCTCGTGGACAGAGCGCATCAGGAGGCGGATTTGGACGAAAACAGGCTCCGTGAGGACCGCCGGGTTCTTCACAACATATTGAAGGGAATCCTGCGCTGCCGCAATGACAGGTGGTTCACCATGATGGATGTTGACGACGGGTTCCTTGGATATACCAGGGAGGAGATAAAAGAGCGGTTCAACAACTGTTATATAGAAATGATACGCCCGGATGACAGGGAGCGGATGCGCAGGGAGCTGACAGAACAGATCAACCGGGGCGGGGAATATGAAGTGGAATACCGGGTGGAGGACCGCAGCGGCCGCAGCATCTGGATGCTGGACAAGGGGCGTCTGATGTATGATAACGAGGGCAGGGAATATTTTTACAGCGTAATCATAGACATTGACCAGACCAAACATGCCCAGGAGGAGCTGCGCCTGGGACTGGAACGGTATAAAATCGTTATGGAACAGACCAATGATATTTTCTTTGAATGGGACATCGGTTCTGACACAGTGGTATACTCCATCAACTGGAAGGCCAAGTTCGGATATGACCCCATCTCAGAGCAGGCATCGGTACGGATACCTAAGATATCCCATCTGTATCCGGAGGATATGGCGCCGTTCGGACATCTTATCGAAGAGATACGGGACGGAAGGCGGTATGGTGAGCTGGAGTTCAGGGTGTCTGATTCCAAGGGCCGCTATCAGTGGTGCAAGCTGAGGGCCACCACCCAGTTTGACGACCAGGGACAGCCCTGCAAGGCAGTGGGAATCGTTATTGACATAAATGATGAAAAGCTTGCCGCCCAGGAGTTAAAGGCACGGGCGGAGCGTGATACCCTGACCAGGCTGTACAACAAGGAATCAGCCAGGCAGAGAATCGAACACCTGCTGGTGAACCGGGAGGAAGGGGAAGGGGCTGCGCTGTTCGTCATTGATATTGACAATTTTAAGATGGTCAATGACCAGTACGGGCATATGTTTGGGGATGCGGTGCTCACAAAGATTGCAGGGCAGCTTTCCCGGCTGTTTCGCAGCAGCGATATTGTCTCCAGAATTGGAGGGGACGAGTTCATGGCCCTTTTGCAGGGAGTGGTCAATGAACAGCGGGTAAAGTCTGTGGCCGGCCGGCTCATCGAGTGCTTTGAGCGTGTGCTGGAGGAGCTGCCCAAGGACTGCTGTATTACATGCAGCATCGGAATTGCCGTATGCCCAAGGGATGGGGAGAACTTCCAGACTTTGTTCCGGCGGGCTGACGTGGCGCTGTACCAGGCCAAGGCCTGCGGAAAAAAGCAGTACCAGATCTACGACCAGTCCATGGAGGACAAGGCGTTCGGCCAGGGAGCGGGGCGAAAGGCAACTGTGAATACCACCATTGAGTCGGAACAGAATGGGGACATGATGTTAAATGACCTGCTTCCAAGAGCCTTTAACATCCTGTCCAAGTCAGAGAAGATGGACAAGGCCGTTGAAAGTGTGCTGGAGCTTTTGGGGGAGCGTCTGCAGGTGAGCCGCGCCTATGTATTTGAGAATTCGGAGGATGGGACCTGCTACAGCAACACCTTTGAGTGGTGCGCCCGGGGAATCCGGTCCCAGAAGGATTTGCTGCAGGGATGTTCCTATGCGGAGTTCAGTACAGATTACCAGAGCTGCTTTAATGAGAGCGGGATTCTCTACTGCGATGATATAGGCCAGCTTCCCGGCGACATCCAAAAACGGTTGAAGCAAAGGGGCGTCAAGTCCATGCTCCAGTGCGCCATCAGGGATAACGGCGTGTTCAAGGGATGGGTGGGATTTGATGACTGTACCTCCCACTGCCTGTGGACCATAAGCCAGATCGAGGTACTCTCCTTTGTGTCCGAGCTGCTGTCCCTGTTCCTCCTTAAGCAGAGGGCACAGGACAGCGCCGTGGATTTGGCAGAGGACTTAAGGACCATTCTGGACCACCAGAACTCATGGATTTATGTGGTGGACATGGAAAGTCATGAACTGTTGTTTATAAACGATAAGACCTACAGGCTTGCGCCGGATTCAAGGCTGGGCATGAGCTGTCATGAAGCGTTTTTTAAAAATGATAAGCCCTGCCAGCGGTGTCCCATGAAGCAGGTGGAGGATAAGATAAACTACACCATGGAGGTCTATAATCCAGTCCTTAAGGTCTGGTCATCGGCCGACGCCTCCCGGATTCACTGGGGCGGCAAGGATGCCTGCCTGCTGTGCTGCCATGATATCACATGCTATAAGAAGGCGGAAGAAAATAGTGCAAATCAATAAAACAGGTGAGCAGAACGTGGAATCTGGAATATTCTGACAGTAGAGACTTTTGTCAAGAAGGAGTTCCATATGAAACGTTGTGTACCGTTAGAGCCGGCGGCAGAGGAGGTCTGTCAGGCAAATTCCAAACCGCCCCTTATATTTGAGCTGCCGCCTGCCGAGGGAAGGATGGTTCTGGAAAAGGCCCAGGATACGCCTGTGTACAAATATCCCGCCCGGGTCGGCAAGGTGCGGGTCAATACAGGAAGATGGGGGACCATTCCGGTATGGCTGGTGGATCCGGGGGTTTCCTGCCAGCCGGCCAATGTGATCTTTTATATCCACGGCGCAGGCTGGGTGTTCGGAAGCTTCCACACCCATGAAAAGCTGGTGAGGGAACTGGCTGCCAGGACTGGCTGCCTTTTGATATTCCCTGAGTACTCCCGTTCGCCTGAGGTGCGCTGCCCCACCGCCATTGAGCAGTGCTACAGCGTCATGTGTACGGCTCCCGACCTTGTGAAGTCCATGGGATATGCCATGAATCCCGGAACCTTCACTGTGGCGGGGGACAGCGTAGGAGGCAATATGGCTGCGGCCATGACCCTTATGTCAAAGTACAGGAAGGGGCCCTTCATCCAGAAACAGCTGCTGTATTATCCGGTCACCAATGCCTGTTTTGATACCTGTTCCTACAATGAATTCGCAGCGGGATACTACCTGTACCGGGCAGGCATGCAGTGGTTCTGGAACCAGTATGCCCCCTGCCAGAAAGACAGGGCGCAGATTACGGTCTCTCCCCTCAGGGCGTCTGCGGAGCAGCTGAGGGGTCTGCCGGATGCCATGATACTGAACGGCGAGGCGGATGTGCTCAGGGATGAGGGGGAGGCCTATGCCGGGAAGCTGCGCGAAGCAGGGGTGGATGTGACGGCCCTGCGGTTCCAGGCCATAATCCATGATTTTGTTATGCTGAATTCCCTGGACCAGACAAGGGCCTGCCGGGCGGCCATGGATGTGTCAACGGAATGGATTAACCGGAAGAACCGGGAAAAACAGTAAGCCGGTAAAATGAAACAAAGGCGGAGACAGCGCACAGGTCTCTGCTTTTTCTTTTTTAGGAAGAATCTTGAAAATGAATGTGTTATATTTTATACTGTAAGACAGCAAATGGATGGTATGGAAAAAAATACATAAGAGGGGGGAACTGGATTATGATAAAGGTATTTCTTGTGGAGGATGAGATTGTCATGCGAAATGGCATCAAGAACAACATCCCATGGGAGAAGGAAGGGCTGGAATTTGCAGGGGAAGCCAGCGACGGAGAACTGGCATATCCGCTTATCAGGAAGGTGCAGCCGGACATCCTCATAACAGATATCCGCATGCCCTTCATGGACGGACTGGAACTCTCTGAACTGGTGAAGAAGGAATTTCCCAGAATCAAAATCATTATTCTCAGCGGGTATAATGAATTTGACTATGCCAAGCAGGCCATCCACATCGGGGTGACGGACTACCTTCTGAAGCCCATCACGGCTGCCAAGCTTCTGGAGGCAGTGAAGAAGGTGGCGGATGTGATTGAGAAGGAGCGGGAGGACGCCAGGCTTATGGATAAGTACCGCCTGGAGATGGCTGAGAACACGGTGCTGGAACGCCAGCGCCTTCTGCGGGACCTGGTGACGGGCCGGGTCAATTTTAAGGAAGCCCTGGAGAGGGGAGAACAGGTGGGGATGGATTTGTCCGCCTCCTTTTACCAGCTCATGCTGTTTAAGCTCATGCCTATGGGATCTGCCGTTGCCTATTCCGACCGGGTGGTATCCTGCCAGGAGGCGATTGAGGAACGGATGGAGGGCCGGCAGCACATTCTGGTTTTTGACCGCGGGGACGAGGGGTGGGCCTTCGTTCTCACGGGGGAGTCTGAGCAGGAGGTGGAACGCAGAATGAGCGAGTGTGCCGCCAGCCTGGGAAAGATGGCCGGAGCCTGTAAGGACATACAGTATTTCGGCGGAATTGGAAGCTGTGTGAACCGTCTGGGCGATTTGCAGACCTCCTATCTGCAGGCGGGGAGGGCGTTTGCCGCCAGATTTTTCACGGAGATGAACCGGATTATAAGCTACAGCCAGATGGACGGCATGGTCCACGGAACAGGGGAAACCATTGATATTAATTCAGTGGATGCGTCCAAGGTGAACAGAAAGACCCTGGAAAATTTTCTGAAACAGGGGACCGTGGGAGAGGCCTCCGGGTTTGTGGAGGAGTATTTCCAGAATGTGGGGGAAAAGAACTGCCAGTCTTTTATGTTCCGCCAGTACATTGTCATGGACTGCTATCTCTGTGTCAGCACATTTCTGGAACAGCTGGGACTGGACATGGGACGTCTCCCGCGGGAATTGTCGGATATGGAAAAGGTACTTAAGGACGGTTGTGCCCTGGACATGCTGAAAGAGAAGCTGGTGAGGCTTTTTGAGGAGGTCATGACCCTGAGGGACAGCCAGACAGCCAGCAAGTACAGTCAGGTTCTGGATGAGGCCAAGGCGTTTATCTATGATAATTACGCCAAGGAGGAGATTTCCCTGAACACGGTGGCTGCCAGGGTCAATATCAGTCCCAGCTATTTCAGCTCCATCTTCAGCCAGGAGATGGGAGTGACTTTTGTGGAGTTTCTGACAGGAGTGCGCATGGAAAAGGCAAAGGAGCTGCTGATGTGCTCTAATCTTAAGACCTCTGAAATCGGGTACGAGGTGGGATATAAGGATTCCCATTACTTCGGCTATCTGTTTAAGAAAACCGTTGGATGTACACCTAAGGAGTACAGGGCGGGAAGCAGGGAGGGGTCATGACGGGAAAATGGAGGACCGGGTCCGGCAAAAAAGGGCAGGACGGAGCAAATGAGAAGGAACAGGGCATTGGGAAGGATTGGGACACGAACCATATCCTGGATCGCCTGCCCCTGGAAAAGCGTCTGAACCTGATGACTTTTATCATCATCATTCCCCTGGCGGTGCTGGTTATCTATCTTATGGCCACGGTGGCCAAGTTTTGCAATGCCTACACCCAGAGTATCGCCAATATCACCCAGGCCAACAGTGTCACGGCCAACCTGCGGGAGGATGTGGACTACAGCATGTACCGCATTGTCATAGGAATGCGGACCTACCAGTCCATCCATGAGCTGATGGAGGAGGACCGGCCCTACGGATGGGAACAGATTAAGGACCCGCATCAGACCATAAGTGATGCCAGAAAGACATACCGCCAGCTGTTAAAGCGGACGCCGGAGGGGGCCAACCGGACCAGGATTAACTGGCTGCTCCACTGCCTGGACCAGCTGGAGCAGAGGGTGGACGAGATAGAGGACAACCTGCCCCACGGCATGTATGATAAAAACATGGAAATACTGGATTACGGCGTCCGTGTACTGACCGCTGATATTGAAAAGCAGGGCAGGGAGTATGTATACTATGAGACGCTCCATGTCCAGGAGATACAGAAGGAGCTGGAGAGCCAGGAGCACACAGCCATTGTGGTCAGCCTGACGCTGCTGGTGTCCATCCTGATTATCAGCCTTCTGCTCAGCCGCAGGATAACCAAGAGCGTCACCGTGCCCATACAGAAGCTCTGCAATGAGACGGAGAGGGTTGCAAAGGGGGACTTTACCTCCGGCCCCAAGATTGAGGCAGGGGATGAGCTGGCAATTCTTACGGGAAGCTTTGACCACATGAAGGAGGAAATCGGACGGCTGATTGAGGATATACGGCAGGAACAGAACCAGCGCCGCGTCATGGAGCTGCAGCTGCTCCAGGAGCAGATTAATCCCCATTTCCTCTACAACACCCTGGATACCATTGTGTGGCTGGCAGAGGGGGGACAGAACCGGGCTGTGGTGGACATGGTTACCTCCCTGTCCGAATTTTTCCGCACAACCCTCAGCGGCGGAAAGGATTTTATCACCATGCGGGAGGAAATCGGCCATATCAAAAGCTATCTCCAGATCCAGAAGATCCGGTACCAGGATATTATGGATTATGAGGTCACCCTTGAAAAATCCCTGGAGGAACGAAGAATCCTGAAGCTTACCCTCCAGCCCCTGGTGGAGAACGCCCTTTACCACGGAATCAAGAATAAAAGGGGCAGGGGACGCATCTGGGTCCGGGGATACGCAAAGGAGGACATGGCTGTGCTGGAGGTGGAGGACGACGGAGCCGGCATGACGGAAGAGGAGATGGAGGCCGTCAGGCGGAAGCTGAGAGGGGAAAAAGATTTGGCTTTCCAGGAGGGACCTGCTCCCAAGGGCGGTTTCGGGCTTTTCAATGTGGCGGAGCGCCTGCGCCTGAACTATGGTTCCCGGTGCAGCCTGGAGTTTAAGAGCGTCCTGGGGCTGGGCACAAGAGCTGTGGTGAATATTCCGCTGGAGTCCGGATATGACAGGGAAGGGGAGGATTGAAAAATATCCAACTATAATCGTAAAAAAACACCCAAATGTATGAACAAACTGTAAAAATTCTAAAAATCGTGTACAAAACAACGGAGAAATTCCGTTGTTTTTGTTATTAACAACTGATATGATTATACCAACAAGGGGAAACAAAATACAAATCAAGGAGGTTTACGTATTATGAGGAAAAAAGGATTAAGCGTTATGTTATGTGCAGCAATGGCAGCATCCCTGCTGGCAGGGTGCGGCGGCGGAAATAAGCCTGCAGAGACAACAGCAGCTCCCGCAGCAGCTGAGACAACGGCAGCAGCAGCCGACACCACGGCGGCTCCTGAGAAGTCAGAGGCTGAGACAGAGGCAGAGGCAAAGGATGACGCTGCATCCGGTGATTTGATTGTGGTTGGCTACGCTCAGGTTGGCGCTGAGTCTGACTGGAGAACAGCTAATACAGAGTCCTTCAAGTCCACCTTTACAGAGGAAAACGGCTACAAGCTGATTTTTGACGACGCACAGCAGAAACAGGAGAACCAGATTAAGGCCATCAGAAGCTTTATCCAGCAGGATGTTGACTACATCGTAGTGGCTCCCGTTGTTGAGACAGGTTGGGAAGCAGTTCTCCAGGAAGCACAGGAAGCAGGCATTCCGGTTATCCTGTCCGACCGTCAGATGGACGTGGATGAAAGCCTGTATGAGTGCTGGGTAGGCGGCAACTTCATCAAGGAAGGCGAGACAGCAGGAAACTGGCTGGCTGATTACTTAAAGGCACAGGGAAGAGACGGCGAGGACATCAACATCGTTACTCTTCAGGGAACCATCGGAGCATCCGCTCAGGTTGGCCGTACAGAAGGTTTCGGAAACATCTTAAAGCAGCATGACAACTGGAAAATGTTAGATATGCAGACAGGTGAATTCACACAGGCTAAGGGCCAGGAAGTTATGGAATCCTTCCTTAAGTCCTATGACGATATTGATGTGGTAGTAGCTGAGAACGACAACATGGCATTCGGCGCTATCGACGCAATCAAGGCAGCCGGCAAGACCTGCGGACCTGACGGCGACATCATCATCTTCTCCTTCGACGCAGTTAAGGCAGCATTTGACGCCATGATAGCCGGCGACTTAAACGCAGCATTTGAGTGCAACCCATTACACGGACCGCGTGTAGATGAGATCATCAAGAAGCTGGAGAAGGGCGAGACCGTTGAGAAGATTCAGTATGTAGACGAAGCTTACTTCGATACATCCATGGATTTAGAGTCTATCAAGGCTGAGCGTGCTTATTAATCAACATTTTCGTAACAGTTCAGGAAAGGCGGTGGGGAGAGTCGTTGCACGGCTCTCCCCCTTTTCAAGCCTGAGGCTGGATGTGTTCTAGTAACTGAGCCCTGGAAATGGGGCGTATAACGGTAGAAAGGCGGAAATCGCATGGAGCAGAACGTTGTTTTGGAAATGCGGGGAATCAACAAGAATTTCCCCGGTGTAAAGGCGCTACAGGATGTGGATTTTACTTTGAGAAAAGGCGAAATCCATGCCCTTATGGGCGAGAATGGTGCCGGGAAGTCTACACTGATCAAGGTGCTGACCGGCGTGGAGGAGTTTGAGACCGGTACAATCCGAATGGAAGGTTCATCCAATACCATCATCAACCGGTCGCCCCAGGAAGCACAGGAAAATGGCATCAGCACAGTTTACCAGGAGGTGAACCTGTGTCCCAATCTGTCAGTGGCAGAGAACCTTTATATTGGCAGAGAACCGAAAAAAGGTCCCATGATTGACTGGAGGACCATGAAGGAGGATGCCAGGAAGCTGTTGGAGGGACTGGATGTCCACATTGATGTGACCATGGCTGTGGAGAACTATTCCATTGCCATCCAGCAGATGATTGCCATTGCCAGGGCGGTGGATATGTCGGCCAAGGTGCTGATTCTGGATGAACCCACATCCTCCCTGGACGACGGTGAGGTGGAGAAGCTGTTTGTGCTGATGAGACAGCTTAAGGACAAGGGAATCGGAATCATCTTTGTCACCCATTTCCTGGAACAGGTATATGCTGTGTGCGACAGGATTACGGTTCTTAGAAACGGAACCCTGGTGGGAGAATTCAAGGTGGAGGAGCTGCCGAGGGTACAGCTGGTGGCCAAAATGATGGGTAAGGATTTCGACGATCTGGCAGCCATCAAGAAGGAGGGCGTGTCCACGGTCAAGGAAGATGTAATCATAAGCGCCAGGGGGCTGGGCCACAAGGGAACCATCAAACCCTTCAGCCTGGATATACATAAAGGCGAGGTCATCGGCCTTACAGGACTTCTGGGATCCGGACGTTCCGAGCTGGTCCGCGCCATATACGGCGCCGATAAGCCGGACAGCGGCGAGCTGGCCGTAAAGGGGAAGAAGTTAAAGGTCAACGCTCCCATTGACGCCATGATGGAAGGCATGGCCTATCTGCCTGAGAACCGCAAGGAGGAGGGGATCATCGCGGATCTGTCTGTGCGCGAAAATATTATCATTGCCCTCCAAGCCAAGAAAGGCATGTTCAGGCTCATGAGCAGGAAGGAACAGGAGGAATTCACGGATAAATACATTGATATTCTTCAAATCAAGACAGCCGACAGGGAGACTCCTATCAAACAGCTCTCCGGCGGCAACCAGCAGAAGGTAATTCTGGGACGCTGGCTCCTGACTAATCCTGATTTTCTGATTCTGGATGAGCCTACAAGGGGAATTGATATCGGTACCAAGACAGAGATCCAGAAGCTGGTGCTGAAGCTTGCGGAGGACGGCATGTCCGTGGTGTTTATATCCTCTGAAATCGAGGAGATGCTCCGCACCTGCAGCCGTATGGCGGTCATGCGCGACGGCGGGAAGGTGGGAGAGCTTAAGGAAGACGAGCTGAGCCAGGATTCCATCATGAAGGCAATTGCAGGAGGAGGGGAAGAATGATGGGGAAACTTAAAAAGTTGACAGGTTACAGGCTGTTTCTTCCGTTATCCTGTCTTATCATAGTACTGTTAATCAATCTGATTACCACGCCCACGTTTTTTAGGATTACGATTAATAACGGCGTCCTCTACGGATATATCATTGACGTAATCAACCGTGCCAGCGAGCTGGTGGTGCTGGCCGTGGGCATGACCCTGGTGGTATCTGCCTCCGCCGGAACCGATATTTCCGTGGGCGCTGTCATGGCAGTGGCTGCGGCTGTGTGTACCAGGGTCCTGGCAGGCGGTGAGGTGTCGGTCAATGAGTATGCCAATCCCTACGTCCTGGCTGTGCTGGCAGCCCTGGCAGCGGCCGTGGTGTGCGGCGGCTTTAACGGCTTACTGGTTGCAAAGCTTAAGATACAGCCCATGGTGGCGACCCTGATTCTGTTTACCGCGGGCAGGGGTATCTCCCAGCTGGTGACAAACGGACAGATCACATACATCCGCGTGGACGGATATAAGCTGCTGGGCAACAACATACCGGGAATTCCCATTCCCACCCCAATTTTTGTGGCTGTAATCGTGGTGGCGCTCACCTATATTCTGCTGAAGAAAACAGCCATGGGAATGTACATCCAGTCCGTGGGCATCAATGAGAGGGCATCCCGGCTGGTAGGTCTTAAATCCGTGAAAATCATCTGGATGGCCTATGCGTTCTGCGGACTGTGCGCAGGTATCGCAGGACTGGTGGCATCCTCCCGCATCTATTCCGCAGACGCCAACAACATCGGCCTCAACATGGAGCTTGATGCCATCGCGGCAGTGGCCCTGGGCGGCAACTCCCTGGGCGGCGGCCGGTTCTCCCTGCTGGGCTCCGTAATCGGCGCATATACCATCCAGGCCCTGACCACCACCCTCTATGCCATGAGCGTGCCTGCGGACCAGATTCCTGTATATAAGGCCATTGTGGTTATACTGATTGTGGCTGTGCAGTCAGAGGAACTTAAGAAATTCAGGAAACGTCTGGCATCCAGACATTCATCCAAGAACGTGGAAGGAGGAGTGGCATAATGAAAAACAGAAGTGAAAAGAAAAGACTGGACGGCAACTCCTTCCTGCTGGCTGTGACCATCATATTATTCTTTGTGATGTATATAGCAGGTATCATCATGTTTGGCGGCAGAGGATTTGCAAAGGTACAGAACTTCCTCAACCTGTTCATATCCAACGCGGGCCTGATTGTGGTGGCAACCGGCATGACCATTGTCATGATTACAGGCGGTATCGACATTTCCGTTGGTTCTGTGGTGGCCATGGTGTGCATGATGCTGGCCTGGATGATGGAGAGGGGAAATATCGGTGCGTTTCCGGCCATCCTTATCGTGCTGGTAACGGGATGTATATTCGGCCTGGTACAGGGCTTTTTGGTGGCCTACCTTAAGATACAGCCCTTTATCGTGACCCTGGCGGGCATGTTCTTTGCAAGAGGCATGACCTCCATTATCAGCCAGGAGATGATCAGCATCACAAATAAGACATTTACCGGCATTGCCACATTCAAGATGTACCTGCCCTTTGGCGGTTACCTGAATAAAAAGGGAGTCATGATTTATCCTTACGTATACCCCAGTGTTATCATCGCCCTGGTGGTTCTGGCCATTGTGTTTGTAGTGCTTAAGTATACCAAGTTCGGCCGTTCCATTTACGCCATTGGCGGAAATGAGCAGTCTGCCCTGCTGCTGGGTCTGAATGTGAGAAGAATCAAGCTCCAGGCTTATGTGCTGGATGGATTCCTGGCTGGACTGGGCGGCCTTCTGTTCTGTATGAACACATGCTCCGGTTTCGTGGAGCAGGCCAAGGGATTTGAGATGGATGCCATCGCGTCCTCAGTTATCGGCGGAACCCTTCTGACCGGCGGCGTGGGAAATGTTATCGGAAGCCTTTTCGGAGTTTTGATTAAGGGAACCATCGAGTCCTTTATTACCTTCCAGGGAACGCTTTCCTCCTGGTGGGTGAGAATTACCATTGCGGCCCTTCTGTGCTTCTTCATCGTGCTTCAGAGTCTGATTGCAGCACTGAAGAGAAAGAACAAGTAAGGGGAATCACCGAAACATGGCCGTCAGGCAAAAGTAAACAAAAAAGAGTTAAAAATTTAACAGAACATTGTGCCAGCAAGCCTGTCGTCGGCTTGCTGGCATTTTTTGCGTCCGGGGAACGGGATTCAGAACTATTTACAGGATGAGACAGGTCGTTTTTAGACGAAAATAGGAAAAATGACGTTAAAGTTGTACGTACAATAATAAAAAATATAAAAAAGTTCTAAATACCTATTGACAAACAAGCATCAAAAATGTATAGTGTATTTAAAGAAAAACGTAAGAAATATTGACGAAACGCACAATGCAGACAGAGTAAAATCTACAAAAGTGCAAAATAGTCCAAATGAATCAGATGGTATGACGCAAGGGTTGGCTGAATTAACGAAAGTACAAGCTTGTGAACATGTACACAAGTTGTATGTATAAATTAAACCATGGGAGGTAACATATGAAACGAAAAATTTTAAGCATGATACTGGGGACGGCAATCGCAGCTTCACTGTTAACAGGATGCGGCGGCTCACAGGAGGCAGCAGCTACCACAGCGGCAGCGGCAGCAGACACAACCGCAGCAGCGGCTGATTCCAGCGCAGCGGCAGACGCAGCTACCGAGGCAGCCAAGGCAGCAACCGGGGAAGGCAAGAAGGTAGGCGTTGCCATGCCTACACAGTCATCCGAGCGCTGGATTAACGACGGTGCCAACATGAAGAAGCAGCTGGAAGCACTTGGATATGAAGTAGACCTTCAGTATGCAGAAGATGATGTGCAGATGCAGGTTTCACAGATTGAGAACATGATTGCATCCGGTGTTAACTGTCTGGTAATCGCATCCATCGACTCCTCCGCACTTGTAAACGTAGAGGAGCAGGCTAAGAACGCAGGCATCCCCATCATCGCTTATGACCGTCTTCTGATGGATACCGACGCAGTTTCCTACTATGCAACCTTTGACAACAAGGGAGTTGGTACTGCAATCGGCAACTACATAAAGGAAGCAAAGGACCTGGACGCAGCCAAGGCAGCCGGCGAGTCCTACACCATCGAGTTCTTCATGGGCTCACCTGATGACAACAACGCACTGTTCCTGTACAACGGACTGATGGAAGTTCTTCAGCCATACCTGGATGACGGAACACTGGTCTGCAAGTCCGGACGTACCTCCTTCGAGGATACATGTATCCTGAGATGGTCCCAGGAAACAGCACAGCAGAACTGCGAGAACTATCTGACCGGCTTCTATGCTGACGAGAAGTTAGACATCTGCGCAAGCGCATTTGACGGTTTCGCATACGGCTGTAAGGCTGCTCTGGAAGGCGCCGGCTACAAGGTTGGCGAGGACTGGCCGCTGATTACAGGACAGGATGCTGAGCTGATGGCAGTTAAGAACATCATCTCCGGTTACCAGACAGCAACCATTTACAAAGATACACGTCTCCTGGCTGAGAAGTGCGTAACCATGGTACAGGCTGTTCTGGAAGGCGCAGAGCCGGAAATCAACGACACCGAACAGTACAATAACGGCAAGGTTGTGGTTCCTGCTTACCTGTGCACACCGGTAGCAGTAGACAAGGACAACTATAAGGAAATTATCGTAGACGGCGGCTACTATACAGAGGAGCAGCTGGCACAGTAAAGATGATTCGGGCGGCGGCATAGGTTCCGCCGCCCGATTGCGCTTTTTACAGAGTATCTTTCAAGAAAAGGAGTTGAAAAGATGTCCGATTATATTTTGGAGATGAACCACATCACGAAGGAATTCTCGGGCGTGAAAGCCTTGGACGATGTCAATATCAAGGTGAAACGCGGAGAAATCCATGCGCTGTGCGGTGAGAACGGGGCTGGAAAGTCCACCCTGATGAATGTGCTGTCCGGCGTTTATCCCTTTGGTTCATACAGCGGGGATATCGTGTATAACGGCAATGTGTGTCAGTTCCACAGCATCAAGCAGTCTGAGGCCAAGGGCATTGTTATCATCCACCAGGAGCTGGCCCTGAGCCCGTACATGTCGGTGGCTGAGAACGTGTTTCTGGGAAATGAGCAGAAAGCAGCCAAAGGTATCATTGACTGGACACTTACCCATAAGAAGGCCCAGGAAATGCTTGAAAAGGTTGGACTGGGAGGCGAAAACCTGAACGCGCCCATCAGCAGCCTGGGCGTGGGAAAACAGCAGCTGATAGAGATTGCCAAGGCCATGGCCAAGAAGGTGGAGCTGCTGATTCTGGATGAGCCCACAGCCGCACTCAACGACGAAGAGAGCCGCCGGCTTCTGGACATCATGCTGGACCTTAAATCCCATGGAATCACCAGCATAATTATCTCCCATAAGTTGAACGAAATCAGTTATGTGGCTGATTCCATTACCGTTATCCGTGATGGAAAGACCATTGAGACCCTGGAGAAGGGCAGAGATGAATTTACGGAAGACCGCATCATCAAAGGCATGGTGGGCCGCGAGCTGACCAACCGTTACCCGGAACGGCACTGTGAAATTGGTGATACGATTTTCGAGATAAAGGACTGGAATGTGTACCATTCCGACGACGCCCAGAGGCAGGTCATCAAGGACGTTTCCCTTCATGTGCGCAAAGGCGAGGTTGTGGGCCTGGCAGGACTTATGGGCGCGGGCAGGACCGAGCTGGCCATGAGCATATTCGGCAGGTCCTACGGACAGAAAATAAGCGGTACCATTAAGATAAACGGCAGGGAAGTACATATAAAGGACGTTAAGGACGCCATCAACAACAAACTGGCATACGTGTCCGAGGACAGGAAGAATTATGGACTTGTGCTGATTAAGGATATCAAGTGGAATATGACCCTGTCCGCCATGAGAAATTTCTTTTCCAAGAACGGTGTTCTCAATGAAAATGATGAGATTCTGGCTGCGGAGGATTACAAGAAGAAAATTAACATCAAGTCTAATTCCATTAACCAGACCGTGGGCTCCCTATCGGGCGGCAACCAGCAGAAGGTGGTTCTTGCCAAGTGGATGCTGACACAGCCGGATGTGCTGATTCTGGATGAGCCTACCAGGGGTATTGACGTAGGCGCCAAGTATGAGATTTACTGCGTCATCAATGAACTGGCCAAGTCAGGCAAGGCGGTAATCGTCATCTCCTCTGAGATGCAGGAGGTAATCGGTACCTGTGACCGTGTATACGTCATCAACGAAGGACGGATTGCAGGAGAGCTGACCAAGGAAGAGGTAACCCAGGAACGAATCATGAAATGTATTATGGCGGATAATGGAAAGGAAGCGTAGAGATGGATAAGAAGAAAACAGTTAATATTGATATGAAGCAGTATGGCATGGTACTTGCTTTAATCGCGGTGTTCTTGATTTTCGCAGTCATGACCGGCGGAAAGAATATGTCGCCGGCCAACATCAACAACCTGATCATGCAGAACGGATATGTGGTTATCCTGGCAGTTGGTATGCTGTTATGCTGTCTGACAGGAAACATTGACCTGGGCGTCGGCTCTATCGTGGCCCTGTGCGGCGCAACCGTAGGTATCCTGATGATTGACTACCACACCAATATGTGGGTCGCCATCCTGGCTGCCCTGGCAGTGGGCGCCCTGGCCGGTATGTTCGTGGGTCTGTTTGTATCCAAGCTCAGCATTCCGCCGTTCATCGTAACCCTGGCAACCATGCTTATGGGCCGCGGACTTACATATACCCTGTTAAAGGCCCAGACAAAGGGACCCCTTCCCACCAGTTATACTTATATCGGCGCAGGCTTTCTGCCGACTGTGAAGATTCCCTTTGGAAACGGCACCCTGGACCTGGTTTCCATTATTGTGGCAGGCATTGCCACGGTACTGGTTATTATGGCAGAGCTTAAGAGCATTAATACCAAGAAAAAATATGGTTTCTCAACCAATCCATTGTGGCAGGTTATTATAAAGGAAGCCGTCATTCTGATGATCGTATGGTTCTTCTTCTACAAGCTGTCACGCTATAACGGCATCCCGTTTGTGCTGGTCATCATGGGCGTACTGGTGGGCCTGTATCATTTCATCACCAGCAAGACCGTTGCCGGACGCCAGATATACGCCCTGGGCGGCAATGCCAAGGCGGCAAAGCTTTCCGGTATCAATACTGAGAAAGTGTTCTTCTGGGTATACACCAACATGGGTATTTTAAGTGCCATTGCAGGTATCGTGCTTTCCGCACGTAATGCCTCCGCAACCCCCAAGGCCGGCGACGGTTTTGAGATGGATGCCATTGCCTCCTGTTACATCGGCGGCGCGGCTACCAGCGGCGGTATCGGAACCATCATAGGAGCTGTGGTAGGTGCTTTTATCATGGGTATCCTGAACAATGGTATGTCCCTCTACGGATGGTCCACCGACATCCAGAAAATCGTAAAAGGCGCTGTACTTTTAGGTGCGGTTACGGTAGACTTGTTATCAAAGAGGAAAAAAGGATAGGTTTTGATTATGGGTACACAGGAGCTGAAATATAAAGCAGTCTATAACTGGGTGTTGGAAAACATTAACAGCGGGGCTTTGAAGGTGGGCGAAAAGTTGCCTTCGGAGAATGAACTCAGCGAGCGTTTCGGGCTGAGCCGCCAGACGGTGCGCCATGCCGTGGATATTCTGGAGCAGCAGAAGCTGGTCTTACGGGTGCGGGGAAGCGGTACGTATGTGGGCGGCAACGGCAAGGCGGAGCGCCAGGAGCGGTACATGAACATCGCTGTAATCAGTACCTATGTGGACAGCTATATTTTCCCTCCTGTGGTGCGGGGAATCGAGAGGGTTCTCTCCAAAAAAGGTTACACCACCCAGATTGCCTTTACCGGCAACCGGGTCAGCAGGGAACAGGACATATTGAATAACCTGATCGACAAAGACATTATAGACGGACTGATTGTGGAGCCGGCCAAAAGCGCCCTCCCCAATCCAAATCTGCATTACTACCAGGAGCTTAAGGAACGGGGAATCCCGATCCTGTTCTTCAACAGCCGGTATCCGGAGCTGGAGCTGCCCTGCGTGTCCATGAACGACGAGCAGGTGGGCAAAAAGGCTGTGGAATATCTGATTAAGAACGGCCACCGGAATATCGGAGGCGTGTTCAAAAGCGATGACGGACAGGGGCATTTGAGGTATAAGGGGTTTCTGTCAGGCATGCTGGAGGCAGGAATCAAGGTAAAGGATGCCAATGTGGTATGGCTGGACACGGAAGATTTTCTGGACCTGGACCAGTGGGCGGATTATCTGTTTCGCAGACTGGAAAGCTGTACGGGAGTGGTATGCTATAACGATGAGGTGGCCTATGTGCTGTCAGGACTCTGCGAGAAGCGGGGCATTGCCATCCCGGACCAGCTGTCTGTTGTCAGCATTGACAACTCGGACCTGGCAACCCTGGCCGGCGTAAAGCTTACCTCCTTCCCGCACCCCATGGAGGCGCTGGGCAGGAAAGCAGCAGAGAACATGATAAGTATGATTGAAAATCCCTATTTTGACGGTAACTATCTGTTTGATTCGGATATCATTGAGCGGGATTCGGTAAAGGTCCTGAAACAGCCGCATAAGGAGGAAATGTAATGGGTGCAAAAACCGGTGCAAAGAAAGAAGAAAATGCCGCGAAACCAACTCAGATAACCGTAATACTGCGTCTGGCGGCAGGAGGCTATCTTGTATACCTGGCCTTTGGCCTGCTGCAGGAGTTTTTAAAACCTGCGGGCGGAGGCAAGATGGTACAGCTTGGCTGTGCAGTTCTTTTTGGCGCCATAGGTGCATTTCTGGCCGGCTGGTCCCTTAAGAAATTCATAAAAGGCGAATATATTAAGTATGGCGAGATTCCGGATGATGAGGAAGAAGAACAGACAGAAGATTGACAGACAGCGATGCGCCAACCGGCCGGCAGCGGCCTGAGGGGCTGACAATTAAGGAGGATGAGAGATATGATAGCAGTAAAGAATTATAAGTTCTGGTTCTGTACAGGTTCACAGGATCTCTATGGAGATGAGTGCCTGGCACATGTGGCGGAGCATTCGGGAATCATTGTGGACAGTCTTAATAAATCAGGCATCCTGCCCTATGAGGTGGTGTGGAAACCCACACTGATTACCAATGAGCTGATCCGCAGGACGTTTAACGAGGCAAATGCGGATGAGGAGTGTGCAGGCGTCATCACCTGGATGCATACATTTTCACCGGCCAAGTCCTGGATTTTGGGACTGCAGGAATACAGAAAGCCCCTGATGCATTTTCATACACAGTTTAACCAGGAGATTCCCTATGATACCATTGACATGGATTTCATGAATGAGAACCAGTCCGCTCACGGAGACAGGGAATACGGCCACATGGTGACACGCATGGGCATAGAGAGAAAGGTCATTGTGGGCCACTGGAGCGATGAGAAGGTGGTGGGCCGCATAGCCGCATGGATGCGCACTGCTGTGGGCATCATGGAGAGCAGCCATGTCAGGGTGGCAAGGTTTGCGGACAACATGAGGAATGTGGCTGTCACCGAAGGCGACAAGGTGGAGGCCCAGATGAAGTTTGGCTGGGAAGTGGACGCTTACCCGGTCAATGAGCTGGCCGAGTATGTAAAGGCTGTGCCAAAGGGAGATATCACAGCCCTGGTGGACGAGTATTACAGCAAGTACACCATCCTGCCGGAAGGCAGGGATCCGGAGGAATTTAAGCGCCATGTGGCGGTACAGGCCCAGATTGAGGCCGGCCTTGAGAAGTTCCTTTTAGAGAAGGATTACCACGCCATCGTTACCCACTTTGGGGATTTGGGCGAGCTGCAGCAGCTTCCCGGTCTGGCTATCCAGCGTCTCATGGAAAAGGGATACGGATTCGGCGCAGAGGGCGACTGGAAGACGGCTGCCATGGTCAGGCTGATGAAGATTATGACCCAGGGCATGAAGGACGCCAAGGGAACCTCTTTCATGGAAGATTATACATACAACTTAGTGCCTGGCAAGGAGGGAATCCTGGAAGCCCACATGCTGGAGGTATGCCCCACCATTGCAGACGGGGAAATCAGCATCAAGGCCTGCCCGCTGTCCATGGGTGACAGGGAGGACCCGGCCAGACTTGTATTCACATCCAAGACAGGCCATGGTATCGCCACATCTTTAGTGGATCTGGGTACAAGGTTCCGCCTGATTATCAACGATGTGGAGTGCAAAAAAACAGAAAAGCCAATGCCTAAGCTTCCTGTGGCAACCGCGTTCTGGACGCCGGAGCCAAACCTGGCAACCGGGGCAGAAAGCTGGATTCTGGCAGGCGGCGCCCACCATACGGCGTTCTCCTATGACCTGACGGCCGAGCAGATGGGAGACTGGGCTGATGCCATGGGTATTGAGACAGTCTATATTGACAAGGATACAAGCATCCGCGCTCTTAAGAACGAGCTTCGCTGGAATGCGGCAGCTTACAGGTAGGCATGAGGCAGAATGCTTTGCGTCCGGAAGCTGCGGCGGTTTGAGGCGGCCTGCGGATTAGGAACAGGATATATGGGGCGGACCCTGGGAGCATATTTTTACTGTGCCCTCAGGCCCGCTCCTTAATGAGTAAGTGGAGGGGCAATTCATGAGTTTAGATATAAATAAGATAAAAGAACAGATTGAGCATGGAAATACTTCCCTGGGCATAGAGCTGGGCTCCACCAGGATTAAGGCAGTCCTTATCTGTGAGGACCACACACCCATTGCCTCCGGCAGTCATGATTGGGAAAACAGGTATGTGGATCACATCTGGACCTATACCCTGGAGGATATCTGGACCGGCATCCGGGACTGCTACGGCAAAATGGCTGAGGATGTGAAGGAAACCTACGGCATCACCCTGACCACCATTGGTTCCATTGGTTTTTCAGCCATGATGCACGGTTATATGGCATTTGATAAAGAGGGCGAGCTTCTGGTGCCCTTCCGCACCTGGAGGAACACCATTACAGGTCCTGCCGCCGGGAAGCTGACAGAGGTATTCCGGTACAATATCCCTCAGAGATGGAGCATTGCCCATCTCTACCAGGCCATCCTCAATAAAGAAGAGCATGTGAAGGATATCGACTACCTCATTACACTGGAGGGATATGTGCACTGGAAGCTGACAGGCAGACGTGTTCTGGGCATTGGTGATGTGGCAGGCATGTTCCCGGTGGACATCCATGCCAGGGATTTTGACCAGAAGCGCGTGGAACAGTTTGACCAACTGGTAGCAGGAGAGAATTTCCCATGGAAGCTGCGGGACATCCTGCCCAAGGCTCTGGTGGCGGGAGAGGACGCAGGTGTCCTGACGGAAGAAGGGGCAAAGCTTCTTGATGCATCCGGAAACCTGAAAGCCGGCATTCCCATGTGTCCGCCGGAGGGCGACGCAGGCACCGGCATGGCGGCCACCAACAGCGTGGCTGTGCGCACCGGAAACGTGTCTGCCGGTACCAGCGTGTTTGCCATGGTGGTATTGGAAAAGGAACTGGAGCACGTATATCCTGAGATTGATCTGGTGACCACGCCGGCCGGCGATATGGTAGCCATGGTGCACTGCAACAACTGTACGTCGGATTTGAATGCATGGGTGAACCTGTTTAAGGAGTTCTCAGAGGCCATGGGTATGAAGGCAGATATGAACCAGCTCTTTGGAACCCTTTACAACAAGGCCCTGGAGGGAGATTCCGACTGCGGCGGACTGCTGGCCTACAATTATTTCTCAGGAGAGCACATCACACACTTTGAGGAAGGCCGTCCCCTGTTTGTGCGTATGCCGGACAGCCGGTTTAACCTGGCAAATTTCATGAGAGTACACCTGTATACATCCCTGGGCGCCCTTAAGACCGGCATGGATATCCTGCTTAAGAAGGAGCATGTGAAGGTGGACAGTATTCTGGGCCACGGCGGTCTCTTTAAGACAAAGGGTGTGGGACAGAGAATCCTGGCAGGAGCCATGAACGCGCCGGTGTCTGTCATGGAGACAGCCGGTGAAGGCGGTGCCTGGGGCATTGCGCTGCTGGCCTCCTACATGCGGTGCAGGCAGGAGGGCGAGACCCTGGACGCTTACCTGGCCAACAAGGTTTTTGCCGGGGATAAGGGAACCAGAATGGAGCCTGTGAAAGAGGATGTGGAAGGATTCGAGGCATTCATGAAGCGGTATGCAGAGGGGCTTGCCATTGAGAAGGCTGCTGTGGAGCATATGAAGGATTAAGCTGTGAGCAAGAAGGACTAAGCTGTGAACAAGAAGGACTAAGCTGTGGAGCACAGAAGGATTAACAGGAACGGGAGCGGATACAGATTATGTTAGAAGAATTGAAACAAAAGGTATATGAAGCCAATATGGAGCTGCCCCGCAGGGGCCTTATCACCTACACCTGGGGAAATGTAAGCGGAATTGACCGGGAAAAGGGACTGTTTGTCATAAAGCCCAGCGGGGTGGATTACGACGTGTTAAAGCCATCTGATATGGTGGTCATGGACCTGGAGGGCAATAAGGTGGAGGGTGAGATGAACCCGTCCTCCGACACAGCCACCCATGTGGAGCTGTACAATGCGTTTAAGGAGATTGGCGGTAT
Organism: Enterocloster bolteae; assembly: GCF_002234575.2. Taxonomy (NCBI): domain Bacteria; kingdom Bacillati; phylum Bacillota; class Clostridia; order Lachnospirales; family Lachnospiraceae; genus Enterocloster; species Enterocloster bolteae. Next base: position 4,328,925 of record NZ_CP022464.2, on the reverse strand, counting down.
TGTCCATACCCATTCCCCTCATGCAACGGCCTGGGCACAGGCAGGCAGGGCTCTTCCCTGCTACGGCACCACCCATGCGGACTATTTTTACGGTGAGATTCCCTGCGCCAGAAACCTGACGGCAGAGGAAATCGAGGAAGGCTACGAGATGAATACTGGAAGGGTTATCATTGAGACCTTCCAGGGCAAGAACCCGGTTTACATTCCGGCTGTGCTTTGTAAAAACCATGGTCCCTTTACATGGGGGAAGGACGCGGCTGAGGCTGTCCACAATGCCGTTGTGCTGGAGGAGATTGCCAGGATGAATTTCATGACGGAACTCATCAATCCCCAGGCAGGACCAGCTCCCCAGTGTATGCAGGATAAGCATTTCATGCGCAAGCATGGGCCCAATGCTTATTACGGACAGGGGAAATAAATGCAGCAGATGTATATGAAATAGTAAGAAGGCCTTCGGGGCAGTCCTGTGTTTTTGGATTTGTCCTGGGGGCTTTTTGGGTTTTGTATTTTGTCTGTTTAAATGGTATGCTTCATGATACAATATATATATACTTTTTGTGGGCAGGATTCAGATATATAGAAATGGATTCCGAAAAAATAAGTGAGATAAATGGGCATGGCTGCTGCCGGAGGATAAGGAAGATGGATTTTTATAAACGGGTGGGAATTACGGTGAGGACAGTGCCGGAAGGAAAGGTAGCTACCTATGGTCAAATCGCCCTGCTCTGCGGAAAACCGAAAAACGCAAGGCAGGTGGGTTATGCGCTGAACCGCGGTCTGGCCGGAGAAGTTCCGGCCCACCGTGTGGTCAACAGCCAGGGATATCTGACCGGCGCAGCGTCCTTTGAACATCCGGACCTGCAGAGAATGCTTCTGGAGGAGGAAGAGGTCCTGGTATCGGCGGAGGGACGCGTGGACATGAAACGGGATGGATGGAAGAATACGCTGGAGGACGCCCTCAGGCTGAAGGAGATATTTGAGCGGGAGGGGATATGAATTCCGGAGGATGGATGATATATGGCGGAGAGAAAATATGCGTCGGAGAGAAACCATGTGACGGGGAGAACCATGAGACGGAGAAAAACCATGAGACAGAGAGAAACCATGTGACAGCGTAACGTTGACAATGAAAGAGCAGCAGAGGAGGCAGCGGAAAAAACCATGGAACAGCAGTTTGCAGGATGGAGAAAGAAGTTTTTTGTAATTTGGACCGGCCAGGGTATATCGACCCTGACCAGCTCTATTGTACAAATGGCAATCATATGGTATATAACCGGAAAGACAAAGTCAGCGGCCGTTCTTTCCTTTGCAACGCTGGCCGGGTTCCTGCCCCAGGCCGTACTGGGAATGTTCATCGGCGTGCTGATAGACCAGCATGACAGGAAGAAAATCATGATTTGCTCGGATCTGGTGATGTCCTCAGCCTGTGTGGCACTGGCTGTTTCAGGTATTTGGGGGGACATTCCGATCTGGCTGATTTTTATTGTATTATTCATCCGAAGCATTGGCAATGCGTTTTACGCCCCGTCCCTTCAGGCTATTATGCCGTCCATCTTACCAAAGGACCAGCTGACAAAATATGCCGGTTATTCACAGAGCTTTGAATCTGCGTCCATGATAGCCAGTCCTGCCATTGCGGCTGTATTGTACAGTATGTTCCCGCTGAAAGCCATTCTGATGCTGGATGTGTTGGGAGCGTTTTTTGCAGTGGGTACCCTGGTGGCAGTGGATATACCGGGAATTTTCAGGGAAGATAAGGAAAAAACGAATCTTCTGGCAGAGGTCAAGGAGGGGTACAACGTTATGCGCAGTGTACCCGGAATGCGGGAGCTGCTGGTGATTGGCGCATTATATGCAGTCATATATTTTCCCATAGGGACCCTGTATCCTCTGATTACCATGTCTTATTTTAACGGCGGTGTCAGGGAATCGGGGCTGGTGGAGACTGTTTTTGCAGCGGGTACCCTGGTTGGCTCTGTTTCCCTGGGTATATGGGGCGGACGGATAGACAAGATAAAGGCAATCGCCGGGTCCATAGGTATATATGGAGCCGGTACCCTGATAACCGGCCTGCTGCCTCCGCAAGGATTTTATATCTTTGCCTTCCTGTCATTTTTCATGGGAATCTCTGTCCCCTTTTATTTTGGGGTACAGACATCCATTTATCAGATCAAAATTCAGGGGGAATACCTGGGCAGGGCGCTGTCATTGTCCGGCAGTATCAGCATGGCGGCAATGCCGCTGGGGCTTGTTCTGTCAGGAGCCCTGGCCGGTCCGCTGGGAATCGAGAACTGGTTTCTGATATCCGGCGGGGCAACACTGGGGATAGCGGTGTTTGCCTTAACTCTTCCTGCTTTGCGGCACTGTATGGACGGATGATTCCGGCAAAGTATGTCTCAGGGAGGCAATCCATGATTCAATTGCCTGGGCCAGGATGAACTGTTGCTGCAGCACTGCCATACCTGTCTCAGGAATCTCCGGCAAATGTTCTTTCAGCGAGATATTTTCTTCCAGGTATGTTTTTAAAATGTTCACGTTCTGTTCAATCCTGTCCAGACAATCTGCCTGATTGTCCGGGGACAGGCTTGGCAGATTTACAATGACGGAGTTAAAATCCAGAAAGATGTGGATTGGTTTGGACGCAATTTCCAACATCAGGCCTTCAAATGCCTGTTCACCGGCTTCTGTCAGGGAATAGACTGCCTTTTCCGGCATTTTTCCTTCTTTTATCATATTGCTCTTAATATATCCCTTTTCTTCCAGCTGGATTACTTTTTTGTAGATGGATGGGGTGCTGATTTTCACCCACTTTGAAATGTTCCGGTATTCTACCAGCTTCTGGATATCATAGGCGCTCAGGGATTCCTTTTTTAAAATACCCAGTACAATTAAATCTATGGTTGCCATGGCGACCTCCTTTTTTCTCTTGACAAGTACTATAAATTATAGTATCATGTGCCCTATGGCCATTTTACTATAATTTATAGTACTATATTTTACAAGTTGTGTCAAGTGAAAGGAGAGTACAAGATGGAAGGACGTAATAAGAAAATGGAGCTGCTGGGAAACGCGCCCATACCAAAGGCACTGTTAGCCATGGGGCTGCCCACCATGATTGGAATGATGATTAATGCGCTGTATAACCTGGTGGATGCTTATTTTGTGGGAGGTCTGGGGACAAGTCAGATGGGGGCGATTTCCGTTGCGTTTCCCCTGGGGCAGGTCGTGGTAGGATTGGGCTTACTCTTTGGAAACGGCGGGGCATCCTATATATCCAGACTGTTAGGCCGCGGGGACAGGGAGACTGCGGACAGGGCGGCAAGCACGGCCCTGTACAGCAGTATTTTTGTGGGAGCGGCGGTCATCCTTTGCGCGGTCATTTTTTTGAAGCCCCTGTTAAAGTGTCTGGGAGCAACGGACAGTATACTTCCCTATGCTGTTACATACGCGGGTATTTATGTGGTGTCATCCATATTCAATGTGTTTAACGTCACCATGAATAATATTGTGACCAGCGAGGGCGCAGCCAGGACCACCATGTGCGTTCTGCTGACAGGCGCTGCGTTTAATATGGTCCTGGATCCTGTTTTTATCTATGTCCTGAAGCTGGGAGTGGCTGGAGCAGCCATTGCCACGGCTATTTCACAGGCAGTTTCCACCCTGATCTATCTGTATTATGTTATCAGCGGAAGGAGCATGTTCAGCTTTCGTTTCAGGAACTGCTGTTTTTCCAATGAAATCATGTCTGAGATACTGAAAATAGGGATTCCCACTCTGGCCTTCCAGCTGCTGACCAGCCTCTCCATCACCATGATTAATATGCAGGCAAAGCCGTATGGGGACTCTGTGATTGCCGGGATGGGAGCTGTCACAAGAATGATTTCCCTGGGAAGCCTGATGGTATTTGGATTCATCAAAGGATTTCAGCCCATTGCCGGTTATAATTACGGGGCAGGGAACTATGAGCGCCTTCATGAGGCAATCAGGATATCGGTGGTGTGGTCCACCCTGTTCTGCGCGGTATTCGGACTTACTATGGCAGTTTTCTCCGGCCCTGTCATTTCACGGTTTACAAAGAACGACATGGAAATGATCCGTATAGGACAAAAGGCTCTTAAGGCCAATGGATTATCCTTCCTGTTATTTGGATTCTACACCGTGTATTCCTCTCTGTTCCTGGCTCTTGGAAAGGCAGGGGAGGGGTTTGTTCTTGGGGCATGCAGACAGGGAATTTGTTTTGTTCCCATTATCCTGGTTTTCCCGGCGCTGTGGGGATTAAACGGCATCCTGTATGCGCAGCCGGCGGCAGATGTTCTCTCCGCCATGACAGCCTTATTCATGGCTGTTCATTTGAATAGGGATATAGGAAAGAAGGGAAAGGGGGATTTTGGGATGAACAGTGGTATAAGATGAACAGTGGTATAAGACGGTGAGTACGGGAGGATAGGATTATGTATCCCTGAAAAGGAGAGGAGCCGGCGCGATGGGGTCGCGCCGGCTGGGTATGAAAAAGCTGTATATTGTATTAATCAGGATGTTTTATCTATCTATGACTAAAGTATACAGTTCAGATATGTCAAAAGTTTGAGCAGCCTCTTAATAAAATATGAAAATATTTAATAATTACTTATGGGAATCTTATTTTTGACAGAGGTATTCATAAAAGCGGCTCAATGGGCCTGACTGCTTAAGTTGGTAATTTTGATAATTCTCTCATGGTTTATAAGAAATCCCTGCGGTTCGGCGTATTAAGATGCCCTTCATACATGAGGTATCGTTGTGGGCTTTGTATATCAACATCTTTTCTTCCTCCGTACAATCCAGGAGAATTTTGATTTCAGAATCCCGTTTCAACAAATCAACCGTACACAGGATGGCGTCAATCCCGGCCGTATGGTCACTGCCTGCCCAGATGTCTATGCCCTCCCTGTCCATGGATGATGTATTTCTCAGAAATCCATAATCCACCTGATAGATAAAGTCCGGATGTACGGGATGAACCGACCCCTTTGGACGGTCTATGATAATCTCTGACTGTTCCACTAATTTGTCCAGTGCGGTCCAAAATGTATGTTCCAATATTGTGCTCCTTTCCTGAAAACGGACTCCATTCCGGAATTAGACCTCCTTCCGAAATGGAGTTTCTTTTTGTATTGGGCTTTTTTCCTATGGGCAGAGGATTTTGGAGCAAGGCCCTATTTGTGCTGCGAAAGCCAGCGCTCCAGTTCATCCGACTCATCAAAGATTCCCTTTTGCTCATTGTACAGAGATAAATCCCTGCTAAGGGGAAAACCATCCATGAAATCCGACACGATCCTGTGATTCCGGCTTATGACAAGGGTGCAGGAACTGTCCCAGGGAACAATTTCCACCTGGGCCAGGGGGTGCTGGATGGAGACAGGATTGGTCCAGAATCCGGTGTACATGTCAGCATAGGGCAGGTCGTATTCCAGTACCTGGTCCAGGGAGATATGCCGGGGGAAGCCGGAGAGAACAGCCCCAATCCACTGGAAATCCTCTGTCTCAACCATGCGGGTCAGCTCCTCTCCGGAGAGCCAGCCATATCGGTCATACTGGAATATTCTCTGATAAAAGGCTTCGCTTTGGGTACAGCACTGACAGTCGGTGATGAGCCAGTTAAAGTCCTTCTGGGCGTGGCGGATTGAAAGGAACAGTTTTTTTAGATAGGTGTAACCTGTTTCACCTTTTTCGAGAATCGCGCCTTTCATTTCCTCTCCTCCTTTTTCCGGCAGTTATCCGTTCATATGGAACCATTATAGCAAAAGGTCATCCCAAAATACAGACATGTGTGAAATTAAGATTTCTTAAGATTTATATGAGGTATTTTCCAGGGGATTATTTTCTATCATAGACACATAAAAAGAGGAGTGACAAGATAATGGACCATGGAAAACCAATCATATATGTTAAAAATGTGCGCAAGGTTTACCGGATGGGGGACGAGGAAGTGGTGGCCCTTAAAAGGATTAATCTGAGGATTTATAAAGGCGAGGTCTGCTGTATTTTCGGAACGTCGGGGTCAGGAAAGAGTACGCTTTTGAATCAACTGGCCGGAATGGAGAAACCCACAAAAGGACAGGTGTTTATCCGCGGGAAAAATATATCGGATATGAATGAGGAGGAACTGGCCGCTTTCCGGCAGGAACATATGAGCTTTATCTTTCAGTCATATAATCTGCTGCCGTCCATGACAGCGGTTGAAAATGTGGCTATGCCCCTGATGTTTAAGGGAATGGACCGGAAGAGGCGGGAGGCCATGGCAGAAGAAATGCTGAAACGTGTGGGGCTTTCACACCGGCTTCATCATTATCCCTCCCAGATGTCCGGGGGCCAGCAGCAGAGAGCGGGAATAGCCAGGGCATTTGTGTCCAGACCTGAGGTAGTGTTTGCAGATGAACCAACCGGAAATCTGGATACAAAAACAACAGCGGAAATCATGGACATGGTCATGGGCTTTGCCAGAAGATTTAACCAGACCATCATACTGGTGACCCATGACCCGGGCATGTCCAGGTATGCGGACCGAATCGTGACCCTGGTGGACGGAATCATAACGGGAGATGAAAGGAAAGGACAGTGAGGATGGAGATAACAGGAAGGCTCAAACGGGCAGCGGCAGTGATGATTTCAACTGCTATGATAATAGGAATGTGCGGAAATGCTTTGGCAGAGGAGACAGACAGTTCCGGGGGGCGGGAAACGATTGCCGCAGAAGGGATTAATGAGAGAAACGAAGGCGGAATGGCTGGAGAGGGGACTGGAGGAATGGAAGCCGGAGCAGCAGGAGCCAACGGAGCAGGAGCCAACGGAGCAGGAGACAGCACAACAGAAAGTGCCGGAACGGAAACCGGTGTAGCGGGAACATCCCAGCCGGGCAGTGGGACGGGCCGTGAGATGGGCAGTGAGACAGGCGGTTCAGGGGCTGATTCCGTCAGCGGGGCTCAGGACGGCGGCAGCCAGGAGGGCAGCGGAGGACGGGTCAGAGGAAAGGAGGATTCCAATAATCCGGACGATGGTGCCCCGGGAAGTGGAAGCCTGTGGGTGGGTGAGTATGAGATTTTTGCACCGGGCGGTTCGAAGGACACCCTGGATGTGCTGCGCAAAGGGCGCCAGGCAAAGGTGGTGGTCAATGTAAGAAGCAATGGAATCAAGACAAGTGAGGTGGGAAAACGGGGAGTAACGGTAACAAAACTCAGCGACAGCTTCCGCAATGGGGAAAATCCAAAGGTAAAGATCACATCGGACAAGGAGGACGACCTGGAGTTTACAGTGACGTTTACCAGGCTTACTTATACGGGAAAGGGGGATGTTCTGAGGCTGAAGGTGGGATTTAAGAGTTCCGGAATTCCCTCTGAACAGCTGGAAGTAAATATTTCGGAATGCGAGGAGTCGGCTCCCAGGGAAAATGGGGATACGGGAAGTACCACAGGGCAGCCAATCATAAGAGTCAGGAGAATCTCGCCGCAAAATCCCGTTGGCCCCGGTGACCACTTCACGCTGGAAGTGGAGCTTGAGAACACCAGTAAAGATGCGGATATCGAGGATATGGTGGTAAATGTATCGCCGGGAAGTTCCCTGTTCATAGGCGGTGACACTAACACAAGGATCGTTAGCCGCCTGGATACCGGGAGAGCCGAGCTGGTTAAATTCAATCTGATAGCGGGACAGGATATATCCGGTCCCAGCCAGCTTATTGATTTGGAGTTAAAATACAACTATTATTCAGGAGGACAGCTTACATCGGCTGCCTCTGTGCAAAAGGTGCTTCTGCCTGTAAAAGGAGGCACGGCTACAGGACAGCCCGTGCTGCTCATAGACAGGGGACCTATGGGACCAGTGAGTTCCGGCCAGCCGTTTCAGATTACTTTAAAACTGGAAAATACCGACACAGTCAAAGGAATACGGAATCTTACAGCTACCTTTGAGCCAAATGACCAGATATCTCTTCTGGAGGCAACCGATACACGGCAGATTGGGGATATAGGGCCGGGACAGTCCGTGGACGTGTCTGTGAACCTTAAGGCGGGATCCGAATTGTCGTCAGCAGCATCCCAGCTTTTGGGTATCACCTTGAAATTTGATTATGATACAGATAAGGGAACGGTCCAGGGTACGTATTCCCAACGAATCGTGGTGCCTACCAATGGCAAGACAGCCACTCCGGGAGCCCCCACGCCAAATATCATACTGACTAATTATACATATGGAGATAAAGTCTCAGCAGGCCAGGTGTTTCGTCTGAACATGGAGTTTATGAATACCAGTCAGGTGTCTCCCATAGAAAACGTGGTCATTTCGCTGGAAACAGGAGAAGGTTTATCTATCAACTCGTCCTCCAACACATTTTATGTTCCAAAGATGGGGCCGGGTGAGAAAAAAGCACAGCAGGTGGATGTCCAGGCATTGTTCCAGACAAAGGATTCCAAGGTACAGTCCCCTAAGATAACCATATCGTGCAAATATGAGTACATTGATAAAACAGAGAGAAAACAGTCTACTGCCGCAGAAACCATTGCAGTGCCGGTTTACCAGCCAGACCGGTTCCAGGTGAGCCCGCCCTCTTTTGTGGAGGAAATCCGTCAGAATGAGGAGACCACCATCTCGCTTCCCTATGTAAACAAGGGAAGAGGACAGGTGTACAATGTGGAAGCCAGTTTGGAAGGGGACATACAGGTAATTGACAGAAGCCTGAATCTGGGGAATTTTGATGCGGGAAAAAGCGGGACCATTGATTTTATAGCAACCCCGAAAAAGGCAGGGACCTTTGAGGGCAGGGTAAAAGTGACATATGAGGACGAGTCCATGGAGATAAGGACCATGGAGATTCCTGTGACATTCGAGGTGAAAGAAGGAGCTGCTGAAGAAACGGACGGCGCAGATATGATGGACGGAGAAATGGATGGGGGAAGGAAAATGAACTGGAAAATGATGGCCGGTATTCTAACTGCAGCACTGGTGTCAGGAATTCTGTGGATTAAGAGAAAAAAAGCCAAAGGATTGAAGGACCGCAGCCGGTGCCAGGAGCAGAATGGCTGGGATGAACTGGAGGACGGTCAGAATTTGGAAGGCTGGGATGAACTGGAGGACAGTCAGGATTTGGAAGGCTGGGATGAACTGGAGGACAGCCAGGTCTTGGATGGCCGGAATGAACTGGAGGACAGCCGTGATCAGCCATCGGAAAATGAGGAAGATAAAACATGAAAACAAAGGACTTACTCACCATATGTCTCCAGAATCTGACCCGCCATAAAAGCAGGACCTTTCTCACTGTATTGGGAGTCATCATAGGCTGCTGCTCCGTGGTCATTATGATATCCATTGGAATCGGAATGAAGGAGGCACAGAAGAACATGCTGGCCCAGATGGGAGATCTGACCATTATCAATGTATATTCGGCCGGCAAAGGGAGCCGCTCGGCAAAGCTGAATAACCAGGCAATCCGGCGTTTAAAGGAAATGAAATCAGTGGAGGCAGTCACGCCAAAACTTACAGCTGAAAACATCCCCATCACCCTGTATGCCGGAAGAAACCGGCGTTACAAGTCCGCCTACACCACCATTGTGGGCATTGACGTAAAGGCAGCCGAAGCCATGGGATACAAGCTGACGGACGGGACCTGGGACAAGGGGGGAAGGGATGGTGTCTTTGTGGGGGAGAATTTTGCCTATATGTTTGAGGACACCAAGAGGCCTTCCGGCAGAAACACGGTTGATATGTACAGCGGATATGATAACCTGGATGAAAGTGGAATGCCTGTGAAGCCCCAGCCATATTTTGATTCCATGAAAACAGCCTATACGCTGGATATCAGCAGCGATAAGGAGGATGATAAGAAAATCACGCGCCAGCTGGAAGCCGCGGGAAGAATGAAGGAGGATTACGGAAAAGGAGAGGAGACATCCATGGGGCTTGTGATGGACCTGGAAATGCTTAAGACCTTATTGGACCAGCAGGCTAAGCTGAGCGGCAGGAAGCCGGAGTGGAAAAAGGGATATTCAGGCGCCCTGGTGAAGGTAAAGGATATGAACCAGGTGGCGGAGGTGGAGACGGAAATAAAACGTATGGGCTTTCGGACCAGCTCCATGGAGACCATCCGAAAGCCTATGGAGCGGGAGGCCAGACAGAAACAGATGATGTTAGGCGGCCTGGGAGCCATTTCCCTGTTTGTGGCAGCCCTGGGAATTACCAACACCATGATTATGTCCATATCTGAGCGGACAAGGGAAATAGGAGTTATGAAGTCGCTGGGGTGTTTTGTCAGGGACATAAGAAGGATATTCCTTCTGGAAGCGGGCTGCATCGGGCTGTTAGGAGGAGTGACAGGGACTGTATTCAGTTATGCCATATCCTTTGTCATGAATATGACCTCCGAAGGAATGTCGTCCTCATCCATGGCCGGAGCCATGGAAGCGGACATGGCGGGGCTTCCTTCCAGGCTGTCCGTGATACCGTGGTGGCTGTCCCTGTTTGCGGTCCTGTTTTCCATTGCAGTGGGCGTGGGGGCAGGTTATTATCCGGCTGGCAAAGCAGTAAAGATTTCAGCGCTGGAGGCAATCAAGCATGACTGACGGGAAAGAACAGCTGGAAGAAGGGACAAAAACAGTTGAATCAATAGGACTATTTGGTGGAAGTAAGAGAATATCTGAGATATAATGAAGATAGTTTGGCCATCCCGGAACATCCATACCCGGATGGTTAAAAATGAAACACGCCATTATAAAGAGAGGTGTCAGGTTGGACAAGCGGAAGATTTTATTTGCAGATGACGATCCGGAGATAAGGGAGGTAGTGAGAATCCTGCTGGAAAGTGAGGGATACCAGGTTGTGGAAGCAGAGAACGGGGAGCAGGCTGCGTCTGCGGCAGACGATACATTTGACCTGATTATACTGGATGTAATGATGCCGGGACGTAATGGATTTTCTGCCTGCGCAGAGATACGAAGGAAGTTAAATACGCCCATTTTGTTCCTCACGGCCCGCACCCAGGACTCCGACAAGACCATGGGATTTGGGGCAGGAGGTGACGACTATCTGGCAAAACCATTTTCCTATGCGGAGCTGGCGGCCAGGGTAAAGGCCATGATACGCCGGTACCATGTGTATAAAGGCAAGGAGGAGGATGGGGAGGAATCCATAACTGTTAAGGATCTGGTCATTCAGAAATCATTTAATGAGGTCATGAAAAACAGCCGGGAAATTCTTCTTACGGATTTGGAATACCGCATCCTTTTACTGCTGGCGTCCAACCGGGGAAAATTGTTTACCATTGAGAATATTTATGAGAGCGTGTGGGGGGAAGCCTATTTTTACAGCGCCAATAACACGGTGATGGTACATATCAGGAATCTCCGCAGGAAGCTGGAGGCGGACCCAAAGAATCCAAAGTATATTGTCAATGTATGGGGAAAGGGGTATCGGATTGAGTAAGAGCAGGAGAATCAGCAGGCTGGGGACAGAGCTTACCCTGGCGGCAGTGGCGTCGGCCCTTGTTTCACTGGCTCTCTACATGGCCCTTAATACACTGCTTTTTGGTATCCTGGACCGTGTGCTTTTCAGTGAGGACAGAATGATTCTGAGGGAACAGGCCTGCGTGGAGCGGCTTCAGGCGTATGTGACAGAGAACGGACTGTCCACGAATGACGGTAAAATGCTGGACAAGTGGGCGTCGGGAGAAAAGAACCTTCTCATAACCATCTATAAAGACGGCAGGTTTCGGTACAGCAATGACGCCAAGGTGATGGTTATGGTTCCGGAAATGAATGAGTGGGAAGATACCTCATGGCTTTATGAGGTGAAATTTGCAGACGGGACTGCCCAGGCAGGGGTCAGCTATTATGTGGAATATGGATATTATGCTGCCGCCAGTGTGCTGGGAGGCGTGATCTCCATGGCAGTGTTTGCGCTGATGCTGGTCATGCTGATTCGCGGAAAAATCAGGTACATAGATTTGATGGAACAGGAGATACAGATATTAAAAGGCGGGGACCTGGATTACCGGATTACGGTAAAGGGGAAGGATGAGCTTGCCTCCCTGGCAGCGGAAATTGATGCCATGCGCTGTGCCATCAAGGAACGGCAGCAGAAAGAGGAGGAAGCGGGAAAGGCCAACCGTGAGCTGGTCACTGCCATGTCACATGATCTGCGCACTCCTCTGACGTCCCTGTTAGGTTATGTGGACATACTTCAGATGGAGAAGGGGGAAGACCGGGGGCAGCAGAGAAAGTATCTGAATTCCATTCGGGATAAGGCATACCAGATAAAGGAACTTTCAGATAAATTGTTTGAATATTTCATTGTTTATGGAAGAAAAAGGGAAGAGCTTGAGGCAGAGGAGGTTAATGGGGCTGAATTCCTGGGCCAAATCGTGGAGGAGAGCCTTTTTGACATGGAGAGCGAGGGCTTTGACATCAGGCGCAGTTCCGATGAAATCAATTGCAGGCTTTTGGCGGACATTAATCTGTGCCGCCGGGTATTCGGAAATATATTTTCCAATCTGCTCAAATACGCAGACAGGAACCGCCCGGTAACCGTATCCTATCAGCAGCGGGCGGATTGTCTTATCATCTGTTTTGGCAATTATGTGGCAGAGGACGCGCAGGAAAAGGAGAGCACCGGAATCGGCCTTAAGACCTGCGCTAAAATCATTGGGGACCATGGCGGAAGTTTTTACAGCGGCCGGGAAGCCGGTTTTTTCCTGACAAAGATAAGCCTTCCCCTAATCGTTTCCTGAAAGCCAGCATACAGCCACCACAGCCAGAATACCGATTCCCGATACCAAAAACCACATATTTACCCCGAAAATCTGGGCTACAGGGCTGGATATGAGGAGCCCCACAGGCATGGCTAAGGACATGATGCTTCCCAAGAGGGAGAAGGCCCGTCCCTGGGCTTTTGCAGGTATGGTCTCCTGCAGATAGGCCACGAATGGAATATTGTAGGCGCTGCCGGCCCCGCCCATGAACATGCAGGTCGCTGCAAAAACATACCAGGCCCACATATCAGAGGGCAGGATGCCGCAGATAAAGCAGGTGATGCCGCTTCCGGCCAGTCCCAGGTAGGAGGCCTTCAGTTTATTGTTTACCTTGCCCAGGCTGCCGAATATGATGGCGGATACCATCATGCCAAGGGCATAGAGGAATTCCACCGCGCTTCCATGCCATGCACTGGCCTTAAAATAAGTGCTGGACATCAGCGGATAATAGGAGGCCAGGGGCAGATAAAATACCATGGTAATGGCTGCGGCCGCAGTCAGCTTCATCAGCCTGCGGTCGCTCATGCAGATGCTAAGCCCCTCCTTCATTTCCCGGATTAAATGAGGGGCCTCCTGATGGCTGTGTTCCGGTTCAGGGATGGTTACCACCGCCATTGTAAGGCTGGCAGCACATGCGCCTATAAAATCAGTCAGCAGGATGACCGGAAGCGGCAGCGCGGCATACATGGCAGCTCCTATGACAGGTCCCAGCATAAAGGCGCCGGACTGCATGAACTGGTTCCAGCCATTGGCCCGGACCAGCTTGTCCGGCGGTACCAGCTGCGGCACGATGGACTGGATGGCAGGTGTATGGAATACACTTCCCAGGGCCCGAATGCCCAGAACCGCGCAGGCAGACCAGTAGGGAGGATGGCCCACCCACAGGAGGACAGCAAAGACCACGGCTACCAAGCCGATGAACATATCCGCTGCAGTGGCCACATGTTTCCGCTTCAGGCGGTCAATCCACACCCCGGCAAAGGGACCCAGGAAGATTTGGGGCAGAAATGCCACCAGGCCGGATAACGCCATCATCATGGGAGAGCCGGTTTCGCTGGCCAGCCACCAAATCAGCGAGAACTGGACAGCAGAGCTTCCGATAAGGGAGACAGTCTGGCCTGCTGCAATGGTCAGAAATTTCTGTTTCCATCTTGAATAATCATTCATATTAAAAAATCCTTTCCGTATTCTGGATCTGACCTGACATGGCGTCCTGTTTTGGGTTTGTCCCAAAGCCTGTTTTGGCTGTATAGAGCATACATACTGCATAAATACAATATAAATACAACATGAAAAGGCAGATAAAGCCATTACGGTTCTATCTGCCTTGCCTGTATGTAGAAAACAAACTGTCCCCCGGATCAGCGGCGGGCAATTCACATATTACATAAAAATATATCAGGCGTATCTGCATCTCATCCGTAAAACAGGCACAACAAAAAAACCATATCAGGTTTTATTTAATTGCTGCTTATCTTAAACGAATGGATAAATACATCAAACGCCCTCCTTGTTATGAACACTTGGCGCCTGTCTTTCAGACGCTTCCATGCGATACATGTCACCGGCACTTAGCGGGTTCTTTCCGGGCTTCGTGCAGTGGCTTTTGTAAAGTAAAATCATCATATCAGAAAATGTGCGGTATGTCAAAGAAATTTTACCGGGGAAACTCATGGCAGAATTCATGGCAAAATACACGCCGGGAAATTCACATAGAAAATCACCGGAAAATCGCCGGAAAAATTCACAGAAACTTACAGAACCGAAGGCGGTGGGATAATAGGAAGGTTCACCGTAAAGGTGGTACCGATACCGGCCTCGCTGACGACTCGGATCTGACCTTTGTGGAGGTGTACGATTTTTTCCACCACCGTGAGGCCAATGCCGTTTCCCTCTGCAGTATGGGAGCTGTCTCCCTGGTAGAAACGGTCGAATATATGGTTCTTTGTCTCCTCATCCATGCCGCATCCATTGTCCAGAATCTGGAAAACCACCTGGTCTTTCTTCCTGTGCAGCTTCAGTTTTATCTTTCCGTTCTGAGGGGAAAATTTGATGGCGTTGTCAATCAGGTTAATCCATACCTGGTTTAGGAGCGCCTTATTTCCGCGGTATTCCAGTTCATCCATATCAATAAACAGTTCCAGGTCCTTTTTCTGCCATTTTGATTCCAGCAGCAGGACAGACTGGCGCACTTCTTCCGACAGGTCAAAAGATTCCATATCGGACAGGATGCTCATTTTTTCTATCTTGGACAGATTCAGCACATTGGTGGAGAGCTGGGACAGACGGTTGGATTCACTTATGATGATATCCAGATATTCGTCCCGTTCCTCCTTTGTGAGTCTGTCATTTTTCAGTATCTTGGCAAAGCCTCTCAGGGATACAATGGGAGTCTTGAATTCATGGGAAAAATTATTGATGAAGTCAGAGCGCAGCAGCTCCGTGTTCTCCAGTTCCTGGGCCATGCGGTTAAAGCTTTCGGAGAGGCGTTCAAATTCACGGTTCAGGTCCAGGTGGATGCGCACCTTGAAGTTGCCGTCCGCCAGCTGGTTGATGGCCTCAATCAGGTCGCGGATGGGCTTAAGGGGGATGCGGCTTAAGAGCAGGGTGAGGCCGGCGCCAACCACGGCGCTGAGCACGGCCAGCAGGGGAATGGGGCGCCAGAACTGGGGGATGGGAATATCAGCCTGGTAGAAAATCCTCCAGTACAGGTACATCAAAAATCCCTGCAGGGTCATGACCGTGAGCATGATTAAGAAGATACCTGCGGTCAGTATGAGGGTCATGGTACCCAGTGGTTTACGGTTTCTCCTGTGTCTCATAGATGTTTCACCGCCTTGTAGCCCAGGCCGCGTATGGTTTCAATGGTAAACTCGGGATAATCCTCAAAACGCTTGCGAAGCCGGTTAATGTGTACATTGATGGTATTGTCGTCCGACTGGGATTCCATGCCCCATATCTCATCCATGAGCTGGATACGGGTGAATATCTTGCCGGGATAGGACAGGAGCTTGTAAAGAAGATAGAACTCCTTGCGGGGCAGCGTCTGGCTTTCATCCCCTCGGCTTACGGTCAGGGAGTCGTAATCCAGGCACACATCTGCGATGGTGATGCGCCGTTCGTTCACAATCTGTGCCCTGCGCAGAAGGGCCCGGATGCGCAGAATCATCTCCTCCTCATCCACGGGCTTTGTCATATAATCATCTGTTCCAACAATGAATCCCTTCCGTTTGTCCTCCGGCAGCTGTTTGGCGGTGACCATGAGAATGGGCAGGGTGTAATCTGTAGCCCTCAGCTGTCTGGTGAACTCATAGCCGTCCATGCCGGGCATCATGATGTCCAGGATAACCAGGTCTACATGGTGGGTATCTAATAATTTCAAGGCCTCCAGGCCGTCGCATGCCAGGATGGGATGGTAGCCGTGTTCCTTCAGTACAGCTTCCATCAGCCGCCGGGTATTCTTGTCATCTTCCGCAACCAGTATCTGAAACATGTTCCATTACCTCCCTCTGCTACATTTCATTATACATATATAACATCTTTTTATAAAGTAAACATAAACGAATCATCAGAAAATGAAAGAATATTTATTTTTTTATTTAGGATGTTTATGTTTTACAATCGCGATACCAGACGCAGAGAGGCCGGTTACCGCTCCCTGCCGCAGGAAACCGAATCACATAAACTGATAAACAGCTGCATGAGCGGACTGACCCACTTGTTTTTATGGTGCGCGCAGACGGCAGTGATTTTTGTGCCTGAAATAGTGGTTGGAATTTTCACCAATTCACCACGGTTTAATTCCTCTGTTACTGTAAATTCGGGAAGAAAGGAAACCCCCACATTGTTTTTAACAAGATTTTTGATTGTGGGAATACTCCACAGCTCAATGGTATGGTCGAGAATAATTGATTTATCACGAAGATATTGTTCAAAAATCTGCCGGAAAATGCAGTTCGGTTCATTGATGATGAGAGGGAGCGGAATGGTTCTGTCCGGTGTCACAAAATCCGGGTATCTGTTTTGTATTTCGGGGGACGCCACCAAAACCACGGGATAATCACCTAAAGGCTTAACCGCAAGATTCGAGCCAAAACCTCCCACATCCTCATAAAATACGCCTAAATCCAATCCGCCGCTGAAAAGCTCATCCCGAATATCATAACAGTTCATAGAGCGCAGGAACAAACGGGCTTTCGGAGCCTGCCTGTGAAATTCCTTCAAAATAGCGGGAAGTTTGTAACATAGCAGACTTTCGCCAACGCCGATCTGGATATCTCCCTGGTATTCCGATAAATGTTCGCCTAAAAAAGATAACTTGTCCACGGACTGGAGAATGTCATCCACATAAGGAATCAGATGCTCTCCTGCCTTTGTCAAAACCATTTTCCTGCCGATTTTTTCAAATAAAGTAGTGGATAAGTCGCGTTCAAGCTGATTCATTTGAAACGTAATGGTAGACTGTGTATAATTCAGCTTTTTGGCAGCTTTGGAAAAACCGCCTTCATCAATAATCGTGCGGAATGTTCTTAAACATTTAAGCTCCATGGGTTTTCCTCCAATACTTCAATAAAATTGAACTATATATATAAATACTTTGATTTGTTCGCTGCATTGTTTTGTGTTATTATAACAGACAAGAGGAAGGAGGGCAAGTTCGATTTGTCAAAGCTGGTTTCCTTTTCACATGGTTTTGCGGAATGAAAATTCAGGAGAGTCAAAAATAAAATGACGGAGGTACAACGTATGGAACGATTTATTTTACAGCCAGCAAATAGGAAAGAAGCAGAGAAAGCAATGGCGTTGATCGATGAAGCCAAAGAGTTCTTAAAATCGCAGGGCATTGACCAGTGGCAGACCGGATACCCGGATATGGAAACCATCATCGGGGACCTGGCGCATGGGCGGGGATATTTTATCGAGGAGGGTTCTGACGCTGCGGCATACCTCTGCATTGATTTTGCGGGTGAGGCGTCCTATGAAACGCTGCAGGGCAGCTGGAAAAGCGATCTTCCCTATGCGGTAGTCCACCGTATGGCAATATCCGGGGCTTACCGTGGGCATGGTATAGCAAGTATTGCGTTTCAGCTCATTGAAGAGCTGTGTATTCAAAATGGAATTTACAGCGTTCGGGTTGACACCGATGAGAAAAATGCTATTATGAGGCATGTCTTGGAAAAGAACGGTTTTGACTACTGCGGAACCATATGGTTTGATAACAGTGTCAAATATGCTTATGAAAAAATGCTTAAGAGGGATGCCGGCGTCAATGGAGCAGTTTAATTCACATTGGCTGTCATCGCCTCCATCGCAAGTCCAAACAGAACTAAAAGACAGGCAGGTACCGTATGTGTGTACCTGCCTGTCTTTTAGTTCTGTTTTCGGACAGCTTATGCTGCTGCATCAGACATCAGGTAAAGTCACAAAAAATTCACAGAATCACGTGAAATAAATGACATTCATACCTGTTTTGTTAATGTTGAATTAATCTTCAACCTTTAATATTAGGAATCAGTTGAGTAAACCAGCAAAGGAGATTGGATATGAGCAAGAGCAGGAAAATAAAGATAGGCATTGCAGCCGGAATCATTGTCATACTGGCTGTGGCTATGATTGTAATGAAGGGAGGAAAAAAAGCAAAGGGCGGCATGCCTATGGGACAGGAGGCTTCTGTCACAGTGGTGAGGGCAGAACAGCCGTCCTCCGGCGATATTATCCTTACCACAGGGCTTACCGGCACAGTGGAGCCTTCTGATGTGGTTCATATCTATGCAAAGGCAGCAGGTGACGTCACGGCGGTATATGTGAAGGCAGGGGACATGGTGACACAGGGCCAGGTCCTGTTTGAGATTGATACAGAGCAGGTGGAGACGGCAAAGAACTCCATGGATGCTGCATCTGTATCCCTTTCAGAGGCCCAGAGCAACCTGAGAAGAATGCAGATTCTTTACAGCGGCGGCGATTTGTCTGAGCAGGAATACGAGCAGTATGTCAATGCGGTGAAGTCCGCGCAGCTCCAGTATGAGTCCGCTAAACTGGCTTACGAAAGACAGGTGCAGTACAGTTCCGTCACCGCTCCTATCAATGGGAAGATTGAAAGCTTTGACGTGGAGGTGTATGACAGGGTGAGCCAGTCCCAGGATTTGTGCGTGATTGCCGGCGAGGGAGAGAACATAGTCTCCTTCTATGTGACCCAGCGCATGATGCAGAACGCCAATGTGGGCGATGAGCTGGAAATCCAGAAGAACGGAACTACATACAAGGCATATATCAGCGAAATAAACTCCATGGTTGACAGGGATACAGGGCTGTTCAAGGTAAAGGCCCAGATTGAAAACACACAGGAGATTGCAGCCGGAAGCACGGTGAAATTAAATCTTGTGACGGAACGGGCACTGGATACAATGGTGGTTCCCATTGATGCCATCTATTACAGCGGGGGCAATGCCTATGTTTATCTGTACCAGGACGGCACCGCATCCATGGCCCAGGTGGAAGTGGGACTGGAGGACGAGGAACATGCCCAGATTCTTTCCGGCCTGTCAGCCGATGACATGGTTGTGAGCACATGGAGCTCCAACCTGTATGAGGGGGCGAAAATACGGTTGAGGGATGAGGTGCAGCCAGGAGAAGAGGCACAGTTTAGAGAAGAAACACAAGCCGGAGAGAAAACCCAGTCCGGAGAAGAGTTTCAGTCCAGAGAAGAGTTCCAGTCCGGAGAAGGGAACCAGTCCGAGGAAGAAACACAGGCCGGAGAAACAGCAGCACCCGGCGGGGAAGACAGCAAACATGCAGCATCACAGGCGGAACAGGAGGCATAACCCATGGGATTGACAAGGTTTGTATTAAAACGTCCGGTGGCCACGGTTATGGCATTGCTTTGCCTTCTGGTATTCGGTATTTCTTCCGTTTTTAATGCCACGCTGGAACAGATGCCGGACACGGATCAGCCCATGCTGATTATCATAGCGTCTTATTCCGGGGCTGGTCCTGAGGATATAGATGAACTTGTGACCCAGCCCATAGAAGACCAGGTGGGGACCATAGAGGGCGTGAAAAGCATGAGCTCCACTTCCAGCGAAAACAGGGCCATGATTATGCTGGAATATGATTACGGCACCGATATGGATGACGCATATAATGATTTATCCCAGAGTCTGGATGCATTGAGCCGCCAGCTCCCTGACGACGCGGAGACCTCTGTCATGGAGATGAATAACAATGCGGGAACCACCATGATGCTTTCCATATCAAATCCTTCCCAGGAGGATTTGTACGATTATGTGGACCAGACCGTGGTGCCTTTGCTGGAACAGATTTCCTCTGTGGCAGAGGTGGAGGCCATGGGCGGTAAGTCGGAATATTATAAAATTGAGCTTCAATCCGATGAGATGGCCCAGTATCAGGTGACCATGAGCGACGTGTCCACTGCTATGAGCACGGCAAATCTTTCCTACCCATCCGGCGATGCTGTATCCGGAAAACTGGAGCTTTCTGTTTCAACGTCCCTGGAGCATGAGACCATAGAAGCTCTGAAGGAAGTCCCCATCACCACCTCCAGCGGAAAAATTGTGTATCTGGAGGACATTGCCAAGGTTTATGAGGCAGAGGAGAGCCGGGGAGGTATCTCGCGCTACAACGGCCAGGACACTATTTCCATTTCCATCACCAAGCAGCAGAGCAGCACGGCCATGGATGTGTCATCCGAGGTCCAGGAGGTTATCGAAAGCCTGGAGGCGGACGACGAGAACCTGAATATCAGGATTGTCAGGGACAGCGCGGACAGCATTCTCAGCTCCCTTAAGGATGTGGCCCTTACCCTGGTGCTGGCAGCCGTGATTTCCATGATTATCATATTCATTTTCTTTGGGGACTATAAGGCGTCCCTGATTGTAGGAAGCTCCATACCTACCTCTATCCTGGTGTCCCTGATTCTGATGACCAGCGCCGGTTTTTCTCTGAACATCATTACCATGAGCGGTCTGGTGCTGGGCGTGGGCATGATGGTGGATAACTCCATCGTGGTGCTGGAGAGCTGTTTCAGGGCCATCGAGACAGAGGAGGACAAGGGCCTTCTGGGATATGCCAGGGCTTCCCTGTCAGGTACAAACATTGTGCTACAGTCCATTTTGGGCTCCACGGTGACTACCTGCGTGGTTTTCCTGCCGCTGGTATTTCTGCAGGGTATGTCGGGACAGATGTTCGGCTCCATGGGATACGTTATCGTGTTCTGTATGCTCGCCTCCTTTTTGTCGGCTATTACCATTGTTCCCCTTACATATATGGCGTATAAGCCCCAGGAGAGGATGCAGGCGCCGATGTCGCGGCCAATGGAGCGGATACAGAACGGATACCGCCGCATCATGCCCGGACTTTTAAACCACAAGGCCATTATCATGATTGCATCTGTAATCCTGGTGATTGCAGCCTATTTTCTGGCCAGCGGGATGGAAACCGAGCTTATGACCGCGGACGATACGGGAACGGTCAGTGTTTCCATCGAAACAAGGCCGGGGCTGCTGTCGGAAAATGCCGACGCCATGCTGCTGCAGGCAGAGGAGATTGTCCAGGGGCATCCGGATGTGGAATCCTACATGCTGCGCTATAACAATGACAGCGGTACCATAACAGCCTATCTGAGGGACAACAGGGATATGAGCACCGACGAGGTAGTGGAGCAGTGGGAGACAGAGATGGCGGATCTGGATAACTGTACGGTGACAGTGGAGGCATCCTCGTCCATGAGCTTCATGAGCAGGAACCGGGGATATGAAGTCATCCTTAACGGAACAGATTACGACGAGCTCCAGGAAGTCAGCAACAAGATTGTTACCGAGATGACGGCCAGGGACGATGTGATGAACGTCCATTCCAGCATAGAAAATACAGCGCCTGTGGTTACCGTGAAGGTGGACCCGGTACTGGCGGCAGCGGAGGGGCTTACTGCATCCCAGATTGGTTCCCAGGTAAAGCAGATGATGGACGGCGAAGAGGTGACCACCCTGGATGTGGACGGCAGGGAGGTCAGCGTGATGGCTGAGTACCCGGAGGATGAGTACCGCACGGTCAGCCAGATGAAGGATATTATACTCTCCAAGCCTTCCGGAGGCTATGTGGCCCTGACGGATGTGGCGGAAATCTATTATAAGGACAGCCCGGCTTCCATTTCCAAGACGGATAAGGCATATGAGATAACCATTACAGCAGATTATACAGGGGGAAATGTCCAGTCCGCCATAGACAGCGAGGTCATAAACCCCAACTTAAGCGGCACCATCAAAAGGGGCGTCAACTCCATGAACCGAATGATGCAGGAGGAATTTGCAGCCTTGTACCAGGCGATTGCCGTTGCTGTGTTCCTGGTATTTGTGGTACTGTCAGCGCAGTTTGAGTCACCGAAGTTTTCCTTCATGGTAATGACTACCATACCATTCAGCCTCATTGGCTCCTTCGGGCTTTTGCAGATTACGGGGGTCAGCATCAGTATGACGTCTATCCTGGGCTTCCTGATTCTGGTCGGCACTGTTGTTAACAATGGTATCCTCTATGTGGATACAGTGAACCAATACCGCATGACCATGGATTTAAAGACAGCCCTCATTGAGGCCGGCGCCACACGTTTAAGGCCCATTATGATGACCAGCCTTACCACCATCCTTTCCATGATTCCCATGGCCCTGGCCATAGGGGACAGCGGTTCCACCACCCAGGGTCTGGCCATTGTTAACATCGGCGGACTCAGCGTGGGCGTGGCGGTGGCTCTGTTCATACTGCCAATCTACTATGCGCTTATGAACGGTGATAAGAAACGGGTTGTACTGGATATTTAAGAAAGAGGTGTCAATCATATGAAACATGGAAAAATAGGGGCAGGATGCCTGGCAGTGGTATTGTGCCTTGGCACCATGCCGGTGACGGCATGGGCCGGCACCCCGGAGTTTGCCTATACCGCAGAACAGTGGGCTTCCCTCAGGGATAATCAGCTGGAATTCACAGAGATAGCGGATTTGATTCATGTATACAATAACACGGTGATCCAGAACCAGCTGGAGTATGAGGATTTCCGGGGCGAGGACGCGGACGATATCGCGGATGATTACTATGATGCCGCCGATGATATATACGGAAGCCTGGAATATCCTGATTCGTCGGATTCAGATTATGCCAGCCGCCTTTCCTCCTATCTGAGCAGCCAGATTCAGGCAGATAATCTGCGGGAGCAGGGAGACGACAATGTGGAGGACGGGGACGTCAAAAAGCTGGAATATGACAAGACAGAGGCAGGTCTGGTGAAGGAGGCCCAGGAGCTGATGATAAGCTACTGGAGCCAGACATACAGTCTGGAGAGCCTGGAACAGAATAAGATACAGGCCCGGTCCTCCTATGACCAGACGCTTAACCGCCTGAGTGCGGGTATGTCTACCCAGGCCCAGGTGCTGTCGGCCCGGGAGGCCGTCACATCGGCAGATGCATCCCTGCTGTCGGCCCAGAGCAGTCTGGGGCAGACAAAAGAAACTCTCTGCCTTATGCTGGGATGGACCTACGGGGCGCAGGTGGATATAGGGGATGTGCCGGAGCCGGACCTGGAGGGAATGACAGCCATTAACCTGGAGGAAGATGTATCCAGGGGAGTGGAAAATAACTACAGCCTTAAAATACTTGAAAAGAAAATAGCCAATGCAAAAAGCGGCACCAACAAAACCAGTCTGGAACAGAGCTTAAAGAGCCAGAAGGAGACAGCTGCTTCCAGCATAAAGAATGCATACGAGAGCATGATGATATCCAAATCCGACTATGAGCAGGCCCTTAATACGTATGAAATCGAGGCGGCAGCCATGGCGGCGGCGGAGCGGAAAATGGCAGCCGGAACCACGACAAGGAACGATTATGTAACACAGCAGACCGCCTTTGCCGCGGCCCAGGTCAATGTGCGCACACAGAAGTTGGCCCTGCTTAAGGCCCAGTTGGAATACCGTTGGTCGGTGGACGGACTGGCGTCTGTGTCATAGGATGTGAGCATATGGGAGACGGAATAGAACCGTGTAAAGCACAGGAAATGGCAGAACGAAACGAGGTGGGACAGAAATGAGAAACCGCAGTGATATAAAGGAGAGCGGCAGGAACAGGGGGGACATAATAACGGGAAATACAGAAACGGGAAACACGCAGACAGGAAACACCCAAAAGGTTAAAATAGTTCTTCTGGCAATGGTACTGTGCCTGTGGGGAGCCGGCGGCCGGACTTCCTATGCAGCTCAGGACACATCTCAGGACATATCTAAGGATATATCCCAGGCCGGAGCAGCCAGCACCACCCCGGAAACCGCAGGGAATACAGCGGGTGCCATAATCATTGAATACGGCAATCTGAGGGAACTGCTGAAACAGGGGAACCTGTCTTTAAAAGAGAGCATAGAGGATTATGAGGACAATATAAACGCCTACCAGGAAATATGGGACACCCTTAAGCGGGAGCAGGACAACATGGAGGATAAGGCGGAGGACATGGACGATGAGGACAGCCAGACAGCCGGAATCTATGCCTCCAATGCCGCCATGTTAAAATCCTCAGCCAGCCGTATATACAGCCAGCTGGATATCATGACCAGTGAAAAGAGCACCCGCAGCCTGGAAAAATCCGCGGATACCTTTACCATGACAGCTCAGACACTGATGAATTCCTACAACCAGATGGTGCAGAACGTGGAATACCAGGAAAAGCGGGGTGAGTCCTTACAGGCCGCCTTTGAGGCCATGGGGAGAAAGCAGGCAGCCGGTTCCGCCACCCAGGCCCAGCTGAAGGAAGCGCAAAAAAACCTGGACACTGCCAAAAATTCGCTGGAATCCCTCAGGCTCCAGGCCAGTCAGCTGCGGCAGCAGCTTCTTACCATGCTGGGGATTGAGGACAGCAGCCAGGTGGTCATAGGAACCGTACCGGAGCCGGATATGGCCGCCATTGAAGCCGTGGACTATGAGAGCGATAAGATCAGGGCCATGGGAAATGACAAGAGCGTGCAGAATGCCCGCCACACCTCAGCCAGCAGTACCACTGAAATAAATATCAGATTCAAGCTGGTGGATGAGGCGGAGGGGACAAAGGAGGCAGCGTTTTTGGCTTCCTACCAGAACCTCCAGGCCAGCAAGACAGCCTATGAGGCGGCCCTCACTGCCTTTCAGAGCGCCCAGCTGACCTACGAAGGACTCCAGAGAAAGCAGCAGGCCGGACTGCTGACAGGCACGCAGTACCTGGAGGGCCAGGCATCCTATCTGGAGAAAAAGGCAGCAAAAGAGACCGCTGCCATGAACCTGACAGCGGCCTATGAATCATATTGCTGGGATGTGAAAGGAATCAGTCAGACGTGATATGTCTGGCAGGGATCCGAACGGTTACCTCCGTGCCTTTGCCCAGGGTGCTGGTGATGGAGAGGCCGTAGGATTCGCCGTACAGGCTCTTCAGCCTTAAGTTGGTATTGTAGATGCCGATATGGCCGGAAAAGGCGGTGTGCCTGGGGCTGGCGGAGGAGCCGGTGCCGGCATTCACATCATCCTTTAAAGTATCAAGCGTTTCAGGCGGTATGCCTGCCCCGTCGTCAGAGATGATGAATACAATATCATCTCCCTCTGGCCAGCCGGTTAGCAGGATACTGCCTTTTTTTTCTTCCTTCATCATGATTCCGTGGAGAAAGGCATTTTCCACAATGGGCTGGAACGTCAGCTTGGGGATTGTGTACTCGCAGAGTTCTTCCGGCACATCCACCACAAAGGCCACACAATTGTCATACCGCATGTTCTGGAGACGCACATAAAGGCTTACATGCTCCAGCTCCTTCTCAATGGAGTTCATCAGCTCCCTGCGGCTCAGAGTCAGTTTATAAAAACGGGACAGGATCTGGACTGCTTCCGTTACTTTCTCGCTCTGCCCGGTCTGGGACAGCCAGTTAATCATATCCAGGGTATTATAGAGAAAATGGGGATTGATCTGGGCCTGAAGGGCGCGGAATTCCGCCATCCGAAGCTCATCCGAAGCCTTTTTCTGGCTGTCCATTAAGGTGATGATTTCTTCTGTCATGTAGTTGTAGGTATCGGAGAGCACACCAATTTCGTCGCAACCCGTGTCAGCCACATCCATGGGCTGGGGCGGGCCTGTGCGCACCGTCTCCATCTGCAGGGCCACACCTATGATGCGGTCCGCAATGGAACCCGACAGTCGGAAGGCAGTGTACAGGGCCAGGGCGGTGAACAGCAGGTAAATCATGGCAAAATGCGTCATCAGCGCCTTTCCGGCGTCTCCGATATGGAGGGCAGGAATAATGGACATCATGTACCAGTCCGTGTCCGCGATGGGAAAATAGGCGACATAGGCAGAGCCGTCCAGATAGGAAACAAGGGAAAAGGTCTTTTCCTTTCCCACCCGCTGCTCCAAATCACGGCGGGGAATGAAGTATTTCCCGGCCAGGCCCATATCTGAGGCGGACACAATTACATCCCGCTCATTAACCAGAAAGGCAGCCTCATCCGTGACCGTGGCGTCGTTGCGCAGCACCGTCTCAAAGGCAGGTCCGGACAGATACAGGGCCACATAGGCGGAGGCATTTTCAATGTCGGACACAGTACCGCCTTCATAGGTATAAGGGATTCGGGTAATATAGGCCAGCTTTCCGCTCTTTCCCGTCTCGTCCGGTGTCAGGTACAATTCCGGGCACAGCAGGCGCGACTGCTGTGAGGTGCTGAAAATGCCGTACCAGTAGCTGCTGCTGACGGAAGAAACCGGGTTAAACAGGGCATTCCCTATCTTGTTGTACTGCATCAGGTCCCCGTACACGCTGTCATCATAATAAATCTTCACATCCATAATCATGGAATGGTCCGTAATGCTCTGCACCAGGTGGAACAGGCTGTTCATCTTGGAGGTGGAGATATCCCGGGTACTGGCCTCTGATCTGGGTACCCGGAACAGATCCTGTACCATCATGGAGCCGGTGATGGTGTCAGAGGCGTGCCCCACATGGGAAACGAGACTCTCGATGGAGGTCACGGTCTGTGCGGACAAAGCCTGCTCCGAGCGGATGCTGTCATCCATAACAATGCCGTAAATGCGCAGGTAAAGAAAGCCTGACAGTACGGCGGTGGGCAGCAGAACCAGGATGATGTGCGATATGACAAGCTTTGTTTTCAGGCGCATGTCATAGGTATAATGGTGAATTAGCTTTGTGAACGGGTTTTTCATGCAAGCATTTTCTCCCTGTATTCAGAAGGGGACAGGCCCACGATTTTCTTAAAGGTCTTGCTGTAGTAATTGCCGTCGCTGTATCCTACCTTGGAGGAAATATCGGCAATCTTGTATCTGGGATCGCTTAAGAACTGCTTGGACATCTTGATGCGGTAATCCGTCAGGTACTGGTTTAAGGTCTGTCCTGTCTCATTTTTAAAAATAGTACATACGTAGCTGGATGAAAGGCGGACGTATTCGCTGACATCGGGCACGGAAAGGGACAGGACCGCATAGTTCTTATGGATGTATTCCTTTATCTGGAATACCACCGGATTTCCCACGCTGTTTCCACGAAGGCGCTCAAAGAACAGGCGCACCTTTGCCGCCAGAAGGTCGTTGAGCTCCCTCAGGATGGTGCAGTTCATAACCCCTTCCCAGATGGATTCAGACTCCAGTCCTTCCTTCTGCCACAGGGAAATATAGCTTCCCAGGCCGTGTTCGTCCAGCTTGCTGAAATACTTGTAATAGATATCCTTTACCTGGCTGGGGCCAATCATGTCGTTTGGCACAAAGGATTCGTACAGCCGCCTGACGATGTCCAGGGCTTCCTCCTCCTGCTTTTCGGACAGGGCCATGGAAAATTCCAGAAGGAGATCTGCCGGCGGCCGGAAAACAGCTGTTTCCATATTGCGGGTCAGTATGAATCCGTAGTCGTGGAAAAATGCCTCCTTCAGATGTTCGCTGGCTTCCTGGTAAGATAGATGCGCGCGGTCCATTCCGCTTACAACCGGGCCAAGAGAAATGAAAAAGGGACATATCTTAATAAGCTTTTGGGCCAGGAGACCGGCGCAGTCGTACAGGGTCTTGTCCGCGGGACGCACCGGGGAGTGGAGGAAAACAATAATGCGGTGGTCCCCCCTCAGCACATAGGCCTGGGATATGTCCATGGATGTGAGATACTCCATAAAATAATCCCTGATTCCGTCCATCTGTTCCTCCGGCAGTGCGGATAAGGGAGTGACACAGTCAATGATAATGCAGCAGAAGCAGGTGGTATGGGTGATAGAAAGACCCAGGTCCGCCGCCAGCTGTCCTGCCTTTATAAGACTTTCCTCCTCTGGCTGGGACAGCAGGAGGCTCAGATGGCCCAGCTGTTCCTTTTCCTGAAGCCTTGCTGCTGCCTGGCTTATTTTCTCGTTCCTGCTGCTGTCCACTGCCTCCTTTACGGCTGAGGCCAGTTCCTCCATGTCAAGGGGTTTTTCCACATATCCCAAAGCCTTCAGTTTGATAGCGGCTTTCAGGTATTCCTTGTCGGAATAAGCGCTCATAAAGATGATACTGGTCCCGGGCAGCTCCTTTAAAATCCGTTCCGCCATCTGGACCCCATTCATCCTGGGCATCCGGACGTCTGTGAGCACAATATCCGGGCGCTCCTCAAGGGCGGTTTTAAGGCCGTGTATGCCGTCGTCCTCTAACAGTACCTGGCTGATGCCAAGGCTCTCCAGGCCCAAGCTGTCCCGGATTCCCTCACGGGTCAGTTTTTCATCATCAACAATCAGAAGTTTCATCTATCATCATCCATCCTTTTCTAAAAGGCAGTGATTTGTATACAATAATCAATACCGATACAACTATTGTATCAAGAAATCATAAATTTGCAACGGAAATGGACAAAATACGACATTAGGTATATACTGGGAAAAAACAGCAGGAAGGCGGGAACGGCAGGGTGAAAGGAAAAAATTGGGCTTGGATAGCGGGGGCGGTCATGATGACAGGCGTGTTGTTCCTGTTTTCCTGCCAGAGCAGCCAGTTTAACAGGGGAAAATACGCCATTATCATGAAATCCAGAAACAACTGGTACAATGAGCTGGCCAGCGAAGGGTTTAAACAGACGGTGGAGGATGCCGGCAAGAACTGTATTGTGCTGTACCCCGACCACCCCTCTGCCCAGGAGCAGATACATCTGATACAGAACCTTATCGACGAGAAGGTGGAGGCCATTGCCGTGGCTGCCAACGATGAATATGCCCTGACTCCGGTCCTGACCCAGGCCAGGGAAAAGGGAATCTCCGTCATCACCCTGGATGCGGATGTGGAGGCGGGAAGCCGCAGTATTTACATAAGCCCGGTGGATGCCAGGGAGCTGGGCAAGGAACTGGTCAGGGAGGTGGACCGTATATGCGGTCACAGCGGCCAGTGGGGAATCCTGTCGGCGGGAAGCCGTTCCGCCAATCAAAACGAGTGGATATACATGATGAAGCAGGAACTGCAGAACCTGGAGTACCGTGACCTGCGTCTGGTGGACATTGCCTACGGGGAAGGGGAATATGAAAAGGCGGCTGAGAAGGCAAATCTGATGCTGGAGACTTATCCTGACCTGAAGGTAATGTGCTGCCTGTCCACGGAAGGAATCAAGGCAGCGGCTGATGTGGTGAAGGCGCGGGGCCAGGCCTCAAAGGTAAAGGTCATCGGCCTGGGACTTCCAGACCAGATGGAGGACTATGTGGGCAGCGATCCTGAGGATATCTGCCCGGTACTTTACATATGGAACCCCATGGACCTGGGAAGGGTGGCAGGGTATGTGTGCCTGGAGCTGTCTGAGGGACGTATTGAGGAGAGGGGGGACCAGGAGCTGCTTCTGGGAGGCAGGACATACCCCATGGATTACGGTCATGACGGCGGGCTGGAGGTCATAGCCGGAGAGCCCATAAAGGTGGATTCGGAAAATATTGGTTACTGGAAGGACCAGATTTAGATGATATAAGGATAATATTTGAAAATATTCCATGAGATAGAAAAATATTACCATGGAAATCCAGTACCTGAACGTGGTATTATAAATATGTCGGAAGACAAACAAAAGATAACGTTAGCAGGCATTGTCAGATGCGGACTTACCAGTAAGTACCATCCCCCAAGTATCTGACAGTGATACTAAATAAAATACCATACGGAGGTGAACAACATGAAACGTATCCTTGTTAAGTTTGACCAGGCAGACCAGATTATCAATTTTGTAAGAATCATGAACCGTTTTGAGTGCGATGCAGATGTGAAATGCGGCAGCCGTATGGTTGATGCAAAGTCTATTGTAGGTGTATTATCACTGGCAAAGTCCAAAACCGTAGAACTGATTCTTCACACAGATGACTGTGACCAGTTGATGGAGGAAATCGCTCCATTTGCAGCATAGTCAGATATCAGATACACTTTCCTTGATTTCTACATATAAAGAACCGGGTCCGCAGCAGATGCTGCGGCCCGGTTTTTTGTGCGCCAGAGAGCGTACGTTTTCTTTTTCTTACTCGTTTTCCTTTAAGGAGAAGCTGTCAATGATATTGTTCATGCTTCGTTCAATGTGGTGCTCCATTTCCTTTCGCACCAGATAGGGATTGCAGGACTGGATGTATTCCAGGATGTTCCTGTGTTCCCTGATGGAGAGAATCTGATGGTCCTTGGCTGAAACGGTTTTTCCAAAGGAACTTCCATTCCACAGTGAGGAGAGGGTGGAATACATCTTACTGTTGTCGGCAGCCTTCCATATGGAGGTATGGAGATTCTGGTTATAGGACTGATACTCGTCATCTGTGAAATTTTCTCCCAGGCTTTCGATGTGGACCTGGGATTCCATCAGTTCCGATACGTCAAAATGTCTCAGGGTGGCCCTGACAGCGGCCTCCCCTTCTAATAATGATCTCATCTCAAAATGCTCACGGATTGTTTTGGTGGTGATTCCTTTTACAATCGCCCCTTTATTCATTCTCAGCAGAATCAGATTTTCGGAGGAGAGAATCTGAAATGCTTCACGGACCGGCGTCCTGCTGACACCCAGGTTATTGGCTATGTCTGTAAGGGACAATTCTTCCCCTTCTTTAAACTCGCCTGACAGAATCGCCTTGCGAAGAATGGAAGCGATTCGGATGCGCGTGGGCATTATTTCCAGCGAATCCAGCTTTTTCATTTGTTTCACCCGCTTTTCTTAGAATAAAGCTATTTTAGCATACAAACCCAAAAGAGTCAAAACTTAGTTGCGTTGGTAAATGAAAAAGTGCACATAAAAATTAGTGATATTAGCCAAAATATAAAAATAATATACAAAAGTAATTGAAATTTCATCGAAAGTATGATAAAACTACAGTAAATCGTATACGATATACGATATTCAGAGGAGGCGGCATGTATCGCACGTAAGCGTCTGAAAGACAGACGCCAAGTGCTCATAACGAGGAGGATATGGGAATGAAGTGGAACAATCATCATGTATCAGATATCAAGATGGCTTACATAGGAGGGGGATCCAAGGCATGGGCGTGGAAACTGATGGCGGATTTGGCCCTGGAGCCTGCGCTGGACGGGACGGTCTGGCTCTATGATATAGATGCCAGGGCAGCTGAGGAGAACCAGATCATCGGCAGCCAGCTTAAGGAGAGAAAAGAGGCCGCAGGCCGGTGGGATTATAAGGTGGCATATTCCTTAAAGGAGGCGTTAAAGGGCGCTGACTTTGTGGTAATCTCCATTCTGCCGGGGACCTTTGAGGAAATGCGTTCCGATGTACACCTGCCGGAACGGCTGGGCATCTACCAGTCGGTGGGGGATACGGCGGGTCCGGGCGGTATGGTCCGCGCCCTTCGCACCCTGCCCATGTATGAGGAGATTGCGCTGGCTATCAGAGAGTTTTGTCCCTTTGCATGGGTCATCAGCTATACCAACCCCATGAGCCTGTGCGTGGCCAGTCTCTATAAGACATTTCCTGAAATCAAGGCCTTTGGCTGCTGCCATGAGGTGTTCGGCACACAGAAGGTGCTGGCCGCCATTGCTTCGCAGGAGCTGGGGACAGGCCCCATTGACCGTAAGGATATTCATGTAAATGTATTGGGAGTCAACCATTTTACCTGGTTTGACGCTGCTTCCTATGAAGGCGCGGACCTGTTCCCTGTCTATAAGAAGTACATTGGGACACATTTTGAGGAGGGTTACGACGACCCTGACCGTCCATGGGAAAAATCCACCTTTAACTGCCGGCACAGGGTGAAATTTGATTTGTTTAACCGTTATGGACTGATCGCTGCCGCAGGAGACCGGCATCTGGCAGAGTTCATGCCGGGAAACACCTATCTCAATGACCCGGAGACAGTCAGGTCATGGAAGTTCGGGCTGACCACAGTGGACTTTAGAATCAGTCAGATGGAGGAACGCCTGGCCAGGAGAAAGCGCCTGATTCAAGGAGAGGAGCAGATGGAGATTGTTCCGTCCGGTGAGGAGGGGGTACAGCAGATAAAGGCTCTGGTGGGTCTGGACCGGATGGTGAGCAATGTCAATATGCCAAACAGCTTCCTGCAGATTCCCAATCTTCCAAAGGAGGCTGTGGTGGAGACAAATGCAGTATTCTCCCGTGACAGCATCAGGGCAGTGGCAGCCGGTCCCCTGCCGGAACCAATCAGGGAATTGATACTTCCACATGTACAGAATCACGGATACATACTGGAGGCAGCAGATACATATGACCGGAATCTGGTGGTAAAGGCATTTATGAACGATCCGCTGGTGAAGCACAAATGCCGGGATGAGGGTGAGATAAGGAAACTGGCAGATGACATGATTCATAATACAGAACGTTACCTTCCGGCCGGATGGAAATAAACGTATGGGGGATAAGAATGAAAAAAAAGAAGAAGGGATTCTGGAAACGCAATATAGGACTGGCATTTGTCATGCCCTGGCTGATTGGACTGTTGGTATTTAAGCTGTATCCCTTTGCGGCCTCCTTTATTTACAGCTTCCATTCCTACAATTTGTTCAAGACAGCCTCCTTTACCGGGCTGGAAAATTACAAGTACATCCTTGGGGATAAGCTGATTATCAAGGCATTCATACAGACCTTTAAGTACGCGTTTTTAACCGTGCCGCTGGAGCTTATGTTCGCCCTGTTTATTGCCTACATACTCAACAATAAGATACGGGGACTCAATTTTTTCAGGACCATTTATTACATTCCCTCCATACTGGGAGGGTCAGTGTCCATTGCGGTCCTGTGGAAGTTTTTGTTCAAGACAGAGGGCCTTGTAAACATCATGCTTGGGGCGCTGGGTATTCCGGCCTTTAACTGGCTGGGTAATCCCGACGGGGCGTTCTTTGTAATCGTGCTTCTGAGGGTGTGGCAGTTTGGTTCTCCCATGGTCATCTTTTTGGCGGCCCTGAAAGGGGTGCAGGGAGATCTTTACGAGGCAGCGGCCATTGACGGAGCGGGAAAATGGAAGCAGTTCTTTCAAATCACGGTTCCGTTAATCACACCTGTTATTTTTTATAACTTCGTGACCCAGCTGTGTCATAAATTTCAGGAATTCAATGGTCCCTTCATCGTGACCCAGGGAGGTCCGCTGCGCTCCACCACCCTGGTATCGCTTCTGGTCTATAACGAAGCCTTTAAGCGGAATGAGATGGGGCTGGCCAGCGCTATTGCATGGCTGCTTTTCCTGGTAATCATGACCTTTACGGCGGTGGCTTTTATCAGCCAGAAGTATTGGGTTTACTATGCAGATGAGGATGGGAGGTAGGCATATGAACAGAAAAGAAAAAGCACGTCTTAACCTGTTTTTGCGGTATCTCCTGCTGATTGGCCTGGGAATTGTGATGATATATCCCCTGTGCTGGATGATAGGAGCGTCCTTTAAGACAAATTCAGAGCTGTTTTCCAGTGCGGGAATCATTCCCATGGCGCCTACTCTGGACGGATACAGAAATGGATTTAAGGGTTACGAGGGCATGAACCTGCTGCATTTTATGGGGAATACATACAAGTTTGTACTGCCGAAAGTGGTGTTCACCGTTATATCCGCGGTAATTACATCCTATGGATTTGCCAGGTTCCGGTTTGTGGGCAAGAACCTGCTCTTCGTGCTGCTGCTCTCCACACTGTTTCTGCCACAGGTGGTCTTAAATGTACCTCAGTACATCCTGTTTAACGAGGTGGGATGGCTGAATTCCTATCTGCCGATTGTGATTCCTTCCATGCTGGCAGGGGATACGTTCTTTGTATATATGCTGATACAGTTTTTAAGGGGGATTCCCAGGGAACTGGAAGAAGCTGCGGAGATTGACGGATGTAATGTGGTTGAGAGACTGTGGTACGTGATTGTTCCCATGCTGAAGCCGTCTATCGTTTCATGTGCCCTGTTCCAGTTTATGTGGGCCTCCAACGATTTCATGGGGCCGTTGATTTATATTAATTCAGTGCGCAAATATCCGGTATCCATATTTTTGAGAATGTCCATGGATACAGAGACGGGATTTGACTGGAACCGGATACTGGCAATGTCGCTGCTGGCAATTATCCCGTCCCTGGCCGTATTTTTTATGGCGCAGGATTCGTTTGTAGACGGAATTGCAGCAGGCGGAGTAAAGGGGTAAAGAAAAATAAATAAAATTATAATGGGAGGTTACACATGAGAAAACGAGGAAAACAACTGGTTAGTCTGATTCTGGCGGGTGCCCTGGCAGGGTCCCTGGCGGGATGTATGCCCACACAGTCAAAGGAGACCGCAGCCGCTCCGGCTAAGACCCAGGATACAAAGGCGGCGGAAAACGCAGCCGGAGCAGACCCGGAGGCAGCCGGGGCAGACACAGAGGCGGCAGCTTCTGCTGACATGGAGGTAAACACCACAGACCCAATCACCCTGCGTTTTAACTGGTGGGGAGGGGATTCCCGCCATGAAAAGACACTTAAGGCCATCGAGGCATTTGAGGCCAAATATCCCAACATAACCGTGGAGGCGGAGTACGAGGCTTTTAACGGCCATGAGGAGAAGATATCCCTGGCCCTTAATGCGGGATCCGCGGCAGATGTGGTGCAGCTGAACATGGACTGGGTTTTTGCTTACTCACCCAACGGAGATACCTTTTATGATCTGAACAAGGTTTCCAATATCATTGACCTGTCTAATTATGATGATTCCGACAAGGCCTTTTATACGGTGAACGGAGCCCTGCAGGCCCTCCCTATCGCCAATACGGGCCGCGGTTTTATATGGAACAAGACAACCTATGATAAGGTAGGGGCAAAGATACCCACTACCCTGGACGAGCTGTATGAGGCGGGGGAGAAATTCGCGGCTTATGAGGATGGATCCTACTATCCCTTTGCCTGTGCGGATTATGTAAAGGTGCATCTCATGATTTATTATCTCCAGTGTAAATACGGCAGGGATTGGATTAAGGACAATGCGCTTCAGTACTCCAAAGAAGAAATCGCAGAAGGACTGAACTTCATCAAGGAGCTGGAAGACAGGCACATCATCCCTGATTCCGAGAAGCTGGCAGGGGAAGGCACCTCTGAACTTTTGGAGACAAGCGAGAGCTGGATTAACGGCCATTACGGCGGCGCCATGTGCTGGGATACCAATATTGCCAAGTATGTGGATGCGGTCACTGACGGCGAAATTGTGGTGGGCGATATGATTAATATGGGCGAATACCATGGCGGTCCCATTAAGGCATCGCAGGTTATTGCAATCACTTCCACTTCTGAGCATCCGGTGGAAGCTGCTGCCCTGATACAGTTCCTGTTTGGGGACGAAGAAGGAGCTGTTATCCTTGGAGACAGCCGCGGCATCCCGTGCAACAAAAATGCGGTTAAATATGTTGAGACTGAGGGAAGCCTGGTGGCTGAAATGAATGAGAAACTGATGGCATGGTCTGCCTTCAAGCTGGATATATTCACAGAGCGGGCTGCATTAAAGGCGCCTGACGGTGTGTATACCCTTGCAATCCAGTCTTTGAGCTATGGGGAAGAGGACGCTGCTGCCTGTGCGGATATGCTGATTGACGGAATCAACCGGGAAATAGAGACAGCAACTGCCCAGTAAGGGCAGGAAGGAACAGGAGAGAGATGCCGCAGAATGGGGAGATGCATTTTGCGGCATTCCCTTTTGTAAAGGACATCATATGAAGATAACAGATGTAAGACAGGAATATTTCAGATGGGAGAAAAGCCGTCCCATCACCAACGGAATGCATACCTACACCCACTGCGGCCTGGCGGTTATCACAGTGGAGACAGACCAGGAAATTACAGGATACGGCCTTTCCGGTCCGGTACTGGGCATAAATCCTTTCATGATGGTGGATGAGCTGAAAGACCGGTTGATTGGACAGGATCCTATGCGCACGGAGTGGCTTTGGGATAGACTCTATGTGCCTAAGCTTACAGGGCGCAAGGGAATCAGCACCAGAACGATCAGCGGTATTGACATGGCCCTTTGGGATATCAAGGCCAAGTCACTGGGACTGCCGCTGTACCGGCTCTTGGGGGAATACAGAAGGAGCGTGCCTGTTTATATTGCCGGCGGATATTATGAACCTGGAAAAGGAATCGCGGATCTCCAGAGAGAGATGGAGGGTTATATGGAACAGGGGGTCTCAGGCGTCAAGATGAAGGTGGGTGCCCTGAGCATCCGTGAAGATGCTGCCAGGGTAAAGGCTGTGCGGGAAGCCATAGGCCCCCGGGCCCTGCTCATGCTGGATGCCAACTGTGCGTATTCCAGCCACAGGGCAGTCCAGTTTGCCGGGCTGGTGGAGGAATACGATATCTACTGTCTGGAGGAACCGGTGGCGCCCCATGATTACGGCGGGATGAAAAGGCTGGCGGACAAGACAGTGATTCCCCTGGCGGCCGGGGAGAATGAGTATACCAAATGGGGCTTTAAGGAGCTGATTGACACCGGAGCTGTTCCAATCTTAAACCCGGCGCCTTTCCTCATGGGCGGCGTCACGGAGTTCTTAAAGACAGCAGCCCTGTCCCAGGCCCACTGTCTGGAGCTGGCGCCCCATGGGGACCAGACCATCAATATTTCCCTGGGAGCGGCAGTGGGCAATGTGTCCTATATTGAGTATTATCCTCCGGCATACGATGAGGTGTGGCAAAATGCGTTCAATGACTCCCTGGAGATTGACAGGGAGGGGAGGCTGCCGGCCCCGGAACGTCCGGGAATCGGCTTTGAGCCTGACTACAGTGTGTTGGACAGATTCAGAATCATATAAGCAGGACAGGAGAAAAAAGCAGGACAGGAGAAAAGGATATGCATGCGATAGAGAAGATATTGGCAAAGCACAGCGGCCGTGACCGGGTGGTCAGCGGGGAAATCATAACGGCCGACATTGATTTTGCGGAGATTAACGACCTGTATCTCCAGACCATCTATTCCTTCCGGGAGATGGGAGGCGAGAAGGTATGGGACAGGGACAAGGCGGCCTTTGTGTTTGACCACTATGCGCCCTCCCCCACCATTGAGGCGTCCCGCAACCACAGGGAGATGCGCCTGTTCAGGCAGGAGCAGGGACTTACCCATCATTTTGACATCAACGCGGGTATCTGCCATCAGGTTATGCCTGAGGCGGGCCTGGTGTATCCCGGCATGATTCTGGTGGCAACCGATTCCCATACCACCACCCACGGCGCGTTCGGATGCCTGGGAACAGGCATTGGGGCCACGGATATGGCCACGGTCCTGATAACCGGAAAACTCTGGTTCAGGGTGCCGGAAATCATACGGATACACCTGGAAGGCATGCCGGGAAGCCATGTGCTTCCAAAGGACGTGATTTTGTATATCATAGGGAAAATGAAGGCGGATGGGGCAGTGTATAAGGCTATCGAGTTCACCGGCTCCTATGTGGAACAGCTGGATGTGGCTGGGCGCATGGTGCTCTGCAACATGGCGGTTGAAATGGGGGCAAAGACAGCTTACATGGAGCCCAACCAGGCGGTTTTGGACTATGTGGCAGGCCGGACCAGCCGCCCGTTTACGGTGGAGCAGACGGACGGTGATTTTGAATATGAGGAAACCTATGTCTTTGATATAAGCGGACTGAAGCCCCAGGTTTCCATGCCCTCCAGCGTGGATAATGTGGGTGCGGTGGCCCTGGCGGGCAGGGTCCGCATTGACCAGGCATTTGTGGGAGCATGTACCGGCGGACGTGTGGAGGATATAGGAGAGGCTGCCCGCATACTGAAGGGGCGCACAATTGCCCCCCATGTCCGTATGGTTGTGATTCCGGCATCCGCTGAAGTACTTAAAGAATGTATTGCAAAGGGCTTCCTGGACACCCTCATAGACGCGGGAGCCACCATATCCGCGCCTGGATGCGGTCCCTGTCTCAGCGCCCACCAGGGAGTCCTGGCCGCAGGAGAGGTGTGCGTTACCACCTCCAACCGGAATTTTCCGGGCAGGATGGGGAGCAGGGATTCCGCCGTATATCTGGCGTCGCCAGCTACCGTGGCCATGTCTGCGCTGACCGGATATCTGACCGATCCGTCCTGGGAAAATCAGGGGCAGGCAGAGAGACGGGAAACAGAAGCAACCGGGAAAGGGGAGTGAGAAAATGAAGGAAAAATTTGCAGGCCAGGCCCTGGCCCTGGGAAATAACATTGATACGGACCAGATTTATCCTGGCCGTTACCTGGCCCTTACCAATCCGGAGGAAATCGGCAGCCACTGCCTGGAAGGCGTGGATGAGGGGATTGCCCGAAATTTTCCAAAGGGAGGAATCATTGTGGCGGGCACTAATTTCGGGTGCGGATCCAGCAGGGAGCATGCAGCCATTGCCCTGCTTAACATGGGAGCAGGGGCGGTGGTGGCCGAATCCTTTGCAAGGATTTTTTACCGCAACGCCATCAATCTGGGCCTTCCGCTGCTGGTGTGCAAGGGTATCGGAGGAAAGGTGGAGAGCGGCCAGAACCTGGAAATCAATATGACGGCAGGGGTACTTAAGAATCTGGATACAGGGGAACAGCACCAGTGTGAAACAATCGGGGAATACGCCATGTCCATTCTGGAAGCAGGAGGCATCAAGCCATTGTTTATCAAGCGGATAAAAGAGGAGGGCCATGACAGCTGAACGATATATCAGTCAGTATGCAGAAGAGTTCATGAAACTGGACAGGAAGTTCTGGAACTATGAGGACGGCTGTGTCCTCACTGGCCTGGAGGCCATGTATAAGGCCACAGGCAGGAAACGCTATGCAGAGGCGGTAAGGGTGTTTCTGGACCGGTACATATGCCCTGACGGCAGGATACGGTGGTATGACCGGGAGGAGTACAGTCTGGACAAGATTCCGTCCGGCCGCGGCCTGCTCTTTCTGTATCGAGAGACAGGGCAGGAGAAGTACCGGCTGGCAGCAAAGCAGCTTATGGAGCAATTGCGGCGTCAGCCCAGGACAGAATCCGGAAGTTTCTGGCATAAGAAGATATATCCCCGCCAGATATGGCTGGACGGCCTTTATATGGCGGCGCCCTTTTACCTTCAGTATGAGATGGAGCTGGGGGATAAAAAGAACTGCGCAGACATCATAAAGCAGTTTGAAAACGCCAGGCGGTTCCTGTACGATGAGTCAGCCAGCCTGTATATCCACGCATATGATGAGGGAAAATGCCAGTTCTGGGCCGACCCTGAGACGGGGCGTTCCCCGAATTTCTGGTCAAGGGCAGAGGGCTGGTATCTGATGGCACTGGCAGACTGCTGTTCCATATTGCCAAGGGGGTCAGAGGACTGGCAGTACCTGGCCGGTTTGTGGAAGGAAGCCATGGAGGGAATGCTCCGGTATCAGGACCAGGAAAGCGGTCTGTTTTTCCAGCTGACGGCCCTGGGAAAGACACCGGGCAATTATCTGGAGACGTCTGCCTCGGCCATGGCAGCGTATTCCATTTATAAGGGATATGAGATGGGAATATTTAACAGGCAGACAGTCCAGCGGGCGGACCTTATCATGATGGCTCTGGAGACAGAGAAGCTGAAGCTCAGAAACGGATGCCTCCACCTGGAGGGAACCTGCGCAGGCGCAGGCCTGGGACCGGCTGACCGGCCGGAACGGGATGGAAGTGTTTCTTATTATCTGGGAGAAGCAGTTGTCTCAGATGAGCAAAAGGGCGCGGCTGCCTTTATGCTGGCTTACAGCCAGTGGGAGGTCCGCAGAAGAAGTATACAGGATACGGAGGTAACAGGGATGGTAAAGCTAAACGATGTGTATGAGCTGCGGCACAGGGCTGTGGAGGAGATAGAGCTTGGTTATGGTACAGGCACGGAAAAGGTAAAAATCCCCAGAGACGCCATTGCCCATATCCTGACTCCCCATAAAAAAGAGATGAGAGCGCCGGAGGAAGAGATTATTGAGAGGGCTCTGGATTCCCCCATAGGCACAGAACGGCTTGAAAAGATGGCATCAGGGAAAAAGGATGTGGTCATCATTACAAGTGACATCACCCGTCCCATGCCTTCCTGGAGGGTGCTTCCCCATGTGTTGAAACGGCTGGAAAAGGCCGGAGTCAGCCGCTCCCATATCACTGTGGTGTTTGCCATGGGGACCCACAGGAGACATACGTCAGAGGAGATGCGGCATCTGGCGGGGGACGAAGTATATAATACTTGCAGATGCATGGACTCGTCCGAATGCAGCTTTATTCATATGGGAGAGACAAAGGCCGGCACACCGGTGGACATAGCGGATAAGGTGGCGCATGCTGACCTGAGAATATGTCTGGGCAATATTGAATACCATTTTTTTGCCGGTTATTCGGGCGGAGCAAAGGCAATCATGCCGGGCGTTTCCACCATGCAGGCCATTCGGAAAAACCACAGCAGGATGATTCACCCCATGGCAAAGGCGGGAACCCTTGAAGGGAATCCGGTGCGGGAGGACCTGGAAGAGGCGGCAGGTATCTGCGGCGTGGATTTCCTTTTGAACGTGGTTCTGGACGAGCATAAAAATGTGATTCACGCTGTGGCAGGTGAGCTTAAGGAGGCCCACAGACAGGGATGCAGGTTCCTGGACGGGTTTTACCGTATGGAGATCAATGAGCTGGCAGATATCGTGATTG
Source organism: Enterocloster bolteae (assembly GCF_002234575.2). NCBI lineage: Bacteria > Bacillati > Bacillota > Clostridia > Lachnospirales > Lachnospiraceae > Enterocloster > Enterocloster bolteae. The sequence continues at coordinate 4,288,070 of NZ_CP022464.2, read as the reverse complement.
TATCCCAGGGAGGGGCTCCAAAGGATCTGAACCTGTATCAGACACAGAAGGCCCTGGCCAATGCGGAGCAGGCAGTACGTCAGGGAGGCATCATCATTCTGGCGGGCGCCTGTCCGGAAGGATTGGGGGGAGCTGTGTTTGAGCAGTGGATGCTGGAGGCAGAGGACCTGGACAGCATACTAAAACGGATACAGAGGGATTTCCAGATTGGCGGACACAAGGCTGCTTCCTTTGCCAGAGCGTTAAAACGGGCCAGGATATTTCTGGTGTCAGGCATTGACAGGGAACTGGTGCGCGATATTTTCATGGAGCCTTTTGACCATGTGCAGGAGGCATATGACGCGGCGGTAAAGGAGATGGGACCGGGGGCCAGGGTGATTGTGATGCCCTACGGCGGTTCCACTTTGCCGGTACTGTCCGGAGACGGGAATGGCGAAACCGATGGGAGGAAGGATTAGCAGACAGGAATGTGAACAGGCAGGGCATTTGAAACAGGCAGGGCATTTGAAACAGGCGGGGCATTTGAAGCAGAATGCCGCTGCCTGTTTTTTGTGTAATCTATTGAAGTTGTGAAGGAAATTTCGTATAAAGTATCCATATGCAAGAAAAAACAGATATGATAGACTGGGCATAAAGGTATTACCATGATACTATAATGCCATACGGAAAAGCCCGCAGATTGTGAAGCCGGATATAGAAAGGAAACAGAATATGCCTTCAATAGCACCCATCCGAAAAAAGACATTGAGTGACAGTGTGAAAGATTCGCTGCGAAAACTGATATCAGAGAAAGCCTTTAATGAGGCGGGGAAACTGCCGCCGGAGGAGGAACTGGCCAGACAGCTGGCGGTCAGCCGTATTACCATACGCAAGGCCCTGACGGACCTGGAGCAGGAGGGGCTGCTTCTGCGCATTCACGGCAGGGGAACATTTGTGAATCCCGCTGCCAGGCAGGTGAAGGTGAATCTGTCCGGCATGCTTGAATTCGGTTCGGTTATCAGCGGAAACGGATACCGGCCTGAGTGCAGGCTGGTTTCCGTGGACGAGGAGAGGATACCGGCCTCCGTTGGGGAACACCTTGGCACCGGAAAGGGAGGCAGGGGTATACGGGTGGAGAAGCTGTATCTGGCAGACGATATTCCGGCCATTGTCAGTGTAGGGCGTATTCCCCTCCATCTGTTTTCAGAAACACCTGCCCGGACGGACTGGCAGGAAAAGTCTAATTTTGAGGTAATCCAGGAATATACCGGCCGCATGGTGGTGCGGGACTGGATAGAAGTCAGTTCCCTGTCAGCGCAGGAGGCGGGAGAGATGCTGGGACATCCCTGTCCCCTTAAGGCAGCTTCTGTGCTTATGATTCAGGCAGTGGGATACGACCAGAACAGTGAGCCTGTCATACACGGGGTGGCTCTCTATGATACCAGCCACATCCGTTTTAATCTCCTGCGTCATGCGGAAGGGTAATCCATAGGGCCTGTGAGAGGGTAAGTTATAAAGATTCATTCCTGTGATGACGGCTGCATGTGACAGGAATGAATTTTTCCACAGCCTCCTATCAACCTGTATGCACAGATAAAAGCATGCTGTCAACAAGGTATTACCATAATATCATAGTACTGATTTACACAAAAAAGGGGTTTTATTTCGATTTAACTTTAAACTTAAATAATAAAAATACAAAGGAGGAAGCTATGAACACATTGGAAAAACATTTTAAAATCAGGGAGCGGGGGTCCAGCGTCAGGACTGAGGTGCTGGCCGGGATGACCACCTTTGCCACCATGGCCTACATCATTATCCTGCAGCCGGTAAACATGCGGGATACGGGGATGGACACAGTGGGAATACTGATTGCCACAGCGCTGGTTTCCGCGTTTATCACCATGCTGATGGGGGTGGCGGCCAACATGCCTATTGCTCTGGCTCCCGGGATTGCGTCCGGCATTGTGCTTACTTATTCTATCGTAGTGCCGGGATTGGCTGACTGGAAGGTGGGTCTTGGCATGTCCATGATTTCTGCTATATTGTTCCTGGTGCTGAGCCTGTTTAAGATTCGGGAAAAGATAGTGGAGCTGATCCCTAAAAATATCAAGATTGGCATTAGTGCAGGGCTGGGTATTTTTATCATCCGCACGGCCCTGGTCAATGCCAGGCTGGTGAATCCGGATTTCCGGGGATTCGGGGATTTCTCCGATCCTTCGGTGCTTCTGTCAGCCGTCAGTATTGTCATATGTTTCATACTGTATTTCCTCCGCATTAAGACGGGAGGAAGAGAGTACAGAATCAGAAGCTCACTGCTGATTGCCATTGTTGTCACTACTGTGATTGGCATTCCCATGGGAGTGGTCCAGGTACCCTCATCCATATTCACATCGGGAGGTGTTGCATCCCTGGGCAATATTGCTTTTAAAGCAGATGTGCTGGGAGCTTTGAGACCGGAGTACATTGCTTTTGTACTGGCTTTTTTTGTAAGCGATTTCTTTGGGACGCTGGCTACTGCCCTGGGGCTGGGGCAGCAGATGGGCATGCTGGATGAAAACGGAAATTTCCCTATTATCGGCAAGATCTTCCTGGTGGATGCCATCGGGTCCGTTGTAGGGACCTGCATGGGAGTGACTGTGGTCACAAGCTATGTGGAAAGTGCGTCAGGTATTGAGGTGGGGGGAAGGACCGGACTGGCCTCCGTGGTTACCGGGCTGTTTTTTCTGCTGGCCGTGTTATTCGCCCCTCTGTTTTTGATGATACCCACTGCAGCCACCACGCCGGTACTTCTCATTATCGGATTTGTCATGATGCAGGGACTTAAATCCATTGACTTTGGGATTGAGGAGTGGGTTCCGGTAGGAATGCTGATTATATCCACTTTGTTTTATGGGATATCTCAGGGCATTGGCATCGGCCTTCTGACTTACTGTGGTGTGAAGAGTGCGTACTACCTGTTTACGGATGAGCGGGGAATGGATAAGCTTCCATCTCCTTTCACCATTATATTTACCCTGTTGACCTGTATTCAGTTTTTTATCTAATCTGTTTCCGAGGAGGAGGAAATCGTATGAAAATAGCAGTGTGGATGGACCGTGGAAAAATGGTCAGGGCAGCTATGGGAGAAATCCCCTGTGACCTGACTGTCTGCAATATACAGCTGGTCAACATGTTTTCCGGGGAGGTTTACCCGGCCCAGGTAGATATACTGGACGGCATCATTGTGCGGGTGCGCACAGACAATGAATGTCCGGCCCTGCCTTCGGAACGGATTTTTGACGGGGGAGGACGTTACCTGATACCGGGGTTTATTGACTCCCATCTTCATGTGGAAAGTACCATGATGATTCCGGAGAATTTCGGAAGGGCCGTACTTCCCTGGGGGACCACTACCATTGTCATGGATCCTCATGAGATTGCAAATGTGCTGGGGATTGAAGGGGTCAGCTTCATGCTGGACAACGCAAAGAAAACACCCCTGCGCCAGTTTGCGCTGGCTCCCTCCTGTGTACCCTCTGTGCCTGGAGCGGAGAACAGCGGGGCTGTATTCGGCGAGGAGGAAATTGCCCGCCTTCTGGAACTGCCGGAGGTGCTGGGAATCGCGGAAATCATGAATTATGTGGATGTATGCAGGGGGGATGAAAGAATGAGCCGCATCATATCCCAGGGGCTGAAACGGAATCTGTATCTGCAGGGCCATGCCCCCCGCCTGGAGGGAGATGCCCTTGCAGCCTACTTGCTGGCAGGACCGGAGAGCGACCATGAATGCCGCAGTGCCCGGGAGTGCAGGGAGAAAGTCAGGCAGGGCATGCATGTAAACCTTAAGACCAGCTCTCTTTCCAACCATCTGCCGGATGCACTGGAGGGAATCAGGGACCATCGCTGGCATGACAGTGTTTCCCTGTGCACAGATGATGTCCACGCAGGGGTGATTTACAGAGAAGGACATCTGAACCGGGTGGTCCAAAAGGCCATAGGCTATGGTGCCCATCCATTAGACGCCATCCGTTATGCCAGCTATAACGCTGCCAGAGAGTATGGGTTTGATGACCTTGGAGCGATTGCCCCGGGTTATGTGGCGGATATGCAGCTGGTGGATGCCCTGGACGGCCGCCGGCCCAGCCATGTGTTCTGCAGGGGGAAACTTGTGGCTGAAGAGGGAAGGTATCTGGGAAGTCCCTACGACGGAGGACTCAAGTTCACCAATACCATGAAACTGTCCTATCTGTCCGGCCCCGGGGATTTCAGGCTGAAAGCGCCTGCTTCCCAGGGAGAGACGCTGGTGATATACAGCAAGTATGACGGACCCTTCAATAAGGCCTTTTATGAGACGCTGCCTGTTGAGGACGGATACATCTGCATCAGGCAAGATCCGAATCTGGCTATGGCATGTGTGTGCAACCGGCACGGACTGAACCAGAGGACCGTTGTTCCCATCCGGAATTTTGGAATTACGGAAGGAGCCATTGCCACCACGGTATCCCATGACTGCCATAACCTGACCATGATATACCGGGACCCGGAGGATGCATGGATTGCGGCGGAGACCTTAAAGAGAAGCGGAGGGGGCATAGCTGTGGTTCTCAATGGAAAGGTGCTGGCAAGCCTGGCCCTTCCGGCTGCCGGGCTGATGTCCCAGCTGTCTGTTGACAGCCTGGCCCCGCAGGTGGAACAGGTGGAAAAAGCAGTGTATGACCTTTGCGCGGGAAAGAGCTCGCTGCTTAAGATGTCCACCTTTGCCCTGGCTGCCCTGCCGGGAGCCATTATGACGGATAAGGGCGTGCTGGACGGACAGTCCCAGACATTTATGCCTGTTTTCCGGTAATCATAGCGGTTACAGGCAGTGTACGATACTGTCAGGTAATGACGGATGAAACGGGGGGAGGAGGACAGAGTATGCATCAACGGGGGAGGGATCTGAAGTTTTAAAGATTTTGTATTGATTCCCGGGCTTTTCGATGGTATAGTAAGCAGTCGTGAGATTATGAACGTAAAAGCGGGGAATGAAGGATGAATAAGGTTAAAGGGTTTGTCAAAAGGGAAACAGTTCTGAGCGCTGCTGTTATATTGGCGATTCTGTCTGCCATGGTCATAAGGCCGGACAGGGAATATGGGTCTTACATTGATTATAAGACAATTGGCCTTCTGTTTTGTCTGATGACCGTGATGGCCGGACTTCAAAGCCTGGGAGTGTTTAAAAAGGCAGGGGAGCGGCTGTTAGGTTATGTAAAGGGTCCGGGGGCTGTGTCGGCCGTACTGGTGTTCCTGTGTTTTTTCTTCAGCATGGCGATTACCAATGATGTGGCGTTGATTACGTTTGTTCCCTTTGCCATCGCGGTCCTTAAGATGGCCGGCATGGAACCGTTAGTGCTGCCTGTGGTGGTGCTCCAGACCATTGCGGCCAATCTGGGAAGCATGCTGACGCCCGTCGGCAATCCCCAGAACCTTTATCTGTATTCAAAAGCCGGTTTAAACGCAGGCCGTTTTATGGAGCTGATGGCTCCCTACACAGCGGTATCCTTTGGGATGCTGGTCCTTTGTCTGGCCGTAGTGGCTGCAGGAAACAGAATGCCGGGAAAAGAGAGGAACGGCAGGGGACAGGGGCCTATGGTCAGCGGGTTTCCCGGATTTTCACAGGAAGCAGCGGGTATGGAGGCGTCAGGAAAGAGGATTTACTTAGGCCGGTTAGGCCTGTATCTGTTCCTCTTTCTGCTCAGCCTGGGGTGTGTGGCCCGCATTCTTCCGTGGCAGCTTCTGCTGGCCGTTGTGATAACAGGGGTGTGGATTGCCGACAGGAGCCTGTTTCTGGCAGTGGATTATTCCCTCCTCCTGACGTTCTGCGCATTTTTTGTATTTATCGGCAATATGGGAAGGGTGCCGGCTTTCTGCCGGTTCCTGGGCCGGATTCTGGAGGGCCGGGAAATCATCACCTGTGTGGGCGCCAGCCAGATTATCAGCAATGTGCCTGCCGCCCTTTTGCTGTCCGGATTTTCCGGGGACTACAGTGCCTTAATTGTGGGGACGAATCTGGGAGGGCTGGGAACCCTCATTGCCTCCATGGCGAGCCTTATTTCTTATAAGCATATCGCCCGCATGTATCCCATGGAAAAAGGCCGGTATCTGGGATGGTTTACCGTGGTTAACCTGCTGTTCCTGGCAGTGCTTCTTGTGCTTTCTTTGTGGGTTATCCCCTTTTAAAATAGGATTTCCAATGCTATACTTAAACCAGAGCTTGTTAAAGATCGCAGGGTGCGGTGGAACGCACCGGACGGAAAGGAGCGGTATTATGGCTGTGGCTGCGGGGATCATGGTGCCCCATCCGCCTTTGATTGTGCCGGATGTGGGAAGAGGGCAGGAGATTCTGATTAAGGATACTATTAAAGCATACCAGGAGGCGGCCGGGATGGCAGCAGAGCTGAAGCCGGACACCATTGTGGTGATTTCGCCCCATGCAGTGATGTATGCGGACTATTTTCATGTATCGCCGGGAAAGGAAGCCAGGGGAGACTTTGGCCGGTTTATGGCTCCTCAGATAGGGGTAGAAGCCGGATACGACGAAGCCTTTGTAAGGGAACTGGACAGACTCTGCGGGGATGACGGTTTTCCTATGGGTACAGAGGGGGAGAGGGAAAAGGAGCTGGACCATGGGACTCTTGTCCCGCTGTATTTTATTAACCAGCATTACAGGGATTATAAGCTGGTGCGGATCGGCGGATCCGGACTGTCCTTTGCCGACCATTACCGGGCAGGACGCTACATTGCCAGGGCGGCAGAGAATCTGGGGCGCAGTGTATTCATTGTGGCCAGCGGGGATTTGTCCCATAAATTGAGAGGGGACGGGCCTTATGGGTACAGTGTCCAGGGGCCGGAATATGATGAGCGGATCATGGATGTCATGGGAAAAGCGGAATTTGGGGAGCTGCTGGCTTTTCCGGAAGACTTCTGCGAAAAGGCAGGAGAATGCGGCCACCGCAGCTTTGTCATGATGGCGGGAGCCATGGATAAAAAGGCAGTTATGCCCAGGCGCCTCACCTATGAAGGGCCCTTTGGGGTGGGCTATGGGATTTGCACGTTCCGGGTCACAGGGGATGACGGCAGGCGCGGATTCCTGGACTTATATGAGAGCTGCCAGAGGGAAACATGTAAAAAACGGCAGATGGAGGAGGATGAATATGTGTCTCTTGCACGCCGGTCGCTGGAGTATTATGTGCATGAGGGAAGGATGATTCCCTTTGGCAGGGCAGAGGAAGGCCTGCCGGAGGAAATGCTTCAGACAAGGGCGGGAGTGTTTGTATCTGTCCGCAAGGGCGGCGCTTTGCGGGGCTGCATCGGGACGATAGAGCCGGTTTGCAGGAATATTGCGGAGGAAATCATACAGAACGCAGTGAGTGCAGGCATCCATGACCCCAGATTCCCGTCTGTCCGCAGGGAGGAACTGTCTTTCCTTGAATACAGCGTGGATGTGCTGGGGGAGACAGAGCAGATTCAGGGTGAGGACCAGCTGGACCCGCTGCGTTACGGCGTCATTGTCACCAAGGGCAGAAAAAGGGGACTGCTGCTTCCAAATCTGGAGGGAGTGGACACGGTGAGGGAACAATTGTCCATCGCCAGGCAAAAGGCGGGGATAGGTGAGGATGAGACGGATGTGCAGCTGGAACGTTTTGAGGTTATCCGTCATGGTGCAAAGTCATGAGGGCTGTGTGCGGGGGATGCATGAACCGGTGCAGCCTGGAAGAAGGGCAGACCGGCATGTGCCGGGCCAGGAAGAATACAGGCGGCGCAGTGATTCCTGTTAATTACGGGAAAATCACGTCCATGGCCCTGGACCCCATAGAGAAAAAGCCTTTAAGACGGTTCCTGCCCGGCTCTGTTATATTGTCGGTGGGAAGCTTTGGATGCAACCTGCGGTGCCCCTTCTGCCAGAATCATAAGATATCCATGGCGGGAGAGGGGGATTTTGAGTCCGTGACCGTAAGTCCTGAGGAGCTGGCCCAAAAGGCTGCAGAGCTTGGGAAAAACGGAAATATAGGTGTTGCCTATACCTACAACGAGCCCCTGGTGGGCTGGGAGTATGTCAGGGATACAGGGCGTCTTGCGAGAAAAGCAGGGATGAAAAATGTAATTGTCACCAACGGAAGCGTATCCGATCAGGTACTGGATGAAATCCTGCCTGTGGCCGATGCCATGAACATTGATTTAAAAGGATTTACAGAGAATTATTACAGGAAGCTGGGCGGTGACCTTGAAACTGTAAAGCATTTTATCACATGTGCCAGCCGCCGATGCCATGTGGAGCTGACCGCGCTTATCGTTCCAGGGGAAAATGACTCGGATGAGGAGATGAGGGAGATGGCGGGCTGGATATCATCCCTGAGCCCGGAGATTCCTCTCCATGTAACCAGGTTTTTTCCGCGCTGGAAAATGGATGACAGACCCGCAACAGATGCGGCCAGGGTATATGCCCTGGTCCAGACTGCCAGGGAGTATTTAAGGTATGTGTGGACCGGTAACTGCTGAGCAGAAAACACCGGGCATAAAGTTTTTTCAGACTATACGAAGTCCCCTGATTTACAGACCCCGGAAACAGTGCAGGTCTGATGCATATATTGATAGTAATGTATTATTACAAAATATGTGCAGAAAGGGGAACTAACATGTGGAATGGCAATGAGGAGGATTTCAGGGAGAGAGCAGGGTGCTGGTATAAGGAGTGCTGCTGCTGTCCGGGTCCCGCGGGGCCGGTAGGCCCCAAGGGAGATACAGGCCCCGCTGGGCCCCGCGGTCCCATAGGAGCTGCGGGAATGAGGGGGGACACCGGTCCCCAGGGGCCCCAGGGTGTACCGGGGGAGAGAGGCGTGACGGGAGCGCAGGGCCCGGCCGGCCCTCAGGGAGCTCCGGGCCTCCAGGGAAATACCGGCGCTGAGGGCCCCAAGGGAGATACCGGACCACGCGGAGCCATGGGACCGGAAGGTCCCAGAGGGGAAATAGGCCCGGCAGGAGTCACCGGCCCCACAGGTCCACGTGGGCCAATGGGAATCCAGGGCCCCCAGGGGATTCAGGGAGTCATAGGGCCTACCGGTCCCCAGGGACCTCAGGGACCCCAGGGAAATCCGGGTACTGTTGGTCCCCGGGGAATACCAGGGGCAGCAGGAGTCCCGGGTCCGGTGGGGACAACCGGTCCTCGTGGGGAGACGGGGCCGACCGGAGCCACCGGACCGGCCGGAAATCCGGGACCAACCGGACCGACCGGAATCCCAGGCTCTGCCGGAGCCACGGGCCCAGCCGGAGCCACGGGCGCTACCGGAGCGACCGGGCCAACCGGAGCCACAGGCACGACAGGAGCGACCGGTCCAGCCGGAGTCCCTGGCACGACAGGAGCGACCGGTCCAGCCGGAGCCACAGGCACGACAGGAGCCACCGGTCCAGCCGGAGTCCCTGGCACAACAGGAGCCACCGGTCCAGCCGGCGCCACAGGCACGACAGGAGCCACCGGGCCTGCAGCAGGGGATGTGTTTGCATCCTTTATCACGTTTGCCGGCGTGTGGAATAATGCCCAGCGGATACCAGTGGGAGTGGGGGTCGCGGATACCACGGGAAACATTGTCCTGACAGATTCCACCCGCATTACGCTTGCTCCAGGGTATTACTGCATATCCTATCAGGTATCATCCATGCTGGCGGATGCCGGTTATATGCAGATAACACCTGTATACAATGGAAGTTCCCACATTGAATATGGCATATACTTTTGGACGGCAAATGCCAGAAGCAGCGCATTTGGAGCCAGTTCTCTCATTGTGGAAGTGCCCCAGTCCACTACGCTGTTCTTGTATTTTAACAGCAATACAAGGGCACAGGAAGGGACAGTCACCATGGTGATTTTTAAGCTGAACAGGCCTGTGTGAGTCATAACAGATATGGCAAAAGGGGCCTTGCAGGAATACAGGATGACGGTTTTCTAAATATGGTTTGCCGAGATTATTGTAAATCGTAAATGACAGGCAGGAAATGGAGGTGCAGGATGGATTTCAGATACGAGACAGTGATTCCCAATGATGATCTTCCTTTTCGGATGTTTATATTCGAGGGGAGGGATGGGAATTACCGGGTAAGCAAGCATTGGCACCAGTCAGTGGAGCTGTTCCTTGTGCTGGAGGGAACACTGGATTTTTTCATTAATTCCAGGCAATACACATTGAAGCCCAATGATTTTGTCATAGTGAATCCCAATGAAATCCATTCCATTGAATGCCCTGACCCCAATATTACCATTGTCCTGCAGATCCCAATGAAATCCTTTGAGGGATATATGAGCGATGAGTCCCGCATCACCTTTGCGGATAAGGATGAGAGCCAAAAGGCCAGGCTGGTAGCCCTGGTCACTGCCATGTACCGGACGTATGAGAAAGGGGAATTCGGCTATCGCCTGAAGGTAAAGAGCCAGTTTATGGAGTTCCTCTATCTGATTGTGACAGAATTCAGAATTGAGCAGATTGATAAGGTCCGGGTGCAGCAAAAACGGCATTTGGATAAGCTGTCCCAGGTTACGCAATATATGAAGGAGAACTATGATAAGGAGCTGAGCCTGGAAATGGTTGCGTCCAGGTTTGGCTTTACACCCTCCTATCTCTCCCATATGTTCAGGGAATATGCTCAGACAGGATACCGCACATACCTGATGGATTTGAGGGTTAAATATGCCATGCGGGAATTGCTGAATTCGGACCGTTATGTGGGGGACATTGCTCTGGACCATGGGTTTGCCGATGCAAGGGCATTTGCCAAAGCCTTTAAAAAGCGGTACGGCTGTCTGCCCAGCCAGTACCGTAAGCAGATGAACCAGAAACAGGTGAATCAGAAGCAGATGAATCAGAAGCAGATGAATCAGAAGCAGGCCAATCAAAAACAGAGGAACCGCAAGTCATTGGCGGGGAAGTCATTGGCGGGGGAATGAAGATCGCAAAAAAGTGCTGTTAGTTCGTAAAATAACAGCACGTTTTTTTTGCCCGTTTATATTATAATGGATACCAGAGAAAACAGGCTGGTGCTGATGGAAAATCGCACGGCCCGATATAAGGAGGTATGAACATTGGGGATGACAGTCAAGAAGGTGACAGATCCGGCATTTAAAGCCTATGGAAGGGTCATCACAGGTTATGATTTCAGCGGTCTGTTAAAGGCAATGGAGCAAACGCCTTTACCAGAGGATGTTATTTACATACCCTCACTGCCTGAGATGGAGGCCCTGCCTGCGGCAAAGGAGCTGGAGAATGGAATCTACGGACAAATGCCAATCCAGATAGGATGCTGCAACGGACATAACAAGAAACTGAATGCGGTAGAATACCACCGGGATTCAGAAGTGGACATTGCTGTGGACGACCTGATTCTGATACTGGGAAAACAGCAGGATATTGAGGAGGACCACACATACGACACATCCAGAATGGAGGCATTTCTGGTTCCGGCAGGAACAGCGGTGGAGGTATATGCAACCACCCTGCACTATGCGCCCTGCCATGTAAAGGACGAGGGATTCAGGTGCGTGATTGTCCTTCCAAGAGACACCAATCTGGACATGGAGCCGGTGGAAGTGAAGGACCCTGAGGACAGGCTTTTATTTGCCAGGAATAAATGGCTTATCGGCCATGCCCAGGGCGGTCTGCCGGAGGGAGCCTTTATCGGCCTTAAGGGTGAGAACCTGAGTGTCTGATATAGATGATAATGGATGTTTTTCAGATGCAAACAATAAAAATCAATCATGTATGAGGAGGAAAGTACAATGAACAATACACCAGAAGTAAAAATCGGAATCGTGGCAGTGAGCAGGGACTGTTTCCCGGAGTCTCTTTCTGTCAACAGAAGAAAAGCATTAGTGGAAGCCTACAAGGCTAAATATGACGCTTCAGAAATTTACGAATGTCCTGTATGCATCGTGGAGAGCGAGATACATATGGTTCAGGCATTGGAGGACATCAGGAAAGCAGGCTGCAACGCCCTGTGCGTATACCTGGGCAACTTTGGTCCTGAGATATCAGAGACCCTGCTGGCAAAGCATTTTGACGGACCTAAAATGTTCGTGGCAGCAGCCGAGGAGTCCGGGGATAATCTGTGCCAGGGACGCGGCGACGCATACTGCGGTATGCTCAATGCCAGCTACAACCTGGCGCTGCGCAACATCAAGGCATATATCCCGGAGTATCCGGTAGGGGATGCTGAAGACTGTGCTGACATGATTCATGAGTTTGTGCCCATCGCCCGCGCAGTGGCTGCATTAAGCGAGCTGAAAATCATCAGCTTCGGCCCAAGACCTCTTAACTTCCTGGCCTGCAACGCGCCCATCAAGCAGCTTTACAACCTGGGCGTGGAGATAGAAGAGAATTCCGAGCTGGATTTGTTCGAGGCCTTCAACAAGCATGCAGGGGATGAGAGGATTCCAGGCATTGTAAAGGAGATGGAGGAAGAACTGGGAGCAGGCAACAAGAAGCCGGAGATTCTCTCCAAGCTGGCTCAGTACGAGCTGACCTTAAAGGATTGGGTGCAGGAGCACAAGGGCTACCGCAAATATGTGGCCATTGCTGGAAAATGCTGGCCCGCATTCCAGACACAGTTCGGTTTCGTGCCCTGCTATGTGAACAGCCGCCTGACAGCCCAGGGAATCCCGGTGTCCTGTGAGGTTGATATCTACGGAGCGCTCAGCGAGTACATCGGTACGGTTATCAGCCAGGATACGGTTACTCTTCTGGACATCAACAACACCGTGCCCAAGGATATGTACGAGGCTGATATCAAGGGCAAATTTGATTACACACTTAAGGATACATTCATGGGCTTCCACTGCGGAAACACTGCTTCCGGAAAGCTGGCCTTCTGTGAGATGAAGTACCAGATGATTATGGCCAGGGCTCTTCCAATCGAAGTGACCCAGGGAACCCTGGAAGGAGACATCAAGCCGGGCAGCATTACCTTCTACCGCCTCCAGAGCACGGCAGACAACAAGCTGAGAGCCTACATTGCACAGGGAGAGGTGCTTCCGGTTGCCACACGTTCCTTTGGCTCCATCGGCGTGTTCGCCATTCCGGAGATGGGAAGGTTCTACCGCCATGTGCTCATCGAGAAGAACTATCCGCACCACGGGGCTGTTGCCTTCGGAAACTACGGCAAGGCATTGTTTGAGGTATTCAAGTACATTGGCGTGGATGTGGAGGAAATCGGCTACAACCAGCCAAAGAGCGTAAGATATAAGACAGAGAATCCATTTGCATAAAAATGCAGGGAGGGAAAGATATGCTTTACATAGGAGTGGACCTGGGAACCTCAGCAGTAAAATTGTTGTTAATGGATGGAAGCGGACGAATCCACAAGGTGGTTTCACGGGAGTATCCCCTGTATTTCCCCCATCCCGCATGGTCGGAACAGAACCCGGAGGACTGGTTTACGGCCTCCATGGACGGCATGAAGGAGCTGACCTCGGAGTGTGACAAATCACAGGTGGCAGGCATCAGCTTCGGAGGCCAGATGCACGGTCTGGTGACACTGGATCAGGCGGATGAGGTCATCCGCCCGGCCATCCTCTGGAATGACGGACGGTCCGAGAAGGAGACAGATTACCTGAACCAGACCATCGGCAAGGAAAAGCTGTCCGCTTACACGGCCAACATTGCCTTCACCGGCTTCACGGCCCCTAAGATTCTCTGGATGAAGCGAAATGAACCGGAGAACTTTGCGCGCATATGCAGGATCATGCTGCCAAAGGATTATCTGGCTTACAGGCTGTCAGGCAGCTTCTGTACGGATTATTCCGATGCATCCGGCATGCTGCTTCTGGATGTGGCCCATAAGTGCTGGTCCGAGGAAATGATGGAGCTGTGCGGCATTACCAGAAAACAGCTCCCGGATCTGTATGAGAGCTATGAGGTAGTGGGAAATCTGAAGGAGGAACTGGCTAAGGAGCTGGGATTTTCACAGGATGTAAAAATCATTGCCGGCGCAGGGGACAATGCCGCTGCCGCTGTTGGAACAGGAACCGTTGGCGAGGGATGTTGCAACATTTCCCTGGGTACCAGCGGAACCATCTTTATTTCCAGTGAGAGCTTTAAGGTGGACTGCAACAATGCCCTTCATTCCTTTGACCATGCGGACGGACATTTCCATCTCATGGGATGTATGCTCAGCGCTGCTTCCTGCAACAAGTGGTGGATGGAGGAAATCCTTAAGACCAAGGAGTTTTCCAGGGAACAGGAGGGAATCGTTAAGCTGGGTGAGAACCATGTGTTCTATCTGCCCTATCTCATGGGAGAGCGTTCTCCCCACAACGACCCAAGGGCCAGGGCATGTTTTATCGGCATGACCATGGATACCAGCAGGGAGGAGATGACCCAGGCCGTGCTGGAAGGCGTGGTATACGGACTCAGGGATTCGCTGGAGGTGGCCAGAAGCTTGGGCATCCGCATTGACCGCACTAAAATCTGCGGCGGCGGCGCAAAGAGCCCGCTGTGGAAGAAGATGGTGGCCAACATCATGAATGTAAAGGTGGATGTGGTTGAAAATGAGGAAGGCCCTGCCCTGGGAGGCGCCATACTGGCGGCCGTGGGCTGCAAAGAGTACCCGGATGTGAAAACTGCTGCTGACAGCATCGTGAAAGTGACGGAAACCATTGAACCTGATGGGGAACTGACGGAGAAATATGAAAAACAGTACAGCAAGTTCAGGCAGATGTATCCTGCGCTTAAGGCTGTATTCCAGAATTTAGGAGAATAGTGCGAACTGGGAGCCGGGTGCTCCAGGTTCCGGTGTATCATGATTGGATGCACCGGAACGCTGGAAACCAGGCTCCCTTTTTCGCAGCCAGGGCGGGCTTCTCATCCGCCCTGCGTTCCCGGCTCTCACCCGCTGCTTATTCGGGGGGCCGCTGTCTCATGCCTGCCAGAGGAAGAGGAAAAAATGAGGATAAGGGGCTTTTCAGTGGAAAATGTCAAAGAACTTGCATTGACGGCTTGGAACGTGCTAATATTTATAATATGGATCAATCATACTCTGAGAGAACAGGAGAGATAAGATGACAAGGGACAGGATTTATGAGTACTTCATCGAAAAGGATAATAACTGTGCGGAAGCCATGCTGCGGGCACTGAATGATGAATACTGCCTGGGTATACCGGATGATTCGGTAAAGCTGGTGGGCGGATTCGGAGGGGGAATGGGATGCGGGAAGGCGTGCGGCGCGCTGTGCGGAGGATGTTCCGCCATCAGCTATCGGCTCATTCATGAGAGGGCTCATGCCACCCCGGAGCTTAAACCGGCTGTGGCCGCATTTGCGGAGGAATTTGTGGAGCGTTTTGGTTCGGATGCCTGCTGTGAGCTGGTTAAGACCTATAAAAAAGAAGATACCCGCTGTCTCGACATGATTTGTATGGCTGCGGACATTGCGGATGCATGTTTTGAGAGAATTATATCAGAAGAAAGGGAACAGAGCAAATGAGAATATTGATTGTTGGCGGTGTGGCAGGCGGCGCGTCTGTGGCGGCCAGGGCCAGGAGACTGGATGCCCGGTCTGAAATTATCATGTTTGAGAGAGGTCATCATGTGTCATTTTCCAACTGCGCCCTCCCCTACTACCTCAGCGGCACGGTAAAGAACAGCGATGCCCTGGTTATGATGAGTCCGGAGAAGTTTAAGAAGCAGTATGACATAGAGGCGAGAACGGACAGCGAGGTGCTGTCAGTGGACAGGGAGAAGAAAACCATCCGGGTAAAAAACGGGTGTACCGGGGATGTCTATGAGGAGCGGTATGATATTTTGGTCCTCTCTCCGGGGGCGAGTCCCATCCGGCCAAAGAGCATAGAGGGCGTGGACAGGCCCAATGTATTCACTGTAAGGAATGTGACGGATATTGTGAACCTGAAGAAATTTGTCACCGACTGCCAGATCCGGGATGTGGCTGTGGTGGGAGGAGGATTCATCGGCATTGAAGTGGCCGAGAATCTGAACATGGACGGAAGGCATGTATCTGTCATTGAGGCCCAGGACCAGATTATGGCGCCTTTTGATTATGATATGGTTCAGATGCTCCAGAAGGAGCTGCTGGACCATGGAGTGGATGTAATTGTAAATGACGGTGTCAGCGCCATCGGGGAAGACAGCATTACCCTGGCTTCGGGTAAGGCTGTCAGGGCAGGGATGACTGTGCTGGCCATCGGTGTTGCGCCTGAGACCGGACTTGCTAAGGATATGGGGCTGGAGCTGGGAGAGACTGGGGCCATTAAGGTGGATCATAATTACAGGACCAGTGACCCTGACATCTATGCGGTGGGAGACGCCATCCAGGTGTTTAACCGGCTGACCCATAAGCCGTCCAGACTGGCTCTGGCGGGACCGGCCCAGAGACAGGCCAGGGCAGCGGCAGACCATATGTACGGCATACCCCATAATAACAAGGGGGTCATTGGTTCCTGTGCGGTCCGTATCTTTGACCTGAACGCAGCGGCCACCGGACTGAACGAAAAAGCAGCCGCAGAAGCCGGCATTCCCCATGATTCTGTGTATATCATACCCACGGACAAGGTGGGGCTTATGCCGGGAAGCGCTCCCCTGCACTTTAAGCTGGTTTATGAATATCCCACAGGAAAGATTCTGGGAGCCCAGGCCATTGGACGGGGAAATGCGGATAAGAGGATAGATGTCATTGCGGCCATGATTTCCATGGGAGGCACCCTGGAGGATTTGAAGGAGCTGGAGCTGTGTTATTCCCCGGTATTCGGCACTGCCAAGGATGTGGTAAACCAGGCAGCCCTGGCGGCCCTGAACCTGCTCTATGGAAGAGTGAGGCAGGTGCCTGTGACGAAGGTGCGGGAGCTGGTGGAGACAGGCGCGTGCATTATAGATGTGCGCGAAAAGAATGAGTACGGCCTGGGCCATTTAAAGACATCCGTCAATATCCCATTGTCGGAGCTTCGGGACCGTCTGGATGAGATACCCAGGGATCGCCCTGTGTATCTCCACTGCCGCTCCAGCCAGAGAAGCTATAATGCGTGTATGGCCCTTGTGAACCGGGGGTACAGGAATGTGTGGAATATATCGGGTTCTTACCTGGGAATCTGCCTGTATGAGTATTTTACAGATGTGACCACCGGGCGTGAGAAGATTGTAACTGAGTATAATTTCAAGTGATTTTTCCGGAGAATTCCGGAGGCAGAGAACCGGCGGACAGCCGGTTCTCTGCTGTCCGGCAGGAACAGGGGTGTCAGGACATGACAGCCGCAAAAGGAGAGGACGGGAACGCTGCTGTGCCGGGAACTTCTGGGCCTGGAGGGAACGGGAAAGGACAGCTTCATACCGTCTGACAGGACCGAAGCCTACTACCAGTCGCGCCCCTGCAAGGCGCTGGTTGGACTGGCAGCGGCCATACTGGATGCTTATCTGGCGGAGCATTCCGGCAGAGCATAAGCTGGCAGAGCATTCCGGCGGGGTATAAGCCGGTCTGGCAGCCGGCCTCGTCCGTCCCTGGCTTGTATGGATGCCGGTCAATTGGGAGACAATGACAGATAATGACAGACAATGGGGGTCATAAAGTGACCGGGAGGTGTATATGCACAGGTACGGCCGTTTACTTAAAATCCTAAAAATAGCCGTGGGAAGCATGCTGGCCATGGCGGCTGCCCAGGCGCTGGGCCTTAGATACAGCTCCTCTGCCGGTGTGATTACCCTGCTCAGTATCCAGGATACGAAGCGGGAAACCATACGGGTTACAGGCAGGCGGTTTCTGGCTTTCCTGGCGGCAATGGTCCTGGGGCCGGTATCCTTTGCATTGGCAGGGTACCGGCCTTTGGCAATGGGGATTTTTCTTCTGATGTTTACCCCGCTGTGTATGAAATGGGGCATACAGGAGGGGATATCCGTGAACACGGTCCTGATGACCCATATTCTGGCTGAGGGATCCATGGGAATGGCGGATATTGCCAATGAAGCCCTTCTGCTGTTTGTGGGCACGGGAGTGGGCGTTGTGCTCAACCTGTATATTCCCGGATCGGAGACAGCCATACGCTCTGCACAGGGGGAGATTGAAGAAACGTTCATCAGCCTGCTGAGCCGGATGGCATCAGAGCTGGAAACACCGGGAGAGAATGGGGAGCAGCCGGACGGCCGCGGGTTTCAGGCCCTGGAACAGGCATTGGGGCAGGCATTGGAGCAGGGCGAACGCAGAGCCTACGAGGGGATGGAGAACAGTCTTTTGGCGGACACACGCTATTATCTTGCCTATATGGGGCTGAGGAAGAACCAGTTTGCCATCCTTTGCAGGATGCGGGACTGCTTTTCAAGAATGGAGTCCACACCGGACCAGGCGCTGGTGGTGGCGGACCTGCTTCAATCTGTAAGCGGTTCCTTCCATGAAAGGAACAATGCCCTGGGATTGCTGGATGAGCTCGAACAGGTGAAATTACAAATGAAGGCCCAGCCTCTTCCTGTCCGCAGGCAGGAATTTGAGAGCCGGGCCTTACTGTACCTGGGTCTGCTGGAACTGGAACAGTTCCTGGTGCTGAAAAAGGAGTTTGCGCTGGGGCTGAGCCGGGATGAAATCCGCAGGTTCTGGGGGAGGGGATGATGACGGCCTGTGCCCGCCGCCATGGCCCGCCCCGGATGCCTGTGCCCCATTACCATCCACGAAAAACGCCAAAAGCAACCGGTTTAAGTAACCTTTGATCTTAAGCCGGGGCGGCAAACTGCTCCGACAGCTTGTGGAACAGGGACTGGGCTTCGTCTCCCTGCCGGTTGATATAATCTGCTTCCGGAATTTCAATATCGTGAATCAGCACATTGCGGATCTTGCGCAGGGATACAATCTGGTTGATGCACTCCTTGTCCAGCAGATTCAGCCGCTTCAGGATGTTGATATTGAAGGCTCCCCGCACCTTGGGGGAGTTTTTGGAGGAGACGCGGTTAAGCAGCTGTTCCAGGGGAACCCACTGGCTGAAAAAATATTCCACAGCATGGCGCTCGTCCTCGCCTATGCCGTCCTGGCCGGCCCGCAGCTCCTGGTAAATATGGTAACGCTTTTCACTGCCCGTAATCATCTGGTCAATGATCTGCTGGGAAATGTTGCGCCGGTCCTTCTCGAATTTCACGGATTTGAGTACTGGCTCCAGCTCTTTTACGCTGTTTATTTTCAGGCGGCTGCTGAGTTTGAACAGCAGCTCAATATTCCCCATGCGCAGCTCTATGTCCTCGGGACGGAAATTGTTGCTGAGATAATTATACAGGTAGGAAGCCAGCTCGTACTGGGAACCGAACTCTGCATTTTTGTTCCGTATGCGCTCATTGCCCGCGTTCTGCAAGCGCTCCAGGGCAATTTCCCCGGCAAGGACCAGGCCGTTCAGCTCGTCCAGAATCGCCAGCTCCTCATCGGACAGGGTTCCCTGCAGGGGCTTGTAGACCAGATCGTGCTCCACCTCGGACCAGGCGTGCATAAGGACCGAAGCCACCTGTATCTCAATGCGGGCCGTGGTATACTTTTTCTGGGAACGGTCCAGGGATTCCTCCCTCATATGAGCCCGGTAGTGGTTGGCCCAGTAACCGGAAAAACGCTTATTATAAGAAGGCGCCTTGGACTGTTCCGGAAACTGCTTGGTCTCCAGAAGGGTGAAAAGGTCGTTGATAAGGCTGTCCGCCTTGTCGCGGTCACCGGGGAAGTACAGTGACACCCTGACACCGCACAGATCTGCGATATCCTCGTATATTTCACGCATGTTTTTATAGGGGACCGCCCGCCTGGAATTGCGTATGAGGACCTTGCTTTTCAGACGCCCCGGGGCTTTTGCGCGGGAGGTCACGATGGCCCGTATACCGGCTGCCTGAAGGGCGCTCTCTAACTGCCGGGCAGCCATCCGGCCGGCTGTTTCATAAAAGTTCATCTTTTTCTTGTAATTCTCTATGAACTGGTTGATTAAATCCATATCTGTTCTCCGCATTGCTTTGATACCCAATATTATATAACATTTTCAGAAGGAAGTCACCCCTGTGGTAACAATTAGAATAAATAGTAAAATCCTGCTGGATTTAATGAAATTAAGTGTTATACTTAAGATATGAAAGTGCCGGAGAGCATCCGGTTATGAAGGATGGTACGTATGAAGAAAAGACTGATTCCCATTGTTCTTTTCCTGTCCCTGGTGGGACTGGGAGGCCTGTCCCTTGTGTCCATACACAATCTCCAGGGAAATGCCAGGGTTATCAACTATACAGGTGTTGTCAGAGGCGCCACCCAACGCCTTGTAAAGGAAGAATTGAAAGGGCGGGCGGATGACGCCCTTATTGCGCGTTTGGACGGCATTATGGAGGAGCTGGCCACCGGGGTGGGGGAAAACCGCCTCATCCGTTTGAATGATCAGGCCTACCAGGAGCTGCTGGCATCCATGGAGGACCAGTGGCAGGTGCTTAAGGAAGAAATCATGCTGGTGAGGCAGGGGAAGGATTCAGAAGAGCTGTTTGAACTCAGCGAGCATTATTTCCAGCTGGCGGATACAACCGTGACAGCGGCGGAGCAGTATACTGAGAAACAGGTGAACCGTACCAGCAGGGGATTCGGAATTCTGATACTTGGGGCCATGGGTGTGTGGGGAATCCTGGTATGGCAGGAGCGCAGGCAGGATAAGATGCAGGCCGTCATACGGGAAAAGGAAAATGCCAACCGGCAGCAGAAGCAGCGTCTGGACCGTATGTGGGATACGCTTCGCGCGCCCCTCAACGATATATCCGAGATGATGTATGTCTCTGACGTGGAGACCCATGAGCTGCTTTTTCTGAACGAGGCCGGAATGAGGAATTTTCATCTGGATTCCATTGAAGGAAAGCGCTGTTATGAGGTATTCCACGGACGCAGTGAGCCATGTCCGTTCTGCAGTGAGCATTTTACGGATTACGATAATATTGTCACATGGGAGAATACCAACCCCATAACAGGCCGCCATTATCTGTTAAAGGACCGCCTGATCGAATGGAATGACAGACCGGCCCGCCTGGAGATTGCCTTTGACGTGACGGAAGCGGAAAAGGAGAAACAAAGTCTTAAGTTTGCCCTTCGCGCAGAGGATATGCTGGTGGACTGTGTGCGCAGCCTTTATGAAGACAGGGGCATCGGGGAGATGCTTCCCGTTATCCTTGATAAACTGGGGCGGTTCATGAACGCGGACCGGTCTTATGTATTCATGCTGAGGGACGGCAAGCTGTACAATGAATACGAGTGGTGCGCCGAGGGCGTGGAATCCCAGATGGATATGCTGCAGGGTCTGCCTCTGGAATTCATCGACCGCTGGCTTAAAATCTTTGACAGGCAGGAATGTATGGTGTTAGAGGATGTGCAGGATCTGAAGGAGGACTACAGAAATGAGTATGAGATTTTAACGGCCCAGGGGATCACCAGTCTGGTGGCGGCGCCTCTGGAACGGGACGGTCATTTCTGCGGTGCCATTGGAGTGGATAATCCTCCTTTGGAACAGCTGGTCAATATCGGCCCACTTCTGCGCACACTGGGTTATTTTCTTATGCTGTCCTACCGCAGGGATGAGAATGAAAAGGAATTAAACAGGCTCAGCTATCATGACACCCTGACCTCCTTCTACAACCGCAACCGGTATACTGCCGATACGGATAACCTGAGAGTTACGGATTCCCCGGTGGGCATTGTATATCTGGATGTCAACGGCCTGAAGGATATCAATGATTTGAGAGGCCACGCATTTGGAGATAAGGTACTGGTGGAATGCGCCAGGAGGATGCGGGAGACGTTTGATGGAGCTGATTTCTACCGAATCGGCGGGGATGAATTTGTCATCATCTGCCGGGAATGGAGCAAGGAAGTATTTGAAGAAAAGGTGGAGCTGCTCAGGAAGAATTTTGAGCGGGATTCCATATGCAGGGCAGCTGTGGGCAGCCGCTGGGCAGAGGGAAGCGATGATTTGTCCCAAATCATTGCGGATGCAGATGCAAGGATGTATGAGGATAAGAAAGAATTTTACCGCCGGAGTCCTGTGTCCCGGCGCTACAGGCACCAGAGCGACGAGGTAATCAATCTGTCCAACCCGGAGGTACTGGCAGACGAACTGGGAAAGAATCATTTCGTGGTCTATGTGCAGCCAAAGGTTTCCTCTGCGGACCGGTCCGCGGTGGGGGCAGAGGCGCTGATACGATATCAGTCCAAGGAAGGGTCCATGGTGCTGCCGGGCAATTTCCTGCCCCTTCTGGAGGAAGCCCAGACCATCAGCCAGGTGGACTTCTTTGTCTTTGAATTTATCTGTTCCAAGGTAAAGGAGTGGGCTGACCGGGAGAAGCAGGCATTTCCTGTTTCAGTGAACTTTTCCAGGTTTTCACTGGCCCAGCCCTCCTTTGTGGAACAGCTGGTGAAGCTGTGTGATAAATATGGAATCTCTCCGGGACTGCTGGAAATCGAGATAACAGAGAGCATACGGAACGCGCCGGAAATCGACTTAAAGGAGCTCATAGGGAAACTGCGCCAGGCAGGATTTACAGTTGCCCTGGATGATTTTGGAACAGAGTATGTGAATCTGTCCCTGTTATCCTCAGTGGAATTCGACGTGCTCAAATTAGATAAGACCATGGTGGACGACATGGTCAATAACCCCAAGGCCCAGGCCATCATTGAGTCCATAGCGGGAATCTGCAAAAAAATGGGAATCCGGGTGGTGGCAGAGGGAATCGAGACAGAGGAGCAGATGTCCGTGCTTCGTACCTGCGGGGTGGAGACAGCCCAGGGATACCTGTTCAGCAGGCCCATACCCGTGGAGGAGTATGAGGAGAAGTATCTGTAAGTATACGGCTGTATACCATATGTCTGTATATGATACGGCAGTAAATACTCCTGGCCCTAGGTGGCCGGAGCCATCTTGTTTTCCTGGCGCCACTGGCGGGGCGGGATGCCGTATGTTTTTTTAAAGGCGCGGGAAAAATGGAGCTGGTTGGGATAACCCACAGCATTGCTGATGTCGTTTATGCTCAGCTCCGTAAGCTTTAGCAGTTCGGCGGCCTTGGTCATGCGGTAGCTGATAAGAAATTCCTGAGGACTCTTACCCACTGCGTCGCGGAAGATTTTGCCGAAGTAGCTGCGGTTCAGATTGCAGAAGGCGGCAATGTCCTCCACCGATATGTCGTTCTGGAAGTTCTGCTCAATGAAGGATGTGGCCTCACGGATATAAAAGTCCTGGAGACGGCCTGTCTTTAACAGCCTGCGGGAGGCAGAGGAGCGGGTCAGATAGTCCAGGAACAGATAAAGGTGGCCAATCAGGTGGAAGGGCGACTGGTCGGAGTGCCTGGCAATGTAGAGCATTTCATTTTTCAGTTCCAGGCTTAGGTCACGGGCGTTGGAATGGTATACAGGGGCATCCATGGTCAGTCCTGCCAGCTCCAGAGCTTCCTTAACGCGGAGGCCGTCAAATTCCACCCAGGTATACTCCCATGGATGGTTCTTGTCCGCAAAGTAGGTGTTGATCTGCTTGGGATAAATCAGGAACCCTTCCCCGCTTTTAATCTGGTAGGTGTGGGATTCCCCTTTGGAATCCGTGGATATGAGGGTGCCTGTGCCGGATATGCAGTAGTGGAACAGATAGTGGTTTCTGGCATAGGGACCATAAGAGTGCAGCGGTTCACACTGTTCCCAGCCGTATTGATATAACCCCAAATCCACGAAGCGCTCGTTGGGAAATATAGAAAACAGTACATTGCTCATTGCCTGAAAACCCCCTTTTTAATCATTATATACCCAAATGCCAGCCTATATCAAGTTATAGGTATAAAAATAGCATTTGGGTATATTTTTTGTGTAAACAGAATATTTACCTGCCTTAAAACCCATGATATCATGTAGTTATCAAAGAAATCCGGATGGAATGAAGGCGACAAATTGGATGGTTTTAGAATAGAAGGAACAGGGATGACAGGGGGTATATTATGCTTAAAACGTTCAGAAAGGGAATTCTCACAGCGGCCGCAGCCGTGCTGGGGGCAGCTTTGCTTGGAGGATGCGGCTCCGGAACAAGGGCCTCGGATGGATTGGTGCATCTGAACTTCCAGATTTGGGACAATGCCCAGAGAGGCGGTATGGAAGCAGTAGCCAGGGCTTATATGGATAAGAACCCGGAGGTGGAAATCCAGGTTCAGGTTACCAGCTGGGATGAGTACTGGACCAAGCTGGATGCGGCGGCAGAATCAGGACAGCTGCCGGACATCTTCTGGATGCACACCAATCAGATTCTTAAATATGCGGACTATGGAAAACTGGAGGATGTGACGGATTTATATGACGATGTGGAGCCGGATTATTATACCAGCCATTTTTCAGATATTTCGCTGGCAAATGCCAGGGGCTCCGACGGGCGGATGTATGGGGTTCCCAAGGATAAGGATACGGTCTGCCTGGTATATAACAAAGAGATGTTTGATGCGGCAGGGGTGGCTTACCCTGATGAGTCCTGGACGTGGGATGACCTTACATCGGCTTCGGCTCAGATTTATGAAAGAACCGGAAAATACGGATATATGGCATATGCGGATGAGCAGCTGGGATACTGGAATTTCGTATACCAGGCAGGAGGTTACATACTGAACGAGGATAAGACCAGGGCAGGGTTTCTGGATTCCGGCACAAGGAAGGCCATGGAATTTTATATCGGTCTTCAGAAGGAGCCGTGGTGCCCTGACCAGAACTATTTTGCTGAGACGGCTCCGGGCAACGCATTCATGTCAGAGCAGGGGGCCATGTACCTGGAGGGAAACTGGAACCTTATTTCCTTTATGGAGAATAACAAGGAGATGATCGGAAAATGGGATGTGGCCGTGCTTCCCAAGTGCCCGGACCCGGTCCGGGGAGACGGCAGAGCCACCATATCCAACGGCCTGTGTTATTCCACCGGAGCCAAGGGAAAGAAGCTGGAATATGCAAGGGATTTCCTGAAATTTGCAGGTTCCGAGGAAGGACAGAGGGTCCAGGGGCTGTCAGGCGCAGCCATACCGGCCTACAAGGGGCTGGAGGATACGTGGATAAGCGCCTTTGACCAATATGACTACAAATTGGATGTCCAAAAATGCGTGGATATGTTTCCTTATGGTGTACAGAGCGTCAACAATGCATCCAGACCCAACTGGAAAACCCAGATTAACGACCTGCTGTTAAAGATATACAGCGGTGAGCTGAGTCTGGACCAGGGACTGGAGGATATGCAGAAACTGGTGGATGAAGCAAAGGCGCCGTAATGATGGCAGGACTGGAGGAGAATGATGGGTAAGAAACAATATTTGACAGAGGATGCAAAATGGGGCTATCTGCTCATTGCCCCTACGATAATAGGTCTGATTGTGCTGAACGTGTATCCGTTCCTGCAGACCCTGGTACTGAGCTTTTCCACCACCCATCCCTTTGGGTACTATGAGGTCAGCGGAGTGGAAAATTATGTGCAGATGTTTGGGAACAAGGAGTTTTGGAAGGCCACCTGGAATTCCATTTACTTCTGTATTCTGACCGTGCCCCTGGGAATTTTCCTTTCCCTGCTGACCGCTGTGCTGCTCAATGCGAAGATTCGGGCAAAGGCTGCTTTCAGAGCCATTTATTTCCTGCCCATGGTGGTTGCGCCGGCAGCCATAGCCATGGTGTGGAAATGGATTTTCAACGCAGAGTACGGCATTATCAACCAGATCATCGGAAGCAGGATAAACTGGCTGACCAACCCCAAGCTGGTGCTTCCGGCCTGTGCGG
Organism: Enterocloster bolteae; assembly: GCF_002234575.2. Taxonomy (NCBI): domain Bacteria; kingdom Bacillati; phylum Bacillota; class Clostridia; order Lachnospirales; family Lachnospiraceae; genus Enterocloster; species Enterocloster bolteae. The sequence continues at coordinate 4,262,332 of NZ_CP022464.2, read as the reverse complement.
TGGTGGCAGTCTGGAGCGCCGTGGGATATGACGCGGTTCTGCTGCTGTCAGGAATACAGAACATATCAAAGAGCTACTATGAGGCCGCCAGCCTGGACGGGGCTTCCAAAATACAGCAGTTTTTTAAGATTACGCTTCCCATGGTGTCGCCCACCCTCTTTGTGGTGTTAATCATGCGGCTCATGGCATCCCTTAAGGTGTACGACCTGATTTACATGATGGTGGACCAGACCAATCCGGCCCTTACAAACGCCCAGTCACTGATGTATCTCTTTTACCGTGAGTCCTTTGTGGCAGGAAACCGTGGGTATGCTTCCGCCATTGTTGTGTGGACCGTACTGCTTATAGGAGCCGTGACAGCTCTGCAGTTCTGGGGACAGAAGAAGTGGGTCAACTATGAAGTTTAGGATGGAGGGAAAATATGAAATCATTGGAGACAAACCGCAGTATTAATACCGCCCTTGTGTATGCGGCCCTGGGAGCGGGAGCCCTGCTTATGATATTCCCGTTTATATGGATGGTGTTCACCAGCTTTAAGTCGGCAGGGGAGAGCGTACAGATTCCGCCGACCATCCTGCCGAAGCAGTGGATGAAGGAGAACTACCTGCGAGCCATCGCCTCCCTGCCCTTTATGAAATTGTATGTGAATACGGCGCTGCTGATTCTGTTTCGGGTGCTCTGCGCGGTGGCGTTTTCCTCAGCAGCCGGGTTCGCATTTGCAAAGCTTAAATTCAGGGGAAAGAATCTTTTGTTCTCCCTGGTGATTGTACAGATGATGCTGCCGTCCCAGATATTTATTATTCCCCAGTACCAGATGTTAGCCAGAATGGGACTGACAAACAGCATGTTTGCGCTGGTATTTCCGGGGTTAGTCAGCGCGTTCGGCACCTTTTTCCTCAGGCAGGCTTACATGGGCATTCCGGATGAGCTGGGGGAGGCCGCATACCTGGACGGCTGCACCAAGTGGCAGACCTTTACCAAGGTCATGATGCCTCTGACCAAGGCCAGCATGGCTGCCCTTACCATCTTCACTGCAGTGTTCGCTTATGCAGATCTGATGTGGCCTCTGATTGCCAACACGGATCTGAACATGATGACCTTGTCTGCCGGTCTTTCTACCCTGAGAGGGCAGTTCACCACCAATTATCCGGTGCTGATGGCAGGCTCTGTCCTGGCTATGGTTCCCATGGTGATTCTGTATCTGGTATTCCAGAAGCAGTTTATAGAAGGAATTGCAATGACAGGCGGAAAATAGAGATGGAGATAAAGATAGAAAACAGAGACGGATAACAGAGACGGAGGATGACACATGGCAATACAGTATCAGGAAAATGGAAGGATATTCACCCTTCACACGGACCACTCCACATATCAGATGAAGGCAGATTCCTATGGGAATCTGCTTCACCTGTACTACGGGGACAGGACAGAGGGCTCCATGGAATATCTGCTTACCTTTGGGGACCGGGGGTTCTCACCCAATCCATATGAGGCAGGTGATGACAGAACCTATTCCCTGGACGCCCTTCCCCAGGAATATCCATATCAGGGCTCAGGGGACTTCAGAAGCCCTGCCCTTGCAGTGGAACAGGCTGACAAATCCTATGGGCTGAATCTGCGCTATGGAGGATATGAAATAAGCAAAGGGAAATACAGCCTTCCAGGCCTTCCTTCTATGTATGGGGAGGGCCTGGAGGACGCAGAGAGCCTTAAGATACACCTGACAGACCAGGTCAGCGGACTGGCGGTTACGTTGCTCTACGGCGTATTCCCCGGATACGACATTATTACCAGGGCAGTCTGTGTGAAAAATGAAGGGAATGGCCCGGCAGCCCTGAAACGGGTATACAGTGCATGTCTGGACTTCCTTCACGGGGAATACGATCTGATTCAGTTTTACGGACGCCACGCAATGGAGCGCAATTTCCAGAGAACCGCCCTGTGCCACGGCGCCCAGGTCATAGGAAGCCGCAGAGGGACTTCCAGCCACCAGTATAATCCATTTCTGATACTGGCAGGACGGGAGACAACCGAAAACCATGGCCCCTGTTACAGCATGTCCTTTGTGTACAGCGGGGCCTTTAAGGCAGAGGCGGAGACGGACCAGTACGGTCAGACCAGGATGTCTATGGGGCTTCAGGATGAGATGTTTTCCTATGAGCTTAAACCTGGGGAGATTTTCTTTGGGCCTGAGGTTATCATGGGGTACAGCAGCCATGGGCTGGGTACATTGTCGCGCAGCATCCATAAGGCCATGCGCCGCAGCCTTTGCAGGGGAAAGTACAAGACCATTCCCCGGCCTGTGCTGATCAACAACTGGGAAGCCACCTACTTTGATTTTACCGGGGAAAAGATACTGGACATCGCAAGACAGGCAAAGGAACTGGGCGTGGAAATGATGGTGCTGGACGACGGATGGTTCGGAAAGCGGGATTCGGATTGCTCCGGTCTGGGAGACTGGCAGGTAAACGTAAAAAAGCTGGGCGGTTCCCTGGGCAGCCTGGTTAGCCGGATTAACGGCCTGGGAATGAAATTCGGAATCTGGATGGAGCCGGAGATGGTGTCTGAGGACAGCAGTCTTTACAGGGAACATCCGGACTGGGCCTTTGCTGTGCCCGGAAGAAAGCCGGTCCGGGGCAGAAGCCAGCTGGTGCTGGATTTTTCAAGAAAAGAGGTGGCGGATTATATTTTTGACAGTATCTGCCGGGTCCTTGACAGCGCCCATATAGAGTATCTGAAATGGGATATGAACCGCAGCATAGCGGACGTATATTCCGCGGCAGGTAAAATGGCGGGTGGAGACAGTCCGGGCAGTATTTTGTACCGGTATATGCTGGGACTCTATGACTTCCTGGAGCGTCTGACAAAGCGCTATCCGGACCTTCTGATTGAGGGGTGCAGCGGCGGCGGCGGGCGTTTTGACGCAGGCATGCTGTATTACACGCCCCAAATCTGGTGCAGTGACAACACCGATGCGGTGGACCGCATCCGGATTCAGTACGGAACTTCCTTTGGCTACCCAATCAGCGCAGTGGGTTCCCATGTATCAGCAGTGCCAAACCACCAGACAGGCAGAATTACGCCCATGAAAACCAGGGGAGTGGTTGCCATGGCGGGAAGTTTTGGATATGAGCTGAATTTAAGCGCCATATCGGAAGAAGACAAGAATTGCGTGAGGGAGCAGATAGACGCGTACCATAAATACTGGCATCTGATTCATGACGGGGCGTATTACCGGCTGACGAATCCCTTTGAGGACAGGGAAGCGGCCGCATGGCTCTTTGTGAGTGAGGATAAGGGGGAGGCGCTGTTAAATACAGTTGCTCTGGAGACCCACGGCAATCCGCTGTCATTGTATATTCCTATGGAGGGGCTGGATCCCGAGGCCATGTACAGGGATGAGGATACAGGGACCGAATATCCGGGAGCAGGCCTTATGTCGGCCGGAATCCCCATTCCGTCCGGGACAGGGGAATACCAGGCGTTCCAGGTACATTTAAGGAGGATATGAAGGGGATGAAGCGCGATAACATCTACAGAAAACGTCTGGATAAGCATATGGACGAACTGAAATGGCTGTATATGGAGCTCTACAACAGTCAGGATATGTTTGACGGGCTGTTAAAGGGAATGGAAGGGTTTTACAAGGAGCGCGCAGGGTGTCTCAGAGCGCTGGACGCTGCCAGAGAGGAGGACCCGTGCTGGTACAGAAAGAGCTCCATGCTGGGCATGATGATGTACGCGGATCATTTTGCCGGCAGCCTGAAGGGCGTGGAAGGCAAGCTGGATTATATTGCTCAGTGCCATGTGAATTATCTCCACCTGATGCCTCTTTTAGATACCCCCAGGGGGCGTTCGGACGGAGGTTATGCCGTATCTGACTTCAGAAAGGTGAGGGAGGATTTGGGAACCATGGAGGACCTGGAGCAGCTGGCCCATGAATGCCACGACAGAGGCATCAGCCTTTGCCTGGATTTTGTGATGAACCATACGTCGGAGGATCATGGGTGGGCGAAAAGGGCAAGGGCAGGGGAAAAGGAATATCAGGACAGATATTTTTTCTTTGACAGCTGGACGGTTCCCTCTATGTTTGAGGAGACGGTGCCCCAGGTATTTCCCGCCACGGCGCCGGGAAACTTCACTTGTCTGCCTGAAACAGGGCAGTATGTGATGACCACCTTTTATCCTTATCAGTGGGACCTGAATTACAGAAATCCTGTTGTCTTTAATGAGATGATGTTCAATTTTCTTTACCTGGCAAACCGCGGGGTGGATGTGCTGAGGATTGACGCGGTTCCCTATATATGGAAGGAATTGGGGACGGACTGCCGCAATCTTCCCAGGGTCCACACCATTGTCAGGATGATGCGCGTGATTGGCGAAATCGTGTGTCCCGGTATCCTGCTGCTGGGGGAGGTGGTCATGGAGCCGGAGAAGGTGGCTCCTTATTTCGGAACCGTGGAAAAGCCGGAATGTCATATGCTCTACAATGTGACCACCATGGCGGCCATCTGGAACACGGCAGCCACAAAGGATGTAAGGCTCTTAAAAAGCCAGATGGAGACGGTCAGTTCCCTGCCCTCTGCCTGTACCTTCCTCAATTATCTGCGGTGTCACGATGATATAGGCTGGGGACTGGATTATCCTCTTTTGGAAAGGTGGGGGATGAGGCAGGTTCCCCATAAGAAATTTCTGAATGATTTCTTTACAGGAAGGATACCGGAGAGTTTCAGCCGGGGCGTCCTGTACAATGACGACCCGGCCACGGGCGACGCCCGGTTCTGCGGAACCACCGCCTCCATGTGCGGTGTGGAAAAAGCAGGATTCTGCCATGACAGGCAGGCCATGGAGGAGGCTGTCAGGCTGGATACCATGCTCCACGCGTTCATGCTGTTTCAGTCGGGCATCCCTGTGCTTTACAGCGGGGACGAGGTGGGACAGGTCAATGACTACACCTATAAGGACAATCCCGAAAAGGCACCGGACTCCCGGTATATACACAGGGGAGAATTTCAATGGGATCTGGTGGAACGGATAAATGAACCAGAAACAGTCCAGAATCGTATTTTCCATAATCTGGAACAATTGGAGGCCATACGGGCCGGGGAACCCCTATTGGATGCCGGGTGTCCTTTCCGCACCTTGGAGACTTGGGACAACTCTGTCCTGGGTATGGTAAGGCAGGACGGCAGAGGCAAAAAACTCATCGGTCTCTTTAATTTCAGCGGCGAACGCCGTACTGCGTGGGTTGATGAAAGGGACGGAATGTATGGGGATATGGTTACAGGAGATCTCATGGAAGCATCCGGTGTCAGTCTGCCTGGTTACGGATTTCTGTGGATGAAGCGTCAGTGCGGATGACAAAGCCGTATTCCGCCGTGCTGTTGTCATCCCACCGGCAGTTTACACGAAAACCTCTCAAAATACCTGCTTCTTCATACGAAGACATATCAGAACTCAGTAAAGCCGCGCTGTTGATATCCAGGGTAAAACAGGCCGCGCTGCCGGAACAGGCCAGGGTGAATTCCTCTGTGACCTGTTCCGTGTATTTCGGGGAGCCGTCGCCGCGGAGTATGAGGTCCTGAACCGTGACCGAATCTGGGACAGTGCCTTCCCTGAAATCCAGGGAAATATCTGTCCCCAATTTGACGTAGGGAATGTCCGGCACCTTTCCGACCAGATAGGAGAGAGGTTCGGCTCCGCAGGCAATGACAGCCTCTGCTGTCCCCTCATCATCCGGCGTATATAATTGATATCCTCCTGAAAAAGAAGGAATTTCCGTTTTGTCCGGTCCGTATGTGACAAGGAGCTGCGGGATGGCGGTGGGCGGTGTTATATGAGAATCCTTGGTTTTGTCAGCCGCGGTTATACCGGGGCTGTATGTGATGGCATACTGTCCGTTCCTGCCTTGGGGATTTGTGATATTTCCCTGTAAAACCAGCTTCCTGCCGTCGCTGGAAACCAACTTTCCCAGGAGAATGGAGTTATAGGTACCGCCTTTCTGGTGCAGCAGGTACCAACGTGATACGGCAGCCGTGCACAGGACAGTCAAAATAAATGCGAAAATCAATACAGGAATCAATCTGTGTTTTTCTTTCATGAAACGCTCCCTTCCTGCCAATAAAGGCCAATCATATTTCCGGACCATCATACTTCCATACAACCAATATAATACAATCAGCTCCATAAGACTTGAAGAAAAGCTGAAAAATTCTTACGATTCCATGAGAAAGGGGAATGGGAAAAAACATGAGGGAAGCTGTGAGTTTGTTATTGATACTTTGGGAAATGGGGTGTATTCTTTAGGAGAGAAAAATGGAAATGAAAGAGGAACCTTCATGAGTCACTATGAATTAATTGGTTTTGATATGGACGGCACCATACTGAACAGCCAAAAGACCATATCACACCGTACGCTTGAAGCCGTAAACCGCGCCGCCCGTATGGGAAAACGCGTCATATTATCCACCGGCCGCTGTATCAGCGAGCTGGAGGAATTCAGGGATGTCCTTGCCAATGTCAGCCACTATGTATGCGAAAGCGGCGCCCTGATTTACGACGCGGTGAACCAGAGCATCCTCCATTCAGAGACCCTGCCCCGGGATTTGGTGGAACAGGTTCTTGAAACAGCTGCCCATGAGGATGTGATGGTATACATGATGAGCGGCGGACAGGCTCTGGCAAACGCAAGCCAGGTGGCGGATACCAGCCATTACCATATGGGCGTCTACCAGGAGATGATGGACCGGGTAGTGAATAAGACGGATGACATTGGGGCCCTTTACAGGAAACATCCCTTCCCGGTGGAGAAGCTGAACCTGTTTTCCGCCTCCGCTGACATCCGGGAACGGCTTCATTCCAGGATATGCGGGCTTCCCCTTGCTATTGCCTTTGCGGAAGGCGCTTCCCTGGAGCTGTCCCCCCGTAATGTCAGTAAGGCCAGCGGCCTGGTGTGGCTGTGCGGACATCTGGACATACCGCTTCATAAGACCATCATTGTGGGAGATGCCGATAATGACGCCCAGGTGCTTCGGATTGCCGGTCTCTCTGTTGCCATGGGCAATGCCCTGCCGCACATAAAGGAACTGTGCGATGTGGTGGTGGCTGACAATGACCACGACGGCTGCGCCGAGGCAGTGGACCGTTACCTGCTGGAAGCGTGAGATTCGGGTACGGCGGGCAGACGGACCAGGAAACAGGCGCCTCCGTCCGGTGAATCCGACACGCTTATGGTGCCTTTGTGGAGCTGTACCAGCTCCTTTGCAATACTGAGCCCCAATCCGTAATTCTGCTTGTGGCTTCTGGCGCTGTCTCCCCGGTAGAACCGGTTAAATATATGCTTCTTGGTCTCGTCATCCATGCCGCTGCCCTGATCTGACACGGTGAGGCAGACTATGCTCCGGCTGCGGGAGAGCAGATGCTTATCTGTCTGTACGGATGCGGCAACAGTGACACTGCGTCCTTTTGGCGTGTAGCGCAGGGCATTGTCCAGGAGGACGGCAAAAATCTGTTCCAGGCGGTTTTCATCGCCGTATATCCTGGGAAGTGAGGCTTCGGGCAGGTCCAGCTTCAGGCAGACGCCCTTGTCCTGGTACAGCGGTTCAAACCGTTCGTAGATACTGATTAGAAGGGTATCCATGTCCAGGGAGGAGGTCCTGAGACTCCACTGTCCGGTGTCGGCCGAGGCCAGAAGCAGCATGTCCCCCACCAGACAGGACATGCGGGAACATTCCCGGTCTATATTAGCCATGAATTTTTCTCTCTGGTCAGGAGCTGTCCGTGCAGCGCATATGCTGGAGCGGATGACGGCAAGGGGAGCCCGCAGCTCATGGGATGCCGCCGCTATGAATTCATTCTGCTGTTTCTGGCTTTCTGCCAACGGTTTTAAGGACTTCCCCACCAATATCCAGCTGACGCACATCAGCGCGGCGATACCAGCCAGATTGAGAAGAAGGAACAGGATACCCTGACGGAACAGGCCGAATCCCATGGAGTCCTTGCTGGCCAGCAGTGTAAGACTCTGAAATCCTGTCTGCGTGGGAAGAACAAGCACGCTGCCCAGATAGGTGTCATTGCTGTCTCCTGTCACTGTAAATACAGAGCTTCTGAGAAGAGATGAGGATACCGGCCTTGATGACGGGTCAATGCGCTCGGCCATGGCAGCTTCCCTGGCCCGCATGATTAAGGTGTCCCGCCTGGTGTCCGGAGTCCAGGAACCGTGGTAGAGAAGAGGCCTGCCGTTGTCCTCGATATGTATAATCAGGCGGTTATCGCTTTCCAGCCTGGACAGCCAGGTACAGCTGACGGTGGAGCCGGACTGGAGCCGTGAGGTGATGTTCAGGATTTGGTTCTGAAAGGAGTCCAGGGTTTTTTTATTGAATTCCCTGGCGCTTATGACCAGGATGCCGATGACCACCAGGGTCAGAATCAGTCCGGTGGTAATGGTAAAAAGGGCGGTAAGCTGCCGCCGGAGCTGCTTAATCATGGGTCCCTCCGATTTCCAGGCGGTATCCGATTCCGTGGACCGTCTTAATCTGGGGCAGGGCTCCTATGGATTTGAGACGACGTCTCAGAAAATAGATATAGTTGTCCAGATTCCCCTCCTCCACATCTGAGTCAGGACCCCATATGTAAGAGAGAATCAGCCCCCTGGGGAGGACCTGGCCCTTATTGCGAATCAGGTATTCCATCAGGGCGGATTCGCGTTTGCTCAGCTGCAGGGTTCCCAGGGGTCCTGTGAGCTCCCTTTTCTCCGGATCCAGGCTGATGTTGGAGCAGGCGGCCGAGGGACTCTGCTTAAAATTTCCCGGCCGCCTGGTAAGGGCCCGGATTCTGGCAAGCAGTTCCCCGGCAGCATAAGGCTTCACCAGATAATCGTCGGCGCCTGCGTCCAGGCCGTCAATCCTGTCGTTGATGCCGTCCAGGGCAGTGGTGATGATGACCGGTGTGGTAATATTCATTCTCCTTAAGCCGCCCAGGACGCCAAGCCCGTCCATCTGGGGAAGCATCCGGTCCAGTATGATCACATCGTAGGGGTATTCCGATGCATAATAAAAGGCTTCCTGCCCCTGGCCGCAGCAGTCAGTCTCGTATCCCGCCCGCTCCAGCTGGAGCTTTATGGCGTCACATAATTCCTTATCATCTTCAACCAATAGAATCCGCATTGTACCATCCTCATTGTTATTGATATATAAAACCATTATATCAGACAAATCTCTAAAAAACCTAAAAGAAATTCTTCCAAATTTTAAGTTTTTTTAGAGATTTGTCTGGTATGATACAGGGGACATGAAGATTGTCCGGGAGGAGAAATGACAATGAAAAATAAACTTATGAGCCTGTGTCTGGCTGTCAGCATACTGTCAGGATGTTTGTGGGGCTGCGCTGCGCCGTCCGGTACAGCAGGCGGCAGCACAGGTGAACAGCAGACAAAATCAAAGACACAGGAGGAAAAGCAGCAGGAGGGACCGATGGGGAGATATGCGGAGAGCAGTATAAGCATTTCCCTGGAAGAAGGGGAGACAGCCGCCGATATCATCCAGACAGGGGACCAGGTTCTGGAGCTGTATACGGTCAAAGACAAAAAAGCTTCCAGATACATATGGACGGGTGAAAAGTGGGAGAAACAGGACAACAGCCTGCTGGAGGGACTGGAGTTTCCGTACGGGACCCTGCATATGATATGGGGAGAGGACAAAAACCGGTATGTGCTGTACCAGGGCGGGGATGATTATAAGACATATATGATGAAGCTGACAGAGGGACAGGAACCCATGATGCTTTTGGACCCGGTGTTTTCCGTTAAAAATGACCAGGGATATTACGATGTGAGGCCTGATTTTGCGGCGGTGTCCGAGGAGGGACTTATTTTCCTGTCTCACAGCAGGGTGACGGATGTGTACACGCCTGAAGGAGAACTGGTTCTTTCACTGCCCCAGCAGTGGAGTTCCATGGAATGGAAGGGAACAGGCCTGCTCAAGGGAAACCGGTATATCACGTACAGCGAAAGCTCCTATATCAGCTACGATATTTCCGGCATGTCGGCGTCCGCCAAAGAGGAGATACCATTTCAGTCACCAGATTTTGACATGTGGGCCCCCATGGCATCGGACGGCAGCGGGGGAATATACATTGCCAATCCCCGGGGAATCCACCATATGAACCAGGGGGGAAGCCTGTGGGAGACTGTTGCTGACGGCACCCTTAATTCCCTGAGCCTTCCAAGCGCCAATCTCAGGAAGCTGTTTGCGGGAAACCAGAATGATTTTTATGTCTGGATGTCCCAGGATGACAAGGAAGAGCTGAAGCATTATACCTATGACCCTCAGATGCCTTCCGTGCCCACCCAGACGCTGACTGTATATGGGCTGAACCTGGAACAGACAGATACCATTCACCAGGCTGCATCTATGTTCCAGCTGGAACACCCGGATGTCAGGGTGGAATTGATTGACGGCCAGATCACGTCGGGCAGCACCACGGTATCTGATACCATAAGAGCTCTCAATACAGAGCTTTTAGGCGGAAATGGGGCAGACCTGCTGGTTCTTGACGGTCTCCCGGCGGAATCCTATATAGAAAAGGGGATTCTTGAGGATATGAAGGATTTCTTAAGCCCCATGATAGCTTCGGGAGAGCTGACAGAGCAGGTGTCAAAGCCTTATACAGAGGAAAGCGGGAGTATTTACCAGATTCCCACCAGGATGACGCTGCTGGCTGCCTATGGGGACAGCCAGGCCGCAGCCAGCCTGGTGTCCATGGAAGCCATGAGGGCCTACCAGGAGGATCCGTCCCATCTTCCCCTGCGGCCCAAAACCAATTATGAAAGTCTGCTGCGCCAGATACTGATGCTGCGGTACGATGAAGTCGTGGATATGCGGACAGGAAAGCCGTATCCGGATAAAATTAAGGAGCTGCTGGAGACAGTGAAGGTCCTGGGAGAGGCAAATGGCGCCAAGTCTGCCTTTGATAAATCCGAGGATGGGGGACGGGGCAATGTCTATAACCTTATGCCGGGATTGGACGGACTTTTGGGCAGCGAATATAGCCGTGTGGACCAGGGGATGAGTGCCGTTGCAATCGACAAGATAGATGGCATGTACAATATCCTGCTGCCTCTGGCAGTACAGAGAAAACACGGATTTACCATGGAAAATGTAAACGCCTCCTACCTGCCCTCAGGCACCATGGGAATCAACCAGGCCTGCCAAAATAAGGAGATGGCAAGGGAATTCATTCTCTTTGTGCTGGGACGCGACGTCCAGTCAAAGGACCTTTCAGATGGCCTTCCGGTCAATACCCTGGCAGTCCGGGACTGGGTGGATCGGGAAGATAATAAGGATACATCCGTTGCAGTCAGCGGAGATGACGGTTACGAGCTGACCGGCAGCTGGCCTACAAAGGAAGAACGCCAGCTGGTGTTTGATGTGGCGGCAAAGGCGGATCACCCCATTCGGATGGACCGGGTTTTGACGGATATTATCATCAATGAGACAAAGGGATATTTTGAGGGGAGATTGTCCCTGGAACAGGCGGCTCAGAATGCGCAGAACAAGGCAATGCTGTATTTTTCGGAGTAGAAAAGCTATAAATCAATCTTCCGGGAACCGATTTGGCATTTATCTCAGGAATCTGAGGCCATGGCTGTTCCTGGCCCCAAGTTTGGCGGGGACAGCCGTATTTGTGCTCATACCCTTTGTGAATGTGGTGGTCCGCTCCTTTTTTCAGGCAGTGGGCGGACAGTTTGTGGGAATGGAGAATTTTATACAGGTCTTTCACAGCCAGGCATTCCGGCTGGCTGTAAAGAATACCCTGCATTTTATCCTGGTGTGCATCCCTGTGCTGATGGCCTTTTCACTGTGGGTTTCCATCCTTATGACGGGAGCTGCGGACAGCCGGAGCCTGTATAAAACAACCATTCTGCTTCCAATGGCCATACCGGTGGCCTCCGTTGTACTGTTGTGGAAGCTGTTGTTTTATCCCCAGGGGATTCTTGACCAGATGGTGGTATGGGCAGGCGGGAGCAGCCAGGACTGGCTGAATCAGGGAAGTGCTTTTTATATCCTGGTATTGACCTATATATGGAAAAACACAGGCTACGATATGATGCTCTGGCTGGCCGGACTGGACGGAATTCCAAAAGAGCTTTTTGAGGCAGCAAAGGTGGACGGAGCCGGTTCCTGGCAGAGCTTTTTCCATATTGCTCTGCCGGGGCTGAAAAGTACGGCCTTTCTGGTGCTGGTGTTGTCTGTTATCAATTCCTTTAAGGTGTTCAGGGAGGCATACCTGATATCAGGGGATTACCCACATGAGAGTATCTATATGCTCCAGCACCTGTTCAACCATTGGTTCGTATCCCTGGACATTCAGAAGATGAGCGCGGCATCCGTGATGGTGGAGGTATCCATTATGATTCCGGTGCTGCTGTGGACCTGGAAAAGGAAAAAGAGATGATAAAACGTATTTTAATACATGCGGTCCTCGTTTTGCTGTGTCTTTTTATATGGCTTCCCCTTTTACTCATGGCAGGCAGCGCGCTGATGTCCGAAGGGGAAATGCTGGAACGTTTCGGTGCTGTCTTTGGCATGGGAAACGCTCCCATAAAGGCAGCTTTTATTCCCTCCTACCCAACCCTGAGCCCCTTTGTGGAGCTGCTTTTGGATTCACCGGGATTTTATGTTATGTTTTGGAATTCCTGTCTGCAGACCGGGCTGGTGCTGGCAGGGCAGCTGCTTATAGCCCTTCCGGGCGCCTGGGCCTTTGCCCATTTCTGTTTTCCCGGAAAGAGGGCATTGTTTCTTTTCTATATCATTCTCATGATGCAGCCCTTTCAGGTGACCATGGTCCCGAGTTATCTGGTCCTTAAGCGGTTCCATCTTTTAAATACCCATCTGGCTGTCATTCTGCCGGGAATCTTTTCCGCTTTTCCCGTCTTTATCATGACAAAATTCTTTGCATCCATCCCAACGCCTCTCATAGAGGCGGCCAGGCTGGACGGAGCCGGTGACTTTTCTATATTTATGAAGGTAGGAATACCGGTGGGACGGCCGGGAATCATTTCAATGCTGGTGCTGGGATTCCTGGAATACTGGAATGCCATTGAACAGCCCATGACATTTTTAAAGGAGCAGAGACTCTGGCCGCTGTCCCTTTACCTGCCGGACATTACGGCTGATAAGGCAGGTGCTGCCTGGTCTGCCTCGGTCATTATGATGGTGCTTCCTGTTCTTTTGTTCCTTATGGGACAGGAGACGCTGGAGCAGGGGATTGCCGCATCAGGAATCAAGGAGTGAGAGTCAATGAACGTGAAAAAAGCAGCGGCCATATTCCTGGCCCTCATGGCTGCCCTGACCTTTCTGTCCAGAGCCATGGACTCCTTTACCGTCATACGGGTGAATACAGGGTTTGGAAAGCAGGATGTGGTTCTCTACACAATACAGGGAGAGGGAGAGCTTACTGCCGGAAGAACGGTATACATATCACTGCCGGAGAATATGCAGGTGGAGGAAATTGCAGCCAGGCCCGGACAATCCGTTAAGGCAGGAGACACGGTCCTGACCCTTCAGATGGAAGGACTTGAGGAGGAGCGCGACGCCCTGTCCCTGGAATACAAAAAGGCAGAGCTGGCGCTGAAACAGGAACAGATGTCCCTTGCCTCAGTGCCGCGGGTGACTGAAGAGACCCTGGCTCTGCAGCAGCTGGCCGCTGCCCAGAGAGCCCTGGAGCTGGGAAACCAGGATTTTGCGGAGGCGAAGGAGGACCATGAGCAGGCATCCATTGAGCTGGAACACGATTATGTGCAGAAAAAGAACAGAACCAGGGAACAGGTGAAGGAGGATAACCGCAAGGCCATGAAAAGTGCCAGAAGATCATATGAGTCAGCCCAGAAATCCAGGGATTCTGCTGTGAGAAAGGCGGAGCGGGAGGTGGAGGATAAACAGAAAAAACTGGACCGTTTGGAGGAGCAAGGGGGGTCCGATGAAGAGCTGGAACGGGCTGAGCTGGAACTTGAGAGAGCGGGGGAGGATTTGGAGGACATCCGGGAGGAAGAGGACCTGAAGGTGGAGGAGGCCAGGGCAAAAATGTATGCGGCCGAGGAAGATTATGAGGATGTGGATTACGGGGAAAGGGAAAATCAGGACGACTTGCTAAAGGCGTATGAGGATGCATTAAAGGCTGAGGATGAGAAGCTTAAGGAAGCTGGAAGAAAGGTTCAGGATTTGGAGGAAGTCCTGTATCAGGCCATGGAAAAGGTGGAAAATGCGAGGGTATCGGATGCCGGTACAGCGGCAGGGGAAGCTGCCGGAAGGGAGATGTCCGGTCTGAAACAGGAGTCCATGAAGCTTGACATGGAGGAAATTCAGAAAAAGCTGGGAAAGATAGAGCAATTCATAGATAACAAAGGACAAATCAAGGCACCGGTGGATGGGGTTGTAGTGGATACCGGATTACAGGCAGGGGACAGGATACAGGACGGACACCAGCTCAGGCTGGCTGTGGGAGGCCTGGAGATGAGGGCACAGATTGACAAGGAGACAGCCGGGGCAGGTCTTCTGAAAAAGGGTGTCATGATGCAGGTGAAGATGGCGGGACAGTCAAAGAATGTGGAAACAGAAGTGGAATCCGTGGACCAGATGGCAGAGGGCGGGAAAATCCAGGTAACAGCCTGGATACAGGAAGGCGAGGGAAGGCTGGGAGACCTGGTATCCTTTACCGTGAACATGGAGTCCGGGGCATACCCTTGTGTCATTCCCATTGAGGCACTGCGTGAGGATAATAAAGGATATTACTGTCTGGCTGCAGAGCCGGAAAAAACCATACTGGGTGACGAACAAAAGGCGGTGAGAATCCAGGTGGATGTACTGGAAAAGAGCAGTTCTGCCGCTGCTGTGTCAGGTCCTGTGACAAAGGATATGAAGCTGATTACAGAATCCAGCAAACCAGTGAGTGAAGGAGACCGGGTCAGGGTGGTGGAAGAATGAAAAAATGGATCATACTTATACTCATTGCCGCCTTATGGGGCTTTGGGACCATCCTGGCCTGGACCATGAGGGATGCCGGCTGCCATGTATTCATGTACTTTGGGGAAGGGGACGCGGTAGAGAAACAGCTGATTACCCATGCACTGGACAGTGAACAGGAACAAGGCAGGAATATGCTGCCTGAAATCACAGCATGGTCCCGTGCAAAAAGGCTGAAGGTAATGAACCCCGGACTGGGAAGGTCCGGGGAGGCGGACTGCATCGCTGTATACGGACTCATGGAAATGGCGTCATATTCCAGGCTGATTGGAGGAACATACGGCTACCGCTCGGACCAGGACGGATGCCTTATCAGCAGCGGTCTGGCCATGGAACTGTTCGGAGGTCTGGATGTAGCGGGAAAATACATCTGGTGCAGGCAGAAACCTTACAAGATACGGGGAGTCACAGATGACTCATCCCATGTCATACTGCTGCCTGCCAAGGACAAAGACGCCATGCGGTATATGATGTTTACATACGCAAGGAGCGGAGAAGGGCGTACGGGGGAGGAAGGGACATCCCATGGGATGGAGACAGGAAAAGCAGCAGCGGTAAATTTTCTTTACAGGAATGAGATTAAGTCCGGCAAGGTCCTGGTGGACGGAGCGTATGTTTCCGCTGCCGCCGGCCTTGGAGCGTGTCTGCCCCTGTGGATAACTTCGGTATGGGCGCTCTCCGTCCTGATGGGAAGAAGGGGGGCAAAGGCGGGAGCAAAGATGAGGGCAAAGACGAGGGCAAAGGCATTCATCCTGGCTGCCGTATTTTTTTTGGCGGGCTTATTCCTGGCATGGAAGCTGGAGCTTAAGATACCTCCTGATTTGATTCCCAGCAGATGGTCTGATTTTGAATTCTGGTCCGGGAAAATAGAGGAACTGCGTTCTGATATGGCGGCCGTGGGGGAGGCTGGGGATGTCTGGTGGCTGGCGCAGATGAAGAGCAGGCTGTTATTGTGTTTGTTCTGCAGCTTTGCAGGCACAGCGGGAGGCGTCCTGTGGGGAGTAAAATGTACAGGGCGTCCCGGAGAGTAAAACAGGTTCTCTCCGGGGCGCCCTGAAGCTGTGCGGTTTTGTTTACAACTGCCTTTGGTATATACTAATTCCGCTTTCCGCTGCCGTCCACATAATAACCGTCCGGTGTTGTCTGGTCTGCATACATGGCGCCGCTGCCATCCAGGTAGTACCAGGCCCCGTTGATGAACTGCCACCCGGTGAGCATGATGCCGCTGTCATTCATGTAATACCAGTGTCCGTTGATGAACTGCCACCCGGTAAGCATGGCGCCGCTGCCGTCCAGGAAATACCAGGCCCCGTTGATAAACTGCCATCCGGTGAGCATGGCGCCGCTGCTGTCCAGGAAATACAAGCGTCCGTTGATAAACTGCCATCCGGTGAGCATGGCGCCGCTGCCGTCCAGGAAATACCAGCGTCCGCCGAGATACTGCCACCCGGTGAGCATGACGCCGTCGCCGTTCATATAGTACCAGCGTCCGTTGACAGACTGCCAGCCACGGGTCATGGCTCCGTTTGCGCCAAGATAATACCAGGAGCCGCTTATTTGCTGCCATCCGTTCAGCATGTACCCGTCCCTGTTGAAATAATACCATGTATTATTGATTTTTTCCCAGGTATTAGAAGGGTATCCCCCATCATAGTATCTGTACCACCAGCCATACTGGTTCTGGATCCAGGAGCCGTTTCCATTGCTTGAAACCTGGCGTTCCGTGACCGTATTTTCATCGGAATACTCAGACCAGTCCCCGGCTCTGTCCGCATACCGGGCAATGGTCCGCACCCGGAAGGTGTAATCGCCGGCCCGGGTGATTTCATTTCGGAAGTCATAAGAGGTGCCGGAAGCAGTGACAGTGGTCACAAGATTCCTGTTGCGGTACAGGCGGACTTCATAATGCTTTATATCTTCTTCTGCCTTATCCCATCTGGCGCGGAATCCGCTCCAGTCCAGTCCCTGTATTTTACCGGGTTTTCCGTCTGCCTGGCTGAGATAGCACTCCAGGTTCAGGGTGCTGCCGCTGTCGGATATCTTGGCCTTGATAAAATCCGCGCCGCGTCCGCTGAGCTTGAAATGGCTGGATGTGGTGTAGGAGAAACGGTATCCGTCTGCCGCCTCCAGAACCACCCTGACCCTGGGTTTGTCTCCCAGGCTCCATACCTCCACATCATTGGTATACTCAGTGCTTTTTACGGTGAACTCCCTGCTGCCGGTCTTGGCAGTCACGGTCCCCGGTGCTTCTCCTGCTTTTGGGACAGGATCGCATGTGAATGATAATTTTACCGTGTCAATTTTTTCTGCAGCTGCAAATGCCGTAATTCCCATGAAAACAGTGAATATCATGAGAAGGAACAAACAGCGCAGAACAGGCCGGACGCAGGCCTTTGTGCCGCGGGCATTCCAATCTCTGGTCATCATATTCTTTTCCTCCTCAAACATTTCTCCCCGGAACCATGAGGCTGCTTGGGCCGCAGTGGTTCCTGCCATGATTTTATTATATTCCATTTTTATTATATTCCATGAGATAGCGTAGTTCAATTTCAAACCTATTACGTATCTTTACA
The DNA here is from genome assembly GCF_002234575.2 of Enterocloster bolteae. Classification (NCBI taxonomy): domain Bacteria; kingdom Bacillati; phylum Bacillota; class Clostridia; order Lachnospirales; family Lachnospiraceae; genus Enterocloster; species Enterocloster bolteae. Next base: position 4,244,739 of record NZ_CP022464.2, on the reverse strand, counting down.
ATTTTCTTCCAAAACATCCCAGGCAATCGAAGCATCCCAGGCAATCGAAGCACCCCGGGCAATCGAAGCATCCCAGGCAATCAAAGCATCCCAGGCAATCAAAGCATCTCAGGCATTCAGGCGCAGAAAATCCTCATCGTCCAGCCCGGCTCCGGCGTGTTCCACCACAGCGGCAGATATACGGTTGGCTGTGCGGATGGCTTTGTCCATGGGAAAACCCTTCATGCGGCATGCAATCACTGCACCCATGTGGCTGTCCCCGGCCCCGGTGGCATCCACCTGCCGTGCCGGACAGCCGGGAATCAAGGCATGCTTTCCCGAAGGCTCCATATGGAACGCGCCATGGGCTCCCAGGGTGATGATGACATGATTGCGGGTAAGGGCTGTAAGACGGGAGGCAGCCTCCGGCAGACATGCTTCTAACCTGTATTCCCGGCAGGGGAGGTCCGCTTTTTTCCACGGTTTTTTATTCTCAGGGCTTCCTGTGGTGCCTGTATATTCCAGGGCTTCATCTCTATTGAGATGCAGGATGGGAGACAGGGAAAACATGCGCCTTAGACTGCTTTGGGGGATGAAGCTGATTCTGGGACCCGGCGCAAAGTATACAGTGTATTCCGGGTGCTCTTCCAGGTAATCCAGTATGAAGCCCCCTGTATCCTCCTCCAGTTCCAGCCCGCACACATAGACAGATCCCACGGACAGGGATTCTGCCAGGCTGAACCACTGCCTTTCAAAACGGTATTCCGCGCCGTGAAGGGCCGCAAAGGTCCGCTCACCTGATTCTTCCACAAAACAGTAACAGCAGCCGTTATCTGCCGCAGGCGCGGGGATGAGAATGGGAATCTGCTTCCGTTTTAGATGTTCCCTTACATAGTTGCCGTAAATCCCTGTCCCAACTGGAGAAAACAGGGTGTATGGGACACCGGACTGGCGGAGGATTTCCGACACATTATAGGCGCATCCTCCCAGGGACATGGACTGGCTCTCCACAATCACATCCTCGCCGGTAACGGGCAGATGGGGCAGTCTGACGGTCACGTCCGCCACAGTGGAACCGATGATCAATGCCTGCTTCAATTTTATTTCCTCCCATGAATCATATTTTTATATGGTGCAGTATAAGCACTGCTGCTTATAACTAAGGATATACTATTTGAACAGAGTATGCAATCCTGTGTAAAATGTAAGGGAAACGAAAGGGAAATGAATTTGCTTCCCGGGCCTGTATTATATACAATATTAGAAAGGGAAGGAAAATTAAGGAAGAAAAAGAAGAGGAGGGCAGTATGGACAGGCCAAAAGACCGATTCATTCATCAGTCCGCGTTTTTGTTTTATTTTTTTATGACAGCCGGAGTTTTAATCGTGGCGGCCGGCAGTCTGCTGCAGCATTATTTTGCGCTGAGGCATCCTGTGTTTATTCCTATGCACATAGAGCTGGAGATGTACTGGGATGGCGGTATGGATGGGGATACGATGGGGAGTACGGATGGGAATGCGGATGTAGATGCAGGGAGCGCTGCCGGTGAGGACAGATATGTGTGGAAGGAATTTCCCATATACTATATCCAGGACAGTGAGGATACCTCCAAAGTGGCGGAAATTACCTTTCCCCAGCTGGAAGGCATAGGGGAATACTGGATGACCCCATACGACGGAGCAGGCGGCCTGTTTCAGTCCTATTCAGGCTCTGTGCAGGACGGCCGGTACCAGTTTAAGCAGCTGTTTGTCAAGATGATGATGCCGGCCAGAAGCCTTGGAGCCAGAGGAATCACTCTGGATACCATAAAAGTCAGATACGGCGATGGCGCAGAGGAGGAGGTGTCCATAGGCCAAATCATCCTTACTCTGGATAAGCCCATGGAATATGTTACGGTCACAGGAGGATCGTCCAGTTCCGACGGAACCTCCATGACCCGCTATCTTGTGCAAAGGGATTGCCGTCTGGAAGGCTTTGAGATCCAAAACCCGGAACAGGTAAGAGGAGAATTCAAGGTTACAGTGGACGGAACGGATATATGGGAGTGGGAGCCTGCTGCGATGACAGAAGGGGATACCTTTCTGGTGGAATCTACATGGCGAGGGACCGGAGATATAAGGGAACAATTTGAACCCTATACCGCTCTGATTCAGTGGAAATGTTCTGACGGCTCAGGAGGAGAGTCCTGGTTTACCACGAACCTGGACCGGCAAAATAACAGAAACACAGACCGGTTTAAGCAGACATACCGTTACCTGAAGGAAAGGGGGATTAAACCGTGAATGAGGCCGCAAAATGGATGATGGCGGGAATGTTTCTTTTGTCATTTCACATTGATTTTATGGGGATACCCATAGTTCCGGGGATTGTGGGCTGCCTTGTATTTCGCAGCGGTTTCAGGATGCTGGAACGGGAGGGGGACGGGGAAGGATTTGAGTGGAACCGTAAGATGGAACAGACAGGCAGACTGTGGCTGGGCATTACCATCCTGGACCTGATTCTGGCAGTGTTCATGAGACAGAGCACAGGGATATCCATACAGATCACGGCAGTCCTTATGCTGGCAGAGACAGCCTGCGGGTGCAGTACGTTGAATCATTACGGAGAGCTTGGCAGGCAGTATACGCAAAACTGCAAAAAAGGACCTTCCTCCCTTGGATACCTCATATGGATGACAGCAGGGCTGGCGTCCTATGAATACTCGGTTGTATTGGGAAGCAGCGGGTGGAATACCGCGGGAGCTGTGTGTGTAATAATTGGGCGCATCATGCTGGTAAAGGAGCTGGCAGTGTGGGCGCCCGGGGAGAAAACAGAATATTGACAGGGTGATGGGCAGGGAGGAAGATTATATTCCCCCCTGTCTTTTATTGAGCCGTTAGAAGGTGTTATAATGAATCTGTTTGAATGACGTACTAAAATAAGAGGAAATAATGGCTTAACAGGGGGATTTCTATGCTGAGAATGGTAATTGCAGATGATGAGACATTTATATTAGACTGTTTGTCAAAGTACATACCTTGGAGAAATTATGGTATTGAAGTAGTTGCAACGGCTAAAGACGGTGTAGAAGCATTAAATTTTGTGAAAGAGAAACGGCCGGACATACTGATAGCGGATATAAAAATGCCGCTGTTGGATGGAATTTCATTGCTTGAACGTGTAAAAGAGGTCAAAAGCAATATAGAGGTAATCATTATCAGCGGATTTCAAGAGTTTGAATATGCAAGAAAGGCACTGAAACATGGCTGCATGGGATATGTACTAAAACCAATTGAACCAGAGGAACTGGTAACATATGTACAAAAGGCAGCCGATAAAATCTTAAAATCCCGGGAAGAACAGATAATGATTCAAAAGGTCATGCGACCGGAAATCTACATAAATGGAATGATAAATGGCACCCTGACTTCTGAAGAATGTGCTTATTATATGGAACAGTATCAACAATTTTCAGAAAAGACACTGAGGATGGGAATTCTCCTGTTTAACGGGTTTTCTTCTGAGACAGGAGGAGAAAGCAAACATCCTTATAAGCGGCTTATGGATGATATTGAAGATATGGTACAAAAGAGTGATTCATTTTTCATAGTTGAAAAGGGATTTGATAACGTTGTCCTTCTTTTTCATGCGCAAACAAAAGAGGAGATATTGCAAACCGAGGAGATGGTATCAAAACACGTGACAGTTCTGAATCATATACAAAACAGCATAAAGGTGACCTTTATAAGGGCTGGGGATTTTAGTTCAATTGATACGGTTCACGAACAATACTGGAGACTTGTCTGGGATTCTCTAAAAGAGGAAGATGAATCGGAAAAAGAGAAAGTTGATTCTGGTACACAGGGAACAAAGGATTTGATACAGGAAGCAAAGCTGTTTATCGAGAAAAATTTTAAGGATTCGGAGCTATGTTTGAATAAGGTAGCAGTAAATCTTGGAGTATCACCGGGGTATCTTTCTTCCCTGTTTTCCACAAAATGTGATTGTGGTCTGACATCATTTATCAACAGGGTACGTATTAACTATGCAAAGCTAATGTTAGAGAAGGATGATGACAAAATTGAGTATATTGCAGAATCCTCGGGTTATGAAAATGCCACCTATTTTTCAACTGTTTTTAAGCGGGAAACAGGATTGCCACCATCTGAGTATAGGAGAAACACCCGAAAATGAATAGGATAAAAACAAAGAAAAAGGAAAACATTGTACAGGTTCTTCGGAGGATGTACCTGTTAATTGCAATCATTCCGATGATTGTTATGACCATCATAACAGCAGTATTTTATGTAAATTCCTTGATTGATTCCACAAAACAAAATCTTCAGACAGTTTTGAATTTATATGCTGATAATATAGACGGTACAATCAGCCAGGGGATTAAAGTGATTGATATTGTTCAAAATGATTTGTCTGTTCAAAATGCCTTAAGGGTATCACGATTTGAGGAAAAAGAAGAGTACTATATTCAGCGAACGACCATCAATACAACCATGATGCTGATTAATCAGAATTATGGCAATACATTAGATGGTATCTATATTCTTTTGGATGACGGAAGATGTTTTAAATCCAGCGTATTTCCTTACAATAAAGAAAAATATAGCCAGCAGCAATGGTATAAAGATATAAGAGACACACAGGGAATACAGGGAAATGGTTTTTATAAGTATTCCAGGGTGATTGCAAATCCGGGAAAAGAGGGTTATATATCCATAGGTGAGCCCATTATCAATTATCGAAACGGGGAAATTGTAGGTGTCATATTGGTGGAAATTAATTTGAATACCTTCAGTGAAATGCTTTCCAAAACAGTTACAACACAAGACCTGAATGTATCCATTACAGAGGAGGATGGTACACCTGTATGGCAGTACGATTTAGGAGAGATAAGGAAAAAGGGAAATATACTAAAAACACATCTTGATGAATCAATTCACCGTGAATTAAGCAACGGATGGGAAATCAGTATGACAACAAATTGGTTCAACAAGATAAAAACCGAAGTGCTCAATACGCTTACAATTCTATTTATCCTTATTATAATGGTTACTTTTGCCTCCATTTATTTTGGAAGGCGATTTGCGGATACAATTAACCATCCTCTTAAGCAACTTCAGGATGGAATGAATCGAAATCGGGAAATTTGGAGAGGGGAGTACATAGCGGTAGAGACCGAATACCATGAACTGGATGATTTAAATGAAGGTGTAAATGATTTAATAAGCAAAGTAAATCAGATGTTTGAAGAGGTAAAGAATAAAGAACGTGCTATGAGAAAAGTGCAGTTTTCTGCTCTTCAGGCCTAAGTGAATCCGCATTTTTTATATAATATGTTAGATCATATTTCCTGGCAGATTAGAGTCGAACAGTATGAAAAGGCAATTCATTCCCTGATGTCGCTATCTAAATTCTTCCGAATATCTTTGAGGATGGAAGAAGAGATGGTTACATTGGAAAAGGAGTTGGACCACGCAAAAATTTATGTAGATTTGCAGATGATTCGTTATAGGGATGAAATTTCTGTTGAAATAGTGAATGATTTGGACGAACAATTGATGAAGACAGTCATTATACCTAAATTTACATTACAACCGTTAATAGAGAATGCGATTACGCATGGTCTAAGAGATAGTGGAAGAAAAGGGTTTATAAGAATACATCTGATGAAAAGCGGGGATATAGGAATCATAGAGATATATGATAATGGTATAGGAATTGCACAGGAAAATTTGAAAATTTTAAGACAGGCATTGGAAAAAGGAACGCCAGTCAGCAAGGAAATAGGGGGATATGGGATTGTTAATGTAAGTCAGAGAATACACTATTGCTACGGGGACAGCTATCAAGTGGCAATAGCAAGTAAAGAGGGCGCTTATACATCAGTAAAAGTGATTTTTCCAATTAAGTGAGATATAAGAAGCTGCTGGGTAGATGCTTTGAAAAAGTGTGGTATCCTGTAGCTTTTTTTGATTATGTAAATACTGCACAAATTGTTTGATGCAAAATTGTAATTAATATATATTATTACATTAAAAAGCGCAAAATAAGTGAAAAATGTTAAGAATTATATAAAAATGCTTTATTAAATAAAGAAATAATTATGGATATAATTAAAACATGAAAAATAATTAGCTTTTATGAAAGACACTAATAATTAGGAGGAGAAAGGCATGAGAAAAAAAGGTTTGGCAATGTTAATGGCAGGTATCATGATAGTCAGTAGTTGTGTTATGGGATGCGCAAAAGACGATTCAAATGATATTCCAGCAAAAACATCAGCTGCAGCATCGGAAACAGAGGCTCAGTCAGAGAAAGCAGGTACTGATACAACTCAAAAGGTATCGGGAGAAATAAAAGGAGATATAAACGGTGATGGTATTTTTAAAGTGGGATTTTCCGAATTGGCTATTGACGGTGCCTGGAGAGTTGCGCAGGTTGACAGTATGCAGAAGGAAGCAGAATCCAGAGGGTATGAATTTGTAATGTCCAATGCAGAACTGGATACAGCCAAGCAGATTTCAGATGTAGAGGATTTGCTTACACAGGATTTGGATTTTCTGTTTATAGCACCTATTGATATGGAGGCCATTATGCCTGCAATAGAGGCAGCAAAGGCTAAGGGTGTTCCTACAATTCTGTTAGACAGAGAGGCCAATGGAACACCGGGCGTGGATTATATCTGCACGATTCTTTCAAATTATATATGGCAGGGAGAAGCATGTGCTGACTGGTTAAGCGAGAATGGAGGCGCAGACAGTTATAAAATAGTTCAGATTACCGGCAAAGTAGGGGGAAGTGATGTACGCGACCGCCAGGCAGGATTCGAGACCGGAGTAAAAAAGTATGAGAATATGGAAATTGTAGCAACCCAGAGCGGTGAGTGGTCCAGAACAGAAGCTCAAAAGGTAATGCAAAATATTATTCAATCAACAGGCGGTGATTTTAATGTGGTTTACTGTCATAATGATGAGATGGCACTGGGGGTTGTACTTGCTTTAAAAGCAGCGGGAATGAATCCGGGAACTGATGTAAAGGTAATTGCTATTGATGGACAGGCTGAAGCAGTAGAGGCAATCATAGCAGGGGAAATGAACTGCATTGCTACCTGTAATCCAAGATTTGGTCCAGTTGCTTTCGATACTATGGAAAAGTATTTGAACGAAGAAAAACTGGAGCACATCATCAATAATGAAGAGTATATTATTGACAGTACAAATGCCGAGGAGAAATTGCCGGATGCGTTTTAAGTAAATAAGTCCCATGGTTTAACTGCCCCTTCTATGAAATAACCAGGAGGGGCAGTCAAATTATAAGAATAACTGAGTGTCAAAGAGAGTAGAGGGGTGAAATTATAGATGGAAGAAGAGTATATCCTTGAAATGCATGGGATTGTAAAAGAGTTTCCTGGCGTACGCGCTTTAAAAGGGGTGGATTTTAATCTAAAGCCAGGCGAAGTACATACTATAATGGGGGAAAATGGAGCTGGTAAATCCACTTTAATCAAAATATTGACAGGCGTTTATGAAAAGGATGGGGGAAATATTGTATTTAATGGCAGGGAAGTACATTTCCATAATACCTTTGATGCCCAGAAAACAGGCATTAGTACGGTATATCAAGAATTGAACATGATCCCATATCTGAGCGTGGGAGAAAATATATATCTGGGACGGTACCCCAGAACAAAAGCAGGAATAGACTGGAAATCCCTACATAAAAATGCACAAAAACTGCTCGATGATTTAGGTTTGGATATAGAGAGCAGACTTCCATTAAATCAATACGGTACTGCTTCGCAGCAGATGGTTTCTATCGTCAGGGCGGTAAGTTTAAATTGTCAGGTGGTGGTTCTGGATGAACCAACCTCCTCTCTGGATTCAAAAGAGGTCAGAATGCTTTTTAATATAATTAAACAGCTGAAGGAAAAGAAACTCGGTATTGTCTTTATATCACACCGTCTCAATGAAGTTTACGAAATATCAGACCGTATTACCATTTTAAAAGACGGGGCCTATGAGGGAACGTATTTTCCGGAACAACTGACCGAATTTCAGTTAATTGAAAAGATGGTGGGAAGGGATGTCAGGGAAATAAAAGGTAATAACCGTGTTTATGATGGGAATGGTGAACCGTTTATTGTCATGCTGAAAGACATAGTACGTCATCCTAAACTGTCAGGTGTAAGTATTGATGTTAAAAAAGGAGAAATTGTGGGACTTACCGGACTATTGGGCTCAGGAAGGACAGAAACCGCCAAAGTACTGTTTGGTTACGATATACCAGATTCCGGTGAAATCGTAATTGATGAAAAAAGGGTTGTTCTTAAAGCACCTAAGGACGGATTGAAAAATGGTTTGGCATTTGTGACGGAAAACAGGCGGGAGGAGGGGGTTATTCCAAATATGACAGTCCGTGAGAATATCTCAATTTCTAGTCTTCCGCAAATATGCAGAAGAGGGTTTATTAACCGAAAGAGACAAGAGGCATTGGCAGAAGAGTATATTCGGAGATTTAAAATAAAGACACCGTCCATGGAGCAACAGCTTAAGAATCTGTCTGGTGGTAATCAGCAAAAGGTATTGCTTGCAAGATGGATTGCTACCAAGCCAAAGTTGATTATATTAGATGAACCCACAAGAGGGATTGATGTGGGGGCAAAAAAAGAAGTGGAGGATTTAATAAAAGAGATTGCAGATACAGGAATCAGTGTTTTGTTGATTTCTTCTGAGTTATCAGAACTGGTGCGTGGATGTGACAGGATATTTGTTTTGAGGGATGGAACTGTCCGGGGTATGCTGAACAGAGATGAAATATCTGAAGAAAATATCATGAAGTGGATAGCCAATAGCCCTGCATAGAGGAGGTATCACTATGAAAAAGAATCCCAGTCAGAATCTGATGCGGCAGTATGGAGCGCTAATTGCATTGATTATACTGGTTGTTATTAACTGTTTTACTACTAAAAACTTTATCAGTGTCATGACTCTTTGGAATTTATTTACGCAGGCCACAACGGTTATGATACTGGGACTTGGAATGACAATTGTTATAGCAACAGGAGGAATTAATATATCGGTTGGGTCCGTACTTGCTTTGTCATCCATGGTTTTGGCAAAATTTATTCTGAATGGGCATATTGTCATGGGCGTGATTGCATCTTTGGCTGTGGCCGCATTAACAGGAGCAGTCACTGGCATTATAGTTACCAAATTTAAGGTACAGCCGATGATTACTACCTTGGCTATGATGTATACCTTAAGAGGTATTGCCAAGTTAATGAACGGCGGTACACGTTTAAGTTATAAGAATGCTGCATTCAGCCGTTTTGCCTACATAAAAATAGGCGGTTGCATACCGATTCAATTTGCTTTCATTGTAATCCTGTCTCTGGCTATTTTTATATTGATGCGAAAGACATATTTCGGTAATTATGTGGAGGCATATGGTGATAATGCGCTGGCAACCAGAATATCCGGCATCAATGTAGTGGCAGTTGTGACCATGTGCTATGTGCTCTGCAATGTCCTGGCTTGTGTGGCGGCCATTATTGAAACCAGCAGTATTACCTGTGCTGACCCTGTAAACATGGGATTGAATAAAGAGACAGATGCGATTGCAGCGGTTGTGGTGGGCGGGACCCCCATGTCAGGCGGTAAACCTAATATTGGTGGAATGCTGTGTGGGGCTTTGGTGCTCCAGCTAATCACTATAATGATAAACATGAATAATATTCCGTATTCATATTCGCTTATTATTAAGGCAGCCATTATTGTTGTGTCATTATATGTTCAGAATTGCAGGGATAAAAAGGTTTAAGCCATGAGAGCGGGGTAGAGGAAATGAAAAGAATTCAGATAAAAACACTACTAAAAAGACATAATGCCATTTTGGGTTTAATCTTCATGATTATCCTGGCTGCCTGTATCAACAAAAGTTTCCTTACTCTGGAAAATTTGACAAATGTACTGAGACAGGCAAGCATGAACGGAATGATTGCCGTTGGAATGACAATGGTAATTATATGCGGTTCGATTGATTTAAGTGTGGGAACCATGATTGGATTATGTGGATATATTGCATTATATTTCAGCAATTATAGTTTGATACTGGCAGTGATTGTTCCGTTGCTTACAGGCGTTATAGTTGGGACTATAAATGGATTTCTTATCAATAAAATAAAAATTGCGCCTTTTATTGCAACCCTGGCAACAATGATGGCTGTAAAGGGAACCACACTTGTTTTAACCAACGAGAATACATACTTTGCATCAAATTCCATTGAACAATTCCAGTATATAGGGAGAGGACTTCTGGCACCATATGTTACGGTTCCATCTGTAATGTTTATATGCTGTGCTGTTGCAGGAGCTTATATTCTCAGGCATACCATGCTGGGGAGAAATATGTATGCAGTAGGCGGTAATACTGAGGCAGCAAGGATGATGGGAGTAAATGTAGAAAAAACACTTATGTTTTCTCATATCTTTACAGGGGGGATGGCGGCTTTGGCAGGAATTACCCTGGTATCCAGGGTGGGAGCCGCTTATCCTCTGGCAGGTGAGGGGAAGGAACTGGATGTTATAGCTGCATGTGTCATTGGTGGAACTGCATTGACAGGTGGAAAAGGTCATATATCGGGTACCTTCATAGGTGTTTTAATTATGGGAATGCTGACGAATATTTTCAATATGCAGTCATTGCTGAATCCATTCTGGGAAAAGGTTATTATAGGCATACTGGTATTGATTGTGGTATTAATACAATCGGCAAGCGAAAGCGGAGTGACCTTTGGAAAAAATATAAAAACATTAATGAAAGGAAAGATGTAAAATGAAAAATTATCCGTCTGAAAAAGAAGCAAGGGAGTTAATCTGCGAAATAGGACACAGGATGTGGAGCAAGCAGATGGTAGCAGCTAATGATGGGAATATTACGGTACGAGTTGGGGAGAATACGGTTTTAATAACTCCTACAGGTGTCAGCAAAGGGGAACTGACACCAGATATGCTGTTTAAAATAGACCTGGATGGAAATATCCTTGAAAGTGCAGAGGGATATTCCCCAACTAGTGAGACAGCCATGCACCTTATGGTTTATAAACATAACAAGGATGCAATGTCCACCTGCCATGCTCATTGCATGTACCTCAGCACGTTTGCCTGTGCCGGCATTGAACTGGATATGGCCACTGCGCCGGAACCCACATTGATTACCGGTAAGATACCAGTTGCCCCGTATGCGTGCCCAGGAACCAGTGATTTGGCGCAATCAATCGTTCCGTTTCTGAACGATCATAAAGTAATCCTGCTGGCTAATCATGGGCCTATCTCATGGGGAACGTCACCTAAGGACGCATGGTATTGTCTGGAATCAGCAGAAGCATTTGCCAAGTCATCTTTAATACTGAAATATATTATCAAGGATTTTCGTCCTTTGAGCAACGAACAGCTGGATATACTGGAAAAGGCGTTCCATCCCATTTCTGCACTGAATAAGGTGAGGACAGGCCGGGAGACCGTTAATCTGGAAAAAGGGAAATCACTTCAGGATATTGAGGTGGATTCGGTGACACTGTCCGATGACTGTATTGAAAAATTGGCTGATATGGTGGTAAAAAGAATGACGAGTATATCTTAGTGGGGAGGGGACCCAATGGATGATTTAAAAAGACAGGTACATATCGCGGTCGATATCGGGGCATCTACAGGGAGGCTGATTGTGGGATGGATTAATGACGGACAGCTATGTACTGAAGAAATACATCGTTTCGTGACAGAGGATGTGTTTGTGATTCAAGACCGGATACGGGACGTATATAGATATTACGAAGAAATCATTCAAGGAATCAAACAATATACAAAACAGAATCAGGTTCAGATTATAAGCATTGGCGTAGATGCGTTTGGTTCGGATTTTGGACTGATCGATAAAGACGGAAATCTGTTGTTGCTGCCTAAATCATATCGGGGACTGACATTTGATGATGATATTTTTCAGTTGGCTGATGGCTGCATGGAACCATGGGAAATATACCAATACAATGGAAATCAGTGTATGCTGAGTGATACTCTTCACCAGTTGGTCCGTCTTAAAGAGAAAGGTGACTGCCGGTTGAGGGACGGCTGTCAAATCCTTTTCGTAGCTGATATTTTTCATTATCTTTTGTGTGGCAACAGAGGAGTTGAACATTCACTGTCCAGTTACAGTAGGCTATGGAATCAGAAAACAAATGGATGGGAGAATGCCATATTCAAGGCATTTGACTTACCATTGACTCTTCAAAGCAATGTGATACAATGTACAGAAACGTTAGGTTATGTTCATGCGCAGACAGCGGCTGATATGGAATTATCATATTGTCCAAAGGTAATAGCTCCTTGTTCTCATGATACGGCATGCGCGGCATTTGCAGTTCCGGATGATGGAGAAGACTGGATGTTCATATCCAGCGGTACCTGGTCACTTATAGGTATGGAGACAAGAAATCCTGTCATCTCAAGGGAAGGATGGGAATTTAACGCATCTAATTCGTCTATGCCCCTTCACTCAAACATGTTTAAGAAAATTGTTACAGGAATGTGGATTGTACAGATGTGCCATAAAAGATGGGAGACATATACGTTTGAGGATATTGTCCGCCTGGCAACCCAAGCAAAGGAAACGAATCTTTACATAGATCCGGATCATATTGATTTTTACAGACCTTCAGATATGCCGCTTGCAATTAGCCGTAATATTGAGAGGCGATATGGAATTAAAATAAATCCATATTTGCCTGGTCCTATTGCAAAAATTGTGTTTGAGAGTCTGGCGTTAAAGTATTGTCTGACCATACGCCGACTTATCCTTTTGTCTGGTAAGAATATTAAAAAAGTTTATGTATTGGGAGGTGGGAGTAAAAATGCCTTGTTAAATCAATATACCGCTAATGCATTGGGATTGCCGGTCCTAACAGGTGTGACTGAGGCTTCTTCCGTTGGAAATCTGCTTTGTCAGTTATATGGTGAAGGATTGCTTAAAAGCCGTAAAGATGTAAAAGATATATTAAAGAGGACATATCCACTGACAACATATATGCCCGAGGACACAGGGAAATGGAAAGAAAAATTTGAAGATTTTATGAGGGATGCATATGAACCGCTGAATGTATGTTCCGGCAGAAAATTTTGGAAGGAGTTTTAATGATAGAAATATAACAAACATTTTCTGGTGCCATCAAAAAAAAGAAGAAATTTTCTTCTCAGGCACCAAGTGTTAGCCAAGAAATTACAGTTTGATAATACTCTATCCAACCCCTGCCCGGACTATTCCGGACAGGGGTTTTTGCTCTCCGTCTCAAAAATATACCAATTAGAATTGTCGTTATTTTCGGACGAGAATAACTAATTTATCGGAAAATATCACAAAGAAGGAGTGGGGGAATTGTAAGTAATACATGAAAATGCTTTGTTTGGCGAAAATCTTTTGGTAGTATATTGACATTTTGAGATTAAGATGTAAAATGTAGACATAATCATAAAGCTCCACCAGGAGAGAAAAATTTTTGTTAACCCTAACAAGAGTTTGGCAACCTTTGACAAAGCGTTGCGGCTCTTGTTTTTTTTGTTTATATTTGTCTAAAAATTAACGATAATTGCGGTAAAAGCCGGAATAGGAAGCTGGTTTAACCGGGAATACGGGATAAAGTACAGGATAAAGAGGTGAAAAGGATGCTGCTAAAAAACGGAATTGTGGTCAGCGGGTCAGGATGTACCCGGCAGGATATCCGCATGGACGAGGGACGAATCCTACAGACAGGCGCTGGCCTGAATCCCCTTGAAGGGGAAGAGGTGATGGATGTGTCCGGCTGTCTGGTTGCGCCGGGAGGAATCGACGCCCACACCCATTTCGACATGCCCTGCGGCAGCATCATGACTTCCGATGATTTTGAGACCGGCACCAGGGCGGCTGTGGCGGGGGGAACCACCACCGTGATTGACTTCTCGGAGCCGGACCATGGGGCCAGCCTTCAAAGCGGCCTGGACCGGTGGCATGAGAAAGCGGACGGACGGTCATTTACGGATTATTCCTTCCACATGACCGTGGCCCGGTATGACGAGGGGATAGAGGAGGAAATCCTCTCCATGATTCGCCAGGGAGTCACTTCCTTTAAGGCCTACACGGCTTACAAGGGGGACCTGGGAGTGGAGGACCGTGATATGTACCGGCTCCTGTCACTGATGAAGAAACACGGTGTCCTTCTGATGGTACACTGCGAAAACGGCGATATCCTGGATGTGCGCCGGGAGGAACTGGCAGCCGGGCATCCGGCGGATATATCCCTCCATCCGATGTCCAGGCCCAATGAGGTGGAACATGAGGCCGTGTCCCGGATGATTGACATGGCAAGGCTTCTCACGGTTCCGGTTTACATAGTCCACACCAGCACCAGACAGGCGCTTGAGGAGATAGAGGAAGCAAAGGAAGAGGGAGTGAGGGTCTACTGCGAGACATGTCCTCAATACCTGTTCCTGACAGAGGAAAAGTACCATCTTCCCGGTTTCGAGGGGGCCAAATATGTCTGCAGCCCGCCGCTCAGAAGCAGCAGGGACCAGGAAGCCCTGTGGAGGGGACTTAAGAAGGGGATTGTGGATACGGTTTCCACGGATCACTGTTCCTTTAACTACAAGGGCCAGAAGGATTTGGGCCTGGGGGACTTCCGCCTCATACCTAACGGACTTCCGGGTGTGGAGAACCGGCTGGAGCTTATGTATTCACAGGCTGAGAGCCATGGCCTTACATACAGCGACATCGCCAGGATGACAGCAGAAAATCCAGCAAAAATATTTGGTTTATATCCAAGGAAAGGAGTGATACAGCCAGGCAGCGACGCTGATTTGGTGGTAATCCGGCCGGACAGCAGTCATGTCATAGATGCCGGCACACAGAAACAGTATGTAGACTACAACCCATACCAGGGAATGGTAGTTTCACATAAAGTCCAGCATGTATTTCTGAGAGGGCAAAAAATCATAGAGGACGGCGCATTTAAGACAGATGTACCGGCCGGCAACTATTTACTCAGGAACACATTGGTCAGATAGGCTTTTCTCCGGCTTTAGTCTATCTGTCAAGCCTGTACACTGGACGGATAAAGAACCATACCACAGGCACATCCTGGTACGAATCAGGGTGGGTAACGACGAAGTCAGGAACACCCGAAGGGAAGAAGCCCCCTTTCGTATTCTTAATCAGTTAAAGGAGAACAACATGAATAAGAATGCATCCAAAAGTACTTCAACTATTAAAACTGGCTCCATTTATGAGTTAAATGGACGCCCTCCATTCGCACAGGCATTTCCGCTGGGATTCCAGCAGCTTTTAGCCATGTTCGTGGGAAACATAGTCCCCATGATTCTGGTAGCAAATGCAAGCGGCATGGACACTTCACACGCTACACTGCTTCTGCAGTGCTCCATCCTGGGAGCCGGCGTGGCCACACTTCTGCAGGTATTCCCCATACGGTTCGGCAATATTCAATTCGGATCAGGGCTGCCTGTCATGATGGGACTGACATACACATTTCTTCCCATCTGCATTTCCGTATCTGTCAATTATGGGTTAGGGGTATTATTTGGGGCGCAGCTTATAGGCGGTCTTGTGTCTATTGCTATCGGTTTTGCCCTTCCAAAAATTAGGAGATTTTTCCCGCCAGTGGTGACAGGAACCATCATCACCTCTATCGGTATCTCCTGTTTCCCCATAGCTGCCTATAATCTGGCAGGCGGACAGGGTGACCCGTCCATGGGACAGCTCCACAATTTTGTCATCGGTCTGATTGTTATTCTGGCCATTCTGATTTTGAACGGCTACGGCAAGGGCATGGTCAGCGCGGCAGCAGTGCTGGGCGGCATGATTGTGGGATATGTGATAGCAGCCATCTTCGGATACATTAATTTTTCGCCCATCAGCGAAGCGGCATGGTTTGCTGTTCCAAGGCCAATGGCTTTCGGAAAACTGGAGTTCCACCTGAACTTTGTTTTGGTATTTATCCTGCTGTTCTTCATTAATGCAGTGGAGATGTCAGGAGACTTTACGGTTTCGGCCACAGGCGGTCTTAACAGACAGCCGAAGAATGAGGAGCTGCGGGGCGGTATCATCGCCAACGGCATTGCATGTATCTTTTCCTCCTTCTTCAACTGTTTTGCAACAGGAACCTACAGCCAGTGCTCCGGTATCGTTGCATTGACAAAGGTTTGTAACCGCTGGGTTATGGGCTGGGGCGCCATCACACTGACGGCAGCCGCGTTCTGTCCAAAGCTGGCCAGCGTGCTTTCCACCATCCCAAGCTGCGTTATCGGCGGAGCCACCATCGTGGTATTCTCCATGATATGTATGTCAGGCATGAGCCTGGTGGCAAGAGCCAGATTTACCAACAGGGCAATGCTTATATGCGGACCTGCCCTTGCACTGGGACTGGGCATCTCTCTGGCAAAGGATACGCTGTCAGGCATGGGTGAATATGTACAGATGTTCTTCGGGGAGTCATCCATCATCCTGGTGGCCGGATTTGCCATTATACTGAACCTGATACTTCCAAAGGACCAGACGGACAAGGAAGTGGAAGCAGAGTACATAAGGGAAATCAGCCAGACGGAAGATGACGCTGTATCTGCCAAGGACCAGGAGCTGGGAACAGCCAGGGCCTGATTGTAAGAGCCGTACGTGTGAGAGCCATACGTGCGAGAACCATACGTGTGAGAGCAGCATTTGTGTGAATCAAAGAGAAAAGGAGTTTTGACTATGATCAGCCATTTATTTAAAAACGGAATCATTGTAACGGTAAATCCTGACAGGGAGATATTCTTTCACGGTGCGGTAGCCGTTAAGGACGACCGGATTGTGGAAGTGGGACCTACCGAGGCAATGGAGGCCAAGTATACGGATTGTGAACGCGTGACGGACCTGGAGGGCAGGGTAATGTTCCCCGGCTTTGTGAACACCCACAACCATTTGTTCCAGACCCTGCTTCGGGGACTGGGAGATGATATGGTGTTAAAGGACTGGCTGGAAACCATGACCTTCCCCGCAGCCACCAACCTGACTCCCGATGACTGCTACCACGGCGCCATGCTGGGCCTGATGGAGGGCATCCACAGCGGTATCACCACCAACGTGGATTATATGTATCCCCATCCAAGGGAAGGGCTGGACGACGGCGTTATAAAGGCCATGAGGGAGCTGGGAATCCGCGGCATCTTCGGCAGGGGCTGCATGGACACCGGAATCCAGTACGGCGTGCATCCGGGCATCACACAGCAGAAGGACGACATCGAGAAGGGCGTCAGGGATATCTTTGAGCGCTACCACAACTGTGACAACGGCCGCATTAAAATCTGGGTGGCGCCGGCAGCCATGTGGTCCAACACCAGGGAGACGCTTCAGATGCTCTGGAAGGTGACCAACGAGTACAAATCAGGCATTACCATACATATCTCTGAGACAGAGTTTGACAGGGAGGCAGCCAAGGGCATCCACGGACTGTGGGATATCGACGCCATGATTGACATGGGAATCTGCGGACCCAACGTACTGATGGTGCACTGTGTGCATCTGACGGATGAGGATATCGAGAAGGCCAGAAAATATGACCTTAAGATCTCCCACAATGTATGTTCCAACATGTACCTGTCATCAGGTGTGGCACCTATTCCAAAGCTTTTAAAGGCAGGGGTCACCTGTTCTCTGGGCGTGGACGGAGCTGCTTCCAACAACGCCAACGACATGATAGAGCTGATGAAGAACACGGCCCTGCTGCAGAAGTGCGCTACCAGGGATCCGCTGTCCATGTCGGCTGAGAAGGTGGTGGAGATGGCCACTATAGACGGCGCAAGGGCCATTGGAATGGAAAAGGAGATTGGTTCCATAGAAGCAGGCAAGAAGGCGGATATGGTAATCTTTGACCCGTATGAGTGCGTCAAGGCAGTACCTCTTCACAACCCATGCTCCACCCTGGTGTACTCCGCGTCATTAAAGAACATTACAGACGTGTATGTGGACGGCAGGGCAGTCATGGAAAAGGGTGTTATCCTGACAGTAGAGGATGAAAAGACAGAGCTTCGGGCAGCCCAGAAGGCAGCGGAGGAACTCTGCGTGAGAGGCAATATCACCAACCGCTTAGAAGGACATAAGTGGAATGATACTTATAGAAAATATGAGAGGCAGTAGAGAATGATAAAAAATGGAAATCTGGCAGCGGCCATTATAAAACCAGACTATGTATTGACGCCGGAGGGCCTGAAAAAGGGCTGGGGCGTCCGGATAGAAGAAGGACGGATTGCCTGTGTGGGTCCATGGGATACCCTGGGCAGCGGAAGCAATGAGGAGGTGCAGACAGTCTGCCTTCCGGGACAGATGCTTCTTCCGGGCTTTGTCAATGGACACAACCATATGTACGGCGTCCTTTCCCACGGCATCACGGCAGAGGCAATGGTAACGGATTTCTCCGATTATCTGGAGGATTTCTGGTGGCCCTACGTGGAGGACAGAGTGGACCATGACCTGGCGCGTATCACCACCAGGTGGGCCTGCGTGGAGATGATTGACTCCGGGGTTACATCCTTTGTGGATATCCTGGAAGGACCTAATTCCATTCCCGGCGCTCTTGCGGTAGAAAAAGAGGAAGTGGAGAAAGCCGGCCTGCGGGGCTTCCTGTCCTTTGAGGCCTGCGAGAGAAAGAGCGGGGAAAACGGCCGGCTGGGTCTGAAGGAAAACTTCGACTTTGCAAAGGCCTGTAATGAGGAAAACGGTCTTGTGAAAGGCGTCATGAGCATCCACACCCTGTTTACCTGCGGCGAGGATTTCATACGTGAAGCAAAGCGCATGGCAGACGAAGCCGGATGCCTGCTTCACATGCATATGAGTGAAAGCGACCTTGAACCGGCATGGGCCAGGGAACATTTAAAAACCACGCCGGTGGAAGCATATGACGGCATGGGATGCCTGGACGAAAACGTCCTGGCTTCCCAGCTGGTACAGGTCACTGATAAGGAAATAGCTATCCTGGCAGAAAAAGACGTGAATGCCATTTCCATGCCGCTGTCCAACTGCGAGGTGGGCGGAGGAATAGCTCCCATAGAGAAAATGCTGGAGGCCGGCATGACCGTTGGCCTGGGCACGGACGGCTATGTGAACAATTTCTTTGAAGTAATGCGCGGAGCGTTCCTGATTCACAAGGGCTACCATAAGGATCCCCAGGCCATGCCTGCAAGGAAGGTGTACCGTATGGCAACGGAGCTCGGCGCAAAGGCAGTGGGCATAGAGGCGGGAGTCATAAAGGAGGGCATGCTGGCCGACCTGATTACCGTGGATGTGGCAAGACCCACTCCCATCAATGAATATAACGTATATGACCAATTAGTACTTTTTACCAACCCCCAGAATGTGATAAACGTGATGGTGGGAGGCGCATGGCTTAAGAGGGACGGAAAGCTGGTGACTCTTGACAAAGAGGCTGTGCGCAGAGAGATGGAAGAAAAGACAGAGAGGTTCTGGAAAGGAGATTCAGAATGTCGTTAACAAAAGTAGGCGAAAAACATTTTTCTGTGGTAAACCACTGCGTACCCCGTATTGACGGGGTGGATAAGGTAACGGGAAGGGCGCGCTACGCAGCGGACATATATATGGAAGGAATGCTTTACGCTGGCGTTTTAAGAAGCCCCTATTCCAGTGCCAGGGTAGTGTCCATTGATGCCGCGAAAGCAAAAGCGATTCCGGGCGTGGAGGCTGTTGTTACCTGTTTTGACATGCCCCGCACCAGAAGCTGGGCAGGATACATGTATCTGACGGATACCATCCGTTACTCCGGCGACTGTGTAGCCATGGTCGCAGCCCAGTCAAAGGAGCTGGTGGATGAGGCTCTGGAGGCGATTCATGCGGAGTATGAGGAGCTTCCGGGCGTGTATACCATCGAGGAAGCCTTAAGCGAGGGCGCCTTTGCGGTCCATGAGAAATATCCCGACAATATTTTTAAGGATTCCGTGTTCCATATCCGCAAAGGAGACCCGGACACAGCATTTGAAAAGGCGGATATTGTTCTGGAGAGGGAATACAGGACCCAGTACATTGAGCACTCCTATATTGAGCCGGAGGCATGTATCTGTTACCTGAATCCCAATGACGGCGCCATGACCGTACATTCCGCTTCCCAGAATCCCTTCTTTACAAGAAGGTATGTGGCGGATGTGCTGGGAGTGCCCATGAACCAGGTCCGCATGGTCCAGGAGACCCTGGGCGGCACCTTCGGAGGCAAGGAAGAAGGAGCAGGACTGGTGGCAGGAAGATGCGCCTACCTGTGCAGCCTGACGAAAAAGCCGGTTAAGTTCGTGTTCAACAGGGAGGACTCCTTCCTGGAATCCGCTAAGCGCCATCCCTTCCGCCTCCGCTACAAGGCCGGAATCACAAAGGACGGACGGATCGTGGCCTGGCAGGGCGAGCAGGTGGATAACTGCGGTGCCTACAACAACCAGACCCAGTTCATGAACTGGAGGGCAAATGTCCATTCAGCAGGCCCTTATGAGATTGATAATATCAAGACGGATACATACGGTGTGTTCACAAACAATGTACACTCCGGCGCCATGAGAGGCTACTCATCCCCTCAGCTGATTTGGGCGCAGGAGCAGTTCATCGAGGAGCTGGCCATGGCCTGCGGTATGGATGAACTGGAATTCCGCCGCAAGAACCTTCTCCACGACGGAGCTCTGACAGCCACCGGCGTACCCGTGGAACACTGCGTGATACAGGATATCATGGACGCCACCGCAGAGCAGACCGGTTACAAGGAGAAGCATGCGGCCTACTTAAACCAGCCTGAGGGAAGCCGTAAGCGCAGAGGCATCGGCCTGGCCGTTTGCCACAGGGGTTCCGGCCTGGGAGCTGAATCTCCGGACGCTTCAGGATGTATGATGATCTGCAACGAGGACGGTTCCGTGATGATTAATTCCGGTCTGGCAGAGAACGGCCAGGGATTAAAGACAGCCTATGCCCAGATTGCGGCAGAAGCCCTGGGTGTGAGCTATGAGGCAATCCGTTTCTTCGGCACCGACACCCATTCCATCCCGGACTGCGGCATGACAGTGGCTTCCAGAGGAACGGTCATGGGAGCACAGTCCGTCAGAAAGACGGGAGAGAAGCTGAAGGGAGTCATGATCCAGAATGCCCTGGAGCTTCACAGCCTTCCGCTGGAGGAAATCGAGAAGGCATACGGCCTTAAGAAGGGAACCCTGGATTACAGCAAGCTGACAGCAGATCAGGTGGAGCTTTTAGACAGCCAGTTTTATTTGAAGAAATATCCGGATGTGAAGGTCCCCTTCTCCGGCGTCTGCAATGCCTGTCTCTGGACCGGCAAACAGATGGCTGCCTTTGAGTGGTTTAAGCCCCAGGATTTGATTCAGGACCACGAAACAGGACAGGGAAAAGCATTCCCCACCTTTGCTTATGGCTGCATCGTGGCTGAAGTGGAAGTGGATATGAAGACCGGCTACGTGGATGTGCTGGAGGTAACAGCCAGCCACGACGTGGGTACCGCCATCAATCCGGCTCTTGTAAAGGGACAGATTTACGGAGGCATTGTCATGGGCCAGGGCTTTGCGGTGACAGAGGACGTGGTAACCGGAAAGCGGGGGCAGAAGACAAAGAATTTTGACAGCTACATTCTTCCCACCTCCATGGACGCTCCGAAAATGAACATCAATATATATGAAAACCAGGATCCGGCAGGAACCTATGGAGCCAAATCCATCGGGGAACCAGCCACCGAGGGCGTAGGGGCAGCCATTGCCAATGCCATCTTTAACGCCACCGGCCGCCGGGTCTATGAAAATCCTGCAGACTTAGAGACAGTATTGCTGGGACATAAATTACAGTAGAAGGGAGATTCGGCAAATGATTCAGTATAAGTATCACAGGGCCGCTTCCCTGGACGACGTAGTGAAAGTGCTTAAGGAATACGGCGGCAAGGCCCGTATCGTCGCCGGGGGAACGGACATCATGGTCCAGATTCACGAAAAGGATAAACGATGGAAGGACCTCCAGTGTCTGCTTGATATCACCTATTTAGACAAGGAGCTGCGCTATATCAGCCAGGACGAGGAGTATGTATACATCGGCCCGCTGTCCACCCACACGGATTTGGAACAGTCGGAAATCATTGCAAAGCACATCCCCTTCCTGGGATGGGCCAGCGCCACCGTGGGTTCCCCGCAGATACGAAACCGCGGGACCCTGGGCGGAAGCATCGGCAATGCATTTCCTGCCTCCGACCCCCTTCCGGCCCTGATTGCGGCGGACGTCCTTATCAAGGTGTACGGCCAGGACGGCGAGCGGGTATGCCTGCTTAAGGATTTTTATGAGGGAAAGGGAAGCCTTAAGCTTGAACCGGGAGAATTCATCCGCGAATTCGTGGTAAAGAAGCTGCCGGAGGGAACCAGAATGGGATTTTCCAAGCTGGGCAGAAGAAAGGCTCTGGCCATATCCAGGCTTAACTGCGCTGCGGCCCTTACCATGGACTCTGAGGGAACCATCACAGAAGCCAGAATCGCTCCGGGATGTATCTTTATACTGCCTGACAGAGTGGAGAAGGCCGAGCAGGTCCTGATAGGGCAGAAGCCGTCTGAGGAGCTGTTTGCCAAAGCAGGAAAAGCCGTGTCAGAGGTCATGATAGAGCGCACCGGCGTCCGCTGGTCCACCCAGTATAAGGAGCCTGCGGTCCAGGAAATCGTACTTCGGGCCCTGTGCCAGGCAGCAGGAATGGAGGTATAGCAGTGGAGAAGATGAAAATAAGTTTTACATTAAACGGAAAGCCCTGCCAGGTGGAGGTAAAACCCCACCAGAGGCTTTTGGATATGCTGAGAGACGACCTGCGCCTGACCGGTACCAAGGAAGGCTGCGGAATCGGTGAGTGCGGTGCCTGTACCGTGATTATGGACGGCAAGGCAGTTACGGCCTGTCTGGTGCCGGCTCCGGCGGTGGACGGCCGGAACGTGGTCACCATCGAGGGCGTGGGCTGCGACGGGAAGCTGGATCCGGTGCAGGAGGCAGTTCTTGAGAACCATGCGCTCCAGTGCGGATTCTGTACACCGGGATTCATCATGAGCGCCAAGGCTCTCTTAGACGAGAATCCGGATGCCACACGGGAGGAAATCCGCCGTGCCATATCCGGAAACCTGTGCCGCTGTACAGGGTATGAGCAGCTGACCGACGCCATCTACCAGGCGGCAGAGGAGCTTAAGAAGCTCCATATGGAGAAGCTGTAACCGGTAATAAGGGGCAGGACGCGTCTGACGTTTGCCTGTAATATTAAATCAAGGAGATATTGGAACATGAGCTGTGAAATCAAATGGGCTTTAAACAAGATGCCTAAGACAGAAGACAAAAATCTTCCCATCATGTCTGTGGTGGAGGTAAAGAAGGCAAGGGCTTTCCATGAAAGCATTCCCCAGTACCAGGTAACACCTCTGGCAGACCTTAAGAATATGGCGGAATATCTGGGCCTGGCAAAGGCCTGTGTAAAGGATGAGAGCTACCGGTTTGGATTAAATGCATTCAAAGTATTAGGCGGTTCCTATGCCATCGCCAGATACATTGCAAAAGAGACAAAACGCGACATCAGCCAGATGCCTTACAGCGTGCTCACTTCCAAGGAGCTTCGCGACGAGTTCGGCCAGGCCACCTTTTTCTCTGCAACAGACGGAAACCACGGCAGGGGCGTTGCCTGGGCCGCCAACCGTCTTGGCCAGAAATGCGTTATCCGTATGCCTGTGGGCTCCACTGAGAACAGGCGCCGCCACATCGAGGATGAAGGCGCTGAGTGCACCATCGAGAAGGTAAACTACGACGACTGTGTCAGGATGGTGGCCGAGGAGGCCAAACACGCGGAGCGCGGCGTGGTCATCCAGGATACTGCATGGGAAGGCTATGAGGAGATTCCGTCCTGGATTATGCAGGGCTATTCCACCATGGCTGACGAGGCAGTGGAGCAGTTTGAGGAGCGTCCCACCCATGTGTTTGTCCAGGCAGGCGTGGGAAGCCTGGCAGGAGGCGTGGTGGGATACTTTGCCAACAAGTATAAGAAGAATCCTCCGGTTATGGTAGTGGTGGAAGCAGAGCCTGCAGCCTGCCTTTACAGGGGCGCAGAGGCGGCAGACGGGGAGATACGCATTGTGGACGGCGAAATGCCCACCATCATGGCAGGCCTGTGCTGCGGTGAACCCAATATCACTTCCTGGGATATCTTAAAGAACCATGTGACCGCCTTCCTGGCAGTGAACGACGATGTGGCCAGAAGAGGCATGCGCATGCTGGCAGCTCCCTTTAAGGGAGACCCCCAGGTGGTTTCAGGTGAGTCCGGCGCAGCCACATTCGGCGCCCTGGCCACCATCATGAAGGATGAATCCTACCGCGAGCTGCGTCTGGAGCTTGGACTGAATCAGGATTCCAAGGTACTTATGTTCTCCACCGAGGGAGACACGGATCCGGACCGCTATAAGACCATTGTATGGGAAGGCGGACTGAAGTAAACAAATGCTGGAGGTAAAATATGTTAGATAAATCAAAATTAACCGGAGCGGATATCTCCATTGACTTCTGCGGATGCCATCTGCAGAGCCCCTATATTCTCTCATCAGGACCCTTATGCTACGGGGCGGAGGGAATGATTAAGGGCCATGAGGCCGGCGCCGGCGCGGTGGTGACAAAGACCATCCGCCTGGGAGCAGCCATCAACCCGGTACACCACATGGGCACCGTGAACCAAGATTCCCTGATCAACTGCGAGAAGTGGGCTGATTCCGACCGCCTGAACTGGTATGAGAACGAGATACCGAAAACCGTTGCAGCCGGAGCCGTTGTCATTGGTTCCGTGGGCCATACCTTAAAGGAGGCCCAGGCCATTGTAAAGGATGTGGAACGTGCCGGAGCCCATATGATTGAGCTGGTATCCTATACAGAGGACACACTGCTTCCCATGCTGGACTACACCAAGGAGCATGTGGATATTCCCGTTATCTGCAAGCTGTCCGGCAACTGGCCCGACACTGCGGCAACCGCCAGGAGATGCCTGGAGCACGGCGCCAACGGAATCTGCGCCATTGATTCCATCGGACCCACACTGAAGATTGACATTGAGAAGGCTGCTCCTGAGATGATGAGCGGGGACGGCTTCGGCTGGATGACAGGCGCTGCCATGAGGCCCATCGCCATGCGCTACAATTACCAGATTGCCAAAGAAAATCCCCAGCTTATGAACCTGTACGCGTCCGGCGGAGTCATGAAGGCGGATGACGCCATCGAGTACATGATGGCAGGAGCCATGGGTGTAGGCGTCTGCACGGCCGGTATCCTTAAGGGCGTGGAGTATGTGGAGAAGATGTGCTATGACCTGTCAAAGCGCCTGGCAGAGCTGGGATACAGCTCCATTCAGGAGGTAAACAGGGCAGCCCATCCAAACTTCCCCAGTGAAGAGCATATTTCCGGTCTGAAGTTCCATTTCACACCATTTAAGGAAGACGGCACCACAAAGAAATGTGTGAGCTGCAAAAAGTGCGAGACCGTCTGCTGCTATGACGCCAGGAAGCTCACCTTCCCGGAAATGACAGTGGATATGGATAAATGCAGGTGCTGCGGTCTCTGTCTGGACGTATGTCCCACAGGCGCCCTCACCGCAGAGCTGGCTCCTCAGACAGAAAAGGATCTGGAACTGGCACAGAAGTCAAAGGACTTCTACGAGTTGGTTAAGTAGCAGTATATAATAGAAAGGAAGAAAAAGAAATGTCAATGTTAAATGAGAAAAGGGCAGAGGAACTTCTGGCCCTCACAACTAAAATGATTCAGGCTCCCAGCTACAGCGGCCAGGAGAACCTGGTGGTGGACGTCATGAAGAAATT
The DNA here is from genome assembly GCF_002234575.2 of Enterocloster bolteae. NCBI lineage: Bacteria > Bacillati > Bacillota > Clostridia > Lachnospirales > Lachnospiraceae > Enterocloster > Enterocloster bolteae. Next base: position 4,218,838 of record NZ_CP022464.2, on the reverse strand, counting down.
CTGTGACGAGCACAAATTTACCGATATCCACGTGGACAGATACGGCAACTGTATCTGCCACATAAAGGGATCCAAACCAGGTCCGAAGATCCTCTTTGACGGTCATATGGATACGGTACCTGTACCGGATAAGACAAAATGGGATCACGACCCATTTGGCGCTGAGATTGTGGACGGCAGGATGTACGGCCGCGGAACTTCCGATATGAAGGGCGCCCTGTCCGCTATGCTGGCAGCAGCACTTTACTATGCAGAGGATGCAGACTACGACTTCCCCGGCGATATCTACGTTGCGGGTGTTGTCCATGAGGAGTGCTTCGAGGGCGTGGCTGCAAGGGAAATCAGCGCTTATGTGAAGCCGGATTATGTTATTATCGGCGAGGCATCCCAGCTGAACATGAAGATTGGCCAGAGAGGCCGTGCTGAGATCGTGGTGGAAACCTTCGGTGTTCCCGCCCATTCCGCCAGCCCCCACAAGGGTGTAAACGCAGTCTATAAGATGTGCAAGGTAATCGAGGAAATCAACAAGCTGACACCTCCTCACCACGATGTGCTGGGCGACGGCATCCTGGAGCTGGTGGATGTGAAATCCTCCCCATACCCAGGCGCCTCTGTTGTGCCGGATTACTGCCGCGCAACCTATGACAGACGTCTGCTCACCGGCGAGACAAAGGAGAGCGTACTGGCTCCCTTACAGGAGCTTCTGGACGGCATGATGAAGGAAGATCCGCAGTTAAAGGCAAAGGTTTCCTACGCAGTAGGCCAGGAGAAGTGCTGGACCGGCGAGACCATCGAGGCAGAGCGTTTCTTCCCGGGATGGCTCTTCGACAAGAACGAGGACTGGGTACAGAACATTTATAAGGAAATGAAGGAAATCGGCCTGAACCCAACCATCACCAACTATGATTTCTGCACCAATGCCAGCCACTATGCAGGCGAGGCAGGAATCCGTTCCGTAGGCGTAGGCCCGTCCTTAGAGACACTGGCCCACACCATCAACGAATACATTGAGATAGACCAGTTAAACAAGGTCATGGAATCCTATTACGGAGTCATGAAAGCGCTGTTGAAATAGGATCACTAAAAGGATAGTCCCCTGGCAGACAGGGCTTAAGCGTGTACGGTTCACCCCGCACGCTTTGCCCTGTTTGCCGGGGTATAACTGGTTACGCAGAGAACATAGCGAGGAGGAAACTGATTATGGCAATGAAGAAGTGGGCTATGGTAATCATGAACGCGGGCTATGACCCGGAAAAGGACATGGCGCGCCTGGACCTGGAGCAGGTTGAGACACACATCCTCACGGTGAGGAATCCCGAAGAGGCTGTGGCGCTGGCCAAACGTCTGGGAGAGGAAGGCTTTGGAGCCATTGAGGTCTGCGGGGCTTTCGGGGAGGAACTGGCAAAGAAAATGTATGAGGCCACCGGATGCAAGGTTCCTGTGGGCTATGTGACCACCCCCCAGGACCAGTTTGAGAAGGCCCTGGCATTCTGGAGCTGATGGCCGGGCTTTGACACATAACCGGCACAGGCAAATCCAGAGAGAAAGGAATACATACTATGAGGCTGTTTGATTTACACTGCGACACCATAGAAGAATTAAAAAAACGGGGAGAAGATTATCTTAACTGCACCACCCAGTTCTCCCTCAGGGACAGGGAGAAATTCCAGAAGGCTGTCCAGGTCATGGCTGTTTTCGTGCCTGATGATATCCGCGGGCAGGAGGCAGTGCAGTTCGTACTGGATTACCACCAGTACATGGACGACCAGGTGAGAAGGACAGGAGGCCAGGCTGAACTGGTGGAGAAAATCACGGACCTGGACCGGATACTGGATGAGGGAAAATGGGCCTTTATCCGCTCCATTGAAAGCGGAGCCGCGTTAAACGGAGACCTGGACAACATAAACCGCTTTGCTGACTTGAATTTCAAGATGCTGGGACTGGTGTGGAACGGGGCCAATGAGCTGGGTTCAGGGCCAAACAACGATACCGGGCTCACTGCCTTTGGAAAGGAAGCAGTAAAGAGGATGGAGCAGGTGGGCATGATTGTGGACTGCTCCCATCTCAACGATGCAGGGTTTGAGGACCTGTTAAACATAGCAGAGCGTCCCTTTGTGGCATCCCATTCCAATGTCAGGGCCTGCTGCAGCCATCCCAGGAATCTTACGGACGCGCAGTTTAAGGAAATTGTGCGCCGTGGAGGCCTGTGCGGCCTGAACCTGTTCTCACGGTTCATTGACGACGATGACAATGGCAGCAAGGACTATCTGCTGCGCCACATCTACCACATGCTGGAGTTAGGCGGAGAGGACGTGATAGCATGGGGCGGGGATATGGACGGCGAGATTACCTGCGACCCCGACCTGAACACGCCTTACGGGGTGGGACGGTTTGCGGACTATCTGGTGGAACACGGCATCGGGGAAGCGGCCGTGCAGAAGATTTTCTTTGACAATGCATACCGGTTCTTCAAGCAACAAGTTAAATGATGTTCTGAAAGGAAATACAATATGGAGACAATTAGCCTGAATATCAACGGGGTCTGCCGGGAACTGGCAGTGGGAAAGAACTGGACGCTGTTAAAGACGCTGAGGGACGGACTCAGGCTCACAGGAACAAAATGCGGCTGTGAGACAGGGGACTGCGGAGCCTGCATGGTCATCATAGACGGCGTAGCCACCCGCTCCTGCCTGGTAAAGGCTGTCAATCTGGAAGGTAAGGCCATTGAGACCATTGAGGGCCTTTCAGACGGCATCCATCTCCACCCAATCCAGCAGGCCTTTGTGGATGCCGGAGCCGTACAGTGCGGTTTCTGCATTCCCGGCATGATTATGTCAGCCAAAGCCCTTCTGGACCAGAACCCGGACCCAAGGGAGGAGGAGGTCAGAAAGGCCATTGACCCGAATCTGTGCCGCTGTACCGGGTATGACAATATAGTAAAGGCCATTTTACTGGCTGCCAGTCGGATGGGAGGAAACCGGAATGGACAATGAATACACTGTAATCGGAAAACCGAGACCCATAGGCGACGCTGCCTTAAAGGTGACGGGACAGAAGATATATGTAGGTGATATGGAACTGCCGGGAATGCTCTACGCAAAGGTGCTCTTAAGCACGGTTCCCCATGCCAGAATAAAGAGCATCGACACCTCCGCGGCTGAGGCGCTGCCCGGAGTAAAGGCGGTTGCCACCTACAAGAACACGCCCCAGGTGCGGTACAACAGCGCGGTCCGTTTTATTGAGCACAAGCTTCCGGACACGGAACGTATCTTTGACGACACCGTGCGCTTTGTGGGAGACAGGGTGGCTGCCGTGGCGGCGGAGTCCCCGGACATAGCGAAAAAGGCAGTAAACCTGATTAAGGTGGAGTACGAAGCCCTCCCGGTGATTACCGATGTGGAGGAAGCCATAAAGCCGGAGGCCTGGCCCATTCATGAGGGAGGAAATATTGTGGGGATCTCCAGGGCAGAGGCAGGCAATGTGGATGAGGCCTTTCAGGAGTGCGATTATGTATTTGAGGACCGTTACACCACCCAGGCCATTCATCATGCGGCCATCGAGCCCCATGTTGCCATAGCTGACTTTGCTCCCAACGGAAAGCTGACCGTATACAGTCCATGCCAGAACACCTTTGCCTTCCGTGTTATCATGTCGCGTATCTTCGGCCTGTCCTATAACAGGATACGGATGGTGGCGCCGGCCATCGGCGGGGCCTTCGGAGGCAAGCTGGAGGTGACGGTGGAGCCTGTGGCGGCAGTGCTCTCCCAGATGACGGGAAAGCCTGTGAAGGTGGAGTACAACAGAAAGGAAAGCATTCTGTCCACCCGTGTGCGCCACGCTTCCGTAAACTATGTTAAAACAGGGTTCATGAAAGACGGAACCTTAAAGGCAGTGGATTTTAAAGTCTACACCAACACGGGAGCCTATGCTTCCAGCGCCCTGAATGTAAGCGGCGCCATGTCCCACAAGGTCTTTAAGGCATATAAAATTGACCACATGCGTTTCCAGTGCCAGCCCGTGTACACCAACACCGAGATAGCAGGAGCCATGAGAGGGTACGGCTCGCCCCAGGTCTATTTCGGATGGCAGAGACAGATGCAGAAGATTGCGGATTTCCTTCACATGGATATGGCGGCTCTGCAGATGAAGAACATGGTGGACCCGGACAGCTGCGACCCTATTTTCCACAAACCCCACGGCAATTCCAGGCCGAAGGACTGCTTAAAGAGGGCGCTGGAGCTCATTGACTATGAAGCTTGCCTGAAGGAGCAGGAGGCTACAAGAAATCAGGATATACGGATTGGGGTGGGCCTGGCTCTGGGAGTCCACGGCAACAACTGTGTAGGCGCCCACCGGGATGTGTCAACCCCCATGCTTAAGATGAATGAGGACGGATCCTGCATCTATTACACCGGCTCTCATGATATGGGTACCGATACGCTGGGGATGCAGATGCAGATTGTATCCGAGGTGCTGGGAATCAGCATGGACCGGATTGACTGCCTGGCAGCGGACACGGATGTGGTCCACTGGCACATTGGGGATTATTCCAGCCGGGGCGTGTTCGTGGCAGGAAGCGCAGCCAAAAAGACAGCTGAGGCCATGAAACGGGAATTGCAGGTTGAGGCAGCCAAGCTGTTAGAGACAGAGCCGGATGATATCGAGCTTCACCACGACAGGGCCTGGAGCAGGAAGAATGAGGAGAAAAACGCCTCCCTTCACGACGTGATGGTCCACTGCCAGTCCGTGAGCATGAGGGAGCTGATGGTGGCCGAGACTTACGAGGCAAAACGGGGAGCCACCTCCTACGGGGTACATATCGCAAAGGTGGAAGTAAACACCCTGACCGGAGAGGTAAGGCCCCTGGAATATGCGGCGGTCCACGATATCGGCCGCGCCATCAATCCCCTGATGCTTAAGGGACAGCTGGCAGGCGCCATACAGATGGGACTGGGTTACGGTCTTTGCGAGGATATGGCATATGACGGGGACGGAAAACCTCTGGTACAGACACTGAAAAAATACAAGGTGCTCCGGGCCTCCCAGATGCCAAAGCTATATATGGATTTCGTGGAAACCCCACAGGGAGAACCGGACGGTCCTTACGGGGCAAAGGCCCTGGGCGAGTGTCCTGTGGTTCCTGCGGCTCCCGCTGTGGTGAATGCCATCTGCAATGCGGTCCGCGGGGAAATCAATGAACTTCCGGCAAGGCCCGACCGGGTCCTGGCAGCCTTGGGAGATAAATAGATTTTATACGGTGCAGTGCGCTGCACCGGGAAAGGGGAAGAGAATATGGTAAAGATACTGGGAATCTGCGGCAGCCCGCGCCGCAAGTCCTGCTACAAGGCGCTGGAGACAGCCCTTGAAGCGGCTAAGAATGCAGAGGAAGGCGTGGAGGTGGAGCTGGTGGAGCTCCGCGCCAAGAAAATGAATTTCTGCATCCACTGCAACAAGTGCCTGCGGGATAAATCCGACCGCTGTACCGTGTTCAAGGACGATATGACGGAGCTGTACGACAAATTTTACGAGGCTGACGGCGTGATTATCGCGTCACCGGTCTACGAGATGAACATAACGGCCCAGCTGTGCACCTTCTTTGACCGGTTCCGCTCCGCATGGCTTAAGGGAGTGGAGGATCCTGATTTCTTCGCCCACAAGGTAGGGGCGGGAATCACGGTGGGCGGCACCAGAAACGGCGGCCAGGAGGCCACCATGAATTCCATCACCAACTTTTTCCTGACACAGGGAATGACGGTCTGTACAGGCGGCTCAGGGATGTATTCCGGCCCCATGCTGTGGAATCCCGGGGACGGATCCACGGAGATAGAGGACCCGGACGGATTCAGAAACTGTGAAATCCTGGGAAGGAAAATGGCTAAAATGTCCAGGATCATGAAAGAGGCAAGATTCTAGTATTTCGTAACTTGACAACTGATGTATAAAAACTTATAAAGGGGATATTTTTATGAAAATGCAATATGGATTTGACGACAAGGTTCCCGCCGGTAAGGCTGTACCTTGGGCCCTTCAATACGTGTTTACTATCTTTACAGGTTCTATGACAGGCTCCATCATGCTGGCAAGCGGTGCCGGAATGAACTCGGCCGACACGGCGTTTCTGATACAGTGCGGATTGTTTGCCTGCTGTATCACCACGCTGATTCAGTCTCTGGGAATCCGCATCGGCAAGTTTCAGATTGGCGCCAGGCTGCCCCTGGTATCTGCGGGAAGCTGGACCCTCATCACGCCAATGGTGCTGTTTGCCAATGATCCCAACATCGGAATTCCGGGAGCCTTTGGTGCTGCCTGTCTTGGCACGCTGCTCCTGTTCCTGCTGGGCCCCATTGTGATTGACAAACTGTACAAATACTTTACGCCCGCAGTAACCGGTTCTGTGGTTCTGGCAGTGGGAATGTGTCTGATTCTCAATGCATGGAACGACATGGTGGATTACAACCCCACGGGACCGGACGCCATGAAGATGTTTTTAATCGGCATTGCCATCGCGGCAATCTGCGTCATTATCGACCATTTTGCAAAGGGAATTGTGCAGTCATTGGCAGTACTCATCGCCATGGTGGCAGGTTATGTGTTCTGTTCCGTAACAGGAATGGTGGATTTCTCCCAGGTGGGAAGCGCGGCCTGGGTAGCTGTCCCCAGACCTCTTAACTTTGGAATGACCGTAAATCTGGGCGCCGTAATCACCGTATTTATCATCCATATTGCAACCATCATGGAGAACTCCGGCAACACCACCGGTGTTGTCACTGCCACGGACGAGGGCCTTCCCACCAAGGAAACCTTAAAGGCATCTGTGCGCGGCGACGCCCTGGGCGGCGTGTTCTCCACCCTGTTTAACGCCCTTCCCATGTGTGTGGCGGCCCAGAACTCCGGCGTGGAGGTTATGTCCGGCGTGGCTTCCAGGTTTGTAACAGCCATTGCAGGCGTTATCTTCGGCCTCATGGCCATATTCCCCAAGTTCTCCCAGGTGCTGGCCCTGATTCCCAATCCGGTTTTAGGCGGCATCCTGCTGGTTACCTTTGGAAACATCATTGCCAGCGGTATCAAGGTTATTGGCTTTGACGAGAACAACAAGAGAAACTTTACCATCATCGCCCTGGCGGCGGCAGTGGGAATCGGCGGCAACTTTGCCCAGGCCGCAGGAACCCTTGCGTTCCTTCCCTCCACGGTAGTTACGCTGTTTACCGGTATTTCCGGTACGGCCATCACTGCCCTGGTACTGAATATCATTCTTCCCGGCGAAAAAAAGGAAGAGGCATAGAGGCAGAATATAACTGATAGGGAGGTCAAGATGGAATTAGTAGCATTAAACGTTAACGGAAGAACTTATAATATAGCAGTGGAAAAAAACTGGACCCTGCTTTACACCCTGCGGGAGGTCATGGACCTGACAGGCACCAAATGCGGATGCAGTACAGGTGACTGCGGCTCCTGCAAGGTCATCATTGACGGCGAGGCTGTCAACTCCTGTTCCGTGAGGGCAATGGATATGGGAGGGAAGGCTATTGAAACCATTGAAGGAATATCACCTGGCCATGTAAGCCTTCACCCCATCCAGCAGGCATTCATTGACTGCGGCGCCGTGCAGTGCGGTTTCTGCACTCCGGGCATGGTCATGGCTGCCAAGGCTCTTCTGGATAAGAATCCGGATCCAACGGAGGAGGAAATCAAGGAAGCCATGAAGGGAAACCTGTGCCGGTGTACCGGTTACGTGAAAATACTGGAGGCTGTTAAGCGTGCGGCCCAGGTCATGAGAAAGGAGGGAAGATAGCTATGTCATGTGAGATACCCAAGAATGGAATGATAGGAAAAAGCGTGCCGGTCAGGGATGCCGCCATGAAGGTGACAGGGCAGATGCGGTATGTGGCCGATATGAAGCTGCCCGGAATGCTGTATGCCAAGATTTTATTTTCACCCGTTCCCCATGCCAGGATTAAGTCCATTGACACCACCCAGGCCCAGGCTCTGGAGGGGGTCCATGCCGTTGTCTGCTACAAGGATTCTCCCAAGAACCGTTACAATGGAAACGGTGAGGATAAGGACATCAATCCCTCCGAGCTGGTGTTTGACCAGACCGTCCGCTTTGTGGGGGATAAGGTGGCGGCTGTGGCGGCCGACACAGAGGAGATTGCAAGAAAAGCCCTTTCCCTTATCTCTGTGGAATATGAGGAGCTTCCCTTCTATCTGGATCCGGAGGAAGCCATGAAGGAGGACGCCTACCCCATTCATCAGGGCGGCAATATCATCATGGAATCCAACAACTCCGGCGGTGACGTGGACGGCGCCATAAGGGATGCGGACCATGTTTTCCGGCACAGATACGAGATGCCGGCCGTGAACCACTGTTCCCTTGAGACACATGTCTCCATTGCGGAGTATGATGCGGACGGCAAGCTGACCGTGTGGACGCCTACCCAGGATGCCTTTGGCCAGAGAATCAATCTGCAGCGTATTTTCGAGCTGCCCATGAGCAAGATACGCGTTATCAGTCCGGTGATGGGCGGCGGCTTCGGCGGTAAGATTGACCTGGTCACAGAGCCGGTGACAGCCCTCTTAGCCATAAAGACCGGCCGTCCCGTGAAAATGGTCTACAACAGGACCGAGGAATTCTGCTGTACCCGCACCCGCCATGCTGCCAAGGTGGATTTGACCATGGCAGTGAAAAAGGACGGAACCATCACTGCAGCCGATGAGACCATGATCTTAAACGCAGGCGCCCACACCAGCGCCACTATGTCCGTGTGCTGGGCGGCAGGGGGCAAGTTCTATAAGCTCTTAAAGACCCGCAATATGAGGTGCCGGGGAATACCGGTATATACCAATACGCCGGTGGCTTCCGCCATGAGGGGATTTGGTTCCCCGCAGCAGTTTTTCCCTGTATCGTCCATGATGAACGAGATTGCCCAGAGCCTGCGCCTGGACCCGTCTGACGTGTTCCTTAAGAACCTGGCGGATCCCTTTGAGGCGGCCTGCAATGACGGGGAATCCTTTGGCAACTTCCGCCTGAAGGACTGCGTGGTCCGCGGACGGGAGCTCATCGACTGGTACGAGGCCAAAAAGCAGATGGAGGCATCCAGGAAGGAGAAGGGCCGCTACCTCATAGGAGTGGGCATGGCCTGCGGTTCCCACGGAACATCCATGTTCCCCTTCATGCCGGATATCACGGGCATCACCATCAAGATGAACGAGGACGGGACCATCGTGTTTACCACCGGAACCTCGGATATGGGAAATGGATCCGTGACCACCCAGTGCATGCTGATTTCCGAGGTGCTGGGCATCCCGCTGGACCATATCGCCTACATAAAGACGGACACGGACGCGGCCATGTCGGATCTGGGAGCCTACGCGTCCAGAGGCACCTACACCAGCGGCCACGCGGCAGTGAAAACAGCCCAAATCATGCGTGACAAGATAGCTGTACTGGCGGCAGAGCTTCTGGATACCACCACGGATAACCTGGATTTCCACGACGATGCAGTGTGGTGCGTGGATATTCACAGGAAGTTTGTCAGCATGAAGGAGATTGCGGTTCATGCCAGGGAAAAGCATCAAGAGGATTTAAGCTGCTCCTATATGTTCCACTCAGAGGCAGGCCCCATGAGCAGCGGAGCCCATTTTGCAAAGGTGCAGGTGGACACGGTCACCGGCGGGATTAAGGTTCTGGAATACGCCGCAGTCCATGACGTGGGACGGGTGGTGAATCCAATGGGCATCACCGGACAGCTGGAGGGTGGTATTTCCATGGGTCTGGGCTATGCCCTCTGCGAGGAGATGAAGCTGGACAGCACGGGCAGGAACCAGACCAGCAGTTTCAAGAAATACCACATCCTTAACGTGAAGGAAATGCCAAAGCTTTCCGTGGATTTCCTGGACTCCGAGGAGGAGACAGGTCCTTACGGAGCCAAGTCCATCGGAGAGTGCGCTGTTGTCCCGGTGGCGCCGGCCATAGCCAACGCAGTGTCCAATGCAGTGGGCAGGCAGTTTTACAAGCTTCCCATCCGTCCGGAGGACGTGCTGGAGGCATTGTCATTGGCAAAATAGGAGCGCCCGGACCGTTTTTAAGGACCGGAACCAGATTATAATAACAGATGGATACAATGTCCCGCCGCAGCCAAGCATTTGCTGCGGCGGGACATTGCTGTCTCAGATATGCTGCGGCATGTTGTAAGGGATTCCCATGTTAAATCTTAAATACAAGGTAGATATCTGTATGATTTGGTAGTACAATAAACGGAGTTCCGTTAAAACAACAGGGGGTTTCTGCCTGGGAAGGCGGGAAACCGGAAGAATGAAAGCAGGAGGGACACAATGATACCGGACAGAGAGAGGGCAAATAAAGAGCTTAAGTGGGCGGCGGATTTAAATCCGGGACCCTGGAAGGAGCATTCCCTGTACGTGGCAGCTGCCTGTGAGAGCATAGCTTCCAGGTGCAGCCACATGGACCGGGACCGGGCCTATGTGCTGGGCCTCCTTCACGATACAGGCAGATATGCGGGCCGGACATCGGAGCGCCATCTGTTAGACGGATACCGCAGATGCATGGAACACGGATGGGAGGAGGCTGCCAGAATCTGTATGAGCCATGCGTTCATGATACAGGATATAGGCACGTCCATTGGTGAGTTTGACGTGACGCCCCAGGATTATGAATTTATGAAGGAATTCATTTCCGGGGCAGTCTATGACGATTATGACCGTCTGGTACAGCTCTGCGACAGCCTGGCCCTGCCTACGGGATTCTGTCCTCTGGAAACCAGGTTCGTGGACGTGACCATCCGGTACGGGGTTCATCCCAGCACCATTCCCCGGTGGAAAAGGGTGCTGGAAATAAAGGATTATTTTGAAGAACAGATGGGATGCACCATCTATGAAGCGCTGCCCTGCGGGGGAAGGCTGCAGCATTTATAAGGAGGTACAAATGATATACACATTTCCCCACTATTACAATCATTTTAAATGTACTGCGTCCGGCTGTCCGGACACCTGCTGCGCGGGATGGGGCATCATGATTGACAGCGCATCCCTTAAGAAGTACAGGAACATGGACGGACCCTTTGGCAGCAGGCTCCATAATTCCATTCATTGGAAGGAAGGTTCCTTTAAGCAGTACCATGGACGGTGCGCGTTTTTAAATGAGGAAAATCTATGCGACATCTACAGTGAGGCCGGGCCGGAGTACCTGTGCCGTACCTGCCGCACATATCCCAGGCATATAGAAGAATTTGAGGGATGCAGGGAAATGACGCTCTGCCTTTCCTGCATAGAGGCGGCAACAATCATATTGGGCTGTGAGGAACCGGTGCGGTTTCTTACCAGGGAGGATGAGCGCCAGGAGACATATGAGGACTTTGACTTCTTTCTCTTTACCAAGCTGATGGATGCCAGGGAACTGGCACTGGATATCCTCAGAGACCGTACCTGGTCTTGGGAAGACAGGACATCCATGTGCCTGGGACTGGCCCACGACCTTCAGGCCCGTATCAGAAAAGGGCGGCTCTATGAGGCGGACGGGCTTATAGAGCGGTACCGCAGGGCGGCGGGGCGCAGACGGCTTCCTTCAGGCTGGGACAGGGCGTCCTGTTCCAGGTATGAGGTCATGGAGGAGGCCTTTTCCCTGTTTTCCGAAATGGAGGTTCTGGGAAAGGACTGGCCGGCCTTTGTCTCCGGGATGAAGGCAGCTCTTTACGGGAAGGGCAGGCAGGCATATGAGACGCGGCGCAGGGCATTCCTGGAAAGTGAGATTGGAAAACGGCTGCCGGTGCTTAAGGAACAGCTCATGGTGTATTTTGTGTTCACCTATTTCTGCGGGGCTGTTTACAACGGGAATCCCTATGGAAAAATGAAGATGGCGGCAACAGCCACCCTGCTGATTGAGGAGCTGGCCCAGGCTCTGTGGACAGACCAGGGCGGCAGGCTTACTTTTTTGGATTTTGCGGATGGGGCCCACCGGTTTTCCCGGGAAGTGGAACACTCGGATTCCAATAAGGCAGTGTTGGAGGAAGCAGTGGTCAGGCGGCCGGGATTTGCCCTCAGGCGTCTGCTGGCCGCGGTGGAAAGTGATGGCAGTGGAGAGTGACGGCAGGAGAGTGACGGCAGCCAGAAAACAATGGACAATCTTGTGAAATGGATTTATAATGAAAATTAGGTTTAGAAATATTGGAAGGAGAACAAAAAAATGAGTGAATGTAACCATGACTGCGGCTCCTGCAGTGCAAACTGCGACAGCCGCAAGGCAGATAAAAGTGAGTTCCTGGAGGCACTGAATCCGGCCAGCTCCGTAAAGAAAGTAATTGGCGTTGTCAGCGGCAAGGGGGGCGTGGGCAAGTCCTTAGTCACCTCCATGCTGGCAGTGAGCATGAACCGCAAGGGCAAGAAAACAGCTGTCCTGGACGCTGACATTACAGGTCCGTCCATTCCCATGGCCTTTGGAATCGGCAATGAGGGCGTGGCCACATCACCTGACGGCAAACTGATGCTTCCGGCCAAGTCCATGGAAGGCGTGGAAGTCATGTCCGCCAACCTGCTTCTGGATAAGGATACGGATCCGGTTATCTGGAGAGGCCCTGTGATTGCGGGAGCCGTGAAACAGTTCTGGTCTGAGACCTTATGGCAGGATGTGGATTATATGTTCGTGGATATGCCGCCGGGCACAGGCGATGTACCCCTGACCGTATTCCAGTCCCTGCCTGTGGACGGCATCATCATTGTCACCTCACCGCAGGAACTGGTTGGAATGATTGTAGCCAAAGCAGTGAACATGGCAAAGAAGATGGATATCCCCATTGTGGGAGTTGTGGAAAATATGAGTTATCTGGAATGTCCCGACTGCGGCAAACGCATCAGCGTATTCGGAGAAGGCCATGTAGAGGAAATCGCGGCAGAGCACGGCATCAAGGTCCTGGCTCAGATACCAATTGATCCTGCCATTGCCCAGATGGTGGATGCAGGACGGGTGGAATATCTTGAAATGCCGTGGTTTGATGAGGCTGTAAAGGCAGTCGAGGCATTATAAAAAACTGCGGCAGCAGTAAACCATAGATAATGAGGTGAACCGATGAACATTAACATCAATCCCAACAGTGAGCTTCATCAGTCCATCGTCAATGTACCGGATATGGTCCAGGTGCCGGAGATGTGGGTTGACCAGGCTCGCCAGTTCCAGCAGGCTATGATGAGGTATACCTGTGCAATCAGGGAGGTCAAGACAAAGCTGGAAGTGTTGAACGACGAGCTGTCCGTAAAGAACCAGCGCAATCCCATCGAGATGATAAAGTCCCGTGTGAAGAAGCCCAAGAGCATAGTGGAAAAGCTGCAGCGCAGGGGATTCGAGATATCATTGGAGTCCATGGAGAAAAATCTGGATGATGTGGCCGGAATCAGGATTATCTGTTCCTTCCTGGATGATATCTATGAAGTGGCGGATATGCTGATAAGGCAGGATGATGTAAAGGTGATTGCGGTGAAGGATTATATTCAGAATCCCAAGCCCAACGGATACCGGAGCTACCACATGATTATCGAGATACCGGTGTTCTTCTCCGACAGCAAGAAGCCTATCCGTGTGGAGGTGCAGATACGTACCATTGCCATGGACTTCTGGGCCAGCCTGGACCATCAGTTAAAGTATAAGAAGTCCTTTATTGACGACAACGGAGAAATCAGCGAGGAACTGAAGCAGTGTGCGGAGGTCATTGCCGGCACAGACGTGAAGATGCTGGAGATACGCAAGAAAATTGAAGCCCAGGGCGTCACGGTGCGCAGGGACTGACAGAGACTGTAAATCAGATAGTTCAGACAGGCTCTAGTAGAGATAGTAAGACAGGGTTTCCGTTATGCGAAACCCTGTTTTTCTATAGAGATGCAGGGCAGGTTCATTGGAGCCGGATACCTGGAGGCAGATCCGCCGGATACCCTCACGCTCCAGATAGCGGATGAGCTGTATGAGAAAACAGCTGGCCAGCCCCCGGCGTCGCAGGGCCGGAGCGGTCTCCAGGCTGTACAGGTATGCGGCGGTGCTGTTCAGGGAAAGACGGCAGGTAACGCAGGCGTCCGGCGTGCTGTCTGTACCGGAGGTGTTATCCTGGGCGGTGCTGTGAACTTTGCTCCGGGCGGTGCTGTGAGCTTTGTTACGGGCGGTGATGTCATCCCTGTCCTGGGAAGTTATGCCATCCTTGTCCGGGGAGGGATGGTCCCCCGGCCTTCTGGCGCAGATGAGCAGCCCTTCTAGAGTTGGGCGGATGTCCATGTCCAGTTCCATATCCTGCTTTCTGCCATCCGCTCCGTCCGACGCTCTGTTCGGCAGGGAGGCGTGGGAGGCGGATTTTCCATCCTTAGAAGAATCGGCTGCTGTATTATATTCCATCATATATTCTTCATTCCAAAGCTCTGCCCCCAGTTCCCGGAGAGCGGCCGTGGCCGCCGGGCACTTGTTGTCGGTTACAAGGCAGAGTTCCGGCTCGCCCAGGGCCTCGCTGTACTGGCAGACCTGTTCCAGGAGCGCAGAAAAATATCCCTTTCTTCTAAAATCCGGGTGTGTGAAAGCATAGCATTCCCACATTGTTTCCTCTGTTTTATACACGGCCAGGAAGGCAGCCGCAGTGGCGTCCTCCTCCAGAAGCCAGTATTCATCCCCGTCCTCAGGGCAGGAAAGACTCAGGCCGTCCGTGAGGCGGCACAGGGCCGAAATCCTGCGTATATCTTCCTGTTCTTTCCGGGATAATGTGGTTGTATGGGTGATATTTGTATGAGTCATATTCGTACGAGTCAGATTTGTATGTGCGGTATTGGTATGCATCATATTCATGCGGGCGCGGCCTCCTGGATTCTTACCTTTGGACTTTCCTATATTGTAGGGCAGTAAGGCGTTCATTGCAATGGCAAGATTGTATTTCTTGTGTATTTATCTGTATTCTGGTTGATTATGGAAAAATGCAGTGGTAGAATAAAGGCCGTGCGAATTTCAAACATAATCGGAGCATGGCTTAAAACACGCTCTAACGCAGCAGGAGGAAACAAAAGATATGAGATATGTAAAACAGATAGGAATTATCCTGGGCATAACCCTGGCGGGAGAGATATTGAATCATGTGGTGCCCCTGCCTGTGCCGGCCGGTGTGTACGGCCTGTTCATCATGCTGGCAGCCCTGATGTGCGGGGCCGTGAAGCTGGAGAGCGTGGAGGGCACGGGTAATTTTCTCATGGATACCATGACCATGATGTTTATACCGGCAACGGTTGGGATTGTGGAATGTATCGGAGAGGTGAAGGCAGTTCTGGTGCCCTTTCTGATAATCATAGGAATATCCACCCTTCTGGTCATGGCAGTGACCGGATGCATGGCCCAGTGGGTCATGGGCAGAAAACACAGCGGGGAGGAGCAGTGACATGAGGGAAGGCATACGGTTGATACTGGAACAAACACAATATTTCGGTCTTGTGCTCAGCATAGGCGCCTATCTGTTTGCCTGCTGGCTTAAGAATAAAACAAAACTGGCTATCCTGAATCCTCTTCTGGTGTCGGCAGCCCTGATTATTGCCTGCATTCTGGGAGTAGGAATGGATTATGAAACATATAATAAAGGTGCATCCTATCTCAGCTGGCTCCTTACGCCGGCCACGGTCTGTCTGGCAATCCCATTGTATAAGCAGCTGCATCTGCTGAAGAAACATGCTGACGCCGTGGCGGTGGGCATCACATCGGGGGTGGTCACCAGTGCGGTGAGTATTTTCCTCATGTGCAAGGTGCTGGGTATGGCCCATGTCCACTACGTGACACTGCTTCCCAAGTCCATTACCACGGCCATCGGAATGGGTATCAGCGAGGAAGCAGGAGGCATCGTAACACTGACGGTCATGAGCATCATACTTACAGGGGTGTTAGGCAATATGGCCGGGGAGACCGTGTTAAAGCTTTTAAAGGTCCGCCATCCCGTTGCCAAGGGCCTGGCCATGGGAACCAGCGCCCATGCGGTGGGGACGGCCAAGGCCCTGGAGATGGGAGAAATCGAGGGCGCCATGAGCAGTCTCTCCATTGCGGTGGCAGGGCTGATGACGGTTATTGTGGTTCCTCTGGCAGCGAATTTAATTTAGCGTGTAATTTAAAATAATGTATATTTAATTGAGCGCCCATTTAATATTGTATTGGAAGGAGTGTGTTCTGCATGAAAAAACGAAGCGAAGCAGATAGTAAGTATACCTGGAAACTGGAGGATATGGTGGCGGAGGACAGCCAGTGGGAACAGATGTTTAAAGAGGCTTCCGGGGAAATAAGCGAATATGCTTCCTACAAGGGAAGACTGGCCGGGTCCGCGGATACCCTGTATGCCTGCCTCTTGTTCGACGACAAGCTTTCCCAGAAGATAGAGCGTCTGTATGTCTATGCCAGGATGCGTTCCGACGAGGATACCACCGTGCAGAGATACCAGGATATGTTTTCCAGGGCCCAGACGCTGTCCTACCGGGCAGCTGAGAACAGCTCCTTCCTGGTGCCGGAAATTCTGTCCATGGACCGGGAGCTTCTGGAACAGTATATGGCGGCGGATAACGGCATAGGCCATTTTAAACGGGCGCTGGAAATCATTCTTGCCAGGCGGGATCACACCCTGTCCGGCGAGATGGAAGAGCTTCTGGCCCAGTCCTATGACGCCACCCAGGGCGCCAGCCAGATTTTTACCATGTTCAACAATGCGGATGTGAAGTTCCCCGTTATCACGGGGGAGAGTGGGGAGGGAATCCAGATTACCCACGGCAATTACATTTCCCTGATGGAGAACCAGGACCGCAGGATACGCAAGGATGCATTCGAGGGGTTATACAGTGTGTATGAACAGTTTTCCAATACTCTGGCAGCTGCATTTTCCTCCAATGTGAAGCAGGCCGTATTCTACGCAAAGGCAAAGAAGTATGCCTCCAGCCGGGAGTATTACCTGGCTGACAACGAGGTTCCTGAGCTGGTCTACGACAATCTGGTGAAGGCAGTGCGGGAAAATATCGTGAAGCTTCATGAATACACCCGGGTACGGAAGGATGTGCTGGGAGTGGATGAGCTTCACATGTATGACCTTTATGTACCCATGGTGGCAGCGGCTGACCGCCGTTACACCTATGAGGAGGCAAAGTCCATTGTGCTGGAGGGCCTGGCTCCGCTGGGAGAGGAATATCTGTCCTTGTTAAAGCAGGGATTTGACAGCCGGTGGATTGATGTCTATGAAAATGAAGGCAAGCGCAGCGGCGCTTATTCCTGGGGGACCTACGGCAGCCATCCCTATGTGCTGCTGAATTTCCATGGCACCCTTAACGATGTGTTTACCCTGGCCCATGAGATGGGACATTCCATCCATACCTGGTATTCCGACAGGAACCAGCCGTTTACCTATGCCGGGTATAAGATATTTGTGGCAGAGGTGGCATCCACCTGCAACGAGGCGCTTCTGATACGCCATCTCCTTAAGAAGGCAGGCAGCAGGGAGGAAAAGGCATATCTGCTGAATCATTTCCTGGAGAGCTTTAGGGGAACCCTGTTCCGTCAGACCATGTTTGCGGAGTTTGAGGATATGGCCCATAAAAAGGCGGCCAGAGGGGAGAGCCTGACGGCTGAGAGTCTGTGCAGTATCTACCGCCAGCTGAATGCAGACTATTTCGGGCCGGCCATGACAGTGGACCGCCAGATTGATTATGAGTGGGAGAGGATTCCCCATTTCTATACACCTTTTTATGTATATCAGTATGCCACGGGATTCTCAGCAGCCGTGGCCATCAGCAGCCGCATTATGAGCGGGGAACCAGGCGCGCTGGAAGGGTATAAGAAGTTCTTAAGCGGAGGCTGCTCCATGAAGCCAATCGATCTTCTGAAGCTCTGCGGTGTGGATATGTCCACCACCCGGCCGGTGGATGAAGCCCTTGGTTTCTTCGGGGAGCTGATTGAGGAATTTAAGAAGTGTATCCATACAAATGAATGATTGAGGGAAGAACATGAATCAGAGTGCAGCAAAAAGCCGTGAACAGGGAAAGCAGATAAAAAAGCGGATTGACTTGACGGAAGGGAGTCCGGGGCGCCGCCTTCTCCTGTTTGCCCTTCCCATGATTCTGGGAAACCTGTTCCAGCAGTTTTACAACATGGCGGACTCCATGATTGTGGGCAATTTTGTGGGCGAGGACGCGTTGGCGGCTGTAGGTGCTTCCTATGCCCTGACCAATGTGTTTATTATGATAGCCATAGGGGGAGGAAACGGCGCGTCGGTTTTGACATCCCAGTATCTGGGAGCCAGGCAGCACGGAAAAATGAAAACCTCCATTTCCACGGCCCTGATCACCTTCCTCTTTGTGAGCATTCTGCTGGGGAGCGCGGGATTATACCTGAACGGCCTCATACTGGAGTCTCTTAAGACACCGGCCAATATCATGGGCCAGGCAAAGCTGTACCTTGGAATTTACTTCCTGGGAATGCCTTTCCTGTTTATGTACAATGTTCTTGCCGCCATATTCAATGCCATGGGGGATTCCAGGACGCCTCTGTACCTTCTCATATTTTCATCCATCCTGAACGTGGTTCTGGACATTATATCTGTCACATGGCTGGGGATGGGGGTGGACGGTGTGGCCATTGCCACTGTCATGGCCCAGGGAGTATCCGCCCTGATATCCTTCGGCATCCTGATGAAAAAATTAAGGGGATATGAGCAGGAGGACGGGGATAGTTTCAGGCTCTACGACAGCAGCATGTTAAAGGCAGGGACCAGAATTGCGGTGCCGTCCATTCTCCAGCAGTCCATTGTATCCATCGGAATGCTGCTGGTCCAGTCCGTGGTCAATGGGTTTGGCTCCGCTGCCCTGGCCGGTTACTCAGCGGGAAGCAGAATTGAGTCCATCTGCGTGGTGCCCATGATTGCAACAGGCAACGCCGTAGCCACCTTCACGGCCCAGAACATCGGCGCCGGGAAGATGGAGCGGGTGAAGGAGGGGTACAGGGCCAGCTACGGCATTGTAGCCGGTTTCTCCGCCATCATAGCCGTGATAGTGGTGCTTCTTAACGGCCCGATCATAACCTCCTTCCTGGGAGACGGCATGAGCCGGGAAGCCTATGGGGCGGGCACGGGATACCTGTCCTTTATCGCCTACTTCTTTGTGTTCATCGGTATGAAGGCGTGTACGGACGGAGTTCTGCGAGGCTCCGGGGATGTGCTGGTATTTACCATTGCCAATCTGGTGAATCTGACCATACGTGTCTACGCAGCCTTTCATTTTGCTCCCATATGGGGTGTGGCAGCCGTGTGGTACGCGGTCCCCATGGGCTGGATTGCCAATTATGTCATATCCTTCAGCCGTTACCTCACAGGAAAATGGAGGGATAAAAAGGTTATATAAGGAAGCGGAAGGGCTGCATCACAAAGCCCACCACCTTCCAGGCCGCCCTTTTATACGCCGGGACATCTGCAATGGTCAGATGTTCCGGTATTTCATATGTTCCGTCCGGCAGGAGACGTCGGCAGTCCTTCTGGTAGGAGACCATGTATTCTTCCAGCTGGGCTGTCAGCTCCGGGCTCTGGATGACCAGCATAAGCTCTGTGTCCAGATAGGTGCTGCGCAAATCGAAATTGTAGGAGCCCACGGCGCACAGCTCATCGTCAATGACAAGGGATTTGCCATGATAAGAGAGACCGCCGTCATATTCCAGAATCTCCATGCCCGTATCCCCAAATGCGTCCCTGTGCATGGGATAATCGCTGGAGGCAAAAAAATTGTCGCCGTTTTCAACTGAATTAATCATCATGGTCACCGGCACCCGAGCCGTGATTTCCTTCATGGTATCGTACATATAGTCATTGAATACAGCATAGGGAGTGTGGATCAGCACACTCCTTTTTGCGTCCTTCATAAGAACAGACATGGTGTGAAAGACCACGGGTTCCTTTCCGTAGATGCCGGTGGGGTTGGACACCAGGGTGATTTTCCCCGTGGGAACCGTGTTGGAACCGTAATACTCCAGGGCCTTTGACTGATTGGCGGTCAGGGATAAGGCCGGGAACAGGGGGGGAGCGGTATCCGGGGCGTCCGGGATATCCGGGGCGGCGGGGTAATCGTCATCGTTGATACTTGAATCCATGGGCAGGGCCGGACAGCCGGGCTGGCCGGGCGCGGCGGTGCAGCTGGCAGAATCCTCCTCACTGTCAAACAGATCCGGATATTGGATGGCCAGGACCTTATACCGCTCCCTCAGCATGGCCGCCGCGTTCCGGACAGAGGTCCTGTCACCGGTCTTTTCGCTGTCATGGAACAGGGAGGACACATCCAGATTCCATACCTGCTCAAAGTAATCTTCCACCTGATACAGAGAGCTGTCCTTTCCCCTGTCTGTGCCGTGGGCTGTATTGTAGACCAGGACTTCGCGGTCATGGCTTCTGGAATCCGTGGGATAGGAACCGATGAAATAATCAAAGGTATTCCGGCCGCCCAGTATATATCCATAATCATCCACAATCACATACTTGTCATGCATCCTTCCCTGGGTTTTCCACGGAAGCAGGGGATTCATTTTGTTGTAAATCTTGATTTCAATGTTCGGATGGCTGGAGAGGGCATAAAAAAGCTTGCTGGGCTCCATGCGCACCAGGCCGGAGAAACCGTCCACCAGTATCTTTATGCTGACTCCCTGGTCCGCCTTGTGGAGCATGACTGCCATCAGATCCCTGGGGCTCTCGCCATCCCTGAAATCAAAGGTGGACAGTATAATCCGTTCCCTGGCCAGGTTCATGAGGCGCATCCGTTCATCCCAGGCGCTCTGATTGGTTTCCAGTATCATGGCGCGGTCCCGGCTGTCTCCCTCCTGATAGAAGTTCTCAGCCGATACCGTATCTTGTGTTTCCTGGGAAATTGGCTTATAGTGATAGAAGGGAGCTGTGGCTCCAATCACCAGATACATCAGTATCAGGAAAAAGAGTGAGAGGACAGGGTGCTTTTTAATCCATGTAATACACCTGCATATCATAAGAAACTCCTTTTATGTGCATACTTTTAGTACTGCGGATAGCGGGCGCCGTGTGCACAAGGACCTGCGATACGCTGTACCAGTGATAATATAGGTACTATACTAAGAAAAACAGGGAAAGTCAATTCATAGAACAGGAGGACAGGACATGGCGCAGACGCTTTACTATAACGGCACCATTCTTACCATGGAGGACAGGTGCCCCCAGGTGGAAGCCGTGCTGACAGAAGACGGAAGAATCCTGGAGACAGGAACATGGGAAAAGGTAAAGGAAAGAGCAGGGGATAAGGCCCGCAGGCTGGATCTTCAGGGAAGGGTGATGATGCCGGGCTTTATAGATTCCCACAGCCATTTTACGGCCTGCGCCAGCCACACAATGGAAGTGGACCTGGGCGGGGCGGGCAGTTTTGAGGACATGATAACATGCATCCGGCAATACATTGAAGATAAGAAGATTCCAGAGGGAAAATGGGTCACTGCGTCCGGATATGACCACAACCGCCTGAAGGAACACAGCCACCCCCGCAGGAAGGTCCTGGACCAGGCAGCGCCTCAGAATCCATTGATACTGAAACACCAGTCAGGCCACATGGGGGTGTTTAACACCATGGCTCTCAACCTTCTGGGTGTGACCGGACAGACACAGGCGCCTCAGGGAGGCGTCATAGAAATGGAGGGCGGGCTTCCCACCGGATATATGGAGGAAAATGCATTTTTGGGCTTCCAGGGACGCATCCCCATGCCGTCGGCAGAAGATTTCCTGACTGCCTACGGCCGCGCCCAGGAGCTCTATGCTTCCTATGGAATCACCACGGTCCAGGAGGGACTGATGGCAAGCCAGCTGGTGCCGCTGTACCAGATGCTGCTGAAATCAGGACTTTTAAAGCTGGATTTAATTTCCTTTATGGATATACGGGACAGCGATGCTGCACGGACGGCATTTGAAAGCCATATAAAGAACTATAAGGGGCATATGAAGATAGGCGGGTACAAAATGTTCCTGGATGGATCGCCCCAGGGAAGGACGGCATGGATGCGTACGCCCTATCTGCCGGAAACACCGGATGCAGAGGAAAAGGCACAGGCGGATGCATTTCCCCGGACCCGGGCAACAAAAGAGGATTACTGCGGTTATAATACCCTGGAGGACAGCCAGGTAAAGGAAAATATTTTAAAGGCAGAGCTGGAAGACATGCAGCTTCTGGCCCATTGCAACGGTGACAGGGCGGCAGAGCAGTACATGGATATGCTGGAGGCAGTTTACAGGGAACTGGGGAGCGGGAACAGCAGGAAGCCTGGTTTTTACAGGGGCGATATCCGTCCGGTAATGATTCATGCCCAGCTTCTGGGGCTGGATCAGCTGGAACGGGTAAAGAGACTGGAAATCATTCCCTCCTTTTTCCTGGCCCATGTATACCACTGGGGGGACATCCACGTCCGCAATTTTGGTCAGGAGCGGGCGGGACGCATCAGCCCGGCTGCATCGGCCCTGAAGGAGGGCATCTGTTTCACCCTGCACCAGGACAGCCCGGTTATTATGCCGGACATGATGGAGACTCTGTGGTGCGCCGTAAACCGGCGTTCCAGGGAGGGTAAGGTGCTGGGACCGGAGGAGCGCATTCCGGTGCGGGATGCGCTTAAGGCAGTGACGGTCAACGGGGCATACCAGTATTTTGAAGAAAATGAGAAGGGAACCGTCACGCCCGGGAAAAAGGCGGATTTTGTGGTGCTGGAACAGAATCCTCTGGAAACAGGGGCAGATGAGATACGAAATATCAGGGTGCTGGCAACCATCAAGGAGGACCGGCTTTTGTGGAAAGCATAGGATGAAAGAAAGAATATAAAAGAACTAAAAAGGACACAGCCGGGATGGGGGATTCACGGCTGTGTCCGTTATTAGGGATAATATATATAAAAGGAGTTGGGCATTCAATGATGATTACAGAATATCAATATACTTGGGTGTTTCCTCCACCTTGGGCGCATCCTTTGGCACCTGAAGCCTCAGTATGCCGTTTTCAAAACCAGCCTTGATATCTTCCTGGCGAATCTGCTCGCCTACAAAGAAGGTTCTCTTACATGAACTGGTATAGCGCTCCTTGTGAATCAGGGTGCCCTTGTCATCCTTGCCCTCGCTGGACTTGGTTATATCAGCGCTGACAGTCAGATATCCGTCCTTAAGCTCTGCCCTGATATCCTCTTTCTTGAATCCGGGAAGTTCAATCTCTAAAATATAGTTTCCATCCTTCTCCATGATGTCGGTACGCATCACCGGAAGCTTCTTGGCCTCCTCACCCTTTTCGGAGGCGCTGGTAAAGAATGGGT
Source organism: Enterocloster bolteae (assembly GCF_002234575.2). NCBI lineage: Bacteria > Bacillati > Bacillota > Clostridia > Lachnospirales > Lachnospiraceae > Enterocloster > Enterocloster bolteae. The sequence goes on along the minus strand of NZ_CP022464.2, from coordinate 4,195,506 downwards.
CATTGAAAAAGTCATCAAATAAATTAAGTCCGTAGTTTCTTCTTGGTATTAACATCATCGTTATATCCTCCTCGCTCATAGAACTGTTTGGTTTCATTTGCTTTATGCTTGTATTATAGCACGATTGTTAGCACTGTCAAGAGGTGAGTGCTAATAAAATTATAAAAAAAGTATGAAGTATATTAAGAGAGCATTTGCAGCCTGTACGCAGCATATCCTGCGGCCTTCAGAGAAAAAACATAGAACCGTAAGCAGGGATTAAAGTAAAACGTGGAAGGATATGGTAAAGTAATCATAAGGTTTCCGCATATCTGCGGCAGGGAGGGGAATATGATGAAACATTTGATGCAAATGATAACGAAAAGGAAAAGGAAGTATCTGGGAGCTGGGCTGCTTCTGACAGCCATATTTTTATCTGCGCTCACATCCGGGTGTGCTTTAAATGGCCTTCATAAGGGCACCCAGGATCTTACCCGGAATATACCCAAGGAAGAAGTGGAGACAGTGGATATGATGGAGCCATCCTATGAATCTGTAAATCCACGGAAGGAACTTACAGAATTTTCTCTGGAACTTCTGAGTGAAAACCTGTCCCATGGCAATTGCCTGATTTCGCCTCTTTCCATTGTCTCCGCCCTGGGAATGACTGCAAATGGAGCGGAGGGCAACACGCGGGCGCAGATGGAACAGATGATGCATACGGATACGGCTGTCCTGAATGATTATCTGAAGGCATACACAGATTATATGCCCAACAGCGAGGCCTGCCAGGTCAACATAGCGAATTCCATATGGTTCAGGGACAGGGACAGCCTGGCTATAAATGAGGATTTTCTTAAAACCAGCCGGAATTATTACGATGCATCTATATTTGAGGCTCCCTTTGACGCGGGCACAAGGGATGACATCAACAGCTGGGTAAAGAAGGAAACCAACGGCATGATTCAGAAACTGCTGGAAGAGGCGCCGCCCCGGGACGCGGTTATGTATTTGGTCAATGCGCTGTCCTTTGACGGGGAATGGCGGGATATCTATAAAAAGAACCAGATACATAAAGGAACATTTAACGCGGAAAACGGGGAACACCAGTCCGCGGAGTTCATGTATTCCACAGAAGCAGTCTATCTTGAAAATACATTGGGGAGGGGATTCCTAAAACCATATGGGGACGGCGCCTATGCATTTGCCGCGGTCCTGCCTGATGAGGGTATGACGATGAAGGAGTTTCTGGAGAGGTTAAAGGAAAATGGGATTACAGATCTTCTTGAACAGACCCGTAATAAAACCGTCTGTGTCAGATTGCCAAAATTTACAGTGGAATACAATGTGGTTCTCAACGAGTCCCTGACGGAATCCGGAATGAAAGATGCATTTGACAGCCAAAAAGCGGATTTTTCCTCCATGGCCCATTCAGATAATGATAATATTTATATAAGCAAAGTGATTCACAAGACTAAAATTGATGTGGACGAAAAAGGGACAAAAGCAGGGGCAGTGACGGCAGTTGAGGTATCGGAGGGCAGTGCCGTTCAAACAGAGGAACCAAAGGAGGTTTTTCTTGACAGACCGTTTTTCTATATGATTATAGATACCAGACAGAACTTTCCTCTTTTTATGGGCTGTCTGATGCAGCTGGAATAAAACGGATTTTCCCAAAACGGATTTCCCCAAAATTGATTTCCCCAAAATTGATTTCCCCAAACCGGATTCTGTGCATTCTATGGAATTGCTGCCTGCGGGCTTGAAAAAAAGTGAAGGATTGTATAAGATATATCGTAAGGCTTGTTTTAAATATAATTTGACCTTATGAGAAGACGAGGAAAACCACATGAAATCACAGATTACCATGAAGGATATGGCACAGCATTTTAATGTGTCCCTTAATACAATCCATAAAGCGATTTATGGAAAGCCCGGGGTGAGTGAAGCTACCAGAAAAAAAATAGTATCCTATGCGGAAAAAAATGGTTACAGGCTGAACGCCATGGCATCCATGCTGAAACGGAAAAATATGAAAATTGCAGTATGCCTGCCCAAACTGGATCAGGACAGCAAGTATTTCTACAGCTATATATGGCAGGGATACAGAATGTACCTGGCGGAACAGAGCGAGTTTAACCTGGAGATTCAGGAGCTGGCCTATGAAAAGGGAGAACTTTCCCGGACACTGGAAGCATTATGTGAAAAGGTGAAGGCAGGGGAGGAGTTAGACGGACTTCTGACGGTTCCGCCGGGAGACGAAAAGGGAATCTGTGCAGTCAGATACTTTACAGATAAAGGGCTGCCTGTGGTTTTTGTGACCGAAGACCAGGACCGGTGCGGCCATTTAGGAACCGTGGTGGGGGATTATTACGCGGCAGGCCAGCTCATGGCGGAACAGGCCTGCAATATCCTGGCCAGGGGCCGGCGCATTCTCCTGATGACAGGTGACCCCTATAAGGATTCCCATTATCTGGTGGCAAAAGGGTTTCACGAATATATGCGGCAGGAGAAGAAGGAGTATGCTGTTGAGGATTTATACGGCTATTATGAATTAGACCATCTGGATAAAAACGTGCTGGATATTTTGAAGGAAAATCCCCCGGATCTGATTTGCTGCGTGTTTTCCAGAGGCAGCGCTGTCCTGTACAGGGCATTAAAGAAAAGCGGGATGGCAGGCAGGATTCCCGTCATTGCAAGCGATGTATTTGATGAGACGGTGAGGGCCTTAAAGGAAGGAACCTTTACCAATCTGGTGTTCAAGGACCCCTGTAAGCAGTCATATCTTGCCATCAAGATGCTTTATGAGTACCTGCTCATGGATAAGGAACCAGCGGAAAAGGTACGCAGGGTGGAAATAGTACTGATATTTAAGAGCAACGTAAACTACTTCTGGGAAAATATTAAGGACATGCAGTATACGCGGACATAAACCGCGGACTTAACTGGCTGAAGCCGGAAAACAAAAAGACAGGGGCAGCGTTTCCTTCATAAATGCTGCCCCTGTCCTGGTCAAAGCTGCCGTTTAGTATTTACTTCCGTCCGGGTAAACGGGAATTGGATCCATCTGTCTTGGAACATCCTGCATCACCATGGGGGCGCTTCCCATATCCTTTAACTTAAACTGGCTGATTAACCCCTTAAGAATCTGTGCCTGTCCGGATAACTCCTCGCTGGCTGCTGCTGATTCCTCCGCGGTGGCTGAATTGGTCTGCACCACATTGGAGATCTGGTCTATCCCCTGGGTTATCTGGCTGATGGAGGATGCCTGCTCCTCAGATGCCCTGGAAATCTGGTCTATGGTTCTGGTTACCTTCTGGGCGCCTTCCACGCTCTCTAACAGAGTGTGGGCTGTCTCGTCTGCAATCTTAGTGCCCTTTTCCACTGCCAGAATGGAGCTCTCTATCAGCGCCGCCGTATTCTTGGATGCTTCCGCTGACTTGCTGGCAAGATTACGCACCTCATCCGCAACCACTGCAAAGCCCTTTCCTGCTTCTCCTGCGCGGGCCGCCTCCACCGCTGCGTTGAGCGCCAGTATGTTGGTCTGGAAGGCAATATCCTCAATTGTCTTGATAATCTTTCCGATCTCGCTGGAGGAGGAGCTGATTTCCTTCATCGCTTCAATCATGGTCTGCATCTGCTGGTTGCTCTCCGTCATCTTTAGCCCCACATCATCTGCCAGCTTGTTGACATTGTGCGCATTCTCCGCGTTAGACTTCACCTGGTTGGAGATTTCATTGATCGTGGCGGCCAGCTCCTCCACTGAGGAGGCCTGTTCCGTGGCTCCCTGGGAAAGGGCCTGGGAACCGGACGCAACCTGGTCACTGCCGGATGCCACCTGGTCCGCAGACTGGTTAATCTGTCCCAATACAGATGAAAGCTTGTCAATGATCTGATACATGGATGTTGCCAGCTGTGCAAATTCGCCTACATAAAGCTCTTTGGCCTTAGAATCCACACTGAAATCCCCATTACCCAGAGCCGACAGCCCCATTCCCATATCCTGTATAATCCCCTTAAAATTATGGGTCAGGGTCCTCATGCTCTCAGAGAGGCTGCCCAGTTCATCCTCTGAAACGTAGCTGATCGACACCTCAAGATCTCCCGCAGACATCTTTTTAGCTGCTTCCTCAATCTCGCTGATTGGCCTGGTGAGGGCTTTTGTGATATAAATGGCAAGTGTGACCGTCAGTGCCAGAGCCAATGCAGCTATGGTGATCAGAAATACCAGGGCAGAGGTCTGGGCCTTGGCGGACTGAGAATAGTCCTCGGCCGCGATCGCAGTGGTATCAGAATCAGCTTTGTTCATTAAATTCATAAATTCCAGCATTAATGGCTGGTATTTAGTAAAAAGCAGGTCAGCCGCTTCTGTATTCTTATTCTGTCCTGCCAGGTCAAGAATCTCTATCCGGTATGGCTTTGCCTCTTCCAGAATTTTCTGGGCCTGGTCAAGCACCGCCTTATCACCTCTGAAATTCTGCCGTAAATAGTCGAATCCCGGAGACAATGTATTAAATTGTTCATTGGCCTGGGTAATATAATTCTGTGTTTCAGCAGCATCATCCGTAAGCATGCTGATTGCTATACACTTTAAGCCTGTCTGGGTAGCACGGCACATATCGGTTGTCTTATTGGAAACCGGGTATCCCACTGTGTAGAAATCTCCAAAATTCTTACCGGAGTTGCTCAGACTCATAATTGATACCATAAGTGAAATTAAAAAAAGTATAATGATAACTCCAAATGTAACAATTAATTTTTTTCCAATTTTTAAATTCTTCATAAAATTCATAAATCGACTCTCCTTAGTAATCATGCCCCGGTGATTGGGGGCATGGCAGTCTATGCATTCTGCAAATCATCTGTTTGTATGGCTGCTCTGTTACTCCTTCCGGTCTCAGCCATTCATCGCTGATTATACTCTCCCACTCAACAGCATGGTTGACTATAAAAATAGTTTGCATATTTCCCCCTTTTACATCATTTTTAGCAGAACCGTGGGAACAATTTACCGGCCTGAACCATGGCTGGACAAGATTGCCGGTATTTATTCCCCGCCCTGTGTGAGTGTACCAAACCAGCACACAAGGTATATGCTATATATCGGCATGAAAAGCTAAATTATAAATGATTTATTTTATTCAATGGCGTTCTACCGATGGATTCTTTCTCATAAAGATTAAAAAACCACCTATCCAGCTTTTTCCAGGAGAATGTCCCATGAACAATATTCAATATAATATCCGCGCAAACCCGGATTCTTTTCCGGTTGCGCACTCAAACTGGTATCCTCCCGTTGCTGTTCTGGAAAAGAACCAGCAATACGCCCAGATCCTTATGGCGGATTTAGCCTCAACCGCCAGCGAAATGACCACGGTACACCAGTATCTGTATCAATCCTGGACCATCAATGATCGTCATCAAAACATCCGCCGTGTCATTCAACGCATAGCCATCGTTGAACAGCACCACTTTTCCATAATCGGACAGCTCATTCACCTTCTTGGAGGCCAGCCCGAATGCCGTTCGTCCAGGCCCAATTCCTATTGGTGCGGGAATATGGTAAGTTACAGCTGTGAACTCCCTGCAATATTGTCTGATAATGCCCGGTCAGAACAGTTTGCAGCTCAGGCATACGCGGCCCAATCAAAAGAAATCAAAGACCCTCATGTTTCTAAAATGCTTGCAAGGTTATCATTAGACGAAAAACTGCATTATAAAATTTTTAGTGATTATCTGTCTCAAATTGAATGAACCTATCCGCCGTCCCAGGTTTTGATGGGGCGGTTTATTTAAATGGATTTCCTGCATCTAAATCAAAAAAGGGGATGGTGCAAAATCAGGTAACCAATCTGGTTTTGCACCATCCCCTTTTTTGTCGTTTTTTGCGGAATAAGGGAAACGTTACTTCTCGGAAATGCGAAGAGGATAAACGGGACGGCGGAAAAGATAATATGAAAAAATGTTAAGCATATGTTAATAAAATGATAAAATAGCAAAAAAATACCGAAAAATTATGCAAAATAACAATAAAGTCAACCTCCGCATCTTGACACCGGCAGAATAATATAGTAAGATGAAAATATGGTAAGGGAAACGTTTCACTAAAATGTATCAGGAGGTTTATTATGAAGACAAAAAAGGCGTATTCGTTGGCACTGGCAGCTGTCATGGCATCATCCGTACTGTGGGGGTGCGGTTCTTCCTCAACTGACCCGGGGACTGGGGCGGCTGAAGCTTCAGACAGCGGGACAAAGGAGGCCGGGGGAGGGCAGACCCTGCGGGTGACTGTTCAGGCGTGGATGATGGGGAAATATGATTTTGAGAGGATTGCAAAGGAATTTGAGGAAGAGAATCCGGGCGTAAAAGTAGTCTATAACCAGGTGGACAATGTGGACGTGACCTCCAGCATGCTGGAGTGGTCCCAGGGAAAGACAAACTGCGATTTAGCCTTGGGCGGCGACCGCTCTGAGACGGTTCCGTACGCTGCCAATGATTATGTGGTGGAGTTTACGGACGAGAACTTCTTTAACGGGGATTTTACCAAGGATAAGTTCATCGAGTCATTTCTGGAAAGCGGAAATGCTGACGGAGTACAGTACATGATTCCGCTGCTGGGAGAAGTCTTGGGATGCGTGGTAAATATACCGATGATGCAGGAGGCCGGCTACGTGGCAGAGGACCAGACTGTCACTGCCCCGTCAGACTGGAATGAGATGTACGAATATGCAAAGAACCTGACAAAGGACGGACAGACCGGCCTGGCGATTGACTGGGGCAACAACATGGCGGTAAAGGCCTACGACGCATGCGTCATGGGAGCCAACGGAAACTTGTACGAGTCAGACGGAAATACATTGAACTTCACGGCCGGGCCCGTCAAAAACATGCTCCAGGTATGGCAGGATTTAGTAAAGGACGGCTATACCACCACGGATGTATTCGCGGATGCCGATGCAAACAGGACAAATTTCAAGGCCGGAAGGGTAGCCATGCACATTGCCCCGGCTTCCAGATGGATTGAGGCAGGGGAGCTTCTGGGGGCAGAGAATGTAGGCGTTATGCCCATACCGGGCACAGATACCCATGGTTCTGTTTCCTACATACATGGCGCCGTTATTCCCAAGGCATCTGAAAACCAGGAGCTGGCCATTAAATTCATCAAGGATAAGCTTTTGCAGGAACAGTTCCAGGCTGATTCCATGAATTCCTACGGCAAGATGTCACCCATGAAGGCCCATTACGAGAAACTGGATAATCCATATTGGCCAACCGTACTTGATTTCACAGAAAAAGCAACGACGCCTCCTCTGTACAAGGACTACACAAAGCTGGATACCAACATGCAGATAGAGCTTCAGAAGATGCTGTCAGGCGGTTCCACGGTTGATGAGTTTTCTGCCAATATGAGTAAGTTCATGACGACCATTGACCTGAGCACTGGTATGAACAAATAAAACCAGCCGGCAGGGCCGGTTCAATGACAGTCTTTGCATTGGCCGGTTTTCCTGCCGCTATCATAGAAATAGGATGAGGTGGAATATGGGGAATAAAAAAAGTGTGGGCGTGCAGCTGAAAAAGATGATACCCGGCTATGCGTTTGCAGCTCCGGGGGTTATATTTGTGGCTGTTTACATGGGGTATCCGCTGTTACGCTCGCTTTACCTGAGCTTTACCAATTACAATTTTGCCTTTGACAAGAAGCCGGTATTCGCAGGTCTTTCCAACTTTGCAAAGATGTTTTCCGATGCATATTTTATGGATTCCCTGAGAAATACCGTGGTATTTTCGCTGCTGTTTTTCCCGTCCATCATGATTATTTCCCTGATAATCGCCATGCTTTTAGACAAGGGCGTCAGGGGATCGGGAATCTTTCGCACCTGCGTATTTGTATCCATGGTGGTGCCGCTTTCCCTGACCGGCATTATTTTCCAGTGGATTTTAAACAACCAGTATGGCCTTCTCAACAGCGTGCTCAGGGAAATGCTGCACCTGGACACATGGGCCCACAACTGGCTGGGAGAAGGAAAATGGGCCATGTTTTCCATCGTAATTGTCAGCTTATGGAAAAATATGGGAATGCTTGTTATTTTCTTTATGGCAGGCCTTGCAGGAATCCCATCGGATATCATCGAATCCGCCAAGATTGACGGGGCCAATGCATTCCAGAGGATTTTCAGGATTATTCTGCCTAATCTGAAGGAAAGCTATGTAATCTGCGGCCTGTGGGCCATTATCCAGTCCGTGAAGGTGTTTGAACAGCCCTTCGTCATGACAAACGGCGGGCCGGGCACATCCACTCTGGTTCTATACCAGTACACATGGATGAACGCGTTTAAATATTACGAGATGGGCTATGCGTCTGCCATCGGTTATTTTATGGGGGCGGTTATCCTGATCTTGTCATGTATCAATCTTTACATCAACAGGACAAAGGATGAGGATGAAGTGAAACGGAAAAAGACCGGAAAAAGGAGGAACAGGGCATGAGTATTAAGAAAAACGCCGGCAGCATAGCCGTGTTTATATTGCTGTTCGTCATATCCTTTATTTTCATTATTCCCTTCATATGGACGATGCTCACCTCGCTAAAGCCGGATGAAGAGATATATTCGTCAGTCCTTACCTTTCTTCCTGTAAATCCCTATCTGGGCCACTATACGGGTATTTTTACAAAACTGGGCAACTTCTTTAAATATTTTTCCAATTCCGTTGTGGTATCCTTTTGGAGCGTGCTGTTCAACGTGCTTTTCGCAGCCACCCTGGGATATTCCTTTTCCAAGTTTCAGTATTGGGGAAGGGACCTGTTCCTTGGATTTGTTCTGCTAATCATCACCCTGCCCTATGTTATTTACCTGATACCGATTTACATTATGCAGTCGCGTTTTGACCTGATTGATACCAGGCTTGGCCTCATACTTCCGTATATTGCAACCAACCTGCCCATGTCCGTATTCATCATGAGAGGACAGTTTAACGGCGTTCCCAACGAGATGATGGAAGCAGCCAGAATTGACGGGGCAGGCCAGTGGCAGACCTTCAGCCGTGTGATGCTGCCCATCGTGAAGCCCGGAATCGCCACGGTCATCATCATGACATTTATCTCGGTGTGGGGAGAGTTTACATACGCCAGAACCCTGTGCACCACGGCAAAATCCCAGACCCTTGCAGTAGGCATCACCTTTCTGCGGGATGAGGCTGCTTCGTGGCAGTACGGTACCCTGACAGCAACCATTATCCTGTCCCTGATTCCTGTGCTGGCAATCTTTTTGTCCATGCAGAAATATTTTATCAAGGGAATCATGGCAGGAGCAGTGAAAGGATAGGAGACAGCTTATGAAAATCGTAAAATTTGAAACCTGGTGGGTTAAACGAAATAAGTGCCTGTTTGATGAAAAACGCAAGGGCAAGAGCAGTATGGATTGGGATGTGGTGGTGCTTAAGCTGACAACGGATAACGGATACGAGGGAATCGCAACAGCCCTGGCAGCGCGGTCAGGCCGGGTGACGGAAAGCTATCTGCACGATAATATTGCTCCGGTGGTTCTGGGTGCCTCTCCCTATGACAGGGAAAAAATATGGCATGAGCTGTGGAACATTGACCGGCACCTGACCTTTTTTCCTGTATATCTGCCGGGCCCGGTGGATGTGGCTCTGTGGGATATCTGCGCCAAGGCAGCAGGACTTCCGCTCTATCAATACATAGGCGCCTACCGCCGGTCTCTGCCTGTATATGCCAGCGGGCTGTTCCATGAGGACCCGCAGGAGTATGTGCGGGAGGCCCTCTATTACAAATCCAGGGGAGTCAACTGTTATAAAGCCCATCCCTCCGGTCCCTGTGAGCTGGATATGGAAATCCACGAGAATATACGCAAGGCAGTGGGACCGGATATGAAGCTCATGAGCGACCCTGTGGCGGAATATACACTGGAAGAAGCAGTCAGGGTGGGAAGGCACCTGGAGAAGCTGGGGTATGAATGGCTGGAGGAACCCTTCCGGGATTTTGAACTGAACAAATATACCCAGCTGTGTGCCGCCCTGGATATTCCCATTGCCGCCACGGAGACTACCAGGGGATGTCACTGGGGGGTGGCGCAGGTCATCAACCAGAAGGCGGCGGATATTGTCAGGGCCGATGTGTCATGGAAATGCGGGGTTACGGGAACTTTGAAAATAGCACACCTGGCAGAAAGCTTCGGAATGCAGTGCGAGATTCATACCACGACCATGAATTACATGGACCTGGTAAACCTTCACGTTTCCTGCGCCATACGCAATTGCAGATATTTTGAGTATTTTGTGCCGGAAGAGGATTTCATGTTCCCCATGAAGGGACTTCTTCCCATTGATGAGAAAGGGATAATTACAGTTCCTGACAAGCCGGGAATCGGCGGAGAACTGGACTGGGAGCTGATTGAACGAAATTGTGTTTCCCATCAGATGGAGGTGTCGGAATGATGGAATTGGCGGGTAAGACGGGAATTATTACAGGCGGATCCAGCGGACTTGGGTTTGCCGCGGCCAATGTTCTGGCTGAGGCAGGGGCAGTGGTGTATGCTGTCAGCCGGAGCGGCAGGCCGAAGCTGGAAGGGGAGACCAGCCATGAAAATGTGATTCATCTGGCGGCGGATGTAAGCGATTATAAGGAGATGGGGGAACTAACAGAGAGAATCGGCCGTGAACACGGCATTGATTTTCTGGTAAACAACGCGGGAATCACGGTAAAGAGCCTGGCGCAGGATGTTTCGGACGCAGATTTTGAGAAGGTGCTCCAGGTAAACGTAAGCAGTGTGTTTAAGCTGTGCACCTTGTGCTACCCCTATTTAAGACAGTCTCCCAACAGGGGCAGAATCGTGAACATCACTTCCATGGCAGCCCATCTGGGGTTTTCGGAGGTGGTGCCCTACTGTACCAGCAAGGGAGCTGTGCTGTCCATGACAAGGGGGCTGGCGGTGGAATGGGCCCAGGATGGTATCAATGTAAACTCGGTTGCACCCGGATGGTTTCCCTCGGAGATGAGCCGCAAGGTCATGGACGAAGAGAGGAAGCAGAAAATACTGGCCAGAATGCCGGTGCACTGTTTCGGCAATCCCAGGGATATCGGCGCCATGGTAAAGTTCCTGGTGTCAGATGAATCAGAGTATATAACCGGACAGGACTTCGCCGTGGACGGCGGGGCTTTAAGCTTCGGTTATTAGCAGAGGAGGTAATGTCATGAAATTGTGGAATGATGAAAATGAAAAATTCGCCCTGATGAGGGAGAAGCTCTATACACCCGTGGTGGGCGACATACTGGACGAACTGGGATATTATCACCAGTTTCTGCCCCAGGATATCCGGCCTCTGCGCGAGGATATGAAGCTGGCGGGAAAGGCCATGACCGTGCTGATGACAGATGTGTACGGACCGCAGAAAAAGCCCTTTGGGCTTCTGACGGAGGCGCTGGACCAGCTGAAGGAAAATGAGATATATATTGCTGCGGGCGGAACCAAACGGTGCGCCTACTGGGGGGAGCTTCTGACTGCAGCGGCCAGAACCAGGAAGGCGTCCGGCGCCGTGGTGAACGGGTGGCACAGGGATACGCCCCAGGTGCTGTCCCAGAACTGGCCGGTATTTTCCTGCGGCTGTTATGCCCAGGATTCCAGCGTCCGCACTCAGGTGGTGGATTTTAGGTGCGACATTGAGATAGGACAGGTAAGGATTCATGACGGGGATTTGATTTTCGGTGATGTGGACGGAGTGCTGGTCATTCCCAGGGAAGCAGCGGATGAGGTACTTATAAAGGCCCTTAAAAAGGCTGCCGGGGAAAAGACAGTGAGAAAGGCCATCGAGGACGGTATGAGCGCCACGGATGCATTTGCGAAATTCGGTATTTTGTAGAGGAGGGACGACGGGCCGGATGGATGGAACAATGGAAATAATACAAAGGGCATTTCAGATTGAACAAAAAGACAATGTGGCCACTGCCCTGGAGGAGCTCATCCCCGGTGCGCTAAGGCTTCTAGGCGATGGATGCATGAGGGAAGCCGAGGCTGTTCAGAAGATACCAAAAGGCCATAAAATCGCTCTCCAAAACATAAGGGCCGGGGAGGATGTCATAAAATACGGGGTGCGCATTGCCAGGGCATCAAAGGACATAAGGGCCGGGGAATGGGTCCATCTTCACAATATCCGCAGCGTGTACGATGAGCGCTCCAGCCACCTGGACGTGATGACCGGAGCGCCCAAGGATACCAGATATGAGTAGGAGGCAGGCGATGGATAACCTTAAAAGGGAATATAGCTGGATGGGCTATGTGAGGAAGAACGGCGCAATGGGAATACGCAATAAGGTGCTGGTCATCTACACCGTGGAGTGCGCTTCTTTTGTGGCCAGGGAAATCGTAAGACTTGCAGGGGACCCGGAGACAGAGGTGGTCGGATTTTCGGGCTGTACGGATAATGAATATGCGGTGCGCCTTCTGATTGCCCTGATACGCCATCCCAATGTGGGCGCTGTGCTGACCGTTGGGCTGGGGTGCGAGTATGTGCAGCCGGAATGGCTGGCGGACATAGCCGGGAAGGAGGGAAAGGAAGCCGCCTGGATGTTCATTCAGCAGGAGGGCGGAACCAGAAAGACCATAGAGAAGGGCCTGGCTGTTGTGGGGCTGATGCGGGAACGGCTTAAGGATACCAAAAGAAAACCCATGGGAATCCGGGATTTAATCATAGGGGCAGAGTGCGGAGGGTCTGATTACACCAGCGGGCTGGCCGGAAATGTGGTGGTGGGACGGTTTTTCGACCGGCTGACCGATTTGGGAGGAACGGCCATTTTTGAGGAAATCGTGGAGGCCATAGGCCTTAAGGAGATGCTGGTGGGGCGCGCTGCAAATGAAAGGGCCAGGCAGGAGATTGGGGATACATATGATAAGGCCCTGGAGTACTGCAAATCCGTGCGCCAGTATTCGGTCAGCCCGGGTAATTTTGCGGGAGGGCTGTCCACCATTGAAGAAAAAAGCATGGGAGCCCTCATAAAAAGCGGAAGCAGACCCATTGAGGGAGTTCTTAAGGTGGGGGTTAAGCCGCCTCATCCTGGTCTGTGGCTGTTGGATTCCACGCCGGATCCATACTGGATGCAGTTTGGAATCACCAATCCCAATGACAGCGAAGGGCTGATGGATTTGGCTGCATGCCACAGCCATATTGTATTTCTGGTAACAGGCAGGGGAAATGTGGTGGGATCCGCTGTGGTTCCCTGTATTAAAATCACGGGAAACTCTGCTACCTACAGGGCCATGGAGGAGGATATGGACTTTGACGCCGGGCCGGTGCTGGAGGGGCGCTGCTCTCAGGATGAGATGGCACAAAGGCTTCTCAAAATGGCGGCAGAGGTGGCTTCCGGCACAAAGAGCAAAAGCGAGGCGCTGGGCCACAAAGAGTATTTTATACCGTATAAATATCAGGACAGGGACGCAACGAAAAAATGCAGGGAGGCATAGGCAATGTTTGATACAGGAAGTTATTTTTCATTAGAGGGGCAGACCGCAATTGTTACAGGCGGCACCACCGGACTGGGGCTTGCAATCACCAGGTGCATGGTGGGGGCAGGCGCAAAGGTGGCGGTGCTGAGCTATGAGAGCCGGGAACAGGGGCGGGAAGCCTTAAAGGAGTTTGGGGGAAAGGCTGTGTTTTATCAGTTTGACATAACGGACACAGACCATACCCAGGAGATGGCGGACCGGGTCATAGCGGAGCAGGGGCCGGTGACCATCCTGGTGAACAATGCGGGAAACCATTGCAAGAAATACATTGAGGACATGACGGTGGAGGATTACGTAAACGTGCTGAACGTACACCTGGTGGGCGCTTTTGCGCTGACAAAGGCACTGTTCCCCCACATGAAGGAGCAGGGGAAGGGAAGTATCCTGTTCCAGGCCAGCATGACCAGCTACATCGGCCAGCCGCAGGTGGCAGGCTATGCCACGGCCAAGGCAGGTTATCTGGGCCTGGTGCATACCCTGGCAGCAGAAGGCGGTCCTTACGGGGTGCGCGTCAACGCCATTGCGCCGGGATGGATTGATACGCCCATGTTCCATAAGGCCACGGACGGGGACCAGGTCCGTTTGGGAAAAATCCTGGGACGGATTCCCATGCAGAAGGTGGGAAGCGTGACAGATATAGGTATGGCTGCCGTATTTTTAAGCAGTGACGCGGCCGGATACATATCAGGCACCTGCCTGCCGGTGGATGGAGGTGCTCTGATTGGGTTCTGATTGTTTTTCCGAGGAGTTTCTTCTGACAAACCCCACGGGAAGCCGGCTGTACCACAGCTATGGGGAGAGGCTTCCTATTGTGGATTACCACTGCCATCTGGAGGCCAGGGAAATCTGTGAAAACAGGGAGTTCAAGGATTTGGGTGAAATGTGGCTGGCTCATGACCATTATAAATGGAGGGCCATGCGCACATTCGGAATCAGCGAGGAGTATATCACCGGAACAAAAAGCTACTATGAAAAATTTCTGAAATTTGCGCAGATCATGCCCTATCTTGCAGGCAATCCCCTTTATATATGGTGCGCCCTGGAGCTGAAGCGGTACTTTGACATAGAGGAACCCCTTGGACCGGATAATGCGGAGGAGATTTACCGGCGCACCAACCAGCGGATCAGGCAGCTTCACATGACGCCCGGATGGTGTCTGGAACGGTCCGGGGTAGAACTGCTCAGCACCACGGAGGATCCGGCGGACAGCCTGGAATATCACATGAAAATAAAGGAGAATGCAGTTTTAAAGACGCGCATTCTCACGGCCTTCAGGCCTGACAGGGCATTTTACTGCGAGCGGAAGACATTTTCGGATTATATGAAAATCCTTTCCCAGGCAGCGGGGCAGGAAATCGTGGATTTTTCCTCCATGATGGGAGCGCTGGAACAACGTCTGGCATTTTTTGCGGAATTTGGAACAACGGTCAGCGACAACGGCATTGCCCACATTGTGTGGGAGGAATACACCGAGGCCCAGGCGGAGGACATTTTTCAAAAGGCTGCGGCTGGGGAGCAGTTATCAGAGGTGGAAATAAACAGGTATAAATCCGCGTTCCTGATTGAAATGGCAAAGCTCTATAAAAAATATCATTTTGTGATGCAGCTTCATATCGGTACCTATCTGGACGCCAATCACAGGAAGGTGCAGGAAATCGGGCAGTCCACAGGTTTTGACTGTGTGGATGACTCCACGTCCGTAAAATCCGTGGGACGTATCCTGGACCGGCTGACAGAGCTTGATCAGCTTCCAAAGACAATTCTGTATCCCTTAAACCCTGCGCAGATGGAACCCTTTGCCGTTCTGGCAGCAGGCTTCTGCGACGGCACGGTAAGGGGGAAGGTACAGCTGGGCGCTCCCTGGTGGTTCAACGACCAGCCCTTCGGCATCATGCGCCAGTTTGGCGGAGCAGGGAATCTGTATCCCCTGAGCCTGTCCGTTGGAATGCTGACGGATTCCAGGAGTTTCTTAAGTTATCCGCGCCATGAGCTTTACCGCCGCTGTCTCTGCAGCTATCTGGGAGAACTGGTGGAGCGCGGAGAATATTTCTCCGGCGAGAAATATCTGAAGGAAATAATAGAAGGAATATGCTACAGGAATGTAAAAGAATACTTTGGATGGTGAGAACATGACTGCAGGTAAAATGAATGTAAAAGAAAAGATAAAGGATATACATTTTTACAGGGCTGTGTCTGATATCAGCAGACCCATTGCGGATTCCACACACACAATCAGCCAAATCGGTTTTTATATTGTGGAGCTGATGACAGCGGAGGGTGTAAGGGGCCAGGGGTATGTGCTGTCCTTCCACTATTCTCCGGGAGCAATGGAGGGAGCGCTCAGGGATGTCTGCAGCTTTATCAGCGCGGGAGAGTACGCTGTATATGATACGGTGCTGGCCAGGGCTGACTGGGACCGGGAGGCGGAATACTTTGGCAATACGGGAATCAACAACTGCGCCATTGCTGCCGTGAACCTGGCCATGTGGGATGCCTGGGGACATACATGCCGCCAGCCGGTGTGGAAGATGCTGGGGGCCAACCGGAGAAGGATACCTGTATACGGCAGCGGCGGCTGGATTTCCTACACGGACCAGGAACTGCTGGAGGAAGTGCTGGATTATAAAAAGAGAGGTTTTAAGGCCGTTAAAATCAAGGTTGGTTCGGGAAGCATCGAACGTGATGCGGAACGTCTGGCAAAGTGCAGGGAGGCGCTGGGGGACAGTGTGAAAATCATGATGGACGCCAATCAGGGATTCAATGTGCCGGATGCGCTGGAGCTGGCCCGCAGGGCTTCCTCCATGGGAATACAGTGGTTTGAGGAGCCGGTGGTCCACACGGACTATGCCGGATACCAGCTTTTGAGAAACCAGTGCGGCATTGCGCTGGCCATGGGGGAGCGGGAATATGATTTTGAGGCTTTAAAACAGCTTTCAGTGCGCAACGCCCTGGATTTATGGCAGCCGGACATCGTCCGGCTGGGAGGGGTGGAGGCGTGGAGGGAATCCGCTGCCCTGGCTGAGGCCTTCGGATTGCCGGTCCTGCCCCATTATTATAAGGATTACGATGTCCCACTGCTGTGTACGGTCAGGAGTCCTTATGGAGCAGAGTCCTTTGACTGGATTGACGGCATCATAGATAATGCCATGGAGATAGAAAACGGATTTGCCAGTCCCAGGGAAGGGGACGGATGGGGATTTCGTTTCAGGGAGGAGTGTATGACAGAAGTATAGGAATTGAGTTGGGATTTGCCGCCGGACAGGAACTGATATCACATCGGTTTTCCCTGTACGGCGTTTTTTTCGTTTACGGGTCCGTTAAAATAATTGCAATACTGGAATATCATTCCTTGAAACAAGGTACTTTATATGATAAAATGGGGAAAGAATTCATGCAAAGTGAAAAACTCGTAACAAAGGAGACCAGCTATGAAAAGTCAAGTATAAATTAGGTGGAAATTTCAATTCCGTGTTTCGCAGAAAGAAGGGTAACTTTAACAAAGCTCCCTAAAAGCCCTTTTTCAAAATCTATCGATTATGGTATACAGACCTCTTATTCGAGGTTGAATGCTACTTCGTCAGTGAGCATCTTCCAGATGACTCTGACAAGTTTGCCAGCACAGTGCCCAAGGGCATTGTAATGAGTCCGGCCTTCCGCTCTCTTGGCATCATAATAAGCTTTGAAAGTAGCATTGTTTTTTACGACATTGTGAGCTGCATTCATGAGGGCATAGCGTAGCACTTTAGATCCTCTTTTGGACATCCTGGTTCTGTGAGCCTGGAAGTTTCCAGACTGATAAACGGTCGGATCCAGTCCAGCAAATGCAAGCAGTTTCTTTGGATTAGAGAATCGGTGTATATCACCAATCTCACCAAGAATCATTCCGCCATTCACGACACCAATTCCGGGAATGGTCATAATTACAGAGTGCAGGCAGGTGACAAGATTTGCCATTTCAAGCTCTGTAGAAAAAAGTTGGCTATCCAGTAACTCGATCTGTTCAATGGTATGAGTTATTTGAATAGATAGAGAACTGTCATTGACACCGACAGACTTCTGTGCGAGAACTCTTAATTCTCTGGCTTTATCCTTACCGAAATGGCCGTGGGAAGCAACTTCGAGGGTGTGAGCAAGATGGGTCAAATGCATAGAAGCAATAGCGTTGGGTGTCGGAGCCTCCTTAAGGACGGCATAGACAGAGTTTTGATGCAAGCCAGACTTAAAGAAGTATTGTAGTTCCGGGAATGCCTGGTCTACATAGGAAGTCAGCTGAATTTTTAAGCGTGTACGCTGCTTCACAAGTTTCTGGCGGAATCTACCGAGCTCTTTGAGCTCAATGTAATCCAGATCCTCTAAGGCCATAAACCGAAGGGAATCCTGCATCATAAGGGTTTTAGCAATCACAAACGTGTCGACTTTATCAGTCTTCGTTTTGCGTACATTATTTTTACGCATGAACGAAGTCTGGATAGGGTTGAGAACACACACTTTAAAGCCCTTGCTGATGAGAAAACGAACAAGGTTGTCACCGTAGTGTGCCGTTGATTCAAGACCTATGATGATACTGTTCTGGTCAAGTGGTGCCAGATGAGAAAGCAGTAGATAGAAGCCATCATAGTTATTAGAAAATTTGAACGGCTCGATGAGTATTTCGCCGTCGGAAGAAATCGCGGCGGCGAAATGGTTGAGTTTGGCAATATCAATGCCTACGTAAATCATGAGGTTGTACCTCCCTTTCATAAAGTCTGATACCGTGATATCCACCAGCAGTTATCATCGTAGACTTGATTGAAATAAGTACTCAGAGCAAACGCTCCGGCAACATCCAGCTAATAAACAATTCAGATAAAAGAGATGGCAATACACTCCTGTCGAGTAGTCGAGGCTACAAAAAAACATCAAAAGTCACAGTATCTGAATGTATTAAACCACGAAACAGAAAAAGAAAGGAAGTATGTTGTGTTTGCTTCTAACAACATCATACAAGAACATTATGATAAGCCAGTTAATTGAAAAAATAAAGAAAACCAATGCCCCAATCTGCGTAGGACTGGATCCCATGCTGTCCTATGTGCCGGAACATGTGGTAAAGAAATCCCTGGATGCTTACGGAGAGACACTGGAGGGGGCTGCCGATGCCATCTGGCAGTTTAATAAGGAAATCATTGACCATACATTTGACCTGATTCCGGCTGTAAAGCCGCAGATTGCCATGTATGAGCAGTTCGGCATCGAAGGACTGACCGTATATAAGAGGACTGTGGACTACTGCCATGAAAAGGGACTGATTGTTATTGGCGACGCCAAGAGAGGCGATATCGGCTCCACATCCGCTGCCTATGCAGCAGGCCATCTTGGCAGGGTGCAGGTGGGAAGCAAATCCTTAAGCGGATTCAATGTGGATATACTTACTGTAAACCCATATCTGGGAACAGACGGCGTGAAGCCCTTTGTGGATGTATGCAGGAGTGAGGACAAGGGCCTTTTCGTTCTGGTCAAGACCTCCAATCCGTCCAGCGGCGAATTCCAGGACCGCCT
This sequence comes from Enterocloster bolteae, assembly GCF_002234575.2. Classification (NCBI taxonomy): domain Bacteria; kingdom Bacillati; phylum Bacillota; class Clostridia; order Lachnospirales; family Lachnospiraceae; genus Enterocloster; species Enterocloster bolteae. The sequence goes on along the minus strand of NZ_CP022464.2, from coordinate 4,176,469 downwards.
GATTGACGGTAAGCCCCTCTATGAGTGGGTGGCCGCCAAAGTGGAGGAGTGGGGTGCCGGCTGTATGGACGGTGAGTACAGCAATGTGGGCGCTGTTGTAGGCGCCACCTATCCTGAGATGAGCGAGATTCTGAGAAAGCTCATGCCCCACACCTATTTCCTGGTACCCGGATACGGGGCACAGGGAGGAACAGCCGCTGACCTGAAGCATTGTTTTAATCAGGACGGGCTTGGCGCTGTGGTTAACTCCTCCAGAGGAATCATTGCGGCTTACAAACAGGAAAAGTATAAGAACTTCGGGCCGGAGCACTTCGGCGAGGCATCCAGACAGGCAGTGATTGACATGGTTGCTGATATCAGCAGCGTACTGTAAGAGACAGGAGATTCATGTTATGGCAAAAGTGAAAATAACAGCAGCCGTCACGCTCCAGGAGCAGCTGGCTGCCGATATATACGATATGAGGATAAAAGCGCCTGAGATAGCGGAGTCAGCAGTTCCGGGCCAGTTTGTATCCCTTTATTCAAAAGACGGGGCCAGGATTCTTCCGCGTCCCATCAGTTTGTGCGGCATTGATAAGGAAAAGGGAGAGCTGAGGCTGGTGTACCGCATTGCGGGGGAAGGCACGAAGGAGTTCTCCGGGCTCACGGCAGGCGATACCATTGATGTCCTGGGACCTCTGGGCAATGGGTTTCCCCTGGAGGCCGGAAAAAAGGCATTTCTGATAGGCGGAGGCATCGGTGTTCCGCCTATGCTGGAACTGGCAAAAGCTCTTCATGAGCTTAACAAGGACGAAGAGGACAATCTGGTCCAGTCCGTGCTGGGATACAGAGACAGCCAGATGTTCTTAAAGGATGAATTTGAGGCATACGGTCCGGTATACGCAGCCACGGAGGACGGCAGCTTCGGAACCAGCGGAAATGTGCTGGACGCTATCCGCGAGCAGGGCCTTACGGCGGATGTCATTTACGCCTGCGGTCCCACTCCCATGCTCCGGGCACTGAAGGCATATGCGGCCGAAAAGGGGCTGGAGTGCTGGCTTTCCCTGGAAGAGAAGATGGCCTGCGGAGTAGGCGCCTGTCTGGCCTGTGTGTGCCGGTCCAAAGAGGTGGATGACCATTCACAGGTACACAATAAGCGTATATGCAAGGACGGTCCTGTGTTTAGGGCAGATGAGATTGAGCTGTAGGCATGTATAGGTGAAAGATAGCGAGGTACCGTTTAGATGAATATGAGTGTAAATATTGCCGGTGTGGAATTTAAGAATCCGGTAATGGAAGCGTCGGGCACATTTGGTTCCGGCATGGAATACAGTGAGTTTGTGGATTTAAACCGTCTGGGCGCAGTGGTTACCAAGGGTGTGGCAAGTGTGCCGTGGCCGGGCAACCCAACTCCCAGGATAGCGGAAGTATACGGCGGCATGCTCAATGCCATCGGCCTTCAGAATCCGGGCATTGACGTGTTCACAAAGAGGGATATTCCCTTTTTAAAACAGTATGACACAAAAATCGTGGTCAATGTCTGCGGAAAGACCACGGAGGAATATATTGATGTGGTGGAGCGTCTTGGGGACCAGCCGGTGGATATGCTGGAAATTAATATATCCTGTCCCAATGTAAAAGAAGGCGGTATCGCTTTCGGCCAGGACCCAAAGGCGGTGGAGGCCATTACCAGGGAGGTAAAGGCACATGCAAGGCAGCCCATCATCATGAAGCTGAGCCCCAATGTGACGGATATCACTGTCATGGCCAGGGCGGCAGAGGCTGGCGGGGCAGATGCCATTTCATTAATTAATACCCTTACAGGCATGAAGATTGACATTCACAAAAGGGCATTCGCGCTGGCCAACAGGACAGGAGGACTGTCTGGTCCTGCTGTGAAGCCGGTGGCTGTGCGCATGGTATACCAGGTTGCCCAGGCAGTGAAGGTTCCTATCATCGGCATGGGAGGAATCAGAAATGCAGATGACGCCCTGGAGTTCATACTGGCAGGCGCCACGGCTGTTGCCATCGGCACGGCCAATTTCCATAACCCCTATGCCACGGTGGAGACTGTGGATGGAATCCGGGCATATATGGAAACGTACGGTATCGGAGATATCCGGGACCTTATAGGGGCTGTGAGGTAGCACCGGCAGGGTAAGGCAGTGATAAAAGGCAGTGATAAAAGACAGTGACAAAGGCAGTTTAAAAAAGGCATCAGCAAAAGAATTACAGAGCGGTTAAACGGCCCGTAAATACAGGAGGTTTAAGGAAGATGGAAAACTATAAGCAGGAATTTATAGATTTTATGGTGGAAAGCAGTGTGCTAAAATTTGGCGACTTCACATTAAAGAGCGGACGTAAGTCCCCGTTTTTCATGAATGCGGGAAGCTATGTCACAGGAACCCAGCTGAGAAAATTAGGAGAGTACTACGCAAAGGCCATCCATGACAATTTCGGACTGGATTTTGATGTGCTCTTTGGGCCGGCTTATAAGGGGATTCCCTTAAGCGTGGCAACCACCATGGCAATCAGTGAGCTGTACGGAAAAGACATCCGTTACTGCTCCAACCGCAAGGAGGTCAAGGACCACGGCGATACAGGCATCCTTTTGGGCAGTCCTATCAAGGACGGGGACAAGGTAGTTATCATCGAGGATGTGACCACTTCCGGCAAGTCCATCGAGGAGACATTCCCCATCATCAAGGCCCAGGGAGATGTGGAAATCAAGGGACTCATGGTTTCTTTAAACCGTATGGAGCGCGGCAAAGGCACCAGGAGCGCTCTGGATGAGATTAAGGATTTATACGGTTTCCCCACTGCCGCCATCGTTTCCATGGCAGATGTGGTGGAGCACCTCTATAATAAAGAAATAAATGGCAAGGTAGTCATCGACGATCAGATAAAGGCAGCCATCGACGCTTACTATGAGCAGTATGGAGCCCAGGCATAATGATGTTTCCAGGAAGAAAGGCGATGAATATGGAGAGAGTGTATAAAACCATGCGTAACACAGGGGCTGGCTGCATAGCGATAGGAGTCATCATAGCAGTGACCGGCCTTACGGTTGGAATCATTTCCATTGTAAATGGAGCGCTGCTGCTGAAACGAAAATCCGAAATTGAATTTTAGTAAGCGGGGCTGACAATGATAAGAAATACAACAAAGCGTCAAAAGCTGGGCTGGGTATTATTCATACTGTATCTTTGCTTTCTGGCGTATTTCATGTTTTTTTCAGAATCCTTCGGGCGCACAGACACTGACAGGGGGTACCAGTATAATCTGGTGCCCTTTAAGGAAATTACGCGGTATTTCCGGTATTATGACGTGTTGGGCCCCACATTGTTCATGATTAACATGATAGGAAATGTGGCGGCCTTCATGCCTTTTGGGTTCTTTCTCCCCATTATCAGCAGACGCAGCAAAAAGTGGTACAACACGGTTATGTTCGGCTTTGTTTTCAGTCTGATGTTAGAGACTCTGCAGCTGGTGTTCAAGGTGGGAAGCTTTGATGTGGATGATATGCTGCTCAACACCCTGGGAGCAGCCGCAGGTTATCTGTGTTACCGCCTGGTACAATGGACCCGGTGCAAATTGAGAAAAAGGAGGCTTTCCCGTTGAGGCAGATTGGCGATAAGGTATCGTATGTTAGAAATCCTTTTGCAAGAAACAGCTACTATTGTCTGACACTGGCAGTGCTGGGACTGGCTTTAGGCACGGCCAGCATGTATCTGTCTGTGGCCAGGGCGGGCCAGGGAGGCCTGAATACAGGGGCTTACGGCTTTTCCAGCCTTGCTGCAGCCCTTATGGGGCTGTGGTACGGTGTGCGCTCATTTATGGAAAAGGACCGCAATTACATACTGGCGAAAATAGGAATCAGTATCTGCGTGGTGCTGGTCATCGTGTGGGCTGTGATTATCGTAACCGGTATTGTAAGATAGATGGGAGTAAATGCAGATGGATTACAGAATCTTATTACAGGAAGAGAATGATGCCGTAAGGGAGCGCTACGAATTGTCCATGGAGCGTATCAGGTCCATGGATACAGAGGAGATGGGGCTGCCTTACGGCTGTTATTTTAAGAAGGTTTCGGCTTTTATCCGCAGGATAGAGAGACTGGCAAAGCGGGTGGAAGAAACCGGTTTAAGCGGGGAGGACGGGCTGGAGGGGACTTCTTTGACCCTGGAGGCGCTGCAGGAGGAAAATTACGCCCTGTACCAGGACATTCTGCCTGAAAATTACAGGGAGAGCTTTGCCAATCCGGATTACGCGGTGGAGGTTTTGGGGGATGGCTACGGCCAGCTTTTATCCTTTCTCTATACGGAAATCCGGGCTGATATTGTATATGCCTTTGAGATGCGGCTTATGAATATCACCATACTGAATGAGCTGTTCCTGGAAGTGTATAACCTTTTTGCACAGGCATGGGAGGAGGGAAAAAATGCGCCTCTGGAGCAGCTGATTAAGGATTCCCTGTACTGGTTTGTCAGCGACTATGCGGAGGTCACCGTGGACTGGCGGATTCGGGAGGGACTGGATCCGGCCCTTTCCTTTGGAACAGATATCGTGATGAAGCGGGATTTGACTGATTTGCGGTATCTCTATGCCTATGGGGAATATGTTTCGGAGACAGAGATAAAGCTTGCCTCTTTCATGAACAGTCTTCCCCAGGAGACCATTGACCAGATGGCATCCACTTATACGGAAGGATTCAGGAAGGGGTTTCAGGTCATGGGCAGGGACCTGAAGAAAAAACGAACCGTTGTGGTGGAATTCCAGCTGGGCTTTGAGCGGATGATCCGCAGGGCGGTGGAGTACTTCCGGGAGATGGGACTTGAACCCATCTGTTACAGGGCAGCGGTGGAGTCCGTGAACCGCAGGGCGAACGGACGCAGGGGATATTACGGCACATCTCCCAACAAGCAGTACGATTATGACCATCGTTATGACAGCGCCCTTTATATGGGCAATGCTTTTAAGGAGAGGAAGCTGGCCGTTCTGCGGTCCGCCTATGAGACCTACCGGAAGGAAGCCGCCTGGTGCGCTGGCCCTGCCCTGGTGGAGACATTTGGTGAGGAAGGCTTTGCTCCTGAAAATAAAAAAGCGGCTCTGGCTCTCAACGCCCATCAGGAGGCGCTGACCCTGGCTTATGCCAATGAATCCAGGCAGATTGTAAATCAATATATGCCGGGAGACGAGACCAGCTTCACCATCATTGCCTTTCCCAAACCAGAGATTGGGCCGGATTTCGAGGCTGTTTTCAGGGAAACCATCCGGATCAATACACTGGATTATGAGAAGTACCAGAAAATACAGCAGTGTATCATCCAGGCACTGGATGAGGCCGGCTATGTGCTCATAACAGGCCGTGACGGCAATGAGACATCCATGAAGGTGGCTCTCCACCCCTTAAGGGACAGGGAAAAGGAGACTAATTTCGAGAACTGTGTGTCTGATGTGAACATTCCGTTGGGAGAGGTTTTTACATCCCCCATACTGAAGGGGACAGAAGGACTGCTGCACGTAAAGAATGTTTATGTGGAGGATTATCAGTTCAGGAATCTGCGCATGGTGTTTAAGGATGGTAAGGTGACGGAGTATTCCTGCGGGAATTTTGAGGAAGCGGGGGCTGCCGGGGACGCTGGAAATGATAAGGGCGCTGGGGCAGCTGGAAATGATAAGGACACCGGGGACGCCCGCAGACAGGGCCAGGCCCTTGTGAAGCAGGTCATTATGCGAAACCATGACTGGCTGCCTTTGGGCGAGTTCGCCATCGGTACCAATACTACGGCCTATGCCGTGGCCAGAAGGTTTTCCATTGGCGATAAGCTGCCTATCCTTATTGCCGAAAAGATGGGGCCTCATTTTGCAGTGGGTGATACTTGCTACAGCTTTGCTGAGGATTCGCCCATGTATAATCCTGACGGCAGGGAGGTCATTGCCAGAGACAATGAGATATCCCTTCTCAGAAAGACAGATATGTCCAAGGCATATTTCAGCTGTCATACGGATATCACCATTCCCTACTCGGAATTAGGGGATATAAAGGCTGTCAGGGCAGATGGAAGCCGGATTGATATTATCCGTCAGGGCAGGTTTGTGCTGGAAGGCACAGAGGAGTTAAATGAGGCTCTGGATGAAGCGGATGACGGCGCGGCCGGGTTAGATTGTGAATAACAGTATGATTCGATGATGGATGAGGGAGACACTGCTCTGGTTGTGGGGGAGGGTGTGCTCTATATTAAAAAATCACTTGTACAATCCAATTCATGGATGGAACAAGTGATTTTTTCTGTTATACTAGATAAAAGGAAATAAAAAGGAAAAGAAAAAGGAAACAATTTTCCTGTGACCCCGAAACAGAAATGGTTCCTGCGTATTCTATGGTAAATGGAGGTGATATCTTGGGGGAAGAGTACCAGATAGTCCGTTTGGTCTATGAGGCAAAGAAGAGTCCGGAAGCTGCTGACAGCCTGATTAGCCAGTATATGAATTTCATACAGGCAGAGACAGTCCGCTTTACCCAGGGAGCTCCAACCCAGGTCAGGGAGGACCAGCTTAGTGTGGCCATGTTTGCCTTTTATGAGGCGGTCCAGGGGTATGAGCGGGGAAGAGGGGCGTTCCTGCCTTATGCTGCCGCGTCCATACGCAACCGGCTCATAGACTACATCAGGAAAGAGGGGCGCCATCAGGGATTGGTTTCCTTTGATGCCCCGGCAGGACAGGAGGATGATTCCCATGCCCTATTGGAAGTAACGCCTGATGAGAAAAACGGAATCCAGCTGTGGAATGTGAGAACGGCTACCAGGGAGGAGCTGGATGAGTTCCGAAGGAATCTGTCTGAGTATGGCATCAGTCTGTCTGATGTGGCGGATAACTGCCCCCGGCAGGACCGTACCCTCAGGGCATGCCACAAAGTGCTGGAGGCTGCCAGGAGCCATCCCAGGCTGCTGGAACACCTGATACAGAACCGCAAACTTCCCGTTGCGGAGCTGGCAGAGCTGTCCGGCGTATCCAGAAAGACCATGGAACGGCACCGGACGTATCTGGTTGCCATTTTGCTGGCTTATACCAACGGATATGAAATCATCCGGGGACATCTGTGTCAGATATCACCGGGAAAGGAGGGAACCGTATGACTTATCTTGTAATGGAGTGCCATCCGTCATATGCCATTGTCCTTGACAATGAAGGCAGAATGATAAAGGCTGCCAATATGGGTTACCAGGAGGGCCAGGTGGTAGGAGAGATAATTGCCCGGCAGACACCAAAGGCTCCCATCCTGTTCCGTCTTGCTCCGCTGGCCGCGGCTGCCTGCCTGTGCCTGGCTGTATTGGGAGGCGGGGCCTATGGCGCATACGGAATGCCGTATGGTACAGTGGAGGTGAGAATCAATCCGGATGTGAAAATGTCTGTGAGTTATATGGATCGCGTAGTTGGCCTGGAAGGTGTGAATGAGGACGGAAAAAAACTCATTGACCAGGTGTCATATAAGGGAAGAAACTCAGAATATATGACAGGTATATTGGTGGAACGGGCCATGGAAATGGGATATCTGACCGAAGGAGGGACCATATATGTGGCGGCATCCGGCGGGAGCGAGCGCTGGAAGGCAAAACGGGCCGATGCCATACGTACAGGGCTGGACACCCTTTTAAAGGATGGTATGCCGGTGGAAGTACATGTGGAAAGCATAGGAAAGGACAGCCCCCCCGCAGCCGCCCCCCATCATAAGGGTGAGATACCCGGAGGAACAGGAGGGGATAAGCCGGCATTCATCGGAATGCCTCCGGGAGGAACGGGGGAAGATGCAGACGGCAATGGTGAAGATGACAGGGACGAGGATGAGCGTGGGGATGACACTGAAAATGATGATGAAGAAAATGATGCTGACCCCGATAAGTATGATGAAGATGATGGCGATGACAGGGAGGAAGATGCCGGTAAAGATAAAGCTGGTGATAAGGATGACGGCAGGGACGATGACGGCAAAGACGATACGGATGACAGAGATGATGATATCAAAAAAGCCAGGGATAAATCCGGCAGAAACAATGTGGTGAGACAAAGCAGCGGTGCAGGCGATGATAAGGATTTGGATGATTTGGATGAAAGAGATAATGGGAAGGCCGGAAATGGATTAAATGATAACAGAGACCGGGACGAAGATGACGGCGGGGAGCATTCTGACCAGGACGATTCCGATGAAGGAGACTCTGATGAAGACGATATCGACGAAAACGATTCCCAAGAAGAGGATAACGACGGGCATGAGGATGGAGAAGATGATAAGGACGAAGATGAGGACGACGATGACTGATATCATGTGCTGGTCATGCAGCGTGTTATGTAACGTAAGAAAATAGAGGAGATGCCGCCGGGCGGAAATACCGCCAAATGACTACGGTATGGCCAAAAGCAGGACGGAACCAGATGGGCTGGGATATACTCCATCTGGTTCCGTCTTTATGTTATTACCTGCGGCAAAGCAAAAGCCGCAGCGTATTTATGGAGAAGAGTAATCCCCAATGTGTATTATGCGGTTTGCCCAGCTGCGGTAAAAGGATTCTTCATGGGAAACCAACAGTATGGTTCCGGGAAAGCTCTTAAGAGCTGCCTGCAGTGAATCCTTGGCCTGGATATCCAGGTGGTTAGTGGGTTCATCCAAAATCAAAAAGTTGGAGGGACTAAGCGTCAGAAGGCATAATTTGACCTTAGTCTGTTCGCCGCCGCTTAATGTGCCCATGGGCTGCACGGCCTGCCGGCTTAGAACCCCGCATCGGGTAAGATGCTGGCGTATCTTCTTAAGCGTGAGCTTCGGGTAGGCATTGGAGACAATTTGGACAGGAGTCAATGTATCATTTTCCCAGCTGAAATCCTGTCCGAAATATCCGATTGTAACCTGCTGTGAAAAAGCGAAGACCCCATCCAGGGGATTCAGGCTTCCCGTCAATGTTTTCAGCAGGGTGGATTTCCCGATGCCGTTAAAACCAGTGACCACCACCTTCTGTCCTCCGGTTACGGAAAAATCCAGATGGGACAAAATGGGATAATCATACCCCACAGATAAACGCTTTACGGACAAATGCAGGCATTTGGTCAAGGGAAGGCATTGGAAACAGAATTCCGGTTTGATTTCCTTTTGTTCCAGGGCCGCCAGCTTATCCATGCGGTCCAGCTGCTTCTGCCGTCCGCGGGCCATCTGTGCTTTCCTGCCGGCTATGTTCTTCCGTATGAACTCCTCTGTTTTTTTGATTTCTTTTTGCTGCGCATTGTACTGCCTTATATGGTCCTCGCGCAGAAATGCCTTCTTTTTCAGAAACTCCGTATAGCTGCCGTAATACTTGGACAGCCTGCCGTTGTCTATATCGCAGATACGTGTGCATATCCGCTCCAGAAATGTGCGGTCATGTGAGACAACCATAAAGGCATTTTCAATCGCCGAAAGATAACCGCCCAGCCATTCCACATGTTCCTTGTCAAGGAAATTAGTTGGTTCATCCAGGAGAAGGACGTCCGGTTTTACCAAGAGAAGCTTGGCCAGGATGACCTTGGCTCTCTGGCCTTGACTCATGTCCTTAAGAGGACGGGACAAACCGATTGAGACCAGTCCCAGACCGGAAACCACCTGGGCAATATGGGTATCAATGGAGTAGAAACCGCTGCGCTCCAACTGCTCCTGAAAAAGTGATGCCTGGTTCAGAACCTCCATATTGCAGGATAATGCGGCCTCGTCATAAAGACGATTTATTTTGGCTTCAAGCTCATATAGGCTGCGAAAGGATGATTTTAAAAACTGCTCCATGGTCAAAACGTGATTGGTACAGGCATACTGGTCCAGATAACCAATGGTAATGCCCGGCTGCCAGGCCACGCGGCCTGAATCAGGGATGACCTGTTCCGTGCATATTTTGATAAGCGTACTTTTGCCGGTTCCGTTCTGACCCACAATCCCCATATGTTCCCCGCGGTTAAGGGAAAGAGCGGAATCACTGTAAAGGCGGCTGTCCCCATAAGAATGGGAAAGTCCTGTTATATCTAATAAACTCATAATTGAAACACTCCTTTTATATTTAATGGTGCTGCGCTGTATTGCAATGTATGGATGAGCGGTGAAAGCTGTATGGGAGGTGAAAGCTGTATGTGAGGAGAATGCTGTATGGGAGGAAACCGTATTGTTTGTAACCGGACAAAAAAGGCAGAAGGTAGATGCCAAATTTGCACCTGCCTTCTGCCGTATTACAAAATCATACGATTTCCTCACATTACAAAAGGCCATGGACAAAACATTGTCCATAGCCTTTTATGCACGGATAACCACGGGAAAAAAGAGCAATCAAACCGACGGCAGCCTACACTGCTGCCTCCAGTCCATTACTCAGTTTCCCGATGAAATCACGAAAGCGCATAAGATACGCCATACTCTGTACAATGTTTCATCGGTATGAATTGTACAGAGATCTCTTTCTTCCGAGGTTGATTTAATATATAAAAGCCCATACCTGCCTCTCCTTCATTACAATGCGGCAACTATATCACAGCCAACTGCATTTGTCAATATTTTGGCAGCAGCAATGAGAAGGGAAATAAAATAAAATTTTTTGTCCGCGACCCCGGTTTTACATTTTGTCTCACGTATTCTACGGATGTAGATAAATAAATCACAGCAGACAGGAGGAAAATAATTATGACGGCAAAGAGGATTAAAAAGGCAGCTATATTGGTGTGTGCAGGTTTCATGGCCCTTTCTCTGCCTGGTGTGGGCAGCACGGCACTGGGTGCGCCCTCCAACAGGGAAACAAGGATTCAGGAAGAAACATGGGGACGTGTGTTCCTCAGCGCAGGTCCGAAGATATCCCTTTCCTATGACAGGGAAGGAGAGGTCCTGGAGGCAAAAGGACTGAATCAGGACGGACGAAAATTATTAGAGGGGGCAGGGAATTTTGCCGGTGCGGACTGTGATACAGCTGTACGCAGACTGGTAAAGCGTATGGATGATAAGGGATGGTTCCGCGGAGACAAAAATGAGAAAGAGCTGCTCATTGAGTCTGAAAAAGGATCTGTTTATCCCAGGGCCGACTTCATGAAAGAGATAGAAGAGGCTGCATGGGAAGCAGTAAACAAAAACGGCATTGATATCACCATAACACTTAAGGATAACGGGAAACAGTCAGAACAGTTATATATAGGGAAGAATGAGGCGAAGCGGATCGCCATAAAGGAATTGGGGCTGAAGGAAAATGAACTGACCTACAAGGGATGTGACCTGGACGACGGTGTTTATGAATTGAGGTTTCTGGTAAATGGAAGGAAACTCGAGGTGGATGTAAATGCCGCTACAGGCAGGATTGCGGATGTGGACTGGGACAATGATACGGGAGCCTGGGATGATGACCGGTTTGACGATGATGACCGATTTGACGATGATGACCGATTTGATGATGATGATCGTTTTGACGATGATGACGACCACGATGATGATGACGACCACGATGATGATGACGATGACCGGCACGATGATGACCACGATGGCAATGACTACGATGACTGATGGATGATTGAGATTTTTAATGCCCGGCTAAGACGGCAGCGTGCAATGGAAGTTACGGATGATAGAATGTAATGCTGAGGTGCAATGTGTGATAATACTGAAGAAAGCCGCAGAGAAGTATGATTACTGATGCCAAGGAAAACATAATGATAAATTTTATATTTCTGGAATTGAGATAATGTTTGGAATTTATCAGCAGGCAATAGGAACCGGAAAGAAACTTGAAGGATTTTGCAGGGGAATGTACGGCGGACCCATATGGGCTCCATACCGGCATTCCCCTGCGTATTTTGTTCACCAGCCTGTGTCGGAAATGATAGCCTGGCTGATAGATGCAGGAACCAGGCAGTTTTAGGCAGATACATTATAAAAACAATTTAAAATGCAGAAGACTTTTTTCAAGTTTTATATTGACGGCATACGCATTTCCTAGTATTATGATTATAAGTAGAATTGAGCTATATAAAGATACTTATAAGAAAAACTAATAATAATTATCTACAAGGATAATGAGCTTTAGAAAAGGAGAATGAACAATGGCAAAAGTAGGAATTGTAATGGGAAGCGACTCTGATATGCCTGTTATGGCAAAGGCAGCTGAGATTCTGGACAAGCTGGGCATTGATTACGAGATGACAATTATTTCCGCACACAGGGAGCCTGATGTATTCTTTGACTGGGCAAAGGCAGCTGAGGATAAGGGCTTTAAGGTTATCATAGCAGGTGCAGGCAAGGCTGCACATCTTCCCGGTATGTGCGCGGCTATTTTCCCTATGCCGGTCATTGGAATTCCTATGAAGACATCTGACCTGGGCGGTGTGGATTCACTGTATTCCATCGTGCAGATGCCAAGCGGTATCCCGGTGGCAACCGTGGCTATTAACGGCGGTGCCAACGCCGGAATCCTGGCGGCAAAGATACTGGCCACCTCCGATGCGGAGCTGCTTGCAAAGCTGAAAGCGTATTCCGAAAGCCTGAAGAACGATGTGGTGAAAAAGGCTGAGAAGCTGGAGCAGGTGGGCTATAAGGAATATCTTGCACAGATGAAATAAGACAGATTAAAGGAAACGGGCAAAGGAAATATCCAGCTAAATATAAAAGGGAAATAAAAGGAAATTTTAAAGGGAAATCAAATGAAATAGCAGATAAGAGAGGATAGAAACCATGATGGATTACAAGAAGGCCGGAGTTGATATTGAGGCAGGCTATAAATCAGTGGAACTGATGAAGGAATATGTAAAGGGAACCATGCGCCCTGAGGTATTAGGCGGCCTGGGCGGATTTTCAGGAGCATTTTCCATGTCCGCGTTCAAAGGGATGGAGGAGCCTACTCTGCTGTCCGGTACGGACGGCGTGGGAACCAAGCTGAAACTGGCATTCCTGATGGATAAGCATGACACGGTGGGAATCGACTGTGTGGCCATGTGTGTCAACGACGTGGCCTGCGCTGGCGGTGAGCCTCTGTTCTTCCTGGATTATATTGCCTGCGGAAAGAATGTTCCGGAGAAAATCGCTACAATTGTAAAAGGCGTGGCTGAGGGATGCAGGCAGTCCGGCTCTGCCCTGATTGGCGGAGAAACAGCAGAGATGCCGGGCTTTTATCCGGAGGATGAGTACGACCTGGCAGGATTCTCAGTTGGTATTGTTGATAAGAAGGACCTGATTACAGGCGAAAACCTGTGTGCAGGAGATGTTCTGATTGGAATGGCCTCTTCCGGTGTACACAGCAATGGTTTTTCACTGGTGCGCAAGGTATTTGAGAAGGAGCTGACAAAGGAAGGCCTGAATACATATTATGATGAGCTGGGGACTACCCTGGGCGAGGCGTTGATTGCCCCCACCAGGATTTATGTGAAGGCCCTGAGAAACGTAAAGGAAGCAGGCGTTACCGTAAAGGCGTGCAGCCACATCACCGGCGGCGGCTTCTATGAGAATATTCCGCGTATGTTAAAAGACGGCGTGAAGGCTGTCATCAGAAAGGACAGCTATCCCGTTCCTCCAGTATTCAAGCTGCTGGCTGAAAAAGGGCGGATTGAAGAGCAGATGATGTATAATACCTATAATATGGGATTGGGTATGATAGTGGCCGTTAATCCTGCTGATGTGGAGAAAACCATGGAAGCCATGAAGGCGGCGGGCGAAGCTCCTTATGTAGTGGGCTCCATTGAAAAAGGAGAGAAGGGTGTATCCTTATGCTAAGAGTGGGCGTACTGGTATCCGGAGGCGGAACCAATCTTCAGGCAATTTTGGACGCCGTGGATCATGGTGATATTACCAATGCAGAGGTATCTGTGGTCATCAGCAATAATCCGGGAGCCTATGCTCTGGAGAGAGCCAGAAAGCATGGGATCCGGGCTGTCTGCATTTCTCCAAAACAGTTTCCCACCAGGGACGCGTTCAACCAGGCATTTCTTGCCAAAATAGATGAATATGATTTGGATTTGATTGTACTGGCCGGATTCCTGGTGATGATTCCGGCGGCCATGACTGAGAAGTATAAAGGGCGTATCATCAATATCCATCCATCCCTGATTCCCTCTTTCTGCGGTGTGGGTTACTATGGACTTAAGGTTCATGAGGCAGCCCTGGCCAGAGGAGTGAAGGTGACAGGGGCTACGGTCCACTATGTGGACGGGGGCATGGATACCGGCCCCATTATCCTCCAAAAGGCAGTGGAAGTGGAGGAAGGGGATACCCCGGAAATCCTGCAAAGAAGGGTTATGGAGCAGGCAGAGTGGGTAATCCTTCCTAAAGCAATCAACATGATTGCCAATGGGCAGTAACATCTCTTTGACAGTAGCGCACGCCATGTGTGCCATGTTTTCAAAATAAGGAGGAACGTCATGAAAGTATTGATAGTAGGCGGCGGCGGTCGTGAACATGCAATTGCATGGAAGATATCACAGAGCCCGAAGGTGGAGAAGTTATACTGCGCTCCCGGCAATGCGGGCATTGCCAAGGTGGCTGAATGCGTTGATATCGGTGTCATGGACTTTGAGAAGCTGGTCGCATTTGCCGGAGAGCAGGCCATTGATTTAGTGGTCGTAGGACCGGATGACCCGCTGGCAGCCGGTGCTGTGGACGCATTTGAAAATGCGGGCATCCGTGTGTTCGGCCCCAGGAAAAATGCTGCCATACTGGAAGCTTCCAAGGCATTTTCCAAGGATTTGATGAAGAAGTACAACATCCCTTCTGCCGCTTATGAGACCTTTGATTCTCCGGAAGCAGCCCTTGCATACCTGGAGACGGCTCCCATGCCTATCGTGCTGAAAGCAGACGGTCTGGCGCTGGGGAAGGGCGTTCTTATCTGCAGCACCAGGGAGGAGGCAAAGGAAGGCGTCAAGACCCTGATGCTGGATAAACAGTTTGGCTCTGCTGGTGACAGGATTGTGATTGAGGAGTTCATGACAGGACGGGAGGTATCCGTACTCTCCTTTGTGGATGGAAAGACGATTAAAATCATGACTTCAGCCCAGGACCACAAGAGGGCTAAGGATGGGGACCAGGGACTGAACACAGGGGGAATGGGAACATTTTCACCCAGCCCATTCTATACGGATGAGGTGGATGCATTCTGCAGAAAGTATGTGTACCAGCCAACCGTAGACGCCATGAAGGCAGAGGGCAGGGAATTTAAAGGAATCATTTTCTTTGGTCTGATGCTGACGGAAAACGGCCCCAAGGTGCTGGAGTACAATGCCAGGTTTGGAGATCCGGAGACCCAGGTAGTGCTGCCCAGGATGAAGAATGATATTGTGGATGTGTTCGAGGCCTGCGTGGACGGAACCCTGGACCAGATAGAGCTGGAATTTGAGGACAATGCAGCCGTATGTGTGGTTCTGGCATCAGACGGATACCCGGAGCATTATGATAAAGGATATAAGATAGACGGCCTGGACCGGTTTGACGGACAGGACGGGTATTATGTATTCCACGCCGGAAGCAGGTTCGATAAGGACGGGAATATAGTGACCAACGGCGGAAGGGTGCTGGGGGTTACAGCAAAAGGAAATACTCTGAAGGAAGCCAGGGAAAATGCTTATAAGGCAACGGAGTGGGTGGAATTTGGGAATAAGTATATGAGGCATGATATTGGTAAGGCGATTGATGAGGTTGGAGTTGTGATGTAGATGACATCCCCTGGTTTGGGCAGCAGACCAGGGGATTTTCTTTTATCTGGAAGTTGTTTTGCCCATGTCTGTTTAAGATTGCTTGAATGGGGATGGAGCATGGGACAGGATTATACATATGCACAGAAGGTACCGTTATGTTCTTTTGGGTTGCTATGTGTTATAATTTATATAAATCCATGTTTGTAAGGGAGGTAAAGAAATGTTTAGCACAAAAAAATTGCTATTTTTTTTAGTTGGCATTATTAGTGTTGTCAGCTTGTTCGCGTGTCAAAAAGCCAGCGCTAATCAATCAAATGTATCAGATACTGAGGAAACACAAAAAACCGTTCTTGAAATGGAAATGAATGCAAATTACAGTAATTCAGATCCGTTTGAGAATGGACGCTTATTTTGTGTGTCTGAGGATATAGAAACTTTGGACGCAGAGGTCTATTTTCAGATGGATGGTGAAAGGGGTATTGTGGAAATAAAAGATAGAAATGCAGATGAAGTTTTATGGAGCAATACATGGGATGAAAAAGTAAGTGGTGATACCATCACAGTTTCGCTCAATAATCTACAAAAAGAGAAAGAGTACGATGTGCGGTTTACTGGAACGAAAATAAATCATGCTGTTGTAAACGTTACTTTTGAAAGTGAGTTGGTTCAGGAGAAATCAAGACCTTCAAAATAAATGTCCGGCTTGCGTGGGGAGTTGGACAAATCGGTATTTGAAACGGAGGTATTCTAAGGTCCCATAGGGCGGTCATAGGGCCAAGTCATTCGGGCAAGTCCATTTGGGTCAATCCATCTGGGCCAATCCATTTGGCCAACGAAGGGGTAGCAAATATCACTGTTCTGTGTGCGCACTTCGCGTGCCGTTTGCAGTCCGGCGGCTCCACTTCCTATTGTTTCCTTTTGTCTGGAACGTTGAAAAATAGACAAACAACTGATAAAAAGATGAGCAAACCTGATATGGAAAGGGCTTCCAAGCATCCGGCCGGATGTGGGGGCTCTTTTTTTTATAAAAAATAGTGGTTAATTATGCACAATTAAAAACAAATGAAAGAACATATAATAGCAGTATTGACATGAGATTGACGAACCAATTCCCAATGATATACGTACTAATGACTCTGCTATGTTAAAAAAACGATAATAAATTATAAAATTTTCATAAGTGTTGGAGCTCCAACACATCCCACGAAAAAAACCTGTTATAATTTTAACTATCTTAAGGGAGGGATTGGTGGAACGAATATGAAGACTGAGGAAACGAAACTTACATTTTATGGTAACCAGGCGTTTGCCATGCTGCCGTTAGTGGGATATATACTGATCGGCGGGACATTTTCAGTTGGACTTCACTATTATTCCATGAAGGGCCTGTCCTTTGCAGCGGCGGTCTCCCTCTTTGCAGGCTTTTTCCTATGCAGGGAGAAGGACAGATATTGGGACAGCGTGGTCCATGGTCTGGCCCAGTATGGCAATTCCAGGCTGATATTTGTTTTTATGGTCATCGGCATTTTTTCCAAGCTGATGAATACAGGAGGGATTGGGGACGGGTTTATCTGGCTCAGCCTCAAACTTGGTATTTCAAGAAGCGGATTCGTGGTATTCAGTTTCCTGGCGTCAGCCATGATTTCCATGGGGGCAGGTGCACCGATTGCAGCCATGTTTGCAGTGATACCGATTTTCTATCCGCCGGGAATCCTGCTGGGAGCCAATCCGGCCATGCTGGCAGGGGCCTTAATCAGCGGTATTTTCTTTGGGGATGCAATCTCCCCAAGTTCACAGGTCATCAATACAACGGTGATGATACAGCATGACGGCGTGACGGGACAGCCCGCAGACCTGTTGAAGACTCTGAGGATGAGAACCCCCTATATCCTGGCGGCTGGCGGGGCAGCCATGGTGGTTTATCTGATTTTTGGCGGACGCGGAGGTGCCATGGGGGATATTTCCCAGATATCAGCCATGTCCTCCCCCCAGGGACTTTGGATGCTGGTTCCGCTGGCAGTGCTGCTGCTTGTCTGTTTCAGGACCGGAAATCTGTTTATGGGATTGTCCTTTGCAATTGTGTCAGGATTCGCAGTGGGACTTCTGACAGGGGTTCTTGCCCCTTCCGACATCGTGGCCATTGACTATGGCACTTTGGGGCTCAAGGGAGTTATCTTTGAGGGAATCAGCGGAATGCTGGATGTGGTGGTTTCCACCATCCTGCTGTATGGGCTGATTGCAGTGGCTGTGGATGGGGGGGTGATGGAACGGTGCTGTAACTGGCTTTTACGCAGGAATATCATGGGAACCACACGCGGCTCTGAGACCGTACTGACAGCAGGAATCGTCATTACCAATATACTTCTGGCAGGCTGTGTGCTGCCGTCTATCCTGATGTTCGGCGGCATGGCGGACCGGATTGGGCAGGAAAGCGGCATATCCCCGGAACGCAGGAGCATTCTCCTGACAGCGAATGCCACCAACTTCAGCGCTATTATTCCTATCAACAGTGCATTTGTCATGGGCAGCGTGACAATTATCAATGAGATGGTGCAAAAGCATAGCTATCTTCCAACGGTATCCCCATTCCAGATTTTCAGTGCGGCATTTTACTGCCTGTTCCTTACGGGAATCTGTGTAATCTGGGTGGTTTTGGGAGAAAGGGCTGGAAAGGGCGGACATCAAAAGGCACAGGAGATTTCCCCGGTAAGGGGGAGCTGAAGCAGAGAATGATATGAACCAGAAAATAATGTGAACCAAAATCGTGTTTTATGATAGAAAGGAGAGTTGTTTATGGACTCAGTATATGATCTTATTATTGTTGGCGGCGGACCGGCAGGACTGTCAGCAGCCATTTATGCCGGACGTTCCGAGCGCAGGACACTGCTGCTGGAAAAGGGCAGCTATGGCGGAAGGATTAATGATACGTATGAAATCAGGAATTATCCGGGAACGAAAGCGGACAGCGGGCAGCACCTGATGGAACTGTTCAGGGAACACGCGGCCGGCCATCCCACGGTAGAACTTAAGCGCACTACCGTGACAGGGGTCCGGAAAGAGGACGATACATTCATTGTGGAGACAAAGCGGCGGGGGGATTTCATGGCACGCAGCGTCATCCTGGATCTGGGCACCAGGCCCAGGGAACTCAATATCAAGGGCGAGAAGGAATTTACCGGGCATGGGGTTGCTTACTGTGCGACCTGCGATGCGGAATTCTTCAAGGGAAAGGAAATCTATGTGCTGGGAGCCGGCGACCAGGCCATTGAGGAATCGGATTATCTGACCGGCTTTGCATCCAAGGTGACCATTGTAGTGCTTCATGAGGAAGGACATCTGGACTGTAACGAGGTTGCGGCCGAGCATGCCTATAAGAACCCGAAAATTGATTTTGTGTGGAGTTCCACGGTACAGGAAATCAAGGGAAGCGACCATGTGGAATCCCTGGTATTAAAGAATGTTGACACGGGCCGGGAAACAGAGGTGAAGGCTGACGGCCTGTTCCTGTTCGTAGGTATGGTGCCCCAGACCGGACTGGTGAAGGACATGGTGGACTGCGACAAGGCCGGTTACATTAAGGTCAATGAGAAAATGGAGACCAATGTTCCGGGACTTTATGCGGCGGGCGATTGTACCCAGACATTCCTGCGTCAGGTAGTTACCTCGGCGGCAGACGGCGCGGTGGCGGCAGTTGCATCGGAGCGCTATGTAAAGGAACTGGAACAGATACAGGAAATCCTGGGGCCGGATTCGGGCAGGACCGTATTTTTATTCTACAACCCGTACAGCAATGAGGAGATTGAGAAGACCGCCCGGCTGGAACAGGAGTTAAGCGGACAGTGGAGGGTATACAGGCAGGACGTCACAAGGCAGAGCCTGCTCTACAACAGCCTGAAGCTGGAACGGACGGTTGCGGGGGCATTTTACGATAACGGAAAGCTGGTTGAAATCAAACAGGCTTTTTAACAAATAATAATAATTAAATGGAGGATATGAATTATGGGACAGCCACTTGTTTTTCCACACGGAGTCACTGTTTACAACCCTGAAAAATGCTGGAGCGGTTATACGATTGTTCCGTTAATCAATGATGGCGTGTTATTGTTTGACATGAACGGCAACGAGGTAAGGCGCTGGAATATGCACGCCATGCCGCCAAAGCTTCTTCCCGGCGGATATGTGATGGGTCTTTCCGGATACCGCCATCCTGACTATGGCATGCAGGACGGGGTCAACCTGATTGAGATTGACTATGACGGCAATATTGTATGGGAATTTGACCATTTTGAAAATATCGACGACCCTGGCAGGGACCACAGATGGATGGCGCGCCAGCATCATGATTACCAGAGGGAGGGCAACCCGGTTGGTTATTACGTACCCGGAATGGATGCAAAGCCACTTTCAGGCAACACCCTGATCCTGGTCCACCAGACCATCCACAATCCCAAGATTTCCGATAAAAAACTGCTGGATGACGCCATGATTGAAGTGGACTGGGATGGAAATATCCTATGGAAATGGTCCATCAGCGAGCATTTTGACGAACTGGGATTTGACGAGGCCGCCAAGAACGTGCTGTTCCGCGACCCCAACCTGCGCGCATCGGACGGAGGTGTGGGCGATTACCTGCATGTGAACTGCATGAGCTATCTGGGACCCAATAAATGGTATGACCAGGGAGATATGCGTTTTAAGCCGGACAACATAATCTTTGACTGCCGGGAAGCCAATATCCTGGCAATCCTGGATAAGGAAACCGGAAAGATTGTATGGCGGATCGGACCTGATTTTAATGCAGCGCCGGAGCTTAAGAAGCTGGGATGGATTATCGGACAGCATCATTTCCACATGATTCCCAAGGGTCTGCCGGGCGAAGGCAACCTGATGGTCTTTGATAACGGCGGCTGGGGCGGCTACGGGACCCCCAACCCATCTTCTCCAATCGGCATCAAAAATGCATTGAGGGATTACAGCCGTGTGCTGGAGTTCAATCCTGTTACATTGGAAGTGGTATGGAAACTGACTCCCAAGGAGCTGGGCCATGCGATTCCCACGGACGCCAGCAAATTCTACAGCCCCTATGTCAGCAGCGCACAGCGCCTGCCCAACGGCAATACCCTGGTAACCGAAGGCTCAGACGGCAGACTCATTGAGGTAACGCCGGACCATGAGATTGTTTGGGAGTGGATTTCGCCGTATTACACGCACAATGAAAAGGGGCCCAGGAACAATATGATTTACAGGGCCTACCGTTACCCCTACAGTTATGTGCCGCAGGAGCCGGTTCCGGCAGAGGTACCGATTGAGCGCATTGACAATGTGACCTACCGTGTTCCGGGCGCGGGCGCGTTTGGGGCAAAAACGGTGATTGACGTTGAGGGGACTTTGCCGTATTATCAGGATGTGGCGCTCTGTGTGGCAACGGATGATGAGGAAGACCTGTCACAGAGGGAAAAGGTCTTTGAAGTGGATACGCAGGTATTCCATCCCGCCGGCGCGGCCAGCTGGAAGGATGAGGTCCTGGCAGTGGAGGATAAACCGGTCCTGGTACTGTTCGGCGCAGAGCGCTGCGTTCACTGTAAGGCCCTGCACCCTGTGCTGGAAGAGGCCCTGAAGGAAGAATATGACGGGGCATACGAAATCCGTTATGTGGATGTGGATGCAAACCAGGAGCTGGTGGACACCTAC
Source organism: Enterocloster bolteae (assembly GCF_002234575.2). Classification (NCBI taxonomy): domain Bacteria; kingdom Bacillati; phylum Bacillota; class Clostridia; order Lachnospirales; family Lachnospiraceae; genus Enterocloster; species Enterocloster bolteae. The sequence continues at coordinate 4,155,136 of NZ_CP022464.2, read as the reverse complement.
AATGTGGGAGGTATCCCGGTCGTAGTCATATTCCGGAATGGAAAGGAAGTACTGAGGTTTAACGGCGAGATGGATTATGACGATCTGTGTGATATCCTGGACCGCCCATTGGAAAAAGCCTGAACCTGCCGTAAGCAGTGTTAGAAAAACCAGAATGCAATATATTCGGCCACGTCCACAACAATCCCATGGATGCGGATGTGTCTGAACAGAGTTATATATAGATATGCTATGCGGTCCGCTTATTCCCGGCGGGCCGCATATTTATTTCAGCATGCACAGCATTGGGCGGCGCATGGGAAGGCCTGCTTTTTCGTGCATGTTTAATCCGTTATTTGGCAATGGATTCCGTTATGTTCTTTTGGACTGCTATGTGGTATAATTTACCTGAATCGGAAGTTATAGCAGCGTTTATTTATATGTTACGAGGAAGTAATGATATGGAAAAGAAGATTGTGTTTAAGTATCACCCCAACGTATATGATAACGATATTATTGTACATGAAAACGGCATCTGTCAGTGTTGTGGAAAAGAAGTGAATGAATACTGTAGTACTATGTATTGTATAGATGATATTCATTGTATCTGCCTGGAGTGTATATCAGACGGGAAAGCGGCAGAAAAATTGAGGGGTGATTTTATTCAGGATGCGGAAAGCGGCTTGGTTTCCGACCCTCAAAAAACAGAGGAATTGTTTAAGCGGACTCCGGGATATGCAAGCTGGCAGGGTGAATACTGGCTGGCTTGTTGTAATGATTATTGTGCATTTATCGGTGATGTTGGAACAGAAGAGTTAGAGCGGATGGGCATCGCGGATGAGGTTTTTGCCGAATACGATGCCCGTGATGAGTTTGACAATGCACGGGAGTATTTGGAAAAGAGCGGCAGCTTGGCCGGATATCTATTTCGGTGTCTGCACTGTGGAACATATCATTTGTGGGTAGATGCTGACTGAATAGTTTCGGTGGATATCAAAATAGATAACATAAAAACGGGAAATTATCTTATTGCAGATTCTTTTCCGTTTTTTGCGTACTGCGAACTCTTCTTTCACTTAAAGGTCCGGCTCCACCAATTTGTATTCCTGAAGTTTATGGGTCTGGAAGCGTATAGGATTAAATTGAAAATTGACCATTCCTACTCCGGGAAATGGGCTTTAGACATAAATAAATTCAGAATAATGTAAGTTTGAAATGCTTTTTGAAATGGTTTTCCTGTATAATGGTTATAATTGGAAAAATAGACGCTAAAAGGCGGTACCATAGATGAATGAGATAAACAAAAATAACCTGGCGGTCAGGAATACATTATATGCCCGGACGCTGGGAACACTGGAGATACTTTATAATGGAGAGCCGTGGGAGCTGCCGATGTCGGTTAAGGGAAAGGTGATGCAGCTTTTCCTGCTCCTGATATGGGCTGGAGAAAATGGAATCAGCCGCGTAAAGCTTCAGGATTTTCTTTATGACAGAAGAAGTACGGATGCTGCAAACGCGCTTAGGATTACAACAACACGTCTGAGAAAAATACTTTCCCAGTCTGTTCTGCCTTCGGGAGAATATGTGGTGGTCGAAAAAAATACATATTATTTGAAAATGGGGAGAGTGGGGGGAGAACTTGAACTCCAGATAGACGCCGCTCTCATGGAAGATTATTATAACCGGGCTATGGAAACAGAAGATGAAGCTGCACGTCAGCTGCTTCTGGAACAGGCCTGCCGTCTTTACGGCGGAGAATTCCTTCCTGTTCTGTCCGGCGAGGTGTGGGCGGAATCTCTTCGGAGCCATTACCAGGATATTTATTTCAAAGGCGTGAGGGAAGCCTGCCGCCTGATGAAGAACCATCGGGACCATCAGAAGATTGTGAGGCTGTGCGATGCTGCAACTGCGGCCTATCCCCTGGCAGAGTGGGCGGAGCAAAAGATCGGAGCTTTGTTGGCGTTAAAGCGGTATGGAGATGCATTAAAGACATATGATTATGTAACACAAACGCTGCTTGACGAGACCGGCAGCATTCCCCCGGATCACGTGCTGGCATATTTCAAACAGATTGGCAGCCAGATAGAGCATGTGAATGGCGGTCTGAAAGAGATCAGGGGGAATCTTGAGGAAAGGGAGTGGTCGGCCGGATCGTATTATTGTACTTATCCGGGATTTGTTGACTGCTTCCGTATGGTTATCCGGTCCGTGGAGCGGGGGAAACGCAGGGGATTTCTGATTGTATGCACGGTCCGGGACGGGAAAGATTGTCCGGTAGAGGATGGCGGGAAGCTTCAGGAGTATGAGGACGCTCTGTGTGAAGTGGTCCACAGTACCCTTCGCAGAGGAGACGTTTATACAAAGTACGGACCAGATCAGATTCTGATTCTGGCAAACGAACTGCGGGAAGATAAATGCCGCATTGTTGAAAACCGTATTGTATCCGGGATGCGCAGAAGGTATGGGCAAAAGGTAAGTCTGCATATAGAAAACGTGAATCTGAAGGATTGGTGTCCGGGGACAGAAAAAGGAAAAGAAGATAACAGGCGTGAAAAAACTGTAAGGAGAAGGCCATGACCGCGCAGAAGCGGCAGGAGTCCTTTGGGGATATGATGTCGGTGGCTTTGGAAACAGCGTGGAATACATTGGTATAAGCACCGTGCGTGTCTGTGTAAAATGGACAGGCAGATTTTTGCTTGGGCGGTCATTCTGTGCATATAGAAATAGCAAGGGAATCTTGAAAAAGGTTCCCTTTTGGTTACATTTCAGTCACATATTGGAAAAAGCTGAAAATAGACACGAAAAGGTGTTTCTTTGAAATGCTTTTTGAAATACCCTCTCCTATATTATATTACCATGAGTTGAGTAAAGGGTTGTATTTGTAAATATCAGGAGGTACTGGTTATGATAAAGAAAAATGTTATGAAAAAGCATTCACGCCATGCGGCGCTGCTGACAGCCATCGTGCTTGCTTTTTCTAATGTCGGCACATGTTTGAACGTGTCTCTGGCTCAGGAGATTACCAGTGAAGGCGGAAGCAATAGCACGGGAGGAAGCGGGAGTGACAGCTTGGGAGGAAGCGATAGCTCCGGTGGAAGCGATAGCACAGGTGGAAGCAGTAGTTCCGGTGGAAGCCACAGTTCCAGCGGAAGCCACAGTTCCAGTGGAAGCGACAGTTCCGATGGAAGCGGCAGTTCCGATGGAAGCGGCAGTTCCGGCGGAAGCGACAGTTCCGGCGGAAGCGACAGCACAGGTGGAAGCGATAGCTCAAGTGGTAACGGGAGCGGAGAAGGAACCGGAAGCGAAGGGGAAGGCGGAGAGACCGCCGGAGGCGAGAGCGGAGAAGGAACCGGAAGCGAAGGAGAGGGCGGAGAAAACGCCGGAGGCGAGAGCGGAGAAGGAACCGGAAGCGAAGGAGAAGGCGGAGAGACCGCCGGAGGCGAGAGCGGAGAAGGAACCGGAAGCGAAGGGGAAGGCGGAGAAAACGCCGGAGGCGAGAGCGGAGAAGGAACCGGAAGCGAAGGGGAAGGCGGAGAAAACGCCGGAGGCGAGAGCGGAGAAGGAACCGGAAGTGAAGGGGAAGGCGGAGAGACCGCCGGAGGCGAGAGCGGAGAAGGAACCGGAAACAAAGGGGAAGGCGCAGAAGATCCTGGAGTCGAAGGAGAAGAAAACGTCAATGGAGAAACAGGTGGTGTAGCAGCTGGCGGGGCGGCAGCTGGAGACCTGGCAGACAAAGAGGAAAAAGAGAAGGAATTTACAATCACCTATACGGTAAATCCGGAGGGTGCAGCTGAGGTTGAGGGTGAAACCTTAATACAGGAAGGTGAGGAGCTATCTTTCACGGTTAAACCTGTGGATGGTTATGCGATTCAGATTGTAACAGCCAATGGATACGAGCTGGCTGCTGAAGCAGAAGAGGATACGGAGGAAGACAGCGGGCTGGCCGGTATGGCAACGTATGTAGTAACGGATATTGAGGAGAATCTGGATATTGAGGTTGAACTTCTCGAAACAGAGGAGACGGTTTCTGATACAGCAGCATTTATGGCAGAGATTGACGGAATTACAATTTCAGTGGAGCCATTGGATGGTGAATTTGACGCTTCGGTAAAATCGTTATCTGCAATTGCTATTGATGATGAAGATACCAGTTCTGTTATTAAAGGAAAATGTGCAGCGGATGGTTACGGGTCGGTTGAAGTAAGGGTATTTGACATAACTCTGGAGGATGATAATGGACAGCCGGTTCAACCGGGATGTAATGTAAAGGTTTCATTTTCCGGCCTGGATATTCCAGAATCAGTTTCAAATGAGCGATCTGTAGAATCAGATAAAATTAACGTGTTTCACCTTGAGGATCAGGAAAATGATCTAAAAGTTAATGATATAAAATGTGATGTAAATGAAGGAGAGGGGACGGTTGCATTTGAAACCAGCCATTTTTCGGTATTTGCAATAGCATATCCGGATGGCAACGAATTCGGACATAGATATGTGCCAACATCATATTTATCATCTACAAGCACATTTGAGTATAGAAATAATTCAGAATATATAGTAATTGATACAACAAATAGTACTTTGAATAAAGTGCAGGGTGGGTATGATCTTACCGTAGATGCTGCAATCGCAGAAGATGCAGAGGGACCACTTACATTTGTGTTGAGTGACGCTTTTATGGAAGCAATGCGCAAATTTGGGGCGGACGATGGAGTCATGCCAACGTATAAATTTAATTTAAATTTAAACCTGACTAATAATTCAAAAATAAAGTATTTATATGAGGCAAACAGCCTATCGGTTCAAACGCCGGAATCAAATGTTGACACATCCTTTTCAGGAATGGATGTGACGATCAAAGGATTTGACGGACAGATAATTGACCGTACTTATGGAGCATACCGGGTTCAAAACAATGCAATAAAAGAGCTGTTTGGCAAAACAAAAATAAGTTTTGAAGACATGCTGACTATTTACGATGTCTTATATGAAAAAGGTTATGATGGCGATTATCCTTTAACGGATTATTATAAGAATTACTATCACACAGATGATTTAAGTACTGTATTTGGCAATTTATCAATGGAAAGTGTGGGTAATAACGGCACATTTGATTTAAGCGGTACAATTGATGAAGTAGCAGCTAAGTATGACGGTACTTATCCCTACTTTGACTTCGCTAATATTTTCACATCAAAAAGTAAACTTGAAGCGCGGCTTTATGAGGTGGAACCGGAGCTTGGAGGCCTTTTATATGACACTTTTTATAAGGAACTATTTGGTGTGACATTTGGTGAGAGAACCGGATATGATACACCCCTTGCACTGTTTAGGGATCATGATACCAGCGAATGGCAGAGCGCGGATGCAAGTTTCGCAGATACACTCGGCGATGGATTATCCAGCGGGGAAAGCTGTGACTTTACTCTGGGAATGTTTTTCCATCCCAGAATGGGAAATGCATATCAGGGTTACAATTGTGGATACTATGCTGCAATTACTTTAGTACCAGAAAACACCACCCCTCCGACCCCTCCGACTCCCCCTACCCCTCCCACCCCGCCAACTCCCCCATCCGGCGGAGGCACCAGTGGTGGAGGCGGAGGTGGTACCACCCCGGGCGGGCATCGCGCGACACCGGATACCAACGGACCTGGTGTTACCATTGAACCGGAAGCAGTTCCCTTAGCGCCTCTTCCCGAAGGAGTTACCATTGAACCGGGAGAAGTTCCGTTGGCGCCTCTTCCCAAGACAGGGCAGAATCCAATGGCACAGTGGGTATGTCTGATGTCAGGACTTATGCTTGGCCTGTATGGCTTCCTTGGCAGAAAAAGAGGGGATGACAATGAAAAATAAATGGATAAGCAGTGCAAAATTTAATTTTGGAAGTAGCTTTTAGAAAATAAAACATGGAATATGGAAATCCTGTAAAGACTGTCAGCCTTTACAGGATTTTTAATGGAATGACACTATATTTCTAAACAGTAAATATGTATACGTGAAGTATTGCCAGGCAATTCGAGAAAAGAAATTTTGCTTTTGTCTTTTATACGGTATTATATGTAAATCTCGCAGGGGCAGTTGATGAAATGAATCATAAAGCAGAATTCATGGAAATGTCTTACCGGCTCCGCCGGCTTAAAATTCTGGGTGATGTTGTTTGTGGAATGATGCGAAAATGAGAATAAAAACCGCAATGTACAGTGGCTATCAGGCGGAAAATGAAACTAACAGGAGATTGCCGGACCAGCGCTGTGAAAATTAATAAAAATATAATATTAAAAGATTTATAAATCGTATATAATTACAAATTAGACTATAATTCAAAACAAGCTTTATGATATTTTTTGAAAAAGTCTAATAATAAGCAAAAAGTCCAATATCTCAAAGGGGATATAGGATGTTTTTTGCCGTCTGAGCAAACTATATCATTTCACGTAATTTCAGGAGGCTAGAATGAAAAGAAAAGGTGAAAGGCTCATAACTTACCAGAAGATAGAAGCGTTTGGTCAATGGCTGGAAAGTTGTGAAAGAAGCATGGAAACAGTAAAGAAATACAGGCATTATTTAAAACAATTTAAAGAATTTATCGGAGAAGAGCCGGTTACAAAGGAGATGGTACTTTTATGGAAAGCAAACCTGAGGGAACATATCACCCCAGTTACCATTAACTGTGTCATAGCTGCACTCAATGGTTTCTTTAAATATTGTGGATGGGATGGCTGTGAAAGTAAATTTTTAAAAATCAGCAAAAGTTCTTTTTATCCTGAGAGAAAGGAATTGACAAAGGACGAATATAAGAGGCTGGTAAAAACTGCTTTTGACAATGGGAATGAACGGCTGGCCCTTGTGCTGGAGACTATCTGCGCGAGCGGGATCCGCGTATCAGAATTGTCGTTTATCACGGTGGCAGCTATTCATAAAGGCCAGGCTGAAATTGAGTGCAAGGGCAGGATAAGGACTGTGCTGTTAACAAGACAGCTATGTTCGCTCCTTCATTCTTATGCGCAAAAAAATAATATTAGTTCAGGTATGATTTTTGTAACGAAAAACGGTAAGCCGTTGGATCGGAGTAATATATGGAGGGAAATGAAAGCGCTTGGCATAGAGGCCAATGTTAAGGCTGAAAAGATATTTCCCCACAATCTGAGACACCTTTTTGCAAGGACATACTATGAAATAGAAAAAAATCTGTCAAAATTAGCGGATATCCTGGGACACAGGGATATTAATACCACCAGAATTTATACAAAGGAAAGCGGAAGCCAGCACAGAATACAGTTGGAAAAAATGAAATTGCTGCTGTATGATACAACAGAATATTTCTTTTGTTGTACTTTAGGATATTCCTGAAAGATTTAAAAAAAGTATACTACATTTGTTGACAAAATTCTACATAATTTTAAAAAAATTTCGATAAAAAAGGATATAAAAAGTAAGCTGGGTAACAAATTAAACCAACTTGGTATTATTTTCACATTTTTTGTTATTTATCTTTCTCTCAAACTTCAGAATTAATTCTCTTAAAATTTCCTATAGTCAGTAAATATCCCGTTTTACCATCCCCTCCCCCTTTTTTAGTTACAACAAAAGAAATATTTAGTTGTAAAAACAGGACGGGAGGGATGAGAAATCAAGCAATTTAGTTCTATTTGCTTTTTATTTGTTTTTGTATTTATCATGAACATCTGTTTTGCAAAAAATTTGTTTGCAATGCAGCAAACAGAATCCTCCGCTGGCCAGGTTGACGTTGCTGGGCAGCTTTCCAGCCAAATGTGCAGCCAGTATCCAGAATTTGAATGCCTTGGGGAAGATGTGCTGGATGCACTCGAAGGAGGAAGAGAAAACGGCAGTTTTATAAAAACTGATATTGTTTTTGACTCTCAGGAGGAAGCCTTTTCCTTTGGCAGATATTATTACAGGTACATATATTTGGGAAAAGAAGAGGTGACATTATACTCATTTGATGAAAATGGGAAGTTCGTCATTTATGTGTCATGCGGGAATCCGGCTCGGGCGGTATCAGAACACAGTCAGGTTCAGGACAGGCTTTCTGAGGTGGTGCAGAAATGCAGCACATTGGGAGATCGGGAGAAGGCTGAGTATTTTTATGATTGGGTCTATGATAATGTTTCCTATGACCAGACACTGAAGAACCGGACCATCTATGATGCGGTTATGAACGGTAATGCTGTGTGCTGGGGATACGTGTCTGCTTATCTTATGCTGTGCAGGAATGCGGGACTGATTTGTGAGCCTGTATATGCCGGAGATCATGCATGGAACAGAACCTGGCTTGATGGGGAGTGGAGATACTGTGACATTACTTGGGACAAAAGTTTGGGAGGCACCAGATGGAAATTTATAACACAAAAAGATATGGATATGGACTCCATGCATAATAATTTGTGATACTCGGGGGACAGGAGGATGACAGATAACATTCATGGATACAGGATGACGGAATTCCGCAGATCCTGCCGAAGGCATAATATGATGAGGAAATTTCTCAGGCCGGTTATCTTTGGATGCGGCCTGATTGGATTGGTGGCCTGGATTTTATTTTCCCAGCTGTCCACAGCGGGTGCTGAACAGATGCAGCCGGACCTGGAAGGAACCGGGACCGTTGATAATCCATATGCGGTAGAACGGCTGGAGATTATATCGAACCGGGAATCAACCCAGAGTGAACGCCAGACGGAACACCAGACGGAGTTTGAATACCTGGGGGATTGGGAGGTGGCGGCCTACAGTTCGGATGAAAGTGACATGACGTATTCCGGGGGAGTTCCGGTGGAACACCATACAGCGGCAGGCATACTGTCTGTCTTTAAAATAGGGGACACGGTACTGATTGACGGAGATACCTATGTGATTGAGGATAAGGTGGATGAAGACGCCAAAGAAAAACTGCGGATATATTTTGACAGCTATGAGGAAGCAAAGCGGTTCGGCCGGAAGAAATGCGCCATATACAGACATTCCGAGTTGCCTGAGGAGAGTCCCTATTATCTGGGAGAGTTTCAGGTTACAGGATACTGCAGCTGTACAATATGCTGCGGGGAAAAGGAGGAAAGGCTGACGAAATCGGAAACCGTGCCCAGGGCATCCCATACCGTTGCCGCAGACCCGTCTGTGATACCGCTTGGTACGAGGATTGTAATTGATGATGTGGTTTACACAGTGGAGGATACTGGAAAAGCGGTAGAGGGAATGCGGCTGGACATCTTTTTTGATTCCCATGAAGAGGCGGTACGATACGGAAGAAAAGAAAAGTATGTGTATTTAGAGGGGTAAAGCAACCCATAACAAAGGGTTTAAAATAAATATATATTTCAAATAAGGATTGGAAGGACAGTAGGATGATGAAAAAGAGAATAACGCTCATTGCCAGCACTCTGGTCGTTACAGCTTTTGCACTGACTAAGCTTCATCCAGTGACCGCCTATGCGGTTGAGGGATGGATGAGCGAAGATGGGGAGTGGAGCTATTTAGATGAAAACGATGAGCCGCTGCAAAATACGTGGAGACAGTCAAGAGATTCCTGGTTCTATCTGGGCGACCAGGGGCTTATGCTGAGGAATTGTTTTATTGACCAGGGGAACAGCCTTTATTATGTGTTTGATGATGGAGCGCGGGCTGAAAATATGTGGGTTCTGGTGGAGGAGGGGGATGAGAAGGGCCATGAGGCCGGATGGTATTATTTTGGCGCTAACGGTAAGGCATACCGAGATACCACATCTTCTTTTAAACGGAGTGTGGATGGCAGGAGCTACATATTTGATGAAAGCGGCCGCATGCTGACCGGATGGTTTGATGAAGATGGGAGGCCGTTGGATGAGGATGAAAACCCGTTGGAGGAAGGCGTGTACTATGCGGATAAAGACGGTGCCTTAAAGACTGAGAGCTGGTTGGATTATTCGCAGCTGGAGTTAAGTGGACTGGAGGATTTGAACAGTGATATCAGCGGCAGGGATTACGATGAATATGACCAGGTGTGGCTGTATTTTAACAACCGTTCCAAAAAGGTGAAAAGCAATGGAGACCGGCTGATACAAAAAAATATAAACGGCAGCACATACGGCTTTGATGAGTATGGAATCATGCTTCCCTGGTGGACCAAGGTGGCAAGTGTCAGCAATGCGGATAAAAGCAATCCCACCAGCGATGTGCCCGCCAAATTCTTTGCGGGGTATGACGGCGGAAGCCTTCTGAGGGACTCATGGCTTTGGATGTATCCATCGGACAATCTGATACAGGATGACTATGATGATGGGGAGTACAGTTGGTGGCGCACGGACCAAAATGGAAAGATTTTTCAGAATAAGATAAAAAATGTGAATGGCCGGTATTATGCATTTGACGGACTTGGCAGGATGCAGACGGGGTTTGTGCTCTTTGATACCCGTAGCACATTCGTAGCCCAGTATGATATGGATGCATGGTCGTCGGAGGATTTCATAGAAGGGAATATATATGGTATAGAGAAGGCGGACCTCTACTTCTTTTCGCCGGACGAACTGAATGACGGTTCCATGCAGACCGGCAGTGAATTGAAGGTGGAACTGGATGATGGAGTGCATACCTTTGGTTTTAAAAGTGATGGTGTCGCCTATGGGAACAGAAACCGTCTCAAACGGGTAAAAGATTCCTATTATATAAACGGACTCCGGCTGGAGGCGGATGAGGAATATGGGTACGGCGTGGTCCGGGACAGTGAAGATACCTACCGGGTGGTCGATACCAACGGAAAGACCGTCACCGGCAATAAGAAGGTTGTGAAGGATAAAGACGGCGGATGGCTGGTTATCATTAACGGCCGGTTCGCGGCCAGGGTGGACGATGAGTTTAAGCCGAGATGGTATAAGGGAGAAGAGGGGACCGGATTCTACCATTATGATTCTGACAACAGAGAAAATAAATATGCTGGAGGTCTGATCGCCGGCAGCAATACGGAACCTTTACTGGACGGACTGCCGGAGGAAGAATGTCTGAACTTTTAATGTGAGGAGACAATGTGAGCAATGAGTAAAGAATTATATCATATATGGAAACGTATTGTTTCCCTGATTTTAACGGTGTGTCTGACTGCGGGATTATGGTCGTCACAGATGGCTGTGGTCGCATATGCCTCCACAGAGCTGCCCGATGAAAACCTTGGAAATGGAGCCAGCGAGGGAACGGCCTACGCATGGATTACACCGAGAAACGGAACCGGGGAAAATCCCACCAACAGCACATACCGTTTCGATTTGTGCGGATTACAGGCCGGACAGACGGGATACAGCCAAAGCGGAATTAAGACTACATATAGCTGGCAGGGGTATGCCACCTACATTCAGGTGGAAAACGGTACCAAGTATAAGGCCAATGGAAGTGCCAACGGCGCGGTGGAAGATATAAGCAGTATGGGCATTGAATTTAAAATCGCCCTGTCACCAAGCCCGGATAACAAATATATATTTGTGGATTATTATGTGTATGACAAGACCGGACGGGGAGGAACCGAAGGCAGGTCCGTGAAACTGGGAACAGGTACGGATGTCATGATAGGCGGCAGCCAGGAAGACGACTATGCCACGGTCTATAAGAACAACCGCGGTTTCCACATGGTGAACCAGCATGTGAAAACTACCTTTGACTGTATTACCAATGACAGTAGCCTTGGCGTTACGCCTCCGACCACTAGATGGATTGGACGCTACAGCAATTGGGGAAGCAATGTGTTCAATGAAGACGGAGGGGATTCCTTAAGCGGACAAGACTCCGGTATGGCGTATTCCTGGCATTTCCAGCTCCATCCGTATGAAATCGTACATAAGCGTGTCGCCTTTGCAATCAGGGATACATCGTACTATGTATCGGAATCCGGAGTGGATTCAACGGCCGCTGATGGCACGTACAGCAGCCCTTTTAAAACCATAGAATATGCTTTGGAGAAGATAGGGAATAAAAAGGGATATATCTATATCATGGATTACCCGGACATCACATCCCCTATCGAGGTGTCAGGTTCAGGCAGGGATATTACCATAGCAAGCACGGATTATGACAGAAACGGCAATCCCACCAATGAGAATTCAGATTATATTAAGACACTAAAACGAGCCGGTTCTTTTAACGAGCCTATTTTTAAGGTATCGGGAGCAACTCTGAAGCTGACGGATCTTGTCCTGGATGGAAATGGCAGTGTGAGCAGTGAACCGCTGGTATCTGCCGGATCCGGCAGAGTGGAAATAAACAGTGGGGCGGACCTTCGTAATTGCCACGGAGACAACACAAGCAAGGGAAGTGCCGTCAATATAACAGGCAGTGCGGCTCTTTCCATGAACTACGGAACGATATCCGGAAATGTCTCGGAAGGCAAGGGTGCTGTTTACTTTGACAGCACAGGAAGATTCAACGTACTGAATGATGTGATGATAGAGAGTAATACAACCCCCTCAGGCGCTAAGGCCAATGTGTATCTGGCAGAGGGGAGGACCATCACGGTAACAGGTGACCTGAACACCTCAAGGATTGGTGTTACAACGGCCAGGCAGCCTGACGCGTCGCCGGGGGGAATATCCACGCTGGCCGGCCAGGAGATAAAAATTGCCGTTCCTTTGTCGGGAAGCGGTGTGGATACAGCTCCAAGTCCCTTTGCGGACAATTTCTTTGCGGATCAGGCAAAAACGGACGGTACAGGGGTATATGTGACGGTGGGCACTAAGAATCTGACAGGCGCCGGCACGGGAAATGACAGAAACGCCGTAATCAAACGAAACGGCCTTCAGATCAGCTTTACTGTTAGGGACGCTGATACGGGCGGTTCAATCCCCGGAGTCACCCCTATTCCCACCGTCTCAAAAGCTTCCGGAGAATCGGTGGATCTTGCGCCGGGACCGGCCATTACAGGATACGAGCTGGCCGGTGTGGTCATAGAGCAGGGGACGCCTCCCACACTTACGGCTAACCTGACACCCGGGGCGGACTTTGGCCGGGTTACCGGAACCATGCCGAACCAGGATGTGGCAGTCAACTATGAATACCGCAAAATCGGATCACAGATTATATTCAACAGCAACGGAGGAACACCGGAACCGGAGACACTGGTGGGAACAGCAGGCAATCCGGTCACTTCACTGCTTCCCACTACAACACGGTATGGTTACATATTCAAGGGATGGAGTGCGGTAAATGACTGGGAGCACCCCCAGTTCATAAGCAGCCTGCCGCCGGTGTACCCGGAGACACCTGTAACCTACTATGCCATATTTGAGGCGGACCCAAGTATAAAGTTTAACTATACGGTAGAGCACTCTAATGCATCGGGCGATATTATGTTCGCTTCCAACACTCTGGAAGGCGCCTACAGTGTGGAGCAGCCGCTTCTGGAAGAGAAAAGGGCGGTCAGGGGGTATTCCTGGAGCCAGGAGGATTCCAGCACCACTCCGTCTGAATACAATTTCAGCGGCACATCTGTTCCCATCGGCCAGTTTAACGGTACGGGTACATTCAGCGGAAAGATGCCGGGACAGGATGCGACCATACGGTACGGTTACAAAGTACGGTATGGGGATACAAGCGCCAGATCCCTATTTGAGGTACTGCATCAGACCAATAACGGTACCACGGTATCCACTGCGCAGTCTGAACTGTATTATCCGGAGAATGAGATCAGTGCACAGCCGGCGCAGGTTTACGGCTACCAGTGTACCGGCTACCGGTTTGACCTGGGAGAAGAGGCGGGTGAATTGGCGGACGGACTGGTGAATGGTGTGAGAGGAGAGTTTGATGACAGCTTTACGTTTAACGGTATCATGCCCAACCAGCCGGTGCGTCTTGTCTACCTGTATGAATCAACCATCGAGGGATATGGGATAACTGTTAAATATGAGGATAACGGAACGGCTGACAGCAGCTTAAAAGATATCATCCCTCCTGAAGTATCAGGCCCTTTCGAGGCGGACAGCAGTGTGGAGGGCGACTATCTGGAGCAGTATGGTTACAGCCTGGAATCCCATACGGTCCGGCCTGCCGGTACACAGATACAGTTTGATGACAGCGGATGGGCGGGAATCATGCCCAACGATGACGCCACAATTACGTATAGGCATGACAGGATTCCATCTAAGTGGGCGGATATTACTTATAAGCCTGGCGTTAACGGAACCCTGCAGGGCGGAAGCGGAGTATCCCAGGATGTGCAGGCCCTGTCGGGCGGAAGGTTCAAGGCCAGCGTGCTGTTGGACGATGGCGTATCCCCGGGGCATGAGAACTCCTATACCCTGGAAACCATCAAGGAAAAACGGCTTATGCCGGTACCGCAGCCGGAGAATAATTATTACCGCTTTGGCGGATGGTTTGTTGATACAGACGGGGACGGGGTCCTGAACAATGGGGAGACACTCCTGCCTCAGGATTACCGGTTTACGGCAGCGGCAGTCATAACCGCCCATTTTGAGGAAAATCCGGATGCCTGGATTCATATTAATTTTGAGGCGGGCAGCCACGGTTCTATCAATGCAGGGCAGCCTCTTACCCTGCGCACTACATTCGATAAGAAGTGGGGAGACATTGAGGCAAGCCTTCCGGAGTACACGCCGGAGGTGAACTACCTGGTGGATGACTGGTATGTACAGGGAGAGCTTGTGGATGATGATACGGACCTGGTGAACGGCCAGACTTATACCATCCAGTTCTATCCGGATCCAGCTATCTTCGGCACGGAGGTAGCGGAGCCCGAACCGGCGGCAGGACTTAACGGCCAGGGAAAGGGCCGCATTACGGTATTCGGAACCACACAGGGTTATAAATATATACTTACGGACCTGGACGGAAAGGTACTGGCAGTGAACAAGGGCAACATCCTCACCAGCCGCACTGTATTTGACAACCTGTATCCCGGCATGCGCTATGTGGTATATGAGGCCACCGGACAGACCGGGGTGGGGACCGGAGACATGATAGGGGATGTGCAGGGTACCCTCAGTGACGGTGCAGAGGTACTGACGCCGGTGGTGGATACCAATTATAAGATTCTCTATGACGAGGAAGACGAGGGCAAGACAGAGTTGATTATACGGCCCGCGGACACGGCCTCCGACTACGCGGTATTAGACAGCGACGGACATGTGGTGGCGACGCCCCAAACCGGCGCGGGCGGATGGCAGAGTGTGTCCGGAAACCCGGGAAGCGTAAGCTTTGGCGGACTGGATTACAACAGGGAGTATACGGTGGTGGCCCGGCCAAAAGGCCAGAATACCATCACGGCGGAGAGCTGCGAGGAAAATGGAAGTATTATCACTACGGACCCGGGAGGGGATCTGGAACTTCCGAACTACATCATCCAGACAATTTACGGTGAGGTGGTGAGCGCAGGTGATATAGAAGTGGGCGCGGACCGTTACGAGGAGGCCCACAAAGGCGATTGGGTGAAAATCAAAGCGGAACCAACCAATGACGAGGGCCGCCCTTTCTTACACTGGAAGTTCACCATCGGAGCGGTGGATGGAATGGATACCAAGATTAACTCCAGGGAAGCCAGCTTTGCCATGCCGGACACCAACTTGGTGCTGACAGCGGTATATGAACGGGCGGCAACCCCCAGCAACGCTGTTGTGGTGGATGAAGTCCGGGGCGGCAGCCGTGAGGAGCTGGCCCTGGATCCGGACGAGGTACCGGTTCTGGAGGACGAACTGACCACGGACGCGGACCGGGAGCTGATGGACGTGAACCATGCGGACGTGACCTATAAGGTGGTTTACAGAAAGAACAATGTACGCGCTTCCGAATCCAATGCCATCAAGATGGGAGGCGACTACGATACGGACCATGAAGCAGCCTATAAGGCGGCCTGGGGACTGGACGTATCCATTGAGAGATATGTGAACGGCAGGAAAGTCAACCGTGCAAGTGCGTCGGAGGCATCTTTTAACACCTATGTACAGCTGGGGAAGCGCGATGTGGACATGATGGATTACCAGCTGTATGAAATCGAAGAGGACGATGACACGGGAATAGCGGTAAGCCTTGTACCCATGGACTACGAGCCGGAAGAGACAGGCGGCCTGTTCACGTTCACGGCCACAGAGGGAAGCAGGTATGTGATGGTGTATAACCGTGCTTACCGGCTGTATTTCCTGAACAATACGGCTCCGGATATCTACCGGTACTGGTTCAAGGTGCGCAAAGAAGAATCCCCTCTTGATTCCTATTATGAGACCGAGTATGCGGGGATTGAGGAACAGCTCGACTATTTTATCAGCCCGGCAGGGGCAGAGTACAGCTACGTGGGCTGGAGCTACCGCCAGGACCGTTACAGGGAGTTTGAACCGGACCGCAGCATAACCCGCAAGACATATATATATGCGTACTATGACGATAATGAAAAAGAGGTGGACAACACCCGCAGGGAGCTGGAAGAGGCTATCCGTGAGGCCATCGGCATAAGCGATGACCATTTCCTGAAGCTTGGTGAGAGTAAGAAGCTGAAGGAATACATTGAAGCGGCATTAGAAGTACTGGACCGCGAGGAACCCAAGGCTACCATTGACCAGCTGGAGGAGGCGCTTTTTGAACTGAAGGACAAGACAGAACCATACAAGGAACTGTTAGACAACCGTTATGACCACTATGACGACCAGCAGAAAGGCGGCAACAAAGGCGGAAGCAAGGGCGGCGGCGGAGGCGGAGGCGGAAGCAAACAGGCGCCTTTTGCCGGAACTGCGCCGGAGAGTTACCTCATAGGAACCAACGGTAACTGGGTGGAAAGCACGGGTCCGTCCGGGGAGAGACAGCTGAGTTTTGTTCTCAACGGAGGCACAAGCCTGAGCGGCATGTGGGCCAGGCTGAAATACCCGGAAGGAAGCCGATCAGGAGACAGCGGCTGGTATTACTTTGACGATAAGGGAATCATGCAGAGCGGCTGGATCTGTGATAAGGCAGGAAAATGGTATTACTGCAATACAGAGAAGGAATCTCCTTATGGAAAGATGGTTACAGGCTGGAGACTGGATACAAGAGACGGCAACTGGTATTATCTGGATCCGTTGAACGGCGTGATGGCCCAGGGGTGGAGGAAGATAGACGGAAAATGGTATTATTTCTCCCCGGTGGGGGCAGGCGTATATGCCTATGACCCCGCAAAACAGCAATGGATCTATGGGGGAGGTACAGGACGCCCCTTAGGTTCTATGTATAAAAACGAAATAACACCGGACGGATACCAGACAGACGCCGACGGTGCATGGATTCAGTAGGAGGAACCGGATGAGAAAGAGATATAATATAAAATCAAAGCTGGCAGGGATGCTGGCGGCAGCCATGGTATTTTCCATGGCTGCCCCGGGATATCCGGCGTATGCGGTTAATTTTGGGGATCCGGTTAAGCTTAAATTTGATCCCCAAAACGGTCCGGGAGTCCAGCTTTCCAGTTATAGCAGCGTGGCATCCGGCGGGGCTATGGAGGGAAATCTGTTTGTGGCAGATGGACAGGCTGGGAGTCCTCTGACCAGTTCTGCCAACTTTGCCGGACTGCCCACAGATGACTTCGGTTCCGGGGCAAGGCCGAAGGTCCCGGATTTTAATGGTATTACATGGGACGGCTATACATTTGACGGCTGGTATGGAACCAGCGGCAATCGGGTGGAGACACTCCCTTATGCTTTCCCGTATGATTCCGTAACAACCTACAACGCGGTGTGGAAGGGAAATGAAACCACCCCATATACGTTCAGGGTAGAACATTACAGGGATTTTAACACAGCCAGAGATGAGGCGGATGACAGCAGCGGGTGGCCGGGGGATTATGATGATCCTGATTTAAGAAAATTCTTTGAATCAACCTGGGAAAGCACCCAGATGGCCAATAATCCCATCTCCGCAACATACAGAAGGGATATTCCGGGATATCGGTTTAAGTCCGTGCTTCTAAAGAATAATAAAGTCCGCAAATACGGCGAAGCAAGCGGACATGGCACCATGACAGAGGGAGGGGCAAGCATCAACGCTTCCACCAATGCGGTAAGGGGAAGTATGCCCAATGATTATCTGACAGCGGCTTACCGTTATGAACCTGATCCGACAAAAAAATTCCTGATTACTGTACGGTACGTGGATATGGAGGGCAATCAGATTAAAGCCCCGGAGAGCAGAACCCTTCCGGTGGAATCTGATTATGTTATTGAGCCGGCTGCCATTAATTCTTATCTGATTGCATCAGCGGAACTGACGGACGGCGGAATTACGGATCTGGAGGGGACGGGTGTTATATCCGCTGAGGATGCAGGGGTGAGTCTCAATACTTCCAACTATCATTTTACGGGTAAGATGCCGAACCAGGCCATAACATTTACCTATCAATATGAACTGGATCCCAGCTTTGTAACCACACTTCGGGTGAAACGCATGGATAACCACGGCAATATACTGCGTGAAGAGGAGACGCGGGCCGTGCAGCCGGGAGTACCGGTGGAAGTTGATGTGGATAAAATGTCAGGTTATGTTTATCCTCCTAATATAGTATGGGAAGACAGTCTGTCAGACGTATCCCTGGACCAGGAGACTAAGAAACTGAACCTGACCCCAAATCTTCAGGGTGGAACTGTAACTATCACCTACACCGAAGAGCTGACGGATGAGACATATTGGGCAAAAGTAGAATTCTACAATGGACAGAATGGCTCCTTTAATGGAAATACAGCCCCTAAGTTTGTTAAAAAGTCAGAAAACAATACCCTGGCCCAGGTAACGGAAGGGCTCATGCCAACTCCTTCACCTCACTACAGTTTTGACGGCTGGTACAAGGCTACATCCAACGGAAGTAATAAAACAGGACAAAAGTTGGCAGATGACACTGCAATTAATGCCTCCATTAAACTGTTCGCGAATTTTGAGGAAACAGAAGGAGAATGGTTTGATCTGAAATTTGTCTCCGGTCCCCACGGTACCATTGAGGGGAGCAGGACAAGCCATGTGGAAATAGGGACATCCTGGTCATCCCTGGCACTTCCCAGCACCCTGCCTGATAATTTCTATATGTTTGGCGGCTGGTTTGACGAGAATGGAAACCGGATGCAGAATGCACAGACAATCAATGCAGACCAGACCTATACTGCAAGGTTTATCCCTATTGGAATCAGTGATGACAACATATTGGCAATGCCGGATGCCCGGGGGACCGTAGACAACGATGGAAGCGGGAAAGTGAGCGTATCCGGCGCCAATGAAAACCGCAGATACGCATTGACTGATATGGATTACAGGGTGGTTGGAACCAAACTGGGAAGCCAGTTAAAAAACACTGGGTTTACCGGATTAAATCCATGTACAAGCTACTATGTCTATGAGCTTAACCAGAGCGCTAACCCGGATATAGGCGTAATCCTTCCGGAACATCTGGACCCGGATACCTTCGGCCCGCCTTCACGTGTGACAGTGCCCGCTCTCGGCACCAACTATGATGTGGAAGATGATGGGGCTGGTATGAAGCAGGTGGTGGTTGAGCCTGCAAATCCGGAAACCCTGTATGCAATCCTTAACATGGAGGGCGATGTAATAGATGTACCCGGGGCCGATGAGGACGAATGGGTCATGTCTTCCGGCGCATCACCTCGTGCGGTACTTGGAGGACTGGAGTCAAACCAGCTGTATGTGGTGGTTGCAAAACAGCCGGGAGAGGACACGGCCGCTGCCGATAAGATTCTTTTAGGTACGCAGGTTGCGGTTATAGGAAATACGCAGGAACAGCAGGATTATACCATAGCCCTGACAAACGGCGGTTTTATCACTAAAATCATGCGTGACGGAGCCATAATTGACTTTGATGATGATAAAACAGCAGTGGTAAAGGCCGGGGATGTAATTTCATTGGATGCTGAAACCACCAACAGCCAGGGGCAGGGGTTCCGGCAGTGGAGCGCGCTGATTGGCAAGCTGACACTGGCCGATAAGACCAGGAGAAACCCTGCTATCACCATGCCGGAAGGGAATCTGGTGCTTCAGGCGAACTATTATGCTGCGGCGGCAGCAACACCCGGCAATGCTTCTATTGATTATACCCCTAAGACAGGGGCTGTGGCCCTTGACCTGTCAGATGACAGGATGGAGGATTTAATTGATGAACTGACTAATAACAGCAGTGACCAGGATGCTATGACAGCAGGGGTTGACGTACTTTACACAGTCAAGTTCACCCAGCGCGCGCCCAAGGCATCGGAGTCCGAAGCGGTAAAATCTGAAGTCGGCAATGATTCGGTAAAGGTACCCTGGACATTATCGTCTGTACTGGCAAGACAGGTGGGCGGCAGCAATAAGGAGATTCCGTCCGATGTGAATAAAGAACCGGATATCAGGGTGTACGCTGTCCTTGACCGCAGTATGCACGGCTATACGGATTACCATCTGTGGAACTTGGAGGATTTGGATGGGGAATATACATGTACAGAGGTGCCTATGGAGCCGGCTCCGGATGATATGGATTCCGGTTTTACAGGAGTTGTCTCCTTTGATGCAAACGTGGAAAGCACCTATGTACTGACCTACCTGAAAGCCCATGAGGTAAAAATCATTGACGATAAACGTTCCATGGAACATATAATTAAGGTCAGGTCCGACACAGCCCTGGAGGACGCGGAAGGATTCATGGATCTGGATATATTTGAGGACTATACGGATCCGATTACCGGAATTGTATGGGAGTATAAGGGGCTGGGAAAGACTGCCTCTTCGGGTAACGGTTATGACACAGGCGAGCCGGTTACAAAGAACCTGACCCTGCATGTACTCTACCAGACGGAAGATGATGCGCAGTGGCAGGAAGCAAGACAGAAGCTATTAGACCAGATTTCCATTGCCCAGGTATTGAAGAACAATCAGTCGGTAAGTGAAGAGGACAGGGAGGAGTTAAGCGAAGCAATTGACATTGCCCTGGAGGTTGCCAACAGAATCTACCGCCCGACTGTTGATGAGCTTTTGGAAGCCTATGACACTTTAAAAGCCCTTGTGGACTCCATTACTTCCGGCGGCAACAATCCAGATGACCCGGACAATCCCAACCAACCAGGCGGCGGGGGTTCCGGCGGGGGTTCCGGCGGGGGTTCCGGCGGGGGTTCCGGTGGGGGTTCCGGCGGCGGCTCACGGGGGGGTTCCGGCGGGGGCAGAAGTCTTGGACCGGGAAATACCTTTAACGATTACAGAACATACACCATTGGTACGGAAGGGCGATGGGAAAGCATTGACACGGATGGCAGACAATGGTCATTTATACTGAGGAGCGGAAGAATCATCAAAGACCAATGGATAAACATCAAGTACAAGGATGCCCGGCAGACCTGTACCTATCATTTTAACGCAGCCGGTATCATGGATTACGGATGGTACATGGACGCGGGCGGACACTGGTATTATCTTAAAGAGGACCAGGGGGCTGACTTTGGACGTTTAGTCATGGGCTGGTACTATGACGCAAAGGATATGAAGTGGTACTATCTGAATCAGTTTACCGGAGGTATGGCAACAGGATGGCAGAAGCTGGGCGAGTACTGGTATTTCTTCAGTACCGGAAGCCAGAGCGGAAAGCCGATGGGTACATTATATGTAAATGAAATAACCCCTGATGGATATATGGTGGATGAAAACGGCAGATGGATGAGGGAGACACCGTAAAAACGGCGAATAAAGTTCCAAAACAATGTCTGCGGTTGTACTGCAAAGGAGTGGACCATGCTGAGTGAGGAAAGGAACCTTCAGATTGAAATGGCAGGTACGGACAGGGCGTGTATGATGCTTGTGTGTATAAACGGTCATGAAAATAATATGCCATATGGTATCATTGTAAATTATCATCTGCCTTGTCCTGTAAGCTTTAGAGGAATCCACGGGCTGATACTGGCCCTTGATGAGGTGTGTGAAATGGTGGGTGCCCCTATGGCAACAACAGAACCGCGGTTCCTGCAAAAAGAAAGGGAGCAGCAGTACAGGGCGCTGAGGGGGAAACGGCAAAAAAGTTCCGGGAAAGTTCTGGAAAAAGAGGAAGTGGCAGGGAACCTGTACCCATATGTAACAGCTGCGAAGGAGGTCATTCTGATCCATGTGTTGTTCCGGCAGAATTCCTCTATGCAGGGGAGGCTCCGGTGCAATTATACAGGGACGCATTATATTGCTTTTCGCAGTGCGCTGGAGCTGATGAGAATGTTGGAGGAGGCAAATACCTATATGTGCCAAAAACGGATAAATAAGGATTTAAAGATGTAAAAAAGAAGGAGTAACGGAGGCAGCCATGGTATCAGTCATGGCTGCTTCTGGAATTACCTGAAAGGGGGGAGTCATGGATAGTGGGAAGAAAACCAGTATTGCAAATATTAAAAGTTTTTATTCAAAATGGCGAGGGATGAATTCCGGACTGGCAGGTATTTTTGCGATCATTATAATAGGGGTGTTTCCTCTTGCGTTCAGGGACTATTACTTTGATATACTGAATTTTAAAACATTTTTTTATTACAAAGTAGTGATTATCTTTGCAGTTGTATTTCTGATGGTAAATGTAATTTTTTTAATTTTGTCAATCTATCTGGGCTGTGACAGGAGTACGGGCAGGAGAAGGAAAATCTGTGCCTCTGACTGGTCCATGCTGGATTTTATACTGATAGCCGGTATATCCACTCTGCAATCCGCAACTCCCGCAGCAGCATTGTTGGGAAATGATGGAAGGTATTCTGGTCTTCTGATATGGATTGCTTATGCTTTTATGTATTTTGCCGTAAGAAGGAGTCTGCGTTTAAGACAATGGTATCTGGACCTGTTTCTCGGAGCCGGCATGGGGGCGTGTATCATAGGAATCCTCCAATACTTCGATATAGATCCTATTGGATTTAAGAATCTTATGGACCCTGGACAATACTATATGTTTATGTCAACCATTGGCAACATTAATACATATACATCCTATGCAGCCATGCTGGCCGGAGCGTCTGTCCTGTTGTTCTTTACAGAGGAGGTCCGGATAAGGAAAACATGGTATCTTTTCTGCATGTCGATTTCATTCGCTGCCCTTATTACCGGGATGAGTGATAATGCCTACCTTGCAATCTTTGCTCTGATTGGGCTTTTACCGCTGTATGCATTCAAAAACCTGAGGGGGGTCAGAACCTACATTTTTATACTGGCAGTGTTAAGTTCGGAATTCTGGAGCTTGCACAGGATGACAAAGCCGCAATCAGGAGCTGCCGGTCAAATGGGAGGATTGTACCGTATCATAACCGGTTCACATTACCTGATTCTTCTGGTGGCAGTCCTGTGGGCCTTGTACTTCATACTGTGTTGGATGATGAAAATGATTCCGGACACCCATCCCCTTATGCGGGATGGAAACAAGGGGAGGTGGGCCTGGCTGGCATTCCTGTCCGTGGGAATTATCCTGACCGGCTTTGCCCTTTATGATGTGAATGTCTGTGGAAATGCAGGGAACTACGGCGGATTGGCACAGTACCTGACGATCAATGACGACTGGGGAACGCATCGCTGGTACATATGGAGAATCGGTATGGAAAGTTATGGGAAGTTTCCCTTTAAACAGAAAATATTTGGTGCAGGACCGGATACATATGGGGCGGTTGTCATGGAAAACCATTATGATGAAATGGTAATGCGCTATGGGGAATTTTTTGACAGCGCTCATAATGAATATCTTCAATATCTGGTGACGGTTGGTTTGGCCGGACTTGTGGCCTATCTGGCATTACTGGTTACATCCATCCGGAAAATGATTCGTTTATCCGGAAAACGGCCCTATGTAATGGCAATTGCCTTTGCCGTAATCTGTTATGCTGCCCAGGCAGCAGTCAACATCAGCGTTCCTATCGTGACACCTGTCATGCTGATGCTGCTGGCAATGGGAGTATCCGGGGAGGATGAGGCCGATAAAGAAATTTCGTAAATCAGCAAACTTTTAAAACCAACATAGAAGTGCCACACGCCGGGGTACTGAGGGGCTCATAGCCAGAGGCCGGAAAGAATGAATTACGCCAGTCCAGGAGTGGGAAAAGATATTGCTGTTTCTGATGGGATAAACATTTCCGGAGATTTCATTACAACCAAAGGGATATTGGAGATGTGCGTTTCAACACACACCAATATTTAGTACAGAACCTCTATTTTTATAGTATATAAAAGTTAATGTTTTGGAACCATGACAAAAAGCTAACTATAATCGTTTATACTAGATAGAATTCTTTCCATATTTAGTGATAGACTTACTATCAGTCTCCTGTATCCCATATTTGGCTAGCCGTTCAGATACAAATTGAACTGCCAGGTTTGATGCCTCTTCCAATATTGCAGCAAATCCCTCTGCATCGGAACTTTTTAGATAATTAAGCATAGATTGATGATATGGTCGGTAAATATCATTGATAACTTCCTGTGTTCCCATCATACCTCTAAGCGGGACTCCCCAAAATAATTGCTTGTATAATTCTGAGTAGAATGTTCTGATTGTCTGATAAGGTGCGGACTGGCTCATGAATTTCAAAGAAAACGGTACTATAAGCGCCAATTTGTCTAATTGTTCGAATAAAATGAGCTGTTCCATCCATATCGTCAGACTTGATTCATCCATGGAGGAAATCGTAAATGATGCAACATCTCGGCAGGACAATGCAAAGAGTTGCAAGCTTTGCTTACAGTCTAATAAGCGTTTCCTTACAATTGGATTCGCTAAATTACAGTTGTCTGCAATCTGATCCATCGAAAGAACCTGCGTGCCGACTCCATTGATAGTCTTTACAATACCGAGATTATTTAATAATGAGAGGGTTTGGCGGATTGTACTGACAGAGACATGTTTTTCTTTTGCGAGTTTTTTTTGGGAAGGTAAAAAACTTCCTACAGGGTAATATTCACGGGCAATTGAAGTTAAAATATCCATTCCCACAGAATAACAAATCTGCGATGCTCTTTTGTAACAACTCCAAGTAAATGTGATTTGGTTTTTTGAGGGAGGAACAGAAATTCTGGTTTTATAAAAACTGCTTATATTGGACTGGTGTTTCTCAAGGACATTTTTGGAAATGACCTGAAGTGCCGTCCAATTTTCCTCCCGGCGGAATTTTATTATATCTGGTATGGCACAGATGTCTCTGTCTACATATTTTTCATAATCAGTCAGACTCAAAAAAGGTAATGTATAAAAGGTATTCAACCAAAGGAAAAAATTCATTAATAGGTCATTATTCAGCGTTCTATATAGGGTCTGTATATAAAACAACACCCAAAAGGCAGGTTTAGTCTGTAAGGCATCAAGTTCAATCTTATCTAATTCTTCCAGTGGAATACTTTTCCATGTTGATACCTGAATACCTCTTAGCAGCAGCGGGATTGAACGGCATATATCGAGCAGAGAGTCAGCTCGTTCTGCAAAATAAGTCTGAATATTCTGTTCTACTTCTTTATCATCGTATTGAACTGTAACTACAGAACCAATACGTTTTGAAAGGGTAATATACCCATCTGTCTGCAATCGGCGATAAGCAAGCCGTATGGTATCTACAGATACAACCAGTATGTCCGCCATCTCTTCTATGGGCGGTAGATGTTCCTCAAAGCGATAAGTTCCAAATTCAATCTGGGTTTTAATTATGCTGTAAATGAGTTGATTTAATTCTAGTTGTTCTTTCAAAAGGATACCTCCTGGTAGACGAAATTTAAAAACTCATTACTTAAATCAGTATAACATTGAAAAAAAGAAATTTCTACTCATTTTGCAGTCGGTATCTATAAGCTGGTTGCTGTTTTTTGTATTTTATGCTATTCTTATAAATATGTATATAAACAAGGTGCAATACGTCAAGGTTACCGTGCTTGCTATATATCAATATAACTATCCATAATTATTATTGGCTATAGGGAGAATATAATGTTGAAAAATTTGAAAATCAGAACCAGGCTTTTATTGTCATATGTAGTTATCATATTTCTTTGCCTGTGTGCAAGTATTGTGGCCCTGATTATGCTTAATCACATCGGCGATAATTTAACCATTTTCTATGACAACAACTATACTGTGACAGTCAATGTAGCCACAGCCCGAAGGAAAATACAAGAGGCAAGAGGTGATATATTAAGGGCTATTGTGGAATCAGATCAGGAAATCTCAAAAGAGTTGATTGAGAATGCTGACAATAGCCTTATAATGATGCGTGAAACGTTTCCTATCATACGTCAAGTCTTTCGGGGTGATAAATCACTGATAGATGAAGTGGAATCAATTCAAAAAGAAGCGATTGTTTATCGCAACCAGGTGTTTGACGCAATACTGGCTAATAAGAAAGATAAAGCGTTCGACATAATGAAGAATGGTTATGTACCGCATTTGAATCAAATGGCGGATAAATTGCAGGCGATAGCCGATATTGCAGGAGAAAATGCAAAGAAAATGGTACAGGATGGTCAAAAAGCTCAGGAAATGTCTATCACCCTTGTAACAGTCATTATTATCCTAAGTTTTATATTGGCGGGAACAATTGGACTATATATATCGAACACCGTCCGTAAGCCTATAAAGGAAATAGAAATGGCAATCCAAAAGTTAGCTAGAGGAGAACTGGAAACAGCACAAGTCAAATATATATCAAAGGATGAGGTGGGTGACTTATCCAATAATATACGCTACTTAATTGGTATACAAAAGAAAATAATTTTTGATATCGCCCATATAATGGGAGATTTGTCAAAAGGGGACTTCACAACCTGTTCCAATGCCTTAGAAGCTTATATGGGAAATTATGAAGGGATTCTAATCTCAATGCGAAATCTCCGTAATAATTTAAGTGATATGCTTCAACTTATTAACCAGGCTGCGTTTCAGGTGGCAGCAGGAGGAGAACAGATTTCTGCCAGCTCGCAGACTCTGGCACAGGGGGCAGCAGAACAGGCATGTTCTGTCGAGGAATTGGCAAACTCTATTTCTGTAATATCAGAGCAGGTACAGGAGACGGCATCGAATGTGGAAAAGGCCCGCGAGCAGACGATGCAGGCAGGCGGATCTGTTAACGATTGCATGCATCAGATGCAGGAAATGGTTAATGCAATGAAAGATATCAGCCATAAGTCGTCCGAAATCAAAAAAATAATAAAAGTGATTGAAGATATTGCTTTTCAAACTAACATATTGGCACTTAATGCTTCGGTGGAAGCTGCACGTGCTGGTGCTGTTGGAAAAGGATTTTCTGTAGTGGCATCTGAAGTGCGGAATCTTGCTGAGCAGTCAGCAAGGGCCTCGAAAAATACTGCAGTCCTGATAGAAGGTTCCCTTCAGGCGGTAGAAACAGGGCGTAAAATCGCTGACAAAACTGCCCAATCCCTTGAACAAGTAGCCCAAAATACGCAGACAGTATCTTGCACGGTGGATGACATTGCCGATGCCGCCAGTCGACAGGCTTCCTCTCTGACCCAGGTAACACAGGGTATTAGACAGATTTCCTATGTGGTACAGACTAATACTGCAAC
The DNA here is from genome assembly GCF_002234575.2 of Enterocloster bolteae. Classification (NCBI taxonomy): domain Bacteria; kingdom Bacillati; phylum Bacillota; class Clostridia; order Lachnospirales; family Lachnospiraceae; genus Enterocloster; species Enterocloster bolteae. Next base: position 4,127,671 of record NZ_CP022464.2, on the reverse strand, counting down.
TTCTGAGGAAAGTGCTGGTGCTAGCGAAGAACTAGCCAGGCAGGCTCAGTCATTAAAAAATTTAGTTGATGGTTTTAAACTGGAAAATAGCGAAGCGCGTTTGGTATCGAAATCCTGTAAGACTTAACTGGCAGGTATCAGCGTGCACTAATGTTAACAGATATCCAGAAAAACGAATAAATGATGGGCATGGAAAAGCACATCCGCAGGACTTCTTTTGAGTTCAGAAAAATGTGCAGAAGATGAACTTTGGAAGGTTAAAGGGAAGCGTATGAACTTAGAAATAAAGTCAAAAATAACAATTATTATCTGTGCCGTCACTATAATATTTGCATCCATCAGTATATATACTGCCAATAGGATGCAGGAAACAGCCCAAAATATATATGACCATCCCTATACATCCAGCAACAGTGCCAGGGGGATGAGGTCACGCTTGTTGGATATGAAACGTTTTGTGAGTATATTCCTGACCTATGATTTTAAGGGGGAGCAAAATGTTCGTTCGATTTTTCAGGAACGGTATGATTTGCAGTTCAGTGATATAGAGAGGCTTTATAGCTGTTATTCCGGCCCTAAGGAGGATGTGGACACCCTTCAGGCTGCCATGAATCAGCTGATTGCCCAGCAGGATAAAGCCGTAGACTTTGTGGTTGGACATACCGAGAACGAGATCTCAAACTATTTAGCTCTGTATGTATATCCTCAGTATGACAGGGTTAGTGACTGTTTAACAACAATAATAGATTTTGCTGATGATAAGGTCTGTGAGTTGACGGAAACATCAAAACACACCGCAGTACTTACCGTGTCAGTCTCCTTACTGCTTTCAATCGGTATTATATTACTGAGTATATATTCCGAATATATGGATAAAAAAAATTTAAAACTTTTATCTATCCAGGAGCAGGAGTTAAAGGATGCACTTAATAACGCGCAAAAAGCCTTCAAAGTAAAGAAAGAGTTTCTATCATGTATGTCCCATGAAATCCGTACCCCCTTGAGTATAATCATTGGAATGACAAAAATAGCGGCTACACATTTGGATGATTCCAACAGGATAGAGGACTGTCTTTCTAAAATTACATTTTCTTCCCGACATCTGATGACAATTATCAACGATGTGTTGGATATGTCTAAGATAGAAGAAGGAAAACTCTCCGTAAACCACGAACCTTTTCAACTACAACAGTTGCTGGAACCGCTTGTAGCTACCATTTATGCCCAAGCAGAAGAGCAGGGATTGAAATTTGAATGTGGTATAAAAAACGTTCCGGAAGCAGTGTATATTGGGGATTGTATGCGTATCAACCAGATTCTCCTTAATCTCCTCTCCAATTCAATTAAATTCACTCCAAAAGGCGGTGTGGTTCATCTGGAAGTAAACCCAGCACCTGTTGTTGATGGAAAAACCCATCTCCAGTTCATAACCAAAGATACAGGGATTGGTATGAGCGATGAATACCTGAAACGTATATTTAAACCATTTGAGCAGGCCGACAGCGGCACTTCCCGAAAATATGGCGGAACAGGTCTTGGGATGGCTATTACTTATAATCTGGTTAAATTACTGGGCGGTTCCATACAGGTTGAAAGCAAACTGGGTGAAGGAACTACCTGTACGGTTGTTCTGCCTGTCGATGTACCAAACGAAGGAAAACATAAAAAATGGGAATGGGAGCCTCTCAAAGTGCTGGTTGCAGACCCCGATGAGGACAACTGTAATTATGCTTCCATGCTTCTGAATAGAATGGGTATTCATGCAGACTGTGTAAGTGAAGGACATGAGGCTTTACAGAGGGTGTTTAATGCCCACAAAGCATTACAGGATTATGATATCTGCATGATTGATTGGAAATTGTCAAATGTGGATGGTATAGAGGTAATACGCTGTATTCGCGAAAAAATTGGTCCGAAGAAACCAGACATTATAATCTCTACCTACAATTGGGCTGAAATTGAGGACAAAGCAAGGTCAGACGGAGCAAATGCGTTTATCTTAAAACCGTTGTTTGAATCAAGCCTTTATGACATATTAGTATCGCTGACAAAGAATATACTTGGGCAGGAGCCAGAACAGATATCTCAGTTCATTCCTCCGGAATTTCCGGGCAGACATTTTCTGCTGGTAGAAGATAATATACTAAACAGAGAAATTGCCATGGAAATCCTTAAGGTGACTGGTGCCGAGATAGACTGTGCTGAAAATGGAAAAGAGGCGCTGGATATATTCCTTGCATCCCCTGGTGGCTATTACGATTTAATTTTAATGGATATACAAATGCCTGTTATAGACGGTTATGAAGCAACAAAACAATTGCGTGCCAGTAGCCATCCTGATGCTGAACGTGTGCCTGTCATAGCAATGACAGCTAATGCATTTAAAGAGGATGTGGAACATGCATTGGCTGCCGGGATGAATGGACATTTGGCAAAGCCCATTAATGTGGAAATCTTTTATGATACATTAGTATCAAAGCTGAGGTAGACAAAAGTATGATTGTCTACCTTTGAAAGAATCTCATTTAAGCTATACCAAGAGAAAAGGCGGACAGGTGAAAAATAGTTGAGATAAAAAGGAAATACAATCTATCATAATGAGTAATTATTTACTTGGCCGTCGCTAACGTGGCGGTCATTTTTCGTTTCAATGTTTACAGACCTTGCTGTCTGTAAAATCGGAACCCAGTACTCTATTTTGCTTTTCCCTTCTTCACCCACTTCCTCACCATGCTTTGCAAAAACATATGTTGCGGATTCATTTAACTGACAAGTCAATTGCGGAAACCCTATTTAATAAATGTTATCGGCAACTGGCTCTAAACTGTCTTGGCATTTTAGCCCCGAAATGAAACACTACATATTCGCTGGCAGGCATTTCTTTTATTATCATTCCTTAATCTCCGCCATATAATCCATCAAACCTGCACAATATATACAATAAAAAACCACCATAAATCCATATTCTTTACAACGATTTGTTGTCAAAAATAAATATAACCTTGTTTTACTGTTGTTAAAAAAGAATATATAATGATATCAGAAAATAAAAAGCATGCTGAATATTTTAAATGAAACAGAAGGAGGTTCAATATGACCAAAATAACAGAAGAGATGGTTAGATCATATTTTCCCCAATTATCAGAGATAAAAAATCAGGAATATGCAAAAAAGGCAGCTGAAATCTGGGTGGAAGCATTTGAAAACAGCTCATGGGAAGATATAGCGGACGCGCAGTTTGCAACCCGTGCTCCTGGGGTGGCACTGGTGAAGCATACGGAAAGTGTTACAGCGAATGCGCTTATGATTGCGCGAAATACCGTTGAAAAATATGGTTATGAGATTGATACTGATATTTTAATCCTTGCTGCGGTTTTGCATGATGTATGTAAGCTTGAAGAAATGGAGATGGGTGACCAGGGAAGCAAAACGAGCAGGAAGAGCAGTCTGGGTAAGATTTACCAGCATGGATTTTTGAGCGGTTATTATACACAAAAATACGGGCTTCCTAATGAGGTTACAGGGCTGGTGGTTGCTCATTCCGGACAGTCAAAGGTGATTCCCAGATCAATTGAAGGAATGATTTTATATTATGCGGATATGATGGATGCGGATATCCATTTTGTTCAGGCAGGAACAACACTTTGCCTGGAAACGCATTGATAAAGGAGGAGAAGGAAATGGCAGTTGGAAATCGTGTTTTTTTAAAGAGAAATTTACCGGATAACTATTTAGTAGAAGAATTCAGCAAATTACCGGCAGCAAATGTAGCAGATTGTATGGGACGGTTATGCGGCATGAATCCCAGTATCAGACTGATGTCAAACCCGTCTGAAGCAATTATGTGCGGTGTGGCTTTAACGGTGAAGGCAAGGCCTGGTGACAATATGATGCTTCATAAGGCAATGAATATGTCTATGCCGGGCGATGTGATTGTTGTTTCCAACGAGGGCGAGCGGAGCCGGGCGATTATGGGAGAAATCATGTATAATTACATGCAGGGTTTCAAAAAAATTGCCGGAATTGTGATTGATGGGCCGATTCGGGATATTGATGTGATTTCAAAAGGGCATCTGCCGATTTATGCAACTGGAACGAATCCGGCCGGCCCTTATAAAGAAGGTCCTGGCGAGGTAAATGTTCCGATTGCGTGCGGCAGCATTACTGTAAACCCCGGAGATATTATTCTGGGCGATAAAGACGGCGTAATCGTTATTCCGAGACAGGATGCGGCAGAGATTCTTGAAAAAGCCAGGACACTCTCAGCGGCAGATAAACAGAAAGCGGAGAATTCTGCAAAAGGGACTGTGAACCGCCAGTGGGTAGAAGATTTGATGGAAAAGAAAAATGTAGAGATTATAGATGACGTTTATAACTGCTAAAAGAGGAGGAGAAACAGATGAAAAATCGTCTGGTAAAAATGATACCGGTAGTTTTGTTTCCGCTCCTGACATGGCTTATCTCTGCTCCCGCAGGCCTGGAGACAGAGACCTGGCATATGTTCGGTCTGTGTCTGTCCCTGCTGTGCGGATTGATTTTGAAACCTTTTTCAGAGCCGGTAATCAGCCTGATTGTATTGGGACTTGGGGCCTGCTTTGTTGAAAAACCAGCTGTTTTGTACAGCGGATATGCTGCCCAGGGAGTTTGGTTTTTGCTTGCAGTGCTTCTTGCCTGTGGGGCGTTTAAGAAAACCGGATTAGGAAAACGTCTTGCATACATATTGCTTTCCAAATTTGGGGGAACCAAATTCGGAAGATCCTCTCTGGGTCTTGGATATGTCATGATGCTTTGTGATTTAATACTGAGTCCGGCCACCGGGTCCAATACGTCCCGTTCTGCCATTGTATTTCCTATTTTCCGGGGCGTCTCAGAGTCACTGGGTTCTTATCCGGACAAGGATCCGCAAAAGCTGGGAGGATATCTGGAGCTGCTGGAACATGTAGTTGCCATGTCCACAGCAGTATTGTTTCTGACAGGAATGGCATCCAATGCAGTGATTGCCTCAACCATTAAAGACATTGCCGGAGTGGAATTGACATGGATGCTGTGGTTTAAGGCGGCATTGGTGCCGGGACTGATTGTTTTGTTTTTGTGCCCGCTGGTTGTGTATAAGCTCTATCCGCCCCAGATGAAAGATTTGGGAGATATTAAACCCTTTGTTGTCAGTAAAATGCAGGAAATGGGCGCAATGAAAAAAGACGAGAAAATTCTGCTGGCATTATTTATCATGGCGATTCTGGGATGGATGCTCGGGGGAAAAATTGGAATCAGTATGTATGTGGTTGCATTTGCTTTTCTGGCATTGGAGCTGCTGCTTGGGGTCATGGATTGGAATGACTTGATGGCGGAAAAGGGTGCATGGAACATGTACATATGGTACGGTGCATTTTTCAGTATATCCGGCGCAATTAATGAAGGAGGATTTTATTCCTGGCTGTCTGGCCAGATACAAAATTATCTGGATCTCTCAGCTGTGAATGGAATGGCTGTATTAGTGATTCTGCTGTTAATAAGTTTTGTTACAAAGTACTTCTTCGTGTCCAATGCAGCCTATATCGCCTCTATTTACCCGGTTATTTTGACATTGGCGGCATCCACAAATGTAAATATAATGGCATTGTCTTTGATGCTGGCGTTTTTCGGCGGATATGGCGCGCTTTTGTGCAACTACGGAAACGGTGCAAGTATCTATATTTTTGGAAATGGTTATGTGAGCCAGAAAGACTGGTATCTGAAAGGAACCATTTTATTAGCTATGATTTTTGCGGTATTCCTTATTATCGGACTTCCGTATTGGAAAATCATGGGCATTTGCTAAGAATAATGAAGAATCATGAAATGAGAGGAAGAAATTATGGGTTGGAAAATTCTTTTACCACAGGAATTAAAAAAAGATGCACGCGATTTGCTGGAAAGCCATGGACATACGTTGATTGACGGCCGCGGATTTGAAACGGAAGATGTAATTGCGGACATGAAGGAGCATAAGCCGGACGCCATTATCGTACGAATTACGAAAATGCCCAGAGCTGTATTTGAAGCAGCTGCACCGAATCTCAAAGTTCTGGTACGCCATGGGGCCGGATATGACGCTGTGGACTTAAAAGCGGCAGCGGATTATGGAGTGAAATGCCTTTACGCTCCGGTTGCGAACAGCACATCAGTTGCGGAGACAGCTCTTATGCTGATGCTGTATATGAGCAGAAATGTAACACGTCTTCGCGATATGTTAACAGTGGATTTTTACGATGCAAAACTGAAAACATATATGACTACGCTGAACGGAAAGACTGTTGGTTTGATTGGATGTGGAAATATCGGAAGCCGCACGGCGAAACGCTGCCTGGCAATGGAGATGAATGTGCTTTGCTATGATCCATATAAGCCGGCATGTGATTTCCCGGAGGGGGTTGAAGTGGTCAGAGATATAGAACGCATTTTCAGAGAAAGTGATTATGTATCTTTACATACGCCAAATACCTCTGTTACAAGAAATATGATTAATAAAGAAACACTCTCGATGATGAAGCCCACCGCATTCCTGATTAATACAGCAAGAGGCGCGGTGGTCAATGAACAGGATTTATATGAGGCCTGTAAGAATCATGTAATAGCAGGCGCTGCGCTGGACGCTGTTGTGCACGAACCCATTCTTCCGGATATGCCGCTGATCACTCTGGATAATGTGCTGATTACTCCGCATGTTGGCGGCAATACGGTGGAAGCGGCAATGCGGGCTTCTTACATGGCTGCAATGGGAATTGTGGAGATGTATGAAGGAAAAGAGCCAACCTGGCCTATACCGGATATTGATTATGAAACAGCTCCCGTATATACTGATACGATTAAGCCGGACAGAAAACCGGTGGGTATGTATGATTATTAATAACTGAGATGAAAGAGCAGACATTCGGCTTTGAAAAAGCGGAGTGTCTGCATGTTCTGTATAAGGAAAAATCTAAAATATAAAAGGAAAAATTTAAAATATAAAAGCAAAAATCGAAACTATAATAGGGAGGAGAAAAATGGGGGATATTCAGGTTACATTATTAATAGGATTTTTTATGCTTATTAGTTATATCTGGGCAAAAATTCCTTATGGAATGACAGCGGTTTTTTGCTGTCTTGCATTAGAGATTACGGGGGTACTGTCATCAGCAGAAGCCTGGGCGGGATTTGGAAACACAACGGTTTTTCTGTTTGCTTCGATTTTCATTTTAGGCGCCGGACTTATGAAAACAAGTTTTATTATAAAGATACAGAAGCTTCTTCAGAAAATTGGCAGCAGTGAGAAGAAAATGAGATGGATTTGTATGTATATTGCCTCTTTTCTTGCAATGCTGACCAGTGCCACAGCAGCGGGGGCAACAATGCTTCCAATGGTATCCCTGCTTAGCAGGAAAGGGAATTTTCAGAAAAGACGTTTGCTGAAGCCTGTTATGGACGCAGCTTGTATGGGTTTCGCAATTATGCCATTTGGAATGGGAGCAGCTTTTATGGAACAGGGAAATTCGTATTTACAGATGATGGGGTCATCTGTTCGTATGAGTTTATTTGATTCAGCTATTGCAAGATTGCCGGTATTGATAGTGACAATCAGTTTTATTGGATTATTTGGCTATAAGTTTATTTCAAATCAAAAAGAAAATGGGGACAAAAATCAGGAAGAGATTATTTTGAACGAGAACTGCAATCTTTCTGAATTTAAGGATAAAATGGGAATTGGAATCTTTTTTGGCAGCATTGCTGCAATGATTATCAGTTCTCTGGTGGGGATTCCGTCACACTATGCGCCTCTGATCGGCGCATTGCTGATGATTGTCAGCGGCGTGCTGAGTGGAAAAGAAGCATTTGGAGCAATTGACTTAAATACTGTGTGTATATTCGCGGGAAGTCTGGGTTTTGCAAATGCGTTGACCAAAACCGGAATTGCAGACTGGATAGTAGAAAAACTGGTTTTCGCAACAAACTCCAGCCAAAGTGAATATGTGCTGGTTGCTATTTTTTTGCTTGTACCCTTTGCCATGACGCAGTTTATGGGCAATATACCTGTGATCAATCTGACGATGCCCATTGCGGCTACTGTGGCCTGTACAACAGGAATCAATCCCACTGCCATTATGGTTGCCACAGTGGCAGGCGCCACGCTTTCTATTTCTACTCCGATGGCGGCCGGAATCCAGGCGCTGATTATGGAAGCAGGTGAATACCGATTCAGCGATTATATAAAAGCAGGACTGCCAACGGCGGCTGTTTTTGCCGCCGCTTATATTATATGGGCACCATTTGTTTTTCCTTTATATTAATAATTAACAGGAAGAATTTTCAAATGATGCAAAAAAAGATTTTAACCGCTCCATGAAATCCTGTGCATATCTGGGAAGAAAACGGTCTTTATGGTATACAATGCCGAGTGGATTGAGCAAGGTTTTTCCATTCAGCTGTACCGGGAAAAAGTAAGTGTTTGGATGGGCGGTTTTGAGCGATGGAACCCGCATCCCTGTGCAGAAAAAGGCGCCCAGACTATATGGGAACAGAGAAATCATCAGGTCGATGGATTCCACTTCCAGAATCTGCCGTGGTTTATAGCCTACAGCCTGAAAACACTTGTCAGTCAGCATACGGAGCCGGTAAGTGGATTTCAACCGCATAAATGGTACCTCTTTAAATTCTTTCAGGGTGGTGCCATTGCTGCATTTTGTAATAATCGTATCAGTCTCTTTACCAAAATATTGCTCCATCAGCTCCCTTGTGATAGCCATATATACTTTGTCATTCATTAACGGAATAAATCGGAGCAGGGAATCATCGCCGTGCTTGATTCCTACGAAAAAGTCCAGGTCCCCCGAGACAAGAAGCTGTTCCATCTTTTCCGACCGTTCCATAGTGACCTGCACATTTATATTTGGCCAGCACTTTAGATAGTCAGGAAGAATGAGCGGAAGCCAGTACTGGCCACGGTACTGGCTTGCTCCGATGGAAAGAGAACCCACATTATTTTGAATGATATCATTCATTTGCCGTGAGATATTATCTTCCTCTGTGAGAATTTTAATGCATGAGTCATACAAGGCTTTGCCCGCTGGCGTCAATTGAAGCTTTGGTTTTCTGTAGAATAATGGGGTACGGTAGTGAGTTTCCAGTTTGTTTATATGCTGACTCAGATTTTGCTGGGAAATATACAGTTCTTGTGCTGTTTTGGTAAAATGAAGATTACGGGCTAATGCGACAAAGTACCGAAGGCTGGTTAAATCCATAATATTCTCCTTTTATAGTCAAATCTCGAAAGAATCTTTTTAAATCCCTAATAAAAAATTATAGCATAAACAAAGTTTTCTGCATAATAATTTTTAGAAAAGTAAAAAGGAACAACCGGATATCTGTGAAACACCCCGGCAGACATCTTCATAATTAAGAGTAAAAGTGTTCCCATAGCCATTTGTTGAAAGATGTATTGTGCCGATACAGGCATCGTTATATTATATAGGTTTTTTCAACATGCATCAAATTGCGTTTGGCCGGTATATGTGTTAAAATAGCCTTAAAGCTCAAAAAGGAAAGATGCAGTTTGTATGAATAATGGAGCCGAGCCGTTGAGGAGGGAATTCATATGCAGACAAAGGTAAAAGGGATGAATGGGATATTGATGATAGCCGTGCTTCTCATTGTATTCCTGTTCCCTCTGGACGTATCCGCAGCGGAGACGGCTTCTGCCGCGCTTGTAGGCTATTATGAAGATGGCGATTACATGTATCATAATGCGCAGGGGGAGTATGAAGGTTATAACTTCGAGTTCCTCCAGGAAGTCTCAAAACTGAGTGGACTATCTTACGAGGTAGTGGATTCCCCCAGCTGGCAGGAAGCGTTCCAGCTTTTGATTGATGGCAGGATAGACATTCTGCCTGCTGTATACCGCACGGAAGGCAGAATGGATCAGATGTTATTTACCGATGAGTCCATGTGTACGATTTATACTACCCTCAATGTGCGGATGGATGATAACCGTTACAATTATGAGGATTTTGACGCTTTCCAGGGCATGAGGGTAGGCATTATTAAGGGGGGTGAGGATGGCGAAAGTTTCAAACGCTACTGTGCGCAGAACGGCGTTGCGCTCACCATCATTGAATATGATGAGACGCAGGAACTGCTGGACGCGCTTGGGAGCGGGACCCTGGATGGTGTGGCAATTACCCACCTGGGCCGCAGCAGTGTGTTCCGCAGTGTTGCGCGGTTTGCCCCGACCCCAATGTACATTGCGGTCTCGAAACAGCGTCCGGACCTTTTGGCTCAGATTAACCGGTCCATTAATGACATTCTTCTGCGCAATCCTGATTATCGGACGGACCTTTATGACAAGTATCTCTCACCAAGCTCCAATCAGGTTCCGGTACTAACCAAGGAAGAAGTTGAATACATCGAGGCTGCGGATGAGCCGATACATATTTCTTACGACCCTTCGTTTGCCCCTTTCTCATATAAAGATGCTGAAGGCGAGTTAAACGGTATTATGGCAGATATTTTTGCCCGGATTGCAGAGAAGAGCGGGCTGGACTTCCAGTTTGAAGCCTGCCCTGCAGCCACGGCCTTACGTGCAGTGAAACTGGGGGAGACGGATGCCGTTTCCGTTGTGGATGGAGATTATCTGTGGGATGAGCGCAACCATATGAACACCACACTGCGTTTCCTGAATACTCCCAGTGCAATGATTACCCAGGCTGAAAGAACGGAGATAGAGGTGCTGGCTCTTCCGGAGGGGTATCAGCTCTCTGAACATGTCGCCCAAAACAATCCGGAAAAGGAAATCCAATATTACGATTCTATACAGGCGTGTTTTGATGCAGTCCTGGATGGAAAAGCTCAGGCAACTTATACCAATACCCAGACGGCAAATTACATAATCAGCGCCCCCAAATATGAAAAGCTTCATGTCACTGCGCTGACCCAGTACCCAAACGACCTCTGTATCGGCGTATCCAAATCTGCCGACCCCAGGTTGTTCTCCATATTGGATAAATATATCCAGTATATGTCCAATGAAGAGATTGATACCCTGCTGCTGAACAACTCCGTTTCTGTCCGTCCCATTACCATGGAAGCGTTTGTACATCAGAATATCTGGTTGATAACAGGGCTTGTGGCAGCTGTATCCGGCAGCATCATCCTGCTGCTGTGCATCAACCTGTTTAATATTTCCCGCAGTAAGCGCCGTATCCAGGACCTGCTCTACCGGGATGAGCTGACAGGTCTGGATAATATAAACCGTTTTTATGTCCGGGCGGAGGAACTCCTGGCGACGGGGAAATATGCGGTGGTTTATTGTGACATTGACCGTTTCAAGCTGATAAACGATACCTTTGGCTTTGAGGAGGGGGATGAAGTCCTGCGCGCATTCGGGAGTATCTTACAGAAATCAATGGAGGACAGGGAGTGCTGCGCCAGGCTTTCGGCTGATAACTTCGTGATGCTCAGGCATTACAAACAATGGGAAACGCTTGCTGCTGATTTGATGCATATCCAGGCGGTGCTGAACAAGTGGCGTGGGGAGAGGGGAATCATACCTTATGAGATCGCGGTATCCTTTGGTGTTTACCAGGCGGATGCCGGCGAGACTAACGACATGAAACAGATGCTTGACTTTGCGAACTATGCCATGCGTAGCGCTAAGACAGCGGCAGGCGGAAGCTGCTTCCTATATGATGAGCAGATGCGGAATAAGGCCCTGTTTGAACAGGGGCTGGAGGGAAGGCTGGCCTCCGCGATGGAACAGGGGGAATTTGAGGCGTATTACCAGCCAAAGGTGGACATGGATACAGGCAGGATTGTGGGCTGCGAAGCCCTGGTTCGCTGGAATCACCCGGAACAGGGGCTTCTGATGCCGGGGTCCTTCATTCCATTTTTTGAAAAGAAGGGTCTTATTGTCCGAGTGGACCTTCATATGTTTGAGCAGGTATGCCGCACAGTACGCAGATGGCTGGATGAGGGACGTCCCGCTGTTACAGTCTCATGTAATTTCTCGCAGATGCATTTCGGACATGACGGGTTTGCCGGCCAGGTTTCTGAAATTGCTGATCGGTTCCAGGTTCCCCATCATCTGCTGGAAGTGGAGATTACCGAAAGTGCGATTGCCGATGCACCTGAGAGTGTGTCCTCCGCCCTGACGGAACTGAAGATGCGCGGATTTCAGATTGCCATAGATGATTTCGGCTCCGGATATTCCTCCTTGGGGCAGCTGCAAAGGCTGAGGGCGGATGTCCTCAAACTGGACCGCAGCTTTGTATGTGCCGGGCTTCAGGGACCGCGGGAGCAGATTGTCATTGAAAATCTGGTGAACATGGCCTCGGAGCTGGGGATGGAGGTCGTATGCGAAGGAGTGGAAACCCAAGTACAGGTAAAAGTACTCCAGGATATTGGCTGCCACATCGCCCAGGGCTATTACTATTACCGTCCGATGCAGACAGCAGCGTTTGAGCAGCTTCTGGGCTAAAAACAACAGCATGGATGAGCTGCAATACTGCTGCGGCTTGTGAGGCGGCTCCAGAGTGCCTTTTTGCCAGGGTAATACTGTATGATGAGGCATGGGCAGGATCTTCCCTGCGGGTGATGTCCCTGGAAGGGGCGGTGGTAGACTGACGGTCTTTGCACCGGATAGCAGATTATAAATATTTCAGATTTAAATTATTGACCACTTAGTCAATTTGTGATATCCTAATCATAAATAGACCGAGTGGTCAATAATTTTGGAGGGGAATGTTCATGAAGCGGGAAGAGAAAAATCAACAGACAAAACACCGGATTATGGAGAGCGCGCTGAAGGAATTCGCGGAACAAGGATATGGAGCCAGTTCCGTTAACAATATATGCAGCTGTGAGGGTGTGTCCAAGGGAATCATTTACCATTATTTCCAGACCAAGGATGAGCTGTATCTGGCCTGTGTGGATGGATGTTTTCGGGCTTTGACGGAATATCTGAGAGAAAAGCTGATATTGGAAGGGGAAACCGTCCACAGACAGCTGCAGCTTTATTTTGATGCCAGGTTTGAATTTTTCCAGGCATTTCCCATGTACCGCAGGATTTTCTGCGAGGCGGTTATCATGCCGCCGGCCCATCTGGAATCAGCCGTCAGGCAGCGCAAATCCGGGTTCGATGAATTTAATATATCTATATTGAACCGGATATTGGAGCCTCTTAAGCTCAGGGGCGGGGTGTCACGGGAAACGGTGGTGGATATATTCCTGCAGTTTCAGGATTATATCAATGCAAAGTATCAGTCATCCGGGGAGAAGGAGATTGATTTCAAGACACATGAAGAGGATTGCAGGAGAGCATTGGATGTGCTTCTCCATGGTGTGGTGGAACGAAAGGATGTGGACATATGAAGAAAGAAAACGCACGTCAGGAATCCATACTGGGTGATATGAAGCCCTCCAGAGCCATTACCAGGCTGGCAGTTCCGGCCACCCTGGCCTTATTGGCAAAGGCCGTCTACAATATTGTGGATACAGCTTACATCGGAATGCTTGGTTCAGATATTGCGCTTGCAGCTGTAGGCGTTACCCTTCCGCTGCTGCTCATCATGGTTTCAGTGGAAAATATTTTTGCGGCAGGGGCAGCGGTGCTGGCTGGCAGACAACTGGGAGCGGGCGATAAGATGGGGGCTAACAGGACGGTCACATCCGTGGTTGGGTTATCTGTATTCATTGGAATGTTTCTATGTGCGGCAGGTATCATTTTCATGGAGCCTTTACTGCGGGCCTTCGGAGCCTCCGAAGCTGTGCTGCCCCAGGCCGGGGATTACGCATTCTGGATGTTTGTGGCGGCCCTTGCCAATCTTCCCGCCCAGAGTATGAACTGCGCGGCCAGGGCAGAGTCATCTGTAAAGATCTCATCTATCGCGGTTGTGACGGGTGCTGCTCTTAATGTGGTGCTGGACCCTGTCTTTATGTTTGACTGGGGGTTTGCAATGGGAGTGGAGGGGGCTTCCCTTGCCACAACAGTCTCACAGTTTGTCACATTTTTTATCCTGGGATGGTTCTACCTATCCGGACGTTCCATCATTAAAATAAAGAGGGAATATTTTAAACCCCAGTGGACTCTAATCAAATCCGTCACACTTATCGGTATACCTACAGCTGTTATACAGATCTGCCTTGCGGCGGCAACATCCCTTACCAATATAGCAGCAAAGTCCATGACAGACGCAGACCTTATTATAGCCGCATACGGTGTGGTACAGCGCCTGGTGCTGATTGGATGCTATGTAGTCATGGGGTTCATGCAGGGATATCAGCCGGTAGCCGCCTACTCCTTTGGGGCCAACAGGGAGGAACGGTTTCATGAGTCCGTACGCTTTGCATTGAGGACATCCCTGATTCTTACCGTGCTGGTGGCGGGAACCTATATTCTTCTGGCCAGGCCGTTGATTATGCTGTTTAACAGGAATCCGGCTGTCATTGATTACGGTGTCAGGCTTTTGATTTCCCAGGTGGCCCTTTATCCGGCTTTTGGGCTGTGCTACATGATGACAATTACATATCAAACCATTGGTTCTTCCAGATATGGATTATTCCTGTCCGTCATACGCCAGGGACTGTTTTATGTCCCATTCATACTGATTTTGCCCGGAATAATGGGTGTCACGGGAATTTATCTGGCACAGCCGGCAGCGGATATACTGACTATGGCGGTCTGCCTGTACTCAGTCAAACCAATGAAGCGGATGGCGTCGGAACATATGGCGGCATTCCGGTAAGAATGGACATAAAACAGAATGGGGCAGTAAATGCCAGGTACCAGGCGGGGCGGGAATCGGTGAAACATCGGATTCCTGCCCTGACTGCATTTTATGGTTAAAAAACTTAATCATATGCAACTTTTAAGACGAAAGAAGAATCTATATATCAGCAGCAAAGATGTACCGCTATGATGTGCCGCGAAACAACACTGCAAGGAGGGATGTAAACCCCATGAAGGAAGATTTATATAACAGAATTGTGGACTATATCGTCAGCAACCAGGAGAAATTTTACAGGCTGGCCTACAGTTATGTCCATAACCAGGAGGACGCCATGGATATTGTCCAGAATGCTGTCTGCAAGGCATTGGACCACTATGAGGCGATCAGAAATGAAAATGCCGTAAAAACATGGTTTTACCGTATTCTTGTAAATGAGAGCCTGCTGCTGCTCAGGAAACAGAAGATGGAGATTCCCACAGAGGAGGGAATGGGGCAGGAGATACCATATTATGAAGAAGGATACAACCATGAGTACGATGTTTACGAGCAGTTAAACCGGCTGGAGGAGGATGTGCAGACCATCATAAAGCTCCGCTATTTCGAGGAGCTGACGCTGAAGGAAATAGCTTACGTAACAAGGACCAATCTGAATACGGTGAAGGCAAAATTATACCGCGGTTTGAAACTGTTAAAACAAAACATACAGGAGGCGGACTTATGAGACAGATAGAAGATGCAAGAAAAAGATATGAGGAGATACCTATTCCCGCGGAACTGTCCGGGCGGGTCAAGGCAGCAATTGTCCGGTCAGAGGAAAAGCGGAAAAGTCAGAGGCAAAGAATACCAACGGTCAGGATACGCAGAAAACACAGGATATGGGGAACATGTGCAGGTATGGCAGCAGCCCTTGTACTGGTATTTACTACGGCGTTAAACACAAACACAGCTTTTGCGGAAATGGCGGCAGGACTCCCTGTCATAGGAGCAGCGGCGCGGATTCTTACCTTCCGGTCTTACGAGAGGGATGAAGGGGACTGGAAAATATCGGTGGAAATTCCCAGCGTGGAGATGATAGCAAAGGATACAAATGGGCTGGATTCTGCATTGAATCAGGAAATATACGATTTATGCAGCCAGTATGCAGACGAGGCAGTGGAACGCGCCAGGGAATATAAGAAGGCGTTTATGGAAACTGGAGGAACAGAGGAGGAGTGGGAAGCACATGATATTAACATTCATGTGGGATATGAAATCAAGGCCCAGACAGAGGCGTATCTTTCCTTTGCGGTACAGGGAACTGAGAACTGGTCCTCGGCCTACAGTGAAACAAAATATTACAATATTGATTTAAAGGATAATAAAATGGTTACGCTGGCAGATGTCCTGGGCCATGACTATGCCAGGATTGCGGATGAAAGCATACTCCGCCAGATGGAAAATATGGAGGAGAAGGAAGGCATCGCTTTCTGGTCCAAGTCAGAGGGCGGGTTTACAGGAGTCACGGATAAAACCGTGTTTTACATGAATGAGAAGGAAAATCCGGTTATTGTGTTTGATAAATATGAGATTGCTCCCGGAGCTTATGGAAAACTGGAGTTTGAGATAGACAAAACAGGGAACATGGCAGAAAAAACCGGCTATACGGATAATTTCATGGTGCCGGAAGAAGAGATAACTGCTTTTGCCGGAAAGGTAAAAGAGGCTGTTGCAGACCGGGATATGGATGCATTGGCCTCCCTGGCCTCCTATCCTTTGTATGTGGGATTTAAGGACGGCGGCGTTTCGGCGGGGTCACCGGAAGAACTGGCTGCCTTGGGAACAGACCGCATATTCACACCGGAATTGGCGGCGGCAGTGGAGGCGGCGGGAGATGAAACGCTTTCACCCAGCATGGCCGGATTCGTCCTTAAAAAAGACGGAACCCCGAACATTGTATTCGGGGTATCCGAGGGAGTGCTGGCCGTTAAAGGAATTAATTATTGATGGCCTTATCCTTACCAATCACACTTAATATGTAACTGCTCAGCAGGAATCCGGCGCCGGCGGACACGGCCATGATAAGGAATACAATGCGGTAGCCGCTGAGGCCGGGATTGTGGTCCAGGATACTCCCATAGATGGAGTAGAGGAATGCGCCGGGCAGATAACCGATGAAGGAACCAAGTGACATGGCGGAGCCGGTTATTTCCCTGGGTACGTTAATCTCATCCATGGGAGCGAAGAATATGGCCCGCATGCTGAATACACAGGCACCGATGCTGAGGGTCATGAGCATGCCGAAATATACATTCATATGGCTGTGGGGAAGGAACGCAAAGACAGTCAGGGCTGTTCCTGTAATAACAAATACCACGCGCAGATATTTTGTGGCGGAATGGAATACCTTATCGGTCAGGTAGCCGCCCACAGGACCGCCCAGCATTTTCAGGGCATATTGGTTGATGATTCCATAAGCGCCAACCAAAACAGCAGGTATCGCATACAGGTCTTTGAGGAAGGGAATAAAATATGTAAGTCCGCAGTAAACACAATAGACCGAAAAAACATTAAATGATACCAGCCAGATGTTCTTGTTTTTAAGGGCCAGAATTACATTATCCATAGCTGCCTTGTTTCGGCTCACTTTTTCTCCGGCAGCATTGACAGCCTTTATCTCGTCCGGCTCAAGAAGGAAATAAGCGATGATGCCGATTACCATGGGGACTGCTGAGTAAAAAAGGATGGCAGCCTTCAGGCTGGCGGCATTGCTTCCGAGCAGTGCGAAGACGCCCAGGGCGCCAAAGGCAATGACTGTATCCACAAGTCCCCGTCCGGCTTCCATGATACCGAACATACGGCCCTGTTCTTCTTCTGAACCCAAAAGACGGACCGTCTTTAACATGGTGGGCCAGTAGAGCATGTCCGCACAGACGGCGAGGCCGCAGTTGATTAACAGAAAGAGCCAGTAGGGCGGGAAGGTAGAAAGGCCGATGCCCAGTAAACCGATGCCCATAAGCGACATGGGAATCATGACCTTTTTAGACACCCGGTCCGTGAGATAGATGGAGATCAGAAAGCCGAAAGTGGAAATCAGTCCGGCCACACTCATGGCTGTACCTATCTGTGTGTGTGTGAGTCCCATAAATTCCTGCATGGGAACATAAAAAGCATCCTTTAAACACCCCAGCTTATAAATGGTTCCGGCACCCAGCACCAATGTTCCAAATGAAATCCACTTTTTTGATTGACGGTTGTCTGCAATTGTTTTCATTTTTTCATCTCCTGATTTTACTTTTTATTCTATTGTGTTTGGTTGTTTCCGTACACACAGTATATGTGGTAAAATAAGCTAAGTCAAGTTAATATGAGCTAAAATGAGTTAAATTGTGGAATTTATACGAAAATAAATAAGCGATTTTGTGATGTTTTGCGGAGAAAAAGGGTTGAATAGTGTGCTTGTGTGTGCTATTATGAGTTAAAAGTAGTTAAAAAAAGTACAAACAAGCTAATTAAGGGGAAGAAAGGAGCGTTTGCGGATGCTGGCGGAACAACGGTACCAAAAGATAATAAACCTGATGCAGACGGACGGAAGCGTTAAGGTTGCGGATTTAAAGAAGAAGATGGGGGTTTCTCCCGAAACAGTCCGCAGGGATTTGGAAAACATGGAGGCTCAGGGACTGATACGGCGTACGAGAGGAGGGGCTTTTTTAGCTGACAAGGAAGAGATGCCCGGGGAGCGGACCATCCAATATCAGAATTTTTCGGCCAGGGAGAGAGAGAATCTGGAGAGCAAGGTGGAGATTGCAGAGTTTGCGGTCCGCTTTATTAAAGAGGGCCAATCCATTGCGCTGGATTCGGGAACCACTGCCTATGAGCTGGCCCGTGTCATAAAGAGGACATTCCGTTCCCTGACAGTCGTTACCAATTCCATCGCCATATTAAATGAGCTGGCCGATGCAAAGGGAATCACTCTCATTGCCACCGGGGGTGTGTACCGCCCTGAGGAGATGGCTTTTGTGTCTGATATTGCCGGCATGATATTTTCTAAATTAAGTATAAACACATTTTTCCTGACCACCTGCGGTATCTCGGTAGACAGGGGGATCACTTACCAGCGCATGGATGAAATTATCGTGCAGGAAAAGATGATGGAAGCGTCAGACCAGACCATTGTCATTGCGGACAGTACCAAGCTGGGGGTGAATTCCCTGGTGAAGATGTGTGATATTGACCGGGTGGGGATGATTATTACTGATTCCGAGGCATCGAAGGAGCAGATACGGCCGTTTGAGCAGGCAGGCATATCTGTTGAGAAGCCGGAAAACTAAGGGGGATAAAGGATATGGAGAGAAATAAGGTAAGCGTATTGCTGGTATCCGTGGACGCGTTAAAACCGGAGTTTGTTTTTGAACAGGAGCGTCTGGGAATCAGTCTTCCTAATATAAGCAAATATTTTGTGGAGAATGGTACATTTGCAGGCGGGGGAGTTCAGAGTGTGTTCCCTACCTTTACGTATCCCTGTCATCAAAGCATCATAACGGGAACTAATCCAGCCACCCATGGTATTTATAACAATGGTATTTTTGACCCTATGGGGGAACATATGGGGGCATGGCACTGGTTTGCCAGCAAAAAGGCGGAAAATTTGTGGGAGGCTGCCGGAAAACATGGATATTTGTCTGCCAGCGTGGCCTTTCCCACTTCTGTGGCTGCCGGAGGAGACTTTATGGCACCTGAATTCTGGTGGGACGGCACGGAGCTTGACAGCCGTTTTATTGATGCCATGTCCGTGCCCCAGGGCATGATTCTGGAGATGGAAAAGGAGATTGGAAGGTACGCAGGGGGGCTGGACCTGACGGAAGCAGGGGACAGGCAGAGATACCGGGCAGCTATGTGGGTATTGGACCATAAACTAGCGCCAAAGGCTGGGAAATGTCCTTTCTTCATGACCGCCTATTTTGCATCCTTTGACGAGATGGCCCACCAATACGGAGTGTACAGCAAAGAGGCAGCACATGCAATTGAGGCCATTGACAAAATGCTGGGGGATCTGATTGAAAAGGTACATAGTATGACAGATGGCCAGGCCGTTGTCTGTGTGGTATCCGACCATGGGACACTGGATAACCGGTATAATATCCGGCCCAACGTAAAGCTGAGGGAAGCAGGGCTTATCACTACAGATGGGAACGGCAGGGTGACGGACTGGAGGGCCTGGTCCCAGCGCGCGGGGGGGATGTCTGAAATCCGGCTAAAGAATGGACAGGATGAGGATGCAAGAAGAAAGCTGGATCAGATAATGAAGGAGCTGTCATCCGATCCGGTTTTTGGAATCCTGGAGGTGTTGGACCGGGCGCAGGCCATAGAGAGGGGAGGTTTCCCACTGGCTGACTATGTGCTGGTTTCCCGGAAGGGATATGAAATACGGGATGACGCAGAAGGGGATTACTGTACGGAAACACTGCATCAGAAAGCCCAGCATGGTTATTGTGAACGATTTGAGGAGATGAGGGCATCCTTCATGATTGAGGGATGCGGGATAGAACGAAAGTGCGACATAGGGTCCATGAATCTGATTGATATAGCGCCTACACTGGCATCTGTCATGGGATTTGATATGCCGCAGGCGGAGGGAAGGAACCGGTTGAAGTGATGAAAACAGCAGAGGCAGTACTGGGGAATCTGGCCGGCCTGCTGTGGGGGAACTGGATGTTGTTTGTGCTGCTGGGGCTGGGAGTGTTTTACACCATTGCCACGGGCGGAATCCAGTTCAGGTCCATCCCCTGGATCATAAAGGAATTATGTCCAAAAAAAGAGAAAACAGAGGGTACCCGGGACCATAAGGGAACCGTATCCTCTATCCAGGCGCTTTATATGGCGATAGCCAGCTGTGTGGGAAGCGGAAATATTGTTGGTGTCGCCACTGCATTGATTGGAGGAGGACCGGGCGCATTGTTCTGGATGTGGGCAGCTGCATTTTTAGGCATGGCCACAAAGTATGCTGAAATTGTGTTGGGACTGGTGTTTCGTCAAAAAGGTGCGGACGGAAGCTATTACGGAGGCCCCATGTATTACATTGAAAAGGGGCTCCATGCAAGGCTGTTGGGCGTAGCCGCGGCGGTTCTCCTGTTTTTCCAGAATGCGGGAGGAACGTTGATTCAGTCCAATACCATATCGGATGTGGCCTTTCAGGTATTTGG
The DNA here is from genome assembly GCF_002234575.2 of Enterocloster bolteae. Taxonomy (NCBI): domain Bacteria; kingdom Bacillati; phylum Bacillota; class Clostridia; order Lachnospirales; family Lachnospiraceae; genus Enterocloster; species Enterocloster bolteae. The sequence continues at coordinate 4,106,754 of NZ_CP022464.2, read as the reverse complement.
AGTCCCGAAAGCAGTCACAGGGATTTTAATGGCGGCTGTCATGGTTTTCATTATAGGCGGCGGACTTAAGCGCCTGGCGGATGTGGCTCAGAAAATCGTGCCGGTCATGGCATCGCTGTATATTGTGGGAGGTATCGTGGTGGTGTTCACTAATCTGGATTCCATCCTTCCCATGTTCAGAAGCATTTTGCAGGACGCCTGTTCCATGAAAGCAGGGATGGGGGCCGCCGCGGGACTGACAATGAAGGAGGCCATGCGTTTTGGTGTGGCCAGGGGGCTGTATTCCAATGAAGCAGGCGAAGGATCTGCGGCCGTTATTCATTCGGCGGCGCAGGTGGACCATCCGGCCAGACAGGGATTTTATGGTGTTGTGGAGGTGTTCGTAGATACTATGGTTATCTGCAGCACCACTGGTTTTTCCATCCTGGCAAGCGGGGTGCCTCTGGAAGGTGCAAGTGCGGCGTCATTGGCGGCTGAGGCATTTGGGACCGTCGCTCCTCTTTTTAAATACGTGGTTTCGGTCAGCCTGATCTTGTTTGCATCCACCTCCATCATGAGCCAGTGGTATTTTGGCCATGTGAGCCTTATGTACATAAAGAGCCTGAAAGGAGACCGTTTTTACCGCATTCTGTTTCCCGTATTGATTTTATTGGGAAGCCTGAGCACGGCCGGGATCGTTTGGTCTGTTCAGGATTGTATGCTGGGACTTTTAATCATACCCAATGTGCTGGCTCTTCTTAAACTTTCACCGGTGGTAATGAGGATGACCAGGGAATTCTTCAGAGAGAACCAATAGGGCGCAAAGAAACTATAAATTTACAGACAGAAAGGAATGGATATTATGGATTCAAGAATAGAAGCATATATGAAACAGATACCGGTATTGGCGGAAGCTGCCGCCGGAAAAGAAGTGTTCTGGGTGAACAGCAGGGAGTGCCCGGAGAGCGGGCAGGGAGAAAAAGCAGTATCGAAGGAGCAGATACAGGATGCGGCAAGGCGGCTGGAACGTTTTGCGCCTTATCTGGCCGAGGTTTTTCCTGAGACGGCTGCCCGGAATGGCATAATAGAATCGGAGCTGCGGGAAATCAGGGCCATGAGACAGGAACTGAACCAGGAGTGGGGGGCCGGTATAACCGGAAAACTGTTCCTTAAAATGGACAGCCATCTCCCCATATCCGGTTCTGTAAAGGCCAGGGGAGGTATCTATGAGGTGCTGAAACATGCGGAGGACCTGGCCTTTGAGGCAGGGCTTCTCAACGAAAATGAGGATTACCGGAAACTGAACACCAGTGAAATGAGAGAGTTCTTTGGCCGGTATAAGGTTCAGGTGGGATCCACCGGTAACCTGGGGCTCAGCATCGGCATCATGAGCGCCAAACTGGGATTCCAGGTGACGGTACACATGTCGGCGGATGCCAAACAGTGGAAGAAGGATTTGCTGAGAAGCAAGGGGGTTACAGTTATCGAATATGAGTCCGACTACTGTGCGGCTGTGGAGGAAGGAAGAAAGAGTTCCGACCAGGACCCTATGAGTTATTTTGTGGATGACGAGAATTCTGTCAATCTGTTTCTTGGATATGCGGTTGCAGGACAACGGCTGAAACACCAGCTGGAGGAACAGGGAATCCAGGTGGACAGACAACATCCGCTATTTGTATATTTGCCCTGCGGGATTGGCGGAGCGCCGGGCGGGGTGGCCTATGGTCTGAAAGAGATTTACGGCGACTGCGTTCACTGCTTTTTCATGGAACCGACCCAGGCCTGCTGTATGCTGATAGGAATGGCCACAGGAGAGCATGATAAGGTCTGTGTTGGAGATTTTGGAATCAGTGGAAAGACAGATGCGGACGGGCTGGCCGTCGGAAGGCCGTCTGCGTTTGTGGGAAAGGTGATTGAGAAGCGGCTTGCAGGAATCTGCACAATCGAGGATGGAAAGCTGTATGAACTGATGCGCGCGCTTGTGAAAACAGAGGATATATTCATAGAACCTTCTGCATGCGCCTCCTTTGCCGCGTTCCTTCATGCAGATGAAATGGATAATTATATCAGGGAAAAGGGTCTCAGCGGCTGTATGGGGCAGGCTGTCCATATAGCCTGGGCGACAGGCGGCAACATGGTGCCTCCGGAGATGGTGGCGGAGTATTTGAATATCCGGACACAATCTGCCAGCCTCTAAAGAAAAAACAGCGGATTCTGCTATGGCGGCAAAATCCGCTGTTTTTTAGATGGATAAGCAGGCGATGTGACCCAGGTGTCCTTTTTGATATACAAAAGCCCCTGTCTTGCTGTAGCACGGCAGGGGAACTTTAACTGGATATGGCGGGGATTTCTCCCCGCCAGGTATGGTACGGCGGCATATTGTGATATGTCCCATTTATATCTTGAATATTATGCAGCGCAGACATTTACAGCCTGTAAGCCGCGGTTGCCATTGGTTATGTCAAAGGTTACGGACTGTCCGTCTTCTAATGACTTAAAGCCATCTGTAGCAATACCGGAAAAGTGAACAAAAATGTCCTCGCCGTTTTCTTCATTCGTAATAAAACCAAATCCTTTTTGTGAGTTAAACCATTTTACTGTACCTTTGTTCATGAAAGATACCTCCTAATATTTTATTGTGATTTTAAATAAAATAAAAAAATCACATATTTTTGTAAACCATCATAGGAATAATGACTTACAAAAACATGTGAAATCAAAATCTTATAAAAAATACTTCTTGAGTATACCTTGCTTTTAGAATATTGTCAAGGGGAAATTTTATTATTTTTGTCAGTCATGGCAGAATGTTTTAACTGTTCTTCCATTATATGGCTCCGCAATTTTATATATTCCCCTGTTTATCATTTATTTAGGCTTGTGAATAATCAGCGGGAGACGTATTATAATTGGGAAGGGAAGATGGCGCCATACAGCAAGTAAAATCAAGTATCAGCCCCATTTTTTTTGTATAATGAATCGCAGAGTGGTTGAAACGAGGTAAACAGACGGATGTATGAGTGGAAAAAGCAGATTCAGATAATTGTTGATGAAATTGACCGGTGTATTAAATGTTATAATGACGAAGCCTTGTCATTGCGTGCCCTTTCCTGCAGACTGGGATATTCTGAATATTATACGTCGAGGAAATTTAAAGAAATATCAGGCATACAATTCAGGAATTACCTGCAGCTCAGGAAATTGGCCTTTGCATTAAAAGAAGTCAGGGACAGCCAGAAGAATCTTTTGGAGGTTGCTTTTGATTATGGCTTTTCATCACATGAGGCTTTTACCAGGGCTTTTAAGGAAACATACGGTGTGACGCCCAGCGAATATCGGAAAAATCCTAAACCCGTGGTTCTCCGTACAAAGATAAGTGCTTTTGACCGCTACTTTTTAGGATTAGGAGAAATCGGTATGATTCAATCAGCAGATGGAGTTAAAATTTATTTTGTTACTATACCCGCTCACAAATTTTTGTATATTAAAAACCGTGAGAGCAACGGATATTGGGATTTTTGGCAGAAGCAGAATCTTATTCCAGGGCAGGACTATGAGACGGTCTGCGGCTTGCTGGACAGCATCAAGGGAAAACTGGACGATGGCGGAGGAAGCGAGGTCAACTGTGGAAGCGGTCAAATCATGGCCTATATGAATGATCCGGATGGCAGACTATGTGACTGGGGAATACTGCGCTCTGAATGCTGGGGAGTACGGCTTCCTCCTGAATACAAAGGAGCGGTTCCGCCGCAGATGCTTATGGATGACATTCCTGAAGCCGAGTATATTGTTTTTGAACACGGGCCATTTGATTATGAACAGGAAAACCGGAGTGTGGAGGAAAGAATAGAAAATGCAATGGCAGCGTTTGATTATGCTGATACAGGCTATTGCCTGGATACTTCTCCCGGCCGGCTCATGTATTTTTATTATAATCCCGAACAGTATTTTAAATATATCAGACCTGTACGGAGGGTATGAGCAGGTACCCGGTATAATCCTGGCAGAAAAAGGAGTATATGCCGGCTGCCGTGAGCCTGCTGTGGCCGTGAGTAATGCCCGGAGGCCATCCCGGCCGGTACAGAGTTTGCCGGCAGGGGAGGCTGTACGGCCTTTTAGCGGTGCGGGAGGGTTATGTTGCCTGCTGCTGACAGGCAGAGTCTGTAATTTCTTCACTGATGCCTCTCATCACTATATAATTTACCAGCGCGTCTATAAATGCCCCGTTGCGGGGTTTCTGGCTAAGTTCAAAATCAAAGATTTCATTTAGCAGTTTTCTGTCCCCATGTAACCAAATCGTATTGATAAGAGTGCGTATATTCCGCTCCACACAGCCGATTGAGGTCTGGTAATGGACCGCTATATCCACATATAACCCCTTGGATATATAAGCGAGCAAAGTGGGGTCATGGACGGTCCGGATGACGCCGTAGATTGTGTAACGAAACCCTACATAGGAGTTGTTTACACCGAGGCGCCGAAGCAGGTTACTGATTTCTTTTTCGTGGTTCATGTTAATCCCTCCTTGGTTTTTGTTACCAATGTTACGTTATACGCAGAGGCGTGGTTTGACAAGGGAGATTGGACGACAAAATTGATATAAATAAGTCGAAAAATGCGAATATCCTGGCAGTACTATCCTCAGTGACTTGAATTCATCCGTTGTTTTATCCGCTATTTCCAGAATGTCTTCTGTCCGTTTTCAGGGCAGCATCCCTTCCAGTGCTATATCCTTTAGCTGCTTTGACAGTGCGGGCCGTTAGATACGCAGGTAAGCAGCTGTTTTTGTTATGTTTTCCTCTCTGGCCGTAATCGTACCATCTGAGTCAGGACAGCGGAATTTTAACGATGGGCCTCATTCCATAAAAAATACCCCCCCGGTTTTTGGATGTATAAATATGATTTACAATATAAAAACTAAAAAAGGATATTCTGTATCCTATATGACATCAATGACAACTTGTTAACAGGGCTGAAATGGAGGGTTTTATGGAAATGGAAATGGAAATGCTGCTGATGAAATTTGAATCGTATTTGTGTGACGAGGAAAAATCAAAATCAACCATAAACAAGTATCTTCATGATGTGAGAGAGATGCTTGATTTTATGGGACAGGAATGTATCAGCAAAGAGTTGCTGATACAGTACCGGGGGCATCTCAGCCGTCGATGCAGGGCCCGGACCGTGAACGGAAAACTTTCAGCCATAAACGCATATTTAAAGTGTATGGGATTGGAGGCCCATAAAGTGAAATTCCTGAAGGTCCAGAAAAGAATCTATATGGATGAGAAACGGGATCTGACAGAACAGGACTGCAGACGGCTGTTGGAGACAGCCAGCCGTACAGGAAAGACCCAGTTATATTTCCTCATGCTGGTTTTGTACGGGACAGGCATACGAATCAGTGAACTGCCATATGTGACTGTGGAGGCTGTTTATCAGGGAAATGCTGAAATAAATATGAAGGGAAAATACAGGGTCATTATTTTTCCAAGAAATCTGGTCAGACAGCTTAAGGAGTATATAAGGGATGCAGATATAAAAAGCGGATGTATATTCAGGACAAAGAGCGGAAAATGTCTGGACAGAAGTAATATATGCCATTCCATGAAGAAAATATGCCGGGAGGCGAGGGTGGACCAGTCAAAGGTATTTCCTCATAATTTCCGTCATCTGTTTGCAAAGAGCTTCTATGCCATCGAGAAAAATCTGGCACATCTGGCAGACATTCTGGGACATACCTCCATAGAGACAACGCGGATTTACGTGGCATCCAGCCTGAAACATTATGAGAAGGTGATGAACCGTATGGGAATTGCAAAGGACATTAAAATACCACAGAATAATCATTCTGTGGTATCATGCCGGCATTTCTGCAAACCAAAATTACAATCTTCTTGTATTTTATAATAAAAGGCGGACTGCGTCAATATACATATATTATTTTTCCTCAAAGCAAACAAGACCGGGAAGGAAAAAAATACTTGCCGGTTTCTTGGTGTGTCAAATTTGCTTGATTGTTCCTCTGAGTTTCCTATAAAATCCTTAGCGGATTCTTTTTGATACACGCCCAGGCGGAGAAAGTACCACAGAATGATTATTCTGGGGTAATCCACATGAAAACGCCGGAATTCACATGCATCACCGGATTGGTGCTGCTTAAGGAAGGAGATACAGAGATGGTGAGTTGTTCCTTGTTAGAGTATCTGGCCTTGAAGGCAAAATGTGAGTATATGTCAGATTTACGATTCATGCACGTGGAAGAACGGTGGCTGAGGGAATTCATCCTGCGTAACAGAGATGACTTTACACAGGAAGAATGGAAGGAGGCGTGTATCTATCTGACAGGACAGAAGGCATCCACTGAGGATGAGGCAATCGGAACAATCCTGCATCGCTGGACGGATACGAAAGACCGGCCAGGCATGAATTACAGGACAGATATGAATTGCAGGACAGACAGGCAGGATAAAATTTAATAGGAGAGGGCCATGGGAGAAATAGAAAAATTTATAATCATGGAGGATGAAATTGCCCGTGACGGAGGGCGTTATCCGGAATATACATATACATTTCTGATTGGCCTCCAGTCATTTTCAGAAGGGATTGCCAGAGGGTATGTAAAATCATTCCATGTGGAAAAATTATTATACTTCCAGGGGCTTGACCAGATGATCTTCATTATGGAAGATATAATGGATGCAGTGGGTGCCCCCATGAGAGGGAGAGTCCCCCGGAGTCTGACCGGTAAACGGAATAAAGATGCAGTAACGGTTCCCTTTGTGGATTTGAGAGGGAAAATAAAGAAGGAGTATGGTTTTGAGCGGGAGGTTTTAAGGGAATTTCCGGTTTATCCCGCGGTCTCTGTCCGGGTTGTGGGCCGTCAGGACGCAGGGATACAGGGGATATTCCGCTCTAAATATGGGGATGTGGGATTCAGGAGCGGTGTGGAGCTTATGCGTTTGATGTACGAGTTTTTTGAGAAAATGTGCTAAAGCAATTTCAAGAGCTGTTGCCCCAGCTCTTTTTCTATTTTAATCAGCTGCCGGTCCAGGCCGGACTTTTCATAAAACCATGGATTCTCAGGGCTTTATATACTATAATTAATAATCATCAGGGCAATAAGGCCCTATTCCAGGTAATGGAATTAAACAGGAAAACAGGAAACAGCGAAAGAAGACCAGGAGATACCATATGCCAAATATAATTGAAATAACAGATTTTGCGGCCCCGGAGCTGGATATTTACGCCCGGCTTACAGAGGGGCAGCTTTTAAACCGTCATGAACCGGACAAGGGCGTTTTTATTGCTGAAAGCCCCAAGGTGATAGAGCGCGCTCTGGACGCGGGATGCGTTCCCATATCCATGCTGATGGAAAAGAAGCATGTGGAAAGCCAGGCACGGGAAATAATACAGCGCTGCGGTGAAATCCCAGTGTATGCGGCGGAATTTGATGTATTGACACAGCTTACCGGGTTTCACCTGACACGGGGCATGCTCTGTGCAATGTACCGGCCGCCCCTGCCCGGGCCTGAGGAAATCTGCGAAGGGGCGCGCCGGATTGCTGTGCTGGAAAATGTCATGAATCCCACCAATGTAGGAGCTATATTCCGCTCAGCAGCAGCCCTGAATATGGACGGAGTTCTGCTGACATCCGCCTGCAGCAATCCTCTCTACCGCCGCGCCGTACGGGTGAGCATGGGAACCGTTTTCCAGATTCCATGGACCTTTCTGGACAGCCGGCTGTCCTGGCCTCAGGAGGGGGTGGGATTTTTGCGGGAGCTGGGATTTGCGACAGCTGCCATGGCATTAAACGATGACTCTGTCAGTATTGATGATTCCGGTTTGATGTCAGAGGAAAAACTGGCTATTATCCTGGGGACAGAAGGGGATGGGCTGGCGGCAGGAACCATTGCGGGCTGTGATTATACGGTCCGCATTCCCATGTCTCACGGCGTTGATTCGTTAAATGTCGCTGCGGCAAGCGCCGTTGCTTTCTGGCAGCTTGGACGCAGGTAAGAGATTGATAAGATGCGGAGGAGGCGGAAAATATGGCTGATAATACACAGGAAAAATATATTCTTTTAGCAGTAAACGGAACGCTTATGCGCGGATTGGAACTGGAGGGGAATTTACGGGAGGCAGGAGCTGAATTCGGGTTTGAGGCCAGAACGGAGGTAAGTTAGAGAGGAAAGAGAAACGGATATTTTGCAGGAAGTTCCGTGGTTCAGAAGGCATGGCAAAAAGAATGCCGCAGGATGTTTCATATGCGGCAAGTGTGAATATATTTGTGCCTGCTACAGGCGAAGCACACCGATTCCCACCAGTCCGGGACCGGTGTGTACAGCCAGGGACGCGGTGATGGCCTTTTCCATAATCAGGCGTCCTTCCGGGATACCGGCAATCAGCCGGGGTCTCAGTTCATCGGATGCATCCTGCCCCTGACCGTTTAACAGGGCGGTCAGGCAGGGGCGGCCGCCTGCAAAGGACCTGGCTTCTGTCAGCAGCCGGGATAGTCCCTGCCTGGCTCCGCGTATCTTAGCGGCAGTATAGTATACTCCGTCCTCATTGCAGGAGATAATGGGTTTTATGTTTAGAATGCTGCCTACCACGGAGGTGACCAGACCAATTCGGCCTCCCTTTCGCAGGTAGGTCAGTGTATCCATATAATAGAAAACCTTGGAATCCCCCACCTTTTTGGGAAGCATTTCTTTCAGCTCATCAAAACTTCTGCCTTCTTCCAGCTGCATCGCTGCCCATACGGCCAGTATACCGGCTCCAAAGGAAATACTCCTGGTGTCCAGCACAAAGGAAGTCAGCTCCTTTTCATCCCCCAGAATGCTTCCCACCGTATTATATGTACCGCTTAATCCACTGGAAATACAGAATGCCAGCACATGGGTATAGCCCTCAGCCTTTATTTCTTCAGCCATATCTTTCACATCCTGGGGACTGGGGGTTGAAGTGGCGGGAATTTCTCCCGGAAAACGCTGATAAATGGTCTCAGGCAGAATATCCACCCCGTCAACATAATCTCGTTCCGGATAAATGATATGAAGGTGCATTACCTTCATGTGAAATCTCTGGATTAACTCATGGGATACATCGCAGCCAGAATCAATTAAAATCGCTGTTTTCATACAACACCTCCATATGTAGTATTCGATACTATATATAAAAGTATCTCATAACACAATGGCTGTGTCAACATGAAAATGAATATATCTCCTGTTTACTAAAACTGTAAGCGGAGCCGCACTGTTTCATGGAAGTCCGAAGCAGCGTTTCTTTAAGCATGTCCAGCAGGTCCCTTTCTGTAATCTGATTTCCGCCTGAAAGAATGCAGCGCCGTATATTAGTCTGGATATTGCCATGAACGGCGGGAAAGGATATAATATCAGCATGTATCAGCACAAGAGGTGCAAAAACAGTACAAGAAGGGTAAGAGTTGCGTTGGATGAGATAGCAGACAGCAGGAAAAAATTGTCAGAATCCATAGAATATCTGTTGAGCAGAAAAAGCCTGGATGATATCCCGGTAAGTGAAATTGTAAAGATGGCAGGCGTATCAAGAAGGACCTTTTACCGTCATTTCTGTGATAAGTACGAACTGGTAAACTGGTATTACGATGAATTTTACGAAGAGAGCTTTGGCAGCATTGTGTTGGGCGCCGGTCTGGAGGAAGCGCTGACCCAGTGCCTGAAGATTTACCGGCAAAAGCGCAGTGTCCTGAAACATGCATATGAGAGCCGTGATATCAATGGCCTGAAGAATCATGATATCGAGATTACCAGAAGGATTTATGAGACATTCCTAAAGCAAAGGGGAGCCGACATCCGGTCTGAGATTATGTGGTTTTCCATTGAAATAGCTGTGCGCGGCGGAAGCGACATGGTGATTCAGTGGATGCTTGGCAATATAGATCTTCCGGCTGAGAAGATGGCGCGGCTGATTTGTGAAACCCTGCCGGAAGAGATTAAAAAATATCAGATGTCTCCTGTCACACATGTGTAAATCTGTGACTTCCCTTTTGACGCGTCCCCTGCTATACTGCACATGTAATAAAGAATGCCATGAAGGAGAACAGTAGTACAGAGGCTTTTCTTACAGAGAGCGCCCGGTTGGTGGAAGGACGCAGGAAAGACTGTATGAATACGCTCCGGAGCAGCAGCCTGAAGGTTTTAGTAGGGTTTGACGGGAACGCCCGATACAGCGTGAGAGTGTTGACAGACACTCGATGAGGAATGTTCTGTGAAGGACATTCAAGTACAGAGGTGGTACCGCATAACCTGCCCTCTGCAGCAAGCTGCTGCAGGGGCTTATTTTTTTGTCTAAAAGGAGGAAGACATGGGAATTTATGAAGAATTGGAAGCGCGGGGACTGATTGCGCAGGTGACGGATGAGGCAGAGATAAGAGAGCTTGTAAATGCGGGAAAGGCTAAGTTCTATATTGGCTTTGACCCCACGGCGGATTCCCTGCATGTGGGGCATTTTATGGCACTGTGTCTGATGAAAAGACTGCAGATGGCGGGAAACCGCCCCGTGGTCCTGTTGGGCGGGGGCACCGGATACATCGGCGATCCGTCGGGCCGCACCGACATGCGCTCCATGATGGGGCCGGATGTGATTCGCCGCAACTGTGAATGCTTCAAGAGGCAGATGGAACGGTTCATTGATTTTGACGGGGAGAATGGAGCCATTGTTGTAAATAATGCGGACTGGCTGCTGAATCTGAATTACATTGAACTGCTCCGGGACGTGGGAGCCTGTTTTTCCGTAAACAATATGCTTCGGGCGGAATGCTATAAGCAGAGAATGGAAAAAGGACTGTCATTCCTGGAATTCAATTACATGATTATGCAGTCCTATGATTTTTACCATCTGTACAAGGAACTTGGCTGCAACATGCAGTTTGGAGGGGACGACCAGTGGTCTAATATGCTGGGAGGAACGGAGCTGATTCGGAGGAAGCTGGGAAAGGACGCGTATGCCATGACCATTACCCTTCTCATGAACTCAGAAGGAAACAAGATGGGTAAGACTGCAAGAGGCGCTGTATGGCTGGATCCGGAGAAGACATCTCCCTTTGAGTTTTACCAGTACTGGAGGAATATCGCGGACGCGGATGTGATGAAATGCATCCGTATGCTGACCTTTATTCCGGTGGAAGAGATTGATGCCATGGACGGATGGGAGGGAGCACAGCTAAACAGGGCAAAGGAAATCCTGGCCTATGACCTGACTGCTCTGGTCCACGGGGAAGAAGAGGCACGCAGGGCAAAGGAGACCTCCGTTTCCCTGTTTACCGGGGCCATGGATGATGACAACATGCCGTTTACAGAGGTTGGGGAGGAAAAACTTGTCCAGGGCAGCATCAATATCATGGATCTCCTGGTGCTGTGCAGACTGGCGGCCTCAAAAAGCGAGGCCAGAAGGCTGATCACACAGGGCGGCATCCAGGTCAGCCAGAAAAGGGTGGAATCCATAGACTTTACCGTGACCCGGAACATGCTGATGGACGGAATCATCATTCAAAAGGGCAAAAAGGTGTTTAGAAAAGCAGGGCTGAAATAGTAAAATGACTGCCGTATAAGCCGTCACATAGGTTTCAGATTTTTCTCCAGCCGTTCAACCATCCATGCAAAGCGTCTGGCGCGTCCGTCGTCTGTCCTGGCATCATAGTATGCCCTGGTATAGGTTTTTTGGACGGATGGAGGCATTTTCTGAAAATTAGTATAGGCCGGCTCATGTTCTTTTAAAAGGCCGGCCACGGTCCCGATTTGTTCTGCTGTGACAGCAGGCGGTCCGGAAGGCTTGTCCCATTGACCGTTCTTCCTGGCCTCCTGTATTTTCTCTCTTCCAAAATCAGTCATCAGGCCGCGTTTTTCCAGGTCTTCTGCCAGAGCTTTATTTTTTTCAGACCATTTGCTGTCCTTTCTGCGGGCAGAAAAATATTTGATATAGGATTCATCGTCAATCCGTTTCATCACTCCGTCAATCCATCCAAAGCACAGTGCCTCTTCCAGGGCGTCGCCGGCCTTAAACGCTGTATTCTTTGACTTTTCAAACTTCAGCCATATGCCGCCGCCGGACATGCAGTGATTTATCAGCCAAATGCGGAACTCGTCACGTGTCTTAAAGTGAAGGGGCTCGTTCATAATACATTCTCCGTTCTGTATTGGGGTGAATTCAGGTGCTTAAATTATAACATGGGTCAGGGAAAAAGAATAGGACCTGTGGGAAGATATCAGAGCGGGCAGACTGGAACCGAGGAAAAACCGCTGTAATCTGGTGATATATACTTTGTTTTTATGGGGTTGTCTGTTATAATATTCAAAACGATTGACGGTTCTGAGTGTGACGGCAGAAGGAGATATTAATGGAACGCAGAAAAGTGATGACCATTGCGGCAGTTTTGATTTCAGTTATGGTGGCTGTTGGGGCCTGCGGTAAGATGATGGGAGATGCCCCAGTGCCGGCAGAAAAGGCCGGAGTCTCATCGGGAGACAGGAAGGCACCGGCAGACAGTACTGAAAAAGCTGAGGCAGGTACGGCAGATACGGAAAAGAATGAAAAAGAAAGAACAAAAAAACAGAGTCCGACGGAGACACAGGCCGAATCAGAACAGGCTGCTCTCAACGTGCAGGAAGTGCCTGTTCTAAAGGGTGAAGCAGAGCCTGCGAAGCTGGATTCTTCCGGTCTCCTGGCTAAGGCATCGCCTGAAACCAGCGCCATGACTCTGTTCATATACGACGGAACCTCTGTGCGCCTTTACTATATGTTTGACAGCGAAAAGGAGAGGGAGATACTGGATGACTTAAGTTCCGTAAAGGCAGAGCCGGCGGAGGACTGGTCGGCCAAGGATGCCTCCCTGCCTGTTTACGGAATTGAGATTGGCCGGGAGGATGGACTGAGCCTGTTTGCGGCGTGGACCAACGGCAGGTGGATTGCCCAGGATGGGTCTGTGTATCAATTCGATTATGATTTTGAAGCTCTGAAGCAGAGGAAGGAGTGGGAGAGTGCAGGAGAGCTGCCCTCTTTTACAAACTTTCCGTGTGCGCGGGTATTTACACAGGAAAAAGAACAGTGGAATACCCGGTTCCTGGTTCCGGCAGCTCCTTTAAATCCTCCCAGGGGAATTACCATGACGCTGGATTCCTGGGATAATGATATAGCGGCAGTGACCATTAACAATGAGAGCGGAGGGGAATGGAGCTGCGGTGAATTTTATGAGCTGCAGGTTCTGATTGACGGCGTGTGGTATGAGATTCCGGCCATGCCGGGCAACTGGGGATTTAACTGCATGGGGTTTTATATACCGGACGGAGGCAAACAGAGCATGATCAATCATCTGACAATGTACGGGGAACTTCCGTCAGGAACATACCGTCTTGTCATCAAGGAATTGTCCGCAGAGCATGTCATACCGTGATTTTATCAGGAACACGCTGCGGGGCCTGCTGGCTGGGGAAGAAGGCAGCGTTCTAAAAGCACGATGCTGGAGGACGCAGACAGGAACTCCTGGGTGGTGAGCATGGATTTTTGCTGCTGCTTCAGTTCATCGTGCCGGAAATTCCGTCGGTATTCCTTGGGGGAGCATCCATACTGCCGCCTGAAGCCGCTGTTAAAATATTTGGAATCAGAAAAACCGCAGGACATGCAGATGTCTAACAATGGGAAGTCCGTCAGCAATAAAAGCTGGCGGGCTTTTTCGCATCGGATTTTGGCCAGGTATTCCTGAAAGGGAAGTCCCAGGTAATCCTTAAAAAAGTGGGATAGGTAGGTAAGGCTCAAATCTTCTTTGCGGGCAATGTCCGACAGGAGAAGTTTTTCTGAATAATGTTCGTCGATATAGTGGGTGATTTTGCGCATGCGTGAAGCCTTGCTCTGGGAGGCGTTTTTTTCCTTGTCGGACAGAAGCCTGTTGGGCAGGGTGTCCAGCAGGCCGGCAAAGAGCAGATTTAAAAGTCCGACACATTTTAATTCAAATTTGTCAGCTTTTTTCAGGTAAAGGCAGGCAAGCTCTATCATCATGTCATACAGTTTTTTGCAGACATCCGTCCCGTCCCTTTGAAGAATCAGGGAGGTAAATTCCAGATTGGCAATCCGCGGGTAGTAAGAAGAAAAAAAGGATGGGTGTACCTGTAATGAAACTAAGAGGGCAGGGGAATCAGCTTTCAGCTCATGGCTTTGAAATGGATTCACAACAAAGAAATCCCCGGTTTCCAGGCTGTGGGTTTCATTTTGGGCCTGAAGAAAGAGACTGCCGTCCAGAAGAAGGCAGAGCTCAAAATCCTTATGGATATGGGGGGTGCGGTAAAGCATATTTACAAGAAAAAGCTTAAAGTTCATCTGGCTGTGGGATATGATTTCAAACTCCTGGTTCATGGTATCTCCTCCCTTTCTGACAGTATACGTCCCCAGGGGCGGGCTTGTAAAGTAAAAAGCAAATTTGTCATGGTTTGAACCGTAAATTTGTTTGGGATTTGAGGCCGGGAACTTGATATAGTATAGGTATGAGATACAGATAACCGATGAATCAGGAGGGTAAGGATATGACAAAATTCAAGTTTTCCGTGGGACCGTGGAATGTGCATTCAGGAGCGGACTCCTACGGACCCGCGACCAGAGATGAAATTGCCTTTGAGGAGAAAATCAGAACATTCGCTGAGCTGGGGTTTTCCGCCATCCAGTTCCACGATGACGATGCGGTGCCCAACATCAATGATTATACGGAGGAAGAGATAAAGGAAAAGGCCAGAACCCTTAAAAAGATGCTGGATAAATACGGACTGGCTGCTGAGTTTGTGGCTCCCAGGCTCTGGATGGACGGGCGGACCGCGGACGGCGGATTTATGAGCACCTCAGAGGAGGACAGGGAATACGCCATGTGGAGGGCTTACCGCTCCATTGACATTGCAAAGGAGCTGGGCTGTAATATGGTGGTGCTGTGGCTGGCAAGGGAGGGCACCCTCTGCGCGGAGTCCAAATCCCCTGTATGGGCCACGAAGATGCTGATTCAGGCCATCAATAAAATGCTGGAATATGATTCTGATATCCTTATTTGCATTGAGCCCAAGCCAAACGAGCCCATTGACAGAAGCATCTGCGGGACCATGGGCCATGTGCTGGCAGTGTCGGCAGCCACCATTGACCCGGGACGGGTGGGCGGTAATCTGGAGAGCGCCCATGCCATCCTGGCCGGCCTTGACCCTGCCCATGAAATCGGGTTTGCAATGGCAATGGGAAAACTGATGACCGTCCATCTCAATGACCAGAACGGTATCAAGTATGACCAGGATAAAGCCTTTGGTGTGGAAAACCTGAGGGCTGCCTTTAACCAGGTAAAGGTGCTGAAGGAGAATGGCTACGGTGAAAACGGGGAGTATGTGGGCCTGGATGTAAAAGCCATGAGGACCACCAGGGATCAGGACAGCTATAAGCATCTGGAGAACAGCCTGAACATATTTAAGGCACTGGAAGAAAAGGCGGACCGGTTTGACTATGAGTTCCAGAAGGAATGTGTGAGGAACAGAGACTTTGAGGGGCTGGAAATGTATGTGATGAATCTCCTGATGGGCCTTGTCTGATGTGAATGTGAAGGATGGTAACAGCGGATAGGAAGGTAAAACGGGAAGGCCAACTGGAAAGGCCAAAGGCATAAACCCGTGAAAGGGGGTGTTGTGGTGGCTGATGAGAGGGCAGCGCAAAACAAGAGAGCAGCAAAAGGCAAAAGGGCGGTGGCGGCAGGACATATATGCATTGACATCACTCCCCTGTTCCCGAAAGGGAGCACAGGAGAGGCAGGAAGGATACTGGCGCCCGGACAGCTGGTACAGATGGAGGGGGTGAATATCCATCCCGGCGGGGCAGTGGCCAATACAGGCCTGGCCATGAAGCACCTGGGAGTGGATGTCCGTCTGATGGGTAAGATAGGAAAGGATGAACTGGGAACCCTTATCCTTAACTGCCTGGAGAAATACGGGGCGGCTGAGGATATGATTTTGGCGGACCAGGAAAAGACTTCTTATTCCGTTGTCCTGGCTATTCCGGGAATTGACCGTGTTTTCCTTCATGATCCGGGCGCCAATGTGAATTTTTCGGGCAGCGATCTGGATTTTGAGGCGATCAAAGAGGCGGACCTGTTCCATTTCGGATATCCCACCCTGATGCAAAACATGTACCGGAACCAGGGGGAAGAGATGGCCCGGATGTTCAGGCAGATAAAAGAGGGGGGAACCGCCATATCCTTAGACATGGCCGCCATTGACCCGGCCTCAAAAGCAGCCGGAGCGGACTGGAAAGGGATTTTGGGAAATATATTGCCCTATGTGGATTTCTTTGTGCCAAGCGCCGAGGAGCTGTGCTTCATGCTGGATGGGGAGCGTTACCGGGAGTGGACCAAACGGGCGGATGGAAGGGACGTCACAGAGGTGATCCGGGTCCGGGATGTAAAGCCTCTGGGTCAGATGGCCCTGGACATGGGGGCCAGGGTTGTCCTGATTAAATGCGGCGCTTTAGGCATCTATTACCGCACGGCATGCAAAAACGGCATAGAGGACATGTGCAGGCAGCTGAATCTTTCCATGGAAGCCTGGAAGGGCAAAGAGGGCTTTGAGCCGAGCTTTGAACCGGATACAGTGGTATCCGCCACAGGCGCGGGGGATACCAGCATAGCCGCCTTCCTGGCCTCTGTTCTCGGAGAAGCTGATTTAAAGGAGGCAGTGGAGATGGCAGCAGCAGAAGGGGCATGCTGTGTGGCTGCTTATGACGCCCTCAGCGGATTACGGTCCCTGGAGGAAATGAAAGAGAGAATCAGGAAGGGATGGAGCAAACGGGAATACAGACCGTGACAGGGCGGAGTGTAAAAAAGCAGCAGAACCAACCATGAAAGGAGAAAAAAGATGGCAAAGAGACTGACATACGCAATGGTAGGCGGGGGTCCGGATGGGTTTATCGGCGATGCCCACCGCCGGGCAATCGGGCTGGATGGAACAGCAGCCATCGCGGCAGGGGTATTTTCAAGAAACCGTGAGAAATCATTGCAGATGGCGGAAAGCCTTGGCATTTCCCCGGACCGGTGTTATGAGGATTACCAGACAATGGCCAGGGCTGAGGGGGAACGTGAGGACGGCATTGACTTTGTGACAGTGGTCACCCCCAACCAGTCCCATTATGAAATCTGCCGGGCCTTTTTGGAGGCGGGAATCCATGTGGTATGCGATAAGCCAGTGACAACAACGTACCGGCAGGCAAAGGAGCTGGAAGCCCTGGCAGAGGATAAGGGACTTCTGTTTATGGTTACCTATACCTACATGGGTTATGTGACTGCAAAATATGCCAGGGAGCTGGTGGCCTCCGGCGCCATCGGAGAGGTACGCACGGTCATGGCGGAATATCCCCAGGGCTGGCTTGCCTTTGAGGACGATTTCGGGGGAAAACAGGGAGAGTGGCGCTGCGACCCCGGTCAGTCAGGCGGAGTGAACTGTCTGGGAGACTTAGGCACCCATGTGGAGAACGCGGTGGCTGCCATGACCGGGCTTAAGATTAAGCGCCTTCTGGCTAAGATGGATGTCATTGTGCCCGGGCGGGTACTGGATGACAACGACAGCATTCTGGTGGAATATGACAACGGCGCCACCGGAATATACTGGACGTCGCAGGTGGCGGTGGGCCATGACAACAGCCTGAGAATCCGTATCTACGGCAGTAAAGGCACCATCCAATGGTTCCAGGAAACGCCTGATAAGATTACGGTTATTGACGCAGACAATACCATCCGGGAAATACACCGCGGATACGGCGCCATCGGGGAAAGGGCAGGTAAATACGCAAGGATTCCGGCCGGACATCCCGAAGGCTGGTTTGAGGCCATGGGCAATCTCTACCGCAGCTTTGCACAATGCGTAAGCGCAAAAAAGGATGGAACGTTTACAGCGGAAATGGTGGATTATCCCACGGTGAGCCAGGGCGCTGAGGGGCTGGCGTTTGTGGAAGCCTGTCTGGAAAGCAATCAGAACGGGAATACGTGGGTGGAGTTTAGGAGGAAATGATTATGGCAAGACCGGTAACGATTTTTACAGGACAGTGGGCTGATTTGGGTTTGGAGGAGATGTGCAGGACAGCAAAGGACATGGGATACGACGGACTGGAGATTGCCTCCTGGGGCCAGATTGATTTGCAGAAGGCAGCGGAGGATCCGGAGTATGTAAAGAACCTGAAGGGCACTCTGGAAAAATACGGACTTGGATGCTGGGCTATCGGCGCCCACCTGCCGGGCCAGTGTGTGGGCGATGTGTGGGACCCGCGTCTGGACGGGTTCGCGCCCCCAGAACTGGCGGGCAAGCCGGAGGAAATCAGGGCATGGGGCATACAGCAGTTAAAATACGCTGCCATGGCCGCGAAGGCCATGGGAGTCAAGGTGGTGACCGGCTTCATGGGTTCACCTATCTGGAAGATGTGGTATTCATTCCCCCAGACCACAGAGGAAATGGTAGAGGAGGGATTTAAACAGATTAAGGAGCTGTGGACCCCTATCTTCGATGTGTTTGACCAGTGCGGCGTGAAGTTTGCCCTGGAGGTCCATCCGACGGAAATCGCCTTTGACTATTACAGCACGCAGAAACTGCTGGAAGTGTTTGAATACCGCGAGACACTGGGTATTAATTTTGACCCCAGCCATCTGATTTGGCAGGGAATGGACCCGGCCATGTTCCTCTATGATTTTGCCTCCAGGGTATATCATGTACATATCAAGGATGCGGCCGTGAACCTGAACGGAAGAAATGGAATCCTGGGCTCCCATATCACCTTCGGAGATCCAAGACGGGGGTGGAACTTTGTATCGCCGGGCCACGGGGATGTGGATTTTGATAAAATCATCCGGATACTGAATGTGAAGGGCTATGAAGGGCCTCTTTCCATTGAATGGGAGGACAGCGGCATGGACCGTATTTTCGGGGGTACAGAGGCGTGCGCGTTTACGAAGAAGATCAATTTCTCACCGTCAGATATTGCCTTTGACGACGCATTAAAGACAAAGTAAGAAGGACAGGTAAAGGACAATGCTGGTAAACTTAAATGATGTATTGGTTCCCGCCAGGAAGGGGAAGTATGCGGTGGGACTGTTTAACACGGTCAACCTGGAGCTGGCCAGAGGCGTGATGGAGGCTGCCGAGGAACTGGATTCCCCTGTTATCATCGGAACAGCAGAGGTACTGCTGCCCTATGGTCCCTTAGAGGACCTGGCAAACCTTCTGATTCCCATGGCAGAGAGGGCGTCGGTTCCGGTGGTGGTGCATTTGGATCACGGCCTGAGGGAGGAGACATGCAGGCTGGCTCTGGAACTGGGATTCAGCTCCATTATGTACGACTGTTCCACTATGGACTACGGGGACAATATGGAGCATGTAAAAAAGATGGCTGAAACAGCTCATTCCTTTGGTGCTTCCATTGAGGCGGAGCTGGGCCATGTAGGGGATAATGAAGGAGGAAGCGCTGAAGGAAGCGGCCCTGGGGCCGAACCGTCGCAGTTTTACACGGATCCGGTCCAGGCGCGGGACTTCATTGACCGGACCGGGGCAGATGCACTGGCCATTGCCGTGGGCACGGCCCATGGAGCCTATAAGCTTCCGCCTAAGCTGGATTTTGACCGGATTTCGGAAATTGCAGAAACCATTTCCACACCTCTGGTCCTTCACGGCGGATCCGGTCTGTCTGACTCTGATTTCAGGACAGCGGTTGAACGGGGAATCAGCAAGGTCAATATTTTTACAGATATCAACCAGGCCGGGGCCAGGGCCGCAGGCAGCGGATACAGGGAAGGAATAGGACTTACGGATATGATACTGCCTGAGATAGAGGCGGTGAAACGGTCCGTGATGGAAAAGATGAGGCTGTTCGGCTCTGCGGGGCAGGGGAGCGGAAGATAATAATATGAAATAAAGAGGGATGCAGTACCGGCTTACGCTGGTTTTGCATCCCCTTTTGCTATATTGAGGAATTCCTCCATGGCCCGGCTGAAATACCGTCCGTTTTTCCAGTAAAAATACAGATTCCTCTGGCAGAGGCTGCCGTCCAGCTTATAGTACACCACGCCGGGGTGGAAGGGGACCTGTTTAATCAGAGTATCGCTGATGAAGGATATGCCCATTCCGGAACAGGTGATGTTGTAGGATGTAAGCTGCTGGTCCAGTTCAAACCGGATGTCAGGGGTAATGTTATGGCCGGCCAGGATTTTCACCGCCCGTTTTCTGGTATCATTATCCGGCTTAAGCATGATATAAGGCTCCCCGCTGAACCGCTCCAGGGGAACAGGCGCAATGCTGCTGTCCAGGAAGGAAGCGTCATGAATCATTTCAAGAGGAATCTGGTACCGGGCTGCTTCCCTGTTTACGTCAAGGGCTGCCGGCACTGCCAGAAGCAGGTATTCCGTTCGGTAGACACGGCTGTCAAAGGCAGTCTTGTCCAACTGGCAGTTATCAATCATAAGGTCGATTCCGCCGTTTTGCAGCAGTAATTTGAGTTCCGATGTATTTTCTTCCATCAATTCCACCTTTACCATGGGAAACTGCCGTGTAAAGCTGCCAATCAGAGGAGGAAGCACCCATGATGAAAAAAGACTGCTGCCGCCCAGAACCAGTTTTCCTGTTTTTAATCCGCCCCAGTCATTCATGAAGCTGCTGAATTCATGTTCTACGGAGATGATTTGTTCCACAGAGCTGATATACCGTTTGCCGAACTCAGTGAGGGTCAGGGGCTTTGTACTTCTGTCAAAAATAGGATAGCCTATGTGTTCCTCAACTCTTTTTACGGTGGCGCTTAAGGAGGGCTGTGATATGAACAGCTTCCTGGCTGCTTTGGAAAAGCTTTTTTCCTGATAGACCGTGTAGATGTATTCCATTCCCTGAAACATAACATCCCCCTTTATTTTCCAAAAAGTATACTTTCAAAGTTATAATCAATATAGAACCATATGTATTGGATTATATTATAACCCAGCCTTATAATAACATCAACTTGATATTATATCATTCGTATATGGGAGGTTTCGTTAAAATGGACGGAAGAAAAGATTACAGGGTGGAAATGGATTCAGTGGGCGCAAAGGATGTGCCGGAAAATGTATACTATGGGGTTCAATCCATGCGCGCGGCAGAGAATTTCCAGATTACTGGTCTGAATATGCACCCGGAAATCATCAACAGTCTTGCATACATAAAAAAGGCGGCGGCAATCACCAACTGCGAAATCGGGCTGCTGGAAAAAAAGACGGCGGAGGCAATTGTACAGGCATGCGACGAGATTCTGGAAGGCAGGTTCCATGAGGACTTTATTGTTGACCCCATTCAGGGCGGGGCTGGCACATCCCTGAACATGAATGCCAACGAGGTGATTGCCAACCGCGCCATCGAGATTCTGGGCGGCCAGAAGGGTGATTACTTTATAGTCAGCCCCAACGACCATGTGAACTGCGGACAGTCCACCAATGATGTGATTCCCACGGCCGGCAAGATGACTTCCCTGCGGCTGTTAAAAAACCTGAAATCAGAGCTTATGCGCCTTCACAGGGAGTTTAGCCATAAGGCGGAGGAATTTGACCATGTGATCAAGATGGGGCGCACCCAGATGCAGGACGCTGTGCCCATCCGTCTGGGGCAGGAATTCAAGGCGTACTCGGTAGCTGTCATGCGGGATATCCGCCGTATGGACAAGGCCATGGAGGAGATGTGCACCTTAAATATGGGCGGCACTGCCATTGGGACAGGAATCAATGCGGATGAAGCCTATCTGAGAAGAATCGTTCCCAATCTTGCGGAAGTGTCCAACATGGAGTTTGTGCAGGCCTTTGACCTGATTGACGCCACCCAGAATCTGGATCCCTTTGTGGCTGTATCGGGCGCAATCAAGGCCTGTGCGGTGACGCTGTCCAAGATTGCCAACGACCTCAGACTGATGTCCTCAGGACCAAAAGCAGGCTTTAATGAAATCAATCTTCCGGTTAGGCAGAACGGATCTTCTATCATGCCGGGCAAGGTCAATCCCGTCATACCGGAGGTGGTAAACCAGGTTGCCTTTAACATCATTGGAAATGACCTGACCATCACCATGGCGGCGGAAGCTGGACAGCTGGAGCTGAATGCCTTTGAGCCCATTATTTTCTACTGTATGTTCCAGTCCATCGACACTCTGGCCTATGCGGTCAGGACATTTGTGGACAACTGCGTATCCGGCATCACGGCCAATGAGGAGAGATGCCGCTCCCTGGTGGAAAACAGCATTGGAGTCATTACGGCCCTTTCTCCCCATGTGGGATATGAGAAGGCGGCGGATATTTCCAAGAAGGCCCTTCAGACCGGTACGTCTGTGAGAAGCATAATTCTCCAGGAGGGACTGCTGGATGAGGAGGAGCTGGACCATATCCTGGATCCGGTGCGGATGACTGAGCCCGGAATATCGGGTAAAGAGCTGCTGATGAAGAATAATATAGATGAAAAATAGTACGGAACAAAATGACGCGGGGAGGCACGGGATATGGATTATGCAGAGGCGGCTTTAAAAATGCACCGGGAAAATCACGGCAAACTGGAGATGGCAAGCAAGATTCCTTTAACCACAAGGGATGAGCTGAGCACAGCATATACACCGGGGGTGGCTGCCCCCTGTCTGAAAATTAAGGAGGACAAGAGCGAGGCATACACCTATACGGCAAAAGGCAACCTGGTGGCCGTGGTGACGGACGGAACCGCTGTGCTGGGACTGGGAGATATCGGCCCGGAGGCCGCCATGCCGGTCATGGAGGGAAAAGCCGTCCTCTTTAAAAAATTCGGCGGCGTGGACGCGGTCCCCATCTGTCTGGATACCAGGGACACAGAGGAAATAATAGAGACTGTAAAGCGGATCGCCCCCACATTCGGAGGCATCAATCTGGAGGATATAAGCGCGCCCCGCTGTTTTGAAATTGAGCAGCGGCTGGAGCGTGAGCTGGATATTCCTGTTTTCCATGATGACCAGCACGGCACCGCCATTGTGGCCACGGCCGCCCTGATCAATGCCCTCAAGCTGACAGGAAAGCAGATGGATGGGATTAAGGTCATTGTAAACGGGCCGGGAAGCGCCGGCACGGCTATCACTGAGATGCTGCTTGGTGCAGGGGTCAAGGACCTGATTGTCTGCGATGAGCACGGGGCGCTGTGTCCCGGCCGCGAAAAGATGGATGGACATAAAGAAAAGCTTTCCCTGATGACCAACGTAAGGAAGGAAAAGGGGCGGCTTGAGGATGTCATTGCCGGCGCGGATGTTTTTATCGGTGTCTCGGCAGCAGGCGTGGTATCAAAGGACATGGTAAGAACCATGAAAAAAGATGCCATAGTGTTTGCCATGGCAAATCCAGTGCCTGAAATTATGTATGAGGAAGCAAAGGAAGCCGGAGCCCGCGTCATGGCTACCGGGAGGAGCGACTGCCCCAACCAGATTAACAATGTGCTTGTATTTCCAGGATTATTCCGCGGAGCCCTGGACTGCCGGGCCAGGGACATCACCTGCGGCATGAAGCTGGCGGCAGCTTACGGGATTGCGGGCCTGGTCAGCGGTGAAGAACTGGGGGAGGAGTATATCATTCCTTCTGCTTTTGATGAACGTGTGGCTAAGGCAGTGGCTGAGGCGGTGAAAAGGGCAGCGGTTAAGAGGGATGCGGCGAAGAGGGATGCGGCGAAGTGGGATGCGGTGAAGCCTGCGGCAGTGAAGGCGGCCGGGGAGGTAAAGCAGGGCCGGGAATAGAACATACTAAAAAGGGGCGGATATTTTCCGTCCCTTTTTCTGCCATTTTTTATGGGTAGAATTTCTTATGGGTAGAGATTCATCTTTGCAAAACCTGTCAGACACTACAGAATACGGTCGAATTCACTTGTTGAGTAAGCTTTCCCCTCATCCTTAAGTTTTCTGGCGTTCTGCATGGCGCGGAAGCGGACTCTGTTTATGGGATAGAAACAAACAACCAGCGCGCACAGAAGCATCAGGCATCCGGGGATGATGGAAGCCATATTGGTGACAGCGGCTTTGGCGCTGTCCGGCTGTATGGTGAGCGACGCGTCGTAGCCGCCCAGGTCCAGAAGGATTCCCACTGCCTGGAGCGCGGTTGCCTTGCCCAGCTTGATGAAAAATGAGAAGTAGGAAATCATGACCCCGGTGAGCATCTCCCCTGTCTTAAACTCATAAACCTCACATACGTCGTAGAGCAGGTTATAGCTGAGCACCAGGAAGCCTATAATGGCAAAGTGCGCCATACAGAACTGGATAACCTGGTCCGTGATGCTGTGGAAGCCCACAAATTTGAATATCACCAGGGCAAAGCCCGCAATGGCCATGAAGGTGATAAAGACCCATTTTTTATCAAACACAACAGCCAGCTTTCCGATGAGTACGGACAGGATAACTCCCACAATGGTGCCTGCCAGATACACAACAGCCGTATCTGCCTCAGTTGCGCCCACCACCACGATGGTATTGTAAATAACGCTGGCATTGCAGGTGTTGAATGCAAAATAGAAGAGGAAGGAGGCCACAATCACCAAAATGTAAGGCTTATACGTCAGCACCTTGCCCAGACTCTTGAAAATGGGCTCATCCTTGCTCTGGGGCGGATATTTGATTTCCCATCCCCTGGTGGCGCGCCATGTGATAAAGATGGCAGTACCTGCTATGGCGCCCAGTGTGAGGGCTGCAAACGTCCAGGCACGTTCCTCGCTGATTCCCTGGCCCTTAAACAGGCTCACCAGTATCATGGGCAGGGCGTTGGCAAAGAACAGGCCGCAGGTGCCGAATACCTGGCGTATGGAGGACGCGCGGGTCTTTTCATCGTTGTTGGTGGTCAGCTCAGAACCCAGTGACAGGTAGGGAATATTGAACAGGGTGTAAGCGGTCCAGTAAAACACAGACACAACAACGAAATATACAAACTTTAAATTAGCTGAAAAGTTCACTTTTGTGAACATCATGGTAGTCAGCAGGATCAGGGGCACGGTGGATATCAGCAGGAACGGACGTCTGCGCCCGGCTTCCAGTGTGCACCGGTCTGACATGGTTCCTATGATGGGATCGCTGATGGCATCCCACATAACTCCCAGAAAGACAATGGTACCGGCCAGGGCAGGCCGCACGCCTGCGATATTTGTCAGAAAGAAGATGAAAAATGCTCCTACAAACTCAGTGATGACTGTGTCGCCTAAGTTGGCAATACCAAAACCCAGTTTTACCGGCATGGGCAATAGTCGGTCATAGTTATCTTTGTGCTCCATTCTTGTTTCCTCCTCTTATTTGCTTTTACCTGCTACTGGCCGAGAATATCCTTGCTGATTGTGCCGGCTTCCATGCGTTTGCGAAGCTGCCTGTATGTAACTGCTATTTTATCAAAATCCATGACTTCATCCAACAGGGTGTTATGGATGGGAGCGTTATGGGGAGCGCTCCTTATTGTCTCCGGCTCCTCATAACATTCCCTGGATATCTCTTTGAGGATGGCCGCGAATTCATCCAAATCATCCTTGGAAAATGACTCCGTAGGCTCCAGCGTAAATGGCTCAGGCACAATCCACGGATGGTGGGACTGCCAGTAATGCTGCATGCCGAAATCCACCAGACGCTTGGTCACATCCACGGTTCCAAAGCCGGTGTCCTCTTTTAAGGGCTGCCAGCTGTAACGGCATTGTTCAATCCGGCGTTTCCCCTCGGCATAGAATATCTTAACGCCTTTAATCTGTCCCACCTTTTTCATCATATACTGATTGTTGAGAACAGCGCACACAGCGGCTTCCCGCAGGCCGTCGGCTCCTAACTGGCGGATCCACATGTAAACGCGGAGGATTACGTTGGCATTTCCCATGAACATGCGGACCTTTCCAATGCTTTCAGGGCAATTGCAGTCCATATAATACTGTTTGCCGTCGTATTCCACCCGGGGTACGGGCAGAAATGCCTTTAACGGTTCCCTGACACAGAGAGCACCAACGCCGGGTCCCATGCCGCCGTGAGGGGAGGAGAAGGTTTTGTGCAGATTGTAGTGGATTAAATCAGCTCCGATTTCCTTTGCACGGGTAATGGTCATGATGCCGTTTACATTGGCCTGGTCATAGTAGCAGAGGGCGCCTGCTTCGTGGGCAGCATCCACGATTTCCTTAATCTGGGGATTGAAGATGCCTGTATCCTCCGGATTGGTGATAAAGATGGCGGCAGTGCGCTCTGACAAGGCGCTCCGGAAGGCTTCCAGGGAGGGCATGCCTGTCTCCGGGTCGCTCATCAGGGTGATCACCTTGTAACCTGCGGTGGCAGGGGCGCCTGCGTCACAGGGGTGAGAGAATATGGTGGTGATGATTTCATCCTTCTGGGTATTGCCCTTTGCCTCATGATAAGCACGAATCACGCTGGCTCCGGCAAAGCAGGCAGCGGCGCCTCCGCCCATGTGACAGCAGGCAGCGTCCATACCGGAAATTTCACAAATCATTTCTTCTGTTTTTTTGTATATTTCCAGGATGCCCTGGATGGTGGATGCATCCTGCAGCGGGTGTACGTCGATGATGTTGGGATGGGTATTGGCAATATGCTCCTGCACCTTGGGGCTGTATTTGATGGTACAGGTTCCTTCGCCCAGATCAGGGGTAATGTCGTTGCCCAGAATTTCCTGGGTCAGACGCAGATAGTGGCGGTTGACCCTGGCCTGGTGTACCTCAGGCAGGAACGGGGGTGTCTTTCTTCTCATGCAGGGAGGAATGTCGTCGGCGCCGTCGCCCACTTCTTCTGTTATCTGTGGACTTGGCTTTGTTACATTGACACCTCTCTGTCCGGGAACGGACAAATCAAAAATCAGCTCTTCGTCCCATTTTGCTTCATGGAACCTGCGTAAATGTTTGCTGTAATCTCGTTTCATATTCTAATGTCCTCCCTTAATTTAATATAGCCTGCAACGCACCAGCCAGCCGGTCTATGGATTCTTTGTCTGCAGTCTCGGTCACACAGTACAGAGCGCTCTGACCAAGTTCTGGATAATCCCGGGACAGGTCCACGCCGCCAAAAATCTGGCGGGAGAGCAGCAGCTGATTGATTTCCTCCACTGTTTTGCCGGTTTTATCGAAATTCACCACAAATTCCTTGAAGAACACAGATGGAAACCGGAGTGATACGCCGGGAATCCCAGCCAGTTTTTTGGCTGCGTATTTTGCGTTGGTCATAATGGTATGGCCGATTTCCTCCATGCCTTTCGGGCCCATGAGGGACAGGTAAACAGCCACGGGCGCGGTCCACAGATTGTTCTGGGTTCCGGTAAATTCTTTTCCGTTTTCCCTCATGGCATAGTGGGTGCGCTCGATGAGCACAACCGAATAGCCCTGTTCCCCGGGTACCGTGGTCTCCACCATTCCGTCCACCAGCTCCTTGAATTCCGTGATATAGCGCATATCGTCATGGCTGGCAATAAAACCTGCCTGGCCGCCGCCAAAGTTCAGATGAAGGCCCAGTCCGTGAAGGTCGCCCACACAGATGGTAGCGCCGTAGTTGGCAGGAGCCTCCAGCACGCCCAGGGAAATGGGGTCCGTATACACGATGAATTCGGCTCCCGCAGCCTTTGCCAGCTTCCCGATTTCCTCACCCTGGGTTTCGATGATGCCCAGAAAGGTTGGATTTTCAATGTAGACAGCTGCCGTATCCTGGTCCAGCCTGGATTTAAGGTCTTCCAGGTCCAGCATTCCGGTATCGCTGCGGCAGGCTATCAGTTCAATCTTAATTTCCTGGTCCGCATCTATCATTTTCAGGTAATTGCGCACCAGAGCCAGGTTCTGACGGTTCATGGTATGGGGAAGGAGGACCTTGTTCCTTCCGGTGATACGGCAGGCCATGCGAAGGCCTGTGGCTGATGCCTGACCGCCGCAGTGGCATGGGACGGTCAGGAAGGACATGTCTAACAGCTCTGCCATCAGGCTCTGGTATTCAAAGAATATCTGGTATTTTCCATGGTCGGCCCATGTCTCGGCTCCGTAAGTGGTCAGAAGCTCTCCCCTGGATGCAATTTCATCGCAGACAGCCGGCACATAGTGCTGGGCGCAGCCGGCTCCCATGAAGTTGGAGAATTCATTGCAGTTTTTGTTTTTTGACAGGATGCCTTCGATATGGCGTTTGATTCCCTGTTCATCCGGAATGGCCTCCGGCAGATTTAAAGCACCCTGGTAGCGGATGGCCTCCGGTATTTCTTCGTAGAGCTCCATTACATCACTGATTCCCACCTCAGCCATCATCTCAGCCTGTACATCCGGCGCGGAGTTAGGGATGTAGGGGTATACTGTTTTTTTGCTGTCCATTTCTTACCTCCTGATTTTTGATTTTATTTGTGGATTTAATAAATTACGTTTGCCATGATTACGTCCTTGTACCCGGTGGTGACCGGGATATAACCGGTGAGCATGCGGTTTACCTCCTCGTCGCCCGTGTCAATCAGAAGAGGGTTTCCGCCCAGAGAAAAGATTTTGTCCCTGGAGGCAATGACCATGATGTTTTTCGTCCCCACCCTGCGTATGACTTCGGCGGAGATCTGCTGGTTTCCCCTGCCGAAAATATATCCCTGTCCTCCGATCACAGTGACTATGATTTTAGCCCTGGGATACTTCTTAAGCGCTGCCAGGATATCCTGCTCCGTGCAGTCTGAGCCTATGACCTGGCCCTGGAAAAGGAGATCCACCCCTAACAGGGTGTTGGGCTTACCCATATAATTCATCAGCCGGGCCGTGGTGGATCCGGTACCCACAATGTAGAGATATTCCGGCTCCTGTTCTATGAGCCGGCTGACGTACATGCACATGGACTGGATGGACGCGTCCTCTGAGCAGCCCCTGCCGCTTTTTAAATTCTGGACAAATTTCTTTTCATTGGGGACCTTCAGGTATCCGTACAGCCTGGCGTCGCAGATGCCCTGGCGGAACAGATTTTCGTCAATATCCATGACTTCTGCTTCCCTGTATTCCATGACCCTGCCCTCTGCATACCGGAGCATCAGTTCGCCGGCTGCCCTGGGGGTGCGGGCATAGACTGCAGAATGTATCTTACATCCCGCCGGGATGCCCAGGACCGGAATAGAGGTTCCCACTGCATCCAGGATGTTGCGCGCGGTTCCGTCGCCGCCGGCAAACAGAATCAGGTCCACTCCTTCATTGCAGAGCATCCCGGCAGCGTCCATGGTGTCTTTGGGGGTAGTGTTCCGGGAAGAGGGGGAGCACTGGCTCCAGGCTTTGGTCCCCTCAGCTAAGCGGTAGTTTAACCCGGCCTGTTTGCAGATGTCCTCACCCATATTGCCTGGGCAGGTATGGATTTCCAGCTGTTGTTCCATTGGCTTTAAAAGCTTCATGGTGCCCAGAGCCTTTGCGCCTGCTTCAGGAACAGCGCCAAGCTCCAGGGCTTTTTTCAGGGTCTGTGTTCCGTCCGAACCCTTTAATCCTACTTTTCCTCCGATACCAGCCACAGGATTTACGATAAATCCTATTTTTTTCATATTATTTATGTACTTAATCCGCTGCTGATGATTTAAGTAATCTCCTTTCTTTATGGATTAATAATCTGATAATATGTTTAAAAATTAACTAATGTCATTATAAGGTATGCTCTATAAGGGATTGTCAAGAAATATTTTGAAATAAAACCGAATTGAAAAAGAAAAACCTTCCTCTTAAGGGGAAGGTTGCAGAAAAACAAAGCGCTATGGATTTTGGCAGATGACCATGTGAATTTTTGTGACAAACTCATCTGCGTTTTTAATCAGATTGGGTCCGATGAAATAGCTTTCAAAAGACTGGCCTGTCAATATGATTCCGTTTTTCTTTGCATAGGCCAGAGTCCGGTGGTAGGCCTCCATGATTTCCTTATAGCTGCCAAGGTGTATGGTGGTGAGACACGGATATTCCGGCATGACCTTGATTTGGCTGTCTCTGATCTGGGTTTCTTTAATAGGATAAAAAATCTGAAAGTGGGTGGGAATATCAAAAAACTGGTGGCTGAAATGGTCATAAAAGAATGCGGTCAGTTTACCGGCAATCTCCAGGTGGCGCGTGTCCATATAATTTTCCAGCTCTATTTCATACTCCAGAAAGAGGTTGCTGACATAGGCGCTGCTGTAATGATTGGAAAAGGCAATGAGTCCGGGAGAATAGATTTCACGTTTCACCTGTCCGGCAGTGGAGGACAGATTATCATAAAACTGGTCTGACAGGCGGTCGCGGAAATCGCTGAGGCGCAGTATGCTTTTGCGCAGGCGCGTAAGCTCCCTGGAGCAGTCCTCAATCTTTCGGTTGAGCAATTTGACCTTATCCTGTCTCTGGTTCTTTTGCAGGTAATCCCGGATTTCATTTAATTTCAAGCCTGCATTCTTTAATTTTTTTGTGGTGATAATATCCTGAATCTGGTCTTTTGTATAATAACGGTAATTATTGTTCTCATCAATATCAGGTATGATAAGCTGAATTTCATCGTAATACCGCAGTGTTTTTGTGCTCACATTGCTCAGTCTGGCAGCTTCCCCCACGGAATACTTATCCTTGATTTCAGACACGACCCCTTCCCCCGTTTCATAAGATGTTACCCACGATGTTCCAAAATAAGTATAGTCCATTGAAAGGGGTTTGTAAATATTTACACAGCAAGTACACAAAAAGGAAAAGCCCTTGGAAAGAGTAACACATTGTCCACCTGTCCCATACAATATACCATAATCATATTTATTAGAGGAGGTTTTGATATGTGTTGTAATAGATGCTGCTGTAGGTGTTGTAGATGTTGTAATTGTGGCAATAATTGCGGTAATAACTGCGGTGGTAACTGCGGTAATGGCTGCGGTGGCAACTGCAGATGCTGCCGGTGCTGCAGATGCTGCAGGTGCTGGGGCTCCAACCAGAATGACTGGGATAATAACTGGTGGCCGGTATGGGACCCGTGTGCAGGCGAGAGGCGCCAGGCTTACCGCGCAGGTTTTAACGAAGGATACAGAGTGGGATTTGAGGACGGAAGGCGGAATTGGCGTCCTATCAACCGATAAAACAGGAGGGCGGGTACCGGCAGTGGCCGGACCCGCCTTTTGCGTTGGAATTTTGTGTTGAAAATTTCCCCGGAGGGCGAAGGCGGCGGTCTTGCCGCATTGCCAGGACCGGTTTGAAGGGAGATGAAGAGCTTGTTTTGTAATCCTTCCCGTGGTAGAATCAAAAGAAGCCTGCACAGTCTGTCTGTGCGGGGCAAGGAGGCAATTTACATATGATGGATGACAAGACCATTTTATTCGAAAAGACACCAGTTCCAAAGGCCGTGATGCAGCTGGCAGTACCCACTATCCTGAGCTCGCTGGTCATGGTGATTTACAACCTGGCGGATACATACTTTGTGGGGATGATGAACAACCCTGTGCAGAATGCCGCGGTGACGCTGGCGGCGCCTGTACTCCTGGCCTTCAATGCGGTCAACAACCTGTTCGGCGTGGGAAGCTCCAGCATGATGAGCCGGGCATTGGGGCGCCGCGATTATGAGTCGGTCCGGCGCAGCAGCGCGTTCGGGTTTTACTGCGCCCTGTTTTTCGGCCTTCTTTTTTCAGTTCTGTGCACGGTTGGCCTGAATCCTCTGCTGATTCTTCTGGGGGCGGATGCCAACACAATGGATGCAACGGCCGGATATCTGAAATGGACTGTGCTCTTTGGAGCTGCTCCGGCTATCCTGAATGTGGTAATGGCATACATGGTCCGAGCTGAAGGTTCATCCCTTCATGCCAGCATCGGAACCATGAGCGGCTGTCTGTTGAATATCATTTTGGATCCTATCTTTATTCTGCCGTGGGGGTTTGATATGGGAGCGGCGGGAGCCGGCCTTGCCACGTTTCTTTCCAACTGTGTTGCCTGTGTCTATTTTTTTGTGCTGCTCCGGGTTAGAAGGAAAACAACCTTTGTCTGTATCAATCCAGAGAAGTTTTCGCTTCAGAAGTACATTGTGCTGGGAGTGTGCGCCGTGGGTATACCGGCGGCAATCCAGAATCTTCTGAATGTGACAGGTATGACCATACTGAACAATTTTACATCCTCCTACGGCGCCCAGGCAGTGGCTGCCATGGGCATTACCCAGAAAATCAACATGGTTCCCCTGCAGGTAGCCATGGGCTTTTCCCAGGGAATCATGCCCCTTATCAGCTACAACTATGCCAGCGGCAACCACAGGAGAATGAAGGAAACCATATTCTTTACCATCAAGACCCTGCTGCCGTTTCTGGTGGTGGTATCCCTGGGGTATTTTGCCGGGGCGGGCTTACTTACAAGGGCGTTTATGGACAATGAAGCGATTGTGGCTTACGGCACAAGGTTCCTCCGGGGGTTCTGCCTGGGACTTCCGTTCCTGTGCATGGATTTTCTGGCAGTAGGGGTATTTCAGGCAGTGGGCATGGGAAAGGCAGCACTGAGCTTTGCCATACTGCGTAAAATCGTGCTGGAGATTCCGGCCCTGTACCTGTTAAACCTCCTGTTCCCGCTGTACGGTCTTTCCTATGCCCAGCTGGTGGCGGAGCTGGTGCTTTCCATTGCATCTGTTATTATGCTGGCCCGTATTTTTAGAAGGATGCAGAGGGAGGACGGAGCCTTAAGGGAAGGTGCGGAAGGCGGAAGCAGTTCCTATGGTAAGTAATTCTTAACTGCCGCCAGGGGGGATAAAAAAACATGTCTGCGGGCTAGAAGTTACAGCCATGGTTTGCTATAATATACTTATTATAACAATAGCAGTTGGAGAAATAAGATGCAGAATACGAACGTGAATCAGTATATATTACAGTCAGTAGACAATTCGCTGTCATTAATTGAACTGCTCTGTGACCATGAAGAGCTTAGCCTGGCTGATATGGTGTCCATGACGGATTATGGGAAGAGCAGTATTTTTAGGATGTTGAATACCCTTGAAAAGCATAAGATGGTAACAAAAACAGAGAATAACCGGTACAGGCTTGGTTACCGCCTGGCTACCATTGGTTCCATTGTAACCAGCAGGATGGAGATTACAGGGATTGCACATCCTTATCTGGTGGATTTATCAGCAAGGACAAAGGAGACGACCCACCTGGCAGTCCTGGTGGATGATACGAAGGTCCAGTTTTTTGATAAGGTCCGGGGGGATTCCTCAATCTGGATGGAATCCTCAGTAGGTATGACCAGGAAAGCCCATCTGACAGGAACCGGGAAAGCCCAGCTTGCTTTTTGCGATGAAGCCCAGATTGAGAGTTATATTAAGAATACGGAGTTCAGCCAGATGACCCGATATACAATTAAGGACGAAAAGGAGCTGCGGGAGGAACTTGATAGGATAAGGCAGCAGGGATATGCTTGTGATAAGGAGGAGAGTGAGGAAGGCCTGGTATGCTTTGCCGCTCCGGTGGTAAATTTTAAGGGGAAGGTTGTTGCTGCTGTGAGTATTTCCGGGTTCAGGGACAAGATGTATGCCAGACAGGACGAATTCATCAGGGAGATAAAGGAGACAGCAAGGCAGATATCGGCTGAACTGGCGTAGCCGGTATAGAAGAGAATATGGTTTATTTGGGGAATGCACTGTTTTTCACAAAACAGCGCATTTTTTTTGATTGTTTATTGACATTTGCGTATATCGGTTGTATAGTAAAGATAGTTCTTTATAAGAAATGACGTTTCGTATAAAGAAACAAAAACGGGTAAGAATGTTTCTTTTACATTAAATAAGGGAATAGAATGCAGGTATGCATTTTAGATAAATCAGCACAGTGATTACTGTCTGGCAACACCAGGTAATGTCCGGACAAAACATGAATACGAAAGGAGGGAGAAGGTTCAGTTGAATCATACAGTAACAGGCTGATGAAAGTAAATGGGGGTGTGGCAGGGCATATGCCGGCCACGGATTAGCCTACACCTGAGGAAAGGTAATAGGCTGTCATTACAATATGAGGAGGATTTTTCATGGGTACAAATGCAGCTGATTCACGTAAGCGGTCACCAGGTATGGTTCTTGTCGTAATGCTGATATCAATGGTTGCAGGTTCCATCTGTATGAACAAGGTTGCGCCGGTATTGACAAACATTGTATCTGATCTGGCAATTGCTAACAGCACGCTTTCAGGCATGCTGATGTCCATATTTGTTATATCTGGCATATTCCTTTCCATACCGATGGGAATGCTGACAACCAAGTACGGAACATTTAAAACAGGGCTGTTTTCTCTTGCAGCCATCATCATTGGTTCTTCCATGGGTGCTGTTGCAGGTAATTACACCCTGCTGCTTGTCAGCAGGATGGTGGAAGGTATCGGGCTCATGTTTCTTGCGACCATTGGTCCGGCCGCAGTGGCATCGTCATTTTCAGACGAAAAGCGCGGAACTGCAATGGGACTGCTGATGTGCTTCATGTCATTCGGGCAGATTATTGCGCTGAACCTTGCGCCGGTCATGGCCGCCTCAGGTACATGGAGAAACTTCTGGTGGTTCAGTGCAGGGTTTGGGGCAGTGGGCATGGTGCTGTGGGTTATTTTCATCAAGGGGATTGACGATGGGGCCGACGGCGCGGCTGCACAGGAAAGCAGTGTGGGAGCCACCCTTGGAGATGTGCTTGCCAATAAGGGGGTATGGCTGGTCTGTATTACATTTTTTGCTTACATGATTACACATATGGGCGTGTTCAATTATCTTCCTACGTATCTTACCGAGGTGGGCGGCATCAGCGCCACACTGGCAGGAACGCTTACAAGCGTGGCCAGCCTGATTGGCATACCGGTAGGAATTGTGGGCGGCATGATTGCGGATAAGTGGGGCTCCAGGAAGAAACCTCTGGCTATAACCATGATTCTGTTTGCTGTCCTGATAGGGACCATTCCCATGTTTAACAGTTCAAACTTCATAATTCTTTTAGTATTGTACGGTATTGTCGCCATGGCAGAGGCCGGATTATGTTTCACATCCGTAACTGAAGTGGTTAAGGCAAACCAGGGCAGTTCTGCGTCTGCGGTCCTGAATACGGCGCAGTGGCTGGGAGCATTTTTAAGTACCATGATTTTTGGGACACTGCTGGACAGCTTTGGATGGAGCACCAGTTTCTATGTCATGGTTCCTATCGCACTGGTTGGAGCGGCAGCTGCACTATGTAACAAAGACTTAAAATAGAGGAGGATTTTAAAGATGAAGGATATCATAACCATAGCGGCGGTTAATTTTGACCCTGTCTGGGGAGACAGTGAAGATAACCTGAAACGGATGCTGGAACATATTGAGGCACAGGCAAAACAGGGATGCGACCTGATTGTATTTCCAGAGACAGCACTGACCGGATATGACGATGAAACAGGTAAACTCTTAGAGGAGAAGATGCACCGCAGGCTTGCCCAGACAGTTCCCGGGCCATCCACGGACGCTGTCTGTGAACTTACGAAAAAGTACGGGATATATGTTGTATACGGGCTGGCTGAGAGGGATGCACAGGATACGTCCAAGGTTTACAATGCAGCGGCTGTCTGCGGGCCTGACGGGGTAATCGGATGCTGCCGGAAGATACATCTTCCCTTTGCAGAGCAGAACTGGGCGGTACGGGGGGATACACCCATGCTCTTTGACTCGCCATGGGGGACCATTGGAGTGGGGATCTGCTATGATACATACGCTTATCCGGAGATTACCAGATATGCAAGGGCCATGGGTGCCCGGCTGTTCATCAACTGTACTGCCATCGGAACATCTGAGTCCGGCGGTGCAGGCGGATACACGGGTAACTGCTCCCTGGAATACCATGCCCATACCAACGATATGTTCATCGTATCCTCTAATATGTACGGAAAGGATGTAACGACTTATTTCATGGGTGGGTCCAGCATCATCGGCCCAGGAAGCAAGCCTCCCCATATTTTCTATTATGCAGGAACTCCTTTTGAGGAGGAAGGCGCAGATGAGGGAACCATTGCAAAGGCTACTATTGATCTTTCTATTGTGAAGAAATCCTTCCTGAATGGCATATGGGAGAACCCGGACTGGCGTCCGGACCTGTATGCGAGGTGGTTTGACAAGGTTACAGAGACAGGATTCCTGAAAAAATAGCGGTTTCTGTCAGAACAGAGCAGATACGGATAAATCAAATGGAGGCGGGGCGCGAGGGGGCGTACCGTCTCCCGTATAAAAGGATGGTGCTGGAATGGTTATATCAATAATAGGGGCCGGTGCAATGGGCTGCAGGTTTGGTGTGGCTTTTGCCGAAGCCGGTGCCCAGGTATGGCTGTACGATGTGTGGCAGGAGCATGTGAATCAGATGAATGCCAACGGCCTTGTGGTGGAAGACGGAGTTGGCGGGGAACGGACACTGGAAGTAAATGCCGTGTCAGATATAAGCAGGATGCCTGTATCAGATGTGGTGGTCATTTTTACAAAATCCATGTATACCATGGACGCAATTACGAAAGCTGTTCCCATAATAGGCAGGGATACAGCAGTACTGACCCTTCAGAATGGCCTGGGTAATATTGAGGCGATTAGAGAAGCCACGGGCAATAATCCGGTAATTGCAGGTGTGACCAATTATGCCAGCGATCTTTTAAAACCAGGCCGGGTGGAATTAAAGGGGAGCGGTGTCACGAAGATGATGGCACTGGATGAAGGCGCCAGGGAGAAAGCGGCCCGTCTGGTGGGGTTGCTGTGTGCAGTGGGACACAATGCCATGCTCTCTGATGATGTCCTCATTGATATATGGGAAAAGGTGGCGTTTAACGCGGCCCTTAATACGACAACGGCCATCACCGGACTGACGGTAGGCGGTGTGGGAAGCCTGTCTGAAAGCCGGCAGCTTTTATTTGACATCTCGTCCGAGGTTGTTATGGTGGCAAAGGCGGAAGGAATCAATGCCAGTGAGTCCCATGTACATGGGATTATTGAGAGTGTGTTTGATCCTGAGATGTCAGGTGACCATAAAACCTCTATGCTGCAGGACCGTATTCTGAAACGGAACACGGAAATTGAGGCGGTCTGCGGCCGGGCGGTACAAATCGGGAAGAAGCATGGACTTAAAACACCAAAGCTGGAATGTGTTTATGCTCTGGTCAGGGTCATTGAATGTAATTACAACAAAATATGCTTGTAAGCTTTTGGGGAGGAAAGAAATGATTAAACTTAAATTCTTCGGACTTGGAGGACAGGGGGTTGTCACCGCGGCAAAGATGTTTTCCGAGGCATATTCCCTGTACGAGGGGAACTTTGCAATTACAATACCAGCCTATGGTCATGAGAGGAGGGGAGCTCCTGTCAACACAAGTATTATTGCAGATGACAAGCCTGTGATGCAGAACTGCTTTGTGTATGAGCCGGATGTTGTGGTTGTGATGGATGCTTCTGTGATTGATAAGGGAGTTGATATAGCTGCCGGCATACACCGTGACAGTATTCTTGTTCTCAACACTCATAAGAAATCCGATGTGGAGCGGTACTCTGCCCTGGGGTTTGCAAAGGTTTACCATACGGACGGAACCGGGATTGCGCAGACCAACATAGGAATGGGCATACCTAACGGTTCCATGCTGGGCGCCCTTGCAAAGACCGGAATTGTGGGTATTGATGCAATTGAACATGCAATTATGGATACATTTGGGAAGAAAGCGGGGGAAAAGAATGCTAAGGCAGCAAGAGAAGCATATGAAAAAACGGAATGCTGAACATCTGATGGGGCCGGTTGCAACTGTATTTGCGGCCGGAAA
Source organism: Enterocloster bolteae (assembly GCF_002234575.2). Lineage (NCBI taxonomy): Bacteria > Bacillati > Bacillota > Clostridia > Lachnospirales > Lachnospiraceae > Enterocloster > Enterocloster bolteae. The sequence continues at coordinate 4,069,034 of NZ_CP022464.2, read as the reverse complement.
GACAGGGTCGTGGAGACTGGAGCGCCCGGTTGTGGATTACACTTCCTGCATTAAATGCGGGACATGTGAACGGTACTGTCCGTCAGACATCATAACCATAGATAAAGATGCAGAGGAATGTGTGAGGATAGATTTTGACTATTGTAAGGGATGCGGCGTCTGTGCCAATGAATGTCCTAAGGATTGTATTGCCATGGTAGAGGAAGGAGGCGGGGAGAATGTATAAAATGCTGGATGGGAATTATGCGGCGGTGGAAGCCATGAAACTGGCCAAAGTAAAGGTTATCGCGGCATATCCGATTACACCCCAGAGTTCCATTTCTGAAAAACTCAGTGACCTGGTGGCGGACGGGACCCTTGACGCACAGTATATCCGCGTGGAGTCAGAACACTCTGCCATGTCTGCCACCGTGGCAGCCCAGATGGCCGGGGTACGCGCTGCGACCGCAACCGCATCCAACGGCCTGGCCCTTATGCATGAGGTTTTGACCATGGCCTCGGGCAACCGCCAGCCAATTGTGATGCCTGTGGTGAACCGGGCAGTGGCATCCCCATGGTCACTCTGGTGTGAGCACGGCGACACCATGAGCCAGCGTGACCTTGGATGGATGCAGGTTTACTGTCAGAACTGCCAGGAGGTACTGGACTTTATGCTGATGGCTTATAAGGTTGCAGAAGACAGCAGGGTCCTTCTTCCGGTGATGGTCTGCCTGGATGGATTTTTCCTATCCCATTCCATGCAGAAGATCGATGTGCCGGATCAGAATGAGGTGGATGCTTATATTGGTGAGTACACTCCCAAAAATCTGTACTTGAATCCGTCAGACCCCATGTTTATCTGTGATTTGACAACCTCGGACGAGTATACGGAAATGAAATTCCAGCAAAAGGTAGCAATGCTGGATTCTGTTAGTGTAATGGAAGATGCCATGGATGAATTTGAACATAAATTTGGCAGGAAACTTTCCATTGCCGAGCCTTACAGGCTGGACGATGCAGAGGTGGTGCTGGTAGCCCTTGGTTCCATGTGCGGAACCGCAAAATGTGTGGTAGATGAGCTGCGTGACAGAGGGGAGAAGGCCGGTCTTTTAAAATTGTCCGTATTTCGTCCATTCCCCACAGAGCTGATTGGTAAGTACCTTGCCGGTAAAAAGGTAATCGGGGTATTTGACAGAAGCAGCGGCCTGGGAAGCCAGGGAGGCCCGCTGTACAATGAAATCAGGAGCGCCCTGTGCACGCAGCAGTCCCAGATTGTCAGCTTCATTGGGGGACTGGGGGGACGGGATGTCTCAGACATGACACTGCACAGGCTATACAGTCAAATGATAGATATAAGCAAAGGCAGTACCGGTACATACACACAGTGGATAGATGTGAGGGATGATGCCATGCAGTTAAGGGAGGTGCAGCATGTATAAACTGGAACATGAATCAAAGGGGGCTGTCTCCCACGGTATCAGCACGTGTGCGGGATGCGGCCTGGAGATAGTGATGCGGAATGTTCTCTCAGTTGTGGGGGATGATATCATATTGATCATTCCGCCCGGATGCGCGGCTCTTTTTTCCGGGTGCGGCATTGAGACATCTGTAAAGGTGGCTGGTTATCAGTGCAACCTTGAAAATGTGGCCTCCACGGCAGCAGGGGTTAAGGCATCACTTCTTGCCCAGGGTAATGACCATACCACGGTAATCGGGTTTGCCGGGGATGGCGCCACTGTGGATATAGGAATCCAGGCTCTGTCAGGTGCTATGGAACGCAGGGATAAAATCCTCTACATCTGCTATGACAATGAGGCGTATATGAACACAGGAATCCAGGGCAGCAGTTCCACTCCCATGTTTGCCAGCACCACAACTACACCCGCGGGCAAGCGCACAGTCAGAAAAGACCTTGTGGGTATTGCCATGGCCCATGATATTCCCTATGCAGCCACTGCCAGTATCAGCAACCTGACTGATTTAAGGAGAAAAGTACAGAAGGCAAAGGATACACAAGGGCCGTCTCTTGTCCATGTCCATGCGCCGTGCCCAACAGGATGGCGTTACGCTTCTTCCAAAACAGTGGAGGTGGCAAGAAAGGCGGTTCAGACAGGATGTTGGGCTTTGTACGAATATGAAGACGGCAGGACAACGGTTAATTACAGGCCAAAGGAACTGAAACCCATAGAGGAGTACATTTCCCTGCAGGGGCGTTTTAAAAACATGACAGAGGATGAAAAGGCCCTGATGTCCGCAAATACAGAGAACCATTTCAGGCGTTTGATAAAACGGCTGGATGATATGAATGCTTGAGGTGCCTATGGAGAGATATGAGATTTTAGTAATCAATCTTGGTTCATCCTCAACCAAAGTGGCGTATTATATCAATGATACCTGCATGGTTAAGGCGAACCTTGCCCACCTGTCAGAGGAACTGAAACAGTATGACTCCATATGGAAACAGGCCGACATGCGTATGGATGCGATAGAGAAATTCCTGGATGAGAACGGCATAGACAAAGGAAAGCTGGCAGCTGTGGTATCCAGGGGCGGACACACAAGGCCGCTGACAGGCGGGACCTATTTGATTAATCAGGTCATGCTTGAGGAATCGGCCAGTGAGGTGTATGGCAACCACGCATGTGACCTGGGCCTTGTCCTGGCTAGCCGCCTGGCCCGATATGGGGCCAGGCCCATGACAGCCAACACGCCTGTTACAGATGAATTTGAACCTTTGGCAAGATATTCGGGTTTACCAGAAATAGAGAGGAGAAGCAGTTTCCACGCACTGAACCACAAAGGAGCTGCCAGACACTATGCAAAGGAAACCGGAAGGGATTACGGCTCTCTGAACCTGATTGTGGTCCATATGGGCGGAGGGATTTCTGTAGCAGCCCATAAAAGGGGGAAAATGGTTGATGCCAACAATGGACTGGCGGGCGATGGGCCGTTTTCCACCAACCGAAGCGGTGGGCTGCCTGTAGGAAGCCTGATTTCAGAATGCTTCAGCGGAAAATATACACAGAAGCAGATGATGCGCCGGGTTAATGGTGAAGGAGGTATGCTGGCATATGTGGGGGAGAGCGACACCCTTACCGTTGAAAGGCGGGCAGAGTCAGGAGATGAATCATGCGCCATGGTCCTGGACGCAATGGCCTACCAGGTATCCAAGGAAATCGGCGCGTGCGCAGCAGTCCTTGCGGGACAGGTAGATGCAGTCATCCTGACAGGAGGTATGGCTCATTCCGAACGCCTGACCGGATTCATAGAAGAAAGGGTGGGATTTATCGCACCTATTGTAAGATATCCGGGCGAGTACGAGATGCAGTCCCTGGCGGAAAATGCCTATGAGGTACTGTGCAAAAAACAGCCGTTGCTTATTATGGAGCAGGGGGGAGAACATGTTTAACAGTTTTAAGGATATTGAGAGTGCAGTACGCTTAAGCGGGCGCAGAATTACAATCGCTGTTGCGGGCAGCCACGACAGTCATGTGCTGGAAGCTGTTGCAAAGGCCTGTGAAAGAGGATTGTCAAAGGCTGTCCTTATTGGACATCAGGCTGAGACGGAGCGCCTGCTTAAGGACATGGGATATACAGGGCAGAATATGGATTTTACGTTTGCGGATATGGATGGGGATGAGGCAATTGCAGCCTATGCATGTGACATGGTAGTGCAAAAGAAAGCAGATATCCCTATGAAGGGAATTATCAGCACAGCATCATTTATGAGAGCAATCCTAAATAAGGAAAGAGGATTTGTTCCTGCCAATGCCCTGATAAGCCAGTCGACCTTGTTTGAGTGGCAGGGCAGGTTCATGATATTGACAGATTGTGCAATCAATATTGCGCCGGATTATGATGACAAGATAAAGATAATAAAAAATGCAGCAGCTCTTGCAAAAAAGGCGGGAATAGACTGCCCCAAGGTAGCTGTGCTGGCTCCGATGGAGGTAGTCAACCCCAAAATAGAGAGTTCGGTCCATGCAGCCATGCTTACCATGGCAAACAAGAGAGGCCAGATTAAAGAATGTATTATTGATGGTCCCCTGGCCCTGGATAATGCGGTATCCGAGGATGCGGCCAGGCGAAAGGGCATAGACAGTGAGGTGGCAGGACATGCTGATATTCTGGTTGTACCCGATCTGGATGCCGGCAATATGTTTACAAAGTCGCTGACATTCTTTGCGGGACTTAAGACCGCGGGAACTGTAAACGGGACAAAGATTCCTGTTATCATGTGCTCCAGGACAGACTCCACGGACGATAAATACCATACAGTGCTTGCTGCGCTGATGCAGTTAATCTGTGATTAAGGCGGCAGATGAGGGATCGGAGTATTATTTTAATATAATAGTTGGTAGAATAGTCAGAAGGGACGGCGAATTACGCTGCCTCTTCTGGCTATTTTGTTATAGATTCAGCCGGTTTACGGCATTGGAGTTTTTCGTGTTCAGGTAGTATTGAGTCCTTTTGCTGTCAAAGATAGGAATATAGAAGAACAACAGCCATAAGGCCTCATATAGAAAAAAACTATACATAACATTCAATGCATATATTTCACCGATTGGACAAAACAAGCAGGTGTTTTTATAATTATCAAGGTAATATAGAATGTGCAGCATAACAGATACATCAATATAAATTTGGGAGTGGAGAAGGATTATGAAAAGAAGATGGTTAGGCATTGCGATTTGCGCCGCCGCATTATTGGCAGCAGGATGTTCCTCAGGTACGGATGTGTCAAGGGCCGCGGATGAGTCTGATACCGGCACGGCTGCCGGCAAGGCATCTGAGACAACCGCTGATACGGCTGCGGCAAAGTCAGAAGCAGGCGGGACGGCCGCAGAAGCATCTGCGGTAAAGGCAGATCCGGTTGAAAAGAAGAAGGTCTATGTGTCGCCAGACTGGGTTCAGAGCGTTCTGGACGGCAATCAGGAGGAATCAGAGGATTATATGGTTCTGGAATGTGCCTGGGGTACAGTCCAGGATGCGGCGGCTTATAAGGAAGGCCACATTAAAGGCGCCTACCATATGAATACGGATGATATTGAATCGGAGGAGTACTGGAATATCCGGACTCCGGAAGAGATAAAGGATCTGATGGCTGAATACGGAATCACAAAAGATACAACGGTTATCTGCTACAGTGATAAGGGCACGAATTCAGCGGACGACCGCGTGGCATTTACCCTTTTATGGGCAGGGGTGGAGAATGTAAAATGCCTGGACGGCGGTTATGAAGCCTGGCTTAAGAGCGGATACGGAACAGAGAAAACCGTTAATACCCCGCAGCCCTCTGACAGGGAGTTTGGCGCGGATATCCCGGTTCATCCTGAATACATCCTGTCCATTGACGAGGTTAAGGACAAGCTGGCAGGAGACGATAACTTTAAGCTGGTCAGCATCCGCAGCAGGGACGAGTTCCTGGGCGGAACAAGCGGATACGGATATATTGACAGGGCAGGCGAACCGGAAGGTGCTGTATGGGGACATGATACGGATGACGGTTCCTATCATAATGAGGACGGAACCACAGCAGGCCTGGATGTATTGAAGGGCTATCTGGAGGAATCTGGCGCTTCCCTTGACAATGAGCTGTCCTTTTATTGCGGCACAGGATGGAGGGCTACTATTCCGTTTCTGATTTGCTATGAAAACGGAATGACCAATATGACCGTATATGACGGAGGGTGGTACCAATGGCAGATGGATGATTCTCTTCCGGTACAGGTGGGGGATCCCGCGGAAAGCAGCTGCCAGTTTACCACGGTGGGTGAGCTGTCCACAGACAAAGCAAAAAAATAAAGACTGATAAAAATAAGCGTTGCGTCTTGATTGAGCCAACGCTTATTAAATGTAAAAGGGAAAATGATAATGAAGAAAGTGGCATATATATCTGCGACAATTCTGGAAATCCTGTGCCTGGCAGGGGCCTGGGCCGTACAGTTCTTTACCCGCACAAAAATGGGAATGGCCCGGTATGTTGTATATAAAAACAGGGGATGGGAGTCCAGATATCCCATGGAACTGCTGGCAAAAGGGGCCGCGCTTGTGATGGTCCTCCTGACCGCCATGCTTCTTCTCTGTTTCCTGCGCCGGAGAAGGAACCTGACAAAAGCGCTGTGGGTTATGAGCGCCGGTATGGTGCTTCTGACATCTGGATATGCGGTATTTACATGGATGAATTCAATAAATGAATTTCGGGCATATTATTTCATCAGCGCAATATTGGGGGCTGTGTCTCTGATACAGTGTATCAAAACATGGATTGGAATGCTGGGGTGCCGGCAGGAAGGCAGCGGGGCGCTGTTCCTTCCATGACCTGACAGGGAGAGAAAACAGCGGGGGCAGCGGCTGTGCCTATTTCTGGGGAATATGCCTGGGATTCCGGAATGTGATGAGAAGCCGGATATGGGGAAATCAATGGTCAACAGGATGCTTACAAAGTTTTGGTGAAGGTTTGACAAGACAGAAAATGGAGAGAATCGTATAGATGAAACGCGCGATTATTATTTTTACAAGGGTACCTGAACCCGGACAGACAAAGACCAGGATGATGCCTGCGCTCAGCGCCAAGGGCTGCGCCCGCCTCCACACCTGTTTCCTGGAAGATATAAAAAGGGAATGCGGGAAGGTGGAGGGACAGCTTTTTGTATGCTTTACACCGGATGATGGCAGAGAACGTTTATATCCGGTTTTTGGCAGAGGGGAGCATTACATTTCCCAGAGAGGCAGCGGCCTGGGAGAACGGATGTATCAGGCCATCCGGGAGGTGCTGGGCCGGGGTTATGAGGCATGCATCCTCATGGGAACCGATGTACCTGAAGTGAGATCGGAGTATCTGGAACGGGCGTTTGGCCTGCTTGAGCAAAACGATGTGGTATTGGGGCCTACCAGGGATGGGGGGTATTATCTGGTGGGTATGAAGAAACCGCAGCGGGACGTGTTTGATGTGGAAGGGTATGGACAGGGCTCCGTGCTTCGGGATACCATGTACCGGCTTAAGACGGCTGGCTGCAGGGTGGGATTAACCGAAACCCTGTGGGATATGGACGTTTACCAGGATCTTCAGGGATACCGGCAGAGAATGCGGGAGGATAAGAGGCTGCAGGAGACGTCCACGGGACGGTATCTGGCCAAAACCAGCCGTATTTCCATCATCGTACCTGTTTACAATGAGGAGAAGACCATTGTACAGATGCAGGACCAGCTGGAGCCGCTGAGGGGAAAATGTGAAATACTGTTTGTAGACGGCGGCAGCACGGACAGAACCATGGAACGGATTCGCCCCTGGGTTAAAGTCATACATTCGGAAAAGGGACGGGCCAGGCAGATGAATACGGGAGCCATGGAAAGTCATGGGGACATCCTGTTTTTCCTCCACTGCGACAGTGAACTGCCTCCCCGCCCGCTGGCCGAGATACGCAGGGTGATGAAGGACCACAGCGCGGGATGCTTTGGAATTGCCTTTCATTCGTCCAATTTCTTCATGTTTACCTGCCGTGTAATATCAAACCACCGGATTAAGGACCGCAGGATCATGTTTGGGGACCAGGGCATCTTTGTGGACCGCAGCCTGTTTTTTGATGCAGGCATGTTCCCGGAGATTCCTGTGATGGAGGATTACCAGTTTTCCCTTACGCTTAAAGAGAGGGGAGTAAAGCTGGGCATGACAGGGCGGCGCATCTACACATCGGACAGACGTTTTCCAAAAGGAACCCTGCCCAAGCTTAAGCTGATGTGGAAAATGAACCGGCTGCGTAAGATGTACCGGGATCGGGTGCCCATTGAACAGATTGACCGGATGTACCGGGATGTGAGGTGAGATGAAATGGAACGGATAGCCGGGTTAAAGGAATATGTGGCCTGGAAGCAGTACCGCAGCGCGCTGGGACTGCCGGACCAGGTGACGGAGGAATACCGTATGCTGGCCCAGGGGGAGTACAACAGGAATTATCTGTTTACCCACCCTGTTACCGGAAGAAAGCTGGTGCTCCGGGTAAACTGCGGCAGCCAGATGCATTTGGAACATCAGATACAGTACGAATATGAAACATTAAAGCTGCTCTGGCAGTCGGGCAGGACACCGCGGCCTTTTTATGCGGACGGGAGTCTGGAGAAAATTCCTCATGGCATCATGGTAATGGAATTCCTGCCGGGTCACGCCATGGATTACAGGACAGAGCTGTCCTTTGGGGCGGAGTGTCTGGCGGATATCCACAGTGTCAGGGTGGGAAGCGGCAGCCATCTGGTCAGGCCAGAGGATCCCTTGGAGGCAATCCTGACAGAATGCGAGGCCATGGTCAGGACATACATGGATTCAGACCTGGGGGACCAGGGCATCAAAATGAAAATAAGACAGATGCTGGACCGGGGCTGGAAGCGCTGCCGGGAAGCAGCAGCCTGCAAAGGCTATGAATGCTGCATCAACACGGAGCTTAATTCCACCAATTTTCTCATCAACGGAGAGGGAAAGGGAAACTATCTGGTGGACTGGGAGAAGCCTGTCTATGGGGAGCCTGCCCAGGATCTGGGCCATTTTCTTGCTCCAACCACCACCTTCTGGAAAACAGATGTGATTCTGACCCCGGAGGAGATGGAGGACTTCATACATCTGTATATCCAGAAGGTGGACGGCAGATTTGACACAAAGGGGCTGATGGAGCGTACCCTTGCCTATATTCCCATCACCTGCCTGCGCGGCATTACCTGGTGCGCCATGGCCTGGGTGCAGTACCAGCAGCCGGATAAGCTGCTGTTTAACCAGTCCACGTTCCAAAAGCTGGGGCAGTATCTGGACATGGAATTTTTAGAGAAAATGGACAGGCTGTAGGAAAGGAATATAAATGGAGAAAAACAGAGTAAATGGATATGGAAAACCATGGTGGCCGCATGCATAGCTGCGTCCATACTGAGCTATATGTGCATACCATCTGTAAAAAATATGATGAACAAAATCGTGGCTATGTTTGCCGCCGGCTTAATGATATTATTTGCCTTATCTGCCTTTGTTGTCATGGTAAGGAAAATATATAGAAAAACAAGGAAAAACAAGGAGGAAGAAATGAAAAAGAAATTCGTAACATTAGGAATTATGATGGCGCTGTCCATGACAGTGGCGGCCGGATGCGGCCAGAAAGCAGGAAATGAAACAACAGCCCAGGAAACGGCTGAGAGTACGGCGGCAGATACCGCAGCCGCAGACACCACAGCGGCGGACACCGCAGCCGCAGATACAACAGGAGCGGACGGGGCAGGAAGTGAGACAGCGGCGGCATTACAGTCAGATGGCAGTTATCAGTATGTATCCCCAAAGGAGGCTGTGGCGGCAGCAAAAGATAAGAGTGCCCATGTGCTGGATGTAAGGGAATGGGATAACTATGTGAAGGGAAGAGTGGCTGATTCCATGTGGTGCCCTATTTTCCCGCTGGAGGATGACTCACTGGCAGAGGCCATGGGTACATATGCCAAGGAGAACTTAAGCGACGGACAGAAAATCTATATCATCTGCAACAGCGGCAAGAGAGGCGCTGAGAAGGCAACCGGTGTTCTTAAGGAGGCCGGCATTGACGGTTCCCTGATTTATACTGTGGAGGGCGGTGCCAAAGCCCTGGAGTCTGAGAAAGGCGCCCTTACCACCAACCGCGCTGAGGAGGATATTGACTGGAAGACGGTTGCGGCGGCAGATGCCTTAAAGGCAGTGGGTGGAAGCGATGTTCAAATCCTGGATGTCCGAGACAATGATACATATGCAGAAGGCCATTTAAAGGGATCCCTCCAGAGCTCCTTAAAGGAAATCGAGGACCCGGCCGCACAGACTGCCATGTACAAGATGGCAAAGGAGGAGATGGACCCGTCCAAACCTGTATACCTGCTTTGCTACAGCGGCAACAAGTGTGCCAAAACTGGTATTTCCGTTATGAAGGATGCCGGATTCGATGTTGATAATCTGTTTATCATTGAAAATGGCGCAAAGGATAAGGATATCCAGGCTGCATTTGTGACAGAATAGGATAACCCTTCCGGTGATGTGATTTCTCCTGTCCGTACTGCATAAGATTACGGCAGGGGGAATCATAGATTCATCAGACAGGGTTATTATTTTTAAGGAAAACAGCGGAGGAGAAAGTATGAAGAAAAGAATCATGGCAGCGGTACTGGCTGCCGCAATGACGTTGTCCCTTGGAGCGTGTTCGGGCAGCGGACAGACACAGGGCGCCGGAAGCAATCAGGCTGAGGATGCCGGAAGCAGTCAGGCTGAGGATGCCGGAAGCAGCCAGGCCGGGGATACCGGAAGCAGCCAGGCCGGGGATACAGACAGCCGCCGGTCCGGACGGGAGAATATGACCTTTGACCAGATGAAGGAGGAGGCAAAGGGAACAACGGTCACCTTCTACGGCTGGGGCGGGGATGAAAAACTGAACCGTTGGCTGGACGATGAATTTGCGCGGGTCATGAAGGAAAAATACGATATCACAATGGAACGTGTCCCCATGGATATCGACCAGGTTTTAAGCCAGCTCACCGGGGAGATTCAGGCGGGAGAGAAGGACGGAAGTATTGATATGATTTGGATTAACGGGGAGAACTTCCAGTCGGCAAAGGAAAACAATATGCTGTACGGCCCCTTTACAGACAAGCTTCCCAATTTTAGTGACTATGTGGATGGGGAAAGCGAGGACGTGACCATGGACTTTGCTTATCCCATCGAAGGGTATGAGGCGCCCTACGGTAAGGCCCAGCTGGTAATGGTGGCAGACCTGGCAGTGACGCCGGATGTGCCAAAGAGCGCCGGAGAGCTAAAGGAATTCGTGGAAAAATATCCGGGCAAGGTGACATATCCCGCGCTTCCTGATTTTACGGGCAGCGCGTTTGTGAGAAATATTATCTATGAAATCTGCGGCTACGAGCAGTTTATGGATATGGCGGCTGATAAGGAAACTGTCCGGGCGGCAGTGGCGCCGGCCATGGAGTACTTAAGGGAGCTGAATCCATACCTTTGGAATCAGGGCGCTGCCTTCCCGGATTCCTCCACTACCGCGGACAACATGTTTGCGGACGGGGAACTGGTGATGAGCATGACGTACGGAGCCTATGACGTGGCTCTGAACATTGAGGACGGAAAATATACAGATACCACGGCAGCCTTCCAGTTTGAAAAGGGAACCATCGGTAATACCAATTTTATGGCAATTGCGGCTAATTCCGGCAATAAGGCCGGGGCTATGGTGGCAATTAATGAGATGATATCGCCGGAGATCCAGGCAGACCGCTATGAAAAGCTGAGGGTCATTCCGGTTCTGGACAACGAAAAGCTGTCCGGTGAGCAGAAAGCGGCCTTTGACAGGGTGGATCTGGGTAAAGGTACAATCCCCCAGGATGAACTTCTCTCTAAACGCCTTCCCGAAATGCCCGCACAGCTGGTTCCCATTATCGAGGAAATCTGGGCTGAGGAAGTAGTGGGTAAATAACGGGGGAGAATCGGATGGGTGGAATCGGAGTGGAAGGGAACGTAATGCAAGGGAACAGCATAAGAGGGGACGGATGGAGAGGGAACAGAATGGGTGGGAACGGAGTGGTGGGAAAGATATGAGAAGGAAAAAAATGAGAAGAAATCTGATTCCGTACTTACTTCTGGTCCCCCAAATCATATTAACCCTGTTTTTTATCATAGGATTGACAACTGGAATTACCCAAAGTCTTGGGGTAATTCCAGCTTTTGGATTGAGGGAACCAACCTTAAAATACTACCGGGAAGTGCTGACCAGGCCGGATATGCTAAAGTCCGTGCTGTACAGCCTTAAGGTGGCATTTCTGTCTGCGGGTGTTGCCACTGCGGCAGGTGTGGGTTTAAGTGCTGTGTGTGTGATGCACAAAAGGACAAAGGGGTCCATGATGCGGGTGATACAGCTTCCCATCATTGTTCCCCATGTGGTGGTAGCCATTTTTATGGTCAACATCTTTTCTCAGAATGGTTTGCTGGCCAGAATTGGTTACGCCCTTGGAGTAATACAGGAACAGCAGCAGTTTCCCATGCTCATTTATGACACAAAGGGAGTGGGAGTCATCCTGGCATATCTGTGGAAGGAGATTCCCTTTATAATTTATTTTGTTATTGCTTTGATGGCGAATATCAATGAGAAACTGGGGGAGGCAGCCATAAACCTGGGGGCGGGCCGGTGGACTGCTTTTTGTAAAATCACCCTGCCGCTTTGTAAGGATGCGGTAATCAGCGGGTTCCTGATTATATTTGTATTTGCCCTGGGCGCCTATGAGCTTCCCTTTCTCCTGGGCGCAACCTCCCCAAAGGCCCTTCCGGTGCTGGCATACCAGCAGTATATCCATCCGGATTTGAGAAACCGGCCTTATTCCATGGCGTTAAATGGAATCATTATCGTTCTCTCCGTGCTCAGCGCCTGGATGTATTATTTCATCATGCGTAAAAATATGAAGGCACTGACAGAGCAGTAGAAGATGGAGCGGATGGAGATGAAGAAGAGAAAATCGTTTATCACAAATATGATTCTGGCCCTGCTGTGTGCATCCATTCTGATTCCCGCGTCCAGTCTGGTTGTATGGGTATTTACGGAACGGTGGGCCTGGCCAGATCTGTTTCCCCAGGTGCTCTCGGACCGGGCAGTCATGGAAATTGTCAGAAGAAAGGGAGAACTGGTCTCACTCATGGCATCCAGCGTCATGATTTCTTCTGTGGTGGCCGTCCTGTCGGCCGTCATCGGGATACTGACATCCAGGGCCCTTGTCCTGTACCGGTTCAGGGGGAAGGATTTGATGTCATTTTTTACCGTGCTTCCTCTCATGGTACCTGGGACTGTGTTTGCCATGGGGATACAGATTACGTTTATCCGGTTGGGACTTAACAATACAGTGGCGGGGGTCATTCTGGCACACCTGATTTATTCCCTGCCCTACGCGGTGTGCCTCATTATGGACGGCACCCGGGCAGTGGGCATTGCGCTGGAGGAGCAGGCCCGGGTGCTGGGGGCCGGTTCCTTTCAGGCATTCAGAAGGACCACACTGCCAATGCTGGTTCCGGTGATACTGTCGGCAGTCAGCATGTCATACATTGTATCCTTCAGCCAGTATTTTCTGACACTGCTTCTTGGAGGCGGCAGGGTAAAGACCTTTGCGGTTGTGATGGTTCCCTACTTACAGAGCGGCAGCCGGAATATTGCCTGTATTTACAGCATTTTGTTCATGGGCATCACCCTTCTGGTATTTGCTGTTTTTGAACGGATTGCGGGGTATTGGACAGGACAGATAGTTGGAGGATATTATGAGTCTTAACATAGAAAATCTGAGGGTATCCCTTCAGAAAAAGAAGATACTGCATGGAATCGACCTGGAAATACAGGAGGGAGAGTTTGTATCTCTCTTGGGAAAATCCGGCTGCGGAAAGACCACACTGTTAAAATGCATAGCAGGTCTTTTGGAGCAGGAGAGCGGGGATATACGGATACAGGGAGCATCTGTGATGGACCAGCAGCCAAAAGAGAGGGGAACGGTAATCGTGTTTCAGGATTTGCGGCTGTTTCCCCATATGACGGCGGAGAAAAATATTGCCTTTCCCATGGAACTCAGAAAGGTGCCGAAGAAAGAGCAGAAGGAGCGGGTGGAGGCACTGCTGCGGGCGGTTCAGCTTCCCGGATTTGAGAAGAGAAGGATGAAGGAGATGTCAGGGGGCCAGATGCAGAGAGTAGCCCTGGCCAGGGCTTTGGCAGCAGAACCCAGGGTGCTGCTTCTGGACGAACCCTTTTCCGGCCTGGACGAGGGGCTGAGGACAGAGATGGCGCGGCTGGTAAGAAAACTTCATGAGGCGTGGAAAATCACAACTATTCTCGTCACTCACGACAAGGCTGAGGCCCTTCGCTTGTCCGACCGCATAGCATTGATGGAGGATGGGAAGATTCTTCAGTACGGAACACCGGAGCAGATGTTCTGCCATCCGGGAACAAAAAAGGTGGCAGAGTACTTTGGAAAGGTAAATTATATTTCCGGGTCAGTGGCAGGAGGCTGGTTTGTCAGCCCTTTGTTTGAAAAAAGAACGGATTTGCCGGATGGGGTCTATGATGCCATGATTCGTCCGAACTCAGTGCAGCTGAAAGAGGAGGGCGATTATACCGTGGAGGAAGTTACCTTCATGGGGGAGATGACAGAGATAAGGGTGAGGGTGCCTGAGAAAATGGCTCCCGGCGGAAGCATCCTGTGCCAGAGAATGGAAGGCCCCGGCCGGCCGGCAAAATTACGGGCAGGAATGAAGGCCGGACTGGCCGTGGAAACGGAAGGGGCCGTGCTGTTCAGGCATGATATGGAATGAGGGATATGGGGCCGGAAACGGTATGTGGTGGCAGGTTATGTGCTGTGGCGGGGATTGTGTCCAGGCGGGGACTGTGTCCAGGTGGGGATTGTGCCCAGGCGGGGACTGTGCCGGGAAAACATGGACGGGAGGAGATGCAGATGAAGAAAATCATATTTGACTGTGACAATACCTTTGGAGTAAAGGACTGCGATGTGGATGACGGGCTGGCCCTGATGTATTTGCTGGGAAACAGGGAGACCCAACTTCTGGGAATTACGTCCACCTATGGAAACAGCAGCCTGGATGTGGTGCAGGCAGTGAATCTGCGGATGCTGGAAGAATTGGGGCGCAGGGATATTCCTGTAAAAAGAGGCGGGGAGAAGAGGGGCTGTTACCAGAGCGAGGCTGCCGTCTTTCTGGCGGAAATGGCGGACCGCCATCCGGGGGAGCTGTCGATTCTTGCCACGGGTTCCCTGACAAACCTGAAAGGCGCATATGAGAGGGACAGTCATTTCTTTGAAAAGGTAAAAGAAATTGTTTTAATGGGCGGAATCACAAGCCCCCTTGTATTTGAAAAGAAGGTGATGGAGGAACTGAATTTTTCCTGTGACCCGCCGGCTGCCAGGACCGTCCTCACAAAGGGCCGGAATGTTTCCGTGATAACAGGCAACAACTGCCTTAAAGTTTTATTTACAAAACAGGAATACAGGGAACGGTTATCGGGAACGGAAAACAGGGCGGCAGCGTATATTATGGAAAAAACAGATGATTGGTTCAGATATAATGATGAGGGCTACGGCATTCACGGTTTCTATAACTGGGATGTGACGGCAGCGGCTTATCTTATGCATCCGGAATTGTTTGCGGATAATGTGAAAGGCCTGTGTGTGTCGGACCAGGACCTGGAGACAGGATATCTGAGAATGGAGGAGGATGAGATGAACGGGGGATGGAAAGCCGGAATCAAAGCTGGGATGGAAGCCGGAATGAGAGGTGCTATGAGAGGTGCAATGAGAGATGGAACGAAGTCCCGGACAGCAGACGGGAGGTGTATATGCAATCTGCCGCTCATCAGGGATGGGGCGGTGTTTAAGGACAATATTTATCGGAGTTGGCTGAGTGTGACCGGAATCCTGGCGGATGTCTGAAGATGCCTTGAACAGGTATGAATCAGGTCTGAGCAGATAAGCATATGAAAAAGGACCCTGAAATGAGATGTAGGGGTCCTTTTGCGGTATTATAATCTTTTTGTCAGTCCGGCTGTCAGGAAAGCTTAAGGACGCACCAAAAGTTTGGCGGCTGTCATGCGTTCCACAATCTCATACATATTGGTGACGCTGCCGACCTGAAGCTTCTCGCTCAATCCATAGAAATTCAGGCAGGTTCCGCAGGTGAGAATCTCCACGCCCTGGGATTCCATGGATTTTAAATCCTCCAGGTTATCAGAGCCTTCGCAGGAAAGATAGGCGCCGCTGTTATACAGAAGAATGGTTTCCGGCAGGACATCCTGCTGTGTAAGGGCGTAGACAAACCCTTTCATGAGAGCCTTTCCAAGTTCAGGGTCACCGTGGCCCATAAGGTTGGAGGACAGAACCACTGCCATGCCCTTTTTGCGGCTGTCAGGCAGGCAGGCCGCCGGTTCCTCATCCGAATCATCCGGCGCTCCGGAAGCAGGGGTTACTCCCTGGCCAACTGGTATTTTTACGGAAAATTCATTGTCGCTTATTTTCTCGGAAACAGCTGAAAGGCCTTTGCTGGCAGCCATCTTGCTCAGGTTCTGGACCGCAATCTCATTGTCTACCAATACCTCAACCGTCTCCCCCGGATTGCAGGATTCCAACGCTTTCTTAGTGTCAATGACAGGCTTGGGGCACTGTTTTCCGCGTTCATCTAATTTCATAGTTCGTATCCTCCTTAAACATGTATCTGATTCTTCCTATTCCCGGAAGTGTGCTTTGAAATTATCATCACATGTCTCTAATTATAGCAGGTTTGAAAATGTATGCAAACGCTTTTGCCCCTTTGCAGGCCTGGCATTTATTTTTTCTATAAGGAAACAGCCGGCTATTTTTTTTATCTATACGGATGCGGAGCCGTTTCCTGTTTTTTGTACAGTTTATCCCGGTAAGTCTTAACCGGAGCTTCTCCGTCCGGAACCGTGTAAAAGTAATTCAGGGCAGCCATCCGGCAGTGCTCCATGTGGACACGCATTTTCTCGGTGGCAGTCTCCAGGTCGCGGTCCAGCAGAAGCCTGAGAATTTCCAGGTTCTCCCCGCTGTCATCGTGTACGGCTGCATGATTCTGGTGGATGAAAAATATAATCCGGCTGCTGATATCATAGACCCGGTGCATGATGTCCACCATGTAGCGGTTTCCGCAGTGTTCGATGATGAACAGATGCATCGCAGTGTCTAACCGGATCCGATCCATGACGGTGTCGTCCGGATCCGGGTTCTCAAAACGCTGTATAAAGTATAAAAGTTCATCCTTTGGAAGACGTGACGCGGACAGCCTCAGTATAGTGGGCTCAAATTCCGTCCGAATCTGGAAAATCTGAAGCACATCGCTTAAGAGGATATCCGTTACATGAATTCCCTTTTTGGGAATCACTTTCACAAATCCCTCTGTCTCCAGACGGCTGACAGCTTCACGCACAGGTGTGCGGCTGAGCTTCATCTCTGAAGTGAGATGGGCTTCATTCAGAATGCTTCCTGGTGCGTAGGTACAGTTAATCAACCGTTCTTTCAGTATGTTGTAAGCATAATTCTTCAAATCATTTCCCGCAGTATTGGTTATGTCTGTCATGGTACAATTCCCCCGATACGGTCTGAGACCGGTGATAGTAACAATTATATAGGGATGTACTTAAAAATACAATCATTAATAAATGAACGGTGCGCCGCTCTGCCATAACTTTGGCCGGGAGTTATCCATCAGCACATTCCTAAATATCTCCAGAGGGGAACGCTGGCCAGCAGCCCTAGTATATGTATGACCATATAGGCATGGGACATGGAGACTACATTTTTATGGGTAATCAGACCGTCCACCACTGCCTCGGCCTGAAGGTAATAGGGATTGTGGAAGGAAAGATTCCATACCAGCATGGCAAGGTAATCCGCAAACAGGGTGATGAAGGGATGGATTCCCAAAGGAGCTCCTATGGGAAGGAATATGGCAGCGATGATGGCAAGGGTGGCCAATCCGGTACACTCCAGGTATCGCAGCAGGTAGGTGCTGATACACAAAAGGATGATAAACACATACACGTTTGGTATGAACCGGATAATGACAGGAGCCGCCACGCTGGCCAGCCAGTTGTTGACTCCCACTACATTGAGCAGGGCGGAAATGGAAAGCAGGGAGGCTACCAGAGTAATCAGCCCGCCCCAGGGTACCATGTCCTGAAAGTCCTTCATGGTAAATATTCCTTTAAGAAACATGGCGCAGAAGGCAAGGGCCGCAACCGTGTAGGCCTTAAGTCCTGTATAGGATCCGGTAATCCAGAGCAGGATGGAGACAGCGAGGATGCCGGCCGCAGCCTTCTCATCACTGCTCATGGGCTTTAATTCCGCTATTTTCTGGTGTATCAGTTCCTTTGAAATGTTCAGCTTTTCTTTCGGCTTATAGTAGACCTGTATAAAGAGGAATGTCAATACCAGGTTTACGATAAACCATGGGGAGCAGCATACAAACCATTCTGTCCAGCTGAAGGCATACCCATCACCCATCATACCAATCAGCACAAAGGTCATGGCGCTGCCTGTCAGAAAGGCCATAGTATGGATGGCGGCCGGAACAAAGAATGCACAGAACAGTCCTGCGGCAGCCCTGCTTCCCTTTTTGATGTTATTAGCCTTTGCAACAGATGCGGCAAACGGTCCCAGAACCGCGCATTTGGAATAGGAATTAGGTACAATGGGCGACAAAATTGTGGAGGTGGCCATGATGGCTACTACCATGCCCGTATAGGTGGCTGGGAAAAACTTGATGATATTGTATGCAATCCGGTCAATAAGACCTGTCTTGGCAATGCCGGTGGCAAAAATCATCATCAGGATGACCGTCCACATGGTGTCGCCGCTCCAGGCAGAAAATGCTTCCGGAAACGTACAGACATGGAATGCAACAAATGCTATGCAGGCAAATAAGGCAACCAGAGGCGCCGGGTACAGCTGCAGAATCAGCAGAAGGACAGCGGTCATAAAAATACCCAGGTACCGCATGCTTTCCACGGTCAATTCTCCGGGCGGCCGAATCAGGCCAATCACAAGGCCAATCAATATGCACAGGATGCTCAAACAATATTTTCTTGTATTTACAGATTTCATGAAAACCTCTCCCTAACTCATTTTATTGGTATGTTTGGATGCAACGGTGCAAACGTAAAACACCCTGTGAATATAGTAGTCCCTGGAGTGAAATAAGTCAATGATATTTTGTGCAATTGATACATAAAACATGTATATATCATGTGTATTTTGTGGATATTTTTAAAACATATCAAAGATTATTTTGCGACATAACCGATTCATTAGATAATATGCATAAAAATATTTGAAATAATTAGTAAAAATTATCAAAAATTACTTGCTATTTGCAAAACGCTATGCTACAATCAGTCTCGCAAACGTAAAACAGGGCCTGCCTTGGAACAGACAGGCCAGACCTGTGAATGAACTGATATAAAAACGAAATAATGGAGAAAGGTAAATGAGTACACATAACTTTGTATTGATTGGGGAAGCGGGAAGCGGAAAGACGGAGATTGCTGCAAATCTGGCCCTGCGTCTGGCGGAAGACATGCCCGTACCAGTGTGTCTGATTGATATGGACCAGACAAAATGTATGTTTCGGGCCAGGGATTTTTCCTCCCTATTGGAAAAGGGGCACGTACATATGGCGGTCAACCCGGAACTGTGGGATTCGCCTCTGATGCCCCAGGGAGTCACTTCTTTGCTTAAGGACGACAGCATATGCTGTGTGTTTGATGCAGGAGGAAACGCTGTGGGCGCAGCCATGCTGGGACAGTTTGCGGGCCTGATGGCTGAGAAAAATACCAGTTATTACTATGTAATCAATCCCTGCCGCGCTTTTTCAGGAAGTATGGAGGACATCCTGGAGAGCCTGAGCGCAATCCTTATCTCAGCCAGGATACCGGCAGAAGGTCTGAAGTTCATTGCAAATCCGTTTATGGGAGAGTATACGACGCCTGAACTGATTATGGAATATGTCAGGCATCTGGAGGCAGAGCTGGGTAAGGCCGGCTTAAAGCTACACGGGCTGGCTGTCTCGGAACGGTTTTTTGGGGAAGTAAGAAAACTTACCGGACTTCCGATACTGGAACTTAATACGTTTGTAGACAAATTATATGTCTGAATGAAGCGTTCAATGTGGCGGTCTATAGGAAGGTCCCCATATGAATCATAATTAAAATTAGGAGAGGAAGTGTGATTATGGCAAAACTTGAAATCAGCAGGGAAAGCTGCAAAAGCTGCGAATTATGCGTAAGCGTATGTCCGAAGAAGGTCCTGGAGATCGGAGGGGAAATCAATAAAAAGGGCTACCGGTATGTAGTGGACGCCCATCCGGAAGCATGCATCGCGTGCTGTATGTGCGCCCAGGTATGTCCTGACTGTGTCATTGAAGTGTTTAAATGATGAACTCATATTTGAAGTAAGAACAACCATAAGAACGTATGAAAGGAAGAACAGTGATGGAAAGAAAATTTATGAAAGGCAATGAAGCCATTGCGGAAGCAGCGGTCAGAGCCGGATGCCGGTTTTACGCCGGTTATCCCATTACGCCTCAGAGTGAGGTGCCTGAGTATCTGTCACGGGCACTGCCAAAAGCAGGGGGGATATTTGTACAGGGAGAAAGCGAAGTGGCCTCCATCAACATGGTTTACGGGGCAGCGGCAGGAGGAACTCTTGCCATGACCTCTACATCCGGACCGGGAATCAGCCTGATGGCAGAGGGAATCTCATCCCTGGCAGCTGCCAGGGTGCCGTCGGTGATTGTGGACATCATGAGAGCCGGCCCCGGAACCGGGGTTATGAAGCCGGCCCAGTCCGATTATTTCCAGATTAACCGCGCATCGGGCCATGGCGGTTATCAGACTATTAACTATGCGCCGGCTACCATCCAGGAAGCAGTGGACCTGGTAACAAAGGCTTTTGATGTGACACAGAAATACCGTATGCCGGTGTTTGTCTTTGCAGACAGCTTAGTGGGCGGACTGATGGAGGCAGTGACGCTGCCGGAGGCAAAAGAACCGCCCAGGACCCCGGAATGGGCTGTAGTGGGCAAGGGATACCATGGCGGCCGGCCCAATATTGTGCTGAATGCCTCCTTTGTGGAGGAACAGCAGATGAAAAAGGCACTGGAGTGGGCTGAAATCTATGAGGGTTGGAAAAAGGATGAGGTCATGGTGGAGGAGTATATGACAGAGGATGCCGAATTTATTCTCACTGCATACGGTTCCTGCGGCCGTATCTGCCATACCTGCGTGGATGAGCTCCGGGAGGCAGGGTACAGGGCTGGTCTCATACGCCCCATTACCACCAATCCGTTCCCGTCGGACGCCTACAGAAAAATAGCGGATAAGGCCAGGTTTATCCTGGATGTGGAGATGGCCATTCCCGCGCTCATGGCTCAGGATGTGGAGCTGGCAGTGGGCGGCCGTCTGCCTGTTTACACGTGTCTGACGACCGGCGGTGTCATCGTGGATGCGGATGATGTGGCAGAGCGGGCTATCCGTCTTGTGAAAGGAGAGTAGAATCAATGGAAAAAGTATACAGCAGACCTGAAAGCCTTGATATAACAAATAATAAATTCTGTCCCGGCTGCATGCACAGTACGTTCATCAAGCTATGTATGCAGGTGATTGATGAACTGGGCATTGCGGACCGGGCAGTGGTTGTACAGCCCATTGGATGTGCCAATAACAGTTCACCATGCATTAAAATCGATCAGGGATGCGCGCTCCACGGCCGTGCTCCTGCCTATGCCACCGGATTAAAACGCTGTAATCCGGACAGCATCGTATTTACATATCAGGGAGACGGAGACTTAAGCTCCATCGGATTTGCGGAGGTGATGCATGCTGCCAACCGGGGAGAGAATATCTGTGTGTTCTACGTGAACAACTGTAATTACGGAATGACAGGAGGCCAGATGTCGCCCACCACCCTGATTGGACAAAAGACCACCACCTGTGTGGAGGGACGAAGGGCGGATTTGACAGGATATCCCATGCATATGGCAGAAATGATAGCGGCCTTAAGGGGCGTAGTGTACTCAGGACGTTTTGCCCTGGATACGCCGGCCAATATACGAAAGGCCAAAGAGGCCCTGCGCAAGGCATTCCAAAACCAGATGGACAACAAGGGATTCTCCTTTGTGGAGATGTTAAGCAACTGTCCCACCAACTGGGGACTGTCACCGCTTGAAAGCGTAAAGATGCTTCAGGAGAAGGTTATGAAGGAATTTCCGTTGGGTATTTATAAGGACAGCGAAGAGGAGGCGGCAGAATGATTAACCGATTAATGATAGCGGGCTTTGGCGGCCAGGGTGTTATGATGATAGGAAAACTGATTGGTGAGTGCGCCATGGAACAGGGGCTTTACGCTACCTTTTTCCCATCCTATGGGGCGGAGCAAAGGGGAGGAACCGCAAACTGTACTGTGATTCAGTCTGACAGGATGATTGGTTCCCCTACTTCCAACAAACTGGATGTGCTGTGCGCCCTGAACCAGCCCTCAATGGTGGATTTCCTTCCCAGGCTCAGGCCGGGCGGAACACTGCTGGTAAACAGCTCCATTGTGGACACATCCGGTGTGAGCCGTGATGATATACAGATAGTAAAGGTGGATATCGACAATATGGCTTACGAGCTGGGAAACCGGAAGGTGGCTAATGTCATTATGTTCGCAGCGTATATGGCTCTGACGAACACCATTCCCGCAGACAAGGCAGAGGAGATTGCCATGCATAAGCTGGGCAGGAAACCGGAGCTGATTGAACTGAACCGCAGGGCATTCAGGGCTGGAATGGATGTGATTGAGAAATTAAAGGAGGCAGGTGAGTGCCGATGAACCGGTATCTGGAACAATATAAGGCAAAGCAGTGTACGGTAGACGATGCCCTGGCTGCCATCAGGGACGGGGACTTTGTGGCTACCAGCGGAGGTGTGAACGCGCCGCTGCTGTTTTATAAGAACCTCCACAGGATTGCGCCCAGGCTCAGGGAAGGTTTTGACTTCTTTTACGGAACCACATATAAAAAAGGGGATTTTGAATTTCTGGACAGCGTGGAATGCAAAGAGAAGATACATACCCTGTCCGGCTTTGTTCTCTCCGGTGATGAGCGGGAATATATACGGCAGGGCCATGTGGACTATGTGCCAACCCACTACCACAGCCAGGGGAGCAAGATGATTCAGGCCAGGGGAGGTTTGGACGTGTACGTGGCGGCAGTGTGCCCCATGGATGAGAGGACAGGGTATTTCCGCACGTCCCTGTCCAATGTAAATGAAACAGATTTCCGCAACGCCGCGAAGAAAATTTATCTGGAGGTAGTCCCCAGCCTTCCTGTTATCTATGGAAACAACGAAATTCACATCAGCGAGGTGGAGGGAATCTATGAATATGACCATCCCCTGGAGACCATGGATCCCCTTCCCTTCGGAGAGGTGGAAAAACAGATAGGAGAATATGTGGCGGAGCTGGTGGAAGACGGTTCCACCATACAATTGGGAATCGGCGCAATCCCGGATGCAGTGGCCCATGCCTTTCTGGACAAGAAGGATCTGGGAGTCCACACAGAGATGATTACAAACAGCATTCTGGAGCTGGTGGAAGCCGGGGCTGTAAACGGACGGAAAAAGAGTATTAACCGGGGCATCATCGTAGGCGCCTTCAGCCGCGGATCCCAGAGGCTCTACGATTTTATGGACCACAATCCCTGTGTTGCCATGAATCCATGCAGCTATGTGAACAATCCCCATGTAATTGCCCGGAATTATAAGATGGTTTCCGTCAATACGGCCATGGGAATTGATTTGCTGGGCCAGGTATCCTCCGAGAGTATTGGTCCCATGCAGTACAGCGGAAGCGGAGGCCAGGTGGATACGGTAACAGGTGCCATCCATGCCACGGGCGGCAAGTCCATCATTGCTCTGGCATCCACCGCAAAAAACGGGACTTTGTCAAAGATATGCCTATCCCATGCACCCGGTACAGCCGTGACCCTCTCCAGAAATGATGTGGATTATGTTGCCACGGAATACGGTATCGTCCGTCTGAGCGGTAGGACGGTGAGGGAGCGCGCAAAGCTTCTAATCAGCATAGCGCATCCCAGGCTCCGGGATGAACTGACAGCCCAGGCTAAATCAATGGGATTCCTTCTGTAGTTTTTTTGTAATATATGGAATATGTGAATGGTAACATGAGTCGTAATATAGTGGTAATATGAATGGTGATGATGCAAAAGGAGCTGTCCTGGTCTGACGGCTCCTTTTGGTATGTCCCGAAGGCCTTTGTTAGTTACACGGGATGATTGGCTTACCTGGAATTGAATGTGAAATTACTTTTAAGCAAAGGCAGATAGTAGTCTGCGATTTCATGAAATTTTATCCCCATGGGCTCCTGATCACCCTTCTGCAGAGCGTCGTATTTCTCATCGCTGATTACTATATTATACGCTTCCACCTCAATATTTTCAAGTTCACCTTGAATGAGTGGAATGTAGCATACACCTGTTTTCAGTCCATTGCCCATACGGAACGATATACAATCGCTTTCTATTTTTATTCCGGCCTTAAACTCCGTTTTTCCTTTTTTCGGAAAGGCGCATAAATGCCTGGCAAACATATCAATATTTTCAGAGGCTGCTTTTGACAGATTTCCCCCTTCCCTATATACCGGTATGTTGCTAGATAGTACGTTATCTAAAATAGAGCCAAGGCTGTGCGCTAATGTGAATTTTACTAATACTTCATGATTCTGGCTCAGCCCTGTGGGGTCATCCGGGGAATATTGCCACAAGCCATCCGGAGAAAAATAGTTGCCGTTACAAGGCAGTTCCTTTCTGTTACAGAGATACGTGTATTCTGCAAACGTCATCTTTCGATATAATAGATTCGATGTAAGAAATGATGCGGTATCCTGAGCTTTGAATGAACTTTGAGACTGTCCCATTTTGCTGGAAAACAGAACATCAGGCGCAGGCAGTAAAATACGTTGGAATCTGCTGCCGTATATGCTCACATATGTGTTCAGAACATTCACGTCATGCTCATGCTTGGAAAGCTGCAAATCCAGTGCTTTTCTGAGCACAACCACCGGGGGTATCCCCGGAATGGTAAGCCTGTTTTCCTGAGCGGGATTTACACATCCCAGAATTTTTTGCTTAATGCCGTCTTGGGCAGGTAAATCGTGTATCTCGTTCGTCGTATCGGCGAGTGCTTCAAAACATATTTTCAATTTATCCTCATCGAAAATATGGACATATTCGCGGTCGCCGTCTACATCTTTATGATATAACATAATGCTTCCTCCTGGTAATTTTAATTTTATATCTGCAGATCTGCTGAGTCCAGGATATTATAAATGACATGACTTTTACAATAGGTGGCATAATCGGCATACTTTTAGGCATATATAGTATCAAAAACAACACTGTCATGTATATTGCCGGCCGTTATTTTACAATCAGGTATAAAGCTGTTTATATCACGTTATTAACCCGCTTTTGATAATGATGTATATACCAAGTCCAACAAAGACAGCCGGTACGGCAAAATACTTATACGTTTGAATGATTGCTTTTATCTTGGGGAAATCGGTTATCTTTTCTCCCAGGAAGCACCAAACCGCCATCATTAAAACAAACACAATGATAGTTATAATGACCTGTATTGATGAATAGCCAGTAAACAATGGAATATAAACGCCAATATTATCAGCTCCATTTGCCACGCCTACGAGAGCAACGCTTAAAATTTCAGGCTTTACGATTTTACTGGCCATAGATGTTACATTCCGCAATATATTCTGCAGCTTGTTGGGGTGGGCAGCTTCGGTTTTTTCTGTTTCCAACGGAAATTCTTTACGATTGGATTTGTTTTGGGCAGGTCTTTTGTATGATATCCATTCTTTGACGCCTAAAGCAATCGGTATAAAACCGAGCAGACCGACGTATTTTTGCGGAACAAAGTTGAGGCCGAAAGCGGCTGACAGGCTTATTGCTGTCAGTATGCCAATAGCAAGATATTGCCCAATGACAACATATTTCTTTTTAAAAGTTTCGTCAACCTTGGCATAGAGCACCATCATGACAAAAATATTATCTATGTTGGTACTGATAAATGAAACAATAGATGTAGTTACTATGCTGCTCATTGTTTGGAACGCCTTTCTGCAAAATATAAAAGCCCATGCACACATTTTAAGTGTGTATAGGCTTACTATTCCAGTTCTAACCAGTTATATTCTGATTGACTTTTATACCTGATGGTATGAACTGCCCCCGCCCTATACGGATACATTGATTATAGCATAGCAATACGTTTTCTTTCAATGACTTTGTTCGTTGACCTGCGTACAATCATTTTATCTTCAGGAACATAAAAAACGCCGGAAGAAGCAGGCATTGCCGCCGGAAGCTTAGTGACTGCTGCGGGAAACGAATCTGCATGTTAATTTTCATCCAGCTTGTCAAGTGCCTGGGCAATGTTGAACGCATGGTCGCCAATGCGCTCATAATCGGTCAGGATTTCCGAATACAGGATGGAAGTCTCCACATGGCATTTCCCCTTTCGCATGCGTTCAATCTGGTTGGAGCGGTACCGGGCGGTCCGGCTGTCAATGTCTTGTTCCAGCAGCAGGGCCTGTTCCAGAAGGGAGGCGTGCTGCGGTAAGGATATATGTTCTGCCGGAGCGTCATGTTCCGTCAGAGAGCCGCGTTTATCTGGAGATTCCTGCTCTGGAGCAAAAGTGAAATCAACGCAGCAGGCGCTGCAAATCAGGTTTACGGCGCGCATGCAGGAGGTCCTCATATCGGCCAGTTCAACCGATGCCTGGGAAGAAAGCTCCAGCCTGCGCTCCATCATGGTCCGGGCATAGCCGGCAATATTTGTTGCATGGTCGCCGATGCGCTCCACATTTCCGATGATGGAGAACATGCGGTTAAGCGCATTTACTTCAGACGGGGAATTTTCCACTGCAAGGACCCTGGAAATCCTTCTGGATAACTGGGCATTGTAAAGATCAATCTCTTCCTCACGTTTTTGAATCTGCTCCAATTCGTATTCATCCCTGTGCTCAAAAGCCAGAAAACTGGTTTCAACATTGGAGGCCGCCAGAGCAAGCATCCGGCTGATGTCCTCATTCAGCTGCTTCCTTGCTATGACTGATACGCCAAGTACATGTTCGGAGGCCAGCAAATCCTCAAACCAGCGCTCCTCATCCGTTGTTTTCTGCGGCTTATCAGGCAGAAGCTTTTCGGATATCCGCGCAAGCTGTGTGCCGAAAGGCAACAGAAGCAGGGTTGTGACAATGTTAAACAGTGTATGTACATTGGCAATCTGCGCCGCGGGATTGTCCGGTGTGAACGAGGCCATCCACTGTGTAAAGGGGGACACCAGGCAGATCAGGGTAAACACAGTTGTGCCAATGACATTGAATATCAGGTGAATCAGGGTGGTCCGTTTCGCGTCGCGGTTTGCCCCGATAGAGGCCAGGACTGCCGTGATGCAGGTGCCGATATTCTGGCCGAACAGGACAAAGACCGCGCTGTCCAGTCCGATTAATCCGCTTACAGCCAAAGCCTGAAGGATACCAACAGATGCAGAAGAGGACTGTATGATAGCAGTAAAAGCTGCTCCGGCCAGAATACCCAGAAAGGGATTGGAAAACTTTGTCATCAAATTGACAAAATGCTGGGAATCGCGCAGCGGTATCATTGCCGCGCTCATCATTCCCATGCCGAGAAAGAGGATACCCAGACCTGCAATAATACCACCGGCAAACTGGACCTTTTTCTGTTTGACAAAAAGAATCAGGGCAACACCTGCAAATGCAATCAACGGCGCGATGGCCCCGATGTCCAGGGCTATGAGCTGGCCGGTCACGGTGGTCCCGATATTGGCGCCCATGATGATCCAGACAGCCTGTTTGAGCGTCATGAGCTGGGAGTTGACGAAGCCTACCACCATGACGGTTGTGGCGGATGAGGACTGGATGATAGCAGTGATTCCGGCTCCCACGAACACGCCTAAAAACCGGTTGGCAGTCAGCCGCTCCAGAATCTGCTTCATGCGGCTTCCGGCTGCGGCTTCCAGATTGGTGCTCATCATCTGCATGCCGTACAAAAATAATGCCAGTCCTCCTAATAGACTGAAAAACGAATGAATACTCACAATGATTCCTCCTCTTTTATCTGTTTGGCAGTATTATTTCAAAAGAAAAAGGCATTGCCCGCATCCATGTGTATGAATGCGGGTCATGCCTTTTCTTTTAAACATATGAAGCGTGGTTTTTGGGTGAAAATTTGGTCATCGTCGTTGACGGTGGCGTCCATATGTATGTCATTTCCCTTCTGATGTTTTGTATATGGAAATATCCTGTCCTGCTGGAATTATATGAGGATAAAGGGACAATGTCAACGGGATGGGAGGAATATTAACGATACTTTAATGCCAAGCCGCATGCAGTTTTATTTGTTTTGTTATCATGCAGGTTTTATATGCGGAGGGAACTAAATATCTTATCGTAGAAGGACGGACAGTTTACATACGCTGGTCCGGTTCAATTTCCTTGAGGCGAAAGCAGTAGTAATCTATGACGAGCCCGGTCATATTTGGACTAGACGTCATAACTTTTCATGGCTCAGGGCCATCCCTGGGCCATAGTTCATAATATATATGATTAGGAGGTCTGCTATGAGAGACATTACATTTTGCCATCCCCGCCTGCAGCATCTGGCCGGTCAGTTAATAGAGGAGTGCGGCAGACAGGGGTTGAGTATTAAAATAGGCGAGACATTTCGTACTGTGGCGGAGCAGGACGCCCTGTTTGCCCAAGGCAGGACGAAACCGGGGAATATAGTAACCAACGCCCCAGGCAGCAACTACAGCTCCTATCATCAGTGGGGGACAGCATTTGATATTTACAGAAATGATGGGGCTGGAGCTTATAATGATTCTGCTCTATTCTTCCAGCGGGTTGGCGCCATCGGCATGTCCCTGGGCCTGGAATGGGGCGGGAACTGGAAATCCATTATGGATAATCCCCATTTCCAGCTGCCGGACTGGGGAAGTTCCACCAGTGGAATCAAAAAGGTATACGCCACTCCGGAGGCGTTCATGAAGACCTGGATCCCGGAAGAACGTACTGGCTGGATAAAGGACAATAACGGCTGGTGGTACCGTCGGCCGGACGGCAGTTATCCAGCCAACGCATGGCATACCATTAACCATCATTGGTACCTTTTTAATAAAGACGGATATGCCTGTACCAGCTGGCATCGCTGGAATGGTAGCGTGTGCGACCCGGAAGACGGTTCCGGCGATTGGTATTACTTCGACTCCACCGCAGGCGGACCATTGGAAGGTGCCTGCTGGCACAGCCGGAATAACGGGGCGCAGGGGATTTGGTTTGTAGATACGACGGATACTATTTAAATTAGACTAGTAAGCGCCAGGCATTTCCCGGTTCAAACTGAGCAGGGAAACGCCTGGTGTTTTTACTGCAGTGAAATAGAGGACGAGTTTACCAGTTCCTCAATCGGAATCTGCTCAACCTCATGGAAATATTTTAGTATCAGTTCCTGAAAATACTGCGTATAGGTGGAGAGATAGCGGTCCTTGTGATGAATCACGGATATCTGCTGAAGGAGGGGCTCTCCCTTGCAGTACAGCGGAAATACATTGATATCCTCAGAGATTTCACCCTTCTGGTTCAATATGCTGTTGCGGGTGGCGAAGCATGCGGCAAGGCCTTTTAGGCCGATGGATGTGCTGATCTGCACATAGGCGCTGGTGGTGTAAATGTTGGGGACAAATCCGGCCTCGTCAAAGCATTTCTGGATATTCTGACCCATGCGGTTATTGAGAATACAAAAAGGCAGCCTGGAGAAATCTTTTACATCCGCCATGTTTCGGGCCTTTCGTTTTAAATCCTCTGTCCCGTCGCCATAATATTTCCGAAGCAGTGTATCGGCAGCACAAAGGTAAATCTGGTCGGACATCAGGGGTTTTTCCTCTATACTGGGATGTTCGCCCCCGGATATGACGATGGCCAGGTCCAGGTCTCCGCTCAGAATCAACTGTTCCAGCCGCTTGGAGTTCATGTCGGTGATACGGATTTCCACATTGGGATACCGGGATGAGAACTCAGGCAGGATATCAGGCAGGCTGGCGCTCATGCGCAGGGTGCTGGCGCCGAACAGGATAAGGCCCCGTTTCTGCTTCTGTATATCTGCCAGAATATCCATAAGGTTTGCGTTTTCACGGTTCATGGTCTCTGCAAATGACAGTACATACTCTCCGGCATATGTAAGGGAGAGGGAGGGCTTACGGTTCAGCAGCTTTACCCCGTAATATTCCTCCAGTCTCATGATATGGTTGCTCAGTGTCTGCTGGGATATAAATAAACGGTTGGCAGTGCGGGTGATGTGCAGATCCTTGGCAAGCTCCGAGAAGTAATACAGGCTTAGTGTATCCATGATTTCAACCTCCACAAATTTATTTTGTTAAAAACTTGAAAATACATTGTTTGATTTGTGATTAGCTATATATTACAATAAAACTATCAGGAAAGCAAATGGTTTTAAGGAAAATTACAACAAAAAACTCGTAAGGAGTCAAGTGTTTGGTAAGAAAGGAAGGTAATGTTATGTCAGTAGGGAAACGTATTTATCTAAAAAGAGAGATGCCGGACATGGAGGTAATGAACCAGTTTAAGTCCATACCGGCCTCCAACACAGCGGATGTCATGGGAAGGAGCTGTGCCATGAACCCGCGCATCCGCCTGGTCAGCAGCCCAAAGGCGCAGATGATGGTGGGACCTGCCTACACGGTTAAATGCAGGGCGGGTGACAATCTGGCCCTGCACGCAGCCCTCAGCATGTGCAATGAGGGGGATGTGATTGTGGTTTCCAATGAGGAGGACAGTACAAGAGCCCTGATTGGCGAGGTCATGATGGCATATCTGCGGTATACAAAGAAGGTGGCGGGCATTGTTCTGGACGGTCCAATCCGCGACATCGACGAGATTGGCAAATGGGATTTTCCGGTTTACTGTACGGGAACCACCCCGGGCGGTCCTTACAAGGAGGGACCGGGCGAGGTCAATGTACCAATAGCCTGCGGAGGAATCAGTGTGAACCCGGGCGACATCATCCTGGCAGATCCGGACGGTGTCATCGTCATTCCGCGCAAGGACGCAGCGGTCATTCTGGAGGAAGCCAGGAAATTCCAGGCAGCAGATGAGGCCAAGCTGGAAGCTTCCAAAAACGGCACAGCCAAACGTGAGTGGGTGGACAAGGCGCTGGAGGCAAAGGGATTTGAAATTATTGACGATGTTTACAGGCCATAATCAATCGTAAATTGATTTGGTGCCCCAAACCTTACGTATATAAATGTAAATCACATATTATAAAAGAAAATTCACAGGGAGGGATAAGAACATGGGATGGAAGATTTTATTACCACAGGAAATCATGGATGAAGGTGAGCAGTTATTAGTGGATGCAGGACATACCCTGATTAGGGGACGCGGCTTTGAGACAGAGGACGTGCTGGCTGATATGAAGGAGCACCGGCCGGATGCAATGATTGTGCGTATTACGCCAATCACCAGGGAAGTAATCGAGGCCAACCCCAACCTGAAGGTGGTGGTACGCCACGGTGCAGGATTTGACGCACTGGATGTAAAGGCATGCCATGACAACGGGGTACAGACCCTGTACGCGCCGGTGGCAAACAGCACCTCAGTGGCAGAGACAGCCATGCTTCTGATGCTGGAATGCAGCCGCAATGTGATTGAACTGAGGAAAATATGGGTTCAGGATTACTACAAGGCAAAGCTTAAGACCAGAAAGACTACAGTAAACGGCAAGACAGTGGGTATCATCGGATGCGGAAATATCGGAAGCCGTCTGGCCGTGCGAGCGCTTGGCATGGAAATGAATGTCCTGGCCTATGACCCATATAAGAAAGCGGATGAATTCCCGGAGGGAGTTGAGGTGGTAAGGGACCTGGATCGGATTTTCAAGGAGAGCGATTACGTTTCCCTGCATGTGCCGAATACCCCAATTACCCGCGGTATGGTAAACAAGGAGCGTCTGGAAATGATGAAGCCGACCGCTTTCCTGATTAATACGGCAAGGGGCGGCTGTGTTGTGGAGCAGGATCTGTACGAGGCATGTAAGAATAAAACCATTGCAGGTGCGGGACTGGATGCCATCCAGAAGGAGCCGGTGGATCCTGCCAATCCTCTTCTGACCCTGGACAATGTAATCATTTACCCACACATTGGAGGAAACACAATGGAGGCAGCGCACAGGGCGTCCTATTTTGCGGCCATGGGAGTACAGGAGGTCTATGAGGGGAAGGAACCTACCTGGCCAATCAATGATATTGATTATGTGACTGCGCCGACTTATACAGACACGAAAAAGCCAAATAAGAAAAGTTCCGGTATGTTTGACTTTTAAATCATGGCAGGACAGAGTTTCATGCTATAATAAAGCTTGAAATTACAGGAGAAGACAGAAAAGAAAAACGGGGGATTTATCATGACAGTGTCATCTTTATGCAATGATATGTTAATATTGGCGGTTTTTATGCTGGCTGGTTTTTTCATCCGGGAGATCTTTAAGCCGGTACAGAAGCTGTTCCTGCCCTCGTCCCTGATTGGCGGACTGCTTCTGCTTCTCCTGGGCCATCAGGCCATGGGTATCATTGCGGTGCCGGAAAGCTTCCATGAACTGCCCGGTGTGCTCATTGACATTGTCATGGCGTCCCTTGTGTTCGGGGTTAATTTCAACCGGGAGAAGATCAGTTCCTATCTGGATTACTCCTGTGTAACCATGACCTCCTACGGGATGCAGATGTGCCTGGGTGTAGGCCTGGGCTGGGTTCTGTCAAAGATATGGACCGGACTTCCCCAGGGATGGGGCGTCATGGGCGTTTTCTCATTCCATGGAGGCCACGGAACAGCCGCTGCCGCGGCATCTGCTTTTCAGAAGCTGGGCGTGGACGGCAACATGGCAGTGGGAATGGTGCTGTCTACCTTTGGCCTTATATTTGCCATGGTTGTGGGAATGGCCATGGTCAATTATGGGATCAGAAAAGGATGGGGTACATATGTAAAGGAGCCAAAGAAACAGCCTTCCTATTTTTACGGCGGGACTCTGCCCCAGGAAAAACGGGCTGCTTCCGGCCATACAGTGACAACCGCCATCAGCATCAACCATCTGGCGCTTCAGATATCATGGCTGCTGGCAGCACTGTTTCTGGGAAGGACCATTTTCCATTTCCTTGGAACCTGCATTCCCTTTTTTACAAAATTACCGGGTGTGCTCCACGGCGTGTTTGGAGGAGCCATCCTGTGGAAGATACTTAAGATGACGAAGCTGGACCGGTATGTGGACATAAAGACAGTTAAGATGCTCAGTGGATTCTTTCTGGAAATCGTGGTGTTTACAGCCATGGCAACACTGAATCTGGAGTTTGTCTCTACCTATATAGCGCCTGTCCTGATATATACGGTTACTATCTGCGGATTGACGGTCCCCCTGATTTTTTACTTGTCTTACCGTTTCTGTAAGGATGAATGGTTTGAAAAGGCATGTATGGCCTTTGGGGCTGCCACCGGCAACACATCCACCGGGCTGGCCCTGGTGCGCGCAATCGATCCGGACTCCCAGTCAGGGGCGGGAGATACCCATGGTGTCTATTCCACCATCATGTCATGGAAGGATATATACGTGGGCCTGACGCCTGTGTGGCTCATGAATGGAATCGCACTGACATTCGGAGTGGGTTTTGTCATGATGATTGGGTTTGCCGTGACTGGTTTTGTGTTTTTTAACAGAAGGAAACGCCGGTAGAAACTGCCGGCTGATTGGAACATATGGAGGATATATATGGAAAAGAAACGGTTTTTAAAACTATTCCTCATAGCTGCCGTAACAATTGCTATCTGGAACATACCGGCGCCGGCCGGATTGGAAGTGGAGACCTGGCATATTGTGGCGCTGTACCTGGGGCTGCTGCTGGGACTGGTAATCAAACCATTTTCAGAGCCGATCATTACTCTGATTATCGTGGGCATTGCAGCCATGTTCATGGATACATCCATCCTGCTAAAGGGATATGGGAATAATATGGCATGGTTTATCGCTATGGTAACCATTGTCTGTACTGCGTTTGTAAAGACGGGGCTGGGCAGGCGTATTGCCTATAATCTGCTGCTTAAGTCCGGCAAGAATACCCTGAGTCTGGGCTACATTATGGTATTTACAGACCTTGTATTAAGCCCGGCAACCGGTTCCAACTCTTCCAGGACAAGCATTATTTATCCTATTTTCCAGAATATTGCGGAGGGCACCGGTTCAAGCGCCAAGAATGCACCCAGAAAGCTGGGCGCCTATCTGACCGTACTCATGTACGCAAGCTCTCAGGGAACATCAGCCCTGTTCCTGACCGGTATGGCCACCAATGCCATAACCGTGTCCCTGATTACCGAGATGTTGGGAATTACCCTTACCTGGGGAACCTGGTTTCTGGCATCCATTGTACCGGTAGGCCTGTTTTTGCTGCTGGCTCCCTATGTGATTTACAAAATCTATCCGCCTGAACTCAAATCCCTGGATGACATCAAGCCGCTTGCGCAAAAGGGGTTAAAGGAGCTGGGAGCTGTTACATCTGCTGAGAAGAAACTGTTTGTCCTGTTCCTCCTTGCCATTCTGGGATGGATGTTCGGACCGAAGCTTCCGGTTGTCAACCTGAGCATGCAGGTGGTGGGCTTTGTGTTCCTGGCACTTGTTCTGCTTCTGGATGTGCTGGACTGGAATGATGTAATGGCTGCCAAAGGGGCCTGGAGTATCTTTATCTGGTACGGCGCTTTCTATGGCATTGCCTCAGCCCTGTCATCAGCCGGATTTTATACATGGCTGGCAGACCAGCTGGGTGTTGTGCTGGATCTTTCCCAGATGAACGGCATGGCAGTAACCGTGATTCTGGTGCTGGTCAGCCTGGCGGTGCGCTATTTCTTTGTCTCCAACAGCGCGTTTGTGGCATCCTTTTATCCGGTGCTGTTCTCCCTTGCAGTGAATACAAAGGCAAACCCTATGGTGGTGGGACTGCTGCTTGCATTTTTCGCCAGCTTTGGAGCCCTCCTTACCCATTATGGAAACGGAGCCGGCCTTATAACCTTTGCGTCGGACTATGTGCCCCAGAAGGACTTCTGGAGAGTGGGCACCATCATGGTGGCAATGGCCCTTGTTATTTTCTTTTTGATTGGCCTTCCTTATTGGAAACTCATTGGTCTTTGGTAAGATACCCGGAGGTGGTAGAATGTTAGATTTATTGATTAAGAACGGACATGTGATTGACCCGGCCAACCGGACCGATCAGGTAGGAAACATAGCGATTTATAACGGCAGAATCACCAGATATGAGGAAGGGGAGCCGGCAAGGCATGTGGTGGACGCCGCGGGAAGATATGTGTTTCCCGGACTGATTGACGCCCATGCCCATATGTTCCAGGAAGGAACGGAGATCGGCATATATCCGGATGTGGCCTATCTGCCCACAGGAGTCACGTCTGCCATAGATTTTTCGGCCGGCGTTGCCAATTATCCAATCTTCAGGTCGGCAGTGATTGCCAGGAGCAGGGTTACCATCAAGAGCTTCCTTCAGGTGTGTTCCGCAGGGCTGACCACAACCAGCTATCATGAGTGTATCAATCCGAAATTTTTCAACCCGGAAAAGATTGTCCGTATGTACCATGACAATCAGGACAATATCCTGGGGCTTAAAATACGCCAGAGTGAAGAACTGGCAGAGGGACTGGGCATTGAGCCGTTAAAGGAAACGGTCCGTATAGCCGGCATGGCAGGCTGTCCGGTGGAGGTTCACTGCACCAACATCCCGGTACCCACCAGTGAGGTGCTTAAGGTTCTGCGTCCCGGAGATATCTTTGAACATGTATACCAGGGAGTGAAGAACACGATCATTGATGAAAACGGCAAATTGTACGACTGTGTCAGGGAAGCCAGGAAACGGGGAATTATCTTTGACACGGCAGAGGGAAGGAAGCACGGTGATTTTGACGTCATGCTTAAGGCCAAGGAACAGGGATTTATTGCGGATATGTGCAGTACGGACCTGGTGTTGGGAAGTATGTTCAGACGCCCCATTTTTTCACTGCCAAACCTGATGTCCCGGTATATCTGTATGGGAATCCCCATGAGCCAGGTGGTCAGCATGGCCACAGAGCGCCCGGCCGGACTGATGAAAATGCAGGGAGAGATTGGATGCCTGTCGGAAGGGGCCAGGGCGGATGTGGCCATCTTCCGGTGGATGGATTTCAAACAGACCTATAAGGACTGGAAGGGGACTGCCTTTACCGCGGATAAACTGCTGAAACCCGAGATGACGGTAAAGGACGGGCAAATCATGTATTGTGCCCCGGATTATATTTATGAGGATTGGGTATAAGTGGATACTGTGATGGGAAACGGGATAAACAATGGGATGGACAGCGCTGTCAAATTCGGTGCAGGAAGGTATCGCCAGGGCAGGGGCGTACTGGAACACTGCGGACAGGAGATAAGGCGGTTTGGAAAAAAGGCTTACATTGTGTCCGGTCCCAGGGCTTTTGACGCTGTAAAGGACCGGCTGCTTCCCGGTCTTACAGAGGCCGGAGTGGAGTTTGTTGCTGAGATTTATGACGGTGTATGCAGTTATGAGGCGGCGGAAGCCCTCGGTAAAAAATGTCTGGACGCGGGATGCGACGAAGTGGTGGGCATTGGGGGCGGCGTCATCATGGACTTGTCAAAGGCAGTGGCCGGAAAAGCGGGAGTGGGCGTTATCAATATCCCTACCTCCATTGCCACCTGCGCCGCCTTTACAGCCATGAGCGTCATGTATACGCCCCAGGGAGCCATGAAGGACAATTGGAGATATGAATATGAAACAGATGGGGTATATGTGGACCTGGATGTGATCTCCGGGTGCCCCTGCCGCTACGCGGCGGCCGGAATACTGGACGCCATGGCAAAGAAGATAGAGATGCTTAACGGCAGGCCTGCCATGGAGCCGGATACGGCTGCCTTTGATTTATATACAGCGTACAGGATGTCTGAATTTGCCTATGATTTGCTGGAGCGGTATGGACACCAGGCCATAGAGGATATAAGGCGGGGGACGGTGACAAAGGCAGTGGAGTATGTCACCTACATCAACATTGCGGTCACAGGCATTATCTCTAACATTACAAGGAGCTTTAACCAGTCGGCCCTGGCCCATATGATATACTACGGAATCAGAACCTGTTTTACCAGGGAGGCAAGGCAGGCCCTTCACGGGGAAATAGTGGCAGTGGGATTGTTTGTCCAGCTTCACTATAATGGCCTGGGAGGGGAGATGGAGAACTTGAAGGAGTTCATGAGACATCTGGATATGCCTCTGTCCTTAAGGGAACTGGGGGTGGAGGCAACGGAGGCTAACCTTCTGATACTGGAACAGTATCTTGCTGATTCGCCGTATGTGGAGAGGACGGAAAAGGGGCTGGGGATGCTGCATGAAAGCATAAGGAAACTGTCTGAATGAAAATATAATATTTAAACGTACCGGGAAGATTCTGAACTTCCCGGTATTTTTTTTTTGTTTTCCCCTGTACATTGGAACAGCCGCCCAATAACAGCACGAAGCAGAGCATAAACCCAGGGACAATTGCCATTTTTGACTGTAAAAGTTATTTAAAATAATTTTGTAAATAAATTTTACAAAAGTTATTGACATAAAGTGTGGCGTAGTGATATAGTGTTAATAGAAAAAGGAATAAGAATAGTAAAACATACAAAATGCATAATAAATGGGAGGTCCGAAATGATAATTACAGATATCAGGATTCACGCATATTCCGCTGCCTACAAAAATCCGATTCGGAACGGCAAATATACATATCCTGCAACTGAAATCGTAATATGCGAGGTAGTAACGGATGAGGGGGTAAACGGTGTTGGATGGGTCCATGGCTCTGATATGGTGATAAAGGCAATGCTGAGTTTAAAAGACAGGGTCATAGGCCAGGATCCCTTTAACGTAGAGCGGATTTGGGAACGGATGTATCTTCCTAAAGTATATGGAAGAAAGGGGCTTGCTACTCGGGCAATCAGCGGCATCGACATAGCCCTTTGGGACATAAAAGGTAAGGTGGCGGGCAGAAGCGTTTGCCAGATGATGGGAGGATATGCCGACCGGATACCGGCTTACATAGCAGGCGGTTATTATGAAGAGGGAAAAGGATGGGATATGCTCCAGAGCGAAATGAAGGAAAACCTGAAGCGGGGAGCAAAGGCCGTAAAGATGAAAATAGGAGGCGTATCTATTAAGGAAGATTTGGAACGCGTGGACGCGGTACGGGATGCGGTTGGGCCGGATATACATTTACTGGTAGATGCGAATAATGCATATAACCGGATAGATGCTCTGAAAATGGGAAGGGAGCTGGAGCGCAGGAACATATACTGGTTTGAGGAGCCTTTATCACCGGATGATATCGAGGGCTGTGCTGAGCTTCAAAGAAAACTGGACATACCCATTGCCATTGGGGAGAATGAGTATACCAGATGGGGATTTAAACAGTTAATAGAGGCAAATGCAGCCCAGGTGCTGAATGCAGATGCCCAGGTGCTGGGCGGCATTACAGAGTGGAAGAAGGTAGCTGATTTAGCTATGTCGTCCCATGTGCTGCTGGCACCTCACGGAGACCAGGAGATACACGCACATCTGGTAGCTTCTGTTCCCAACGGCCTGATTGCGGAATATTACGACAATAATACAAACGCACTGCTAAAAGATATGTTTCCGGAACCTATCAGGCTGAACGAATTGGGGCAGATCATGGTTCCCCAGGCGCCGGGGTTAGGGGTGGAGATTGAATATGAGAGAATACGTCCATACTGTACGTATTCTTCTGATGATAAATAATAAAAAATGATGGGAGGTACAAAAATGACAAAGAAAGGGAAACGGATACTGGGGGTTATTATGGGAGCAGCCGTCATGATGGCTGCGGCAGGATGCGGACAGAGCGCTGACTCCGGTACAAAGGATGCACAAGAGGTAAAGGTATCAGAAAACAACGCGGAGAATGCAGATTCCGCCCAGGCAGAATCTGCAGAGGAAGCGACAGGAACCATTGAGATGTGGTCCATGCTGACACAGCAAGAGAGGGCCGATGAACTGCAGAAGCTGGCAGATTCTTATATGGAACAGAATCCGGGAACACAGATTAACATTACAGTCATGCCATGGAGCGGGGCCATGGACAAAATTGTATCAGCTATTATGGCAGGAAACGCACCGGATATTATGGTGACAGGAACGGGGTATCCCCAGTCCTTGGCTGGTACGGGAGGCCTGCTGGAGCTATCTGACCTTGTGGAGGAAATAGGGGGAAAGGATGCGTTTTTAAGTACATCCTTATCAGTTCAAGGTGCGTATGAGGATGGATTATATTCTGTTCCTCTTTATATCACTCCTTATGTGGCTTATTACAGGGACAGCTGGCTGAAAGAGGCCGGTATCGAGACTCTGCCCACAACCTGGGAAGAGTATTACGATATGTGTAAGGCCGTGACAGACCCATCCAAGGACAGATATGGTTTTGCCCTGCCTTTGGGAGACCTCCATGCCTGGAAAACGATTTGGAGTTTCCTGCAGGCCAATGATGTGGACCTTTTAAATGTGGATGAAAATGGTGAGTGGTATATTGACCTGGACGATGAAAGCCGGGCCGCCATGGTGGAAACCTATGACTACCTCTACAAATTAGTGAAGGACTGCGCGCCGGAGGGAACCGTGGGTTATACACAGACAAATGTCAGGGAAATGGTGGCAGGCGGTACTGTGATGAGCCGAATCGACACACCTGAAATTTACTATACACTGCAGTCCGTTGCCCCTGATGACATGGATGATGTATCTTATTTTAAAATACCCGGAAGAAAAAAGACAGGTTCCGGACAGGGATGGGTTGGATTGAGTATTTCTTCCGACGGCAATACAGGACTGGCAAAGGATTTTGTGAGATATATGTTTACAGGTGATAACATGGTTGACTTTTATCTCAGCTATCCATATGCCATGTTCCCAGCCAAGGAAGATCTCTTCCAGAACACCAAATATCAGGAAAATCTTCCTGACAATCTGAAAGAAATGGTACCGGATATGGCGCTTGATATTCTGTCAACATCCAATGGTTTAGGCATGGTCAATGGACCGTTCCCGGGCGCCGGCGAGTTTGAATCCCAGTGTATTCTGGGCAATGGCCTGATTAAGATGCTTTCAGATGGGTATAGTGCGGACCAGGCAGTGGATTATATTGTGGGCGAACTGGAGAAACTGTTATAATCATTTTGGGAGTGGATATTCTGAGCAGACACAGCAGAATATCCACTCTGTCTAAAAGGGGGTGGATACCGGATGTCTGGTAACAGGAAAAAGAAAAACAGGACGAGTACTCAGGGAACCTTGCTTTATATGCCGGCTATTCTGATTATATTTGGAATTGTGGTGTATCCGATGCTCTATGCTCTTGTAATGAGTTTTACAGGCTACAGCGTCAGAAAACCGGTCATGAACTTTGTCGGGATAGCAAACTATATAAAGATATTACAAGATGCCTCATTCTGGCAGGCAGTGGGACGGTCGCTTATCTTTACCTTTGGCTCACTTATACCGCAGGTTGTATTAGGGCTGGCCATTGCCATCCTTTTGAATCATCCGGACCTGCGTTTTAAGGGGCTGTTCAGAGGACTGGTGATAATGCCGTGGCTGGTGCCCACGGTAGCGGTTGCCATGATATTCAGGTGGATGTTTCATGACATTTACGGGATCATGAATTATATATTAATAGATCTGCATGTGTTAAAAGAACCCGTAGCGTGGATCGCCAATGAACATACAGCCATGTTTATCCTTATACTGGCCAATGTCTGGCGCGGCGTGCCTATGCTTATAACCATGTTCCTTGCGGGCCTGCAGGGGATTCCTTCTGACTTATATGAAGCGGGACAGATTGACGGGGCAAATGGCTGGAACCGGTTTTGTAAGATCACATTGCCGCTTTTGATGCCTGTTGTCATGGTATCAGGAATCCTGAGATTCATATGGACATTTAATTTCTATGATTTGCCATGGGTCATGACAGGAGGCGGACCGGCTGAGGCCACGCAGACAACTCCTATTTATGCATACAGGAGAGCGTTCAGCAGTTACAGAATGGGAGAGGGCTCTGCCATAACCATGATTCTATTTGTGATTTTAATTATATTTGCAGCAATTTATTTCATACTGAAAAAGCGGCAGGATAAGCTGTATGGCTAATGGGGGTGGACATGTGAACAGAAAAAACAGCAAGCTTCTGAAACTGATTGGAATACATATTCTGGCAGTGGCAGTGGTAATACCAATTATATTTCCCGTATACTGGCTGGTGGTTTCGGCACTGCAAAGTCCTCAGACCGTAACCAAGCTTCCGCCTTCCATCCTTCCTCAAACATATTCCCTGTATTTTGTGAAGAAGGTATTTACGGAATTTGGAATTGCCCGTTTCCTGTGGAACAGTATTTTTATTACGGTGGTTTCCACCATTCTTACACTGGCAGTTGCATGCCTGGCCGCATTCAGCTATAAGGCATATGAGTACCGGATGAAAGAGACATTCAGCAAAATGGTATTATTTGTATATATGTTTCCGCAGATCTTAATTATCATACCTATTTATCTGATGATGTCCAAGATGGGATTGATTAACACATACAAAGGGCTGATTCTGTGTTACATTGCATTTGAACTGCCTATCTGTATATGGACCATGCAGTCCTATTTTGAAACCATCCCGTCAGACCTGATTGAAGCAGCGGAGATAGATGGTCTGGCAAAAATCCAGACACTCTGGCATATATTCCTTCCTGTGGCATTGCCAGGGCTTGCGGCCAGCGGCATCATGACGTTTATCGGCATCTGGAATAACTTCCTGCTGGCCAACACGCTGTTAATTGATGAGTCAAAGAAAACATTGCCAGTGGTAATCGCGGACTTTAGTTCCAGAGACAGCATGCTGCAGGGGGATGTGCTGGCAGCCTCCATGATTGTATGCATACCTTCCTTTTTGTTTGCGCTGTTTGCCCAGAAGTATCTGGTGGGAGGTCTTACCAGCGGTTCCGTAAAAGGATAGGAGGAGTAAGGATGAAGATAACAGATGTAAGCACGCGGTTGATTGATCAATATATGTTTGTACGGGTGGATACGGATGAGGGTATATCGGGTGTGGGCGAATCCGGGGCATGGGCCTTCTTAGAAGCCTCAGAGGCAGTGGTGGAGACCTTCAAACGGTATCTGATAGGACAGAATCCTCTTT
Source organism: Enterocloster bolteae (assembly GCF_002234575.2). Classification (NCBI taxonomy): domain Bacteria; kingdom Bacillati; phylum Bacillota; class Clostridia; order Lachnospirales; family Lachnospiraceae; genus Enterocloster; species Enterocloster bolteae. The sequence continues at coordinate 4,027,076 of NZ_CP022464.2, read as the reverse complement.
TGATAGAGCACCACTGGCAGTATATGTACCGGTGTTACCACTTTAGGGGAGCTGCCATCATGGGAGCGCTGTCAGCAATTGATATTGCCCTGTGGGACATAAAGGGCAAATATTACGGTGTCCCATGCTATGAGCTGTTGGGGGGAAAAGTACGGCATAAAGCCAGGGTCTATTATCATGTATTCGGATCCACCGGAGAAGAACTGATCCGGGGATGCAGGAATGCCAAAGCCCGCGGATTTACAGCAGTAGGGCATCTGACGCCCTTTGTGGATTCGGACCGCAGGGAAATCATGCCTCTTGAAAGCTTTGCCGCTAAAATAAGCAATGCGTCTGAACGCGTCTATCAATACAGGGAGGCGGTGGGAAATGAGGTAGACCTTTGTATTGAAATACACAGACAGTTAAATGTGCCGGAAGCAATTGCGCTGGGAAGGGAAATAGAACAGGCCAGACCCATGTTTTTTGAAGATCCGGTGAGACCTGACAATTTTGATGATATGGAAAAAGTAGCTGATAAAATACATATTCCCATCGCCACAGGTGAAAGGCTCCACACTTTAGAGGAATTTGGAATGCTTCTTTCACGTAATGCATGCCAGTACATACGCCCGGATGTGTGCCTGTGCGGCGGAATAACACAGGCCAAAAAGATTGCGGCCCTGGCGGAAGCCAGGGGAGTTCTGGTGGTGCCCCATAACCCCCTGAGTCCGGTCAGTACGGCGGCCTGCATCCAATTGGCTGCGGCCATACCAAACTTTGCGATTCAGGAATATCCGCTGGGCGAGGACAGTGCGCCTAAAAATAGGATAGTAAAATCCACTCTTACTCTGAAGGACGGCTATCTGACCGTGCCGGAGGGACCTGGAATCGGAATAGAGCTAAATGAATCGGCCATGAATGACTATCCGTACAAGCCGCGTTTATATGTGACAAAGCTGCGGGAGGACGGAGCTGTGGCAGACCAGTAAGTATATTATGAAAAGATGAAAGAGGAGGGCATAAGGGGCATGAGGCTGCCAGAGACATATACGGAATTAAGAAAGCAGACGCTGGAACAGGAAGGGATGAAATACCCAGGGAAGGCACTGGTTGCCATGGAGCTGGAACCTGGCTATGAGAGAGCTAAAAACCGGATGCTTCCCTATATTCAGGCAATAAATGAAGCCCATCTGATTATGCTGATGGAACAGGGGATTGTGGATGAAAACAGTGGAAACGTTATTCTAAAGGCTCTTGGGGAACTGGATCAGGAGTTCTATAAAAATACGGTGTATGATGGACGGTATGAAGACCTGTATTTTTATATGGAAAGCAAGCTGATAGAGGCGACAGACGGTATTGCGGGCAATCTGCATCTGGCCAGGAGCCGCAATGACATGTGCGTGACATGGTCCCACATGGCGGTGCGGGATGGCCTTTTGCAGGCCATGGAACAGTTCCTGTATCTGAAAAATGCCATTGTATTGTTTGCAGAGGAGCATAAAGACACCTTGTATGTAATTCATACCCATACACAGCATGCGCAGCCCGGATTATTGGGACATTATTTTCTCGGAGCCGCGGATATGCTGGAACGTGATTTTAAACGTCTGTGCAGAGCTTATGATGCAGTGAACCAGTCGCCCATGGGCGCTGCCGCAGTGACGACCACTGGTTTTCCTGTTTCCAGAGAACGGGTGGCAGAGCTGGCTGGTTTTTCAGGCATGATTGAGAATGCATACGATGCCATTGGAAACAGCGACTATTTGACGCAGACAGCCAGTGCGTTGGGATTGTGTGCTTTGGATATGGGCAGGATTGTTACGGATTTGCTTCTCTGGGCAACACAGGAAATGAATATGATTCATGTGGCGGACGGCTACATTTCCATAAGCTCCATTATGCCTCAGAAAAGAAATCCCATTGCATTGGAACATCTGCGGTCCTCTCTGTCTGTTCTGAAGGGAATGGCGGATACGGTACTGACCGGGTTTCTGAAAAGCCCGTACGGGGATATTTCTGATTATGAAGACATCGAGGATAGTGTATTTGGCTGCCTGGAGCTGTTCCAAAAAAATGTGCAGTTGTTCCGCGCAGTTATCAGTACGCTGGAGGTAAACAAAGAATTGCTTGAGAGCAGGGCCTATGAAAGTTTTTCCGTGGTTACTGATATTGCCGACCAAATGTACCGCTCTTATAAGATACCATTCAGGAAGGCCCATTCCTTTGTTAGTTTTCTTGTTAAAAAGGCGGGAACCATGGATTACAATTTAAAAAATATATCTGAAGAATTCTTTTCTTCTGCCTATCATGAGTTCTTTGGAGAGCCTTTTGCTTTTGATTTTACGCCCATCTCCCAGTGTATCAATCCCTGGCATTTTGTAAAATGCAGAGAGGTCAGAGGAGGAACCGGTGATAAGGCCATGAAGTCCATGATTGACAGGGCAAAAAAAGAGGTTGAGGCAAACCTGTTATGGATACAGGAGCACAAAAAGCAGCTGCGTGAGGCCGCGGAGACGAGAAAACAGGTGATTCAAAAGAAGCTGGACAAATTCTGATAATGATATTGGGCAGCCGTTTTATACAGAGGAAACGGCTGCCTTTTATCTATTGACACTGGAAGCAGGGGCAAGATATAATGATGATGGTAATACGGAAAAATGTAAAAAGCATTGGGCCGTTACAGGAGGGGGAATATGAAGGGGAATAATCTCAGTGATGTGAAGAAAGCCAACAGGCAGGTGGTATACGAATGTATCTGGTCCCATAAGGCAGTCACCATGACAGATATAGCATATATGACCCATCTCAGCCGTCCGACCGTAACCAGCCTGGTACAGGAAATGACAGCGGACAACCTGGTGGTTAAAAGCGGTTACGGCACATCCAACGGCGGCAGAAATCCCGTGCTTTACCACGCAAATGCTGGTGCGGCCTATGCCATGGGAATCGACCTGGAGTTTCCGAAAGTGCGTATGGCCATCAGCAATCTGGAATGTGAGAATATCTGCTTTTCCGTCCGTGTCTATCCCAGGGACTCAGATAAAGACCAGATGATACGTCTGCTGAAACAGCAGATGGATGACTTGATTCAGGATTCAGGTATTGACAGAAGCCGGCTTTTAGGGGTTGGAATGGGGATTCCGGGAGTGATTGACTATAAACAGAACCATTCGGTGCTGTTTGAACGGATCGAGGGATGGGAGAACGTACCCATTGGAGATATCATACAGAGATATGTGGGTAAGCCGGTCTATATATGCAATGATGTAAACCTTCTTTCCTGGGCGGAGAGAAAAGCGGCCCATCTTGAGGATGTACAGAATATGCTCTATATTGTTATCCGTTCAGGGATAGGCATGGCCATCTGGACAGACGGCAGCCTGATGCAGGGGGAGATGGGAAATTCAGGCCGTATCGGCCATATGACGGTTGATAAAAATGGACTGGAATGCAAATGCGGCAGCCGCGGGTGCCTGGGACTCTATACAAGCGAGAAGGCAATGATGCGGATATATAGCGAGCTTACAGGGAAAGAGATAAAGCAGGCAGGAGATTTGGTGCCTTTGGCAGAGAGCGGGGACAAGGCAGCCCTGCAGGTTTTTGAGACCTGCGGCAGGTATCTGGGTATCGGAATCGTGAATGTGGCCAATTTATTCGATATATCCGAAGTGGTGGTCTCTGCGTCCTTTGACGTTTCATATATTCTCAGGAATGCGCAGTACGCGCTGGATGTCAGGAAGATGAACACCATACGCAGAGAGGTGAAAATCAGAGAAGGATTATTGGCAGAAAGCGGGTTCGGCCTGGGTGGATGCCTTCTGGTCCTGGATAAAGAACACATGAGTCTTCTGGAGGGATAAATCCCTTTGAAGGCTCATTTTTTGACAGGCACCGGATGGCTCTATCCGGCTGCCCGCAGTTGTTTTTTACGCCACCAATTCAATTACATTTCCCTCCGGGTCAAAAACGCTGCTGCTGTAATGCTCCACCCCATAAAACCCCGGCTCACAGATAACATCATAACCTTCCATTATCAGCTGGCCGGTGAGTTCGTTGACACGTTTCCTGCTGCCAACCGTGAAGGTCAGACATACCGCATAGGAGGGGCGGGCCTGCATGGCAGGGGATATGGAGGATGGAGCGGAGGATATGAGTGCTGAGGCAAAAGATACGGAAGATAAGGCATCACAAATAACAGGCCGTTCCGGTATGAGCCTGATTTTCACTCCGCCCTCAAAGGACAGGTTGTACACGGTCCCGCCGAATGTGCTGTCTGCCAGGCCGGTATCCGCTTCCTGGCCATCTTTGCCGGCAGGGCGCGGCTCATCCGCGACCGCACCTAAATATTTCACATAAAAATCCTTCATTCTCTCCGGTTTTGCAGTATGGATGGCAATATAAGTTAACTTCATCTCCATAATCACTCCTTTGAAACAGAATCTCTTGCATATGTCCTTTTTTTTCATTATAATGGAGCTATAGAAAAATTTGTAATAATATAGCGGCTAAAAATAACAAAATCCTGTCTTGGGCTGGAGGAGACTTTAGATGCAGTTAAACTATCTGGAAGTAAATGGAAATTTGGAGGAAGTAACCTGCCACGGCACGCCTGCATTTCCCATGGAGGTGTATCTGGATGATCTGGATTTGTACCCGAACCGCAGTATCCCATGGCATTGGCATAAGGAATTGGAATTGGTCTACGTGCTGAGAGGCGCCATCGAGTTTCAGACCGGGGTCCGTTCTTACGTGCTTTCCAGCGGGCAGGGCGGGCTTCTGCCTCCTAATATGCTGCACATGGTCGCTCCCTATCACCATCAGCGCGGCAGCGCCTACTGCGCCGTGCTGGCGGACCCTTATCTGCTTCACGGCCTTTCGGGCGGATTGGTAGAGGCGCAGTGCGCCTCCTTTATTACAGGGGCCGATGTGGATTTTTTTCTGTTGGACAATACATGTCCATGGCATAAGGAGGCATTGTCCTGCATTCATGACATGTATCTGTGCGACTGCAGACGGCCTCCGGGGTATCTGTGGCGTCTCCAGATTCTGCTTCAGCAGACAGGACTTACGCTGTACGAAAACATGGACTTAAAACGGGAAAAGCACACTTCCTATTCCGATGTCCCATACAGGCGGGTCCGTTCCTGCCTTACGTTTATCCACCAGGAGTATGCCAGGAAGATACGGCTGGAGGATATTGCCAGGGCAGCCAGTGTCAGCACAAGTGAATGCTGCAGGGATTTTAAGGAGATACTGGGCCAGTCCCCGGTGGATTATCTTATTACCTACCGGGTGCGCATGGGAGAGTATCTGCTGACCCACACGGGTAAGAGCATTCTTGAAATTGCGCTGGCAGCCGGGTTTTCGGGAAGCAGCCATTTTTCCAATACATTTACCAGGTACATGGGATGCACGCCTCTTCATTACAGGAAGAGAGATGGAGTATAGGATGAAACTGATAAGCCTGTTTGCCGCACTTGCGGCTGTGATCGGATTGTTCGCCAATGCCGGACGGAAATTGTTCCAGTGGCTGGGGCCTCTTTTTCCGTGTATAGGACCATTGCCCTATGGAATTGCCTACGGTCTGGCTGTTACCGGGATTCTGGGCGCTTTTATTGTGAGCCGTGTTCCCGGAAACGGCATATTTGCGCCTGTTTTTTATGTCTGCCACTATCTTCTGGGGTTTATTGTCTACATGGTAATGCTGGTTAATCTGGCAGGATTGTTTCTGTTCCTGGCGGGACTGCTTCGTCTCTTGCCGGCGCCGCTGTCATGCAGGGCCGGCGTTGCCGCGGGAGCCATACCGCTGCTTCTTTCGGCGGCCCTTTCTGTGTATGGGGCAGTCCATGGCGCTGTGATACAGATAAAACCCTATGAAATCCAGATTGGGGGCCAGACACAAGAGAAGGCGCCTCTTCGGATTGCCCTAATCAGCGACCTGCATCTGGGGTATGTCATAGGAGAACATCACCTTGAAAAGGTCATTAACGCGGTAAACTCCACAAAGCCGGATTTGGTCTGTATTGCCGGAGATATATTTGACGGCGATGCCACGGCCCTGGCTGATGCCGGGACTCTTAAGGAACTGTTTTTGAAAATAGAATCGGTTTACGGTGTTTATGCCTGCCTCGGAAACCATGATGCCGGCCCCAGCTATGACCGGATGACGGAATTCCTCTCAGAGGCAGGTGTCCGGGTACTGCAGGACGAGGCCGTTGTGATAGACAGCCGTTTTGTACTGGCAGGAAGAAAGGACTCATTTCCTATCGGCGGGCAGGGAGAGCGGCGGGGGAGCCTGGAACTGCCTGAAAGGACAGAGGATCTGCCTGTGATTGTGATGGACCATCAGCCGGGAAATATCCGGGACTATGGGGAAGAGACAGACCTGATTCTCTGCGGGCATACCCATAAGGGACAGATGTTCCCCTTTAATCTGATTACGGATGCGGTTTTTGATGTGGATTATGGATATTACCGGGCATCCGTTGATTCGCCCCAGGTTATCGTCACCTCAGGCGCAGGAACCTGGGGGCCTCCCCAGCGGGTTGCCACGGACAATGAAGTGGCGGAGATACTGGTGATGCTTCCTGTAAGACAGTAAGGGCAGCTGAAGAAGGCATAAAGATACAAATAAGGACACATTCTTTGGCGAACCACGTTCTTGTTTTCAGACGGTATTTCTGTATGATGATAGATGATGGGCTGTTTTTCAGACTACAGACAGAGATTAATACAGACAGGGATTAATACAAACAGGGATTAATACAAACAGACATTAATACAAACAGAGAGGGATACAAGATGAAAATAGGCGTACGCGCACACGATTACGGTAAACACAGTATAGAAGGGCTGGCATCCCTGCTGCGTGAAGAAGGCTATGATGGGGCCCAGCTGGCGCTTCCCAAGGTATTTGAGGAGATTGACAGCTATGAGGATATCCGGCTGTCCCACATTGAGCGAATCAGAAGGGCATTTGAGAAGAACCGGGTGGAGATTCCGGTGATGGGATGCTACATGGACCTGGGCAATCCCGACCGCAGTGTAAGGGAGTATGCGGTGGAGACTTTGAAAAACTGCCTGCTTTACGCAAAGGAAATGGGAGCCGGCGTGGTGGGAACCGAGACAGCATATCCACGTTTGAGCAGGGAGGAAAGGGCTGCCTGGTGTCCGTACATGATGGACAGCCTTATGCGGGTTATGGAGGAGGCGCAGCGCATTGACATGAAGCTGGCAATCGAACCCGTGTACTGGCATCCTCTTGCGGACCTGGAGACCACGCTTAAGACAATCCGGATGGTGGATGACCCGGAGCACCTGCGGCTGATATTCGATGCCTCCAATCTGTTGGAATTCCCGGAGACCACGGATCAGGATGCTTACTGGAACCAGTGGCTTGCGTCCGTCGGGACGTATATTGACGTGATGCATATAAAAGACTACAGTCTGGGGAAAGACCGCGCATACCAGCCAAAACAGCTGGGGGAAGGCATCCTGCGGTATGCAGAAATCAGCCGCTGGCTTCATGAAAACAAACCGGACATGTATCTGCTCCGGGAGGAGATGAATCCTGCATCAGCCGGAGCAGATATTGCTTTTATGAGGCGGATGTAGAGGAAAACCGTGATTTCAACGGAAAATTACATCCGCCGCCCTTCTGGGAGCTGTTCTTTTATATGTAATATCAGGATAGCCCAGAAGGGCGCAGGCCTCTATCTTTTTTTCTCCCACTCCCAGCCAGTCTAAAACCTGGGGATTCATTTCAGCTGCCCTTCTCAGATAGCCGTTATAGAGGAATCCAAGCCCCAGTGAGACACCCATCAGTTCCATGTTCTGGGCAGCCAGCCCTGCGTCTATATTTGCCTCAGAAGCGATGAACAGGACGGCAGGCGCGTTGCGGAAGAGATAGTCCTGTTTTGAATCAGCCATATGGGCCTCATAAAAGCCCCGGTATGCCTGGGCCGGCCCCGGAGCAGGGCTGTCCAGAATACGGCCGATTCCGTCCCAGATAAGAGTTTTTAAGATTTCCAGCTCCTTCTGGACAAAGATAAAGCGGCAGTCCTGCATATTCTTGGCTGTGGCTGTATACCGTCCGGCCTGCAACAGCATATCCAGGTCCCCGGAGCTGACAGGCTTCTGTTTGAACCTTCGCACGCTGCGCCGGTATTTGATTGCCTTGAGAAGCCGGTCTGAATCCAGTCCGGCCTGTTCCTGACTCAGCTCCTCCACGTCTCCCATATCATATTCCGGTATGGACACGGCGTTTAAAGGACAGACAGCAACACAGTGGCCGCAGAGGATACAGTTTCCGGACACCTCTGCTTTTCCTTCCCTCAGAAACAGGTTGTTTGCGATACAATCACTCATACACTGCCCGCAGCCGGTGCAGGCGTTTCTGTTTATTTCTACCATATGTATCTCCTCCTTTGATTCTTTGTCCGACATACTAAATATTATAACCCAGGGAAAATGACACTGCAACACCGGTTCCTGAAACCAGCTGTCCAATTCCTGGCCCATGCGGGAGCTTATTGTGTTTTTTTCTTCTCTGTGCTATGCTCAATGAGAAGAAAAACAAGGAGGCAGTGGAAGAAATGAAATGTCCTTATTGCAATCAAGAGATGGAAGCAGGATTCCTCACATCAGACGCCCGCTGCATTGCATGGAGAAGGGAGCGCCATGAGCCCGGTCTGGTTTCCCGTAATGACAGGAACAGCGGCGTACAGTTAGCCAGAAAGACACTGGGGGCAGCGGTAGTGGAAAACGCCTATTGCTGCGCAGCATGCAGGAAAATCGTGATAGATTATTCCTTATAGCATCTCGATGAAGGCAGCCATCCTTGTGTTCAGCTGGCCCACGTCGGCCTGGGAATAGTCTGTCTCCACAACGGTATAGGGAAGTCCCTTCTTCTCCTTCACCAGCCTGCGCACCAGGGAGGTTTCCACATTGTAGGTGTGGCATGCCTGCAGAACCAAATCCACCACGCCGTCCACATGGAAATCGTCAATAAGCCTGTCTAACAGCTCCATACGCCTGGGGTTGGGGGACATACAGGAACAGCCGATGTTCAGGTATTTCCTGGCCAGGGCGTCATATACATCAGGGTTATCCTCATCAATGGGGTCTAAGGGCTTCATGCCGGAGCAGTTTTCAAAGCAGACCACCACGCCGCCGTTATCCTCAATGGCGCGCACTACCTTGAGGGCGGCACCGCCGGAGGGAGAACCGGTCACCAGGATTCTGGCCCTCTTTCCAATATTCCTGCCCTGGGCGTATTCAGCCTCAATCTTATCCGTGATGGCATTCACTTCTTCTGCCAGTGTATCAATTTTCATTTTAAATCCCGTGCCGTAAACAATGTTGACGATATCCAGTCCAAGAGCCGGTGCCGGGTCCAGGGCCATCACATACTGAAGGCGGTTAAGGGCCGCAAGAATCTGGTTTCTGTTATGTATCTGGCAGCGGATGGCATCCTCAGTGATGACAGTGCCGAATTTCTTCTCCAGCACCTCCTTAAACCGTATCAGTTCCTGGCGGTAAAGTCCTATTCCGGCTTCTGTCTGGCAGTTGGGTAGTTCAATGACATGGACCGGCTTGAATTCAGCCAGCATCTCGTACATTTTCTTTTTTCCGTCGCAGGTCGTCTCGCCTACAATCAGATCAGAGAAATAAAAGAAAGGACATTTGTCTGTCTTGGCAAAGCCGTAGCTGGATTTGATGAGGGGACAGAGGTTTCTGGGCAGATCCTTTTCAGCGTCAGGTATGGTTTCATCAGTCACAGAACAGAGTCCCACAACAGAGGCACCCATGGCGTGAGGGATTTCCCTTGGAAGATAGGTACAAAAGACACCGACCACAGGTATGCCTTCCTCCTTTAATTCTTTTATGGCAAGAAACGAATTTTTCCTTGCATCTGCAAATTCTTCAAATATTTCGGGCAGTTCTTTCTTCAACTCCATATCAGTTTCGGCTCCTTTTCTTTAGTTTTCCATATCCCAGTACGGCTGCTCCTACGGCCCCGGTATACTGAGAGAGCGGGTGAGTGGTTATATGGGAGGTATTCATATATTCTCCCAGCACGGATCGCATAATCTCTGACTGTGCCAGACCTCCCGAGAAGAAAATATGGGGATGTCCGCCTGTCAGACGCTGGGCAAAGATGGCGGTCCTGTGGCAGATGGAGTGGACGCATCCAAGTACAATGTCGCCGGGAGGCGTCTCCTGGGCCATCAGTCCTACTATCTCGCTTTCCGCAAAGACAGCGCACATGCTGTTGATAGGCACGGGACGGCAGCCCTGCACGAAGTCGTCCAGATGTGAGATGTCGCTTCCTACCCGGGCCATAATCATTTCCATGAAGCGCCCGGTGCCGGCCGCGCATTTGTCGTTCATTAAAAAATCATTTACCTGCCCATGGCTGTCAAGGGTAATGACCTTGCAGTCCTGTCCCCCGATATCAATGACAGTATCACAACCAGGGGCCAGATAGGAAGCGCCCGCACCATGACAGGTGATTTCCGTGATTTTGGCGTCCGCCTCCTTTAAAAGTTCACGGCCATACCCGGTGCTCACCACGAACCCGGTTTCCTCCGTGTAAAGCCGGTCGTAAATGTCCCTCAGAATCTGGCCCGGCCGCATGGAGGTGGGAAGCATGTGGCATCCTACCACATTTATTCCGTCGAACAGGACCCCTTTGGTCATGGTTGAGCCTGAATCAATCCCTAAACTAAACATATAAACTCCCTTGTTTTTTCGCTTTTATACCTATTTGAGTATAAATAGCTGAGAAAAAATAGTCCAATTGATATTCTGAATGAGTTTTGATTTGAGATTGAAAATATATATAGGGAAATTGAATGTCATTTGGATTGAAGGGATGGATTGCCTTTCAATTGCCCCGCTATTTGGTAAATATTGTTGATTAAAGATTTTGCTTATGCTACAATTAAATAATATACATTTGGTAAAAGCTGATGTTCCGCGGGGAGGAAATCATATGTACCGATGCAGGATGAAGATAGCGATTTTCAGCAAGGATACCATGCTCTCTGAGCTGGTCCGTTCTCTCGAACCATTGGAGCATTTTACACATGAAATCACAGTGGCGCCTGAGGCAAATCAGGAAATTATGAGGGAGAGCAGGCTTCTCATATGGAATCTGGACGACTCTGTGCCGCCCTCTAAGCTGCGCTCCCAGTGTGCAGCGGAAGCCTCGCTCATATTCTGCGGCAGCCGCCAGCGCATAGGCGCGCTGCCTCCGGAAGAATTTGGGGCTGCGGATGAGTTTTGGGAGACGCCCCTTGTCAGGGATTATATTAAGGTACGCCTGAAACGCATGATGGAACAGATTAAGCTGGGCTACGATTATTACATGACCCGGACCTACCTGGATACGGCCATAGACAGTATACCGGACATGCTCTGGTTTAAGACACTGGACGGGATTCACGTCAAGGTGAATAAGGCGTTCTGCTCTGTGGTGGGAAAGACCAGGGAGGATGTGACGGGGCGGAACCACTGCTATATATGGGGGGTATCCCCGGATGATTATGAAAATGGGGAGGCCTCATGCCGGGAGTCGGAGGATGCGGTTATAAAGGAGCGGCGTACCCTGCAGTTTACGGAGTCTGTCAAGGCATCCCACGGCATGCGCCAGCTGCGCACCTATAAGTCCCCTATAGTGGACAGGGACGGTGTCACGGTTCTTGGAACTGTGGGTATCGGCCATGATGTGACGGACCTGGTAAACATGAGCGCTGAGATAGAAATTTTGCTGCAGAGTATGCCCTATGCCATCCTTTTGTGGGATAACAACGGGAAGATACTTAATGCCAACAGAAAATTTGAGGAGTATTTTAAGCTTCCCAAAGAAGCAGTAATCGGGCAGGACTATGATGCGTGGATAACAGGGGCCTTCGAGGAACAGCGCACCATTAACAGCGAAGGATACATGGAAGCGCGTGTATCCCGGAGGGATGGGTCAGGTAAGATGCTGGAGATTCACGAAAATTCCGTCTATGATGTATTCAATCATGTGGCCGGTAAGCTTTGCATTTTCAGGGATGTGACAGTGGAGCGGGATCTGGAGAAACAAATCCGCCACAGCTCTAATACAGATTTCCTTACAGGACTTTATAACCGCAGATGTTTTTACCAGTACATACATAACAACCGTGGCGGCAGGACGGTCAGCCTGATGTACATTGACCTGGACCGGTTTAAGGAAGTCAATGACACATATGGCCATAAGGTGGGAGATGCCGTGCTGGTGCATACGGCGGATGTACTCAGACGATTGTTCCGGGACGACTTCGTGGCCCGGCTGGGCGGGGACGAATTCCTGGTGGTCCGTCTGGGAAAGTGCAGCATGGACCAGATGGAGCAGGAGGCAGAGGCCTTTTTGAAAGAAATGAGGACAGCGTTTCTGGCAGCGGAACAGACCGTTTCTTTGTCAGCCAGCGTGGGAATCGCTCAGAGCAGCGATTCCATGGTGGACATTGATGCGCTTCTCCAGCGCAGTGACCAGGCCCTTTACCAGGCAAAGAAGGCCGGCCGGTCCAGATACTGCGTATACAGATAAAAGGGGATTAGGACATGATATCACAAAAACAAATTCTGATTGTGGAAGATAATGAAATTAACCGTATGCTGCTGGGAGAGATACTTTCTGCGGACTATCAGGTCGTGGAGGCTGAAAACGGTCTGGAGGCCCTGTCCGTCCTAAAGGAGCGCGGGGATGTGATTTCACTGATTCTGCTGGACATAACCATGCCTGTTATGGATGGATATACCTTTCTTTCCATTGTGAAAAAAGACCCTGTGTTTTCTTCTATTCCGGTTATCGTAACCACCCAGAGCGACAGCGAATCGGACGAGGTGGCTGCCCTTTCCCACGGTGCTTCGGATTTTGTTGCTAAACCCTACAAGCCACAAATCATCCTGCACAGAGTGGCAAGCATCATTAATCTGCGTGAAAATGCAGCCATGGTCAACCAGTTAAAATATGACCGGCTGACCGGGCTTTACAGTAAGGAATTTTTCTTCCAGAAGGTGAAGGAGGAACTGGCCCGGCATCCGGAACGGGAATACGATATCATTTGTTCTGATATTGAGAATTTTAAATTAGTCAATGATGTATTCGGTCTTCCGGCGGGAGACAGGCTGCTGCGGGAGGTGGCTGATTTTTACCAGTCCCAGGTAGGGGACAAGGGGATATGCGGTCATTTTAACGGAGACCAGTTTGCCATACTGATGGAGCGCAGGTGTAAGTATACCGATGAGATGTTCATGGAGGCAACGGCACGGGTCAATGCCCTTCCCAATGCAAAAAATGTGCTGGTGAAATGGGGCATTTATTCCATTGAGGACCGCACTATTCCGGTGGACCAGATGTGCGACAGGGCTCTTCTGGCTGCCTGCGGCATCAAGGGGCAGTACGGAAAATATTTTGCCATATATGATGACCGGCTGCGCAGCAGGCTGCTGCGGGAACAGGCTATAACGGAATGCATGGAATCTGCACTGAGAGAGGGGCAGTTTGAAATTTATCTCCAACCCAAATACAGCGTAAAGGAGGAACGGCTTTCTGGGGCGGAATCCCTGATACGGTGGAATCATCCTGAATGGGGCCTTCAGTCGCCGGGACAGTTCATTCCTCTTTTTGAACAGAATGGTTTCATCACCCAGCTGGACCAGTATGTGTGGGACCAGACATGCGCCATCCTGCAAAGGTGGGAGCAAATGGGATATCCATGTATACCTGTTTCCGTCAATGTGTCCAGGGCGGATATTTATAACGTGGATCTTCCTGAAATTTTGACAGAGACAGTCCAAAAATACGGGCTTCCCCCATCCCGGCTCCATCTGGAAATAACAGAAAGCGCGTATACGGAAAACCCGTCTCAGATCATTGAGGTGGCGGGGCGGCTGCGGGAATTGGGCTTTATCATAGAGATGGACGATTTCGGCAGCGGTTATTCCTCCCTGAACATGCTCAATAAGATGCCCATTGACATTCTGAAGCTGGATATGAAGTTTATCCAGAATGAAACGGAAAAGCAGGCCAGCCAGGGAATCCTTCGTTTTACCATGGGTCTTGCCCGTTGGATGGATCTGAGTGTGGTGGCGGAAGGCGTGGAGACCAGGGAGCAGTTTGAACAGCTGAGGGAAATCGGCTGTGATTATGTTCAGGGATATTATTTTGCCAAACCCATGCCCTGCGGGGAGTTTGAGAAGCTGATAAGGGAACAGCCGGAGGAGGCTGCCATGGAATCGTCTATGGAGGATGTTTCTTTTCACGGAAAACAGCGGCCTGTACTTCTGATTGCGGACGAGGATGATGCCTATTGCAGGCAGGTGCGCAGGATATTTGAGTCCCGGTATCAGATTGTGGAGGCATCGGACGGAGAGAAGGCCCTTGCCTGCATTGCCAGCTATGAGAATAAGATTGGGGCAGCTATCATCAGCCTTACCCTGTCAGAACCGGATGGATTTCAGATATTGGAAATGCTTCGGAGGGAACGGGCAGTATGGAATATACCTGTCATAGCCACTTCATGGGACGGAAGCCAGGAGGAACAGGCTTTGGATATGGAGGCAGATGAATTCCTGCGCAAGCCGCATACTGCAGCCGTCCTGGAAAGGCGTGCCGTGAGGGCCATGAGGTCGGCGGCCTCCAGGGAACGGGAGCGCATGCTTGAAGGGGAAGCCTGTCAGGATTATCTGACCGGACTGTTAAACCGCAGAGGCCTGGAGGCTGCCGCGGATGCTCTGGACGGGAAAGATATGCCGTTGGCTGTGTATCTCTTTGATTTGGATAACTTAAAACACATCAATGATACATTTGGCCATATGAGGGGAGACCAGACCATATCGGCTTTTGCAGAACTGCTGAGGGAACAGACAAGGGAAAGCGATATACTTTCCAGGTTTGGCGGTGACGAATTCGTGGTTATTATGAAACAGATGAAATCAGGGGAAAGCGCTGTCAAAAAAGGGGAGGACATATGCAGGAGCATCTGTGAGTATCCCTTTGCCGACAATGTCCGGGCCTGTTGTTCTGCCGGTGTCGTCATTTGGGACACCAGGAAACCTCTGCCGGCCATACTGGAGTATGCGGACCAGGCCCTGTATCGTGCCAAGGCTGAAAATAAGGGCGGCTGCTGTATGTGGGAAGACGGGTATGAATATCCATAAAATAAGGCGGCCGTGTGCTTTGCCCATAAATATATTATAGTAGGATTTACGGCAATTGGTAATAAGAGTGAATTCATGTTTATGCCTAAGAGGGTTCCGGGTGAATTATCCGGAGCCCTTTCCGGACTGCGGGTGAGAATGTGACCCACAAACTGCAGGGCAGCCGTAAAAGCGGCCTGAATTATTTGGAGATAATCCGATATAAGGCTTCTATCCCCGCATTTAATAACCTTTCCTTTTCTAATCTTGCTTCTTTAAAAATAATCCGATCAACAAGTGCTGTAATGAAATCTACTATTACAACGGATACAGCCTCTAAATCTTCATACGGCAGCTCGCTTTGATACCGCCTAATATATTCATATGTTGCCATCTGCACTTTTTCCGACTGTGAATCTTTTATCGCCTTAACTTCTGGTTTTGCAAAATAAAGTACGTTTAATTCCCGTAAGAAATCCTTTTCTGCTTCATGTAACTGAATCAGAGTATTTACGAGGTCATAAAGCCATTTTTTCGGTTCCTTTAAATAAAGCTGCGCACTTGATTCAGGGCGCAGCTTTTCAAACACATTTGAAAAGTGGTATTGGTTGCTGCGCTCCAACAATTCTGTGAGTATAGCGTCTTTATCAGGGAAATAAGAGTATAGACTTCCAATAGATATACCGGCGGTTTTCGCAATTTCATTTGTAGTTGTATTGTAATAGCCGTTCTCACAGAACAATGACTTTGAAACCTCAAGTATAGTTTCTTTCATCTGGATACTTCTCTTTTGCTGCGGACGACGTACAGATTTTTTGTTTTCCATTTTATCAACTCCTGATTACTATTTTAGTATAGGAGGATGGGTTTGTCAATAAAAGTGAGTTAAAACTCACATAATCATTGACAAACGACAAATACGAGCATATACTCAGATTATAAACGCGAGTAAAAACTCATGTAAAGATTGAATTGGAGGAGTCCGCTTATGGAAGTAGCAGAAAAAATCAAAACACAACCAATCCCAAAACTGATTTGGGCATTATCAGCACCGGCTGTGCTCTCGTTGTTGTTGAATGCACTAAACACAGCTATAGACGGTATATTCGTAGCTAAAAGCGCAGGGATAACGGCCTTGTCGGCGGTAACAGTATCATTTGGTGTTATTCTCATTATTCAGGCGCTGTCGCTTCTGATTGCAGCAGGGGCATCTGCCTCCATTTCTCTTAAAATGGGAAAATCCGATAAACAGGGCGCGGAGAAAATTATTGGAAGCGCTTGTATGCTTTCAATCCTGTTTTCAGCGGCCATTACAATCATCGGGTTGCTGACAATTAAGCCATTGCTTTCCCTATACGGAGCAAACGCTGATAACATGGTGTATGCTAAAGAATATATCACAGTTATACTAAGTGGTTCCTTTTTCTTTGTCACCGCCCAATCAATGAACAACTGTGTGAAAGGTATGGGATATGCCAAAAGAGCTTTTTTGAACTCTCTATCCAGTGTAGTTACAAACACAATTTTAGACGCTGTTTTTATATTTGTTTTTAAGTGGGGTGTTTTTGGAGCAGCTTTATCAACGGTCATTGGTAACTGTGTTTGTATGCTTTTGGCAATGCAGTTTTTATGCTCTAAAAAGTCCGCAGGGAATCTAAAGCCAAGTAATATAAATCTAAGTGCCAGCAAAAAAATTATGTCGACAGGTGCTCCTGCTTCTATTACTCAGTTCGCATTAAGCCTGGTTTCTCTGACATTTAATCATGTTGCTGCATTTTATGGGGGAAACGTAGGGGTTGCAGCCTATGGAATCATGTATAACACAACCATGTTAGTCTATATGCCGATTATTGGATTAGGCCAGGGAATACAGCCTATCTTTGGATTTAATTATAGCGCGGGGAATTATACGCGGGTAAGGAGCACACTAAAATACTCTATAACCTGTGCCACTATTTTTGCAGCAGGAATGTTTTTGGTGATAGAGCTATTTAGCAGTCAAATCATAAGCACCTTTGGCGGGGCCGGTAACAAGGCGCTCATGGATATGGCTGTGCCGGGTATCCGCATTTTTACTCTGCTGCTTCCTGCTGTGGGATTTCAGATGATAAGTGCAAATTATTTTCAGTATATTGGTAAAGTAAAACAGTCTGTTGTTCTAAGTGCGCTTCGGCAGTTATTACTGCTGATACCGTTTGCAATCCTATTACCGACAGTTTTTGAGGTCACAGGAATATGGATAGCAACGCCCACAGCAGATTTTATTTCCCTGATTGTGACTGCAATTTTTGTTCGGCAGGAAGTCTGCGTAATTCATTCGCAGGAACTAGGCGTAAATCTGGTGAACTAAACAATAGTCTATTTTTTAGGTTATATTAAGTAAATTGTAAGATTACCGGGCTGTATATATGATAATATGGAGATATACAACGGGAAAGAGAGGTGTGGATTTATGTACATGGATTCCTTTTTCTGGGGAGGCGGCTTTGAAATCATGTTTACACTGGTATTTGTGCTCATCATAGGAATATTTGTGGTTACGGCGGTAAAGGGACTGAGCCAGTGGAACAAGAACAATCATTGCCCCAGGCTGTCGGTAACAGCTTCCGTGGTCTCCAAAAGGACCAATGTCAGCCGCCACAGCCATCCCAATGCAGGGGACGCCACAGGAGCCCATGGTTTCCATTCCACTACATCCACCAGCTATTACGCGACGTTCCAGGTGGAGAGCGGTGACCGGATGGAGCTCTCCGTGACAGGGACTGAATATGGGCTGCTGGCAGAGGGGGACCGGGGAAAACTGACCTTCCAGGGAACGCGCTATCTGGGATTTGAGCGGCTGGGGAATGTAGAGCCGGTTTGATCTATACTTGCTGCGCATGCACGTTCCTGAATATTTTTGTCTTATTATACTCCTGGGTTGTAAGCATTTCCAGGGAATGATAAAATGAGAGAGGAAACGAAACAATATAAGCCAGAACAAAGAGAAAACAGGCCAAAAAAGAGAAGCAGGCAGGAGCAGGTAATGCAGGGGAATCAAGTTATATACGGGCAGGAACAGAATAGTCAAAGACAGAATGCTGAACAGAATAGTTTCAAACAGGATAACAGAGAGAAGGAAGTCATGGAGGTTTCCCTTCAGGCGGGGCATCTGCTCCTGGAGAATGGAGCTGAGATTTCCCGGGTGGAGGAAACCATCGAACGGATATGCCGCTATTACGGCGTCTGTTCCGGCAATGCATTTGTGCTCACTAACGGTATCTTCGTCACAGTGGGGAGCAGGAATGAGCCTGATTTTGCCAAGGTGGAGCACATTCCGGTGAGCGGGACTCATCTGGACCGTGTGGCGGCTGTGAACCAGCTCTCCAGGGAGATAGAGGCAGGCATGTATACGGTCAGAGAGGTGGCTGAAAGGCTGGAATGTATAAAGAGCATGCCGGGAAAGCCTAAATACATGCAGGTGCTGGCATCCGGTTGCGGCAGCGCTGCCTTCTGCTATCTGTTCGGGGGCAGTATATGGGACAGCTCTGTGGCGCTTATGACCGGTATCATTTTGTACATCTACGTGCTTTATGTCAGCGCCCCCCATCTGTCGAAAATAGTGGGAAACATAAGCGGGGGTGCCCTGGTGACGATCCTGTGCAGCACCATGTATCTGGCCGGAATGGGACAGCATCTGAATTACATGGTAATCGGATCCATTATGCCCCTTATACCCGGAGTGCCCTTTACCAATGCCATACGGGAAATCGCGGACAGTGATTACATTTCCGGATCAGTGCGGATGATGGATGCGCTGCTGATATTTTTCTGTATAGCCATTGGCGTGGGCGTGGGATTTTCACTGGCAGGATGGGTGACGGGAGGTACATTGTTATGATACCACAGGTCTGTGCAGCCATGATGGGCACCATTGCATTTTCACTGCTCTTTGGAGTGCCGAGAAAATATTATATCTGGTGCGGCCTGATAGGAGGAGCCGGGTGGGCTGTATATGTGCTGGCTTCCGGTTATGTCAGCGGGGCAGGCGCCTCCTTTGCCGCCACAGTGGTGGTCATATTCCTGTCCAGGGCAGCCGCAGTGGTAAACCGTTGTCCTGTCACTATTTTTCTCATATCAGGCATATTTCCCCTGGTGCCTGGAGCAGGAATTTACTGGACCGTCTATTACCTGGTGACGGAACAGCTGGGGCTGGCTGTGTATACGGGGTATGAGGCTGTGAAGGCCGCGGTGGCCATTGTGCTGGGGATTGTATTTGTGTTTGAGCTGCCCCAGGGTGTGTTCCGGTGGATGGCGAAAGCATTCGTTAAAATTCCATAAAGTCCGCCCCGCTGCGGGCGCTTTCACACATGGATCCCTTCTGGAAGCGGTATGTTTTAACTATCACTTGTTTGTGTGGGAATTTGAACGCTTGGAGTATATAGACGGCCCTTCGGAGAAAAAAGTAGTTGATGTTGCCGGCACTTTGCCGTATTATGATGGTATAGCACTCTGCGTGGCCGCGGACGATGAGACAGATGCCGTAAACAGGGAGGAGCCTACGGTTTAACGGTGAAAAGTATTACGATGATTTTGGTGACATACCGGACCGGCCGCCGGCATAGACTGTATCAAAAAAGGAGGAGCTGTTTTTCGCAGCCCCTCTTTCATGTTTTTTGGAGGCCGCATATGTATGAACATTTTTCAATTCCCGGAGAGTCCTGCAGGATTCCCTTTGCAGACCTTTGCAGGAGAAACAGTGAATTCAGGACCTATTTTATAAGAAAGACCTACGATGCTTCCCAGTGCATCCATCCCCAGGGGACAAAGATTACCAGCTTCGGCATCGTGGAGACAGGAATCCTGAAAGCAGTGGATCACACCAGAAAAGATGCGGAAATGTGCCATGCTTATTTTGAGGCCAGGGATATTTTTCCGGAATTCCTGTATTTTTCCGGTGAAAAGGAGTACAGTTATACTCTGGCCGCTGAAAAGCGGTCCACGGTGTTGTGGGTGCCGGTCCAGGTGATGGAAGAAATGCTGGAGAAAGACAGGCAGCTTCTCTATGCGCTGCTGCTGTATGTCTCCCAGCGGGGGCTTAAAAACCAGCTTTATCTCAACTGCCTCAATTACCAGACCATCCGTGAGCGGATCGCTTACTGGATTGTGGGAATGCATAACATCGCTCCCGCGGAGACCATCCGCATGCCCGGCTCCCAGCTGATGCTGGCCAATATGCTCCATGTCAGCAGGTCCTCCCTGAACCAGGAGCTGAAGCTGATGGAGAAGGAGGGATATTTCCGTATTAGGGGACATGAGATGCAGGATTGGGATAAGAAAAAACTGGAGGAGCTGGTTTAGAACAGATTTCCCCTGAGCCGGACGCTGCTGGTTTACGAGAAAATAAGCGGGGAGTTGTGAATATGAGTTTGTATGCCATTGGAGATTTGCATTTATCCTTTACTGCCAATAAACCCATGGATGTATTTGGAAGGGAATGGAAAGACCATGTGAGGAAGATAGAGAAGAACTGGAGGGGAAGGATTGGCGCAGAGGACACGGTGGTCATCACAGGCGACCATTCCTGGGGACGGAATCTGGAGGAGGCCCTGGCTGATTTGGATTTCATCCAGTCCCTGCCGGGACGAAAAATTCTGCTGAGGGGAAATCATGACATGTTCTGGGATGCAAAGAAAACATACCGTCTGAATGAGATGTTTCAGGGGCGGCTATCCTTTCTTCAGAATAATTATTATGCCTACAAGGAATACGCCCTGGTGGGGACAAAGGGGTACTGCTATGAGGGAAAGGATTCACCGGAACATTTTGAGAAGCTGGTGAAAAGGGAGCTGGAGCGGCTTCGCATCTCCTTTGAGCTGGCCGCTGCGGACGGCTGCAGCCAATTCATCATGTTCTTACATTATCCTCCTACCAGTATCGGAGAGATGGAAAGCGGGTTTACTGAGATGGCAAAGGAGTACGGGGCAGAGCAGGTGGTGTATTCCCACTGCCACGGGGAAGCCAGGTATCAGGACAGCTTTCTGGGAGAGGTGGACGGGATTGAGTATAAGCTGGTTTCATCGGATTATCTCAGATTCCGGCCGGAGAAGATTTTGAGGTGATGAGGAGGAGCAAAAGTGAAGTACAAGGCAGTGATATTTGATTTTGATTACACCCTGGGAGACTGCACAGAGGGCATTGCGGCCAGTGTGAACCACGGGCTTAAGAAACTGGGATATGAGGCCGGGGAACTGGAGGATATCAGAAAGACCATAGGCCTGTCCTTAAAAGAAACCTTCGCCTGTCTCACAGGGAGCCGGGACCAGGAGGAGGCACAGCGGTTCAGTATCTATTTTAAAGAAAAATCTGACCAGGTGATGGTGGAGCATACAAGGCTCTATCCCGCGGTCGGACCAGCGTTTGAGGAGCTTCGCAGGCAGGGGTGCAGGATTGGAATTGTGACTACAAAATATCATTACAGGATTGACCAGATACTGGACAAATTCCAGATAGCAGGCCTGGTGGACGTGATAGTGGGGGCTGAGGATGTAAAGGCTGAGAAGCCAAGCCCTGAGGGACTGCTTTATGCCATGGAGCAGCTGGGGGCGGACCGGAAGGAAGTCCTTTATACAGGGGACAGCGTGGTGGACGCAAAGACAGCGGCCGGAGCCGGTGTGGATTTTGCCGGCGTATTGACCGGAACAACGTCATTCCGGGATTTTGAACCCTTTAACCATATATGTATTGTCAGGGATTTGGCGGAGCTGATGAATGCTTTGACGCAGGAGAAATAGGAGAAACAGATAACAGGAGAAACAGATAAAAGGAGGATGTCCCCACCCGGGCGGACACCCTCCTTTTTCAGCCCATTCAGCTGCTTTCTATACAATCTGATACTTTGCCACGTACACCGGGAACGTAACAGTGCCTTTTATAATTTTGCCCCTTGTAATGGTCGCATTCTTATCAGTCACAACATACTCCACGCCGGCGTCTGCTTCTATCACCGTATCCTGCATGAGCACACAGTTCTTTACCCAGGCGCCCTTTCCTACCTTGACACCGCGGAACAGGATACTGTTTTCCACCTCACCCTCGATGATGCAGCCGTCGGCAGCCATGATGTTGCTGACCTTTGAGCCGTTGATATACCGGGCCGGATTGTCGTCGCGAATCTTGGTATAGATGGGATTGCCGGCGGAAAAGAGCGCGTCCACATTGACATCGTCTAACATCTTCATGTTCTCGTTAAAATAGCTCTTCATGCTGCTGATTCGCGCCACATATCCGTCATAGCGAAATGCCTGAACATTCAGCCTTTCTAACTGGGGCGCCAGGATATCGCGCTCAAAGTATACCTGTCCGCGCACATAGGCAGTGTTTATCTGGCTAATCAGGAGCTCCCGGTCAATGATGTAGATGTTCATGGAGATATTCTGCATTCCCGGTTCCGAGGAGTTCATGTACATCTTGGTAACACGGCCGTTGTCAATGGCCAGGGTATAGTAGAGGCTTTTTCCGATGTCACGGTGTTCGATGAGGTCAATGGGAAGAGGTTCCTCCTTGTAAGCCACGGTAACATCGGCATGACTGGCCATATGGGCTTCAATCAGTGCGTTGAAATCAAAGTTGACAGCCAGGTTTGTATCGGCCATAACCACATACTTTTCCTTTTGTTCCTTCAGGAAATCCAGGATACCGGCCAAGGCTTCCACGCGGCCGTTGTAGATGCTCACTGTCTTTTCTGCATAAGGCGGAACCAGGTTGAGTCCGCCGTTTTTTCGCGTCAGGTCCCATTCGCGGCCTGAGCCCAGGTGGTCCATCAGGGAGTGATAATTTCTGCGGACAATCAGGGAAATATTGTCAATTCCGCAGTTGGCCATGCTGGAAAGGATGAAATCCACCAGACGGTAACGGCTGGCAAAAGGAATGGAGGCCATCAGGCGCTCGCTGACCAGATCGGGAACCAGGGAATCATAGCTGTTGGGGAAAAGGATGCCCAGGGCATTTGCATTGGAATTTACCATTGTTCTTCACCGCCTTTTACATTATTCTTTACCATGGCACTGGGGCCAATCTTGGCGCCGGGCCCGATTTCAATGCCGGGACCAATGGTGGCCACGCCTTTTTCACTGTCAGAGGGCATGGCCCCTACCACTGCGTTTTCTCCGATTACCACGTTCTCAGCCACAATACAATGTTTTACCACGGCGCCTGATTTGATGGTGGTGCTGCCCATGACAACAGCGTCCTCCACCTGCGCCCCGGCCTCCACCTTTACGCCGGAGAAGAGGATGGAATGCCTGACCTGACCGTTTATACGGCAGCCGTCGGTAATCATGGAATTTTCCACCAGGGCATCGCCGCTAATCTTATGGCCGGTCATACCGCTGTTTCTGCTGTATATCTTCCAGTTTTCGTCAAAGAGATTGATGCCGCTGTGTTCCGGATCCAGGACCTCCATGTTGGCCTCCCAGAGGGAGGAGATGGTTCCTACGTCTTTCCAGTATCCGTTGAAATGATAAGCATACATCCTGCGTCCGTCACGCAGCAGATTGGGAATGATGTTGTTTCCAAAGTCATTTTCAGAGTCAGGGTCAGCTTCATCCTCTATGAGGTACTGTCTGAGGATGTCCCAGTTGAATATGTAGATGCCCATGGAAGCCAGGTTGGACTTTGGATTCTTCGGCTTTTCCTGGAATTCGGTGATGCGGTCATCCCCGTCAGCCACCATGAGTCCGAAACGGGACGCGTCCTCCCACGGCACTTCCATGACAGCCACACTGAATTCAGCCCCTTTTTCCTTGTGGAATTTAAGAAAATCGCTGTAGTCCTGTTTGCAGATCTGGTCTCCTGAAAGGATGATTACATACTGCGGGTCGTACCGTTCAATAAAGGAGATATTCTGATAAATGGCATTGGCCGTGCCCTTGTACCAGTCTGAACCGGATGCTTTCTGGTAGGGCGGGAGTATATGGACACCTCCGTACAGGCGGTCCAGATCCCAGGGCTGTCCGTTGCCGATGTACTCATTCAGGACAAGAGGCTGGTACTGGGTCAGGATACCCACTGTATCAATTCCTGAATTCACGCAGTTTGAAAGCGGAAAGTCGATGATGCGGTATTTACCGCCAAAAGGAACCGCGGGTTTTGCCAGTTTTTGGGTCAGCGCGTAGAGACGGGAGCCCTGGCCGCCGGCAAGAAGCATTGCAATCATTTCTTTAGCCATAATATTTCCCCCTGATTGGTGTTGAATATTTATACAGATTGTACCATGTATTGGAAAAAAAAGACAGGTATTTGTGCAAAATAATTGAAAAAGTGATGAAAAAGTGGGGATAATATAAAAAAATGACAAGTATATTCGCCGGAGCAGGACATAGGCAGAACAAAGCAGCAAAATATAAAAAACAGGTGACATATAATAAAAAGTGTTGTATAATAACGTTATACTTAAAAAAGAATAACGATAGTTAAAAGACTTTAGATGAAAGAAAAACAGAAATAAAAAAGGAGCTGCTGCTCCATAAATGATGACTCATCTATGGAGCAGCAGCTCCCGCAGACAATCTTTACCCTTCCAGGGTCTTGATATCCATATCCTTTGGAAGCACCAGGCTTAAAAATACGGAGACCACAAATACAACCGCAACCACATTGGCCGAAAATACAGACTGGACCAATTCAGGGAAGATATCCCAGATCCCGATTTCGCTGGCTGTGGTAAAACCGATGCCCACTGCCAGGGAGAGGGAGACAATGACTATGTTTCTCTGAGAAAAACCGCATTTGGCAATCATCTGTACGCCGGAGGTAAGAATGGTGCCGAACATCATGATGGTGCATCCGCCAAGCACGGCCTGAGGCAGGGAAGCAAAAAAGTTTCCCACAGGCGGAAGGAGTCCGGCTAAAATCATGCAGGCCGCCCCTGTCATGATTGTGAAACGGTTGACCACCTTTGTCATGGCCACCAGGCCCACATTCTGGGAGAATGAGGTTACAGGCGGACATCCGAATACAGTGGAAAGGGCGGATGCGTAGCCGTCGCAGGCCAGGGAGCCGGATATTTCTTTTCCCGTGATTTCACGGTTTAAGCCGCCTGAAACCAGGGCCGAGGTGTCGCCTATGGTCTCTGCCGCAGATACAAGAAAGATGATGCAGGCCGAGATAATGGCCCCTGCATGGAACTCGGGCATAAAGGGAAGCAGATGAGGGAAGGAAATGATTCCGCCGGACATAATCAGGCTTAAATCCACTTTCCCAAGGAAGATGGCGATTACATACCCCACAATCAGTCCAGCCAGTACGGACAGCTGTTTTAAGTATCCTTTTGCAAAGATGTTCCACAGAAGACAGGTCAGAAGGGTGATGGTACCCAGAATCAGGTTCTGGGCGGAACCGAAGTCGTCTGCATATCCGCCGCCAAAGGACCTGGCGCCCACTGTGAAAAGGGAAAATCCGATAGCTGTAACCACAGAGGCAGCCACCACTGGGGTAATGATTCTGCGCCAGTATTTGGCCAGAAGTCCCAGGGTACCTTCAAAGATACCGCCTATGAGCACGGCTCCCACCACAGCGGGATAACCGTAGTTGGCTGCAATGGTGCTGAGAACGGTGACGAAGGTAAAGCTGACGCCCATGACAACGGGAAGCTTAGAGCCAATCCGCCATATGGGATACAGCTGAATCATAGTGGCGATGCCTGCCACAAACATTGCGTTCTGGAGCAGAATGGCTGTCTGGGCCTGGCTCAGGGCAGGCTGTGCCGCTCCTGCTATGATGGTAATAGGCGCAAGGTTGGAGACGAACATGGCCAGGATGTGCTGGAGGCCGAAGGGGATGGCTTTGGCGATTGGCACCCTTCCCTCCAGTTTGTATATGTTGTTGATACTGCAATTGGTATTGCTGTTCATGATTGGTTCCCCCTATAAAATGATAGTTAATCGGTCCCGCCGGTTTTGTGGCTGACCTGATATACCTCCTCCACAATCCGTTCCATGGCGTTGAGAATGTTCTCATAGCCGGTACATCTGCACAGATGCCCGGATATCAGCTTCTTAAGCTCTTCCCGGTTGTATTTTTTTCCGGTTCCCACAATCTCCACCGCGCTCATGATAAGGCCGGGAGTACAGAAGCCGCACTGTACGGCTGCCTCCTCGATAAATGCCTTCTGAATGGGTGACAATTCCCCGTTGGGCCCCTTTAAACCTTCCACTGTCATGATGCTTTTTCCCTCGGCCCATAAGGTCATGTAGATACAGCTGTCTATGGCTTCTCCGTTTACCAGAACGGTACAGGCACCGCATTCCCCGACCTCGCAGCCCTTTTTCACGGATGTAAGCCCCAGACGCTGGCGCAGGGTATCGAGCAGGGATTCCCTCTCATCCACAGCCAGTTCCACTTCTTTACCATTTACTTTCATGTGTACAATCTTAAGCATTGATCGCACCTCCTGCTTTTTTTATTGCCTCTGCCAGGGCCCGTTTGGATAATTCTTCAATGAGCTGCAGACGGAATTCCTTTGACGCCCTCCATGAGGAGCGGGGATTCACTTCTTCCAGTGCAGCCTTGCCGAACGCCAGGACAGCCTCACTGTCATTAACTGCGCGACCCTTTAAACCATCCTCCGCCTTCCTGCATCGCAGGGGAGTGGGACCAGCCACGCCGTATCCCAGCCTGACATCCTCAATCCGCTTCTTATCCTGGCTCAGCTTTACACGCACCGCACAGCCCAGGGTGGCAATTTCCATGGCTTTTCTCTTGCCGTACTTGATGTAATGGCCGCTCCAGCCTTCGAAGCTGTCCCTGTGTACCAGGAAACCGGTACAGACCTCGGTCCGGTCGCGGACCGTCCGTCCGGGACCTGTATAGAATTCACAGACCGGCACCCTGCGTTTGCCCTCAGGACCCTCTAACAGCACATCTGCCTCCAGGGTCCACATGGTGGAAGCAGAGTCTGCGGAGGTGGCTCCATTGCAGATATTGCCGCCGATAGTACCGGTATTGCGTATCTGCGGACCGCCTACCATGTCCACGGCGTCCCCAAGCATGGGTATGTATTTCTGGATCAGGGCATCGTTGGTGATATGGGAAAATGCAGTGCCTGCGCCTATCCACAGATCTCCGTCATCAAGGAGGCGGACTCCCTTTAATGCTTCTATATTATGAATGGATACAACGGATCTTCCGGCATCCTTTCCCTCTCTGACACGAATCAGAACGTCTGTACCGCCGCTTATGATTTCAGCGTCAGGATTTTTTACCAGGGCATTTATGGCGTCGGCCACATCCTTGGCCTCATAAAATGATTTGATATCAAACATAACCTTCTCCTTATATCAGACCTTTTTCTTTGAATTTTTCAATGAGCCGCTGAGCGGTCATGGGAGTCACATCCATCTGGACTCCGGTGGCGTTTAAGATGGCGTTGCGGATGGCGGGGGCCACCGGAATGGCAGGAGGCTCGCCCAGGGATTTGTTACCGTAAGGGCCGGTGGGGTCCTCCAGCTCAATGAACGCCACGTTTAAGTCCGGCGTGTCCATGGCGGTTGGAATCTTGTAATCCAGCAGGTTATTGTTTAAGGGCCTGCCTGTCTTTTCATCCACCAGCAGCTCCTCCGAAAGCCCGTATCCCAGTCCCATGCTCATGCCGCCGTGGACCTGGGCCCTGGCGGTCAGCGGATTGATGAGGATTCCGGAGTCATGGACATTGATGATATCCTTTACCGTTACCAGACCAAGGGGAATGTCCACCTCGATTTCCACAAAGCAGCAGCCGGAGGAAAATGTGTTGTCCTTGCACTGGTTAGTGACCTCGGCTGTGATATGTACGGAACGGTCCAGGGAATAGAAGGCGGTGTCCGCTACCACGGACAGGTCGAAGAGCACGGGCTCCCCGCCGCTTACCACAATCTTACTGTTTTCTATGTCCAGCATATCCGGTGATACCAGCTCCCCTTCCTTAAGTCCCAGTGTCTCCCTGAGCAGGGCAGCGGCAGCCTTTACTTGGTCAGCGTATACTGTTTTGGATAGGTCGCTTACATCGTGGCTCAGCATGTAAGCAGCGTATTCCAGTATCTTAAGTCGGAATTCCTCGCCGCATTTCCTGCAGGCCATGCCGGACACATAGGTCTGGCGGGATGCATAGGCCCCGGTGTCAAAGGGGGTCACGTCCGTGTCCTGGGTGGATACGATGTAGACCTTGTCAAAGGCTATGCCGGTTGTCTGGGAAGCCATCTGGGTGAATACGGTGTCGGCTCCCTGGCCGATCTCCGTGGCGCCCATGCACAGCTGCATGGAGCCGTCCTGGTTGAGTATCATGCGGGCGGAAGCTGTTTCAAGGGAGATGGGATGCACGCCTGTCTTATAACAAAAGATAGCCATGCCCACACCTTTTCGGACCGGGCCGGTCTGATTGCGGTATGCGCTCCATTTCTCGTCCCAGCGTATGTGTCGTCGCCCTTCCTCGATGCATTTTTTCAGACCGTAAGAATGGAAGGTGATGCCGTTGGCCGGGTCCACGAAACCATCCTCCATGCAGTTTTTCAGCCTGAATTCACAGGGATCCATGCCAATGGCGTCTGCCAGATCATCGGTGAGACATTCCGCGAACCATGCTGCCTGGGGAATGCCGTAGGCTCTCATGGCGCCGGCCGTGGGAGAGGAGGTGTATACGGTGAAGCAGTCCACCTCGGTACCCAGCTCGTCTCTGTAAAGGTCCTTGAACACATTGCCGCAGTTAGCGCAGATGGCGTGGCCGTGGGATGCATAGGCGCCGTTGTTGGCATAGGCCTCCAGCTTCCTGGCCAGGATGCGGCCGTCCTTTGTCACAAGGCCCCTGCATTTTCCTTTGATGGCGTGACGGGTACGGGTGCCGGAGATAGTTTCCTCCCGGCTGATTTCCAGCCTGACAGGCCGTCCGCCGACGGACATGGTCAGGAATGCGTTTAAGGGTTCATAGAGCACGTCCTGCTTGTTGCCGAAGCCGCCTCCGATGTAAGGCTTTATAATGCGGACTCTTCCGATTGGAACCCCCAGGGCCTGGGCTGTACAGCGCCTGACTATGTGGGGAATCTGGGTGGAGGATACCACGGTTATCTTACCGTTGGTGTCCACATAGGCCCATGAGACAGGCAGCTCTATGTGGCAGTGGGAAATCCTCGGGGTATCGTATTCCTTTTCCAGGGAAATGATTTCCTCAGGCCCGTAACCGGACCCGGCTTTCTCAAGTCCTCTCTCATAGGTGAATTCACTGTCACCCATGGTCATGTGGGAGTGTACGATCACATTGTCCTTCCTGAGATCCGGGTGCAGGGGAGTGGCATCCTCTGCCATGGCTGCTTCCACTGTAACAATAGGAGTATATTCTTTATATTCCACCTTAATCAGGCGGGCTGCCCTGGCCGCGGCCACCTCATCCTCAGCGATGACAGCCGCAATATCGTCCCCGTAAAGGCGGACCCTCTGGTTCAGTATTTTCCTGTCACAGATATCCTGATGCTTCTTTTCCACGCTCCACGGATGGCCTGCCGTAGGAAACTGGCAGTCGGGAACATCGAAGCATGTGACAATCTTCACCACACCAGGAACCTGATAGGCCTCTGTCAAGTCAAAGCTTTTGACCAGGCCGTTGGCAATGGTAGAGTGCACGACCTTACCGTGCAGGATGTCTCTCGGTTCCAGATCCGCGGTGTACTTGGCCTCCCCGGTCACCTTCCCGTAAGCATCAACACGTTTTACTTGCTGCCCTACAATATTCATTTTTTGATTTCCTCCTTACTTTTCCTGCCAATTTTGGTGCGAATCTTTACACAAACAGAAAAAAAGAGCTGGCTACATTAAGATATGTAGCCAACTCTTTGCGGTAGTTGGTAGAGACTCTGGGCCAATCCCCAGGATATACATATTGGCAAAAGAAATGTTAAATTGTTATCTTAAAAAGAATTATAGTACCTAAAAAAGTTTTAGTCTATGGCAAAAATTGAGAAAATTGAAGATGCTTTATTGTGCAATATATACAAAAAAGTGCCGGAGTGATGAAAATGGTGCATGCACATACGAGCTGGTTTCTGTAGCGTCCTATTGCATTTTCTACCTGTTTTTGTTATATTTAAACCATTGGAAATTTGTCAAAAGAACGTCTATTTTGGTGAAACCACGATATATATTTATAAGGAAATGAAGAGGAAGCCTGGTTTTGCCGCAGGATAAGCAGTATCATCGGCAGGTAAAGGCCGGGCAAAGGTATGAAACGATGATTTCACAGAAGAAAATTTTGGTCGTGGAAGACAATGAAATAAACCGAATGATATTAAGGGAAATCCTGTCGCCCCAATATAAAGTGCTGGAAGCCGGTAATGGAGCGGAAGCACTGTCTGTCCTGCGTGAATATGGGGAGATGGTTTCTCTTATTTTACTGGACATCGTCATGCCTGTTATGGACGGATATACATTTCTTTCTCATATCAAAGCGGATTCTTCCTTTTCATCTATTCCGGTAATCGTAACAACCCAGAGCGACAGCGAATCTGATGAGGTTGCGGCGCTGTCACACGGCGCGGCTGATTTTGTTGCGAAGCCCTACAAGTCCCAGGTGATTCTGCACAGGGTGGCCAGTATCATCCATTTGAGGGAAACGGCTGCCATGATTAATCTGGTTCAGTATGACAGGCTTACAGGGCTCTACAGCAAGGAATTTTTTTACCAGCGGGTAAGGGAAACTCTGATGCAGCATCCTGACAGGGAGTATGATATCATTTGCTCCGATATCGTGAATTTCAAACTGATTAATGATATATTCGGCATTCCTGCCGGGGACCATCTGCTAAATGAGATTGGCAGGCTTTATAAAAAGGTGGCCGGGAAGAATGGAATCTGCGGTCATTTTCACGCGGACCAGTTTGCCTGCCTTCTGGAACGGCGGTGGGAGTACACGGATGAGCTGTTCATCCGGTGCAATGCCAGGGTGAATACCCTTCCAAATGCCAGGAATGTGGTGATGAAGTGGGGAATATACCAGGTGGCTGACCGGAATGTGTCTGTAGAGCAGATGTGTGACCGGGCTCTTTTGGCTGCCCGCAGCATTAAGGGACGGTATGGAACGTATTTCGCGGCCTATGACGACCAGCTGCGCAACCGTCTTTTAAGGGAGCAGGCCATAACGGACAGCATGGAGCCGGCCCTTGCGAAGAAGCAGTTTGAGGTTTATCTGCAGCCCAAGTACAGGATTAAAGACCACAGGCTTTCAGGGGCAGAGGCCCTGGTCCGGTGGAGACATCCGGTGTGGGGATTCCAGTCCCCCGGAGAGTTCATTCCCTTGTTTGAACAAAACGGTTTCATCACAAAGCTGGACCAGTATGTGTGGGAACGGGCTGCATCCGTCCTCAGGGAATGGGACAACAGAGGATATCCTCCCATCCCTGTGTCCGTCAATGTATCCAGGGCGGATATCTACCATAAGGACCTGGCAGACATGCTGCTTGGAATCGTGCGCCGATACAGGCTGCAGCCGTCACGGCTTCACCTGGAGATAACGGAAAGCGCGTACACCGAAAACCCTGAGCAGGTAATCGAGACAGTGGGTTATCTGAGGGAACTGGGCTTTGTCATTGAGATGGATGATTTCGGAAGCGGATATTCCTCCCTCAATATGCTGGGCAAAATGCCAGTGGATATCCTTAAGCTGGACATGAAGTTTATCCAGGATGAGGCCGCAGGGCCGGATGACGGCGGAATCCTCCATTTTATCATGGAGCTGGCCCGGTGGATGGACCTGAGCGTGGTGGCAGAAGGAGTGGAGACCAGGCAGCAGCTGGAGCGCCTTAAGAAGGCGGACTGCGACTATGTGCAGGGGTATTATTTTGCCCGTCCAATGCCCATAAATGAATTCGAGGAACTGCTCAGAGACGGACATACAGCCATGGAGCAGGAGGGGATGGGCGATGAAAACCTCCGGGAGTCTCAGCCGTTTCCTGTTCTTCTGGTCGCGGACGAGGACGCCTGTTACCGCAGGAATGTTAGGGAAACCTTTGAGGGAAGCTTTCAGGTGATGGAGGCTGGGGACGGCAAGGCGGCCTTAAGATGTATGGCTGACAGTAAAAGCAGGATTGCCGCTGTGATTCTCAGCCTGACCCTTTCAGGGACAGATGGTTTTTCCGTGCTGGAGGTACTTCAGAGGGAAAAGATGGATCCGGATATACCGGTCATTGCCACAGGCCCGCAGAACGAGGCTATGGAGGACCGGGCAATGGAGCTGGGGGCGGATGATTTTGCGGGAAGGCCCCATTCCCAGAAGAGCCTGAGACGGCGGGTGCTGCGGGCCATCCATGCGAAGGCACCGCGGGAACGGGCGGCCCGGCCCGGACAGATATTGACTTTGGGGGAGGATTAACATATGAAGAGACAGATGACGCCCGGTGAAACATTACGGGAGTTCTGCCGCGCATGGTTTGTACAGCGTGACGCAGAAAGAACCCTTGCATTCCTGACGGAGGATGTGGGGTTTGTGGGCACGGGAACAGACGAAATGGCCAGCGGAAGGCAGCAGATGGCCGGGTACCTTGCGCAGGATATCCGGGAGATACCGGAACCCTTTGAATGTGAGCTTTCCCCCATCTATGAACAGCCTGTGGCTGATGGGATCTATAACATGTCAGCGGATTTGACCCTTAAGAATTCCAAATACACCTGGTATCTGAGGGCCTTCTTTACCTTGGTTTTGTCCGGGGAAGAATGGCTGGTCAAGAGTTTTCATGTGGCAGAGCCGGCCAGCAGCCAGAAGGACGCGGAGCATTATCCGGGGACACTGGTCATGGAACATACCAGCAGACTGCGCCAGGAGCTTTTAAACAATTCTCTGCCGGGCGGTATGATGGGAGGATACATAGAGGATGGTTTCCCATTTTATTTCATTAACCGCAGGATGCTGGAATATCTGGGGTATGAGAACGAGACGGAGTTTGTATCCGACATTGAAGGAATGATTACAAACTGCATGCATCCGGATGACAGGAACAGGGTGGACCAGCTGGTGGCCTGCCAGCTGCAACGGTCAGAGGAGTATGTGGTGGAATACCGGATGAGGAAAAAGGATGGTTCCTATATCTGGGTACATGACCTGGGCAGGAGGGTGACATCTGAGGATAACCGTCCTGCCATCATGTCGGTATGCATGGATATCACTGAAGAAAAGCAGATGCGTGACCGGATTAAAGAGATGTATGAGGAGGAGCTTTCCTATTTTGCGGAACAGTCCTCAGCCGACGGGAGTATACAGGGAAGCCTTAATATCACCACAGGGTGCCTGGAATCCTACCTGTCAACCGCGGATACATCCATTGCAAAGGTGGGTGATGCCTACGAGGATACCATCGAGAACCTGGCAGCCTCTGCCGTGGACCCGGTCTATGGGGATGGAATCCGCCACTGCCTTAACCGGGAGCGGGTGCTGGCTGATTACGCGGTTGGCAAGGTGGATTACCGTTTTGAGTTCCTGCGCAGAAACAACAGCGGCATAATTTTCTGGGAAAGCACCATCATGCATTCCTGCCAGAATCCTGAGACTGGTCATGTCATACTTTTCTTCTATACCCAGGATGTGACGGAGAAAAAGATGCAGGAGCAGCTTTTCAAGCGGATCGCGGAGCTGGATTATGAGAGCATAACAGAAGTGGATATCCTGCGGGATATGGCGTACAGGACCATATTGGTGGATGAGTCCAATATGGATACCATGCTGCCGGACCACAGCCGGTTCCAGTCGGAGATACGCGCCATCTCCGGACGCTATATGGATGAGGCGGCCAGGGAGGAATATCTCCGTAAGCTGGATTACGATTACATGAAATCACAGCTGGCCCATAACGACGCTTATACGTTCATTGTGGAGATGCGGGATATGACCGGTGCGACCCGGGTCAAGCGTTTCCGGGTTTTCTATATCAGCAGGGAGCTGGAGCGGGTATGCGTGGCCCGCACCGATGTGACGGACGTGGTTCTAAAGGAACAGAGGCAGAAGGAGGAGCTGGCTGCCGCCCTGGTGGCGGCAGAGCAGGCCAATGCGGCCAAGAGCGACTTCCTCTCACGGATGAGCCATGAAATAAGGACTCCCATGAACGCCATCATCGGCATGAGCACCATAGCGGCCCAGTCCATAGGGGATGACGAGCAGGTGGAGGATTGTATTTCCAAAATTGGCATTTCCTCCCGGTTCCTATTGTCGTTAATTAATGATATCCTGGATATGAGCCGGATTGAGAGCGGCAAGATGCTGCTCAAGAGCGAGAAGATTCCAACAGAGGAGTTCATCAACGGCATTAATTCCATCTGTTACTCCCAGGCTGATGTCAAGGGGGTGGAATATGAGTGCATTGTGGACCCGGTGCTGGATGATTACTATATAGGTGATGCCATGAAGCTCCAGCAGGTGCTCATCAATATCCTGAGCAATGCCATCAAGTTTACCCAGGAGGGAGGCAAGGTCACCTTTTCAGCCTCCCAGCGCAGAAAGACCAAGAATGATGCATCACTGCGGTTCATTGTAAATGATACGGGGGTGGGGATGAACGAGGAGTTCCTTCCACATCTGTTTGAACCCTTTTCACAGGAATCCACAGGGACCACCTCCCTGTATGGCGGGACCGGGCTGGGGCTGGCCATATCCAAGAACATTGTGGATATGATGGACGGCAAAATCACGGTCCGCTCCATTAAGGGAATCGGTACAGAGTTTACAGTGGATGTCAAGCTGGGAATCACCGAAGAAGAAAAGCTCAGGCATAACCAGAAAAAACAGGATTACAATTTCTCCCACCTGAAGACACTGGTGGTGGATGATGATGTAGCTGTGTGCGAGAGCGCGGTTGTGACCCTTCACGAAATGGGAATCAAGGCAGAGTGGGTGGACAGCGGCCGGAAGGCAATTGACCGGGTTAAGAAGCTCTGGGATGAAGGCCGGTATTTTGACATGATACTGATTGACTGGAAGATGCCGGGAATGGATGGAATAGAGACAGCCAGACGAATCCGTGGTATAGTCGGAGCAGAGGTGACCATCATTATCATGACTGCCTATGACTGGATTTCCATTGAACATGAGGCGAAACTGGCCGGGGTCAACCTTCTGATGAGCAAGCCCATGTTCAAGTCCTCCCTTGTTTCGGCCTTTTCAAGAGCCCTGGGCGAGAAGGAGCAGCAGGCGCAGCAGCCGGAGGTAAATGATTATGATTTTACCGGTAAACATGTGCTGCTGGTGGAGGACAACCAGATTAACACAGAGGTGGCCATGATGCTTTTGGAGAGCAAGGGATTCAAGGTGGATACGGCTGAGAACGGGCTGCGTGCCCTGGAACTTTTCAGCAAATCAGACAAGGGATACTATGACGCAATTCTGATGGATATACGGATGCCCCTGATGGACGGACTGACAGCTGCCACCAACATCCGCCATCTGAGCAATGCCGACTCAGGAACCGTTCCCATTATTGCCATGACAGCCAATGCATTTGATGATGATATAGAAAAGAGCAAGGCGGCAGGGATGAATGCCCATCTTGCCAAGCCCATAGAGCCGGAACGGATGTACCAGACTCTGTACGATTTCATATATGGAAAGGAAGCATAAGAAGATGGACGATTTTGAAAGGATATTTGAAGCCTATGGGGCGGATTACCAGGTTACTCTGGGACGGTTTATGGGAAACAGGAAAATGTATATGAAGTTCCTGGGAATGCTGTTTCAGGATGAAAACCTGAGTAAACTTGGAAATGCCCTGGAACAGGGGGATATGACGTCTGCCTTCGAGGCTGCCCATACCCTGAAGGGTGTTACGGGCAACATGGGGCTGACGCCTCTGTACGATGCTGTGTGCACAATTGTGGAACCTCTGAGGACAAGGGAGGACAGGGAGGACTACACAAAGATGTATGAGGATGTCTGCAGGCAGTTTAAACGGGCTGAAAAGCTTCGGGCGGATTTGGCTGAGATAAGCGATTAGAGGAAGATGGGAGGGCGTCATGACAGCTGAAAATCTGATGAATCTGCTGGATTCACTGACAGAAACCAGCGTATATGTCATTGAGGAGGAATCCCACCGGCTGTTATACTTTAATGAGCGGTGCCGGAATACGGGACGCGGCAGGGCTGCCCTGGGAATCCGGTGTGATGAAGTATGGCCGGAATTGTGCGCCAACTGTCCCCTTAAGATGCTGGGGGACAGAGTGTCAAACCATATGGTTTGTTATGACCCGATCCTTAAATTAACAGTAGATGTCACTGCCAACCGGATTAACTGGGAGGGCAGGGTACCGGCTGTGGTGATTACCGCAGCGCCCCACCGCCTGAACTTTGAGGAGGAGCAGGGATTTCAGAAAATCCGCCAGATGTATGCCAGCAGCCTGGTTACTGTGTTTGACGAATGCATCATTGCCAACCTGACCAGGGATTATTATGTGAGCTGCCAGAAGGATGTGGTGTGGGACGACATACCGGAACAGGGGAATTTCGGTTCAGAGAACCGCAAATACGCCCAAAAGGCACTGCATCCGGACGATCTGGAATGTTTTAATGAGAATTTTTCCAGGGAGTCCATGCTTTGTATGTTTACAGAGGGAAAAAAGCAAATCACCAGAAGGCTGCGCCGCAGGGCAGACAACGGTTCCTACCGCACGGTGGAGTTTACAGCTGCCAGGATAGGAAACCAGGAGGATGAGTGCTGGTGCGTCCTGGTATTTCGGGATGTCCAGGATGAACTTTTACTGGAGCAGGAACGAAATGTGGAGATCAGCCAGCTGGCCACGGCAGCCAAGGCTGCATACCAGATGCTGATAGCGGTGAACCTGACACAGAATACCTATCACATGGTGGAATACCAGCGGTTTCCGGTGAAAGCACCCGATCCGGAGGGCCGTTTTGACGAACTGATTGAGTTTGAGATGGAGGCGGTCCACCCGGACTACAGGGAGGAGTTTCGCAGCAAGTTTACCAGGAAGGCTCTGACAGAGGCATTCCAGAGGGGAGAATGCATTCTGTCCATGGATGTTCCCCACATAGGCGAGGATGGAATTTATCACTGGAATTCCACCCAGGTGGTGAAGGTGGAAAGTCCTTATACCCATGATCTGATTGAGATTACCCTGTCCAGGAATATTGATGAAGAACGCAGGGTGCAGCAGGAGACCCTGGAAAAAGAACGGCAGGCAAAGCTTTTGCTGGAGGATGCACTTAAGAAGGCGGAGAAGGCGAATAAGGCAAAGAGCGACTTCCTTTCCCGCATGAGCCATGATATCCGTACGCCCATGAATGCCATCATAGGGATGACCGAGCTGGCGCAGCTGCACATTGGGGATGAGGAAAAGCAGAGGGATTACCTGAACAAAATCGCTTCCTCCGGCGCCCATCTGCTGGGATTGATTAATGAAATCCTGGATGTGAGCAAGATTGAAAGCGGTGTCATGGAGCTGTCTGAGAGCCCCCTGAATCTGCGGGCTTTAGCCGGGGAAGCGGCGGAGATGGTGCGGATTTCCATGGAAAACAGCCAGCAGGAGTTCCAGGTGGATATAGACGAGTCCTTTGATCCCTGGGTCATGGGGGACGCCAGGCGTATCAGGCAGGTGTTGGTGAATATCCTTGAAAATGCCTCGAAGTATACCGGCCAGAGGGGAAAAATCACCTTCTCTGTATGCGAGTTTAAGAAGGAAGAACAGCGGACGGGAACCTACCGTTTTATCATCGAGGATACGGGGATTGGCATGAAACCTGAATATATGGAGCATATATTCGAACCATTCAGCAGAGCCGATGACAGCAGAACCAGTAAGGTACCCGGCACTGGACTGGGAATGACCATTGTAAAGAATCTGATATCCATGATGGACGGGGACATCCGTGTGGAGAGTGAATATGGGAAGGGATCCAGGTTTACCGTTACTCTGTGCCTGGATAAGTGCGGGAATACGGGAGAAGCGATCCAGCCTGCTGTTTCAGGGCCGGAGGCAGCCTACCGGGGCTTACGGGTCCTTCTGGTGGAAGATAATGAGCTCAACCGGCAGATTGCGTCGGAGATGCTGAAACTTCTGGGAGTCAGGGTGGAGATGGCTGAAAATGGCCGCGAGGCAGTGGAGGCAGTGTGTTCCCACCCGGCCCTTTATTATGACGCGGTGTTCATGGATGTGCAGATGCCTGTGATGAATGGGTACGAGGCTACCAGGGAGATACGCGGTTCCGGGATGGAGCGGATAGGGGAGCTTCCCATCATTGCCATGACGGCCGACGCCTTTGCTGAGGATGTAAAGAGGGCCCGCCTGTCAGGCATGAACGGACATTTGGCAAAACCGGTTTCCATTGAACTGCTTCGGGGCGCCCTGTCCGGCTGCCTGGATTGTAAGAGGAAGAACAGGTGGGACGAAATGATGGATATATCCGGTCCGAATTAATGGAAGGAATGGGGTTACAGTGATTAGGAGACAGATTGTAAGGGCTGGATGGGCCGCCATGGTCCTGCTGGTTTTGACTTCCTGCGGGATGAAGGATAGAAAGCAGACATATCCCCAGGATGAAGGCGTCACACAACAGCAGGAACAGGCGGGCGGCCAGTCTGAAAAACATGAGGCCTCGGGAACAGAACCGGGCCTATCCCGGAAACCGGTAGCCGGGGGCGGGGGAAATGCCGTGGGTGCAGGGAATGCCAGCGCTGCCGGGAATGCAGGAACGGCCGGGGGTACCGGGGCTGCCGGAAATGCCGCACCAGCCGGGGGCGCAGAACCGGAAAGGCCGGGAACTGCTGTCAGGGCAGTGCAAAACCTGGAAGCCTGCAATCAGCTAATAACAGGCAGCTTTTTTAAAGCGGGGGACATACGGTGCGGCCTGTCCTTTGAACTTACCGGGGAAGGCTGGGAATCAGACAGGCTGAAATGTGTATTTACCCTTCCGGATGAGATGCATACCAGTTATTATGACAGCATGAGAACCGCTGAGATTCTGACTGAGAAGGGCAAAAAGGCATATAAGATAACACCGGAGACCATGGAAGAAGTTCCGCGGGTCCCGGCGCTTACATATACCATTAAATTTGCAATGGATGATGAATCCGATCCTCATATATCAGTGAAAGGGGAGGGTGGACTGGCCGGAGACTATTATCTGTTTGAGGACAGTCTGACCTTTCCGGATGTATTTTCGCGCTATCTGTCCAGGGCAGATCTATGCCTCTGGCCCACGGAGAATTTGTGGCTTCTTCGGAATGAAATCTATGCAGCCAACGGAAGGCAGTTTAAATCCGATGTGCTGAGCCGGTATTTTTCAGAAAAAAGATGGTACAGGGGAATCATTGAACCGGATTCCTTTTCAGATTCCATTCTGTCGGATGTAGAATCTGGAAATATTTCCCTGATACAGAAAATGGAAAATGATACGGACAGGGACAAGCTGGACGGGCGGAACCAGTATGGACTGGAGGACCTACCTCCCGCGCCCTATCTGCAATATCTGGGCAGGTATGATGAAACCGGACTGAGCGGTGACCTGTCCCAGGCCAGGGATATGGGGGCGTACTATGCTGTACCGGGAGAGATATCGGTTCCTGCTTCCATTACCAGGGAGCAGCTTCAGACAGTTTTGGAGGGCGGACAGGTAAGGGTGACTCTGAATGAGCTTACAGGCGAAAGCCGGATGCTGTCGCTGAATCCGGGCCAGGAAGATACGCTTTATGGTTTTCTGCTTTATGAAGCAGGGGAAGAACCGGCAGGCCAGGGATATGAGACAGGAATCAGGCCGGATTACAATACGGATGAATACCACCTGTGGCAGACCAGCTGGGATACGGTGATGAAGACGGTCTACAAGGGAGATATCTATATTATGAAGGGAGCTGTCTCCGGCGCGGATACCGGGCTTTTAAGGGCATCACAGTATCAGCATGAGATTTTCCCTGATCCTGCGGACCCGGAAACAGGACTGGTTTTCTGCGGCCAGGTGACAGGGAACAGGCTTTATTACAATTCCAGGGGTCATTTTACTGCCATATACTATCTGGGGGATTGATATAAAAGAGGCTGTAAAAAATTCATGGGGTAAAAACAGGTTTTTGTGAATAAAATCCGCCCCGCAGGCCCAAAGCTATACTGGAAGCGAGGTTTAGCATATGCAGATAAATGAAAATGAAGCCCGGGATGACCAGACCAGGGAAATCCTGGACTACTACCGCGGGCTGCCGGAGCGTTCTTCGCAGGAGGCCATTGTGGAGATGTTGAGGGAACTGCAGGACATCCATGGCTGCATCAGCCCTTATATGCTGGAGCAGGCAGCGGAGGCTGCCGGGGTACGGGACTCCATGGTGCAGGCCATATGTAAGCGGTATCCCAGTTTAAAGACAGCGCCCTATAACCATGAGATCATCCTCTGCACCGGAAGGAACTGTGCGTCAAAGGGAAGCATTACTGTCATGGATGAACTGAAAAAAAGGCTGGGAGTGGGAAAAAACGGCATATCAGAGGACGGGACCGTGTGCCTTAAGACCAGAAACTGTCTGAAGAACTGCCGGAAGGCGCCCAATGTCATGGTGGACGGACGTTTGTGTTCGGGCCTGGACGCAGAGGGCATACTCAGGGAATTAAAACGCCGGTGATGTAAAGCCGTATATGGTTTCCTGTCCTGCTTTTCTTCAGTTCACGGCCGTCTTCACATTGGATCCTGCCGCTTTGCGTCAGCTGGTCCAGCCTTTTCTGGGACAGTTTCAGTTTACTTTTTAATACTGCATGTACCCGCAGGGGAAGCGGGTATGGGTTGTCAATCTGCAGAACCATGGATGAGTCTGGGTCAGTTGATGCAGGTGAGTCAGCCAGTTGGAAAACCTGTCCTTCCACGTGGTAGGAGGGCAGCTGTATCTGGGCGCCATTTAGGCGGAGGAACCTGGTGTCCATGGCGTACTGCATAGCCAGGGAAGTGTCATTTGCGTGAAAGCGTGAGAGCATACCGGGAGGAAGGCTTCCGGGATTTATGCGGGAATAGATGGCTGCGTTCCAGGTGGAGCTGCAGCAGGAGCATTTATAGATCAGCCATATGTCCAGGTACTTTCCCTGGGCGTTGACCCGGAACTGTCCGGAGCTTACGAATTCCTGCCTGATATTGCATTTTTTACAGTGTCTCAGAGGAGCAGGCGGCCTGTCATACTGTATGGTCCATTTGATGTCTTTCATGTTGTGTTCCTTTCCTGTCTGCCGGGCTACGAGCCGTGGTCTGCGGGCAGTAAA
The DNA here is from genome assembly GCF_002234575.2 of Enterocloster bolteae. Lineage (NCBI taxonomy): Bacteria > Bacillati > Bacillota > Clostridia > Lachnospirales > Lachnospiraceae > Enterocloster > Enterocloster bolteae. Next base: position 3,985,694 of record NZ_CP022464.2, on the reverse strand, counting down.
AAGTGTAACATCCTCACAGGCGGATACCAACCTAATTCTTGTTTGATAAATAAAGTTGAGACATACAGATGGGATCAAAAAGCCCGGACAGATGCGGAAGATTCGCATGGGTCCGGGTCTTTTTTGATTATTTATTTTTCTTTTCCTGGCCTATGATTCTCTGTATGCTTTTAAGCGACAGACAGTACAGGGAGGACAGCTCGTCCGTACTCTTGCCGGACAAATAATCACTGTAAATCTGCTGATTGCGGAGACGAAGCTCCTGCCGGGTGGAGGTCCCCTCGCCCCAGCACTTTTTATGCCCGGCAGTCTTCGGTATATATATCAGCGCGCCGTCCACGTATTCCTGTACCTGCTCCAGCAGTTCACGGGGCAGGATACGGTCCGCTTTTTGATAGCTCATGTTGCTCTCCTGTGGTTTATTTTAAGCGGGAAAGCAAAGGCTATGTAAGGCCATGTTCCATTATAACCGGATTATGGTACAGCTGCAGCAGCCTTTGCTACGCAGCGATAACGATAGGATTAAGCATAAGCCTGCAACCCTCCTTTTCAGATACTGTAGTTTTTATAGTATACCATATCAGGGAAAAAATGTATGCCTTATTTTCTTTTTATAAACAAGTTTGAGCAGGGATAAAATAAATTAAAACAGAACAGGAGATACAATAATATGAAGTATTTTTTGGTGGAAGGAAGCATAAAAGACGCCGGCAGGATGACGGATGAAATCATGAATGAGCATATGGCCTGCACCCGGGCAGCCATGGAGCGGGGGATGATTTTTATGTCCGGTCTGAAGGCGGATATGAGCGGCGGTCTGTCTGTCATGAGGGCAGAGCATGCAGGCCAATTACAGGATTACCTGGACAATGAGCCGCTTTTTGTTCATGGAATACAGGAGTACAGGGTGGTTGAATTTGATGCCCATTACGTAAATAAAGATCCGGAAGGGTGATTTGGCCGGAAGGATGAGATTGTCTGTGAATAAATCGTAAGATATTATTTGTTTTTTAGAGAGGGATTTCCTTCCTGCAAGGATATAAAATAGAATCATAATTCAAGCAGAGGAGGAATCGGGATGAAACGAACAGCGGCATGTCTGGCCGGCCTTTTAATGCTTGTGCTGCTGGCCGGCTGTAAAGGAGGCGCGGATGAAAGCGGGGCACGGGAAAACAAAGGAGACATTGAGACATCGGGAACAGTTTCCGTCCTATATGCGGCCAATGACGGACTTTATCTGATTAGGGTTTTGCGTAATGGTGCAGAAGATGCGAATGCGGCAGTGAGTACTGAGAGGCTGGCAGAAGGAAAGGACATTTCTTCCCCCTTATTTTCTTCGGATGGGAGAATGGCCGGCTATCTGCGTCAGGATGGCTTCTATGGATGCAGTATTGAAACGGGGAAAGAAGAACTGCTTTTAAATGGAGCATTGTCTTTTGTCCCAGACGGGAAAGAGGGATTTTATGCCAGCTCCAGGGAAACAGGAATCGTGAGGGTGCATATGGGCCGGGAACAGGAGGAAGTTTGGAAGCCGGAACCGGTGGAGGGCGGCTGGATTCAGTGTGAGAAGCTGACATTGTCTCCGGATGGAAAAAAACTGGCATTTGCCCGGCGCAGGTACGTGGACCGCAGGAAAGACCCCGGCCTTTCCTTGTTTGAACAGAACCAGGGAATCTGGATGATCCAGATGAATCTGGAGAAGGAGAAGAAACTCAGTGTCCTCATACAGATAATCGGTGAGGAGCCGCCTTTCTTTGAGCGGATGGAGGAGACGGACGGAGAACCATACCCATATCTGTGGCCGGCTAAGTGGTCCCCTGATTCGTCCAGGCTTTTTATCTGGCAGGATGTTCTGTCAGGTTCCATGCGCTCAGACGGAATTGGTACGGCTGTCTATGATACGGTGTCCGGCACTATGATAGATCCGTTGGGAGAACAGGAGGAAGTAGTTCTGCCCTATAATGAAAATGTGGTGTTTGGAGAGGACAATTCCCTGTTTCTTCTTGCGGGTGCGGGAAGGGAAATGGCGCTAGACAAGGAACTGGTCAAGATACCGCCTGAAAAGGGCGCGGTTCATGAGAAACTTAAGACACCTGGTCTGGTGCCCCAGAGCCCGCAGGTGTCATACGATGGAAAAAGCATATTTTTTGCAGCGTCAAAGGAGCTGGAAACAGGAGAACAGGTGGAATATCCCATATGGCGCCAGCTTTACCGGATGGAAAACGGTCATGTGGCAGAACTGACTAACGATTCAGAATACTCCAGTGAATTCCCTGTTCTAACCGGGGACGGCTCCGCCCTTGTATTTGGACGCGTGGATAAGGAGGGAGGCATGAGCATCTGGAGCGTTGGCACAAACGGAAGCGGACTTCAAAAACTGGCTGATTTGGAAGAAAATATAAGCACGGATGAGACAAATGAACATTATCCGGCCGGCTACGAGGATTTTTACGGCCGTGGAAGCTGGTCCTCAATCATGTCGGTTTATGCGTCCAAGTAAAACCGGTTTGAGGTAATAAGCAGGAAGTGGTGCCGGAATGGTATCAGAGATTGTTAAATATTTACTTTTTTGGTATTTAGTAGTAATAATGTTAAGAATATGTTATAATTATAATTGCATTTATGCAAAAATACTAAAAAAGGGGAATTATGCGTATGAAAAAGAAACCACTTGCACTATGGATTTTTACTGGATTGGCATTAGGTATTGTGGCAGGCATGTTGTTGATGGGCCGGCCGGACATTGCGGAAATTTACATCAAGCCCTTTGGCACCCTGTTTCTGAACCTGCTGAAATTCATCGTAGTTCCCATTGTCTTGTTCTCCATCATGAACGGTGTTATTTCCATGAAGGATATTAAGAAGGTGGGAAGCATTGGAGGTAAAACCGTCATCTATTATATGTGCACTACCTTTTTTGCGGTCACTCTGGGCCTTTTGATTGCGAACCTGTTCAAAAAGGGATTTCCGGTGCTGTCCACCAGCTCTCTGGAGTATACGGCAGCGGAAACGCCCAGTTTTATCCAGACCCTGATTGGTATATTCCCAAGCAATATCATCCAGCCTATGGCTGAGGCATCCATGCTTCAGGTGATTGTGGTGGCGCTGCTCTTTGGCTTCGGCACCATTGTGGCGGGAAAGAAGGGAGAGGTATTTGGAAACTTTGTGGAGAGCGCCAATGATGTGTCCATCGCGGTTATGTCCTTCATCATTAAGCTGAGCCCCATCGGTGTGTTCTGTCTGATTACGCCTGTTGTGGCTGCCAACGGACCCCAGATACTGGGCAGCCTGGCCTTTGTGCTTCTGGTGGCTTATATCGGGTACATACTCCATGCCTCATTGGTGTATTCGCTGACCGTGAAGTCTCTTGCGGGCATTGGACCCCTTAAGTTTTTCAAGGGCATGGCTCCGGCCATGATAATGGCGTTTTCCAGTGCATCTTCTGTGGGCGCCCTTCCTCTTAACCTGGAATGCGCGGAAAAGTTGGGGGCCAGAAAAGAGGTTGCCAGTTTTGTACTTCCGCTGGGCGCTACCATCAATATGGACGGAACCGCTATTTACCAGGGAGTGTGCGCTGTGTTTATCGCTTCCTGTTATGGAATCAACCTGACCCTGTCCCAGCAGATTGTCATTATACTGACAGCTGTTTTGGCTTCCGTGGGCACGGCCGGCGTGCCGGGCTCCGGTATGATCATGCTGGCCATGGTGCTTCAGAGCGTAGGGCTTCCTGTGGAAGGCATTGCCCTTGTGGCCGGTATCGACCGTCTGTTTGACATGGGACGTACCACGGTAAATATTACAGGAGATGCTGCCTGCGCAGTGATTGTTTCCCATCTGGAGGATAAGAGGTTAAAGAAGGCGTAAGCCTGAATTTCATAAGAATAAAAGGAATGGCCGTGCTGTGATGCGATGTCTCACAGCGCGGCCATTCCTTGATACATGTTATATATAATGTTTTATGCATAACCTGTTTTATACATAACCTGTTTTATACATAACCCATGAGTCCCGGAAGCCACAGCGACAGCTGCGGTATATAGGATACCAGCATCAGCACGATAAAGATAGCGCCAAAGTAGTAGAGCAGAGGACGTATAACCTGTTCTATTTTTGTCTTTCCCACCTTTACTCCCACGAAGAGTGTAGTTCCCACCGGAGGAGTGATGGTGCCGATGCAGAGGTTGAATATCATCATGATTCCAAAGTGTATGGTATTCATGCCCAGCGCCTGGCAGATGGGAAGGAAAATAGGGGTGAAGATAAGGCAGGCAGGCGTCATGTCCATAAAGGTTCCCACAATCAGCAGCAGAATGTTGATAATAAAAAGAATCACATAGCGGTTGGTGCTGATTCCCAGCATGGCCTCCGATACAGCGGTGGGGATGCCGGTGAAGGCCATGACCCAGCTCATGATGCTGGATACTCCGATAAGGAAGATGATAATGCCTGTCATCTCTGCGCTGTCCAGAAAAATCTTAGGCAGCTCCCTCAGCCTGATGGACTTGTAAAAGAAGATGGACAAGACCATGCTGTATACCACGGCTACCACGCTTCCTTCGGTGGCCGTGAAAATGCCGGAAATGATGCCGCCAATGACAACGATGATCATGAACAGACACGGGATGGCCTGGAAGAATACCTTCACCTTCTCAGAGCCTGTATAACGTTTGGTGCTGCGGTATCCTTTCTTCCTGGCAAAGAAGTAAATGACCACCATACACGCAAGTCCCCAGAGTATGCCCGGAATATAGCCTGCCATGAAAAGGGCTGCCACGGAGGTGCCGCCGCTGACCAGGGAAAAGGTAATCATTACATTGCTGGGGGGAATCAGAAGGCCGGTGGGAGCTGTGGCAATGTTGGCTGCCGCAGAAAAGTCCCTGTCATATCCTTCCTCCTCCTCGATGGGGCCGATGATGGATCCCATGGCAGAAGCAGCCGCTGTACCGGAGCCGGAAATGGCTCCAAAGAGCATGTTGGCCACGGCATTGGTGTGGGCCAGGGCGCCGGGAATGCTGCCGGTGAATAGCTTGGCAAAGTTGATTAGGCGGATGGCAATGCCTCCCTTGTTCATAATGTTGCCGGCCAGGATGAAAAAGGGAATGGCCAGCAGACTGAAAACAGAGATGCCGGAGAAAATTCTCTGAGCGCCCGTAAGAACAGAAGCCCCCAGGTTCAGCACCGGAAGAATGGCACAGATGGAGGATACCGCCAGGGCAATGGCGATGGGAACACCTGCTAACAGCATTACTGCCAGCAGAACGAAAATCACAAGACCACAAAATACAGCTATACTCATACCTTTGCCTCCCCTGGTTCACTGAAATCTTTGTGCAGCATATCTGCTGCGTTCATGACGCTGAATACCATAATCAGCAGGCCAGCAATGGGAACAATGATGTAGATCCATCCCATGGAGATGCGCAGGGATGCCGTAATCTGTATCATGGTCAGCTTTGTGATGGAGATGCCGCCGTATACCATGACAACCCCTGCAAAGAAGAAGCTGAGCGCGTCGATGAAAACCTCCAGATACCGGCGGGCCGGTCCGGTCAGCTTGTCTGCCATGAATCCCATCCTCATGTGGTCCCGCTTGCCGAATACATAGGCGGAGGCCAGGAGCGACATCCAGGTAAAGGAGTAGGTGAGAAGCTCTTCGGATATGGTGCTGGGGCGGTTGAAGAAATAGCGCGTCACAATTTGATAGGTGCCAACCAGGGTCATAAGGATAAACAGAAGGGTAATGACAACACCCAGTATCTTCATGATGGCTGCCCTTAACTTATGCATTGTGTCCATGGTTTAATGGTCTCCTTTCCTGGAATCATTGACGGTCTGTATATATTGGTAAAAGTCCCGGATTTTCGGGTTGTTTTCCAGCATTTTCTGATGTAAGGGCAGTACCTTTGCCTTAAAAGCCTCCACATCTGTTTCGATGAAGGTTACGCCCATATCATGGGCTGCGATCTGTTTTGCCTCCTTGATGCTTTTATCCCATTCCACTAATTCCACCTCTGTGGACAGGGCCGCTGCCTCCTTGAATACCTGAAGTTCCTCAGGACGTAAGCTGTTTAGAAACTTAAGGTTGGCAACCAGCATGTCCGGTACCATCTGATGCTTGTTGTATGTATAATACTTGGCCACCTCGCCGTGCTTATTGTTGGTCAGGGCCAGCTCGTTGTTCTCTGCACCGTCTATAACGCCCTGCTGGATGGCTGTATATACCTCGCCGAATCCCATAGGAGCAGCGGCAGCGCCGAAGGCATTGACCATGTCCACGCTGGCCGGGCTTTGCTGTACACGTATTTTCTTGCCCTTTAAATCGTCCGGCGTGTTGATGGGAGTCTTGGCGTAAAAATTACGGGTTCCCGCATTGTACCAGGTTACCACCCTGAAACCAGCCTCGTCCGTGGACTTGTATATATTTTCCATATAGTCTGTGTCTTCCATCACAGACCGGTACACTTCCTCGGAGTCAAAAAGGTAAGGCATGCTGAAAATCTCATAGACATCCGCAAATGTCTCCAGATTTGCCGTACCTGCAATGACAAAATCAATTGCTCCTGTCTGGGTCAGCTCGATTGCCTTCTGTGCAGACCCCAGAATTTCATTGGGAAATATCTGCACCTCATATTTATCTCCCAGATGTTCTTCCACATATTCCTTAAATGCAAGCATTCCCAGGTGTTCAGGATGGGTTTCCGACTGTGCGTGGGACACGCGGATAATCCATTTGCCTGAGGAAACGAGACTGCATCCGGAAGCCGATACCATGACAGCGCCGGCCACAGCTGCAATTGCAAGCTTTTTCATTAAAACACTCACCATTTCCAATCCCTCTCTTTATTTATGTATGTCAATGTCTGCAGAACATGTAACCGGGTTTTATTATATCGACAAAATTGTGTATAATCACTGGATAATTTTAATATTTGAGAGTAAATTATTGTCATATAACGAAAATTGTATTAACAATAATTTAACGAATTTTTAGCGCTATATTAACATGACGGATGGCAGACAGATGGAATCAATGGTATAATTGGGGAAAATGGTTGAATGGGGAAAAGGAGGAGAGGGATGAAAGGGTTTAAACGTGAGAACAGGCTGCTGTCCCTGTGCGGGCTTAATTGCGGACTCTGCACCATGTATCTGGGCAAATACTGTCCTGGCTGCGGGGGCGGGGAGGGCAACCAGCCATGCGCAATGGCAAGGTGCAGCTTACAGCACCCGGGGGTTGAGTATTGCTGGCAGTGCCGTTCGTTTCCCTGTGACATATATGAGGGAATTGATGAATATGATTCCTTCATCACACACAGGAACCGGTTCAAAGACATGAAACGGGCAGAGGAAATAGGAGTGGAGCGTTATAATGAGGAGCAGATGGAAAAGTCCCGGCACCTGGAGATGCTGTTGGAGAATTATAATGATGGGCGAAAGAAAACATTTTACTGCCAGGCGGTCAATCTGCTAACGCTGCAGGATATAAGGGACGTAATGAAGGTTCTGGCAGCAGAAGCCGGGGACGGGCTATCCCTAAAGGAAAAGGCCAAACGGGCGGAAACACTTTTTCTGGAAAGGGCAGGGGAGCAGGGGATTGAACTAAAGCTGCGGAGAAAACCGAAGAAGTGAGGTCCGGTTAAGGAGTAAGCCAGAGGCCGGGTCAAGGTGTGAATGATAAAAAGGGTGCGGCAGTATCACGGAAACTTCATGTGACACTGCCGCACCTTTTATGCATATGGATATATGCGGGGACGCTTATTTGTGATAATAGTCATAACACAGACCATAGGGCTTGCATTTCTGCCAGCGCCCCATGCCGCGTTCGCCTACGAACCTGCCGTTTTCGGCCACCAGCCGGCCGCGCAGAAAGACCTGTTGGGGCCGTCCCTGGATTTCAAATCCTTCAAATGGTTCATAGTCAATACCGTGAAGGCTGTCTTTGTTGGTGATGATTCCCTTCCATTCAGGGTCGAAGATTACCACATCAGCGTCAGCGCCAATGCGCAGATCTCCCTTGTTGGGCAGTCCCACCACCTTGGCAGGATTGGCGGCAAAAAGCTCCACGAATTTCCGGCGGGTGATTTTTCCGGTGCATACACCGTAGGTCCACAGCAGGGCCAGCCGATCCTGTACTCCGGGACAGCCGTTGGGGATATTGGAAAAGTTGGTGCCTTTTTTCTTTGCTCCCTCATATCCTCCGTCCAGGGCGCAGTGGTCAGAACCAACTGCGGTCAGCCAGCCCTCGCGCACGGCCTGCCAGAGGGCGTCCACATGCTCTTGGGGACGCAGCGGCGGGGAACATATGTATTTGGCTCCCTCAAAGCCCGGTTTATCCAGGCAGTCTGTGGTCAGAGTCAGATAATGGGTACAGGTTTCCCCGAAAATGGGCCAGCCGTCATTGTGAGCATTCCTGATGGCCTCCATGGCTTCCCGTATGCTGACATGAACCACGAAAAGGGGGCAGTCCGCTGCCTTTGCCAGGGCAATGGCCCTGCCTGTGGCTTCCTCCTCTGCAATAGGAGGACGGGCATAGTAGTGGTAAACCGGGGCAGTCTTGCCCTGGCTGAGGTAATAACGGGTCAGAATGGTTATGATGTCCGCGTTCTCAGCGTGGACCATCATGGTAACGCCTGCGTCCTTTGCATTCATCATGGCGCTAAGTATGGCTTCATCATCACAGTAAAATGCAGTGCCCTTGTATGCCATAAAAAGTTTCAGTGTGGCCACGCCCACCTCCGGCAGATGCCTGACTTCCTCAAATACAGATTCCTTTGGGTCCATGATGACTGCATGGAATGCAAAGTCCACAGAGGAAGTGTGTTCTGCCTTGGCTGCCTGCCGCCGTATGGCGTCCAGAAGCGGTACGTCCTTTTCCTGGGGGGCAAAGTCCACAATGGTGGTGGTGCCGCCTGCTGCTGCCGCTTCCGCTGTCTCGAAGAGGCGTCCGCCAAAGGAACCGTAGTGGACATGTTCATCCACTCCTCCCGGCATTACGTATTTCCCGGAAGCGTCAATGGTCCGGCTGGCGTTTACGCTCAGATTCGTTCCAATCTGGCGGATGGTCTCACCCTCGATATAGATATCACCTGTAAATTCACTGGCGGCGGTCAAAATGGTTCCATTTTTTATTAGAAGGCTCATATAAGCTCCTTTCATGGACCTGGGATACGCCGATTCCTGACAATGGGGACCGGCGCATCATATTTAGTAAAACCTGGCCTGGCGGATTAACGGTTAATCCAGTGAACGCTCATGCTTGGTATAGACGTTGGAATCAATTCCTTCCAGATATTTGACGACCTCCTCCACCGGCACCACGTCGGCAAACTTGGCTTCCATGTCAAACAGGTTCCACTCAATAACGCCCGGAACACGGTCGCCCACAGTTCCCTCCGGAACAATGGTCTTAAAGCCGTATCCGGTGGAATCCATGACCGTATGCCTTACGCAGGCACAGGATGTGGCGCCCATGACAATCACCGTATCCACACCCAGGAAATTCAGGGTCTGGGCCAGATGGGTCCCGAAGAAGTTGGAAGCATATTTTTTATGGATAACCGGCTCCTCAGGGCGCGGTTTCAGCTTGGGGTCGATTTCCAGCCATTCGGAATTGATATCCAGGGCGCTCATAGGTATCTTTTCATCCCAGCGGGGAAGATCCCACTGCTGTTTTCCTATGTATCCGGTGGTGGTGTGGAAGATGGGAACGCCCGATTTGCGGCCGGCTTCCAATACCTTTAATGCATTGGCGCAGACTTCCTCGGAGTGGTCGCAGGTAAACGGGTGTCCCTCACTCATCCAGGCCCTGGCCATATCTACGGTGGTAATGGCGGGAGCCTTTCCAAAGCCCATCTTGCGCATGAAGCCCCGCTCCTTGTAAATCCTGCGGGCCTCGGCAAAAGCCTGTTTAAGAAGTTCCTCATTAAAATCATAGTGGTCTACATATTTATAGTCCTTATTCTCTGCCATGAATTGCGTACCCCTTTCTTTGATATACAGTTTTGTTGTTCAGATTACGGGTCTGTTCCGGACCAGACCTATTAAAAAAGATTGTTATTTTGGCCAATAACTTTCTTAATATTTATTGACTTTTGTGCAAGCTGCTGATATGTCTATAGTATAACAAGGGATTTTTTGTTTGAAAAGGGGTTTGGCCTCTTTGTCAGCGCCGGTACCATGACAGCTGTCTGTCAGAGGAGGTGCCGGTGATACTGTAAGGGATGCTGCCGGTGATACTGTAAGCGATGCTTCTGGTGATACTGTAAGCGATGCTTCTGGTGATACTGTAAGCGATGCTGCCGGTAATAGTGTCTGCGGAATTGTGGGTGATACTGCCGGTGGTCCCGCGGGTCACACTGCTTCCAAGAAAGGGATGTTTTAGAGGAGGAGATTTCCATGACAGAACGAAAATTATCTACGCTGGGTTATCTGATGGACCGCCTGGGACTGTCCACAGCAGCCCTGGCCAGAAGGCTTCATGTGGACGCCAGCCTTGTGAGCAAATGGCGCAGCGGCAGCAGGCGGCTCAGCGCTAAGTCCGTATATTTTGATGAGGTATGCAGGATGCTGCTGGAGCAGAACCCCATGGCCCTGACGGATGCTCTCCGCTCTCTGGTTCCTCTGGAGGAACCAAAGAGGGAAGAAGGAGAGAGGGGAAAGAGGGGGGACGGCAGCCTGTCAGAGGCGGAGGGGATATGGGGGACAGAGGGTATATCAGGAACTGGCGGATCGTCGGGAACAGAAGAGCTGCTTTACCGCGTGCTGAATGACCGGCATTTTACGGTGCCAAAGGCATTTACCATTCGCGCTGAGGCACTCTGTACAGCGGAGATTGCCATATATACCAGCGGAGAGGGAAGGCGTCAGGCCATTTCCGATCTTTTGGAGATTGCAGAGGCCATGGAGACGCCGGGAGAGCTGTTTTATGTGGATTCGGAGCAGACTGGATGGCTGCTGGAGGATACTGCTTATGCCAGGGAATGGGTGGTACGGATGGTCCGGCTGCTGGACCGGGGATTTGTTTTTAAGGCGGCCCTGCATTTTTCTGTTTCGGTCGACAAGTTTGTGGCATTCTTTCAGCTGTGCAGTCCCCTTATATTCCACCGCAATGCCCGGTGGTATTATCACCAGTATTATGATGAGAACATTTACTGGTTTTCCTTTTTTATTCTGGAGCATGCCATGAGCATTGCAGGTATGTCCATGTCACCGGAACAGACCTCCGCCACGGTCTACACGGATGCGTATTCCATACTTCAGCACAGAAATGTGGTGGAGATGGTTCTCACCAGCTGCCGTCCCATGTTTTCAGACCTTTCCATGGGATTGGGTGCAGAGGCGGCCAGGATGCTGCGGGAACAGGGGCGAGCCGGTGAGACTCTGTTTTCCTATCTTCCGGCGCCGGCTTTCATGAGCGCCGGAGAACAGCTGTTTGATGATATTCTCAGGGATAATGAGATAACAGGTGCAGCAGCTTCCCGGTTAAGGGAAATCAACAGACAGCTGCGGGGCCTGGTGGAGAATCAGCTCACAGGCGGACAGGGAGAATTTATCCAGATTCTGCAGCTGGGAGAAATGGAACACAGGGCAGACACCTGTTTTATCAGCACCAGCCTGTCCCTTCTGGGGAAAAGAAAGGTGGTGGTTTCACCGGCCCATTATGCCAGAGGGCTCAGGGAACTGGCCCTGCGCCTGGAAGCGTTTCCGGCCTACCGTCTGTTTCTGGCCGCAGATGCTGACGACATCCGTATTCCTGCCATGAACTGTTGGTGCAGGGGAACGTCCTGGATGGTGCAGATGGACTGTGAGGGTTTTAGACTGTGCCGGGAACCCACACTCTGCGGCGCGGCCTATACCACTCTGGAACAGGGATGGCGCAGGGTACCGCCGGGACGAAAGGACCCGGCGGCTGTCAGGGCAGTGCTGGAATGGCTGATTGAAAGACTGGAGAAATAAGGCGGGGTGAACTCTGTGCCGGAACGGCAGATTCTATGCCGGCATCTGCACACACTTATCTGCCGGCTTTTCAACGCGTTTCTGACTGAGATTGATGCATATGAACATGATTACAATAGTCAGGACAGTGAGCAGGGCAAGGATGGTCAGAGCAGGTTTATAGGAGCCGGTGATATCGTATGCCAGGCCGATGCCGGAACTGCCGATGGCGCCGCCGGTCATGGTGAAGGCGGAGATAAAACCATAAATCTCACTGTAGTTTTTTGAACCGAAAATACTGGTGGTCATGATGGGAATGGCCACAGTAGCCGTGCAGGTGCCAAATCCATAGAAAACAGCTGACAGATACAGCATGAGGGGACCTCCCTGAACCATAATGAAGCAGATGAGGAAGATAAAAAATGTGCCGCAGCCAAAGAGAATGCCTCCCTTGGGTCCGAAACGGTCAAACATATGCCCCAGAACCAGCTTTCCCGCGAGAGCCACAATGGAATAGACAGAGATATAGGCTGCGATGGAAGAAGGGGCAAAACCAGTGGTCTGCAGGTAGTAGCTCATGTGTCCCATGATACAGGATGTAAAATAAATCAGGAATCCGCCGGCTGCAAACATCCACAGAATCGGTGTTTTCCTGGCTTCACTCAGTGTGGCGTTCCAGCTGTTTGCCGGAACGCTTTTGTTTTTCCCATGTTTACCGGAACTTTCTTCTCCATGTCCATATGGGAAGAGCCCCACATCTTCAGGGGAACGTCTGACAATAAAGGCAGAAATGGGTATCAGCACGCACAGGCTTACAGCCCCCAGGATGAAATAGGCCCTGCGCCAGCCAAACATTCCGATGGTCCAGGACAAAAACGGACTGAGAAAGGTTCCGCCCAGGCTAATTCCCATCATGGCTATGCTGATCATGAGTCCGCGGTTCTTTTCAAACCAGTTTGTGATCAGGACGGTCACAGGTATGGTACAGGCTCCCATTGCAAAGAATCCCTGAAGGGCGCCCACCAGATAGAACTGCCAGAGCTCGTGGCAGAAACCGTAGCAGGAATAAAAGCCCATGGTACCGATGACGCAGACAACGAAGGTGGGACGCATATATCTGCCTCTTAACAGTTTTCCGGCGATGGGTCCGGTAAATACACAGATGATACTGGCAATTGTGGTTGAAAGGAAATAAGCGCTGGTGGCAAAGCCGGTCTCTTTAATGATTTGCGTGGTAAACAGCTGGGCCAATCCAAACCGTGTGGAGTAGGCAAACATCAGGGTCAGGATACAGCAGACCAGGATTACCCAATGGTACATACTTTTGTTTTGTTTCTTCACTTCCATAATAAAAATCCTCCTTTTAAAGTGTCTGGCAATTGGTTTTTTTGTGATGTTTTCTCTGGGTTTTTCATTTCGGTTCCATGAGAGAGTATATAGTGCATGATTTTTTTGCGAAATCAGGCTGTGTTTTGTTAAAAATATTCTAACACGAAAATGTATGGAGAAGTTATCCCCATAATTTTATGGGGTATAGGAAATTACTTATAACTTCTTTAGAAATCCTTTTGCTTTTTTTGGAGGGCAAGTTTAGATTCCTGATTTATGATATGGTCCATTAGGAGGAATCACATATGGATGTTCAGATGCTGACACAATACTTTCTGAGATATGGAGCTGTTTTTATATTTGTAATCATACTGCTGGAATATATGAACCTTCCGGGATTCCCGGCCGGGATCATTATGCCGCTGGCAGGCATATGGGCAGCCAGAGGACAGATCAGTTTTTTCATGGTAATGGCCCTTGGCCTGGCGGCCGGACTTCTGGGAAGCTGGATTTTATATGGAATCGGACGGATGGGAGGGGACTTATTTCTGGACCGTTATCTGAAACGTTTTCCCAAACATGAACCGGTTATCCAAAGGAACTTCGAACTGCTCAGGACCAGGGGAGCAGCCGGAATATTCATCAGCAAGCTGATTCCCATGATTCGTACCATTATCTCTATTCCTGCAGGTGTCATCCGGATGAATTTTGTTAAATATACCATAAGTTCAGCCCTTGGCATTTTTGTCTGGAATTTTTTCCTGATTGGAGCCGGATATGTGATGGGCGACCATGTGTTTCAGTTGTTATCATAGAAGGAGGCCCCATGAATATTGCAATGTTTACCAACAATTACAAACCATTTATAGGAGGAGTGCCGATTTCCATTGAACGGCTGTCGGAAGGATTAAGGTCACTGGGCCATAGGGTTACGGTATTTGCTCCTGAACCGGAAGGGAAGCTGTCAGCGGAGCAGGAGAAGGATGTGGTGCGTTTTAAGGTTTTTTACCGAAAGGCGGACAGAGGGATGGTCCTGGGAAACTGTTTTGATAGAAAAATCGAAGCATTTTTCAGGGAGGGAAATTTTGATGTGATTCATGTCCATCATCCTGTGCTGGTAGGGCAGACGGCCCTGTATCTGGGAAAGAAATACAATATACCGGTAGCCTACACCTACCACACCCGGTATGAGGAATATCTCCACCATTTTAAGTTATATGAGGCTATGGCTTCCGGCGAATATCCGGTAAGCCGGATTGCCAGGTATGGAAAGGAGATTCTGGTTCCGGCCTTAATTACCGCATTTTCCAATCAGTGCGACCTGGTATTTGCCCCAACCTCCACGATGAAGGACCATCTTCTGGAGCAGGGTACAAAAACCAGAATATCGGTACTGCCCACAGGTCTGGACCGTGTTTCGTTCCAATACGATGAGATGCTTTCTTCTGAAATCCGGAATATGTACGGGAACGGGTGTCCGTACCTTTTTGCCACCACAGCGCGGCTGGAAAAGGAAAAAAACCTGGATTTTCTTTTTCGGGGTACTGCGCGTCTTAGGGACATACTGGGGCAGGACTTCCGTCTGATGGTAATTGGGGACGGTACCGAGAGACGCCATCTGGAGGAGTTAGCCCGAATGCTTGGAATCAGCCGCCAGATTGTATTTACGGGGAAGATTGAGAATACCCGGGTGCGGCATTATCTGAATGCGGCAGATGCTTTTCTATTTGCGTCCAAGTCTGAGACACAGGGAATTGTGCTGCTGGAAGCCATGGCTGCGGGCTGTCCCGTAGCAGCCGTTAGGGCCTCCGGCGTTGTGGATGTGGTCAGACAGGGAATAAACGGATATATGACAGAAGAAGCCCCGGAGGCTTTTGCTGCCGCTGCAGCCCGGCTGGTATTGGAACGGGGGGTCTGGTCAGGAATGTCGGAGGAGGCCCGTAAGACAGCAGAATTGTATGAATCCGGACGGATTGCAGCTCTGGCAGCAGAACAGTACGGACTTATGACAGGACAGAAGGAGGATGCCGGTTATGAAGAACATGGCAAAGGCATGCTTGTGCCGTCTATATTACGGCTATTTAAGGCTGCTTGAGAAGACGGTGCGGCTGGAAGTGGAGATGCCCGATATATGGACCAAAGATATGCCTGACAGGGGCGCTGTCATTGGTTTCTGGCATGAGGACAGCTTCTTGATGAACCTGCTGCTCAGGAGACTGTCGGAGGGACGTGACATAGCGGTCATAGTGACCTCAGACGGGCGCGGGGATTACATTGAAAATATAATCAAACGCTGTAATGGAAAGGCCATAAGGGTTCCGGACGGCTGCAGGAGCCGGGATTTTCTGAGAAATCTGATCGAGGAGGCAGGGTGTCCCGGAAAGACTCTGGCAGCGGCTATGGACGGACCTCTGGGGCCAAGAAGGGTTCCGAAAACCCTGGGATTTTACCTGGCTGAAAAGGGAAAGAAGAATTTCATCGAAGTCCGGGCCGGGTATTCCAGGGCTGTTTGCCTGAACTGGCGGTGGGACCATTACCGTATCCCGCTGCCGTTTACCAATATAAAGATATCTCTGAAGGATTGCGGTATAACCGGGGACAGGAATGCGGTGCTTCCGGGATGATATTAAAGGTGATATAAAAGGTGGGCGTATTTTTCTTGTAATGACCCAGCGTACACGCTATAATGGAGTCATTAGAATTTAACAAAAGAAGCAAAAATACGACAGGAGGAACCGGAATATGTATGAATTATGGGAAGATTTAAAGAGGCTTAAGAGGTGCCGCTGGGTCGAGCTGTCCCACCCGCTCAACAACGACAGCCCGTACTGGGGAGGAATTCCGGAGGGGGCTGTGGAACTTTCAAAAACCGTATATGACTGGGGAAATGAACTGGAATGTCTGATTCAGACCTTCAAATTTCCGGGGCAGTTCGGCACGCATATTGATTTTCCGGGACATTTTATCAAGGGGGAGGCATTGTCGGAGCAGTACGGCGTCAAGGACATGGTCTTTCCCCTGGTGGTCATTGATATCTCTGAAAAGGTGAAAGAAGATGTGGAATATGCTGTGACCGTTGAGGACATCAGGGAGTTTGAGGCCGCGTACGGGGATATTCCGGATGGGGCTTTTGTGGCCCTTTATACCGGTTGGAGCAGGCGGTGGCCGGATATGGACGCTATTTCAAATTTTGACCAGGAGGGCGGGGAGCATTTTCCAGGGTGGTCCATGGAGGCACTGAGATACATCTACGAGGTGCGGAACGCGGCTGCCAACGGACACGAAACGCTGGATACGGATGCATCGGTACTGGCAGCCCGGTCAGGAGACCTGGCCTGTGAGCGCTATCTGCTGGACAAGGGAAAGCTGCAGGTGGAAGTCATGTGCAATCTGGACCAGGTGCCAGCGGCCGGAGCCATTGTGTTTGCAGTGTTCCCTCCTATTGAGGGAGCCACAGGACTTCCTGTCCGTATGTGGGCCGTGGTGCCGGAGCAGGTTCAGCGCGTATAACCTTTTGCATAGCGGAGAAATTCGGCCATGGCAGATGAAACCTGTCCCTGCTTTTTTCCGGCTATGCCGATGGACAGTTTGCCGGCGGGATCTATGGGAACAGAGACAATGTCTTTATATTGGAACAGCCTGAAATTTTCCTCCGGCAGCAGGCTGATGCCTTCATGGACAGCCACAGCGCTGATAATGGATTCCATGCGGGCTGTGCGCAGCAGATGGAGGCGGATACCAGCCTTCTGGAACAGGTCCATGCAGAAATGGTAGATAGATGTATAGCTGTGCATCAGTATGAAGCCCTCTCCGGCAATGTCGTTCAGGGAGATGCAGGATCTGTCTGCCAGTCTGTGGTTTTCAGGCAGGATTGCAACCAGCCTGTCTTCTGCCAATGGAAGGAAGGTATGGGTTTTACTGTCCAGCATGTTGCTGCGGGTGATGATGAGGTCATAGGCGTTGTTGGAAAATCCCTGCAGCAGGTCGTGTTCCTCAACTTCCTCCAGAAAAACATGGATGAGGGGATGGCTGTCTGCAAAATCCTTCAGCATGGCTGTGAGATGGTACTGGGACAAGATGGGGAGGGTGCCGATGGACAGCCTCTGGCCTGCTTTTTCCTTGAATTCGCTGATTCGAAAGAGGGTTCTGCGGTATTCTTTGGACAGGTTCAGGGCTTCCTCGTAGAACATGTGCCCTGCCTCTGTCAGGACGGCGGAGCGCCGGCTTCTGTCCCACAGCTGGATATCCAGTTCCTTTTCCAGCTTCATGAATTGTTTGGACAGGGCGGACTGGCTGATGTGAAGTGTCTCCGCGGCGTCCAAAAAGGTGTCGCATTGAACGGCCGCAATAAAATAATCCAGTTGTTCAAAGGTCATATCTGTCATCCGTTTCTTTCTGGGACATATGAGAGGGCATATTCAGATTCATGCCTGTTCTTTATATGTTCCGGTTTGCTTTGTGAATACATTCCAATTTGGAAACAATTATACCATAAGATGAATTGATTCTCCAGTCCTTATCCGTTAAGATGTGAGATAGAAGATGTGAGGTATAAGCCGTGTGATAAAAGCTGTGTGACAGAAGCACGATGCATGAAACATCCGTCAATGAGAAAAGAAATGATAACAGGCGTATGGTAAGAAACGCCGGACAGGAGATTATGATATGGCAAAGAAGGTCAGGGATTTGAGAAGTGCGCTGGAATTATTGGCAGAGCTGCCGGGGCAGCTGCTGGAAACAGACGTGGAGGTTGAGCCAATGGCGCAATTATCCGGGGTGTACCGGTATGTGGGAGCGGGAGGTACGGTAAAGCGGCCTACCAAGGAAGGCCCGGCCATGATTTTTCACAATGTGAAGGGACATCCCGATGCCAGTGTTGCCATCGGCGTGCTGGCCAGCAGGAAGCGTGTGGCTGCCCTTTTGGACTGTAAGCCGGAGGAGCTGGGAAAGATGCTCTGCCGCAGTGTGGAGAAGCCGGTTTTACCTGTGATGTGCCAGGGGGAACCGGTCTGCCAGCAGGTGGTGCACAGGGCTGATGAGCCGGATTTTGACCTGTATAAGCTGGTTCCTGCGCCAACTAACACGCCTTATGACGCCGGCCCATATATTACTCTGGGCATGTGCTATGCCGCCCATCCGGATACAGGGGCCCATGATGTGACTATCCACAGGCTCTGTATCCAGGGCAGGGATGAGCTGTCCATTTTCTTTACGCCAGGTGCCAGACATATCGGAGCCATGGCGGAGAGGGCGGAGCAGCTGGGCCGCAGGCTTCCCATCTCCATCAGCATCGGAGTGGATCCGGCCATTGAGATTGGTTCCTGCTTTGAACCGCCCACCACGCCATTGGGGTATGACGAGCTGTCGGTGGCAGGTGCGCTTCGGGGAGAGCCGGTAAAACTGTGCCGGTGCCTGACCGTGGATGAACTGGCCATAGCCAATGCGGAGTACGTCATTGAGGGAGAGGTGGTTCCCAACGTTAGAGTCAAGGAGGACCAGAACACCCATACAGGCTTTGCCATGCCGGAATTTCCCGGATATACAGGGCCGGCCAGCGACCAGTGCTGGCTCATCAAGGTCAAAGCGGTCACCCACAGGGTGCATCCCATTATGCAGACCTGCATCGGGCCCAGCGAGGAACACGTGTCCATGGCAGGAATCCCCACAGAGGCCAGCATATACGGTATGGTGGAAAAAGCCATGCCGGGCCGGCTTCAGAATGTATACTGCTGTTCTGCCGGAGGCGGAAAATACATGGCGGTGCTTCAGTTTAAGAAGTCTGTTGCCAGTGATGAAGGCAGGCAGAGACAGGCTGCCCTTCTGGCCTTTTCCGCTTTCAGTGAATTGAAGCATATTTTCCTGGTAGATGAGGACGTGGACTGTTTTGATATGAACGATGTGCTATGGGCCATGAACACAAGGTTCCAGGGAGATTTGGATACCATCACCATTCCGGGGGTGAGATGCCATCCTCTGGACCCGTCCAATGACCCGGCATTTTCACCGAGCATAAGAGACCATGGCATTGCTTGTAAGACTATTTTTGACTGCACGGTCCCATTTGACCAGAAGGACCGCTTTGTACGGGCCAGGTTCATGGAATTGGACCCGTCCGAATGGGTAAAGCAGAAAAATGAGGGGAAGATTTCATGAGAAGCACGGGTGCCAACCGTGGGGGTAAGAGGATTATAGTAGGGGCTACAGGCGCCAGCGGGCTGCCCATCCTGATAAAATGTCTGGAGTTAATAGGGGAACAGCCGGAATATGAGTCCTATCTCATTATGAGCCACAGTGCTGTTCTTACATTAGGCCAGGAGACGGACCTGTCTGCGGAGCAGGTGGAAGGGCTGGCTGACCATGTCCTGGGCCCGGATGAGATTGGAGCCGGGCCTGCCAGCGGATCCTTTGCCGCGGAAGGGATGCTGATTGTGCCCTGCAGCATGAAGACCATTGCCGGAATCCATGGAGGGTATGCTGAAAATCTGATTCTGCGGGCAGCGGATGTGACCATCAAGGAGCAGCGGACGCTGGTCCTGGCAGCCAGGGAGACCCCCTTAAGCCCCATACACCTGAGGAATATGTACGAGCTGTCCATGATGCCCGGAGTGAGAATAATTCCTCCCATGATGACCTTTTATCACAGGCCGGAGAATATGGAGGAGATGATATATCATATTGCTTCCAGGCTGCTGGAGCCGTTTGGAATCGAGGGAAAGGAGTACCGCAGATGGACTGGATTATAAGGGGACGAAAGGAACTGTCCTGTTCTTATATGGAGGCAGGCACTGCTTTTTTAGGGGAGGATATTCTGGCCTTTGTACAAGGAGGAGACAAGCCGCATATTGGATGTACGGTCCAGTCAGTGCCAAGGCCGTCCCTGACAGGAAACGGAACCATAAGCGTTACATCTTCCATACTGAACCTGACAGGCCACAAGGACGAGGCCCTGTGCCGGAGGCTGGCGGAGAAACTGTGCAGGGAAACCGGCCGGGTGGTGGTGTGCACCGGAGGCTTCCATATTGACAACATGAAGCCGGAGCAGATAGACGAGGTGGTGAAGGCTCTGGACGGGCTGGCGGATGAGATTGTGTCAGGGATTGCTGGGGCAGGATACAGCCCCCTTTAAAAGAAGGTGATGACAATGTGCCTGGATGCGTTCAGGTTATATTGAACAGGGGAAATGCGAGTATTTTTGATGAGTGATGGTAATAGATTGAGGGAGGTTTTCGCCGGGAGCGGAAGCCTCCTTCGCTTTTTTGAATAAAAACAGCAGGTTAGTGCATGGGGAGGGGGAATAATCAGTCTTTTATGAGTATTTTTTAAAATGAAAAGATAATTAAATAATATATAGTAAATAATCTTTGGAAAAACGCTTTTCTTATTTGCTGAAGAGAATTACGCCATATGGCATACGGGTAAGGAAATACATATTAGCAAACATGGAATTAATACACAAATAAAACAAAAAAACCAAAACAATACTTGACAATATATACATAATAAAGTATTATTAGTTTAAACACAAAAAGAAAAAATAAGAGATATTATTTTTTTTTACTTTTCGTGGAAAAACGTTTTACCAAATACAATTTTTTTAAGGAGGAAGAAAAATGAAGAAAAAAATGAGTAAGCATGTAGCATTGTTATTGGCGGCAGCTATGACAGCAGGTTCCCTGGCCGGCTGCTCCGGAGGGCAGTCAGCGCCGACAGGAACAACGGCGGCTGAGGCCAAGGCAGAGGACACCAAGGCAGAGGAACCGGCAGGAAGCACAGAAGCTGCAAAAACAGAAGAGGGCACAGGCGATAAAGTGAAGATTGCATTTATTCCCCAGTTGATCGGTATTCCTTATTTCTCTGCCATGGAGAGCGGCGGTAAGAAGGCGGCAGAGGACCTGGGAGTGGAATTCCTGTATACAGGATCAACTCAGGCAAGTGCGGCAGAGCAGGTTAAAATTATGGACAGTCTGATTAAGCAGGGGGTAAATGCGATTTCATTGTCCGTGTTAGACAGTTCTTCCACCAACCCATACATAAAGAAAGCGCAGGAAGCCGGAATTAAGGTTTATACCAGTGACTCGGATGCTCCTGACAGTACCAGAGATTTCTATGTGGCGCAGGCATTGGATAAGGACTTGGGTACTACTTTGATGGACTGTCTTGGAGAGCAGATGGGCGGCAGCGGCAAGGTTGGAATTGTATCCGGCGAATCCACGGCAACTAATCTGAACACTTGGATTGACTATATTAAACAGCGCCAGGAAGAGAAGTATCCTGACATTGAGATTGTGGACATCCGTTATACACAGGGTGGAAGCAGTGAACAGGCATTAAAGCAGGCCCAGGAGCTGATGACACGTTACCCTGACCTTAAGGGACTGGTTGCAGTGGCATCCTCAACTATACCAGGTGTTGCTCAGGCAGTACAACAGGAAGGCAAGGCAGGAGAGGTTGCAGTAATTGGTTATGGTTCACCAGCTACAGTTAAACCGTTCATCGAATCCGGCGTTATGAAGCAGTCTGTTCTCTGGAATGCATATGATTTAGGATATCTGACTGTATGGGCAGGCAAGATGGCAGCAGAGGGCAAGGAATTTGAGGCGACTAATCAGATTGAATGTATTGCAGACCCGGTTACATGGGACGCAGAAAATAAGATTCTTCTTTTAGGCCAGCCTCTTATTATTGACAAGGATAATGTAAATGACTTTGATTTCTAACGTTGCGAGTGAAAATATAGAGCGTATTAAGTAAGGCATCAGACAGGGCGCGCATTCAGACGGCACAAGGAGGATGTGTGCCCTGCTTTTTAGAAGGGAGCTGAGATAATTGGCGGAAGAAATCATCCTGAAGGCGGAATCCATCAGCAAGTCATTTGGCGGTGTAAAGGCGCTGCAGAATGTTAGCTTTGAATTGAAAAAGGGAGAGATACTCTCTGTAATCGGAGAAAACGGTGCCGGTAAATCCACTTTAATGAAAATTGTGGCCGGGGCCCTTAAGAATGACAAAGGAGAGATTTATTTTGAAGGAAAAAAGCTGAGTCTGAATTCTCCATTAGATGCCGTCAAGACGGGAATATCCATTGTATATCAGGAACCCAATATATTTGCGGATATGTCTGTTTTGGAGAACATCTTCATGGGTAATGAAGTGGTAAATTTAAACAAGACAATTCAGTGGACAAAAATGTACGAGGAGGCAGTGGAAGCCCTTAAATTGGTGGGTCTTAACGGCAATATTCTTCATCTGACAATGAGCGAATTGTCTATTGGAAACCAGCAGCTGGTTCTGATAGCCAGAGGAATTTATAAGAAGTGTAAGATTCTGATACTGGATGAGCCGACCTCCATACTGAGCCATGGAGAGTCTGAGAAACTGTTTGAAATCATTGCAGACCTTAAGTCCAAAGGGGTCAGCATCATGTATATCAGTCACAGGATTCCTGAGATACTGCGAATTTCAGATAATATTATTGTACTCAGGGATGGCTGTCTGACAGGCACCCTGTCTCCCAGGGAAGCAGACGAAGAATCTATCATCACGGCCATGTCGGGCCGTAAAATCAATATGAGCGTATACCAGACCCGAGAGATTAAAGACGATACAATACTGGAAGTCAGAAATCTGGGGTATAAGAATCAATACCAGAATATTACATTTTCATTGAAACCCGGTGAAATCCTGGGGATGTACGGCTTGGTTGGATCGGGCCGCTCTGAGATAGCCAGGGCCATATTCGGGGAGACAAAGGCCGAAACAGGAAACATCATTTTTGAGGGGAAGGATATTACAGGAACGGATATTAATGGTGCCATAGAAAAGAATATATTTTATGTGCCGGAGGACAGAGGAGCCCAGGGGCTCTTTGATATTCACCCTATCAGGGACAATATGAGCGTATCTTTTTTGGACGGCTTCTCTAATAAATTCAGCTTTATCCGTAAGAAGGAAGAGAGAAAAGCAGTACAGGATAATATAGAAAAATACAGCATCAAGACACCCTCCCAGGACCTGAGTGTCAACAGCCTGAGCGGAGGAGGCCAGCAGAAGGTGCTGCTGTGCCGGTGGCTTATGAGAAAACCAAAAGTCCTCATATTGGATGAACCGACTAGAGGAATTGATGTGGCCACTAAGGCGGAGATACATAAATATATCATGGAACTGGCGGCGGAAGGTGTGGCCATACTGGTAATATCATCAGACCTGCCTGAAATAATGGGGGTAAGCGACCGTATCCTGACCCTGCACAAAGGAACCATCACGGCCGAGTTTGACAGGGAAACAGTAACGGAAGAGAAGATTCTGAAAAATGCGCTGAATCTGTCAGACCAGTCTTTAAGTGTTCATAGCGAGGAGGTTTAATAAATGAAAGAGAAAGTATATCGGTGGATAGATGAAAATGAGGGGGAGGTTGTAAAGCTGCTGCAGGAACTGATACGGATACCAAGCGTCAATCCGTATTTCGATGAGGATAAGCAGTACATGCAGGAGGGGAAGGCCCAGGCATATCTGAAAGAATATTTGGAAGATATGGGGATGGACACGGAGCTTACCTACCCGGATGCCGGGAAACTGGTGGCGTATAAGGATAAGGCAGGTTATTATGCGGACCATACCTTTGAAGACAGGCCAAATCTGCTGGGGACATTGAAAGGGGAAGGCGGAGGAAGATCCATTCTGCTCTCAGGCCACATGGATGTGGTACAGAGAGGAAATAAATGGGTACATGATTCCTTTGGGGCGGAGATAGTGGATGGAAAAATATATGGCAGGGGAGCTCTTGACATGAAGGGTGGTATTGCGGCCATGACGGTAGCCCTAAAAGCTATTAGCCGAAGCGGGATAAAGCTGAAGGGCGATGCAATGATAGGAACCGTGGTGGACGAGGAGGCCGGAGGAATGGGTACCCTGGCACTGGTGGCTGAAGGATACAGGGCAGACGGCTGTCTGATTACGGAACCCACCCACCTGAAGATTGCGCCTCTTTGCAGAGGAATCCTTTGGGGAAAATTAATCATTGAGGGAAGGTCAGGACACATTGAACTGAAACAGGGAGATTACAGAACCGGAGGGGCAGTGGACGCCATTGATAAGGCATCCCTTTACCTGGAACATTTCAGGAGGCTCAACAAGGAGTGGTCCGTGACCAAGGAACATAAGTACCTGCCTATTCCATGCCAGCTTCATGTTGCCCAGTTTAATGCAGGGGAGTACCCCACTACATTTGCTAATCATGCGGAATTGGTATTTGACGCTCAGTATCTGCCGGCAGAGAAGGATGAGAACGGACTGGGCTCCAGGGTAAAGAAGGAGCTGGAGGATTTTGTCCAGGCAGTTGCCATGACAGATCCGTGGTTAAGAGAAAATCCTCCCAGAATAGAGTGGCTCATAGATGCTGACTGTGGGGAAACGCTGGATGACCAGCCATTCTTCCAGACCGTAAGGGACAGCGCCAGAGAGATAAATCCAGGTTCAGAGGTAGAAGGCATCTGCTGCCATACTGATATGGGATGGTTCTGCAATGTGGGTATTCCTACCATGAATATTGGGCCCGGAGATTCCAGACTTGCCCATCAGGCGGACGAGTATGTGGAAGTTGATGAACTCGTAACCTGCACCAAGATGATTGCCTCTATTTTAATGGACTGGTGCGGTGTGGCGTGATGAGGTCAGAAGGGCCACGCTATCGTCTTCGCAGATTATGTGGATGGAGGTAAACATATGTTTAAAAAATACGTTCCAAAGCCGGGGCGCAGGGAATATATAACATTTTTGATCCTGTTTCTGGAAATCGTTCTGTTCGGCATCTTTGCTCCTAATTTTCTGACTGTATCCAATCTGGTCCGTGTGGTACAGAATAATGCAGAGATTGCCATTGTCAGTATCGGCATGACCATTGTCATGCTGTTGGGCGGAATCGACCTGTCGGTGGGTTCTGTCATGGGAGTCATCGCCATTGTCATAGGATACATGCTTCAGGCAGATATAAACATTCTTTTGATTGCGGTTGTGGCTATCTGTATCGGCATTGGACTGGGCCTGGTCAACGGTTTTTTGGTGGCAAAGTTTAATATACCGGATATGATTGTCACACTGGCAACCATGAATATCTGGAAAGCAGCTATATTTGCACTGCTGGGAGGCAAATGGCTTACGGGTCTGAATCCCAGTTATGGAGTTATCACCCGTGCCAGAGTACTGGGAATTCCGGTGCTCCTGCTTTTCATCATCGGTGTCTATGCTGTTTTTTATTATTTCCTTATGTATCGCAGATTTGGCCGGCATATTTATGCGACTGGGTGCAATCCTCAGTCTGCCAATTTGAGCGGCATTAATATCGCAGGTGTCAAGATGGTATCTTACTGTATATCCGGTGGCATTGTTGCGATAGCAGCTATGCTTTACATAGCCAGAATGGGGAGTGTGGAGATGACTATTGGTTCAGATCTTCCCATTGCATGTATTGCCGCAGTGACCATCGGCGGTACCGGCTCCAAGGGAGGCGGAAAAAGAGGCAGTGTCATAGGGACGCTTGCAGGGGTACTATTCATCGCATTCCTCAAAAACGGTATTGTAATTCTTGGAATTCCTTCACTGCTGGAGAACTGCTTTATAGGACTTCTAATCATCATCTCCGTACTGTTTGATGCATTGACATCCAGATACGGGCTTTTAAAGGGGAAGGGGGAAGCTGCATGAGTAAATTAGCATTTTCAATCGCAAAGAGCAGAACGAAATTCCTTCTTCTGCTTCTGGCACTGGAGATTGTGGTCCTCTCCTGTATCAGCCCATATTTTCTTAGTCTGGGCAATCTATTACAGATTACCCAGTTCGGAGCAGGTCTGACCCTGCTGTCACTGGGAGAAGCTCTGGTAATGGTTGGAGGAAAGGACGGTATTGATATCTCCATCGGTTCCACCATGAGCCTTTCAGGTGTTATATTTGGCCTGGCAGTTATGGGTGGGGCAAGTATACCGGTGGCTATTGTGATTTCATTGGCAGCAGGCGCTGCCCTGGGCGCTGTCAACGGTGTGCTTATAGCCATGGCGGGTGTGCCGGCGCTGATTGCCACCCTGGGTACCCAGTATGTGTACAGCTCGCTGGCATTATATCTGACCGGCGGAATACCCATCAGCGGATTTCCGGAATCCTTTGAGTGGCTCTCACTTAAAAGTACATTTGGAATACCTAATCAGATACTGTTTGTGGTGATTCCGGTCACCATATTGGTATTCATATTGATTTACAAGATGAAGTTTGGACGGCGTGCTTATCTTATGGGGACAAATCCTGAGGCAGCCAAGTTCACAGGAATCCGTGAAGTAAGGATTCGTATGGGAATATATATACTGGCCGGCGTTCTGGCTGCCATCAGTGCTGTCATCAATAATTCATGGCTTATGACGGCCAGGGCGGATGCTGGTACGGGAATGGAGATGCAGGCCATAACTGTGGCTGTATTAGGCGGTATCAGCGTGGCCGGCGGCAGCGGACATCTGGGCGGTGTTCTGATTGGTGTCATCATCATCACCATGATGAATTCCGGATTACAGATTGCTAATATTAATTCCGTATGGCAGCTGGCAGTCCTGGGCCTTATTCTGATTCTGGCTATCATACTAAACCATATGATGAATAAGTTTGTTATCCGGGTCGAGAAAAATAGAGAATAAAAAAGGAAGGGTAGATGAAAATGAAACGAGTATTACTTGCGGGAGAATCATGGATGAGTTATACCACCCATGTGAAGGGATTTGACAGTTTTTATACATCCGTATATGAGACAGGAGAAAAATGGCTGAAAGCAGCTCTTGAGAAGGGGGGATACCAGGTGGATTTTCTGCCGAATCATCTGGCTTCGGAAGAATTTCCATTTACTATGGAAGAAATTAAGAAGTATGACTGTGTAATTCTCTCAGATATAGGAGCCAACACGCTGCTGCTTCCGGTCCCCACTTTTACCAGGAGCCAAAAGATGCCTAACCGGGCAAAGTTGATCCGGGATTATGTACTGGAAGGGGGAAGCCTTATCATGGTAGGCGGTTATCTCACTTTTTCCGGTGTGGACGCAAAGGGTAAATGGCATGATACCGCGGTTCAGGAGGTGTTGCCAGTAGAGGTGCTGACCGTGGATGACCGTATGGAGCACTGCGAAGGAGTAAAGCCCCAGGTGGTCAGGGAACATGAAGCGCTTTCAGGCATACCGGAGGACTGGCCGGAGGTACTGGGCTATAACAGAACCATTCCAAGGGAAGATGCTGTAGTGGCGGTGGAAGTGGAAGGAGATCCGCTGGTGGCATTTGGTTCCTATGGCAAGGGGAGGAGCGCTGTATTCACTACAGACTGCGCGCCTCACTGGGCTCCGCCTGAGTTCTGCGAGTGGGAATATTATGATAAAATCTGGCAGGGAATTGCTGACTGGCTGACAACGAAGTAGTGTAGTGTGAGGCACCGCATATTTGCGGCGCCTCATTGTTTCTATAAAAGAAAGGTGATTGCAAATGAAGGAATATGATGAATATGGATTTTTACAGGCAGTTTTGGAAATACCAAGTGTAAATGGAGCAGATGACGAGGGGGCAGTGGCCAGGTTCCTCTGTGATTTCCTGAGAGACTGCGGTGTGGACAGCCAGGTGATTCCCATTGACGACAGCCATGCGGATGTGATTGCCAACATAAAGGGAGAATCAGAGGATTTAGTGGTGTTAAACGGTCATCTCGACACAGTTCCCTATGGGAAACGTGAGGAGTGGGACACACCTCCTGAACGGTGTGTCAGGAGGAATAACCGCTTTTATGGAAGAGGTGCCAGTGATATGAAGAGCGGTCTGGCAGCAATGGTCTATGTACTGGGAACCATGGTTAAGGCCGGCTGCAGTCCCAGAATGAATCTGTGTTTTATGGGGACATGTGATGAGGAAAAAGGAGGACTGGGGGCCAGGAAAATCCTGCAGGAAAACCGGATGCCGCAGCCGTCACTCCTTCTTATAGGCGAACCAACAGGACTGAAACCGGGCGTGGCTCAAAAAGGCTGTATGTGGATTGAATTGACGGTGGACGGAGTGACCAGCCATGGGGCCTATCCGGATGAAGGCATCAATGCAGTAGAATATGGCATGGACATTGCAAGGGAGTTTAAAGAAATAATAGGTTCACACAGTCATGGTATATTGGGAACAGCCACAGTGCAGGTAACAAAAATACAGGGTGGCATTGCACCTAATATGACACCTGACAGAGCTGAAATATTTATGGATGTGCGTACCGTTCCGGGGATGGAGCCAGAGGATGTGGTGAAGATGCTGGAGGATGTATGCTCGCGGCGTTTTAAGAGGTGTCCGGGCAGGGGAGGATATCATTATAATGTGGTGAACCAACGCAGGGCCATTGAGATAGAAGGAAGCCACCCATGGGTGGCGGAATTTGATGAGGTACTAAAACAGATGGGTCTGAGTACACAGAGGGTAGGCATTAACTATTTTACTGATGCGTCCATTTTGACGGAATATAACCACAGTATGCCGGTTCTGTTATTAGGACCAGGAGAACCGTCTCTGTGCCATAAACCCAACGAGTATGTAGAGCTGGAAAAATATTCAAAATATGTTTATATTATGAAAAAAGTCTTTTTTACGTCTTTTGAAAATGATTGAAATATCGTATAATCAGAGATAAGAATATAGAATTAATGAGGCATGGAACATTGAGGACAACGATAAAAGACATCGCAAGATATACGGGTTTTTCGGTGACAACCATTTCCCTGGTTTTAAATGGAAAAGCAAAGAAGATTCCAAAACAGACAAAGGATGTCATTCTGGAAGCAGCGGATAGGCTGAATTACCATCCAAATCAGGTAGCCGTGGGTTTGGTAAAAAAGAGGACCAATACAATAGGGCTAATCATATCAGATGTGAGCAATGTATTTTTTTCCAATCTGGCTAAAGGAGTGGAGGATGAATGCCGCAGACAGGACTGGAATTTGATTCTCTGCAATACCAATGACAAACATTCGCGGGATATATCCTACATACAGGTCCTGGCCGATAAGGGCGTAGATGGTATCCTTTTCTGTATGGCTCTTGACAGCAGTAAAAAGAAGGGGATGGAAAGCATTGGTCTGATGGAGAAGCTTAAGATTCCTTTTGTCATGATTGACCGTTTTCTGGAAGGAGCCAGGTGCTGTTTCGTGAGCCTGAATCATGAACTGGGCGGATATATGGCCACGGAACATCTTTTGAAGCTGGGGCACAGACGGATTGGATGCGTTACAGGACCGGATGTGTTGGAGGATTCTATGGCACGTCTTACGGGGTATAAGAAGGCTTTGGCGGAATATGAAATTGATTTTGAACCCTCCCTTTTATACCACGGCAATTATGACAGGGAGAGCGGTATAAACGGAGCGGATTACCTGGTGGATAAAGATGTATCAGCTATATTTGCATTCAACGATATGTGTGCCTATGGGGTATATAACCGTCTGAAACGCCTGGGCAAGTCGGTTCCGGAGGATATATCCCTGGTGGGGTATGATAATATCTTTTTTTCGGAGATACTGGATGTGCCTCTGACATCAGTGGAACAGCCTGTGTATGAGATGGGGGTTGAGGCAGTGAAACAGCTGATTGATGGTATCAACAGCGGGAATTGCGCCGAGAAGAGCATTTTGTTCCAGCCCAGATTGATTGTTAGGGAGAGTACGTCAGAGTATAAGGAGCGGTAAGAAAATTGTGAAATTGTGAAAAAAGGGACTCCGGAACATCCGGAGCCCTTTTTGTAAGGGTGATATTAATTATTAGATTAATCCTCCAAACTGCAGGAACAGAGGAGCAAATACCAGAGACACAATCGTCATCAGCTTAATAAGAATGTTGATGGAAGGACCTGAGGTATCCTTGAAGGGATCGCCAACTGTATCGCCAACTACAGCGGCCTTATGAGAATCACTGCCTTTGCCGCCGTGGTTTCCTTCCTCGATGTACTTCTTTGCATTATCCCATGCGCCGCCGGAGTTGGACATGAAGATGGCCATTAACACACCGGTTACCAGAGCGCCGGTCAGAAGTCCGCCAAGGGCAGATGGTCCCAGGATGAGACCGGTTGCCAGAGGCGCCAGCACTGCCATCAGACCTGGCAGGAACATCTCGCGAAGGGCGGCTTTGGTGGAAATGGATACGCAGGAAGCGTAGTCAGGCCGGTCAGTTCCCTTGAGAATACCGGGTTTTTCCCTGAACTGGCGGCGTACCTCCTCAATCATCTGATGGGCGGCCTTGGATACGGATTCCATGGTCATGGCAGAGAAGAGGAATGTCAGCATTCCGCCGATGAAAAGTCCTACAATAACATGCGCGTTAAGGATGTCAATGGTGGTGAGCTTTACTGCCTCAGCATAGGAAACAAACAGGGCCAGAGCTGTAAGGGCAGCAGAACCGATGGCAAAACCTTTGCCGATGGCAGCGGTTGTATTGCCAACAGAGTCCAGCTTGTCAGTTATATCCCTGACGTTTTTGTCCAGACCGGCCATTTCGGCGATTCCGCCTGCATTGTCAGCGATGGGACCGTAAGCGTCAATGGCTACGGTGATTCCGGTGGTGGACAGCATGCCTACGGCTGCCAGGGCAATTCCGTAAAGGCCCATAAGTTTGTTGGAAATCAGAACACCCACACACACCAGCAGGATAGGAACTGCGGTTGACTGCATTCCCACTGCAAGGCCGCTGATAATGGTGGTGGCGGAGCCGGTTTCAGACTGCTTGGCAATTTTTTTGACAAAACGGTAATCGCCGGATGTATATATTTCAGTGACAGCTCCAATCAGCACGCCTACCAATAAACCTGTAATGATGGTAAAGGCAGCCATGAAATTGCCGAAGAATATGCGGCTGAGGATAAGGGAGCAGACCACTACCAAAGCGGTTGCGCTGTACTCGCCTGTTTTTAATGCCTTGTGCGGATCGGAATTGCCGATGCTCTTGACTAACAGGGAGCCTATGATTGCGGCAATGATACCGCATGCTGACAGCACCAGCGGAAAAACAATGCCTGCTTCCTGATAGAAAACCAGTCCCAGTGTCAGAGCTGAAATCAGGGAACCCACATAGGATTCAAACAGGTCGGCACCCATACCGGCCACATCGCCTACATTGTCGCCTACGTTGTCTGCGATAACAGCTGGGTTACGGGGATCGTCCTCTGGGATGCCGGCCTCTACCTTGCCTACCAGGTCAGCGCCAACGTCAGCTGCCTTGGTGTAAATGCCTCCGCCCACACGGGCAAAAAGTGCGATGGAAGAAGCGCCCAGGCTGAAGCCTGATAAAACGGATACGTCTCTTGTAATTATGTAGAGAACGCCTACGCCCAGCAGGCCTAAGCCTACCACGGCCATTCCCATAACGCTTCCGCCGGAGAATGCAAGGGCCAGTGCGCGGTGCATGCCGGATGTACGGGCAGCATTAGCGGTACGGCTGTTGGCGCGGATGGCGGCGTTCATGCCCAGATAACCGGCCATGGTGGAAAATCCGCTTCCCACAAGGAAACATCCGGCTGTAATCCAGTTCCGTGTTCCGAAACCGATGACAAAGAATAACACAGCTACAAAAACGACCAGTATGCGGTACTCAGAAGCCAGAAATGCATTGGCGCCCTCTGCGATTGCGTCAGCAATCTCACGCATCTTGTCAGTGCCTGGATCCTCCTTGACGACCTGCTGTCTTAAAATGACAGCAAACAGGAGTCCAAGCAGCCCCACTACTGGGACTAAGAATAACATTTGTTCCATAATACCCTCCTAAATGATTGGTTAAGATAAGATCTTCTTAATGGGATTGTAACAGAGTTACTGGGATTTTTCAACAAAAAATGTTAGAATACCTTAAAATAATTGTAAAACAAATGGTATCTTTAAGATACCATAGCACTGTCAGGTGCCTATCCCACTTAAAAGTGCGTTCTTGCAGGCGCACGGTACGCATTTTATAATACTGGTATAAAAAATAAGTTAAAGGAAGGATGAGAATTATGATGAATAAAGTTGTGGATTTTTTACAGGCAAATCCTGTACAGTATCTGGGGACCGTTGGCAGGGATGGGAAAGCAAAGTGCCGTCCCTTCATGTTCTGTTTTGAGAAAGATGGAAAGCTGTGGTTCTGCACCAACAACCAGAAGGATGTGTACAAGGACATGCAGGCTAATCCGGAGGTGGAAGTATCTGTTTCTGATCCCGCTTATGCGTGGCTTCGTCTCCACGGCAGGGCGGTTTTTGAAGATAATATGGAGGTAAAGGAAGCCTGCATGGCTAATCCGATTGTGAAAGGTCAGTATAATACAGCCGACAATCCCATTTTTGTTGTTTTTTACCTGGAGAATCCCCACGGTGTGATTGCTGATTTTTCCGGCAACCCGCCTTATGAATTTTAAGGGCACAATGAAGGAAGGATACAGAGCAGAAATATTTGAAATTGTATTGACTAAAAATTCCCGGCGCCAATGTGGGCCGGGAATTTTTTTGCGCCTTTTCGCGGGAGCGGAATAAGAATTGCGGAGGTGAAATATTGCGGTGAAATATTTCCCATATTGGTTATTGATGTAAACAGAAATTTGGTATATGATTAAGAAATGATGACACCTTGTACACGTTGAGAAAAAAGATTGAAAAGGGGTTTTAGTACAGCGGGCAGGGGTGGGAAATGGCAGGTATATAAGGGTGAGATGGAACATAGCTCCGGAAACAATATCATTGGTTATCCTGGGAATTATATGGGTGTATGCCAGGAAAGGCAGCCATCTGCCAAGTCTGAAAAACAGGATGTTCCAGGAGTGTCTGACTGTTACCTTTGCGGCCATGCTGAGCAATATACTGTCCACCTTTATGCTGAGCGGCTATATCCTTGTGCCTGTCTGGGTCACATGGGCAATCACCACCATATACTTTATACTGACACCTCTTATGGGGATGGTGTATTATCTTTATGCGGTTTCCGTTATATATGAAGAAAGGCCCCAGCTTAACCGCATGATTCTGTTAGGCGGAATTCCGGGGGCTGTCTATACATTG
The DNA here is from genome assembly GCF_002234575.2 of Enterocloster bolteae. Taxonomy (NCBI): domain Bacteria; kingdom Bacillati; phylum Bacillota; class Clostridia; order Lachnospirales; family Lachnospiraceae; genus Enterocloster; species Enterocloster bolteae. Next base: position 3,952,378 of record NZ_CP022464.2, on the reverse strand, counting down.
CTGGTACTGTCCAATTTTTTCACAAAATGTCTGTTTGATATCACTGCAAATCAGGGCTATGAGCAGGGCAGCCTGATTTTTATAACCTATCTTATTTTTTATGCGTACTGCGCGTGTTGCATTGTCATTGCGGTCAGGAACAGACGCTCCATAGACCGCCACATTTATCACATATTGGCCACATTTCCTGTTTTGGCTGTTCTTGTAATATTTTTCCAGCAGATGTACCCCAATATTATATTGTCCGGTTCCGCTGCCACCTGTGCATTGCTGATTATTTACCTGCATCTCCAGAACCGTCAGATATCCCTGGACTATCTCACCAATGTACCCAACCGTCAGGAACTCCTTAACATGCTGGACCTTCTTCTGAGAAGGTATCCGGATAAGGATTTCACGCTGTTAGTGGTTTCCATACGTGATTTCAGACAGATTAATAATATCTGCGGACAGCACAGAGGAGATGCTTTTTTAAAGCTGGTATGCGCCTTTTTGTGTAGTGTGGGTCCCAAGGAAAATGTCTACCGGTACAGCGGGGACGAGTTTGCGCTTTTGTTTATCAATGACAGGGGGGAACGCGTCCGGCAGTGCGTCCTTGACATAGAGGCCCGGATGAGACAGCCGTGGCAGAACCAGGATTACCAGTTCAAGCTTCCGGTAGTGATGGGAATTATACGGCGCTCGGAGTATGTGAAGACTTTGGAGGAAGCGGTCAGTTATATTGAATACGCGGTATCACAGGCCAAGACTGGCAGATATGGACAGGTTTGTTATTGTGACCAGGAGATGCTGGAAAAGCTGGAGCGGAGGAAGAAAATCATCAGGATTTTGAAAGCACAGCTTTCCAATCACAGCGTGGAGATGTATTACCAGCCCATTTACTCCGTGGAAACAGGGCAGTTCCTGTATGCGGAGTCCCTGATGCGCATGAATCATACCACCATAGGTCCGGTCTATCCAAATGAATTCATACCCATTGCGGAGGAGACAGGTCTTATTATTGAACTCACGTATGTAATACTGGATGAAGTCTGTAAATATATTAACCAGCTGATTGAAAAAGGACTGCCCATGGAGGCCATCCATGTGAACTTTTCCGCCATCCAGTTTTCCCAGCCGGATTTGTCCCGGAAAGTGCTGGAGATTATACAGCGAAACGGTACGCCTATGTCCGCCGTTAAAATCGAGTTTACAGAGAGTACGCTGGCAGAGAACCCGCAGGTGGTAACGGATTTTGCCTTGGAGATGAGAAAACATGGGATTGAAATGGGACTGGATGATTTTGGGACAGGCTACTCCAATATTGCCACGGTGATCCGCATCCCGTTTGGAACCATTAAACTGGATAAAAGCCTGATATGGGCGTCCATAGATAATCCCACCTCGGCCCTGACCATAAGGCATCTGGTGCATGCCTTCAAGGACCTGGGAATGACCGTGATTGCCGAGGGTGTGGAAACGGAAAGCCAGAGACAGCTGGTTGAGGATATAGGAGTGGAACAGATACAGGGATACTATTATTCCAAGCCCTTGTCCATGGAGGAGATGGAGGAGTTTCTTAAAATAAACAGATACGGTTCCGCTGGGGGAGGGGAGTAAAGGCATTGCGTTATCCGCGTATAACTGATATAATCATGTGATAATGGATACAAAATAAAAAGAGTCGTAAAAGAAGCTGAAAGGAGGTATGCAGGGAAACCTGCATACATTATATATGAAAAATATTAGTCCAATTAAAATGTGGTCTGCCAGGGAGCAGGTGGTCAATTCCCTCAGGGAGGCAATACTTACAAGTGAGCTAAAGGCAGGAGAGAGGCTGGTTTTAAGCGATTTGTCAGCCCGCCTTGGAGTCTCCGTCACTCCAATCAGAGAGGCTCTGCAGAGTTTGGAAAGGGAAGGTTTGGTCCAATTGATGCCTCATAAGGAGGCTGTTGTGGTGGGAATCGACCGCAAATATGTCACTGATTACTATGTGACCAGAGCGATACTGGAAAGCGAGGCAGCTGCCATGGCCTGTGATGCAAAGGACATGACTGTTTTGCTCGGCCATTTAAAAAGGATGGAACAGGTCATAGAGGAGGAGCGTTATCAGGATTACGCTGATGCAAATTATGATTTACATGAAGCAATCTGGATTCTGGCTGATAATGAAAGGATGGAAGGAATCCTAAAGACACTTTTTATATCCAATTCCCTGGCCAGAAATACCAGCCTTAAGGATAATGCCCTCGTATCATTTGGGGAGCACAAGGAGATTGTGAAGGCGATACAGATGAGAAATAAGCAGGATGCAAGGAAGAAGATGCATGCTCATATGATGCGAAGCCTCAGAGACACATTGTCTAAGTATGAAGAATAACAGGAAATTGTGAGGTTTGCTGCATAAAAGCGATAAATGGTATTGACATTTGTGCATAATACTAATATAATTTATACATAAATATTGGATACATTATATCATATAACATATATTTACAAAGTGTATCCAGTTTATGGGGCTATTAATGTATAACTAAGGAGGAAAAACAATGAAGAAGGGAAAGCACTTAGTAAGTCTGATTTTAGCAGCAGCCATGGCAGCAGGTCTGACAGCATGTGGGGGACAGACGGCACCGCAGACAACAGCAGCAGCTTCAGAGGGGACGAAACAGGCAGAAGCAGCAGCGCCGGCTGAATCACAGGAGAAGGAAGAAGCGTCGGCAGGTAAGGCAGAGGTTACATTATCACTGAACCATGTGGGTGCTACCACCCATCCCTACCAATATGGTTCCGAACGGTTTGCAGAGCTGGTTTCAGAGAAAACAGGCGGCCGGATTGCAGTGGAGGTATACCCTGCTTCCCAGATTGCATCTGGTGCAAAGGCAATAGAATTTGTGCAGATGGGTACCCTGGATATAGCTCTGGAGTCCACCATGGCTGCTGAGAACTTTATACCTGAGATAGGAGTTCTGAATCTTCCTTTCCTGTTTGAGAATGCGGACCAGGCATTTTCGGTATTGGACGGAGATGTGGGTAATGAACTGAGAGCAGCGGCCGAGGCCAAGGGTTTTAAGATTTTGTGCTGGATGTACAACGGTTTTAGGGATATCAGCAATTCGGTTAAACCTATAACCGCACCTGAGGATTTAAAGGGACTGAAAATACGTGTCCCGGAGAGCCAGGTATTCTTAAAGACATTTGAGACGCTGGGAGGAGTGCCCACACCCATGGCCATATCTGAGGTTTTTACAGCCATGCAGCTGAAGACAGTTGACGGACAGGAGAATCCGTCCGCCATTTTTGTTAATAACAAATATAACGAGGTAAATGACTACTATTCTGTGACCCATCATATCTTCACGGCAGAGCCGTTAATCATGAGCCTGGATAAGTTTAATTCCTTCAGTGAGGAAGACCAGACCACATTATTGGAAGCAGCCCAGGAGGCAGCAGAATACCAGAGACAGCTGGCCATAGACAGTGCGGACCAGGAACTTCAGCAGATTAAGGATGCAGGTGTCAACGTGAACGTAGTGGAGGATATGAGTGATTTCAAGGCAGCTGTCCAGCCGGTATATGAGACATTCAAAGACCAGTATGGTGCTCTGATAGAGAAAATCCAGGAAGCAACAAAATAGGAGGAGTGTGATTTCATGGGCAATTGTGTGCTCAGAGTGATCCATATAGTGGATAAGTTCATGGAGGTGTTCTCTGCATTGATACTGGGAGGAATGACACTTTTCATATTTGCTCAGGTACTGGCCAGGTATGTATTTAAATCCCCCCTTGCCTGGTCTGAGGAAGGCGCCAGGTTTATGTTCATCTGGATGACCTTCATTGCGGGGTATGTGGGGGCAAGAAAGGGACAGCATATAGGGGTAGAACTGATTCAAAACCTGTTTCCGGAATCCATCAAGGCGGGTATGAAAGTGCTCTGTGATCTGATATCCATTGGATTTTTTATCTTGGTACTGTTTTACTGCTGTGCCCAATGGGATAAACTTAGTGCCCAGACATCGCCCGCGCTCAAGATTCCAATGGCTTTTGTCTATCTGGGAATGATGCTGGGATGTTTTGGAATGGCAGCAAGCTATTTTTTGCATATCTTTGAAGTGCTGAAGAAAAAAAGGGGGGAGGAGGCCTCATGACAGGATTATTGTTTGGAAGTTTTTTTGTACTTATGTTTCTGGGGGTTCCCATCGCTGTGGCTCTTGGACTTGCGGCGGTGATTGCGATTGTGGCAGGTCTGAACTCGTCTTTGATCGTGACGGCCCAGTCCATGTTTAATGGAATCAACTCCTTTCCGCTTATGGCAATCCCTTTTTTTATCCTGGCAGGAAACATGATGGGAGAAGGCGGGATATCCAAGAAACTGGTTACATTTGTTAATTTACTATTCAGCCGTATTACAGGCGGCCTGGCCATGGTGGCCATAGGGGCATCTATGTTCTTTGCAGCCATATCCGGCTCATGTCCGGCTACCACAGCTGCCATAGGAGGAATCATGGTTCCCGAAATGAAGGACAGCGGCTATGAAAAGACCTTTGCAGCGGCTACTGTGGCGGCAGCGGGAACAGTGGGGCAGGTAATTCCACCCAGCATTCCCATGGTTACATACTGTGTTCTGGCCAACACATCAGTGAGCACACTGTTTCTGGCCGGCGTGGGACCGGGCCTTCTGATGGGACTGACAATGATGGTGGTAGCTTACCTGTATGCGAAGAAGCATAATGTTCCTGTAATAAAGGAAAAGAAAAGCCCTAAAGAGGTTCTGCATATATGCCTGGACAGCATGTGGGCCCTTATCATGCCTGTCATTATTCTGGGAGGAATATACAGCGGCATATTTACTCCCACAGAGGCAGGAGCCGTGGCAGCCGTATATGGGATGGTGGTAGGATTATTTGTATATAAGGAACTTAAGTGGCGGGATATACCAAAAGTGGTGTGTAATTCAGCCGTGGCGGCCTCGGTTATCATGCTGATTATGGCCACGGTATCCACTTTTGGGTATGTACTAACTATGGCAAGGATACCCCAGGTCATAGCGTCATCCCTCCTGTCCTTTACTACAAATAAATACGTTCTGCTGTTCCTGTTTAATATCGTGGTCCTGATTGCCGGGTGTTTCCTCAATTCATCAGCAGCAATCGCCCTTTTGACACCGATTCTCCTTCCGGTTCTGACCAGCGTGGGGGTGAGTCCGTATATGGTGGGAATCGTATTCATAGTGAATATGGCAATCGGCATGATTACACCTCCGGTAGGCAACTGTCTGTACGTGGCATGTAATATCGCGGACATTAAATTTGAAGCGTTGGTAAAGGCTATTATGCCCTATCTGATTGCACTGATTATATCTCTGCTGGCAATCACATATATAGAGCCAATCAGTATGACCCTGGTTAACTTATTAGGATAAAACAGAGCGAGGTATAGAATTATGACACACGAAGATGCAAAACAAAGGTTCACGGACATCATGGAGAAATTCATTGGAATGAGCAGCAAGCGGCTTCCTGATGATGTGTACGCAAAATTAAAGGAGTGCGGAGAGAAAGAAGACAGCGATATCCAGAAGGTTATCTACAACGCGTATTTTGAAAACCTGGATATGGCAGGTAAGCTTAGCCGGCCCTGCTGTCAGGATACGGGACTCCTTCACTTTTATATTAAGATGGGAACGGGATTCGCCTATCAGGGCATGGTAGCGGACTGTCTGAGAGAGGCCACCCACAATGCTACCTACAGCGCACCTCTGCGGCAAAACACGGTGAATTATTTTGAAGAGAGGAATACCAACGACAATACCGGCGAGAGAATGCCATGGATTAACTGGGATATTGTGCCGGATAATGATGACCTGGAAATCATAACGTATTTCGCAGGCGGCGGCTGCTGCCTGCCGGGACGTTCGCAGGTGTTTAAGCCTTCTGACGGATATGCGGCAATCATCCGGTATGTATTTGACGCGGTGTCTGATTTGGGAATCAATGCATGTCCGCCTCTGATTGTGGGCGTGGGATTGGGACATAATGCCGAGAATGCAGCCCTCCTGTCTAAAAAAGCATATCTGAGGCCTCTTGGTACAAGCCATCCTCATCCAAAGGGAGCACAGCTGGAGCAGGATTTGCTGGAAGGACTTAACAAGCTGGGAATAGGAGCCCAGGGCCTGAGGGGAAATTGTGCTGCCATGGAGGTGCATATAGAATCATCCGCCCGCCATACGGCTACCATTGCCATTGGTGTGAATGTGGCATGTTATGCCCACCGTCGGGGCGTGATCCGGTTCCACAATGACTTGTCTTATGAGATGCCGACATATAAGGGGGTAACGCTATGAAAAAGATTTTAACGACACCGGTTACAACCGAGGATATTAAAGATTTGAGAGTTGGGGATATTATCTATCTGTCGGGGGAACTGGTCACAGGGCGTGACGATGTACATCACCGAGTGGTTCATGAGGGACTTACCTGTCCCTATGATTTTGCCGGCGGCGCCGTCATGCATGCAGGACCTATTATAAGGGAAGAACCGGGGAAGAATACCATGATTTCCATTGGCCCTACCTCTTCCATCCGAATGGAGGCGGACGCGGCGGATTTTATCCGCCTTACAGGAGTGAAAATCCAGGTGGGAAAGGGCGGAATGGGTGAAAAGACCTCTGCGGCATGTAAAGAGTATGGAGCAATTCACTGTGTATATCCGGGGGGCTGCGCCGTATCGGCGGCAGCCCATGTGGAAGAAATAAAAAATGTGTACTGGCGGGAACTGGGGATGCCTGAATGTCTGTGGGTAATGAAAATCAAGGAATTTGGTCCTCTCATCGTATCCATTGACACAGAGGGAAATAACATGTTCGTGGACAACAAGAAATATTACGCTTCCCGCAAAGAGGAGTGCATGGCTCCGATTATTGACAGTGTCAAAGATTATATGAAGGTAGAACAGGCATGAAAGGAGGGATGGAAATGATGACAAAGACAGAGGCCGTGGAATATATGACGGATATTATGGCGAAATTCGTGGGATACAGCGGGAAAGTACTGCCCGATGATGTGACGGAAAAGCTGAAGGAACTCAGGGTACTGGAGACAGATGAGCTTCCCAAGACCATATATGACACCATGTTCAGAAATCAGGAACTGGCGGCACAGTTGGACCGTCCCTGCTGTCAGGATACAGGAGTTCTGCAGTATCTGGTGAAATGTGGTACCAGGTTCCCGCTTATTGATTTTGTGGAATCACTACTTAAGGAAGCAACTGTTAGGGCGACCTTTGATGCGCCCCTCCGCCACAACAGCGTGGAGACGTTTGACGAATACAACACAGGTAAGAATGTGGGAAAGGGGACTCCTACCGTATTTTGGGAGATTGTTCCGGAGTGTGATACCTGTGAGATTTATTCTTATATGGCTGGAGGAGGATGTTCACTGCCGGGAAAGGCCATGGTACTGATGCCAGGTCAGGGATACGAAGGAGTCACAAAGTTCGTGCTGGATGTAATGACAAGCTATGGATTAAATGCCTGTCCTCCCCTGTTGGTGGGCGTTGGGGTGGCCACTTCCGTGGAAACGGCTGCGTTACTGTCAAAAAAGGCATTGTTCAGAACGCTGGGGTCTAAAAATTCAAATGAAAGGGCAGCCAAGTTGGAGAAGCTTCTGGAGGACGGCATCAATGAAATCGGGCTGGGGCCTCAGGGCGTATCAGGCAAAATGTCTGTCATGGGCGTACATATCGAAAATACGGCCAGACATCCGTCTACTATAGGCGTGGCAGTAAATGTGGGGTGCTGGTCCCACAGGAAGGGACATATTATATTTGATAAGGATTTGAAATACACCATCATATCTCACAAGGGGGTGACTCTGTAATGGCGAAGAAAATATTAACCACACCTATAAAGGCAGAAGATCTGGAAGATATACATATAGGTGATATTATATATCTCTCAGGTCATATTACCACTTGCCGCGATGTTGCCCACAGACGTCTTATCGAAGGCGGGAGGAAACTTCCTGTGGACCTGGAAGGCGGGGCCATCCTGCATGCCGGTCCAATCATACGTCCTTTGGAGGATGGACGGTATGAGATGGTTTCGGTTGGGCCAACCACCAGCATGCGCATGGAGAAATTTGAGAGGGAATTTATCCGGGAAACGGGCGTGCGCCTGGTAGTGGGAAAAGGGGGCATGGGCATGGGAACAGAAGAAGGGTGTAAGGAATACAAAGCCCTGCACTGTGTATTTCCCGCGGGCTGCGCAGTTGTGGCAGCTGACAGCGTGGAGGAAATTGAGCAGGCTCAGTGGCTGGATTTGGGAATGCCGGAGACTCTGTGGACATGCCGGGTCAAAGAGTTCGGCCCTCTCATTGTATCCATTGACACATATGGACGGAATCTTTTTGAGCAAAACAAGGTGAAATTCAATGAGAAAAAGGATAAGGTTTACGAGAGAATATGCAGGGAAGTACATTTTATAAAATAGCGGGAGAGCAGGGAGAATCATGGTATTTACACAGTGGAAAGGAATATTCCCATATCTTGTATCGCCCGTAGATGAATATGGGAAAGTAAAGGAACAGGTGCTGCGCAATCTGGTGGAGCATCTCGTTGGGTGTGGTGTCCATGGACTTACCCCCTTGGGCAGTACCGGGGAATTCTTTTATCTTGACTGGGAACAGAGAAGGGAAATCGTCAGAATTGTGGTAGAAGCCGCTGCCGGGAGAGTGCCTGTGGTTGCCGGAGTTGCCGCATCCACAAACAGAGATGCGGTATTTCAGGCAGCTGAATTTGAACGGCTGGGGGTGGATGGAATCCTGGGAATCCTGAACGTATACTTCCCTTTAAACCAGAACGGGATTTATGACTATTTCGCAAGCATTGCAGATGCAGTGTCCTGTCAGGTGGTGGTATATAATAATCCTAAGTTTACAGGTTTTGAGATTGAGATCCCAACCTTGAAAAGACTGTCCCAAATATCAAACATAAATTATTATAAAGATGCGTCCGGCAATATCGGGAGACTTCTTCAACTGAGCAACGTGGTTGGAAACGATTTGAAGATATTCAGCGCATCTGCCCATGTACCTGTATTTGTCATGATGCTTGGAGGGGCCGGTTGGATGGCGGGCCCTGCCTGCCTGCTTCCAAGAGAGAGTGTTATGCTGTATGAACTATGTGAAAAAAAACACTGGGACGAGGCATTCAGACTGCAGAAAATCATGTGGGAAGTGAACCGTGTTTTTCAGAAATATAATCTGGCAGCATGTGTAAAAGCAGGCCTTCAGTTTCAGGGATTTTCAGTGGGAAATCCGATTCCGCCGAACCAGCCGTTGGCAACAGATGCACAAAAAGAAGTTGCCCAGGTCATCGGGATGATTCAGAAAGAGTTCCATACGTCTTGATGTATGGAACTATATTTTGAATATTATTTTGTATCCAATATAAGATAAAACAATAAAAAGGGGGAGAGATATGATAATTCATAAAAATGCTGTGGCTGGTACCCTGGAATCCAGTGATATTCTGGTTGTTGTTCAACCGGCAGAGCATGGCATACACATAGAACTTCAATCTACGGTATACCAGCAGTTTGGAGATGATATCATAAAGACAATCTGTGAGGTAACCGAATCGCTGGGAGTGGAGGCGGCATCCATTCAGGCCAACGACCATGGCGCTCTGGACTGTACGATCCGGGCCAGGGTTGAGACGGCACTGCGCAGGGCGTCAAAGGAGGAAGCTATATGAGACGTACAATGCTATTCTTACCAGGAAATAATCCCAACATGATTATGAACGGCGGTCTACTGGGAGCGGACAGCATTATATTTGATTTGGAAGATGCAGTGGCTCCCGACCAGAAAGATGCAGCCAGGATTCTGGTGAAGTCGGCTCTGCGTTCTCTTGATTTCGGCGGATGTGAAATCATTATTCGGATGAATGCTCTGGATACTCCTTATTGGGAGGAGGATATTGAGGAGATGGTGCCGCTTGGTCCATCTGCCATCATGCCCACCAAGGTCAGTGACGGGGATTACATCAGGAAGCTGGAACAGAAAATTACTGAAACAGAAGAGAAGAACGGAATGGATGTGGGAAAAATCAAGCTGATACCGCTGCTGGAAACAGCTATGGGGATTGAGCATGCCTATGATATAGCAATTGCATCGCCCCGGATGGAGGCCCTTTATCTGGGAGCGGAGGATTTGACCGCGGATTTAAGATGTGAACGGACGAAAGAAGGAGCGGAAATTCTTTATGCCCGGGGCCGCCTGGTATGCGCGGCCCGGGCCGCCGGGATTGAGGCATATGATACCCCGTTTACGGACGTGGAAGACATGGAGGGGCTCAGGAGGGATGCCAGGTTCGCCAAAGGGTTGGGATATACAGGAAAGGCAGTTATCAATCCGCGCCATGTGGAGGACGTAAACTGTATTTTCAGTCCAAGTGACAAGGAGATACGCTACGCAAGGGAGGTATTTGGGGCCATCAGAGAAGCCAAGCGCCAGGGAAAGGGTGCTATCTCTCTGAGGGGAAAGATGATTGATGCTCCCATTGCGCAGAGGGCAAAGCTTGTACTGGAAGCGGCATCTGAGCTAAAGGGGGTGAATTATTTTGAGTAAATTAGTTTCAGACCTGAGGGAAGCAATTGAACGGTGCGGATTAAGGGATGGTATGTGCATATCCTTTCACCATCATTTCAGAGGAGGGGATTTTGTCCTGAATATGGTGATGGATGAAATCGCAGACATGGGATTCAAAAATTTGAAAATCAATGCCAGCTCTATCCACGATAGCCATGCTCCTCTGATAAGACATATGGAAAATGGCGTGGTAACGGCGCTGGAAACAGATTATATAGGGCCAGCGGTAGGAAAGGCTGTCTCTCAGGGCGTTCTCAAAACGCCGGTTATATTCCGGACACATGGGTCCAGGCCCAGTGCAATTGAATCTGGCCAATCTCATATTGACATAGCTTTTCTGGGAGCTCCCGCGTCGGATGACAGAGGAAACTGTACCGGGACTATCGGCAGGTCGGCCTGCGGTTCGCTGGGATATGCGTTTGCAGACGCGGCATGTGCAGATAAGGTGGTCATCATCACGGATTATCTTGTGCCTTACCCGCTGACCAGGCGCTCTATTTCAGAGGAGTATGTGGATTATGTGGTGAAGGTGGATGCCATCGGAGATCCGGCAGGAATCGTATCAGGAACCACCAGACTGCCAAGGGATCCCATTGCACTGAAAATTGCAGATTATGCGGCAAAAGCCATAGAAGCCTCTGGCCTGTTAAAGAACGGATTTTCATTCCAGACAGGTGCGGGCGGCGCTTCTCTTGCAGTGGCAGGATTCCTGAAGGATATTATGTTAAAGCAGGGGATAAAGGGAAGCTACTGCCTGGGCGGGATTACAGGTTATGTTGTAGATATGCTGGAGGCCGGCTGTTTTGAGGCAATACAGGATGTACAGTGCTTTGATTTGAGAGCCGTGGAATCCATCAGAGATAATCGAAACCATGTGGAGATAACAGCCAGTCAATATGCAAGCCCTACTGCCAAAAGTACAGCTGCCTCGTCTCTGGACGTGGTAGTATTAGGTGCGACCCAGATTGATACCCAGTTCAATGTCAATGTACATACAGATTCAAATGGTTATATTATAGGAGGATCGGGTGGACATACTGATGTAGCTGAATGTGCTAAGATGACGATTATCGTGGCACCGCTCAGCCGTGCAAGGATGTCGATTGTTGTGGATAAGGTGGATTGTATATCAACACCAGGTTCTTCTGTGGATGTTTTGGTGACCCAGTATGGCATATGCGTGAACCCATGCCGCCGTGATTTACTGGAACGTTTTACCGAAGCAGGTATCCCTGTGGCGGATATACATGATTGGAAGGCCATGGCTGAGAAGATGAATGGAATCCCACGGGGGATTGAACATAAGACTTCCAGAATTGTAGCCAGAGTTATGGGGCGGAATGGAACACAGATGGATACCATATATCAGGTAGAGTAGTATGGAACATCTTATATTTGCACTAAATGCCACCGTACCGATATTCTGTCTTGTGCTGCTGGGAATGGCGTTTAGGATGACAGGTATCCTGAATCGTGATTTTGCAGATAGGATAAACCATTTTGTATTTAACATCTCTTTGCCGGCAGTTCTGTGGAGGGATCTTTCGGGAGCTGATTTCCTTAAAGTCTGGGACGGGAAATTTATCGGTTTTTGTTTCATGGCCACTACGGCCAGTATCCTCATTGCCGCCGCAGCATCCATGTTCCTAAAGAAAAAGGAGATAAGGGGTGAATTTATACAGGCATCATACCGCAGCAGCGCTGCTTTACTGGGAATAGCTTTTGTGCAGAATATATATGGAAATTCAAGTATGGCCCCATTAATGATTATCGGCTGCGTACCACTGTATAATATTATGGCAGTAGTGATTTTGGAAATGATGAGGCCGGGCAGGGGAAGAATTAACAAGGGGCTTCTGATAAAGACTTTGGCGGGAATTCTGCATAATCCTATCCTATGGGGAATTATATGCGGCATGGCGTGGTCGGCATCAGGAATCCCACGGCCTGCTGTCCTGGTAAAGGTGATCGGCGATGTGGCCGTGCTGGCCACACCACTGGGACTGCTGGCAATGGGCGCACTTTTTGACCTGGGACGGGCCGGGAAAAGCATAGGTCCGGCACTGTCAGCCAGCTTTATCAAATTGGCCGGATTGGAGTTTATCATTATCCCGGCTGCCATAGCGGCAGGATTCAGGAGGGAGGCACTGACCGCAATTTTTATCATGCTGGGTTCAGCCACCACATTTGGAGCTTTTGTAATGGCTAAAAATATGGGGTATGACGGTGACCTCACCTCGAATACAGTTATGATTACGACCTGCGGATGTGCGGTGACATTGACAATCGGGCTTTATATTTTAAAGAGCCTGAATCTGATTTGAGGAAGGAGTTGGGGGAATTCACATGAAAGTACATAAAATTGCAGTCATACCAGGAGACGGAATAGGGCCGGAGGTGCTGGAAGAGGGAATTAAAATACTTAAAAAGACAGCATGCCTGGATGGAGGCTTTTCCTTTGAGTTCACACATTTCCCATGGGGATGCGAGTATTATCTGAAACATGGAAGGATGATGGATGAGAACGGGATTGAGATACTGAAGGATTTTGATGCCATATATCTGGGTGCCGTGGGAGCACCGGGAGTACCGGACCATATATCTCTGTGGGAACTGCTTTTGAATATACGTAAAAGCTTTGACCAGTATATTAATCTGAGGCCGGTGGTATTGCTCAGGGGAGCACCCTGCCCGCTTAAGGATGTGAAATGTGAAGACATTAATATGATATTTGTGCGGGAGAACAGCGAGGGAGAATACGCAGGCAGCGGAAGTTGGCTGTATAAGGGAAAGACCAATGAAGTAGTGATTCAGAATAGTGTATTTTCCAGAATTGGATGTGAACGTGTAATCCGCTATGCCTATAATCTGGCGAGGGAAAAGGGGAAGACACTGACAAGCATAAGCAAGGGAAATGCTCTGAACTATTCCATGGTTTTCTGGGATCAGATATTTAAAGAGGTGGGACTGGAGTATCCGGATGTTAAGACATATTCATATCTGGTTGACGCTGCCAGCATGTTCATGGTTAAGGACCCAAAGCGCTTTGAGGTTGTGGTGACTTCCAACCTGTTTGGGGACATACTCACCGATCTTGGAGCAGCAATTGCAGGGGGCCTGGGGTTGGCGGCAGGAGCTAATTTAAATCCTGAACATAAATTTCCCTCCATGTTTGAACCGATTCACGGGTCTGCACCTGATATTGCAGGCCATAATATCGCAGATCCCCTGGCTGCCATATGGTCAGCCAGCCAGATGCTGGAGTTTTTCGGATACAATAAATGGGCTCAGAGGATACTGGATGCAGTGGAGACAATTATGTGGGAGGGAAAGAGACTTACACCGGATATGGGGGGAAGTTCAACCACATCCCAGGTGGGAGATGAAGTGGCAGCTATACTGGAACGGTAATCAGAGATAATCTTGTGGTGAAGCAAGGCGATTGACAGAGGTTGCCACAGGCGCTAGAATATGGAGGGGGAGACATCTCAATTAACTATGAAGTGAGGAATTAAATGAAAAGCATCCAGAATATTCAGACCAAGGACCTTGTGGTCCATATTTTACGGGAACAGATACTTTCGGGCGATTTGAAGCCGGGAGAGGAATTGGCCCAGGAAGACGTGGCAGAAAAGTTAGGAGTATCCAGAATGCCTGTGAGAGAGGCGCTGCAGGCACTTACACAGGAAGGTTTTCTGACAAGGATGCGTAATCGCCATGTCTGTGTGTCCCGGATGAAGAGGATACAGGTGTTGGAGTCATTTCGTATCATGGCCGTTGTGGAGGCTGAGATGCTTGGAATGTTGGATGAACGGGCTGTTCAGGTGCTGTCGGCTCATATTGATGAAACGGTTAAAATATTGGAGGAAGGCAGCGAGGACAAGGGCAGGCAGATGGAATTGGAGTACCATTGGCTAATAGGCGAGCTGCTTGATAATCCGTATTTGCAGCAGATGCTTAAGAAGCTTCAGGAGGGTTATCTGTCATATGTTCTTTTAAAACTGCCTTTTATACATAGCGATAGAGTGGCTCACTTAAGACGGTTGGGGGATGCTGCCAAGGAGATCGGGGGGCCGGGCATAAAGGACGCTTTGCTGGGGTATTTTGAACATCTGGCGGACAGCCTGCTTGACAGGACGGCCGCATTATAGGAGGAAAGGGTGCAACAGATGAAGATAGTGGTATTAGATGGCTATACAGAAAATCCGGGGGATCTTACCTGGAATGAAATAAGTGCTATGGGCGATTTGACCGTGTATGACAGGACGCCGGTGGATGATAAGGAAGAAATCATCAGACGGATTGGCGATGCACAGGTGGTTTATACAAATAAAGTGCCGCTGGACAGAGCAGTTTTTAATGCCTGTCCCTCCATCGCTTTTGTGTGCCTGCTGGCTACGGGATATAATGTGGTGGATGTAGGATGTGCCAGGGAAAAGGGAATTCCTGTTTCCAATATACCTACATATGGCACAGATTCTGTGGGACAGTTTGCCATTTCCCTGCTTTTGGAGATATGCCATCATATCGGCCATCATGACCAAGCTGTCAAGAGCGGGCGGTGGGAGAAAAATGCAGACTGGTGTTTTTGGGATTATCCTTTAATTGAACTGGCCGGAAAGACCATGGGAATCATCGGATTTGGCCGCATTGGCCAGAAGACAGGGACCATAGCCAAGGCTCTTGGCATGAATATATTGGCATATGATCAGTATCCCAACGATGCCGGCAGAGCCATTGCCGCTTATACGGACCTTGATACATTACTTGGAAATTCAGATGTCATTGCCCTGCATTGCCCGCTTTTTCCGGAAACGGAGCGGATGATTAACAGGAAAAGTATTGAAAAAATGAAAGACGGCGTAATCATACTCAACAATTCCAGAGGTCCTTTGATTCATCAGCAAGACCTGGCAGAGGCATTAAACAGCGGAAAGGTATTTGCGGCAGGTTTGGATGTGGTGGATACGGAACCAATCAGGGGGGATAATCCGCTTTTGAAAGCGAAGAACTGTATTATTACGCCGCATATATCCTGGGCACCCAGAGAAGCCAGACAGCGTATTATGGATATGGCAGCCGGTAATCTCAAAGCTTTTCTCGCAGGAAAACCGGTAAATGTGGTAAATGGAGGTTAGAGAATATAGGAGGCGCTGATGCGTGCCGGGACAGAGAGGTTCGCTATGATATGCGCTGCAACTGTTCCTGACTGTCTGTAATAAAAGCTTTCCGAACCTATGGCAGGGGAGGAAAGTTTTTGAGCATATTGCAGAAAACTTTGTATATGAAAGGCTTTCCAAAGCGTCTGCCGTTTGTTATACTATTTTGTAAATAAAATGACAGCGCCGTTGCTTGTCTGGAAATTGCTTTTCGTCAGTTTTCTTTAATTATAGAAAGGGGATTTACATGAACCAGGAGCTGATTCAAAGCCTGAGCGTCATTACAGAAGAAGAACAGAAGATACTGGCAGGCAGTGCAGATATTGACAGGACCCTGTATATGGATCGTGAGGACATGGTCATTGACAGCGATAAGCTCCTGGAAGCCGGACAGCTCATTACCATCCGGCCCCATACCCGTTTCGTGCATTTTCCGGAGCACACCCACAACTATGTGGAGGTAATCTATATGTGCAGGGGAGAGACCACCCATGTGGTGGATGGCAGGGAACTGAAGCTTAAGGAAGGGGAACTGCTGTTTTTAAACCAGCACGCGGTCCAGGAAATCCAGCCTGCGGGTCAGGATGACATTGCGGTGAATTTTATCATTCTTCCCGAATTTTTTGATACGGCCTTCCGCATGATGGGGGAGGAGGAGAATCTGCTGCGGGATTTTATTGTGGGATGCCTCTGCGACGATACCAGGTACGGACGCTATCTTCATTTCCAGATTGCGGATGTGCTGCCGGTCCAGAACCTGGTGGAAAACCTGGTGTGGTCCCTTATGCATGAGCGGGAAGGAATGCAGGCCATGAACCAGACTACCATGGGTCTGCTGCTGCGGCATCTTATGCATTATACGGGGCGGATCCGGGTAAACCGCGACAGCGAACAATCCTTTGAGCAGCAGCTTACCCTTCAGGTGCTGCGCTACATAGACGAGCATTACCGGGAGGGAAGCCTGACAGAGCTGGCAGCTTTGATGGGATATGATGTGTACTGGCTCAGCCGTGCCATCAACCGCCTGCTGGGCCGCAATTACAAGGAATTACTGCAGATTAAACGGCTGAACCAGGCCGCGTTTCTCCTGCACAGCACGCGCATGCCGGTGGCGGACGTGAGCTTTGCTGTGGGGTATGACAATACCAGCTACTTTTACAGAATATTCAGGACCTATTACGGTATGTCTCCCAAGGAGTACAGGAAGAACGGATAGAATGTTCCGGGCGTGGAATGCCCCTCAGTTTCAAATTCTGCTTATGTGCAAATAAGGACGCATTTTTTCATAAATGCCGTTCTTATTTTTTTGTTTTATATGGTATATCATGAAAGCAATGAGCCACTGCACTAAGCTCGTAAAAGACCTCGCTAAGTGCCAGTGACATGTATCGCACGTAAGCGTCTAAAGACAGACGCCAAGTGCTCATAACGAGCCACTGCACTAGGTACGTAAAAGACCTCGCTAAGTGCCAGTGACATGTATCGCACGTAAGCGGCCCAAAGACGGCCGCCAAGTGCTCATAACTAGGAGGTGTGACAGTGAACCGTTATTATCTTGCAGTGGATATAGGGGCCTCCAGCGGCCGCCATATCCTGGGGTGGATGGAGAATGGGAAGATGAATCTGCGGGAAATCTACCGTTTTTCCAATGGGATGGAAATGGTGGACGGGACCCTGTGCTGGAATCTCGTTGGGCTTTTTGAGGAAATTAAGGCCGGAATGAGAGAATGTAAAAAACTGGGTATCAACCCGGAAAGCATGGGGATTGACACCTGGGCTGTGGACTTTGTACTTCTGGACAAACAGGGACATGTGCTGGGCAAGACTGCCGGCTACAGGGACAGGCGCACCGAGGGAATGGATTTAAAGGTGTATGAGCGGATTTCCAGGGAGGAACTGTACCGGAGGACCGGTATCCAGAAACAGATTTTCAACACGGTTTACCAGCTGATGGCTGTGAAGGAAAAACAGCCGGATATCCTTTCACAGGCAGAAAGCTTTCTTATGATACCGGATTACTTAAACTTCCTGCTGACCGGGGTACAGAAACAGGAGTATACCAATGCCACCACCACTCAGCTGGTCAATCCCTCTGAACGTACCTGGGACAGGGAACTGATTGAGGCTCTGGGATATCCGCAGAAGCTTTTTGGCGGGCTGTCCATGCCGGGAACCGTGGTGGGAAGGCTCAGTGAGGATGTGCAAAAGGAGACCGGACTGGATTGCCGGGTGGTGCTTCCGGCCACCCACGACACTGGCTCCGCCGTGGCCGCCGTACCGTCCAACCGGGACCATGTGCTCTATATCAGCTCCGGTACCTGGTCCTTAATGGGGACAGAGCTTAAGGACGCTGACTGCCGGGAGATGAGCATGGAGGCCAACTTTGCAAACGAGGGCGGATATGAGTACAGGTACCGTTTCCTTAAAAACATCATGGGGCTGTGGATGATTCAGTCCGTGAAAAAGGAGTGGAAGGAATCGGGGGAGGATTATTCCTTTGGCGAGATATGTAAGAGGGCTTCCCGCGAAACCATTTCCTCCATTGTGGACTGCAATGACAGCCGTTTCCTGGCTCCTGAAAGCATGTGCAAAGCAGTGAAAACTTACTGTGAGGAGAGCGGACAGCAGGTTCCTGAGACTAAGTGGGAGATGGCTGCTGTGATTTACAACAGCCTGGCGGACTGCTACCGCATCTGCTGCCGGGAAATTGAGGCCCTTACAGGCGTGAGATATGACTGCATCCATATCGTGGGAGGCGGAGCCAATGCGGACTACTTAAACCGCCTGACGGCGGAGGCCACAGGAAAGACCGTTTACGCGGGACCCACGGAGGCCACGGCCATCGGCAATCTGGCTGTGCAGATGATAGAGGGGAAGGAGTTTAAGAGCCTGAAGGAGGCCAGGGACAGTATTTTTTGCTCATTTGAAATCAAGACCTATGAACCTTCTGAGAAGGTTTGATAAATGATGACTGTTGAGGCTGTTACGAGAAATGATTTGACGAAGGGAGGGTACCGCATGGTCAGGAAGGGATTTAAAATGTTCCTTAATCCGGGAATGGCAGAGGAATACGAGAAGCGCCACAATGCGCTGTGGCCTGAGATGAAAGAGATGATACGCCAGTACGGAGGTCATAACTACAGCATTTTTCTGGACAGGGAAACCAATGTGCTCTATGGGTATCTGGAAGTGGAGGATGAGGCGCTCTGGGCTGAATCAGCAGATACGCCTATAAACCGCAGATGGTGGGACTATATGGCCGACATCATGGAAACGAATGCAGATAACAGTCCGGTATGTGTGGATTTTGTACCGGTGTTTCATTTGGATTAACAGATGACTGGTATATAAGTAAGATTTAATGATGAAAAGGAGAGAACCATGAATATACAGGAAAGATATGAATCAGCAAAAGAAATTTACGCCGGATTAGGGGTTGACGTGGACGCCGCAGTGGAGCGGCTTAATCATATCCCTGTTTCCATGCACTGCTGGCAGGGGGATGACGTTATGGGCTTTGAGGGCGCGGACAGTCTGTCAGGCGGCATACAGGCAACGGGAAACTATCCGGGAAAGGCCAGGAATCCCCAGGAGCTTATGGCGGATATTGACAAGGCGCTTAACCTGATTCCGGGCAGGCACAGAATCAACCTTCATGCCAGCTACGCCATTTTCCAGGATGGGGAAAAAGTAGACCGAGATGCACTGGAACCAAGACACTTTGCAGATTGGGTGAAATTTGCTAAGGAGAGAGGCCTGGGACTGGATTTTAACCCCACCATGTTCTCCCATCCAAAGGCTGAGAACGCCACTTTGTCCAGTGAGGATCCCCAAATCAGAAAATTCTGGATTGACCACTGTAAGGCCTGTGTGCGCATATCCCAGTACTTTGCCGAGGAGCTGGGAAGCCCCTGCGCCATGAATATCTGGATTCCGGACGGCTTCAAGGATATTCCGGCTGACCGAATGAGCCCCAGGGCCAGGCTTAAGGACTCCCTGGACCAGATTTTGGCCATGGATTACGATAAGAGCAAGGTGCTTATCGCAGTGGAATCCAAGGTGTTCGGCATTGGCATGGAGAGCTGTACCGTGGGCTCCCATGAGTTCTATATGAACTATGCGGCTTCCAGGGGTATTATGTGCCTGCTGGACAGCGGCCATTTCCATCCCACGGAAATGATATCTGATAAGATATCCTCCATGCTGCTGTTTTCAGACAAGATTGCCCTCCATGTAAGCCGCCCCGTGCGCTGGGACAGCGACCACGTGGTGCTCTTTGACGACGAGACAAGGGAGATTGCCAAGGAAATCGTCAGAAATGACCCGGACAGGGTGCTTCTGGCCCTGGACTTCTTTGACGCCAGCATCAACCGCATCTGCGCATGGGTGGTGGGCATGAGAAACATGCAGAAGGCCCTTTTATACGCCCTGCTGATGCCAAATGAGAAGCTTGCAAAGCTTCAGGAGGAGCGCAGGTTCACGGAGCTTATGATGGAGCAGGAAGAGCTTAAAACGTATCCCTTTGGGGATGTATGGGACTATTTCTGCCAGATGAACCAGGTTCCGGTGAAGGAGCAGTGGTTTAAGGAAGTCCAGGCCTATGAGAAGGAAGTGCTCTTAAAACGCAGTTAATGTGTTAATGGAGCCGGGGACGTTTATCCCAGCAGCATAAATTCAGGATAGTGAATCTCAGCAAGAGATAGAGAGTGAGGATTAGAAAATGAGAGTATTGGACACAGCCTTTGCAAAAGGCTTCATACGTGTGTGTGACGATGGTTTTAACCAGAACTGGCATGAGAGGAACGGCGGCAACTTAAGCTACCGCATCAAACATGAGGAAGTGGAGTCCGTGAAGGAGGAGCTTTCTTATGACGGGAAATGGCAGCCCATCGGCACCAGTGTTCCTGCCCTGGCAGGGGAGTATTTCATGGTGTCGGGAAGCGGCCGGTTTATGCGCAACATGATTCTGGAACCGGAGTCCAACTGCTGCATTATAGAAGTGGACCAGGCAGGGGAGAACTACCGTATCTGCTGGGGACTCGCAGAGGGCGGCAGGCCCACCAGCGAGCTGCCCACCCATCTGATGAACCATGAGGTGAAAATGAAGGCAACAGAGGGGAGATACAGGGTGATTTACCATGCCCATCCGGCGAACATCATTGCGCTGACCTTTGTCCTGCCTCTGACAGACGAGGTATTCACCAGGGAACTGTGGGAAATGGCCACGGAATGTCCGGTGGTATTCCCATCCGGCATAGGCGTGGTTGGCTGGATGGTGCCGGGCGGCCGCGACATTGCAGTGGCCACCAGCAGGCTGATGGAAGAGTACGACGCAGCCGTATGGGCCCACCACGGCCTGTTCTGCGCGGGCGAGGACTTTGATTTGACCTTTGGCCTGATGCATACCATTGAGAAGTCAGCGGAAATCCTGGTAAAGGTGTTGAGCATCCGTCCGGACAAGCTACAGACCATTACACCCCAGGATTTCAGAAATCTGGCAGCGGATTTCCATGTAAACCTGCCCGAGAAATTCCTGTATGAGAAATAGGAAGAACAAAGAAAATCAGGAAGATTGAGAAGGCAATATAAAGACAAAGAAAAGAGGGAGCGTTCCGCCGTTAAGGGGCATGCTCTCTCTTTTGATGCATGGAAGGAATCATACAAAGTTGTGGCGAATCTATGGCTGCCGGTGGGAGGAAAGCTGCTCTGTGTCCTCCTCAAATTCCGTGGTCTGTTCATTGGTATAGGTCACTGTGTTCAGGGTCTTGCGGTATTTGAGCGGGGAAATAGTCATGAAGGACTTGAACATCCGCTCAAAATAGGTCAGGCTTTCATAACCCAGCTCATGGGCAATCTCCGAGATGCTCATGTCTGTCTCCTCCAGCAGGCGTTTGGCCTTGCGGATGCGGTGTATGTTGGTGTACTCAGTGACTGTGTATCCCGTAATCTCCTTAAAGGTGCGGCAGACATAATATTTACTGAGATAAAAGTGTGCGGCCAGCTCCTCCAGGGATATGTTCTGTTCACAGTTTTCGGAGAGATAGTCTGCGATGGCGTAGGCTGTGCGGTATTTGGGATGGTCTGAGGAGTGGGGGCTGGCGCCCTCCTGCTTTGACACATAGGAGGTTATCTTAAAGAGCCACGTAAGGGTCTCAAGATCAATGCCGACCTTGTAATTATGGGCTTTTTCAGTCATGGCAATGCGCAGGTTGCGGTAGAAATTGAGGAACAGGGCCTGCTGTTCCTTGTCCAGATGGTAGACCCCGTAGTGTTCATGAAAGAACCGGACCAGCTGCAGGGAAGGGTACTGCCCGTCAAAGGCTTTCATCCTGTCATAGCTGACATACAGGATGACGCGGTTGTGGCCCGTATCCTCTGCCGTGACGGACTTTGTCATGTGAATCAGGTTGGTGTCCACCAGAATCAGGTCTCCGGAGCGGGCCACATATTCCCTGTTGTTGAAAAAGAAAAGGCGTTCCCCTTCAATGATATAAAAAATTTCATACTGGTTATGGAAATGCTTTACCCGCATGTCAAATTTGCCGTACCGGACCATCTGCTCCAGGGAAATTCCCTCAATCTCTCCGTAAAATGTCACTTTTTCCATATACCGGCCACATCCTCCTGTTCCCATGTATCTTTCTATAGTATAGTTGTAATAAATAAAGGCGGACATGTCAACAGAGGAGAGCAATATAGTTTGAAAAATTAAAAAAGAATGCAACAGGGAATAAGAAACAGCCTCCTTCCTGTGATACAATCTAGTCAAACAAAAGCACAGCAGCAAATTCAGCGTGAATCACGTATGAAAAGGAGAGAGAACATGAAATCTTGCAGGAAAACAATCGGTATCGCGGCGGCGCTTTTAAGCATAGCCGTAATATGTGTGACCTTTTTCCAGGTGACAAGTGCAAAGGCCAGCGATAAGCTGGTAATCAGGCTGGCCCACAACCAGGCGGCCGGATCCGAGATAGCGGATTCCATTGCCCTGATTTCAGATATCGTGGCCGAGGATGCATCCATGAACATGGAGGTGCAGATTTATCCCAGCGGCGTCCTTGGGACTGAAAAGGATATCATCGAGATGGTGAAGGCGGGAATCCTGGACATGGCCAAGGTCAGCTCCAACACTCTGGGGCAGTTTAAAGAGGAGTACTCCATATTTGCAGTACCATATCTTTTTAACGGACAGCAGCATTATTACGATGCCATGCAGAAATCGGAGAAGGTGAAAGAACTGTTTATGTCCACGGAGGACGAGGGCTACATAGCCATAGGCTACTATGCCAATGGCGCCAGGAACTTCTATCTGAAGGAAGACAAGCCCTGTGTGGAACCGTCTGCATTAAAGGGCAAGAAGATACGTTCCATGCCCAACACCACCTCCATGGATATGATTGAGGCCATGGGAGGAACCCCGGTTCCCATGGCTGCAGGAGAGACATACGCTTCACTGCAGCAGGGAATTGTGGACGGAGCGGAGAATACGGAGCTGGCCCTTACCGTGGACGGCCATCAGGATTTGGTGAAGTCCTATACATATACAGAGCACCAGTACTCCCCGGACATCTACATTATCAGCACCAAGACCTGGAACCGCATGACCAGGGAACAACAGGACTACCTGGTAAAGGGCTTTGAAAAGACCAACGAGAACTTCAAGCAGCTTTACAACGGAATGATGGACCAGGCCATGGAAGAGGCCGAATCCAACGGTGTGCACGTTTACAGAGACATAGACAAGACAGCGTTCATACAGGCAGTACAGCCCATCCATAATAAATTCTGTGCAAAGGGCGAGAGCTATAAGGCCCTGTATGACGATATCCAGAAGTATGCAGAGTAAGAAGGGGGAAAGCAAGATGATGAAAATATTGAACCGGTTTCTGGAAACCGTGCTGGCCATTCTGGTGGCGCTTATGGTAGTGGGGTGCTTCTGGCAGGTAATCACCCGTTTCCTGCTGCACAATCCCAGCAAATATACGGAAGAACTGTTAAGGTACATGCTCATATGGCTTACCATGCTGGGGGTGCCCTACGCCTACGGCAAGGAGAGCCACCTGTCCATTAACCTGATTACCAGGACATTTAAGCCAAAGAACCTGACCAGGACAAAAATCGGAATCGAATTCCTGGTCCTGTTCATCAGCGTCTTTGTGATGATAGCAGGAGGCGTTATGGTGACCCTTAACTCAGCCGGACAGATATCACCGGCCATGGAACTGCCCATGCAGGTATATTATATCTGCGTACCCATAAGCGGCGTTCTGATGGTGTTATACTGCCTGCAGCGTCTCATCACGTTCGCAAAGGAATTAAAGGAGGAAAAATAGTATGGAAATTCAGGCAGCCATTGTTCTGGTCCTGGTATTCTTTCTCATGCTGGCCATGAGCGTACCGGTATCATTCAGCATTATCTCAGCGTCACTGCTGACCATCATTATGTTCCTGACACCCGGATTTGGAATGTTTGTCTCTGCCCAGAAGATTGTCAGCGGCATTGACAGCTTTACACTTTTGGCCGTGCCCTTCTTTGTGCTGGCAGGTCTGCTCATGAGCAGCGGTGGCATAGCCAAACGGCTGATTAACCTGGCCATGCTGTTTCTGGGCAGGGTTCCCGGTTCCCTGGCCATGACCAACATAGCAGGCAATGCCATGTTTGGTTCCATATCCGGTTCAGGCATTGCAGCGGCAACAGCTATCGGAGGCGTCATGCTTCCTCTGGAAGAGGAGCAGGGATACGACAAGGGCTTTTCAGCAGCCGTGAATATTGCCACTGCGCCTGTGGGCCAGCTGATTCCCCCCACTGCTTCCTTTATCGTATATTCAGCTGCCAGCGGCGGCGTCTCTGTTGCGGCCCTTCTCATGGCGGGCTGGGTGCCGGGACTTTTGTGGGCAGCCCTGTGCATGGTGGTGGCCTGCGTCTACGGCGCAAAGCACGGATATGTGATGAAACGGGACAAGATGACTGCGGCCATCATTTTAAAGACCATATGGGAGGCCATTCCCAGCCTGTTCCTCATTGTCATCATCATTGGAGGCATCCTTTCCGGCTATTTCACACCCACCGAGGCTTCAGGCGTGGCAGTGGTGTACGCCTTCCTTTTGTCGGTATTTGTTTATAAGAGCATTCAGATTAAGGACATCTCCAAGATACTGGTGGACACAGCGGTTATGACCACCATTGTCATGCTGATTATCGGCGCGTCCTCTGTGCTGTCCTTTGTCCTGTCCTTCACAGGACTGCCGCAGGCCATCAGCAGCCTGCTTTTAGGAATCTCCGATAACCGGATTGTCATACTGTTAATCATCAATATAACACTGCTGATTGTGGGAACCTTCATGGACATGGCTCCGGCCCTGCTCATCTTCACGCCTATTTTCCTTCCCATTGTAAAGAGCCTGGGAATGGACCCCATCCAGTTCGGCGTCATGATTGTCATGAATCTGTCCATCGGTACCATCACACCTCCGGTGGGAAATGTACTCTTTGTGGGCTGCAGCGTTGCCAGACTGCAGGTGGAGGACGTGATGAAAAAGCTGCTTCCGTTCTTTCTGGCGATTGTGGCGGCATTGATGTTCATAACCTTTGTGCCCGGATTCAGCATGTGGCTGCCCGGTGTCCTGGGATTGTTAAAGTAGGAGGATAGGGAATCAGAATGAGAAGTGTAAAACTTAGGACGTCAGATAAAAAGAAAGTGCAGGAAAAGCTGGACCTTGTCATTGAAAAGCTCATGAATCTGGGCGGACCGGAGAACGGGGAGGAGTTAGCTGAGGGCGGTGAAGCCATTGGCTTTTTCAAACGGGATTTTGGAATCCGGGAATGGGACTGGCCCCAGGGCGTGGGACTGTACGGCCTGTTAAGAATCATGCAGGCCCGGAAGAACGAGGATTATAAGGAGTTCCTGTACCAGTGGTTCAAGGATAACATAAGGGAAGGGCTTCCCTCCAAAAACATCAATACCACCACGCCCCTTCTCACCCTGGCAGAGCTTAACGAGTATTATCACGACCAGGAATTTGAAACGCTGTGCCTGAAATGGGCGGACTGGCTCATGAACTGCCTGCCCAGGACCAGGGAAGGGGGGTTCCAGCATGTGACCAGCGCCAACGGAGACCGACAGGGTGTGCGGCTCAATGAAAATGAGATGTGGATTGACACCATTTTCATGACAGTGCTCTTTCTCAACCGGATGGGGCAGAAGTACCAGAACCAGGCATGGATTGACGAGTCCGTCCACCAGGTGCTGATGCACATTAAATATCTGTGCGACAAGGAGACCGGACTTTTCTACCACGGCTGGACCTTCAATGAAAGGAATAATTTCGGCGGAATCTTCTGGTGCAGGGGAAACAGCTGGTTTACCTTAGGGATACTGGATTATATCGACATGTTCAGGGGGACCATGAATGCCGGTGTAAAGGAGTTTGTGGTGGATACATATAAAGCCCAGGCTGAGGCCCTTAAGGGACTTCAGGGCAAAAGCGGCCTGTGGCACACGGTGCTGACCGATGCGGACAGTTATGAGGAGGTGTCGGGCAGCGCCGCCATCACCGCGGGCATTCTCAAGGGAATCCGCTACGGAATCCTGGACGATTCCTATTTGGCCTGCGCCTGGAAGGCAGTGGAAGCCATTCTGGACAACATTGACAGGGACGGCACCGTACTCAATGTGTCGGGCGGCACTGGCATGGGATATGATGCGGACCACTATAAAAATATATTGATTGCGCCCATGGCCTATGGGCAGTCGCTGACCATATTGGCTCTGGCAGAAGCTTTGCTGCATCTGGACTGATATCTTCCTGCGTTTTATGAAAGTGCCTGTAACCGTCAACAGGCACTTTCTTTTTTTCCATATTAATAATATAATAGGCACATATATATTACGGCCGTGCTGTAATGATTTTGCTGAAAGAGAGGAAATGAATCCATGAAAGTATTGAAACAGGGAGATATATATGCGCCGGAGCATCTGGGAAGAAAGGATATTCTGATAGAAGGAAGCCGCATAGCCAGGATAGCGGACCATATAGATGAATACGACCAGATTGAGGAGGTGGAGAAGGTGGACCTGGGCGGGCACATCCTGACGCCGGGATACATGGATATCCATGTCCACATAACAGGCGGGGGCGGCGAGAGCGGACCCGCCACCAGGGTGCCGGAGGCGAGCCTCAGCGTGCTGGTGAGAAACGGCATTACCACGGTGGTGGGACTTTTGGGCACAGACGGTATAACCAGAAGCCTGGAGAACCTTCTGGCAAAGGCAAGGGCTTTCAATGAAGAGGGAATCACCTGCCGTATCCTTACAGGAGCATACGGATATCCCTCCCCCACCATCACAGGGAGCGTGGAGCGGGATATAGCTCTAATTGACCTGATGGTGGGAGTTAAAATCGCCATGAGCGACCACAGAAGCTCCAATCTGACAGGGGAGCAGCTGATTTCCCTGGCAACCCAGGCCCGAAGGGCCGGCATGCTCTCCGGGTGCTGCGGCTATGTCACTATCCATATGGGAAGCGGAAAGGCCGGGCTGGATCCTCTGTTCTATGCGATTGACAACAGCGATGTGCCGGTTCAGAAGTTCCTTCCCACCCATATGGGACGCACCCAGGAGCTGTTTGAACAGGGACTGGAATTTGTGAAGCGGGGCGGAACCATTGATATGACGGCAGGGCTTACAAGGGAGGAATTAGAAGAGACGGCGGACCAGATTCTGAGCTACCTTAAGCAGGACCCGGAGGGGCTTAACATGACCATGTCCAGCGATGCGTACGGAAGCGCGCCCAGGTTCAATGACAAGATGGAGTGCATCGGCCTCACCTATGCATCCCCCAAAAGCCTTCACCAACAGCTGAAGGTGCTGGTGTGCGAGCGGGGAGCCAGCCTGGAAAAGGTGCTGAACCTCCTGACTAAGAACCCAGCCAGGGTGCTGGGACTGACGGGAGTCAAGGGGACTGTGGCGGAAGGCGCAGACGCGGATTTTGTGGTGTACGATGATTCCATGGATATCCTCCATGTTATGGCCGGAGGCAGGAAGGCTGTGTGGGATAAAGAGGTTATTATGAAGGGGACATTTGAAGAGTAGGGAAATGAGTATTTGACTGAAGGGCAGAGGTGATTCCTATGGTATTTCTGGTGTTTACCGCATGGCTGATTCTGTCGCAGGTAATGATCAGCCTGGTTCAGGCTTTCTTTGCTCCGGCAGGGTACGGATTCCTGGCCGGGATTACGTATGCGGCCCAGGCGGGGGCACAGGTGGTTTTTATATGGATTTTCCGTTCCCACCTGCCCCATGCGGCAGGAAAAAAAGAGGCAGGGCTCAGGAACGGCTTGCAGATGGTCCTGTTTTCAGCCATGACAGGAATTGGCCTGTGTATGGTACACCGCGTCCTTTTTTTCCTATTTCCCCAGATTGCACAGAGTACATTGGGACAAATGACGGCTGAGGAACAGAGCCGAATCTTAAACAGTGCCAGGACTCCTGCCTATTTCCTGTATGTGGGCCTGATTGGGCCTGTCCTGGAGGAGCTGGTATTTCGCGGAATCCTGTTTAACTGCTGCAGCGGAAAATATGGAAGGTGGTATCCGGTGTTTATTACGGCCCTCTTGTTCGCTGTTTCCCACCGCAATCCTGTGCAGTTTGTCAGTGCAATATGTATGGGGCTGGTTCTCGGCTCACTCCTGACCCTGACAGGAGACATAAGAATAACAATGATGATACATATCTCCAACAATGTTTTTTCTGTGATGCAGTCTCCGTTTGTAAAAAGCGGGTCTGAGTTTTCACTGAGCCCCGCCGGTATAATAGCGTCTGTTTTGATCGGTTTTCTGTTCCTGGTCTGGGGTTTTGTCCAGATTAAAAAAAGGTGGTCCAGGGGGAACCCATGACGCAGATAAAGGGTTCCGGCCTGCGGCGGCTATAGGACAATCTCCATGCCGTCATAGGCAAATGATACATTGTCCAGCTTTTTTTCAAATTCCCGGTAGTAAGCATAGGATTTACCCCAGTACTCATCAATATGGGTAATGACAATGCGCTTTATCCTGTATGTGCGCTTCAGCTCCAGCATCTCGTCCAAGGTGAACATATCGTCTCTGAACGGTGCAGAATCAAGAGAGGACCCGTCTTTAAGTATGCCGTCGTCGGAAACCAGCCCGATGATTAAAACATCCGTGTCATAATACAATTCATTGGGGACAAACGGCTTCACATCGCAGCAGGCGTAAACAGCTTTTTTGGAGCCGTCTGATATAACATAAAATGTCATATTGCCACGATGGGTTTTGTTATTTACCAGGTGTAATTCTATGGAACCGATTTTAGCATAGTTAGTCCTGTTGATTGAAATGCAGTTCAGAATATTCTGATAGTAGTACAGGCCATCGCCGTTCCAGGCATTGATATCGTCTATAACCTCTGGAAGTGCTATGAACTGTATAGGGGTTCCCTTGCCGGTAATGCAGTCATAACCCAACGGCTCCACGATTCGCATGCCCCGCGTATGGTCAGGATCCTTGTGGGAGATGGAAAGATAATCAATCCTGGAAATACCCTGCCTTTCACAGGCGACTGCAATGTCCTCCGGCGTGTCAATGAGCATTCCGATGTCCTCAATATAAAGACTGGGCCCTAAGCGCTCGTACCGGCCCCGTTTGGTTCTTGCTTCCTGGCATACCGGGCATTTACAAAAAGGGTTGGGAATCAGAAACATACCGCCGCTTCCTGCAATTTTAAGCTTCATCCGTATTCACCTCCTGGCATGAATTTTACTTTACCAACATAGATCTGATTTCACGGATCATGCCCTCTGGTATATTATCATCGTCCAGTGGCATGATACTGCTCAGCATCCGCACGCCCTGATAAGAGAACAGCAGCAAATCCGCAACCGCGTCTGCATGGGCCTGCCTGAACTCGCCTTTGCCAATGCCGTATTCAATCAGGCTGCAAAGCATTGTCTTTGAACTGTAATACTGCTTCAGCATGGCATTGTCCTCTGTTAACGGCAGGCCGCTGTAATACTCATAAAAAGCAAGTCCTAACGAACCGCTCCGGTCAAGCATCTCGGACTGGTAACGCTCTAATAATTCGTCCAATATGAGGGACGCCGGCAGGCCCCGTTCCATTTTCCCGGCAACCTGGCTTTCAAGGCCTGACATAAGTTCCTCTATGATGTCGGCAAATACCTGGCCGGTACTCCCGTAGTGCGTATATAATCCGCCGCGGCTAAGACCTGCCGCCTCACAGATATCTTTCATTGTAACATCCTTAAATCCCTTCTGAACAAATAAAGCCAGTGCCGCTTTCCGTATGGCGGCCTTTGTTTTGTCTCCTTTTTTGCCCGTGCTTTTGTCACCTGCCTTTCATTTTGCCAATTTCCGACACTCGTGTCTGTTTTAAATATACGACACTTGTGTCGGAAAGTCAATGGTTAAATTCCGGCATCGCTGCAAAGAAAAAAGAGCATCCGCCATTTCCAGGGGATACTCTTTTGATGTTATGCGAATCGGATATACGATATGTCCGATATACGGCTTGTCTGAACTGTTATTCTTATTTAAGAATGTCATCCTTCTTTTCAAGAATGGCCTCTGCGGCTGCGCAGGCAGGACAATCACAGTATTTTGCCCCTGCGGCCTTGATTTCCTTTGCATGGGCTGCCACTTCCTTGGCCTTGTCTGCCCCGAAGACCTGGGCGCCCATCTCAGATTCTGCAAAGCCAATCAGGCCGTCAACCGGCATGATGTCTGCTTCCAGCTCAGCAATGTATGTTTTTGTTGCTGCGGCCTCATTCTCAGTTCCAACCGCATCCAGCCAGGTCTGGGCGGATGCCTTTGCCTCTTTGCTGCATGATGCTGCATTCATTAATTCGTGAGTTTTTTCGACGACGAAACTTAATACTTCCTTATCCATAATTGATAGCCCCGCTTTCTTCTGAAATTTACCTATATTTTACCATAAATGTCCGACATTTGCAAATTAAACATATAGTTTGTCCTATATTGACCTATATCTGCCCTATATGCGGTCCTATATATCAGGATTGCTTTTTTCCAGAAATCTGCGCTTATATTTCATATCCGCATAATCAGCGATCCGTTTGAGATAAACAGCGTCATACATTCCACCTATGATTCCCGCAATGGGGATTCCCTGCAAAAATTTCATGTACAGCAGTTCTGAGGAAAGGGCATGGGATGCCTGCTGCATAAGGCTGGTGCAAAGAGAGGCTGTATCATGGGATTCAGGTCCGCCGGGAAGAGCAGCAAGGCCGTCCTGGCCGGAGAACGTTCCGGACAGAGGTGTTCCGGACAGAGGTGTTCCAGACAGGGCCGTTTCAGACAGAGGCGTCCCGGTGCGGATTAAGCGTCCCATGGCGTCCAGACTCCGGTTGCCGGATTCAGCCGCATCACCTCTGGACAGGGCAGTGGAAATCAGCTTTAATATATAACATTGTTCCTCAGCCGTATCGTAAGAGAATCCGTAGCTTATGGCTGTTTCATAGATGCTTTTCAGGACCATGCCGGTAAACAGCGGTATGTCGGGAAGTCCGATGCCCAAAGCTCCCAGGCCGATTCCGCCGGCACCGGCTGCGGCCAGGTTCCTGACCTTATTCTTACCGGCTTCCCTGGAAAATGCCTTCATAGTCTTTCTGCTTTCCTTCAGCCCTGCGGCGTAAGCATTGACTTTATAGGTATTTTCCATATCCTCCTTCCGGTATGTTTTTTCTATGATGGATGTTCCTCGGTTGAATATCAGCTCAAATGCCTTATAAAATGCCAGGTTCAGGGTATCCTCCAGTTTTTCCGGGACAAAACGCTCCAGCTTCCGGTTCAGCAGAGGCTCCTTTTGATGCCGGGCTGCGGTTATAAAACGCCCCTCCTTTTTTTCTAACGCCTTCCATTCCATCTGGCGCGGGCTTTTTTTCAGAGGTCTTATCATGATTTTCATTCCTTTCTGGTATGGGGCTGCTGTTATGATGTATCATACCATAATCAGGCGGGAAGAAATATTTTATTTTTATTAAAATGTGTTTCACTTTGCAGGGGGATGAACCGCGGGTTGACAAATTGGCGGATGCTGTGTATAATGGTTGACTGATACAACAGTTGCATTATACAATAGAAATAACAGGGAGAGCAGAATGAATCAGTATACGGGAATATACCGGCGTTGTGAGCTTTGGTTTATCCGGAGGGAGTTAGAGCAGTTTGGACTGCAGCCTCTGGAGGGGAAAATCATTATGTTTCTTCAGGACAACCAGTGTACCCAGGAGGACATCGGCGCCCATTTTGACCTGGACAAGGGAAGGATTGCCAGAAATCTGTCTGAGCTTGAGGAAAAGGGACTGGTGCGGCGTCTCATCAACGAGAAGAATAAAAGGCAGAAGTTTGTAAGTCTTACTGTCAGGGGGAATCAGGTTCTGGAAGAAATACACCGCATATCAGGCAGGTGGGACGAGATTTGTTTTGCGGGATTCACAGAGGAAGAGCGCGGGCAGCAGCAGGATTATCTGCGGCGGATTGCTGAAAATGCAATTGAATATAAACACAGAGTAGGAGAATGTACATATGGTAAATAATCTGACTGAGGGAAAACCTCTTAAATTGCTGTTTTTCTTTGCAATGCCCATGGTCGTGGGTAATCTGTTCCAGCAGCTCTACAACATGGTGGACTCCATGGTGGTGGGGCGTTTTGTGGGGGAGGATGCCCTGGCAGCCGTTGGTTCATCCTTTCCCGTGGTCTTTTTGTCCGTTGCCATTGCGGCGGGGCTGTCCATGGGCTGTACCGTGGTTATTTCCCAGTTTTTCGGGGCAGGTAAGATACTTGAAATGAAGATAACTGTTTCCACGGCCCTCATATCCCTGGGAGTGATTGGACTTATTATTATGGGAATCGGGGAAATCATCGCGGGACCTCTGCTGACCCTTTTGGGAACAGACCCGGACATTATGGCTGACTCCCTTGCCTACCTGAGGATATATTTCGGGGGAGCCGTTTTCCTGTTTTTGTATAATTCGCTGAACGGTATCTACAATGCACTGGGAGACAGCCAGACGCCTCTTAAGTTCCTTATGGTGTCGGCCCTGACCAATATTGTCCTGGACCTGCTGTTTGTCATTCAATTCAACATGGGTGTGGCGGGTGTGGCCTGGGCAACTCTTATAGCCCAGGGCATGTGCGCTGTTTTTTCCTTTTTTGTATTGATAGCCCGCCTGAGAAAAATGGAAAATGAGGAGGCGGCCAAAGGAAAGTCATTTACTTTTTTTGATATGTCCTCGGCTGAGCGTATTGCCAAAGTGGGCGTGCCCTCCATGCTCCAGCAGTCCATTGTCTCCATCAGCATGATGCTGATGCAGGGGCTTGTAAATTCTTATGGGAAGGTGTTTGTGGCCGGTTATACGGCTGCCACTAAGATTGATACCCTGGCAATGATGCCCAACATGAACTTTTCCAACGCCATGTCCAGCTACGCGGCCCAGAACATCGGAGCCAGAAAAATGGACCGTGTGAAGCAGGGGTATAAGGCCAGCATGTTTATGGTGGTGGTATTCTCTCTTATTATTACCAGCATCATTTTCCTGTTCGGTCCGCAGCTTCTGGGACTTTTCCTGAAACAGGGGGCTGAGGGCAGCGCCATGAGCTACGGGCTCAGCTATATGAAAACCGTATCTGTATTTTACATATTGATGGGAGCCCTGTTCGTAAGCAATGGTCTGCTGCGGGGAGCCGGCGACATGGGGGCGTTTATGCTCAGCTCAGTGGTGAACCTGTTCTCCCGCGTGGCCATTGCCTACCTGCTGGCGCATTTCATCGGAGCCAGCGCCATATGGTGGTCCATACCTACAGGATGGGCTGTGGGAGCATTGTTCTCCTTCCTGCGCGTAAGAAGCGGGAAGTGGATGGCCAGGAGACTGGTGGATTAAAGACCGGCAGTGCTGCATATATTGTATAAATTCAGGCTGAGGAATGAAATGCATGAAAATATATGTAGTGAAACAGGGAGACAGTGTTGACTCCATCGCAGAATCCCAGGGGATTCCCGTTGAGACCCTTGTTTGGGCAAATCAGATAGAATATCCATACCGCCTGGCCGTTGGCCAGGCTCTTTATATCTCTGACGGGGAGATCGGGGAGGGACGAAGGCCCCTGTTTTCCAGCGGTTATGCATATCCCTTTATTGACAGCGGGGTACTGGAGGATACTCTGCCTTATCTGAGCGCCATCAATGTATTTTCCTATGGTTTTACTGAGGATGGGAATCTGGTTCTTCCCATGGCGGATGACGCGTGGATGATAGAAAGGGCTCTGCAGTGGGGTGTCCGCCCGGTGCTTACCCTGACGCCCCTGGGAGAGGACGGGCGTTTTAACAATAATCTGGTATCAGCCCTGGTGAGAAGCCAGGAAAACCAGCAGCGCCTTATATGGGAGCTGGGACGCACGATGCAGGAAAAGGGATACGAGGGCCTGGACATTGATTTTGAATATGTGCTGGCGGAAGACCGGGTGGAGTATGCTGATTTTGTGCGCCGTGCCACCCAGGTCCTCAACATTTTCGGTTATACGGTTACGGTGGCCCTCGCGCCTAAGACGTCGGCCCAGCAGAGGGGGCTTCTCTATGAGGGCATTGATTACCGGCTGCTGGGGGAGGCGGCTAACCATGTTATGCTGATGACCTACGAGTGGGGATACAGCCAGGGACCTCCTATGGCCGTGGCCCCCATCAATATGGTGAGGAAGGTTGTGGAATATGCGGTGAGCGAGATTCCTCCTGAGAAAATCATTCTGGGAATTCCTAACTACGGCTATGACTGGCCCCTTCCTTTTGAAAGGGGAGTAACCAGAGCCAGGTCACTGGGCACCCTGGAGGCAGTGAAGCTGGCAGTTGATTTTGGAGTGGATATCCGGTTTGATGAAACTGCCATGTCTCCTTATTTCCGGTACTGGCAGTATGGTATCCAGCATGAGGTATGGTATGAGGATGCAAGGAGCATCAGGGCAAAGTTTGACCTTATCAAGGAATTTAATCTGTATGGGGCCGGGTATTGGCAGCTGATGCGGTTTTTCAGGGCCAACTGGCTGCTGATGGATGATATGTTTTATATTGAGCGGGATTGGCCATTGATGGATTATGAAGATATGTCATAAAAGCTGTTTCTGTGGTATAATCCTTCTGTGACAGGCGATTAAATGCAATATGTCCCGGATTATGGGGCTGCAGGAGGTAAAACATATGGAGATAAACGCAGAAAGGGTCATTGAGCTGGTAAAATCGGTGAGGCCCCTTTTTATGGACCATGAGAGGGCGTCCAGGATAACGGTAAAAGGGGCAGCGGATTTTGTGACTCAGGTTGATTTCCTGGTCCAGGAGCGGATGCGCAGCGGACTTTTTGACATGTATCCCCAGGTACAGTTCATGGGGGAGGAAAAAGATAACAGGGACATTGATTTTTCTGGGGCAGTATGGATACTTGACCCGGTGGACGGGACTACCAACCTGATTCATGATTTCAGGTGCAGCGCCCTTTCGCTGGCTCTGTGTGACAGGGGACAGATGGAGCTGGGACTTATATATCAGCCCTATGAGGATGAGCTGTTTCTGGCACAGCGGGGCAAGGGAGCGTTTCTCAACGGGAACCCCATCCATGTCAGCTCTGTCAAGGATTTGGGGCAGAGCCTGATTTCCATTGGAACCAGCCCTTATAACCATGATCTGGCAGACAGGAATTTTGAGGATATCAAGCGTGTATTCCTCAAGTGCTCTGATATCAGGCGCACCGGTTCCGCGGCAGTGGATCTGGCCTATGTTGCCTGCGGAAGGCTGGATGCATATTTCGAGCGTTGTCTGAATCCCTGGGATTTTGCGGCAGGTATGCTGCTGATTGAAGAGGCAGGGGGAAGGGTGACAACCTTTGCCGGCAGAGCGGTGGATGTATCCGGACCATCGGATATACTGTCTTCCAACGGCAGGATTGGAATTTTGCTGGAGGATGAGCTGCTCCCTTTGTGATACGGTGTGAAAGGAATTTAAAGGATGAAACGAATGGACAGAGACACGGGGGGAAAGAGGAGAAGGAACAAGAAAGGAAGGATGACCGCAGGGATGGCTGCCCTGGTGTGGCTGCTGTGCGGGGGGTGTGCGGCAGCGGTTGCGTGCGGGGGGCCGGGGGCGGCAGGACTCACTGCTTTCACAGCCTTTGCCGATGTACATGACCCTACGGCGGATACATCCACGGGGACAGGGGAGGTACTGGTGGACATTGCAGGTGAAGACCAGTTAAAGCAATGGTACGACCAGCGTTTAATGGGGGGAAACAGCATAGCAGTTCTGCCAAAAAATCTGGTAATTACAAAACCTCTTACCCTGGGGCTTCCTGACGGCCAGACGAGTACCAGCCCCATTGAAATCAGGATACCTGAGGGACCCATAAAAATCCTGGCACCTAAAAACCTGACCCAGACAGGCGTTGTCATTGATAATCCAAATCTGCTCATAACGGGAACAAAAAGCCTGATATCGGTTGAGGGGGAAGGATGCCTGACACTGAAACGGGGACAGATACAAAGGGATGCTTCGGATGAACCGGCCATTATCCTGAGAAATCAGGGGATGCTGGTATGGGAAGAAGGCAAGGACTTTGTGGGGCTTAAGAAGACAGACATCCGCGATGAGCGCATAGACCCGCCGGAGCCGGTTCCTCCCGGTGAGAGCCAGACCCCGGAATATGGCGGCACACAGCCCCAGCTGACAGAGGCGGTCCTTTTGAATCTAGGAGCGGACGGCAGCGGTTCTGCCAGGCTGGAATTTAAGAACCTGCCTTCCGATATCAACGCTCTTTACATACTGCGCAGTGAAAGCGGACATTCCTGGAAAAAGGAAAAGAACAAAGTGACTGCAGCGTCGTCACAGAGCGGGCAGGAGACAGTGGAGTACGAGAATTTCCTGAAGGAGACCGGAAACACGCTGAATACAAGCATTGTGGAGGATGGTTATCTCATATACAGGTTCCAGTCAGGGGACAGCTCCTTTTATGTGAAGGCCAGCATCGAGTGGCCCGGCGGAAGCTGTGAGACGGACAAGGTAAAGATAGCCATACCGGAGACCGTTGGCCAGGGACTCACCTTTTCATACGGCGGGAGCTACAGCTATGCAGGAGGATACACAGGCAGCTACGGCAGCAGTTCTGGCGGATATGGGGGAGGTGTTACATCAGGAGGAAATTCCTCTGCCCAGCCAGGCACGCAGGAGGAGTCTGACGCACCGGAGGCGCCGGTGAGAGGCAGGGGAGGCCGCAGGCGGGAATCCTATACTCCGTATTCTGCTCCCGGTTATAAAGACGGGGGAGCAGCCGCCGGACAGACTGCAGAGGAAATGCTTAAAGAGGCAACGCCTTCCCAGGTCCGCGGCCGGGGTGAAAAGAACAGGGACAGTGACCCGCAAATCCAGCCGGCAGATGAAGTGGAGGATACAGCAGGGCTGCCGGAGGGAGAAAATGAAGTCACGGACACGGAGCAGGAACCGTCAAAGGAGGAAGTGCAGGATGGGGAAGATTCCGGGAAATCCGGTTTAAAATGGTATGCAGGGGCTGTCCTCGCTGCTGCGGTGATTGGCGGCACAGCTGTCTGCTTCCGACGGAGAAAGCGAAAGTAACAAAAAAACTGGCACTGCGTCAAGGTGCAGTGATAAAAAATGATTTGCCAAGAAAAGAAGGCTGTAGTATAATTTACAAAAACCGACAACCCACACTATTATGTTACAAAGGAGAATAAAAATATGGCAATCAGAGTTGGAATCTTAGGCTACGGAAACCTTGGAAGGGGTGTGGAGTGTGCCGTTAAGCACAATCCCGACATGGAGCTGAAAGCAGTGTTCACCAGGAGGAATCCTGACAGCCTCAGCATATTGACTGAGGGGGCTAAGGTTTGCAGGGCAGAGGATGTTCTGTCCATGAAGGACCAGATTGACGTGATGATACTCTGCGGAGGAAGCGCCATGGACCTTCCCGGACAGACCCCGGAAATGGCAGCGCATTTCAATGTAATAGACAGCTTTGACACCCACGCCAATATCCCCCGGCATTTTGAGGCAGTGGATAGGGCTGCAAAGGAAAGCGGTCATGTGGGAATTATATCCGTTGGCTGGGATCCGGGCATGTTCTCCCTTAACAGACTCTATGCCAATGCCATCCTGCCGGGCGGCAGTGATTATACCTTCTGGGGCAAGGGCGTCAGCCAGGGCCATTCCGATGCAATCCGCAGAATCAAAGGCGTGAAGGACGCAAGGCAGTACACTATTCCGGTGGAGGCAGCTCTTACGGCAGTGAGAAGCAAAAAAGCGCCAAAGCTTACCACCAGGGATAAACACACCAGGGAGTGCTTTGTGGTGGCAGAGGAGGGAGCTGATTTAAAGGCCATCGAGGAAGCCATCGTAACCATGCCGAACTACTTTGCTGATTATGACACCACGGTGCACTTTATCAGCCAGGAAGAACTGATGCGTGATCATGCAGGAATTCCCCATGGCGGTTTTGTTATCCGCACCGGCAGCACGGGATGGAATGACGAGAACGGACATGTGATTGAATACAGCCTGAAGCTGGACTCCAACCCGGAATTCACTGCATCTGTTATTGCGGCATATGCCAGGGCCGCATACCGTCTGAGCAGGGAAGGGCAGTCCGGCTGCAAGACCGTGTTCGACATTGCACCGGCTTACCTGAGCGCTGCGGATGGGGCAGAGCTCAGAAAGCATTTGCTTTAAATTTTGCTTTTAATTACGTTTGAAAACTTCATGCAGGAAATTTAGATAATGGAAAACAGCCATATGGGCAGAGCTTCAGGGGCACTGATATGTTCCCTTCTGCGGATACGGCTGTTTTTTTCATCCGTTTATCACGGCCTGATTTGGATAAATTTACAATCATTACCGCACCAAACAGAAACGTTCCTCATATCCTATCAGTAACAGACTTTCATATCAGTCTGCAGAAAGACACTCTTTGCGCTGCATATCTAATCTACAGTACAAACTGAGCAGGCCAAAGGCGTTTACTGCCTTGGGAGCCGGGCCGCGGGCGGCGGCAGCAGACAGAAGCGTCTGTGGGACAGTGGTTTACTTACATTGCCCCCAGGCGTTTTTTATGTTTTGGGGGCAGGATGTCAGATTAGGTGGTTGTCATATATATGGGAGGAAATCACAGATGGGAGAAGGTAATGAGCAGAAGGTTTCAGGGAAAAAGATAAGAAGTCATGGTGCGGGGCTGGCCATGCGGGTATCCTGTGTCAGCATTGCCATCAACGTAGTACTCTCCGTATTCAAGGTAGGTGCGGGTATCCTGGCCCATTCCGGCGCCATGATATCGGATGGGGTCCATTCTGCCTCGGATGTGTTCAGCACGCTGATTGTCATGGCAGGAATTACCATGGCTTCCAGAAAGTCAGATAAGGAACATCCCTATGGCCATGAGCGGATGGAATGCGTGGCGGCTCTGTTACTGTCAGCCGTACTGTTTGCCACAGGAATCGCCATTGGGGTGAGCGCGGTGGAAACCATTGGTTCGGGACCGGAAGGGAGCAGGAATGTTCCTGGAATGCTGGCTTTGGGGGCCGCGGTTATATCCATTGTGGTTAAGGAATGGATGTTCTGGTATACCAGGGCTGCGGCCAGAAAATTAAAATCAGGTGCACTGATGGCGGACGCATGGCATCACCGCAGCGACGCGCTGTCCTCAGTGGGCGCTTTTATCGGTATTCTGGGCGCCAGAATGGGAGTGCCGGTCATGGACCCGTTGGCCAGCTTCGTCATCTGTATATTCATAGTAAAGGCAGCCCTGGATGTGTTCAGGGATTCCATGGATAAGATGGTGGATAAGGCGTGTGACGAGGAGACCGTCAGATCCATAGAGCAGGCGGCGTTAGATACACGGGGAGTGGAACGTGTGGGCTCCATGAAAACAAGGCTTTTCGGTTCCAGGATATATGTTGACCTGGAGATTGAAGCAGACAAAAGCCTTATGCTGGAGCAGGCATTCACAATTGCAAAGGAAGTCCACGATACCATCGAAGCAAGATTCCCGCAGGTCAAACACTGTTCGGTACAGGTGAGTCCCGAAGGCAGCACAGGCCTGGAGGGGAAGGAAAATTAGTTTGACGGAAAAGCGATTGCTGGCTATACTTAATATCAGATAACAGCGCCCGGAATTCAGGCAGTAATAGGCCCGGACCATGCAGGGTCCGGCGGATTGTGCCGGTCCATACCAGACCGCAATCTGCCAGGCCGGATGATGCCCCGGGCGCGGTAATAGAGGGAGTGACAAAAGATGGCATCATATATAAGAAAAACAATCTGTCCCTACGACTGTCCCACATCCTGCGGACTTTTGGCAGAAACAGACGGAACCCGGATTTTGAGTGTGAAAGGCGACCCGGACCATCCGGCTGCAAAGGGGCTGATATGCAGGAAGATGCAGCGCTATGAGCAGTCCATCCATTCATCTGAGCGGATTCTTACACCCATGAAGCGGGTGGGCGCCAAGGGAGAGGGGGAATTTGAACCCATAACCTGGGATGCGGCGGTAAAGGAGATTGCAGGCAGGTGGAACCGTATTCTGGAAGAAGACGGGGCTGATGCTATCCTGCCCATGTATTACTCAGGGGTCATGAGCGTCCTGCAGCGCAAATGCGGGGATGCCTTTTTCAACCGGATGGGTGCCTGTGACATGGTCAGGACACTGTGTTCTTCCGCAAAGGGAGCAGGCTATGAGGCGGTCATGGGGCAGACAGGCTGTCTGGATCCTAGGGAGCTTTCGGACAGCAGCTTTTACCTGGTGTGGGGAAGCAATATGAAGGCCACCAGGCTTCAGTCCATGCCGGCACTGATCCGGGCGCGCAGTCAAGGAAAACGGGTGGTGCTCATAGAATCCTGCGCGGCAGATATGGATGTATACTGCGACCAGACCATTCTGATTCGTCCGGGCACGGACGGCGCCCTGGCATTGGCCATGATGCATGTGATGGAGGAAGAAAACCTGGCGGACAGGGATTTCCTCGCCCATCAGACAGAAGGATATGAGGCGTTCAGAAAGACTCTTTCCCCATACACCCCTGCCTGGGCGGAAAAGGAGACAGGCATCCCCGCAGAGGTAATTGCGGACCTGGCAAAGGAATACGCCTCAGCTGCGGCTCCGGCCATCATTCTGGGAAGCGGTCCCTCCCGCTATGGCAACGGTGGAATGACCACGCGCCTTATCACCATTTTGTCCGCTTATACAGGAGCCTGGGGGCGTCCCGGAGGCGGCTTGTGCGGCTGTA
Source organism: Enterocloster bolteae (assembly GCF_002234575.2). Lineage (NCBI taxonomy): Bacteria > Bacillati > Bacillota > Clostridia > Lachnospirales > Lachnospiraceae > Enterocloster > Enterocloster bolteae. Next base: position 3,911,272 of record NZ_CP022464.2, on the reverse strand, counting down.
ATCCGGGGGCTGGTCCCTATGTGGACAACCGGCTGGTCACCAGGCCGGATTTCAGGAAGAAACCGGGACGCAGGGTGAACATCAATGAGATTGCCTCCGCCCTTACAGGGAACAGGGGAGAGAAGCCCATACGCAGCTTCTATGTCTACGGAGGCAATCCGGTGGCCTCTGTCTGCTGTCAGAAGGGAATCATGGAGGGACTATTGCGCCCAGATTTATTTACGGTGGTCCATGAGCGGTTCATGACAGATACGGCCATGTATGCGGACATCCTTCTGCCCGCCGCCTTTTCCGTGGAACAGACTGATGTGTATACAGCGTACGGATACTGTACCTTTGGGACAGCCAGGAAAATCATCGAGCCGGCCGGACAGAGTAAGAGCAATTGGAACACCTTCTGCCTGCTGGCTCAGGCCATGGGATATGAGGAGGCATATTTTAAGAAGACAGAGGAAGAGATGTTTGAGGAGCTTCTGGCCCATCCCATGGAGGGGCTATCCTGTATCTCAGAAGAGGAATGGCGTATATTAAGGGAGGGGGGAGCTGTATCCACAGCCTTTGCAGACCATGGAAGATTCAGGACGCCTTCCGGTAAAATGATGATTTATAATGAAAACATGGAGGAGTCCATGCCCCGGTATGTTAAATGCCACGGGGGAACATACCCCCTGCGGCTGGTGGCGGTGCCCAGCGCATATACGCTGAATTCAGTCTTTATGGACAGGGAGGATTTAAAGTCAGGCCGGGGCCCTATGGCGCTGATGCTCCATCCAGAAGATGCGGCAGCAAGAAACATCGGGGACGGCAGTCTTGTTACAGCCTTTAATGATCTGGCAGAGGTGGAGTTTACCGCGAAAATCACGCCTCTGGTGGCGGAAGGAACGGCCGCGGCCGAGGGCGTTTACGACAGGACCTTTACAAAGGACGGGCTTCTGGTCAATGCCCTCCACCATGAACGGCTGTCCGATATAGGAGCAGCCACCACTCTTAACGACAATACGGTGGATGTAAAGCCATGTTAAGGGACATAAGACAGCAGGAAGAGAGACAGGATATGAAATCAATAGTACTTGGTATTCTGGCCCATGTGGATGCCGGAAAAACTACATTATCGGAGGCGCTTCTGTATCTGGCAGGAAGCATACGCAAGATGGGAAGAGTGGACAACAGGGATGCATTTTTAGATACCTATGCCCTTGAGAGAGCCAGGGGCATCACTATTTTCTCAAAGCAGGCAGCTCTGACGTGGGAGGGAATGCCCATGACGCTGTTAGATACGCCGGGCCATGTGGATTTTTCCGCGGAAATGGAGAGAACGCTCCAGGTGCTGGATTATGCGGTGCTGGTCATAAGCGGCGCGGACGGAGTACAAAGCCATACCATAACCTTATGGCGTCTGCTGGCAAAATACAGGATACCTGTTTTCCTTTTTGTCAATAAAATGGACCAGCCCGGTACGGACCGGGAACAGCGAATGAGGGAGCTGCAGAAGCGTCTGGACGACGGATGTGCGGATTTTGCCGGTGCGGGGACAGAAGAATTCACGGAACACGCTGCCATGTGTGACGAGAAGCTGCTGGAGCGATATCTGGAGACAGGGGATGTGGATGATGATGAGATACGCCGTCTGATTAAGGAACGCCGGCTTTTTCCATGTTTTTTTGGCTCTGCCCTTAAACTTACCGGGGTGGAGGAGCTGTTAGGTGGAATCCGTAAATGGGCCCTGGCGCCGGAATATCCGCAGGAATTCGAGGCAAAGGTGTACAAGATTTCCAGGGATGACCAGGGAAACCGCCTGACCCACTTAAAGATTACAGGCGGAAGCCTTAAGGTAAAGGGAATTATATCCGGCGGAAATACCGAAAAGCCATCCGAGACATGGCAGGAAAAGGTAAACCAGATCCGCGTATATTCCGGGGACCGGTATGAGACAGTGGCTGAGGCTGAGGCCGGAACCATCTGCGCTGTTTCCGGCCTTACCAGGACCTATCCTGGGCAGGGACTGGGAGCCGGGCAGGATTCCATGGTTCCGGTGCTGGAGCCGGTGCTCAATTACCAGGTAAAACTGCCGGAGGGCTGCGACGGGGCTGTGATGCTGCCAAAGTTCCGCCAGCTGGAGGAGGAAGATCCCCTGCTGCGGGTAGTATGGAATGAGGAACTGAAAGAGATATCCATGCAGCTGATGGGAGAAGTGCAGATTGAGGTGTTAAAGAGCCTGATTGAAGAGCGTTTCGGCATACAGGTTGAATTTGGCACAGGAAACATCGTGTATAAAGAGACAATCGCTGGCGCCGTGGAGGGTGTGGGTCATTTTGAGCCCCTTCGCCATTATGCGGAGGTCCATCTTCTTATGGAACCGGGAGAGCGGGGAAGCGGACTCCAGTTTGAGACAAGATGCAGCGAGGATGACCTGGACAGGAACTGGCAGCGCCTGGTGCTGACCCACCTGGAAGAGAAGGTACACCGGGGGGTTCTGACCGGGGCAGCCATAACAGATATGAAGATCACCCTTGTGGCGGGCAGGGCTCATAACAAGCACACGGAGGGCGGAGATTTCAGGCAGGCTACCTACCGGGCCCTGCGCCAGGGGCTTATGGAGGCCTCCTGCATTCTTTTGGAACCGTGGTATACCTTCCGCCTGGAAGTGCCGGAGGCGTCCATTGGGCGCGCCATGACCGATATTGAAAAGCGGTGCGGGACCTGCGTTATCGAGGAAAACAGGCAGGGACAGGCCGTCCTCACGGGACAGGCTCCGGTCGCCGCCATGCGGGGGTATCAGGCAGAGGTTATGTCCTATACCAGGGGACAGGGAAGGCTGGCATGTGCGCTGAAAGGATACGAGCCCTGTCATAACAGCCGGGAAATTATCGGGCAGACCGGCTATGACCCGGAGAGAGATACGGAAAATCCCACGGGATCCGTGTTCTGCGCCCATGGGGCCGGATTTGTGGTAAGCTGGGACCAGGTGAAGGAATACATGCATGTGGACAGCGGTCTTGTAATAGAATCCCCTGATGGGGAGGAGATGGAGGGTGAGAGGAATCCTTTTTCCGGCAGGCATCCGGGGCAATCCTCTGCCGGACAGGAAGAATCCTCAGAGGTATGGCTGGGTACGGATGAAATTGACGCGATACTGGAGCGCACCTTTTATGCCAACAGCCGGGATAAGTCAGCGCGCAAAGGATATCCAGGCAAGAGCAGGGGAAGCAGGAGTGCTGCAGCCTACAGCGGCCCGGTGACCCGTACCTACCAGAAGCAGGAGGCCAGACAGGAATATCTTCTGGTGGACGGCTATAATATTATTTTTGCCTGGGAGGAGCTGAGGGAGCTGGCACAGGACAATATGGACGGAGCCAGAGGCAGGCTTATGGATCTGCTCTGCAACTATCAGGCCATACGCAAGTGCTGTCTTATGGTTGTTTTTGACGCCTACCGGGTGACGGGACATGCCACAGAGGTTTCTGAATACCACAATATCCAGGTGGTCTACACAAAGGAGGCTGAGACAGCGGACCAGTATATCGAGAAGTTCGCCCATGAAAATGCCCGCAGGTTCGATGTGTCCGTGGCCACCTCCGACGGAGTGGAGCAGGTCATCATCCTGGGCCAGGGATGCCGTCTTATCTCAGCCAGGGAACTAAAGGAGGAGCTGGACCGGGTTAACGGTATGCTGAGGGAAGAATATCTGGAACAGCCCGGTCTTAAACGGAACCGTCTGTATGATATACTTCCGGAAGAGGTAATCCGGCAGATGAAAGAGGCTGCCGCGGAGGACAAGCAGGACTGACCGGCAGAAGCGCCGTCATCGGATTGAAACATCAATCATGAAAAACAGCAAAAAATGTATGGAATTCCACAAAACGGTACATACTACCAGCGTATAGTAAGCTGCATAAGTGCCTGGAAAACAGGCGCAAAATGCTCATGACAAGGAGGTAGCATGCGATGGGTAATAAGGCATTGGATTATACCGCTCTTACAATCGCCCTGATTGGGGCAGTGAACTGGGGGCTGGTAGGATTCTTTAATTTCAACCTGGTTTCATGGATTTTCGGAACAGCCTCATGGGTAACCAGGATAATCTATGCGCTGGTGGGATTGTGTGGCCTGTATCTGATTACATTTTACTCACATTCAGGCAGAGAGGCATAAAAAGAACAGGGCAGGGCCATGGGGGTCCTGTCTTTTTCTTTCGGCGGATTCTGTTTCATACCGCTCGCCTTCTCCATTTTCTTTCTGACTCAGACCAATCTTTTCTGCGGATATTCCCGCCATATTTTTCTTGCATATTCAGAAATTCCATAATAAAATAAAACATCAGCCTCCGGTCCTATGCTGGTAAAGACCCTGGATTCAAAGGTTAAAGAGCTGGGAATCCCGATATACCCGGAACCAGGGGCGGCTCAGGTTCTGTTATCATACATCCAGAATAGACAGCAGGCCGTGCCGCGTGTTATACTTAAGATGTAACGTGTTTGGAGAATGGCGGCATCTGTGCCTGCCATGGGGGGACTGCACGGGGAGGTAATTCATTATGAATCGCAGATTATATGTATTTATGCTGGCGGCTGTCATGGCCGCTGCTTTGGGGCTTGGCGGCTGTATGGCCGGAGATGGAAAAAAGGAAGAAAATGAAAAACCCGTGGTGGTAGTGCTCTGGCATTCCTATAACGCGGTGGCCAAGGGCGCCTTTGACGACCTGGTGATGGAATTTAACGAGACTGTGGGTATGGAGCAGGGAATTATAGTGGAACCGGTGGGATACGGCTCCAGCAATGAGCTGGATGATGTGCTGTACGCATCCGCCAGCCATGTTATAGGCTCAGACCCGCTGCCGGATATATTTTCATCCTACCCGGACAGCGCGTACAGGCTGGACGGGATCGTGCCTCTGGTTCATCTGGATGACTATTTTACCGAGGAAGAACTGGATGCTTACCGGTCCGAATTCCTGAAGGAGGGAGTCTGGGAAGGAGACGGCATTCACCGGATGATTCCGGTGGCAAAATCCACGGAGATTCTCTATCTCAATGAAACGGATTGGGAGACATTTGCAGGGGAAACAGGCGCGGACAAGGAGATGCTTAAGACCTGGGAGGGTCTGGCTCAGGCGGCGGGCATGTATTATGAATGGTCCGGGGGCAGTCCGTTCCTGGGTATGAACGCATTCAATGATTTTGCCGCACTGTCGGCCGCCCAGCTGGGAGAGGGTATCCGCTGGACGCAGGATGGGCCTGAATTCAATTATTCCAGGGACACGGCCAGAAGGGTATGGGACGCATACTATGTACCCCATATAAAGGGCTGGTACGAGAGCAGAACCTACAACCAGGACGGCATTAAAAGCGGAAGGCTGATGGCCTATATCGGCTCCTCGGCAGGCGCAGGCTTCTTTCCGCAGTTGGTGATTGAGGATGAAAAACAGTCCCATCCCATTTCCTGCCAAAGCTATGCCTATCCTGTTTTTCAGGATGGTACGCCTTATATGGGACAGAGAGGGGCCAACATGGCGGTGTTTGCCTCAGATGAGAGCCACCAGCAGGCCGCGGTCCGGTTCCTTAAATGGTTCACACAGCCGGAGCAGAATATACGCTTTGCAGTGGCCACGGGATATCTGCCTGTGCAGGAGAAGGCTCTGGAATCCGTATCAGATCTGGTGTCCCATGTGGAAAGCCGGGACAATGTCCAGGCAGTGGAGCAGAGCATCCGGACCTCCCTTAATGCCCTGAAAAACCACAATGTATATGTCCGGGAGACCTTTCTGGGATCTTATGATATGGACCAGATATTTTCTTCATCCCTGGAGAACTGTGTGAATGTGGATTTGGAAACTCTGAAGCAGAGGATGGAAAAAGGTGAGAGCAGGGAGTCGGTGGAAAGAGAACTGCTGGACGAGGAGCATTTTGACCGTTGGTATGAAACACTCCTAAAAGAAATGGCTGGTAAGACAGATGGACAGAAAATTCAGAAGTAAATCCATAGCATTTAAGCTGACCATAGCATTTGTGGTATCATTGGTACTGCAAAGCGTGCTTCTGGTGTCCTTTATGGTGGCAGGGGGAGTGATGGAACAGGCAGAGGCCAACCAGTACCGCATATTTGCGGAAAAGGTAAAGGGCCGCAGGAATAATCTGGAGAACCAGATGAAGAATGTCTGGACTAATTTCAGCCATCATACGGATACCATAAGCCGGTATTTTGACAGTCCGGACGGGCTGGAATATCAGGGACAGCCGGACCGCATGCTGGAGGCGCTGGCGCCTGAGGTCCTGGATGCCCTGTACGACACAAAGACCACCGGCGTGTTCCTGATACTGCCGGACGAGGGGGAGACGGACGGTTCCCTGGCCGCCCTGTATTTCAGGAATAATAATCCGGACCGCAACAGCAGCCAGAATGAAAATCTGTATATGCTCATCGGCCCATGGAATGTAGCCGAAAAGATGAAAATTTCCACCACGGCTAACTGGAACTTCCGGTTGGAGGTCAATGAAGAAAACCGCGATTTTTTCCAAAAGCCCTGGAGCGCGGCAGCGGAAAACGGGCGCTCTAAATGGCTGGGATACTGGAGTCCCCCTTTTCAGGTAAACGAGGGAGATGAGGATGTGATTACCTATTCCGTGCCACTGTTCGGCCAGGACGGCAGGGTGCTGGCTGTCTTTGGCGTGGAGATATCCGTGAGCTATCTGTACCGGTTCCTTCCTGCCTCTGAACTTCAGACAGGGGACTCCTACGGTTATGTCATCGGATACCGGTCGGAGCGGGAGAAGAAAGAGACAGCGGTTACTTACGGCGCCCTCCAGAGACAGCTGGCCGGGCAGGACCGCAAGTTTGAGATGGAGCTTAAGGACAAGGAAAATTCCATATATACCCTGCTGAACACGGACCGGACCGGCCGGAAGATTAACGCCTGCGTGAACCAGATGGGGATGTACTACCACAATACCCCGTTTGAAGGGGATGAGTGGTACCTGATCGGACTTATGGAGGAGCCGGTGCTCTTGCAGTTTCCGCGCAGAATCGGTCAGATACTGGAGTATTCCCTGGTTCTTTCCCTGGCAGCCGGTCTTATCATAGCTGTGTTTACCAGCCAGTGGTTTGCCAGGCATGCCAAGCTCATAGAATTGTCGGAACTTCCTGTGGGAGCCTTTGAGATATCAGGGCGTTCCTCCAAGGTGCTTATGACCAGCCAGATACCCAGGCTTTTAAGGCTTACAAAGGAGCAGGAGCACCTGTTTTCCCGGGATAAGGATGAATTCATACGTTTCCTAAAGAGCCTTGCCTCACACCGGGACGGAGGTCCCGGTGTGATAAAGATGGATACCGCGGAAGGAACCCGGTGGATTAAAATAACATGCAAAACAGCAGTACATCCCATCCGCTGTGTGGTGGAGGATGTGACGGATGAAATCCTTGAAACAAAGGCGCTTAAGGTGGAACGTGACAGGGACGGACTTACGGGTGTCGGAAACAGGCTGGCATATGAACACATGCTGCAGCACAAGAACAGCCATCCGCAGGAGATACCGGGAAGCGGTTTCCTGATGTGCGATCTCAATGACCTCAAGGGGGTCAATGACCGCTTCGGCCATGACAAGGGGGACGAATACATCCGCAGGTCCGCTGACATTATACGGGAAGCGTTTCCGGGGGCGCCCCTGTTCCGCATTGGAGGGGATGAGTTTGTGGTCCAGTTAGACGGTTTGGGACAGGAGCAGGTGACCCGTGGAATTCTGGCCATGGAGAGGGCTGTGAAGGCTTACAGCGACGGGAATGTATTTCCGGCGGGCATTGCGGCAGGCTATGCCTTCTTTGACCCGGGTAAGGATGTGAGCCTGGAAAGCACGCTGGCCAGGGCGGACACTTACATGTACAGGAAAAAGCATAAGATGAAGCGTTAAATATTGTATCGGACTCGCCTGCGGGTATATTTGATTGAAAATTTTGAGTAAATAAAACAGTTGGAGGCATCTTATATGAATTGGGCAATCTTGGCAACCGGCACCATAGCGGCAAAGTTCGCTGAAACAGTAAACGGTATGAAGGGGGAGGACCGATTGGCGGCCTGCGGTTCCCGTTCCCGGGAGAAGGCGGAGGCTTTCGGTAAGAAATACGGAATTCCCAGGACATACGGTTCTTATGAGGAGCTTCTCAGAGACGAGGAGGTGGACGCGGTCTATGTGGCGACTCCCAACAACATGCATTATGAGAACTGTATGGCATGTCTTGAAGCGGGAAAGCATGTGTTATGTGAGAAGCCCTTTACCACCAATGTAAAGGAAGGGGAACGTCTTTTCGCCGCGGCAGAGGAAAGAGGCCTGTTCATCATGGAAGCCTTCTGGATCCGCCATCTTCCGGCCCTGAAAAAGATGCAGGAGCTGATAAACGGGGGAGTTATCGGCCAGGTGGGATTTGCCAGGTGTGATTTCGGCTTTGTGGCTGAAGGGGCAAGGAAGGCGCGCAAGTTTGATTCCGGGCTGGGCGGAGGCGCTCTTCTGGATGTGGGCATCTATAACCTGGGATTTCTGCGCATGGTTATGGGAGATAAACAGCCGGAACATGTTACATCGGAGTATCATCTGAATGAATTCGGCACCGATGATTACAGCACGGTTCTGCTCCGATATCCGGGCGGTTTCAGGGCGGCGGCTACCGCCTCCATCGGCATGGATATGCCAAGGGAAGCAGCCGTGTTCGGATCCGGGGGATCCATTTATCTGCCGGATTACCAGAAGGCAGAACGGCTGATTATCCGTCCCATGAAGGGGGAGGAATATGTCATGGATTTTCCTTTTGAGGTAAATGGCTTTGAGTATCAGATACGGGAAGTAAACAGGTGCGTCCGGCTGGGTATGTCCTCCAGTGATGTACTTAAGAAAGAGGACACACTGGACATTCTTAGACTTATGGATGATATAAGGGCTTCCTGGGGACTTGTGTTTGATTGTGAAAAATAATGGATTTCGGAAATTTTTTCCGGCCACAGGCCACAAAACAGAGAAAACACTTTGTTTTGTAAGGTTATGTGGCCGTTTTATTAAATAAAAATGATGGAAAAATTAAAAAAATTAATGCAATTCTTACCATTTACACAAAAATTGTGGAAATTTTTTCTGAAGGATGCTATAATTACGGGGATAAGATACAAGCCGTCCTGTCTCGGCAGGGTTGGCTTGTATCTCACGTAAGAGCCCAAATATCCGGTTTTTATGTGGTCAATACGAAAGGAGCGATAGATACATGAAAGATGAAAATGGTTTTAAACCATTTATACCGGCGGACAAGGTGGTTCCGGAAGTAACCGCGGTTTCTGTGATCCTGGGTATCCTTCTGGCTGTTCTCTTTGGTGCTGCCAATGCTTATCTGGGCCTTCGCGTCGGTATGACCGTGTCCGCATCCATACCTGCGGCAGTTATCTCCATGGGCGTTATCCGGGTAATCCTCAGAAGGGATTCTATTCTGGAAAACAACATGGTGCAGACCATTGGTTCTGCCGGTGAATCTGTGGCAGCAGGAGCCATCTTTACCCTGCCTGCCCTGTTTATGTGGATGAGTGAGTGGGGAGAGGGCGCGCCTTCCCTGGTTGAGATTGCGCTGATTGCGCTGTGCGGAGGCGTGCTGGGCGTGCTGTTTATGATTCCTCTGCGCCAGGCGCTGATTGTGAAGGAGCACGGGGTGCTTCCCTATCCGGAAGGCCAGGCGTGTGCCGAGGTACTGATTGCGGGAGAGCAGGGCGGTTCCAAGGCAGGCGTTGTATTTGCGGGCATGGGAATTGCCGCTTTGTACAAGTTTGTGGCTGACGGCCTGAAGCTGTTCCCCAGCGATGTGGATTATGATATCCAAAAATACGGCGGAGGCGTGGGTATTTCCGTGCTTCCTGCCCTTGCGGGAGTGGGCTACATCTGCGGTCCAAAGATTTCCTCCTACATGTTTTCGGGAGGCATTATATCATGGCTGATTCTGATGCCCATTATCAAGCTGTTCGGAAGCGGACTCACAGCGCCCTTTGCACCGGCTGATGTGCTGATCAGCGAGATGAGCAGCCAGGCTATGTGGGGCTCTTATATCCGTTACATCGGCGCCGGCGCCGTGGCAGCGGCAGGCATCATAAGCCTGATTAAGTCCCTTCCCATGATTGTAAATACCTTCAGGGATGCCATGCGGGACTTAAAGGGCGGACGTCAGGCTTCCACTCTGCGCACGGACAGGGATATTCCTATGAATGTGGTACTCATAGGCGTCCTCATTGCCGTGGTAATCATATGGCTGGTGCCGGCTGTTCCTGTAAATTTTGTGGGCGCCATGCTGATTGCAGTGTTTGGTTTCCTGTTTGCGGCCGTGTCCTCACGTCTGGTGGGATTGGTCGGATCCTCCAATAACCCGGTATCCGGTATGGCCATTGCCACACTTCTGGTATCGGCGCTGGTGCTTAAAGCCGTGTCCGGCGCCACCCATGAGAGCATGATGGGCGTTATCTCCATCGGCGGTGTTATCTGCGTTATTGCAGCTATTGCCGGGGATACCTCCCAGGATTTAAAAACAGGTTATCTGGTTGGCTCCACTCCAAGGAACCAGCAGATGGGAGAGCTGATTGGCGTGGTTTCTTCTGCCATTGCCATCGGCGGCGTACTTTACCTTCTGAACCAGGCCTGGGGCTATGGCTCGGCGGAACTTCCGGCTCCTCAGGCCATGATTATGAAGACTGTGGTAGAGGGCGTCATGGACGGCAACCTTCCATGGAACATGATTCTGGCAGGAGCAGCCATTGCCGTTGTCATTGAGATCCTTGGGATACCGGTAATGCCGGTAGCAGTAGGTTTATATCTGCCTCTGAGGACCACGGCAGCCATCATGGTGGGTGGACTCATCCGCCACTGGTATGAAAAGCGTAAATACGCAAAGGAGGAGGATAAGAAAGAGGCCATTGACCGGGGCGTGCTCTATACATCGGGCATGATTGCGGGAGAAGGTCTGGTCGGAATCCTGCTGGCTGTATTCGCCATCATCCCCCTTGCAAGCGCGCGGGGCGGGTATCTGGGCGATTTTATCAATCTGTCTGCCCTGGATAACGGCTTAGGTGCTTTTCTGGTAAGTCCGGCGGCAAAGATTGTATCACTTATTGTCTTTGGGTTACTGATGCTTACCATGTGTAAATTTACCATCTGGCATAAAGAGAACAGGAAATAACCATACTGGTATAACAGTGCGGGTTCTGTGTGCATGGGGTGTCAGGAATCCTGGCGCCCTGTGCATGTTTATGAACAGCAGGAGATGGAAGGAAGGATTACATTGGGCTTCAATAAGAAAAAAGACCAGAATTATCTGGAAAAGGTACCGGTCAGAAACCCTGAGTTCTCATGGAAAGAGGACCAGCAGGGAATCGTGACCGTGGATATGGTGCACAAGGGAATCTTTGATAAGCTGGCCCAGAAGCTGTGGGTCACGCCCAGGGTGAGCCATGTAAAGCTGGACCGGTTCGGAAGCTTTGTCTGGAAGCAGATGGATGGAAACAGAAATATCATTGCCATTGGAGCGCTGGTCAGGGAAGAATTCGGAGACCAGGCCGAGCCGCTGTATGAACGGCTGGCCAAGTTTGTGAAGATGTTAAGGGATAACCGTTTTGTGATATTTGGAAAATAGGAAAAAATGAGATGTGGGATGCCCGGGTGACCGGGCGCTTTTTTTGTTTTGGGGGCAGTTGAAGGAAGAGTTTTTTGTTTTTTACTGTTTTACCAGGGAGATTGGACATGTGCTGCTGTGGAATTTGGCATGAGAATTGCTCTATATTAAAGATGACAGTATTTAATATTTAAGACAGGTTCAAACATTGATGAAAGAGAGGAATGCCACATGATTCAGTTGAAAAAAGAACCCTTTGTCCGCCTGGCTGATGGAACGTTTGTCCGTGCCTGTGATTACTGCGCAGATATAGAAACGGCCAGGTCCCACACCATGGCATGGAGGATTCTTGAAGCCCATAATGAAGGCCCGGATATGGAAAATCTTTACCTGAAATTTGATATGCTTGTAAGCCCGGATGATAATTATACCAGCATCCTTCAGGAGCTTTGCGCGGTTGGGGAGAGGCCTCTTGCCATCCCGTGGATACTGACCAATTGCCACAATACACTGGCAGCTACAGGCGGCACCATTAATAATGATGACCACGCCTACGGATTAGGGTGCATGAAAAAGCTGGGTGGTATTTTTGTGCCGCCATATACAGCTGTTATTCATCAGTATATGAGGGAATGTGCGGCAGGGGGAGGCAGAATGATCCTTGGAAGTGACAGCCATACCCGTTATGGCTGCCTTGGTACTATGGGAATCGGAGAAGGGGGGACAGAGATTGCCAGACAGGCTCTGGGAAGCACTTATGACATAAGACGTCCTCCTGTCATAGCTGTGAAACTGAGTGGAGCTCCTGTACCGGGTGTGGGGCCTATGGATGTAGCCCTTACTCTGATAGGAGCAGTCTTTGACTGTGGTTTCTGTAAGAATAAGATTCTTGAAGTGGTAGGAGATGGAATTGCTAATCTTTCCATGGAATACCGGATGGGTATTGATGTGATGACCACAGAGACCGCAGCCCTTTCCAGTATATGGATGACCGATGAAACCGTCAGGGAGTGGCTGGCTATACATGGAAGGGAGGATGCGTATGAAAAACTGGAACCCACAGGAGACGCCCTGTATGACGGTTTAATTGAAATTGACCTGAGTAGTATGGAACCCATGATTGCACTTCCGTTCCATCCCAGTAATGTATATTCTATCAGGGAATTGTGCAGGGATCGCGCATACCTGGATGGGGTACTGGAGTCTGTAGAGAAGGATGCGTATATGCGCAGCGGATTAACCTACACTTTGAGGGATAAGATAAAGAATAAGAGACTGATGGTTCAGCAGGCATCCATTGCGGGATGTGCCGGTGGTACTTTTGATAATATAGCAGCCGTAGCAGATATATTGGATGGATATAAGATATCAGGAGACGGCATCAGCCTGGGCATTTATCCGGCCAGCCAGCCTGTATTTTTGGAAACTATGCGGCAGGGAGTGGCTGAACGTCTCCTGCTGTCAGGAGTCACCATACGGCCGTGTATCTGCGGTCCCTGCTTCGGCACCGTGGATGTGCCGGCCAATAATACATTAGGTATCCGGCATGTATCCCGCAATTATTACAGCCGGGAGGGATCTAAGACAGACAGCGGACAGCTTAGTGCTACTGCGCTTATGGATGCCAGGAGTATTGCTTCCACTGTACGCAATGGAGGCCTCCTCACAGCAGCTACGGAGATGGATACTGTATATAGAAAATTTGATTATCATTTCGAGAATACCATATATAGGGGAGGCGTATATAATGGATTTGGCTGTCCCAACCCCTGCATTCATGTGCCCAAGGGACCAAATATCAAGGACTGGCCTGATTTTTCTGAGATGAGGAAGCACGTGTTGTTAAAGGCAGCAGCCTGTTTTGAAGGAAGCATTACTACAGATGAATTGTGTCCAAGCGGGGAAGCCTCCTCTCTTCGAAGCAACCCCGAGAAGATTGCAGCCTATACCCTTATAAGTAAGGACCAGGAATATGTGGAGTATGCAGGAAATATCCGAGATGCCCTGGAGAATGAAAATACAGGGACACGTTCTGTTCTGGAACAGGTCTGCACCATGTTAGGGTCGGAGATGAAGGATATTTCTTACGGCAGTCTCCTAATCAGTGATAAGATTGGTGACGGAAGCAGCAGAGAACAGGCGGCCAGCAACCAGAAGGTTCTGGGGGGATGGGCTAATCTGGCAATAGAATACAGCACTAAGCGTTATCGTTCCAACTGCATCAGCTGGGGACTTATACCTTTGTCCTGTAAGGAAAGGCCGGACCTGAAAAAGGGAGATTATCTGCTGCTGCCGGACGCATCCGGGAAGATAAGGATGGGAGAGGAGCAGCTAGAGGGAATCATACTGAAAACAGGAGAGAAGGTCCGGCTGTCCATAGGGGAAATGACAGAGGAGGAGCGCAGGATGCTGGTACTGGGAGGCATGATTAATTATTACCGCAGTATCAGGTAGTCCGTCAAGCCTGCTGTGACAGCTTCTTCCAGAGAGTTGAGCGTGAAATGCCCAGCTGCTTAGCCGTTTTTTCACGGCTGCCGTGATTTTCCTCCAGGCACTTCCGGATAAGGGCCAGCTCCATCTGGGCCAATGTACCTTCTAACGGTGGCTGCGAAGCTCCGGAGGATGCAGCCTGCTCCGGCGGGGTTCCATCCAGACAGTCATTTACAGAGCAATGCTGCAGGCTGCTTAAGATGACATAGCGGTGCATGGTGTTTTCCAGTTCCCTGACATTACCCGGCCAGCTGCGTTTGAGGAGAATCTCACTGTCTTCCGGGGAAAGAGCGGGAATTGGAACACTGTACTTGGCAGAATAGCGTTTTAGGAAATATCCGCACAGCGGCGGAATATCTTCTTTTCTGGTCTCCAGGTCGGGCATAGTCAGCTTCAGTGTATTCAGGCGGTAGTACAGGTCGGCCCGGAATTTGCCGTCCGCAATGAGTTCTTCCATGTTCTTGTTGCAGGCGGAGATGATGCGGATATCCACATAGATATTTTTTTGAGCGCCTACTCTTCGAATTTCTTTCTCCTGAATGGTACGCAGCAGAACACTCTGCAGTTCAATGGGCATGGAATTGATTTCATCCAGAAAGATGGTACCTTTATGGGCCAATTCGAACAGTCCGCGCTTTCCTCCTTTTTTTGCTCCGGAAAATGCTCCTTCCTCATAACCGAATAATTCGCTTTCCAGAAGGGAGGCGGGGATGGCTGCACAGTTGACAGCCACGAAGGGCTGATTGTGTCTGGGGCTTGCGTTATGTATGCTCTGGGCCAGAAGTTCCTTGCCGGTACCGCTGTTTCCGTTGATTAGGATTCCTGCGTTGGTGGAGGCATACAGTCTGGCTTTATCCATCAGGCTTTTCATCAGAGCGCTTTCCGCCACGATGTCCTCAAAAGTGTATTTTGCCATAAAGCCGTTGTTGCGCAGCTCTGAACGAACCCTTTGTTCCTGGTATTGAATGTTGTGTGTGCCCTGAAATACGGCTATGATTCTCTGATTTGTTTTGCTGCGGGCAGTACTTTTTTTAACATAATAGTTCTGCCCGTTGATTTTCAGGATTCCGTCATCTGCCGTGTCATGGAACATGAATGTGAGTATACAGGGAGCCATCAGGGAAGACGGCAGAGCTTCTGCCTTTTTATTCAGTATGAGCCGTTCATTGATATTTAGGATATGCCCCATTTCCTGATTGGCAACCACGATGGTCCCGTTCTCCGTGGAGAGGATTCCCTCCTGGATGGAAGAAGCTGCAGAACTGAAGCATTTCAGCTGCAGCTTTTCACGTTGTCTGGCATATATAATGGATTCAGCCTGCCGTATGGCTTTTTTTAAGCTCAGCCTTCCGGATTCGACAAAGCATACATTCATTCCACATTGTTTGCCCATGCGCAGGGCCAGGGTTCCGCCGCCCACCATTACATCCATTCCGTCCCGTTTGCCTCTTAGAACCTGGGACTCGATATCAGCCCGGGAACGGAAGGGATAGATACGTACCTCTTCCACATCTAACAGATGTTCTACAGTTTTAATCTTATAGTGATCTACGTATTCATCAAAAAGAATAAGACCGATTCGTGAACCATATTCCCGTGCCTTGTTTAGTATCTCCAGTATTTCCAGATTGTCCGGTTCAGCACGTATGGATACGATTTCGGGGAAGTATTGTTCAATCATGCCTGCGGTGGCCCCGCGGCTGATAATGACATCGGGCTTAGGCAGTTCCAAAAACATCTGGTTCAGCTTGTCCAGAAGTCCCTGTTGGGCTATTTCCCATTGAAGAATGGTAGGTTCGATATGCATGGTCTGGCAGACCGCCTGGATATCCTCCAGCATTTCAGGGTAAACAGATATCAGCATCAGTTCATGACTCTTCATAAGCTTCCTCCCGGAATAACAAAGATATAAAACACAAATGCAGCGTAATCTACATCCAGTTTATCATATTGTGTTTTGAAATTAAACATTAAAAACATAAAAACGTTTTAAAATTTAACGAATGATAAAACATATGACAAAAGACTTGTGTAATGGTTCAAATATAATGAAAAAAAGATTAAAAAAATTGGCATTAAATTTGCTTCTTATACAAGTATGAGAAAGGAGGCGGATAATAGATGTTTGATATACAGATGGATGGTATATACCTGGACAACGGATGTCTGGTTAAAGAAGCCGGGATACAACCGGATGATGCCAGGGAGAACACCATTGCTTATCAGATTCTGCGGGCACACAGCATATCAGAGGAACCGGACAGGATGCAGATAAAATTTGATGCGTTGATATCCCAGGACCTTACTTATGTTGGAATCATTCAAACAGCCAGAAGCAGCGGAATGACGGAATTTCCCGTGCCTTATGCGATGACCAACTGCCATAACAGCCTTTGTGCGGTAGGGGGAACGATTAACGAGGATGACCATGTGTTTGGGCTGACGGCAGCAAAAAAGTATGGCGGAAATTATGTTCCGGCCAACCTGGCTGTCATGCACGCATATGCGAGAGAGGAACTGTCTGCGTGCGGCGGCATGATACTTGGATCTGACAGCCATTCAAGGTATGGTGCCCTGGGAACAATGGGATTTGGGGAAGGTGGACCGGAGCTGGTAAAGCAGCTGCTTGGAAGGACTTATGACATACCATCTCCTGAGGTGGTACTCTGCTATGTGACCGGGAATACAAAGAGAGGTGTGGGACCTGAAGATGTGGCCCTTGCTATGGTGGCAGCACTTTTTAAGCCCGGAACTGTAAAAAACAAAATTCTGGAATTTACAGGCCCCGGACTTAAGAATCTTACAGCGGATTACAGGTGCAATATTGATACCATGATGACAGAAACTTCCTGCCTGTCCTCCATATGGGAGACAGACGAGATAACCCAAGCCTATTACAGGAACCATGGAAGGCCCGGGGATTACAGGAAGTTGAAGGCCAGGAGTCCAGCCTATTATGACGGTGTAATCTATCTCGACTTAGGCCGCATTGAGTCAATGATTGCCCTGCCCTTTCATCCCAGCAACGCGGTGACGATTCATGAGTTTAACGAGAGGGCAAAAGAACTGCTGGAGGAGGTGGATCAGGAGGCAGAACGGCTCTTTGGGAAGAATAAGCTTCAGCTTTCCCATAAAATTAAGGATGGAAGGGTGATTGCTGACCAGGGCAGCATAGCGGGATGCGCAGGTGGTTTGTTTGAGAATCTACAGGAGGCGGCTGAGATATTAAAAGACGCCACTTTGGGAAAGGATGGTTTTTCCATGACTGTATATCCGGCCAGTATGCCGGTTAACCTGGCGCTGATTCGTTCCGGTGCAGCGGAGAAACTGCTGTCATCCGGAGCAATCATGAAACCGTGTATCTGCGGTTCCTGTTCCGGCTATGGGGATATCCCAGCTACACATACCTTTTCCATTCGTCATGCTACGAGGAATTTTCCTAACAGGGAAGGAAGCAGACCGGATGAGGGGCAATACTGCGCAGTAGCTCTCATGGATGCACGTTCCATAGCAGCCACTGCTGCCAATCAGGGTGTTATTACAGCAGCCACGGATTTGGACTACCAGATACCGGACCTAAAGTACTGTTTTGACGGGACTGTGTATAAGAAGCGGGTTTATTACGGGTATGGAAAGGCTGATGCGTCTGTGAGGTTAGTGACCGGCCCTAATATCGTGGATTGGCCACCTATGGATGAACTGCATGATAATATACTGATGAGGTTTTCCGCAGTCATACATGACCCGGTAACAACCACGGACGAACTTATTCCTTCCGGCGACACGGCTTCCTACCGGTCTAATCCTATCCGTCTGGCAGAATATGCGCTGTGCAGAAGGGTTCCCGGTTATGCCGGGTACTGTCGGTCCATTCAGGCAGTGGAAGAGGAGAGAAAACAGGGAAAAATGCCGGAGGAGCTGGTTCAGGTGATGAACCGATTTGGTATTGATGAAGACATGATTGCAGGTACTGGTTACGGTTCCTGTTTGTTTGCCAATAAACCGGGGGACGGTTCGGCCAGAGAGCAAGCGGCCTCCTGTCAGAAGGTTCTTGGAGGAATTGCCAATCTCTGTTTCGAGTATGCAACAAAGAGATACCGCAGTAATTGTATTAATTGGGGCATTATTCCTTTTACTCTGGATGGAAGGGAAAAATTTGACTGTGTACAGGGGGATTATATATTTATTGAGGGTATACGCAAGGCTCTGTTAGAAGGAAAGAAATGTATTGCAGCCCGAACACTGGGAAGTGACGGCAATGTCCGAGGCATCACGCTTGCATTGGAAGGATTGACGGAGACAGAACGGGATATTCTGCTCGCAGGATGTCTGATTAATTATTACAGAAAACAGAAAATAGGGGAGTGTTAAGAAATGGACGGATATAACCTGAAACGTTCCTGCTGGCTGGAGATCAGTCTGGATAACGTGAGAGACAATTTTTTTGCATTTAAAAAAATGGTGGGGCCGGATGTGAAAGTGATGCCCGCAGTCAAAGCAAATGCCTATGGACACGGAATCGTACCGTGCGGAAAGGAGTTGGAGGCGTGCGGTGCAGATTACCTTGGTATGGGCAGTATCAGCGAGGCCATTAAACTGAGGGAAAATGGGGTAAAGATGCCGTTGCTTGTTTTTGCCAGCAATACCATAGAGGAGGTGGCAGAGCTTTACATCCAATATCATTTAATACCCACCATACTGTCGGAACGAGAGGCAAAAGCCATATCAGATGCAGCCTCCTCACCTGTACCTGTATTTGTTAAAATTGATACGGGAAGGGGAAGGCTGGGCGTAAACGCGGAAGAATTTCCGGACTTTTACAGGAAAATCACAGCATTGCCCAACCTATATGTGGAAGGTGTATACAGTCATATGGCAGCAGTAAACTGGCCGGATGTGTCAGCGGAATACGGTCTGTGGCAATATGAACGGTTCTCCGCTGCAATTGAAGTGTTGGGAGAGGAAGGAAAAAAGATACCATTTTGCCAGCTGGCCAATACACCGGGAGGAATCGCACTGCCGGAAATCCGTATGACCGGAGTGTGTCCGGGACGGGCAATCTGGGGATATTCACCTCTTGACAGGAGGGAGGGGCATCCGCAGTTAAAGCATCCGATTACGGCATGGAAGAGCCGGCTTATACATATAAACCAGGTATGTGGAGGTAAATTTGGGGAGAACTATAAAGCGGTAAAACTGGATTCGCCTAAGCGGATTGGAATTATGGCAGGAGGACTTGGAGACGGTATTAGTCCAAAGCTGGCCGGCGGATATGTACTTCTTCACGGAAGAAAGGCGAAAGTGGCCAGCACAATCAGCCTGGAGCATACCATCATAGATCTGGCAGATTTCCCGGATGCCAAGGTGGGGGATGAAATTGTCATTCTTGGCAGACAGGGAGATGAAGAGATTACGATGGAGCAGAGGATGGAAGAGTGGGGGAGAGGGGTGCCTTCGTTCTGGATTGAGATTTCCTCCCACACGGCGAGGTGTTATTACAAGGAAGGAAAACTGCTGGCTGTATCAGAGAGCGGAGTGCTTCAATATATCTAACGTATTTCTATTAGGAGGGGATTACAAATGTTGAAAAAGTATAATAAGATGAATGATATCACAAAAATCCTTATAGCCATGCTGCTGGGATCATTGCTAGGCATACTGTTGGGGGAAAAGGCTACCTGCATTGGTTTTATTGGAACAATCTGGCTGAATCTGATGAAAATGTTCCTTGTTCCCATTGTCATCTGCATGATGGTAAAGGGGATTACCAGTATGGATAATCCTAAGACTCTGGGAAGAATCGGTATCCGAATCGTGGTCTTTTATATGTTTACCACAGTGGCGGCATCGGTCCTGGGGCTGGTGATAACCGGAGTGTTCCATCCGGGTGTGGGTTTCCAGTTTACAGAAGGCAGTGCGGAGGCTGTAGAGATAGCGGAGCTTCCTACTGTGGGTAAGTTCTTCACAGATATGTTTTCCAGCAATATTTTTGCAACATTTAACAATGCAAATATGATGCAGGTATTAATCATAGCAGTTATTATGGGAGTAGCCATTGTCATGCTGCCCGAGGAAAAGAGGACGCCTGTGCGCAACTGGTTTGTCAGTATGGCGGACTTGGTAATGTCCATCATCAGTATTGCCCTGAAGCTGGCTCCCATAGGAGTATTCTGTCTTATGGCCAATGCCCTGGGAAAATACGGCATCAACCTGCTGCTCACCATGTCCAAGCTTTTAGGTACCTTCTATTTGTGCTGCATCCTTCATCTGATAGTGGTATATTGTTTGATTTTATGGCTGTTTACCGGCATTACCCCTCTGAATTTCTTGAAAAGGAGCTTTCCGACCATAGCTGCTGCCGCCAGTACCTGCAGCAGTGCTGCAGTGATTCCAGTCAGCATGAATGTGGCCAAAGAAAATTTTGAAGTGGAAGACTCAGTTGCAGGATTGGGCATCACGCTGGGCGGAACTATTAACAAGGATGGCGTGGCAGTGCTTTGCAGCGTTGTCATTCTGTTCAGCGCACAGGCCATGGGAATTGCCCTCACGCCAGGACAGATTTTTAATACGATTTTTGTAACAGCTCTGGTTACCTCCACTGGTTCCGGTGTTCCGGGCGGCGGCCTGATGAATCTTATGATTGTAGCGGCAGCAGTGGGAATTCCTCTGGAGATTGTAATTATGGTAGGCGGCTTCTACCGATTCTTTGATATGGGTACCACAACCATGAACTGTCTGGGCGACATGTCTGCCACGGTCATCATAGACAGGCTGGAGAAAAAGAGAACCCAAAGACTGGGTAAGACGGCTAACAGTTAAAGGAAAGGAAGAAAAAAAGATGATAAACGGCGGATGGCTTGAGGAAGGCTGTCCGCCGCTTTTTATGCATGGCACCACTGATTGCCTAACCTAACCCATAATAATAAATTTTCCAATAGAAGTAAAAAATGTCTTTGCCAACCGGGGGTCTATCAGTTATGATAGAAAAAGAATGTTGATTGGGAGGTATTTATGAAACATCTGGAACATTTTCATGAACTGAAATCCCTGACCAGGAAGCAGAAGTTTTTTCTGCTGTCGCTGCTTCCTGTTTATTTTATGGTCATTGGGCTGTTTCTGCAGCCAATCCAGGAAATCGGTCCGGGAATCGTGCGTCTGATAAAAGAGCCGGATTTTCTGATTACGGATTATTTTGTTGTGGGCGGTGTGGGGGCGGCCCTCATCAACGCCGGTGCACTGACTCTTATGAGTATAGGTATCATCTACTTTATGGGTATGGACATGGACGGCCACACCATCACTTCCAGCTGTCTGATGTTCGGTTTTTCGCTGTTTGGCAAAAACCTGCTTAACATCTGGGCTATTTTGGCCGGAGTGTACCTGTACGCCAGGTATCACAAGACGTCCATGCGAAGGTATATTTATATTGGCTTTTACGGCACCAGCCTTTCGCCCATCATCACCCAGATGATGCAGGTGGGCAACCTGCCGGTGGTGATGCGGATGGCCATAGCCCTGGCCGTGGGACTGATTATAGGTTTTGTGCTGCCGCCCCTTTCCACTCATGTGCATTTTGCACACAAAGGATATTCTTTGTACAATGTGGGGTTTGCCGCAGGCATCATAGCGACGGTCATTGTGTCAGTGTTAAAATCCCTTGGAGTGGAGATAGAATCCAGGCTCATATGGTCCACGGGAAACAATGAGATCTTTGGAATCGTGCTGTCCGTACTGTTTGGCGGAATGATTGTATTCGGGGTTGCGGTGCGGGGCAGAAGCATCTGGGAATCTTACAGAAGAATTATCAAATCCTATGGAATCGGCGGAACAGATTATCTGAGAGATGAAGGCGGTGCCAGCACTGTGTTCAACATGGGAGTCAATGGACTGTTTGCCACCTATTTTGTACTGGCAGTGGGAGGTGAACTGAACGGACCTACCATCTGCGGAATCTTCACCATTGTGGGCTTTGGGGCCACGGGAAAACATCTGAGGAACATAGCTCCGGTGATGATGGGGGTATATCTGGCCAGCTTTACCAAGACATGGAACATTTATCAGCCATCCCCCATGCTGGCCCTTTTATTCTCCACCACCCTTGCGCCGGTGGCAGGGGAATTCGGCGTGGTGGCCGGAATCGTGGCAGGCTACCTGCATTCCTCCGTTGCCCTCAATGTGGGAATCGTGTATGGGGGCATGAACCTGTATAATAACGGTTATGCAGGCGGAATCGTGGCCATATTCATGGTTCCTGTCATCCATTCCATCATGGACAGGCGGGCAAGGGCAAGAGGCGGATTGTCGCTGTAGGAGTCCTGGGATGTGAAATGGTTTTATTTACAGAAACAGTTCCAGCAGAAATACCATGGCACATGCGGCCAGGGACACCTGGAACAGGCTCTTTCCCTTCCAGGCCAGAAGAACAGCCACTGCCAGGGCTGCTGCGCCGGACCACACAGAGGCTGTGGCGTGGAGAATGGCAGGAAAGGTCATGACGGACAGGGTGACGTAGGGGACGTAATAGAGAAAAGACTTGACATATACGTTCTTTATCTCCTTCTTAATCAAGGTCAGCGGAAGAAGACGGATCAGGTAGGTCACGCCTGCCATCACAAGAATATACAGGTACACATTATGATTCATGTTCATTTTCCTCCTTTACAGGGAACAGAATGGCTGCGGCACCGGCAATCAGGATGGTTAGCAGGATGATTTTAAAGCCGGATGATAGACCTGCCAGCAGGGGGACATGGGCAAACACAAGGCTTAAGGCCATGGAGGCCAGGATGACGCCGGTGAGAATCCTGCTTGTCTTGGCCGGCGGAATCACCACGGCCAGGAACATTCCGTACAGTGCCACGTTCAGGGCGCTTAAAAGGCGTGCCGGAAGCAGTTCCCCGGAAACAGCTCCCAACAGGGTGCCGAGGGTCCAGCCGGGTACGGCGACACAGATGAGCCCATAGCTGTAAAAGGGACTTAAAAAGCCGGGCCGGCATACGGAAACGCCGAATATCTCGTCTGTAACTCCATAGGACATAAAGAAACGGTGGAAGAAGGGCATGTCTGCGCCCAGCTTCTGGGACAGGGAACAGGACATAAGACAGTAGCGCAGGTTGATGATGAGCTGGGCCACTGCCATTTCCATAAAGGGGGCCCCGGCCTGTATGATTCCCAGTGCTGCAAATTGTCCCGCGCTGGTCAGGTTTGTAAAGGACATGACAACGGACTGTAGGGTGGTGAGGCCGGCTCCCCTTGCCATGATTCCAAATGTAAAGGACACGGCCAGGTATCCCAGACCGATGGGTATGCCGTCTTTTAGTCCGCAATGAAATTGATGTGAATTGTGTTTCATGATAACCTCTCAGAGTATGAATTGGGATAAGACACCCCTACCAATTATAGCAGGAAAATCCAGGTTGTAAATGCGGATTTTATCAAATCATGGGGGAACCCTCCTGAACCTTACCGGACCGGTCCTGCCTGGCGCCGGAGCCGTTACAATTGTGTGAATTTGGTTGACAGACCGGATAGGTTGCCTTAGAATTGTTAGGTGACTAACAGAAACTGTTTTTCTGCATATAATAAAAGGAGTAAATTCCATGGCTGTTAATCCTACCGTCCGCCTTATCGCCACCCTTTCCAACCTGATCCGGCGCAAGATTGACAGCGCTGAGGGTGTGGGAGGGCTGACACCTGCCCAGAATGGAATCCTGCACTTTATTCTCGGCCGCTGCAGGGAGCAGGACCTGTTTCAGAAGGATATAGAGGAGGAATTTAACCTGCGCCGCCCCACGGCCACGGAGATTCTGAAGCTGATGGAGCGAAAGGGCCTGATTTACAGGGAGGAGGCGTCCTATGACGCCAGGTGTAAAAAAATCATTCCCACTGAAAAAGGATGGGAGCTGGAAGGACGGGTGCTTAAGGATATCCTGGAAATGGAACAGTTCATAACACGGGATATTCCAAAGGAAGAACTGGATACATTCATCCGAATCGGGATGAAAATGATGAAGAATCTTAAGTAATGGGGAAGGGCCTATGGCTGCCACCAGGCAGCGCCGTCTTAGGCTCTTTAAATTGCCCCAAAATCCAAGGGAATTTACAAAAAAAGGAGGTTTTAACAGTGAAAGGACAACATCAAAAGACAGTCCGGGCTTTGCTTGGCTCAGTCCGGGAGTATAAAAAGCCATCTCTTCTCTGCCCGGTTTTTGTGGTGCTGGAGGTGCTTATGGAAGTTCTGGTGCCCGGCGTCATGGCACTGATGATTGATAAGGGGATGAGCGGGGGAAGTATCGGCTACATTCTGAAGATTGGAGCCGTGCTTTTAGTTATGTCCATGATGGCTCTGGTATTCGGTATCCTGGCAGGGACGAATGCGGCCAGGGCCTCGGCAGGTATGGCACGGAATTTGAGAAAGGATATGTTCCACCACATACAGGAGTTTTCTTTTTCCAATATTGACCGCTTTTCTCCTTCCAGTCTGGTGACGCGTCTGACCACGGACATCACCAATGTGCAGAATGCGTACCAAATGGTAATCCGCATTGCTATCAGAGGCCCCATCATGCTCTGTTTTGCGCTGATTATGGCTATGGGAATCAGCAGGGAGCTTTCCACCATCTTTTTTATCGTGCTGCCAATCCTGGCAGCGGGGCTCTTTTACATTGTGATAAAGGCCCATCCCTATTTTGAGGCTGTATTCAAGCGCTATGACGTGTTAAACCGCGTGGTTCAGGAAAATCTGAACGCCATCCGGGTGGTAAAAGCCTATGTGAGGGAGCCGTATGAAATCGAAAAGTTCCGGCACATATCCCAGGAGGTCTTTTACCAGTTTAAGTATGCGGAAAAGATTGTAGCCTGGAACAGCCCGCTGATGCAGTTCTGCATGTATAACTGCATCCTGCTGGTATCAGGGCTGGGAGCCAGACTCAT
Source organism: Enterocloster bolteae (assembly GCF_002234575.2). Taxonomy (NCBI): domain Bacteria; kingdom Bacillati; phylum Bacillota; class Clostridia; order Lachnospirales; family Lachnospiraceae; genus Enterocloster; species Enterocloster bolteae. The sequence continues at coordinate 3,886,231 of NZ_CP022464.2, read as the reverse complement.
TGTGGGAAGCAGAATGACAACAGGTGAGCTCACCAGCATGATTATCTATGCGGTCCAGATATTGTCCAGCCTGATGATGCTCTCCATGGTGTTTGTGATGGTCATCATGGCCCGTTCTTCGGCAGAGCGTATCGTGGAGGTGCTGGATGAAAAGAGCAGCCTGTCAGACCCGGATGATCCGGTACAGGAGGTGGCGGACGGCAGCATTGACTTTGAGCATGTGTCTTTCAGCTACATAGGAGATAAGGAGAAGCTGGCTCTTAAGGACGTGGATATCCACATAAAATCCGGAGAGACCATAGGCATACTGGGAGGGACTGGAAGTTCCAAGACCACTCTTGTGCAGCTGATACCAAGGCTGTACGATGTGACCGGGGGCTGTCTTAAAGTGGGCGGACGGGATGTGAAGGAGTATGGGCTTAAGTCCCTGAGAAATCAGGTGGCAGTGGTTCTGCAGAAAAATATCCTGTTCAGCGGCACCATCCGTGAAAACCTGCGGTGGGGCAATGAAAATGCCACGGACGGGGAAATCGAGCGGGCCTGCTGTCTGGCCCAGGCAGACGAGTTTATCCGGCAGTTTCCCGACCAGTATGAAACCTATATCGACCAGGGAGGAACCAATGTATCCGGGGGACAGAAGCAGAGGCTCTGTATTGCCAGGGCCCTGCTCAAGAAGCCTAAGATATTGATTCTGGATGATTCTACCAGCGCAGTGGATACGAAAACAGACGCCATGATTCGCAGGGCGTTCCGGGAGGAGATTCCTGACACCACCAAAATAATCATAGCACAGAGGATATCCTCTGTGGAGGATGCAGATAAGGTGATCGTGCTGAACCACGGCGCTGTGGATGACTTTGGTACGCCCCAGGAGCTGTTTGCCAGGAATAAGATTTACAGGGAAGTATTTGAATCCCAGAAGAAAGGGGGAGATGATCATGATGGGAAATAAGAAAAATGCAGCCGTGAACCACCATTATGCCAAAACGGCAAAACGCCTTATGGGGTATGTGGCAGGCACTTACAGGCTCCAGTTTGTCTGTGTGCTGGTGACCATTGTCATAAGCGCTCTGGCCAATGTGGCGGGACCGCTGTTTTTGATGGTGCTCATAGATGATTTTATCACCCCTCTCCTGGGGCAGCAGCATCCTGATTTTACGGTTCTGAACCATGTTATGGCAGGGCTGGCAGCCTTTTATGTGGTTGGGGTTATTTGTACCTACACTTATAACCGTCTGATGATAAATATTGGCCAGGGCGTCCAGAAGCGTATCAGGGATGAGATGTTTGAGCATATGCAGACGCTGCCTGTACGGTATTTTGACCGTCATCCCCATGGAGAGCTTATGAGCCGTTATACCAATGATATCGACACCCTGAGACAGATGATTAACCAGGCTCTGCCCATGGTATTGTCCTCCTTTGTCACCATCATAGCCATATCCGCGGTGATGATAGGTATCAGCGTTCCCCTCTCTGTCCTGGCAGCAGCCATGATAGTTCTCATGCTCTTTGTCAGCAGGACTCTGGCAGGCCGGTGCGGACGGTATTTCGTGGCGCAGCAGCTGGCTATCGGAAAGGTGACGGGATACATTGAGGAGCGTTTAAGCGGACAGAAGGTCATCAAGGTATTTAACCATGAGGAGGAGACCAGGGAGGAATTCGACAAGTTGAATGACCGGCTCTATGACAGCGCATTCCACGCCAACAAGTACGCCAATGTTATTATGCCGGTCATTACCAACATAGGCAACCTGCAGTTTGTGCTCACAGCTATCGCAGGAGGAATTCTGTCACTAAGCGGCCTGGCAGGGCTGACCCTGGGCCAGATTGCTTCTTATCTCCAGTTTACAAAGAGCTTTAACCAGCCCTTTGCCCAGATATCCCAGCAGTCCAATTCCATTATCATGGCCCTGGCAGGGGCAGAACGTATTTTTAATATGATGGATGAGGAACCGGAGACAGACCGGGGAGATGTGACCCTTGTCAATGTCCGTATGGATGAAAGCGGAAAAATGACAGAGGTACCGGAACGGACCAGCCTGTGGGCCTGGAAATGTCCCTGTGAGGACGGCACGGCCGCATACACAAGACTTACCGGTGATGTGCGGTTTCAGGATATGGACTTTGGATACGAGCCGGGGCATGCAGTGCTCCATGACATCAGCCTGTATGCGAAGCCGGGGCAGAAGCTGGCTTTTGTGGGAGCCACAGGGGCGGGAAAGACCACCATAACCAATCTGATTAACCGTTTTTACGACATACAGAAGGGCTCTATCACATATGATGGTATTGATATCCGCCATATAAAGAAAGACGACCTGCGCCGCTCTCTTGGCATCGTGCTCCAGGATACCCACCTGTTTACCGGTACAATCAGAGAGAATATACGATATGGAAAGCTGGATGCCACGGACAGGGAGATCTGCGATGCGGCGAAGCTGGCCAATGCCGACCAGTTTATAGAGATGCTGCCGGAAGGATACGATACCATGCTTACAGGAGACGGCGAGGAGCTGTCCCAGGGCCAGCGCCAGCTTTTAGCCATTGCGCGGGCAGCCATTGCAGATCCTCCGGTCCTGATTCTGGATGAAGCCACTTCCAGCATTGATACCAGGACAGAGGCTATGGTGCAGAGAGGCATGGATGAGCTGATGAAGGGCAGGACCGTATTCGTCATAGCCCACAGGCTTTCCACCATCCGCAATTCCGACGCTATCATGGTACTGGACCATGGACGTATTGCTGAGCGGGGAGACCACGAGAGCCTGATAAGGGAGAGGGGAATGTATTACCAGCTGTATACAGGCGGGCTGGAGCTGGAGTAGGAGAGACGCCTGTGACAGGGAGGTGGCAGGAAGGTGACAGGGAGGTGGCCGGTGACGTGGCCGGCCCAGCCAAACTGCTTTCCATGTATTGACTTTCCACGGAGAATGCAGGTATAATTTCCTGTATTGGATTCTGCCAAACAGGAATCCGTTAAAAACTAGGAGGAAATGTTATGAAGAAAAAATTAAGCCTATTGCTGTGTGCAGCCCTGACAGCCACTACCCTGGCCGGCTGCGGCCAGGCACAAAGCAGTCCTGCCGGTACAGATGCCGGTACAGAAGCTTCGGCAGCTGGGACCGCCGGGTCAAAAGAGGGAGAAAAGATCCTTACCTATGCAGTGATGGAGGAACCGGAAACACTGGACCCTACACTGAATAACTACAGCACATCGTCCACCTTCCTGCAGAATATGTTCTGCGGCCTGTTCCAGCTGGAAGCAGACGGAAGCCTGAGCAATGCCATGTGTGACACATATGAGGTAAGCGAAGACGGGCTGACCTACACCTTCACATTGAAGGACGGACTTAAATGGTCCGATGGAAGTGATCTGACGGCAGGAGACTTTGAATATTCCTGGAAGCGCGTCCTGAATCCTGATACGGCTTCCCCGGCTGCTTGGGAACTGCACTATCTGAAGGGCGGGGAAGAATACAACACACAGGGCGGCTCTGCCCAGGATGTGGGGGTAAAGGCTGTGGATGACAAAACCCTGGAGGTAACCCTGAAAGCACCTACGCCATATTTCCTTTATCTGACAGCGTCCAGCAACTTTTTCCCTGTCAAGCAGGAGGTGGTGGAGGGACAGGATCCCTGGACCAAATCCGCGGATACCTATGTGTGCAACGGTGCATTTACCCTGGAGAAGATAAATCCCCAGAGCAGCTATGTGCTGAAGAAAAATCCCAATTACTATGACGCTGGTTCCGTCAAACTGGACGGAGTGGAAATCGTGATTATCCAGTCTCCGGAGTCAGCCCTGTCCGCATATAATGCAGGTGAGATTGACGCTATGGGCGATAACCTGGTAACTTCCCAGGCCATTGACCAGTATGGGAATACAGAAGAACTGAAAGGATATGACAAGATTGGAACCAGATATTACGATTTCAACTGTTCCAAAGAGTATCTGTCCAATCCGGATGTGAGAAGGGCCCTGGCCATGGCTATTGACCGCAGGACAATCTGCGAGTCCATCGTTCCGTCAAAGCCTGAGCCGGCCTACGGATTCGTGCCTTATGGGATACCATATGAAGGCTCCTCCGAGGATTTCCGCACCGTATCAGGTGATTTGATTCAAGAGGATGTGGAAGCTGCAAAGAAACTCCTGGCAGACGCGGGATATCCCAATGGAGAGGGACTGCCTGTTCTGACCTTTATTGTTACCAACACAAAAGAGAATAAGGACATTGCCCAGGTAATCCAGTCCATGTGGAAGGATAATCTTGGAGTCCAGGCAGACATTGTTACCTTTGAGTCCAAGGTGTACTGGGATGAGCAGAAGGCCGGAAACTTTGATGTTTGCTTTGACGGATGGACCGGTGACTATCTGGATCCGGACACAAACCTGAACTGCTTTACCCAGGCCCGCGCCTATAACCAGAACCGCTGGAGCGGGGACAATGCCATGAAGTATGACAGCATGATAGAAGAATGCCGGAACCTGGCGGACAACAGCAAGCGTATGGAGATATTCAAGGAGGCGGAGGCCATCCTGATGGATGAGATGCCCATTATACCGCTGTATTATCTGAATGCCATCGTCCTGGCTAAGCCTGATGTGAGCGGTCTGGTGAAGAACGCAAACGGCCATACCCTGTTCAGAAATGCGGATAAGCTGTAATGGCTATGATTTAAAACAGAAGATTGGCAGCGCCGGATATCTCTCCTTTGGCAAAGGTAAGGGATCCGGCGCTGCTTTTTGCATGGATATAAAGCGTATTTACTCCGTTTAAAAGCAGGGGAGATATTGAAAGCAGTACCTTTATATGTTATACTGGACCAATCAGATTGTTTCTGAACAATCTATATAAAAATCTTTTCCGGCATAAAATCCAATGTTTTTGCCGGGTACTGGCGTATCTGCCGGGATTTCCGTTCATATCACATAAATCAAATAGTTCATGGAGGACAATGCCTATGGGAAAATGGCACAAAGGGCGTATCAGACGTTTTTTTAGGGAAGGAAAGAAAAAAGTGGATTTGCAGCTAAAACAGCTGGCAGACAGCGGAAGGCCCCTGGATATAAGCCTGACCAATGACTTCGCCTTTAAGAAAACATTCCGCAACAAGACTGCGCTGACAGGGCTTTTAAGCAGTCTGCTGGACATTCCGGCAGGTGAGATCACCAGTCTGGAATTCCCGGACACATTTCTCCACGGGGAATATGCTGATGACCGGGAAGGAATACTGGATGTAAAGGTGCGCCTGAACCACTGTAAGAAAGTGAATATAGAAATACAGCTTTTGTCACATCCTTTTTGGGAAGAACGGAGCCTCTTTTATATCAGCCGTATGTATACAGAAGACTTTTTGAAAGGCCAGAATTATGATGCGTTGGAGGAGTGTATACATATCAGCATCCTGGGATTTCCACGGAAAGGAACAGAGCATTTTTATTCGGTCATACGGCTTATGGATGATAAAACCGGGTGTGTCTATAGTGGCAAAATCAGCCTGCGTGTGCTATACTTAAGTCAACTGGTTTCCTGCAGTGAGGAGGAAAAACAAACAGAGATATATCACTGGGCAAAGCTTATATCCGCCCGTGACTGGGAGGTGCTTAAAGATATGGCAAAGAGAAACCGTTATATGAAGGAAGCGGTGGAGGAACTGGAACGCCTGAATGCCGACAAAGAACTGCGTTATCTGTACCTGGAGCGCCTTAAGGCAGCCAGTGACGAAGCTACCATGCAAAGCTATTATAAGAGGCTTGCAGAAGATGCGCAGAAGAATGGGCTGGAGCGGGGCTTGTCGCAGGGATTGGAACAGGGCTTGTCGCAGGGATTGGAGCAGGGCTTGTCACAGGGCATTAAAGCCCTTATAAAAGATAACCTGGAAGAGGGGAAAGACAAAAAAGTCATACTGGCCAAGCTGGAGAAACATTTTTCATTGACAGAAAAAGAGGCGGAGGCCTATTTTGATATGTATAACAATATGAGTTAGGAAACAGAACCGGCCAAAAGGCCGGTTCACTGTTTCTCTATTCTGCTTTACCATGGGATAGGTCAATTATTTCTCTGTATGAGGCAGCCGTCCCCTGAGAAAACGCTTTTTTAATTCTGAGAGGCTAAATGGAATCAGAGGATAAATATAGCTCTTTCCGGCAATGGTTCTGTTGAATATGATGGCACAGGCGGACAGGATGATTCCGATGACAAATCCCCATATATTCAGGATGGATGTCAGTATTAATATGATGATACGCATGAATTTCATGGCATATCCTAATTCAAAGCTGGCCTGGGAATAATTGGCAATGGTAACAAAGGCCATGTAGAGCATGGTCTCACTGTTGAACCAACCTGATTTTACTGCATATTCGCCCAGAACAATACCGGCAATCACACTGAGGGGGGTGGTCAGCATATTGGGGGTATTGACAGCCGCCAGCCGCAGGCCGTCAATGGCAAATTCCAGTATGAGAAGCTGCCAGATTAAAGGCACATTAAGCGGGTCCGAAAGCCGGATAAATGCCAGCCAGTCCGGTATGAGCTCCGTATTCTGCATGAACAGAAGCCATGTAGGGGTTAGAAGCAGGGACAGCAGGGATATGGTCATCCTGGACAGACGGAGGTAAGTGCCTGTAATAGGAGGAAAGTAGTAATCATCTGCCTCCTCAATGATATCAAAGACAGAGGAGGGAAGTATCATGGCAGAAGGAGAGTTGTCTACCAGGATGATGATATTTCCTTCCAAAATTGAAGCGGCAGCTGTGTCCGGCCGTTCTGAAAATTTAAATTTCGGGAATGGATTGAACCATTTATAGGGAAAGAGACACTCTGCCAGGCTTTCCTGATTCATGGTCAGCGCATCTACCTTCAGATTCTGAATCCGTTTCTTGATTTTATCCAGGAGCTGCTTATCAACCCTGTTTTCCATATAACAGATGGCAATGTCAGTGTGGGAGCTCTCTCCGGCAGATGTTATTTCCACGGTAAGCCTGGGATCGCGGATTCTCCGCCGAATCAGGGCCGTATTAAAAATCAGGGTTTCCACAAAGCCATCTCTGGAGCCCCGCATGACTTTATCCTTTTCCGGTTCGCTGACACCGCGGGAAGGATAGGTGCGGCAGTCAATCGTAATACATTTATCATAACCGTCAATAAAGAGGCAGGATACACCGGACAGCAGCTGGACGGTCATATCCTGGTCATTGGAAAGCAGTCCGATCTCTCCGTATGGAACATACTGTTTGGAGAAGCCGTGGGCGTCCTTTGGCATATCCTCCGGTTTGATGGTGGAGAACACCTGCAGAATTTTCAACAGGGATTCATCCTTTGTAAAACCATCTATGAAATAAAGACATGCTTCCCGGCCGCCGATGTGGACTACGCGGTAAACCACGTCAAAATTCGTCTCTACATTCAGCTTCTTGTGAAGGTAAGTAATGTTGTCTTTTAAATTTTGGGAAAATTCCATGGTTTCTTCCTTTCTGTGTGACTTCAGATAAAAATTATGGCTTAAGTTAGTATGTACCGATGAAAGATAAATATACAGAAGACATTTGTCTTTGGTCTGCGGACGGATGGGAGAAATTTATATAAAAACTTGTATATAGGGGAAAGGAATTCACTAATATGCACAAAAATGATTGACAAATCATGGGAGCGGTGGTATAGTGTCCATGTAAGAAGCACAAAGGAGTGCCTTACGGGTTTTTGTTTGGTATGGGGATGCCAGATAAACTAATAGTGTGACGGTTTTTGATCGTGACTGAGAGCTGCCTTCTGTGGGGGAAGGGCGGCTCTCATTTTTTTGTCCGGATGCTTCCGGCATTCTGCCCCGGTAATGGCAGCGGGTATAAAAACTGTCATCCGGGGCTGTTTGAGGAGTGTTTTGCCGGAAGGAATCAGATTGATTTTTTCCACAGTCCGTGAAGATTACAGTAAGCGTAAGCAGCAGCAGGAGCGTCCCCTTCTTCCAGGGTGAAGGATGCCACTGGTTCGCAGTCAGGGGTCAGGGGAACACGCATGACACAGCCGGCTTTTGTCACAAGGCACACCCATCCGATGCTGTGTTCCTGACCCATGGGATGGAAAATGTTTCCAACCTTGACTGTTACATGGAGTCCGTCCTGTTCCACTACCGGAAGATGTTTTTCCGCTGCGCCCTCAGTGGCTGCTGGGTCCAGGATTTCAAAGGGTTTGCAGGAATCAGGGAGAGCTGCATTGGGAGCCGGTGAAAGGGCCTCCAATACGATATTGTGGTTTTTGTCAGTCAGGAATACCGGTTCATTCTTCATGAAAATCCTCCGTTCTCAATCGTCAGCAGGCCGGCCTTATGGAATCGGACCTGCAATTTTTCTCAGTTTCCATATTATTTTCCCGAAAATAGTGCACTCTATTCATAAAGCATTTAGGCAGACCTGGCAGGGAAGATAACTTACTATTGACATATTTCCTACAGGAATAGTATGATATACTCATGGCAGGATAAAATTTAAGACAAAGGACGTGAACATACATGCTAGTATCGACAAAAGGCCGTTATGCTCTCCGCACCATGGTGGATTTAGCCATCCACGGAGACGGCGAGCCCGTTAAAATAAAAGACATAGCCAACCGGCAGGGGATATCCGGTAAATATCTGGAGCAGATTATCTCTATCTTATCCAGAGCCGGATTTGTGCGCAGCATCAGGGGAAATCAGGGGGGTTATTATCTGGCCAGACCGTCATCGGACTATACGGTGGGTTCCATTTTGAGAATCACAGAGGGAAGCCTGGCTCCGGTGGACTGCTTAAGCGGAGATAAAAACCCCTGTACCAGGCAGATGGACTGTGTGACCCTGCGTCTGTGGCGCGAGCTGGATGAGGCCATCAGCGGAGTGGTGGATAAATATACGCTGGAGGATTTGGTACAGTGGCAAAAAAGCATGAAGGATAATTATGTGATATGATAACTAAATGAAACAGGAGCGAATTTTCCTATGGGACAGATTCTGAGAATCTCAGCTTTTATCAATCAATGGAAGAAAGACAGGCGGGTAAGAACCGGTATCACAGTGGCTGCGGTGTTTGTATCCGCCCTCATCCAGTCCTATGCACTGCAGGTTTTTGTGCGGCCGGCCGGTATCATATCCGGTGGATTTACAGGCATGGCCATGCTTGTGGAACGGCTGGGGGAATTGAACGGGCTTAATATTCCCATGCAGGTCACCATGATTATGCTGAATATTCCGGTGGCAGTCCTGTGCTGCAAGGGAATCAGCTTCCGTTTTACCATATTTTCCCTGGTGCAGGTATTCTTAAGCAGTATTTTTCTGCAGATATTCAACTTCAGCCCCATCTTTACAGATGAGGTGCTGAATGTTATTTTTGGCGGCGTCATCTTTGGAAGTGCAATCGTCATTGCTCTCAGGGGAAACGCGTCCACCGGAGGCACGGACTTTATAGCCCTGTTTGTATCCAACCGCACCGGGCACTCCATCTGGTCCTATGTGTTTTTTGGAAATGCTGTTATGTACTGCTTTTACGGTGCCATTTTCGGCTGGAAGCACGCGGGATACTCCATTATCTTCCAGTTCATCTCCACACGCATGATTTCCGCCTTCCACCACCGCTATGAGCTGGTTACCCTTCAGGCAACCACCATGAAGGGGCAGCAGGTGGTGGACGCCTATATCAGCCATTTCCGCCATGGAATGTCCTGTGTGGAAGCTATGGGAGGGTACAGCAAAAAGAAAATGTACCTTTTAAATACAGTCATATCAGCCTATGAGGTAAACAACGCCATCCACATCATGCAGGAAGCAGATGAACATATCATTATCAATGTGCTGAGGACACAGCAGTTTGTAGGCAGGTTTTACCGGGCGCCCCTGGAATAGGGCCGGTATGAATCATTATAAAACGAAGAGGGATATCTGCGGCTAAGCCAGCCCGCAGATATCCCTTATGATTTCTCCTGCAATAACAAGTCCGGCCACAGGCGGTACAAAAGAAATGCTTCCGGGAGTGGCGCGGCGGCACCCGGTATCCTCCGCTGTCTGTCCGGGGGTAAGAGGCTGTTCCGGCGACCAGCAGACCTTTAGTTCCCTGATGTTCCTGGCTTTTAGTTCCCTGCGCATTACCTTGCAGAGGGGGCATACAGAGGTCTGGGAGATATCGGATATACGAAAGAGTTCCGGGTGAAGCTTGTTGCCGGTACCCATGGAAGCGATCACAGGGACAGCGTGGGAGGCGGCAAAGCCTGCCAGGGCAAGTTTGGCTGTCACGGTATCTATGGCATCCAGGATATAATCCACAGAGCTGCCCTGTCCCATCTGGTGCTTCATACGTTCAAAAAGGCTTTCTATATTATCGGGAAGCACAAATTCCTCAAAGGTAATAACCTGTGTGCCGGGACAGATGTCAGCAATTTTGTCCTTCATGACCCGGGTCTTAAACTGCCCCATGGTACTGTGGAGCGCAATACTCTGCCGGTTAATGTTGGTGAGGGAAACCGTATCATTGTCCACAAGAATCAGGCGCCCCACCCCGCACCTGGCCAGGGCCTCCGCTGCATGGGACCCAACCCCTCCGACTCCGAATACAGCCACTGTGGAGTTCTTAAGCTTATTCATCCCCTCAGTGCCTATGAGCATCTCAGTTCTGGAAAATTCATTTATCATCATAGAAACAACTCCTGTATTTTATTTGTTTTTATGATTGTATAATAGAATTGAGGGGATGTAAATGGGGAGTTTTTCCCAAACTCTTCCCTGGTTCATGTACCTATCCGGCCCAATTCCTCCCTATATTTTTCTGTCAATCTGTGGTATATTAAATCAAAACAATTATTTTCAATGGAGGCCAGACATGAAAGATGGATTTTTAAGGGTAGCAGCTGCCACGCCAAAGGTCAGGGTGGCTGACCCACAATATAACGCACAGCAGATTATGGACTTGATTGGTCAGGGATACAGCAGGGGAGTGAAGCTTATGGTGTTTCCGGAGCTTTGCCTTACCGCGTATACATGTGCGGACCTGTTTGGTCAGAAGGCCCTGCTGAGAAGGGCGAAGGAAGAGCTGGGCCGTATTGTCCGGTTTACGGACGGAAAGGACATCCTGGTGTTTTTGGGGCTTCCCTGGGAGCGGGACGGGAAGCTCTACAATGCAGCGGCAGCCATCCAAAAGGGCAGACTTATAGGCGTAGTGCCCAAGCGGAACCTGCCTAATTATTCGGAGTTTTATGAGGCCAGGAATTTTTGCCCGGGCAATGAACGGCCGGTGATGACCTGCTGGAACGGAGAGAAGGTCCCAATGGGCACCAACCTTTTATTCAGGTGCAATACCATGCCGGAACTTACGGTGGCAGCTGAAATATGCGAGGACGTGTGGGTGCCATGCCCGCCCAGCATCAGACATGCCCTGGCCGGGGCCACGGTGGTGGTAAACTGCTCTGCCAGCGATGAGACCACAGGCAAGGACATGTACCGCCATGATCTGATATGCAGCCAGTCAGCCAGGCTGGTGTGCGGGTATGTCTATGCCAATGCGGGGGAGGGGGAATCCACCCAGGATTTGGTGTTTGGCGGCCAGAATATTATAGCTGAAAACGGGACCTGTCTGGTGGAGTCCAGACGGTTTATCAACGAGAGCATATGTGCTGATATGGATTTGGAACGCCTGGACAGTGAGCGCAGGCGCATGAGCACATTCCCGGACCCGGCAGCAGCCAGGGAGGAAGGCGGGTATCTGACCGTGGAGTTCAGCTTTGATGCGGTTTCGGAGGACAGCGCAGGGAGTCAGGATACCCAGACCCATGGTTCCACGCAGCCGGGCGGTGATGTGCTCCGGTACGTGGACCCGGCTCCCTTTGTGCCCAGGGATGAGAGACAGAGAAACAGGCGGTGTGAGGAGATACTATCCATTCAGGCCATGGGTCTTAAGAAGCGTCTGGAGCACACGGGATGCCATGAAGCAGTGATAGGACTGTCGGGAGGGCTTGACTCCACGCTGGCTCTGCTGGTAACTGTGAGGGCTTTTGACAGCCTCAGGATCCCCAGGTCCGGCATACATTGCATAACCATGCCCTGCTTCGGGACCACAGACAGGACTTATAATAATGCCTGCACCCTGGCCGGAAAGGTGGGGGCAAAACTCCGCGAAATTAATATCAGGGAGGCGGTGACACGCCATTTTGAAGATATCGGCCATGATATGGACAAACATGATGTGACCTATGAGAACAGCCAGGCCAGAGAAAGAACCCAGGTTCTCATGGATATCGCCAATGAGGTGGGAGGCCTGGTAATCGGGACCGGAGACATGTCGGAGCTTGCCCTGGGATGGGCTACCTATAACGGCGACCACATGTCCATGTATGGTGTCAATGGGTCGGTTCCCAAGACCCTGGTCCGTCATCTGGTCCGCTACTATGCGGATACATGCAATGAAAAGGAGCTGGCGGATGTGCTCCTTGATGTGCTGGATACACCTGTGAGTCCTGAACTTCTGCCCCCGGAGGACGGCCAGATTTCACAGAAAACAGAGGATTTGGTGGGGCCTTATGAGCTTCATGACTTTTATCTTTACTATATACTCAGATACGGATATGCCCCGTCCAAGATTTACCGTCTGGCAATCCAGGCGTTTAAGTCTCAGTATGACAGGGAGACGATCCTTAAATGGCTGAACGTGTTCTACAGACGTTTCTTCAGCCAGCAGTTTAAGCGTTCCTGCCTTCCGGACGGGCCTAAGGTGGGTTCTGTGGCGGTTTCCCCCAGAGGGGATTTGAGGATGCCCAGCGACGCATCGGGCAGGGTGTGGCTGGAGGAACTGGAAGGCATCAAATAAGCAGTGTCAGGAGAATGAATACGGATGATTAACAGTACATCAAACAAGCAGGTAAAGCGTGTTGTGAGCCTGAGAAGCAAAGCAAAGGCCCGGCGGGAAGAGGGCATGTATGTGGTGGAAGGCCTCAGAATGTGCAGGGAGCTGAACCCGGAGGATGTGGATGCCCTGTATGTTACGGAGAACTTTGCAGGGGACGCGGATAACAGGAAATGGATGGGGCGGTTCCGGCCGGAGACAGTCAGCGATGTGGTCATGAATGTTATGGCAGATACGCAGACGCCCCAGGGAGTGCTGGCCGTGGTGAGGCAGAAGCGCTATACCATGGATGACATTGTAAAACCAGCACCAGACGGCAGGTCTCTGGCCATCATGGTACTGGAGACGATACAGGACCCCGGAAACCTTGGTACCATAATCAGGGCAGGAGAGGGCGCTGGTATCACCGGCATTGTTATGAATCATGATACGGCAGATATATATAATCCAAAAGTGATACGCTCCACGATGGGATCCATATTCAGGATGCCCTTTGTGTATGCAGATGACCTGCAGGATGCCTGCCTGCTCATGAAAAACAGGGGGGTGCGTCTTTTTGCGGCCCATCTGAAAGGTATGAATAATTATGACCAGGAAGATTATACTGACAATGTGGGCTTTTTAATTGGAAATGAGGCCAATGGTCTTACGGAGGAAACCACCTCGCTGGCAGACTGCCTGGTGAAGATTCCCATGGAGGGAAAGGTGGAATCCCTGAACGCTGCAATTGCTGCTTCCGTTCTTATGTTTGAGACAGCCAGACAGAGAAGAAGCTGCAGCGTCCCGGCGGAGACAGCATAAGGAAAGGACTTTTGGCCATATCTGCCCGCAGGAAGGAGAAGGTGCATATGTTATCAGTTGGATGGCTTGTATCATTTTTGATTTTTCTGGGAGTGGAGCTGGCTTTCGGATGTCTGACTTCCCTGTGGTTTGCCGCAGGGGCCATAGGCGGATTTGCGGCAGCTCTGGCAGGGCTGCCCATGGAGGCGCAGCTGGCAGTGTTCGTGGCCGTATCATTCCTCACGCTTATTCTTATACGTCCTTTGGCATTTATTCTGGGCAGACGGGAAAGGGCAGGTGGACATCATTAAGCTGCAGCTGGATTTGAGTAAGGAATATGGAATTGTCCTGGAGGGCGGAGGGGCAAAAGGCGCTTATCAGATAGGCGCCTGGCGCGCCCTCAGGGAAGCGGGCATCAGGATAAAGGGCGCCGCGGGTACTTCGGTGGGCGCCTTGAACGGTGCCCTTATTTGCATGGATGATTTTGAAAAGGCAGAGCGCATCTGGGAGAATATCAGTTACTCCAGGGTCATGGATGTGGATGATGAACTTATGGAACGTCTGACAAAATTCAGCCTTAAGAATATTTCCAGTCTGGCGCCCCTTAATGTGGGGGAACTCATAGCCGGGGCCATACGGGTTCTGAGGGACGGCGGCTTTGATATTGCTCCCCTCAGGGCTTTGATTGAGGATGTGGTGGACGAGGAAAAGATACGAAATTCTGACAGGGAGCTCTATGTGGTAACCTACTCCATTTCTGACCGGCATCCCCTTATTGCCGATGTGAAGGAGGCTCCTGAGGGAGGAATAGCGGACCTGCTTATGGCCAGCGCCTATCTGCTCGGCTTCCGTCAGGAGCGGCTGGGCGGCAAGTATTATATGGACGGCGGCGGAATTAATAATGTGCCGGTGGATGTGCTTCTGGACAGAGGTTACAGGGACGTGATTGTCCTGCGGATATATGGTTACGGTGTAGACACGGAAAAGAAGCTGGAGGTGCCGGAAGGAGCAACCCTGTACCATGTGGCGCCGAGGAGGGATTTGGGCGGCCTTCTGGAGTTTGACAGACGCCGGGCGAGAAGAAACATGCTGCTGGGGTATTTCGACGGAAAACGTATGCTTTATGGCCTGGCGGGACGTGTCTATTATATTGATGCGCCGGAAGGCGAGCCTTACTATTTTGATAAAATGATATCGGAGATACAGAGCCTCCTTTCTTACATGGAACCGGAGCTGCAGGAGGCAGGAGAGGCAAAGCACGGGCGGGAGGAACAGAAGGACCCCCTTGCGGGCTACCGTGTTTATACAGAGCAGGTATTTCCCCGGCTGGCAAAGGAACTGAAACTGAAGGAGGGATGGGACTATAAGGAGTTGTACCTGTCCATACTGGAGGATTTGGCAAAACAATACCGTATAAGCCGTTTTAAAATTTATACAGTGGAGGAACTGCTGCGCCTGATTCATAAAAAAGCTGGTGCCGCTGCATTAAAAGCCATGATTCCCATACTTGACAGCAGCACGCAGGTGTAGTATATTATGCATAAAGATGCATAAATATAAATAACTATGCGTTTTTGAATAGAAATGCATGGTTATTTATTGCAGAAAATCAAGCCGGGGCCATGGCAGGACATGGGCGGCATAACAGGGAGGACGCTATGGACTTAAAAGGAAGACATTTTTTGACACTGAAGGATTATACACCGGAGGAGATTACATATCTGCTGGATTTGGCAGCGGACCTGAAGGATAAAAAGAAACAGGGGGTTCTGGTAGATTCGCTGCGCGGAAAGAATGTGGCCCTTATCTTTGAGAAAACCAGTACCAGAACGCGGTGCGCCTTTGAGGTGGCAGCCCATGACCTGGGTATGGGGACCACTTATCTGGACCCGTCTGGGTCACAGATTGGAAAGAAGGAAAGCATTGCGGATACAGCAAGAGTTTTGGGAAGAATGTATGAGGGCATCGAATACCGTGGTTTCGGACAGGAAATCGTGGAGGAACTGGCAAAGTACGCCGGTGTGCCTGTCTGGAACGGCCTGACCAATGAGGACCACCCCACCCAGATGTTGGCGGATCTTCTCACCATACGGGAGCATTTGGGATGTTTGAAAGGCTTAAAGCTTGTGTATATGGGAGATGCGCGTTATAATATGGGTAACTCCCTGATGATTGCCTGCACAAAGATGGGCATGCATTTCGTGGCCTGTGCTCCGGCTAAGTATTTCCCGGATCCATCTCTGGTCAAGGAATGCGAGGCCTATGCGGCGGCCAGCGGCGGTTCCGTTACTCTCACAGAGCATGTGGCGGAAGCGGTTAAGGGAGCGGATATCATTGATACGGATGTGTGGGTATCCATGGGTGAGCCTGACGAGGTATGGGAGGAGAGGATTGAGGAGCTGACTCCATATAAGGTGACAAAGGCTGTCATGGACCTGGCCGGACCTAATGCCATTTTCCTGCACTGCCTGCCCTCTTTCCATGACCTTAAGACCAAGATTGGCAAGGAGATGGGAGAACGTTTTAATGTGTCCGAGCTGGAGGTAACAGACGAAGTATTCGAGTCAGGCCAGTCGGTTGTGTTTGACGAGGCTGAGAACCGGATGCATACCATCAAAGCAGTTATGCTTGCAACGTTAGGAGAATCATAATATATGCAGGGACAGAGAGGACGGAGTGAACGCCATTCCGGGGTATTCCTGGACATGGTGCACCTGATACTTGGGATTGCCATTGTAATCCTGGCTGTGCTGTCATTCATTAACCCGGAGGGAAATCATATGCTTTTCCCTCTGGTGTTTTTGCTGGCAGCATTGTTAAATGCGGTAAACGGAATATTTGAGCTTAAGACCAGGGGAAGGGATAAGAAAAAGTTCGGTGCCAGCATCCTGCAGCTGGCTTTGGCGGCAGGTCTTATGGTCCTTGGCATCGTAAGCGCCATCAGTATCTGGGCATAGAGGAGCGGCATATGAAGACAGAGATTTTGCGGATGCTCAAAAGCACCGAAGATTACCTGTCCGGACAGCAGCTGTGCGGGATGCTGGGAGTTTCCCGCACTGCTGTCTGGAAGGCTGTAGGTGAACTGAGGGAAGAAGGATATGTAATAGAGGCGGTCCGGAACAGGGGATACCGGCTTGTGGAAGGTGCTGACGTCATAACCCAGGCTGAGCTTGCATCCATGCTGCACACGCAGTGGATTGGGACTAGGCTGGAATATTTTGATGAGACGGATTCCACCAATATAAGAGCCAGGAAACTGGCAGAAGAGGGAGCGCCCCACGGAACACTGGTGGTTGCAGACCGCCAGACCGCCGGAAAAGGGCGGAGGGGGAAAAGCTGGGTCTCCCCGGCCGGTACAGGCATCTGGATGAGCATGGTGCTCAGGCCGGTCATGTCTCCCATGAGCGCATCCATGCTGACCCTTATTGCGGGGCTGTCAGTGGTCAGGGGCGTGAAGGAGAGCACGGGACTTGAGGCCATGATTAAATGGCCCAACGATGCGGTTCTGAATGGCAAGAAGATATGCGGAATCCTCACGGAGATGAGTACGGAAGTGGAATGCATCCGCTATGTGATACCCGGTATTGGAATCAATGTAAATATAGATGACTTTCCGGAGGAAATCAGGGCAACAGCCACCTCCCTTAAGCTGGAGGCAGGCAGGAGCATTAAGCGCAGCTTAGTCATTGCCGCAGTGGCGGACAGTTTTGAATATTATTATGATATCTTCATGAAGACATGTGATATGTCGGGTCTCAGGGATGACTACAATAAGGCCCTTGTCAACTTGAACAAAGAGGTCCTGGTGCTGGACCCCAGAGGTCAGTACAAAGGAAAGGCCCTGGGCATTGACAATGAAGGCAGCCTTCTGGTCAGACGGGAGGACGGAAACATATCAGCCGTCATTTCAGGGGAGGTATCGGTAAGAGGTATATATGGATATGTATGATACAGGACATTTGTATGACCGCCTCCAGGTACTGGAGAGGGAGGAAATGCCTCTTGGACGCAGGGAACGTCTCAGTGCTGTGGAACGCCCCCTGCTGGCCTGGTATTCATCCAGGGCCCGCTCCCTTCCATGGAGGGATGATCCGAAGCCATACCGGGTATGGATATCGGAAATCATGCTCCAGCAGACCAGGGTAGAGGCGGTCAAGCCCTATTTTGAGCGCTTCATGGAAGCGTTTCCCACTGTGTCCCATCTGGCACAGGCAGAAGACGATCATCTCATGAAGATGTGGGAAGGCCTGGGATATTATAACCGGGCCAGAAATTTAAAGGCAGCGGCCCAGATGATTATGTCAGAATACGGCGGCTGCCTTCCTGCATCCTTTGATGAACTGATACGGCTGCCGGGAATCGGAAGCTATACAGCAGGGGCCATTGCATCCATTGCCTACGGCATTCCGCTGCCGGCCGTGGACGGCAATGTGCTCCGCGTCATTTCCAGGCTCCTGGGGGACCGGGAGGATATAAAGAAAGCCTCGGTGAAGACTGGCATCGAGGCAGAGCTTAAAGCCGTGATGCCGCAGGATGAGGCCAGCCATTACAACCAGGGTCTCATAGAAATCGGGGCCCTGGTGTGCATACCCGGCGGCGAACCCAGATGCAGCCAGTGTCCTCTGGCCTCCATCTGCCTTACAAGAAAGAACGGCTGGTGGAAGGAGATTCCGTACAAATCTCCGGCCAAGGCGAGGAAGATCGAGGAGCGGACCGTTTTTATCATAGAATATCAGGATAAGGTGGCCATACGCAAGCGCCCTCCCAAGGGACTGCTGGCCTCCCTTTACGAGCTTCCCAACATTGAGGGAAAGACTTCCGGGGAGACGGTGCCGCAGGTGCTGGGACTTGACAGGGAGCAGGTGGCGTCGGTGGAGCTGCTGCCGGAGGCAAAGCATGTGTTTTCACATGTGGAGTGGCATATGACCGGGTACAGGGTGGTTCTCTCACAGGAGGAGGAGCCCTTATCCTGTTTCATGGTATCCAGGGAGGAACTGGAGCACACATACGCTTTGCCCAATGCATTTAACGCATATACAAAGCTCATTGGATAAGATTGACAAAAATGGTTACACTGAAAGGGAGGAATGCAGGATGAAAAAAATGTTGTTTGTATTCAATCCCCGTTCCGGTAAGGAACAGATCAAGGGACAGCTGATGGAAATACTGGATATTTTCACCAAGGCCGGATATGAGCTTCGTGTCCACGTTACCCAAAAGCAGAAGGATGCCATGGAAGTGGTGGCCCGGCTGGGTAAAAAGGTGGATGTGGTGGTGTGCAGCGGCGGAGACGGCACACTCAATGAAACCATATCCGGAATGATGAAGCTTAAGAAAATGCCGCTTCTGGGCTATATTCCTGCCGGATCCACCAATGACTTTGCCACCAGCCTGGGAATACCAAAACGCATGCCCCTGGCTGCCTGGGATATTGTGGAGGGAACTCCCTTTGCCATTGACACCGGAACCTTTTGCGAGGACATGAATTTTATGTATATAGCAGCTTTTGGGGCTTTTACAGAGGTGTCCTATCTGACATCCCAGGACAGGAAGAATCTTTTGGGACACCAGGCCTATATGCTGGAAGGCGTAAAGAGCCTGGCAGGACTGAAGCCCTATCATATGAAGGTGGAGTGGGACGGACAGGTGCTGGAGGAAGATTTTGCCTTTGGCATGGTGACCAATACCATCAGTGTAGGCGGGTTTAAGGGGCTGGTGAACCAGTCTGTGGCCCTCAATGACGGTCTCTTTGAGGTGCTGCTCATACGGATGCCCAGGACACCGGTGGATTTGAGCAATATCATATCCTACATGTTTCTCAGGGAAGAACCCAACGAGTATGTGTATAAGTTCAAGACATCCTCCATACGCCTTACTTCGGAACAGGAGGTGGACTGGGTGCTGGACGGCGAGTATGGCGGATCCAGGACCGAGGTCACCATTGGAAATATCAGGGAGAACGTGCAGATTCTGTTGAGAAATCATCCGGAAGAGGGATCAGGGCGGAAACAGATAGAATAAAAATAAATGTCGAAAATTGTTGAAATAAGGTTTTCGATGGTATATAATGATAAGTTGTGGGAGTTTCCACATTTACCTTTAAGCGAAAGGACGTTTATCAGTGGAAAAGGACGATTTTTTAAAGAAGCTGGAAAAGCTGGTCGAACATGCAAAAACCAAACACAACACATTGGATGCAGGGGAGATTAATGATTTTTTTACCGGGGATAATCTGTCACCGGAACAGATGGACCAAATTTACAGTTACCTGGAGGGCCGCAACATTGACGTGGTTCCCGTACTGGACGAAGCGATGCTTACCGAGGACACTGTTCTGCTTGATGACATTGATTTGGACCTGGATTTAGACGACGACAGCTTCATTAAAGATGCAGAAGAGGAAGAAATCGACCTGGATGCAGTGGATCTGTTAGAGGGAATCGGAACAGAGGACCCGGTCCGCATGTATCTCAAAGAAATTGGCACCGTGCCCCTTCTTACGGCAGACGAAGAGCTTGATTTGGCCCAGCGCAAGGCTGACGGCGATGAGTTTGCAAAGGAGAGGTTAATCGAGGCCAACCTGCGTCTTGTGGTCAGCATTGCAAAGCGCTATACAGGCAGGGGCATGAGCTTCCTGGACCTGGTACAGGAGGGCAATTTAGGACTGATCAAGGGCGTGGAAAAGTTTGACTATACAAAGGGTTACAAACTAAGTACATATGCTACATGGTGGATCCGCCAGTCCGTTACAAGGGCTTTGGCAGATCAGGCGAGGACAATCCGAGTACCGGTGCATATGGTAGAGACCATCAACAAGATGTCCAAGATGCAGAGAAAGCTGACGCTGGAGCTGGGCTATGAGCCTTCTGTGACAGAGCTGGCAGAGGCTCTTGATATGACGGAAGATAAGGTCATGGAAATCATGCAGATTGCCAGGGAGCCGGCTTCCCTTGAAACACCCATTGGTGAGGAGGACGACTCCAATCTGGGTGATTTCGTGGCGGACAACAATGTGGTGACTCCGGAGGGCAATGTGGAATCCGTGATGCTGCGGGAACACATTGACGCTCTTTTGGGAGACCTTAAGGAGAGGGAGCGCCAGGTCATTGTACTGCGGTTCGGCCTGGAAGACGGCCATCCCCGCACATTGGAGGAAGTGGGCAAGGAATTCAATGTAACCAGGGAACGCATCCGTCAGATTGAGGCCAAGGCTCTGAGAAAGCTGCGCAATCCGGTGAGAAGCAAACGAATCAGGGATTTCCTGTAAGACTTACCGTGCATAGGTCCAGAGGGGTTTGGGCCTGCTGTTATGATAAGAAAATTCGGGAGTATTTTAAAAAGAGGGGCCGTAAACGGGCGGCCTCTCTTTTTGGCAGGTAAAAATAACAGAGGGTTCAGGAAAGGACAAAAAAGGAATGACACAGCCAGGACAGAAGCGCAACTACCAAAAGGAATTGGACCGGCTTATAGAGGGACTGCGGGAAGAGGGACGGGTCCCTAAGCTGCTGCTGCACAGCTGCTGTGCTCCCTGCAGCAGCTATGTGCTGGAATATCTGAGCCAATATTTTGATGTGACCGTGTATTATTATAATCCCAATATTTTTCCTGAGACAGAGTATGAGGCCAGGGTGAAGGAGCAGGAACGGCTGATACGGGAAATGGAGACGGAAAGGCCAGTCAGGTTCCTGGCAGGCAGCTATGAACCGGAGGAATTCTTTTCAGTTGCCAGGGGCCATGAGAAGGATCCGGAGGGTGGGGAGCGGTGCTTCCGCTGCTATGAACTGCGGCTTGACCGCGCCGCCAGGGCAGCGGTTTCAGGAGACTTTGATTATTTCACAACCACCCTGTCCATCAGCCCTTTAAAGAATGCCCAGTGGCTCAATGATATCGGATGCAGACTGGCCGGGCAGTATGGAATTCCTTATCTGGTTTCGGATTTCAAGAAGAAAAACGGCTATAAGCGTTCCGTGGAATTATCCGCGTTGTACGGACTTTACCGTCAGGATTACTGCGGCTGTGTTTATTCTCGGGCAGAAGCAATTGAAAGACAAAAAGAGCCTGCCGTGCAGCGTCTGCAAAGTTCCTTCGTACGAATGAACACGCGTGGTCAGGAATGATGCCGGAGCTTTTTTCCGACATCAAGATTGTGAAAAAGTTGCTTAGGATTTTTCCGATTAACTTGACATAGGAAGTCAGATGTAATAGAATCTTTCATAAGGGACATGGGCAGTGGCAGTGTCCAGAGTACAAAATAGTGAATAAGGAGAGTGTATTATGATCAGCAAAACATTAACGGTTGTAAATCCATCCGGATTACACTTAAGACCAGCAGGAGTTCTTTCACAGACAGCTATGAAGTTCAAGAGCGACATCACAATTGAATGTGGGGAGAAGAAGATTGTTGCTAAGAGCGTTCTGAACGTTATGGCAGCCGGAATTAAGTGCGGCACTGAGATTAACCTGATTTGTGACGGCGAGGACGAGGAAGAGGCTATGAAGACCCTGACCGAGGCCATTGAGAGCGGATTAGGCGAGATGTAATCTGCCTTTTGCAGTAACATAATTAAATGAAATTCACAAGAATGACCGCAGGCGGTACCTAGAGACAGGTGCCGCCTTTTTTGTTTTGAAATTAGTTTATCAAATCCCCCCATTTTTGCAAAGAAAGGAAGAAAGACCTATGGAATCCAAACAGAAACAGCCAGGACTGTATGAACCACGTTTTGAGCATGATAACTGCGGCATCGGCGCAGTGGCCAATATAAAGGGGATAAGGAGCCACCGCACAGTGGACCAGGCCCTTCATATTGTTGAAAATCTGGAACACAGGGCAGGAAAAGACGCTGAGGGCAAGACAGGAGACGGCGTGGGTATCATGCTCCAGATTTCCCACGGATTTTTTAAGAAGGTGACTGAACACCTGGGCTTTCAGATAGGAGACGAGAGAGCGTATGGCGTGGGTATGTTTTTCTTCCCCCAGGATGAACTGATCCGCAGCCAGGCCATGAAGATGTTTGAGATTATTGTGCGCAAAGAGGGTATGACCTTCCTGGGATGGAGAGAGGTACCCACTGCGCCTGAAATTCTCGGCAGGAAGGCCGTGGACGTGATGCCCTATATTGCCCAGGGCTTTGTGGGCAAGCCCGCCGGAATGAAGGCAGGACTGGATTTTGACAGAAAGCTTTACATTGCCCGCCGTGTTTTTGAGCAGAGCAATGAAGACACCTATGTGGTATCCTTAAGCAGCAGGACCATTGTGTATAAAGGTATGTTTCTGGTGGGTGAGCTGAGGCTGTTTTTTTCGGATCTCCAGGATGAAGATTATAAGTCAGCCATTGCCATTGTACATTCCAGATTCAGCACCAACACCAATCCCAGCTGGATGCGGGCCCATCCCTACCGCCTTATTGTCCACAACGGTGAAATCAATACCATCCGCGGCAATGTGGATAAGATGGTGGCCAGGGAGGAGAACATGGAATCCGAGTATTTCAGATACGACATGCACAAGGTGCTGCCCATTATAAACCAGGAAGGCTCTGATTCCGCCATGCTGGACAATGCCCTGGAATTTATGGTTATGAGCGGCATGGACCTGCCCCTGGCCGTCATGGTCACCATCCCCGCGCCCTGGGAAAACGACAAGTACATGGACAGCGAAATTAAGGATTTCTACCGGTATTATGCCACCATGATGGAGCCATGGGACGGACCTGCTTCCATCCTGTTTACGGACGGCGACGTGGTGGGGGCTGTGCTGGACCGTAACGGGCTTCGTCCCTCCCGGTATTACATAACAGAGGACGGCTATATGATACTGGCCTCTGAGGTGGGAGCCATAGACATTGACCAGACTAAGGTGGTGAAAAAGGACCGCCTGCGCCCCGGAAAAATGCTGCTGGTGGATACAAAGCAGGGAAGGCTTATTGATGACGATGAGCTTAAGCACTACTATGCGTCCCGCAACCCATACGGGGAGTGGCTGGATTCTAACCTGTGGAGCATAAAGGACCTGCCGGTGCCAAACAAATGCATACCCGCCATGAAGGATGAAGAACGTCTGAGGCTTCAGAAAACATACGGTTACACATATGAGCAGTATAAGACCATGATTCTCCCCATGGCTCTTAACGGGGCAGAGGCAGTGTCCGCCATGGGTGTGGACAGCCCCCTGGCCGTGCTTTCCAAGAAGCACCAGCCCTTATTCAACTATTTTAAGCAGCTTTTTGCCCAGGTGACCAATCCGCCCATTGACGCCATACGTGAGGAAATCGTGACATCCACAACCGTCTACGTAGGCGAGGAGGGCAATATACTGGAGGAGGCCGCAAAAAACTGCAAAATCCTAAAAGTGGAGAATCCCATCCTGACAGAGTTGGATTTGCTTAAAATTAAGAACATGAAGAAGCCTGGGTTCAAGGTGGAGGTGATTCCCATTACCTACTATAAGAATACCTCCCTGGAAAAGGCCATTGACCGCCTGTTCCTGGAGGCGGAC
Organism: Enterocloster bolteae; assembly: GCF_002234575.2. Lineage (NCBI taxonomy): Bacteria > Bacillati > Bacillota > Clostridia > Lachnospirales > Lachnospiraceae > Enterocloster > Enterocloster bolteae. Next base: position 3,862,091 of record NZ_CP022464.2, on the reverse strand, counting down.
AGGGCTCACAAGGACGGTGCCAATATCATCATACTCTCAGACCGGGATATTGATGAGAACCACGTACCCATCCCCTCCCTGCTGGCTGTATCAGCCCTGCAGCAGTATCTGGTAAGGACCAAGAAACGCACCAGCGTGGCTCTGATACTGGAAAGCGGCGAGCCAAGGGAGGTCCATCATTTTGCCGCCCTGCTGGGGTACGGGGCCTGTGCCGTCAACCCCTATCTGGCCCATGAGTCCATTCGTTCCCTGATTGATTCCGGCATGCTGGACAAGGACTATTACGCGGCTGTCTGCGACTATGATCTGGCTGTGCTCCACGGCATTGTGAAGATTGCCTCCAAGATGGGCATTTCCACCATCCAGTCCTATCAGGGCGCCCAGATTTTTGAGGCCATCGGCATCTCAGAGGATGTGGTGGATAAATATTTTACGGACACTGTGAGCCGTGTGGGAGGTATTACATTAAAGGACATTGCGGGGGATGTGGACGTCCTTCACTCCGCTGCCTTTGACCCTCTGGGGCTGGATGTGGATTTGACCCTGGAAAGCGCGGGCAGTCACAAGTCCCGCTCCGGTGAGGAGGATCACCTTTATAATCCGCTGACCATCCATCTCCTTCAGGATGCAGCCAGGTCGGGTAATTATGATATCTTTAAACAATATTCGGCCCAGGTGGACAGAGAAGATAAGATGTACCATCTGCGCTCCCTGATGGATTTTAAGTTTCCTGAGGACGGAGGCATCCCGCTGGAACAGGTGGAGTCTGTGGAATCCATTGTCAGGCGTTTTAAGACAGGGGCCATGTCCTATGGGTCCATCTCCCGGGAAGCCCATGAATGCCTGGCCATAGCGATGAACCGTATTCACGGCAAATCCAACACAGGAGAGGGCGGGGAGAGCCTGGACCGCCTGATTCCCGGGCCGGCAGGGAACAACCGCTGTTCAGCCATCAAACAGGTGGCTTCCGGGCGTTTTGGGGTTACCAGCCGATACCTGGTAAGCGCCCAGGAGATTCAGATAAAGATGGCCCAGGGAGCAAAGCCGGGCGAGGGCGGCCAGCTGCCCGGAGGCAAGGTCTATCCGTGGGTGGCAAAAACCAGACACTCTACCACGGGAGTAAGCCTTATATCGCCTCCGCCCCATCATGACATCTATTCCATCGAGGATCTGGCCCAGCTCATATATGATTTAAAGAATTCCAATACCAGGGCCAGGATATCCGTCAAGCTGGTATCTGAGGCTGGAGTGGGAACCGTGGCCGCCGGCGTGGCCAAGGCCGGGGCCCAGGTAATCCTGATCTCAGCCTACGACGGAGGGACAGGAGCCGCCCCCAGGAATTCCATTTACAACGCAGGACTTCCGTGGGAGCTGGGTGTGGCAGAGGCCCATCAGACCCTGATTATGAACGGACTTCGCGACAAGGTGATTCTGGAGACAGACGGAAAGCTTATGACCGGAAGGGATGTGGCAATGGCCTGTATGCTGGGGGCGGAGGAATTCGGCTTTGCCACGGCGCCGTTAGTGACCCTGGGATGCGTGATGATGCGTGTCTGCAACCTGGATACATGTCCTATGGGCATTGCCACCCAGAACCCGGAGCTGAGGAAGCGTTTCAGGGGCAAACCGGAGTATGTGGTGAACTTCATGCTGTTCATAGCGCAGGAGCTGCGCGAGTACATGGCAAGGCTGGGTGTGCGCACTGTGGATGATCTGGTGGGGCGTACAGACCTTCTAAAGAGGCGTGAGAACCTTCCCCTTGGCCGGGCCAATCAGGTGGATTTAAGAAGGATACTGGATAACCCTTATGAAGGTCAGAACGTGGCCGGATACAGCGGGAAACAGGTCTTTGATTTCCGTCTGGAGGATACCATGGATGAGCAGGTGTTTTTGAGAAAATTTAAGAGCGCTCTTGGAAACGGCCAGAAAAAGCGCATTCAGGTGGAGGTGACCAATGTGAACCGTGCCCTGGGGACCATATTCGGCTCCGAGATAACCAGGAAATACCCGGAAGGGCTTTCTGACGATACATTTACCGTCAGTTGCAGCGGAAGCGGGGGACAGAGCTTTGGCGCATTTATCCCAAGGGGACTGACCCTGGAGCTGGCAGGGGATTCCAATGACTATTTCGGCAAGGGACTTTCCGGAGGCAAGCTGGTGGTATTTCCTCCGAAAGGCGTGCTCTTTCAGGCTGAGGAGAATATCATAATCGGCAATGTGGCCCTATATGGAGCCACCAGCGGAAATGCTTTCATAAACGGAATCGCAGGGGAGCGCTTCTGCGTCCGGAATTCAGGTGCCACCGCTGTGGTGGAGGGCATGGGAGACCATGGCTGTGAATATATGACAGGCGGCTGCGTGGTGGTGCTGGGAGCCACGGGCAAGAACTTCGGGGCCGGCATGAGCGGCGGCATCGCCTATGTGCTGGACGAGGACCGCAGCTTTTACAAGCGCCTCAATAAGGAGCTGGTATCCTTCGAGGAAGTGACCGGCAAATATGATGTACTGGAACTGAAAGGCCTGATTGAAGAACATGTGGCCTGTACCAACTCTCTGAAAGGCAGGCGGATCCTGGAGCATTTCAGTGAATACCTGCCTATGTTCAAGAAGGTTGTTCCCCATGATTACCGGCGCATGATGAATGCCATTGTGCAGATGGAGGAAAAGGGACTGAACAGTGAACAGGCGCAGATTGAGGCATTTTACGCCAATTTAAGAGGGTAAGGAGGCAGAACAAACATGGGTAAATCAACAGGATTCTTGGAATATGAGAGAGAAGTAGGAAGGGGGAAAACTCCTGAGGATCGGATTAAAAACTGGAATGAGTTTCACGCTTCCTTAAGCGAGGAGGAACAGAGACGCCAGGGGGCCAGGTGTATGGACTGCGGTGTGCCCTTCTGCCAGTCAGGCATGATGATTGGAGGGATGGTCAGCGGATGCCCCCTGCACAATCTGGTGCCTGAATGGAATGATCTGGTGTATACCGGCAACTGGAAACAGGCATACAACCGGCTAAAAAAAACTAACAGCTTCCCGGAGTTCACCTCCAGGGTATGTCCGGCACCCTGCGAAGCGGCCTGCACCTGCAGTCTGTACGGAGATGCAGTGACCATAAAAGAAAATGAGAGAGCTATCATTGAAAAAGCATACAGCAGCGGATATGCCCTCCCTAATCCGCCCTCCATCCGCACCGGAAAAAAGGTGGCGGTTATCGGATCCGGTCCCGCGGGGCTGGCAGCTGCGGACCAGCTGAACAAACGGGGGCACAGCGTCACAGTATTTGAGCGGAACGACCGTGTGGGCGGCCTGCTGATGTACGGCATACCCAATATGAAGCTGGAAAAATGGGTGATTGAGCGCAAGGTAGATGTGATGAAGAAGGAGGGAATCACCTTTGTGACGGGAGCGGATGTGGGCAGGAATTACCGGGCCGGCAAAATCAGGAAGGAATTTGACCGCATCATCCTGGCCTGCGGGGCCTCCAACCCAAGGGATATCGACGTGCCGGGCAGGGACAGTGCAGGCATATACTTTGCGGTGGATTTTCTGAAAGCCACCACAAAGAGCCTGCTGGATTCCGGACTGGAGGACGGAAGTTTTATATCGGCAAAGGATAAGCATGTGCTGGTAATCGGAGGCGGAGACACTGGAAATGACTGTGCAGGCACATCCATCCGGCACGGCTGCGTCTCAGTCACCCAACTGGAGATGATGCCCAAGCCTCCCGCAGAGCGGGCGGAGAACAACACCTGGCCGGAATGGCCCAGAATCCTCAAAACAGATTACGGCCAGGAGGAAGCCATAAGCATATTCGGTTCAGACCCAAGGCAGTACCAGACCACTGTAAAGGAATTCATAAAAGACGGGGAAGGCAAGGTGTGCAAAGCCATAATCACAAACCTGGTTCCCAAAAAAGACGAGGAAACAGGCCGCACCATCATGGCAGCTGTGGAAGGCAGCGAGCGTGAAATTCCTGCCGATCTGGTGCTCATAGCCGCCGGCTTCACAGGAGCCCAGGCCTACGTGGCAGACGCCTTCGGCATAGACCTGGACGCCAGGACAAATGCAGCCACAGAACCCGGCACCTACCGCACCAGCGCAGACCAGATATTCACAGCCGGCGACATGCACAGAGGCCAGTCCCTGGTCGTATGGGCCATACAAGAAGGCCGTGAAGCCGCCAAAGCCGTAGACCGTGATATGATGGGGTATACAAACCTGGCCTAGCTACAAGCAGTGCGCATAGAGACACGGAAGGCCGGGAGGGCAAGCTCGCTTACCCTCCCGGCCTTCCGTGTCTCTATGCATACGGCGCCAGCCGTCCATCTTGAAGGAGCGCAGCGGATTCAAGATGGCAGCACTGCGAACTCACGGAACTGCCAAGAGCCGCCAAGAGCCGCCAAGAGCCGCCAAAGCTGACGGACAGAGTGATATCATAAAAAATAGAATCATAAAGCATAAAATCATAAAGCAAACACACAATCATAAAGACAACACATGGACACAATAGCCATAACAAGAGCAGATGAATCCACTTGACAGATTCAACATTAAAAATTAGAGTGGAAGGAACAAGAATATTCATAGTAGGCTGATAAAGCGCACTCGACAAACAGAATTTATGGAGGAATTTTTATGAAAAAGATATTAAGTTTTCTTATTGCTGGTATTATGGCCTGTTCTGCAGCCGGTTGTTCACAAAAAAATGCAAATCCGATTAGCTTACCAGAGGAAAGCACCATACAGTCAATTGATGTAACGGTTGGAGAAGAAACGGAAAAATATTCTGACAGTGAGTGGATAAGCCAATGTATATCGTCTATGAACAATGCACAAGCAACAGCGAAAGAATCCGTACAGGATATACCACAAGCTGATGAGTATATAAAAATTGATATAAACACAGAAGATGCAAAAAGCACACTGTTTGTCTATTTAGAAAAAAATGATTATTACATTGAACAGCCCTATCAGGGCATTTACAAGACAGACTCAGCATTTTATCAGACAATAACAGGGAATCATTAATCTCCAGACTACCCAACTATTTAAGCGCATTTTATTGGTAAACAGTGCCTTTGGCGGAAAAGGGGAACGAAAAGGCGAACGAAAAAATACATTTACAGAAGAGGAGAATAGGAATGAAAAACACAGATAAAGGTTATTTTGAACGCTTTTCCTTTGGCGATAGCCCCGAAATGGCAGACGAACTTTTAGCCCTGGTACTTGCCGGAAAGAAAACGGCAACAGTTTCGGTTATATTGGAGGATGAGAAGGCGCCAAGCGTTGGTGATCTATCACTGGTACTTGACGGTCGGAGCACTCCGGCTTGTGTGATTAAGACGGTGCATGTTGAAACCGTCAGGTTTTGCGGCCTGACTTGGGATATGGTAAAACTTGAGGGTGAGGACGAAAACTTTGAACAATGGAAATCGGGCAATATACGCTATTGGACACGGGACGCTGCCAAGCGCGGTTATACTTTTACCGATCAGACACTTATTACGTTTGAACGCTTTGAGGTTGTGGAGGTGCTGTAACAAATAACATATAGTCGATATTATGACACTATGAAAATAAACAGACATATGTTAAAGTAAATCAATCAGATCATATCAAATTATATCAGAGAATATCAGAGTATATCAGAACATATCAGAACATACCCCCGCACCCCCATAAAGAACTCAGTAAAAAAATCCCCACAGTTTCTATTTGACGTCAATAGTCAAAAACTGTATAATTGAGTAAGAATTTGGAAACCTGTGGTGTAACCCAGGGCAGGAGAAGGTTATGATTGCATTGAAAGTAGAGGATGTAAAGACATTTACATCCAAACTGTTCCTGAAGGAAGACTTTGACAGCTTCCTGGTTAAGGAAGTGAACATTGTCACCTACAACAATTTTTCCATCGACGGACACATCAGACAGGGATATTATACAGATGAAGAGCTGGAGGAGAACCAGATTGAATTCTTTTCCTCCTGGAAAGTGCTTCGCCCCGTATGTTTTTCACTAATAAAAGGAAAAAAGCTGCCGGGGAGTTTCCATATCGTCCTGCTGCTTCCTCCTTCGGACACGGAAAAATTCGCTTCCACTTCCGGAAGCGGGATAAGCAGTGAGCAGATACAGGGACTTTATCTGAATATCCGTTACGAAGACGGAGCATTATATTGTGTGACGGGAACTTCGCTGCACCTTTTTACCATGGACAAGACCCTGGAAAATGAGTGGGATAAGGCAGTAGCAAAGTTTATGCGTTCCCATGAGATAGTATGTACCTAACGTACCCGCAGACCCAGTAACGGTACTGTGCTGCGTAAGCCCCGCTGTTTAAAGAGGGATTTACGCAATACAGTACCTATATTTAGTATGTCCCAGGAGAAGGGGGAGGATAACATATGGATAAAATGGAATTGTCTAAGAGACTGGAACAGCTGGTCGGTGAAGCGGCTGCCCAGGAAGGTCGTCTGGAGATGACCCAGGTGCTGGACCATTTCCGGGATGTTCAGATGACGCCGGAAGAGATGGAGGATGTCTATCTGAAGCTGGAGCGCAAGGGTGTCCACATACAGGCTCCCGAGGAACCGGAAGAGGAATTGCCGGAGGGGGACTTTCTTTTAGACGATGATGCCGAGCTGGACCAGCCGTCTCTGGCGAAGGAGGAATTCAGATGGGGAAGAGACCGCCTGGATCCGGATGAGATGCTGGATGGCGGCAGTATGGTTTCCGGCGGGGATGAGGAAGAGGAGGAATACGACGGATATGGCCAGGAGCGGCTTCTGGAAGGCGTGTCCACAGCAGACCCAATCCGTGAATACTTAAAAGAGATTGGTTCCATTGCACTGCTTACACCGGAGGAGGAATCAGACCTTGCAAGACGCAAGTCAGAAGGTGATGTGGAAGCGGGCCGCAAGCTGGTGGAGGCTAACCTGCGCCTGGTGGTCAGCATTGCCAAACGCTATACCGGCAGGGGTATGAGTTTTCTGGACCTGGTTCAGGAGGGGAATCTGGGGCTTATGAAAGCAGTGGAAAAGTTTGACTATGCCAAAGGTTACAGGCTCAGCACCTATGCCACATGGTGGGTGAAGCAGTCCATTACCAGGTCCCTGGCGGACCAGTCCAGGACCATCCGGCTTCCGGTCCACATGGTGGAGGCAGTAAATAAAATCCGCCGTGCCCAGCGCAGCCTGTCTGTGAAGCTGGGACGTGAACCGTCTATGGAGGAAGTGGCTGAGGAAGTAAACATGTCCGGGAAAAGAGTGGCGGAGCTGATTCAGGCATCGGGAGATACCGTATCCCTGGAGACCCCGGTAGGCGACGAGGAAGGCTCCAATCTGGGGGATTTTGTGGCAGATGACGCCAATGCCTCCACAGAGGATAAGGCAGAGAGTTTTCTTTTGCGGGAGGAGATTGACAGCATGCTTCAGGGGCTGAATCCACGGGAGCGTGAGGTCATCATTCTGCGTTTCGGCCTGGAGACCGGGCATCCCCTGACCCTGGAGGAAGTGGGGAAACGGTTCAACGTGACCAGGGAGCGCATTCGGCAAATTGAGACAGCGGCTCTCAGAAAGCTTCGTAATCCTTCTAAAAGCAAGAAAATCAGGGATTTCCTTCCGTAAAAAGGGATATAAGTGTAAGAGATAAAGCGTACTACTCGTGCTTTACCTCTTACACTTGTTTTTTTATGATAGGGAAGTCGCTGGTCTGGATAGGCCTTTTTTGAATTTGACATATCTGTTACAAAAACCATCAACAACTCCTTACCGGAAAGCTATGAAATTTACAGGCATTAGTGGTTTGCCTTGACTCATTATCTGGCCATGATAAGGCCGGTTAAGGAACACTGATATCTTATCGGACAGAATCATAATAACTATTTTTCACCAGGCTGTTCATAAAACCATCAACATCCATATCCGCTCCGGTACTCCAAATCCTTACAGTAGTTAAAACAAAATCATTTGACTGGAAAAAGTAGTGAACATTTGACCAGTATTTCTGATAGTCCCCAACATAATCAGTCAATTGGACATGGCTCCATGTGCCAGAATGGTATTCTTTAGTATCTCTTAAAACAACAGTTGCTTTTAATGTGGTTCCGACCGCATCAGCCTTTCTCTCCTGAAAACTGGCATCTGTTGTGCCCTCTACCGTCCTGAAATAGTCGGCTTGGTTTCTATAATCGTCAATGCTGAAGCTAATCAACCGGGTTCCTTGCGCATCCTCAAAACGGGCAGATGTTCTTTTGTAGTAATCCAGAATATTGTTATGTACTCGTTCCATTCCCACCGGAATTTTTGCATTATAGCCAACCTCCAGAGATATGTATTCACCTTCGCCGGATGTTTCGGACCTTGTCTGGACCACGCCATTAACAACCCATGCACCATCCTGATTTACGGAATAACCATCAGGTGTTATTGTATCCAAGTAAAGAAAACCGTTATCATCAAAGTAATAAGATTCTGAGATACCATCACCATTTCCATCAATCCATTGCCATGTATGGGCTGAATATGTGCCGTCGTTGTTTAAATACTTCCAATGCTCCCCTTCCTGCTGCCATTGACCGGCATATGCGCTAAAGGAAATGGATAACAATGCTGCTGTGGTTGAGAGTAAGAAATAAAGTTTTTTCATCTTGCACCTCCTGAATTAATACATCAACAATTATGAACTATTATAACATATTATTTGTGATATCGTAATACGGCCAGCCTATGAAATTCCAATGGTCAGGGTACTGCCGCCCTGTTTGTAATCCGGACGGGCCCAGTGGTGTTATTTCAAACCGGATGAAAAACCAGATGGAAAAGCCGGATGGAAAAGAGGTACTGGATTGGATATTGATTGATGGAATATGGTATAATTTGGGAGGTGTGCCATTAACCGTCTGTTTGAGTCAGGAAAGTATTCTCAAGATCAATCGGTAAAGGCATGGGTGTATATACCACATTGACTGGAGTATTAAAATTATAAAAACATGATGATAGCTTTATATTCTAAAATGGAATGACTCTTGATGGTTGGATTGAGCGCGAATTTTTCTGCGTCTCCTCATATGGAATGGGATTCATAGCCTCTGTCGCAGCGTCCAGATAGGATGCGGAAAATGTGTTCACAGTATAGGCGTCTGTAATGGCGGACGCAGAAATCCATAATAGCGGCGCAGAAATCCATAATGGCCGCTGCAGAAATCCTGCCTTTGACATTTTACGTTTATTTTGATATAGTTACTTATTATAGCGATGCAGGCGTACCTGCATGAGCTGAGTAAAATAGGTTGAACAGGCCTGCTGCTGATGTTTCTGCGTACAGTTTCATCGAAAAGGCAGTTGGCGGGTTCACTGTTTTGTTCAGCTCTTTTTATTTTTGGAGGAAAACATATGAACGCTGTTATTTACCGGCCATATAAGCGGCAGGACTTTAAGGCGGTTTCATCAATTATCAATATCATATGGAAGCATGAATCGTATTACAGTCCCAAAACTGCCGTCAGGCTGTCCGAAGCCTATCTTCGGTTATGCTTAACTGAACAAACCTTTACCCAGGTTGCGCTGGCAGATGGAAAACCCATCGGGATAATTATGGGGAACCATATCCGCAGGCACCGCTGTCCGTTAGTGCTTCGTCTGCAGGCCGGATGGTCGGTACTTGTCCTTTCGATGACAGCAGAGGGGCGCAGGTCATGGCGGTTTTTAGAAGAAATAGATCGGATATACGCAGCACTTCTATCAGGTCAACCACAGGAGTACAAGGGAGAACTGTCTTTTTTCGCAATTCATCCGGATTATCACGGACAGGGGATTGGAAGGGAATTGTTCAGTCGTTTTTGTATGTATATGGAAAGAGAGAATATACAGCATTTTTATGTGTTTACTGACACAAGCTGTAACTATGGATTTTACGAAAACATGAACATGTTTCGGCGGGGCACGAAAAGGGTAAAATTGAAGGTTAATCACAGGCTGGAGGAATTTTCTTTTTTTCTTTATGAAAATGGGTAGCATTAACAGCTTATAACAAATCAGCTGCTTTATATTACATTAAAACGAAAGGTGAATTAATATGAATCTGAAAAATAATAATCAATTACATTTTGAACCGGTAAATAGTGAGAACCGAATGGAAGCCGAAAATCTGTCGGTCTTTTCTGAACAGTCCGGATTTATCGAAAGTGTAGGCGAATGCTTACAAGAAGCGGACAACTTAAATCTATGGCGGCCTGTTTGTATCTATGATGGAGATATACTGGTTGGCTTTACGATGTACGGCTATTTTCCTTCCCCTTTTCCGGGACGGTTATGGCTGGATCGGCTGCTGATTGACAAGAGATATCAGGGAAAAGGATATGGGAGGCAGGCCGTGCTTGCCTTGCTTGACAGACTCCATGCCGAATATTCAGACAGCACGGTATATCTCAGTGTGTATGAAAATAATACAAGGGCAATCCGCCTTTATGAACAGATTGGTTTCTGCTTTAACGGCGAATATGACACGAAAGGCGAACATGTGATGGTGTATCTTTGGGAGAAAGGAAGGGAGGGAAAATAAAATTTTTGTTATGATATAAGATACTTTTTAATTCCGTAAAAATTAAGGAAAGATACATATATAAGTCCGCCTCTTTATGATAAAATTGCAATATATAATTGAGCGATAGATGTTTGGTAATACGAATGGATGGAAGATTAAACTGCACATACCATGGGAGGAGAATTCTATGAAACGTTACGCACAACTTGCATTTTTAAAAGCACTGGTAATTACGGTTGGCTTTGATTTGATTTGTATTATTTACGGGTTGATATCCGGTAATCCGTATAGAATTTCATTGCTGGGTGGCGTGCTCCTTTTTGCAGTCCTGTTCTCTATCGGGTTAATAGAATATTTATGGAAGAACCGAAAGAATTAAGGAGGTTACAGATGAAAAAAGTCACATGGTTAAGAACTTTAGTGACTGTAGTGTTATCAGTAACAGTTGTTTCAATGGTATATGTCTTTACAAAAGGCTGGCCTCTTATGCGTCCTCCCAGGATGGAAGATATCAAAGAGGTGACAATGACAGATACAGAATCCGGAGTTAAAAAAGAGTTTGTTGATGAAGAAAATAAAGAGCTGGCTGTTAAATTAATAAATTTTTTAAATTATGTTCCTTTTTCCACGGCATCGGATACATATGAACCGCTTATAATAATCACCTATGTTTTGGACGATGGTACTGAAATAAAAATATCCGCAAACAATACGGAGGTTTTCTTTAATGGTAATGGTCATCAATTAAAGGATGCTGAAATCTTTGGTAATTTAACGAAGGCGGTTTTCTTTTCGGAAGAGACTGCAAGAGAGAGTGCGCAATAAGGAGAGGGCAATGAAAAAAATAGCTTTGGCACTAAGTATAATATTTATAATCTTAACCTTTGCCGGAGTTGCCTATGTTCTCTATAACAGAGGACAGGTAAATGCAGGATATGCTGTTGTACCTATGGTGTTTTCACTGACTTTTACGTCTTATTACAGGAATAAAAAGTAACATCCTTTGGTGAATTACGCCGCCATTGGAGACAATGAGCCGCGCCCCGGAAACGCCTTGTATTCTCATGGTTTTTCCGGATTTTTCCGTTTTTTTTTCCAGACTTTTCCGGGCATTTCTCCAAGGATGCATGACATTTCCCCGCTGCTGTGGTAAACTGTTGGTATCTCAACAAAAAGGCGGTGAAGCTATGTCAAAGAAGGGCTATACCAAGGTGGAGAGGGAACAGGTGGGGCGGGATTTGCTGACGGTGGGCCTGGAAATGCTGTCCCAGCGAGGGCTGAAGGGAACCACTCTCCAGGACATACTCCAGGCTGTAGGCATCTCCAAGCCATTCTTTTACGGCAATTATTACACTTCCCTGGCCGAGCTGGTCATCCATATCATCGACTATGAAATTTCACTTTTGCTCCGGGAAGTACGGAACACTGTGGGAAATAAGGGGATGAGTCTGGAGGAGACTATCTATCATTTTTTGGATATGGTGGTCCACAGCCGTCAGCACCATTTCTTTGTGATGACCCAGGAAGAAGAAATGTGGGTTTATAAACATTTAAGCCCGGTAGAGTTTGAGGTTTACCAGCAGGGACAGGCGCGGTTTTATGAACAGGTACTGGCTCTCTGGCAGATTTCCCAGGAAAAATGCAGTCCCAAAGAGCTGGGCAACCTGATCCTCTCAGTGGTACTGATCTATAACTCGGCGGCCCGGTCGCTCCCTTTCTTCTTTCCGGAGGAGCTGGAACAGACGGCCAAGGCCCAGGCAACCGCCCTATCCCGTTATCTGGCCTCTCTGGCCGATGCGGACAAATGACAACAAACAGCGCACCATTTAAGCGGTGCGCTGTTTTTCTATGCGCAGGTCTTGCTTTTTTTCCGGCTTTCATGTATAATTCACTTAATTACTAATTGAAAACAAAAGTAATTAAATGCATACATCGACTGGTCAGGTACCGGTGCAGTGGGATTTGAAAGGATAATAAAGATAAGAATTACAGAACCGTTTATCAGGCTGATTTTCATATGGATTTTATATAAGCCGGATGGAAAGGAGAAACACATGAGCGGCTTATACACTAGATTTATGGATTGGATTATGCCGTTTCTGGAAGCAAACTGGCAGCTCTTTCTTATTATGGCAGGGGCGTTGTTCCTGCTGGGGGCGATCTTCCGCTGGAAATGGGTCTGCGATCCTCAGGGGGAAGATGGATTGGGCTTTCGCGCTTTTGTCTATCGGAACTTTGGAGAAAAAGGGTATCGCATCCTGCAGGGAATCGGCGGAGCTGTCATTATCCTGTGCAGCGCGGTGCTGTGGGTACTGATGTAAAATCAATGATAGAAAAGGAGAATTATCATGGGACTGTTTGGATTTGACCCGGTAAAAGAGGCCGGCGGCTGGGAAGCTGCCATGACTGAGGAAGAAATTGCTGAGATGGAGAAAAAGGGATATGATATGTCCTCTGTCCGAGGCAGGCAGACGGAGATGGCCGCGCAGGAGGAGGCGGACAAGGCCGCATTTGCGGACCGGCGGAAAGCTGCCGCCGTCCCTACGGATTTGAATAAGCTGACACCTTACCGCTCCACACCCCGCAGTGCGGAAAGCAGCTTTTTTCGGGATGTGGCCGGAAAGGCGCCCCTCTTTGGCAGGGAGAAGTGGCGGGAGAAGTATGCCAACGCCCCCATGGTCTACGGTGCGGTGGTACAGGCCAACAGCGACCTTTGGCTCCCCGGTACAGGAGAATATCTTCCTGCGGTTTTTGTATTTGCCCTGGACAGCCCCCATATTTACGATGTGGAATGGCTGAGGGACACGGCGGAGAAAATCAGTGAGATGAAAGCAAGCAGCGCCGTACCCGCCGACTGTCAGGAGTTCATCCACATCCTGCGGGACGATCAGAGCGAGTTCTGCTTTCCGCTGGGGGCTTCTCTGGCTGACGGCGCAGACGCATGGTGCGTCACCTTTAAATTCGACAAGCAGGCGATCCTGCCGGGAAACCGTCTGCCGGAGGATGGGATTGTGCCGTTTTTGCTGGAAGCGCGGCCGAAAAAGCAGATGCCCATTCAGCTTACACCAATTCCCGGAAAATATTATCAAGCATGATAGCTGAGAAAGAGCTTCGGACCGCCATGAATCCTTCCATTCAAAGACTGGATTATTAGCACTCAACAAAAATGAGTGCTAATTTTTTATTGACATTTTATTCGTCTCGTACTAAAATGTATTTTGTGAGTAAACATTGCAAAACATGAAGAACTATTATTATATAAGAAAGAGGCGGATAAAAGATGGCAAAGAAAGGCAGTTTATCAATTACAAGCGAGAACATTTTCCCAGTAATCAAGAAATGGCTGTACTCTGACCATGACATTTTCTACAGGGAGCTGATTAGCAATGGCAGCGATGCCATTACCAAGCTTAAGAAACTGGAGCTCATGGGCGAGTACGAGAGACCGGAGGATTTGGAGTACAAAATCCAGGTGTCCGTGAATCCAAATGACAAGACCATAAAGATCACAGACAATGGACTTGGCATGACCGAGGACGAGATTGACAAGTATATTAACCAGATTGCATTTTCCGGCGTCCAGGATTTCATGGAGAAGTACAAGGACAAAGCCAATGAGGACCAGATTATCGGTCATTTCGGACTGGGCTTCTATTCTGCGTTTATGGTTTCCGACAAGGTATCCATTGACTCCCTGTCCTACCAGAAGGATGCCAAACCAGTCCACTGGGAATCAGAGGGCGGCATTGACTTTGAGATGGAGGAAGGGGATAAGGCTGAGGTGGGAACCACCATCACCTTATATCTGAACGAGGACAGCACCGAGTTCTGCAACGAGTACAGGGCCAGGGAAGTGATTGAGAAGTACTGTGCATTCATGCCTGTGGATATCTTTCTGGACAATGAGACAGCGGAGCCACAGTATGAGACCATTGAGAAGGACGAGCTGACCGACAAGGATACCGTGGTGGAGACCGTAATCGAGCCTGCCAGAACCGAGGAGAAGGAAAAGGAAGACGGTACCAAGGAAACCGTGGAAATCGAACCTTCCAGGGAAAAATATAAAATCAACAAGCGCCCTGTGGCCTTAAACGACACCAATCCTCTGTGGAACAAGCATCCCAATGAGTGCAGCGAGGAAGATTATAAGAGCTTCTACCGCAAGGTGTTCAGGGATTACAAGGAGCCGCTGTTCTGGATACACCTGAACATGGATTATCCATTTAATTTAAAGGGCATCCTGTACTTCCCGAAAATCAATATGGAGTATGACAGCCTGGAGGGAACCATCAAGCTGTACAACAGCCAGGTGTTCATTGCAGATAATATAAAGGAAGTGATCCCGGAGTTCCTGATGCTTTTAAAGGGTGTCATCGACTGTCCGGATCTGCCTCTTAACGTGTCCAGAAGCGCTCTGCAAAATGATGGATTTGTGAAGAAGATATCCGATTACATCACAAAGAAGGTAGCGGACAAGCTGTCGGGCATGTGCAAGACAGACAGGGAAAATTATGAGAAATATTGGGACGACATTGCACCCTTTATCAAGTTCGGATATATCAAGGATGAGAAGTTTGCCGAAAAGATGGGAGATTTCATCCTGTACAAGAACCTGGAGGGCAAATACCTGACCCTTCAGGACTGCCTGGATGAGAACAAGGAAAAGCATGAGAATACCATTTTCTATGTGACCAATGAAAAGGAACAGAGCCAGTACATCAACATGTTTAAGGAAGAGGGCATTGACGCGGTGATTATGCCTGCTGCCATAGACAGCCCGTTTATCTCACATGTGGAGCAGAAGAAGGAAGGCCTTAAGTTCCTGCGCATTGATACGGACCTTAACGCGGCGTTCAAGGAAGAAGTAAAGGAAGACGATGAGGAGTTCAAGAAAACATCCGAGGAGCTGACGGAATACTTCAAAAAAGCCCTGAACAATGACAAGCTGGACATCAAGGTTGAGAAGATGAAGAATGCGGGAGTGGCTTCCATGATTACCATATCCGAGGACACAAGACGTATGCAGGATATGATGAAGATGTACAGCATGGGCGGTATGGATATGGGCATGTTCGGGGGTACGGGAGAGACTCTGGTGCTCAATGCCAACCATCCTCTTGTGCAGTATGTACTGGGTCATAAGGAAGATGCCAATACATCCAAGATCTGCGAGCAGCTGTATGACCTGGCAAGCTTAAGCCACGGCCCTCTGGCTCCGGAGCGCATGACAGCATTTGTAAGCCGCAGCAATGAAATCATGATGATTATGGCCGGCGAAAAAACAGATTCTGAAAAAACAGAGTAATCCTGCATAACACACGGTATTATAACAAGAACCATTACAAAAGTATGGGAACTGGTTGCAAG
This sequence comes from Enterocloster bolteae, assembly GCF_002234575.2. Taxonomy (NCBI): domain Bacteria; kingdom Bacillati; phylum Bacillota; class Clostridia; order Lachnospirales; family Lachnospiraceae; genus Enterocloster; species Enterocloster bolteae. The sequence continues at coordinate 3,846,185 of NZ_CP022464.2, read as the reverse complement.
AGGGAACTTTTGAAACCAGTTCCTATTTGCGTTGCACGGGCATTCTAAATCGGTTATACTGGAAATATCTTATAGTAGGAAGGAGAGGGGTTGTATGAGAGGTAAACGTTTTACGGCAGTGCTGCTTAGCGCAGTACTGACTGCGGCAGGCGCGATGACTGCCTGGGCGCTTCCCACGGGGCTCAGCACCATCGCGGGCAGTACGGTGAGAAGCAGCATGGCTGGATTTGAGGCCACATTTCCGGCAGGTTTTGAGGTGGGAAGGTATGGAGGTAACCTGGGATTAGATTATCTGTCCTATATGGAAGAGGACGGGGTGAAGATTGATTTCATTGCCGCTGCCATTGATGAGGAGAATGAAAGCTATCTTGCCATGGCCGGCATAGTGGCAGACCTGGAAGGCGAGAGCCTGGAGGGAGTCATGCAGGAGATGCTTCAGATGCTGGGCCAGGATGCATCCTATGGTTCCTATGTAGCCATGGGAACGGCCGGCATAGCAGGAGCTGGCTATTACTCTGTTAAGATTAATTACGGAGCCCTGATGGCGCAGTATATGTCTGCCTGGATGGGAAGTTATGACATGACCCCGGAGGAAAAGCAGGAATATGACGCCTACATGGAAGAACTGTCCAACCGTATGTTCCTGGATGTCTACATGAGGGAGATTGGCGGAAACTGCTACATGCTGGTCCAGATCTATTCCGGTGACCAGGCAGGAAACGCAGCCCTGCTTTTAAGCCAGATGCAGCCATACGCAGGAGGCGGCTGGAGCTATACGGAGGCAGGCGGATGGCAATATCTCCACGGGGACGGTACCTTCGGCACCAATGAATGGGCCTTGGACGAGAACGGCCTTACATACCGTCTGGACGGCAACGGCCAAATCATGTACAAAGCGTGGATTGAAGAAAACGGAAGGTGGAAATATGTGGATGAATTCGGCCACATGGTAACAAACCTGACCAAGACCATAGACGGCAGCCAATATACCTTTGACGCCCAGGGCTACATGGTAGAAGGAAGCCAGCGGCCGGCCCAGGCCTATGAAACAGGTACCATATCGGGAAAGACCTACAGCAACCGCTGGGCCAATCTGTTTATGAAGTTCCCTGAGGCAGCAGAACTGATGCTGGGCGATGGAAGCTATTACAGCTATCCCTTGGAGGCTGGTGAGAATATGTACTACTGGTACGACGGAGGAACCGGCTACCTGCTTACCATAGACTACACCGATTCCACCCAGCAGCTGGACCGCTACCTGGAATGGCTCATTGATTATGCGGGCTATTATGATTACACAGTTGACAGCACAGGTACCGTAAACATGGGCGGCTACGAATACAAGTATATAAAGACCTCCGGCCAGAACAGCGACGGCACCACGGAGCATGAGGACACCTACTTCCGCCAGATAGACGGCAAACTTATGGAAATCTCCATCGAATACACCGGCGACCGTCAAGCCACCATTGACCAGATTTTATCAGCCATAGAGCAGGCCCGCTGAGAAGCCGGAATGATATAAAAAACCGGAATGAAATTTCACACAGACAATAACATTAATAATCACACCAGCATCAGCCGTATTTTTTACCTCCCCATTTAATCCTTATGAATGGGAGCAGGCGGGGCAGGAGAGGCATGGGTATCTGCGGGGTAAGAAGGTCGAAAGCCTTCTTACCCCGCAGCCGTCCAATCATCCCCAGCCGCCCGTTTCCACCAACGGGGCTATCACCCCATCCGGTCCTTCTTCCAAAAAATCAGTCCAAAAAATCTCCATAAAACTGGAAACATATAAGCATTGCATTTTACCATCCATACTGTTATAATAAGTAGTAATGAATACTACATGTGAAAAGACATGGATAAGAAAAACCGGAGGACATAATTATGACCTATAAGATTATCGGGGATAGTTGTCTTGATTTAACAGAGGATATGAAGAAGGATCCCAGATTTCAGATGATTCCGCTGACACTGCAGGTAGGCAGTGCCCAGGTGGTGGATGATGAGACATTTGACCAGAAACGGTTTATAGAGATGGTAAAGGCGTGTCCGGAATGCCCAAAGACAGCGTGTCCGTCACCGGAGACCTTTAAGGCTGCATTTGAGGAGGCGGAAGCGGAAGCAGTATTTGTCATCACTCTGTCCAGCCACCTCAGCGGAAGTTATAATTCGGCGGCAGTGGCAAAGAAGCTGTATGAGGAGGAGATGGCGGAAAAAGGTATGGCGGAGCAGGCCAAGAAGGTGGCTGTTATTGACTCGCTTTCCGCATCCTCAGGGGAGTTGAATATTGCCCTCTTTATCCAAAACCTGTGCGATTCCGGACTGGAATTTGATGAGGTGGTGGAGAAAACCCTGGCATACAGGGACGGCATGAATACTTACTTTGTGCTGGAGAGCCTGGATACACTCCGCAAGAACGGGCGTCTGTCGGGCCTGCAGGCTTTTTTTGCCACAGCCCTCAACATTAAGCCTGTTATGGGCGCGGATACAGGAACCATCATCAAGCTGGACCAGGCCAGGGGAATGAACAAGGCCCTTCAGAGAATGTGCGATATTGCGGTAAAGGAAGTGGCGGACGCGGCCAGTAAGATTGCGGTTGTCTGCCATGTGAATAACCCTGAGCGGGCTGAATACGTAAAGGATGAGCTGGCTAAGAGGGTGGGATTCAAGAAGATTGTGGTTACCAACGCGGCAGGCGTGGCCACTGTATATGCCAATGATGGAGGGATTGTACTGGCAGTCTGATGTCCGCCAGGAGAGGTTTTATGAAGAGAACAGGATGTATTGTGGCAGCAGCCTTATTATTAGGGCTGCTGCTGGCCGGTATTACGGGATATTTAATATGGCACTCAGCACAGGACAAATATGTCAGGGCTGAGATGGTAGGTGTCTCGGGAGGCACCGGCGTGGCTGGCGTGGAGGCGCCGGAACCGGAGGAAGGGGACGGGGCAGAAACAGGCGCCGCCGCAGATTCGGACGGCGCCCAAGGAACAGACGGCCTGCAAGGAATGGACGGCGCCCAAGGAACAGACGGCCCGGATGCAGCGGATGGCGGTTTATCCGCCCATTCAGACAATGCTGAAGCACAGGGGCCCGGAACAGGAACATCGGATGAGGACTCTCCGCTAAAACTTGTATTTGCAGGGGATATCCTTCTCTCAGACCACGTGCTGGGCGCATACCGGAAAGCAGGCAATATAGGCGGAGTGGTGGACAGCGGATTCCGCCAGGTGATTGACGGCAGCGATATCTTTATGGCAAATGAAGAATTCCCCTTCAGCCGCCGCGGAACAGCTGCTGCTGATAAGCAGTTTACCTTCCGGCTGCCGCCTGAACATGTATCCATGTTTCAGGAGCTGGGAATAGATATCGTGACCCTGGCCAACAATCACGCTCTGGATTTCGGTACAGATGCCCTGCTGGATACATGCAGCACCCTGGATGATGCCGGAATCCTGAGGGTGGGAGCCGGAGCCAATCTGGAGGAAGCCAAAAAGCCGGTATTCATGGAGGCAAAGGGCCGCAGAATCGGGTTCCTGGGCGCGTCCAGGGTCATACCGGAGGGTTCCTGGAACGCCACTTCCAAGGGACCGGGCATGCTCACCACCTATGATCCGTCCTTGCTGTTGGAGGAGATCAAAAAGGCCAGGGAAGTCTGCGATTACCTTGTGGTATATGTGCACTGGGGAATTGAACGTGACGAGCGGCCCCAGGAGTACCAGAGGACCCTGGGACAGCAGTATATAGACGCGGGAGCCGACCTTGTGATAGGCAGCCATCCCCATGTACTGCAGGGGCTGGAATATTATAAGGGCAAGCCCATCGTGTACAGCCTGGGTAATTTTGTGTTCGGCAGCAGCATTCCGAAAACAGCCCTGCTGACCGTGGAATGGGACGGGGAGGACGCGCTGCTGCGGCTGGTGCCGGGCACATCCTCTGGAGGATATACCAGGATGCTGGAGGATGAAGGAGAAAAGGCGGGTTTCTACCAGTATATCACATCCATTTCCTATGGCGTGACGGTTGGGGAGGATGGAATTGCGGCGCCGGTGGAGGAAAGAGCGGCAGAGTAGGAGGAATCCGGGACATACCTTTTTCCCTGCCAGGTGTTCCTCTCCTTGAAACGGCGGTGCAGGGTGTTTAATACCAGCCGTTTGTTGCCGCTCCACAGAGGGGCCAGGAGAAGGGATTTTGGACCGTCCCCTGTCAGGCGGTGAATGGTCAGTTCAGGGGGAAGGATTTCCACACAGTCTATGACAAAATCAATGTATTCCTCCATTGTGAACATGGGAAAGGGATTGGTGCGGCAGTAATCTGCCAGGCCGGTCCCTTTTAAAATGTGGAGAAGCTGGAGCTTGATTCCATCTATGGGGCTTTGGGCCAGATAATGTACGGTTTCCGCCATCATGAGCCTGGTCTCGCCGGGCAGGCCCAATATGACATGGACAATGACGGTCAGGCCAGCTGCCTTAAGGCGTCTGAGGGCGTCCTCAAACACAGGAAGTCCGTAACCACGGCGGATAAAGGCGGCGGTGGAATCATGGATGGTCTGGAGGCCCAGCTCCACCCATACCGGTTTCACACGGTTTAAATCCTTTAACAGGCCGATAACCTCAGGCTCCAGACAGTCCGGCCTGGTGCCGATGGACAGGGCTGCGACGGCAGGATGGGAGACTGCTTCCCCAAACAATTGCTTCAGATAGGGCAGGGGAGCGTACGTATTGGTGTAGGACTGGAAATAGGCAATATAAGAACCCTGTGAGCCGTCAGGCATCTTTCTCTTTACCTGAGCCATGGCCTGCTCGATCTGCCGGGAGACAGCCGTCTGTCTGGAAGCGGCAAAATCACCAGAGCCGCCTTGGCTGCAAAAGATACAGCCCCCTGTTCCCAGAGTGCCGTCCCGGTTGGGACAGCTCATGCCTCCGTCCAGGGACAGCTTATAGATTTTCCGGCCGAACTGCTGCCTCAGCTCATAGTCCAGGGAGTGATATGGTTTTCCGTTCCATTCCATTGTAAATACCTGCTTTCTTACATGATACTGTTTTAAGAGATTATAACAGCAAAGCATGTCCGGTGTCATCTTTATTTAAAAAAACGTATAAAGACAGGAGAATATTGTATTGTTGTTTTTGTGCCATGTGTGATAAACTGAATTCAGAAGTTTCAGAAAAGATAGGAGAGGTAAGTCATGAAGGTAAACGAGACAGTAAAACTGCTGGAGAGCGGCGCCGCCAGGACTCTTATGGCGCAGCTCTACGGGGAAGACGGGGTAGAGGCCAATGTAAAGCGCTATGAGGATTTGCTGGCCGGGTATGAGAAGATGTTTGGCGGGGAAGGGGATGTGAAGCTGTTTTCCTCACCCGGCAGAACGGAAATCAGCGGCAATCATACAGATCACAACCACGGCAAGGTGCTGGCAGGCAGCATTAATCTGGACTGTGTGGGGGCGGCCGGAACGAATGAATCCAATCAGGTACATATTGTCAGCGAGACATATAACCAGGATTTTACCATTGATCTGAACCATCTGGAGCCCAGTGAGAAAAAGGCGGGAACCGTGGACCTGGTAAAGGGACTTCTCCAGGGATTTAAGGATTCCGGCTACCGTGTGGGCGGATTCAACGCGTATATCACCAGCAATGTCATAAGCGCGGCAGGGGTCAGCTCATCAGCTTCCTTTGAGATGCTGCTGTGCTCCATGCTCAACACATTTTTTAATGAAGGCCGTATGAGCACCGTGGCATACGCCCATATCGGCAAGTTCGCGGAAAACAACTACTGGGACAAGGCGTCCGGCCTGCTGGACCAGATGGCATGTGCTGTGGGCGGCCTTATCACCATTGATTTTATGGAGCCGCTGGTACCTAAGGTGGAAAAGATAGACTTTGACTTTGGTTCCCAGGACCACAGCCTGATAATTGTACAGACCGGCAAGGGCCATGCTGACCTGAGCGCGGATTATTCCTCGGTTCCCGCGGAGATGAAAAAGGTGGCCAGGTATTTTGGAAAAGAGGTATTGTCCCAGATTTCCGAGGAACAGGTGATAGACAACCTGGCAGAGGTACGGCAGTTTGCCGGGGATCGATCCGTGCTGCGCGCACTGCATTTCTTTGAGGAAAATAAAAGGGTGGAGGCAGAGGTCCTTGCCCTTAAGGAGAACCGTTTTAAGGATTTCTTAAACAATATAACGGCATCCGGCAATTCCTCATGGAAATGGCTCCAGAACTGCTTTACCAACAGCGATTACCAGGAGCAGGGAATCACGGTTACCCTGGCGCTTACGGAGCTGTTCATTGCAGAAAAGCAGAAGGGGGCCTGCAGGGTCCACGGAGGAGGCTTTGCCGGCGTTATCATGGCAGTGCTGCCCAATGAACTTGTGGACGAATTCATACACTATATTGAAAAATGCACAGGAGAGGGAAGCGCTTACCGAATGAGCATCCGCCCATACGGAGCCATCTGCTTTAATGACCTGATTTAGCCGCGTACTGCTTTTTTCGACATAAAACGCCGTGATTTACGGGGCTCACGCTTACAGTTCCCGCGGATTCCTGTGGTAAGGCGGGGGGATTTGCGGTATAATGATGTCAGAGTATGCGGGTATCAGACATGCTCTGGAGCAATCAGAACAAGAGGAGGACTGAGCGGGTATGATTGGCGAAAAAACATTGGAACTCCTGAAGCAGGTATTGGCTGAAAGCAGCTATACGGTTGCCATCTGCGGTTCCGGGATGATGGAAGAGGGAGGCATTCTGGGACTTAAACAGGAAGGACGGGCTTATGAGATTGAACAGAAATATTCGGAATCACCGGAGGAGCTGTTTCACATTTCCTGTCTGTCCAGAAGGCCGGAACGATTCTATGAATTTTACCGCGAGGAGATACTGAAAAAGATTCCTGACATGACTCCGTCTGTCAGGGCGCTGGCCAGGATGGAGGAAGATGACAAGCTTCAGTGTATTGTTACCACCAATATTTTCGATTTGCCGGAACAGGTGGGCTGCCGGAATGTGATTTACCTTCACGGAAGCATATACAAAAACAGGTGCCCCCACTGCGGCAGGCTGTATTCCATGGAAGAGATCAGGGATTCCAGACATGTTCCTCATTGTAAGAACTGCAAAACCATGATACGTCCCGGAACCTCTCTCTACGGGGAGATGGTGGACAGCAGCATCATGAGCCGTACCACGGAGGAGATAGCCAGGGCCGACGTGCTCCTGGTGCTGGGAACCAGTCTGCGGTCAGAGGTATACAGCAACTACATACGGTACTTCCAGGGCAGGAAGATGGTAATTATCCACCGTATACCCAGGCCCCTGGATGAGAAAGCCGATATGGTCATATACGACCTTCCCCAGAATGTCCTTCCCCTTCTGGTGGATGGCGGGATTTAAGGGAGCCGGAAATACCTTCCGGGAACATTGGCAGCTGAGTGGGATAAGATGGGAAATTAGTAAAGGCCGGAGATGGTTCCGGCCTTTTGCACGTCTAAGTCTGTTTATTTTCTGTGGAAGGAATCCAGCAGCTGGTTCTTTGTGTGCCACAGCTCATTGGACAGGTCCACATGGACTGTGTGGGGGTTGATGAGACGCTTGGACTCATCCCACAGGGTATCCAGCTCTTTTTTACAGTAGGCCTGGATATCCATTACCTTCGGAGACTGGTACACGCACCTGCCGTCCAGGAAAATGGGGATCATCAGTTCCCGCATGGTATAGCTGTCTGGCGCCAGCATGGTCTTTTTCCATGTCTCTAAGGGGTCGAAGAGAAGGAGGGAATTGCGGGTGTCGAATTCCTCGCCCACCAGACAAATCAAATCTGCTATGATTTTGCCGGTGGCCTTATCATAAATCCTCTGTATGGTCTTGTTGCCCGGGTTGGTGATTTTCTCCGCGTTTTCGGACAGCTTGATTTTCGGCATAAACTGGCCTGTGGCCTTGTCCATTACAGCAGCCAGTTTGTATACGCCTCCGAAGGACGGACAGTCTTTGGCTGTAATCAGGTTGGTGCCCACTCCCCAGGAATTGATGGTGGATCCCTGCATTTTCAGGGAGTTGATCAGGTTCTCGTCCAGGTCGTTGGAGGCGGAGATCACTGCGTCCGGGAATCCGGCCTCGTTGAGCATCTTTTTGGCCTTTTTGGACAGGTAGGCCAAATCACCGCTGTCCAGACGGATGCCGTAGAAGGTAAGAGGAATACCGGCTTCTCTCATCTCCTTAAATACCTGGATGGCGTTGGGAACGCCGGAACCTAAGGTATCATAGGTATCCACCAGCAGAATGCAGGCGGAAGGATAGAGCTTGGCATAGGTGCGGAAGGCGGTCAGCTCGTCGGGAAAGCTCATAATCCAGCTGTGGGCATGGGTTCCCTTTACCGGGACATCGAACATTTTTCCGCAGAGTACATTGGAGGTGCCGATGCATCCGGCTATCATGGCTGCCCTTGCTCCGTAGGTGCCGGCATCCGGTCCCTGGGCCCTGCGCAGTCCGAATTCCATGACGCCGTCTCCCTTGGCCGCGTAGACGATGCGCTCTGTCTTGGTGGCAATGAGGCTCTGGTGATTGATGATATTGAGCAGCGCTGTCTCGATGAGCTGGGCCTGCATAATGGGGGCAATGACCTTGACAAGGGGTTCCCTGGGGAAAACCACGGTACCCTCCGGAATGGCGTAAATATTGCCTGTAAAGCGGAATTCATTGAGATAGCTCAGAAAGTCCTCCTCAAACATATCCAGGCTTCTCAGGTATTCAATGTCGCTGTCATCAAAATGCAGGTCCTCAATGTACTCAATGACCTGCTGCAATCCGGCACAGATGGCAAAGCCGTTGCCGTGGGGATTGGTCCTGTAAAACATGTCGAATACAACGGTTTCGTTGGCGTCCTTTTCTTTGAAATACCCCTGCATCATGGTTAGCTCATACAGGTCTGTGAGTAAGGTAAGATTTCTCTGCTCCATATAGGTTCCTCCCTGGGCGCAGCCGGTGTGCTGTACGCAGGGTATGCGGTGCGGCAGGATTTTGACGGCTGTGCAGTAATATTGGTTAGTAGTATAACACATATTCTGGAAAAGGCAAACGAAATGATAAAAATTTAACAATCAAAGGCGGAACAACTGATATGTCAAAATAAACGAAAATCAGATACACGGTTGACATTTTACGCATGCATTATTATAATAAAGAAGTTAAATGAAAAAGGCATAGATGGAGACAGTAGGCCTGCAGGAACGCCTCAGAGAGCCGGAGATGGTGGAAACCGGTGCAAGTAATGCAGAACTGAAGATCACTCCGGAGCTGTCCGGCTGAAGGGATGCGTCAGCAGCGCATGATAGGCCGGGACGCGTTTCCCGCGTTAAGGGAACTCATATGATGGTATGCAGTAATAGGTGGTTAAACGAAGCGGTTTATGGCTTTCGTCCTGTTCGGGACGGAAGCCTTTTTTGCTTCATGGAAGGATATACAATCTTTTTCACATACCAGAATAGAAATCTATCATGAATGGAACGGAGGAAGACGTTATGTATGACAAAGTCCCCACAGACCTTAAGTTTGTGGAACGGGAAAAAGAAGTGGAGAAGTTCTGGGAAGCAGAGCACATCTTTGAGAAAAGCATTAAAATGAGGGAGGGCTGCAAGCCCTATGTATTCTATGACGGACCGCCAACTGCCAACGGCAAGCCTCATATCGGCCATGTGGAGACCCGTGTAATCAAGGATATGATTCCCAGATACCGGGCCATGAAGGGGTATATGGTGCCGAGAAAGGCCGGATGGGACACCCACGGCCTGCCTGTGGAGCTGGAAGTTGAGAAGAAGCTGGGACTGGACGGCAAGGAGCAGATTGAGCAGTATGGTCTGGAGCCGTTTATCAAAGAATGTAAGGAAAGCGTCTGGAAGTACAAGGGCATGTGGGAGGATTTCTCCAACACCGTTGGCTTCTGGGCTGATATGGACAATCCTTATGTAACCTATGACAACAGCTTTATCGAGTCTGAGTGGTGGGCTCTTAAGCAGATTTGGGACAAGGGTCTTTTGTACAAGGGCTTTAAGGTGGTTCCCTACTGCCCGCGCTGCGGCACCCCGCTGTCCTCCCATGAGGTGGCCCAGGGTTATAAGGATGTAAAGGAGCGTTCCGCCATTGCCCGCTTTAAGGCCAAGGGAGAAGACGCATATATCCTGGCATGGACCACTACGCCGTGGACCCTTCCCAGCAACCTGGCCCTGTGTGTGAACCCCAAGGAAGACTATGTAAAAGTAAAGACAGGCGACGGCTACACCTACTATATCGCTCAGGCCCTGGCAGATACCGTGCTGGGTGAAGACTATGAGGTGCTGGAAACTTACAAGGGCAAGGACCTGGAGTTCAAGGAATATGAGCCCCTCTATGACTGCTCCGTGCCCCTGTGCGAGAAGCAGCACAAGAAAGCCTACTATGTGGTCTGTGCTGACTATGTAACACTGACAGACGGTACCGGCATCGTACACATTGCACCTGCCTTTGGTGAGGATGATGCCAACGTTGGCCGCAAGTACGACCTTCCCTTTGTGCAGCTGGTGGACGCCAAGGGCGATATGACGGCGGATACGCCTTTTGCAGGCACCTTTGTGAAGGATGCGGACCCCATGGTGTTAAAGGATCTGGAGTCCAGAGGGCTGCTTTTCTCAGCCCCCAGCTTCGAGCACAGTTATCCCCACTGCTGGCGCTGCGGAACCCCTCTCATTTACTATGCAAGGGAGTCCTGGTTCATCAAAATGACTGCTGTGAAGGATGACCTGATCCGCAACAACAATACCATTAACTGGGTTCCGGATTCCATCGGCAAGGGCCGCTTCGGGGACTGGCTGGAGAATATTCAGGACTGGGGTATTTCCAGAAACCGTTACTGGGGCACCCCGCTCAATATCTGGGAGTGCGAGTGCGGACACCAGCATTCCATCGGAAGCATCGAGGAATTAAAGAGCTTATCCGACAACTGCCCTGATGAAATCGAGCTTCACCGCCCATATATTGACGCTGTAAACATCAAGTGCCCCAAGTGCAATAAGCCCATGAAGCGTGTGCCTGAGGTGATTGACTGCTGGTTTGATTCCGGAGCCATGCCCTTTGCGCAGCACCATTATCCCTTTGAGAACAAGGAACTGTTCGAGTCGCAGTTCCCGGCCCAGTTTATCTCCGAGGCAGTGGACCAGACCAGAGGATGGTTCTATTCCCTCCTTGCTGAGTCCACCCTGCTGTTCAACAAGGCGCCTTATGAAAATGTAGTTGTCATGGGGCTTGTGCTGGATGAGAACGGACAGAAGATGAGCAAGTCCAAGGGCAATGCAGTGGATCCCTTTGATACCCTGGCAGCCCACGGCGCAGACGCCATCCGCTGGTTCTTCTACACCTGCAGCGCTCCCTGGATTCCAAAGCGCTACCAGGATAAGGCAGTGACCGAGGGACAGCGCAAGTTTATGGGTACCCTTTGGAACACCTATGCTTTCTGGGTGCTGTATGCCAATATTGACAATTTTGATCCCACCAGATATACCCTGGAATACGACAAGCTTCCGGTCATGGACCGCTGGATGCTGTCCAAGATGAATTCCATGGTAAAGACAGTGGATAACAGCCTGATGAATTACCAGATTCCTGAGGCGGCCAGATCCCTCCAGGAGTTCGTGGATGACTTAAGCAACTGGTATGTGCGCAGAAGCCGTGAGCGCTTCTGGGCAAAGGGAATGGAGCAGGATAAGATTAATGCCTTCATGACCCTGTACACGGCCCTTGTGACCGTGGCAAAGGCGGCTGCTCCCATGATTCCGTTTATGACAGAGCAGATTTACCAGAATATCGTGAGAAAGGTGGACGGGAACGCGCCTGAAAGTGTACACCTGTGCGATTTCCCGGAGGTGAATGAGTCCTGGATTGATGCGGAGCTGGAATCCGACATGGATGAAGTGCTGAAGGTGGTTGTCATGGGACGTGCGGCCAGGAATGCGGCCAATATCAAGAACCGCCAGCCCATTGCCCGGATGTATGTGAAGGCCGACCATGAGCTGTCAAGGTTCTACGTGCAGATTATTGAGGAAGAACTGAATGTGAAGCAGGTGATTTTCTCCGATGATGTAAGGGAATTTACCTCCTATACCTTCAAGCCTCAGTTAAAGACCGTGGGACCAAAGTACGGCAAGCTGTTAAACCGGATTCGCCAGACTCTGACCGATATCGACGGCAGCGCTGCCATGGATACCCTGAATGAGAAGGGACAGCTTACCTTTGACTATGACGGCCAGGAAGTGGTGCTGACAAAGGACGACCTGCTGATCGATGTTTCCCAGAAGGACGGCTATGTGACAGAGGAAGACAACTATGTGACCGTTGTTCTGGATACCAACCTGACTCCTGAACTGATTGAGGAAGGCTTTGTGAGAGAACTCATAAGCAAGATTCAGACCATGCGCAAGGAGGCCGGATTTGAGGTCATGGACCACATCAGCGTATTCCAGGATGGAAATGACCGGATTGCAGAACTGATTAAGGCCCATGCGGACGAGATCAAAACAGAGGTCATGGCGGACCATATCAGCATCGGCGCCATGTCCGGCTTTGTTAAAGAGTGGAACATTAACGGCGAAAATGTAATGCTCGGTGTTGAAAAGACCATGAAATAATGGTAAGATTGTGAGGCGGGGCCCATAAAACCCCGCCCCGTCTGATAATTTGGGAATGATTTACATACAATAGTTCTGTAAATAGAAGAGGAACTTAAAGCAGGAGGATAATGGCCGATGAATAAAGGATTTGATAAGGAAACGTTCAAGCGCAGTGTGGTGGACAACGTAAAGAACATGTTCCGAAGGACCATTGATGAGGCGACTCCCCAGCAGGTATTTCAGGCAGTGGCCTATGCTGTGAAGGATGTTATCATTGACGAGTGGATTGCCACTCACAAGGAATATGAGAAAAAGGACGTTAAGACAGTATACTACCTGTCCATGGAGTTCCTCATGGGCCGTGCTCTGGGCAATAATATCATCAATATCTGCGCCAGGGATGAGATTAAGGAAGCCCTGGATGAGATGGGCTTTGATTTAAATGTGATTGAGGACCAGGAGCCGGACGCAGCCCTGGGAAACGGCGGCCTGGGACGTCTGGCGGCCTGTTTCCTGGATTCGCTGGCAACCCTGGGATATCCGGCATATGGCTGCGGCATCCGTTACCGCTACGGCATGTTCAAGCAGAAGATTGAGAACGGTTACCAGGTGGAGGTGCCGGATAACTGGTTAAAGGACGGCAACCCCTTTGAGATCCGCAGGCCGGAGTATGCTTCCGAGATTAAATTCGGAGGTTATGTGCGCATTGAGAACCAGGGCGGAGTGAACCATTTCGTACAGGACGGATACCAGTCTGTCCGCGCGGTGCCCTATGACCTGCCGATTATCGGATACGGCAACAATGTGGTGAATACCCTGCGTATCTGGGATGCAGAACCCATCAACACCTTTAATTTGGATTCCTTTGACAGGGGAGATTACCAGAAGGCAGTGGAGCAGGAGAATCTGGCCAAAACCATTGTGGAGGTCCTTTACCCCAATGACAACCACTACGCAGGCAAGGAACTGCGCCTGAAGCAGCAGTATTTCTTTATTTCCGCCAGCGTACAGAGGGCGGTTAAAAAGTATAAAGAAAAGCACGATGACATCAGAAAATTCTATGAAAAAGTAGTGTTCCAGCTGAACGACACCCACCCGACGGTTGCCATCCCTGAATTGATGCGGATTCTTCTGGACGAGGAGGGACTTACATGGGATGAGGCGTGGGAGGTAACCACCAGGACCTGCGCTTATACAAACCACACCATCATGTCAGAGGCGCTGGAGAAGTGGCCCATTGAGCTGTTCTCACGGCTTCTGCCCAGAATTTACCAGATTGTGGAGGAAATCAACCGCAGGTTCCAGAACCAGATTCAGACCATGTATCCGGGCAACCAGGAGAAGCTGCGCAAAATGTCCATTATTTACGACGGACAGGTGAAGATGGCTTACATGGCGATTGCAGCCAGCTTTTCCGTCAACGGCGTTGCCAGGCTTCACACAGAAATCCTTAAGCACCAGGAGTTAAAAGACTTCTATGAGATGATGCCGGAGAAGTTCAACAACAAGACAAACGGCATAACCCAGAGACGGTTCCTGCTTCACGGCAATCCGCTGCTGGCAGACTGGGTCACCTCCAAAATTGGCGATGAGTGGATTACCGACCTTCCCCACATCAAGAAGCTGGAACTCTTTGCAGGGGATGAGAAGTGCCAGTTTGAGTTTATGAACATCAAGTACCAGAATAAGCTGCGCCTTGCCAGATATATAAAGGAGAATAACGGCATTGACGTGGACCCGCGCTCTATTTTCGACGTGCAGGTCAAGAGGCTTCATGAGTATAAGCGCCAGCTGATGAACATTCTCCATGTGATGTATCTGTACAACCAGCTGAAGGATAATCCTGATATGGATATGATTCCCAGGACCTTTATCTTCGGCGCAAAGGCAGCTGCAGGCTATAAGCGGGCTAAGTTGACCATCAAGCTCATCAACTCAGTGGCGGATGTCATCAACAATGACAAGTCCATTAACGGCAAGATTAAGGTGGTGTTCATCGAGGATTACCGTGTATCCAATGCAGAGCTTATATTTGCGGCGGCTGATGTCAGCGAGCAGATATCCACGGCCAGCAAGGAGGCTTCCGGCACCAGCAACATGAAGTTTATGCTCAACGGGGCCCTTACCCTGGGAACCATGGACGGAGCCAATGTGGAAATCGTGGAGGAAGTGGGAGCGGACAATGCATTTATTTTCGGCATGTCCTCCGACGAGGTTATTAACTACGAGAACAACGGCGGCTATTACCCCATGGATATCTTTAACAATGACCAGGAAATCCGCCGTGTGCTCATGCAGCTGATTAACGGATACTATGCACCGGATAACCCAGAGCTGTTCAGGGATATCTATAACTCTCTCTTAAATACCAAGAGCAGCGACAGGGCTGATACCTACTTTATCCTCAAGGACTTCCGTTCCTATGCCGAGGCGCACCAGAGGGTGGATAAGGCTTACAGGGACCAGGCGTGGTGGGCTAAGGCAGCCATCCTTAACACGGCCAACTGCGGAAAGTTCACATCTGACCGTACCATTGAGGAGTATGTGAAGGATATCTGGCATCTGAAGAAAGTGACCGTAGAAATGTAAATGCTTGCTCCGGCAATCCTGATTATTGGGGTGCCGGAGCTTTTTTGGATGACGCATGAGGAAGGGAAACAGAAATGAAAATACGCGACATACTGGCAGAAGGAAAGCCCACCCTCTCCTTTGAGGTGTTCCCCCCAAAGACAGAGGATGCATATGATTCCGTGGAGAAGGCAGCCGCGGAGATTGCAAAATTAAAGCCCTCGTTTATGAGTGTTACATACGGGGCAGGAGGGGGAACCAGCGAATATACGGTTGGAATCGCCTCCGCCATCAAGGAGGAATATGGAGTGACGCCCCTGGCTCATCTCACCTGTGTTTCATCCACCAGGGAAAAGGTGCACCATGTGCTGGGTGAGTTAAGGGAGCGCGGCATTGAAAATGTACTGGCCCTGCGCGGGGATATCCCCCAGGATGGCAGCACGCCAAAGGAATACCACTATGCTTCAGAACTGATACGGGAAATCAAAAAGGCAGGTGATTTCTGCATCGGGGCAGCATGTTACCCGGAGGGCCATGTGGAATCAGCCAACAAGTCTGTGGACATAGATTACCTGAAGCAGAAGGTGGAGGCCGGATGCGATTTTGTCACCACCCAGATGTTTTTTGACAACAGCATTCTTTACAGCTATCTGTACCGCATCCGTGAAAAGGGAATCCAGGTGCCTGTGATTGCCGGCATCATGCCTGTGACAAACGCAAAGCAGATACGGAGGATTACCCAGATGTCGGGGACCTACCTGCCATCCAGGTTCATGTCCATTGTGGACCGGTTCGGGGACAATCCCGCGGCCATGAAGCAGGCCGGAATAGCCTATGCCACGGACCAGATCATTGACCTGATTGCCAACGGAGTCAACGGTATCCATGTGTATTCCATGAATAAGCCGGATGTGGCCATGAAGATAAAAGAAAACCTGTCGGAGATTTTATAGGGCTGAATGCAACACTGGAAAAAAACTCATGAGAAAAAACTCACGAGAAAAAACCTCATGACTATATCCGAGAGAATAAAACTTAGAAGAACGAATACCAGAAGAACGAATGTCGGGAAAACGAATATCAGAAGAACGAACATCGGGAGAAAAGACATATGGACATACAGGACGTAGACAGGAGGGAGGTCCTCCGCTATCTGGGGTACAGGGGTCAGGAGGCTGACGGGGCAGTGGCGGCCATGGTGGAGCAGTCCATGGCGGAATTATGGGAAGCTGCCACACCCAGGCATCTGTACCGGGAATATCCCTTGTCACTGGGAGAGGATTACAGAATTGACGGGGGATGTTTCAACGCCAGGAGCAGGAACCTGTGGGGGAATCTGAAGGACTGCGATCAGATTATTGTGTTTGCGGCCACCCTTGGCTGCGGGGCCGACCATCTGATTCAGAAGTACAGCCGTCTCCAGATGAGCAGGGCCGTGGTCATGCAGGCAGCGGCAGCGGCCATGATTGAGGAGTACTGCGACCAGGTGTGTACCGTGATAAAGTCGGAATATGAGGCAAAAGGCCGTTATCTGCGCCCCAGGTTCAGCCCCGGTTACGGAGACTTTCCGCTGGAATGCCAGGGTATGCTGTTAGAGGCCCTGGAGGCCGGAAAACGCATCGGCATCAAGCTGACGGACAGTCTTCTCATGATGCCCTCCAAATCAGTTTCAGCGGTCATGGGAGCCAGCAGGAAACCTTACCGCTGCGATGTAAAAGGCTGTGAAGCCTGTGCCAAGACGGACTGCCCCTACCGGAGGTGACAGGGAAAAGCCCTTTAAGGCGGCGGCATAAAAATAAAATAAAAAGGGGAATTATATTATGATTCGTTTTAATTGTGATTACAGCGAAGGCGCCCATGAGCGCATACTTAAGAAACTGGCTGAGACTAATCTGGAGCAGACGCCCGGATACGGGGAGGACCATTACTGCGCAGAGGCCGCAGGCATCATCCGCAGCCTATGCGGACGGGAAGATGCAGCGGTCCATTTCCTGGTGGGAGGAACCCAGGCCAATCTGACGGTCATAGCATCTGCCCTGCGTTCCCATCAGGGGGCGGTGGGGGCTGTGACGGCCCACATCAATGTACATGAGACAGGCTCCATAGAGGCCACCGGACACAAGGTGCTGGCCCTGCCCTCTGAGGACGGCAAGATTACGGCAGAGCAGGTGGAGGAGCTGTACCAGGCCCATATCCGGGACGAGAGCTTTGAGCACACGGTGCAGCCAAAGATGGTATATATCTCCAACCCCACGGAGCTGGGCACTATTTACACCAGGGCTGAGATGGAGAACCTGTATGGGGTGTGCAGGAAGTACGGCCTGTACCTGTTTGTGGACGGCGCCCGTCTGGCATACGGCCTGGCGGCGGAGGGGAATGACCTGGACCTTAAGTCCCTGGCAGCTTCCTGCGACGTATTCTACATCGGAGGAACCAAGGTGGGGGCTCTTTTCGGGGAGGCCGTGGTTATATTGAACGATGAGCTGAAGGCGGATTTCCGCTACCATATCAAGCAGCGGGGCGGTATGCTGGCCAAGGGCCGCCTTCTGGGCATACAGTTTGGAGAGCTTTTGCGGGACGGCCTGTATTTTGAGCTGGGAGCCCATGCGGACAGGCTGGCAGACAAGATACGCTGCGCCTGTGTCAAAAAGGGATATCCCTTCCTGGTGGAAAACACCACAAACCAGGTATTTCCCATCATGCCGGATGCCCTTTTGGAGTCGTGGAAGGATAAGTACAGTTACACCAACCAGGGAAGGGTGGATGAAAGCCATACGGCTATCCGCCTCTGCACCAGCTGGATTACCAGCGGGGAGCAGGTGGACATCCTGGTAAACGACATTTTGAACAGTTAAGAGGACTTGCGGAGAATGATGATGACAATATTAGAAGAGATGAAGGTACGCCGCCTGTTCTGCGACGGCGGAATGGGAAGCCTGCTCCAGGCCCAGGGCCTGAAACCGGGAGAGCTTCCGGAAACGTGGAACCTGACCCGCCGGGATGTGCTTATATCCATACACCGGTCCTATCTGGAGGCCGGCGCAGACATCATGACCACCAATACATTTGGCGCCAACAGGCTTAAATTTAAAGATGATTTGGAGTCCATCGTGACAGCCGCAGTGGAAAATGCCAGAACCGCGGTCAGGGAAGCAGGACACGGATACGTGGCCCTGGATCTGGGACCTACGGGGCGCCTGTTAAAACCTTTGGGGGATTTGGATTTCGAGGATGCGGTGAAGCTTTATAAAGAGGTGGTATCCATTGGCGCCAGGGCGGGAGCGGACCTGGTTCTTATAGAGACCATGAGCGACAGCTATGAGCTGAAGGCCGCGGTGCTGGCTGCCAGGGAGGCGGGATTCAGGCCGGATACAGGGGAACGCCTGCCTGTGTTCGCAACCGTTATATTTGATGAAAAGGGAAAGCTTCTGACCGGCGGAAACGTGGAGTCCACCGTGGCCCTGTTAGAGGGACTGAGGGTGGATGCCCTGGGAATCAACTGCGGTCTGGGACCTGTGCAGATGAAGGGTATCCTGGAGGAAATTCTGAGGGTGTCCTCCCTTCCCGTGCTGGTAAACCCCAATGCAGGCCTTCCCAGAAGCGAGAACGGGAAGACGGTGTACGACATAGACGCTGAGGGCTTTGCCCTTGTCATGGAGGAAATCGCGGCCATGGGCGCTGTGGTGGTGGGAGGGTGCTGCGGCACCACCCCGGAGCATATACGCCTGATGACACAGCGGTGTAAGGACATGCCTGTGGTGTGGCCCGAGAAAAAACACCGCACTGTGGTGTCCTCCTATGCAAAGGCAGTGACCGCCGGCCGTAAGACAATCATTATCGGGGAGCGCATAAACCCCACCGGCAAGTCCAAGTTCAAGCAGGCCCTGCGGGACCACAACCTGGAATATATCCTGAAGGAGGGGGTCAGCCAGCAGGACAACGGGGCGGATGTGCTGGATGTGAACGTGGGACTTCCTGAAATCCATGAGCCGTCCATGATGGAGGAGGCTGTGAGGGAGCTTCAGGCCATCATCGACCTGCCTCTTCAAATCGACACCTCGGACATGGAAGCCATGGAGCGCGCCATGCGTATATACAACGGAAAACCGTTGATTAACTCTGTCAACGGCAAGGAAGAGTCCATGAGCCGCATATTTCCGCTGATGGCAAAATACGGCGGAGTGGCGGTGGGACTCTGCCTGGATGAGTCCGGCATTCCCGATACGGCAGATGGACGTCTGGCCGTGGGCAGGAAAATCATAGAACGGGCAGCGGTGTACGGAATCGGGCCGGAGGATATCATTCTGGACGGACTCTGCATGACGGTCAGTTCCGACAGCAAAGGGGCCCTTACCACCCTGGAGACCCTGCGGCGCATCCGGGATGAGCTGGGAGTGGGAACCGTGCTGGGGGTATCCAACATATCCTTCGGACTGCCCCAGAGGGAAATCATCAATGCCGCATTCTTTACCATGGCCATGGAATGCGGGCTGGGAGCTGCCATCATAAACCCTAACTCCGAGGCCATGATGCGGGCTTACTACAGCTTTAACGCGCTTATGGACCGGGATCCCCAGTGCGGCCAGTATATCAGCGTGTACAGCGGGCAGAGCGCGGGCCTGGGCCAGACCATTGGAAAGAGCGGCAGCCAGAACGGGATAAAGGCAGACAATCATTTTGGTTCAGGAGAGGATCAAGGAGGAGGAAGCCAGGGGCCGGCTCTGACAGCAGCCATTGAGAGAGGCCTGAAAGAAGCCGCCCACAACGCGGTGACGGAACTGTTAAAGGAGAGGGAGCCGCTGGATATTATCAACAGTGAGATGATACCGGCCCTGGACCGTGTGGGAAAAGGGTTTGAGAAGGGAACCGTGTTCCTGCCCCAGCTTCTTATGAGCGCGGAGGCCGCCAAGGCTGCGTTTGAGGTCATCAAGGCAGCTATGGATGGAAGCGGACAGGCCCAGGAAAAGAAAGGCACCATCATCCTGGCAACGGTGAAAGGCGACATCCATGATATCGGCAAGAACATCGTGAAGGTTTTGCTGGAAAATTACAGTTATGAGGTCATCGACCTGGGAAGGGACGTGCCGTCGGAGGTCATTGTAAAGGAGGCCGTGGAACGGCAGGTTGCCCTGGTGGGCCTGAGCGCCCTCATGACCACCACTGTGCCCAGCATGGAGGAAACCATCCGCCAGCTAAGGGCTGCATCCGTCACTGTCAAGGTGATGGTGGGAGGCGCTGTGCTGACGGAGGATTATGCCAGGACCATAGGCGCTGACGCCTATTGCAGGGATGCTATGGCATCGGTAAATTATGCGGAGCAGGTATTCGGCGCTTAGAGCGCCGGGAAGCTCCTGTGTTTTCATAGACTGATACGGGAATCCCCATCCACCTGAGGAACTATCTGCCCCAGCTGTTTCAGCTGACGTGTAATGTGGTAGACAGTGAACAGGTTGAGGGGATTTTTGTGTTCGTCAATAATCAGTTTGCCTCTGAGCATGAACCACAGCCATGCACCGTCCTTCCTGCGAATCCGTATGATGCAGCTGCGTACGGTGTCGTCTGTGGAAAATACGGTCATGGTCTCCTGGAATGTATGGGTGTCATCCGGGTGCAGCTGCCTGAGGAACGATAAGGAGCCTCCGGACAAAAGCTTGTATTCGGACAGACTGCAGTAGCCAAGGGCGTGAAGCAGCCTGGAATTCATATATATGACCTCCGGGGATTCTGCCTGGTAGCTGGTCAGGAGGATGCCGCCGTTTACCACCTGGTTCAGAAGCCCCAGCTCATTATTGCCGTACAGCTCAAAATAGTGCTGGTCCGTTACATCCTCAATGAGACAGCCGCAGTAGCCTTCGTGGAATTGAAAGCACTCTATCTTAAGGTACTTGCTGCGTTCCGGGCTGAAATCATAAAACATCTGCCGCCCGCCGTGCATGGCTGTTTCATAGTAGGCGGGAAGGCGCCGCGTATCGGCGTCCGGGTAATGGCTCAGAAAGCTTTTTCGGTAGAGGATGTTTCTGGAACGGCATTCCAGGCGGGCACAGGCTTCATTTACATATACATAGGAAAAATCACAGGCCTGTCCGTCCTTTGCCTGAATTTGAATGATGGCAAAGGGGAAGGGGATGCTGTCATATATAAGTTTTGCGTGCTCCAGTTTGTCCTCCAGGGATAGGTCGGAGCTGGGAGCCGGATTCAGTTCCCGGAAGGAAATCATATTCTTTCCGTGGCTTTTGGCGTAGTAAAGCTCATCATCCGCTGCCCGTACCAGCTTGTGGTAATCATCCATGGAGGTAAGAACTGTGCTCACGACCCCTGCGCTGATCGTCACAAAGGGGGAGGCGCTTCGGTTGGCAGCGGGAATCTTTAAATCAGCCACAGATTTCCTCAAGCGGTCTCCAACCTTGATGGCGTCAGAGGGGTGGACATCACAGAGCAGTATTTGAAACTCTTCCCCTCCAAACCGGCAGATCAGGTCGTTCTCACGGTGGATGCTGCCGGACAGGGCTGCGGCTACCTTTTTCAGGCATTCGTCGCCCTGTACATGGCCGTATGTATCATTGTACTGTTTGAAATAGTCAATATCTATCATGATGACAGCCACAGGTACATGAAGCCGTATGCTATAGGGAATCAGCTCCTCCAGCCGGAGGGAATAGCCGTTACGGTTGAAAAGCTGTGTCAGCGGGTCCTTGTCGGCCCGTTCCTGAAGACAAACCTGTTCATCCCTGGCCTTTCTTACCATTTGCAGGTTGCTCACAATAATGTGGCAGCGCATCTGGGACAGAAACAGGCTGATGAAGCTGTAAAGGAACAGGTTGGAATACAGGGCCGGCGGTACATGGTGGGCCCTGAAAGCCGGAATCGCGGCCAGGGCGGTAGCCAGCACTGAGGCCAGCGCTTCTTTAAGGGAATAGATGGGGCCGGCGGCAATGTAAATGTAAAACATAAGGACGCTTTCTGCTGTCAGGCGGCTCTGCAGGCAGATGTGGTTCACTGCAATGCAGTACAGGGCAAATATGGCAGTGAAAAAGTATGTATGGTGTTTCAGCCTCCGCCTTGTGGAACAGGTCCGCTGCTGTTTCAATAAGTATTTGCAGTATACAATATTAAAGGCGATGAACAGAAGGAACAGCAGCATGGTAAAGCTGAGCATGGAAGCAGCTCTGCCTGTAAAGTCTGTGGCCAGATATACGATTAGACTGAAGGCTTCCATAATGATTAAAAGGATGGAATAATTCAAGGTCTGGCTGATGTTCATGGTCTGCACCGTATCGTAAATTTCGTCCGCATACAGACATCCTTTGCCATGGTCCTGTGCGGGAAAGATACAGGATAAATTTTTCTTTACATATTCTAACATAGTATAATATACAACCCCTGTCTTAATCGTGATTGCCATGCCCGTACCTGACTGGCCTGTCCGCTGTACAGCAGGCATGCAGCAGTTATAAGTAAAACCGGCGCTGGTATCATGCGTATTTTTTTGTTTGCGTCAATTACATAATACTGATAATATATGAGGGATATTGGGGAAATATTACCAAAGAACATGAAAAATCCGCAAAAAAAGACAAAAGTCGTTGTTTTTCCAATAACTCCCAGACACAGGACTCCTAATATGTGATAATATAGTTTTGCAACAGAAATGTAACAGATTTGTAATATCTGTAAGAAAGAAAGCGAGGACATACTATGTTATCAGTTTCATCTATGGCACTTGCTGCAATGCTGGGTTCTGCATGCGGCACTAATATGGCAAATATAAATGACTGCAACGCAGCACTTTACAATACGGGAAATTGTCCCCAGGCAGTACAGTACCAGAAGGGCGGACAGGACCTGAATTCCATGCTGTCACAGATGGGAGTCGGCATGATGCCTGGAAATTCCCAGTGCGGTGTTAATTAAGCGTATTGATTAAATACATTAATTAAATACATCGGATCCATATTCCGTTTCATTATCACATAATCATATTCCTCAAAAATAAATCCCGGAGAAAGGCAGAACTGCCTGCCCTCCGGGATTATTTTCATGTCCGGGGCAATAATAAGCCGTACCCGGACATAAATATATACAGAAAATTAATTCACTTTTCCGGCTGCATGGGGTAGAATATCGTTACTGTTGTTCCGGAAGGGACGCGCGTGCAGTAAGGTCACAGAAGGTGAAAAGGAGTATTTCCAGTGAATCGAGATAATGTGAAAATCATTTTAAAAGGAATGTGGATAGGGGGGACCATGACGGTGCCCGGAGTAAGCGGAGGGTCCATGGCCATGATTATGGGGGTTTATGACAGACTCATTTCATCCATCAGCTCCTTTTTCAAGGAACCTGCAGGAAGCATGGCCTTCCTGCTCAAATTCGTCCTGGGGGCAGGAACCGGAATGGTGCTGTTTTCGCGCTTTATCAGCTACCTGTTCACAACCAGGGCCGATGTTCCGCTCCGGTTTTTCTTCCTGGGAGCGGTGGCAGGAGGTGTTCCCATGATATACAGGGAGGCAGGCGTGAAAAAACTGGACCTGGGAGCGGTGGCCTATCCTGCCATAGGCATCCTGGGGGTGGTGCTTCTGGCGCTGATTCCCTCCGGACTTTTTACACCGGACGGAAGTTTCGGGCCCGCGGCCCTGCTCCTTCAGCTGGCTGGGGGATTCATCATTGCGGTGGGGCTGGTCCTGCCCGGAATCAGCGTGTCTCAGATGCTCTATATGCTGGGAATCTATGAAACCATTATAGGAAACATCAGCTCCTTTCATATCCTTCCCCTGATACCGCTGGGAGCCGGCGTGCTGGGCGGCATTTTCCTGACCACCAAGGTGCTGGAGCGGCTGATGTCCCGTCATCCCCAGCCCACCTATCTGATTATCCTGGGATTCATGTTCGGTTCCCTGCCGGAACTTTTTCCAGGTATCCCAACAGGCGCGGATCTGGCAGCGGCCCTTATAGCCGGAGCTGCGGGTTTTGCGGCTCTGTATGTGATGTCCATGAAAGAACAGAGAACCTAAAGGGCCGGAGCGCGGCCGGGGCGCGTCAGAAAGCAGTTTTCAGACACACTCTACACGGTTCTGCCGTCTCCCCAGAAAACCAGGCATACGGTGCCGGGACCGGTATGGGAGCCGATGACAGTGCCGATATCCACGATGAAAACCTTTCCGTTTAAATGAGGGAAAGTTTCCTCTACCAGGCTGGCCACTGCCTCGGCATCTTCGGGGCAGGAGGATTGGGACAGGAAGCATTTTCCGTTATAGGCATCGCCCTGTTCAGCATGTTCCTTCATCCGCTCCACCATTTCCCGGATAACGCGCTTCTTGCCCCGGTACTTGTCCCGGGGAATCAGTTTGCCTTCCGCATTCACTTCCAGCAGGGGACATATGTTGAGCATATTGCCAAAGAAGGCAGCTGAGGCAGAGATGCGTCCTCCCCGTCTTAAATGGGTCAAATCAGAGGTGAAGAACCAATGATGGACCCTTTTTTTATTCTCCTCAATCCAGGATACAAGTTCCCTGTATTCTGCACCTGCCTGCATCATCTCCCAGGCCGTGTCCACCAGAAGTCCGTAGCCCGCTGAGGCGCAGCAGGAGTCAATGACGGCAATCTGCCGGTCCGGATAACGCTCCAGCATCTCATCCCTGGCAATGACTGCCGAATTATAGGTGCCGGATATGCCGGAGGAGAGGGTCATGTGGATGATATCCTTTCCTTCTTTTAATATGGGCTCAAACATGGCTTCGTATTGTTCCGGGTTCACCTGGGACGTGGTGGGCATGGCGCCCTGCCTGATGTTCTCGTAAAAATCCTCAATGGGAATGGACTTTCCCAGGTCGTCGTCATATTCCATGCCGTTCATCCGGAAATGAAAGCAGGAGTAGGGGATGCCTCTCTCTGTCAGATAAGACGCCGGCAGATCGGCTGTGGAACAGCAGGTAATCATATAGGAATTCGTCATGGTTTGCTCCTTTTAAAGTGGGAAAAATTAGCTGTCTTGTGTTGAAAAAAGTATAGCATGCCAGGGGTGCGGTGTCAAATGCAGTGGAAAAACAGATGGAACTGTGCTATGATGTAGGTTGTGTCAAGACAGATTTGCGTATAGCCATGGAAAGGAATGGTAACCATAATGTATAAATGCTGTATATTCGACCTGGACGGGACCCTTGTGAATTCAATCTATGCCATCCAGAAGTCAGTGAATGATACCCTGAGTTATTGGAACATGCGTGAAATCAGCGTGGAGGAGAGCCGGCTCTATGTGGGGGACGGTTATAAGAAGCTGCTGGAGCGGTCCCTTATTGCCTGCGGGGATAAGGAGCTGACCCATTATGAGGAGGCGGTGGAGCGGTATCAGGACATTTTTCGGGAATGCTGTATGTACCGTGTGGAGGCATACGAGGGAATCGGGGAGCTTCTGGAGTTTTTAAAGTCGCAGGGCATTTTCATTGCAGTGCTGTCCAACAAGCCCCATCCCAGAACACTGGATAATGTGCAGGGAGTGTTTGGAAAGGGGTATTTTGACCTGGTCTACGGAGAGCGGGAGGATAAGGGAATCAAGAAGAAGCCTTGCCCTGACGGCGTATGGGCCATAGCGGAGGAACTGGGACTTTCAAAGAGCGAAATCCTCTATCTGGGGGATACCAACACGGACATGGAGACCGGGGACAATGCAAAGGTGGATACAGTGGGAGTGACCTGGGGATTTAGGACCAGGGAAGAGCTTATGGCTTTCCATCCGGCGCTTATTGCGGACCATCCGTCCCAGGTTGTTCAGTATATAAAGGATGTGAATGGAATTGAATGATAGAATGCCCCTGAGATACAGGGGAATTACGTGGCTTATGGCCTTGCTTGGTTTCGCAGTCATGGTCATAAGTATATGGGGATGCGCCGCCGGACAGAGGCCGCTTGAATCAGGAAAGGCGTCTGCTGCCGGCCAGGAGGGAAAGGATGACCGCATCCTTGTGGTAACCACCATCTTTCCCTACTATGATTTTGTGCGCCAGATTGCAGGGGACCGGGTGAAGCTTAAGCTGGTGGTGCCCGCGGGTATGGACAGCCATTCCTTTGAACCTACGCCTGCTGATATGATTGCCATGCAGGAGGCCGATGTGCTGATCTGCAACGGCGGCGAGATGGAGCAGTGGGTGGAGAAAGTGCTGGGCTCCCTGGACACCAGCCACATGAAGGTTCTGACCATGATGGACTATGTGGACGTGGTGGAGGAAGAGCATGTGGAAGGCATGGAGGAGGAGGAAGAACACCGCCATGAGGACGGCTTTGAGATGCACATTGAATACGATGAGCATATATGGACCTCCCCTGTCAATGCCCGGGCCATTGTAAAAATAATAAGCCAGACCTTGTCAGAGGCAGCTCCCCGGGAGAAAAGCCGTTTTGAGGATAATACCCAGGCATACCTGAAGGAACTTAAGGAACTGGACAGCCAGTTCCGACAGGTGGTAAACCAGGGGCGTCTCCATATGATTGTGGTGGCAGACAAGTTTCCCTTCCGCTATTTCGCGGATGAGTACGGCCTTTCCTACCGCGCTGCCTTTTCCGGGTGCAGCGGGGACACGGAGCCCAGCGCCAGGACCATTGCCTATCTGATAGACAAGGTAAAGGAGGACCGGATTCCGGCTGTCTATTACCTGGAGCTTTCCAGCCACAGGACAGCGGAAATCATTCAGGAGGAAACAGGAGCAATGCCCCTTCTTCTCCATTCCTGCCACAACGTGACCAGGAAGCAGTTCGACGAGGGCGTCACCTATCTCCAGCTTATGAAACAGAATGTGGAGAACCTGCGGTATGGGCTGGAATAACCTGAGCCGGGATAATCCGGGCTGGAATAACCAATTGTAAAAGGGGTAAAATATGTCACCATTAATTCAATGCCAGCATGTGGACTTCGGATACGATAACCAGGATGCTGTGACCGATGTAAATATGGAAGTGGACCCCGGGGATTATCTGTGCATCGTGGGTGAGAACGGATCCGGCAAGAGTACACTGATGAAGGGGCTTTTGGGCTTAATCAAGCCTACGGGCGGAACGCTTGTAACGGCAGATGAGCTAAAGAGGACCGGTATCGGCTACCTGCCCCAGCAGACGGCCGCCCAGAAGGATTTTCCTGCCACTGTCTCAGAGGTGGTCTTAAGCGGCTGCTTAAACCGTAGGGGAATGCTTCCGTTTTATTCTAAGAAAGAAAAAGAGATTGCGGACAGGAACATGGAGAAGCTGGGGATCACACCCATCAGGAAGCAGTGCTACAGGGAGCTGTCCGGCGGGCAGCAGCAGCGGGTACTTATAGCCAGGGCCCTGTGCGCCACCAGCTCCCTGCTGATACTGGACGAGCCCATCACTGGGTTAGACCCCACGGCCATCCAGGAGTTTTACACCATGATCCGGAGGTTGAACAGGGAGGACAAGGTGGCTATACTCATGGTGTCCCATGACCTGAGAAATGCGGTGGAGGAGGCCAATAAGATACTTCACCTGCAAAAGCGTGTCCTGTTCTACGGGCCTGCCCACGACTATATGAACAGCCAGGCAGCCGGCCATTTCTTCCATGAAAAGGAACAGGGCAGATGCAAGCCCACAGCCGGATGCCACACGGTGAAGCTGCACATGCACAAGGAGGATAAATCATGAATCTGATACGAGAAATGCTTTCCTACCCATTTCTGGTAAGGGCTCTTGCGGGCGGCATGATGGTATCCCTGTGCGCGTCCCTGCTGGGAGTGAGCCTGGTGCTCAGGCGGTACAGCATGATTGGGGACGGCTTGTCCCATGTGTCCTTCGGGGCCCTTTCCATTGCCCTGGCCATGGGATGGTCCCCCCTTAAGATATCCATTCCGGTGGTGGTCCTGGCTGCTTTTTTCCTGCTTCGGATTACGGAGAACAGCCGGATTAAAAGCGATGCGGCCATTGCCCTCATATCAGCCAGCGCCCTGGCGCTAGGCATCATCGTCACTTCCCTGACCACGGGTATGACCACGGATGTGAGCAGTTATATGTTCGGAAGCATCCTGGCCATGAGCAGGGAGGATGTTTGGCTCAGCGTGGTGCTGTCCCTGGTGGTGCTGGGGCTGTTTGTAATATGCTACAACCGCATATTTGCAGTGACCTTTGACGAGAATTTTGCCAAGGCAACAGGGGTCAATGTGGGCCGCTACAATATCATTATAGCTGTTCTCACGGCAGTGACCATTGTGCTGGGAATGAGGATGATGGGGGCCATGCTTATATCCAGCCTTGTGATATTTCCATGCCTTTCCTCCATGCGGGTATTCAAAAGCTTTGGAGGCGTCATGGTGTCCTCGGGCCTTCTGTCCCTGGCCTGCTTTTTCGCAGGCATGGTGGCATCCTACCAGTTTTCCATACCGGCCGGGGCCAGCGTGGTGGTGGTGAATCTGTGCGCTTTCCTTTTGTTCATGGCGTGGCAGTCCCTGGGCCGCCTGAGAGGCTGATGCCTCCGGCCGGGGCCGGCTGTTTTATCCGCTGGCTATATCCTGTTTTGCAGTAGACAGTCCGGGGCTAAAGTGCTAAAATGCTCTTTATGCGGAGGGATCCGCGGTAAAAATAACTTATGGGATTTAAAATGAGGGGAACATGAATGAGAAGCTGTTTGGAAAAAAACCAAAACATTACCGTTTAAAAAAACATATATCACAGACCCAGTTCATTGCCTATGGGTTTTTCCTGATTATCATGACAGGAAGCCTGCTTCTGATGCTTCCCATAGCCAGCAGGGACGGGCAGAGCGAGCCATTCCTCAACTGCCTGTTTACGGCAACCAGCGCTTCCTGCGTGACGGGGCTGGTGGTGGCAGATACCTGGACCCAGTGGAGCCTGTTTGGCCAGATGGTGCTGCTGGTGCTGATTCAGCTGGGGGGATTGGGGTTTATCAGCATCGGCATTTTCCTGTCTATTGTTCTGAGAAGGAAAATCGGACTCAAAGAGCGGGGGCTTATGCAGGAAAGCGTCAACACCCTGCAGATTGGCGGCATGGTGAAGCTGGCCAAGAAAATCATCATCGGCACAGCTGTTTTTGAGGGAGCAGGCGCTGTTATACTGGCCTGCCGGTTTATTCCGGAGTACGGTCTGGTCCACGGTACCTGGTATGGAATATTTCATTCTGTTTCGGCCTTTTGTAATGCCGGCTTTGACCTGATGGGACACACCAGCCAGTATAGTTCTCTTTGTAATTATGAGGGGGACTGGGTGGTTATAGGAACTATATCCTTCCTGATTATTACAGGCGGTATCGGATTCATTGTCTGGGACGATTTGTCTAGGAAGAAGCTGGATTTCCGCCACTACATGCTTCACACCAAAATCGTGCTGGTTACAACGGCAGTTCTTCTGATTACCAGCACCATACTCTTTTATCTGATGGAGCGCAATAATATTCTGGTGGGAATGAATGGTTCTGAGTCCTTTCTGGCCTGTTTCTTCAGCGCGGTCACACCCAGGACAGCCGGATTTAACAATGTAGACACGGCAGCCCTGACAGACGGGAGCAAGTTTTTGTCAGCCATCCTCATGTTCATCGGAGGAAGCCCGGGCTCCACGGCCGGCGGTATCAAGACCAGCACCCTGGCAGTGCTTCTGCTTTACGTCCATTCCAATATCCGCCAGACATACGGGGTGGAGATATTCGGAAGAAGGCTGGAGGACGAGTCCATCAGGCAGTCGGCCTGTATTCTGACCATCAACCTGGGTCTGATGCTGGCAGCCACCATAGCCATTATGGTGTCCCAGAACCTGCCTATGTCGGATGTGTTCTTTGAGACATGTTCCGCTATAGGCACCTCAGGAATGAGCACAGGAGTTACCAGAAGCCTGAATTCATTTTCCCGGATTGTTATTATACTGCTTATGTACTGCGGACGAATCGGAAGCTTGTCCTTTGCCCTGGCATTCACCAGGTCCAACCGCAAGCCCCATGTGCAGCTGCCGGCAGAGCGGATTACCATAGGATAGAGAGGGGTATTAGAGATGAAATCAATTCTTGTTATCGGAATCGGAAGGTTTGGCCAGCACCTGTGTGAAAACCTGGCCAAGCATGACAATCAAATCATGGCAGTGGACATATCAGAGGAGAAGCTGGAGCCCGTCCTTCCATATGTGGTCAGCGCCAAGATTGGAGACTGTACCAATGAGGCCGTGCTTAAGAGCCTGGGAATCGGCAACTTCGATATCTGTTTTATCTGTATCGGAAACAACTTTCAGAACAGTCTGGAGGTTACCAGTCTGATTAAGGAGATAGGGGCAAAGTACGTTGTCAGCAAGGCAAACCGCAATATTCATGCCAGGCTGCTGCTAAAGAACGGGGCGGACGAGGTGGTTTATCCGGACCGGGACGTGGCCGAGAAGGTAGCGGTGCGTTACAGCGCCAACAATGTGTTTGACTATACGGAGCTGGCAGACGGCATTTCCATCTATGAAATCAAGCCCCTTCCCCAGTGGGTGGGAAAGAGCATAAAGGATTCCGATATCCGGCGGCTGTACGGCATATCGGTTATCGCGGTGAAAAACCCGGACGGACACATGAGGTTCATGCCCGGTGCCGACCATGTCATAGCAGGGGATAACCACCTGATGGTGATTGGAAAACAGGAGGATGCGGAGAAGATTGTGAAGCATCTGACGAAAAATGTATAAGAAGGATGATGAGTCCAACGGATAATAGGGCCGGAGAAATGGCTGCCTGTGTTGACAGGCTGCTGTTTCTCCGGTTGTTTTCGTTCTGCGGTGTCTGTAACTGCTGAAGAGGGCCAGAGGTGGGGGAGGGGAAGTTTGAGTGTTAAATGTAAGACGAATTTTCAATAAGACGTCGGAAACATTATTGCCGGTATAAGGTTTTTTTAGTATAATTATGCTATGCAAATCCTGTAAATAACGCTTTAATTGGAAGTTATACATAATAAAGAGGAGGTGCACACTGTGAAAGAACTGTCAATAGGACAGATGGCCCGGCTTAACGGGCTGTCAGAGCAGACGCTGAGGCTGTATGACAAGGCAGGCCTGTTTTCACCCATGTACCGGGATGCGGAAAACGGCTACCGTTACTATGATATCCGCCAGAGCGCCCAGCTGGATATGATTCAGCATATGAAGGCCCTGGGCATGTCCTTAAAGGACATCAGGGAGCAGATGACCCATTTTGAGCTTGATATGTTCAAGACAATCCTGCACCGGAACCTGGAGGAGCTGGAGTTGAGATCCAGGGAGCTGATGTACCAGAGAAGGGCCATAGAGCGGACCCTTGAAAGCTATGAATGGTATGAAAACGCGCCGCCGGACGGGACCATTGTGCTGGAATACATACCCCGGAGACTGACGTATATGACGGATTCAGGAGTGAATTTCTATGATTACGACATTGATGTATATGAAAAGATACTGAGGGATTTGAAGGAGAACCTGATTGCCAACCAGCTCTCCCCCATTTATTTTTACAATGCAGGCACCGTGATGCGCAGGGAACACCTGATGGAGGGGAGGTACTATTCCACGGAGATATTTGTGCTGGTGGACCGGGGCTTTGTAAAGGACAGCCTGATTACGGAGATACCGGCCAGCACATACCTGTGCATTTACTGCAATGGATTTGAAAGGGAAAAGGAATATATGGGCCGTCTGGTGGAGGAAATCAGGACAAAGGAGTATCAGGTGACAGGCGACTATATCTGCGAGGTGGTGGCGGAGGTGCCCATGGATATGCAGGAGAGAGGCATGTTCCTGCGCCTTCAGGTGCCGGTATCTTTCAGGAAAAATAACCCTTGACCTGATACCGTGTATAAGCTTTATACTATTAACAGAAGCTAATAACACGTAACTTATTTTCAGGAAAGGGGTTTAAGAATCATGATGAATTGCGAGAAAATCCGTGTGGTACAGTATGGCTGCGGCAAGATGGCCAAGTACATCCTGCGCTATCTTTATGAAAAGGGCGCTGAGATTGTAGGGGCAATTGATGTGAATCCGGCCGTGGTAGGAATGGACGTAGGTGATTTTGCAGGGCTTGGCACAAAGCTGGGCGTGGTGATAAGGGAGGACGCTGATGCGGTCCTGGATGAGTGCGACGCTGACATTGCCGTGGTTACCCTGTTCAGCTTCATGTCAGATGTATATCCCTATTTTGAGAAATGCGTGTCCAGGGGAATCAATGTGGTGACCACCTGCGAGGAGGCCATCTATCCATGGACCACGTCCTCAGCTGTTACCAACAAGCTGGATAAGCTGGCTAAGGAAACCGGCTGCACCATAGTGGGAGCCGGTATGCAGGATATTTTCTGGATTAACATGATTGGCTGTGTGGCGGGAGGCGTACACCGCATTAACAGGATTGAGGGAGCCACCAGCTATAACG
This sequence comes from Enterocloster bolteae, assembly GCF_002234575.2. NCBI lineage: Bacteria > Bacillati > Bacillota > Clostridia > Lachnospirales > Lachnospiraceae > Enterocloster > Enterocloster bolteae. The sequence goes on along the minus strand of NZ_CP022464.2, from coordinate 3,813,606 downwards.
TTGAAGATTACGGTCTGGCACTGGCAAAGGCTCACGGCGTGGGGCTTACACCGGAGGAGTTTGAAGCTCAGATTGCCCACCCGGAGACACTGGAGCCCTGTTATGTATGGAATTCCAATGAAGCGCTGTGCAATAAGATGGGATGGACCATCAAGTCCCAGTCCCAGAAGTGCGTGCCATATTTCTATCCCACGGACCTGTATTCAGAGACCATGGGAATGACCATACCAAAGGGAAACTGCATCGGTATGAGCGCCGTGGTCACCACCGAGACCTTCCAGGGTCCGGTTATAGAGACCCAGTGCATCGGCAAGGTATACGGACCGGATGACGGCGATTTGTGCGACTGGAAAATCATAGGCGAACCCGACACCACCTTCTTTGTACAGAAGCCGGCCACTGTGGAGCATACCTGCGCCACCATTGTAAACCGGATTCCGACCATTTTAAATGCTCCGGCAGGTTACATTACGGTGGAGAAGCTGGAGGATGTGGAGTATCTTTCCTATCCGATGCATATGTATTTGGATATGTAAGAGGAGATGTAAGAGGAAACTGGCCGGTAGAATCATGGACTTAACCGGCTGAGCACGGCGAAAGCCGGTCAGGCAGAACGGAGATAAAGAAAAAAGAATGGGCAAGGGCCCGCGGTACCGGGACAACAGCCAGGCAGGCGAGAAGGTCTGCCTGGCTGTTTGCTGCATTTTTTCTCAAAAACTCTTGCCTGACCCTTTGTAACGGTTAAAATATGGATAAAATGAAAGTGTGATACGACAGAATAGAAACAGAGCGGTAATAGAATAGCAATAGAATAGGGCCATATGTCTTGACTTTATCCAGTGAATGTGCAACAATATTCAATTGACAGGCTTTACAAACAGAGCTTTGCCAGGACAGGACGGCGGATGGTTTTACTTGCTTACTGGGCTGGCAGGGCTTCGGATACTGAGAAAGAGGGAAAGAATAAAATGACAAAGATTGATATTATCTCCGGATTCCTGGGAGCGGGCAAGACTACGTTCATTAAGAAGCTCCTGGAGGAGGCCATTGCCGGAGAACAGGTTGTCCTGATTGAAAATGAGTTTGGCGAGATTGGAATTGACGGCGGTTTTCTGAAGGATTCAGGCATTGAAATCCGGGAGATGAATTCAGGCTGCATCTGCTGCTCTCTGGTAGGTGATTTTGGTACATCCCTGGCTGAGGTTCTGACACAGTACAAGCCGGAGCGCATCATCATCGAACCGTCCGGTGTGGGCAAGCTGTCAGATGTGATGAAGGCAGTCATTGACGTATCAGCAGATATGGATGTGGAGCTAAACAGCGCTGTAACCATTGTGGATGCGGCAAAATGCAAAATGTACATGAAGAATTTCGGAGAGTTCTTCAATAATCAGATAGAGAATGCAGGAACCATCGTACTGAGCCGTACAGACATTACGGATGCCTCTAAAATACAGAAGGATGTGGACATGATTCGCGAGAAGAATGCAAATGCTGTCATTATCACCACTCCTCTGGACCAGCTTGGAGGAAGCCAGCTTCTGGAGATTATTGAGAAGAAGGATACTATGCTGGATGATCTGCTGGCAGAGGTGCGGGAGAGCCGCCATCATGACGGTCATGGCGAGGAGTGCTGCGGGCACCACCACGGCCATGATGAGGAATGCCATGAGCATCACCACGATCACGATGAGGAGTGCCATGAGCATCACCATGACCATGATGAGGAGTGCCATGAGCATCACCACCACGGTCATGATGAGGAATGCCATGAGCACCACCACGGCCATGACGAGGAATGCCATGAGCATCATCACCACGATCATGATGAGGAATGCCATGAGCACCACCACGGCCATGACGAGGAATGCCATGGGCATCACCACCACGATCACGATGAGGAATGCCATGAGCATCACCACGGCCATGACGAGGAATGCCATGGGCATCATCACCATGATGGCTGCGGTCATGAGCATCACCATCATCATCATGCAGACGAGGTGTTTACCAGCTGGGGAATGGAAACCATTGTTCCGGTGACCCATGAGCAGCTGGAGGATATTCTGAAACGTCTCTCTTCCACCAGGGAGTTTGGAGATGTGTTAAGGGCCAAGGGAATGCTTCCCACAGAGAATCCCGGTGAGTGGCTGTATTTTGATTTGGTGCCGGAGCAGTATGAAATCCGCCAGGGCAGACCGGATTATACAGGCAAGGTATGTGTGATTGGCGCCAGCCTGAAAGAGGAAGAGCTGAACAGCGTATTCGGCAGAGGCTGATTGGATAAGGGGAAACAGACATGGCTTATGAGATAGAAGACGATATTATGCCTTTGTTTTTAATCAATGGCTTTCTGGAGGCTGGCAAGACCCAGTTTCTGGATTTTACCATGCAGCAGGATTACTTTAAAACAGAGGGAAAGACCCTTCTCATTGTGTGTGAGGAAGGCGATACGGAGTATGACGAGAAAAAGTTAAAGAAGAATAAGACGGCAGTGGTGTTTGTGGATGACATGGAGAAGCTGACCCCCCAGTATCTCAATGAACTGGAGGTTATCTACCAGCCGGAACGCGTGCTGATGGAGTGGAACGGCATGTGGAACCAGGATGATTTAAAACTGCCGGATGACTGGACCATTTATCAGCAGATTACCATTATTGACGGTTCTACCTTTGAACTCTATGTGCAGAACATGAAGCCACTTCTGGGGGCCATGCTGCGGGGATCGGAGCTGGTTATCGTGAACCGGTGCGACGGGATTGGGGATGACAAGCTGACCGCGTACCGCAGGACCATACGGGCCATGAGCCGGGAAAGCGAGATTGTCCTGGAGGACAAGGAAGGGGAAATCGAACAGGCTGCCCTGGAGGAGGATCTTCCCTATGACCTTGGCGCGGATGTGATTGAAATTAAGCCTGAGGATTACGGTATTTGGTATATTGACTGTATGGACCAGCCGGAGCGCTATAAGGACAGGGTGGTGGAATTCACTGCCATGGTTCTTAAAACTCCTAAATTCCCCAAGGGCCAGTTTGTGCCTGGCCGCATGGCCATGACATGCTGTGAGGCGGATATGACGTTTCTGGGCTTTATGTGCAAATGGCCGGAAGCGGAGGATTACAAGACAAAACAGTGGGTGAAGGTCCGGGCAAAGGTAGGTATTGAATACCAGAAGGATTATCACGGCGAGGGGCCGGTCCTTTATGCCGAACATGTGGAACGGGCGGAAGAGATAAAGGATGTTGTGCAGTTTTAGGAAAGATAGTTTACAGTTATGGGACATGCCTTAGGGCGCTAAAAAACAGCAGCAAAACGTGTTGCCCTGCATGGGAGGGACGCGGCGGGCTGCTGTTTTTCGTATAACATGCTTCGTATAACATCTCATTCCATTGCCAAATCCATTGTCGATTTCATCGCCAATTCCATATGTGGTTCTATATCCATTACGCAACCTGTCAGAACCCTCTGGATTTTATCTTGCAAAATCCGGAAAAGTCCATTACAATATAGAGAAAGGGCTTTCACGAAAAAAGCAGGAGCAGAGCAGGGGATGAAAGCACAGAAGTGTAAAGGAATAAAAGGGGTGAAGGGATGAATATTTATGACATTGCAGCCGAGGCAGGGACCTCTATCTCCACTGTTTCGCGGGTGCTCAACAATAAGGGAAATGTGAATCCCAAGATAAGGGACAGGGTGGAGGCCGTTCTTAAAAAGTATGACTATAAGCCCAGCGCCATAGCCAGGGGCATGGTCTCCAAAACCATGAAGAATATTGCTATCCTGACAGTGGATGTGCGGGTGACGCATTATGCCAGGATGATATATGTGATTGAACAGGAGTTCAGCAATCTGGGATATAATGTTTCGGTGTGTAATACAGGCGGGTCCATACAGGAATGCGACCGGTATTTCGAGATACTGTCAGAGAAACAGACAGACGGAATTGTGCTCATCGGCTCTGTATTCAATGAACTGATAAATTATCCTGAGATTACTGCCAAGATAAAGGATACACCCGTAGTCATTGCCAACGGACAGGTAAAGCTGCCTAATTTTTATTCAGTCCTGGTGGATGACACAAAGGCAATCCGCATGGCTTCGGATTATATGTTTGACCATGGGCGTATGGACTTATTCTATGTTTTTGATATTGCCACAGACAGCGGCAGGGCAAAACGGCAGGGATTTTTAGAAGCCATGAAGCTGAGGGATGTACCTGACGGAAACGACCGGGTGGTGATTGTGGATGAAAGCAGCCTAGAAGGGGGAAGGGATGCCGCCAGAAAGATTCTTGCCGCCGGCCGGCCTGTCAACGGGGTGGTGTGCGGCGAAGACATCACGGCCATCGGACTCATGAAGGAATTTAAGGAAAGGGGATACCGGGTGCCGGAGGATATAGCCATTACCGGCTGCAATAATTCGCCGGATTCCAGAATATGCGAACCTGAGCTGACTACCCTGGACAACAAGCCGGAGCTTTTGGGCGGAATGTGCGCTTCCCTGCTCAGGGACAGGATGGAAGGAAAGGAGTCGGCCACAAGCGTGGCCATCCAGCCGGAGCTGGTGGTGCGCGGTTCTGCGTTATTCTGAAAGATTGGGTAAGACAGCACGCCATTGTGCCGGTGCCTGCGGATATCAGGCGCCCTGCCGGCGTATGCCCTGGCGGTATACGGCCGCTCCTTGGATAAGCTGAGGTGTGCATAGGGCTGTGTATAAAACAATAGAAAAGCGCTTTTTTTGAATTGGAGTTGGAAAAAACAAAGATATTTTGTTCCGGCTCCTTTTTTGTTTTGCGAAATCAAGAAAACGCTTTTATATAAAAATGTAAGTGGGATTATAATACACAAAAAATATGGGATTATATAGTGCATATTGTATAAAATTAAGAGATTAAATACTTTTATATTGACATAAACCTAGTTGATGTTATAATGGTGTCATGAGAAAGCGCTTTCTCAAAAAAGAGAGAAAGCTCATATAAAAGGAGAGAGAGCCATGAGAGTAAAGTATGAGGATTTATTAGAGAAGTTCCAGAGGATTTTAGAGAGCAGAGGTTTTTCAGGAAAGCATGCAAAGGACGCGGCCACCGTATTTGCAAACAACAGCCTGGACGGCGTATATTCCCACGGTGTGAACCGCTTCCCCAGGGTGGTGGAGTATCTGGATAAGGGAGAGATTGATTCCGCCGCCATTGCAACCTGTGAATCCTCCATGGGAGCCATTGAGCGGTGGAACGGACACAGGGGATTCGGCCCCCTCAATGCAAAGCTGGCCATGGACCGGGCTGTGGAGCTGGCAAGGGAGTACGGCGTGGGCGTGGTGGCCCTTGGAAATAATAACCACTGGATGCGGGGGGGCAGCTACGGCTGGCAGGCAGCGGACAAGGGATGCATCGGTATCTGCTGGTCCAACACCATGCCCAACATGCCTGCCTGGGGCGGAAGGGACAGAAAAATCGGAAACAATCCATTTATCATGTCCATCCCCAGAAGCAACGGAAAACACGCTGTCATTGACTGCGCCGTATCCCAGTTTTCCTACGGAAAGATAGAGGAGGCAAAGCTTAAGGGACAGCAGCTTCCGGTTCCCGGAGGCTATGATACAAAGGGCAACCTGACCACGGACCCGGCTGAGATTGAGAAAACATGGAGGGTGCTTCCCATGGGATACTGGAAGGGCAGCGGCATCTCCATTGCCCTGGACCTGATAGCGACGGTTCTGACAAACGGCAATTCCGTCAGCAGGATTGGCACCTTTGGGGACGAGGTGGGACTGAGCCAGATTATGATAGCCATTGACCCCTTAAGATTCAACACGCCGGAGGAAACGGACTCCATCGTGGATGAGATTCTGGCCGACATCAAGTCCTCAGAGCCAATCAGGGAAGGCGGGGAAGTGTATTATCCGGGAGAACTGGAACTCATCACCAGAGAGACCAATACAAGAGACGGAATTCCGGTCATTGACGAGGTGTGGGAAACGCTTAACAGCCTTGAGCGCTGAAGCACAGAGCTAAAATAGCAATATAGAGGGGAGATTTAACTTATGGAATATATCATAGGAATACTGATTTTAGCATCGTTCTTTGGCCTGGCCGTCTACGCGGCCAGGGGCGGAAACCTGATGATGGGAATGCTGATTATGGCCATTCTCTGGACCATCCTTCCCATGACAGGCAACCTTCTGGCGTCTAATCCTGAATTTATCGCAGCCAATGGAGACAGCATACGGATTACATGGATACAGGCATTTTCCAAGGTGTTCCAGAGCGGCCCGGAGGGCTGGGGCTCAGTGCTGGTAAATGTAGTGTTTGGGGCATGGTTCGGCCGGGTGCTGTTAGAGACAGGCATCGCAGCCACCCTTATCCGCAAGACCACGGAGCTGGGCGGCGACAAGCCCGCCGTCACCTGTATCCTTTTGTGCATTGTTACGGCTGCCATATTTTCCTCCCTGTTCGGGGCCGGCGCAGTGGTAGCTATCGGCGTTATCATCCTTCCCATCTTCATGTCCCTGGGAATTCCCAAGGTGCTGTCCGTTGTATCCTTTATGCTGAGCATCGGAGCGGGAATGTTTTTGAACCCTGTACTCTTCGGACAGTACACCGCGTTCTTCCTGGACGGGGACGGCAAGGTCCTGTACCCCTATGAGCAGTATGTGAAATGGGGCGGCATTGCACTGGCCGTACAGCTGGTATTTACCATTATACTGATTCTGTTCTGCATGAGAAAAAAATCGGTCCATTCCTGGGCAGCCAGAAGGCCGGTACGCCAGAAACTGGATTTTGCTCCCACACCGTCCCTGCTGACGCCCTTTATCCCTGTATTCCTTTTAATTGTGTTCAAGGTGCCCATTATCATGGGCTTTCTGATCGGCGGCTTCTATGCGTTGTTTGTATGCGGAAAGCTGAAAAGCTTCCGGGCTGCCTGCAGAACCTTTAACAAGGACTTCTTTGACGGCGTGGTGGATACGGCTCCCCTGGTAGGCTTCCTGCTGGTGGTTCCCATGTTCAACAAGGCGGCTGAACTGTGCATTCCATATTTCAACGCGCTATTGGGAAATATCATTCCCCACAGCACCTTATTTATCACCATTATTTTCTGTGTGCTGGCGCCCCTTGGAATGTTCAGAGGACCCTTTACCCTTTACGGCTGCGGCGCGGCTACCCTGGGCATTTTAAAGGGCGTGGGCTTTGAGGTGGCCTTCCTGGCTCCCCTGATGATTGCCGCCACCACGGTTATGAACGTGTCCTGCTGCATCACCCAGTCATGGATTGTATGGGGAATCAGCTACGCAAAGGTATCTACCAAGGAATTCTTAAAGATGAGCGTGGTGTGCGGCTGGATTATCTGCTGCATCCTGCAGATTATTACATTTATCATGTTTGGTTAACGGGAGGAGAAGAAACATGGGAAACAGACTGGTGAGAATGGGAATCGACGTTGGAGGAACCCATACAAAGGCGGTAGCGATTGACAACGCCACACATGAAATCATAGGAAAATCTTCTGTCAAGACCACTCATGATGACAGGTACGGGGTGGCGGCCGGCGTGGTGAAGGCATTTCAGAACTGCTTAAGGGAAAATGATATTGCCCCTGAGGATGTTATTTTCGTGGCCCACAGCACCACCCAGGCCACCAATGCCCTGATTGAAGGCGATGTGGCCTGCGTGGGCGTGCTGGGCATGGGGCCCGGAGGCATGGAAGGCTTTCTGGCAAAGCATCAGACCCGCCTTAAGGATATCGACCTGGGATCCGGCAGAAGCATAAAGATAAAGAACCGTTATCTGAGCGACAGTGAAGAGGACGAGAATACGGTCAGGAAGGCGGTTGAGGAGCTTAAAGCGGAGGGCGCCCAGGTGCTGGTGGCGTCAGACGCTTACGGGGTGGACGACATTGCCGGGGAGCAGTTTGTGTTCGAGATTGCCCATGACGAGATGGGCATGGAGACAACCGTTGCCTCGGACATTACCAAGCTCTACGGCCTGACCAGACGGACCAGGACAGCTGCCATAAACGCCAGCATTCTGCCCAAGATGCTGAACACGGCCAATTCCACGGAGGAGAGCGTGCGAAAGGCCGGCGTGGAGGTGCCTCTCATGATTATGCGTGGAGATGGCGGCGTCATGGAAATCAATGAGATGAAGAAGCGCCCGGTGCTGACCATGCTTTCCGGTCCGGCTGCCAGTGTTATGGGATCCCTTATGTACCTGAGGGCATCCAACGGCGTGTATTTTGAGGTGGGTGGAACCACCACCAATATCGGCGTTATCAAGAACGGACGCCCTGCCATTGATTACTCTGTGGTAGGCGGACACAGGACCTATATCAGCTCCCTGGATGTGCGGGTGCTGGGCGTTGCAGGCGGAAGCATGATTCGGGTGAACAAGAGCGGCGTCCACGATGTGGGCCCACGTTCCGCGCATATTGCGGGACTGGATTACGCCGTATTTACAGATGAGGAAGAAATCGTGGAGCCCCGGCTGGAATTCTTTTCTCCGAAGGAGGGAGATCCGGAGGATTACGTGGCTATCCGCTTAAAGAGCGGCAAGCGCATCACCATCACCAACAGCTGCGCGGCCAATGTGCTGGGACTGGTGACGCCCAAGGACTTTTCCTACGGCAGCGTAAATTCGGCCAGGAAAGCCATGCAGCCCATTGCCGATTACCTGAACACCACGGTGGAGGATGTGGCTTCCCAGATTCTTACCAGGGCCTATGAGAAGATCGAGCCTATTATCATGGAGCTGGCTGACAAGTACCGCCTGGAGCATGACCAGATATCCCTGGTGGGCGTGGGCGGCGGCGCCACATCCCTGATTGGGTTCTGTGCCAATAAGATGAATATTAAGTACAGTGTGCCTGAAAATGCAGAGGTTATTTCCTCCATAGGCGTGGCTCTGGCCATGGTCCGCGACGTTGTGGAGCGGGTGGTACCCAACCCCACGCCGGATGATATCAGAAGCATCAAGCGGGAGGCAGTGGACAAAGCAGTGGAGAGCGGGGCAGCGCCCGGATCCGTGGAGGTCCACATTGAAATTGACCCGCAGACCTCCAAGCTCACTGCCATTGCACTGGGCTCCACGGAGGTCAAGACAACGGACCTTCTTAAGGAGTGCAGCGAGGAGGAGGCAAGGAACCTGGCGGCGGAGGATTTAAGGTCCGGGCCGGAAGAGCTGAACCTGGTGGGCCAGACGCCTAACTTCTATGTCTATAATATGGAAAGCAGGGGCCGAAAGCCACTTCGTATCCTGGATAAGAAGGGATTTATCAAGGTGCAGAGGACAGACGGGGAAGTGGTTCTTGCCAAGGCATCTTCCTACCGGAGCATTGTTTCCAGAATGTGGGAAGAAATGGCCATTTTCAAGGCAGATGCCATCCTGCGGCCCGACTACTATCTGTGTGTGGGCGCCAGAGTCATGGACTTTAACGGCACAGGGGAGCTGGAGCAGATTCTCATGCTCATGGATGTGGAAATGCAGATGGTGGACCCGTCGGAAGATATTGTGATTGTCGGAGCAAAGAATCAGTTGTAGAATAGAAGGGGACAGGCGCAGAGGAGGTTTTTCCATGAAGAGAGAAGACGGCAGAAAGCTGTTCCGGGCTTTTTTGGGAAACAGCAGGGAAACGGCAGGGGAACAAAGGGCCATGATGGAGCAGATGGCGGTTCCATCTAGGGAGAGGTCCCTGTATTCCATGGTGGAACACCTGCTGTCCCTGGACGAGACAGCCTGGTACCTCTATGCCTGGTCCAGGGACCCGCTGGAAGGCAGGTTTTCCAGGGAACAGAAGCTGGCATATGGCTTTCGGGCGGCAGAGTGCGGGCGAAATGAGGCGCAGCTGATTCTGGGGAAGACAGATGTCTGGGATATTGCTGCCGGCATGGGGCTTAAGGTTTTAACGCCCCAGGTGCCGGGGGGCGGCGGGCATGTGATTTTTGCCCAGTATCAGGAACCGGATTCCATTACCATTTTTATGGACGGCGCAGAGCGGGCGCAGAAGCTGATTCGGGAAGAAAAGCTGGAGGGGCTTCTGGGCAACAGGGCAGTGGAGGACGTGCTGCTGGCCCATGAACTGTTCCATGTGACGGAGTACAGGAAAAAGGATTTCATATTTACCCAGACAGAAAAGGTGGAGCTGTGGAAGAAGCCGTTTTCCAACCGTTCCAGGATACTGTGTCTGGGAGAGATTGCGGGCATGGAGTTTGCCCGCTGCCTGACAGGAATCACCTTCACCCCATATGTCCTGGATGTGCTGATGATGTACGGCTATGACAAAGAGGCGGCCACGGCCCTCTACGAAGAAATCGCGGCGTTTGCCGGAAACGGCGAAGGAAAGGAAGGTTGACATGCTGACCACAAGTATTGATTTAATCCAGAAATACGATTACCTGGAGGACAAATTCAAAAAAGGCTATGAGTTCTTAAGAAACACGGATTTAAAGGCGCTGCCCCTGGGCCGTGTTGATATTGACGGGGATGAGGTATTTGCCTCGGTGCAGGAGTATACCACCATGCCGGCAGATGCATGCAGGTATGAATCCCACGATCTGTATTTTGATATACAGTATGTGGTGGAGGGCCAGGAGCGGTTCGGCTACACAAAGCGGGCAGGGCTGGAAGAGGAAGCGCCTTATAATGAAGCGGATGATATCGTGTTCTTTAAGGAACCGGAGCAGGGCGGCGCCGTTCTTTTAAAGGCCGGGGACTGCGCGGTGGTGGCTCCTGAGGACGCCCACAAGCCCAGATGTATTGCAGGTACTCCCTGCAAGGTGCGTAAGATTGTAGTGAAGGTCAGGGTTTAGGAATAAACTATATTTCACCTACTTCCCTCTGTCATATCCGGATGTGCCAGTGCATATGTACCTATTACCGGTACGGCATTGACACAGGATAGGGCGGAGGGATTTATTATGGGATATGGATTGGCACTGGCAGGCGGCGGAACCAGGGGGGCAGCCCATGTGGGGGTGCTTAAGGCCCTTATGGAGGCGGGACTGCGCCCGGATGCAGTGGCAGGAGCCAGCGCAGGGGGAATTGTGGCAGGACTTTTTGCCTCCGGAATGTCTGTCTCCCGGATGGAGCAGGCAGTGCTTCATCTGGAGAAACACGGAGGCGAGTATCTGGACCCGGATTACAGCGGCCTGCTGGCATTTATGCCCCAGCTGCTGACGGGAAAGGGCGTAAACCTGTCCGGTCTTATTAAGGGAGATAAGCTGCAGGACTATTTTTTTCAGATGACCGGCAGGAAGCATATGGACGAGGCTGTGTTTAAGTTAGTCATACCGGCAGTGGACCTGATTAGCGGAAATACCATCTGCTTTACAAACAGCGACCAGGTAAGGGAGATGGAGCACGTGACATGGGAGTGGAACGGATATCTCTGTGAAGCCATGATGGCCGGAGCCAGCGTGCCTGCCATATTTGCGCCCAGAAAATTGGGGAGGTATTTTCTGGTGGACGGAGGCGTTACGGATATTCTCCCGGTCAACCTTCTGCAGGCAGCCGGTATCCGGGATGTGCTGGCAGTGGACATCGGAGGGGATTACGAAGCGCCTTCGGACCACAGCGTTATGGAGGTGGCTTCCCACTCCTTTTCCATTATGAGCGGCCGGCTGAAGGATTGCGCCTCCACAGGTGAGGTGCTGCTGCTGAAGCCGCCCTTAAGCTCCAAGGCAGGCCTTCTGACCTTTGAACTGATGGGGGAATGTATGGAACGGGGGTATGAGTACACCAGGAAAATGCTTCCGCAGATACGCAAAGTCCTTAATTGAATGAGAAATTGTGTGAAAACAGCTGCTTTAATCCTGCGAAAGTCTGGTAAATTCATGAAAAAATCAGGCCGGGACCGTGAAAAATGCTTCATTCGGGCATTTTCACGGGAACCGGCCCTGAAATTGATATAAAAATCTATAACCCCTCCATTGACACTGACTTTTATATCTGTTATAGTTAATAACCGTACGAAGCGAGAGGATGAAAGGCCCGAGACGTGCCTGTTTACCCCTCGTTTTTTTGTTCGCGTGGAGGACTTCGTTTCACGAAGAAACTAATAAATTGCGGTGCATGGTATGACGTATGCGTAGCCGGTGCGGTATCTGGCCGGGGGCTTTGGAAGGCCTGCTTGGGGGTCCGGGGGAAATGTCCTGGAAACAGGCAGACGGATGCGTGGCAGCGGAGTCAGGGAATATGCACAAGGCGGCCTGCCGGAGGCTCTTTTATATGGGACGGCAGAGGAAGAAAGGATATTAACTTTATATGGAGACAGTTAAGTTTGACGAGTTACAATTAGACGAGCGGATTATCCGCGCCATCACAGAGATGGGATTTGAGGAGGCATCACCGATTCAGGCTCAGGCCATTCCGGTAGCCATGGAAGGCCGTGACATGATTGGCCAGGCACAGACCGGAACAGGCAAGACAGCTGCATTTGGTCTGCCTCTTCTTCAGAAGGTGGACCCGAAGGTGAAGAAGCTTCAGGCTATCGTGCTGCTTCCTACCAGGGAGCTGGCCATCCAGGTGGCGGAGGAAATGCGCCGTTTTGCAAAGTTCATGCACGGTGTGAAGGTGCTGCCTATATACGGCGGCCAGGATATCGTAAAGCAGATCCGTTCCTTAAAGGACGGAACACAGGTTATCGTGGGAACCCCGGGCCGTGTCATGGACCATATGAGAAGAAAGACTGTAAAGGTGGACCATGTCCTCACCGTAGTGCTGGATGAAGCGGATGAGATGCTGAACATGGGTTTCCTGGAGGATATGGAGACTATTTTAAGCCAGCTGCCTGAGGAGCGCCAGACCCTGATGTTCTCAGCTACCATGCCCCAGGCCATTGCGGAGATTGCCAGGAAGTTCCAGAAGGACCCGGTGACGGTCCGGGTGATTAAGAAGGAACTGACCGTGCCTAAGGTGACCCAGTATTATTATGAGGTTAAGCCGAAGAATAAGGTGGAGGTTATGAGCCGTCTGCTGGATATGTATGCGCCGAAGCTTTCCATCGTGTTCTGCAATACAAAGCGTCAGGTGGATGACCTGGTGCAGGAGCTCCAGGGAAGAGGTTATTTTGCGGAAGGCCTTCATGGAGATTTGAAGCAGGTCCAGCGTGACCGTGTCATGGACAGCTTCCGGAACGGCCGCACCGACATTCTGGTGGCCACGGATGTGGCTGCAAGAGGTATAGATGTAGGGGATGTGGAAGCAGTGTTCAACTATGACATTCCCCAGGATGACGAGTACTACGTGCACCGTATCGGCCGTACCGGCAGAGCGGGAAGGGAAGGAAAGGCATTCAGCCTTGTTATGGGCAAGGAGGTCTATAAGCTCAGGGATATCCAGCGTTACTGCAAGACTAAAATCATTCCCCAGGCCATTCCGTCTTTAAATGATATCACGGAAATCAAGGTGGAGAAGATTCTGGACCAGGTTCAGGAGGTGTTAAATGACACGGACCTGACCAAGATGGTGAACATTATTGAGAAGAAGTTAATGGAGGAGGATTACACCTCCATGGATTTGGCAGCTGCCCTTCTCAAGATGAGCATGGGAGATGAGAGCGAAGACATCATCGACAGCTTTGAGACAGCCCGTTCCCTGGATGAACTGGACAGCTTTGGACGTGGAAGCAGCCGCGGCAGAGGCCGTGAGCGCAGCGCCTACGGAAACCGACGCAAGGGAGCAACAGACCGCGCTGCTGTGGATTACGTGCTGGGCGAAGGGGATGAGAAGATGGCAAGACTGTTCATCAACATCGGCAAGGCCCAGAGAATCACCCCAGGAGACATTCTGGGAGCAGTTGCCGGAGAGTCGGGAATTCCGGGACGCATGGTGGGAAGCATTGACATGTACGACGGATATACCTTCGTGGATGTGCCCGGACGCTATGCGGACGATGTGCTGAAGGCCATGGCCCATGCCAAGATCAAGGGAAAGAATATTCACGTGGAAAAAGCCAATACTAACAGAAGATAAGAGCGGGACTTACAGTCCCGTATAACCACAGCCCGGCAGGACTTCTATCTGCCGGGCTGTGCCTGTATTTACATTTTACCGGAGGTGTGATATGGTGAAGGTCAACAGGAAGGAGGCTGAGCCGATGAAGGAAGGATATGTGGACAACCGTTTTGCGTCTCTTTATTATAAGGAAATGGGACAGGGTATGCCTCTCATCATGCTCCACGGCAATGGTGAGAGCCACGAAATATTTGCCAGGCTGTCTGAGCTCATGAGCCGGTATTACAGGGTGATTCTCATGGACAGCAGGGGCCACGGGTCCTCTCTTATGAAAGAGGAGGCGGCCGGAGGAGATCTGACCATCCCGGATATGGCAGCGGATGTGGTTCAGGTCATGGAATTCCTCCATGTGCCCAGGGCGGTGATACTGGGCTTCAGCGACGGGGCAAATGTGGCCCTGGAGACAGCCAGCTGCTATCCGGGGCGTGTGTCCGCCGTGGTGGCGGTCAGCGGAAATGCCCTGCCCAGAGGCATGAGCGCAGCCTCGCTCATGGAGGTGAAATTAAAATACGCCCTTTGGCGCGGTCTGGAAAAGGTGCCGCTGCCCCGGGGCGTGAGGGAAAGGGCTGTGAAAAGCCGCCAGCTGTTAGGCCTTATGGCCAGATGGCCCAGGCTGGACAAGGATAAGCTGTCCTGTATCCAGGCGCCCGTCTTGATTCTTACGGGCCGCAGGGATATGATCCGCCCCCGCCACTCTCTGTGGATGGGAGAACAGATTCCCGATTCAAAGGTGGTGTTTGTCAAAGGGGCGGACCATTTTACCCTCCTAAAGAAAGAAAAGGCATACGGGGCCCATATCATGGCCTGGCTCAGGCAGCGGGGACTTTAAGGAAACGGGCTTATTTCCATTGGGTGCTCAAAAAGTCTACGATATCCGCTGCTTTAGGGGGACAGCCGCCCAGGGTTTTGGCAAAGCAGGAGGTACATTGTCCCACGCCGATGGCGCCATCCTGCCCCTTGTAGCCCTGGCCGATGCATACAGGAGGCAGGCCCTTCCTCAGATACCCCATGTCGTTCAGGCGGTCCAGGGCATATATAAGGGAGCCGTAGCAGGCACTGCACGCGTCTTCCGGGGCCGTGTAGGCAGCCAGGTGCTGTACGCGCCTGGTCATGCGGAATTTACTGTCGGCCTCTGTGGCCTGGTTCAGATAGATCATGTTGGCATGGGCTGTGTCCGTGCTTCCCACACCCAGTTTTTCGGCCATGGTTATGTAAGGCACGTCGTCCACTGAGTAACCCATGCAGTCGCATACAAAGGCATCGCAGAGCACCGGGTCTTTAAAGCCCAGCACACGGTTCATGACCACGGGATTGCCTCCCTCCTCAAAATCCAAATCACCGCAGATATTGTCCACCAGGATGAAGTCACTGCGGGCAATGGTGTTTAAGTGGGCAATGGGCTTGTGAAGCCCCAGGGTGTGGAAGCGGCGTTTTTCTGAATTGGGAATCACACCCTTGTTGTTTTTCAGGGCACAGGTTACGGTGGTTTGGCAGTGTCCCTTCAGCACCGGCATGTTAATCATGTAATCCACGGCAGCTGCTTTATCGCACAGCTTGATTTTCATGCCTGCTGCATCGTATTCCTTCCAGGTATCGCGCTGCAGGTCCACGAAGGGGACGCTGTACCGGCTGCAAACCTGATGGTATCCCGCGGCCTGGAAAGCGTCTTCCGTGTGGTCGCCAACCCAGGATCCCTCCATGATGGTGATGTTTTGAAAGCCGTGTTCCCGGAGGTATTCTATGACACCGGCCAGCAGCTCACTGTGGGTGGTGGCTCCGCTGGAGGGCGCCTTGGCAGTTACCAGATTGGGTTTTAATGCAATCTTTTTATTCACATCACCGATGTCTGCCGCCACGCCGGCCTGTTCCAGGACCCGCTTGGCCATGTTCTTGTAATCTGTTCCGTGTATGATGATGATATCATTCTTTTCCATATATGAGATTTCCTTTCCTGCCGTTTGCGTATTTATTTCCCATTATAACCGTATAATATTACTTTGTGAATACTCCATTCCACTTTCTTTTAAACGTTTAAGGGAGGCTGTTTTGGGTTTGATTGACGGGCAGCGGAAAAAAGAGTATGATATTCCTGAAACATGGTCCGCAGGGAAAAGCGGGCCGGTTAAAAGGAGTGTTTGGTATGGTTAAGACAAATGTAATGCGTCTTCTGGACGCAGCCCGTATAGTGTATGAAACAGGTACCTATGAAGTGGATGAAAACGACCTTTCCGGCAGCCACGCCGCAGACCTTATGGGGGTGGACCACGACAGGATGTATAAGACCCTGGTGCTGAAAGGTGAGAAAAAAGGATATCTGGTGTGCTGCATTCCTGTGGATGAGGAGCTGGACCTTAAGAAGGCTGCCAGGGCAGCGGGGGAGAAGAAGGTGGAGATGATTCACGTAAAGGATATGTTTGATATTACCGGCTACATCCGCGGGGGCTGTTCTCCCATCGGTATGAAGAAACATTTCCCTACTTATATAGAAGAAATGGCTCAGCTATACGACACCATCATGGTCAGCGCAGGCCAGAGAGGCGTGCAGGTCACCCTGTCCCCGGAGGATTTGAGAAGCTATTTGCAGGGGCAGTTTGTTTCCCTTGTTTAAGGGGCTGGCTTATATTATAATGGTAGCAGAACAACAGGCCGGGGCCGGGCTGGAGGCAGTATCCGAAGGTCCGGTCCCTGGCCCGGGCAGAAGGAGGAGGGGGAATTTGGAGAGAGAATTATTGATACAGACAGCCCTGGACGGTCTTGGGCGCTCCTATGCACCGTATTCCCATTTTCATGTATCGGCAGCCCTGCTTTGCAGGGATGGGAAGGTGTACACAGGCAACAACATTGAGAATGCAGCCTACAGTCCCGGCATCTGTGCGGAGCGGTGCGCTTTTGCAAAGGCGGTGAGCGAGGGCGAGAGGGAGTTTGAGGCCATTGTCATATGCGGAGGTCCAGACGGAAAAGCAGGGGATTACTGCCCGCCCTGCGGCGTGTGCCGGCAGGTCATGCGGGAGTTCTGTAATCCGGACTCATTTTGCATTATCCTGGCTAAAAGCGCGGAGGAATACAGGGAATATACCCTGGCCCAGCTGCTTCCGGAGAGCTTTGGACCTGACCACTTGGGAGGTGCGTGATATGAGAATGTATGACCTGATCGAAAAGAAAAAGCGGGGCGGTTCCCTTTTGACGGAGGAGATTGCCTATATGGTGCGCGGATTCGTGGCAGGAGACATTCCTGATTATCAGATGTCGGCCATGCTGATGGCTGTTTATTTTAAGGGCATGGATGACCGGGAGATAACGGACCTGACCCTGGAGATGGCGCATTCCGGGGACATGGTGGATTTGTCGCCTATTGAGGGAATCAAGGCGGATAAACACAGCACCGGCGGCGTGGGGGATAAGACAACCCTGGTGACAGGCCCCATTGTGGCTGCCTGCGGCGTCAAGGTGGCCAAGATGAGCGGACGGGGCCTGGGACATACCGGCGGGACCGTGGATAAGCTGGAGAGTATTCCCGGGTTTAAGACTGCCATACCAAGGGAAGAATTCTTCCGCATTGTCAATGAAAACGGCCTGGCTCTTATCGGTCAGTCGGGCAACATGGTTCCGGCAGATAAAAAGCTTTATGCCCTGAGGGATGTGACGGCCACCGTGGACAGTATTCCCCTTATTGCCTCCTCCATCATGAGCAAAAAACTGGCGGCCGGCAGCGACTGCATTGTCCTGGACGTAAAGACGGGAAGCGGCGCCTTTATGAAAACCCTGGAGGACTCCATCAGCCTGGCCCGGGAGATGGTTTCCATCGGGACTCTGGCCGGCCGGCGCTGCTGTGCCCTCATCACCAATATGGACGTACCTCTGGGCCATGCCATCGGCAATTCCCTGGAGATGGAAGAAGCCATTGAGACCCTGAAGGGCCGCGGACCAGAGGATTTGACCTGCGTATGCCTGGAACTGGCTGCCAATATGCTTCACATGGCAGGCAGGGGGGATATGGAACAGTGCAGGAAGATTGCCCAAGGCGCCATGGAGGATGGGAGCGCCCTTAAATGCCTTAAATCCATGGTTGAGAGCCAGGGCGGGGATGGCCGTTACGTGGAAAATCCTGGACTGTTTCATAAGGCGCCTCTCAGCCGGGAAGTGAAGGCTTCTGAGACCGGCTTTATCACCCATATGGATACAGAGGGAATCGGAGTGGCCTCTGTGATGCTGGGGGCAGGCAGGAATAAAAAGGAGGATACCATTGATTACAGCGCAGGCATCCTTCTGGAGAAAAAATATGGAGACAGTGTGAGAGAGGGAGAGACCATAGCAGTCCTTTACGCCTCTCATGAGGAACTGTTTGGACCGGCAATGGAAAAATTTCTGGCTTCCTGCACCCTGGGGAAACAGATGCCGGAACCGGAGCCCCTTATATTTGCAAGGATTTCTGACGCGGGTGTGGAAAGAAGGACCATTGAGGAAAAAATTCCATAAATGTTCAGAAAAATCAACTTGAAAAACCCAAGTCTTTGGGGTATAATAACACCAGATAAAAGAAGTGGAACTGTAATTTCCTGGGGTGTTCGATACTCTTACCAATTTTGAACCTACATTAGACAAAAGGGATTCCAATATTTTTAAGCGGATGTCAGGCCTCCGTAGAGTGGAAGGCAGATGTTTAAGTGAGGTTGCCCACCTAGCATTGCTAGGCGTCAATAAGTAAGAGACGGCATTCTGGGGTTACACATGATAAAAGCAGCGGTTACCCCGCTGCTTTACTTCGTTTACAGGAGCTGGACCGAATATGAAGAACAGGATGATTGCATGGGTAAGCGGCGTGGTGCTGGTGGTGGTCACGTTGATGGTGATAATAGTAAAGCTGGAGCCGCCCAGGGACGGAATCATAAGGGCACAGGCAATGAAGGCCATGGCTCTGGCCCTTACGGACAAGGAAGAGTGTGAAAAGAGGGCCAAGGAGCGGGGAACCTCCCATTTTTCCGCAAAAGAAAAGGACAACTGGTTTGTCAAATACATGGATTATCTCTACGACGAGGGCTATCTGGACCCGGAGCTTACGCCGGCTTCCCTGGCCTCAGCCCAGGGATATCTTACATACGCGGAGGCTGCATACATGGCCGGCCAGGTGTCCGGCAAGCTGAAGCTTCAGGCCGGTTCCACCAGAAACAACCGGGACCAGGCATTTCCGGAAGAGGACTGGTGGCAGCTGTACGGTTCCATTCTGAAGGAGACTGACCCGGAGGGGAAGGTGGAGGAGATGGAGGCCGTGCTCTACGGCACCCCGTCCAATCTTGACCAGGCTGAGAGTTGGACCGCCTATACCACGGTTGGCAACTTTGGATTCCAGGGACTTGCCCTGGACGCGTTCCTGGACTGTGAGATACGGTTTCTGGCCAGGAGCGGGGAGATGATTACATCCAGCCTTGTGTCCAGAAACGTGGTCTATGAGAATGTCTGGCTGGCTGAAAGCGACGGCAGGCATTTTAAGGCGTATCTGGGTACGGCCTACCGGGAATTCCCGGTGAGCGCCAAGCTTGGCGGGGAGGACGGGATGGCCGGGAATCTGGCTGACCTGCACATGGAGGACGGCAAGCTGGTCAAAATCACTATGAAAAGGGACAGGTTAAGCGGCAAGGTGCTGTCCGTAACAGAGGATGCCATTGAGATAGAAGGTTATGGCGAGATTCCTCTGGCTCCTAATTTTCATGTATATAAGGTATACGGTGATTTTAAGGTGCTGAATGCGTCGGACATACTGGTTGGCTATAACCTTCAGGAATTTGTGGCAGCAGACGGAAAGCTGTGCGCGGCCCTTTTAGAAAGGGAATTTGACGCCAAGACCATCCGCGTCCTTCTGATGGACACCGGCTTTAAGAGTGTGTTCCACGCATCTGCGGATCTGGTGCTGGGAAGCGGCGCTGATTTGGAATATGAGAATGCCAAGGGAAAGATGGTGGGAGAGCGCCTGGAGGCAGGCACGCAGCTTACGGTTGGTCCTGACAGCCCTTATCTGGAATATGGGCGTATGATCATTACGCCGGATGAGCCGGAGGCAATCACCATCCGATCCATTGAGCGGAGCCAGGGCACGCCGGTTTACAGCGGAAGCCTGGAAATCAAGGGAACACCGGAGGGGCTGGTTCTTGTCAATGATTTGTTTTTGGAGGATTACCTGACAAAGGTAGTGCCCAGCGAAATGCCGCCGTCCTATGAGAAGGAAGCCCTGAAGGCCCAGGCCGTGTGCGCCAGGACCTATGCCTACCGCCAGATCCAGGGAAATACCTACAGCCAGTATGGCGCCCATGTGGATGACAGCACAAATTTCCAGGTCTATAATAATACTTCTGCCAATGATAAGTCCACCCAGGCTGTAAAGGAGACTTACGGAAAGATGCTGTTCTATGAGGATAAACCCATTGAGGCCTTTTATTTCTCCACCTCCTGCGGACGCACGGCAGATGCAGGCGTATGGGGCACTGACAGCGGAAAATACCCCTATCTGAGAGCCGTGGAGGTAAAAGAGGGAGGAAAGAGCCTGGGCAAGGAGGACAACGATGGCTTTGAATCCTATATCAAGAGGGAGGATGTGATTGCCTATGACACCTCCTACCCCATGTTCCGCTGGCAGACAGATCTTCCGGCCGATGTGGCTTCCGCCCAGATCAGCGGGGCGGGCCAGATACAGGATATGACCGTCACAGACAGAGGTCCGGGGGGCATAGCGGGCGAGCTTACAGTCACAGGGTCTGACGGCACCGTGACCATCAAAGGACAGTCTGCCATCCGATCTGCACTGGGAAACCCGTCCCTGATCATCACCAAGAAGGACGGGGGCACCATGACCGGAAGCGCCACCCTTCCCAGCGCCTTTATCGCCATTGAGAAGAGGACAGGGGAGGACGGAAGCCTTTCCTTCCATATATATGGAGGCGGTTTTGGCCATGGTGTCGGCATGAGCCAGAACGGCGCCCAGGGAATGGCAAAGACAGGAAAGGGCTACAAGCAGATATTGGACTTTTTCTACCATGGTACGGAACTGCGGGAGTGCAATGAGGGTTAGAGCCTGTTTGAACGTGAAAACGATAAACCGGAAAAAGAACAACCCGGAAAAGCCTTTATGGGCTTTTGCCGGGTTGTTCTTTATGATTGAACCAGATAGACCTCTGCGCTCTGGGTGCCGTGCTGGCGTGTCTCGGCATGGGTGTTGAAGAAGATGTCGATGTGATTGCCTCTGACAGCTCCGCCGCGGTCCTCCGCTGTGTAGACAACACCGTTAATCATCACCTTGGAACCGTAGGGAATTACCCGCGGGTCAACGGCAATGGTGTGGCCGGCCGTGGCCACTGCGCCGGTGCAGGTATGGCGTCCCCAGCCCTCGGAGCAGGCCCTGCACGGGCAATACCCTGTTGTCTTGAACACGCCCAGGGGAACCAGGTTCTGGGCCTGGGCAGCAGGGGTTTCCTGTTTGGCGTCAGGGTTGCCGTTGGTATAGGTTCTGGGGTTGGAAAAATCATTGTCTCCCACATAGCCTTCCACCAGATAAACGCCATCGGGCAGCGCGCTCCAGTCCATATTGAGGGTAAAGGCGTGACAGCCATTTCCCTTTCCGCTGCCGTAAAGCTTGTCGCTGTATTCCCCGGCTGTCATCCTCTGGGAAAAAACTTCCTCACCTGTATTTTTATCTTTGACGGATATCCGTACGTTAAGCGCATCATCAGGCGTACTGCTGTTGTAAGCCCAGCCGCTGATGGTGGTGCTGTTCACTGTTTCGAACCTTCCCTTTGGCGCTGCTGCAAGGGCTGTGATGGCAGTGGCCGCAAGCAGGCTGACGGTAAGAATGGTTCCGGTCAGTAAGTGTCTTAATTTCATGGTGTAATACCTCCTATTGCTCAAGTAATAATTAGAAAAAGATTTTTAACACATTAATAAATAATATGTAATACTTTTGTAATATATGAGCAATAAACAAGTTTTTATCATATTTTCTTCCTGTTGTCAAGGAAAAATATGGAAATAACACCACTTTTATCCATATACAGCTGAATTTTGGTAATAATTTCTGTCCCTGCGCTATCTTTTCCGGAGAAAGGCAAAAAATTACCAGGCTCATATGCCTGGTAGTTTTTTCCTTACATCATGCATCAATCCTGCACTAAAAATACCTCTGCAGTGTATGTACCTTTGGCCAGGGCCTCCTCATGGGAGCCGTAGAAAATATCGAGAATATTACCGTTTACAGAAGAACCTTTGTCCTCCACCGTGTAGACAGTACCGTCAACTTTCAGCCTGGTGCCAAGGGGAAAATAATCTAAATCAGCGGAAATAGTGTGGTTTGGAGTGGGAACCGTACCTGAAAAGGTAAGATTATGACCGCCGGAGCACTGTTCGCAGCCACAGTATCCTGTAATGGTAAAGCGTCCAAGTGATGTCTCCTTGGGGGCCGGAGCTTCCTCCTTCTCCTCCTTTTGGGCGCCTGGTCCCTGGGCTATGTATTCTTCTTCATTCATTACAGCGGCTCTGCGGCCTTTGGATTCCCGGGAAGCGGAAGTTTCCTGGATTTCCTGGGACGAGTCCTCAGACGTATCTGATGCACCGGCCTCCACTACGGTCACATCCATTCCCACAGGCTCGTCCGCAAATGCCGGAAAAGCCACCGTGAGGCTGAATGCAGCCATGGCTGCGGCCAGAAGGGTTTTCTTAAAGTAATGCATACAACGACCTCGCAATCTTATCATATTGTTATGGTTTTATATGGCTTATAAAGTTGTACCTTCATTATATTACAAAAATGTTACTTGTCAAGTTAAAATAATTAAGCAAGTGTTACAAGAGTATAAAAAGTGGAGAGAAAAAGCCTTGAATTTGGAGTGTTTATGTAAAAAGTGGAGGATGAATTCCAATATTTAGTTGATACTGAGAGGGAAATGGCACATGATGTGCCGGCAGGAAACGGGAGGCCTTAAATAATATGAAAAGAATTTGGATTTATCTCTTGACAAATGACTCCAGAAGGAATATATTATGGAATGTAGATGTTAGCACTCCCGAACGTTGAGTGCTAATAATAAAAGAAAGGAAGGTGAGCAGATGCCATTGGATGCACTCCTGGACGACAGGAAGGTGACTATATTAAAGGCCATCATCAAGACATACCTGGAAACCGGAGAGCCGGTGGGCTCCAGGACCATTTCCAAGTATTCAGACCTTAAGCTCAGCTCTGCCACCATCCGAAATGAGATGTCAGACCTGGAAGAGATGGGGTATATCGTTCAGCCCCATACCTCAGCGGGACGTATTCCTTCCGACAAAGGGTACCGGTTCTACGTGGACCAGATTATGCTGGATAAGGAGAGCGAGGTAACCGAGTTCAAGGAGATGATGGTCCAAAAGGTTGATAAGCTGGAACTGGTCCTAAAGAAGATGGCTCAGGTGCTGGCAGCTAATACCAACTATGCGACCATGATCAGCGGCCCCAGTTATCACAAGACAAAGCTTAAGTTCATCCAGCTTTCCAAGATGGAGAAGCATAAGCTTCTGGTGGTTGTGGTGGTGGAAGGCAATATCATTAAGAACACCATGATTGATATTGAGGATAATCTCAGCGACGAGGAGCTCCTTAACCTGAACATCCTGCTTAACAGCAGCCTGAACGGGCTGACCATAGAGGATATCAATCTGGATGTTATCAGCAAGCTAAAGGGCGATGCAGGCATCCACAGCCAGGTGGTGGATCTGGTACTTAACGAGGTGGCGGAGGCCATCAAGGCAGGGGAAGAGGACCTGCAGATTTATACCAGCGGAGCTACCAACATTTTCAAGTACCCTGAGCTTTCGGACGGCGACAAGGCCAGCCGGCTCATTGATACACTGGAACATAAAGAAGTGCTGCAGGAATTTGTGGCGGAAGTCAATTCCGGTACAGAGGAAGAAGCAGGCATTCAGGTTTATATCGGTGATGAGAGCCCGGTGCAGTCCATGAAGGACTGCAGTGTGGTCACTGCCAATTATGATTTGGGAGGAGGCCTTCGGGGAACCATCGGTATTATAGGGCCCAAGCGAATGGATTATGAAAAGGTTCTTGGGACTCTGCGCAATCTGATGAATCAGCTGGATACAGCATTTAAAAAAGATGAAAGGTGATAAGCTGTGAGTGAAGATATGAAAGACGAAGCGTTAAAAAAGGAAGACGAGGCCCTGAATACAGAGCAGGAAGCGGGAACAGAACAGACTTCTGAGGCCGGATCCGGGGAGGCAGGGAATACAGAGGCTGCCGCTGAGACCGGAGAGACGGCAGAAGATGTGCCGGAAGGCGCAGAGGAAGATACAGAGCAGGCGCCTGCCGCTGAAAAGGAAGAAAAAAAGGGATTTTTTAAGAAGAAGAAAGACCCCAGGGATGAAAAGATAGAAGATCTCACCGACCGGGTGAAACGTCAGATGGCGGAATTTGAGAATTTCCGCAAGCGGACAGACAAGGAAAAGTCCGCCATGTATGAGATGGGAGCCAAGGACATCATAGAGAGAATCCTTCCCGTCATTGATAACTTTGA
This sequence comes from Enterocloster bolteae, assembly GCF_002234575.2. Classification (NCBI taxonomy): domain Bacteria; kingdom Bacillati; phylum Bacillota; class Clostridia; order Lachnospirales; family Lachnospiraceae; genus Enterocloster; species Enterocloster bolteae. Next base: position 3,789,051 of record NZ_CP022464.2, on the reverse strand, counting down.
GAGAGGCCTGGCAACCGTGCCTGAGGATGCAAAGGGAACACCCCTTGCAGAGGGTATGGAGAAGATATATAAGCAGTTCCGGAAAACACTGGAGGAAGCCGGCGTGAAAGCCATTGAAGCAGTAGGCCAGGAGTTTGACCCCAACTACCACAACGCAGTGATGCATGTGGATGATGAAAGCCTGGGAGAGAACATAGTGGCGGAGGAATTGCAGAAGGGTTATATGTACAGAGACAGCGTGGTCAGACACAGTATGGTAAAAGTGGCAAATTGACATTGGATATTTACTTAAATTCTCATAAAATAATCAGGAGGAAAAGACTATGAGCAAGATTATAGGTATTGACTTAGGTACGACAAACAGCTGTGTGGCTGTTATGGAAGGCGGAAAACCAACTGTTATTGCCAACGCGGAAGGCGTAAGGACAACACCGTCCGTTGTGGCATTCACAAAGACAGGAGAGAGGCTGATTGGCGAGCCTGCAAAGCGTCAGGCAGTTACCAACGCAGATAAGACCATCTCTTCCATCAAGCGCCACATGGGCACGGACTACAGGGTAGACATCGACGGAAAGAAGTACACTCCACAGGAGATTTCCGCCATGATTCTGCAGAAGCTGAAAGCTGACGCAGAGAGCTATCTGGGTGAGACTGTGACAGAGGCAGTTATCACGGTTCCGGCATATTTTAATGATGCCCAGCGCCAGGCTACCAAGGATGCAGGCAAGATTGCTGGCCTGGATGTAAAGCGTATCATCAACGAGCCTACGGCAGCAGCCCTGGCTTACGGACTTGACAATGAAAAAGAACAGAAGATCATGGTATACGACTTAGGCGGCGGTACCTTTGATGTTTCCATTATCGAAATCGGCGACGGCGTAATTGAGGTTCTGTCTACCAACGGCGATACCCGTCTGGGCGGCGATGACTTTGACAACGCAATTACAAACTGGATGATTTCCGAGTTCAAGAAAGCTGAGGGCGTGGATCTGTCCAATGACAAGATGGCTCTCCAGAGACTGAAGGAAGCAGCTGAGAAGGCAAAGAAGGAGCTGTCCACAGCTACCACAACCAATATCAATCTTCCCTTTATCACTGCAACTGCCGAGGGACCAAAGCATCTGGATATGAACCTGACCAGGGCTAAGTTTGACGAACTGACCCACGACCTGGTAGAGCGCACTGCTATCCCGGTACAGAATGCGCTTAAGGATGCAGGCATCACTGCTTCTGAGTTAGGCAAGGTGCTGTTGGTAGGCGGTTCCACACGTATGATAGCTGCACAGGAAAAGGTTAAACAGCTGACAGGCAAGGAACCCAGCAAGACCCTGAACCCGGATGAGTGCGTGGCCATCGGCGCTGCCATTCAGGGCGGCAAGCTGGCCGGCGATGCAGGTGCAGGAGACATCCTTCTTCTGGATGTAACGCCTCTCTCCCTGTCCATCGAGACCATGGGCGGCGTGGCTACCAGACTGATTGAGAGGAATACCACCATTCCTACCAAGAAGAGCCAGATATTCTCAACCGCTGCCGACAACCAGACAGCCGTGGATATCCATGTGGTACAGGGCGAGCGCCAGTTTGCAAGGGATAACAAGACACTGGGACAGTTCCGCCTGGATGGAATTCCGCCTGCAAGAAGAGGAATTCCGCAGATTGAGGTTACCTTTGACATTGATGCCAACGGTATTGTAAACGTATCCGCAAAGGATCTGGGAACAGGTAAGGAGCAGCACATCACCATTACCTCCGGTTCCAATATGTCAGACGATGATATTGATAAGGCAGTGAAAGAAGCAGCTGAGTACGAGGCACAGGACAAGAAGCGCAAGGAAGCCATTGACGCAAGGAACGATGCGGACTCCATGGTATTCCAGACCGAGAAGGCCCTGGAAGAGGTTGGGGATAAGATTGCTCCCGGCGACAAGGCAGAAGTGGAAGCTGACCTTAATTCACTGAAGGAAGCCATCAACCGCGCTCCGGTTGAGGAGATGACAGACGCACAGGTAGAGGACATCAAGGCCGGCAGAGAGAAGCTGATGAACAGCGCTCAGAAGCTGTTTGCAAAGGTTTATGAGCAGGCTCAGGCCTCCGGTGCAGCAGGCCAGGCAGGTCCTGACATGGGCGGCGCCGGAAACGCAGCAGGCGGCGATGACGTTGTGGACGCAGATTTCAAGGAAGTATAAATTCAGGGAAGTAAAATAAATCCAGGAAATAAATCCGGATAAAACAAACAGGGGGCTTAGGAGCCGGGAAACCGGCCACTACCCCCTTTGTGGCTGATAAAGAGTGCTTTTGAAACTGCCTGTCAGGGCCAGTTTTGCGGCGTTCAGATAGATTAAGAGGTAAACAACATGGCAGAGAGTAAGAGAGATTACTATGAAGTTCTGGGCGTTCCCAAAGATGCAGATGAGGATGCATTGAAAAAAGCATACAGGAAACTTGCCAAGAAATACCACCCCGATGCCAACCCAGGCGATAAAGAGGCAGAGGCCAAGTTTAAAGAAGCTTCCGAGGCATACAGCGTGTTAAGCGACCCTCAGAAACGTCAGCAGTACGACCAGTTCGGCCATGCTGCATTTGAACAGGGAGGCGCAGGGGCAGGCGGCTTTGGTGGCGGCTTCGGCGGCTTTGATTTTGGCGGGGATATGGGCGATATCTTCGGTGATATTTTTGGTGATATTTTTGGCGGCGGCAGGTCCGGGAGGGCCAGAAGCGGACCATCACGGGGCGCCAACATAAAGACTTCTGTTAGGATTACATTTGAGGAAGCTGTATTTGGCTGTGATAAAGAGATCGAGATTAACTTTAAAGAAACCTGTGCCAGCTGTCACGGCACAGGCGCTAAGGCAGGCACTTCCCCTCAGACCTGTTCCAAGTGTAATGGAAAGGGTAAAATCATGTACACCCAGCAGTCCTTTTTCGGTACTGTACAGAATGTGCAGACATGTCCTGACTGTAATGGTACCGGACAGGTTATCAAGGAAAAGTGTCCTGACTGTTATGGTACAGGTTATAAAACAGTGCGCAAGAAATTCAAGGTATCCATTCCGGCAGGCATTGACAACGGCCAGTGCGTGCGTCTGGCAGGGGGCGGCGAGCCCGGCACTGGCGGCGGTGAGCGCGGTGATTTGCTGGTGGAGGCAGTTGTTTCCCAGCATCCCATATTCAAGCGCCAGGATACCAGTATTTATTCCACGGTGCCCATATCCTTTGCCCGGGCAGCCCTGGGAGGCCCTATCCGCATAAAGACAGTGGACGGCGAAGTAGAGTACGATGTAAGGCCGGGCACCCAGACAGATACCAAGGTACGCTTAAAGGGAAAAGGTGTTCCCTCGCTGCGCAGCCGCAGTGTCAGGGGCGACCACTATGTTACTTTGGTGGTTCAGGTGCCGGAGCGTATGAACCAGGCGCAGAAAGATGCCTTAAGGCGGTTTGACGATGCGATGAACGGCGTCGCATCACCGGAGGAAGAGAAGCCTAAGAAGAAGGGCATATTCAAATAGAACGGAAAAGCATAAGCCCGGACAGACGGCACAGAGAGCCTGTCCGGGCTTTTTGCGTCCATTCCCGGTATGGTGCAATGGTATTGTACAATGGGCAAAAAAAGGGTATGATAGAGAAAGGCTATGGCGGGGAAAGAGGCCGTAACAGGGAAAAGCCACAGCAGGGAAAATGGAAGGGGAGATTCAGATGGATAACAGTTATTTTGATTCTCTGGCGGTTGTGCTGCCGGAGGATATAGAAAAGTTAAAGTGGAGAGGGGAGTTTGACAGGGCTGTCCGCAGGATTGACAGCAGGCTGGAAAAGGATATTCCCCAGGCTTTGAGAAAGCGCCTTATGATTGAAAAGGAGATTCTTAAGCGGATGCCGGGACAGTACCCCTATACATGGGCAGAGGCCCTTGGCATACTGCGGGACAATGTAAGGGATTTTAAGGACTGTGAGCTGGAAACCCTGTGGGAGGAGGATGCAGCGGACTGGATTTACGTGGACGGAGAGGTGCGCTTCCGGAGCAGCTTCCTGAAAAATGTCTTGAAGACCAGGAAAGAATATGAGAACCGGGCAATGGACCTGGAACTGGTCCGGTCTAAGGCGGAAAACTTCGCGCTTCTTAACAGAACCATTGCGTCCATGAAAGAACGGGGAGGCGCCGGATGCAGGTTTTGTATCCGCGGCACACTTGGGATTCTGGAGGAAGCGGAGCGGGACGGCGAAGATATCAAGGTCTATCTTCCTCTGCCGATTGAATATGCCCAGGTAAAGAATGTGAAAATCCACAGCGTAAGAATCGGGGAAAGGGAAGCCGAGGCACAGGAATATACCATTGCGCGCCCGGATGCCTTTCAGCGCACCATCTGCTTCCATACAAAACACAGGAAGGGGCAGAAATATTTGGTGGAGTTTTCCTTTGAGAACCGGGAAGCATACAAGGACTTCTCCCGTGGCAGCCTGGAACACGGCGGCCCGGAACGCATCAAAGAGAGAACCGGAGCAAATGGTTTTGCAGAGCCCATGGATGCCTGGCTGGCGCAGCAGCCGCCCCATATCCGGTTTACTCCCCTGATACGGGAACTGGCGTCTGACATTGTGGGGGAGGAAAAGGACCCCTTAAAGAAGGCCAGAAGGATATATGACTATATCACCACCCATGTGATGTATTCATTTGTGCGGAGTTATTTTACCCTGACTGACATTGTGCAGTATGCGGCCTCATCCCTGAAGGGAGACTGCGGCGTACAGGCGCTTTTGTTCATCACCCTGTGCCGTGCGGCAGGCATTCCGGCCAGATGGCAGGCAGGACTCTATACATCACCCCTTGAAATCAGCTGCCATGACTGGGCGCAGTTTTATACCCCATCCCATGGCTGGCGCTATGCGGACTGTTCCTTTGGAGGAGCGGCCTTCCGGGAGGGGGAGACAGAGCGGTGGGATTTTTACTTTGGAAATCTGGATCCCTTCCGTCTTCCGGCAGCCAGAGAGTTCGGATATGAGTTTGAGCCGCCCATGGATCATTTGAGAAACGATCCCTATGACAATCAGACAGGGGAGGCGGAATACAGGGACAGAAGTCTTGCACAAGAGGAATACAGCACGGAATATGAGATGATTTCCCTGGAAGATATAATATATTAAAGAAGAGCTTGTTAAAATATTAAGAAATCCGTAAAGAATTGTAAGAATTAGTGGGCTATAATGTTATCATATCTGTAGAAAGGCATAAAAACAGAATGAACAGACGCTTATTGATAACAGGGGCCGGGGGATTTCTCGGTTCCCGGATTTGTGAATATTATAGTAACAGGGACGGATATGAGGCAGTGGGGGTGACGCACAGGGAACTGGATATTGAGGATTTTGTGGCGGTTTCCGCCTTTATAAAGGCTATCCGGCCGGATTATGTCCTGCACTGTGCGGCAATTTCAAACACAGGTACATGTGAAAGAAATCCGGTCCTCTCAGAGAAGGTCAATGTAAGGGGAACCATCAACCTGGCCAAGGCATGCAGGAACGCCGGCAGCCGTATGATATTTACCAGTTCCGACCAGATTTACAACACATCCCATTCCATGGAGCCCAACCGTGAGGGCAGCGAGGGAAAGCCGGGAAATGTGTATGGAAGAGACAAGAAACGGGCGGAGGAAGCCATGCTCACATACCTGCCGGATGCAGTGGCCCTCAGGCTTACTTGGATGTATGACGCTCCGTCCAGGGGAAGAGCGGCGGGCCAGGGGCTGTTGCAGAAGCTGGCGGACGCGTTAAAGGATAGGCGGGAGGTGGAGTTTCCTGTCCATGATTACAGGGGAATCACCTATGTGTGGGAAGTGGTGCGCCATCTGGAGGAGGCCATGGGGCTTCCCGGAGGTGTTTATAACTTTGGAAGTGAGAACCGGTACAACACCTTTGACACGGCCAGGCTGTTCCTCAGGGAATTAGCAGGAAGCGATTCCGGCGGTATATTAAAACGCAATGATGAGAGGTTTGCCTCCTGTCCCAGAAATCTGACCATGGATACGGACAAGATAAAATCCTATGGAATACGGTTCTTTAATACTTCCGAGGGAATACGCAAGTGCTGTATGGAACACAGGGAAATGTCCCGGGCCAGCTGTTAAAAGGCTATGAAAGGATTGCATAATATGAACAGACGCAACATATCGCCCCAGGCCGTCAGAATCTGCGGTCTGACACTGCTTTGTCTGGCCATCATGTTCGGGGTGGCTGCAGCCAACAAGGCAAAGGGCGGAGAAAAGCTGGTAAGTGAATATACGGTGCAGGACGATTTGCTTCCCAGGCATGTTAAATTTGAATCCATGCCCGCGGACATGCCTCAGATGACAGCTGCCTGGTTTTATAAGTATAAGGGTCTGGGCCAGTTCGACATGTGCAGCAGGCTGTTTCCGCAAGATCAGCTGGAAGCCCTGAATTTTGAACAGGAGGACCGGGATTTTAAAGACGGATATTATATACAGGAGTACATTGTCCATGGGTTTAAAACCCTGTCCCAGGAGGAATATGAGGACCAGAAAGCCCGTTACGACCAGCTGGCGGCCTCCTACGGATATGAGGAGTATAAGGTGGTACGGGTCTCTTTTTCGCAGAAATGGTCTCCCAAGGCCCTGCAGAAGGCCCCTCAGTGGGGGGACGGAGCGTTCACCAGGGATTTTGCGGTGGGCAGGGAAGCAGGGCTGCGGGAGCGATGGAAGATATTTGAGCTGGGCATGATGTGATTTGTCCGGCAGGCAGATTTTGATGAGACAGAAGGAGTGGAGTGAATGAGACAGGGAAGCAGCACAGGAAGCCGTACAATGGTGCAGCGGCACGGAATTGCAAGGGACCTGACGGTATGCGGGCTGTTTACGGCGTTGACAGCAGTGGGGGCCTTTATTAAGATTGTCATACCGGTGGGAGCGGACACCATGAATTTTACCCTTCAGTGGTTCTTTGTGCTTCTGGCAGGCCTTTTGCTTGGCTCCAGAAGAGCCTTCCTCAGTGTGTCCACCTATCTGCTGATTGGACTGGTGGGAATTCCTGTATTTGCGCGGGGCGGAGGACCTTCTTATCTGATTCGCCCCACTTTTGGGTTTCTGCTGGGATTTGCTCTGGCAGCCTATGTGATGGGTAAGATAGTGGAGTGGATGCACGCCTCAAAGCCCGGGGCCTGCCTGTTTAGCGCCACGGTGGGGTATGTGATTTATTACGGAATGGGAATCCTTTACTTTTACTTCATCACCCACTTTGTGGTGGTGACTCCCGACACAGTGGGATGGGGCGCCATCTTTGCGGTATACTGCCTGCCCACCATGATTCCGGATTATATACTCTGCATTCTTGCAGTGACGGTGGCCGGACGCCTGCGCCCGTCTATGGGGCGGCTTATGGAGTGACACAGCTCATTCCCTTCCCTGCCTGACGCTGCGCTCGTAATAAAAAATATATTGCTGCATGATGCCGGCACAGCCGCTGTATCGCCCGAACACATCTTCTACGATTGTTTCGCAGAGACGGTTTTTGGGGATGCGGCGGTATTTTTTTCTGTCAAAATACTGCTCCATCAGGATTTTTTCGATCCATGTATCTACCGGAAACGCGTCTATGTGGTGGAGGCCGAAAAGACACACACAGTTGGCTACCTTTTTTCCGATTCCGTAAAATCCGGTGAGATATTCCATGGCTTCCTCATAGTTAAGGGCAGCCAGATGGGAAAGGTCCAGCCTGCCTGAAACCGCGTCCTGGCAGAGCCTGTGGATGTACTTGGCCCGGTAGCCCAGCTTAAGCCCCATTAAATCTTCCAGGGAAGCAAGACAGAGCTGGCTGGGGGCAGGAAAGGAGAAGGCCGGCGGGAGACTTTCTTCCAGGGCAGCACCTTCCCTCCGGGCACCTTCTTTCTCCCGGACCTCATCTTTCTCCCGGACCTCACCGCTCCCACGGTTCTGTCTATCTTCCAGAAGGGTGCCGTACCGGCTGCTGAGGGCTTCCACCAGCTGACGTATGTTGGGAATGGTCTTTTGCTGGGAGATCACGAAGGTAATGATCATCTCCCATGGGTCCTGGCGCAGGATGCGTATGCCTGTCCCGCTCATGGCAGCTGCCCTCAGGTAGGTATTTTCCCGGTCAATGGAGGCGATGACAGCCTGGTAATCCCGGTCCATGTCCAGATAGGACAGCCAGAAGGAAAGGTCCTCATGGGGACAGTCCAGGCAGACGAAAGGGCCGTCCTGCCACGCGCGCAGGACGCGGAGGCCGCTGATGAGCCGGTAGCCGTTCTTTGTCCCTGAAGGGTATGTATGTTCCGGCAGGGGAACCATGCGGAAACATTGGCCGGACTGATGAATCTGCTGCAGGTCCATACAGGGAGTTTCATAACGATGAATCATATGGGTATGCCTTTCTTTTGTAATGTATTTTGGAAGGACCGCCACAAAATGGCCCCTGAATATAACTTTACCCCTTCTTTTTTTCAAAGTCAAATGTGTTTTTCTGGCTTTCCGCTTGACATTTTCAGAAAATGTGACTAGAATGTAGGTTAGATTTGATAATCAAAAGCGATGAAGGTGCATAGTAGACGTTTATTTTCCATCAGAGAGGGGAGGCCACCGGCTGAAAGCCTGCCCGGGTTCAGATAGACGGTTGAAATTCCCACCGGAGCTGTACGGGCAAAAGGATGCTTTCGCCAATCCGTGAAAGGATTCCGGTAGTCTGTGACGCAGGCACACGTTACGTGCATCAAGTGTCTGTATACTCCAGTTATAGGTTCTGGGGTGATACAGGAAGCAGGGTGGTACCGCGAGTTTACAGTCTCGTCCCTTCAGTGATGAAGAGACGGGGCTTTTTTGTTTCCTGGAACGCGGATCCCATGAAGCAAAAATGTTCCCCGGGGATTGCAGCTTCAGGAATGCCTGACGCGGACGGACAATCCCGGGAGCAGGATTCTATCTGGTTACAAAGAAAAGGAGAAGCCATGAAAGAGCAGTTAGAGAAAATCAAAGAAGAGGCGTTAAGGCAGATTGAATCTTCCGAAGCGCTGGAGAGACTGAATGACATCCGTGTATCTTATCTGGGTAAGAAGGGAGAACTGACGAACCTGTTAAAGAGCATGAAGGATGTTGCCCCGGAGGACCGGCCAAAGGTGGGCCAGATGGTCAATGATGTAAGGGGGCTTATCGAGGGAAGACTGGAGGAAGCTAAGACTGCCCTGGCCAGGAAAGCCAGAGAGGAGCAGTTAAAAAGGGAGGTCATCGACGTCACCCTTCCGGCCAGGAAGAACAATGTGGGCCACAGCCATCCGAATACCATTGCCCTGGAAGAGGTGGAGCGTATTTTCGTGGGAATGGGATATGAGGTAGTGGAAGGTCCTGAGGTGGAATATGACAGGTATAACTTTGAGAAGCTGAACATTCCCAAGGGCCACCCGGCCAGGGACGAGCAGGATACCTTCTACATCAATGAAAACATTCTGCTGCGCAGCCAGACATCACCGGTACAGGTGCGTACCATGGAGAAGGGCAGGCTTCCCATCCGCATGATTGCGCCGGGCCGCGTGTTCCGTTCCGATGAGGTGGATGCCACCCATTCCCCCTCCTTCCATCAGATTGAGGGCCTTGTGATTGACAGGAATATTACCTTTGCGGACCTGAAGGGAACGCTGGCTGAATTCGCCAGAGAGCTGTTCGGGCCTGAGACAAAGGTGAAGTTCCGCCCCCACCACTTCCCATTTACCGAGCCCAGCGCCGAGGTGGATGTGACCTGTTTCAAATGCGGCGGTTCGGGCTGCCGGTTCTGCAAGGGTTCGGGCTGGATAGAGATTCTGGGATGCGGTATGGTACACCCCCATGTACTGGAGATGTGCGGTATTGACCCGGATGAGTATTCTGGATTCGCATTTGGAGTGGGACTGGAGCGTATTGCTTTGCTTAAATATGAAATTGACGACATGCGTCTGCTGTATGAAAACGATATCCGTTTCCTGAAACAGTTCTAAGATCATGCGCCCTGATAAACATTCACAGCATAGAAGGAGAGAGAACACATGAACACAGCATTATCATGGATAAAAGCATATGTCCCTGATTTGGATGTCACGGCCCAGGATTACACGGATGCCATGACGCTCACAGGAACAAAGGTAGAAGGTTATACATGTCTGGATAAGAACCTGGAAAAAATCGTTGTCGGAGAGATTCTTGAGGTCAAGGGCCATCCGGATGCAGATAAACTGGTGGTATGCCAGGTCAACGTGGGAGCGGAAGAGCCGGTGCAGATTGTCACAGGCGCCCCCAATATCACGGAGAAATCCATAGGTGAGAAGGTGCCTGTGGTGCTGGACGGAGGCCGCGTGGCGGGAGGCCACGACGGAGGCGCCCTTCCTGAGGAAGGAATCAGGATTAAGCAGGGCAAGCTAAGAGGCGTGGAGTCCTGCGGCATGATGTGTTCCGTGGAGGAACTGGGAGCCAGCAGGGATATGTACCCGGATGCCCCGGAGAGCGGTATCTACATCCTTCCGGGGGACAGCGTGCCCGGATCCGACGCAGTGGAAATCATGGGACTGCGGGACGTGGTGTTCGAATATGAAATTACATCCAACCGTGTGGACTGCTACAGTGTGATTGGCATAGCCAGAGAGGCCGCGGCCACCTTTGGCAAGGCATTCCATGCCCCGGTGGTCACACCAACAGGCAACGGCGAGGACATCCACGACTATCTGAATGTGCGGGTGGAGAACAGCGAGCTGTGTCCCCGTTACTGCGCCAGGATGGTTAAAAATATAAAGCTTGCGCCTTCTCCCCAGTGGATGCAGCGCCGTTTGGCGGGAAACGGCATCCGTCCCATCAACAATATTGTGGACATCACCAACTATGTCATGGAAGAGTACGGACAGCCCATGCACGCCTTTGACTACGACCAGCTGGCAGGCCGCGAAATCGTGGTGAAATGCGCTAAGGACGGGGATGTATTCCAGACCCTGGACGGACAGGAGAGAAAGCTGGATTCCACCATCCTCATGATCAATGACGGGGAAAAGGAAGTGGGAATCGCAGGCATCATGGGCGGAGAGAATTCCAAAATCACGGATAATGTACAGACCATGGTATTTGAGTCAGCCTGCTTCAACGGCACCAATATCCGTCTGTCTGCCAAGAAGGTGGGACTGCGCACGGATGCTTCCGGAAAATACGAGAAGGGGCTGGACCCCAACACAGCGGAGGAAGCGGTAAACAGGGCCTGCCAGCTCATTGAGGAGCTGGGGGCTGGAGAGGTTGTGGGCGGCATCATCGACCTCTATCCTGAGAAGAGGACCAGTAAGCGGATCCCCTTTGACGCTGTTAAGATAAACAGGCTTTTAGGCACGGACATTCCTGAGGAGACCATGCTTTCCTACTTTAAGACCATTGAACTGGACTATGACCCTGAGACAAAAGAGGTGATTGCTCCTACCTGGCGCCAGGACCTGGAGCGCATGGCTGATTTGGCTGAGGAAGTGGCCAGGTTCTACGGCTATGACAAGATCCCCACCACACTGCCTTCCGGCGAAGCTACCACAGGAAAGCTTTCCTACAAGCTTCAGATAGAGGAGGTGGCCAGGGAGATAGCAGAGTTCTGCGGATTTTCCCAGGGCATGACCTATTCCTTTGAAAGCCCCAAGGTATTTGACAGAATGCTGATTCCTGAGGACAGCGCTCTGAGGAAAACAGTGGAGATTTCCAATCCCCTGGGAGAGGATTTCAGCGTCATGCGCACCACTTCCTTAAACGGCATGCTGACCTCCCTGTCAACCAACTATAACCGCCGCAACAAGGACGTGCGCCTGTACGAGCTGGCCAATGTGTACCGTCCCAAGTCACTGCCTCTCACAGAGCTTCCTGACGAGCGTATGCAGTTCACCCTGGGAATGTACGGGGACGGCGATTTCTTTACCATGAAGGGCGTGGTGGAAGAATTCTTTGAAAAGGCCGGAATGCATAAAAAGCCCCATTATGATCCGAGTGCAGAGCATCCTTACCTTCATCCCGGAAGAAAGGCCGACATCCTGTATGACGGCGCAGTAGTAGGCTTCCTGGGCGAGGTACATCCGGATGTGGCTGATAACTATAAGATTGGCGACAGGGCTTACATTGCCGTCATTGATATGCCGTCCATCATGGATTTCACCACCTTTGACCGCAAGTATACCGGTATAGCCAGGTTCCCGGCTGTGACCAGGGACATCAGTATGGTGGTGCCAAAGGATATCCTGGTGGGACAGATTGAGGATGTGATTGAGCAGAGGGGAGGAAAGGTCCTGGAAAGCTACAAGCTCTTTGATGTGTACGAGGGAGCCCAGGTACTGGCAGGCCACAAGTCGGTGGCATATTCCATTACCTTCCGGGCCAAGGACCACACCCTGGAGGAAAAGGAAGTCACATCTGTGATGAACAAGATACTCAACGGACTTGGCGGGCTGGGAATCGAGCTCAGGGCTTAAGACAGCTGATATAATTGAATCGTGTATGTGCGAATGACTGCCGGCAGGATGAATTGGACCTGCCGGCAGTTGTTTTTTGCTGAGTTTTATGGTTGTAAGTTTTATGGTGTTTCTTTATATTGTAAGTCCCCGGAAAGTGAAGTATAATCAAGGCATATACCTTTAACGCGCACAAGCAGGGGCGCGGAGTGTATGAAGACAGAGAGACAAAGGATGGACATCATATATATGAATGAACAGATTATCTTGCTGAATGATTCCATGCCGGCAGGTTTTTTCCGTTGCTGCGCGGGCGAAGACAGAAGGCTGGACATAGTTAACCATGAACTTCTGAGTCTTTTTGGCTGCACGGACACAAAAGAACTGGAAGAATTGACCGGAGGGACTCTGAAGGGAATGCTGGATGTCAGGGATCATGCCAGGGTTCTGGATGAGGTGCTGGAGCAGCTGCATCAGGGTAAGGAAATTATAAAGGCCCAGTTCAGAATCCGATCCAGGAACGGAGGCATCTGTTGGGTGGACTTCCGCGGCCGCGTTGTGGAGGACGAAAGGGGAAATAACTGGGTCCATGCCGTGATGATAGATGACACAGAGGCTCAGAACCAGAAGCAGGAGTACTGGGAAAAGTCCATGCGGGATTCGCTGACAGGACTGTTTAACAGGGATGCTGCCGTACAGTCTGTCAACCGGTATATGCAGGATGGGGACAAAGCGCCGGACGGAACACTGATGGTCATTGATCTGGATAATTTTAAGGAGATTAACGACACCAAAGGCCATCTCTTTGGAGACAGCGTACTGACAGAGGCAGCCAGGTGCATTGCCGGCGTTTTTGACAGCCAGGATATGGTGGGAAGGATTGGCGGTGACGAGTTCCTGGTATTTTCAAAACAGCTTTCAGGCAGGGAAGAAATTATGAAACGCGGGAGGCAGCTCATAGAAGACATTGCCAGCCTTCCTTCTGTGAAAAAGAGCGGAAGCAAGCTGAGCTGCAGCATCGGGGCAGCTGTGTATCCGGCGGACGGCAGCACATACGAGCAGCTGTTCCTGAAAGCGGATATGGCTCTCTATGCAGGAAAAAACTGGGGTAAGGGCCGCTGCGTTGTTTACGATCCATCCCTAAGGCCTGCGGACAGCGGAAAACATGCTCTGGGAAGATTTACGGACGGCACTATGATAGATTCTGAAAATGGCCGTTATTTTGTAGCAAACAAGGTAATCCACTATGTGTTCAAAGCATTATATGAATCAACGGACCTGCGGGAGGCCATCAACACCATCCTTAAAATTATCGGACTCCAGTTTAATGTGAGCAGGGCTTATATTTTTGAGGACTGCCTGGACGGGCTGGCTATGGATAATACCTTTGAATGGTGTAATGAAGGCATAGAACCCCAGAAGGATAAGCTGCAGCATATGTCATATGAGTGGAGCGCGTATGGATACAGGGAGAATTTTGGGGAGGACGGCGTATTCTTTTGCATGGATATCGACCACCTTCCCAGGAACCAGAGGGAGGTATTAGAGCCTCAGGGGGTCCGTTCCCTGCTGCAGTGCGGCATCTATGACTCCGGTCAGATGGTGGGCTTTGTGGGCTTTGACGAGTGCCGGGAAAACCGGCAGTGGAGCAGGGAACAGATTGAGGTGCTGACCTATGTGGCCAGGGTTATAGGAATTTTCCTGACAAAGGACAGGGCCCATAGAATACTGGAGCAAAGGCTTGCAACACTGGAGAACGTGCTGGAGGAGACGTCTGGAAAGGTAAGAGGCAGCAGCAAGGGAGCCTTCGATGCCCTGACCAATCTGCTGACGGCAGGGGCATTCCAGGAGCAGACGGAGCAATACCTTGAAACGGGACCAGCGCCCTACACCACGGCCCTGTTTATCCTGGACATGGATGATTTTAAAAGAATCAATGAGGAGAAGGGAAAGCTTTTTGGCAATGTGGTTCTCATGAATGTTGCCAACAGCCTGAAGCAGGCCTGCCGGGAAGGTGATTTGATTGCCCGCTTCGGCGGGGATGAGTTTCTTGTGCTTTTAAAGAATACCAACAGGGAAGACGCGTCTGCGGCGGGCAGAACCATTCAGAAGGAGATAGGCGGAATACTGTCGGATACGGGCAGCAAAAAAGAGCGGATCAGCTGCAGTATGGGCGTTCGCCTGGCTGGTGAGGGAGAGAGGAACTTTTCCGATATCATTGTAAAGGCAAATCAGGCCCTTTTGCAGGTTAAGAAATCCGGAAAGGGAGGAATCCTTTTCTACGAAGCGGTGGAGGACAAGGAGAATGGCAGCATTTCCTATGATTATCTGAAACAGGCCAGGGAGGCAAAACGCCGGGAGCAGAGCAGCCTGGATGACAAGACCACTACGGCCGTGGCCCTGGAGGTGTTTGAGAAATCCGCCACCGTTGACGAGGCAATCCATATCCTGATGGGATTTGTGGGCAACCGGTTCCGCCTGAACCGGATTGTTCTCTACATGAACGGAGAGGGAGGCCATGGGAAACAATCCGCTTATCAGTGGGTGGATGACAGGACCGCTTTATTGTATGATCCTACGGACAGCTTCCGGAGGGAGGAGTTTTACATCTTCTACCATCTCTATGACGGGAACGGGATTGCGGTCCTGAGGCGCAGGGAGTACGAGTCATACAATGCGGGGCTGAAGCGGATTCTGGACAGGGCAGGGGCCCATACCATGCTGTCTGCAGGTATATTTATAGAGGGCAGGTACAGCGGCATGATACTTCTGGTGAACACGGAAACGGAACGTGAGTGGAGCCGTGCTGAGTGTGAGGCTGTTTCTGAGATGGCCCGTATCGTCGCCTCCGGCATCAAGAATACATCCATGCTGATTGAAGCAAAACAGGAGGCGGAGTATTACCGGAATCACGATGCGCTTACGGGGCTTATGAGGTATGACCGGTTTAAGGAATCATGCCAGATGCTGATGGATGAAGGCAAAGAAGAGTATGTGCTGGTGGCCAGTGATATCAAGGGATTTAAATTCATTAACGAGGCCATTGGTTATACCCAGGGAGATAATATCCTGCGCATGTTCGGGGACATGCTGACCCAGAACGGTCTGGAGACCAACTGCTATACCCGTGTCAGTGCGGACCAGTTCTTAAGCTTCGGGGTGTGCGGGATGGACCGCAATGATTTTGTGAATATGGTCCAGGGCCTGAACAATGAATTCTGCCGGATGGAGAATGAAATTTACTCCAATATAAATCTGATGATCCGTTCCGGCATCTATTTTATTGAAAAGGACTGCCGGGAGATAGAGACCGCGGTGGACAGGGCCACTATTGCCAGGAAATCAGTGGACTATATTATCCGATCCACCTCCGTGGTATTCAATGACGGCCCCTTTGACAGCAGTTACCGGGAAAATGAAATCATAAACCGCATGGAGTACGCGCTGAAACACGGTGAGTTCAAGGTCTATCTACAGCCCAAGGTGGGACTGGATGGTTTGGGGATCGTCGGTGCAGAGGCCCTGGTGCGCTGGCAGCATGAGGACGGAAGAATCGTTCCGCCGGGGGATTTCATCCCGCTGTTTGAAAAAAATGGTTTTATCACCCAGGTGGATACCTATGTGTTCGGGACGGTCTGTAGCCAGCTGAGCCAGTGGATGGAACAGGGAGGGGAGCCCCTTCCCATATCTGTCAATCTTTCAAGCGTGGACATTGCGTCAGAGCAGCTCATACCTCAAATCCTGGAGATTACCCGGGCCTGCGGCCTGGACCACAAATACCTGGAATTTGAATTGACAGAGACTGCCTTTCTCAGTGATTCCGCCCGAACCTTCCATGTGATGAAGACCCTCCAGGAGGAAGGGTTCATCACGTCCATAGATGATTTTGGGTCAGGGTATTCCATTATGAACATGATGGCCGACATTCCCACGGATGTGATTAAGCTGGACTGCGGCTTTGTCCAGTCCTGTACCAAGACAGGAAGAGGACGGGAGTTTCTGGGCCAGCTCATCCAGATGACCAACAAAATGGGCTTCATTTCTCTGTGCGAGGGAATCGAGACCGCCCAGGAGCTTAAGATGCTCCGGGAGATGGGATGTGAGCTGGGCCAGGGTTACTATTTTTCCCGGCCGCTTCCAATGAATGTATTTTTTGAAAAATTTTGCCGAAAAGTGATTGACAAATCATAAATCATCCTTTATAATAACCTACGTTGCTTGCGAGAGCAGCGTAACGCAGAAGTGGCGGAATTGGCAGACGCGCACGGTTCAGGTCCGTGTGGTAGTAATACCTTGTGGGTTCGACTCCCATCTTCTGCACTGGTTCATGGAACAGGAAGCTGAATGGCTTCCTGTTTTTGCGTTCCCGGTATTTTTTTGGAATCCGGTGGTTTCTGATGTATTTGCAACAGACAAATTCCACCATAAGAGGTAAAGTTTTGATAGTAATTTAGTAGGAAATGGTATATACTGTAAGTTGTGGCTTAAAATAAGCAGTACAGTGTGTGAAAGAAAAGAAGAGAGGAAGGAACATCATGCTTACTTTAGAGAATCTCTCCTTTGATGTGAATGATGAAAAAGGAGAAATAGGTATCATCAAAGATATAAGCTTTACAGTGGACGACGGTAAGTTTGTGGTCATAACAGGCCCCAACGGCGGCGGAAAGTCCACCACGGCTAAACTAATCATGGGAATTGAGCGGCCCACAGGAGGACGCATCCTCTTTGACGGGCAGGATATAACAGATATGAGTATTACAGACAGGGCCAACCTGGGAATCAGCTTTGCGTTCCAGCAGCCTGTCCGCTTTAAGGGCGTGCAGGTCATTGATTTGCTCCGCCTGGCCGCCAGGAAGAAGTTGACGGTATCAGAAGCCTGTCAATACCTGGCAGAGGTGGGGCTTTGCGCCAAGGACTACATCAACCGCGAGGTCAACGCCAGCCTGTCCGGCGGTGAGCTCAAGAGAATCGAGATTGCCACTGTTATTGCCAGGGCTTCCAAGCTTTCCGTGTTTGACGAGCCTGAGGCAGGCATTGATCTGTGGAGCTTCCAGAACCTGATTCAGGTGTTTGAGCGCATGAGGCAGAACACCAACGGTTCCATCCTGATCATATCCCATCAGGAGCGGATCCTCAACATTGCGGATGAGATTGTGGTGATTGCGGACGGAAAGGTAGTGAACCAGGGCACCAGGGATGAAATCATGCCCCAGATCATGGGCACTGCGTCCGCAGTGGACGCCTGCAGTAAATTTTATGAGACAGCGCAGTGAGGGGAGGAGTGAGCGATATGGCAGACAGCATCCAGGAGAGAATATTAGAGGAAGTGGCCGACCTTCACGGTGTTCCGGCAGGGGCCTATAATATAAGGGCCAACGGCCAGACAGCCGGCCGCAATACCACGGCCAATATAGATATTGCCACAAAGACAGACAAACCGGGAATTGACATCCGCATCAAGCCCGGCACCAGGAACGAAAGCGTACACATTCCCGTGGTGGTCAGTGCCAGCGGATTAAAGGAGATGGTCTATAACGATTTCTTTATCGGTGAGGACTCGGATGTGGTCATCGTGGCAGGCTGCGGTATTCATAACTGCGGAGACCAGGATTCGGAGCATGACGGAATCCACCGTTTCTTTGTGGGAAAGAATGCCAAAGTAAAATATGTGGAGAAGCATTACGGGGAGGGCGACGGCAACGGAAAGCGTATCCTGAATCCGGGCACGGAAGTCTACATGGAGGAAAACAGCTACATGGAGATGGAGATGGTCCAGATTGAGGGAGTGGATTCCACCAACAGGACCAACTGTGCAGAGCTGGCCGCGGGAGCCAAGCTGATAGTGAGGGAACGTCTGCTGACCCACGGCAGCCAGAATGCGGAGAGTACTTACATTGTGAATCTGAACGGAGAGGATTCCAGCGCGGATGTGGTGTCACGCTCCGTTGCCAAGGATACATCGAAGCAGACCTTCAATTCCAAGATCGTGGGCAATGCAAAGTGCAGCGGCCACACGGAATGTGACGCTATCATCATGGACGATGCCAAGATTTTTGCCATTCCGGGACTGATAGCCAACAACATTGACGCGGCCCTGATTCATGAGGCTGCCATAGGCAAGATTGCAGGAGAGCAGATCGTGAAGCTCATGACCCTGGGTCTTACAGAGGAAGAGGCGGAAGCCCAGATTGTCAACGGCTTCTTAAAATAGTATATGGAACAATTGAACAAGGATAAAGCTGCTGCGGCCCAACAGGCCGCAGCTTGCGTATGTACCGGGGGATATGATACGGGAGATACGCCAGCATTTGATACAGGGGGACAAAAACATGGGGGAAAATCGTGAGGGAAGGGCAGCGGCCCTTCTTCCTATTCTGATATTTCTGCTGATTTTTTTGGGATCCGGGTTCATTACCGGGGATTTTTACAGTATGCCGGCCATTGTGGCCTTTTTGATTGCGCTTCTGGCTGCCTTTGTGCAGAACAGGGAGCTGGGCTTTGCGGAAAAGATTAAGCTGGCCGCACAAGGCGTGGGGGATGAAAACATCATCACCATGTGTCTTATATTTCTGGCAGCAGGCGCCTTTACAGGCGCTGTGAAGGCTGCCGGAGGCGTGGATTCCACGGTCAATCTGGGGCTGTCCATCCTGCCCTCCAACGTGGCTGTGGCAGGACTGTTTCTCATTGGGTGTTTCATATCCATATCCATGGGAACCTCGGTGGGTACCATCACGGCCCTGGCACCCATTGCGGTGGGAATCAGCCAGAAAACCGGGTTTTCCATGGCGGTCTGCGCAGGCGCCGTGGTGGGAGGCGCCATGTTCGGGGACAACCTGTCCATGATATCCGACACAACCATAGCTGCGGTAAAGACACAGGGCTGCGAGATGAAGGATAAGTTCAGAGAGAACTTTCTCATCGTATTGCCGGCAGCTATTGTCACAATCCTTTTGTTTCTGGTTCTGGGAAAGGACGCTTCATTCCACATACAGGGCAGCCTGGACTACAGCCTGCTGCGGGTGGTGCCTTATATGGTGGTGCTTGCAGGTGCCCTGGCAGGTGTGAACGTATTTCTGGTTCTCATGACCGGTACTGTGCTGAGCCTGATAGCCGGAGTGGCCACAGGTGCCTTTGGGGTGGGGGAAATGTTCACCCATGTGGGAGCGGGAATCACGGGGATGTATGATATCACAGTGATATCCGTGATTGTGGCCTGCATCGTTGCCCTGGTAAAGGAGTACGGAGGGATTGCCTTCATTCTTTCCTTCATCAAAAAGAGAATTAACGGGGAACGGGGAGGAGAGCTTGGAATCGCTGCCCTGGCTCTGCTGGTAGACATGTGTACGGCCAATAACACGGTGGCCATCGTCATGGCTGGTCCCATCGCAAAGGAGATCAGCGATGACTTCGGCGTGACACCCAGGCGCTCCGCGTCCCTTTTGGACATGTTCAGCTCCATGGGACAGGGATTGATTCCCTACGGGGCCCAGCTTCTGGCGGCAGCCAGCCTGACAGGCCTGACTCCCTTTGAAATCATTCCCTACTGCTTTTATCCCATCCTCATGGGAGTCAGCGGACTGTTATTCATATTCATTAAAAAGAGACACGGAAAGGTACTGGTATGAAGACTAAGAATCAATGGGCGAGTAAACTTGGATTTATCATGGCAACCGCAGGGGCTGCCATAGGACTGGGAAACCTGTGGAAGTTTCCTTACCTCATGGGACGAAACGGCGGGGCGTCCTTCCTGGTGGTATATTTATTCTTTATCTGCATTCTGGGTGTACCAGTTATGATGCTGGAGATGTCGCTGGGCAGAAAGACACGCCACGATCCCGTGCAGGCATACGGGGATATCCACCCCAATGCCAGGATTGCTGGAGTATTCGGAGTGGCTGCGGCATTTCTGATTCTGTCCTACTACAGTGTCATTGGAGGCTGGATCATCAAGTATATTGTAAGCTATGGAACCACCTTCCACGCACCGGAGGATTTTGAGGCATTTATCAGCGCGCCGGCGGAGCCGGTGTTCTGGCATTTCCTGTTCCTCTTTATGACAACGGCTGTCTGTTATCACGGTATCAGCGGTATCGAGAATGTCAGCAGGATCATGATGCCCCTGCTTTTTGTGCTGCTGATTGTAATTATCGTGAGAAGCGTGACCCTGCCGGATGCGGTTCTGGGTCTTAAATTCATCTTTATTCCCAGCAGCGCAGCCTTTAATATGAAGGCGGTCAGCGCAGCACTGGGACAGGTATTTTATTCGCTGAGCCTCTGTATGGGAATTACCATCACCTACGGAAGTTATCTGGGAGATAAGGAAAATATACCCAGAAGCTGTGCCAGCGTGGCGGGACTGGATACCATCATTGCAGTGATGGCAGGTATCGCCATCTTTCCGGCAGTGTTTTCCTTTGGGCTGGAGCCGGGACAGGGACCGGGGCTTATATTCGGCACCCTGCCAAAGGTGTTTGCCTCCATTAAAGGAGGGTCGGTCTTTGCAATCCTGTTTTTTGCTCTGGTGCTGTTTGCTGCTGTGACCAGCGCCATTGCCCTGTTAGAGGTGGTGGTATCCTTTGCAGTGGACAGCCTTAAGTGGACCAGGAAAAAGGCTACGGTCATCCTGGGACTCCTGATTTTCCTGACAGGAGTTCCCAGCGCCCTGTCCTTCGGCACCCTGGGGAATGTGACTATCCTCAATTACAGCGTCTTTGACTTTGTGGGAATGGTGACAGACAACATCCTCCTTCCATTTGGCGGCCTGGCCATGTGCTATTTTATCGGCTGGAAATGGAATCCCCGGTATCTGGTGGACGAGGTGGAGAAAAACGGCGTCACCTTCAGGCTTAAAAAGCTGTGGATATTCTGTATCCGTTTTCTCACCCCGATTCTGGTGGCGGCAGTTACATTGACGGGATTTGCCAGTATTTATTCTATTGTGCGGGGATAGGAATACACATATGGGTAGAGGAGGTGCGCCCATATGGATAATCAGAAACGGGAAAATCTGCTGAACCTGGCCCTGGATGCCACGGAGGAGGAACGGCTGAAATCAGTAAACCTGAATGTGGGGTATGACCCCGGGGAAAAGACCTGGGAGCTTATAGTCAGGTACAACGGCTCACTCGAATCCCTTCGTGATGAAGGCATCCGGGTGGATGAGCTGGCAGCCGGATATGCGGTTCTGGTGGTGCCGGAGAGCCGGATAGAACAGGTCAGCGCCATGGAGCAAATTGTATACATCGAGAAACCAAAGAGGCTGTTCTTTGCCAGCAACATGGCAAGGGCAGCCTCCTGTCTAAGCACGATTCAGACCAGCAGCGGGGCAGGGGCCGGAGGCGCGGGTACAGGGGGAGCGGGGGCCGGCGTCATAAGCAGCCTGGAATCCGGTCTCACGGGAAAGGGCGTGCTGGTGGCTGTCATTGACTCAGGCATTGACTACTTTCATCCGGATTTCAGAAATCCCGACGGAACCACCCGCATCGGGCTGCTGGCAGACCAGGACAGGGACCGGATTTATACCAGGGAGGAGATCAACGCCGCCCTGGAAACCGGAAGCCGGACATCGGCCCTGGCCCTGGTGCCTTCCACAGACCCCAGCGGACACGGGACAGCGGTGGCTGCCATTGCAGCCGGCAACGGCAGGGAGGGAAACGGTGTTTACCGCGGTGTTGCCTATGAGAGCGAACTTATGGTGGTAAAGCTGGGGACACCCCTGACGGACAGCTTTCCGCGTACCACCCAGCTGATGAAGGCCCTGGACCTGGTGGTCCGGCGGGCACAGGATATGAACCGGCCCCTGGCTGTGAACATAAGCTTTGGAAATACCTACGGCTCCCATGACGGGACCAGTCTGCTGGAAACCTTCATCAATGACATGTCAGGCATTGGGAGGAATGTCATCGTGGCCGGCACGGGCAACGAGGGAACCGGGGCCGGACACAGGGCAGGAAGCCTGGTTATGGGACAGGAGGAAAATGCGCAGCTGTCCATTGCGCCTTATGAGACAGGGATGGGAGTACAGCTGTGGAAGTCCTATGTGGACCAGTTTTCCATCCGCCTGGTTACGCCGTCAGGGGAGATTATCGGGCCCATCGACAGCCGGCTGGGTCCCCAGACCCTGCGATACGGGGGAACGCAGATCCTGATTTATTACGGCAAGCCCAGTCCCTTCAGCAGGGCCCAGGAGGTATATTTTGACTTTCTGCCTGTGAGGGATTATCTGGACAGCGGTATCTGGACCTTCCGTCTGACGCCGGAGCGGATTGTGACCGGTCGGTACGATATGTGGCTGCCGTCCAGGGGGATTTTAAACCCGTCCACCCGCTTTTTAAGGCCGGTTCCGGAGACCACCCTGACCATTCCCTCCACGGCTGCCAATGTGATATCCGTGGGAGCTTACGATGACTCTTACCGCGCTTACGCGGATTTTTCCGGCCGCGGTTTCACACGCCAGACAGGCCAGGTAAAACCGGATCTGGCAGCTCCCGGGGTGGATATTGTCACAGCCAGGCGGGGAGGCGGATACGAGGCAGTGACGGGAACCTCCTTTGCAGCCCCCTTTGTCACAGGCAGCGCAGCCCTGCTGATGCAGTGGGGAATATTGCAGGGAAACGATCCCTTTCTTTACGGCGAGAAGGTAAAGGCGTATTTTACCAGAGGGGCCAGGCACCTGCCGGGGTATGATGTGTGGCCCAATGAGAGGCTGGGGTATGGAACCCTTTGTGTGAGGGACAGTCTGCCTCTAGGAAATAGTTAGAATTTATGATATAATGTGAGCATTAGGCAGCTGTTTACCGGCCTGATGCTCTTTTGCTTACGCAATATTTGAAATTTTTGTAGTAAAAACAGGAATCCGACAATATAATAATAGAGATAGGGAGTGGATGGATGAATATCAGGGAGTCACTGGAAGCATTGGAAGAATCGTACATGAGCCCCTATGCGTCCCTTAGCAGCAGGACCAGGGGACGGGACAAGCCGGAGCAGCTGTGCGATATGCGGCCTGAGTACCAGCGGGACAGGGACCGCATCCTTCACTCCAAGGCATTTAGACGGCTGAAGCACAAGACACAGGTGTTTCTGGCGCCTGAGGGGGACCATTACAGGACCAGGCTCACCCATACCCTGGAGGTATCCCAGATAGCCCGCACCATAGCCAAGACCCTGCGGCTCAATGAGAGCCTGACAGAGGCCATTGCGCTGGGCCATGATCTGGGGCACACGCCCTTCGGCCATTCCGGCGAATACATACTGAATAAGATATGCGAGGACGGATTCACCCACTATGAGCAGAGCGTGCGCATTGTGGAAGTGCTGGAAAAGGACGGGAGAGGATTGAACCTGACCTGGGAGGTGCGGGACGGCATACGCAACCACAGGACCTCCGGTCATCCTTCCACCCTGGAGGGCGCCATTGTCCGTCTGTCAGATAAGATAGCCTATATCAACCACGATATAGACGACGCCATCCGGGCCAGGATGTTCACGGAGCATGAGCTGCCCAGGGGTTATACCGATGTGCTGGGCCACAGTGTCCGGGAACGCCTCAACAACATGATTCACGACATCATACTAAACAGCATGGACAAACCTGCCATTACCATGTCGGAGGGGATGGAGGAGGCCATGCAGGGCCTGCGCAAATGGATGTTTGATAATGTATACAAGAACGATATACCCAAGGCGGAGGAGGGAAAGGCCCAGAACATGATTACCCAGCTCTATGAGTATTATATGGGGCATGTGGATAAGCTGCCGGTGGAGTATGTGCTTCTTATGGTCAACAAGGGGGAGAAGAAGTCCCGGGTGGTGTGCGACTACATTGCCGGCATGAGCGATATCTATGCCATTGACCAGTTTGAGGAATTATTCGTTCCAAAGCGGTGGAACGTGTACTGACAATCCGGCTGTATATAGACAGCCGGCATTAAAAGATACAGAAGGGAGATTATTGCATGTACTATCCCGATGAAGTCATAGAAGAAGTGAGAATGAAGAATGACATCGTGGACGTGATTTCAGGATATGTGAAACTGCAGAAAAAGGGGGCCAACTATTTCGGCCTGTGCCCCTTCCACAATGAGAAATCCCCGTCCTTTTCCGTATCGCCGGGGAAGCAGATGTATTATTGCTTTGGCTGCGGGGCAGGGGGTAACGTCATCACCTTTCTGATGGAATATGAAAATTATACCTTCCAGGAGGCCCTTTCATCCCTGGCTGACAGGGCCGGCGTGAACCTGCCGAAAATGGAGTACAGCCGCGAGGCCAGGGAGCAGGCGGATCTGAGGGCCAGGCTTCTGGAAGTGAACAAGCTGGCGGCCAACTATTTCTATTATCAGATGAAGCAGCCCCAGGGCAAGGCAGCCTATGATTATTTCCATCTTAAGAGGGGGCTGGCGGATGAGACCATCGTCCATTTCGGACTGGGGTATTCCAATAAGACCAGTGATGATTTGTACCGCTACCTGAAGGGAAAGGGGTATGAGGACAGCTTTCTTAAGGATACAGGCCTGGTGACGCTGGAGGAACGGGGCGGAAGGGACAAGTTCTGGAACCGCGTCATGTTCCCCATCATGGATGTGAACAACCGTGTCATTGGTTTCGGCGGCCGTGTTATGGGGGACGGGGAGCCGAAATACCTGAATTCCCCGGAAACAAAACTTTTTGACAAGAGCCGCAATCTCTACGGCCTGAATTATGCCAGGCTTTCCAGGGAAGGATATCTACTGATTTGTGAAGGGTACCTGGACGTCATATCCCTGCACCAGGCAGGTTTTACCAACGCAGTGGCGTCCTTAGGCACTGCCTTTACCAGCCAGCACGCCAATGTGCTGAAACGGTACACGGATCAGGTAATCCTTACCTATGACAGCGACGGGGCCGGGGTGAAGGCGGCGCTGAGGGCCATTCCCATTTTAAAGGAAGTGGGTATGTCCATCAAGGTACTGAACATGAAGCCCTATAAGGACCCGGACGAGTTCATCAAGAACATGGGGGCAGAGGCTTTCCGGCAGCGGATCAGGGAAGCCAAAAACAGCTTTCTCTTTGAAGTGGATGTACTGCGGCGGGGATATGAGATGGATGATCCGGAGCAGAAGACCAGGTTCTACCAGGAGACGGCCAGGAAGCTTCTCCAGTTTGGAGAGGCCCTGGAGCGTGAGAATTACCTCCAGGCAGTGGCCAGGGAGCAGATGATTCCGGCCGAGGAGCTGAGAGGCCTGGTAAACCGCATGGGCATGTCCATGGGGCTTAAGGCAGGTGAAAGCCTGAACCATTCCGGCCGTGTGGTGCCCCAGGAGACACAGGAGGAGGAATCTGGCGGCAGCGGACTTTCCGGCAGCCGTAAACCCAGGCGGCCGGATAAGGAGGATGGAATCCGCCGTTCCCAGAGACTGCTTCTCACCTGGCTCATAGAGACCCCGGCCCTGTTTGAGAAGATAGAGGGCATCATAACAGCAGATGATTTTGTGGAGAATTTGTATCATCAGGTGGCGCAGATGGTATTTGACGGACACAGGGAGGGTAATTTAAACCCAGCAGCCATACTCAGCCGGTTTATCAATGATGAGGACCAGTACAAGGAGGTGGCGGCCCTGTTTAACGCCAGTTTAAAGGAATCCCTGAACAATGAAGAACAAAAGAAGGCATTTTCGGAGACTGTGATGAAGGTCAGAAAGAACAGCCTGGATGTGGCCAGCCGCAATGCAAAGGATATAACCCAGTTACAGGAGATTATCAGGCAGCAGGCAGCCTTAAAGCAGCTGCACATCTCCCTGGATTGACAGCATTTCATAGGAAGGATGGACCAAGTTATGGAAGGGACGGACGTGTTTGAGGAGAAACTGGCAGGACTTCTGGAGGAAGCCAAGAAAAAGAAAAATGTATTGGAATACCAGGAGGTCATGAACTATTTCGGTCAGGAGCCCCCTGTCTCCAACCAGTTGGACAGGCTGTTTGAGTTCCTGGACCAGAATAAGGTGGATGTCATCCGCATGGGAACAGAGGATGAGCTGGACCCGGACCTTTTCATCGAGGAGGAAATGGAACTGGATGAAGAGGAAGAAATTGATGTGGAACACCTGGACCTGTCGGTTCCCGAAGGCGTCAGCCTGGAGGACCCTGTGCGCATGTATCTGAAGGAGATTGGAAAGATTCCTCTCCTGGGCATGGAGGACGAGGTGGAGCTGGCCAAGAAGATGGAGCTGGGCGACCCGGAAGCCAGGAAACGGCTGGCAGAGTCCAACCTGCGCCTGGTGGTCAGCATTGCCAAGCGGTATGTGGGCAGGGGGATGCAGTTTTTAGACCTGATCCAGGAAGGAAACCTGGGGCTTATCAAGGCAGTGGAGAAATTTGATTATACCAAGGGGTATAAGTTCAGCACTTATGCCACATGGTGGATCCGCCAGGCCATTACCAGGGCTATTGCGGACCAGGCCAGGACCATACGGATTCCGGTCCATATGGTGGAAACCATCAACCGCCTGGTGCGCACCTCCCGCCAGCTTTTGCAGGAGTTGGGCAGGGAGCCAACCACAGAGGAGATTGCGGCCAGGCTGGACCTGCCGGTGGAGCGGGTATCTGAAATCATGAAGATGTCCCAGGAGCCGGTGTCCCTGGAGACCCCCATCGGGGAGGAGGAGGACAGCCACCTGGGAGACTTCATACAGGACGACAATGTGCTGGTGCCCCAGGACGCGGCAGCCTTTACCCTTCTTCATGAACAGCTGATGGAAGTGCTGCTGACCCTGACAGAGCGGGAACAAAAGGTGCTGCGCCTGCGGTTCGGCCTGGATGACGGACGTCCCAGGACCCTGGAGGAAGTGGGAAAGCAGTTTAATGTGACAAGGGAGAGGATACGCCAGATTGAGGCAAAGGCCCTGCGCAAGCTGCGCCATCCCAGCAGAAGTAAAAAGTTAAAGGATTATCTGGATGAATAGTGACAAGTTAGAGACAAGAGATAAAAGAAAACAGGCGGGGACCATAAAACTGTCAGCCCGCCTTTTGACCGTAGCCGGTTTTGTAAGGCAGGGAAGCCGTATTGCCGATGTGGGTACGGACCACGGTTATATACCCGTATACCTGGCCCAGACAGGGCGTATTGCCTCTGCCCTGGCCATGGACGTAAGATCCGGCCCCCTGGAGAGGGCTCAGGCCCATGTAAGGGAATATGAGGAGCGGGAGAGGGCGCGCAGGCAGGATGTTTGGGCGGTTCCCATTCATTTAAGGCTCAGTGACGGTTTAAAGGAGCTTAAACCGGGTGAGGCAGACACGGTTATCATTGCAGGCATGGGCGGTGAGCTGATTATAAAAATCCTGGATGAGGGCCGCCATGTGTGGGACAGCGTAAAACAGTACGTCCTGTCGCCGCAGTCGGACTTGGATAAGGTAAGGCGTTATCTGGCCGCCCATGGTTTTGCCATTGAGGATGAAGCCATGGTAAAGGACGAGGGAAAATATTATACGGTGATGAGCGTGAAAAGGGGCTTCATGGAGTATGAGAGCCAGGCCCAATATCTTTACGGAAAGATACTGATTGATAAAAAGGATGTGATCCTGAGGGAATATCTGGGCAGGGAGATGCTCAGAATTGAGAAAATCCTGGTTAGCCTTCAGGAGAAAGATGGGATTACCGACACAGAGACCAGGGCAGAGGCCAGAATAAGCAGGCAGAAGGAACTGTCCTGGATTAAGGAGGCACAAGATGAAATGCAGTGAGATTATGGACGTATGCAGGAAACTGGCGCCGGAGGACTGCGCCTGTGACTGGGATAATCCCGGCCTTCTGGCGGGCAGAAGCGACAAGGAAGTAAAAAAGATATACATTGCCCTGGATGCCACGGACAAGGTAGTGGAGGCTGCACAGGCTTTGGGGGCGGATATGCTTTTGACCCACCATCCCCTGATATTCAAGGCCATTAAGAAGGTAAATGACCAGAACTTCATTACCAGAAGGCTGGTGAAACTGATACAGGCAGACATTTCCTATTATGCCATGCACACCAACTTTGATGCCGCCCCGGGCTGTATGGCTGATTTGGCCGCAGAACGGCTGGGCCTGGCTGGCTGCGTTCCTCTGGAGGCACTGGGGGAGATGAGCGGCCCGGAGGGTGCTGTTTCCTACGGCATCGGCAAAAGCGGATTCTTAAAGGAGGAAATGACTGTAAGGGAGCTGGCGGTCCGTGTAAAGGATGTATTCGGCCTTCCCTTTGCCCTTGTATACGGGGACGAACTTATGGATCAGAAGGTTTCCCGTATATCCGTATGCCCAGGAGCAGGGGGAAGCGAAATAGAGGGAGCCCTGGCCTGGGGGGCCCAGGTCCTTGTGACAGGGGATATCAGCCACCATCAGGGGATAGACGCGGCAGCCAGGGGCATGGCCATCATCGACGGAGGCCACTATGGCCTGGAGCATATCTTCATCCCCTATATGGCTGAGTTTCTCAGGAAGAATCTGGGAGGCCAGGTTGAGCTGGAGCAGGCGCCGCCCCAGTGGCCAGCCATGATTGTGTGACAGGAAAACCGGTTTCAGTAAAATGAGGGAGGTAAGTGGAATGGCACTGGTTAAGATACACGGTATCACAAAGGAATACCCGGAGGGCACCACATGGATGGAGGTGGCCCGTGAGCACCAGAAGGAGTATGAATATGACATTCTGCTGGTACGGGTAAACGGAAAGCTCCAGGAGCTGCATAAACAGGTAAAGGACTGCGAGCTGTCCTTTGTCACGGCAAAGGATAAGCCGGGAATGTCCGCCTATCAGAGGAGTGCGTCCCTTATGATGCTGAAGGCATTCTACAGCGTGGCGGGAGCCGGCAATGTGGAAAAGCTGATGATTGATTTTTCCATCGGACGGGGATTCTTTGTGGAGGCCCGTGGTAATTTTGTCCTGAACCAGGAATTCCTGGACGCGGTAAAGGCTAAGATGAGGGAGTATGTGGAGCGGAAGATTCCCATTATGAAGCGCAGCGTATCCACGGACGATGCCATCGAGCTCTTTGAGAAGCTAGGGATGTATGACAAGGCCAGGCTGTTCCGTTACCGCATGGTATCCCGGGTCAATATTTACAGCATTGACGGCTTTGAGGACTACTATTACGGGTATATGGTGCAGAATACAGGCTACATCAAGCATTTTGACCTGATTCCCTACCACTACGGGTTTGTGATGGTGATGCCTGACAGGAAAACGCCGGACGTCCTTCACCGGTTTACGCCCAGCGATAAGCTGTTCGCCACTTTGTCTGAATCCACGGAGTGGGGCAGGCGGATGGATCTGGAGACAGTGGGCGCCCTGAATGACAGGATTGCAAAGGGGGATATGTCCCACCTGATTTTGATACAGGAAGCCCTTCAGGAAAAGAAGATTGCTGAGATAGCGGCTCAGATAGCAGCCAGGAAGAACGCCCGCTTTGTCATGATCGCGGGTCCGTCCTCATCGGGCAAGACCACATTTTCCCATCGTCTGTCGGTCCAGCTGGAGGCCATCGGTTTAAAGCCCCATCCCATTGCAGTGGACAATTATTTTGTAAACCGTGTGGACAGCCCCAGGGATGAACACGGCAATTACAATTATGAGATTCTGGAATGCCTGGATGTAGAGCTGTTTAACCGTGACATGACAGGCCTTTTGGAGGGAAAGCAGGTGGAGCTTCCCTATTATAACTTTAAAAAGGGAGTCAGGGAGTACAAGGGGAATTTTCTCCAGCTGGGAGAGGGGGATATCCTGGTCATAGAGGGGATCCACTGTCTGAACGACAGGCTTTCCTACACCCTTCCGGCAGACAGCAAATTTAAAATTTACATCAGCGCCCTGACCCAGCTCAACATCGACGAGCACAACCGCATTCCCACCACGGACGGACGTCTTCTGAGAAGAATGGTGCGGGATGCCAGGACAAGAGGCTCCTCGGCCCGGGAGACCATCCGCATGTGGCCTTCTGTGCGCAGGGGTGAGGAGGAGAATATCTTCCCCTTCCAGGAGGAGGCGGACGCCATGTTCAATTCTGCCCTGGTTTATGAGCTGGCAGTGCTGAAGCAGTACGCCCAGCCCCTGCTCTTTGCCATTCCAAAGGACAGTGAGGAGTGGCTGGAGGCCAAACGGCTCCTTAAATTCCTGGACTACTTTATCGGCGTCAGCAGCGAGGATATTCCAAAAAATTCCATTCTTAGGGAGTTTATCGGCGGGAGCTGCCTGAACGTGTGATGTCCGCGGACAGGCACTGAGATAAGACAGACCGTTTCCTTACAATCACGGTACAGGAGACGGTCTTTTTTTGCGCCTGTTTTGCGCTTATTTTAGTTTTAATTCTGTGAGGGAAAGATTTTAAAAGAAAAAGGAATGAGAGTGAATGTACAAAACACCTGTCCCAACGATATAATAAGGGCATTAAAGACGAGGAAACATAAATCCGGCGGCCCGGCCGCGGGGAATAAGAATTCAGGAGGGGAAGTAATGAAGAAGGTACTGGCATTACTGGTAAGCTGCACATTGGCCTTATCCCTGGCAGGATGCAGCAGCCAGACGGACAGCGGTCAGACAGCAGAGGGCAGCGGTAAGAAAGTCCGCATCATGATTGGCTATGAGAACAATCCGGGGGAACCCATTGACCTGGCCTGCCATGAATGGAAGAGACTGGTGGAGGAGAAAAGCGGAGGCACCATGAGAGTGGACCTGTATCCTTCCAGCCAGCTGGGAAGCAAGGACAATATCATCGACCAGGCTGTGAACGGGGACTGCGTGGTCACCCTGGCCAACGGCCCTTTTTTCCAGGACAGGGGAATCCAGGACTTTGGCGTTCTCTTTGCCCCGTATCTGTTTGAGGGATGGGAGGACCTGGAAAAGGTGGTGGACAGCGATTGGTTTGAGGGCAAGGCAGAGGAGCTGGAACAGAATGTGGGACTGAAGATACTGACCACATGGAGATACGGAATCCGCCACACCATCACTAAAAAGCCGGTGAATGGGGTCAGCGACTTAAAGGGCAAAAAAATCCGTGTTCCCAACCAGACCATACTGATTAAAGTGTTTGAGTCCCTGGGAGCAACGCCCACACCGATGGCTATGAGCGATATCTACACGGCCCTGCAGCAGGGAACCATAGACGGGGCAGAGAACCCTCTTCCGGTTATCTTAAACGGCGCATACCAGGAGGTGGCCAAAAACCTGGTGCTGGATGCCCATACATATGATATGACCTGCTGGATTATGGGGGCGGATTACTTCCATACACTGACAGAGGAGCAGCAGAATATTCTGATGGAGTGCGGAGATCAGGCCGGCGTATTCAACAGCCAGCAGCTGGAAAAGGCGGATGAGGAAGCGCTGGAAGCTTTAAAGGATGCGGGTGTGACGGTAAGCGAACTGACGCCGGAAGATTTCAAGGCGGCAGGCCAGGCATTTTACGAGGACCCGCAGATTAAGGCCATGTGGTCCGAGGGACTTATTGAAGAGATGAAGACCATCATCGGCAGACAGGATTAAGGTACCGGGAAAGGGGTAAATATTTATGAAATCAGATAACAAGATTGGGAATCTGCTCCGCAACGCGGATGTGCTGGCAGCCTGCGGGGCCCTGGTACTTCTGGTGGGAGTCACATTCTTCGGGGTCATCATGCGCTATTGCCTGGGAGATCCCTTTGTATGGCAGGAGGAAGTGCAGCTGGCCCTTATCATATGGGTGGTATTTCTGGGGGGCAGGTATGCATTTGTGTGCGGGAACCATGCGGCCATCGACGTGATTGTTGAGATGTTCCCGGAAAAGCTTCAGAAAATACTGAGCGTGCTGATTGCAGCTGCGGCAGTCATCATCCTCTGCTATGTGGGATATCAGGGAGTCCGGTATATCATGCAGATGGTGCGCTACGACCGTGTGACAAACATTCTTAAGATTCCCTACAGCCTTATCTACGCGCCGCTGCCCATAGGATGTCTTACCATGGCGGTACAGGTATGTCTGAATACATACAGGGATTTAACAGGAAAAGGGGAGGAAGTGTAAATAATGGAGACAAGTATTATTTTGATATCGACGGTGGTTCTTCTGGTGCTGCTGTTCCTGAAGGTTCCGGTGTTCATCTCCATTCTTTCCGGTTCCATGGCATATTTTTACCTGACAGGAGGTCCCTTTACAAAGATATTGGGCCAGAGAGTCCTGGCAGGCGTAGAGAGCATACCTCTGCTGGCGATTCCGTTTTTTATCTGTGCAGGTGTGTTTATGAATTATTCAGGCGTAACCAAGCGGGTTATGGGATTCTGTAATGTGATGACCGGGCGCATGACCGGCGGCCTGGCCCAGGTAAATGTGCTGTTGTCCACTCTGATGGGCGGTCTGTCGGGAAGCAATCTGGCTGACGCTGCCATGGAGGCAAAAATGCTGGTGCCTGAGATGGAGCGCCACGGCTATTCCAAGCAGTTCTCCACTGTGGTCACAGCCATGTCATCCATGATTACACCCCTGATACCTCCGGGGATTGCCATGATTCTTTACGGCTCCATTGCCAATATTTCCATCGGAAAGCTGTTTATAGCAGGCATCGGACCGGGCGTGCTTCTGTGCGTTGCCATGATGATACTGGTGCACTTTATCTCCAAAAAAAGAGGATATAAGCCCATGCGCACAGAGCGTCTGACCATGAAACAGGCTGCTCCTGAGATTGCCAGCGCCTTCCTTCCTCTGTGCCTTCCTGTCATCATCATCGGCGGTATCCGTTTGGGAATCTTTACCCCCACGGAGGCAGGGGCGGTGGCCATTGTCTATTCCCTGGTGCTGGGCGTGGTATATAAGGAACTGAAGCTTAAGGACATCGGCACGGGTCTTAAGGAGACCGTGGCTACCACGGCATCCATCATGCTGATTGTTGGCGGCGCCTCTGCCTTTGCCTGGATTCTGACCAGGGAGCAGATTCCACAGCAGTTTACGGCGCTGGTGCTGGGAACCATCCACAATAAATACCTGTTCCTCTTTGTCATTATCCTGTTCCTCATTGTGGTGGGCATGTTCATTGAGGGAAATGCAGCCCTTATTGTTCTGGTTCCCCTTCTGGCTCCGGTGGCTGAGGCTTACGGCATCGACCCCATCCACTTTGCCATGGTATATATATTCACAATGGCCTGCGGCGGCGTGACGCCTCCCATGGGTGCCCTGATATTTGTCACCTGCGGCATCACCAGGTGTAAGATAAAGGCGTTTATCAAGGAATCCATTCCGTTCTATGTCATGCTGTTTATCTGTATGCTGCTGATGGCTTATGTTCCGTTGTTCTCCACCGGACTGGTGAACCTGTTCTATTAAAAGCAAGAGAATATGCAAAAGGAAGGCTGCCGGAGGGGTTATTCTCCGGCAGCCCTCCTTTTATCTTGTCTGTCTATTTGCGTGCTTTTCTGGTATAATAGGATTCAAAATAGGATTCAATTGAGACAGGGGCATTGACATATGAGAAAGAAAATCATTGCGGTATGCCTTGCAGTGATGCTTGCATGCCTTTTATGGCTGGTAAAGGACAGATGGTCCCTTCCGGCCGCACAGGAGACAGAGCATGAGGGACTGAGAGTGGGGTTATCCCAGGCGGAACCTCTGACGCCCTGGAAAACAGCTCAGATTAAGAGCTTTAAGGAGGCGGCCAGAAGAAGAGGGGCGCAGCTGATTTACCATGCGCCAGAGGAGGAGAGCCTGGAGTGGCAGATTGAGGATATATATGGTCTTCTGGATGCGGATATTGATTATCTTATCCTGATTCCCAGCGCCAGAAACGGCTATGACCAGGTACTTCTGGAGGCCAGGCAGAGGGGAGTGCCGGTGATACTGGCAGAACAGGATGTGGAGATGGAGCCGGAGTATGACCGGGAGGATTACATACTGGGCTATGTTGCCTCGGACTATTATGCGGAGGGAGAGCTGTGTGCGGACATCCTTGCCCGTCATTTCGGCATTGAGCCCTGCCATACCATGGTGATACAGGGGGAAAAGTCCTCGGCCATGGATTGGGAGCGGTACATGGGATTCATGCACGGCGTAAGGGAGCACTCCAACCTATATGTTTCCAAGCGTGTGGAGAGCAGCGGAAACCGGCTCACGGCCCAGAAGGTGACAGAGTCCGTGATTGCGGACCAGGATATTGATTTTAACGCGGTATTTGCCCAAAGCGACGAGGATGGGCTGGGGGTCCTCCAGGCCCTTAAGCTGGCGGGTATGGAACCGGGTGAGGATGTGGTTATTGTGTCCATAGGCGGCATACAGGATGTGTTTAAGGCCATCATTGCCCGGGAGTATCTGGCCACGGTAAAGAGCAGTCCGGAATACGGGGATGCGGTATTTGATATCATAAACAGGCACCAGAGGGGGGAAAACCCGGACCGGCAGACCATGGTGAAACACCGGGAATATACCATGGATAACGCGGAGGAGTTGTTTGAAGATGCATATTAAGAAAACCATGAAGGCGTATCTGAATAAGCGGACATGCTTTAAGGCATGCCGGAACCTGGGTGCGCGCCTTATGCTAAAGGAAAAGATGATTCTTTCCTTTGCTGCCGCATCAACCGGCATTGTGGTGCTGACCGGCGCCCTCCACTATTATATGACCGCATCCAGAATCCTTGAGGAAGCGGAGGCCACCACCGTCCAGATGGTGGGCAATGCATGCCAGGATATCAATGAACTGTTTCTCCAGACCTTTCAGGTATGTTCCGCCATGAATGACAATATCAGCATGCAGAAGCTCATAAGACGTCAGTTTAGCTCCATAAAGGAGATGTATTCCCATGATTTGGAGGGAAGCATGGAGATGATGGTGCTTCCCTCCTATAACCGGGACATCTTTGGCGTATATGTGCTGGGGGATAATGGGGGGCGCTATAAGAGCAATTCCTCATCCTTTCTGGTGTCGGATCCCAGGGACACGGACTGGTACCGAATCATCCACGCCACGGGACAGGCCCAATGGTTTCCGCCCCATGAGAATTCCTATGTGGTCAGCACCCCCTATACCTCTTATGTATCCATGGGAATTCCTTTTATTGATAAGGCCACGGGCCGGACCAAGGGGGTGGTCCTGGCGGATATTGATTCCGATAAGCTGTCTGACATTGCGGCCAGGGCGGTCAGCGGCGCAGGGGACGTGTTCCTGATGGATGAACGGAACCGGATCATGAATCTGACAGCGGGAGAAGGACCGTGGAAGGACAGGGATGGGGTTGAGAAGGCGCGCCGCATGGTGGAGGAAAATTTAAGTGAAATACCGGAATACGGCGTATCCCATGTGCTGAAGGACAAAGGACAGCTGGTGGTCTACCAGACCCTGAATCAGACGGACTGGAAAATCGTGGGCGTTATACCCAAGGCATCCATTACCCGGTCCGTGGAGTATATCAAGGTGCTCATGATTATGCTCCTGGCGCTGGCCGTGGTCATATCCATGATACTGTCCGAAATAGTGGCTGACTCCGTTACCAGGCCCTTATTTACTCTGGTAAAGGCAATGGAGCAGGTCTGCGCCGGCAATCTGGAAACATCGGTTGAAACAGAGCGCGGGGACGAAATAGGGGTGCTGTATGATTCCTTCAACCATATGACAGGAGAGATGAGAAACCTGATTGACACCATATACCGGGAACAGGAGAAGTTGCGGAGGGAGGAATTAAAAGCCCTGCAGGCCCAGATTAATCCCCATTTCCTGTACAATACCCTGGACTCCATCATCTGGTCGCTGAGAATGCGTCAGGTGGAGGAGAGCATAGAGATGCTGACAGCCCTGACAGACTTTTTCAAGATAAGTCTCAGCAAGGGACGGGATATCATCACCATAGAGGAAGAGGTAAAGCACATCAAAAGCTATCTGAGCATCCAGCACCGGCGTTACCAGGAGAAATTTGACTATGACATCCATGTGGATCCGTCCATTTTATCATGCAGGACGCCCAAACTCATATTACAGCCGGTGGTGGAGAATGCCATCTATCACGGAATTAAGCCCATGGAGGAGAAGGGATATATTTATATCCATATCTTTCCCCAGGAAGGCGATGTCATTCTGCAGGTGCAGGATACAGGCATGGGGATGGATGAGGACACATGCAGGCGCTTAAACAGGGAGCTGGATACCATATCCTCGGACCAGCAGGGCACCGGTTACGGGGTGCGCAATGTAAACGACAAGATAAAAATTGTATATGGCAGCAAGTATGGGGTGACCATAGAGTCCGCCATGGGTGAGGGGACCGTGGTGACCCTGCGGATAGGAAAAAAGGGGGAGGCATCCGATGAGAGCGATTATCTGTGATGACGATGAGATAATTTTAAAGGGGCTGTGCAGCGTCATTGACTGGGTATCCCTGGGCATAGAGCTGGTGGGAACAGCCGGAAACGGAAAGGAAGGCCTGACGCTCTTAAAGGAACAGCGGCCGGAGCTTCTCATGACAGACATCCGTATGCCCCATGTGGATGGACTGCAGCTCATAGAGGAGGGAAAGAAGCTGAATCCGGGGCTTATGGCCATTGTGTTCAGCGGTTATGATGATTTTGAATATGCCAGAAGGGCCCTTAAGCTGGGGGTTCAGGATTATCTCACCAAACCCATTAACATGGATGAGCTGACCTATCTGGCTTCAGACTGCGTCAGGCGGTTCGACGAGGCCAGAAAGGACTCCTTTGAGGACAGGGAGGATTTGCTGCGCAAGCTTCTCATGTATGAGGTAAACGACAGCGGCCTGATAACGGAGATGGAGCATGACTACTGTATGGTCCTTATCTTTGAATCCGCGGACAGCGGCTGGCTCATGGCGGATGCCGCCGGCCATATGAGGGAACAGGGGGCCTATGTGCTGGTGCAGAGGGAGAACCTCTGTGAGATTGCAGTCATTGCGCCCACCAGGATGACAGTGGAAATGCGCGCAAGCCTTTTTTTAAGCCATACCAGGCAGTTGTTCTCAGAACAGGGGATGAGCCTGACCTGCGCGCAGAGCAATGTGCAGTGGGGCATCCGGCTGCTGGACCAGTGTTATCAGGAGGCACATGAGGCCCTTAAATTAAAATACATCAGAGGCGACAACCAGAATCTGCGTTTCCAGGATATCAAGGGGGATGAAAAGGAGAGCGATCCGTCTCCCATTCTGGATATCGACCTTATCACCCCGGTGAAAAGCGGCAATGTCCAGCTTCTCAAAAAGCGTATGGGAGAGCTGGAGAAGCTGCTTAAGCAGGCAGGGATGGATTCTTATATCTATATGCAGTTCATGGTCGGCAGCCTTTACAGCACGGTCCTTAAGGAGCTGGGAGATGCGGGAATATGTGCGGATCTGGTGTTTGAGAATCCGGTGGAAGAATATAAGAAGCTGATTGGATGCGAGACCATTGGAAAGGCCATCGGCGTGCTGGGGGAAAACCTGAAGCGTATCTGCGAGTATGTGGGCAGCCAGAAATCCGGCGTTTATTCCAGGCCGGTGGTGAAGGCACTTGCCTATATGGAGGAAAATTACAGCAGCCCTGACCTGTCCATGGAGGACACGGCTGTTGCCGCGGGACTCAGCAGTGCCAGGTTCAGCACATCCTTTAAGAGTGAGACCGGGGTGACCTTTACCGATTATCTTCTGAAGCTGCGCATGGAAAAGGCGAAGGATCTGATGCGCGATCCCAACCGTAAGATTTACGAGATTGCCATGATGACCGGTTACAGCAACATTCCTTATTTCAGCACTGCCTTTAAGAAATACACAGGCTGTCCGCCGTCGGAATACAGGGAAAAGCAACATGGTTTGCAGGGAAAGGTGTAGGGAAAAGCAACATGGTTTCTCTGGACAAACCCATGATTCTGTGATAGACTAATACACGTTGTGAGTAGGACAGGTGGCCGCTGCCGCGATACCGCAAGGCCGCGGGAGAGGAAAGTCCGGGCTTCACAGGGCAGGGTGCCAGATAACGTCTGGCGGAGGCGACTCCAGGGACAGTGCAACAGAAATGTACCGCCTTTTTGGCTGCGGCCTTAAAGGTAAGGGTGGAAGGGCAGTGTAAGAGACTACCGCCCGTCTGGTAACAGGCGGGGCACATGTAAACCCCACTCGAAGCAAGACCGAACAGGAAGCATATGGCTGCCCGTCAGCTTCCGGGTAGGTTGCTTGAGGCTGCCGGCGACGGCAGTCCTAGATAGATGGCCATTCAACGACATAACCCGGCTTATCGTCCTGCTCACATACATTTTTTGATATGATATAAGGAAAGAGAAGATTATGGGATGAATCCTGTAATCTTTTTTGCGTTTCGGGTGCCCATGGGCCGGACTGTACCGGAAAGCGGCGGAGGCAGTTTCCGGGAGAAATAGTATTCGGAAAAACACTTAAATTGATAGTTAATTGACAAACAATATTGATAATTTTCTGATTATATTGACATTCCTCTCAGCAGGCTTTATGATTAAGGTGAAACATATTAAGAATGATTTTTGAAAAGGGGGTATTTACATGGCACAGATGGATCCTTTGCTGTTACTGGATAATGGTACGCTGGCCTATATCATCGGTAATGGGGATTACCGTTTTACGAACATCAAATTTGAGGAAGCCAGGGCAATCATCGACATGAAAGGAGAAGCAGATGTGGTGCGGGTGTACGCCAATCCTGATTTGGAGCACAGCATGTATGAATATCTGGGAATCCAACAGGGCAATTTTCAGTACGCGCCGGTAAGGTCCATGAAGATTGGGCAGGATGCCATCGCCTTTAAGCTCTACATAACCCCTACGGGAACACAGCCCATCGTGCTGGGAGACGACGGACAGCAGGCCAAAAAAATCAAGAATATGTACATATACTGCCAGCATGTGGTGCGCCTCAAATAGAGGATGGGCAGTCTGGACCACAGCGGCAGGACCGCTGCGCAAAAGGAGACGAATCCTGATTGCGCGGCGGCTTTTTTTGATCTCTGATCATCAGAACGTGATAAAAAATACAAAAACATTCAGAAAATAATCATAAGTTTTTAAGAAATGGACGGTATAATAGACACAGCTTAAACAGAAAAAAGGCAGGGAAAGGGGGCGAAAGGGATGAAACAGAAAAAGATGAACTGGAAGGAGATGTCCATTAGGCTCTGCCTGGTGGCTTTGCTGGCCTGGTTCACATTCCATATGCTTTTGGGCAGCCATTCCGTCCAGAACCTGGGCAGTACCTTTATGAGGGCGGATATCAGGTTTGTAGCCACAGGGTTTGCCTGCATGTTTCTGTTCGTTAACTGCGAGGCGGCCAATATCAGGCTTTTGATGGGGACCTTTGGCAAAAAGGTACCGTACTGGCGCTCTCTTTCCTATGCGTTCACGGATTTTTATTTCAGCGCCATCACTCCTTCCGCCACGGGAGGGCAGCCCATGCAGCTTTATTATATGGTCAGGGACGGCTTTGGGGCAGCCCACAGTTCATTTTCCCTTCTGGCCACAGCCGCGGTGTATCAGATGACGGTGCTGGTTTACGGGTGCGTTATGGTGGGCGCCAATCTGTCCTTTGTCATGGGGCAGGGCAGAATCATACGGCTGCTCCTGGTTTTCGGAGTACTGGTAAATGGATTCTGTTCCGGCCTTATCCTGCTAATCATCTTCCATGGCCTTTTGGCGGAGAAAATAATGCTGTGCATTGCAGGCGGACTGAGCAGGGCCGGAATCATAAAAAACAGGAAACGCGCCATCCGGAAGGTGGAGGGACTGATTGATGAGTACAGCAGGGGAGGAGCCTATCTGAGGCAGTATCCCCTGGCGGCGGTGAGAATCTTCATCCATAGTGCTGTTCAGCTGACTGCTCTCTATCTGGTTCCTTACTGGGCCTGCCGTGCCCTGGGCATATCCGCATCGGCAAAAGATTTCCTGGCCCTTCAGGCCATTTTGAGTCTGGCAGTCACCGCAGTACCCCTTCCCGGTTCCGTGGGAGCCTCAGAGGGAAGCTTTCTCGTGCTGTACCGCACCCTTTTAGGGGCAGGCCAGAGCTTTTCCGTGATGCTTTTAAGCAGGGGAATCAGCTTTTACGCAATGCTGTGCATAAGCGGGCTGGCAACCGCCTTCCTGCAGTTTGCGAGAAGGGGAAAACCCGCCTCCCCGGTGTGAACGTGAGGACAATAGAGGTATAGAGCAAAAAAGGGGATTGCCCAATCAGGCAGTCCCCTTGTGCTGTTTCAGTTTACTTTACTTCATCCAGCTTAAATCCAAAGTATTTCACAGAGTTATTGTAGCAGATACCCTTTACGATTTCCTCCAGTGCCTTCATATCGGCCGGATACTCGCCGTTCTCTACCCAGCCGCCAATCAGATTGCAGAGGATGCGGCGGAAGTACTCATGTCTGGTGTAGGACAGAAAGCTTCTGGAGTCTGTCAGCATGCCGATGAAGTTGCCCAGGCATCCTAAGTTGGCCAGGGATGTCATCTGCTCGGTCATGCCGGTCTTGTGGTCGTTGAACCACCATGCGGAGCCCTGCTGGATCTTACCGGGGAACTTCTCCTGGAAACAGCCGATGATGGTTCCGATGGAAGCATTATCATTTGGATTCAGGGAGTACAGGATGGTCTTTGGAATCTCGTTATTGGTGCTCAGGGCATTTAAAAAGTCAGCCATCTGCGCGCTTGGAGCATAGTTATTGATGCAGTCAAATCCGGTATCAGCCCCCAGCTTCTCGAACATATAGCCGTTGTTGTCCCTCTTGCAGCCGTAGTGAATCTGCATAATCCATCCCATGGCATTATACTCCCGGGCCACAAACAGCATGAAGGCTGTCTTGAACTTCAGCTCCTCTTCCTTGGATACCGCCTCGCCTTTTAAGCCCTTGGCAAGGATGG
Organism: Enterocloster bolteae; assembly: GCF_002234575.2. Lineage (NCBI taxonomy): Bacteria > Bacillati > Bacillota > Clostridia > Lachnospirales > Lachnospiraceae > Enterocloster > Enterocloster bolteae. The sequence goes on along the minus strand of NZ_CP022464.2, from coordinate 3,747,801 downwards.
CATCTACCTCGGAGTCAGCAGCAGGCGCATACATTACATACTCCAGAGCATGGTCGGATACACAGCATCCCATGGATGCGAAGAATGCCATACGCTTTTTGAGCGCTTCCTTTAAGGATGCAAAATCCGTAATCTGTACACCGCTGACCTGGGAAAGCTGAGCCATATAAGCGCCGAAGGTTGGCTTTTCAACGTTCATGGCCTTGTCCGGTCTCCATGCCGGAAGTACCTGTACATCAAAGGTGTCGTCCTCTGCAATCTTCTTATGCCATTCCAGGGAGTCTACCGGGTCGTCGGTGGTGCAGATCAGTGTCACGCCTGACTGTTTAATCAGGTTGCGGACCGTCATGGAGTCCTCCTGGAGCCTCATATTACACAGGTTCCATACCTCCTCGGCGGTATCGCCGTTTAAATAGCCCTGGTATCCGAAGTACTTTCTCAGCTCCAGGTGGCTCCAGTGGTACAGCGGGTTGCCGATGAGCTTTGGCATGGTCTCTGCCCAGGCCTGGAACTTCTCCCTGTCCGTGCTGTCGCCGGTCACATACTTCTCGTCCACGCCGTTGGAACGCATCTGGCGCCACTTGTAATGGTCGCCGCCCAGCCATACCTGTGTGATGGTGTCAAACTTGCGGTCCTCATAGATTTCCTGAGGATTGATGTGGCAGTGATAGTCAAGTATCGGCATATTCTCTGCAAAATCATGATACAGCGTCTTGGCCATATCAGTTGATAATAAGAAATCCTTGTCCATAAATTGTTTCATGTGTGATATTCCTCCTTAAGAATTAAAAATTTGTGGTTTTCCTTTTTATTAAATCAGAAGCGATTGTGGTCCTGCTGGGCACATTCACGCCGCTGAAAACCCCCATTAGAGTGTTGATCGTGGTGGTGCAGAGCGCTTCCACCTTACTGTCAATGGATGTAATCTCCGGGTCCGTACACCGGGCCAGCAGGGAATTGTTATAGCCGATGATGCTCAGATCGCGGGGAATGGAGATATCCGCTATATGGGCATACTTCACAGCTCCCACGGCCAGTGAGTCGTCGGAGGTGATGACAGCGTCAAATTCCAATCCTTCCCTGTGAAGGGACAGCAGCAGCTCCCTGGCAGCCTCTATGTCCTTGGGACACTGGCGGATGAGTTCGTCGGATGGCGTGATGCCCTTTGCCTTGAGGGCGTCTTTGTATCCTTCCAGCTTATTGACCCCGCTGTAGGAATAGCTGGTGTATACATACAGGATGCGCCTGCGTCCGGAGGAGAGCAGCTGGCTGGCGGCGCCGTACACCGCCGCGTGATCGTCGCAGACAGTGCTGTATATATTCTCGCCTTCCAGGAAGCCGTTGACCAGCATGATGGGAAGGTCGGAAGCAGCCTCGATGATATAGGCATTATCCTTGGCACGCATCTCCACGAACTTGGAACCGGCCAGTATGATGGCATCCACCCGTTTGGAACGAAGCAAATCAAAATACTTCTGTTTGGCGTCCAGGTCATAGCCGGTGCAGCAGAGAATGGCGTCATAGCCGTGGGCGCGCAGTCCACGCTCCAGATAGTAGATGGCGCCTGCCAGATACGGATCGGACGAATCGGAACACATGATTCCGATGGTTTTCATGGTATTTAACCCCAGGCCTCTGGCGAACACATTAGGAGTATAACCCAACTCGTCCATAACTTTCAAGACCTTTTCTCTGGTCTTTTCACTGACATTGGGATTTCCGTTAAGTACCCTGGATACGGTGGCGATGGACACCCCCGCATGTTCAGAAACATCATATATATTCATAAACTAACCTCACATTCTGTAAGCGCTTACAAGCTAAGTATATTATACATATTCCCAGTAAGTAATGCAATACTTTTCTATTTTTTTATTGACTTCTGACCTGATAATGAGTAGAATAATTGTAAGCACTTACAAAAATAAGTCATGAAACAGCAAACAAGGAACAGGCACACAAAATCAAAGAAAACAAGATGATAGGAGAATGAATGGCCATGCAGGATATTGTAAAAATTCATGAAAATGACAATGTGGCGGTTGCGCTGCGTCCCCTTGCAAAGGGTGAGACCCTGGATGTGGCAGGCGTAAAGGTCAGCCTTTTAGAGGACATACCCCAGGGACACAAGTTTGCCTTAAGGTTCATAAAAGCCGCAGAGGAAGTGGTGAAGTACGGCTTCAGGATTGGATATGCAAAGGAGGACATAGAGGCGGGGGCGTGGGTTCATGTGCACAATGTGAGGACTGCCCTTGGCGATGTGCTTACCTATGACTATGTTCCCCAGGAAAACGATGTGGCCCCTACAGAGCATGTGTATTTTGAGGGATACCGCAGGCCGGACGGCAAGGCGGGAATCCGCAACGAGATATGGATTATCCCCACGGTAGGCTGTGTCAACTCCATTGCCAAGGCCCTTGAGAACCAGGCAAAGTCACTGGCTGTTGGAAATGTGGAGGACGTGATTGCATTTCCCCACCCTTACGGATGTTCCCAGATGGGTGATGACCAGGAGAATACCAGAAAGGTGCTGGCAGATATGATCCGCCACCCCAATGCGGGAGGTGTTCTGGTGCTGGGACTGGGGTGTGAGAACAGCAACATTCCCGTGCTCATGGACTATATCGGAGCGTACGACGAGGATCGCGTGAAGTTCCTTCAGTGCCAGGATGTGGAGGATGAGATGGAAACTGCCATGGGGCTTCTTAAGGAGCTGGCAGCTTACGCAGGCGCATTTTCCAGGGAGAAGATAGATGCCGCCGAGCTGGTCATCGGCATGAAGTGCGGCGGATCCGACGGACTGTCCGGCATCACGGCCAATCCGGTGGTGGGCGCGTTTTCCGATCTGCTGGTGAGCAAGGGCGGAACCACCATCCTTACGGAAGTGCCTGAAATGTTCGGGGCAGAGACACTTCTCATGAACCGCTGTGCCTCTCCGGAGCTGTTTGACAAGACCGTGGACCTGATCAATCATTTCAAGAACTATTTTACCAGCCACAACCAGACCATCTACGAGAACCCGTCCCCAGGCAATAAAAAAGGCGGCATTTCCACCCTGGAGGACAAGTCCTTAGGGTGTACCCAGAAATCGGGAAGCGCTCTTGTAAGGGGCGTGCTGGAATACGGCGAGCCGGTGAAGGTGAAGGGCCTGAACCTGTTAAGCGCTCCCGGCAATGACCTGGTGGCTTCCACGGCCCTGGCTGTATCCGGCGCCCATATGGTGCTCTTTACCACGGGAAGAGGAACCCCGTTTGCCTCCCCGGTCCCAACGGTCAAGATATCCAGCAACTCCAGGCTGGCAGGCCATAAGGACAACTGGATAGACTTTAACGCAGGCCGTATGGTGGAGGACATGACAAAGGAAGAACTGGCAAAGGAGCTGCTGAATTACGTCCTGGCTGTTGCATCCGGCAGGAAGGTCAAGTCAGAGGAAGCAGGATTCCATGATATGGCTATCTTTAAACAGGGAGTGACCCTGTAGAAAAAACGGTTTTTATGGCAGTATTATTTATGGCAGTATTAATTGTAATTTCTTCTTGCATCTCCTGGCGGACTGAGGTATACTGAATAACAGATATCGTATATACGGATAAAAGATGTATATACGAATAATTGAGCGGGAGGTGTCCATGAAACTAAACAGAACCACGCTGCGCACCGTAGAAATATTAAAGCTGGTGTCAAAAAAACCGGACGGCATTACCCTGGATGAGATATGTGCAAGGCTGGACATGCCTAAGACCAGCGCTTACGATATCGTGACCACACTGGTGCAGACCGGTATGATTCATGTGGCAAGGGAACAGAAGCAGAGATATACCATCGGCCTGACAGCCTACCGGATTGGAATTAACTATACAAATAATCTGGACTTTATAAGCACCATTGACCCGGTGCTCAAGGCATTTTCCAGGGAGGTGGGGAAAACCGTGTTCTTCGGGATACGCTCAGATGATTCCATTGTGTATATCTGCAAGTTTGAACCAGAGAATCCCATCATCACCACGGCCACTGTGGGAACAAAAAATCCCATTTACTGCACATCCCTCGGCAAGGCAATCATGGCCTACACGGAGGATGAGGACCGGGACGGCGTATTGTCACGCATCAGCTTTAAGAAGCACACGGATAGAACCATCTGCACCAGGGAAGAATTTGAGAGGGAACTTAAATCGGTGCGTGAAAAGGGATATGCCTTTGACGCCAGGGAGCTGGAAGAGCACATGGAATGCGTAGGAGCTCCCGTATTTGGGCAGGATGGTAATGTGATGGGAGCCATCAGCGTCTCCAGCCTGTATAAACCCACCGAGGATTATGACGCCCTGGGACGCCTGGTAAGCGATAAGGGAGCCCAGCTGTCACGGCTGTTGGGTTACATCGGGCATGCATAGGAAAATAAACTTATATTTTTACCTGTTTTGCTGTTGACAAATCATGTGACAGCGATTAGAATTTAGGTATACAAATCGTAATTATGAAAGTGATTCGCATATGCGAATTTAAAGAGAAGGAGAATGAAGATGAAGAAAGAACAAGTTTTAGCAAGAATGAAAGAAGACTGTCTGGTTGCTGTTGTTCGCGCAAAGAACTATGAGCAGGGTGAGAAGGTAGTTGACGCCATTATCGCAGGCGGCATCAATTTCATCGAGCTTACCATGACCATGGATGACGGAGATCCGGTTGGCTTCATCAAACTGATGGCTGAGAAGTATAAAGGCAATGACAAGATTGTAATTGGCGCCGGTACCGTACTGGATCCTGAGACCGCAAGGGCCTGCATCCTGGCCGGAGCTAACTACATCGTAAGCCCGGGCCTGAACGTGGACACCATCCGTCTGTGCAACCGTTACAGAGTGCCCATGCTGCCAGGCGTTATGACTCCATCCGAGGCCATTACCGCTATGGAAGCCGGCTGTGATATCATTAAGATTTTCCCAGGCAACATCGTGGGACCAGCAGCCATCAGCTCCTTCAAGGGCCCCCTTCCACAGGGCGAGTTCATGCCGTCCGGCGGCGTAGACGTGGATAATGTTGACAAGTGGATCAAGGCCGGCGCTTACGCAGTGGGAACAGGAAGCAGCCTGACAAAGGGCGCCAAGACAGGCGATTTTGCAGCCGTTACAGCTAAGGCTCAGGAGTTCGTGGCAGCTGTTGCAGCGGCAAGGGCATAGATGATACCTTACAGTAAGCATCATTCCAAATATAATTAAAAAGAGATTATAAGAAGAGATTAAAGGAGAATCATACAATGGCAAAGATTGTTACCATGGGCGAAATCATGTTAAGATTATCTACCCCAAACAATGAGAAGTTCATCCAGGCAGACGAGTTTGACATCAATTACGGCGGCGGCGAGGCAAATGTGGCAGTTTCCCTTGCAAACTACGGCCATGAAGCTGAATTCATTACTGCAGTTCCGGCTAATCCCATTGGCGAGTGCGCAGTGGCTGCACTGAGAAAGTATAATGTAGGTACAAAGCACATTGCCAGAAGCGGCGAGAGACTGGGCATCTACTTCCTGGAGACAGGCTCTGCCATGAGAGCTTCCAACGTGGTCTATGACCGTGCCCACAGCTCCATCTCCACTGCAACTGCGGATCAGTTCAACTTTGACGAGATTTTTGCAGATGCTGACTGGTTCCACTTTACCGGAATCACACCAGCTGTCAGCGATGCGGCCATCGAGCTCACCGAGGCAGCGTTAAAGGCAGCCAAGGCACACAACGTTACAGTGTCCGTTGACTTAAACTTCCGTAAGAAACTGTGGTCCTCTGAGAAGGCTCAGAAGGTCATGACCAACCTGATGCAGTACGTTGATGTCTGCATCGGCAATGAAGAAGATGCAGAGAAGGTTCTGGGCTTTAAGCCGGGCAACACCGATGTTACCTCCGGCGAGCTGGAACTGGCAGGATACGTTGACATCTTCAACCAGATGGCTGATAAGTTCGGCTTCAAGTATATCATCAGCTCCCTGCGCGAGAGCCACAGCGCTTCCGATAACGGCTGGTCTGCCTGCATCATGGATGGAAAGACACGTGAGTTCTACCACTCCAGAAAGTACCACATCACACCTATCGTTGACCGTGTAGGCGGCGGCGATTCCTTTGCAGCAGGCCTGATCTGCGGTCTGGTGGATGGCAAGGATATGAAGGCGGCCCTGGAGTATGCAGTAGCTGCATCCGCATTAAAGCACACCATTCCAGGCGACTTCAACCTGGTAACCAGGGCTGATGTTGAGAATCTGGCCGGCGGCGACGGTTCAGGCCGTGTTCAGAGATAAATCAGGATATTGACAATCAGACAATCAGAGACGGCTAATCCTTTCAGAGGTATTAGCCGTTTCTTATATGGTTTCTTATATGTTTTTATTTGAAAAGGAGATATGATATGGTAGAAACAAACGGCAGGAATTTTGACCTTCTTACATTAGGACAGGTGCTTCTTCGGCTGTCGCCCCCGGATAACGAGCGTCTGTCCAGAGGCGATACCTTTGTCAAGCAGGTGGGAGGCGCAGAGCTGAATGTGGCAGTGGGCGCGGCTCTTCTGGGTCTTCACACAGGCGTTATATCCAAGCTTCCGGCCCATGATATAGGAAGCTTCATGAAAGGCAAGATTCGTTCCTTCGGGGTCAGCGATGATTTCTTTATGTATGACCAGTCCCCCGCAGCCAGGGTCGGCATTTACTATTATGAGAACGGCGCTTATCCCAGAAAGCCGAAAGTGATTTACGACCGCAACCACAGCTCTTTTTTCTCCCTGGATATTGACGAGATACCGGAGGAGGTGTACACGGCTTCCAAATGTTTCCACACCACAGGCATCACCCTGGCCCTGAACGAGGATATCCGCGAGACCACCATAGAGATGATTAAGCGGTTCAAAGCAGCAGGTACCCTGGTATCCTTTGATGTTAACTTCAGGGGAAATCTGTGGACAGGGGACCAGGCCAGGGAGTGTATCCTGAGAATCCTTCCCTATGTGGACATTTTCTTCTGTTCCGAGGACACTGCCAGGCTCACCTTTTTAAAGACAGGCACTGCCAGGGAGATGATGAAGAGCTTCACCGAGGAATTCCCTATCTCCATTGTGGCCTCCACCCAGAGAATCGTCCACAGCCCCAAGCGGCATACCTTTGGCTCTGTGATATACGATGCAGCCAGGGATGAGTACTATGAGGAGGAGCCGTACCGGGATATTGAGGTGGTGGACCGGATCGGCAGCGGCGACGCCTATATATCCGGAGCGCTTTACGGGCTGCTCAGTACAGACGGTGACTGTGCCAGGGCCGTTGCCTTCGGCAATGCCACGGCTGCTGTCAAGAACACCATTCCCGGAGACCTGCCGTCTTCCAACCTGGAAGAAATCGAGACCATCATCCATGCCCACAATCAGGCAGGACCTCAGAGCGAGATGGCCCGGTAAAGGCAGACCGTATTTGTGTAAACATTTTGTAACATTTGTCGTAAGGTTCATTCTAAATTCAGAATTCTTAAGAAATACTTTATTGGATATGGACAGTAAATGATATATACTTCTCATACAGACATAACAAGTGCCTCCGGCAGGCCCACGGCTTCCCGGGAGGCAGATGAAAAGGAGAAGATTATATTGAGAAAATATCATTTATATGCAGTAGGAATCTGTGCAGCCATTGCCCTGGGAGCAGCAGGGTGCTCAGCCGGTGCCAACGCCGAGACAATGTCCGGCAGCTCCGTGACAGCAGAAGAGAATACAGAAGAGACCACCGTGAGTGACACCACCGTAGTGGAGTCGGTGACCGGAGCCATTGAGAGCATGGAAGAGAGCCAGCCCGAGGTTCCACAGTCCGTCCGGATTTACGGGCCTGTGACAAAGATGGAGGACGGCAGGCTTTCCATTGACAATCAGTCGGGCATGAGCACCAGCGGTGAAATCATCCTGAATGTGGCTGACGATATGACTTATATCCTGGACGCCATGACAGGTCTCCCGGTAGCTCTGGAGGATGTGAAAGACGGGGATACCATTTATGCCTACATAGGGCCGGCCATGACCATGAGCCTTCCGCCTATGACCAATGCGGTCATGATTTTCACCAACCTTCCGGCAGACGCCAAGGCGCCTGATTATGTGGAGGTCAAGTCCATGGTTACGGATGCAGGCACATCCAAATCCGTGCTGACAGCTGCGGACGGAACCGAGTTCACACTGGCAGAGGACTGCAACATCTTCCCGTATCTCACCAGAAACATCGTGACTCTGGATGACCTGACACAGGGAAAGAAATGTGTGGTCTGGTCAGATGATGAGAACACAGCTTCCAAGATTATGTTATTTGCAGAATAATCGGAATCCTGACAAGGGATTTTGCAGGACAGGAGAAGGGCTGATATCCGGCATGAACTAAGCCGGATATCAGCCCTTTTAGGGTGCGCCCATCAACTTTATTCCCGGCAGGTCAGGAATCTTATGCCTCCGGTGCATCTTCCTTATATATGTAATATTGGTTTTTACCTCTTCGTTTGGCGTGGTACATGGCTGCGTCAGCCTTTTCATAGAGGGAGGAAAAATCCCTTCCATGATCAGGATAAAAGCTGACCCCGATGCTGAAGGTAACCGCGCTGTCTGACTCCGGTGCAGCATCTGCCTTCCCGTCCGTCTCTGCGCACCGGGACAGGGAATAGAGAATGGTTTCAAGCTTGGGCACCACATCCCCGCGGACATGTATGTGAGGCATGAATGCAATGAATTCATCGCCTCCAATCCGCGCTGTGATATCATTTCTGCGGAAGGCCAAACGGAGGGCCGCGGCCAGGTCCACCAGGACCTTGTCACCGAAAAGATGGCCGTTTGTATCATTGATGGACTTGAAATTATCTATGTCAATCAGAATCAGCGCTCCCATCTCTTCCTCGGTCCTTGTGTAGGCTTCGATCCGCCGGATGCATTCCCTGCGGTTTAGAAGGCTGGTAAGGGGATCCAGCAGGGCGTCCTTTTTTGCCCGGAGTATCTCCTCCTTCTGCTCATTGATATCCGAGATGATGCCAACGATTTTGAGGAGCCGGCCCCTTAAATCCCGGATGGCCGTGGCATTCACGCTGACCCAGAGATAACGGCCGTTCCTGTGCTTTAAACGGTATTCGCACTGCATCTGGTTCTGGCCTGCCAGGATGGACTGAAAACAGCGTCGAAGAAGTATCTTGTCCTTCTCATGGATGATGTCAGTGGCAAACATAGAGTCAGGGAATCCCTTGACTGGAATCTGGTAACCGAATTTCTTCTCAAAGGTGGGAGAATAGTAGATATCCCGGGTAAGACAGTCCAATTCAAATATGATATCCTGGGTCTGGGATAATATGATGTCGTAGATCTGGCTTTCTATGGCAAGCCGTTCCTGTCTGTCCCTGGCATCTGTCACATCATGGAAGATACAGTGGAGGCAGGGAATTTCCTGTTCCGCGTTAAGGAGCTCCCCGCATACATGAATCCACCGCAGCTGTCCTTCACTGGTCACAATGTGCAGCTCAGACATGAATACACGGCTGCGGGACAGCTGGTACTGTATTTTTTCCAGGAAAATCGGGCGGTCTTCCGCGCATATCCGGTCCAGAAAGGAGATGGGAGTACCTGACTTAAGACTGCCTGCGTTCATGCCCAGCAGCCGGAACAGACTGTTGTCTGCCTGCGTCAGGGTCAGGGATTTATCATATCTGCATTCAAAGATACCCCCTGTAACGGCTTCCCGGCGCAATGTTTTCTTGGTTTCAACCATATGAATAACCCCCCTGTATGAAAGACGTCCATAAAAGGCAGAGAAAAAGTGAATTACAATATTTCAACACTCTTTTTGATTACTTAATACCTATTACCGAACGGCTGTACTTCCTCCCTATTAGCTGTAAATAAAAGGAGTTTTTAGTATTGCATTACAAAGTATAAAATGACCAGTTTATTATAATATACTAATACAAAGATTACAATAGTCAAGTAAATAATAAGCAGAGGAAGTTGTATATACAATATGGAACTGGACTATAAGGCAATAGGAAAACGAATCAAGATACAGAGAATACAAAGAGAAATGACCCAGGAAAAACTGGCGGAGCTTACGGGATTATCCAATCCCCATATTTCCAATGTGGAAACAGGAAGTACCCAGGTGAGCCTTAAATCCCTGATTGCCATAGCCAATGCCCTGGAGATTACTCCGGATGTGCTGCTTTGTGATAACATACGATATGGAAAGCACATTTTTAAAAATGCGGTTATGGAGGCTGTGGATGACTGCGACGAGGTGGAGATTCGGATTATGGCTGATATGGTCCAGGCGCTGAAGCGGTCCATACGGTACCGGAAAAAGTATTTTAAGGAGCAGGAATAAAAGAAAACAGAAGAGGACCCGGAAACCGCTGTCCTGCGGTTTGGGGTCCTCTTTCAGTCTGCTTTTTAATTTAATTGCCGCATTCAATGCTGATTTCATTGAATTTTTCCAGAATGTCGTCAATGCAGAGCGCCTGCTTTTCCCCGGCCTCTTTGTCTACCACGGCGCGGCCCTGGTGCATCATCAGGAGGCGGTCCCCATATTCTACCGCATAGCGCAGATTGTGGGTAACCATGATAGTGGTCAGATTTTTTTCCTTTACAATCTTTCCGGTCAGCTCCATGATGGTCTCGGCAGTCTTGGGGTCCAGGGCAGCTGTGTGTTCATCTAAAATCAGGAATTCAATGGGAGTCATGGTGGACATGAGAAGGGCCATGGCCTGGCGCTGGCCGCCGGAAAGGACTCCCACCTTCACATCCATCTTATCCTCCAGTCCCAGCCCCAGGGAGCGGAGGGATTCGCGGTAATACTCCAGTCTCTGCCGGTTGGTTCCCGGCCTGAGGTTAAAGGCCTTTCCCTTATTGTCTGCCAGGGACATGTTTTCCAGTATGGTCATGGTCGGACAGGTGCCCATGGCCGGATTCTGATAAACCCGCCCAATGCGGCGCTGGCGCTTGTATTCAGGAATCCGGGTGATGTCCTTTCCGCTGATTATGATTCGTCCCTCATCCAGAGGAATGCTGCCGCAGATGATGTTTAAGAGGGAGGTTTTGCCGGAGCCGTTGCTTCCCACCACGGACACAAACTGATGGTCCTTTATGGTCAGGCTGAAGTCCTCGAACAGGCACATTTCATTGACTGTACCGGCATTGTAGTATTTATTGATGTGCTTCAGTTCAAGCATGGCTTTTCACCTTCTTTCCCCTGGAGGAGCTTGCCACCAGGATAATAAGGAACAAAATGGATGTAATCAGCTTTAAGTCAGAGGCTGTCACCGGGAAGGAGACAGTAATGTTTCCAAAGGTAAGCGTCAAGTCCCCCAGAAGCAGGGCCAGGGATACACAGGCCTTGTAGATGATGGAGCCGATGATAACAGCCGTGGTGGACTTGACGAAGCCGAACCGTTTGAACAGCTGGGTGCCTATGATGACATTGGCCAGACCGATGACAATTGTTCCTGTGCCGGTGGAAATCTCAAAGAATCCCTTCTGCTGACAGTACACGCTGCCGGCCAGGGCTGCAAATCCGTTGGCAATGGCCAGGCCGATGATTTTCACCATGCCCTTATCCTTGGCCAGGGAGGTCACCAGCACATCATTGTCACCCACGGCCCTGAGAAGATAGCCGGAACGGGTTTTCAGGTAAGCGTCCAGGAGCAGCTTGCAGATAAGGACGATAACCAGAAGGATGATGGTTACTGTATAGGGCCTTAAGGCCTGGGGAATGGTGCGTTCCAGCCATGGGTTGCTGAAAATCGTGTCCTTGCTGAAGATAGGCAGGTTGGACTTTCCTGCAACCCTTAAGTTGATGGAGTAGAGGGCGGTCATGACAATGATTCCCGACAGCAGGTCCCGTACCTTTAACTTGACATGGATAAGTCCGGTGACGCAGCCCGCCATGGCTCCCAAGAGAAAGGAGAGGGGAAGGGCCGCAGCCGGATGGATGAAACCTCCGGCTATGCCGGTAGCGGTAAAAGCAGCTCCCAAAGGGAAGGTTCCGTCCACAGACAGATCCGGAAAATCCAGAATCCGGTATGTGATGTATACGCCCAGGGCCATGATGGCGTACACCAGGCCTTCTTCAAAGATACCTAAAATAATCGTTGTCATGATGTTCCTCCAGATAATAATGATAGAGCTTTACTGGGCAATCGCAGTGAACAGCTCAGCTGCATTTCCAGTCAAATCCTCCGGCAGTGTGATGCCCAGATTCCCGGCCACCTGTGTGTTGCCGTAGAAGGCGGCTTCCTTGATGGTTTCGAAATTCATTTCACTGGCTTTTTTCTCGCCGCGCAGTACCTGTGCAGCCATCTTTCCTGTCTGCTTGCCCAGTTCGATGTAGTCCAGTCCCATGGCAGCCAGGCATCCAATTTTCACCTGCTCAATTTCGCTGCCGAATACAGGGATATTCTTGGCGGCAGCCTTATCCAGGATAACGGGAAGGGAGGCAACTACCGTGTTGTCGGTCAGGTTGGTGATGCAGTCCACCTTGTTTATAAGGGTGTCGGCAGCCAGGGCAATATCAGCGGAAGAGGAGATGCCTGTGTCCACGATTTCAAAACCATACTGGGGAGCCAGCTCCTTGTACTCTGCAATGGCGGATTCAGAATTCACCTCGCTGGTGGTGTACATGATGCCGATGTTTTTTGCTTCCGGAAGAATCTGGCGGATCATCTTAAGCTGGGCTTCCACAGGGAGTTTATCGCTGGTGCCTGTAATCTCGCCTACCGGAGTGCCGTCCGCATTGGCCAGCTCTGCGGCTACGGGGTCGGTTACAGCAGTGAAAATGACAGGAATGTCTGACTTCTTAGCCACACCGTACTCTGCCTGTGCCATGGGAGTTGCGATGCCGCACATCAGGTCCACTCCCTTGCCTGCGAAATTGGTTGCAATCTGGCTGGCCGTGCCGCCGTCGGCCTGGGAATTATCATAGAGCACGGTCAGGTTCACGCCTTCCTCGATGCCTTCCTCTGCCAGGCCGGCCATGAAGCCTTCGCGGCAGTTGTCCAGGGAGCCGTGTTCCGCAAACTGTCCCACGCCGATGGTGTAGGAATCGCTGGATGATTCTGCCTTGGACTCACCGGTCTTGTCAGCGGATGATGTATCAGCGGCCGACACGCCGGAGGCTGAGCTCTCAGCGTTCTGGACAGACCCGTTTTCAGACCCGTTTTCGGCGGAGGTTTCAGCGGACTGGGCCGCTGAAGTGCCCTGGGAAGTGGATACGCAGCCTGATAAGAGGGATGCGCTTAAAGCTGCAGTTAAAAGCATTGCGATTGTTTTTTTCATAATTTTGTTTCCTCCTGTTTTTGAACTATATTTGGATGATAAAAAATGCCGTTGGATAAGGGACTTCATGACAGGGCTGCCCTTTGGACAAAGCCGGAATAAAAAAAGTCCCAACCATAGCTTATGCTACGATTGAGACGAATGAAATCCGCGGTGCCACTCAAATTGACTAAAAAGTCCACTTTACACATACCAACATATGCGCCACATGTATAACGGTTGCGGAATCCGTCGGTCCCTACAGATAAAACAATCCTTCAAGACCGCCCTCAAAAGTCCATTCAGCTGCCAGCCCCATACCGCAATCCCACCGCCTGCGGCTCTCTGTGTTAAAGCTTTGATAGCTTACTCCTCTTTCTCTACGGTTTAATTTATTAATCCGTATCTTAATACAATAAAGTGGATTTGTCAAGAGTGTTTTAAAAATTCATATAAAGTCACGCAATGTCACACAAAAGTATAAAAGAACTTTTATTGATTGATGAAATGTGGTAGACTGTAGGTATGGAAAGGAACACTTTGGAACCGGAATAAACGTGTTCACAAATAAAAAATGTTCACAACAAGGAGGAAAGTTCCATGAGCCGGTTACTTGTAGTGGTGGATATGCAGAAGGATTTTGTGGATGGAGCTTTGGGCAGCCCTGAGGCCCGGGCCATTGTCCCTAATGTGCTGGATAAGGTTAAGGCGTACCAGGATGCCGGGGATGAGGTGGTGTTTACCCTGGACACCCATTTTGCTGATTATATGGATACGATGGAAGGGAAGAAACTTCCGGTGGTCCACTGTGTCAAGGGAACGCCGGGGTGGGAACTGGTACCGGAGCTCAGGGGAGTTCCGGGAACCCGTTTTGAGAAGCATACCTTTGGAAGCAGGGAGCTGGCTGACTACGCAGCCAGGGGACAGTATGACTTTGTGGAGCTGGCCGGCCTGTGCACGGATATCTGTGTCATATCCAACGCCATGCTGATTAAGGCAGCAGTTCCTGACACATCCATACAGGTGGACGGGTCCTGCTGCGCGGGCGTGACTCCCCAGAGCCATCACAATGCCCTCAGCGCTATGGGAATGTGCCATATAGACATTGTATAGACATGAAAGAGACCACGGCCCTGTCACGGGCAGGGCTGTGGATTAGGAATAAGGGGGATACTCAATATGAATGACAAACATTTTGTAATTACCATTGAACGCCAGTACGGAAGCGGCGGCCGCCTGACAGGCAAACGCCTGGCTGAGGAGCTTGGCATTCATTTTTATGATGAAGAGATACTTAAGATGACATCTGAGACCAGCGCCATAGGGGAACAGTACTTCAGGCTGGCTGATGAAAGGGCTGGAAATAACATGCTATACCGTATTGTGACCAGCATGAAGCCGGAGCTGACGGAACCGGATAAGGACGGCCCCAACATTACCTCGCCGGAGAACCTGTTCCGGTTCCAGTCATCGGTCATCCGCAGGCTGGCAGCCTCTGAGACATGTATTATCGTAGGCCGCTGCGGCAATTATGTGCTCCAGGACCAGATGGATAATCTGGTGCGCATCTTTGTGTATGCAGATACGGTCACCAGAATCCGCAGGGTTATGGATGTGGATAAGGTGGATGAGGCGGAAGCGCTCCGCAGAATGAGACGGATTGACAAAGAGAGAACGGAGTATCACCGCTATTTTACCGGCAGGGAGTGGATGGATATGGAAAATTATGACCTTCCCATCAATGCCAGCCGGATTGATTACGACCAGATGATTCAACTGATAAAAGACTATCTGAAGCTCAAAGGATTCCTGTAGAAGGGAGGACCGGGGCTCAGGAAATGACAGAGGTGGATTGAGATGAGCAGTATATTTGCGGGGATCATGATTCCCTTTATCGGGACCACGGCAGGAGCAGCCTGCGTGTTCTTTCTGAAAAACGCATTAAAACCCAGTGTCCAGAAGGCATTTCTGGGATTTGCGTCAGGGGTAATGGTGGCGGCTTCTGTCTGGTCCCTTTTGATTCCGTCCATGGACATGAGCGGACATATGGGCAAGCTGGCTTTCATTCCTGCTTCCGTGGGCTTTCTTTTGGGAATTGGTTTCCTGCTCCTGTTGGATGAGATTATACCTCATCTGCATATTGATACAGAGCAGCCGGAAGGTCCAAAGAGCGACTGGAAGAAGAGTACCATGCTGGTGCTGGCAGTGACCCTCCACAATATACCGGAGGGAATGGCAGTGGGCGTTGCGTTTGCGGGACTTTTGTCCCAGAACGGGACAATCACCATGGCAGGCGCTCTGGCTTTGTCTGTGGGTATTGCCATACAGAATTTCCCGGAGGGAGCCATCATATCCCTGCCGCTTAAGGAGGCAGCCGGGAAAGGAAAAGCATTCATTTATGGTACGCTTTCGGGCGTAGTGGAGCCCATAGGCGCCCTGCTTATGCTGGTGCTGGCCGAGTTTTTAGGTCCGGTTCTTCCATACTTCCTGTCCTTTGCAGCAGGCGCCATGATATACGTGGTAGTGGAGGAACTGATTCCGGAATCAGCTGAAGGAGAGCATTCCAATGTGGCAACCATTGGATTTGCCGTTGGTTTTGTGGTCATGATGATACTGGATGTGGCGCTGGGGTAGGACGTATTGGGATTCGGCAGCGGCAAAAGAAACACCATAAAAAGAGAGAATATCACAAAAACAGAACCGCATCCATATCCGGAATAAAGCCGGAGTGGATGCGGTTTTTGCTTATCCCTGTGCCAGTTTCTTTAAATCGCTGTAAAAGCCGGGATAGGATATATTGACACAGTCAGCGTCTCTTATCTCTGTAATGCCGTCCGCACACAGGGCAGTGACGGCAAATGTCATGGCAATACGGTGGTCTTTGCGGCTGTCGATGACAGCTCCGTGGAGAGGAGCGCCTCCCCGGATAATCATTCCATCCTCTGTCTCTGTCACGTCAGCGCCCATGGCAGCCAGTCCCTGGACCATGACTGCAATCCGGTTGGACTCCTTTACCTTTAACTCTCCGGCATCCCGAATGACGGTCTCACCCTCTGCAAAGCAGGCCATGGCTGCGATGACAGGAAGCTCGTCAATCAGGGTAGGTATGACGGAGCCGCCTATGACGGTTCCATGAAGGCTGCCGTGGCGTACAAGGATATCGGCGGTTGGTTCGCCTGTTCCGCCGCTTACATTCAGAAGCTCAATATGCGCTCCCATATCACGGCATACACGCAGGATACCGTCCCTGGTAGGATTGATTCCCACATTGCGTATCAGAACTTGTGAGCCGGGCACCATAAGGCCTCCGGCAATGAAATAGGCGGCAGAAGAGATATCTCCCGGCACCATGACCTGATTGCCATGGAGTTCGTTGGCAGGCTTTATGACTGCCGTGGTTCCCTCGGTGGACACCTGGGCGCCAAAAAGCCGCAGCATCAGCTCAGAGTGATTCCTGGACACATATGGTTCGGTCACGCTGGTGGGGCTGTCTGCATATAAACCAGCCAGCATAATGGCGGATTTCACCTGGGCGGAAGCTACCCTGGAGTCATAGTGGATGCCGTGGACAGGACCTCCCTTGATGAGCAGGGGAGCACAGCCATTGTCTTTTATGCTGGTGATGCGGGCTCCCATCATGGCAAGGGGCTCCATAATACGCTTCATGGGCCGCTTACAGATGGATTCGTCTCCTGTGAGCGTGACGTCAAAGTTCTGGCCGCAGAGGATTCCGGATATGAGGCGCGTGGTGGTGCCGCTGTTTCCGCAGTCCAGGACTTCCCGTGGCGCGTTCAGTCCGTGCAGGCCACGGCCATGGACCAGCACCTTCCCGCCCTTGTTTTCTATATCAATTCCCATTTTCTCAAAACATGCAATGGTAGACAGGCAGTCCGCTCCCTGGAGAAAATTGTGTATCTCTGTAAGCCCCTGTGCGACGGAGCCGAACATGACGGCCCGGTGGGAGATGGATTTATCTCCGGGAACCCTGATTTCGCCCTTGAAATGGGATGCTCTTTTAAATTCCATAATCTGTTACCTAACCTTTCTCTTGGATTACATGCGGAACATCTCGTATTTGTATTTGTCCAGCCTCTGCCATGCAGCCTCCATGGAAGCCTCGTCATAGAAGGCAATCTTAAGCGCTCCCTCACCCCGTTCGCGGTTGTTGTTGATGCCGATATTCTTAATGCTGATGCCCTTGGCAGCCAGGATAACGGATATGGTGGAAATAGCGCCCACCTCATCGCTTACATCCACAGTGAATTCATAGGATGGCTCCACGGAGCCTTTGGCCTTGTCTGTAATGGAATTGCGGTAATCACGGGAGGTCTCAAACAGCCTGTAGATATCCTGTCCCTTATGTTCTTTGATTTCCTCCAGCACTTTGTTTAAAGATGCGATGTATGCTTCCAGGATGTCCGATATGGGGGCTACATTGGTCATGCATATCTGTTCCCACATCTCGGGGGAGGAAGAGGCAATCCGGGTGATATCCTTAAAACCGCCCGCGGCCACCTGCTTCATGGTGCCGTCTGCTGTGTCGTGATCCTTAATCAGATTCACAAGGCTGGAAGCCACAAGATGGGGGAGATGGCTGATGGCAGCCACCACCTTGTCGTGTTCCCTGTAATCCAGAACAAGGGGAATGGCTCCAATGGTCTTTGCAACCGCCACAATGCGTTCTGCATTGAGGCTCAAAGCCTGCGGGCGGGAGCTGTTCTTTCCCTCGGGAGGCGTGACGATGTAGTAGGCGTTTTCCAGAAGATGGTCTGTGGAATTCTCATAGCCGGTCTTTTCCGAGCCGGCCATGGGATGGCCGCCCACAAAGCAGTATTCCAGGCCCTGGCGCCTGATTTCCTCATGGATGCCGCATTTTGTGCTGCCCACGTCTGTAATCAGTGCTCCCTGTTTCAGGTAGGGCCGTATGGCGGAAAGATAACCTGCGTTGTACTCCACCGGTGTGCAGAGGAATATCAGGTCACATTCGCGCAGGTTCTCATCAATTCCATCCAAAATCACATCCACGATTCCCTCTTTCCGGGCTTGCTCCAGGCGGGAGCGGGAACGCATATAGGCCATGATACGAATATCCGGCCGTGTTTTTCGGATGGCGCGGGCAATGGAGCCGCCTATAAGCCCCAGTCCGATGAATGCGATGGTGGAATCGGTCATGGTCGTTTTTTCCATAATTGGTATCTCCTCCTGTAAATGCGGGAACCGGATGCGCCGGATTAAATGTATGAAAAGGGATGCCGTAAGGGCAGAGGCCGCGCACCGGGCATATGTAAAAGCACTCCCTGAAGTGAGAGTGCCGTAAAGTTCTGTTACTGTGCCTTAAAGGTGCGTCCGGACAGCTCTGCATAGGGAGCCAGATCCTTCATCAGTTGTTCAAAGGCATCAAATGTCAGGGACTGGGGGCCGTCAGACAGTGCCCTTGCAGGACAGGGGTGGACTTCAATCATAAGGCCGTCCGCGCCCACTGCAATGGCTGCCTTTGCCAGGGGCTCCACATAGGCTCTGACACCTGTGGCATGGCTGGGATCCACTATGATGGGAAGGTGGCTCTTCTGGCGGATGACCGGAACAGCGCTGATATCCAGGGTGTTTCTGGTGGAAGTTTCGTATGTGCGGATGCCGCGCTCACACAGCACAATATTAGGATTGCCCTCGGAAATGATATACTCGGCGGCATTGAGCCATTCGTCAATGGTAGCACACAATCCGCGTTTTAACAATACGGGAGTACCGGATTTGCCAGCCTCCTTTAACAGTTCAAAGTTCTGCATGTTTCTGGCGCCAATCTGCAGCATATCTACATATTTCACAGCCGACTCAATGGCATGGGCGCTGGTGACTTCGCAGATTACATTGAGGCCCGTGGCTTCCCTGGCTTCCTTCATGTATTTAAGGCCCTCCTCCTCAAGTCCCTGGAAGGAGTAGGGGGATGTGCGGGGCTTGTAGGCGCCGCCGCGCAGGAAGGTGGCTCCTGCCTTTTTTACCGCATATGCGGTCTCCATAAGCTGGTCCTGGGATTCAATGGCGCAGGGACCGGCCATCACGGTCATGGTGCCCGGACCGATGTGGGTGTTGCCAACCGGAATCACCGAGTCCTCAGGATGGAATTTTTTATTGACCAGTTTATAGGATTCCGTGACAGCCACTACCTTGTCAACGCCTTCGCTGATTTCAATGTTGGTGTCCAAAAGCTTGGTCTTGTCGCCGACCACGCCTACGATGGTAACCTGGGAGCCCTTGGACAGATGGGCTGTGAGTCCCTTGGATTCAATGAGGTTTGTTACCTTTTTGACCGCTTCATCAGAAGCATTGGGTTTCATAATGATAATCATAATTCAGTACTCCTTATGCAAATTTATAAATATGCAGATTGTATGGACCATAGTATATATTCTTCAGAATGATTCATATGCAGTAATAGTGTAAGCGACTCTGTAAAAAAAGTCAATACTTTATCACTTTAAACTTTTACGCTTTTAAGCGAGGATGAAAGCAGGCATTAAGCAGCTGGGCGGCAATATAATCTGTATTCCCAATAAGATGCTTTACTTGCGGAAGCCAATAAAACGCCGATGTATTATCATCACACTTGAAATACGTATCGTCCTTATGACACAAATAGATTATTACGCCGAGGGCGAGGGCCATTCCAAATTCTGTATGAGTTCCTCTTCCCTGAGGAGTCAATATAATGACAACATCAGCCTGCTTTACCCCATTATACTCCTGTTCGCCAATATGCCTGAGTGTTTCGATATCTGTTGTTTTCTCTGAGACATGGGATGTCCGGTCATAAAGGAGAGACGTCCAGTCATAGGTATGTGTCCAGCCGGAGTTTTTAAGCAGTTTGGCAAGACTGCGGACCCGGATTTCCAAAACCGTGCAGCATGGTGTTCAGAGGGGTTTCATTCACATAATAAAGCATGATATAAATTAGGCATGATATAAATTAGATATCCATGGTCATATAATAGTAACAAAGGTTGAGACAGAACAGGAATCATAGAATATTGAAGGAGATTGGATATCAGAGGGAAGCTGTCCTGGAATACGCGAAACGATGGGCTAAGGGGAGGAATCCGCGGTATCTGGATTTTGAACATATGGGCGGGGACTGCACCAATTTTGCATCCCAGTGTATTTATGCCGGAAGCGGGGTCATGAACTACACGCCGACCATGGGATGGTATTACAGCAGCGGATCCAACAGAAGTCCCAGCTGGACCGGGGTCGCGTATCTTTATAATTTTCTCACAGGAAATAAATCCGCAGGTCCCTATGGGGTGGAAACCAACGAAAAGGGCGTGGAGCCGGGCGATATTGTACAGCTGGGAAATAAGAACGGATATTACCACAGTCCTGTGGTTGTTGATGTGGCGGGAAATAATATTTTGGTGGCTGCCCACAGTTATGATGCATATATGCGGCCCCTGGATTCCTATATCTATGAAAAGGTCCGTTTCATACATATACAGGGTGTACGCAACTGGTAACAGGGTGAAACGATATTGTGCTGTCATGAAACGGCAGTTTTATCTGTATCGTTGCAGAAAGCAGTCTGAATGAAGGCTGCTTTTTGCGGGCAGACATACTATAAAGGCAGCCTTTTGGGAGTTTAAGTTTACATGGAACATACAATGTTTTTACGGCGATTTAGAGCAGGACGGGATGGATTGTGTTATCATACAGTTAAACGGAATGAATGTGAGGAGGTGAATGATATTACAAAATTGGAACTGGTGGCAGCCATCGGCCCGAATCAGCTGGAATTGGTCCAAGTGTATCTAAGGGGGCTGTTATCAGCGATAGAATTGGAAAAGCTGATAGGAAAACGGAAGGCCAAAATCGTTGATATATTCTCAACAGAATATGCGCATATGTAACGCTTGATAGTTCAATTGGCTATCAGGCATTTTTATTATAGATTAAAGTAACAGGAAAAGGGCAGTCAGAAGGACAAATGTATTTTACCATAGTGAAAATGACACTATGTATGGTATAATAGCTTTGCGGAAGCGTCTGGTTATTTGGAAACACCTGTAACTGCAGACAATGAAAAGAACAGGATTAAAAGGAAGAACACATTTAGAAAAAAGTAAATTGTATGATAGAAGTGAAAACGGAGATGAATTATCAGCAAAATTAAACGTATTGGGGTGTAAATATGGGAGAGAATATAAGTGCAAATGATTTTTGCCGCTACATTTGGAAGAGCTATCTAGAGGATCGGCGGTATGATCTTGTAAATGAGTTTGTCTCTGATAAAATTAGCGTTATAGGGACGGGAGCTCATGAGATTGAGAGAAATTTACATGAATTCATTGCCAAGTTTACAGAAGAGAGCCATGAATGGACCGGGCATTTTGTGATCCGGGATCAATGGTATCAGACAACAGAACTATCCGATTCCCATTCGCTTGTAATGGGGGAGCTGGTTGTCAGGGAGGATTCGGAAGAAGGTATTCTATACGATATGTGTTTTAGGTTTACGGTTGTGTTGGAAAAGTCAGAGAACGGGTGGAAAGTAGTACATATTCATCAGTCTGTTGCCGATCCAAATCAAATGAGTGATGAGTTTTTCCCCCATCATATGGTGGAAAAAACTCATACACAGATTGTTTATAATCTGAGGCATGACTCTTTGACCGGATTATTAAACCGTCTGTATTTTAAAGAAACTTGTGAACGTTTTCAGGCAGATGGAGATAATGGTGCATTTTTAATGATGGACATCGACTGGTTCAAAAAGATTAATGATCAGTATGGCCATCCTATTGGGGACAAGACATTAATTTCATTTTCAGAAAGCCTGAAATCGGTTATATCTCCGGCCTCCTTAGCCGCCCGTATGGGAGGAGATGAGTTTACACTATACTTATCCGGTATTAGACAAAGGGGAGAGGTTGAAGATTTCTTTTTATCACTTATGACAGACTGGGAGGAACGGCAAAAGGCACTGCATATACATGACCAGGTATCAATCAGTGCAGGGGTTGCTTTTACTTCCAATGCAGACACTTCTTATGAAGCGCTTTTAGCCCAAGCGGATCAGGCGCTTTATCTGGCAAAAAAGAAAAAGAATAATGAACTTATACATTGGGAATTCAGTGGTTCCCATGCGTGAATGCGGTACATGCAATCAGCTCTTAAAAGAATGTTGTGCAAATCATATAAAATGCTTGAAAAATTCTGAAAAATTTAGTAAAATATACGCATAGGCTTAAATTTAATGAACAGGAGGGAAGTTTATGAACGTATATGGAACTGAACAAATCCGCAACGTTGTATTACTTGGACATGGAGGCGCTGGTAAGACAACCGTTGCGGAAGCATTGGCGCTGCTGACTGGTGTTACAAAACGTATGGGCAAGGTGCCGGACGGAAACACCATCAGCGATTATGACAAGGAAGAAATCAAGAGACAGTTTTCTATCTCCACTACTCTGATTCCTCTGGAATATGAGGGCGAGGACGGGCCAATTAAGATTAACCTTCTGGATACGCCGGGATTTTTTGATTTTGTAGGAGAGGTTGAGGAGGCAATCAGTGTTGCCGATGCAGCCATTATCGTTGTCAACTGTAAGGCAGGTATTGAGCCTGGTACAGAGAGGGCATGGGAGATGTGCGAGAAGTACAACCTGCCCAGGCTGATTTTCGTCACAAATATGGACGATGACCATGCCAGCTATCGTGAGCTTGTGGTTAAGCTGGAGACTAAGTTCGGACGTAAGATTGCCCCGTTCCAGCTGCCAATCCGTGAAAATGAAAAGTTCGTAGGTTTCGTCAATGTGGTAAAGATGGGCGGACGCCGTTTCACTCATTTAAGTGATTATGAGGAGTGTGAGATTCCTGATTATGTCCAGAAAAACCTGACCATTGCCAGGGACGCCCTCATTGAAGCCGTTGCCGAGACCAGTGAAGAATATATGGAGCGTTATTTCCTTGGAGAAGAGTTTACCCAGGAGGAGATTTCCACCGCGCTGAGGACCCATGTTATTGAAGGGGACATCGTTCCTGTCATGATGGGGTCCGGCATTAACTGCCAGGGCTTTAAGGTCCTGCTGCAGGCCATTGACAAATACTTCCCGTCACCTGACCATTTTGAGTGTATCGGCGTGGATGTTTCCACGGGCGAGCGCTTTACAGCCAAGTACAACGACGATGTATCCCTGTCCGCCAGGGTATTCAAGACCATTGTGGACCCATTCATCGGCAAGTACTCACTGATGAAAATTTGTACCGGTACCCTTAAGGGCGACACGGTGGTGTACAATGTGAATAAGGATACTGAGGAAAAGATCGGCAAACTCTATATCCTGCGTGGTAAGGATCAGATTGAGGTGCAGGAGCTGAAAGCAGGCGACATCGGAGCTGTTGCAAAGCTGACTGTGACCCAGACCGGCGATACCATGGCTGTGCGCACGGCACCCATTGTATACCATAAGCCCCAGACCTCCACACCATACACATACATGGCATATAAGGCTGTGAACAAGGGCGAGGATGACAAGGTATCCACGGCTCTGGCTAAGATGATGGAAGAAGATTTAACCCTTAAGGTGGTCAACGACGCTGAGAACCGTCAGGCCCTGTTATACGGCATAGGGGATCAGCAGCTGGATGTGGTAATCAGCAAGCTGCAGAGCCGCTATAAGGTGGATGTGACCTTAAGCCAGCCTAAGTTTGCATTCCGCGAGACCCTGCGCAAGAAAGTAAAGGTACAGGGCAAGCATAAGAAACAGTCCGGCGGACACGGACAGTATGGCGATGTCATCATGGAATTTGAGCCATCCGGCGATTTGGAGACACCGTATGTATTTGAGGAAAAGGTATTCGGCGGTTCCGTGCCAAGGAACTACTTCCCGGCTGTTGAGAAGGGACTGCAGGAATGCGTATTAAAGGGACCTGTGGCAGGATATCCGGTTGTGGGCTTAAAGGCCACTCTTTTGGATGGTTCTTATCACCCGGTGGATTCCTCGGAGATGGCATTTAAGATGGCCACCATCCTTGCCTTTAAGCAGGGCTTTATGGAAGCAAATCCCGTGCTCCTTGAACCCATTGCCTCCCTTAAGGTAACTGTTCCGGATAAGTTTACAGGCGATGTCATGGGCGATTTAAACCGCAGAAGAGGACGCGTGCTGGGTATGAATTCCAATCACAACGGCAAGCAGGTCATTGAGGCGGATATTCCTATGTCTGAACTTTTTGGATATAATACAGACCTTCGCTCCATGACAGGCGGTCTGGGCGATTATTCCTATGAATTCAGCCGCTATGAGCAGGCTCCCGGCGATGTACAGAAACGTGAGATAGAGGCAAGGGCTGCAGCTAAGGACGGCGAATAAAAGTAAATGCCACAGCTGCCCGGAGTAAGTTTGGGCAGCTGTTTTTCCATGCATGTTTTCCGGAATATGTGGCAAATTAAATATTATATCAAAAAATCATTTTTATGTTGCAAATGTCACAGAAAAATAGGAATGTTTATGATATAGTAATGACATCAAAGGAAATGATTCAAAACCAAGATAAATGATATAATAATTTAAGGAGGAAATGATAATGAAAAAATATGTATGTGATCCATGTGGATGGATATATGACCCTGAGGTAGGCGATCCGGACGGCGGAATCGAGCCGGGAACTGCATTTGAGGATATTCCGGATGATTGGGTATGTCCTCTCTGCGGGGTTGGAAAAGATATGTTCTCTGTTGTTGAAGAATAAGGTGTGCGCTGGCGCCTCTTTCCGGATAAAACCTGGAAGGAGGCGTCTTTTTATTTGATTTCCCCCCTTGTACATAATCTGGAAAGAGTTTACAATAAAGAGAGAGCTTTGAAATATAGTAAAGAGGATTTTTTGAGATGGAAGAACAGCAAAACTCATTTAAGGATTCATTCCTGGCAGCTGTTTTGGACCAGATGGACACCAATTTCTATATAACGGATGTAGAAACAGATGAAATCCTTTATATGAATAAAACCATGAAAGAAACCTTCGGGCTTATAAGGCCGGAAGGCTGTGTCTGTTGGCAGGTGCTGCAAAAGGACATGAAGGGCCGGTGCCCTTACTGTAAAATCAGGCAGCTGGAACAGATGGAGGACAATAAAATCTGTGTCTGGCGCGAGACCAATTCTGTGACCGGCAGAAAATACAGGAATTATGACAGCCTGATTCAGTGGAAGGGGAAGCTTTACCACATACAGAATTCTGTGGATATGACGGAATATGACCAGATTTCAGAGACAGCCCGCACCGATGAGCTGACGCGCATGCTAAACCGCAGGGGAGGCAGCGAACGCCTTATACGGGCCCTGGAGCAGGGGAGCCGTGAGAACCAGATAGTGACCGTGGTACTGTATGATATCAATGAGCTGAAATCGGTCAATGACCGGTATGGACACAGCGAGGGGGACAAGCTTCTTCAGTACGTGGCATCCATAGCCAAGGAGTGCCTTGGAAGGCTGGATTTCATGTACCGTCTCAGCG
The DNA here is from genome assembly GCF_002234575.2 of Enterocloster bolteae. NCBI lineage: Bacteria > Bacillati > Bacillota > Clostridia > Lachnospirales > Lachnospiraceae > Enterocloster > Enterocloster bolteae. Next base: position 3,722,016 of record NZ_CP022464.2, on the reverse strand, counting down.
GTGATGAGTTTGTCATGGTATTTTATGGGCGTGATATGAACGCGGCAGACGAAAGCATGAAGCGGCTCTTAACCAGGGCAGGTCAGGAACGAGAACGCCTGCTCAAGGAGTATGATGTCTCTTTCAGCTACGGAATCGCAGAGGTCTATCCGGGGGAAATGGGATCGGTGGAGGACATCATATCCCGGGCGGATGAGCAGATGTATATACAGAAGAGAGGATATCATATAGATCGTGCCAAGCGCAGGCTTGAAGAGAAACCTGAGAGCGGGGATGAGACTTTTGATTATGCCGGCGGAAGCCTCTATGAAGCGCTGTCAGCCAGCACGGATGATTATATTTTTGTGGGAAATATGAAAACCGGGGTGTTCCGCTATCCCCAGGCCATGGTGGAGGAATTCGGACTGCCGGGGCAGACGGTCAGGGAGGCAGCCGCATTTTGGGGGCAGCTGATTCATCCTCATGATGAAGCCTATTTTCTGGAGAGTAATCAGAGTATAGCGGACGGAAGAGAGGATTATCATAATATAGAATACCGGGCCAGGAATGTGAGAGGGGAATGGATATGGCTGCGGTGCCGGGGGAAGATGCTCAGAGATAAGGACGGACAGCCGGAGCTGTTTGCCGGCATGATTAGTAATCTGGGCAAAAAAAACCAGATTGACCATATGACCGGCCTGTACAACAAATACGAATTTGAGGGAAATATCAAGAAATACCTGGCAGGCCGCAAAAGTATGGATTCTATCGGCCTTATGGTGCTGGACATGGATTCCTTTAAAAATATCAATGATCTGTACGACCGTTCTTTTGGGGATGAGGTCCTGCGGATTACGGCCCAGAAGGCGGCATCCATGCTTCCGCCCAATGCCATGCTCTATCGGCTGGATGGGGATGAATTCGGCATCCTCCTCCTGGAAGGGGATGCAAAAGAAGCTGCCCGCATATATGGTAAGCTTCAGCAGAATTTCTGCAGGCAGCAGGAGTACGGGGGAAGGAAATACTTCTGTACCCTGTCGGCGGGGTATGCTGGTTATCCTGAGGATGGGAGTAATTATCTGGAGCTCCTTAAGAGCGCCAACTATTCTCTGGAATACTCCAAAATGATGGGAAAGAACCGGATGACCGTGTTTTCCAGGGATATCCTGGCTGACAGGGAGCGGCGGCTGGAGCTGATGGAGCTTTTGCGGGAGAGCGTGGAGCGCGGCTTTGCGGGATTCACCATCCATTACCAGCCCCAGGTAGACACATTGTCGGGCAGGCTCTGCGGAGCTGAGGCTCTTGCCAGATGGCACTGCAGCAAATACGGGGATGTTTCTCCCGGCGAGTTTATCCCTTTGATGGAGCAGAGCGGCTTAATCATTCCTTTTGGACAGTGGATACTGAGCCATAGTATGGCCCAGTGCCTGGAATGGAGCCGGTCAAAGCCGGATTTCCAGATTAGTGTGAATCTGTCTTATATCCAGCTTACCCAGGGGGATTTTATTTCCTTCCTCAGGACGGTGCTGGAGGAAAACAGCCTGGCGCCGTCCAGACTCATTATGGAACTGACCGAGACATACCTGGCAAAGGCAGAGGAGGACACCCTGCGCCTGATTGCACAGATGAAGGAACTTGGGGTAAAAATTGCCATGGATGATTTCGGGGTGGGGTATTCGTCTTTGTTTTCACTGAAAAGTATCCCCGTGGATGTGGTGAAGATAGACAGGGGATTTGTGAAGGGGATCACCTCAGACCTCTTTAATGCTACCTTTATCCGATCCATCACCGACTTGTGCCATGATGTGGGCAGGAAGGTATGCCTGGAGGGCGTGGAGACGAAAGAGGAGTATGAGGCTGTAAGGGAACTGGGAATGGAATATATACAGGGATATTATTTCGGGCGCCCTATGAGCGCCCGGCAGTTTGAAGACAGATTAAAGGAATAGGCGGACACAGCGCTTGTCCATCTCAATCAGCCCTTCCTCCTTCATTCGTTTCAGCTCCCTTGTCATGGCGCTGCGGTCAATGGAAAGGTAATCGGCCAGGTCAACCATGGTAAAGGGAAGGCTGAAGGAAGAGGCTTTGGCCTGAGCGGCCAGCTGCATGAAGTAACATATGAGCTTTTCGCGGATGGTGCGCTGGGACAGAACCTCCACCCTGCGGCTTAAGTTTAAGGCCCGCTCCGAAATCAGGTCCAGCAGATTTTGGGTCAGCTGGTGATGGTGGGCGCAGGACCTGGTACAGGGAGAACCGATGGTGGCGTAGTGGATGAAGAGAATGTCACAGGGGCTGTCACAGACAACGCTGATACCGGCATGTTCGCTGCCCTCGTAGGAAAGCAGATGGCCGAAGATGTCCTGGGGACCCAGGCGTTCCAGGATGGTTCTGGCTCCGTTGTATTCATAGCGGACAACGGAGGCAGTGCCTTTGCCGATGATGCCGATTTCATGAAAGCCTTCATCGTAATCGCATATGGTCTCGCCAGCCTTAAACTGTTTTGTTCTTCCGTCCAGGCAGGAGAGCAGTTTTTTATACTCATCAATGGAAATGTCTTTAAATAGATTTTTCTGAAAATATTCTGTCATGTTTCTTTTACCCTGCTATCTTTTATGGTATGATATCTAATATCATAATACTTTTTTGTTGCAATTGCAACACTAAAAAAGGACTATCTTTTGGCAGTTCCCATACAGTGCGGTGTGACATACAGAACCAAAGCCGCGATGTATGATAAGTTTGATGAAGGAGACTGGATGTGGCCTATGATATACGATAATGAAAACCGGGGAAGGGCCTGGGAGCCTGCCCCGCAGATGCAGGCTTCGCAGCACAGCCCGCAGCCTGATTCGCAGCAGGACCCGCAGCACAGCCCGCAGCCTGATTCGCCGCAGGCCCCGCGGCAGGCAGCTGCCATGGAGAGGCGCCAGAGGAAGCAGTTCTCACATGTGGGGCTGGCTGCTGCGGCCTTCATGCTGCTTACCCTGGCAGCCCAGGTAGTGGTCATGGTCCTGGTGGAGCTGCTTAATTCTCTGCTGGGTGATTTTATTGATTTCTATGGATTTTCGGGGCGTATGCTTATGTCGTCCCTGCCCATGTACCTGGTGGCCTTTCCGGCGGTGGCAGGACTGCTCCAGCTTGTGCCAAAGTGCGGGGCGCCCCAGAAGGAGCAGTGGGGATTCTGGAAATTCGCGTCCTTCTTTGTCATTGCAGTGGGAATCGGGCTGGCAGGAAATATTCTGGGCAGGCTGGTAGGGCTTTTACAGCCATCAGGCCCTGATTCCGCTGAATTGGACCAGCTTATCAGAAATTCCAGCCTGTGGGTCAATCTGCTGACAACGGTCATTATGGCCCCTGTGGTGGAGGAGCTTTTTTTCAGGAAGCTGGTCATGGACCGGCTGCTGGGATATGGACAGAAAACGGCAATCATCATATCCGGCATTATGTTCGGCATGGCCCACGGTAATTTTTCCCAGTTCTTTTATGCCTTTGGCATAGGAATTCTCTGGGCCTACGTGTATGCAAAGACAGGGAAGGTGAGATACACCATAGGGTTTCATATGCTGTTCAACCTGTTGGGCGGCGTCATCACCGTGGAACTGTCAAAGGGGGCCCAGGGACTGGCAGAGGGACCGTGGATGATCCGGCAGATTGAATCTATTTTGGGAGTTGACATGGGGTGGCTGGTGACAGCGTTTTCCTCCATCATGATACTGGCATATCTGTTTTTCATGCTGGCCTGTCTCATTGCAGCCATTACTCTTATCATTATGTACCGGCGCCAGATTACCTTTCAGCCGGGACAGTGGCCCCTGAGAAAGGGGAGAGCTTTTCAGACAGCGTTTTTGAATGTGGGGATGATTGTCTATTTTGTCATATGCTGCGGTTTGTTTATATTAAATTGGTGATTTACACGGATGATTTAATGTGATAAAGTATTAGCATGTGACAGTAAAAGATATGTCAGACTTAACATGAACCACAATTTAAAAGCTGTGGTAACTACAATAAAAATACTGGACAAATCAATTTTTTTGTTTTATAGTAATAACCAACGAATGTAAGGGGGCAGGCAAAAATCCAAGCCGAGCCCTTTTTCATAAAATCAGACACCAGGAGGTAATGAAATGGTATCATTGTATGACAGCGGTATTTATCTGGTTAACGGCACTGAAATCGTACCGGAATCAGAGAGCGGAAAGGTAAAGAAACTGACCGGCAGGGATGCTGACCAGGCATCCGCCAGGAAAGGGACCATTGCCTACTCCATTCTGGAGGCCCACAACACATCCGGCGACATGGAACATCTGAAGCTGCGGTTTGACAGCATGGCATCCCATGACATCACCTTCGTGGGTATTGTACAGACAGCCAAGGCTTCGGGAATGGAGACGTTCCCGATTCCTTATGTATTGACAAATTGCCACAATACTCTGTGCGCGGTGGGAGGGACCATCAATGAGGATGACCACATGTTCGGCCTGTCTGCGGCTAAGAAATATGGGGGCATCTATGTTCCTCCGCATATTGCGGTCATTCATCAGTACATGAGGGAGATGATGGCAGGATGCGGCAGAATGATACTTGGTTCCGACAGCCATACCCGTTACGGGGCCCTGGGAACCATGGCCATAGGTGAAGGCGGCGGGGAGCTGGTGAAGCAGCTTCTTAAGGATACATATGATGTGGCATATCCGGGTGTTGTAGCCGTTTATCTGGACGGTGCGCCCCGGCCGGGAACCGGTCCCCAGGATATTGCCCTGGCTATCATCGGAGCCGTGTTTAAGAACGGATATGTAAAGAATAAGGTGATGGAGTTCGTGGGGCCGGGCGTGGCTTCCATGACAACCGATTACCGCAATGGCGTGGACGTCATGACCACAGAGACCACCTGCCTGTCATCTATATGGAAGACGGACAGTGACACCAGGGCTTATCTGGCCAAGCACCACAGGGAGGAAGATTATAAGGAACTGGCTCCCGCGGATGTGGCATACTATGACGGCTGCGTATACGTGGATCTGTCCACGGTAAAGCCCATGATTGCCCTTCCCTTCCATCCCAGCAATACATACGAGATTGACGAGTTTAAGGCCAACCTGGACGATATACTGGGCATGGTGGAAGCAGAGGCTGCCAAGGTATCGGGCGGAAAGGCATCCTTTACCCTGAGGGATAAGATTGAGGGGGGCCAGCTCATGGTTCAGCAGGCAGTTATCGCTGGCTGCGCAGGAGGCACCTATTCAAACGTAATGGAAGCTGCCCGCGTATTAAAGGGAAAGAACTGCGGCTGCGACGAGTTCTCCCTGGCAGTATACCCGTCTTCTCAGCCTGTCTTTGCGGACCTGGTGAAGAAGGGGGCTGTGTCCGACCTGATGGACGCAGGCGCCATTATACGGACTGCGTTCTGCGGCCCCTGCTTCGGCGCAGGCGATACGCCCTGCAACAATGGTCTGAGTATCCGCCATACCACCAGAAATTTCCCCAACAGGGAAGGATCCAAACCAGGCAACGGACAGATGGCCGCGGTTGCCCTGATGGACGCGCGTTCCATTGCAGCCACGGCAGCCAACGGAGGAAGGCTTACCTCCGCATGGGAGCTTGAGGGCTGGGACAATGTGCCTGAGTATGAATTTGACGACATTTCCTATAAGAACCGGGTATACATGGGTTACAACAAAGGCGACGGGGAAAAGGAGCTGGTCTACGGACCGAATATCAAGGACTGGCCGGAGATGAGTCCTCTGGCAGACAATATTCTCCTGAAGGTATGTTCCAAAATCATGGACCCTGTGACCACCACCGATGAGCTGATTCCTTCCGGCGAGACTTCATCTTACCGGTCCAATCCCCTGGGACTGGCAGAATTCACTTTGTCCAGAAGGGACCCGGAGTATGTGGGAAGGGCCAAGGAAGTGGATAAGCTGGAAAAAGCCAGAACAAAGGAGGGCGCGGCCAAGGAAGTGGAGCTGGAGCCTGTTTTGGAGAAGCTCTTTGACGCCATCCGCGGCATTGAAGGCAATGAGAATGTGACGGTTCAGGACACGGAAGTGGGCAGCATGATTTATGCTGTAAAACCTGGCGACGGATCTGCCAGGGAACAGGCAGCCAGCTGCCAGAGAGTCATTGGAGGCCTGGCCAATATCTGTAAGGAATACGCCACCAAGCGTTACCGCTCCAATGTGATGAACTGGGGCATGGTTCCCTTCCAGATGGAGGAGGATCCCTGCTTCGAGGTGGGAGATTATATTTATGTTCCGGGCGTAAGGAAAGCCCTGGACGGGGATTTAAAGGATATTAAGGCTTATGTGCTGGGAAAAGAGGGCAGCAGCATAAGAACCCTGGATTTGTATATTGCGGATATGACGGCAGAGGAGCGGGAAATCGTAAAGGCCGGCTGTCTGATTAACTATAACAGGGGCAGACACTGATGGGGGTATTTGAGAAAGGAGCATGGGTACATGGTTAAGGAGAGTTTTCTGGCACAGTTTTATGGGAAGTCGCAGAATTACACGGATATTCCTAATAAATGGTATAAAGAGTACAATGTAAAGAAGGGCCTCAGGAATGAGGACGGAACCGGTGTGCGGATAGGCCTTACCAGGGTGGCCGACGTAGTGGGATATGAGGAGACAGACGGAGGAATCAAGGCCATTCCCGGACGGCTTCTCTACCGGGGCGTGGATGTACTGGACCTGGTAAAGGGGAAGAAGGAGAGCCATTTCGGGTATGAGGAAACCTGTTTCCTTTTGCTGTTCGGATATCTGCCGAAGAAAGCTGAACTGGAAAAGTTCTGTAATGTGGTGAGGCACTGCTACACCATTCCGGATGAGTTCGTGGAAATGAACCTGCTGCGCCTTCCTGGCAAGAATCTGATGAATAAGCTTCAGGACGCGGTCCTTACCCTGTATAATTACGATGACGATCCGGACAATATTGATGTATACCAGACCCTGGTCAAGGGTGTTAACCTGTTGGCAAAGCTGCCCTCCATTGCCTGCTACGCTTATCAGAGCAAGGTGCATTATTATGACAGGGAAAGCCTGTTCATCCATTATGCAAATCCGGAATATTCCATTGCCGAGAATTTCCTAAGCCTACTGAGAAAGGACCAGAAATTCACCTCCAAGGAAGCGAATCTGCTGGATACCATACTGATGCTTCATGCGGATCACGGCGGCGGCAACAACTCCACCTTTACCAATGTTGTGATTGCATCCACGGGCACAGACATCTATTCCACGGTATGCGGCGGTATCGGCTCCCTTAAGGGACCGCGCCACGGCGGCGCCAATATCAAGGTGGCAGAGATGATGGATGCGGTGCTGGCTGAAACCGGCGGCTATGATGCAGACGATAAGAAGATCCGTCAGGCAGTGGAGAAGCTGATGGCAGGAGAACTCTATGACCGTTCCGGCCTTGTATACGGTTTCGGCCATGCTGTCTACACGGTGTCCGATCCCCGTGCAGAGGTCTTAAGGGCCTGCTGCATGGAGGTGGCCAAGGAGCAGAAGCATACCAGGGAGCTGGACTTCTATATGCGCTTTGAGCGTATTGCCAAGGAAGTAATGGAGGAAATCAAGGGCAAGGCCCTTCCCACCAATGTGGATTTCTACAGCGGGTTTGCATACGGTATGCTGCGGATTCCAAGGGATTTATACACACCTCTGTTTGTGTGCAGCCGCGTTGTGGGCTGGGTGGCCCATAATATTGAGAATAAGCTGTATGACGGCCGTATTATGCGTCCGGCCACCAAGTATGTAGGCGACAATATGGATTATGTGCCTATGTCCGAGAGATAGGATGCCCGGTATTGCCATTCCGGTTTCCTGATATATGTGAATATGTGAAAAGACCTGATGCCCCATCTATGGCGTGCGTCAGGTCTTTTTGTATTGAGAGGGAAAGTACCGCGGCAAATGCCCGGTTTTTAAAATCTTACATGAAATCAAAGAGACTCAGCTGCTTCATCCCGCTGCCGGGAGTCCGGGCCTTTTCCCGGCGGCAGGCATCTTTGGGAAGCTCCTCTAAGAATGGGGAAGGTTCCTCTGAGGTGGTGAGAATTAATTCGTCCCTGGCCCTTGTCATACCCACATACATAAGGCGGCGTTCCTCCTCCGGATTCACAGCTCCCTTTCCTGTTTTAAGGGGGAGGATTCCCTGTCTTAAGCCATAGAGAAAGACCACGGGAAATTCCAGACCCTTGGAGGCATGCAGAGTCATAAGCGTCACTGCATCGGAGGGGCGGGAATCCTGACCGCTTCGTTTCAGATCGTGGGCCTGTCCAAAGGCCAGTGTGCTCAGCATATCCTCCATGGTTTTGTGGAAATAGGACATGCAGACAAAGGTGTCCATGGACTTGTCTGACCCCAGCCCCAGGCATGAAATCCAGTCCGCCAGAAGTTTCCAGGGCCTGTCTCTTTTTAGTCTTGGCAGGAAGCGCTCTGCCAGGCTGCTGTAATCTGCGGAAGGGGAAATGCGTTTTCTGCAGAGTTTCGTTGTATCTTCATCTAACCCCGAAGATTTAAGCAGGGCCCCGAAAAAGGAGATGGTGCCCTGGACAGCCGGATGGTCCAGATAATCCTCCCGTCCCGCTACCACATAAGGGATTCCCTCTTTTTGCAGGCATTGTTCCAGCAGGCGGGCCTGGTGATTGGTGCGGTAGAGGACGGCGATATCGGCAAAGCTCCTGGCAGTATCCAGCAGGCCGGGGGTCTGGCTGTGGGCATCCAGCATGTCGATTCCGCCCACCATGCGGTTGATTTCTTTGGCAATGAAGATGGACTCCGACAGGCTGGTCTGTGCTGTCACCAGACGCACCGGACCGCCGTGGGGACGGGCGGCTGAGAGGCTGCGCTCACCGCCCGGATTACGGGAGATGAGAGGAAGGGAGGCGGAGAGTATCTCCGGGGTGGAGCGGTAGCCGGTGGTAAGCCGTATGGTGCTGGTTCCCGGAAAATCCTGTTCCAGCAGGTCGAAGCAGCGGCTGTCAGAACCCCGGAAGCCGTAGATGGACTGGTCCGGGTCACCGATGACAAAGAGTTCCCGCCCGCCTTTATTCCATGCCTTGATGAGCCGGTACTGGACCGGGCTGATATCCTGGAATTCATCCACCAGCAGATAAGAAAAATGCTGCTTCCTGTATTCTGCTTTCTGTTCCTGTTCAAGAAGGCGCAGCATGTTGAGAAGCAGGTCGTCGAAGTCCATAAGCTTCCTGCACTCCAGCGCCTGCTGGTACCGGTCTGCCCCTTCCTGCGTCAGGATAAAGCCGGTTTCCGCGGCGGAATCATCGGCCATATAGGCGGCAAAGCCCTGCGCGGAGGACAGCCCTGCCTTATGCAGAGAGATGGCGGTGAGAAACTGCCTGACGGTGCAGGCGAGTTCCAGGGCTTCTATGGTTTCTCCTGCGCATTCTTCCGCCTGTCCCTGGTCTGCCAGGGACAGCTCTGTTCCGGACCGGGCTAACAGCCGGTAGCAGAGGGAATGGAAGGTTCCGACCTGCATCTGGTTCAGGCTGCGCCTGCCTGGCAGTGCCTGGCGGATTCTCTGTGTCAGCTCGTCCGCTGCCTTGTTTGTAAAGGTGACGGCCGTAATCTCAGAAGGTTTTACGCCCCGCTCACCCATAAGGTGTTCGATGCGCGACACCAGAGTCTTTGTTTTGCCTGTACCCGGACCGGCTATGACGGCTGTTACCGGGAATACGGATTCCACGGCCTGCTGCTGGTCCCGGTTCAGGGCAGAGGAGGGATTGGAAACAGTCAGGATATTTGATACGGCTGTTTCATAGGAAGCTTCACGGGAAGCCGTTGAGCCGTGGGAAACGCCGGCTTTGCCGGACAATGCAGTATTTGCCGAAGGAACCGCATCTGCTGCCAGCTCCGCATCCCCCGTCACCCCCGGGGCTCCCGGGCTCCCAGGTCCCATGGTTTCGCTCAGGTCCGCGTTCGCTGTCTCAAAGGTCATGTACATCTGTCCCTCTACATTGTCAAGCTCGGCTGACTGGAACAGCCGCATGGTCCCGTACTCGCCGTCATAGCCGGGCCGCCACTGGACTTTTCCGTCTCTCAGATGGCGTATGCCCTCTGCTGTCAGGGATCCGGCCGCATGGCTGATATCCTCCAGCGGGGCCTGGCGAAGAATATAAAATTCATTGCCCAGTTCCTCCAGCAGGTGCTCGTACTGCCTGGAAACCTTTACGCTGGACGGGGAGGAACCCACTGAGGAGGCAATGACCTCGCCCAGGGGCACCAGGTTTTCAAAGGGACGTCCCTGGGGCAGCAGGAAATCCTCGTCCCGGTCAGCCAGCTGTTCAATCCGGTGAAGTACGCCTGTGGTCAGTTTTCTGCCGCAGACAGGACATATGCCTTTGTATTTCCTGGCCTGGGAGGGACTGAGGCAGAGATGGCATTTCCGGTGGCCGTCAAAATGATATTTGCCCTCCTCAGGAAAGAATTCAATGGTGCCTTTAAGGCCCTCGCCCCTCTGTATGGCGCCGTAGAGCCCCGCATAGGACATGGGAATGTCAAACAGGCTGGCCTCCCTGCCCAGCTTGGCGGGAGAGTGGGCGTCAGAGTTGGAGATGAGCTGAAAGGAGTCAAGGGCCGACAGCCTCCCGTTCATGGCCGGATCAGAGGACAGTCCTGTCTCCAGGGCATGAATCTGGGGAGTCAGCTCCTCATAGCACTCTTCAATGGTATCAAAACCGGAAAATGCCCCGAACAGTGAAAAATGCGGGGTCCAGATGTGGGCCGGAACATAGATGGCATCCGGGCATGCCTCCAGTGTTATGGCCAAAAGATCGTGACAGTCCAATCCCAGGATGGGGCGTCCGTCCGAATGTATGTTGCCGATGGCTTCCAGCCGCCTGGAAAGCACTTCGGCTGCTTCCAGGCTGGGCAGGAGGATAAGGCTGTGTACCTTGCGCACACGGCCGTTTTTCTTGTAAATGGAGCTGATTTCCCCGCTGATAACAAAACGGGGCCTGCTCTGGCCAAGTATGGACGGGCGCTGTAAGGAATATTCCTTTTTAAGCATGTAAAGACCCGGCTCGGCGGGCTCCAGCTTTTCAGCCAGCTCCGCCCTCCAGGCCGGATGAGTGAAGTCACCCGTACCTACAATGTTAATTCCTTTTTTCCCCGCCCATAAGTCCAGGTGCTCCGGCGTAAGCTCCTTGCTGGTGGCCCTGGAGTAGCGGGAATGGATATGTAAATCACCAATGTACATTGCGATGCACCTGCTTTCCTTTGATAGTATTTATTATAAAGGATTCATCCCAAAAAGAAAGCGGTTTTTTCTGCCAGCATCAGCCGGTCAGTCCCTCCACTGCATCCACGGGCAGGGAAATTGCCACTGCGTGTTCTCCGGTCTCCTTCATTACGGTCTCGCATATGGACTTCAGGATGGGAGCCCTTAAGCTGGTGGGGGTCAGAATCAGCAGTATGGCTTTTTCCTGGGAAAGGGTCATGCCGAACAGCTTTTTGCCGGCATCGCTGCCTATTTCCCTGGCTTTTATCAGGGTGCCGCCCTGACAGCCGGCCTTTCTGGCGGCCTCCATAACAGGCGCGGACAGGTCGGTGTGGATGACGGAAGCAATTAATTCATAGGAATGGGAATTTGTCATGGGAATATCCTCCTTGTGTTCTGCTGGGCGGCTGTTTGGCCCTGTTTGGTCTTCGTGCCGGCTTAAAATGTCCATGGCAGCGAAACTAATGCCTGTGAGGGAAAGGGTGAAAGCAATGCCGTGTCCGGGCTTGCAAAATTCCATTTCCCTGCCAAGGGCACGGAGCAGACGGTCGGCGCCGGTCTTGGATGAAAGTCCCAGAACCAGGTCCTTTTCAGGCTCATCCAGTCCCAGACAGTCCATGACTGCCGAGCTGGCTGTGCCGTGTCCCCTGACAGCCAGCAGTATTTCATGGTTGTATGTATGGAATATGGCAGCTGCCCTGTTCCCGGCCCCGCGGTTTACGATGGCGGCTGCCAGCTTTATACTTTTATGGCTCATAAGGTTCCTCCTCTAAATTGATGAATTCCTGTTCCATATCCACCACAGGATGTCTGGAAACAGCTTTCTCCCTGCGGGTTTTAAGCTCAAAGGACAGTCCGATGAGCTGGATGATAATGAGAGGGGTCATGGCTACCATGGCCACGATGCCAAAGGCATCAGTCAGAATATTGCCTCCCAGGGCTTCGCAGGCCCCCATGCACAGCGGAAGGAGAAAGGTGGCTGTCATGGGACCGGAGGCAACGCCTCCTGAGTCAAAGGCAATGGAGGTAAAGACCGGGGGCACCACAAAGGAGAGACCCAGGGCAAGGGCGTAACCCGGCAGCAGGAAGGCCATGAGCGGCAGTCCCGTGATGACCCGGAATAAGGAGAATCCCAGCGACAGGGCCATGCCGATGGAAAGTCCGGTCATCATGGTCTTTTCAGATATGCTTCCGCCGGTCACATCCGCTACCTGCTTGTTCAGCACCTGTACGGCAGGCTCTGCCTTGACGATGTAATAACCGATGAGCATGGCCACGGGCACCAGAATCCAGCGATAGGGCAGGGAGGCCATCTGTTTTCCCAGATAGCTTCCGGCTGGCATAAAGCCCACATTTACACCTGTAAGAAACAGCGTCAGCCCGATGTAGGAATACAGCATTCCCACCAGGATTTTCACCACCTGGCGTTTGCGCATCTTCAGGAAGAATATCTGGAAGAGCAGGAAAAAAGCCAGGATGGGAAACAGGGCCGTGAATACTTCCGCCGCGTAGTGGGGAAGTTCGCTCTGGAAGGCCAGCCAAAGGTCCTGGGAATTGCTGATGGATGGAATGGTCATGGGCTCATAGGCGCCGGAAGATGACTGGAACAAAAGTCCGAGTATCATGACAGAGAGAATGGGGCCAATGGAACAAAGGGATACCAGTCCAAAGCTGTCGCTGTCCGCGTTTTTCCCCTGGCCGATGGAAGACAGTCCCACGCCCAGGGCCATGATAAAGGGAACTGTAATAGGACCTGTTGTCACACCGCCGGAATCAAAGGCTACAGCCAGAAAATCACCTGGAATATAGAAGGCCAGGATGAAGAGAATGATGTAGCAGACCAGAAGAATGTGGGAAAGGCTCCAGCCGAAGAGGGAGCGAAGAAATGCAAGTGCCAGGAAGAAACCAACTCCTGCAGCTACTGCCAGGATGAGCACCATGTCCGGCACTGCCGGTGTCTGTCTGGCCAGGACCTGCAGGTCCGGTTCGGCCACTGTGACCATGGCGCCTATGATGACACATGCAATGACGATGACCGGAAGCTTTTTTGCCTTGGCCAGCTGCGCACCTACCTTTTCTCCAATGGGCATCATAGCCATATCCACTCCCAGGGTGAAGAATCCCATTCCTATAATAAGGAAGGCGGCCCCTGCCAGAAACAGCATCAGCGGGTCCAGGGGAATGGGAGTGATGGTGATCCCAAGGATTAATACAATGCAGGTAACGGGCAGCACAGATGATAAGGATTCTGTGATTTTTTCTTTTAGCTTCTGATTCAATAAATTACCTCCTGTTGTCCGTTATTTATGTTAACATATATATTTTAGCTTAACATAAGGACAAACGGAAAGGCAAGAGAAGGGACCGTTAGAATTATGTTAAGAAACTCATTGAATCCGGGACAGCGCAGTAGTATAATAGATCCGCTGCGGGCATACATAGCAGCGGAGAATGGAAATAAATGGGGAGAATGGAAGTATGACATTGTATGACAGAAATGGGACGCCGGCAGCGTATATTGACAGTGACGGGGAACATATCTACCTGTTTGACGGAAAGCCGGCAGCGTATCTGAATGAGGATGCGGTATACGGTTTTGGGGGCACCCAGTATGGATGGTTTGAGAAGGGGTGGATCAGGGACCTGGATGGATACTGCGTCATGTTTACGGATGAGGCCAGGACCCAGGGACCGGCAAAGCCCTCACGCCATGAGACGCCGGCCAAATGGGCCAGGGCAGCCAGACCGGTGAGACGGTCCAGGGAGACAAAACGCTCCAAGACAGCCTATAAGGCGGCCTGGTCAGAGATCGCGGCAGGGGATTTTTTGTCTGGTAACAGTTGACACTGTTTGGGAAATATGTTAAATTAAGAATCAGTGCAAATACGCAGATAGGGAAGAGTAGATAACCGGATGGATGCAGAGAGCCGGCGGCTGGTGAAAGCCGGTGACGGATGGTTGTTGAACTGGCCCTGGAGTAGCCTGTCCCAACGAGGAAGGGCCGCCGGAAACGGGGGACCGGGAACCAGTAGGTCAGGACGGAGACCTTACCGTTATAAGAGGATTAAGTGCATGCGTCAGACAGCATGAACCAGAGTGGTACCGCGCGGGGATTTTTAAGCCTTGCGTCTCTAGCAATAGAGGCGCAGGCTTTTTTGTTTCACAGAAAACTGCACGCAGCAGGTATGCTGTCTGGATAAAGGGGAATCATCCCCTTAGATAACCAATGGAGGAATGAGATTATGGCAACACAGTACAACCACAGCGCCATTGAGAAAAAGTGGCGTGAGAACTGGGAAGAGAAGCCCATCAATGTAAACGATGGCAGGAAGGAAAAGTATTACTGTCTGGATATGTTCCCATACCCCTCAGGCAGCGGCCTTCACGTAGGACACTGGAGAGGATATGTGATTTCAGATGTCTGGAGCAGGTATCAGCTGTTAAAGGGCAAGTATGTCATTCATCCCATGGGATGGGATGCCTTCGGTCTTCCGGCTGAGAACTATGCTATCAAGATGGGCGTGCACCCGGCTAAGTCCACAGAGGCGAACATCAGGAATATCAAGCGCCAGATCAAACAGATTGCGGCAATTTATGACTGGGATATGGAAGTAAACACCACGGACCCGGACTTTTATAAATGGACCCAGTGGATCTTTGTCCAGATGTTTAAGAAGGGCCTGGCTTATGAGAAGGAATTCCCCATTAACTGGTGTCCTTCCTGTAAGACCGGACTGGCAAACGAGGAAGTGGTCAACGGATGCTGCGAGCGCTGCGGCACCACAGTTACCAAGAAGAATCTGCGCCAGTGGATGCTTAAAATTACTGCTTACGCAGAGCGTCTGTTAAATGATCTGGATAAGCTGGACTGGCCTGAGAAGGTTAAGAAGATGCAGACTGACTGGATCGGCAAGTCATACGGCGCAGAGGTGGATTTCCCCATTGACGGGCGGGAAGAGAAGATTACCGTGTACACCACCAGGCCGGACACCCTTTACGGAGCCACCTTCATGGTGCTGGCGCCGGAGCATGCCCTGGCCAAGAGCCTGGCCACCGATGAGACAAGGGAGGCCGTTGAAAAATATATATTCGATTCTTCCATGCGTTCCAATGTGGACCGTATGCAGGCCAAGGAAAAGACCGGTGTGTTTACCGGAAGCTATGCAGTTAATCCGTTAAACGGTGCAAAGACGCCTATCTGGCTGTCTGATTACGTACTGGCTGATTACGGTACCGGCGCCATCATGTGCGTGCCTGCCCATGACGACAGGGACTTTGAGTTTGCCAGGAAGTTCGGCCTGCCCATTGTACAGGTAATCGCAAAGGACGGCAAGGAAATTGAGAACATGACCGAGGCGTATACCGAGGCCAACGGCATCATGATTAATTCCGGTGATTGGAACGGCCTGGAGTCCGCTGTCCTTAAAAAGGAAGCGCCTCACATGATAGAGGAAAAGGGCTTTGGCCATAAGACGGTCAACTACAAGCTGAGAGACTGGGTATTCTCACGCCAGCGTTACTGGGGCGAGCCTATCCCCATCATCCATTGTCCCAAGTGCGGCTGTGTGCCTGTGCCTGAGGACCAGCTGCCCTTAAAGCTTCCTGAGGTGGAGAGCTACCAGCCCACAGGAACCGGCGAGTCACCTCTGGCTGCCATTGACGAATGGGTCAACACCACCTGCCCTGTCTGCGGCGCTCCTGCCAAGAGAGAGACAAACACCATGCCCCAGTGGGCCGGTTCCTCCTGGTACTTCCTGCGCTATGTGGACAGCCACAACAAGGAAGAGCTGGTATCCAGGGAAAAGGCGGACAAGTATCTTCCGGTGGATATGTATATCGGCGGCGTGGAACACGCGGTGCTCCATCTGCTGTACTCACGTTTCTACACCAAGTTCCTGTGTGATATCGGCGCTATTGATTTTGATGAGCCTTTCAAGAAGCTGTTTAACCAGGGTATGATTACCGGAAAGAACGGCATTAAGATGAGCAAATCCAAGGGCAATGTGGTTTCTCCCGATGATTTGGTGAGGGATTACGGCTGCGATTCCTTAAGGCTTTACGAGCTGTTCGTGGGACCGCCGGAGCTGGACGCAGAGTGGGATGACCGGGGCATCGAGGGCGTATCGCGTTTCCTGAACCGTTTCTGGAACCTGGTGATGGACAACAAGGATAAGGATGTGAAGGCGTCCAAAGAAATGATAAAGCTGCGCCATAAGCTGGTATATGACATTGAATACCGCTTCAACCAGTTCAGCCTCAATACTGTTATTTCCGGTTTCATGGAGTACAACAATAAGCTGATTGAGCTGGCCAGGAAGGAAGGCGGAATCGACAGGGAGACACTTAAGACCTTCGTGATTCTTCTGGCACCCTTTGCACCCCATATCGGAGAGGAGCTGTGGCAGCAGTTAGGCGGTGACGACAGCGTGTTCCATGCACAGTGGCCGGAATGCGATGAGGAGGCCATGAAGGACGATGAGATCGAGGTGGCTGTCCAGATTAACGGAAAGACACGGGCCGTTATCAGCATCAGCGCAGACAGCTCCAAGGAAGATGCCATTGCCGCGGGACGGGAAGCCGTGAAGGAAAAGCTGACAGGCAATGTGGTAAAGGAGATCTACGTGCCTGGAAAGATTGTCAATATTGTATGTAAATAAATCAGATTCCCGCATATAAGCGGGAAGACAAAATGCCTGCGCAGCCTGCAGCACATGGGCTGGGCAGGCATTTTTGCGCTGGGCTTTGGAGCCGTGTCCATACCGGGAAATGTAAGAAAAAAGAAATAACATTTCCTGCTATAGCAGGTTATAATAGGAAATGGACAAAACAGGATATCGAGGTGACGGCCATGAGACATGAAAGAAGAACGATGGAAATGAATGGGAAGTGTCATAAAATAGGCAGGGCAGCGGCAGCGTTTGTTCTGTCAGGAGCCATAATGGCAGCGGGCGGTATTACGGCCATGGCTGCCGGCAGTGCAGGCGCGGGGACAGCTGCAGGGACAGCCGTGAATCCGGCAGAACAGGGGCCGGGGGTACCTGCTGCTTCAAAAGCAGAGCCTGAGGAAAAGAAGGCTGCAGTGGAGAATGGGGTCATACAGCCCCAGAATCTGGAAGGAGCAAAGGATGCGGACCAGCTGGTGGTGGTAGTGGGAACCGGCGGCTGTAGCGCGGATGTATATTATTATAAGAAGTCAGGTGAAGCCTGGGAGATGGTCTGGAAGGAAGCAGGCATCGTAGGAAGGAACGGAATTACGGACCAGAAGACAGAGGGGGACGGCAGCACGCCCTCCGGTACATATGGATTTACCATGGCTTTTGGGCTCAGGGAAAATCCGGGCAGCGTCCTGCCATACCATAAGATCACAAAAGGCGACTACTGGGTGGATGATTCAGCCAGTCCCTATTATAACAAGCTGGTCAATACATCGCAGGTTGCAAAGACCTGGAACTCCGCAGAGAATATGGCGGCAGCGTCCCCGTACTACAATTACGCCCTGGCATTGAATTACAATGAAGCATGCGAGCCCGGGAAGGGCTCTGCCATCTTTCTTCACTGCTTTACCGCTGCCAGGGATAACGGATCCGCGGGCTGTATCCGCCTGCCCCAGGAACGGGCCAAGGAGCTGGTGCAGTCAGCCACAGAGCACACTAAGATTGTGATTGCACCGGATTTGGAGCGGTTAAACTAATTCCATAAAACAATTCTATTAAAACAATTCCATAAGGCAGAGGCAGGGGCGCTATCAGCGCGGCCCTGCCATTTTTTTTGAAAGCATTTTTAATAAATCAATTTTCTTTTTCTCTGAGGGAGGCATCCTGGAACTGAGGATGTTGACCAGAAGGTCTGTCTCCCTGTCGTTAAACTGTACGCCCTTTTGCCGGGCTTCCATGTTGATGGCCATGAATGCCTCCATCATGTTGTTTTTGTCTGAATGTTCAATCCGCTCCGCAAATTCGGTGAGCATGGCCAGTTTATCTTTGTTCATGGCCTTGAGCCTGGGGTCTTGTTTCCAGCTGTTATCCATAATTATGTAGTCCTTTCTGTTAAGGGATTCAGTGAATGGCCGTATCAGGCCATAGCCTGCATGGCAGTGAATATCATTTCCATGGTCTCAAAACGCGATTGCTGCTCCGGTGTCAGGAACCTGCGCAGCTGGTCCATGGGAGTCTGGCCTTCCATCAGGGTTTCGGCCATGTCAATCATATCCTGCTCCATGGGATTCCCATATGGACGAATGGCCTTTAACAAATCGCGCATGGAGCCGTTTCCCTGGGGACGTTCCAGGGAGCAGATGCCCATGGATGCCACCTCTTCAGTCTCAAATAGCTCCACTGTCTTTCGCAGTTCCTGGACCTTGACAAACAGGGAGATGGCCTTTTGTTCGGGAACGCCCAGGTAGGGCAGGGAGGCCTTAATCATCTGCAGATGGTGGTCGCCTATGAGATAGTCCAGGTCGGTTAGTTTATAGTCATCAGATGGATTCATGTATTTCCACCAGCCTTTTCTTTCTTTGCTTCCAATTTATGCGGGAGGAGCCTGTTACATGCCACTTATTTTTCGGCACAATGAGCCAAAGCCTGGACACTGCATATATTATAAGTATGGAAGGAGAGTGAAATCCATGTACAGCCGTTTGATTATAGATGGAAATGCAGTATATGAAATAGATGAGGAATGCTTAAAGCAGAGACAGGGAAGAAAGGGGTATGGAGGTAAGAACCGGGGGACAAAAAGTGCTTTTTCATCCGGAGAGACAGGTGAGGCCGGCAAATAAGCCCGGCTTCCCTGCAAGAAAAAACAGGGAGTGATGAAGCACTCCCTGTTCCTTTGATTCTTTGGTGAAGGATTTCTTAGAGGTGGGAATTAGCAGCAGAAGCCGCCGCCACCGCCGCCACAGCAGCACAGGATTAAGATGAGCCAAATCATATCTCCGCATCCGCCTCCACAGCTGCACCCACAGCCACAACCGCCACCGCAGTCGCTATGTCCGAAGCCACCGCCGCCTCCACAGCAGCACAGAATCAGGATAAGCCAGATGATATTACATCCGCATCCGCTGCCTCCTGTTCCACATCCGCATCCACAGTCACAACCGCAGTTTGTTGCTGCTACATCACTCATGTTAATTCCTCCATATAAAGTTTAATTACACTGTATCATATGAAGCCCTGCTTGCTCATGTTTCCACAATTTGATAAAATTTAGAAAATTTTTGTTGGTACAAGGCTGGGTTATATAGTATAATGTCGGCAGACACGATACTGCGCGGAACGTTTTCTGATAATAGAAGGAAGAATACGCTCCGGCAGATGAAAAAGAAAAGAGGCTTTAAGAATGGACAAAAGCAGATTATATTACCAGATCCCTTATGTAAAATCGTTCATGTGCACAGTGGAGCACTGTGAGGAGAGCGGGAAAGGAACCTGGCTGGTGACTCTGAACCAGACCGGTTTTTATCCTGAAGGAGGGGGACAGCCCTATGATACAGGAACCTTAAACGGGATTTCCGTGGTATCCGTCCATGAGAAGGGGGAACAGGTAATCCATGAACTGGCGCAGCCCATAGAGGAGGGGACCCTGGCGGAGGGAATCATAGACTGGCAGAGGCGGTATGACAACATGCAGCTGCACACCGGGGAGCATATACTGTCCGGTCTGGTGCACAAACACTTTGGATATGATAACGTGGGCTTTCACATGGGGGCTGAGGAAGTGACGGTGGACTTTAACGGCATCATTGAGCCGGAGGATCTGGATTGGCTGGAGGATGAGGCCAATCAGCTGGTCTATGCCAATGTCCCTGTAAAGGTGCTCTATCCCTCTGAGGATGAACTCAAGACCATGGAGTACAGAAGCAAGAAAGAACTGTCCGGTTTGGTGCGCATTGTGGAGGTGCCTGGCGCAGATGTATGCGCATGCTGCGGCACACATGTAGAAAACACCGGAGAAGTGGGCATCATTAAGATAAGAAGCATGATTCATTACAAGGGCGGCGTTCGGCTGTCCATGCTGTGCGGACGCAGGGCTCTCCTGGATTACAGGGACAGGCTGAAGGATGAAGCCAGGATATCCAACCTGCTGTCAGCCAAGCTCGTCCAGGTGCCGGATGCAGTGGAAAAGCTTAAAAGTGACAGCCAGGACAAGGATTACCTGATTGGGAAGCTGGGCAGCAGCCTGCTGGCCCTGAAGGCGGGACAGTTCCCGGAGAGCACAGAGCCCCTCATTGTATTTGAGGAGGATTTAACTCCGATTCAGGTCCGCCAGTATGCGACCCTTCTCTATGAACAGAACAAGGCCGGGGTGGCTGCTGTGTGTTCCGGGAATGACAGGGACAGCGAATATCACTATGCTCTTGGCAGCAGCCGGATGGACATGCGCGCGCTCAGCAAAGCCATGAACAGCCGTCTGAGCGGAAGGGGCGGAGGCAGCAGCCTCATGGCCCAGGGCACCTTCCGGGCAGCGCGGGAAGCCATTGAGGCAGCGTTCCTGGAAGAGACAGAACTATAAAGGATGGTACGATGGAATTAAACAGCGATACAATGAAAAAAATCAGAGGACTTATCGTTTTTACCGTGGTAATTGTGGTTGCAGGAATCAATTACAGACGTCTGGTGGATGTGGCGGCCGGATTGATGCATATTGTCTGGCCCTTTATTCTGGGGGCAGCCATAGCGTTCATACTGAACGTGCCCATGCGCAATATCGAGAGGCATTTGACCGTGTTTGGGCAGGGCAGCAGGCTGAGACGGCCTGTCAGCCTGGTGGTGACCATCCTCCTGGTTACAGGCGGTCTGTTTCTGGTCATCTTTGTGGTGGCACCTCAGCTGGTAAAGACCTTTATGAATCTTCAAAGCAGTATCCCGGTATTCTTTGCAGGGGTGCGCGATGAGGCGGAGCGTTTATTTGCCAGTAATCCCCAGATATTGGAATATATGAACCAGATGGAAGTGAACTGGCAGGAAGTGTTCCAGAACATGGTTGCGTTTTTAAAGAGCGGAGCAGGAACTATGCTTAACACCACTTTCTCGGCAGCTGTCTCCATTGTCAGCGGCGTATCCTCATTCCTCATTGGATTTATCTTTGCCATCTATATACTTTTGCAGAAAGAGACACTGGGACGGCAGATAAAGAAGGTGCTGGAGGCCTTTTTGCCGGAACCGGCGGTAGGGCGGATCCTGGATATCACAGCCCTTACAGAGCGTACCTTCTCCCATTTTCTCACAGGACAGTGCGCGGAGGCCGTGATTCTGGGAACCATGTTTTTTGTGGTACTGACCGTTATACGCCTGCCCTATGCACTGCTGATTGGGGTGCTGATTGCATTTACAGCCCTGATTCCTATTTTCGGAGCGTTTGTGGGACTGGCAGTGGGCGTGTTTTTGATGCTCCTGGTAAATCCCATGGATGCCCTGATTTTTACGATTACCTTCTTTGTGCTGCAGCAGATAGAGGGAAACCTCATATATCCTTATGTGGTGGGAAATTCGGTGGGGCTTCCTTCCATATGGGTGCTGGTGGCCGTGACCGTGGGCGGAAGCATGATGGGGATTGTGGGAATGCTCATATTCATTCCGCTGTGTTCCGTGCTGTATGCCCTTTTACGGGACGGGGTCAATACCCGCCTGGGAAAGAAGGGCGGAGGAACAGCTGTCTGTGAGGATGCCTGCGGACCGGCTGGTGAGAAAGACGGGGACCAGGGGCAGCAGGAGTAAAGACCGGAAATGATACGAGAGAATCATTGGGTGAATACTACAAAACAGAGATAACAAAACAGAGATAACAAAACAGAGATAATAAAAAAGAGATACCAAAAAAGCCCGGAACCTGTCTGATGGTTCCGGGCTTTGCCTTTGTCTGTATTCCCGGCTGTTATTCCAGGCTTTTATCTTAGGCTTATTCTCCCTGATACATATATTTGATTAAACGCTCGATGTCTTCCTTCTCATGAGCAACCAGGTCTAATTCCTTGATATATCCATTGGAGAAGATGGTGGCCATAGACAGATACTGGGCTAATTTGGATTTCAGATTGATGCGGTCGCCTTCCGGAGATACAAGCTCCACGGTTCCCCTGCACTGGTCAATGACAGAGAAAAACTTTTCTACGTCTGTGATATTCTGAATCTTCATGGCATATCCTCCTGTGTTTGTATGCATTTTCCTGAAATGGAAAAGGCTGGTTAATTTTTTAACATATATGATTATAGCAGAAGGGCAGGGGAAGGGCAATTATGAATTTTCATAAAAATACAGGGATTAAAGGGTGTTTTTTATCGCATCTAACAGCAGGGAGGAGACCCGCAGGCCGCCCCGGCCCGTCCCTATGGAAATATCTGGTTTATTGCTGCCATGAAAGTCGGAACCGCCTGTGGAGAGCAGATGGTGGCGCGCGGCCATTTCCTGGAGCTTGGCGCTTTCCAGGCGGTTGTGGGAGGAGTGATATACCTCCAGGCCTTTCATGCCCAGGCCTGCCAGATAGGCGATGAGCTCCTCCGTGGCCTTATCCCCCAGCTTGTACTGGAAAGGATGGGCCAGGGCCACAAAGGCATGGCTGTCCAAGAGGGCTTCCATGACCGCCTCGGGAGGCAAAAATTCCTTGGGCGGGCAGTATGTGCCTCCGTATTGCAGATATTTCTTAAAAATATGGTCCAAATCAGGCCCCAGACCCTTTGCCAGAAGGGCTCTTGCCACATGGGCCCTGGTGATGACCGTATCAGGGTTCCCGGCGCATAAATCTTCGGCGGTCAGGTGGATGCCGTGGGCATCAAAACGCCCCAGCATCTCCTGGTTGCGCTGGTCTCTGTGATGGCGGAATTCCTTTAACGCAGCCTGAAGGGAGGGCGAATCAGTGTCCACGAAAAGTCCCAGTATATGGATTTCGTGGTCCCTGAAACTGCTGGATACCTCGATGCCGGGCACCACCTCCAGCCCCAGTTCTGCCCCGGCCTCCGCGGCGCCGGCAACGCCGGCCGTGGTATCGTGGTCCGTAAGGGCGATGGCTGAAAGTCCGGCCTCATGGGCCAGGCGGACCACCTGCTCAGGTGACAGGGTGCCGTCGGATGCATTTGAGTGGACATGTAAATCAACGTAAGACATGATGTGACCTCCGAATCGTAAGATGTAAAGACCTTGAAAAGGCTTGTAATTGATTTTTAATAATTTAATAATACTTACTTTATATATAGTAACATGAAATTCACAATAAGTAAAATTGGCCTGAAAAAAACAAAAAAGACGGTTCCATTTTACATAAAGTATGTTATACTACAACTTGTGAATAAATCCATAGGCAGAGATGACAGGTGAATAGAATGAATCAGTTAGAGAATAATCAGAACAGAAGAAGTTCCTCAGCAGGCAGAAGCCGCGGCAGGGGTTCAGATAAAGGCACGGGACGGGGAACGTCCAGGAATACAGGCAGAAGCAGTTCGTCAGGCAGCGGTTCAAGAAGTTCTTATTCCTATCGTTCCGGCGGACAGGCCGGCAGGATGAACGCGGCCCAGACAGCCAGGCGCAACAGCCCTCACAGGAGAAAGAAGGGGCCGGATTATAAAAAGATTGCCATAGCCGGAGTTATTCTTATTATCCTCATAGCCGGCATATCGCTGGCCATGAAATGGAAAGGAGCCGGTGGAAGCGAACCGGATCATTCTGTGGAAGAGACAACCGAGACAGAGATGATGAAGGAAGTCAAGGTGGATGGGATTACCATCACCGGCATGTCTAAAAACCAGGCCAGGAATGCAATTCTTAAGGAATATCCCTGGGATATGACAGTTACCTATGACGGAGATACATATAATGTGACGAATCTTGCGGCGGAAAAGGTAGACGCGCTGCTGGATGAAATCTACAGCGGGGAACCAGCTGAGAGTTACACACTGAACATGGACGGACTGGAAGAGGCAGCTGCGGGGGAGGCGGAAAACTGCGCGGCCAAATGGAATAAAAAGGCCAAAAACGGTTCCATCGACAGCTATGACAAGGAAAAGGGCGCCTTTGTGTTCGCCGGGGAAGAGAGTGGGTTTGCCATTGACCAGGAAAAGCTGGCAGCAGACATATTAAAGGCCCTGAAAGATAAGAAGTTTGACGCTTCCATCACAGCCACGGGAAGTGAGACAGCCCCGGATATCAGCGCTGCCGCTGCCAAGGAAAAATATAAGACCATCAGCACCTTCACCACAAAGACAACAGCCAACAAGGCCCGAAATACCAATATCAGGCTGGCTTCAGAGGCTCTGAACGGAACCGTGGTGCATCCGGGAGAGGAATTCTCCTTTAACGCAGCCGTGGGACAGAGGACAGAGGCAAAGGGCTACCAGGGAGCAGCCGCCTATAACAACGGAGAGGTGGTGCAGGAGATTGGCGGAGGTGTATGCCAGGTATCCACCACCCTGTACAACGCAGTATACAGGTCCGGACTGGGAGAGGAGAGCATTACCTTCAGGCGCTCCCACACCTTTGAGCCCAACTATATCACACCGGGCCAGGACGCCACGGTGAGCTGGGAACAGCCGGATTTCCGCTTCAAGAACACATCCAGCACATCCATCGGCATCAAGGCCAGCTACGCGGACCAGAAGATGACGGTATCCATTTACGGTATTCCGATTCTGGAGGAGGGAACAAAGCTGGATTTGGTATCCGAGAAAGTGGAGGAGCTGGATCCGCCGGCACCTACATATGAAGAGGACCAGACCCTTGAGCCGGGAGTGGAGATTCAGAAGAGCGCCGGCAGCAAGGGAAGCAGATGGATCACCTACAAGGTATTATATAAGGACGGAAAAGAGGTTTCCAGGGAACAGGACCATAAGACCACATACAAAGGCCATGCCCCCGTTATCCGCCGCAACACCACGGGCGTGGTGCTGCCGCCTGAGGAGACTACCCTTTCCACAGAGACAACAACGCCAACCATTGACGGAATGCCGGACGGCTATATTCCGGGTGATGAGACAATCACCGCGCCTTCCGGAAACAGCTCCCCGGAGAGCGGCCCCGGCACAGTGACCCAGCCGGCAGCGCCCACCACAGCGCCTGCAGCGGCACCGAATCCAACCCAGGCCCCGCAGCCGTCTGAGACTGAGGCAGCCGGACCGGGCGGAGATAATCCGGTGATTGCACCGCTGAAACCAGAATAAAAAAGCAGACAGGAAAAGAGAAACCGGCATCAATGGTTTCTCTTTTTTTGCGGCGCTTTTCATGTTTTCAAAAATTGACATTGTATTTTTTGGCGTAATTACGATTAAGCATTTGCAATTTGTTAAATAATTGCTATAATAGTAGACAGGTCAGTCTGCATAGGGTCGAAGCATGTTTGTACATGCCCGGGTCCGGGGCAGACTCACATGTATACCATTACATATTCACTATTTGTAGGAGGAAATCAAAATGGCAAGAAAAATGAAAACCATGGATGGCAACCATGCAGCAGCGCATGCGTCATACGCATTTACTGATGTAGCGGCTATCTATCCGATTACCCCATCCTCACCTATGGCTGAAGCCACAGACGAATGGGCAACAGACGGAAGAACCAATATCTTCGGTCGTGAAGTACAGATTACAGAGATGCAGTCTGAGGCAGGTGCAGCAGGTGCTGTACACGGTTCTCTGGCAGCAGGTGCTCTGACCACCACCTACACAGCGTCACAGGGTCTGTTACTGATGATCCCTAATCTTTATAAAATCGCGGGCGAGCAGCTTCCAGGTGTATTCAACGTATCCGCACGTGCTCTTGCTAGCCATGCATTATCTATTTTCGGTGACCATTCCGACGTTTACGCATGCCGTCAGACCGGATGCGCTATGCTGTGCGAGTCCAGTGTACAGGAAGTAATGGACCTGACAGTTGTTGCACATATGGCATCCATCAAGGGCAAGGTTCCATTCATCAACTTCTTCGACGGTTTCCGTACATCCCATGAGATTCAGAAGATTGAGACCTGGGATTATGAGGACCTTAAGGAAATGGTTGACATGGACGCTGTAGATGCTTTCCGCAAGCATGCACTGAATCCAAATCATCCATGCCAGAGAGGCTCTGCTCAGAACCCTGATATCTTCTTCCAGGCAAGAGAAGCCTGCAACCCATACTATGACGCTCTTCCTGCAATTGTTCAGGAATATATGGACAAGGTTAATGCCAAGATTGGTACTGACTATAAGCTGTTCAACTACTACGGCGCTGCTGATGCTGAGCACATCATCATCTCCATGGGCTCTGTCAATGACACCATCGAAGAGACCATCGACTACATGGTGAAGCAGGGACAGAAGGTTGGTGTTGTTAAGGTTCGTCTGTACAGGCCATTCTGCGTACAGGCCCTGATTGACGCCATTCCTGATACCGTTAAGGTTATCTCCGTATTAGACAGAACAAAAGAGCCAGGCGCTATCGGCGAGCCTCTGTACCTGGATGTTGTTGCTGCCCTTAAGGGAAGCAAATTTGACCAGGTTAAGGTTTTAACCGGACGTTACGGCTTAGGTTCCAAGGATACCACACCTGCTCAGATCGTGGCAGTTTACGAGAATACAACCAAGTCTCCATTTACCGTAGGTATCGTGGATGACGTTACAAACCTGTCCTTAGAGATTGGCGCTCCTTTAGTTACTACTCCTGAGGGAACCACAAACTGTAAGTTCTGGGGTCTGGGCGCTGACGGTACAGTTGGTGCAAACAAGAACTCCATCAAGATCATCGGTGACAATACAGACATGTATGCACAGGCATACTTTGATTATGACTCCAAGAAATCAGGCGGCGTTACCATGTCCCACCTGCGTTTCGGACACAGCCCAATCAAGTCTACCTATTTAATCCGTACAGCTAATTTCGTTGCCTGCCACAATCCTGCATATGTACGCAAGTACAACATGGTTCAGGAGCTGGTTGACGGCGGTACATTCCTGTTAAACTGCCCATGGGATATGGAAGGACTTGAGAAGCATCTTCCTGGACAGGTTAAGAAGTTCATCGCTGACCACAACATCAACTTCTACACCATCGACGGTGTAAAGATTGGTATTGAGACAGGCATGGGCCCAACACGTATCAATACCATCCTTCAGTCCGCATTCTTTGAGCTGACCGGCATCATTCCTGCTGAGAAGGCAAACGAGTTAATGAAGGCTGCTGCAAAGGCAACCTATGGCCGTAAGGGAGAGGACGTTGTTCAGAAGAACTGGGCAGCTATCGACGCAGGCGCTAAGGGCATGCACAAGGTAGAGGTTCCGGAGAGCTGGAAGAACTGTGAAGACGAAGGCCTTGACTATGCAGTTGTAACCCAGGGAAGAAAGGATGTAGTTGACTTCGTTAACAATATCCAGACAAAGGTAAGTGCTCAGGAAGGAAACTCCCTGCCTGTATCCGCATTTACAGAGTATGCAGATGGTTCCACACCATCCGGTTCCTCCGCATATGAGAAGCGCGGTATCGCTGTTAAGGTTCCTGTATGGAATCCGGACAACTGTATCCAGTGTAACTTCTGTGCATATGTATGTCCTCACGCTGTTATCCGTCCGGTTGCCATGACTGCTGACGAGGCTGCAAAGGCACCTGCAGACATGAAGATGAAGGATATGACAGGCATGGCCGGCTATAAGTTTGCCATCTCTGTTTCCGCTCTGGATTGTACCGGATGCGGTTCCTGTGCAAATGTATGCCCAGGCATGAAGGGCAACAAGGCTCTGGTTATGGAAAGCCTTGAGGCTAACCTTGGCGAGCAGGCTATCTTTGACTTTGGTCAGTCCCTGCCTGTTAAGGAAGAGGTTCTGGCTAAGTTCAAAGAGAACACCGTTAAGGGCAGCCAGTTCAGACAGCCTCTGCTTGAATTCTCCGGCGCTTGCGCAGGATGCGGCGAGACTCCTTATGCAAAACTGATTACCCAGCTGTTTGGCGACAGAATGTACATTGCCAACGCAACAGGATGTTCCTCCATCTGGGGCAACTCCTCACCATCCACACCTTACACCGTAAATGCCAAGGGACAGGGTCCTGCATGGGATAACTCCCTGTTTGAGGATAACGCTGAGTTTGGTTACGGTATGCTGCTGGCTCAGAACGCAATCAGAGACGGCTTAAAGGCTAAGGTTGAGAGCGTAATGGCTAACGAGAAGGCTACTGACGAGATGAAGGCAGCCTGCAAGGAGTGGCTTGATACATTTGGCACCGGCGCTCTGAACGGCACTGCTACCGATAAGCTGGTTGCAGTTCTGGATGGCGTTGACTGCGATGTCTGCAGAGACATTGTTAAGAATAAAGATTTCCTGGCTAAGAAGTCACAGTGGGTATTCGGCGGTGACGGATGGGCTTACGATATCGGCTTCGGCGGTGTAGACCACGTGCTGGCATCCGGTAAGGACATCAACATCATGGTATACGATACCGAGGTTTACTCCAATACAGGCGGCCAGTCCTCCAAGGCTACCAAGACAGGTGCTGTTGCACAGTTCGCTGCAGGCGGCAAGGACGTTAAGAAGAAAGACCTTGCAAGCATTGCCATGAGCTATGGCTATGTGTATGTTGCACAGATTTGTATGGGCGCTGATATGGCTCAGACTGTTAAGGCAATTGCAGAGGCAGAGGCTTATCCGGGACCATCCCTGATTATTGCATACGCTCCATGTATCAACCATGGTATCAAGAAGGGTATGGACAAGGCTCAGACAGAGGAGAAGCTGGCTGTAGAGTGCGGTTACTGGAACAACTTCCGTTACAACCCGGCAGCTGAGAAGAAGTTCTCCCTGGATTCCAAGGCTCCTAAGCTTGAGACCTATCAGGACTTCTTAAAGGGCGAGGTTCGTTACATGTCCCTGGCTATGAAGAATCCTGAGAGAGCAGCCGAGCTGTTCGCACGTAACGAGGCAGAGGCTAAGGAGCGTTACGCTTACTTAGAGAAGCTGGTTACACTGTACGGCAACGACTAATCTTACGTCAGATTTGAATATGTTATAAATGATGGACCCCGGAGGGCTTAGGCTCTCCGGGGTTTTATGTGTGTATTTGCAACAGTTTGGACCGTGCTGCGAATATTCTATTTCCAGAAGGGGATAATACTGGAAGAAAGGATGTGTGATACCAGTATGTTAGAAGAGAAGGCAATGGTTCAATTTCTGAACCGATTTACCGATTATCCCTTTCTGGTAAAATGGAAGGATCACGAAGACCGGGTAGGTCACGGCAACCCTATGTTTGCTGTTGACATCAGGGAAACCATACCGGTGAAGAAGCTGATGGACAGCACCTCCCTGGCCTTGGGAGAAGCCTATATGAAGGGCAAGCTGGAGGTGGAAGGGAGTCTGTATGAGGCCCTGGACCATTTCCTGGGGCAGATGGACCGTTTTTCCGTCAACCGCCTGCATCTGAGAAAGCTCCTTCATCCCTCTAATTCCAGAAAAAACCAGAAGATGGAGGTGTCCTCCCACTACGATATCGGCAATGATTTTTACAGGCTTTGGCTGGACGAAACCATGAACTACTCCTGCGGTTATTTTAAGACAGAAAATGATACCCTCTATGAGGCCCAGGTGAATAAAACAGATTATATTCTGAAGAAGCTGGCGCTGGAAGAGGGCATGAGCCTTCTGGATGTGGGCTGCGGATGGGGATTTCTCTTAATCAGGGCGGCCAGGGAATACGGAGCCAGGGGAACCGGCATTACCCTCAGTACGGAGCAGTATGACGGCTTTAAAAAGCGTATAGAAGAGGAAGGGCTGGAACATCTGCTGGATGTCCGGCTCATGGACTACAGAGATTTACCCCAAAGCGGCATGAAATTTGACCGTGTGGTCAGCGTGGGCATGGTGGAGCATGTGGGAAGGGAAAATTACGGCAGGTTTATGGACTGTGTGGACAAGGTGCTGAATCCGGGCGGCGTATTCCTGCTCCATTTTATCAGCAGCCAGAAGGAGCACGCAGGGGATCCATGGATAAAGAAATATATATTTCCGGGTGGGGTCATCCCCAGTCTCAGGGAAATCATATCCCTGATGGCGGAACATGACTTTCATATTTTGGATGTGGAGAACCTGAGAAACCATTACAACAAGACATTGCTGTGCTGGGAAAAGAATTTCAAGGAACATGAAAAGGAAATAAAGGACATGTTCGACGAGGAATTTGTCCGCATGTGGGATTTGTATTTGTGCTCCTGCGCGGCAACATTCCACAATGGAGTCATTGACCTTCATCAGATACTGGTGAGCAAGGGTGTAAACAATGAACTGCCCATGGTGCGGTGGTATTAAGCAAAAAATGCGGCCTGGAGCGTGGAGACGGAGGAAACAGTCCTCCGGCACGCTCCATGGCTTTATGCAGGTATTATTTCAAACGTTATTTCGGATGCTGTCTCAGGCATGATTCCATAACATTATCTGCACATTAACTGAACTGTGTTTTACGGGATGGTTTTATGGAGTTAAATCTGGTATAATCTAGGATTATAAAGCTGGCTCCATGAGGAACTGTCTGTTTTGGGGGATGAAGCGGAGAATGGATATAACCATGGTGTGATTGATAAAGGAGTGAGGGCGGATGGAGACAAAGAGCGATTTAATTACATATTGTCTTACCTATAAAGATGTATATGAGGACTATCCCTTCAGGGACCATGAATGGACTGTCATACGCCACCGGGGCAATAAGCGGGTATTTGCCTGGATATACCGGCGGGAGGGACAGGTCTGCATTAATCTGAAATGCGCGCCTGAATGGATTGAATTTTGGCGCAAGGCCTATTCCGGTGTGCGGCCAGGGTATCATTTGAATAAAAAGCACTGGAATACGGTGGTTTTGGATGGGAGTGTCCCGGATGAGGATATCAAACGGATGATAGGTGAAAGCTATGATTTGACAGGAGATTGCAGTAAAAAGAGATAAGTCCTTGCATGAACGGGCAGCTTCCGGTATGGTATTTAATCCAAAGGGAGAACAAAATAATACAGGACAGGGGAATAAGGATGAACAGACAGAATGAACACACGGGAATCGGACCTGGCACAATTGTCAGACATTTTAAGAGGGAAACATTATCGGCAGAGGAAAAAAAGACGAACCGATATCTCTATGTGGTCAGGGACATGGCCCATCATACGGAGACAGGAGAGCTCCTGGTCATCTATCAGGCGCTGTACGGGGAGTTTGGAACCTTTGCCAGGCCGGCTGAAATGTTTTTTTCTGAGGTGGACAGGGCAAAGTATCCGGAAATCAGACAGCGTATGAGATTTGAAGCTGTGAGCAGTTAGAGAGGTGCCGGATTCAGCGGGAGCCTTGCCTGCTGATGAAATAGGGTCAGATGCAGCCGCAGCGGGGCAGAGAACGCGGGACCTGTGAGAGTCAGAAAGGCAGATAAGGGAAATACAGGGAAAACCAAAAAATGGGGGTATCGTCATCATGGCGGTACTCCCATTTGGATGGTGAGGGATTCGTTATACATTAGAAGTGTCTGCATCAAAGGGCAGCAGGAATTCCGGTATGCCGCTGGAATAAGGGGCAATATCATACTGTTGGTAGTAAATGACGATCCCGCCTGGTGTCAAATAAAAATTCTCCGGATGGAAGGAATTGCGCAGGAGTTCCTGGTAGTTGTCAAAATAGGTACCGGGATTGGCTTTCAGCCTCTCTGCAATCTCAAACTGTATCCAATTCTGGATATCCTGGATATAAGACGGATTGTTTTGATAAAAGTCGCTGAGCGTCATTTTTCTGCCGGATTGGGCATCCCAGGTCTCAGATGTCCGCAGGGTGGATCCGTGAGCTCCGCCTGTAAAGGTATACTGTTCCGAAAAAAGACTGAAAATACAGTCCTGGTTATATGTCACCACATAGCTTATATTAAATTCATATGGAAAAAATGGAACATTGCGGACGCGGCTGTAATTTGCCTCCTCGGCCGCCTGGGGATATAATACGCTGCGGCAGTACCTTGCTTTTTCATTTGCCTGTGTGACATAGTATTGGTTTATGGCCTGTATCGCTTCCTGATTGCAGGAAGCGTTCAATTGTGGGTAACGAATCTGGCAGTTAAGCACAACGGTGTCCTGGTAATCCATCTGGTCTGTCAGAATATGCTGGGTTATGGTTTGCATAAAAGCCTCTTATGATATGTTTTTACAATATATGTGCATGGTTGGCCATGTATGATTGATTCATGGTTTAACTGGGACATTCCTGCAAGCGATGAGTGCTGTATTATGTCTTGACACGAACATATGTTTGTGATATCATATAATATATAAAAGAACATATGTTCTTTTCGGCGGATTCAAGAAGATAAACTCACTATACAGAGTCTGTTGAGTCTACCAGGCCGGAACTTATAAAAACCTATATAAGACAGGAGGCAGCCACATGAAAATCACAAAGGACAATCTGAATGAAGTTTTATTTGAGAACCATGATGCCAGACTTTTGATTGCGGACGTTGTGACCCATACCAGCGCTAACCTCTATTATTATCATGATATAGAAATAACGGTTCAGAAGGCGCTGGATATCTGGCATAAGGCCCAGGCCGCAGACGGGGAAGAGAACGGGTTTTACAGCGTGTCCTTCCTGGATTTTTCAAAGGAATCTGCGCCGCTGCCGTCAGGATTACAGCATGCATTTACGTAGCAGTATTCTCAAAGAGGGTATTCCTGAGGCGCGGATTTTGAAGGTGAATGCGCCGTAGGGCATGGCACCGCAGGGCATGGCGCCGCAGGCCGGCAGCTGCCGCAGGAGCCAATGAGGGTTAAGCAAATCCCCGGCATCATGATAAAACAGGCAGGAGGTATACGAATGGAGGAGTGTTGCGGAATCAACATAGAACAGGAGATGACCATTGAAAATTTATATTGTTTCATAAGGGCATCCCTGCAGGCATTGCAGAGCACCGGTGGGTATGGGGAGGCGGATTTTGTATGTCCGCTATGTGGAAAAAAGGCTCATATAAAGCGCCTGAAGGGCGAGCTTTATAATACAGGAGAGATTGGGTGCCGGTGCGGGTACTCGTTTCGCTTTTAACCATAATCAAATTTCTAAATAATTCTTACCTGTGTGCACATATCTTTTGCAAACAGGTCCTAATTGGTTTGCTTTCATCCACCAGTCCTGCTATAATGGCATAAATGATACTGAAAAAGGAGTATTGTATGACCTTAGGACAAATAAAAGAAAGGCTGCAGTCCAGTGAATATGATTTCTTAAGAACGGATGAACACCTGGGCCATCACATCATCCTATTGACATTGGGAGGAAGCCATGCCTATGGAACCAGCATGGAAACCAGCGATCTGGATATTCGCGGATGTGCCCTGAACAGCAAGAGGGAAATTCTGATTCATGAGGATTTTGGGCAGGTAACGGATCCGCACACCGATACCACTATCTATGCATTCCGCAAGCTGATTCCACTGCTGACCAATTGTAATCCAAATACCATAGAAATGCTGGGCGGCAGAGAAGACCATTATTTGCATATAGCACCAGTGGGCAGGGAGCTGTTAGACCATGCCCACTTATTCTTATCCCAGAGAGCGGTTTATTCCTTTGGAGGATATGCAAACCAGCAGCTGCGCAGACTGGATAACAAGGCGGCCCGGCTTGTGGAACAGACGGATAATGAGAGACATATACTGAAAACTATAGAACATGCTTCCTTTGACTGGAAGAACCGGTATTTTTATATGCCCGGGGACAGTGTTAAGCTGTATATTGGAAAAGCTCTTAAGGAAGAATATGATAGTGAGATATTTATGGACATTACCCTGAGGCATTATCCGCTCAGGGATTATAAATGCCTGTGGTCAGAGATGCAGAGCATTGTAAAATCATATGCCAAGGTGGGAAAGAGAAACCAGAATGCCATAGAGCATGGTAAACTGGGTAAGCATATGATGCATCTGATCCGCCTGTACATGATGTGCCTGGATATTCTGGAAAAGGAACAGATTGTGACTTACCGTGAAAAGGAACACGACCTTCTTATGGATATCAGAAATGGCCGGTATCTGGATGAGAACCGGCAGCCTGTTCCGGAATTTTTTGAGATGGTAGATGAATATGAAAAGCGTCTGGATTATGCCCGGAAAAACACATCGCTGCCGGAAGAACCGGATATCAGGAAGATCAATGACTTTGCAGCCAGTGTAAATGAGAGGGTGGTAAAAGGTGAACTGTAATCATGATATACCAATATCCGCGGCCTGCATTATAAAGGAATTGGAATTAAGAGGATGGGAGTTTACACAAGGCCAGAACCTGGAAATGGACAACTGGCAGCATATCCTGTTTACTGTGGTTCCCGAATTAAAGACCATGTGCGGGTTTCAACAGAATAATCCTTATCATGTCTACGATGTGTGGCAGCATACCGCAGCGGCCCTCAGAGCAGCAGGAGATGATCCTGTTGTGGCATTGACCATACTGTTTCATGATATCGGAAAACCGGAATGCTATACTGAGGATGAGGACGGCAGAGGGCATTTCTATGGACATGGCCCTGTAAGCGCCAGGATTACGAATCAGGTAATGAAACGGCTGAAATTCGATGAAGAAACCATTGATACGGTGGTAGAGCTGGTAAGATACCACGACTCTGACCTTCACGAAAAGAGACGAAGCATCAGAACATGGCTGGACCGTCTGGGAGAAAAACAGTTCCGGCGGCTGCTGGAGGTACGCCGGTGTGATGTAAGCGGCCAGAATCCTGCCTGTCTGGCAGAACGGCTGGCAAGAATCCACCGTTTGGAAGCCCTTCTGGATGAGGTGGTGGAGCAGACCGGGCAGTTTCACATTAAGGATTTGGATATTAATGGAAGTGATTTGATACAGATTGGTTATACACCGGGAAGCTCCATTGGAAGCACGCTGTCTAAGCTGGCGGACCAGGTGGTAGAAGGAGTCATGGAGAACAAAAGGGATATATTATTGCGGGAAGCAGGCCGGTGGCTGATACGCGAATAGGCTGGGCCGTCACATGGTGGCGGCCTTTTTTCCATTCATTACCTTAAATATGTTTGGATTGCTAATTTTGGGACAGAATATAATAGAGAACCATTACCATGGGCAGTTGGCAAGTAACCGGCTCAAGCAGTTCAAACATTTTAAGGAGTAAATATGAAACGAATCGTTATATTGGGGGCCATGGCTCTGACCTTATCACTGGCAGTGCCCATGACAGTGCAGGCAGAGGAAAACGGGACAGATATGGTACTCGCCGCCAAGAGTGTGGCGGGTGAATTCAAAACCGCTCTTCAGGAGGCAGCCCATAAGACAATTAAGTTTGCTAACCAGGATGGAATCAATATTTATAAGGAACTCAGCACAGGGGCAGTGGTTTTGGACCAGGCATTTCTGAACACATCCTTTGAGGTTTTGGGTGAATACGGTGATTGGTCCATGATAACAACAGAGGCAGGACATGCATATATAGAAACAAAATATCTCTCAGGCATTGAGATACGGCGCCCTTCTTATTCAGAAGAGGACCTTTATATTCTGGCTCATGTAATCTGCGGAGAGGCGCAGAACTGTCCGGACGATGAGCAGCTTTTGGTGGGCTCAGTGGTGTTGAACCGGGTGAATCATGGCCGGTTTCCCAACACCATCAAAGGTGTGGTATTTGCACCGGGGCAGTACTCCTGCACCAGAGACGGAAATTATTACCGCGAGCCCACAGCAAGCAATTGGGCCAATGCAAAGTGGCTTCTGGAAAATGGGAGCATCCTGCCGGGCAATGTGGTCTGGCAGTCAGGAGGCAGACAGGGCAGGGGAGAATATCTGAGGACCAGATATCACAGTTATTGTTATTGATGGCAGAAGAAACAGTACAACATCATCTTTGTATTTACAGCAGATAATTGGGGGCCGGCACGGCGTGGGCCGCGCCGGCATTTGACTTAGGTCACAATACGGGTCATGGTGAATTTTCCGGGAGCTGTCTGCAGTACGGCAAATTGACTGTAGGATGTCCCGGAAGATTCATAGGGAGTTGCTTTGGCATCCTGGCCTGGGGTGTGGACAGTAGCCGACACTTCTGTAAGAAGGCAGACCCCTCGGCTGCCGGCGGTCCAGCTCCCCCATGGAGCTATCTCATAGTTATCATCAGAACAAAAGGCAGAGGCATATTTCACCTTCCCTTTCACACTGAAATTCGTAGAGTTGACAATATGAACTTTTGGATAAGCCATATAATACACATCCTTTCCAGATTTATTTATAGAAGCTTGTCTGGCTTCTAACGTATAATATGCTGGCAGAGAAAATGTGTGAAAATGCCGTTAATAAGGGGATAAAGGGAAAAAACAGTATTCTTTGGATGTTTCAGGTGAAAGATAAGTGGCAAATGTCTGAATATGAGAGGAGCCGGCATGAAGGAACCATGCCGGCTAAGTATGAGAGAAATCTATATCAAAAGGAGTAATTCCTTGTTATGGATAAGAGTATACATGGAAATTGTGACAAAAGTTTGAGCAGGAGCTAAATTAAGAATAAAATTCCTTAAGGATTAAAAGTGGGAAAGATGAGTTTTTATTTACGAATTTTCAATAAGTATGAATAATTGGAAAAATAGTACTTGATTTTCCTGCGGATTTATGGTATTATCTACGAGTGTCGGGGCATTAGCGCAGCTGGGAGCGCGCCACACTGGCAGTGTGGAGGTCACGGGTTCGAATCCCGTATGCTCCATTGAACAGAGTACATAGAATAGAGATTTTTCTGTATATACTAATTATGAAACTTGCGAATGGCTTAGGCCATTCGCATTTGTTGTTTATGGGAAGATGTATAGATTTGCGCTCTGTGAGGCAGCACCATTGATTATTTGGCATGGGAAGTTACATCACGGCTGGGGGAGATTTACAACCATACTCCCCAGTCGCCATAGTTAAATGTGCCGCTGCCATGATGAAGTTTTCCGTCTGCTTCAAGCTGCTCAAATGCTTTTCGCATACGAAATAAGATTTCCGGCTGTATATCCAGTGAATGATGGGCAGGAAATACTTTCTTTACCGGCAGGGAAGAAATCTTTTTTAGTGAATTAAGATATGCCTCCGGGTCGGTAGATGGATAATAGGCAAACAGTATATCCTTGTAAATCAAATCGCCTGTAAATAAATACCCTGTATCTTTCTCCCAAAAACACAAATGTCCAGGTGAATGTCCCGGCGTATGAAACACTTCAACCTGCCTCCCGCCAAGGTCAATTATATCATGATCAGTCAGAATCTTTGACGGCACCCCCTGAAAAAACTCATAATCGTTTACATCAAAGCCGTCAGGTAAATTGCAGCGGTCAGCAACCATCTCTTTAATTGTTTCTATGGATAAAGGGAACTTGCCATTCAGCCAGTCCAATTCTTCAGCATGAGCGTAAAAATCCGGAAAATATTTGTGTCCTCCAATATGATCCCAATGAATATGCGTTGCAACTGCCGTAATGGGCTTGTCCGTGAGTTTTACGACCTCATCAAATATGTTTGAAATACCAAGTCCTGTGTCAATAAGCAAGCTTCGTTCCCTTCCGTTCAGCAAATAGCAGTGCGTTTCCTCCCAATGCCGGTATTCACTGATAATGTAGGTATTTGAGTCTGTTTTATCTATTGTAAACCAGTTGTCCATTGTTTTATATCCCCCGCTTTGCCGGTTTGCTTCATTGTCTAAACCATCAGATTTAATTTTAAATAAAGGAAACTAAACCTCTAATGCCAGTTCAACGGCCTGTTTTGCGTGTATCACGGTGGTATCAAAAACAGGCAGTGAAGAATCGGTCTGATGTATAAGAAGTCCGATTTCAGTACAGCCAAGGATAACACCATGGGCTCCCTTTGCCTTTAAATTATCAATGACTACCTGGAATTGTCTGCGGGATTCTTCCCTGATATTACCTACGCAGAGTTCATGGAAGATAATATCATTCACAATATCAATATCCGCGGCATCCGGGGTGATAACGTCTATACCTCTGTCAATTAACCTCTGCTTATAAAAATCCTGTGTCATCGTATATTTTGTGCCCAACAAGCCCACTTTCCGAATCTGACATGCCAGAAGCTCTTGCGCGGTGGCATCCGCTATATGTATAATCGGAATCTGTATCATGGATTCGATTTGAGGAACTACTTTGTGCATTGTATTTGTGCAGATCAGAATGAAGTCCGCACCTGCAGCTTCTAAGCTTTTAGCTGCCGTTCCCAGTATGTCACCACTCTTTTTCCAGTCACCGTCTGACTGACATTTTTCGATCTCGTCAAATTCCACACTGTAAAGAATAACCTTTGCAGAATGAAGTCCGCCAAGCCGTCTTTTAACTTCCTCATTTATAATCTGGTAGTATGAAACTGTACTTTCCCAACTCATTCCGCCAATCAGCCCAATTGTTTTCACTTTTTGACCTCCTCTGTTTCCGATTTGATTTAGTAAATTATATCACACATTCATTTGCTATGGAACGACGACTTGGGAGTGCATCAAGGAAAACAATTGTAATGCACTGACGGAAGAAGGCCGCTGAGAAGGCCGCTGAGAAGACAGCTAAGAAGGCCGCTAAGAAAACAGCTAAGAAAAATGTAATAGATTCTTCAGCATATGGTATTTGACATTCATCATACAGCATGCTATAATCAGTTCCAATAAAAGGGAGTAGCGAACCACCAGAAGGTGGATTTTAAATCGTCATCTCGGTGCCGGAGGCACCCGTATAAAATGAAATGTGCAAGACTTTTATTGTGGCAGGGAGCCAGCCACCATAAAGGTCTTTTTTCTCTGATGCAAAGCTGGCGGTAATACCTGCCTCGCACAACAGCAAGGTATTGTTTATCGCAGAAAGGAGAAAAGAATGGAGAGAAAAAGCAGACAACAGGAAATCAGTGAGGCATTAATGGCAGCAGATATGGCTTCCATGAGCCTGCAAAAGGCGGAGGAACTGCTGCAGAAGGCAAGCAGTTGGGGAATCTGGGATATGCTGGGCGGCGGATTTTTCAGCACCATGTTTAAGCATAACCGGATGGATGAGGCCCAGGCAGCCATGAATGAGGCAAGGGGACATCTGCGCAGATTAAAGAGAGAATTGCTGGATGTAAACCTGACCGGGGATTTAAAGATGGATGTGGGAAGTTTTCTGACCTTTGCCGATTACTTTTTTGACGGTGTCATAGCTGACTGGATGGTGCAGTCTAAAATAGGGGATGCTCTGAACCAGGTCAGGGAAGCCAGACGTCAGGTGAGCGGTATCAGGAAACGTCTCCAGGAGATGAGGCAGACACTGGAAACAGAACAGGAAGGTAGGTAAGGTATATGGGATGTCTTGGAAATGTATTATGGTTTATATTCGGCGGATGTATAAGCGGCTTATCCTGGCTCCTGACAGGCTGCCTGTGGTGCATAACGATCATAGGAATACCGGTGGGACTGCAGTGTTTTAAGTTTGCGGGCCTGAGTTTCTTTCCCTTTGGAAAGGAAGTGGTCTACGGCGGGGGAGCGGCGTCCCTGCTTCTGAATATTATCTGGCTGTTGGTTTCCGGTTTGCCCCTGGCCATTGAGTCAGCCATCATCGGAGTACTGCTTTGTATTACCATCGTGGGCATACCCTTTGGGCTGCAGCAGTTCAAGCTGGCGAAACTGGCCCTGATGCCCTTCGGAAGCCAGATTGTCTGAGGTGTGGTATGAAAACAGACCGGGGTAATGAGGCACAGTGCAGTTATTTTATGATAATAGAGGACAGAACGCCGCGGTTTTGATATACTAATACACAAGAGATAACAGGGAAGCAGACGCAGCTGTCAATACCCGCTTTGCAGGGCGTACTGGGAGTCTGCGTCTGTTATGCTTCCGCTGCAATCAGTATAATCACAGCAAATGAAAGTGAAGGGATGGATATGTCATCAGGAAAGATTACCATGGATGATATTGCCAATATGGCAGGGGTTACCAAGAGTACGGTGTCCAGATATTTTAACGGAGGCAGTGTAAGAGAGTCCACCAGGGAACGGATACAGGAAATCATAAGGGAGTATAATTATGAACCCAATACATTTGCCAGGTTAAAGGCCAAGGAAAGCAATGTGATTGGAGTGGTCCTTCCCACCCTGAATTCAAAAGTGTCCAGCCGTGTGGTGACCAGTATCGGACGCTACCTGAGGGAACAGGGGTATGAAACGCTGATTAAGGATTCGGACCACAGTGTGGACCTGGAGCTTAAGAATATTCAGAGACTGATTACGCTGAAGGTGGACGGCATCATACTGAGCGCCATTACCATAACAGAGGCGCACCGTAAGCTGATACAGGGAAGCCCTGTGCCTGTGGTGGTGTTGGCACAGGACTATGACGGGGGAATTTCCATTGTCCACGATGATTACGGGGCAGGAAAGGCCATGGGAGTCCGTGTGGCAAAGGCCCGTCCGGCCCGGGTTGGGTATATGGGAGTGTCTGCCCTGGATGTGGCCGTGGGTATCAACCGCAAGCAGGGCGTGATGGACGGCCTGAAAGAATGGGGCATCAAGGATGTGGTCACGGCCGCCGGGGATTACAGCTATGCCAGCGGAATCCGTATGGCTGAGGAAATGATGGACCAGGGTCCGGTAGATGCAATCATATGTGCCACGGACCGCCTGGCTTTTGGAGCGTACCATGTTTTGGGGGAGAGAGGATTAAGGATTCCTGAGGATGTTTCTGTGGCAGGATTTGGCGGATATGATGAAAGCACTCTGTTAAAGCCGGACCTGACCACCCTGCGTTTTGATTCCTATGGTCTGGGTTATCTGGGGGCTGAAACCATACTTAAGATGATACATCGGGAACCGGTGCCAAAAAAGCAGATAGTGGATTACACAATGATAGAAGGTCACAGCGTCAAAGAACAAAGTGATTTTTAAACATGCAGGGAGAAATAGAAGAAGATATGTGAAAAGTGCACAAATTCATAGATGATTTTTTTACGCTCAAAAATGGAACCGGTGCCAATAAAATATTGACATTAAGGGTTGAATGCCCTATTATATAGTTATGGAACCGATACCAAAAAGCAAAGGGAAATCATAGTAAGAAGAGGGGAAGGAATATGATGGATTATGCAAAGACGGCAAGTCTGGTCATCAAGTACGTAGGCGGAAAAAACAATATTAAGTCAGTTACCCATTGTGCCACCAGACTTCGTTTTCAGCTCAGGGATAACGGGCTGCGAAACGAGGAGGCAATCAGTGACCTGGAAGGGGTAAAGGGAGTGTTTCTCACACAATCCCAGTTCCAGATCATATTTGGTTCCGGTATTGTGAATATGGTCTGCGATGAAGTACAGAAGCAGCTGGGAACATTGGAGGAAAAGCCGGAGGAAAAAGAAGAGGGGAAGGGAAATGTGGTCCAGCGTTTCATCAAGATGCTCAGTGACATTTTCGTGCCCATCATTCCCGCTATTGTGGCAGGCGGTCTTCTTATGGGACTTAACAACCTTCTGACGTCCCCGCTTGTAAACGGGCAGTCAATGATTGAGCTGTACCCCATGTGGCAGGGACTGGCTTCGGCCATCAACACCTTTGCAAACGCACCCTTTACCTTTCTGCCGGTACTGATTGGATTCAGCGCAACCAGAAAGTTTGGAGGAAATGCGTTTTTAGGGGCGGCCATGGGCATGATTATGGTCCATCCGGATTTGCTGAATGCATACCAGATTGGCTTGGCACAGCCTCCTGTATGGGACATCTTTGGTTTTCAGATAGCTGCCATCGGATACCAGGGAACTGTTCTTCCTGTTCTGGCCGTCTCCTGGATTCTGGCCAATATCGAGAAACGGCTTCACAAGGTTACGCCGTCCTGGCTGGATAATCTGACAACCCCACTTTTATCCATCCTGGTAACTTCTTTCCTGACCTTTATCTGCGTGGGACCTGTGCTGAGGGAAGCCGGCAATCTGCTGGCCTCAGGCATCACATGGCTCTATAATACTCTGGGACCTGTGGGCGGAGCACTCTTTGGATTTGCATATGCTCCTATTACCATGACCGGCATGCACCACAGCTTTATTGCCATTGAGACACAGCTGCTGGCCGACAGCGCCCATACAGGCGGAAGCTTCATTTTCTCAACAGCAAGCATGAACAATGTGGCCCAGGGCGCCGCGGTCCTGGCAGTGCTTCTTATGACAAAGAATGACAAGATGAAGTCCATCTGCTCTGCATCCGGTATTTCTGCCTTGTTAGGCATTACGGAACCAGCCATGTTTGGTGTGACATTGAAACTGAAGTATCCATTCTATGCAGCCATGGCCGGATCGGCGGCAGGAAGCGCTTATCTGGCAGCCACCAAGACACTGGCTCAGGCATTGGGCGCGGCAGGACTTCCGGGCTTTATCTCCATGAAGCCTGACCACTATATGAATTTTGCCATTGGAATCATTTTGTCCATGGGCGTTTCCTTTGCCCTTACCATGGTGTTCTGGAAAAAGTTTGCTCTTGGCAGGGAGGACGGCCCGGAGAAAAAGGATGCAGGCAGGGCTGAGGGAACGGAAACAGCCTCGGACATGGAAATATCCCGAAAAATCGAAATGCCACAGGAAATAGAGCAGTCCCGGGAAATCATCACTGAACTTTATGTCCCCATGAAAGGGCAGGTCCTGGATGTGGGACAGTCCGCAGATGAGGTTTTTGCATCCAAGGCCCTGGGGGACGGCGTGGCTATCAATCCGGCTGGGGGCATGGTATGCGCGCCGTGCGACGGCACCATAAGCCTGCTGTTTCCGACAAAGCATGCGGTGGGAATTACATCTGAGACAGGCGTGGAAGTGCTCATTCATATCGGAATCAATACAGTACAGCTGGATGGGCAGGGATTTGAGGCCTTTGTGGCACAGGGGGATAAGGTAAAGAAGGGCCATAAGCTTATTGCCGCTGACCTGGATTTGATTCGGGAAAAGGGAATGAATCCGCAGACTATGATGATTCTGCCTGAGGGCGGAAATCTGGATGTGACCGT
The DNA here is from genome assembly GCF_002234575.2 of Enterocloster bolteae. Lineage (NCBI taxonomy): Bacteria > Bacillati > Bacillota > Clostridia > Lachnospirales > Lachnospiraceae > Enterocloster > Enterocloster bolteae. The sequence goes on along the minus strand of NZ_CP022464.2, from coordinate 3,678,842 downwards.
ATATCCTGGCGGACAGGCGGACAGCGGGGACCTGGCGGTGAAAGCGGTTAAGACAGTTAAGACGGCATAAACATGCTGCGCAGGTAGGGAGAAAGCCGCCTGAAGAAAGCAGTGGTGAGAAGAATGCCGCCTGAAGAAAGCAGTGGTGAGGAGGAAGCAGCTTGAAGAAATATGAGAAGGTCCGCAGGGAGGACTATGAAGCATGGTACCGGGACAACCGGGAATACAGGGAAAGGGTCAGGGCGGATGAAAGCCGCCTGGCCTACCACCTGATGCCGGAAACCGGCTGGATGAACGACCCCAATGGGCTCTGCCAGTTTCAGGGACTGTACCATATATATTATCAGTATACACCCTTTGAGCCCACAGGGGAGATTAAGCTCTGGGGTCACTATACCACACGGGATTTCATTCACTATAAACAGGAGGAGCCGGCGCTTTTTCCGGACCAGGACCTGGATGCCCATGGCGTATATTCCGGTTCTGCTTATGTGGAGGATAAGACCATCCATTATTTTTACACAGGCAATGTAAAGCTGTTTGACAGGGATGATTACGATTATATTATGAGCGGCCGGGTGAGTAATACCATTCATGTTACAAGCAGGGACGGATATCATTTTTCTGCCAAGGAACTGGTCATGAACCACAAGGATTATCCGGCTGGCATGAGCTGTCACATAAGGGACCCCAAGGTCTTTAAAAAAGGGGAGTATTACTATATGGTACTGGGGGCCAGGGATGCCCTGAGCAAGGGAATGGTCCTTGTGTACCGGTCAATGGATTTAACAAATTGGGAGTATTTTAATAGAATTACGACGGAACAAACATTTGGCTATATGTGGGAATGCCCTGATTTGTTCTGTCTGGACGGCCAGCTCTGCCTGGTCTGCTGCCCCCAGGGGGTGAAGCCCATGGGAACAGAGTATCAGAATGTGCATCAGTGCACGGTCTTTTGTCTGGACTATGATTTTAGGGAAAATACCATCAGGCTGAATTCGCAGTTTCCCGGAATGGTGGACCGGGGCTTTGATTTTTATGCGCCTCAGACCTTTCTGGACGAGCAGGGGCGGCGCATTCTCATAGGCTGGATGGGAATACCGGACGCAGAATATACCAATCCGACGGTAAAAGCCGGATGGCAGCATGCCCTTACCATGCCGCGCCTCCTTCATATGAGGGAAGGACGTCTTTTACAGCAGCCTCTGGAGGAAATGAAGGAACTTCGCCGGGACAGAAGAGATTATGATTTTTGGGAGCTTGGGAAGGGTGTGGAAACAGGACTTGTGTTCGAGGCGTGTTTATCCATGGAGTCCTGCAGTGATATGTGCCTGACCATCAGGGATGATGTCACATTGTCCTATCAAAATGGCCTGCTGACCCTGGACATGGGAAACAGCGGAAGCGGCAGGACAAGACGCAGTGTTTTACTGGAACAGCTTACGGACCTGCGCATATTTTCAGACACCACTTCGCTGGAAATATTTGTAAATAATGGACTGGAGGTCTTTACCACAAGGGTGTACGGTGACCGTCCTGGTATGCGGATAAAAGGGAAGTGCTGCGGAACTGTAAGTGTCTATGAACTCAGCGGTTTTATATATGAATAAGAAAGAGTTTGTTAAATGAATTTTTAAGTCTGCCCGGGGTGCCTGCGGGCAGGCTTTTTTTGATAAGGACTTCTTTGGGCGGAAGGAGTAATTTACGAATAAAAAAATGAGGCATGTAATATAAAAATATGGTATTCTGTAGATACACAGAACGAGCAGATTCATGGCTTTTAAAGGTACAAAGGCGTTAAGCTCATAAATGAGCCGAAAGTACAAACAGGTTAAAAGGAGCTGCAATATGAGAAAAAAGAAATACATTTTATATTTTGCCGCCGCCGCGGCTGCGGCAGGCCTTGGCCTTGGCGCGTGCTCGCCCGGCACAGGTGCGCAGAAGGAGACGGCGTCATCTGTGTCAGCAGGCCAGCAGACCGCGGTGAGCGGGGGCACAGAGTCCGGAACAGAGTCTGAAACAGGGTATGAGAACGGGCATGAAACAGGGCATGAAACAAGGCATGAGACAGAGCTTGAAACAGAGGAAGGGACTGCATCGGAGCATACCACGGAGCATATCCCGGAGCAGGAAGCTGCAAAAGCCCCTGTTCTGCGTCTGAAGCTGCCGGATGACGTAACGGTATGCAGCAGCCCTGTTATAATTCAGAAGGATGAGCATACCGTACAGATTCAGTTTCATGATGAAAACACACAGTCTGATGCCATGGCCTGGGCTTCCCTGGAGGCAGGAGGCGGCCCCTCGGAATACTACGTCCTTGACGAGGAGGGGACTCTGCAGCAGGAGGTTTGGGCAGGAGAGAAACTGGTGAAAATGACAATCCAAAAAACAGTGGAAAATTCCGATATCCACGGTATACTGGTTTCCTGGGAGCATGAGGGTGTGTTCTATGAACTTTGGGAGGATGATGCCAGGGACAGTATGGATGCTGTGATAGAAATGGCTTCAGCCATTGCTGTTCGCAGCGCGGCGGTCCAAGGCAATTAGGCCTGGAGCAAATCATCTCCAAAAACCGGGTAAGGAGGAAGGAAAGCATGTGTCCCTTCTAAAGAAACTGGTCACTTTCAGAACGTTGGTAGGATATGATGTCATTGATGTCGCAGTCCAGAATGCGGCAGAGGTCATTGAGCGTTGTGGTGCTTAACGGCTTGTTTTTCCGGAGTCTGTCTATGGTGGAGCTTGACAGGTTATGATTATAGATTAAGGTATAGGTGGATTCATCAGAATTCTTGAGCGTGTTCCAAAAAGGTTCATATGTAATCACGGTGTATCCTCTTTTCTTACGTGTATATTATATAGATAGAAAAATAAGGTAATTTCAGTTTACCTAAAAAAATGGCTCATATCCCGGATATGCAGAATTTGCCTACAAAAAAGGTGAAAAATTCCATTTTAGCCGTAAGGGGAGAGGGGATGGACATATGTCAGGCGGACAAAATCCATTGCCCATTGCCCTTCATTTTCCTTAGAATCTATCTAAAGAACGCTGGAATCAGGTTGTTTTCCCCTTATGGAAAAAAATTCTAATTCAGTAAAATCCATTGAAATATAGGGCTTTTAAGGAAAATGTAAGACAGTGTAAGAGGAAAAGGACTTGCTTTTTTCATAAAAGTTTGTATAATGGGATAACGGAGTGAAATTAAGCATGTAATTTTCAGTTATCAGGCTTATGAATCCAGGAGGCAGAGTAGAATGAAAGTCAGGAAGGTACTGGGCGGCTTTGCGTGGGCCATGCTTGCGGCGATGCTGATTTTGGTAAATGCAATGGCGGCTAACGGGGATGATTTGTTTGACCAGACAGAGAATTCCAATGTATCAGCGGTGATTCAGTATCAGCGGTGATTCAGTGACGATGCAGTATTTTTTGAGGTTCAGCAGTTATGAGGAGAGACCGGCGCGGATGCTGGTCTTTTTTGATGCGGTAAAACCAGGCCTTATTGTTTTTGACAAATCACGGGGTTGCTACAGCAAGTTTTGCAATGTATTGAACAAAAAGGGATATGGATTATTCACCCTCAGGGTGGTAATATTAAATCATGAAATCAACAAACACAGGAGGGAATGGTTATGCATTTATTAGACAGTGAACTGAGGAATAAGGAAGAGTGGGAAGCAGCAGAAATAGAACTTCCAAAATTTGACAGAGAAGCGATGAAGGCAGCTACCAGAGAGTGTCCGCAGTGGGTGCATTTCGGTGCAGGCAATATCTTCCGCGCATTTCCTGCAGCGTGTCAGCAGAAGCTGCTGAACGATGGTGTTGAAAAGACCGGAATCATCGTGGCAGAAGGTTATGACTATGAAATCATCAAAAAGGCATACAGGCCTCAGGATGACTTAAGCCTCCTGGTCACACTGAAAGCCAATGGAACCATTGAGAAAACTGTGATTGGAAGCCTTGCCCAGTCCCTGACCGTGGATCGCCAGGATGCGGAGGACTGGAACTGTTTAAAGGATATTTTTGCCAGTAAAACCCTGCAGATGGTCAGCTTCACCATCACAGAAAAGGGCTACAGCATCACTTCGGCAGACGGGTCCTTCCGCCCGGACGTAAAGGCTGATTTTGAGGCTGGTCCGGAACAGGCAGACAGTTATATCGGTAAGCTCTCCGCCCTGTGTTACTGGAGATATACCCATGGCGCAGCTCCGTTGGCCCTGGTCAGCATGGATAACTGTTCCCACAACGGCGATAAGCTGTATGCGGCTGTGGACGCTTATGCAAAGGCATGGACAGAGAACGGAAAGGCTGACAGCGGATTCCTGGAGTATATTGAGAATCCGGCGCATGTTTCCTTCCCGTGGAGCATGATTGACAAAATCACCCCACGTCCGGATGACAGCGTCAAGAAGATGCTGGAGGAGGCAGGCTTTACAGATACAGAGAGCATTGTCACCAGCAAGAACACATATGTGGCTCCTTTTGTCAATGCAGAGGAAGCGGAATACCTGGTGATTGAGGATGCGTTCCCCAACGGACGCCCCAGGCTGGAGCATGCAGGCGTCATGTTTACTACCAGGGATACCGTAGAAAAGGTGGAGCGCATGAAGGTGTGCACCTGCCTGAATCCCCTTCACACCACCCTGGCTGTATATGGCTGTCTCCTGGGCTACACCAAGATCAGCGAGGAGATGAAGGACGCAGACCTGGTGAAGCTGGTGGAAATCATCGGTTACAAAGAAGGTCTTCCTGTGGTTACGGATCCCGGCATTCTTTCTCCTAAGAAGTTTATTGACGAGGTATTGCAGATCCGCGTGCCCAATCCTTTTATGCCTGATACGCCACAGAGAATTGCCTGCGACACATCCCAGAAGCTGTCCATCCGTTTCGGTGAGACCATTAAGGAATACATGGCAAGGCCTGAGCTGGATGTGAAGTCCCTTAAGTTCATACCCATGGTTCAGGCAGGATGGTGCCGTTACCTGCTGGGGGTAGATGATGAGGGCAATACCTTTGCCGTAAGCCCGGACCCCATGTATGAGGGACTGGCTGAGAAGCTGCAGGGCGTAAAGGTAGGAGAGCCGTGCAATGTACACGAAGTGCTTCAGCCTGTTTTAAGCGATGCCAAGATATTCGGAGTGGACCTGTATGAGGCAGGGCTGGGCGAATATGTGGAGAGCATTTTCTCTGAGCTGATTGCAGGCAAGGGTGCTGTAAGGGCTGCCCTTCAGAAACATCTGGCAGAGGCTTAGACACATTTAAATCAAGAAAATACGAGAGAATATAAGAATCTATAAGAAACACGGTCCGGCCCCTGGCCGGCCCGGCACACGCCCGGACAAAGGCATACAGCCCCTGTCCGGGCGCTTTTTGATGTTGGGGAGATGTGAGTATTTACAAAAAGTGGGAGAAATTAATGAATTTGTAACAAAAAAGTCATATTTTATATACAAAACAGGGAGAATATGGTATTATAGTGGGAACGAACGGATGTTTAGGTCTGATTCACTGAACTTACAGGCATTTGCCTTTTTGATATAGATTAAGAATGGAAATGGGAATTTCCAGGAATCATAAGATAATTGGGAAAGACAGAGGTTACGTATGAAAAGGTGGATAGCAGCAGGCATATTAATCCTTGCAATGACAGGATGTTCCCGGTATGAACCGGCAAAGGAGATGACCAGAGCCCAGGAGGAGTCTGTGCAGTCTGAGGCATCAGGGGCCCAGAACGGGCAGGAGACCCAGGAGGCAGAGGCGGCTGATTCCCAGGTCATTACCATTTCCACATATCCGCCCAGAAACCCGGTAAAGGTAAAGGGCATCTATGTATCCGCCTATGTAGCCGGTACCGGTGATATGATGGATAAGATCATTGAGGAGATCGACAGGACAGAGCTCAATGCAGTGGTCATTGATGTGAAGGATGACCAGGGAAGGATCACCTATGCCATGGATTCCCCTACGGTAAATGAGATAGGGGCCTGCCAGGTTTTTATCCAGGACATGCCTGCGCTTATGGCAAAGCTTAAGGAGCATGGAATCTATACCATAGCCAGGGTGGTGGCGTTCAGGGACCCCTATCTTGCAGAACAGAAGCCGGAGTGGAGCCTGCATGTGGCTGACGGCAAGATTTACCGGGATAATAAAGGCCTTGCATGGGTAAATCCTTATAAGAAGGAAGTCTGGGATTATCTGATTGAGGTGGGGAAAAAGGCAGGCGAAGCGGGATTTGACGAGATTCAGTTCGACTATATCCGGTTTGCCGTGGACAAGACCATGAATGATGTTGTTTTTGACGACGCGGATACCCAGGGACGCGATAAGACCCAGGCTATTACGGAATTCATAGGCTATGCCCATGATGAGCTGGCAAAGGAAGGACTCTTTGTGTCGGCCGATGTATTCGGCACCATTATGCGCAGCGAGGAGGATGCGGCTGCCGTGGGCCAGGAATATGAGGACATGGCGGAGCAGCTGGATTATATATGCCCCATGATTTATCCATCCCACTACGGGCCGGGAAATTTTGGAATAGAGTATCCGGATACCCAGCCGTATGATACAATATTAAATGCATTGAATGGTTCCAGGGAGCTTCTGGCCGCATCCGCAAAGGAGGATGCGCCGCAGGCCGTGGTAAGGCCGTGGCTTCAGGACTTTACTGCGTCCTATCTGGAACATTATATTAAATATGGCGATGAACAGGTGAGGCAGCAGATACAGGCTGTCTACGATGCAGGCTATGACCAGTGGATTCTCTGGGATGCAGGGGTCAGTTATCACTACGGCGGGCTGCTTACTCCGGAGGAAGCAGAGGAAGAGGACCAGCGTATATCCCAGTCCAGGGCGGCGCTGGAGACAGAGAGGGACGCTGCAGAGAACGTTCCGGCAGAGACAGTCCCGGCAGAGAACGCTCCGCCAGAGACTGTCCCGCCAGAGGCAGTCCCGTCAGAGAACGTTCCGCCAGAGACTGTCCCGCCGGCAGGCGCAGCCCGGTAAAACGGCATGCCGGAAAACGAAAAAGCATCTGAATATAGGGCCATATGAAAAGGATGGTGACAGGTATTGTTTGATTTAGAGGAAGAACTGAAGAAACTCCCGGCCAGTCCGGGAGTTTATCTTATGCACAATGACAGGGATGAGATTATATATGTGGGCAAGGCCATCAGCCTTAAGAACCGGGTCAGGCAGTATTTCCAGAGCAGCAGGAATAAGACGGCCAAAATTGAACAGATGGTGTCCCATATTGCATGGTTTGAATATATCCTGACAGATTCCGAGCTGGAAGCCCTGGTGCTGGAGTGCAACCTGATTAAGGAGCACAGGCCGCGGTACAACACCATGTTAAAGGATGACAAAAGCTATCCTTATATCAAGGCAACCATGGGGGAGGATTTTCCCCGCCTTCTGTTTGCCAGGGACATGAAAAAGGACGGCAGAAGCCGTTACTTTGGTCCTTATACCAGCGCCGGGGCTGTAAAGGACACCCTGGATTTGATACACAAATTGTACCGGATCAGGACCTGCAACCGGAATCTGCCAAAGGATACGGGAAAGGAGCGGCCGTGTCTCAATTACCACATCAAGCAGTGCGACGCCCCGTGCCAGGGTTATATTTCCAGGGAGGAATACCAGTCCAACTTTAACCAGGCCCTGGACTTTTTGAACGGCAGATTCGACCCTCTCATAAAGAACCTCCAGGAAAAAATGCAGACTGCTTCGGACAATCTGGAGTTTGAGCGGGCTATTGAGTACCGGGAGCTGCTAAACAGCGTGAAGCAGGTGGCGCAGAAGCAGAAGATTACCAGCAGCGGCATGGAGGACCGGGACATCGTGGCCATGGCCAGGGATGAGAGAGACGCGGTGGTACAGGTGTTCTTCATCCGGGAGGGCAAGCTGATTGGCAGGGACCATTTTCATATATCGGCTGCCACGGCGGAAAATGAGGGCGAGATTCTGGACAGCTTTGTAAAGCAGTTCTATGCAGGCACACCATTTATTCCAAGGGAACTGTGGCTCCAGCATCCTTTGGGGGATGAGGAGGTCATCAGCCAGTGGCTGTCCGCCAAACGGGGACAGAAGGTAAGGCTGGTGGTTCCGAAAAAGGGAGAGAAGGAACGCCTGGTGGAGCTGGCAGCCAGGAATGCAGCCCTGGTGCTGTCCCAGGATAAGGAACGGATTAAGAAAGAGGAGCTTCGCACCATCGGGGCCATCAACCAGATTGGAGAGCTTATTGGAATCGGGGGCATCCGGCGCATGGAGGCGTACGATATCTCCAATACAAGCGGTGTGGAGTCCGTGGGTTCTATGGTGGTTTACGAGGACGGCAGGCCAAAGCGCAGCGATTACAGAAAATTCCGCATCAAGACAGTCCAGGGTCCCAATGACTATGCGTCTATGGAAGAGGTGCTGACGCGCAGGTTTTCCCACGGTATGAGGGAGACAGAGGAGCTGAAGGAAAAGGGCGCCGATTTAAGCATGGGAAGTTTTACCAGGTTTCCGGACCTGATCATGATGGACGGCGGCAGAGGACAGGTAAACATTGCCCTGGAGGTCCTTGATAAGCTGGGGCTTTCCATACCGGTCTGCGGTATGGTGAAGGATGATAACCACAGAACCAGGGGACTCTACTATAATAATGTGGAGATTCCCATTGACCGTCACTCCGAAGGGTTCAGGCTTATCACCAGGATTCAGGATGAAGCCCACCGTTTTGCCATTGAATACCACAGGAGCCTCAGGGGAAAGGGGCAGGTAAAATCCATACTGGACGACATTCCAGGGATTGGGCCGGCCAGGAGAAAGGCCCTTATGCGCCATTTTAAGGATATAGAGGCGGTGAGAAGCGCTTCCGTGGAAGAACTGGAACAGACGCCGCAAATGAACCGCAGGTCGGCCGAATCCGTATACCGCTTTTTCCATGGGGATAAGGAAAGTGACAGGACCGGTGGCCAGGCCGCATTGCAGGACAATGGAAAGCCCGGCACCAGCGCAGACCCGGATGGCGGGGCAAAAACGGACTTCCAAATTATGGAAACACAATGATAAAAATACATGACAACCGAACTAAATTATGATAGTATGATAGAAGTTAAACGAGAAGCGAAACCAGGTCAAGGGGGTATTATCATGCATGGAGTAACCATATCGGAATTAATCAAGAAGATGAAGCTTAAAAACACCACGCCGGAGATTGACACGGACAAGATTGTGCTGACGCATCCGGATGTGAACCGTCCGGCACTGCAGCTCACGGGATTCTTTGATCATTTTGACAGGGAGCGGGTTCAAATCATCGGATACGTAGAGCAGGCATATATTAATACCATGGACCAGGAGCAGAAGCGCCGGATGTACGATAAGCTCACATCCAGCCAGATTCCATGTCTGGTGTTCAGCCGCGACCAGGAGCCGGATGAGGACCTTTTGGAATTCTGTAATTACTATGGCGTTCCCTGCCTTGTGTCTGATAAGACCACCTCTGCCCTGATGGCAGAAATCATCCGCTGGCTCAACGTAAAGCTGGCTCCCTGTATCAGTATCCACGGCGTGCTGATTGATGTATTCGGTGAAGGTGTGCTGATTATGGGAGAAAGCGGCATCGGCAAGAGCGAGGCTGCCCTGGAACTGATTAAGAGGGGACACCGTCTGGTGACGGATGACGTGGTGGAGATACGCAGGGTCAGCGATGATACCCTGATAGGAAGCGCCCCTGACATCACCAAGCATTTTATCGAACTGCGGGGCATTGGCATCATTGATGTAAAGACCCTGTTCGGTGTGGAGAGCGTTAAGGATACCCAGTCCATTGACATGGTTATCAAGCTGGAGGACTGGAGCAAGGATAAGGAATACGACAGGCTGGGCCTGGAAGACCAGTACACCGAGTTTTTAGGCAACCAGGTGGTCTGCCATACCATTCCCATCCGTCCGGGACGCAACCTGGCTATTATCGTGGAGTCCGCGGCCGTCAACTACCGCCAGAAGAAGATGGGCTACAATGCAGCCCAGGAGCTGTACAACCGGGTACAGGCCAATTTGGGAAAGGGCCAGGAAAATTAGTCGTAAGCGAGGAATGTATTTTGAATCTGGAACATATGTTGAAAGAGGTGCTTGTATCAGAAGGCGCAGTGTGCCGATTCATGGAACCCATGAGCAACCACACCACCTTCCGCATCGGGGGGCCGGCTGAAGCCTATGTATGCCCCGGCAATGAAGATGAGCTGGGAAAGGTCATCTGCATGTGCAGGGAACATGACATTCCCTGGAACGTACTGGGGAATGGCAGCAATCTCCTGGTCAGCGACAGGGGAATCAAGGGCGTGGTCATTGCCATGGAAGGAAACTGGTGTTATGCCGGGGCAGAGGGAAGCGTTATACGTGCGGGGGCAGGTGAACTGCTGGGCCGTGTGGCCCGTGTGGCCCTGGACCACTGCCTGACCGGTATGGAATTTGCCGCAGGCATACCCGGCAGCGTAGGCGGTGCCCTGGTGATGAACGCGGGGGCCTATGGCTCTGAGATAAAGAATATCCTCAAATCAGCCAGGGTCATGACAAATGAAGGAGAGGTGCTGGAGCTTTCCGTGGATGAGCTGGAGCTGGGATACCGCACCAGCTGTATCCCACACAGGGGCTATACAGTGCTGGAGGCATCCTTTCAGCTGGAACCGGGGGACCAGGAAGCCATTGAGGCCCGGATGAAGGAACTGGCAGCCAGACGGAGGGAGAAACAGCCTCTGGAATATCCCAGCGCAGGCAGTACCTTCAAACGTCCCCAGGGATACTTTGCGGGCAAGCTCATTGAGGATGCCGGCCTCAGGGGATACGGCATGGGCGGTGCCAGGGTATCGGAGAAGCACTGCGGTTTTGTGATCAACGGCGGAAACGCTACTGCGTCCGATGTAATGGCCCTGTGCGGCCATATCAGAAAGACGGTGATGGAACAATCCGGTGTGGAGCTTGAGATGGAAGTGAAGCGCTGGGGGGAATTCTGATTTGGAATGCTAATTTTACGTAACTGAGGTGGATGGATGAAGCTTGTAATTGTAACCGGAATGTCCGGGGCAGGCAAGACAATTGCACTGAAAATGCTGGAGGATTTGGGCTTTTACTGTGTGGATAACCTGCCCATATCCCTGGTGGATAAATTTGCCCAGCTGGCAGCGGCCGGCAGCGACATCAGCCAGGCCGCCCTGGGCATAGACATCCGCAGCGGTGAGGAACTGAGCCAGCTGGATGCTGTTTTAAGGGGATGGAGGGAACTGGGGATGGATTACCAGATTCTGTTCCTGGATGCCAATGACGGGGTTCTGATTAAGCGGTACAAGGAAACACGCCGCAGCCATCCCCTGGCCGGGACAGGCCGGCTGGACAAGGGAATTGAAAAGGAGAGGGTCAAGCTGGCTTTTCTCAAAAAGGACGCGGACTTCATCATTGACACCAGCAAGCTCCTTACCAGAGAGCTGCGGCAGGAGCTGGAAAAGATATTCCTCAAACACCAGGAGTACTGCAACATGTTTGTCACGGTTCTTTCCTTTGGCTTTAAGTACGGCATTCCGGAGGATGCGGACCTGGTGTTCGACGTGCGTTTTCTGCCCAATCCCTACTATTCGGAGGACCTGCGCCTGCTGACAGGGGAGGACCAGTCTGTCCGGGATTATGTGATGCAGGGAGGCACCTGCGCCCAGTTTCTGGACAAGCTCTATGACATGATGGATTTCCTCCTGCCTAATTATATCAATGAAGGAAAGAACCAGCTGGTGGTGGCAGTTGGCTGTACCGGAGGCAAGCACCGCTCCGTGACGGTTGCCAGGGCCCTTTGCGCCCACCTGACTGCCAGGGCCGAATACGGCATTAAAATAGAACACAGGGACATCGACAAAGACAATAAAAGGAAGTAGCGGACATGTCATTTTCTTCCAGCGTAAAAGACGAGCTGTCCAGGCAGATGCCTGGGGCGCGCCACTGCCAGATAGCAGAGACAGCAGCAATCCTGAGCCTGTGCGGAAGGGTAAAGATATCAGCCTCAGACCATTTTTGGATTGAAATCCATACGGAAAATGTGGCAGTTGCAAGAAAGTACTTTACATTATTGAAAAAAACATTTAATATAAGAACTGATGTCTCGATTCGCAGTGGAATAAATCCCGGACGGAGCAGGACATACATCGTAGCAGTCAGGGAACATGAGGAAGCCCTCAAGGTCCTGCAGGCAGTGAAGCTCATCAATTCCCAGGGGGAAATTGGTGAAAATCTTTCCCTGATCCGGAATGTGGTGCTTCAGAATGCCTGCTGCAGACGGGCTTTCATACGTGGCGCCTTCCTGGCGGCCGGTTCCATCAGCGCCCCGGAGAAGTTCTACCACTTTGAAATCGTGTGTCCCACCGAGCCAAAGGCGGAGCAGCTTAAGAACATCATTGCCACCTTTGATATCGAGGCCAAAATAGTGCCCAGGAAGAAGTACTATGTGGTCTATATCAAGGAGGGCAGCCAGATTGTGGACATCCTTAATGTGATGGAGGCCCCGGTATCCCTTATGGAGCTGGAGAATATCCGCATTGTCAAGGAGATGAGGGGCAGCGTAAACCGCCAGGTCAACTGCGAGACTGCCAATATCAATAAGACTGTGTCAGCTGCGGTGAAACAGATAGAAGACATCCGTTTCATTCAGTCTGTTGCCGGTCTTTCGGGTCTGCCTGAGAGTCTTCAGGAGATGGCCCGCATACGGCTGGAACGGCCGGAGGCGACCTTGAAGGAATTGGGGGAGGCCCTGGAACCGCCTGTGGGTAAATCAGGCGTGAACCACCGTTTGAGGAAATTAAGCCTTGTGGCTGAAGAGCTGCGGCAGCAGTTTCCAGACCGTAATACATCAAGTTTGCAATAGTTTTATCAAGTACGAATCAGTACGGGCACCTGAATGGCAGTCGGGATGCGGCCAGATTGGAACATGACCATTGGAACGTATCAGGGGCTGTGAACCATTCAAAGGAATGAGGAGGATTATTATGGTAAAGAAATTGATTACAGTTGAATTGGCATCAGGACTTGAGGCGAGACCGGCAGCTATGCTTGTGCAGGTAGCCAGTCAGTACGAAAGCGCGATTTACCTGGAAGCAGAGGCAAAGCGTGTGAATGCCAAGAGCATCATGGGAATGATGACTCTCTGTCTGACCGCAGGTGAATCCATTTTGGTGGAAGCCGACGGAAAAGATGAGGAGGCAGCTGTAACTGAAATTGAGAAGTATCTGAAAAACCAGTAACTACCAGTCCGTTTGTTTGGAGAGATAGATAATGGGAATCAGGCAGGACTTGCCTGGTTCTCTTTTCTTTTATCTGTATTTATGATAAACTGTTACTCGAATGATACCGCAAGGATAAGGAGAGAATAGGGAATGGCATTTACCCATTTGCATGTCCATACGGAATACAGCCTTTTGGACGGCTCCTGTAAAATCAGGGAGCTGACAGCCAGGGCAAAGGAGCTTGGCATGGACAGCATGGCTGTCACGGACCATGGCGTGATGTATGGAGTCATTGATTTTTATAAAGCTGCCAGGGAGGCCGGCATCAAGCCCATACTGGGATGCGAGGTCTATGTGGCTCCGGGCTCCCGCTTTGACAGGGAGACGGTAAGCGGTGAGGACCGTTATTACCACCTGGTGCTGCTGGCAGAGAACAACAAAGGTTATGAAAACCTGATGAAAATTGTGTCCAAGGGGTTTGTGGACGGATTTTACTATAAACCCAGGGTGGACTATGAGGTGCTGCGGACCTACCATGAGGGAGTCATTGCCCTCAGCGCCTGTCTGGCAGGGGAGGTGCAGCGCTGCCTGACCAGGGGAATGTATGAGGAGGCAGTCAGGGCATCTGAAAAGTATGTGGATATTTTCGGAAAGGACAACTTCTTCCTGGAGCTCCAGGACCACGGCCTGCCGGACCAAAAGCTGGTAAACCAGGGCCTTATGCGCATGAGCAGGGACACGGGCCTTAAGCTGGTGGCCACCAACGATATCCACTATACCTTTGCCGAGGATGAGAAGGCCCATGATATCCTTCTGTGCATCCAGACCGGCAAGAAGGTGGCGGATGAGGACAGGATGCGCTACGAGGGAGGACAGTACTACTGTAAGTCCGAGGAGGAAATGCGGGCTCTGTTCCCCTATGCGCCTGAGGCCATTGAAAACACCCATATGATAGCGGAGCGCTGCAATGTGGAGATTGAGTTCGGGGTTACCAAGCTTCCTAAGTATGAGGTGCCTGAGGGTTTTGACTCCTGGAGCTACTTAAACCATCTGTGCCGGGAGGGCTTTAAGACCCGCTATCCGGACGATGACGGCACACTGAGCAGCCGGCTGGACTATGAGCTGGATGTCATCCGCTCCATGGGATACGTGGATTATTTCCTGATCGTGTGGGATTTTATCAACTATGCCCGATCCCAGGATATCATCGTGGGGCCTGGGCGGGGGTCTGCTGCCGGGAGCATTGTGAGCTACACACTGGGAATCACCAACATAGACCCGGTGCGCTATAATCTTCTCTTTGAGCGTTTCCTGAACCCGGAGCGCGTGTCCATGCCCGATATTGATATTGACTTTTGTTATGAGCGGCGCCAGGAGGTAATTGACTACGTGGTGCGCAAATACGGCAAGGACCAGGTGGTACAGATTGTCACCTTTGGTACCCTGGCTGCCAAGGGTGTTGTCCGGGATGTGGGGCGTGTGCTGGATTTGCCCTACTCCCTGTGCGACACCATTGCCAAGATGATTCCCGGAGATCTGGGGATGACGCTGGATAAGGCCCTGACCATGAATCCGGATCTTAAAAAGGCCTACAATGAAGATGAGCAGGTCCATTATCTCATCGACATGTCCAGGCGTCTGGAGGGACTGCCCAGGCATACCTCCATGCATGCAGCCGGGGTAGTGATTGGCAGCCGGTCCATAGACGAGTTTGTCCCTCTGTCCAGGGCCTCTGACGGCACCATCACCACCCAGTTTACCATGACAACCATCGAGGAGCTGGGACTTCTCAAAATGGACTTTCTGGGGCTGCGGACCCTGACGGTGATCCAGAACGCGGTGCGGCTGGCTGAGAAGGATTACGGCATAACCATTGACATTGACCACATTGATTTTGACGATAAGAAGGTGCTTGAATCCATCGGAACAGGCAGGACCGAGGGCGTGTTCCAGCTGGAAAGCGCGGGGATGAAGAGCTTCATGAAGGAGCTTAAGGCGGAGAACCTGGAGGATATCATAGCAGGCATCTCCCTGTACCGTCCGGGCCCCATGGATTTTATACCCAAATATCTGAAGGGCAAGAACGACAGGGCTTCCATCACCTATGACTGCCCCCAGCTGGAGCCCATATTAAGCCCCACCTATGGATGTATCGTGTACCAGGAGCAGGTTATGCAGATTGTGCGTGATTTGGCCGGATACACCATGGGACGCAGCGATCTGGTGCGCCGCGCCATGAGTAAGAAAAAGACGTCGGTCATGGAAAAGGAGCGCCAGAACTTTGTCTACGGCAGCCAGTCGGAAGGGGTTAAGGGCTGTGTGAACAATGGGATTGACGAGAAGACCGCAAACCACATCTACGATGAGATGATTGATTTTGCTAAATACGCCTTCAACAAGTCCCACGCAGCGGCTTACGCGGTGGTGTCCTACCAGACAGCTTATCTGAAATACTATTATCCCAGGGAGTTTATGGCCGCCCTCATGACATCGGTCATGGACAATGTAAGTAAATTTTCCGAGTATGTGCTGACCTGCCGCCGCATGATGGGTATTCCCGTGCTGCCGCCGGATATCAACGAGGGCGAGAGCGGCTTCTCCGTGTCAGGGGACGCAATCCGTTACGGCCTGTCCGCCATCAAGAGCGTGGGCAAACCCGTGACAGAGGTAATCCTGGCGGAGAGGGAGAGAAACGGTCCCTTCCGTTCCATGGAGGATTTTGTGGGACGCATGAGCATGAAGGAAGTAAACAAGCGAACCCTGGAAAATTTCATCAAGTCAGGCGCTCTGGATACCCTGCCCGGAACCAGGCGCCAGAAGATGGCGGTGGCGCCCACCATGCTGGAGGAAAAGGCCAGGGAGAAAAAATCCATGTTTGAGGGGCAGTTAAGCCTTTTCGACATTGCGGGTGAGGAAGACAGAAACGAATTCCAGATTACATTTCCGGATGTGGGGGAATACTCAAAGGATGAGCTTCTTGCCTTTGAGAAGGAAATACTGGGAGTCTATATCAGCGGCCATCCCCTGGACGACTATGAGGACACGTGGAGAAGGAACATAACAGCCACCTCAGCCCAGTTTATCGTGGATGAGGAGACGGATGCGGCAGGGGTGGCGGACGGATCCAGGGCTGTCATCGGCGGACTGGTGGCAGGCAAGACCGTAAAGACCACCAGGACCAACCAGCTTATGGCTTTCATAACCCTGGAGGACCTTCTGGGACCGGTGGAGGTCATCGTGTTCCCAAGGGATTACGAGGCCAACCGGGACCTTTTTACCGAGGACTCCAAGCTGTTCATCAGGGGAAGGGTGTCCATCGGAGACGATCCGGTGGGAAAGCTGGTGTGCGAGCAGGTGATTCCCTTTGACAGTATACCCAAGGAGCTGTGGCTCCAGTTCCCGGATATGGAGACGTATCAGTCCGGGGAGCAGCGTCTGCTCACCTCTCTGCGGTCCAGCGAGGGAAAGGACCGGGTGGTCATTTATCTCCAGAAGGAGAGGGCCAAGAAAGTCCTTCCGGCCAACTGGAATGTACAGGTTACGCCCGGGCTTTTGGAAGAGCTGGGGAGGGGACTTGGTGAAAAAAATGTCAAAGTCGTAGAAAAAGGTCTTGAAAAGCTGGGGAAAATGAATTAGAATAGCGTTGGATATAGATGAGAGAATGAATGATTGAGAGCGATGTCAGCACAGAAAAAATGTATGTGCTTAATACAAGGAGGTAAATTGCTATGGCAAAGGCAGTGAAAACCATTGGAGTACTTACCAGCGGAGGCGACGCGCCGGGAATGAACGCGGCCATCCGCGCGGTTGTAAGGACTGCTATCAATAAGGGCCTTAAGGTAAAGGGCATCATGCGCGGATACGCAGGCCTGCTGGAGGAGGAAATCGTGGACATGGAGTCCACCAGTGTGTCTGACATCATCAACCGGGGCGGCACCATCCTTTACACGGCAAGATGCAAGGAGTTTACCACAGCGGAAGGCCAGCAGAAGGGCGCTGATATCTGCCGCAAGCATGGCATTGACGGAATGGTGGTCATCGGAGGAGACGGTTCCTTCAGAGGCGCGGGAAAGCTGTCCTCCCTGGGGATCAACACAATCGGCCTTCCGGGAACCATTGACCTGGATATTGCCTGTACCGATTATACCATTGGTTTTGACACGGCTGTCAACACGGCCATGGAAGCAATTGATAAGATTCGTGATACATCCACATCCCATGAGCGGTGCAGTATTGTGGAGGTTATGGGGCGCAACGCCGGATACATCGCACTGTGGTGCGGCATTGGAAACGGTGCGGAGGATATTCTTCTTCCGGAGCGCTATGACGGCAACGAGCAGGCCCTGATTAACCGGATTATCGACAACCGCAGGCGGGGCAAGAAACACAACATCATTATCAATGCAGAGGGAATCGGCCATTCCGGTTCCATGGCAAAGCGCATTGAGGCTGCCACGGGCATCGAGACAAGGGCCACCATCCTGGGCCACATGCAGCGCGGCGGAACGCCTACCTGTAAGGACAGGGTATATGCCTCCATCATGGGAGCCAAGGCAGCAGAGCTTCTGGCCGCAGGCAAGAGCAACCGTCTGGTAGCCTATAAGCACGGTGAGTTTGTGGATTTCGATATCCAGGAAGCCCTGAATATGACAAAGGACATCCCGGAAGAGCAGTATGAGATTGCCAAGATGCTGATTCGCTAGTCCGGTACGTGAGAACATAAACGACGATAGAATGGAAAGTCCGCCGCCTGTCACAGGCAGCGGACTTTTGTGGAGAGATGAGATGAAGGATACAACAGTGCTTTGCGGAGCCAATTCCTATGAACAGAAATATTATTTTAACCAGGATTTCAAATCCCTGCCCCAGTCCATAAGAGACGAACTCCAGATCATGTGTGTGATGTATACAGAGGATGTGGGCGGCGTGCTTACCATGGAATTTGACGAGAAGGGAAACCTGGAATTCAGGGTGACCTCGGAGGAAACGGATTATCTCTTTGACGAGATAGGAAGCGTCCTTAAAATCAAGCAGTACCAGGAAGAGAAAAAAGAAATGCTGGAAGCGCTGGAACTGTATTACAGGACATTTTTCCTGGGCGAGGACATAGATATAGAGGATGACGGGGAAGATTAAATGAAACTTAGGATTGGAAACACAGTTCTTGAGAATAATGTAATACTGGCGCCCATGGCGGGCGTCACGGATCTGCCCTTTCGGGTGCTGTGCCGGGAACAGGGGGCTGGCTGCGTGGTGACGGAGATGGTCAGCGCAAAGGCGGTTCTGTACAACAACAAAAACACCAGGGAACTGCTGCAGATAGACCCGGCCGAGCGCCCCGCAGCCGTGCAGCTCTTTGGCTCGGAGCCGGACATTATGGCGGAGATTGCGGCCAGGCTGGAGGAAGGACCCTATGATTACATTGATGTGAACATGGGATGCCCTGTGCCGAAAATCGTCAACAACGGCGAGGGGTCCGCGCTGATGAAGAATCCTGAACGGGCAAAGGAAGTGCTGACCGCCATGGTGAAAGCGGTGAAAAAGCCCGTGACTGTGAAATTCCGCAAGGGGTTCAACGACCTCTCTGTCAATGCCGTGGAATTTGCTAAGATGGCGGAAAGCTGCGGCGTTGCAGCGGTGGCTGTCCATGGGCGCACCAGGGAGCAGTATTATTCAGGAAAGGCGGACTGGGACATCATCCGTCAGGTGAAGGAGGCCGTACGGATCCCTGTCATTGGAAACGGGGATATCTTTACGCCGGAGGACGCCGGCAGGATGCTTAAGGAGACAGGATGCGACGGCATTATGGTGGCCAGGGGAGCCAAGGGGAATCCGTGGCTGTTCGGCCGGATTAACCACTATCTGGATACAGGGGAGGTTCTTCCGGGACCTTCCATGGCTGAGATAAAGGCCATGATTCTGCGGCACGGCCGGATGCTGGTACAGTTCAAGGGAGAAGGGGTTGCCATGCGGGAAATGAGGGGCCATATGGCCTGGTATACAAAAGGAATGCCCCACTCAGCCACACTGAGGAATGAAATCAACCAGGTGGAGACATTGGAGGGGTTCGTGGAGCTTCTGGACAGGAAAATCCAATCTTGACAATGGACACATTTTCCTATATAATACTCAGAATGTGTGGACATTAAGAATGATACTCAAGTGAAATCAACATAAAGTAAGAATTAAAGGAAGGAAGCGGGTAAGATGGCAGATAAGAAACACATTTTGACATATGCCGGACTCAAACAGTACGAGGATGAACTGCAGAATCTGAAAGTTGTCAAAAGAAAAGAAGTTGCGCAGAAGATTAAGGAAGCAAGAGAGCAGGGCGATTTGTCCGAGAATGCAGAGTATGATGCAGCCAAGGATGAGCAGAGGGATATTGAGCTGCGTATCGAGGAACTGGAGAAGCTTCTTAAGAACGCCGAGGTCGTGGTAGAGGATGAAATCGACCTGGATAAAATTAATATCGGATGTAAGGTAAAGCTTCTGGATGTGGAGTATGACGAGGAGATGGAGTTCTATATCGTTGGTTCCACCGAGGCCAACAGCCTGCAGAATAAGATAAGCAACGAATCACCGGTAGGCCGCGCCCTGATAGGCAAGGTAGTGGGTGAATGCGTAGACGTGGAGACCCAGGCAGGGGATATCCAGTATAAGGTGCTGGAAATCCAGAGGGTTTCATAAATCTGACACAAAGGAGTTAAGGACGTGGGAGAACAGCAGAAGGTTAATCAGGCAGATACAGATTTAAATCATGTGCTGAAGGCGCGCAGGGATAAGCTGGCGGAGCTTCAGACAGCTGGAAAGGACCCTTTCCAGATTACAAAATATGATGTGACTGCCCACAGCATGGATATCAAGGATAGCTATGAGCAGTGGGAGGGGAAGGAAGCAGCCATTGCTGGGCGTATGATGTTCAAACGTGTCATGGGCAAGGCTTCTTTCTGTAATGTACAGGATTTAAAAGGCAGCATCCAGGTTTATGTGGCAAGGGACAGCGTGGGTGAGGAGTCTTATAAGGATTTCAAGAAAATGGACATCGGCGATATCGTGGGTGTGAAGGGAACTGCCTTTACCACCAAGACAGGCGAGATATCCATTCATGCCACAGAGGTGACCCTTCTTTCCAAGAGCCTTCAGGTGCTTCCTGAGAAGTTCCATGGCCTGACAGATACGGATATGCGTTACCGCCAGCGCTACGTGGACCTGATCATGAACGCAGAGGTGAAGGATACCTTCATCAAGCGTTCCAGGATACTGGCTGCCATCCGCAAATATCTGGGCGGAGAGGGCTTTATGGAAGTGGAGACCCCTATGCTGGTTTCCAATGCAGGCGGCGCTGCCGCAAGGCCTTTCGAGACCCATTTCAATGCCCTGGATGAGGATTTAAAGCTTCGTATATCCCTGGAGCTTTATCTGAAGAGGCTTATTGTAGGCGGACTTGAGAGGGTTTATGAGATTGGGCGTGTATTCCGCAACGAGGGTCTGGATACCAGGCACAACCCGGAGTTCACCCTGATGGAGCTGTATCAGGCTTATACGGATTACAACGGGATGATGGACCTGACCGAGAAGCTGTACCGTTTTGTGGCTCAGGAGGTGCTTGGTACCACCACCATTACTTATAAAGGCGTGGAGATGGATTTGGGCAAGCCTTTTGCCCGCATCACCATGGTGGACGCGGTAAAGAAGTATGCCGGAGTTGATTTTGACCAGATTCATACCCTGGAGGAGGCAAGAGCTGTTGCCAAGGAAAAGGGAGTGGAGTTTGAGGGGCGCCATAAGAAGGGCGATATCCTGAATCTGTTCTTTGAGGAGTTTGCAGAGGAGCACCTGGTTCAGCCTACCTTTGTTCTGGACCATCCGGTGGAGATTTCACCTCTGACCAAGAAAAAGCCAGGCAATCCCGACTATGTGGAGCGTTTTGAGTTCTTTATGAACGGCTGGGAGATGGCCAACGCCTACTCGGAGATCAATGATCCCATTGACCAGAGGGAGCGGTTTAGGGCACAGGAAGAGCTTCTGGCCCAGGGCGATGAGGAGGCCAACCACACGGACGAGGACTTCTTAAACGCGCTGGAGGTGGGCATGCCTCCGACGGGAGGAATCGGATTCGGTATTGACCGTATGGTCATGCTGCTGACGGATTCACCGGCCATCAGGGATGTGCTGCTGTTCCCCACCATGAAATCACTGGGCGGTTCCGGGGATTCTAAGAAAGCGGATATGGCTTCTGCCCGGACTGCTGCTGAAGCTGGAGATACAGCGGAGAAGGTCCAGGTAATCCAGGAAAAGATTGATTTTTCCAAGGTTAAAATCGAGCCGCTGTTTGAGGAAATGGTAGACTTTGATACCTTTGCAAAATCCGATTACCGGGCTGTGAAGATTAAGGATTGCGTGGCCGTACCGAAGAGCAAGAAGCTGCTTCAGTTCACATTGGATGACGGAAGCGGCACGGATCGTACGATTTTAAGCGGAATCCGCGAGTATTACGAGCCGGAGGAGCTGATTGGAAAGACGGCAATTGCCATCGTAAATCTGCCCCCGCGCAAGATGATGGGGATTGACTCCTGCGGGATGCTGATATCAGCAGTCCATGAGGAAGATGGAAAAGAAGGACTTAATCTTTTGATGGTGGACGGCCGGATTCCAGCGGGTGCAAAACTGTACTAAAACACAGTTGGATGATAGACTTTTGCAGTATGGTAAGCATGTGATTTTTGAAGTTACTACACCAGCTTTACACCAATTTTCTTGAAAACATCGAAAATCAGAGAAGTGAGAGGAAATATTGGAAGTTGAGTGGTGTAGTAGCATAGAATAGAATTTTTATATACCGCTATGGACGATATCCATAGCGGTATTGTACGTTTTTGGGCATTATTTTTTAATCTGGCTTTTGGAAATTCCAGATTGTATCTCCAGATAATGTTTCACTGATATTTTAGGTATCTTCCAATTGCGCCATAATTGGAATGCTCTTTTCTGGTTTGTCTGTAATAGTTCGTAAACCCGGTTCTTGCCGGTCTTTAAAATCTCGCAAAGCTCCTCAACGGTTATGATGTCCTCGTATTGATTTAACATGGTTTTATAATCTCCTTTTTGTTTGAGCTGGCAAGCGATGCCGGGGCAATCTACCGTTTTGACAGTACGGTTCTTATCAACAAGGAAATCTTTGATGAGTATCTGGAACGGTTCCATGAGCCTGCAACAAAGGACTACAAGGGCGGTGATGTAGATGAGCGGTAATGCGTGGGTGTTCTCAGACCAGATAGACGATGAGGATATGGAGTTTATGACGCACGAATTTGTTACTTATAATATGGCTTGCGATTACTATGGGCTGGGTTTGAAGCCGGTCACTCGCTTGTCCCATGAGTGCGGTGCTGTCTATAAGATTGGGAAAAAGGTTCTGATACGGAGAAGTATCTTTGAAGCATATCTGCGTGAGCAGAGGAAAGGTTAAATGGTGTTGATATGAACAAGTTGAAAAGCAGGATTCACGATGACAGCAACGGTTTGGATTATGAGTTGATGGGCGATTACTATATCCCAGCATTGGAGGTGCCGGAGGAACACCGCCCTATTGGCCGCTGGGGGCGGCTTTCCAAGCCAGACCTGAATGAGCAGGCAGAAAGCAGACTGGAAACCATCATTCGGCAGATGAAGGAAGCTGAGGGCATGAGGGATGAGTTAAAAACCAGTGAGCAGCTTGTCTGGGTTCAGAGGATGAATAACATTCGCAACCGGGCAGAGGAAATTGTATTGACAGAATTGATTTATACAATCTAAAATGGCTGAAAGCAAGACTTGTGCGATAGAACAAAGCATATTGCACAAGTCTTGTTATCTTTTGTTGTAAATTAGGGTAAAATGACGAAAAACGAATTGACAAAATGCGTTTAGAGGAATATGATATATTCAGGTAGCAAAGTAGTTGAAAGTCTATGACGCAAAGCTAAAAGGCCTGTGAAATGGTAGCCAGTTGCACGTTGATAGCATTGCCTATTGTGGCAGTGCTCTTTTTCTTTTTGGAGGTGAGAGTGTGATTGAGGGGTATACCACAATAAAAAATATAGCTGAACAGTGGGGGATGACACCAAGATGGATTCAAACTCTTTGTTCAAACGGAAAAATACCCGGAGCCGTAAAATTTGGTCGGGATTGGGCAATACCAAAAGATGCGATGAAACCAACTGATGGTCGAGTGACAACTGGAGAGTATAAAAATTGGAGAAACAAGATGGAAAAATGAATGAGATAGACACTATCTGTCATACTGAAAATGTATAATGTTTTATAGGACGGAGGTGTCTATGGAAAATTTCAAGAGAGATAAAATCGAAAGAGTTCTTGGCATATACACAAAACTTCTTAACGGTCATGTTATCGACAAAAGCGCAGAGAGTGTTAATTATGGTGTGAACGAGCGTAGCATTCAACGAGATATTGATGATATTCGTAATTACCTAGAAGAAGACGGCGAAAAGGTCGGATGTATCAACTCAGTGGTTTATGACCGAGGAGAAAAAGGCTATCGTTTAGAACAAATTTATAAGATGAAATTTACGAATAGCGAAGTTCTTGCGTTGTCCAAGATACTTTTAGATAGCCGAGCATTTACGAAAAAAGAAATGGTTCAACTACTTGATAAATTGATTTCTTGCTGTGTACCTGAAACAAATCAAAAGCTGGTAACTGATTTGATAAGCAATGAGGAGTTTCATTATGTAGAGCCACGGCACAAGACAGAATTTTTAGATACTATGTGGGACATAGGGCAAGCAATTCGGCATTGTCAATGTATTGAGGTAGATTATCTGAGAACAAAAGACAAAGCAGTAGTAAAGCGAAAGCTTCTTCCGGTGGCAATCATGTTCTCCGAGTATTACTTTTATTTGACGGCGTTTATTGATGATGAGAATGTTAAGAAAGATTTTGATGTCCTTAACGATTCCTTCCCTACTATCTACCGCATAGATCGAATAAAAGGCATGAAGCTGTTAGATGAGAAGTTTCATATTCCGTATAGTAGCCGCTTTGAAGAAGGCGAATTTCGTAAGCGAATTCAGTTTATGTACGGCGGAAAGCTTCAAAAAGTCAAATTTCAATATTCAGGCATAGATGTGGATGCTGTGCTTGATAGATTGCCAACTGCACAAATTTTGTCGGATGATAATGGCAGTTATATATTGAGTGCAGAGGTATTTGGAAAAGGAATTGATATGTGGCTAAAGAGCCAAGGTGATAATATTACACTGCTTTAAACAAGATTGATTTTGTACAAAGAAGATAAAGAGGGGCCGCCGACAATGATAGAAACCACACTCTATTTTTCTGAAGCCATTGATTTTAGTGGACATCCATTAAGCAATGCAAAAAGTAAGAAAAGAGTACAATATTACACAGCACTATCGCTAGTAAGTAGGTACATCGCTGATTCGTTAAAAAATAATGTCATGGATGGAAATACTAACTCCGGGGAAAAAGACGGAGAGCAAATAGTGGTGCTTGGTACATCTATAAGTTTAACTGAATTCAAAATGTACCTAGAGCAAAGACTGCAACAATACTCGGATTTTCTGTGTGAAGGTAAAGAGAACTTCATACATGACGGTTTGGTTGATAAAAAAGAAGTTATTCATGCAGTATCTGGAAATGTTTCGCTTCCATGGAAAAGAAAAACTCGATTTTGGCTGTTAGCTGATTTGGCGTTGATTTTGCTGGATGATGGATTGATTGCAAAAGCGTCATCATTGATAAAAGAATGCTTGGGGAATGGAGCAAAAACATCCATAGATGATTTCTTAAATGTATTGTTAGACAACCAAAACGGTGCAGAACTATTTCCATTTGCAGATAACCTAATAAAGCAATATCATGAGAATTTATTGTTTTCTAAAAAATCGGTTAAGAAACTTGTTGTGACAGCAAATATGAGTGCTGGTAAATCCACGCTAATTAACGCATTGGTTGGCAAATCTGTTGCTAGGACATCTCAAGAAGTATGCACTGGAAATGTGTGTTACATATCGAATAAAGCATTTGAGGATAACTGTATTTCTTTGGCTACTCCGGAATTGAGTTTGTGTGCAACGCAAGAGAAATTAAATGATTTTTCGTGGCAAGGTTCAATAGCGATTGCAGCATATTTTACAGGAACAGAAGCTATAAACAATTCATGGTGCATTATAGATACGCCTGGAGTAAATGCAGCATTGTATAAGAACCACAGCAAAATTGCACGACAAGTTATTAAGAAACAAAGCTATGACAGACTTTTGTATGTCATCAGTCCAACAAATTTAGGAACAGATGCAGAGATAAGACACTTAAAATGGGTTTCTGAAAATGTTGATCAGAATAAAGTTGTTTTTATCCTAAACAAACTAGATGACTACCGTAGCGAATCTGACAATATCTCTGAGAGCATGAAGGCGTTACGAAATGACCTTACAAAACTTGGCTTCACAGCTCCGGTTATATGTCCAATATCCGCATATTTCGGCTATTTATTGAAGCTAAAACTTACTCATCAACCGTTTACGGAAGATGAGCAAGATGAGTACGATTTATTATCCAAGAAGTTTAGCAAGCAACAATTTGACCTTTCTGTTTACTATGATAATTCAAATGAAAATGATAGTGATACTACTGAGATTAAACTATGTAAGAAATCCGGACTGTATGGTTTGGAAAAAATAATATATGGAGGTACTGTATGAAAAAAGTATTCATCAAGTATAACCCATACAACCTTGAAACTGAAATAACAGTTGATGGCAAGAAGCTTGCTCAAAACAGCAAAATTGGCGAAAGAATTGTTCCGGGAACAAGATTGCAGGAATGGATTGAAGATTTACCTCGGATTCTTGTTGACGAATACAACGATAAGGATTTTGATATTACATTCCATGGAACTTTGCTTGACTTTGAAGATTTGACGGAAGTATTTACCCAAGCCTATGAGCGTGGGGAATTAACTGCAAAATTGGATAGAATTCCGGCAAAAGAAACATCAGATAAAGAAGCACTTATCGACGATGTTTTCAAAGCAATTCAAGAAGGCCCGTTTGATGAACTGCGAGATGTGGAAATATTGAGTGCTTTTAAGCACGCAAGAAGCAAAGATTTTGAGGTGTGTGTTGTTGCTACTATGAGTGCTGGCAAATCCACACTTATAAATTCGATGCTCGGTACAAAGCTGATGCCATCAAAGCAGGAAGCTTGCACTGCGATTATTACCCGCATTAAAGACACCGAAGGTACAAGTTTCTGGCAGGCTGAAGTTTATAATAAGGATAATATGCTTGTAGAAACGCATGAAAACCTCACCTATGAAACGATGGACAGACTGAATGGCGATGAAACCGTTTCTGTTATCAAGGCTGCAGGTGACATTCCGTTTGTTTCAGCCGAGGATGTATCTTTGGTTTTGATTGACACTCCAGGTCCAAATAACTCTAGAGACCCAGAACACAAAAAAGTGCAAAGCGAATTTCTTAATAAATCGTCCAAATCGTTGGTGCTTTACATCATGGAAGGTACATTTGGCTCGGATGATGATAATGCTCTTTTGCAGAGAGTCGCTGACAGCATGAAGGTTGGTGGTAAGCAAAGCAAAGATAGATTTATCTTTGTGGTTAATAAAATGGATGACCGTCGAAGAGAAGATGGTGATACGGAACAGACACTTGAGCGTATCCGTGCATATCTTAGAAATCATGGTATTTCTAATCCGAACCTGTTCCCTGCGGCTGCGTTGCCGGCATTGAATATCCGGTTACAACAGAGTGGCATTGAAATGGATGAAGACACGATTGATGAAACCGAGATGAAAGTCCGGAAATTGAACAGAAATGCTTCTCTGCATTTTGAAACATACGCATCACTTCCAGCTAGCATTCGTGGAACTATAAATAAGCAACTTGCGCAAGCAGCTGAAAAGAGTGATGCAGAAGCTGAAGCGCTTATTCATACCGGCGTAGTGTCTATCGAAGCGGCAATTCGACAGTATGTTCAGAAGTACGCAAAGACTGCAAAAGTTAAGAACATTGTAGATACATTTATGCATAAGCTGGATGAGGTCGGTTGCTTTGAAAAAACAAAGCAAGAACTGGCAAGAAATCGTAAAGATGGCGAACGAATAGCAAAACAAATTGAAACCATTCGTAAAAAAGTGGATGATGCAAAGTCGGCACAGAAATTCAAGGATGCTGTCGATGATGCTGTCGTAAGGGTTAATGACAGTGCTAGAGATGCTATCGAAGCGATTATCCAGAAGTGTCAGGCAAAAATCCGTAAAAAGATTGATGACCTCCGTGGCGAGGAGCTTGATATTGATGAGGTATCCGACGAAGTAGAGCGCCTTAGCCGCTTTGCAAAAAAACTTGAACCTGATTTCCAGTCTGAACTTGACGAGCTTATCCGAGAAAGTCTGCTGAAAACCAGTAATGCATTGTTGGCTGAATACAAGAAGAAACTTGCTTCTCTTACGGAAGAAATTGACCCAAGCACACTTGCAGGCATTTCTATCGACCCGCTTAAACTGATGGGTGGAAGCGTTGTGTCCGCCGACGATTTCTCGGTAAAAAAACTTGTTCAATCCAAAAAGGTTGAAGATGGCGAGGAATATGTTGAGAACACCGAAAAGAAATGGTACAAGCCGTGGACTTGGTTCCAAGAGAAAGGCTATTACAGAACAAAGTATAAAACTGTAAAGTATGTAGCGGCTGATGCACTGGCACAGGAATTTCTGACACCAATCAATGAGGTTGTCTTTGATAATGGAGAACTTGCAAGGAAACACGCATTGAAGCAATCCAATCACATAGCGAGTGCATTCAACAAAGAGTTCCAGAGACTTGATGTTATTTTGAAGAAAAAACTTTCCGAACTGGAAAGCTATGCTACAGACCAAGAAAAAGCTGCGGAACGTGTCAAAGAAACAGAACGCAGATTAGCGTGGCTTGAAGAAATCAAAGCTCGTGTAGCATCAATTCTTGAAATATAAGGAGGAAAATATTATGGCTTTGACAAATGCTTTTTATGAAGCAGTTAAAGATGACAATGTTCGTCGAGTTCGCATAATGATGAAGGATAGCCTGCTGGTTGACCCTACATTTACTGATTTTAACAACATGGTGAAAGCGGCATCTTCTATGACAGGTTTGTATGATGCTCACGATGGGAGAGCGTTCATATCCGATGAACAGGAATGGAATGATGAGTATATGGATAAACTCATGGTTCAGGTTGTCGGTAATTTTTCGCATGAACGAATTGACCATCTAAAAGATGTGGTTAGATATTTAAGACCGGTTCACAAGTCTGGTAGCACTTCGTCTCACCATACTGAATACAACTCAGAACATCGCACAAGTGGGAATAGCTATCAAGAGCAAAAGTATCGTGATCTGCAAAATGGCGATTACCGTGGGGCTAAAATTGCCGCAGGTGCAGTTGCAGGTGCAGTTGTAGGCGGCGTTGTTGCTTCGGTAGCAGGAGTTACTGTTGTTGGTGGTGTAGCTGTTGGTGCGTTGGTAGGCGGTGCAGCAGTTACGGTTACCGTAAACGGAGGTAAAAGAGGATGAGTGATACTGTTGTTCTTGGTAGACGAGAGGCAACTCTTGTTGAACAATCTCAAGAAGCAGTTATCATTGATAAGCCTAAGAGTAATGTCCCTTCTTTTGAAACACTTCAGAATCAACTTACAGAATCAAGCAAGCTGGTTGATGACATTATTCTCAAAAAATACTTACACAAGCTGACTGACCTTGAGATTGTTCCTTTAAGTGACGGCCTTAAACAGATAAGCGATATTCGTCTTTTCAAAATTACTGAAATGGTTTACCAAAAAGATGAATATTCTACTTACAAATTTGCATCTGTTTTCAATGCTGTGCAAAATCTAAATTGTAGCATTTTTATTCTTGCCGATAGTAATGGGCAAAAAACGGATTTTTACATGGGTGTTCGTTCACTGGATGATAAACGAACTACAAAATCGTTAAAGGACACTCTGAAAAATGCACTTAGTGGTCAATTCCCTGGTGTGAAGTCAATGGATCTTTTAGACCCCGAAGCAGAATCTTTTTTGCGTGATATTCCTTCACAGAATATTGCGGCTGTATCTTGTGTTGCAAACAATAAAGATGATGATTTCAAAAACAATGAAACTTTCATACAGGGTTTGGAGAAATTGGCTCTCGCAATGCAGGGACAAGTATATACGGCAATTATTTTGGCAAAGAGCAACCCTGCTGAGCAACTTGATGAAATTAGACGGGCTTATGAGGCGATATATACGCAGTTGTCACCATTTGCAAATATGCAGATGTCTTATGGGACAAATTCTGCCTTGAGCATATCAGATGCCCTATCCCATGGGACAACCACAGGAACTTCATATTCTAAAAATATATCATCGACCGTGGGTAGTAGTATCTCAAAGGGGACTTCTACTAATGAATCAACATCAAAGATGGATACAGCGGGCGTGTTGATAAAAACAGGCGGAGCCATAGCGCTTGGTGCATTAGGTGTTGTAACTGCGCCATTAACAGGTGGAGCGAGCGTTGTTGCTGCTGGTGCAATTATGGCGGGACAAATTGGCTTGAGTGCATTTAATCCATCAACTAAATCAAAAGGGACATCTACCTCGGAAACAGATACAAAGAATGAATCTGAAACAAAGGGCGTGGCTTTTGGCAATAATGAGAGCCAAAGTGAAAACGAGACGCATACGAGAGGAATTACATCTGGAACCTCTGATAATATGCAGCTGACTATGCAAAACAAAACCTTGTTGAACACTCTTGAGCGAATTGACTTGCAATTGAAACGAATTGATGAATGTGAAAGTCTTGGTATGTGGGAGTGTGCGGCATACTTCCTTTCAAGCAGTCAAGAAACAGCAGAGATGGCGGCGGGAACATACAAGGCGCTTATGAAAGGCTCTAAATCCGGCTTGGAAACTTCTGCGGTAAATTACTGGGGAAGACAGGATGAGGCAAAATTACCGATTCTTAGAGATTATATTACCAATTTCATTCATCCTGTATTTGCGTATCGCTCAACGGAAAATACGGAATATCTACCGGTAACCCCTTCCTCACTTCTTAGTAGCAATGAGTTGGCAATTCAAATGGGCTTACCAAGAAAATCAGTATGCGGTTTTCCGGTTATTGAACACGCTGACTTTGGAAAAGAAGTTGTTTCCTATGGTAAAGCAAAATCAATGAGAACCATTTGCCTTGGAAAAGTATTTAGTATGGGAACAGAAATGCCAACAGAAGTCAATTTAGATGTTGATTCTTTTACCATGCATACTTTTGTTACAGGTTCAACAGGTTCTGGAAAGAGCAATACCGTATATGAATTGCTTAACCAATTGCACAGCATTTATGGGACACATTTTCTTGTTGTAGAGCCAGCAAAGGGCGAATATAAAAATGTGTTTGGTCAGTATGCGGATGTTACCGTTTATGGTACAAACCCCAAGAAAACTTCTTTGCTGAAGCTCAATCCATTTCGTTTTCCGGCAGATGTGCATATTCTGGAACACTTGGACAGATTGGTTGAGATTTTTAATGTCTGTTGGCCAATGTATGCAGCGATGCCAGCCATCCTAAAAGAAGCCATGGAAAAGGCATATGTATCAATTGGATGGGATTTGGTTTCTTCGGAGAACTCTAAGGGAGCTAAGTATCCTAATTTTGCTGACTTGCTGGAACAAATTGAAGTTGTCATTGAAGAATCAAAGTATTCAGCTGATAGCAAAGGTGATTATTCTGGCGCACTTCTAACTCGTGTCCGTTCGCTGACAACGGGATTGAACGGCATGATTTTCTGCAACGATGACCTTACGGATGAACAGTTATTTGACAGAAGTGTTGTTGTTGATTTGAGCCGTGTTGGTTCAACAGAAACAAAGTCTTTAATTATGGGCTTACTCGTTATGAAACTTAATGAGCATCGCATGGCAACAGGAAAAGCGAATAGCCCTCTCACACACATTACCGTTCTTGAAGAAGCACATAATCTTCTCAAACGCACTTCGACAGAACAGTCTGCTGAAGGGTCAAACCTATTGGGTAAATCGGTAGAATTGCTTGCAAATTCAATCGCAGAAATGAGAACCTATGGAGAAGGATTTGTGATTGCAGACCAATCGCCTGGTCTTCTTGATATGTCTGTAATCCGCAATACTAATACAAAAATTATTCTACGATTACCAGACAAAGGAGATCGTGAGCTTGTTGGATATTCTGCTGGCTTGAACGATGAGCAGATTGATGAACTTTCAAAGCTAAAAAGAGGTGTTGCGGCAGTCTATCAAAATGATTGGGTAGAGCCTATTCTTGTACAAGTAAATAGATGCAATCTATCGGAACGAGAATATAGTTATGAGGCTGACACCCAAGCGATGGACAAGAATGCCTTGAAAGAACAATTAGTAAACTTCTTGATTCAAGGTAGGCTGTCTGAAAAGCTTAAATTCTCGCTGAAAGAAATTGCGGATAATCTTGACAAAATTGGTCTTTCATCTACAAACGCAGATTTTGTAGATGAGTTGATTGACGAATATAACAAGACAGGTACGCTTAGTATTTGGGAAGATGAGAATTTCAGGAAACTTGCTCGGAGAGTGACCGATATTCTTGGTGTCCGTACAAGAGTTGAAAACTGTGTTCTTAGCGCTGCGGATGATAGTGAACTAACCTCTATGCTTGAAAGGATTGTGAAGCAGTTCTTCCCTGATGCGTCAAATTCAAAAGTGCTTGCTTTAAGTCAGGCATTTATGAAGGACATGAGTGTTCAACAAGAAGAATCTGAAATTCGAAGGAAGTTATATGTAAAGTGGGTTTCTTTCATTAAGGAAGGGGGCGTAAGATGCTTGCAGAAAACGGCTACTTCTAACCAATGTTGCCTATTGCGAAAGGAGGAAATAAAATGAACGAGTTTAAGGAGGTAAGCGAAACTCTTAAAACTAAATTATCTGAATCGACCCTGGGAAAACAACTGTCTGGCATTAAGATTTTTGACCTTGGCGATGAAATGGATCGACCTTTGCAAGAAGCTCCACAAGAAGATGCTGAAGTAGAAAGCCCTGAAAACAATAGATCCGAAGCCGATACACCAGAAAGCGATGCACAGACCGACAATGCCGAAAAGAAAACCAGAGAACTTACCGAGGAAGAACGACAGGAATTAAAGGATAAGCTTGGATGGTCTGATGAAAAGCTGAATAAGTGTACCATTGATGAGGATGGAGTTATTCACTACAAAACTGACCGGAGCGATTTGGAAGGTAAAACATCGGAAAATGGTGTTCCATATGAAAGGAAAATTATCGAAATTAACGGTGTTAAAATTGAGGGTGTTTTTCCAAAGTTTGATAGTGCCTTTGACACAGCGTTAGACCCCGACAATCTGAAGACAAAGGCTTACGCAAAAGAGTGCAATGCTAAGCTCAAAGAAGCTATCGAAAATGACCCTGAACTAAGAAGCAAATTTACAGAGGAGCAGCTTAAAGATATTGAGGAAGGGCGAACTCCTACGGGCTATGTATGGCATCACAACGAAGAGCCGGGCAAAATGCAATTAGTGAAACGAGAAGACCACGACCGGGCAATCGGTGGCGCAGCGCATACCGGTGGAAATTCACTTTGGGGTGCAGATAGTGTTGATAGAAAAGGAGGAGAATCTTTCTAATGAAAAGTATAACGAATCATTGTGATAAGGTGACTGATTTGACGCTCTTTGCAGAAGTTGAAGCAAAGTATTCAATTCGGATTCGAGATGATATTAAAGAATTTCTGACTGCCAATTCTGGAGGTTATCCTGTTAAGGATTTGGTCAAGGTAGACGGCGAAGAATACGAAATCAGAGTTTTCTTATCGTTGGATTGTGCGAACAAGAACTACTATATTGAAAAGCCGCTAACTTTTTTCTTGGACAATACCAAGGGGAAGATTGTGCCGATTGGTTTGGATTCCGGAGATAATTACTACTGTGTCAACAACGAAACAGGAAAAGTATATTACTGGAGTGCCAGTGATAATCAGTATTATTGTATTGGAAAATCAATAGCGGAATTTACTGAATACTTTGAATAGAATTATTTTCGACGATATATCGCCAAACGCAAAAAAACGAGAGGTGAGGCTTTTTGCCCTACCTCTCGTTTTTTACTTGTGTCACAGTAAAAATAAACCACCTGCTCTGCAGGTGGAGGGAATATCTTCAGATAAAAGCAACTCCTGTGCTAAAATAGATGTAGGTCTGCAAACCACAAATAAAAAAGCACAGGAGGTCCAAAAATGGACAATAACAGTTTAGCTCATACAAAATGGGATTGCAAGTATCATCTGGTTTTTGCACCAAAATATCGGAGGCAGGTAATATATAAGGATATCAAGGCAGATGTAGGCCAAATACTAGGGACCTTATGCCGAAGAAAAGGGATTGAGATAATCGAGGCGCAATGCATGCCGGATCATATCCATATGCTGGTAAGTATTCCGCCCAAATATGCTGTGTCAGAGGTGGTGGGATATCTCAAAGGAAAAAGTTCACTGCGTTACAAAACGCACTTTTTATTAAGACAATCCGGCTCCCTCCTGTTATAATAAAATGAACCAGACCAGGAGGTGGCGGAATGAAGAATCAAAAGCATACAGTGAGAAAGGTCATTGATTATATTGAGGAACACCTGGAGGAGAAGCTGAATCTGGAGCAGATAGCGGAGCATGCAGGTTATTCCAGGTTCCATCTGAACCGGATATTCATGGAAGAGACGGGAGGCACGATTCATAAATATGTGCAGGAGCGCAGGCTTACCATGGCGGCTGAGAAGCTGGTGGATACGGATATGGACATCACGCAGATAGCCTACGATGCCGGGTACCAGTCCCAGCAGGCATTTTCTCTCGCATTTAAACAGGTATATTTATGTCCGCCCGGAGCGTACAGAAAACGGGGGATCTATCTGCCTGCAAAGAAACGGATTCAAATGCATCAAGCTTCCTGTTTTACAATATATGGAGTTTGTGACAGAGGAATGGGAGGGATTGCAGCGTGAGCACCATACCTTATGTGATTGAACAGACAGGAAGAGGAGAGAGAAGCTATGATATATATTCCAGGCTTCTGTCGGACCGTATTATCTTTCTGGGCGAGGAGGTCAGCGACACCTCTGCCAGCCTTATTATAGCCCAGCTGCTGTTTCTGGAATCCACGGATCCGGACAAGGATATCCAGCTGTACATCAACAGTCCGGGAGGTTCTGTGACAGCTGGCTGGGCTGTATATGATACCATGCAGTATATTAAATGCGACGTTTCAACTATCTGCCTTGGACTGGCAGCCAGTTTCGGGGCCTTTTTGCTGGCAGGAGGAGCACATGGAAAACGCATGGCCCTTCCCAATTCCGAAATCATGATACACCAGCCCGCCATACACGGAAATGGAATCCAGGGCCCTGCCAGCGACATTAAAATTATGTCGGATTACATGCAGAAAAGCAGGCAGCGTTTAAACCGTGTTCTGGCGGTGAATACAGGACGCTCCGAGGAGGAAATAGCCAGGGATACGGAGCGGGATAATTTCATGAGCGCGGAGGAGGCATTGGAGTATGGACTGATTGATTCTATCCTTACAAGGCGGTAATAACTTTGAAATATAATAGGATATATATAAGCGCAGGCACTGTGCCGTGATACTCCTCCGGGGAGGACACAGAAGCCTGCGCTTTTGTTGTGTCTGAACCACATCCCTATACCTCTGCGGAGAGCCCGTACGCAACCCCGCATAAAGTATCAATGCCGGAAGAATGCCCAATGGCTGAGAATACGTTTAAAATCCTATCGGCAGAGGGAAGGTCTGTCAGGCTGTTGACAGCCAGGCTGAAATGGTGCTGCACAGAGCAGTCCAAAAAGGCGCGGCTGATATCATTGGTATCAAAACGGCGGGAAGTTATCTCCTGGCAGAGAGCGTGCGCAAATGGATGGCTTTCTTCTCCGCGCAGGATGAGTCCTGCCAGCACCCCGCACAGAAAATCATCACCGCTGGGCGTAAGGCCTATTCCCAGTCCAATGAGTCCTGCCAGGTGTTTGGCAGCATCTCCGTACAAATGCTGTTCCAGACATTCGCTGCATTGGAGGATTCGGCTTCTGGCCGCGGCCAGAATTAGGCTGTATTCCTCTTTGCCTGTAATCGCCTGTCCTTCCGTGGAATCGCAGAACAGAAGCCGGAATATGCCGGCCTGCGAGCTGGCGACGGCCTGACGGATCTGTGAAAGAAGCTCTTTGCAGGGAAACGGCCCGGGCGGGCAGGTTAACCGGGTGCAGCAGACTTTTTTCGGCAGGCACCCAAAAGACACTGTGTGCTCCGGAGAGGATATTATAATGCGGCTGCCGGCAATGGACACCTGCTGGCCTGGTTTAACCGGTAGAACTTCAAAAGCCCTGACATCCATGTCTGTTATGATGCTGATAGGAGACATGGGAGAGGATGCGGCCTGCAGGGCCAGAAGGCGCTCTCCTGCCTGAAGATTCACTGTTTTTTTGTAGACGGAGTGGACCGTCCAAAGACGGCACTCCTCCAGCTGCTGTGCTGCGTAGGCGGCAATGGCGGTGATGGTAGGATACATTTGCTTTCTCCCTGTGCTATGCTGTTTGTTGCACTTATAACAATGCTTCAACAATAAATTTTACCAGATTATCGAAAAAAACACAAAAACAAAATTTGAAATAATAAAGTTTTATACATGATAGACAAAAAAACATAATTTTTCCCCGCTTTCTCGTCATTGTTTTCTGACTGTGTATCTAATAAAATACAACGTAAGTATTGAAACGGTCAACGATTTACAGTCTGTAAGGAGGTAAAAAATGTATGATTTAGTAATAACAAACGGAAAGCTGGTAACCCCTGACAGGATTTATGAAGCTGATATTGCGGTAAAAGACGGGGTCTACGCTGCCTTTCTTGCCAAGGGGTCGCAGGCGGCTGCAAAAGAAGTGATAGATGCAAAGGGATGCTACATATATCCGGGAATCATTGATTGCCACGCGCACCTGAATGAACCGGGATTTGAATACAGGGAGGACTTTGAGACCGGTTCCAGGGCAGCTGCGGCAGCTGGCTGTACCTGCCTGATTGACATGCCCTTGAACAATGATCCGTCTTTGATGAATAAGGAAATCTTTGACCTGAAGATGGGGCGCATCAGCAAGCACTCCTATGTGGATTTTGCCCTGTGGGGCGGTATTGTGGGGGATTATGACAATCAGCCCGGTTCGGTGAAGAACAACATGGCGGATCTGGTGGACCTGCACAAATGCGGCGTGGCTGCATTCAAAGGGTTTACCTGCCCCAACGGCGATTTGTTCCCAACCGTGAACATGGGCAATGTGAGAAAGGCTCTGGAAATCTTAAAGCCGTACGGGGCCCTGTGCGGTTTCCACTGTGAAGAGTTCGGTCAGGTACTGGAACGGGAAAAGGAGGCAAAGGCAAAAACCGGAAGGACCAGCGAAGAGAAAATCAGGGATTTCCTGGATTCCCATGATGTGTGGACCGAGTATGTTGCCACTAAAAATGTGATTGACATGGCCAGGGCAACCGGGGGCAGAGTGCATATCTGCCATGTGAGCCACCCCATGGTGGCGCAGGTTGTAAAGGACGCCATCCACGAAGGGCTTCCCATTACGGCTGAGACATGTCCCCACTATCTTGGGTTTACAGAGGACTTTGTCTTTGAGAAGGGCGCTCCGGCCAAGTGTACGCCGCCTATGCGCAGGAAAGAGGATATGGAACGGCTGTGGGATTATGTTCTGGACGGCACATTATCCTGTGTGGGAAGCGACCACTCACCGGCTGCGGATGAGGAAAAGGACAATTCCACAAAGGATATCTGGCATGCATGGGGCGGTCTCAACTCCATCCAGTTCTTCCTGCCCATGATGTTTGACATGGTGGTAAACAAGAAGGGCTTAAGCCCCACCCTGATTGCCAGGGTGATGGACTACAATCCGGCCAGGGTATTCGGCCTCTACGGTCGGAAGGGGGCCTTTGAGCTGGGATTTGACGGGGACATTGTTATTGTTGATCCTGAGAAAGCCTGGAAATGCAGCCAGAATGAACTGCTGACCAAGGGGCATGTATCCTGCTTCGACGGTCTGGAAGGAAAGGGCGCTCCTGTATGCACCATCATCCGGGGCAAGGTGGTTGCCTCCGGCGGAACCTATAGGGAAGACGCTCTGGGCTACGGGGAATACGTGACACCGGTACATGACTGTTAATACGAGGAGAAGAAAATAAGGGGTGATATTATGAGCGATGTAAAAAATGAAGTAAATAAGCAAACAGATTCATTGGCGCCGATTCAGGACAAGGACCGTATTATGGGGTGGGGATCCTACCTGATGCTGTGGCTGGGAGGATGTATTTCCATCGGCACATTGACCATGGGGTCTGCCCAGCTGGACAAGGGGCTTAACCTGATGCAGGTATTTTTGGCGGTTCTGATTGGATCCACCATACTGGTTATCGGCATCTGTGCAAATGACCGTTTCAGCTACAAATCAGGCGCGCCCTATGCGGTTCAGCTTAAGAGCGCGTACGGCACAAAGGGAAACATTGTACCAGTTATGATCCGTGGGCTTCCCGCTATTGTATGGTACGGATTCCAGACCTGGCTGGGCGGCTCCGCCATCAACCAGATATCCATTGCCATATTCGGATATGACAATGTTGTGCTGTTCTTCCTACTGTTCCAGGTGGTCCAGATTATATTATCAGTAAAGGGCTTCCACGGAATCAAATGGGTGGAGAACATCGGCGGCGTGGTAATCGTCAGCGCCATGCTCTATATGTTATTTGTATGCGTGACCCAGTACTGGGGCGTGATTGGTGATAAGCTCATCAGCAGGAAGGGTTCATGGGGAATGCCGTTCATCGCTGCCATCATCGCTTTCTTTGGCAACAGCACCACGGTTATGCTCAATGCCGGCGACTATTCCAGAGAGTTAAAGGGCGGTTTTTCCGTAGGAAAGCGCGGTGTTGCCTATTTTATTGCCATGGTACCAACCACTGTCCTTCTGGGACTTATCGGCGCAATGGCTTCCACGGCAACAGGGATTGCAAACCCTATCAACGCATTTTCACAGATGGTACATAACAAGGTGCTGCTGGTGGCAACCCTTGGATTCATCCTTTTTGCCCAGATGACCACCAACCTGGCCAGCAACGTGGTGCCCCCTGCCTATGCGTTTATGGACGCATTTAAGATGAAGCACAGGACGGCCGTGATTCTGGTGGGAGTCCTGGCTGTATGTACCTGTCCGTGGATCCTGACCAACGACAGCTCCGCGGCAGGACTG
This sequence comes from Enterocloster bolteae, assembly GCF_002234575.2. Lineage (NCBI taxonomy): Bacteria > Bacillati > Bacillota > Clostridia > Lachnospirales > Lachnospiraceae > Enterocloster > Enterocloster bolteae. The sequence continues at coordinate 3,640,212 of NZ_CP022464.2, read as the reverse complement.
GATCTGTTTGTTAAGATTTACACCGCTTTCTTTGGCCCGATCTTTGCCGTGCTGATCACGGATTACTACATCCTGCACAGGGGAAAGATGGAAGGAGCGGCCCTGGATGACCTCTACGATGATAACGGAACCCATTCAGGAATCAACTGGGCTGCCATCATTGCAACGGCAGTGGGCGCGGTAATCGGACTTGTCAATGTAGACATATCCTTCTTTACGGCAACCATACCTACAGGACTGGTATATTATTTCTGCATGAAGCATATGCCGTCCTGCCAACGTTTCAGGAAAGGAACTTCCCTGGAGAAGTAAATAGGAGGCAAAGCTTATGTATGATCTGTTAGTGAAAAATGGAAGGATTGTTACCGCCCAGGCAGTGACAGAGGGGAATATCGGCATAAAGGACGGCAGGATTGCCGCCCTGCTGGAGGCCGGACAGGAGCCGGAGGCTGCAAAGGTGATTGACGCAAAAGGAAAATATGTGTTTCCAGGAGCCATTGACACCCATGCCCACCTCAATGATCCGGGGTATGAATGGCGGGAGGATTATGAACATGGGACAGCGGCGGCAGCCATGGGAGGTTATACCACCATCATCGACATGCCCCTTCAAAATGAACCGGCCATGACGAACGCGGCAATTTTTGACAGAAAAGTGGAGAAGGTGGACTGTAACGCATATACGGACTACTGCTTCTGGGGCGGCCTGGTGCCGGATAATTTTGACGAACTGGAAGGCCTGCATGAGAAGGGCTGTGTTGCCTTCAAATCGTTTATCGGACCGGTATCACCTGATTACAGCTCCTTAAACTACGGGCAGGCCTATGAAGCCATGGAGAGGATTAAGGAATTTGGCGGACGTGCCGGCTTCCACTGCGAAGATTTTTCCATGATTAAATGGCAGGAAGCCAGGATGAAAAGAGAAGGACGTATGGACTGGCAGGGTTTTCTGGATTCCAGGCCGGTGATTGCGGAGATGGTTGCCACGGTGGATATGATTGAGATTGCCAAGGCAACGGGGTGCAAGGTACATATCTGCCATGTGAGCAGTCCCGAAGTGGCCCAGAAGATAAAGGAGGCCCAGCAGGCGGGCTATGATGTGACGGCGGAGACATGTTCTCATTATCTGAGCCTGACGGACCAGGATGTCCTTGCCAACGGACCTCTGTTCAAATGCGCGCCTCCCCTGCGTTCCAAGGAAGATGTGGACCGTCTCTGGGCCTATGTGGAGGACGGTACCTTCAGCGGTATAGCAAGTGATCATTCTCCCTGCTCCTACGATGAGAAATTCAAAGAGATTCTGGGAAATAAAATCGAGAATGTATTTGACGTATGGGGCGGCATCAGCGGTATCCAGAGCGGCTTCCAGGTAGCGTTTAACGAGGGATGCGTAAAGCGGGGCGTGGATCCCAGGGTATTGGCAAGAGCCATGGCCCTTAATCCGGCAAAAGCATTCGGCATATACGGGAAAAAGGGTGACATACTTCCGGGATTTGACGCGGACCTTGTGATTATTGACCCGGAAAAGGAGTGGGAGATTACAAGCGAATCCCTCCTGTATGTAAACAAGATTTCCGCGTTTGTGGGAATGAAGGGCAGGGGACTGCCTGTATGCACCATCATCCGCGGCAATGTGGTGGCTGAAGACGGAAAGATTACAGCAGAAAAAGGTGTGGGGACCCTGGTCAGGAGACTGAGCTGACAGAATGTGATTTTCAGACACTCCCCGGAAAAGGAGAAAGTATGAGTAATATGGTAGAAAATTTGAATTTAAATCCGGAACTGGTAAAGAACGTGGATCCGGATCTGCAGCCGACGAAAAAACGTATTATGGGGCCCCTTTCCTACGCGGCAAGCTTTATGGGAGGGTGCGTATCCATCGGTACCTTCTCCATGGGCGCCGGCCTGATAGGGGCATTGACAGTGGGGCAGGCCATCCTTGCCATGGTTATCGGATGTCTGGTCATCGCGGTGGCCCTGGTAATCATTGGCAACTGCGGGCATAAGTACGGTATTCCTTACACGGTACAGCTTCGGAGCAGCTTCGGCACCACCGGCGTCAAGGTGCCCGGCCTGTTAAGAGGTATTCCTGCCATTATCTGGTTTGGTTTCCAGAGCTGGGTGGGAGCGGGAGCCATCAACAGCTGTCTGAGCATCCTGTTCGGTTTCAGCAACCTTCCCCTGGTCTATGCCCTGTTTACAATGCTGCAGGTTGCCCTGGCCATCAAGGGATTTGAGGGTATCAAATGGCTGGAAAATATTTCCTGTGTATTCATCATCGCAATACTGGCCTACATGCTGTATGTGGTCAAGACACAGTTCGCAACTGAGATTGATGATGTGTTCTCCGGAATCAAGGGAACATGGGGCATGCCTTTCTGGGCAGCCACCACCTCCTTCCTGGGAATCTATTCAACCATGATCATCAATGCATCCGACTATTCCCGTAACCTGGAAGGGAAGGTGGGACCCACCTTTACCGGAAGTATCTACACGGTTGCCATTCTGCCTGTAACGCTGTTTATGGGACTGATCGGGCTGCTTGTGACGGCTGCTACCGGCAACAGCGACCCGGTTGTGGTGTTCTCCACAACCATGGGAAGCAAGTTCCTCACAGTAGTGACATTGCTGTTTATTGCATTTGCCCAGGTCACAACCAATGTGCTGAACAATATCGTTCCGCCATCCTATGTACTGATGGAATCATTCCACATGAAATGGTCCCACGCCACCATCCTGGTAGGAATCCTCTCGGCATGCTGTATGCCGTGGAAGCTGGTGACAGATGATTCGGCAGCGGGCTTAAGCCTGTTTACCCAGTTCTACTCCGCATTCCTGGGCCCGATTTTTGCCGTAATGGCAGTGGACTATTACATTCTCCGGAAAAAGAAGCTGAATATCAATCATATGTATGACAAGCAGGGCGTGTTCAAGGGAATCAACTGGGCGGCCATCATAGCCATCGTCATCGGCTCCCTCTGCTCTCTGGTCATCGTACAGCTGTCCTGGTATGTGAGCCTGATTCCCACGGGACTTGTGTATTACTTCCTGATGAAGAACATGAAGAGCGCAAAATCATTCCGCACAGGAACCATTTTCCAGGAGCAGGAAGGCTAGTTATCAGCACTGGGCCGGCGACAGCTTCAGGTTCTCCTCCAGGAATGCCAGTGTCTCGTCCAGCAGTTTTTCCGTAAACGGGTTTTCCTCATCCCGGTCAAAGTCGTGGCCATCGCAGGAGGCGATGAACTGCCATGGGCGGAAACGGTTTGACAGCTCCAGGAATTCCCCGTAGGGCACATCATTGTCACGGGTGCCGTGAACGCAGAAAAGGGGGCAGGGAAGGGCGGTGCAGGCGCGCAGGGTGTAGTCCAGATAGAAATATTTATCCCTGCCTTCATACAGAAGGGAACGCCAGGATCCGGTCTGTCTTGCATATACATAAATGCTGTAGTGGGTGTCCAGGCTTCCGGCCGTGTGGAGGTCAGCACCGGCCTGTTCCAGGCAGGACGCATCCACGGCCGGAAGGGAGCAGTAAAATCCGCTGGGTGTCTCATACCAGTGGTCGCACAGGAATCCGTATCCGTAGTAGGAGAGGATCCCAGCGGGCACGGCGGGCAGGTTACCTTTGGCCCCGGCTAAGAGGCAGAGATATGCTCCGGCGGAACGGCCCCACAGGAAGAACGGGAGTTTGCGTCCGCAGTATATTTCGGGATGATTTATGTAATGGGTGATGGAGGAACAGACATCACCCATTATGGTATCCAGCCTGGCGGCGGGCGCAAGGGGGTAGTCGTAGGATACGATGATATATCCGGCCCGGGTCAGGGTATCTATATGCCTGCGGGGCAGATCCTCCCTGCTGCCGTACAGCAGCCCTCCCCCATGGAAGTAAAGGATACAGGCTTTTGCATCTGTATCCTTTTCTGAATATACAGTTGCATACTTTGGATAAGCTGGATGTTCCAGGTTTATCTCTCTTTTTTCCGTCATAATGGTGTTCTCCTTTGTGTAATAGATGAGTTATATTTAAAGATATTATAACATGAGACCGGAAAAAAGTGGGATGTGAAAAAATTAGCAATAGGGTATAAAATGGATAAAAATCATAGGGAGATTTGCATAAATACATAATTGAAAAAAGAACGTTGTTTTGCAATAATATAAATATAAAAAAGTTGACCCAAAAAGGCCTTTAACAAAGAATGAAAGCGAGGAAGTAAATATGAGTTATTTAAATGATCAGGTAGGATACAGAGAGGAATTACTGGCAACACGTTCTGTAATCAAGAAAGAAAATTATGTTCTGCTGGAACCGGACGGTCTGGTTAAGAACAGCATCCCTGGTTATGAGAACTGCGACGTAACCATTCTGGGATCACCTGCCATGGGAGCTACCTTTGCGGATTATCTGGTTACGGTAAAGGAAGGCGGAAAAAACAGCGGCATTGGCGGTGAAGGTCTGGAGACGTTCATTTATGTACTGGCCGGCGAAGTGGTTGTCAAGAATGCCGACAAGGAAGAGAGCCTTACCGAGGGCGGTTATATCTTCTCCCCTGAGAGCGTTAAGGTTTCCTTTGAAAACAAGAGCGGCAAAGAAGCCAGGCTGTATGTATATAAGCGCAGATATGAGAAGATTGAGGGATACAGCGCATTTACGGTAGTGGGAAATGCCAATGATATTCCCTGGACAGAATATGAGGGAATGGACAACTGCCACATCAAGGATTTCCTTCCGGCAGCAGGTAATTTCGGATTTGATATGAACATGCACATCCTGAAGTTCAAGCTGGGAGCGTCCCACGGCTACGTGGAGACACATATCCAGGAGCACGGAATGTATTTCCTGTCAGGCAAAGGCATGTACAGGGCTGACAATGACTGGGTACCGGTAAAGGCCGGAGATTACATGTTCCTGGACGCATATTGCCCGCAGGCATGTTATGCGGTGGGACGTGAAGAGGATTTCGCGTATATTTACTCCAAGGATTGCAACAGAGACGTGCAGTTATAGAATATTGAGAAGAAGCGGGGTGCAGATATGAAACTTTCCCATGATGAGTTAAAGGGGTTAATGAAAAATAAGCTGATGCAGGCGGGGCTGAAGGCGGATCATGCGGATATGACGGCTGATGTCCTCACCTGGTCTGACGAAAGGGGTTATCACTCCCACGGGGCTGTGCGCGTGGAGTATTACAGCGAGAGGATTGCCAAGGGCGGCATCACGGTTGATCCGAAGTTTGAGTGGAGGGAGACAGGACCTTGTTCCGCTGTCTTTGAAGGGGACAACGGCTGCGGATATGTGGCGTCTGTGCTGGCCATGGAAAAGGCCATCGAGATGGCAAAGAAGTCCGGCATCGCAGTGGTTGGCATCCGCAACATTTCCCATAGCGGCTCCATTGGTTATTATACGGAAATGGCCGCCAAGGCGGATCTGGTGGCGATTGCATGCTGCCAGTCCGATCCGATGGCAGTGCCGTACGGCGGGATAGAGCCTTACTACGGTACCAACCCCATCTCCTTTGCAGCCCCCACGGCTGACGAAAGAACGGTTGTATTCGACATGGCTACCACGGTCCAGGCATGGGGCAAGATACTGGACAAACGCTCCAGGCATGAATCCATTCCCGACACATGGGCAGTGGACGCCAAGGGACGTCCGGTTACGGATTCCCGCCTTGTGAATGCCCTGGTACCAATTGAAGGCGCCAAGGGATACGGCCTGATGATGATGGTGGACATTTTCTCGGGCGTGCTTCTGGGAGTTCCCTTTGGGAAGCATGTAAGTTCGATGTACCATGACCTGTCGGCAGGCAGGGAGCTGGGACAGATGTTCATTGTCATGGATCCGTCCAGATTCGTGGGATTAGACGCATTCAAGGCGTCCATGTCACAGGTGCTTGATGAGCTGGGAGAGATGCCGGCCGCAGAAGGCTTTGATAAGGTGTATTATCCGGGTGAGCGCGCAGTCATGAGGCGGGATAAAGCCTATGCCACGGGCGGCGTGGAGATAGTTGATGAAATCTATGAGTATTTAAAGAGCGATAAGGTACACTTTGATAAATATGACCACAAAAACAGGTTTGCCGAATAAGGAGAAGGGGAGCGTATGTTAAAAACCATAGTAAAAAAAGGGAGTTATCATGATTCTGTAGTCCTTATGCTTTTGACTAACCAGATTTCTTCCATAGAAGGTGTAAAGAAGGTTTCCATCATGATGGCAACTCCTGCCAACAAGGACATTTACAGGCAGAGCGGCCTCAGTACCAGCGAGCTGGAGGAGGCGTCCGCCAATGATATGGTGGTAGTGGCTGATGTGGATGACGACGGGCTGCTTGACGTGATCATGGAGGAAGTGGAGGCGTTCTTTAAGAAACAGTCCACTTCAGAGTCGGATAAAAAGGGAGCGGAGGCGGTCCGGTCCTGGGATAAGGCACTGGGAAAGCTGGCGGACGCCAATCTGGCGGTGATTTCCATACCGGGCGCCTATGCGGCGCTGGAGGCTGACCGGGCATTGGATGAGGGCATGAACGTATTCATGTTCAGCGACAATGTTACGCTGGAGGATGAGATTAAGTTAAAGAAAAAGGCCCATGAAAAGGGGCTGGCTGTTATGGGGCCGGACTGCGGTACCGGAATCATCCAGGGCGTGCCCATTGCGTTTACCAATCACGTGGCTCCGGGACCCATCGGCATCATCGGAGCGTCAGGCACCGGCATCCAGGAGCTGACCACCATCATAGACCGTCTGGGAGAGGGCGTTAAAAATGCCATCGGCACCGGCGGCAGGGATCTGTCCACTGAAGTAGGCGGAATTACCATGATGGATATGATTGAGGCCATGGAAAAGGATGATACCGTGAAAGTGCTGATCATCATATCCAAGCCTCCGGCAAAGGCTGTGAGGGACAGGATTTCCGACCGGCTGAGCAACTTTAAGAAACCGGTTGTCACCTTGTTCCTGGGTGAGAAGCCGGAGTACCATGAGGAAAACTTCTACCATGCGTATACACTGGATGAAGCCGCCCGCCTGGCCGTGGGTCTGGTGAGGGGCCAGGATATCGCAGAGGGCAGCGTGGAGGTGGATTCCTCCAGCTTCTTCGCGGCAGAGGAAAAGAAGACAATCAAGGCATACTACTCAGGAGGCACCCTGGCAGGGGAAGCTGCCATGTTAATCAAGGATGCCCTGAACCTTAAGGTTCCGCCCCAGAAGGCAGAAGGTTTTATGTTAAAGACCGACGGACATATCGTGGTGGACCTGGGAGACGATGTATACACCCAGGGCAAGCCTCATCCCATGATTGATCCTGCCAAGCGCATTGAGTGCATGCAGGAGGCGATAGACGACGGGTCCACAGGCGTTATCCTTTTGGACATCATGCTGGGTTACGGTTCCCATGAGGATATGGCCGGGGCCCTCCTCCCTGCAATTATCCGCCTTCGCGACAAGGCCAGGGAGGAAGGGAGAAAATTATTCTTTGTGGCCACTGTATGCGGGACAAGAAGGGATTTCCAGGGTTATGACAAGGCCGTGGAAACACTGAAGGAAGCAGGGGTCATTGTATGTGAGAATAATAAGCTGGCTGTACATACGGCAATCCGCGCCATCGGTCTGGACTTTGAAGAGCCGGTGAAGGAAATCCGCCCCAAGACAACAGCCCGGATCCAGAAAACGGAAGCATCGGAAAAACTCCTTGAACTTCTGTCACAGAAGCCAAGGGTCATCAATGTGGGCCTTAAGAGCTTTGCTGAGGTCATAGAAGCCTTTGGATGTGACGTGGTCCAGTATGACTGGGCGCCGCCCGCCGGGGGCAACGTGGAACTGATAAAGGTCCTGAATTTCCTGAGAAGCTGCCGGGAAATGAATATTGATGAGGCCAACCGCTCCGTTATCGCCAAAGTGGTTGCCAGCCAGCCTGTCATCAGGGATGTGGTGCCGGCTAAGTCTGTCATCAAAGAATTGAATGAGGGAAAGGTGATTCTCCATGCGGGACCGCCAATCCGGTTTGAGAACATGCCGGACCCGGTACAGGGTTCCTGTGTCGGCGCGGCACTCTTTGAGGGATGGGCCGCTACAGAGGAAGAAGCAAGAAAGATACTTGCATCCGGTGAAGTGACCTTTATTCCCTGCCATCATGTAAAGGCCGTTGGCCCCATGGGAGGCATTACCTCCGCCAACATGCCTGTGTTCGTGGTTGAGAACCAGACTGACGGCAATGAGGCATACTGTACCATGAATGAGGGAATCGGCAAGGTGCTGAGGTTCGGTGCATATTCCAAGGAGGTGGTTGACCGCCTGCTGTGGATGAAGGATGTGCTGGGACCAACCCTTGGAAGGGCCATCCGTTCCATAGGCGGACTGAATGTGAATCCTCTTGTAGCCAAGGCAATCGCCATGGGAGACGAGTTCCACCAGAGGAATATTGCGGCGTCCCTGGCTTTCCTGAAAGAGGTCAGCCCGGTGATTACCAAGATGGATATGGACGAAAAGGACCGCTATGACGTCATCAAATTCCTGGCTGATACAGACCAGTTCTTCCTGAATATCATGATGGCAACAGGTAAGGCCGTCATGGACGCCGCAAGGCAGGTAACCGACGGCACCATTGTCACTGCCATGTGCAGAAACGGCGTGGAATTCGGTATCCGCATAAGCGGCATGGGGGATGAATGGTTCACCGCTCCTGTCAACACGCCCCAGGGACTCTACTTTACAGGTTATGACGGTGAGGACGCCTGCCCGGATATGGGTGACAGCGCCATCACAGAGACCTTCGGCGTAGGCGGTATGGCCATGATCGCGGCTCCGGCCGTTACCAGATTCGTGGGAGCCGGCGGGTACGAGGACGCGCTTCGTACCAGCACGGAGATGACGGAGATCACCATTGACCGGAATCCCAACTTTATCATACCAAACTGGAACTTCCAGGGAACATGCCTTGGGATTGATGCCAGACTGGTGGTGGAAAAGGGTATCACACCAGTCATCAACACGGGAATTGCCCATAAGGTGGCTGGCTACGGACAGATAGGGGCCGGCACCGTACATCCGCCTATTGCATGTTTTGAAAAGGCAATCGCGGCATACGCGAAGAAACTGGGGTTCTCTTTGGACTAAGCTTATGATGTAAGGGAGATGGGGTTATGGATAAAAAAAGAGTAGTAATTGCCCTGGGCGGTAACGCCCTGGGCAAGGATATCGAAGAGCAGAAGCAGGCAGTGGCAAAGACAGCTGAGGTGATTGTTGACCTGGTGCAGCAGGGCATGGACCTGATTATCACCCACGGCAACGGCCCCCAGGTGGGCATGATCCAGAATGCCATGGACCAGCTGGCCTGCAGCTATGAGAATTACAAGGAAACACCGCTGCCGACCTGTGTGGCCATGAGCCAGGGGTATATCGGCATCGACCTGCAAAATGCCATCAAGTATGAGCTGTATAAGAGGAACATGGATGTAAAGGTATCCACGATCCTGTCCCAGGTGGAGGTGGACCCGGAGGACGAGGCATTTAAGAATCCCACAAAACCCATCGGCAGGTTCCTGACCGAGGAAGAAGCAAGGAAAAACATGGAAAACGGGATTCCCTGCATGGAAGACGCGGGAAGGGGTTACCGCATCGTGGTGGCCTCCCCCATGCCCATGAAAATCCGGGAGCTCAAGACCATTGAGACGCTGGTGGACGCCGGCCATATTGTCATTACCTGCGGCGGAGGCGGTATTCCTGTGGTGAATGACAATGGCAGGCTCTCGGGAGTCAACGCCGTCATTGACAAGGACAATGCCAGCAGCCTGCTGGCAGCGGAGCTGGAGGCGGATTACCTGATTATCCTGACCGCTGTGGAAAAGGTAGCCATCAATTTCGGCAGGGAGAACCAGGAATGGCTCAGTGACCTTACAGTAGATAAGGCCAAGGAGTACATTGCCCAGGAGCAGTTTGCCAAGGGGTCCATGCTTCCGAAAATCGAGGCAGCCATCCGTTTCGCACAGTCTGGGGAAGGCAGGCGTACACTTATCACCTTGCTTGACAAGGCGGCGGAAGGAATCGCCGGCAGCACGGGGACAGTAATACATAAGTAATCGGGAGATAAAATATGAACGTACCAACAAATCTGTTTATGTGGATAATGGCATGTCTGCCAATCATTGTCCTGCTGCTGTTAATGATTAAGTTCCAGTGGGGGGCTACGGAAGCAGCCCCCGTGGGGCTGGCCATTACGATTATTACCGGCATTGTATTCTATAAAGCTGATATCAGGTTGCTGGCAGCGGAAAGTGCAAAAGGAATATGGAGCGCTCTTATTATCCTGCTGATTGTATGGACTGCGATTCTTCTGTACCAGGTGGCGGATGAAGCCCGGGCCTTTCTTGTAATCCGCAACGGGATGAGAAAGCTTTTGCCCAATGAACTTTTGATGGTGCTGGCCCTGGGATGGATACTGGAGAGCTTTCTCCAGGGAATTACAGGATTTGGTGTACCGGTGGCAGTGGGAGCTCCCCTGCTCATGGGCATTGGAGTAGTTCCCGTATTCGCGGTCATCATACCTTTATTAGGGCAGGCATGGGGCAATACCTTCGGTACCCTGGCAGCTGCCTGGGATGCCCTGGCCATGTCCACCGGACTTGTGCCCGGTACGCCTGACTATCTGGCGGCTGCCTTTTGGGCAGGTGTGTTCATCTGGATGTGGAATGTGGTGATTGGTCTGGTGATATGCTGGTTCTACGGAAAAGGAAAGGCTGTGAGGAAGGGACTTCCGGCCCTCCTTATCCTGTCCCTGATTCAGGGAGGGGGAGAACTGCTTCTGACCCGGGTCAATACAACCATAGCCTGCTTCCTTCCGGCCTGTCTCTCCCTGGTGGCCCTGATACTGATAGGCAGAATGAAGATGTACAGACAGGAGTGGAGTGTGGAGGACAGCCGGATTATGGACCGTGGTGCCGCGTCAGGCACATCGGAGGAGACGCCGGACGGCATGACGCTGGTACAGGCATTTGTGCCTTATATCCTGCTGACGGTGGTTACCATGGTGGTGTTAGTGGTGCCTCCGGTAAATCGTTTCCTGAACCAGGTGTCCATTGGATTTTCCTTTCCAGAGACTTCCACGGGGTATGGATTCGTCAACCAGGCTACGGAACTGTTTTCGCCGTTGCGGCCCTTTACCCATGCCAGTATGTTCCTGTTTCTGTCATCCATTGCAGGGCTGGTGTATTTCGGCAGGCACGGATGGATTCGTCCGGGAGGCGTAAAGCGTGTGTTTGTCCGTTCCGTAACCATGTCCATGCCGTCGGGAATCGCTATCATCGGTCTGGTCATTATGTCCAAAATCATGGGCGGAACAGGGCAGACCAGTGTGCTGGCGGACGGAATAGCAAGGGTACTTGGTAAGACTTATGTCATATTGGCGCCTCTGGTGGGAATGGTGGGATCGTTCATGACCGGAAGCAATATGTCATCTAATATACTCTTTGGAGAGTTTCAGGTAACCACAGCCAATCTGCTTCATCTGAACCAGGCGCCAATCCTGGGAGCCCAGACAGCGGGAGGCTCTATCGGAAGCGCCATCAGCCCCAGCAATATCATCCTGGGGACTACCACAGCGGGAATCCTGGGAAGCGAGGGACAGGTGCTAAAGAGAATCATACCCTTCACGACCATTATGACGCTGGCAATCGGTATTATCGTATTTTTATCAGTGGCTGTTTCATAACGCGCAGGCAGTGCCGGGGCAGAGGAGGATGACATATGGAGACAGAGAAATTTTTCAAGACAAAAGGGGGCAGGCTCACAGTGGCCTTTGCAGCCATCCTGGCGGCCTTTGCCCTGATACTGACAGGACTTAAGATGCAGGGAGACGGGGCATGCCTGTTGGGATTTATCCTGCTGGTGGCGGCTATGCTGTACTCGCCGTTTAAGGTATATGTATTAGACAGAAAGAAATAAGAGGAAACCCAAGTTGGTTTCTAAAAAAGAATAGAGAGGGTTTACTAATGGTGATTGAGGAGATTACAGGCAGGATTGCCAGGGATTTGGAGCATTTAAAACAGTTTACGGCAACACCGGGAAACGGCTGCACCAGGCTGCCGTTCACAAAAGAGGCCAGGAAGGCCGTAGAGTATTTAAAGGAGCTGATGACGGAGAGCGGACTTGATGTGAGGGAAGACGCTGCCGGCAATGTGATTGGGGTATTAAAGGGTGAGGACTCCGAATTACCCTGTGTCATGATGGGCTCCCACTATGATTCTGTATATAACGGCGGAGACTATGATGGGATAGCAGGCGTCATCTGCGCCATTGAAGTGGCACGTCTCCTTTTAGAAGAAGGAATCAGGCCTAAGAGAGATTTCGTGGTGGTTGGATTCTGTGACGAAGAGGGAACACGGTTTGGAACCGGCTATTTTGGTTCGGGAGCCATCCTTGGCCACAGGGATGTGGACTATATGAAGAAATTCCGTGACAAAGACGGTATATCCATCTATGAGGCCATGAAGGAATACGGCATGGATCCGGAGCGGATCAAAGAAGCTGTCTGGGAAGACGGAAAAATCGGCTGCTTCCTGGAGGCGCATATCGAGCAGGGACCGGTCCTGGATACGGAAGGCACAGAGCTTGGACTGGTAGACTGTATCGTAGGCATTCAGCGCTACATGGTGACGGTGCACGGAAGGGCCGACCATGCAGGAACCACACCCATGGATATGAGGATGGACCCGGTGGACGCGGCGGCAAAGGTTATCTCAAGAATTGCTGACTGGGCCAGGGAAAAAGCGGACGGAACCGTTGCTACGGTGGGATATGTGAACACCATACCGGGCGGGATGAACATTGTGGCGGATACAGCGGAGTTCACAGTGGATATCCGCTCCAGAAATAACGACAATATAAATGATATTACAAACAGGATCAGAAAGGCTCTTGAACGGGCGGTTGGTGAGTATGGCGGCAGTTTTGACATGGAGAACAAACTGACCATAACTCCTGTGGAGCTTTCAGGGGAAATGCTGGATATCATGGAGAAAGAATGCGGGGAGCGGGGCTACAGCTGCAAGAGGATGTTAAGCGGCGCAGGCCATGATGCCCTGGAAATCGGCCAGGTACTTCCCACAGTCATGCTGTTTGTGCCGAGCAAGGACGGACGGAGCCATTGCCCGGTTGAGTTCACCAAGTACAGCGACCTGGCCAAAGCGGCAGTGGTTATGGAGAAGCTGGCAAAAGAAAAGGTCATGAAATAGCATATAAATAGCAAAAGGACACAGACGTGATATTTTATTATACGTCTGTGTCTGTTTGTGCTATAATTAGGAGGTAGTGTTGGCAGGACAAATGATGGCGGTGAGGAAAAAGATGGGATTAACAGTAAGAGAACTTCTTTTGGCAGAGGAAATGAAGGATATCAAGGTACTTGCAGGCGACAGGGGACTGGACAAGGAAATTAAGGGTGTGACAATCATTGAGGCGCCGGACATCGTAAAGTTTATTGACGGCGGGGAGGTACTTCTGACAGGTCTGTACGCTTTCAGATCCTGTACGGTAGATGAATTCCGCACGTATATTAACGAGCTGAGCAGAAAGAGTGTCAGTGCCCTTGTGTTAAAGCGGGGCAGGAAGGTGGAGAATGCGGACACCAAGATTGAACTGCTGTTCGCGTTTGCCCAGGAACATAACATTCCGGTTCTGGAGGTGCCGTTCGAGGTTTCCTTCCGGGATGTCATGAGTCTGATCATGGAACGGCTTTTTAACGAGGAGGTTACCAGGCTTAAGTATTTTAAGACAACCCACGACAATTTCGCAGCCCTTGCCATAGCTCCTGATTCCACAGGAAAAGGTGTGGATGAGATACTGGATGTGCTCTCCAAGCTGATCCGCAACCCGGTAGCCGTATACAACCAGAACCTGACCTGCCTGGCGGCTACGGACCAGGCGCCAAGGGAGTTCGCCGTCAGCAGGGACGCGGTGCCGTTTGATCCGGGCACTTATTCCAATTACACCTATATGAGGCAGAAGGGAGAGGTCCCCCAGTGCCTGATCCAGGTGAAGATGAGTTTCCGGGAGAAGATATACCTGGTGGTGACAGAGTTAAACCAGCCCTTTGGGACCATGGACTGCATAGCTGCAGAGAGCGCCATTACGGCCCTGCGCTTTGAGTTTTCCAGACAGTACGCGGTTACGGAGCTGGAGAAGAAGTTCCAGAATGATATTATACACAATATTCTCAATGGAAAAATCCATTCCATGGGAGAACTCCAGAAGAATACCAGCCTGCTGGGGGTCGACATCAACGGCAGCTACCGTGTGATTGTATTCGGCATGACAAATGAAAGCATGGCCAGGGGAGACTTTAAGGCAAAGGTAAAAGATATTGATGTCTTAAGCGATTTAATCCGAAGCCGTATATCCAAAGCCAAAATACATAACGATCTCGATAAAATCGTGGTGATACAGGAGGTGGAAAGGGAACAGACCCAGGAGGAATACCGCAAAAGCATCAAAAAGATAGCGGAACAGGTTCAGGCGGACGTGGCCAGATATAACAAGTATCTTAAAATCAAAGCGGGAGCAGGCAGAGTGGTGGACGGCATCATCAATCTTCCGGAGAGCTTTAAAGAAGCCAACGAGGCGTTCATGTTCGTGGATGTGGCGGGAGAGACGCCGGAGGACGGAGGCCCCCAGGTTATGCTGTTTGCGGACCTGGGCATATTTAAGCTGCTGTGCCAGTTAAGCGACCCTTCCATGCTGTTGGAGTATGTGCCGGAAGGGCTTCAGAAGCTTTATAACTATAAGAAACCCCAGAGGGATGATCTGATTACGACCCTGAGGGCGTATCTGGACCGGAATCTGAACCTTTCCAAGACGGCCCAGGATCTTTATGTTCACTATAAGACAGCGGTTTACCGCATTGAAAAAATAGAGAAGCTGACCGGGATTGATTTTGACAATGCCAACGAGGTGCTGGCGGTGCGGATTGGGCTGGTAGTGTATAAGATGATAGAGAATTACAACAAGGATTTTATATAGCAGCAGGGGTTTGTGGCTGTGAGAATTCAGCCTATAATATACCATAGAGAGATAGTTTATCCAGACTAGATAAATTATCTCTCCATTTTTATCAGTTTGCTCCGATGCAATCTGTTAAAATATTATCTATAATGTGCAATATAGATAAGAAGTTCAGGAAAGAAATAAACGGTGTGTGCAAGATTGACAACGAATAGAAGCGAGGAGGGGTTAAATGGATATCAATTTAGACAGGGTTCTCGGACGGCTGGAAGAGCTGTACCAATGCGGAGCCCAGGAAGACGGAACATTCACCCGCATGGCATATTCGCCGGAGGACAGGAAGGGACGGGAGATCTTCATGGACTATTTCCGGAAGCTGGGAATAGAACCTGAGATGGATGCTGCCGGAAACCTGATTGCCAGACTGGAGGGAGAGGATAAAACACTGCCTGCCATCATGACAGGCTCCCATCTGGACACGGTGCCGGACGGCGGAAGGTATGACGGGGCGCTGGGCTGCGTAGCCGGCCTGGAGGTCTGCCAGACACTGATTGAGAGCGGCAGAAAGCTGCGCCATCCGCTGGAGATTGTGGTATTCACGGATGAGGAGGGCTTCCGGTTCGGAAGCGGAATGTTGGGAAGCGGAGCCATGTGCGGACAGGACCTTCATGTCAGCGAGGAGGACCAGGATATGTACGGACAGGCCAGAGGGGATGTGCTTAAGGCCTGCGGATTAAAGGTGGCTGACCTGGGCAATGCCAGACGGTCCAAAGACTCGGTGCACTGTTTCCTGGAACTGCATGTGGAACAGGGGGCGTCCCTTCACAAGAAGCAGATTCCCGTAGGTGTGGTGACATCCATTGCAGGAGTGAGCCGGTTTGAAATCAAGATTACGGGAGAGGCCAACCATGCCGGGAGCACGGTGATGGAGGACAGAAAGGACGCGCTGGTGGCTGCGGCCAGATTCGTGGCCCGGGTTCCGGAAATCGTAGCTGCTTACGGTAATCCGTTTACAGTGGCAACCGTGGGAACCATGAAGGTGGTGCCCAACTCAGTGAATGTGATTCCGGGAGAGGCGTTCTTCCACCTGGAGATACGCGACCAGGATGAGAAAGTGATGGAAACCATAGAACAGAAGCTGAGAGAGTGCCTTGGGGAAATCTGTGAGGCGATGGGGGAAGAATACAGCTTTAACCGGTTCTCCTACCATGAGCCGGCGCCCATGACCGAATGGGTGAAGGATGCCATTGAAGCCTCTGTTAAAGAACTGGATATTCCTTACACGAAAGTCCCAAGCGGGGCCTTCCACGATTCGCTGCTCATGACAACGGTCTTTCCCACAGGCATGATATTTGTGCCAAGCGTGGGGGGAATCAGCCATTCCAGATATGAATTTACAGAGGGACGGGATATCGGACAGGGGTGCAGGGTGCTGCTGGAAACAGTCCTTCGTGTAGATGATATATAAAACTTGTGATAAAAAATAAAAATGTGAAAGGCAGGTAAAGTTATGGAAAAGAAAAGAATTGGTATTATTGGCGGAGGTATTTCCGGAACATGTCTCGGATATCATCTGAGTCTTTATGACAATGCAGAGGTTATTGTGTTTGAGAAGGATACCATCGGCGGAGCTTCCACAGCAAAGTCCGCTGGAACCGTATGTCTCTTTGACGATTCCTTAAGAAACAGATATTGGGACGTAAGGCTGTATGGCTTTGAGTCATATTTAAAGATGGAAGCAGAGGAAAAGGGTTCCGCCGGATTTGATAAAACAGGTACTCTGGTGGTCGCAACAGATGAGAAGGTAGAGGCCACCATTAAGACAGGCATCGCCCTGGCAAAGGCAGCCGGTTATACAGGCGAGTACATAACGGACAAGGACAGAATCAAGGAAATCCTTCCTGACATCTCCACAGACAATATACTGGGCGCAGGCTACACACAGGATGACGGATACTTTGACGGAACCATGATCTCCAACACCTATGCAAAGAAGATGCAGAAAAACGGCGGCGTTATCAAGACCGGTGTAAAGGTGACGGAAGTTCTGAAAGAGGGCAATAAAATAAAAGGCCTTAAGACAGACGACGGACAGGATTATGAATTTGACTATGTTGTGGACTGTACCGGCCCATGGAGCAAATTTACCGGCGAGATGGTAGGCATGGACGTGCCGATCTGGCATACAAAGGCAGAAGCCTTCTTCTTATGCCCTCCAGGCAAGAAATTAGGCTATACCTTCCCTGTGCTTAAATACCCGGCCTTCTACGCCCTGCGCGCAGGAGACAACATCTTTATCTGCAAGTCCCATCTTTCCATGGATTTAAGCAATCCTATGCACGCAGGCCAGTGGGATCCGGACAAACTTCCGGCCACAGGCGGAACCGATGATTACTTCATTGACTTCCTGTTAGATCAGTTAGAGTGCAGGGTACCGGGAATCGTGGACAGCGGACTGGTATCATCCTGGCTTTCATACCGTGCGGAGCCAAAGGATTTCCTTCCGATTCTGGGAGAGACACCGGTGGAGGGCTATATCCTGGCAACCGGTTACGGCGGGAACGGCGTTATCGAGGCACCTGCCGCCAGCAGAGACCTTGCAAAATTCATTATGCGCGGAGAAAAGACACCATTATTGGAAGACTGGGCGTTTGAGCGTCTGTTAAAATAAGAAAGCGGCGGAGAGGAGAAAATATGGATATAGCGGTTCTTATAAAACAGGTTCCTGTTTCCAACGATGTTTCCGTTGACCCAGAAACCCATGCCCTGATCCGTTCCAGTTCAGAAGGCATGATCAATCCTGCGGACCTGAACGCCATAGAGGCCGCCATGGTCTTAAAGGAGCAGACCGGCGGTAAGGTGGCCGTGTTCACCATGGGCCCCACTGACGCGGAGAAAGCATTAAGGGACGCTATGGCCCTGGGCTGTGATGAGAGCTGTCTCATCACAGACCGGTGCCTTGCCGGAGGAGATACCATTGCCACAGCCAAGGTGCTGGCAAGAAGCATTGAGAAATACGGGAAATTCGACCTGATTTTAAGCGGCGCATTGTCTGCTGACGGCGCCACCGGACAGGTGGGAGCCATGGTGGCGGAATACATGGGCATCCCCCATGTGGCTGAAATACAGGGACTCTCATATGATGAGGATGACAAGGACTGTATCACGGCTGTGAAAAAGTACCAGGGTATGGAGTGGAAGATTAAGGCGGCCCTGCCCGCGCTGGTGAGCGTGTGCTTCGGAAGCAATGAACCGCGTCTGGCGACCCTGCGTTCCAAGAGGGCTGCCAAAAACAAGCCCTTGGAGGTATATACCAATGCAGACCTTAAGATGGCGGCGGATGAGATTGGACTTCCGGGATCTCCCACAATGGTGACGGATTCATTTCAGCCTGAGAGTACCAGGAGAGCCCAGATGCTTTCCGGTACTCCGGAGGAACTGGCAGCCAAGCTCAAGGAACTGATTGAGATTGAGAAAGGAAAGGAATAGATGGCGAACGGAATTTGTGTTTTTGCAGAGAATTATAATGGGAACTTAGAACCCGTTGTGGCAGAACTGGTCCGCGCAGCTCATTGTATCAAAGAGACCACCGGAGAAAAGATACAGGCCGCTGTCCTGGCTGAGGACTGCAAGGCTTTGGTGGCCCAGCTGGAACAGCTTGGGTTTGACGAGATATATGCCGTTGAGACAGACAGGAACTGCCTGTTCCAGGACGATGCGGTAAGCCAGGCAATGGCGGAAATGCTGAAGCGCATAGACCCGTCCAGTGTTCTGATTCCGGCTACCCCCACGGGCCGCTCCGTTTTTTCCAGAGTGGCTGCCCGCCTTGGCTGCGGAATGACTGCGGACTGTACGGAATTAGCCGTGGATACCAGGGAGGACGGGACCTTTTTCATCAAGCAGAACAAACCTTCTTTTGGGGAAAACGTATTTGTTACCATCGTGACAAAGGAAGGGGTTTATCCCCAGATGATGACGGTAAGGCCGGGTGTGTACACCCCCTGTGAGGCCCAGGAGGGCAGAAGGGCAGATGTCACATATTACAAAGATATCACCCTTCCTGAATCAGGGATTCAGGTGATGTCAAGCGCCCCTGCAATGAATGATACGGACAGTATCCTTGCGGCAGAGGTGGTGGTAGTGGGCGGACGCGGCGCTGAGAGCGAGGAAAACTTTACACTCTTAAAAGCGTTTGCTGAAAAGCTGGAAGCAGCAATCGGAGGCACCAGGCCTCTGGCAGACACTGGATTTATACCGTTTGAGCATCAGATTGGACAGACCGGGTTTACGATACGGCCAAAGGTATGCATTTCCCTGGGTGTATCCGGCGCCATCCAGCACACGGAGGGCATTAAGGATACCAAGCTCTTTGTGGCAATCAACCAGGATGAAAGCGCGCCGATCTTTAATATCGCGGATTACGGTATGACCTGCGATATGAAGGATGTGCTGGAAGCGTATCTGAAACTGTAAGCCGGCATCATATGGATGCAGCAGCAGAAAGGAAGAAGACCATGGATTTATTAGAGATTATGAGAAGAAGGCGCAGCATCAGGAACTACAGCGGTGAGGAGATTCCGGAGGAAAGTCTTACGAAAGTGCTTCAGGCAGGCCTTTTGTCGGCGTCGGGAAAGGCAAAACGCCCGTGGGAGTTTATCGTGGTGCGCCAGAGAAAGACCTTGGATGATCTCTCCGGATGCAGGGCGGGAGGCGTGAAAATGCTGAAGGAAGCACAGTGCGCTATCGTTGTCATTGGCGACGAAAAGGAGCAGGACGTGTGGATTGAGGACTGTTCCGTTGCCATGGCAAACATGCATCTGATGGCATCCAGCCTGGGGATCGGCAGCTGCTGGGTCCAGGGCAGGCTCAGGAACGCGGATGAGATAACCACGGAGGAATATGTAAGGGAACGCCTGGGATTTCCGGAAAATTATAAGCTGGAAGCCATCCTTACCCTTGGAATGCCGGATGCAGAGGCGCCTGCCCATCAATTGGATGAGCTGCCCATGGAAAAGATAAAGTGGGAAAGATATTAGAAATAGAATAAGATGAGCTGTCAGCGTGTAAACAGACAGAAGGAAGAAGCCGCCGGACCAGTTTGGGTCCGGCGGCTTTTTCCAAGTCTTGTAATATACCCTGGGATGTTGTATATTGTTAATACAGTGCCTGAACCTGAAACAGCCTGACAAGGGCGCATATAGGAGGAATGTATGGAGGATAAGGGAAAGAAAGCTGCCGGCCCCGCAGACGGCATAACATGGGACAAAAAAACAAACTGTATCGACCATCTGGCCCTGCCCGGCACCATTCACCTGGTACCCATGGATTACGTGGGAGGATACGCGGTCAGGCCGGGATTCTATGAGATCAACGGAGCCACCGCCATACCCGGGGGAGTCAATTTTACAGTGTATTCCCATGGAGCCACAGATATTGAGCTTTTGCTGTTTCGGCGGACAGAGGAGGAGCCTTATGCGGTCCTGCCCTTTCCAAAGCATTACCGCATCGGCAATGTGTACTCCATGATTGTGTTCCGGCTGGATATCGGTGAATTTGAGTATGCGTACCGGGTGGACGGTCCATATGAACCGGAAAAAGGGCTTATATTTGATAAGACCAGGTATCTGCTGGACCCCTATGCCAAGGCGGTTACCGGACAGAGCCGGTGGGGGGAACCGCTGCCGGGATGCCAGCACTATAAGGCCAGGGTGGTCAGGGATGACTTTGACTGGGCGGATATGGCCCAGCCCCTGACCCCCATGGAGGATTTAATCATTTATGAACTTCATGTAAGGGGATTTACCATGCACGGATCCTCAGCCGTACTTCATCCGGGAACCTTTGAGGGATTGGTGGAAAAGCTTCCCTATCTGCTGGAGCTGGGCGTGAACGTGGTGGAGCTGATGCCCATATTTGAATTCGACGAGATGCAGGATTACCGGGAGGTGGACGGCCGTAAGCTTTATAATTACTGGGGATACAACACCGTAAGCTTTTTTTCGCCCAACACCAGCTACGCGGCCGGTACAGAGTACAACCGGGAGGGCAATGAACTTAAAAACCTGATACAGGTGTTCAACCAGCACGGGATAGAGGTCTATCTGGATGTGGTATTCAACCATACGGCGGAAGGGAATGAAAACGGACCCTTCTTTTCATTTAAAGGATTTGACAATAATATATATTATCTGCTGACTCCTGAGGGATACTACTACAATTTCAGCGGCTGCGGCAATACATTAAACTGCAATCATCCCATTGTCCAGCAGATGATTCTCAACTGCCTGCGCTATTGGGTTACGGCGTACCGGATTGACGGGTTCCGCTTTGATCTGGCCTCCATCATGGGGCGCAACGAGGACGGCACGCCCATGAGCAAGCCGCCCCTGCTTCAGAGCCTTGCCTTTGACCCCATTCTGGGGGATGTCAAGCTCATAGCCGAGGCATGGGATGCGGACGGTCTTTATCAGGTGGGGACCTTCCCGTCCTGGAACCGCTGGGCAGAGTGGAACGGCAGGTACAGGGACGATATGCGCCGCCATATCAAGGGGGACCAGGGCATGGCGCAGGCGGCTGCCCTGCGAATCGCCGGCTCCAGGGATATATATGCGGACCATGACAGGAAGAACGCATCCGTGAATTTCATTACCTGCCATGACGGTTTTACCCTTTACGATCTGTTTTCCTACAATGTAAAGCACAACGAATCAAACGGATGGAACAACACGGACGGTGCCAATGACAACAACAGCTGGAACTGCGGCACAGAGGGGGAAACAGACGATCCTCAGGTGGAAGCCCTGAGGCGGCGCATGGTGCGAAACGCCTGCGCCCTTCTCATGTGCAGCAGGGGAATCCCTATGTTTCTGGCGGGAGATGAGTTCTGCAACACCCAGTTCGGCAATAATAATGCCTATTGCCAGGACAATGAAATTTCATGGCTGGACTGGGGACGGCTGGGGAAGTATAGGGATATATTTAGTTTCTTCCAATATATGATACGGTTCCGTAAGACCCACCGCCTGGTGCGCGCCAATGTGAGCGGCGGGGCCTGCGGTTTCCCGGATGTGAGCTTTCACGGAGTAAAGCCCTGGTGCAGTTCCTTTGCGGAGTACGAGCGCTATGTGGGAGTCATGTTTGCCGGCCGGGAGGCGGGAAAAGGCCCTCAGACCGTGTACATTGCGTCCAATGCATATTGGGAGGAGCTTGATGTGGAGCTGCCTGTACTACCGGACGGAATGAAATGGGAGCTGGCAGCAGACACCTGGGAGGATACGCCTTGTCCGGGTCCCCTGGGGGCAGACGGATTCAGGATTCGTCCCAGAACCGTGGTGGTGCTGGTGGGAAAATAGGGCGGTTTCTTAAGGCAAATTCCAGTTCCTTACAAAATCATAAAAATTGATTTATAGTGTCGCAAATCTGAAAAAGTTGTGGTATACTAAATTGATATGTTATGAAAAAGCCTAAGAGGTACCTGTATGCTGAACGAAGAAAAGGTCAGATATATGACTGGGCTGGCCATATTTGAAAAGAATGAGGGCAGGAAGATATTTCCCATTAACCGTTATTTTAAAAAGGATTATGTCGGCGGACAGATGTTCCGCTCCTTTTTCGGTTATACCTTCTGCTACCTGCTGATGCTGCTTCTGTGGATCCTCTACAAACTGGACGTGCTGTTGGGCGGCATGAGCATAGAAGAACTGCTTGAGTGCGGCAGGAACTGGGGCATCCTTTATGTGGGGGGACTGGCGTTTTACCTGTTTGTGACCTGGATAGTATATTCCAAAAGGTACGACTACGCGTCCCGTTCCCAGACCATGTATGCCTCCAGACTGAGACACCTGGTCAAGAAGTACGACAACAAAGACAGGACCGACAGGACCAAGGACAACAGAGGAGGAAGGGTTCGATGACAAGTCTTCTGCTATGGAAAGAACATCTGAAACGATTTTACAACCGCTACAGTTACGGAATACAGCCGGTAGTGCGCTTCCTGTTTGCGCTCTGCACCATGGTAAGCCTTAACACGAATATCGGATATATGGCAAAGCTTAAAAGTCCTTTGGTTATTCTTCCGGTCTGTCTGGTCAGCGCATTCCTGCCTTACGGCGCCATCGTGTTCCTGGCGGGCTGCCTGATGATTGCCCATGTATATGCGGTTTCACTGGAGATGGCCCTGATTGCCATTGTGCTCATACTGACCATTGCCATTCTTTATTACGGATTCAAGCCCGGGGACAGTTATCTGATGGTTCTGACACCCCTTGCCTTCCTGTTTAAGATTCCCTATGTGGTTCCTTTGCTGGTTGGACTGGGTGGAAGCCTGGCATCTGTGATTCCCGTCGGATGCGGCGTGTTCCTGTATTACCTGCTCATATATGTGAAGCAGAATGCGGGCATCCTGGCTGCCAGCGACGGCTCCGTGGATATTGTACAGAAATACAGCCAGATTCTTAAATCCGTGCTCTTTAACCAGACCATGATGGTTATGATTGCCACCTGCGCGGTGGGAATCATTGTGGTGTATCTCATACGCAGGCTGTCCATGGATTACGCATGGGTGGTTGCCATTGTGGCAGGTGCCGTGGCGGAGCTTCTGGCCATATTTGTGGGAGATTTCGTGTTTGGGGTATCTGTTCCCGTGGGTCAGATGATTCTGGGACTTGTTTTATCGGCAGCCATAGCGGCTGTGTTCAATTTTTTTGTCCTGTCTGTGGATTATACCCGGACCGAATATGTGCAGTTCGAGGACGATGATTATTATTATTATGTGAAGGCGGTGCCCAAGATGACCGTGAGCACCCCGGATGTGAAGGTACAGAAAATCAGTACCCATAAACGCGGCACAAGGGAGAGAAATTCTTATTAATGAAAAAAAGTGAACGTAAGGAGGTGAGAGTATGGCGGAAATACTGGTAAAAGTGACATCCTGGCTGTCGCTGCTGCCAAGGATATCAGTGGGGAATATTCTGGAAATCGTGATTATTTCCTTTCTGGTCTATGAACTTCTGGTGTGGATTAAGAACACCAGGGCCTGGAACCTGTTAAAAGGACTTCTGGTTATCCTGGTGTTTGTGCTGTTTGCCGCCGTGCTTCATCTGACTACCATATTGTGGATTCTGGAGAATACCACTACCATTGCGGTGACGGCCCTTCTGGTTATATTCCAGCCTGAGCTTCGCAAGGCTCTGGAGCAGCTGGGAAGCCGCAATTACATGTCCTATCTCTTTTCTTTTGACGAGGGCAAGGATAACCAGGGCTTTAACGATAAGACTATCAACGAGCTGGTACGGGCCACTTTTGAGATGGCCAAGGTAAAGACAGGCGCCCTGATGGTGATTGAGCGCGGTTCTTCCCTTAAGGAGATAGAGAGGACGGGAATTGAAATCAACGGACTGGTCACCAGCCAGCTGCTGATTAATATTTTTGAACACAACACACCTCTTCACGACGGGGCAGTGGTTATCAGGGGCAACCGCATTACAGCGGCCACCTGTTATCTGCCGCTGACTGATAACATGAGCATCAGCAAGGACCTGGGCACGCGCCACAGGGCCGCTGTGGGTGTAAGTGAATCCACGGACAGTATTACCATCGTGGTGTCGGAGGAAACCGGAAGGGTATCGGTAGCAGAAGGAGGAGTGCTGTCCAGGATACCAGATGCAGAAAGCCTCAAAAAGGTACTTTCCAATGTGAAAGAGGAGACTGTTTCATTGAACCGATTGAAAATATGGAAGGGAAGGCTGAAGAATGGAAAAAAAGCTGTCTAACAATATTGGGCTTAAAGTACTTTCTGTCTTCCTGGCATTTTTTGTTTGGCTGGCAGTGGTGAATATCAATAACCCGGAGGACTCAGATTCAAAGGAGGTGCCGTTAGATATTGTCAACGAAGGAATCCTGACATCCAACGGCAAGACATATGAGCTGCTGACGGATAAGGATACTGTTACCGTCAGCTACCGTGTAAGGACACTGGATAAGGCAGGCATCAGCGCCTCGGATTTCAGGGCCTATATAGATTTGGCCGATATATATGAACCCACGGGCGCAGTGCCGGTGAAGATAGAGGTTAAGAACAACAGACGTCTTTTGGACACTCCGGTGGCAAAGCCGGGAGTTATCCGCGTCAAGACAGAGGATCTGCAGCGCAAGTCCTTTGAGATTAGGGCCAAGGTCATAGGGGAAGCTGCCGAAGGATACGATAAGGGAACACCTTCTGTTTCACCGAATTATATAAATGTCAGCGGTCCCATGTCCGTGGTGGGGCAGATCAGCGCGGTGGGAATTGTGATCAATGTGGACGGCGCTGACTCCAACCTGTCAGACAGCGCTCCTGTGGTGTGCTTTGACGCCAATGAAAATGAGATACCCACTGACGAGCGCATCACATTCAGCCGCTCCAGTGTGGATTATACCATGCCGATTCTCAAGCGCAAGAGCCTGGTGCTGAACTTTGAGCCGGAGGGCAGGGTGGCGGACGGATACCGGTATACGGGGATAGAGAGCAGCCGTCCTTCTGTGGCTGTCAATGGTCTGAAATCCGATTTGGCCAATATTAATTCCATTACCATCCCAAGCTCTGAGCTGAATATGGACGGAGCCACAGGGGATAAGGAAGTTACCCTGGATATCAGCCAGTATCTGCCGGAGGGAGTGTACCTTTCGGACGAATCATCCAAAGAGGTGAAGGTTGTCATCAAGGTGGAGGCTTTGGAGAGCAGGACATTTGAGCTTAAAACAAGCCAGATTAAGCGGGTGGGATACCACAGCGATTATGAATACCAGTATGACAGGGATTCTGTGAATGTGGTCATAAGAGGCCTGAAGGAAGATCTGGACCAGCTTTCGGCTGCCGCTCTGGGCGCTGAGATGGATGTGGAGGATATGGTTCCGGGAGAGAACAGCGGGGAGATTACGTTCCAGCTGGGCGATGCCTATGAACTGGTGAGCTACGACCGTATCCAGGTGACTGTGACAGAAAAAGGGCCGTCGGCTGACAGTACTGCGGCCAGTACAGATGAGAGCCAGGAAGGGACAGAAAGTGAGACATCAGAAGGTCCTGCCAGTACGTCCAAGGCAGAGCCCGGTCAGTAACAAAAAGCAAGGAGAGAGGCATAATGGTAAGCAAAACAACTGTAATCAAGAATCCATCCGGTCTGCACCTGCGTCCGGCGGGAGTCCTCTGCAAGGAGGCGCTGCGTTATAAATCAAAAATATCCTTCAAGGTGCGCACCACCACGGCCAATGCCAAAAGTGTATTAAGCGTCCTTGGGGCTTGCGTGAAATCTGGAGACGAGATTGAATTCGTCTGTGAGGGGCCAGATGAGGAGGAAGCACTGGAAGCCATGGTTGGTATCGTGGAGGCCGGGTTAGGCGAGTAGATTGACGGCAACCAAAGGTTGTGAGTATAAATGAATTTTTAATAAGGAGGTACAAGAGGATGTACAAGGGAACAAGCGCTTCTGCAGGAATTGGAATTGGAAAAGCAGTGATTGTGGAAGAAGTCCAGCTGGTGATTACCAGGCAGGCGGTAAACGATGTGGAAGAGGAGGTGCAGCGTTTTAAGGGAGCGCTGGACGAGACCATCAAGGCCACAGAGAAACTGGCAGAGGACCTGGCAACCAGGGTGGGAGAGAAGGAAGCGGAAATCATGCAGGGACATATGATGCTTCTGGCAGACCCCATGCTGACAGGGGAGATTGAGAACTCTGTCAGGAATGACGGCGTAAACAGTGAATACGCCATTGAGAATGTGTGCAACATGTATGCGGATATGTTTGCCTCCATGGGAGACGAGCTGATGCAGCAGAGAGCCACGGACATGCGCGACATCAAGACCCGTATGCAGCAGATGCTTATGGGAATCCAGTCTGTGGACATCTCCTCCCTGCCCGAAGGCAGCATCATAGTGGCAAAGGATCTGACCCCGTCCATGACCGCGGGAATCAATCCCGCCAATGTAACCGGTATTGTCACGGAGCTGGGCGGCAAGACCTCCCACAGCGCAATCCTGGCTAGGGCTCTGGAGATTCCGGCTGTGGTGGCTGTCACAGGCTTTATGGACGGCGTCAAGGACGGGGACCAGGTGGTGCTGGACGGCAGCACCGGCGAAGTGTATGTGAACCCGGACCAGGCTGTGACGGCTGATTACGAGGAGAAGAGAAAACAGTTCCTGGTGGAAAAGAAGGAGCTGGAGAAGTATATCGGCAAGCCTTCTGTCACAAAGGACGGCGTGCAGGTGGAAATCGTGGCTAACATTGGAAAGCCCGAGGACGTGGACAAGGTGCTCCAGTATGACGGAGAGGGCATCGGATTGTTCCGCACCGAGTTTTTGTTTATGGACAGAAACGCCATGCCTACAGAGGAAGAGCAGTTCGAGGCATATAAGAAGGTGGCAGCCGCCATGAACGGAAAGCCGGTTATCATCCGTACCCTGGATATCGGAGGCGACAAGGAGATTCCATACATGGGCCTGGAGAAGGACGAGAATCCATTTCTGGGCTACCGGGCAATCCGTTTCTGTCTGGACCGCAGGGAGGATGTGTATAAGCCGCAGCTGAGGGCGCTTTTAAGGGCAAGCGCATTCGGCAACATCCGTATTATGGTTCCGTTAGTAACATGCATTGAAGAGTACCGTCAGGCAAAGGCACTGGTGGAGGAAATCAAGAAGGAACTGGATGAAAAGGGCATTGCATACAACAAGGACATCCAGGTGGGCATTATGGTGGAGACAGCAGCAGCTTCCCTGATTGCAGATATCTTTGCAAAGGAAGCGGACTTCTTCAGCATCGGAACCAATGATTTGACCCAGTATACCATGTCTGTTGACAGGGGCAATAAAAAGGTATCCTATCTTTATTCCACCTTTAATCCGGCTGTGCTCAGAAGTATTAAGCATATCATTGCCTGCGGCCGTGAGGCGGGCATTATGGTAGGCATGTGCGGCGAGGCTGCAAGCGACCCCATGATGATTCCGCTGCTTCTGGCATTTGGACTCAATGAATTCAGCATGAGCGCATCCGCCATTCTGAAAGCCAGGAAGATGGTTACCCAGTACAGTGTGGAGGAGCTTCAGGCAGTGGCTGACAAGGCCATGAGCTTTGCCACAGCAGCAGAAACAGAACAATACATGAGAGATTTTGTGGAGAAGGTTACAGATTAATGGCAGTTTATCTGGTTTGTTATATCATAAGCTTCATATTGGCCCGGCAGCATTTTTATATGCTGTCTGGGCTGGTTTTAATTACAGCAGCCTTGTGGCTGTATATAAAGGATTACAGGGAGACGGGCAACCTGATTCACCTGCGGGGGCTTTTCTGCCTCTTTTTTGTGGGCGGGCAGGGAATATCCTGCTTTAAGCTCAGCCGCCTTCAGACGGATTGGGACCTCCGGACATGGGTCTGCCTGGGACTGGCGGTGCTCACCTTCTGGATTGTGTTTGAGGTGCTGCACAGGATATATGATGGATGGAGCGCGGCGGACATGCAGTCCGTATACCGTTTTTATGCCTCGGCTGAATCTCCGCTGCAGGCAAAGCGGCTGCTTCATTCCATGGCGGCGCTGGTGGTCATATCCTTTCTCGCTTTTTTCTTTGAGGCGTGGAAGCTGGGCTTTGTGCCGCTGTTCTCATACGGTGTGCCCCATGCCTATTCCTATTTCCATGTCAGCGGTGTCCATTATTTTACGGTTTCCTGCGTGCTGGTGCCCAGTCTGTTCGTGGTGTACAGCCTTATGATATCCCGCAGGGGAAGAGGGCTGACCAGAGATCAGGGATTCTGGCTGGGACTGCTTATGGTGGTGCTGTCCCTGGCCGTGCCGGTGCTTTGCGTGTCCAGGTTCCAGCTGATTCTGGCCGTGGGCATGGCCGCATTTACCTATATTTCCATGAGCGGCACCTTCAGCCTGGTCTATGTGGGCGTGCTGATGGCCTGTATGATTCCGGCCTATCTGCTCTTAACGGTTATGCGCAGCCACAGCGTGGAATACCTGAACGGCATTTTTGAGATGAAGAACAGCCATATGCCAATATTCATCACACAGCCCTATATGTATATTGCCAATAACTACGATAATTTTAACTGTCTGGTGGAGCAGCTGGAATCCCACAGCCTTGGGCTTCGCATGCTGTTTCCGGTGTGGGCTCTTACGGGACTTAAATTCCTGTTCCCGGTCCTGGTAAGCTTTCCTCTCTTTGTGACAAAGAAGGAGCTGACCACCCTTACCCTGTTCTATGACGCCTACTATGATTTCGGCATTTTCGGAATGGTGCTTTTGGGCGCGCTCCTGGGAGCAGCATGTTACTTTCTGGTAAGGCGCAGGCGGAAGATGTCATGTCCGGCAGGCCATGTAATCTATGCCCAGATTGCCATGTACATGATGCTGTCATTTTTCACCACATGGTTTTCCAATCCTGCCACCTGGTTTTATCTGGCTGTTACAGGTATTATTTACATGTATGTCAAGTCATGACAAGGGCTGTGTTGGGAATTCTGACAACAGGGGTGGGGGCAAATATAAAAATTATATAAAATATTGTTGACTTTTATCTTAAGATTTGCTATGATGCTGTTAGTGAAGTAAATCTTTGGAAGTTATAATTAAATAATTAATAAGGATTGTTACTGTTCGGCAGGCAAAACCAAGTTTGTTAAGGGGATGATGTGTACCCGTGCGTATGCGCACATGGGTCTCTTTAACAAAGTTGGTTTTTTTGTTTTCATCAGGAGCAATTATGAAAATAGCTAAAATAATCAATAATAATGTAGTGAGCACCTGCGATGAAGAGGGCAGGGAGATCATCGTCATGGGAAGAGGCGTCGGCTTCAAAGCAAAGGAAGGCAATACCATTGACGAGGAAAAGGTGGAGAAGATATTCCGCCTGGAGAGTCAGAACACCATGGATAAGTTCAAGGAACTGCTGGAGAACCTTCCCATGGAGCATGTACAGATATCGGCAGAAATCATTGGTTATGCCAAAGAGGTTCTTAACCGGCCTATTAACCCAAATGTGTATATCACCCTTACGGATCATATAAACTTTGCACTGGAGCGGTACAAACAGAAGATGATGTTTTCCAATCCCTTAATCAGGGAGGTACGCAGCTTTTACCACGCGGAATATCTCATTGGCGAATATGCCATAGCCATGATTGAAAGGGACCTGGGAGTAAAGCTCCCGGTGGACGAGGCAGCTTCCATTGCCCTTCACATCGTCAATGCGGAGTATGATGCACCTATGGGTGATACAATTAAGATCACCAATCTGATACAGCAGGTATTGGAGGTGGTCAGGGAGTATTTTAGTATAGAGCTGGATGAGCAGTCCCTCAGCTATGAGAGGTTCATCACTCATCTGCGTTTTCTGGCCCAGCGGGTATTTACAGGGGAGCATATGAATCTGGATAACCTGGAGTTCCAGGAGGTCATTGACCGTCTGTATCCGGAGGAATATGCCTGCAGCCAGAAAATACAGGCGCTCATCAAGCTGCAGTATAGGCACCAGGTAACAGAGGAAGAAGTG
Organism: Enterocloster bolteae; assembly: GCF_002234575.2. Taxonomy (NCBI): domain Bacteria; kingdom Bacillati; phylum Bacillota; class Clostridia; order Lachnospirales; family Lachnospiraceae; genus Enterocloster; species Enterocloster bolteae. The sequence continues at coordinate 3,609,700 of NZ_CP022464.2, read as the reverse complement.
GCTTACCTGGCCCTGCACATTAAACGTATCAGGACTAAATAATTATTTTGGCAGGTCCCTTGGGGGACGTGAAAGGAGAGCAGTAAGGATGTTTGGATCACTTAAGAAGTTATTCGGGGGAGAAGAAAAGGAAGAGAAGATAATCGCAGCGCCGGTCAATGGAACAGCCATTCCCATGAGCCAGGTAAGCGACCCCACTTTCAGCCAGGAGATCCTGGGAAAGGGAACAGCAGTCATACCGTCGGACGGCAGGGTAGTTGCGCCGGCAGACGGACTGGTGACCATGGTATTTGACACAAAGCATGCCATCAGCATGCAGACAGACAACGGCGCGGAGCTGATTATCCACATCGGACTTGACACGGTACAGCTTAAGGGGCAGTACTTTGATGCTCATGTGGCAGCAGGGGATAAGGTAAAGCAGGGCGACCTCCTTTTAGACTTTGACATAGATAAGATTAAGGAAGCTGGTTATGATGTGACTACGCCGGTTATTATCTGCAACACGCCTCAGTTTCCAAAGATGGAATGTGTGAACGGAATGGAAGTAAGGGCCGGAGAAACAGCCATCATCAAACTGTAAGGAATAAAGGCGGGGACGAGTTGACAGAGCGGAGCTTTATCTTAAAAGACGAAATGGGGCTTCACGCAAGGCCGGCCGCCATGCTTATGGTCAGGATGCTCCATGTAAGCTCCACCGTGGAAATCATCTGCGGGGACCGCAGGGCGGACGGGAAGGATGTCATGAGCATCATGGCCATGAACACCACGGCAGGAGATGAGGTCATCTTCCGCATCGACGGACCCGATGAGGAAGCTGCCATGAAAGAAGTGGAAGCTGTCCTGGAAACCGGTGCCTGACACATTGGCGGGGGACTGGCGGGCAGGCGCGGAAACTGTCCAAAAAAATGTAACAGTGATTTAAGCCTGGAAACAGGTTTGAATAGAGTATTTATCAAAATGTAATTCAGAGTACTCCTACGGGAAAAGTATAGAAGGAGGCTCTAAAAAAGAAAGGGGATTTATGTTATGATGAAGTATTTGCAGAAACTAGGTAAGGCCATCATGCTTCCTGTTGCCGTTCTGCCGGTTGCAGCTATTATGATGGGTATTGGCTATGCTATGTGTCCTGCCACCATGCAGGGCGGTGACGTAACCGGTATCATCCAGATTATTGGTTTTGCGCTGGTGAAGATTGGCAGTGCCGTAATCGACAAGCTGCCCATGCTGTTTGCAGTAGGTGTGGCAATCGGTTTATCAAAGGACCAGCACGGTGCGGCAGGTCTTGCAGGCTTGGTTGCATTTCTGACTGTCACCACAGTACTTAACAGCGGAGTTGTTGCCACAATGATGGGCGCAGAAGAAGCTCCTCTGGCCTTCTCCAAGATTGACAACGCGTTTATCGGTATCATTTCCGGTATTACAGCGTCCGTTTGTTACAACAAGTTCAGCAGCGCGCAGCTGCCGACCGCACTTGCTTTCTTCTCAGGAAAGCGCTGTGTGCCCATCGTTACATCCTTCGTAATGGTTGCAGAGTCCGCCATCCTGTACTTTGTATGGCCGATGCTGTTCAACGCCCTTGTATGGGTTGGCGAGCATATCATGGGACTTGGTCCTGTAGGCGCAGGTCTCTATGCATTTGCAAACCGTCTCCTGATTCCGACCGGACTGCATCACGCACTGAACGCAGTATTCTGGTTTGACATTGCAGGAATTGCTGATATCAACAAATTCTGGGGCTTCGCAGAAGGCGGAATCAAGGGAGTTACCGGTATGTACCAGGCAGGATTCTTCCCGGTAATGATGTTCGGCCTTCCGGCAGCTGCATTTGCAATGTACCAGACAGCAAAGCCAGAGAAGAAGCAGTATGCGGCAGGTATCCTGATTGCAGGAGCAGTAGCATCCTTCGTATCAGGCGTTACCGAGCCTCTGGAATTCTCCTTCATGTTCCTGGCTCCCGGACTGTACCTTGTACACGCCGTTCTGACCGGTATTTCCGTAGCAGTAGCAGCCGCATTCCACTGGACCGCAGGCTTCTGCTTCAGCGCAGGCGTAACGGACTTCATCTTCAGCTGCAGGCTTCCAATGGCCAACCAGCCATTTATGCTGTTAGTACAGGGTGTTGTATTCGCAGTTATCTACTACGTAGTATTCCGCGCCGTCATCACCAAATTCGACCTTCCAACACCAGGACGTGAGAAAGAAGATTTAGACGCAGAAATGACAGCCGTATTAGCAAACGACGATTTCACCAAGGTAGCAGCCATTATATTAGAAGGATTAGGCGGCAAAGGAAATGTAGTAACATTAGACAACTGCATTACAAGGCTGAGATTAGAGATAAAAGACTACACATTAGTAGACGAGAAAAAGATAAAATCCGCAGGCGTAGCCGGAGTCATGAGGCCCAGCAAGACATCTGTACAGGTAATAGTAGGAACCAAAGTACAGTTTGTAGCAGACGAAATGCAAAAAATGCTATAGCAATGAGCCGGGCAAAAAGCCGGACAAAAAACCAGGGGGGAAGAATGCATTATCTCTTCCCCCCTGGTTTTTTATCCGGCTTTTTATGGGGCGAACGCCCCACAGCCCTGGGAACGCCGAGGCGTTTCCAGGGCTGCCGCCCGGCGGATCCGCTCCCTCCCATACCTAATTCCGCCCCCAAGCGTCCCTGGCCCCCGGCCAGGCAGCCCACCCCATTCCACCCCACCCCTCATCCACCCCCATAAAATAATTATCACCCCACCCAACCCCCGTCCCCTCTTGTCCCCCCACCCAAAATATGCTATCCTATAACTCAGAGCACTATCACCTACCCACCCCACCCACCCCATTCCCCACCCCCAAATCCCAACTATCCAAAGAAACGGAGGGCGCCCCCCAAATGAAGCAGATTATCCGCAAGCGGCTATGCATCGTAATCCTGACAGCCATGCTGACCACCCTCCTCATCAACTATTGCATAGAAATCCACAATGCCCAAAACGAAATGTATACCAGCGCCCGGGAAATGTTCTGGCAGGTAGGCCAGATACTGGACCAAAACGAAAAAGAGGCAGAAAAAGAAAGAGAAAACCTGAAAGAGCAATGTTTCATCCGGGCCAAAGCAATCGCCTACATCCTGCAGGACCGTCCCCAGGTCACGGGAGACCAGCAGGAGATGGAAAAGATAGCCCGCCTGCTGCAGGTAGACGAGTTCCACTTATTTGACACAAAAGGCAATCTATACGCCGGATCCGAGCCCAAATACTTTGGCCTTAACTTTAACTCCGGCCAGCAAATGCAGTTTTTCCTGCCAATGTTAGAGAACTATGATCTTCAGATGTGCCAGGACATAACCCCCAACACAGCAGAGGGAAAGCTGATGCAGTATGCGGCGGTCTGGCGTGAAGACAGAAAGGGTATCATACAGGTAGGTTTAGAGCCGACAACGGTTTTGGATTCCATGAAGCTGACCGAGCTGTCCTACATATTCTCCCTGGTCACATCAGAAAAGGACTCCACCGTATACGCCATAGATCCTGAGAGCGAAACCATACTGGGATCCACAGATGAAACACTGGTGGGAAAACAAATCCAGGAGATAGGACTTCACCCGGACCAGCTGTCCGTCACCAACCGGGCAGTCAGGGCAGTGTTAAACCAGAAGGACAGCTACTGCGTTTTTGGAAAGAGCAATTCCGTTATACTGGGCATGTCCGCTACCAGCGCTTCACTGTACCGGGAAGTGAACAGAAGCACCCTTATGGTGGCAGTATATCTCATAGGACTGTCCCTGCTGATGATCACGTTCATTTCCAAAGACATAGACCGCTATATTCTGGAAGGAATATCCTCCATACACAATAACCTGGTAAAAATAACCAAGGGAAATCTGGACACCAGGGTAGAGGTGGACAGCACGCCGGAATTCAGGGAACTGAGCTTCCAAATCAACAAAATGGTAGAGAGTCTTTTGGATACCACCAACAAGATATCAAAAATTCTGGAGATGGTCAGGGTTCCCATAGGCGTATATGAATATAACCGGGATATGAAGCGCGTCATGGCGACCAGCCGTCTGGCAGGCATCCTCAGGCTTAAGGACCAGGAAGCAGAGGAGCTTTTGGCAGACCATTGCTTATTCGAGCAAAAGATGGATGACCTGAGAAGCCGTCCGGTGGAGCGGGAAGAGAGAATTTACCAGTTGGAGGGCTCTGATTTGCGCTATATCCGACTGGAATCCTTTGAGCGGGAGAACAGTGTTCTCGGCATGATTGCAGATGTGACAGATGATGTTATGGAGAAGAAGCAAATTGAGCGTGAGCGGGACATTGACCTGTTGACAGGCATGTACAACAGAAGGGCATTTTACCGCCATATGGAACAGCTGCTCAGGGAGCCGGAGCAGTTAGACCATGGCATGATGCTCATGGCTGACGCGGATAACCTGAAACAGGTCAATGACAAGTACGGCCATGAAAATGGGGACCGTTACCTGACAGCCATTGCGGGCCTGCTCAAAGGCTGCGGCTGGAGCAACTGTATTGCAGCCCGCCTCAGCGGGGACGAGTTTGCGCTGTTCCTATATAAATGCAGTTCACGAAACCAATTGATGGAATATGAGGCCGGGCTTAGAAAAACCATGGAAACATGTACGGCAGAGCTGGATAACGGAGAACGCATACAAGTGCGTTTTTCGGACGGATACGCCTTTTATCCTGAGGACGGCACCGATACAGCCTGCCTGCTAAAACATGCAGACGAATCCATGTATGAGGCAAAGCGGGCCTATAAGGCAGCGTCGGTCGGGAAAAAAGATGAGAGCAGAGGCAGTAAGGAGGGCAATGTTTCATGAAATGGATTAAAAAGCAGCGTATCATAACCATATGCCTAAAAGGCGTGCTGGCCATGGTTATCCTGTCAGCAATGCTGGGTCTGGCGGCATGCCGCGCAGATACAGGGAGCCATATAAGTAATACCGGGGCAGGCGCGGAAAATCATGGGATGCAGGATAATGCCAGCGCACCGGAGAGCTTGGGCAGCCAGGAAGGTAAGGCGGAGCCGGACAGCTTTGGAAGCCAGGAAGGTAACGGGGAGCCGGACAGTTCCTCTGTCCCGGATCATGACGCAGACCAACCCTGGGCAGATGAACCAAGGCGGGTTCTGACGCAAGAGGAGCTGCGCGGTTTTGAGGAATATCTGAACCGGATCGACAACTACGGATTTCTTATGTCAGACTACAAAAGCCCGGAATATATAAACCTGAATGAAGTGTTTTATTCCGGAGCCGGCCTGGAACAGTCCCCGTTAACAGAGGAAGAAAGGGAAATGTACCTGAAAACCGTTGGACAGCCGGAGCTTTACACAGACCTGGTGAGGCTGGGTACGGAGCAGATGAACGGGTTTCTTACAGAGAAAACCGGACTGACGCTGGAACAGATGAAAACAGGGATTGGGTGGATTTACCTGGCTCCCTATGACCGGTATTATGCGGAACACGGCGATACCAACATAAGAAGTTTCTTCTGCCCCAGCGGCGAGGTGGATGGCGGGATATACAGGATACGGTGTCTTTCCGACGGATACAGCCAGTTTAATCTGGAAAGCATAGTAACCCTGAAGCAGGTGTCCAAAGGATATCAGTTTTTATCCAATGAAATCATATGGGATTATCATGGCTCCTATAAGGAGGATGCAAAAGCCCCTACGGCAGAAGCACTGCATTACGTTATATCGGCTTACAAAATGGAGGCTGAGGAAGGAGGCACAGGCATATACCCTGCGGGGGCAGTGCCTGATGACTATGGTTCACCTGTATTTGATTCCGATGCCAGATATTATTCCATGGAGGAAATGGAGCAGATTAGCTGGAGGCCGGAACTGACAGCGGTATTCCGCAACGAGATTTATGCCCGCCATGGATATATTTTTAAGAGTGATTTCTGGAATGATTTTTTCAGCACATTTACCTGGTATTCAGGGGAATACCCCGCAGATTCCTTTGACACAGGCGTGTTCAATGAATATGAGAAGGCTAATCTGAAGCTGGCGGTTGAAATGGAAAAATAAGACGACAGCAGAGCTGCTGCTGATTATTTGGGAGGAAAGACATATGCCCGGGACTGATGTCCGGCGGGCATTTGTCTTTCCTCCCTCTTGACATATCCCGAAAATTTTGTTATTATACATTTAGATGTTTTGATAAACATCTAAATGTATAAATGGGAAGAAGCCGGATTTGCAGCCGCCCATACAGCCGCTCCCCACCCCACGATAAAAATACATAAAATCAGGCAAAGCGAAAGGAGGAATTTTGTCCATGTCCTTCGGTGACACATTCAAAGCCCTGTCCGACCCCACCCGCCGCGAGATACTTAACCTGTTAAAGCAGGGAAGCATGACCGCGGGACAGATTGTGGAACATTTTGACACAACAGGAGCAACTATTTCCCATCACCTGAATATACTCAGGCAGGCGGGACTTATAGAGGACCGGAAATCGGGCAAATATATTTATTACGAGCTTAATACCACTGTATTTCAGGAAGTTCTTTCCTGGATGCATTCATTAATGGAGGAAGACAAACATGAAAAAAAATAACAGGAAGATCTCCAAGTGGGATATAATGTACTGGCTTACGGCCCTTGTGCCTTTTATCATTTCCGTCTGTTTTTATAACCGCCTGCCGGATCTGGTTCCCACCCACTGGGGGACGGACAATGTGGCAGATGGTTATTCCAGCCGCAATATGGCCGCTTTCGGCATACCGGCCTTTATGTTTCTCATGGCAGTGATGGTAAATGTGATTTACCGGATTGACCCCAAACGTGAAAACATCAGCCGCTCCAGGGAACTGAAGCAGATTACCCGCTGGTTTGTGGTCCTGCTGGCGGTGATGGTCCAGTTTGTGATTGTTCTGTCCGGCATCGGTGTGGATATCAACGTGGGAAGCATGGTAAGCATTCCCATTGCACTGATGTTCGTGGCGGCAGGCAATTACCTGCCCAAATGCAGACAGAACTACACCATGGGAATCAAGCTTCCGTGGACCCTGGCAGATGAGGATAACTGGAACAGGACTCACCGCATGGCCGGCTATGTATGGACGGCAGGGGGAATACTGATGCTGATTATGGGATTTTTTCATCTGGCATCCCTGTTCTTCCTGGTTTTCATGGCAATGGTCCTGATTCCAAGTGTGTATTCCTATCTGATTTACCGGAAAAAGCTGAAAGGAATATAAACGGTTCCATCATCACGGCACGATGAAGCCGTACAGAAGGCCCTGCTTTAACGCAAGGTCTTTTTCTGTTTGTGCCGATGATATTGTGGCGCCGCGGTAAAACATGTACGAAGAATCCCGGGAAAAGATTACCCGAAAAAATTTGGTGCCCTTGCCCCCACATACAGGATTGAATAAATGCAGGGTTTGAAGTATAATAAACGGGATAATGATTTAGAAGGAGGACATCATGGCAGTATCAAATGTATACTACACCAACATGAGGACTACACTTACGGAAAATCTCCTGCAGAAGCTGGAGAGGCTGGTAAAAAAAGCCGGCATGATGGATATTGACTTTAACAACAAATACACTGCAATCAAGATTCACTTTGGCGAGCCCGGAAACCTGGCTTACCTGCGTGCCAACTACTCCAAGGTCCTGGTGGATTTAATCCGGTCCCAAAGCGGCAAAGTTTTCCTAACCGACTGCAATACCCTTTATGTGGGAAGAAGGAAGAATGCATTGGACCACCTGGACGCTGCTTATGAGAATGGCTATAATCCCTTTACCACAGGATGTCATATGATTATTGCCGACGGCCTTAAGGGAACGGATGAAGCCCTGGTTCCCATTGACGGAGAGTACGTGAAGGAGGCAAAGATTGGCCGGGCCATTATGGACGCGGACATCGTTATTTCCCTGACCCACTTTAAGGGGCATGAGGCAACCGGTTTTGGAGGCACACTTAAGAACCTGGGCATGGGAAGCGGCTCCAGAGCCGGCAAGATGGAGATGCACAACGCCGGTAAGCCTTTTGTACATACGGATAAATGTATCGGATGCGGCGCCTGTCAGAGAAACTGCGCCCACAGCGCCATCACGGTCCTTGAACGCAAAGCCTCCATTGATACAAGCAAGTGTGTTGGATGCGGCCGCTGTATCGGAGCCTGTCCCGTGGATGCGGTGGACTCCATGTGCGACGAGGCCAATGATATACTGAACCGGAAGATTGCCGAGTACACCCTGGCAGTGCTGAAGGGACGTCCGAATTTCCATGTGAGTCTTGTGGTGGACGTATCCCCCAACTGTGACTGTCATTCGGAGAATGACGCCCCCATTGTGCCTAACGTGGGTATGTTTGCTTCATTTGACCCGGTGGCCCTGGACATGGCCTGTGTGGACGCGGTAAACAGCCAGCCCGTGCTTGCCGGAAGTTTTCTGGCGGAGCAGGATCATCACAGCCATGACCATTTCATCAATACGCACCCGGATACCAACTGGGAGACCTGTATTGACCATGCTGTGAAGCTGGGACTTGGCAATAAGGAATATAATCTCATCACCATTTAGAACCTGACCATAAGGAGGACACAGGAAACATGAGCAAACAATCATTAGACACAATCTGCATACAGGGAGGCTGGGAGCCAAAGAACGGCGAGCCCAGACAGCTTCCCATATACCAGAGCACTACCTTTAAATATACCACCAGTGAGCAGATGGGACGGCTTTTTGACCTGGAGGAAAACGGCTATTTTTATACCAGGCTGGCCAACCCAACCAATGACGCAGTGGCATCAAAGATCTGCCAGCTGGAGGGCGGGGTGGGGGCCATGCTCACTTCTTCGGGACAGGCAGCTACCTTTTATGCTATATTGAATATCTGCCAGGCGGGAGACCATGTAATCAGCTCCTCCACCATATACGGCGGTTCCACCAACCTGTTTACCGTTACCTTCCCCAAGATGGGAGTGGAGTGCACTCTGGTGAATCCGGATGCGGATGAGGCGGAACTGGCAAAGGCGTTCAGGCCTAACACCAAAGTGGTATTTGCAGAGAGCATTGCCAATCCTGCCCTGACAGTACTTGATTTTGAGAAGTTTGCCCGTCTGGCGCACAGCCATGGTGTACCTCTGATTGTGGACAATACCTTTGCAACCCCTATTAACTGCCGTCCCTTTGAGTGGGGCGCAGACATTGTGACGCACAGCACCACAAAATATATGGACGGCCATGCGGCCACAGTAGGCGGATGCATTGTGGACAGCGGAAATTTTGACTGGGAGGCCCATCATGACAAATTTAAGGGCCTGACAGAGCCGGATGAGTCATATCACGGCATTGTGTATACCCAGAAATTTGGCAGGCTGGCTTATATCCAGAAGGCCACAGCCCAGCTTATGAGGGATTTGGGTTCCATCCAGTCCCCTCAGAATGCATTCCTGATTAATATTGGCCTGGAGACCCTTCATTTAAGGGTGCCGAGACACTGTGAGAGTGCCTTTAAGGTGGCCTCCTACCTTCAGTCCAGGGAAGATGTGGCCTGGGTAAAATATCCGGGACTTCCAGGGGATAAGTACTATGAGCTGGCTCAGAAATACATGCCAAAGGGTACCTGCGGCGTTATCTCCTTTGGTTTAAAGGGTGGGCGTCAGGCAGCTTCCGTGTTCATGGATAAGCTGAAGCTGTGCTCCATCGAAACCCATGTGGCTGATTCCAGGACAGCTGTTCTTCATCCGGCCAGCCATACCCACCGTCAGCTTACGGACGAACAGCTGGTGGAGGCAGGCGTGGACCCGTCCATGATTCGTTTCAGCGTGGGACTGGAGTCCGCCGCCGACGTGATTGAGGATATCCGCCAGGCGTTAGAAGATTAAGAAATTGACAAAAGGAGCCGCCCGCTTACGGTACACATAAATGTGAGGGGGATCGGCTCCTTTTATAGTTACAAATGCATCTTTCATATTGTATTCTGCAAACAGCATATGGACTGTCTCTGTTTTGTGATCTCTTAAAAAATTTGTCAGGATGCGTCCTGCCTGCAAAAGTACCCGGAAAATAGTAAAATAAAATGCTTGACAAAGATAACTGTATCATGTATAGTTACAGTAAGAACTGTAACAAATGATATTACATATAGATAAGGAGAATCGCTATGGCGGAGAATATGATGGAGAACAGGACAAAATATGACGCAGTTATCATTGGGTTTGGTAAAGGCGGAAAGACAATGGCGGGAGCCCTTGGGGCGGCCGGCAAAAAAGTGGCCCTTATTGAAAAGTCTGACAGGATGTACGGCGGCACCTGTATTAATGTGGGATGTATTCCTACCAAATCGCTGGTGTATAGGGCAGGGCTGGCAGCTGCCAAGGGAGGTTCCTTTGAGGAGAAGGCTGCCGCCTATAAAGCCGCTATGGAACAGAAGGAAGACCTGACAGCCAGGCTTCGTGGAAAGAACTACCAGAAGCTGGACAGCAATCCCAATATTACAGTGATTGACGGAACCGCCAGTTTCCAGTCGCCTCATGTGGTGGAGGTGGAGAAGGACGGAAGGACCTTCCAGGTGGAAGGAGAGCAGATATTCATTAACACAGGCTCATCCGCCTTCATCCCGCCCATTGAGGGATTAAAAGGGAATCCTTATGTTTATACCAGTGAAGGCCTGCTGAACCTGACCGAACTTCCTTCCAGGCTGGTTATTATCGGCGGCGGTTACATTGGAGTAGAATTTTCTTCCATCTATGCAAGTTTTGGCTCAAAAGTGACCATACTTCAGGATGGAGATATATTCCTTCCCAGGGAAGATGAGGAGATCGCGGGAGCTGTCAGGGAGTCCCTGGAGTCCAGGGGCATCCGTGTCATGACCGGGGTCAAGGTCAAGGCTCTGGAGCAGGCCGGGGGCAAAGCTCTGGTGGCAGTGGATAACGGAAAGGAAGTTCAAAAGCTGGAAGCCGAGGCTGTTCTGGTAGCCACCGGACGCAGGCCCAACACAGCAGGACTTAATCTGGAAGCAGCCGGTGTGGAGATTGGGCCCAGAGGCGGGATTGTCACAGACGATTCCCTCACCACTACGGCGCCCCATATCTATGCTATGGGCGATGTGAGGGGCGGTCTGCAGTTTACATACATTTCCCTGGATGACTTTAGAATCGTAAAGTCAAAGGTCTTGGGGGATGGAAGCTATACATTGAAGGAGAGAGGGGCAGTGCCTTACAGCGTTTTCCTGATACCGCCTTTCTCCAGAGTGGGCTTAAGTGAAAAAGAGGCAGTGGAAAAGGGGTATAAGGTGAAGGTGGCCAGGCTGGCGGCAGCGGCCATTCCAAAGGCTCAGGTACTGGAACAGCCGGCCGGGCTGTTAAAGGCAGTCATTGATGAGGAGACAGGACTTATCCTGGGAGCCCACCTGTTCTGTCAGGAATCCTATGAGATGATTAATATGATTAAGCTGGCCATGGATGCAAAGGTACCGTATCAGGTGCTGAGGGATACAATCTACACCCATCCCACTATGAGCGAGGCTTTCAATGATTTGTTTGCGGTATGATAACAAGGCATGACAGAAAAGGCATTATAGAAAAAGCATTATAGAAAAAGATACCATGCTGCACATATAAACCACAGGAAAAACATCACACAGAAAACATAAAAAGGAGACACACCTATGGGATTTTCATTAGATATCAGTGTACCGGCTCTGACGGTATTCATACAGGGACTGGTCAGCTTTTTCTCCCCCTGCGTCCTGCCCCTCATACCCTTATACATCGGGTATCTTTCCGGCGGAACCGGCAAGCGCGGTGAGGACGGCCGCATGCACTATGAGCGGAGCAAGGTAATGCTTCACACCCTCTGTTTCGTCATCGGCGTCAGCTTTGCCTTCTTCCTCCTGGGACTGGGGTTCTCCACATTGGGAACCTTCTTTAAGAGCAACCAGCTTCTCTTTGCCAGGGTGGGAGGAATTCTGGTGGTGCTCTTTGGATTTTATCAGCTGGGATTTTTTGGAAAGAGCGGAGCCATGGGAAAGGAGCACAGGCTGCCTTTTAAGCTGGATATGCTGGCCATGTCGCCGATAACAGCCTTAATCATGGGATTTACCTTCAGCTTTGCGTGGACGCCCTGCGTGGGACCGGCTCTGGCCAGCGTCCTGCTGATGGCAGCCTCTGCCAGCACAAAGGCCTTGGCCTTTGGCCTGATTGGGGTCTATACCCTGGGATTCGTGCTGCCGTTCCTGGCAGTGGGACTTTTCACCACCAGCCTGCTGGAATTCTTTAAAACCCATGGCAATGTGGTAAAATACACGGTAAAGGTGGGAGGCATTCTGATGATATTCATGGGCCTTCTGATGTTTACCGGAAGGATGAACGCAGTGACAGGATATCTGTCCAGTTTCCAGACCCAGTCATCCGTCCAGGGCAGCAAAGAGCCGGGAGAGGGTGGAGATAAAACTCCGGCCATGACGGCAGGTACTGAGCCAGAGTCCGCTGACAGCGAATCCGGGGCAGAGACAGAAGCCACGGAAGCTGAAACCGGAAAAACAGATACGGCAGATGCGGCAAATCCGGCAGAAGCCGGGAACACGTCCGCTGCATCGGATGCAGATAAGGCCAATGCACCGGAGGAAACAGCCGGGGACGGGGAAGAAGGGGCAGACCAGGCCGAAGCAGGAGCACAGGAGGTGCTTCCGGCCATTGACTTTACCCTTAAGGACCAGTACGGCAATACACATTCCCTGTCAGATTACAAGGGAAAGACCATATTCTTGAACTTCTGGGCCACCTGGTGTCCGCCCTGCCGGGCAGAGATGCCGGATATACAGAAAATATATGAGACCTATGATACGGAGGGGGATGACGCCCTTATCGTACTGGGAGTGGCAGGACCGGGATATGGAAATGAAAAGTCAGAAGAAGGAATCAAGGAATTCCTGGATGAGAACGGATACACATATCCGGTGCTTATGGATACAACGGGCGAGCTGTTCAGCGCATACGGCATTTATTCCTACCCGACCACATTCATGATTGACAGGGACGGGAATGTATTCGGTTATGCCAGCGGTCAGCTGAACGAGGATATGATGAAGAACATTATAGAACAGACAATGGAAGGAAAACGGAGATAGTAAGATGAACAGAAGCAGAGCCAGAGCGATAAGAAGAAAATACCAAAGAAGGACAAGGGTAACGGTCCAAAAGGCATGGATCCTGTCAGCTCTGGCCGCTGCTGTCATCGTCTACGGGGCAGCGGCCGTAATCAGGGAAAAAGGGCGGGAGGCCAAAGGCACCCAGGTGAGTATAGAGACACCGGACAGCACGCAGATGCCAGAGGCTTTGGAGACGGAATTCCTGAAAGATGTGCGGGTTGGAACCTTAAATCTGTCCGGACTTACCATGGAACAGGCCGTATCCAGGGTCAGGGAAACGTACCGCTGGGATATGAGGATCAGAAACGGGGAAGAGAGTGTTTCCCTGGAAGATTTGGCAGGCCCTCAGCTGGAGGAGATACTTGAAACCATAGAACACGGGGATAAGGATAAGCCACAGAGCTATGAACTGGACTATGGACGGATGGAACAGGCATTTGCGCAGCAGGCAGCAGAGCTGGCCCAGGAATGGGACAGAGGGGCAGTGGATTCCCAGATGGAATCCTTTGACAAGGAGACAAAGACCTACCGCTATACAGAGGAACGGTATGGGCGCAGCCTGAAGCAGGAGCAGCTGGTGGAGGAGCTGATGGAGGCAGTCAGAAAGGGAGAATTTACGACGGAGACAGAGGCGCCCTTTGATTCCATCGCGCCCAAACGGACCGCTGCCCAGGCCAGGGACCAGTACAAAGTGATTGGGACTTTTTCCACCACCACCACGGATAATAAGAACAGAAACCAGAATATCCGGCTGGCGGCAGACGCCATAGACGGCGTAGTGTTAAAGCCGGGAGAGGAATTTTCCTTTAACCTGGCCACAGGCAACCGCACCAGCGAAAAGGGATACCAGCCCGCAGGCGCCTACAGGAACGGAGTCCTCATAGAGGAACCGGGCGGCGGTGTGTGCCAGGTTTCCACCACGCTGTACCATGCCATTATCAACTCAGGATACAAGACAACGGAGCGGAATTTCCACAGTTTTGCGCCCGGTTATATTGATAAGGGCCAGGACGCCATGGTGAGCTTTGACGGCTATGCGGGCCCGGACCTTAAATTTGTCAACACCCAGAACACTTCCATCGGCCTCAGGGCTTCCTTTGACGGAAAACAGCTGAAGCTTTCTATTGTAGGCCTTCCCCTGCTGGAAGAGAATGAACGTATTTCCATGCGCTCGGAAAAGATCAGGGAGCTGGAACCGCCGGCGCCTGTTTACGAGGAAAACCCTGAGCTGGCTTATGGGGAAGAAAAGATAGTGGAGCAGGCCCAGCCGGGCTCGGTCTGGAAGTCCTACCGCATCCGTACAAAAAATGGACAGGTGGAGGAAGAGACCTTCCTTTACACCAGTACCTATAAAGCAAAACCCGCTAAGATACAGCGCAATTCAGCCGCCCTGCCGCCATCACAGGAGCTTCCCCAGCCGGACGGGGGAGAAAACCTCCAGGAAGGGCAGACAGAAGAAGCTGCCGCAGAAGGGGAGGTCATAATGCCCTTTGGCTCATGAGCCGGCTTGGAGGCTGGCTTATGAATTGGTTTATGAAATAAAAAATAAGTGCATTTTTCTGAAAAGAATGGTATGATTTAATGAAAGACAGCAGCAGGCTGTTGCAGATAGGAAAGGGGAATTGGAAAAGTGACAAGTGAATTTACCATTGCGGTGCATGCGCTGGTTTTTTTGAATCACAAGGGAACTGTGTTTTCCAGCGAAGGTCTTGCCGCAAATGTCTGTACCAATGCTGCCAGGATACGTAAGGTCATGGCAAAGCTTAAAAAGGCGGATCTTGTGAAAACAAAGGAAGGTGTGGACGGCGGTTATCTGTTCCACCGTGACAGCAGGGACGTGAACCTGTCCATGGTGGCTGAGGCTCTGGATACCCCCTTTGTGGCTGCCTCCTGGAAAAGCGGCAATCCGCATATGGCCTGCCTCATTTCGTCAGGCATGGCGGGAATCATGGATGAGCTCTATGGTGAGCTGAACCAGTGCTGCCAGGCATATTTAGAGAAAGTCACCATTGCGGATTTGGACAGCAGAATCTTCACGGGCGCCCCGAAGGCTGTAACAGCCATATAAAGACAGAGAATAAACCCTGGTGAATCAGGTCGGCGGATGCCGGTTTTTCACCAGGGATTTTTGGGCTGTATAAACCCGTATGATAAGCTGTACGATAAAGTACATCATTTGTTACATGAGAGGAGACAAGGGACAGGATGAAGAAATTGAGGGGATTATTCCGGATTATATTTGGAAGGACGGCCTTTGTGGTGCTGTTTATGGCCATACAGGTGGGAATCCTGTTTGGCGCCTTCCGGTGGCTGGAAGAGTACATGCACATTGTATACGCCATATCCATCCTTTTGAGCGCGGCAGTCATCATTTATATTTTCAATGAACCTATTAATTCCAGCTTTAAGATGGCCTGGATTGTACCGGTTCTGGTGATTCCGGTGTTCGGAGTCCTGCTGTATATATTTGTGCAGATGCAGTTCCAGACAAAGCTTATGGCCCGGCGCCTGAAAAAAAACATAGGCGACACGGCTGCTTACCTGAAGCAGGACCGGGAAGTACAGGAGCGAATCAGGGAAGCCAGCAGGAGAAGCAGCCATCTGATTGATTATATGAAGGATCACGCGGGGTATCCTGCCTACGGCAACACCCATGTGGAATATTTTCCGCTGGGGGAGGACAAGTTTGAGGCTCTCATGAGGGAGCTTAAGGCGGCCCGGCATTTTATTTTCATGGAATATTTTATTGTAGAGCGGGGATACATGTGGGACAGTATCCTGAAGGTGCTGGAGGAGAAGGTAAAGGAGGGCGTGGAGGTCAGGGTCATGTATGACGGCATGTGCTGCCTTATGCTTCTTCCGTATCATTATCCCAGGGTGCTGGAGAAAAAGGGAATCCGCTGCAAAATGTTTTCGCCTATAAAGCCAACCCTGTCCACCTATCAGAATAACAGGGATCACAGGAAGATTGTGGTTATAGACGGCCATACGGCCTTTACCGGCGGTGTAAATCTGGCGGACGAGTACATCAACCGCAAGGTGCGCTTTGGCCACTGGAAGGATACGGCTATCATGCTGAAGGGAGACGCGGTACAGAGCTTTACCATGATGTTCCTGCAGATGTGGAATGTGACGGAGAGACAGCCGGAGGATTACGGGAAGTACGCGGTCCCAAAAGACTATGAACATCCCCAGTCCTCAGATCATTCCGGCTTCGTCCTGCCCTATGGGGACAGCCCTATGGACAGGGAGCAGGTGGGAGAGCGTGTTTATCTGGATATACTGAACCAGGCCAGGAGCTACGTCCATATTATGACGCCCTATCTGATTCTGGACGACGAGATGGTCAATGCCCTGAGCTATGCCGCCAAACGCGGGATTGACGTAAAGCTTATTATGCCGCATATTCCGGATAAAAAGTATGCCTACATGCTGGCCAGAACCTTTTATCCGGAGCTCACAAGAGCCGGCGTGAAAATTTACGAATACACGCCGGGCTTTGTCCACGCCAAGGTTTTTGTCAGCGACGACGAAAAGGCTGTGGTGGGCACCATTAACCTGGATTTCCGCAGCCTTTACCTGCATTTTGAATGCGCGGCCTATATTTACCGCAATCCGGTGGTCTTTGACGTGGAGCGTGATTTTGAGGAGACCCTTAAGAAATGCAGTCTTATCACGATGGAGGACTGTAAAAATTACAGCTGGATGGGAAAGAAGCTGGGACGTCTCATGCGCCTCGTTGCCCCTTTGATGTAATAGAGGAGAAAGAAAAACCGAAAAAAATGCCTGTGGAAAAACGGAATTCATCCGTGTATTCACAGGCTGTTTTTGCGTTTTTTTGCGCGCTTATCACAAAATGAACACATTACTGTGATAGAGTATAAAAAATAAAAGATAATACCGATTGATTTGAGAGGAGCAAAAGCAATGAAAAGACCACTTGCAGCCTGCCGTTATGTGTGCGGTTCCCTGGCAGCCATTACTGCAGTGACCTCGGCTCTGCCTGTGACTGCCGCAGCCAATACATCGTCTGCAAACTTTGACATGAGGAGACAGGTGGTGAACCTGACCGGAATCCTGAATGTGACGGATTACACAGGACAGGTGACCAGAGGGGATTTTGCCAGAATGCTGGTGAATGCCTCCAGCTACCGGGAAAACCTGCCTTCTTCCAGCGTGTCCGTGTTCGCGGATGTGCCGGGTACCCATCCGGATGCTGTTTATATCCGTATCGCGGCTTCCCAGGGATGGATGACCGGTTTCCTGGGAGGGCTCTTTAAGCCTGAGGAGTATATTACATATAAGGACGCTGTGAAGGCAGCGCTGACCATGCTGGGGTATTCGGACGAGGACTTTACCGGGGACCTGGCGTCCTCGCGCATTTCCAAGTTCAACTATCTGGAGCTGAACGAGGAGATGAACCGCCAGCCGGAGGAAGTGCTGAACCAGACAGACTGCATGAACCTGTTTTACAACCTGTTAAAGACAAAGAAAAAGGACAGCAGCGAAATATACGGGGCTGTTCTGGACTGCGAGCTTAACTCAGACGGGGAAATCAATCCCATCACCATCCTGGACGACGAGCGCAAAGGCCCCATACTGGTGCGCAAGGGCTTCAGCGTAATCCAGTCCGTGCCCTTTGGATCGGAAAATGCCAATGTATTTTTAAACGGAACAGCCAGCACACTGGAGGCAGTGAAGGCATCCCAGCAGGATGCGGGCTTTGCCGTTGTCTACTATAATGTGAAGTCCAAAACCATCTGGGCCTACACCACCAGGGGATGGGACGATGATGATCTGGAGGGAAACAACGCCTATGTGCTGTTAAAGGGCGAGGTCAAGAACATTTATTATAAATCCACAGACGTGATGACGCCCACCTCCATCCGTCTGGAGATTGATGACGACAATTCGGACGGGGACTTTGGGGAGGATGGAATTGACGAGGACGTATATCTCACCATCAATCTGAATTCTTCGGAGCTTCAGTACCTTTTTTCCATCTACGGCGGCATAGAGGTAGGGGATGAGGTGGTAATGGTATGCAATAAGAGCGGCAGCAGCTATACGGCAGTTGACGCCATAGAATATTAAGGGTGAGGTGCGGTATGGAAGAAAAGAAGAAAGGCGTCCAGCGCTTTTTTAAGCTCTCCGCGGGCAGACATAAGAGGGAAGCAGCACCCGGCACCCCGGCACAGGCAGTAAAAGGCAGAAAGGGAAGAAAAAAATGGGTAAAGCCCCTGGTAATCCTGCTGATAATAGGAGCAGCCGCAGCCGCGGCCATGACCTTTAGGGGCATGAAGGCAAAGGCAGCCACTGCCCAGGCACAGTCCCACAATACGGCATCGGCGGAGCGCAGGGACATTTCCTCAGAACTGTCTTCCTCAGGAACCCTTAAGGCCAAGGACACCTACAGCATCACTTCCATGGTGGAGGGCGAGGTGTTATCTGCCGGCTTTGAGGAGGGGGACCAGGTGGAAAAGGACCAGGTGCTCTATGAAATTGATAAGTCCAGCATGGAGTCCCAGCTGACCAGCTCGGTGAATTCCCTGAGCAGATCCCAGTCCTCCTATGAAGACGCCCTGGAAGATTATAATGACGCCCTGGGCGATTACAGCGGAAACACCTACAAAGCCACCGACACAGGATATATCAAGGAACTGTATATCAGCGCGGGGGACAAGGTGAGCGGAAACACCAAGCTGGCCGATGTTTACAGCGACGATGTGATGGAAATAAGAATTCCTTTTTTGTCCGGGGAGGCAGCCATGATAGGAGCCGGGATGCCGGCAGCCGTTACCCTGACGGATACAGGAGAGCAGGTGGCAGGAACAGTCAAGGCAGTGGCTAACCAGGAAACCGTCCTCACAGGCGGACGGCTGGTACGTGTGGTTACCATACAGGTGCAAAATCCCGGCGGCCTGACCACATCCTTAAGAGCCACGGCCCAGATCGGGGAATTCATAGGCAGTGAGGACGGAGCATTCGAGGCATCGGTGGACACCACCATGAATGCGGACCTGTCCACCAGTGTGGAGGTGGAGTCCCTGCTGGTAAATGTAGGGGACTACGTTACAAAAGGAACCCCTGTTTTTAAGATGACAGACAAGTCGGCGGATAAGCTGATTCAGAGCTACAAGGACGCCCTGGACAAGGCGGAGGAAAGCGTGGAATCAGCCCAGAACAAGCTGGACAGCACCCAGGACAGCTATGATAATTACACCATAAAGGCGCCAATCTCCGGCCAGGTCATCACCAAGAATTTCAAGGTGGGAGACAATATCACCAAAAACAGCTCCAGCACCACGGTGCTGGCCACCATCTACGATTTGTCCAGCCTGACATTTGAGATGTCCATAGACGAGCTGGATATCAAGAAAGTAAAGGTAGGCCAGAAGGTAGAGGTTTCAGCAGACGCCTTTGAGGGACAGACATTCTCAGGCACAGTGACCAACGTCAGCCTGGAGAGCACATATTCCAACGGTGTCAGCACCTACCCGGTGACTGTTACCCTGGATGATATGGGGGATTTGCTGCCCGGCATGAATGTGGACGGAGTTATTACTCTTGAGGAGGCCAATGATGTGCTGGCCATCCCCGTGGATGCCCTGATGAGGGGAAACCAGGTCTATGTGAAGGATGACACAGTGACGGAGCAGCAGGGGCCGGTGCCTGCCGGTTTCCGGTCTGTGAAGGTGGAAACAGGACTGGCAAGCGACACATACGTGGAAATCACAAGCGGCCTGTCAGAAGGAGACGTGGTCTATGTGGCTGAATCCAGCAAAAACAGCAGCAGCTTTATGATGATGATGGACGGAGGCATGGGCGGCCCTCCGGGCGGAGGCGGAAACATGGGCGGACAAAACCGGGGCGGCTCCGGAGGCCGCCAGAACCGTTAAAGTATGCCCGGAAGGAACCGGAAGTAAGACAGAGAGGAACCAGGAACACATGGACAATACCAGTCAGAGGGAAACACTTATTGAGCTGAGACATATCCATAAGATATACTATCTGGGAGGGGAAGAGGTGCGGGCCAACGACGACATCAGCCTGAAGATAGACAGGGGAGAGTTTGTGGCCATCGTAGGCAAGTCGGGAAGCGGAAAATCCACCCTCATGAACATTATTGGGGCCCTGGATGTGCCCACGGACGGCGAATATCTCCTGGGAGGCGAGGATGTGGGCATCATGGATGACAAACAGCTGGCCCGCATCCGCAATAAGATGATTGGCTTCATTTTCCAGCAGTATAACCTGCTGCCCAAGCTTAACATACTGGAAAATGTGGAGCTGCCTCTCCTGTACGCCGGTGTGGGAAATGCAGAGCGCCGGGAGCGGGCCATGGCTTCCCTGGAAAAGGTGGGCCTGTCGGAAAAATGGAAGAACATGCCGAACCAGCTTTCCGGCGGACAGCAGCAGAGGGTATCCATTGCCAGGGCCCTGGCCGGAAGCCCCTCACTGATACTGGCGGACGAACCTACAGGAGCCCTGGATTCCAAGACCAGCCGCGATGTGCTGGGATTTCTCAAACAGCTCAACGACGAGGGAAACACCATCGTGATGATTACCCATGACAACGCCATTGCCATGGAAGCCAGGCGCGTGGTCCGGATAAAGGATGGGCAGATTAATTTTGACGGAGATGTAAAAGACTATGCTGCAATCATTTAAGCTGGCCCTTAAAAGCATTTGGGGCAACAAGATGCGTTCATTCCTGACCATGCTGGGAATTATTATCGGAGTGGCCGCGGTCATCATACTGGTAAGTCTGGTCAACGGTTACATGGGCAGCGTGGTGGAGAGCTTCGCCAGCATGGGTGTGAACCAGATCAATGTAAATGTGACCAATCTGGCTTCCCGTTCCCTGGATGTGGACCAGATGTATGCATTTTATGAGGAACATACAGACCTGTTCGGGGAACTGAGCCCCAATGTGACATTGTCCTCCACCATCAAATATGGGGATGACTCCATGACATCCACGTCAGTGGCAGGGCGCAGTGAACAATATCTGGAAATCAAGTCCTATGAACTGGAAACAGGCAGGAACATAGCGTATTCGGATATTGTCTCACGCCAGAAGGTGTGCGTGATAGGCGCTTACGTGGCCAATGAGCTTTACGGAAGCTCCCAGAACGCCGTAGGGCGGACCCTTAAGATAGACGGCTACGCTTTTAAAATTATAGGTGTAGCGGAGGCCCAGGACGCGGATAACATGGAGGACGGGGGAACCGATGACTTTGTATGGATTCCATACAGCGTAGCCGTGAAGATGTCCAGAAACGCCAATATCACCAACTATACCTTTACGGCACTGGATACCAGCAAGGCGGACGAGTGCACCGCAGTCATCAAG
This sequence comes from Enterocloster bolteae, assembly GCF_002234575.2. Lineage (NCBI taxonomy): Bacteria > Bacillati > Bacillota > Clostridia > Lachnospirales > Lachnospiraceae > Enterocloster > Enterocloster bolteae. The sequence continues at coordinate 3,588,212 of NZ_CP022464.2, read as the reverse complement.
AATTTCCTGTACGAAACCTTTAAGGATGAGGATTTATACCGCGTGACGGCCATGAGCGAGATGCTGGATTCCCTGAACGAGCAGATTGCCATGATGAGCGGTATGCTGGGAGGAATAGCGGGAATCTCCCTGCTGGTGGCCGGTGTGGGCGTTATGAACATCATGCTGGTATCCGTTACAGAGAGAACAAGGGAAATCGGAATCCGCAAATCCCTGGGAGCGGATAAGGGAACCATCATGCGGCAGTTTGTCATTGAGGCCGCTGTGACCAGCTCCCTGGGCGGCATCATCGGAATCCTGGTGGGCTGCGTCGCCACCACTGTGGTGGGAGCAGCGGTGGGCGTGTCCGCCACCCCCACCCTGTCGGCTGTTGTCATATCCTTCAGCGTATCCGTTGGAATCGGACTGCTGTTCGGATACATGCCTGCCAGCCGGGCGGCTAACCTAAATCCCATAGACGCCCTGAGAAGTGAGTAATCCGTGCCGGCGGCTGCTTTTTGTATTATATTGGAAACATGACGGAAAACAATTGATATGGGGCCATCCTTTCGCTATAGTAAAAAAGTATTAACATTTTATAAACACGAAAAGGATAAAGATGAGATGAAAACGCTTACACCCCAGCTGTTTCTGTCCATGAAACAGTACACAAAGGAACAATTCACAAAGGACGTGATATCGGGAATCATTGTGGCTATCATAGCCCTGCCCCTGTCCATAGCCCTGGCGCTGGCCTCCGGTGTGACACCGGAACAGGGACTTTACACGGCCATCATAGCCGGGTTTGTTATTTCCTTCTTAGGCGGCAGCAAGGTGCAGATAGCAGGCCCTACGGCAGCCTTTGCCACCATTGTGGCAGGAATCGTCATGAAAAACGGAATGGAGGGACTGGCCACAGCTACGATACTGGCCGGTCTTATTCTCGTTATTATGGGCTTTCTGCGCCTGGGCAGCCTCATCCGGTTTATTCCATATACCATTACAACCGGCTTTACAACCGGTATCGCAGTGACCATTTTTATCGGCCAGATCAAGGATTTCCTGGGACTTACCTTCAGGGAATCACCGGTGGAGACCATGGAGAAGCTGGGCCAGGTTATCTCCTGCATGGATACCCTGAACCTTCAGGCCCTGGCAGTGGGAGCTGTGTCACTGGCCATTCTCATTCTGTGGCCCAGGTTCTTTAAGAAGGTGCCGCCTTCATTGATTGCCGTTGCGGCTGCCGCGGTGCTGGTTAAGGGAATGGGCCTGAGGGTCAATACTATAGGGGATTTGTATACCATTTCCTCCGGCCTTCCCGCGTTCCATCTGCCGAATATCAGCTTCAGCCTGGTACAGAAGGTGATGCCGGACGCCATTACCATAGCCGTGCTGGCTGCCATTGAATCCCTGCTTTCCTGTGTGGTGGCAGACGGAATGATAGGCGGAAAGCACAACTCCAACGCAGAGCTGGTGGCCCAGGGAGTGGGCAACGCGGCCTCAGCGCTTTTCGGAGGCATTCCGGCCACAGGCGCCATCGCAAGGACAGCTGCCAACATAAAGAACGGAGGGCGCAGCCCGGTGGCCGGCATGGTCCACGCGGCGGTGCTTCTGCTGATTCTGGTATTCCTTATGCCCTATGCGGCTCTGATTCCCATGCCTGCCATAGCGGCCATCCTGTTTATGGTGGCTTACAATATGAGTGAGTGGCGGTCCTTTGCAGATGTGGTGAAGACAGCGCCCAAAAGTGACACGGCCGTGCTGGTGCTGACCTTTTTTCTCACAGTGGTGTTCGATCTGGTTATGGCCATCGGTGTGGGACTGGCCCTGGCCTGTCTGCTGTTCATGAAGCGCATGGCGGATGTGTCTGATATTTACGGATGGAAGTACGCAGAGGATTACGAGGAGAGCACGGACAGGGAGCGCATTGACTTAAAACCAGTGCCCAGGCAGGTTATGGTGTTTGAGGTGAACGGTCCCATGTTCTTTGGCGCGGCGGACAAGATTGGACAGATTCCCCTGGATTCAGACAAGAAGGTGCTGATTCTGCGGATGAGAAGCGTTCCCGCCATGGATGCAACCGCCCTGAACAGTCTTAAGAAGCTGAACGCCAGGTGCCGCAAGGCCCGTATCACCATGATTCTTTCCCATGTAAACGAACAGCCCCTGTCTGTGATGGAGAAGGCAGGATTTGATAAGGAGATAGGAAGGGAAAACATAGCGCCCCGCATCGACGATGCAATCTGCCGGGCAGGGGAAATCCTCTCAGAGGCCAATGCAGCCGATTGACAGAAACAGGCAGTCAGTATAAACTGGAACATAGTAACGGGTGACAGAATATTTCCGGTTATACAGGAATAAATTGGGAATACCAAAGAACAGGAAAGAGGACAGGGATATGAAGGTTGTGGATATGCACTGCGATACCATTGCGGAAATCTATAAGGACCATAAGAAGGGAGGCAGGCAGTCCATCCTGGAGAACCAGATGATGCTGGATTTGAAAAAGATGCAGGCAGGGGATTACGGGCTGCAGAATTTTGCCCTGTATGTCAATCTGGAACAGGCCAAGGGAAGGCCCTTTGAATTCTGCATGGAACTTCTCGATACCTTCTACCAGGAAATGGAAGCCCATGAGGATATCATAGGAATCGTCAGATCCTACGAGGATATCAGCAGAAACTGGGAGCAGGGCAGGATGTCGGCCCTTCTCACAGTGGAGGAAGGCGGGACCTGCCAGGGTAAAACGGCGTTTCTGCGGGATTTCTACCGGCTGGGTGTGCGCATGATGACCCTGACCTGGAATTTTCCCAATGAGCTGGCATTTCCCAATGCCCGGATTGCAGAGGAGGACGGCACCTTCAGGATGGCGCCGGATACAGAGCATGGACTTACGGATACCGGGATTGCATTTGTGGAGGAGATGGAGCGCCTGGGAATGATCATTGATATTTCCCACCTGAATGACGCAGGCATATGGGATGTGTTCCGGCATACCAGAAACCCTTTTGTGGCCAGCCATTCCAACGCAAGGGCCATGGCTTCCCATCCAAGGAACCTGACCGATGATATGATACGCGCCCTGGCGGAACGCGGCGGCGTCATGGGCATCAATTACTGCACTGCCTTTCTGCGGGACTTCGGACCGGGGGAAGAGCAGTTAAGCCGCATATCCGACATGGTGGAGCATATGAAGCATATTCGGAAAATTGGCGGCATCGGCTGTATCGGGCTGGGTTCCGACTTTGACGGAATCAGCGGGAATCTGGAGATGGGGGATGCGGGAAAGCTCCCCATGCTGGCGCATGCCATGGAAAGGGAAGGCTTTACCTCTTCGGAAATAGAAGCTGTATTCTGTAAAAATGTGCTCCGGGTGTATAAGGAGGTCCTGTAGCGGGAAAAACTTTACACAAGTTTTACATTCCCATGAGGTGGATTTTACTTCAGTCTGGTATGCTGTTTACATAGGCTGTATGCCGGGAAAGGCGGTAGTTGGAAAATGGAACGGATTTATATTATTGAGGATGATGAAAACATCATGAATCTGTTGAAAATTGCCCTGGAGGGCTTTGGATATGCGGCTGAAGGGTTTGAAACCGCGGAGGAAGGCCTGGCCAGGATGAGGGAGGAAAAGCCGGACCTGGTAATCTTTGACTGGATGCTTCCGGGGATGGACGGCACAGAGGCCATCAAGGAGGTAAGAAATACGGAGCAGTTAAAATATGTGCCCATCATGCTCCTGACGGCCAAGGAAAAGGAGCTTGACAAGGTGGTTGGGCTGGACTGCGGGGCAGACGATTACATGGTAAAACCCTTTGGGGTTCTGGAGCTGTCGGCCCGCATCCGCAGCCTGCTGCGCAGGACCAAACGGGAGGAGGACAGGGATGTGCTGTTCTACCAGGACATCCAGGTCAACCGCAAGACCAGGGAGGTGTCAAGCGGCGGCCGGCTGGTAGAGCTTACACTGAAGGAATTTGAGCTGTTGGTTTATCTGCTGGAGAACCAGTCCAGGGTGGTGACCAGGGATGAACTGCTCAACCGCATCTGGGGTTATGAGTACGATGGAGAGACCAGAACCCTTGACATGCACATCCGCACCCTTCGCCAGAAGCTGGGAGAAGAGGGCGGTGCCTGCATTAAGACGGTCCGGGGCGTGGGCTACCGTATGGTGAGATAACATGACAGGAAACCAAGGAGGAAGACATGCGTAAAGCATTATTGGAACGTTTTATCCTGGTACTTTTGGCGGCGCTGTGTATTAACAGCGTCATCTTTTATATTGCCAGCAGCAAAATGATGTTAAAAAACTCCAAAAATGATATGACCTACACCATCAAGGCCGTGGACAGCATCCTGGATTATGACAGGGACTTAATGGAGCAGATGGAGCGCCTGGAGGCGTTTACGGACCAGGATTCCAGCAGGGTGACCCTTATAAAGTCGGATGGAACCGTTGTAACAGATTCTGACGCGGATGCCGAGTACCTGGACAACCACCAGGGACGTGAGGAGATACAGGCAGCCATGGAGCACGGGGAGGGGTATGCCAGACGCTATTCCAAAACACTGGGAAAAACCATGCTCTATGTGGCCTGCCGCTCTGAGTATTCAGACATGGTGCTCCGCCTGGCCGTGCCCTATTCCGGCATACAGGAATACCTTCCCATGCTGTTTCCGGCAGCCATTTTAAGCTTCCTTATGGCCATGGTCTGCTCCGTGGTGACCACCAGGCGCTTTGTGTCATCGGTCACCAGACCCCTGCGCGATATCTCGAAAGCCGTGATGAAGGTAAAGGGGGATTACACGGAGCTGCAGTTTGAAAGCTGCCAATACCCTGAAATCAACGTCATAGCCGGGACCATCATGAATATGTCAAAGGACGTAAAGGAATATTTAAGCCAGATTGAAAAGGAAAAACAGATTCGCCAGGAATTTTTCAGCAACGCGTCCCATGAGCTTAAGACTCCTATCACCTCCATCCAGGGCTACGCGGAGTTACTGGAGAGCGGCATGATTCAGGATGACGGCCTGAAGCTGGATTTCGCAAAGAGAATCAAGAAGGAGGCCGCTGGAATGACAGGGCTTATCAACGACATTCTGATGATATCCCGCCTGGAATCCATGGATGCCGAGGTAATGTTTTCCGATGTGAGAATCAGCGTGCTTCTCCAGGAGATCATGGACAGCCTAAAGCCGCTGGCCGCCTCCTGCCAGGTGTTTCTCCATGTGGACTGCAAGCCCCTGTGTATCCGTGCTAACCTGCAGCAGATGAAGGAGCTGTTTACCAACCTGGCCACCAATGCCATCAAGTACAACCGGCCCGGAGGCCAGGTGTGGATTACGGTGGGGGAACAGGGAGATGACATGCTGGTAAGGGTAAAGGATAACGGCGTGGGAATTCCAAAGGAAAGCCTGGACCGCATATTCGAGCGGTTCTACAGGGTGGATAAGGGCCGCAGCCGCAAACAGGGCGGTACGGGGCTGGGGCTGTCCATTGTGAAACACATCGTGAATTTTTACCATGGAACCATCCATGTGACCTCTGAGTTAGACAAGGGCACAGAGTTTACTGTCACCATTCCTCTCGATATGCATAAATAATAATGGAAATATCTGCAAAAAACACCAGTTTTTCACTTTATTACTTTAAAATCACAGAAATTTAAAGTAATAAAATTGACGGCGCAATTTTTTTGTAGTATGATAGGAAAAGTCCTGACAGAGGACGAATTCTTATGTGGAAAGAGGAGATAGTATTATGAAAAAGACATCAAAAATCATGTCCCTGGTTTTAGCCGGCGCCATGGTTCTGTCCATGACGGCCTGCGCAGGCAATACGGCTGAAACCACGTCAGCTGCCGCCAAGACCCAGGAGACAGCAGCTGATACGGCTTCAAAGGCGGAGGAGACAACCGGGGCAGAGGCCTCAGAGAGTGAGACTGCTGCAAAGGCAGAGGGAACCACCTATAAGATTGGCGTACTCCAGCTGGTGCAGCACACCGCCCTGGACGCTGCCAATGACGGTTTCATCGCTGCTTTAGACGACGCTGGAATCGCTTACGAGGTTGACCAGCAGAATGCTTCCGGCGACCAGTCAGCCTGCCAGACAGTGGCGTCCAAGTTCGCCAATGAGAAGAAGGATTTGATTCTGGCCATCGCCACACCGGCTGCCCAGGCCATGGTGGGCGCAGTGGAAGATACCCCTGTCCTGATTACCGCAGTGACAGACCCGGCTGAATCTGGTCTGGTTGACACCAATGAAAAGCCGGGAGCAAATGTTACAGGAACCTCTGACCTGACTCCTGTGAAGGAGCAGATTGACCTGCTTAAGCAGCTGGTTCCGGAAGCCAAGACCGTGGGCGTGCTGTACTGCTCCGCAGAGTCCAACTCCAAGATCCAGGCTGACATGGCAAAGGAAGCCATTGCGGCGGCAGGCATGGAGAGCAAGGAATACACGGTATCCAGTTCCAATGAGATTCAGACCGTGGTACAGTCCATGGTAGGTGCCGTGGATGCGGTTTACGCCCCAACGGACAACGTAATCGCAGCAGGTATGGCCACAGTTGGAATGGTGGCAGGAGACAACAATCTGCCGGTTATCTGCGGCGAGGCAGGCATGGTGCAGAACGGCGGACTGGCTACATACGGCATTGATTATTACCAGCTGGGATACATGACCGGCCAGCAGGCTGTGAAAATCCTCACCGAGGGAGCGTCACCGGCTGATATGCCGATTGAGTACCTGCCGGCTGAGAAGTGCGAGCTGACAGTGAACGAGGAAACAGCCCAGACACTTGGGATTGATGTATCCGGATTAAAATAGACAGTCAGGCAGCTCAGGATGATACAGGCGGTGCTGCGGGGCAGAGACGGTGAAAACCGCTTTGGCCTGCAGCACCCTCTTTTCGGTCATCGGGCAAAATGGCGTCATCGGGCAAAATAGCGGCCATCGGGCAAAATGGCGGTCATCGGATAAAATGGCGTCCGGCAAAGAAGGTAGATGGTTTGCTCAAGCTGTAAGGCTTCCGGGAACAGCGGTTTGGGCAAGCTATTTACATTATCAAATGATACAAAGGAATAGAGACGGAAAGGGAGGTAAATATAAGATATGAATTTTGCGAATCTGATGCAGGGCATGGGCCCCAATCTGTTAGATGCAGTGGGACAGGGCGTGCTCTGGGGAATCATGGTGCTGGGGGTATACATCACCTTCAAGCTTCTGGACATTGCGGATTTGACCGTAGACGGAAGCTTTGCACTGGGAGGCTGCGTCTGTGCCACGCTGATTGTGGGCAGGGGAATGAATCCGGTTGCAGCCCTGTTTATAGCCACCCTGGCAGGAATGGCGGCGGGTTTTGTGACAGGCATCCTTCACACGGTATTTGAGATACCTTCCATACTGGCCGGAATTCTGACCCAGATATCCCTGTGGTCCATCAACCTGTGGATTATGGGAGGAAGCAGCAACATTCCCCTTCTCAAGTCCAAGTCCATTGTGACCATGGTTTCTTCCGCCACGGGCTTTAACCAGGCCCAGGCGTCCCAGGTCATCGGCATTGCGGCAGCCATACTTATGGTTGTCGTGATGTACTGGTTTTTCGGCACGGAGATAGGCAGCGCCCTGAGGGCAACAGGAAATAACGAGGACATGATCCGCGCCCTGGGAGTCAATACCAAGTGGACCAAGCTGCTGGCACTGATGCTCAGCAACGGTCTGGTGGGCATGTCCGGCGCCCTGGTGTGCCAGGGGCAGAAGTACGCGGATATCCAGATGGGTACCGGAGCCATTGTTATTGGACTGGCAGCCATTGTCATCGGGGAGGTGCTCTTTGGCTGGTTCCGTAACTTTGCCCTTAAGCTGTCAGCGGCAGTCATCGGCTCCGTGATCTATTTTGTCATCCGGGCCTTTGTCATTAAGATGGGCATGAATCCGAATTATATGAAGCTTTTATCCGCCATTGTGGTTACCCTGGCTCTCTGTATCCCGGTAGCTGCCAATAAATGGAGGACCTACAAGGAATATTCGGAAGGGGGGAATGTATAATGCTGATCATGACCAATGTGCGCAAAACATTCAACAAAGGCACCATCAATGAGAAGAAGGCATTAAACGGCATTGACCTGACCCTGAACGACGGGGATTTTGTGACAGTCATCGGGGGAAACGGAGCGGGCAAGTCCACCATGCTCAACATGATAGCCGGCGTGTACCCCATTGATTCCGGAAAGATCGAGATTGACGGTGTGAATATATCCAGGCAGCCCGAATACAAGCGGGCCAAATACATTGGCCGGGTGTTCCAGGACCCTATGAAGGGTACGGCGGCCGGCATGGAAATACAGGAAAATATGGCCCTGGCTTTCAGAAGGGGCCAGAAAAGAGGGCTGGGATGGGGAATCAGGGCCAATGAGAAAGACTATTACCACGACCTGCTGACCAGGCTGGGACTTGGCCTTCAGAACCGCATGAGCAGTAAGGTGGGACTGCTCTCAGGCGGCCAGAGACAGGCCCTTACCCTTCTCATGGCAACACTGCAAAAGCCCAAGCTTCTCCTGCTGGATGAGCATACGGCAGCCCTGGACCCGCAGACGGCCAGGAAGGTGCTGGACCTGACTAATGAGATGGTGACGGAGCAGAACCTGACAGCTCTTATGGTGACCCATAATATGAAGGACGCTATCCAGATAGGAAACCGGCTTATCATGATGAATGACGGGCGGATTATCTATGACGTATCCGGCAGGGAAAAGCAGAACCTGACCGTAGAGGACCTTCTTGCCAAGTTTGCAGAGGCCAGCGGAGGACAGTTTGCCAATGACCGCATGCTGCTCTCAAAGTAATCCCTATCAGGTGGTAAAATTGCCGGTTTCCGGGGCATTTCATGTAAATACTTCGGGGACCGGCAAAATTTAAGAAATTTTTCACATTTTCGAGTCTGTTTTTATGATATACTTAACGTCATATGAGCTTTTATGGCGAATAATGAGTTGGAGATTATAGAATCATGCTTGAACATAAGGATTATCTATCGAGCCTGAACAAGGCCAGAAAAAAACGGAATCAACGTCTGGACCCCAGATACCTGGTGCTTCTGCTGGCTGCCATCGCAGCAGTGGGAATCATTGTGCTGGGAGTAAAGTCAGTCAAGAAGCCGGTATCCGGCAAAGCAGCGGGACCGGCCCCCACGGGACAGGTGGGAAACGCCACCCCGGCCCAGGCGGATCCGGCCGGTGTTTCCCCTGAGGAGGAAGCAGCTCAGAAGGAAGCCCAGGAGATTGACAATGTAATCAGCTCCTACAGCAATCTGGGTATCGTGCAGGTGTCCGGCTACCTCAACATAAGGGAGACTCCAAGCACTGACGGCAAGATCATAGGTAAGCTGTCAGGAGACGGAGCCTGCGAGATTCTGGCGACGGAAGGGGACTGGTCCCACATCACCTCCGGCGGGGTGGAGGGCTACATCAGCAACCAGTACCTTCTGACCGGAGACGAAGCCAGGGAAAAGGCAAAGGAGCTTGTCAAGCTGCGTGCCACGGTGACGGCGGACAACCTGAACATCCGTCAGGCCCCTGCCCTGGATCCGGGAAATGTTATCGGACAGGCATTAAAGGGAGAGCGCTACGTGGTCAAGGGGCTGGAGGACGGCTGGATTCAGATAGAGGAGGGATATATTTCCTCTGAATATGCTGAGGTGGCCTATTCCCTGAACGAAGGACGTAAAATGGATATGAAGGCCATGGCCATCAACCAGTATGACAATCTGGTGATTTCCAAGGTGAACAACTACCTGAACGTGCGCCAGGAGCCAAAGTCAGACGGCAAGATTATAGGTAAGATGACCAGCAAGGCGGCAGGCGAGATCCTGGAGACCCTGGACGGCTGGTATAAGATTAAGTCAGGCCCCATCATCGGTTATATCTCGGCAGACCCCCAGTACACGGCCACAGGCCAGGAGGCAAAGGATATAGCCATGCAGAACGCCACCCTTAAGGCGGTTATCAACACAGACGTGCTGAATGTGCGCACGGAGCCCAATACGGAGGCCAAAATCTGGACCCAGATTGTAAAGGACGAGCGTTATCCGGTTGTGGCCCAGTTAGACGGCTGGGTGGAGATTGATCTGGATTCCGTGGATGAAGAGGACGGAAGCAAGGTGGATAAGGCGTTTATTTCCACCAGGGACAACAACGTGGAGGTGCGCTACGCGCTGAACGAGGCCATCAAGTTCTCACCTGCTGAGGTGGCGGCCAACAACGCGGCGTCCAGGCGTTCCAAAGTGGTGAATTACGCCCTTCAGTTTGTGGGCAACCCCTATGTATGGGGCGGAACCAGCCTGACTAAGGGTGTGGACTGTTCCGGATTCACCATGCAGGTCATGAAACAGTTCGGTGTGTCCCTTCCACATTATTCCGGCTCCCAGGCCAAGATGGGCAAGGCGGTTACCTCCGGCAACATGCGTCCCGGCGATTTGATATTCTACGCGGGCAGCGGCGGACAGGTAAACCATGTAGCCATCTACATCGGCAACGGCCAGGTAGTCCATGCGGCCAGCCGTAAGAGCGGTATCAAGATTTCCACCTGGAATTACAGGTCGCCGGTTGCTATCAGGAATGTGTTGGGCGACTAGATTAAAAAAATGGTATTTTATTCAGAAAGCCGGTCAGCAGTCTCTGCTGGCCGGTTATTTTTGCGCGAAACTCTGTAAAAGACAGCGCATATTTTATGGTTCACGGTGCAGACTATCCTTAATTGATGAATGTTCACGAAAGGGTGGTCTGATTATGGGACAAGGAAAAAACAACAGGAAAAAAAGAGACAGTCAGGCGGAAAACGGAAACGGACAGGTACGCCAGCAGGACGATGAAGCCAAAAAGCTTGAAAAGGAAATAGAAGAAAAGGAAGACAATAAGCTGGAGGAGTATGGCCAGGTCATTCTGGAGGACAACCGCAGGCAGAGGAAAATCCATCTCATCACGATCATTGGGGAGGTGGAGGGACATGAGAATTCCTCCGGGAGCAGCAAAACCACAAAATACGACCATATACTGCCGAAGCTGGCTGAAATAGAGGATGACGACAGTGTGGACGGACTTCTGGTGCTGCTCAACACTTCGGGAGGGGATGTGGACGCGGGTCTTGCCATCGCGGAAATGATTGCGTCTCTCAGTCTTCCCACCGTATCGCTTGTGTTAGGCGGAAGCCACTCCATCGGGGTTCCCCTGGCCGTGTCCACAAATTATTCCTTCATCGTGCCGTCCGGCACCATGATGATCCATCCGGTGCGGATGACGGGGATGGTTATAGGCACATCCCAGACCTACGAGTATTTTGAAATGATACAGGACCGCATACTCACGTTTGTATCAAACCATGCCGATATCGCCTATGACCAGCTGAGGGAGCTGATGCATAATACAAAGATGCTGACCAGGGACCTGGGCACTGTTCTGGTGGGAACCCAGGCCGTGGAGGCGGGACTTATCAACCAGGTGGGAGGCATCAAGGAAGCCCTTGGAAAGCTTTATGCCATGATTGATGATCGGGAACGCAGGCGGTAGATTCCGTCTTTTGAAACAATCCACTTGAATTTTAACCTCAAATATAGCATAATATAAGTTAACTGTATAAATGAGACAGCCTGCTGTGGGAATGGGAGGCTGATACGGTATGACAACTTGTAAGAGAATGACAGGAGGCTGTATCAAGTGGCTGAAACAACAAAACGACAGCAGAGTGGGAACAGAAAACCGGGAAGGCCAAAGGGAAGCACGTCCAAAAAGACAGGCACTTCCTCCAAAAGCCGCGGGACATCCGGAAAAAAGGCCTATGAACAGGATAATACGGAATTCATGAGAGCAGAAGTGGTCATCATCTGCTCTTTTGCTGTTGCCATTCTTTTATTTCTGAGCAATTTCAGGCTGTGCGGCGTGGTGGGCGATGTGCTGCGCGGAGTACAGCTGGGAATATTTGGAATGGTGGGATATCTATTCCCCATACTGATATTTGTGGGCACCTGTTTCCATCTGTCCAATCAGGGAAACATCCATGCTGCCATGAAGCTGGCAGCCGTGGCAGGGGCTGTTATTACGGTCTGCGGGCTGCTGCAGCTGGCCTTCGGTACGGTTCCGGCCGGCGCGAAGTGGATGGAATATTATAAGCAGTCCACCCTGACCGGTACGGGCGGCGGATGGCTGGGAGGCGTCCTTACCTCCTTCCTTACCATCGGACTGGGGAAGCCGGGAACCTTTCTGGTTCTGGTGGTCCTGTTCATCATCTGCATGGTATGCATCACGGAGCGCTCTTTTGTGTCTGCTGTGAAGCGGGGAGGGGACAAGGCTTACCAGTATGCCAGAGAGGATATGGACCGGCGCAGGGAGCTTCACGCCATACGGGAGGAGGAGCGCAGGCGCATCCGCGAGGAACAGAGGGTGAGGGGCGTTAATCTGAATGCCACCAGGCTGATGACACCTGAGGAAGAGGATTATGACGAGGAGGCATTTGACCGTGAGTTTGGAGCGGATCTGGAGGAAATGCCGGAAATGCCTGAAATGCCCGATACATACGAGAAGGACTGGGGGCCGGCCCAGACAGCCGGCGCAAAGGACAGCCTGCCGCCGGATGAGTTTGTGGGCAGGTTTGACCCGCCTTTGGAGCCGGGGACCGATGCCGGGGATTCCTACGACACGGATGAACTGGGGGCCCTGGCCAGGTCTATAGAGGGCCACAGCCGTTTGGGACGCCGGGAAGAAGCGCCGGTGGTCACCGGCATTCTTGTGGAGGACGAGTATGGGACACATGATGGGGAGGACTATGACACCATCCATGTGAAGAAGGATTTAAAGACCCTGGAGGAGATGGAGTTTCATGTCAGGTCCTCTGCGGACAGGGACGAGAATCCTGTAAACGGTTATGGCCATGACCGGGGCCGTGAGGATACGGTTCCCTGGGAAGAAGAATATGGGACATCTGGGGATATGGCAGAAGGAGCTGCCTTGTCTGCTGAAAGCGCGGGTACGGCCGGCCTTCACGGGACAGGACTGCACGGAGCCGCAGACCATGAGGCGGGAATTCCTGAAACGGATGTTCCGGAAACAGGTATCTATGAGACAGACCCGTCGGAACAGGGTATCAATTATGACAGCATATTTGTGCCGGAGGAGCCCAAGCGGGTGGTTACGGCATCAGGCAAGGTTATAGAGACTGAGACAGAACTTCTCCAGAAAAAGATTGAGAAGAAGCGGGAGGAGGCCGGACAGACCGATTCCAATATGGCGGTGGCCCAGGAAATCAAGGAAAAGGAAGAGGCAGTAAAGAAGGAATATGTGTTCCCGCCTACTACCCTGCTTAAGAAGGGGGCTAAGAATGCCGGTTCCTTTTCTGGGGATGAGTATAAGGCCACGGCCATTAAGCTGCAGCAGACTCTCCATAACTTCGGTGTTGGGGTGACGGTTACAAATATCAGCTGCGGTCCTGCTGTGACCCGGTATGAGCTTTTGCCGGAGCAGGGCGTGAAGGTCAGCAAGATAGTGGGGCTGACCGACGATATCAAGCTGAGTCTGGCTGCGGCGGATATCCGTATTGAGGCGCCCATTCCCGGCAAGTCGGCGGTGGGAATCGAGGTGCCCAACAAAGAGAACAACATGGTATACCTGAGGGATTTGCTGGAGGCGGAATCGTTTAAGAACCACAAGTCACGTCTGGCCTTTGCCGTGGGCAAGGATATCGGCGGACAGGTGGTGGTGACGGATATCGGAAAGATGCCCCATCTGCTTATTGCAGGCGCCACTGGTTCCGGTAAGTCGGTGTGTATCAATACCCTGATTATGAGCATCATTTTCAAGTCCAAACCAGAGGATGTGAAGATGATTATGGTGGATCCCAAGGTGGTGGAGCTCAGTGTCTATAACGGAATCCCCCATCTGCTTATCCCGGTGGTAACAGACCCCAAAAAGGCCTCAGGGGCACTGAACTGGGCTGTGGCCGAGATGACGGACCGCTATAAGAAGTTTGCGGAGTGCAATGTCAGGGATTTAAAGGGCTACAATGAAAGAGTTGAAAAGATAAAGGATATAGAGGATGACAAAAAGCCGGTGAAGATGCCCCAGATTGTCATTATCATCGACGAGCTGGCAGACCTTATGATGGTGGCTCCGGGAGAAGTGGAGGATGCTATCTGCCGTCTGGCCCAGCTGGCCCGTGCTGCGGGAATTCATCTGGTCATTGCAACCCAGAGGCCGTCGGTCAATGTCATCACCGGACTGATTAAGGCCAATGTGCCGTCCAGAATTGCTTTTGCCGTGTCTTCAGGCGTGGACTCCAGGACCATTATTGATATGAACGGGGCCGAGAAGCTGCTGGGAAAGGGCGACATGCTCTTTTATCCGGCTGGATTCCCCAAACCCCAGCGTGTACAGGGCGCCTTTGTGTCCGATGAGGAAGTGGGCCGGGTGGTGGAATTCCTGACAGAACAGGGCATGGTGGCGGAATATAATCCGGAAGTGGAGAGCCGTGTCTCTTCCCCGTCCATGGACGGAGGAAGCGGGGCTTCTGAACGGGATGAGTACTTTGTCCAGGCTGGCAGGTTTATCATTGAAAAAGAAAAGGCATCCATCGGCATGCTCCAGAGGATGTTTAAGATTGGCTTCAACCGGGCTGCCCGGATTATGGACCAGCTGGCGGAAGCAGGGGTAGTGGGCGAGGAAGAGGGTACCAAGCCCAGGAAAGTGCTTATGAGCATGGAAGAATTTGAGGAACTGCTGGAGCAGGGGTATTAGAAACTGTTCCCTGAAAGCGCGGCGCATGCGGGCCGGAGCAGGGGAACAGGGGTGTATGGGGAAACAAGAGCAGCGGCTGCCGGCAAGGGCAGCAGCGGCCGGTGCTTTTGAATAAAACGTTGACGGACCTGCAAAGGCGGGAAACCGTGGGGCGTAATATAAGAGGAGGAACAAAAATATGAAATCAGATATTGAGATTGCGCAGGAGGCCGTGATGCAGCCCATTAAAGAAGTGGCTGCTGCTTACGGAATCGGGGAGGATGACCTGGAGCTTTACGGTAAATACAAAGCAAAGCTGACAGATGAACTCTGGGAGCAGGTAAAGGACCGTCCCAACGGAAAGCTGGTGCTGGTAACAGCCATCAATCCAACACCGGCAGGAGAAGGAAAGACCACCACCACGGTTGGTCTGGGCGAGGCATTTGGAAAGATGGGAAAGAAGGCCATCATAGCCCTCAGAGAGCCTTCCCTGGGCCCCTGCTTCGGCGTTAAGGGAGGAGCAGCCGGCGGCGGTTATGCCCAGGTTGTGCCCATGGAGGATTTAAACCTGCATTTTACAGGTGATTTCCATGCCATTACCTCCGCCAATAACCTGTTGGCAGCTCTCTTAGACAACCATATCCAGCAGGGCAATGCCCTGGGGATTGACCCAAGGCAGATCCAGTGGAAGCGATGCGTGGACATGAATGACCGCGTTCTGCGCAACATCGTGGTGGGCCTGGGAGCAAAGGGAGACGGCATGGTCAGGGAGGATCACTTTGTCATTACAGTGGCTTCTGAAATTATGGCGATCCTGTGCCTGGCAGACAACATGGAGGATTTAAAGAACCGTCTGGGCAAGATTATTGTGGCCTATAATTTTGCAGGAGAGCCTGTGACCGCAGAGCAGCTCCATGCAGTGGGCTCCATGGCAGCCCTCCTTAAGGAAGCGTTAAAGCCCAACCTGATCCAGACCCTGGAGCACACAGGCGCCCTGGTACACGGCGGCCCGTTTGCCAACATCGCCCACGGATGCAACAGCGTGAGAGCCACGAAGACAGCCCTGAAGCTGGCAGACGTGGTAGTGACAGAGGCCGGCTTCGGTGCTGACCTGGGAGCTGAGAAGTTCCTTGACATCAAGTGCCGCAAGGCAGGGCTTAAGCCGGACGCAGTGGTTCTGGTGGCTACGGTCAGGGCCCTTAAGTACAACGGCGGCGTGCCCAAGGACCAGCTGTCAGCTGAGAATCTGGAAGCCCTTGAAAAGGGCATTGTCAATCTGGAGAAGCACATTGAGAACCTCCAGAAGTTCGGCGTGCCTGTGGTGGTTACTCTCAATTCCTTCATATCCGATACCGAGGCAGAATATGCTTATATCAAGAAGTTCTGCGAAGACAGGGGATGCGAGTTCGCTCTGTCCGAGGTATGGGCAAAGGGCGGCGAGGGCGGCATTGCCCTGGCTGAAAAGGTAATGGAGACACTGGAGAACAAGCCAACCCAGTACCATGTACTCTATCCGGATGAGATGAGCCTTAAGGATAAGATTAACACCATTGCAAAAGAGATTTACGGAGCAGACGGCGCTTCCTTTGCACCGGCCGCTGCCAAGGCGTTAAAGCGCATTGAGGATATGGGCTTTGGAAACCTGCCGGTGTGTATGGCCAAGACCCAGTATTCCCTGTCGGATGACCAGACCAAGTTAGGGCGGCCCGCGGGCTTTACCATCAATGTAAGGGATGCCTATGTATCAGCAGGAGCAGGCTTCGTGGTGGCGCTTACAGGTTCCATCATGACCATGCCGGGACTTCCGAAGAAACCGGCAGCAGACAGCATTGATGTGGATGAGAACGGTAAGATTACCGGACTTTTCTAGGAAATGGGCCTGGCCCGGCGCATCCGAAAAAGGAGCGCCGGGCCAGGATATATTTTGGCATAATATAAGTTGCACGAAAAAGAAATGAGGTATTGATATGATACTTAGAACCTGGTTGAATGAGCTGGATTATGAACTTGTCAGAGGAAGCCTGGATGTGGAGGTCACAGAGGTGGTCTACGACTCCAGAAAGGCAGTGCCCGGTGCTGTGTTTGTGTGTATGGCGGGGACCCGGGTGGATTCCCACCGGTTTGTACCGGATGTGCTGCGCGCTGGCGTCCGCGTCCTTGTGACGGAGCGGGACATTGAGGAGGAATTGGCTGCCTCAGGACTTGCGGAGCATGAGATGGGCCGGGTGACAATACTTAAGACAGCAGAGGCCAGGAGAAGCCTGGCTCTTCTCTCGGCAGCCAGGTTCGGTTATCCTGCGTCCAAAATGATTACCATTGGCGTGACGGGAACAAAGGGAAAGACCACCACCACCCATATGATAAAAGCCATTCTTGAAGCGGCAGGAAAAAAGGTGGGGATGATAGGCACCACAGGCACGGTGATCAATGGACAGGTGACCCCTACTATGAACACCACGCCGGAATCCTATGAACTGCACCAGTCCTTTGCGAAAATGGCGGAGGCAGGCTGCCAGTATATGATTATGGAGGTGTCCTCCCAGGGAATCAAGATGCACCGGGTGGACGGCCTCGCCTTTGACTACGGCATTTTCACCAATATATCCCCGGACCACATCGGGCCGGATGAGCACGCTGATTTTGCGGAATATCTCTGCTGCAAATCACGTCTTTTGAGCATGTGCAGGATAGGGCTGGTAAACTTAAACGACGGGCATTTTAAAGAAATCGTAAAGGACGCGTCCTGCCGGCTTTATACGTACTGCGTAAAGGAGGACGGGGAGACGAAGGCAGACTTTGAAGCCTCAAACGTCCGGTATGTGTCCCGGCCGGATTTTGTGGGCACTGAGTTTGATGTCACAGGGAACCTGGACATGGATGTCCGTCTGGGAATTCCCGGCCTGTTCAACGTGGACAATGCCCTGGCAGCCCTGTGCGTATGCTCCTTCCTGGGACTTCCAAAAGATAGGATTGTCCATGCCCTGGAGCACATACGTGTCAATGGACGTATGGAAATCGTCTACACCTCATCCAGGTGTACGGTCCTGGTAGACTACGCCCACAATGCGGTAAGCATGGAGAGCCTTCTTACCACCCTGCGCCAGTATCATCCCAGGCGGCTGGTGGTGGTATTTGGATGCGGCGGCAACCGTTCCAAGGACAGACGCTACTCCATGGGCGAGATTGGAGGAAGGCTGGCCGATTTAAGCATCATCACGGCAGACAACTCCAGGTATGAAAAGGTGGAGGACATCATGGCGGACATCCGGGGAAGCATAGAAAAAACAGGAGGGGACTTTGTTGAAATTCCTGACAGAAGGGACGCAATCCGCAGCAGCATCCTTCATGCGCAGCCGGGGGATATGATAGCTGTCATCGGCAAAGGACATGAGGACTATCAGGAGATCAACGGCGTGCGCCATCATTTCCTGGACAGGGAAGTCATTGAAGAAACCATAAAAGAGTTGGGAGACGAGACACAGTATGACAGGAATAACGGTTAAGGAACTGCTTGAAGCCACAGGAGGAAACCTGCTGCATGGCCAGGAGGATCAGCATGTTAAACACATCAGCCTGGATTCCAGAACAATGGAGGGGGATGACCTGTTTGTGCCCATAGTGGGTGAGCGGGTGGACGCCCACCGCTTTCTCTGCCAGGCAATTGCCAGCGGGGCGGCCGTGGTATTTACCAGCGAACATCACTGCGGGGAGGATGTTAAAGCCTGTGTCCGGCAGCAGTGCGGGGAAAACAGGGAGCAGGAGAGGAAAGCACTTCAGGCAGCGTGGATTGAGGTGCGTGACACGAAGAAGGCCCTTCAGGACCTGGGGAGTTTTTGCAGGAAAAGCCTGAGTCTGCCCCTGGTGGGAATCACGGGAAGCGTGGGAAAGACCACTACCAGGGAAATGATAGCGGAGGCCCTGAGCGCCGGATTCAAGGTCTATAAGACACCAGGCAACAGCAACAGCCAGGTGGGGGTGCCCATTACCATTGCGGAGATCCCGCAGTCTGCTGAGATTGGCGTCATTGAGCTGGGGATGAGCGAACCCGGGGAGATGGAGCGTATTGCCAGGGTGGCCAGGGTGGACTGTGCCGTCATGACCAACATAGGAATAGCCCACATCGAACAGCTGGGATCACAGGAATGCATTCTGGAGGAAAAGCTCCATATCCAGGAGGGAATGCCGCCAGAGGGCATATTGTTCTTAAACGGCGACGACCCTCTTCTGGCCTCAGTGGTTCCTAAGGAGGGCAGGAAGAAGGTGCTGTACGGACTGGGCAGGGACTGTGACTACAGGGCAGAGGACCTGCACCTGGAAGAGGGGTATCCCGTGTTCACGGCGGTTCACGGTGACTGCAGGGTCCGGGTGCGCCTTAAGGTTATGGGAAGCCACATGGTGAGCAATGCCATGGCGGCCCTGGCAGTGGCGGATACATACGGGCTTTCCATGGAGAAGGCGGCCCTGGCCCTGGGACAGTTTAAGGGCTACAAGGGACGCCAGCAGATATTTGAATGGGGCGGCGTCACTGTCATTGACGACAGCTACAATGCCAGCCCGGTGTCCATGAAGGCCGGACTGGAGGTGCTGGACAGCGTGAAGGGAGAACGAAAGATTGCGGTCTTGGCCGACATGAAGGAGCTGGGCCCGGATACGGAAAGGTTCCATGCCGAAATAGGCGCCTACATAGGAGAACATCCACTGGACATGGTTCTTTTGCTTGGAGAGCTGGCAGCCTGCATCGGCAGCGGAATGGATGCAGCCCGCGCAGCGACGCCCCATATTGAAATAGACAGTCTGGCCCAGGCAGAAAAGTGGCTGGACGAAAACATCAGGGAGGGCGACTGCATTCTTTTTAAAGGCTCCAACAGCATGAAGCTGTCCGAGGCAGTAAAGCATCTGAAGGAAACCAGGTCATGATTCTATCTGAGTGCTTATATCTTTCCCTCATTTTGGGAAGAATGTACGATATGGACAGAAATGTCACAGAAAGTACATTCTGAATGAGATAAGGAGAAACATTGTGATGCAGCAGAAAGATGATAAAAAGATTCTCTGGCATACCCTGGCTTTTATGGCTTTTTCAACGGTCTGGGGATTTGGGAATGTGATAAACGGATTTTCGGAATACGGCGGATTAAAGGCCATTGTATCCTGGATTCTTATATTTGCCATTTATTTTGTGCCCTATGCCCTGATGGTGGGAGAGCTGGGATCCACCTTCAAGCATGCCGGGGGCGGGGTCAGCTCCTGGATTCATGAGACCATAGGGCCCAAGATGGCTTACTACGCAGGCTGGACCTACTGGGTGGTCCACATGCCCTATATATCCCAGAAGCCGAATTCCACTGTGATTGCAGCCAGCTGGGCCCTGTTCCAGGACAAGAGGGCCAGCGGCATGAACACCACGGTGATGCAGATTCTGTGCCTGGTCATTTTCCTGTTTGCCATGTATCTGTCCGGCAAGGGGATGGGGGTGCTAAAGAGGCTTGCCACATTGGCAGGTTCCGCCATGTTCATCATGTCCATGCTGTTCATTGTCATGATGGTGGCTGCTCCGGCCCTGACAGACGGTGCCTTCTTGGCCATTGACTGGTCCCCTTCGTCCTTTATACCGGATTTTAACGCCAATTTTTTTCTGAGCCTTTCCATCCTGGTTTTTGCGGTGGGAGGATGTGAGAAGATTTCCCCCTATGTAAATAAGATGAAGGATCCTTCCAGGGATTTTGCAAAGGGCATGGTAGCCCTGGCAGCCATGGTGGCCGTGACCGCCATCCTGGGCACCATTGCCCTGGGCATGATGTTTGACTCCAATCATATTCCCCAGGACCTGATGACCAACGGAGCCTACTACGCGTTCCAGAAGCTGGGTGAATATTACCATGCGGGGAATTTCTTTGTGGTGGTATACGCGCTGACCAATCTGATTGGACAGTTTTCCGTTATGGTCCTGTCCGTGGACGCGCCCCTCAGAATGCTTTTGGACAGTGCGGATTCCCGCTTTATCCCCGGCAAGATGTTTGAGAAAAATGAACACGGCACCTATGTGAACGGACACAGGCTGGTGACGCTCATTGTCTGTGTGCTGATTGTGGTCCCTGCCTTTGGCATCAGGAACGTGGACGCTCTGGTGCGCTGGCTGGTCAAGGTAAACTCGGTGTGCATGCCCCTGCGATATCTGTGGGTCTTTGTGGCATACATTGCCTTAAAAAGGGCCGGGGATGCGTTCTGCGGCGAGTACAGGTTTGTGAAGGGGAAAACAGCAGGCATCCTGGTGGGCGGCTGGTGCTTTCTATTCACGGCCTTTGCATGCCTGACAGGTATTTACTCAGAGGATCCCTTCCAGCTGGCTCTGAATATCGTGACTCCCTTTGTGCTGGTAGGACTTGGGTTCATTATGCCATGGATGGCAGCAAAGGAGAAAAAAAGTTAAGCTTCCCGCATTGCCGTGGCGATGTCTTTATGGTACAGTAGAGGAGAAATAAGAGACAAAGGAGATATCATATGAATATAGACAGAGAAGACTGCTTAAGCACAGCCAAAGAACTCATCGGTTTTCTTGAAAAAAGCCCCACCTGCTTCCACGCGGTACAGTCCATTGCGGATTGTCTTGAGGAGGCGGGCTTCACACAGCTTCATGAGGGAGAAAAGTGGGAACTCACAGAGGGCGGCTCCTACTATGTGACCAGGAACGGTTCATCCATTGTGTCCTTTAAGGTGCCGGGAAAGGCATTTTCCGGTTTCCAGATCATGGCCAGCCACAGTGATTCCCCCTCCTTTAAAATCAAGGAAAATCCGGAGATGGAGGCAGAGAACCACTATGTGAAGCTGAACGTGGAGAAATACGGCGGTATGCTGTGCGCTCCCTGGTTTGACCGTCCCCTTTCCGTGGCAGGCCGTCTGGCAGTGAAGGAGGGAAACCGCATTGCCACAAAGCTGGTAAAGGTGGACCGCGATCTGCTTATGATACCAAACCTGGCCATTCATTTTAACCGTGAGGTCAATGAGGGCTATCAGTATAATGCCCAGGTAGACATGCTGCCCTTATACGGCGGTGCGGACGCAAAGGGAACCTTTATGGAGACTGTGGCTGAGAGCGCAGGGGTCAAAAAGGAGGATATCCTGGGACACGATCTCTATCTCTACAACCGTGTGCCCGGAAGTATCTGGGGGGCCGGCGGGGAGTTCTTATCCTGCGGCCATTTAGACGACCTGCAGTGCGCATTTTCCACCTTGAAGGGATTCTTGGAGGGCGGTCATCCGGAGTGTGTAAGTGTTCACGCGGTATTTGACAATGAGGAGATAGGCAGCCTGACCAAGCAGGGAGCTGACTCCACCTTCCTGGAGGATGTGCTGAGGCGGATTAACAGCGCCATGGGAAGAAGCGAGGAAGAGTATTTGATGGCCATTGCCTCCAGCTTCATGGTCTCCGCTGACAATGCCCACGCAGCCCACCCCAACCATGGAGACAAATCAGATCCCGTAAACCGTCCCTATATGAATGAGGGAATCGTCATCAAATACAGCACAAAGTACGCCACAGACGGACTTTCAGCTGCCGTGTTCAGGGCACTGTGCCAGGAAGAGGGAGTACCCTGCCAGGCATTTACCAACCGTTCCGACAAGGCAGGAGGCTCCACTCTGGGAAATATTTCCAACAGTCATGTGGCTGTGAACACAGTAGACATCGGACTGCCTCAGCTGTCCATGCATTCCCCCTACGAGACAGTGGGAATCAAGGATACCTGTTATCTGATTCGGGCCGCAAGGAGGTTCTACAGCACCTCTATGAAGGCCATGGGTTCCGGGAGCTACGAAGTGCGGTAATGAATGCAGAAAAACAATAAAGGGCAGGCCCTGGCCTGTCCCACGGATACCCAGCCACAGACCTGAGAGGAAAAAGCGCCTCCGGGTATTATGGCTGGGTATTTGCTGGAACTATGAGAGAAAGAGGAACGTAAGATATGTTTTCCAGAAAACAAATGATAAAACTTCTGGCCCCCCTTATTGTGGAACAAATCATGGCAGTGCTGGTGGGAATGGTGGACGTGGTGATGGTGGCCGCAGTGGGGGAATCCGCGGTCTCCGGCGTTTCCCTGGTGGATTCCATCAGCGTCTTAATCATACAAATCATGGGAGCCCTGGCTACCGGAGGCGCCGTTATTTCGGCCCAGTACCTGGGCAAGGAGCAGCCCAGGGATGCCAGAAAGGCAGCCGGGCAGCTGGTCCTGGTGACCTTGCTTCTCTCAGTCATCATTGCCGGGACAGCTCTTGCAGGGGGACGCCACCTGCTGGGAGGTATATTTGGAAAAGTGGAACAGGACGTAATGGACAACGCCCAGACCTATTTCTGGATCACAGCCCTGTCATATCCCTTTATCGGACTCTACAATGCCTGCGCAGCCCTGTTCCGTTCCATGGGCAACTCAAAGGTATCCATGATGACTTCCTTTGTCATGAATATGATTAACATTATAGGAAATGCAATCTGCGTGTTCGGCCTTAAGATGGGTGTGGCCGGAGTGGCCTGGCCCACCCTCATAAGCCGTGTGACAGCAGCCTTTATGATGTTTGTCCTTATACAGAACCGGAACAATACCATTCGTCTCAACAGCTGGAAGTTCCTGATTCCGGATCGCCATATGATAAAGAATATCCTGTCCATCGGAATTCCCAACGGGCTGGAAAACGGCATGTTCCAGTTTGGCAAGATATTCCTTCAGAGTCTTGTCTCCTCCCTTGGCACAGTATCCATAGCCAGCTTTGCCGTGGCCAGTAACCTGGTGACCGTGCTCTATCTTCCGGGAAATGCCATCGGTTTAGGACTGGTGACCATAGTGGGCCAATGCGTTGGCGCAGGCCGTCTGAAGGAAGCCAAGAGCGACACCAAATCCCTTATTATGGTGGTCTATGGAATCCTGGCCGTATTCAGCACAGCCATGGTCATCTGGTCCGGTCCGCTGGTGGGAATCTATCATCTGTCTCCCCAGGCAGCCCTTATGGCCCGTGAGCTGATCCTGATCCACAGCATAGCCATGGTTATATGGCCCCTGGCCTTCACCATCCCCCATGCCCTGAGGGCCTCCTTGGACGCCAAATTCACCATGGCAGTGTCCGTATTCTCCATGTGGGTATTCCGTATCGGGTTTGCATACCTCTTTGTATACATATTCGACCTGGGACTTTCCGGGGTATGGTACGGCATGTTCATTGACTGGATATTCAGGGCATTGATGTTTTCGGGAAGGTTTAAGGGGTTTGAGAGGAGAGCGGGGGTTGTGGAGTGAGAGGATTGGGAGTGGGAGGCTGCGGGAGGCGGTGGAATCGCGTCCGTGGAAGCAAGGGGGAAGGAACCTGGGGATACGGCTTCCTTCCCCCTTGCTCCCACCCACTACGTATAATAGGTCTCCCGGTACTTCACTGCACAATCAGAGAAATGGGTGTACCTTCCTCTGGGTATTTCCTGATGCTGTTTAAAATAGAAAATGATTGTTTTGCTGGTGGGTGCGGTTAATTCCATTGCGGATGGATGAACCGCACTTTTTAGTGAGGAAGGGGGAGTGTAAATTATAAAATATTAAATAAATTATAAAATATTGAATAGGGCTTGACAGTTGTTGATTGTTATGTAACAATGGTTGTATAACATTTGTTACATAACGTTTTGGCACAAATTTTGTGACATATCGGATGTTGTGCAACTGATGGGATGCATGTGATGGTACATGTGTAAAGCTGCTGATATAATATGACAATGAGCGAGGTAAGCCGATGCCGCCTAAAGCGAAGATTACGAAAGAGATGATTCTGAATACGGTTCTGGAGATTACAAGAGAGGCAGGATTTGAGTCTGTTAATGCCAGAAGTATTTCAGGCAGATTACAATGTTCCACGCGGCCTATTTTTACATGTTATGAGAACATGGAGGAATTAAGAAAGGAATTTCTTGACTTTGCATATGAGTTTTACAGTCAGTATGTGGAGAGTTACAGCAGTACGGAACACATAAATCCATGTCTGGTTCTGCCGCTTTCGTACATTGAGTTTGCGAGAGAGGAGACGAATTTGTTCAGGCTGTTGTTTATAAACCATATGGATTTGAGTATGGCGGAGCCAAAGGATTTTTATATGGAGGCAGGCAACGGGGAGAGGGAAAGGGTATTTTCTGATACAATTGGAATCGAGCCGGAGCGGGCAAAGGCAATCTTTATAGATTTATTTCTTTATTCCCACGGCATAGCGGTTTTAGCAGCGGCGCAAAAAATAACACTGGACAGAAGCCATATAGAAAAAATGGTTGCAAACATGCTGACAGCTCTCATAAGACAGGAAAAACCGGACTGGACCTTATCCGTTAGCGGTATAACCGAATCAATATAACATAGGGGTGCGATATGAAGACAAATCCATACATCATTGATTATTATAATAACTATGACGAGGACAGCCGGCTGAGCCCAAGGCATGGGACCGTGGAATTTCTTACAACCATGCGCTACATAGAAAAATACATAAAACCCGGCAGCCGTGTTCTTGAAATCGGAGCAGGAACCGGCCGGTATTCCCATGCGCTGGCGCGTCTGGGATATACGGTTGACGCAGTAGAACTGGTCCCCCATAACATAGAAGTATTTTGCAGTCATATGCTGCCGGCAGAACATATAACAATTACCCAGGGCAATGCGCTGGACTTATCAGCCTTTTCGGACAACCAATACGACATCACACTGCTGTTAGGGCCCTTATACCATCTATACACAAAAAAAGACAAGCGCCAGGCGCTGGGCGAGGCCATCCGCGTCACAAAACAGGGCGGCATCATCTTTGCAGCATACGTCATATCCGACGGCTGTCTTCTGGACGAAGGATTCAACCGCGGCAATATCAATGCAGCCGAATACATAAAAAACGGCCTGCTGGACCCCGAAACATTCGCTGCCAAATCCGAGCCCAAAGATCTGTTTGAACTTGTGCGTAAAGAAGACATCGACGATTTGATGTCCATATTCCCGACAACACGCCTGCATTACGCAGCATCAGACGGCTGTGCGCTGCTCATCCGGGAAGCAATCGACAAAATGGATGATGAAACATTCCAATTATACTTAAAATACCACTATGCCACCTGCGAACGCAAAGACCTGACAGGCATCACCAGCCATGCAATTGACATATTCCAAAAACAAACCACTCACCCCAAAACAAGCCCTAAAACAAGCCAGTCCCAATAAGGAATACTCCCAGCGAGCAGTATCTTTCACTCCCTTGGCGGGGAAGAACCAGCAAACGTCAAAAGAGCAGTGGGTGAGAGGGAGGCGGACGGGGGCGGGAGTGAATTTGGAGCGGTTCGCAGGGACTTAGGCGGCGGGGCGGGCCAGAGGGGAGGTTGCGCAGGGCGCTCAACGCCCGGAGCAAAGTGAACACGGAGCAGAACTCATCAAGAGTTCTGCGCAGTTTTCACGATCCTCCCCTCTGGCCCGCCCCGGCGTCTTAGTCCCTGCCGCCGCGAAAACCATCACTCCCGCCCCCGTCCGTCTCCCTCTCACGGACGCGATCCCCCCATCCCGTTTGCGTCCTCTCCCTCCCATTTGCATTTTATTCAATTCTCATGTATAATAACCAAGTACAAAATAACAAGACAGACAGGTGACGTAAGTGGCGCATAGATATGCCAGTATTATCATAGATATTTCCCATGAAAATGTGGACAGGACATTCCAGTACAGGATACCGGAGGAGCTTCAGGGAAAGATTCAGGTGGGGCAGCAGGTCCGCATACCCTTTGGGCAGGGAAACAGACAGCGCAGGGGCTATGTGGTGGATCTGACGGACCAGGCCCAGATAGATGTCCATAAACTAAAAGATGTGGCTGGGATTGTGCAGGGAAGCGTGGCTGCGGAGTCCCAGCTTATTTGGCTGGCCTGGTGGATGAAGGAGCGGTATGGCTCCACCATGAATCAGGCGTTAAAAACAGTCCTGCCTGTAAAACAAAAGGTCAGGGAGGCTCCCAAGCGGAGAATCCGTACCCTGGTGGACAGGGGTGTGCTTGAAGAACTGGCGGAGGAAGCCGGGAGAAAGAAGCATAAGGCAAAGCTGCGGCTTTTAGAGGCGCTGCTTCTGACAAGCGCTATTCCGTATGAGGAGGCTATGAACCGGCTGAACCTTACGCCGTCAGCCATCAAGCCTCTTTTGGAGGCCGGCGTCATTGCCGTAGAGGTGGTGGAAAGGTACCGGAATCCCCTGGAGGAAATGAAGCTGCTTATGGGCAGCCGGGAGAGGAACCAGGCTGTTTCGGATGATCGGGAATCAGGACTGTGGGGCGCGCCCCCTGAACTGAATCCGTTCCAACGGGAGATCGCGGATGCTGTCATAGGGGAATACGACCGGGGAATCCGGCGTACCTATTTGCTTCACGGGGTGACGGGAAGCGGTAAGACGGAAGTTTACATGGAGCTCATTGCCCATGTGCTGTCGGCGGGACGTCAGGTGATTGTGCTGATTCCGGAGATTTCACTTACCTGGCAGACCGTGATGCGGTTTTACAGCCGTTTTGGCAACCGGGTATCGGTTATGAATTCCCGGATGTCTGCCGGGGAACGGTACGACCAGTATGAACGGGCCAGGACAGGCGATATTGACATTGTCATTGGTCCGCGTTCCGCCCTTTTTGCCCCCTTTGAAAACCTGGGGCTTATCATCATTGACGAGGAGCATGAAAATGCTTATAAAAGCGAACTGTCCCCGCGTTATGATGCCAGGGAGGCGGCCGCAAAGCGGGCCCAGATGAACGAAGCCTCACTTGTGCTGGGGTCAGCCACCCCATCCCTGGAATCCTACACAAGGGCTATAAGGGGAGAGTATGGGCTTTTTACCCTGAAGGAGAGGGCAAAGGAGGATGCCTGCCTTCCCCTGGTTGAGATCGTGGATTTGCGGGAAGAATTAAAGGAGGGGAACCGCTCTATTTTCAGCAGGCGCCTTAAGGCTCTGATAGAGGAACGGCTGGAGAAAAGAGAGCAGGTCATGCTGTTTATCAACCGCAGGGGCTATGCCAATTTTGTGTCCTGCCGTTCCTGCGGCGAGGCCGTCAGATGCCCTCACTGCGACGTGACCTTGACACTGCACCGGGATGGGCGCATGATGTGCCATTACTGCGGCTACTCCATTCCCCAGCCCAAGAAATGTCCTGTCTGCGGCTCCCCGTATATTGCGCCTTTTGGCACCGGGACCCAGAAAATTGAGGCAATGGCGGCAGAGCTTTTCCCCAAGGCCAGGATTCTCAGGATGGATTTGGATACCACCTCAAAAAAGGGAGGCCATCAGGAGATTCTTTCTTCCTTTGCCAGGGGAGAGGCGGATATACTCATAGGCACCCAGATGATTGTCAAGGGCCATGATTTTTCAAAGGTGACCCTGGTGGGGGCCCTGGCAGCGGATTTATCCCTTTATGCCTCGGACTACAGGTGCGGGGAGCAGACCTTTGCCCTTCTGACCCAGGCAGCCGGACGGGCGGGAAGAGGGCAGCTGGCCGGAAATGTGGTGATACAGACCTATCAGCCGGATCATTACAGCATACGCACCGCGGCCACTCAGGATTATGAGAGCTTTTACAGCCAGGAGATGGCTTACAGAAGGCTGCTGGGTTATCCTCCGGCAGTGGCCCTGCTCACCGTGCAGATGGCGTGTCCTGCAGAAGGGACCCTGGCTCAGACAGCGGATCTGGCGGCAGGGTGGGTGCAGCAGTGGGCGGACCGCATGGAGCGGGAAAAAGTACAGGGATACAAGTCTTTCCGGCTCATAGGACCGGTCAATGCAGCGGTATACAAAGTTAATGATATTTATAGAAAAATTTTATATATTAAGCATGAAAATTATGATATACTGATACAGATTAGGAAAATGACGGAAGAGGGCCTGAAGGGGTTAGAAGGCCGTGATGGACTGACTGTGCAGTACGATTTAACATGATGAAGGAGATTGAAAAGAGATGGCAGTTCGGCAGATAAGAATTATGGGAGACGAAATTTTGACAAAAAAGTGTAAGCCCGTGAAGGCGATGAATGACCGCACCATGGAGCTGATAGAAGATATGTTTGAGACCATGTACCAGGCCAACGGATGCGGTCTGGCCGCCCCGCAGGTGGGGGTGCTGAAGCAGATTGTAACCATTGATGTGGACGACGGGAACCAGTATGTCCTGATTAACCCTGAAATCACAGCCACCGACGGCAGCCAGACAGGCTACGAGGGATGCTTAAGCCTGCCAGGCAAGTCGGGCATCGTTACCCGCCCAAACTACGTGAAGGTGAAGGCGCTTAATGAAAATATGGAGCCCTATGAGCTGGAAGGCGAGGGGCTGCTGGCAAGAGCCATCTGCCATGAATGCGCCCATCTGGAAGGACAGATGTATGTGGAGCTGGTGGAAGGCGAACTGGTGGATACGGCTGCGGACGAGGAAGAAATCGTAGAATAGGAGTGTAGTTTATGCGCATTGTATTTATGGGAACACCGGATTTCTCCGTGCCTGCCCTTAAGGCCCTGGTGGAAGCCGGTCATCAGGTAATTGCAGTGGTCACCCAGCCTGATAAGCCAAAGGGCAGGGGAAAGGAAGTCCAGATGACACCTGTGAAAATACAGGCCATGGAATACGGCATTCCGGTGTACCAGCCGGCGAAGGTGCGGGAAGCCTCCTTTGTGGAGGTCCTAAAGGGACTGGAAGCGGATGCGTATGTGGTCATAGCCTTTGGCCAGATTCTTCCAAAGGCAGTGCTGGAGCTTCCGAAGTACGGCTGCATCAACATCCACGCGTCCCTGCTTCCTAAGTACAGGGGCGCCGCACCCATCCAGTGGTGTGTCATAGACGGCGAAAGGGAGACTGGCATTACCACCATGATGATGGATGTGGGCCTGGATACAGGTGACATGCTGGAAAAGGCGGTAATCCCCATAGAGGAAAAGGAGACCGGCGGCAGCCTCCATGACAAGCTTTCCATGGCTGGCGGAGATTTGATTTTATCCACCCTTAAGAAGCTGGAGGAAGGCACTCTGGTCCGCACGCCCCAGACAGATGAGGGCACCTGCTATGCAAAGATGCTGACAAAGTCCCTTGGGGACATTGACTGGAATCAGGGCGCCGTGTCCATCGAACGCCTGATTCGCGGCTTAAATCCGTGGCCCAGTGCATATACCATGTGGAATGGGAAGACAATAAAGATATGGGCGGCAGATGTGATTGCAGGCCGGGAGGCGGCAGAATTTCTGTCCGAATCAGGTGTTCCCGCAGAAACGGGGACTGCTCCCGGCACGGTAGTGTGTTCGGATAAGCGGGGACTGGTGGTCTGCACCGGCGGCGGCCTGCTGTCCATCAGGGAGCTTCAGATGGAAGGAAAAAAACGCATGGATACCCCAGCATTTCTCCGCGGATATCCCATCCCGGCGGGGGACATGTTTGTAAAGAAAGAGAGTGATTGATGATGTTTTACCCTATGTTTTATTTTGACCCAACCTATGTACTGATATTGATCGGCGTAGTCATATCCATGGCAGCCTCTGCCAAGCTTAACTCCACGTATCAGCGCTACAGCGCTGTCAGGAGCATGTGCGGCATGACAGGCGCGGATGCAGCTAAAAGGCTTCTCGCCAATCAGGGAATCTATGACGTGACCGTGCGCCGGGTACCGGGCAACCTGACAGACCATTACGACCCCAGAAGCAAGACCGTAAACCTGTCCGACGCAGTGTATAATTCCACATCCATTGCAGCCATCGGAGTGGCGGCACATGAGTGCGGCCATGCCATGCAGGATGCCAATGATTACTCGCCCTTAAGGATACGCGCGGCCCTGGTGCCGGCGGCTAATCTGGGATCCCAGCTTTGCTGGCCCCTGATTATCATTGGACTTTTACTGGGAGGAAGCTCTGTCCTGTTGAATCTGGGCATCCTTTTGTTTTGCCTGGCAGTGCTGTTCCAGCTGGTGACCCTGCCTGTGGAGTACGATGCTTCCCACAGGGCGGTGACCCTTTTGGATTCCACCGGCATCCTGGCCGGACAGGAAGTGGGACAGACCAGAAAGGTCCTGAACGCAGCGGCCCTTACTTATGTGGCGGCAGCGGCTGCTTCCATCCTTCAGCTTCTCCGCTTGCTGATATTATTCGGCAACCGCAGGAATGATTAAGGCGCCGGGTACGGCAGATTTTATGGGGACTCATAAACAGACAGGCCCTGAGAGGAGAAAATTCAGATGGCAAAGACCTTAGACAGAGGACTGGAAAACCGGGAAATTGTCCTGGATATATTGACGGAGGTACTGGAACAGGGCGCTTTTGTCCACCTTGTACTGAACCAGGCCCTGCAGAAGTACCAGTACCTGGGCAAGGCGGACCGTTCTTTTATCACACGCGCTGTGGAAGGAACACTGGAATACCTGATACAGATTGACGAGGTCATAAACCGGTATTCCAAGACAAAGATAAACAAGATGAAGCCGTTCATCCGCAGTCTTCTGCGGATGAGCGTATATCAGATATTATATATGGACCGCGTGCCTGATTCCGCTGTCTGCAATGAGGCGGTGAAGATGGCGGTGAAGCGTCATTTCTCCGGGCTTAAGGGTTTTGTGAACGGCGTGCTGCGGACCATTTCCAGGGAAAAGGAGAATCTGACCTTTGACACTCCCTCCCTGCGGTACAGTATTCCTGAGTGGATGTACGCCATGTGGGAAAAGGAATTTGGGAAAGAAAAGGCGGAGAAGATTGCCGCCTCTTTTCTTGAAGATAAGCCTACCTGGGTCAGGTGCAACCTGCACCGGGCAGACCGGGAGAGCATTCTGGCCTCCCTTAAGGCACAGGGGACATCGGTCAGGGAGCTGCCTTTTATGGAGTCCATGATAGCCATTGACGGGTACGATTATCTGGAGGGACTGGATGCCTTTAGGAAGGGCTGGATACAGGTACAGGATGTGACCTCTGCCTTTGTGGGGGAGATTGCGTCCCCTGAAAAAGACAGTTATATCATAGATGTGTGCGCTGCCCCCGGAGGTAAGAGTCTCCATCTGGCGGATAAGCTGGAGGGCACCGGCATGGTGGAGGCCAGGGATCTTACATACCAGAAGACAGCCCTGATTGAGGAAAATATGGCCCGCTGCGGCGTGACCAACATGAAGACCCTGGTGTGGGACGCGCTGGAGACAGATTTGTCAGCCATGGCAAAGGCAGACATTGTCATAGCGGACCTGCCCTGTTCCGGTCTGGGAATCATAGGGAGGAAGCCGGATATCAAGTACAACATGACGCCTGAGAAGCTTGAGGAGCTGGCAGGGCTTCAGCGGGAGATTCTGTCTGTTGTCTGGCAGTACGTAAAGCCGGGCGGTCTCCTCTGCTACAGCACCTGCACCATTGACAGGCT
Organism: Enterocloster bolteae; assembly: GCF_002234575.2. Lineage (NCBI taxonomy): Bacteria > Bacillati > Bacillota > Clostridia > Lachnospirales > Lachnospiraceae > Enterocloster > Enterocloster bolteae. Next base: position 3,556,081 of record NZ_CP022464.2, on the reverse strand, counting down.
GGAAAACCAGGACAATGCGGCCTGGTTAAGGGATCGGTTCCCGCTTGTGCCGGTGGATTTGACGGACCGGTTCGGCGGACTGCCCCAGGAGCCCTCGTTAAAGGACGGATGGATTCAGTTCCTGCCGGGGGTGCATCCCTATGACGGGTTTTTCATCAGCGTATTCAGACGTGCGGAGGATGAAACCGGCCCGGAGGGGATTTAGAGCGTGTTTTGGAAGGAGTTTTTATGCTGGATTTATTGGACTGCAACGGAAAGAAAGATATAAAATCCATGACACTGGAAGAAGTGACAGCACAGATGGCTGCCCTGGGAGAGAAATCTTTCAGGGCAAAACAGCTTTATGACTGGATGCATGTGAAGCTGGCAGAAGGATTTGACGATATGAGCAGCCTGTCCATACCGCTGAGGCAGAAGCTTAAGGAAAATTACAGCCTTACCTGTCTGAAGATGGTGGATGAGCGTGTTTCCCAGGTGGATGGCACCAGGAAGTATCTGTTTGGCCTGGAGGACGGTCATGTGATTGAGAGCGTGTGGATGCAGTACCATCACGGCAATTCCGTGTGTATTTCATCCCAGGTGGGCTGCCGCATGGGCTGCCGTTTCTGTGCGTCCACTCTGGACGGTCTGGAACGGAACCTGCGTCCCTCCGAGATGCTGGAACAGATATACAGGATTCAGTCCATCACAGGGGAACGTGTTTCCAATGTAGTGGTCATGGGATCAGGGGAGCCTATGGATAACTATGACAATGTCATCCGTTTTTTGCGGCTGGTTTCCCATGAAAAGGGGCTGAATATAAGCCAGAGGAGTCTCACCATCTCCACCTGCGGAATTGTTCCGGGCATCCGTAAATTCGCGGAGGAGGGCCTGGCCGTAACCCTGGCGCTTTCCCTTCACGCGCCCAACGACGAAGTGAGAAAAACCCTTATGCCTGTGGCCAACAGCTATAAACTGCAGGATGTGCTGGAGGCCTGCCATTACTATTATGAAAAGACAGGTCGCCGCCTCACCTTTGAGTACAGCCTGGTCCGGGGCGTCAACGACAATCTGGATGAGGCCAGGGCGCTGGCGAAGCTTATCAAGGACCAGCACGGCCATGTGAACCTGATTCCGGTCAACCCCATCAAGGAGCGGGATTACGTCCAGTCAGGCCAGAAGGCCATACAGGATTTCAAAAATCTTCTTGAAAAAAACGGTATAAATGTTACTATTAGAAGAGAAATGGGCCGGGATATAGGCGGAGCCTGCGGCCAGCTGCGCAGAAGTTATAAGGAAGCTTCGGCAGTACCCCAATGCACGGAAGGAGAGGGATGACCATGGAAGCATATGCTTTGACAGACATTGGCCGGGTCAGAACCATGAACCAGGATTATATTTATTCCTCACCGGAAAAGGTGGGCTCCCTGCCCAACCTGTTTCTGGTGGCAGACGGCATGGGCGGCCACAGGGCCGGCGATTATGCCTCGCGGTTCGCGGTTGAGAATCTGGTGATATACATAAACAGGGCAGGGGATGGCTCTCCTGTCATGCAGCTGAAAAAGGGCATCGAGGCAGTGAATGGGATGCTGTATGAAGAATCACTAAAAAGGGAAGAACTGAAAGGGATGGGATGCACCCTGGTGGCCGGTGTGGTGGAGGACAATATCCTCTATGTGGCCAATGTGGGGGACAGCCGTCTCTATCTCATCCATGGTGATTCCATCCGTCAGGTCACCAGAGACCACTCCTATGTGGAGGAAATGGTGGCCATCGGACAGATGAGAAGAGGCAGCGAGGATTATAACAGGCGAAAGAACATCATCACCAGAGCTCTGGGAATCGGCAGGGAAGTGGAGCCTGATTTCTTTGAGGTGGATCTGGAGGGCGGGGATTATATTCTGCTCTGTTCCGATGGTCTCAGCAACATGCTGGAGGACCAGTCCATGTATGAAATCATCACAGGAGAGGGAAGCCTTAAGGAAAAGGCAGCCCTTCTTATAGAGGAAGCCAACCGTCAGGGAGGCATTGATAACATTGCGGTGGTACTTGTAAGTCCGTCAGGAAGGGAGGCAGGCGTATGTTAGCTCCCGGAACATATCTCCAGAACCGGTATGAGATTCTGGAACGGATTGGCTCAGGCGGCATGTCAGTGGTGTATAAGGCACGGTGCCATACCCTGGACCGTCTGGTGGCCATCAAGGTATTAAAAGAGGAATTTGCCTTTGACGAGAATTTTGTAAGCAAGTTTAAGATGGAGGCCCAGTCGGCGGCGCGCCTGTCCCATCCCAATATTGTAAGTGTTTATGATGTAGTGGATGAGGATGTGTACCATTATATTGTGATGGAGCTGATTGAGGGCATCACCCTTAAGAATTATATAGAGAACAAGGGCTATCTGGAGAGCAAGGAAGCCATTGGAATCGCGCTTCAGGTGGGGCAGGGCATTGCGGCGGCCCATGAACAGCACATCATACACCGCGACATCAAGCCCCAGAACATGATTATATCCAGGGACGGCAAGGTGAAGGTGGCTGACTTTGGCATTGCCAGGGCCGTGTCCTCCCAGACCATGAACGCTACGGCCGTGGGTTCAGTCCACTATATTTCGCCGGAACAGGCCAGGGGAGGCTACTGCGACGAGCGCAGCGACATCTATTCCTTTGGTATTACCATGTATGAGATGGTAACCGGACGTGTGCCCTTTGAGGGGGATAACACGGTTACAGTGGCCCTGGCCCATCTGGAGGAACCGGTGACACCGCCCAGCCAGTACGTGCCGGACATGTCCCGCGCCATGGAGCAGATCATATTAAAATGTACCCAGAAACGTCCGGACCGCCGCTATGCCTGCGTGACGGATGTGATTGAGGACCTGCGGGCTGCCCTGATGGACCCGGACGCAGACATCTATGCCCGCAAGGACGGGGAAGAGGATGAGTTTGGCAAGACCAGGCCCATCACAAGGGATGAGCTCAACAGCATCCAGGAAGGCAGGAAGAGCTATCCCGAGGAAGCCCTGGAGGAACCGGAGGAGGAACAGCCCGGGCATCAGGACAGGAACCGGGCCAGGGAACCGCGCAAAAAAGAAGGCCGCATCCATACCAGGAAAAAGAATGAAGGGGATGATGTAAGTACCCAGTTTGAGCGCATCATAACGGCCTTTGGCATCGTGGCAGCCATCATTATCGTGGCGGTGGTGCTGTTTGTATTTTCGCGGCTCACCGGGATTTTCAGACAGGGCAGCAATAAGCCTACCACAGAGACCGTTTCCATGACCACCGAAGATTCCACCACCGTGGTGGATATCAATACGGAGGACCAGATAAATATGCCCAGCGTCCTGGGACTGCCCCAGGATATGGCCAGGGAAAAACTGAAGGAGAGCAGCCTTGTGATGGAAATCACAGGCAGCGAGTATTCGGATAACTATACGGAAGGCCAGGTCATGGGTCAGGATATCCTGGCAGGGACTGTGGTGAAGAAGTGGAGCACTGTGGGAGTGACCATCAGCAAGGGCAGCGACAAGGTAGACCTAAATGCCCTGGACCTGACTCAGATGACGGGTGAGGATGCCAGGCTACTGCTGGAGCAGAAAGGACTGGTTGTAGAAGTCAGAGAGGAGAACAGCGATACCGCCATAAAGGGCAATGTGATTCGTTTCAGCCCCCAGGTGGTGAAGGTAGGCGAGAGCGTCAGCCTCTATGTGAGCAAGGGATCACAGAACGTGGAGGGACGTGTTCCCAACCTTCAGGGACAGACTCCCACATCCGCGGATGCCCTTCTGGCGGGAGCAGGACTCTTGACAGGCAATGTAACCGTGGAAGCCAGTGATACGGTGGAGGAAGGCCTGATTATCAGCCAGTCGGAGCTGCCGGGTACCATACTTCCCCCAGGCACTGCGGTGGATTATGTGGTCAGCGGAGAGCCTGCACAGACCCAGGCGGCAGATGAACGCTATTACATCGGATCCATTGACGAGGCGTGCTCCTTAAGCAACTATATAGGACCGGCTTCCCAGACCAGCAGCGTGCGCGTGCTGATTCGCCTGAACCAGACCAATGATGAGGGAGCTTCCGTTTACACAACCCTTATGAGTCCAAGACTGGTTGTGGGCGCCCAGACCGTACCTGTGGTATTCCCCAGAATCAAGGGGGCGTACGGCGTGGACAGCGGCATGGTGGAAGTGGTGGATGCAGACAATTTAACAGTAATCAAGTCCTATCCGGTGGCATTTTTTCCGGTGGGATAAGAGGCGTATATGACAGGTAAGATAATCAAAGGAATTGCAGGCTTTTATTATATCAATGACGGAAGGAACCATGTGTACCAGTGTAAGGCAAAGGGCGTGTTCCGCAACCGTAAAATCAAACCCCTTGTGGGGGATAATGTGGAGTTTTCTGTATTGGACGAGGAGGAAAAGGAAGGCAATATTGACGTCATCCTTCCCCGATCCAACGTCCTCATCCGTCCGGCGGTGGCCAATGTGGACCAGGCCCTGGTGGTGTTCGCCATCACCCATCCGGAACCCAATCTGAATCTCCTGGACCGCTTTCTGGTGATGATGGGGATTCAGGGAGTACCGGTCACCATCTGTTTTAACAAGGTGGATCTGGGAGAGGCCGGGCTTGTGGATAAGTACCGCGTCATTTACGAGAGGGCAGGGTATGAAGTCCACTTTGTCAGCACCTACGAGGATACGGGGCTGGAGGAAATGAAAAAATTTCTCAGAGGAAAAACCTCGGTCCTGGCGGGACCTTCAGGTGTCGGAAAATCCTCACTGACTAACTGCATCCAGCCCCAGGCTGCCATGGAGACAGGGGATATCAGCCGCAAGATTGAGAGGGGACGCCATACCACCCGCCATTCTGAATTGTTTTATGTGGAAGAGAATACCTACATGATGGATACGCCGGGATTCAGCTCCATGTTTATCGACTGTCTGGAGCCGGGAGAACTGAAGGATTATTTTCCGGAGTTCGGGCCTTATGAGGAAGAATGCAAATTTCTGGGGTGCGTCCATGTGGGAGAGCGTGTCTGCGGTGTGAAGGAAGCCCTGAAACGGGGAGAACTGAGCCGCAGCCGCTATGACAATTACATCCTCATGTATGAGGACCTGAAAAATAAAAGGAGGTACTAGAGATGTATTACAAATTAGCGCCGTCTATTCTTGCGGCTGATTTTACCCGTCTGGGAGAACAGGTGAAGGAGGTGTACGGGGCGGGTGCTGAGTATCTCCATTTGGATGTGATGGACGGGGCCTTTGTGCCCAGCATCTCCTTCGGTATGCCGGTCATCAAGAGCTTGCGCCCATGTACCAGGGCTGTTTTTGACGTGCATATGATGGTGGAGGAGCCGGGACGCTACGTGGAGGATATGAAGAACTGCGGGGCGGATATCATAACAGTCCAGGCCGAGGCCTGCACGCATCTGGACCGTGTGGTGAACCAGATTAAGGAAGCCGGGCTGAAAGCCGGCGTGGCCTTAAATCCCGCCACACCGGTGCGTTCCCTGGAGTGTATCCTGGGGCAGCTGGATATGGTGCTTATCATGACCGTGAATCCTGGTTTCGGAGGACAGAAGTTTATCCCTTATACCCTTGACAAGGTACGCGAACTGAAGAATATGCTGAATGAGCAGGGACTGAAAACGGACATCCAGGTGGACGGCGGCGTAAACGCGGGAAATGTCCGGGAGATCATAGAGGCGGGGGCCAATATATTTGTGGCCGGCTCTGCTGTCTTTGGCCGGGACCCTTCTGCCAGAACCAGAGAATTCATGGATATTTTAAAGGAATATGAGAAATGAAGCGTTGTTTGATTATAACCGGCGGAAAACTGGACCTGTCCTTCGCCGGTTCTTTTTTGGGACAGGAAACCTTTGATAAAATCATTGCGGTGGACGCAGGGCTGGAGGCCGTGAAGACCCTGGGACTGGAACCGGATATGATAGTAGGTGATTTTGACACGGTGAAGCCGGAGGTGCTGGCATATTACAGGAGGATGGAACACATTGTATGGGACACCCACCAGCCGGAAAAGGATGAGACAGACACGGAGCTGGCCCTCTTAAAGGCCCAGGCCACCGGGTGCACCGAGGTGGTGGTGCTGGGGGCCACCGGAGGACGCATGGACCATATGCTGGGCAATATCCATCTGCTTTTTCCCTGCCTGCAAAAGGGAATGGAGGCATATATCCTGGACAGCCAGAACCGTATCTATCTCATTGACAAGGAACGGACGTTTAATAGGCGTGAGATCTGGGGAAAATATATCTCCTTCCTCCCTCTTACTGAGGAGGTCAGGGGCATTACCCTCACCGGTTTTAAATATCCTCTCCATGAAAAGGACATCGAGATAGGGACAAGTCTCTGCATCAGCAATGAACTTGTGGGGGAGGAAGGCGCCATTACCTTTACGGACGGGGTGCTGATTGTGGTGGAATCCCACGATTGACAACCCGGACAAAAGGATTTTTCTTCCACAGAACTGGACTGGCCAAAACTTCTCAAACTGGATATTTAAAACATTCCACTTTAGTGATACCATAGGTGGCATGAACGAATGCAGTTGTTCCGGTAAGAAATCTACAATATGAGGAGAGAATTTGTATGAAGACATCCAGTGCAGTGACAGCAGGCCACAGGGGCCTGGAAGACAGCCGTATATACAAGCTGGCCCTGACCGGCCTGTTTGCAGCATTATCCTATGTGGTTTTTACATTTTTGCAGATTAAGATTACCCTTCCCGGAGGAGACGCCACCTCCATTCATCTGGGCAATGCGGTCTGCGTCCTGGGAGCCCTGATATTGGGAGGCTTTTACGGAGGATTAGGCGGGGCCCTGGGAATGACCATCGGAGATTTGTTTGACCCCATCTATGTGGTGTACGCGCCGAAAACCTTCCTGCTGAAGCTGTGTATCGGTCTGATAACCGGTCTGGTGGCTCACAAGATTGGCAGAATCAATGAGAGTTCTGACAAGAGGCATGTGTTCCGCTTTGTTGTGGCGGCCTCTGTCTGCGGTCTGCTGTTCAACGTGATATTTGATCCCTTGGTGGGATATTTTTACAAGCTGGCGATTCTGGGCAAACCGGCAGCGGATCTGGTGCTGGCATGGAACATTGCCTCCACCTCCATCAATGCGGTGACGTCTGCCGCTGCGGCGGTAGTCATCTACATGCCCCTTCGCAGTACACTTATAAGATCCGGACTCTTTGACCGGTTCAGATGACAGGAGATTTGACATGAGTGCTTACCGACAGAAAAAGATTGCTATGGTTAATGATTTATCCGGATACGGCCGCTGTTCTTTGACAGTGGCTATTCCCATTTTATCTGCGATGAAGGTCCAGTGCTGCCCCATCCCCACCTCCATTTTGTCCAACCACACAGGATTCCCGGTCTACTTCTTTGACGACTACACGGAGAAGATGGGGGAGTTTATTCACAAGTGGAAGGAGCTGGAGCTGACCTTTGACGGTATTGTCAGCGGTTTTTTGGGTTCCGAGGCGCAGATTGAGATTGTGATGGATGTTATACGGCAGTTCGGGCAGGAGGATACAAAGGTAATCATAGACCCGATTATGGGAGACCACGGGGAGACCTACGCCACCTATACGCCGGCCATGTGCAGCCGCATGAAGGAGCTGGTATCCATGGGTGATATTGTGACTCCTAATCTGACAGAGGCGTGTATCCTGACAGGACGGACCTACCGAAAGGATGGATGGAGCAGGAAAGAGCTGGGGCAGCTGGCCGGGGAAATCCAGGCCATGGGGCCGAAATGCGTGGTTATTACAGGTGTGAACCAGGGCGGCTATATTATGAATGTGGTGGCTGAGGGAGAGCGGACAGCTTTCCCCAGAACCAGGCGCGTGGGCCATGAGCGGCCGGGAACAGGGGATGTATTCTCCTCCGTAGTGTCGGCGGCTGCCGTAAGGGGATGGAGTCTGGACAGCGCTGTGCGTCTGGCTGCCTCATTTGTAAAAGCCTGCATCGCCAGGTCGGAGGAGCTTGACATCCCCATTGCCAATGGCGTGTGCTTTGAGGAGCTGATGGATGTGCTGGTCCGCGCAGTGGACAGAAGGCATGAGGCAGGAAAGCTGGTCCGCGCGGTGGACAGCAGGTGTGAGGCAGGACAGCAGGCGTGAGGCGGGACAAGCTGGCAGGATGCAGGACAGCTGGCATGAGGCGGGACAACCGCAGAAAGCGCAGCCAGTCAGGGCCGGTCAGGAAATGTCGAAAAACGTTGACAGTTTCAGCCTTAAATAGTATGATGTTAAGGCAATATTAAAATATAGGATGCGATAGAGGCGCAGTAAGCATTAGTATCTGTGTGATAATGGATGCCATCCCCAGGGTGGCGGACAGAGGGGATTTTGTCCCGGAGGCCGGCGGGCCGGAGCACACAGGGAAAGGGATTACTGCCGAAACGGATTCTGTCTGCCGGCGGAATGTGTTGGGATGCAGTCTAACAGGCTGCGTACTCTCACTTTTTAAAGTGGTGGCGCTATTGGCTGGATTTTCTTAAGCAGATATGTGATTATGGAAAGCAATGGCCTGGGGTCATTGCTTTTTGTATATTGTGCCGGACAGCCATGATATCGCAATCCAGAACCAATAGGGGGAAGTAAAGAATGACAGAATTTTTAAACTGGCTAAACGGTGAAATCATATGGGGGCCGCCTCTGATTGCGCTTATTATCATTACGGGTATCTACGTGACGGTCCGATCCGGTTTTTTTCAGGTATGCCATCTGGGGTACATATTTAAACGGACCCTTGGATGTATCCTGAGAAAGGACCATGTCACCGATGAAAACGACAAGGGTCTTTTAAGCCCTTATGAAGCCATCGCAACAGCCGTAGGCGGTTCTGTGGGCTTTGGCAATATTGCCGGCGTGGCCACAGCTGTTACCACAGGCGGGCCTGGAGCCGTGCTCTGGATGTGGCTGACAGCCTTCATGGGCATGTTAATTAAGCAGGTGGAGGTTACTCTGGCCGTGTATTACCGCCGCACGGACGAGGAGGGAAATCCATACGGAGGACCCACCTATTACATGGAGTACGGACTTGGGGAGGAGCGCCATTGGGGTAAGAAATGGCTTCCGCTGGCTTTTGTGTTCGGCCTCGGCATCTTTTCCACCTTTTTTATCAGCGCCTCCAACTTTACCACATCGGAAGTGCTGGCCCAGTCCTTTGGAATTCCCCAGGAGCTGGCGTCCCTGCTGTTAGTGGTGTTTATCTATGCCCTGATCTGGAGAGGGGTTAAGAATTTAAGCAAGATATTTGTGAAGCTGGTGCCGGTTATGAGTCTGGGGTACCTGATATTCGGCCTGGTAATCATTGTGCTGAACATCGGCAACCTGATTCCCACCATTGTCTCTATCTTTACCCAGGCCTTTACTGGGACAGCTGCCATGGGCGGGTTCGCCGGAGTCACGGTGTCCAAGGCCATTGCCACCGGCATGCAGAGAAGTGTTTATTCCAATGAGGCCGGCTGGGGTACAAGCCCTATGGTCCACGCCTCCAGCAAGACACGTCATCCCGTGGAGCAGGGGCTCTGGGGATCCTTTGAGGTATTTGTGGACACCTTCATTGTGTGTACCATTACGGCGCTCAGCGTGCTGATTACCGGTGAATGGACCTCCGGGGCAACCAATGCAACCCTTGCCCTTAACGTGTTCCAGAACAATCTGGGATTTTTCGGAACTGTGTTCATGACAGCCACCATGGTGATCTTCTCCGTGACCACTTCCGGCGGATGGTATGTGTACTATGAGGCAACCCTGCGCCATCTGGCTATGAACCATCCCACGGTGAAGAAATGGCTGCTGCGCATGTTCAAGTATTTTTATGCCCTACCTCCCTTTTTGCTCACCCTTTACCTGATTCATGTGGGTGATTTGAGCATATGGACCCTGGTGGACATCACCAGCGGTATCCCAACTTTCATCAATGTGTTCGTGGTTCTTATACTGTCAGGCACATATTTCAGGCTTCTGAAGGATTACAAGGCCCGCTATATGAACATCGGAACACTGGAGGATAAGGATATGCCGCTGTTTTATGAGGATAAAAAGAAGCTGGAGAAGGCAGAATAAGGGGAGGGACGACATGAGGACAATATACCGGAATGGAGCCGTATACACTGGGGAGCTTCCCCTGTGCCGGGCCTTTGTGGTGGAGGATGGAAGATTTATATGCACAGGCAGCGACGAAGACGCCCTGGCCATGAAGGAACCGGGAGATGAGGTAACGGACTTAAAGGGAAGATTTGTGTGCGCGGGCTTTAATGATTCCCACATGCACCTTTTGAACTATGGAAATGCCCTTGGCGCAGCGGATTTGTCACAGCACACCCAGTCCCTGTCAGGGATGAAGGAATATATGAAGGAATTTATCCGGGAGCAGTCCCCAAAGCCCGGCACCTGGGTAAGGGGAAGAGGATGGAACCACGATTACTTTGAGGATGAAAGGCGGTTTCCCAACCGCCGTGACCTGGATATGATATCCACGGAGCATCCCATCTGCCTTACCAGAACCTGCGGCCATGCCTGTGTGGTAAATACCATGGCTCTCCGGCTGGCCGGCATCACAGGAAACACGCCCCAGGTGGAAGGCGGGCTCTATGAGGTGGATGAAAGCGGCGAGCCTAACGGGATATTCCGGGAAAATGCAATGGACCTGATATACGGATGCCTGCCTGAGCCCGCCAAAGAGGACATAAAGGAGATGATACTGGCAGCGTCCAAAGCCCTCAACCGTTATGGAGTCACCTCCTCCCAGACAGATGATTTGCTGGCTTTTAACAATGTTCCCTATGAGCGGGTGCTGGAGGCATACAGGGAACTGGATGCAGAGGGAAGGATGACGGTCAGGGTCTATGAACAGTCCCAGTTTACTACCCTGGACGGGCTGAAGGCCTTTGTGGAAAAAGGGTATAACACGGGCTGGGGAAACCATTGGTTTAAGATTGGCCCGCTTAAAATGCTGGGAGACGGTTCCCTGGGAGCCAGGAGCGCCTATCTCAGCCAGCCATATACAGACGATGGATCCACCAGGGGAATCCCCATTTTCACCAGGCAGCAGTTTGAAGACATGGTGGAATATGCAGATTCCCAGGGAATGCAGGTGGCCATCCATGCCATAGGGGACGGAATTCTGGATGATATCCTGGCAGCCTACGAAAAGGCCCTTGCACGGCATCCCGGAAAGGACCACAGGCACGGCATTGTCCACTGCCAGATTACAAGGCCGGATCAGCTTGATAAGTTTGCAAAACTGTCCCTCCACGCATATTTCCAGTCCATTTTCCTGGATTATGACATCCATATCGTGGAGGAACGGATCGGAAAGGAGAGGGCGGCATCCAGCTATCACTTCAGGACCCTTTATGAGACTACCCATGCTTCCAACGGCTCCGACTGCCCGGTGGAGCTGCCGGATGTGATGAAGGGAATACAGTGCGCAGTCACCAGGACAACGGTGAAGGATCACGTGGGCCCCTACCTTCCGGAACAGGCCCTGGACATAAAACAGGCCCTGGATTCCTTTACCGCGGAGGGAGCCTATGCATCCTTTGAGGAAAATGTGAAGGGGAGGATTGCTCCGGGGATGCTGGCAGATTTTGTGATACTGGGAGCCAATCCCTTTGAGACCTCTCCTGAGGAGCTGGCCCGCATTCCGGTGGAAGCCACTTATGTGGACGGCGTATGCCGGTACAGCATAGAGACGGAAGGAAAGCAGAAGTAGGAAAGCAGAAGTAGGAAAGCAGCAGTAGGAATACAGCAGCAGGAAAAACAGAAAAAGGGCTTTTATTTCCTGGTAAAATGTTATATACTCTTTAACAGTACAGGAATACCTGTCCAGAATTGGAAGGTATTATATCAAGGAAATCCAGGAGGAATACCATGTTAGATTTAAGATTCGTAAGAGAGAACCCGGACATTGTAAAGCAGAACATTAAGAATAAATTCCAGGACAGCAAGCTGCCGCTGGTGGACGAAGTGATTTCACTGGACACAGAGGCAAGGGCGACACAGAAGGAAGCCGATGATTTAAGGGCCAGCCGCAACAAGTTGTCCAAGCAGATTGGCATGCTGATGGGCCAGGGAAAAAAGGATGAGGCAGAGGCCGTGAAGCAGGAGGTCAGCGCCAATTCCGCACGTCTGGCAGAGCTGGAGGAAAAGGAAGGACAGCTTTCTGAGAAGATTACCAAAATCATGATGACCATTCCCAACATCATTGACCCAACCGTGCCCATCGGCAAGGATGACAGTGAAAATGTGGAAGTGGAGCGTTTTGGCGATCCCGTGGTACCGGATTTTGAGATTCCTTACCACACAGACATCATGGAGCGGTTTAACGGTATCGACCTTGACGCAGCCAGAAGAGTGGCAGGAAACGGCTTCTATTACCTGATGGGCGATATTGCCAGGCTTCATTCCGCAGTGATTTCCTATGCAAGGGATTTCATGATTAACCGCGGATTTACCTACTGTGTACCTCCCTTTATGATCCGCAGCAATGTGGTTACAGGCGTCATGAGCTTTGCTGAGATGGATGCCATGATGTATAAGATTGAAGGAGAGGACCTGTACCTGATTGGTACCAGCGAGCACTCCATGATTGGTAAATTTATCGACACCATCACGCCGGAGCAGCAGCTTCCCCTGACCCTGACCAGCTATTCCCCTTGCTTCCGCAAGGAGAAAGGCGCCCACGGAATCGAGGAGAGAGGCGTTTACCGTATTCATCAGTTTGAGAAGCAGGAGATGATTGTAGTCTGCAGGCCAGAGGAAAGCCCTATGTGGTATGAGAAGCTGTGGCAGAACACCGTGGATCTGTTCCGCTCCTTAGATGTTCCTGTCCGCACGCTGGAGTGCTGCTCCGGTGATCTGGCTGACCTTAAGGTGAAGTCTGTGGACGTGGAGGCATGGTCCCCAAGGCAGAAGAAGTATTTTGAGGTGGGAAGCTGCTCCAATCTGGGAGATGCCCAGGCACGCCGTCTGAGAATCCGCGTGCAGGGAGAGGACGGAGGCAAGTATCTGGCCCACACCCTGAACAATACCGTGGTGGCTCCTCCCCGTATGCTGATCGCCTTCCTGGAAAACAATCTTCAGGCAGACGGCAGTGTGAAGATACCGGAAGTGCTGCGTCCTTACATGGGCGGCATGGAAATGATGGTTCCCAAGAACTAAACATGCGAAGCAAACGTGTGAAACAATGAAACATGTGAAACAATTAAACATGTGAAACAATTGCCGGTCTGCATCCTGCGGTGCAGGCCGGTTTTAAAAAGAGAGAAGGGAGAGACCTATGATTACATTTAACCATTTCAATTTTAATGTGCTGGATTTGGAGAAGAGCCTTGCTTTTTATAAAGAGGCCCTGAATCTGGAACCAGTGAGGGAGAAGAACGCTTCGGACGGCTCCTTTAAGCTGGTGTACCTGGGAGACGGAGTGACGGATTTTACCCTGGAGTTAACCTGGCTGCGGGACAGGAAGGAAGCATATGACCTGGGAGAGTGCGAATTCCACCTGGCCTTCCATGTGGATGATTTTGACGGCACCCACAAGCACCATGAGGAGATGGGCTGCATCTGCTACGAGAATCCGGGCATGGGCATTTATTTTATCAAGGACCCGGACGGCTACTGGCTGGAAATCGTGCCTGCCGATAAGTAGGGAATATAGTTGGAAAGGCGGGTGCTTTTTTGAAAGAACTGAGTATACTGCTCATGGGGATGTCGCTGATTTTTATGTTTGTAATTGCGGTGGTGCTTGTCCTCTACATCCTGGCTTACTGGATGATATTCAGAAAGGCAGGGGAAGCAGGATGGAAAGCCCTGATACCGTTTTACGGCACCTATATAGAGTATAAGCTTTTCTGGAATAACAGGATGTTTGTCCTGTGGCTCATCATGGCATTGATTGCTGCGTCCTTGCGGTTTGTGTCCGGTCCCGGCGCCATGGCGGCCCAACTGGCTTATTTCGGCGTTTCGGTTATGCATATTCTGATATCCGTTAAGATGTCCTATTCCTTTGGACATGGGGTAGGGTATGCGCTGGGGCTTACTTTCCTTACCCCCATATTCCTGTTAATTCTGGCCTTTGATGAATCTGTCTACATAGGCCCGGGAGGAAAAAAGGAAACAGACAGGGAAATGTATCTGTAGGGCGCGGTATGGAAGGATACGGCATATGCGTCCAGATTGGATATGGATAATAAAATAAGAGCAGCCCGGTATCAATCCTTTGGGATTTTGGCTCTTTGTCAATAGTTGGGGTGGGATTTGTTAAAATCCCGCCCCAATTCTATGAAAAGGGCCCTTTTTATGTTTAGTTCCAGGTTTTACTGATTTTGGGCATGCCAAATAAGCCTCCGCATTACCGACCTTTTTATCCTATGATGTACAGTGAAGTATCCGGGTTCGGAACCGTTTGAAATTCCGGATTCCGTAGCTGCTCCGTTTTAACACCTTTATCTTGTTGTTAAATCCTTCTGTGGGACCATTTGTCAATCCGTATTTAAAGGCATTCAGGATTTCTTTTCGCCAGGCCCTGTAGGTCTTAGCACAGGCCTCAAATTCCTTAATCCCACAGCTCTGTGCATTCGCAATCCAGTCATCAAATTCCCTCTGCTGCTGACGATACGCTTCCATCTGGCAGATATCATAAAACCACTCTTTCATGCGGTGTGCCAGACGCAGATCCTCGCTATAGTGAAGCATTAAATCACAGGCCTGTTTGTTCTCATCCTTCAGCTTTTTATAGCGGGTCAGAATGAGTTTCCGGCTGCGTTTATAATACTTACGCAGAGAAACCGGCATGGAGCGCTGCAGCCGTTTGCGTACATTTTCAATCGCCCATGTCACCTGCCGGATGAAATGATATTTATCCACGATGATTGTAGCGTTTGGAAAGAAGGTCTGTGCAAGTTCGGTGTAGGGGCGCCACATATCGCAGACGAAGAACTTTACCTTCAGGCGTTCTTTCCTGGGAATGTTCCGCCAATAATCAGCCAGATGGCTCTGTGTCCGATCCGGGAGAATGTCGAGGATCCGGCGCTTTTTCGGATCAACCAGAAAGCACTGATATTTACCGGTAGAAGCATTGCCTTTGAATTCGTCAATGGAAAGCGCTTGTGGAAGCTGGTCAGGCGGAGGATAGCAAATCGTGTCCAGAAGGCGGCAGACCGTCTGGACGGAAACACCGGTAAGCTCTGCGATCTGTTTTAAGGAAAAGGTCTGCCGGAGCAGGGAGACAATGTAAAATGCCAGTCTGCGGGTCCTGCGGTGGTAGCTGGGGAGGAACGAATAGGGTTCCGTGAACCGTTTGCGGCAGTATGGGCAGAGGTAGCGGCGTTTGCGAAGGAGCAGGATTACTTGTTTTCCCAGTAAGGGAATGTCCTGGACTTCTTGTAAACGGTAATCATGAATCCGTTTAGTTTTAGCCCCACAGCAGGGACAAGTCTGTTCTACCGGTTGGGACTGGATGAAAATTTTAATGAAAGAGTCTGCCTGAACCACTTTTTTAATAAAAACACCTTCCAAGTTAAGGAAAGCCTTGGTATAATTAGGGTACATCTATAAGGGGTCACCTCCGTAACATTAAACTTTGGTCGGGATAATGCGTTTAGGAGGCTTCTTATAGATGTATTTTATTACAACGAAAAGAATGTTGGAAGTGTGCTTTTCAGCACACCCCAACATTCAGTATAGAACCGGGATTTTGATACCGGGCTGCCTTTTCATGTATTTACGGGCAGCGTCCCATAATCATCCTATTTAAATTCGCTGTACTTCTCTTCGCAGTACTGGCAGCGGTAAACCTCTGCCTTTTCATCTGCCAGGTAGAAGATATGAGGAAGCTCCTGCTCAATGGATGTGATGCAGCGGGGGTTCTTGCACTGAATCACATTGGTGATTTTCTTGGGAAGCTTTAAGGCGCGCTTCTCAGCAATCCTGTCGCCGCGGATAATGTTCACTGTGATGTTGTGGTCAATGTAGCCCAATACCTTTAAGTCAACCGTATCCAGGCCACCTTCGATTTTAATGATGTCCTTGCGTCCCATCTTATTGCTGCGGGCGTTTTTGATGATGGCTACCTGGCATTCCAGCTTGTCCAGACCCAGGTGATAGTAGATGTCCAGGCTTTTTCCCGCCTCAATGTGGTCCAGGACAATGCCTTCTTGTAATCCGCTGATATTTAACATGGTTTCTGCACCTCCAGTAATCTCATGATCAATGCCATACGCACATATACACCGTACTGTGCCTGCTTGAAGTAGGCAGCCCTTGGGTCGTCATCCACTTCCACGGAGATTTCATTTACCCTGGGAAGCGGATGGAGCACATACATGTCTTCCTTGGCAAGTTTCATTTTCTTTTTATCCAAAATATAGCAGTCTTTCAAACGGATGTAATCTTCCTCGTTGAAGAAGCGTTCCTTCTGCACACGTGTCATGTAGAGTATGTCTAACTGGCCCAGAGCGTCGTCCAGGTTGCCCACCTCCTCAAAGGGAACGTTATTTGCAATGAGCACGTCGTCGCGGATGTTGTCCGGGATGCGCAGCTCAGGCGGGGATATCAGTATGAATTTGACATTGGGGTAGCGGACCATGGCATTGATTAAGGAATGTACGGTACGGCCGAATTTCAGGTCTCCGCAGAAGCCCACGGTCAGGTTGTCCAGACGTCCCTTCATGGAACGGATGGTCATAAGGTCGGTCAAGGTCTGGGTGGGATGCTGATGGCCTCCGTCCCCTGCGTTGATAACTGGAATCTGGGCCTTCTGGGCAGCTACAAATGCAGCGCCTTCCTTTGGATGCCTCATGGCGCAGATGTCAGCATAACAGGAAATCATGCGGATGGTATCGGCCACGCTTTCGCCTTTTGCGGCAGAACTGGAATTGGCGGATGAAAAACCTAATACATTGCCGCCCAGGTTCAGCATGGCAGCCTCAAAGCTTAAACGTGTCCGTGTACTTGGCTCATAGAAAAGGGTGGCCAGTTTCTTGCCGTCACATACATGGGCGTATCCTGGAAGATTCTGTTCAATGTCCCTTGCAAGGGCCAGAAGGTCATCAATTTCTTCCACAGAGAAGTCTAAGGGATTCAATAAATGTCTCATGGGAGTCTCCTTTGCGCATTATATTGTAAAATATTGAATTTGGGAAATAGTTCACACTCTACCAGTGCGATAGCCGGACCAGCCAGATATGGCACTGATTTGTGCCTCGTCATATTCTTACATAGAATGCGTTATAAGTCAAGTAAAAATTACGGGCTTTAAAAAAAAATTACAGGCTGATGAAATTATAGGCTTTAAAAATACTTATATATACAAATGAAACCAGGTTTTTAAGTCACTAATTTAGGTTTCTTATAATGCATGATGCTTCAAATATGCACTGGGCGTCATACCTGCATATTTTTTAAATAATTGGCTGAAATATTGTGGGTTGTCTCCGCATCCCACTTGCTCTGCTATTTCACTTATTTTTTCATTATTTCCGTTTAAAAGCAGCTCTTTTGCTTTTTCCATGCGTTTGGAAGCCAGGTAGGAGGAGAACTTCACACCTGTCTGCTTTACAAATTGTTTGCTTAGGTAATCCACATTCATATAAAGGTGGTTTTCGGCAATCCATTTTAATGAAAGGTTAGGATTGGAGAGATATTCATCCACTAAAGAAATCACCTTAAAGATAAAATCACGAGAGGAGGAAGCACCTTTTTTCCCTGACTGCATGATTCCATCTAACTGCCCAGAAAAGTAGTGTATTAGTTCCTGAGGGTTTTTATAATGATTCACGTTCTCTATATAGGAATTTATCTGTTCACTGCTGACAAAAGTCTGGTGTGATGTGGTCAGCAGGCGAAAGAATATATCTGTTATTAATGCTTTTAAAAATGCAATATCCTGTATTGAGGAAAAGAGATCATATAAATCCTGCGCAGCGGTTTCATCGGGATTATCCTGAAATATGCGGGATATGAAGTACTCAGTTTTCTCAAATAAAGCAGTATGGTTTACAAACTGAATGGAATGGAAATGTTCAATAAGGCTGATTTGTTCGTATCGTTTCAATTTAGGCATGAGCGAATTCAAAAGCGCACCCAGATTCAGAAAAGAATAGGATTTGAATTCAATCGAAACTGATTGCTCCTTAAAACTGAAGCCATGTATATATTCATTCAGATCAGTATAGGTCGGTGCACAGTCCTCAAAGAAAAAAATTAAAGTGTTTTTAACATATATCATGTGGACAGGAAGGCTGGGAAAGTTGCTTTTAAAATAGGCTGAAAGCTGTTCCAGACAGTCTCCAAGATGTTTTTTTTCCAGATAAAAAATATAATAGAGTTTATACTCTGTATAACTGAAATCAAGTAGCTGCTCATAGTTTTTTGTTAGAGAAAGCATACTGCTTTCAGATGAAATGCACTCGAAAATCAGATTTTTCATAACATTTTGGGCCAGATTTTTCTCATTGTCTTTTTGTTGTTTTTGCATAGCTAGAAAAGAACGCTGCTTGTAGCAATCTTCTTTGACTGCATTGATGGCATCAATAATTTGGTGTTCGTTGCAGGGCTTAAGAAGATAATGATGTATGCCAAACTGCATAGCTTCTTTAGCATATTCAAAACTATCGTAGCCTGATAGAATAATAAATTGTATATTATTGTCAATTTCTTTAATCTTTTTTACCAATTCAAGACCTGAGAATCCTGGCATCTTTATATCAGTCAGGACAATATCAGGGTAATAGTCAAGAATGGTTTCGTAGGCTTCCACACCATTAGAGCATACACCTACAACCTCAATTCCGATACTTTGCCAGTCAATAAAATTACGTATGGTTTCCCGAATGATTTTTTCATCATCTGCAATTACTAATTTTAACATATTTTAACCTATTCCTTCCGTTTCGCTCAAGGCACAAACAAGGGACGAAAAAGCTTGTTGTGTGTCTCCTCTACTTGACTTATAATATTTTTTGGATAACAATACACTGTAGAGCACGGGAGGAGGAGTGGCGAACTTATTTTGCTCCCGCATATTTATATGTGCTGTTATCCTTTATAAGAACGCTGGCTTTTATGATGAAACTTGGCTGCCTAGAGGCTCAAGGCTATGAAACTTCATTCATATTAATTCATTTCATCCTGAATAAAAGGAATAGAAATCCGAGCCACTGCCTTGTTGTTTTCGTTATATACATCCAGTCCATAGTTTTCTCCGTATGTCAATTTGATTCTAGTATCGATATTAATTAATCCAATGCCGAATCCGCGGGAGTTTTTTGGATTTGCTCTTAATTTTTCTAAAAGTCCCAGCTCGAACTGGGAACCATCGTTTTTCACATATATATAGATTAATTGTTCGGTATGCAGTATTGTAATATAAATATTACACTCGTCGGCAATCTCCTCCAACGCGTATTTAATGGCATTTTCTACAAGAGGCTGAATGCTTAGTTTGGGAATAGGAATATGGGAGAGCTCCTGCTCAATGGACAAGTGGAACTTAAGCCGATCTCCGAAACGGAACTCCTGGATTGTTATGTAATTATGTATAAGTTCCAACTCATGCTCAAGGGGAATCATACGGGAACGGCTGTCCAGCGTAGCATGAAGCAGGTTGCCCAGTGACTCCACAATCTTTGATATTTCGGTTTCATGCTTGGATTTAGCCAGCCAGTTGATGGATTCCAATGTATTATAGAGAAAGTGGGGGTTGATTTGTTGTTCCAGAGCTTTTAATTGGGCATTTTTCATTAACATTTCAGCCTGATAGTTATCTCGAATAAGGCGTTGCTGTTCTCTGGCCATGGCATCAAAATTTCTGTGTACAATCCCAATTTCATCCTTTCGCGTCGAATAGTCATAATTTGTCTGAGGAATAACATCGGATTCACTGTCAAAAGTCTTCATTTTTTTCACTAATGCGAAAATATGTTTTGATATATTCTGCGATAAGACTCCGGATGCAAGCAGACTGAGGATGATACAGCAGGCCAGAGCAAGAAGAAAAAGCATATGTCCCATTAAAATAGAACCATGAGTTTTATCATAATTCATCCAACATTCAAATTCCCATCCATATCCCGGAATCATGCTTTTTAAAACAAAATAGAAATGTCCTTTGAATGGAATGACTTTATAACTATCATTCAGAATATCAAATGTGTTTTCTGGAGTAGGTGCATCTGAACGGTACACAGTCTTTGCGTCTGCACTTAGTATGTAGGAGCAGTCATCAAAGGTATTATGGGTAGTTGAGGCTTTGATGAGCGACTCTGTATTAATAAATATAACCAGCGTTCCCAAAGGCTCTAAATTGGTACCAGCTATACGCCGAATTTGGCGGGCTAGAACCAGTTGATTATTGTACTTATCTAAAACCAGAAAGCAAGGACTGCCTTTTTGTTCATCCGTATATTCCTTTATGTATTCCAGCTGAGAAACAGAAAGGGAGGACTGATGGTTATTGCTCCATATAGTTGATGTGGGGGTATACAGGCAGATGCTTTCAACATGGGGAATTGTATATGAATAACTCAGTATGGAATTGTATAAAGAACGGTAAGATACCGCTGTTTTGAGCGAGGAGGGGGAGTATTTGAGGTCATATAGGCTACCCTGAATTGTATTGTCGGCAATCAGTACGGAAGAAGATGTTGTCATGGAATCAAAGGAATTACCTATTTCACTGGAGAAAAATGTCAGTACGCTGGCGGTAGTATTGTATAGCAGTTCTTCGTTATATTTCATAAAAATATTTACCGCAAGAAACGACGAAATGCCGATAAAAAGGGTAATGAGACAATTAAAAAGGAGCAGTTTTGTTTTTAATGATGTGTCTATCAACCAGTTGTGCAGCTTTTTATACATATAAAGAAACCTCCCTTGAAATCGTACTTAAATTATAACAATATTTGGTGATAATTCAATAAGCTATCGCATATAAAAACGGTTTTGTGAACATTTAAACCGTTTTTTTGTATTTTATCTAAATATAAATCTTGCTATAATAAACCTACGAAATAAAGCACGCGACTATTTAAGGAGGGTTATTATGTTAAAGAGAAATCTTGCAATTGGAATGGCTATCGTGTTAAGTGCAGGAAGTTTATTTGGATGCGGCAGTTCAGAAAGCAATGGGGGAAACACTTCTGCAGCGGATACACCGGCGGTTACAGAGAATGCAGCTGATGCCTCAGGAGACATGGTATTACGGTTTTCCTGGTGGGGAAACCAGGTAAGGAATGAAAAGACGGATAAGGTTCTTAAAATGTATTCAGAAGATAACCCAGGAATAAGCTTTCAGGAGGAAATTAATGAATTCAGTTCTTACTGGGATCGATTGGCAGCTCAGTCAGCAGGTAACGATTTGCCTGATATCATACAGATGGACTATCGTTACATTGACCAATATGTATCTAACGGCCTGCTTTTGGACTTAACTCCCTATGTGGAGAATGGTTTGCTGGACCTGTCAAACTTAGCAGATTCAACGGTGGATTCAGGAAAAATTGGTGGAAAGCTGTATGGAATTTGTAATGGATTGAATGCTCCAATGATGATTTACAATAAAACTATAACAGACAATGCCGGGATTGAGATTGGCGATGAAATCACGCTGGATCATTATATTGAGTATTCAAAACTGATATATGAAAAAACGGGTACCCCTACTAATATTGCATATGGTGCAGGTACAAAATATTTACAGTATTATATGAGAGACAGGGGCGAAAAACTCTACAATAACCAAGGAGGATTGGGGGGACAGGAAAGCACCTTCGCTGACTTCTTCCGACTTTATGAAAATGCAATCAAAGAGGGATGGCACACGGACCCGGCGGCATTTGTGGAAATATCAACAACTTCCATTGAAGAGGATGCGATTCACAGCGGTAAGTCATGGTCTACTATCGTATGGTCAAACCAGTATGCCGCAGCTATGAATTCCAAACCGGAAGAATATGAGTATGCAGTGTGTACTTGGCCAGCCAACAATATAAAACAGGCAGATTATACAAAACCAAGCCAGTTCTTTTCCGTATCCAGTAATAGCAAAAATCCGGAAGAAGCAGTAAAGGTAATTAATTATCTGACTAATTCCAAGGAATGTAACGATGTATTGTTAGGTGAGAGAGGTGTTCCGGCGTCCTCTGTTATAGCAGAGGCTATTACACCAAAGTTGGGACAGGATGAACAGTTGGTGATTGAATTTGTAACAAAAGTATCAGAGAACTGTTCCGCTCTTGACCCTGCAGACCCGGTGGGCTCGGGAGAAATTACAAACCTGATTGATAGTTTGACAGAGGAGGTCTGCTATGGCAGCAAGACTGCTGATGAAGCAGCAGCAGAGTTCTACGAAAAGGGAAATGCAATCCTTCTAAAAGGGTATTCTGGACAATAATATGAAAAGCAGATTAAGAGAGGGGACAGAGAAATGAAGGAAAACAAATTGACACTGAGGCAGTGGTTTAATAAGGAAAGTGTGGCAGGGAGTATCTGCACATTGCCTTTTGCGGTCGGATTCTTGTGTTTTACGCTGGTTCCCATATGCATGTCTCTTTATTATTCTTTGACTGACTATAATATTCTATCCCAGCCCAAATTTATTGGACTTGCCAATTATATTGAAATGTTTACAACAGATAAAACGTACATTAAATCATTATTTGTTACTATTTTTTATACATTTATATCTGTCCCTATGAGGCTGGTATTTGCCTTAGCAGTGGCTGTCATCCTGGTTAGAAATACCAGGATGACCCCTATTTATAGGGCGGTTTATTATCTGCCGTCTATCATCGGCGGTTCTGTGGCAGTATCTATCCTATGGAAACGTATTTTTGCTACGGATGGTGTGATTAATGCTCTGTTGGCTGCCGTTGGCATTGATACTCAATTCGCATGGCTGGGCAATACTAAAACTGCAATATGGACCTTGATTTTGTTGGCAGTCTGGCAGTTTGGTTCCTCTATGCTTATCTTTTTGTCTGCACTAAAACAGATACCAAATTCTTTGTATGAAAGTGCGCGGGTGGATGGAGCATCCAGGCCATATATATTCTGGAAGATAACGCTGCCCATGCTGACTCCTACCATATTTTTCAATCTTATCATGCAGATGATTAGCGGTTTTCTTGCTTTTTCCCAGTGCTATATCATTACCCAGGGAAAGCCCATGAATTCCACTTTGTTCTATACCGTTTATATGTATCAACAGTCCTTTGAGTTTTATAGGATGGGATACGGAGCCGCTATGGCCTGGGTCATGCTGTTTATTGTAGGTACGGTTACAGTAATCTTATTCAAGACAAAAAAGAAGTGGGTATTCAGCGAAGGAGAATGATATATGGGTATGAAAAATAAAAGAACAATAGGGATTACAATTTATCACATTCTGGTCTGCATTGGCGGTCTGATAATGGTGTATCCACTAATATGGATGCTTATGAGCTCATTTAAAGAAACCAATACTATATTTGCTACAGCAAAAGAACTGTTGCCTGAGAAGGCGACTCTGGTCAATTATGTGAATGGGTGGAAGGGATTTGCCGGTAGCACCTTTGGCCGTTTTTTCGCTAATTCCGCCATCATTTCCGTGCTTTCAACCGTGGGAGCAGTTGCCTCATCTGCAATTGTAGGGTATGGATTTGCCAGATGCAGATTCAAAGGGAAGAAGCTGCTGTTTACATGCATGATGGTTTCAATGATGCTGCCTTTTCAGGTTATGATGATACCGCAGTTTATTTGGTTTAAAAAGCTAGGATGGGTAGGTACATATTTACCATTAATTGCGCCTTACTTTTTTGGACAAGGTTTCTTTATCTTCCTGATTATGCAGTTTATCGAGGGAATACCAAGAGAATTAGATGAGGCGGCGAAAATAGATGGCTGCTCATATTACGGTGTTTTCCGTCAGATAATTCTTCCTTTAATTATTCCTGCCCTTATTACATCGGGAATTTTTTCCTTTATTTGGAGATGGGATGATTTTATGAGTCCATTGCTCTATATCAACAAGACAACCATGTACCCAATTAGCTACGCTTTGAAATTATTCTGCGATCCAAGCTCTACATCGGACTATGGTGCAATGTTTGCTATGGCAACACTATCCCTGCTGCCGGCAGTCATTATTTTCATCACACTGCAGAAATATTTGGTAGAGGGCATTGCCACATCAGGAATTAAGGGGTAATGTAGAATGAAAAATATTGAAGGAATCATTGAAGGTGCACGAAAGGTAATCCAAAGTCACTGTGTAGATGGAGGAAGCGGTTATTCAAGATGGATATGGCAAAACGCTACGAATGATAGAGAACTGGTAATTAATCCATATGGGTGTGCAGATGCAGCAAATATACGGTACATGATTGGAGAGTTTCCAGCAACGTCAGCAGAACGCGAGAATTGGATTATAAATCTGCAAGGATTCCAAAATCCAATAAGTGGTTTGTTTGAGGAAGCTACGCATCATCCTTACCATACTACAGCACACTGTGTAGCAGCATTGGAATTATTTGAAGAAAAGGCTGTTCATCCATTGTTTGATATGCAGCCGTATTTGCAGCAGCATAATTTGGAACAATTTCTAGATGGACTTTGCTGGTCAGAAGATCCATGGCTGGCTTCCCATCAAGGAGCAGGCATCTATGCAGCTATGGTGCTTATGGAAGAAGCGGACATGCAGTGGGAGGACCGGTACTTCAGATGGCTTAGCATCGAAGCTGACCCGGAAACAGGATTTTGGAGAAAAGGACAGGTCAAACCAGTTCTAAAAGCAGATTCATTTGCTGGAGTAAGAGCAAAACCGTCTGTTTTTCCGCATCTTGCGGCGTCGTTTCACTATCTGTTCAATCATGAATATGCCCATAGGCCCTTACCATATCCGGATAAGATTGTGGATACCTGCCTGGCCATTTATAAAAAAAATGATTGGGAGACGTTGGGAAAAAAGGTTTCTTTTGCAGAAATAGATTGGGTTTATTGTTTAAACCGAGGACTGCGTCACAGTGGTCATCGGTTTGATGAAGCTAAAACAGCACTTCATGACTTTGCGCTCACCTATATTGATTATTTGGAACATCTGGACTATGAAACGGATGATGGATTTAATGATATGCATTCATTATTTGGATGTATCTGTGCACTAGCCGAGCTCCAAAATGCTCTTCCAGGGGAGCTTGTTACAAACAAGCCATTAAAGCTGGTGCTGGACAGACGGCCATTCATATAATTCCTGTTTGTGAACATAACCGGAATAAAACTTGTACTTTAGAATCTATATTTCCCCTTATGAAAGCGGAAAATGAGAATAAAAATAGATAGATGGAGGAAATCGAGAATGAGGTATGCAAAGGACAAAGTATCAGACATTAAAATTGCTTATATTGGCGGCGGTTCCAGAGGCTGGGCATGGACATTCATGACAGATTTGGCTTTGGAGGAACAACTGTCAGGCACTATAAACCTTTACGATATCGATTTTAAAGCAGCCAAAAATAATGAGATAATTGGAAATTTGATTTCCAAAAGGGAAGATACACTGGGTAAATGGAACTACAGAACCAGTACCAGTCTTGAGGATGCATTGACGGATTGTGATTTTGTGGTGATATCCATTCTTCCGGGAACATTTGATGAAATGGAGTCAGACGTTCATCTTCCGGAACGTCTGGGGATTTATCAATCTGTAGGAGATACGGCTGGTCCTGGAGGAATTATACGTGGTCTGCGTACAATTCCAATGTTTGCTGAAATAGCAGAGGCCATTAAGGCCTACTCACCAGAAGCATGGGTTATCAATTATACAAATCCTATGTCTCTTTGTGTAAAAACATTATATCACGTATTTCCTGAGATAAAGGCATTCGGATGCTGTCATGAGGTCTTTGGCACACAGAAAGTACTGAAAGGAATTTGTGAAGCATGTTGTGATGAGAAGAATATTGACTGGCATGATATTTGTGTTAATGTGCTGGGAATCAATCATTTTACCTGGTTTTCCAGCGCTTCCTATAAAGGCATTGATCTTTTTCCTGTTTATGATGCTTATATTGCAGAACATTTCGAGGACGGATACCATGATCCAGACAGAAATTGGATGAACTCATCTTTTAACTGTGCTCATAGAGTAAAATTCGACCTGTTTAAAAGATATGGCCTTATAGCAGCGGCAGGTGATCGGCATCTGGCCGAATTCATGCCGGGAAACGAATATCTGAATGATCCGGATACAGTGAAAAAGTGGAAATTTGGATTAACAACAGTGAATTGGAGAAAAGAAGACTTAAAGAGAAGATTGGAGAGAAGCCGCCGTCTGGCTGATAATGAGGAGGCTGTTGAGTTAAAACCAACCGGAGAGGAAGGAATTCTTTTGATAAAAGCATTATGCGGATTAGGCAGATTGGTCAGCAATGTGAATATTCCTAATACATATGGACAGATACCGAATCTATCCAGAAATGCAGTAGTGGAGACGAATGCAGTATTTGAACGGGATGCAATTCGGCCTATGATAGCCGGAGATATTCCTGAAAGTATTAAAGAACTCATTCTCCCGCATCTGGATAATCATGAATATACGCTTCAGGCGGCATTGAAGTATGATGAGGATTTGGTGGTGAAGGCATTCTTGAATGATCCTTTGGTAAAGGGGAAAAGATGCACAGAGGAAGATGTGAAGATGTTAGCGCATGATATGATACAGAATACTTTGAAATATTTGCCGGATGGCTGGAAGTAGAGGAAAAATAAACATAAATATGCTGTGGTATTACATTATTTAATAAAACCCCAAGACCGGGCCCCGCTGAACATCAGCGAAGCCCGGTCTTTTGCTGTGCTCTGTCCTGATTTGCTTTACAATTACCTGTTTTCGTGTTACATTTGCTACTGAAAACGGATAGGGTGTAAGGAATTATTAAAGGAAGATTAAAGAAAAACAGAAGAACAAATCGCGTTCTCTGTGCTATACTGAACAAAATCAGTACAGTCTGTCCATACGGGCTGTTATCTGGATTGGAGCGCTTTTACGCCCTGGAAAGGAGGCTGGATTTGGCAGAGGAACAACTGGCCGTGTCGTCGGTCCCTACAGCAAAAGAAAACAGGCCCGTGGTCATACGGGTAAAGAATTTATATAAGATATACCGGGTAGGCGATATCAAGGTCCGGGCCCTGGACGGGCTGGATTTTGATATATATAAGGGAGAATTCGTTGCCATTGTAGGAGCCTCCGGTTCCGGCAAATCCACCCTTCTCAACATGCTGGCCGGGTTGGAGAAGCCTACCAAGGGAGAGATTGAGATTGGCAGAGTTCATATAGAGAAGATGACGGAGCGCCAGCTGGTTAGCTTCCGCCGCGAAAAGGTGGGATTCATCTTCCAGGCATACAACCTGTTAAACACCATGAATGCTCTGGAGAATGTAGCCCTGCCCCTTTCCTTTCGGGGTGTTTCCAGGAGGCAGAGGCTTAAGGAAGCCAGGAAATACATGGACCTGGTAGGCGTGGGAGGACAGGCCAGGCATATGCCCAACCAGATGTCCGGCGGACAGCAGCAGCGTGTGGGAATAGCCAGGGCCCTGGTGGTTAATCCTCAGATTATATTTGCCGATGAGCCCACGGGAAACCTGGATTCCAAGACCACCATGGAGGTGCTGCGCCTGATGCAGAAGATTGTCAGGGAGCAGGACCAGACTCTGGTCATGGTTACCCATGACAACAATCTGGCCTCCTATGCGGACCGGAGAATCCGAATCATGGACGGCAGGATTGTGGGAATCGAGACAGGCGGCAGGGAAGCATTATATGAGGGGAATGCAGAGGAAAAGGAGTGCAATGAGAATGAGAGCAAATAAATGGTGCAGGGGCCTGACGGCGTTCCTGGCAGCCTCAATGCTGGCCGGGATGTATCCTTCCAGCGCAGCGGCCAGCGATTATAAACTGGGCTACAACACCAATGCCAGTGAAAATGATTATGTTTTTACTACAAAATCACCCAAAGGGACCATAGGAAAATCCATGTCCATTCCCTTCCGTATCAGGGCCACGGATGAGGATATGGAGAACCTGCGCATCAGTCTCCTGGAAACCAATGAGTTCCAGCAGATAGAGGAGCGGGGAAACGGGGATTACTCCGTTGACTACTATCCCTTTGAAATTATGGAGACCACCTTTGTGGCCAAGAACGTGGGAACCATCAAGAAGGGCAATGTAAAGAGCGTGTCCCTGTCAGCCAGGGTGCGGCGCGATGCCCTTCAGGGATACTACAGCATCCCTGTACTGCTTGAATGGGACGGCGGTTCTGACACAGACTATATTAATGTATGGATTTCCACCTCATCCACATCAGGAGCAGACGAGGAGGAGGATAAAAAGGAAGGCAATTACTTTGTGGTGGGAGAGAACCAGCCCACCCCCCGGGGTGTTTATCCCAATGTCATGGACTACACCGTGAACTTCCGCAATAAGAGGGAGACCACGGCCCAGGATGTGACGGTCAGCATGCAGCTCTCAGAGGACGATGCCAAGTTCCCCTTTGAAATCAACGACGGCAACTATGACCGCACCTTTGAGCGCGTGCAGCCGGGAGAAACCGTGTCCGCTCCCTACAGCATGGCAATCCGCAAGGATTCCTATACAGGTTATTATCCAATCAAATACACCATCACCTTCCGCTTAAGCTCTGAGGGGGATCTGCACACGGAGGAGGGAACTTTTTACGTACATATCACGTCCAAGGATAAAGAGGACGACCTGGGGGATTTTAACGCCAACGACAGGACCAGGGCCAGATTGATTGTGGAGAGCTACCACACGGTTCCGGAGGAAATCTACGCAGGGGACGAGTTTGAGCTGATTCTTAACATGAAGAATGCATCCACCTCGGTTGCTGCCAGCAACATTCTCTTTAACCTGGAGTCGGAGAAGGTATCGGACAGCGCCGTGTTTACCACGGAGTCAGGCACCTCCTCCCTGGTGGTGGACAATATGGCTCCCGGACAGACCACCGAGGTCAGGGCCAGGTTTACAGCCAGGGCAGGAGTGGACCAGCGCTCCTACGCCATCACGGTGAAGGAGAAGTACGACAGCCCTGAATTCAAGAACGCAGAGGAAAGCATTGTAGTGGACATCCCTGTAAAGCAGTATGCCCGGTTAAGCACCAGCACCATTGACGTTATGCCGGACAGCTTAACCGTGGGATCTGAGTCCAATGTCATGTTCGGCATCAACAACACGGGAAAGGTCATCCTTTACAACGTGACCGTGACCTTTGAGGCGGACTCCATCAAGACCACGGACGCCTATGTGGGAAACATCAAGCCGGGTGAAACAGGCAACGTGGATACCATGCTGACAGGTGTGGCTCCCACCCTGGACGAGGGAACGGTACGCATCCGCATTGATTACGAGGATGAAAACGGTGTTCCCGCAGAACCCGTGGAAAAGGAACTGACCCTCATGGTTATGGAGGAGATGGAACAGAACTGGGATGATATGGGAGCGGCCATGGACGCAGGCAGCATGGAGGCGGAGGCAGCCCCATCCTTCTGGGGCAAATACAAGTTCCTGGTGATTGCCGGTGCGGCGGCAGCCGCCGGTATTGCAGCTGCGGTTGTCATCCGAATCAGGAAGAAACGCAAGGCAGCAAGGGAAGAGGATGTGGACGATGAGATTTCCTGATCTCGTAATCATGAGCATTAACAACTTAAGACGCAGGAAGCTGAGAACGGTTCTGACTGTGCTGGGAGTTATCATCGGCACAGCGTCCATTGTGGTCATGGTGTCCCTGGGAATCGGACTGGACCAGATGTTTATGGAACAGATTTCCTCCTGGGGAAGCCTGACCACCATCAACGTGTATTCCGGTTCCTCCTATGGGAACGCGGTGATGATTGGTGGGGGCGGGAGCAGCAAATCCTCGGATCCCACCTACATCACAGACGATGTCATAGAACAGTTTGGCCGCCTGCCCCATGTGTCCGGGGTATCCCCTGTCCTGGAAATCAATGTGGTTATGCGCCAGGGAGCCTACGAGGCCCAGTATCTGTCCCTTATGGGCGTAAGCCAGTCGTTTCTGGAGCAGATTCCCCTGGGGGAAGGCAGGCTGCCGGAGCCGGGAGAGATGGGCATGGTGGTGGGCAACACGGTCCAGCAGAATTTTTATAATTCCAAGACAGGCCGGGGATACTGGGACACGGGCGAGCTGCCGGAAGTGGACTTTATGAATAAGCCCCTCTTTGTCATTTTTGATGTGGACGCTTATTTCCAGACCAGAAATGGTTCCGTCAGTTCGTCAGAGGACGGACAGACTCCTGTGAAACCGCCGAAAAAGTACATGATGAATGCAACCGGCATGGTGGAAGGCGGTCCGGATGACTGGAATTCCTATTCCTATAACGTGTATACAGACATCGACGGACTGAAAGCCCAGCTGCGCAAGGTGTTTAAAAAGGGAGCCGTGATACCGGGACAGCCCACCAACAAAAAAGGAAAGCCCCTTAACTATCTGACCTATAACAGGGCACAGATATTTGTGGACGATATGGAATATGTCCCGGAGGTTCAAAAGCAGATAGCGGACATGGGATTCCAGGTCAGCAGCCAGGCAGACTGGATGGAGAGCACGAAACAGCAGTCCAGCATGATACAGGCTGTTCTCGGCGGCATCGGAGCGGTTTCGCTGTTCGTGGCAGCCATCGGCATTGCCAACACCATGATGATGTCCATTTATGAGAGGACAAAGGAAATCGGCGTTATGAAGGTGCTGGGCTGTGATATGGGAAATATCCGCAACATGTTCCTCATTGAATCCGGCTTTATCGGCTTCATGGGAGGCATTGTGGGAATTTTGCTCAGTTACGGTATCTCGGTGGTTATCAACCGGTTTGTTAACCTGGAGGAAATGAACGGACTGACAGGCAACCTGTCCAGAATACCGCCCTGGCTTTCCGTGGCAGCCGTGGTCTTTGCCATCTTTGTGGGTATGGCAGCCGGATTTATGCCGGCTATGCGTGCCATGAAGCTGAGTCCCCTGGCAGCCATCCGGAATGAATAGGGGAAACAGGAGGTGCGAAAGACTGGTTTCTTCTACTTCCTTGATTAGTAAAACTTCTAAAAAAGGGTTGCAATATTAGAAAAAAAGATATATATTAATGGTAGGGCGTGTGACTGGCGGATAGTGGAGCAACCACAGGGAGCACGCAGTACCATGAACTATTTTGAGCCGACCGCCTGGGCACGCATGTTTTTTTGCGTGTCCGGGAGCCGGCTCTTTTAAGTTTCAGAAACCTATTAAGCCGAATGGAGGAATCAGTATGAATCAGATGTCACTGGAACAGGAGCTGAAAAGCAATGCTTATCCCGGACGGGGAATCGTCATCGGGCGTTCAGAAGACGGAACAAAGGCAGTAACCGCCTATTTTATCATGGGCAGAAGCGCCAACAGCCGCAACCGCGTGTTTGCGGAGGATGGGGAAGGAATCCGCACCCAGGCATTTGACCCTGCCAAGCTGGAGGACCCAAGCCTGATTATCTATGCCCCTGTGCGGGTTCTTGGAAACAAGACCATTGTGACCAACGGGGACCAGACCGACACCATCTACGACGGAATGGACCACCAGATGACCTTTGAGCAGTCCTTGCGATGCAGGGAATTCGAGCCGGATGCGCCTAATTACACACCGCGGATCTCCGGCATCATGCACATTGAAAACGGCAATTATAATTATGCCATGTCCATTTTAAAGAGCGACAATGGAAATCCGGATTCCTGCCTGCGTTTTACCTATGCGTACCAGTCGCCGGCAGCGGGTGAGGGACGTTTTATCCACACCTACATGCATGACGGCAATCCTCTGCCCAGCTTTGAGGGAGAGCCTAAGAAGGTGGGGATAAGCGGGGACATTGACGCCTTTACGGATTTGGTCTGGAACAGCCTTAACGAGGATAACAAGGTGTCCCTGTTCGTGCGTTTTATTGATATTGCCGCCGGCACATATGAGACGAGAATCGTAAATAAAAATAAATAAGGAGAGAGGTATGATTATGAAAGAACTGGCACTTAAATACGGCTGCAACCCAAACCAGAAGCCTTCCAGAATCTTCATGGAAGGGGACAGGGAGCTTCCCATCACAGTACTGAGCGGCAGACCGGGCTACATCAATTTCATGGACGCGTTAAACGGCTGGCAGCTGGTAAAAGAGCTGAGGGCAGCCACAGGGCTTCCGGCCGCCGCATCTTTCAAGCATGTTTCACCTGCCGGGGCGGCAGTGGGCCTGCCTCTTGACGAGACATTGAGGAAGATTTACTGGGTGGATGATATGGGTGAACTCTCACCGTTAGCCAGCGCATATGCAAGGGCAAGGGGAGCAGACCGCATGTCCTCCTTCGGGGACTTTATTTCTCTGTCTGATGTGTGCGACGCGGACACGGCCAGAATCATAAAACGCGAGGTGTCTGACGGCGTTATCGCTCCGGGATATGAGCCGGAAGCCCTGGAAATCCTAAAGTCCAAGAAAAACGGTAATTACAATGTCATCCAGATTGATCCAGACTATGAGCCTGAGGCCCTGGAGCGCAAGCAGGTATTCGGCATCACCTTTGAGCAGGGACATAACAACCTGGAGATCAACAGGGACCTTTTGGAGGATATTGTCACGGAGAACAGGGAGCTTCCGGATTCTGCCAAGATTGACCTGATGATTTCCCTCATCACCCTGAAATACACACAGTCCAACTCCGTATGCTATGTAAAAGGCGGACAGGCCATCGGCATCGGCGCGGGACAGCAGTCCAGGGTGCACTGTACGCGTCTGGCAGGCAGCAAGGCGGACAACTGGTATCTGCGCCAGGCTCCCCAGGTAATGAACCTTCCTTTTGTGGACAGCATCAAGAGGGCAGACAGGGACAATGCCATTGATGTGTATATGGGAGATGATTACATGGATGTGCTGGCTGACGGAAGATGGGAAAAGACCTTCAAGGTAAAGCCTCCTGTATTCACCGCTGAGGAAAAAAGGGCCTGGCTGGACACCATGACAGACGTGGCCCTGGGATCCGACGCCTTCTTCCCCTTTGGGGACAATATTGACAGGGCCAGCAAGAGCGGCGTGAAATACGTGGCGCAGCCCGGCGGTTCTGTCCGCGATGACCAGGTTATCGAGACATGCAACCAGTATGGAATGGTGATGGCATTTACGGGAATCCGTCTCTTCCACCACTAATGGATTTATCATGTGAAAAGACTGCGCCTGGGGCAAATCCTGTAAAAGGGAAAGCCCCGGGCGCTTTTTTTCGCTGATTTGCAGTATTTTGTCAGTGCTTTTCTCCGCGGTCCGTTCATATGTGCTTTGCGTTTCAGATTTGCGTTTCCTCTATATTTCCGGTTGCCCTTATGGCAGACCAAGGGTATAATGGTACATAAATTGCCATTGGGAGGAAAAAAGGTATCATGATTACAGATTTGACGGCGGAGCATCCGAAAAAGACACTGTGGCGGTTTGCGCTGCCCATGTTTATAAGCGTCATGTTCCAGCAGTTTTACAATATCGCGGACAGTAGCATCGCGGGCCGGTTTGCAGGTGAGGATGCGCTGGCAGCCGTTGGGGCCTCCTATCCCATCACGGTGATATTCATGGCCTTTGCGGTGGGAAGCAACCTGGGGGCTTCCGTGGTGGTGTCCAGGCTCTTTGGGGCAAAGGACATAGGCAGGATGAAGACCGCTGTCTACACGGCGTTCATTGCCTGCGGCGCCATGAGCCTGATTCTGACCGTGCTGGGATATGCCTTCTGCGGGGATATGATGCGTTTAATCCATACCCCGGACAACATATTCGCGGACGGGGAGCTGTACCTTAAAATCTATGTCTACGGGCTGACCTTCCTGTTTCTCTACAATGTATGTACAGGCATATTCACGGCCCTGGGGGATTCCAGGACACCCCTGTATTTTCTCATCGGTTCGTCCCTGGGAAATATCGCGCTGGATTACTGGTTCGTGGCCTGGCTGGGACTGGGAGTGGCGGGAGTGGCATGGGCTACTTTTATTGCCCAGGGGGTTTCCGCCATCCTGGCTCTGGGGACTCTGGCCAGACGTCTGGGCGCCCTTAAAACCGACCGGAGGACCGTGCTGTTCAGCGCTGTTTTGCTGGGGCAGATAGCAGCCATCGCAGTGCCCAGCATCATGCAGCAGAGCGTGCTGTCAGTGGGAAATATGTTTGTCCAGGAAATCGTGAACCGGTACGGCTCCGCTGTCATAGCAGGCTATTCCGGGGCCGTCAAGCTTAATACCTTTGCCATCAACGCATTCATGTCACTGGGAGGCTGTCTGTCCAGCTATACGGCCCAGAACCTGGGAGCGGGAAAGAGAGAGAGGATCCCCCTGGGCTTTAAGACCGGCGTCAGGCTGTCCTTTTATGCCACGATCCCGTTCTTCCTGCTGTATTTTGTGTTCAGCCGCCAGATGATGGGACTGTTCCTGGGGGCGGGAAGCACCCGGGCCATAGAGTCCGGCATGGAGTTTCTGCGCATCGTAAGTCCCATGTATTTTATGATTTCCATTAAGCTCATGACAGATGGCATTATCCGGGGCTCCGGAGCCATGACCTATTTTGTGCTGGCCACTGTGCCGGATTTGATTCTGCGCATTATCGTGGCAAATATCCTTACAGGGCGTTTCGGAAGCACGGGTATCTGGATGGCCTGGCCCTTTGGATGGATTGCGGCGACTCTGCTGACCGTGATATTTTACAGGAGGATTGTCTCAGGGAAATTCCGTATACGTATATGACGGGAAAGTGCTGAGGATTCGTTGGAGGTAATACCAGGAGGTATCCATGGGGTATAGACTGATCATAAGTGTAAGCATTCTCTCTCTTTTGCTGACTGCCTGTTTTGGGGCGGCTGACGGAGCGGACGCAGCAGCCGGAGCGGACGCAGCAGCCGGACAGCCGGTGAAAGAGCAGCCGGAATTGTCTGTGCCCCCACTGACAGACAGCGGCTTGTCAATGCTGGTTGAAGATAATACATGTTTCCCCGGGCTGCCGGGGGATTTAGAGCCGGCAGATGATTGTTACGGTTTTCCGGTGGAATTAGTCAGCGATTTGAAATACAGAATGAACCAGGAGGATGCGGATGCCTGTATAGAATATCTGGATGGACTGAACCAACAGGATTTTCGGATTGCAAACCATGAATTCCTGTCTCTGTTAGACATGACGGATGAAATGACAAATGAAATGGCTATAACTGATTTCAACGAAAATGAGGCGGAATATTCATGTTACCGCTGTGATACGGACGGCGACGGGACCGATGAGCTGATAGCCTTTGAAAAAGACGGAAGGGGAACCATATCCTATGTCCATATGATGGTTGAGGGAGAGAATGGGTATGTTTTTTTCAACAGCCAGTATATGGACGATGTCCGGTTTTTTACGTTATTCCAATATGAGTCTGCCTTTTATTATGGGGCAAGCTGCTTTGATGATTCCACAGGAACCGTCAATTTGCAGATATACATGCTTGACCGGACTATCTTTCATCTGGCCAACATTACAGACAGCATATGCTTCAACCGGACCTTCCGTATTTCCGAACCACACCTTCTGTACCGCAATGAGCAGCATCCTGATACCCATATTGTTCAGGATTATCTCGATGATGTCATATATGACGTTATCTATGCAAACAGGGCGAAAAATACATTTTATGGGGATGAATGGGAGTATCGGAACGATGAGCGGCCTTTTTTGTATGATGATACGGCTTATTGGGAGGATGCGGAGGATGCCGATGCTATAAACTGGAGCCATATGTATATCATGGATATAAACAATGACGGCAAAGATGAGATATTTACAAAAACACCTCCGGGATACAGGCAGCCGTTTGAACACAGTATCAAATGGTACGATAAGGATTTTAAGCAGTGTCCGGCCGCAGTGGAGGCATGGAGGGACAATCATTACAGGCTGGTTGATATGTGGTTTAAACATTTGAATGGAAAGGCGGCGGCTTTTACACTGTACCAGGAGATTCAGTCCGGGCAGAGGTATCTGGTGGACGCCAGAATACAGGAGGATGGCCAAACCACGATTTTAATGGATTACATGGCTGTATTGGAGCCGGATGATATCCGGGTGACAGAGTTTGGTGTGGGCACGGATGTCTCCATATATAAACCGCTTACATACCAGGATCCGGCCAGGGACAGCGCATTTCCCTATAACCTGCCGGATGTGGCAGAAGTGTTTTTGTTAAAAGTACAGGGTTCTTCTGCTGCCATTCAAAATAATTGTGCGGACATACCCGATGATTTCACGGAAATTCTGGCCGGTTTACTGGCGGACAAGGCTTTGGATCGTCTGGAGCGCGGGCTGGGAATGGAAATGTACCAGACAGACCAGGGGGATTTTGAACGTAAATATGGAACATACCTGAGTCAGGCCAGGCGTACGCTTAACGGCGGCACCCAGTATGTCTGCCAGATTTCCCTTGGCCGTACGGATTACTTTCTCCTGCTGCAGTACAGCGTCACAGGAAAAATAGGAGATCTGCATATTTACCGCGGGACTGCGGGCGGTCTGGCTTATGTAAGCACCTATCAGCCTGAGTATCTGGGCGGAAAAATAATCTGTCATTCCGGCGGACTGTATATTGTGGAGCGGCCGTTTCCGGGGGGTGAGCGTCCCCGTTATCTGGACAATATAATGATACACCGCCTGATACCGGAAGGCGGACAAGATGCCGTTATTGAGGCGGTGCCTGAATCATTTATGTGGCAGAAAATATATGATAACCGCGCTGCTTACGCAGGGGATGTCACCGGTTATCTGGAAGAAATAAAAACAGATTTGGCGGACCTGTCATACCGTTCAAACGATGAAGATGTCTATACGGGTGATGAAGATCCGGAGATTGAGCTGAATCAGTTTTTAAGGCTTGGCTCAGTTGTTTCACCTTATGAAACCTTTTATAAAATTGATTTTAATAATGACCGGAAGGACGAGTATATTTCAAAAGAAAAGAGTTACAACCATATATATGCAGGCATATACCAGTTTACCGGCAGGGGCATCATAGGACTGGAATATGATGAAACGGCGGAGGAGGCCTGGGGCCACCCGGTCCAGATCTGGTTTAAAGAAATACAGGGAAAGGTATTCACATTCCGGCTGTTTTACCATGAGGATTCCTATTACGTACTAAATGTTTCCCTGATAGAAGGAACCCGCATTACGCAGGTCCAGACCCATATAATTGTTCCAAAGGTCAATTATATCATGAATGAATATTAAGGATAAGAGCGTTGGGGCAGGGAGAGGATTTTTCCCTCCGGCTGGGAAGCGGG
Organism: Enterocloster bolteae; assembly: GCF_002234575.2. Lineage (NCBI taxonomy): Bacteria > Bacillati > Bacillota > Clostridia > Lachnospirales > Lachnospiraceae > Enterocloster > Enterocloster bolteae. The sequence continues at coordinate 3,518,723 of NZ_CP022464.2, read as the reverse complement.
CTGGAAAAATGTGAAGGTTCTGTGAAATGTCTGTGAAATGTCATTCATGGAAGCATTTGACTCTTGAATCATTAAATCCTTTATGTTAGGATAAGTTTATTAAATTTTATTAACAAAATTCTAACAAAAAGGCGACAATGGTGACAAAAGAAAATAAGATAAAGATTATAAAATATATATGGTATACAGTGGGAACCGTGTGTCTGCTAATGGCCCCAGTGGCGTCATACTTTATGTTTGAGTATGTCACGGGGAATCTGGACACGGTTCCTTATTATATGGCTGCTTTGAACATAGGCTGGATTTATGTGCTGTATCTGGCTTTGTTTGCTGTCACGGGGAGGACCAGAATCGCTGTGCCCGCTGCTTCCTGCATCCTATATGTCATTTCCCTGGCGGAGACCTTTGTGGTGGCCTTCCGCGGACGACCCATCATGCTGTGGGATGTGATGGCATTCAGGACAGCCATGACCGTATCCGGCAACTATGAATTTTTCATTACCCGTCAGATGAAAGCAGCCTTTGTCCTGCTTCTGCTTATGAACGTGTTCCTGTGGTTCATACCGCGCCGGGTTAAAGGTTGGAAGCTCCATCTGGCAGTGGGAGGCGGCATAACTGCTTCCATAGCGGCCTATGGGGCATGGTTCTTTGCCGTTCTGGTCCCTTCCTGGGGGCTGGGCATCAATATGTGGGCCATCAACGGGACATACCAGGAATACGGCTATGTGCTGTCCACCGCTGTCTCCCTGCAGTATGTGGTAAAGAAGCCGCCTCAGGGGTACAGTAACGCCAGGCTAAAGGAGATATATAGCCGCCTGGAGGAGAATATATATGCGGAAGCAGGAAATGGTCAGGCTTATCCGGAAAAAAGCCGGGCCTATCCGGAGAACCCGGAGAACCCGGAGAACCCGCTGGAGGACGGGCAGCCTGTAACGCCGGTCAATTTAATATGTATTATGAACGAGAGCCTGGCAGAGCTTAAGACGGCAGGTGATTTTACCACCAATACAGAATATTTCCCCTTTATGGACAGCCTTGAGGAAAACACGGTCAGGGGCAGCCTTTGCGTGCCTGTGTTCGGTTCCATGACAAGCAATACAGAGTTTGAGTTTCTCACCGGGGACTCCATGGCCCTGCTGCCTGCCAATTCCATTGCCTACCAGTTCAATGTAAAGCCGGGGACCTATTCCATGGTCAGCACCTTAAAGGACCAGGGGTATTACAGCGTGGCAATGCACCCTTATCCCGGAGAAAACTGGAACCGGGTGGAGTGCTATCAGAATATGGGATTTGACGCGTTCCTGGACCAGGAATTTTACGAGGGCAGTGAAGAGCTGCGCAACTATGTAAGCGATGAGGCGGATTACCAGAAGCTGATCCAGGTGGTGGAGGCCAAGGAAAATCCTGAGGATAAGCTGTTTATCTTCAATGTAACCATGCAGAACCACGGCGGATATGAGGGGACCTACGACAATTTTGAACAGGAGGTATGGCTTACCGGCGAATATGAGGGAAAATATCCAAAGACGGACCAGTACCTGTCCCTCATGAAGCGTTCGGATCAGGCTTTCCAGTATCTGGTGGAGTATTTCAGCCTGACAGACCAGCCCACCATGATTGTCATGTTCGGGGATCACCAGCCCAGCGTGGAGGATGAATTTTACGATGACATAGCCGGCATGCCCAGTTCTGAAGTTCCGGCGCAGGAACATCTCATGTGGTACGAGACCCCATTTATTATATGGACGAATTACAGCATGCCCTCCGGGAATATGGGGCGTCTCGGCGCTGTCTACCTGTCCTCTGAGGTCCTGTGGAGGGCCAATCTTGAGATGGCACCCTATAACCGGTTCCTGCTTGCCATGAGGGAGGAACTTCCGGTGGTCCACCCTCTGGGCTGCTATGACAGGGAGGGAACCTATTACTACTGGGCCAAGGCAGAGTCGGAGCGCTGCCCCTATCAGGACACGGTACTGGATTATGAGGCACTTGTGTACAACCACAGCCTGGACCGGAAGAAGGTTAAGGAGCTGTTTGTCATAGATTCGGAAAATAGTATAAGCCAATAAAAACTTGTAAAAGCACTTGGCAAGCTGCCCCCGCATAGAATAAGATTAAGAATATGCAGGGTGGCTTTCTTTGAAGACTTTTCCAAAACCATTATCAGCAGGAGAGGAAAAAGAGTATCTGGAACGCTGCAAAGAGGGCGACCAGTCTGCCAGAGATATGCTGATTGAGCATAATATGCGTCTGGTGGCCCATGTGGTAAAAAAGTATCAGGGCTCTGATTACGACATGGAGGACCTGCTGTCCGTGGGAACCATAGGCCTTATTAAGGCAGTGAATACATTTAACGTAGATAAAGGCTCACGACTGGCCACCTATGCAGCCAGATGCGTGGAAAATGAGATACTGATGCTTCTGCGAGCCAGCAGGAAGTATTCCAAGGAAGTGTCCCTTTTTGAGCCCATCGGAGTAGACAAGGACGGGGAAACCGTCAGTCTGGTGGATGTGATAGAGATGGACAATAAAGAGACGCTGGATACCATGATTTTAAAACAGGACGTAAAAGAGCTTTATGAAGCCTTTGAGTCCTGTCTGACAGAGACAGAGAAGACGGTTCTGGGGATGCGATACGGGCTGTACCGCGGGAAGGAGCATACCCAGCGGGAGATTGCCGGCAAGCTGGGCATCTCCCGTTCTTATGTGAGCCGGATTGAGAAAAAGGCAATTGAGAAGATACGGACAGAGTTTGCAAAACACGGTTAAGGGGTGTCATTCAAAAAATATTGTAAAAAGATAGAAGAATTGTGCATTGTTTTATGACAGCTTTCCCTTTATACTAGTCATAACAGGCGGAACGGTCAGACAGCTTAACCTGTTCCGCCTTTTTGCAGCAATCAATTGTTCGTAAGGAGGAGATACCATGGCTATTTTAGTGACTGGTGGCGCCGGCTATATCGGAAGCCATACCTGTGTGGAACTGCTGACAGCGGGTTATGATGTGGTTGTTGTAGACAACCTTTATAATTCCAGCGAGAAGGCACTGGAGAGAGTGGAGAAGATAACAGGCAGGAAGGTAAAATTCTACGAGGCAGACCTTCTGGACCAGCCGGCCCTTAAGGAAGTGTTTGACAAGGAGGATATTGATTCGGTCATCCATTTTGCAGGTCTTAAGGCAGTGGGGGAATCCGTGCGCAAGCCTCTGGAGTATTATCACAACAATATCACAGGCACCCTGATTCTCTGCGATGAGATGCGCAGCCATGGGGTCAAAAATATTGTATTCAGTTCTTCCGCTACCGTGTATGGAGATCCGGCAGAAATCCCCATCACTGAAAACTGCCCCAAGGGAGAGATTACCAATCCTTACGGACGGACCAAGGGCATGCTGGAGCAGATACTGACAGACTTACATACAGCGGATCCGGAGTGGAACGTGGTGCTGCTGCGCTACTTCAACCCCATCGGTGCCCATGAGAGCGGTCTGATTGGAGAGGATCCCAAGGGAATCCCCAACAATCTGGTTCCCTATATTGCCCAGGTGGCAGTGGGCAAACTGGACCATCTGAATGTATTTGGCGATGATTATGACACGCCGGACGGGACAGGGGTCAGGGATTACATCCATGTGGTGGACCTGGCAAAGGGCCATGTAAAGGCAGTGCAGAAGCTGCAGGACAAAGAGGGCGTCAGCATCTATAACCTGGGAACCGGAGTGGGCTACAGTGTGCTTGATGTGCTCCACGCATATGAGAAAGCCTGCGGCAAGACGTTAAAATATGAGATTCAGCCCCGCCGGGAAGGTGATGTGGCTACCTGTTATTCTGATTCTGCCAAGGCAAAGCGTGAGCTGGGCTGGGTGGCTGAGAAGGGGATTGAGGAAATGTGTGCAGATTCCTGGAAATGGCAGTCCATGAATCCCAACGGATACAGGGATTAAAGACAAATCCAAATCCCGGACAGAATCATGTTCCATTGATTTTTTCCATAACTGTGAGGCCTGCGGCCGGATTCACGCCATATGATATGGCGGGGACGGGCGCAGGCCTCTTTACAATTAGGTTTCATACATGGGGGTGTGTGAAAATAATAGTCTGAGAATATGGGACTTAACATAATAGCCTGAACTTGTGGAATCATTGAAAAGAGCATCCCTAAAAGTTCGCCGGCAAGCAAAAAGAACAAATGTTCTTTTTGCGATTGCGTTTGTCTGAATTCTGTGTTATACTATCAGAGCAAACATACGTTCTGGGTGGTGATATCATGTTGATACAGGAGAATTTAAGCGTACAGGAAAAGTTAAAGATACTTACGGATGCAGCCAAGTATGATGTGGCCTGTACATCCAGCGGGGTAAGAAGAAAGGGAAAGGCAGGCAGCATAGGAAACACTTCAGAGGCCGGAATCTGCCACAGTTTTTCAGCGGACGGCAGATGCATCTCCCTTCTCAAGATTCTGTTTACCAACCAGTGTATCTATGATTGCAAATATTGTGTGAACCGCTGTTCCAATGATGTGGTGCGGACTGCCTTTACGCCGGATGAGGTGTGTAAGCTTACCATTGAATTTTACCGCAGGAATTACATTGAGGGCCTGTTTCTGAGCTCAGGCATTCTGTATAACGCCAATCATACCATGGAGCTGATTTACGAGACTCTGCATAAACTCAGGAACCAGTGGCATTTTAACGGATATATCCATGTGAAGACCATACCGGGGGCTGACTCTGAGCTGGTGGAGCGGATGGGTTTTTTAGCTGACCGCATGAGCATTAATCTGGAGCTTCCCACGGCTGAGGGACTTAAGAATCTGGCTCCCGGGAAGACCAGGGATAAGATATTAAAGCCCATGCGTCAGGTGCAGCAGGGAATTGCGGTGTCCAGCCATCTCCTGGGATATGACAGGGAATTTAAGAAGCCTTATGCAACGGAGAGGGCTGGTTTTGCAGGCGGCGCTGCCCTGATTCGTCCGGAGCTGGCACAGCCAGGCGCCCTTTTGCCGGGAAACCATGGTTTATCCGGCGGGGGGCAGGATGGTCTGGATGATGGACAGAAGGCCGTGCAGAGCGCCGGGGGAGAAACCAGGTACCTTCCCGACTCCCGGTATGCCAGGACGCCCTTTGTGCCTGCGGGCCAGAGTACCCAGATGATTGTGGGGGCCACCCCGGAGAATGATTACCAGATGATGGCTGTCACACAGGCATTGTATGAGAATTACGGCCTTAAGAGGGTCTTTTATTCCGCTTATGTGCCGGTTAACGACGACAGCTGTCTGCCTTCCGTGACAGCCAGACCGCCTCTGTTAAGGGAACACAGGTTATACCAGGCGGACTGGCTGCTCCGGTTCTATGGATTTAAGGCTGAGGAGCTGCTGTCGGAGGAACAGCCGAATTTCAACGTATTTCTGGATCCCAAGTGCGACTGGGCCCTGCGCCACCTGGAGCTGTTCCCGGTGGAAATCAACAGGGCTTCCTACGGGGAGCTTCTCAGGGTTCCCGGCATGGGAGTAAAGTCGGTCCAGAGAATTGTAAATGCCAGAAAGCAGGGCGGACTCCGGTTCGAGGACGTAAAGAAAATGGGGGTGGTCCTGAAACGGGCCAGATATTTCATCACCTGCAACGGGCGCATGATGGAAGGCGCCAGGCTGGACCAGGATTATATTACATCCTGTCTTGTGGGAGATGAGAGGCGCAAAGCCTGGGATATTGAGAACAGGGACAGTTTCCGCCAGCTCACACTCTTTGATGACATGCATCTGGAGATGCCGGTGACAGGCGAAGACCATTATGCTTCTGTGACAGGAAGCCTGTGAGGATTGAGGAGGTGCACCATATGACGGTTTACATGTGCGAGCCATGGCTTGAGGGGATTCTCTGCGGTGTATACGATGCCTGGTCTGACCCGGCCGGCCATGAGAATGTCCGGCTGGCCGTAAAGGGAGAATATGAGGAACTGGAGCTTTTTGCAGAGTACAGGGATGTACAGATCTGTCCGGAAAAGGCGGAGAAGGTTATCCGTTCCGTGTGCGCCAAGCTCTCCCAGGAGATATACAGGAAGGTATACACCGCCTCCCTGAGCCAGGACCGGGAACGGGCGGATAAGATATACAGGTTCCTGATACAGGCCTTCCGCCACGGCCCGTCGGTACTGGACATGCTTCAGCTTCCGGCCTGCTATGATATATTCGGCCTGTGCCGGAATGTTTACAATGAAAATCATCTGCTGACAGAGTTTCTGCGATTTTCAGAGACTCCGGGAGGCATACTGGTGTCGCGTATCGGTCCGAAGAACGATATCATGACTCTTTTGGCACCTCACTTTGCAGACCGGCTGCCGGAGGAAAACTGGGTTATTTATGATGAGAACCATAAAAGGGCAGCAGTCCATCCCGCCGGACGCTCCTGGTTTCTTGTAAACCAACCCCTTGAACCGGAACAGGAGAACAGCGACCGGGGATGGAGCCGCTGGCTTAGGGAGAGGACGGACGAGGAGACTTACGAGGACATGTGGCGTATGTTCTGCGATACCATTGCCATCAGGGAACGCCGTAACCCGGTATGCCAGAGAACCCATCTGCCCCTGCGTTTCCGGCCTTATATGACGGAGTTTCAAAAGTAGGAAGGGGCAGGAGGCGCAGCGGTCCCCGGATGGTCCCCCGGGAGACATGTTATGGAAAACAGTTCAGATTGCCCCTTGTAATTTTATGTTCCATTTAGTATAGTAATTATATCTTTCATTCAAGAGGATAGGGTTCTTCCTATCCTGTCTTATATTTAAATCCGGTACGGTATCGTGCCAAAGTTCCACTGATTTATGGATGTGTATTATAGTTACCAGCAAGGTGAAAGGGGCGGATGGATGTTTACGCGAATCAACAGCGGAGGAATATGGGCTGTGGAAGGGGTCCTGGTCTCGGTGGAGGCGGATGTGTCTGATGGGCTTCCGGGATTTTCCATATCAGGACAGCTGGCTTCAGAGGTAAGGGAGTCACAGGATCGGGTCAGGACAGCCCTTAAGAATTCGGGATTTCGTCTCCCGGCTAAAAAGATAACTGTCAACCTGTCTCCGGCAGGCATACGCAAGGGAGGCACTGCCTATGACCTTCCCATTGCGGTTGCCATATTGGGCGCGTTTCAGGTGGTTGGGACAGATACGCTGGAGGACAGCATGGTAATTGGAGAACTGGGGCTGGACGGCAGGGTGAAACCTGTAAGCGGTGTGCTTTCCCTGGCAGCTATGGCCAGGGAGAAGGGTATCAAAAGATGTTTCCTGCCGATAGAAAATGTGGCGGAGGGCCTGGTAATGGAAGGGGTAGATATGGTGGGGGTGGAATCTCTGGGCCATATGGCAGGTATACTTAAGGCCACGGCTTCCATGGAACCGTGCCATGCTCCGCTTTACCGTCCGGAGAGCGGCTGTCAGAAGAAAGATGGTCTGGATTACAGGGAGGTCAACGGTCAGGCCATATTGAGGAGGGCAGCGGAGGTGGCGGCAGCCGGCATGCACGGACTGCTTTTGACCGGCAGCGCCGGAACCGGTAAAACTATGATTGCCAAAAGAATTCCAACTATCCTGCCCGGACTGACGCGTGAGGAGGACATAGAGATATCCAGAATCTACAGTATCTGCGGACTCCTGCCGGCAGGCCGTCCCTTACTGTCTGAGAGGCCGTTCAGAAGTCCCCACCACACCATAACATCCAGGGCTCTGGCAGGAGGAGGCGTCCCTCCCAGGCCAGGAGAGCTGTCTCTGGCTTCGGGAGGAGTACTTTTTTTGGATGAGCTGCCTCATTTTAGCCCTTTTGCTGTGGAAATATTGAGACAGCCTTTGGAAGAACGGAAAATTACGGTGACAAGGGTATCTGGTAATTATGAATTTCCAGCAGATTTCATGATGGTAGCAGCCATGAACCTGTGTCCATGCGGATTCTATCCGGACAGGAACCGCTGTAATTGCTCGGAGAACCAGATCAGACGATATCTGGGGCATATATCCAGGCCCATACTGGAACGGTTTGATATCTGCGCAGAGGCGTCTCCGGTTACCTTTGGGGAACTGAACCCGGCCCAGGGTGAAAATGAGGACTCTGCATCCATCCGGAAACGGGTGGAGCATGCCAGAAAACGTCAGGAACGCCGCTTTTTGGGCTCAAAGATACGTTTTAACAGCCGCATGGGTATGAAAGAGGTAGAACTGCATTGCAGCCTGGGACCCGAGGAGAAGGACTTTGCCCAACGGATATATGAGTCAGGAGGCTTCAGTGCCAGAAGGTACCACAAGGCGCTGAAGGTTGCCAGGACCATTGCCGACCTGGAGGACAGCAGGGATATAAAGAAGGAACATCTGGCAGAAGCATTGGGATACGGGGGACTGGAGGAAAAGATATGGGGATAGGGAACAGTGGGGAGCAGGAATCCAGCCGGAATGCGGTTTTCGGCCCGGAGATGGATTTAGTCAAGAGGCATGAAAAAGAATATCTGTACTGGCTCACCCGTATTCCGGGCTTTGGGGCAGTTACCATACGGCGTATATGGGAGATGGCAGGAAGCTTTGAGCGGGCGTATTATATAGAAGGAATGGAATTAAAGAAACTGGGAATCTTACAAAGCGAGGAAAAATGCCGCACGTATGACCGGTGGAAGGAACGGTTTTCCGGCATGGTCCGGGAGTATAACTGTTTACAGGAGAAGGGAATCCGTTTCGTAACGCCCCTTGACAGGGAATATCCCAAACGGCTTCTGCATATTTATGACTATCCCATGGGACTTTATGTTAAAGGAGAGCTGCCGGATGAGAAATGTCCCACCGCAGCCATCATAGGGGCCAGGAACTGTTCGGAGTACGGAAGGCAGGCAGCCGGATTTATGGGAAAGGAGCTGGCAAGAGCCGGTATACAGATTGTCAGCGGTCTGGCCCTGGGTATAGATGGGGCCGGACATGAGGGCGCATTGAACGGAAAGGGGAGGACGTATGGAGTCCTTGGGTGCGGCGTGAACATCTGTTATCCCAGGAGCAATTATTATCTGTATGAAGCGATTCCTTTTCAGGGAGGTATCCTTTCCGAGTTCGGACCGGATGAGGAACCCATGGCCAGGAACTTCCCTATGCGCAACCGTATCATAAGCGGCCTTTCGGACGTGATTCTGATAATGGAGGCCCGAAAGAAAAGCGGTTCCCTCATAACAGCCAGCCTGGGTCTGGAACAGGGGAAGGAGATATTTGCGCTGCCGGGCCGGATAACGGATGACCTGAGTGCGGGGTGTAACGAGCTTATACAGTCCGGCGCAGGGATATTGACCAGCCCTGAGGATGTGCTGGACTATATGGGCATTTTTCACGAAAAAAAGTGTATTAACCGTGAAAAAGACCAGAAGGGACTTGCCAAGATTGAAAAAATGGTGTATAGTTGCCTAGATTCCGAACCCAGACATCTGGAACAGATTATGGTGCAGACAGGACTTTCAGCAGGACGCTGCATGAGCGCCCTTCTGGAGCTGGAATTGGAAGGATTTGCAGTGAGAACATCAGGTCAGAACTACATGAAAACAATCACATAAGTGTCAGGATTTTGGATATCCTCCGGCATCCGCCGGGGTGTGTCTCCATTTTGTGAAAATAAATGAACAGCGAGTAAGGAGTTTTACAATGGCGAATTATCTGGTAATTGTGGAGTCACCAGCAAAAGTGAAAACCATCAAGAAGTTTCTGGGCGCCAACTATGAGGTAGATGCATCGGGAGGCCATGTCAGGGATCTTCCGAAGAGCCAGTTGGGATTTGATGCGGAACATGACTATGAGCCCAAGTACATTACAATCAGAGGAAAGGGAGACGTTCTGGCCAAGCTGCGCAAGGAAGTGAAGAAGGCAGACAAGATTTATCTGGCAACGGACCCTGACCGCGAGGGAGAGGCCATTTCATGGCATCTGATGAAGGCTCTTAAGCTGGATGAACTTAAGAGTAAGGATGTTTACCGCATCAGTTTTAATGAAATTACGAAGAACGCGGTAAAGGCCTCCTTCAAGACCCCTAGGGAGCTTGATATGAACCTGGTAAATGCCCAGCAGACCAGAAGAATGCTGGACCGTATGGTGGGTTACCGGATCAGTCCGCTTTTGTGGGCAAAGGTCAAGAGAGGACTGAGCGCAGGCCGTGTACAGTCCGTTGCTCTGCGGATGATTTGCGACCGCGAGGACGAAATCAATGCATTTATCCCTGAGGAATACTGGAATCTGGAGGCAGACCTTCTCCTGAAAGGGAACAAGAAGCCTTTGGTGGCAAAGTATTATGGGAACAGGGACTCCAAGGGCGGTAAGGCAGTTATCCGCAACAAGGAGGAACTGGATCAGATTCTGAGTCAGTTAGAGGGATGTAAATACGAGGTGGAGGAAGTAAAGAGAGGGGAGCGGGTAAAGAAGGCGCCCATCCCGTTTACAACCAGTACCCTGCAGCAGGAAGCCTCCAAGGTACTTAACTTTTCCACACAAAAAACCATGCGTCTGGCCCAGCAGCTCTATGAAGGCGTAGAGGTAAAAGGCAAGGGAACCCTGGGTCTTATCACCTACCTGCGTACGGATTCCACCAGAATCGCAGACGAGGCGGACACAGCGGCCAGATCATTTGTAAAGGAGCATTACGGCGAGAAATATGTTGCTCAGGGAAGCCAGGTTAAAAAAGAGGGCGTTAAGATACAGGATGCCCACGAAGCCATCCGTCCCACTGACATAACATTGACTCCTACCATTGTAAAAGAATCACTGCAAAGAGACCTGTTCCGGCTTTACCAGTTAATCTGGAAGCGGTTTACAGCCAGCCGTATGGCGCCGGCCGTATATGAGACCACTTCTGTAAAGATTGGGGCGGGCAGCCACCTGTTCACAACATCGGCTTCCAAGCTGGATTTTGAAGGCTTTATGTCCGTTTACGTGGAGGCAGACGATGAGGAAGAGAAAAATCAGGTCCTTGGCAACCTGGAAAAGGGAACCGTCCTAAAGCTGGAACAGCTGGACCCAAGCCAGCATTTCACCCAGCCTCCGGCACACTACACGGAGGCGTCCCTGGTAAAGGCGCTGGAGGAGCAGGGCATAGGCCGTCCAAGTACCTATGCTCCCACCATTACCACGATCATTGCCAGAAGATATGTGGTAAAGGAGAGCAAGAACCTCTATGTAACGGAGCTGGGGGATGTGGTAAACCGCATCATGAAGAATTCCTTCCCAAGCATCGTGGACCCTAACTTTACAGCTAACATGGAATCTCTGCTGGATAAAGTGGCAGACGGTACTGTGGCCTGGAAGACCGTTGTCAGCAACTTCTATCCTGACCTGGACGAGGCGGTTAAAACGGCTGAGAAGGAGCTGGAATCCGTAAAGATTGCGGATGAGGTATCGGATGTGGTCTGCGACCTGTGCGGGCGCCAGATGGTGATTAAGTATGGTCCTCACGGCAAATTTCTGGCATGCCCCGGATTTCCGGAGTGCAAGAACACCAAGCCCTATCTTGAAAAAATCGGTATCCCATGTCCGAAGTGCGGTAAGGAGCTGGTGCGCAGGAAGACAAAGAAGGGACGTCTCTACTATGGATGTGAGGCCAGTCCTGACTGTGACTTTATGTCCTGGCAGAAGCCTTCCACTCAGAAATGCCCGGTCTGCGGTTCTTATATGGTAGAGAAGGGAAATAAGCTTTTATGTGCCGGAGAGACCTGTGGCTACCGCATGGATAAGAGTGAAAAATAGAAAAATTTGTAAAAACAAATAGGAAAAATATCAAAATCTTAAAATAATCGAAAACTTCAAAAAACTCTTGTTATTGCTTAAAAATTGTGTTAAAATTCTATTATTAGTAGAGTATTTTTGGGTGATATACAATTTGGATAAGGAGGCTTTCGGAGATGAGTGTTCAATTGTTGGACAAAACAAGAAAAATCAACAAGCTATTGCATAACAATAATTCTCATAAAGTTGTTTTTAATGACATCTGTAAAGTTTTGAGTGAGATATTGTTATCCAATATCCTGGTAATCAGCAAGAAGGGCAAGGTTCTGGGGGTGAGCATCTGTTCTGGGGTAGATGAGATAGAGGAACTTATCGAAGACCAGGTCGGAGGTTACGTGGATAAGATGCTGAACGAACGTCTTTTAAGCGTTTTGTCCACCAAGGAGAACGTAAATCTTGCCACCCTTGGCTTTGCCGAGGAAAATGTAAGGAAGTATCAGGCCATCATCACTCCCATTGATATAGCGGGAGAGCGGCTTGGAACCCTTTTCATTTACAAGTCGGATTCCCAGTATGATATTGACGATATCATACTCAGTGAATACGGAACCACTGTGGTAGGTCTGGAGATGATGCGTTCTGTCAATGAGGAGAATGCAGAGGAGACCCGGAAGGTGCAGATTGTAAAATCAGCTATCAGCACGTTATCCTTCTCCGAACTGGAGGCTATTATCCACATATTCGAGGAGCTGGACGGAAACGAAGGCATCCTGGTAGCCAGTAAGATTGCCGACCGCGTGGGCATTACCCGGTCTGTAATTGTCAATGCGCTCCGTAAGTTTGAAAGCGCCGGTGTCATTGAATCCCGGTCCTCAGGCATGAAGGGAACCTATATCAAGGTTCTGAATGACGTGGTGTTTGATGAACTGAAGACAATCAAGGCATCCAACTCAAATTTAAAGTAGATAAAAGGTACCGGTTAAAAAGCTGTTGGCGGATAGCCGGGTAATATAGAGTCAGAACAATATATATGGCAGTTTGCAGGAAAACTTACTAAAAGTGCTTGCAAGCTGCCATATTTTGTGATATATTTGAAAGGCTGACAAAAAACACGTCTGTGGATTCTGCGGGACGGTGCCTGGCCAGCAGTTTGCCAGGTCTTCCGGGAAGTGTCAGAAGCAGACGGAAGAGCCTGAACTCCCATACGCGACGGAGCAGGCTAAAAACCAAATGGAGGTAAATAACATGAGCGTAATTTCTATGAAGCAGTTACTGGAAGCTGGTGTACATTTCGGTCACCAGACAAGGAGATGGAACCCTAAGATGGCTCCATACATCTATACCGAGAGAAACGGTATCTATATCATTGACTTACAGAAGTCCGTAGGCAAGGTAGATGAGGCTTACAAGGCCGTATCTGACATTGCTGCTGACGGCGGCACCATTCTGTTCGTAGGTACCAAGAAGCAGGCTCAGGAAGCCATCAAGGCTGAGGCAGAGCGCTGCGGAATGTACTTTGTAAACGAGAGATGGCTGGGCGGCATGCTGACCAACTTCAAGACCATCCAGAGCCGTATTGACAGACTGAAAGAAATCGAGACCATGTCTCAGGACGGAACATTCGATGTTCTTCCTAAGAAGGAAGTAATCGCCCTGAAGAAGGAGTGGGACAAGTTAGAGAGAAACCTTGGCGGAATCAAGGATATGAAGAGACTGCCAGATGCAATCTTCATCGTTGACCCGAAGAAGGAGCACATCTGCGTACAGGAAGCTCACACACTTGGTATACCGTTAATCGGTATTGTTGATACTAACTGTGATCCGGAAGAACTGGATTATGTAATTCCTGGCAATGATGATGCCATCAGAGCCGTTAAGCTGATTGTTTCCAAGATGGCTGATGCTGTTATCGAAGCAAAGCAGGGCGAAGTTTTAGAGGGCGCAATGGAAATCGAGATTCCTGCCCAGGCTTTCGAGACAGAGGCTGTTGAGGCTTAATTAAAACTTTAAAATTGGAGGAAGATGAAATGGCAGCAGTAACCGCAGCAATGGTAAAAGAGTTAAGAGAGATGACCGGAGCCGGAATGATGGACTGCAAGAAAGCTCTTGCAGCTACTGACGGTGATATGGAGAAGGCAGTAGAGTTCCTGAGAGAAAAGGGACTTGCCGGAGCAGCCAAGAAGGCCGGACGTATTGCAGCAGAAGGCATCGTAGCTACAGCAGTAGCTGCGGATGAGAAGAAGGCTGTAATCGTAGAGGTTAACGCTGAGACTGACTTTGTTGCCAAGAACGAGAAGTTCCAGACATATGTTGCAGATGTTGCAGCACAGGCGCTTACCACTTCCGCTAAGGATTTAGATGCATTCATGGAGGAGAGATGGGCTAAGGACGAGACATTGTCCGTAAAGGAAGCACTTGCTTCCCAGATTGCCATTATCGGTGAGAACATGAATATCCGTCGTTTTGAGCAGGTTGAGGAGGCAAATGGTTTTGTTGCATCCTATATCCATGCAGGCGGAAAGATTGGCGTCCTGGTAGACGTAGAGACAGATGTTGTTAACGATGACATCAAGGATATGGCTAAGAATGTGGCTATGCAGGCAGCAGCCTTAAAGCCAATGTTCACCAGCAGAGACGAAGTAAGCGCTGATTATATTGCAAAAGAGACAGAAATCCTTACAGCGGCAGCTAAGAATGAGAAGCCGGATGCCAACGATAAGATCATCGAGGGCATGGTAAAGGGTCGTATCAACAAAGAGCTGAAAGAAACCTGTCTGTTAGACCAGGTTTATGTAAAGGCAGAAGACGGCAAACAGAGCGTTTCCCAGTATGTTGCAGCTGTAGCCAAGGCTAACGGCGCATCCATCAAGGTAAAGAAGTTCATTCGTTTCGAGACCGGCGAAGGTCTGGAGAAGAAGAGCGAGGACTTTGCTGCTGAGGTAGCTAAGCAGATGGGAATGTAATTTGTTGTCAACGTCCGAATTAAAATCGACCAAATGTCCGTAAAGTTGGACATAAAAAAGGTTAAAAAAGGATAGTTTTTCATAAAAAGAGGTTCCAAGATACAATTCAAAGTATCTTGGGCCTTTTTTGTTTTGTCGGAAAATCCGAAAAAATGAAAATGAGGCCCAAAGAGAGATAAAAAATGAAAAACCGTGTTTTATGGATTCCGTGTCCGTCTCTGCCCCGAAATCTCAGCCAGAATTAGAGCGATGACATTCTGTAAGAGGAAAAAAGGAGCGGAAATGGAAACGGAAACAGCTGGATTAAGGAATAGGACATCATCATGGCAAGTTTTAGTGGTAACATCTTCGGAACAGAACATATGAATGACGAAGAAGAAATGAAAAAATGCAGTGTTTATCTTCAGGAATGCCTGTCAAAGGAAGAACTGGAGCAATTGAGGGCCGAATATAAGCATTCCCAACCAAATGTTCCCTGGTGGAAATACGTTTTCTCCAATGTCAATGTATCCTACCGGAAATAAGACCTTTAATTCTGTATCTGGATCAGAGCCGGAGACAGGCCATAGCATACAGGAGAGCAGGATGGAATTAGATAAGAAAACTTACATAGGAATCGTAACCTATACACTGAAAAGCATGCTGGAACTATCCAAGAAAGAAAAAGAGTATAGTCTTGGCTTAGATTTAATCCATTACTACAAAACAGAAATAGAACCTAAAAACATCATAACAGAAGCTGAATTCAAGTCCTTGTGTGGTGATGTAGGGATAAATCTGGTCTAAGAACCCTGAACCAGAGCCTGGAACGGAGTCAGAATCAGTCTATGATAAGGAGGGGATACGAATGAACAAATGGAAATATAAGCTTGAATCACAGGGCAGGAAGCTGCGAGAACTGCTGGACAAAGACGACACGATAACAACTATAGTGGAAATATATAACCAGATGGAAGTTTGTCTGAAATCATTGCTGAAGATGCTTGATCCAAGAGATTTAGAAGAATGGAAGTATGATATCGAAAGCATGATAGAAGATATCCAGATGGCATGCCCGGATATAGAAGATTCAGAACTGATTTATAATGACGAAGAAGCTATATTAAACAGACACATGAAGGATTTTTACGATTTATGTGACAGCATGAGAGTATGGATTGGCCTGGGAATACACCCATAAGCAGAACTATTGTTGTACCTTAATCGAAATAATTGGAGCCTTGGAGGATATACCACATGGAAGCTGGGACATTTAAAGACCTGATTGTAGAGGCCTACAAGAAATCAAAGGAAGGCAATCTCGTCGGCACCTTATATGGGGCCATATCAACCAGCAGTTTTTCTGATATCCCTGATATCGAGGAGTTCTTAAAGGTTGGGCTTACGGATATGCTGCACCTTCAATCAACTGTGACTGGCATGGAAGAAGACATATATGAAAGAACACTGGAAAACTATAAAGTGAAAGCCAGTGAGAGAACTATCTATATAAAGCTGAAAGACAAGCCAGAGCAGCCTTTTATGTATTAGAGTCTGATTCTGCATCCGTACCTAAGCCAGGAATAGGACAGAAGCGGAGCCGGCGAGTGTATGAAGGGAAACATTATGAGTGAATATAAAGTAAAAAACAGCAAGGGTGAATACTTTGTCAGCTGGGTAGAGAAGACCCCTGTATTCAACCGTAATAGCATGTTTGGGGAAAGATTTTCGGAGACTGGAGCCTCGAATCTGATCAAACTTCTTTCAGAGGAAAATATCCGTGGATGTGAGTCTGTTCCCGTATCTGCATCTGGGATATAGCCGTCACTAAGCCGGCCTAAAAGACATGCTCTATACATTTGGTGAAGAGGCCCCCCTATAGCTTTGACATCAAAAAGGTAGAAGAGAAGTAGAATACAAAGCAGGACCGAAGGAATGGGCCCTGCACAGAAGCACATTGATAACTGAACAAAGTAGAAGAAGACTATCGTTGGTTTGTTTTAGAGATATCATATCCGTTTTTGAAGTTTATGTTCGTATAGAAGATGAAAAGGCGCGATAACCGTTACACCATAAACAGACATACGGAAATAAACCTGAATAAGATTAGGTATATCTCCATGGAACATTATTACACTTATTAGCACAGTAAGAATAGCCAAGCTATCAATTAGTATTAATATGCCAAGCCAAATCGTAGAGATTGTGTTGCTTGTTTCAAAGAAGTCCTGCAAATGTTTGATCATAAAAACCACCTTTTTATTTTAGTATGACAGGGTTTCAGGTGATTAGTAAATAAAACTCTTCTATTTTATTCAGTTATCAATGAACAGTTTAGTAATCGGATATGCTAGGAGAGGTTTTGTTTTACAGTGTCTCCGTTTCCGTATCTGAACAGAGACCAGGCAGAGCCAGAAACAGAAGGGAGGTTGATGCCATATGGAATGGGATAGCTTAAGTAGTGAAGCCAAAAGAATCCTTAGCTTGATTAAGGATCCTGTCACAGGCGACTATCATCTCGATGCAAATATCTTTGTTCAATTAGGAGCGATGTTTGAAAACGGTGAAGTAAAAGAAATGATTACCCCTGAAGTGTTTGATGAGATCGTTTCGTTTACCCGCGATGATGATAAGATCATGGCTCTTGGGAACTGTGATGGCGAACTACTGATTTCTATAAAAAAGTAATAATGGATTCCTGTTTAATCCCACACCTTTGTTTATGTCCGACTTTTAGGACTTTTTGTCACTTTTAATTTGGACAATGACATTTGTTGTTGATGTGCCACTTAAAATAGGCATGTTGGCCCACAAAACAGCACCATTTTGGGGCTAAAATATCAAAAATAAGGACCTAAGGTATGTGAAAACCATACTTTGGGTCCTTTTTTTGCGCCTAAAATCTCCAGGCCCCTTGTCCCGGCATTCCCCGGGGCCATCGGCCGATTTGCCCTGCCCAGGGCCATTCTGCCGTTAAAAATAGGGAGAAGAATAAGGAGACAAAAGGCTGGAACCCCTTGTAAACAAAGGCTTTGGTGGCGGTTGGGGCTACCTGGGGCCGGAGGGCGAGGGGGAGGAAAAAGGGGGCCAGAGGGAAGGGCTATGAGAGTGCCAGAGGGCAGAAATTCTGGATGCGAAAGCAGGAGGCAGAGGGCCGGGAGGCTGCTGTCTGTTATATATGTGCTATTTTGTGGGACAATATGCCTATTTTAAATGGCACAACAACATAGACCCTTGAATTAATTAGAATTAATCCGAGTTTTTGCATTTTGAATTAGAATTAATTCAAGTTTTTGCATGTGAAAAGGGCTTTTTCGGCAAAAACTCGGATTAATTGCAAAAACTCAAATTAATAGGTGCAAAAACTCGGATTAATTCCGGAAAGGAGGATTTTCATGGAAAGACGGCAAATCAATTCCCTCTCGGGCATCGACATCCCTTCTCTTGGTATTGAGGACATCCGCTTCATGTACGGGACTGGGATAAGTGAACCAGACGGGTTTGGGAGGCAAAAGAAACGTTCCCTGCGCAATGGGGTCCAGACGCAAATCGGGGACATCAGGGAAGACCTTTGGTATCAGCTGGCGGAACAGGTCATTGGGCTGCATGGGGAGACGTGGCTCTTGGAGGCGCTGGAAGTGTGGTGCAGGGAGGAGATGCATTATCCAAGGTATGGCTTTGATTTGCACAAGGAGGCGTTGGAGCTGCACAGTCACCGGATATTCGACAGTGAGGGATGGATTGATTACATTGCATTCAATAGGAGGTTCCGGCCAGAGGTGGTGGAGGGGCGTAGGTTCCCCAGGATAAGGGTGGGCTGCTGTGATAGGGAGATAAGTGAGGCAACAGAGGAAATGCTGGAAAGAAGGGATGTCGCCCCATGCCCGAAGTGTGGTGCCTTCCGCAGCTATGAGGTAATTGAGCGCCCGGAATAGGGCACATGGAGCAAGGAGGCATATATGGATAAAACGGAGTCAAAGTATAGGGATATACAGTTTTACAGTGAAAAGAATAAGTCTTTGATGTCGGTACACAGCAAGGACGCAAAAGCATATGCAGACCTTCTGGAGGCCAGCCCCCATGTGGTGAAGTATAAATGCATCCTGCCATTGGACCCGGGTTTTATGGAAGAGGTCTCAAGGCTGGGGATACGTCCGGAATGCTTCGGGATAGCCTGGGCTTCGGACTTCTGGATTGAGAATGCGGATGGGACTACGGGTATACGGGAAGTGGTATCAGTGGCGCAGCTGGTTAAGAAATCTGCCATCCAGAAGCTGGAGCTGTCGCGCAGGTACTGGAAGCAGCTTGACGTGGATGACTGGAAAATCGTGGTCATAGACAGAGGAGGGGATGAGGTTGTTTTTTAGGATGAATGGGGAATTGTTCAAGAGGCTGATTGCCCTGGACCATGGGGCCTGGGTCATCTCCTATGACGAGCCTGGGGCGCCGCAATACATCACGGCTGCTTTCCTGGAGGCCTGTGAGAAGGTAGAGATGCCGGAGGGGTACAGGGTTGCCCTGGAGCAGGCAAAGCATCTGACAGAGGCGGAAATGAAGAGGCTTGCGTTGATTGAACCGCTGCTGGAGGATTCCATTTACATCGTTGACGGGAAATCGCGGCTGGCCATGGCAAAGAGGATTGCAGAAGAAAACGGGACCACAAGGAAACGGATACTGGGACTGTATTACAAATATCTGGCAAGGCTGGTGCTCATGGAGAAAGGGGGAAGGGAAAGAGGAAAAGATAGGGACGTAAGGAATTTTGACTGGGCCATACGGAAGTTCTATTTCAGCGCAAAGAAGATGTCCCTAAGGGATACATACGACCACATGCTGGCATCCCGGTATATGACGCCGGATGGGAAGCTGATGGAGGTAGTCCCTTCATGGTACAGCTTTGAACATTATTACTACAGGCATGGATACAGCAAGTCCATCAAGTGCAGTGTCTCCAGGGGAGGGCTCTCCAATTACCAGAGGAATAAGCGGCCATTGTATGGCTCCACCATGAGGTGGAAGGACCGGGTGGGCGCGTTCCAGATGGACGCCACCGAGGCCGACATTTACCTGGTGTCCCGGTTTGACCGTTCTGTGGTTGTGGGACGCCCCAGCATCTATATGGCAGTGGATACGGCCACACAGCTCGTTGCCGGAATTTCGTCCGTTTCCCCGTATTTATGTTCCCCGACGATATTCCCGACCAGGCACCATTGCCATTCCTGCCCAGCTGGTTTTTCTTCTGTTGATTCCATAAGTATTTATCACCTCGAACACCCTGTTTATCAATCCATTCTGTTGAAAATGACCGTCTGTTCCTTCATGGAAATCTTACCGACCTGATAGCCGTAGTCTGTCAGCTCTTTTTTGTAATTCAAGAAAGAGTGGTCTATGGGGATGCCTGCAATCTCCTGTATTTCTTCAAAAGTAAGCTTGAATGATGGGCTTCCGTTTTTCTGTACATATTCCCATAGGGTATTATATTTGCTCATTGTTCTTTATCTCCTTTTGATTTTGCAATCAGTTCACAGGCTCGCCATCGACCATTCTGACAAAACCTTCACGCCATTCCAATGCGCCTATTTTCCATCGGGTTACAGTCCATTCTTCCCGTTGGTATTTCTTCTTCATGACCGGAAGCTCTGCGTCTGCCTGTTCTTCTGTGAGGAAGCATGGGCTTTCGATTATGTCTATCTCATCTAGGTATTCATTTGTATTCCATCCATGTACCGTCCATAAGTAATCAGATATCCTACTGTTGAAATCGCCAATAACGTCTTTCTTCACAATACGGTATGTACATGGGAAATCGCAGAAGCCTTTTATATTTTTAAGATAATGCTTGGCAATATCCTCAGCTTGCTGTTCAGTATCAAATAGGCCAATGTAAAAATCCTCTGAATAATTATCATAAGATAATTCAGGGTCAGTCAATACCAGCAGATATAACATAAGCGCTCCTTTAAAAAGATGAGTCCTGATTTAATGATTGTTCTATATATTCTTTTACTGCATTTATCCCTTCAAACTTTTTATATCGGGGGAATCCATCTGTATTACATTCAGAATAAGTCAAATGGAAAATATAATATATGTCTGCGCCTCCGCCATTATCAGCCAGATACAAGACATCATCATTTGAATCACATTTGGCCACTGCCCATATCTGTTTATGATAGAGAAAATGATTCTTACCGATTTCTTTCTTTAGCTCTGCTGTAAATGTATGATTTGAGAGTGGCAGCATATGCCAGTTAAAATCATCACCATATTTATCGCTTAACTCGCAAAAGACTTCTTCTGCTGTCATATGGTATCCCTCCATTAGTCCCATAGGCCCAATATGTCAAAATCCGTACACTACAACTCTTTAATTTTTTCCCAGTCCCTTTCCAAAACAATCCCATCAACCTGTTGGGCGTTATACAGCTCATCCAATGATTTGTAGTTGTACTCGCCGCTTGCTTCTTTTGGATTGCCGCACCGCTGAAAAGAGCAGTGGTCGTCATAAATTATAATCATGTATTCATTCGGGTTGTCATGAAAGCATAAGCGTAATTCTGATTCAAAATCATGCTCCTGGATGCTTTTTAATAACAATCCTTTTATCTCTTCAAATGTGTAATTGGTCATTTTGTGCCCCTTATTGTGTAGGATTGCAGGCTCCGTTGGCAACCGTTCCTTTCGTAGAACGGTTCAACTCCCGGCTGTGCGCCAAAATACAGCATGGTTGGCGTATTATCCTTAGCAAGCTGGAGGAGCTTGCTGCCGATACCACGTTTCTGATATTCGGGAAGAACAAGCAGTTCTGTAATTGTGCCAAAGAAATAGCCGTCTGAAAGAATCCGCAGGCAGCCTACAAGTACGTTATTTTCGTAAGCGCTTATGTTCAGTGTTTTTGACAATGCTGACTGCGTTTTCTCTTCATCATAATCTCCAGGCCATACTTTATTGACAAAAGGGATAAATACGGAAGCGTTAAGCCCCTGGTCATTCACTTTGTATTCCAATGATTCTCTGGACCTCCTTTCTGGTTAAACTCCCTATTCCTGATAGCCCTCTCATTGCTTCCGAGGCCACACCGGTTTTACAAGATAACATATTATCTATCTGAAAATTCGCTGATGATATGTATTTCCCCGATGATATGCTCATTAAATTCATCCAGTTTTTCGGCTGGGACCCATAACTCCTTATGGTGCGGGCCCCCGACCTGATGGACTTCAAACTGTCTACAATATTGGTCGTCTACCTCAAACTTTGTGACATAACCTCTGTGGTCTTCATTATATTTTACATTCCAGCTGGAAGCAATCTCCGTTGCGTACTGTTCGTTCAGGACTGGATAAAAAATAGGCTGTTCCACTAATCTCGGTGGAAATCTGCGATAATTGCTTTTCTTTATCAGCTCCAATTCTTTTGAGCCAACAGGTCTGTATAAAATCATTTTTCCTCCTAATGGTCTGTGTTCCGGTTGCATAAACTAAAAGTTCCAGATTTTTATTCGTAGTCAATTCGCTCAATTTTGAAAATTACAGGCCTTGTTCCGTCCGAGCAGCAGGTAATCATGGTGTTTTCTTCTCTCATCCAACCTTTCATGATAGAGCCGCCTTGAAGTCCGGTATAAATATAATGTGAAATAGCGTCCCATGCTTCGGAACAAAATGGCATTTTAGGTCCGCCTGCAACTGTATCTGCATTACCACTGGTCTTAATTAATGTATTCAAACCCATATGCCAGAAATCATCTCTTTCATCATCACGATAAAATACAAATTCATCTCCCACATTATAGCAAGGACAGATACCCGAATTGGGGTCATGACAATATTGTTGTTGCAATTCAGGATAAAGTTTTTTATCAATGACAGTTATTTTAACTTTATATTTCATCTTGTTTTACCTCCTTCAAACTCCGATTTAATAATTTCTCTGTTCACTATAATTCCATATGTCAATTAAATAATGATATTCATCGCGGGAATCAGAGCCGGCCTCCAGCATACGGTTTAAATCTGTCTCAGCGAGCAGAAAGCCTTTGGTATTTCCATTATGTAACCACAGGGAGGGGATTGCAAGCCGTAAATCCAATAGCTTAATCCTGCACCATATGCCGCAGTAAAAGTAATACTCATCGTTTTCCTTCAAATCCATAGTACCAATGAGCCAGGAATAAACCGTCTCTGCTGGAGATTGGTATGATAACTTGCTATATGGTTCAATATCATTTCCAAAAGTAGTGGTATAGGCGGAAAACATTTCGTTTAAACCCGGATTTTCATTCTGCTCTAAAAGTTCCAGTATGCTGATACCGCTCATTTGTTTTAATTTGTTTTTGGCAGCCTGTACGGTCTGTTTATATGCAATTAGTTTCTGGCGTTCAGTCATTCCATTCGTATCTCCTCAACTTCCGATTGTCAGCCCGGTAAGCCGGGAATCCTTTCTTACCATGAGTGAAAGTTTTACTCAACGCGATGGTTTATGAATAAGTCCTGCATCTATGTCCATATAATAGTCAACTTCAATATTTTCATTAATCGGCACATTATCAAGAGGCATTTCTTCAAAATTATATCGCGCACAAAATATTGAAATAAAATCCTTTGTTTCGGCTTCTGCCAGAATTTTTGCCAGTCTTTTCTTTAATTCAGACACAGAACATTTCGGGCCATTTAGCAATCTGTCCTTTGGATACATTTCAATATAAATCAGCATGATTGAAAGTTCCTTCCTCTCTGTAATTCCAGGTTTGTCAGCCCGGTAATCCGGAAACTGCCTCAACGTTATTGTAACTCCCGATATGATTCTAATAATTCCAGTAATCGAATCGCCAATGGATTTGAATAGTCCCAGCTATCCGCAATCCCCTTTGGGTAATATGGATGGAATAGATGGATGTCTCTGATTCGCTCCATTTTATCCAATTCTTCTAAAATTAAATATAGCTGCTTCTCCAAAATAAAGTCAGGGCGATTGTCTTTATTTTTTATTTCCTTTTGTACAAGGGCTTTGGTTTCTTCAACCATTGACTGGAACTCATCCATTTATTTGCCTCGCTGGTTTCAATATTACTTTTATATTATCATACACCGCCTAATCCGTCCACGTTTCCTTCCTGCTGCAGAAGTAAGTTCTTTTGTCATTAGAGAATGGGGAAATAAATACAGGCCGCCCTCGGTAGGATAGGAGAGCAGCCTATATTATTTCTGGGTACTGGTGGCGATGTAATTGTAGGAATCATCCTGGTGGAAATCAGAATATTGACATTTCATTAAGCAGATTTTTTAAAACGACCATCTGTCCCGCTGTAATTGTTACCCCTTTTCCGTACTCCGTATGTTCGCTATTCCATGTTCGTATATCATAAACAGGCTCTTTATTGTCCCACGAAATCAAATTTAGTTCTTTTATCCACCCATTATTTAATGGGGATAGATTACCGATATGCTTATAAATTTCATAGCGTTTCATATGAAGCACCCCCAGATAAATTACGATTTTCACAGTTCATTTTGTAAAAATTCTTTTCCATTATACGATTGTGACGCTGTATCCCTTTTTATTTTTACCGCGTTCTATGTGTTCTTTACCATAGATTCAAGACTATAGAGATTATCTTCATCTCATTCGTAATCACTTAACCCAATCCCCGATAAGCGGTCTATTCATTCCAGATATTTGAAGTATCAGATGATTTTGTGTACTGGAAAGCAGAACCGTTTTGCAGATAATCCCAAGTGGAATCTGTAAAAGTGACGGTTGCTGCCTGGCCGTCTGCTGTAATGATGCCCCTGATTGGATTCCCTGCAGCATCGGTCGCAGTAAAGTTCATACCATCAGCCGTCAACTCCCCAATGCCATCACTTAATGAAGTCAGGCGGTAAATTCCTATCTGTACGATATATTTGTTATCATCACCTCTCGCAATTTCAAGATTTGGCTCATTGACATCAGAATCCAGATATTCTCCGATATAAATGGTATCATCTAAATGTGCGTCATTTACATTCGGTTCCTCATTGTTAATGCCTTTTGTTGCGGATTCTGCATTCACTGCAGCAGATTGTCCGGCGACAACAGATGTATTTGAAGCACAACCGCTGAGTAACAGGATTCCTGCATATAATCCGATTATAATTTTAAGTTTCATCCCAAACGATACTCCTGTCAAAATTACTTTTGTATTTTTTCTTAATCACCAAAGAATAAACTGCCATTAAAACAATGGTTTCCACTACAACTCCCGCAACAATGTCCTGCAAGCAAAGGAAGTCCGGGCAGAATAAATACAATGCCATGTGCAACATAAAGTTTGGACATGGTATGATTATACTTTCTTATATCCGTCACCTCAAACATTTTCTTATTTCCCCAGAAACCAATTGCTTTTTTGAAAACCATATGTATACAGCCAAACATAAATTAATAACGGCCCAAATGCATCATATGAAAAAAAGAATATATTTTTTTCCACTCAGATACCTTATCAAATTGGAATCTAACATCTATCGAAAAACCTTTGAAGCTTATCTACAAATTTCCCAATATGTATGCCGTCAACAAAGGAATGATGTGCCTGTACTGATATTGGAATGACAATTTTCCCATTCTTCTCATAAAATTTTCCCCAATCAAACAGAGGGGTTGCATTATCCTTTTTCCCGGAATTGGTATGAGAAATATGCGTGTAGGTGACCCACGGCATAGGAGAACATTGAAAAACATCATTTCCTAATGGACCTGTAAAATATTCTTTTTGCTCCTTTGCTATCGTTTCTGCAAACTCACAGTATTCTTTTAAATCGTCTATCATGGGGACATTAACCACTTTGAACAATTCGGTTTCTTGATTTAGATAGGTAAATGCAGTATCTATCTTGTCAAACAAAACAATCTGTCCATCAACAAACCGATAACGAAATGCGTCTATATCATTTGCACATTTACAAACTGCATATACCATTGCCAATGTAAAAGAAACCCCCTGTTCTTTAACTACACGTTTAAATCTTGTAATATCCGCTTCAAAGGTTACACAAAACGCTGGTTCAACACTATTTCTAAAAATCATACAGTGCATTGCTCTATTCCATGTTTTTTCATCAATTACTTTATACTTATTTGCCATGTGCTTATTCCTCCAAATTCTAAATTTTCATTCTTTGCGATTGTCTGACAAACCGGAAGTTGGCAAGCATAGAGTATGTTCCTACTTTCATTAAAATAATAAGCTTTTAGTTTTAGCCTTCTTCTTTGACACCCATATAATAGCAATACCAGCAATAATTAAAATAATGCAAATAAATAATAATGCCTGCAGCCTATATTCTGATATGAATTTCCAAAAATCATAACCAAGGATATCTCCACCACCGTAATATTGAACCGAACCGTCTGGCAATATACGTTTCTTTTCAACATGAACCTTTATCATTGTAGAGAGGACAATTAGTGTAATACTTCCAGCACAACCCATAGCAGAACAAATGAAGCCAATAACAAGTAGTATTTTAGAACGAAATTTATCTTGTAAAACAGTTGTATTATGCTGGACGGCTGGAATATCAGCCTCACTGCAGATGTTATCATTTAGCAGGAAGTCAATCGAAACTGAAAACAATTTGCTAAGTTGTATTACATTTTCTGTATCTGGTAATGATTCTCCTAGTTCCCATTTAGATATTGCCTGTCGTGATACAGTTAATTGTTGTGATAACCTTTCTTGTGAAAAGCCTTTTTGCTTTCTTAAAAATTTAAGTTTTTCTCCAAATGTCATATTAGCACCTCCTGTGTTATATAAAAATTTAACATTATAAGCGGTTGCTATCTACCACATAAACCTCGAAGTTTCGCAACTATAAGTTGCAACCCTTTTATCATAACATTTTTACCTTGAAAATATAAATAATCCCAGTTATAACTTCCGATTTCTCATGCAATTCAAGCTGTTAAAAGTGTAACCGATATCCTCAACATAATTTGTATCCTTTGTTATTAATCAAATCCAGGCAGTTTTTTGTTATGTATTCCTTATGTCTATATTCATATTCCTCCCCGTAGTTTTCGTCCTTCATGCTTATCAGGATAACTGTAAATTCTGTATAAGGAGCTATCTTTTTCACATATCTCACCAGGGAGTGATACACCTTGGTCAAACAGTCCGGCCTTTGTATATATTTTTCATTTTCATCGTAATATCCAGATATGCAATAGATTCTTGCCCTGTGGATTTCCTTTTTCTGCCGTGACCCGGCAACGCCTGCGGGCTCATTGACGATGGAAGAGTAGCCGGCTTCAATGAGGGCATTCCCGGTTGCAGTATAGCCATAATCCAAACATTCCTTGCCATTTACGGTAAGGACCTCTATGGCTCCTGCCTCCGGAAGATGGAAGTAGTAGCCTGGATAATTGGATGTTCCATAGGGGGTGATGATACCGGCATCCTTGCTTTCAATGACTTTGCCTAACTTAAGGTCCTCTTTTACAACCGTACAGCCCAAGTCAACTGCCATTTGCGCGACCAGCAAAAAGTTATCATAATCCATCCAATAATTTATCTGTTTTCCCATCCCATCACCAGCTTACTTTGGATTTTTAACACAATAGGCTAATTGATTGGCTTGCCTATACACATTTCCTTACGCCATAGCGGTGCTTCGCCATCATCAGACCAGTATTCATCAACGGACACAATTTTTTCATCCTCTATTCGGAAAAATGATACAACATGAAATGAAGAGGACCTGTCTTTTGGAAAGACATGCGTCGTAGTTATTATTAGGTTCCCTGCACATTCGACACGCTCAACCTTTCCATCCCAATCTCCCGGATATTCGCAGTTTGCCTGGATAAATTCATCCACAGTAAAACATTCATTTGTACAATGCCAATTCACATATGCGGTATTTTGGAAGAATCCTTTTATTGCAGCCCTGTCCTGTTCCAAAACTGCCTTCCAAAACAGTCTTATATTCATATAGAACCTCCTATGAATTCTGGTAAGCTTCTATCATCAATCAGATGGTTTGTTATTACGGAAATATAGAGGAATCCAACGCAAGATATTTCTGGCTCACCCCATTATCTGAAAGTATTTTTGAAATATCATCATACAATTTAAGGACCTCTTTCCCCCTATATGGGGGATTGCCAATGATAGCCACATCAACATTATCCCTAAATGCGGAAATGTTGAAAACAGTAATTATGTTGGAAAAGGATTCCTCAGGTGCAAACTCAAAGGTATTGATGAATCCATCCAATACCACAGGGAACTCAATTTCCTTATATTTGCAGACCTCCAGGCGGGTGAGCATGGCATCCCGAATCATATCAATATGGTTTTGACTGATAGTGATAGTGCAGGAATCAACGATTGTATTTGCATGCAATCTAGGTGTAACAAAATATAGACACCTTACATTCCCTTTTTCCACACCCTCCATCACATCGACCTGGGATATTGTGGTTTCCCATGCATCTGCCCGGGTATATCTGAAAATGCGTCTTTCTTTTGCAGACATCTTCGTATTCTGTATTGGCATGTTATTATCCCTCACAATATCTTTATTTCCACTCCATAGCGCCCAGATGTTCAGCAAGGGCTTCCAGTTGGGCCTCGTCATTAGCCCCGGTATTATTGAAAACCAATTTATTTACTGCTTCTTGCGTGACCAGTTGCTCATCATCATTAAGAAAATGAATGGCAAGGTTATCCATACTTATTGCCTTCTTAAAAAATTCCGATTTGTCGGTAAGCTCAATTTCCCTACAAACCGGAATTTGTAAGTTTCTTATAATTCCAACCTCATATAAATAACTTCTTGAAATCCTGTCACGCGGGAATTAAAGCCTTTCGGATTTATGCCATATTTAACAAACCCTGCTTTCTCATACATGGATAATGCCCTTTCATTTTCAGCAACCACACTCAACTCCAGCTGAATATACCCCGCCGCCCTTAGTGCCTGTCCAATCCCAAGTCCCCAAAAATCTTTAGCGACGCTAATACCAAATTCGGCACGATGCCTTACCTTATATTTTGAGCCTATTGCTTCAATTCCAGCAGTTCCAACAACTACATTCCCGACTACGGCAACTATCTCAATCTCATTTGAACTTTCGGATTTTTTTTTCAGAAATTGACCTTCCTGCATCACGTCGAAACTATTCTCATCTGGATAGGATAGTAAATAATCGGTTTGTCCATGGGTCAGATTAAAGCAATCCCATACAGCCTGTCCATCACTTTCTATGCCGTTTCTCAAACAGCATTCCACACCATTTTTTAAAATTATTGTCTTACTATATTTCATAACTTAATCCATTCCAATTCATATTTTTTATTCCGCCGGATTACTCAGTCAATTCCGATTTGTCGCTTCGTTCAGCTCCCCTACAAACTGGAATTGCATTAAAGTTCTCCGGCTGGAATTTTTTTATTTTTGTATGCAGTAATAAGTTTGTTAAGCCATTCGTCTTTATAGTTTAATATAAGACTAACTTTTTTTATTTTCACAGCATGATTCCTACATAAATCGAAAGTTATATTTCCTTATCCATATTAACTGCATACAGTACATCTGGTTTTAATCGCTGCGATACCCTGTTTATATTTTTTTCAAGTATTTCAAAAGGTGGCCATTCATAATCGC
This sequence comes from Enterocloster bolteae, assembly GCF_002234575.2. Classification (NCBI taxonomy): domain Bacteria; kingdom Bacillati; phylum Bacillota; class Clostridia; order Lachnospirales; family Lachnospiraceae; genus Enterocloster; species Enterocloster bolteae. The sequence continues at coordinate 3,489,416 of NZ_CP022464.2, read as the reverse complement.
ATAAAAGCTGTAAAGCATCCTCAGACACATCATCATCCGTTGAAGAAATTACCACTGTTTGCAAAAGCTCAACCAATTCATTGTGAATATCTGAAATATCTTGTTTAAAGTAAGGGTCCATAAACCAATCCAGAGCAAATAACAGACTTCTCTTTTTATTTTTATCATTACCCATAAGAACTTTACGAATTTCCACTATTCCAGCCTTTATTATTTTCTTCTCGTTTTCACCATACGAAATATAGCTAATAGGCTTCACCATTGCTTCTCACCCCCTAAATTCAAGGAGAATAGTATTTTCATAAAAATCATCCCATAAATTGTGTCCTATTTCTCCAATCCAGATTCCATTTTTGAAAAATACGTTTGGTATAGTCATTGCTTCACTTCTCCATTAAATTATGATAAAATCCCTCATCATCCCAGGATGCTTTTAAAGACCACGAACAGTACAATGGCCAGCAGGATAAGAACCAGATAAGCCAGGCCCACTAATTTCACGATTTTCTTTGCCTGGGCCGAACCTTGTTCTCTTATTTTCCTTAATTTCTGTTCCAATTCGTCCGCAGCCTGCTGGCCGAACTCCTTGGCAATCCAGTTTGGGTTATATTTGTCGTTGTTCTTACCATAGGTATAGCTGTTGGATATCTGAACCGTGTTCTTGGTAAGCTCCCCACTGTGATTGTATTTCCGATAGTCATAATATACGGTGAAGAAGGAGAGGACTGGAATGATTGACGCATACTCGTCCTTTATATGAAGGAAATAGACATCCAGGTTGTCTGTGACTGTAAGAGGCTTTGTGATTTGAGCTATCTGTTTTTCATCATCATAGATGGACACATAATTGTTCCTTCCCCTATCAAGGCTGTATCCCAGATAGGCATTTCCCATACACTCAATGCAGAATTTGCTGTCAAACAAGCCGTTCTGCATGACATAGAAGGACCCTTCGCTGCCATTCCTGCCGATGATTTCAAACTGCCCGAAACGCTGCCCTTTTGTCAGCAGGTATTTGAAGGGAATCAACTCCTCCACGAGGTTGTCGATGAATCTATAGCGGGTAGTATAAACTATTTCCCCGGCAGGATTGGAAAAGGTGAGTTCCCGTAAGTCTTCCGCATTGAACGGCAGGGAAATTTTCATCCACGGGGCTTTTGCCTGGAACAAGAGTTGGCCGTTGGAGGTAACTTCAAATAAATTTTCAGTATTTGATTTTGTTTGTTGTATCGTAACCAGCATAGCTGTATCCTTTCTATAGAAAAATATTAGGAAATGCAGATGCCCCGGAATCGCATCTGTTTCCCACTTTTATACGAAAAATTGGGAGTTATTTTATGATGTGTGCAGTAATAATCGTATAACTATAATAGTTGACGGTTATCTTTACACTGTCAATTTCGCAGTACCAATTTTTGCCCTGCCGGTATATATGGCAATTTTCATCCATAATTTTGTCCTTACAATATTCAACCACGTCAACATTTTCTAATTTCAGATTCCGTCTGATTCTGTCAGCGCCCATTTCAGTAGTATGGATTTCATCAATATTATCAATCAATATGACTCTATCACTCATCATGTCATTCTCCCATAGCTTCCGATTTAAAAAGTCACCTATGTTCATTATAGTCCCATATGTCAATCAAGTAATGATATTCATCGCGGGAATCAGAACTGGCCTCCAGCATGCGGCTCAAATCTGTTTCAGCGAGCAGGAAGCCCCTTGTATTTCCATCATGCATCCACAAGGAGGGGACTGCAAGCCGTAAGTCTAACAGCTTAAAGCCAGGAATAAACTGTTTCTGCCGGGGAACAGCACGATAATCTGCTGTATGGCGCTATATCATTTCCATAGGTGGAGACATAGGCGGAAAACATTTCGCTTAAGCGCGGATTTTCATTCAGTCCCATAATTGTTCAGTCTGTTTATATGCAATTAGTTTCTGGCATTCGGTCATTCCATTATCTGTCTTATTCTGATTTTTTGTGTTGATCAGCTCCCCTACAAACTGGAAGTTACGTTGTCAATTTCTTTTCTGTTTCAGCTATGTCTTTTTCAATCAGCGGACGCATACTGTCCTTGTATTTCGATAAATCTGCACTCCGCAAACATGATAATATTACTGGTATATATTGTGGCTTTGCTGAACCAACCTGTGCAAGAGCCTTTATGCACTGTCTGGCTGTGATTGGCTTTTCATCCGTTATATGTGCAAGAAAATCAGAAATTATCAAGTCGAAACGATTTTCGTCATCCCATTGAGCATTTGCCGCAAGGATATACAATGCTCGATTTCTCACTAATGATTTTGGATAATTAAGCAAAGAGGCAAAGTCATCAAAATATTCATACCATTCATCGGTTTCTAAACTTTCTGATATGATTTTATCGGCAAGAGCACAAGCATATTTATCGTCTTTTCCCGTCAACGTTGCTGTAATATTTTCTTTCATGGCTATCCCTCTAACTTCTGATTTTTTCATTTTTTGCGTTTGTCTGACAAACTGGAATTTACAAGACTAAGATTGGCCTGGTACTTCGGCAAGAGCGAAAATCATGCAAACCATTCAATTTCAAAATCATCATTTATAATTTGCTGTAATATTCCAGCTTCTGTTATGTCCCAATAAAGTAATTGCTCTTTATCATGAAATATTATGAGATAAAATCCACCAGTATCGTCTGAATCTCCACAAATTCCGATTTGTTTATATGGCGCTATCAGCTTATAAAAGTATAGCATGTACATTCGGATTCCACAACAGTTTCCCCACCCATCTGCCAGTTGCCGCATATACTTGCCGTATGATATAATTTATCCCATGAACGAGAGGGAGGAAGCGGTATGCCGGCGTATTTCAATCTATCAGTCCAGTTCAGAAGGGATAAGCTTTATCCCACATTTGTGAAGGATTTCTATGCCTTGCTTGATGAAGCGGCAATGAAATTCCAATCAGGCTATTGGGGATTTGAGGAGGATTCATTGGAAGAGACCACCGAATGGAACCAACGGAAGCTGGAAGAGGATTTTAACCTTGGGTTCACGGAGCACCATTCACACGATTATAAGCAGGTGATATATAAGTTTGGCGGTTATTCCGAGGTGCGGGGGTTCTGGATGAACAATTACCCAGAGGACGGGGAGTTTACCCATGAAATCATCATACCGGAATCAGATGTCCTGGCGGAAGGATATCCAGTCAGATTCAAGGAAGAAAGAATTGAGGAACTTCTGGGATTCTCCAAAAGGATATGGCAATTCCCTCCTGTCAGGGCCATACAGACGGGCTTGGAAATTGAGGATGACTCAGCCGGCCTTGCGGAACTGGCACAGGGAGGATTCCCGAACGCCTGGCCTTTTGCTATCGTGGAGGACTCAAGGGCTTGCTATGAAGATTCCATATATGATATCCAGCCCATAACCGAGGGGAAGAAGGGGCTCCTATTTCGGCGTACAGGAGCTGACAATGAATAGAAAATGAGGAGGATATTATGATATCGGCTTTTTGGGAGATGTTCAAGCCGCTTTATGCAGTGGATACATTGGAGGGGTATACGGAGAATGAAATTGTATATTTGAAGGAGCTATTCGGCGCTCTGCCGCAGGTATTGGAGGATTATTACCGTGCCGCCGGGCGGACAAAGGCGTTCCACTGTGTTCAGGACATATGGATACTGCCAGAACATTTCCAGAAGTGGGAATGGCTGTGGGAACCGGAATACTTGATTCTTCTGAATGAGAACCAGGGAGTATGCCGGGCCGGAATCCGCAGGGAGGATTTGATGCTGCCGGACCCTCCGGTTTATGTAACGGAGGATGATAAAAACTGGACCCTTTGCGCGCCCACGACCAGTGAGTTCCTGTCTGCCGCACTGGCTTATGAGTGTGTTTTTACCTTTGAATGCAATCCGGAAGAATTCTACTGGTTGACAGAGGAGGAGCTGGGGCTGATTCAGTCTAAGCTCACGAAGCTTCCTTTTGAAATAACAAACTGGCTTTGCGGCATGCGTATTACCCTCTATAGCAATGAGCCGGACAATATGGTGGCCGTCATGGACTGTGGAGACTGGGAACTGCATGGGGACGGGGAACTGCAGATGCTTTATGGGGCGGCAAGTGAAGCCTCATATGCAAGCCTGATGTCCGTCCTGGAAGGCGTTGGGGAAGCGATATAATTTAATGAATGTGGATTGTGAAAGGGGAAGAAAGCCCTTGATTTTGGTGGAACCTCATACGCCATGAACTTGGAGAAAGAGCCAAGCAACGAGGAAGGCGGGATTACAGAGGACGTGAACTATTACGATGGCTCCAAGCCCAAGAACACAATGGAGCTGGTTGCGTGGTTTGATAAGGATTGATAAGGGGGCGCGTCAGACAGATGGGATATGATGGTAAGTCTTTATTTGAATGTGTCCGTTGCCCGATGTGTGCTTGCCGCCGGCTGCCTCCATATGGAATTTTCACGGTTGGATTGGATTACGCATTTGATTATATAATTGACGCTATGAAAGTGACGGACAACCTGGGGGAAACAATTGTATTACCAGAAGCTGTTTTCCTTTCCTGTTTTGAAAATCTGGGGGAGGCTGTGACTTCCTTCAGTCCGATTCACTCAGATACTACAGTATACCATTTATATATGGTTTTAAGAGGTGATGATTGCAGCCTGGAGGAAATCAAGGCATATGCAAAGGTCATGAATGTGAATTATCTCCAGGCAAAACGGGCATTGATGCAGAAGCGGAACCTGATTGCGGCCGGGAGTGCCTATGATATATGGAAAATGCTCGGCAGGCTTGAGCCGTTTAATGTGCATCATGAAATCGAGCCTGAGTATCCATATGGATAAAAGAGGAACAGGACACATAAACAGAGTATATAGGGGAGGTGCGGGCATGGCAAGGGCGTATTTTGGGCTCGCAAGGTGGGGCATTACCCTGATACTGCCGGAATCCCTCCCCGCATTCCAGGAGATAGTGATAGCGGATAGAAGGATGAACAGGGGTGAGCAGCTGGCAGCCCTGGCTGTTAAAATATGCGAGGCAATCTTTAGGGAGAAATATATGATACATTTTGGCGTTTGACCTGGGTTTCCGGATATACAAGGGCATACAAACCCCAGGCTATTTGCCATGGATAATGGAGGATAAACGAAGGATATGGTTGAAAAACAGCGCATTCAGGCTATTTTTACAGCAAAGGATTATATGGAACTCTACCGGACCCAGAAACCAACGGTTGACCTGATGCTTGGAATTAAAGAGCAGTGGGAGTTTGAGGATTTTCTGGAAGAGGAAGATTGGATATATATGTAGATATAGATGAACGGGATAACCTGGAAGAAAAAATGGGGCTTTGCAACCAATACCTGGCGTGTGCAGGCTATTCAATCCAGGTAGAACATGACGATACCTATTGTACATGGGATTATTTCTTGTCGGTTCAACATGCAAGAACATGAAAAAAGACGGCGTTCCTGCCGTTTTTCTTTGCAAGCGGTCCTTCCAGTGTGTTTTTCCTAATCCGGCAATTAAAAGCAGGAGACAGAGGGCCGGGAGGCTGATTTCTGTTATATATGTGCTGTTTTGGGGCTGAAAAAGTAAAAATAATAGACCTGAGGTATGTGAAAACCATACGTTGGGTCCTTTTTGCATGCATGAAATCTCCCAGGCCCCTTTGCCCCAGGCTATCATGTGTATCCACGAAAGACCTTCTTTCACATAGTTGAATTTAGTTCACAGGCAGATCGTCAACCATACGGACAAACCCTCACGCTGCCCTAACATACGATATGGAAAACCCTGTCTTTTAGCTGATTCTGCACATTATTACCACCGGCTTAAAGCTATTAGTCTGTCAATGAAGCTCCTATAATGACGAAACGGTTCATCCATTTATCGTATATACTCCAAAGAGCAGTTCCCCACCATTCTTTACCATCATCAAAATAATTTGAGAAATCATCATTCCAGCTAAATATCTCCAAATCCTTTCTAAACAGTATAGGAAATAGTGAATCATTGATTTTACGAAAGTCCTCTTTGCTGTAGGGGATACCATAAGGCGGCCCTGAAAAAGCAAGCCAATAGTTCATTTTCATCTTCTCTGGCGTTTCAGAGACTCCTTTATTAAACCGTCCTCTGTTATCCTCATAAAAGAACGCACCTGCGTCACATTCAATACACCGCATGTCTGATTCATGCACATAAAACAGAGGATGTTTTATGTTGTTGCCTACACGATGCCTTGTGTTAAGTATTGACAATATTGCTTCAATTACAGCTTTTTTGTGAGATTCTGCCCCGTGATAGTCCTCATCCCAACTGAGCAAAACATAGTCAAGCAGAAGTTCGTTATATTTTTCAGACAAAGTTGTATAGAATTTGTCCCCGACAAGTTCTTTCATTTACTTTTACCTCATTATCTTTATCAACCCCGATTTTTCATCCGATTGATCATCCCATTCAACTCAGGAAGCTCACATTTCGCTTTTAGCCTGTCACACAAGTTACCAAATAAAATCCTGCTTAACGCCTATATGAACTGAAAGTTACCAAAACAATTCATAACCGATTGTTTTTAAGATATCTAATCCATTCAGATAATGATAACCGGTCAGGTTGGAGAAATCTATCTGTTTACTGCACTGTTGTATTATCTGGGAAACGAACAATGGCTGGTTTAAATTTATGCTCACTCGCTGTCTCTGAAAAACCGCGGGGAGGCCGCTGTTGAGCAGGAAGTGATCCTTGATTGGGAAATTGATATGCAGGGTAGCTTTGGGGAACGCTTTTGTAGTTATCAATAGGTATGGAATCCTTTGATAATCATAATCGTCATATCGGAAAAGCCACATATATTCTGAATTGTCTACTATGATTTTTCTGAACGTTCCCATATTGTGTGATTCCTTTCATTAAATAGCATATCCCGGATGAAACGGTTTCCTGGGGCCAAGGTTATTTGCGCGATACCTTGGCGCAGCTAACGACACTACATTCCCAGTCCCGTTCTAAAACAATACCATCAATCTGCTGGGCTTTATATAATTCATCCAATGATTCTCTGGACCTGCCTTGATATGTATTTCCTTCACCATACCGTCACCTGTTACTGTATTCAAGGTCATTGGGTCTGATGAATGTTTTCTTCCAAATAGCAATAGTCATCTAAGAAACGAGGATTATCCCATGTGCTCCTGGCTGTTTGCAGCAATTTTGCGGTACGGGCATAATCTTTATGGCCGATTGCTGCATAAATATCGAGTACAGCGATATTTCCCCCATATAACTTGCTGCTTCGATATGGATTTAATATCCTTTGGCTGCTTTCGTATAATGCCATTGCACGGCCTGTTTGTTTTTGATAGAAGTAACAAAGGCAGAGATTGAGACGATGAACCAATTCTAAATCACCGGACAGTTTCACATCTGATATGCTTTCCAATAGTTCGGCAGCCTTGTCATATTGTTTGAGTTTGCAGTATCCTGCTGACAAATTGATTGTAAGCATGCAGTTTGCAAAGCGACCTTTGGCGAGACGGCGCATTGACTCCACTTCTGTGACGTATTCCTCTGCGCGGTTGGATTCCAACAGATGTACGGCTGCCTGCATCTTTTTCAGATAACGCCGGTTGTAGAGGAGGTTGAATGCTGCTGTGCCAACAACTGCGATTCCTCCGCAAATCAGATAATACTTCCAAAATAAGTCATCTGGGATTTGAAATACTATTTTTACAAAGAGTAACGGCAGTCCCAAACAAAGTCCGGCGATAATAATTTTACCCATTCGTTTCATTAATCTGTCCTCCGATAAAAGCTTTGTTTTGTGCTGGAGATGGCCGCGTTCTCTAGGTTACTGAAGGAATCGGAAAGCTTAACTTTTGATGGGAGACGTCTGGCAAATTAACTATTTAGAACAAAAAGATAGGCATAAATACTTTCTTCAGACCCATGTTCATATCGTTTCATACATCTGATAACAGGCCAAATGACAGTACCGTCCGCTAACTTGACAGAAATATGTATCTCTCCCTGTGGGTCGCTATCATCAGTATTCCATTCTCCACCATATAATTTGATAGCAGATTCTCCAATATATGAAGCTAGACCAAATAAGATTTCACCACGGTTTTTTGAAAGCAGCCCTGTTTCGGAACTCTGCTCATCAAAAAATCTGTCGATTTCTTTCATGCTTTCTAAAGAATAGTCTGCCTTGTAGCCAGATGAATTTAGCGCTTTAACCACCCAATCTGACGCCAAATGAATATCCTCTTCAAGCGTATTATTATGTTTCTTCTCACTACCATTATTTTTCTTAAAAATCATCCTAAAAGTTTTCTTGAAAATCCCCATATCATTCACTCCAAGTCCATTTTATGATTTCCAAGTTCGCTATAGTCCCATATGCCAATCAAGTAATGACATTCATCACGGGAGTCAGATCTAGCCTCCGGCATGCGGCTTAAATCTGTCTCTGTGAACAGGAAGCCCTCTGTTTATATATGGCAGCCCATTTGATAAGCTATATTTATGTAAGGCGTTCCACAGACTTTTCCTGCATCCATAACATTCGTTGCATAAATACGTCCTTTTATCTCATGTTTTTCTAGATGCTCGACAAAACCGTCCAAATCACCTAATGAACGTTTTACTATGTCTTCGCCCAGACCGGCGGAAATAATATAATAAACTTCTTTTTCTCCTAAATGCTGCCATATAGGATATGTCCTGTCAATAAATGTTTTCATTTGAGCGCAAATACCGTAGAAATATACAGGTGTTGCTAATACCAGAACATCTGCTTTTTTAAAAGATTCCAGAACTTCAGCCATATCGTCTTGCTGAACACAAGTGCCATTATTTTTCATACAAACATCGCATGCTTTACAAAATCCTATTTTCTTTTCTGCTAACCGAATCAGTTCCACAGAGTTTCCTTTATCCTCAGCTCCTTTTTTAAATTCTTCACATAATCTTTGAGAATTCCCTTTTTTTCTGGGACTACCTGAAATAATAAGCACATTTTTCATTAAGTATATCCTCCGAATTACGATTTTTTATAAACGCTATCCGCTTATAAAAGTATAGCATGGTCCCCTGATTTCCACAACGGTTTCCACGTCCGGCTGCCTGTTGCCGCATGCACTTGCCATATGGTATAATTTATCCCGGAAAATTCAGTTTTAAGTATCCCTGCCAGGTCTGTTCTTTCAGGGAAATCTTGCCGACCTGATAGCCGTATTCCGTCAGTTCCTTTTTATAATTCAGGAAAGAATGGTCTATGGATATGCCGGCAAAATCTTGTATTTCTTCAAAGGTAAGCCTGAATGACTGGCTTCCGTTCTTCTGTACATACTCCCACAGGGCGTTGTATTTGCTCATTGTTTATTCCTGCCTTCCACAATTTTGGCTTATATCATCGTGATACCACATAACGGTAATGAGGCATATCCACACCTCTGTAATGTTTTGTCCATGTGCCGGTCATTGTCATACCGTTTCTTATGGCTACGTTTTGGGAAGCTATATTTGTATCCCGGATGATAGAGCAGACTTCATCTGCCTTTAATATTTCAAAAGCATACGTTTTACACGCCTTTGCTGCTTCGATGGCATACCCTTTATGCCAGTACGGCCGCGCAAGAAGATAACCTATTTCAAGCACTTCTGTATCTTTCCACGGCTGCATTGTAAGTCCGCACTGACCTATCATTTCATTGGTTTCTTTTAGAATGACTGCCCATAAACCAAAGTTCCATTTTTGATAACGGAAAATTTGTTTATCCAGCCATTCCTGGACTTCATCATCGCTGAATGCACCTTCATATGCATACATGGTATCCTCGTCCTGTAAGATGCTGCATAAAGAGTCAAAATCGGACTGATTCATCTCGCGCAGATATAATCTCTCTGTTTCAAGTATCATATTTACCTCCGAAAATTTGAGTTTATCAAGTATTATGCTGCGGTAATAAATAAAGCCAATACCTATATTGTCAATTCAAAATCCAAGGTATCCTGCTCAGCGCCATTGACAATAAGCGTGACGGAATGTGTTCCCGGATAATGTTTCCTTATCCTTAAATCTGAGAAGGAATGTTTTTTTATATATGTCTTTTTCTGGTTTGCCTTTAACAAAATCTCCGATATCTGGAATATTTTCCGGCTCAGCCTTCCATCTGCTTTTACATAGCCCATGGCATACTCCAGCCGTACCTTTGTTGTTTCTTTTGCCGAAACTGTAAACGAAAACGTCATATTTTCTTGTATGATGTTGTTAGAAGCAAACACAACATACTTCCTTTCTTTTTCTGTTTCGTGGTTTAATACATTCAGATACTGTGACTTTTGATGTTTTTTTGTAGCCTCGACTACTCGACAGGAGTGTATTGCCATCTCTTTTATCTGAATTGTTTATTAGCTGGATGTTGCCGGAGCGTTTGCTCTGAGTACTTATTTCAATCAAGTCTACGATGATAACTGCTGGTGGATATCACGGTATCAGACTTTATGAAAGGGAGGTACAACCTCATGATTTACGTAGGCATTGATATTGCCAAACTCAACCATTTCGCCGCCGCGATTTCTTCCGACGGCGAAATACTCATCGAGCCGTTCAAATTTTCTAATAACTATGATGGCTTCTATCTACTGCTTTCTCATCTGGCACCACTTGACCAGAACAGTATCATCATAGGTCTTGAATCAACGGCACACTACGGTGACAACCTTGTTCGTTTTCTCATCAGCAAGGGCTTTAAAGTGTGTGTTCTCAACCCTATCCAGACTTCGTTCATGCGTAAAAATAATGTACGCAAAACGAAGACTGATAAAGTCGACACGTTTGTGATTGCTAAAACCCTTATGATGCAGGATTCCCTTCGGTTTATGGCCTTAGAGGATCTGGATTACATTGAGCTCAAAGAGCTCGGTAGATTCCGCCAGAAACTTGTGAAGCAGCGTACACGCTTAAAAATTCAGCTGACTTCCTATGTAGACCAGGCATTCCCGGAACTACAATACTTCTTTAAGTCTGGCTTGCATCAAAACTCTGTCTATGCCGTCCTTAAGGAGGCTCCGACACCCAACGCTATTGCTTCTATGCATTTGACCCATCTTGCTCACACCCTCGAAGTTGCTTCCCACGGCCATTTCGGTAAGGATAAAGCCAGAGAATTAAGAGTTCTCGCACAGAAGTCTGTCGGTGTCAATGACAGTTCTCTATCTATTCAAATAACTCATACCATTGAACAGATCGAGTTACTGGATAGCCAACTTTTTTCTACAGAGCTTGAAATGGCAAATCTTGTCACCTGCCTGCACTCTGTAATTATGACCATTCCCGGAATTGGTGTCGTGAATGGCGGAATGATTCTTGGTGAGATTGGTGATATACACCGATTCTCTAATCCAAAGAAACTGCTTGCATTTGCTGGACTGGATCCGACCGTTTATCAGTCTGGAAACTTCCAGGCTCACAGAACCAGGATGTCCAAAAGAGGATCTAAAGTGCTACGCTATGCCCTCATGAATGCAGCTCACAATGTCGTAAAAAACAATGCTACTTTCAAAGCTTATTATGATGCCAAGAGAGCGGAAGGCCGGACTCATTACAATGCCCTTGGGCACTGTGCTGGCAAACTTGTCAGAGTCATCTGGAAGATGCTCACTGACGAAGTAGCATTCAACCTCGAATAAGAGGTCTGTATACCATAATCGATAGATTTTGAAAAAGGGCTTTTAGGGAGCTTTGTTAAAGTTACCCTTCTTTCTGCGAAACACGGAATTGAAATTTCCACCTAATTTATACTTGACTTTTCATAGCTGGTCTCCGAGGGAAATAGACGCAGAGCCTAACGTAAAATCAGCGATATCCACGGAACCGGCATTGTGGTACCCGAAGATATCCAGCACCTCCTGATTTCCTTTTTTAAGCAGTGTCCGGCATCCATGTTTTACAATCCAATCCGTATACTCATGTCTGCCATACCAATCTCTTGCGATTTTTGTAACCAGGCCAGGATGGGTTTTTGAAATATCATTTAAATGATTGGCCACGCTTTTGCGGACATACAGTGATGGGTCCGTGTTCAACTGCTCCAAAATAGGAAGTACCGGCGACGGGTCCTTTTTGAAGCTGGTCAATGCCTGGCCCCAGGGGAGGGCGGGACGGCAGCCCTCGCTGGCAAGCCGCCGCACATGCTCGTTATCATGCCTGGCCCAGACAGCCATCTGCTGCATCATGCGGGCTTCTTGCTTTATAATAAACGGTCTTACGGCAAACTCCGCAGTTGAAAGCGGGGTATATCGTTCTATGGCGGCCATTGACAAGTCCCAATGGCATTCATCCTGTCCATAGACTTCAACAAAATCCGGAAAGTATATGAGTGCATTATCGTTATACCCTGAAGGATACCCGGCAATGACCTGGTCTATAATACCCAGTGCCTGTTTATAGTCTGCCGGCAGATATTTTCCTAAATTGATAGTGATTTGCCGCATACGGGCCTTCAGTTCCAATGCATCCCATGTTTCGTTCATAATATGGTCCACAAAATCATTTTCCTGGAATGAGGGAAAGACAGCTTTAATACGCGAAGCCAAATCGTGAAGCGAATCGTAATTATAATATTTGTCTTTCATTAATACGGGCATATGTTTCCTCTTTTCAAATGTGATTCAGCCATGGGTATACCCTATCATAAACAGTTTGTCTGACTTCAACAAAAGTATAGCATGGCCGCCTGGATTCCGCAACGTCCCTATCTGCCTGTTGCTGCATGCACCCGCCATATGATATAATTTATTTTATGAAGGAATGGAGAGGGGCAATATGCCGACATTTCAAATGGCGGTGGAATGTATAATTGACGCAGAAGCGGAATCTGATTGTGGCCGGGAGCGCCTATGATATGTGGAGAATGCACGGCAGGCTTGAACCCTTTGATGTACATTATGAAATCGAGCCAGAGTATCCATATGAATAAGCCGGGTTACTTGTGATGGGGGACGGAGAGCCGCATTTTAAGGAGACAAAATATGGATAAAGACAATGAAGTTAAAAAAGAGAGAAAATATTATACTTCTGGGCCGGGGAAACCGCCGATTTTTATTCAGGCTATTTTATATGAGAAGAAAATGTCGGCAATTGATTTTTTTCATTTGACAGATGCCTGCCTGGATTGGGAAAAGCAAGGGGACGATATTGCTGTCATTGAACCTCTTGTCACATTGCTTGCTGCCTGGGGAGATGACCTTATTTTTGCGTTCCATGATACCATGGCAGAGCTTTTATATTCGTTAGACACTCAGAAAATTGCAGGGGACATTTATAAGGACAGAAGTTTTTCTGCGGATGAGTTTTTATATATTCGATGTGCTGCATTAATTAATTCCAAACGGTATTACAACGACATTGTCAGCGGCAGAAGAAAACTGAAAGGCAGCCTGTCATTTGAATCTATTCTGTCTGTTCCTGCTTTTGCGTGGGCAAGAGTACATGGTAAACCAGAGAATGAATATCCCCACACAACAAAATATTGTTACGAAACCATGAGCAATATTGAAGGATGGAAAGGAAAGACTGAGAGAGAGGATTGAGGGAATAGATTGCAGAGGGCAGATTGCAGAGAGCAGATTCAGAATAATCTGCAAGGGGAGGTTAAACGTGAATGATCTTCAGAAAAAGATGGATGTATTACAAAAAATAGCAGCAGAGTTTAACAAAGATAATCTTTTATGGGCTATCGGTGCATCACTGCTTTTGTATTTTAAAGGAGTGGCAGAGGTGTTTCATGACATCGACATCATGGTTGATGAAAAAGATGTTGAACGATGCAAAAACATTCTTTTGAACATGGGAACTATGGGTGCTGCCAGCCCTGATCCTCAATATAAGACCAGGACCTTTATAGAGTTTACCGTGGATGAAGTGGAAATAGATGTGATAGCTGGATTTGTTATAGTAGATAACGGCATGGAACACGATTGCTCCCTTAAACCTGACCAAATTACTGAGTTTATCACCATAGGCAAAGAGCATGTCCCTTTACAGGGATTGGCGCTGTGGCGTCAATATTATGAGTGGATGGGGAGAACGTCTAAGGTTGAATTGATTGACAAATTTGCAGAACACAAAACCGGGACCGGCAAAGGCGAAAGATAAAACCATATGATATGGTTTGGTACAGGAGGCCAGGGCAGGAATCTGCGAAACTTACGGAAAATGATTTCCCTGTTTCGCAGCCTTTGCACCGGCCAAGCCCGGACTTAACCCCGCCCTCCCCCGGACCGGCTTTCCGTCCCGGTGGTAAGTCCCGGCGCATAATGCCAATAACGCAGCTGCAACAATAACGCAGCTACAATTCGTTTATGATTTCTGTTATTTCCATGTCTCTCATTCGCTTTGCAGGGGCATAAACGGCTGCAATCGCTGCCATACAAACAAAGAAAAGGATTATCAGTAAAGGGGCGGCAGGCAGACTTAGGGCAGCGTAGCTGAAGTGAGAGATTATGAGAATGTCATATAAAAGCTTGTAAATCAGCAAACCGGCTGCACAGCCCACAAGGCCGCCGGTTAAAGCATAGGTAAAGGCTTCGGCCGCAATCATTTTCGTAATCTGATATTGGTCCATCCCAACCGCCCGCATTGCTCCGTATGATTTTATTCTGGAGGATACGCTCATGGAAATACTGTTTACGATATTCAACACCGTAACCAGCGTAATGATTGCTAAAAACGCGTATATGCAGAATACAAATGCAAAATAAGTGCCGGAATTGTGCTGGCCGCGCAGGTCCTTTAATACGCAGTTTTGGTCTAATATGCTGCGGATTGCTGTCACATCTTCATCTGTCACATCCTTTGCTGTCTGTATCATGATGAGAGAGTAGTCAGTGATGCCGGTCAGACGGGTAAATACAGCGCCGGAGGTAACAAGGGTTATTTCTCCATTTGTAAGACCGTTGCTGCTGAAAGGGTTATATTTTAATAAGCCTGCGATTTCAAGCTCTTCATTACCAACATCTATTTTATCTCCGATGTCCAATGTGCTGTCTTTATCCCAGACCGCAAGCACATATTTGCTGTTTCCGTATACCTTTGAAATATTGCTGCCCTTTTTCAGCATACCATCTTTTACAAGGCAGTCCAAATCAAAGTCATCGTAAGAGACAATATCAATCTTAGCCCCACCTGAATGTAATCCTGCGGAAACATCAAAACTGCTTCGGCGCCCGTAAACGCGTTTTACCCCATGCATTCCAATGATTGTATCAGGCAAATCACTGCTGACTGTATTTGAACCGTCAATACTTGTAATGTTTATATCAGATGTGCCGGCTGACTGCGGCATAATATAGCCGACAAAATCGATCAGAACAGAAAAACTTAAGAATAAAATAATACTGAGGGCAAATGAACCTGTCATAAGTATCAGGTTTTTTGCTGCAGACAGGGCGTGATGAATGCCAAGCGCTGTCTCAACTTTAAACAGGTGTGTATTTACTGTGTGGTGTGCATTACCATCATTTTGTGAATTGCCTGAAACGGCTGTGACAGGAGATACTTTTGCAGCCCGTTTTGCGGGAGCTCCTGCGGCGAGTAATACTGTAACGATACCCACAACGATTCCGCTGACAATACCGGGCATGCTGATGCCGAAAAGAGGGATGCCGGAGAATTCTTCACCGACAATAAAACGCAGGGCAGCGCACAGGCACCATGTGACTGCAATTCCAAGCGCAACGCCTGCGGGAATAGCGGTTTTGCACCAGTTCAGGGCTTCCAGTCTCACAAAACGGATTATTTGCTGACGGCTCATACCAAGACAGCGCATCATTCCGAAAAACTTTGTTCTCTGGGTTATATTGCTGTTCATACTGCTGGAAATCATCAATACGGCCGCTGTCAATATCAGCACGAACAATACACCTGCTGTCAGAAAAAGGGTTTGGGTCATTGTATTAGTTAGCAGGTCCTGAAGGGTCAGGTTTCCATGCTTCTCCAGCAATCGGGACTGCTCCATTTTGACACCCATATCAGCCATGCTGAAAACAGCTGTAACCAAAAAGACAGCAAATACAATGCATAAAAGTGTCATGCTGTTTTGCCGTTTTCTGACCTTTGCGGAGATAGGGATAAGGCTTAGATAGCTTTTCATTGGCGGCACCTCCCAAAATCAGTAAGGACTCCGTCTGATACCTGCAATACCCTGTCCGCGGTTTGCGAAATACTGCGGCTATGAGTAATCATAATAATGGTCTGTTCATATTTTTTTGACGCTTCTTTCAGGAGCGCGATTACTTCGCTGCTGTTTTGTGTGTCGAGATTTCCGGTTGGCTCGTCAGCCAGAATTAACGCCGGACGCGTAATAAGGGCGCGTCCGATTGCAGCGCGCTGCTGCTGCCCGCCGGATAACTGGCTGGGCAAGTGATTGCGGCGTTCTTTCAGATTGAGTATTGTAAGCAGTTCTTCTAAATACTGCCTGTCAGGTTTCTGGTAATCAAGCAGCACCGGAAAGATAATATTCTGCTCAACGGTCAGTTCCGGTATAAGGTTGAAGGCCTGAAAGATGAAACCTATATTTCTTCGTCGGAATATGGTACGTTTGCGGTCGCTCATGGAAAAGATATCGTTGCCGCAAATCATTACTTTGCCGGATGTGGGTGTATCAAGAGCGCCTATCATATTGAGAAGCGTGCTTTTGCCGGATCCGGATTCACCGACGATAGCCACATGCTCGCCTTTGGGAACGGAAAAACTGACATTCCTGAGTGCATGCACAGCGGCGTCACCGTTTCCGTAGGTTTTGCAGATATGGTTGATTTCTAATAAATTCATGGTATAAACGCCTCTTTCTGTTTTGATAATCCCAATATAACAGAGCAATCCTACGCCAATATGACTGTAAGCCTACAATTTTGTAGGAATTAGAATTTGGAAGGAATTAGAAAATTTATTGTGATGGAGGTGCCGATGCCTAATGTGCTGTCTGCTTCAATCGTACCGTTATGGGCTTCCACAATCGCTTTTGCTAACGGCAGACCAAGACCGATTCCTTGTGTATCCTTGGAAAACCGGCTCCGATAAAACCGTTTGAAAATATGGTGCAAATCTTCGGGATGAATGCCGCATCCATTGTCCTTTATGGTAATCTGGACAACAGAAGCAAACGCCTGCCATTCGATACGGACAAAACTGCCTTTTTCAGTGTGGTCAAGGGCATTTTTGACAAGATTGCTGACAGCTTCGATGATCCAGGTACGGTCACATAAAAGTGTAATTTCTCCACTGCCGGATAAGCAGATTTCTTTTCCCTCCCTTTGGGCGCGAAACAGGAAATGTTGTTTTACGTTTTCTGCGAGTTCGGACACATGTTCTAAAGACTTCTCTAATATAATCGTACCTGCGTCCAGCTTTGTGATTTTCAAAAGATTCTGCACCAGTGTTTCTATGCGGTCCAGCTCCTGCTCGGAAAGCAGGCTGAATTCCTGAATAACCGGAGAATTTTTTCCTTCGTCCTGTATAATGCCGTTGTAAATATTCAGGGCGGCAAGGGGTGTCTTTAGTTGGTGTGAAATATCTGATATGGTATTTTGCAAAAATTTCTTTGAGTTTGTTTCATTTACGGCATGGGCATTCAAGATAGAGACCAAAGAGTTTACTTCATGGAACAGTCTGTATAGTTCGCCCTCGTCATTACACTCAATGGTAACATCTTTGTTGCCGGAAATAGATTCCTTTATCTGTGATATGGCGTTTTCCATGATTGTATGCTGCTCTCTGAAATACCGGAAACAGAGCATTAATATTACAGCCCCCATACACAGGCTGCTAAATAGGATGCAATACGACGCATTCCTGACCTCAAAGCCTGCTAACAGCGCTGAAATCAATGTAAAAGCTAAGATGGACCACAAAATACCGGCAAAAAGAAATTTGATTCTTCGGTTGGCAAATAGTTTCATCATAACACCTCAGTCTGCTGTATTCCATTTATACCCCATGCCGCGGACCGTGATTATCCTTTCCGGTGCTCCGGGATTGTCCTCGATTTTTATTCGGAGCCTGCGGATGTACACCGTAAGGGAGCTGTTATCTATATATTGTTCGCTGCAATCCCATAATTTGCTTAGTATCTGGTCCGGGGAAAGTATCTGGTCAGGATGCTCCATGAACAGGCATAACAATTTATATTCACTGGCTGTCAGGTCGAGCCGTTTTCCGTTTTTATATACCGTTCCTTTCAGAAGCTGAATATGAATGCCGTTGGAGCTGATTTCTGCAGCAGCTGTATTAAAATTTTCGCTCCTGCGAAGAAGTGCGTTAATTCTTGATAAAAATACAGCCAGCTTAAAGGGCTTTGTAATATAATCATCGCCCCCCATATCAAGCCCCATGATAATATCTGTTTCTTCGTCGGCAGCAGTAAGAAACATGACAGGTACTTTTGACATACGGCGAATCTTCCTGCAAAAATCAAAACCGGAACCATCGGGGAGACTTACATCCAGAATAGCCAAATCATAGGATCCATTTGCCCATAATGTGTCAGCTTCCAGTATGGTACGGGCAGCATCTATTTCATATCCCTGCTTTTTTACAGCAAAGGAAAGCCCGCTGATTAAACTCAAATCATCTTCCAGCAAAAAAAGTCTTTTCATCTGTTATCGGTTCCTTTCCCTTAAGGTCCAGCAGCCAATCAGCTGTTGTATCTTAACATCGTAATCGTATTCCCTTTCAAACACCGCTTCTCTAATTGTATACGGTGAGCTGAATAAAATCAACAAGAGAGGGGGAGCGGCCCGGCTTTTAACTTAAATACAATACTTTCCTTCAAACGGCTTTTTTGTTATACTGAGAGTAATTGTATGAGGATACGGCACCTGTATGGGAGGAGACCTATATTGGAACTGTTTGTAAAACCAGTATTTATTTTAAAGAAAGGAAACTGAGCCATGGCTTTTGATTTTAAGAAAGAATATAAAGAGTTTTATATGCCCAAACATAAACCTGAAATCATAACTGTACCGCCGGTAAATTATATAGCTGTCCGGGGTAAAGGAAATCCAAATGAAGAGGGCGGTGCATATCAGCAGGCGCTGGGGATTTTATATGCAGTGGCCTATACGTTGAAAATGAGTTATAAGACAGATTATAAAATGGAAGGATTTTTTGAATATGTTGTTCCGCCCCTTGAAGGATTTTGGTGGCAGGATAATGTGGAAGGGGTGGACTATTCGGATAAGTCTTCCTTTCAGTGGATTTCCGCTATTCGGTTGCCGGACTTTGTAACGAAAAAGGATCTTGATTGGGCAAAAGAGACAGCGGAAAAAAAGAAAAAGTTAGAATGTTCATCAGCAGAATTTTTAACCATTGAGGAGGGGCTGTGCGTTCAGATGATGCATTTGGGTGCATTTGATGACGAGCCTGCATCTGTGGCCGTTATGGATAAATTCATACAGGAAAAAGGTTATGTAAATGATATGAACAGTAAACGGCTTCATCATGAGATATATATGACAGATGCAAGAAAGACTGCGCCAGAGAAATGGAAAACGGTTATCAGGCACCCGATTAAATAAGAACCATGTTTAGCCAAGGGTACTTATTAAAACAAAAACCATTACAACCGCCAGCAAAATGAGTACCAGAAAAATCAAACCGACGATTTAAACTATCTGCTTTGCCTGGGCCCAGCGCTGTTCCTTTGTGACCAGATATTTAAAGGGGATCGCTTCTTCAATCATATTGTCAATTATTTTATAATGTGATGTATAAAGGATTTCCCCGGAGGCATCCGTAAAGGTAAGCATATCTTTAATCCTTCCTGCTCAGGTATTTTATGGTACATCAGAGGTAGAATGTGTATAAAATTATAACATGGCGCCCTGTTTTCCACAACTTTTTCTGTTTTGATATGCCGGTTGCCGGAGGGACCCTAATATGGTATAATTTACCGGTGAAAGCGGGATGGCATAATCCCTGATATAATGAACGGCCAAATGATAGAAAGCAGAATGTGAAATCGAACATTACGAGGTGGATAGAATTGATCGGAATATATCTGAGCGGTACGGGAAACACCAGGCATTGTGTTGAAAAATTAACAGGACTACTGGATTCCTCCGCAGAATCCATGCCTTTAGAAAGCCGGGGGACCGTTGAGGCAATACGAAATAATGATACGATTATACTGGGATATCCTACGCAGTTTTCAAACGCACCTTATATGGTCAGGGATTTTATACACAGAAATGCCGGTCTGTGGAAGGGAAAAAAGCTGTTATGTGTTTCAACAATGGGTGCGTTCAGCGGTGACGGCGCTGGCTGTACCGCAAGATTACTCAAAAAATATGGTGCAGTTATTCTGGGCGGACTTCATATCCGTATGCCGGACTCAGTATGCGACAGTAAGCTTCTGAAAAAGACACTGAAACAAAACAGAGAAATCATTATTCTGGCTGATAAAAAGATAGAATCTGCCGCGCTGCTTATAAAACAAGGGATATATCCAAAAGACGGCATAACGTTCATTTCCCATTTGGCCGGTCTTTTGGGGCAGCGTCTTTGGTTTTACGGAAAAACAGCAGATTACACGGATAAGCTGAAAATCAGTAAAAGCTGCATTGGCTGCGGGCTTTGTGTTTCCTTATGCCCAATGGAAAATATTTCTATGAAAAACGGAAAAGCAGCTGCGGGTAAAAGGTGTACAATGTGCTACCGGTGTATCAGCCGTTGTCCTGAAAAGGCAATTACGCTTTTAGGCAAAGAAGTAAAAGAACAGTGCGGTTACGAAAAATATCGTTAGGGTAATCCTGGTTTGCAGGCGTTTTGGACAAGCCCAAAGCGGCCGGACAATAAAACACACCATTACCGCCAGGCTCCGGAAAAAACCGGAACCAAAAGCCGGTTATGCCGATGCTCCTTGACACGGCTTAAAAAACCCCTTGCATACAAAGGAAAAATCTGTCATAATATCATCAGAATTTGTTTACAGAAGAAGGGGTTCCATATGGACTATTTGTACTGCATGCCTGATTTGAACAATACCAGGGAAAACTGTGAGAAGATACATAATATACTGGCAAGGATGTCTGACAAGTATAAACTGAATATTGTACCTGAGCCGGTTAAGGCAAAGTATTTTGGCGGTTTGGATTATTACAAGAAATATCGGATTTATAAGGAGATACGGGAAATCGGAGGCAACAGCGCAGAAGCATACCTGCAGGCGGATGAGAAAGAGATGATTCTCAGCGTATGTAAGAACCAGCAGGAGCAGGAGCTTATGAAGAGCTGTATTTATGCCTATTGTTATCCGGCGCAGATGGTGCTTAAATCATTTAATGACAGAGATAAAAAGAAATAACCAGCTGGTATGACGGACAGAGAGAGGAGGGCTTGCCTGACCTCTCTTTTTTGACTCATGGCAACATTATCCTGGTTTCCGGGTCTATATGGTAAAATCCGCAAAACGCAGTCCGGGAAAGGAAGAAAAAGTATTTATTACTACAATCAGGCGCGTCATGATATAATACAGATAACAGCCAGAGAAAATGGCAGGATAATCACATCACCAGAAAGATTTAACTATATTATCACAGACAGAGGACACAGTCATGTTATACCAGATTTCAAACGGGACCGTATCAGTGGGCGGCGAGCTGATTTTATCCCACATTGATTTTGAGATTCGCGGCAATGAAAAGATAGCAGTGGTGGGTAAGAACGGAGCAGGCAAAACCACTCTGTTAAATCTTGTGGCAGGGAAGCTTTCTCTGGACCGGGATGACAGACGCGAAGGGGCGGGGATACGGTGTTCGCGCCGGCTCACCGTTGGGATGCTTTCCCAGCAGGCCTTTAAGGACGGGAACCGGACCGTGGAGGAGGAGCTTCTGGAGGCATGCCCCTGCCGGGATACCTTTGAAAGGGAACGCTTTGAATATGAGCGTGAGTACGACACGCTTTTTACTGGTTTCGGATTTCCGAAGGAGGATAAGAAAAAGCGGATAAGCCAGTTTTCCGGAGGGGAACAGACCAAGATAGCTTTAATCCGCCTGCTTCTTGAAAAGCCGGATATACTGCTTTTGGACGAGCCTACCAACCATCTGGATATGGAGACAGCCGGATGGCTGGAACAGTATATGAAACATTATAAAAACGCGGTGGTAATGGTATCCCATGACCGTTTTTTTCTGGACCAGACCGCGGATGTTGTGTATGAGCTGACAGGAAAAGGACTGAGGCGGTATCCGGGCAATTATACCCATTACAGGGAAGAAAAGCTGAAACAGATTCGGCTTCAGAAGAAGGCATATGAGCGCCAGCAGGAGGAGCTGGCCCGTTTGGAAAATCTGGTGGAACGGTTTAAACACAAACCAAATAAGGCTGCATTTGCCAGGGCAAAGCGGAAGACAATGGAGCATATGGAGCGTGTGGAAAAACCTCAGGAGGATGATGCTCATATCTTTACAGGTGAGATTAATCCTCTGCTGCCCGGCAGCAAGTGGGTGTTCACTTCAGAGCACCTGAAAATCGGATATGAAAAGCCGCTGCTTGAAATCACCATGCGCATACGGCGCGGACAGAAGATTGCGCTACTGGGACCAAACGGAGCGGGTAAGACCACATTTTTAAAGACCATTGCCGGTTTCCTGCCCTCTCTGGAAGGGAGCTATTCCCTTGGAAATCAGACCACCATTGGTTATTTTGACCAGCACAGCGGGGCCATCCAGTCGGAGCAGACCGTGCTGGAGCATTTTACGGCCCAATTCCCTGCACTGACAGAGAAGGAGGCCAGAAGTATCCTTGGCGCATATCTGTTCGGGGGAAGGGACGCTCAGAAGAAGGTCAGTTCTCTGTCCGGCGGAGAAAAGGCAAGGCTGGTGCTGGCTGAGCTTTTACAGAGCCGTCCCAATTTTCTGGTTCTGGACGAGCCAACCAACCATATGGATATCCAGGCAAAGGAAACACTGGAATCCGCGTTCCGGGCCTATAAAGGGACGATTCTGTTTGTGTCCCATGACAGATATTTGATCCGGCAGGTGGCAGATGCGGTAATGATATTTGAAAATCAAACCGTAATGTATTATCCCTTTGGATATGAGCACTATCTGGAGCGCAAGGCCAGGGAGAACCAGGGCGGTTCCATGGCAGCACAGATCAGGGCCGAGGAGCAGGCGCTGATAGCAGGTATGCGCGCCGTGCCCAAAGCGGAACGCCACCGGTTAAGGGAAATACCGGAGGATGAGGCGTACCGGGAATGGAACATGGGCCTGGCCGCCCAACATCTGGAACCTGCCGGGAATGCAGTGGAATATCTGACGGAGCAGGTGAGGGAACTGCGGGCCATGTGGCATGGCTCAGAGGAGTATTGGAACGGAGGTGCCTGGGAGCGGATGAATGAATATGAGGACCGGTGCCTGCGTCTGGAACAGGCCTGGGAGGAATGGCACAGGGCCTGTATGGAATGGCTGGAAAAGGCCCAGGAGATGGAGGTTCTGTAGCCAGGCACAGTGCAGAAACGGAAGTTTTTGCCGGGCAGAAGGGAGGTTTTTCATGCTTTGGACAAAAGTTGAGAAGGAACGGTTGAAAAGGGCATACCATGCCAGGATGTCCCAGGCCATATCCGGACTGGAAGCAATGGACATTTCCGGTCTTTCCCAGGTGTACTGTGCGGTGGCAACAGAGGACCGGGAGTTGATACGAAGCGGGGGAAGAGCCATAGGGATGGTCATGGAGGGTATGACCATGAGGCAGGTGATACGGCTCAGCGAACATTTCCGGCAGTATACCTCTATGGAATGGGATATTGACTGGAAAAAAGTGGATATAAGGCAGAAGAAAGACTGGTTCCGGTCAGATAGGGATTACTTTTGGATATTGGCCCTGGGCAGCTTCCATCCCAATGGCTATTACCGCCAGGCCTGTCTGGAGGAGATGGCTGGTTATCCTGGCGCGCTCCCCTTTCTTGTGCTCCGCCTCAATGACTGGGTGGGCGAAGTGCGTTTGGCTGCTGCACGGGCAGCAGCCAAACGCCTGGAGACATGTCCCCTGGATGAATTGTTTGCGGCCATGATGGCCCTGGATAAGGTAAAGCGTTCCGGGAGAAAGGACGGCCGGACCGTGGAACACATCGGAACAGTCATGTCAGAACGGCTGGACCAGGAGGCGGGTTCCCTGTCAGTGCCATCCGTTCTGTCCATGGATTATGAGGTGAGAAAGAGCATATACCGCTTCCTGTTCAGCGGCAGAAGGCTGGACCAGGAGACGGCAGAACTATTTCTCAACCAGGAAAAACACAGCTACTGCCAGTCCGTCATATGGACAGGGCTGCTTACATATTACCCGTGCTCCATAGAAATGGCTGACTGTTATTTGCTGCACCGCAGCTCTTTTGTCAGGAGAAAGGCCATGGAGTATAAATATCATGTTCTGAAATGTGCCTGGCCGGGTGTGGAAGATTTGCTGCTGGATGTCAACTGCGGCATACGGGATCTGGCGGCCTACATACTTAAAAAGCACAGCCAATTGGATATCCTGGCATTCTATGAGAAGCATCTGAAGGAGCCTGTCCCGGTGCCGGCTATTTTGGGAATCGGGGAACAGGGAAGGGTGCTGGATGACAGGCATGGATTGGCGGACCTTGTTCTTCCGTATCTGGAGCACGAATCTGAAAAGGTGGTCAGGGGCGCTCTGGAAGCCGTGGGTATGCTGATGGGGGCAGAAGGGGAAGAAATTTACTGGAAGTATCTCCTTGATACCAGGCCCTGTATATCCAAGGCCGCTTATCAGTGCATCCGGAAAAACGGGATACATCCCGGCGCAGCTCTGCTTTACGGGGAGCAGGAAAAATGGAGGAAATCAGACGAGACTGCGGGAAAGTCCCCGGATTCTGTCTGTCACATCAGAAGATACCTGATACTCCTTCTCATACAGGAGAATTCCTGGGACCGCCTGCCCTATCTGATTTTCCTGCTGAAGGATGAGTCTCTGAAGGAATACAGGGATAAATTGCTGGGTGCGCTGCAAATCAGAAGTCCCTATGCAAGGGTGGACAGGAAGCAGGCTGCTTTCATTAAGCAGGTATTGGCGAAGGAGGCTGAGGCGGTGCCTGAGGAGCTGGCAAGGGCCATCGTGTTTGATTTAAAATTTATGGCGTGATGTATTATCATACGGACAGTATGTTTGACAACAAAAGAAGTGAGGAATGATGGACAGATGACGGGCGGAATCATAGAGATAGACGTACACGGAAAAAACACAGAGGAAGCGAAAAAGGCAATCAATATGCAGATACATTCTGCGGGAAAAAGCATTTACCGGATTCGTGTCATACACGGATATAACGGCGGCACGCGGATTCGGAGCATGCTCCGTGAGGAATACGGTTACGGAAGGGAGCCGGCGGTAAAACGAATTGAGATGGGAGACAATCAGGGAATTACGGAGCTGGTAATCAGGGAGTTCTGATGATAGGAGGAATACGTATAGGGACGGGGGATAAAGGCTGCGGATAAAGGATGCAGACACGGGAGCAGGCACGGAGCAGACATGGGAGCTGGTCTGAATATGGAGATTGCAAGAAGGGGGCCGGTATGGTAGACTACTAATGCAGCCTGCGTACATAACATGACTGATACTTAAAGGAACTGTATAAAAGAACAGCATAATAGAACAGCATAATAGGAACGACATAAATATGAAAGGATATATTTGAATGCAGATTTTATTGATTAAGATAGCGGTGATTGTAGTATTCTGGAGCGGGGGAATGTTTGCGCTTAATAAGATATTCGGGATGATTCTGAAGCGGAAGGAACAGATTCATATTAAATTCCTACGGAGTATGTCCAAGGTCGTGCTGACAATCATAGCCTTTATCTGCATCAGCGGACTTTTTAATACCACTAAGGCGCTGAGCGCTACTTTGCTTACCAGCTCCTCGCTTTTAGTAGCCATCGTGGGTTTTGCTGCCCAGCAGGTTCTGGCGGACGTCATAAGCGGCGTCATGCTCAGCTGGTCCCGTCCCTTTAATCTGGGAGAGAAGGTGAACATAAGCAGTCTGGGCATTTCTGGAATCGTGGAGGATATGACGGTGCGCCATACCGTAATCCGGACCTACCATAACAGCCGCATGATTATTCCCAACAGCGTCATCAATAAGGCAATTGTGGAAAACAGCAACTATAACAATGATTATATAGGCAATTACATGGAAGTCTCCGTCAGCTATGAAAGCAATCTGGAACAGGCAATCGAGGTGATGCGGGAGACCATTGCCTCTTATCCGCTGGTAGTTGACATCCGCCCGGATCCGTCGGAGGGTAATAAGGTCAATGTGGCGGTTAAGGAACTGGGAGATGACGGAATCATCCTTAAATCCACGGTATGGACCAAGAACATTGACGACAATTTTACTGCCTGCAGCGATATACGCCGCCTCATTAAGAAGAATTTTGATGCCGTGGGTATCTCCATACCATACAGGCATGTCCATGTAGTTACCGGAAGCTCAGAGAAAGAATTGGAACAAAATGGAATAACAGAGAAACAATAGAAGAATAAAAAAGCATTAAAGGAGGGTTACTAAGATGAAGGTAGGTATAATTGGAGCCGGGTCAATTGCGGGAACCATGGCAGGGACCATTAGAGAGATGGACTGCGCGCAAAATTACGCGGTGGCTGCCAGGGATTATGGAAGGGCAGCTGAATTTGCGCAAACGTATGGTTTTGAAAAAGCCTATGGATCTTACGAGGAACTGGTGGAGGATGCCGGGGTGGAGCTAGTATACATTGCCACACCTCATTCACACCACTATGAGCACATTAAATTATGCCTGAACCACGGAAAGCATGTGCTGTGTGAAAAGTCCTTTACAGTCAATGAATCCCAGGCCAGGGAAGTGCTTGCGCTGGCCAGAGAAAAAAAGCTGCTTCTGACAGAGGCCATCTGGACCCGGTATATGCCCATGAGGAAAACCCTGGATAGCGTGCTGTCAAGCGGCGTCATAGGACGGCCCTATATGCTCACAGCCAATCTGGGCTATATTATCAGCGGCAAAGAGCGCATCATGCGCCCTGAGCTGGCAGGAGGAGCCCTTTTGGATGTGGGAATCTATCCGCTCAATTTTGCGTCCATGGTGTTCGGGGATGAGGTGGACTCCATCACCGGTACCGCGGTGATGACAGAGACCGGAGTGGATGCTCAGAACAGCATCACCATTACCTATAAGGATGGAAAGATGGCGGCATTGTGCAGCAGCGCAATGGGACTCAGCGACCGCCGGGGCATCATCTACGGTGACAATGGATTTATTGAGGTGGAGAACATCAACAACTGTGAGGGAATCCGGGTCTATGACCGCTCCAGGAACATGATTGCCTCCTACGATACACCTAAGCAGATCAGCGGGTATGAGTACGAGGTGGAGGCGTGCCTGCGGGCGATCAAAGAGGGAGCTTTGGAGTGCCCGGAAATGCCTCATGAGGAAACCCTGCGCATGATGGGGTGGATGGATGAGCTTCGCAGACAGTGGGGGTTGGTTTATCCGATGGAGAGGTAGAAAAATAACAGGAGGGTTAAGCTGGTGAAGGATGGACACAGTGAGCTGACCATACATTCAGGAATCAATGAATCCATTTATGCCCAGTGGAAGCCGTAATACAATATCTGATAATGATAACAATAACAATGCAAAACGCAGGAACCGTTAAAACGGAACCTGCGTTTTCCTGCATTTATTTCCTGCAAGGATTATTGTTACATCTTCATTTTAAGCTTCTCTTCCTCAATGGTAACCCTGGACTCATCCAGCGTAGTTCCCATGACCTTTATGAGCACGTCCTGCTCCATGGTGGGAGCGTAGTAGAAGCCCTGCTGATACTCGCACTGATAGTTGTTCAGTGCGTTCAGCTGATTCTCTGTCTCCACACCCTCAGCGATGATATGGATACCCAGTTCCCTGGCAATCTGAATCAGTCCGCCTGCAATGGAGGCTGATTTTGGATTGGTCTCCAGCTGCCATACAAACATGCGCTCCAGCTTTACTGTATTGATGGGAAGGTCCAGGATACTGCTGACAGGAGCGCATCCGGAACCGAAGTTGTTGAGTACCAGCTCCACACCCATGTCGGAGAGCTCCTGCATGGTGATGTTTACGTTCAGATATACATTGGACAGGGCGCTGTCATCCACCTCCAGGGCCAGCTTGCCCTTGGGTATCTGGTAGGTCTCAAGGACTTTTGTGACCTGTTCCAGAAAATCCTCCTGTACAAGAAGCACTGGGGAAACAGGGATACAGATGGAGTCAAATTCCCTTCCCGTATTCATCAGTTCGCTAATGCATCTGCCGGCATGGTCCAGGGCGTAGTAGCCAATGGCCCTGATCTGGCCTGAATCCTCGGCTATGGGCATAAACTCAGCTGCGCCCACCAGCCCGATGCCCTGAATGAATATTCTCATATAGGAATCAGCCCTTGTAAAGCGGCCTTCCTTCAGGTTATAGGTGGGACGGTAGCGGACCTCCAGCTCATTCTTTTCCAGGGCTGTCTGAAGGTACATGGCAACAGCCTGGCGGCGGACGAACTGGGTATGCATGTTGCTGTCATATACTGCCATCTGGTTGGGTCCGCAGTCAGAGGCAGCAGACACGGCCAGGTCCAGGCGCTTAAGCAGCTCATCTGTGCTGGTGGCATGACCGGGGTAGGAGCAGAGACCTATCTGTGCGGAACACAGACAGTCCACGCCGCGGATTTTCCAAACGTTTCCGAAGCGTTCCAGAATCTCATCAGCCAGGTCGCAGGCCTTCCCTTCTGAAAGCTGTTCCAATATAATGATGAATTCCACACCTATGTAACGGTAGATATTGCCCTCAGCCACTTCCTTCAGATAGCTTTTTATCTGGGAAAGAAGCTCCTCACAGTAATCATATCCGAACGTCTTATTCAGACTCTTAAAATTCTCCAGATAGAGTTTTAGAACCACTCCCTTGGACGAAGGGGCGCCCAGTACGGACTCCAGCCTGTTCATGCAGGCTGCGCGGCCCTCGCTGGCAGCATCCGGTTCAGTGGGGGTAAGGACAGGCGGTGTAGGCGGAAGCTCTGCTGTCCCTTTTTCTTTTTTATGCTGAAACAAACCCATGATTGTTTCCTCCTTTGTCATATGCAGACAGCGGTTGTCTGCATTCGCATTTCTTTTATTATAATATAAAAGCCAGAAAATCTCAATTTTTATTTATGAAATGTTAGACGAAATGGAAAAATAATAAATAATTTTGTTTAACAACTGTTTGTGAAAGATGCCTATGACAGTAACCCGGCATAAATCAGGAAGAACCGTTAAATACGGTTCATAGACCGGACTGCCGTATACTGTTATTCGTTATATTTAAAGTAGTATATCGAAACAGAGGAGTGTACAATTGACATTTGCTGAAAGGGATGATAGTATTTTGGTATACCATAAATTATTAAAAATAACTATATTATATAATAATATAAAATAAATATAGTGCATATTTTAAAAATAATCGAGAAAAAACGATAAAAATTCAAAATAAACGGTATACCAAAAGAAACACATAAAAATAAAGGAGGCAGCTATGAAAGAAAAGCTTCAACAATTCATCACGCTTACAGTGAACCGCAGGGAATATGAGATACCCGTGGGAAACAACAGGGGGGATATGCCCCAGTCTGAAACCCTGGCCCACACACTGAGGGACCGGCTTCATCTTATGGGCCTGAAACTGGGATGCGGGCAGGGGGCCTGCGGCTGCTGTACGGTAATCATGGATGGCCGTGCGGTTACTTCCTGCATGGTGCTTACCATGGACTGTGACGGAAGCAGCATCACCACCATTGAAGGGCTGGCGGACCCGGAGACAGGGGACTTAACCGGGCTGCAGCAGGCTTTTGTGGACAATTGCGGATTCCAGTGCGGATTCTGCACATCGGGCATTATTATGACAGCCAGGGCCCTGTTAGATGAGAAGCCCTGCCCCACTGAGGAGGAGGTCCGGGATGCGCTGGCCGGCAATTACTGCCGCTGCGGGACCCATTACACGGCAGTGGAGAGCATCATGTCTTATGTGGAGAAAAGGAGGAGTGAAGAATGAACCAGGATTACAAGGTAGTTGGCAGGGAAATCAAGCGTATCATAGCAGATGACATTGTCACCGGGAAGGCTGTGTTTACGGATGACCTGCGGGTGACAGGAATGGTTTACGGCAAGGTGCTCAGAAGCCCTTACCCCCATGCGCGTATTACCAGGATTGATGTGGACAGGGCAAAGGCCTGTGACGGGGTCCATGCTGTGGTTACATACAAGGACATACCGGACAACATCTATATTACAAACCAAATGACTCCGGCGCCCCACTACCGGCCGTTGAATGAAACAGTCCGGTTTGTGGGGGACCCGGTGGCCCTGGTGGTGGCGGACACAGAGGACATTGCATTGGATGCCATGGAACTGATTGAAGTGGAGTATGAGGAACTGCCTCCGGTATTCACCATTGATGAAGCGCTGGCGCCGGACGCGCCCCAGCTCTATGATGTGTTTCCGGGCAATATAGCGCCCCCTATCTTTCCGGGACTGGATGACCTTGATTTTAAGGTGGGTGATCCGGAAGCAGGATTTGCCCGGGCGGATATCATTGTGGAAATGGACGGGGAGATTAAAAGCGGCCAGAACGCCATGCCGGCGGAAGCCCCTGTGTGTATTGCACAGTGGAATGATGATATGCTGACCATCTACGGATCCATCGCGGCACCGTCCAACTGCCAGACTTATGTGGCTGCGTCCCTGGACATTCCCTATGAGAGGGTGCGCATCGTGGCTCCCTGTGTGGGGGGAAGCTTTGGTTCCAAGCTGTTTGTGGGCAATGTGGTTCCGCCGGTGCTGACCGCCATCATGGCAAAGGCATCCGGACGGCCTGTGATGTTTTCTTATACAAAAGAAGAACATTTTGCATGCCACCAGACGCGCATGTGCACCAAATCCCATGTCAGGCTTGGGGTGAACCGGGAAGGACTGGCAACCGCCATTGA
Source organism: Enterocloster bolteae (assembly GCF_002234575.2). Taxonomy (NCBI): domain Bacteria; kingdom Bacillati; phylum Bacillota; class Clostridia; order Lachnospirales; family Lachnospiraceae; genus Enterocloster; species Enterocloster bolteae. The sequence goes on along the minus strand of NZ_CP022464.2, from coordinate 3,458,355 downwards.
GATGACCCAGTATGCGGATGCAGGCGTCTGTGCCTCCACCCAGGAAAACATGCTATCTGTGGGCACGGCCAGTCTGCCCCTTCTGTGCAAGACGGATAACAAGCGGTACAAGGGTACTGTGGTAGTGACCAACAAGGTTCCCTCCGGATCTTTTAGGGGATACGGATACATGGAATCCTCTGCCCTGGTAAACCGGGCAATCATGAGGGCGTGCATCGGCCTGGGGCTTGACCCGGTGGTGTATTATGAGAAGAATGTGCTGCGTCACGGAGAGCGGTATTACAATGCATTGAACCAGAAGGAACCGTGGCAGTACAATGCGTCCCCTGACTGGAAGGACACCATCCATGCTGCGGCAGAGGGATTCAGATGGAAAGACCGCTTCAAGGGATGGGGCATTCCCAGCAGAGCTGACGGAAGCAGGCGGTACGGCGTGGGCATGGGACTGTCAGGACACTCGGATATCGGCGGCATGGCCTCCAATACCAATGTGACCATGACCAGCGCAGGGGGAGTCATGATTCAGACCGTTATGACGGAATTCGGCAGCGGGGTCCGGGACGTATACCGCAAGATCGTGGCAGAGGAACTTTGCATACCGGTGGACCGGGTGCGGGTAAGTATTTCGGACACCAGCGCAGCACCTCTGGATTTTGGAAGCATTGCCTCCAGAAGCACCTACTCCGGCGGCATCTCCGCCCAGAGGGCAGCCAGGGATTTAAAGAAAAACCTGTTCCAACTGGCAGAGGAACGGCTGGGAATACCGGCATCCGACTGGGACTTTAAGGACGGTATGCTTAAGCGCCTGTCAAATCCGGAGGAGGTACACGACCTTCATGAAATTCTCATATATCCGGACAGCTTAAGCGGAACCGGACACTGGCCCGGCATCGACAATGCCACCATCATGCATGTACAGTTCGTTGAGGTGGCAGTGGATACAGAGACAGGGCTGATAGAGATAACCGACCATTTTGGCGGATCGGACGCAGGGACCATCATGAACCCAAGGGCTGCCTATAACCAGATGACCTCCTTCTTCGCGGGGCTGGACGTGGCCATCCGGGAGGAGACGGTCTGGGATAAATGGGACAATAAGGTGCTCAACCCCAACCTGATTGAGTACAAGGCCAGAACCTTCAACGAGGCGCCGCCTCATGACCATGTGTGCCTGGAGTCCACAAAGGGGCGGGAAAGTGACTTCCCCTTTGGGGCAATGGGAATCGGGGAACCCATCATATCGCCGTCCGGGCCGGCCATCACCATGGCTGTCTATAATGCCTGCGGCATTGAACTGGAGGAATACCCATACCTGCCTGCAAAAGTACTTGCAGCGTTAAAGGAAAAGGAGGACAGGGCATAATGAAAAATTTTGAATATATAAAACCGTCAACCGTTACCCTTGCCAGTGAGCTGTTAAAGGGGGAGCATACGGCTGCCTGCGCCGGCGAGACAGACCTGATTGACCTTATGAGAAACCGAATTCTGCCGGAATACCCAAAACGGGTGGTCAGCCTTAAGGGGATAGAAGGCCTGGACTATATACGGGAGGAGCATGGCAGCCTGCTCATAGGGGCAATGACCACACTGAATACCATTGCACGTTCCGCCCTTGTAAAGGAGAAGAATCCCATGATTGCCCAGGCAGCCGAAAGCGTGGCATCCCCCAACCTGAGAAACACCGCAACCATAGGCGGCAACCTGTGTCAGGATGTGCGGTGCTGGTACTACCGGTATCCGGACAGCCTGGGCGGACGGGTGAACTGTGCCAGAAAAGAGGGACATCTCTGCTCCGCCATGATGGGGGAGAACCGGTACCATTCCATCTTTGGGGCAGCCAAGGTGTGCATGACTCCGTGCACACAGGGATGTCCGGCCCATACGGACATCTCCGCCTATATGGAAAAGCTGAGGGAAGGAGATGTGGACGAGGCGGCCCGCATCATCCTGAGAGCCAATCCCATGCCGGCCATCACCAGCCGGGTATGCGCCCATTTCTGTCAGGAAAAATGCAACAGGGAGCAGTACGATGAGCGTGTCAATGTAGGCGCGGTGGAGCGCTATGTGGGGGATTATATTCTGGAACACCATGAGCGGTTCATGAAGGCGCCAAAACAGGAAAATGGAAAGAGGGCCGCCATTGTCGGATCCGGTCCCGCCGGACTGGCAGCAGCCTATTATCTGAGAGAGAGCGGTTATGGGGTCACTGTGTACGAGCGCATGAAGGAGGCCGGCGGATGTCTGGCCTATGCCATCCCGGCCTACCGCCTGCCAAAGGAAATCGTGCAGAAGTTTGTATCCGTCCTGGAAGGCATGGGAGTCTGTTTTGTGTTTAACACAAAGGTGGGAGAGGATATTGAGCTGGAGACCATACGCAGTGAAAATGACAGTGTGCTGCTGGATACCGGCGCATGGAAGCGTCCGTTAATCGGAATTTCAGGTGAGGAGCTGACACGGTTCGGCCTGGATTTCCTGGTGGAGGTAAACAGCTATATCCATGAGCGGCCCGGTTCAGAGGTTGTGGTGGTAGGCGGCGGCAATGTGGCTGTGGACGTGGCTGTCACGGCAAAGCGCCTGGGTGTGCCAAAGGTCACCATGATCTGCCTGGAATCCAGGGAACAGATGCCGGCAGGCAGGGAGGAGATAGAACGGGTCCTGGAGGAGGGGATTGAGATTAAGAACGGCTGGGGCCCCATGGAAATCCTTAAGGAATCCGTATCGCCGGAGGAGGACAGGATAACAGGCGTCCGGTTTAAGGCGTGTGTCTCCACACTGGACGGGGAAGGACGCTTTGCACCTGTCTACGATGAAGCCAGACAGATGGAAGAAAAGGCGGATGTGGTATTTATGGCAGTGGGACAGCGATCTGACCTGAGCTTCCTGGACAGTGTATGCAGGGTTGAGACGGACCGGGGAAGAATAAAGGCCAGTGAGGACCACAGCACCAGCCAGGAGGGTATATTTGCCGCCGGCGATGTGACCACAGGACCGGCCACGGTTGTAAGGGCACTGGCCGGCGGCCGTGAGGCGGCTGTCATGATGAACCGCCACATGGAGGGAGCGCTACTTTCTGTTGAGACAGGTGAATGCCGCCAGGGGCTGGCAGGTTTCCTTCCGGAGTGCGGGAACATCAGCTGCTCCAATGAGCCGGACCTGCTGCCGGCCGGAGAGCGTGGGGTGAACCGGGAAGACCGTAAGGGATACTCGTACAACATGTTGAACAGCGAGGCGGGACGGTGCATGAACTGCGGCTGTCTGGCCGTGAATCCCAGCGACATGGCAACCGCGCTTCTGGCATCGGATGCAGTTATCCGCACAAACCTGCGGACTCTGGGGGCGCAGGAGCTTCTGACCTCCCATACACGTATTTCCGACACCCTGCTTAAGGGGGAGCTTATCCTGGAGATACAGATTCCATGGGACGCAGCAGGCACCATATCAGGATACGAGAAATTCAGGCTGCGCAAATCCATTGATTTCGCAGTGGTGGCCCTGGCATACAGGTATGTGCTGGATGACGGTGTGATTACAGATGCCAGGATGATGCTGGGCGCTGTTGCACCTGTTCCCATGAGAAGGAAAAAGGCGGAAGCGTATCTGATTGGAAGGAAACCTTCCGGGGAGACGGCACTGGGTGCCGCTAAGCTGGCACTGGAGGGGGCGCTTCCCCTTTCAGGCAACGCTTACAAGATTGATGTTGCCGAAACACTGGTACGGCGTTCACTGGACTGGAGCGGGAAGGATGAATAAAGAATACATAACAGAAACAGCCCTTAAGGGTGAGTACAGGGGAAAGCCCCAAACATGCATGGGGACAGGGGCCTGCCAGGACCCCTCCTGCAGGGATGTGCTGACCTACTATTTCTCAGCGGACAGAGAGCTTATAACCTCCATCTCCTACACAATCACGGAGACATCCTGTTTTCCGTCCAAGGCGTGTGCTGAGACAGCCGCAGCCCTGGTCAGGGGAAGACCTGTACTGGAAGCCTACACCATAGACAGCAGTGCCATTGCAACGGCTCTTGGAGGGCTGGAACCGGAATACATGCACTGCGCCATGATGGCGGAACTGGCCCTTAAGCGCGCAGTACTGGATTATGCAGGTAAACGAAAGGAAGGGCAGCCTGTCAAAGCTGCCCCTCCGATGTAAGCTTTTGGATTAAATAGCGTTTTAAATGACTGTAATGAGCCTTCATCTGAAGCTCTGCCTCTGCCTGGTCGTTATCCTCTATGGCCTTCATGATCAGAAGATGTTCTTCCACAAATACGCGGTTCATTTTCATGGACGACGAGGTGATGTAGCGGAAGCGGTGGAATGGATCCACGGTGGAGCAGATGATGTCGGCCAGCCTGGCATTGCCGCAGTAATCCGTATAGTACTGATGGAAATTGACATCATTTTCAATGAGCATACCCGTGTTTTCCATGCGCACCGCGTCCCGCATGTTATCGGCAAAGGTGCGGAGCATGGCAATCTGATCCCTGGTGGCCTGTTTCATGAAGGACAGGAGAACGGCCGGATCAAGAAGGGCACGGATTTCATATATTTCCTCAATGTCCCTGCGTCCGATGACAGATACATAGATGCCCTTGCCGGGGACAAAGGTGGCAAGGCCCGTGTGGCACAGGTCCATAAGGGCGGCGCGTATGGGGGTGCGGCTCATGTCGAGGGAATCGCTGAGGGTGCGTTCCACCAGAAGGGAACCGGGCTTGTATTCGCCGGATATGATGCGGTCCTTAATCCGGACATAAGCCTCGTCCTTTTTGCTCAGAGTCTGTACGGCCTGTGTGTTGTCTTCCATGGTGAAGCCTCCTTTAACCTGATTCGTCATCTGATATAGGAATTATAGGCAATGATTTGGGAAAATGCAAGAACTGTTACCTTTTATGAACGATTTCTGCTGTGAAAAGCAGAAGGAAATGAGGTGGAAATGAAGATAAACCGTTATGCAGGCGCATTTCTGACAGGAGGCGCTATCTGCTTTTTATGCCATTTCCTGACAATGGCATACCGCATGGCCGGCGTACCGGAACTGTTTGCTGTCAGTGTAACCGTATTCACACTGGCGGCCATTGGTTCTGTCACAACCATAACAGGCCATTACCAAAAGCTTACTGATTTTGGGGGGATGGGAGCCATGATTACCATGGGAGGCTTCTCGTCCGCCATCACTGACGCGGTTCACGGAGCCAGGAAAGAGGGCATGGGAGCGGGCCGGGCGTTGTGGCGGGGTGTGAAGGACGGGCTGTTCATATTGTTTGCAGGATACCTGGCGGCTGTTGTGTCCGTTGTTGTGATGTATGCGGCTGGCCGGATTTAGCCGGCCTTACCATTTGGAAAATGGGGGAATTAATTATGGAGCTGGTTAAGATTTTTATTGCAGGCGGAGTGTTCTGCATGTTTGGTGAAGTATTGTGGGCAAAAACAGGGCTGGGCGTGGTGAAAACCCTGATGGTCTGTATTGCAGCAGGGGTTGCTCTGGATGTGGCCGGGATACTGGGGCCTGTTATCGGATTCGGGCAGGAAGGGTTTACCGTTACGATTTACGGGGCCGGGGCCTCCATTTTTGACGGAGTCATGGGGAGCGTCAGGGACCATGGCCTGTCGGGGATTATACGTCTGACGAACTTTTATTTTCTCAGGTTTTCCGGGCTTATCGTGTGTACCATGGCCATGGCGGCCGTACTGGGATTCCTGTTTCCCGGGACCAGGGGGAAATAGCATATCATCGGGGGAAAACAAGGAGGCTGCCGCTATCAGAAATTGAAAGCGGCAGCCTTTGATGTGTGGCGGCCAGCTTCCCGCCGGGGCAGGCGGTTCCGAACAGCAGATCCGCCAGCGCCTTTCCGGCGCCTTCACCTGCATAGCCCATCTGCAGGATGGCTTTCACGCGTCCGGCCCATGGCCTTGCCACTGTATTGCCGGTCCTTCATTAGCAGCTTCAAGCAGGTTTACCACACCACACCGTCCAAATACAGGACATCCCTGGAAGGGATCAGCGATATTGAGAACCGGGCAGAGAACAGAAAGGCGGAGTTTTTTAAGGACAGGGCAGGTGACCTGCGGTAAAAAAACGGAAAAAGAAAGGGCAGAACCATGAAATGTTAGACGAAATGGAAAAAATGATAAATAATTTCTTTTTCTTTGCAAATTGACCTAACTATGCTATAATAGCCACAGATATCGCAACAAGGAGATAAAATCTTTATGAAGATGAAACGCGTATTCTTAAAGTTAAGCGGAGAGGCCCTTGCAGGCCCTAAAAAGACCGGGTTTGACGAGGACACGGTGAAGGAAGTGGCCAGGCAGGTAAAGCTCTCTGTAGATGCCGGTATACAGGTTGGAATCGTCATTGGCGGGGGTAATTTCTGGAGAGGCCGTACCAGTGAGGCCATTGACAGGACAAAGGCGGACCAGATTGGTATGCTGGCCACTGTTATGAACTGCATTTATGTTTCTGAGATTTTCAGGAATGCAGGCATGATGACACAGATTCTTACGCCCTTTGAGTGCGGTTCCATGACCAAACTGTTTTCCAAGGACAGGGCGAATAAGTATTTTGAAAAGGGTATGGTGGTATTCTTTGCAGGCGGGACAGGACATCCCTATTTCTCCACAGATACGGGAATTGCCCTCAGGGCCATTGAGATGGAAGCAGACTGTATCCTGTTGGCCAAGGCCATTGACGGAGTGTATGACAGCGATCCGAAGCTGAACCCGGAGGCAAAGAAGTACGACACCATTTCCATACAGGAAGTCATTGACAGGCAGCTGGCTGTGGTGGATTTGACTGCGTCTATTATGTGTATGGAGCATAAGATGCCCATGGCAGTGTTCAGCCTCAATGAAAAGGACGGAATTGCAAACGCCATGCAGGGCCGGATTAACGGAACCATCGTTACTGCATAATAAAACGAACATTATTAAGCAGCAGGGAAGGCTGCATTAACAGGAGGAACTTATGGAAGAATTAAAAGTTTATGAGGACAAGATGAATAAGACACTGGATGTATTGCTGTCTGATTACGGCACCATTCGCGCAGGACGTGCCAATCCCCATGTGCTGGACAAGATTAAGGTGGACTATTACGGCACCCCCACACCCCTCCAGCAGGTTGGCAATGTTTCTGTTCCGGAAGCCCGCATGATTGTGATTCAGCCATGGGAGAAGAGCCTTCTTAAGCCAATTGAGAAAGCCATCCTCACATCTGAACTGGGCATCAACCCAACTAATGACGGAAACTGTATCCGTCTGGTGTTCCCGGAGATGACAGAGGAGCGCAGAAAGGAAGTTTCCAAGGATGTAAAGAAAAAGGGCGACAATGCAAAGGTAGCCCTGCGCAATATCCGCCGTGACGCCAACGAGGCCTTTAAGAAGGCAGAGAAGGCAGGGGATATTTCTGAGGATGATCTGACCGAGATGACCGAGAAGATGCAGAAGCTTACGGATAAGATGGTGGAAAAGGTTGACAAGGCAGTGGAAGAAAAGACCAAGGAAATCATGACCGTGTAATCTGTGATAAATGAATATGGGAGGCAGGAGGGACTCCTGCCTCTTAATTTGTTTTTGATACCGGAAAGATATAACATGATAAGGATATTATTTGGGCAAGTTACTTTTAGACAAGAAAGGCAGAGAAAGAATGGCATTAAATAAGGATATGATCATACCGGAGCATGTGGCCCTGATACTGGACGGAAATGGCCGCTGGGCCAAAAAACGGGGGCTTCCCCGCACCCTGGGGCACAAGGAAGGATGTGTCACCGTGGAGAAAACCGTTGAGATTGCAGCCAGAATGGGAATCAGGTATCTGACTGTCTATGGGTTCTCCACCGAGAACTGGAAACGTTCCGCGGAGGAAGTAGGGGCGCTTATGCAGCTGTTCCGCTACTATATGGTGCGGCTTTTAAAGATAGCATCTGCCAATAATGTACGGGTAAAGATGATTGGCGACAGAAGCCGCTTTGACAGGGATATCATAGACGGCATAAACCGTCTGGAGTCCGAGACACAGGATAACACAGGTCTGACCTTCGTCATAGCGGTAAATTACGGAGGCAGGGACGAGATCCGCCGGGCGGCGGCCGGGCTGGCAAGAGACTGCGCCCTTGGAAAGGCGGATCCGGACCAGGTGGATGAGGCGCTGTTTGCATCATATCTGGATACGGCGGGAATGCCGGACCCGGACCTTTTAATCCGCACAAGCGGGGAGCTGCGGCTGTCCAATTACCTGCTGTGGCAGCTGGCCTACACGGAAATCGTGGTGACGGATTGTCTCTGGCCGGATTTCAATCAGGAGGAATTAGAAAAAGCCATTGTGCAGTATAATAAGAGAGAGCGGCGGTTCGGCGCTGTAAAGTAAGGAGAGGGAAAGGAGAAGGCCATGTTTACGACCCGGTTAATCAGCGGTATCATACTGGTGCTTCTGTCCATTGTCATTGTTGGGCAGGGAGGAATCCTGCTATATGCCGTTACGGCCCTTATATCCATCATCGGTTTATTTGAGCTTTACAGGGCTCTGGGAATGCAGCGGCGTTCCCTGGCTGTTGTGGGCTATGTGACGGCCTGCTCCTATTATGGACTTTTGTGGTTCGAGGGACAGCGCTATGTGACGCTTATGATTATCGCCTGCCTGATGGCGATGATGGCCTTTTATGTGCTTACCTTCCCTGAGTATAAGACAGAGGAGGTGACGGGCGCGTTCTTTGGCGTATGCTATGTGCCCATCATGCTGTCATTTCTGTATCAGACAAGGGACATGAGCGATGGTGCATACCTGGTGTGGCTTATATTTTTAAGCTCCTGGGGCTGCGATACCTTTGCCTACTGTACAGGCATGCTTTTGGGCAGGCATAAGCTGGCCCCTGTCCTGAGCCCCAAGAAATCCATTGAGGGGGCTGTGGGAGGCGTGGCCGGCGCGGCCCTTCTGGGCTTTATCTATGCATCCCTTTTCGGAGCCAGCATGGCGGAGCTTGATAATCCCCAGGCGGCCTGTACCATTGCCTGCGCCATTGCGGCGGTTATTTCCCAGATAGGGGATTTGGCGGCTTCCGCTATTAAGAGAAACCACAACATAAAGGATTACGGCCATCTGATTCCGGGCCACGGAGGTATCCTGGACCGGTTTGACAGTATGATATTCACGGCCCCCGCTATTTATTTTGCCCTCACATTTTTAAAATAAGGATGGGCTTTTTGAGTATTTCTTCAGGATAGGGAGAATATAAGTTATGATGAAGAAGATTGCAATTCTGGGTTCCACAGGCTCTATCGGCACCCAGACATTGGAAGTGGTGAGATACAATAAGGACATCCAGGTGACGGCCCTTGCCGCCGGCAGCAATGTAAAGCTTTTGGAGGAACAAATCCGAGAGTTTAAGCCTAGGCTGGCCTGTCTCTGGGATGAAGAGAAGGCAAAGGAACTGCGGGCCGCGGTAGCTGATATGGATGTGAAGGTGGCAAGCGGCATGGAGGGACTGATGGAGGCAGCCGTGACGCCGGAGGCAGACCTGGTGGTGACGGCCGTGGTGGGGATGATTGGAATTCGTCCCACCATTGCCGCCATGGAAGCAGGAAAGGACATTGCCCTGGCCAACAAGGAAACCCTGGTAACGGCCGGCCATATCATCATGCCTCTTGCCAGGGAAAAGGGCGTGAAGCTGCTGCCGGTAGATTCGGAGCACTCTGCTATATTCCAGTGCTTACAGGGAGCAGCCGGCAATCCCCTTCACAAAATACTGCTCACTGCCTCAGGCGGTCCGTTCCGGGGATTTACCAGGGAGCAGCTGGAAAAGGTCCGGCTGGAGGACGCGTTAAAGCATCCCAACTGGTCCATGGGGCATAAAATCACCATAGATTCCTCCACCATGGTCAACAAGGGGTTGGAGGTCATGGAAGCCCGCTGGCTGTTCGGGGCGGAGATGGACCAGGTGCAGGTGGTGGTACAGCCGGCCAGCATCATCCACTCCATGGTTGAATTTGAGGATGGGGCTGTCATAGCCCAGTTAGGTACGCCCGATATGAAGCTGCCGATTCAGTATGCGCTCTATTATCCGGAGCGCCGTTTCCTTCCGGGGGACCGGCTGGACTTTGAAAAGCTTACAAAGATTTCCTTTGAGGTGCCGGATATGGAGACGTTCAGGGGCCTTAAGCTGGCCTACGAGGCGGGGCGCAGGGGCGGTACCCTGCCAACTGTGTTCAACGCGGCCAATGAGATGGCAGTCGCCATGTTCCTTGAGCGGAAAATCAATTACCTGGCCATCGTGGATATGATAGAGGGGGCCATGGAGCATCACTGTGTAAAGCCCTCCCCTGACGTGGCGCAGATTCTGGAGGCAGAACAGGAAACTTACGATTATCTATCATCAAAATGGAATTAAGACAGAAATGGAATTAAGACAGAAAGGAGGCGCACGCCGCGCGTAAAAAGGGCGGCGGAGCGCCGGATGGACAGGTGAGAGCCGGATGAGCTTGATTATTGCGATGCTGATGCTGGGAATCATTATCATGATTCACGAATTCGGCCATTTTTTGTTTGCAAAGTTAAATGGGATAGGTGTGATTGAATTTTCCCTTGGCATGGGGCCAAGGCTGTTCAGCTTTGAGAAAGGCGGCACCCGGTATTCCTTTAAGATACTGCCGTTTGGCGGCTCCTGCATGATGCTGGGGGAAGACGAGGGGATAACAGACGAAAGCGCGTTTAACAACAAGTCCGTATGGGCCAGGATTTCCGTGGTGGCAGCCGGACCTGTGTTTAATTTTATCCTGGCCTTCGGCCTTTCCATGGTGCTCATCGGTATTACGGGGTATGACACCACCCGGCTGGCCGGGGTTGTGGACGGGTATCCGGCCCAGGCAGCCGGCATGGAGGCCGGCGATGTGATTAAATCCATTAACGGCAGAAAGGTCCATTCTTACAGGGATATTAACTGGTACCTGTTCACCCACCCGCAGAAATCTCTTAAGGTTACCTGGGAGAGGACGGAGGAAGGGGGAGGGACCGAGCGCTTCAGCACGGAGCTGGAGCCTGTCTTTTCCGCGGAGAACAACCAGTATATGATGGGGGTCCAGTTTAACCCGGTCCCCAGCACGGTAGAGAACATAGGGCAGCTTCTGGTACACAGCGCCTATGAGGTACAGTACTGGATTCACTATGTGTTTGACACCTTTTATATGATGTTCCACGGCATGGTTTCGGTCAACGATATCAGCGGTCCTGTGGGGATTGTGAACGCCATTGACACCACGGTGGATGAAACCGCGCCCTATGGCCTGTCGGCTGTGGTGCTCATGCTGATTAATTTTACCATACTCTTAAGCGCCAACCTGGGCGTCATGAACCTGCTGCCCATTCCGGCTCTGGACGGAGGACGCCTTGTGTTCCTCATCATAGAGGCCGTAAGGGGAAAGCCCATTGACAAGGAAAAGGAAGGCATGGTCCACATGGCGGGAATGATGGTTCTTCTGGCCCTTATGGTGCTTATCCTGTTTAACGATGTCCGGAAATTATTTTAACGGCTTTGTCCTATATTCAGAAAAGAGAGGTATATATGACCAGGAAAGATACAAAAGTGATTCAGATTGGGGACCGGGTCATCGGCGGGGGAAACCCTGTCCTGATTCAGTCCATGTGCAATACCAAAACCGAGGATGTGCACGCCACGGTGGAGCAGATCCAAAGGCTGGAGCAGGCCGGCTGCGACATTATCCGCGTGGCCGTGCCTACCATGGAAGCCGCCTCGGCGCTGGGTGACATCAAGAAGGAGATTCATATTCCGCTGGTGGCAGACATCCACTTTGATTACCGTCTGGCCATTGCCGCCATGGAGAACGGGGCGGATAAAATCCGCATCAATCCCGGCAACATCGGCGACCGCCATAAGGTGCAGGCAGTGGTGGACCGGGCCAGGGAATACGGGGTGCCCATCCGCGTGGGCGTCAACAGCGGTTCCCTGGAGAAACCGCTGCTGGAAAAATACGGGGGAGTCACAGCGGAAGGAATTGTGGAGAGCGCCCTGGATAAGGTGAAGCTCATCGAGGATATGGGCTATGACAATCTGGTCATCAGTATCAAGTCCTCGGATGTGCTCATGTGCGTAAAGGCCCATGAGCTGATTGCCATGCGGACCCATTACCCTCTCCATGTGGGAATCACGGAGTCCGGCACCCTGATGTCCGGCAACATCAAGTCCTCGGTGGGACTGGGTATCATCCTTCATGAGGGCATCGGGGATACCATCCGTGTGTCCCTGACCGGAGATCCGGTGGAGGAGATAAAGAGCGCCAAGCTGATTCTGCGGACCCTGGGACTGAGAAAGGGCGGTATTGAGGTGGTGTCCTGTCCCACCTGCGGGCGCACGCGGATTGATTTGATTGGCCTGGCAAACCAGGTGGAGAACATGGTGACGGAGTTTGATGACCTGGATGTGAAGGTGGCTGTGATGGGATGTGTTGTAAACGGTCCCGGAGAGGCCAGGGAGGCAGACATCGGCATCGCAGGCGGCGTGGGAGAAGGCCTGCTGATACGAAGGGGCGAAATCATCCGCAAGGTGCCTGAGTCTGAGCTTCTGGCAGTACTGCGGGAAGAACTGCTGGCCATGAGCCGGGAACACCGGGCATAGAAGGAAGACGGATATATGGAAAAGAATTTTCTGGAAGTATTTCCAACCCTCAATATAGCGGAATCCCTGAAGGAGCTTTTAGGCCTGGCCCAGGTGGAGAAGGTGACCACCACCAGGGATAGAAGCTCTATCCGCATTTATCTGAAGAGCGCAAGGCTGATACATAAACAGAATATATACGACCTGGAGCGAGGCATCCGGGACCAGCTGTTCCCGGATAAGCAGGTGGCCATCAAGATTCAGGAAAAATACAGGCTGTCGGACCAGTATACGCCCAAAAAGCTTTTGGATGTATATAAGGACAGTCTTCTTCTGGAACTTAAAAACTACAGCATCATCGAGTACACCATGTTCCGCAAGGCCGGGATTACCTTTGAGAAGGAGGATATCATGGTCTTGACCGTGGAGGACACCATGGTGAACCGGGACAGGACAGCCGAGTTAAAGCGCGTCATAGAGAAGGTCTTTGCGGAGCGGTGCGGCCTGCCTGTGGAGGTGCGCTTTGCCTTTGTGGAGCCACAGGGCAGCGACCGCAGAAAACAGATTGAGCTTAAAATGGAGCGGGAGGCCCAGGCCATATACTGGCAGAACCACAGGGAGGAGCTGGAAGCAATGGGCGCCTCTTTCTCCACCCAGGGGCTGGAGGGCCAGGAGCTGCTGTCCGGAAATGGCGGCAGGTCAGGCCAGGATTCCTATTTGGACGCAGGCCAGGGGCCGGAGGGCGCTCCCTGGGATGCACTTATGGCCCAGGCTGCTTCCGGGGATGTGGGAGACGGGAGCGCGCCTGGAGATAACGGGGGCCGGTCAGGGGCGCCGGGTTCGTCCCAAAGCCAGGGAAGCCCGGCCAGAACAGGACAGTCTGGGCAGGGACAATCAGGCCAGGGCGGCGGCCAGAAGCAGGGCTTTAAGGGAGATAAGCCTCAGCTCAATAAGGGGCGCAAAGGCTGGGGACGGGATAAGGACAGCGGTTTCGGCGACGACAAGAAGTACTCTGTCAAGCGTTCCAACAACCCGGATGTGCTCTACGGACGTGACTTTGAGGACGAGCCCATGGAGATTGAGAAGATCGACGGGGAAATAGGAGAGGTGACCTTAAGAGGCAAGGTGCTGACCTGCGAGAACCGGGAGCTGCGAAGCGGCAAGTTTATCCTTACCTTTGATGTATCGGATTTTACGGATACAATTACGGTTAAAATGTTTATCCGCCCGGAGATATTTGACGAGGTGAAATCCGCCATCAATCCGGGCATGTTTATCAAGGTAAAGGGAGTCACCACCATTGACAAGTTTGACGGCGAGCTGACCCTTGGCTCCATCGTGGGAATCAAGAAGGCGGATGATTTTACCAGCAAGCGCATGGACTCCAGCCTGGAAAAGCGCGTGGAGCTGCACTGCCATACAAAGATGAGCGATATGGACGGCGTATCCGAGGTAAAAAGCATTATCAAGAGGGCCAAGCAGTGGGGCATGCCCGCTGTGGCTGTTACGGACCATGGCTGCGTCCAGGCCTTCCCGGATGCCAACCACGCCCTGGACAAGGGGGATACCTTTAAAATCCTCTACGGGGTGGAGGGATACCTGGTGGACGATACCAAACAGCTGGTAGAGAATTCCAGGGGCCAGGATTTTGGGGACACCTTTGTTGTGTTCGATATCGAGACAACAGGCTTCAGCCCTAAAAAGAACAAAATTATTGAGATTGGCGCCGTGAAGGTGGTGGACGGCAGGATTACGGACAAATTCTCCACCTTTGTGAATCCGGACGTGCCCATTCCCTTTGACATAGAGAAGCTGACAGGCATCAACGATTCCATGGTGCTTCCATACCCAAAAATCGACGTGATTCTGCCGCAATTTCTGGAGTTTGTGGGGGATGCGGTCCTTGTAGCCCACAATGCAAGCTTCGATGTGGGATTTATAGGCCATTTCGCAGAGAAATTGGAACTGCCCTTTGACCCCACGGTGCTGGACACGGTTGCCATTGCCAGGCTTCTTCTGCCTAATCTTAACCGGTTTAAGCTGGACACTGTTGCCAAAGCCCTTAATATTTCGCTCCAGAACCACCACAGGGCGGTGGACGACGCGGGAGCCACGGCGGAGATATTCGCTGCCTTTGTAAAGATGCTGCGGGACCGGGATGTAAATGATTTAAACCAGCTCAATGCCCTCAGCACCATGGACACGGATACCATACGCAAGCTCCCCACCCACCATGTAATCATACTGGCCAAGAACGATATCGGGCGTGTGAATATGTACCGGCTGGTGAGCTGGTCCCACCTGGAGTACTATGCCAGAAGGCCCAGGATACCCAAGAGCCTGCTGGAGAAATACCGGGAGGGACTGATTATCGGATCGGCCTGCGAGGCCGGAGAATTATACCAGGCCCTGCTTCGCGGCGCTCCGGATACGGAGATTGCCCGGCTTGTGAGTTTCTATGATTACCTGGAAATCCAGCCCCTGGGAAATAACGCGTTCATGCTCCGGGACGAGAAGAGCACGGTTAAGTCCCAGGAGGATTTAATCGAGATAAATAAAAAGATAGTGGAACTGGGAATGCAGTTTAACAAGCTGGTCTGCGCTACCTGCGACGTCCACTTCCTGGATCCACAGGACGAGGTATACCGCAGAATCATCATGGCCGGCCAGGGATTTAAGGATTCGGACGACCAGGCTCCCCTGTATCTCAGGACAACAGAGGAGATGCTGGAGGAATTTTCCTACCTGGGGCCGGATAAGGCCCATGAAGTGGTAATCACCAACACCAGGAAGATTGCCGATATGTGTGAGAAGATTGCCCCGGTGCGGCCGGACAAGTGTCCTCCTGTCATCGAGGATTCCGATAAGACGCTGACCAAGATCTGTTATGACAGGGCTCATGAGATGTACGGGGAGGACCTGCCTAAAATCGTAGTGGACCGTCTGGAGCGGGAGCTTCACTCCATTATCACCAACGGATTCGCGGTTATGTACATTATTGCCCAGAAGCTGGTGTGGAAGTCCAATGAGGACGGATACCTGGTGGGTTCCCGTGGTTCCGTGGGTTCCTCCTTTGTGGCCACCATGTCCGGAATCACCGAGGTAAACCCCCTGAGCCCCCATTACCATTGCCCCAAGTGCCGTTACTATGACTTTGATTCCGAAGAAGTGAAGCAGTTCTCCGGCATGGCCGGATGCGATATGCCGGACAAGGAATGCCCTGTGTGCGGCACACCGCTGGAAAAGGACGGGTTTGACATCCCCTTTGAGACCTTCCTGGGATTTAAGGGAGACAAGGAGCCGGATATCGACCTTAACTTCTCCGGTGAATACCAGAGCAAGGCCCATGATTATACGGAGGTTATCTTCGGAAAGGGCCAGACCTTCCGCGCGGGAACCATAGGCACCCTGGCGGACAAGACGGCCTTCGGATATGTAAAGAAATATTATGAGGAAAGGGGAACCAGGAAAAGAAACTGCGAGATTAACCGCATTGTGCAGGGCTGTGTGGGAGTGAGAAGGACAACGGGACAGCACCCCGGAGGTATTATCGTGCTTCCGCTGGGCGAGGAAATCTATTCCTTTACCCCGGTGCAGCACCCTGCCAACGATATGACCACCTCCACGGTCACCACCCATTTTGACTACCATTCCATTGACCACAACCTGCTGAAGCTGGATATACTGGGACACGATGATCCCACCATGATACGTATGCTTCAGGATCTCATCGGCATTGACCCTGTAAAGGACATTCCCCTGGACAGCCGGGAGGTCATGAGCCTGTTCCAGGACACGTCCGCCCTAGGAATCATGCCGGACGATATCGGCGGCTGTCCCCTGGGGGCCCTGGGCGTGCCTGAGTTCGGTACGGACTTTGCCATGCAGATGCTTCTTGACACCAAGCCCAAGTATTTCTCCGACCTGGTGCGTATCGCCGGTCTGGCCCATGGTACGGATGTGTGGCTGGGCAATGCCCAGACCCTGATTCAGGAGGGAAAGGCCACCATTCAGACCGCCATCTGTACCCGAGACGACATCATGGTTTACCTGATTGCCCAGGGTTTGGAGCAGGGACTTTCCTTTACCATCATGGAGAGCGTGCGAAAGGGAAAGGGATTAAAGCCGGAGTGGGAGGAGGAGATGAAAGCCCACGGCGTTCCGGAATGGTATATCTGGTCCTGTAAGAAAATCAAGTACATGTTCCCCAAGGCCCATGCGGCTGCCTATGTTATGATGGCATGGCGTATTGCCTACTGTAAGATATTTTATCCCCTGGCCTATTACGCCGCGTTCTTCAGCATCCGGGCCAGCGCGTTTTCCTATGAAATCATGTGTCAGGGAAGGGATAAGCTGGAATACTATCTGGCGGATTATAAGAAAAGGGCGGACACCCTGTCCAAGAAGGAACAGGATACTTTGAGGGACATGAGGATTGTCCAGGAAATGTATGCAAGAGGCTTTGATTTTACGCCCATTGATATCTACCGGGCCAAGGCGCGGCACTTCCAAATCATAGACGGCAAGCTGATGCCTTCCCTCAGCAGCATCGACGGCCTGGGCGAGAAGGCTGCTGATGCGGTGGTGGATGCGGTCAAGGACGGAGCTTTCCTTTCCATCGAGGATTTCAGCAACCGTTCCAAGGTAAACGGCACCCTTTGTTCCCTTATGTCGGATCTGGGGCTGCTTAAGGACCTTCCAAAATCCAATCAGTTATCCTTGTTTGATTTATAAACAGCTTTTATGCAGGAATCCGGGAGAGGCGGTTAATGCTCAGGCATGCCGCCCCTCCCTTTATGTTTTGGCGGATATGACAAAAATATGGTTAAATGGTTGTAATAATTTGTAATTTATGATAAGTTAGAGTTGTACTGAGACGCTACGCAACCATATTTGAAGAGGAGGAATCAAGCTTATGAAAAAAAGGATACTGGCACTTGCCATGGCAGCGGTCATGGCCGGTTCCCTGACAGCCTGCTCAGGCTCATCAGGAACAGACACCAAGGCAGCTCCGGCGGAAACAGAAGCTCCGGCTTCAGAGAGCAAATCAGAAGCAAAGGAAGAGTCCAAGGCAGGGGAAGGGGATGCCGCAAACACAGCCTCATCCAAGGGCGGATCCGAAGGCTATGAGCTTGCCCTGGTCACCGACCTGGGGACCATAGACGATAAGTCCTTTAACCAGGGCGCATGGGAGGGACTTAAGAAGTACGCGGAGGAGAACAGCATCTCCTATAAATATTACCAGCCCCAGGAAGGCACTACGGATTCCTATTTGGAAACTATAGGCCTGGCCATTGAGGGCGGCGCTAAGCTGGTGGTATGTCCGGGATTCCTGTTTGAGGAGCCCATCTACCTGGCCCAGGACAAGTACCCGGATGTGCACTTTATCCTGCTGGACGGGGAGCCCCATGATGCGGACTACAATTATAAGACAAACGATAATGTAATGCCCATTCTGTTCCAGGAGGACCAGGCAGGTTTCCTGGCCGGTTATGCGGTTGTAAAGGACGGCTATACGAAGCTTGGATTCATGGGAGGCATGGCAGTGCCGGCCGTTATCCGTTTTGGATATGGTTTTGTCCAGGGCGCTGAGTTTGCGGCCGAGGAGGACGGGATTACGGGCCTGGAAATCATGTATAATTATACAGGCGCATTTTCAGCCACGCCTGAGGCGCAGTCCATGGCTGCTTCCTGGTATCAGAACGGCACAGAGGTAATCTTTGGATGCGGCGGAGCTGTAGGTAATTCCGTGATGGCGGCCGCCCAGGAAAAGAATGCAAAGGTAATCGGCGTGGACGTGGACCAGAGTGCTGAATCCGAAACCGTGATCACGTCTGCCATGAAGCTTCTTTCCAACTCCGTGTACGACGGGGTAAAGGATTTCTATGACGGCAGCTTCCCTGGAGGCAAGACCTCCGTGTTTACCGTTGCCAACAACGGCGTGGGACTTCCCATGGATACCTCCAAGTTTGAGAAGTTCTCCCAGGAGCAGTACGATGCCGTTTACAAGAAACTGGCTGACGGAGAGATTGGGCTGGTTCAGTTCTCAGCGGACAATAATGACCCAACGAAGGATTTGACCGATTTGACCAATACAAAGGTTACCTTTGTGGAGTAGGGACTGGCAGCAATACGGGCTGTACAAGGGCCTGAAATGACCTGCGGCAGATAGTCATGACACAGAGGGTGCCGGCATGTCCGGCACCCTGCTGTTATACCGGAACACCTCATCCCGCCGGGCGGTGGGGCGGCCGGAACATGCTGTCTGGACGGTTTTATATGAGGGGGAACCGTATGGATGATTACATTATTGAGATGTTAGGCATTACAAAAGAATTTCCCGGTATCATTGCCAACGACAACATCACCCTTCAGCTGAGAAAGGGGGAAATCCATGCGCTGTTAGGTGAGAACGGCGCCGGGAAATCCACGCTGATGAGCGTTCTGTTCGGCCTTTACCAGCCGGAGAAGGGAATCATAAAGGTCAGAGGCCGGGAAGTGAAGATAAAGGGGCCTCTGGACGCCAATGCCCTTGGAATCGGTATGGTGCACCAGCACTTCAAGCTGGTACACAATTTTACCGTGCTCCAGAACATTGTGCTGGGAATGGAGACAGTCAGTCACGGCTTTCTTAAGATGGACAACGCCAGGAAGAAGGTGGTGGAGCTCAGCGAACGCTACGGCCTCTACATTGACCCGGACGCGCTGATTCAGGATATAACGGTAGGGATGCAGCAGCGGGTGGAGATACTTAAGATGCTCTACCGGGACAATGAAATCATGATATTTGACGAGCCCACAGCGGTTCTGACGCCCCAGGAAATCGACGAGCTCATGGAAATCATGAGAAGCCTGGTGGCGGAAGGCAAGTCCATTCTTTTCATCACCCATAAGCTGGATGAAATCAAGGCAGTGGCGGACAGGTGTTCTGTTCTGCGGCGGGGAAAATACATAGGCACCGTGGACGTGGCTTCCATCACCAAGGAAGAGATGTCGGAGATGATGGTGGGCCGCAAGGTGAGTCTGTCTGTTGAAAAGACTCCGGCAGCGCCGGGCAGGACCGTGCTGGAGGCAGAGCATGTTTCAGTGAAATCCCATATGGAAGGCCATACCAAGCTGGTGGTAAATGACGTGAGCTTTCAGGTAAGGAGCGGTGAGATTGTCTGTATTGCCGGAATTGACGGCAACGGGCAGACAGAGCTGGTACACGCCGTTACCGGCCTGGGGGAAACCGCCGGAGGAAGAATCCTCATAAACGGCCGGGATGTGACGAAAAAGAGCATACGCGCCCGCAATACAGGCGGGCTCAGCCATATACCGGAGGACCGTCACAAGCATGGCCTGGTGCTGGATTATAATCTGGCCTATAACCTGGTGCTGCAGCAGTATTTTGAACCTGGGTTCCAGCGCTGGGGGTTCCTTAAGGATGAGGAAATTTATAATTATGCCGACAAGCTGATTGAAGACTTTGACATACGAAGCGGCGAGGGAGCGGACACAATCACCCGCAGCATGTCCGGAGGCAACCAGCAGAAGGCAATCGTGGCAAGGGAGATATCCAGGGACCACGACATCCTGCTGGCGGTCCAGCCTACCAGAGGGCTGGATGTGGGCGCCATTGAGTACATCCACAGGGAGCTGGTAAAGCAGAGGGACGCAGGTACGGCCATTCTGCTCATATCCCTGGAACTGGACGAGGTCATGAATCTCAGCGACCGGATTCTGGTCATGTTTGAGGGAACCATTGTGGCTGACCTGAATCCACAGGAAGTGACGGTACAGGAGCTGGGCCTTTACATGGCAGGTTCCAAACGCCAGGAGCCAGAAGGAAAGGCAGGTGAGAGGGCGTGAGCACAAACAACAGGACAGGGAGAAAACGGGATTATGTAGGCGTGCTGTCATCGGTCTTTGCCATTGTTATCGGACTGCTGGTAGGATTCGTCATACTCCTTATATGCAATCCGTCCCAGGCACTGCCGGGATTTGTGACCATCCTGACAGGAGCCTTTACCCACGGTCTGAAGGGCGTGGGACAGGTGTTTTACTATGCAACCCCCATCATACTGACCGGTCTTTCCGTTGGCTTTGCCTTTAAGACAGGCCTGTTCAATATCGGTACGCCGGGGCAGTTTATTGTGGGCGCCTTCGCAGCTGTCTATGTGGGTATCATGTGGACGGGGCTGGGGAGGATACAGTGGGCCGTGGCCCTGCTGGCGGCAATACTGGGCGGGGCTCTGTGGGGAATGGTCCCGGGATTCCTGAAAGCCTGCTTTAATGTAAATGAGGTTATTGCCTCCATTATGATGAACTATATCGGTATGTATATGGTGAACTGGATTGTAAAGAGCTACAAACCTCTCTTTAACAACCTGCGCAACGAATCCAGAAATGTGGCTGCCACGGCCCAGATTCCCAAGATGGGAATGGATAAGCTGTTTCCGGAGTCCAGCGTGGGCGGCGGTATCCTTCTGGCCATTGCCGCCGTGCTGATTATCTGGGTTATCCTCAATAAGACCACCTTTGGCTATGAGCTTAAGGCAGTGGGCTTTAACAGGGATGCCAGCAGGTACGCGGGCATCAATGAGAAAAGGAATATTATCATGAGCATGGTCATAGCCGGGGCCATAGCAGGCATGGCAGGGGGACTACTCTACCTGGCAGGCACCGGCAAGCACATAGAGATAAAGGATGTGCTTGCGTCGGAAGGCTTTACCGGTATCTCCGTGGCGCTGCTGGGACTGAGCCATCCCATCGGAGTGCTGTTTTCCGGGCTGTTCATTGCGTATCTGACAGCCGGGGGATTTTACCTGCAGCTCTTTGAATTCTCCACGGAAATCATTGATATCATTGTGGCGGTCATTATTTATTTCAGCGCCTTTGCCCTGATAGTGAAGACCATCCTGACCCGGATGAACCATAAACGGGAGAAAGGAGGCGGCCGGACATGAGTGTGATTTATTTTATATTCCAGCAGACCATGCTTTTTACCATTCCCCTGATGATTGTGGCTCTGGGAGGCATGTTTTCCGAGCGGAGCGGCGTGGTCAACATTGCTCTGGAGGGAATCATGACCATGGGAGCCTTTACAGGCATCCTGTTCCTGAACATGACAGGAGGCAGGATGAGCGGACAGATGCAGCTGCTTCTGGCCATCCTTATCTCCACGGCCACAGGGGCTGTCTTTGCCTTTTTCCATGCCTACGCATCCATTAACATGAAGGCAAACCAGACCATCAGCGGAACCGCCCTTAACATGTTTGCCCCGGCCTTTGCCATCTTTGTGGCCAGGGTCATCCAGGGAGTACAGCAGATTCAGTTTAACAACACCTTCCGGATTGAATCCGTTCCCCTGCTGGGCAGCATCCCGTTTTTCGGGCCTTTGTTATTCCAGAACACATATATCACCACGTATCTGGGCGTCGCCATTCTGATTTTGTCCACCCTGGTGCTTTACCGGACCAGGTTCGGCCTGAGGCTGCGCTCCTGCGGCGAGCATCCCCAGGCAGCAGACGCAGCGGGTATCAATGTCTGCCGCATGCAGTACGCAGGCGTCCTCATATCCGGAGTTCTGGGCGGTTTAGGGGGGCTGGTGTTCGTGGTGCCCACATCCACCAACTTTAACGCGGATGTGGCCGGATACGGATTCCTGGCCCTGGCGGTCCTTATCTTCGGACAGTGGAAGCCGGTGAAAATCATGTGGGCCTCCCTGTTCTTCGGCCTCATGAAGGCGGTGGCGGCAGCTTATTCCGGCATACCGTTCCTGGCGGCAACAGGGATACCCAGCTATGTGTATAAGATGATACCCTATGTGGCTACCTTGATTGTCCTTGTATTTACATCCAGGAACTCCCAGGCGCCCAAGGCCTCCGGCGTTCCCTACGACAAAGGACAGAGATAGGTTGATATTTATGTAATAATATGGTAGTATATGAAAGAGTCCTTAGGGTTAAGGGCTCTTTTATTGAGTCCGGCTGTCTGAAAAGGCCGGTAACTCACGATATATTACGAAACGGGGGATATATAGATGGAACGCGAAAAATTCTCGTCCAGGCTGGGCTTCATCCTTATAAGCGCAGGGTGCGCCATTGGTTTGGGCAATGTGTGGCGGTTCCCTTATATAGTAGGCGAATACGGAGGGGCCGCTTTTGTGCTGGTATACCTGGTGTTCCTGCTGATACTGGGACTTCCCATCGTAGTCATGGAATTTGCAGTGGGAAGGGCCAGCCGGAAAAGCGCTGCCCTGTCCTTTGACCTGCTGGAGCCAAAAGGAAGCAGGTGGCATCTGACCAAGTACATCGCCATGGCAGGCAACTATATTCTGATGATGTTCTACACAACGGTGGGCGGATGGATGATGCTTTATTTCTTTAAAACTCTTAAGGGGGATTTCGGCGGCATGGATGCAGAGGCAGTGGCCGGTGAATTCGTCAGTATGCTGGCCAATCCCGCGCTGATGGGAGGATTCATGGTCATCGTGGTGCTTCTGTGCTTTGAAGTCTGCGCCATGGGTCTTCAGAAGGGGGTGGAGCGCATTACAAAGGTCATGATGGTGTGTCTGCTGGTGCTGATGGTGGTGCTGGCCGTACATTCCATGGTTCTGCCGGGAGGCGGTCCCGGTCTGGAGTTTTACCTGAAGCCTGACTTTGGGAAAATGGTGGAGTCGGGTATCGGGGAAGCCGTGTTTGCTGCCCTGGGACAATCCTTTTTCACCCTGAGCATCGGCATCGGAGCCCTGGCCATCTTTGGTAGCTATATCGGCAAGGAGAGGACACTGACAGGGGAGGCCGTCAGCGTCACCCTGCTGGACACCCTGGTGGCCTTCATGGCAGGACTCATCATATTCCCGGCCTGCTTTGCCTACAATATTGAGGCCAAATCAGGGCCGTCCCTGATTTTCATTACCCTGCCCAATGTGTTTAACCATATGGCAGGCGGCAGAATCTGGGGGACACTGTTTTTCCTGTTTATGTCCTTTGCGGCTTTTTCCACCATTATCGCGGTGTTCCAGAACATCATTTCCTTTGCCACGGATTTGACGGGCTGCACCCTTAAGAAGGCGGTTCTCTGCAACATAGCCGCCATCATCCTTTTATCCCTTCCTTGTGTGCTGGGCTTTAACCTCTGGAGCAGCTTTGCTCCCCTGGGAGAGGGAAGCACGGTTCTGGATCTGGAGGATTTTATCCTCAGCAACAACCTTCTGCCTATCGGCAGCATGCTTTATCTGCTGTTTTGCACCAGCCGTTACGGATGGGGCTTTAAGAAATTTATGGCGGAGGCCAATGAAGGGGAGGGGATTCATTTCCCCGCATGGACCAGGGTTTATGTGAGCTATATCCTGCCTTTGATTGTACTCATCATATTCATTCAGGGATATGCCTCCAAGTTTCTGGGGAATTAAAAGGTAATTAAAAAGTGTATTTGACAAGAACAGAATGAATGCAAAGGGCTGCCCCCGGGGATCCGCTGTAATCGGAATCCTCAGGGGCAGCCCTTTGCATTCAGATAGATGTATTCAGATAGATGTATTCAGATAGATGTATTCAGATAGATGTATTCAGATAGATGTATTTAGATAGTTGTATTCAGGTTTTTGTCTTCCGGATTTTGTTCCGGATAAAAAATGTAAAACAACCTTGACATTTAATGTAAAGCATACTATACTAAAAATGTAAAGCGAACTATACTGTAAGAGATGGAGACGAAAATGAGGAGAGAAGATTTAAGGCTGGAATGAATGATGCTGGAATGAGGTTAGAACAAATAGGGCTAGAACGAAACGAGAGGGTGGTGTGATTGAAAACCAGGATACAGGAACTAAGGAAACAGAACAAGGTAACCCAGGAGGAGCTGGCTTTGGCCCTGGGGGTGACCAGGCAGACCATAATATCCCTGGAAAACGGGAAGTATAATGCTTCCCTGCAGCTGGCTTTTAAGATTTCAAGATTTTTCGGAAAGAGCATAGAGGATATATTTTTATTTGAAGAGGAGGAATGATTATGTGGCTGAATCAGTTATTTATTGAAAATCCCATTGATTTTGAGAAGAGGTGCAGGAACAGGATTGTGTATGGGATATGTTTTATCCTGTTGGGCGCAGCGGCCATAGGCCTGTCTTTTGCGGTCGGAAACCATGCCATGGTGATGTATCTGGAACAGGGATACAAGGATTTTATGCCGGGATTTTACGGCGGGACCGGATTTGGCCTGGCCGCGGCCGGCGTCATAACCATCATGCGCAATCTGAAATATCTGCGAAATCCCGAGCTTAAGGAGAAGCGCAGGATATATGAGACCGATGAGAGGAACCGTATGCTGGGGCTGCGCTGCTGGGCCTATACGGGATACACCATGATGATATCGCTTTATATCGGAATCCTTATAAGCGGGTTCATCAGCATGACCGTGACAAAGACCCTGATATCCGTAGCCGTATTTTTTGCGGTGCTCCTGCTGGTGTTCAGAAGGCTTTTGCAGAAGGTTATGTAGGGACATACCAGTTAGAGGTTCTAGGCAAGGGCATAATAAGACAAATGAAAACACAGGAGCCAACACACAACAAAAACGCCGCCATTGGAGACAATGTGCGGCGTTTCCGCCGGTATGGGATTTTTTTAATTTTATAATAATGACAACCATGTACTCAAATAAAAAAGATGACTAACCCAACAAAAACATGACAGAGCGTGTCATGGTATCTATGGTATACTATAATTAACAGATAAAGATTAAAGAGGTGTTTTGATATGGCAGAAAAAATTCGATATGAAAAAAAGAAAACAAGGCTGACTGAAAAATATCAACAGCCGCCAGAGTCTCTTATCCGGATTTTTATGGGCATTGAGGCTTGGAAGCGTTTAATGCGCTTTGAGGAAATGCTAAGAGAGCGGTACGATGTAAGCCGCGAAATAAGGTTTCCCTTCGGCAATGAATATGGCTGGAGTTTCCGGTATTCTCATAAAAAGTCGTTGCTGCTGTATGTGTTTTTTGAAGAAGGCGGTTTTTGCTGTACTATTTCTATCAACGATAAAGGCGCTCAGGAGGTTGATTCCATATTTGGCGAATTGTTGCCGGAAATACAAGCAAGCTGGCTTAACCGATATGCCTGCGGTGCAGACGGCGGTTGGCTTAATCGTTCGGTTATAAGTGATGAAGAACTGCCTGACCTGATCCGACTGGTAGGCGTTAAAGTCAAGCCGAAAAAGATTGGGGGCAAAAATGCATGAAGGGCGCCATTTCCGTATTTTATATATTCTGCTAAACAATGAGCGGGTTACTGCACCAGAACTTGCAGAAGAATTTGGCGTTTCAGTACGGACCATTTACCGTGATATAGATACAATGAGTGCTGCTGGTATTCCAATCTACATGCAGGGAGGCCGTAAGGGCGGTATCTATCTTTTGGAGGGATATCGGTTAGATAAAGTAACGCTTTCAAAGACAGAGCAGGCTGAAATACTTTTAGCGCTGCAAGGGCTGGGAGCTGTTCAATATCCTGATATTGACCCTGTTCTTCTAAAATTAGGCGCGCTATTTATGAGCCAGGACCGCGATTGGATTGATGTTGACTTAACACGCTGGGGAACAGCCGAAACGGTTCACAGAGATAAGGAACTATTTTCAATACTTCGTAAAGCTATTACCGGGCTGCGGCGTATTCACTTTGAATATTATAGTGCCAAAGGTGAAATGACGGTACGAACTGTTGAACCTGCGAAACTCATTTATCGCTGTCGTGCATGGTACTTGGCCGGATATTGTCTCATGAGACAAGAACCGCGTGTGTTTCGGCTTTCCCGCATGAAAAAGACTGGACTGACAGAAGAACTCTTTGAATATTCTCCTGAAAAGGAAGCTCCATATTTTACGCTGGACGGGAATTACGGACCTCTGCTCAAGGTAAGGCTAATGTTTAATAAGTCGGTAGCATATCGTTTATATGATGCTTTTGAAGATGATACTATGATTCGGCAGGATGATAACATCATAGTAGAAACGCAATTACCGGATTCTGAATGGCTTTACAGCTTTTTGCTATCCTTTGGTGGGAATGTAACTATCCTGGAACCGGAGAATTTGAGGCAGGCTGTTAAAGAACGGATTTTACAGGCGTTGTCAATCATTTAGAACAGCTGTATACTATATATCTGACAGCGGTTACTTGTAAGGAAAAGATTAATGATGCTTTTAAGCATTAGGGAATGGTATATGGATAGAAAAAAACTTATCAATCAGAGCATTGATTATATTATGAAACATTTAGATGAAAATTTGTCTCTTGATACAGTAGCCGCTCATTTTTTTATATCGAAATACCACTTCAGCCGAATCTTCAAGGAAGAAACCGGCGAAAGTGTCTATGCATTTATCAAGCGCTGTAAAATTGACCAAAGCGCAATCGACATGAAACTCAACCCAGCAAAAGCAATCACAGACATTGGTTTGGATTACGGATATAGTGCGTCCAATTATAGCTCCGTATTCAGACAGCACCATGATACCCCGCCATCTATGTTTAGGCAGTCAATACCCACCCGCAGTATGTCTCTTCCCTTTTCCTCAGAGCGGATTGTCCATTTTAAAACAGCGGAGGAATATACCGCACAAATCGAAGTCCAGAAGCAGGAGGATCTGTTTGTGCTGTATGAACGTTTTATTGGAACTTATGCGGACCTTGAAAAAAACTGGTATCAGTTTTTAGATAAGTACAAGGATTTTTTGAATGAAAAGACGCTTTTGGTTGAGCGGTTTTTTAATGACCCTGCTATTACCAGCCCGCTGCAATGTATCTGCGATATTTGCATGACTGTGGAACCGGATTGTGGGCTAAGTAATGTCATGCGGATCAGCGGCGGCCAATGGATCGTGTATCATTTCGATGGAAAGATCAAAGACATCTTTGAAACACTGGAGGGGATTTTCAGCGTTTGGTTTCCCCAAAGTGGTTATAAGATGACGCGGAGATATGGACTCAATATTTATCGCCGCGTTGACCGGGATAATCACAGCGTTATAATGGATTTGTACATCCCAATTTCATAACAGCAAGAATTCAGAAGCGGGCAGCGCGCTTTCTTTTTATAATATAAGAAGTATTAAGCCTTTATAGAAATTGGTACAAGATAAATACGGAGGAAAATATGTTTGATATAAGAAAAGTGCAGGAGAAAGTAATGTATGAAGCTGTCAGAGCAAAAAGCAATGCAGATGTGGCTGGTGAAGTGGTATACGGCTGTGAGAAGGCCGCTCATACGGAAAATAATTCTGACTGGGTGAAGTCTGTTATGCGGCGTCTGGAAAATAAATTTGAATCAGAGGATGTCAAAGAAATACGAATGGATTGTCAATGCGGTTACGGAATGAACGAAAAGCTTGTGCTTGTAAAGGAGCTGATGGCAGGAGCTGCTAGTATAGAAGAATTTACAAATTCGGAGAAGGCAAAGGCGGCGGGGCTGTTTTGTAAAGGCGGCGAGCTCTTTCTGCAATTTTATTTTTGTCCCTGTCCTATGCTTGCCGAGGTGGAACGATTAGAGACAGCCGCATGGTGCCAGTGTACTACCGGCTACAGCAAGGTCCTTTTTGAACAAGCGTTTGCCTGTAAAGTGGATGTTGAGTTACTGAAAAGTATAAAGATGGGGGATTCTGTGTGTCTTATGAAAATTACTCCCCACAACCCTGTCTGGCAATAAAAGAGAATACGACGCAGGGGGTTACACGGCGCTGCACCGCCGCCATGCCCCTGCCCGGTCAAGTGACCGGCAGGGGTCATTGACATCCGGGTCATTTTCCTTTACAGTGTAGTTGGGGAAACGAAGGCGCAGTGAAGGAGTTCAAGGGAAGGAGACAGCCATGAACCTGGAATACAGAATCAATGAAAGCTACGACCGTCTGACGGCCAATGACAGGGAGGTTCTGAATCGGATTTTACGGAACAAGGCGCAGTCTGCCGGTATGAACAGTACGGAACTGGCGGCCTTCTGCCATGTGTCCAGGACAACCCTGATCAGGCTGTTTAAAAAACTGGGAATCGGCGGCTTTGCTGAGTTCAGGCTTTTACTGAAAGAACGGGCCGGGATGCAGGAGCTGGCCCGCCTGGATATGGAGGAAATCATATCCAACTACCACCGCATGGTGGAAGGTCTTAGGGAGTACGACTACAGCGTGATTCTGGAGGCCATCCATGAGGCGGGTACCATATATCTCTATGGCACGGGAAATGAGCAGAAGGCCATTGGGGAGGAGTTCAAACGTATTTTCCTGATGTTTGGAAAGTGCTGCATTGATTTATTCGATTACGGGGAGGTGGAGTACGCTTCCCGGTATTTTAAGTCCGGCGATTTGTTTGTGGCCATCTCATTGTCGGGGGAATCGGAAAACGGCATACAGGTACTGCGTTTTGTCCAGTGCAGGGAAATAAAAACCCTGTCCATTACCCGCTGGACCAATAATACCATGGCCCGGATGTGCCGGTACAATCTCTATGCCGGAACCAGAATGATAAGCGGAGGCGGGGAGCCGGGATATGAGATGGTGGCTACCTTCTACATCCTGTTAGACATGCTGTCGGTAAATTACCTGGAATATGAGAGGAAGGGCCATGAGACTGGAAGAAGCGTTCAATAAAAATTATAACAGGTTCACGGAAAATGAACAGTATATCTGCCGGTATTTGCTGGAGCATAAAAAGGAGTGCGCTGTCATGAGCATAACAGAATTTGCCGGAAGCTGTCATGTGTCGGAATCCATGTTGGTGCGTTTTGCAAAGAAGAACGGTTTGGCGGGATACGGGGAGCTGAAGGCCAGGCTCAGACTGGAGGAGCAGGAAACAGAAGAAGCCCTGGGACCTGGGGAAGAGCTGCTTAATACGGTGACAGACAGTTACCACAAAATGATGGATGAGCTGATTGGCCGCGGCCTGGATTCCCTCTTTGAAAAGCTGTACAGGGCCCGGCGGGTATTTCTCTATGGCAGCGGCTCAGCCCAGACTAGGGCGGCCAGCGAGATGAAGCGCATTTTCCTTCCGGTGAAGGAAATGTTTCATATCCATGGACACGACATGCGGGGCGCATTGTCCAGGGTGATGACGGAACGGGACATGGCAGTCATCATATCACTGACCGGGGAGTCTGAGGCCACGGTAAGTCTGGCCCGGGAACTGCGGCTGAGACAGGTGCCCACCCTTTCCATTACCCGGCTGGGCAATAATACACTGGCATCTGTCTGTGATGAGAATCTCTATATCCATTCCATCACCCTGCCGGCCAGATACGGGGTTGAATATGAGATATCCACCCCCTATTTTATTCTGATAGAATATCTGTATCTGGCGTACCAGGAGTTCCTGAAACGCCGGTTGGACTCCCTGTAAATCTCTGAAATAAGCATTTTTAACATGTTTACAAATATTCAAAAACCGAAAAAATGTACTATAAGTGTACAAAGATTTTAAGCGGGTCCAGGCTATTGCCGGGGCCTTTGTTTTTTGCTAGAATGAGGTCACACAGATAAGGAAGGTAGGGAAAATGGTTAAGGCAATTTTCTTGGACATAGACGGCACACTCAGGGACGAATGTAGCGGCGTGCCCCAAAGCGCGTATACAGCGGTCCGCATGTGCAGGGAAAGAGGAATCCGGATACTGATATGCACGGGGCGGAATCTGGCTTCCATTCAGGAGGAAATCCTGTCCATGGATACAGACGGCATCATAGCCGGAGGAGGCTGTCTGATCGCGGAAAACGGATATGTGCAGAAGGAAAGTTATTTTCAAAAACCGGAAACAGAACGGATTCAGGAATACCTGTTAACAAGGGAACTGCCTTTTGCCATGGAGTCCCAGGAGCGTATATTCATGAACAGGGCTGCGGCAGTGCTGCTTAGACAGGACTTTATCGGCAAGCTAAAGGGACTGGGAGCAGAGGAAATAAGGAAACGGGAGAAGGAAAACAGTATCCCATATGAAGATACCCTTAAAGAGTATATGCACAGCCCGGATCACATACACAAATTTTGTCTGTGGTGCCGGCCTGAGGACTGGGAGGCCGTGTGTGCAACGGTTCCGGGATGGGGCGCTGTCGTCCAGCAGTCTGCCCCCACGGACGGCAAAATCAGAAAATGGGGATATCTGGAGCTCCAGCCTGCGGGCTGCACCAAGGGGCAGGCCATACGCTGGTGGTGCAGGCGCAATGGAATAAGATTGGAAGATACCATGAGCTTTGGGGACGGAAAGAATGACGTGGATATGATTCGGACAACGGGAATCGGAGTGGCCATGGAAGACGGGGATGAGGAGCTGAAGCAATGGGCGGATTCCCTGTGCAGGCCGGCTGCCCGTGATGGGATATACAGGGAACTGGTAAGGCGGGGAATTATCGAGTGAGGTTTTACCGGGAAGAGAGATGTTGGGCAGGGATATATCAGGCAGAGAGATATGGGCAGGGATATATCATACAGAGTGATATTAGACAAAATTTATCGGGAGAAGGAGAGGATTAGATGAGAGCAGAAGAGCAGTTAAGAATCAGGCCGGAGGAACCGTGGTGGAAGGAAGAGGTGGTGTATCAGATTTATCCCCGAAGCTTTAAGGACAGCAACGGCGATGGTATAGGGGATATACGGGGGATTTTGGAAAAGCTGGATTATCTGAAGGCGCTTGGGATTACTATGCTGTGGCTCTGCCCCATATACCAGTCTCCCATGGATGACAATGGTTACGATGTGTCCGACTACTGTGCACTGGCCCCTGAATTCGGAACCATGGAGGAACTGGATGAGCTCATAGAGCGGGCGGGAGATATGGGAATCAAAATCATACTGGATTTGGTTATCAACCATACCTCGGATGAGCACCGATGGTTCAGACAGGCTATGGAGGATCCCGAAGGGGAGGAACACAGCTACTATATATTTAAGAAGGGGGACAGGGAACCAAATAACTGGCGTTCTGTATTCGGAGGCAGTGTGTGGGAAAAGGTGGAAGGACGCAGTGAATATTATTTCCATGCATTCGGGAAGAAACAGCCGGACTTAAACTGGGAAAATGAAACCCTTCGGAAGAAGCTGTATGAGATGGTCAACTGGTGGCTGGAGAAGGGAATTGCCGGATTCCGCATCGACGCCATTACCTTTATAAAGAAAGACCTGACCTTTGCAGACCAAGAGCCGGACGGGGCAGACGGACGGGCCAAATGCACCAAGGCTTCCAGGAACCAGCCGGGAATCGGGGAATTTCTCAATGAACTGAAGCGGGAAACCTTTGACAGGCATGGATGTGTGACTGTGGCGGAGGCGCCTGGCGTTCCCTATGAAGGACTGGGGGATTTCATTGGAAGGAACGGTTATTTTTCCATGATATTTGATTTCCGCTATGCGGATTTAGATATAGCCTCGGGCAGCGAATGGTTTAAGCGAAGGGAATGGACGGTGAAAGAGCTTAAGGATAAAATCATGGCAAGCCAGATGGCTGTCCAGACCTATGGATGGGGGGCCAACTTCATCGAAAACCATGATCAGCCCAGAGCGGCAACCAAATATCTGAAGGAAGCAGCAGAAAATCCCAGTGCTGTCAAGATGCTGGCAGCCATGTATTTCTTCCTGAGGGGAACCCCCTTCCTGTACCAGGGGCAGGAGCTGGGAATGGTGAATTTTGAACGGAGTTCCCTGGATGCATTTAACGATATATCCAGCATAGACCAGTACCACCGTTCCCTGGAGGAAGGCTTCAGTGAAGAGGAGGCGCTTCAAATCATCAACCTGAGAAGCCGCGATAATGCCAGGACTCCGTTCCCATGGACCGGCGGGCGATACGGCGGATTTTCTGAAACAGCGCCATGGCTGCCCATGAGCCGGGAATATCCGGAGAACAGCGCAAAAACCCAGGAAGGGGACAGGGACAGCATACTGGAGTTTTACCGCTCCATGATTCGGTTCAGACAGTGGGGACCCTGGAGGGACTGCCTGGTATACGGCGCCATACGTCCTCTGGCGTGCAGCGAACATGTAATTGCCTATGAGAGAAGAACAGAGGATACGGTTATCTGGTGTTACTTTAATTTCAGCGGTACAGGGACCGTGGAGAGGCTGCCGGGAATCAGCGCAGGATGCATATGGGCCAATGACCGGGAGGCAATGGACGGAGTGATGTTTAATGGGAAAACAGCTGACAAAAAGACAGCCGGCAAAGAAACCGCCGGTAATAGAGCCGGCATAGAGGACGGAACGCTTTATTTGGAACCATATCAGGCGCTGCTTTTAAAAGGCAGCTGTTAGAATGCGGAGGGAATCGTGATGGAAGGGAATCAGTACAGGGATGCGGCAGGCCGGATAGTGGAGGCGGTGGGAAAGGACAATATATTGTCAGCCACCCACTGCGCCACAAGACTCAGACTGATAGTAAAGGATAAGGAACGGATTGACGAAAAGAAGCTTCAGGAAATAGGGATGGTCAAGGGAACCTTCTTCAACGCCGGCCAGTACCAGATTATCCTGGGCACAGGGATTGTGAATAAGGTCTATGGGGAGATGGAAGGGCTGGGACTCAATACCCTGTCCAAGCAGGAGCAGGATGAACTGGTAAAGAACCAGCAAAAGGGCGTCAAGCGCATGATGCGCATGCTGGGCGACATCTTTATTCCTATCATTCCGGTGATTGCAGCTACCGGTCTGTTCCTGGGACTTAAGGGCTGTGTGTTCAATGACAATGTGCTGGGCCTTCTGGGCTTATCCGCATCCATCATACCGGACTATGTGGTGACCCTGGTGAACGTGCTTACAGAGACTGCCTTTGCCTTTCTTCCGGCCCTTATATGCTGGTCGGCCTTCAAGGTGTTTGGAGGAACTCCGGTCATCGGCCTGGTCATCGGGCTTATGCTGGTATCCCCCAGCCTTCCCAACGCATATGCGGTGGCTACTCCTGGCAGCGGCGTGGAGGCAGTGATGGCATTTTCACGCATCCCCATTGTAGGCTGTCAGGGAAGCGTTCTGACAGCTATCCTGGCAGCGTTTCTGGGGGCTTCCATGGAAAAAAAGCTGAGAAAAATTATGCCCAATGCCCTGGATCTGATTATGACTCCCTTTCTGGTGATGCTGGGAACATTTCTGGTGGTGATGCTGGGAATCGGACCCGTCATGCATGTGGTGGAGCTTAAGCTGGTAACCATTGTGGAGATGCTGGTGCACCTGCCCTTTGGCATAGGGGGATTCCTGATTGGGGCCACCTATCCGCTGCTGGTGATTACAGGACTCCATCACACCTATACCATGATAGAAACCTCTCTGCTGGCCAATACCGGATTTAACCCTGTCATTACCTTATGCGCCATGTACGGTTTTGCCAACGTGGGAACCTGCCTTGCCTTTTTTGTGAAATCCAGGAAACAGAGTGTAAAATCCACCAGCATCGGGGCCATGCTGTCCCAGCTGTTCGGAATCAGTGAACCGGTGCTGTTTGGAATCCAGCTGCGTTACAATCTCCGTCCCCTTGTCATTATGCTGTTTACGTCCGGCCTGGGGGCAGCGCTTTTGTCCGTGCTGGGAATACAGTCAAATTCCTATGGACTGGCGGTGCTTCCTTCATATCTGATGTATATATACAAGGGAAACCAGTTGATGTGGTATTTCATCATTTCCCTGTGTTCCGTTGCATGCTGTTTTTTCCTTACATGCCTTTTCGGCATCCCACAGGAGGTGCTGGAAGCGGACGGAGAACCCCATGACCCAGAGTTCCGGGAAAATCAGTTGACAGGAAAAAATGCCGGTGAAATGCCGGATGAAATAACAGGAGAAGCAGTATCTGATATGGTTTCTCCGGCAGACGGACATATCCTGCCTCTGGACCAGGTAAAGGATGAGGTATTCGCTGGAAGGGTGCTGGGAGACGGTTTTGCGGTGGAGCTTACCGGCGGCCGTATCCTTTCACCGGCAGACGGTACAATTGAAGCAGCCTTTGACACGGGCCATGCAGTGGGAATCCGCACGGAGAATGGAATGGAAATCCTGATTCACATTGGTATCAATACAGTGGAACTGGGAGGAAAGGGATTCCGCCTTCATGTTTCCCAGGGACAGAAGGTACGCAGGGGAGATTGTCTGGTGGACGTGGATTTGGAGGAAGTGAGGAAGACTGGAAAAGATCTGACCACCATGGTTATTTTTACCACAGGAGAAAGCGTAGCCGTAAAAAGCGGGGAGGCCGTGACGGCCGGGGCTGGATTTGAAATACGGATTGGACAGAAGGGAACCCGCGGGTCAGAGCTTTCCTGATATAAGCTGTTATAAATGGAAAGGGATGAGGAGGCAGATTACATATAAGAAAACAGGCAGATGTACCCAGGGATACAAGATTATCCCCGCCGTGCATCTGTCTGTTTTTGAGTAATCGTAAATTTTGCTGAATCAGTATATATAGTAAATTTTTTCATTCCGGGCATACTACCTATTGACAATATGCGGTTAGTGCTCTATAATTGCAATATACCCAGGTGGGGTATAAGGAAGGAGTGAAACATATGACCACGCAGCAATATCATATAGACGGAATGTCCTGTGCCGCATGCAGCAGCGCAGTGGAGCGTGTTACGAGAAAGTTAAACGGTGTGGAGAGCAGTAATGTGAATCTGACGACCAACCGCATGGTGATTACCTATGACGAGAGTCAGGTGACACCTGAAATGATTTGTGAGAAGGTATCCAAGGCGGGTTTTTCTGCCAGCCTGATTGTGGAGGAAGAACAGAACAAGAAAAAGGAAGAAGAGGAATGGCAGCAGCAGGAGGAACAGCTGGAGGCTGTGAAGCGCAGGGTGGTTACAGCTATCTGTTTTGCGGTGCCTTTGCTCTACATTTCCATGGGTCATATGCTGCCCTTTACCCTGCCCTTGCCGGCGTTCATGCAGATGGATAAGAATCCTCTCAATTTTGCCCTGGCCCAGCTGATACTGACTGTACCGGTTCTTATTTGCGGACGTAAGTTCTATCTGGTAGGCATCCGTTCCCTGCTTAAGGGCAATCCCAATATGGATTCCCTGGTGGCCATTGGTACGGGAAGCGCATTTATTTACAGCCTTGTGATGACCTTTGGCATTCCCGGAGATCACATGAAGGCCCACCAGCTGTATTACGAGTCGGCGGCCGTGGTGGTCACCCTGGTCATGCTGGGCAAATTCATGGAGAGCCGCAGTAAGGGAAAGACATCTGAGGCCATACGCAAGCTCATGGAGCTGGCGCCGGACACAGCTATTCTCTATGAGAACGGCATGGAAAGGGAAGTGGAGACCTCCCTGGTGTCTGTGGGACAGCATATCCTTATAAAACCGGGCAGCCGGATACCCCTGGATGGTATACTTGTACAGGGCAGCAGCAGCGTGGATGAATCCATGCTTACCGGAGAGAGCATTCCGGTGGAGAAACAGCCGGGGGACAGCGTGATCGGCGGAAGCATGAATTACAATGGAGCCATGGAGGTGGAAGTGACCCATGTGGGAAGCGATACCACCCTGTCTAAAATCATTAAGATGATCGAGGATGCCCAGGGCAAGAAGGCCCCTATCTCCAAGCTGGCGGATAAGGTAGCCGGATACTTTGTTCCCGCAGTCATGGGAATTGCCCTGGTGGCGGCCCTGCTGTGGTGGATATTGGGAGGAAAGGAACTTTCCTTTGTGCTGACCATATTCGTGGCCGTACTGGTCATTGCCTGCCCCTGTGCGCTGGGGCTTGCCACGCCCACGGCCATTATGGTGGGAACCGGAGTGGGAGCCGGGCACGGCATTTTGATTAAAAGCGGCGAGGCCCTGGAGATTTGTCATAAGGTGGATGCCGTCATACTGGATAAGACAGGGACTATCACAGAGGGAAAGCCCAAGGTGACCGATGTAAATGTAATCAGCGGTGCTGTGGTGGAGCAGGTGTGGAAACTGGAATCCTCCTCTGTGCCGGGGGCTGTGTTGCCCGCCGCGGGTGAGAACCGGGAAGGCAGTGCTTCCAAGGACAGCGTCAGGGAACCTCAGGCCTCTGACGACGAGAAAAAGGAGCACCTTCTGGGAATCGCAGCTTCCTGTGAACAGATGTCGGAACATCCCCTGGGCCAGGCCATTGTAAACGCCGCCAGGGAGAAGCAGATGGACCTGGCCATGCCCGAAGCATTTGAGAGCATCACCGGGGCAGGCATCATCACTACCTGGAAGGGATGGAAGGTGGCAGTGGGCAACCGGCGTCTCCTGGACCACCTCCATGTGCCTGTATCCCAGGATACGGAAAAGACAGCCTCAGAGTACGCCAATACAGGAAAGACCCCCATGTATGTTGTGATAGACGGACGTCTGGCCGGAATCGTGTGTGTGGCCGATACAA
The DNA here is from genome assembly GCF_002234575.2 of Enterocloster bolteae. Lineage (NCBI taxonomy): Bacteria > Bacillati > Bacillota > Clostridia > Lachnospirales > Lachnospiraceae > Enterocloster > Enterocloster bolteae. Next base: position 3,421,418 of record NZ_CP022464.2, on the reverse strand, counting down.
TTAAGGAAACCAGTGTGGAGGCAGTGGAAAAAATAAAGGGTCTGGGAGTGACCGTCTACATGGTCACAGGTGACAATGAGAAAACGGCCCAGTACATCGGTAAGCTGGCCCATGTGGACCAGGTGGTGGCTGAGGTGCTTCCGGAAGATAAGGCACAGGTGGTAAACCGGTTGCAGAATGAGGGAAAAACAGTTATGATGGTAGGTGACGGCATCAACGACGCACCTGCGCTGGTACAGGCGGATGTGGGCTGTGCGGTTGGAAACGGCAGCGATATTGCCCTGGAGTCAGGGGATGTGGTGCTGATGAAATCTGACCTGATGGATGTCTACAGGGCTGTCAAATTGAGCAAGGCAACCATCCGGAATATAAAGCAGAATCTGTTCTGGGCGTTTTTCTATAACTCATTGGGCATCCCGGTGGCAGCCGGAGTGCTGTACCTGTTGGGCGGCCCGCTTTTAAGCCCTATGCTGGGAGGATTTGCGATGTCTTTAAGCTCAGTGTGTGTGGTGGGAAATGCCTTAAGACTCAGGAATCTGAAGCTGTAGCACAGGTCTTAAAAGACCTGGGGAAACCGTTCCTGTCCGGAACAGGGGCGGTTTCCCCCAGGAACAGTAAGGTAAAAGGAGAGGATCACATGAATCAGGAAGAAGGCTGCACCTGCCGCCATAAACACAGGGAAGTGACGGAAGAACGCGGTCTCATGAACCGGCTGAACCGGATAGAGGGACAGATAAGGGGTATCAAGTCCATGGTGGAGGACGAGCGCTACTGCGTGGATATCATCACCCAGGTGGCAGCGGTCCAGGCCGCCCTTAACAGCTTTAACAAGGTGCTTCTGGAGCGCCACATCAAGAGCTGCGTGGTGGATGATATCCGCCGGGGCGACAGCGACGCCACGGTGGAGGAGCTTTGCAGGACCCTGCAGAAGATGATGAAATAACAGGAAACCAGACATAGAAAACAATTATAGAAACCAGAGATAAAGGAAACGAAACGATACATGCAGTTTAATTCATATTTATTTTTATTATTATTCCTCCCGGCTGTGCTGGCAGGATATTTCGGGCTTTGCCGGATGAAGCGCCATACATGGGCCAGAGGATTTTTGGCTGCCATGTCCCTGGTATTTTTCGCCTACGCGAATCCATGGTATCTGGGACTGCTGGTGGGAAGCGCGGTATTTAACTGGGCTGTTTCCAGAGTGCTGGCAGGAGAAGGAAATAAGGAGACAGCCAAAGGAAATGGTAAGACGCCCGGCAGGACGGATGGTAAAAAGAGCGGCAGGCCCGGCAGTAGGATGGTTCTGGTATTTGGCATATGCGCCAATCTGGCCCTGCTTTTTTACTTTAAATACACGAATTTCTTTATAGAGAACCTGAACGCGTTTCTGGGAAAGGACATTGCCTTTACAAGGCTTCTCCTTCCGGTGGGGATCAGCTTTTTTACCTTCCAGCAGATTGCGTGGCTGGTTGACTCCTTCCGCATGGAGACAGGAGATTACAGTTTTTGGGATTATTTCCTGTTTACCGTATATTTTCCCAAGATAGCCATGGGACCCATTCTCCTGCACGGAGAGTTCATTCCCCAGCTTAAGGACCCCTCCCGCCTGAAGGCAGATTCCCGCAATATGGCAGAGGGACTGATGATACTGGCCGTGGGACTGTTTAAGAAGGTCATCCTGGCTGAGTTTTTTGCGGGGCCGGTAAACTGGGGGTATGCCCAGGTGGAGATACTCAGCTCCACAGACGCGTTTCTGGTCATGCTGGCTTACACCTTCCAGCTGTATTTTGATTTCAGCGGTTACTGTGACATGGCCATGGGAATTTCCAGGATGTTCAACCTGGAACTGCCCCTTAATTTTAATTCTCCCTACAAAGCGCTGTCTCCGGTGGAATTCTGGAAGCGCTGGCACATGACACTGACCCGTTTCCTCAGAACATATATCTATTTTCCTCTGGGTGGAAGCAGGAAGGGAAGCCTGCGCACCTACATGAATATCATGATAGTGTTTCTGGTAAGCGGTTTCTGGCACGGCGCTGCCTGGACCTTTATCCTGTGGGGGGCGCTTCACGGCGCTGCCCAGGCCCTTAACCGTGTATTTAAACGGCAGTGGGAGAATCTGCACACGGCTTTTAGATGGATGGCCACCTTTCTCTTTGTCAACCTGACCTGGGTTATCTTCCGGTCAGAGAGCATATCCCAGGCAAAGCTGTTTTTGAAACGGCTGCTGGATTTTGGAAACATGCAGATTAATCCGTCCTTTATGGACAGCTTCAAAATGGTGGAACTGCCTCTCTGGCTGACAGGCCACCGGGTATTTACCGTGCTGGGGCTGTATGGAATCGTGCTTTGCCTGGTGATGAATGCCAGGAATATGGGGGAGACAGAGCTTCGTCCCACCTTCCTTCGCGGAGCGGGAACAGCCCTCCTTCTGGTCTGGTCCGTCCTGTCCCTGGCAGGAATATCCGGCTTCATTTATTTTCAGTTCTAATTAGGCTTATTTGAATAAACAGCTACAGGAGAGATTATATTGGATACACAAAAGCAGGAAAATGGGACAGAAGACATGAGGTATGGGAGATGGCTGTGGTTTACCGTGGGAGCCGTACTGGCCATGATGGTTATGCTTGGCGGACTGGTGGTCTGGGTGGATCCTTTTTTCCACTATCACAAGCCCCTTGAACATCTGGCATACCCAATTGACAGCGAACGGTACCAGAATGACGGTATCAGCCGCAATTTTACATACGACGCAGTGCTAACAGGGACATCCATGATGGAGAATTTTAAAGCCAGCCGTTTTGACAGTCTTTTCGGCGTGTCATCCGTCAAGATACCATATGCGGGAGGATATTATAAGGAGGTGGACCAGGCTGTGAGAAGGGCCCTGTCCTATAACCCCCAGGTAAAGGTGGTGTGCAGGAGCCTTGACAGGAGCTTCCTGTTTTATCAGAAGGACCAGCAAAATCCGGCGGCTCCTTCCCCCGATTATCTGACGGATGACAATCCCTTTAATGATGTGAATTATATTTTCAACAAGGAAGTGATCTTCGGCACTATTCAGGGTGTTTTTGCCAGGACAAAGGCAGGCGGGCAGACCACCACCTTTGACGAATACATGCACTGGGCACCGGAGCGGGACTGGGGCAGGAAGGCTGTCTTAAAGACATATGAACGGGAGCCGCAAAAAAATGAAACCGTTCCTTTTACAGAAGAAGACCGCCGTACGGTCATGGAGAACCTGGAACAGAATGTGCTGGCCACGGCCAGGGCCAATCCCCAGGTCACCTTTTACTACTTTATTCCGCCCTACAGCATCAGCTGGTGGGACAGCGAGCTGATGGTAAAAGGGGAGTTTGAACGGCAGATGGAGGGATACCGCCTCATGGCCCGTATGCTGCTGGAGTGCAGAAACATACGTCTCTTTGCCTTTGACGACCAGTTTGACATTACCTGCAATCTGGACCATTATATGGATGTAATCCACTACTCGGAGGACATTGGTGACCAGCTGCTGGAATGGATGGCGGCAGGAGAGCATATGCTTACAAACGACAATGTGGACCGCTATTTTGATAGAATCACGGATTTCTATGCAAACTATGATTATGACAGCATTTATGAATGACGGGATGTTTCAGAAAGTCATGACAGCCTCATGACAGCCGGACAGGATGGCGTCCCTGCCTCCAGAGGGCGGGGAAAGCCTGTTAATATAAAAACAGAAAAGGAGAATGAACATGAAAACTTATAAGTGCGAGGAAATGATGTGCGAGGGTTGTGTGAACCGGATTAAGAAGGGACTGGACGGAGCAGGCATTAAGAATACGGTGGATTTGTCCGTCAAGACAGTGACCATTGACGGGGATAAGGACTGCGAGGCCAAGGCAGTGGAGATTTTAGACGACCTTGGATTTACCGCGGTGGAAGTGTAGTACAGAACCTGTAACTGGGGCTTTTCGGAAATTATCATAATTATTTTAAAAACTTTGACAATTTATGGTTGACTTTCTGGAATAAATGTATTATACTACCAAAGGTATCGAGGCGTGGCTCAGTTTGGTAGAGCGCTGCGTTCGGGACGCAGAGGCCGCGTGTTCGAATCACGTCGCCTCGATTTACCTTTAGGCCTGATGGTCAAGCGGCTAAGACGACGCCCTCTCACGGCGTAAACCCGGGTTCGATTCCCGGTCAGGTCATGATGGCAAGGCTGTTGCTTAGGCAGCAGCCTTGTTGCATCAAAGGAATGGCAATTGCTGTTCGGATGCCACTGTAGCGCAGTTGGTAGCGCAACGCATTCGTAATGCGTGGGTCGCCGGTTCGAGTCCGGCCAGTGGCTTGATAAAAATTCCTTGTGTCTGCAGGCAATATTATTAGGATAGTGATATTTAGTTAAGCATTCTTTCATGGCTGATAAACTTTTAATGTTTACCAGCTATTTTTTTTGTCTTGTTTTTCACTCCTGCTAAAAAGTATACTACAATAAGGCAGATGGAAATGTCTGCGTATTTAGAAAAAGTCCCTTATTCTGTTAATCTGATAGGATATGTGGTAAAATGTTGCTTGTAAAACAAAATTTTTCGGTATAATGAATGATTGAGTTAAAACATCTGCCGACTGTCTTATCCAAAAGACCAAGGCTGGGGGAATAGAGATACAATAAGATTCCCGGACCTGAATGGATTTGAGATGGCGCAAGAAAGCTGGGAGGAATTGTGATGAAGGGATATCATATTCTGCTAGGAGAGGATGAACCGGATATATTGGAATATAACAGGGAACAGCTGGAACAGCGCGGCTATCAGGTTACGGCGGTTTCCACACTGGGCCAGGCGGAGTCGTGTGTTCTCAGGGATAATCCGGATTTGCTGGTTTTGGATGTTATGATGCCGGACGGTTCCGGGGTAGATCTGTGCAGAAGGCTGCGTGAGCAGTTTCAGGGGCCGATTCTGTTCCTCACAAGCTTGGGGGAGAGCAGTCAGATTGTCCAGGGGCTCCGGGCCGGAGGTGATGATTATATTACAAAGCCTTATGATATTGAGGAGCTGGCAGCCAGAATTGAGGCACATCTCCGAAGATTAGAGCGCAGGGGCGGGGAAGATATCCACCAGGGCGGCAGCAGGTTATATTTGAATGTGAAGAGCCAGCGGGCTTATCTGGATGGGAGAGACATGCTTTTAAAGCCAAAGGAGTACCGTCTCCTGGCCGCGTTGATGAGAAACAGGGGAAGATATATGGAGTCCGGGGAGCTTTACAGGGAGATATGGGATATGGCGCCCAACCGGGATATACGGACAGTCTGGGTTCATATATCTAATCTGAGAAAGAAGCTGCAGGATGCAGACGGAGAGTTGATAGCGGATATAGAATGTAAACGTGCACTGGGATATAAGCTTGTGATGTTTGAGGATGAGAATGAAGATTAGACGGTGGGACAGATGAGGAGAACGTATTATAGAATTGTATTGACAGTGGTACTGGCTGGCTTTCTGGCTGGAAAAACAGTAATTTTTCCAGCTTATGGTATGGTCGGTGACGGGGATATGTCCGAATTATCCACAGGAGAAGATGGAAAAGAGGATGCCTCTTTATCCCCGGACGGAGAAGGAAGCCGGGGGGAAGCGCCGGAAAATTCGCATGGAGAAAACGGAGAGGGGGGAAACCCGCCATCCCCGGACGGAGAAGACGGAGAGGGAGAAACCCCGTCATCCCCGGACGGAGAAGACGGAGAGGGAGAAACCCCGTCATCCCCGGACGAAGAAAACGGAGAGGGAGAAACCCCGCCATCCCCGGACGGAGAAGATGGAGAGGGAGAAACCCCGTCATCCCCGGACGGAGAAAACGGAGAGGGAGAAACCCCGCCATCCCCGGACGGAGAAGATGGAGAGGGAGAAACCCCGCCATCCCCGGACGAAGAAAACGGAAAGGGAGAAAACCCGCCATCCTCGGACAGAGAAGATATAGAGGGAGAGAATCCGGAACATCCGGATTCCGGACAGACAGGCCATAATCAGGAGGAGTTAGAGAATCCCGGAGATATCCGTCAGCCGGAAATTCAATTACAGATGATTGAGATACCGCTGGATGAGGAGGTCCAGTGCGGCACTGTGGAGGAACTTTTAACCCTTCTGGAGACCGGGGAGGAGATTTGCCTTACAGGGGATATTCTTGTTGCAGGTTCAGTTGATTTGAATATTGCTCCGGAAGATGAAGCCGTGGTGAATATGAATGGATATTCCATCGTTGTGTCTGACAAGGGGAATTTGTTTGTGGACGGCCCCATCCGTTTCCAGGGCGCGGCAGGAGACAAAGCGCTGTTTCAGATATCCGGAAAAACCACCTTTAAAAATGGTGCCGGGGTATGGGCAGAGGGCGACGGAGCGGTTGCGGTGGAGATTTCAGAAACGAAAAACGGTAAATATGCGCTTCAGACAGATAACGCTTATATCGGAGTTTCCGGGGACAACAGCATTGCCTTAAAGTGGACGGGAAAGGGGGACTGCAGCCTGCAGTATGCCCATATTGAGGCAGAAGGGGAAAACTCAGTGGGCATTGAGGCAGACACGCCGGTAGAGCTTAAGCTTTGCCTGGTGGAGGCGGAGGGCAGTTCCGTTGTCACGGATAAAGTGCTCATTGTGGACACATCGCAGGTGACTCCCTTGCCCGAACAGTCTGAGGTGATTACAAGGGAGATTTATCTTGATGGCCGCCTGGATGAAAACGGGGTCAGCGTATTAGCGGGAACAGACTGTCAGGGGCTGTATGATAAGCTGGCGCCGTCGGCGTCATATGTATTTTGCGATCCCACAGGGGAAAGGAAAATGTGGACCCGGGATTTTACGCTGAACTGGAAAGACCTGCCTGAGGAACTTTCAGAGCCAGGGGTTTACAGGGCTATGGTAGAAGCGGAGGGGTATCCCGACTGGTTTTTTATAGAGATACCGGAAATTGAGATTGAGATTTATGTTGTGGACCCTAAAACGGTCCATATTGAGGAAATCTTCAGGATGGAGGATATGGCTGTACTGTATTTTTTGAATCCTGTAGAGGACGCACAGAGGATTGAGCTGTTTTGTTCAGCAGATGGAGGGGATACATGGCAGGACGCAGACTCTATGCCCGGATGCTCTGTGCAGATAGATCCCTTGACAATCACTGTGGAGGGACTTGAATTTAATCATACATACCGGTTCTGTGTTGCTGTCACCGGAGGTTCCATGGAAGGGCTGTCATCGGTGAAATCCTTTGGTTATTATGAGAATGACTCAGACCGGTTTGGCCATGGAGACCGTGACGGGGATGACCGGGATGACCAGGGAGACCTTCCGCCCTGGAACAGCGCGCCTCCTCCGGGGGATGAATTTGGCGGTTCAGGGGATCCTGACAGTGACGGCAGGGGAACCGCAGAAGCAGACGGAACATCCGGCACGTCAGATGGGGACGGCACTCTGTCCCTGGAGCCATCTGCTGTGAAGTGCGCCGGGATACCAGAGCCCTGTACTGCGGACAGGATCGGTACACAGAGACTCTCCACGACGGCTGCCGCCGATACACAGGAGCCCTCCGCGGCGGCTGGCTCAGACCCAAACGGGCCTTTAGCTGCGGACAAAATCCGCAGACAGGAACCTTCCATAGAGGAAGGCATGGCCGCGCGGGACGCGTCTGGCGCAGGCGCAGGGGATAGGCCGGGGGCCTCCGGTTCAGCGCTTGGAGAAGACGGCCGGGCATACGGTGGCGGGGAAGCAGAAGACTCCTTTCACGAAGATGGTTTGAGGACAGGGAATCTGTTGGAAGAAAATGCCACTGAAAACCGGGAGGAACCTGCCGGAGAGGGTATGGATGCGGACTCCGGCCGCCTTCAAAGGGATAATCCTTCAGGATTCATCTTCCGTACTGTCCTGGGAGCGGCAGCGGGTATAGCGGTGTTATCCTGGTACAAAAGAAGGAGCAGGAGGAAGCCATGATGAAAGTCAGAGAGAAGCAGGCGTTCCTGCTGATAACAGCTGTAATCCTTCTGAGCTTCGCTTTTTTCTATTACTGCTATGAAAAGGATAATAAATATACCCGTCCCCGCCCATATTCCAGGGATGGTGTTATATGGCTGGAGGAACAGTGGTACAGCAGGCACCCTATGTTCTATCTTACGGACGGCTGGTCCTTCTACCAGGACAAGTTGCTGTCCCCGGATGAAATTGAAAACCATACTCCGGACGCATATTTTTACATAGGCAGGTATGGAGGCTTTGACCTGGGGGATCGGGAGGCTTCTCCCCACGGGAAAGGAACCTATAGGACAGTGATCCTCACAGAGGGGCATGAGCAGGAATACGGACTGGAGCTGACACCGGTCTACTCTCGCTGGAGACTTTGGGTGAACGGTAAGCTGAAGCAGAGCGTGGGCATGGACGGGAACATAAACGGGGACATGGGGCCCCGTCCCCCGGTGAGCATGGTAACATTCACAGCTAAGGACAGAATTGAGATTGTAGTTGAGGCGGAGGATGACAGCCATTTTTACAGCGGCATGGTATATCCGCCGGCTTTTGGCGTGCCGCAGCTGGTGTCCAGAACCTCTGAACTGCGGCTTTTAATCCATGGCGCTGCAATTATGGCGGCTTTTCTCATTGGAGCCATGTGCCTGTGCCTGGGGGCTGTCAGACGGTTTTCCAGGCCATATGGGGCGATGGCGTTTCTCTGCTTCTGTTTCTGCGGCAGCACGGCCTGGCCCCTGTTCCAGGTAATGTCGGAGAGTATGTACTGGGTCCTGCTGGCGGAGCGCTTCTGTTATTATGGGATGTTTTTTTCTATGATGTGGATCCAGTGGCAGATCTGCGGCCTGCCTGGGAGAGTATATGTTCCCGCCTGCGCGGCAGGTTTTTTAATTTGTCTGAGCGTCCTTATCCAGCCTCTGATTCCGGCTGAGACAGCGGGAGCCTTGTACACATATGGCAATATACTTGGATTGTATAAGTGGTTCACTGCTTTTTGGCTGCTGGCCACTTCCGGCTGGGCTGTCTGTAAGAAGCGTCCCTGCTGTCTTGCCGTGCTGGCCGGAAACAGTGTCTTTATGTGTGCCCTTGTGGCAGGGAAGATGTTCCCACTCCATGAACCGGTGCTGACAGGGTGGTTCGCAGAGCTGGCTGGCGGAGTCATTATCCTCATAACAGGCGGGATTATGATATATGATGTGGATCGGACCTATAAGGAAAGCCTCAGGCTTAAGATGGAGCAGCAGCTGTCCCAGGTCCAGCTGGAAGCCAGAGCCAGATATGGTGCCCTTCAGCAGGAGTATATCAGGGGAACCAGAAAGCAGCTTCATGAAACCCGCAACCGGCTTACCCTGATTAAACATTATCTGGATACAGGGGAGACCGATAAACTGAAGGAATATCTGAAAGGGCTTGTTTCTTCCACGGTGGACATGGAGAATGGGGAATATACAGGCCATATCCTTATGGACTCCATCCTGGCGGTGGAGCTTGGAACGGCAAGGAGCCAGGGGATATACGTGGAAGCAGAGGGGGACAGGCTGCCCGGAAGCCTGGCGGTCCATGACGCCCATCTCACTGCGCTTTTGATGAATCTTCTGGATAACGCCATAGAAGCCTGCAGCCGGCTTCCGGAGGATGGGGAGAAATGGATTTCCCTGGAGATTGGGCGGGTTGGAACCGGCCTTACTATCTTGTGCACCAACAGCAGCCTGCCCCGTGAGGAAGGCAGAAGTACCAGTAAGGAGGACAGCCGGGCCCATGGGTATGGTATGGAGCTTATGAGCCAGGTGGTCCGGGAGTATAGGGGGACATTTGAGACAACATGGTATACGGATAGTTTTTCCGCCCGAATATTCCTGCCGGACGCAGTGAAAGACGGTGAACTTTAAATTTTGTTAAACGTGGTAAAAATCCCGGATTAGCGTGGTAAAATAAAATACAGATGGTTTAATGCAAAGAGCACCGGTTTCCTTCAGCTAAAGAAGGAAGCCGGCGTTTTTGCTTTCAGGATGAACCGTCCGCATATGGAATGTGCCGTTTTCAGGGAAAACAGACCGCTGTTTTTAATACAAAAGAAGAGGAAAAACCAATGATTATAGCAGTAGTGGATGATACCATGCAGGACAGAGAACTGCTTAAGGGTATGCTTGACCAATATTTTTCCGGGCATCAGACAGTACCTGAGATTCAAGAGTTTGAATCCGGAGAAGCATTTTTAGAGGCTTATGAGCCGGGGCATTATGACATTATATTCTTTGATATATATATGGGAGGGATTACCGGTATGGAGACAGCCTCTCTGGTATATGAGCGAGATAAGGACTGCCGTCTGGTGTTCTTTAGCTCCAGCGCGGATTACGCGGTGGACAGCTACCGGGTAAGGGCCGCCTACTATCTGATGAAGCCCCTGAGCTATGAGGATCTGGCCCTGGCCCTGGACTGCTTTACCAGAGAGCTTCTGGAGGCGGGACGGGGACTTACGGTGATGGTGAAGGGCGGAGTGGAGGCTGTGGTGCCCTTTAGTAAACTGTTGTACGTGGACAGCCTTAAACGTATGGTGCGGATACATACCAGCGATACCGTACTGGAGGCTGCGGAGTCCTTTATGGCTGTGTCCGGGCGGCTGATGCCGGATTCCAGGTTCCTTTGCTGCAACCGGGGGATTTACGTGAATATGGACTGGATTCAGGAGGTGGGAGACTCTGTTATTCGTCTGAAAAATGGGGAAACCCTGCCTGTACGGGTCAGAGGCAGGGCCCAGGTAAAAAAGGAATATATGGAATATGCCCTGAAGGATCTGCGGAGGTAAGATGAAAAATCAGAAATTGGTAAGTTTACGGCCTATTATTGTTATTACTGCCTCAGCCATTCTCTCTGTTTTATTCATACTTATTCTTTACTATGCAGATAATAAATACACGGTGGGGGGGAAGCAGCCGGAATTGGGAAGACTGGAGCTGACGCTGGGGGATATGGAGGAGAATCCATACCGGTATCTTGTTACGGGATGGGAGTTCTATCCCGATCTGCTTCTGGGACCGGACGCGTTTGACGGAGCGGAGAAACCTGCCGGTGTAACTGCGGCAGTAGGAAAATATGGACAGATGAGGCGGAATCAAAGGGGAACAAAGGGTACATACCGCCTGGTTTTGGAGCTGCCGGAAAAGGGCGGTCCCTTTGCCCTGGAACTGCCTGAGATAGAAGGGGCAAGCAGGGTCTATATCGGGGGAGAGCTGGTCCGGGAATGGGGAAGCATAGAGGATGTCCGCTCCGGTATGAAGCGGTTTGTCTTTCCTCTCACCCAGGGCCGGGACACAGAGCTTATCATACAGGCCGCGGCTCTGGGCGCCTTTCATTCCCAGAACTTCAGTCCGCCGCTTCTTGGAGTCTACGATGCCGTGACCGGGATACGGGATGTGGGGCTGTTGCTGAAGGTGATGGTTCTGGGGCTGGCTGTGTCCGCAGCCGGTCTCTCCCTTCATCTGGCTGTGAAAATCCGCTGGTGGAGAGGTTTTCTCTTCTGCCTGTTCTGCCTGTGCTTCGTAGGGTATCAGCTGTGGCCTCTGGCGCGGGAGAGGATTCAGCTGGGGCTGCAGCCCTGGTACGGGATCCAGGTGTTCTGCTTTTACGCCATGCTTTGGCTGATGGTCATATTGGAAAATGACCTGTACCGCATCAAAGGGGGAAAGGTGTCCGCCGCCATGGGAATATTCTGTATTCTGGCCCTGGTATACGGCTGTTATGCCCAGTATGGGACGGCGGCCGCGGCGGATCTGTTCAGCTATATTACCCAGTGGTATAAATTTGCCATTGCCTGTCACCTTATACTGGTGGCATATATGGCGATGGCAGAGGGAATGGAGCGTTCCCAGACCCTGCTGGTAATTGCGGTTGTACTTGTTTCCGCCCTGTTTATGGAAGAGCTTCTGCCGCTGTACGAGCCTATAATAGGCGGAAGCTTCCTGACCATTGGCTGCGTGGTCATTATGGTGGGAATGTTGAGTATTCTGTGGCAGGATATGGCGGACGCGTTCCGGGCCAGAACCTTTTTTGTAACAGAGACAGGACGGATGAACCGGCAGCTGGCTCTGCAGAGAGATCATTACCGCCAGCTCAATGCCAGAATTGAGGAAACCAGACGGATCCGCCATGATATGCGCCATCATATAAGACTGCTGCAGGCCTATGCGGCGGAGGGAAATTTGGAGCATGTAAAGGCGTATCTGGGACAGCTTTCACCTGCCATGGATTCGATGGGGCCTGTTACATTTACCAGCAACTATGCGCTGGACGCAGTACTGTGCCATTACACTGCCCTGGCAGAGAAGGAGAAGATTGAAACAGATATCCGGGTTATGGTTCCGGGCCGGACCGTTCTTCCTGATGATGAGTTATGCGTGGTTATGGGAAATCTGCTGGAAAATGCGGTAGAAGCCTGCAAACGGCATGAGTCGGGCAGGAAGTTCATATTCTTAAGATGCCTTCAGGACGACAGCCGCCTGTCCATTGTGCTGGACAACAGCTTTATGGGGGATGTGCAGTATGAAAGGGGATATTTCCGGTCTTCCAAGCGGGAGAGCGTGGGGATTGGAGTGGAGTCGGTAAAGGCCATCGTAAAACGTCACGGGGGGATTGGCACCTTTGTGCCGGAGGAGAAGGTATTCAAGGTTTCCATTATCCTGCCGCTAAAGGATGAGGGATAAGGGCGGCGCGGCTTCACGGCTGTGCCGCCTGTTTTTGTGTACCCGGCGGGCATATGTTCTAATGGGCGGGGAGGCACTTGTAAGGGTAAATCGGAAGGGGGATTGAGTTTCGGTCGGAAAAACTGACTTTCGGTCGCAGGCTATTGTTTCAGGATAAATGCTATTGTAGTATGAAAGCAATAAAAAAGCAGTGATTGTCCGAGATTTTATGGACAGAAGGCATATGGAGCATATACGAAAGCGGGAGGGCCCTATGATAAAGAAGATAGCAGGATACATATTAGGAGGTATTGTGGTGGTGATGGTGTTGGGGTACCTTACCGCCATGATGCTGACGGAGCTGGTTCCGGCCATTTTAACCCGGGATTGGGGAAGACTCTGGAATCCGGGCCTTCTGCTTAAGCCGGCTGTCTGGATATATGGAGCGGTGGTCACGGTAATGGTTTATATGCTGTACCTGGTATTCCACGTGGGAACTGTAAAACGGGCCAAACGTCTGATGAAGGCCAAGGAGGACAGTATTGAAAGTTCCCTGGAGAATTCACGCTTTATGACCGACAAGGAGAAGGATGATAATTTCTCCCCGAAGCGTTTTACCAGACTTAAAGAGGAAAAAAAGGACGGGATTCCTGTATACGCGGTGTACAACAAGAAAAAGAAGGAGCTCAACATCAACATTGCCAAGCCCATGCATGGCCTTGTAATCGGCGCCACAGGCAGCGGTAAAACCACATCCTTTATCAACCCCATGATTCAGATACTGGGGAAATCCTCAGCCGGTTCTTCCATGATCTGCACGGATCCCAAGGGAGAGCTGTTCCAGCTTCACAGCGGCATGCTGGCGGAACAGGGCTATAAGGTAATGGTTCTGGACTTAAGGGATCCTTACAGCTCCTTCCGCTGGAACCCTTTGGGAGATATCTATGACAGGTACCAGCTTTACCTTAAGGCGGGACAGGGAATCTTCCAGTGCGACACGGACGTGAGGCAAAGCGGTTTGGAGCTGGTGAATGAGGCGGACCAGTATAAGGATGTGTGGTACGAGTATAAGGGAAAAGCCTACGCTGTGCGCAGGGAGCTGCTGACTGTTATCAAGGTGGAAAAGCAGAAGATATATGATGAGATTTACGAAGATTTAAATGACCTTATCAGCGTGATCTGTCCCATTGAATCCCAGGACGATCCTGTGTGGGAAAAAGGAGCCCGTTCCATTATCATGGCAGTATGCCTGGCCATGCTGGAGGACAGCGAGTATCCGGAGCTGGAGATGACCAGGGAGAAGTTCTGCTTCTATAATGTAAACAAGGCTATCAGCAATTCGGAGGACGAGTTCAGGGCTTTAAAAGAATATTTTATGGGACGCCCCAAGCTGTCCAAGTCAGTTGGACTTTCAAGGCAGGTTCTGTCAGCGGCCGATACCACCCTGGCCAGCTATATGTCCATTGCGTTTGATAAGCTCTCTATGTTTAACGACGAGGGACTCTGCTCCCTTACCTCGGAGACGGATATCGATCCCCAGCAGTTTGCAGCCGAGCCTACGGCGCTGTTCCTTAAGATACCGGATGAAAAGGATACCCGCCATGCCCTGGCGGCCGTATTCGTACTGTGCATTTACAAGGCGCTGATTAAGGTGGCCTCCGCCAGGGAGGATTTAAGCCTTCCGAGAAATGTATACTTCATCCTGGATGAGTTCGGCAACATGCCTAAGATAGACAAGTTCGACAAAATGATAACTGTTGGCCGGAGCCGTAAAATCTGGTTCAACATGGTAGTCCAGTCCTATGCCCAGTTAGACAATGTATATGGGCAGACCATAAGCAATATCATCAAGAGCAACTGCGGCCTGAAAATGTTTATTGGTTCCAATGATATAGAAACTTGTGAGGAATTCTCAAAGCTCTGCGGCAACAAGACTGTTTCCACACAGAGCGTATCCTCTACTCTGGGGGACAAGACAGGGAACATCAATGTATCCAGCCAGGTGCAGACCAGGCCCCTTATATACCCTTCGGAGCTGCAGAAGCTGAACAATAAGAACAGCACCGGCAACGCCATTATCGTAACCTTTGGAAATTATCCCTTAAAGACCCAGTTTACGCCCAGCTACAAGTGTCCTCTCTATGAGATGAAGACCATGGATTTAAGCCAGGTACGGATGAACGCCTTTTTCGGGGACGAGGTTTACTATGATTTGGATGAGCGCAATTATATCATTGCCAGTCGGCAGGAAAAAGAGATGGAGGTGTCTGCGGAATGAACAGAGGAATAAAAAAGGGACTGCTGCTTTTTGCAGGCTGCTGTATGGCGGCTGGGCTGCCGGACAGGGCGCTGGCAGCTTCCTATAACGATGACACGGCAGACTCCTATCTGTCCAGGATTTATACTGAGGCAGAGGACTGGATATCAGAGGGAGGGGCAGAGGACGTATTCAACGGACCGGGGGCGGCGCAGACCGCTCTGGAGGAGGACAGCGCTTTGGCGGGTCCAAGGATACATGAGGTGTCCATGGGAGAGAAGTATCACAGTGACTATGATTTATATGAACATTCCATAGACGGCAGATATTTTATTTATTCCAATGTATCCAACGGAGGAATAACGGATCGCCCCGTATATGTGGAGATACCTGTGGACGTGTTCTGTACAGCTGAGAAGGACGGCGTGCCCATGAACTATACATCCGGCCAGCTGTTGTCGGACAGAGGGACCTATGTTATGCGCTTAACAGCAGTATATGATAAGAATGTTCCCCTCTCCCAGCAGGAAGAGTACAGAACCGTATTCCGGTTCCGCATTGATGAGAAACGGCAGGACGCGTCAGGCGCCGTATCAGGAGCCGCAGGCGCCCTGGCCCGGCAGATAGATGGACTCACCGGAAGTGATACCGCAGGACTGCTGAACCAGATTACTTCGGAGTCAGGGATTGCCGGTGATGACATTGCGGCAGCCTTGGCCGGCCAGCTCTTTTCCGAATCCGGGGATAAAGGAGAGGCAGGGGAAGGAAGCAATGACGGGACAGATAATGAGGCAGGGAACACGGACCAGGGGCTTCACGCATCTTCGGAAGGCGTCCTGGGCCAGGGAGAGGATTCCGGCCAGGAAGGTGCGGGCCAGGAGAAGGATTCCGGTCAGGACGGTGCGGGCCAGGAGGGGGATTCCGGTCAGAATGGTTCAGACCAAGGAAGGGGTTCCGGCAGGGAAGGCAGAGAAGTCTCCGGGAGAAGCCAGGTTTATCTGGAGGATGAAAAGATGTACCTGGTAACCCTGGAGAACGGCTTTACGTTCCGGTCCAGCGTGCCGGAAGGAATGCTCATTAACCAGTCCGTGGCAATCTATCCGGGTGAAGGGCAGTACACTCTCTACAGAGGGGAGGAGGAAACAGCCCTGAACGAGCGGCAGGAGGCGGC
Source organism: Enterocloster bolteae (assembly GCF_002234575.2). Classification (NCBI taxonomy): domain Bacteria; kingdom Bacillati; phylum Bacillota; class Clostridia; order Lachnospirales; family Lachnospiraceae; genus Enterocloster; species Enterocloster bolteae. Next base: position 3,405,314 of record NZ_CP022464.2, on the reverse strand, counting down.
GGAATACGGAATATACCGTCTGGTATCCGGGGAATATGAGTTTACCTTTGAAATCAGCAATACATATGTTAACCGGGATACCTTTAGCGCGCCTGAAGGGACCAGGATTTCAGCAGCTTCCTTTAACGGGAATTCCCTGGACACAGGAGAGGGAACTCTGCTCACCATGGAGGCCGACGGAAGCTACCTTGTTACCCTGAAAGGAGATTACGGGGAGACTCTGGAGGTAGAGCTTAACCGGGACACGGAGCCTCCGGCAGTGGAAGTGGAGATAGAGGGGCAGACGGCCCGGATAATCTACAGTTCCACGGATCTGGCCTCTGTGACCCTGGCAAAGAACGGCGGGGAACCGCGGGAATTTAACGGATTTACGATAACCGAAACAGGCAGCTATGTACTGACAGTAACAGACAGGGCCGGCAACCAGACCCTTAAGGAATTCTCACTGCGGTATAAGGTAAATATGTATGGGGTCATTGCCATAGCGGCGATAGTCATATCCATAACGGCAGGAGCAGTGATGCTGGTTCGGAAAAAAAGGAATCTGACGGTTCGGTAAGGAGTTGATGGAATGGAAGTGGCAAAGGGCTTTACTGATGTGCTTTATACCACAATGGTGCTTTTATTTAACGAAATATTTGTGCCGGTTATGACGGAAATCCTGTCCTTGTTCTATGAAAAAGCAATGTATGTACTGTCCCACAGCGTCTCCATCCTGGCATACTTCTTTTTGATTACAGTGTGCAAGATTCTGGACTCCCTGGAAACAATGATAGGCATTTTCGCAGGCACTGAGAATGTTATTGTGGATAACAAGCCAATGACCTTTATGGAGATGGTGTTCAACCAGGACGCGGTCAGCAAAGGCTTTCTGATGATAACTCTGGTGGCCGTAGGCATATGCTTTTTATTTACCATTTTTGCCATAGTGCGCTCCATGTCCTCCTCCACGCTGGAAAACAAGAATCCCATCAGCCAGGTGCTGAAGGATGCCATGAAAGCCTGTGTCTCCTTTATGCTGGTACCCTTTTTGTGCATTGCCCTGATGCAGCTGAGCTCGGCTCTGATAAAGCAGACCAAAGCGGTCATACAGGCCGAGTCCGGCACCGCAGGGGATCCGAGCATGGGCCTTTACATCTTCCTGACAGCCAGCTTAAGAGCCGGAAGGGCGGATTTTGAGATTCCTGTCTTACAGGAGACGGCAGATGTTGCGGAAGGGCTGGGCGATAAGTTTACCTATGAGATACTGACCAGTCTTGATTCGGCCTTCCGTGTTGAATACCTGCCGCCCAGTATGAGCGACGACCTGCGCCGCAGTTATCTGAACGGTGATAAGGATTACCTGGATTTCAGGGATTCGGGCTCTGATTTCTCCGCGGCCAAAATTGATTATCTTCTGGGCTTCAGCGCAAGCATCTTCATGATTATCATGCTGGCAGGCGTGCTTATACAGTTTATACGCAGGCTGCTGGAACTGGTGCTGCTGTACCTTGTAGCTCCATTTTTTGTGGCGACAATCCCTCTGGACCGGGGGGATATGTTTAAGCGCTGGAGGGAAATGTTTATAGCCAAGTTTTTGGCGGGATTTGGAGTTATCTATGCCCTGAAAATATTCATGCTGCTGCTGCCTTTGATTTTCAGTGATAACCTGAGCCTTGGCAGCTCCTTTGTAATGGACCGGCTGTACGCGGGAGGTGTCTATGACCAGACCAAAGATAAGTTTTTTGATAATCTGAGGGAGCAGACCGGAGGAATAGAAATTCCGGGCTCCGGTAACCCTGCGTATCAGGAGGAGGTAAACCGCATGGAAGAGGCTGTGGATTTCGCCTGGGAAAAAACAGGCATGAGCTATATGGAGAACCACTCGGCCATGGACAGCGTACTGGTGAACATGGGCCTTGTGGACAGGAATTCACCTTCTCTGGAGGAATCCATGATTGATTCCATACTTAAAACCATATTTTTCCTGGGAGGTATGTTTGCTGTATATAAAAGCTGCGCCATGTTCCTGGAGATCCTCAACCCTAAAGCGGCAGAGGATGCCAAGACATCCACCATGCTGGCCATGGGATATACGGTGGGAGCGGCAAGGAAGGCGGCATCGACTGGCGTTCAGCTGGGTGTGGCTGCAGGTGTAGGCCTGGGCACCGGTCTGGCCACCGGAGGCGCTGGCGCTGCGGCCACAGCGGGAGCGGCAGGAGCCAAGGCAGCCGCCACAGCAGGGGCCAAGGCAGCCGCCACAGCAGGGGCCAAGGCAGTAGGGACGGCTGCCAAGACGGCCGGCAGCACAGCTAAAAACGCGGTTAAATCCGCAGCCAAATCCACGGCCAAAAACGCTGTGGGGGCGGCAAAGCAGGGGGTCCAGGGGGCGGCCTCTGGCGCCGCGGGAGCGGCAAAGGATTCCGGGGACAGAGACGGATAAGGAGGTGCTGATAAGGTGGAGATGTCATATCTGGGGATTTATGAGTGGGTATATGAAAAGGTCCTCTCAAGTATTGTCACACCTGTGTTTGATTTTGTGGTTTCGATTATAAACATTGCCTGGGGATATGTGTTTCAGTACATCCTGGGGCCCATACTCCTTCCTGTGCTCCAGGTTGTGTTCTACTGGGTGATTCGGGTAGTAGAGGTGCTGGGCGCCTTTATGAACTATTTGCAGTTTATAGGATATCTGATGGTGGTGGACTGTCTGGAAAAGGCGTTTGATATCTTTATTGGCCTGGAGCCGGTTACCTACTATCCCAATGGCAGAGAGGGAGCTGCCGTGACAGGGAGCCTTTTAGAGGTGCTGTTCACCAGCACCGCCATCTCTGAGGCCTTCAAGGTTATCACCCTGGGAGGCGTGGGTATTGCCCTGCTTCTGACTATATTCGGGGTGGCAAAGTCGTCCTTTGACTTGGATTTTGAAAATAAACGGCCGGTAAGCCATGTGCTCAAGCAGCTGTTTAAATCTGTTCTGGGCGCTTTCCTGATTCCCTTTGCGGTTTGGTTCATGATACAGCTGTCCATGATTATACTTACAACCCTTAACACCGCAGTGTCCTTTGATGACAATGGAGGGAGGAGTACTCTGGGCAGCACCATATTTACCATTGCATCCGTAAACGCGGCCTGGGACAGCGAGAATAATATGTCCAAATGGGGAACGGTGGAACTGGATGAGGGCTTTGGCTTTAAGGTGCTGGACAAAGCCAACCCGGATTTTGATATAACAAAGGAGCCGAGAAAGAACTTTTATTTGAATGACACTTATGAAAGATATACCAACATACCCAATGTGGTTCTCAATTTTGATTTAAGCAGATTCGATTATCTGATGGGAGGATGGACCGCTATTTTCCTGTGCGTTATCCTCTTCCTCTGTTTCCTGACAGTCATACGGAGGATATTTGAAATCCTTCTGCTGTACCTGGTGTCTCCTTACTTTGTGGCAATGATGCCCCTGGATGACGGGGAGAAATTTAAACAGTGGTTCGGGATGTTTATGGGAAAGCTTTTTACAGGCTACGGTACCGTTGTTCTGATGAAGATTTATCTGATGCTGATGCCCCTGATTCTCAGGGGAGGAATAACAGCTGAGGGCATGGGGGGAGAGAGCAGGATTGTCATGGCAGCCCTCTATGTTATGGGCGGGGCCTGGACCGTGTACAAAGCAGGCAGCCTGCTGACCGGTCTGGTGAATGAAGCCGCAGGACGGCTGGAGCAGGAGAGCAACCGGGATGCCTATGGAGCGGCCATGCTTGCCGCTGCCCCATTCAGGGCAATTAAGAACCGGCTGGAGCAGAAGGTATCCGGAAAGCTGGAGGAGAAGATTACCGGCGCAGGTAAGGATGTGGGAACCCGGCTTCAGGGCGGAGATCCTAAGGGGTCCGGGGCCCGGAGTGAGGTAAGGACCAGCCGCCTGCGATCTAAGCCGCCTAAGCAGCCAAAGTTTAAGAAGGCCGTTATTTATGACGAGCTGAAAAACAGTTCCGGCTTTACCATAGGCGGGCACCGTCCTGCCAGAGGAAGGTCAAGGCAGCTGGAGCCTGTTTCAAAGGCAGCCCTTAAGAATGTAAAGAAGAGTACCTTAAAGCATATAAACTTTGAAAATGATAAGAGGCCTTTTAAATACGGTTACGACCAATTTAGAAAGGATAATGCGTTTATAAGAAATAAGGACGGCACCGTAGACTTTATGTACCCTGCTAAAAGGAAGAGCGCCGTACTTGCGCAAAGAAATGAAATCGCCAAGGTCAGGGAGGAGGCTTTGTCTTATTCCGATCCCAAGGAGCGGTCCCGGTACGTTACAAATTGGCTTCAGCACCAGTCTGATGATAAAAACAGTTTAATGTATTTTAACCCTGCCGATAGAATGCGTCTGGAGCGCACCTTTGGTTGTAAGATTGACAAAACTCCTATAAGCAGCGGAATTAATAAGGGACAAATCGCCTTCTATCCAGAGAAGCCCAAACTGCCCAATGGTACAAGGCTCAATCCAGATAAAAGCAAAGGGGATAAAAAATGAGAATAATACCAAAAAAAACCAGGGTTTCCATGGAATTTTTTAAGGGAATTGAACTGCTGGACATTGTGATTGCGGCAGCAGGGGTGACCCTGACCCTTTTTATGCTTCTGTCCAACCTGCCTTTGCGATGGATGGCCGCCCTGATTGTATTTATTGTCTTTTCAGCCTCCATTATCCCTCTGGATGACGAGAAGGCATATAAGAGCCTGTATTATGCAATCAGATATGCCATGAGCTATAAAGAGTTTGTAAAGCATCCGGAGAAAAAGGGGCAGATACCTGTAGCCGGGGTGACCCCGTTTACAGGCATCTCAGATATGTTTATTGAATATGGAACCTCTTACCTGGGGGTAGTGGTGGAGATTCCCTCCATTGAGTTCAGATTCCTTACGGAGCCGCGCCAGAACCAGCTTATTGACCAGGTGTATGGTTCTATCCTTCGGACAGTCAATGACACAGATTCCGCCGCTATGGTAAAGCTGGACCGCCCGGTGCTCTATGACAGCTTTATCGAAGGCGAAGAAAAAAAGATGGAGGATTTAAAAGCAGCCTATATCCGCGGACTGATGACAGATGAGGAGCTGACGGTGCGTATCGGGATTATACAGGACCGGATGAGCCAGCTGGAGCTGTTTAATAATAAAGAGACGGTATATCTGCCCTTTCATTATATGGTGTTTTTCGGGCGGGACAGGGGGCGTCTCACAGAGCAGGCACAGAACATGGTGGATACCTTAGGTCCCCATGGTATAGAATGCAGAATTCTCAAAGAGCAGGAGCTGGCTATATTCCTGAAATACAACTACAGCGGAGTCTTTGACGAGCGGGAGGCGTGGAAGCTGACACCGGACCAGTACATGGACTGGATTCTTCCGGATAAGCTGGCGGTTACATCCAGGACGGTTGCCTATGACGGCCTTGTAACCCATAATCTGCGGGTAACCGATTATCCCATTGTGGTACCCAATGCATGGGGCCATGCCCTTTTTAACCGGCCTGATGTGCGTGTAACGCTGAAGATGAGGCCCATTGACAGATATAAGGGAATTAAACAGATTGACAGGGCGATTGATGAACTGCGGGAGCAGGGAGCCAGCACTGGAAAAACCAGCCGTCTGATGGAGCTGGGCAGCCATATAGATACCCTTGCTGAGGTGCTTTCGCTTTTGCAGGGGGATAACGAGATACTAATGGACGTGAATATTTTCATCACAGCCTATGACTATGAGGCGTCTCCGGAGCTGCTGGGACCGGGATACAGGCCCCCGGGCCAGGGAATCGGCATGAAGCGTCAGATCCGCAGGGAACTGTCGGAATGGGGGTTCAAATCCTCAGATATGTTTATGCGGCAGTTTGATGCCTACGCTTCCGGCCATATATCCGCCTTCGACGCATTTTCCAAGGACGGGCGGGGAATCCACAGCGGCTCTGTGGCCGCGGCATTCCCATACGTGTATAAGGTAATGATGGAAAAGAAAGGGATCTGCCTGGGAAAGAGCGCAGGGCGTCCTGTATTCCTGGACTTTTTTGCCAGGAACAAGGAGCGGGTCAACAGCAATATGGTGGTGATTGGAAAGTCCGGTTCTGGTAAATCCTATGCAACCAAGAGTATTCTGGCCAACCTGGCCGCGGAGAACAGTAAAATATTCATACTGGATCCGGAGAACGAGTATCTGGGGCTGGCCCGTTCCCTTAAGGGAAAGATTATAGACGTGGGAAGCGCCACCGAGGGAAGACTGAATCCCTTCCACATCATCACCGGACTCTCGGATGAGGAAGATGAACTTGACGGGGATGAGGAAGAGAACCAGATTCCGGGTGCCAAAGTAAGCTTTAATATGCACATGCAGTTCCTGGAAGAGTTTTACCGGCAGATACTGCCGGGAATTGAAGCGGACGCGCTGGAGTACCTGAATAATATTACCATCCGGATGTACGAGGCAAAGGGAATTGACGCAGAGACTGATTTAAGCGGGCTGACACCCGGGGACTACCCCACCTTTGACGATCTGTATGAGAAGATACTCAATGATTTTCAGATGTCCACCGGGGATTACAGCAAGAAGAATCTGACGGTGTTGCTGAACTACATATCCAAATTTGCCACCGGAGGAAGAAACGCGGGACTGTGGAACGGTGAAGCCTCCATAAGCACCCAGGAAAATTTTATTGTGTTTAACTTCCAGTCCCTGCTGGCCAACAAGAATAATACCGTAGCCAATGCCCAGATGCTTCTTGTTTTAAAGTGGCTGGATAATGAAATTATCAAGAACAGAGACTACAACTTAAGATACGGCGCCTCCAGAAAAATTATAATCGTTATCGACGAGGCCCATGTATTTATCGACAGCAAGTATCCCGTGGCCCTGGATTTCATGTACCAGATGGCCAAGCGTATCCGAAAGTATAACGGAATGCAGATTATCATTACCCAGAACATTAAGGACTTTGTGGGAACAGAAGAACTGGCGAGAAAATCTACGGCTGTCATCAACGCCTGCCAGTATTCCTTTATTTTCCCCCTGTCGCCTAACGATATGCATGACCTGTGCAGGCTTTATGAGAAGGCGGGAGCCATCAATGAAAGCGAGCAGGATGAAATCATCAACAACGGCCGGGGCCGGGCGTTCGTGGTTACCTCTCCGTCGGAACGTAGCAGCATTGATATTGAAACACCTAAGGATATTGAGCGGCTGTTTGGCATATAGGCGGGAAGATTACAGCTATGAGGAAAGGATTGCAGCTTTTATGAAGGGCATAGTGAGGAAAATAACCGTTGCCGCGGTTCTCCTGTGGATACTCCCGGGCCTTTCCGGCTGCGGGGATAAAGACAGGGTGGATGAGATTAAAGCCCAGGGAAGACTTGTGGCAGCCGTGCCTGAGGAAGGGGAGCGGTCTGCCTGGGATCAGGCGTATGCCAGGGAGCTGGAGCAGCAGGTTCTGGAGGAAATGGCCTCAGATATAGGTGTCACCCTCCGGATTGAGCGGGTAAAAGAGCAGGATCTTGTCCCGGCAGTGAAACAGGGAAGGGCCCACGTGGCGGTGGGAGTCCCTGTGCTTCCCGGACGTCAGGACGAAGGATATTCCCTGGCTTATGGACGAAGGGCCTCTTATCTGGCAGTGGCAGACGGCACGGTTCTGGACTCCTGGGGAGCGCTGGCAGACGGCATTGTGGGTTATTCCGTAAACACGGGGCCTGCGGTGCTGCGGCAGCTTAATACCTTAAGCGGAATTGAGCTTAAGGAGGTGGAGACAGGGGATGCCGTCAGCGGGCTTGCGAAGGGGGACATCACAGCTTATGTGTGCGGCGAGACGGAAGCCAGGGAGTTTATGGCGGCAGAAGGCATCCAGATTCAGGAACTGCCCGGCCTTTGGCCGGAAACCTATACCTTTTATACGGGTGAGCTGCAGTACCGGCTTCTGGGACTTGCGAACCAGGGCATTACTGATAAGCTGACGGAGTAATGGAGGAAAAAATGGCATATTTTGACAGCCCCAAGAACAGGGTCAAATGGGAGATTGAATTGGAGGAGCTGCGGCAGCAGAAGGAGGATTTTGCAGCAGGAAGGCTTCATGATACAGGTGAAATAAAAAGGGGCGCCATGGCGGAGGGACAGCACAGAAAACCTGTTACCTTTGAACAGCTGGAGAGGGAGGAGGCTTCTGCTTCCCGCAGAAGGGAAGCGGGAAGCCGGGATATGTCTCCCGGGAGGAAAAGGGAGGTGTCAAAGCCTTCCCCCAGCCCGTCCATTGGCCCCAAAGGGGGGTGATAGGATGAAACGAATCAGAAGTCCGCTCCTTTTGGCCGCCATGGCTCTGCTGGCCGCCGGCCTGACGCTGTGGGGCTCGGCGGACAGATCTTTTGCCGGTCAGACAGACCAGGGATACGGCGCCGGCGGTGAGGCTAGAGAACTGGACAAAGAGGCGCAGGAGAGCATGTTTTCCTACCAGGTGGAAGGAGAACCGGAAAGTCCCTACGGAGAAGGCAGTCAGGAACTGGAACGGCTGCTGGAGGCTCTGGGAATGGAAGTCCCTACCTTACTGCCTGAGGAAGCAGCAGGGATGGAGAAGGTAGTGGATCCGCCCATGAACTTCCTTGTGTCAAAGACAGAAGGGCTCCTGGATTATACGTTGCCCGATGGCAGCCGGTTTTCCGCCAGTGTGCCCCAGGGAATGACTGTAACGGATCCGGTGACATTTAAGCCTGTGGAGAATGCCATCCTCACTGTCCTGCGTAATGGCTCCGGCATCGAAACTTCCAGGGATGGTATCTACAGCCAGCCTGGGAAGTACCACATCCGGATGGTGATTCTACCCACTTCTTCAGAGGGAGGAAGCAGACTTTTGGAGGTAAACTTCCGGTTTACCATCCTGCCCCGGGAGGTGTCTTTGCTGAATCTGCTGAAGGCCCCGGAGGGCTTTGCCATAGAGAAGATGGAACTGGACGGAAGGGGTATTTTACCCGATAATCCCCGATGGCATTTTCTGCATGGGGATGGGCGCTATAAGGTGAGATTCGCCCAGGAAAACGGAGGGCTCTTCTATGACATTTCCTTTAAACGGGATACCCAGGCGCCCCTTTTTACAATTTCTCCTGTTCCGGACAAAAAGGAGATGAAGGATACGGTCTTCCTGGAGCTTACAGAGGACATGACATCTCTGGAAATGTATTATAACGGAAGGATGGCGCCCATCCCCATAAAACGGCTGGAGCTGGCCGGACTTTACCAGTTCCGTCTCTGGGACAGGGCGGGAAATGAACGGTATTACCAGATAAGAATTGCAGAGCGGCTCCGGCCGCCCTCGCCAAAGACAATTATAATAACCATTTTAGGGGTGGGAGCTGCAGCCGGATGGTTTTTCTATCAGCGCAGGCACCCCAGGTTTTTATAATAGATCCATTTTAATGGATGGAATGAAAAAAATATGCAGGAGGATATGATATGAATGTACCGGTAATGTTATTAAATTCAACAGGAGGAAACCCTTTTGAGCAGGTATCCAAACCCGTAGTTGAACTGCTTAACATGGCTCTTACTCCCGCCCTTGGAATCGTAGGGGCGCTGGGAGCGATTTATTGCATTTTTCTTGGAGCAAAGCTGGCAAAGGCCGAGGAGCCCCAGGACAGGGAAAAGGCCAAGAACAGCCTGAAAAACGCAATTATAGGGTTTGTGCTGATATTTGTACTCATTGTGGTATTGAAGATTGGTATGGATGCTATGTCTAACTGGATGAACAGCGCCATGAGTAATGTAACTCCATAGTTCGCAGATAACGGGAAAACGGTGCTGCGCCTTATAAGGCGCAGTACCGCCCATGCGGGACAGGACACACAAGGGAAGCAGTTGGGAGGAGGTGCGCTTTATGAAAAGAAAATTAAGGAATTGCCTGGCCATCCTTACCGGCCTTAGTCTTTTTTTCACAGGGTGTAAAAACCAATCAGTGAATCTCTACATGGAAACGCTGGTGCCTGAGAGCGCCAGCCCTCCCCAGAGGCCGGTGGAGACAACCGGCACGCCGGCCAGCCTGCCGGATGTGGAAAAGGAAGTGGGGGAGCAGGCGTCTGTGTATCTGGAGCAGCGGTTTCAGGAGCTTACGGGTCCAAGAGCATTTTTTTTCCCAGAAAACCATTCACTGAGCCATACCGATATAAAAGTGTTTCAGGTCCTGGGACTGCTGGAGGGGAGATTTTATTATTATTATGTCACAAAAGAGATAAACACAGGGCAGGAGGTACATGCGCTGGCCTCATACGAATATGAAACAGAAAGATACAAGTCCCTCTATGAGAACAAGGTAGATCCCGGAGCAGCGGGGACGGATACAGACTCACAATACAGCTTCTACGGCCATCTCGCCGCGGATAAACTGGGACGGCTCAGAATCAGCCTGTATGATGGCGGAAATTTATTCATTCTTGACGGGGAGGGAAAGGTTGTTTTTTCCCGGACCTCGGAGGATGAGGGGGAGGATTTTCTTTATCTCATAGATTCAATCTTTGGCGTTGGGGGAACGAATCCGTCTTATTTCAGCAAGGATATTACAAATGTCACCACAAACGGGCGCTATTGTTTTTATGTTCCCATTACTCTTTATAAAGGTGATTACACCAGGGAGGTGGAGATAGGTGAGGAGGAGTATATACTGCAGTATGCATACTCTCCTATTGGAGCAGGTACCTTTCCCAATACAGAATATCTTCTCCAGGAGGATTTAAACTGGAATCAACGGGTTCTGGAGTGGAAGGCCATAGCAGACTCAGGGAACAGCGAACGGGATCCTGAGGAGGACTGGAAGGACGCCCTGAAGAAATATCCGGTGAAATGGGGTCCCTATTATGTGTCCACAGGCTATGACTGGGCGCCCGCCTTTCTGTATCGGCTGATGGAGTGGAAAAATCAGAAATTCAGGAATTTTGTGGAAGGAAAGAAAGGGATTTCTACTGCAGACAGCAAGGAAAATGAGGGATATGCCGAACTTTTTGCTATACCGGATGAGGAATCCATCTTCACGGATGTGTGGGAACTGAAGACAGGGCAGAACCTTATGAAATTCTTTTTCTTAAGCCCCGGGGAGGGGTACTGCCCTCTGGTGGGCAAAGTGGGCCAGAGATCGGATATTTTAAAGACAGAGACAAGAACGTATACGATTACAAAGACCAACAGTAAAGGTGAGAGCGAGGAGATAGAAATTGAGGATGAAATCCAGGCGGTTATCCGCAGAAAGGCCCTCTTTGCGGAGGGGGCGGCTGTAGAGCAGTTCTATGTCCTGGATAATAAAGCCGGAATAGGAGTGACAGCCGGACCTGTATGGAGGAGCGGAAATTATTCCATGGGTATCAATATAGGCCCCATTCTCCTGTGCATTGATTATTTCAAAGACCAGACCGCAAATGAGGCAGTATTTTTTCCCGCAGTTACCCAGTGGGAGATGCAGATGGGGGAGCAATATGAGGGAAATCTGAGCTTTTGCATCCTTGGCGGCCGGGCGGGAGACAGCTATCCTATGGCCCATAATCTGGAGAAGGAGATTATAAGCATATATGCAGGGGATGGTAAATACATAACCATAAAAACGGATGATTTAAATGCTTCCGGTTATGGACAGACATCTGCCGATCAGGAACTGCTGAGCGAGGTGGAGAAGCGGAAAGAATACAGGGAAGAGAAGGGATTTAACAAGAACAGCACTTACAAAATAGATAAAGAGAATGCCTATACCAATCCTGACCGGTACGGCAGGGATAACATACTGGTGATAAAGAATGGTGATTCAAAGAATCTTTTGTTTACCAGCTTCTATAACGGGATGCTTTATTTTGAAACGGAGAGGTACAGCATGAGTACGGAGCTTTCCACCGGAAAAGGGTATCACCTGTCTGAATGGACTCTGTATCAGGCATGGCAGACCGGGGAGGATGAGATAACCTGCATAGGCTTTCAGCGGACAGATGCAGTTTACTATTACATGGATATGGCAATGGCCCGGGTTTATAAACTCAGTTTAAAGGAGTTTAAGGAACAGGCGGCCGGTTATCAGATTCCTGTTGAAAGGAAGGCTCCGCCGGAAAACGAGGCTCGGGAGCCCAGCCTGGATGAAGGGGTGACTCTTCCTGCCCTTCCACAGGATATGGAAAGAATAAAGCAGGATATAAAAGAGAATTCCATTCCCCCCACCAGCTCCGCGTCCAGGGAGGAAATGGAAACCTTGCCGGATGTGACCATTACCGAGACAGGAGCTGTGGGAGACAGGATGTGGAAGGATGCACAAGAGAGAATGAGAGGAGAGGAATAGAAATGGCAGCAAACAACGGATTTAAGATTGTACAGTTTTCACCTGAATTGATTCAGGCCCTGACGCAGATGGGCGAGTTAAGAACCAGAATAAATGATTACGCGGTGGAGGAATTCAAAAACTACAAGGGTGAGGAAAAACTGGATCACCGGGATTTCGTGGAGATGATGAACCTGTCTCCGGAGAAATCGGAGAAAGAGCAGAAGGAATATGTGCGCAACTTCGTTAGAGACTACACCAGCGGAGATCCGCAGCTTCGTAAAAAATGCCTGGATGATATCTATGACAGGGATGACAGCTTTAATCCCGCCAGCCTGGATCTGTCCTGCCTCAAGGGCACGGACACCGGCCCCAGGGAGCCGGGAGGGCTTACCGGCAGTGAAAAAGATTTTATGAGCCTTATAGGCGCCTTTCGCCGGGAGCAGGCACTAAGTGTAAAGCTGAAGGAGAATCCCGGTTATGCGCAGGAGCGGTACGGTTCGGATTCAAGGAAGCGGGCGGAATTTGAGGCCAGGCGCACGGCTATGATGAACGGCTTAATTTCATATACGGACAATATGTTGAGGAACAACGGCTTTAATGAGCGGCTGCACCGGGGGAACGTGGCGCCGATGGCCGGGGACGGCGAATATGTGGCGGCGGATCTTGCTGTAAATCTTTACAGAAATTCCATGGACCGGTTGCAGGGCGGACGTACAGGGGAGAACCGGTTAAATTTCTCTCTGGGGCCGGAGAACGGCAATATATATGGATTGTCCAGGCAGCTGGCAGCGGGAAATCTGACCAATCAGATGAAAACCAATGCGGCGGCAGCATTTGACACATCCCTGGCAACCCTTTACCGCTCCGGGCTTCCGGCTACCACAATGAATGAGATGGGGGTTGACGCCCTGGATTTAATCCATGTGGACGGTCTGTCAGTCAGAGAGCGCTATGGTAATAAATATGCCAATCTTTCGGAGTGGGAACAGAACAAAATGATAAAGGCGGAGGTCATGGGCGCCATTATGGACGGACAGCGTGTGGACGCCGTCACCTTAGGGCTGGGAGCCAGGGGAAGGATGCAGGCTGTCACCCATACGCTGGAGGCGGATCTTCACGCCTACGACCAGATGGAAAAGCGCAGTGAGCACAGCGGATTCAGGCGCCTGTTTGACTGGGGGCCCGGAAAGATACGGACAAAAGCAGATAATGTTGACAGGAAAAACCGGGAAGACAGGCAGATGGAGGAACGCACTGGACTGATTACAAACAGCATTGCTTCCAGACTGGAGGCCAGAGAGTCCAAACAATATCTCATGGAGAATCTGGGGATGTCCCCCAAACCGGTAACGCCCCAGATACAGAGACAGGAGGAAAAGCTGCGGGGAATCGAAGGCAGGATTGGGGACATTGAAAAACAGAATTTTTCCAGCTATGAAGAGATCGGGAATATAAGCCGGGAACTGGAGCGAAGAAAGGTATATGAGGGAGCCCGGGAAAGATTTAACAAGGCAAAAAGCAAGCTGGACACCACGAAGGCTGTTATGGATAACGGCAATTTGCTGGAGGTAGATATACGGGAAGTCATGGATCCGATTATACCGGATTATGGGCCGGAGCAGAAGGAAAAACTTGGAAATTCTTACGACAATGACTTTTTGCCGGGGTATTACAAACTTGATGAAATACGTACTGCCAGGGATTTAAGCCAGGAGAAGCTGGAAGCCCGAAGGGACAGGCTTAACGCCTCTTTGGATCAGGGGCAGAAGAAGAATGAATACAGGCTGGAGGCAGTGAACAGGCTTTTAGATGCGAAAACACCTGAGGAAAGGGAGAAAGTGATTGGGGACACCCTGGAGGAGTTTAAGAAGGGGGCTCAGGCACATCTGGAACAATGTGAAGATACGCTGAACAGCCATCCCTGCGGTGAAATGTCTCCGGAACAGATTCAGGAAAAGGAAAAGAGGCTTCAGGTTCTGGAGGAAGGGCTCACACCAGTTCCCCAGGAACTGCTGCAGGAGCGGGCCATGGAGGAGGCAAGGCTGAACCAGCTTAAGGAGATGAACGGGGAAGACCGCACGCCTCAGATTAAAAAGTTCAATCAGGCGGAACTGCTGCACCCGGATTATATTCCTCCTGCCACAAAAGAGGAGGCTCTGGCGCGGATTGGCGAGCTGGACGCAAAATACGGCCCGGAGATACAGTATTTGGACCGGAGGGAAATGGTTAAGAATTTCAGGGCTCAGGATCTGTCTACCATTGATGAGACAAAGCCGTACTGGGCTAAGGAGCAGGCCGCTATGACGCTCCGTTATATGGATAGTATACCCATTGATACCAGCGGCCTGAGTGACAAGGCCAAGCAGACATTGGCAGAAGGACGCACCGCCATGGAAGCCATAGCGGGAGCCAAGGCAGGAACCGTTTCACTGGCAGGCAGCAATGCCAAGGGAATCGGAATCAGTATTGCTTATGAGGAGGCGTTAAAGACAGATCCTGCCTGTGCCAAGGCGGCAGTTAAAGGCGTGGAGTATGCGGAGAGCTTCAGCGCCCAGTGGGAAATGCGCCAGCTTCTGATGGATGACCTGAAAGAGCTTGTAAAAAAAGAGCCGGTGAAGAATATGAAGGCTGAGGCAGAGAAGAGCGGGCCGGAGAAGGCCGGGGCGGAGAAGGCCGGGGCAGAGAAGGCTGAGGCGGAGAAGGCCGGGGCGGAGAAGGCTGAGAAGGAAAAGAGCGGGCCGGAGAAGGCTGAGGCGGAGAAGGCCGGGCCGGAGAAATCCGGCGGGGCCAAAGGCAAAACAGAAGTGACTTTCGTGGAGCTTGAACTTTCAGAGAAGGAAGCCAAGGCAGCCGGGGCAGCTGCAAAACCCCAGAGCTCCTGGGAAAGGCATGATTTAAGCCCCTTCCACAAAGAAAGCAGCCGGTCCTTCCAGAAGGAGAGCGGCATAGGCAGCCACCGTCAGGATAATAAAAAGCCGGCCAAGTAGGAACTGGAGCGGGCAATAACCATCAGAGGAGGTAATAGGATGAAAGCAGGAAAGTTGACGGCAGGTTTCTGCCTTACAGTGCTGCTGACGGCCGCCGCCGCAGTCACTTCCATGGCTGCGCCGGGAACTTCCGGGGATTGGCGGCAGGAGCAGGATGGACGCTGGTATTATTATGATGAAGGAGGAACCATGTGCACCGGATGGATTGAGGTGGGGGGAAAACATTACTACCTCTATGAGGACGGCCACTGCGCCATGAACGAGATAACCCCGGATGGTTTCAGGGTAGACGCAGACGGGGCTTGGTATGAGGCAAAGAGGGAGCTTCTGGGGCAGGAATTCCCTCTGCCGGCCGGATTCCAGAACAGCATCAGCCTGGGAGACGGATGGGGCGGCGCACAAGCCGCCCTCAATGGAGCCGCAGGGAAGATAAGTGCGGATTCCGGCGGGAAAAGGAAGCTGTTGATTGACAGTACGGCAATTGAGTATAAGTCAGCTGTCAAGTCTGCCAAGGATGACGCAAGGTACATGGGCCTTTATAAGGATAGTACAACCGGAGGCTACAGACTGGATATCTTTATTCTACTGGACAGAAACAGCGAGACACAATCCCTTGGAGAGGCGCTGGATTATGAAGTCTTTAAGGCCATGCTGACCACTGTCAGCTCCACCCCCGACCAGCTGGAGGAAGCTGTATACAGCAGCTGGCAGGGGGACAATAGCTGGAACATATCCAGAGCCGCAATTACATCTGTGGGAGACTGCAGCGTGATATATGAGGCAGGACAAGGTTACGGGCGGTATTATCTCCGGCCCTCGGGCTAGTATTGCTGAAGGGAGTGCAGAAGATGGATATAGACAGATTGCTGGCCCTGAAGGAAGTGAGGGAACTGTTTCCCGCAGATGAGAAGGGAAAACTGCCGGAGGGAAGCTGCCTCCTGCTCTCCGCCATGGAGGAGCTTGACTTCCCCCCGGGCCGGGATATAGTGACCTGGGGGCAGGCGGGGGAGGATGGAATGTACATCCTTATGGAGGGCAGCGCCCAGGTGTTAGATTGCCATGGAGAGGAGATTAACACTCTTATGGGGCCGGGTAGTATTGTAGGGGAAATGGCCTTAATACGGGACGAGCCCAGAGGCGCCACGGTGCGGGCAATCACCCGGGTCCGGGCGGCCCGCCTTTCCAGAGTCCAGTTTGAGGAGGCGGCCGGAAGTAACCGCAGGCTGTATGGAGAACTGCTGAATGTGGTCTACAAAAAGACCACCAGTCTTGTCCGGGAGCAGGCTCGCCTCCACTCTGAGCTGGATATTGCCGCCAGGATACAGACTGGACTTCTTCGCAGAGACTTTGGGGGGCTGGAAGAACAGCTGGGTCTTCGGGCCTGGGCTTTAATGGAACCCGCCAAGGAGGTGGGCGGTGACTTTTATGACATATTCCCGGCTGCTCCCGGGAAAGCCTGTATTGTCATAGCGGACGTGTCGGGCAAAGGAGTCCCTGCTGCCCTATTTATGACCATGGCTAAAACACATATTAAAAACTACGCTATGCTGGATATGCCTTTGGAGGAGCTGGCATTCCGGGTAAACAACCGGCTCTGTGAAGATAACCCGGAGGAAATGTTTGTCACTGCTTTCATTGGAATGCTGGACACGGAGCAAGGTATTCTCACCTTTGTAAATGCCGGACATAACCATCCATATGTATCTTCGGAGCAGGGACCGTTTCACCAGGCGGCCTGCCATTCGGACTTTGTACTGGGCCTGTGGGAGGATATGAAGTACAGGGAACAAAAAATGGAGCTGGGAAAACAGGGAACCATTTTTCTTTATACAGACGGGGTTACGGAAGCTGAAAATCCCGAAGAAGAAATGTTTGGGGAACAGCGCCTGAAGGCGGTGCTGGACCGCTGCGCTCCGGAGGAGGACCCAAAAGGGATTATCAGCCGCATATCCATGGCAGTGAAGGATTTCTCGGTTAAAAAAGGGGCTGTGCAGACGGATGACATTACCATGCTGTGTGTCAGGGCATTATGCCGGAAAGAAGGGAATGAGAGATAAATGCTGGAGAAGCAGGTGCCGGCCGGAATGGAATATATGGATGGGGTGCTGGAGGCGCTCCGTGAGTATCTGGAAGAAGTAAACTGTCCAAAGAAAACAGCGCTTCATCTGGAAATCGCCCTGGAAGAGCTGTTCACTAATATTGCCAGCTACGCCTATGGGGGAGAGCCCGGACCGGTGCGGGTATACTGCGGACTGGAGGGTGGGGAGCTGGTGTTAGAGGTGGAGGACAAAGGTATTTCCTTTAATCCTCTTGACCGGGAGGCGCCGGATTTACAGCTTCCCCTGGAGGAACGCCCTGTGGGGGGATTGGGAATCTATATGGTGAGGCAGTTTGCGGACAGCGTTGAGTACCAGTACAGGGACGGGTGCAATATTCTCCGGCTGAAGATATGCATACGCCCATAATTATATGCCCTTCTGCGGCAGAATCGAGGTAAGTTATATGACAGAGGTTAAGACAGCAGTTAAAATCAGCGTGGCTCAGGCTCCTGAATTGGAAAAGGCCCTTAAATCCGTGCTGGAAACAGAGGAAAAAGAGATTGTGGTCAATATGGAGGATACGATTTATATGAGCTCCGTTGGACTGCGGGTATTTGCTTCCATTCAAAAAAAGATAAACGCATCGGGGAAAACCATGGTGCTTAAGAATGTCCGGCCTCAGATGAAGGAAATTTTTGAGGTGACGGGATTTGTAGGCGTACTATCGTTTGAGTGACAGGGGAGACGGGAATGGATAACAAAACTTTGACCTGGCAGCAAAGGGTGTGGAAATGGATAGGAGACTTTGTCTACGGGATAAGGCCACTGCTCCTTTATCTCTTACTGCCTCCCGCTATCTCTGCTTTCGGGCTTTTTATCGCCGGGCTTAAGGAGCATATAGAGTTTTTCCTGTGGCGCAGCGGCCAGTTTTACAGGACTCTGGGCCTGATTCTTGTATTTTATCTGATGCGGAGGAAATGCAGAAAGCGGGAAGTGTCCATCTGGGATGAAACCACTCTTTACTGGAGAGGGGTAAACGCAAAAAAGCTTCTCCTGCTTATGGGAGCCGGGGCAGGACTTAACCTTTTTATGTCCGCCGCCCTTACGGTGATTCCCTTTCCCGACTTTCTTATAGGCCCTTATCACGAGATGACCTATGAAGTGTTCGGTAAGGTAGATAAGATTTTGGCTATCCTGTCGGTTATGTTTCTTGCGCCTTTGGTGGAGGAACTGATATTCAGGGGATATGTGCTGAACCGCTTCCTGCGCAGGTTTGAGAGCCAGACGTTTGCAGTGCTGCTCTGTACCGGCATTTTCGCGGCCTGCCATGTAACTCCCCTGTGGGTTGCGTACGGACTTTTTATGGGTCTGCTGCTGGCCCATGTGTCCATTGTGGAGGACAATATTATTTATGCGGTGGCTCTTCATATGGGTTATAACATAATGACGCTGCCGGTGTGGTTTGCCAATGAGAGCCAGCAGATTTCCATGGTCCTTTTCGCATCCCCGGCACTGATTGGGGTTTATGGAGTAATCGGAATCTCAGTGGCTGTGCTTTGTCTCCGGCAGTATCCTTTGGATATAAGACAGCTGGCGGAATATTTTCCTCGGATAAAAAGAAAGGGAGAGAGGTAAATGAAAACTATCTGGAAAAGACATGGAATGACCGGCTGTGGGACGAAGGCGCTGGGCTTTGTCCTGTCATTGGTATGTTCCGGATGCATTCTGGGGGTGAGTCTGTCGGGTGCCGCTCCCTTTTTTGATAATACAGGGGATGGCTTCTCACCCCGGGTCATGGTACAGGGCCGGGAGGGATGTTTTCTGGCGGCGGATGGATTTAACAAGGTAATCTGGCAGGTGACAGAGGAAGGCCGCAGTATCTATGCGGGGCAGAAGGGAGCTGCCGGGAAGTATGGGGAACCCCGTGGCGGCTACAGGGACGGAAGCCTTGGGGAAATGCTTATCGGCGAGCCCTGGGATATGATTCCTTATCTGGATGGATATGCTCTGTCGGACAGGAGCAATCATGTAGTGCGCTATATTTCCCCGGAGGGCGCCATGACCGCGGCGGGAACCGGAAAAGCAGGTTATGAGGATAATCTGGCCTCAAAAGCATTGTTTGCCGCCCCAACGGGCCTGGCTGCGGGACCTGACGGAATACTTTATATTGCAGACACGGATAATGACGTAGTCCGCAGCCTGTCCCTGTCCGGGAAGGTGGATACCTATCTGCGGGGCCTGTCCGCGCCAACAGGCATATGCTTTTATGAAGGTGCGCTGTATGTGGCGGACACAGGCAACAACCGGATTGTGAAGGCTATGGACGGAGCCGTGGTCTGGAGCGCGGGAACAGGAGAGGACGGATTTGCGGACGGCCCTGTGTCGCAGGCCATGTTTTCAGGACCTCAGAGAATTACCGCGGCGGAGGACGGCGCCCTCTATGTGTCGGATACAGGCAACAGTGTGGTACGGAAGATATGGGGGGACAATGTTTCCACCCTACCGGCCGCCGATGCGGCGGACCCGGATCTGACCATCGCGTCCCCGGAGGGGATGATGGTGATGGGGGATCATATTTACCTGTGCGACAGTTTTTTGAGAAAGGTGTTTGTGCTGCCCAGATAACAGGGAATAGATGGGAGGCAGTATGGATAAAAAATTGATAAAGGCGTACCTGCCCTGGGGGTTATGTGCCGGGATATTTACCATAGCGGCCGCGTCCGGATTGTTCTATGAGATGGATAACCGTCTGTCAGACGCGCTGTATCAGGAGCGGCGGGGGACAGACGGCAGAATCGCCATTGTGGGTATTGACCAGAGATCCCTTGAAGCGCTGGGGCCTTTTGGCACCTGGGACCGGCGGATACTGGCACAGACGGTTTCCTATCTGAACCAGGGGGATATCCGTCCTGCGGTTATCGGGCTGGATGTACTTCTGGCAGGAGAAACCGGGACAGAAGGGGATTTACTTCTGGCAGAGGCTGCGGGGACCGGGGAAAATGTGGTCACCGCAGCAGCGGGAACCTTTGGTTCCTCTCTGGTTACAGCGGCGGACGGCACCTTTTATCTGGATGATTTTACCGTGAAGTCCTTTGATGAACCTTACAAAGCCCTGAGGGACGTGACCGCCCAGGGACATATCAATGCAATGTATGATAAGGACGGCATCCTGCGCCACCAGCTGCTGGAGCTTGGGCTGCCGGACGGGCGCGTATTTCCATCCTTTGCCCTGACCATAGCAAGGAAGTATATACAACAGGAAGGAGGCCGGGAGGCCGGTCTTCCGCCTGTGGATTCCAGGGGCTTCTGGTATTTGAATTATTCCGGGCTGCCGGAGGATTACAGTGAGTTCATTTCTATAGTGGATCTTTTGGAAGAGAATATTCCGCCTGAATATTTTGCAGATCGGATTGTGCTCATAGGGCCTTATGCCGCAGGGCTGGGAGACCAGTATATTACCTCCGCAGACAGGGGAGACCCCATGTACGGCGTGGAGATACAGGCCAATGCCATACATGCGCTTCTGGAGGGTGATTATAAGGAGGAACCAGGCGCTGGCATCCAGCTGGCGGTTCTGTTCCTGGTGCTGGCGGCAGCCGGCGCGTGGTTTAAGAGCAGCCGGCTGGCAGGGGGAGGGGCAGTGTGGCTGGCAGGCTCTTTCGCATATGTAATCATTGCCAAGGCTGCCTATGAGAAAGGAATGGTCCTGCGTATTCTTTGGATTCCCCTGGGATTGACCCTTTTTTTCGGGGCGTCGGTGATGATCCATTATGGAAAGGCTGTCCTGGAGAAACAGCGGGTGACGGCCACCTTCAAACGTTATGCAGCACCGGAGATTGTGGATGAGATACTGAGGCAGGGAACCCAGTCTCTGGAGCTGGGCGGAAAGCTTACACAGCTGGCTGTGCTGTTTGTGGACATCAGGGGATTCACCTCCATGTCTGAGGCGTTGGAACCGGGACAAGTGGTGGAGGTATTAAACAGTTATCTTACCCTGGTTTCATCCTCCATCAAGAACCATGGAGGAACCCTGGACAAGTTTATTGGGGACGCGGCCATGGCCTTCTGGGGCGCGCCCCTGGCACAGGAGGATTATGTGATGAAGGCTGTCCTGGCTGCTCTGGATATGGCAAAAGAGGCGGACCGCCTGGGGGATCAGCTGGAGGCGCGTTTCGGGCGCAGGCTTACCTTTGGAACCGGAATCCACACAGGTCCCGCTGTGGTGGGAAATGTGGGGGCGCCTGACCGAATGGACTATACTGCCATCGGGGATACGGTAAACACGGCTTCCAGGCTGGAGTCCAATGCCCCCGGGGGAAAGATTTACATATCCGCAGCTGTTGCAAATGCGCTGGAGGGAAGGATTAATGCAAAGGCCATAGGCAGCATCCGGCTGAAGGGAAAAGCCGGGGAATTCCAGGTGCTGGAGCTGGAAGGGCTTACGGAAGGAAGCTCCGGCAGAATGCCGGTGTCAGAGGGTAAGAAGGCGGATTAAGTATTGGAAAGGTGATGGTATATGAGAGAGCGCGGGAGAAATCTGATACGATGCGGGGCTGCTTTTGCGGTGTCCTGCTGTCTGCTGGCAGGAAATGTGTTTCCTGCGGCAGCCGACACCTCTGTAAGCGGAGCAACCATGCGTCTTTCTTCCAGAGAGGGCACGGTAAATGTGTCGGGAAAAGGAGGAAAGGCGGTTGCGGCCTTTGATAACATGCGGCTCCAGAGCGGATATTACCTGGAAACAGAGGCTGCAAGCTACGCAGGCCTTGCCCTGGATGACGTAAAGGCCGTGAAGATGGATGAACTGAGCAAAGGAGAGATCCGGAAGAAAGGAAAGCAGCTGGAGCTGCTTCTGTCAGAAGGAAGCCTTCTCTGTGATGTAACCGCGCCTCTTAAGGGGGAGGAGTCCCTATCCATCCGCACCTCTACCATGATAACCGGAATCCGGGGAACGGTAGTATACGCGGAAGTGGTTGACAGCAATACGAGCCGCGTCTGCGTCCTGGAGGGGCAGGTTCTTGTAAGACCGGTGAATCCTGTGGAGGGTGACCGGAATGGGCAGTACATAGAGAAGGGCCGGCAGGCACTTATTATCGGTCCTGACCGCATGGAGCGGAAGGGAGAGATACAGACGCTTCCCCTTACGGAAACAGATATTGCCCCTTATGTGCTTTGGGAAATCCATGAGAATGAGGAGCTTGCCAGAAGGCTGAGAGAAGCAGGCTGGGATGTGGACTGGATGATTGAAAACGCGGAGCGGCTTTTAAGGGAAGAAGAGGATAAAAACTCCCAATGGGCAGAGAATGGGCAGGGAACATCAGGTTCTAAGCCTGGCGGGAAGGATATTCACACCCCTCTTTTTAACGGAGGGGATTCCGGTTCTGATTCCGGAACCGGCACACAGCCGGGCAGACCTACGGTGGAGCTTACTATGCCGGTGAGCCCGGAAACCATAGAGGAAAAGCTGCGGACATCTGATGTGGTTCTTCACAGCGCTGCGGACAGCAATCCCCTTATCATTGATAACAGCCTGACCGTACCGGCAGGCAGCCGGCTGGAATTAGCCGGGGGAATGGGGCTGGTGGTGGGAACGTCGGCAGCATTGCAGGTGGACGGAACTTTGATTGTGGACGGAAACCTGGAAAACAGAGGAACTGTAACGAATACCAGTATGAATACCCTGGATATTAAAGGAGATTATGTGGGAAGCGGAACACTGAATAATAAAGGGAGAGTGGCGGCAAATGGTTCCTTTATGCAGGAAGGCGGCAGCTTCCAAACTATCGGACAGGGCCGGCTTGAGGTGGAGAGAAAAGCTGTTATTGATAATGCAGCCTTTGATTTCGGTACCGGAACTACATTGTTTCATGGTGATTTGACAGTCAGAAACGCTGACGGGGAATTTGGCGATAACCTGTGTGTGGAAGGGATGCTTTCACTGGAAGACAGCAGTATTCTGGTAACAGGGGGATTTTACGGCGGGGGGATTACCGCAGTAAAGAAACAAGATGGAGAGAATATAACATATGAAGAGCTGAACCTGGAGGGAGGAAAGGTTTTGGCTGAACGTGGGGTCAAAGGGGTAATCTTTGCAGAAAATTATAAGCTGAATGTACAAAGCGGTATCTTGGAAAGGTCAGATGATGGGATTCCTTTTATAACCGGCACAGGTATTTTAGAAATGGATGGAGAGGAATATAAAATTGAAGAGTTGACAGAGTCCATGTTTGAGAGCGAAGAGACAGAGACGGGCTGGGTTTTAACTGGTATTGTCCAGGAACAAAAAAAACAGGCAGAGGTGCATACTTCTATCCCTCTTCAGGCAGATGCTGAAAAACTGCCGGATGTGAATGAGGAAGAGAAAGAGCTACAGGAGGAAGAGAATTTGCCGGAGGAAGGAGAGCCGGAAGAGGGCGGAAACCAGCCGGAGGAAGGAAGTCCGGAAGCGGGCGGAAACCGGCCGGAAGAAGGAGAACCGGAAGAGGGCGGAAATCAGCCGGAAGAAGGAGAACCGGAAGAGGGCGGAAACCAGCCGGAAGAAGGAGAACCAGATGAGGGCGGAAACCGGCCGGAGGAAGGAGAACCGGAAGAGGGCGGAAGCCAGCCGGAGGAAGGAATTCCGGAAGAAGGCGGAAACCGGCCGGAAGAAGGAGAACCGGGAGAAGGCGGAAACCGGCCGGAGGAAGGAAGTCCGGAAGAAGGCGCAAACCGGCCGGAAGAAGGAAGGCTGGAAGAAGGCGGAAACCGGCCGGAGGAAGGAAGTCCGGAAGAAAGCGGAAACCGGCCGGAGGAAGGAAGTCCGGAAGAAGGCGCAAACCGGCCGGAGGAAGGAAGTCCGGAAGAAGGCACAAACCAGCCGGAAGAAGGAAGTCCGGAAGAAGGCGCAAACCAGCCAGAGGAAGGAAGTCCGGAAGAAAGCAGAAACCAGCCGGAAGAAGGAAGTTCTGAAGAAGGCGCAAACCGGCCAGTAGAAGGAATTCCGGAAAAGGGCAAAAACCAGCCTGCAACAGGTAAACCGGAAGAGTATGGAAATCTGCCGGGATAAGGAATCTATGGAAGAAATACCGGAAGCCGGACATTAATGACAATACGGAGTAGGTAAAATGAATAATAATATAAAAGTCACCTGCTGGGGGAGCCGGGGATCCGGCCCGGCTCCCTACACAGAGCAGATGGAATATGGGGGAAACACCTCCTGCTTCACCATAGAGACAGGGCAGATGCTTCTGGTTCTGGACGGTGGCACTGGGCTGGCGGCACTGGGCCGGGAGATGATGAAAAATCCGGATGACAAGAGGGATATCCATATTTTTATAAGTCACCTTCATTTGGATCATATTATAGGAATTCCGCTGTTTAAGCCACTATTTCAGACTGGACGCCGCATCTGTTTTTATGGAGAGAGCCGCAACGGCCGTTCCTTAAAGCAGCAGCTGAACCTGTTTATAGGGCCTCCTTATTGGCCTGTTTCCCTCAGCCAATGCAGTGCGTCCATTGAGTACTATGAAGTGGAGGCCGGGAAAATCCTGTCATTGCCGCTGCCGCAGTCCGTACAGATTCTCCCCATCCGTTCCAACCACCCGGACCAGACGGTGCTGTACCGGATACAGCTAGAAGAAACCATGGTATTCTATGGACTTGACTGTGAATTAAACCAGGAGATGACGGATGTGCTGTCAAACTATGCTGAGAATGCCGGACTTCTGATTTGTGATGTCCAGTACTCACCGGAAGACTATATCTTCCACAAGGGATGGGGACATTCCACATGGGAAGCTGCTCTTAAGCTGGCAGAAGCCAGCAGCGCGAAACGGATCTGGCTTACTCATTTTGACTGGGAAGCGGACAGCAGTACCTTGTTCTGTCTGGAAAGGCAGGCCACGCTTTGCAATCCTAACTGCGAATATGTACGTGAAGGTATGACGGTCTGGCTGTAAAGGTCTGATAATACAGCTGTACTATAGACCGGAGCCGCAGAGAATAACCGTTTTCTGTAACTTTAATCCTAACCTTGTAAATTGTATTGAAAAATCCCGGGTGATATGGTAGATTTTAATTAATACATCTGCACGGGCAATGGATGAGCAAGGGCCGGCTGCTGCAAGGAAGGGTGGGATTTATGAGAATAGAGGCGTTAAAGTACCAGACCGACAAGAAGGAGGACATCATTATTTTTGTAGATTATAATGAGGTGTACAGCGAGGGATATCATGTACAATGGTCTATAGCCGATATTGCCTACCGGAGGCCGCCTTCGAGAAACTATATCTTTTTGAGCGATACATACCGGGACGACAGTGAGTACTATATACTGTCCCCGGAAGAAAAGACAGCATATGCTTTAAAGAGACAAAAAGAGTTTGCAGGTGAGGTAAAGCTGAAAGAGGCACTGGTTTCCGCCTGGAATATCATCCGCCCTGATACGGATTCCATATTGGGAATGTGAGAAGGGGAAAATTTGGGGACATATCTTATATAGAACAAACGGGGCAATGCCATTACGGCATTACCCCGTTCGCTTTTCAGTGCGCCCGGCGGCGCACGTCTCTAACTGGTGAAAGTCCGGAATCCGCCCGGTGGTGGGAAGGATATAGCCGAAGGCAGGGGTGTTCATCGTGAGGTGAAATCTGAAGGAAGCCGGATGTGGGGAACATACTAACCCATGGGCAAATCTCTGGTCTGACGGACAGAAATCACATCAGGCCATGCGTGAGGGTAAGACTGCTGAACAAGTCGAAGCCCAATAACCACACGGAATCACGTATGGTAAATGTGGCAGATAGATGGAGAGAAAGGGACGTGTGGTACCCGGGGAGGTCTGTGCGGAATGTCCTGAAAGGGATAACCATTATCGAAAGATAGTGCTGAACGTACAGAAGTCAGCCGAGGCCGTAGTAGTCGGGAGATGAAGGACCGAATCAACAGGAGTCTTTAGTACAACTGGGAAAGGAGGAAGGAACATTGGGTACAGAAAACAAAGACAGCTGCTCGCAAAGAGATAGCGCGGAACGTGAAGGGTATGTGAGAGCGCACCGTTCTTTCCGCCGGATATGGAAGGAAAGGGACAGTGCACAGCCGGAACTCTTGGAGGAGATACTGGAGAAGGGCAACCTCAACAGAGCTTTTAAGAGAGTAAAGGCAAACAAGGGGGCGCCAGGAATCGACGGGATTACCGTGGAGGAAATAGGCGCATACCTGAGGGAAAACCAGAAAGAACTTATCGAGAGAATCAGAAGGGGAAAGTATACCCCCGACCCGGTAAGACGAGTGGAGATTCCCAAGCCAGACGGTGGAATACGAAAGCTGGGTATTCCAACCGTAAAAGACCGCATTTTCCAACAGGCCATAACACAGCGCCTTACACCGGTCTACGAGCCGTTGTTCTCGGAGAACAGTTACGGTTATCGCCCGGGAAGAAGCGCGAAAGATGCCATTCAGAAGGTGAAAGAGTATGCAGAGCAGGGATATATCCATGCGGTAGCATTGGACTTGTCGAAATACTTTGATACCCTGAACCATGAGATACTCCTGAATATCCTGCGCAGAAATGTGAGGGACGAAAGGGTAATCCAGTGGATTAAGAGGTACTTAAAGAGTGGCGTGATGGAAAACGGAGTAGTCATGGAAACAGAAGAAGGTTCGCCGCAAGGAGGAAATCTTTCCCCCCTGCTGGCAAACATCTATCTGAATGAGTTTGACCAGGAGTATCAGAAGCGTGGAGTTGTATTTGTCCGTTACGCGGACGACATCGTGCTGCTGGCGAAAAGCGAGAGAGCTGCCAAGAGACTGATGGAGACGAGCACGAAATATCTGGAAGGGCCGCTGAAATTGAAAGTGAACCAAGAGAAAAGCCGTGTAGTCAGCGTGTTTGCAATCCGAACTTTTAAATTCCTTGGCTTTACATTGGAAAAGAACGGAAAGGGCATATATGTCCGGGTTCATGGAAAGTCATGGAAGAAAATGAAGTCAAAGCTGAAAGAACTTAGTTCCCGAAGGTCTGTTCAGAGCATACGCCCTGCATTAGCAAAGATAAAAGTGTATAAGTGTGGCTGGCTGAATTATTACGGGATTGCGGAAATGAAGAACCGAATAGAAGAACTCAATAAGTGGCTATACCACAGAATCCGAATGTGTATATGGAAACAATGGAAGAAACCGAGAACCAAGGTGAAGAACCTGCGGAAAATGGGAGTGCCGGAAGATTTGGCATGGCAGGCAGGAAACAGCCGGAGAGGATATTGGTTTACCACGCAAACGGTAGCGGTAAATATGGCAATGACAAAAGAAAGACTGATAAGCAGTGGCTTTTATGATTTAGTCACAGCTTACCAGTCTGTGCACGTCAACTGTTGAAACCGCCATGTACCGAACGGTACGCACGGTGGTGTGAGAGGACGGCGGTTAATCACCGCCTCCTACTCGATTATTCGTCTTTCCGGCCGGTGCATTCTTTTAAGCTCCATTACCCCGGCACTTTGTGGCCTGTTCTGTCACCTTTCATTTTCATATCCATATGCCACATATTCCATCATCTGGTCCGTGGTATCCTCATTTCGTATGAAGTCTTTCAGGATGGCGTGTATCCTGGCTATCCGGCTGTCCTCAGGCTCATTGCCCCCCATATCCCCATCCAGCTGGTCACGCATCTCAAAAAGCGTATCCTTTCTCTCCGGCATTCCTAACTTCATGGCCTTGGCAATGGTGCCGACGGCGCAGTAGGCTTCTAAGGGGGATGTCATGGGCGCCGGGGGCTCAAAACCGGCTTTGATGTCCAGGGCCATTTTTATGATATAAGACATGTCTCAACACCTCTTTTCAAAGATAGGAATATCATATCACAAAAATCCTGCTTTGTCCTCTCTGTTAAGATTTCGTGAAAATCTTCACGGGACACACACTGTAATATAAAACCTAATTGCTGTTAGTTTCAGCTTATGATATGATATATGGGTGAATGACTTGCCGAAATGACGGAATACTTAAGACATAGGAGTAAAGATGTATGAAAAACCCAAGATTTAAAAATTATATATACTGGGGCACCACTGCGCTGGCCGTGGTGGCCTGCAGTGTTGCCTTTGGATTTTTCCTGTCCCGGTTTGAGATTGTATCAAGGGCCGTGGGAAAAATCGTATCCATACTGATGCCCATTATCTACGGGGCTGTGCTGGCCTACCTGATGCTGCCCATCTATAACAAGACCAGGGTCTATACAACAGAAAAACTGAAACGTTGTATCAAGGACGGACACACGGCAGACAGCCTGGCAAAGGCGGCCGGGACGCTGGTGAGCCTGCTGTTACTCATTGCCATTGTCTGCGGATTGTTCTGGATGGTGATTCCCCAGATTTACACCAGTATCATCGGCCTCCAGGAGAGTCTGGGAGAGAACATCAATAACCTGAGCCTCTGGCTTATGAAGATGTTTGAGGACAATCCCACCATAGAACAGACCATTATGCCCTTTTATGAGCAGGCTGCCACGGAGTTCCAGAACTGGCTGACCACGGACCTGGTGCCCAATATGTCTAAAATCATCGGTGAGCTTTCCACGGGCCTCTTAAGTGTGGTCACCGTTGTCAAGAACATACTGATTGGCGTCATTGTCATGGTCTATTTTCTCAACATCAAGGATACCTTGTCCGCCCAGAGCAAGAAGATCGTCTACAGCCTGTTAAAGCTTAAGGATGCCAACCGGCTGGTGAGCGAGGTGCGTTTTGCCCACTCTGTATTTGGAGGTTTTATAACCGGAAAGCTTTTGGATTCCCTGATTATTGGCATCATGTGCTTTTTTGCCATGCAGTTTTTAAAGATGCCCTATGTGCTTCTGGTGAGCGTGATTATCGGAGTGACCAACGTGATCCCCTTTTTCGGCCCCTTTATCGGAGCCGTGCCCAGCGCATTTCTCATACTGCTGGTGAGCCCTATGAAATGCCTGTATTTCCTTATCTTCATCCTGGTGCTCCAGCAGTTTGACGGCAACATCCTGGGGCCTAAAATCCTGGGGGATTCCACGGGGCTTCCCAGCTTCTGGGTGCTGTTTTCCATCCTGCTGTTCGGCGGCCTGTTCGGATTCGTGGGAATGATTATCGCGGTGCCGTTGTTTGCAGTTATTTACAGGCTGACCGCCACCTATGTGAGCAGCGCGCTGAGAAAGAAAGATTTATCCGCCAGGACAGAGGATTACCTGAGCCTGGATTATATTGACGAAGAAAACAAGCATTATGTTGACAGAGAGAGGGAGGAGTAAAAAACATATAAGTATTGAGGGAGGAAAGCAATGAGTGATTTGCAGACAAGGTATCTGGAACGGCTTGCGGAATTATATCCAACCATAGCAGCCGCTTCCACAGAGGTGATTAATCTGGAGGCAATCCTTAACCTGCCCAAGGGGACCGAACATTTCCTCACGGATATCCACGGCGAGTACGAGGCGTTTTCCCATGTGCTGCGAAACGGATCCGGGGCCGTGCGGCGCAAGGTCAACGATGTGTTCGGCAACACCCTGAGCAGCCAGGACAAGCAGACCCTGGCCACCCTGATTTATTATCCCAGGGAGAAGATGGCCCAGATACTGGAGCATGTAAAGAACCGGGAGGACTGGTACAAGATTACCCTGTACCGCCTGATCGAAGTGAGCAAGCGGGCTGCCAGCAAATACACCAGGTCCAAGGTGCGAAAGGCTCTGCCCCAGGAGTTTGCCTATGTGATTGAGGAACTGATTACGGAAAAGGTGGATGTGAGAGACAAAGAGTCCTATTACAACGCCATCATACAGACCATTATCCGGGTGGGAAGAGCTGGGGAGTTTATCGTGGCTCTCTGTGAACTGATACAGCGCCTTATTGTGGACCATTTACATATACTGGGAGATATTTATGACAGAGGTCCGGGGCCCCACATGATTATGGACAAGCTGATGACCTACCATTCCCTGGACATCCAGTGGGGAAACCACGATGTGCTGTGGATGGGGGCGGCTGCCGGTCAGAAGGGATGTATTGCAAATGTAATCCGCATCTGTGCCAGATACGGCAATCTGGATATCCTGGAGGATGGCTACGGTATTAATCTGCTGCCGTTAGCAACCTTTGCCCTGGACACCTATGGGAGCGATCCCTGCGCCTGCTTCCAGCTCAAAGGGGCGAATGCATGCAGCCCCAGTGAGACGGAACTGAATATCAGGATGCACAAGGCCATATCCATTATCCAGTTCAAGGTGGAGGGCCAAATCATAA
Organism: Enterocloster bolteae; assembly: GCF_002234575.2. NCBI lineage: Bacteria > Bacillati > Bacillota > Clostridia > Lachnospirales > Lachnospiraceae > Enterocloster > Enterocloster bolteae. Next base: position 3,374,770 of record NZ_CP022464.2, on the reverse strand, counting down.
AGGAACATCCGGAGTTCTGCCTGGAAGACCGGAACCTGCTGCACCGCATAGATTTAGACAAGGGGACCATACTGCTGGAAGGCGGTGAGCAGGAAATGCTGGACAGCCATTTTCCCACCATGGATCCGGCTGACCCTTACAGGCTTACGGCGGAGGAGAACGCCATCATGGAACGCCTTGCGGCCGCATTTCAGAACTGTGAAAAGCTTCAGCAGCATATGCGCTTCCTGCTGGCAAAGGGAAGCCTTTACAAGGTATACAACGGAAACCTGCTGTATCACGGCTGCATCCCCTTAAACAGGGACGGCAGCTTTAAAGCGGTGGATATATACGGGCAGAACTACAAGGGCAAAAGCCTCTATGAGTGTCTGGACGGTTATGTGAGAAAGGCGTTCATGGCAGTGGACCCGGCAGAGCGGGCAAAAGGCAGGGATATATGCTGGTATATCTGGCTCCATCAGGATTCGCCCTTGTTCGGAAAGGATAAGATGGCTACCTTTGAGCGCTATTTTCTGGCGGACAAGGAGACCCATAGGGAAGAAAAGAATCCCTATTACTCCATGCTGGAGGATGAGGATACAGTGGGCCGCATCCTGGAGGAGTTCGGCCTGCCGCCCCAGGAGGGACATATTGTCAACGGCCATGTGCCGGTCAAGTCCAAGAACGGGGAGAATCCTGTAAAATGCGGCGGAAAGGTGCTTGTCATTGACGGCGGCTTTTCCAGGGCTTACCAGAAAGAGACTGGAATCGCGGGATATACCCTGATTTATAATTCCTACGGATTGATTCTGGCGGCCCATGAGCCTTTTGAGTCCACGGAGGCCGCAATTGAGAAGGAGAGCGACATACACTCGGAGAGCACCATTGTAAAACGTGTGTCCAGCCGGAAGCTGGTGGGAGACACGGATGTGGGCAAACAGCTTAAGACAAAGATTAAAGACCTGGAAATGCTTTTGGAGGCCTATCATACAGGGGCAATTGTGGAGCGTTTTCCTGTGAGATAGCGGGAAATGGTCGGAAGATAAGGCAGGTAAGGTCTGGAATAACCGGGGCCGCATTGGGCAGAAGCACGGTGCGGTCCTGTTTCTGCACAAATGGTACAGTTATTTAATTGTAACTATTACAACAAGTTGACTTTGACATATCTTTGTGCTATAGTAATCAGGATGATGCAGGCGCATCACAGGTCAAGGGAGACAGGTTTATTAAAGTCACCCTTATTTTATTTCGATCAGTAGAGGAGGAAGTAATTATGAAGAAATTTATGGCGTTATCCATGGCTGCCATCATGGCATTGACAGTGGCAGGATGCGGCTCCAAGCCCGCAGAGACCACAGCCGCCGGCACAACAGCAGCAGAGACTGCAGCAAACGCGGATACCACGGCAGCTGAATCAGCAGCAGAAGAGGAAACCAGCGCGGCGGCCTCAGGCAAGAAGTACATCATCAACACAGATACCACCTTTGCCCCTTTTGAGTTTGAGAATGAAAAGGGAGAGATGGTAGGCATTGACCTGGATATTTTACAGGCAATTGCCCAGGACCAGGGCTTTGAATATGAGGTGGTTCCGGTGGGATTCTCCGCAGCTGTAACTGCCCTGGAGGCCGGTGAGTGCGACGGCGTGATTGCAGGCATGTCCATCACCGATGAGAGGGTGCAGAAATATGATTTCTCAGAGCCCTACTATGATTCCGGCGTAGGCATGGCTGTCCTGTCTGATTCCGATATCACCTCCTATGACCAGTTAAAGGACCAGAAGGTGGCTGCCAAGATTGGTACCGAGGGATGTACCTTTGCAGAGTCCATTGCAGAGCAGTATGGTTTTGAGGTAATACAGTACGAGAGCTCATCTGACATGTATCAGGCCGTTATAGCAGGAGAGGCAGTTGCCTGCTTTGAGGATTACCCTGTTATCGGTTATGAAATTTCCAGGGGACTGGGCCTCACCCTTCCCACACCCATGGAGAAAGGTTCCTCCTATGGTTTCGCGACCTTAAAGGGCGCAAATCCGGAACTGGTGGAGATGTTCAACAAGGGACTGGAGAACATCAAGGCAAGCGGCAGATACGATGAGATATTGAATACATACATTGCAAAATAGGACTGCCGGAGAACCTCCGGGCAGTGCTGCCCGGCGCCGGTTCCTGCCTTATGCAGGGCCGGCGCCTCAATGCCGGCAGGTTATGGATGAATTTAAAGCAATTATACGGTTTTTTACCGGTTATGCTTAAGTGCTTTAAATTTGGCTATAACATTCCATGGGCATGGAAGGATATCCCTGGAATGATGCACGTCAACGAATAATCAGAAAAGGATGATAGTATGCAGATTGTAAACATCATAACACAGTATTACCCATCATTTTTTAAGGCTCTGGGAATCACCCTGCAGATGACCGTGATATCTCTGCTCTGCGCCACGGTTCTGGGCGTTATTTTCGGCCTGTTCAAGGTCTCGGATTTTAAGGTACTAAAACTCGTTGCCGATGTCTATATTGACATTATCCGCGGAACACCCCTGCTGGTACAGGTCATGATTATGATGTACGGTGTGGGAAGCGTCCTGAAGCCATATGGTTTCCAGTGGAGCAATATAGGCGGCGCCTTTACGGCGGGCTGCGTGGCCCTGAGCCTTAATGCAGGCGCTTATATGGCGGAAATCATCCGCGGAGGAATTGAGGCTGTTGACAAGGGACAGATGGAAGCAGCCAGAAGCCTGGGACTTTCCTACGGCAAGGCCATGCGCAAGGTAATTCTGCCCCAGGCATTCAGGACCATGCTGCCCTCCATTATCAACCAGTTTATCATCTCCCTGAAGGATACATCCCTTGTGTCTGTCATCGGACCCAGGGAGCTGACCCAGAACGGCAAGATTATTGCAGCCAATTCAGCTTCCATGGTTATGCCCATCTGGATCTGCGTGGCCCTGTTTTATCTGGTAGTCTGCACGATTCTGTCCAGGATTGCCAAGTATGTGGAGAGGAGAGTGTCCTATGGAAAATAAGATTTCAGTCCATAACCTGAAAAAGAATTTCGGAAAGCTGGAAGTCCTCAAGGATATCAGCATCGAGATAAGAGAGGGGGAAGTTGTATGCATGATAGGCCCCTCCGGTTCCGGCAAAAGTACGTTTCTGCGGTGTCTGAACCGCCTGGAGAAGATTACATCCGGCCATGTGGTGGTGGACGGCCATCCCATATCCGACCCTAACACCAACATCAACAAAGTGCGGGAAAACATCGGAATGGTGTTCCAGCATTTTAACCTGTTCCCTCATCTGACGGTGAAGGAGAACATTACACTGGCTCCCACGGAATTAAAACTTATGGGAAAAGAGGAAGCCGGCAGGAAGGCCCTTGAACTGCTGGCCCGGGTGGGGCTGGCGGACAAGGCGGAGGCCTATCCGGGACAGCTCTCCGGCGGACAGAAGCAGAGGGTGGCCATCGCGCGTTCCCTTGCCATGAATCCGGACATTATGCTGTTTGACGAGCCCACATCCGCCCTGGATCCTGAGATGGTAGGCGAGGTGCTGGAGGTCATGAAACAGCTGGCAGCCGACGGCATGACCATGGTGGTGGTTACCCATGAGATGGGATTTGCCAGGGAAGTGGCGGACCGGGTGGTGTTTATGGATGACGGCTACATTGTAGAGGAAGGGACCCCGGATGAAGTGTTTGGAAATCCCAGGGAGGAACGGACCAGGAGCTTTCTGGATAAGGTGCTGTAGAAAGCCGGATTTCATGAAGGATAAGAATAGAAAAAGCAAAAAATGAAAAGATGGATTATAACAATAACAGGCTACCCGGCCACAGCGGACCGGGCGGCCTGTTATTGTCTTGCGGAAAGAAAAAGCAGAAGATAAAAAAACGTATTCAGGACAGCAAAAAAGCCCTGCACACACAGGGCCTTAAAAGCAGATGACGGGAATCGAACCCGCCTCCCCAGCTTGGGAAGCTGGTGTTCTACCGATGAACTACATCTGCACAACACTGATATTATATCATGTATTTTGGAAAATTCAAGTGTATTTTCATATTTTTGTAAAAATCCGTAATGATTTCTGTGTATTTCTATGAATTGAGTCCGGATTTTTTCCCGGACCTTCCGAAAACAGAAGGGAATCCGTATGCATACGGGAATTTCTCATGGCCGGAACTTGCCAAAACAATCTAAATATGGTTTAATACTATAAGACGAAACATATGTACGCATCTGTACATAGCAATATGGAGGAATAGAATGGCAAAGGAACAATATAACGCGGACAGTATTACGGTGCTGGAAGGATTGGAGGCGGTCCGTAAGCGTCCTGGTATGTATATAGGAGGTGTGGGCTCCAAGGGGTTAAACCATCTGATTTATGAAATCATTGATAACGCGGTGGATGAGCACCTGGCCGGATTCTGCAGCAGTGTGTGGGTGACATTGGAAGCCGACGGTTCCTGCACGGTCCGTGATAACGGCCGCGGTATTCCGGTGGGGCTTCACAAAAAGGGCATATCAGCAGCCAGAATCGTACTGTCCACCCTTCATGCAGGCGGTAAATTCGATAACGACGCTTATAAGACCAGCGGAGGACTTCACGGTGTGGGTTCCTCCGTAGTTAATGCCCTGTCGGCCCATATGGACCTTAAGGTTTACAGGGACGGCTGCATCTATCACGATGAATATGAAAAGGGACGTCCTGTCATCAAGCTGGAGAACGGACTTCTCCCTGTGATTGGAAAGACGAGGGAGACCGGTACCTGCATCAATTTCCTGCCTGACGGCGATATATTTGAGAAAACCCGTTTCAAGGCGGAGTGGCTTAAAAGCCGCCTGCACGAAACAGCATACTTAAATCCCAACCTGACCCTTTATTATGAAAACAAGCGGCCCGGAGAGGGAGAGAAGGTGGCCTTCCATGAGCCGGAGGGCATTGTTGCCTATGTGCGGGAGCTGAACTCCGGCAAAACGCCGGTACACGACCCCATCTATTTCAAGGGAACCGTGGACAAGGTGGAGGTGGAGGCCGCCATCCAGTTCGTGGACACATTTGAGGAGAACATACTTGGCTTCTGCAACAACATCTTTACCCAGGAGGGCGGCACCCATCTGGCCGGCTTCAAGACCAAATTCACGGCGCTGATTAACAGCTATGCCAGGGAAATCGGCATTTTAAAGGATAAGGACACCAACTTTACAGGAGCCGATACAAGGAATGGCATGACGGCCGTCATCGCGGTAAAGCATCCTGACCCCATCTTTGAGGGACAGACCAAGACTAAGCTGGCCAGCGCCGACGCCACCAAGGCCGTGTTCACGGTGACAGGGGACGAGCTGCAGCTTTATTTTGACCGCAACGTGGAGGTGTTAAAGGGAGTCATTGGCTGTGCGGAAAAATCAGCCAAGATTCGCCGGGCTGAGGAAAAAGCCAAGACCAACATGCTGACCAAGTCCAAATTTTCCTTTGACAGCAACGGCAAGCTGGCAAACTGCGAGAGCCGGGATGCCTCCCGGTGTGAGATATTCATTGTAGAGGGAGATTCCGCCGGCGGCTCTGCCAAGACTGCCAGGAACCGCCAGTACCAGGCCATCCTGCCCATCAGGGGAAAAATCCTCAATGTTGAGAAGGCGTCCATGGATAAGGTTCTGGCCAATGCGGAAATCAAGACCATGATCAATACCTTCGGCTGCGGTTTTTCGGAAGGATACGGCAATGACTTTGACATCACCAAGCTGCGCTATGACAAAATCATCCTGATGACCGATGCCGATGTGGACGGCAGCCATATCGACACCCTGCTTCTCACCTTCCTTTACCGCTTTATGCCGGAACTGATTTATGACGGTCATGTGTATATTGCCATGCCGCCCTTGTTTAAGGTGATTCCCAAGCGGGGGGAGGAACAGTATCTGTACGATGAAAAGGAGCTGGAGCGTTACAGGAAAACCCATACCGGCGACTTTACGCTGCAGCGCTACAAAGGTCTGGGTGAAATGGACGCGGAGCAGCTGTGGGAGACCACGCTGGACCCGGAGCGCCGGGTCCTTAAGCGGGTGGAGATAGAGGATGCCAGGATGGCTACGGAGATAACCGAGATGCTCATGGGCACCGAGGTGGGACCCCGCCGCCAGTTCATTTATGAGCATGCGGACGAGGCGGAGATTGACGCATAGACAGGAGACAATTAGAACATGGCTGAAAAGATATTACGGACTGAATACAGTGAGGAAATGCAGAGAAGCTACATGAACTATTCCATGAGCGTCATCACTGCAAGGGCCATCCCTGATGCCAGGGACGGCTTAAAACCGGTACAGCGCCGGGTTCTCTATGATATGAGGGAGCTCCATCTGGACCACGATAAGCCCCACAGGAAATCGGCGCGTATCGTGGGCGATACCATGGGTAAGTACCATCCCCACGGCGACAGCTCCATATATGAGACACTGGTTGTCATGAGCCAGAATTTCAAGAAGGGCATGGCCCTGGTGGACGGACACGGCAACTTCGGCTCCATAGAAGGGGACGGGGCAGCCGCCATGCGTTACACGGAGGCGCGTCTGGAGAAGTTTGCGGAGGAGGTCTACCTTAAAGATCTGGATAAAACCGTGAATTTTGTGCCCAACTACGACGAGACGGAAAAGGAACCGGAGGTGCTTCCTGTCAGGGTCCCCAACCTGTTAATCAACGGGGCGGAGGGCATTGCCGTGGGCATGAGCACAAGCATTCCGCCCCACAACCTGGGCGAGGTGATAGACGCGGTCCAGGCGTACATTGATAATCCGGAGGTGACCACTCAGGAGCTGATGGAGTTTATGCCGGGGCCGGATTTCCCCACCGGAGGAGTCATTGCCAATAAGAGCGAGCTGCCCCAAATTTACGAGACCGGCATGGGTAAAATCAAGCTCAGGGGCAAGTTCGAGGTGGAGCTTGGAAAGCGCAAGGCGGACAAGGATAAGCTGATTATTTCAGAGATTCCCTATACCATGATTGGCGCCGGAATCAATAAGTTTCTGGTGGATGTGGCCGATCTGGTGGAGAGCAAGAAGCTGACGGACGTGGTGGATATCTCCAACCAGTCCAACAAAGAGGGAATCCGCATCGTGCTGGAGCTGCGCAAGGATGCGGACATTGACAAGATAAAAAATATCCTCTATAAAAAGACAAAGCTGGAGGATACCTTCGGGGTCAATATGCTGGCCATTGCGGACGGCCGTCCTGAGACGCTGAACCTGAAGGGGATCCTGAGAAATTTCCTCAACTTCCAGTATGAGAACACGGAGCGCAAATACAATGTTTTACTCCAGAAGGAAATGGATAAAAAGGAAGTACAGGAAGGACTTATTGCGGCCTGCGACTGTATTGACCTGATCATAGCCATCCTGAGGGGCTCCAAAAACTTAAAGGATGCCAAGGCATGTCTGACCACAGGCGATGTGACCAACATCCATTTCAAGGTTCCGGGGTTTGAGGAGGACGCAAAGAAGCTTGCCTTTACGGAGCGCCAGGCATCCGCTATTCTGGAAATGCGTCTTTATAAGTTAATCGGACTGGAAATCCTGGCTCTGGAAAAGGAGCACAGGGAGACCTTAAGGAAGATTGGGGAGTATAAGAAAATCCTGGGAAGCAGGGCCCAGATGAACCGTGTTATCAAGGAGGATCTGGCTGCCATCAAGGCTGAGTTTGCCACTCCCAGGCGCACCCTGATTGAGGACGGACCTGAGGCGGTGTACGACGAGAGCGCTGTGGCTGTCCAGGAGATGGTCTTTGTGATGGACCGGTTCGGATACTGCAAGCTGTTGGATAAGTCCACCTATGACCGGAACCAGGAAACCGTGGACACCGAGCAGGTCCACGTGGTGAAATGTCTGAATACGGATAAAATCTGTCTCTTTGCTGCCAGCGGCAGCCTTTACCAGATAAAGGCCATGGATGTGCCGGCCGGCAAGCTGAGGGATAAGGGAACGCCCATTGAGAATCTGAGTAAATTCGACGGTGCCAAGGATACTATTGTTTACCTGACCAGCGCAGAGGACATGAAGGGCAGGATATTTGTATTCGCCACTAAGATGGCCATGGTAAAGCAGGTGCCTTCGGAGGAATTTGAGACCAACAACCGGGTGGTGGCAGCCACCAAGCTCCAGGAGGGGGATGAACTGGCGGCCGTGATACCGGTGGAGGGCGAGACCGAGGTGGTGATCCAGACAACAGGAGGCGTGTTCCTGCGGTTTGCCCTGGAGGAGATATCCATGCTTAAAAAGGCATCCAGAGGTGTCAGAGGCATCCGGCTGACCAAGAATGAGGAGCTGGAGAAGCTGTATCTGATTGGTGAGAATCCCATTGTGGATTACAAGGGTAAGGAAGTCCATTTAAACCGTCTGAAACTGGCCAAGAGGGACGGGAAAGGCAGCAAAGTGCGGCTGTAGAAAAGGAGGTATATGCCATGTCATTATCCAACACACCCACACCCCATATCGGGGCTGAAAAAGGAGAAATCGCAGAGACAATCCTGCTTCCGGGAGACCCCCTGAGGGCAAAGTATATTGCGGAGCATTTTCTGGAGGACGTGAAGCAGTTTAACGGGACCAGAAACATGCTTGGCTACACGGGAATCTATATGGGCAGGCCGGTATCTGTCATGGGCACCGGAATGGGGTGTCCCTCCATCGGTATCTATTCCTATGAGCTGATTCACTTTTACGGCTGTAAGAACCTGATACGGGTGGGCACGGCCGGGGCCCTGACGCCTGACGTCCATGTGAGAGACATGGTGTTTGCCATGGGAGCCTGTACCACCAGCAATTTTGTGCGCCTGTTGGGGCTGCCGGGCGATTATTCGCCGGTGTGCAGCTACAGCCTGTTGGAGCGGGCCGTGGCCGCTGCCAGGGAGCGGGGACTGTCCTTCCATGTGGGCAATGTGCTCAGCTCAGACATGTTCTATGCCCCGCCCAAACAGGTGCAGGGAGGAATGACCTGGGCTGACATGGGAGTCCTGGCCGTGGAGATGGAGGCGGCAGCCCTCTATGCCAACGCTGCGGCGGCCGGCGTCAATGCCCTGGCCGTTCTGACCATCTCGGATTCCATGGTCACCGGGGAAGCCACCTCAGCCATGGAAAGGGAGACCAGCTTTACACAGATGATGGAGGTGGCATTGTCACTGGTTTCCTGACCCAATGGCAGTGTTGCATACAAAAAAGAGAGAATGTCCTTGCGGGGCGCACAAATGTATTTTTCTAGCGAATAAATCTTGATTTTTTCCGTTGTTTGGTATAGGATAGGGAAAGATTCGCCGTACCGTGGATTCAATGAGGCTACGATTCAATGAGGCTATGATTCAATGTGACTGTCATGGATTTAATGCGACAGGTTCCGTGACAGTTCCGGAGGGCGGGAAAATCAGGATAATGAGGAGAATGATTTATGGAAAAGAAGCTGAAGGTTGGAATATTAGGCGCAACAGGTATGGTGGGGCAGCGTTTCATCGCCCTTTTGGAGAACCATCCGTGGTTCCAGGTAGTGACAGTGGCAGCCAGCCCCCGCTCTGCCGGCAGGACGTATGAGGAAGCAGTGGGAGACCGCTGGAAGATGACTACCCCCATGCCGGAGGCTGTTAAAAAGCTGGTTGTGATGAATGTAAATGAGGTGGAAAAGGTTGCGGCGGGAGTTGATTTTGTATTCAGCGCCGTGGACATGACAAAGGATGAGATAAAGGCCATCGAGGAGGCATATGCCAAGACGGAGACGCCTGTGGTATCCAACAACAGCGCCCACCGCTGGACGCCGGATGTTCCCATGGTAGTGCCGGAGATCAACCCGGAGCATTTTGACGTAATTCCCTTCCAGAAGAAGAGACTTGGGACAGAGAGGGGATTTATTGCGGTAAAGCCCAACTGCTCCATCCAGAGCTATGCGCCGGTGCTGACAGCATGGAAGGAATTTGAGCCGTACGAGGTGGTGGCCACTACATATCAGGCTATCTCAGGCGCGGGAAAGACATTTAAGGACTGGCCGGAGATGGAAGGCAACATCATTCCCTATATCGGCGGCGAGGAAGAAAAGAGCGAGCAGGAACCCCTTCGCCTGTGGGGAACCATTGAGGACGGTGTTATAGTGAAGGCACAAAGTCCTGTCATCACCTGTCAGTGCGTAAGGGTACCGGTACTGAACGGCCACACGGCTGCCGTGTTTGTGAAGTTCAGGAAAAAGGTGACAAAGGAGCAGCTGATTGAGAAACTCAGGGAGTTTAAGGGAGTTCCCCAGGAGCTTAAGCTTCCCAGCGCCCCGGCGCAGTTCATCCAGTATCTTGAGGAGGATAACCGTCCCCAGGTGACAGCGGATGTGGACTTTGAGAGAGGAATGGGCATTTCCGTGGGCCGTCTGAGGGAGGACGCTGTGTATGATTATAAATTCATCGGTTTGTCCCACAACACGGTAAGAGGCGCGGCAGGCGGAGCCGTACTCTGCGCAGAGCTTTTGACGGCAAGGGGATATATTTAGTACTGCATGGAGAAGGAGCGGAGAAAAACATGGCAATCGAGAAAAATTCATTCGGGAAAATGCCCGATGGTACAGAGGTTTACAAGTATACGCTGACCAATAAGAATGGGGTATCTGCTTCGTTCATCACTCTGGGAGGCGTGTGGGTTTCCATGGTGGTGCCTGATAAGGACGGCAGCATGGCGGATGTGGTGCTGGGATACGATGATTTGGACAGCTACCGCAGGAATCCTGCCCACTTCGGCGCGCCCATCGGCCGCAATGCCAACCGGATTGGCGGAGCTGTTATCACCATAGACGGTAAGGATTATAAGCTGGAGGCCAACAACGGCCCCAACAACCTTCACAGCGGACCGGACCTGTACCACGACAGGGTCTGGGACTGCGCCGCCTCAGAGACAGAGGCAGGCAGCAGGCTGGACTTTTATCTGGAGAGCCCGGACGGCGATCAGGGATATCCGGGCAATGCCAGGATCACGGTGAGCTATACCCTGACAGATGAGGACAGTCTTGTGCTGGATTATCATATGGTCTGCGATAAGGATACGGTTGCCAATTTCACCAACCACAGCTATTTTAACCTGGCAGGACATGACAGCGGCGACGTGATGAAGCAGGAGGTGTGGCTTAACGCGTCCCGGTATACACCGGCGGACGAGGTTTCCATTCCAACGGGAGAGATTGCTCCTGTGGCTGGAACGCCCATGGACTTTACAGAGATGAAGGCCATTGGAAGGGATATAGGCGCTGATTTTGAGGCCCTGGTATTCGGAAAGGGATATGACCACAACTGGGTGCTGGATAAAGAAGAAGGAGAACTGGCCCTGGCTGCAAAGGCCATGGACCCGGCCAGCGGCCGGGTGCTGGAATGTTATACGGACCTGCCCGGAATCCAGTTTTATACAGCTAATTTCCTGCAGGATGAGATGCCGGGAAAGGGCAATGCCCGCTATGATTACCGCCACGCCTTCTGTTTTGAGACCCAGTATTTTCCGGACGCGGTCCACAAGCCACAGTTCCCGTCCCCCTTGCTGAAAGCAGGGGACGAGTACAGAACCAGGACCGTCTATCAATTTTTGGTTAAACAGGCGTGATTTTAGTTGCATAGGCCCTGCCTTCAAGGGGCTGATAGATTTCCACGATGGCAAAATGGGGCGTCAGATCTGACTGCTCCGGTTCGGCTATGGTCATGAACCGGTAGTTGGTCCCGTTTACCACCTGTTTCGCCACGGCGATGGGCCGGTAGAAGTAATCGGGATGTTCCCCGATTGCATTGTAAAAGATAAATGAATCATATGTGGTGAGATAAGGCTGATACTGCCAGCTTCCAGGCATGGAAGTCACCTCCGGAATGTCGTTATAGTAGTTTATGCAGGAAAACCATGAGGGTTCTGCCATCGCTGGCGCTTCATGGTTTTTTTGATTGCGGCAAAGGCAATTTAATGGTATACTATTATAATATGCGCCCTGCCGCCATGGAAATCTGCCGGAGAAATCCGGGGCAGCGCGTATGAAGAAAGTAAATGAGGGATTGGATGTCAAAATCATTATACATAGCAGAAAAGCCCAGTGTGGCCCAGCAGTTTGCCGAAGCGCTTAAGATACGGGGACGGCGGGGCGACGGGTATATAGAGTCTGATCAGGCAGTGGTGACGTGGTGCGTGGGCCATCTGGTGACTATGAGTTATCCGGAAGCCTACGACATGAAGTTCAAGCGCTGGAGCCTTCAGACACTGCCATTCCTTCCAAAGGAATTCAAGTATGAAGTTATAACCAATGTATCCAAGCAGTTTGAAATCGTCAAGGGTCTTTTGAACCGGCCCGATATTGATACCATCTATGTGTGTACGGACTCGGGACGGGAGGGAGAGTATATATACCGCCTGGTGGCCCAGATGGCCGGGGTAAAGGATAAGAAGCAGAAACGGGTGTGGATTGATTCCCAGACAGAGGAAGAGATATTGAGGGGAATCCGCGAGGCCAAGGATGAGACAGAGTATGACAACCTGTCCGCCTCCGCCTATTTAAGGGCCAAGGAGGACTACCTTATGGGAATTAATTTCTCCAGGGTGCTGACCCTTAAGTACGGACCTGCCCTGTCAAATTATCTGGGAACCAAGTTTACGGTTCTGTCCGTGGGCAGGGTCATGACCTGTGTCATGGGAATGGTGGTGCGCAGAGAGCGGGAGATACGCGGTTTTGTCAAAACCCCCTTTTACAGGGTGATTGGATCCTTTGAGGCGCCGGGTAAGGACGGCCAGCCGGTTCCCTTTGAGGCGGAGTGGAAGGCAGTGGAAGGTTCCCGCTATTTCGGAACCCCCTGCCTGTATAAGGACAACGGCTTTAAGGACAGGCAGCAGGCAGAGGAGCTGGCCGCCTTATTGACGGCAGAGCCGCCTCTCACGGCCACGGTGCTCGCCAAGGAGAAGAAAAAGGAGACCAAGAATCCGCCCCTTCTTTACAACCTGGCGGAGCTTCAGAACGACTGTTCCAAGATGTTTAAAATCAGTCCGGATGAGACGCTTAAGGTGGTGCAGGAGCTGTATGAGAAAAAGATGGTCACCTACCCCAGAACCGATGCCAGGGTTCTGTCCACGGCAGTGTCCAAGGAGATTCAAAAGAACATAGGCGGCCTTAAGAATTACGGGCCTATGGCAGGGTTTGCGGATGAGGTGCTGAATATGGGATCCTATAAGGGGATTGCCAAGACACGCTATGTCAATGACAAGCAGATAACGGACCACTATGCCATTGTGCCCACCGGACAGGGACTTGGAAACCTGAGGGGACTGCCGCCATTGTCTGAAAAGGTGTATCAGGTCATATGCAGACGGTTTTTGAGCATATTTTATCCTCCGGCGGTTTATCAGAAATACAGCCTGGAGCTGGAGCGCCTGAAGGAACATTTTTTTGCCAATTTTAAGGTTCTGTCCGAACCGGGATATCTCAAGGTGGCGGATGTGAACCTGGCAAAGAAAAATGGGGTGGAGGAATCCTTTGACGAGGCCAGGGATGAGACAAAGGATGAGACAAGGGATGAGTCCAGGGACGAGGCAAAAGAAGGTGTCCCAAATGCCATTTCTCCAAAAGTTGACAGGACAGTATTGCTCCAGATGCTTGCAGAATTGAAAAAAAATGATATACTTACTTTGGTGGAGCTGAATATAAAGGAAGGCGAGACATCACCTCCCAAGCGCTATACCTCCGGTTCCATGATTCTGGCCATGGAAAATGCAGGCCAGCTCATAGAGGACGAGGAGCTGCGGGCTCAGATTAAGGGCAGCGGCATAGGCACCAGCGCTACCAGGGCTGAGATACTTAAGAAACTGTTTAACATCAAGTATCTGAACCTGAACAAGAAAACCCAGGTTATTACGCCGTCCCTTTTAGGGGAAATGGTCTATGACGTGGTGGACCAGTCCATCCGCCAGCTTCTGAATCCCGAGCTGACAGCCAGCTGGGAAAAGGGGCTCACCTATGTTGCGGAGGGTTCCATAACCTCAGATGAGTATATGGAAAAGCTGAATCGTTTTGTTGCCGGCAGGACAGTCAATGTCATCCGCATGAATAACCAGTACAATATGAGAGGTTATTTTGACGCGGCAGCCGCATTCTATAAAACAAAAAAGGAGAATTAATTTATGAAACTGGAACAGATGAAAATCAAAGAACTTTTAGACACAAGCCATACAATCGCTGAAAAGCTGTTTGAGGGCCATGAGTATCCATGGGAAGTTCTGGGTGACATCAATGGGTTCATCGAAAGTCTGGGCGCCAGCCTTCCGGAGAACGAATACAAGAAGATTGGAAAGAATATCTGGATTCACAAGACAGCACAGATGGCTCCCACCACTGCCATGGGCGGACCTATGATCATCGGACCAAAGGTACAGATACGCAACGGAGCCTTTTTAAGAGGAGGCGTTATCCTTGGACAGCACGTTGTCATCGGCAATTCCTGTGAAATCAAGAACTCCATCATCTTTGACGAGGCGCAGGTGCCCCATTTCAACTATGTGGGCGATTCCATCCTGGGCTACAAGGCACATATGGGAGCCGGCGCAGTGACCTCCAATGTGAAGGCTGACAAGGGTCTTGTAAAGGTTCATGCTGAGGATGGTGATGTGGAGACAGGACGCAAGAAATTCGGCGCCATCTTGGGCGATCACGCGGAGATTGGCTGCAACAGCGTGCTCAATCCCGGAACGGTCATTGGACGTAATTCTAATGTATACCCGCTGTCCAGCGTACGCGGCTGTGTTCCCTCTGACTCCATCTACAAGGGCCAGGACAACATCGTTGTAAAAGAGGCCAGGGAAGTGGAAACAGAGCAGGAAGCGCCCGAGGCACCTGAGAAGGGAAAGGGCGGGCTTAAGGTAGTAAAATAAGCCGTCAGTACAGAACGAACAGAAACACGGAACAGTCAGAGAGTTTATAAAAACAGGAAGCCGGACACTGCACATCGCAAGTCCGGCTTCCTGTTTTATCTTATGGTTTGTATGTCCCTGTATTTGTATTTGCCTGTAATAATTCCTGTTATTTTGTTCCGAAGATACGATCTCCGGCATCTCCCAGTCCGGGGCAGATATAGGCGTTTTCATTCAGGCAGCGGTCCAGATGTCCCACGTAAATCTGTACATCGGGATGGGCTTCATGGAGACGCTTAAGGCCTTCCGGAGCAGCTATGATAGCCATGAATTTAATCTTTTTCCCGCCGTGTTCCTTGATAAAGTCAACGGCTGAGACACCGGAACCGCCAGTGGCCAGCATGGGATCTGTGACGATGATGGTACGCTCTTCAATGGGGTTTGGAAGCTTGCAGTAATATTCATGAGGTTCGTGAGTCACCTCGTCCCTGTATAAACCGATATGACCTACCTTTGCGCTGGGAACCAGAGCCAGGATGCCGTTTACCATGCCAAGTCCGGCACGGAGAATCGGAACCACGGCCAGTTTGCGTCCGGCAATCATGGGGGTCATGCATGTCTCGATGGGAGTTTCCACCTCCACATCCTCCAGAGGAAGGTCGCGGAGGGCTTCATAGCCCATCAGCATGGCAATTTCCTCAATGAGGGCACGGAACTCATTGGTTCCTGTAGCTTTATTGCGCAGAATAGAAATCTTGTGCTGAATCAAAGGGTGGTCAAATACCATTACGTTATCCATAAATTTTGCTGCTCCTTTATCTATTAGAATTACTGATAATTATATATCAAATATCTTATGATATCAACCCCGGTTAAAGGACTATTTGGTGGTGGGGTCAAATGCAACCAGCACATAGTCGCCCAGGGCATGGGGAACAGGCAGTGAAAAGTAGATGGTTCCCTGTTTTTCATAGCTGAAGGATTCGGGCCACTGGGTCTCTGATGACAGAGGGAAGTCCGCGCTGTTAAAGACAGCGGTCAGGGAATCCAAATCCATGGAAGAGCGGTAGCTCAGGACCTGGGCCTCTACATCAGAAGAAATGCCGGAAAACTTTACATCGTCGCTGAGCACATATCCGGCCATGGTATAGGCGTCGGTAAAATCATCCAGTCCCAGGTTCTGGGCCTGAAGCAGATTGACTGTGTTGGAATAAAACAGATTGACCGGATGGGCGGCTCCCTTTGCGGACAGAGTGCCGGTGTAAGTGGCAGTGAGACGTTTGCGGTCCACGGAAATCACCTTGCACTTGATATCCAGGGTATCGTTGGCCTCGTCGATGTCATTGGCTTTTATGAAGGACAGGGCATTGGTCTTTAACAGTTCATTAATCTTGTCCTTCTTTGAGGCGTCATCCATCTGGTCCACCGCAGGATACTGGATAGATACCTTTCCGGATGTATAGGTCTCGATGGAAGCGGAAACACTGGAAGCAGCGTCTTCCTGGCCTTCTGTGGTCTCCTCTGTCTCCGGAGCCTGTGTGGCGGCGGGAAGCGTTTCCTTGGGAGCTTCCGTGGCTGCCTCTGTATGTATGGTGGACAGGTCTGCCTTTTCCGGCGTCTTGCTGAGCAGGAGGCCGATGGCAATGCCGCCGATGACAACAGCAGCGCCAATGGCTCCTATCAATATTTTCTTGTTTGTATCCATAATAATCCTCCTTTGTATTCCGGGCAATACCCGAATTGTAACTATTATACATGATATTCATGGACGGAGTTTGAAGAAATACTTACAAATTATTGAAGGACTTTTGTGCATATTTTTATTTACAATTTTCCTCTCAGCATTTATGATAGATCCGACACAACTTTTATACTGGAATTGGGGGAATGAAATGTGGTACAGGAAAGGATTGACTTGAAGAATCTGTTTGCGGAAATCAGGCGGAAGGGCAGTACCAGCCAGGTATCCAGGGATCTGGATGTATCCATGGGAAACATCAGCGACTGGAAAAACGGAAGGAGCGTGCCGAACGCGGTCTCACTGGTAAAACTGGCGGACTATTTCGGCTGTTCCGTGGATTATCTGCTGGGCCGGACCGAGCACCGGGATATGATATAACGGGCGGACAGCATCATGAAAGAGATAGAGGAGGAAATTATGATTCAATATTACAATGGCAGCATATTTGATTCAAAGGCAGATATTCTGTGTCATCAGGTGAACTGCCAGGGCGCATTCGGCTATGGTATTGCAGGACAGGTAAAGAAGCTGTTTCCAGAAGTGGAGAAAACGTATAAGCGGATAACGAAGCAGTGGATTGAAAAGGAAAACGGGGACACATCCAAGCTGCTGGGACGGGTGTCTGCCCAGCCGGTGGAAAAGGACGGACGCTGGTTTCTGATTGGCAATCTGTACGGACAGGATGATTACGGCAGAAAAAAGATGGTCTATACCGATTATGACGCATTGGAAAAAGCGATGGGAGAAATCCGGAGCTTTTTGGAAGCCAGGGGCAAAAACGAGACAGTGGCATTTCCCTATAAGATAGGATGCGGCAGCGCAGGAGGCGACTGGAATATAGTGGAGGATATTATTAAACGTACATTTGAGGGATATTCAGGTGAGGTGCAAATCTGGAAATACGAAGAATGATGATAGATAATCTTTTTGGGGGGAGCCCGGTGCTTCCACAACATGGGGCTGTGGAAGCTGCCGGGCTAGCGTCATTTCTGACCTGATGTGAATATACCATAGTTCAGGATGAATTGCAACGGAAGTCAGTGAAATGTAATGAAGCGTAATGTTTCTTACAAAAAGCTGACTTTTTTTAATGGAATGATTAATTTTTACCATAGGGAAAGCGAAAGATTTTCATGATTTCAATGGAATGATATGGCTGCCAACAGGAATATTCTGGAAAAAGCCTGCATATATTATTAGGCCGGCATTTTTAATGGAAGGTTGAAAAAGGCAGAAAGAAGGTGAATCATGACACATTTAGAGCTGGTGGCGGAAATCGGAAGCGGACCAATGGAAATCGTAAAGCTGTACCTCAAAGGCCTGCTTTCCTTTGCAGAGCTGGAAAATATCCTTGGCAGGGATAAGGCCAGTCTGGTCCATACCTTTGCGGCTGACAGCGGAGCGGGGAAAATCGGTGAATTACTGCTGTCGGGACTGAGGGGTTATATGGTATAATCAAAGGAAAGAAATCAGAGGAGGCCAGCTATGAAAAATGAAAACAACACAGTCATAGGTACTGTATTAGGTGATATAACGAAGATAACCGGAATGGATGCAATCGTCAACGCGGCCAACTCATCCCTCCTTGGAGGAGGAGGGGTGGATGGGGCTATCCACAGGGCCGCGGGAAAGGAACTGCTGCATGAATGCAGGCTGTTGGGCGGCTGCAAGACAGGACAGGCCAAGATTACAAAGGCCTACAACCTGGAATGCCGGTATATTATCCACACCGTGGGTCCTGTGTGGAACGGCGGCACATGCGGGGAGCAGGAGAAGCTTGCCTCCTGCTACAGGAATTCCCTTTTGCTGGCCCTGGAAAATGGAGTGAAGCGGATTGCATTTCCCTCTGTCTCCACCGGTATATACCACTTCCCGGTGGGGCTGGCAGCAGAAACCGCCATAGGAACTGCCAGAGAATTTGCGGCAGAGTATCCGGGTGAACTGGAACAGATTCTGTGGGTTCTCTTTGACGCCAGGACAAAACTGGTGTATGATACAGTTTTGAGGAAACTGTGACTTCCCGTTACAGTCATGTCTCCGGAAGGAGGAGCCATATGGGACAGATGGAACGCTTGATAGTGCTGGTATTCATTGTAGCCGCCCTGCTGTTTGCCGGAATCTGGGACAGGCATCACCGCAGGTAAGCATAATGGCCCGCACAATGACAGAATACGAAAGAAAGAGATGGAATCAGAATGTCAGAAAGAAAATTCGTGATTGTTGACGGCTCATCCCTGCTGTCAACCTGTTACTATGCAGTGTTACCCAGGGAAATCATGTTCGCCAAGACGGACGAGGAAAAGGAAAAGCATTACGGGAAAATCCTCCACGCATCGGACGGGACCTATACCAACGGCATCATGGGGGTGCTGAAGGCCGTGGTTTCCCTGCTGAAAAAGCAGCAGCCGGCCTATGTGGCATTTGTGTTTGACAAGACAAGGGATACCTTCCGCAGGGAGCTGTATCCTGATTATAAGGGGACCAGAAGCAGGACACCGGAGCCACTTAAGCAGCAGTTCGTACTGATGGAGCGGATTCTGGAGGAAGCAGGTTTTAAGGTGCTCTACAGCGACCGGTATGAGGCGGATGACTATGCGGGAAGCCTGGTCTATAAATTCAGGGAGCAGGTGCCCATGGTGGTGATGACCAAGGACCATGATTACCTTCAGCTTGTGAGCGATGAGTATAATGTAAGGGCCTGGATGGTCCAGGCCAGGCAGGAAAAGGCGGAGGAGCTCTGCGACAAGTATTACGGGCTTTACGGCCTGGATAAGGCATCGGTGAACCTGCCGGAAAAGACCTTTGAGTTTACGGCTGAGACGGTGTATTCCGAGGAAGGAGTGTGGCCCAGGCAGATTACGGACCTGAAGGGAATCCAGGGCGATACCTCGGACAATATCCCGGGAGTCCGCGGCGTTGCCAGCGCAGCACCGCTTTTGCTGGGAGAATACGGCACCGTGGAACATATTTATGAGGTGATACATGAGGCGGAGCAGGATAAGAAGCAGCTTAAGGAGCTGCAGGACTTCTGGAAAAACTGCCTGGGAATCAGCCGTTCCCCCTACAAATCTTTGACCAAGACAGGGGAGGAAGGGGAACTGTGCGGGGAAGCCGCAGCCAGGCTGTCTAAGGAGCTGGCCACCATTAAGACCGACATACCCCTGGATTTTGAGCTGGAGGATTTTTCCGCATCCTGCTGCAGGGAGGAAGTGCTTAAGGAGTGGTGCAGGAAACTGGATATTAAGACTGCTTCTGTGTTTGGGAAAAGTTAACAGGTGAACCGCAGCAGCGGGACCGGATCAAGTGTAATCCGGTCCCGCTGTTTTTAGATGGTAAAAGGGCAGAAGAATGCTGCAGATGGGTTATTTGGGGCTTTCGTTGATTTCAAACTTGTTCATATCCCCACGGTAATGGGCATAGGCATAGTCAATTATGGTACCGTCGCTGGTGGTGGAAATATTATTAAAGCAAAGCATGGGACTGCCGGGCTTTACCTCCAGCAGCTTAACATCCTCGGGAGTGGCTGTTTCGGCGGAAACAATGGTTCGGGTATTGTCAATGCAGGTTTCCGGCCGTGACATGAAGAGATTGTACAGTGAAACATCCTTAAAGTCATGGCTCAGCACAAAATGACAGAGGTTGTAGGGAAGATAGTTCTGGATTGTCACCACAGGCGTTGCATCCGCAAAACGCCGTCTGAACAGGGAGATAACCTTGTCATTGGTACCAAGACGCAGAAGTTCCCTGATCCGATCATCCGGTTTCATGACGGACATGTCCAACAGTTCCGTATGCGGGGTCTTGCCCAGCTCCTGGATTTGCTGGTGGAATGGTTCAAAGGACTTGATGAAGCTTGTTTTTTTATTAGGCTCTGTGACAAAGGTGCCTTTGCTGGTTTTCCGCAGCAGGTAACCTTCATTTACCAGCTCGGAGATGGCCTGGCGCACCGTAAAGCGGCTTATGTTGTAGTGGCTCATGATTTCCATTTCAGTGGGAATAGTATCCCCGGTCTTTAAAGTGCCGTTCTCAATATCTGTTTTGATGATATTTTTCAGCTGGTAATAAAGGGGGATGGGCACATCTTTATTTATTTCTTTGGTGAACATGGTCATAATTTAAAATCCTTTCAAGTTAGATACATATGTATGTACAAACAAAACATCAATTATATTGTAAAGCATGTTGTGAAAAATGCAAGGGAAAATTTGAAAAAATAACATTTTATTATAATTTTACCACAACTACTTGACAAATATACATCATTGTGCAATTATATGTATGTACGGACATATGGATGAAGGAGGGGTGGTTTAAAAGGTGGTGCTTAGTTTTGGAATGATGGTGTGCGATACTTTGTTAAGGCCGGTGGACCGGGATGCCTTAAGCAGGGACTGCACCATGATAGAAAAACCGATACAGGCCTGCGGCGGGGACGCTCTCAATACAGCTATCGCATTATCACGTCTGGGCATTCCTGTCACCATGGCGGGACGGGTGGGAGATGACCTGAATGGAAGGTTTGTTCTGGACCAATGCAGGAAGCTGGGAATGGATGTTTCACATGTGGTAACAGACCCGGTCCATGCGACGGCATCCAGTTTTGCACTGATTGAGGAAAATGGAGAGAGGCATTTCCTGTCAGATGTGACGATTTTTGACGAGGTGGATGACAGTGACCTGCCGGAGAAGGCTGTTGAGAATGCGGATATTGTATACATTGGTTCTGCTTGCAGCTTTAACCGGATGAACCAGGGCGGACTTGCCAGAATCCTGAGGCGGGCCAAGGCACATGGCAGGATGACGGTCATGGATGCGGCTATTAACCAGAGGTCTGTCTGCAGCTGCTGGATGGATATGTTTAAGGAGGTTCTGCCCTATACAGATGTTTTTTTCCCAAGCTATGAGGAAGCATTGGCCATAACCGGATGCCGGGAGATACCGGACATCAGCAGCGCCTTTAAGCCCATGGGACTTGCCTATTTTGGAATCAAGCTTGGTTCAAAGGGATGCTATGCCACAGATTTTATCAGGGAGCGGTATATAGAATGCCCGAGAGGGATCAGGGCCGTGGACACCACGGGGGCAGGTGATTCCTTTATGGCCGGGCTGATGGCCGGCCTGGTCAACGGGCTTTCATTTTTTGAAAGTGCTGGATTAGCAGGCTCAGTTGCTTCCCACAGTGTCCAGCATATGGGGGCGGCGGGCGGTATACTGCCCTATGAAGACGAGTTGTACATATACAATCACCATAAAAAACTAAAATAAAAGGAGAAGAAGACTTATGAAATTATCACCGATGAAAGACATTTTGGAGATGGCTGAGGAGAGGAACATTGCCTATGGCGCATATGTGACTGTATCCTATGAAACTGCATTGGCAGCAATTGAGGCAGGTACAGAGTTGGATATTCCGGTCATCTTTATCACAGGTACGGACTGCTGCGATTTGATGGGCGGTTTTGAGGGGACTGTGGATACGGTTAAAAGAGCCATGAAGGCAGCTGACTGCAAAGTTCCTGTTGCGCTTCATCTGGACCACTGCCGTACATATGAGGAATGCGTACAGGCCATACAGGCCGGATATTCCTCCGTCATGATAGATGGCTCATCCCTTCCCTTTGAGGAGAATGTGGCGCTGACCAAAAAGGTGGCTGATTATGCCCACTGCTACGGAATCACGGTGGAAGGGGAATTAGGCAAGCTGGTGGGAGAAGAAGGAAACTTTAAGGTGGAAGGCGACCCTGAATCTGCCCAGACAGACCCGGACCAGGCAAAGGAATTTGTGGAGCGCACAGGCATTGACTGTATCGCTGTCAGCATCGGGACGCAGCACGGCGTATATGTGGCGGCTCCCCATCTGAACATTGAACGGCTTAAAAAGATACATGATGTGGTGGATGTTCCCATTGTGCTTCACGGCGGTTCGGGAACACCTAAGGAGCAGGTACAGGAAGCAATCAGGAACGGAATCAGAAAAATCAATATTGCCACAGATGTATTGATAGCGGTTGCCAATTCCTTTGAGGATATGAAGCAGAAGCCGGACTTTAAGTATAATACAGGCATGTTTGTCAATTCACAGGCCTGCGCAAGGGAGTTTATTAAGGGAAAGATGAGAGAATTTGCACTGATGGATTAATATATCAAAAAGGAGAAGATGACTTATGAAAAAAAGCATGAACAGATTCGTATGTGGGTTGACAGCAGCCGTGATGATGGGTACATTAACAGCCTGCTCCGGCGGTCTGGGGGAGACAAAGCCGGCAGTTCCGGCAGGCAGTGAATCAGCCGGAAATTCAGAGAGTGCCGCCCAGCAGGGAGAGGCCCAGGCAGAGATGAAGGCCACTGTTATCTGGAGGGCCTTTGACGACCAGTTCCAGAGCGGATTCCGCATCATTATGCAGAACGAGGCTGAAAAGTCGGGCGGTATCACCCTGGATATGCAGGACGCGGCAAATGACGTATCCACGGCCAATTCCAAATTAGAGGTGGCCCTGAGCAAAAAGACGGATGTGGTTGCCATATGCGCGCCTGACAGGGAGAGCATTGAGAACATGATGAAGAAATGCGATGCTGACGGCGTGCCGGCTGTATTCTTCAATATGGAGCCGATGGAAGATACCATGAACCGCTACGAAAACATCTGGTATGTAGGCGCCCAGGCCAAACAGTCAGGCGAAATGTGCGCCCAGGCACTGATTAACTACTGGAATGACAATAAAGATATTGCAGATAAAAACGGGGACGGAAAACTTTCTCTGGTCATTCTTCAGGGAGAAATCGGCCAGCAGGATGTGACACTTCGCACAGATGCGTATAAAGAGACCCTGGAAAAGAACGGAATCGAATATGAGATTCTTGCCTGCGATACCGCCAACTGGGACCAGGCCCAGGCACTGGATAAAATGAATGCGTGGATTACCGCTTACGGAATCGACGGGATTGAAGGTGTCCTCTGCAACAACGACTCCATGGCTATGGGCGCGGTGCAGGCCTGCATCAACAATGGCTATAACTCAGGGGATGCTGAGAAGTTTGTTCCCATCGTGGGAATTGATGCTAATATCGACGCCCTGGAGGCAATGAAGGCAGGTTCCCTTTTGGGCACTGTGCTGAATGACAGGAAGAGCCAGTCTGACGCCATCATCAATGTGATAAAGGCAGTACATGCAGGAACGGAAATCACAGAGGACGTGGTAGGCGTGAACTGTACGGTTGACGGAAAATATGTATGGGTACCGTATGTGATTGTTGATGAAAGCAATTTAAGCGCAACCCTGGAGGACATGCTGGCAGTGGCCCAATCCGAATAAGGAATCTGGAGGATGCAGATGGAAGAATACAGACTGAAGATAGCAAATATGTCTAAATCCTTCCCCGGAGTAAAAGCCCTTGACAATATTAAGCTTGCGGTGAAGCCTGGAAGTGTACATGCATTAATCGGCGAGAACGGGGCCGGCAAATCCACTTTGATGAAGTGTCTGTTCGGCCTGTATCATCCGGACAGCGGTACCATTGAAATTGATGGCCGGGTCATGGATATCAAAGATCCCAATGATGCGCTGAAAAACGGCATTTCCATGATTCACCAGGAGCTGAATCCGGTTCCTTACAGGAATGTGGTGGACAATATATGGGCGGGCAGGTTCCAGACAAAAGGCATTGTGGTGGATGAAAACCAGATGATGGAAAAGACCAGGAACCTGCTTCGGGATTTGGATTTTGATATAGACGTGACAACCTTTGCAAAGAACCTCTCCGTTTCACAGATGCAGGCAATTGAGATAGCAAAGGCTGTCTCATATAATGCAAAAATTATCATTATGGACGAGCCGACCTCCTCACTGACTGTGGCAGAGACACAGCATCTTTTTAAAATCATTGACAAGCTTAGAAAGGAAGGGCGCTCTATTATCTATATATCCCACAAGCTGGAGGAGATATTTGAGATAGCGGACGAGATAACAGTGATGCGGGACGGCCAGTACATAGGCACATGGGATATAAAGGACATTACCATAGACCAGCTGATAGGCCAAATGGTGGGAAGAAAGATGAACGAGCGATTTCCTTTGTGCGAGGACGCAAGAACAGATGAGGTGATGCTGCAGGTAAAGAACTTTACCAGTGCAGACCCGCGATCCTTTAAAAACGTGTCCTTCGACCTTCATAAGGGGGAGATACTGGGCATAGGCGGACTGGTGGGGGCACAGAGGACAGAGCTCATAGAAGCCATATTCGGCCTGCGAAGAATTGTAAGCGGGGAACTGACTGTCAATGGAAAAACAGTGGTCAACCATTCACCCCAGGATGCCATACGCAACGGCTTCGCCCTTCTGACAGAAGAGCGCAGGGCAACGGGAATCATTCCCATGCTGTCAGTCTGGGACAACGCCCTGACGGTTGCCTATAAGAAACTGACAGGCAATGTTTTCGGATACATCCATACGAAAAAACTGTTCCCCAGCGTTGACAAGGTGTGCACGGATCTGGATGTCCGCATGGCCGGGACAAAAACGCTTATCAAGAACCTGTCGGGAGGGAATCAGCAGAAGGTGCTGATTGGCAGATGGCTGCTGGCAAACTGTGATGTCATTATGCTGGACGAACCCACCAGGGGAGTGGATGTGGGCGCTAAATATGAGATATACCGAATCATGCAGGATTTAGTGAAAAAGGGAAAGGCGATCATTATGGTTTCCTCTGAGATGCCGGAGTTGTTGGGAATGTCGGATCGTATCATGATTATGTGCGCCGGAAAGCAGACAGGTATCCTTGGCAAAACGGAGGCTACCCAGGTTGAGGTGATGAAGTACGCCACCCAATTTGAAGATAAAACGAAAGAAGGAGTGTCAGTATGAAAATAAAGGAGTTGACAGCAAAAGACATAAAGAATATCATGATGGATAAAGCTCTTATCATCGTGCTGGTATTCATGATTATAGGAATTATCATAATCGAACCTTCTTTTCTGCAAATAAGAGTATTGACAGACATACTGACCCAGTCTGCCGTTAAAATGATATGTGCATTGGGGCTGATGTTCGCTCTGCTCTTAGGAGGAACAGACCTTTCCGGCGGCCGCCAGGTGGGCCTGGCAGCCGTTATGGTGGCATCCCTGTCCCAGATGGCGGACTATTCCAACAAGTTCTGGCCTGGCCTGCCTGAACTTCCCATTATCATTCCCGTCATCATGACCCTGGCTCTGGTTGCTGTGATAGGAGCTGTCAACGGCTTTATGATTGCAAAGCTAAAGATGGCGCCTTTTATCGCCACATTCGGCATGAGCACCATTGTCTACGGCATTAACTGTCTGTACTTTGCAAAGAAGCCGAACAATTCCCAGCCCATCGGAGGCATAAGGAATGACTTGACTGTGCTCAGCAGCTTTAAGGTATTTGGCCAGATTTCCTTTTTAGTGGTCATCGCCGTCATTGCCATTGTCGGCGTTTGGTTTCTGCTCAACAAGACTGTGTTTGGGAAGAACATTTATATCGTGGGCGGCAATCCGGAAGCGGCCAAGGTATCCGGTATAAATGTCAGCAAGGTGATCATCACTGTATTTATCATCGAATCCATGTTTGTAGGGCTGGCAGGTATCCTGGAAGTGGCCAGGACCGGAGGCGCCAACTCGGCTTATGGAAACGCGTATGAATTTGATGCCATATCCTCCTGTGTGGTGGGAGGCGTATCTCTGAGCGGAGGAGTGGGAAAGGTATCCGGCGTCATCATCGGTGTGCTGATATTTACTTTTATCAGCTATGGACTTGCCTACATAGGAGTTAATTCCAACTGGCAGTTGATTGTAAAGGGACTTATCATATGCAGTGCAGTGGCCCTGGATATGAGAAAAAATTCTTAATTAAGGAGGATTAACGTGAAAAAAGTTAAATTGTCGGAAGGGCTGTCATTGTCAGCCGTGGTTCAGGGATTCTGGAGGCTGGACAGCTGGAAATGGTCTGCAGAAGAACTGGCCCGATTCATGAATGAATGTATTGATAGGGGAGTCACCACCTTTGACACGGCGGAAATCTACGGAGGCACGCTCTGTGAGACGCTGATGGGGCAGGCCTTTGAACAGGATCGCGCCATTCGAAACAAAATCCAGCTGGTATCGAAAACCGGTATTTTCAAAGAGGGCGGATTTGGATATTATGACACAAGATACGACAGGGTAAAACAGTCCTGTGAGGAGAGCCTGAAGCGGCTTCATACAGACCATCTGGACCTGTATCTGATTCACCGTGAGGATCCCTGCATTGATTTTGAATCAACTGCAAAGGCACTGACAGAGCTTAAGAAGGAAGGAAAAATAGGGGAAATGGGCGTCTCCAACTTTGATCCTCATAAATTCAACGGTCTTAACAGAGCTGTCAACGGACAGCTGGTAACGAACCAGATTGAGTGGAACCCTGTATGCTTTGAACATTTTAATTCCGGAATGATGGATGACCTGACTGCGTCCGGAATCCATCCCATGATATGGTCGCCTCTGGCAGGGGGGAGAATGTTTGATCCCAACGACAGCCTGTGCGCTGCGGCTATGAAAACCATAAAAAGGATTGCCGAGAAGCATGACGCAGACCCGTCTGCCATCATATACGCATGGATTATGTATCATCCGGCAGGGGCAGTTCCTATTTCAGGAAGCAACAGGCTGGACAGGCTGGATACGGCCATTAAGGCCCTGGACATCCGTCTGGAGCACTATGAATGGTATGAAATATATAAGGCCAGCGGCCAGCAGGCAATCAGGTAAGGGAAGGGCCGGAGGGACTGTTTTGGGCGGGCAGATACCTGCCTTAACAGTCTTTTACCAGCCGTCCGGCCACTTGGACATTGAAGAAATGGACAATGGGGCCCAGGCCGAAGGCTGACACCAGGGTGCCCAGGCCAATGATTCCTCCTGCCAGGAAGCATATGACGGCGCAAACTGCATCCGTGGCTATCCGGTGCCAGAAGTAGGGGATAAGAGGGCGGCTCTTTGCAGTAATCAGGGAAATACTGTCATAAGGCGTAACCCCTGCATTGGGGGTCTGGTACAGGGACACGCCGAAACTGGTGACAATGACGCCGACAAGCACGGTGACCACGCGCAGGAGCATGGTGTCCGGCACAGGAAACAGCAGGGGCCATAAACCATTAAAAAAGGTGACGATATATCCCAGAAGAAATGCATTTACCAGGGTGCCGATTCCTATGAGTCTGCGGCCTGCGGCCAGTTCAAAGATAAAGAGTCCGCCGTTAATGACCAGCAAAAAAGAGGCGTAGCTGAAGCCCAGTATATTGGCCAGGGCCATGACCATACCGCTGAAAGGGTCGTTGCCCAGGCCGGACAGCTTGAATATACTGATTCCCATTCCAAGAAATACATTTCCCATAATCATGATGAGCAGCCGGCGCGCCCCGATTTTTTTGAAGTAGTTCACAGCCATGAAAGAGTACCCTGCCTTTTCTGTTATTCTATTTCTTTATTTCATTATCTGCTTTATTATAGTACCGGAATGGAAAAATGGCAAAGGTTTTGAAAAAACACTTGCCAAAATATGTATCCTGTGATAAAATAATCAGCGTTGTAAGCCGGCGTGTCGGAATGGCAGACGATGCAGACTCAAAATCTGTTGCGGGTAACCGCGTGCGGGTTCAAGTCCCGCTGCCGGCATCTATACGTGTCAGATTGACGGCACATGAGACAAAAAAAGACCCATGCAGAAGTGATTCTGTGTGGGTCTTTTGCGTCCGGCCTTTTTCTGACAGACAAAGGCGGAGGCTTGTTTAAATGGCGGAGGCATAGGTGCCATGGGAGGAAACGGTATATTCCGCAGACAAATTCCGATGTCCCCTGATTTCATCCATCATCTGAAGTGTCTGTATGGAGGATGCAAGCTGACGCTGCCAGCTGCATTTTCCCTTTATGAACGCCATACAGCGGTCCAGTTCCCTGGCGCGGCAGGCTTCATCGGAAAAGGAAACCAGTTGATCTTTATCTCCGGACCGGTTTTTATATGTCACTTCCTTTAAATTCCGTAAATCACGTATTAACAGGCTCCCCCTTTCTCCCTCTATCAGACTTGGTACATGGCTTCCTGATATCTTGGAATAGACTATCTCCACTCGGGCGGTGCCCAGATATCCCCTGACAGTGCCGGCTGCGTCCATTCCATGTTCCGTGAGCACCATCTGGGCATCCATCTGTTCCGGTATGCCGAAGAGATGCACAAGGGGATAGAGGCAGTCGGCGCCCCTCTGAAACAATGCGCCTCCCGGCGGAACGCAGGCGGGGGGACGGACAGGAGAAATGCGTAACCCCTCACAGCAGAAGGCATACTCACAGGAATGGAGACGAATCCGCCCAATGGGCCCCAGGCATGTCAGCGCTGTCTTTAATGATGCCATACATGGATTAAATGCAAGGTGGATGTGATCCAACAGCACTGCGCCATGTTCATCGGCTGTCTGTGCCAGCGCCTTCAGGCTGCCGGCATCTGCAGCTCCCATGGTTCCGAACAGGACGTGTTTTCCTGCCTTCAGAAGTTTGCGCACCTGCCGGAAATCCAGACTGCTGTAATCCGGAAGATATATGACGTCTGCTTTCTCCAGAGTGCCTATCCCCAGAGTTCCTATCTCCAAAGTTCCTTCTTCCAGAAGGCCTTCCTCCAGATACAGGTCCTTACGCCCGGCTGCTGCTTCCAAAAAGGAGCGGCTTTTTTGTGTGGCAGCCATTACAGCCATGGATATCATGGTCATTTCAGCCATGGTCATTCCTCCATTTCCTTGTCTGATTCCTTGTTTACCTTTGGTTGGCTTTATGGTATAACAAAAACAGATGGAATAATACGGATTTTATGGGATTTTTTCTAAAAATTACAGTTTTTTTGCCATAACGCTCCGGCTATGAAAGAGAAATGGAAGGAGAAAGACCGCATATGAGCAATACCATGATTCTAAAGGATAAAAGCGTTCAGGTCAGTCGTATCAGAAGGTCCTCCAGCTTTGTGATGAAGCGGCCTCATTATCATTCTTACTATGAGATTTATTATCTGTTATCAGGAAAGTGTAAAATGTTCATCAACCAGGACATCTATTACCTGGAACCGGGTGACATGACCATCATTCCGCCTCTTGAGGTCCACAAGGCCCTGTATGAGCCAAGCTGGGAGGCTGAGCGCTTCGGCATCTATTTCTCCAGGGACACGGTCACCTCCTTTTTAAGCCTTTGCGGGAGGGAGGCCTTTGGCCATATCTTTTCACAGCCCAAACGCACCATTCCTTCAGAATTCCGCCCTAAGATAGAGGAACTGCTGGCTCAGATGCAGGATGAGGAAAAGCAGGGCGACAGCTACTGCCAGATACAGCTTTGCAGCCTCCTGCACCAGATTCTGGTGGTATTGGGCCGCTGCCAGGAGGCCCGGAGGGAAGGACACGCGCTGGAGGAGGCAGAGGAGGCCATGGTGCGTGCGGCCAGATATATGAACCAGCATTACCAGGAAGGGGTGACGCTGGGGCAGGTGGCTGCATTTGCCAATATGAGCCCCACCTACTTTTCTAAGAAATTCAAAAGCTCCACCGGCCTTTGCTTCAAGGAGTATCTGAACTACATCCGCGTGCAGAAAGCATCTGATATGCTGCGCAATACAGACCTTTCTGTGACCGGTGTGGCCATGGCCTGCGGGTTCTCGGACGGCAATTATTTCGGGGATGTGTTCCGGCGGCTGACAGGCGTATCTCCCAGGGAATACAGGAAGGGGTAGTCTGTCCGGAACCGGAGGATGGGGGGATGGGAGTCCTAATCTTTCATTGAAAAGTAAGCTGATTTATTGTATGATGTAAGAAGAATTGGATTAAAATGATAGACAGGAGGTGCTGGCTGTGACCTGCAGGGAAGCGGAGCGTCTGGTGATGCCGTATATCAACGGCAGCATTACGGACGAGGAACTGAAAGAATTCTTAAAACACATCGAGACCTGCGAGGAATGCCGGGAAGAGCTGGAGATTTACTTCACAGTGGACGTGGGTATCCGCCAGCTGGACCAGGAAACAGGCACCTATAACATCAAGGGAGCCCTGGAGACAGCTCTGGAGCTGTCCCGGCAGAGGGTGCACACCCTGGGAATCCTGGAAACAGCCCGCTATGCGGTGAACACTCTGTGCTTCTGGGCCGTGCTGGCCGTGCTGGTGCTTCAGTTCAGGATGTGGTGACAGAGACAGAAAGGAACTCATATTAATGGACAAATTGGTTTTGATTGATGGACACAGTATTATGAACCGGGCATTTTACGGGGTACCGGACCTTACGAATTCGGAGGGTCTGCATACCAACGCAGTGTACGGTTTTTTAAATATCATGCTGAAGATATTGGAGGAGGAAAAGGCGGACCACGCAGCCGTTGCTTTTGATTTAAAAGAGCCTACCTTCCGGCATGAGATGTATGACGCCTATAAGGGCACGAGAAAGCCCATGCCCCAGGAGCTTCATGAGCAGGTTCCTGTGATGAAGGATGTGCTGAAGGCCATGGGAATTCCTATCATGACCCTTAAGGGGTTTGAGGCGGATGATATACTGGGAACCGTGGCAAAGCGGTGTCAGGCCAAGGGTATCCAGGTATCCGTGGTATCGGGTGACAGGGACCTTCTGCAGCTGGCTGATGAGCACATCAAGATACGGATTCCCAGGACCAGCAGGGGTGTGACCGAGATCAAGGACTATTTCCCGGAGGATGTGCTGCGGGAGTATCAGGTGACGCCGGAGGAATTCATTGATGTGAAGGCCCTTATGGGGGATGCCTCCGACAATATACCGGGGGTGCCTTCCATCGGGGAAAAGACAGCAACCAGCATCATCGCCCAGTACAAATCCATAGAGAACGCCTATGCCCATCTGGAGGAGATTAGGCCCCCCAGGGCTAAGAAGGCTCTGGAGGAGCATTATGACATGGCTCAGATGAGCAGGAAGCTGGCGGCCATCTGTACGGACTGTCCTGTGGAATTTAATTATGAGGACGCCCGGATTGAGGACCTGTATACCCCGGAGGCTTACCAGTATATGAAGCGTCTGGAATTCAAGTCCATCCTGGCCCGTTTTGATAAAACCGCTGCCCAGGAAGCAGCCGCGCCTGATATAAAAACCCATTTTACCCTTGTGAAGGATATAAAGACAGCGGATAAAATATTCAGCAGGGCAGCAGAGACCGGGCTGGCTGGCTTCCAGCTCATACTTGGCAGGGACGGGGCTTTAAAGGAGACAGCAGAGCAGCTGTCCTTCAGCTTTGACGAGAACGGGGAAGTAAAAGCAGGAAAAAAGGCCAGATCCGGGCTGAATCCCGTGACAGGCCTGGCCCTGTGCCTGGGCGAGGAGGATATTTACTGTCTGGCGGCAGGAGAGCAGATTACCGGCGAGTATCTTCTGGAACAGCTCAGGGCGCTGTGCGGGAGAAATCAGGAACAGGATAACCAGGCACAGAATAGCCAGGGCCAGGATAACCCAGGCGTCAGAGAGCTCTGGGCCCTGGATTTAAAATCCATGCTTGCGTACCTGGAACTTAAGGATACGGATCCTGTGTATGACGCGGGAGTGGCCGGATATCTTTTGAATCCTCTTAAGGATACCTATGCCTACGACGATCTGGCCAGGGATTATCTGGGGCTTACCGTGCCCTCCAGGGCGGACCTGCTGGCCAAGGAGGATCTGGGAGATGCCCTGTGGAGGGGAGAGAAGAATGCCGTAGACTGTGTATGCTACATGGGATATACCGCGTGGAAGGCCGCTGCACCCCTGGCAGGCCAGTTAAAGGATACGGGAATGTACAGCCTGTATACAGATATAGAGATGCCCCTGATTTACAGCCTTTTCCATATGGAGCAGGAGGGCGTGAAGGTGGAACGGGCTGAGCTAAAGGAATATGGGGACAGGCTTAAGGTGGGAATCGCCAAGCTGGAACAGGAAATTTACCAGGAGACAGGGCATGAATTCAATATCAATTCCCCCAAGCAGCTGGGAGAGATTCTCTTTGAACAGATGGAGCTTCCGGGAGGCAAAAAGACAAAGACCGGTTATTCCACGGCAGCGGATGTACTGGAAAAGCTGGCGCCTGATTATCCGGTGGTCCAGAAAATCCTGGACTACCGCCAGCTGACAAAGCTGAATTCCACCTATGCGGAAGGCCTGGCAGCCTACATCGGTGAGGACGGAAGGATTCACGGCAAATTCAACCAGACCATCACGGCCACGGGGCGCATCAGCAGCACGGAGCCAAACCTTCAGAATATCCCTGTGCGCATGGCCCTGGGCAGGGAAATACGCAAGGTATTTGTTCCAAAGGAAGGCTGTGTGTTCGTGGACGCGGATTATTCCCAGATTGAACTGCGCATCCTGGCGCACATGTCAGGGGATGAGAGGCTGATCGAAGCATATCGTTCCGCCCAGGACATCCATGCCATCACCGCTTCCCAGGTATTCCATGTACCCCTTGATGAAGTGACTCCCCTCCAGCGCCGCAACGCAAAGGCGGTGAACTTTGGAATTGTATACGGCATCAGCGCCTTTGGACTCAGCGAGGGACTCAGCATCTCCCGCAAGGAGGCGGTGGAGTATATTGACAAATATTTTGAGACCTATCCGGGGGTTAAGACATTCCTGGACGGACTGGTCAAGCAGGGCAAGGAACAGGGCTACGTGACGACCCTGTACGGCAGGAGGCGGCCCATTCCTGAGCTTAAGTCCGCCAACTTTATGCAGCGTCAGTTCGGAGAGCGCGTGGCCATGAACTCACCGATTCAGGGAACCGCAGCAGACGTCATGAAGATAGCCATGATTGCAGTGGACAGGGAGCTGAAAAAGCGCGGCCTAAAATCCAGAATCGTCCTTCAGATTCACGATGAGCTTCTGATTGAGACGGCCCGGGATGAGATTGAGGCGGTTAAGGAGATTCTGACCGACAAGATGAAGCATGCCGCGGATTTAAGGGTTTCACTGGAAGTGGAGGCGGAAGTGGGAAAATCCTGGTTTGACGCCAAGTAGGAAAGTTAGGAAGAGATCAAAGCACAAAGCACGGAAAATAAAGACATCAAAAGGGGCAGCGGCAGGATATGGAAAATATAAGAAATGCATTCCCCGCAGGCGGTAAGTTCATATTGGGAATCACAGGCGGCGTGGGGTCCGGCAAGAGCCGGGTGCTGGAGATACTGAAGGAGGAGTATGGCTTCCGTGTCATCCAGGCGGATCAGGTGGCAAAGGATTTGATGCAGCCAGGGCAGGAGAGCTACCGGGCTGTGGTGGACTTCCTGGGGCCGTCCATACTGAATGAGGACGGAACCATCAACCGTCCTGCCATGGCCCAGGTAATCTTTGGCTGCCCTGATAAACGCGTCCAGGTGGACCGCCTGACTCATCCCCTGGTATGGAATACGGCCTTTGGGGAGGCGCTTGCCTGCCCTGAACCTCTGGTGGTCATAGAGGCGGCCATTCCCTCAAAAGAATTCCGTGACAACTGCGGGGAAATGTGGTATGTTTATACATCGAGGGAGAACCGCATGGAGCGTCTCAGAGAGAGCCGCGGTTACACACAGGAGAAAACGGAAAGCATTATGGACAGCCAGGCGCCGGAGGCCGGATTCAGGGAGTTTTCTGATGCGGTTATCGACAACAACGGCTCTGTGGAGGACACAAGAAAACAGATCCGCAGACTCCTGAAGAACAAAATCAGAATGCAATAAATAAGACAAAAGGACTGTAAAACATGAGAATGGTAAGTATTGCCAGCGGAAGCAGCGGCAACTGTATTTACATAGGTTCTGACAGCACCCACCTGCTGGTGGATGCGGGGATCAGCAACAAGCGGATTCAGCAGGGGTTAAATGAGATAGGACTTACGGGAAACGATGTAAACGGGATTCTCATTACCCATGAGCATTCGGACCACATCAAGGGACTGGGAGTGCTGTCGCGCAAGTATGAGATTCCCATTTACGGGACCCGGGAAACCCTGGATGAGATTGCGGCCGCAGGCAGCCTGGGCAAATTTGATAAAGGGCTTCTGACTCCGGTATGCCCGGATTTGGATTTCATGGTAGGCGATTTGACCGTGAAGCCCTTTAAGATTGACCACGACGCAGCGAATCCGGTGGCATACCGCGTACAAAACGGGGAGAAGTCCGTGGCTGTGGCCACGGATATGGGACATTTTGACCAGTATATCATAGACCATCTTCAGGGGCTGGACGCCCTGCTCCTGGAATCCAACCACGATGTCAGGATGCTGGAGACAGGACCTTATCCCTATTACCTGAAACGAAGGATCTTAGGGGACCACGGCCATCTGTCCAATGAAAATGCGGGCAGGCTTTTAAACTGCGTCCTTCACGACAGACTGAAAAAAATTCTTTTGGGACATCTCAGCAAGGAGAACAATTACGAGGAGCTGGCCTACGAGACCGTACGGCTGGAGATTGACGAGGGAGACTGCCCTTACGGAGCTTCTGACTTTTCCATTTCCGTGGCCAGCAGGGACTGCATGAGTGAAATCATATATCTGTAAAACGTATGGATATCCGTTCACCGGATTTCAATAAAACAAAAGCGTGAGGAGAATGAAGATGAATAAGGCAATCATTACAGTAGTAGGGAAAGACAGGGTAGGAATCATTGCAGGCGTATGTACATACCTGGCTGAGAACCAGATTAATATACTGGATATCACCCAGACCATTGTAAAGGGATTTTTCAACATGATGATGGTTGTGGACGTGGAGAACATAACCAAGTCCTTTGGCGAAGTCGCCCAGGAACTGGAACAGGTCGGAGAGGAAATCGGTGTGAGCGTGAAGATTCAGCGGGAAGAAATTTTCCTGAAGATGCACCGTATCTAACGGCATCCCCAGAGGATAGGGCGGGCCTGTAATTTCAGAAGAAAGGGACGAAAGAACTATGATTAACGTAAATATGTACGAGGTAAATGAGACCTACAACATGATTGAACATGAGAAGCTGGATGTGCGTACCATTACCCTGGGCATCAGCCTTCTGGACTGTGTGGACAGCAATCTTGAGGCTCTCAATGAAAAGATTTATAAGAAAATCACGACTCTGGCAAAGGACCTGGTTTCCACGGGCCAGGATATAGAGGCTGATTTCGGTATTCCCATTGTCAACAAGCGTATCTCCGTCACCCCCATTGCGCTGGTGGGTGGTTCTGCCTGCAAGCGCCCGGAGGATTTCGTCACCATAGCCAAGACCCTTGACCTGGCTGCAAAGGAAGTGGGCGTAAACTTCATCGGCGGCTATTCCGCCCTTGTGAGCAAGGGCATGACCAGGGCTGACAAGAACCTGATTCTCTCCATTCCCCAGGCGCTGTCCCAGACAGAGCGCGTATGCAGTTCCGTCAATGTAGGCTCCACCAAGACAGGCATTGACATGGACGCGGTGGAACTGATGGGAAGAATCGTGACTGAGACAGCCGAAGCCACCAGGGACCATGATTCCCTCGGCTGTGCCAAGCTGGTGGTATTCTGCAATGCCCCTGACGACAACCCGTTTATGGCAGGCGCCTTCCACGGCGTCACGGAGTCCGAAGCCATCATCAATGTTGGCGTAAGCGGTCCGGGCGTTGTGAAGGTTGCCCTGGCAAAGGTGAGGGATGCCAACTTTGAGGTGCTCTGTGAAACCATCAAAAAGACCGCGTTTAAGATTACCCGCGTGGGACAGCTGGTGGCGCAGGAGGCTTCCAAGCGCATGGGCATTCCCTTTGGAATCATTGATTTGTCCCTGGCCCCCACTCCTTCGGTGGGAGACAGTGTTGCTGAGATACTGGAAGAGATAGGACTGGAGCGCGTGGGCGCGCCCGGAACTACGGCAGCCCTTGCCATGCTCAACGACCAGGTGAAGAAGGGCGGCGTCATGGCCTCATCCTATGTGGGCGGTTTAAGCGGCGCATTTATCCCGGTCAGTGAGGACCAGGGAATGATCGACGCGGTCAGCATGGGAGCCCTCACCATTGAGAAGCTGGAAGCCATGACCTGCGTTTGTTCCGTTGGCCTGGATATGATTGCCATACCGGGAGACACACCCTCCAGCACCATTGCAGGCATCATTGCGGACGAGGCAGCCATCGGAATGGTGAACCAGAAAACGACTGCGGTACGTCTGATTCCCGTGGTGGGAAAGAAGGTGGGGGAGACGGCTGAGTTCGGCGGTTTGCTTGGCTATGCGCCTGTTATGCCTGTAAACACATTCTCCTGCAGGCGGTTTGTTACCAGGGGCGGAAGAATTCCGGCGCCAATCCACAGCTTTAAGAATTAAGGTTATCCGGGCTAAGGCAGACGGATGGAGGTCAGTCAGATGAAGATTTTTTTGATACGCCACGGCAGGCAGTGCAGCAAGCTGTGCAACGTGGATGTGGATTTAAGTGAAGAAGGATACAGGCAGGCGTCTCTCTTAGGAGAGCGCCTGTTTCATGAAAATATACAGGTGGTGTATTCCAGCAATCTGCTGCGGGCCGTGGAAACGGCTCAGGCAGCCAATCTCTACTGGAATGTAGAGCATATCATACGGCCCGAGCTGAGGGAGATATCCTTTGGCCATATGGAAGGCATGGAAGACCGGGACATCGCGGTGAAGTACAGGGATTTCAAGGCGCAGCAGGCCCTTATGGAGGAGGATCTGCCCTATCCGGGCGGGGAATGCGCCGGGGATGTGGTCCGGCGCGCCGAACCTGTGTTCAGGGAGATGACAGAAAGCGGTTATGAGCGCATTGCCGTGGTGACCCACGGAGGCGTTATCCGTTCCGTGACAGCCCACTGCCTGGGAATCCCCATGAACAAATGGAGAATCCTCGGTAAGAACCTGGAAAATTGCAGCATTACGGAGCTTAACTGGGATGGGGCATCCGGCCGTTTTACACTGGAGCGGTTCAACGATTATGCCCATCTGGAGCCCTATCCCGATTTGCTGCGAAAGGGATGGGTCAGTGCTGAAAATTAGGGGTGCACAAGTGCTGTATGGCTTCAGAGCCAAAGCCTGCGAATATGGATGGGAAAGGAATGGTAGTGGGTATGAATAAAGGGATATTGTTTGACGTGGACGGTACGCTGTGGGATTCGGCGGCCCAGGTGGCTGAATCCTGGAATGAGGTGCTGGCCCGTTACCCTCATCTGGGAGTCAGGATCACGGCCCGGGATATGTATGACAATATGGGAAAGACCATGATGGATATTGGAAAGACGCTGTTTCCGGGGCTGTCCCAGGAGGAGTGCAGGAAGGTGATGGAGGAGTGCATGACCTATGAGAACCATTACCTGCTGTCACATCCGGGAGTCCTGTATCCGGAGACCAGGGAGATCATGGCGTGCCTCAGCCGCCAGTATGGCCTGTACATTGTCAGCAACTGCCAGAGCGGATATATTGAGGTGCTGCTGGAGAGCTGCGGCCTCCGGGAATACGTCCGTGATATTGAGTGCTACGGCAATACCGGACTTCCAAAGGGAGATAATATCCGCATGGTGGTGCAGAGAAACCATCTGGAACGCTGCTTTTATGTAGGTGATACCCATATGGATGAGGAAGCGGCCGGCGCGGCCGGGATTCCCTTTGTACACGCGGCATATGGTTTTGGCAGGGCAGAGCGGCCGGTTGGCACCATCGAGTCATTAAGCCAGCTCACCGCCCTTGCAAAGAAACTTCTGGATTAGGAGCTGGACATGAATCAGGAAGAATGTAAAGAAATCAAACAGGCGCTGGATCTGTTTTTAAATGAATCTCTGGAGCGGATTCTCATGAGCAATCCCACGGACAGCGGCAAAATCTCCAGGTCCAGAATCCGGCCTCTGCTCATGAAGGGCAGG
Organism: Enterocloster bolteae; assembly: GCF_002234575.2. NCBI lineage: Bacteria > Bacillati > Bacillota > Clostridia > Lachnospirales > Lachnospiraceae > Enterocloster > Enterocloster bolteae. The sequence goes on along the minus strand of NZ_CP022464.2, from coordinate 3,336,348 downwards.
CTGGTATTCCAGGCGGAGGAACAGGCGGGAAAGCAGGCATTTCACCGCAATCTGGACCGGGATGAGGCGGCAGATTATGTCACTGGGCTTCTGGACGGATCCTTCCGCCAGGCGGAGATTGCATCCGGTCTTGGAAATGCCCTTATTCTGGTGAGCAGGAAGGGAAAGGTGACTGTGAAGGTGAAGCAGAGTCCGCGGCCGGCCAGGATTTTGCCTGCCGGAAACCCGGCTTCCCGGGAACCGGAACGCGCTGCTTTGCTGTCCCACAACCGGAAGAAGCATTATATCCTGGAGGAGGGAATTCCTGTTCCCTTTCTGGTGGATTTGGGCGTCATGACAAAAGAGGGCAGGGTGGTGAACAGCCGCTATGACAAATACAGGCAGATAAACCGTTTCCTGGAGTTTATAGAAGATATCCTTCCCAACCTGGACCAGGACCGGGAGTCCACCATTATTGATTTTGGATGCGGCAAATCATACCTCACCTTTGCCATGTATTATTATCTGAAGGAACTGAAGGGATATCCGGTGCGGATTGTCGGCCTGGACCTTAAGGAGGATGTCATAGAGCATTGCAGCCGCCTTGGACGCCAATATGGATATGAGGGACTTTCCTTTTGTCATGGGGACATTGCCTCCTTTGAGGGAGTGGAGAAGGTGGACATGGTGGTCACCCTCCACGCCTGTGACCTGGCCACGGATTATGCCCTGGAAAAGGCGGTAAACTGGGGGGCCAGGGTCATTTTATCGGTTCCCTGCTGCCAGCATGAGCTCAACGGGCAGATGGAAAACAGCCTTCTACGGCCGGTACTCCAATACGGCCTGATAAAAGAGCGCATGGCAGCCCTTTACACGGATGCCATCCGTGCCCAGGTTTTGGAATACAGGGGATACAGAACCCAGATACTGGAATTTATAGATATGGAGCATACGCCAAAGAATATATTGATTCGGGCTGTGCGTCAGGGGAAGAAACGGGACAATGGCCTCCAGATACGGGAGCTGGCTGATTTCCTGCATGTGAAGCCCGCCGTGGTGGAGCTCCTGGCTCCGGAGCTTTGGGAGTCCGGGGGAAAAACTAAAGACAGCTGGTATTAGCAGATATATATGAAAATAAAATGACAGGTCCCCATCCGGGCATTGCATCCGGGGGGCCTGTCATTTTGCCTTTTATCTTATAAAATACAGATTGGATGGTTATATTCATTCCGAACCGGCTGTTCCAGCTTTTTTGAGAGCAGGGTCTGACGGATATGGGAGGCGTAGATGTCCTGTGAAAACATGTCCAGGGCTGTTCCGGTGAGAATGCGGGGGGCGTCGGCAGTCTTGGTAATCAAGGGAATGGCGGTTTTCTGCTTTACCAGGGCCAGCAGTTCCTGAGACTCTTTCCTGAACCCCAGGATTCTGGCGTAGGGGGCACGGCCGGCCTCTTTGTAGGACTGTACCCTGGCATCGGTCAGGCCGAGGACCATGTGAAGAAGGGCGCGGCTGAGCCGGGTATAGGTATACTGGCGTGTCTTAAGCTGTTCGATACGGCCTTCCCAGCTGACCTGTTTGAGAAGGCAGTGATCCAGCCGGCGCGCCATTTCCGCCGACATATCCCCGTATTGCGTATAATCCGTTCCTTCCCGCTTCAGGGACAGGAGGCAGAAGTTCAGTATCTCTGACAAATCGTTGGCCTCCAGGACAGGCTCCCGGCCGTACAGGGGCCGGATTTCCGGAGGAATGTGCGTCATGGCCTCAGGCGTCAGTTTTGCATATGGAAACAGGCCCGCTTCCCCGGATGGCACCCCGGCTTTAAGTGTCCGCCGGATGGCTGAGGCTGAAGCCTGTCCGCCCTCCAGCCCATTGTCGTGGTATCCCTGTCCCCGGCGGCGGATGGTGAACGGAATAAGCGGACTGTTCTGGCGCAGGATGGCCTTGCAGTACTCGATTCCCAGGAGATTGTTGGGGGAGCCCAGGAGTTTGTCCATTTCTTCTCTCTTCAGAGGAAAATCCTTATCTTTGTCCGCCATCTTAAGCAGGGCCTGGCTGCGGGCCTGGGGCCAGCTGAGGCCGCTTCGCAGTCCAATGCTTAGAAGTGAGGAAAAGTCCCCGCCTTCCTGCGCCAGGATACCGGCAGCCGTCCGAATCCTGCGGATATCCCCGTCCTCACTGCCAAAGCACAGGACATCCACTGCCCCCAGTCCTGTGAGCAGGGCCACGCCGCAGGCGGCAAAATCCTCCGCGCTGCTGACCGCAAAGGCGGAGGGAAGCTCCACCACCAGATCCGCGCCGCAGGAAAGGGCCATTCTGGTGCGCAGATATTTGCTGTAGACCGCAGGCTCCCCCCTCTGTACAAAATCGCCGCTCATGGCAGCCACGCACCAGTCTGTGCCGGTCCGTTTTTTTGCTTCTTCTATTTGAAATTTATGTCCGCCGTGAAACGGGTTATATTCGGCAATGATGCCGATTACCTTTGCCGGCTGTTCCAAACTATCTGGCTGTCCCAAGTTCCTTTACTCCTGTCCTGATTCGTTCCTGTTTTATTTTATCATGTCCATTATATCCGCAAACATCCATTCCGTCCAGACGGCATTTGTTAATCTTCAGTTTATAAATCTATAATAATTAGAACACAGATTCTCCACAATCGTTTCACAATTCCACCATAAATGGCGGCTATATTAATAATTGTAAAAAGCAAGAGCAATTAAAAAACAGCCCTTACAGTTAAATAAAATAGAGAAATGTATGAAAGGAGACTTTGCTATGTACGAGAATGAAAATAAAAATATGAATGGTTTGGGAAATGAAAATATGGAACACAGGGATGTACCTGAAACAACCGTAAACTGGACGATTCCAGGTGATGAGAGGAACCGGCAGGGACAGAATACGCAAGGACACCGGACAATGGATCCGGAGGCACGCAGCCAGGAGGCGCAGGGTCAGTATTCACAGGCCCGGTATTCACAGGCCCAGGAAGGCCAGGATTCCCGAGAGCAGCATCGAGAGCAGCATACCCAGGGACCAGACGCCGCATTCGGTTCATACGGCAGCCAGACCCGCCGCCAGGACTGCTATGGCGGAAATACTTATCAGGGATATCCGGGAGGTGGTGATAAGCAGCGCAATCACTCCAATAAAGGACGATTTGTTAAAAGAGCGGCAGGAATTACAGCGGCAGCGGTCCTCTTCGGAGCCGTATCAGGCGGGGTCATGACAGGTGTGAATTACCTGGGGAACCGGCTCACAGGCGCATATGGAACCGCGGGCACATTAGCCGGGACGCAGGCTCAGAACCAGATAGCACAGGCGGCACCGGCCAATGCACAGGCGTCTGCAAACCAGGGCGCCACGGCAGTATCCGCTGTTACCGATGTGTCGGGCATTGTGGAAAACGCCATGCCGTCTATTGTGGCCATCAATGATACCATGACCGTGGAGCAGCGCGATTTCTTCGGAATGCCCCAGACCTATACAGCCCAGAGCAGCGGTTCCGGCATCATTGTGAACCAGACTGACACGGAACTTCTCATTGCCACCAATAACCATGTGGTGGACGGAGCTTCCGACTTAAAGGTTACATTTGTTGACAACAAGGATGTGAGCGCAGCGGTAAAGGGAACGGATTCAGCATCTGACCTGGCAATCATCGCAGTGCAGTTAAAGGATATCCCCTCCGATACCATGAGCAAGATTAAGGTGGCCACTCTGGGCAATTCAGATGATATCAAGGTGGGGCAGCAGGTCATTGCCATAGGAAATGCCCTTGGATACGGCCAGTCCGTTACCGTGGGATATGTAAGCGCCCTGGACCGCGAGATTACAGATGAAAAAGGAATTAACAGGACCTTCATCCAGACAGATGCAGCTATCAACCCGGGCAACAGCGGCGGCGCCCTTATTGATTTAAACGGAAATGTCATCGGCATCAACGCCGCCAAGACAGCTTCCACAGAAGTGGAGGGGATGGGCTTTGCCATTCCGATTTCAAAGTCCCAGGATATCTTAAACAGCCTGATGACAAAGAAAACGCGTGTGGCTGTATCCGAGGATGCCCAGGGCTATCTGGGAATACAGGGAACCAACATTGATGCTGCCACATCCCAGATGTACGGCATGCCGGTGGGAATCTATGTCTATAAAATCGTGGAGGGCGGAGCAGCCTCATCCTCTGATTTAAAGGAAAAGGATATTATCACCAAGTTTGACGGCCAGTCCGTTACCAGCATGGAAGAACTGAAGCAGATGCTCACCTACTATGAGGGCGGAGCAGCCGTTACACTCACAGTACAGTCCCTGGTGGACGGGGCATACGTGGAGCACGACGTGCAGGTGACTCTGGGAACCAAGCCGGCCGCCCAGAGCTGATGAACCGGTAACGGATAGTACTGTTTTATGGGTTTGACTGTGCATGAGGCGAATTAAGAAACATTTGCAAAAAAATTACAGATCTTAACTGAAAAATGTGCTATACTAACGTATATAAACTCGCCAAGGAGGTACAGCTTATGAAATTAGTGTATGCAATTGTGAGAAATGATAATGAAGATGATGTTGTAAGCCAGCTGACCCAGCATCATTACAGTGTTACAAGACTTTCCACCACAGGAGGTTTCCTGAAAAAGGGAAATACAACCTTGATGATTGGTGCAGAAGATGATAAGGTACAGGAAGTGATTGATGTGATTAAGCAGGAATGCGGACAGCATCAGAAGTTAACGGTCAACATGCCTTATATATCAGGCACCACCATGGTAAATTACGCAACTATGCCCATGACAGTTGATGTGGGCGGCGCCACTATCTTTGTGATTAACGTGGACCGTTACGAGAAAATTTAATCATCAGATACCTGAATCCGCGGACCGGCAATCATATGGTCCGCGGATTTTTTGTGTTTTCTGTGCTTCACGGCAGGCGGTTTGGCTATCGCCGCCCGCCGCCCCGTCAGAAAAGGTGGAAAATAAACACAGAAAGACCTCAGGTATACGAAAAAGTGCAATATTTGGATAAAATCGGCTTGTATCTCCAATTCTGTCAGTATATAATAAAGACGTATGCTTAAATACACCAAGGAAAGGGGTAAATTATCATGGGATTTATCGATTTAGTTAAAGCTCGTGCCAGGGCTGACAAAAAGACCATAGTACTGCCAGAGTCTATGGACAGGAGAACCTGGGAGGCGGCCGAAACGATATTAAAAGAGGACATCGCCAATCTGATCATCATAGGAACACCGGAGGATATTGCAGACCACAGCAAGGGACTGGATGTATCAGGAGCAACAGTGATCAATCCTCAGACCTATGAGAAGACTCAGGAGTATATTGATTTATTTGTAGAGCTGAGGAAATCAAAGGGAATGACACCGGAAAAGGCAAAGGAAATCATCATGTCCGATTATGCCTACTACGGCTGTCTTATGATTAAAAACGGAGATGCAGACGGACTGGTGTCCGGTGCCTGCCACTCCACGGCCGACACATTAAGGCCATGTCTGCAGATTGTCAAAACAAAACCAGGCACAAAGCTGGTATCTGCATTCTTCCTCATGGTAGTTCCGGACTGCGAATATGGAGCAGAGGGAACCTTTATTTTTGCCGATTCAGGACTGAACCAGAATCCGAATCCGGAAGAGCTGGCAGCAATCGCCAAATCATCTGCTGATTCATTTGAACTGCTGGTACAGAAGGAAGCAAGGGTTGCCATGCTGTCCCATTCTACCAAGGGCTCTGCAAAGCATCCTGACGTGGACAAGGTAGTGGAAGCCACCAGAATCGCAAAGGAGCTTTATCCGGAGCTTAAGCTGGACGGGGAACTCCAGTTAGATGCAGCCCTTGTACCGGAGGTTGCTTCCTCCAAGGCACCGGGCAGCGAAGTGGCAGGCAAGGCAAATGTACTGATGTTCCCGGATCTGGATGCCGGTAATATCGGATACAAGCTGGTTCAGAGACTGGCCAAGGCAGAGGCTTACGGCCCTGTTACCCAGGGAATCGCAAAGCCGGTTAACGATTTGTCCAGGGGTTGTTGTGCAGATGATATTGTGGGTGTAGTAGCAATTACGGCCGTTCAGGCACAGGCTGAATAAGCCGGAATAAAGGAGGAGATATCAATGAATATTTTAGTTATTAACTGCGGGAGCTCATCATTAAAGTACCAGCTGATTAATTCAGCATCAGAGGCTGTACTTGCAAAGGGACTTTGCGAAAGAATCGGTATTGAGGGAAGCCAGATTACCTATCAGCCGGCAGGAGGAGAGAAGGAAGTAACGGTTTCTCCTATGCCTACCCATACCCAGGCCATTCAGATGGTATTAGATGCCCTGACCAATGATAAGACAGGCGTGATTAAGAGCCTGGATGAAGTAGGGGCAGTGGGACACAGAATCGTTCATGGAGGAGAGGCATTTACCGCATCTACCCTGATTACGGAAGAGGCCGTTAAAGCAATTGAAGAGTGCAGCGATTTGGCGCCTCTGCACAATCCTGCAAACCTGATCGGCATCCGTGCCTGCCAGGAACTGATGCCCAACACACCCATGGTAGGTGTATTTGATACAGCGTTCCACCAGACCATGCCGGAGAAGGCATACCTGTACGGACTTCCTTACGAGTATTATGAGAAATACAAGGTTAGAAGATACGGCTTCCACGGGACAAGCCACAGCTATGTATCAAAGAGAACAGCAGAAGTTCTTGGACGTCCTTATGACTCCCTTAAAACAGTGGTTTGCCACCTGGGCAACGGCTCCAGCATCTCAGCTGTCCTCAACGGAAAATCCGTGGACACCAGCATGGGACTGACTCCATTGGAGGGACTTGTGATGGGAACCAGAAGCGGCGATGTGGATCCCGGCGCCCTGCAGTTCATCATGCACAAAGAGAATATGGATATTGACCAGATGTTAAACGTGCTGAACAAGAAGTCCGGCGTATACGGTATGTCCGGTGTTTCCAGCGACTTCCGCGATGTGGAGAACGCTGCAAATGACGGCAATAAGAAGGCAGAGGTTGCTCTGGAATCATTTGCTTACCGGGTAGCTAAATACGTGGGAGCATACGCAGCTGCAATGAGCGGTGTGGACGCCATTGCGTTCACCGCAGGCGTGGGTGAGAATGACAAGATTACCAGAAAGAAAGTGTGCGAGTATCTGGGATTCCTGGGAATTGAAATTGACGACGAGGCCAATTCCAAGAGGGGACAGGAAATCGTAATTTCCACTCCTGATTCCAAGGTAAGCGTACTGGTTATTCCTACCAACGAGGAGCTGGCAATTGCCAGAGAAACACTTGCGTTAGTGAAATAAGTATAACGGAGTGGTAAAAAGCTGGCGTACATGTGATTTTAATACATGTACGCCGGCTTTTGTCCTGGTTTCCGGGATGGCGGTCAATGGCCTGGGACAGGACATCGGATAATATAAATAACAAAATCCGGCAATACTCTCCAGGTACACACCGGTATGCAAAACAGTACACAACTTCTGGAAAAAAAACGGAAATATAGTTGACAAAATGTGCAATGGTATGTATAATGCAAGAGATGCGTATTAGGAGGTTAATATGCTAATTAACTTATCTGAGCTGTTTCCCGTTGAGGGAAAGTCCAAAACATATACGCCTGAGCTTGAGATGACCCAGTTCAGGCTGGCCGACACTGTATACGACATTGCCGAAAAGGGACCGTTGTCATTGGTGATAACAAATCGGGGAAATAAGAAGCTGGCTTTAGCGGGAACCATTGATTTGGTTTTGATTATGCCATGTGCCAGATGCCTTGACCCGGTGAGAGTTCCTTTCCATCTGGAAATTGACCAGGAACTGGACATGAACCAGAGTGATGAAGAACGAGTGGAAGACCTGGACGAGCAGCCCTACGTAAATGGTTATAAACTGGATATCGACCAGCTGGTTGGTAATGAGTTAACCTTGAACCTGCCTATGGCGGTTCTCTGCAGCGATGACTGTAAGGGAATCTGTGATAGATGTGGCACAAATCTCAACCATGAGACTTGTGACTGCGATAATAGGCCACTTGACCCAAGGATGTCAGTTATCCAGGATATTTTTAAACAGTCGAAGGAGGTGTAAACCATGTCTATCTGTCCAAAGAATAAATCTTCTAAAGCTAGAAGAGACAGCCGTAGAGCAAACTGGAAGATGAGCGCTCCAAATCTGGTAAAGTGCAGCAAGTGCGGTGCCCTGATGATGCCTCATAGAGTTTGCAAGGCTTGCGGTTCTTATAACAAGAGAGAAATCGTCAGTGTTGAAGATTAATTTTCAACAAGTCAAACATTTGTGAAGAGTTGGTAAATACGCGGTCTTTTGAGTATTCTCAAAAGACCGCATATTTTTTTGGGCTCATGGTACAATGAGTAGGCGCATGGAGGTTAAAGGCAAAACAGTGAGAATGAGTGTCATATCATACAAGAAAATTTTTTGTAGGTATGATATAATATTTTTGTTGCAGAAAAAAGCAGCGCTTGACAAAACTAATCCGATTAGTTACTATGTATTTAACAGATGATGAAAGGAAAGGTTATGGCGCGGGCAGGACTTGATAAAAATGTTGTAGTAGAGAAGGCTGCACAGTTAGCAAACAAAATGGGAATTGACCAGATTCAGTTGAAAACGCTGGCGGAAAGTCTGAGTATACAGCCGCCGTCCCTTTACAACCATATCAGGGGGTTAGATGATTTACGTCGTGAACTGATGATTTATGGCTGGAAACAGGTGGAAAAACGTATGCTGGAAGCGGCATCAGGTGCTGACGGGTATGCTGCGTGGGAAGCGGTCTGCCGGGCATTCTATCAGTATGCGACCGAAAACCCCGGTGTGTTCAGCGCAATGCTCTGGTATAATAAATACCAGGATAAAGAGACGCAGGGCGTCACGGAAAAGCTGTTTTCCATTTGCTTTGCAATCACATCATCCCTGAACATTTCTGAGGAAAACTGCAATCATCTAATCCGTACCTTTCGGGCATTTTTGGAAGGCTTTTGTCTGCTGGTCAACAACAATGCCTTTGGCTATTCTCTGTCAGTGGAGGAGAGCTTTGACTTGTCCCTGAAGGTGATGATTGGCGGCATGAAGGAGTTGGAGGGAAAATAAGTGATACAGACATTATAAAGAGATGGTTCTGACCAAAGACTTTATTACCGGTCTGTTGGAGGACAGTATCCAGTTTGTACCTGTTTCTGTACCAGGATCGGAGAGTGTGCAGCTGGCATTTTTTTCCCAGGTCCGGTGATAAAACGCTATCAAAAATATGATATAGGGATTATTCAATTATATACATAAAAGGAGAACAAATCATGGCAGATGCATTAGAATTACATGAAGGTGAAGTAGTTGAAAAGGAGTTTAAATCTGATTACTGGGAGAAAACACTTTGTTTTTATAGCCAGAAACGTGGTAAATACTGGCTTACAAATCAAAGAATCGTATTCAGGGGCGGTTTTGCCACCATATTGGAAATCCCCTATGCTGATATTGAATCGGTACAGTTATGTAATGTGGGCGGGCTTGTTCAGATTATTCCCACCGGAATCAAGGTGACTCTTAAGTCTGGAAAGAGCTATAAGCTGTCTGTGACAAAGCGTAAGGAAATTCTTGCATTCATTCAGGAGAAAATATAATAGTGTTATAATTGATAGGGAGTGTTGCATTTGATAAAGCAATACTCCCTTTTTGTTTAGTGGCTTTAACGGATGGAAATACGTCTGTTATTTGAAGCGCCTCCATGATGTTATTGTACGTGAAATGTAAAGTAAAATTAAAAGAAGAGGCCGTTCGGATGTGATAAAATGATATTATCACATCATGCTTTTATATCGTGTTTTCATATCGTGTTTGGGAGGAAAAAATGAAAAATATACGGGCTGTTATTATAGTATTGGCATTGCTGTCAACAGGCGGCTGCTCAGCCAATGTGGCGCAGACATCGGATGAGCCATGGGAAGAATCAGGATCCGGGCTGGGACCGGAAAATTCATATGTTATTTCCATTGACACGGATTCTGTGGTTATACCGCAGACTGTTTCTGCAGAACCGGCGATTGATTTATCTGATTACAAGAATATCGTAAATCATTCATCAGATATCATATATGGTGAAGTGGAGTCGGTTGAGAACTTTAACGCTGATGGAGGCACCGCATGGGTGAAAGAGCGGGTTCGTGTTCTGGAGACATACAAAGGCCGGCTTTTACCGGGAGCAGAAATTACAGTTATCCAGCAAACAGGCTATATTTCTGTCAATGATTATATCAATTCTTACGCAAAGACAGACAGGGAGACAGTGCGCAATATGATGCTGCAGAACATACCGGTTGAAGATGCAGGTAATATGGTTTTGGATCAGACCCAAGGAGTACCGCTTGATCAAGCAGGTGACAAGATTGTTTTCTGCCTCTGGGTGTCGCCGCAGTCTGACGGCGAAAAGACGTATTATGAGCCCGTCGGGGATTGGGCCGGAAAGCAGGTGGACATGGGAAATGATACATTTGCCCAGTTTTATCCTTCTGTTGACAGTGATGCGGGACGAGCTGCCGGCGAAAATTATGAAACCAGAAGTATAGATGAAATGAAGGAGTTATTTGAAACAGAGCAGATAAGGAGTCTTTTCAGATGAAAAAAATTATTGACTTTATGGAAGAGAATGTGGATGGCAGAACGCTGTTTACAAAGGAGTTGGTTTACGAATTGGAAAATGGCGCGTTGCAGGGCGTATACTCTGACCAGATATCCTTTTCTAATCTGAAATACTCCCAAAGCGGATTTCAGATTGATATGTTTATTGTATCCAACGAGAAAATATGGCTGATTGATAAGGAAGGACAGCGGGATAAACTAAGAAAGGATTTCAGCTCGGTATCCATGTTTCGCTTTGAACTGGCCATGCGGAAAAGTACGAACGCCATAACAGGCTGTTTTCGTTTTATTTCCGCTTCCGGGAAAAATGTGCCGGCAGAAGCTGTCGTAAGTGGAATTTATGATGTGCGTCTTGAAAACAGTGTGCTGAAATTATCGGAATCCCAGGTTTTGTACCGGGATCAGCCGATACAGGACGGGCGTTATAAGCCGGTTGCTTTTCAAGCGGAACATCGTTTTTACTGCGAGGACGGAAAACTGCATTATGAATACGATGGACGGTGTTTTGACGTGGATGCCAATACGATGCAGCGCCGCGATAGCTCCGATACCTTCCCTCCGTTTATTTCAATTGAGAAGTAAGCAAATCAAGAAAGTAAGCAAATCAAGAAAATTAGCGCCTTATCGGTAAATGACGGACTTGGCGGATGCTTGACACCCCCACACCCCCAAGCGGGAAAGCCGAATGAAAGGAGACCAGCTATGAAAAGTCAAGTATAAATTAGGTGGAAATTTCAATTCCGTGTTTCGCAGAAAGAAGGGTAACTTTAACAAAGCTCCCTAAAAGCCCTTTTTCAAAATCTATCGATTATGGTATACAGACCTCTTATTCGAGGTTGAATGCTACTTCGTCAGTGAGCATCTTCCAGATGACTCTGACAAGTTTGCCAGCACAGTGCCCAAGGGCATTGTAATGAGTCCGGCCTTCCGCTCTCTTGGCATCATAATAAGCTTTGAAAGTAGCATTGTTTTTTACGACATTGTGAGCTGCATTCATGAGGGCATAGCGTAGCACTTTAGATCCTCTTTTGGACATCCTGGTTCTGTGAGCCTGGAAGTTTCCAGACTGATAAACGGTCGGATCCAGTCCAGCAAATGCAAGCAGTTTCTTTGGATTAGAGAATCGGTGTATATCACCAATCTCACCAAGAATCATTCCGCCATTCACGACACCAATTCCGGGAATGGTCATAATTACAGAGTGCAGGCAGGTGACAAGATTTGCCATTTCAAGCTCTGTAGAAAAAAGTTGGCTATCCAGTAACTCGATCTGTTCAATGGTATGAGTTATTTGAATAGATAGAGAACTGTCATTGACACCGACAGACTTCTGTGCGAGAACTCTTAATTCTCTGGCTTTATCCTTACCGAAATGGCCGTGGGAAGCAACTTCGAGGGTGTGAGCAAGATGGGTCAAATGCATAGAAGCAATAGCGTTGGGTGTCGGAGCCTCCTTAAGGACGGCATAGACAGAGTTTTGATGCAAGCCAGACTTAAAGAAGTATTGTAGTTCCGGGAATGCCTGGTCTACATAGGAAGTCAGCTGAATTTTTAAGCGTGTACGCTGCTTCACAAGTTTCTGGCGGAATCTACCGAGCTCTTTGAGCTCAATGTAATCCAGATCCTCTAAGGCCATAAACCGAAGGGAATCCTGCATCATAAGGGTTTTAGCAATCACAAACGTGTCGACTTTATCAGTCTTCGTTTTGCGTACATTATTTTTACGCATGAACGAAGTCTGGATAGGGTTGAGAACACACACTTTAAAGCCCTTGCTGATGAGAAAACGAACAAGGTTGTCACCGTAGTGTGCCGTTGATTCAAGACCTATGATGATACTGTTCTGGTCAAGTGGTGCCAGATGAGAAAGCAGTAGATAGAAGCCATCATAGTTATTAGAAAATTTGAACGGCTCGATGAGTATTTCGCCGTCGGAAGAAATCGCGGCGGCGAAATGGTTGAGTTTGGCAATATCAATGCCTACGTAAATCATGAGGTTGTACCTCCCTTTCATAAAGTCTGATACCGTGATATCCACCAGCAGTTATCATCGTAGACTTGATTGAAATAAGTACTCAGAGCAAACGCTCCGGCAACATCCAGCTAATAAACAATTCAGATAAAAGAGATGGCAATACACTCCTGTCGAGTAGTCGAGGCTACAAAAAAACATCAAAAGTCACAGTATCTGAATGTATTAAACCACGAAACAGAAAAAGAAAGGAAGTATGTTGTGTTTGCTTCTAACAACATCATACAAGAAGATTATGATTAAAAAAATAATACTGGTATTAAGTGCAGTGTTTATAATTTCAACATTTGTCGGAGCCGGCTATATTTTCTTACATAGGGGCAGGGTTAATCTGTCTTCTGCCGGAGCAGAAGCCCAAAAAGAAAGCGGAGAAGCGGACCGTCCTTCACAGGCACTGTCTTTAACAGAGAAAAGTACAGAAGACAGTACAGCGGATAGTGCAGCGAACAGTGCGGAGGATAGTGCAATAAACAAAGCAGAGAACCGTGCAGAGGACGGAGCAAAAAACAATACAGAGAACGGAGCAGGTAAGGATGTAGAGGGAGATTACGATACAGTGCTTCTGGACGAAGCCAGAAAACTGTGCAGAACCTACTTTAAATCAGGAGACTTTTCCTATCAGATCGTAATCACGCCCGGAGGGCGCAGGAACAGAAATCAGCTGAATGTAGATGTAGTAAAGAAAGATGGGTTAGGCTACACCGTTCTTAACCGGCTTTCCATGTACTATGATCCGGAGTATCCGTTCCGGATGCAGAGCAGTATGGATCAGGCCGCCTATCAGGCGGATGGAACTATCAAGGAATACCAGATTGTTCCATCTGAGAATGGCTTTATAGGGCTTTACGGACAGCTGGAGGCGCAGGGAAGCTATTTTCCTCTGGATGATTTATTTATGCCGGAATTTTTCTCCAGACCTCTCAACGAGACAGATCTTATTGGCATGACTGTGGCTGATATGAAAATCCTGAGAAACCAGTATTACGCTGTTCATGGAAGGATATTTGAAAAGCAGGAGCTGAGAGATTATTTTCAGGAAAAAACATGGTATCTGGGAGATAAAACAGAGGATGAATTTGACGAGACCGTGTTTGGCGGTCTGGAAAAAAGAAATATTGCATTTTTAAAGAAAGCAGAAGCTGAATTTGACGAAGAAAAGAGCAAAGAGGTGAAAAAAATTTATGACGGGCTTTTAATGGCTCCCTATGCGTCTCTTCTTACTGCCCATACGGAAATGGGAGTAAGCCTGTATTCTGATATTCAGCACAGGGCAGATAAAGGGATATATTATGAAGCAGAAGGCACGATTTACACACCGGTCATTCTTTCACCCAAGCAGTATGAAGCGGTCATGAAAGAGGGTAAAGAAGAACGGATTTGTGTGAATGAGCTGACGAAAGAGACAGCTGCTGTAAGAAGGACGGACAATTCCGATTATGGTGACTGCATGCTTTTTTATGATTCTGGTACAGAATCAGGAAAAACATCGGGAGAGGATACGCCCCATTACTATTTTCTGTCCTATGAGCCTTATTCAGGAAATTATACGTTGTGGGCGAATAGCGACGATACGTTGTTTAAAAATATTTATAAAGGTACGGTCTATGTGCTCAAGGGAGCGGAACATGAGTGGTATCAATATTTTAGTATCCCGGATAAAGCGTATTTGGAAAGCGGCGAAAGAGTGATGCAGTTCGACGATATAACCAATCAAGGAGCAGCTGGTTATGGCGGAGGCCAGCCGGTGTTCGATGAAAAGGGATATTTAAAGGCGATTTATTATTATGGAGACTGATTCTGCCCTTGAAAAGGGAATCGGAATGGGAAAACCAGCCATAGGGGTGTGAGTGTATGGATGAGAGACTATCAATGACGAAGTCTGGATAACCGGAAGCGTAGACAATCTCCTATTAAAAAAAGAATGAAACTCCGCAAAAAATATCATGAATGGGGAAGTCCCTTTTGATATGATGTAATCTGGAAGGTGTCAGAATTCCGGCATGATAAGATAAAAGAGAAATGGACGAAACAATGAGGCCAGGGCAGAGCGTTTGGAGCCCTGGGCATATAATCATATGAACACTTGATAAGGTATACTATAACGTAAATCGAGAGAGGTAAAAATGGCAGATATTCTTGTATATGGGCTGACCCAGAACAATCTGAAGCACGTCACATTCCGTATTCCAAAGGAAAAAATTACGGTGTTTACCGGCGTGTCCGGTTCCGGCAAGTCCAGCATTGTTTTTGATACTATCGCCGCTGAGTCACAGCGGCAGATGAACGCCGCCTACCCGGCTTTCGTGCGCTCCAGACTGCCGAAATATCCGAAGCCGGCAGCGGAGCGCATAGACAACCTGACGGCCTCAGTGGTGGTGGACCAGTCTCCCCTGGGCGGGAATGCCCGCTCCACGGTGGGAACTATAAGCGGCCTGTACGCCAGCCTCCGTCTGCTGTTTTCACGCATCGGGAAGCCCTATGCGGGTACGGCCTCTTACTTCTCCTTCAATGATCCCAACGGGATGTGCAGGACCTGCTCCGGCCTGGGAAAGATTACAAAGGTCGATGTGGAAGCTGTTCTGGATATGGATAAATCATGGAATGAGGGCTGTGTCAAGGACTCCCTTTACCGCCCCGGATCCTGGTACTGGAAACAGTACGCCCAGTCCGGTCTTTTCGATTTAGACAAGCCGATCAGAGCGTATTCCGGTGAAGAATACAACCTGCTCTTATATGGCTCCCGCGACGGCAAAGGCGAACCGGAAAACCCAAAGGTGACCGGGCTGTACCACAAGTACACAAAGACGCTTCTCAACCGGGATATCAGTAATAAGAGCAGGCACACCCGGGAGAAATCCCAATCCCTGATTGCTGAGATGGAGTGTACCGACTGCCATGGGAAGCGGCTGAATGGGGCGGCTTTGAGCTGCAAAATAAAGGGGTACCATATCGCTGATTTATGCTGCATGGAGCTGACCGGACTTCGGGAAGTTCTGGCTGGGATTACCGACCAAAGGGTGGACGTCCTGGTGCAGACCATCATCGAAGGTCTGGACAGGCTGATTGAAATAGGCCTTCCCTACCTTCACTTGAACCGTGAAACGCCCTCCCTTTCCGGCGGCGAAGCCCAGCGCCTGAAGCTGGTCCGGTACATGGGCAGCAGCCTGACCGGCCTGACCTATATCTTTGATGAACCAAGTGCCGGAATGCATCCCAGGGACGTTTACCGGATGAACAATTTGCTGCGGCAGCTCCGGGACAAAGGCAACACGGTTCTGGTGGTGGAGCATGACAAGGATGTGATTTCCATTGCCGACCATGTGATTGACGTGGGACCGGGGGCCGGACAAAACGGAGGAGAAATTGTATTTGCGGGCAGCTATCCGGAGCTGCTTCTGGCCGATACCCTGACAGGAAAGGCAATGAGGCAGGTACTGCCCATCAAGGAGACGCCGCGGCAGGCTGCGGGAAGCCTGCCGGTCAGGGGAGCCTGTCTCCACAACCTTAAGCATGTGGATGTGGATATCCCCTTGGGTATTATGACCGTGGTGACCGGCGTGGCCGGTTCGGGCAAGAGTACCCTGATCTCCCGGGTATTTGCAAAACTCTATGAGAGCAATATCGTAATGGTGGACCAGGGACCCATCACAGCCACCAACCGTTCCACACCGGCCTCTTACCTGGGCTTTTTCGATGAAATACGAAGGCTTCTAGCAGGAGAGAGCGGCAGACCGGACAGTCTGTTCAGCTTTAACTCCGCCGGGGCCTGCCCGGTATGCGGCGGTAAGGGCGTCATTGTCACCGAACTGGCCTTCATGGATCCTATAGTGACTGAATGCGAGGCCTGCGGCAGTGTGCGGTATAATGAGGAAGCGCTTGCCTGCACCTACAAGGGAAAGAATATTGTGGAGCTGCTGGGCCTGACTGCGTCCCAGGCCCTTCAGGTGTTTGAGGACGCCAAGATCCGCAGGCGCCTTAAGGTGATGGAGCAGGTGGGATTAAGCTATCTGACCCTTGGACAGCCCCTCAGCACCCTGTCCGGAGGGGAGCGCCAGCGAATCAAGCTGGCGAAGAACCTGGGCAGAAAGGGGAGTATTATTGTGATGGATGAGCCCACCACCGGACTGCATATGTCCGACATTGAAAATCTGCTCAAGCTGTTTGACTTAATCGTGTCCCGCGGCAATACGCTGGTGGTGATTGAGCATAACCTGGATGTGATGAAGCAGGCGGACTGGCTCATTGATATTGGGCCGGACGGTGGGAAGAACGGCGGCCAGGTGGTATTTACCGGCACACCTATGGAAATGCTGCGCTGCGCCAAAACATTGACAGCGGACAGCCTGAGGGCTTCCCTGGGCTAAGGCGCGAGTTACATTACAGGGCCAGCAGCACACGCATGCTGGCCGTGCAGGACATCATAATTCTTTAGGCATGTAATGAATTTATTTCAGTTCATTCAGTTGCCCAGCCTGTATTGCATGGAGGTTTTGCGCAATCCGATTCTCCGGCCAGTCCCACCACTTCAGTTCTGACAGGGCGGCTATGGTTTCCTCCGGATACCGCTTTTTAATCGGTTTTGCGGGAATACCGCCGGCAACCGTATATGGAGGGACATCCTTTGTCACCACGGCCCGGGCCCCGATTATGGCTCCGTCCCCAATCGTAACCCCTGCCATAATGACTGCCTCATATCCTATCCATACATCATTTCCCAGGACAATATCTCCTTTGTTGTCCCAGGATTCGGCCACATTCCTCTTTTCCAGTCCCCATTCCTCAAAGAAAAGGGGAAAGGGGTAGGTTGAGAGAGAAGAGAGGGTGTGGTTTGCGCTGTTGAAGAGAAACTTTGCGCCGCAGGCTATGGAACAAAATTTTCCTATGATCAGGCGGTCGCGGTTTATGGGATAATGGTATAAAACATTGTTTTTCTCAAATCCAACCGGGTCATTGACAAAATCATTGTACATCGTATAATCTCCAACAGTAATAGCCGGATCTGTAATTACGTTTTTTAAATACACAGTCTGTTTATCCCCGGTTCTGGGATATAATTTTTTTGTATCTGCCATTTTATAACTCCTCCTCTGAATTTAATCCATAATAGTATTCTAACAATTCCCGGGAGTAATCCACGATTCTGCCGGATGGCAGGATCAGTACCCGGTTAATGCCGAGCTGCTCTACAAACCAGGGGTTATGGCTGACAGCCATAATCGTGCCCTCAAAAAGATGGAAGTTGCCTCCGATGATGCTCTGCGTTTCAGGATCCAGGTGGTTTGTAGGCTCATCGAGTACTAAGAAGTTCGCCCGTTGAAGCAGAACCTTGCAAAGCGCAATGCGGGCCTTTTCACCGGGGGACAGGACCTCTGCTTTTTTATGGATATCGTCTGCATAAAAGAGAAAATTGCTTAAAACAGAGCGAAGCTGCTTTACCGAATATCCATCCGTCCAGGCATTTTCCAGTACTGTTTTCTGCAGATCAAGCTGTTCCAGCTCCTGGGCATAGTAAGCCACATCGGTTTTGGGATGAAAATGGATATTTCCCGCATCGGGAGAAAGGATTCCCATGATCAGTTTAAGCAGCGTAGACTTTCCGACACCATTTTCCCCAACAACTAAAAACCGTTCTTTTCCATTTATTTGAAAGGATAAATCGCGGTATAGGGGCGGCTGGTTTGGATAGTGAAAGGACAGGTGTTCTGCTTCCAGCAAAATAGCGGCACACTCACGCAAGGGGTGGATGTCCATTTTTATACGTTTGTAGATCCGGTCGCGGGTCTGCTTCGCCCTTCGCTTTTTCTCCAGGCGAAGGGCGCGTTCCTGTCCCATACGCTTGAGCGCATGGTTGGTCCGGCTTGCCTGGTTTGCCCTGCGGACAAATTCCTCCAGTTCCAGGATCTCCTTTTCCTCCTGCACAATGGCCTGTTCCCGCAAACGCTGTTCCTGTGCATACTTCTGTTTGTAGGTATCATAGCTGCCGTCATAGACGGAAATTTTGTGTGTGGCTTTGTTAATAAACAGGATTTTATTGATAATCTGGTTTAGAAAGCTGATATCATGGCTGATAATCAGCACCGTGCCTTTGTAATTTTTCAGAAATCCGGTTACGAATTCTTTGGCTGCCGCATCTAAATGATTTGTCGGTTCATCTAAAAGCAGAATGTCGGATTTTGCATACAGAACACGGGCAAAGGCTATCTGCGATTTCTGCCCGCCGGACAGATTGCCAAGGGGCATGCCCAGTAAGTCAATATCAATTTGCATACGGTCAATGATATGAAGAAGAATGCTGTCTGCCTCGTAATAATCTAACGATTCCAAGCGGGACTGAAGCTTCTCCATCTGCTTAAACAGTTGGGCGTGCTCCGATGAATCGGCGCTTTCCAACTGTTGGTAAATCTGGTTCAGTTCGTTTTCCAGTTTTTGAATCGGCCGTCCGCTCTGCAGGTATTCAAGCACGGTGCAGGATTCGTTCTCAAGGATGATTTCCTGCGGAAGATATCCGATTCGTAAATGGCCGGTGGATACGGTGCCGCTGTCTAATTCCTGTTCATGCATCAAAACATGGAACAGGGTTGTTTTTCCTGCGCCGTTTACTCCCACAATGCCCGCTTTGTCGTGAGCGTCTATATGAAAATCCGCATCTTCATAGATGACTTCCAATCCAAAGGAGAGATTCATGTTTGTTCCTTTCATGACTGTATCAGCCTCCTTGCTTTTTTGTATAATTTGTATAGCTGTGTTCTCTTTAAAGGATTCTTTTATTCTTCCATCCTTTACTCTTAAAATAGAGTAATCCGGCGGCAGCAGGAAGAAACGGAGAGAGGGCCTGACCGATATATATGCCCGGATAACCAAGACCGAGGGGGAATGCCAGCAGCCAGCTTACCGGAAGCCTGACAATGCCCGCATCCAACAGTGCGTTGAACATGGCAATATTTGCAGATCCGATACCGATGGCAAAGGAATCAAAGGTATACATGACCGCGTATACCAGGCTGTTTACACTGCAGCATATTCTTAAATACAGGATTCCTTCCTCAAGTACTTCCGGGCTTGCCGGGGTAAACAGGAGAATGAGCTGCTTTCCAAAAATCTGTACCAGTAAAACCATAATAAGTGTAATAAGAAGATTTAGGCAAAGCCCTGTACTGGTTGTTTTTTGCACGCGTTTTATATTGCCAGCGCCCATATTCTGGCCTGCCATGGCTGTCACCGCCTGACCGATTGCCCAGCAGGGCATACCGGCAAACGTATTGATTTTTAATCCCACACCAGATGCAGCAGCCACAGATACGCCAAATTGATTGAGCATTCCCGTAATCAGGAGATAGGAAAGATTGACGGAAGCCATTTGTACCGCTGTGGGAAGACCGACTTTCAGGATGGCCGCCAGCTCGTCGGTTTTTATAGAAAAGTGAGATAGCCGAAAGTCGAAAACAGAATCTTTCCGCTTCAAATGGAACACGGAGATTACAAAGGAAATCCCCTGTGAAAAAATGGTTGCGCAGGCGGCGCCTTCGGTGCCCATGCCAAAAGGACCTACCAGAAGAAGATCCAAAACAAGATTGATCACTGTTGCAACCGCCACAAAATAAAGCGGGCTTTTGGAATCTCCCAATCCCTTCATGATGGAGCAGACTGCGTTATAGCCAAATACAAATATGGTTCCATAACAGATGATTTTCATATATCCGCAGGCGTCCTCCATTGCAGGCGCAGGTACATGCAGCAACCGGAAAAGCGGCCTGTAGGCGGCCAGACCGGCTGCGGTGACAAGGACTGCCGCAATAAAAGCAACTGTGAATAAGGTTCCGATTATCTCAATCTGGCCGTGTTCATCCTTTGCCCCTTTATACTGGGCGGCTAATACCGTACCGCCCATTGTAATGCCGATACACACAGAGTTGATAATAAAACTGAGCATAGAGGCGTTGCTGATTGCGGCAAGCCCGGTTTCTCCCACGATTCTGCCAACGACCAGCATATCCATAAGGCTGTAAAATGACTGGAGCAGATTTGCGGCCAGCAGCGGGAGAGCATAGGCAATTAACTTTTTGGAAATAGTTCCAGTTGTTAAGTCTTGTTTATCGTTCATTCTTTATCGTTCCTTTCCAGATATAAAAGCAGAGGGCGTACAAAAGCCTGCACGCCCTCTGCTCTCAGAGAGACAGATTTATCACCAGCAATCAAAAAAGGCGGCAGACAAAACACTGTCCACCGCCGCAAAAAAACAAACTGCTGTTTATTGGAAAATACGAAAACAAAACTCCAAAACCAGTAATTTGGAATCTAATAGCTGCCGGCTATTGTTTTCGTATTTTCAGGCTCCGTACAATGTTTTAAAATATCAAATTGTCCGGAGCTATAATCAATGCAGAACTTACCGAATAACATTGCACTCACCCTTTCCTCTTCATATTATAGTCATTATAGCCACTCATGGGTATGCTGTCAAGTGTTATACACGTTTCAGGGAGGCTGTTTTACCGCATTGGAAAAAGCGGGTGTACACCTGTTCCTAACTGTCTCAGGTATTAATCAAAAACAGATCAATGCTGCAGGATGAGACAAAGGTTATATTGGTTCTGGCTTCATTGGAAAGTACTAACATGCCATATTCATTTCTAATAACGGTTCCCACGGATGGAGTTTGGCTGCTGGTTATTATATTAACCCCAGCTGTTCCCACAGGCAAAAGAGAACGAATGGCTGCTTGGCAATCAGCGCAGCAGTCTGTGGGAGCGGGAAACGGCTCTGGCAAATAAACAATTGTATCATTATACGTTGCATTGTCTATTTGAATCGTATCTATGCTGCATATAGATAAATACTGCATTTGATTTTGAGGATTTATCACTTCAAATACTCCGGTACGTCCATCCGGCCCTAATATCAAAGAACCAGGGCGTCCAAAAGATGCATCACCGCTACTCAAAGTCACCAATAAATTATTATTTGGATATAAAGCAATAATTTGCTGGATTATATTCCTCATTTGCTCCTTACAGCGGCAGCTGACAGAATTCTCATTACCAGCAGGACCTGTAGGGCCGGTGGCTCCGGTCACTCCCGTAGTTCCGGCGGGACCCATAGGGCCGGTGGAACCGGCTGGGCCCGTAGGCCCAACTGCGCCAGCCTGACCAGCAGGACCGGTTGGACCCATAGGGCCGGTGGGGCCTACATAGCCCTGAGGCCCCATTGCCCCGGTTGGTCCGGTGATGCCCTGAGGGCCTGGGCAGCCCCGGGGCCCTATGGGACCGGGCAGACCCGGACAACCAGGCGGACCAGCGGGACCGGTTGGACCTTGGCAGCATCTGTGGTAAAAGGAATTGGGCTTTATGCCCATGGGCTCTGCGTACCTGTTATCATATCCGGAATATTCATTCGACTCATCATATGAGTATTCACCTCGGTTCATACCGTTCGCATAATCATATCTCATTTAAATTCACTCCCTCATATTTATTACAGACTGAACATGGTTTGTCCGATTTAGAATCCAATCAATAATACGCTTCCATATTCCTGAAAAAACGGTTGCTTGGAATCCATGGGTCAGGACAAGGGTTTCAGTTACGATATTATATGAAGGCAAGATTGTTTTAGTGTTTTTAAATGGAATATGCTCCGGGCGAATCATCTGCGGCTGCAATGACAGGCTCATGCTCCCTGTACCCTTCGATGGCCAGATCCAGCCTGTCTAACATTTTCATCTTGTCATCAGGCAAGGTACCGCGCACTCTGAATTCAATACGGTCATGAAACCCGTCGTAAGTCAAAGGCCCATCCGTATTCAGAAGCTCCAGAAGCAGCCGTTCCTCCTGCAGGTTCTCCAGCTCAGTGGCAGGGATGAAGATTTTGGCCTGCGCTTCCTGATACAGCGGGGCGCTGTGAAACAGGAACAGAGAGAAATTTATAATGCGCTGCGGCTGGGTGCGGTTAAAGAATTCTGCGGTGGCAGTTCCGTTCTCGAGTCCCCTTCCATGTCCCGCGATTCCGGTCATGATATGGGCATCGAATATAAACCCTGCACTTTGGATGCGGTCGATTTGACGGTATGCCTGGTCCAGATTATGGTCCTTTCCCATATAACGCAGGACATCGTCCAGACCGCTTTCAATGCCCAGATACAGATGACGTATACCTGCCTCCCGAAGGGCCCGCAGCTCTTCCTGGGACTTGGCCTGAATATTGGTGATGGTCCCATCCATATTGATGGCTTGGCAGTCCGGAAAATAACGGTGAATCAGGTCTGTTATTTCCAGCAGACGTTTTATACCCAGGCCAAAGGCATTGCCGTCCCCAAGAAAGACATGCTTTGGATTGCCGCCCAGGCTGCGGACTCTTTCCAGTTCTGCCTCAATTTGCTCCATGGGAAGTTCCCTGTATTTCAGATGCCGGAACAGGGTGCAGAATTTACACCGGTTGTAAGAACAGCCAACAGCAACCGGAAGCATATAGGACGAACGCTCCATGGGACCGCGGCAGATTTGTCCTTCATAATTCATAAAAATCCCTCCTGGATAATTTGAAAGTATCACGGTTTTATCTGAGTATATTTTACCACGCTGACGTCCGGTTCACAATGCGAATCTTGATGCAGGCGCATTTGCCGGAACATTGCTGGAAACATAAATAATTTGACATTGAAGTTTTAAGATATTAGGGTTACAATATGTTTATATAGCATGATTATCCTATTTCTTCTGTTTTTTGGGGAATGAGGACTGGACCGCAAAGAAAGAACGGAAGCAAGGGATAATAAAGCAGAAGAACTGCTGGAAATACATTGGCTGGAAACATTGCGGCGGAACCGGCTTGCCAAGGTAAACAAAAAGGGGATTTTTCCATAAGGGGGAATCCCCCTCTCTGTCTTAACAGCATGGGGAGTGATTTACATTGTTATATGCGGCAAGCTGTTATATAATGGATGGGATATTATGTACATGAATAATAGATATAAACGACCGGGAGAGAATCCATGAACCAATTGATTAAAAAATATAGGATGGTTTTGTCTGCAATATACTGCCTGATACTGCCATACAGTTTTGTTTCCTATGGAGCAGAAGCAGAGTCTGTGATTCGGGTGGGATTTCCCGTGCAGTCGGGTCTGACCATGAAGGATGAAAATGGCAATTATGCGGGTTATACCTATGATTATCTGAAAGAGATTGGACAGTACACAGGATGGACCTATGAGTTTGTGGAACCCCAAGGATCCATGGATGAACAGTTGATTCAAATGATGGATATGCTGGAACGGGGGGAACTGGATCTTGTTGGAGCCATGAATAACAACAAGCAGACTTCCTCTGTTTTTGATTTTCCCAGTGAAAACTACGGCAACGCGTACAGTGTGATTGCGGTCCGGGATGATGATGACCGCATTGATGAATATAATCTTTCTGATTTCAAGGGACTGCGCATAGCGCTTTTGAAACAGGCAGATTACCATAACGAAAAGTTTTACCAGTACGCGAAGCTCAATGGCATCCAGTATGAGATCGTTTGGTGCGAGAGGGATGGGGAGCAGGAGGAGAGGGTTTATTCCGGTAAGGCGGACGCATTGCTGTCCGTTGATGTATCCCTGTCCCAGGGATTCCGTCCTGTTGCTAAATTTTCGCCTACTCCCTTTTATTTTGCCACCACCAAGGGTAATACCAAAATAATCAATGAACTGAACCGGGCAATCTCCTATATCAGTGAGAATAATCCCACCCTTCAAATGAACTTGTATAATAAGTATTTTTCCCGGTCCGGAAGCCAGATGCACCTCAACAGCAAGGAGCGGGAATACATACAGGAACATCCGGTACTTAAGGTACTGGTCCATGACGGGTTTGGCCCCATCCAGTACTACGATGGAAAAGGACAGGTGCAGGGCGTAGCCAGAGACCTGCTCAGCAGTATAGCCCAAAAGGCCGGATGGACGCTGGAGTATGTTTACGCGGATGATTACAGTGAATTTGAACAGGCGTTAAATGAAGGCAGAGCCGATGTGATTCTGTCTATCCTGTATGATTATGATGCAGTCCAACGGAGAAATGTTCTTTTAAGCAATCCATATCTGGAGACAGAGAGTGTGCTGGTGGCCCGCGACGGGTTTGATATGACAAACCTGAAGGGCAGGGTACAGGCTGTGTATATGGGCATGCGCAAAAGCGACGATGACCGGACGGATGTGCGGTTCTATGATTCTCTGGAGGAAAGTCTTAACGCAGTTGAAAGGGGAGAGTGCGATTATACATACAGCAACAGTTACACTGCCTCTTATTATCTGAGCCGCAACCAGTACGAGCATGTGGCTATCTATCCCCAGGCCGGCAGTGACAGTGTGAAATACAGCATAGGTATTTTGAGAAAGGATGATAAACAGATACTGGCTATCCTGAATAAAGGAATCCGTTCCATAGAGACGGGTGAACTGGAAAAATACATCTACAACAATGCGCAGCAGAAACAGGAAGTGACTCTCAGGACCTTTATCAGGGATAATTCCGTTCCCTTCATTTTGTTTACCCTGTTGGCTGCTTCCGGCCTGCTGGCCCTGATTTATGCCCATTACAGAAGCCAGATGAGGATGAAGCGGCAGATTGAACTGGAAAATACCCGTTACCGCTATCTCTCAGACATATTGAAGGAAGTGACCTTTACGTATGACTATGGCAGTGATGTGCTGACCCTATCAAGGGAGGGCGTTGAAATCTTCGGCACGGATAAAAGCATCGGGCAGTATTCGCGGTATCAGGGAAGCAGCGGACAGGAGGAGGGTCTCCCATCTCTGTATTATCTGCTGGAGCAGAGACAGGATGTGGATACAGAGATTCTGATGGTGCTGCCGAATGGGGACACCAAGTGGCACCGTGCAGTCATAAAAGTGATTTTCGACGGGAATCAGGCTGATTCTGCCATCGGACGCTTACAGAATATCCATGGCGACAAGCTGGAAAGGGAGAGACTGGAGCAGCGGAGCAAACGGGACGCTCTGACGGGGATTTACAATATAGCGGCAGCAAAAATGGAGATCACCCGGATGATAAACCTGCATACCGGCGCCCTTGCTCTGGCTGTCATAGACTTAGACGGCTTTAAGGAAATCAATGACCGTTACGGCCATTATACGGGGGACCAGGTGCTGATTCATACAGCAAAAGCGCTAAGGGAATCTTTTTGCGGGGAGGCTGTCACTGCCCGTATGGGCGGAGATGAATTTATCGTCTGTGTACCCTATACAGGGGAAAACCATCTGGCAAAATGCTGCAATGCACTGTTTGATTCACTGCAGGCTAAATGCAGGGCGTCCGGATACCCTGCTGCGACTGTCAGCATCGGTATATCTATAAGCCGCAGGGAGGACGACTATACCACGCTTTATCAGAGGGCGGATACCCTGCTCTATGAAGTTAAAAACAGCGGTAAAAATAATTTCCGGATAGAAGATGAAGCGGGAAGGACTTCCCGGCCGGACACGGAACAGGAACATCACACGGTACAGTAAAAAGGGAGACAATCATGGAGCAGGATATGATCTTATATGAAACACCGCTTTTAGATGAACTGGAGGAAATCATCTATGTCAGCGATATCCGGGACTACAGCCTTCTTTATCTTAACCGGGCTGGCAGGTCGCTGACAGGTCTTAAGCAGGAGGACGTGCGAAACAGCAAATGCCATCGTGTACTTCAGGGCAGGGATACCCCATGTCCCTTCTGCACCAATGCCAAACTGAGCAAGGACGGCTTCTACGTGTGGGAATATGAGAATCCCCACTTAAATAAGAACTTCATTGTAAAGGATAAGCTGGTGGAATGGGAGGGAAGGCCTGCCCGCATGGAAATCGCAGTGGATGTGGGAGACCGCGTGAAGGAGCGCGGCAGCCATACATCCAAATACCATATGGAAACCGTTATGCTGGAAACGCTGCGGGTCCTGAATACTGCGGACTACCTGGATGATGCCATTAACCGTACGCTGGAAATGATAGCTGATTTTTACGGCGGAGAGCGGGCCTATATCATAGAAATTGACCGTGTACAGGGATTTGCCCGTAATACCTATGAATGGTGCCGGGCTGGAATTCCTTCCCAAAAGGCAGCCTTGCAGCAGGTGCCCCTGGATGGGATTCCCTATTTGTTTGAGACCTTTAACAAAAAGCAGCACCTGATTATCTCCAGAACCGGGGAACTTAGGGATTCATACCCCAGCGAGTACCGTTACCTGACCGCCAGAAACACGGACAGCCTCTTTGCTGTGCCGTTTGAAGACGAATCCGCCTTCAGCGGATATATTGGAATCGACAATCCCAACATCAACCAGGACACCATTAAGCTGCTGGATTCCATTGCCTATAATATTGCGAATGAGATAAAAAAGAGACGCCTCTATGAGCGCCTGGAGTATGAAGCTGCCCATGACAGCCTCAGCGGCCTGCTGAACAGAGAAAGCTTTGTGCATTTCCGCAATGATTTGATGAGAAGCGGCAAGGCGGTATCCTGCGGAATTGTGGCCGGGGATATCAATGACTTAAAGCAGTTAAACCGTGATTATGGGCAAAGCCGGGGAGATATGACCATCAAAGAGGCGGCATCCGTCATGGCCTCCTCTTTTGCAGGGGCCAGCATATTCCGGCTCAGCGGGGATGAGTTTATTATTGTCAGCCTGGAATCAGCATATGAGGAATTCATGGAGCGGGTCGGGAAAATGGAATGGATGTTAGACAGCCGCACCCCAAACGGTGTCTCACTGGGGTGTACCTGGGAAGAACACCTGGCGGATTTTGACCGGCTGATGCGCCATGCGGAAGAACTGATGCTTGTGAACAAACAGATTTATTATAAGGACAGCAGCCAGGAACGCAAGCACTATTCGCCGGAATACCTGAATCGTCTGCTACAGGACATGGAAGAGGGCTGTTACCGTCTCTGTCTCCAGCCAAAGTATAATCCCCTGACCGGTAAGGTGTGTTCCGCCGAGGCCCTGGTGCGTTATCGGGCAGCCGGTACCGAATCCACACAGCCGCTGAATTTCGTGCCCCTTCTGGAGAAGACAAAGCTTATACGGTATCTGGATTTCTATATGCTGGAGCAGGTATTTAAACTGCTTTCAGACTGGAAGGAGCGAGGCAGGGAGCTTATTCCTGTTTCGGTCAATTTTTCGCGGATTACGCTGCTTGAAAGGGACCTGTTCCGGGTGCTGACAGATATGCAGAAAAGATACCATATCCCCGCCCGCCTGGTCATGATTGAGATAACAGAAAGCATAGGGGACATTGAGCGCAAGGTGATTGAATCCATTGGTTCAAAACTTCGGGAAGCTGGATTTCGTATCTCCCTGGATGATTTCGGGGCCAACTATGCCAATATGTCCATTCTTTCCATCATGCAGTTTGACGAGGTAAAGCTGGATAAATCCCTGATGGATGACCTGGTGGAAAACCAGACCAATCAGACTGTGGTAAAATGCATTATTGATATGTGCCACAGCCTGCAGGTGGAATGTGTGGCAGAAGGGGTGGAAAACCAGGAACAGCTGGAACTGCTGACTTCCTTCGGATGTACCGCCATTCAGGGCTACTATTACAGCAGGCCTCTGGAGATAGCGGAATTTGAGAGAATATAAAACAGGCTTACCCTATATCAGGATGCTTTATATGCTGTTTTTCAAATTCATCAGGTGTAACCGGCTTTGAAAAATAAAATCCCTGTACGGAATCAGCTTTCAATCTGAGGACGGTTTC
Organism: Enterocloster bolteae; assembly: GCF_002234575.2. Lineage (NCBI taxonomy): Bacteria > Bacillati > Bacillota > Clostridia > Lachnospirales > Lachnospiraceae > Enterocloster > Enterocloster bolteae. The sequence continues at coordinate 3,307,931 of NZ_CP022464.2, read as the reverse complement.
CAGCTCGTCTTTTTCCTCCACGCCCTCTGCACATACGGATATTCCCACGCTATGGCAGAGATTTATCACAGACCCGATGAAGGAACGGTTGAAGGAGTGGGACTGGTCGCAGATTCCCCTGATGAATTCACGGTCAATCTTTACAATGTCGGCCGGCGTACAGGACAGACAGCTCAGGGACGAGTAGCCTGTGCCGAAATCATCCATGGCCAGCCGTATGTTAAGGCTGCGCAGACGCATAAATGTATCGTTTAAGCGGTCCTGGTCCGTGACAAAGCGGCTCTCCGTCAGCTCCAGCACAATATGGCTGGGGTCCAGTCTGTAACGGTTAATGATTTCTTTGACGGATTGTACAAAGTCCTCATCCAGCATCTGTAGGTAGGAGCAGTTGACGTTCATCACAAAATCCGGTACACAGGCAAGCCATTTGCAGCATTGGCGGACAGACTGCTCCAGCACCCACTTTCCCACTGGGATAATGAGGCCGCTGGATTCCAGCAAAGGGATGAATTCAAGGGGAGATACACTGCCCATGTCCTTACAGGACCAGCGCAGCAGCGCCTCGGCCTCGGCAATCTTTGTGTCGCTGGAACGCACAATGGGCTGGTAGACCACAGAGAATCCCTCCATATGGTTCATGACGCTGCTTCTTAAACGGTCCATGATTTCCAGGGAGCGCAGTCTGGTGTGAATCAGCTCCTCGTCATAGAGGGTGCACTTGTTCTTGCCCTTATGCTTGGAGGTTTCCAGGGCACCGGATGCACAGGTCAAAAGCTCCGTATAGCTGGAACCGTCCTGGCAGAATACGGCGATTCCGCCGGAAACCGTACAATAGTACTGGATTCCGTCCACCTCATGGCGGCAGTCGCTGTAGCTGTTTATGACTTCATAGAGCAGGGCTATCTCGCCGTAGGACGTATTCTGGCACACAATGACAAACTGGTCCCCGTCATGGCGGTATATGCTGGCGTAATCTGGCAGGAGCCTCTGGACGTTCTGGGCAAACTGGCGCAGGACGGAATCGCCGTATATGTGTCCTTTCAAATTGTTGATGCCGGAGAAATCATCCAGGCCCAGGAGCAGAATTCCACCACTCTGGCCTTCGGACAGGCATTCCTCCACCACGCGTTCGCATTCCTGCTGCATAAACAGACCGGTGACATAGTCCACCTTACCCCTGTGGCTTAAATTGGTCACAATGCCCGCAAACATGGCGGGACTGCCCTGCTGGTCCCTCTGGAGGACGCCGCGGCATACGACCCAGACGTACTCATTCTTTCTGTTTCGGACCTGATACTCCACATCGTGTACATCCGTCAGGCCGCTTAACATTTGTTCGATGGATTCATCATATCGAGCCCTGTCACGTTCGTGAATCAGACTGCCCCAGAGAGGTACCAGTCCGGGCACGATTCTGCCCGGAAGCTCGAAGTCCCTGACCATGTTTTCCGATATCAGGGATGTGTCGGTTTTCATATTGACAATATAGACATAATCGTCCGTACTCTTTACGATGGCATCGTAAAAAAGAGCCGCATCCAGTTCAAATCCGAATTGTCCCAGAATATCTGTTTTATCATTTGTCATGTTATTCACCTGCTAAATGGAGTGGGAGGGGCATTGCTTCATAATATGCCCCCACAAGGTCTATAGAACTTATTTTACCATGTTATGAACCGATTGTCTAACGACTTTGCAAAGTTGCAGAAGTATGCATATTTTTAACGTTTGTACGTCTGCAGCGGACAGGAACATGGGTTCTTAATTCCCCCAAAACCATTGAAAAAATATATTGATTTATAGAATGATATCTAGTATATTATAAGTTGTATGCAGGACCGAAAGGAGAGTCATTATGATTAAAGTAGCGGTAGACGCCATGGGCGGGGATTATGCGCCGGGCGAGATGGTAGCCGGAGCAGTGGAGGCTGTGAACGCAAAACCTGGCATTCAGGTGCTTCTTGTGGGGCAGGAGCAGGCAGTTGTTTCAGAACTGTCAAAGCACACCTACGACAAGGACCGGATTCAGGTTGTGAACGCCACAGAAGTCATTGCCACTGAGGAGCCGCCGGTAAACGCTATCCGTAAGAAGAAAGACTCTTCCATCGTGGTAGGCTTAAACCTTGTAAAACAGGGGGAGGCCGACGCCTTTGTATCCGCCGGAAGTTCCGGGGCAATCCTGGTAGGCGGACAGGTGATAGTGGGGCGCAGCAAAGGTGTGGAACGTCCCCCGCTGGCACCGCTTATTCCTACGGAGAAGGGCGTATCACTTTTGATTGACTGTGGAGCCAATGTGGATGCCAGAGCGTCCCATCTGGTGCAGTTTGCCCAGATGGGTTCCATCTATATGGAGCATGTGATGGGAATAAAGAACCCGCGGGTGGCCATTGTCAATATCGGTGCGGAGGAAGAAAAAGGCAATGCGCTGGTGAAGGAGACATTTCCCCTGTTAAAGGAATGTAAGGGGATCAACTTCACCGGAAGCATTGAAGCCAGGGAAATTCCCCATGGCGGAGCGGATGTCATTGTCTGTGAGGCATTTGTGGGCAATGTAATCCTGAAGCTGTATGAGGGGGTTGGGGCCACCTTGATCAGTATGGTGAAGGGCGGTATGATGTCCACCCTGCGCAGCAAGATTGGCGCCCTTTTGGTGAAGCCGGCCCTCAAGGAAACGCTTAAATCCTTTGACGGCAGCCAGTACGGCGGAGCACCCCTGCTGGGTCTGAAAGGCCTTGTGGTCAAGACCCACGGCAATTCAAAGCGCACGGAGGTGCGTAATTCCATTATTCAATGTGTGACGTTTAAGGAACAGGATATCAATGGTAAAATCCAACAGTGCCTGAACGTTCAGAACGAAGAATAAGTCCGAAGGACGAAGTAAAAATCAAGATTTAAGAAAGAGGAGCTAAGAGATGGAATTTGAGAAATTACAGGGTATTATCGCAGAAGTGTTGAACATTGAACCGGAGGAAGTGACAATGGCAGCTACATTCGTAGATGACCTGGGTGCGGATTCACTGGACATTTTCCAGATTATCATGGGAATTGAAGAGGAATTCGACATAGAGATTCCAAATGAGGCTGCAGAACAGATTGTAACAGTAGGCGATGCAGTAGAGCAGATTAAGAACGCTTTAAACTAACGGACAGGCACAGGGGCTGTAAGCACAGCCCTTTTTGTGCGTTTGGGAGGCTTGTTTTAAAGGCCTGTCCCAAAGTGTATTTGAAGAAGGAAGGATCATTATGAACAGTCATTTAAAAGAACTGGAAGAGAGGATTGCATACGAGTTTAAGAACAAGAACCTGTTTACTCAGGCCCTGACCCACAGCTCCTATGCCAACGAACACCGTCTGGACCACAGCAGATGCAATGAGCGCCTGGAGTTTCTGGGGGATGCTGTCCTGGAAATCGTGACCAGTGAATTCCTCTACCGCAAGTATGAAACGCTGCCTGAGGGAGATTTGACGAAAATCAGGGCCAGCATTGTGTGCGAACCCACCCTGGCTTACTGCGCAGGGGACATTGAGCTGGGCCAATACCTGTATCTGGGCAAGGGTGAGGACGCCACCGGCGGCAGGAACCGCAATTCCGTGGTGTCAGACGCCATGGAGGCCCTGATTGGCGCGATTTATCTGGACGGTGGTTTTGCTAATGCAAAAGAGTTCATTCATCGTTTTATCTTAAACGACATTGAACACAAGCAGCTCTTTTATGATAGCAAGACTATCTTACAGGAGATGGTGCAGAGCCGCCAGGAGGCGCCCCTGTCCTATGAGATCATCCGTGAGGAAGGGCCGGATCACAATAAATCCTTTGAGGTCTGCGCCAAAATCGGGGATGAGGAGGTGGGCCGCGGCGCGGGACGTACCAAGAAGGCAGCCGAGCAGGTGGCTGCCTATAACGGCATACTGAAGCTTAAGGCACAGGAAGCCGCAGCAGAAGAATAAGCAGGTGGACTATGTATTTAAAAAGTATTGAGATTCAGGGGTTTAAATCTTTTGCCAATAAGCTGGTATTTGAATTCCATAACGGCATCACCGGCATCGTGGGCCCCAACGGCAGCGGAAAGAGCAATGTGGCTGACGCCGTGCGCTGGGTGCTGGGCGAACAGCGCATCAAGCAGCTGCGCGGCGCCAGCATGCAGGACGTCATCTTTGCGGGAACCGAGATGAGAAAGCCCCAGGGGTTTGCCTACGTGGCCATTACCCTGGACAACAGCGATCATCAGCTGGCCATTGACTATGACCAGGTGACGGTATCCCGCCGACTCTACCGTTCCGGTGAGAGCGAATATATGATAAACGGCAGCGCCTGCAGACTTAAGGATATCAACGAGCTGTTTTATGATACGGGTATCGGCAAAGAGGGATACTCCATCATCGGACAGGGACAGATTGACAGAATATTAAGCGGCAAGCCGGAAGAACGCCGGGAGCTTTTTGATGAAGCTGCCGGTATCGTTAAATTTAAGCGCCGCAAGGCCATTGCCCAGAAGAAGCTGGAGGACGAGCAGGCCAACCTGGTCCGTGTAAGCGATATCCTCTCTGAGCTGGAGAAGCAGGTAGGTCCCCTGGAACGTCAGTCCAGGGCAGCCAGGGAGTATCTTCAGTTAAAGGACAGCCTTAAGATTTGCGATGCCAACCTCTTCCTCATGGAGACAGAGGGAACAGGCACGCAGCTGGAGGAAGTGGAGAAGCGCCATCAGGTTCTCTCCGGCGATATGGAGGACACGGGCAGGGAGTCTGAGCGCCTGAAGGCCGGATACGAGGAGCTGGAGCAGACTCTGGCGGACCTGGAGCGCCGCATGGCAGCTGACCGGGATGAGCTGAGCCAGGGCACTGTGCTGAAGGGGAATCTGGAAGGCCAGATTAATGTTCTGAAGGAACAGATACATACGGAGGAGATGAACCAGGAGCATCTGGAGCACAGGCGGGACGTGATCAAGGAGGAGCTGGCTGCCAAGAATCAGCAGCTGGCCTCCTATAGAGAAGAACGAAAGGCCATGGGCGACCAGGTGAGGGATGCTGTAAAGCGCCAGGAGGAAGCCGGAGCCCGTCTTGGGGACCAGGACGAGTCCATCCGCCGGCTGGAGGAAGCCATTGAAGGGGCAAAGGCAAGTATCATTCAGGCCCTCAACGAGAGAGCCTCCCTGACTGCCAGACAGCAGCGGTATGAGACTATGCTGGAGCAGGTGAATTTACGGCGCAGCGAGGTATCCCAAAAGCTTCTCAGATTCAAGAGCGACGAGTCGGTGCAGGACGAGCTTATCGGCAGGGAACGGGCTTTGTTGGACCAGCTGAATGAGGAGCTGGAGAAAAAACAGTTCGCGGCTCAGGAAGCCGAGGACGCCCTTCTTAAGGCTGAGCAGGAATCCCACCGCCTGAACCGGAATTTAAACGATACCCAGCAGGAATACCATATGGCCTACACCAAGCTGGAATCTCTTAAAAACCTGGCGGAACGCTATGACGGCTACGGCAACAGCATCCGCAGGGTCATGGAGGTGCGCGATCGGGTACACGGCATACATGGGGTGGTGGCGGATATCATCACCACCAGCCAGAAGTATGAGACGGCCATCGAGACAGCCCTGGGCGGAAGCATCCAGAACATTGTGACGGATTCAGAGGCAACGGCCAAACAGCTGATTGAATATCTGAAGAAGAATAAATACGGCAGGGCAACCTTCCTGCCGTTAACCAGCATTAACGGCAAACAGACATTTTCCCAGCCGGCCGCCCTGAAGGAGAAAGGGGTTCTGGGGCTGGCCAGCGATCTGGTCCAGGTGGATTCACGGTATGAAGGCCTGGCCAGGTATCTGTTAGGCCGGGTGGTGGTGGCAGATACCATCGACAATGCCATTGCACTGGCCAGAAAGTATAAATACAGTCTCCGCATCGTCACCCTGGAGGGCGAGCTCTTAAGCGCCGGCGGTTCCATGACGGGCGGCGCCTTTAAGAATTCCAGCAACCTGCTGGGGCGGCGCAGGGAGATTGAGGAGTTAGAGAATACCTGCAGCAAGGCCCTGGTCCAGGTGGAGAAGATTCAAAAGGAGCTTAACCTGGAAGAATCCATGGCCCAGGAGAAAAAGGGAGAACTGGAGAAGCTGCGCGCCGACATGCAGTCCATGGCCATCCGGGAGAATACCATCCGCATGAACATATCCCAGCTGGAGGACAAGAAAGCGGAGATAGCGGAGTCATCCACGGACCTGGTGCGCGAGCACGGCCAGCTGGAAGAGCAGGTAAAGGAAATCAATGAGAGCCGCACAGCCCTCACCCAGGACTCCAGGGAGCTGGAGCAGGTGAGCACCCAGGCCAACCAGGAGATCGAGGACAAGACGGTTCTTCTGGAGACCTCCAGAAAAGAGCGGGAGACCTGCGCTGCGGCCCTGTCGGCCCTTCAGATGGAGGCAGCCAACCTGCGCCAGAAACAGGACTTTATCCGCGAAAACGCAGACCGTGTGTCCGGAGAAATAGAGAAGCTTACGGAGGAGTTTGACTCACTGGCCGAAGGCACGGGAAATTCCGAACAGGTGATTGAGGGCAAACGCCGGGAGATTGCCCATCTGGGAGAACTGATTCAGAATGCCATGGTGCATATGAAGGAGCTGGAACAGGTGATGGCTGGCCATGAGTCCGAGAAGGAGGAGATGTCCTCCAGGCAGAAGGCGTTTCTGGCAAAGCGGGAGGAACTGACCGCCCGCCTGGCAGAGCTGGACAAGGATATGTTCCGCATCCAGGCCCAGAGGGAAAAGCTGGAGGAAAAACTGGAGGCGTCCACTGCCTATATGTGGTCTGAATATGAGATGACTTATTCCACGGCCCTGGAGCTTAAGAGAGAGGAATACCAGTCCGTCCCTGAGGTAAAGAAGCTCATAGACGAATTGAAATCCAGGATAAAGGGACTGGGCAACATCAATGTCAACGCCATCGAGGATTACAAAGAGGTATCGGAGCGCTACGAGTTTATGCGCACCCAGCATGAGGACCTGGTCACTGCCCAGGCCGAGCTGGAGAAAATCATCGAGGAACTGGATACCGGGATGCGGCGCCAGTTTGAAGAAAAGTTCGGTGAAATCCGGGCTGAATTCGACAAGGTCTTTAAGGAATTGTTCGGAGGCGGACGGGGCACACTGGAACTGATGGAGGACGAGGATATCCTGGAGGCAGGCATACAGATCATTGCCCAGCCCCCCGGTAAGAAGCTGCAGAATATGATGCAGCTCTCAGGCGGTGAAAAGGCCCTTACAGCCATTTCCCTGCTGTTTGCCATCCAGAACCTAAAGCCGTCCCCCTTCTGTCTTCTGGATGAGATTGAGGCGGCCCTGGATGATTCCAATGTGGACCGCTTCGCGGGATACCTTCACAAGCTGACCAGGAATACCCAGTTCATTGTCATCACCCACAGAAGAGGCACCATGGTCTCAGCGGACCGCCTCTACGGCATCACCATGCAGGAAAAGGGCGTATCCACGCTGGTCAGCGTGAACCTCATTGCGGATGACCTGGATAAATAGTGCAACTGGATAAATAGTGAAAGTTATGATATGATGATTCATATATATATTTATTGTATATAAGACCTAAATGTAAGACACAAAAAGGAGAATGATTTATGGCAGAGGGAAGGAAGGGCTTTTTCGGGCGCCTGGTAGAGGGCCTGGCCAAGACCCGCAGCAATATCGTGTCAGGGATAGACTCCATTTTCAGTGGTTTTTCCGCCATTGACGATGATTTCTATGAGGAGATAGAGGAGACCCTTATCATGGGAGATTTGGGAATCCAGACCACCATGTCCATTGTGGAGGATTTGCGCAAGAAGGTGAAGGAGCAGCATATCCGGGAACCGGAGGAGTGCAAGGAGCTTTTGATCAACAGCATCAAGGAGCAGATGGACTTAGGGGAAAACGCATACGAATTTGAGCACAGGAAGTCCGTGGTTCTGGTTATCGGCGTCAACGGAGTGGGCAAGACCACGTCTGTGGGCAAGCTGGCCGGACAGCTTAAGGACGACGGGCGCAGGGTCATACTGGCGGCTGCAGATACCTTCCGGGCGGCTGCCATTGAGCAGCTGACCGAATGGGCATCAAGGGCCGGCGTGGAGCTGATTGCGCAGCAGGAGGGATCCGACCCGGCGGCTGTTATCTACGACGCAGTGGCGGCAGCCAAGTCCAGGAAGGCGGACGTGCTTATCTGTGATACGGCCGGAAGGCTTCACAATAAAAAGAATCTGATGGAAGAGCTTAAGAAAATCAACCGCATCATTGACAAGGAGTATCCGGATGCCTACAGAGAGACTCTGGTGGTGTTAGACGGCACCACGGGACAGAATGCCCTGGCCCAGGCCCGCCAGTTCATGGAGGTTGCCGACATCACAGGCATTATCCTGACCAAGCTGGACGGCACAGCCAAAGGAGGCATTGCCGTGGCCATTCAGTCCGAACTGGGAATTCCTGTAAAATATATTGGAATCGGGGAGAAGATAGACGATTTGCAGAAATTCAATGCAGATGACTTTGTCAATGCCCTGTTCCATGTGCAGAAGCAGGCGGAGGAGAATCCATCTTGAATTTAATACATTGACGTGCTATAGTATAGGATAAAAGTAAGGGAAAGAAGGACCAAGATATGGAAGAACTGACACTGGAAAGATTTGAAGAGGCCTCCGAGCTTGTGAAAGATGTGACCACAGAGACAAAACTGGTATACAGTGAGTATTTCTCTGCCCAGACAGGAAACAAGGTATTTTTCAAGCCGGAGAACATGCAGTACACGGGCGCCTATAAGGTGAGGGGAGCCTACTATAAGATACACACCCTGACCGAGGAGGAGAAGTCCAAAGGACTGATTACTGCATCAGCCGGCAACCATGCCCAGGGCGTGGCCTACGCAGCCAAGCTGGCCGGCGTAAAGGCAACTGTTGTCATGCCCACCACCACGCCTCTTATGAAGGTGAACCGAACCAAGAGCTACGGCGCCGACGTGGTGCTGGAGGGGGACGTGTTCGATGAGGCCTGCGATCACGCCTATAAGCTGGCGGAGGAGTTCGGATATACCTTTGTACATCCTTTCGATGACCTGGACGTGGCTACGGGACAGGGCACCATTGCCATGGAAATCATCAAGGAGCTTCCCACGGTGGACTATATCCTGGTTCCCATCGGCGGAGGCGGTCTCTGTACCGGCGTTTCCACACTGGCCAAGCTTTTGAACCCGAAGATTAAGGTTATTGGCGTGGAGCCGGCAGGCGCCAACTGCATGCAGGTATCCCTTAAGGAGGGAAAGGTGGTGGGACTTCCCCAGGTGAACACCATTGCGGACGGCACGGCGGTGAAGCGTCCCGGCGAAAAGCTGTTCCCTTACATACAGGAAAATGTGGACAGCATCATCACCATCGAGGACAGCGAGCTGATTGTGGCTTTCCTTGACATGGTAGAAAACCACAAGATGGTTGTGGAGAATTCCGGCCTTCTGACTGTGGCGGCCTTAAAGCATCTGAACGTACAGAAAAAGAAGATTGTATCCATCTTAAGCGGCGGCAATATGGACGTCATCACCATGTCCTCCATCGTGCAGCACGGCCTGATTGAGAGGGACCGTGTGTTTACCGTGTCCGTGCTGCTTCCTGACAAGCCGGGAGAGCTGGCCAGGGTATCCGCCCTTCTTGCAAAGGAGCAGGGCAATATCATCAAGCTGGAGCACAACCAGTTCATCAGCATCAACCGAAATGCTGCCGTGGAGTTGCGCATCACCATGGAGGCGTTCGGCACAGAACATAAGAATCAGATTGTATCTGCCCTTACCAGCGCGGGCTACCGTCCCAAGCTTGTAAAATTCAAGGGCACCTACAGTGAGATGTAGGCATCAGGCCAGAAGGATACAGGGGGAAACGTTATGCAGCCGGAAGAACATACGGTTACTCATACCATTAACCGTTACCGGAGTTTTCGTTATGAGTTGATTTTAGAGGGGGTAGTGGTGGGAGCCCTGGCAGGCGCCGTGGTGGTGGCCTTCCGCTATCTCATCGGTTCCGCGGATATACTGCTGAACATGATACTGGACTATGGTAAGAGCCATACCTGGTTTGTGCCGGTATGGATTCTGATTCTGGCCGTTGCCGCGTGTGTGGTGTCCCTTCTCCTTAAATGGGATTCCCTGATATCAGGCAGCGGCATTCCCCAGATTGAAGGAGAAATCATCGGGGAAATTGACGAAAAATGGTGGCGTGTGCTGCTTGCCAAGCTGGGAGGGGGCATTATATCCCTGGGATGCGGATTGTCCCTGGGACGCGAGGGCCCCAGCATTCAGCTGGGAGCCATGACGGCAAAGGGGTTCTCAAGAGCCGCCAAGCGTGTGAAAACAGAGGAAAAACTTCTGATTACCTGCGGGGCCAGCGCCGGATTGTCGGCCGCCTTTAATGCGCCCATTGCAGGCATACTGTTTTCTTTGGAGGAGGTACATAAGCACTTTTCACCGGAGCTTCTCCTTTCCTCCATGGCGGCATCCATTACTTCGGATTTTGTATCCAGGAATGTATTCGGCCTTACGCCGGTATTTTCCTTTCACATCACCCATATGATGCCCCTTGGCACCTACGGACATGTGCTGGTTCTGGGTGTGCTCATGGGAGCCATGGGCGTGGTTTATAATACCACCCTGTCTAAAACCCAGGACTTGTACGGAAAAATCCCCTGGGGCACGGTGAAGCTTCTGATCCCCTTTCTGCTGGCAGGCGTGTTTGGTTTTACATACCGCAGCGTGCTGGGCGGTGGCCATGCCCTGGTGGAGGAGCTGTCCACGGGCGAGATGGCGCTTGGGGCGCTGTGTCTGCTGCTGGTGGTCAAATTCACCTTCAGCATGATAAGCTTCGGATCCGGAGCTCCGGGAGGCATCTTCCTGCCCCTGTTGGTGATGGGGGCCATCATAGGAAGCATATATTACAATGCGGCCCTTCTTGTCAGCCCCTCACTGAGCGGCCTGGTGGGGAATTTCATTATCCTGGGCATGGCGGGCTATTTCTCCGCCATTGTGCGGGCGCCGATTACAGGCATCATACTGATTAGTGAGATGACAGGATCCTTTTCCCATCTGCTGACCTTGTCCATGGTTTCACTGGCAGCATATCTGGTTCCGGATATGGTTCACTGCGCACCGGTGTACGACCAGCTTCTGCACCGCCTTCTGGCAAAGCAGAACCCGGACAAAAAGGTCACGCTTACAGGGGAAAAGGTGCTGGTGGAAGGTATGATTTACCACGGAAGCGCAGCTGAGGGAAAGAAGGTTTCAGCCATCGCCTGGCCAAGGACCTCTCTGGTGGTATCCCTTATGCGCGGGGAGGCCGAGTTTGTGCCCAGAGGAGATACCGCGCTCAGGGCAGGTGACAAGATAGTGGTGCTGTGCGACGAGACTTCACAGGGGCAGCTTCACAAGGCGCTGCAGGAATATTGTGAGACGGTGGCTCCCATGCAGAAAGGGCAGTGACCTGTGCATGGACGGATGGAAGGAGGAATTACATGAATCGAATCAAAAGGTTTATGGGCAGAAAGGGTATTCTGCTGGCAATAGCGCTTACGGCCCTGCTGGCCGCAGGATGCGGGAGCAAAAAGGAGCCTGCTAAGACGTCTGAGGCAGAGACATCCGCTCCGGCAGAAACAGCAACAGAGCCGGAAGCCGGGAACCAGGAACTGCCCAATCCCATGGTGGAGGTAGAGGATGTCCTGGCCTTTGAGGCCATTGGCGTCCATATGGTGCTGCCGGAGGGGGCTGAGGATACCAGCTTTTTCATTATCAACCAGGAGGTAGCGGATGCCCAGTTCACTTTGGACGGTGTGGCATACACCTACAGGGCCTCGGATACGGCAGAGGACTTTGCGGGAATTTTCGAGCGATTTAAGGATGAGGCTATTGCACAGAACTATGATTACGGTGAAACCAGCCTGGAGGTCCTGATTAAGACCACGGACAGCGGCGGCCGCCTGGCTTCATGGGAGTGGGGAAGCACCAAGTACACACTCTATACGGCAGCCCAGGTGGACGATGAAACCATCACGGATCTGACCATGAACCTGGTGGAGCTGAGCCAGTATGAAAAGTAGTTTAAAAGAGGATAGCATATGCTGGAGTTAAGGGATTTTATGCCGGTTAATTTCCTGAAAAAGGAGAAGTTTACAGGAAGCCACAACGGCATGCGTTTTCGTATGGAGAAGCTGGATTTGGAAGGTGAGGACGGCCCCCGCCTGAGTGTTACCATTTGGCCTGAGCCCTATGGCTATGATGCTACTCCGGAAGAAGAAAAGGAACAGCAAATCCTGTCCTTTGACGCGGACGGCATTGCAAAGGGAGTGGACTGGCTGAACGAGCAGTTTGAAGGCCAGAAAGCCAGATGGAAGGCTGTGAGCCGGGGTTAAAAATAAATCTGATTAGTCATTGACTTTTCGTAAAGTGTAAACTATAATAAGCCACATAAAGAAAAGCGCCGGTGCTTAGACATCCGGCGCTTTCTCTATTTTCTGCGCAGATAACAGATACACAAAGAGGTGTATTGCCGCAGCCAGGTACCGGGCGGGTAATGCACCTCTTTTTGCGTATTCCCCCATGAATGCGCATCCCCAACAAAAATAAAACCTCAAGGAGGAATGTATGATGGAATTTTCAGCGGTAAACACAATTTGGGTCCTGTTAGGCGCGGCCCTGGTTTTCTTCATGCAGGCAGGCTTTGCCATGGTGGAAACCGGCTTTACAAGAGCGAAGAACGCAGGCAACATTATCATGAAGAACCTGATGGATTTTGCCATTGGTACCCCTTTGTTCTGGCTTACAGGCTTCGGCATCATGTTCGGAGGAGCGGGGGCTTTTATTGGAGGATTTGATCCGCTGGTGCGGGGAGATTATTCCGGAATCCTTCCGGCCGGCGTTCCCCTTCCCGCCTATCTGATTTTCCAGACTGTGTTCTGTGCCACGGCAGCAACCATCGTATCAGGTGCCATGGCGGAGCGCACCAAATTTATTTCTTACTGTATCTACAGCGCTGTCATCAGCGCAGTGGTTTATCCTGTGTCGGGACACTGGATTTGGGGCGGCGGTTGGCTGGCCCGGATGGGATTTCACGATTTCGCGGGCTCCACAGCCGTCCATATGTGCGGCGGGGCTGCGGCCCTGATTGGAGCCAGGGTACTGGGACCGCGTATGGGAAAGTACACTGAGGACGGAAAGCCAAACGCGATTCTGGGCCACAGCCTTACCCTTGGCGCCCTTGGCGTGTTCATCCTGTGGTTCTGCTGGTTCGGTTTTAACGGATGCTCCACCGTAGCCATGGACAGTGACGCGGCCGTATATTCTGCCGGCAATATCTTTGTAACCACCAACCTGGCGGCTGCCACAGCCACCGTAGCCACCATGATTATCACCTGGCTGCGCTATAGAAAGCCGGACATCTCCATGACATTGAACGGTTCCCTGGCCGGTCTGGTGGCAATCACAGCCGGCTGTGATATGGTCAGCCCGGCGGGCGCGTTTTTTATCGGACTCATAGCAGCCTTTGTGGTGGTATTCGGCATTGAATTCATTGATAAGGTGTGTAAGATAGACGATCCGGTAGGTGCCATCGGGGTCCATGGCATGTGCGGGGCCGCAGGCACCCTTCTCACCGGCGTCTTTGCGGTGGATGGAGGCCTTGCATACGGAGGCGGTTTCTCCTTCCTGGGAATACAGCTTTTAGGTGTTGTTTCCGTTATCCTTTGGGTAAGCGTGACCATGATTATCACCTTTCGTGTGCTGAAGCATACCATTGGTCTCAGGGCCAGCGAAGAGGAGGAGACAAAGGGACTGGATGTAACGGAACACAATCTGGCCAGCTCCTATGCGGATTTCATGCCAATGGTATTTATGGGAAAAGCAAAGGAAGGAGCAGCAGATACAGGTGTCCCTGTTGAAAAGGCAGTTCCGGTGGAGCATTACCCTTCGGCAAAGCCGGTATCCGCTAGTGTCAAGCTGTCCAAGGTGGTGGTGGTATTCAACCAGTCCAGGTTCACCGCCCTTAAGGATGCGCTGACGGAGCTGGGAGTTACCGGTATGACCATCACGCAGGTCATGGGCTGCGGAACGCAAAAAGGCCATGTAAATTACTACCGCGGCATAAAGGTGGAGGAAGCAGCCCTTCTTCCGAAGATGAAGCTGGAAGTGGTGGTGAGTAAGGTACCGGTGGAGGATGTATTAGAGACAGCCAGGAAAGCTCTTTACACAGGCAATATCGGAGACGGGAAGATTTTTGTGTACGAAGTGGAAAATGTAGTGAAGGTCCGTACCGGAGAGCAGGGGTATGACGCGCTCCAGGGAGAGTAAAAGAACAGAAATTATAATCTGAGATGAAATAGTAGATAAATATGGCATTGAATATGAATTATGGTATTCAATGCTATATTTTTTATGTGCCTTCTGCTATAATATAACAAAATCAGGTGCGGATACAGGGGGAACAGGAATGAAGGGAAAGGGCAGCAGGTGCAGCATCCGAAATGTGGTTACGTTTGCAGGAGCTTTTATTGCCTGGATTATCGGTTCAGGCTTTGCTACAGGTCAGGAGATACTTCAGTTCTTTACCAGTTACGGATACTACAGTTATGGTGTGGTGCTGCTGAATCTCCTTGGCTTTTTATTTTTGGGCCAGGTATTGCTTACCACAGGATATGCCCACAGGGAAGAGGTGAATTTTAATCACTTCACTTTTTTCTGCGGAAAAAATGTGGGAAGGTTTTATTCATGGCTGATTCCAGTCACGCTGCTCATGATTATGGCTGTACTGATTTCAGGAGCAGGGGCCACGATTTCAGAGTATTACGGAATAAACAGATATCTGGGTTCCATGATAATGGCGGTCATGGTCCTGTGTGCGTATCTGACCGGATTTGAAAAAATGGTACGTATTGTATCCACCATCGGTCCTGTCATAATCGCGTTCACCCTTATGGTGGGGTTAGCAACCGTAATCCGCGGCGCCGCAAATCTCTCCCATATCCGCCAGTATGAGACTGGGCTGGGGGCGTCACGGTCAGCGCCTAACTGGCTTATCAGCTCTGTCCTTTACATATCCCTGAACTTTCTCAGCGGCAGCACCTATTTTACGGCTCTGGGGATGACGGCCCGCAGCAGGAAGGAAGCCAAATGGGGGGCTGTATGGGGCGCCTTAACTATGATACTGGCCATTGCCATCATGAATACCGCCATCCTGCTTCACTCAAAGGATGCCGCGTCCCTGGCGGTTCCCACTCTGTATC
Source organism: Enterocloster bolteae (assembly GCF_002234575.2). Classification (NCBI taxonomy): domain Bacteria; kingdom Bacillati; phylum Bacillota; class Clostridia; order Lachnospirales; family Lachnospiraceae; genus Enterocloster; species Enterocloster bolteae. The sequence goes on along the minus strand of NZ_CP022464.2, from coordinate 3,292,656 downwards.
TGGCCAGACATATTTCCAATGTGCTGGGCGCTGTTTTTTCCGTTGTCCTTGTCCTGGGTATGTTTTCCTCCTGCTCCACCATGATGTGGACGGTCTGCAGCCGTTTCTCATTCTCTGCGCCCGGCAGAAACAGGATGGCCGCAGCGGCGGTGACTGTATTTGCGTTCCTGCTGGGAATGCTTCCATTCAGCCGCTTAATCAATGTATTTTATCCCTTTGTGGGATATATGGGACTGATCTATATAGGATGCGTGGCCTGTAAAGGGCTGCGGCCGCTAAAAACATACAAGAAGGGGAACGGGGATGGGAAGATTTCTGAAACATGAGTTGTCAGGCTGGAAGGCCTGGGAGATTATATGGCTGGCAGCTGCCTGCACCATCATCACGGCCCTGTCCATACACTGGGGTGACGACGTTCTGGGCATTACCATGGCCCTCACCGGTGTGATCTGCGTCATACTGACCGGAAAGGGCAAGATGAGCTGCTATCTGTTCGGACTGGTGAATACAGTTCTCTATGCCTGGATTGCATTTGGGGCCAGATATTACGGAGAAGTCATGCTGAATGCCTGCTACTATGTCCCTATGCAGTTTGTGGGATGGTTCATGTGGAAAAAACACATGGACGGTAAGACAAAGGAAGTGGAGAAAACCAGGCTTACCGTTTCAAGACAGATACTACTTCTGGTTTTGTCCGCTGTCTCCATCTGCGGCTACGGGCTGGTATTGAAACGATTAGGCGGAAACCTCCCCTTTATCGACAGCATGAGCACCTGCCTGTCTGTGCTGGCCATGCTTCTCAGCGTCAGGCGCCTTATGGAGCAGTGGATAGTATGGATTGTGGTGGATGTGGTGACTGTATTCATGTGGTTTGCGGATTATCAGAAGGGCGGGACCGATATCGCCACCTTACTGATGTGGTGCATCTATCTGTTAAACGCCATGTTTATGTTTGTAAAATGGTTCAGGGAAAGCGGGGAACATGTCAATGAAGTATAAGACGGGAATGTTCGGGGGATCCTTTGACCCCCTGCACACAGGCCATATCCACGATATCATCCGGGCAGCCGCCATGTGCAGGGAGCTCTATGTGGTTATCAGCTGGTGCCGGGGACGGGAGTCCACCTCAAAGGAGATGCGCTACCGGTGGATTTTAAACAGTACCAGACATCTTTCCAATGTAATGATACGGATGGTGGAGGACCAGGCCCTTACCAAGGAGGAATATGATACACCGGGGTACTGGGAACAGGGAGCCAGGGATATAAAGGCAGTCATAGGAAAGCCTATTGACGCTGTGTTCTGCGGGACAGATTATCTGGGAACAGGCCGGTTCGAGGCTCTGTACGGACCTGAGAGCCAGGTGATTTACTTTGACCGGAGCGAGGTGCCGGTGTGCTCCACGGACATCCGCGCCTGGGCGCTGGGACACTGGGATTACATTCCCTCTGTGTGCCGGGATTACTATGCCCGGCGTGTGCTGGTTCTGGGGAGCGAGAGCACGGGAAAGAGCACCCTGGTCCGGAATCTGGCACTGGCCTATAATACCAACTATGTCAGTGAGGCCGGCAGGGATACCTGCGATTATGCGGGCGGGGAAGATCTGATGATAGCGGAGGATCTGTACGAAAACCTGCTGCGCCAGAAAATCAATGTGATGGAGGCTGCCAAACACAGCAACCGAATCCTGTTTGTGGACACAGACGCCGTAACCACCTTGTTTTACAGTCATTTTCTTTTAGGAGATAAGCAAAAGGAGCTGACGGTGTGTACGAAGCTGGCTGAAGCCATTCATGAGACAGACCGCTGGGATCTTGTGCTGTTTCTGGAACCGGATGTGGAATTTATCCAGGACGGGACACGCAATGAAAAGATACGGCAGGACAGGGAGGGATGCAGCCTTCGGATTAAAGAACTGTTAGACCGGTACAGGGTGGAGTACCACTGTATCGGAGGCACATATCTGGAGCGTTTCAACCGTGCAAAGGAACTGATACAGGAACAAATCGGACTGGTCACAGTGTGGTGACATCAGGGAGAGGAATGCAAAAATGCATGAAGTAAAAGCCAAATCCATATTGTCGGCCAGGAATGGGATGAATCTCTACCGGGGGTGCAGCCACGGATGCATTTACTGTGATTCCAGAAGCACCTGCTACGGCATGGACCATGCATTTGAGGACATTGAGGTAAAGATAAACGGCCCGGAGCTGCTGGAGCAGGCCTTAAGACGCAGGAGAAAGCGGTGTATGATTGGCACAGGGGCCATGTGCGACCCATATATGCCGGCGGAACGCAGCCTGGGGCTTACCAGGAAATGTCTGGAAATCATTGAACATTATGGGTTCGGAGTCTCTATATTGACGAAATCAGACCTGATTCTGCGGGATCTGGACCTGCTTAAGCGAATCAACCAAAAGACAAGGTGCGTGGTCCAGATGACCCTGACCACCTGCGCTGAAGACCAGTGCAGGATAATTGAACCCCATGTATGCACCACCAGCCGCAGGGCCCAGGTGCTGGAGATCATGCGGGATGAGGGGATTCCCGCCATTATCTGGATGTGTCCCATCCTTCCCTTCATCAACGACACCGAGGAAAACATTCAGGGTATCATCGAGTACGGGGAGAGGGCCAGGGTCCACGGCATCCTGGCCTTTGACATTGGAGTGACCTTAAGGGATGGAGACAGACAATATTTTTACAGCAGGCTGGATGAACATTATCCGGGCCTGAAAAAACAGTACATGGATATGTACGGAAATGCCTATGAGGTGGGAAGCCCCCGCAAAAAAGAGCTTATGGCGTTTTTTAAGCGCCTTTGCAGAGAACGGCAGATGGAAACTGATATCAATAAGCTCTTTGCCTATCTTCAGAAATTCGAGGACAAGGGAGCGGGAGAGCAGCTGAGCTTCATGGACCTTATATAGAGCCTGCCTGTGATACTAGGAGTACCTGTGAAACCGGGGCTGCCTGTCAGCTTCTCCAATACAGGCAGTTTTCTTCTATGTAAGCCTCCATTTCACCCATATCCTTAAGCCAGGACAGGTAGGAACGTATCGTACTCCCCACCAGCACATGCTGCTGGAAGGTCATGACCAGCCCATAGTGGTCAAAGACTTCCTTAAGAAGTGTTTCAAAGGTCCTGGGGACGCGGCACAGCTCCAGAAGCAGTTCCTTTATCTCCATGACGCAGTCCCTGTTATAGGAAGCCAGGGCTGCCACGTTGTAAGAGACTTCCGCGTGGGCCGGTACAAACAGGTTTGCCTTCATGGATGCCACCTTATCCAAGGTTTCCAGATAGGCTGCCACATCGTAGATAAAGGAGACCCTGTATTTTTCCAGGGTGGCGCGGCTGCTGAGACAGTCGGCCAGGAACACGGTGTCATCCGGGGTGCGAATGCCTATCATCTGGAAAAAATGGCCGGGAAGGGGAATCAGTTCCAGGTCTTTTAGCAGCTGGTCCTCTGACAGCCGGGACACATCGCTGACATCGCTTTCCTGTGCCATCAGGAACTTATGGCGCAGGTCTTTAAACGGATAGCCGCCGTAGAGAAAGGCCGGTTCCAGTATGGGATGTCTGGTAAACGCAGCTTCCATGCTGCTGGCATAAATCCTGCATCCGGTCTGCTGCATCAGATATTTATTGCCGCCGATGTGGTCCGCATTGGAATGGGTGTTGATGATGGCGTGGAGCGACCATTCCTCCCGTTCCAGAATCTGGCGCACCTTGCGTCCGGCATCCTTATCATTGCCGCTGTCAATCAGACAGACTTTCTCATCATCAATGAGATACACACCTATTTTGACCGGACTGTTAATATAGAAACTTCTGGGACCGGCCTGAATCAATTCATACATGGGATTTCCCTTCCTTTCACAATTTAAATTATTACTATGATACCACAGGAACAAATTAAAGGGAAGGAAGAAAATATAAGATCACAGAAACGTCAATGAAAAACCGTGCTTGAATTTTCTGTCAATTCCTGTATAATGATTCAGAGAAAAACATGCTGACATCCGGTGCGGCCGGAAGGCAGTAAAATGACAGGAGGAAAGATACGTGCTTTTAAATGGAATAAGAGGTTTCTGCATGGCTCTGGCGGACAGCGTTCCGGGGGTATCCGGAGGAACCATTGCTTTTTTACTGGGTTTTTATGATACATTTATTGAATCCCTGAACGACCTTATGGGCCGGGACAACGGCAGAAGGAAGGCTGCCTTTTTGTTTCTGGTAAAGCTGGGAGTGGGATGGGTCATCGGCTTCTGCATGTCGGTTCTGATTCTGTCCAGCCTTTTTGAGGTTCACATCTACCGGATCAGCTCCCTGTTTCTTGGACTGACTTTATTCGCCATTCCCATGGTGATCCGTGAGGAAAAAGAAGTTCTTAAAGACAGGTACGGAAATATTGTATTCACCCTTATAGGAGTTCTGCTGGTATTTTGCATCACCTATTTTAATCCCTCCGGCGGCGAGGGGATCAGTGTATCGGTGGAGCATCTGTCACTGGGGCTGGTGGTGTATGTATTCTTCACAGCCATGATTGCCATTACGGCCATGGTGCTGCCGGGCATCTCAGGTTCCACACTTCTTCTCATATTCGGGCTCTATGTGCCCATCATAGGTGCTGTGAAGGAATTCCTGCACATGAATATGGACTATTTCCCCATCCTGATGGTATTTGGTCTGGGCGTCGTCACAGGGATTGTGGGAATCATTAAAATCATCAAGATGTGCCTGGAGCGGTACCGTTCCCAGACCATTTACACCATCATCGGCCTGATGACGGGTTCCCTCTATGCCATCACCATGGGGCCAACCACCCTGGATGTGCCCAGGGCGCCCATGAGTCCGTCCACCTTCAGCATCCTGTTTTTCTTACTGGGCGGTGTGATACTGGCAGGGCTGGAGCTTTTGAAGGCGCGTCTGGACTGATTTGCGCTTTTTTAATATTGTTCTATTAACCTGCTCCTGATCTATGAAACTATTATGTACTTCCTTAACCGGCAGACAGGCCTTTCGGCCTTCTGCCTTTTTTTGCGCTATAAAGGTTATGGAAGTATACCGTGACGCATATGTCAGGCTGGAAGACATATTCCGGAAGTTGAAAGAAATCAATGCTTAATTTAAGCCGAACTACTGGAATCCTCCATAGTTGCATGTTATAATCAATATATTGTTAGAACAAACAAATTATAACCTGTGGGTGATGGGATGAAGAAGTTGGCGGCGGCTAAATACAGGATTTTCCTGATTGTGTCATCATTCCTTCTGTGCCTTTTTTTAGCCTTGCCTGTGCAGGCAGCGGAGAAGGTGCGGGTAGGCTGTGTGGATATCGGGGATTTCATCCAGATAGACCAGGACGGCTATGCAATAGGATATGGGGCGGATTATCTGAATAAAATAGCAGAATATACGGGATGGGAATATGAGTATATCCAGGCGCCCTGGGGGGAGTGCCTGGATATGCTACGCAGAGGGGAACTGGATTTACTGCTCCCTGCTGAATACAGCGAGGAGCGGGCAGAGGATTTCCTTTTCAGCAGCTACGAGTGCTGTTTTGATTTTGCCGCCCTGGTTGGGCGCAAGTCGGACGAACGTCTGTATTATGATGATTACCACGGGTTCCAGGGAATACGGGTAGGCATGATTAAGGGTAACTTCCTGAATGATTTATTTGCCGAATATGCAGAGAATCATGGATTTTCCTATGAAGCCGTATACTATGATACCGGCACCCAGATACTGGAGGCCCTGGAGCGTGAGGATGTGGATGCCATTATCAACGGCAATATGGAATATAACATGAACCAGAAGCTTCTGGCCAAGATTGACTATATGCCGGCTTACTTCATCACGTCGGTGGATAAGCCCGGGCTGATGGTGCGGCTGAACAAGGCATTGAAGCAGATTTTCATAGATAATCCCTATTACTCGGCAGGACTTTATGAAAAATATTACCATGAGATGGACCGGCAGTTTGCAGAGTTTACCCGGGAGGAGAGCCAGTTTGTGAAACAGACCGGGCCGGTATCAGTGCTGGTGGCCCGGTCCGACTATCCTTTTGAATGGTATGACGAGAAGGAAAAAACATGCAAGGGCGCTTACGTGGACTATATGAGGCACCTTTCCAAGGTGAGCGGATTGAATTTTGAGTTCATTCCACTGGAACCGGAAGAGGCTTCAGCAGATAAATTGTTCCGAGAAAATGCCCAGATTCGTTTAAGTGTATTTAAGCAGAAAAGAAGCGGAATGTCCGGCAGTCTTAAATATACCATCCCCTACTATAACTGCAGTTTTAGCCTGGTAGGTAAAAAGGATGAGCCTCTGAATCTTTCCTCCTACCAGCGGATTGCAATGGTAGAAAAAGTGGACGGCCTGCAGGAGGTATTGGAAGACAAGTATCCCAAATGGGAGATTGTTACCTATGATACCCCTAAAGACTGTCTCACAGCGGTGGAAAACGGAAATGCCGACTGTGCCATGGTATCCTCCATCAAGCTGTCGGCGGACCGGAATCTTCTGGGCATGAATCTTGTGGTGGTGGACGGCAGTACGGCTGTTTCACCTGTTTACATAGGAGTCTCGGAAAGTGCCAATCCCCTGCTGGCCCAGGTCCTCTCCAAATCCATTGCAAAGGCGGGAGAGGGGGCTATGGATGAGGCTGTGTATGCAACCCTGCTTTCAGGCAAGGAAAACAAGGACTTCAGCTACTTCATACAGACTTATCCCTTATATTTTGCCTTTGGGGTTATAGCGGTTTCACTGCTGGGAGTGGGAATCCTGTTCATGCGTTACGATGCCCGCCATCAGAAACTGCAGAATCTGATTCTCCAGAAGAAGAATGAGGAGCTGAAGGCTGCTATTGCCATGCAGACCCTGCTTAGGCGCAAGGCACAGACTGATGCCCTGACCGGATTGAAAAACAAAAGCACCACGGAGGAGCTGTGCCGCGCCTGTCTGGAACATGCACAAGGGGACATATGTGCCCTGTTTATCCTGGACCTGGATGACTTTAAACACATCAATGACGAGAGGGGGCATCAGGCCGGTGATGTGGTACTCAGGGCCTTTGGTGATACCATACACAGATGTGTGCGCCAGGATGATGTGGCCGGCCGCATTGGCGGGGACGAGTTCATGCTGTTCATGGGCGGGATTAAAGATGCGGACCAGCTGACACGGTTTGCGGACCGTGTCTATAGGGCTTTAAAGGATAACCCTGATTTCAATGCCACCTGCAGCATGGGCATTGCAGTGGGCAGGACCGGCAATATATCCTATGAGGAGATGTTTGGGATGGCTGACCACGCTTTGTATCAAGCAAAGGCAAACGGAAAGAATAAATACCATATTGAATATATTCCGGGGGAGGCAGCGGAAGACGGGAATTCTGAATCTTCTGAGCCTGCCAAATCTTCCGGGGATATATTGTAACAACGTATGTATCCCTATAAAGACAGCATCAGAACCGGAATGGCTGCCAGGGACATGATGGCGGTGGTGACAATACAGCGCATAATCCTCATGGCCCCGTATTTGGCAGCCAGAAGGCCGCCGTTGCCAATGTTATGAGGCGTACCGTGACGTCTCCTGTATTGGCAATGGCTGTGTCTATAAATCCGGAACCGGAAATCCGGACATCCAGCGGACAATGCCCAGGTATACGGTGATGATACAGGGATTCAGAAGGATGCTCTTTTTTACCTCCAGTGATGTATAAAATAATGGCACTGCTTCCAGGATATGCCATCTAAAGTATACCGCAATTCCCACTGCATGGCTGATTCGTTTCTCAACGAGATACAATTAGTAATTTTAATTCATTGACAGCGGCCCTTTATTAAAATATAATCATGGGTAGGCTGTTTTATTTTGATAAAAAAGAAGAGGTAATTATGCGTCGTATATCCTACATAATCACAAGTCTAATCATGGTCTTTTCAATGGCCACCATCACCGCCTTCGCAAAACCGGACTGGCCCATAGACACAGGGATTCAGTCAGAGGCCGGCATTGTCATGGATATGGATTCCGGAGCCGTGCTGTTTGCCCAGAACATACATGAGCAGAAGATTCCGGCCAGCATCACCAAGCTGCTGACAGCCCTTGTGGTCATTGAAAATACCAATGACCTGGACGCGCCGGTCACATTTTCCCATGACGCCATATACAATGTGGAATCCGGGGCCGGCAACAAGTTCAACCTGGAGGAAGGGGATGTATTAAGCGTCCGCCAGTGTCTCTACGCCATGCTCCTCCAGTCGTCCAACCAGTCGGCCAATGCTCTGGCAGAGTATGTGGCGGGAAGCAGACAGGCTTTTGTGGATATGATGAACCAGCGGATTGCGGAGCTTGGCTGTAATGAAAGCCATTTTGCCAATCCATCCGGTTTGAACGACGACACCCAGCGCACCACGGCCTACGACATGGCCATCATAGCCAGGGCCTGCTTCCAGAACCCCACTGTGCTGGAGATTGCCTCAGCCAGAACTTCTACTATACCAGCCACTGCCAACAACCCCAATGGGCGGACTTTTTCCATTGAGCATAAAATGCTGCTGTCGGATGATTCCAACTATTATCCCGATGCCATTGCAGGTAAGACCGGCTGGACATCCCAGGCAGGACAGACCCTTGTCACCTATGCCAGACGGGAGGGCAGAGGCCAGATAGCAGTTACCCTTAAGAGTACCCAGAAAACCCATTATTCAGATACAAAGACCATTCTGGATTTCTGCTTTGCAAAATTCAAGAATGTGAACATAGCTGACAATGAAATCGAATATGTCACAGGAGACACGCCTGTAACCATTGCCGGGGAGACATATGATCCATCGGAACTATCCATTGAAAGCGGGGCGGTTATCACCATACCTAATGACGCACAGTTTACAGATGCGGACAAGGCGCTGGAGACGGATTTGCCTGAGGACCATCCCCAGGAGGCCGTGGCCAGGCTGGTCTACACCTATAATGAGCGGAGAGTTGGAGATGCATGGATTTACAGCTCCAGGGTCCAGGCTGTTAACGCAACTCCCTCCGAGCCTGGTGAGGATACGCCCCAGGAAAGCCAGCCCGAAAAGGACGGACAGGACGGAAAAACCGGCCTTAAGCTTCCAAGGGCAGTGCTCATAGGCGGCGGGGCTGTCCTGGTCTTGGCGCTGATTGCCGGCGGCGGAGTATTCTGGTTTAAAAGACGGCAGGCAGCGGAGCGGGAACGCCAGCGTATCCTCAGGGAAAAGCGCAGACAGCGTCTGGCGGACATAGGTTATACGGAAGAGGATTTTGAACGTCTGTTAGATGAACGAAGAAAGCAGCATGACATGCGCTGATTTTCTTCATGTTGCAGATAAAAATAGCAGGAAAGAGACGCAGACAGGAGGTTTTGTGAATGGCTGTCTGCGTCTTTTTCGGTACGTTCGCCCGGACGGCTCTGTCCGGGGATAGAATGGGAGGAGCGAACTTCATGGCATATTTTCCGTTTTTTGCAGATATTGAGGGAATGAGATGGCTGATTGCGGGCGGTGGAAGCGTGGCCCTGAGAAAGGTGCATGATCTGCTTCCCTATGGAGCGGTCATCGAGGTAGTATCCCCGGACATGTCCCCTGGCCTGGATGAGATGGCGCAAGACATCGCATACACGGACACTCTCAAGCTGACCAGAAGAGAGTTCGAGGACAGGGACCTGGATAGAGCCGACTTTGTCATTGCGGCCACGTCTGAGCCCGGCCTTAACAGCAGAATATCCGTACTGTGCAGGTCAAAAAGGATTCCTGTAAATGTGGTGGATGTAAAGGAGGAATGCTCCTTTATCTTCCCGTCCATTGTACGGGACGGACCTGTGGTGGTGGGAATTTCCACCGGCGGCATGAGCCCTGTCATAGCCAGGTACCTGAAGGCCAGAATCCGGTCCGTAATGCCGGACAGCCTGGGAGAGCTGACAACCCGGCTGGGAGCTTACAGAGAGACGGTCAAAGACCTGTTCCCTGACTCGCCCCGGGTCCGTTCAGCCTTGTTTTACGAGCTGGCGGAGGAAGGGCTCAGCCATAACGGCTGTCTCACACGGGAACAGGCGCAAATTATAATAAACAGAAAGCTGGAACAGGAACATGAATGATATCATCCGCATTGGAACAAGAAAAAGCGCACTGGCGCTGATTCAGACACAGCTTGTAGCTGATGAATTAAGGCAGGTCTGTCCTGGCATACAGGTGGAAATCGTAACAAAAGATACCCTGGGGGACCGGATACTGGACAAGCCCTTACAGGAATTCGGGGGCAAGGGTGTCTTTGTATCTGAGTTTGAGCAGGCCATACAGGAAGGCGTCATAGACCTTGCGGTCCACAGCGCCAAGGACCTTCCCATGGAGCTGGCCCAAGGACTGACCATTGCAGCGGTATCCGGGCGGGAAGACCCAAGGGATGTGCTGGTCACCATGAGAGGCCATAGGATCCGGCCGGAGAGCGTGGTCCGTATCGGCACCTCCAGTCCAAGGCGGCAGCTTCAGGCCCGGTTGATGTGCAAAACACTGTGGCCGGAGGCTGCCGGGGCAGAATGCAGCACTCTCAGGGGAAATGTTCACACCCGGCTCAGGAAACTGGAAGAGGAGAACTTTGACGGTATCATCCTGGCGGCTGCCGGATTAAAAAGGCTGGGACTGCTGGAACAGGATACCTACGAATATACGTTTCTGGCTCCGGAAGAATTCATACCGGCAGGAGGCCAGGGACTGATGGCGGTGGAGGCAAAAGCAGGAACCGCGGCCCACAGTCTCGCCCAGGCCATGGACCATGCCCAGGGACGGCTGTGCCTGGATCTGGAGAGAAGCGTCCTTAAACAGCTGGATGCGGGATGTCATGAGCCCATCGGCATCTACTCTGTCCTTCAAAACGGGCAGTTGGAGGTATGGGGCATCAGCAGCCCCAGGGAAGAGGTAAAGCGGATTCACCTGACCGGCGGTACCTCCCGGAGGGATATAGAAAAACTGGCGTCAGAAGCATGGAAAGGATTGATGTGATATGGAGAATAAGGGAATGGTATATCTGGTGGGCGCAGGTCCGGGGGACCCGGCCCTGATGACCCTGAAAGGCCAGGCGCTTCTTAGCTCCTGCGGCGCCCTTGTCTATGATCATCTGGCATCCAGACAATTCCTGGAATGGGTGCCCTCCGCCTGCCGTAAAATCTATGTGGGCAAACAGGCCGGACATCACTCCATGAAACAGGATGAGATAAACGCCGTTCTGGTGGAACTGGCCCTTTCAGGGCTTACGGTGGTCCGGCTAAAGGGAGGGGATCCCTTTGTGTTCGGGCGGGGCGGCGAGGAAATCCAGGCACTGGAGGCCCACGGGATTCCCTACGAAACCGTTCCTGGCGTAACATCCGCCATAGCGGTCCCGGAATGCGCCGGGATTCCCGTAACCCACCGCGGGGTAAGCAGAAGCTTCCATGTGATTACAGGCCACACCCGGGACGGAGAGGATTGTCTCCCTCCTGAGTTTGAAACATACGGTTCCCTGCCGGGCACCCTGGTATTCTTAATGGGACTGGGACAGCTTCCGGTCATTACAGCCAGGCTGATTGAGGGAGGAATGGCTCCGGACACACCTGCGGCTGTCATTGAAAACGGCACCCTGCCGGACCAGAGGGCAGTCCGGGCGCCTCTTTCCGGGATTCACGCCAAGGTAATGGAGGCGGGGATCGGCACTCCGGCCATTATTGTTGTGGGCGAAACAGCCTCCTTTGATATGAAATGCGATTTGAAATGCCGTTCTTTTGGTCCCCTGGCCGGATACAGAATCGGTATGGTTGGCACACGGCATTTTACAGACAGTCTTGGACATGCCCTTAAACAGGAGGGAGCGGTTGTCTCACCAATCCTGGAGATGAAAGTGATATCCCATACAAAATGCCCTGCCATGCAGGAAGCCTACCGAAACCTGGCTGCATACACCTGGCTGATATTCACCAGCGCCAATGGTGTGCGCCTGTTCTTCCAGGAAATGCAACACTCCGGCATGGATTACCGCTTGCTGGGTCATATAAAATTTGCCGTTATCGGCGACGGCACAGGCAGGGAACTGGCAAACTTCGGTTTCCATGCAGACTATATGCCGGATTCCTTCTGTGCCGAGGCACTGGCCCGGGGACTGGCATCCATCCTTACAGACAGCGACCGCATCCTCATTGCCCGCTCCAAAGGCGGATCACCTGTACTGACCAGTATACTGGAAAAAGCCGGACTTGTTTACGATGACATTGTTCTTTACCAGGTGGAAGGCAGGCTGGCGAGTGAACAGAGGCAGGCGGAAGAGGGATTTGACTATATCACCTTTGCCAGCGCGTCCGGTGTAAGGGCTTATCTTTCAAGCGGCCTGAATATAAATCCCGGACAAAGGACAGGACAGACCAGGCTGGTATGCATCGGGGACATAACGGCAGGGGAGTTAAAAAAACATGGAATAAAGGCAGATATCACTGCCGGAACATACCATATACAGGGGCTGGTGCAGGCCATTGCAGATGACGCCATATCCCGCGAAGCGGAAGGTTCTGCATCCGTATAACCTGTAGTTATGAAAAATATATAAATAAAGTATAAAAAAAGTGTTAAAATATCATTGATTTCTCTGTGTTAAAGTGGTAAACTTCTTGACATCAAGAGTTTGATACTTGAGAAAAGCAATGACTGGGACATGTCATGGTTTCAGATTCCGGCACAGAGAGCAGCCCGGCTGGTGGAAGGGCGCGCGAGAGGAATCATGGCCTCACCCAACAGCTTCTGTTCTGAACCCCTTTCCCGAGAGAAAGGCCAGTAGGGATGGACGGGTTTCTTTCCGTTAACAAAGATTCCGGCTGACTGAGAGCAGCAGGAACTTAAGGGGCTGTCCTTTTACGGGGCGGCAAACAGAGTGGTAACGCGGATTGATTCGTCTCTGCATCGCAAGGTGCAGGGACCTTTTCTTTTTACAGGGCCGGTTATTGTTCTTTTCAGTGCAGGGGGCTTAAGCAGGATGCAGAGGCATTTCCCGGACAAACTCTTTGAAACCTACTTTATATACGTGAGGAGACTTGATGATGAATGGTTTAGTTATGATGCTTTTAGCCGTAGTGGTATTAGGCGGTGCCTATCTGATTTACGGCAGATATCTGGCAAAGAAATGGGGCGTTGACCCCGATGCAAAGACCCCGGCCTATGAGATGGAGGACGGTGTGGACTATGTGCCGGCTGATACCAACGTGGTATTCGGCCACCAGTTTGCCTCCATTGCAGGAGCAGGCCCCATCAACGGCCCCATCCAGGCAGCTATGTTTGGCTGGCTGCCCGTTATGCTGTGGATTCTTCTGGGAGGCGTATTCTTCGGCGCGGTTCAGGACTTTGCCGCCATGTATGCTTCCGTCAAGAACAAGGGACGTTCCATTGGCTACATAATCGAGGTTTATATCGGCAAGCTCGGCAAAAGGCTGTTCCTTTTATTCACCTGGCTGTTCTCCATCCTGGTAGTGGCGGCCTTTGCTGACATTGTGGCAGGCACATTCAATGGTTTTGATGCAGCCACAGGCGAGAGAATCGCTGCTAACGGAGCCGTTGCCACCACATCTCTTTTATTCATTGCATTTGCAGTGGTACTGGGATGCTTCCTGAAGTATGGAAAATGCAGCAAGCTGGTAAATACCCTGGTTGCCATCGGACTTCTTGTGCTGGCTGTCGCCCTTGGACTGGCATTTCCCGTCTATGTGCCCCAGAGCGCATGGCTCATTTTCGTATTCCTGTATGTGATTGTTGCCTGCGTGACTCCTGTATGGGCTCTGCTTCAGCCCAGGGATTATCTGAACAGCTACCTGCTGCTGGCCATGATTATCGGTGCGGTTCTGGGAATATGTGTTTATAATCCGGCCATCAACCTTCCCTCCTTTACATCATTTGTGTTTACAGATGCAAAGGGAAATATTTCCTATCTGTTTCCAACCCTGTTCGTTACAATTGCCTGCGGTGCCGTATCCGGCTTCCATGCGCTGGTATCCTCCGGAACAGCCAGCAAGCAGATAAAAAATGAAAAGAACATGCTGCCGGTATCCTTTGGCGCCATGCTGTTAGAAAGTCTTTTGGCCATTACCGCGCTGATTGCTGTCGGTGCGCTGGCTACCAGTGAAGGCCTTCCAACCGGAACACCTCCACAGGTATTTGCCAAGGCCATTGCCATGTTTCTTACCACATTGGGAATGCCTGATTCCATCAGCTATACACTGATCACGCTGTCCATTTCAGCCTTTGCCCTGACCAGCCTGGATTCCGTGGCGCGCGTGGGACGTATTGCTTTCCAGGAATTTTTTACTAACGACGATATTGACCCATCACGGCAGAGTTCCCTGAACAAGGTGCTGACTAACAAATATTTCTCCACCATACTGACCCTGGCTCTCTGCTACGCATTATCCAGGGCAGGTTACGCGAGCATCTGGCCTCTGTTCGGCTCTGCCAACCAGCTGCTTTCCGCGCTGGCCCTGATTGCCTGCGCCGTATTCCTGAAAAAAACACACAGACAGGGCGTCATGCTCTGGGGGCCCATGGTTATCATGCTGGGCGTCACCTTTACGGCCCTGAGCCTTAAAATCAAGGACCTTATATCGGCCCTGTCAAGCCAGTTTGTATTCGGCAACGCGCTTCAGCTGGTGTTCGCAGTTCTTCTTCTGATTCTGGGCGTGATTGTTGCCTTTGAGGGCATCCGCAAGCTTTTGGATAAGGATACAGAGGCAGATAAGGCAGCTCCGGGCAAGGGTGTGACTGCGTAGAGGGTGTGACCGCCGCATTGTTTATCTGCAATAAAAGGATGCAAACTCTGTAAAGAGAACATGCATCCTTTTATTGTGTTTTAAGCAGAACCCATCCGAAGATGCCGGCAGCGGATTTTTTGGAAAACCGTTCAATTTCTATGTTCATTTTACTTGAAAAGCCAGGACAGGTAATGCATAATGATAAAAGATGAACCTTCTGATATCTTACTGAAACAGCTTCAGCAGTACGGATTGGGGTTCAGGAAAGCAGGACTTCACATGAAACACAGATACAAATGGCTCCGCATACTGGCCGCTCTCGTTGTCATGACGGTTTTTGCTGCCGGTATCATGGCTTATCTGATATGGAACGGATGGATTCTCTTAAACAATCCTTCAAAAACACGTTATCCGGTACGGGGGGTGGATGTGTCCCATTACCAGGGCGAAATTGACTGGAAGGTGCTGGGAAGGCAGGATATTGATTTTGCTTACATCAAAGCCACAGAGGGCAGTTCCCATGTGGATGAGAAATTTTATCAGAATTGGTCTGAGTCGGCCCTGTCCGGCCTGGCTGTGGGAGCATACCATTTTTTCAGTTTTGACAGCAGCGGGAAGGACCAGCTGGCGCATTTCATCCAATGTCTGCCTGACAGGGAAGGGATGCTTCCGCCGGCAGTTGACGTGGAGTTTTACGGTGACAAGGCTGCCAATCCTCCAAATCCGGCGGACGTGGAGCAGGAGCTTGGGGCCTTGCTGGAAGGACTGGAAGCACAGTATGGGATAGTCCCTGTAATCTATGCCACGGAGGAATCCTGGAACCTGTACATCCGCGGAAGGTTTGACCGGTATCCGCTCTGGATTCGCAACGTAAAAACAAAGCCCCGCACCGAGGGGGAACCATGGCTGCTGTGGCAGTATACCAACCGCCAGCGTCTTGGGGGATATGAGGGAGAGGAGACATTCATTGATATGAATGTGTATTGCGGGAGCCGTGAACAGTGGGAAAACTGGTACGGGAATCGTAATAAATCGTAAGGAGTGCCCAAAGACTTTTCTTACTTCTCCTGCTATACTTTTGACAAAGGCCGTTGGCGGGATTATCCCGGTTTGGAAACAGATAAAGGGGCAGGTAAGGAGGAGCAAATATTTTATATGGAACCAACAACAGAAGAAAAAAACGGACAAAACCAGGAGGACAGACAGGATACAGAACCAAACAGCAACAAACCTCATAAGCTGGGAAAGGGCAGATACATGATTGTGTCAGCCCTGTCCGGCATTCTGGTATTAGCTGCCGTCCTGGCTGTATTCATGACAAGGCACAGGGAGACCGGCACTGTGATAGCCGGGATGGATTACCACGAAGCTGCTGTGGATAATAAAATCTATACCTCGTATTCCCAGCATGATACGCGCTGGAGCAGCAATCCTCTGGGCAGTTCAAAGGACACCATGGGAAGTTCCGGATGTCTGACCAGCTGCATCGCTGCATCCCTGACCGCTCAGGGGGTGCACAGTTTTTCGCCGGGGGAACTGAATCAGATTTTTAATGAAAATAAGGTTTATAATGACCGCGGAGCCATTGTGTGGAAGGAACTGGAACAGGCATTGCCCTATGCCAGGGTCCGCCTGGACTGCGGTACCACCAGCGAGAGCATCAACCGCCTGCTGGATGAAAAAATGTATCCAATTGTAAAGGTAAAGCGTAAAAGCGGGGCCGTGCACTGGATTATGCTTACGGGTACGGAAAAGGATACTCTCGATATCACAGCCATGGATCCCATTGACGGTTTCGTCCATATGAGTGATTATGATAACCGTATCTATGGCATCAGGGTGGTAACCGGCAGCGGGAAATCATCGGAAACAACAGGAGGGGAGACGGAAGCATCAGGTAAACCCCATGAAGTTTCCGGCACCTTGTCTGGACAGGGACAGGATAAAACCGGTAAAACAGAGGACAGGGATACAGCCGCAGTGACAGGCAGGGCGGAGGAAGGATTCTGGAAAACAGAGGAAGCCTTTGCGCAGAAGGAGATTCAGCCTGTATCTTTAGAAGAACTTGGAAAGGCGCCTGATGCGCAGGGAATAGTATTTTTATCAGCCCTTTCCCAGAACAAATTCCGTCTCTACGGCTATGCAGGGCCGGCAGGACATTACGACGGTATTTACATCACGGACTGGGAGGGCAACATGAATTCATTTCCCTCCATTCCCTATACTTCTCCCCGGTTGATTCTTCCTAAAATGGGATGGGACCAGGAGAACGGCATATTGAAAGCCTCCTTTCATACCATGACTGGCACTTCCCTGTCCAGAGAGCAATTTTATGCCTTTCTGCGATATGACACAGGACATCTGGAACCATATGAATTCCGGGAAGAGGACTATGAAAAACAGCTGGACCGGCGCCTGTCCTATAAACTCGACAAGGAGAAAAACATGGTCACATTCTACGATGAGTCGGAAAAAATCGTATCCTTACCCTTAGAGGACCTGGACAGCAGCCGCATCCGGGATGTCATTTATACGGATTTTGTGGCCTTTAATCCGAATCAGCCCGTGACAATGGCATTTACTCCTGGTTTTATAATAGAAGGAATGACAACCCCTCAATACCTGGAGCAGGATGTCCGTCTGGAAGCAGCCATTGATGTCATACGCGATTCGGATTCCAGCGGAGCAGATGTGGTGAGATTCCATATCAGGGACATTGAAAAGGGCGGGAGCTGATTGTTGGATTCGATTGCTCTTCACGGCATTTGAGAATATTTTGGATATATAACAGCATTTTACGCTTAATTTTGTCAATTTTCCTCATGGTAAAATTACAGAGTGAATTCGTGATTTCTACAAAACATTGATTTTGCAGCACCTAATTCGCTTCATTTCGGTTTACGAGTGACAAAAATAGAGTTACAATGACCTTACAGGGGCCTGTTTTCATGTGTGCAAGCATGGCAAACAGGCATCTGGGTAAGTGTGCAAGACTAAATTCCACATGCCAAATTTTTGTAGGATTAAATTCGGCAGTGGATTCCGTCTTGATTCTAATTCTATTTTTTAAGTAACGATGGTTTTAAGTGGACTTGGTCGCCAGGTATTTCCTGGAGACATAAAAGTCTGTGTAACCTGTTATTTAAAAGCATCTTAGACAGCCTGAATGGAGTGCAGCCGTTCAGGCTGTCTCTGGCTTCACTGTTGATATGATTCATAAGTACGCAGGCATCTCTCTGCTTATAGTGATCCAGACTCTGGCTTTTGGGAATCACATATCGGATGTATTCATGATTTTTCTCGATACGTCCTTTTTGCCAGGAAGAGTTCGGATTGCAGTAAAAGATTTTGGTGCGAATTTCACCATTTTTATCACACTCCAATCGTTCTGGAAATTGAAATTCCACACCATTATCAGTCAAGATTACAGGGAACAGTTCCTGAAAAACCTTAATACCGAGTTTTTCTGTCAAATAGTCGAAAACTTTTATGACCTGGTCCTGTGATTTCTCTTGCAGCACAAAAATAAGCATAAGGGAACAGTTCCGGAAAAAGATGGTAAGGAAAGCCTGCGTGCTGTTATCCCGGCCGCCTTCTACGGTATCAAGTTCGACAACTGGAATATCAGGATTTTCCTGAATGAATTTTTGAAAATCCTCGTAGGTTCGTCCTATACGGAATTCTTTTGCAGCCAGGCTGACCCTTGTACCAGTTTTTCTTGGCTTGCATTTGTAACGTACCTTGCGGCGTAAATCGATGTTTTTAGCAGTAAAAACACCCTGATCGATATAATTGTAGAGCGTCTTTCTGGAACAAGGAATCTCGTGTCCGTGAAAGGCATAAATGTGCGCCAGTGACTGTCCCTGGGCAAGCAATGGTGAGATAAGCGTATCAAGCATTGCGATATCGGCAGGAGCCTGGTTAATCCCCTGCCTGCATGATACAAGCAGCTCCTGAGAGGATTGATCTGCATTCTGGGCAATGTAGTAGGCTTTTTCCTTATTGCAGGTCCGCTGCCTTGCGCAGTGATTGCACACAAAAGGTGCTTTAGATATAGAGGCACATTGAGGCTCCCGGTATTCAGAACACAGATAGCTGCATTTTGAAACCTGCAGCTTTATATCATAGCAGCTCTTACACATCTTTACACAGTCTTTTTTATCGCAAAGGAAACGCAGGGTGCACTCTTTGAAGAGGGCACACCTGGCCGGCTTCTTCGGGTCTTTCTCGCGGGGCTGAAGCGTCCGGTATTTTTTAACTTCCTTTGCAATGGTGCTGGGATGCTTATCTAGTTTTCTTGCAATAGCAGCAAAGGACAAACCGTCATTTAATCCTTTTTCGATGTGAATGCGCTGGCTGGTTGAAAGGTGCTTGTGATCATATTCTTTTTTCTTAGGCATAATAATCCTCCTAATGGAGGAATCCACTTACCAAGAGAATCATATCACATTCTGTGTAAGACTGAAATCGTCAATCACGAATTTAGTTGGTGAAACAAGAAGTTAATATTACATTTTAGGTCAATTTTCCTCATTTTCTCTTGACTTGGAGTTGACTTTAAGTTGTAGACTCTCATTACAGCTTAACAACAACATTTCAAGGAGGACAATCAATATGTCTATCGTTTACATGACAAGGGAAATCACGCCGGAAAGCCTGGTCCGGATTTACCGCGCATTGGGTGTCTCGCTCCCCGGCAGCGCAGCGGTAAAGATCTCCACAGGGGAGCCGGGCGGCCGCAATTTCCTGCAGCCAGAGCTTATCAGGAACCTTGTACAGGAACTTATGGGCACCATTGTGGAGTGCAATACTGCCTATGAGGGAAGAAGGAACACTTCCAAAGCTCACTGGGAGACCATGCGGGACCATGGGTTCACAGCCATTGCTCCCTGTGATATCCTGGACGAAGAGGGCCATATGCCCCTTCCGGTAACAGGCGGTCATCATCTGACGGAAAATTATGTGGGATCCCATCTTCAAAACTATGATTCCATGCTCATGCTTTCTCATTTCAAAGGCCATGCCATGGGAGGCTTTGGCGGGGCTTTAAAGAACATGTCCATTGGGCTTGCATCCTCTTACGGCAAAATATGGATTCACTCTTCCGGCACCAGCACCCGGTTTGAGGATGTATTTACAGCGGACCACGATTCATTCCTAGAATCCATGGCGGACGCGGATCGCTCCGTCATGGACTATATGGGCCGTGAAAATATAGTGTACATCAATGTGGCCAACCGTCTGTCCGTGGACTGCGACTGCGACGCCCATCCCCATGACCCGGAGATGGGGGACATCGGTATTTTCGCATCCGCAGATCCTGTGGCCCTGGACCAGGCGTGTGTGGATGCAGTATACGCTTCTGAGGATGACGGAAAGGCTGCCCTGATAGAGCGCATAGAATCCCGGAACGGGATACACACGGTGGAGGCAGCCCATTCTCTTGGCCTTGGCAGCCGCAGATATGAGCTCAGATGTATTGATTCATACAAAAATTGATTCATACAAGATTACAGGGTAAAGGAGTTGATGAAGGTTTGACTATTGCAGAAGTCAGCAGACAATATGACATATCGGCCGATACACTGCGCTACTATGAACGGATCGGCCTTCTTCCCCATGTGGGCCGTACGTCCGGCGGCATCCGCAATTATTCCGAGGATGACTGCCATTGGGTGGAGTATATCAAGTGCATGCGCAGCGCAGGGGTTTCCGTGGAGACATTGCTGGAATATGTGACATTGTTCCATCAGGGAGCTTCCACCATCCAGGCCAGAAAGAATCTCCTTCTGGAACAGCGGGAACAGATTGCGGCCCGAATCAATGAGCTGAACCAAGTCCTGGCAAGGCTGGACTGGAAACTGGACGGCTACGAGGAACGGATGCTGTCATACGAGGAGCATTTAAAATAGTATTCAACCGGGCATGGAAAAAGCCTTATATTATAAGGGTGCAACAGATTATTGCGTGACACCGGAACCAAGAGCAGATAATATGAATTCAGAACAAAGACTATTATAAAATGGTTCCCGGAGGTACCGCTATGAAAAATACAGTAGGAAAGAATATTGTAAAATTGAGAAAGGAACAGGGGATGTCCCAGGAACAGCTGGCCCAAAAGATTCACGTCACCCGGCAGGCCGTATCCAATTGGGAAACAGGCAGGAGCCAGCCGGATCTGGATATGCTGGAAACCCTGGCAAGTGCCTTCGGAACCGATATTCTTGTAGTCATATACGGTCAGATGCCAGCCGGTGCAGATGAGGAGACCAGGTCTGCCGTCAGAAAGCGTCACCTGAAAAAGGCCGTGTTCTGGGGCATCCTGACCCTGGCCTCATACCTCATTCTGACAGCGTTAGGACGGCATCTGGATGTGCTAAAAACCAGGACATACAATTCCATGCCTTATATCCTGCTGCAGACATCCGTCATGCCTCTTATAAGTGTGGGATTTGCTGTCAGCCTGATGCATGTGCTGAATGTGGCAGGCACTGTACGGATAGCTGAATCCGGCATGAGAAAAAAACTCCTTGTAGTGGGAGGGCTGACAGCTGCACTCTACATGCTCTGTATGCTGTGGCTGTTTGTCCCCCTTCCGTTATTCCCGGGAGCCCCCCTGTGGATTTGGCGCATGTCCTTTTCCGTTATCCCCCATATCCTGTTTTTTTCCATAGGACTGCTTCTTTACCTTGGACTGGACCATGATAACGAATGAAAACCTTTGCCGGGAGACTGGCTGTTTAAGCATTATAACAATCCCAATCACACACGCCGTACATTCCTGATAAGGAGGATACCACATGATAAGCGTCGAATTTCACAACACAGTGGATGATTCCCTGCTGAAGTTTGCAGTCATCCTGTCCAGATACCAGGGGAAATGGCTGTTCTGCCAGCACAGGGATCGGGATACCTACGAGTGTCCCGGAGGCCGCAGGGAAGCAGGGGAAAAGATAGAACACACGGCCCGCAGGGAATTATACGAAGAGACCGGTGCAGTGGGCTTCACCCTGACGCCGTTAAGCGCATATTCGGTCCGTGAGACCGCTGGAGACCCTGATACGCCTGGGATAAGCTACGGAATGCTCTATTACGGCGACATTACAGAGCTGGGCCCCATACCGGAGGGGTATGAGATAGCCCGCACCGCACTGTTTAGGGAACCGCCCGCCAACTGGACTTATCCTGACATCCAGCCTGTCCTTCTCGGATATCTGAAAGCCTGGCTCCGGGAGTCAGGAGATGGCGGGGCCAATGATTTCTGATTGTCACTTCCGGTGTTTCCTGTTATAATGATAGGGAAATACGGAGGTTTGTAAATGATACTGATGAATGAAATACCAGACCGGTTCTGGAGCCTGTTCCGCTCTGTCAACCGGTCTACTTACATAGAGGCACTTCTTAAAATCAACGAGGAGTATGAGTACAGCAATTACTTTCTCAGCAGGGAAGTCTGCATCCAGCTTTTAAGTGAATATTTCTCCCAGAAAAAATATGTCATATGGCAGGACGAGACCGAGGATGACTGGGATGAACTGGAACCGCCTGCCACCAGGGTTCTTAACTGGCTCCTGAGGACCGGCTGGCTCCGCAAGGTGGATGATTACGCCAGCATGACGGTCAACATCGTCATTCCGGATTACGCCGCGGTGATGATTGAGGCATTTTCACGTTTATTAGGCGATGATGAGGATGAGACCCAGGTTTATATCCAGAATGTCTATGCCATTCTATTTTCTCTGAAAAACGACCCCCGCTCCAGCGTCAGCCTGCTAAATACGGCTCTCATAAATACGAAAAAACTGAACAAGTCCCTTCAGGACATGCTGCACAATATGGATAAGTTCTTTGGCAGCCTGCTGGAACAAAAAAATTACGGGACCCTGTTAAAGGAGCACCTGGAAGGATACGTGACGGAAATCGTCAATAAAAAATATCATATATTAAAGACCTCGGACAATTTTTATCTCTACAAGACAGATATTAAATCCTGGATAGCCGCCATGCGGGAGGACAGTTCCTGGATAAATAAAATGTGCGCAAAAAGCGCGGCTTCAGCCAGAGGCCAGAAAAAGGCCCCCCTGACAGAATACGATATTGTGGAGAAGCTGGACCAGCTGGAGCGCGGGTTCGATGATATAGAACACCGCATCTCCAACATGGACAAGGAGCACTCCCGTTATGTCAAGGCAACCGTCACACGCCTCAACTACCTGTTAAACCAGGAGGACAACATGAAGGGGCTTGTAATCAGGCTTTTAAACCATCTTTCGGAATACGGCTGCCCGGAAGAGGAGCTGGCATCTGTAAGCGCCAGGATGAACCTGTCCCAGATGACCATATTGTCAGAAAAATCCCTGTACAAACGGCGTAAGACCAAGGCAGACTTTACAGAACAGTTAAAGGATGAGGAAGAATCCGAGGAACTGTCCATGGAGGAAGTTCTGAACCTGAACAAGGTCAGGAACCGTTACAGCCAGAAGGAGATTGAAGCCTTTATAGAAGGCAGCATGACAGAGGGAAAAATGGTGGTGGACGAACAAACCATACATTCGGACCAGGACTTTGAAAAACTGATACTGGCCTATGACTATTCCACCAGGAGAAAGAGTCCTTATAAGGTGGAAGAGGAAGATTCGGAAATGGTGCACTGCAAAGGCTATACCTATCCGCGGCTGGTATTTGTCAGGAGGGCAAGATAGTGGAAAACATGGAATTGGAAAACAGCATGACAGACATCGCGCCGGCGGCC
This sequence comes from Enterocloster bolteae, assembly GCF_002234575.2. Taxonomy (NCBI): domain Bacteria; kingdom Bacillati; phylum Bacillota; class Clostridia; order Lachnospirales; family Lachnospiraceae; genus Enterocloster; species Enterocloster bolteae. The sequence goes on along the minus strand of NZ_CP022464.2, from coordinate 3,269,124 downwards.
GGATACACCGGAAACGGCGTTCCTTACTACGACAATCTGATGCAGTCGGAGCAGATGGAAGTGACGGAAATCATCCGTCTCCTGTGGCGCCAGACCTTTATACTGGAACACAAATATGACAAGCGCACCGGAAGATTCCAGTACAACAGAGATTACCGGGTATGCAGCAAACACCTGGAATTTATGAAGAATTATTTTGCCATCAGCGGAGTGGAGCTGCGCGAAAACAGCCAGATGGGCGTCATGTACATCCAGGGTGAAACTGTGGTGGGAGACAAGCTGCCCCGCCTGGCCACCCTGTATCTGCTGGTGCTGAAGCTGATATACGATGAACAGATGGAAAGCGTTTCCACCAGTGTCAATGTCTATACATCTCTGCGGGAAATCCACGAAAAGCTGGGCAATTACAGGCTGTTCAAGAAGCAGCCCGCTCCCACGGAAATCCGCCGGGCAGTGACCCTCCTGAAAAAATACCAGGTTATAGAACCTTTGGATCTGCTGGAGGACTTAAAAAGCGAAAGCCGCATGATTATATATCCCTGCATCAACGTAGTGCTCATGGGAGACGATGTGCGCTGCCTTCTTTCCTCCTTTGAGGATGATTCGGATGAAAGCGGAGTCCAGTTGAAAGCTGATTTGGAGGAGGAAGAACCGGACGCCACGGACGGAATGACGGAGGACGGAATGGCGGAGGATGAGATGACGCAGGATGAAATGACAGAGGATGAAATGACAGAGGATGAAATGGCATCAGAGGAAGGAGAACCATGGAACAGAAAATAGCAAACGATCGTTTTCTCGCCCTTTCCAGGATATGTTTGAATAACTGGCACTATATAACCAAAAGGACCCTGTCCTTTAATGATGAAATTAATTTTTTTACCGGACATTCGGGCAGCGGCAAGTCCACGGTTATAGACGCCATGCAGATTGTGCTCTATGCCAATACGGACGGCAGGGGCTTCTTCAACAAGGCGGCTGCCGATGACTCTGACCGCAGCCTGATTGAATACTTAAGAGGTATGGTAAATATCGGTGAAAACAACGAGTTTTCCTATCTGCGCAACCAGAATTTTTCCTCTACCATTGTGTTGGAACTGAAACGAAGCGATACGGGCCAGTGCCAGTGCGTGGGAATTGTCTTTGATGTGGAGACAGCCACCAATGAGATATCCCGCCGTTTCTTCTGGCACAAAGGACCCATGTGGGACAATGGCTACAGGGGCGGGAAACGGACCATGTCCATCGTGGAAATAGAAGACTATCTTCAGGCGAATTACAGCCGGGAGGATTATTTCCTGACCTCCCACAACGAGCGATTCCGCCGCATACTCTACGATTCCTACCTGGGGGGCCTGGACTCTGAAAAATTCCCCCTTCTCTTCAAGCGGGCCATCCCATTCAGAATGAACATCAAACTGGAGGATTTTGTAAAAGAATATATCTGCATGGAGCAGGACATCCATATCGAGGACATGCAGGAAAGTGTTATGCAGTACGGCCGCATGAGAAAGAAAATAGAGGACACATGTGCGGAAATCCAATCCTTAAAACAGATTGAGGACAGATTCCTAACCTATGCTGACAAGGAACAGCAGATCGAAAAATGTTCCTACTTTGTGCAGAAACTGGAGATTCTGCAGCTTCAGTCAGAGGTCCGTACCCTGGCTGACAGGGCAAAGCTGGCAGGAGAGGACCTGAAAAAGCAGGTTCAGGCCAGAAGTTCAGTGGACGAACAGATTGGCGAGCTGACCCGGCAGAGCGACGAGCTGCTGCGCCGTATTGCCTCCACAGGGTATGAGGAGCTGAAAAGCCAGCTTAAGAGCCTGAATGAACTGTTGGAACAGCTGGGAAAAAGCGAATCCAGGTGGCAGCAGACCGCAACCGCCTTAAAGCGCTGGGAGGAAGAGGACATCACCTCCAACCAGACCCTTTGGGATATGGAGGAATTTGAAAACCGCACCATTGACCTGGAGACATTGGAACGACTGAAAAAAAACATGGTATCCATGCGTACAGATACGGAAAAACAGCATCAGGAAGCTGCTGCCGCTGTCAGAGAGCTCAAAAAGCAGGAAAAGCAGACAAGAGATGAACTGGAAAAACTTCGTTCCGGCAGCAAAGCCTATCCCAAATACCTGGAAAATGCCAGGAGCTACATCCAGCGCCGCCTTCTGGAGAAAACTGGTAAGAGCGTGGATGTGCATGTGCTGGCTGATCTGCTGGACGTAAAGAGAGATGAGTGGCGCAACGCGGTGGAGGGCTATCTGGGAAACAATAAATTAAATCTGGTGGTATCTCCTAAATACGCCAGAGCCGCCCTGGAAATCTACGGGGAACTGGATAAAAAGGAATACTTCAATGTGGCTGTGCTGGATACGGAAAAGGCATCCCAGAACCAGCCCCAGGTACAAAAAGGCGCCCTCTCAGAGGAAGTGACTGTGAGGGAGTCCTACTTAAAACCTTATATAGACCTGCTGCTTGGAAAGGTCATCAAGTGCAATACCATAGATGAATTAAGGGAATGCCGTATCGGCATCACCAGCGGCTGCATGCTCTACCACACCTTCCGCCTGCAGCACATCAACCCGGATAACTACACTAAATTTGCCTATATCGGCAAGGACAGCGTCAGGAGGCGTATCCGTCTTCTGGAGCAGGAACTGGCGAGCCTGGAGGAAAAGAAAAAGCCTTTGGAGGAAACGGCCAGGGAGTCCCTTAGAATCCTGGCCCTCCCCTGGCTCTCAGCCGAACCCACGGAATACATGGACTGGCTGAATGACATAAACAGCTACAAAGCCAAGGAGCGTGAAAAGAAAAAACTGATACAGAAGCTGGAGCTTTTAAAGGAGCAAAATGTAGACCAGTTAGAACGGGACCGCCAGGCGGTTATCACGCTCTGCGACGGCAAAAAGAGGGAGAGGGACAGCCTGAATGTGCTGATCCGTGACAAAGAGCGTGAGATAGAAGGGTGCCGGAATAAGTCCATTGACAGCCAGTCCCTTCTCACGTCAAAGGAACGGGAGTTAAAGCAGAATCCTGACTATGACAACGAACTGTCAGCCTATCTGCCCTCCAGGGATACGGTGCGCTATGACAGGGAAAAAGAAACCTTCATTGCCAGGTGCAGCAAACTGTCTGAGGCCAGGGAAGCAGCTTTTCAGGAGCTTCTGGCCGTCAGGACCAGCTATATCAGGACTTACCCCAACCGCAATTTCACGGTAAACGCCAGAGATAACGCTGCCTATGACCGCCTTTTAAGCGACCTGAAATGCGATAATCTGGAAGAATACAAGCAGAAAGCCACGCAGCAGGCCAAATCCGCGGTAGAACATTTCCGGGATGACTTTATGTATAAAATCCGCAGCGCAATCCGGGAGGCCCTGATACGCAAGGATGAGCTGAACCGCATCATCAGCCGCCTGGATTTCGGAAAGGACAAATACCAGTTTGTTATCGGCCGCAACAAAGGACCTGACGGGCGTTTCTACGATATGTTTATGGATGATTCACTGGACATCAATCCGGCCGACCTCAATTATTCCTATGAAAACCAGATGGACCTGTTTACCATAGAGCATGAAAAACAGTATGGGGATTTGATGAATGAACTCATCAGTATTTTCATTCCCCCGGAAAACGCCACCCCGGAGCAGATGGACGAGGCCAGGCGGAATATGGATAAGTATTCAGATTACCGCACCTACCTGTCCTTTGACATGCAGCAGCTTATACAGAATGAAGACGAGGTAATCAAAATACGGCTGAGCAAAATGATTAAGAAGAATTCAGGCGGAGAAGGCCAGAACCCGCTGTATGTGGCTCTTCTGGCCAGCTTTGCCCAGGCCTACCGCATCAATCTGCCCTCCAAGGTGGAGCGCAATCCAACCATACGTCTGGTGGTGCTGGACGAAGCATTTTCCAAGATGGATGGGGAGAAGGTGGCCAGCTGTATTGAACTCATCCGCGGCCTTGGGTTCCAGGCCATCATCAGCGCCACCAATGACAAAATCCAGAACTACGTGGAAAACGTGGACAAGACCTTTGTCTTTGCAAACCCCAACAAAAAGTCCATATCCATCCAGGAATTTGAACGGGAGCGCTTTGTTGAGCTGATGCAGGATATAGAAGATGGGGATGAATTTGCGGATACGTTATAATAACCGTCATTATAAAAAGGGAGGGGAAGCTGTTTATGAATGCACCGCTGGAATGTATTATCCAAAAATACGAGAAGAGTACTGTGGACTGGAAGAAAGGTATGAGCGGAAAACGCTCTGTCATATTCAGGGAACAGGATTTTAAAGAGACAGGAAAACGGGACTTTATGAACCAGCTTATGGAACTGGAAATGGAAGGGCTGGTGAAGGTCAAATGGTATCAGTACGGTATCGAAGCGGAGAAGGCGTGGTACAGCCTGGAACAGATGGAGACTATATACCAACGACTGGGAAAAATACCGAAGTTCAAGCGTATCAATAAACTGAAAGAAGAGGTGGACCAACAGCTTGCTTTGATACAAAGCCAGTGGATACGCAGCTATTACCAATCCTTTCTCCAAAGTCTGGATAAAGGAGATGTTCCCAAAGCACTGGATACCCCAAAACGGGAACTGCTGTTTACTTGTTTCAAGGCCATAGATTGTCTACAGGAACCAGTCTACAAAAGGATTTTCAGTAAAAAATATCTGGGTAAATCCAAGGCATTTGAAAAACATCTGCAATCCAAAGTCTTATCTGCTGCGAGGGCTTATCTGGACACGGTAAATGATGACATGGATGACCGGCAGGTACTGGATCAGCTGATGATTAACGGCTATGCCCAAGAGTTAGCCGTGAAAGGAAACCTGATTATTGAACTGGCAGGAAACAAGATAAATCTTTCCCTGTTTCCCAGTGGATTTGTCTTTAATAATCAGACGCTCAGAAGCGCATCTATCCCACCAGAGCAGTCCATTTCAAAGGTGATTACAGTGGAAAATAAAGCGAATTATGAAAGCATGCCCTATGAGGAAGGGACTCTAATCATATATTCACACGGATACTTTTCTCCGGATGAGCGTGCGTTTCTGATTCAGCTGGAACGGGTTTTGTCCGGCATTCATACTTCCTGTGGGACGGCCTATCTCCACACAGGCGACTTGGATTATGGTGGAGTTAAGATATTTCAATATATTAAGAAACGCATTTTCCCGAAACTGTATCCATACCTTATGGATACACAAACGTATGATCAGTATATGGCCTACGGTGAACCTATAGAAACCAGTAAACTGGAAAAACTCCAGCGGACAGCCGAACCGCTCCTTCAGCCCCTCATAGACAAAATCTGCGCTGAAAAACAGGTGATAGAGCAGGAATCCTTCCTGTTTTGAACTTTTATTTATACAAAAAAGTAAAAAAAGTTTGCAAAAAATCTTAAAATGGAATAAAATAGTAAAAATACCACTTTTACAGGAGGAATTTTATAAGAGAAAATCAAACAGTCGAAAGGAGAGGTTTTGCATGATTGAAACAAAGGAATTTATGGACAACTTGAGCCAGTGGTCAGATATTTGTCTGAGCGATGAGAGGATTGATTTGGAACTGTATGAAAAGTACGACGTGAAGCGGGGGCTCCGTGATAAAAACGGAAACGGCGTGGTAGCGGGTCTGACGAAGGTGTCCAAAATCGAAGCCAACAAAGTAGTGGATGGAGTAAAGGTCCCCTGCGAAGGAAAACTATTTTACAGAGGTTATAATATCTATGATTTGATTGGCGGTGTAGTGAGAGAAAACCGATATGGTTTTGAAGAAATTGCATACCTGCTTCTGTTCGGAGAACTTCCTAATGCAGATCAGCTTACAAAATTTAAAGAAAGCCTGGCATTCAGCCGTACACTTCCCACAAATTTTGTCCGTGACGTAGTAATGAAAGCACCGACAAAAGATATGATGATATCCCTGAGCAAGAGTATTCTCACCCTGGCTTCCTATGACGAGAAGGCCTGGGATATTACGGTTCCCAATGTACTCAGACAGTGCATGATGCTCATCAGCGTAATGCCCATGCTGGCTGTGTACGGCTACCATGCCTATAACCATTATGAGAGGGACGGTAGCATGTACATACACCGCCCGGACGAAAATCTCTCTACCGCAGAGAATCTGCTCCGCCTTCTGAGGCCCGACATGAAGTACTCGCAGGTGGAAGCCCATGTGCTGGATTTGGCGTTAATCCTGCATATGGAGCATGGCGGCGGCAACAACTCTACCTTTACCACCCATGTGGTTACCTCCTCTGGCACAGATACATATTCTGTCATCTCCGCAGCCCTGGCCTCCTTAAAGGGACCCAAGCACGGCGGAGCCAACATCAAGGTAGTGGAAATGATGCAGGATTTAAGGAGTGAGGTAAAGGATGTCACTGACAGGGATGAGGTGGAATCCTATCTGAAGAAACTGCTTCACAAAGAGGCATTTGACCGCAAAGGCCTTATCTATGGAATGGGCCATGCAGTGTATTCCAAGTCAGATCCGCGTGCCGAGATTTTCAAACGCTTTGTGCGCCAGCTTTCAGAGGAAAAGGGCCGTATGGAGGAATTTGCCCTCTATTCCATGATTGAGGAGCTGGGCCCCAAGGTTATCACCGAGGAACGCAGAATCTACAAGGGCGTCAGCGCCAATGTGGACTTCTACAGCGGATTTGTATACAGCATGCTGGATATTCCGGAAGAAATGTTCACGCCCATCTTTGCAATCGCCAGAATCGTGGGATGGAGCGCGCATCGTATTGAGGAATTGATTAATATGGATAAGATTATCCGCCCTGCCTATACAAGCATTATGAAGGAAGAGAATTACAAACCCCTCTGTGACCGATAATAGGAACTATTCCTGAATCTATATATAATCTTTATATGCCCTTTATAAATTCCCATAGTATCTTTATGATATCCGGCGCTATAATAAGTGCAAATATCAAAAGAGAAAGAGTTGCGGATATGGGAAAATATGAATATAATTTTGTGGAAGTTCCATTTGACGGGGATTTGAAAAGTGGTAATGCTGAAACAATTGAGAAGTGTAAAGATATTATCAGGAAGGAATCTGCCCAGGGATGGCGGCTGGTCCAGATTATAAGCCCATCCAGCGAAAAAAGGGTATTGACAAGCAACAGCAATTATGCCATTGTTTTTGAAAGGGAAAACTGAATTGTTTTCCCTTTTTGATTGTGTTAATTCCTTCCGGGATTCAGGGAGTGCCAATATAAAACAAATAAAATTCACTCATTTCCCTTGACTGTACAGTTGGTGGATACCTTATAATCAAATCAGAAACAGAAAGGAGATGAGTTTATGAAAATGAAAGAAGCCGAGGCCCGTACCGGCCTGGACCGGAAAAATATACGTTATTATGAAAGCGAGGAACTTTTAGCGCCCCGGCGCACAGAAGGAAACCGGTACAGGGATTACAGCGAGGAAGATATACAGCGTCTGCTGGAAATCCGTTTTCTGCGGCAGCTGGGTATTCCAATCCGGGATATCCGCGGATATTTTGAGGGGCGGCTGAGCGTAAGCGATCTGATGCGCATGCGTCTGGACCGGATTGACGGGGAAATGTCACAGTTAAAGAAGCTTGAACAGATATGTTCCAGACTGGAAGAACAGCAGACGCTGAAACCTTCCATCGTGGAAAGCTGTCTGGAGGAATTCAGCCGTGAAGATGGCAATACCACCTGGCTGGAGGATATCAGGAAAGACTGGAAGATGTTTCAGAAGGAACTCCACTCCCAGTACATCTATTTTGAACCTGAGGGGGAAATCCTGACGCCGGAGGACTTTGCGCGGGAGACAGCTCTTTACGCGGCCAGAAGGAATCTGGACTATGAGACGATCCGGCTGGAATTCACCTATGCCCTGGTCCGGCTGGAAGGAATCGCCTATCAGGCTTCCTTTACCTTCGGTCCCTGTTTCCGCCTTGGCAGGATTCCTCTTGTGAAGCTGGTGCGGTGCACACCGCCTCCCCGCAGTGTTTCCAAGGGAAAATACATGTTTTTTGTGCTGCTTCCCACCATCCTGATGTTTGGCAGTATCCTGTTCTGCCTCATTGACAGCCAGGTTGGCGCCCGTTTTTCCGGAATATACCGAATTCTTATTATAGGATGCTTTATCGCTGCCATACTGCTGATATCTGTAAACAAAAATGTTTACTATCAATAATTTTGGGGATTGTCAAGTGAAAATGCTTGACAATCCTTTTTCTATCGTGTATGATAGCACAGGTGGTTGAAATGGAAAAGATTGTGGAACAGGGTTTGTTATATGATTTTTATGGAGAACTGCTGACAGAACATCAGCGCAGGATATACGAGGACGTGGTGTTCGGTGACCTTTCCCCCAGCGAGATAGCGGGAGAGCAGGGAATCAGCCGTCAGGGTGTCCACGATTTGATAAAAAGATGCGACAAGATACTAAAGGATTATGAGGCCAAGCTTCATCTGGTAGCCAAGTTCATTAAAGTCAAGGAGATAGCCGGCGAGCTGGAGCGTCTCTCTGATGAATGCATACGCACCAGGGATATGGCACTCATTGACCAGATTAGGCGGTTGTCCGCAGAAATCACCAGCACGCTTTGATGTGTGATTCATTGAATGCAGTGCAGTCTTAGGAGGATTATTTCATGGCTTTTGAAAGCTTATCCGATAAATTACAAAATGTATTCAAGAACCTTCGCGGTAAAGGCCGTCTTTCAGAAGCCGATGTAAAAGCCGCGTTAAAGGAAGTCAAGATGGCGCTTCTGGAAGCAGATGTAAGCTTCCGTGTGGTTAAACAGTTTATCGGGTCCGTTCAGGAACGGGCGGTGGGCGAGGATGTATTCGGAAGCCTGACACCGGGACAGACTGTCATCAAAATCGTGACCGAGGAGCTGGTAAAGCTCATGGGTTCCGAGACAACAGAGATTTCCTTAAAGCCCTCCAACGAAATCAGCATTATCATGATGGCTGGTCTCCAGGGCGCGGGTAAGACCACGACCACGGCCAAGATTGCAGCAAAGATGAAGGCAAAGGGACGTAAGCCCCTGTTAGCTGCCTGCGACATCTACCGGCCGGCTGCCATAGAGCAGCTGCAGATTAACGGCGACCGGGTAGGTATTCCGGTGTTCTCCATGGGCAACAAAAACAAGCCTGTGGACATTGCCAAGGCGGCACTGGAACACGCATCCAAGAACGGACTTAACGTGGTTATCCTGGATACAGCGGGACGTCTCCACATTGATGAGACCATGATGGATGAGCTGGTAGAGATAAAGGACAATCTGGATGTCTGCCAGACCATATTGGTGGTGGACGCCATGACCGGCCAGGATGCAGTGAATGTGGCAGGTACATTTAACGATAAGATAGGTATTGACGGTGTCATCCTCACAAAGCTGGATGGCGATACCAGAGGCGGTGCGGCCCTTTCCATCCGCGCAGTCACAGGTAAACCGATTCTATATGTTGGTATGGGCGAGAAGCTGTCTGATCTGGAACAGTTCTACCCGGACAGAATGGCTTCCAGAATCCTGGGAATGGGCGATATCCAGTCCCTGATTGAGAAAGCGGCTGCCGAGGTGGATGAGGAACAGGCCAAGGAGCTGAGCCAGAAGCTGCGCAAGGCGGAATTTGATTACAATGATTTTCTGACCCAGATGCAGCAGATTAAAAAGATGGGCGGTATGGGAAGTATTCTTTCCATGATGCCGGGTATGGGAAACCAGCTGTCCGGTGTGGATATGGATGAAGGTGAAAAATCCATGCACAGAGTAGAGTCCATCATCCTCTCCATGACAAAGGAGGAGAGGGCCAATCCAAACCTCATAAACCCTTCCAGGAAACAGCGCATTGCAAAAGGCGCCGGTGTGGAGGTCAGCGAGGTCAACCGTCTGGTAAAACAGTTTGACCAGATGAAGAAAATGATGAAGCAGATGCCGGGCCTTATGGGCGGCGGCAAGCGAAAAGGCGGATTCGGCGGTCTGGGAGGACTGCTGGGCGGCAAGATGAAGATGCCCTTTTAGGACACAGAATGCTGATACCACAATCCGCAGACCAGGCTAGTCAAACAGGAATACTCCTGTATGTCTAATATAAGAACAATTCACAAGGAGGTGAAATCACATGGCAGTAAAGATGAGATTAAGAAGAATGGGACAGAAGAAGGCTCCTTTCTATAGAATCGTAGTTGCTGATTCCAGATCCCCAAGGGATGGCAAATTCATCGCGGAAATCGGCACTTATGACCCAACCAGGGAACCAAGTGTCATCAAATTTGACGAGGAAGCAGCTAAGAAGTGGTTAGCAACAGGTGCACAGCCAACTGAGACCGTAGGAAAGCTCTTAAAAATCGCCGGCATTCAGTAGTTGACAATGAGGTGTTAAGATGAAGGAATTAGTCGAAGTGATTGCGAAAGCACTGGTCGATAACCCAGAAGAAGTTGTTGTTACCGAATCAATGAAGGGCGAGGACACCCTGATTGAGCTTAAGGTGTCTCCTGCCGACATGGGCAAGGTCATCGGCAAGCAGGGCAGGATTGCAAAGGCAATCCGTTCCGTTGTCAAGGCCGCTGCATCCAAGGAAGACAAGAAAGTAATCGTTGAGATTCAGTAAGCAGGATTCAGTACGCAGACAATGAAGGACCGCTGGCCGCAGGGCTGGCGGTTCATTTATTGCCCGGGAATATTGTCCCGGAACATTTATCCGTAAAATTACTTATCACAGAAAGGTGACAGGTGTATGGAAAACATGCTGAGAGTGGGAGTCATAACCTCCGCCCACGGAATCAAAGGGGAAGTAAAGGTATTCCCCACCACAGATGACGCCAAGCGTTTCAAAGAGCTGAAGGAAGTCATCCTTGACACAGGAAAAGAGCATATTCCCATGGAAATCGAACATGTGAAATTCTTCAAGAACATGGTCATCCTCAAATTCAGGGGATATGACAATATAAATGAAATAGAAAAATATAAATCCAGGGACCTGCTGATAACCAGGGATCAGGCCGTGGACCTGGAGCCCGATGAATACTTTATCACGGACCTGATTGGACTTACTGTGGTATCGGACCAGGGCGCGGAGCTGGGAACCCTTAAGGATGTGCTGGAAACAGGGGCCAATGATGTATATGTGGTTGCCATGAAGGACGGAAAGGAACTGATGCTTCCCGCTATCGGTGACTGTATTCTGAATGTGGACCTGGAGCAGGGACGCATGGAGGTCCATGTTCTGGAGGGACTTATGGATTTGTAGTGCCCATAACCTGGTAAGACCCATGGTTCAAAGGCCCATGGTTCTGTAAAAAGGGCTTGTGTTTTATCTGGTTTTGTTGTATATAAAGAGAGGGGATAAACCGTGCTGCATCATGTAATGCAGTATTGGGGCGGAAGGCCGCCGGTGCAGCAAGGAAAAGGAATCTGATATGATAACTGAAGACCCTCTTCCTGATTCTGGCGTATCTGGTCCGCACCATGGGGCCGGGCTTTATCCGCAGTGGCCTCTTTAATTCAGACTGTTCCAACCGGATGCAGGGCAGTACACGCATACAGCCAGATATCCCACATATGCGAGACACAGCAGTGCCTGGTGTTATATACCATGGACCATGGCGGCTATCTTCTGGATAAGAGACAGATGGGCGCTGTCTGCATAAACGGCCTGCGCACGTTCCTTTCCGAACGTTCCGGCAAGTCGGTAAAGTAGATACAGGTCAGGGATTATATACCTGTAAAAAGCAACTGATAAAGCCGGCCCTGGCATCTGAGATTGGGGCCGGCTTTTAGAGATACTTTTTGGCTGAGTACAGACAGAAAGGAACTTAAACATGGCCAACATAACTGTTTTAGACCAAAGCACCATCAACAAAATTGCAGCCGGCGAGGTCATTGAGCGGCCTGCTTCCGTAGTGAAGGAGCTGCTGGAAAATGCCGTTGACGCCCATGCCACCGCCGTAACCGTGGAAATCAAGGACGGCGGCTGTTCCATGATTCGCGTCACCGACAACGGATGGGGCATCCCAAAGGAGGAAATACCCCTGGCATTCCTGCGCCACGCCACAAGTAAAATCAAGACAGTGGAGGATTTATTCACCATTTCCTCCCTGGGTTTCCGCGGCGAGGCCCTGGCCAGCATAGCGGCCGTGGCCCAGGTGGAGCTGATTACAAAGACGGGGGACAGCCTTACCGGTTCCCGGTACCAGATTGAAGGCGGGGTTGAGAAGGGGCTGGAGGAAATAGGCGCCCCTGATGGTACCACCATCATTGCCCGAAACCTGTTTTACAACACGCCTGCGAGGAAGAAATTCCTTAAGACACCCATGACAGAGGGCGCCCATGTGGCGGCCCTGGTGGAGAAGATTGCCCTTTCCCACCCGGATATTTCCATCCGCTTCATACAGAACAATCAAAATAAGCTCTACACCTCAGGAAACCACAACCTGAAGGACCTGATATATACTGTATTCGGACGGGAGATTGCGGGAAACCTTCTCCCGGTGGAAATCAATGAGGACTGGATTACAGTCACCGGATTTACAGGCAAGCCGGTCATAGCCAGATCCAACCGGAATTATGAAAATTATTTCATCAATGGCCGTTACATCAAGAGTTCCATTATATCCAAGGCCATTGAGGAGGCATATAAACCCTATATGATGCAGCACAAGTATCCCTTTACCATGCTGCATTTCCATATTGAGCCGGACACCCTGGACGTAAATGTGCATCCCACCAAGATGGAACTGCGCTTTGCCGACGGGGAAAAGGTGTACCATGCAGTGTTAAGGGCTGTCAGCAATGCCCTGGCCCACAAGGAGCTGATCCCCCAGGTCAGCCTGGAAGCAAAACAGGAAAAGGAGGCCAGGCAGCTGGCAGAGAAACTGGCTCCCCGCCCGGAGCCGTTCGAGGTGCGCAGGCGGGAGAACCTAAGCCAGAAAACCTCCGGCAGCCCCGTCCAGGTACAGAACGGCGGCCCGTCCTCCGGCGCCGGTTCAGTTTACACCCAGTCAGCCCCGCCCAGGCCATCCTTTGTCAATGAGCTGATGCCTGACTGGCTGAAGGAGAGAAGAAAGGAACAGGAAAAACGTTCAGTCTCCCCGGCCGCAGTTAATCCCCATCAAACGGAAAACACGGTTTCTGCCGGGAAGGATATTGGGGCCGGCGGGCCAGCTTCCGGACAGACAGACTCCGGCCAGACAGACTCCGGCCAGACAGACTCCGGCCAGACAGACTCCGGACAGACAGTTTCCGGACAGACAGGCTCCGGCCAGACGGCACCTGGTCAGACAGCTTCCGGTCAGACAGGCCCCGGCCAAACAATTTCCAGCCAGACAGCCCACGGCCAGACAGCCCACGGCCAGACAGCGCCCGGTCAGTCAGACTCCGGCCAGACAGTCCCCAGTCATCCGGAACCCGGTATGACCGGGAATTCAGACACAACCGGTACCGCTTCTGCCCATACAGGAGCCGGTACAGCCGGCTGCACCGCCGGGCCGGAACAGCTGGACCTGTTTGACGGCAAGCTTTTGGACCCCAAGGCCAGGCTGAAGCACAAGCTTATCGGCCAGCTGTTTGACACCTACTGGATGGTGGAGTACAATGAACAGCTGTTCATCATTGACCAGCATGCTGCCCATGAAAAGGTGCTCTATGAGAATACCATCAAGTCCTTAAAGACAAGGCAGTACGACATGCAGATGGTGGACCCGCCCATTATCCTTACACTGAACATGAACGAAGAACTTCTCCTGGAGAAGTATATGGATTATTTCACGGGAATCGGTTTTGAGATAGAACCCTTTGGCGGCAGGGAATACGCGGTGCGCGGCGTGCCTGCCAACCTGTTTTCCATTGCCAAGAAGGAACTGCTGACAGAGATGATCGACGGGCTCTCGGAGGATATGTCTGTACATAACCCGGACATCATCTATGAAAAGGTGGCCTCCATGTCCTGCAAGGCAGCTGTCAAAGGACATCATACCATGTCCTTCCAGGAGGCCAATGTGCTCATTGACCAGCTTCTGGACCTGGAAAATCCCTATGCCTGCCCTCACGGCAGGCCTACCATCATCTCCATGAGCAAGTATGAGCTGGAGAAAAAATTCAAACGCATTGTCTGAAAGGAGCTTTTAACATATGAAGCAGCCGCTCATTGTCCTCACAGGACCCACGGCAGTGGGAAAGACCGCCCTTTCCATCCGGCTGGCAAAGGCCATTGGCGGGGAGATCGTCAGCGCGGATTCCATGCAGGTATACAGGCATATGGATATCGGCTCTGCCAAGGTGACTCCCGGGGAAATGGACGGGGTTCCCCATTATCTCATTGACGTGCTGGATCCCCGGGACTCCTTTAATGTGGTCACCTTCCAGCAGATGGCAAAGGAGGCCCTGAGGGAGATTTACAGCCACGGCCGCATTCCTGTCATTGCCGGCGGAACCGGCTTTTATATACAGGCCCTGCTGTACGACATTGATTTTAAAGAAAATGAGGACAGCAGCCCTGTCCGCAGGGAACTGGAAGCCCTGGCTGAGAGGGAGGGAGAGAGGGCTCCCCAGCTCCTTCATGCCATGCTCCGCCAGGTGGACCCGGAGGCAGCCGCCCAAATCCATGCCAACAATATAAAACGTGTCATCCGGGCCATTGAATACTTCCGCCAGACAGGGGAGAAGATTTCCCTCCATAACCAGCAGGAGAGGGAGAAGGAATCCCCCTACAATTTCCTCTATTATGTTCTGAACACGGACCGGGCCCTGCTCTATGAGAGAATTGACCGCAGGGTGGACCTGATGATGGAACAGGGACTGGTGGAGGAAGTAAAGGCATTAAAGGATATGGGCTGCCGGAGAGGCCATACCTCCATGCAGGGGCTGGGATATAAGGAGATTCTGGACTATCTGGAAGGCAGATGCAGCCTGGATGAGGCTGTATATATACTGAAACGCGATACAAGACATTTTGCAAAACGCCAGCTGACCTGGTTCAAACGGGAAAGGGATGTGCGCTTTTTGAATCTGCCTGATTTCGGAGGGGATGTCTCAAACGTCCTGGAACGGATATTAGAGGATTGCGCAAAGCAGGGAATCGTGCTACAATAACAAACCGGAAAACGGAGGATTATAAACCAATGGATATAAATGGAATGAACCAGATGTACGAAAGCCTTGGCATCAGCCGGGAAGTCAGGGAGTTTGCGGCTGAGACGGAAAAAGCGCTGAGGGAACGCTTTGAGGCCATTGATGCGGTGGCGGAATACAATCAGATGAAGGTTATCAAGGGAATGCAGGACAACCGTGTCAGCGACATCCACTTTGCAGCTACCACAGGTTACGGTTACAATGACCTGGGACGCGATACGCTGGAGGATGTGTATGCCAGCGTATTCCACGGTGAGAGCGCCCTTGTGCGTCCTCAGCTCATGAGCGGCACACATGCCCTTCATGTGGCCCTGTCAGGCAACCTGCGTCCAGGGGACGAGCTTTTGTCGCCTGTGGGCAAGCCCTATGACACCCTGGAGGAAGTCATAGGAATCAGGGATTCTGTGGGTTCCCTTAAGGAATATGGGGTGGTCTACCGCCAGGTGGACCTGTTTGAGGACGGTTCCTTTGACTATGAGGGCATCGCGGCAGCCATAAATGAAAGGACAAAACTGGTGACCATACAGCGTTCCAAAGGGTACGCCACCCGTCCCACATTGTCTGTGAAGCGGATTGGGGAATTGATTTCCTTCATAAAGAACATAAAACCGGACGTTATCTGCATGGTGGACAACTGCTACGGTGAGTTTGTGGAAACCCTGGAGCCAACCGATGTGGGGGCGGATATGATTGTAGGTTCCCTGATCAAAAATCCCGGCGGCGGACTGGCTCCCATCGGCGGCTATATCGTGGGCAGAAAGGACTGTATTGAACGGGCGTCCTACCGCTTAAGCGCTCCCGGACTGGGCAAGGAGGTAGGCGCCAGCCTGGGGTTAAACCAGCAGCTGTACCAGGGGCTTTTTCTTTCCCCTGTTGTGGTGTCAGGAGCCTTAAAGGGCGCCATATTCGCGGCCAATATTTATGAGCGCCTGGGCTACGGCGTGGTGCCAGACGGCAGTGAATCCCGTCACGACATCATCCAGGCCATCACCTTCGGCACGCCGGAGGGCGTCATATCCTTCTGCAAGGGAATACAGGCAGCCGCGCCTGTGGACAGCTATGTGACACCCGAGCCATGGGATATGCCTGGATACGACAGCCCTGTTATTATGGCAGCAGGCGCTTTTGTCCAGGGATCGTCCATCGAGCTCTCGGCTGACGGCCCCATTAAGCCGCCCTATGCCGTATATTTCCAGGGAGGACTGACCTGGTACCATGCAAAGCTGGGAATACTCAAGTCATTGCAGCAGCTGTTGGATGACGGGGTTTTGAAAATCTTAAGATGACACCCCAGGAAACTTATGGTAATATATACTAATTAGGCTGAACCCAGGTCCTGCGGCCCAGGGGTTTGGCCTGACTGACCGGAGGGTAAGACACATGCATTACAAGAATTTCTGGATACTTTTAATCATGCTGCTGGCAGGCATTGTCCTGGGAGGCTTTATGGGACAGCTGGCAGAAGGGATTTCCTGGCTGAACTGGCTGAATTTCGGACAATCCTTTGGGCTGGATTCGCCTCTGGTAATTAATTTCGGCATCCTGGTCATCACCTTCGGACTGACCATCAAGATTACCATGGCCAGTATCATCGGCGTGGCAGTGGCACTCATCATTTACCGGTATATATAATTTTCCTGACTTTGTGCTTGGAGAGGTGCGTAGTTAGGAGAGAGATGGAAAGAATAAGAATTAAGGATCTGCCCCACAAGGACCGCCCCTATGAAAAATGTCTGAGTCTGGGTCCGGACAGCCTGTCCGATACAGAGCTTCTGGCAGTCATCCTGCGCACCGGAAGCAGGGAAGGAAACTCCCTGGACCTGGCAGACAGCCTGCTGGCTCTGGGAAGCCCCGGAGACGGCCTGCTGGGCCTTTTGCACCATTCCCTGGATGATTTTACACGAATCAAGGGAGTTGGTAAGGTAAAGGGGGTCCAGCTGCTTTGTATAGGAGAGCTGTCAAAACGCATCTGGAAGCGGAAGGCCAGCGAGCATACTCTTTACTTTGGCCGTCCGGAGGAAATATCGGACTATTATATGGAAGATATGCGCCATCTGGAGCAGGAGGAAATCCGGGTCATGTTTCTGAATACCAAGCAGGCCATGGTTCGTGATCAGATTATGGCCAGAGGGACAGTAAATGCATCTGTCATGACACCCCGTGAGGTACTCATCGAAGGCCTCAGGTGCCGGGCCGTGTCCATGGTGCTGGTTCACAACCATCCCAGCGGAGACCCCACCCCCAGCAGAGCAGACATACTGCTCACCAAACGCCTGAAAGAAGCGGGAGACCTGGTGGGAATCACACTGATCGATCACATTGTCATCGGAGACAGGCGGTATCTCAGTTTCCGCGAAGAGAATTTAATGTAAGAGGAAGTTTATCCATGGAAACCAAACACAGTAAATATATTCTGGCAGGACTTACGGTGCTGTGCGTACTGCTCATCTGCATCACATCCCTGAAGGACGGCATCATGGAACCCCTGCGCACCGGTGTGGGTTATTTTCTGATTCCCATACAGACAGGAGTCAACGCAGTGGGAACCGGCATCTATAACGAATTAAAGGATTACGGCAGCCTAAAAGACGCGCTGCGGGAAAATGAGGAACTGAAGACCCAGATTGTACAGCTCACAGAGGACAATAACCGTCTGCAGGCAGAGCAGTTTGAACTGGACCGCTTAAGGAAGCTCTATGAGCTTGACCAGGATTACATGCAGTATGATAAAATCGGGGCCAGGGTCATTGCCCGTGATTCAGAAAAATGGTTCCAGGTATTCCGCATCAACAAGGGTTCTGCCGACGGAGTGGCCGTGGACATGAACGTGGTTGCCGACGGCGGCCTGGTGGGCATTGTGACGGATGTGGGCGCCAATTACGCCACGGTGCGTTCCATCATTGACGATTCCAGCCGTGTGGGAGCCATGAAGCTGGATTCCTCCTATAACTGTATTGTGGCAGGAGATCTGACCCTCTATGAGGAGGGGCGTCTTAAGCTTACGGATTTTTCAAAGGATGCGGTTCTCAGGGACGGCGATCAGATCGTCACCTCCAACATCAGCACCAAGTTCCTTCCGGGCATCCTGGTTGGATATGCTGCGGATGTCTCCATTGACCCGGACCACCTGACCCAGTCAGGCTATCTGATTCCGGTGGCTGATTTTAATAATCTGCAGGAGGTGCTGATTATTACAGATATCAAAGATACAGGAGAGGCGGCTGCCCAGTGATTCAAGCAAAGATAAAACAGGTACTCATCAATATATTGTTTATCGTGCTGGCATTTACGGTGCAGAACTGTGTATTTCCCCTGCTCCCGTTTTTGTCGGCAACGCCCAATCTGCTTTTAATCCTTACGTTTTCCTTCGGCTTTATCCATGGGAAGAATGCGGGGATGTTTTACGGCGTTCTTTCAGGCCTTTTACTGGACCTTTTCTACAGCGGGCCTTTTGGCTTTTATACCCTTATCTATATTTATATCGGCTATGCCAACGGCATTTTTACCAAGTACTATTACGAAGACTACATCACCCTTCCGCTGATACTCAGTATTTTCAACGGAATCTGGTACAGCATGTATATATATATATTCCGCTTCTTAATCCGCGGACGTCTGAATCTTCCTTATTATTTCAGGAACATCATGCTTCCGGAGATTATATTTACTGCAGTTACCACTCTTTTGATTTACAGGCTGTTCCTTTCCGCCAGCAGACGTGTGGAGGATATAGGAAAAAGGAGAGACACAAAACTTGTTTGACGAACTGTTAGAAATTGTAAAAGAATTTTTCAAGAAGCTGTTCAGCTCACGGCTCTTTGCCCTTTCCGTGATGTTTACCGTCATGTTTGCCGGGCTGTTAGGCAAGCTGTTTCAGATGCAGATTCTGGACGGAAGCGAATACCAGGAAACCTATATGCAGAGGACGGAAAAAAACGTCACCACACCGGGGTCCAGGGGCAACATCTATGACAGAAACGGCAACAGGCTGGCTTATAATGAGCTGGCTTATTCCGTTACCATACAGGATTTGGGGGATTATCCCAGGCCCAGCTCACGCAACCAGATGCTGTACCGCCTGGTACGGATACTGGACCGCCGCGGTGAGACTGTGGAGGGAAAATTCGAGATTGCCCTTGATCAGAACGGTGAGATGTTCTTCACATCCAGCTCTGATTCGGCCAGAACCCGTTTCTTCCTGAATTTTTACGGTCTTTCCTCCACCGCAAGCCTAAATGACCCAAAGGGCAAATATCCCACCAACATCACGGCCAGGGAGGCCTTTGAGCGCAAGAAGGTGGATTATGAGCTGGATAAGATGAAGGATGAAAAAGGCAATCCCCTGGTCATACCGGACAACATAGCCCTGGGCATGATCAATATTATCTATACCATGAAGCTGACCGAATACCAGAAGTACGAGACCACCACCGTGGCCACCAATATCAGCAATGAGACCATGGTGGAAATCAATGAGAACGCCGCGGACTTAAAGGGAGTTGCGGTGGAGCAGTCCTATGTGCGCAAGTATGAGGACAGCATCTATTTTGCCCCTATCATCGGCTATACCGGCAAGGTTCAGGAGGATCAGCTGTCCGCCCTGAACGAGCAGTGGCACCAGTCCGATGAGGCGGCCGGCCTGCCGGAAGACGCTCCGGACAAGTACGATCTCAACGATATTGTGGGCCGTATCGGAATCGAGAAATCCATGGAGCTGGAGCTTCAGGGAGAAAAGGGCTACTCCAGGATGTATGTGGACAACATGGGGCGTCCCCGTGAAATCATTGAAAAGACGGACGCCAAGGCCGGGGATGATGTGTACCTGACCATTGACAGGGATCTGCAGATTGCTATTTACAAGCTGATAGAGCAGCAGCTGGCCGGTATCATCAGCTACCATCTCCAGTACGATGATTTGGACCCCGACAAGACTTATGACCCTTCCAAAATACCCATTCCTGTAAAGGACGCCTATTACCAGCTGATTAACAACAATGTGCTGTCCCTGATGGATATGTCCCAGGAAGGGGCGTCCGACATTGAAAAACAGATTTACAGCAAATACGAGACATCCAGGGATCAGATACTCGGGGCGATACGCAACGAGCTTCTCAGCTCCCATGCCCTGGCCATGAACGATCTTCCCAAGGACATGGCTACCTATATGAATTATATCTATGCTTATCTGTCTGACGGGTCCGTGGGGATCATACAGAAGGATAAGATTGACCAGTCCTCGCCGGAATACCAGGCGTGGAGGGATGGCACTATCAGCCTGAGGGATTATATTTACAGCGGAATCGCGGGAAACTGGGTGGACACCACCCGTCTGGACGTGACCAGTAAATACTCCGATGCAGACGATATATTCACCCAGCTGGTGGACCATGTCATCGAATCCCTGCGCAGCGACAACAAATTTACAAAGCGCATGTTCCGTTACCTGATTAACGATGAGGTCATAACAGGCCGTGAACTCTGTCTGGCCCTTTATGCCCAGGGCGTGCTGGCATATGACGCCCAGGCCATAGCCGCCCTCCAGATGGGGGATTCCACCTACACCTACCAGTTTATCAAGGAAAAGATATCCAACCTGGAGCTGACACCGGCGCAGCTGGCTCTTGACCCGTGTACGGCAGGAGTGGTGGTGACGGACGTAAAAACAGGTGAAGTCCGGGCCCTGGTCACATATCCCAGCTATGACAATAACCTGATGTCGGGCAGCGTGGACGCGGCTTACTTCAGCCAGCTCCAGGACGACATGTCCAGACCCCTTTACAACAACGCCACGCAGGCCCAGAAGGCCCCCGGTTCCACCTTTAAGCCCATCACGGCTGTGGCAGCCCTGGAAGAGGGCGTGATAGGACTTCAGGACACCATCGAGTGTACCGGTATATACGATCAGATTTCCAAGCCCATCAAGTGCTGGATCTGGCCCGGACGCCATAACAGCGAGAACATCGAGGAAGGCATACAGAACTCCTGCAACTACTTCTTCGCCGAGCTGGCCCACAGGCTCTGTATGAAGCCGGACGGCACCTATTCGCCGGACCAGGGTCTTGCCACCCTGCGCAAATACGCCACCCTTTTCGGTCTGGATCACACCTCAGGTGTGGAGATTTCCGAGAACGAGCCCCAGATATCATCGGAGGACCCGGAGCGTTCCGCCATGGGACAGGGCACCCATTCCTACACCAATGTCCAGCTTTCCCGCTATGTGGCAGCTCTTGCCAACCGCGGAAATGTATTTGAGCTGAGTCTTTTAGATAAACTTACCGACTCTGACGGCAACCTGATTAAGGACTATACCCCTGCCATCAGCTCCCATGTGGACGCGGCTGACAGTACCTGGGACGCGGTCCAGACCGGTATGCGCCGGGTAATCACGGACAGCTCCGCCAAGAGTATTTTCTCCGACCTCCCTGTGGAGGTGGCAGGCAAAACCGGAACAGCCCAGGAGGACAAGAGCCGTTCCAACCATGCCTTCTTCGTTTCCTTTGCGCCTTACAGCCATCCGGAAATTGCCGTGACTGTAAATATTCCTTACGGATATGCGGGAACTAACGCCGCAACCCTTGGCAAAAAGGTGTACGAGTATTATTATAAATATACCACCCTGGAGCAGATAGAAAGCTCCGGTGCATTAGGTGTATCAAATGTAAATATTGGTGACTAAACCAGCAAAAGAGGTGATTGTATGCGCAATGCAGTTGTAATCAAGAGCAGCAAGGCAGGAATGACTGTCATCCTGGACCCTGAACTGCCATTTGGCGAGCTTTTGGACGCCATCGGGAAAAAGTTCAGTGAGAGCGCCCGTTTCTGGGGTTCGGTCCAGATGACCCTGACCCTGGAGGGCAGGGATCTGACTGCGGCCCAGGAATTTGCAATTGTCGATACGATTACGAAGAACTCACAGATTGAAGTCCTCTGTCTTCTGGACACGGATGCGGAACGGATTGAACGCTGTGAGAAAGCACTGAATGATAAGCTGATGGAACTGAACTCCCAGACAGGGCAGTTCTACCGGGGAACACTGAAGCGCGGAGACTGCCTGGAATCCGAGGCCAGCATCGTGATCATAGGAAATGTGGATCACGGAGCAAGGGTGACGGCCAAGGGCAATGTCATTGTACTGGGAGAACTTAAAGGTACAGTGACAGCCGGTGTGTCCGGCAATCCCCAGGCCGTTGTCATGGCCCTTGACATGGCTCCCCTGCAAATCCGCATCGGGGATATGAGCAGCCGTTTCAACGAGAGAAACAAGCGTCTGGGGCGGGGACCCATGATAGCCCTGGCGGAAGATGGGGCCATTGTTATGCGGTCTTTAAAAAAGTCATTCCTAAACAATATGTTAAATTTTGCTTAATGCCAAAAAAATACTGGTAAATTTACGAAATTTAATGTACAATAGGAAGGTAAAGTAATTTTCAGGAGGATTTCATCATGAGCGAGGTCATTGTGATTACTTCTGGAAAAGGCGGGGTAGGCAAGACGACTACTTCTGCCAATGTGGGAACAGGACTGGCTATCCTGGGTAAGCGGGTAGTGCTGATTGATACAGATATCGGCCTGCGCAACCTGGACGTGGTCATGGGACTGGAAAACCGCATTGTCTACAATCTTGTAGACGTGGTGGAAGGCAACTGCCGTATGAAGCAGGCCCTGATAAGAGACAAAAGATACCCGAACCTATACCTTCTGCCTTCGGCCCAGACACGGGACAAGACATCCGTGAATCCGGAGCAGATGATAAAGCTGGTTGATGACCTGAGGGAAGAATTTGACTACATACTGTTAGATTGTCCCGCAGGCATTGAACAGGGATTTTACAATGCCATAGCCGGTGCTGACAGGGCACTGGTAGTCACGACGCCGGAGGTTTCGGCTATCCGCGATGCAGACCGTATCATCGGGCTGCTGGAACATGCGGAGATAGACGAGATTGACTTGATTGTCAACCGGATCCGAGCCGACATGGTCCGTAGGGGAGACATGATGTCTTTAAGCGATGTGACGGACATTCTGGCAGTAAACATCATCGGAGCAGTGCCCGATGACGAGAACATCGTCATTTCCACCAACCAGGGAGAACCTCTGGTGGGACTGGGCTCTACGGCCGGACAGGCTTATCTTGATATCTGCCGCAGGATACTGGGAGAGAGCATACCTATGACAAATCCCGGTGAGACGGAAACCTTTTTTGCCAGGCTGCGCGGAATACTTAAGAGAGCATAGAAGGGATGGTGTCAAGGTGAGATGGTTCCAGGGGTTTCAAACCAGGCGTTCCGGAGAGACAGCTAAGATGCGGCTAAAGCTTTTGCTGGTATCCGATAAGGCAGGCTGCTCACCGGAGATGATACTGATGATAAAAGATGACGTGATACACGCCATTTCCAAATATATGGAGATAGAAAAGGACAAAGTCCAGATACAGATGGATACAGAGGGCAGTCCCCAAAAGGGCGGCTGCCGGACACTGCCTGTGCTTCATGCCAACATACCGATTCGTTCCATATCGAACAAGGGGCTATATTAAATATGTTTTTGGATTATGATTTCAGACATTTTAATTTTCGGCTGATATTTTATATGATTGTACTCAACGTCATCGGCGTGCTGGTTATCCGCAGCGCTACGAATATGAACGCGGATGCAGTCAACAAGCAGCTTTTAGGAGTG
Organism: Enterocloster bolteae; assembly: GCF_002234575.2. Classification (NCBI taxonomy): domain Bacteria; kingdom Bacillati; phylum Bacillota; class Clostridia; order Lachnospirales; family Lachnospiraceae; genus Enterocloster; species Enterocloster bolteae. The sequence goes on along the minus strand of NZ_CP022464.2, from coordinate 3,245,301 downwards.
TTCATAGGACTGGCTGTGGCCATTGGTCTTTCCCTGGTGGATTACCACAAAATCCTGAACTTCAGTACCCTCATATACGGCCTGTGTATTGCAAGCCTTGTGGCCGTACTGATTTGGGGCAATGTGGTGAACAACGCCAGGCGCTGGATTGAGGTTCCGGCCATCGGCCAGCTTCAGCCATCAGAGTTTGTTAAGATAGGCCTTATCATAACCTTTTCCTGGTATTTCATGAAATACCAGGAAAAGATTAATCAGGTCAGCACTGTGGCCATAGCAGCCGTACTGTTTGCCATTCCGGCGGCATTGATCTTTGAACAGCCGAATCTGTCTACCTGTCTTGTAATTATGGTAATGGTACTGGGAATCGTATTTGCAAGCGGCATAAGCTATAAGTGGATTGCAGGAACCCTGGCTGTTACCATTCCCGTAATGGCCACCTTTGTCTACCTGCTGCTTCACGGTATGATTCCATTCATAAAGGATTATCAGGCAGGACGTATCCTGGCCTGGTTTTATCCGGACCAGTACGGAGAGGCCCGTTATCAGCAGAACAACTCCATCATTGCCATTGGTTCAGGCCAGCTAAAAGGCAAAGGGCTTTTCAACACCACCATAGCGTCTGTCAAGAATGGTAATTTCCTGTCAGAGGAGCAGACGGACTTCATCTTTGCCGTGATCGGCGAGGAGCTGGGCTTCATCGGCTGTGTGGTGGTCATCGCCTTATTTTTATTAATAATTTATGAATGTCTTATGATGGCTGCACGGGCCAGGGATTTATCCGGCCGCCTTATCTGTGTGGGCATGGCAACACTGATTGCGTTCCAGGCATTTGCCAACATCGCTGTTGCCACAGGCATCTTTCCCAATACAGGACTTCCCCTTCCGTTCATCAGTTTCGGAAGCAGTTCTTTAATCAGTATTTTTATGGGAATAGGGCTGGTGCTCAATGTGGGGCTTCAGAGAGAAACAAGACATATCTAATCCAAGGAGGGTTAATTTAATATGACAATTGGTTTGATTGCACATGACGCAAAAAAGAAACTGATGCAGAACTTCTGCATCGCATACAGGGGAATACTCAGCAAGAACACACTGTATGCAACAGGTACCACAGGCCGCCTGATAGAAGAGGTGGCTAACCTTAATATTCACAAATATCTGGCAGGGCATCTGGGCGGAATGCAGCAGATGGCTGCTCAGATTGAGCACAATGAGATGGATCTGGTCATCTTTTTACGTGACCCGCAGAATCCCAAATCACATGAGCCGGATGTAAACGATGTGGTCCGCCTGTGTGATATCTACAACATTCCCCTTGCCACCAATCTGGCATCTGCCGAACTGCTTATCAAGGCGCTTGACAGGGGCGATATGGAATGGCGAGAGGTAGTCAGGTAATGAAGGCAGTGCGGACGCGCAGCTTTCTGTGTGCGCTTCTTCTGGGGGCTGTCGCCCTTTCCACCACGGGCTGTCTTTCAGGCATTAAGGAACCCTACAGCCTGGAAGAGCGAATCCCGGTCATGGAGGACAGCCTGTCCCGGACCGTGCGCTATGCAGACGGTTTTGCTTCGGATTTATGTGTAGTGGAGGATGAAGGCAGCTTTGACGAAAATTATGTGACATCGGAGGCAGCTGCCCTTTTTGATGTCAGCGACAGGGAAACACTCTACAGCAAGGAAGCCTTTGAACGGCTGTATCCGGCCAGTATCACCAAGGTTATGACCGCTCTGGTAGCCATTAAAAACGGCGATTTAAACGCCCGGGTAGTTGTGACGGATGATGCTGTTATCACGGAATCCGGGGCAACCCTGTGCGGCATTGAACCGGGAGATACCCTGACATTGGAACAGCTTTTATACGGGCTTATGCTTCCTTCGGGCAATGACGCAGGCGCTGCAATCGCAGTGCACATTGCGGGCAGCATTGACAAGTTCGCGGATATGATGAACCAGGAGGCTGCCAGTCTGGGAGCCACCGGAACTCATTTTGTAAACCCTCACGGGCTTAACGATCCGGACCATTATACCACGGCCTATGACCTGTATCTCATTTTCAATGAGGCCCTTAAATATCCGGTATTCCGGCAGATTGTGGGTACCACATCCTATACGGCCAACTACCACGACAAGGACAGCCAGGCCGTCACCAAGACATGGAAAGGCGGAAACTGGTTCATGACAAGGGAGCGGGAGACGCCGGAAGGCCTGACCGTATTCGGGGGAAAGACAGGCACTACCAACGCAGCCGGCTATTGTCTCATCATGGCTACCAGGGACCAGAATGATAAGGAATATATATCTGTTGTACTGAAATCAGACAGCCGTCCCGGCCTATATGATAACATGACAAATATAATTTCTAAAATCGTCAAATAGTGATTGCGCTTTCTATGAATTTATACTATAATTAGAGTAATCTTAATTGATTTTTTATACAACATATATAACTCAAGGAGGAGATTGGTATGGTTCAGATTATTGCAGGAAAAAAAGGTAAAGGCAAGACCAAACATCTGTTAGATATGGCCAATGCAGCAATCAAGGGGGCCAACGGCACTGTCGTATATCTGGATAAAAGTGCCCAGCATATGTATGAGTTAAACAACAAAATTCGTCTCATTAATGTCAATGAATTCCCACTTACAAACAGCGATGGATTTTTAGGATTTATCTGTGGTATTATCTCTCAGGATCACGATTTGGAGACTATGTACCTGGATAGCTTTTTAAAGCTGTCATGCCTGGAGGGAGCAGACATTTCTGATACATATATGACATTGAAAAATATCGGTGAAAAATACCATATAACCTTTGTGTTAAGTATTTCCATGGACGCTGCGGAGCTTCCTGAGTGTGCTAAGGGCGATGTGATTATTTCATTGTAATGATACATTTTCTGTGATAAAATACAGACAGGACTTATAGGCTGCCAACCTGCTGGGATTAAAATGCCTGGTATGGAGGGCAGCTTTTTGTGAAGTGATGTGTATTTTGTAAAAGGAGGCCGGATTTATGGCCAAAAAGAAAAACAAAAAAGTCGTACGTTACCGCAGGCCTCTCAACATCAACGTGGGAATGATTATCTTCTTTATCATTTTTATTTACCTGGTATTCAGCGTTTATACGTATCTGAAACGGGAGAAGATTCAGTTCTATGAGGTAGTGGACGGCGGAATCGTCAATAACCGAATCTACAACGGGTTGATTCTCCGTGAGGAGCAGGTGCGGACAGCAGACCGCTCCGGCTATATCAATTATTATCTGCGTGAGGGAAAACGTGCTTCTGTGGGAAGCCGTATTTATTCTCTGGACGAGACTGGGAACCTGGAGGCGCTGTTAAAAGAGAATGCCGAGGAGGGCAGTTCTCTTTCCGATGACAGCCTGTCGGACCTTAAAAAGCAGCTTACATCCTTTGTCCTGTCCTTTCAGAACCAGGATTTCGGAACCATCTATGACGCCAGAATTTCCCTGGACGCCTCAGTGATGGAATATTCCAGCTTCAGCACCCTGGACCAGTTAGACAAGCTGGCGGAACAGTCCGGGGCTGTCTTTGAACAGGTCCGATCCGATGTATCGGGAGTGGTATCTTACGGAATTGACTCCTTTGAATCCATGACAACGTCAGACGTGGAGGCAGCTTCCTTTGACCGAAGCACCTACGTCAAGACAGTACATAAATCCGGGGATTTGATTGACAGCGGCTCTCCGGCCTATAAAATTGTTACTTCGGAAAAATGGTCCATTGTATTTCCGCTGAGCGAAGAGGACGCGGCCCTTTATAATGACAAGACTGTCCTTCGGGTCGTATTCCGCGACTATTCCCTCAGCACACCGGCCGCCTATTCCACCTTTACAGGCAAGGATGGAGCTGCCTACGGGAAACTGGATTTTTCAAAATATATGGAACAGTTTATCTCAGACCGATTCGTGGATTTTGAGATAAAAGTGGATAAGGCTGACGGCCTTAAAATTCCTGTCAGCGCAGTGACGGACAAGAATTTTTACCTCATACCGCTGGAGTACATGACCCAGGGCGGCGATTCCTCGGAGGACGGTTTTTATAAGGAAGTTTATACGGAAAACGGCACATCCATTGTCTTCGTGCCCACTACGGTTTACTATTCGGACGAGGAATTTTATTACGTGGACATGGGAGAGGAAAACGGCTTCAAGGCAGGGGATTATGTGGTCAGGCCCGAATCCTCGGACCGTTACCAGATTGGGAGGACTGCTTCCCTGAAGGGTGTTTACAATATTAATAAAGGCTATACTATTTTCAAACAAATTGATATACTGGATTCCAACAGTGAATATTATACTGTGCGGAAGAACATGAAATACGGCTTGTCCGTGTACGACCACATCGTGCTGGATGCCTCCATGGTGGAGGAAGGACAGCTGCTGTACCAATAAGGGAGGAAAACAATATGATAAAAAAACAGCTGGAAGAAGTAAGAAAGCATATTGAAGATGCCTGCCGCAGGGCGGGAAGAAATCCTGAGGAAGTGACTCTCATCGCTGTCAGCAAAACAAAACCCGTTCCCATGCTTATGGAGGCTTATGATGCCGGGGCCAGGGATTTCGGTGAGAACAAGGTACAGGAAATACTGAACAAAAAACCGGAGCTTCCGGAGGATATCCGATGGCATATGATTGGTCATCTGCAGCGCAACAAAGTTCACCAGGTCATTGACAAGGCCGTGCTGATTCACTCTGTGGATTCCCTGCGCCTGGCCCAGCAGATTGAGGACGACGCGGCAAAGCTCGGACTGGATGTGGACATTCTTTTGGAGGTCAATGTGGCCCGAGAGGAGAGTAAATACGGGTTCCTTATGGAGGAAGTGGAGGATGCCATTATGCAGATTAAGGATTTCCCCCATGTGCATATTAAGGGACTTATGACAATTGCGCCTTTTGTAGATAATCCAGAAGAAAATCGTGGAATTTTTAAAAAATTATTTGAATTTGCTGTTGACATAGGTGGCAAAAACATTGATAATGTTACTATGAGTGTGCTCTCAATGGGAATGACTGGGGATTACGAGGTTGCCATTGAAGAAGGAGCGACCATGGTCAGGGTCGGTACCGGTATTTTCGGTTCACGATAAGGTGTTTCCCCCAGTAAGCACTTCATATAGAGATTGGAGAGTGTAAGATGAGTCTGTTAGGTAAGTTAATGGATACCATGAGATTAAATCCTGATGAGGAAGAGGATGATTACTACCTGGACGATGACTTTGAAGAGGAGGCCCCGCGCAAGGGACTGTTCTCAAAGAAGAATACGGAATATGATGAAGAAGAGGAGCAGGACAAGCCCCGGTTTTTAGGAAGATCCAATCCCAAAGTAGTACCTATGAGACGCAGCATGGAAGTGACGATGATTAAACCCACATCCATGGAGGATTCCAGAGACATCTGTGATTACCTTCTGGCAGGCAAGGCGGTGGTACTGAATATGGAGGGTATACATACAGAAGTGGCTCAGAGAATCATAGATTTCACCTCAGGAGCTACCTATTCCATGAACGGCAATCTGCAGAAGATATCTAATTATATCTTCATCGCAACACCTGATTCCGTGGAACTGTCCGGGGATTTCCAGGACATCCTGGCCGCAGGCAGCGCCATGGGCATGGATGTCTCAGGACTCAATATCCATTTGTAGTTGACAAGGAAAAAGAAGCCCCTGTACAGGGGACAAGTATGCGGCAGACCTGGTGTGTCTGCCGATTTGTTGTATAAAATCAGGAGGACACTGGCATGGCTGACAGGATAAATGTATGCAGGGATGGGAAGGCTATCTACGATATCGTACTGACCCAATCCTTTGACGGTTTAAAGGAGGCAGTATCCTGCCTTCCTGTTAAGGAACACAAAATTTGCATTGTGACGGATTCCAATGTGGCGCCCCTGTATCTGGAGGAGGTGCGCGCTGTTCTGGCCGGATGCTGCAAGTCTGTTTCGGTTTTTACCTTCCCGGCCGGGGAGGAACATAAACATCTGGATACGGTGCGAAACCTGTATGAGCACCTGATTCTGGAGCGTTTTGACAGAAAGGATATGCTGGCTGCCCTGGGCGGCGGCGTGGTGGGCGATTTATGCGGTTTCGCAGCCGCCACTTATCTCAGGGGAGTTGACTTTATTCAGATTCCAACCACCCTGCTTTCACAGGTGGATTCCAGCATAGGCGGCAAGACCGGCGTGGATTTTGACGCCTATAAAAACATGGTAGGCGCATTTCATATGCCCAGGCTGGTTTATGCCAACCTGCGCACCCTTTTAACCCTTCCTGAGGAACAGTTCTCCTCAGGCATGGGCGAGGTGGTGAAACACGGCCTGATTAAGAACCGGGAGTATTATCAGTGGCTGAAGGACAACCGTGAGGGCATTGCTGCCAGGAACCTGGATCTGTGCCAGGCCATGGTTTATGAGAGCTGTATGATTAAGAAGCGTGTGGTGGAAGAGGATCCCACGGAACAGGGAGAAAGAGCTCTTTTGAATTTCGGCCATACCCTGGGCCATGCGGTTGAGAAGCTGGAGAATTTCACCATGCACCACGGCCACTGCGTGGGGCTGGGCTGCATTGGGGCTGCCCGTATCTCCCAGCTCAGAGGCATGCTTACAGAGGAGGAGATGGCGGACATCAGAAATACCTTCCTTTCCTTTGGAATTCCTGACGCTGCGCCGGGTCTTGTGTGGGATCAGGTCCTTAAAACCACCCAGAGCGATAAAAAGGTTGACGCCGGCGTCATCCGTTTTGTCCTGCTTAAGGCCATTGGACAGGCGTATGTGGATACGACTGTTACGGCTGATGAGATGAGGGCTGGTTTTGATGTGATAGGAGGACAGGCATAATGACAAAACAAAAGCAATCCCTGATTGCCAGCTTCCTCATTGGTTTCGCCATCCTTGTGGGCCTGGACCAGTGGACCAAGGGACTGGTGGTACAATCCTTAAAAGGCCAGAAGCCCTTTGTCATCTGGAACGGGGTATTTGAATTCTATTATTCGGAAAACAGGGGCGCTGCCTTCGGAATGATGCAGGAAAAGCAGCTTTTCTTCTTTCTCATCGCGGTCCTTGTGCTGGGAGCCGTGGCTTACCTCATATATAAGATGCCGTCAGACGGAAAATACCGTCCCCTGGCTGTCTGCCTGATGATGATAAGCGCAGGCGCTGTGGGCAATATGATTGATCGGGTCAGTCAGGGATATGTGGTGGATTTCCTGTATTTTAAACTGATTAATTTTCCTATTTTTAATGTGGCCGACTGCTATGTAACCATCGGCGCTGCCTGCCTTGTGTTTTTAATCATGTTTTATTATAAGGACGAGGACATGGCATGTTTCTCATTGAAAAAGCAGTAGCATCATACATCAGACAGGAGGAGACACCCCTTTGAAACAGGAATTTTATCCAACGGATATGGAGGACCATGTGCGTATTGATAAATACCTTGCCGAAGCCTGCCCTGATTTAAGCCGCTCCTACATCCAGAAGCTCCTTAAATCAGGGCAGGTCCTGGTTAACGGCCAGGGCATAAAGGCAAGCTATATCGTGGTGGAAGACGACAGGATTGAGCTGGAAGTGCCGGAGGCCGTGGAGCCGGAAATCGACGCAGAGCCCATGGACCTGGATATTCTCTATGAGGACCAGGACCTTATCCTCATCAACAAGCCTAAAGGAATGGTGGTCCATCCGGCTGCCGGACATTACAGCCATACCCTTGTAAACGGCCTCATGTACCATTGCAAGGACCAGCTGTCCGGCATCAACGGCGTCATGCGGCCGGGCATCGTGCACCGGATCGACATGGATACCACCGGGGTCATCATAGCGTGTAAAAATGATATGGCCCACAGCTCCATCGCTGCCCAGCTCAAGGAACACTCCATCACCCGCAGGTACCAGGCTATTGTCCATGGCGTCATTGCAGAGGATGAGGGGACAGTGGACGCGCCCATTGGCCGCCATCCAGTGGAGCGCAAGAAAATGAGCATCAATTACCAGAACGGCAAGAATGCAGTAACCCATTACAGGGTTCTGAACCGTTTCAGGCAGTACACCCATGTGGAGTGCAGGCTGGAGACAGGCCGCACCCATCAGATTCGCGTCCACATGGCCAGTATCCGCCATCCTCTTTTGGGGGATGCTGTGTACGGGCCTGCCAGGTGTCCTATAAGCGGTCTCTGCGGACAGACACTTCATGCCGGCATCCTGGGGTTCATTCACCCCAGGACCGGAGAATATATGGAATTTTCAGCGCCCCTGCCGGATTACTTTGAGAAACTCCTTCGCACCTTAAGCTGAAACCAGGATGAAAAAGCGCAGTAAAAACATACTTTAATAGACAAGTTGTCACTTTTGTCGCAAAGCTTAATACTATTTTTTACTTTTTTGTACATTTCTATATACTTTTCTGAATTTTTGAGTTATAATACTTAATAGATAAAATATGACTTATGACCTACAGGACAGACAGTGCAGAAAGGGGAATGTAGAATGACAAATAATCTAATTATCACCATTGGCAGGCAGTGTGGCAGCGGCGGCAAGATGATCGGCGAATTACTGGCAGAAAAGATGGGTGTTAAGTGCTACGACAAGGAATTGTTATCCATGGCTGCAAAACACAGCGGACTTTGCGAGGAGCTGTTTGAGAAACACGATGAACGGCCCACCAGCAGTTTCCTCTACTCACTGGTTATGGATTCCTATTCCATGGGCTATACGGCATCGGGATATTCCGATATGCCTATTAACCATAAGATATTCCTTGCTCAGTTTGACACCATCAAAAAGCTGGCGGAAGAGGCCTCCTGCGTCATGGTTGGACGGTGTGCGGATTACGCCCTGGAGGACTACCCCAATGTGGTCAGCGTATTCATCACAGCCAACGACGATGACAAGATAAAACGCCTTCAGGACCTGTACAAGGTAGACGCGTCCAAGGCAAAGGACATCATGATTAAGACAGACAAACAGCGCGCCAGCTACTATAATTATTACTCCAACAAGAAATGGAGCGACCCGCGCAGCTATGATCTGTGTCTTAACAGCAGTGTCACAGGACCGGAGGGCGCAGTGGATGTCATCCTGAATTTTGCAAAAGTGAAGCAGACGTGGAGGAAACAGAAGTAGTTTCATCGAATTGCATGGAGATATGTCAACATAAGCATCTAAAACAGCAGATGCAGCAACGCCGGCAAAAGCCGGTATTGCTGCATCTGTTTTGATGTCAGTGTAAATCTTTACCCAAATCAATCATATCCTCAGCCATGGCCACCAATTCATCCCTGGTCACAATCTTATTGATGTCCATAAGAATGTAGCGTACGTCCCCGTCAATCCAGGCCAGGGAATTGGCTTCTGCCGTACTATAATACAAGTCTGTCTCCCCATATTTTATAACAGACGCATTGCTTGAAAGGGACTGGCCTGACGCTGGTTCTGCGGACAGGGAAACGGATTTGGAGGTATTATTGTCCTTTTTTATATATTTAAAGCTTATACCTTTCTGTTTGTTGACAGGAGCGCCATTTGAATCAAGATCAAATGATTCCGTAATATTTCCGCTGCCAAACAGATAACCGCCAGCCAGGCTTGCAGGCGCCTTTGGCCTGAATCCCACATCCTTTTGCAGGGTATCCCCGTCAGGAAGCGTGGAATATTGATTTTCTTCGGAACTTGAAACACTTACCTTCATTGACGGGGACGCAAAGCAAGGCACGGTGTTTGCCAGACAAATCCCTGTGATCAGCAGTAAAGCAATCTTTCTTTTCATGGCTCGTATCTCCTTTTATTTTTCAGATGCAGTATTCTTTGAATAACCGTTATGGTATGTATCATACCGTATAGTTCTCTAAACCACATCTAAAAATGCTGTATTCCGGATATTCATGTCAGGAATCCATTCCAGAAAAAGATGAGCTGTGAGCTGTCACTCCACCGTAACAGATTTGGCCAGGTTGCGGGGCTGATCCACATCCAGATGTTTGCCGATGGAAGCATAATAGGCAATCAGCTGCAGGGCCACTGCAATGGGAAACACGGTGAAGCGGTCTTCCAGGTCCGGTATCCGAAGTTCTATATCAGCCACTCCATCCTCCACCACAGACTGTTTCTTGGCCAGAAGGATGACGTAAGCGCCCCGGGCCTTTACCTCCCGGATATTGGAAATGGTCTTGGCAAATACATGGTCCTGAGTTGCTATTGCTATGACAGGCACATTGTCATAAATCAGGGCAATGGTTCCGTGCTTCAGTTCACCGGCGGCATATGCCTCCGCGTGGATATAGGAGATTTCCTTAAGCTTAAGGGCCCCCTCCAGGGAAAAGGCGTAATCCAGGCCTCTTCCAATAAAAAAGGTGTCTCTCTCACGAATCAGGTGGCGCACAAAGGACTGGATAAATTCAGACTGTCCAATAACGGTTTCCATAGCCGGTATGACATCCAGCAGATCCGTCATAAATTCCCGTGCCTCATCCTGGCCAAAGGCCCCGCGGACCAGAGCCATGCGGCAGCCAATCATGTAGAGGGCAGCCAGTTGCACGGAATAAGCCTTTGTACTGGCAACAGCAATCTCAGGGCCTGCATGTGTATATAATACGTAATCGCTTTCCCTGGCAATGGTGGAACCCTTTACATTGACAATGGAGAGGGTGACAGAGCCAAGACTTTTAGCCAGGTTCATGGCGGCCAGTGTGTCAATGGTCTCTCCTGACTGTGATATGACTATGACCAGGGTGCTGGAATCAATCAGCGGATCCTCGTACCGGAATTCAGATGCAATGGACACGGTGACGGGTATACGGAGCATGGGCTCCATCAGTGCTTTTGCCACCATTCCCGCATGCATGGCTGTACCGCAGGCAATAATCCGCACCTGGGAACACTCTGCGAATAAGGAGTCCGGAATACCGTCATCTCTAAAATCCGGCAGACGGTCCAACATCCTTGGAAGAATGGTATTTTTAAGGGCTTCCGGCTGTTCGTGGATTTCCTTGAGCATGAAGTGGGGGTATCCGTTCTTCATGGCCGCGTCCATGTTCCAGCTGACCTCCAGTGTTTCCGGCTCCACACGGTTAAAGTCCATATCATATACACGGACTTTGTATGGCGTCAGGCGCACAATACAGCCCTCCGGGACCACAAAATACTCCCTGGTATAAGAAATCAGGGCCGTAAGATCCGAGGCTACAAGCGCTCCTGAGTGGGTGTAGGAAGCAACAAGGGGGCTTACCTTCCTTACGGCATATATCTCACCGGGACGGTCCGCAAAAAGGATACAAAAACCATAGGAGCCTTCAAGCATACCTGTAAAGGCTGCGATAGCCTTCAGCGGATCCTGGCCGCATCCCCTGTAAGCAGAATCCAGAACAGCCGCAGCTACCTCGCTGTCAGTCTGGGAGGCAAGACGGCCTTCCAAGCCATATTCCTGCGTTAGCTGGCGGTAATTTTCGATGATTCCATTGTGAATCAGGGTTACCTGTCCGAAGCTGTGGGGATGGGCATTGGCGTCCGTTACACCTCCGTGAGTGGCCCAGCGGGTATGGCCGATTCCGCAGTGGGATATCTCGCAGGTTGATTTTACACATTCCCTAAGGGCGGCTACCTTGCCCACCTTTTTAATGCTCCTGACCTGGGAATCCTGGTTGAAGTAAGCAATACCGGCGCTGTCATATCCTCTGTATTCCAGTCCTGCGAGTCCCTTTAACAATACATCCTTGGCCTCCAAAGGGCCTGTATATCCAATTATTCCACACATAATTTGTTCTGCCTTTCTTTGTTAGTTACAGTTATTTTAACTGCAATTGTTGTTCCTGAAAAAGACAGCAAAAAACTAAGCTGTCTTATACAGGCAGTTTTCAGCATTCCATTTTTTATCCATTTTACTGATATCATACATCCGGTCACACTGGCTTTGTTTTGCAGTTACCCGCATATTTTCCAGTATGCAACACGCCCGGACAGCATGGGAGAGCACCCGCCGAATTTCTCGATTCTCTCTCCACCTCGTTAACCTTATAAACGGCAGCAGACGTTCCTGCTGTTCACGTACCCGCTAAAAGGTGCATGGCGCTTAGCTTTGCTATGTGTCTCTGTCCCTCCTGTGACAGATTGTGAATATTATAGCTCACTCTATTTTATGCGTCAACCATATTTTGGGTGAGCCGCCCTGCCGGTGCCCGGCATAATCCCTGTTTTATGCGCGATTTTAAAGATTCTTTAAGACTTTTGTTCTATTCATTCACCTGCCTGTGTGATATAATGAGGGGCGGTGCAATTATATGATTTATGAATCACAACAGGACGCACAACATGAAAAAAAGCGATTACATACAGGTGATAAAAAAATACAAACGAGAGATTCTGCAGTGTTCGGCCCTGGCCGTGACTGTAGTGTGCGCCTGCGCAATGTCCTATATGGCGGGGCGTTACAGCGGGAGACTGAATGCTCCCGCTGCCGGCCGCTCTGAGGGAGGGGCCGTAGAAACCACCTCACAATACATAGATCTGGCTCCGGGTTCGCCTTCCTTTCTCTTTCCGCCAGGTGCGGCCTGCCGGGATGCAACTCCTTCCAATGCGGACATGATGGATTCCCAGGTACTTAACCTGGCCTATCTCTATGAGGATGGGGCAGATTCCACGGATCCGGCTGACAGCTATGCGGGCCGGCTCTATGATCTGCTGGCTTTAAAGGACGCGTCGTGGATATCGGGTCTATATGACCTGTACAATTATACGCCCCAGCAGCTTGCAGCCCTGCTGGGACTTCCGGAGACAGCCGTCACTTCACCATCCGGCATCATACCGGAGTTCCGGAACATATCCGTGCACTTTGTAAACAGCGAACAACAGGAAACCGGAAGCACTTCTAACGCAAGGGAAATCATTTCTATTATCAATACCCTGCATTACTTCGGCATACTTAAAGATATGAAAACAATGGAGGACTGTGCGGACAAGCTGTGGAACGCTTCACACAAGTACTCTGTGCGCATAGGCGGAATTTATTATTGTGACGGCAGCTGCCTGGACGAAGCAGCAGACGGGCAAAGGGACGCGGAGGAATTCGGGACGGAAGCAGCTGGAGCACAAACAGCTGGTGTTGAACCAGCTGACGCAGTAATAGCTGGGTCGGAAGCAGCTGGAGCTGAAGCAGTTGGGGCAGCAGTAGCTGGGTCGGAAGCAGCTGGAGGTGAAACAGCTGGCGCAGTAGTAGCTGGGTCGCAAATAGCTGGTGCTGAAGCAGTTGAAGCAGCAGTAGCTGGGTCGGAAACAACTGGTGCTGAAGCAGTTGAAGCAGTAGCTGGCGCAGAAACCGTTGGAACAGCAGCCGCTGGGACGGAAGCAGTTGAGTCAGGAGCAGCTGGTGGAGAACCAGTTAGCTCAATGGCAGCCAGTGCAGCAGAAGCTGAGACAGCAGCCGTGGCCAGTTTTTCTGATGCGTCATCCGTCGGATCCGGGGATTCTGATACAGGTCCGGCAGACGGCTCCCAGACCTGTCCGGGCCATGTGGACTGTACGGTACTGGCCGTGGTCAAAGGCACTGCCGAGGCAGACAGTCTATTCCAGGCAGCAGATACACTGGAAGCTGTCAAGGCTTCCGGCTGGACAGGCTGGAATGCGGATACCAGAAACATGGCAGGCGCGCTGCTGGCCCAGGATTGGTCCCAGGAATATGGTCTTTATACAGTTGACTATCCGGTAAAAGGACTTTTGAATTCCCAGGAGATTGAATTATACATGAGTCTGGTTCCGGAAGACGCCAGCCGGCAGCGTAAAGATTTCGTGCGGTATGCCCTTACATCGGTAGGTAAGATTCCTTACTACTGGGGAGGCAAACCATCAGCACCTGGTTATACCGGAAATGGCTTCGGCTCACTGACTGTCCCGGATGAGGACGGCAGGCTTTTAAAGGGACTGGATTGTTCCGGCTGGATCAACTGGGTATACTGGTCGGTCACCGGAAAAGGGCTGGGGGCCCAGAGTACCGGTACACTTTTGGGCTGCGGTTCACCGGTAGCCAGGGATGAACTGCTGCCGGGAGACATCTGTATCCGGTTTAATCCCATGGCCCATGTGGTAATATTCCTGGGCTGGACAGCAGAGGGGAATATGCTCTGTATCCAGGAGACCACAGGCAATTCCAATAATGTGGAAGTGGGAACCGTGACAAGTAACTGGGAGAGTTACTTGCGTATTCTGGAATGATTTCCGCATAAGAACCAAATAGATAAAGAGGAGTATAATCATGAATAACAGAGAAAATGACGATGAGCTGGAACGCATGAGGGCACGTGCCAGAAGAGGCAGCGGCAGGCAGGAAAGCGGCAGACAGAGCAGCAGGGCATATCCGAGGCCTGTACAGCCAGCCGGTGAGCGCAGAAGTGCCAGACAATCCTATGACGGCCGCGAGGAGTATGACGAGGAGTACTATTACGGTGAGGAATACGACGCAGAAGAGGACAGGCAGATTGATTTTCCCATGGAGGACTATCTGGACGACGAACCTCCCATGCCCGCCCGCCGGCTTAGATCCTCTTATGGTTCGTCTGGTTCTGCCGAAGGACGGCGTCAGGCGCAGTCCGCGGGAAACAGAAATGCCCAGGGCAGGAAATCCCGTCAGCCGGGAAGTGCCTCCTCTAATCAGGACCGGGCCAGAACAGCACCGTCCGTTTCAAGAAATCAGGGGCGCACCGCAAAAAGGCAGCAGGATACTATGGAAAGGGGCAGGACATCTGCCGGACGGCAGCAGGGACAAATGGCAAAACGACGTAAAAAAGGCAGATGGAAGGGGATTCTTTTGCTCCTTCTGGTTGCATTCATAGGGTATGGAGCCTGGCTGTTCCTTCACAAACCTACAGGCTACTGGAATATAGCTGTTTTTGGAGTGGACAGCAGAGATGGCAATACAAAAAACGCACTGGCAGATGTTCAGATGATATGCAGCATTGACAGAGCTACAGGGGAAATCCGCCTTGTCAGCGTTTACAGGGATACATACCTGAAAATCAATTCCGAGGGAACCTATCACAAAATTAATGAAGCATACTTTAAGGGTGGACATAAGCAGGCAGTGTCAGCCCTGGAGGAAAACCTGGATATCAAGATTGATGACTATGCCACCTTTAACTGGAAGTCAGTGGCTGAGGCGATTAACATTCTAGGCGGCATAGACCTGGAAATCACGCCTGCGGAATTTAAGTATATCAACGGCTTCATTACAGAAACCGTCAATTCAACAGGTATTGGTTCCTATCAGCTGGAGCAGGCCGGGATGAACCATTTAGACGGCGTCCAGGCTGTGGCCTACAGCCGTCTGCGTCTCATGGATACGGATTTCCAGAGAACGGAGCGCCAGAGAAAGGTGGTAGAGCTTGCCCTGGCAAAAGCAAAGCAGGCTGACCTCTCAACTCTGACCTCGCTGGCAGGCTACATGGTGCAGGAAATTTCCACCAGCGTAGGAGTAGACGATGTACTGCCTCTGGCAAAGGATATCGGTAAGTATCACATCGGAGAGACTGCCGGTTTCCCATTCTCAAGGCAGACCATGAAAATCGGAAAGATGGACTGCGTGGTGCCCACCACCCTGGAAAGCAATGTAGTCCTTCTTCATCAGTTCCTGTACGGCCAGGAGACGTCCTACAGTCCATCCTCCGCTGTCCGTAAAATCAGCGCCCATATCTCGGAAGAAACAGGGCTTTATGAGGAGGGCAAGGCAGCTCCTTCCGGAGGCGGCTCCTCAGGAGGAAGTTCATCAGGAGATAAGGCGCCTGCCCAGAATGTACCGGCAGAGACACCTCCGCCCGAAACAACAGCGCCTGTGGAGACAACGCAGGAGAGTACCGGGGAGACGGAAGAGACAGAGGAGACAACCCAGGAGAGTACCGAAGAAACAGAAGAGACCGAAGAAGTGGGGCCGGGCGTATCAGGCAAACCCACAAAGGCTCCTGAAAGCACCAAACATACGGATGAGGAACAGGGACCGGGAAGCAGCGGCCCGGGCGGCAGCGGCGCCGCAGAACCTTCCGGCAGCCATCCCACAAAGGCCCCTGAGACAGAGAAGCCGGGCTCCGGTTCCTCCCCTGGCTCCGAATCTGATTCCGGCAGCAGCGGCCCGGGCCCAGGAAGCCAGGACAACGGCCCTGGCCAGGCCCAAAGCGGTACGGACGAGGGCGGCCCAGGAATCTAAAGCAGGTTCCGGTATCTGAAGCAGTACCCGGCATCTAAAGCAATACCCGGCATCTGAAGCAGCACCGGTATCTGAAGCAGTACCCGGCATCAAAGACCACCCCGGAATAGAAGCACAGGGGAAGTGCAAAAGGATGGCCTCAGGCATTATTTCAACGCCTGGGGCCATCCTTTTATGCTGCCGTCAAGGATTGCCCGGAACATACAGTCTTTTATATGAGGATTGTCCTCCTGCAGCCTGTGTATCAGCTCCTTAATATACTGCCGCTTTGTGTATCCGTCCATGGGGCATGGGTTTTTGCATACAGGAAGCTGGTATTTGTTCCGGAATCCTATGACATCTGCCTCCGTGACAAAAATCATGGGACGGATGACGGTCAGATCCATGCGGTCCAGATAGGTAAGGGGTGAGAAGGAGTGGAACCTTCCCTCATAGAACAGTGACATCATCATGGTCTCGATCACATCATCCCTGTGATGAGCATAGGCAATCTTGTTGCATCCCATCTCCTTGGCCTTTTCATTGAGAGCGCCTTTTCGCATCTTGGCACAAAGAGAACAGGGGTTGGTTTCCTTGCGGATATCAAAGAGGACCGCGCCGATTTCTGTGGAGATGATTTCATATGGAATCTCAAATTCCCGGCACATAGCTGCCACCGGTTCCAAATCCATATTGCCAAGCCCCAAATCCACCGTAATGGCGCACAGTTCATATTTTTCAGGGTAAAACCTCCTCAGATGATGAAGGGCATGGAGCAATGTCAGGCTGTCCTTTCCGCCGGACACTCCTATGGCGATACGGTCACCGTCCTGAATCAGCCCGTATGTATCAAGAGCCTGGCGTGTCAGGCTCAGAAGACGCTGTAATTTCATGTGGGTTCCAACCAATCCTTTCTGGTCTTTTCTTTCTCTGCCGTTTCAGCGCCTTCGGTATTTTATCTTTACCGGAATGCTGCACGGCTTTTTCTATTCTACCTGTCAACACACCTGGTTGTCAAGAAAAGTTAACTATGTTAAAATGGGGGGAGAATAAATTAAGGGTGATGATGAAATGATAAGTTATAAATATGTAGTATCTGACAAGCAGGGGCTTCATGCTACCAATGCTATGAGTCTGAGCAGGGCGGCCGCGGAATATGAGAGCCGTATAACCCTTAAAAGCCAAAAGGGTACAGCGGACTGTAAGAATGTCCTTGCTCTCATGAGCCTGGGCGCACACCAGGGAGAACGCCTGGAGCTTACGGTGGAAGGACCTGACGAGGGCCAGGCCTCCGGTTTCCTAAAAGGACTCATGCGCACCATTTTATAAATACGCTCTGACAGGCGGCTATGATATAATAAATCCGTTTCCTAACAGCTAGGAAACGGATTTACCGCAAAATCCCCTCTTGACAGGCTATAGTTAATATCAAAGAACTGCTTTGCAGTTCAAATCTGGAAAGAGGGGTTATTATTATGGCAAGATTAGGTATTTCTATTTATCCGGAGCATTCCACAGAAGAACAGGATATAGCGTATATCAGAAAGGCAGGTAAACTGGGTTATAAGAGGATTTTTACCTGTCTTTTAAGTGTTGGTGAAAAGAGCGGTGAGGAAATCATCGGACAGTTCCGCCGTCTGGCTGACGAAGCCCATGCCTGCGGTATGGAAATCATTCCGGATGTAAGCCCCTCCGTATTTTCAAGGTTGGGAATCTCCTATGAGGACCTGTCTGTGTTCCGGGAAATGCATGTGGACGGCATCCGGCTGGACGAGGGTTTTGACGGCATGAAGGAAAGCCTTATGACCTATAATCCGCAGGGGCTGAAGCTGGAGCTGAATGCCAGCACCAAGCTGGTCTATGTGGAAAACATCATGGATCACCATCCGGACCGTGAGAAGTTAATTACCTGCCATAACTTTTATCCGCAGGCATACACAGGACTGAGCCTGAAGCATTTTAACAGGTGCAATGACAAGATGAAGTCACTGGGTCTTAAGGTGGCTGCCTTTGTATCCAGCAATGCGCCCGGAGCTTACGGTCCATGGCCTTTAAACGAAGGACTCTGCACCCTGGAAATGCACCGCGGCCTTCCTCTGGATTTCCAGGTGCGCCATATGTTTGCCACCGGCATGGTAGATGATGTGCTGATTGCCAATGCCTATGCAACGGACGAGGAGCTCCATGCCTGCGCAGCAGTCAATCCCAGCATCCTTACCTTCGGCATTGAACTGGAAAAGGAGCTGACGGACACAGAGAAGCAGATCCTGGACTATGAGCCAAAGCATGTGGTGAGAGGGGATATGAGCGAATACATGATCCGATCCACCTGGCCCAGGGTAACATTTGCAGACCAGTCCATTCCGGCTGGCAACACCAGGGACTTACGGCCGGGCGATGTGGTCATTCTCAATGACGGTTACCTGAAATACAAAGGAGAGCTCCACATCGTCACAAAGGATATGCCCAATGACGGCCGCAAGAACGTGATTGGACATCTGCCTGAGTATGAACATGTACTGTTAGACTATATCGAGCCCTGGAAGGTGTTCGCATTCCGTATTGTATAAGACTGTAAGAGAAGGAGTTTAACCATGCAGAATAAAAGACAGGAACAGCTGCTTGCCATATTATCAGAGCGGAGGGACTGGATGACCAGCCGGCAGCTGGCCGGCCTTCTGCAGGTGTCGGACCGGACCATCCGCTCCGATGTGGAGGCCATCAATAAGCACACGGACCCGCCGCCCATTGAGTCCAATGTGCGTCAGGGATACAGGCTGTGCGAGGAGGCACGGCCTGCCCTGGCGTCAGGGGCAGAAACAAGGGAGGCAGACATTCCCCAGACTCCCGGCGCCCGCTGTGCATACATGATACAAAAGCTGCTGTTTGAGGTAAAGGAGCTGAACCTTACCATGCTCCAGAGCCAGATCTATGTCAGCGGTTATTCCATTGACAATGATTTAAAGCGCATACGAAAGATGCTGGAGCCATACAGCGGCCTGAAGCTGGTGCGGAACAAGGAATGCATCTCCTTAAAGGGAGACGAGGCCAGCAAGCGCCGTTTTTACCGGGATTTACTGGTGGCTGAGGTGCAGGAGAATTTTCTTAATCTGAACACCCTGGCCCATCTCTACAGAAGTTTTAACCTGATTGAGGTCAAGGATATCTTTGTGGATGTGCTGGAGGAATACGACTATTCCATCCATGAGTCCATGTTTCCCATGCTGATTCTCCATGCGGGGACCAGCATTGAACGGATGAACTGCGCCAATTACATCAATATGGAGGAGGGAATGCAGGGGCTGGAGGATACCATTGAGTACCAGATAGCCCAGACCTTCTTTGACCGCATTTCCAAGCGGCTGCACATAACGGTCCACGACGGCGAGGTGGGCATGTTCGCCCTGGTAATCATGGGCAGGCGGGCTTCCAACTATACCAGCGATTTTGTCAATTACAACGGAAAATGGATGAATACCAAGAAGCTGGTGGCTGAAGCCCTGGAACAGGTTTATGCCCTGTTCGGCCTGGATTTCAGGCAGGACGCAGATTTGGTGGCGGGGCTTAAAATGCATTTTCACGGACTCATCGAACGTGTCAAGAACCAGGTGCGGATGGAGGATGTGTTTGTGGAGGAAATCAAGCGCAAATATCCCCTTGTTTTCGAAATGGGAATCTATGTGCTGGAGTTTCTGGAGCAGCGGCTGGAACGGCCCATATCAGATGTGGAAAGCTGTTACATTGCCCTTCACCTGGGAGCTGCCAGTGAGCGCATGAATTCCGTGAGAAAGTACAGGGCTGTGATGATTCTGCCCCACAACCAGTCTTTTTCCGACATGTGCGTGAAGAAGATATCCGACATGTTCCGCGAACGTATGGAAGTGGTAAAGGCATTCGGCTATTTTGAGGAGGATGAGGTATCGGCCCTGGACCCGGATTTACTTCTCAGCACCTTTCCACTGGAGCACGGACTGGATGTGGAGACTGTTTCCATTAACCTGTTTGTGGACTCGGAAACAGAGTCAAAGATTCTCCAGGCCATTAACCGGCTGGATAAAAAAGGCTTCCGTCTGGAGTTTACATCCCATATCGGGAACCTGATACGAAAAGAGCATTATCACTCCCAGGTAGACATGGACCAGCCGGAAGAAATCATCCGTATGCTGTGCGCGGGCCTGGAAAAAGAGGGCATCGTGGAACCGGAATTCACGGAAGTGGTCTTAAAGAGGGAGCAGATGTCGCCCACCTCCTTTGTGAACACATTTGCCATTCCCCATGCCTTTGGCGCCTTTGCCAGAAATTCCACCATTGCCGTGGCACAGCTTAAGAATCCGGTGAAATGGGGAGCCTTTGAGGTGCGTCTGGTCATGCTTTTCGCCATCAACGAAGGGGATGCCAGAATGATTAAAATTTTCTTTGACTGGGTATCCAATGTGGTAAACCAGCCGGAGGAGCTGGCAAAATTAGTGGCTCCATGCAGCTATGAGGAATTTATTGACAGAATTATGGGTTGAATTTCCTAACAGCTAGGAAATGTCTTTAATGAAAAAAAGTGAATAACTGCCTTATAATTAAGGCAACTTAATAAGAAATGCAGCAAACAGAATGGTTTTGTTGCATTTTCTCGTTTCAAAAACAATAAGGAGGCAGCAAAATGGTAGAGGGATTAGAAATGATTTGCTTCAAGATTATCTCCAATGTGGGAGGCGCGCGTTCCAGCTACATCGAAGCAATCCAGAAAGCAAAGCAGGGAGACTTTGAGGGAGCCAGGGAATGTATAAAGGCAGGCCAGGAGATGTTTCTGGTTGGACATGAGGCCCACTTTGAACTGATTCAGAAGGAAGCACAGGGAGAGCAGGTAGGCGGCTCCATGATTCTGGTTCATGCGGAAGACCAGCTCATGAGTGCGGAAGGCTTTAAAATCATCGCGGAAGAGATGATTGCCAGCTACGAGCGAATCGCTGAACTGGAAAAAAAGCTGGAAAACCGTTAATTCAGACACCGTATTTTACCCATCGGTATAAAACAGGAACAATAAAAGGAAACTATATAGATATCAAGGAGGATTTAATCATGAAACGAGTATATTTATTTTGCAGCGCAGGAATGTCCACCAGTATGCTGGCAAGCAAGATGCAGGACGTAGCCAATTCCCATGACCTTCCCATTGAAGTAGAGGCATTCCCGGACGGAAAGATTGGCCAGATTATTGATGAGAAGCACCCGGATGTGATTCTCTTAGGGCCCCAGGTCAAATACCGCTATGGCGAGATTGTTGAAAAGTACGGCGACAAGGGCATTCCGATTCAGGTTATCGATCAGACGGATTACGGTATGATGAACGGTGAGAAAGTACTGAAATCAGCGATCAAGCTCATGAAAGCAGCAAAATAACAGTCCGGCGCAGCATCTTAGCCCGCCTGTGCTAAAACAATCATAGTTGAAATGGGGGAACATGAATCATGCTAAATAAGTTAGAGTCCGTACTCATGCCGCTGGCAGAGAAAATCGGAAAAAATAAATATCTCATTGCCATCCGTGACGGCTTCCTGCTGTCCATGCCGCTGTTAATCGTAGGGTCCTTTTTCCTGCTGGTTGCCAACTTCCCAATACCGGGATGGACGGATTTCTGGGCGCGGTTTTTCGGGGACAACTGGGCATCCTATTTTTCAAAGCCCACTGACGCCACCTTCTCCATCATGGCAGTGCTGGCCGTTATAGGCATTGGCTATTCCTTCGCGGAGCAGATGAACGTAGATAAGCTGTTCGGAGCAGCCATTGCCCTGGTAAGCTGGTTCCTCATCATGCCCTATGAGATTCTTGTGGACGGCGGTTCCAGCGTCACCGGAATTCCGTTAAACTGGGTGGGGTCCAAGGGTATTTTCGTGGGAATCATCGTGGCCTTCCTGTCAGTCCATATTTATGCATGGGTAAACAAAAAGGGCTGGGTCATCAAAATGCCTGACGGCGTTCCTCCTACAGTATCAAAGTCATTCTCGGCCCTGATTCCTGCAGGTGTGTCCATACTGGTATTCTTTATCATGAATATCGTGTTTGCAATGACGCCTTATAAAAACGCATTTAACTTCATCTTTACAATTTTACAGACACCGCTTTTAAAACTGGGCAATACACTTCCGGCCATGGTAATCGCATATATATTCCTTCACTTCTTCTGGTTCTTTGGAGTGAACGGCGGTTCCGTTGTAGGCGCTGTGTTCAATCCCATCCTTCAGACACTGTCCGCCGACAACCTGGCTGCATTCCAGGCAGGCCAGCCGCTGCCCAATATTATTTCCCAGCAGTTCCAGGATTTGTTCGCAACCTTTGGAGGATGCGGTTCTACATTGTCGCTGCTCATTGCAATGCTTTTATTCTGCCACTCCAAACGTATCAAGGAATTAGGCAAACTGGCGTTTATACCCGGTGTATTCGGCATCAATGAACCTCTTGTATTCGGCCTTCCCATTGTGCTGAACCCAATGATTCTCATTCCCTTCATGCTGGTGCCCACTATAAACATCGTAATTTCTTATTTCTGCATGAGCATTGGTCTGGTTCCCCTCTGTACAGGCGTCGCCATTCCATGGACCATGCCCGTGGTACTGTCCGGATTCCTGGCAACAGGATGGCAGGGAGCTGTACTGCAGCTGCTTCTTCTCATACTGGGAGTATTCATCTATATGCCGTTTATTAAGATGATGGATAAGCAGTATCTGGAAGATGAGGCCAAGGCTTCTGACAAATCAGATGACGATGACATTGACTTTGACGACCTTTCCTTTGACGACCTGTAGGCCGGCTGCCTTTGACGGTCCGTCCATCCTTTGACAATCCCTGTGGGGATACAAGAATATGAGGTGAAGATAATGAAAATTATTATGATATACGACCAGATACAGTCCGGTCTTGGAACAAAAGATGACACAATGGTTCCCCTAACAGGCAAAAAGGAGCCTATTGGTCCCGCAGTTATGATGGAGCCCTTCTTAAATAAGGTGGACGGCCATGTGACAGCCTGCCTGTGCTGCGGCAACGGAACCTTCTTAGCTGACCCGGAGGAGGTCAGCCGCAAGCTCTGCGCCATGGTAAACAAGCTGCAGCCGGATGTGGTTATGTGCGGCCCTGCCTTTAACTTCGCTGACTATGCGGGCATGTGCGCCAAGGTGGCATGCGACATCAACGCTACCACAAAGGCAAAGGCATTTGCAGCCATGTCTGTTGAGAACAAGGATACCATCGCCGCCTACAAGGATAAGGTGGCCATTGTGGAAACTCCAAAGAAGGGCGGAATGGGACTAAACGACGCGCTTAAGAACATGTGCACACTGGCAAAGGCACTGGCTGACGGCAGCGATACAGCGGAACTGGAACATAAATTCTGTTTCAAATAGAGGAGGATATATAGGATGTGGGGTATGATTGCAACCTGGCGCATGGCAGTGGAAGGAATTACTAAGGGCGCCGAAATGCTGAAGGACGGCGGGGACGCAGGAGATGCCGTCGAGTCTGCTATCCGGGAAGTGGAGGATTTTCCTTACTATAAATCTGTGGGCTACGGCGGGCTTCCAAATGAGGAGATGGAGGTGGAGATGGATGCCGCATTTATGGACGGCAATACTCTGGATATAGGCGCTGTTGCAGCCATCAGGGACTTTGCCAATCCTGTGTCCATTGCCAGGCGTCTGAGCCGTGAAAAGGTCAACAGCCTGCTGGTGGCGGAGGGTGCTGAAAAATTCGCCCATAAGGAGGGATTTGAGCGCAAAAATATGCTGACGGATCGGGCAAAGGCCCATTACAGAAAGCGTTTAAAGGAAATGTCCGACCAGGCGGCCCTCCAGTCAGCCTCCGGAAAGCTTAAGCCATACTCAGGCCACGATACCGTGGGCATGGCCTGCCTGGACATGAGCGGCAAAATGACAGCCGCCACCTCCACCAGCGGTCTCTTTATGAAGAAAAAAGGCAGAGTAGGAGACTCTCCCATATCCGGATCCGGTTTCTATGCTGACAGCAAAAAAGGTGCTGCCAGTGCCACGGGCCTGGGCGAGGACCTGATGAAGGGCTGTATTTCCTATGAAATCGTCCGTCTCATGGGGGAGGGTATGCATCCCCAAAAAGCCTGTGAGACCGCCGTGGCCCGCCTGGACGCAGAGCTTAAGGAACGCAGGGGCGAGGCGGGGGATTTATCCCTTATAGCCATGAACCCAAAGGGGGAGTGGGGCGTAGCCACCAACATAGAGGGATTTTCCTTTGCCGTTGTCACAGAGGCCCTGGAACCAACCGTGTATCTGGTGACCCGCCAGGAGGACGGCCTCTGTACCTACGAAAAGGCATCGGATGAGTGGATGGAAAACTATATGAAGACGCGCATGGCGCCCATTGAGGAATAGGAATATGGATGAACAGAATCAGATTGACAGAATGCTTCTGGACTATATCGACGAAAACCGGGACCGGCTGGTGGAGCATGTTCGTCAGATGGTGCGTATTGACAGCGTGGAAAGGGAGGCCCGGGATGGGGCTCCCTTTGGTCCTGGTGTAAAGAAGGCCCTGGACCTGGCGCTATCCATCAGCAGGGATATGGGCTTTGAGACTGTGGATTTGGACGGATACATCGGATACGCATTCTATGGCAGGGGAGAAGACTATGTCTGCGCCATGGGACATGTGGATGTGGTGCCGGCCGGAGAGGGCTGGAAGGAGCCGCCTTTTAAGGGCCATATGGAAAACGGAGTCATATACAGCAGGGGAGTATTGGACAATAAAGGGCCAGTCATGGCATGCCTCTACGGCCTGGCCGCGGTCAGGGCGCTGGGGCTTCCCCTCAGGCATCCGGTGCGCATCATCTTCGGATGTGACGAGGAAACGGGTTTTGAGGATCTCAGATACTATCTGTCAAAAGAAAAGCCTCCTGTTTACGGATTTACGCCGGACTGCAAATATCCTGTGGTATACAGCGAGCGGGGAAGGGCAGTGGTGCGCATCACCGGCACAAGGGAATGCCTGGGTACATTTTTCGACTTTGTAAACAAATATTTTATCGGAGCAGGCAATACAGGCGACCGATTGGGTATTGACTATTACCATGAAGAATATGGTATGATGGAGATGCGCGGTTACAGACTGGGATTAGATCCCGTCTGGAAGGCCGGTCAAGGGAACATCCGCCGTGTAAATGCCGGAAACAAAAACACAGAAGTAAGTGCCGGAAACGGAAACGCGGCAAACACGGTATACTTTGAGGCCACCTTAAGCTATCCGGGCGGTATCACCATCCGGGAAATCATGAAGCCCATAACGGAAAAGGCTGAGAGCTGCGGTCTGAAGGCAGAGCTGGTACAAAATTATGATCCTGTGGTTTTTGCCAAGGATACACCTATGGTAAAAGCCATGCAGGACAGCTATGAGCGGGTCACCGGCATGAACGGCACTCCCGTAACCACCACCGGCGGAACCTATGCCAAGGCCATGCCCGGTATCGTCCCATTCGGTCCCAGCTTTCCGGGCCAAAAGGGAATCAGCCACAATCCAAATGAGTGGATGACCGTGGACGACCTGGTAACCAACGCAAAAATATATGCACTGGCTCTGTACCGTCTGGCACAGCTTTAGGCTTTTTGCCGGTACTGTGCCGGCGGACAGGAAGAAGGAGAGGTTTTTATATGTTGGAGATATGCTGCGGCAGCTACTATGATGCCATGCAGGCTGCGTCCGGAGGAGCCGGACGGATTGAACTGAACTGTGCCCTGCACCTGGGCGGGCTTACGCCCTCCCTGGCATCCCTGGAACTGGTGAAGGAGCACTGCAATGTGAAGGTAATTGCCATGGTCCGGCCCAGAGGTGGCGGATTCTGTTACAGTGAAGAGGATTTTAATGTGATGCTCAGGGAATGCGAACATCTGGTCCGCCACGGAGCGGACGGCATTGCCTTTGGCTGTCTGAGGGAAGATGCCTCTATTGACAGGGAGAGGAATGCCCGAATGATTTCCATTATCCACAGCCATGGAAAGGAAGCTGTATTCCACCGGGCCTTTGACTGCACCTCCAACCCCTATGAGTCCATTGAGACACTGATTGAGCTGGGTGCGGACCGTCTTTTGACCAGCGGACTGAAACCAAAGGCTGTCGAGGGAAAGGCTCTGCTTGGTGCTCTTCAGTCGTCTTATGGAAACAGCATAGAAATCCTGGCCGGAAGCGGCATCAATGCCTCCAATGCCAGAACGCTCATGGAAGAGACCGGAATAAGGCAGGTTCACAGCTCCTGCAAGGACTGGATGACAGACCCCACCACCACTTCCCACGGGGTGACCTACGGCTTTGCAGAGCCGCCCCATGAAAACTGCTATGACGTGGTGTCAGAGGCACTGGTCCGTAAGCTTCTAGACAGCCTTGGGGAGTTGGGGAGATAGGCCATGATAGCAAAATACAAAAAGAACATACTGGTGAGAAGGCTCATAACCATCCTGGCTGTCGTGGCGTCCGCCCTGCTGCAGACCTATGTAATCCAGGCATTTATACGGCCGGCCAACCTTCTGTCCAGCGGATTTACCGGTGTGGCTATCCTCATTGACAGGATTGCCTCCCTCTACGGGCACAATATTTCCACCTCCCTGGGAATGCTGGTCCTCAATATACCGGTGGCCATCCTCTGCAGCAGAAGCATAAGCATGCGTTTTACCTTTTATTCCATGCTGCAGGTGTTCCTGGCCAGCTTTTTTCTGAAAATATGCAGCTTTCAGCCCCTGTTCAATGACGTGCTGCTGGATGTGGTTTTCGGCGGTTTTCTGTACGGGCTGTCCATTGCCATTGCCTTAAGGGGAAATGCCTCCACAGGCGGCACGGACTTCATTGCCCTGTATGTTTCCAATAAGACAGGAAGGTCCATATGGGAATATGTATTTGCAGGCAACTGCGTGATTCTCTGCATCTTCGGATACATGTTTGGATGGCTGTACGCAGGATATTCCATCCTGTTCCAGTTCGTATCCACCAAAGCCATCTCTGCCTTCCATCACAGGTATGAACGGGTTACACTGCAGATTACCACCACCAAGGCGCCGGAAATCATAAACCAGTACGTCAAACAGTACAGACATGGCATATCCTGTGTGGACGCGGTGGGAGGTTACAGTCACAAGAAAATGTATCTGCTTCACACCGTGGTGTCCTCCTATGAGGTGAATGACATTGTGCATCTCATGCGGGAGCAGGATCCCCATGTCATTGTCAATATGATTAAAACGGAAAACTTTTACGGCGGATTTTATCAGGCGCCTATTGAATAGTGGTATTGTTAGGCGCAGGCCGGGGGGATTGGGCTGTAAAATCCCTCGGTAGTCGACATAATATTTTTATGTCAACTTTCCTCTTTCATCCGGGCCGTTGTCCGGATGACCGGAGGTTTTCACTTCCAAATATACTTCGGAAAAATTAAGATATATGAAAGGGATGTTAAGTTGATACTTACATCCTTTTTGTTTACAATAAAACCAGACATAACCGTTGGAGATGACGGATTTTATATGGATTACATGAGGGAGGATTTTAAATTGAGGAATTCAGGAAAAATACTTTGCATCGCAAGTCTGCTGGGGCTGCTGGTTCTGTCCGGCTGCGGCCTGAAGTCAGAGCCTGCTGCGGGGACCGGGGCGGATGGAGCTGCTGTTGGGGCAGAAGGAACAGTGTCTGCCGGAGCGGATGAGGGCAGGGCGGATGAGGATAAGACGGACGGTAACGGGACGGACCAGGAGATTCATATTTATTCCGACACCCGGGCCGGGGATTCTGCCGGTGATGAAACGGTCCCGGCTGCAAACGGCGGCAGCATCATCCAGGACCAATCTTTTGACGTGGAACTGGACAGCTTAAAAGCAGCGGAACCACCGGCAAAAGAGAGCATAAGTGAGACCCGTGTTGTTTCTGAGGAAATCATCCGTCAGGCCGCCGGTTCCTGGACCCTGAACGGGCCGAAAACAGATGCCGGACTACGGCAGCATGGCTCTCTGCTGGAAATGTTTGGAACCGGCCTGCATATGGGCAACAGCCTGGAAATCAGCGATAACGGAGAGATTGAGTATTATATCGGCATCGGAACCGGCGGAGAGGGGCAGTGTACGGAGACAGGCGGATCCACTGAAACAGGCAGTTCCATTACTGCCTCCATCACGCCCTATGAGGACCATGGGAACAGTCAAAACAGTCTGACGCTCCACCTGATAACGGAGGATGACACAGAATATCTGACCATGGAATATGACGGCGAGATACTGTACTGGAACAGATAGCTGCAAGGTAAAACCTAATATCCAGACACTGTTTTACAAAGAATTTACTAAATGTGCCTCTTGGAATTTACATGGATTTTATATAATAAAAGCATAAAATAAAATCCGGGAGGCATGCGGTATGAAATCATTTAAAATTATAAAAGAATATTGGCGTCTGGCAATTCTGGGGCTGGCCTATACAGCCGTGTTCGCCGCCGCCGTTACAGTTGTAATATTACAGTTATAATCAGATAGTCAAAAGCAGCCGGCTAAGTCATAACCGGCTGCTTTTTTGAATCCTGTTCTGTTTATACTGCAAATTTCTATACTGCAAATTTCGCAAGTCTGTTTTTTATATCCCCGGAGCCATCCTCATCAATGTGAAGAATCAGCTCCACTGTGCGGGATACCGCCAGGTAAAGAACTCCCAGAACGGACTTGGCGTCTACCATACGGCTGCCATATTTGATATCTGCATCACAGTCATAATGGCTCAGTGTATTCACAAAATCTACCACCTGTTCCGGCTGTTCAAACTTAACTAACATACTTGTCATAATCTTACACTCCTTTGCATATCACCGGCTTCTGTTTCCTGCCGGATTTGTCATATGGTGTTGTTATAAGTATAGGAGCCCTGCATGGATTTTTCCATGGTAAGATCTTTGGATTTCCTGTAATATTTCACGTTTTTTGACTGATTTAAGGAAAACACAGGATGTAAAATGATAAATTGATGTTAAATCCGCACTCCGTCAAACGGCAATAGCAGGGGTTACAGCCAGATATACGCCCGGAGCGCAGCCGCTCCCAACATGACTAATAACATAATTCCCAAACCCGCCATATCACTCCAGAATTCCTTCTTCATATCAATACGCCTCCTTTATATATCGAATTACTTCTTTGGATGACATGATAGTAGCACCATACGGTTTAAAGATTCCATATCCAAATCATGAGGTAACTATAAAGATTTCATGAGGAAGGTTTTAAATCCCTGGCAGAACCCGTCAGGCCCAATGTGTAAATACGTACCGGGAAATCTGCAAAAGTGAAAAAAACAGCCCAAATGAATACGAAATGTGAAAAAAGTGTGAAATTAGCACTCGACTCTTGACTTTGCTAATAACGCGTGTTATATTACATATAGAACAGATAGAGAAGGGAATGTAAGAGGAGATGAGATAAGTTTTACAGTTTCCTTCCTATGCGGTTCCAGTACAATATAACAACCTCATAGATTATTAAATAAAGGAGAGATGACATATGTTGATGCCTAGTATTTTTGGAGAAAACTTATTGGATGACTTTTTTGATTACTCATTCGGCAGCCACAAGACATTCGATATGATGAATACCGATATCAGGGATACTGAGAATGGCTATGAGATAACCATGAACATGCCGGGTGTCAGGAAAGAGGATGTAAAGGCGGAACTCAAGGACGGCTATCTGACCATACAGGCCACAACAGATTCCAGCAGGGATGAAAAGGATTCCAACGGAACCTACATCCGCAGGGAGCGCTACTGCGGATCCTGCAGCAGAAGTTTTTATGTAGGTGACGCAGTGACCCAGGAGGACATCAAGGCCAAATTCGAGGACGGCACCCTGAAGATGCTGGTTCCCAAGAAAGAAGCCAAACCGGCCGTGGAGGAGAAAAAGTATATTGCAATCGAAGGTTAAACTCAAATATGACGTACAGACCTGACCATACATGGCTCCCGGAACTGTTTCCGGGAGCCCCACAAAAAACAGAGGAGGAATGACGTATGTTAATGCCCAGTATTTTTGGTGAAAATATGTTTGATGAATTTTTCAGGGATCCTTTTTTTGACAGCAAGGATATGAAGAAGCTGGAGAAGAAATTATATGGACGCAGAGGCAAAAACCTGATGAAAACCGATATCCGTGAAACAGATACAGGATATGAACTGGAAATGGATCTGCCAGGATTTAGAAAGGACGAAATCAGGGCATCCCTCAGGGACGGATACCTGACCATCAGTGCTGCCAAAGGACTGGATAAGGACGAGCAGGAGAAGACGAGCGGCAGATATATCCGTCAGGAGCGTTATGCCGGCGCCTGCGAAAGAAGCTTTTATGTGGGCGAAGATATGACGGAAGATGATATAAAGGGCGAATTCAAGCACGGTATCCTGAGACTGTCCATTCCAAAAAAGGAAGCGAAACCACTGGCAGAAGAAAAGAAATATATCTCCATTGAAGGATAAACCCGGCATAGCATAACAGAACCCCGCAGTGGCGGTGATGCAGCATCACATCATCAAAACCGCGGGGTTCCTTTTTATGTCCTGGATTTTATTTGTATGGTATAATACAAATGACAATACATGCCTCAGGATCCGATACACCTTGATCCGGGCATACAGCCAGTGATGACAGGAGGAACGAAAGGTATGAAAAAGGATAAGGGGTATGGACTTTTATGGATGCTTGCGGCACAGGTGGTCCTGCTTATTTTCTTCCTTGCCATTGCTCCGCGGCTGAATGCTGAGGGACTTCTGTACCGGTCCGCCGTGCCCGTAACCCCAGAGGAAGTGCTGTCAAAAGACGATAACGGCAGTTTTGAGCTGAAATACGGGGCAGGTTACCCCTGTACGGAGCCGACCGGGTACATGACCTCTGTATCGGATTTACAGAAAAACTATATCGGCGCATGGGAGGCAGATGCCTCTCTCTTTCAAGCAACCGGTATCTATAAACAAATCAGCCACAGAACCCGGCCGTCAACGCAGCGCGGCTATTACAGCAGCCGCAGCCCAACCTACGGGGTCACTGCCCCCGCCATTACACGGAGCCGGTGGACCACCTTCTGGATGAGGCCGTATGCGGATTATGCCCAGTATTACCTGATTACTTTTAAGGACGGAACCAGAACCTGGGCTCTGGTGGACAACGCAATCACCAGAATACCTGCAAAAGGCAGGGTGGCCCTTCCTGTGGGCTATTACTGGGACGAGGGGGCCGCCCGCTTTCTGACTGATAAGGAAAAAAAGGCATACCGCATAACAGACCGTGATGTGCTGGAAGATAACTGCCTGGGAAATGCCCTGGACCTGTACAGCGGCTGGATAGAGGGAGACGAGATGAGACAATACCATGAAACATGTTCCTTCGTCCAATCCGTTGCGCTGGTAATAATCGGCATTCTTTTATTCATCACCCTGATTCTGTTCATGCTTTCGGGCAAAACGTCTGGCAGGCATACGCAGAACCGCTGATATTAGGAATTTTGCAAGGGAAAATTAAGAGTTCTCTGCCCACACTTATAGTATACTTTTAGTATAAAAATGAAACGCGCAGAGAAAGGATGGAAAGAAATGATATGGTCCCCAATCGTGACAATACTTGCTGTGACTGTTCTCCTCTGCGGATGCGGCGGCACAATATCTCCCACTGCAGCCAGCAGCATGGCGCGTGAGCCTGCCCTGCCGGAAGGCATGGAATACCGGTCCGAGGCGCCGGCGCCGGAAACAGCGTCAGAATCACTGCCTGAAATCACAGTAAAACCGGAGCTGCTGACGGACGCCGGAACCCTCTGCCCCATGGAATACGGAACGGACGCGGACGTTATATTCTTTGCAGATCTGGACCATGATGGAGAACCGGAGCGCATCACTGCTGGACTGGCTGATTTCCAGGCATCAGGAGGACAGTATGCCTCCCTTAAGGTATTGGCGGGAGAATCGGCTGATTCCCCGGTCATCTGGGAGCATGACTACAGTGTGGCCCATGCAGGCTGGACCATGCTGTATCTCTACAGAGAAAACGGGGCGGATTATCTCATGGAATATTCACCTTATATGAACCAGGGATATGGCGCATACAGCATTCGTATCTTTTACATAGGTCCGGATAAAAAAACAGTGGAAGCGCACTCCCACACAGCAGATTTCGCACTCCAGCAGGAGGACAGGACAGGCTTTTTCGGAGATCCGGACGCCCTTGCAGCATTCATGGATACGGCAGAGGGCTACATAAAGAGCAGTCTTTTGCTGGTAAGCACCGATCAGGGGCGCCTGGCATACAGCACCCCGGAACGTCCGGTTACCCTGGACCATGACGATTCCTTCTTTACAGATTCATGGAATGTAACGGGAAAATGGAACGGGCGGGAAACCATTGAATACATGTCGCAAAAAAACTGGATGGCGGCAGAAGGTATTCCCCTGCTTTGCATTTCACGCCCGTCCGGGGACACAGTGGAAGTACAGTTTAAAAACCGGAATCATTTTTACACCACCTCCAATCCGGTGATAGACCAGTTATTTGCTGATATGACCGGCAGGAACTGGACCTTTCTTCCGGACCGGGAACCGCCGCCAGGTCCCCCTGACGCGGTACTGTCAGTTTACAGGAAGGAAGGCATGGATGTGTTTATATCGTGTTATCAAAAGGAGGAGACAGCAGTCATCTGGACAGCCCCCTTTGTCTATAATATTGCCAACGATATGAGAAGTATCAATGAATGCTATTATATGTCTGCCAGTGCAGTGGAGCGCCTTCTTTCATGGGCGCCGTGATGCTGTCTGTCATTCAGTTCTGTCATGGTAACCAGCAGCAGGGGAGGAGGACGTGTATGGTCAGTATCCTATCTTTCATCATCGTAATTTTAATCATAAGCATCCTGTGTTTTTTGTCAGGGCGCAGAATGGCGGAGAACAGGGCGGCAAAAAATCCAAATGCAGAAAACCGGACAAACGGAAACAGGACGGCCCAATCCATAAATCATTTTCTTATGCGCCATCCTGTCATGGTAAAGGGTCTGCTTTTATTTTATATTGCCTTTGCAGGCTGTTTTACATTTCCCATAAGAAGCCAGCCCTTTCCCCTGGATTTCACCAAAGCTTATCTGCTGATTTGCTCTTACGGAATCATAGGTTGGGGATTTGCAGGCCTTTACGGGAAGGCAAAAGAGAGGGCTGTCTATCCTCTGACCCTCCTTATGACCATTCTGGGCATGGTGTGCAGATATGTTCTTGAATATGGAGAGGCATCCAATGTCTATAATTTTACCATGCTCAATATTCTGTCTTACATAATCCTCATACCTGCTTTTACAGTGGGTGCATACCATTATATTGTAAAGTATCTGATTTCCGCCAGGTAGAGCAGTGAAAGGTCCTTTGCAACATGAGAATGCGGGCAACATCAGACAGAAGATGGAAATGGAAATAAAACCATGTCCGGGCTGCAGTTAATGCTTGGGCCTGTAAATGATTTCATTTACCGTATACACGGTGACAAAAGCATCCTTATCTGTTTTCAGCACATAATTCATCAGGGTTACATACTCGTTTTTATCAACAATGGTGATGATCTCCCTCCTTGGCTGGCCGTCATAGGCTCCGATGGCTTCATAAATCGTGGCGCCGCTGTGGAGATGATGCAGGATAAACTCCCTGATTTCTTCCTCCCGCTGGGAAATGATGCACACCCTCTTTTTTATGTTAAAGCCAAAGATGAAATGGTCCAGGACGATTCCGTTGAGATAGGTGCCAAGGACACTGAGCACCACAATTTTCTTGTCATAGACCAGGGCCGCGGACAGTGCCACGCACATGCCTGACATGGACATGGCCCGGCCAAGTTCCATATGCAGGTATTTGTTCAAAAGCTTTGCCACGATATCCAGGCCGCCTGATGACGCATTCCTGTTAAACAGCATGGCCAGTCCGATGCTTACCACAAAGATATAGCATATCATATCCAGAAACGCATCGTTGGTGATGGAAGCATTTTCCGGAAATGCCGTCTCAAAAACAGCCAGGACCACAGGCAGCAGGAACGAGGTGTAAACAGTCTTTGCCCCGAATTCCCTTCCGATGAGCAGGAAGCCCAGAACCAGAAGGAGCATATTGAGGATAAAGGTGATTGCTGAAATCTTAAGGGGAACAAAGTTTCCCAGAACAATTGCCAGACCGGATATACTTCCCACCGATACATGGCTTGGCATCAGGAAGAAAAAGACAGCTGCCGCCACAATGACGGTGGCAAAGGTAATCATGATGAACTCCCTGATCGTTTCCCACTTTTTCATAAAAACAAAGCCTCCAATACATACATTTTTTTACATATACGGTCCCCTTTAAACGGTCCGTCAAACGTCCCGTGTGGTATTGTATCACATTGCGGTCCTTCCTGCAATTCATAGAATCCGCGGATGATATATTCCTGATGATATATTTTGCATCCACGGTTATATAAAAACTCATGTGAGGAAATCAAATGACAAAAGAAGAATTTTTAAAACGCGTAAAAGAAAACGAAGAATGGGCGCCGGGCTGGGAAACCATTGAACAGGAATTTGAGCGGCTCTACCCGGGACAGGAGCCCCGGCATTATGGCACAAACATGATGGCCAGGGCCATATTTGGCGGCGACTGCTACCTGGACGGCTATTCCATCTATGATTCTCCCAAGGGATATAAGCATATTGTGACATTTGGAATGACGGAGCTTTATGCAGATGAGGAGTCCTTTGGCGGAGAATGGAATAAGTGGGGTTATGAGATGACCATCAAGCTTAGGGAAAAGGAGCCGGAAGATTGTCTCTGGGCAATTGATATGCTCTCAAATCTTGCCCGCTACACCTATACCCAAAATCAGTTTTTTCTCCCCAGCCAGTATATAGCAGGTAACGGCACATCCCTTCATGTAGGGACGGATTCAGCTATCACGGCACTGATAACCACCATGGACACAGAGGCGGTGTCTCAGGATTCTGTCTATGGAAAGACGGAGTTTATCCAGCTGGTAGGTATTACGGAACAGGAATTTAAGAACATTCAGGGAAAAACAGCGAACATTGAACTTCTGCTGGAACGTATGAAGCAGGATAACCCGGATTTGGTGACAGACATGACCAGGACAAGCTCTTACTTGTAGCGGGACAGAAAACACTGGATTGACTGAACTATATTAATTGTATATTGACTGTATATTGACTGTATCTTAAAAACCAAAGCACATATGAAAACGAGGGTAACTAAATATGAAGTATATCACTAACAAACATATTTCAAAAAAACTGACAGCACCTTTACTCTGCATGGCGCTGTGCGGCGTATTGACTGCCTGCGGGCACAAGGAACCATCCCATGCGCTGTCCCCGGAACAGGCAGAATCCCAAAGCACTGAGGCCGAACCGGAAATCAGGATTGACACCCAAGAGGGCTCCCAGTCTGAGCAGTCATCGGAGCATCCCATAGGCAGCACCGCTGCACCGGCTGATTCAGCCCAGGGGGAGGCCGGATATCTGCTGATTAAAGACCAGACGTTTGATGTGACCCTGGAGCCATTGGGCAGCGTCACATTTGCGTCCTATAAACCGGACAGCCTTCAAAATCCTCTTGCAGATGTTATGTTTGAGATAAAGAAGGAGAAAAAAACAGTTTGCCTTCTGGACGGCGTGTATGAGGGCAACACACGAAGTAACGAGACGTTTAACAAGGTGGAGGCAGTATCCTTTCCCGACTATAACAGCGATGGTTTCAATGATATCATCATCATATGCAGCTACTCACCGGCCTCCGGGCCAAAGACAGGCACAGGATATCCTGAGGTGAGAATCTACAGCGGAAAGGCTGACGGCAGCTTTACCCTGGAGAGAAGTCTGTCGGAAAACGCCAACTCGGCCCTTGCCGAAAAGACCGTACAGTCTGTCCTGGGATTTCTGGGCGCGGGCAAAGGCAGGCCCAGTGTATCTGCCTCCGGCTGGCAGCAGGCCTATACCGGCCTTCTCCAATCCCAGGACAGCGGTCAGTGGCAGGGGTATAATTTAATTTACATCAATGACGACGACATCCCCGAATTGGTGGAAATCGGCATCGACGAGGCAACGGGCTGCAAGATAGTCAGTTTTGCAGACGGGGCTGCCTATGAAACGCAGCTGTCCAGACTCTATTTCTCTTATATTGAACGCGGAAATCTTCTGTGCAACTCTGAGGGAAATATGGATTACTACTACGATATTGTGTACAGTATGGAATCGGGCCGGCTGCTTCCCATTGCTTCCGGATATTATGGGGCTGAGGATAACTCCCATGTGCAGTTTGATGAGGAGGGGAACCCCATCTATCAATATGAATGGGAAGGTGTCATGATGACGCAGGAGGAATACAATCAGGCATTCCGGGCTGTCTATGACACATCCTCAGAGAAGCCGGGGTATGAATGGGATAAATGGCTTTCCCTGGAAGAGGTGATACAGGCCATTGACGGCATCCAATAAACGCCGGATGGAAGGACAGCGTATTCTGGTGAAATGATGCTGTATTTATGCCCATGTCTTTGATATAATATAATAAATCTGCTTATACCGACAGTGAATCACGCCTAACAAGGAGGAGACAAGAACATGCTTTTAGTGGCTAAAAGGGACGGGGAAACCGTGGAATTCCAATTGGATAAGATAACGCTGGCTATCAAGAAGGCCTTTAAAGCAACAGGTAAATCATATACGGCTGATATTATCGAGCTATTGTCGCTCCGGGTCACATCTGATTTCCAGATGAAGATAAAAGACAGCCGGATTAGCGTGGAGGATATACAGGACAGCGTGGAGAAAGTCCTGGAGGAATCCGGCTACACTGATGTGGCCAAGGCCTACATACTATACCGGAAACAGCGGGAGAAAATCAGGAATTTGGATAAGACCATCCTGGACTACAAGGATGTGGTGGATAACTATGTAAAGGTGGAGGACTGGCGCGTCAAGGAAAATTCAACCATCACATATTCTGTAGGCGGTCTGATTCTGAACAATTCCGGCGCAGTGACTGCCAATTACTGGCTTACAGAAGTCTATGACCGGGAGATTTCCGATGCCCATGTAAACGGGGACATCCATATCCACGATTTATCCATGCTGACCAGCTACAGCTGCGGATGGTCCCTCAGAAAACTTCTGTTAGACGGCCTGGGCGGCATCACCGGGAAGATTACCGCATCTCCGGCCAAGCACCTGGCCACCCTCTGCAACCAGATGGTAAACTTTCTGGGAATTATGCAGAATGAGTGGGCTGCCTCCCAGTCATTTTCCTCCTTTGATACCTACCTGGCTCCCTTTGTGAAGGCAGACAACCTGTCCTATGATAAGGTTAAGAAATGCATGGAGGCGTTTGTCTTTGGAGTCAACACTCCCAGCCGCTGGGGTACCCAGGCCCCATTTTCCCACATTTTCATGGACCTGAAGGTTCCAGGGGACATGGCTGACGAAAAGGCCATT
Source organism: Enterocloster bolteae (assembly GCF_002234575.2). Lineage (NCBI taxonomy): Bacteria > Bacillati > Bacillota > Clostridia > Lachnospirales > Lachnospiraceae > Enterocloster > Enterocloster bolteae. Next base: position 3,207,606 of record NZ_CP022464.2, on the reverse strand, counting down.
GTGGGCGGCAGGAGAATGGAATTTACTTACGGAGACTGCCAGAAGGAAATGGACATGGTAAACAGGGCGTTTCTGGAAACCATGCTGGAAGGCGATGCCAATGGCCTGGGATTCCAGTATCCTATTCCGGCTTATGGGATAGGAGCAGATTATGACTGGTCTGACAACGAACAAAACCGGCTATTGTTTTCCCTGGCATCCCATTACGGAACCCCATATTTCATCAATTATATGGGAAATGGCATGAAACCGGAAGATGTAAGGACTTCTTATGATGGAATCCGGCCGGATTTCCATGTGCTGCGGAAAAAGGCTGGCGGCTTTTTCGGTTATGGGGAACATACAGGTTCCGTTGGCGTGGTCACGGTCAATCTTCCCCGGATTGCGTACCAGTCAAAGGACGAGAAAGAGTTTTATGCCCGGCTGGACCAGATGATGGACCTGGCTGCCCGTTCCCTGAGCATTAAGCGGAATGTGATCTCCACCCTGTTAAAGAATGGTCTTTATCCCTATACGGCCTGTTACCTCACTGATTTTGACAACCACTTTTCATCCATCGGCGTCATCGGCATGAATGAAGCAGGGCTCAATGCGCAGTGGCTGAAAGCCGGCCTGGAATCAGAGGAGACAAAGAAGTTTGCTGTCTCTGTCCTGAACCATATGCGTGAAAAGCTGATTGGATACCAGATGGAGTACGGTAATCTCTACGGCCTGGAAGCAACGCCCGCAGAGTCAGCTACCTTCCGTTTCGCCAGGCTGGACCGTGAGCGTTTTTCCGGGATCCGGACAGCCGGACACGAAGGGGACACCCCCTATTATACAAACAGCACCAAACTGCCGGCGGATTATGACGGCACATTGCAGGGTGCACTCATAAACCAGGATTCCCTGCAGCCTCTTTATACCACAGGCACTGTATTCCATGTGTATATGGAGCGGGAACTGGAGGACTGGAAAAAGGCACGGGATCTGCTCAGCAGTATGATTACAGAACACCATATTCCCTGTTTCACACTGTCTCCTGTTTATACCATCTGCCAGACCTGCGGCTATCTGCCCGGCAGACAGGAGAGGTGTCCGAAATGCAATGGCGCTGCGGATGTTTACAGCAGGATTGCGGGCTATTACAGACCTGTCCATGATTGGAATGACGGCAAGGCGCAGGAGTTTAGGAACAGGATTATGTTCCGCATAGGAGAATGATAATGGATGTTTATGTGGCAAATGCGTTCAGCAAAGATAACAGAGGCGGAAACAAGGCGGGTGTGGTATTGCAGCAGGCCCGCCTGAATGAAGCAGAAAAAACAGAAATCGCCCTTCTCATGGGATATTCAGAGACCGCCTTTGTCGCTGATTCAGAGCTGGCTGATTTTAAATTAGAATACTTTACCTCTGTGGGCGAAGTTCCTCTGTGCGGTCACGCCACAATCGGGACTTTTACTGTGCTGCGGCATTTAGGGCGGCTTGAAAAACAGGAGTATACCATTGAGACAAAATCCGGTATATTGAGAATACGTGTGGATAAAAGCGGTCTGATATTCATGGAGCAGAATATCCCGGAGTTCTATGAAAGACTGGATAAAGGGGATGTGAAGGCATGCTTTGATTCTGACGGTATCCCGGATGCCTTACCTGTGCAAATCGTGTCCACAGGATTAAAAGATATTATACTTCCGGTAACGGACCCTGAGATTCTGGGCCGGATGACGCCTGATTTTTCCGCCATCACCAGACTAAGCCGTGAGAAAGAATGCATCGGCATCCATGCGTTTTCCCTGGCAAAGGAGATGGGTCTGACTGCCATATGCAGAAATTTTGCCCCGCTTTACGGCATAGATGAGGAATCCGCAACCGGCACCTCCAACTGTGCCCTGGCCTGCTATTTATACAGGTACGTGTCAAAACAGGACCAGTATATCTTTGAACAGGGGCATAATCTAAACAGCATTTCCAGAATATACGTTAATCTGGATACCGAAGATAATACGATTACGGGTGTATGGGTGGGAGGATACGGATATTTGTCCTGTTTGTCACAAATCTGCTGTCAGCCATGAACCTGACCATACTCACATCCAGGGTATATCTGAAAATTGTCAGCTGACAACTCATTATCCATTGTCCCATATCTCAAGCCAGGCTTCGTAATAATCGCAGCGGTACCCGTCACAGGCAGTTAGCAGATAACGGCCTGTCAGTTGTCCTGAGCCATATCCCATGGACTGGGCGGCTTCCAGGAATGCTCCTGCGTTATTGCAGTCCGGGGATTGGGCATTTACCTTGAGAAGCCCCTTCAGATACAGCCTGGATTCGGCGTCCTGGTCCCGCAGGATGACACTGTTTCCCAAATCATAATCCGGGCAGGCCAGGAAGATACCATACTGTATCTCCTGGCCTTGTTGTGGTTTAATCAGAATGGAGGACTGGTATGGATCTTGTACATAGGTCTCCAGGGATTCCCTGTCCTCAGGAGAAAACAGTTTCATGGCAGGGAGAAGGTCCCTCAGGACCTGAAACGAAGTCCGCTCCAGGTCCATAATGCGCTGGACCATGGAGCGCCGTGTTTGAAGCTTTTCAAGCGTCATCTGCATCTGCCTGATTTGGTCCTCCAGCCGTCTTGCGTTTGTCTCCAGGGTGTGGTCCACATCCTCTACGCACATGCCAGGAATGGACTTTATCTCCTTGATGGACAGAGACAGGCTGCGGTAAAAAATCACATCACATATATCCAGCATGGTTTGGGAAGTGGGACAGCGGTAATGGTTGTCCTTTGACCTTTCAAAGCGAATCAATCCCTCGTCATCCCAGTAACGCAGGGCCGAAGCCGGCAAATGGAACAGTTCTGACACTTCCTTTATACGGCTGATGTGTTTCAAGGTATTCCTCCTTATTAAAAGTCCCTATCAATTTCCATTCTATACAGGGGACCTTATTAAAAACAGATTGACTTTCAAGCAGCTTTAAGGTTTATACTATTCTCATTGTATCAAATAATGGGAGGTTTGTCATGTTAAGACGTTTTATAGGAGCAGTACTTCCGTCCATGCTTGCATTTGCCTTTTCAGGACTTTACACGATTGTGGATGGCTTTTTTATTGGGAGAAACATAGGAGACATTGGACTTGCCGCCGTGAATATTGCCTATCCGCTGGCTGCCCTGGTCCAGGCTGTGGGAACGGGTATCGGCATGGGAGGCGCTGTCTGGATATCCCTTTACCGTGGAAAAGGAGACCGGGAGAGGGAGGAAGAGTGCCTGGGAAATACTCTTACCACCCTGTTTTTGGGAGGGCTTTTGCTTATGGCTGTCCTGTTTGCATTATGCGGCCCGGTCCTCAGACTGTCAGGGGCAGAGGGCAGCGTGTATGGAGAAGCCATGGTATATATCCGTATTCTGATTGGAGGTTCCCTGCTTCAGCTCTTTGCAACCGGCTTTGCACCACTGATTCGAAATTATGAAGGGGCAGTGACAGCCATGGGATCCATGATTGGAGGATTTTTGACCAACATCCTGCTGGACTTCCTGTTTGTAGCTGTATACCACAAGGGTGTGGCGGGCGCCGCGGCCGCCACCGTCATAGGGCAGGGGGTTACAGTGGTCCCTTGTATTTTATTCATGGGAGCCAGAATAAAAGGAATCCGGAAAGAACACTTTTTATTAAAGAAAAAGCAGATGCTCAGGATTGCCGGTACAGGCGTATCGCCATTCGGCCTTACAATCTCCCCCTTTATTGTAATCATGCTGATTAACCGGAGCGCATATGTGTATGGAGGTGAGGCTGCGGTGGCCGCCTATGCAGTGATATCCTATGTGGTAGCCATCGTACAGCTGCTTTTACAGGGAATCGGAGATGGAAGCCAGCCTCTCATGAGCTTTTACCTTGGAATCGGAAAACCAAAGCAGGCCAGAACCGTGCGGAACATGGCATATTTGTTTGCCGCCGTTACTGCTCTGGCCAATATGGGAATTCTCTGCCTTTTGAGGAGTGCTGTTTCCGGCTTTTTCGGCGCATCCTCCGCTGCATTCCCGATTGTGGCTGAAAGTATGCCGGTTTTTACTGCCGGTTTCCTCTTTATTGCCTTTTGCAGGACCACCACATCCTACTTTTATGCAACAAAACAGAACTTGTTTTCCTACCTTTTGGTCTATGGTGAACCAGTACTTTTATTCTTCCTTCTGACCCTTGGACTGCCTCCTGTCATGAAGCTAGAGGGCGTATGGCTGTCTGTTCCCATTACCCAATCACTATTGGCAGTTCTGGGGATAGCTCTTCTGCGGATGGAGGAGAGAAGCATTCCTGGCTATCAATACAGCCCGAAAAATGATTAACATGGTCACTCCAATCAGCAGAAGGCCCATGACACGGTCAATAGACAATGCCATGACAATTTCCTGGTCTATTACCTGCTCTGTTTCTTTTATCATTTCATTCGCCATATGGCGCACCTACCTGTATATAATTTAACTGAATACAATTTTAATATGTTGTTGGACCATGAAGTATATGGTACAATCTGTTTATGAATGACAGAAAAGACAGGAAAGCAACGGACAGATTATGATAAACAGAGAAGACATGCTGGAGCTTACAAGACGGATGACCCTTTCCCGCACCTCCTTTACCAGAATTGCAGGATGTTATGTTGACAGGGATGGGGATTTTGATGGGAGTTTTAATATTAATTTTCTTAAATTATCGGCATCAGAACGGACAAAGAAACTGAAGCTGGCTAAGGAAATCCCCTTTGCAGCCACGAATGTGAACCTGAAAAAGTACGAATATCCTCAAGGTGCGCGGAAACCAGGAAGTATGTGGCAGCTTCTCATGGCCATGAATGAATGCGGCCTGAAAAATGATGCCCTGATGGATACATTTTATGATGTTATTATGGAGCATTACCGTGCAGAGAGGGAGTATGCCATCCTGGTTTTCCATGATCGTTATGATATCCCGGCAAAAGGTTCTGACAAGGAACGCCAGTGGGAATCAGAGGAGGTATTTGAATATATGATTTGCGCTGTCTGCCCCCTGAGCGGGGAGTATGAGCCGGATAAACCCGTATGCGGCTTTTTATTCCCTGCCTTTACGGACAGAAGCGGGGATCTGAATCACATTGACGTATTTCAGGCGGATGCTGGCAAGCCTCACAATGAAATACTGAAGCTTTTGGAAATTATTTGACAGAGTTTGGGCTTCCGGATTCTGGAGGGTGTGCATAAAACCTCCAGAATCCAGAAGCCCTTTGCCGGCAGATGTAAGGAATATGGGACCTTATGATTGGTATATATGATTGGACTGGATTGAAAAGATATTATTGTATTCCCTGATTATACCTATAATCGCAGAGGAACATCATTTCCCTGTGGGACTTAATTCTTTACATCTGCCAATAGTGCATGCCCCTGTCATTTGTTTTATATCGTCCAGGTTCCGGGCGCCGTTATCCAGAGCTTCCAGAATCTGTGCCTTTGTGACACCCGCGCAATAACATATCACTTCACGATTATCCATTATCATTCTCCTTTATCATTTTCTGATAATTTCACTATATCACAAACACTCCAATATATCTATAGAAGCACTGCGCGCGGCTTCCTTTTTCTGGCTTATCCAGGTGAGATGTGATAAAATAGAGACAGATAGCTTTTGACTGAACCCCTCACTGAAACTTGCAGTCAGCGCCAGGCACCACAGAGCTTTTGGCGGGAAAGGCTGGTCATAAATGAAAAAAATAAAATGCCCCATTTGCCAGAAAGAGTTGGAACAGGACAGCATACAATGCCCTTACTGTAAATATAGATTCAAAATCGTGCCCAAGCGCGTTAACAGTCCGGAAGATAATAAAATGCGGTTAGACGGTTACCTGGTATCCGATATCCGGGACTGTCTGGTTCATACCGAAGAAGATACACTGGAACGGTTCAGAAAAGCCCAGAACAAGCCGGAGTTTAACCCTTCCGCCGGATTTGGAGGAAACCTTTGGTTTGCCAAAAGAGGCATGTTTGACATTTCCCTGTGGCTCATTGTCCTCAATATGACAGCAGTCCCTCTGATGGCTGCCGCTTATGGATGGATGCACAAGGGAAGCCGTTCTCTGCCTTATGATACCGGCTATGTATTTCTGTTCCTCCTTATTATGCTGGCGTTGGAATTCTATCCTTTGGGAAAAATAGCGGACCGGATGTTCTGGAAACACACCAGGGAAGTTCTCGATTTTCATGGGTGTAACGACAGGGCAGAGGAAGAGAACCCGGAGTTAAAAAAGATGCTGGCAGAGGACGGCGGACTGTCAACGGCCAACAGTCTGATCATTCTTGGACTGGATCTGCTACTCATGTTTTTCTGTAAACAGGTAACCACAGCAATTTTTCTGTATTTCAGCTACACCAGATAAAGGGGGAGACAATGAAGCCATTGAAAAAGAGCACAGGAATCCTGGCGGCGGTCATCCTTATTGTCATGATATCAGGACTTTTGCTGGCCAATCAGATGATTGATCACCTTGAAAATAATATAACCACGGATTATACAAAGGTATACCATGATGACCTGAATCGGCTGCTGGGAGAGGGGTGGATGGTGCTGGCGAAAGAGAGCGGCTATACGGTCACGCCCTTTGATTCCACTAACATTTATACATGGGAAATCGGTTATAAGGATAAGGACGGACAGGAGCGCTCCATACTGCTCAGTAACTTTAAGGACAGGAGTATGGAACACCCATTCGGATACTGCATAGAAAAGAATTTCCAGACCATGACAGGAGAGGTATATGCCAGGGATGTAATCAGCCCTGTTATTCCCGCTGTCTGTTGGCAGCCTGAGTACTGGATTAGATTTCTCAATTATTATGTCAGCGGAGACCATATAACAGACAGGCCGTATAAGGACCCTGCTGCAGACATAAGTCCCAGGGCAGAGGTAGCGCTTAAGACATCGCCCCTGTTGGATGAATCTGACAGCAGCATGGATTGGGAAAATCCAGAATCAGATTTTTGTTTGTATGATATTGATTATGCCGGTATCTTCAAAAGGAAGCCGGACCTCTGGTATCTAAGCGTTTCTCTGGATTTTTATTTGGAGGATATGGAGCAAGCTGAGTATGCCGGGAAAGCAGATGCCCTGGAGGAAACCGCGAAGCAGGTTCTGGCCCGTCTCAACGAATATACGGGGCATACAGTGAACGCAGAAATCATTTACCCTACAGGTTCAGACCAGAAGGGCACTGCATATCATCACTGGTATGTCATAAACGGCGACATTGTGGACCAGTCCGTATCCGATATACAGCTTCCCATATTTGGTGTCGTTGACCCGATGTATAATCACATGAAAAAATTCTATCATCCGGAGCAGGAATATTAAAACAGTTTGGATGAAAGAGATGGTTTCAACATGTCTGAAAATTGCGCGAAAATGAAATCTATATTTAAACTCGGGTATAGTTAGGCCCGGATAGAACGGCCTTTCTAACTATTCGCGAAAGTCTAGTTTAACGAATAATTAAGACTGATTTAAGTATATAAGGATACATCTTTTAACACTTTTGTTAGGGGGTGTATTTTTTTATGGTTAAGAAACTTTTAAGTGCTCTGTTGGCGCTTTTTATCCTTTCGTCATTCCCCCTGACTGTTTTGGCCGGGGACCTTCCTACATCTACCAATACGATTAACTGGTCAACGGTTGAAGTTTTTGCTTATGGTTCTGGAACCTATAAGAAATCCCTTGGTAAGGTTCAGGAGGCTGGCGGGCAAGGTGCTTTTGGTAAGGAATTTACACCTTCTGACGGTATGGGTATTCAAGGTTTTGTTTTGGTTCTCCCCCGCTCCTCTTTTCCGACAACTGGCAAGTGGAAGGCTCAGGTTTCCATCCAGACAAGTAGCACTTCATTATTGCTTGATAGGATGTATGCCCGTGGCCGTGTTAAAAGACCTAACGCTTCGGATTTATCCGGCCAGCTTCCGAAGATTGCTTCGGACACCATCCCTCCTGACTTCTACACGGTTACATACAACGTAAATAGCCAGTCCCTTACCTCGGTTGAGTTCTTTTTCCCTTATGCGTTTCCTCTTTATGGTACGCAAAGGCTTAACTTTTCCTCGGTCATTTCCTTCCGCGATTATGAATCCGGTAACATTAACAATCCGGTTGCTCCTCTCCCGGATGCATCAGAACAAAATCAGGCGATTGCCAATTCAGTCCAGGATACGGCTAATAATACGGCGGTCTTGGTGCAGAAACAGGATACTATCATTGAGCAAATTGTGGATACCACTCAGACTATCAGTAACCAGCTCCATTCCTTTTGGGACCAGTTGGCGGGTGAGTTCACGAACATGTATAACAAAATGAATCAACATCACTCTGAGGATTTAGCCGCAAACCGGCGCAATACAGAGGATATCATTGATTCCCAGGAATCTAACACCACGAATATCATTAATAACAATAATGCAAATACGGATAAACTTGCAAATGGTTATGATAAATCCCGTCTGGATAATAGCAATGCTCAGTTGAATGATTCGATTCACAATATGCAGGAAAATGAAAAACAGCTAATGGAGGATGTAAGCAATAACATTAATTCGTTCCGTTATGATGATTATTTTACCCGTATTAGGGGGCCTTTATCGGATATATCCTATTTCCTGAATCATATTTACAATAACATGAAGGGCTTGAATATCCCTATTGGCTTTTCCCTTACTCTCACGATTGCCATGCTCTGCATTGGCTATTATCGGTTCAAAGGGGGTACATAGATGTTTCAATTTTTTGATGCGGTTGCCGGGTTTGTTGAAACTGTGGTTGGCTTCATTGTTAACATGATTGCAACGCTTATCCTTGTGATTGTTAACATTGTCCGTTCTGTCGGCTGGCTGGTGATGTGCCTTTCCTATCTCCCGCCCTGGATGGTTGGTTTTGTGGTTGTCCCTATCAGCCTTGCAGTTGTGTTCCAGATTCTTAATAAGGGGTCGTGATTATTATGATGCGTGATTTAATTGATTTTTGTATCTTTATTGTTTCAAAGATTGCTGTCCTTTTGTTTGGCAGTGATTTAGGAGGATATTCATATGGTGATTTTTTGGTCGCTGTCCTTGTTGTTTCTGTGTTTGTTACTACGCTTGTTATTTCCTTCCGTGGTGCGGGAGGCAGTCCATCTTCTGTGGTTCGTCCGCCTAGGGCATCTAAACGTAGTGGTGGTTCTAAGTAGCTTTATCCTGCTCTCCTGCCCTCTCCTGGCCTACGCGGATACAGCTACACCTTCCAACGCTTCCAGGCCGCGCAGGGAAACAGAATTGGTAAGATATGAGGATGCTATACCTGTTGCATCATCTTCCAACGCTTCTTATACGGATTTGGATTTATTGGTTGATGATAGGACCTTAATGGATATTGATGATTTTGAGGATTTAAAACGTGATGATTTACTCCGATACATTTTATGCGAACTTGTTGCTATTCGTGATTCTTTTGGCGGTCCCGGTCTTGCTTCCTCCTCGGATGCTGCGCTTTCTTCCCTGGAGGATGCGCAGGATGTTTCTGACCTGGAGGAAGGCCCTACAGATATTATTCCTATGGACGCCCCTGTCCGTTCGGCGCGTTCGGTTTCTGCTTCTGACGATTATGTTAATGTACTTCGTTATGATGTTTCTATCTCGGGCCAGGAATATACCCTTCTCTTTCCTCCTGAGTATGCGGATTCCCTTTATGTAGACAGCCGGGGCCGTCTGTTCAATGTTTCGGCTAATGCCATTCAAGGCCGTCTGGTGGATGGGAATTTTAATCCATATGCGCAGACAGGTAAGCTTGTGTATCTTACTCCTTGTCTTGGCAATAACTTTTACTCTATCAGGGAGTATGGCTCCCCCAACTATGTCAGGGAATATTATTGGAGTGCGGGCCGTCTCCAATACCGTGATACATACGTCAATATTCAGGTGAATCAATATCATCATATATTCAAGGTTTCTGACACGCTTACATATATCGTTGTCGTTCTGATAGGAGGTTGTTTGATATGTTTATGGAGAAAATCCTCGCGTTGATGGGGGATGTCCCTGTCCAGTTCTATCCGGTTTGTTATGCCTTTGGCTTCATTGCTTTTTTATGGATTGTGGATAAGTTCTTCCATATCTTTGTATCGCTGATAGACAGGCGGTGATTATATGAACCTTAGTATTGTTATGAAGGTTGTTGAATGGATGTTTCATGAGTTATCACTTCTGTTTGATATCCTTTGGAGACATTCCTACTGGGTGGGGATGTTTGTGATTGGTCTGCCCCTTCTTAAGAAGGTTGTAGATATATTTAGGCGACTTTTATAAATTAATAAGGAGGTGTTTGTTTATGTTGAAGATTAAGAATGCGGTTAAGAAGTATCGCTGTGTCCCTGTCGCCACTGGTGTTGCGTCTGTTGCTATGGCTTTCCCGGCTTTTGCTGAGGGGGCTACTCCGGCTACGGGCCTTGACAGCCTGTTAGCCACGTTTTCCGTGGTTACGGCCTGGCTCTGGAAGGAATGTGGGCTTCTGCTCACCTGGATTTTAAGCCAGCCTATCCTTTTGGCCGCCATGTGTCTGTTCTTCGCTGGCGCCGTGGTTGCGTTCTTCATGCGCATTTACCATCAGGTATGATTCAGAAGGGGACCCCGGTCCCCTTCCCCCATTGAGGTGATTTTATGATTGATTTATTCAACCTTTTTATAGATGTGATTCTGTTCCCCATGTCCCCGGATGCCTTTACCCTTGATACGAATATTATGTGGCAGTTCATGCTTTTAATCCTGTTACCCGTTGGCCTTATCCGTATCACGAAACAGCTTGTTAAGGGGGTGTTTTAATGTATGCGCTTTCTGTTCTACTCTTTGGCTTTGGCCTGTTTTGGATTGTCTTTTTTGCTTATCATTTCTTTAAGTATCGCAATCCATATAAGCTCTTTATGGTCTTTGGCAAGAAAGGTAGTGGCAAGACTACGCTCATGTGTAAAATGGCACTTAAATACCGTAAGAAGGGGTGGCACGTCTATAGCAACGTGCATATACCTGGAACTTATCACTTCGATACCGTTGATATTGGTGTTGCCCATTTTCCTGAAAATTCTATCCTGCTTATAGATGAGGTGGGCCTTGTATGGGATAACCGTAATTTCAAGTCCTTCCCGGAACACGTAAAGGTTTATTTCAAATATCAGCGGCAGTATAAACATATCGTGTATCTGTTCTCCCAGTCCTTTGATGTTGACAAGAAGATACGTGACCTTACTGACCATCTGTACATCATCCACAACTTCCTGAACTGCTTTTCCATTGCCAGGCGTATCACAAAGACAGTTGCCGTTGTCCATGCGGATAAGTCGGCCAGCGGTGAATCAAAGATAGTGGATGATTACAACATTGATTCCCTGCTCCTGGCCCCCTTCGGTTCCGTGCGTTTTACCTACATCCCGAAGTATGTAAAGTATTTCAATTCCTACAATCCTCCCCAGCTCCCGGAGAAGGAGTTTGAATACATGCCGTTCCCGGAACTGGTGAAACAGGGGAAGCTGGGAGCGCTCCGCCGGGCGATGGCCGGCGGACGCGTACAGCTTCATGAGGTCGTGAGGAAATGGAACCGTAAGAAACGGTGACCGACTTCGGACCCCTGTCTAATTAGGTCCGAAGTCCTGAAAAATTCTTTCACTTTGTATAGTTTTTTAACAATCTTTTAGGAGGTCCTGCTCATGCTTTACTACTTCAATCCGCTCCTTGAGGATGGCATATTTTATTCCTGTGATTCCCTCCGGTACTCTTTTGAGTTTCCAGACGTAGATACAGTTGAATCCTTCCTTTCCTTCCTCTCCCATCTTCCAGGCTGTACGCATTATCATTCTTTAAAGGATTTTGATTACCGATACCTTTTTGTATTTGGTATCAAAGGATTATCATTTTCCATTGGACTTTGTATGAATGGTGTAAAGAAAGAAACAGTTTTACAGGGTTTCCTGGACTTTAACCCAAACAAGATACTTGGTGAGATTGCTTATGATGATGGGTTCATGCGTACAAGTGTATCTCCTTTTGACCAGGAGGAAGTGGAATACAGAGGCCTGCAAAGCCAGATAGGACAGCTCCTAAGAACGGTCCTAAACGAACTGTTCCCCATGGTAGAAACAATAAAGATAAAAAGATGGGATTTAGCAGTGGACGTGCCATATGGCCGTGACTGTGTACAGCTTATCAAGGATAACAGGAAATACAGCCAATTTTACAAATCAGCGCAGGACTTTACAGAATATTTAGGATGTATGTCCGCTCCCGGCCGGGTAAAGGTCTACAACAAACAGATAGAGGCTGGCCTTGATTATCCCCTCACCCGGATAGAGGTCACGCTGGATAGCCTGGACTACATAGATTGCTGTCGCTGCTGGCCCAATGTCTATACCCGTAAAGTGATAGACCTGGCGGAATCAAAGGTCATGGTGCAGCTTCTCGCGGAACAGCCTGTTGACAGAATGGATTATTATCTCCGTCAGATGTCAGCGCCTACGAAACGTAGGTATAAGGCCCTGCTCCTGGACCGTCCCTTTGAGATTGAGGGTCCCATATTTAACAAGTTGCGCAGTCAGTTATTGAGATATCAGGAGGGAAATTTTTATGAATAAGCCAGTTGGAAAAATCAAAGTCAATGTTTACCTGACCACGAAGCAGTATGACCGCCTTTGCAGGTACATGGAGTTCTGTGAATGCTACTCCACCCCGGCTGAAATGGCAACAAGGCTTGTCCAGGTCGGCCTGGCCGAGGCAATCAAGCGTGGGGCGATTGAGGAGGATTAATATGACGTCTGAGGATAAAATTTATTTCTGTTCGGTTTTCTTTGTTGTTTTGCCGCTTTTATACTTTGCTATCCATAACTATTTTGTCCGCAAGCGTTCGCGTGGCAGGAAGTATACCGACTTGGACATGATTGTATGTTATGTTTACATGATTGCATTTATTCTGTTTTCCTTTTACTTTAAGTACATTGCTAATCTTTGAATTTTTTAAATAGGAACATGGCTAATACTGCGGCTCCTATGCTCCAAAAAGCTTTATTTGTAGCTAGTCCAATGATTCCATTAATTATATTTCTCATATGTGCTCCTTTCGCATATCCCCGGCATAGAGCCGGGGATTTTGCTGTCATAGTGCTTTTGGTAATATGCCTTTTGCTTCCAGGACTGCAATAAGTGTTTCAATAGCGTCATTTGCTTGTGCTATGTCTCTCCTGGTATCTCTTTCGGCTATTTTTACATCAAGGGTCAGATTATCAAGTTTTTTATGTGTGGCCTGTTCTTTGATTTCTAATACGGTTAGCCGGTCTTTCACTTTGCTGATTTCCTCATGTATGGGTTCCAATTCTTCTTTTAGCATTCCTCTGATGGCTTCTATTAACTCTTTATTTTCCATTTTGTTGTCCTCCTTGATAAAATGTTGCCTTAGGTCTTTAAAATCGCTTCTCGTTCATTCTGGTGCGTTTGTGGCCCTATTTCATGTTGATATCCCCATGTATATTTCCGGCTACAATTCCTTTGTTATGATTTATTTGGATTCCAGGTGTATTATTCATATCCCGTTGTATTAGGTCATTTACATACGCATTCAAGCTTTTATAGCCTTTGGCCTTCCAGTATTCTTCTATTACTGCTTTTTGGCCTTTGGGTACTTGTATGTTTAGGCGGTCATATTTTTCTTTCGTAAATTCGTTTTTGTATTTTGTTGCATTAAAGCTAGACATATTCCTCTCCTGTTATTCTTGTGCAAGATGCAAGATTATATATCTTTAATCTTGTGTAAGATGTCAATATTATTCTTGTGCAAGATGTGATAAGATATAGGTGTAACGATAAGTAACAATTAAGCGCTTAGTTAGTATCTATTTTACCACAAATTTAGTTAGTTCACAAGAATGATTTAGTTAGTGCATAAGGAGGATTTAATATGATGGATAAAAAGCGTATTCGCCAGACACTTAATGATTTTGTAGAACGGTATCTTCTTGGTGATGTTGATGGTGATTTCCGTTTTAACTATATTTGGATTCGTTCACAGTTGAGTTTTGCATTCAGCATTGATGCAATTACGATTGATGAGTTTGATGCTTTGTCTTCCGTTGTCCTTCACGCTTATAAAACTGACAGGAGGGGTCCAGAATGCGTAGACTTTCCAAGGCTCTCATAGAGCAGGAACAAAATGAAACCAGTGTGGCGATATGCCGGGCCATGGCCTTGCATGACCAGTGCCGTGTGGATGTTCTTCAATATCATTTCGCCCGCCTGGAACATATTTTGGCTTACCTGGACGAAAAGACGGATTCCATCCCGTCCATATCCAGTGAGGTCCAGACAACATAGCTTGTTCTCCGGGGTATCCTTTTTCGGCTCTGCCCTGGATTACATATAACAATCAATTAGTTAGTTGAGAAAGAGAGGTTTTGATTATGGTATATGAGATTTTAGGCATTGAGAGATTCGAGGGTATCTCTAAAAAGACTGGTAAGCCTTATGACTTCACCCGTTTCTATGCAGTTCCATCCAGACAGCCCGATAAAGTCCGTGGCCGCCGTGTGGAACAGGTTGACGTCTGGAACGGTGAATATGCCCCGGATATTTCTGGTATTCATCCAGAGGATTTTGTGGATATCTCCTATGGCCGCGGTGGTTTTGTCGAGGAATGCCGTCTGGTCGATTCTCCAAACTAGTGGAAGCGAAGTCCCCGGCCCCCGGTGTAGCCTAGGGGCCGGGAATACCCCCTTCCCCTTGACTACAGAAAGTGCCAGGTCCCTGGCGGTAGCGATTCATCATGCCATGGATGTGCCTACGGGGTCGCGAACATAAGAAATCAATAGAAAGTAGTGGTTGGATGAACATAGAACTTACGGAACGGGAACTGCGCTATCTTAACCGGGTGGTTAATGTCCGTCTGGATGAATTGATAGAACGCTGTGCCCGGATTCGCCGGATACGTTCTCTTGAGGATATTATTACCAGTGAGCGTTTTAGCATTGCTGAATCAGAAATTAAGGTCATGAAAGGGGTCCATGATAAGATTGCTGACGCCCTCTCTGACTGTAACATGTAACAAGCTGTATCCTTGCATACTTAATAAAATAAGCTAACTATTCGCGATAAGTCTAGTTTAACGAATAGTTAGCAGGGGTGAGGTTCCTTGTTCTTTCTATATATCAATATATCAATTCTTGATAACTCCCATTGTTTAAAATTGAATAAAGGATGTGATGTTTTATGTCTGTTGCCACTCCTTCTGAGGTCAGACCTTCTGACAATAAAGTCTCTGGCTTACAGTACTTACTTAATGATTATGAGTGGGAATTTGATACAGTCAGAATCTCTGGATACGTCCATTGATAATGCAAACATTTGCCATACTGCTGAAAATACGGCCAATATCGTTCCGTTGCTTTTGTGTGCCTTTTTCCTGCTGACTCTTATCCTTGGTTGTCTGCTTTGTGTTATATTCAACCGCTTCTTTAGAAATTGATATCATGCGTTATAATGGTGAGGAGCTTCTCCCCTTCCCTCTTATCTATCTGAGGCTCATAAACCCAAACACGGATATATTTTACTAAGCCTACATGAGAAAAAAACGCCTTCTGTCCTGTTTTAGCTTAGAATTTCTGCTGAACAGCCGATATATAATTTATAATAACGAAGGGGGGATTGCAAGTTGTGCAGAAGAATTTTCTTATCTGTCCTGTTTTTTACGGCGGTGTTACTGCTGAAGGTGGATTTTTTTGATTCTTATGCTCTGCCCCTTAAAGGAGACATAGAGGTACAGACAGCGGATGGAAGCAATACAGTTGAGGCACCAGGAATAATTGTGATTCAGGATACAATTTCTGGGGAGGGCGGGCTGGAAACAAAGGGGCTCCAGGATATCAAGGATGACCGGATAAACAAAGCAGCGCAGGAAAAACAGGCAGATACGGACGTTCCCTTACAGGCCAGTTCCCAGGGAGCCGCCGGGGAAGAATCCTGCGGCATGTTTGAAATCACTGGTTATTGCAGCTGTGAATTGTGTACCGGGGAAAACCATTTTACCAAATCAGGGACCGCTCCCAGGCCAGAATATACGGTTGCTGCTGATCCAGATGTGTTTCCATTGGGCAGCAGGATTCGGATTGGAGAGATTATTTATTTAGTGGAAGATACTGGGGCTTCCATCAAAGGAAATGTTGTGGACATCTATTATGAAACCCACGAAGAGGCGGTTGCCAATGGTAGATACGAGACAGAGGTGTTTTTAATAAGAGGTATGTGATAATCCGGATACAGGGTTTATGATATCATCATTCTGACACCCCCATTGTTTCCAATGGGGGCGTTTTGCAGCAGGCAGGACTAATCTTCCCTTCTCGGCAGCCAGTTGTTTCACATTACCGCACAGGACTCATTGCCTGCTATGAGTCCTTTACCGTTAATCTCTTACTGAACCGTGATAAGGCGGAATTGACTAATCAGTTTCTTTAGCAGCTGAGCCTGCCCTGACAGTTCCTCACTGGCCGCAGCGCTTTCTTCCGCAGTGGCGCTGTTCGTCTGTACGACACTGGAAACCTGGTCAATTCCCTGAGTGACCTGTCCGATGGCATCTGCCTGTTCTGTGGAATCATTGGATATCTGTCCAATGGTGGCTACCACATCCTTTACACCTGAAACCACGTCCGAAAGGTTCTTAGCAGTATCATCAGCTATTCTTGTACCATTAAGAACAGCGCGCAGGGAGTTTTCAATAAGGGCTGACGTACTGTTTGATGCATCTGCTGATTTGCTTGCAAGACTCCTCACCTCATCAGCTACCACGGCAAAGCCCTTCCCTGCCTCCCCGGCTCTGGCAGCCTCCACGGCAGCGTTTAATGCCAATATATTGGTCTGGAAGGCAATATCTTCAATGGTCTTAATAATCTTTCCTATTTCTTTGGAAGAACTGCTGATTTCATCCATGGCGTGTATCATGTCCTGCATCTGGCGGTTGCTTTCCGTTATCCGGCGGCCCATTTCCACAGCCTTCTCATTGGCGCTCAGAGCATTCTCTGCGTTCCGCTTAATACGGGATGCAATTTCGTTTACAGTAGCCGCCACTTCTTCAATGGAGCTGGCCTGTTCCGTAGAGCCTTGTGACAAAGACTGTGCCCCGATGGATACCTGCTCCGAACCGGAGGATACCTGCTCGGCCGCCTCGTTGATTTCTCCCATAGTATTGCTAAGGGAATGGATTATCGTAAACAATGACTCTTCAATTGTTATAAACGCCCCTTTGTACTTTTCATTAGGGGAAATATTAAAATTACCATGGGATATTTCGCTCAGTCCTCTGGATATATCTGTGATGTAGCGCCGCATCATCCCGGCAGCCTCGGAAAATGAGCGTGTCATCTCTCCCACCTCATCATTGGAATCGTTGGAGATGAATATATCTAAATCTCCCTGGGCAAGCTTGAACGCGGCATCCCTTACGTTCAGAATCGGCCTGGATATAAGCCGCGCAACCCAGAAGGACATTGCCACGGATATACTCACTGAAATTATAATAACAAAGACAATCATATATATAATAAGCCTGCTGTTATCCGTAAGGGACCTGGATATTTCATTTCCCATCTGTTTGTTAAGGTCCGCCAGCTTTTGGGCTGCGTTCATAGCATTATTAAGAATCGGTCTTGCCTGGTTCCTGAATATGTCCAACGCCTCATCATTATGGTTTTTAAGTCCCATTTCCACCACCTGGGATCGGATTTCCATATACCTGGGCAGTTCCTGGTCAATAACAGCAATCAGCGACTGTTCTTCCGGCGTCTGGCAATTTATCTTCAGAGCATCCAGGGACTGCTGCATTTTCTGGTCAATCTGTTCCAGCTCGCTGCGGGAATTCTGTATCTCCTTCTCCTCAGTAAGAAGCACAATATCCCTCACAACAGCAGAGCCTTTATTGAGGTATGTATCAAATGAGCCGATATCTCCTTGGCTAAACCCATTTTCCACAAGAGCTTTGCTGTAGTTCTGATCTGACCAGTGCAAAAAAAATGCCCCCAATATACCAGATATACTGGACAGACATGTAACCAGCATAAAACATAGTATCAGTTTTGGACCAATCTTTAAATTCTTCATTTTTGCTCCCTTTCCTTATTTGTACATATTCTGTTCGTGATTTATCAGATAGTATGATATTTGTTTCTGATAATGCATATTATCAATAGGACTGTTCCAAAATAACCTGTTTTTTTATTTTTATCATACAATAATCTCACACTTTTTCGCATACCGACAAAATAAGTTGTAATTTTTTAATCCTGGGGGATTATAAATTTAGTTTTATTGTCGAAATATATTATAGTTATGCGCACAGGTATCCGCATTTATCTATATAGGAGTTATTTGTTTTGGTTGATAATATGCATTATGGGAAGCCGCTGTTTTGGTCAATATTTATCAGAGAGGCTATCGTGGCTATAATATTTATTATTTATTAAAAATCCCCTGTGCAGTTAAAATGCACAAGGGATTTAGTGTTCTTTCTGGATACCTTGTATCCACTTAATATTTTCTCACACGCTTTGTGTTTACATAATATTTTTACGTAAACCAAATAATCTAACTAACATAAAAATGCTATGAGTCTTTCCCTCCACTCATCCCCTCTCCTGCTTCTGACAAGGTGTTTTCACATTCAGCCCGTTTAAATAATCCGTTCCCCAGGTACACATCACATCCAGCACCGGAATAATGCTTTTGCCGAATTCGGTCAGGGAATAGATAGTCCTGGGCGGTTTCTCCGGTATAACTTCTCTGGAAATCATACCCGATGTTTCCAGGCCGCGAAGCTGCTGGGAAAGCATTTTAGGTGTTGCGCCGGGAATGAGCCGCTGTAACTCCATATAGTGAAGCGGCTCTTTTATCAGATGCCAGAGAATAATTGGTTTGTATTTTCCGCCAATCAAGGATAAGGTCGCCTCCACCGGACAGTTGAACATGCTTCTTTCCTGCTGTGTCATGATTTCCTCCTGTTTGTCCTGCTATTGCTTACGGGGATACTATGGTTTTGGGAAGTATCTACCTTAAAAGTGCATTCTTGTGAATTATATGACAGATGATAAAATAAAGTCAATGGTTGTAAAATCAATGGTTGATTTGATGCCATAATAAAAATCAGAAAGGAATTTAATATTATGGAGTTTCTCAGTATCGCAAAGCAGCGTTTTTCTGTGCGCAGTTATACCAGTCAGCATGTAGAACCAGAAAAGCTGGAGAAAATTCTGGAAGCCGCCCGTGTTGCCCCCACTGCTGCCAATCTGCAGCCGATCCGTCTGATTGTCGCCCAAAGTGAGCAAAGCCTTGCAAAAATCGGAAAGGCTGCTAACATCTACGGAGCTCCCCTGGCCATCATTGTCTGCGCAGACCATGAGAAGGCATGGGTTCGTCCCTTTGACAAAAAACAGACCGGCGACATTGACGCCTCTATTCTGACAGACCATATGATGCTGCAGGCCACGGAACTGGGCCTGGGAAGCGTTTGGGTATGCTATTTTAATCCGGACATTTTGTGCAGGGAGTTTGAACTGCCGGAACATCTTGAACCAGTCAATATTCTGGCAATTGGATATTCCAATGCCGGAACTGCTGATACCAGCCGCTTTGACCGGCAGAGAATTGCCCTGAGCCAGCTGGTAACGTATGAAAAATAATAGCATTTCTTTTAACAAATCGCCCTATTGCCTGGCAGACATCTTCAAGGCAATAGGACGATTTCGCATTCTTCCGCCGCTTCCTAGCCAATACCATAATACCGGGTTCCTGAGGACTGGGTGGCCTCGGGCACCATTCCGCCGAATCCCCCCGCTGCATTCCTGGTCAGTCCCAGCAATGTGCAAAAGCGGTACAGAAAACTTTTAAAATGGGAAGGCCTCACTACAGTCAGCTTTTTCGGCTCGCCATTATCCCTGACCTGATAAATCCGAATCCCCTTCTTTTGATAGCGCAGAAGTATATGGGCCAGATCATTCTGTATCTCCTTGGTTCTTACATAAATGGATTCGATACCCTGGGCCTTCAGAAAATCAGCCGAGGGGGCGTCCTGCGGAAAGACGCACCAGCGGTTATCATATCTTCCCGGCTGTCGGGCCGTACCTTTCATTCTGGCCGCATCCAGAAGAAATGCAGGCGGCGCATCTGGACGAATATGCTGGCAGCTAAGGTAATCTGCACCTTG
Organism: Enterocloster bolteae; assembly: GCF_002234575.2. Classification (NCBI taxonomy): domain Bacteria; kingdom Bacillati; phylum Bacillota; class Clostridia; order Lachnospirales; family Lachnospiraceae; genus Enterocloster; species Enterocloster bolteae. Next base: position 3,187,363 of record NZ_CP022464.2, on the reverse strand, counting down.
ATACAACGTTTCCGCCACAGATGTTACATCCACGGCCATGGACCACTTATCGGCGCCGTAGACACCGTTATAAAGAGGTACAGGACGGTAACCCATTTGAGCCAGGGCAAGTCCCTCCAGTACGCCTCTCTTTCCAGGCAAATCCACAAACAGAGCCGTTCTGCCGTCCCCATAAGGGGCCCATTTAACGGAAGGCAGAACCAGCTTTTCCGGAACCTGCTGGAGCGTCCGGGCAAACAGCACCGGCTTGGCCCACTGAGTCCACAGAGCATTGTCCGGCGCCCAGATTCGGTATGTATTGTAATTGTCATTCATTGGGTTTATCCTCCTTCTCCACCAATAGGGGAATATCCTTTGCCCTGGCATCTATGCGGGGAAAGGGACTGATGCGCCCATAAAAACCGGCAGCTTTGCCATCTACTGTAAACACTCCCACACAGAGATGAAAATGTTCCCCCTCATCGCCAGAAACCGGTTTGCTTTCAAACCGTTTCTGTACAATCCAGTCTTTTGGGTGCCAGCGGACATTTCTCTGAATCTGCCTGTATTCCTTTGGAGTCAGTGCCTCCCGAGTGGAAATCCCCTCCCCCACACGGCCAAGGGCGGGTTTGTAAATCCACCCATCCCCAAATTTACCGGCCTCCGGAGCGCGGGTCTCAGGAAGCAATGCCCTCCATGCAGGCAGTTCAAGCCCCAGCTCATCCCATATAAGCGGCAGACGCTTGGACTGGGCAAAAACAGCGATTGGATGGTTGCAGGATGGTGTCTGTGTATCATAATAACCGCCCCAGTCCGTTCGTCCGGAAAGATTGGGGAGCCATTCCAGGGGATAAAACCGCACAATTCCGCCTACAGGGCCTTCTTCCCCCTGAATCAGGCTTACCGCCTGCTGCTCCCTCCAGATAAGATGGTCAGGGGCCGCATACAGGGAACGGTATCCATTTTCTTCAAAATAGTCCCCTAAAAACTGCATGACCTGGCGGTCATCCGCATATGAGGTAGCATGTACAAAAGCAATCCTTACGCCGGGACCGGTTCTCTTTTGGAATGCCTCCAACAAACTGCGGGCCACATGGCCTTGTGGTTCATACTGCGGAAAATACGGCTGCGCGATTCTCGGGAGTACAGACGCTTCCGCCAGACCTCCTGGAACATCGCTGTTGACCTCTGATACTGAGCAGCCATCTGTGGTGGGATGAAAGTCAAAGCGCATGAGCCTAACATGTCTTTCCGGGGAATAACTGCCCATTCTGGGAATTGCCTTCTTTACCTTAGACGGCAGGCCCAGTTTTTTTACCAAATCGCTCCGTTCCATCATAGCCTGCTCAATCTCCATAGTCTCAGCGGACAGCTGTTCCGCCCATTGTTCCAGTTGTCTGGCTGTCTGGCTGTCCAGAAGCACCACATGCTCAGCCACTGTGTTGTGGTCCTCCACCTGAGGATCCCATTTGTATGCCCTAAAAATTGCCTCATAACGGTAATCCGAATACCGTTCACCGGGAATTCGGGCAAGCACCGCCCCGCTCACAGGAGTACCCCGCCGGAAATACGTTCCGGAATCCCATGAAAAATCAAAAGCACAATACCGGCATAGACCAGGTAAATAACCCCCCAAAGAACTGACGGAAGTATATTTGCCTGCAGACGGTTGTCCGCAAGGGAACGGGACGGACGTATGTAAAACCACTCCACCGCAAGAGAAAACAGCATAAGGGGAAGCACAGGCCATCCAACGGAGAACTCCATGAGCGTGGCTTGGGTGGAGGTCCAGTCCCCGCCCGACGCATAAGCCAGTATCAGGCTGCTGGCAATCAGATAAGCACCGAAACGGATGCCGCTGCCCATGTCACGATCCACGCTGACCCGCTCGGATATATCAGTCAAGAGATTTATCACCAGCGCCAGTCCAAGCCAGGTAATAAACCCCAGTCCTGCGGCAAATAAGACAACCCACCAGCCGGGTCCATCCCCTGTGTTGGCTCCCGCGTAAATAAGAGTCACTCCCACAAATCCCCCGGCAGCCGGAAAAACCGCAGCCTTATTATCCAGGTGGACGGCGTCAAAGGGCCAGGATAAATCCAGGCATTCCATCATGAAAACCCCGCCGCATATCCACGCATATCCCATAAGAATATAAAAAACAACCCAAATTCCAACCACGTCATAGGATGCCATGGTCAGTAGAACAAAAAGTATGATGGCCAAGGAAACAGGGGGAAGGCAGCCCAAAACCCGGCGCCCCGTCTCCCCATGTTCAGGCGGCCAGGTCTCAAGCAGCGGCATATACCATTTATACAAAAACCTGCACGTAACGTACGCGCTGCCCAAAAACAAAAAAACCTCTGTTTCATACCAATAGGATACTGCTGCGGCAATTCCGAAAACCAACATTTCCATAAATAGAACCTCCAGCCCAAAGACCTGTATTAACCGTCTGTATAATATGATTTTACACCAGAATTTTACAGTCTGCAACAAATTAAACAGCTCTCTCTGCCGCAGACGGCACTCCTTTTGATTGCCGCATTCATTATTCATTGATTTTAGTCCTTTACCAGGGCATAATAGAATCATGGATTCAATTCAGAAAAAACATAGAAAAGGATGTGATAGGATCATGCAGAAAATATATTTTGCAGGAGGATGCTTCTGGGGGGTGGAAGAATATTTTTCCCGTATACCGGGAGTCTGCGATACGGAGTGCGGCTATGCCAACGGAGCCGTGGAAAATCCAACGTACGAGGAGGTCTGCTCAGACACCACTGGTTTTGCTGAAACAGTCTGTATTTTGTATAATCCGGACATTGTTGCACTTCGCATACTGGTCAGACAGTTTTTTAAAATTATTGACCCTGTCAGCATAAACCGTCAGGGAAATGACCGCGGAAGCCAGTACCGGACCGGTATCTACTATATCAGCGATGAGGATCTCGGCCCCATCCAGTCTGTCATGTTTGAAATCCAGAAGGACTACAGCCAGCCCCTGGCTGTGGAGTTAGAACCATTGAGGAATTTCTATCCGGCTGAGGATTACCACCAGAACTATCTGCAAAATCATCCCCACGGTTACTGCCATATTGATTTCAGCAGTCTCAAGGACCTCATTGTCCGTCCGGACGGCAGAACGGGCATAAAGCAGGATCGGGCAGAGCTTCAGAAACAGCTGACCAGGGAGCAATATGACGTGACCCAGAATGCCTCCACCGAAAGGCCCTTTTCAGGACCATATTGGAATCATCACGAACCAGGTCTATATGTGGATATCGTTACAGGAGAGCCTCTTTTTACCTCTGCCCACAAATTTGATTCCGGCTGCGGATGGCCCAGCTTTACAAAGCCGGTCATGTCCTGCGCCGTCACGGAGCTTCCGGACAGCAGTCATGGCATGCACCGCGTGGAGGTGCGCAGCCGCGAGGGTGATTCCCACTTGGGCCATGTGTTTGAAGACGGTCCTGCCGGGACCGGCGGACTGCGCTACTGCATCAACAGCGCTGCCCTCCGCTTCATTCCCCGCAGCAGGATGGAGGAGGAAGGATACGGGGCATATCTGGATCTGGCAATATAGATTTACAGGTTCCGGCTTGGAAATGAACACCTTCAGACATCCCCATTAAATCCGCATCAAAAGAAAATTTGCCGTCAGACCGGCCGCCGTACCAATGAGCAGCACCAGGTCTCCCTTCCCCACCCGTCCCTCCTCAATGGCTTCACAGAGAGCGTAGGGTACTGAGGCCGAAATCATATTTCCATATTGTGACACACGGTCTATATAGGTTCCTTTCCTAAAGCCCAGCCTGGGCATAATAACATCCAGCGCCCGGCTGGCCTGGTGGGGAACCACCAGGTCAATGCTCTCCCGCTTTACCCCCGCCTCCTTCAGACACTGCTCCACAAATCCGGGCAGATTCTGGGCAGAAAGCTTCAGGATACGTTTGCCTTTCATATCGAAGTAAAAATCCTCGCGGTTTTCTTCATTCATGGAAAATGCCGGCATCATGCCTCCACCTCCCCTGATTTCCGTATCATGGGCGCCTTCCGACCAGGTTTTCTGACAGCTGTAGAGAATTTTCGATGACTCCTGTTCCCCAGCTCTCGTCAAAACACAGGCGCTGGCGCCGTCTGAAAACAGCTCATAGCTCTCCTTCTGCCTTGGATTCAGGGCCGCGGACGCAGTGTCGCCTGATATGATCAGCACATTCTTATACCGCTCCATTTCAATCAGGCATGACATCACATCCAATGCCGATATAAAGCTGGTGCAGGTGGTATTAATATCCATAGCCGGTATGTCCAGTCCCTTGGCCAGCTGTTCATGCACCAGGGCAGCGTTGCAGGGAATGGCCTGCAGCGGGGTTGCCATGGCGCATACAATGCAGTCCATATCACTGATATCCATGGCCGCGCGCTCCAATGCCTTTCGGGCAGACCTGACCGCAAGCATTAGTAAGGTTTCGTCTTTATCCAGACGGTACCGGGTCTGGCCATCAAATTCTATTTTCTTTCCCGACAGGGTGTTTCCCCAGCCGGCAATTTTCACCTTGCGTTCCCTCATATGTACCTTCCCTTCACCGGCTCTGCACCTCTGCGCTCCACACGCTTCATTTTCCTTCCCTTTTCACAACTATACGGCTGGAAGGAAATATCCGGCAGCAGGAAGCCGCAGTCTTTTGAGAGCAGTTCAAACTCCTTTAAAACCCTCTGTTTACCAGGGTCTGCCATGTCCGCATACACAGTCAGACGCCCATCCGTCTCCTGTACAATCCTGTAATCTCCGGAAGACCCTGCCTGGTTTTCACCGCTGCCCTTATCCCCAAACAGGATGCATCTCCTGATAAAATCCGGGAACACAGGCACATTCCTTCCGTCCTTCCCTTTAAAGGAAAACACATCATCCTCGCGTCCCTCTATCTTCTCCAGAGCCAGGAAGGGGCTGCCGCAGCCGCAGGGTTCCTTTCGCTCCACCAATATGTCATTCAGACGGTAACGGATGATGGGCTGGGCCTTTCTCTCTAAATCCGTCACCACCGGCACGAACCGCCGGTCATCCAGATACTCCCGCTCAATGTACACTATATCTTCATTCAAGTGCAGCGTTCCCATGGAACAGGTGGCTGCCAGGCATCCTTCGGTGCACTGGTAGACCTGATGAATAACAGAAAGGCCAAACGCCTCCTTTATCCTCTGTTCATCCGCCTGTTCCAGCACCTCGGCAATGGATATGACAATCCGGGGACAAATATCCGTTTTCCCCTTCCTTACATCCTCTGCAATCATAAGAAGGAGCGACGGCTGTCCTGCCAGTATCCGGGGACGGATTTCTTCCAGCCGTTTTCTGTGTTCCTCCATATCCTTGTAAATATCAAAGAAATGGAACTGTATGTTTTTGGACTTCACTGCCTGGTATAAATTACTGTCCGCCCTCATGAAAAATGCTATGGAATACGTCTCAAACAGACTTCCCGGCAGGAACCTTGCAAGAATATATCCGGCCCAACGGTTTTTCTCATCATCCGATACCAGAAAGATCCCCTGTTTTCCCGATGTGCCGGAACTGAGCCCTACTGTTACCCCCTTAAGCTTAGGTGAGAAATTCCGTTGGCGCTCTGCCAGGACCGCAAATTCCAGGGCCTCCTCCCTGCCAATTCCAACTGTGTTCAGTTCATCAAAATGTTCCATCATAAACTTCTTGTCTATAACCGGATAAGAGGACAGTTTTTTCATTCCCTTGTAAAGCCGGGAATGCTCCCCCACATACTCCAGATGCTTCCTGATTTTTTGTACCTGCCACCGTTCCAGGGCGCTTCTGTCTGAAAACCGCTTTTTGTATTTGTAGTAAAGATAGTATTTGAGAACAGATAACGTATCAGCCATATGTTTCCTCGCTTCCTTTTTCATGGGTAAACACAATCCTTATCTGCGGATGGTCCCTGTGAAGCTCACAAAGCTTTTTTAATGTTTTCTTATATTCCGTAAAGTCATTCTGTATCAGACGCGGAAACAGCCTCATTTCAAGCGTATGGCGGACCAAATCGCCGCCCCAGCTGGCGTCTGCTGCCAAAAGCAGCTTAAAATCAGGAATCCATATCCCCATCTGCCCCCTGCAGTGTCCGTCCAGCACCACGCCTATGATGCTCCCGTCTCCCAACAGGTCATACACCTGTTCAAAATATCTGCATAAAAAGTGTTCTGACAGCCGTTTTTTGGGCGTTCGCCCCCTTACTTCACAGCATTTTCCCGATGGAATATCTGTCATCATATCCTGAGGAAGCTCTGATACTGCCTCCCTGGGCGTACCGGAAAACATGCCCCAACGCTTGGGATGCATATGCGCAGACCTATTCGGAAGCATATTCGCAAACACCAGATTCCTCACAGAGGGTCTCAGAAGCGCCTTGTGTACCTGTTCTGTTGCCACCAGATGATACCCTTGGAAATGTTTAAGCCCTCCCATATGATCCGGATGTGCATGGGACAGAATGATGGTCCGGACGCTCTCAGGATTTATGCCGTCTGCCCTCAATTTCTCATCAATGATCTGATCAGGCTTCACATGGACCGGATTCAGCCGGCGGTACAGCTTTAGAAGAAATCCATCTTCATACACAGCCTGTGAATAACCTGTATCATACAATATATTGCCCAGGTCACGGTGCTGTATCAGAAACGCTCTGGCCGGAAACTCCCTCTTTTGGCCGGGATGCCTCTTAAACAGGAGACCCAGGTCATTGGTACAGGAGCCGCAGTGATACATCTTTACCCTGGCGATACGATCCGGAACCGGCTCGTCCCTGTTTTTCCACCATTTTCCATATTCCTCTATGGATTCCATCAATGTCTTTTCCGGCTCATAGCCCAATATGGTTCTGGCTCTGCTGATATCCATGGTTTGGGAAAATCCCAGGGTACACACTGTATATCTTGTAAGTGCCGGTTCTCCCGGAAAATGGAAGCTCCTGTATACCCATTCCATGGCCGCAGCCATGCCATAGACAGCTCCAAAGGGCAGTTTTCTGTAATGGGGCTTCTCTCCGATAGCTGCAAGAAAATGCTCCAGCAATGTCTTGAATTCCATCGGCTCGCCGTTGGTAATATTAAACGCCATGCCATCAGCCGCCCGGGCTGTCAGCGCTAACTGGCAGGCCTGAGCCACATTTTCCACGCTGGTAAGGTCTACCGTATTAAGGCCCTCCCTCATAAGCGGAATTCCAATCCGCATATTGGCCCGCAGCAGCCGGGGCACAAGGCTTGTATCCCCAACCCCAATCATCCCCCTCGGGCGGAGGATGACAGTCTCCAATCCCTTCTGGTGTACGTCCTCAACCACTCGTTCCGCTGATAGCTTGGATCTGATATAATGATTCAGGTCATTATACTTTGGTGCCTGTTCCTCGCGGATATCATAGCGGTCGCATTTTACCGTGTAGATGCTCGGAGACGATATATATACCAGACGCTCAATCCCATTTTCCAGGCAAAGCTCTGCCACAAGGGCGGTACCAGCCACATTCGTCCGGTAGAAATCCTCCCATCTGCCCCAGACAGTGGAACGTGCGCCTGCGTGAATCACATACCGGACTCCCTTAAAATATGCCTCACACGTTTTCCGGTCTGTAAAATCACCCGGGCAGAACACAGCGCCCAGCCCTTCAAGTTTCCTCCCCTGTTCCCGGTTCCTTCCCATTGCCAGGACCCGGTATTCCTTTGTAAGACGCCTTACCAGATATTCTCCCAGAAATCCGGTTGCACCTGTTATAAGAACTGTATTTTTTCCGTTTTCCACGGTCTTTCCCATACTTTGTTTCCCCTCTTATCCATATATTTCAGCCGGCCTTTTCATTTGTTTTCATCAAATAATTGCAGTGCCGCTTCCATGTGCACAGCACACATTTCTGTTCTGAGTCCTTCATCCCACTGGTCTTTCAGCTTCATTGCAGCCATGGCTTCCCCATATAAATCCAACCTGTCCCTCAGTATCCGTCCAAACCCCAAAGCTTCAAACTGACCGGCATTCAGCCGCTGTTCTCCCTGCTGGGGGCACATCAGACAGGGTACGCCGTAGTACAATGCCTCATGAATGCTGTTCATTCCTCCTGCTGTGATAAACAGGTCCGCATGTTTCAGTATCTCACCCTGGTTGACGAAAGGACGGATAATAAAGTTATCCCTGTGTTTCCATTCATCCTTCTTGGTGTCTGTGTTCCTGCCGGCCGTTTCCATATTCCAGACCATGACTACATTCCAGGGGTTCTCATTTTTATACGGTTCCCCATCCACCGGATGTTTTTGCCCAAACTGGCGCAGTATCTCCCGCAGGAGTCCCTCATCCCGGTTAAATACGGTTCCCAGGGAAATATAAATCAGCCTGTCATCGGGACAAACAAAATCATTGGTCTGGATGACCTTTCTAAAGGGCGCCAAGGGTCCCAGGAATACATAACCGTTTCCCAATTTGTTTCCGCCCGGCTGGAAGTCTTTGGAATATCCCATCAGATTACTGCTTCCCCTGTTCATCAAAACAGACAGCACACCCAGCTTTCTGATTCCATATGTTTGCCTTAGCTTGCGGCGGATATCCATGGCCCGATTAAATTCTCCCGCATACCGGAGAAAAGAAGCTGAGAACCCGGATGCATATGCCCAAAATGCGTTCCCTCCAACACGGTCCACGACCGCAATGCTGTAAAAGCTGCATGAAGGTATCTTCATGATTTCTCCCACAGCCCTGCCCCACAGGGCCAGAGAATCAAATATGACACGGTATGGTTTTTCCTTTTCTGCCTCTGCCAGAAGATGAGGAAGCATATCGCGGGTGTATTCCAGAATCAGACGGTACAGTTTTAACGGCTTGTCCCCGTCAGAGGCATCAATGGAATCCCGGTCCAAAGGATAAGCCCTGAACTCACAGTCATTTGCCTCAATTTCTCTCCTGTAAGGCTCCATTGAATAATAAACAACCCTGTATCCGGCAGCAGACAGGCATCCTGTTAAATAAAGGTTTGAATGCAGATGCCCGTAAGCCGGTATTCCATAAAAGAAGATAGACGTTTCTGGCAGTATACCACTCTTATCCTCTGCCGGCCTCTCCGCCATAATAACACCTCCTTATCACTATGTGGCAATTATAAGATACAATGCCGGAATTAGATAGATGTCATTTGCCATTTTGTGAGTGACATATGTCATTGTCATTCACATTTGTCATCCATATGATTCCTGTTTACCAGATTTTCCTCCTGTTCCCGCAAAAAAAACCGCTGTTATATGAGGTGTCATCGCGAAAAATTCCGTCAGCAATTCCTCATTCCATTTCATACAGCGGTTTCTTCCTAACATATTCTGATAAGGTTTCCCCTTCTACGCCTTCACCGTAAACACCGGCTCCATCCTGGCCACCAGTCCTGCCATCCCGTGTTCCTCATGGACCTTTACCACCTGGTGGATATCCTTGTAGGCATAGGGCGCCTCAGAGCGGATGGTTTCCTCCCATTTTTTCAGTATATCGTTCCGGCCCTTTAAATCACTGCGGTCTGGATCAATGGGTGTCACGATATGGAATTTTTTCATAAATTCCTTAAATTCCCGGTCATTTCCATGTATCGCCTCTCCCCTGGAAAGCCTGCGCCCGGCTCCATGGCTGGCGCTCCACAGGGATTGCGGATTTCCCATGCCTCTCAGCAGATAGCTGGAGCTTCCCATGGAACCAGGTATCATCACCGGCTCCCCGTAGTAGGCAAAGGGCGTTCCCTCCATCCCCTCCATCCCCCTGGCTGAGCAGGCCCCTTTCCTGTGAATGAAATAATTCCTGCCCTCCATCTCCTCTTTCCAGATAAAGTTGTGGGGTGAATCGTACAGAAGCTTCATCTCATAGGGCCGTACCTTGTCTGTCACGGCACGCTGAAGCATAAGCCCCAGGAATAACCGGTTGGCAAATCCGAAATTAGCGGCGTTGTATGTAGTGCTGCAGAAACGCTGCCATGGGCTGTCTGTCTTATCGCTTACCGGAACATTTTCTCTGCTATTTATTTCCATTTTTTCCCTTTCGGGCAAAAGATAAATTCCGTTGTCCGGATGGGGAACTCCTTTCGGATACAGCTCCTTTGTTATGATTCGGTTAATTCTGCCGCTCTGGTGGCCGATGGTCAGAGATCCGGAATGAATCATGACCAGTATACTTCCCTTCCTGATTCCCCATGCATTGGCTGTCCGGCCGTCGTAAATCTCCGCCACGCGCTGCATCTCCACAAAATGATTTCCGCCTCCAATGGATCCAATCTGGTCATCATAGGACAAAGTATGGGCGGCCCCGATAAAATCCCCCAGGCCCTCGGTGCCGGTCGTATACAGGCTGCCCTTAAAGGCCGTGTACTCCAGGGCTTTTTCCTGTTCATCCCTGTCATAAAGGGACCATATTCCCCTTCCTTCTGCCTCCCCCGAAGTCTCCAGCAATCCCGTAAGCCCATGTCGCAGCATGGCTTCCCTCTGTATTCCGTTCATAGGTATACTGCGTCCGCCTTCAAAAAAGATACGGCGGATTTGGGGCAGCAGGGACACCAGGCAGCATTCCAGTTCTTCCTCCTTTAAATCCGTAGTATAGAGCCTCATACCGCAGTTAATATCATTTCCCATGGCCTGGGGTATCACGAATCCCTCTGTCATCAGCACAGTGCCGATAGGAATGCCGGCTCCCTTGTGAAAATCCGGAGTCACTGCTGCCTTTATGACAGAGTGTTCCTTTTCCGCCGAAAAAACGCCGGACTCTTTCATCCGCTCCACAGTACCGGTAAGTTCCATCATTGATTTCAGTTCATCCGCCGCCTTTTTCTCCGGCTTTGTCCCATTAGGAAGGAAGATGGACACGCCGCAGGATTGGCCGCCAAATTCTAATTTTAATTCCATGTTGCCTTCTTTCTCTGTTTGTTTATCTGAATTGCTCTATTATACAACAAAATCCATAAGGAAAAAACAATCAATTGACAATCATTTGCAGTTGACGCTAAAATATATATTATAGCGTGTCTGACACGACAATACTTTTTATGAAATGAGGCATCCACTTACATGAGTCAATTATCATACCATGAACAGGTAGACCGGGAAAACATTCTGCGGCTGCGCAATCTGATAAAAGACCTGCCGCCATTCTGCGGAGACTTTTTCCGCGGAATCGAGCCCAGGACATCCTCCAGGACCAGGATCGCCTATGCCTATGACCTGCATGTGTTCTTTGATTTCCTCCATAAGGAAAATCCGGCCCTTGCCAGGATTACGGTGCAGGATATCAAACTGGACCAGCTGGACCAGCTGTCTGTCACGGATTTTGAGGAATATATGGAATACCTGAAATATCGTTTCAATGACAAGAACCAGGAGGTCATGAACAAGGAACGGGGAATCATGCGAAAAATATCCTCCCTGAAAAGTTTCTACAACTACTATTACAGGAACGAGCGAATTAAGAACAATCCGGCGGCCCTGGTACAATTGCCCAAGCTCCATGAAAAGGAAATCATCCGGCTGGACGTGGATGAGGTGGCCCTTCTTCTGGACGAGGTGGAACAGGGTGACAAGCTGACCGATAAACAGAAAAATTACCATGCCAAAACAAAGACGCGGGACCTGGCCCTTCTTACCCTCCTTCTGGGAACCGGAATCCGTGTGTCTGAATGTGTGGGGCTGAATATCTCCGACATTGATTTTAAGAACGGCGGCATCCGCATATACCGCAAGGGCGGCAAGGAGGTGACCGTATACTTCGGAACAGAGGTGGAGGACGCCCTTTTAGACTACCTGGAGGAACGCGACCGCATCATCCCGGAGCAGGGACATGAGGACGCCCTTTTTCTCTCCCTGCAGCGCAGGCGAATGGCTGTGCGCAGCGTGGAAAATCTGGTTAAAAAGTATGCCCGCACCGTAGCTCCTTTAAAACCAATCACCCCTCACAAGCTGCGCAGCACCTATGGCACCAACCTGTACAGGGAGACAGGCGACATCTATCTGGTGGCCGATGTGCTTGGCCACTCCGATGTCAATACCACTAAGCGGCACTATGCCGCGCTGGAGGATGAGAGAAGACGCAGCGCCAGGAATAAGGTCAGGCTTCGGGAGAAATAGAATTACAGTACCGGACAGAAATAATTTACAGTACCGGACAGAGCGTGCAGACTGTGCAGACTTCCCGCCGCACGGTCTGTCATATGTTCTGGCCCACCTGTTGTGCACAGCAAAAACATGACCCAGGATACAGGCAGGGACAAAATCACGACCAGTCCCTTTTAATGTCAGATATATGTATCTGTTTCTTTTTGACCTTATTCAGAAAATATTCCAGTATCTGCTGTATAACGATTTCCGGTATGGGCCGGAAGTACAGAAGATTTTGTACGGCTGCCATGCCCTGGTCCTCCAGGTATCGGTCCTCCCGCCTTCCCCTCCCCATTTCCGGCGCCTCCGCCAATAGCATCACCATCTCAGCCAAAGGCAGGGATGCCTTTTTATCGAAAAGCATCTGACCGTCTCTTTGAAGGCATATGAAAAATCCGCGGTTGAAGGTATCATACGTAATCTTTTCCAACGCCAGGCTCTTCTCCAGTTCCTCCTTCTGCTCTTTGTCAATGGGACCATATTCCATCTGTATTCCCAAATCCGAAAAAACTGCCGCATATCTGTCAAGCAGCGGGCAAATCCGTTGGTATTCCTCCTTAAAAAGAGATTGTCCTATTGAAAAAGACACAAATCTGTTCTGCAGCAGGCACCGGACATACTCACTTGTTTTCTCCGCCCCCTCGACTGGAATGCCAAGCTCTATCATGTGACGCAGGAAGGCAAATGCGCAGCGCATATCAGACGCATCTGCTGAAAAGGTCCGTACCTTTGCCAGACACGTTCCTTCCCCGCCGTAAATCCGGGCGTTCAGTCTTCCTTCCTTATTTTCCTTCAGCTGTATTTTTGCAACATCCAGACAGCTGCATGTAAACTCTTTCCGGAACAGCTTACTTACAGCAAGCTGCCTTCCTCTCACCTCAATCTTTGACACTTCTTTTGGAAGCCACGGGGAAGTCCTGACCAGGAAACGGCGTTTATCAGGCTCCGGATGAACCGCCGCAGTCTGCTCCGGGCTGAACATTCGCCCCGGAAGGTCCACCTGTGCTCCCCGTTCCTCCAACAGTTCAAACAGCCGCTTACAATCCGGGCAGTAGCCGTAAATTTTAAACAGCTTACCGGTACTGCCTGAAAATAAAAAGCCGTCATGGTTCCATCTCACACTACATATATCATCCAGGGTGTATCTGTGTTTTCTGAAAAATATATCCCGAAACAGGATCTCCTCCCCTTTGACCTGGAGCATTCTGCATCCATAACACCAAAGCCATAAACCCATGGTGCCAAAAATCAGTAAAAATCCCAGGGACATACCTGCCGACGCAGTCTCATTGCCATTTAGGTAATCCCGATAGCACCAAAACGACATCAGGCCCCCGAATACGATTCCAATCGCACCTATAATTCTTATAGTCCGGGGCGCCCTGATAAGCAGTTTTTGCCGGCTGGACAGCACGGCCTTTTCCGCCTTTCTTTCCTGTTCCGGTTTATTCTGAGTCTCTTTGATCATCCTCTTTTGCCCCCGTTCATCACTCAGCTGCCAATCATGTTCTATGACAGGCTCACTGCACGGATATACGCTTCAGCTGGCCTTTTTTCTTAAGCTCTCCCACCAGTCCGGACATATCGTAATACGCAGGCGTTTTTAACTGGGCCGTCAGCACATAGGTGGACGCCTCCTCTGTAAGCTGGATATTCACCATCTTGCAGTTTTGGTCCTGCAATGTCCGGTTGATGAACTGGAAGATGTCCTCATCCAGACTTTCACAGTATTCAATCTCCACCTCTTTGTCCTCCCCGTTCCTTCTGGAAAAATAACCTTTCCTGCCCAGGAACAGTTCCGAGAGCATCACGATAGCCGTGGATACAGCCCCCAGAATATACATTCCCGCTCCCATGGACATACCCACGCCCACAGTCGCCCATATTCCGGCCGAGGTAGTGATTCCGTTCACGCTGTTGTTCCGGAAAATAATGATGCCTGAACCAATAAAGCCAATGGCCGTAACCACCCCCGCAGCCACACGGGAAGGGTCCAGTTTTACATACTCGTTCAGCACATCCCCGAACCCATACTTGGAAATAATCATCATCATGGCAGAGGCCACAGCAATAATTACATGGGTCCTGGTGCCTGCCGTCTTCTTTTTACTCTGCCTCTCGCAGCCAATAAGGCCGCCGCAGAGAGCAGCGGCCACCAGCCGTAATACGTAGATAAGCTGTTCCGTGACAAATTGATTCATGTAGCTCCTCCGTCCCGGGAGCACAGTCCTGTTCCGGGCTCTGTGCCAATCCATTTACTAAATAATATATTCTAACACCCCTCCATCTGCTTTTACAAGTTAATTCCTTGTAAAGGTTTCCATTAAGACAGCCATTAAAGCTGCCATTCAAACTGCCGGAACCTGATGTGCAATACAGGGCGGCGCCCAAATTCCTGCGCTGCCCTGCTGCATGGCCAAACACATTTTTACTTACCTCATACGGTTAATCCAGCACATATAAGAACTCCTGCTTCCCATCCCTTCCGGCACGTTCCTTCAGGGATGAAATCTGGCTGGAGGACAGCCGCTCCTTAAGAACATAGAGATATTCCACCCGGTCCTCTTCATAAGCCTGAATAGCCATTTCCCCGGCCTGTTCCTGATTCAATGACTCATATGTCATATAGAATATATCTGCATGGTCTGTCTGGTATGCATTCCGGGCGATTTCCGCCTTATCAGCATCCGTCAGCTCATCCTTTAATATGGAAAAAATGTCCGTATTCCCGGCCCTGGCAGCCTGCTTTGCCATCTCTGTTTTTCTGGCCTTAAGGGATGGGGCATCATTTTCCGAGATAATGGCAAAATACTCTATCTGGTTCTCGGCATAAAACTGTTCCATCAGGCTGGCACAGGTTTCCGGGCTTACACTGCCTGACACGGCTGCAAAGTAGGACAGATTATCCGCCTCATAGAAGCGCTGGGCCAATTCATCCGCCGTACCTTCAAAGGGGCCTGCCGCTTCCAACAGGGCCATCTGCTCCGGCCGGAACCCGTATTTGCTCTTACTCAGCTTTTGCTTTTCAATAGACTGCCGCACTGCCTCAGCTATGGCGCTGTTATCTGCATATTGCTCCGTCCTGCCAGTAAAGCATAAAGGCTTTCCGTCAACCTGCCGGACTACATCATACTGGCCGGGGTCCACGTTCCAGGCCAGAACCACGATATAACCATTGACCCAGAACATTTTTGTCTGAAGGCTTTTCTGGTCCGGACTGCGGCGCACATCCTCATACTCATTCCAGCTGATCGTTTCTGAATCGGCAAAGCTCCCGCCGGACCTGACGGATGTATCTGCTTTCCCAATTCCCGCTATCGTCTGCGCTCCCAGCCGATCTGCCGCGCCTGTCAGAACATTCTCTGCCCCAACCGTCCCATTTTCCCTCTGTAACGGAGCAAATCCGCACAGCACAGCCATGGACACGATTGTTGCAGACATTATACAGGCTGCCAGGGACCATGGCCTGCTTCTCTTTCTGAATTCCATGATCGAAACCAGCCTCTCCTTCATCCACTTTGCATTTTCACTGAGAGGAAGGCCCATATCTGCACTCACCGGCATGGGACGGCGCCTGAGCGCGGTGAGGAGAATCTCGCCATAAAGGTGTTTATTCCTGCCGTCCATACGGCGGATTACCTCCTCGTCACAGGACAGTTCACAGGCCCGGGATACCTCCTTTTGCAGCACATACACAGCCGGGTTAAACCAGTGCAGGCATACGGCCGCCTCCACCAGCCACTTGTAAAACCCATCCATACGCCGGACATGGGTGAGCTCATGCAGAAATACATAATATGCCCTCTCTGCCGGAAAATCACCAGGCATGATGATAACAGGGGACAACAGCCCCATTGTCACCGGCGAAGGAAGGGTGCTGCTGACCACCAGCCTCGGTCTCCTGTTCAGGCCGCAGACACGGCAGGCTTCCTCCAGCGGTGCGCCATAGGCCTCCAGCCCCCCATCACGGGCAATAGCCAGGGATTCATTTCTCTTATACAGCCTGGCTGCGGACCTGTAATTCCATATCCTTCTTCCCATCAGCAAAGCGGCCACAGACAGCCACAGTGTAAGGAGAAACAGATACAGCCCAGGGGCCTTTGCGGTATAGGCCTTTGCGGTATCAGCTTTTGCGGTATCTCCCACCGTGAAAGCCATCTCCTCCATATCTCCTGTTTCCGCCAATCTCTCCGTCCCCGTTCCCGGACGCACTCCCATAACCGATTCCGGCTGTCCCGCAGGATTTCCGCTGCCGGAACGTCCATCCATCCAGGCATAAAGATTCCCCCCGTCAGACAGAAGGCCGGCGGACATCCCGCTGCTTAAAGCATCCGGAAAGATAAGGCCGGCCGGGGATGGTATGGGCAAAAGCAGCCTGAGCACGGCTGCCAGCCAGATGTAATACTGCCATCTGCGCCCCATATGGCTGCCAAATATCCGTGTGGCTCCAAGGAGCACCAAAATCAGTGCTGTTCCTGACAGTGACAGGGTAAAGAGCATCTTCAGGCACATATTCATCCCTTATCTCCTCCCTTCTCCCAGAACGCCTTCAGCTCCTCATAATCCTCCTCCGTCAGATATTCCTGACTGACAAGAGCGGATATCAGATGCTTTGTGTCTCCGCCAAATATCCGGTCTACCAGAAGCCGGGCCTGGGTCTGCCGGTACTCCTCCCTGGACACCAGGGAAACATATTCGTTCAGCCTGCCCTGCTTGCGCACGGTCAGCATACCATTTTCAGTCAGACGTGATAACAGAGTCAGAATGGTATTGGGCTTCCAAGACTTTCCCCTGGCTGCCAGTTCCTCCCCCAGAACGCCGAACATGGTCCTTCCTCCTTTGTCCCAGATGACCTCCATAACCTCCATTTGTGCCTCAGGCAGTGATATTTCCTTCTCCATCTGACCAACCCCTTTCACCTACATTTTGTAGTTCTTATACTCAGTTTACACCTACTATATGTAGGTGTCAAGAACAAATGATAAGGGTTGATGATAAAATCCTGTCACAGTACATCCGTATTGTCAAAACGGAACCGCTCTAAGAGTCCTTTCAGCAGCAGCGCCTGGGCTGAAAGCTCCTCGCTGGCTGCCGCGCTTTCCTCGGCCGTGGCTGAATTCTCCTGAATCACGCCTGCTATCTGTTCCATCTCCCGGGTCACCTGTTCCACGGAATACGCCTGTTCCCTGGATGCAGACGCTATATCGTCCATGGTCTTTACCACATTCTGCACCCCGTTCAATGCATTTCGCATGGAAACAGCTGTGGCGTCCACAATTAGTGTCCCATCCTCCACTGCCTTTAACGAATGGGTGATAAGGTCAGCTGAATTCCTGGATGCCTGGGCGCTTTTGGATGCCAGGTTTCTGACCTCCCCTGCCACCACGGCAAATCCCTTCCCCGCGTCCCCGGCCCGTGCAGCCTCCACAGCAGCATTGATAGCCAGTATGTTGGTTTGAAACGCAATATCCTCTATGGTCCTGATGATTTCACGTATTTTAAAGGTACTGGTCTTAATATTGTGTATGGCGTTCTGCAGCTCCTGCATCCTGCCATCGCTTTTTACAGCCTCCTCTCCCACATTTGCGGCCAAGCGGCTGCCCTCTGAGGCGAGGTCGGCATTGGATGTAATCTTCTGGGAAAGGTCATTGATAACAGTTGCCAGTTCCTCCACGGATCCTGCCTGTTCCGCAGCCCCCCTGGACAGTGTCTGGGCCCCCGCGGAAACCTGTTCCGAACCGCAGGAAACCTGCTCTGCCGAGATGTTTATTTGCCTTAAGGTATCATTCAGAGAAGCGATGATTTGCTCCAGAGCTTCCCGGATAAACCTGAAATCACCTATATAATTCCCCTCCACCGGCACAGCCAGGTTTCCCGCCGAAACCTCTGTCAGTATATAGGTGATATCCTCGATGATATCCTTTAAGGAGCGCACTGAGGAACGGACGCTTTCAGATAGTCTTCCAATCTCATCATCCCCGGCAGCCCGTATATCCACATCCAGATTCCCCCTGGAAAATGCCTCCATACTGGCGCTGATGCCCCCCAGAGGCTTCAGCACCCTGCGGACCGCAAATACAATCAGCAGGACCAGCAGGGCCAGCATCAGAATGGACACGAACGCCATTGTCTCTATCAGATAATTGCGGGTGTGGTTTACTTCTGACAAAGGCAGCGTGGCCACGGCCAGCCAGTCCGTTGTATCACAGTTCCGGAACATGGCTGTGTATTTGACGCCGGAATATGTAAAATCCGCAAATCCATTGTAATTATTTTTTACCTTGTTTTTATAATCATCCGATATTTTTATCTCACTGACATTTTTGCCGGATGCAGTGGGGTCGTCGCTGTAGATGTAATCCGAGCTGTTGGAAATCAACTCCAGGTATCCTGCCTCTCCTACCTTTATATCGGAAAGTGTCTGCTTAAGTGTATCCAGGTATACGTCAAATCCAAAAAGACCTGTTATCTCTGAACCATTCCCGGATACTACCGGTGACACGATGGAGACAATCATCTCATGAGTGGCCGGATCCAGAAATGGTTCTGTTATGATGGTACTTCCCCCTGAAATCACAGATTCATACCATTGAGTATCCTCCAAACCGGCGTCCACCACACTGCCGTTTGACAGAAGGTAGCTGTCTGTCCTTGGATCTGCCACCCAGGCCTCCATCACCTTCTCCTTTTCCCCCATCTGAACCAAAGCACTATTAAGCACCCTCAGCACATCGTCCAGTTGGTTATAAGCACTGATATCTTCCTCCCTGGAGACAGATGCAAAATATGTCTGCAAATCATCATTATCCCGAAACATGCCGGCTGCTGTAACCTTGCTGCTGAAAAAGTCATCCACGCTGGAGACTGCATAATCTGTCTGAACCTCCAGTATTTTGTCATTCAGGGCGGAAATGGCCCCGGCTGCCATGACACAGGCCATGGTAATAAGTATAATTAAAAAGGGAATCAGTACCAGTAAAAGGCTCAGGCTGATTTTAAAAGAGATGGAGCTCCTTCTGCATCCTCTGCCCTCCTTTCGGTTAATCCTGCCTCTGCCTTCTGAGTTTTCCATAAGTTTTATATCCCCCTGCTGCTTTTATAAAATCATGACACCATTCCATCATTATACCATAGCGCCAAAAAAAGGCAAACCGAAAGGTCTGCCAAAAGACATGGTATCTGCAATTATGATTCTGCATTATACTTCTGCGGCCGCCAGAGCCTCTCCCAGCTCCCTGCAATGATTGAGTGCATCTTCGCCCGGACTCTCCTGGGCAATGACGCCTTCTCCTCCCACTACGTCGGCTCCTGCATTGGCCATACGGGCCTGCCAGTCGCGCATCCACTCTCCATCACCCCATCCATAGGAGCCAAAGAGACCAATATGCTTACCGGAAGCAAACGTCTCCACCTCTGCCACAAACGGATCCATCTCACTCTCTTCCAGGACTTCTGCTCCCATAGCCGGGCATCCCAGAGCAAAAACGCCTGCATCCTTCAGCGCATCTGCCGAAATATTGGAGACCTCTGTCACCAGGGCATCCTTTCCGGCCTTCCTGATGCCTTCCGCCACCGCATTGGCCATGGCCTCTGTGTTGCCTGTCTGTGACCAGTAAACTACCATAATCTGATTCATGTCGTATATCCTCCTTATATTGTCATTGATTTATATTGATTCAGATTGTGTATCCTTAAGATTGCATCAATCTTCATACCGCGGGAAACCATATGGATAATGTGCTCACGGGCATGATTGTATGACTGAAATATGCGCTTGCACTCAGAAAGATCCGAATAAACCTTCCAGTATCCTATATAAAGGAAATTCTTTCCGTTATTCTCGATAAATCCTGTCACATCCTTGGCAGGATAACCCAACAACAGACCTATCTCATGAGGGAACCCGGCGCAGTCTTCCATGTGCTCCTCATATTTGATGGACACAAGGCTTAAAATCTCTTCCAAATCCCATCCCCTGTAACCAAAGCGTTCCATAAGGACCTTTACCTCAGGCCGGGACAGATACGCTTCAAGAGCCGGCCTGATATAAAGAAGAAAAGTGGTTTTCTCAGATGATTCATACAGAATGCAGCAGGACACGGCTGTTTCTTTAAACAATTCCAGAACCGCCGCCCTTTTGGAACGTCCTACCGTTAGAAGGTTTGATATCTTCATACCTGTCAGTAACGGCGCGCACTGCAATGCCACCTGGGTATCCAAATCTTCCGTATTCAGCTTTAACATTAGATGTAAGGTTTCCTTGCTCACGAATTACCTCCGCCTGTCTCAGAATTTTTTTACACCCGAGAGATTCATAGGTTCAATCTGTCTCTGATTACTCATCCCTTGGCCTATTCCCCTCAGACATATTTCCTTTAAAATATTTCTCCCATATCGTCTTCTTTGTTAGTCGTGGCTAACTTCAATACAATATTATCAGACCACACATGAATTTACAATAGCTGAAACAGGGAATAATTCTCATTTTCTTTAAGTTTTTTCATCTTCTATTGTATTGAGTTTTTTTCTCATTTAAAATTCGAATGCATTTTTTTGAATTCTGTTATATAATAGTCGGATACCCGGGCGGGGCTCCCCTGTTCGTAAAATCATATCTCTGAGGTGACATATGGAATTACTGCAATTACGATATTTTTTGACAGCCGCTGAATACCAGCATATGACTAAGGCGGCCGAACATCTTCAGATAGCACAGCCGGCCCTCTCTCAGGCCATCCACCGGTTAGAGGCAGAGCTGGGTGTGCCGCTCTTTGAGAGAAAAAGCAGAAGTGTGGAACTGAATGAAGCCGGACGCCTTCTTCAAAAGCGGCTGATTCCCATTGTAAGCGCCCTGGACCGGATTCCCGGCGAACTGAGAGCCGACCAGTACATGTCCAGCCATACCATCCATTTAAAGCTTTTGGCGGCCTCCACCCTGATTACCAACCGGATTATTGCCTACAGGGCCCTGCGGCCAGATGTAAATTTCCAGCTGTACCAGGCTGAAAACCATTCGGACTATGATTTATGCGTGTCTGCGGTCCGGTCAGACTTAAAAAATACTGATTATGAGGATTACATGGTTATGCTGGAAGAGGACCTGTATCTGGCAGTCCCCACACATTCTCCCTATGGGGATAAGGATTCTATCAATCTGGCTGACACAAGGAATGCGGGATACATATGTCTGGCCGGTTCCAGGCCCATCCGCCAGATATGCAACAGCTACTTTTCAGAGGCGGATTTTGTCCCTAACGTAATTTTTGAAAGTGATACCACAGAGTCAGTCAGGAACCTGATTGCTGCCGGCCTTGGCATCGGATTCTGGCCCCAGTACTCCTGGGGACCATTGGGCGGCGAATGGGGCCCCATGTCTCCCCACTCCCCGGTAAAGCTGCTTCCCATCAGGGATCAGGTATGCCGCCGTCAGATTATCCTCATGTGTTCTCCTCTCGGCAAGGACAATCCTATCGTCATGGACTTCTGCAATTTTCTCATACAAAATTCAAAATGGCTGTAGGACATTTCAGTCCCACAGCCATACCTTTATACTTCTCTTACCATCATATCTTACATATTACTATAATCAAGCTGCTATAAATATTCTTCCGTCACTTAAGTTCCTTCAGATGGCTTCCCTTTAGCCTGGTAAGCGCCCTTGCCATGGATGCCTGGGACATCTTGAACTCCCTCAGGCTCAGTTGCTGGCGCAGCTGCTCTTGTGCGCGCTCCAGCGCCTCCCTGGCTCTGACCTCGTCAATGTCCTCAGGCCGCTCCGCTGTGTCCACAATCATGGTCACACGGTTATTAGCCACCTGCAGGATCCCGCGGCCCACAATGGCCTGATGCCATTCTGTTTCCTCCGGCACCTTAAAACGGAGGTTCCCCTCCTGGATAGCCAGAATCATAGCCTCATGGTGAGGCATAATGCCCATCTCACCGTCCGGTGCTGGCACTGCCAGATATGAACAATGTCCATTATAAAATATGTGGTCGCTGGCTACAATTTTCAGCCAAAATGCAGACATATCCCGGCTCCTTTCTGCGTCAGACAGTCCTGGTTAAGCCTCATGATGCTCCAGGGTCTTGGCCTTCTCCGCAACTTCGTCAATGGTACCCACATTGAAAAATGCAGCCTCCGGGTACTCATCCATCTCGCCGTCAATGATGGCCTTGAATCCCCGGATCGTTTCTTTTACAGGCACATATTTACCAGGTACACCGGTAAAGTTTTCCGCCACATGGAATGGCTGGGATAGAAACCGCTGGATCTTTCTGGCCCGGTTTACAGTCAGCTTATCATCCTCAGACAGCTCCTCCATACCCAGAATGGCAATGATGTCCTGCAGCTCCTTATACTTCTGAAGCATCTGCTGCACCTTGTTTGCCACCTCATAGTGCTCTTTCCCAACCACATCCTCTTCCAAGATACGGGAGGTGGATTCCAGAGGGTCTACAGCCGGATAAATGCCCTGCTCCACAATCTTTCTGGACAATACCGTGGTGGCATCCAGATGTGCAAAGGTAGTAGCAGGCGCCGGGTCAGTCAAATCATCAGCAGGCACATAAACAGCCTGGACCGAAGTAACGGAACCATTCTTGGTGGACGCAATCCTTTCCTGTAATTCGCCCACCTCAGTGGCCAGGGTAGGCTGATATCCCACAGCCGAAGGCATACGCCCCAACAGGGCGGATACCTCGGAACCGGCCTGGACAAAACGGAATATGTTGTCAATAAACAGAAGTACGTTCTGATGCTCCACATCTCTGAAGTACTCAGCCATGGTCAGTCCTGTCTCGGCCACGCGCATACGGGCCCCCGGAGGTTCATTCATCTGTCCGAATACCAGGGCTGTCTTTTCCAGCACCCCTGACTCCCTCATCTCGGTCCACAGGTCATTTCCCTCACGGGAACGCTCTCCCACGCCCGTGAAAATGGAGTATCCGCCGTGTTCCGTTGCTATATTGGTTATCAGCTCCTGTATCAGTACGGTCTTGCCCACACCTGCGCCGCCAAAGAGACCTATTTTTCCTCCCTTGGCATAGGGGGCCAGCAAATCAATTACCTTAATACCAGTCTCCAACATCTCCACAACAGGGCTCTGGTCCTCAAAAGACGGCGGGTCCCTGTGGATGACCCACTTATCCTCGCCTTCCAGGCTCTCTCCTCCGTCAATGGTCTCGCCCAATACGTTGAAGAGACGCCCCAGGGTCTTCTCGCCTACAGGAACCTGAATACCGGCGCCTGTTGGCTCCACTTCCATATCCTTGCACAGGCCGTCGCTGGATGCCAGCATAATGCAGCGCACCACATTGCCGCCTACATGCTGGGCCACTTCCATGACGCACTTCTTACCCTGATTATCCACCACCAGGGCATCCTTGATATGGGGAAGTCCATCATCCTCAAAAGCCACGTCAACTACAGGTCCCATGACCTGTATAATTTTTCCCTTGCTCATGGCTGCCTCCTTTTATATTTACGAATTTACGATTGTTTCTTTTTTTGTGCCTTTGCACCGCTGATTACCTCTGTGATTTCCTGGGTAATAGCCGCCTGCCTCACACGGTTGTACTCTATAGACAAGTCATTTAAAATTGCGTTGGCATTGTCGCTGGCAGACTGCATGGCCATCATCCTGGCATTCTGCTCGCTGCAGAAGGACTCCACCAGGGCACCGAATATGAATCCGGTCACATAGTTGGGGACCACATGGTCCATGACGGCGCTGGGGGAAGGCACCATCTGTATCTCCTCCTGGATGATATCCGCAGGGATAACGATATTGCTGAAATCCTCACGTTTAAGGGGAAGAAGCTCTGTCATCTCCGCTTCCATCTGCATGCTGTTCATCATCTGCGTATATATAATCCAAACCTCATCCAGACGTCCTTCCTCGTAATCCTCCAATATAGTAGAGGAAATCAGACGGGCGCGATGCATGGTGGGATTCTGTACCGTGTAATGGAACTGCTCCTCCACCTGGACATGTCTGGCCTCAAAATAATGGCGTCCCAGTTCTCCCACCACATAAAGCCGGTGGTTCTTACTCTGTTCCATCCACTCATGGGCCATCTTCAGCACATTATGGTTGTAAGCGCCTGCCAATCCCTTATCGCCGGTAATGACAATCAGCCCCTTTACCCTGTCCTCCTCCTTGATTTCCTTCCTGGGATTGAAGTAAAAATGCTCCACATCCGGCATATGGCGCAGGATACGGCGTATCAAATCCTGAAGGCTATAGAAGTAAGGCTCTGTTTCCTCCAGAAGTTTCTTGCTTTTCTTAAGCTTGGTGGAGGAAATCAGGTACATGGCATTGGTAATCTTCCGGGTATCCTGGACGCTTTTCATACGGCTTAGGATTTCTCTTGCATTTGCCATATTAACTCCTTCTTCCTGGTCAGACGGACGCCTTATATTGGTTTGTCTTATACTGGTTTGCAGCATCCACAATACGGTTTATCAAGTCATCGCCCAGGACCTTGGTCTCCTCGATTTCTTTTCCAATCTCCGGATGCTTTTCATCAAACCAGGCCAGCATGTTCATCTGGAATTCCTTAATATCCGAAACCTCTACGGAAAGCATGACCTTGTGGGTCGCCGCGCAGAGGGTAATGACCTGTTCATGCAAGCTGAGGGGCCTTCCCAGAGGCTGCTTAAGCAGCTCCATAAGCCGCTTTCCGTAAGCCAGCTGCTCCTTGGTAGCCTCATCCAGATCAGAACTGAACTGGGTGAATACCTCCATCTCCCGGTACTGCGCCAGGTCGATACGGATACTTCCCGATGCCTTCTTCATGGCCTTTGTCTGGGCTGCACCGCCTACACGTGACACGGAAAGTCCCACGTTCACAGCCGGCCTCATGCCGGAGAAAAACAGGTCGCTTTCCAGGAATATCTGACCGTCTGTAATAGATATAACATTGGTAGGGATATAGGCCGATACATCCCCTGCCTGTGTCTCAATGATGGGAAGGGCTGTAATGGAGCCGCCTCCCTTTTCATCACAAAGTCTGCTGGAACGTTCCAGAAGACGTGAATGAAGATAGAACACGTCGCCCGGATAAGCCTCACGGCCCGGAGAACGCTCTAACAGCAGGGACAATGCCCTGTAGGCCACTGCGTGCTTGGACAGGTCATCGTAAATAATCAGAACGTCCTTCCCCTGATGCATAAAATATTCAGCCATGGCAGTCCCGGCATAGGGTGCTATGTACTGAAGGGGCGCTGCCTCACTGGCCGTGGACGACATGACAATGGTATAATCCATGGCATCGTTCTTCTTAAGGGTGGAAACCAGCTTTGCCACGGTGGATGCTTTCTGGCCAATGGCCACATAGATGCAGACCACATCCTTGCCCTTCTGGTTCAGTATGGTATCCATGGCAATGGAGGTCTTACCGGTCTGCCGGTCTCCAATGATTAATTCTCTCTGGCCGCGGCCTATGGGAAACATGGAGTCAATGGCAAGAATACCTGTCTCCATGGGAACTCCCACTGATTTCCTGTCCACAATACCGGGAGCTTCCTCCTCCACCGGGAGATAATCTTCTTCCTTTACAGAGCCCAGTCCGTCAATGGGCTCTCCCAGAGCGTTGACCACCCTGCCTAAGAATCCGCTTCCCACAGGCACGCCTGCCCTTTTCCTGGTGCGGACCACCTTGGTGCCCTGGCCCACTCCTGTATCCTTTCCGAAAAGGATACAGCCAATCTCATTCCTGCGGATATCCTGGACCATTCCCTTAACACCATTTTCAAATATAACGATTTCCCCGTACATGGCATGTTCAATGCCGTATACAATTGCTATGCCGTCTCCTACCCAGATAACAGAACCAGTTTCCTGTTCCTGTCCGGCATGCATGTCAAAATTCTCAATCTCACTCTTAATAATGGAGATGATTTCCTGGGAACTGATTGTGCTCATATCAAGACTCCTATCTTACCACAGCCCGGCCCAGCCTTACCAGCTGCCCCTTCAGGCTGTAGTCATATTCTGTATCCCCGGCCTTCAGGACAAAACCGCCCACCAGGTCCGGCTGGTTCACCAATCGGATGTTCACATCTTTTTTGTTATATTTCCTGCACAGAAACTGTTTCATTCCTGTAATCTGGGCCGCACCCGGCATGGTAACATAGTGAAGCTCGGCATCCATAACACCTGCCGCCATTCTGGCATAGGCGTCACGGGCTTTTGCAATCTCCTCTGTCTGTCCGATGCATCCCGCATCACAAGCCTTTTTTAAGAAACGTACCATCAGTACGGAAAATTCCGGTTCCCTGAACACCTTCTCAATAACGGCATGCTTACTTTTCAGGGGAACCACCGGGCTATTAAGGACCTCCGGAAGTTCCGGATTCTCCTTAAGCAGCTTTACAGCTTCCCTGACCATCTCTTCCGGTATGCCCAGTTCATATAGAACAATGGCATACGTTCTGGCTGTCTCAGTCATTTCCTTCACCTGATTCTGCTAAAAAGCGGTTGTATAGGTTCCTGTCGCCGTCCGGTGCGCTCTGCTCGCTAATCAGCTTGGCAGCAGCTGTCATGGCCAAACCGGCCACTCCGGCCTTCAGGTCATTCATGGCTTTCTCGCGCTCCAGGGCAATAGTACGGTCTGCCTCTTCCATCTTTTTGGCAGCGTCTGCCCTGGCCTGGGCCAGAACCTTCTCGTACTCTGCGGCAGCCCTGTTCCTGGCTTCCTCGATGATTCTTGAAGCTTCTTCATCTGCATTGCCGATGGAGGCCTGATACTGCTCCTTCATCTGACGCGCTTCCGTTTCCCTGTTCTTTGCCTCGTCCAGGTCGTGCTCAATCATCTGCTTCCTCTCATCCAGTATACTGCGCACCGGACCAATCAGGAAGTGCTTCATAAACAGATATAAAACCAGTAGGTTAATAACCGTAAAGGCTACATTCCAAATGTTTAAATTTAACATATTAAGTCGCCTTCCTGCTATAAATTATTTTAAGAACAGAATGATTAAAAGGCCGATGACAAAGCCGTAAATGGCGGTTGCCTCAGCAAGGGCGCATCCTAACAGAAGTGCCTTTGTAATCTTGCCGTCTGCCTCAGGCTGTCTTGCAATAGCGTCCACTGCCTTGGAAGTGGCCAAGCCGATACCTATACCTGCTCCAATACCTGTAACAACTGCAACACCTGCTCCTAATGCGATTAATCCTGTCATAATAAGACTCTCCTTTTTCTCTCAATATTTTCTTTTTCCATAAGGCTGCAAACTTAATCCTCAATGGCTTCTTTTATATATAGTGATGTGAGGAACACGAATACATATGCCTGTATCACTCCATCAAATATATCAAAATAGAAGCTGAATGGCAGCGGCACAATTAACGGCAGCAAATGCTTGATGAGTGCCATGACAACAATGGCGCCCAGCACGTTGCCGAACAACCGCATGCACAGGGACAATGGCCGTATAAACAGCTCCAGCACATTGATTGGCGCTATGATGGCAATGGGCTCCGCAAAGCTTTTAATCCATCCCCTGACACCCTTCTTACGGATGCCGGCCACTTCCACCAGAACAATACTCATAACAGCCAGGGAAACGGTCACATTCAAATCCTTGGTTGGCGACTTGAAGCCAAGAAGTCCAATCATATTGGCAATTCCTATGTATATCACCACTGTAATCAGATATGGTATATAAGCCTTTCCTTCCTTTCCCAAAAGCCCTTCAAAAAAATCATAGATAAAAGACATACCGCTCTCCAGAGCAGCCTGTTTCTTACTTATGTTCCTTACCTTCAGGCCATGGACCAGTATCAGGGAAGCTATCATCATAATCGCCATGATGATCCATGTCACTACCACGGATTCCATCACATCAATACCGCCAAACAGCGGTATGGTGAACACCACATTGCAGTTAAGCTCTTCCATCAGTGATTCCACTAAACCGTTCATACTAAACAACCCCCTTTCTCTTCTCGTTTGCTTTTGCCTATTATAGACACCTTATTTAATAATTTCAAATACATATTATTTATAAATTGATAATATAAATGTTATAAAAAAGAAAATGTTACAAATCCATGACGATTTCATTCTGCAATTTGTGTAATATATCACGTCTCATGATATGCATTTTCACAGCATCTTAACATCAAGAAAGAAATTTGTATCATTTTGCACAATAAAACGCTGCAAAATTATATAATTTGGAACTTCTGGGAATTTTCGGGCAAAAATGTAACCGGAATATACAGAAAATCCGTGAAAAGATAAAAACCCTTGGAGCTGGCCGGATATCTCCAAAGGTTTAAAATGTATCTCGTACTATCATATTATATGTACAGAAGCTAATCCTGTTTACTCAAAATATACTACGGTCAGATACTGCCCTGTATGGATGGTATCCTTCTTAAGGCCGTTCATCTGCCTGAGCTGATTCACATACTCATCCATGCTCATGGAACTGCCTTCCCTGTACTGACGGGCAATCCCCCAAAGACTGTCCCCTTCCTGGATGCGGACGCTTTTATAATAGGGAGTGGTCCTGCTCCCCTCCTCCTTGGCCATGGAAGTAAACATGGTACGTCCCATAATAATGGAAACAAACAGTAAAACCGTAAAACATGTAGCTGACAACCTTCTCTTTCTCACTCTCATATGGTAACCTCCCTAAGGCGGTTCCTTCTTGCGCGCAATACAGAACGTCTGTTCTTTTGTATATTCATACTATACTACCAGAACAAATGTTTGTCAAGTGTTCCCGGCAAAAAATCGAACAAAGGTTTGCATTTTTACCGAACATATGTTACTATAAATATAGAAAACGCAGGAGGTTGATTATGGCACAGGATAAAATTACTTCTAAGCAGCAGGAGATTTTAGAATACATCAAAGAGACTATTTTACAGAAGGGATATCCGCCGGCTGTGCGGGAGATTTGCGAGGCAGTACATTTAAAGTCCACCTCTTCCGTTCACTCCCATCTGTCCGCTCTGGAGGATAAGGGCTACATACGGCGTGACCCCACCAAACCAAGGACCATTGAGATTTTGGACGACACCTTTAATTTTAACCGCAGAGAGATGGTGAATATCCCTCTCGTCGGAACCGTAGCAGCCGGAGAACCCATTCTTGCAGAAGAGCGGATTGAGGACTATTTCCCATTCCCGGCAGAGATTCTTCCCAACTCTGAGACGTTCATGCTGAAGGTTAAGGGCGAAAGCATGATTGGCGCCGGAATCCTGCCCGGCGACAAGCTGATTGTGGAGCAGTGTCCCACTGCGGCAAACGGGGAGATTGTTGTGGCCCTGGTGGATGATTCAGCCACGGTCAAGCGTTTTTATAAGGAGAACGGACATTACCGCCTCCAGCCGGAGAACGATGCCATGGAGCCTATCATCACGGAAACCGTAGAGATTCTTGGCAAGGTCATTGGCCTGGTTCGTATGATGTAGCGGCAGGGATGATGTGTCTTTTGCATCATGATATAGCAGGCCTAACGATTTATAGGCATAATATATTCCGGATCTGTTACTGTTATATACCGCTATCACACACTGCTGCAACTGCACAAACAGGAACCGCTGGTGTATTGTTATCCTTACACCGCAGTTCCTGTTTTTAAGATTCATCTCTATGCCCTCAGAGACATGAGCATACATACTATTACTTATCTAATAAGAAGAAAAGTTTACCTGATTCCAGTATAATGTATTCTTCTTTTATCATCAGCGTTGTCAGCGCCTCTCCAACCATATCTGAGCCGTCAATGATATTCACAATACGGAACGATTTGTTTTTATGTGCATAGAAATAGCTGAGCTCCTGGACCTGTATTCCACTATCTTCCTTTTTCATATTCTTTACGGTACCATTTTCCATAAATTTTTTTATTATTTGGAAAACATATCTGTTCTCTGCCTGCTCTGTTTTGTAAATACAAAATTCCATTCCCATAATCCAAAGACTATTATTATACGGCATATCAACTGCCAAGCGTGAATCAATAATAAAGAGACGGCCCTTATGCCTAAAATAACAATGGTCATAATCATAAGGCATCCGGTTATTCTCATCCAAGAGTAATAGCCTGGTCACATCATTGCCAATATCCACCCGTTGTCTTTTGCCGCATATTTTCTCTTTAAGCCATCTGTCTACATATGGGCTGTTTTCCAAATCAAACAGATTTATTCTCATTTGTTCTGTTGTAAGAGGTCTTTGCAGTTTGTCATCATCAATTTCTTTACCAAAGAAATGCTCCATTTTTTGCTTATAGCGCCTGCATCCCATGACAGCAGCTGTTCTCTTCAACTTATTGTATGCATCACTACCTATAGTTAGATATATTTGTGTTAAGTATCGTCTTTTTAAATATTGGCCAATTGTCTGGCCTGCAGCTATCTTAAACACTAATCTAACCTGCTGTTCACTGTAGCACAGCGAATCCGCCAAATATTGAATGCTCATTTCTTTCATTATTTTAGTCTCAGCAACTTTTATAATCTTTGTTACTTCTTCAATAATCGTTTCCTCTAACATATTTACTCTCATTACCTTTTTCTCCTAATAATTAAATTATTGTAAAAAGCAAAACCGGTCTTATTTTTATTGGCCTTATTCTATTAGCCCTGTTTATATTTCATTTGTCTCCCTTCGTTTTATAGCATAACATAAACATCTGTCGTTTTTCGCTTAACATATTTGATTGAAAACAGGAGAAAACAGTATCACTTATATATAAAAAACGGATATACGAAGGTCTTATCATTCCAGACCTCATATATCCGTCCCTCATTGGATTTAATTCATTTTCATTCATTTCCAACTCTTACACATTACAGCTCATTTACATCCACAAATGTCTTTCCATCTCTCCAGATTCGCTCCAAATCATAGAACAATCTGTCTTCCCTGCAGAAGATATGGACTATCACATCCTTGTAATCCATCAGAATCCAGTTTGCGTTCTGGTAGCCTTCAATCTGCTTGCACTCGCAGCCTGCCTTTTCCAGAATTTCCTCCACATTATCAGCCATGGCCTGCACCTGATTGGGGTTGCTGCCGTCAGCGATTATAAAATAATCTGCCAGAACTGATACGGACTGGATGTCAATAATTTTAATGTCCTCTCCCTTTTTATCGCTGAGAGCCTGATATGCCAGTTTCACCATTTCCTTTGAGTTCATCGCGTTCTCCCTTCACTTTCTTAAAATATTCATATGCCTGGGCTGTCATGGGGTCAATACTTCCGCCCTTTTTTTCCAGGTAATCTAAAGTTCCCGCCAATATGGCATACATGGTCTCATCCAGATCCTCATACGCCATCCGCCTTATCATTGGCAGATTATCGGCCTTGTAGCGCCTGGGTTCTATATAATCCGCTATATAGAGGATTTTATCCAGAGTCGTCATCTCCGGCCGGCCTGTGGTGTGGCAGCCGATGGCATCCAGTATTTCCCGGTCCGTAATCTGGTACTTGTGCTCCGCCAGCCATGCCCCGTATTTTGCATGGAGCACAGGCAGGGCCTTGTACTCCGCGTCCGTCACTTCCAGACCATGTTTCAGGCATTTCTTCAATATGATATCATCCGAATACCGCTTCCCGCAGTCATGCATCAGTCCGGCCAGCTCTGCCTTGTCCAGGCTGCAGCCGTAACGCATGGCCAGGTTCATGCAGGTGTATGACACGCTGAGAGAATGCTCGTAGCGCATGGGCGCCAGCTTTCTCTTAAGGCTTTTCCTGTATAACATAATCTGGCTGCATTGGTTTTCCATACATTCATTCTCCTTTGCCGGCCAGGACCGGGGTCTTGACGCCGCCACCGTACAGTCCATGGTCCTTAATATATTCTTCCACTGCATCCGGCACAAATCCATGGATGGAATGTCCGTCAGACACGGATGCCCTTATTTCCTCCGAGGACACATCCATCTCACGGCAGCGGATGGGGTAAATCTTTGCCCCATACCTGGCAGTCAGGTATTCAATCTGCCTGTCAAAGGGCTGGTGGTCATCATGATAGGCACGCCCGGCCACCAGAAGCACTGCCAGCTTCATGACCAGCTCCGGGTGGAACCACTGTTCGATCTGATACAGGGAATCTGCTCCTATGATGAAATAGAACACGTCCTCCCTATATTCCTCACGCAGCAGGGACAGGGTCTGGGCGGTGTAGGTATTACCCTTACGCCTTAGTTCAAAATCCGAATACAGGAAATAGGGAGTATCTGCAATGGCCAGTTTAACCATACGCTCACGCATCTCTCCCTCAGTGATTTTATGATCTTTTTTATGGGGCGGATTTCCTGTGGGCATGAACCAGACTGCATCCAGTCCAAACTGCTCATAAGCTTCCCTGCCCAGCCGCAGATGACCATTGTGGATGGGGTCAAAGGTGCCGCCCAATATTCCTATTTTTGCCAAACAAATCCCTTCTTCACATACCTTTACCGGATACCTGCCTGTCTATTTCTCCGGCAGCACAATCTTACGTTTCTTTTCCTCTTTGGCAGGACGGTAAAGAACGATTTTCCTGCCAATGACCTGTACCACCTGTGAGTGTGTGCGCTCTGCAAGGACATCCGCGATGGAACCGCCGTCGTCCAGACAATTTTTCAGCACTGTCACCTTAATCAGTTCCCTTGCTTCCAGTGCCTCGTCCACGGCCTGGGTAATCTCAGGCGTAAGGCTGGATTTACCAATCTGGAACACAGGATCGATGTTCATAGCCAGGCCTTTTAAATAGGCTCTCTGCTTGCTTGTCATAATAACTCCTTCTATTTGTAATAATCAAACTCCAGCCCATACATACGGACCGTATCGCCTTCCTCTATGCCAGCCTTCTCCAGGTCGTCCAGAACTCCCGTATTCTTAAGGAACTTCTGGAAGAAATCAAATCCCTTCTCAGAATCCAGATTGGTGTATCCAAGCATCTTGTCGATTCTGGGACCTTCCACCACATAAGCGCCGTCATCCGCCCTGGTAACCGTATAAGGCAGGTTTCTGTCGCCCTGGTACTGGACCTCGAATTCCTTCTCAAACACAACAGGCGCATCATCCACTGTTTTAAGAAGGTCATTGATATGGTACAGAAGCTCCTTCACTCCCTGTCTGCTGACAGCGGATATGGGGAACACCCTGATTCCCTTTGGCTCGAATTCGTTTCTCAGCTCGTCAAGTATAATCTCAGTGTCTTCTTCTGCATACACCGCATCCATCTTGTTGGCGGCAATCACCTGGGGACGCTTTAACAGCTCCGGATTATAGGCTTCCAGCTCCCGGTTAATGGTCCTTATGTCCTCCAGAGGATCCCTGCCCTCCACGGAAGCTCCGTCCACCACATGGACCAGGACCTTGGTGCGCTCAATATGCTTTAAGAACGCATGTCCCAGGCCGATGCCTTCAGAGGCGCCTTCAATCAGGCCCGGAATATCAGCCATGACAAATCCGGCTCCGTCTCCCAGGTCCACCACGCCCAAATGGGGATTCAGGGTGGTAAAATGGTAATTGGCTATCTCCGGCTTTGCGTTGCTGACAACAGACAGCAGCGTGGATTTTCCCACATTAGGAAAGCCCACCAGGCCCACGTCCGCAATGACCTTAAGCTCCAACTGCACCCACAGCTCGGCACCGGGCTGCCCGGGCTGCGCGTACTTGGGCACCTGCATGGTCGATGTTGCAAAGTGCATATTTCCAAGACCGCCCCTGCCGCCCCTTAAGATGACTTCCCTCTGGTTGTCACCTGACATGTCGGCAATGACCTTACCCGTCTCGAAATCTTTAAGCACGGTTCCCTCAGGCACCTTCACAATCAGGTCATCGGCATCCGCTCCATGGCAGCGTTTCTTTCCGCCCTCCTGGCCATCCTTTGCAATATACTTACGCACATGCCTGAAATCTACCAGGGTATTTTTTCCTTTGTCTACCTGGAAAATGACATCGCCTCCACGGCCGCCGTCACCTCCGTCAGGACCGCCATTGGGAACATACAGCTCGCGTCTGAAGGACACATGGCCGTCTCCGCCCTTACCGGATTTAATAAATATTTTTGCGCTATCGGCAAACATACACAGTACCTCCTGTGGTGTGAAAAAGAGCCCCATACGCTAAGTATGGAGCCCTTCGAAATTATTCGTTGATTGCCCTTGGGTATACAGAAACCTGCTTTCTGTCTCTGCCCTTTCTTTCAAACTTAACAACTCCGTCTACTAAAGCAAATAAGGTATCATCGCCACCCCTGCCTACGTTGTTGCCAGGATGAATGTGGGTTCCGCGCTGTCTGTACAGAATGTTGCCAGCCAGTACGAACTGTCCGTCGGCTCTCTTAGCGCCAAGTCTCTTGGCCTCGGAGTCTCTACCGTTCTTGGTAGAACCAACACCTTTCTTATGAGCGAATAACTGAAGGTTCATCTTTAACATGTGTTACACCTCCTTAAACTTCACGTTAATATATGATTTCCCATAATCCCTCTCAATATTCTGAAGTCCCAGAATAAGAGAGTTCATCAGGAGTTTTGATTCAGGACTTATATCTGAAGTGAAACGGAATTCAAACGAACCGCTCTCTCCCGCCCCGCCTTCAAATCCATCTTCCGTAAATGCCTCCACTGAATTGAAAAAGTTAAGAGCCAGAGCCGAAACCGCCGCACAGATGATATCCTCACCCTCATCGGCATAACCGGCATGTCCCTCCATCACAATCCCTGTGTAAACAGCATTGCCTGAATCTGTGGAATTCTTGAATACGGTTGCTTTAATCATATCATTTACAATTAAGCGTTGATTTTTTCAATCTTCACCTGGGTATAGAGCTGTCTATGGCCGTTCTTCTTGTGATAGCCAGTTTTTCTCTTATACTTGTAAACGATCACTTTTTTAGCCTTACCTTCCTTCTCAACTGTTGCTGTAACAGTTGCGCCGGAAACGGTTGGGCATCCAATCTGCAGCTCGCCGTTATTTACAACCAGCACCTGGTCAAATGTTACGGTCTCGCCTGCGCCTGCGCCCAGTCTCTCTACCTTAATGACATCGCCTTCTGCTACCTTGTACTGCTTTCCGCCTGTTGCTATAATCGCGTACATGAAAGGCACCTCCTATTATCATTACTCGCCAGCTTCGGTGACCTGCTTTCTTCCGTGGAATACTGGCAGACTCTTACAACCCCGCTGTGCGGCATACTGGTATATCATAGCATTTTCCTTTTCCGATGTCAACCGGAATTTCCATATTTTTTTGTCATTTTTTTGTCACTTTTACGGGCCTCATTCAGTCAGACACCCGCTCGATTGACCCGGCATCAAAAAGCTCCAGATACTGCCCCTCTGCGATGTTGACCGTGACCGGCTCAAACAGCGCGGCGTATTCATCTATATAATCATAATAATATCTCACGTCGTTATAAAGGGCGTAATACCCGCTGCCAAAGGTAAGGGGCGTAATGCGGTATGTGCCCGGTTCCATATCCCGGCCAGCCTTGTACATACCGGTGGTTCCCAGGGTAATGCCCGCCCGGTCTGCCTCCACCGCGTACCCTTTTGTGATTACCAGATGCTGTCCTTTGTAAAGGGTAATCAGTCCGTGGTGCTGAAACTGGAAGGTTCCAATGCGCCGCTCATCCGTATCATCCTTATATAAAGTAATGGTACAGGTGGAATAGGCGTTCTGTTCCGATGTGTCCTCCGTAAAAACCGCATATTCTCCCGGCAAAATATCCTCGCCAACGACATAGCTTCCCGGTCCATAGGTGACTGTGCCTTCCGAAGCCTCCGTCTCAACGGCCCATGATACAGCCGGATACGCAAACGTCAGGGAGAACGCCAGAATCAGGGCGCCGGCGCCCTTTATGCCTTTTAAACCCTTTGTACATCTTACCAATCCGTCTCCTCCTTCACGGTGATTTCCATACACGCCAAAGGCGTACCATCATAAATTTCTTATGGAAATCATACCCCGCCGGTCCGGATTCGTCAATAAAAGTCACTGTTTTTTCACTTGTTTTTCACAAATCTCAACTGCGTTTCCAGGTTCCCGGAGACAGAAGAACCAGCATGGGGAACAGCTCCAGCCTTCCGGCCAGCATATCAAATATGAGCACGGTCTTGGACAGATAGGACATCATGGAATAGTTGGATGCCGGACCCACCACAGACATTCCTGGACCAATGTTGTTTAAGTTGGCGGCCACTGCGGAGAAGGATGTCATAAAATCATAATTGTCCAGACTCACAATCAGGGTGGATATGCCGAATATCATGAAATACACAATAATATAAGCGTTAAGGGACCTGAGGGTATTATGCTCCAGAGGCTTTCCCTCAAACTTCAGCACCTTTACGCTGCGGGGGTGGATAACCGATGCCATCTCCTTTTTTATTTCCTTAAACGCAATCATGACACGGGATACCTTCATGCCTCCGCCCGTACTGCCGGCACAGGCGCCGATAAACATGATGAGCAGCAGGATTGTTTTGGAAAACTCCGGCCAGCTGTTGTAATCAATGGTGGAGTATCCCGTTGTGGTGATAATGGAGGAAACCTGGAACGCCGCCTGGTGGAATGCCATAAACAGGGACGGGAACAGGCTCCTGATATTGATGGTGATGAGCAGGATGGCAATGGCCACCACAGCCAGATATCCCCTCAGCTCCTCACACCGCCCCGCATCCTTGGGCCTGCGTATGAGCAGCAGGTAGTACACATTGAAGTTCACGCCAAAGAGCAGCATAAAAATAGTGATGACAGCCTGCTGGTACACCGTGTAATCCGCCTGCCCTGAATTACGGCAGGCAAAGCCTCCTGTGCCGGCAGCCCCGAAGCTCATGCATATGCTGTCAAATAAGGGCATTTTTCCAAGCAGCAAAAGGATCATCATGACAATGGTCATGCAAAAATAGATGGAGTACAGCAGTTTGGCGGTAATACGGATTTTAGGCACCAGCTTTCCCACGGAAGGGCCCGGACTCTCGGCCCTCATAATATGCATGTTATAATCCCCTGCCATGGGCAGAATCGCCAGGATGAACACCAGAATTCCCATGCCGCCAATCCAGTGGGAAAAGCTTCTCCACATCAGGGTGGCATGTGACATATCCTCTACCTTGGGAATAATACTGGACCCTGTAGTGGTAAAACCTGATACGATTTCAAACATGGCGTCAATGATATGGGGAATCTCCCCGCTTATGACAAAGGGCATGCACCCGAAAAAGCTCAATACAATCCACCCCAGGGAAACCGTCACAAATCCTTCCCTGGCAAAAAACATCTTTGTGCATGGCTTCTTCCTGGTGCACATAAATCCCAGCAGACCGCAGACAGCCGCAACGCCCAGATAAATAAAGCCAATGCTTTCCCTGTAGACAACAGCTGTAACAACTGGCAGTGTCATGAAAATGGCTTCCATATTCATGATCCAGCCCAGCATATAAATGATTATACTTCGATTCATGTCGTCCCGCCCGCCTTTACATTAAGATATCCTTCAAATCATTAAGCCCTGTATGGGTGGTCACAATGATGACTGTGTCCCCTGCCTCCAGGGTATCCTTGCCTCGGGGCATGATAATGCGGCCGTTGCGGTTGATGCATGCCACCAACAGATTATTCCTGGTCCTCAGCTTCTCCAGCGGAATCCCCAGCACAGGCGAATCTCCCCTTACCCTGAACTCCAGCGCTTCGGCCTTGTCGGCCACGATTTTATACAGAGTCTCTATGTTGCTGCCCATGGAGTTCTGCATGGCCCTTACATACTGCAGGATGATGTCGGCTGTCAGCATCTTGGGGTATATGACGCTTCCCAGGTTCAGGGCGTTGATTACATTTTCAAAGGCTATTTTATTAACCTTGGTGATCAGCTTGGCCCTGGACTGGCTGGCCGCATATAAGGACAGCAGTATATTTTCCTCATCAAACCCCGTAAGGGAGGCAAATGCTTCCGTCTGACGGATACCTTCTTCCAGCAGCAGCTTCTGGTCCGAACCATCCCCGTGTATAATCATTGCATGAGGAAGAAGCTCACTTAAGATCCTGCACCGCTCCTCGTCCTGCTCAATAATCTTAATTTTTATCTTGGTATCAGCCAGGGCCTTGGCCAGATACACGGTCAGCTTTCCTCCGCCCACAAACATGGCGGAATTAACCGTGTTGTTCTCGATACCCGCTTTGCGGAAGAAATCAGCACAGTCTGCATGGGGCGCAATAAAGGATATCTTATCTCCGCCTCTCATCTCAAAGTTGCCGTCCGGTATCACCACATCATCCCCGCGCTCCACGGCGCAGATCAGCACATTGCTCTTTAACCGGCTCACCACGTCCATTACCTTCATGCGGTCCAGAATGGAATCCTTGGGAATCATGAATTTAAGGAGCTCAATTCTGCCCTTGGCAAACAGCTCAATCTTAATGGCATTGGGAAAACGAAGCAGTCTGGCAATCTCCCTGGCGGCAGCCAGCTCCGGATTAATGGCCAGTGAAAGGTTCAGTTCTTCCCTGATATAGTTGATTTCCGCTGAGTACTCAGGATTGCGGATACGGGCA
This sequence comes from Enterocloster bolteae, assembly GCF_002234575.2. Taxonomy (NCBI): domain Bacteria; kingdom Bacillati; phylum Bacillota; class Clostridia; order Lachnospirales; family Lachnospiraceae; genus Enterocloster; species Enterocloster bolteae. The sequence continues at coordinate 3,148,710 of NZ_CP022464.2, read as the reverse complement.
ATGGTATGGCAGTTGCCTGCTTTCTTTGCAATCAAACAACAGAGCATGTTAAGCTCATCTGAATTGGTGGTGGCAATCAGCAAATCCGCTTCCTTGATTCCCGCCTCCATCTGCACCTGGTACACGGCCCCATTTCCGGTAACGCTCATGACATCTGTACTGTCTGAAATAGATTGGAGCGCTTCGCTGTCGCAGTCAATCAGTGTAATATCGTGGTTTTCCCTGTTCAGCTGCTCTGCCAGTGTGGTTCCCACCTTACCGCAGCCTACAATTATGATTTTCATATTTCTTCCCCTTTATCCCCTGTGTATTGTCATATTCAGACCTGTTCGTGGAGCGGCTTTCTCACTTTCTTTCTGGTGAGCTCCACCAGGTTCAAAGCCGTCATATCCACCACCGTGGTCTTTACCGGGTCTCTCGAAACAACTTCTACTAAATGGGCAAGAAGGGCCTTCCTGTCCTCCTCCCTCTCCATATCAATAAAATCCACAATGATGATACCGGAAAGGTTGCGCAGCCTAATCTGCCGTCCAATCTCATCCGCAGCCTCCATATTTATCTTGTATATGGTGTCCTGCATCTTTTTTCTGCCTGAGTACTTCCCTGTATTAACATCAATAACCGTCATGGCTTCTGTGGGCTCTATGACCAGGTATCCCCCGGACTTCAGCCATACATTCTTACCCAGTGCCTTTTCAAAAGCAGTTTCCAGGCTGTAAAGCTTGCCAAGGGGCAGAAGGCTGTCCTCATAAAGGGTCAGGCGTCCCGCGTCTTCCTTCTGGCACATTTCCAGATATGCCTTCAGCTCCCTGTGGTACTCAGGAACATCTGTAATAATTTCTTCCAGGGTCCCGCCGAAGGAATCCCGTATAGCCGCTATATAGCCCGGCAGCGCCCTGTAAAGGCAGCTGTAGCAGACTCTGCACCCAGCTTCCGCCGAAAGCCTTTGCCATGTCCGCATCAGCTCAGCCAGTTCCTCCCGCACAGCACATTCCTCCACCGTAACTGCGTTGGTCCGGACAATAATGCCCAGGTCCTTAGTTCCTGCCAGGTCACATTCCAGAAGTTCACGAAGCCTGGCTTTGTAGGAGGCATCACGTATTTTCGCGGAAAAACCGATTCCGGTCTTTCCCACAGTCAGCACACAGTACCGCCCCGTAAAGGACAGACGTTCCGTGACCACCGGGGCCTTTGATTTCACAGCATCTTTGCTGACCTGCACCACCAGCTCGTCGCCGGTCTTAAGACGTTCCGGCTTCCACCGTTCCTGCAGGCTGTAATATCCGGTACATCCCGGTCCTATGTCAATAAAGGCGGCATTGATATTGCTTACCACCTTCTGCACCTTGCCGATATAAATATTGCCCAGCAGGGAGTCGGCGGTATCCGGCTCCAGCATCAGCTGGCTTACCTTTCCGTCTGATACCACGGCCGTACAGACCTTATCCCCCCGCCGGGTCACTACTAATTTGTCCATTATCTGATTTCCTCACCCAGCTGTTCCAGAGAGATAAAGGAGTGAATACCGGCTTCCTTCTCAGCATCAGAGGCCCTGTCCGCATATACTTCTTCCCTCTGTACCATAAAGGCAAAGGGCGGCCGCTCCTTTCCCAGGAACCCGTAATACGCATCCAGCACCTGTTCCGGTTTCACATTGGCAGCGCTGCCTGCGGATATTTTCATAAACAGACGGGGGCCTTCCATTTCGCCATCCCCCTCAGGACAGATTCTGAGCTCATAAACCAGGGGCTTTAGATCCATCTCCTTATCACCGCGCTTGGTTTTCTTTGTCACCATGACGCTGGGACGCTCAAAAAAGGCAATAAGCCCCTGAAACCACGTTTCCTTATCCATGTCCTCTGGCTCGTATCCCGGTCTGAAGGCCAGGGTATAATCCCCGGCCCCGACTATGGACATGGCATTGGCCGCGTCATCCGGCAGACCTCTGTAGCTTACGACCTCAAAGCCTTCCGACATCACCCCGTTCAGACATTTCTTCATGGTTTCCGAATCTTTGGTGGAGGACACCTCTATGTCCACGTATTCCCCGTTGCTGGTATTTCCCACTCCCAGAGGGGCCGCAAAGGACATGATCTGATGAGGGGAGAATCCTCCGCTGTAACATACATCCACATCCGCCCTGCGTATGGCCTTCTGGAAATAACGCATCACGTCCAGGTGACCGATGAATTTCATTGTTCCATATTTTCTGAATTTAATCCGAATTTTCATTTATCCTATTCCTTTACGGTTTCATAACAGACGCCGCAGCCAAAATCTCTGGCTCCGCAGCCTGAACATCTCTGACGGCAGTTAGGCGTCACTTCTTCCTTCACGGCATGGTTCCACTCACGGATCAGGAATTCCTTTGATACGCCAGCATCAATGAAATCCCATGGGAATACCTCATCCAGGCTTCTCTCCCTGGTGGTATAAAATCCGATATCCACGCCGCAGGTCTCAAAGGCCTTCATCCATACATCATTCTTAAAATATTCAGACCAGGAGTCATAGATGGCCCCTGTGCGGTAAGCTTCTTCTATCACGGCCCCGACCCTGCGGTCGCCTCTGGCCAGCACACCCTCCAGCACGGTAAGCTCCGCCTCATGCCAGTTATATTTAAGGCTCTTGAAGTTTTTCATCTCGCGGAACTTGCCCCGGACGATATTGGCTCTCTCAATAAATTCTTCCTTTGTACACATCCTGGCCCACTGGAACGGTGTAAAGGGCTTTGGCACAAAGAAGGAGGAACTGGCTACAATCTGTACCTTTCCGTTTCTCCGGTCCTTGGGGATATCATAGTATGCTTCCGCAATCTTTTCAGAAAGCAGCGCAATTCCCTCCATATCCTCCACTGTCTCCGTGGGCAGACCCAGCATAAAATACAGCTTTACCCGGTTCCAGCCTGATTCAAAGGCATCTGTTGCTCCCTTCAGTATCACTTCTTCGGTCAGCCCCTTATTGATGACGTCACGAAGTCTCTGGGAACCCGCCTCCGGCGCAAAGGTAAGGCTGCTCTTTTTCACATCCTGCACCTTGCTCATGACGTCCAGAGAAAATGCGTCGATGCGCAGGGAAGGCAGGGATATATTCACGCCTTTGCCCTTGAATTCGTCAATGAGGAAATTGACCAGGCCCTCTAACTGGCTGTAATCGCTGGAGCTTAAGGAACTTAGGGATATCTCCTCATGGCCCGTGCTCTTTAACATGTCGCTGGCATAGTGCTTCAGATATTCCAGGCTGTGCTCTCTGAGAGGCCTGTACACATCCCCGGCCTGGCAGAACCGGCACCCGCGGATACAGCCCCGCTGAATTTCCAGCACCACCCTGTCCTGGGTCACTTTGATAAATGGCACCAACGGCTTTTCAATATATCCCACACTGTCCATGTCCGTTACCACTTGTTTGGTAACCACCGGCATGGCATGTTCATTATTCGGCAGAAAACATTCAATGGTACCGTCTTCCTTATAGGTCACATCATAAAAAGCAGGCACATAGATGCCCGGTATCTCCGCCGCCATTTCCAGAAACTGCTTTCTGGTGCCGCCGGCCTTCTTATTCTCCTTGTAGCGGTCCATAAGCTCAAAATATACGGTTTCGCCCTCTCCGATATAAAACAGGTCAAAAAAGTCAGCCAGCGGTTCCGGATTGTATGCGCAGGGCCCGCCTCCGATAACAATGGGGTCATTTTCCGTTCTGTCGCATGTATGGAGCGGAATCTGTGAAAGGTCCAGAATCTGAAGCACGTTGGTGTAGCACATCTCGTACTGGAGAGTGATTCCCAGAAAATCAAAATTCTTTACCGGCTCCTGGGTTTCCAGGGTAAATAGCGGTATCTTCTTCTCCCTGAGTATGGGGTCTAAGTCTGTCCACGGGGAGTAAACGCGCTCACAGCAGATGTCCTCCCTGCTGTTGAACATGGAATACAGAATCTGAATGCCCAGGTGGGACATACCGATTTCATACACGTCGGGGAAACACATGGCAAAGCGGACATCCACTTTTTCAGGGTCCTTAATCACCATATTTACCTCGCCTCCGATATAGCGGGCGGGTTGTTGAATGCTTAGTAATATCTCATCATTTAAAGCTAGTTTTCTCATGGTTTTTCCTTATTTATTGTGCTGTTTACACAGTATTTTTGGCTTGTAGCAAGGGCCGGTCCAAATCGAAAAGAGCCGGAGTTCAGGTCCTTATTTTGCTCTTTTCTGCTCCTTTTTCACCCCTTTTTCAAAGAAAATCAGGCCCCTTTATTTTAATTACGACATTTTTTACCCCAACTATATAACACGGGTTAAAACATTATGCCACAATGCCTAATTATAAGGCATTTCACAGTATTAAGCAACACCATTCGGCAGTAGTTTCATTTCATATGATTAATTTCATTATAAGCACTCATGCGATATGAGTCTTCCTGTTTTGTTATTTTCCCCTGCTTCCCTTACTTCCCTTATAAAGCAATCCATATTTTCATACGAAAGCTTCAGGCTGTCACTCTTCCACGGTTCGTTTTACCATATGCATTTTCACGGCATAACCTTTGGTTCACTACTTCGTGATTGATAGCCCGGACCTAGTTTCTTACTCAATAAAAGCATGGCTCATAATATAAAACTCTTCCTGGCTCGGCTGATATTTCTTTTCCATTTTTTCTAAGGTATTATCATATTCCTGTGCTTCTTCCTCAGAGATTGCCATAACAGGGCTGTCATAATAGAACCATTTTCTGCCGTCCAATTGATTGGGGACCAGTTCCTTCACCATCATCGCAGCCGGATACTTCCCATTTTCCATACAGATATTCAATTTCCTGCTGCTTTTAAAACCGCAGCCCACATAGTTCATCGGACTTCCCAGTATGACAACCACATCATAGCCAAGCAGAACGGCCTGTTCAAAGGAATGCTCAATCAGCATCCTTCCGTACCCTCTTCTCTGATACTCAGGAGCAATACTGACCGGACCAAAGGTTAGGATTTCTTTTTCTGTTCCGGCTTCATCAACCAGCCGGGCTTTTGTATACATAATATTCCCAATCACCTGTCCGTCCAGTTCAATCACAAAATCCAGCTCTGGTATAAAATCCTCATGACCGCGCATGATGTGAACCAGATAATGTTCCGCACATCCCGGTATATATAGATTATAAAATGCCTTTCTTGTAATTTCTTCAACGACCTTGTAATCACGTTCTTCTTCATTTCGTATCGTTATCATATCAACTGCTCCTCTATACCTTTATTTAGAATTGGTTATCCCTTTAATCATATCTTTTTAATCAGTCCCGCATTCCTGAAATATAATGATAAAACTCTGTCTAACTGCCGTCAGCCCGTTCTGTTTCTTCAGCCTTCGCTGTGTCTGCATATAACTCCAGGCCACTGTCTGCAATTCACCAGCCTTCTCTTGTCCAAGCAAGTTCGCAAAATGTACCCGGCAAATCATTGGTAAATGTATGGCTGTTGCCTATAAACAGAAAACGTGCTCCATCTGTGACAGTGTGTTCAACCTGCGATGCTCTCGTTAATTCCCCTCCACCCTTGTTAATACGCCAATGCCCGCAATATATGCGGGCTTGTAATGCTTGTAAAGCCGAAGCTTTGATTGTTCTTTCGTTTTACCATATATACAGGCGAAAAAATATCATATTGTAAAATTTTCTAATACATTGCAGAAAACTCATGATATTATGATAACTGATATTATGATAACCGCTTTTAGGATAAGCCAATAGCAGGAGGGATATACTTGACAATTAGTAAATTAATCTATATGCCGTTCTTAACGATTCAGCTGCTGCAAAGCCGGCTTACGCGCAGCAGCCTCAGCACAGATCAGCCCGGCAATATACTCTGCTGTTTCCTCTGTCAGAAGGAAGAGCATTCCGTCATTACGGCATTTTTTTTGTGTCTCTCCATTCAGAGAATAGACGAAACCTTTCACGCATGTATCACTGCATGCATCAGGGTCAATAAGTCTCTTGCAATCACGGGAAGCCGCCATTTTCTTTTGCATGTGGGCAGGCAGAGCGGCGATGACCTCCTCATACCTGCCGGCATTATCTCCGTAAATGCGTGCCCAGATACCGGTCTTGCGAAACACCCAATTCATTACGGTTTTCTTCTCCAGCTGGTATGTGGCAGTGTATCCGCTTTTGACTTCCTTGATTACAAGTTCACACCCCTGTTTCAAAAGTTTGTCATTCAGCTTCTCCACAAATACACGATGCTCCGGCGCAACTGCCAATAGAAATTCATTAAATGAAGTCTTTGCCATTATCCTTTCCCTTTCTTAAATACAAATTAGTCAGACGAATATCCCCATCCAGCCCTGCCTGCTGTTCAAGGCAACCGCTTTTTCTGCTGCATCCTCCGTAATCAATCCCATCCGTTGTGTGGCAGGAATGGAAATATGGCGGTGTCTCACCCTAAGATTACGCCATAAATAAAATACGCATCACATGCGCGGGCATATAAGTCAAATTTGAAATGTTCCATATGTAAATCCTCCTGCTGCTATAAACTGTTCTCTGGACTAAAAGCAAAGAATGCCTGTACTTTTTCCTGCGTCCTCTACTTTATCATTTCCTTAACAGGCAGCAGCAGATCAATCTGTGTATCTTCCATTTTCGCCCCATTATTCATAAGGTTGTAATAATTTAATATTTCCTCAAAGCATGGACCGCCGGCCTCTTCGTATCTTTCGCTTTCTCTGGCCCACTCCTGAAGCAAACTCCAATCCTGAAAACTCCAGTCCCTCAATACATGGGCAGCATACATCCCGCCGCCAAACGTTTTTTTAACCAGAGGCGGCTTAACTTCCATATCCTCAGGGATTGATACCCATGCTTCATATGCGGTGGGAGCTGCTCCGGCTTCCACTCTTAAATCTGCTCTGGAACAATCAAATCCCATCCCTCTGGCATCGGGTTTTAGTTTCAGCAATTCCGTTTCGTAAACAAATTTCTCAATCATACCGGTGGCTTCCGGCCCCACTCCATACTCAGCTTCCCCTGAAAAGCGGGCTGTCTCCGGGATTAATTTTTTGATACCATGCTGACAGTCTGCATTTGTTCCATAGTGTTTATACTTTTCTCCTAAATTAAGTATAAAGCACGACACGGTATTCGTGTCAAGAAAAACTTTACACGGAACTTAACTGCCAGCAGAAAAGATTTACAATCCTCATCTGCGCGCTGATTCCTGTGGAAGTTAATAAGGTATTCTAATCATCACCCCTTAGGAATATTAAAATAGACCTGACCAGCCTCCAGCGGCACTCCTTTGGCCGCATACATCTCACTGACCGTAACAAACTGGTAGCCCTGGGCAGCCAGAAGGGGGATGACCGTCTCAAATGCCTCAGCCGTGGCGGAATAAAGGTCGTGCATCAGTATGATGCTCCCATCCCTTGCCTGGGAGAGCACAGAGGCTGCAATGGCATCCTTATCCTTACTGGACCAGTCCTGTGTATCTATGTTCCACTGAATCATGGGGTAAGATACCAGGCCCGGCACCTGGCCCTTAAAGGCGCCGTAAGGCACACGTACCAGTTTTGGCCGGAAACCTGTTACAGCCTCCACCGCATCGTTGGTCATCTCAATCTGGGAGGTCACTTCTTCGGGAGAAATTTTTTCCAGATTCTTGTGGTTAAATGTATGGTTTCCTATCTCGGACCCGGAATCCCGGATTCTCTTAAGAGTGTCCTTGTAGTCATTAACGCGGCTTCCTACTATAAAAAAGGTAGCCCTGCCCCCGTAAGCCTGAAGCGTGTCCAGAATTCTGCTGTCCACACTGTAATAAGGACCGTCATCAAAGGTAAATGCAATCATGGGCTTGGAGACATCCGCAGGCCCGGAAACAGGGAACAGCTCATTTCCGCCGCCTGCCGGGCCTAAAGACGCTTCTCCTAAAGGCGGTGCTGCCTGCACCACGTTACCCGGTCCATCGCTGGAGACCGCGAAGGGTGCAATGGTCTCCGGTGTCTGCTGCTGACCCTTTTCAGAATCAGGCAGAAACGGCTCCAGGACGATTCCGGACGGCGGTTCTCCTGTTTGTATTTCTTTGGAAGCCAGACCTCCTGTTATGCCTTCTTTTGTTTCAGGACCTGCTGTCTCTTCCTGTTCTTCTTTCTCCGGTTCTCCTGTTTTTGATAAAACGGATGAATCGGACGGATTGTCCTTTGTTTGACTGCTTTCTGCCGCTATCCAGGCAGCGGGACCATTGCTCCTGTCCGCCATCACATTCTTTCCATAAAAAAACAGTTGTGCACATCCAATCACAACTGCCAGAACCAAAACCAGTTTCACACCAAACTTCAGAGTGGACTTTACTTCCTCCTCCCGCATCTTTGCCTGCCTGGTCTTACTGATTCGCTTCATTGCATTTTGTCTGTCCTGTGTTTTTAAGTTTTTAGGGATTTTACTGTTTGTATTTTTTCTGTTGTCAGTCCCTTTTATATTTTTTTTGGTATCTTTAGACATAAATTCTGGTCTCCTGTGTATTTTAAATGCAGCCAGCCTTTGACCAGCCCGTCTATTGTAAACAAATTAAGCGGCGCTGTCCATGGATTTAAAGAAATTGAAAGAATATGTAACAAAAATTCATACAGGAACAGATCCCTCTATGTAAGAATAAATCGGACATCATAACCGCGCTGAACATTATGAGAAAAAACTTCGCAAGGTAAAACAGACCGAAAAATTTGCGAGAAAAAATATCATGAGAAAAAATATCCTTAAATCAATGTCGTTTCTTGAAGAATCTTCATTTATATGGTAGAATTATCCATAAGAGGTATTTTATGGCAATACTACGGGGTTAGAGACATATATCATATGGGATTACCAGGAAACGGGGACGTACTGTGAGAAACGAGAAACTGATTGCACTTATGAATTTAAAGGGCATGACCCAGGCAACCTTATCAAAGGAGACACACATACCTGCCAGCACTTTGAAGAGAATCATAAACGGAGAAAATCAAAAGGATAAAATGGTTCACATGGAATCCATCGCAAAGGCACTTGGCACTTCCGTTCATTCCATTTTCGACATTCCGTTGGAAACGCCTCTTGCCGCAGCGCTGCGCCCGGACGAGGCAGGGGCATCTGTCACCAAGCTGCTGACTTCAGATGAATCGCTGCTCATTTATTGGTTCCAGAACACATACCGGGAAGGTCAAGCGGCTATCCTCAAACGGGCCAAGGAAGAATATAACAAAACACAAAACGAAATATTAAAAAAAGTAACTTCTCTTGATAAACCAAAAGATAATCCCGGTGATTTCGACCAACTGTCCCTTGAACTCAGAACGTAACGAGGCTGCGATGAATTAAATCTCATCGCAGCCTTTCTGTATTTACCTTTTTTATTTTCGCTTCACGGTTTATATAGAGTTTTTTTCTCATGCCTTAAGCATCTTTTTTTGGCTGACTGGGCGCCCTCTTAATTTGCAGCGGCATTCTGACCCCCATAGGATTGAGAATCACGCCCTTTGCCTCTTCTGTCATGATTTGAGGTATTTTATCAGCTGTTACCACAAGGGGACGCAGTTTTCCCTCCCTGTTAAATTTCTGAAATTCCAATATATCTGTAAAGATAGCCTGGAATAACTGTTCGTTGACTTTGACAGCAGCCAGCCCCTTTCCCTCCTTCTCCACAGGAACAATAAAACTGCCCTTGCTGAAACCATTGGAAATCTCATCCTGCCACTCTTTTATTTCCGGAAGATTCTCCTGTCCCGGTTTTTTTCTAAGTTCCTGCATATAATACAGCATCGTCAGATGAAGGGACGGATTCTCCACCCACACCTTCTCCCCTGTCTCCTGTCCCTGCTGCTTATTGCGCTTCACAAAGTCCTGCAGCTGAATCAGGCTGTTCCTCCCGCCGTCTTTCACCAGCAGAGCATTAACCCCAAGGGTGTAAAGGCTGGTGTAAAAGATTAAAAACTGCTTATTCTCCAGCTTCATGGGCCTGACAGGCGTTCCCGCTTCTGTCTGTTCTTTTGCCTCCTCTACAGCTGCCTGGGAGTCAAAGAAAACTATGATCTCATCATCATATGTTTCCTGGTCGCAGACCACATAGGGTTCTCCTGTACACATGGAAAGCAGAACATATAGCTCCCCTGCATTTTTAAGACGGTACATGATTTCCTGTTTTTCTGCAGCTTCATTCGGTTTCATTTGTTTGTTTCTCCTTTATGTTATTATAATTTGCCGGTTCCCTCCCCCCGGTCTTTTCCCGGTCCGTCTTTTTCATCAGCTCCTCAAAGACATCCTCAGGCATAGGCTTCCCAAAAAAATAGCCCTGTACGTAATCACATCCGATTTCTCTGAGCCGTTCCAGCTGTTCATCTGTCTCCACGCCTTCCGCCACCACGCTCAGGTTCATCCACCGCGCAAGGCTCATGATGAAACGCAGGATTCCCTGATTCACTGGCTTGGCTGTCTCGCTCTGGATAAACTTCATATCCAGCTTCAGTATATCGAGAGGCATCTGGTTCAGCATGTTTAAGGAGGAGTAACCGCTTCCAAAATCATCCATCTCAATGATGAATCCCAGCTCCCTGAGGTGGGTTACTGTATCAATGATTTGTCCCGGGTTTTCAGTATAAGCACTCTCTGTAATTTCCAGATGAAGGCGCGACGGCGGCAGATTATATTTATGTACAGTCCTCAGAAGGATGTTGGCAAGGTCCGCATTGTAGATATCAGCCCTGGACACATTCACGGACACAGGTATCTGCGGATACCCCTTACTGTCCCAGTCACGCAAAAAAGCGCAGGTGCGGTCCCACACATACTGGTCCAGCTGTGTGATGAATCCATTTCTCTCGAACAGAGGAATAAATTCCCCGGGCGACTGGAACCCCCATTCCGGATGAATCCACCTTACCAGAGCCTCTGCTCCTGACAATTCCCTATCCTTCAGCCTGTACTTTGGCTGCAGGTACACAATGAACTGCCCCTGAGCCAGGGCATCTTCCATACTGTCCGTGATGGCCTGTTCCCTAAGCAGCTTACTGCGCAAGGCATCATCATAGGCTGCAAAATGCCTTCTGTACTGCCCCTTAATGCTGCGGACCGCCAGCAGTGCGCGGTCGCACATCTGTTCCACAGATATGGAGCGGTCATCAATATGGTAAACTCCCCATTTCATCACCATATTTTTCACATTGGACATGGCATTAATCTGATTGCCTGCCTCCGCAAACAGCTGCTCTGAGTAGTCAAGGCGGCGCTCCGAAAGACAGGCAAACTGATCCGCATTAATCCGGCCGCAGATACCCCATCTGCCAACCTGCTTTGAAAACATGGCGGCCACATTGACCAGAAGCCTGTCCCCGGAAGGCACTCCGAATATGTCGTTGACAAGTTTAAAATTCTCTATGTTGGAATATATAATGTCATACTCCTGCTCAGGATGAGCGGCCAGGGTTTCCTTTACACGCTGGTAAAAAAATTCTTTTGAGTAGAGTCCGGTCAGCCGGTCATACTGGATCAGATTTATCATGGCGGCTGTTTCCCTGAGCTTGATGATATTGGCAACACGGTGCAAAATAACCTGGGGTTTATAAGGCTTTGCCACAAAGTCTGTGGCCCCGTGGGAAAGAGCAGTCACTTCATCGGATTCATCATCACTCTGCGTGGTTACGATGACCGGTATGGATGCCAGCGCCGGATCCTCCTGCATACGGGCAAGGAAGGTATACCCATCCATCACAGGCATAATGATATCCAGAAGAATCAACGCGATTCCATCCCTGTATTTTCTCAGAACCGCCAGGGCAGCCTGTCCGTTCTCCGCTTCCAGCACCTCATATTCCGACGAAAGAATGGCGCTCAGCATCATACGGTTTATCTCATTGTCTTCCACAACTAAAATTTTTCTTTGTGTGAACATTAATTTCCCTCTTTTCAAATGATACACAGCTTTGTCTATTGTACCATATCTGAAAACCCTTGCCAAGTAATCCCTGACGATGCTGTTACTTTCATTGTGTTTTCCGGATATTTCTGTTATTATCATAAATGCACAGTATGCTGTAAGCATGAAACGGGAAAGGAATATAAAAATGAAATCGACCGGTCTGTCACTAAATGATTATATTGATGCAACAGATGGTATCATTGATACCATCTGGGAACTCCGTCTAAAGGAGGAGGAAGTATATGTCTGGAGGGACCGTACCCTCCCCTCCACCACAGGGCAGACCCTTGATTTGGAGCAAACGCTGAGGGAGCTGTCAGAGCATAATGTATATGGTCCGGACCAGGCCATATGGAATGAATTCTTCTGTACAGAATCCCTGCGCAGCTTTTTTGCAAGCGGCCGGAAGCACAAACGCATAGAAATCCGCTTTATCGGAGCGCCCTATGGGTTCGAGTGGCATGAAATTTATTTAAGTACCTGTCCCCATTCCGGATGCAGCAGTGACAGGCTTCTTTTATTCGCCCGCCGGATTGAGTCAGAAATGAGGTCCCATCTGGTGGAGATGGCGGCCCAGGATGACTATGATTATGTGACTTACATAGATGCAAATACAAACCACCTTCTTTTTGTCAATAGTTTTGCGACAAGTTTTTAAAAAATATTATGCCGTGATTTTCTCCAACTCTTCTTTAAATAATTCTTCTGATGTTTTGAAACCGAAAATGCCCCGTGGGTATGTGTTTATCCAATTTTCTATAAACTCAATGTCCCTATCTTGCTTTTCGTCAAAATCTTCCCCTTTAGGGATATGGCGGCGGATTAGTTTGTTGGTGTTTTCGTTGGTCCCTCTCTCCCAACTACTGTATGGGTGGCAATAGAATAGATATGTGCGTTTCTCCCCTGGTGTCAACGCTGAACGCTCCATGCCCTTACAATCCGAAAACTCCACGCCATTATCTACCGTGATGCTTCTAAACACTTTAGAAAACATATCTCCCCATTTTCTTTCTAAACGGTCCATGGCATCCACCACGCTTTCCGCCTTTTGGTCTTTCAGTTTAAATATAATCTCGTCCCTGGTCTTTCTCTCTGTTAATACAAGCATACATGATTTTGTAACGCCTTGTTTGCCCTTTACTGTGTCCATTTCCCAATGTCCGAATGTTTCACGGGTTGCCACTTCATCCGGGCGGTTCTCTATGCTCTCCCCGGCTGCTGCCCTCTTCTGCACCTGGACTTTCTTATTTTTCTTTTTCTTCTTGCCCTTAACGGGTAAATGCTTGTTGGTAAGTTTAAGGAATATGCCGTTATCAATATAGCGGTATAGGGTTCTTACGCTTATAGTGGTACTAAATTCTATTCCGCTTGTGGCTACTGCTGCCAACGCCGCTTCCGGGCTATATTTATTTTCCACAATCTTATTTTCTATGTATTCCGCCAATTTAATATCATTGCCTATTTTAATGTTTCTGCCTTTGCCCTGGGCGTTCCAATCATGGGTCTGCTGCCCCTTATCACTACTATAACGCACCTCTTCCGTATAGTCTGAATTTCTATGTACATACTCGCCCCGTTTCATTTCTCTGTAAATGGTGCTTCTGTGAACGTGCAAATAATCCGCAACCTCTTGTACGGAATGACCTTTGTTAAGTAGTGTTTCCATTGATATTCTATCATTTTGGCTTAACTGTCTGTATTTTCTACCCATAAAAATAACCCCCTTGATACGGCAATAGGGACAACCCGGAATAATCCGTTGTTGTCCCCGTCTGTTTCCTATGCTTCTTTCCTTATTCTGTGATTTCCTCTTTATAGGTTATTTCAATGGTAATACTAAATTCTTTTTCTAATTCATCATAGTAATATACATCTTTCCCGGCATCATACCTTAGTCTTTTGTAATTTCCGCCGGAAACCTCGGACCATATATTTTCTATATTTCCTTTCTTTAAAAGGTTCTTTACTTTGCTTACGCCGCCTTTTTTAATATCTCCAATGTGGGTATTACACACAAATACTTGTAGTTGTTCCACCCCCCCCCCCTCACAAGATGTAGGGGTTATTGTGGCTTTTTCGTTCAATTCATATTCATAAATATTTTCATCCGTCCTATCATCTTCTATAAGGTCTTTCTTTTTTAACTTGTAATCCTCGTTTTTCTCCACAAGGTCCATAATATCTTCCATGTGGTCTTTTATATTATCCAGGATGAACCGTTGACTTTTTACAATGTATCTTGGCTTTTTTTCTTCCGGCATCTGTACGGGCTGCGGTTGTACTGCTGCCGTGTTCTTTTTAGAAAATAGGTTACTAAATAATCCCATGTTGTGTTCCTCGCTTTCTTCCGTGCTACTCTTCTGTTTCCGTTGCCGCTTCCATTGCTTCCATTTTTTCTTTTACCGCTGAATACACAAACTCATTTACACTTGTCCCTGCTGCTGCCGCTTTTTCCTTTATTACTGCTTTTTCTCCCTTTGGCACAAGTAATTCCATGCGGTCGTAGGTTTTCTTTTTATATTCGTTCTGATATTTCGTTTGGTCGAACTCTTTTTTTATTTTTGGCATTTACGCCCTCTTCCTTTCTCTTGCCAAATGGTGTATAATACTTTTTACAGTTTAGGGCGGCTTTGGCAAGTCCACCGCCCTTTCTGTTTCCCTAAAGCCTTACTTATTAAGTAGGGCTTTTACTCTTTCTTTGGCTTCTGCCAGGTCCTTGCACTCGTTTAAGATTTCAAGTATTTTCCTGGTCTGATTTTCTTCTGCCGTTTCTTTAAGTAACTCGCCTACGTTCATATCCTCGTCCATAAAGTTCTCCTTTCTATGCTTGCCCATTACTCATTAAGTTTGTGTATCTCCCTTAACTGTCTTTATTATATAACATATTCCGTACTATGTCAATACATATTCCGTACTATTTTAAATTTATTTTTATGTGCAATAAGCCCGGCGGAATGTGCCAGGCTTAAAAGTGCGTGTATTTACCATTGATAAAATCACAGAAACAACGGGTTTCAATATATAGTTGCATCATATAGGCGTTTTGGGTTTCCGGGCATTGGTCTAAACGATTGTGTATATAAGCAATGCACCCTTGCCCGGTGTATTCCTCATTGCTTCCCCGTTTCACATTAAAACGTGGGTCAAAACTTGTCAGACAGTACCGCAACGCCTATTGTTGCAACCCCTCAACGGTTTATAGTGGCTTGGGACACTCGCACCCGTTCACGGTGTGGCCGTTTTAGTTGCCGGGCGGCTATTGTTCCGCCCTGTATTTTTTCAATGCTTCTACTGCCATTTCTATGTTATATTGTGCTTCCTCTTCCGTTAAATTTTCCTTTTTCTCGTATTCTTCCATTTTTTCAACAAAATTTTTATGTGCTTCCTTAAAATTCCCCGGATTTAAAAAAACATCTTCCATTATCATGTAATATTTTACCGCTCTTGCTAATTCTTTTGTAATATCCATGTTTTCCCTTTCCGCCGGGGACTTTGCCCCGGCTCAATGCTTATAGTGCAGTTTCGATAAACTCAACCGCTGCCTTTATGGTTTTGAATGTGTGGAACTCTCTAAAGCCTTTTCCCTCTCTTACTGATACATGGTAAGCACCACGGCTTCCAATCATTCTTGTTATATCATATCCCTTTACTGTTTTTACTACTTCCCACATTTTCTTTTCCTCACTTTCTTTGTGTTCCTCTCTTAACTGTCTTTATTATATTACATATTCCGTACTATGTCAACACATATTCCGTACTATTTTAAAAATCTTTTAAAATAAAGAAAAAAGCACACTTTTTAAGGTGTGCTTTTAATTCCGTGATATACATTATTTCCTTGCTCTTTTGGTAGCCAAATTCCTAAAGGCGGCGTTGCTTATGCTGCTGCTAAATTGGCGGCGTTTACTGCTGCCGTTACGGTGCTACCGATACCAATAACAATTCTGTCATTCTTAACCTCGATAACATCATATTTACTGTACCAACACTTAAACATATTACCGTAGTAATCATAAGCATTGATAACCTTTACTTTCTGCCCTACCTTGAAACCGTGGGCGTTCTCTGTTTCTTCCTGGGTCGGAATGTCGGTTGGTGTTTCCGCATCCGCCGGGGCTTCTGCAATCTCTTCATCCTTTGCAATGTTGGCGGCGTTTACTGCTGCCGTCACGGTGTTACCGATACCGATAACAACACGGTCCCCGTTTACCTGGATAACATCATATTCATCATAATAGGTTGCGAAACGCACCCCGTTGTATGTGATGTTATCAATCACTCTTACCTTGTCCCCCACCTTGTAACCGTGGGTTTCCTTGTTTGCCGGTCCCTGGTTCTCTCCGTCCCATGTGTCATACTGTGTAAGGTTGTAAGAATTGATGATGTTCATTACATTCTTGATGTATGTAGGACTTGTTGCATATCCGCCGTTTTTGATTGCGGTAATGGCACTTTCGGCGTTTCCGTTGTTTACCGCTCCGGCATAACGGGAACTTCCGCAAATCAGATTGTAATAATCCGCCACACTCTCTTCCAGGCTATCATAAGCACGGAAAGCGGCGGTAATCTGCGTGTAGGTCTTGCCGTCATAGCACTCGTTTGTTTTGCTACTGTAAACCTTGCCTTTCCAACTGCTGCCGGCCTTGATGCCAAAAAACGCATTGGCTTTTGTCATAAGCCCGGATGTTCCCCACCCGGTTTCTAATGCTGCCTGTGCGATACATACGGACGGTAAAACCCATTTATCACGGGTTAAATATTCTTTTCTTGCAATTGCTGCCAATTTCGCAATAAAGGCGTTTACCTGGTCTTTTGTTGCCATGTCTTATTCCTCGCTTTCTTCTTTTTCTTCCGCTTTCGCTGCGTTCTTGTCCCTTAACTGCAAAAGCACATCTTTTAACTGCTGCGGTATGTTGATAAATTCCGCCGCATTTTCCAAAATAGAAAGTGCTTCATTGCAGATAAAGAAAACAATAACAATTTCCCTTAATGGTATTGTGTCCCCGGTCATTCTCTGCACGTTGTAGGCAACTGCGATAACCACAAATACCATGATTTTTTTTACAATCCCCTTAAATCCGATTGCACTTGAAAGTTCTTTTTTATAGACTGCTTTCAAAATGCCCGTGAAATAATCCAGGATAGCAAAAAGCAATATTGTGTATAACATCACATCCCAACCGCCGAACAACGAAACGATAAAACCGCCAACCAATCCACCAATCACGGAAATAAAGTTAAACATTTTCTCCATTGTTCCATGCTCCTTTCCTTGTTTTTTACAAGTAAATCATATAATGGAACGGCTTTTTATTCTGACCCTTTTACGCCGCTGCTTCCAGGCGTTCCCATTCATAGAACAACAATTCGTATTCAACCGCCTTTGCAATGTGGTATGTGTCGGCGTGTCCTAAATGTCCCTTTCTGCTTTCGTACTTCCGGTTAAATTCTTCCGGCGGCAATTCGCCCAACTCATACGCCTTTACATCTTGCTTTAACTTTCTGATAGATGATTTTCTTACTTTCTTGTGGTCTGCATAGTGGATATATCCGCAAAAATCTATGCCATTCCCAGCGTATAGGATTGTGCTTTTAGGGTTAATATGCAAAAGCATTTCATTTTCCAAAAATTCTTCTATTCTCTTAACCCATTCTTTCAACTGCTCCAAATCATCCGATAGGATAATAAAATCATCCATGTACCGCACAAAATACGGAATATGTAAAACGTGCTTGCAAAATTTATCTAACTTATTGCCGTACACATTCGCAAATAACTGACTTGTGAGGTTTCCAACGGGTATTCCCACGCCGTCCGGCAATATGCCGTTGTGGTCTATAATATCGTCCATTAACATAAGGGCTTTCTTATCCCCTATATAGCGGCGGTTTTCATCCTTTAATTTGTCATGTGGTATAGATGCAAAATACTTTGATATGTCCCCTTTAAAGGCATACATCCTTAACCCTTGTTTAACCTCTGTTTCATACATCCATTGATACAATGTATCACTTGCGGCGTGCATCCCCTTACCGGTCCGGCAAGCGTAAGAATGGTAATAAAATCCGTTCTCAAATACGGGTTGAATAGCGTTACAAATCATGTGTTGCACCACTCTATCATAGAACGGCAACGCCATAATAAGCCGTTCTTTTGGCTCAAACACCTTAAATATCTTATATTCCCCTTGCCTATATGTTAAATTCTGTATTTCCTCGGTTGCTCTTAAAAGTTCCTCTTCCTTAACCATAGAAAAAGCCAATACCTCATCCGTGTACCGCTTGCACTTGGCCGCCTGGTGGAATGAAGTATTGGCATTTTCAAAGGTCCCCATTTTCTCATGTAGTCCCTTTACTGTTTTCATTTAATCCCTACCAATTTTCAAATATTCTATTTTACTAAAAGGTGGTTTGCTTTGTTAGTTTGTCCGGTATCACACCGGAACGGGCAAACCGTCTGACTTACTTAAAAAATGTAAATCTTTGCTAGTGGCCGCTTGGGCTTCTATGTCTATAAAATTGTAAAGTCACACACGCACCGCACACCAATGTTCGTGTTCACGTTCCACGGGTAATTGTTGCAATTGACGGCACGGCTACCGCAATGCACGCCGTTGTTCCAATTGCCGCCGCCAATGAGGGCGTGCAAGGCTCGGAAAGTTCCGTGAACTGGCCCGGTGCATATTAACAGTTTCCCCAAAATAAAATTGGCAATGCCAACATTATTTCCAATTTCCATTCTTTACGGCTTCGATTATTCCGCCAATGATACATCCTAATTCTGTCATTTTCTTACTCAATACTTCGTATCTGTGTTTGCTCATTGCCGGATATTCCAAATCGTAGGAAAGCCGTATGAGGGTTTTGATAAACTGCAACTCTACATCTGCGTTATATATATGGCTCTTTGTCCCGGTCTTTCTAAATCTGATTACTGATTTAAGCATTTCAAAAACCGCCGTTTTAATTTGGCTCTGCAATGCGAATTTCTCAAATTTCGGAAACTGTGACAATATGGGATAAAGGTATAAAAGAAAATCATAGGTCTTTTGATACGCTTTCATGCTCTCCATATACGCATCCGCTTGATTGCTTTTCTTGTTCTCTGCCATGTTTTTATCCTCGGTTTATATATTTTTCTATGGGGTGGGCTTTCGCCCACCCTGGCAGATTACAGACTGTCACACACGCACCGCACACCAATGCTCGCGGTCACGTACCACGGGTAATCGCTGCAACCGACGGCACGGCTACCGCAATGCACGCCGCTGCCCCAATGGCCGCCGCCAACGAGGGCGTGCAAGGCTGTTTGTGACGGCATATAAATTTGACCGTAGCCGGACATAACATTGTACCAATTCCAGGATGCAGCGGTTGGGTCTAAACACAACTCGTTAATCCATTCCCACACGTTCCCGGCAATGTCCATAATGTTTTTTACAGAAATTGCATTTTTGATTTTTCCAACGGCGGTTCTTGCAGTGTTGGTTGTTGCGGTCCAACCGTTTGTATTGCTGCCGTCTAATCCCTGGGGGCTTCCCTCTGCTGCAATTAACCACTCTGCAAGGTCCGGTAAACGCTTTCCGACACGGGCAGCCTTTTCATTGGCAATATACCAATTTAAACCCTCTGTACCCGTAATAGGCGTTGCATTATATACAGATTGTAAGCCGTTCGCCCCATCATCTGATGCAAGGTAAATATCAGCCCACAAACCATTCCCCAGGTATGCCATACCGGACGGGTCGCACTTCGGACGGTGTAAGGCGGTCCATACGGAGTTAGGGGCAATGTCCTCATGCACGTTACTTTCCCAACCGCTACCACGCACACTTCCACTTGTATTTACTTCTCTGCCGTATTCATCCACATTTCTAACAAAGCCATAGTGGAAACCGCCAATTTTACGGGTGTTTGTATCGTCCCATTCCACGCCGTCCGGGAATGTGGAATTTTCAGAGATTAAATAAACCTCGTTTGAACTGTCCTTGCCATTGTTGCATAAGTAAATGTAATAATCTTTGCCGTGTGCAAAGCTGCTTGCACCGTCCAGGTTGGCAGCTGAAAGCGTTGTTTCCTCGGTCTGAAAAATGGCATCCCCTACCGCAATAACTGCCCCGGCAAGCACGGTTAATTGTCCGGCTGCGGAATACTGTATAAACGCCTTTTCACTCGCTACAATGTCCGATACGGCGGCCATTTTAGCAACTGTGATTTTCGCCCTCTCGTCCGTCATATTCTCGTCATAAACAAATAATCTTCCCATTATGCTAACTCTCCTTTCATCTGCTCCACTTCCTCTTCTGTAATTCCCAGGCGGTCATAAAATGTAACTTCTGCCGGAATACCGATTGTAGCCGCATCCGCCGCAATAGCCTTTGAAAGTGTCAAAATTGTGTGCTTGGTCTGATTGTTATTTGTGGTTGTTTCGGCATCTGCTGCCGCCGTTCCCTCTACTGCTGCCGCTTCCTGGTCTGCTTCTGCTGCCTTTTCAACCTCGATATGCTCCACGGTCTTAACGGTTGCGGTCGCGTTCCCGGCTTTTACCTTGTCCCCCTCTGTAACCTCGTTTACAAACATAAGTGTAACGCCCTTTCTATCCTCGGTTTTCTCCAGGATAGGGCAAAAGATGAAATTCTGATTTTCCAACTTCTCAACTGCTGCCAACCAATCTTTTTTCTTCAATCTGCCTTTCTTTACAAGTTTGTAAGTGTTGACTAAATCCGCCTTTGTCTTAATTACTTTTGGAAATCCTACCATTGTTTAATCCTCTCTTTCTTTTTATTGTGCAATAAATGAACCAATATAATTTCCGATATAGCCCAGGTTTGAACCCTCACGCAATGTAATATTCTGCGTTGTCATAAGATTATCGTTTGTAACCTTAAAGGCTTTCGGTGTAACCATAACGCTTTCCAAATCCGCTTCCACGGTGTATTCTCCGGCTTCTGTGATATAAAAGCCCATTTGGCTTTTTGTAACTGTAACCGTCTGCATGGTCCCGGTTGTCTTGTTTGTGAGTTTTACCGTTACCGGGCTTGTAATCTGCTCCAATGTGCTAATGATGTAAACCTTAAAGGCAATGTTGTAAACCTTTTCTTTTACATCATCAATCTGTAATTGCAGTTTCCCGGCAATGTCCCCGGAAAGTTCCGTTTGCTTCTCTTTAAACCACTTATTCCATTGTGCTTCCTGGTCCGTCATAAATGCTTGTGTCATTTCGGCGTATTCTTCAATGAAATTTGCATGGTCTTGTTCCATGCTCTTTTTTTCCAGGGCGAACCATGCGTTAAATTGCTTTGTGAACTGTGAAAAATCAAAGTCCTCAAACTGTGATGCAATGAAACCGCACAATCCCGTGTCTGCCCTGGTGTCTGTAATATCACTTTGGGATATTGCCACCGCTCCAGCGGCCACATAAATTTCCGCCAAACATTTTTCCTGGATTGTGTCATTGTTCGTAAGTTCCGGCGGCTGCGGATTACTCGAATATGCCCCCTCTAAAATAAAAATGCTTGGTTTTCGCTCTGTTTCATCATTCCGCAATATTACACGGTCAATTCTTGGCAATGTACCGTTTGAACCGCTCACGGGTAATTCCAGGACGGTTGTATTATGGATTGTGTGCAAGTTAATGTATGCGTACCCGGTACGGTTTCCGCCGTCCACCTTTACCGCCATACTTTCCCCGTCTGCGGTCACTTGCAAATGTCCATACGCCACGCCCTCTTTATAGAACGGGGCTTTATCCTCGTTCATATCCTGGCCGTTGTATAATCGGTCTTTATTTACGGAATTGTAAAAAAATCCTCTTACTGCCATTTGCTTTTCCTCTCCTTTCCTAATTGTCCCAATTTATTGTTGTGGGTAGGGCATCCCCAAAAGTAGGAACAACATACATTCCGCCGTATTCGTAAACCTCGCAAAGTTCCGTAATACGTAAATTTAATACTTTGTTCCATTTCGCCTTTTCTACTGTCACAATGTCCCCTAAATCGTAATCCGTGCCATAGATAAAATTAACCTCGGCTTCCACTTCGGCTTCTATGTTCTCAATCACGGCGTTTTCCGCTCTGTACTGCTCCCCCCGGATGCGTAACGCTTCCAGGTATTCCGCATTGGTTGAAAAATCATCTTTGTTTATGTCTTTGGCATCCAAAAACTCTTCCCGTAAATCAAACCCCGTTCCGCCGCCAACCGTTACATAAATACGGTCCGCACCGTCCCCGGCCCCACCTACAACAATCTTTGTTTTGGCGGTTTCGTCTGAATAGGTATGTTTTGCACGGTTTAGGTTGTTGTAACTCTCTGAAAAGATTACACGGGGCTTTGTGCCTTGCTTCGTGGTTCTGTCTATGCCTTTGTATGTTTCAAAGGTCATTTTCTTACCCTTAAAGTCCGGCACTACCCTAAAGCCCAATTCACAATACCGGGCAATCTTGGAAAGATAGGTTAAAACATTCTTATAGGTTGCCTGGAATGTTATTTTGGTTGCATCCCCTATTCCTGGGGCTACTTCCAATAACGGTACTGCTGCCATACGGTTAATCATAAAGCGCATGGCATCTTCACACGTTCCGTTGAATGTGAACATGGGGCCGGTCAATCTGTCATTGAAATATATAGGCAGAAAATAGCCGTTTCGCACAATCTCATTTACAAGGGTGCTTTCCTCTTCCGTCTGGTCCCCACGGATAACGGCGGCTTCATCCTTTCCTTTTGGCCTTATTACATTACCCGGCTGCAAAAGCCTTATGTTGTCCTCTGTTGCCGGGGCGTGTAACTCAAACGTGCCACACTCGTAATATTTTCTATGCCATTGTAAGGATGTATGGTTTTCAATCGTCCCCAGGCGGTACAAATTGCGGTCATATACAATAATTTCCATGCTCTTACACCCCCAAATATGAAATGCGGTAATATACTGACACGGATAAATAGTTAATGCCGCTTTCTGCGTTGTATGTAATGGTGTTTGTGCCGTCCTGCAACTGTATATACTCCCCGTCCTCGTCATAATATTGGTTTATGATTGTCCCGTATATGGAAACAACCGTGTCCCAATCAATCATTCCGTAACGGTCCTTGTGTTCCTCAATTTCCGCCTGGCTCACACCGTCCAAAAGATACATATTTTTCTTTCCGGTATGTGTGAAAATAACCACATATTGACCGCTTTGTAATTCAAAATCATTTCCGGTATAACCAACCTTTGTATATTTCCCACTCTCTGAATGGTAAATGGCCGGATTTTTTACAATGCCGTCTGCTTTGAATATTGCGGTAATTCCGATATTGTCCGCTCCGTTGTCATTCTCAATTTCTTTTACCAACTCGGCTTCCCGGTGTCCAAATTCCACGCCGTTAATATCAAACCCGTTTTCAAAGTACCAATCTGATACCCAACTTGCCATTACCACTTCCACATCTGACAGGTCCTTAAAGTATGGGTCTGGACATTTAAGACTAATTGTATAATCCCTCACAACGCCCGTTATTGCTCCCGGCAATACATTTTCTACTTTGTAATTGATAGTTTTTACATCCCCGTCCTCGCTATATTCAAGCGTTCCGGTTCTGCCCTTTTGGAATACTCTGTATAATAATTCCCGGTTCTTTTTGTAATCCCCGTCAATCTCTGTTGTAATTACAATGTTTCTTTCCTCTGCCGTGCTTCCCTGGTATGTGCTGCCGTCCGTGGTAGTATTTTCTGATGTTGTAACCTTGCAACTGTAACCATAAATTCCCTCTACATCCAATAGGTGGAATGGGCTTTTATCCCAATCCCACCTAAAGGTAATAGAAACATTTTTATCATTTGTACAAGTAATTGTAATATCTGCCATAATTTACCCCCTCTGCATTGCAATAGCCATTGCACGGGTCTGTATTCTCGTTTGTCTTGCCACTTCATAAGGGGATAGGGCTTTAGGGCTTGTAATATTGATTTCCTGGTGGAAACCGCCATTATTACCCTTTAGGTTGTCTGCTGCCGTGTTTACGGCTGAACCCGTAAGCGGTGTTACAACCGCTTTTCCGTTTACCATGCTTAAAAGTTCCGGCCCGGCTTCTGCTACCATTGCCGTACCCTCTCTTAATACACCGCCCTTTGCAAGTCTCGGAAGTGAAAGCGTATCAATTTTTGAAAGTGAAACGCCCGGTATCTCATTGATAATTCCAATTACCCCGTTAATCATACCGATAAACTTATTTACAACGCCCTCTATGGTTGATAGGCAACTGTTGATTGCCGATTTAAAAGCATCACTTACCGCACTACCAATTGCCGTACCGACATTTACGAAACAACCCTTGATTTTCTCCCATAAATCAGAGAAAAAGGAAGTTACATTGGCAAATGCGTTTTTTATGTTCGTCCATGCGTTATCAAACTGTGTTTTAAACCATGTTGGAACGGATGCAAGGGCGGTTTTTATCTCCGTCCACCTTGCCCCAAACCATGAACCAATTGCAGCAAATACATTTGTTACGTTGGTGTATGCGTTTGTGAACATAGTTAAAAACCATGTGGCTACTGCTGCAAGGGCGGTTTTTATATCGTTCCACCTTGCGGCGAACCATGAACCGATTGTAGCGAATACGTTTGTTACATTCGTATAGGCATTTGTAAACATGGTAAGAAACCACGTTGCCACGGTCGCAAGGGCGGTTTTTATGTCGTTCCACCTGGCGGCGAACCATGAACCGATTGCAGAAAAAATTGTGGTTATTGCGTTCCATGCTTCCGTAAATCGGTCACTGAACCACTGACCCACGCCCTGGAATACGGCAACAATGCTATTCCAAATATTGGTAAATAATGTTTTTACATTTACGCCGAACCCCTCTAAAAATCCGATTATGAAATTTATAACCGCCTGGATGATGTTTTTTACAAACGATATTGCACTATTAAACGCACCTTGCAGATACGAAAAGAAACCGTCAAAATCTCCATGTAATAACGCTATAATGGCATTTATGATATTGGTAACAAAATCAATCACATTTTGGATTGCTGCAATTATCGGTGCTGCTGCATTGATAACCCCATTTACAATACTTGCTATGTATGTAAGAACAAATTCAAATACGGGTTTTAATGCAGCCATGAGGTTAATAAACGCTTGCTTTAGGCTCTCCAAAAGCGGTTGTATGGTTGTCCACATCTGCGAAAAGGCATCCTTTACCTTTCCTATGGTCCCGTCCACTTTCTCTTTAAATTCATCATTCGTTTTATATAAAGCAATGAACCCGGCGGCAAGTGCCGCTATAATAGCAATCACTATTCCAACCGGTCCCGTGAGTGCTGATAAAACACCACTCATTCCGCCTATTTTGCTTGTTAATCCCGTTACGGTTTTTATTACCCCGGATATTCCCGTTGACATTTTCCCAAATATGATTAAAGCCGGGCCGATAGCCGCAACAATCATTCCGATTTTTACAATCATCTGTTTTGTGTTGTCGTCCAGGTTTTTAAACCATGTTGTAAACTCTTTTACCTTGTTCACAACCTTATCAATTGTTGGCTGCAATGTGGTTAAAATGGAACTTCCCAGGTCTGCCCCGGCAAGTTTCAAATTGTTCATTGCTACGGCTGCATCATCCCACGGGTCTAATGTGGTTTCAAATGTGTCACTTACCACATCCCCATAGTCTGATAAAGCACCGCTTAAATCGTCTACGGATAAGCGCCCCTCACGGATTGCCTGGGTCATTTCCGCCGCACCTTTCTTTCCGAAAAGGTCGGATGCAATGGTTAAGGCTTCCGTTTCTGTCTTTGCGTTTTTAATGCTATCTATTGTTTCGGTCAATGCTTCGTCTGCACTCTTGCCGTCTGCCGTTGCGTTCTGAACCGCTTTTTTCATTCCGGCAAGTGCGGTTGAAACATCAACGCCGCTTGCTTCCATTTGTGCAAGCAAATTAACGGATGATGTTAAATCAAGCCCCATTTCTTTAAGGCTTGCACCGTTGGTTGTAAGTGCGGTTTCCAATGTTTCCATTGAAATACCCGTGTCCTGGCCCGCTTTTGTCATAAGCCCCAACACATTTTTTGTCTGTGAAGCATCAACGCCGAATTTTGTCATAATACTGTCCACGCTATCAATAGCCGTGTTTAAATCCGTTCCGTTGATGTTTGCAAATTTAATAAATTCTTTTGAAAGATTTTCTAACTCTGTCCCGGTTGCCCCGAACCTTGTATTTACTTCTCCAACCGCTACGCCCACATCATCCATTGTAGTTGGCATATCTGAAAATACATTGTCCGCTACTGTCGTAAGGCTTTCCAGGGCTTCCCCGGTTGCTCCCGTCTTGGTAATAATGGTGTCATAGCCGTTATCTAATTCCATAGATGCAGCAACCCCGGCTGCTCCTAATGCGGTTATTCCGGCCGTTACGGGCATCATCTTTTCCCCGGCTTTGGTTGCCTTATCCCCTACCGTTCCAAAAGCATCCCCCACCTTTGCAAGCGTTGAATTACTCGCCTTTGCTTGCTCTTCCAGGTTTTTAAGTTCTGCTTCCGTTGCGATTACTTCACGTTTGATTGCCCGGTACTGCTCCTCGGATGCTTCGCCGTTTTTAAACTGCTGCTCCACCTGGGCTTCTGCCGTTTTTAATACATCTAATTTATCTTTGGTTTCGCCTACTGCCTTTGTAAGCAACTGTTGTTTCTGTGCTAAAAGTTCGGTATTCTTGGGGTCTAATTTCAAGCCCTTTTCAACCTCTTTTAACTCATTCTTGGTACTTTTGAGGTCCCCGTTTACACCCTTTAAGGCATTTTGCAACTTGGTTGTATCTCCGCCAATCTCAATAGTAATACCCTTAATGTTGTTAGCCACTTGATTTTCCCCCTTTCTTTCCAAATCTTTCTCTTAATCCCTCACGGTCCGGTTTTGTCTGCTCCATACGGAAGCAATCTTTTAAATATTTCCGTCCCTCTTCGGTCTGTGAATTTTCAAAAATCATTGCTTCCCGTAAGAAGAAAAGGTAAATATCTATTTCCATTTCCTGGACTTCGTAAATATTGATATGGCAATAGTCCATAACCAATTTTTCCGGGCGTGTAAGGATTGTATACGGGATTTCGCCCTTTTTATCCTGGCGTGGATAATAGGGCATTTTTAGTTTGGGTTTGCTTTTAATTCATCCACAAACTCCATGTATGCGTTAAGGATTGCCGTACACTCTTCAATGTCGTAACTCTCTACCTCTTCGGCTGAAACTTTCACATTTCCCATATTGTTGTTTAATACTGCTGCCACAAGGTTATAAATGGTTGATGTATCGGCATCCTCGCCCGTTCCGTTGGCTTCCACATCCTTTATTGCTTCAAAAACGCCCTTTTGCGGCATACGGACAATAATTTTTTTGCCCTTTTCAACCACATTTCCGTTTTCATCCTTTTTATCTTTCAGAGTAAACGGCCAAAAGGTACGTTTAATTTTGTTCATGTTAAATTCTTTTACTGCCATGTTGTGTTCCTCTCTTTCATGCAATAAGGCGGCTCGATTTTTCAACCGGCCGCCCGTTCTTATCGTTGGCCCGTGTTTTGGCTACTCTGTTTTGTCAATATCCTCTGTGTAAAGGATTAAAGTACCCTCTTTGTCCATAGGCTGTGCTTTAAATTCTGCATCAATAACGGTTTCGCTATCCTTTGCAAAGGCAATCGTAAAACCGGCCTGGTTATTACCAACAATCGTTACACGGATATTTCCGTCCTTGGTATCTTTATGGACAAATCGCAAAAGGTATTTCTTACCCGTTGCGTTTCCGATACCGCCAATTTTGACCGTTCTAATTCCCTTTGCCTTATCTTCTGTCACTCTTGCGGTCTGACATAACTTTTCAAGCGTTGTTCCGCACCATGTCATAATTCCGCTTTTAAGGGTGGCTTCCTCTTCCGTAATAATTACTTTGGAAACTTTACCCATATCGTCTTTTGCTTCGTAAAACTCCGGTGCATACTCAATTTCCGCACCGCCCTTAATATGCCCCAGGCGGTTATCTTCTGTTTCAATCGCCGCATCATCCGGGATTGCTTCGTTTGTTCCCTGGAAGTCTGTACAATACAAATCTCCGCTACCTAAAACAATGCTTTCTTTGTCCATTCTTATTTCCTCGCTTTCCTCAATAATCCCGTGACTTCGTAGGCCGTTTGAAAACATTCCTCACTATCCACATAAGCCACAAATTTAACATAGTCCACATCATGTAAAACCTCGTTTTCAATCCGTGTTCTGATTTCTTCCGCCGCTTCATCATCTGCAACGGTGTAAAGTTCCAATTGCCAATCATCCGCCATTAGATTATTTGGTCTACTATCCGCCCCGGCGGTTGCTTCCCGTGGCAAAAGGTAAACCATGTAAGGTAATGGCGGCACGGGGTTTTCTAAAGTCCCCTCAAAGGCGTTTTTTGTTATGGGTAGTCCCAGACTTTCCGCCCTCTCTGTTAATACTGCTGCCGTTGCCATTTTTACCCCCTTAATTTGCTTTCAATCTTTCCGGTTACCATTTCGCCCAATTGTTCATTGACCGGGGCAATGTGGCTAAATGCCTTTACACGGCCCCCTTTTCTGCTTTGGTGTCCGTTTTCCAAAAGGTGGGTTAATTGGTAATGCTTCTTGTTATAAACGCTATATCCATTTAACCCGGTAACTACACTTGTCCGGCTTCCTCGCTTGTCAACCGCCCAATCTTTTGTGTATGCTCCGGTTCTTTCCTGGTACGGTCCGCCTTTTTTTAACATTTCTGCGGCTTCTTTTGCCGTTTCCTGGAAACTGTCATTTGCTGCGTTTATCACTTCCGCATTGAAATTTTCCAATTCTTTTTTTATTTCTTCGTCCAGGCTATCAAGTGAAACTTTCAACCTTTCCCCACCCTTTCCGCAATATACAACTCTGTTTTTCCGTTGCTCTTCGGTCCGTAGGTTCTATATACTGCATAACGCTTTCCGTCTATGGAAACTTCCGTTTGCCCGTCATATTCAAAGTCCCAAACTTCCAATTGTGATGTTGCTTTATAACCCAATTGCCCGGCGGCTGCGAACTCGTCACGCCCCACCGGGTTAATTGATGCTATTACTTCCGTTTCCTGGTATTCTGTTTGGTTCTTTTTAATCAATAGTTTTATTGACTTCTCTATGATACCCACCGCCTTTTATCTTGGTACACATTGCATTATAGGATGCAAGTAACTGTGTCTGATTATCCGGGCTTCCAAAATTAGCGTGACAATATAACAAAACGGCTTCAATGATTAAGGGGTCTTTTATGTCTGCTTCATCCAAATAGGAACTATGCACACCGATACGTTTTAAGTCTGCAAGGGCAACTTCTACAAGCTGCCCCACATCTTCATCCAACATATCACTTGATGTTTTTCTAATTCTCAATTTGGCTTTCGCAATCAATTGTTCCTTTGTCATGCTTTAGCCGCCTTTCTCTTACGCTGCCGGGTTCTTTACACGGATAAATCCGTTTCTTGCAACGACATTTCCGCCCATGAATACGCAACCCTTGTAGCAAATCTGGCCGGACTTAAACTTGTAATCCGTAGATTTTGCCGTTTCAATATCAGAGAATACGGCAACCTCGTAATTTGATAACGGACCGTAAGCCATACAATAAGCATCTTTTGTTCCGCCAATTTCTGCACAAGCGGAGTTGATGATATAAGGCACTTCGTCAATTGTTCCGGTATTGCCATGGTTTACGATTGTATAAACCTTTCTGCCCTGTTTATCTCTTAACTTGGCAAACTTCTTTAAGTCTTTCTTACTAAGGATTAACACGGCTACATCCTCTACCTCTTCATCCCCACCGTAGGAATAAATAATCTCGTCCAGGGTATCATCTGCAACGGCGGTAATGGTTGTAATGTCCGTGTTGCGGTCAATAATATCATCACTTTCGCTTGCCGGATTATAGAAAATTCCCTTGAATTTTCCGCTTGTGCCGTCCCCTACCAAAATCTGACGAGATGCGTAACGGCGGATTGCTCTTGTAATGCTATCTTCAATAACGCCGTCATAATCTGCATCCGTTAATTTCTGCATTTCTTCCGGCTCTTCGGCGTATGCTGTGATTTTCTCTCTTGCAATCTCTGCGTAACCAAATTCCGGTTCAGATGTGTTGTAATCTGCTCCCTCTGCGGTGCTTCCGGCCCCGTCCCCGTATGACTTCACATAAGGACGGCTATATGTTTCGCCGCCTACAAGCGGAATAGTTGTAACACGGTCAATAAGGGATGATACGTTGTTAAATGTCGGTGTAATGTCCGGGCTTGTATGGTGTGGCATAACAACGCCCGTTGTGGTGGAAAGTGCCGCCATAGGTTTAGCAATCTTCTTTGCGTTGTATGTGGTCTTTGCTCCGGCTTTTAATGCCTTACCGCTCTTTGCTCTTGCCTGGTCTTTGACCTCTGCACCCTCTCCGGCGTTTCCGTCCGGTCCTTCGCCCTCTCCGGCTGCTGCCTGGGCTGCCTTTGCAAGTTCCTCACGGGCTTTAATCTCGTCCAGGATTTCCCCAATGGTCCTTGCTTCGTCCATGAGGGAGGTTAATTCCTCGCCGCTCTTGTCCTGGGCTTCTTTACCCACGGTAACAAGGCGTGCTTTTAACTCTTTCTTGCTCATTTTCATTAACTGTTCTCTGTTCATGCTACTTTCCTCTCTTTCTTACTCCATGTGTTGAATTGTTAATGCTGCAATTTTGCTTCTGATTTCTTTTTCTTTGGCTACTGCCTGGTCCTTGGTATCGTCCGGCGGATTTCCCCCGGCTAATGCTTCCGGCGTGTTCTTGCAATATAATTTCGTGTAGTCCTGGACTGCTGCAACGGCGGTATTTTCTTCTCCCACCGACACGTTAAAGTATTTTGCGGCTTCCTCGCCGCTCAACCATGTTTCCGCTTCCATTAACTCTTTTATCTGCTCGATTGTTACGCCCTCTGCTAAATGTTCCTCGTAGATGCTCCAAATTCCGGCTTCTATGGCTTCCAATGTGTCCGCCATTTTGCGTAATTCGTTAGCGTTGCCCTCGCAATCGCACCACGGCTTATGTATCATCAAATAGGCGTTCTTTGGAATTGTTGGTTTGTCACTATCCACAAACGGAAAAAGTGATGCTATCGAACCGGCCAGGGCATCCACAAAACAATGTTTCTTTCCCTGGTAGCGTTTAAGCATATTGTAAATAGCAATTCCGGCAAATACCGAACCGCCGCCGCTATTGATGTAAATGTTTAAATCTCTGCCGTTTGCTTCTGCAAGGAAATTTTTGATTGCATCCGGGTATTGGTCCTCGTCTTGCCATGCTCCCCACCAATCCGAAACAATATCCCCGTAAAAATAAAGGTCCGCCGTTGTATCTGTGATGTTTTTAATCTCACAAAACGGCTTTACGGTTGCGGTCTTGGCATTTTTGCACGCAATAAACTGTTTTATCTGTGGCATTTCCATTAACCCCCTTTCATAATCTGCATATAGGCACGGGCGGCCGCTTGCATTGCCCGTTTTTCTCTGTCATTTGCTCCGGTATCATCCGGCGGCTCGTTCTGCTGCCCTACCTGGTACAATGATTGGTCCCCAACCTTGACATAGTTTAGAGATACCAACCTTTGGTCCCCGTCCTCTACCGGGCCGTAATACATAAGTTCTCTGTATTCGTTAATTGTCAACGCTCCACGGTCAAACATTCCGCCGCCTATGGTTTCCCTTGTCTGCAATGTGGCATACTGTAAAAGGTTTGCCACAAAATCAATGCGGTTTCCGTAACCAATTTCACGGGGCGTTAAGAGTTTAAATGTAAACTCATAGGACAATTGCACGCTGATAGGTTCAATTACATTCTCGTAAAATGAAATAAACTCGGTATCGTTTAGCGTGGAAGTCAATATTTTGTCATTCACGCCGTAATAACGATATATGTTATCCCGTAAGAATGTAATTTGGTTTGTCGGTATGCTCGGCGTTCTCTGTGAGATTTCTTTAAACTCCACCGTGTTATCAATTGCGGCAATTCCCCCGGCGTTGTCCTTGTTCATATAGGCATCCTGGAAATTCCGGGCTATTTCTTTCAATTCTTCATCATCTGCGATATTGTTATATTTCAAATACCCGGCTAAAGAATTTGAACGGTTTACAATGTTCTTTATGGTTTCCCCGGATGTTTCTATGAGGTCCAGGCTTCTTTTTAACTCCATATCCGGCGTTGTTCCCAGGAAACGGCGTTTATTATATCTCGCCTTAACATGGATTACATTTTGGTATGGCACGGTGTACGTTTTTCCGTCATAATCCCAACGGAAGCGGAAAAGGATGTTATTTTTATCATCCTCAAAAATCCTATATGATGTTGTGGTAATCGGTTGGATGCTCTCAACCCTGGTAAAATCCTTGTTCCAAAAAATCACGGAAAAGGAATTGGATGTATAAACCAAATCAACGGCAATACGGTATAAAAAATCATAGGTTGACATTTCCGGGCATGGGCGTAAAGATAAAAGCCTTGCAATGTAATCATTTTTAATTACCATGCCTTTTTCATCCTTACGGATTACCTGGGGTTTCAACTTGCCAACATTCTTTCCGATTGCATCCGCAATTGCTCCCACAATGTCATTATCCCGTAATGTTCCCGTTGGCTCATACTCTCCACGGCTCAATAGTAGGGGTCTGTACTTTGCCCGGAATGAATTTAATACATTTGCGATAATTCCCGTTTTCTTCTCCCCCTTTCTTCAAAAATAGGGCCAGTTTTCCCACACCAACATTCTATAATGTTTCGTGTTGAAATTCTGACCCACTTTAATACTGCTGCCGCAATGCATTTTCCCTTGCATCTATGCGGTTTCTTTGCTTATATTCAATAATTTCTTGCCTATCTCATTGTGGTACTTGGAAACCATTGTGAGGGCATCAAACACACTCATAGCCCCGTCTATCCTCATACGCTTTTCAATTTTTACGGGTTTCATTCTGCTATCGTTTAGGTTAATATCCACCGCCACGTTAAGGAAATGTGCCGCCAACATGGAATTGTCCCCAAAATCAAAAAGCCCGTCTTTTAAATTCCCCTCAAACTCATGTAATACGGGTGTGAGGTTCGTTCCCTGGTATACATCATCCGTGTGAAACCCGGCGGTTTTCAAATCTTCCACAAGGTAATTTGCCGAATACCTATCATAGCCGATTTTTAGCGGTTTGATTTTATACACTTTCACAAGTTCGATAAACCAATTGTAAACATCCTTATAGTCCACCTGGTTTTCCCCGGATATGAACAAAAAACCCCGGTCCCTATATATGTTGTACGGCGTGTTGTCCTCGTTAATTGCCACTTCATACCGCTTTTGTGGCATATAAAACCGTGTGAATATATGGTTTATTCCGTCCCGGTTTATTACAATGCTTGCTGCGGTTAAATCCGTGGTTCTTGATAGGTCGATACCGCCCACACAATAGCATCCTTTAAAATCTTCCAGGGATAATGGCTTTTCTTCGTGTACGCATTTCATAACATCCCAATAATCCAACCATGCCACGGCTGAATTTTGTTTGATGTTACAAAACTTTGTCATAAACTCAACCTTTTTCGAGATTGAATTTCTTGCAATCTCTATTTGCTCCAAATAGTATTCCACCGATACGGACACGCCCAAATTTGGGTTGCTCTTCTTTAATTCCTCTATGCTATCCCATTTCTCTATATCGTCTATCATGTAAATAAAAGGCAAAAGCCGTTTTTCTCTGCTATTGCCCTTTAGAAATGCCGTTGCCCTTTTAAATAATTCATCAAAAATTCCGTCATTCACATATCCGGCGGTTGCAATGGATATTATTAACGGCTGCTTTCTCGCTCCCAGGGCGGAAGTCATAACCTCGTATTGCTTCAATCCCTGGTCTCCCGGCCACGCTTCCATTTCGTCATTGACTACCAATTGAGGGTTGAAACCGTCCGATTTCTTAGAGTTGAAAGCAATCTTTTTTACGCTTGTATTGAAAGCCTTTATGTAAATATCACTCCGGCGTTTTTTTGTGATACTGTCTAATTCATCATCTGATTGCACAATCTGATAAAAGGCATCATACACCAAATCCGCCTGGTCTAACTTCGGTGCAAGGAAATAAACCTTTGCCCCATATTCCCCGTCTACGTATGTCATGTATGCGGCTATTGCTGCGGCAAAAAGTGTTTTACCGTTCTTACGGGCAACAATTATAAAAACCTCTCTAAACTGCCTATACCCGGTTGTTTTGTCCATAATGCCAAATATGGCGGACACAATAGCCTTTTGCCACAATTCCAGGTGTAAAAGGTCACTCCGTCCCTCTGAATGGTGGCAAAAATTTTCTATGAATTTTATAGCCTTGTTCGCTTTTTTCTCGTTAAATTCCCACTCGCCATTTAATAGCCCGGTTGTCAAAATTTCAAAACACAACCGCACCCATACACCCACAATTACTTCTTTTTTTTGGATTGCTTCATGGTATTTAAAAATCCAATTATCCATTAACTATTCATCCCGTAACGCCGCCAAACGGTCCACTTTTTCTTTTTCTTTTGGCGGTAAATACTCAATGAGTGAGTGGATAATTGCGGTATATTGGCGTGAATATTTCTCGTAAATTTGGGTTGAGGGGTGGGCTTTTACAAATTTCTGTGATGCATTCACGGTTTCCGTTGTAAGGCCCTCTTTTTTCAATTCTTCTTTCGCCTGGAAACAAGCCACTTTTAAAAACGCCGCTTCCTCAATCAGTGAATTTATAAGGGTTTTCTTGTTTTCATCATCAACCCCAACGAACATTTTTTCTAAAAACTCTATCTCTTTTTTAATCCTCGCATTTGTTAAT
Organism: Enterocloster bolteae; assembly: GCF_002234575.2. Taxonomy (NCBI): domain Bacteria; kingdom Bacillati; phylum Bacillota; class Clostridia; order Lachnospirales; family Lachnospiraceae; genus Enterocloster; species Enterocloster bolteae. Next base: position 3,113,926 of record NZ_CP022464.2, on the reverse strand, counting down.
TTGTTCGGTCTTTTTTTCTTATTTTCTGTTAAATCATTCTTGCTTTCTGCCATAAATATACCCCCCCTCATATGCGTGCGACCTTGCGGAGTTTTTTTGAGGTAACTCCCTCGGTTCTTTTACCCGGTGTCAAATTCTGCACACCGGGGGTGTGGTCTGATTTATTATTTTCTTTCGGCGGTAATAAATTTCCGTTTGCATCATACTGATAACGCATTGGTGTATGTACTGCCTTGTGTTCTTTGTTGTGGCAATCCTCACAAACATATTCCAGGTTGTCCAGGTTCAATGTGATGTTTGGATTGCTGATATTGCCCGGCGTAATATATTCTTTGTGATGTACAATGTAACCTGGCTTATATATTCCTCTCGCCTTGCACCGTTCGCACAATCCGTTGCTCCTGGTTATTACTTGCTGCCTTGCTCTCTTCCATGCGGCGGACTTATAAAAGCCCTTTGCATATTCTTTCACGGTCCCACCGCCCTTTCTGTAAATGGTTTATGGGTTATGTGTATTGCTACCCCATAACCCAATTATAAATTCTTTTGCCTTGCTATTATGTCCCCGTTGTACTGCTGCATCCGGTATTCCTTTTAGTCCTGCTGCCTGGCAACATTCCTAGCCCCTCGGCAACTGCGGTTATAAATTCATTGCGGTAATCGTAGAATTGACGGCGGCCACACATCACATCATAAATACTTTCATACGGCGTACAATGAACCACGCTTTTATATATTTGTTTCTGCATCTGCTCCCGTGCCGCTTCGCTATCTATGTTGTGGCATGAATTATTAAGGGCTTCATTTATCACGCTATATGCCATACGGTCAAATGCTGATGCGTTCCCGTTAAGCATCCGGCGTTTGCGTTTCTCGTTGCCCTGGATAATCTTTTTTACTGTGGCTTTAATATCATCATCAATTCTTTGCAATACTGCCCCCCCAATCCGCTATTCTTCGTATGTGGTCTTTTTATTCTCCGACCGTTCAACCTTAATACTTTCTTTCGCCATTTTAGAAACCTTTGCTTTTACGCCATGCCCCACATCAACGGTAATCCCTTTCATGTGCTTATCCTCGATTGCATCAACGGTTGCAATTAAAAGATTAACCACATCTTCCGCAACGGGCTTTTCTGCACCGCTGCCGAATAATTCATTTACTCTTTTCTTTGCCTTGTCCTTTCTCTCTTTTGCTTTGGCGTATGCTTGTGCTTGCTCACATTCGCACTCACACGTTACCGCTTCGTTAATCTGCCCTTGCTCCCACTCTTCCGGGACCTGTATTATTTTGGTCTGTCCACAAAAGGAACATGAACCCGTTTTATCTGCTTTTGCACTCATACTTTCATCCTCGCTTTCTTTCCTACTTCGTAGGCTTTCATAGCAACCGTTAATACTGCTGCCGACTGCTCCACGGTCAATTCATTGCCTTTTACCATTCCGCCCAATGTGGCGTTGATAATCTCCAATGTATCTTCCATGCTCTCAATCTTTTTATTTCCCGTCTGACCGCATGAAAGATTTATAATTGCTTGCTTTATTTCTCTCTTTTCCGGGTGTTCGTTTAAAATCTCGTTTATTATTCTCTCTTCTCTTCCTGGATTAAAATTCTTGCACCCTCTGCACTCTTCCCGGCTAAACATTCGTGACGGTAAATTGATACCGTCACACTTTCCGTTAATCCACGGTGCATTTACGCACGCTTTCTTTGGCATCCGTCCCGGTTCTGTGAGATATGACAATATTTCTTCCCCGGCTTCCTCTGCCCCATAGCACACCGCCGTTTTATAACCTTGTGCATTAAGCATTGCCATATACTCTTCCTGGGCTTTGGTTGCCTTATTCTTTCCAAACTTCAATTCGATATACAACCCGTGAAAGCCGTTATTTGCAACGGGTAGGCATATATCCGGCACGCCGCTTTTAAGTCCGGCCGCCTTTAATATTCCGCCATTGCTCCTTTTGCCCTCGTTTGGCACATGGTACATCAACGCCAATTCCGGCAATATGCTTTCTGTCCGCTTCGCCCAATTGAAAAGGGCTATTTGCTCCGTTGTTTCGCTTCTCTTCATGTTCTGCATACTCATGTTTCATATTCCGCCTTTTCTTTCCGGTATTTGCAGTAATGCCACACGCAATTTACCTTGTATTGATTTTCGTTGTATTTCTCGCTTGCACACGTTCCGTTGTCCCTGGAATAAATACACCTTTTGCAATAATCCGGGTGCGTGGGGAATAATATAATTTTCCCCATACCCGTTTAATCTTCCTCTAAGGCATATTCACGTTTACGGCGTTTGCAATCTTCCAACATCCGTTCCAAAATGCCCGTTTCCTCTTCGGAAAGATAGATATAATATTTTTCAAGCATTTTTACGGCGTGTAATTTCTTGGCATTTGCCTTTTCTTCCTCGGATGTGTCGGTATCTGACACATTTTGTTCCTTGGCTATGTCCTCGGCGGTCTTACGCTTCTTTTTCTTCTCCTCGGACATCTGTTTTATCTCTTCGCTCTTTATATCCGCCCCGGCTTCAACTGCTGCCGCAACCTCTTTTTGTGCATCCTCGGATAATCTGCTTGTTTCATAGGCACTTGTAATTTTCATATTGCCTTTTTCAAACTGCTCTTTTACCTCTTCCGTGGCATTGTTGTTAATTGCTTCCAACTGTGCAATCTTGGTTGGTTTTTCCCCCAGGACTGCCGCCACATAATCCCTAACCCTTTTTCCCTCTTCCAGAACTAACAATTTTTCCTTTCTCGCCTGGGTCAATACCTCTTTCCAATCTGCCGCCTGGTTCATCAAATCGTAATCGGTCATTTTTCGGTTAAAGGTATTGCCGATTAGCAAGGATAATCTAAATTGCGTTTCCGTCATGTCCTTAAAGCGGCACGGGATGTTCTGCGTAATCTCCGTGTGTCCCTCGTTCTGCAAAATAACAAGGGCTTCACGCCGTCTATGTCCACCGGAAAGAAGATACTCCCCATTTACCCGGCCAATGATTAACGGCTCTTGCAATCCGTCCATAAGAATTGATGTTGCCAATTCTTCCAAATCGTCCATGCTATAACGGTTGTGCTTCGTAACTTTGATTTCGTCCAGGTTAAGGGTTATTGCTTCGTAGTTGTCTACGCCCTCAACTGCTGCCCTGGTTGCTCCGTTCATAAGGTCCATAATATTAAAGCCCATGTTATCCCCTCTCTTTCTGCTCTGCTACCATGTGTGGTTTATTCATGTATTCCAGGATGAAATTTTTATATCCTTGTGCCGCTCCGCTTCTCACGCAATAGGCTATTGGCGTTTTGTGGTAAAATGTACTGTCTTTTACTTTCTTGGAATGGCGTATGATTGTATTAAATACGGGCAATCCGCTTTTTTCTCTCAACCATGTTTCCGCCGCTTCGCTTGTGTCTGATTTCTCATAGTCCGTAATAAGCACCCCGGCAATGTGGGCTTTGCGGTTCAACTGCCTAACATTGTTTACCTGGTCCACCAATTCTTCCAATCCGTCCAGGGAATAGCAATCTAAATTCACGGGTATAACAATTTCATCCGCTGCCACAAGGGCGTTTATTACATTCATGCCTAAATCCGGGGCGTTGTCTATGATGCAGTAATCATAATTTCCAAATGGCGGCGTATTTTTTAATTCTTCAAATGCCCGGCGGTATCTGTCATGTTGTGGCGTTTCCGTGTCCGCCTTAATCTCCAATTCCGCCAACTCCATAAAATAATTGCATGGTACAATGTCCAAATTCTCAATTTTCGTGTGTCTTATTGTGTTTCCCCGGAATGTGGCTCTTTTTAATACTGCTGCCGCCGGGGCTTCTGTGTCCCCCAGGTATTGATTAAATAAGCGGCTTGCGTTTCCTTGCTTGTCATTGTCGAACAAAAGGACTTTTCCCGGCTCAACTGCTCCACGCTTTGATTTAAACCCGGTTGCTAATAATTCCGCCATACTGACCGCCGTTGTGGTCTTGGCACATCCGCCCTTTAGGTTTAGTGTGCAAATAATTTTCATGCTTTGTTCCCTCGCTTTCTTTTTTGTGGCTTGCCTTTCGGCTTCTCGCCCTTTTTAACCATACGGGCGTATATGTAAAAGGCTGCGTTTACTCCGTTGTGCTTTACCTCTGCATCCAGGAACGTAAAGCCCGGATATGCCTTTTCCATTTCTGCTTGTAACACGCTACTATCAAAGGCCATTTTCTCCACCTTTGCTTTTCTGAATTTTGAGTAACTGCGTTTTGGTTCATCCGGTTTTTTCAAATTCTTGGACGGACACCAACGCTTTGTTCCGTGTGGGTTCTGTGTTATGTATGTAGCAAGTCCGGTTAATAAAAAATTCTCGTCCGGGCTTATGTTCCTGGTGTTTGGTCTATCGCACTTTCCCCACATTCTTTCTAACTCGTCACGGTCTATTCCGCCGGATATGAGTAAATGAAAATGTGGGCGTGTGTATTCCTCAAATGCGATTATGTAAATATACTTTGCATTTTCTAACCCTAACTTTTTACGCTTGCGGTTTATGCGGCGTATGAAATTAACCACATCTTTTTTTGCATCCTCGTAGGTTTCCGGCAATAACCCATTATTCCAACCAAACGTAGCCCATATATCCCCTTTTCCAAAATTGATATTGGCTAAACGGATTAAATACCGTCTTGCGTTCTTATCGTTGAGGTTTGATTGTGACGGGCTTGTTTCTCTCTTCTTTTCCGTCTTTGGCATATCTGCTTTGAATTTAAAGGACGGGTACACCATACTTTCAAGCAATGTTGTGTTGCTCTCTGTATTGGTGCTTTTGTATGTGGATGTTCTGTATAGGCAGTTTACCCACCCCTCTTTCATCCACCTTTCCATTTCTGCTTCCTCTAACTTCTTGCACTGCTCCTTGTATGCTTCCTCATAATCGTAATTGTCATAATATCTTTTACCCATTGCCCCACCTTTTCACTTATCTATCTAAAACCCACCTATCCAGGCAGATATAAAACATATATTTCTATAATGGTTGATATGTTAAGGCCCATTACAAGGACGGCTAAACCCGGTTGCACCGTCAAAAAAAATTAAAATCTACGGTCCCAATCTTCAAAAAGCCACGCCCACGCCTGGCGGACTTTCAAAAATCCTATGAACCATAAAGCAGCAAGCGTGAAAAATCCCGTTGCCGTAACTGCTGCAATTATGGTAATAATCCTTACGACCATGTAAAACCAACCTTTCCAATGCGGTTTCTTCCTATATATAGAAAAACCGCATTTACAAACACTATATATTGTGCTATACTCTCTTTGTTGAGTTCCAACCCCTATTGTTTTAGGTCCCCACCTTTGCAATAGGGGTTCGCTTTTTCTATGCTTCCGGTATTTCTTCAAACTCTGTTTCGTAAATATCCGGTGCATATCTCATTAAAAGGCTTTTTGCTTCCTCTTCTGTTATGGCGTGTCCTACTTTCTTGTTGTAGTCCTCTGTATGCGTCAAAAGCCAATTTCCTTTTTCACTTCTCCACAATTCACAATCGTATGTAGTTCCTACTTCTCTATTTCCGTAAATTGCCTTAACAAGTGGGCTATTGGTTTCATACCATTTCTTCACATTCGCTATTTTCTTCATTTTATCCGTATCGTACTTTAATCCCTGGATAACAAACTTCATTACTGCACCCCTCTTTCCGCCTTTTCCTCACATCTCCAATAATATTTATTGATAACCAACATTTCTTTGGATAAAAGCATGGATAACCCTAAAGGAACGGTTATAAATGCTATTGTTGCATCCCCCTCTAAAATCTTGATTGCTACGGCCGTGAAAATCAGCAACGCAACGCCGTTTAACTTCTGCATGGCAAAATACTTTTTTCTTTCCCGGCGTTCCCTGGCGGCTCTTCTGCGGCTTCTCTCCTGGTTCATGGCATCCGTGTAGCCTATCATATAGGCCCGGTCCAACATTGCTTTATATGGGCTATTCTGTTCGCTTATCTTCTGTACTGCTGCCGTCTGCATCATGTTGTGTTCCCTCGCTTTCTGTTTCTTCCGCTCTGCTTTTGTCCCCACATAATGGCAGAATTAGTAATTTGCTTAATATTGCGTTTTCTGCTTCTCTGTTTTCTCTGATTACCCTTAATTCTTCAATCCGGTTTTTGCTTAAATCATCTATAAGCCTATGTAATCCGTCCGCTGCACTCTCAACGCCGTTTTCTTTCTCCCAGGCTTCAAAAATTGATACCACCGCCCCGGTTATCTGCTCATATTCCGTTCTAAATCCCGTTTCCTCTTCCTCTGCATCCAGGGTATTAAGAAAATCCGGCTTTTTTCCGGTAATCATTGCTTGGATGTAATACCCCGGCACTTCCGCATTGACCGCATTTGTGATTAACTCCGCTTTGGCTGCTTCTTTTGTCATTACGTAATAATCCGGCTGCTTTACCGTTACCGGGCTATCTGATGTAAAATTGTCCATAAATCCCATTTATTTATCCTCGCTTTCTGCATCTTCAAAAAAGAAACTTCCTAATCTATTTTCATTTCCCAAATCATCCGTGAAAATAAAGTCCGAAACATCCCCGTAGCCATTTACCGCATGGATTTCATAAACCTTTCCAATCGTCACATCTTCCACCTGGCTAAAGTTTGGCGTTCCGTCAAAAAACTTTCTTATGTACTCGGTGTTTTTAATTCTTGCTTTGAACGGCATTGATAGTTTTCTTAATCCCGTAAAAGGGTGTTCGTCCAAATCCATATAATCTTTAAACTGTCCCATGTTGTGTTCCCTCGCTTTCTACTCTGCCATTTCTTCCATAATCTCTTTTATTTGGTTCATGGTGCTTTCCGCTTGGGCTATTGTCATGTTCTTATCGTCTATGTAATAATCCGCATAGATTTTTCTTGTATCATTGCCCCACCGCTTTATCTGCTCCGGTAATGGCTCATTCACGGCATCAAATACAATCCCTTGCAATCTGCACCACTCCACGGCATTTTCCAGGTCTGCCCCGGCTCTGCTTGTCCATAATATTATTTTGTGTCCCTGGGCTTTTACCGTTTTCGCAAAAGCAACCATTTTTTTATTGGGGGCTATGATTTCCGGGAAACGGGTAATAGCCAACGTGTTATCAAAATCAATTGCATATATTGCCATTATTCGCCCTCTCTTTCTGCTGCCAGGTTAAGGCTCATTTCATATTTCATAAGCATAGCGGCCGTCTGTACGGCTTCGCACGCAAGGTTAATTGCGTAATCTGCAATTTTAAGCGGTGTTATCTCTTCTTTCAGATAACGAGGCGTTTCTTTCCCTCTCACATCATCCCATAAGCACTTAAAGGATGCTTCTAACTCTTCAAGGGCTTCTTTGCTCTCTTCCAATTCCTCATAGGCAACCGCCACGCCCTCATGTTTTGATGTAAATAACGGGAATTGCTCATTTGCCCGGTTTAATTCTCTGTTGGCTGCTGCCGTGATTTCTTCTTTTAATTTCTGCATCATGTTGCGTTCCCTCGCTTTCTGTACTGCTGCACCCTAAACCATGTAAGGGGCTGCAAATTCATATACCGGCCTATCTGCTGCCGGGTTCATCTGCTCCGGTTTGGTATAAAGTTTTAATGTGATTGCCGGGTTTCCGTCTGCATCCGTTCCCCGTGGGTTGAAATTGTACTTAAATCCCAAATGGCTATTCATGGATGCACCTTTTAAGGTAAAGGCAAAATTACTTAATTCCCTTGCCCCAATCGTCACGCCCTGGGTGTTTAAATCTCTCCACCGCTTAAAGGTGCTTTTGATGTGTTCTAAAAAATCCGGCTCAATCTGATTGTTAATAGGCATCATTGTTTTTTCTTCCATGTGTTATTCCTCACTTTCTTTGTCCTTGCGTGATTTCTCCAGGCACGCCGCCTTTGGATTTTCTCGTACCTCTTCAATAACCTTTGGATTTTTGGCATATCCAAAACGGTAATTTCCAATTTTCCAATTTCTGCCACGTCTTATTCCTCACTTTTCAATATGATTTCCCGATATATAGTCAACTGCAAATCCGAAAAACTGTAATTTGGTGTTTCTTCCGGGTGTAACGGCTGCATTAGCCCCAATTCCTTATACCTTTTATGGGTTATGTCCACTTTTTCTTTTATCCGTGTGACCTCTTCCGCCATAAGTGCTTCATATTCTGCCATGTGTACCAAATTACCCAAATATCCGGCAAATAATTCCACTCTGCCTTTTGTAATCCGCACACGGTCCGGGCCGGACATAACGCCCACAATGTCCGCCAATGTCATACGCCGCACCTACCTTGTGGCTTCTACAATGGCGTTGTATAAATCCGGTGTTCTTTCTCCGGCTTCCAACCGCTCTTTTAATGGGGTAAGTAATGGATAAATGATTTTCCCCATATATCCGCCCGGTGCATATTTTGAAAGCATATCATTGACGGCGTTTTGTGCCGCTTCCCAATCTCTCAATATCTCTGGTGCTTCCCCAATCGTCATTCCGTCCAATTCCTCTTTAATGTGCTTTGCAAACATCTTTTCTGTTTCATCTGTCACGCACGCACTCGCTACAATTCCACTATCAAGAAGAAAATGTAACATCCCGGCGGCTAATGCGTCCGGCGTTATGGTTTCCTCTGCCGGAATTGCAGTTTTAGTTGTTTCTTCCTGGCTTGCTGCCGCCTGGGCTTCTGCTACCGTCAAAACGCTTTCCGCCGTTGGCTTCTCTTCCGGTTCATTCATCCCGGTAAAATTCTTGTTTTCTGCTTCCATGTTTTGTTCCTCGCTTTCTTCTGCTGCATAAATGCTTTTTGCTATCTCTTCCGCTATTGCGGTAAATACCGTTGTGGTTACTGCATTGCCAAATTGTTTATATGCCTGGCTATCTGAAACAACTTGTTTCCAATCGTCCATAGGGAACGCTTGTAAAATTCCGTATTCTTTAGGGGTCAACTTTCGCACCCTCAACCGCTTTGTATCAAATATTTTCACTTCCCTTTGCCCCCCCACCCGGATGTTGTAAGGGTTGGTGCTATTCCGTCCACGGAATACACCCGGCGGCATTGGTCTTGTCCTTTTATGTCAAGCATCCCCACCATTTGGCAACCCTGGTTATTGGTTCTTTCCATTGTCTTGTTCCTTTCGCTTTTCTATCACTAACGGCGGTTGTTTATAGTCTGATGAAAGAAGAGTTGGTGCAACTGCTACAAACGTGCCGCATCCGTTCTTTTGCGCTTGGATTATTCCGTTTTCAAACGGACATTCTCTATTGTCATTACTTTTATCCCCTCGCCCTTGTTGGTTGTAAGCGTTGGGGCTAATCCCTCGGCAAAGTATACGCTTCCGTTCATCCCATGACCGGACGGGTTTGTGTTCGCAACATTTATTATCTGTGGTTGTCTGCTGCCCCCCCCCCCGTGCTTTCCTCTTTTTTTTATCTTCCAGGATGATAACGCCGTGTAAATCCTGGGCGGTAAGTGTAAACATTGGCTCGTCCTCTGCCTTTGCCCTCGGTCCGTTCTGCCGCTTGTTGATACGGTCCGGCGTAATGCACGCATGGCACTTTCCCATTTTCTCTAATTTCTCCATTGCCTGGGCTATAATGGTTTGTGCTTTTTCATCCGGCAAGTAATATTTTTCCGGCACGTCTTTTTCCAGGTAATCCGATAATTTCGGTACAAATTCGTGTTGCTCTTTTGGAAATGTAAATGATAGGTTCTTTTTGTTCCTGGTCCCTACTACTGCGTAACGGTCCCGGTTCTGTGGCACGTTCCAATATTTGGAATTAAACATTTCAATATGTGCCGTGTACCCGTGGCGTTCATATTCCAGGCGTAACACTGGCAGATATGGGCGTAACCCTCGCACATTCTCCGCAATGATAACGGCCGGCATGGCGTGTTCTCTCTCTCTCTGTTTCTTCAAGTAATCGCATCATTTCAAAGAAACATCCGCTACGGCTCGCCGCCTTAAAATTGTTACTGCTACACTTGGGGCAAATGGTGTTGCCCGTGTACTCTTCCGGGTTTATCTCTATTTCCTCGCCGCAATCCTCGCATTTTAAAATCATGCCCCGTTGCTTTCCGGCAACGCTCAAATCCTGGCAAGGAAAGCCAAACGCCCACACATCCGCTTGTGGTATGTCTGCTTGGTGCAATTCCTTTATGTCTGCTTTCTGTACATGGTCCCCTACGTTTGCCCGGTAACTCTCCACGGCGTATTTATCAAAGTCCCATGCCCCGGCTATTTCATACCCGGCATTTTTAAATGCAATACCCATTCCGCCGCATCCACAAAAGAAGTCATTAACCTTTAATTTTCTTTTCATCTGCTGCCACCTACGCTTCCCGGAATAACGGTTTTGCTTCTACTGCAACCATTGCTGAATACTCCACCTTATAACCCGTTACCTTATCCCCTCTCATCTGCGGCACTACTGCCGTTTGATATTGAACCGTTGGCGTATGGAAAAATGATTTTACCTTTTCCACCTCTTCCAACTGCTTATTTATCTTTTCTTCCAATGTTTCCGGGTCTGTCCCTCGTAATATCCACACTTCCATGTTGAGTTCCTTTCTATACTGCTGCCGCCTGGCATTTATAAACTTCTCTGTGCTACTTCTGCCCGGTATGGTGTTCCCCCACGCTTCAATTCGTTATAAATCGTTGCTCTGTGAAATCCAACCGCCTTTGCAATATCTGTAACCTTTGCCCCGGTTCGCTCCATTGCTTCAATCTTCTGTCTGTCGGCGTATGTAATACGCTTATCTCCTTTTTTCACGTTTCCGCCCACCTTTCCTTAAAAATTGGCAAAATAAAAGTGCTACAAGAGTTTTTAATTCTCTTGTAGCACTCATATTTTCCACAATAAAAAATCAAGTGCGATAGAGCTATTAACCCTTGTCGCACTTGATTTTACAACTTAGCCAAATACAAACCACCATATCCGGTACCTGTCTTCCCACAGTTCAGAAAACCTGCTTCCCCCGGAGGTGGGAGACAATTACGAAAACGAGCTCATGGAATATAACCGGGCCTATCTTCCTGTGGATGAATGGGAAGAAACTACCCGTCTTATGAGCCTTGACAATGTAATAAAGGAGCTGGAACAAAACAAAGAATACATCCTTTACTCCCGAACCATCCAGAATGGTATCCTCAGGGATAAAAAGCTGCGCTACAGTTACTACAACCGTCAGCGGAAGATCATCCTTCTGACCCGCTCCGACATCACGGAAATCAGGGAGGAAAAACGCCAGAAGGAGCTTTTGCAGGATGCCCTCAACGCTGCCCAGGTGGCCAACCAGGCCAAAAGCACCTTTCTGTCCAGAATGAGCCATGATATCCGCACCCCCATGAACGCCATCATCGGGCTGACAGCCATCGCTGCCTCCTGCGCCGATGATCCGGACCGGGTGATAGATTGTCTAGGAAAAATCACCAGTTCCTCCAAGCTTCTTCTCTCACTGATTAATGAGGTTCTGGACATGTCAAAGATAGAAAGCGGGCGTATCGTCCTGTCTGAGGAGGACTTTCTTCTGGATTCCCTCTTTAAGGATGTTATCTCCATGATACAGCCAGACTTAAAGCGCAGAGGCCACACTCTCAATATCCATATAGAAACACTGGAACACGAGGCTGTGTGCGGTGATATGCAGCGGCTTCAGCAAATCATCAATAATCTTCTGTCCAATGCCATCAAATACACGCCCCACGGCGGGACCATTACGCTGGAGCTGTCAGAAACACGCAGTCCGCAGCAGGGTTACAGCACCTACCGGCTGGTATGTGAGGACAACGGGGTGGGAATATCGCCTGAATTCATAGAGCGCGTCTTTGAGCCTTTTGAAAGAGCTGAGGATGAACGAATCCGGAGTGTTCAGGGAACCGGCCTGGGTATGGCTATCACCCGCAACATAGCCAGGATGATGGACGGCGACATTTGGGTAGAGAGTACGCCCGGCCGTGGTTCCCGTTTTACAGTTACCTTTAACCTGAGACTGAGAAACCAGATTCTGCCAGATTCCTCGGTCCTTACCGAGCTCCCGGTCCTTGTGGCGGATGATGACAGAATCGTATGCGAGGAGACATGCCGGTGTCTGAACCAGATTGGCATGAACAGCTCCTTTGTGACATCCGGCAGGGAGGCTGTCTCCAGAGTGGTTTCCGCCCACCGTGACCTAAAAGGATTTTTTGCTGTCATCGTGGATTTGCGTATGCCTGACATGGACGGCATCGAGGTGACCAGACAAATCCGTGCCCAGGCAGGCTGTCACGTTCCCATTATCGTTATCTCAGCCTATGACACTGCTGAATACGAGGCCGCCGCAAAAGAAGCCGGAGCCAACGGATTCATTTCCAAGCCCCTGTTTCCCTCCAAGCTCATATGCATGCTGCGGCGCTTTGCCCTCCATGAGGAGGAAGAAACCGCTGCAGCCTCCCTTCCCGGGCTTCCCAACGCTGATTTTTCCCGCAAGCGGATTCTGCTGGCGGAAGACAATCCCCTGAACCAGGAAATAGCCATGGCTTTCCTGCAGAACACCGGGGCCCATGTAGAGACAGCCATGGATGGCCGGGAGGCAGTTGAAATGTTCGCGGCCTCCTTTACAGGATACTATGACCTTATCTTCATGGATATACAGATGCCCCACATGGACGGTTACCAGGCCACCCGGAGGATTCGTGCCATGGAACGTTCGGACGCAGCCTCCATCCCCATCGTGGCTATGACTGCAAATGCGTTTACCGAAGACATTAAGCTGGCTCTGGAAGCCGGTATGAACCAGCATATGGCAAAGCCCATTGATATCCGACAGCTGGAGACCATCATGTTTCGCTGGCTGGGCTGAGAGCTCACACAAAGGCAGAGAGGCTGTACCCGCAAAGTCCGGCAGCCTCTCTGTTTTTTCGTATCCAGCTTATTTTCATATCTGGCTCTTATAATGTTATTTTCTGAATATATCCACATCCACGTTGCCTGTGGAATAGATCCCGGTCCGTTTCTCAGCACTCCTGAAGCCGGCTGCCATGGCAGCCTCTGTTATTTCATTCTTCTTCACTCCAAGGTTATATCCCTGCATATTATACGGAAGCCAGCCCAGCATCATGTCCCATGGTCCGGAGCCATCCCGCTCGATTCCCTCTGAATAGCAAAGCAGCACGCCGCCCGGATTCATGGCCTTGTAAAGTTTCTTCATCAGGCCGGCCATCTCCTGTTCAACAAAGCTTAAGGTGGCAATGGCCAAAACCAGGTCATAGCCACTTCCTATATCATCCGTCAGATAATCTCCTGTCATAGGTACCGCTCTCTCTTCCAGGCCTGACAGACGGATGGACTCCCGGATTGCCGGTTCCATAGCTGGCCGGTCATAGAGGATACCGTACACATCCTCCCGTTCTCCAATCACGCCAAGGCCCAGCAGTCCCGTTGCACAGCCTAAATCCAAAATCTTCCGGATTTCCGGATATTCCGGAAGTTCCTTTACCATTTTCTGTATCTCGGTCTGGCGGAAGCCCAGTTGGGAATCCCGCATGTTCTGTACGTACTGCTCAAAGGCCAGCTTCCCCTCCGGTTGGCTGTCTCCGCCGGGCCCCTCTTCAACCAGCCTCTTAATATCCCTGCATCCCATACAATCCTCTGCGCAGTGAAAAGCCAGATGTCCTCCGATGTATTCCGGTCTGCCTTTTACAAGATAACGGTCCGTTTCCCTGCAGTTGCAGTACATTCCATCCCTTTTCCAAATAAATCCAAGACAGTAAAGGGCGTCCAGGAAATACCGCGTGTTATCTTCATTCCACCCTCTCTCCTCTGAAAGCTCCCTGACGCTCTTACGCTGGGTAAGGTCCGAAAAAACGTCCAGCTCTACCGCCGCGTTCAATACTCCCACATACAGCGGGAGATAGGGAAGCCTGATAAGCCTCCGCAAAATCCCTTCTGATGAAAATGAATCCATAGGCATTGATTTCCCCTCCAATCCCCCATATACAGTTTATGCTGATTCCCTCCTCCATAATAGTATATGTCTGTATCTTCGGATTGTCCTACTGGCCTGACGGTATATAGGCTCCCAGCACATCCCTGGATTTTCTGACCACCAGGCCGCTTCCTCCGGCATTCTTCACATCTTCCACCATGCTGACCATAAGAACCGGCTTCTGTATGTCCTTATCCGCCGTGTAAACGGCAAACCATCCCAGTTCCGTGCCGCTTGTATCTTCCTTGGATGCTTTTATCTCAGCCGTTCCTGTCTTTCCTGCCAGAGTAATGTCTGAACGCATGGCTGCATGTCCTGTGCCGTGTTCCGAACTGATTACAGCCTTCATTGCGTCCTCCACGGTCTCTGCTGTTTCCTGTGTACAGGCGTCCTCAATCCAGATCTCCGGCACCGGTGTATCCTTGTATATAAGATAGGGTTTCAGAACCTTTCCCTGGTTGGGGAACATGGTATAAAGGGATGCCAGATGGATGGGATTCACCAGCACCTGGCCCTGACCGTATCCGCTGTCCGCCAGCTGGATTTCCGTTTCAATCCGGTCAGCATTGGAGTACTGGGATTCAGCCACCGAGATTTCAAAGGGAAGCTTCTGGTTAAAGCCCAGCCGGTCCAGTCCTGCCATGAAATCATCATATCCGATTTTCAGGGCTGCTTTAGCAAAATATATGTTATCCGAGTAGATATAGGCATTTTTAAGGTTGACCGGACTGTAACCGTGAAGGGTGGTAACGTGATAGCCGCCCCAGCCGGCATCCTTCTGCCAGCTTAGTCCTGCTGCGTCCTCCCCAAAATTCTCATCCGGCGTAAGGACGCCTGCTGTAAGGCCGATAACGCCTGTGATGGGCTTAAAGGAGGAGCCTGGGGCAAAGCGCTGCCTGAAACGGTTTAACATAGGCTTTCTCTCATCCTCATTCAGTCCGGTCCAGGTTTCCTCCGACATGCCCAGGATAAAGTCATTGTTATCATAGCTGGGCGTGTTCACCAGAGCAAGAACCTCTCCTGTGTAGGGATTCATGGCCACGGTGCAGCTTTTACTGTCCCGGAATGCATCATACACCAACTCCTGCAGGCTGCTGTCTATGGTGAGGGTGATATCCTGACCGTCAATTCTGGGAATGGCTGCCAAAACCTGCTTTTCTTCTCCCTGGGATGTAACAATGGATATAATGCGGCCATTCTGTCCCTTTAGCTCCTTCTCAAACAGACCTTCCATGCCGCTCCTGCCGATGACGCTGTCCGACAGGTATCCTTCTCCCTTGTGCTCCTCAAGATCCTCTGCCGTTACATTCTGTACATAACCCACCAGATGGGCAGCCTTTTCGCCCAGGGGATAATATCTGACAGGCGTATCTGTGATCATGACGCCCGGAATGGTCAGAAGTTCGTCCTGAAGCGCCCTGTTCTGTACATTCTCATCCTCAGGGAGAGCGGATTGGAGATTGAGCTCATCCACCTTCTTTAATGTTTTAATGGGAACAAGGGAATCATCCTTCACCCAGTTAGCCGACAGCTTTTTGCGGATACTGTCAGCGGAAACACCTAAAAGCTCTGAAAGCATGTTTATTTCGTCCTCTGAATAATTGTCTGCCTCACGGCTCATCTTTCCCGGCACAAGTCCCACCATGGACGCGCTTCCCTTTCCGGCCAGCATAATACCGTTTCGGTCCAGGACGCTTCCCCTTACGGCCTTATCCGTGGTGACCCTTACCTTATCGTTCCAGCTCAGGTTGGGAAATATGACGCGGTCGTTCCAGATCAATCTGTATTCTTCGTCTTTTGCTTCCTTCCTTTTCTTTCCTGCCTTTTCACTGTCATGGCTGTCTGTCCCGGCAGCCCCTGAGGATGCCTCCAGCTTAAAATCCGCCTGGTTGAAAAAATGGATGGTGCCTGCCAGGCTCTCCATGCTGGTCTCATAGCTGACCGTCTGAATACCCTGGTCCTCCTTTTCCTCCACTCCGGTAATATCCACCCGGATGGAGGAGGCGCCGATGCCCTCATATATCTTCTTATTCCTGGTGATAAAATCCTCCTGGCTGATGTCCATTCGGCTCCCGGAATCCAGCATCCGGTACATGGCTTCGTAATTCCCCTCGGTCAGATATCCTGTATACTCCATGAACCGTTCATCCGGCGCAGCCTGCCTTACACCCGCCTGTCCCTTTGCAAACCATAAAAATGCCATGCCCGCAGCAGCGGCCATAAGACACACCAAAACCAGGGGAATGATAATAACCGCCCTTGATCTTCTCCGTCTCCTTCTGCTTCTCATTTTATGTTCCTCTCTTAAATATCCATCATGATAACGGCCCAGACATACTGCCGCTGAATCCATCTATAAATTATTGCACATGAAGCAGGCAAAATCAATAGCACAACCGGATAATTAAGAAAAAAGGAAGAAGATTCTGCAAACAGTCTCCTCCTTTTTATCCGGTCACATCTGTACCGGCAGTACAAACTCCTGGTTCCATCCGTAGGTGGGCCTTTGAAGCTGCAGACGGATTACAGATTCCCCCTCCTCATATAATGCCTTGAACCCGGCCAGCTCACCTGCGTTATATTTATCTGCCCCCGCCATATCCGCCAGTGCGTATACGGTTTTTATGGGATCACCGGAGCTGCCCTCCTGGCCTTCCTCCGGCTGTACTGCATTTACGTAGTACAAATTCTTATCCGCATCCCTCATCTCTGCCCTGGCATTGATGTAGACCATATGCCTGGTAAGAGGGTCTCCGTTGTCATCCGTACCATATTCATAAAGCTCATCCATGGGACTGATGCCGGTCAGATATATCCTGCAGTCCCTGAATTCCACCACCATATCCAAAGGCTGCCGCTCTCCGGGAATGGGAATTTCCAGCACACTTCCCTGTTCCGGCGATATGACAACAGGTTTCTCTGCATGCAGGGATGCTTCCGTAACCACAGTACCCTCCGGTCTCCTGTAAAGTGTCTCCTGGATGCTTCTGGGCTGTATGCCGGACAGCTGGTCCAGGGATGTGGTCAGCTGTTCCCCCAGCACAGGGACCAGTTCGGCAGTCCTTCCGTCTGACAGTGTAGCCATCAGTTTTCCGCGGCTGAACCCAATCCTATATCCATCTTCTGAGTAGGTATAGGTGGTAAGCCTGAGTCCGTCCTCCTCCACGATTCCCTCTGCCATCCCATAAAATCCTTCATGGTTCACCATTCCCTTTATATCCTCCAGTGAATCATAGGCAGGCGCTTTTTTAAAGACGATTTTTATGGGGTCTTTAAAGCCGTTCAGCCAGAGTTCATAGACCCCCTCCGGTTCATCCAGTGTAAACCTGTCCTTACCTATGGTATTCTCTGACACTTGGGATATATAGAAGCCGCCTTTTCCATTGTCTTTGTAAGATGTGCTGTTCCTCTGCCGGGTAAAACCCAGTCCGTCTATACCCTTTCCTTTAATCCGGTCAAAGGTAACGGCCCTTGCGCCCTGCGCCTTCTGCTCTTTCTTCTCCGCCCGGATTCTGTCCTGAAACGCACTGCGGCCGTAAATGTTCTTTTCGCTGTCAATACAGAAATAACTGTCATCCCATTGTACGCTAATTCCCTGATCCTGTTTTTTCCGGTTTTCCTCCTCCTGTTTCAGAATCTCCTTTACCTTCTCATCCGGTATCAGTGTCACGGTATCATCCTTAAATTTCACCCTGACGCTGATTACATTGTCCTGAAACACCGCAGAAAGAAGCCTGGCGCTGACTCCTTTCTCATCTGTTTTCATCTGGCTTGCGTCCATGTCCAATACATACAGGACTGGTTCTCCCTTTTTGCATATGCCGTATCCAGGAACCATCTGCCACTGGTCCGCTGTCATCAAACCGTCCTCCCCCTGCTGCTCCGCGGCTGTCTCCTGTCCGGCTTCCATATCCGGTGTATCCGGTACAACTTCCTGCCCCCGGGGTGTCCCTGTGTCCTGGGCGTTTTCTCCTTTTGCGGCATGATTCTCCTGGTCTGTCTGTCCTGCGCCGTCCTGTTCCCGGACAGCCGCGATGTTCTCTTTCTGTCCCCCGGTCCCGCTGTCCGCTGATTGGCAGGCCGCCAGGCTTACAGCCATGAACACAAGACATGCCGCAAATCCCGGAGCTGTCATTCTGTGAATTCGTATTTTGCAGATTCTTTTTCTGTGAGTTAATATTTCATGGATTTTTTTCATATTAATCCTCCTCGTTTAGAACG
This sequence comes from Enterocloster bolteae, assembly GCF_002234575.2. NCBI lineage: Bacteria > Bacillati > Bacillota > Clostridia > Lachnospirales > Lachnospiraceae > Enterocloster > Enterocloster bolteae. Next base: position 3,095,749 of record NZ_CP022464.2, on the reverse strand, counting down.
CTGCGCCACGTCAGAAAACGTCCGGCATAATTCCTATCCTAATTCTACCATATCCCCATTTTCCAGTGCTGAACTTTTCTTTAATAATCCTTACAATTACGCCGACCGCTTTGTTATGCTAAAATTTTAACGCCCTATATGTCTTGTCACATGTAAATATATGTGTTATACTGTTGCGGACGTAAACAAAAAGCCAATTTAAAAAGGCCGGCGCTGCAATACCGGCAGAACAGGGGAAATTATGACTAAGCAGGAAGAAATAAAACAGTTAAAAGCAGAGCAGGATGCCGTCATCCTGGCCCATTATTATGTGGATCCCCAGGTACAGGAACTGGCGGATTACATAGGAGATTCTTTCTATTTGAGCAAGGTGGCGGCCGGTCTTGAAAACAGAACGCTTGTGTTCTGCGGAGTCTCCTTTATGGGCGAAAGCGGAAAGCTCCTGAGTCCCGACAAGGTGGTCCTGATGCCCGACGCCCAGGCAGACTGCCCCATGGCCCACATGGTAACCAAGGAGGAAGTGGAGCAATACAGAAAAGAATATCCCGGCCTTGCAGTGGTCTGTTACATCAATTCCACAGCCGAAATCAAGTCCTGGTCCGATGTGTGCGTCACATCTGCCAATGCGGTACAGATTGTAAGGAACCTGCCAAACCAGGACATCCTTTTCATACCGGATAAGAATCTGGGCCGGTACGTGGCCAGCCAGGTACCTGAAAAGCATGTGATGCTGGTAAAAGGCTGCTGCCCTGTCCACGACCAAATGTCCCCCAAGGAGGTATCCGGCTTAAAGAAAATACATCCAAATGCCCTGGTACTGGCCCACCCGGAATGCAATGCCCAGGTGCTTGAGCTGGCTGATTATATCGGTTCCACCACCGGGATTCTCAAATATGCTGCCGGCAGCACCTCCCGGGAATTCATTATCTGCACAGAAATTGGCGTGCGTCATGAGCTGGAACAGCAGAATCCGGACAAACAGTTTTATTTTCCTGATACAGAACCAATCTGCCGGGATATGAAAAAGATAACCCTGGACAAAATCATCCATGTCCTGCGCACAGGGCAAAACCAGGCATTTGTCCCCGAAGCCTATGTCCCGTCAGCCGGCAGGGCGCTGGAGCAGATGCTTAAGCTTGCACGGTAGCTGCCGGGATGCAGATTTCAGGCAGCCGATTCCAGGTAGCCGATTCCAAAAGGAGGCATAGGAAATGACAAAACATATATACTGTGATGTGGTGATTGCAGGCTGCGGGGTGGCAGGATTATACACTGCCCTGAACCTGCCGGAGGACCTGCATGTCCTGATGATATGCAAGGAGGATATGGATACCTGTGATTCCATGCTGGCTCAGGGAGGCATCTGTGTGCTCCGGGGAGAGGATGACTATGAGCCGTACTTTGAGGACACCATGAGAGCTGGCCATTACGAAAACCGGAAGGAAAGCGTGGATTTGATGATACGCACCAGCCCCGGTATCATCCGGCATCTGTTAGAGCTTGGGGTAGGGTTTGACAAGAACCCGGATGGTAGTTTAAAATATACAAAGGAAGGCGCCCATTCCAGGCCCAGAATCTGTTTTCATGAGGATATCACCGGTAAGGCCATCACCACGGTACTCCAGGAACGGACAGCCGCGCTCCCCAATGTGGATATCATGGAATATACCGTTATGACAGATATTCTGACCGCAAACGGAGCCTGTGCCGGCATCCAGGCCAGGACAAGGGACAACAGCTCCCTCTTCATCCATGCCCGTGACACGGTCATGGCCACCGGAGGCATTGGAGGGCTCTATCAGCATTCCACTAATTTTCCCTGTCTCACAGGCGACGCACTGACCGTTGCCCAAAAGCATGGCGTAAAGCTGGAACACCTGGATTACGTCCAGATTCATCCCACCAGCCTTTACACGGAAAAGCCCGGCAGGTCCTTTCTCATCTCGGAATCAGCCCGCGGCGAAGGGGCTGTGCTCTTAAACGGCAAAGGCGAACGCTTTGTCAATGAGCTGCTGCCCAGGGACGCGGTATCCCAGTCCATTGAAGCAGAGATGAAAAAAGAGGGAAGCTGCCATGTATGGCTGTCATTTGCGCCCATACCCCAAAAAACCATACTGGAACATTTTCCCCACATATATGAAACATGTCTTGAGGAGGGTTATGACATCACAAAAGAGCCTATCCCGGTGGTGCCTGCCCAGCATTATTTTATGGGAGGCGTGTGGGTGGACCTGGATTCCAGAACCTCCATGGAGCATCTGTACGCAGTGGGTGAAACCAGCTGCAACGGGGTTCACGGAAAGAACCGCCTGGCCAGCAACAGCCTGTTGGAAAGCCTGGTGTTTGCCGGAAAAGCCGCAAAAAGAATAGAGAACAGCCAGAAAGGGAGAATACATTATGAATCCAATTACCATGCAGCTTATTGCTGACAAATACATACGTCTTGCCCTGGAGGAGGATATCAGCAGCGAGGACGTATCCACCAACGCAGTCATGCCTGAGTATAAAAAGGGTCAGGTACAGCTTATCTGCAAGGAAGACGGCATCATTGCCGGGTTACAGATTTTTAAGCGCGTATTTACGCTTCTGGATCCTGAAACCAAGGTGGTATTTGATGTCAGGGACGGAGAACAAGTAAAAAAGGGCCAGCATCTGGCCACGGTCACAGGAGATGTGCGCGTCCTTTTATCCGGCGAACGGACCGCGTTAAATTATCTGCAGCGTTTAAGCGGCATTGCCACTTATACCCATACGGTTGCAGGGATGCTTGAAGGGACCCGGACAAAGCTTCTGGACACCCGGAAAACCACTCCCTGCATGCGTGTTTTTGAAAAATATGCTGTCCGGATTGGCGGCGGACAGAATCACCGCTATAACCTGTCTGACGGCGTTCTCTTAAAGGATAACCACATTGACGCAGCCGGAGGCGTCAGGGAGGCGGTTGCCGCTGCAAAGGCATACGCTCCCTTTGTCCGTAAGATTGAGGTAGAGACAGAGAACCTTGACATGGTAAAGGACGCAGTGGATGCAGGCGCCGACATTATCATGCTGGATAACATGACTCCGGAACAGATGGCTGAAGCCATACGCTTAATTGACGGCCGGGCCAAAACCGAGTGCTCCGGCAACATGACAAAAGAAAATATCCGGACCGTCACGGAGCTGGGCGTGGATTATGTATCCAGCGGCGCACTGACCCACTCTGCCCCGATTCTGGATATCAGTTTGAAGCACTTGAAGGTGCTGACGGATTAAATCGTAACTATGTTTTGCAGGAGGGAATGAGAAATGGAAAATGCGATGAACGGAACGCAGAGACGCAGGAAGCTTCTGGATATGATGAGGCTGGCTTCCGCCCCTTTATCCGGCGGGGCCCTTGGCAGGGAAACAGGTGTCAGCCGCCAGGTGGTGGTCCAGGATATTGCTCTCCTGCGCACCATGGGGTATCCCATTCTCTCCACTGCCCGCGGGTATGTTCTCAATGTATCCAAGCATGCGTCACGTTTTTTTAAGGTCTGCCACACCAATGAGCAGACAGAGGATGAACTGGTCACCATCGTGGACCTGGGCGGGACCGTGGTGGATGTCATGGTCAATCACCGGGTATACGGAAAAATGTCAGCTCCTCTCAACATCAAGAACCGCCGCGACGTACAGCTGTTCATGAACAATATAAAAACCGGAAAATCCACCCCGCTCATGAATGTCACTTCCGGCTACCACTTCCACCATGTCTGCGCCGAGCAGGAGGAGATACTGGACGAGATAGAGGAGGCTCTGAGGAAAAAGCACTATCTGGCAGAGCTGCTGCCCTATGAGATGTCCGATGATGAGTAAACAGGAGCCTGATATGCAGAAAAAAACACATGCTGTAAACCCATTTTACTGCGGTCTTACCGTACACCGTTATACGGAATACTCTAAAAAGATTACAAAACACCTGCGGGCAGCGCTGATAACAGATCTGCACAGCACCATATACGGCAGCGCCCAGGAGCCGCTTCTGACGGCCGTACACAGCCACAGCCCCGACCTGATTCTCATGGCAGGCGATATTGCTGATCACAAAGTCCCCCACAAAGGGACTTTACTGCTTTTAGAGGGTTTAAAGGGACAGTACCCCTGTTACTATGTTACGGGAAATCATGAGCATTGGATTCACCAGATACCTGACATCAAGAAAATGTTCACCGGATATGGGGTCACTGTCCTTGGAGGCCGGACAATCCGAACAGCCATCAAAGGGCAGCCTCTGATCATAGGAGGAGTGGATGACCCTCATGCATTTACCGACTCCCACCACTCCGTTAAACTGGACTCCCGATGGAAGGAACAGTTCTGGCGCTGCTGTTCCCGCACCTCCCCTGACATCTACTCCATCCTGCTGTCACACCGGCCGGAGCTCACCAAATATTACAGGGACAGCGGGTTTGACCTGATTGTGGCCGGTCATGCCCATGGGGGGCAGTTCCGCATGCCCGGCTGCCCTGGCGGGCTTCTGGCGCCTCACCAGGGCTTCTTTCCCCGATATGCAGGGGGACAGTATGCCCTGGGTTCCACATCTCTGATTGTCAGCCGGGGGCTGTGTATCAACAGGCTGCCCCGCATTTATAATCCTCCGGAATTGGTCCTGGTGGACCTGAAGCCCATTTCATAGAACGCCCGCCCGCTCCAGTCCCATTCCTTTGGAACTGCATCCATGAACCTCTCCCCGCCATGCTGGAAAAAACCAGTGACGCCTGCATATGGTTCGCACTGGACCACATTCTCCATGAACACCTTGGAAGAACCTGCTTTAGTCAGCCTCACAAGATCAGGCGCCTCCTGAGAACTGCCGCAAAATGCAAAATATTCCTCTTCTTTGTCTCCCGACACAAACAAGGTTCCCGGACAATAGTCATCCCAATTGCATATCCCTCTGCCGCGCATTCCGAGAGACTGCTGAGCTTATTGTCTGTCAGAGCAAATCTGTACATACGGCTTTCGGCCGGCTGGAACACATCGTCCACCTTTGCCACCGTCATATACTGAGCTCCGATTCCCTCTGTCATATACCAGGAATATTCCTGACAGCGGCACAGGGCCTGTCCATCCGTATTTTCACCCAGCCTGGTAAAGCAGAAACTCTCACCTTTTTGTACAGGATAAAAGCCATAGATATTAGGAACAGCCAGTTTCTTTCCCTCCCCGGGCCTATAGGAATAGAGATTGATTTTTAAATTCTCCGAAAAGATATCCCCTGTATCCGGCTCCTGAATAAACAGGGTGCTGCCGCACATGTCAGTAACCGCATCGCCCTCCATGATAATCTCTGTTCTCCCATCTTCTTCCCTGACAGAAATCAGTTTTTCGTCAAAGGCATCCGCTGCCAGCTGTGCACATCTGGTTCTGCGTCTCTTGTCCTGGATGATACGGGTCCTTTTCCTCATGTTCTTATCTCCCCGGAACGGCAGATTTTATTAAGGTTTTTCTAATTTTTCTTACAGTTGCCTCAGGCATCTTTACATTTTCCAATGGGATGATTACTATACAGTTTAAAGGAGGAGAACCTATGATTCAAATGATGAAACGCGATTTCCAGCTGTCCCTGTTCTGCTGCTGCCTTGGAAAACTGACCATGGCCAGCTGGCTGTTGACAAATACCATGTTTCTTTTGGCCAGTCATGTGCCCTTTGTGACATTGGACTTTGTGAGACAGATTTCACTGGAAAGCTTCTTGGGCATCTGGCTCGGAATCTTTCTCTGCATGGCCATTCCCTATGTACTTCCCTGCGGCCGCTCCCGGATTCATTTTTCCCTGACTCCCAGCGTGCTCATGTACATTGCCACTCTGATGATAAAGGAAACATTTATACTATGATAAAAACCATAGAACAATGGCTGACCGGCAAAAGGCTGCTGATAATCCTCACCATGGCAGCGGCTGTCTGGTTCTCGTTCACCGCCGTCATGACCGTGCTGCGGTACCGGCTGAATTACGCGTCTGCTTATGATTTCGGAATCTTTTCACAGATGTATTACTACATGGATAAAGGCCTGTCTCCTCTTACCACATGTGAGCGCGACGGGCTTTTATCCCATTTTGCGGTCCATCTCTCACCTGTCTTTTATGTACTGCTGCCCTTTTACAAATTAGTCCCCCGTCCTGAGACCCTGCTGGTGCTCCAGTCCCTTGTTGTCATAAGCGGAATGGTTCCCTTGTGTCTTTTGGCCAGGACATTTTGCTTCACCCGCCTGCAAACCCTGTGTTTCGGTCTGATGTACTGTTTTTACCCGGCGTTTATGGGCGGATGTTTTTACGATTTCCACGAAAATAAATTCCTGGCCGTCATCATTCTCTGGTGCATGTACTTTTTGGAAACAGGCCATTTTAAATCCATGCTGGCCTCTGCCGCACTTCTCCTTATGGTGAAGGAGGATGCTCCTGTCTATGCGGCCTGTATCGGACTTTACCTGTTCCTTTGGAAAAAACAGTACCGTTGGGGAGCCATTGTCTTTCTTGCGTCATGCGCATATTTCTGCATGGCTGTCTGGTATATCAACCGGTTTGGGGACGGGGCCATGATTAACCGGTTTGACAATTTCATATCGGACAAACGTCTGGGCTTGGCCAGCATGTTTAAAACCATACTGGTCAATCCTGCCTATGTGCTGTCCCAGATTGCGGTGAAGGATAAAATCATGTTCTTCCTTGAAATGCTCCTTCCGCTGGGTTTCCTTCCGCTCATGACAAAAGACTGGCAGAAATGGACACTGCTCATCCCCTTTGTACTCATCAACCTGATGTCCAATTATATATACCAGCACTCCATATACTTTCAGTATACCTACGGTTCAGGAGCCCTGCTCATTTATCTGGCGTTGGTGAATTTCCGGGATATAAAAAATGCACCCGGCCGCAGGCGCAAAGGAGGTGACGGGTATGACGGACGGCTTCCGGCCACTGTCTGTGCCTGGGGCCTGCTGTGCGGCCTCGTCCTCATGGGAGGCGTGATGTACAGTAAGTCAAAATATGCCGTCCTGTATCACCGCCATCATGAGGAAGCTGCCCAGGCCAGGACTCTTCTGGACCAGATTCCTCCGGATGCCTCTGTAAAATCCTCCACCTTCTTCCTCCCCCAGCTTTCCATGCGGGATGAAGTCTATCTTCTCACAAGCAGCCATCCGGCTGACTATATGGTGGTGGACTTAAGAAAGGGTTATGAAAAGGACCTGGAACAGATTCTGGCAGACTGCCGGGAACAGGGATATGAGCCCGCAGGAACCGTGGACGGCTATGTGGCCCTGTTAAAGCAGGATGTGGAATGATGGTTCAATTTTCACAGGTTCCTTTTTACGGGCAGCGGGTGTGAGGGAGGGCGGTCCCATCCGGCCTGCCCACGGTCCCCCATGCCTTTAAAATACTGCCGCTTTCTCTTCTCATACTTTTTTATATAGTAGTCTTTGCCTATAGTCGGGCATTCATATATCAATGATTCTGCCGGTGTATCCGGTCTGCTGCCGCAAAAACAGCAGTCCGGGTCACCGCATTTTTCATCAATCCATTGGTTGCATTGGGGACAGCAGACAGCATCGTATCTGAAAATAAGGACAAGCGGCTGATTGCAGCATTCACAATGTCCGCCTGCATAGACACCGGCCCGCAGCCATCTCCTCAAATATCCCTGTCGGCGGCGCTTCGGGTTCTTCATAATGCATCACCTTCATGTTTTGGACCTTTTACAGTCATCCGTCTTTACTCATCGGTTACAGGTATTCCATTTCAGATATTCCGTTTCAGGTATTCCGGCTTTACACGTTTTGTCAGCCATACCCCGTTTTGTGATATGTAAAAATGTTCACCATCCCGGCTCATGCGGCCGGAGTCCACCTCAAATACCACCGGATTTCCATGCCTTCTTCCCACCGTTAATGCTGTCTTGGCATCCCCGGACAAGTGTACATAAAGACGGCTCATAGGCTTTAAGCCCTGTTCCAGAATGGCCTGCTCAAAACGGCTGGCAGTCCCATGATAAAGGACCTGAGGCGGTGCTGTCTCTGTCAGCTCCACATCCACTGGTATACTGTGCCCCTGGTTGGCGCGTATCAGAGTCCGGTCTTCATTGAAACTGTACCGGCCCTTTTCATCCGTCCTGACGATATCCTCCAGCAGCTCCATATCCATCGGTCTGCCTGTGCCGCTGATGCCCTGAATCAAATCCTCCACATCTGCCCATCCGTGTTCGTCCAATGTGATACCGGCTGCTTCCGGCTGATGCCGCAGCACAAGACTCAGGAATACGCTCAGCCTTTCTTCGCTGCTTCCTGCTTTTTTATTTCCCATATTCTCTCCTGTTTTTCAAATGATTATAAACCGGCAATCCCCTCTGTCTTCTATTTCCACCAGATAACGTACCCTGTACATCTATGCTTTCCTCATTCCCTGTTCCTCATTCGGTACACCTTACACTGAAAAAAATGTCCTGGTGGTTTCCAAGGCAATCTTCTTCACAGTCTCCACATCCACTCCCTTGATTTCAGCAATCCGTTCCGCCACATACACGATATTGGAGGGTACATTTCTCCTTGACAGGCCCCGGATATTCAGAGGCGTAAGATAGGGCGCGTCTGTCTCTATCATCAGCCGTTCCAAAGGAATCACCCTGACTGCCTCCACCACATCCCTGTTCCTCCGATCATCGCATATCCATCCTGTGATTCCGATATAACAGCCAAGCTGCAGGTACCTGTAAGCGGTCTCCCTGGTGCCGGTAAAGCAATGAACCACGGATCTCCTGCACAATTCACGGCGGTTCTTCAACAGCCTGATAAAATCCTGCTCCGCTGCCCGCTCATGCAGAAACAGCGGGAGGTCCAGGTCACCGGCCATCTCCAGGATATCAGAAAAACATTTCTTTTGGTTTTCCCTGGCCGAAAACATCCTGTCATAATCAAGTCCGGCTTCTCCCAGCGCCACGATGCTCTGGCGGTTACGGCGAATCAGGGCTTCCAGCTTGCTGCGGTAATCATCATTCCATCTGTCGGCATTGTGGGGATGGATACCGCAGGTACACCAGGTTTTCTCAGGCATCTTCTCCCCTATATAGTCAACCGCTGCCTGGTTTGATTTCAGATCAGTACCTGTTATGATTAGCCCCACTCCCTCCTTAAGGGAATCACGGACCACCTCCTCCCGATCCTTGTCAAACTGTTTTCCCATCAGGTTCACACCTATGTCTATATAACGTAAATCCATATTACCATACCCCTATCCGGCGCGTTCTGGCGCCCTGTCTATTGCTTTTAAAAATCTTTATCCCCATAGCTAAAAACCGTAATTTGTGTGTAAATCCCTTCACATCCGCGAAGCGTTGGTTTCCCGTTCGCTCTTTAAATGATATTGTACCATTTTTCTCCATTATACCAAATCCATTTACAGAATTCCATTGAATCGTACCGATAATTCCCACATCACTTTATACGGCAGGCCGCCGCAGCTCCTGTATGGCCCATGATTCCCCTTCCGAGTTTCTGCGCCAGATACAGAATCAGCACAATGCATGCCCCGCCTGCCAGACAGAGAAGCCTGTTTTCAATGGCCGTGGATGTATCTAAGAGCACCAGAGACGCGTTGATGGCGCTCACTGCATTGACAATCTGCTTATATTTATATTCTGAGGTAAAAAAACTGATATATCCCAAAAACAATACCATGCCAAAAGCCCAGCTCTCAGGCACCAGCATGCGGAATACCACCACAAAGAACAGAATGCCCAGGACATTTCCGAGAAAGCGGTGGCGTATGCGCTCCAATGTTTCATGGTAATGCAGCTGAGTCAGGGACATTACCACAATACTAATCCACAGGGGCTTTCTCAGGTGAAGGACCATACCTATAAACATAGCTGCCGCTATCCCCATAGACATCCGCAATATATAGCCTTTCCGTACCGTGCACAGCCTTATCTGTTCCTTTAAACCGCGTCCTTCCTTCCCGTGTCCCTGCCAATACCACTTGATAACCGTAGTAACCGCCACCGCTGCAGCACCTGCTGCTGCGCCTGCCAGACGCATAGGAAATGCCGCTGGCGGTACAGGTGTGGACTGTGCGAACACGAAGCACAGCAGGAAACTGATAGCTGGTTTGTACATGGTGGGTTCACAGGTCAGGGCCATAATAAGAAGGACAAAAAGAAAATCAATCACAAGGGCTGCTGCCGGCAGCATCAGGGCTGTCTGCCCGGCAATAACACAGCCGCAGTACAATCCTATGATAATCCCCGCCATGGTCACGGGCCTCACCCCGATATATCCATCCGGGAACATGGTCATGCCCACACTGATAGCCACCCCCGGAAGCACATTCTGTACACCAAATATGGATTGAAATATAAATACAAAGGCCAGGTTAAATGCAAAATGGAGCGCATTTTCCACGGCCTGTTCCCATAAAGTTCTCTTTTTCTTTTCATTTTCCGCCATTCTTATCCTTCTTCCCCTTGATTCTGTTTTAAAAATGTTGTAATCTAAAAGCAGTCATTAAGTACACTTTAATAGATAGTCCACTTTGGTTTACTAATTATTATAAACATATCCAGTCTGTTTGTCAATGACCGGATAAGGCGGCCCTATCCGGTTGCGCAGGATGGCTTTATCCCGCCGGCTTTATCCCGGCCTTCAGCAGAATGGCTGCAGATGGATCAAGGAGGTCAGAAAATGAATAACAAAAACTTCACCGAGGAACTGCTCCGTCTGCTCCCCTATTGGCATTACAGGATTGATAAACCCTTCAAGGCATTTATGAAGGATAAGATGAGTCTGGAAACCTATTACTGTCTGCAGGTACTGCTCCGCAAAGGTCCCATGACCATGACAGAGCTCACCCGGCACTTAAATGTCAGCAAACAACAGGCAACCAAGCTCATAGAAATCCTGTGCAGCCACGACTTTGTCAGAAGGCTTCCAACAGAACACGACCGGCGCTGCATCGTCATAGAAGTGACTGAACGCGCCAAGGATTATATGATAAATACGATTTATAAAGACACCTCTTTTGCAGATAAACTGAAACAGGAACTGGGGTCTGAAGATATGGAGCGGCTGGAGCAGGCTGTGCTGACACTGTCAGACGTGCTCTCCAGGCTGGACTGACACGCTCAGCTGTACTCCCAGGCTGCCGGAAACCACCAGCTCCAGACACACACTACAGACCTTTCACATACTCAATGAATGCGTCCAGCGGCAGAGGCCTGCTGTAATAGTATCCCTGGTAAATGCTGCATCCCAGCTTCTCCAGCATCTGAATCTGCTCCGGCGTCTCCACGCACTCAGCCACTGTGCTGACTCCCAGAATCCGGGACATGTTCATAATGTTGCCCACCAGTTCACATGTCTGGGTATGTTCCGGCAGGCGCCGGATAAGGGATCCGTCAATCTTAACCTCGTCATAATGGGCAGAATTCAGATAGTTAAGGGAACCATGGCCCATTCCAAAGTCATCCATGCTGATACGCACCCGGGACTCTCTCAGTTTCTCCAACTGGCGTTCCAGATTGGGGCCGGGATTCAGCGCCACCTGCTCTGTCAGTTCAATGGTCAAATTACTGCCCTCCACACCGGTATCCTTCAAAATTCTCAAAACATGATCTGCAAAGGACGGATCCTCCAGCTCCAGAGGCAGGATATTTACGGAAAAGGATACCGGGCAGCCTGCCTGAGTGTGCGCCCCCGCCATGTCACGGCAGGCCTTCTCTACAATATACATGCCCAGAGATCCGATGAAATCCCCCTGGACAGCCAGCGCAATGATAAGGGGCGGATACACAAAGCCCTGGCCCATGTAGTTCCAACGCAGCAGTGCCTCGCATCCATAGAGGGTTCCGTCACGTTTCACCTGGGGCTGGTAGTATAACTCCAGCGCTCCCTTGGACAGGGCATATTCCAGGTCTGACGCCAGCAGCTTGGCTGTCTGCTGGTTTTCGTAGGTATTCCAGCGGAAATCCCTGACCCAAACCGAGCGTTCATCCTCATTCATGGATGCCTCCAGTCTCTTGATTTTTCCCAGAAATTCACGGTCCTGGACCCGTTCGCTCTGTTTAATAAAGGGAATATAAATCATGGTACCCACAATCAGGTTAAAGGCTTGTAGCAGGCTTCCGCTTACACTTCCTGTTGCCAGATAGCCGCTGGCAAGCACCGGCACAGTCCATTCCACACTCCGGGAAGCCACGGGCACCAGGCCAAACCACATGGCAAAACTGCTGATGACCGACAGAACCATAGGAGTCAGTATAAAAGGCAGAATCATATCTGCACTGAATATGATGGGAAATCCAAACAATACCAACTCATTGATATTGAATACAACCGCAGGAAGGGAAAGTTTGGCCAGTCTGCGGTTATTATTCTTCCTGGCAGCAAGAAACAGGGCCAGAACCATGCACAGGGCACATCCGCTGCCTCCGATGAACACAAAGGTATCCAGAAACGTTTTGCTGAACATATGGGTGGGCTCCAGCCCCTGGGCTGCCATAGCCTGGTTGGCCGTCACCTCTGACTCAAACAGCCTGCGGGATACAGCCTCCAGCGTATTGGTCCCGTGTATTCCAAAAAACCACAGCACATGGGACAACAGGATATATAAAAGTATGGAAAACAGGCCGTTTCCCATCTGGCCGAACAGCTTGAGAAACAGATAAGAACCGAAATTCATGATATTCACATCGTCAAAAGCCAGACTCAGAACCAGGCCGGAAAGCCCGCACAGCCCAATCGTGACAACAGCAGGAATCATGCTCTGCATAGAGGCGTTGAAATTATAGGCCACTCCCATGGTATACAGATGACGGTATCCCTCCACCCAATGGTAAATTCCGGTCAGGAGGAAGCAGCTGATGAGGGTAATGCATATGGCCGTAAAGCTCCACTCCGGCCCCCATATGGACAGCCCGCCTGATGGATAGGTAAATGCAATGAATGAGCACAGGGCCACTGCCGGGAAAAATATATGGGTATTCTTATACACAGTCTGCTCTTCCCCGTAGGAGTAGGATATCATTAATGCAAAGATAAAGGAAAGGGAGCCGAAGGTGGCCTGGTACACAGCCATGAGCAGCAGCTTCACACTGCCCCCTGCAAACCCAGGCAAAAGCTCCTGCCAGGCCTTCAGCGGAAACTGCATAATGACCATGGAAAAGGAGCCGAGAATCAAAAATGGAATGGTCAGCAAAAGCCCCTGACGCACTGAAAATATATAAATATTCTTATTGAGAAATTGACGGATTCTCTCCATGTCTCCCCTCCCCTGAGGTCTTATTGTTCTAAAAATGCAGCTACGTAATCATTATACAGGCTTTGGAAAGATTTGTTAAGGATAAGTTAAATATTAATTTATTTATAGTACTTGACAATACATAGTAGTATGTATAATATAGTAATCACAAGGAGGGTTACTGACCATGAATCCACAATTTAAAAAAGGAGTCCTTGAGCTGGTGGTCCTTGAATCAGTACGAAAAAGGGATATGTATGGCTATGAACTGGTAGAGGAAGTATCCAAGGTCATTGATGTCAATGAAGGGACCATCTACCCTCTCTTAAAGAGACTGACCAATGAACATTATTTTGAAACATACTTGCGGGAATCCACGGAAGGGCCTCCCAGAAAATATTACCATCTGACTGCCGCCGGCATCCTGTACCGGGATGTTCTGGAGCGGGAATGGGACGAGTTCCAGCAGAAAGTATGTACATTTTTAAAGGAGCATGGAGATGAATAAAACAGAGTTTTTAGATGAACTTAAGAACGGCCTGGCTGTGCTGGAAGAAAAGGAACAGCAGGATATTCTGGAGGAATACACCCAGCATATTGACATGAAGATGGAAAGGGGCCTCAGCGAGGAGGAAGCCATCGGGGATTTCGGTGATCTCGGCCAGCTGGCGGCAGAGATTCTGGAGGCATACCACGTAAACCCGGATTATAGCGGAAACCGGACCCTATCCCCCGTTTTGAGAGTCAGAGACTTAATCCGCAGGGCCCGATCCGGCTTTCTGGGTATTGCCCGGGCAGCCGGACGGTTCTTACATAGAATAGCAGCGGCAGCCGTGCAGAATACCGGTGTCCTGATAGGGAAAACACGGACCTTCTTTTCACGGATTCCGGCCCGCCGGCCCCGCTTCCTCCGTCATCTCAGGACAAAGATGGAGGTTGTAAATATAAACGGAGCAGACTTCACACCATCATCCGAACACTCCCAGACAGGCGTTCCCAGGATACCGCCTGTTCCAAGGACAGACCATGTCCATGACCAAAGCACTGTCCAAAATACGGTGCGAAACGCATTTAAACGCGCCGGATCATCCATATGCCGCGTGATAAAGGGTATGTTATGCGGTCTGGGAGTTCTTTTCTCCTCCTGCCTTTCCCTGGCCCTGTGGTGCATGTACTTCTGCTTGCGCTGGACCTGGAACATTCTGCTTTTTATCCTGACATTGTTTAATGGATGTCTTACCCTGTTTTCATTATATCTTCTGGCAGTATTTCTGGTATGGACGGTTCAGGGATATCCCTTTGCAGGCCCTGCCCTGCTAAGCCTGGGTGTTGTTCTCTGCGCAGGCTCATTTTCCATCCTGTGCATAAGCCTGTTAAGGCTCCGCCGCAATACCGGGAACACCGCCCTTTCCACGGACATGGACCAGAACGCTTCAGAGGAGGTGCAGCATGCGTAAACTGCAGTCATATATGATAGCCCTGTTCTGCACAGGCGTTTTCGCCGCAGGCCTGGGCACCGGAATAACATTTTCCGAGTTTTCATCCTTTACCTATATGGGCGATGCAGATGCAGGCCCTGTTGACATGAAAACAGAGATATTGGATTATGATATGGGCCAGTCCCATCACTCTGAGGAGACATCTGAACTGGAATCCCCGGAGGATACCTGTCTGGATATTATCCGGACAGACCGCCTGCCTGAATCAGAAGAGGATATTGTGGCCGATAACTCCGTTCCCCGCGGCATAATCCGCTTTCAGGTCACCTATAACGCTGCCGCTGTCCGCCCCTATGTGGAATACTCAGAGGGCAGCTATGTGGGTATAGACAGTTATGATATATCCGATGACTTTGAACGTTTTATGAGAAACAAAGACCTGTTTTTAAAGGATTTAAAGGCACGGCAGCTTCATTCCTATAAGTCCTCCGGCATCACACAGATTAAGGTGCTGGTGCATCCGGAAGACAGAGATATGCTGCGTCTTCCGTAATTGTTTCAATCCGCGACCGGCACTGCCGTTAAGTTTGTTTCCTGCAATTCATCCCTCCCCCTTTACAGGCGGGAGGGATGTTTCTTTTGTTAAATCAGGAAAGAACAAACCAACGCTATGCTTCTGCAAACGACCTGGCAATCTCTATAAGAAGCTCTGTTATCTTTTCCATGGACTGTACCGGAATAAATTCATATTTTCCATGGAAATTATGGCCTCCTGTGCACAGGTTCGGACAGGGCAGCCCCATATATGACAGTCTGGCTCCATCCGTGCCTCCCCGGATCGGAACCACGATTGGCTGGATACCCAGCTTCTCCATGGATGCCTTGGCCTTATCAATCAGGTCCATATGAGGCTCAATTTTCTCTTTCATGTTATAATAGGAATCCTTCACCGCTGCCTCCACGGTTCCGGAACCATATTTCTGGTTCAGAAATCCCGCTGCCTGGGAAAACAATTCCTTCCTGCGCTCAAACTTCGCCCTGTCATGGTCCCTGATGATGTAATCCATCCTGGCTTCCTCCACACAGCCTGTCATCCTGTCCAGATGATAAAAACCCTCATACCCTTCTGTATACATAGGGTTCTCATTTGCCGGAAGCAGTGACTGGAACTCCATTGCCATGAGCAGGGCGTTTCTCATACGTCCCTTGGCCGTGCCCGGATGGATATTGGCCCCATGGACCGTCACCCTGCCGGAAGCGGCATTGAAGTTTTCGTATTCCAGCTCTCCCAGCGCTCCGCCATCCACAGTGTAGGCCACATCAGCCCCGAAGCCATCCACATCAAAGCCGTCTGCTCCCCGGCCCACCTCCTCGTCCGGTGTGAAGCCGATACAGATTGTTCCGTGTTTTACTTCCGGATGTCCAAGAAAATAGGCGGCCATGGTCATGATTTCAGCGATACCGGCCTTATCGTCTGCTCCCAGCAGCGTGGTCCCATCCGTAGTAATCAACGTCTTGCCCTCATATGCCTTCAAATCCGGAAAATCCGCTGTCCTCATCCATAGGTCCTGTTCCCTGTTCAGACAGATGTCCTGTCCGTCATAGTCCCGGATGAACTGCGGCTTTACATCCTTGCCCGAGAAGGAGGGAGCTGTATCCATATGGGCGATAAAACCCAGGGAGGGACATGTTTTTCCCTCCTCCAGATTGGCGGGAATACATGCGTACACATATCCCTGCTCACTTATCCTCACCTGGGATGCCCCCAGCTCCTTAAGCTCCCCGGCCAGCTTATGCGCCAGTTCAAACTGCTTCTTGGTGCTGGGAATGGACTCCCTGTCATCCTCTGACTGGGTGTCGTATAAAACGTAATCCAGCAGTCTCGCTGTAACCTCCGATATTTCTGCCACCTCTCCATTACCTCCTGCGATTTTCATTATTATATTACCGGCATTATATTACCAAGGCGTGTCTGTACTTCCCCTGTTTCCCGCCGCTAACGGTTTGCCAGTTCCTCCGTGATTTCCTCCCATGTAATGCCGCGGTCCGCCATGAGTACCATCATATGGTAGAGAAAATCCGAAATCTCGTATTTGATTTCTTCCGGGTTAGGGTTCTTGGCCGCTATAACAATTTCCGTAGCCTCCTCTCCCAGCTTCTTAAGTATCTTGTCAATTCCCTTGTCAAACAGATAATTGGTGTATGAGCCTTCCTTCGGATGCTCCTTACGGTCCAGTATGACCCCAAATACCTCCTCAAATACCTTCAGGGGATTGGTTTCCTTATATTCCTTCTCCGCCAGCGTGGTAAAGAAACAGGATCGGTTTCCGGTATGGCAGGCAGCTCCCACCTGCTTTACTGACGCCAGAATGGTGTCGTTGTCACAGTCAATCTTCAGGGATTTTACATACTGGAAGTGGCCGCTGGTCTCACCCTTCAGCCACAGCTTCTGCCTGCTCCTGCTAAAATAGGTCATCCTTCCTGACGCCAGTGTGGCCTGAAATGATTCCTCATTCATATAGGCCATCATCAGAACCTCCAGGGTCTTATAATCCTGGACAATGACAGGGATAAGGCCGTCACTTCCCAGTTTGAAATTCTTCCATTCCAGCGAACTCTCAAAGGTGTCCGTGACAATACCCGCACCTTTTAAAATCTGCTTCAGCTCCATCACCTTGTCCAGGTTATCCTCCGCCAAAGTCAGGACAGCGCCCTCCACCTGGGGACACCCCAGACTCAGCTTCAGATCCCCGGCCATCTCCTGGACATTTTCATGACCGCCGCAGAAAATAAGGCTTCTGCAGGATATCTCCCCGATTTCACCCAGCTCAGCCAGGGATAAAACCGGACCGGATGCCCTGCATATCATCACGGACGCGCCCAGCTGAATGTATTCCTCCACCCGGTTCAGATAGGACAGGTCCGGCATATAGGCATAAATCTTTTCACTGCCAAACCGGTCTGCTGCCTCCTTCATCATATCTACGTTGTCTTCATAGCTCACATCCAGGAATACGGCGCTGGCTCCTGCGTAGAGGTACTTTTTCACATCCTCCAGGCGCCTGATTCGTCCTCCCGCCAGTATGGGTTCATCCACGGTGCGGGCGGTTTCCTTGATGGCGCCTATGACAGCCTCATGGTCCTCATCTGAAAAAGAACGGTCGCAGATAAATATTTCATCTGCCCCGTTGTCACAGGCTGTCCTGGCAAGCTCCTTAAGCCCGCCCTCATACTCAAGCTTTCCGTTCCAGGAAAAAGTCTTTCCATTCCTGTAACCAAATCCCATAATCAGCTTCTTGCAATCAGTCATTTGAATCTCTCCATTTTCTCTGGTACTTAAGCCTCATAAAGCCTTACAGCCTCAGCAAGATCAATCCGGTTCTCATAGAGGGCCTTTCCGATGATGGCTCCCCTGATACCAGCCTCATGCAGGCATTTTAAATCCTCCATACAGGATACCCCGCCGGAGGCTATGATGTCAAGTCCTGTCTCCTCTGTAAGCTTCCTTGTAGCCTCCACATTAGGGCCGGACAGCATGCCGTCCCTGGATATGTCGGTATAGACAATGTGCCTGACACCGTATTCCTTCATGGTAAGACACAGGTCCGAGGCGGTAAGGGAGCTGACTTTCTCCCATCCTTCCACTGCCACCATGCCGTCCTTCGCGTCCACGCCTGCCACAATGGCCTCCTCGCCAAATGTTCTGACCATATCCCTGAGAAATTCCGGGTGTTCCGCTGCCTTGGTTCCGATAATAACACGCCTGACCCCCAGGTCCAGCATACGCTCCACTGCTTCTTTGGAACGGATGCCGCCGCCAATCTCAATGGGTATGGAAACCGTGTCCGCAATCCTTCGTATGACCTCTTCATTGACAGAATAACCTGCCAGGGCGCCGTCCAGGTCCACCAGATGCAGGAAGGATGCCCCCTTCTCCTGCCAGTGGGCAGCCACCTTTTCAGGGGCGTCCGAGTATATGGTGATGTCCTTAAATGCCCCCTGTCTTAACCGGACACACTGTCCGTTCTTCATATCAATAGCCGGATATAACTGCATATGAATCTCCTTTTATTCTATTATTTTCTCCATGTCTTCGGACGCAGGCTCCGGGGGACAGGGCAGGCATATCTTCCATCCTAAAGACTCCCCTTGGTGGAAAGCACGCCTGAGAGACGGGGTTCCGCGGCCACTGCGCCGTCCAGGGCCTTGGCGAATGCCTTAAAGGCAGCCTCAATGATATGGTGGTTGTTTGTCCCTGAAAGCTGCTTCAAATGAAGGTTCATCTCCGCCCCATAGGAAACCGCGTAAAAAAATTCCCGCACCATCTCAGTCTCCAAATCCCCCACCTTTTCCCGGTCCAAAACCAGGTCCCAGACCAGGTAGGGCCTTCCGCAAAGGTCCAGGGCACAGAGCACCAGGGATTCATCCATGGGCAGGATTTGGGAGCCGTAGCGCACAATCCCCTTTTTATCCCCTACCGCCTTCCGGATAGCCTGTCCCAGCACGATTCCCGTATCCTCTATGGTGTGGTGGGTATCCACCTCCAAATCCCCCTTTACCGCAAGGTCCAGGTCAAAAAAGCCGTGGCGCGCAAAGCTGTTTAACATGTGGTCAAAGAATCCGATGCCTGTGTTGATATTCCCCCTGCCGGAGCCATCCAGGTTAAGGCTCATGGATATCTGTGTTTCATTGGTGTCCCGGGTGATGGATGCAATCCGTTCCATAACTGTCATACCTCCCTGCTATTGTTCAAAACGCACTCTGACGGAATTCGCGTGAGCTGTCAGGTGCTCTGACTCGGCAAATGTCTCTATGTCCTTATGGGCTGCCTCAAGGGCCTCCCTGGAATAATAGATAATGCTGGATTTCTTGATAAAGTCATCCACGCCCAGGGGCGAGAAAAATTTGGCTGTCCCATTGGTTGGCAGGATGTGGTTGGGGCCGGCAAAATAGTCTCCCAATGGTTCTGAGCTGTACTCACCGATAAAGATGGCGCCCGCGTTCTGAATTTTGGTCATGACCTCAAAGGGATTCCTGGTGACGATTTCCATGTGCTCCGGCGCAATGCTGTTGGCTGTCTCCACTGCCTTTTCCATGGATTCCGCCACCAGGATATAACCGTAATTGTCCAGGGATTTTTTAATGATGTCGCTGCGTGACAGCACCTTCAGGAATCCGTCCACCTCGTCGGATACCTTCCTGGCCAGTTCCATGCTGGTGGTAACCAAAATAGAGCTGGCCAGCTCATCGTGTTCTGCCTGGCTTAACAGGTCCGCGGCCACAAAACGCGGATTGGCGCTGTCATCGGCTATCACCAGGATTTCGCTGGGGCCTGCTATGCTGTCAATGCTCACATGGCCATAGACAGCCTTTTTTGCCAGGGCCACAAAGATATTGCCCGGTCCCACGATTTTATTTACCCTGGGAATGGATGCCGTGCCGAAAGCCAGGGCCGCCACTGCCTGTGCCCCGCCTGCCTTATAGACCTCTGTGGCTCCTGCCATGTAAGCCGCTGTCAGAGTCACCGGATTTACCTTTCCGTCCTTACCGGGCGGCGTCACCATGGCGATGCGCTTCACCCCTGCCACCTCAGCCGGAATAATATTCATCAGGACGGAGGAAGGATATGCCGCCTTGCCGCCGGGCACATACACTCCCACACTCTCCAAGGCAGTCACCTTCTGGCCCAGGATGGTGCCGTCAGGCTGGGCGTCAAACCAGCTGTTCTGCCTCTGCTTCTCATGATAACGGCGGATATTGTCCATGGACCTCTCCATGACCTTTAAAAGGCCCGGTTCCACCTGTTTCATGGCCTCATCAATTTCCTCCCTGGTCACCCGTATACTGCTCCCATCCAGGGACGCTCCGTCAAACCGCTTTGTATACTCAAACAGCGCCTCGTCTCCCCTTGCCTTTACATCGTCCACAATGGCCTGTACGGTCTGGGTATAGCTGTCGTAATTATTGGGGTCCCTTTTCAACATGTCCGCCAGAATATTCTCCATGGACTTATTATCTAATGTCACGATTCTCATGCCTAACATTCCTCCGCTTTCCTGACTTTGCTCCTGTACCTACCTTCCGGCATTCTCCTTAAGATATGCCTGGAATTTCTTGATAATGGCCGTGATGCGTTCATTTTCCGTCTTCATGCTCACCTGGTTTACCACCATCCTGGCTGACAGGCTGCACACTTCCTCCAACACCATAAGTCCGTTCTCCCGCAGGGTGGACCCAGTCTCCACAATATCCACGATTACCTCGGACAGACCCACGATGGGGGCCAGCTCAATGGAACCGTTCAGCTTAATAATTTCCACAGTCTGATACTTCTGGTTATAAAAATAGTCCTTTGCTATGTTGGGATACTTGGTGGCCACCCGAATCAGCTCATGGTGCTCCAGCCTTTCCCTGGCTGATTCAGGTCCGCAGACGCACATCCTGCATTTTCCCACCCCAAGGTCCATGACCTCATAGAGCTTGCGGCCCTCCTCCAATATGGTATCCCTGCCCACTATTCCGATATCGGCCGCCCCGTACTCCACGTATGTGGGCACATCATTGGCCTTTGCAAGGAAAAAACGCACTCCCAGGTCCTCATTTACAAAGATAAGCTTCCTGGAAGCCTTATCCTTCATCTCATCACAGGAAATGCCGATTGCCTCAAACATCTCCATGGCTTTGTCCGCAAGCCTTCCTTTGGCTAACGCTATGGTCAAATATCTCATCTTCTTCACGGCCTCCCTGCGTTTACTCGTAAGCGGTAATGGGTATCTGGTCTGTATTCCCGTTCACCGTGTCCATGGCTGTCACTACGGTCCCGTCCCCCTTCAGGTACAGGACATTGCGCATGCCCCTCTGTATTGCCATGGCCTTGTAATCCTCAAGCGCCACCTGCTCCTTCTTCTTCATGGACTGGACGGCCAGCCCCTTGTCCCTGAAATAGCTGCCCAGCCACAGGGCCCGGGATCTGGCCGAAGTCTCATAGAGTATCACCGTGTTCACCAGCGTCACAGGAACATCAATCTGCTGCCTGGAAAGGGCAGCCATCAGCTGGTCCACAACAATCACAAATCCCACAGCAGGCGTATCCTTTCCAAACTGCACCAGCAGCTTGTCATACCGGCCTCCTGTAACAATATAATCCCCGGTTCCATAGGTATATGCCTTAAAAATAATACCTGTATAGTACTGGTATCTGCTGAGCATCCCCAGGTCATAGGACACATAGGCTTCCAGTCCCCTGCTCTCCAAAATGGAATGTACCTTCTCCAGCCGTTCAATGGCAGCCAGTGCCCCCGGATTGGCGGTAAGCTTTTTCGCCTCCTGCATCTGCTCCAGGGAGCCGAACAGCTCCGGAAGCTTCAGAAAAACCTTCTTAAGCCCTTCGTCCACGGGCTGGTTCTTGAGCAGACCCTCCACGGCAAAATAATTTTTATTTTCAATGTACTGATTCAGCTCTTCCTCAACTTCCTCCTCCAGCCCGGCCTCCTTAAGAAGGCTTCTGTAAAAGGCCACCTGGCCCAGCTCCACCTGGAACTCCTTAAGGCCGGCCTGTCTCAGGCTGTCAATGACCATGGCAATCATCTCGGCATCCGCATCCTCGGAATCATCCCCAATCAGCTCGGCCCCTGTCTCAGCCCGCTCCTTAAGGCGGCCCTGATAACTGCTGTTATTCTTAAAAGTGCGTTCCAGGTAGCAGAGTCTAAGAGGCATGGGATCGTCCATAAAGTACTTGGCCACACACCGCGCAACCGCCGGCGTCATATCCGGCCTCAGCACCAGGGTGTTGTTGTCCCGGTCAAAGAACTTAAACATCTCCCTGTCCGGCACGCTTCCCCTGTCCTTGCTGAAAATATCAAAATATTCAAAACTCGGAGTCTGGATATGCTCATATCCGTACAGATAAAAGGTATCCAGAATCTTGTCCTGAACTGCCAGCTTTTTCCTGCATTCTCCGTTATAACTGTCCTTTACGCCCTCCGGCGTATGAATCAAACGATTATTCCCTGCCATCCTGTTCCCTGCCTTTATGTTTTCTCGCACATTTACCCCGTTTTGCTTTTCTATGGTAAAGTGCTAATTCATTAACGTGATTGTTTCATTATAGAGGAAAACCATGGAGCTGTCAATCATATTTTCGCGTCCCCAAAGCAGTTTTAAAATTCCATTCTGCCCATCGTGCAATATACCTTATTATACTTTTATTTACAGGGCTGGTCAATGAAAATGTACCTGCGGGGTGGTATGCGGGGTGGTACGGAAGATGGGGCTGAAAGGAGCGCATAAAAGAAGGTGTGAAAACAGGATTAGAATACAGGATATGAAAAAGACGTACGGACCAAGAAAGGACCTGCACAGGCAGCATGGAAGGCGCGGCGCTTCACGCAAAACCTCCTATGACCTTCTGTCCAGGTCTTTTTGTATTTCTTCCAGATAATGGACCAGAAAGCCGGCATGGGAACGGACCCGCCAGCTCTTGTCCACCTCGTCGTAGGTAAAGCTTTTGCGCCCTCCCTCCTCCATCCGTTTCCAATATCCCTCTATCTGTTCAAAAGGCAGATAATATATTTCATCCAGGCCGGTAAAATAGAGGATGATAAATGCAATTCCGCCCTGTTTCTCAAATTCCCCCATAAATTCAATCTGGTGGGGATGGATATTTTGAAGGGGAAATGTCTTTACCGCGCATTCCTTGGCATCAAAACACACCGGAATCCCCTGTACGGCCCCGATATAATCCACGGTACTCTTCTGGTCAAAATAGGCCAGGGTGATGTGGCGGCTGGACTTGTCAATTTCAATGGGGGTGATGGGGGTCGGTATCTTCTGTATCAGAGCCAGCTTCTTTTCCCTGTACAAATCGTTGGTATGGTTAATCAAATCTTCAAGGGTAGAGCCCCTTAAACCTCTGGAATTCCAGGTACCCATGTCAGTTCATTCCTTTTATGTATTATATATTTACAGGACAGTGTGTCCAATGTGTCTTAATCCTGTACGTCAGATAAGTATACCAAAATCAAGGATATTTCACAAGCACAGCAGATTTAAAAAATGAAAAGCAGATTTAAAAAATAAAAACAAAAATAAATGAAAGGATTCCGGCGACTCAATCGTATTAATAGTGAATGAATCAAAAAAGGAGATTGAAAAACATGAAAATCAGAACTATAATGGCAGCAGCAGCCACAGGCATTCTCTTAACCGCAGCGGGCAGCAGCCTTGCATGGGGTGCTGACTGGACTTGTCCCAGAGGATATGCTGACTGTACGGACTACGAATACTGCAGGAGCCATGAACACGGAGACTGTGAAGGCCACTGGTCAGAGGACGGGGATTGGGTATGCCCGGACGGGAACCATGGACGGACATCCTCATCGGACCCCTCAGGGTATGGATGCCATAGCGGAAACAGCCATCATGGCAGACGCGGCTGCGGTTCACATCACAGATAGGGAAAACAGTACTGCACCTGGCAGTACCGGACATATGGAGCGGCTATGCGGCAGGAATCAGATGTAGAGCAGACCATTGGGCAATACGCGGATATGGTAAAACATATCTGCTTTGTCTATATGAAAAATGAAAGTGATACAGAGGACGTGTTTCAGGATGTGTTTTTGAAATACGCCCTTTTTTCTGAACCCTTTGATTCTGAGGAACATAAAAAAGCATGGCTGATTCGTGTGACCGTAAACAGGTGCAAAGATTTGCTCCGCAGTTTCTTCCGGACACACACCTGCTCTCTGGAAGAGGCCATGTCCATGGCTGATACAAAAAGCCAGGACCTGTCCCATGTGCTGGAGTCCGTGATGAATCTTTCTGATAAATACAGAATCATCGTGTATCTGCATTATTATGAGGGCTATTCAGCCGTGGAGATTGCAGGTATTTTACATAAAAATGTCAATACCGTATATACACATCTGTCAAGGGCGAAAGCCGAGCTTAAAAAAATGCTGGGAGGTGATGAGGGTGAAACAAAGTATACATGATGCGTTTGATACAGTCAGCTGTGATGAGGTCTTGAAGGGACGGACCTGCGAATATGTGATAAAACACATGCACCGCAGCAGAAAGCCGGCGCCCCGCAGAATGAAGTGGGCGGTATCCCTTGCCTGTCTCCTGCTCTTTGCCACCAGCGGCCTGGGCGGTTACAGCCTGTACTACACGGAAGCAGCCGTCATCAGCATAGACGTAAATCCCAGCATTGAACTGGACATCAACCGCTGGGGAAAGGTGGTGGACCAGACCACCTACGGTGAAGAAAGCGAAACTGTCCTGCAGTCCCTTTCGCTTAAACATCTGGAATATGAGGAGGCACTGGCGCTCCTGCTGGCCAGCGATGCCATGCAGCAGTATCTAAAAAAAGACGCCCTGGTCTCCATCACGCTGGAAACAAAAGACGGCGACCCGCAAATGTTCTCAAGCCTTCAGGAGTGTGTAAACACAGCCTTAATGCAGTGCCATGGCGTAAAGGCAGAGTATGCCAGCGTGGACAGCCATATGTGTGAGGAAGCCCATGAACACGGGATGTCGCTGGGAAAGTATTACGCCATACAGGAGCTTCTCACCGCGGACCCCCAGGCCACGCTGGATGAATTCAAGGATAAGAGCATGAAAGAGATAAAGGTCCACACGGAACACTGTGAACACCGGCAGCAGAGAATACGTGGGGAACTACAGGGGCAATCCCAGGCGGAATCTCAAGCGGAATCATCCCAGGCAGAATCATCCCAGGCGGAATCTCAGGAAGAATCATCTCAGGCGGAATCGCAGGCGGAATCATCCCAGGCAGACTTCCAGGGTGAATCCCAGGCAGATTTCCAGGATAAGTTCCCTGACAATTCCTCACAGCCTGCCAAGCGTTCCCACAGTCAGACAGACAGTCAGGAAACCGGCTGTCACGGCAGCCGGCATCACAGCCGCCGGAACTAGATTTTCCTTATATCTTTAGCAGGAACGCCTGCCACAGCCGCGTGGTCCGGCACATCCCGGATCACGACGGCTCCCGCTCCCACAGTGGCCTCCGTTCCAATCCTGATTCCATCTATGATGGTGCAGCCAATTCCCAAAAAAGTTTTCCTTCCCACAACCGTATGACCTGCCATGGAGACCTTGGGACAGACATTCACAAAATCCTCCACCACACAGTCGTGCTCAATATCTGCCTGAGTATTTATGATGCAGCCTGTTCCTATGGATGCATAGGCGTTTATGACGGCATAAGGGTGTATGGTGCAGCCTTTTGCTATCCTGGATAAAGGGCTTATGACTGCCGTGGGATGTATGATGACAGCAAGCGGAATTCCCAGGGATACAAGCATGGATATTTTCTTTTCGCGCAGTTCATTGCTGCCGGTGGCAACAATGACCTCATCATAGGATTTCAGGATCTGGTCCAATCCATCGTCTTCCCTGCGGATCAGATATTCCGGAATGGCACGGTGTCCCTTTTCTTTCAGTTCCATAAAATCAATCCGGCTATACCGGTTCATGGCCAGCGCGCAATCCAGTGTTACAATTCCCTGGTCACCTGCGCCCCATATGAGCAGGCGTTTCACCGGTTCCCCGGTATTCCTGACTTTCCTTTCACTGCCTTTTATTTCACTATCTTTCATTTCATCATTTTTCATTTCACCATCACCCATTTTCCCATCCTCCATTCCTTTTTTCTCCCTTTCAATCTCCCTATTTCACCATCGCCATTGCTTAACCTACGTTCCGCAATTTTTCACACCATCAGCTCAAATAGTAAACCAGATATCCCTTTTTAGAGGAAAACCCCATCCTCTCATACATACCAAGTGCCTGTTCTGAGGAATTGAGGCACACCATTTTGGTCTCTCCCCTGGCCTCCTCCATCAGCCTCTCCACCATGCGGGTGGCAATGCCCTGACGTCGGAATGCCTCATCCACCCATACATTGGTTATCTGTCCCACTCTTCCACTGGGATTCTCATTGGAAGGCAGTACATCGTAAAAATACAGGGTAGCCGTGGCCGCCAGCTCCCTGCCCGCATATGCTAAAAGCGTACGGCAGGCATTTTCCTTCATTTTAATTTCATAAAACCTTCGTATGGCATCCTCCAATTTTGTTCCTGCCGCACATTCAGAAAACATCCTCAAATCCCTTATCCGCATACGCACAAGAAAATCCAATTCATCTATGTCGGCAAACCGGTATTCCAGCTCCATATTAACCTCCCTATCCTCCCTGTGGTTCCTTATCCATATTTACATCTCCTGGCTGACAAATCTTACATATCTTCGCAGGGCATATTCCCCGTCATGTGCCTCTCCCGCAAATGGCGATGACATGGTTCCTGCCCTGGTAATACGCGCCACGCCGCCGGACGCCAGAGTCTTCATAAGCTCAGGCCGCCTGTCCTCCCTGCAAATCAGTCCTGCTGTCTGGAGGTGCCTCTTATGGCGTCTTAAGCAACCAAACAGCTGCCCCTGCGGCAGGCGCTTTACCAGACAGTTGCCAAACATGGGAGACAGCTCCAGCTCATGATCCCCGCAGGCCGTAAGGCTGCAGCCCTTTCCCGGATACAGCTTCCTCATTTTCTTTTTTCCATACGCCATCTGTTCCATCCTGTCATTATGCTGCTGAAGCGCCAGGGCTGCCTCTGCCATATTCACAGAGCCAAACCGGGATTCCACGGGCCGGACCGTGGAATCTTTCTGTAAAATGTCCGGCTGGAACAGTGATACATGCCCCGGGCAGGAAAGAACAGCCCTCTCCATATACGGAAGAAATTCCCGGCAAAATTCATTCACATCATCCATACGCTCCGTATCCAGAAATATAGTCTGACAGGAACTGCACAGCAGCTGCCGTGTGGACACTATATGCTCAGCCAGAGCAGACAGCTCCTTATCCTTACACTCATAACCGGAGATATATACAAATCCAAGCTTATGCCCCCATTCAATGAGTCTGGTTCCTGGCGGCGCGCTTCTGCGCACAGCAGCCACCGCCGAATCTCCTCCCCATACCACAATACCATCAGCCATTTCTTCCAGCCGCCTCATGGCAGGCAGGTCCCCGGACGAGGTGTCAAAGACATAAATGTAATCCGCCAGAGCGGGTTCCAGACGGATAAGACGCAAAATAATATCCATGGACAGTCCTCCATCATTGCCCGGAAGCTTTAATATATTCACATTTCCGGTAAGCAGTCCCTCCACAATGCTGAATACAGGCAGCCCTTCCATATTTCCGGCTGTTATGTGCAGGAGCGTCCCCAGGGGGAGTATATGAGTCTCCATTTTTTGTAATTCCGTATAATGATATACTTCATGGCTAGGGCCAGGTTCGCACTCTGTACTGCCTCCCGGTTCACTTTTTCGCCCTTTGCCTGCCTTTACTCCCAGTTCTGTTTCTATCTTATATTCCAGCCATTCCCGGCTGAGAAACCGGGTCAGACATCCCAGCCAGGCCGGTATCCACGGGTTTCCGGCTTCTCCGGCCGTCTTTCCCGGCGCAGCGTTCTCCAGTTCCTCTCTCAGCTCCTGCCCCAACCGAACCAGCCCGCGAATGACCCTTTCCTGCTCCAGTCCGCGTCCCAGCCTGGTATCATTGATTCGGGCTTCCAACTGCCCCAGCAGTTCTCCCTGAAGCATGGTATCATATACCCTTCCCTGAAACAGAATCACCTGGCAGCCTCCTTCCCATATGTGCCATTCAGGATATCCTGGGCCCCGGCCGCGCAGGTCTTAATACCGCTTACCCCTGCCCGCCCCAAAAGCTCCAGATAAGGAGCGTCAATCCCGCAGCCGCACTCCTTTCCCACATGGAGCACTCCCACATCATCCGTCATCACACTCAGAACCGGAACCGCCTTTATCATAGGCGTGATAAGATTGACCAGACCAGGCCTGCCATATCCCAAAGGCTCCATGGTCTTTATATCCCGTATGATGACCTGGCTGTACACCGGAACATGAAAATGATGGTTCCTGCAATCACAGTACAGCACCGGATGTTCCGCCGCGCTGAAAAATTCCGCAACATCCTTGTCCTCTATTCCAAGCACACGGCGCGCAAGTCCATAGAGAACCTCCTTGTTCACCTTCTGTCCCTCAAACTGTTTCCAGCCGCCGGAAAGAATCATTTTGGATCCCCCCGGCAGCGTAAGGTGTATTCCCCGCTCCTCCATCTGCTTCAAGGCAAAATATGCATAAGACGGAAAGCCCAGTATCCTCACAGGCACGGCCCCATGGCTGTACCGGCAAAGCCGGTCCATGACATGCTCCAGATTCGGGATATACTGTCCCTGACGGTATATCAGGGCATAATCCCTGCTGAGAGGCGGTGCGAAAAAAGTGGCCCCGAAAGTGCTTCTGGCAACCGCCGTGCGGTTATCTCTGTGGGGTTCATAGCCGAATATAACGTAACGGGCCGGTCTGAGAGACAATAATCCCCTTTTTGATACAGTGCGCGCCACCATACCCAGACCGCACAGCAGAGCGCCGCCGTCAAAATTCACCTGGCTGGCAGTTCCTGAAGTCCCGGAGGATGTGGTTTTAAGCCAGGTACACTCCGGGGCAATGGAGTGTATGTCATGATGTTTGAAAAACAGGGTGGGCAGAACGGGAATTCTCCCTATATCCCGGCTGCTTTCCAAGTGTCCCGGCCGGAATCCTGACCTTTTAAGGATTTTGCTGTATTCCCGGCAGTGCCTGTAATGGTAAGCACAGTTCTCTCTGACTGCGGAAAAAAACATCTGCTCTGCGCCCTGTCTGTCATAGATATTCTTTGTCCAGAAAAGCCGGTATCTGCTTAACCTGCCTCTTGTGATTCCGTATCCTTCCATATAGCCTCCCAATATCCTTGCGGTACA
Source organism: Enterocloster bolteae (assembly GCF_002234575.2). Classification (NCBI taxonomy): domain Bacteria; kingdom Bacillati; phylum Bacillota; class Clostridia; order Lachnospirales; family Lachnospiraceae; genus Enterocloster; species Enterocloster bolteae. Next base: position 3,066,212 of record NZ_CP022464.2, on the reverse strand, counting down.
TTGTTCTTTCCTGCTGCCAGCCCAGCATCCCCTGGCGCTCCCGTATTTTGGACACGGTACAGAACTCTGCCAGCGTTTCCCTGTATCCGCCGTCCCCGTTTTCCCGGTTTTCGCTGTGTGTTCCCATCCGTTCTGCAGTATACCCGGTATCCGGTATTCCCGGTCCAAAGCAGCGTATATCATAGATCCAGGAATCCGCGCCCCTATCATCCCTCTGGCTGTTTTTCCTGTAATCTAATATGCGCAGCTCAGCGATGAGCTCATTATCCTGCATCATCCCACGCACTAATTCCACTTTCACGCCATCCTTACTGACAGCATATCCATTTTCATCCTCCAGAACATATACAGGATACGGTGAATGGGCTATAATTCCAAATCCCGGGGCAAACTGATATGCAGGTACGGCTCCGGATACGTCCTGTGCGTTTTGCCGTCCCTGCCCGCACCCGCCGCACCCCAGGAAAACCCCAAAGATTCCCGCAAGGATTCCCGCCATAACGCCTGCTCTCTTGGCCCGTTTTCTCCCCCAGCCACATTGCTTCACAATATTCCCTCCATTCCCCTCTGCCCAAATGAAATTTACTATATTATCCAGTATATTGGACCAAAGAAAGCAAGTCAATGGAGGGCTCCAGATATTAAGGATATCTTCATAAAATGGAATAAAATCAAACCGTATGTATTTATGTTGACACATGTTAACATATCAGCTATACTATATATTAACACACGTTAACATGGAGAAATGTAATATGAATACAGATATAGGCGGGAAAAAACCATATCATTTTGGTAATTTAAAAGAAGCACTCATTGAACAGGGAATTGCGTTAATCCATGAGGAAGGAATTGAAAAGTTTTCTCTGCGAAAGGCGGCAAAGAAAGTAGGTGTATCAGCGGCTGCCTGCTATAATCATTTTGGAAACATGGACGATCTGCTCCGGGAAATGTATTCTTATGTGATTGACAGATTTGCAGCCGCTCTGAAACAGGCGGTTGAAGATAATCCCTGCCATCATGTTACAATCTCAATGGGCGTGGCCTATGTGGAATTTTTTGCAGAGTATCCGCACTATTTTAATTTCTTATTTGACAGTGAATATCTGGGCATACAAATAAAAGAAACAGAAATCACATGGAACAGCTCTTTTACTCCGTTTGAAATTTTTGTAACCGGCGCGAAAAGAGGAATGAGGGAACTAAACATTGATGAAAAAGAATTAAGAGATGACCTTTTGGTAATGTGGGCAGCCGTACATGGCCTGGCAGCCATGGCCAACATGAAGGGGGTCCAGTATGACAGCGGTGATTGGGGCGCTCTTACAGAGAGGTTACTGCTCAGCAAAGTAATGCTGTGACATATGTTAAAGGAGGAGGAACATATTATGACGGAAATAGAAGCAATCAGAGCAAGGCACGCAGTCCGGAATTATACGGCGAAACCGCTCTCCCCTGAGATTATTGATGAACTACGCCAAGAAATTGAGCAGTGCAACCGGCAGGGACAGCTGCACATCCAGTTAGTTACGGAAAATGAGGAGGCGTTTAAAACCTTTATTCCCTTATTTGGGCGGTTTAAAAATGTAAAAAACTATATTGCTCTGGCAGCCAAAAAGCAAGGCGATTTTTACGTGAAATGCGGCTACTGCGGAGCGCGGCTTATGGTTAAAGCGCAGCAGGCAGGCCTTAATTCATGTTGGGTCACAAATACATACAATGCAAAAAAATGTCCGGTTACGTTAGCTCCTGATGAGGAACTGGTTGGTGTCATTGCGATTGGTTACGGCACCACTGACGGTACGCAGCATAAGTCAAAAAGCATGGAACGTTTATGTAAGCCATGCAGTGATAAATGGTTTTTAGATGGCATGAATGCGGCTGTACTTGCTCCAACCGGTCTTAACAGACAGGATTTTTTTATCGAAGCAAACGGGAATACCGTATCCATCCGCACAAAGGACAATCACCCTATGTCCCAAATCAATACCGGAATTGTGAAATACCATTTTGAGATTGGCGCCGGAAGGGAGAATTTTAATTGGGAATAATTGAAACACATATTTTTGCAGGGTAAATCATGTGGATGCATCAGAATGGATACAGGGAGACGGCAAGCCTTTTGCCGTCTCCCTGTCCTCTATTTTTTCACAGGGAAGAAAATTTCTGTCTCCCACTCTTCCGGCGGAAGCTTGTCAAACTGGGTCTTGCGGTAAATCTCGTAAGGCATCCCATTCATATGATATCCATTGGCGTTAATCCAGGCCACAATGGCGCCATAGGCATCCGGCAGTCCTGAATAGGCGCCCTTGTGGATGGTAGTTGCACACAGACAGCCCGGCATGACAAAATCAGCCTTATCCCGCTCTGTGATTCCCACTCCCAGCTCGATATCGCTGTAAGCCGGGTCAAATTCCTGGTCATGGTAGATGGCCATTACCACTCCGTTTATGGTCATGTGTTCCCTGGCAATCTTTTCATATATCTTCCCGTAATATGTGCCGAATTCCTCCACTGACATCTTGTTTCTCCGGGTAACGAGAACCTGTTCCTCTGCTTCCTTTATCTGAATCTCATAATTGTTCTGATAACTCATAATGTCACCTGTCCTTTCAAATTCTTCCAGATGATACCCCATTTCCCTTATGGTTATGGAAATATGCTCCATCTGCCGCTCCAGGCGGAATCTTTGTTTGTACAGCTGCCGCAGCAATTCCCTGCTGTCCGGGATGGTAAGCAGAGCCTGGATTTCCGTAAGGGAAAAACCATACCGTTTCAGCCTTCCAATCAAAAGCATGGTGCCAATCTGAGGGTCCTCGTAGTACCGGTATCCGTTTATCTCATCTATTCTCTGGGGCTTTAAAAGGCCTATCTTATCGTAGTGACGCAGTGTTTTCACACTCACCCCGCACACTTTTGACATCTGTCCTATGGTCAGCATGGTCCGCTCCTCCATTCATGTTCTGTTTACCTGATTCGAATCTGTTCCAAGTATAAGCTCTGACCTAAGGGCAGAGTCAAGAGGTTGTTTATAAAAAACTCTCTGAGCCTCATCCCTGTCTTTCCTCAGATTCATAAATATACAGCCCGTATGATGCCGGATATCACCACAGCCAATAATACCATGAAGATCAGGATATAAAGCATCCTGTCATTCTTTGGCAGGTCCGCTGTTTTATCCAATCCGGCCCACTTTACCCCCTTATCACGGCAAAAGTCGAGAAATGCATCCATCTCCCCCAAGTCCTTAAACACCCACTTGGGAACCGGGATACACTCTATCCCGCGTGCTGTCTCTGTATTCAGGAAAAAGAATGTGTCCTCTGTTTCAGCCAGGCAGTTATAATCCTCCCAGCTGTACTCTGTAAAAGCCAGCCCTCTTTTCATGCGGATTCCATTTACCCCAATCGAAATTTCCCACCTTCCAATCCCGTCTGACGGCATCCATCCGCTCATCATCTGTTTCTTGTAAAATGACTCGGACAAACCATGGCCCCTCATATAGCTCAAAAGAAGCATGGTCAGAAAAACCGCTGTCAGGATGGCGCTGTCCGCTATCATACCAATGCTCATTCCGCATAAGGCTGCCACGATTCCCGTTACCCGGAGCACTTTTCCTTTCTTTGCACCGTATAATTTTTTTACCCGAAGTCCCATCTGCATCCCCTGAATCCAGGCATGGGACCAGGCCCTCTGGTCCATAAAAAAATAAAAGTTAAAAATGCCTTCAGCAACATGTCCGTCATCCTCCACTGCCTGGGGATCTGTAAATTGGTCCAGAAACCGGTCCATGGTTTCTCTGTCCGGAAACATACGTTTAGGAACAGCCAGAAACACATAGTTTTTTCTTGCAGCAGGCCTTCCCAAAATCAAAACCCTGGGAGTTTCAGCCCGATATGTATACCAGGAACACGGAATCCTGCTTTTGTCATTTTTACAACACAAGTATCCTTTTTCCACCTTGTATGCCCTGGGTTTCAGGAATCCCAGCCTGCTGCATTGCCAATACAGAAGAATACACGAAACAGCCAGTATTCCGCCAATTCACCTTTGGTCATCTGGAATTCCAACCCTGTTTCAACCTTCTCTCCTTCCATCTCTTTCCCCTCTTTCTATGTCATGCCTTTGGTTTTCAGTTAATGCTTTCCTCCATTGTACCATTTAACGGAAAAAGACCCCAGCACTTTCTGCCGGAGCCCTTCATCCATTTATCTCTTATACTTAATCTGCTTAATCCATCTCAGCCCTGAACCGCTCAGCCTGTTCCGCAATCAATTCCTTATCCTCGAAGTAATTGATCTTCATGGCCCTCTTCATCTCAGCCAGGGTCTGGGCTGCCTTCTGCTCTGCCCTGCGGCTGCCTTCTTCCAGGATACGGTAAACAGCAGGAATGTCCCTGGCAATTTCCTTGCGGCGCTCACGGATGGGCCTCAGTTCATCCTGAAGCACGCTGTTGAGGAACCGTTTCACCTTCACGTCTCCCAAACCACCTCTGGCGTAATGGGCCTTCAGTTCATCCAGGTTCTTGTAATCCGGCAGATATGCTGCAAAATGCTCATCACGGCAGAACGCATCCAGATAAATGAACACAGGATTTCCTTCCACCTGTCCCGGATCCTCCACCCTCAGGTGATTGGGATCCGTAAACATGGACATGATTTTCTTCTTTATCTCATCCTCGGAATCAGACAGGTATATGCAGTTTCCAAGGGATTTGCTCATTTTAGCCTTGCCGTCTATACCGGGCAGGCGCAGACACGCCTTATTGTCCGGCAAAAGGATATCCGGCTCCACCAGGGTATCCCCGTAAACACTGTTGAACTTATGGACGATTTCCCTGGTCTGCTCAATCATGGGCGCCTGGTCCTCACCTACCGGAACCGTGGTCGCCTTAAAGGCAGTAATGTCCGCTGCCTGGCTGATTGGGTATGTGAAGAAGCCCACCGGAATGCTGGCCTCAAAGTTGCGCATCTGAATCTCGGATTTTACGGTAGGATTGCGCTGAAGCCTGGATACGGTCACTAAATCCATATAGTAAAACGTCATCTCGCACAGCTCAGGCACCTGTGACTGGATGAACAGAACGGATTTCTCCGGGTCCAGTCCGCATGCCAGGTAATCCAGAGCCACCTCTATGATGTTCTGACGCACCTTTTCCGGGTTGTCCGCATTGTCTGTCAAAGCCTGGGCATCGGCTATCATAATATAAATCTCATCAAACTCCCCTGAATTCTGCAGCTCCACCCTGCGTTTTAAAGAGCCTGCATAATGTCCTACGTGAAGCCGTCCTGTGGGGCGGTCACCGGTCAGTATAATCTTTCCCATCTGATATATCCCTCTCATTTCCTCAGCATCAGGCCATCGCTGGTCTGAACGCTGTTTTTTACTTGTACAGAACATGCCTGAAAATCCCCTTAAGCCAGCCGTTCTCCCCACGGGAAAAACAGCAGCAAAAAAATGGCAATTTCAAACATTATCTAGCATAACCCAAAGATGAATTCCTGTCAAGAATTCCCTGCTCCGGTCCGGGACAAACCTCCATGGTCCGGGCCTGGTTAAATGCCCTGGCTTTCGCAAGGCAGCCCAATCCCCTCTCCTTCCATAACCGTATTAAAAATCACCGGCAGCCTGGCGGTAAATTCCTCTCCCCTCAGATGCTTAAGGGGCGCAGGAAGTGTTTCCGGCATGACAAGCCGCCAGGAGTGAAGGAGCTGGGACCGGACCGCGTACTTCTTTTTTACTGCATCGTTTAAGCTGCGGCTGCCATACTTATAATCTCCCACAATCGGATGACCAATGGACGCCAGATGGGCGCGAATCTGATGGCTTCTTCCTGTAATCAGGGTCACCTGCAGCAGTGTGAATGTTTTGTTGCCGGACAGCGGCAGATATTCGGTCATAATGGGGACGCTGTCCTCCACTTCCAGAGGAAAAATGCTTACGGTATTCGTGCTCTCATCCTTTTTCAGAAAACCTGCAATCAGCTGCTTCTCCTTTATCTCGCCGGCAACCAGACACTGGTAATATTTGTGTATGCTTCTGTCCTTAAATACCTCATTCATCACCTGGAGGCCTGCCAGGGATTTTCCGGCCACCACCAGCCCGCTGGTATTTCTGTCCAGCCGGTTGCAGATAGACGGCTTAAAGGTGCGCAGCTGGGATATGGGGAGTTTTCCTGAATCAATGAGATAATTAAGAATATATTCGTTCAGGGACATGTCGCTGTCCTTTGCCTTCTGCGACAGCATGCCGGACGGTTTGTTCACCACCAGGATATGCTGGTCCTCATAGACAATGTCCAGACGCCGTCCTCCCTCCCGGTCTCTGGAACCCTGGTGTTCACCGCCTTTTCCCCGGGCCTTTTCCCGTTTCTCATGGGAGGATGCTCCTGTGCTGCTTTGGTCTCCCGGCTGTTTCTCATATCCGCCCATATCCGGGACAGAAAACTTTTCTATGGTCTCATCCGAGAGGAACAGCTTTACCTGGTCTCCCTCTTCCAGCCGTTCGGAACCATCGCATTTTTTGCCGTTCAGCGTTATGTTCTTTTTACGCATCATTTTATAGATAAAACCCTTGCCGGCCTGGTTCAGATATTTTGTGAGAAGCTTATCCAGCCGCTGTCCGGCCTCATTCTGGGTAACTGTCAGTGTCTGCATATGGCGGCACTCCTTTGTAGGTAATTAATCATTCATGAAGCTCATGACTGCCAGAAGCAGGCGGTGGGGCATCATCTTGCACAGCAGCCGGAACGCCTTCATGGTAATGCCGTAGACCGAAATCTCTCTGCCTGCAATGCTGTCCCGGATGGCCTTTTGAACCACCCGCTTTGGATTTGCCATGACCAGCCTCTTATAGAGAGGAATCACGCCTGTGGATTCGGCAATGTCAAAGAACTCTGTTTTTACCGGTCCCGGACACACCGCCGTCACATAGATTCTCCGGCTTCTCAGTTCCTGGTTCAGGGCCCTGCTGTAGCTGAGGACAAATGATTTTGTAGCCGCATAGATGGCAAATCCGGGCTGAGGCAGGAACGCCGCGGAGGATGCATACTGGATGATTCGGCTATTGCATTCCATATAGGGCAGCACCATGCGGGTTACGGCGCACAGGGCCTCACAGTTTAAGGCCACCATGTCTGTCTCACTCTTTAAGCCCAGCTCCTCCACCTGCCCAATCATACCAAAGCCTGCTGCATTGACCAGAAACTTTACCTGGGGCTTCCTGGCACTCAGTGCCCGCAGGAGCACGTCCCTGTCACGCTCCCTTGTAAGATCCAGTGCAAATTTGCGCAGGGGCACCCCAACCTGGCGGTCCAGTTCATCCAGGCGCTCTCTTCTTCTGGCTATGATCCAGATCTCGTCAAAGCCCTTGAAATGTTCCCACAGCTGGATGATGGTTTCCCTGCCCATACCGGAGGACGCTCCGGTCACTACAGCAATCTTCATACCTGTCACGTTCCTTTCTTTTTGTGGATGTTGCGTATGGTTTTCTTAGGCCTTCTGGCTTCTCCTGCTCCCTGGCCTGCCGCTTTATATCCGTTGCCTCTCGCCTTTCCTGCCGGAGCGGCTGTCCCGCCGTCCCTGTTACCGTTCCTTGGACGAATCAGGCATTTTTTATCATATCCGATTAAATCCGTGCGCCCTGCGATTTTAAGGGCTTCCGTCACCAAATCATAATTCCTGGGATTCCTGTACTGAATCAGAGCCCTCTGCATGGCTTTCTCATGGGGATTGACCGGTACATAGACCTGTTCCATGGTCCGGCAGTCATATCCCGTGTAGTACATGCAGGTGGAAACCGTGGAGGGTGTGGGGTAGAAATCCTGTACCTGTTCCGGCATATATCCCAAATCCCTGAGATACTCAGCCAGTTCCACCGCCTCCTTCATGGAAGAACCCGGATGGGAGGACATGAGATAGGGCACCAGATACTGCTCCTTGCCCAGCCTCTGGTTCATCTCCTTATACTCCTTCACAAACTGGCGGTAAACGCTGTTCCTGGGCTTTCCCATGCGGGTCAGCACCTTGTCCGCCACATGCTCCGGCGCCACCTTAAGCTGACCGCTGACATGGAACTCACACAGTTCCTTTAAGAATTTCCGGTTGGAATCCGCCAGCACATAATCAAACCGGATACCGGAACGGATAAATACCTTCTTTACTTTTGGAAGAGCCCTCAGCTTTCTAAGCAAAGCAATATAATCGCTGTGGTCCGCCCGCAGGTTCTTACATGGTTCAGGAAAAAGACACTGGCGGCCCGGACACGCGCCGCTTGTCAGCTGTTTTTCACAGGCAGGGAAACGGAAATCCGCGGTGGGGCCGCCCACATCGTGGATATAGCCCTTGAAATCCGGTTCCTCGGTCAGAAGCCTTGCCTCCTCCACCAGGGATTCGTGGCTTCTGGCCTGGATGATGCGGCCCTGATGGAAGGTCAGGGCGCAGAAACTGCATGCCCCGAAACATCCCCGGTTGCTGATCAGGCTGAACTTGATTTCCCGGATGGCGGGCACGCCTCCAAGCTCCTCATAGGAGGGATGGTAGTTCCTCATGTAAGGAAGAGCATATACCTCATCCATTTCCTCCTGGCTCAGTGGCTTGGACGGAGGGTTCTGCACCACAAACAGCTGATTCCCATAAGGCTCCACCAGACGTTTCCCGGAAAACGGGTCCGTATTGCTGTATTGGACATAGAAGCTCTTTGCATACTCCTTCTTGTCCCTTAAAAGCTCCTCATAGTCAGGAAGCATCTTATAATCATAGACAGATTCCAGGCTTTTTGTCTTATATACCGTACCGTCTATAAATGTAATATCCTTCACGTCCAGCCCGCTGTCCAGGGCATCGGCAATCTCCACAATGGACCGCTCTCCCATGCCATAGGATATCAGATCCGCCTGGGAATCAAGCAGCACGGATCGCTTCAGCTTATCAGACCAGTAATCATAATGGGCAAGGCGGCGCAGGCTGGCTTCGATTCCGCCTATGATGACAGGCACATCCTTATACGCGGACCGTATCAGATTGCAGTACACCACCACGGCATAGTCGGGCCGTTTGCCCATGACGCCGCCCGGTGTGTAGGAATCTTCCTTCCGCCGTTTTTTGGACACGGAATAGTGGTTCACCATGGAATCCATATTTCCCGCCGATACCAGGAAGCCCAGCCTGGGCCTTCCCAGCACTTCAATGCTCTTTTTATCCTTCCAGTCCGGCTGGGAAATGATTCCCACCTTATATCCGCGTGCCTCCAGCAGCCGGGATATGATGGCCGTGCCAAAGGAAGGATGGTCCACATAGGCGTCGCCGGACACATACACAAAGTCGCACTGCTTCCATCCTCTGATGCTCATATCATTCCGGTTCATGGGTAAATAATCGTTTTTCATCCTGCCGCTCCATCCAATAATTCATAATAATCCCTGATATAGTAATCTGCCAGCTGTTCCTTCTCCGCCTTCATCTCCAATGAAAATGCATCCTCCACAGCAAAGACAGTCATGCCCGCATTTTTTCCGGCCTGGATGCCGGCAGGCACATCCTCAAAAACCACACAGTCCTCCGGCGCCACCTTAAGGCGCTCAGCCACATTCAGATATATATCCGGGGCAGGCTTGCCGGCAGCCACCTCACAGGCTGTTGCCACCACCTTGAAGTACCTGCGGATGTCCAGTGAATCCAGCACCGCATCCACCATGGCCCTTCCGTTGCTGGTGGCAATGCCGGCCACCAGTCCCTTTCCTGAGATAAATTCCAGGAAAGCCCGCGCTCCCGGCTTCAAGGTTACTTCCTTTCTGTACTTCTCTATGGACATCTGAATCCAGGCGTTCTTTATCTCATCCAGGGATTCCTTTAACCGGAACCGTTCCTTAAAATACACCGCAGTCTCAGAAAAGCTCATTCCCTCGATTTCCTTCTGCAGGTCATCCGGGCAGGCAAGACCAAACCTGGCCAGGTATTCTATGTCAATCGCCTTCCACATCCACATGGAATCCACCAGCGTGCCGTCCAAATCAAATATAACTGCTTTTTTCCTGTTTAACTTCATCTTTCCCTATTTTCCTCTGTCTATAAACATGTTGACAAGTTTTCCGTGACTCTTATTCTGTGACTCCTATATAGTTATACACGGTTTCCCCGGTTCCCGCAATCCTTTATGGAAGCCTCCTCCTGCAGAGTCAGGGGACGGTATTCCCCCGGTTCCAGATTTGGGTCCAGGATAAGGGGTCCCATGGATATCCGTTTCAGATACTCCACCCTGCACCCCAGCGCCTCAAACATCCGCTTAATCTGATGGAACTTTCCTTCCCTTATGGTAACCAGTACTTCCTGCGCGTCTTCCTCCGGTCCTGCTCCTTTTAGTATCTTAAGCTCTGCCGGAAGGGTCATGGTGCCGTCCTCCAGTTTGATTCCTTCCTCAAACCGCTTTACGGCATCCTCCGGCAGCCCTCCTGACACATGGGCCAGATATACCTTATCCACATGCTTTTTAGGCGACAGCAGATTGTGGGCCAGCTCCCCGTCGTTGGTGATGAGAAGAAGTCCCTCCGTGTCAATGTCCAGCCTGCCCACCGGAAACAGGTCTTTTCTCAAAGCCTCCCTGATAAGACCCACCACCGTCGGGTATTTCCTGTCCTCGGTGGCAGACACCACGCCCTGGGGCTTGTTGAGCATATAGTACTCCATTCTGGCGTACGCCACCCGGCTCCTGTCCACTTCTACAATATCTGATTCCGGGTTCACCTTCCGGTCCGCGTCCTTTACCGCCTCTCCGTTCATCCGGACGCGTCCTTTCTTCACCATATCCTTTACCTGGGTACGGGTCCCGTATCCCATCTCAGCCAGAAACCGGTCAAGACGCATCGGTCCGTTTTTCCTGCCTTTATCAGCCATCGGTCCCTTTCCTCCCATTGCGTTGTTTAACTTTAGATGCTTTCATACGGATGGCTACTGCCATCTCCAGCCGGGATAGTACTTATTCTTCAGGCTCATCCCCGTACCTTTGGCCCAGCCAAGAGGAAATCCCTCCATGGCTGCCAGGCACCATCCCTTAACCGGTCCTTCATCCCCTTCCAGGGAAATAGTCTCCCCCTTCAGATAGCGGAGTACCCTGTTGTCACCGGCAGGGAAGCTGACGGTATTCGGAAACTGCCCGGCCTTCATGGACATGGCCAGGGCCTGGGATGGTTCAAACCGTCCTTTTTTTAGCTCTCCCAAAAAAAGCCCCGTGCGCAGGAATCTCAGGGGCAGGTTCCATGCAAGTCCCTCCGGCAGATAGTAGACATTGTCCTGGTGTATGACAATCCGCCCATAATCCCACTCTGCGCCGCTCTGCCTTAAAAATGCATCCAGCTCTTTTTCCTTCTCCACAGCCCGGACCCGCTTCCTGGCTGTTCCGGGGTCCATGGGGGGCAGTATCTCCTTACCCCCGTCATCCCCGCCCTTTTTTCGCATCAGGGCCAGAAAATGCCCCTCCCCTTTTAAGCGGTGCGGAAAGAGCCTCATGCAGCCGGGAAGCCCAAACCCGCCGCATGCTCCCGGCACTTTATCAAGGTCCAGACAGCACAGCTGCATCTGCGGAAATTCCTCCAGGACATAGGCCACATTCCCCTCATCCTCCTCCACGGAAAACGTACAGGTAGAATACAGCATATATCCGCCCGGTCTGAGCATGGCTGCGGCCTGGGACAGTATCTGGCGCTGGATGGGCACATAGTATTCCGGTCCCTTTTCATTCCAGTCCTTCACCATATCCTCATCCCGGCGGAACATGCCTTCCCCGGAACAGGGGGCGTCCACCAGTATCTTATCAAAAAACTCCGGCCACACGCCGGCCAGCTTTTCAGGCGCTTCACTGGTAACGCAGATGTTTGCCGCACCGGCCAGCTCCAGATTTTTAAGAAGCGCTCTGGCCCTGGAATAGCTGATGTCATTGGACACAAGCATTCCCCGGCCTTTAAGCTTTGACGCCAGCTCTGTGCTCTTGCCTCCCGGTGCAGCGCAAAGGTCCAGCACCCTGTCTCCGGGAACCACAGGCAGCATGGCTGCCGGGGTCATGGCGCTGGGTTCCTGGAGGTAATAAAGCCCGGCGTAATAGGCCGGATGCTTGGAGGGTCTTAATACCTCCCCGTCCAGCGTCCCGTCATAATAAAAACCATTGTCTGCCCACGGCACCGGCTCCAGGTTCCACGGCACCAGTTCAGCCAGTTCCCCCGGGGAAAGCTTCAGCGTGTTCACCCTGAGACCGGGCTTCCACTCCTCTTTGAAGCTTTCCAGGTACTGCCCGAACTCCTCCCCCAGAAGCTTCTGCATTTTCAGCAGAAAGGCCTCCGGAAGCTGTCTCACATCCGTCATATCATCCGCCCTCATTTCTTTATAACAGTACAGGTCAAAACTGTCACAATTGTATTTATCATATCACATCCGCCGTGATTCTGCCACCGTGCGTTTCTTTCCGGGAAATCCTGGAAATTTTATAAAAGTAATAGGGCACAATGGGAACCAGGGCCGCAAGCCAGGCCGCCGGGTCCGCCAGGCACACTCCCACATACCCGAAGCTTCCTGCCACTGCCGCCACAATAGCAGCCCTGGCAATCAGCTCAAACACGCCTCCCATCATGGGCATAAGTCCGTATCCCAGACCCTGCAGGGCATTTCTGTACAGGAAAATACTTCCCAGGAAGGGATAACACCATGCCACTGCTCTGAAGTACGTTCTGGCCGCACTCATTACCTCTGTCTCCGATGCGTCAATAAATATATGGATCAGCATATCCCCGAATAAATGGATGACCAGAATCATAACAGCGCTCCAGACCAGAATCATAACCTGTATGGACTTGACCCCCTGATGGACGCGGTCCATACGGCCTGCGCCCCGGTTCTGCCCCACATAGGTGGCTGCCGTTGCCCCGAATGCCACAAACACAGTGGACACAATGTTTTGTATCTTACCCGCAGCTGAAAAGCCGGCAATGTACACAGACCCAAAGACATTGACGGCCCCTTGTACAATGATAGTGCCTATGGCTGTGATGGAAAACTGAAGCCCCATGGGAATCCCGATGGACAGGAGCCGTCCCATAATGCCGAAGGAGATACGAAAATCCTCCCGGCTCAGCTTCAGTATATCAAATTTCCTCACAATGTAGAGAAAACACAGAAGGGCTGAAACGGCCTGGGCAATCACGGTGGCGTAGGCGCAGCCCTCCACTCCCATTCCAAACCAGATGATGAAGGCCACATCCAGGAGCACATTGATGACCGCGGAAATAATCAGAAAATACAGCGGTGAACGGCTGTCCCCCAATGCCCTCATAACAGCCGCCAGCCCGTTGTAGGCAGCCGTCGCAAAAAGCCCTGCGTAAATCACAGCCATATAACCGGCCGTGTCATCTATGATTCCATCCGGCGCGTTCATCAGGCGGAGAATGGGATAATTAAGTATCTCCAGCGCGATTGTCATGACCAGCACAAAGGCCAGGCACAGATAGATGGACATGGCCACATTGCGGCGCATCCTTTCATATTTCCCGGCTCCGAAATGCTGGGCCACCATAATGGAAAAACCGCTGGTAAGACCGTTGAGCCAGCCTATCACCAGAAAAATAAGGGATGTGGTGCTTCCGATGGCTGCCAGGGCATCCACTCCGATGAAACGCCCTGCCACCACGGAATCAGCCAGGTTATAAAACTGCTGGAATATGTTTCCCAGGCAGGTGGGAATCATGAACTGCAAAATCAGTTTTGCCGGCTTTCCGGTTGTCATATTATTAGTCATATAGTTATATTCTACCTTTCCAAAAATAGCAGGCATCATTATAATACAAAATCATGGAATATTCCAGTTGTTTTTTATCTGCTTAATGGTATACTGGAAAAATCAGACTTAGACGGACATTTGCAGGGCATTTTTGCATGATTGGCAGGGAGACACACTGTATGAACGGAAAGAAACTTCGCTACGGGTTGGTATTTATTGTTTTGACCACACTTATATATATGCTCATGGAGCTTCGCTATGGCCTTCCCATCCGGCCTCTGCGTCCAAAGCATTATGCTGCCGCGGCTGTTCTCGCCGCATGCTCCTGCCTGATTCACAGCAGGCGGGCCGCGGCATCCCCGGGTTATGCAGGGGAGCTGTTATTAGGATGCCGTAATCAGCCCGGACGCATTGTATATATGGATTATCTGAGGGTACTGGCTTCCTTCCTGGTCATCCTCGTTCATGTACTGGAGCCGGCTTATGCCCTGCTTCCTCCCCATACCTTTTCCAGAAATGTGATGGCTGCGGCGGCCGGTCTGGGCTTAAGCTGCAACCTGCTGTTCATGATGCTCAGCGGGGCACTGCTGCTGGGAGGAAGGGAGGAATCCGTCTTACAATTTTATTCCCGGCGCTTTGTCAGGGTGCTGATTCCCTGTTTTGCCTATTACCTCTTATACTTCTTTTATGTGGAAGGCATCTTTGCCCTCAGTCCTGGAAACTGGGGTAGCCTGATACAGAGCTTCCTGTCCAATGACAGCGGCCAGACACCTCATTTCTGGCTGGTGTATATTATCCTGATGTTTTACGTTGCAGCACCCTTTTTCCGAATCATGTTAAGACACATGACAGAACCCATGCTGGAGGCACTGACCGCTGTTATCTTTATCCTGCATTTCATCTACACCTACGGCCCTCTGGTTCATATACAGTTTGCAGCCTCCTCCTTCCTGGCATCATGGGACTCCATTTTCCTGCTGGGATATTACTGCACCACCCGGTCTGCCATGAAGCATTACCGGCTATTCATGACGGCAGGCCTGTTGTCAGGGCTGGCAATAGCGGGCTCCATCATGGCCCCGGAGAGCCTGGGCCCCCTGGTTTACAACAACGCGCCTCCCCAGATGCTCTTTACCTGCGCCGTATTTCTCTTCTTCCGAAAACATGGGGACCGTCTGTTTGCAAGGATTCCCACCCTGCTCTCCGCCATAGGCAGGTACAGCTTCTCCATTCTCCTGATTCACTGGCTGGTGCTGCACCGGATTGTGGGCGACGTGTTTGGCATTAACGGCCTGTCCTTTGGAATTGCAGGCGGCATACTGGTATCCTTCCTGCTTACCCTGGTCATCAGCCTGGCCCTCTCCTTCCTGTATGACAATACGGTAGTCCTGTGCATGGACAGGGCCTGTGAGATTTTCTTCGGAGTCTTGGGACGTGTGGGGAAACGGCTGGGGCGCTTTGCAAAATAGTCATGCTGACAGTTATGCTGTATACATGCCTTCCGGGCGCAGTGAAACGGGCCTTTCATGATGGTTTTCATGAAAAGCCCGCTGTCTTTTATCCTCTTACTTTATCCTCTTTTTTATCCCTCTATTTCATCCGCGGTGCCTGGTTTCAGCGGTGCATAGTTTCAGCGGTGCTTGGTTTCATCTGCAGGGACAGCCTGGCATCCTCCTTCAGGAACAATGGAATGGTATCCAGAGGCGCATCTGCCTCAATCCGCGTTCCGCCGTCATATACCATGCCCGTTCCCGCGTCCTTCCACCTGCATCCCTCCGGCAGATAGACCATCCGCTTTCTGGCTCCCAGCTCCACCACCGGGGCCACCAGAAGGTCCGGTCCGAACATATACTCATCCCCTATGTCATATACATTTTTATCCCCGCAAAAATCGTAAAACAAAGGACGCATGACTGGTGTTCCGTCTTCAGAGGCCAGCTTCATCTGCCCCATGATATACGGCTTTAATTCTTCTCTGACATACATATACCGGCGGATGATTTCATAGGCCTCCTCACCAAAACTCCATACCTCATTGGGACCTCCTGAACCGCAGTAACCGTCCGGATTCAATATATCCCTTACCGGATAGGGAAGCCTGAATCCGTGAAGGCGGAATATAGGGCAGAATACGCCGAATTCAAACCATCTAATCATCAGCTCCCGGAATTCTTCCGACTCCGGATCCCCATTGATGAACCCGCCGATATCCGTGGTCCACCAGGGTATCCCGCACATGGCCACGTTAAGCCCTGCCTTCAGCTGTTTTCTCAGGCTGTCAAAGGTGGAAGCAATGTCCCCCGACCATAGTACGACTCCATACCGCTGGGAGCCCAGCCATGCGCATCTGACCAGGTTGCACACTTCCTCACCCTGGGCTTTCAGGCCGTCGTAAAATGCCTTTGCAACCCCCACGCAATAGATATTGCTGACCTCCTCCCCGTTTCCAAGGTACATGCGGACATTGTCGTAATCATAGGGCCGCATCTCCGGCTCCGCCTCATCCAGCCAGAAAGTACGGATTCCATAGTCATAGTAATTTTTCTTTGCCCTGGACCAGAAAAATTCCCGGGCTCCCGGATGGGTGGTATCCACATATGTCTGGGGACCAAAGAACATAAATACCACGTCCACTCCCCGCTCTCCCCTGAGAATGTAATTATGCTCTCTCATATATGCATAATTTTCACTTCTTGGGTCTATGGTAGGCCAGACGGACACCATCAGTTTGATACCCATGGACTCCAGCTCACTGACCATGGCCTTGGGATCAGGCCATTTCTCAGGATCAAACTTCCATTCTCCCTGCATGGTCCAGTGAAAATAATCAATGACTATGACTGAAATGGGAAGTCCCCTTCTTTTATACTCCCTGGCCACCTGAAGCAGCTCCTCCTGGGTCTCATAGCGCAGCTTGCACTGCCAGAAACCCGCGGCCCACTCAGGCAGCATGGGAGCCCGGCCTGTGATGGCGGTAAATTTCTCATTGATCTCTCCCGGCGTGTCCCCTGCTATGATCACATAGTCAATCTGCTTTGCGCACTGTACATGCCACATGGTATGGTTGTTGACAAATTCAGCGCGGCCTATGGCTGGATTGTTCCATATGAATCCATATCCCCTGGATGAATATGTATAGGGGATGGTGCATTTTCCGTTCTTCTGAAGCAGCTCCACCGTGCTCCCCTTTAAATCAAAGCAGTCATTGGCGTCCTGTCCCATTCCATAAAAATGCTCGCCCGGCTCCGCCTTAAAGTACAGGCTTATCTTAAACTGATTGCCTGATGTGACCCTGTATTCCCTGGCCCTGCGGAGAGGGGCCGTGTGTACCCTTCCGTCAATCCAGTATTCCTCCAGAAGCACCTTTCCTGTCCGGGTGTTCCGGTAGGTGACGGTGCCGTCGCCCGTAATCGTCACCTGTATTTTACCGTTTGTCATGCAGGCCTTTTCATCATCCGCTTCTATGATAACTCCCTCAGGAGAGGCCGGTTCCTCCAGAGTCCAGTTGAGAGCTTCATCAATGCGCAGGCTCTTACTGGAGCGGAACCGTATGGCGTCCCTTCCGTATGGTTCGATATAGACCAGCTCTCCTGCCGTCTCCCATATGATGCGGTTTCCTTCTGTCTTTCCCTCATACCTGGGTATTGTGTAATATGCCACTTACTGCTCTCCTTTCTCTATGACCATATGGATATCATGGTCCTGCATCCGATTGCCCATATGGATATAAGTCCTTTTATGGTCCATCCTGAAACCAATGTCCTGTCCGTCAGCCTGCACTCCGGCCGGTCTTATGTTGTGCAGGACAAAGGTAAGGTTCATGTCCGTTCTGGTGCAGTCAATTTTGACCCGGTCAGCCGATGCGTACATTTCAACTGTAAATCCGTGTTCATAGGAACAGAGCCGTCCTTTGCCCTCCATTGGATAACAGTGGATTTCCCACTGGTCATCTTCCTTCTGTCCTATATATTCCATTTCAGGCCCAATGGGGATAATGGCGTTCTCCCTTACATAGACCGGTATCTTATCTAACGGAACCACCTGTTCCATCCATTTCCCGCCTTCCTCAACCGTATCGTCGTAAAAATCCGTCCACTGACCCCGGGGAAGATAGATTCTCACTGAATTATCTTCATTTAACACAGGAATGACCATAAGCTCTTTTCCAAACAGATACTGGGTATCCAGACCGGCCGCGCTTAAATCTGACGAATAGTCATAGAACACCGGCCTGTGTATCAGTGTGTCCTCTTCCCTGACAGCCAGGGCCTGGTTATAGATGTATGGAATCAGGCGGTAACGCAGGCCCGCGTATTTCCTGTAAACATCAACTGCCTGCTGGCCAAAATCCCATGGCTCCCTGGAATAAAAGCCATGGAACCTGGCGTGGGAGCAGAACATGCCAAATTCCAGCCACCGGATATAAAGCTCCGGACTGCTCTCAAACCAGAATCCCCCTATGTCGCTGGACCAGAATGGAATTCCGCTGAGGGACAGGTTCAGACAGCCTTTAACGGAGCTTGCAAGGCTTCCAAAATCCGTTCCCGCATCACCGCCCCAGTGAACCGGATATTTCTGGGAGCCGGCCCAGGCGCTTCTGGCCCATATGAGGGCCTTATCTTCCCCAAATTCCTCCTTAGCGGCCTCGTATGCGGCCTTATTGTACAACAGGGCATACAGGTTATGCACGTCCCTGCCGTCGGCGCCTGCATACTTAAAAAATGCCGGGGCGGATTCCCCAAAGTCAACCTTGATGACATCCACGCCCTTCCTGAGCAGGGGTTTTATCAGTTTTTCCTTATACCAGTGAACTGCCTCCGGATTGGTGAAGTCAATAAGTCCGTGAGGAAACTGAAGGTCACCGTCCGGATTTCCGGCAAAATATCCGTTGGCAGCCGCCTCATCATAAACCTCATAGGAGGTCTTTCCCCGTTCAATATAGGGAAGCTGCCAGAGGGACAGCTTATATCCGTCCTGATGGAGTTTTTCAATCATCTCCTCCACCTTTGGGAATTTTTTCTCGTCAAACTTCCAGTCACACACCCAGTTTTCCGTAAACCAGTCCGTATCAATATGTATGACGTCACATGGAAGCCTGCTGCTTCTCATCTGTCCGGCCACCCGCTCCACTTCTTCCCTGGTGCCGTAACTGATTTTACTCATCCAGATGCCGAAGGACCATTTGGGAGGCACCGCAGGCAGTCCTGTCAGCCTGTGATACGCCGGAATAATGTCCTTTATCGTGTCCCCTGTCATCAGAAAATAATCTAACAGAGCTCCTTCCACCATGGTATAGCTTGCCTTGGATAAGGTTGCGCCCAAATCACACCGTATTTTCCTGGATGTATTATAAAAAATCCCGTATCCCCTGGAACTCATATAAAAAGGAATATATTTATATCCCCTTTCCGTGTTTACCCCAAGGGAATTGGTGTTCCACAAATCGAACAGTCGGCCCTTTCTTGACACAGATGTAAAATTCTCCCCCAATCCGTAAAACTCCTCATAGGGATCGGACCATGCCGCCTCACAGGCATATTGTTCCTTTGTATTTCTGTCAAACAGGAATCCCATGGGACAAATCTCATAGGGCATAAAGGAATGGCAGTCCCTGCCGAACTGGCGGTATATGACCTCCCCATCCCTGTTTTTGACAGAAAGGTTCCAGGGACTTTTCTGAATCACAGCTGTCATACATCCGGTTGCCATTACAATCTGGCCCTCTGATTCAGAACAGGTGACGCTGCATTCCGTCTCTTCCATATCCCCAATCATTTCTGTCCTGTTTTCCGGCACACAAAAACCCTCCGCCATGGTGACCCGCAGCGTATTCTCATTGACAAATCTGAGCCGTATGGAAAGGGTACTGCGGTTTGGCTTTTCTGTAAACACATGGCGGTAATCCAGATACCTGTATGTATAATTTTCATCCACATACAAGCCCTCTGCCAGGATATCACATCCCTTTGGGACAGGGGTGCAGGATTTCACCCTGTGCACCAGCAGCATGGTCAGGTTCTTTGACCGGCTGATTCTGGGAAATACAGGCATGTTCTCAAATAATTCTTCCTCACGGGCTATGTTTTCTTCGGATAGACCGTGCATGATTTCTCCAAGGCTTTTCTCCATCTTTTTACTCCTCTCACCCTTTGACTGAGCCGGCGGTCAGACCGCTGACTATGTATTTCTGCAGACAGATAAACACGATAACAATGGGAAGCACCACTACGGTTGAGTAGGCCATTAAAATCTCCCATCTGACTCCCAGCTCGCCCATGGCCTTGTAAAGAATCAGCGGCAGGGTCTTTAGCTTTTCCTGATTCAGGAATGTCAGGGAGAACACCATGTCGCCCCAGGACATGAACAGGGCCATGGAAGTGGCTGTCACGATACCCGGATAGCTGATGGGAACCATGATGCGGATGAATGTCCCCAGGGGACCGCATCCGTCAATAATGGCGGCCTCCTCCAGTTCTTTGGGTATGTCTTTAAAATATGTCCTCAGTATGATGACCACAAATGGTATGGTAATGGTTGCGTCGGACAGGATGACTCCCAGATGATTGTTGATTAACCCCAGTTTGTTAAAATTTACAAACAGAGGCGTCAAAATCAGTGAGCTGGGCAGCATCTGAGCCACCAGGAAGATGAACAAAAGCACGCTTATCATCCTGCTTTTAAACCTTGCCAGCCCATAGGAGGCCGGAACCCCTAAAACCAGGGTGAGGGCTGTTGCCCCGAACGAAACCACAACACTGTTTTTAAGATATGTGAACAGGCTGATCCCATGTTCATTTTTCAGGATATATGAATCAAACACAATCCTGCTGGGAAAAAAGGACGGGTTGGAAAAGGATTCCCCCGGCGGTCTGAGCGATGTGGCCACCATCCAGTACAAAGGAAACAGGAATACACAGGTAACCAGTATGCCTGCGGCTGTCAGCGCTGCCTTCCTCCGGCCTTCCATACGTTTTCTATCCTTCATAGTCCTCACCTCCTAATTTTCGTCTTCCCGCGTCACAATATGAATATAAATCATTCCCACCGCCATAAGCATTACAAACAGAATGTTGGCCACAGCCGCTCCCTGGGAGAAGTTATATTCACTGAAGGAATAGCGGTAAGCCAGGGTGGACAGCATCTCCGTGGAAGATCCAGGTCCACCCCCCGTCATCACATACACCAGGTCAAACACCTTAAAGGTATAGATGAATCCCAGTGTTAGCACCGATATGATGGCCGGCCTCAAAAGAGGCACTGTAATATAAAAGAATCTTTGTATTCTGGTGGCTCCGTCAATACTGGCTGATTCATAGATATCCTGGGGTACTGTGGTCAGCGCCGTTGCCAGAAGAATCATGTTAAACGGAACTCCCTTCCATATGTTTGCGATTATGATGGCTGCCATGGCCGTATTCCCATGTGCCAGCCATTCCACCGGCTTCTGAATCAGGTGCAGCCCCATCAGTATACGGTTCATGATTCCTATATCGCTGTTGAACATGTATTTGAACACACCGGCTACCGCAACCATGGGAATCATCCAGGCCACCACATTGACGGCCCGCAGGGGTCCGGCTCCCTTAAAATCCTGGCCGAAAAACAGCGCCATGAGAAACCCGATGGGGAATTGGAATACAAGACACCACAGGGTGAATACCAGGGTATTCTTTACGGCAATCCAGGTGACCTCTGTCCTGCATATTTTCTGGTAAATCTTAAGTCCCACAAAATGGCTGTCACCTGTGGCAAAATTCATCAAATCCACATTCTTAAAGCTCATGATTATATTGCTTATAATCGGAAAAATAATCATGATGGTCATGAACGCTGCACCCGGCAGGACAAACGCAAACAGTGTCAGCTTCTTCTTAAAGAAATATCCTTTCTTACTTCCCATCTTCCCACTCCATTTCGCAAAAAGGGCGCTGCTGCGCGCCCTCTTCTTTATTCGCTGATGATTTCCGCAACCTCTGCCGCTGCCTGCTTCAGTGCATCGTCCACTGATTTGGCACCCGAGAGCACATCCTGGTACGCAAACTGAATCGCACTGGAAATCTCAGGCCATTTCGGATGAGGCCCCCTGGCCTTGGCAAGCTTTAACTGTTCCGTATAGACCGAAAGAATTGGGTCATCCAGCCACAGGGTACTCTCCGCCACAGCATCTTCCCTTGGTGATATGTAACCGGCATCCTCACAGAATTTCCTGGAATTCTCTTTGCTGCTGAGGAATTTCATTAATTCCCAGGACGCTTCCCTGTTGTCATCCTTCATCATCATGATGTTCCCTCCACCTATGGGAGAAGCGGCATTTTTGTAGTTGGGGAAGGTAACCACGCCGTAATTCAGATCCGGGTTCTCATTCTGGATATTGGTATTCAGCCAGCTTCCTGCCACCATCATGGCCGACTTGCCGGTTGCGAACAGAGAAGCGCACATATCTGCCTGGGTCATGGATATCAGCTCCTTGCTCATATATCCGTTCTGGTAGAAATCATTAATCATGGTAAGGGCTTCCCCGGCCCCCTCTGAATCCAGGCTGTCATAATCCGCCCCTGCCTGCCAGATAAACGGAAGCACATCAAAGGTCCCTTCCTCTGATTTAATCAGGGACATTGTAAGCCCGTAATGGTCTGCCGTGGTTGTCTTGGCCGTCATGTCCTTAAAGTCATCCCAGGTCCAGCCGCTGTCAGGATACTCCAGCCCCATTTCATCAAAAATGTCTTTATTATACATGATGGCAAGACAGTTGCTGTAATAGGGAACCCCGTAATACTTATCCTCGTACCGGGCAGAGTTCACCGGTGCCTCAAAATAATTCTCCAGCTCTCCCCAGGCCTCCACCTCGCTTGTGATATCCATGGCTGCTCCCATGGCTGCAAATGAAACATTGTCCACGGTATCACAAAGCGTAACGTCCGGCAGCTGATCCGCAGCCACGCCAATGGACAGCTGTTTCTTGATTTCCGCGAAAGCCACGCTCTGGGTTTCCACCTTGATGCCGGGATGCAGTTCCTGGAACTCATCAATCATCTGAAGCAGAAGCGTTGCCTGGTCCGGAGAAATGTGATACCACATTTCAATGGTGGTCTGCTCCTGTCCCTGAGACGCCTGGGTTTCTGCGGTCTGACCTGTGGTGCCTGCGTCTGTGCTGCCCTGGCTGGTACTGGTGCCGGAGCCGGAACACCCTGCCAGCATCACCGCTGCCAGCCCAAGGGCAATTCCTCTTGTGAATAAACGTTTTTTCATGTAATCCCCTCCTGTATTTTCTGTCATCTGATGTCTTAAGTATATCCATTTAATCCAATTTAGGGAATTCCATTATTTTAACTTCATTTTGATATTTTAACCAAAATACATTCCACTTTTTTAAACCATATTGACTATTTTGATGGTTAAAATTATAATTAAGCCACTTATTAGTACTACATTTCGGCGCGAGGGGGGATTTATGTGAGAAAATTCATCCCATGGATAAAGGGACATTTTTTATATAAAATACGATACCAGATTACCATTTTCCTGTTCTTTGTGACCTTTCTCCCGGTCATCAGCATTCAGCTTTTTAACTATGAAAAGACTTCCGAAATGCTGTTTACTAAAAACCACTCCCTCCTGGCAGATAACCTGCAGCTGACCCAGAACAGCATCAATAACGTGCTGACGGATTACAAACGTATCCTGTTCCAGATATCCACCGATGTTACCTGCATGGATAATATACTGGAACTGTCCAAGGTATCTCCTGATTCCGCAGAATACAGGCGCATCTCTGAGTCGCTGGAAACATATATCAAAGCCAATATTCTCATGTACCCGGAAATACAGGCATTGTGTGTCATCAGCACCACCGGCACCCCCTATATCTACGTTCAGAAACGCCAGAAAACCCAGCCAATCATAGATTATTTTGAGGCGAATAAGGAAGAACTGAACCAGCTTCTTCTCTCGTCGACCCGTTCCATCATTGGTTCCGTCCACGACGGCAGCCCTTATTATGACCCAGAGCACCCGGTATTCTTTCTGGGCAGCAGAACCATACATTATGAAAAAATGAAAATAACCGGCAGCATACTTCTGTTCATCTCACCGGATAAGATGAACTCTGCCATCAATAACCCGGATTCCCAGGTCTATCCCTTTACGGATAAACTACTGGTGGATTCCTCCGGAAGGCTTATCTGTTCCAAAGACAGAAACACCGGAAAAATCCTTGGCAGCCTGGAAAACTACAAAGCCATAGACTGGGACAGCCTCTCCTCTGACTCCGGGGACATGCAGGGGGATTATCTGGTATCCCAGATACCGCTGGAGCATTTTGACCTGCACCTTATAAATATAGTGGATTACAGACAGATGACAAAGGACCTGGAGGCGCTGTGGACCACCATTACCCTGGCCATATCAGCCATCCTGCTGGTGTCCATGCTGGTCGCCTATGTGCTCTGCCACAAGTTCATATTCTCCATTGAAAATGTGGCCGCCAAAATGAATCTGTTTGACGAGCATCATCTGGATGTGGAAATCAGGAACATGAGCAGGAATGAGCTTCGCATCATAGAATCTTCCTTTAACCGGATGCTGGGGCAGATCCGGGGCCTGTTGGATGAAAACAAGCAGCAGTATAAGAAAATCTGCGAGGCTGAGTTAAAATCTCTGGAGCTCCAAATCAATCCCCACTTTTTGTTCAACACCCTGGATTCCATCTGTTGGACGGCTGCCCAGGAAAACTGTCTGACCGTAAGCGAACAGCTCAACAAGCTGGCTGCCATTCTGCGCCACACAGTATATAATATGAACTGCGTGGTTCCTCTCCAGGATGAAATCTGCTGGATGCAGAATTATCTGGATTTACAGAAAAGCCGGTTTCACGGCCGTTTCTCCTACGACATACACGACCTGACAAAGGGCAGGCGAATTTATATCCATAAGCTGCTTTTACAGCCGTTTTTGGAAAACGCCCTGATTCACGGATTTGAAAATCTGCCCCGCAAGGGCCGTCTGGAGATTGCCTGCCGTATCACCGGACAATCCCACCTGCTCCTTCAGGTGTCTGACAACGGCTGCGGCATACCGGAAGATAAGGTGAGGGAAATCAATCTTCTCTTTACCACAGGACGGTCCGCCTTTACCGGCATAGGGCTGACTAATATTGCTTACCGCACAAAGGGCTATTATCCTCACAGCCGTATTTTTGTGTCATCCTCTCCTATGGGCACCTGCTTTAAGATATTTATACCAATGAATGAAATGGAGTGAAAAATATGTTTCGATTGTTGATTGTGGAAGATGAAGAAAACTCAAGAAAAGGGCTGAAAGCCACGCTTGCCCCCATACCGAACCTGGAAATCGACACTGCCTGCGATGGACGGGAAGGCTGCTTAAAGGCCATACGATGGAATCCGGATATCATTATCAGCGATATCCACATGCCTGTCTGGGACGGACTTGTGATGACGGAAAAGCTCTGCAAAAAGGGATTTGCAGGCACCATATATCTGCTGACCGGATACGCGGAATTTGAATATGCCAGAAAGGCCCTGCAATACCATGTGGAAGATTATATTCTGAAACCGGTGGTCCCCTCAAAACTCAGGAATCTCATTGAAGTCAAATTGAAAGACCTGAACAAAAAAAGAAACAGCCAGAATCCCCAGCTATGCCATCTCTTATCCGATGAAGATTCGGTGCTTCTCACGGAACGCCTGGCCCCCTTCTGCTATACGGATTATTTTTTGGCCGTGGTCTATATGGAACGGGAACACCATCTTCCCCTGGAGGTCAAGGAAGCTGTCATAGAAGAGCGGGGCCATTATATCCTGACCCTGCCGGATAAGCACTACCGTGGCATCCTCATAGGCTTTACGAACCACATGATTAACCACGGCAAAATTGACCGTATTTCATCCCTGCTGGAGCCATACGAGCATCTGACCTGCATTTATGAAACACGGCAGGCTGGTTTTATTTCAAACTGGCTTCTTGCCTTTGAACAGCTCCGGAGTGCCATTCCCTGGACCATCACCTGCCGCTCCCGCTTTCTGTCCTACGATACATACATGGAGCAGGAGGCGGGAGAATTAAACGAGGATGTATTTTTCAAGAAGGACCTGCAGCGTATGCTCTGCGGCGGCGACTTTGACGGATGCAGGAAAATACTGCTAAAAAAAATCAGCCAGATGCAGGCCAATGCCTGCCATCCCAGACATATTCTTGCCGCTGCCGTATCCGGCCTGGTCAAGTTTGACTCCAAACAGGCCTATCTGGAGGCGGTAAACCAGATGGCGGCTGCCAGAACCATGCATGAAATCAGGACCTGTATTGATTCCTATTATGAGACATGCAAGGGCAGACCCGCGTCCGCCGGCTATTCCCCACTGATACAAAAGGCCCTTCATGTGATAGATAAGAGCTATAAAGAACCTATTTCCCTGAATTCCGTTGCGGAACAGCTCAACATCACCCCCCAGTATCTGAGCCGGTTATTCATGAAGGAGATGTCCCGCTCTTTTGTGGATTATCTGACCTCCTACCGCATGGAGCGCGCCAAAAGCCTGCTCCAGGATACAAACATGAAAATCAACATGATCTGTGTCCAGGTAGGGTATCAGGATGCCAAATATTTCTGCACCCTGTTCAAGAAAATAACCGGAGTGACCCCCAACCAGTACCGCGCCAGCAGCCCTAATATGTAAACACCAGCCGCTTCTTTTCCAGCCATTTGAGAATCCAGTAAGGATTCACGCTCATTTCCTCATTGTGGTCCGTCTTAATATAAATCCCCACATGGAGATGAACATCAAAGTTCCCCCTGGTTCCCTCTGTCTTTCCGTATCCCGTATCCCCCATGTATCCGATCAGCTCCCCTGCCTTTACCCTGTCTCCTTCCTTAAAGTCTCCGGCATAGCTATAGAGGTGCGCATAGTACAGGTAGGCTCCCCCGGGAGCCCGCACGCCTATGCGCCATCCCCCCATTTCCAGCCACCCTATTTTTTCAATGATTCCGTCCGTCATGCTGACAACAGGATAATATCCGGGCGGCATTTTTGAGCCCATGATATCGCAGCCTTCATGGCGGCGTTTTGGGCTGTTTTTCCGGCCACCGTTCTCTCTGCTGTTGTCCCCTCCGCCGTTCTCCCCGCCGCTTACATATCCCCGCCCGTCCATCCAGCCGTTCTCAAACGCCACCTCCGGCGTGTCCTTATTCCGGCTCTCTGGAATTGGAAAGTACTCTAAATCCCCCAGGACGGTCTCATATGCATGTTTCAGCTTTCGGTAGTCCGCAGGCCTGGCCGCAGCCAGCAGCCTGTTATTATATCTGGTGTCCTTAATGCCTGTAAGGTCATAATCATGTTCCACCATCAGGGTGGCAACCATGTCCGGATCCAGGTTGTCAAGCCCTGCCACCGCATCTCCCAGACTCATGGCCCTGAAATCATCGCTCTCCCAGGAATACGGCCCCAGCTGGTAATAATCCGGATTCGCAATCAGATAATTGGTAATGGAACACTGGAATACCGCCAGCAGCAAAATAAGAATCAAAGGCATAGCCCGCCACCCTTTACAATATATTTGTATAAACCATTGTATTCAGGTGCGTATGAAAAAATCCATAGGAGGCGTTCTGTCTGTCCTCTGTCTGCTTATGCTGTTATTCAACCCCGGACTTGCACTGGAAGGTGCCAGGCAGGGTCTTGTACTTTGGGGAAATGTAGTCCTTCCCACGCTCCTTCCCTTCATGATATGCTCCGGCGTCATCGTGGCCATGGATGCCATCCATATCCTCACAGGACCCTTTAAACCCATCCTCTCAGGCATCCTGTCCCTGTCAGACCAGGGCAGCTTCTGCCTGATGAGCGGGCTGTTATGCGGTTATCCCATGGGTGCCAAGACCACCAGCGACTTTTTAGACCAGGGCAGACTCTCTGTTCAGGAGGGAAAATACCTGCTGGCCATCAGCAATCATCCCAGTCCCATGTTTGTGCTGGGATATGTAATGGCCCAGATTGCCCTGATTCCCTCCATGGCATCCCCCTGCCCGCTGTGGGCTGTCCTGGCAGCCCTGTATCTTCCCATACTCCCCATCTCCATATTAGCCAGATGCTGCTATCATTACAACCGGCAGACCCGTGAGGAAGCATGCCCTTTGGCGGCACAGGCAGCACCGGAAAAAACAGCCTGCTTTTCCTTTGACACTCACATGATGAGCTGTTTTGAAACCATGGTCAAAATAGGCGGTTATATCATGCTGTTCTCTATCCTGGCTCTGTATCTGACCGTGTTTCCGTTTCAGATGCCTCCCCTGCTCCGCCCGGCCCTGTTGGGAAGTGTGGAAATCACCACCGGCATCCAGATGATAGCATCCTCCGTGCCCGGAAGTATGGGAGCCCTACTTATCATTGGCTCCGCTGCCTTCGGCGGATTTTCAGGCATATTTCAGACAAAAAGCGTATTAAAAAATGCCGGATTGTCCATCCGGCATTATATGCTGTGGAAAATGCTCCACAGCGCGCTGTCCTGTCTTATATTTTATGTATCCCTGTGCTGATAGCCTATCCCTGTGCCGGCAGCCTATGCCTGCTGCTGGGCGTCATCCATCTCCTGAGGCGCCTGGCCTTCGCCCTCCTCCGGCCTCACAATGCCTCCTGACAATTCATTCCGGTTTGAGGAAACAATGTCATAGCTGGACTGCATGGAAGACATAAAGGCGTCAAAACGTCCCCTTGCCCCTTCCATGGTATGGTTGATGATGGTCTGGAGACTGCGGAGCATGTCGTCTGTATACTGAATGGAACTCTGGCGGATTCCATTGGCATCGTTCACAGCAGAGTCCACAATGGCCTGGGCCTGTATGCTGGCCTGCTCCACCACTTCGTTGGCATGGGCATATGCGCGCTGCATGATTTCATGCTCATTAATCATCTCCGAAGTCTGTTCGCTGGCCTGGGCCACCATGGAATCCGCCTGCTTCTTGGCATCATCCAGCATGGCATCCGCCTGGGCCTGGGCTTCATTCAAAATGGTTTCCTGCTGGCTGATGATTTTCTGATATTTCTTAATTTCATCCGGTATCCTGAGTCGCAGCTCTACCAGCAGTTCCTCCAGCTCTTCCTTATTGACAATAATTTTGCTGTTTGATAATGCCTGGAACTTACAGCTGTCTATATATTCCTCGATTTCACTGATTAACTGCTCTATCCTACTCATCATGTCAACCGTCTCCTCTCCTCCAGCTTCTCTCTTACCCTGGCTGCAATGACCGGATGGAGGAATTCACTGATATCCCCCTCGTACTCCGCAATCTCTTTCACAATGCTGGAACTCAAATATGAATATTTTAAATTCGTAGTCAAAAATATAGTATCAATCTCCGGCGCAATGACCCTGTTGGTCTGCGCCATCTGAAGTTCGTATTCAAAATCCGTAATGGCCCGCAGTCCTCTGACCACGATATCCGCATGACTCCTGCGCACAAAGTCAATGAGCAGGCCTTCAAATGACTGAATCTCCACGTTAGGCAGGGATGAAGTCACTTCCTTTAACATATTAACACGTTCCTGGGCAGAAAACAACGGGCATTTTGCCTTATTGTTAAGGACCCCGATGATTAATTTATCCACCATCTTTGCTGTGCGCTCTATGATATCATAATGGCCTAATGTAACCGGGTCAAAGCTTCCCGGATATACTGCTGTCCTCATCTACTCTCCTCTGCCAACGAACACATGCTTGTTGGTCTTGTACTCTTTGCTTTTTATCATATGCCATCCGGATTCTTCCAGCCATCCAAACTCAGTTTCCCTGGATGCCTCAATTACAATCAGGGTTTCCTCCGTAACCATGGGGGAATGGTTCAGATAATCCAGAACCAGCCGTTCATACTCATGATTATAGGGCGGATCCATAAAAACAATATCAAACTTGTAATTCTTGCCCTCCAGGCGCTTCAGGCCGGTTATCACATCACAGCCCATCACCATGGCCCGTTCCTCCAGCTTTGTCCTGCTCAGGTTCTCCCGGATGCACTCCAAAGCCTTTGGATTGTTCTCAATCATTACAGCCAAACCGGCTCCCCGGCTCAGCGCTTCAATTCCTATGGCCCCGCTGCCGGAAAAAAGATCCAGGAACATGCAGTCCGCCAATTCCGGCTGAAGCATGTTAAACAGCGTTTCTTTGATTCTATCAGTGGTGGGCCTGGTATCCAGCCCATCCAGTGTCTTTAAAAGCAGCCTTCTGGCACTGCCTGCGATTACTCTCATTCAATAACTCCCGCTTCCATACGCCGCACACTTGCAGCAATTTTCATACCAAACAAGTATAATATGAAAATTCCAGATATACAAGGGTTTTTTTAGGATTTTTGCAACATTTCCCTCATTATTTGGAAGCAGGAAGCCCCTGGGCAATCCGTCCGGTAAATTCCGCAATGTTCATGGTCTGCATGTATACCTTGCCAGGGCCTGTCAGTTTTGTGAGGAACAGTCCCTCGCCGCCGAACAGGATATTTTTCACACCTTTAACTGTCTCAATTTCATAGGATATGCCGGGTTCAAAGGCAAAGACATTTCCCGTATCCACCTTAATCACTTCTCCGGGGGCCAGAACCCTCTCCACCACATCTCCATCCACCTCCAAAAAGGCCATGCCGCTTCCCTGTATCTGCTGAAGTATAAAGCCCTCTCCGCCAAAGAATCCGGCCGTAAACTTCTTAGTCAGTACGGTATTGATTTCTACGGTTGTCTGGGCGCACAGGAAAGCTCCCTTCTGGCAAATCAGGCTGGTCTTTGCCGTATCTATGGCCAATATCTTCCCCGGCACAGTGGATGCAAACGCAATGGTACTGTCCGGCCTGGACGCCGTATAGGTAGCCATAAACAGGGATTCGCCGGAAAACATCCTTCCCAGTCCCTTCATAAGCCCTCCCTTTACATTGGAGTCCAGTGTGAAACCGTCGCTCATCCATGCCATGCCTCCGGACTGCGTATACATAGCCTCTCCCGCCTGCAGCCTGATTTCAACGGCCGGCAGTATATCTCCCAACATTCTGTAGTCCATGTAGTGTTTCCTCCTTAGATGATTTCATTTGTGTAACAGTATACCATATGAAGTGTTAAAATCCTTTACATTACTCTTAATATTTATGATTGAAAATCATCGGCTTAGGGTATCCAAAATAACCTCCCATTTATTGGTATCAATCTCCAGAAATCTATATCTCTGCCTACTATCTTTCCAAATACCTGCCCACAAACCGAAACACCCGGTCCCAATACTCTGCCCCGCCCACCAGCGCTGCCTGCACATGGGCCGCGCCTGCCACTGCAAGACATTCCTTTTCGCTCCTGCAGGCGTCATAGAGCTCCTTCATCATCTCAAAGGGAACAAACCGGTCCTCCGTGCCATGGATAAAAAACATGGGCAGTCTGGTCCCTGCCACGCATTTCAATGCATCCGCCTCCTTCATACCATAACCAGCCCTTATGCGGGTGACAAAATCCGCGCAGTATAAAAATGGGAACGCAGGCAGATGGAACTGGGACTTCATCTGATATGACAAAACCGACCAGGCGGACGTATAACCGCAGTCTTCCACCGCTGCCTTTACATTGGAAGGCAGCTTCTCTCCGGCAGCCATCATGACCGCAGCAGCTCCCATGGATACTCCATATAATACGATTTCCGAATCCGGATATTGCCTCACAAGCCAGCATATCCATTCTTTGATATCCAGGCGGTCATGCCATCCCATTCCCACATATGTACCCCGGCTCTTTCCGTGACCTCTGGCATCGGGCAGAAGAAGATTAAATCCCGCCTGATAAAAAGCCAGCGCTTCCCTTCCAAACCACATGCCGGAATCATCATATCCATGGATCAATACAGCCCATTTTTTATTTGGTTTTTTCTGTCTGCACAGATAGCCATGAAGTCTTAACTGGTCAAAAGACACGATTTCCCGTTCTTCGTACTGTGCTTTAAGCATTGTTACTGCTTCTGGTGCATTTCGTTCCTCTCCCGGCACTTTTTCTTCTTTCTCTGTGCCGGGCGCGGGTTTTAACAGGGCTGATTTATCTGTCGATGCATCCAGGGCAATATGAAAAAAATATTCTCCGGCCAGCAGTCCGGCGATTGCTGTGGATATTCCTGCTGTTATACCCGCAGCAATTCCTGCGGTAATACCTGCGGCAGTTCCAACCTCCGCACCTGTCATAGATTTCTTCATCCGATACCGCCTCCTTAAAAATAAATATTAACTTCTACTATACTATGGCAACCAGTTTTAAAGGTCTATGCGTTCTAAAAAAGCCGATTTCCTTTTTTAACCAAAATACGAAGAACCTTCTAGTTTATAATTTTTGAATCATCACATAATAGGATTGTAACACAAAACAAGCCATGAACCACTAAACAATTTCATGGCAAATATAATACAAGGAGGCGTTTTATTATGTCTAACAATTCTAACAGAACAAATGTACCTGAAGCAAAGGAAGCAATGGACAGATTTAAGATGGAGGTTGCTAACGAGATTGGTGTACCGTTAACCAACGGATACAATGGTAACCTGACTTCTGCACAGAATGGTTCCGTAGGTGGCTATATGGTTAAGAAGATGATTGAAGCCCAGGAGCGTCAGATGGCAGGTAAATAAATCCTCCCTTTCTGAAGGATTTCTGAAGTAAGATTGTATCATTGCTGGAAACAGCAGAAAATCCCCAGACTATGTGTTAAACACAGTCTGGGGATTTTGTCATTAATTTATCATATTTTCATCATCCATTTGTCATCCCTATTTCTGTCATCGGCATATCAGTCGTACAGATGCAGACTAATCCACATATACCACTTTACCCGTACGTTCCTTATCCTCCTTCGTGTCGGCCGCGTATCCAAGAGCAGCCATACCGTATACCACATGGTCAGCCGGCACTCCGAAGGATGTCAGAATCCGACGGATGGCAGGCTCATCGCAGATTCCCTGGAGCTGGTTAATCCACACAGAACCGATTCCAAGGGAATGGGCGGCAAGGAACATATTTTCCATGGCACACGCATCGTCCTCCCTGCCGAAGCGGCTCTCCTTTTCATTGGACGGAATGACCAGAACCTGGGGCTGGTACATATCATATCCCTGACGGTCCAGTGTCTTTTCAACGGCCGCTGCCAGCATCTGGATCTTCTCCCTGTTTCTCACAACTGTAAACTGCCATGTCTGGAGTCCCATCCCGCTGGGCGCATGAAGGCCGGCCTGTACAATCAGCTCCATCTCATCCTCCGGAATAGGCTTGTCTGAAAACTTTCTGGTACTTCTCCTGGTCAAAATCGTATTCAATGTCTCATTCATGGTAAAACACCCCTTTCTGTTTTTATACAGCGGTTCTTATACAGCAGTTCTCATGCCGCAATTGTTATATAGCAGCCCCTAAACAGCAAATCCATATAAATCCGCTACAGGTTCAGCTTCTCATAATTGGTTCCCAGGTAATCCTCCACCTTCCGCTTCAGCTCCCTGTGCTCATCTTTTTCCAGCTGAGGGTCCTCATCCAGAAGCCGGTTTACTTCCTCTGAAACCTTTTTTAAAATATTGGCATCCGTGAATATATCTGCCAGCTTAAATTCCATATCCCCGCTCTGACGCAGTCCGAAGATATCCCCTGGTCCCCGCAGCTTCAAATCCTCTGAAGCAATGTAAAAACCGTCATTGGAACGGTTCAGTATATCCAGGCGCTCCCCTGCCCCCTGGTCCCGGGAACAATTGACCATGATACAGTAGGACTGGTCCTTTCCCCTTCCTACCCGTCCGCGGAGCTGATGGAGCTGGGCCAGGCCGAACCGCTCTGCATTCTCGATCATCATCACCGTTGCATTGGGCACATTGACCCCTACCTCGATGACAGTGGTGGATACCAGTACATGGATTTCCCCTGCTGCAAAGCGCTCCATAATGGCATTCTTTTCCTTACCCTTCAGCTTGCCGTGGAGATATTCCACTGTCACAGAGGGCGGCAGCGCTTTCCTCAGGGCCTTGGTATAATCCAGCACATTCTCAGCCTCAATCATCTCGCTCTCTTCCACCATGGGACAGATAACATAAGCCTGATGGCCCTCCGCCACCTGGCGCTCGATGAACGCATATGCTTTTGGACGATAGCCCGGATCCACCACACAGTTCTTTATGGTCTGGCGTCCCGCAGGCAGTTCATCTATGACGGATATATCCAAATCCCCGTACAGGATAATGGCCAGTGTACGCGGAATGGGCGTGGCGCTCATAACCAGCACATGGGGTTCCTGTCCCTTGCTGCTGAGAAGTTCCCTCTGTCCCACGCCAAAGCGGTGCTGCTCATCGGTAATAACCAGGGCAAGGTTGTCGTACACCACCTTTTCCTGAATCAGGGCATGGGTGCCGATTATAATGTCCGCCTCATGGCTGGCAATCTTCGCGTATGCCAGACGTTTTTCCTTGGCCGTCATGGAGCCTGTGACCAGCACAGGAACCTTTTCGATTCCCTGCTTTTCAAAAAGGCCGGTCATGGATTCAAAGTGCTGTCTGGCCAATACCTCCGTAGGCACCATAAGCGCGCCCTGATATCCATTATATGCAGCCTCCAGCAGGGCCAGAATGGCTATGATGGTCTTGCCGCTTCCCACATCTCCCTGAATCAGGCGGTTCATCACCAGGCCGCTTCCCATATCGCCATATACTTCCCTCAGGGCCCTTTCCTGGGCTCCTGTAAGGGCGTAGGGCAGACTGGATTGAAAGGCAGCCACCTCCTCCGACTCCTTTATCATAAAGGCAGAATGCCTGTCCTCCCTGTGCTCCTTCAGACGCCTGACCCCCACCAGGAACATGAAGAACTCGTCAAATACCAGACGTTTCCTGGCAAACAGAAGCTCTGTCTGGTCAGCCGGGAAATGAATGTGCTCCATGGCATAATTGATTTCAGCCAGCTCATACCTGCGCCTTAAATCCGGCGGCATGTACTCCCGCTCCATCTTCCGCATTTCCAGGGCCATCTGCTGCGCCCGCACAATGGTCTTATTGCTCAGGCCCCTGGTCTGTCCGTATACAGGCTGCATGGAGCCGGCCAGGGCCTGGTAGCTGTCAGGGGTAAATACCTCCGGCTGTTCCATGACCATCCGTCCCCTTTTCTTAACCACCCTGCCGCGGAATACGTAGGTGACGCCGGTCTTTAAATTTGCCCTCATATAGGGCATGTTATACCAGGATACCTGGAGGGAGCCTGTCAGGTCCTTAAGCTGCACCGAGACAATCTGCATATGGCCCAGACGCAGCAGGTCAGCTCCCCTGACAAGCGCCGACTCCACAGCCATAACAGCCTGCTCCTTTAACTGCCCTATGGACACCGGGGGCTCGTATGCATCGTATGCCCTGGGATAATAGGACAGCAGGTCATCTATGGTGACAACTCCCAGTTTTTCAAATAGTTTGCCTGTCTTCTCGCCAATTCCTTTTAACGAGTTTACCGGCTGTCTGTTTAACATGTATCAGAATCCTCCAAAGGAAGTCATGCCTGTAACGCATTGAGTCCCAGCTTTATGCATCCCATGATTCCCTGGTCATCGTGAAGGCTTGCCGGAACAATGTAGCTGTCCATGTCTTCCAGTTCCTTTGTCTTGATATAGCCGTTTAACATCTCCCTCACCTTTTGGCGGATCATAGGGAACAGCTGTTCCTGGTGCATGACTCCGCCGCCCAGAATAATTTTCCGGGGAGAAAGCAGCATGATATAGTCCACAAGGGCCTGGGCAATGTAATAGCTCTCCATCTCCCATACCTCGGGCCTGTCCACCAGTTCCACGGCCTTTTTACCCCATCTGGCCTCGATAGAGGGACCGCTTGCAAAGCCCTCCAGACAGTTTTTGTGATAAGGACAGATACCGCCCTTTGAATCGTCCTCATGACGCGCCAGAAGGATGTGCCCTCCTTCCGGGTGAAGCATTCCGTGCAGCAGCTTTCCATTGATGCATACGCCCACGCCCACACCGGTTCCTATGGTGATGTAGATAACGCTGTCCAGTCCCCTGGCACATCCGTATGTCACCTCTCCCAGACAGGAACCGTTCACATCCGTATCCAGTCCCATGGGAACCTTAAGCTCAGCCTTAAGCCTGCCCAAAAGATCCTTATGCCTCCATGCCAGCTTAGGCGTGTCCAGGATATATCCGTAAGTCTCTGACTCCGGCTTCACATCCACAGGGCCAAAGGCAGCCACGCCCAGGGCCTCGATCTCCTTATCCTTAAAATATTCAATGAGCTTAGGTATGGTCTCCTCCGGTGTTGTGGTGGGTATGGATACCTGCTCCAATATGGTACCGTCTTCCTTTCCTACGGCGCACACCATCTTAGTGCCGCCTGCTTCCAATGCTCCAATTAACATATATGCTCCCCTTTCTGAAATATATTATTTCAATATATACTTTTGAAACAATGTATCTGACATGAAAATTATAACAGTCTTTGACTTCTTAGGCAACTAAATTTGTAAATGCCCGACAGCTTCTCCACACCTCTCTCAGCATCCTTCCCTTCATGCTCTTCATTCCTCCCACATCTCCAAAGCCGCCATCACAGCCCCATAATCACCAATCTGCTCCCCCAGGCCGCAGGGCAGGATGCAGCAGGCATTTACACTGGCTGGGAGCGCCTCCCTCCGAAGCTCCTTTTCCATCTCGTCCTTAAGGAACCTGCCGGCCCTTGCATAAATTCCTCCGGCTACAATTCTCTCGGGATTCAGTATATCCACCAGCATGGCAAGTCCCCTGCCAAAATACCGCCCGGACACTGCCAGGACTTCTCCGGCATCCGCGCATCCCATTTCCGCAGCTTCTGCCACATCCCTGGCTGTGATATCATCCAGTCCTCCCTCTTTCATGTACGAAACCGGACGGCCTGCCTTAAGAGCATCCTCTGCCATGGACCTGGCCAGCCGCGCAATCCCTCCCCCGCTGCAAAACCCCTCAAAACTTCCCGCCTTTTCGTAACCCACAGGTCCTTCCTCTGCCAGCCGAACATGCCCGGCTTCCCCTGCCATGCCGCAAGCTCCTTCGTATAACCTTCCGTTTAAAACCAATCCTGCTCCCAGTCCTGTTCCAAAGGTAAGGAATATCATGTGGCGGCAGCCCCTGCCGGCCCCATACCGCCATTCTGCCAGGGCACAGGCATCCGCGTCATTCTTAAGTCTTGCATCCATGTCCAAACGCTGTTCCAAATAGGACACAATCGGTACCTGGTCCCAGCCTGGCAGATTAGGCGGCGACAAAATCACGCCTCTTTCGCTGTCCAAAGGTCCTCCGCAGGAAATGCCGATACAGCATTCTTTTCCGGATATCTGATGTGATTCCAAAAAGGCTTTTCCCTTATCCGCCAGGCAGCCCAGCACTTCCTTCCACGTTCCGTGAGTGGGGATGGCTTTTCTTTCCAGAAATTCCACGTTTTCTTTACCCGGCCTGGCCAGAAGAATGGCTGATTTTGTTCCGCCTATATCAAAACCCAATACATATTTCATATTTACCTCCTGTCTGTATGCAAAATTCATCATGCAAAAAGGGCGCATCGCCGCAACTCTAATCCAGTCACGTCAATGCACCCCTTGGATAATCATAGTATTCCATTAAGTATATGCCGGGTATCCCTGCTTACTTCCTGCGCCCCAGAATCCTCATAATATACACAAAGAGGTTGATAAAATCCAGATAAAGCTGCAGTGCGGAGAAGATGGAGGCCTTGGCTGCCATCTCAGGCGCCTGGCCGTAGTATGCGTGGAATGCCTGTATCTTCTTCACATCATAGGCTGTCAGTACCAGGAACAGGAAAATTCCCACAGTCGATACAATGGTGTCAAATGCGCTTAAATCAATAAACATTGCAAAAATCCAGTAGAAAAACAGGAATACAAGTCCTCCAAGCATGAAAGGACGAAGCTTGGTAAAATTAATATTGCCAAACCAGCCAATCAATGCCATGATTCCAAAGAACAGGGCTGTGATGCCGAATACCATCCACAGAATCTCCAGGCTGAATGCAAATAGATATGCGCTGAATACAATGCCGTTAAGGGCGGCATACAGGAAGAATAAGCTCCTGGCCATACCCACGGACATCTTCTCAATCCTGGCGGAGAGATATATCACTACTCCCAGCTCGGCGGCCAGAAGTGCCAGAGGCCAGTAACGGAAGGAATATATATAAAAAATCGTTCCTGTCATTGCAAAGCCCACCGCAACAATAAAGGTAACCAAAAGCCCTGCAAACATCCAGCCAAAAGTCTTTGCCGTGTAGCGTCCCAGTGAGTCTCCCTCTACCTGAACTTCGTAAGATCTGTTCATCATGTTTTCATTCATAGTCATCCGCTCCTTTTAATTTAAAATATAAATGTAAATGCAAAAATCAGATTGATAATGTAACCGATGATGGCAGCCACCATGGCAATGGTACCCAGAATCACAGCCGCCCTGCCTATATTGTTTTTGCTGGAGCTGCGGGCCTTCTGTCCGAAGGTAATTCCCAGTCCTCCCAGCACAATGCCGCCCAGAGGCGAAAGCAGCAGGCCCACCACAATTCCCAGTATAGAGAGTATCATGGCTGGAACAGCGCACTTTCCGTGGTCAGGCACCTGTATGGTAATGACTTTGTTTCCTGTGTCTTCCTGTCCCTGGGGCAGGGGCTGATGGAGCAGGCGTATTAACTCCTCCAGGCTCTCCCGGAACATCTTCTTGGGCATGGCGCCCACAAATCCCTTGATGGGATTCTCACGTTTCTTACCGATCCAGGCTTCCAGATGAAAGCTTCCGTCGTTATACTCATACCGTATAAACCTTGCCATGGTCAGAAAGCCATCGCCCTCCTGCCAGACTTCCTGTCCCTTGTGGGTCTTTTTTTTGAACCCGTTTTTTGTAAGAAAGTCCTCCATCATGAACTGCACGAAATCAGCCGGCTGGTTCAGTTCCTCATCTCTTGTCCATCTAGCCATTCTCTCTTCTGGCTCCTCCTTTGCCTTCTTCCTTCTACTCAGCAGAAATCAGATAGTAGTATATGGGCTGTCCCCCGTACTGAAGCTCGATTTCCTTATCAGGATACTGTTCCTGTGCCTGTTCTTCAAGAACCTTTGCCTCATGCTCAGACACATCTGCTCCATAGTATATGGTTACAAGCTCACTTTCATCATCCAGCATCTCTTTCATGGCCTCCAGGGCAACCCCATCCACAGATTTTCCCACTGCCAGAATACCGTGGTCTCCCAGGGCCATGATATCCCCTTCTTCAATGTCAATGCCGTCAATATTGGTGGTGCGGACCGCATAGGTAATCTGGGCAGTCCTCACATTTCCCATCTCCTCGGTCATGGTCCGGGTATTTTCCTCCGGTCCCAGATCCGGCATAAAATTGACCAATGCCGTGATTCCCTGGGGAACGGTCCTGGAGGGGATGACGATTATGTTCTTATCTTCCGTCAAATCCCTGGCCTGCTGTGCAGCCATGATAATGTTCTTGTTGTTGGGCAGAATGAAAATGTTCTCTGCATTTACCCGTTCTATGGCCTTTAGCATATCCTCTGTACTGGGATTCATGGTCTGTCCGCCTTCAATCAGGCAGTCGGCTCCGATTCCCCTGAAAATATCGCTCAGACCTTCCCCGCTGGATACAGCTATAAAGCCATATTCCCTGCGTTCTGACGGCGCCTCTTCCCCGGTTGCCTTGTCTTTGTCTTCCTGCTCCCTGGCAGCCTGTTCCCTGGCCAGACGCTCCGAATCCTGAATGACCCTCTCCTGGTGCTCCTCCCTCATGTTGTCTATCTTCATGCGGGATAAGGAACCATAGGCCAGCGCCTTTTCAAAGGCCAGGCCGGGATGATTGGTGTGTACATGGACCTTTACGATCTCATCATCCGACACCACCACCAGGGAATCGCCAATGGATTCCAGGTATGACTTTAACTCCGTCTCATCCTTATCCGTGTAAACCTTCTCCAGATTTATGATAAATTCAGTACAGTAACCGAATTTGATATCGGCTGTATCTATATCCGTCCTTGCAGCGCCTCTGGCGGCTTTTTCGCCGGCTGCCGGCCTATTCCCGCTGTCCGGAACCGTGTCCAGTGAAAAGTCCACTGTCCTGCCCAGAAGGCCGTCCACGGCCCCCTTGACCACCTGCATCAGCCCCTGGCCTCCGGAATCCACCACACCCGCCTGTTTTAACACGGGGAGCATCTCCGGTGTCTGGCTCAGCACATAATCGCCGTATTCTATAACTTGTTTTACAAATTCTTCTATATCATCTGTCTGTGAAGCCATCTCCAGGCCCTTATCCGCCATGGCCTTGGCCACGGTCAGGATGGTTCCCTCTTTTGGTTTCATGACAGCCTTGTATGCTGTCTCGGTTCCCCTCACCATGGCGTTGGCCAGAATGGTGGTATCAATTTCTTCCACTGCTTTTATTTCTTTTGTAAAGCCTCTGAGAAGCTGTGATAATATAACTCCGGAATTTCCTCTTGCCCCGCGCAGGGAACCGGATGAAATGGCCTTTGCCAGCTGGTCCATGGTGGGATTCTCCAGCTCCGCCACTTCCTTTGCCGCCGCCATGATAGTAAGCGTCATATTGGTTCCCGTATCCCCGTCCGGCACGGGAAATACATTCAGTTCGTTAATCCAGTCCTTCTTTGCCTCTAACCCCTTTGCTCCTGCCAGGAAGGCATTCTTAAGCATACCGGCGTCAATCGTACTTATACCCACAAGTTACTTCCTCCTAGTCAATCACTCTAACACCTTCCACATAGATATTGATTTTCTCAACCTCCATGCCGGTGAATTCTTCTACCCTGTATTTCACGCTTTCAATCAGGTTGTCAGATACAGCCGAAATACTGACCCCATAAGATACGATTACGTGGAAATCAATGGATATTTTATTATCATTTATATCCACATTGATTCCATGAGTCAGGCTCTCTCTCTTTAATAGTTTAACCAGCCCGTCCTTCATGCTGACAGCTGCCATACCTACAATGCCAAAACATTCAACTGCGATGGTTCCTGCATATAAAGCAATCACG
This sequence comes from Enterocloster bolteae, assembly GCF_002234575.2. NCBI lineage: Bacteria > Bacillati > Bacillota > Clostridia > Lachnospirales > Lachnospiraceae > Enterocloster > Enterocloster bolteae. Next base: position 3,025,380 of record NZ_CP022464.2, on the reverse strand, counting down.
TCCGGGTTAATCTGGATTTCGCCCATTTTATTGCTGATTCGTCCCTTCATACACATGCCTCCGTTTCTTTACTAGAGACAGTATACACTATTTTCTGAAAAAAAGAAAGAAATTTTAATTTTTTCACTTGCAAAATTTGCAAACTTCTGGTATCATACATTTGTTGTGGATTTTTCTTAATGAAAGAATCCAAGTAACGTGTTAAGGAGGTGCAATAGTATGGCTAAGTGTGCAATCTGTGAAAAGGCAGCTCATTTCGGAATTCAAGTGAGCCATTCCCATAGAAGATCCAACAAGATGTGGAAAGCGAACGTTAAATCTGTCAGAGTCAAGGTTAATGGTGGAACCCAGAGAATGTACGTATGTACTTCCTGCTTACGTTCAGGCCTTGTAGAAAGAGCTTAATGAAACAGAACATATCACGGAAAAAGACATTGTCTCTGTCATACCGACAGGCGGTGTCTTTTTTTTGCGCAATATTCAGCCTGGTATCCGCTTGTCAGTCCCTGCCGCAAAAAACCAGACAGTAAAAAACAGGCTATGCTCCTATGGGAGGAACGCATAACCTGTATTTTATATTCAATCCCTATTGTAGTCTTCTTCCTCTTCGATACGCCATACGTTTATATTAACAACAGAACAGATTATATCCTAATACAAGGCAGCCGATAACGAACAGGAAGGTAAAGATTGTCTCCGGAATAAAGAGCAGCACTGCCATCCCCAGTCCAAAGCAGAACAGCATAAGCCCGCATATTCTTCTCATATCTTAATTGTCTCCCCCATTCTGCAACAAGCTATATTCCATCATATGCAGAAAGGCGGCCCGGGATTCCTATTTCACATCCATATGTTCTGCCTTACCCGTGTCGTAGGTTGCCGCCGTATCCTTTGCGGTTTGGACCGTCTCTTCAGACACAGCTGGCTTCCCCCCCAGGAATTTGTTGATAAAATCCGGCGCCATATCTATGACTTTGGTGATGGCATCCTGATTCTTTACGTTGACAAGCTTAGTTACGCCCCCCTGAATCACCAGCACGGCGCTGGGGCTCATCTTAGCGCTCATGCCTCCGCCGCCCCGCTGTTTCTGCTTGACACCCTCAGCAAAGCTTCCGGCCGCCATACCGCATGTCACATCAACCAGAGGGACAATGATGGTATCTCCCACCTGTACCGGTTCCCCCACCACGGTCTTGGTGTTGACGAACTGGTCCATGCCTCTAAATAACGTGTCTATCGTAGATGTAAATTGATTCTCTGCCATAGTATGTCCTCTTCTCTATTTATTCCCGCGGGCTGTTGGGGGACAGGATATCCCATCCCCCAACAGCCGCCGCGAGTGTCATATCACTTTAAGAAACCCTTCAGCATCCTGCGGGTATGTCCGTCAAACAGGACCTGGAGTACCAGCCAAAGAATTACGGATAACCGTATTCTTCCTTTCAGGCTTCCCTCTGCGTCCAGTATTTTCTCATCAAATACCGGGTACAAAAAAAGCTGCCTGTGGTAAAACGGGTAAATAAGGCTGGCGGCCTGGAGCACCTGCCCCGTTGTATAGGGATCGTCAAACCCGAAGGTGACGGTGCACCTGCCCTTTCTGGGCCACAGATGTACCAGGAGACGTTTTGTCTGCCTGTAAAGGAGCTTTAAGGACGCCTGATTCTTTTCATCCTCCAGCCACATTTTCTTTTCCTGAACAAACTCCCTGATTCCCTTAAGCTTATCACAGATTTTCGCAAAAGAAAACTTAAGTTTTTCCAGTATATGCCTGATTGACTGACTGATACGGCCCGGGAAGCCTTTTATTTTCCCCATGATACCGGGCCCCTTTTTGCCAGACTCAGGCCCTGTCTCATCTTCCTCTTCCCTGCTATCCTTCCGGTTGGCGTCCTGTTCTCCTGCCCGTTCCCCATGGAGTTGACTGCCATGGGCCTGTTCTTCAACGGACCGGCCGCCACGGGTCTGTTCACCGCCGGACTGACCGCCGTGGGTCTGTTCCCCGACGGACTGACCGCCATGGGCCTGTTCCTCCTGGGACTTCCTGTAATGCTCCTCATCCTGCTGCAGTTCCTCATACAGGGACTGTTCTTCATCTCCCAGTATGGTCTCCAGACCGTCTTCCAAATCCCGGGCAGGATCCTTTTCCCGATTGTGCCACAGCCTGAAGCCCAGAACCTTAAGACTGCACACCAGGCCTTCGCCTTCATAAACAGCCCTGAATGCCAGGATATGAAAGAACCAGGTGGCGCAGACCGACAGCAGCAGCTGTCCGTGGTAGCTTCCCTCTGCCTTATACCTCACAGGGATGAACAGCACTGCCAGGAGAATGCCAAGCAGCAGCCCCAGGATGACCAGAAGAACAATACCTATTATCTTCAATATCACGAGCAGAATATGAATCATCTTGCCTCCCCCAGGTACGCCATATATGATTTCCAGTTAAAACCGTCCGTATGCCGGTACATATCATCCACCATGGTGCGGACTACCTCACATGCTTCCCCATATCCCTCGGCCACGCCTAAAATCAGGAAATCCTCTGCCTTGCGTTCTTCCTCTGTCAGCAGCATCACAGGCCGTATGTCAAGTATATGATTCCCACTCTGAGGAAGAGTAATCACATAGGTGTCCGGCATGAGCTTCCTTTCGCGGATTCCCATGAGGACCCTGGCCCGGTGCCTTCCGGCCCGGTCTCCCATATATAGATGCTCCCACCAGCGCATTCATTCATCTCCCTCTGTCTGCGCGCCAGGCCATGTCTGAAACCCATTTCCGCCAAGGCACGTCCTAATAATCTTCCTGGTCAAATTTATCCTGCTCCATCAACATGCGTATAAGGCCCATGGAAATCTCTTTTTCCTTCACATCAGAGCAGCTTCTGAGGCTCCCTTCCACATACAAACGCACTTCCTCCAGGGAATCAAAAAAGACCGGCAGCCTGGACAGAATTTTGGACATCACAGCCCTGACAAGGACCTTTGGTTTTCCTTCCCAGGCAGCTGACAGCTCCCCAAAGAAGCGCTCCAGCTTTCCGGCCATCAGTTCTTCATCCACCTTCTGATCCGCCTTGTCTTCCGGACGATCCAGGGACATAAAGGAGCTGTCCGACATGAGCAGCTCTATCTTCCTGAGAATCTCCCCGTCCTCATCCGCGCTGTCTGCCGCGCTCTTAACCTCTGTCGCCAGACGCATCCACTGCTCAAAGTAGGTCTCCTGCTTTCCCTCCAGCATGGACAGCTTATCTGTCAGCTCCTGCGGAATGGCCGTTACGGCCCCTTCCTCAAAAAGAGACTGGACCTTTGACAGCAGCTCTTGTAACAGGCTTTCCTCTGATACCTCCATCATCGCCCATCTTCTGGAAAGCATAAGCACATAAAGGTCATTGATCAAATCCATAAACAGCATCAGTTCCCCCGTGGTATCCAGGAGAATCTGTCCTGCCCGCTCCATCTCGGCTGTCAGATGCCGGTATTCCTCTGCTGTGACGGCCTTAAAATCCGCCCTTTCAAATTCCCTGAGAATGGAGTGAAGATCCTCGTATCCTGTCTCCATGTCCTCCGGCCGCGCCAGCATGGCCTCGGACCTCAGGATATACAGCATATCATCCAGGCTGGAGACCGGACCGCCCTTATAGACAGACAGCCCCTCCTCCACCATGGCAAAGAATTTATTCCTGGTAAGCCGTATGGGAAGCTGGCCCACCACGGACTGTATCCGTTCATTGACAACCATCGCCTCATCTGTGTCCGTGATATAGGCCATAATTTCCGCTGTCCATTCTTCCTCATCTGGCTGGACATTTCTGTTTCCCATGAGCTGGGGCTCAAAACGTCCTTCCAGACGGTTCAGAACGTACTCATACGCCTGAAAAGCATCCGTATAAGCGGTATTGGCCTCCATGGCCGAGGCAGTCTCATCCCTTAAGCCATTCAGCTCCTCCGGCTTCAGGCTTCCCTCCAGGAAATCCTTCAGCAGACCGTGGTATCGTTTGCTCAGCCTCTCCAGCCTGCTGCTTAAAAGGTCTCCTTCCAGGATTACCTCGTAGTACATATAGTAATTCAGGGCCAGCCGTGTATATGCATAGTGGCAGGCCGCTGAAATCTGTTTCTTCCTTCGTCTTGATTCCAAACCCAATTCCTCCCGGAACTTATTTTCACGCAATAAGCAAGGATGCTATATCCGCCTGGTATTTATTTATTAGCCAGTATGCAAAGACGCGCCAGATCCAGTGCCTTCATCATAGCCTGTTCCCGCACCTTTTCCCGGTTGCCCTTAAACTGGTATCTCCTGACGCAGGTTTTTCCCCTCAGGCAGCAGGCCATGTACACCAGCCCCACAGGCTTTTCATCCGTGCCGCCGTCAGGTCCTGCTATACCCGTAGTGGCCACACAGAGGTCGGTACCGCTGGTATTCACTCCGCCCTCCGCCATTTCCCTGGCAGTTTCTTCACTGACAGCGCCGTAAGCTTTCAGCGTGTCCTCACGCACTCCCAGAAGGCGCATTTTGGCTTCATTTGAATATGTCACCATACCTTCCATAAACACGCCGGATACACCGGGCACATTGACCATTCTGGCCGCTATCATGCCTCCGGTACAGGACTCGGCAGTGCACATGGTCAGATGATTCTGTTTTAGCAAATCCGCCACCGCCATCTCCAGGCTCACCTGTTCCTCGGTGGTATAGACAGCGTCCTTAAAGCGGTTCTTTATTTCCTTTTCCACAGGCGCAATGAGGGCCATACCCTCCTCCCGGCTTCCCGCCCTGGCCGTAATCCTTAAATGTACCTCTGCCGTCTTGGCGTAGGTGGCAATGGTTGGATTGGTCTGGGCGTCAATCAGGTCCAGGATCATATCCTCTACCTGGCTTTCTCCGTATCCGCAGATTTTAACCATACTGGATACCAGCACCGCGTTCTGCTTTTGCTGGAGATAAGGAAACACCTGCCTGCTGAACATGGGATACAGTTCATTGGGAGGTCCCGGAAGCAGGATAGCGGTCTTGCCCTCCTTTTCCAGTATCAGGCCCGGGGCCATGCCGTTGGCATTGTCCAGCACCAGCGCCCCCTGGGGGACTGTGGCCATCTTCCAGTTGTTGTCCGGTATGTGCCTGTAAATGTTATTCCTGAAGAATTCTTTCAGATGCTCCCTGGTATGGGCATCCTCCACCAGAGGCATGCCGAATGCGTCGGCACATACCTCTTTTGTCAAATCATCCTCTGTGGGGCCCAGGCCTCCTGTCAGTATGAGAATGTCCGAGCGTGATAGCGCCTGGCGCACCACGGACATCATCCTGTCATAATTATCCCCCACCGTGACCTGGAAAAACAGATCGAAACCAAGCATGGCGCATTTCTCCGCCAGGAACTGGGTGTTGCTGTTTACAATATTTCCCATAAGTATCTCGGTCCCCACGGATATGAGTTCCACAGTCATGCTACATGCCTCCCTCTGTCAGGATTTTGATATTCTTTGCCACATAGTCCACCAGGGATATGATGGTCAGGGCAACCGCAATGACAACCACAATGTTTGTCACCAGCGTCAGGGCCGGAATATTAAAAATCATCAGAATGACAGCCGCCATCTGGAAAGTGGTCTTAAATTTGCCCCAGTAGCTGGCTGCAATGACCACACCGTTATCTGCTGCCACCAGACGGAATCCGCTGATGATGAATTCACGGCTGATGATGATGATGACAACCCAGGCCGGAAGCTGTCCCAGCTCAATCAGGCAAATCAGCGCGGAACAAACCAGAAGCTTGTCTGCCAGCGGGTCCATAAATTTACCAAAATTGGTCACCAGGTTATACTTCCTGGCAATCTTGCCGTCAAACAGATCCGTGAGACTGGCCACAATGAACAGAACATTCGCCACAATACGCATGGTATAGTTATTACCGTGGTCAAACAACAGGGCCGCAACAAAAAATGGGATCAAACACACTCTTATAATCGTCAGTTTATTGGGCAGATTCATCATACACCTCTCCTATCAAATCATATTCAGCGGCTCCTGTTACCTTAACCCTCACAAAGTCGCCTGACATCAGTTCCACATCCCCGTTCACAAATATCAGACCGTCCACATTCGGCGCGTCCATGTAAGTCCGTCCCACGTAGGCAGGCTCATCCACCACCTTTCCTTCTATGAGAACCGTAAGCACCCTGCCTACCATATTCTCACAGTGTTCAAATGCAATGTCCTGCTGCAGCTCCATGATTTCGTCCCTGCGCTCCTCCTTCACCTCCTCCGGCACCTGGTCGGGATAGGAAAAGGCCGGTGTATCCTCCTCAGCGGAATAAGCAAATACACCCAGACGCTCAAACTCCATCTCATTGACAAAGTCCATCAGCTCCTCATGGTCGCTCTCGGTCTCTCCCGGAAAGCCCGAAATCAGGGTAGTCCGGATGGCAATATCCGGAATCTCCTGCCTGAGTTTTCCGATGCGCTCCATCAGCTCTTCCTTGTTGGTCCTGCGTCCCATGCGCTTAAGAATCCGGTCGCTGGCATGCTGGATGGGTATATCCAGGTAGTTGCACACCTTTTCCTCTGTCCGGATGGTCTCTATAAGCTCATCTGTGATTTCCTCCGGATAGCAGTACTGAATGCGAATCCAGTAGATACCCGGAATCTTTGCCAGCTCCCTCAGAAGTCTCGGAAGACATTTCTCCCCGTAAAGGTCCCTGCCGTAGAGAGTGGTTTCCTGCGCCACCAGAATCAGCTCTTTTACGCCTGCTTCCGCCAGCTGCCTGGCCTCCTTCACCAGCTGCTCAATGGGAACGCTGCGGTAGGGGCCCCTTAAATAAGGGATGATACAATAGGTGCAGCGCTTGTCACAACCCTCCGCGATTTTAAGAAAGGCATAATGGCCGCCGGTGGTAACCACACGTCTGACTTCCGTCTGGGGAAGCTCGCTCAAATCGTGAAAACAGGAAAGATGGGTACCCGTTCTTCCTGCCAGCACCTCATCCAGCACCTTTGCCACCTCCTCATAGGAAGTGGTCCCAAGGATGGCGTCCACCTCAGGTATCTCATCCAGAATTTCCTGCTTATATCTCTGGGCCAGGCATCCTGCCACCAGAAGGGCCTTTAAGTTACCCTCCTCCTTATACCGGGCCATGTCCAGGATGGTGTTGACACTTTCCTCCTTGGCATCTCCGATAAAGCAGCAGGTATTGACCAGTATCACATCCGCCTCTGTCTCGTCGTCCGTAAACGTGATGCCCCGTCCGTTTAACAGTCCCAGCATCTTCTCTGTATCCACCAGATTCTTATCGCATCCAAGGGATACGCAAAATAACTTTATATTCTCCATATGAAAATAACTCCTAATGAACATTTAAGCCATCTCTGTCCAGGCAGCACCGGAAATGACCCAGAATGCTTCCCTGTACAGGAGACGGCTTATGATTTATGCGTTCTGCTCTTCCTCTTCCGTTGTCTCTTCCTCCGGAAGGATTTTTACCTTCTGGTGATACAGTTCATCAATGGCAATGGACAGAGGTTTCTTTCCTGCTGCTCCGGCAACCATGGGGTCCTCCCCCGCAATAAGCTGTCTGGCGCGTCTGGAAGCCGCAATGACGATGGAATAACGGCTCTGTACCACCGGCTGTTCCCCTGGCTCAATATCGCTGTTTACTACGTTGATTAAATCGGTGTATGATGGATGTAACATATTACATTCCCCTTTCAAAATTGTTATATGATTTTTATAAATGGTTTACTGTCTGTCATCCAGGTGGTAAAGTTCTTCCCGCATCCTGCTCAGGAAGTCTAAATGATAGCAGGTCTTACTGTGCTGCAGAGTGATAAGCTGATGCATCTGCTCCACACAGGCATCAATCTCGTCGTTAATCAGCAGGTAATCATAGGCTTCCATACCCGACGCCTCCTCAGCGGCACGGCGGAGCCTGGCATTGATGACCTCAATGGTCTCTGTTCCCCTGCCTACCAGACGGCGGCGAAGCTCCCCGGCACTGGGCGGCGTCACGAAAATCAGCAGCGCATCAGGAAAACGCTTCTTCACCTTAAGGGCGCCCTGAATCTCAATCTCCAGAATCACGTCCTTTCCCTCTGCCATCTTCTTCTCCACATAATCCCTGGGCGTGCCGTAGTAATGGTTCACGTACTGAGCGTACTCCACCAGACGCCCTTCCTCAATCATCTGCTGAAAATATTCCCTGTTGACGAAGAAATAATCCTCCCCGTCCTTTTCTCCTTCCCTGGGCTGCCTTGTGGTGGCGGATACGGACAATGCATAATTGTCATACCGCTTTAGCAGCTCTTTCATGAGTGTTCCCTTTCCTGCTCCGGAGAATCCGGATACTACCACTAAAATTCCCTGCTGGTTCATGGTATGCTCTCCCTGACTTTTCAATGTACTTATTTGGATGTTCCTATTCAATATTCTGTATCTGCTCCCTGACCTTTTCGATCTCGGTCTTAAGGGCAATGGCCTTGTCCGAGATGGACAGGTCCGTGGACTTGGACAGGATGGTATTGGCCTCCCGGTTCATCTCCTGGGCAATGAAATCCAGCTTGCGGCCAACGCTCTCTCCGCTTAAAAGCTCATTTCTGGTGTTGTGTATATGGCTTCTGAGACGCACCGTCTCCTCATCCACACAGATCTTATCCGCATAGATGGTAACTTCTGCCGCAATACGGCTCTCCTCCATGGCTGTGTTGCTTAAAAGCTCCTTTACCTTGTCCTCCAGCCGGTTTCTGTACTCTGTTAAAATCTGGGGGGAGCGCTCTTCGATAAAATCCACCAGCGTTTCCATATAATCCAGTTTGCCTAAAAGGTCCTTCTTAAGATGTTCTCCCTCTATCTCCCTCGACTCCACAAACTTGACAGCGGCCTCCTTAAGGGCTTCTGAAAGGATTTCCCACAGATGCTCCTCGTCGTCCGGCACCTGCTCCATGGTAAGCACCTCAGGAAACTTGGCCAGGGCCGACACCTTCACATCATTCTGGATGCCAAACTCATCCGACATCCTGTTAAAGTACTCCATATATTCAGCAGCCAGCGCCCGGTTGTACTTAAGGCACATATTGCCTTCTGTGTAATCCTCGTAGTTGATGAACAAATCCACTTTTCCCCTCTGGATATATTTCTTAAGGAGTGTCCGGATGGAAGCTTCAAAATAATTGAACTTCTTGGGCATCTTAATACTTAAATCCAGATATCTGTGATTAACGGCCTTCATCTCGACAGAAATCTTGTACTCGTCCGTCACATTCTCGCATCTGCCGAAACCAGTCATGCTTTTTAACATAACGAATGCCTCTCTTTCGCTTTTATCCATAGTTAGTTAGTATTATAATTCATCTGGGGAATCAAGTCAACAAATTGTTCAACAAAGCAATTTCCGCTTGTTCAGCAAAACAATTTCCGCCGGCCAACCCAATTTCCAGTGAAGCAATTAACGGGGCGGTTCAAATGCAGGGCCTTTTCTATTCCGTCAAATTATGGTATTCTTATATTCAGCGGCCACAGCGCCCGGACATGCCCCGAAGCAGGGAACCTTCCGGTTCATCCCCTTTCCCTGTCCAAACAGCATTTCCCGCGTTAATACAGGCCCGACAGGAGTGTATATATCATATGGCATTTGACGGCATTACCATAGCAAACCTGGTTCATGAGTTCAAGGAAGCCCTTGGGGGCGGACGCATATCTAAAATCGCCCAGCCCGAAAAGGACGAGCTTCTCATAGCCATTAAAAATAACAGGGAAAATTACCGCCTCCAGATATCGGCCAGCGCAAGCCTCCCCCTTATCTATCTGACGGACAAAAACAAACCCAGTCCCATGACAGCGCCTAATTTCTGCATGCTGCTGCGCAAGCACATCGGCAGTGCCAGAATCGTGGACATCAGCCAGCCCGGCTTAGAGCGCATCATCCAGTTCGAGCTGGAGCACTTAGACGAGATGGGGGACCTGTGCCGCAAAAAACTGATTGTGGAAATCATGGGAAAGCACAGCAACATCATTTTCTGCAAGGAGGACGGCACCATCATCGACAGCATCAAGCATGTGTCCGCTCAGGTCAGCTCTGTCCGTGAGGTGCTGCCGGGGCGAACCTATTTCATCCCCCAGACCGTTGCCAAGGAAAATCCTCTTTCGGTCACAGAGGAAACCTTCCGCCAGACAGTAGGATCCTCCTCCATGTCCATACAGAAAGCCCTGTACAACCATCTCACAGGCATCAGTCCCATTATGGCTGAGGAAATATGCCACCTGGCAAGCATTGATTCGGATTACGGCGCCTCTGAATTGTCTGAAACAGAACTTCTGCACCTTTACCACACTTTTTCCCTGGTGATGGAGGATGTAAAGGAAGGGCGCTTTGCTCCTGCCATTGTCTTTGATGAAGAAGGCCCGGCAGAATACGCTGCCCTGCCCCTGACCTGTTACGAAGGCGGCGTTTACCGCAGCCAGTCCTTCCGGTCCATGAGCCATCTGCTGGAGGAGTACTATGCTTCCCGGGACACCCTCACCAGAATCCGTCAAAAGTCTTCAGACCTTCGCCGGATCGTCCAGACAGCCCTGGAGCGCAACAACAAAAAATACGATTTACAGCTAAAACAGCTGAAAGACACTGAAAAACGTGAAAAATACCGCATATACGGCGAACTCCTGAACACCTACGGCTATGAGCTCACCGGCGGCGAGAAATCCTTTACCTGCCTTAACTACTACACCAATGAGGAAATCACCATTCCCCTGGACACGCAGCTGTCAGCAAAGGACAATGCCAAAAAGCACTTTGACAAATACAACAAATTAAAGCGCACCTATGAAGCCCTGACAGACCTGACAAAGGAGACCAAGGCTGAAATCGACCATCTGGAATCCATCAGCTCCGCCCTGGACATAGCCCTGGCCGAAAACGACCTGGTGCAGATTAAGGAAGAGCTGATGGAATACGGGTATATCAAAAAGCGCCGTTCCAGCGACAAAAAGCCGAAAATCACCAGCAAGCCCTTCCACTACATTTCTTCCGACGGCTTCCACATTTACGTGGGAAAGAACAACTACCAGAATGAGGAACTCACCTTCAAGCTGGCCACAGGAAACGACTGGTGGTTCCACGCAAAAGGCATTCCCGGATCCCATGTCATCGTAAAAACTGAGGGCCGCGCCGACCTTCCCGACCGCCTCTTTGAAGAAGCCGGTTCCCTGGCCGCCTACTATTCCAAAGGCCGTGACAATGACAAGGTGGAAATCGACTATATCCAGAAAAAGAACATTAAAAAGGTAGCCGGAGCCGCACCCGGATTCGTGATTTACCATACCAATTACTCTTTGGTGGCATCGCCGGAGTGCGGGTTGAATGAAGTGGAGTGATTTGGATTTATAGTGTCGTGAACGAGAGTACGGTACGTCTGCGGAGAGGGGAGGCTTGAGGCTGCAGGGGTTGTGTTGGATGTAAAGCAATACAAGCCCCGCACCCCCGCCTCCCCTCTCCGCAGACTGTGCATCTCTTCCGCCAGGTATATAAATCCGAAAAAAGCAAAAAAACAACTGCCTGCCATAATCACTTATGACAGCCAGTTGATTTTCCACTACATTAACACCTAATCCAACCAGTGAATTAGTTGTACTTACGCTTACGAGCAGCTTCAGACTTTTTCTTACGTCTTACGCTTGGCTTCTCGTAATGCTCTCTCTTACGAATTTCCTGCTGAATGCCAGCCTTTGCACAGTTTCTTTTGAATCTGCGTAAAGCACTGTCTAAGCTCTCGTTATCTTTAACAATTACGTTTGACATCGCTCACACCTAACCTCCCTCCAGTTGTGTAATTGTGCATAATACAACTGTTTGGGTATTTTTAGCACTGCTATGATTATAGCATAAAAATACCGTACGTCAAGAATTTTTTTATAATTCTTACATTTATTTTTAAATTTTATCTGCACATGTACTATTTTGTCTGTTCTTCCACTGTCTCAACCGCTTTTTTAAGAGCATCGTCGATACCTGCCGGATTTTTGCCGCCGGCCTGGGCCATGTTGGGACGGCCGCCGCCGCCGCCGCCCACAAGACCAGCTATGGCTTTAATCAGGTTGCCTGCGTGGGCGCCCTTTTTCTGGGCGGAATCTGTGGCTGTAGCCATAAGGTTTACCTTGCCGTCCTGCTCGCAGGCCAGTACAATGACGCCTTCTCCCAGCTTGTCCTTTAACTGGTCGCCTAAGTTTCTCATGCCGTTCATGTCCACTCCGGCCACCCTGGCTGCCAGAACCTTAAGTCCGTTTACTTCCTTGACCTGGCTCATAACATCTCCCAGGGAGTCATTGGCAAGTTTGCTCTTAAGCTTCTCATTCTCGGAGTGAAGGGTCTTAATCTCCTCCAGAAGGGACTGTATCTTGGAAGTCAGCGCGGACGGTGTTGTCTTGGCTGTCCTGGCCGCCTCCTGAAGCTCCTCTTCCACCTCCTGATAATGTTTCATAAGCCCCTCGGATGTAAGCGCCTCAATACGCCTTACACCGGCGGCAATACCAGCCTCGGAAATAATCTTAAAATATGCAATGGTGCCTGTATTCGGCACATGGGTGCCGCCGCAGAGCTCCGTGGAGAAATCTCCCATGCGCACCACGCGCACCTTATCTCCGTATTTTTCACCGAACAGAGCCATGGCTCCTGTTTTCTTGGCTTCCTCCAGTGTCATAACCTGGGTGACGACCGGAAGGGATGCCTGGATTTCCTGGTTCACCAGTTCCTCCACCTTCTTAATCTCATCCGGTGTCATGGCTGAAAAATGGGTAAAGTCAAAACGCAGCCTGCCAGCGTCCACGTAGGAACCAGCCTGCTCCACATGGTCTCCCAATACCTTGCGCAGAGCCTTCTGAAGCAGATGGGTGGCGCTGTGGTTTTTGCAGGTAAGCGCGCGGTTGTGGGCACATACAGACAGAGTCACGTTTTCTCCCACCTGGAACATGCCTTTTGTCATAACGCCCACATGGCCTACCTTGCCGCCCTGAAGGTGTATGGTGTCTTCAACCTTAAAGGCGCCGTTTTCATTGGAGATAACACCTGTATCTCCCTGCTGGCCGCCCATGGTTCCGTAGAACGGGGTCTGCTCCACGATGATGGTACCCTTCTGTCCGTCTGTAAGGGCCTGTACCAGCTCTTCTTCCGTGGTCAGGACCGTCACCCTGGAATCAGCCGTCAGCCTGTCATAACCAATAAATTCAGTGGTAACAGAAGGATCGATGGACTGGTATACAGTCACGTCCGCACCCATGTAATTGGTAGTCTTGCGGGCCTTTCTGGCCTTTTCCTTCTGTTCCTTCATGGCGGCGGCAAAGCCGTCTTCATCCACGGTGCAGCCTCTCTCTTCCAAAATTTCCTTGGTTAGATCCAGAGGGAATCCATAAGTATCATACAGTTTGAATGCATTGGCTCCGGAAAGACACTTGTTCCCGGTTTTCTGCATTTCATCCTGCATCTCACCCAGGATGCTCAGTCCCTGGTCAATGGTCTTGTTGAACTTTTCCTCTTCCTCAGACAGTACCTTGAATATCATGGCCTGCTTTTCTTCCAGCTCAGGATAGCCGTCCTTGGACAGCTCGATTACGGTCTCAGAAAGACCGGCCAGGAACCTGCCTTCAATCCCCAGCTTTCTCCCATGACGGGCAGCACGGCGCAGAAGGCGGCGGAGCACATAGCCCCTTCCCTCATTGGAAGGCATGATTCCGTCTGAAATCATGAAGGTACAGGACTTAACGTGGTCTGTGACAATACGCAGAGACACATCTGTCTCATGGTCCTTCTGGTATTCTGTATGCGCAAGCTGGCACACCCTGTCCAAAAGCGCTTTGTTGGTGTCAACGGTAAACAGGGAGTCAACGCCCTGAACCACCACAGCCAGACGCTCCAGCCCCATGCCCGTATCAATATTCTTATGCTCCAGCTCTGTATAATGGCCATGTCCGTCATTATCAAACTGGGTAAATACATTGTTCCATACCTCAATATAGCGGTCGCAGTCGCAGCCCACCGTACATCCGGGCTTTCCGCAGCCAAAGGCCTCGCCTCTGTCGTAATATACCTCTGAACAGGGACCGCAGGGGCCTGAACCGTGCTCCCAGAAATTGTCCTCCTTGCCGAACTTGAAAATACGCTCAGCCGGAATCCCGATTTCCTTGTTCCAGATGCCGAAGGCCTCATCATCATCCAGGTACACGCTGGGATACAGCCTGTCCGGGTCCAGTCCCACCACATCGGTCAGAAATTCCCATGTCCAGTGGATGGCTTCTGTTTTAAAATAATCCCCAAAAGAGAAATTACCCAGCATCTCGAAGAAGGTGCCGTGACGGGCTGTCTTTCCTATATTCTCAATGTCGCCGGTGCGGATACACTTCTGGCAGGTGGTAACCCTGTTCCTGGGCGGAATCTCCTGTCCTGTGAAATATGGCTTCAGGGGAGCCATACCGGAATTGATTAAAAGCAGGCTGTTATCATTATGCGGCACCAGTGAAAAGCTTTTCATTGCCAGATGGCCCTTGCTCTCGAAAAATTCAAGGAACATCCGGCGCAGCTCGTTCACGCCGCGGTACTGTGGTTCTTTCACTTTATTTTCCTCCATATCATTGCTCTAATTACATAACCGTCATTTTACCATAACGCTATATAATTATCAAGACCGTCTTAACAAAAAAGAGAGGGAAAACCAATGATTTTCCATTGTTTTTCCCTCTTTCCCGCAATTCTTGATTCCGGTCATACGGACCGTTCTTTCCATATTTTCTCCTGTTACGGCGATGCCGGTTGAGAAGAATCCTCCTCTTCATAGAACACCCCGTTGGCTTCCTCATAGCGTCCTGCCAGTTCATAAGCCCTGTCCCTGGTCAGACTGGCCAATGTGGCCGCATAGCTGATTCCCTCCATAGATCCGCTGTTCCTGCCTGAACTCTCCGCCGCCCTGGCATCCCGGTTCTTAAGCCATTCCTGCTGCTCAGAAGCCAGCTTTGCAGCGTCCTCCTGGGACAGCATCTCCATAAGCGCATTGTAAATGGAATTCAGTTCACCTTCCCACAGCTTAAGTTCTGTTTCCGCCGAGGTCTTGATGGAATATACATTGGAGTCCGTTTCCTCCTCCCGCATCTTAAGAATCTGGGTATCCAAATCTTCCAGGCGTTTGCGGTAGTCTACTATGAGACTCACCTTATATTCCCTGGTCCTGGATCCTGTGAGAGGGGAAATAGGCATATTCTCTTCCGAAGCAGCGGCCCCCTCACCGGCGCCACCCGCAGTATCCGAAGCCATTGTTTCCCCAGCGGCATCCGCCATTGCAGGAGCTGCCTGGCCGGACGAAAAGGGCTCTGCTGCTGCCTTTGCTGCAGGAGCCTTTGCGTATGCTGCATCTCCGGAATCTGCACCTTTCGGAGCTGCGCTTGCAAGGCCTGCATCTCCTGATGCCGTGTTTCCCGAAGCTGTATTCCCCGGCCCTGCATCTCCCGTCATCCTGCGTTCCGCAGGTGTTGCGGGTGCTGCCCTGCCTGCTGCCGCCATACCTGTATCCGTTCCGCCTGCCTCTGTATCCTGCTGTCCCAAAGCCGGGGCAAAGGAAGGCGCTGCCGCCGTGTCTTCTGCCCCTGCTGTAATCTCAGCCATCATGGCCGCCCCCTGGCTGTTCACATAGTATTTGGTATAGTGGGTAACACCAGTTCCTATGAACAGGATACAGCCAATCACAATCCATATCCGTTTATCTTTCATCGCAACACATCCCTGCCATAATCTTGTATTTACCTTATCACAAAAAAGGAAGAAAAGAAACACGAAGATAAAAGGAGTAATAGATTGTAAGAGATATGTAAGAAAATCAGGAACAGATACAAATGCAAAAAAAGCGCTGCATCCCCTTTTTTCATGTAATCCAGGGTTAAGCAGCGCCTTCTGCTTTTAAACTGCATCAGGGTAAAGCTTATTTATGCCTCCAGCCCCTGATCTGTCATCAGATTCCCACCATCTGCCGCAGAGGTGGCCAGAGCATCGCATTTCTCATTTTCAGGATGGCCTGCATGTCCTTTTACCCAGATGAATTTCACCTGGTGGGGTTCCTTTGCCTTTAACAGGCGTTTCCAGAGGTCGATATTCTTTACCGGCCCGCTTTTCCCGCGGTTCCATCCCTTTGCCACCCAGCTGTCAATCCAATGCTGGTTAAATGCGTCTGTCAGGTATTTGGAATCCGAATATAATTCCACCTGGCATGGCCTGTTTAATGCCTCCAGCCCTACAATAGCAGCCATCAGTTCCATCCGGTTGTTAGTGGTGCGTACATACCCGCCGGACATGGTCTTCTCATGAAGCTGGCCGCTGCTGTCCGTAAAATGAAGCACTGTCCCGTAACCGCCCGGACCGTCAGGATTTCCCCTGGCAGAACCGTCTGTGTAAATCTGTACCTTCGTCATGTGTCAATATCTCCTGTCAGTAACATTCTATCTGTCCCATTTATCGCACAGGGCAAGAATCTGTTCCGTAAAACGGGTCAGGTCCTTATTAGCGCCGCCCTCGTTGCGGTGAATCACATCCAACAGCATCTTGCCAGCATCCACCAGCCTGGTATAAACACCGCTGGCCCTGCGTTTGGCGGCAGTTTCCTTCTCAATGAGAACGCCCTCTGTCTCTTTAATCCAGAAGCCCTTTATAAGGTCAAACTGGGAACCTGAAAAAGGCGCCCTGGCTGTGAGTTTCAGCTGGGTATTCAGCACATCCGAGAAGGATACGCAGGATTCCTCGCTTCCGTGAACCACAAAAACATAATCCGGCTTTTTCTCAAACGCGGATATCCAGCTGATAAGCCCGTCCCTGTCCGCATGGCCGCTGATTCCATCCATGGTTTCTATATGAGCCCGCACATCAATTTCCTCACCGAATATCTTCACGGTCTGAGCCCCGTCCTGCAGAATCCGTCCCAGGGTTCCCTCGGCCTGGTATCCCGCGAACACAACGGAGCACTCCGGCCTCCACAGGTTATGTTTCAGATGGTGGCGTATACGGCCCGCATCACACATGCCTGCCGCTGATATGATGACCTTGGGCGTCATGTCAAAGTTTATGTTCTTGGATTCCTCACTGGTAATGGAGAGCTTCAGTCCCGGAAAATCAATGGGGTTGATTCCGCGTTCCACCAGGGCTTTTGTCTCCTCGTCATAGCACTCCAGCATATTGTCCTTAAACACATGGGTGGCTTCCACGGCCAGAGGGCTGTCTACATAGACCTCGAAGCTGTCATGGCCGGCCACAAGCCTTTCTTCCTTAATATGGCGTATCAGATACAATAACTCCTGGGTACGTCCCACTGCAAAGGCCGGTATGACCACGTTGCCCTGCCGGTCCAGAGTCTCCTGTATGATTCTGGCCAGACTGTCCACATGGTTTACATCCTTTTTATGATAGCGGTTTCCGTAGGTGGATTCCATAACAACATAATCCGCCTCCGTAATATACTGGGGATCACGGATCAGAGGCTTATTCTTATTCCCAATGTCGCCGGAAAATACAATTTTTTTCTTGCTGGCGCCCTCAGTGGCCCATATCTCAATGGAGGCAGAACCCAGCAAATGTCCCACATCCGTAAAACGCAGGGTCAGATTGTCATTGAGCTTAAATACCTGCCCGTAAGCCACACCTTCAAAATGCTTAAGCACATCCTCAGCATCCTGCATGGTATAGAGGGCTTCCACCTCGCCCCGGCCTGCACGTCGCGCTTTCCGGTTTTTCCACTCAGCTTCCATCTCCTGTATGTGGGCGCTGTCCTTAAGCATGATGCTGCACAGGTCGGCGGTTGCATAGGTGGTGATAACCTGGCCTCTGAATCCCCTGGCATGAATCCACGGAAGCATGCCTGCATGGTCAATATGCGCGTGCGTCAGAAGCACATAGTCAATTTCATGATACCCCACGGGCAGCTCCGCATTCTGGTATATGTTATTTCCCTGTTCCATACCGCAGTCTATAAGCACCTTGGTATTTCCCACCTCCAGAAAATGACAGCTGCCCGTTACCTCATGGTCGGCCCCGATAAATGTAAGTCTCATCTGCATTCTCCCCTCTGAGTATAATATAGTCTTGCCCCACAGAATATTCTGTCAATTATGGCTACAGTATATCATATTCCCCATAAGAATGCAAATCGTATTGCAATATTTGCACAATTTTCTGAGAATCGTCCTTCTCCCAACACGCATTCTATTATTGCTGATTTTAAATAATAATGCATATCATACCGCCATTGCTGTCATTGATAATTTTCTGCAGAGTATCCTGCAGCTTCAGCTGGCAATCCTCCGTCATCTGGGACACCTTGGCCTGGATACCGTCCTCCACAATCTGTTCAATGGATTTTCCGAAAATATTGGTATTCCAGATTCCGTCGTCGCTCTCCCTGGCATTTTCCTTGATATAGGCAATCAGATCCTGGGCCTGCTGCTCGCTTCCCACAATCGGAGCGATCTCTGTCTCGATATGGGCCTTAATCAGGTTGATGGACGGTGCTTCCGCTTTCATCTTCACCCCATACTTGTTGCCGTGTTTGATGACCTGCGGTTCATCCAGCACGATTTCCGAGCGTTCCGGTGTCACCACTCCATATCCCTTTAACCGCACCTGGGTCAGAGCGTTCTGCACTTTTTCATATTCCTTCTGCATATTAGCCAGGCTGCTCAGGGTCTGCATGAGCTGGTACTCCCCTTCAATGGGCAGTCCCACATAGTCGCTGAGAATCTGGTAATAGTAGCTGTCATCCATATCCACCTGGACACCCACCCTGCCGTCCGCCATCTGCATATTTTTGACATTCATGGATCGTATGGTATCCGTATGCTGCTGTTCCAGTTCCCCGGACACATCCTTCATGTGTGTTACTTTCTGGATTACATTCCTGGCCGCCTGGATCACCTGGGCCTTAAGCCAATGGGTGGAAGGCAGGATCTCCAGCCATTTGGGAATATGGAAATCCATCTCAGTCACCGGAAACTCCTTCAGGACGCGCTCCAGGATATGGAAAACATCCTCCTTCTTGAGCTGCTCGCAGTTTACAGGCAGCACCGATACCCCATATGATTCAGACATTTCCCTTGCCAGCCTGGCAGTTTCGTCGGAATAAGGTTTGGTGGAATTTAAAAGTACCACAAATGGTTTGCCCAGCTTTTTCAGCTCGTCAATGGTCTGCTTTTCAGCTGCTATGTATCCGGGGCGTTTAATTTCCCCAATGGTGCCGTCTGTGGTCACAACGATTCCAATGGTGGAATGATCATTGATAACTTTTCTGGTTCCGATTTCCGCAGCCTGGGTAAACGGAATGTCATAATCAAACCACGGCGTCTTCACCAGTCGCTCCTCACCGTTTTCCACATGCCCCGCTGCCCCGTCTACCATGAATCCCACGCAGTCTATGACCCTTACCTTGGCTTCAATACCGTCTGCCAGATTAATGCTGGCCGCTTCTTTAGGAATAAACTTGGGCTCCGTGGTCATGATGGTCTTGCCGGCCGCGCTTTGAGGCAGCTCATCCCGGCTCAGGTTGCGCAGGTTCTCATCCTCCATTGCAGGGAGCACCAGCAGCTCCATGAACCGCTTTATGAAGGTAGATTTGCCTGTGCGGACCGGCCCTACTACGCCTATGTAAATCTCTCCGCCTGTTCTCGCCTGAATATCCTTGTATACATTAAAATTGTCCATAAATATACCCCCTTGCTATGCTTTTATAGTATATGCAGGGGGGTATGAGTATATGACTGGTACAAAATCACCATGTATCAGGTCTATTCACGCAAAATCAACAGATAAAATCAGGCCGTCATCGCCGTACATTATATATAGCATATCTTACCAGGGGTGTCAAGGAACGAAGCAGGGGTTATCCGCCCCTGCTCCTTTCTCATATCCATGATTCATTTTTACATAATTCTTCCTGCCAGTGGACTATTATTACCTTTATTCGCTGAGATAAGCCTTTTTTACCTGATCATTGTTCATAAGCTCCTTTGCGTCTCCGCTGAGAGCAACATTGCCCGTCTCCAGTACATAGGCCTTATGCGCAATGGAAAGAGCCTTCTTTGCGTTCTGTTCCACAAGAAGCACGGTAGTCCCATCCCCGTTTATCTTCTGGATGATATCAAAAATCTCATTTACATAGATTGGTGAAAGTCCCATGGAGGGCTCATCCATAACAATCATCCTGGGGTGGCTCATAAGAGCCCTTCCCATGGCAAGCATCTGCTGCTCGCCGCCGGACAGGGTGCCTGCAAGCTGGTTCTTGCGCTCCTCCAGACGCGGGAAACGCTGGTATATCATCTTCAGAGTGGCTTCTATCTCTTCCTTGTCTTTTCTTGTATAAGCCCCCATTTTCAGATTCTGCAGCACCGTAAGGGTGGCGAACACCCGCCTTCCTTCCGGCACATGGGCGATTCCCATGCCCACCAGTTTATAGCCGGGAACCCTGGTTATATCGGTTCCCTCATATACGATTTTTCCTGTCTTCGCGCTGATAAGCCCGGTGATGGTGTGCAGGGTTGTGGTCTTTCCCGCACCGTTGGCACCTATCAGAGCCACGATTTCTCCCTGGTTCACATCAAAGGAGATTCCTTTTATGGCCTGGATTACACCGTAGTATACTTCCAGGTCCCTGACTTCAAGCATAGCCATATTATACGCTCCTCCTATTCACCAAGATATGCTTTGACAACTTCCGGATTGTGAAGCACTGCGCCGGTCTCGCCCTGGCACAGGACCTGTCCGAAGTTGAGAACGGTCAGTTCTTCGCAGATACCGCTTACAAGCTTCATATCATGTTCAATCAGAAGGATGGTCATATCGAAATTATCCCTCACAAAACGGATGGTATCCATAAGCTCGGCTGTCTCATTTGGATTCATTCCCGCTGCCGGCTCATCCAGGAGAAGGAGCTTTGGCTCCGTGGCCAGGGCCCTGGCTATCTCCAGCTTTCTCTGCTTTCCGTAGGGGAGGTTGGAGGCTTTGTAGTCGCACTCTTCGTCCAGTCCGAATACCTTGAGCAGCTCCATGGCCCTCTCGTCCATTTGCTTCTCCACCTTAAAATAGTTGGGAAAACGGAAAATTCCGGCTGTGGTGGAATACCTGTAATGATTGTGAAGACCTGCCTTCACATTGTCCAGCACCGACAAATCCTTAAACAGACGGATGTTCTGGAAGGTCCTGGCAATGCCGGCCTGGTTTATTTCCGTGGTTTTCCTGCCGGTAATGTTGACTCCTGCCAGCTCAATGCTTCCTGCATCCGGCTTATATACGCCTGTCAGCAGATTGAAAATAGTGGTCTTACCGGCTCCGTTGGGACCGATGAGACCGTAAAGCTGTCCCTTTTCTATGCTGATTTGAAAATTATCAACTGCCTTAAGGCCGCCAAAAGATATGCTTAAATTCTTAACTTCAAGTAATGCCATCTTATGCTGCCTCCTTTGCGGGTTTCTTATCTTTTCTGCTGAATTTTTCCGCCAAACGTTCACGCATCACCACAAACTGGGGTGCGGAGTTGAACAGCATGGCCAGAATCAGCACGATTGCGTACATAAGCATACGGTAATTGCTGAGTCCGCGCAGCATCTCCGGAAGGAGATACAGAATGACCGTCGCAATGACGGAACCGCGGATGTTTCCGATACCGCCCAGTACCACGTACACCAGAATCATGATGGACATGTTGTATCCGAAATTCTTGGGCAGGGCTGTCAGGGTGGTCAGATTGTGGGCATACAGCACACCGGCAATACCTGCAAGTCCAGCGGAAATGGAAAATGCCAGCAGCTTGTACTTGGTGATATTGATGCCGATGGACTCCGCTGCAATGCGGTTGTCCCGGATAGCCATGATGGCACGGCCTGTGCGGGAGTTCACCAGATTCATGACAATGAACAGGGTGATAAGCACCAGGATAACACCTATGGTAAAGGTGGCTGCCTGGGGCGTTCCCGTAATGCCCTGGGCGCCCTTTATCAGGATTTCCCCGCCCTCTCCCAGCTTTAAGGACATGGAATCCTTAAAGGAGATATGGAAGCCGGAAGCGTCCCGTCCCAGATAAACAGCATTGACCAGGTTCTTGATAATTTCACCAAAGGCCAGGGTCACAATAGCCAGATAATCACCTCTCAGGCGCAGCACCGGGATTCCGATAATGACGCCGAACAGGGCCGCTGTAACGGCTCCGATGAGGATGGCGATGACCATTCCAAGAGTCGGGTCAATGGCTCCCTTCATGCACTTTGAAAACAGGGCGCCGGCAAAGGCTCCCACGCACATAAAGCCTGCGTGTCCCAGACTCAGCTCTCCCAGGATACCCACGGTCAGGTTCAGGGACACAGCCATGATTACGTAGATGCAGAAAGGAACAAGAAGTCCCTTCATAAGGCTGGATATATGCCCTGTTCCCACCAGGACCTGCATGATGATATAGGCAGCCACCACCATGCCGTATGTAATCATATTATTTATGAATGTCTTTCGTTTTGCGTTGCTCTTCATACCGGCACCTACACTTTCTCATTAATCTTCTTGCCCAGAATACCGGTAGGCTTCACCAGAAGCACGATAATCAGGACGGAAAACACAATGGCATCTGACATCTGTGAGGATATGTATGCCTTGGACAGAATCTCAATGACACCCAGCAGGATACCGCCGATGAAAGCACCCGGAATGGATCCGATTCCTCCGAATACAGCCGCAACAAAGGCCTTGATACCCGGCATGGAACCAGTATAAGGTGTAAGGGACGGGTAAGCGGAGCAGAGCAGCACGCCCGCTATGGCCGCCAGCGCGGAACCGATGGCAAATGTAAGGGCAATGGTGCCGTTTACATTGATTCCCATAAGGGTAGCCGCCCCCCTGTCCTCGGAAACCGCCAGCATGGCCTGTCCGGCCTTGGACTTGTTGATAAAGGCAGTGAGTCCAATCATGATGACGATACAGGAAAGGATGGTGACGATGGTCTCCCCTGTAATGGTCATCTCTCCTCCCGCCAGTTTGATGGCAGGCAGGGTCACCACGGAGGTGAAGGATTTGGTATCTGCTCCAAAGATAAGAAGGGCAACGTTCTGCAGCAGGTAGCTGACGCCGATTGCCGTAATGAGAACCGCAAGGGGAGAGGCGCCGCGCAGGGGCTTATAAGCAATCCGTTCAATGGTCATGCCCAACAGCGTACATACGGCCACCGCAAGGAGCACTCCCGCCATGGGCGGCAGTCCCATTGTGCTGACCGTGACAAATACCACGTAGCTGCCTATCATAATAACATCGCCATGAGCGAAATTCAGCATCTTGGCAATGCCGTAAACCATTGTATATCCAAGTGCGATGATGGCATATACACTGCCCAGGCTGATGCCGTTAATTAAATAGTTAATAAAGCCCATACCTACACCTCTTCGTCTGAAGTCTTTTTTAGTTTATCGCTATAAAGCGACAGATTATTCAAAATTATATCATATATCGTTACTATAAACAAGAGGGTTGTCATAGTGACAACCCTCTGTTGGGTTTTCTGGTTGGTTCTGGCCGGATTTAAAAGGCGGCAGATTACATTGCAGAGTAAGCTCCGTCCACTACCTTAACAGCCTTAGGCGCCTTGTGAGGCTCGCCGTCCTCAGTCCAGGTCATGCCCTCGCCGGTCAGGCCGTCTAATTTGATATTCAGCATGGATGCCTTTAACGCGTCACAAATCGTGCTGGCGTCTGCATCAGGAGTTACATTGGCGTCCTCAATAGCAGCCTTGATAGCGTAGATTGCATCGTATGCATCTGCTGCAAACTGTACCGGAACCTCGTTGTAAGCAGCCTTGTAGCTCTCAACAAACTTAACGGTCAGGTCATCGGTAGCATCTGCCGCGAATGGTGTCAGGAGCATAAGTCCCTCTGCCAGCTTGGTGTCAAAGTTCTGAACCTGAAGGATACCGTCCATGCCGTCGCATCCGAAGAACTGCGGTGCAAAGCCCATGGTGCTGGCCTGCTGAAGGATCAGGGAAGCCTCGGTATAGTAAATTGGCAGGAACACCAGCTCAGCGCCTGCATCCTTGGCCTTCTGTAACTGGGTGGAGAAATCCTTGTTGCTGTCAGCGGTAAATGCCTCGGCTGCAACAATCTCAATACCCTGGTTTGCGGACTCTTCCGCGAACTTCTCATAGATACCGCTGGAATATACGTCGGAGCTGTCATAGATAACAGCAACCTTGGAAGCCAGCTTGTTCTCGCCTATGTACTTAGCGGATGCAGCGCCCTGGTCCGGATCGGAGAAGCAGATACGGAATACGTTGGGGTTAGCCGCACACTCTACAGCGGAACCGGATGGTGTAATCTGGAACATGTTGTCAGCTGCTGTCTTATCTGCAACTGCGATACATGGAGCGGAGGTAACCGTGCCCATCAGCACCTGCATACCCCAGTCCTTTAATGTATTATAAGCATTGACAGACTTCTCTGCGTCATGCTCGTCGTCCTGGAAGTTGAATTCAATCTGTGCGCCGTTTATTCCTCCGGCCTCATTGATTTCCTTTACTGCCAGCTCTGCGCCGTGCTGTACAGCCACGCCGTACACAGCCGCACCGCCGGTTACAGGACCGATGCCGCCAATCTTGAACACGCCGCCTGCCGCACCTGCGTCAGTTGCTGCGGTATCCGCTGCCTCGCTTCCCTCTGCTTTTGCATCTGCCGCAGTAGTCTCTGCTGCTTTTGTGGTCTCTGCCGTATTGGAACCGCCGCATGCTGTCAATGACATAGCCATAACGGCTGCCAGGCCCAGACTTAAAAATCTCTTCTTCATAATTAGTTCCTCCTCTTGCCTTTAAAATATAAAGCTTTCTATATTATAGGTAGTCCGAATGGGTTTGTCAATCGTTTCATGAAAATTATGGTTTATTTTCGACGATATACCGAAAAATTAGAGCCAAAGCAGGTATAATCCGCCAAAAACAGGCTATTTTTTAGGGGAAGGCACCATTTCTGGTTCCCTTCCCCTATTTTTTATTCTTCCGACCACTCCAAATCCGAGTTTTCGATACGCTTATCCCTGAGCATCAGCTCCAGAACCGCTTCCTTTGCAGGCATGCCTCCGAACAGGATGGCATTGACCTGTTCCACAATCGGCATGGACACCTTGTACTGCTGCGACAGCGCCAGAGCCGCCTTGGCGGAATACACACCCTCCACCACCATCTTTACCTCTGCCATGGCTTCCTCCATGGTATAGCCCCGGCCAATCAGGATGCCTGCCCTGCGGTTGCGGCTGTGCATGCTGGCACAGGTCACAATTAAATCCCCTATGCCTGTAAGTCCGGCAAATGTCTCCATCCGTCCGCCCATGTCAATGCCCAGGCGGGATATCTCCGCGATTCCCCTGGTAATGAGGGCAGCCTTGGTGTTGTCGCCGTATCCCAGACCGTCGGCCATACCGGCGGCCAGGGCAATCACATTTTTAAGGGCGCCTCCCAGCTCAATTCCCAGCACATCAGGGCTGGTATACACGCGGAATACCTCGCTCATGAAGATTCCCTGGACAAATTCAGCCACGCTGCGCTTATGGGCGCCGGCCACACATGTGGTGGGGAGGCCCCTGCTCACTTCCTCCGCATGGCTGGGCCCTGAAAGGACCGTCACCTCAGCCTCCGGCAGCTCCTCCTCAATAATCTGGGACAGGGTCATGAGGCTCTTCTCCTCGATTCCCTTTGCCACGTTTGTTATCACCTGGCCCTGCTTTATGTAGGGCTTCATCCTTTGTGATGTCTGCCTCACAAAAACCGAGGGAACAGCCAGTACCAGAAGGTCCTTATCCCTCATAGCCTCCTCAAGGTCATCCGTAAGCCCGATTGCTTCCGGGATCTTTACCTCAGGAAGATTGCGGTGGATACGTGTCTCCTTTAGTTCCGCTATCTCCTGCGGAATGGCGGACCATATCTGTACCGTATGTCCATTGCCGTTAAGTAAAACTGACAGGGCTGTGCCCCATGTGCCTGATCCGATTACACCGATTGATGCCATAACCTCACCGTCCATTAATTGTTTTTTACTGTCCTTTGTATACTACTCTGTCTTTTTCTTAGCGCCTACCTTGTTCTCCCTGCCCTGTACCAGTCTGACGATATTCGCCCTGTGCCTCCAGAAAGCCATGGCCGCTATAACCGCAGAAACAGCGTAGAACTGGGGTCTGGCCTCGGGTGCCAGCCCGTAAGCCCCCAAATGGCCGAAATAGATGTTCCAGCACAGGAAAATAGCGGACACCACCAGGGAGCCCAGGGACACATACCTGGTCACCGCCACGATAAGAACAAAGGCCAGCAGGCAGACAGCTGTCAGCCGCCAGTCCAGCGAAAACATGATGCCTGCTGTTGCCGCAATCCCCTTACCGCCTTTAAACTTAAGATAAAAAGGAAAATTATGGCCCAGTATGACGCCGAAGCCCGCACAGAGTATCAGCACATAGATATACCCCGGCTGGGACCGGAAAAGAATCCTTACCAGGAAGCAGGGTATCACCGTTTTCAGGAAATCACCCATGAATACAATGAGACCTGCCTTTACTCCCATAACGCGCAGGGCATTGGTGCTTCCCGAATTGCCGCTGCCGTGCTGGCGTATATCAATTCCCTTGGACCTGCCGTAAATGAAACCGGTCTGGAATAAACCAAAGACATATCCCATGGCCAAACATATAATCTGTTCCACTCCTTAATCCCCCTTTCCTTACACCTACTGCTCTTTTCCTTTTCGTTCCCTGACAAGGAATTTTAGGGATGTCCCTTTAAAGCCGAAGGCATTTCTGATCTGGTTCTCCAGATACCTGGTATAAGAAAAATGCATCAGTTCCTTGTCGTTTACAAAGATCACAAAGGTTGGAGGCTTTACCGCCACCTGGGTCATATAGTAAATCTTAAGCCGTTTTCCCTTGTCGGAAGGCGGCTGCTGCATGGCCACTGCCTCTGTCATGATTTCGTTGAGAACGCCGGTGGCCACCCTCAGGTTCTGGTTCTGGCGCACCACGTCAATCATCTCAAAAAGCTTGGTCAGACGCTGTCCTGTTGCCGCGGATATAAAGAGATATTCCGCGTATGGGATGAAGGACAGGACCTCCTTGATTTTTCTGGTATATTCGTATATGGTCTTGTCCGTTTTCTCGATGGCATCCCATTTATTTACGGCTACAATGATTCCCTTGCCTCTCTCATGGGCGATTCCGGCAATCTTGGCATCCTGCTCCGTGACGCCTTCCGTGGCGTCTATGACCACAACCACCACATCGGCCCGTTCCACGGCGGACACGGTACGGATAATGCTGTAGCGCTCCAGTTCTTCCTTTATCTTGCTCTTGCGGCGCAGGCCGGCCGTATCTATGAATACATAAGGGGTTCCTTCATGGATAACCTCCGTATCCACCGCATCCCTGGTAGTGCCTGCTATATCCGACACAATGACGCGGTTCTCGCCCACAAGCTTATTAATAATGGAAGACTTTCCCACATTCGGCTTGCCTACCACAGCGATTCTCGGACGCTCGTCCTCTTCTTCCTCCATCTGCTCCGAGTCAAAGTGCTTCACCACTTCGTCCAGCAGATCACCAATTCCCAGCCGCGAAGCAGCCGATACAGCGACAGGCTCTCCGATTCCCAGATTGTAAAACTCGTAGACGTCATTGCCGTACTTGGCAACGCTGTCCACCTTGTTCACAGCCAGCACCACCGGCTTGTGGGATTTGCGCAGCAAATCAGCCACCTTTGAATCCGAATCCACCAGTCCCTGACGCACATCCACGATAAAAATAATCACATCCGCAGTAGAAATGGCAATCTCCGCCTGCTCCCGCATCTGGGAAAGGATGATATCCTTGGAATCCGGCTCGATACCTCCGGTGTCAATCAGCGTGAAATTCATATTCAGCCAGTCGCAGTCCGCGTAAATCCGGTCCCTGGTCACGCCCGGCGTGTCCTTTACAATGGAAATGGTATCTCCTGCTATGACATTAAACAACGTAGACTTTCCCACATTGGGCCTGCCTACGATTGCAACTATTGGTTTACTCATGTTTTTATAACCTCCTCATTCATGACCTTCCGTCACATCTGCCTGCGCACAATCCGGTATTCATCATCGGACTGGTAATAAGGACATGCGCTAACAGTACCTCTTAAAAAGCGCCCCATCTCATCCTCGTCCAGATTCACTTCACAGATATAGTAATCATTTTCCTCATCATATACGTAATTGCCGCAGCACTCACAGCTGGTCTTTTTGTTCTTTCCAGGTTTCATCTGAATCCATATCCTTTAACACAAATTCTTCGCATCCGCTTGATTTTACTATACCGGACCTGACTTGTAAAGCACTTTCTTATTAACCTCTATCATAGCAATATAACTTATTTTTGTAAATGCAAAGTTAATTTTCTAAAAAATGTTTGTGGAAATGTCTTGTTTTTTTTGACGAAATAGTATCAACCCCTTGACCCGGTCAAAGGGAAATGGTATAAATCATATGTGATATTCCCAAACAAATGATGATTCCAAAGGAGCAAAGCTATCATGGCTAACAATTTTGTATTCAAAGATTCCCTTCCCGTAGCGCCTTTAAAAATCGCTGCACTGGAAAGCTGTAAGGATCTTGCAGCCAAGGTGAACGACCATATTGTACAATTCAGGCGCAATGATATAGAGGAACTGATGCGCCGCAAGGAGGACCTTCACTACCGCGGGTACGACGTGGATTCCTATCTGCTTCACTGCAGCTGTCCCAGATTCGGAACAGGCGAGGGCAAAGCTGTCATCAATGAATCCGTAAGGGGCACAGATGTTTTTGTCATGGTGGATGTGATGAATTACAGCATTCCCTACACGGTAAGCGGTTATACCAACCACATGTCGCCGGACGACCATTTTCAGGATTTGAAGCGGATTATCGGGGCCTGCTCCGCAACCGCCCACAGGGTCAATGTGGTCATGCCCTTCCTATATGAAAGCCGCCAGCACAAGCGCAACAAACGCGAATCTCTGGACTGCGCCATGGCTTTAGAGGAACTGGCAGCCTTAGGCATGGAAAACATCATCACCTTTGACGCCCACGATCCCCGGGTACAAAACGCCATTCCGCTGATTGGCTTTGACAATTTCATGCCCACGTATCAGTTTGTAAAGGCCCTCTTTTCCCATGATTCCAACATCCGCATTGACAAGGAACACTTAATGGTGGTCAGTCCGGACGAGGGAGCCATGAACCGCGCCGTATACCTTGCCAACAACCTGGGTGTGGATATGGGTATGTTCTATAAACGCAGGGATTATTCCCAGGTAATTGGCGGCCGCAATCCAATTGTGGCGCATGAATTCCTGGGCTCTTCCGTAGAAGGCAAAACCGTACTTATTATTGACGACATGATTTCCTCCGGCGAAAGCATGCTGGACACCTGTAAGGAGTTAAAGGAACACAAGGCTGACAAGGTCATCGTCTGCTGCACCTTCGGTCTCTTTACCAACGGCCTTGAGAAATTTGACGAGTACTACCATCAGGGATATCTGGATTATGTCATCACCACCAACCTGAATTACCGTACCCAGGAACTGCTTAACAGGGAATGGTATCTGGAAGCCGACATGAGCAAATACCTGGCCGCTGTCATCAACTCCCTGAACCATGACCGCTCCATCAGCGCTTCCCTCTCTCCCACGGAGAAGATTCAGAAGCTGGTCCAGAAGCATCAGAACGGCGGATACGAGTATTTCCAGAAGCTTGTATAACCCCCTGCCACCATGCAGAAAATTTAACCCGGCAATCAATATTCAAAAATGCACAGTCCACGGCAGCGAAATGCCCGCCGTAAGGGACTGTGCATTTTTTATGTTTCTCTCTATGGTCACACCAGGTTCCAGGCAGCCGGGTCCGCGCCCTTCTTTTCCAAAATAGGATCCGTCCCCTGTTCCTTTACCAGTTCATACTCTTCGCCGGTAAGCAGCATCATCCACAGCAGGTTCACGGGCTCGTCCATGAACATGGGATAGGCAGGGCCTTCCTGTACGCCGCACAGGCCAGGGCTCAGAAGCAGAACACCTTCATAGCCTTCCACTCCGCTGCAGGGAATGGTATGGCCGTGTCCCAGCCAGCCCAGTTCCTTCCATGGCAGGGACGCCTGGGCCGCTGTATAGTTAAGCATGGCCATAATGCCTTCCTGGCTGCATCCCTTGGGAAAAGCCACTCCCAGTTCCATGCGGCGGTATTTCCATGTCTCATCCTGAAAATACTGTTCCACCTTTGGCTGGGCCAGGGCCCCGTTTCCAAGGGTAAACGCATACTGGCTGCCCTTTCGTTCTCCTGTCACCAGAGCCTTTGGCGGAAATCCGCCTCCGTCAATGGCATAATACTTTTTGTGGGGACCAAAAAATGCTTCCATGGCAGCCAGCTGTTCCTGCTGCATGGTCTCAAAATATCCTCCCCTCATAATGTCCCAGTACATCCGGCTGCGCTCCATCCGCTGTTCCAGAACAGGCAGCGCCTCCTGAAGCTCCCAGGCAAAGGGCGCCATACCCTTTGCGTATAGGGAATATCCCGGAAATTCCCGGTCGGCCCAGCCAGGAATAACCGCAATCATCCTGCCGTCCTCATACAGGGCTGCACCGTCTCCCTCTTCAAACCAGACCAGGGACAATTTTTCCCTGTCCAGGCAGATACCCGCAGAATCATGGGTCACGTATGCCCTGGGCATACGCGGGGCCATTCCCATCTTCATGGCCTCATAATCCATATCTTCCATGGCCGGAACCCGGTTGCAGATCCAGCAGTTGCGAATCTCTGCGTTCTCGCTTCCGGGATTCACCCAAAGGTAGAAATAGACCGCCTGTCCGTTGTCCTCCACAACAGCCTGTATGCTGCATACAGGAGACCACTCCTCCAATAATACATCCATATTGCCCCTCTTCCTTTCTCCTTCGCAGACCTCACGCTACTTAAGGCACAGAAACGCTGCCAGGTTTCCCCGCTCCTCCCCCACTTTCCGGTGTGAAAAGAGATAATCGCTGTTGCACATGGTGCAGATGTTAGTGATATGGATATTCTCCCGGCGTATGCCTGCCTCGCGGAAAATGATTTCATTGGCCTTCCACAAATCCAGCTGATACTTTCCGGGCCTTTTTCCTTGGCAATACAGCGCTTCCCGGTGTTCCGGCCCAAAGGCCTCCCTAAATTCCTCCACCACTTCACCGCCCACTTCAAAGCAGTCCCGGCAGATGCTGGGACCCACACAGGCAATCAGATCCTCCGGCTTTGTGCCGAAGGCTTCCTTCATGGCATCCACCGTCACCTGGCCCATGCGCTTAACCGTTCCCCTCCATCCGGAATGGCTGAGCCCAATGGCCCTGTTTACCGGATCCAACAGGTACAGGGGCACACAGTCCGCATAAAAGGTCACCAGGGTAAGCCCCGGCACATCGGTAATCAGACCGTCGATGTCCCTGTAATCCCGTTCCCTTACAACACCCTTTCCCGCATCCTCCAGCGTCACCCGGCGCAGGTTGACCGTATGGGTCTGGTGGGACACCACCATGCGGTCCCGCTCCACTCCCAGGGCGGCTGCCATACGCGTAAAGTTTTCCAGCACATCCTCCGCTGCGTCTCCTCTGCTGTAAGAGAAATTCATGGTGGAAAATTTTCCCCTGCTGGCTCCGCCCATGCGGGTGGAAAAACCATTGACGGCCAGCCCAGTATCATCCAGCGCCTTAAATGAGAGGTAGGGAACGCCTGCACTTTCTTTTGTATCAAATACGCGGGATTTGTTCTTATAGCTCCAGTTTATATCCATAACACCATTGCCTCCTTATACTCAAAATGCATCCTGTATCAGCTCAATGTCACTGCCCAGGATTCCCACCACGTCAAACCGGCAGGGCACGTCCCCGCCCATTCCATGGCTGTACAGATAAAAGGCCGCTGCCCGCCGTATGCGCTCCTGCTTCCTTGCGTCAACAGCCTCCGCCGGGCTTCCCATGGACAGCCCGGAGCGGTATTTTACCTCTGCAAAAACAAGGTACCTGCCATGGCGGCAAATCAAATCAATTTCTCCCTGGCGGCACCGGAAATTCCGCTCCAGCACGCGGTAACCCTTACTTGTTAAAAAGGCAGCCGCTGTTTCCTCATAACGGCTGCCTGTCTGTCTCTTATTCATATGTATCCGCCTGAACAATATTCCTGATAAAGCTTCTCCTGTGAATAGGGCAGGGCCCAAGCTCTCTGATGGCAGCAATGTGGGCCGCCGTGCCGTATCCCTTGTGTTTGGCAAATCCATATCCGGGAAATAATTCCTCGTACTCAGCCATCATATGGTCCCTGGTGACCTTTGCCAGGATGCTGGCTGCCGCTATGGACAGGCTCTTTGCGTCCCCTTTAATAATAGGCACCTGCACCCCCTCCAGCCCGGGAATGGTGACAGCGTCGTTGAGAAGCACTTCCGGCTTCACGGAAAGCCCCTTCACAGCCTCCCTCATGGCCTCATAGGTGGCCTGAAGAATATTGATTTCGTCAATCCGGGCAGGAGATGCCAGGCCCACATTCCATGCTACAGCCTTTTCCTTTATCTCTAAAAACAGTTCCTCACGGCGTTTCTCCGACAGTTTCTTGGAATCATTGAGATACAGGATACGGCATCCCTTGGGAAGCACTACGGCTCCTGCTGCCACCGGTCCCGCCAGGGGTCCCCTGCCCGCTTCATCAATACCGCAGATATAGGTGCAGGCATCATACTCCTTCTCATATTCCGCCATGGCCTCCAGACGGGCCATCTCCTGCTCCAGCTTTTCTCCCTTTAGTACCCTTGCAGCCATTGTCATTCCACCTTGTCCTTTTGATTCTCCGGCTCCTCCAGCGTGATCCGCCCCAACTTGCCTGCCCTGAAATCATCCAGAAGCAGGCCTGCCGCCCTGGACACATCCAGATCCCCGCCTTTTAACAGGCAGGCCCTGACCCTGGCTATTTCCTCCAGGATAACGGCAGCTTCCTTTCCCTCTGTTTCCAGGCCAAACCGTTCTGCCAGCACCTGGGGATAACGCTTTTTCAAAAAGCGTATAAGCTCGCAGGCCAGCTCATCTTTGTTGAGAATCTGGTCATTGATGGAGCCGATGAGAGCCAGCTTCAGGCCCACCTGCTGATCCTCAAACCTGGGCCACAGGATTCCGGGGGTGTCCAGAAGCTCCAGCGTCTTATTCAGGCGTATCCACTGGTTTCCCTTGGTGACGCCGGGCTTGTTGCCGGTCTTGGCGCAGGCCTTTCCTGCAAAGGAATTGATGAAGGTGGACTTGCCCACATTGGGAATCCCCACCACCATGGTACGTATGGGACGGTTCAGAATGCCCCTGCGCCGGTCCCTTTCTATCTTTTCCTTACATGCCTCCTGGATGACGGACTGCACCTGCTTAAGTGTTCCCTTGTTCCTGGCGTCAACCTTCACCACGTGAATGCCCTTGTCCTCAAACCAGGCTGCCCAGCGGGCATTCTGCCGCTCGTCCGCCAGGTCCGATTTGTTGAGAAGCACCATCCTGGCCTTGCCCGCGCCCAGGTCATCTATGTCCGGATTCCGGCTGGAAAGGGGAACCCTGGCGTCTACCAGCTCGATTACCAGGTCAATAAGCTTCATATCTTCCTTCATGGCCCGTTTTGCCTTGGTCATATGACCAGGATACCACTGAATGTTCATATTTGTAAACTCCTGTTCTATCTTGAATGGATGAAGTCCAGTTTCAGAAGGGGAAATATCCTGAACCAGACCTTGCCCTGTATCTGCTCTCTTTTTACATTTCCAATGTTGGGGAACCGGCTGTCCTCACTGCTGTCCCTGTTATCTCCCAGGAGAAAATACTCATTGTCCTCCAGCTTAATGGGAGTGTCCGCCCTTCCTGCCAGGGACACCTGTTCCAGGCCGTCCTCCGCGTTTAAAAGCTCGCCGTCAATGAATATATAGCCGCCCTTAATCTGCACGGTCTCACCAGGCAGACCGATGATCCGCTTCACATTCTTCTTGTGGTCCTCGCGCTCAAATACCACGATGTCAAACCGTTCTGGCTTTCCCACATCATAAATCAGGCGGTTCACCAGGACCACATCGTCCGCATCTAAAACCGGCTGCATGGAACCGCCTGACACAGGCACCTGAGTACAGAAACCGTAGACCAGGAACCAGGCACTGGCCAGGACCAACACCACATTGACCGTCCAGCGGACTGCTTTTCTCAGCCACGCCGTATCCTCATTCACATAAAAATCCATGTACCCACACCTATCTTTTAAGGCATTTCCCGGACTGCTTACGGGTATGCCGCCTGCTTAACAAAATAGAGTTTGCATCTGCAAACTCTATTCTCACTTCCACTACCTGATTATTTAACTAATTCTTTAACCTTGGCAGCCTTACCAACCCTGTCTCTTAAGTAGTTCAGCTTCGCTCTTCTTACTTTACCCTTACGTACAACCTCTACGTTGTCAACGCTTGGGGAATGTAATGGCCAGGTCTTCTCAACGCCGATACCATTGGAGTTCTTCCTTACGGTAAAGGTCTCTCTGGCTCCGCCGTTCTGTCTCTTAATGACAGTTCCCTCGAAAATCTGGATTCTCTCGCGGTTACCCTCTTTAATCTTGTTGTATACCTTAACGGTATCGCCAACGTTAAAGCTGGGTACGCTTTCCTTCAACTGGGCTGCTTCAATGTTCTTAATAATATCGTTCATCGTGTGAACCTCCTTCATCTATTGGATGTTCTTAATACGCCGGCAGTAAATCAGATTCACCACTCACAGTAACAGAGGACCATCTATTTCTTGTCACAACGACTTATTCTAGCATATATTGTCCCAAAATGCAAGCATTTTATGAGCTGTTTCGCCTTGATTTCGCCTTGGTTCTATTCCTCTTCTTTTTCTCCGGGAAGGATGTACAGATGAACCTTGTCAATACGGTTCTTTTCCACCTGTTCCACTACCAGGCGCACATTGCCGCACACCACCTCTTCGCCCTGGGAAGGCAGATGTTCCAGGCGGTCAATCACAAG
The DNA here is from genome assembly GCF_002234575.2 of Enterocloster bolteae. Classification (NCBI taxonomy): domain Bacteria; kingdom Bacillati; phylum Bacillota; class Clostridia; order Lachnospirales; family Lachnospiraceae; genus Enterocloster; species Enterocloster bolteae. The sequence goes on along the minus strand of NZ_CP022464.2, from coordinate 2,990,338 downwards.
CCCCCCCACAGAATCATAGTCCTCAGAAGACAGTTCCAAATCCAGGATGTCATTGAGGTCATCCAGCTTCATGGAACCTTCCACCAGATACTGGCCGTCTCCCAGATCCATCAGCTCCTCTTCCTCATCCTCGTCATACTCATCGCGTATATCGCCCACGATTTCTTCCAGGATATCCTCCAGGGTAATCAGACCTGCCGTGGCGCCGTACTCATCCAGAACAATGATGATATTGTTGGGAGACTTCTTAATCTCCATCATCAGCTCGGATAGCTTTTTAGATTCAAAGGTATAAAAAGGCTGGCGCAGGTAATCCGACACGCAGAAGGACGCCTTGTCCTCCACCAGCAGCAGGTCCTTAATATTGATGATGCCCACCACATTGTCCGTTGTTTCCTTATAGACCGGAAGCCTGGTATAATGCTCCTCTCTGAATATCTGAATCAGATCATCATAATCAGCCTCTATGTCAACAAACACCATGTCGATTCTGGGCACCATGACATCCTTTGCCACGGAGTCTCCCAGGTCAAACACATTGTTGATCATCTCACGTTCTTCCGACTCAATAACACCCTTTTCATGGCCCACGTCCACAATGGTCCTGAGCTCGTCCTCCGTAATGTCGTCATTCCTCTTATCAGGGTCCACATGGAGAACCTTGAGGACAATCAGCGACATCCAGTTAATAAGGACAATCAGAGGGGTCAGCACAGTCATCAGAATATGAATCATATGGCCTACCCGCAGGGAATACCGCTCCGCATCCAGGGTTGCCATTGTTTTAGGTGTTATCTCACCAAAAATCAAAATTAAAAGCGTCAGTACGCCGGTCGCGGCTCCAGCGGCTTTATTTCCAAATATTTCCGTCACCAGCACGGTAAGCATGGATGAGGCCGAAAGATTCACCACATTGTTGCCGATTAATATGGCACTGAGCATCTTTCCCTGATTCTCAGACAGCTTCATCACCCACTGCGCAGACTTGCTCCCCCCTTCTGCCAATGTCCTGATACGGATTTTATTGACGGTTGTGAGGGCAGTCTCCGAAGACGAGAAAAAAGCGGAAAGTCCCAGTAAAATGATAATGATAACGACACGTATGGCAATACTGTCACCCGATGGGTCCAAAAAAATCAACTCCTATTATTTCATATTTTACAGTCCCAAAAGCCCGGAACGTATGGGCCGTGGCCTGTAATGTGTGTATTTATGTGGATAGTTTCAGAGAATTGTACAATATTATTGGGGGATTGTCAATATGGAAGGATTCGCGGGGTGGGGGCAGGGGAGAGAAAAAAAGGGGGTATCGAGGAAAAGCAGCGGGAGGGGATTGACATTGTTAGGCTGCCCGTATCTTAAGCCTGCGGCTCTCATCTGCGCGAAGCGGGGAAAATATGCGGCTGGTGGGGAGATACGTTGTGGAGTGAGAGGAACGGGGGCGGAAACACCTCCCCCTCCGCCCATCATCCCCCCGCAAGCATCCCCATCACTTTAAAGTACCCTTGCAGCTCCCCAACCGTACAAGTCTTCTCAGCCAGCAATTTCTTTGCCGCAGCCATTGCCTTTCGTTTGGTGCGGCCGGCAGAGGCCTCATCGTTCAGGGATTTTACATACTGGTCTATAAGCTCCTCCAGGATTTCCAGGTCGCCTTTTTCCCGGCGGAGGGAATCCAGGTATTTTACCTCCTTCATGGTCAGGGCGGCATGTTCCAGCAGGTCCGGGCGGCGCTCCAGAGTGCGTTTTATGGATTGCTGCCTGCGCCACTCCTCAATATTTTTATGGTGGCCGCTTAAAAGCACCTCCGGGACTTCCATCCCGCGGAATACCTCGGGACGGGTGTATTGGGGGTATTCTAACAGGCTGTCATGGAAGGATTCTTCCTCAGCCGAGGCGTCGTTGTTCAGAACCCCGGGCACCAGACGGGAGATACAGTCAATCATAACCATGGCGGGAAGTTCCCCGCCTGTGAGGACATAATCTCCCACGGAAAGATAATCCGTGGCAATCAGCTCCAGGGCACGCTCGTCGATTCCTTCGTAATGCCCGCAGAGAAAGACCAGATCCTCCTCCTTTGCCAGCTCCTCCGCTATGGTTTGGTTAAATACCCTGCCCTGGGGCGTCATATAGATAAGCCTGGGCTTCCTGCCGATGCGCCCGCACAGGGCCTCGTAAGCCTCGCACACAGGCCCCGGCTGCATAACCATGCCTGCGCCGCCGCCGTAAGGGGCGTCGTCCACATGTCTGTGCTTATCCTTTGAATAATCCCTGATGTCAATGGCTTCCACAGATATGGTCTTGCTCTCCATGGCCCGCCCCGTTATGCTGGTTCCCAGTCCTCCCATAACCATGTCGGGGAACAGTGTCAGTATGTGAAAATTCATCCGGTCTCCTTCCAGCGGTTCTTAAGCTTTGTCTGAAGGCGGTACAGGGTGTTCATAGCATCAAGAGGCGTCATGGTGGACAGCTCCAGACTGTCCAGCTCACGTATGATATCGTCATCCTTTACCGTATCAAAGAAGGACAGCTGCTGCAGGTCCACCTCATCCGGCTTCGGCACCGCCTTGTGCTGGGTTATGTTGGAACTGATTTCCGCAATTTCCTTTGCCCTGGCCGTGATGTCCGCATCGCTTAATTCTTCCGCGATTTCTTTTGCCCTGGCTATAACGGAATCCGGCACGCCGGCCAGCTTTGCAACCTGGATGCCGTAGCTCTTATCTGCACCGCCTCGGACAATCTTGCGCAGGAATACGATGTCGTCTCCCTGCTCCTTTACCGCTATACAATAATTTTTCACCCCTGCTATGGTGCCTTCCAGCTCTGTCAGTTCATGGTAATGGGTGGCAAACAGTGTCTTGGCTCCCAATAGCTTGGAATTGCTTATGTGTTCTATTACAGCCCAGGCAATGGACAATCCGTCAAAGGTGCTGGTTCCCCTTCCGATTTCATCCAGTACCAGAAGACTGTTTCTGGTGGCATTGCGCAGGATGTTGGCCACCTCTGTCATTTCCACCATGAAAGTGCTCTGTCCACTGGCCAGATCGTCGGAAGCCCCCACCCTGGTGAAAATACGGTCGCATATGCCGATATCAGCCTCCTGGGCCGGCACAAAACTGCCCAGCTGGGCCATAAGTACAATCAGGGCCACCTGGCGCATGTACGTGGATTTACCCGCCATGTTGGGGCCTGTGATAACGGACAGCCGGTTCTTTCCATTGTCCAGAAAGGTGTCGTTGGCCACAAACATGTCGTCCCGCATCATCTGCTCCACCACGGGATGGCGGCCGTTCTTAATCTGAATCACGCCCTTGTCGTTGATGGAGGGCTTCACATAGTTGCGCCGGGTTGCCACCACGGACAGGGAACAGAATACGTCGATTCCAGCTATGGACTTGGCCGTCTTTTGAATGCGGATGACCTCTGCCCCGATTTTGTCCCTGACCTCGCAGAACAGGTCATACTCCAGGGACACCAGCTTTTCCTCCGCGCCCATGATGATGTCTTCCAGCTGCTTTAATTCATCGGTGGTAAACCGCTCCGCGTTGGTCAGGGTCTGCTTGCGGATATAGTAATCCGGCACCTGGTCCTTGAAGGAGTTGGTCACCTCAAAATAGTAACCGAATACCTTGTTGAATTTCACCTTCAGGGTCTTAATGCCTGTCTTTTCTTTTTCCTTTGCCTCCAGCTCCGCCAGCCAGTTCTTACCCTCTGTCTTGGCATGGCGCAGCTTGTCCGCCTCCTGGTTGTAGCCGTCCTTTATGATGCCGCCTTCCCTGACCGTAATGGGCGGCTCCTCCACAATGGCATCCCCTATAAGCTGGAAGATATCCTGAAGGGGATCCAGCTCCCGGCCCAGCTCTGCCAGAAGTTCGCTGTTAAACTCTCCCAGTATCCGTTTGATATAGGGAAGCATTTCCAGAGAGCTTCTGAAGGCAATCAGGTCCCTTGGATTGGCTGTCTTATAGCTGATTCGCCCTATCAGACGCTCCAGGTCATAGATGGGATTTAAGTACTCGCATATCTCTTCCCGGGAGATATAGTTCATGTTCAGCTCTTCCACCGCGTTCTGGCGCTTGATGATTTCGTCTCTGTGAATCAGCGGCTGTTCGATGCAGGCGCGAAGCAGCCTGGCTCCCATGGCTGTCTTTGTCTTGTCCAGAACCCACAGCAGGGTGCCTCTCTTCTGTTTTTCCCGCATGGTCTCCACCAGCTCCAGGTTCCTTCTGGTGGATGTGTCAATAACCATGTACTGTCCGGTAGAATAGGGGGTGATGGTGGTAATGTGCTCCAGGGTGCTCTTCTGGGTCTCATAGATATACTGCATCACGGCGCCGGCGGCAATGATGCCTGTGGCATAGTCCTCCAGCCCCAGTCCCACCAGGGCTCCCACCTTAAAATGCTCCATCAGGATACGGCGGCAGGATTCCTCACCGAAAAAGCGGCTGTCCAGGGCAGAAATAACCACCTGATAGCGGTTTTTCAGCTCGTCCATATCCACGCCCGACATGTAAAAGGCATTGTTGCAGATAATCTCAGACGGGGAAAATTTGTTGATTTCGTCAAACAGTTCCCGGTCCGAATCCACCTCAGTCACCATGAAATCCCCGGTACTGATATCCGCGGTGGATATTCCGTAGATTCCATCCATATATACAATTCCCATCAGGTAATTGTTCTTTGTCTCATCCAGCACCTGGGAGCTGGTTATGGTTCCCGGAGTCACCACCCGGATTACCTCACGCTTCACCAGGCCCTTGGCCTGCCTGGGATCCTCCATCTGCTCTGCTATAGCGACCTTATATCCCTTCTGGACCAGGCGGTACAGGTAGGAATCCAATGCGTGAAACGGCACCCCGCACATAGGTGCCCGCTCAGAAAGACCGCAGTCCTTTCCTGTAAGGGTTATCTCCAGTTCCTTTGATACTGTCAGGGCATCATCGAAAAACATCTCATAGAAATCTCCCAGACGGTAAAACAGGACACAGTCCGGGTACTCCTTCTTTGTCTCCATATAATGCTGCATCATGGGAGATAATTGTGACAAATCTATCAAAATGCTGACCTCTCTTCTCTAGTATGCTTGTTTATTCTTGTTTTATCTTAATTTGCCGGTTATTGTTTGTCTGGTTCTATTCATTTTCCTTATCAGCTATATGTCCCATATAATAAAAGCCCTTGCTCTCCTGCAGATACACCGGCACCAGCCTTCCAATCATGGATGCATCTCCCGGGAAGTGTACCACTGTATTGTTGGACAGGCGGCCTGTCATAAGCCCCGGCGCATGGTCGTTCACCTCTTCCACCAGGACCTCCTGGACTGTCCTGACATCCCGTCCACACACCTCTGCCGAGATATCCTGTACTTCCTTTAAAAGCCTGTCAAACCGCTCCTTCACAATTGCCTCCGGCACCTGATCTTCCATGGCTGCCGCCGGTGTGCCGGTACGCTTGGAGTAGATGAAGGTAAAGGCGCTGTCAAACCCCACCCTTCTCACCACATCCATGGTCTCCTCAAAGTCCTCATCTGTCTCGCCCGGAAATCCCACAATGATATCCGTTGTCAGTGAGATGCCAGGCACTGCCTTTTTAATCCGCTCCGCCAAATCCAGATACTGCTCCTTGGTATAGCGCCGGTTCATAACCTTCAGTATCCGGCTGCTGCCGGACTGGAGGGGAAGGTGCAGATGACGGCATATCTTTTCAGACCTGGCCATGACCTCTATGAGTTCGTCGGACAGGTCCTTTGGATGGGATGTCATAAAACGGATCCGCTCAATTCCGTCTATCTTCTCCACTTCCTCCAAAAGCTGCGCAAAGGTCATGGGATTGTCCAGGTTCTTTCCATAGGAATTTACATTTTGTCCAAGGAGCATGATTTCCACCACTCCGTCCGCTGCCAGCTTCTGTATTTCCTTAATGATTTCTTCCGGCCTGCGGCTGCGCTCCCTTCCTCTTACATAGGGTACAATGCAGTAGCTGCAGAAATTATTGCAGCCAAACATAATATTGACTCCCGACTTGAAAGGGAACTTGCGCTCCACCGGCAAATCCTCTACGATCTGGTCCGTATCCTTCCATACATCCACAACCATCTTCGTTTTTCCCTGCTTCTGTCCGCCCTGGGTCCGCCGCTCCAGGCACAGGGATACCAGTTCCGCCAGCTTGAAGATATTGTGGGTTCCGAAAATCAAATCCACATAACGGTAGCTTTTCCTGATTTTCTCCACTACTTCCTCTTCCTGCATCATGCAGCCGCACAGGGCTATCATCATGTCAGGATGCGTCTTCTTATAGGCCCCCAGCTGTCCCAGGCGGCCGTAAACCCGAAGATTGGCATTTTCCCGCACCGTACATGTATTAAAGAGCACAAAATCCGCTTTCTCTGATTCTACAGCCTGGTAGCCGATTGTCTCCAAAATCCCCAGAAGCTTCTCCGAATCCCTGGCATTCATCTGGCACCCAAAGGTGTTGATGCAGCAGGTAAGGGGACGTCCCAGCCTGCGGGAAAGTTCGGCCAGCTGTCCCTTCGCCCGCTCCATGAAGTACTGCTGACGCTCCGGCTCCGCAGCAGGGGGGTCCTGGTTTATGGCTGTTTCTGCATTTTTTATGTTGTCAATGGTATCTCTGGATTCTTCCATTTATCTGCTCCTTAGCTTCTATAATTTAGCTTCTATATTTAAATAGTTCTGTTCGGATATTGCTTTCTTTCCCGAAACGCATAGCAGGCCGGGCCTTTTGCACGGTCCAGCCAATTGCGATTAACAGTATGAATTTTACTTTAAAATGGTTGGGAAGTCAACCGGGTATTCAAGCATGGCTGCAAAACATCCCGTTTTAAATATCTTGACAAAATACCAGCTTACTGCAGGTTAACCGCTATGGCGATTGCTATGGCAACGGTTCCCATAAGGAAGAAAAATGCCTGCATCTTAATCTGGAATTTTGCCCATTTTCCCCAGTCAATCCTGGCAACACCCAGGACGCCGATCAGACTGGCGGAAACCGGTGTGAACGCATCCACAAATCCGGCTCCCATCTGGAAAGCCAGTACTGCTACCTGACGTGTGACGCCTACCAGGTCCGCAAGGGGCGCCATGATGGGCATGGTCAGGGCGGCCTGTCCGGAGTTGGAGGTCACAATCAGATTGAAACAGCTCTGGAACAGGTACATAAACAGCGCTCCGATAAACGAAGGCACTCCTGCAAGCGCATTTCCAATGGTATACAAAATCGTATTCAGCGTGGACGCCACATTTGCATCGGAGCCGCCCAGCACCAGAAGAATTCCTTTGGCCATACCTACCACAACCGCGGTTCCAGCCAGGTCAGCCACACCGCTCTGGAAGGCGGACGCCATACCGTTGACCGTCATATCATTGAGCTTAAAAATGACCGCGGTCACACCGGCCGCAAATCCCATCACAAAGAACTGGGAGGCGATTTCCGGAATATAATACCCTTCCTGGGTAACACCCCAGATAATCCAAACCAGGACAGCCAGCATCTCCAGAAGAATCAGCTTATGGCCCAGACTGAATTCCCTCTCCTCCGATACAGAGTCCATTCTTCCCCTGAAATAGGCATCACTCTCATAGACAACGGAGTGGGCCGGGTTCTTACGTATCTTTTCAGCGTAAATCATCATGTATCCTGCGGAAAGCAGAGTCACAATCACCCACATGGCCAGACGGAAGCCGGCGCCGGACAGAACCGGGATTCCCGCTATGCCCTGGGCCACCGCCACAGAAAAGGGACTCATCCATGAAACTGCATTGCCCACCTGGGACGCCACATAGGTAACAGTGATGGCCACAATGGAATCATAGCCCAGCGCAATCACAAAGGGCACCATAATCATGGAAAAGGGAATGCACTCTTCTGCCATTCCAAAGGTGGCGCCTCCCAGGGAAAACAGGATAAATAACAGCGGCAGAGCCAGACGCTCCAAGCCCTTTGTCTTTTTGATGAAGGCGTAAATGCCCGCATCAATGGCCCCTGTCTTCATGATAATTCCAAAGGAACCTCCCACCACCAGAATCAAGGCGCAGATTCCAACTGCGGAGCCGGAACGGTCCCCTGTCACCAGTCCCTCGAACACATAGTTGAGGAAGCCAAAACCGCCGAAATCCTCTGTGCCCCACACCTTTGCCGTCTTATGAAGCTTCTGGCTGGTATCATAGATGGATTCGCCGTACTGTCCGTACAGCACATCATCTGTCAGCCCCAGTTCATCCAAATCCTCCTGGGTCCACTCAGAAGAATCTGTTTCAAGAAACGCATCCAGCTCTGCGGGGTCAACACCCAGGGATTCCATCAGCGCTTCATCCCCGCTCATGGCTGTCAGGTTATCCTTCACCGCTTCCCGGTCCAGACGGTAGCTGTAGCGGAACGTGTCCGCCATCAGCACGGTCTTGGTCTTTACCGCACCGTTGGAATCCGTATATTCTACCTTGTGGGTGCTGAATTTCCCCGCCGGAACCAAAAATGTCAGCAGCCAGCACAGGAATATGGCAGCAAATATAATTGCATACGTATGGGGTGTCTTCATCTTTGTATAATCCCGCTTTGGGGTACCGGTATTCTTTTTCTTGTTAAATGGCATGGTTCATATCTCTCCTTATGATATAAATTTTAAGGCCGCCCTGTATACATGCGGCCTGTCTGACATGCCCTTCCATTTTACCCTAACGCTTGAAAATTAACAATATAAATTTCGTATATCTATTCCTGCTCTTCCCCGTCATCCCCATATTCCTGTTCCAGTCTGTCTGCCCGCTTCTTTTCAATCCTTACTATCACCACTCTTGTGAGCAGGAATACCACGACAAAGGTCAGCACCCCCGGGACCGCCTCTTTGGCATCCAAGGTTCCTGTTTTCGAGGTTCTCCAGAAAACCAGGATGAATACCAGTGCGCCCACTGCCACGGAGACAAGATTGCGCCTGACACGATGTTGCTGGCTGCCGTATCCCGGCCGGTACAGGCTGAACTTCAGCTGCCTTGCTCTGACATACTGATACAGGGGGGCCAGAATCAATATGACATATTCAACCACGCAGTCCCGGATTCCTTTTCCCATCAGCAGAACCTTAACCGCAAATGCCGCCGCCACAAACAGATACATAAGCATGGCCATCTCACTCATTATTTTATTTCTTACCTGTGTTGTTCTCTCGTCCATCATATCAGAATTCTCCTTCCTTTTCCTCTGACTTCCATATCTCCTGCTATTCCTCCCAGAACAGCTCATCCAGTGTCTTGTGAAGCGCCTTGCAGATTGCCAGGCAAAGATTCAGCGTAGGGTTGTACTTCCCCGCCTCTATCATCCCAATGGTCTGGCGGGTCACCCCTACCAGCTCAGCCAGTTCTTCCTGGGATAAATCCATACCGGCCCTGGCTGCTTTCATTTTCAGGTTTTTCACTGCCATCCCTCCCTCCTTACAGGCATCGCGTTTAAATGCATCAGCAGCATTTTATTAGCATTTTCTCGGGCCGTTCGGCCTTTTACTCGGATTGCAATTCCTTCGCAATTCCTTCGGCCTCCGTCTTATATTACATATTATAAATTATATCGTTCTAAATGTAAAGTATATATTGCATTTTGTTTATTATATTTTCTTGTTCTCAGCAGGAAACCTGCATGGGAGCTGACGGTATCCTTGGCATTTCCTTGTACTTCTTAGGAGGCACACCCAGTACCTTCTTAAATGCCCGTGAAAAATAATATTGATTGTCATATCCCAAATACTGGGCCACCTGGTATATATGCATGTCTGTATTGCAGAGAAGATAGCAGGCCTGTTCCATCTTCATGTTGATGTAGTAATCCATTGGCGCACACTTGACACATTCTTTAAAAACCGCGTTGAGATAGCTCTCCGACAGCCCTGCTTCCCTTGCAATCCGGGTCAGTGTCAGATTCTCCTGCAGATGATCCCTCATATAGGTTATCACACGATTCAGATATTGGCTCTTTGCTGTCCTGCATCTTCTCTCCAAAGCAATCTCCTCTTTTCCTGTTTTTTTGATTTCTTCTGATTTCTATTATAAAAAAACAATGGGATTTATCCTTGAAAATCATGCGCAGAAAAGGGAATATATTGAGTTTTTTATTCAAAAATGTTATAATTCATGGGATATAACCAGACAATATTGAGATTAAACAGAACAGATACTTTAAAAAACGTTCCAAAACCGGAACATACGCAAAAGGAGTCCGCGGCCATGCCTTCTAAAATCCAAATCATCACCAACGAACACCAGGAAGAGCTAAAGGAGCACGGGACCTATGAATTTCCCGTCCTTGTCAGCGACGAGGCCCTGTCCAGGTTCTACACCAGCTCCTTCCAGTGGCACTGGCATACGGAAATCGAGCTTACCCTCATCACAGAGGGGACTATGGTATATCAAATTAATGACCAGATCTTTTATCCCAGGGCCGGACAGGCGCTCTTCGGCAACTCCAATACCATGCACACCGGGCGCATGGAAAACGGCCGTGACTGCAGGTACATCTCCATTACCTTCCACCCCAGACTGCTGTACGGCTACCAGGGAAGCCGGATTGCCAGCCGGTATACGGACCCTCTGATGGAAAACGCCGCCCTGCCGGCTGTCTGCTTCGACCTGTCGCAGGAATGGCACGGGGAAGCGGTCGGGCTTCTGGAGGATATTATACGCATCGACAGCCTGCGCTATGATACCTATGAAATGGACATCCAGATGGACCTGTTCCGTTTCTGGAAGCTTTTATACCTTCACTGCCGCCCTGACCGGGAACCGGCACATACGGCGGGCAGGAAGAACCAGGAACGGATTCGTCAGATGCTCTCCTTCATCCATGAAAACTATCAGTCTGATATCACCCTGGATGATATTTCCCGCCACATCCATATCTGCAAAAGCGAGTGCTGCCGGGTCTTTAAGGGTTACATGAAGGAATCCCTGTTTGAATACCTGCTAAAATACCGCATTGAAAAGAGTATTCCCGATGTGCTGGAGGGAAAACTGACCATGACCGAGACAGCCATAAGGGCCGGCTTCACCGACCCCAATTACTTCTCCAAGGTGTTCCACAAGATAAAGGGCTGCTCTCCGAGAAGCTACCGGAAAACCCGGTCCTCCCCGCTGCCGTGATTCCGGTCTCCCGCACCGCTGCCCGGCCCGGGCCTCTGCACGGCCTTGGTGACTCCGGTCCGTTTCACCTTGTCAATGCCGCCCGACATGTGGGGAATCCGGTTCCCCACAAAAACAGCCCTCTGCACGCAGTCCTCCCCATACCGTTTTCTTATCTCATCCACAGCCGTGTCCAGCCTGGCGTATTTATCATGGAGTCCCCTGTCAAAAAGCTGATACTGATAATGGCCTTTTGGGCTGACCTTGCTTGTATGGACCCCCATCTGGCGGATGGGAGAATGATTCCACAGGCGGTCAAACAGGCTCCGGGCCGCCTCATAGATTTCCAGGGTGGTATCTGTAGCCGAAATCAGGGTGGTCTGACCGGATCCATGGCGAAATTCCCTGTCCGTGATGGAAATACCCACGCAGGCAGCTTCCATGCTGTCAGCCCGCAGCCTGGCGCACACGGTTTCCGTAAGGGATAATATGACCTGTTCTGCCGTCTCCCGATCCGTCACATCTGACGGCGTGGTCATAGAATTGCCGTACCCCTTATTCTGCGGAAGCTCTCTCAAAAATGGAGACACATCCCTTCCATTGGCATAATTCCAGATAAACTCCCCCTGTTTTTTTAGATGCCTTTTTAACAGTTCCAAATCCGAGGCAGCCAGAGCCCCTATGGTCCTTATTCCCAGCGCCCTCAGCTTTCTCACCGTGGCCGGCCCCACCCAGAACAGTTCATTTACAGGCAGCGGCCACATCTTCCTCTCTATCTCCCAGGTAAACAGGGTGTGGACCTGGTCCGGCTTTTGGAATTCAGAAGCCATCTTGGCCAGCAGCTTGCTGTCCGACACACCGATGTTCACGGTAAAACCCAGCTCCCGGCGTATTTCTTCCTTCAGCTGGTGCGCAAACGCTGTGTGCGTTCCCCATAATCCCATTGTGCCCTCCACCTGGCAGAACGCCTCATCTATACTGTACTGGTGAACATAGGGAAAATACTTCTTAAGCAGCTCCACAAGAGCGCTGGAGCAGCTCACATACAGGCTGTAGTCCGGAGGTACGATTACAAGCCCCGGACATTTGCATCTGGCCTCTGCCAGTGTTTCCCCTGTCCTGATTCCATACCCTTTGGCAGAGGAGGATTTCGCCAGCACAATGCCATGCCGTTCTGCCTCGCTTCCTCCGATGACAGAGGGAAGGTCCCGCAGATCCAAATCCTCCCCCAGGATACAGACCCTGTATGCGGCTGTCCAGCTTAAATAGGCGCTGTTCACATCCACATGGTACCATACCTGATCTTTTTGGCTTCTCATGACAGTGTCCTGAAAAATGACCACTTATGGGTAGATATGCGGTATCTCAGCTCAATAAGACGTCTCTGGCCCTCTGCCACGGCCCAGCACACAAAGCTGATATGCTCCATGCCGCAAAACTTCTCTTCCCTGGAAGAGACAATGCTCTCAATCTTCACCGTGATGATTCCGTGCTCCTTATTCTCATACCGGAACCAGAGGGGCGTCATATCTCCCAGGGTGCTGCAGGCGCCAAACATCTGTATGGGTATATTTAAAGCCGCCACTGCTTTCACCTCCTGGTTCCAATATATCAGAACATATGTTCTATTTCAAGTGGTAATTGCTGGGAGCCGGTTATTGCGCCGGCCAAATCATCTATTGAATCGTAAAACGGTTCTTCTCATATGAAATCACCCCGTCCCTCTGCATTCTGGACAGCTCCGCCGACAGCGCGCTTCTGTCCACGGACAGATAGTCCGCCATCTGCTGGCGGTTAAAGGGCACTGTGACGGTACGGCACCCCTGCTTTACGGATTCCTGGGACAGGTACACCATGACCCTCTCCCGCAGGGATTTAGGCGTGATAATATCCATTTTCTTCGTAAGCATCAGGTTTTTCCCGGCCAGCACATACATCAGGCTCCGTATCAGACGGTTGTGGAAGTCACAGCTGGATGAACAGGTGGTTAGGATGCGGTTCACGTCCATGAACAGGATTCTGGAGCGTTCCGATGCCTGCACATCCACCATCAGGGGTTCCCCCTTAAGACATGCATACGTCTCCCCGAATATCTGCCCTCCGCCTATATTCTCAATGATTTTCCTGTTTCCCCACACGTCGTCCTTAATGATGTTCACCGCCCCTTCCATCACCACCCCCAGACGGCCTGTCACATCACCGGCCCTGTATATATAAGCATCCTTCCCATAGGTCCTCTCTTCCGCTGAAAGGCATGTTAGCATGGCCTCTATTTCATGCTCCCTGATTCCCTGAAACAGCATTGTTCCTGCCAGCAAATGAATATCCATATTTTTCTCCCTTATCGTTGTTTCAACAACTTACTTGTTGTTGAAATTATATTATACTTTCCCCATACCGTCAAGGGCAGGCAGAACATACCGCCTGCTCACACATATTTACGAGGAGGATATATCATGGAACACAATATGTTTTGTTTTCAATGCGAACAGACCGCAGGATGCAGCGGATGTATGGGAAAAGCAGGTGTGTGCGGCAAGACAGCTGCCACTGCCAGGATTCAGGATGAACTTACAGGAGCCCTCATCGGCCTTGCCAGGGCGTCAGAAGGAAAAGACCGCTCTCCGGAAGCAGACCGCCTGATTGTAAGGGGACTGTTTGCCACCCTTACCAATGTAAGCTTTGATGACAGCGCCCTGAATGAGCTTCTTGCGGAGGCCGGACGCTTAAAACATTCCCTGTCCCCCATGTGCGGATCCTGTACGGCAGATTGCAGCCGGACAGAAGATTTTGACATGAACAGACTCTGGTCAGAGGATGAGGATATACGTTCCCTTAAATCCCTGATTCTTTTCGGCATGAGAGGAATGGCCGCCTATGCGTACCATGCCATGGTGCTGGGCCATGAGGACAGAGGAGTCATGGACTATTTTTATAAGGGGCTGTCTGCCGTTGGTTATGACAGCTATACGGTTCAGGATCTGCTCCCCATTGTCATGGAACTGGGCGCCGTAAACCTGGACTGCATGGCACTGTTGGACAGGGCCAACCGCCAGGCCTTCGGCATCCCGGCTCCGGCACAGGTAAGCCTTACCGTGGAACAGGGACCCTTTATCGTCATTTCAGGCCATGACCTTCACGACTTAAAGCTTCTGCTGGAGCAGACCCAGGGCCGGGGAATCAACATATACACCCACGGGGAAATGCTTCCCGCCCACGCCTACCCGGAGCTCAGAAAATACAGCCATCTGAAAGGCAATTTCGGAACCGCATGGCAGAATCAGCAGAAGGAATTTTCGGACCTTCCCGCCCCTGTGCTTTTTACCACCAACTGCCTGATGCCGCCCAAACCCTCTTACTCTGACCGGGTATTTACCACCGCCCTGGTGTCCTATCCGGGCATCGTCCATATTGACGGCCGCAAAGACTTCTCTCCAGTCATCCAAAAGGCCCTGGAGCTTGGCGGCTTCAAGGAGGATGTGACTATCCCCGGAATCAACGGCGGCACCAAGGTCACCACCGGATTTGGGCGGGAAGCCATTCTGGCTGCTGCGGGCACCGTGGCACAGGCAGTCAGACAGAACAGGCTGCGCCACATTTTCCTGGTAGGAGGCTGCGACGGAGCCCGTCCCGGCAGGAATTACTACACGGACTTTGTAAAGCAGGCGCCTGAGGACACCCTTATTCTGACCCTGGCCTGCGGCAAATACCGCTTTAATGACCTGGAGCTTGGAACCCTGGCCGGCATTCCCCGCCTTCTGGACATGGGACAGTGCAACGATGCATTCGGCGCCATCCAGGTGGCCGCAGCCCTGGCAGAAGCATTCGGCTGCCAGGTCAATGACCTTCCCCTTACCCTGGTTCTGTCCTGGTACGAACAGAAAGCTGTCTGTATCCTTTTAAGCCTGCTGCATCTGGGTATCAGGAACATTTACCTTGGCCCCACCCTTCCCGCCTTTCTCTCTCCGGCCATACTGGAATATCTGACCGAGCAGTTTGAAATCCATCCCATCTCCACACCGGAGCATGACCTGGCCGCGATTCTCGCCTGAAATTCCGGCCGTGAACAGGGACCTGTACGCCGCACCGGCATACAGGTCCCTGTTTTATTGTTCCCTAATCTTGATAAATACGTATTCCTTATCCCCGGATTTCTCCTGGCAGTAGCGATACCCCAGACGGTCAAACCCCTTAAGCCCCTCCGCGTCCCGGACGCCCCGCTCCGCCATAAACCGGACCATCTCTCCTCTGGCCATCTTGGCCTCGGTGGCTTTCACCTTTACCTTAAGACCGCCTGTTCCGTCCTCTGCAAGGGTTCCGAACACACAGGTCACATAATCAATATGGGCTTCCAGATAGGGTTCCACTGCCCTGCTGTATTCTTTTGAGGCCAGATTCACAATCAATGTCTCATCCGCGGCCAGTTCCCGGCAGATAGAGCTTCCCCAGTAGTCATAAAGGCTTTTGATACCTGACGGAAGCTCCACCTTTGCCTGCATCTCCAGGCGGTACGGCACGATGCCGTCCAGGGGCTTAAGGATACCGTAAAACCCGGACAGAATGCGCAGATGCTCCTGCACATAATCCCACTGTCCCTGCTCAAACACCCCAGGCGCCATGTACTGATACTGGATTCCCTCGTAGGATAAGAGGGCCGGGGTCAGGCGCCTTTCAAGGTCCATCTCTTTAAAACGGCCGTAATTAAGCAGGGCTATCTTTTCATTGCACTGCCACAGCTTCCTGGCCTGGTCTAAGTCCAGGCCCTGTATGTATCTCTTCAGTTCTTCTGCCCTGGAAAGGAAACAGGGAAGATTCGCCCATTCCAGCTCGTCTTCCCTGATATTCATTTTCTTGGCAGGTGATATGATTATCTTCATCCTGTCTCTTACTCCGTTTTCTCTTATTCCACTTTCTCTATCTTTGGAAAATACGTAAACAGCACCTTGGCTATAATCTTGTCCTTCTCCACAAACTGGTTCTTCCAGAACCGGGCATCCAGGGAATTGTTCCTGTTGTCTCCCATCATGAAGTAGCATCCCTCCGGCACTGTATAGGGACCGTAGGAGCCTTCCATTGGTTCGGGAAGGTAGGGTTCGTCAAGGGGCGTGTCTGAATCATTGATATAGACTTTTCCGTCCACCACGTTCACGGTTTCACCGGGAAGCCCTATGACACGCTTTACGTAGTAGATTTTTCCCGTTGGATCGTCCGGGAAATGGAAAATCACCACATCCCCTCTCTCAGGGTCGCTGGTCAGATAGGACAGCCTGGATCCGATGACACGGCTCTTGGACATGATGGTATTCTCCATGGAGCCGGTTGGCACACGGCTGTTGGCTATGATAAAGTTGTTAAGGACCAGGGCGATGATGACCGCTGCCACGATAATCTGTATCCAGCTGATAATCTCCTTTTTCCAGCTGAAGGGTTCTTCCTCCTGCTGTTTCCTGCTCCTTTTCCTGCTGTTTTCCTCTTCGAGCATATATATTTCCTCTTTTCCTGCATTCTGTCTGACAAAGCCGGGAACAAATGTAAAATGTCCCGGCTCCTCTGTAGCTGTAATCAGCGAATCTGTCCATCTCCGTAAATAATATACTTGGTAGTGGTCAGTTCCTTAAGGCCCATGGGGCCTCTGGCGTGAAGCTTCTGGGTGCTGATGCCGATTTCTGCTCCGAAACCGAATTCCTCACCGTCTGTAAAGCGGGTGGAAGCATTGACGTAGACAGCCGCAGCGTCCACCTCATTTAAAAATGTCTGGGCATTGAAATAATCAGAGGTCACGATTGTTTCCGAGTGACCTGTATTGTAGGTATTGATATGGCGGATGGCCTCATCCACAGAGTCCACCAGCTTTAAGGACAGGATATAATCCAGGTACTCCCTGCCCCAGTCCTCCTCGGTGGCCCTGACAAAGGAAGGTTCAATGGCACAGGCGTCCTCGTCTCCCCGGATCTCCACCTGCTTTTCCTCCAGCTTCTTCCTGAGAAGGGGCAGGAATTCCTTTGCAATGCTCCTGTGCACCAGAAGGGACTCGCATGCATTGCACACGCCGATTCTCTGGGTCTTGGCATTGAAGATAATGTCCAGGGCCATATTCTGGTCCGCGGAAGCGTCCACATATACATGGCAGTTGCCGGTGCCCGTCTCTATGACAGGGATGGTGCTGTTCTCCACCACGGTCTTTATAAGTCCCGCCCCTCCTCTGGGGATGAGCACGTCAATGTACCTGTTCAGGCGCATCAGCTCCCTGGTGGTATCCCTGCTGGTATCCTCAATCAGCTGGACCGAATCCTCGGGCAGGCCGGCGCTTGCGAGTCCGGCGCGCAGGCACCGGGTAATGGCCATATTGGAATGAAGGGCGTCGCTTCCGCCCTTTAAGATAACCGCATTTCCTGATTTGAAGCAGAGGCCGAAGGCGTCTGCCGTCACATTGGGGCGGGCCTCATAAATCATGCCGATAACCCCCAGAGGCACACGCTTCTGCCCAATCTGAAGGCCGTTGGGGCGAAGCTTCATGGACAGCACCTCTCCCACAGGGTCCTCCAGGGAGGCCACCTGCAGCAGGCCGTCCGCCATGGCCTGAACCCTGGCCGGCGTCAGCTTAAGACGGTCCAGCAGTCCCTGGCTCATGCCGCCGGACCTGGCCTTCTCATAATCCATAGAATTGGCCTCCAGGATTTCCTCCTCGCCTTCCAGCAAAGCCCTGGCCGCTTCCTCCAGTCCCATATTCTTCTCCCTGGAGCCCAGGGTACCCAGTACACGCGATACTTCTTTGGCACGGCTGCCTATTTCATTCAATGTCATCATAATCTCCCCTTCACAATGCATCAGACTTCCTTGATTCCGCCATGTTTCTTTCCCAAATCCGTGATGGAGCCGTCCGGCTCCTTGATGGATATGTTGTTCAGGTTATTGCGGAGGCTTCCCCGTATAGCTGCAACGTACTCCTGGCGCAGCCGGGCCTGTTCCTCCTTCTCCTCCTCTGTCAGCCCCACTGACTGGGACTTGTGGTACAGTTCGTTGATGCGGTCAATCCTTGACGCGTCCATACATTCACCTCTTTCAGGGCCTGGCGCCCGGCCGGGCGCCTTCCCTAGTATTCATTGTTCAGATAATGCATCAGGTCAAAATCCAGATTGGTATGGGCCAGGAACAGGGTTCCCTTTTCCTTGCCCGACATGATGTCCAGTATGACATCCACCTGGTCTCCGTTGGCTATGACCATATCGGCTCCGCTGTCCGTGGCAATCCGGGCCGCTGCCAGCTTGGCCGACATTCCCCCGGTACCCACGTCGCTGCCCGACGTATCCTTGCCCATACGCAGGAATTCCGGCGTAATTTCAGGCACCAGGCTGATAAATCCGGCCTCCGGGTTCTCCCTGGGGTCATCTGTGTAAAGGCCGTCTATGTCAGACAGCAGGATGAGCAGGTCTGCCCCAATCAGAGCCGCCACAATGGCTGACAGCCGGTCATTATCACCGAAGCTGTCCACATATGGAATCTCCGAGGTGGATACCGTATCGTTTTCATTGACAATGGGTATGGTTCCCAGGTTTAACAGCTCGTCAAAGGTATTCTGGGCATTGTACCTGGAAGAATCATTGACCATGGTGTCCTTTGTGAGAAGGACCTGGGCAGCTGTCTGGTTGTATTCCGCAAACAGCTTCTGGTAAATCATCATGAGCCTGGCCTGGCCCACAGCCGCAAAGGCCTGCTTCTCAGCAAGGGTATCCGGCTTCCTGTGACGGCCCAGGGCCTGCCGCCCCGCCGCAATGGCGCCGGAGGACACCAGGACCACGTCCTTTCCCTGTCCCCGCAGGTCGCTGACAACCCGCACCAGCTTTTCTATCTTCATCAGGTTCACTTCCCCTGTCTGAGCATGGGTAAGGGAAGATGAGCCAATTTTAATCACAATCCTCTGTTTATCCGCAAGA
Organism: Enterocloster bolteae; assembly: GCF_002234575.2. Taxonomy (NCBI): domain Bacteria; kingdom Bacillati; phylum Bacillota; class Clostridia; order Lachnospirales; family Lachnospiraceae; genus Enterocloster; species Enterocloster bolteae. The sequence goes on along the minus strand of NZ_CP022464.2, from coordinate 2,971,290 downwards.
TTCTGACGTTCCTGGGTTTCCATGATATACTCCTTTATCTCATCAAACGATTCCTGTTTATCTTACACCAATTTACAGGTCACGTCAATTTCTATGTTGTAAATGTTCCTGTCATGTTTTAGCCACTGTCCGGGACGGACGTAAGGGGTTGTACCTGCGGATAATCTCTTCTGCCGTCTTGATTCCGTCCATGGCTGCCGAGGTAATTCCCCCTGCATAACCCGCTCCCTCACCGCAGGGAAAGATTCCCTTTACAGGGCTTTCCATTCCCTGGTCTCTGGGAATGCGGACCGGGGACGAGGTACGGCTCTCAATGCCAGCCAGGATGGCATCCGGCCGGTCAAAGCCGCGAATCATGGTTCCAAATCCTTCCATTCCTTCCATGAAAGCCCGGGACAATGGTTCCGGAAACAGCTCCCTGAGATTGGCAAAGGCATACCCGCCCCTGAAGGCGGGATTCACACCGCCAAATCCCTCTGAGACACGGCCTTCCTTAAAATCACCGTAGAGCTGTACCGGTATGTTTCCCTTTCCCAGGCAGAAAGCGGTCTCCTCCAGGCGCCTCTGGAACCGGATTCCTGCCATGGCATCCCCAGGCACTTCGCAGCCCTGGTCTGTTCCGGCTCCAGTCTCCATCCCGCAGAAATCTTCCGGCGTGACCGTGACAATAATGGCGCTGTTGGCATTTTCCCCTGCCCTGTCATGATAGCTCATGCCGTTGACCGCCAGGCGGCCCGGCTCAGAGGACGCATTGACCACGTAGCCTCCGGGGCACATGCAGAAGGAATAGACTCCTCTTTCGTCAGAAGCCTTCCATGTAAGCTTGTAGCTGGCCGGCCCCAATTCACCGCATTCCTTCATGCCGTACTGGCTCTCATTGATCAGCGTCTGGGGATGCTGTACCCTCAGTCCCACCGCGAATGCCTTTGGCTCCATGGGGATTCCTCTGGCCAGCAGGGTCTCAAAGGTATCCCTGGCGCTGTGTCCGATGGCCAGCACCACTGTCTCCGCCTCAAGAACCTGGCTGCCGTTGACAACAAGGGCTTTTATGCGCCTGGATTCCCCCGGCTCCCCCCCCGTCACAAAATCCGTTACCTGGCTTTGGAAAAGGACCTGGCCTCCCAGCTTTTCAATCTCTGTCCGTATGGATTTGACAATGCGGCTTAATACATCGGTTCCGATGTGGGGCTTATTCACATACAGGATAGACGGGTCCCCGCCGAACTCTGTCAGTATGCGCAGCACTTCCCTGTTTCTTCCAAAGGTATCCTTTACAAGGGTGTTAAGCTTTCCGTCAGAAAATGTTCCTGCCCCGCCTTCCCCGAACTGCACATTGGAGGACGGGTCAAGCTGCCCTGTTTCCCAGAACCGGGCCACCCGGTCCGTCCTCGCGTCCACGTCCTCCCCCCGTTCCAGAAGTATGGGCATGTACCCCTTTCTGGCCAGCATAAGGCCGCAGAACAGTCCGGCCGGGCCGGTGCCGATAATGACAGGCCGGCCCGCCATACACTCAGTACCCGGCTCAGGAAGCCGGTAAGGTGCTTCCTTATGGACCGCCACATTCCGGTCCTTCAGCCTGCGCACCAGCTTTTCCTCCTTCTGGAGTCCGGCCTGCCTGATTCCTATGTCCACCACGTAACTGTACCATATATCCGGCTTCTTTCTGGCGTCCACGGACTGCTTGACGATGGTAAGCTTCTCTATCTCCCCTGACGGAACACGCAGTACCCTGGCAGCTTTCTCCAAAAGGCCGGCCCTGTCGTGTCCCAGGGGCATTTTTAACTGATTAATACGAATCATTTTCTGTTCCTCTTTCCGTCTGGGGCAGGGGCATATGCCCCATGTGCCGCCGCCTTATTTGCGCCTGCCTCATGTTTCCCAACGGAATGTCCTCCCGCCGCATGTGTCCCCGCTATCATACCGCTGGACCAGGCAAACTGCAGGTTGTATCCGCCGCAGATTCCATCCACATCCAGCAATTCTCCCGCCAGATACAGATTAGCATGAAGCCTGGATTCCATGGTGGCGGCATCCACCTCACCGGTGTCCACCCCGCCGCAGCACACCTGGGCATTGGCAAAGGGATTCACTGACATGACAATGGCTTCATAGGACTTTATCTGTCCCAGAAGCAGTTTCAGCTGTTTTGGGGACAGATCCCCGGACTTCTGGGACGGTTTGATGCCTGCCAGCTTAATGAGAACCAGGGCCAGCTTCTTGTTCAGCAGACCTGTAAACAGTTCCTCCACCGTCTTATGGCCCAGAAGAGACGCGCGCTTTTTAAGCAGGCCAAAGGCCTCACCGTCATCCCAGGACGGCATAAAGTCCACCAGGGCTGTGACCCTCTTACCCTGGTCCAGGGCCCTGGCCGCAAACCGGCTGACCTGGAATACAGGGATGCCGGACAGGCCGTAATCTGTCAGCTGCAGCTCTCCCCTGTCCCGGGCCAGCAGTTCACCGGCCGCCATGAGCTTTACCCCGGCCTCCGTACGGATACCCGCCATCTGCCGGTACAGGTTTCCCTGGCACCGCAGCTGCACCAGGGCGGGAAGGGGTTTAATCACCCGGTGTCCCAGTCTCCCTGCCAGCTCATAGCCGCTTCCGTCTGAACCGGTGGACGGAGCTGCCTTGGAGCCGGCTGCCAGAATCACTGCGTCCGCGTCCAGTATGCCCTGGTCTGTATACACTTTATAACAGACGTGACCGCCGCCGGCCGCCGGCTCTATCTTCTCCACACGGCACGAAAGAAGCACCGCCACGCCCAGTCGCTCCACCTCGCTGCGGAGCACGTCTAACACAGCCGATGCCTGGTCCGAATTGGGATAAATATATCCGTTTCTGTCCTTTGGCTCTATTCCAAGACCTTTAAAAAAAGCCAGGGTCTCATCCACCCCAAAGCCCCGGATAACTTCCATGGGAAACTCCTTCCGGCCGCAGCGGTAACAGTCCGCCTCCATCCGCAGATTGGTCAGGTTGCACCTGCCGTTGCCCGTGGACAGGATTTTCTTTCCCACCCGGTCCATGTGCTCCACAATGGTCACATGGGCCCCGTTCCTGGCCCCGCCAATAGCCGCAGTCAGTCCCGAGGCCCCGCCTCCTATGATGACGATTCGTTTTCTCATGATTGTTCCAAAGCTCCTTATCCTGCTCTTAATGCTCTTAAGTTTACACCCCATTTTATATGTTTTTCTGCCACATTTCAACTGTTTCCTGTTATTTACGGCGCCGGACTGCCAAAAGCCCGCCCAAACAGCCGCCTCAAATCCTGGTATTCGCAGAAAGGACCGGATTCCCAGTGCGGAAATCCGGTCCCTTTTAACCCCTGCCTCACGTATTACTTTGCTTCCATGTATTACTTTGCTTCCATATATCACTTTACTTTCATGTATTAATCTGCTTCCACAGATGGATACCTCTATTCTTCATCCGTAAAAATGAAACAGACAATCCGACCGCCGCATAGCCGGATCTCATCAGCTTGTATACGATTCCAAATAATGGTATACATCCATCATAGACGGAAACCATATGCCCTCCATCAGCTTCTCCCTCTCCTTTTCCGGAAAATCCGTGACAGGAATATGGGTATAGAGGCAGATGGTGCTGCGGTCGCTGCAGAATACCAGGAGAAAGCCGGACTCCGACACAAGATAGTATTCTTCTGCCGGAGAAACGCTTTCCAGTATTGGCTTTACCTGTTCCTGGTTCATGGCGGCCCTGTCATCCACATCGTTGACTGTCTCCGTCTCAATGACCGTATTGGGAACTGCCTGTTCCTGCCTGACGCTATACCGGGTAATTCCATACGCAACAATGAGACACACAATGGATGTGACTGCAAACAGGGCAAAGCAGTATAATAACTTCTTCATGCACTAACCTCCTCGCCGGCCCAGGCCCCGCCATGCCGGTCAGCATGGCGCCGGACGCCGCTTTAAGGTTAGTATCTGCTTTCTTATTCTGTTTTAATCATGCATTCTCAAATTTTTCCTGATAAATACAACAAACACGCCCTTTTGTCGCTTATCCCAGAAGCCGGAACCGGTTCAAAAGACGGACCAGTCTCCTTCCTCCCGGCATTCCCTTAAGCTCTTCCTCCTCCACTGCCCTGAACCTTACAAGGAGCACGGCATAGACCAGGATGGCCACTGCCACCGAGGGGAACACCACAATGGCCATACCCATCCTGCCCCTCATCAGCTGGTCGGGAAGCAGGGCGTAAATGCCTCTGTATACCCCATAAGCGGCCGCTCCCATGAAGCCGGCGCATATTGTGGGCAGGATGAGCGTTCTCTTATATTCCTGCCTGTATCTGGCAAACCTGGCAATGGCATGTCCATTTAACAGACACATCACAAGGGCAAATATAATATTGGCAAACACCACACTGTAAATTCCCATCTTAAATACCATAAGGAACACTTCCAGCACCGCCACATGAATGACCAGGGCAATGACGGCATGGCGTATGGGCACATCCATGTGGTTCAGGCCCTGGAGGACAGCGTTTGTAACAGTTGACAGGGAGTAGAATACCACGGCCAGGGAACCAGCCATGGAGAGCCGTATCAGCATGGTATTGTCCTCACTGATAAACAGCAGGTTGCAGACCGGCTTAGCCAACACCGTAATTCCCACTGCTGCCGGAATGGCAATCAGCAGGGAAAAACGGATGGAGGTTGCAATCCGCTCCAGCTTCTCCTTTCTGTTCCTGTTTGCAACTGCCCTTGTGAGGGACGGTATCAGAGAGGATGAAAGGGCGTTGGAAACAGCCACCGGTATATTAAAGAGCAGCTGGTACTGTCCCAGCACGCCCCAGTAGGTGGCAATGGAATCCTCCATATACCCCAGCTTGTCCATGCCCTGGCCGAACAGGTAATTGTCCACCACATTGGAGCAGTTGTAGATGCCGCTGCTGATGACAATGGGCAGCACGGTAATGGTGAGCACATAAAATATCCGGCGGTAGCTCTCCGTCCTCCCCGACACATCCTCCCGGACCATCTGCCTTCTCTCCCGCCCTTTGGATGCGGTAAGGCATATAAAAAACAGAAAAGCCGTGAGCGCTCCTGCCCCGGTGCCGATGGTGCCGCCCGCAGCCCCCAGCGCATAGGAATAATCCTTTGCCCCCTGGGCAGCATTAATGGACGTACCCACGCCAAAGAGAATTCCGGCTGCGACCACGCTGACCACCGCGTTGACAATCTGTTCTAAAATCTGTGATACGGCCGTTGGCACCATGGTGCCCGTCCCCTGGAAATATCCTCTGAGCACGCCCAGATATGCCATGATCCAGATGGTGGGCGCCAGGGTCTTTAAGGCGTACCGGCTGAAAGGCGTCTTGATGAGTTGTGCGAACAAATCCGCCCCAAACCACAGAACCACCGCCGCTATGCCTCCCACTGCCGTAGCATAAATAAGAGCCGCTTTTAAGATGCGGCTGCAGTTTCTGTGCTCCCCCCTTGCCAGCCGGGCAGATATCATCTTCGACACTGCCACCGGCATGCTGTAGGAGGATAATATAAGGAGGATATTATACACGTTGAAGGCTGACGTATAATATCCGTTTCCCTGTTTTCCGATAATATCGTTAAGGGGCATCCTGTAAAGCATGCCGATAATGCGTACCACGATACCGGCCATGGCCAGGATGCTTCCCTGTATGACAAAATTAGCTGCTTTCTGTTTCCTGGTTTTTTTCCTGCTTGTCCTTGGATTCATGTTTATTACTGTGTATCCTCATTTCCGATAATTTCCGACTTGGCAAAGTCCCTGGTGGGAATGATGCAGACCCATGTCTTTCCCTGATTCAGCACAACTTCATCGTGGTTGGCATCGAAGTAACGGGTGGGACCGAATTCTCCGTCCTTTTCCCAGTTAATAGGAATCGCTTTGCCGTCAGTCATAAAATACCCGCATTCCGTAGTATGTACATTGATATCCAGATAATCCGTGGTGGCGTAATGACCGGTCTGGCAGTACTGGAAAATCACATTTTTCACCGCAACAGGCCCTTCATCCCCCTGATGGATGCCGCCGTACTGGTAACGGTGGTAAAGCCCGTCCGAAGGGTCGTACACAAAGTATGCCTGGTTCATGATATATCCGGTCTTTGCCGTGCCTGCGTCCATGACTCCCGGACGCTCTGTCAGGGATGCCTCCCTGCCGTCCCTGGCAAAAAGATAATGGCCCTTGTAGGACGGGGCGTAAGACTGGGTGTACCCCAGCTTCTCTATGGAGGCCGTAATCCTGTCCCCGCTGGTATATGCATTATGAGGCGATTTCTTGTCCTTTGTGCGGTAAAAGGCCAGATCGCCGATGGCGTCCAGACCGTTGATATGGTCCACATTTTTCAGGTAAGGCTTGGCAAAGGTGCTCTGTCCAAAGTGTACATAGACAGCGTCAAACTCCCTGGCAAAATAGGTGTAGTAGGTCCGGCAGCTGCGCACGGAACCAATGCGTTCCAGACCGTCGTAATCCTCTATCAGGGCCATGTACCGGTTCATGCCTCCCTCCACCGGCGCCTCATAGACCACCCCCGCCCTGTTAATGCCGTACTGGGGCCTGGCTTCCTTGTCATTGCTCATCATCACAGCCGCGGGCCGGCGGTTTCCCTTGGCGGTTTCCACCATCTGGCCGGTCAGATAGCTGCGAATCATACCGTTTTCCTCTGTCCGTTCCTCAGGAAGATAAAATGCCGGCAGGTTTCCGGTGTCCTCCTTTTTTGTCTCCGGGTCAGACCGGATGATGATATCGGGTTCAGCGGCCTCAGTGGTGGCAGGAGGCTCCTGAACCGTGGTTGCTTCCACGCTGGCTTCCCTGGCGCAGCCCGTCAAAAGGACTGCTGCCGTCAGTCCTGCCGTTAAACCGATTGCCATCCATCTGAACCCGTTTCTCATCTTGTATACCCCCTGGTTTCCAGTATCTCTTTCTGCTTTTCCTCCATCACCAGCCGCTCGCCGTCCTCCATATGGTCGTAACCAAACAGGTGGAGCATGCTGTGGGCTGTCAGGAAGGCCAGCTCCCTGGTCTGGGAATGGCCGTATTTCTCAGCCTGTTCCTCCACCTTATCCACGGAAATCACAATATCCCCCAGCATCAGCTCTCCGGTTTCAGGATTGAAGTAATCCTCCACAGCCTCCTCCACATGGTCAAAATCCGATGGCGACTCATAATCCACCATAGGAAAGGACAGCACGTCCGTGGGAGCGTCAATCTGACGGTGCTCCCGGTTGATTTCCTGTATGGCGTCATTGTCCGTAAGAATGACATTGACCTCTGCCTCATAGGGACAGCCCTCATAATCCAGGGCAGCCAGCACAGTGTCCTCGATGATTTCCCGGTAGGGCAAATCCAGTACCTTTTCTGCTTCGTATTCAATTGAAATGGTCATACTCACTTCTCCTTGGCGGATTAATTCCGCTCCCGTATCCTGCGCCGTCCTGCAGGCGGGGTATTCTTTTGTTCATATGTCTCATAGGCCTGTACAATTTTCTGCACCAGCGGATGACGCACCACGTCGGAACTGGTCAGGTAGCAGAACCCGATGTCGTCAATCCGTTTCAGCACCTTAAGGGCAGTGTCCAGACCGGAAACAGCGTCTCCCGGAAGGTCCTTCTGGGTCTGGTCTCCTGTTATGATGACCTTGGAACCAAAACCGATTCTGGTCAGGAACATCTTCATCTGGGCCGGGGTGGTGTTCTGGGCCTCATCCAGGATAATGTAGGCGTTGTCCAGGGTTCTTCCTCTCATATAGGCCAGGGGCGCCACCTCAATAAGCCCCTTCTCCGAATTGTGGAGATAGCTTTCCGCCCCCATAATCTGGTACAGGGCGTCATAAAGAGGACGCAGATACGGGTCAATCTTGCTCTGGAGATCGCCCGGCAGGAATCCCAGCTTTTCTCCGGCCTCAATGGCCGGCCTGGTAAGGATAATGCGCCCCACCTCGCCGTTCTTAAAGGCCTGGATGGCCATGGCCATGGCAAGGTATGTCTTTCCCGTGCCGGCCGGTCCGATGCCGAACACAATCATCTTCTTGCGGATAGCATCCACATAATGCTTCTGCCCCAGCGTCTTTGGCTTTACCGGCTTGCCGGATATGGTCCGGCATATGATATCCTTGTCAATCTCCAGAATCTGCCCGTCATTCTCCGTAAAAGACAGGGACAGGGCATAATCCACGTTTTGTTCCGTAATGGTATTGCCCCTCTTGGACAGTTCAATCAGGTTGTTGAACACGCTTTTTGCCTGGCCTATAGTTTTCTCTGGTCCGATAATTTTTATTTCGCCGTCCCTGGCAATCATGGTCACATGCAGGGTGCGCTCTATCTTCTTTAAGTAGGTGTCAAATTGTCCGCAGACATTCCGCTCATGCTCTGCGGGAATGTCAATCATTGTCTCAATTACACTCATTCAGCAGTTATTGTCTCCTCTGGTTTTTCTCCCGGCTCTCCGCCGGAATTCATATCAGGCTCCGCTGCCGGCTGTGTCTTAACAATGGATTCCTCTGTGACGAGTTCACCTGTCAGACGGCATTCAGAAACACTTGTTTCTATTCTATCATTATTTTCAAGAATTTGTACCCCCTTTTCCTCTAAATTTTTGACAAATTGGTAATTTATGGCTTTAGACAGCTCCTTTAACTCATCCTCCCTGTAATTTCTCTCATAAGCAGCCATTTCCCGGCCCTGTATGGCGCCTATATAGACAGGAAGATAGAAATTGGAAAACAGCCTCAGCTGTTTTTCCTCCATGGAATAATCCCACTCCCCCTGTCCCCTTACCGGGGTCAGGAAGGTAAAGGACCAGGCCCCGGCCTTCATGTACCACCCTCTCCGCCTGCGCCCCGTATGGACACGTTCCTGATGCAGCAGAGGAAATGTTTTCTCATATTGTTTGACGGTTCTGGCCACAATATCCGCATCCGCGTGAACCATGTAGGCATTGATCTCCTCCTCGTTGTCACCGATAATGGGTACCCGGCCGCTGACCAGTACCTGTCCCTCCTCCACCTGGTCCCCCACACAGACCTGGGCAACCCCCTGGCGCACCACCATGGAGGTGATGATTCCGGGCTGGGACGCCACAATGTCGCAGGGTGTCTCGTCCTTCTCAGGGATAGTGGACAGCACCTCGTTTTCCTTGATGTGGATGAGCAGCCTTGTGCCGGAAACACGGGCAGACACCCAGGTTATCTCGGGAAAGCTTGTGCGCATGGAGGCTTCCAGATCCTCGCAGTTAATCCTGGCCTTTAGCATGCCGTAATCAATGTCCTGGGTGTCCAGAAAACGGACCAGAGTATCGTAGGTATACCTGTAATTACCCTCAAACTGGATATCCCAGATAAACAGGGACATGACGTAAAGCACCAGGAAAAAGGCCATGATTCCGGCACCGTAATACCAGCGCTTCCTGTGCCTGTAAATAAAAAATGGGAGGCCGAAACGGCCGGTAATGTGCAGCCTTACCTGTGCCTTGCGCACCAGGGGCTTCACCCGGCGGTATCCTTCCACAGTCATAAAAAACTCATAATCCCCGTCCCGGTTGCATATCAGTCCCCATACCTCCAGACCCCTGGCATTGCAGAGATTCAGGAAACGTTCCGGTGAATAGCCGTGAAGACGGAGTCTTACATATCCTTCCCAATTATGTAACAGCCATTCAATCAAACAGGCCCCTCCTTTGATTTATGTTTCAAATTCCAAAGAACCGACCTGGCCGGTTATCTTCATCTCCTCCGCCGTATAATAATCAATCTTTAAGCGGGCTCCGTGAATCACCACCTTGCAGTTCCTGGCCTGGAGCTTAATCAGGGTATCCGTGTAAATCAGGATGCTCCTGTAATTTTCCACATTCACCTGGCTCCTGCCCACAAAGCTTATAAGCACATCCCCCAGAATCACGTCCCGGGGCAGCCCCAGTGCGGATACGGCTGTTTTCTTTGGTTCCCATGACATACGCCCACGCTCCTGATACACTGGTTCCTTTTATTATATGCATCAGCCTGCCAAAAATGCAGTTCCCTTTTTTTCAAAAACATACACATTCCTTCTTCCATATGAATAGACTATAGTGAATCAATCTTTTGCGAGGTCTCTATGAACAATCAGTCCTATCATACAGACAGAATGAATGAGTATCCGGACACCCTCCTGACCACGGCAGAGCTGGGGGAGGCCGATGTTCCCGTTACTCCTCTTCCCAATCCGGGCGAGGGCGGTCCTGTGGACAGCGGCGGCAATCAGAATAACGGCGCCAATGTCCCGGTCATACCTCTTCCCAATCCAGGTGAAGGCGGCCCTGTGGACAGCGGCAACCGTCCCGGCTTTCCGCCTATCTTCCGGCCTATTTTCCCCGGCAACAGCGGTTCTGTCACCGTGATTCCCGGCGTCACCTTCCCATGCTACAACTGCACCGCCACCAGCTTCGGCAGGGTGCGCATCCTCAATGCTTCCACCGGGTACCAGCCCTTTTACGTGTACCTGGGCAACTGGATGGTGGCAAGCGGCCTGGGGAATGGGGACATAACAGGCTACGTCCAGTCTGCCTCCGGCACCCAGACCGTCACCGTGTCAGGAGCCAACGGCTATGTGTACATCCAGAAGACCGTGCAGGTACGCGCCTCCGCCTCCATGACCATTGCCATCATCAATACGGCAAGCGGCCTGGACATCATGGAAATATCCGACATCTCCTGCAACGCGCCTTCCGGCACCAGCTGTCTGCGGACCTGCAACCTTTCGCTGAACCTGGGGCCCTTCGACGTATCCATCGGCAACCAGAACTCCTCCTATACTGCGTTCAGCAATGTACGCTACAGGGAAGTGACCCCTTACACCAGCTTCTATCCGGGGTGGTACCAGCTCTACATCTCCAGGACCGGCTCCTATCCCAACACCTCAGTGGCAACCACCTCCGCCAACATGAGCGCCAATACATCCTACACTCTGTATATCTTCAATGCCCCAAACGCAACGGATGGGCTGAAGACGCTGGTGGTGTCCAACTAAACGGAAATAATATAAAAAAACCATATTCCTGTTATTATCAGAAAGCCTCAGGAAAAAAACAAATATCCAGCCGGATTTTCTCCCAGAAAAAATCCGGCTGGATTACTTAGTATTGTCTCATGTCCTGATTCCATATTCCCGCAGCTTGCGCCAAAGCGTGGAACGGCTGATGCCAAGAGCTTTGGCTGTGTTGCCCTTATGGTAATGGCAGGATGCAAGGGTCTTAGTAATAATACGCTGTTCGTCCTCCTCATCAGAGAGGACTGAACCTGTCCCGAGCGGGATTCCTCCCTGTAAGGATACAGCGGCCACAAGGTCTGCATCCACCGCAAAACCGTTGCAGAGCACTGCAAGGCGTTCGCAAAAATTAAAAAGCTGCCGCACATTACCGGGCCAGTCCATCTGCTCTAAGTATGCTTTTGCTTCATCTGTTATCCGTATATCAGGAAACGCGCGTTTCATATAGGAATCCGCAAGCAGAGAAATATCCTCCCTGCGCTGGTTCAGAGAGGGAATATTGATCCGCAGCACATCCAGGCGGTACAATAAATCCTCCCGAAACTGACGCTCAGCCGCCAGCTGCTCCAGATTCTGGTTGGTAGCCGCCAGGATGCGGATATCCACGGGAATGACAGAATCTCCCCCGACCCGCATAATCTCCCTCTCCTGAAGAACCCGCAGTAGTTTCGCCTGCAGCGGCAGTGAAATCTCTCCGATTTCGTCCAAAAAAAGGGTTCCTTTGTGGGCCAGCTCAAAAAGTCCCGCCTTTCCGTCCCTGTGCGCTCCTGTAAAAGCCCCCGGTACATAACCGAACAGCTCGCTTTCCAGAAGCTGTTCCGGAATAGCAGCACAATTAACAGCCACAAAGGGCATCCGCCTGCGCTGGCTGTCATTATGGATGCTTTGAGCGAACATCTCTTTTCCTGTTCCGCTTTGTCCAATCAGAAGAATATTGGAGGACGTCCGGCTGTATCTTCTTGCCGTCTCCACAGTCGATATCATAACCGGCGACTCTCCCGTGATATCGTCAAACCTGTAGCGGGCAATATGGCCCCTTTTACAGATCCGTTTTCGGATGTCATGCTCCATGCTCTGGATTTCTTTCACTGCCTGCACATTGACCACATACCCGCAGATGGATGATTGGATTTTCAGAACGTTTTTACTTACATTCAGCATATTGCTGCCATATTGGACAAGGCGGTTCACATATTCTTCATCGCCTGCCAGTACATCCTTAAGCTCCCCTCCAAGGGACAGGGCGTCAACGGGCAGGTGCTCCCCGTCTATTCCAAGGACAGACTGCGCTTTCCTGTTCATGGCTGTAAGCTTAAAATCAGGGTCAATCAGCAGAATGCCATCGTGTGATATGTCCAGCAAAGCCTGCAGGCGAAGGGCTTTCTCCTGTTCCTTCCGGAAAATGGACCAGGTGCGTTTGACGTCGGACAGCGCGTTCCAAAACGCTTCCTGGCTGGTTTGGATCATCATAAAGGATACATGATTCTCCGCAGCATAACGGCAGGTATTTACTCCTCCCAATATCACCTTGCACCCCTCTGACACAGCACGTTTCACCAGCATTTCATTATTCCAGTCAGGTGTCAAAACAAAGGTCCTGATAGGAGCCTCGCTTAAATCCGAAAGCTCTGTAATGCCGTCAAGCATGTTGCCGGCTGCTATGATTCCGATTTTTTGTTTTCCGTAATGCTCAACGCAATTGCGTATGGTCCTCAGAATATCCGCAGCCGGAACCGTAATTTCCACTACCGGGATATTTTTTGACAAACTGGCCAGGATTTCAGCGAGAAGTCCTCTGGTGAGTACTATGTCGGCCTCAATCTTAATCTGGTTCACATTTTCACTGGTGACAATAACCTCCTCCATCTCATAGTTTTCCTGATCAACCGCTCTGTAAAATTCATTATGTTGTCTGAAAATCTGGTAAGCGTTCTCAATAAAACCCTTGTAAGGAACAGCCAGTGCTATTTTTATCATATGTATCACTTTCCTTCTTTCTCATGCATATACCGCAGAACACATCTGTATCCTGTAAATCTAAAACAGAACTCAGATATAGAACAAATCGTTTTATTCGAGCTATATAGTTGAAACAAAATGTGTCATATCGTATTCCGCATCCATCTTGCCCATATTAAAACAAATCGGCATAAATCACATAAAATAACATAAATCCATCATGTTTTCTGAAAATAGTTTGGTTTTGCAAATCTGGCATGAAATTTGCTTTATTATATTACATAAAACTGGCAGTTTTTTGTATATTTCATCTCTGCAAAGAAAACAAAAGAAAGGAATTATTGGGTGAAAAAATGGTTATGGTTTTAATTGTGGTTTTAGGAATTGCTTTCCTGCTGCTTCTGGTATTAAAGTGCAAACTCCATGCGTTTATCGCGCTCTTAATCGCTTCCATCGCGGTGGGTGTGGCAGCCGGAATGCCATTAACAGACATTACGGCAAGTATTCAAAACGGTATGGGAGGTACTCTCGGCACAGTGGCCATCATAGTGGGACTGGGAGCCGTGTTCGGCCAGATGCTGGAGGCATCCGGCGGCGCTCAGGCCCTGGCTAAAAGCATGATCCGTTTCTTCGGTGAGAAGCATGCCCCGCTTGCTTTTGCTGTCACTGGATTCATTATTGCGATCCCTGTTTTTTTCGATGTTGGGTTCATTATCCTGCTGCCTCTGATTTATGCAGTGGCATACAAAACAAAACGCTCCGTCGCAACATTTGCATTTCCCCTGATTATTTCTTTATGTCTGACCAATGCATTTGTGCCTCCCACACCGGGTCCGGTAGCAACATGCAGCGCATTAGACGCAAATGTAGGGTGGGTCATCTTTTTTGGAATCATTATTTCCATTCCCCTTACACTGGTGGGTTATCTTTATTCAATTAAATACATTGATAAGCACCTTTTTATCCCTGTGCCGGATTACATGATTCCCGAAGAGTCAAACGATGAAAACCTGCCTTCTTTTTCCAGTGTAATCCTTATCATTGCAGTTCCCATCCTCCTAATCCTGGTCAATACAGGCGTGGATGCCCTGGTCAATGAGGGAATCCTGGCAGACAGTTTCTTTACACAGGCCGCAAAATTCTTAGGTACATCCTACATTGCTTTGCTGATAGCTGTATTGCTTTCATTTTACATTCTCGGCAAGCGCAGAGGCTTTCACAAAGAAGATCTGTACGAAATATCCTCTAAAGCATTCCTGCCCGTGGGTTTGATCATTCTGGTAACCGGAGCCGGAGGTGTGTTTAAGCAGATACTTTTGGACAGCGGCGTAGGAGATGTTATAGCACAATCCGTGGAGACCATCGGCCTTCCACCTATTATTTTGGGGTATCTGGTTGCTGTATTTATAAGAGTCAGCCAGGGCAGCGGCATGGTAGCCATGATAACAGCCGCCGGTATTGTCAGCCCTTTGCTCGCTATTTCCCCTGTATCGGAAATGCAGAGAGCCCTGGTTGTATTGGCGATTGCCGCTGGTTCAGTGGCTGCTTCCCATGTAAACGACAGCGGCTTCTGGCTGGTCTGCAAATATCTGAACATGACGGAAGGCCAAACGCTGAAAACATGGACGTTCATCACCGCATTCCTCTCTCTCTGTTCCCTGGTTCTGGTAATCCTGCTCAGCTTAATAGTACCGTAAAAAACTCATGTCCGCTTTTCTATGACAAAAAATCCCCTGCTGCAGATTGTGGTAAATCTGCCGCAGGGGACTTCCCATTCCATGGCCCCAATACAGCACAACCCTCTAACCCAGCCGTGCTCCATTTGGGCAATGCCCTTGTTTATTCATCCCATGATGACTGTACAAAAAGTATGCCCAAAGAAGCTGGTTGTGCCTTGGCGTAGAGGTATTTTTCAAAAAAGTGTTGCTTCTTGTTTCTCTGGATAGTGGAAACAAAAAAATCTGGAATAGGGTGTTTACTCTTGCCATTCCAGATTTTGTTCTTTTCACTATGTATAGATATTAACCTTTTAATATTGCATCTTGAATAATTCGAATGAGATACTCATATTCGGAATACATTCCATCAGATGCTTTAACTAGTGCATCTCTCACATATTCCGAGTTGTCTTTTAATAATGCTTTATTCATACGAAAACCATGTTTTTCAGAAAACTGTGTAGCAAATGTGATGATAGTACGAGTATTACCCTCTCTGAAAGGATGTATTTGCCATATTTTTGCAATCAATTTAGAGAACAACTCCGCTGTTTCAGAGATATCTAACACTTCCCACTTAACTTGATTCAGCTCCTTTAGTGCTGCTTCCATTTCGGGTTCGATGCTATTTGTGTCCGCATATCTGACAGTATCACCGCCTAATACCCTTTCACCTTTTACAATATTGATACCTCGTTCTTTTCCTGCCCACTCATATAAATCCCCAAAAATATATGTATGAATGTCCTTAATACGCTGATAATCAAACGCATCGCCACAAATCTTATCATCGATGTCAAGCAACTTTACATATGTAATATTGCTTTCTGCTTCCTCCAACAATTTTTCATCTTTGATATTCAGCAAATTTCTTAATACAGGGACATCATCATATAAATAAAAGTCCTTCATTTCTCCACCGCCTTAATTATTGCAATGTTTTGCCTGCTCCTGATAATAAGCAATGGTTTCCTTTAAGATTTCAGAAATTTCTTTTTTCCCATCAATATATTCTTGTACCAAATTCATGGTTCTTTCTGTTGGAGCATCTGCATCCAATGTCGCAATCGCCAAAGCGTCATTCACAATTTTTTCACGACCAACTTTTGTTGTTTCTTTGATAGAATATTTCTTTTCGATTGTATATGCCATAAATACACTTCCCTTCTATCTGTTTCTATTATTTTATCACATATCCACGCAAAAAATCAAAAAAAACGAAAACCTTTTGCATAATGTCCTTAACGAAATTGATGTAACGAAAAGACCGCACAGTAAAAACAGTACGGTCATGAAATTTAACCTTTATTCAACTGTGCCTGCAAAGCAGTAAAACTGTCCAACGCACTTTGTAAATTTTCAATGATATCATTGGCTAGCTCATCTGGAGATGGAAGATTATCAAGATCTGCTAATGACTTATCTTTAATCCAGAAAATATCCAAACTTGTCTTATCTCTTTCCATAATTTCTTCTATTGAAAACTTACGAAAACGACCATCTGGATTATCTGCCGAATAGGTTTCTGTACGTTCATATCTGTTTTCTGGATGATAACAACAAACGAAATCTTCCAGATCAGCATCAGTCATTGGATGCTGTTTGAGGGTAAAATGGATGTTTGTACGTAAATCATAAATCCATACCTCTTTTGTCTGACGCTGCGCACTAGCAGGACGTTTATCAAAAAACAAAACATTCGCTTTTACACCAGGTTTATAAAAAATACCAGTAGGCAATCGAAGAATGGTATGCAAATCCGTTGTTTCCAGCAGTTTTTTCCGAACGACTTCCCCTGCACCGCCTTCAAACAGAACATTATCCGGCACAACAACTGCCGCTTTCCCTGTCGCTTTAAGAATTGTATTAATGTGCTGCACGAAATTAAGCTGTTTATTCGAGCTGGTTGTCCAAAAATCCTGTCGATTATAAACGAGATCTTCGTCTTCCTGTTCCCCTTCTTCATTTGTAAAGGTGATAGAGGACTTTTTGCCGAACGGCGGATTGGTCATCACATAGTCTACACGATATCCTGGATCTGTCAGCAACGCATCGCCCAACGTAATCGGAACATTTCCATAAATATCACCAATATTGTGTAAATACAGGTTCATTAGCGCCGTTTTATATGTTGCCGGAACAATTTCATTTCCGTAAAAAGTTTCATTTTTCAAAAATCCCTTCTGCTCCCTATCTAACGCATAATTGTTCGGATCAGCAAGGAAAGACTGAGCTGCAAGGAAAAATCCACCGCTTCCGCAGCAGGGATCAGCAATGGTTTTCATCGGCTCTGGACGCAGACAACGCACCATAGCACGAATCAGCGGACGAGGTGTAAAGTATTGTCCTGCTCCGCTTTTGATATCTTCTGCATTCTTCTGCAATAAGCCTTCGTAAATTTCGCCTTTTACATCGGAGGACATTGCTACCCACTTTTCATTATTGATCATCTGTACTACACGGTACAGAATCGCCGCATTGCTGATTTTGTTAACAGCGCCCTTGAATATCTGTCCTAAAATGCCAGCTTGTTCTCCCAGTTTTTCCAGTGTGGCTTTATATTGGTCTTCCAACTCTGCGCCTTTTAATGTATTCATATCTGACCAAGTATAGCCAGAGGGAATCCCTGTATCCCGTTTGTAAGGTGGTTTTGCATATTCATCCGACATTTTCAGAAAAATTAGGTATGTAAGCTGTTCAAGATAATCGCCGTAAGATACGCCATCATCCCGAAGCGGATTACACATTCCCCAGACTTTTGAGATTATAGTTGTTGTTTGTTCTAACATGTTTCTACTCCTTATTGATCACTATGGGAGATTGTACTATATAATTTTCCAAAACCATAGGTGCTGTATTTTTCGATTCGAAATGAAACTCAATTCTTTGATTGTACTCATTCTCTAACAAATCCTTGAAATGAAGTTGAAACGCACATTTTACAGAATTGCGTTGCTCTTTGGGTAATGCAAATTCTATTCTGATATTTGAATTACCACTTGGCATCAAACCTCCAATTGGAAATGGTCCTCGATCGTACTTTTTCGAAAAATCATCCCATTCATAAGTGTATATTATATCTTTGACTGTGCCTCGCCCAATATTTTGAACATTAAAACAGCATACATATGTCCCACCGTCAATATCTTTATCACATAATACCAATTTTAATTTATACTCATTTTGTGAAGAAGAAATTTGTTGAAATTGTAAATACGGTAAAAATTCTAACCGCTTTGTTTCTTCAAATTGAGTTTTTGATACCTCTAACTGCTCACGAGTAGCTTTTGCAGATTTAATATTTGCCTGACAAATGGCAATTGTTGCAACCACATATACAACTGTTATTAAAAAGGTCATTGCACCACTATTCTTATTTAACCAATCAATAATCTGCATCACACTAACCTTCCTTCAAACGCTTGTTTTAGAATACTTTGACGCATGGCTTCTGCCTGTTGCAAAGATTGCTCAATCATTTTTTCAATTTGGTTGCAGACGGATAGTTGGGACTCAATTTTTAGTACAACAGTATTTTGTTTAGAAATACTTATAATTGGAACAGGAACTTTTAGTAGGGATTGCCCTGTTAAATGCTTTATTCCTGTTCCAGTGAAATATTTTTCTAATTCTCCTGTTTGTGATATAAACCACAAATAATACATATAAAGCTTGGGATTTTCACCATTTTTAAAACGAACTCTATGTAGTGCTTTCTGATAAAAAATACTATCATTTCGATCCCAAACAGCACATCTCCCAGGTTCTCCACCCTCGCAAATTATAAGATCTCCATATTTAATACTATATTTTTCAATTTCTTTTGTCTCAATACGCATTTTTAGCAAATCAGATAAATCAAACGAAAACCATCGGACATTAATATTACGAATATATTGTTCTGGCAGACCTACATTTTTTTCTTTATCAAGCATCTTACCCAGACGTGAAGTCATAATACTCCCAAATGGCTCAAATGTATCAGCACAGGAAAACGCCTCTTTCAGCACCGCCTGACGGTAGACTGCAAGCTGCTGCTTCGTGGTTTTCAGCGTTTCAACTGCCTTATCCAGTTCGGAGAACAACTCCTCAATCCTTGCGACAATCCTCTCTTGCTCTGGTAGTGAAGGAATAATTAACTTGGATTGTTTTAATATTTGAGCATTTAAATGCGGTGTACCCGTTCCTTTTTTTTGAGTATTTAATAGTGTATATTTACTTTGAATAAAGTACCTTAGATATTCTCTCGTTAAACCGTCTGCACTAATTTTGGAGAGCGTAGACCCTACTACTCCTTTGATGGCTCGTCCAGTAAGACCAGATCGAGAGCCATCGCATACGATAAGTAAATCACCATCATCACAAAGCACGCACTTTTCTGGAGAAGCATAACTATCAATAATTCCCTTTTCAAAAGCCTTTATGTCTACATATGGTAAAAAACCATCTTCTATTTCCTTACTTTGTTTTTGGGGCTTTTTACCTTTTTCCATATGTAGAATTGTTCCGAGTTCAACTTGATTCATTCACATTTTCTCCTTAATTAAATTATGCTTCTTTTAGTTCAATATCTGCCCATTGATAGTTTCTCATTATTGCGTATCTATCTTTTAGAGGAGAAACTAAAGATTCATCAATATTGGATTTTAGTTGTCTATAATCACTTTCACTTATTGAAAATGTAAAAGAATATTTAACAGACTCATTTTTATAAAATGTTTCTATTTCTATCCTATACTGACCTATATTCCAAAAGAACTCCTTTTCAATAATTGATTTAGCCTTTTTGTATTCTTCTAAAGATTGATATTCGCTTAATGCCTCTGCATAATCTGCATAATCTTTGCGTATTCGTACTATATTTTCAAATAAAGGTTTAGTTTCCTGCATAAAAGTTTTTCCAAAAGAGTCAAAAACATCTGCAAATTCTATAAAAGCACACATGATACTATCTTCCTCAATTCGAAAAGGATGTGCTGTTTCCGTTGTTTGTAGAGCATTTCCTGCTATATTTTGGTAAACTGGAGATCTGAAACTCGACCATAACAAATTTAATTTTGCATCATCCTTTTGTCGATTGATCTGAACAGTAACTTTTTTAACCGAAATAGGTTTATTTATTGCTTCATATACACCATCAATTTGCAAATATGAACCACTTTGATTGAATAAAAGTTTTGCTTTACCATTTGAAATATAATTAAGTTTTGCTTTTTTAAACCACTTTTTCCAAATCGCCTGTACTATAGGAATAATGATTGCAATAGCAGCCAATATAACTGCCAGTAATTCATAAAAAGTCATTGGAGTATCAAAATCAATTGCCATAGTATTTCTCCTTTATGCTACCAATTCCATATTTCATTTCCTCTAAAATTTCTTTATACTGTTCTCCAAATGCTTCACAAAAGCCAAACAATCCACCTTTTCTATCAAATGGTGTCAGGTCCAAATCCTCCGGCAGAATGCTCAAAGAACTTGCAATATGGTCTTTAATCAACCGCAACCTCTCCATCTGTTCCCCAGAAAAATATACTACGCCTGCGGTTTTGTTTAAGCGTCCACTGAGTGAATTCTGTTATCATAGCAACAGGATAAAGGTTGATGTTTTTATCTAGTCCAATTACTTGTATCCATTATTTTAAACTTGCAAAAAGGACATCGATAATCGTTTCCCCCAAAATCTTGCAATGGCAGTAACTTTTTCTTATCTGCCCAACAAGCTGCACAATATTTAATCGGTTTTTTATCCGATTTCCTGGTTATAAAAGGATCTACATGATACTCAATATCATCTTCGATATCCTTCTGGCTTTTTAATTCTTTATTTTCTGCTTTTAATTTTATGATTTCTTCTTGCATTTCAAGAGCTTGTGCGCTTAAATCTAATAATTGTCTGTATAAGTCGATGTTGTCAACTTTTTGTGCCATATTAAGTACATCTTTAAAAGCATCATAAAACCCCATACTTTTACTCCTTTACGCCACCAATTCTATATTCATTTCCTCTAAAATTTCTTCATACTGTTCTCCAAATGCTTCGTAGAAGCCAAGCAGTCCACCTTTTTTATCAAATGGTGTCAGATCCAAATCCTCCGGCAGAATACTCAAAGAACTTGCAATATGGTCTTTAATCAACCTCAACCATTCCATCTGTACCTCGGTAAAATGTACTGCACCTGCGTTTCGTCTGAGCGTCCACTTCATAAAGTTGTAATTCACCTTATCAGCAAATGGAGAAAGCTGATCCGTATACCCCATCTCAAAGCGAATGATAGAAATAAGGTCAGTAAGCTGTGCCATTACACCTTTTTTTACTTTATCTGGCTTCTTAATGGCATAGCAATCCCACAGACGTTCCACGGTGATACCTTTTGACTTGAGTTTTGCGTATAATGCTTTCAGTTGTTCTACCGCCATCGCACGGTTTGCATAGGATTCGCTGTAAATGATACGCAAAGCAATGATTTCATCCCTGTTTTCTTCAATAAAAGTACGGAATGTCTGTATCACACGGTCAGCAGTTTCCTCTTTCTGCACATCATATCCGGCAAACAAAACCGAATCCAGATTTACATTATCAATAATCTGGTCATGACTCCGGCGGACATTTTCAATAAAATCACGTGTATCAGGATTCATAAATGGTGCTACTGCCTGCGCAATTAAATCTTTTTGTGCTTGTTTCAGTGCTTCATCCGATGGTGTTTCGGTTTTTGTATCTGCCTTAGCCTTTTCTGTAATCACATCTTCGTCAAAGGCATTGAGCAGATTTTCTGCAACTTTTTCCGCACTTTCTCCCACTACTTCTTTAAACTGCTTCCGTTCAGAATTGTTCATCTGGCTATTTAAACGTATGATACGGTTTGCCAATGAGGTAAGTGTATCATCGTCTTTAGAACCCAGTGCTACATTCATCATCAATTCTTTCATGGAAACATAAGGTTGCCTTTCCAGTGGACGGGTGTCACACTTTTTGGACTTGGTAACACCCACTGCATCTACAATCACAAAATGATCTTTGTTCTCCGTTGCAGAAGGCGTGACCTTTTGCAGATCATCTTTTCCCAGTGTACGAGTGCCACGCCCTTTCATTTGTTCAAAATAATTTTTACTGCGAACATCACGCATAAAAATCAGGCATTCAATGGGTTTTACATCAGTACCAGTAGCAATCATATCAACTGTGACAGCAATTCTAGGATTATAGTCATTTCGAAAAGAACTAAGTACAGATTCTGGATTTTCTGCAGAATATGTAATTTTACGGCAAAAATCATTTCCTTCTCCGAATTCGTCCCGCACCATCTGGACAATATCATCCGCATGGCTGTCCGTCTTTGCAAAAATAAGGGTTTTCGGTACTTCTTTTCTTCGTGGAAATAACGTCGTAAATAAATTTTCTTTGAAAGTACGAATCACAGTCCTAATTTGACTAGGATTGACGATATCTCTGTCAAGCTGCGGCGGAACATAATCAACATCTTCGTCCATCTGCATCCAGCGTTTTTCACGTGACAGACGGTTACGATGTTCAATCACCTGCTTCATCAGATGTGCCCCGTTTTTTGTGATTTCAGTTTCAATCAGAAAAATATCTTCACCTACATTGACACCGTCTATAATCGCCTGTTCACGGGGATATTCGCTGACGATATTTTCATCAAAAAAGGCAAAAGTTCTCTTATCTGGTGTAGCAGTCAGCCCAATGATAAAAGAATCAAAATAGGAAAGCACCTGACTCCACACATTATAAATAGAGCGATGACATTCGTCCACAATAATACAATCAAAAAATTCTGGAGGATATTTTGCATTATATACCACTTCTTTTGGCGCCTTGGTATTGGCAGTTGCATATTCTGCAAAGGATGTTTCCTCAGCAGATTCATCCAATTCTTCACCTTTGAGGATAGAATACATTCTTTGAATCGTGCTGATGCAAATCTGAACATCAGAAGGAATATAAGAAGATTTCAATCGACGTACTCCATAAAGCTGAGAAAAAGAGCGGGGATCATCATTTGGTGTATAAGCAAGAAATTCACGCTCTGCTTGTTCTCCAAGACTTTTGGTATCCACCAAAAATAAAATACGATTCATCTTACCGTATTTCAACAAACGATATGCTGCTGTAATCGCCGTAAATGTTTTGCCTGCACCAGTTGCCATTTGTACCAACGCTTTCGGACGATTATTGGCAAAAGAATTATCCAAATTTTGAATGGCGTTAATCTGGCATTTTCGAAATCCGGTTTCATCAAGCGGAGGAAAATGCTTCATATTGTTCCGGATCGTATCCTGACTTGCAAGCAATAACTCCAAGGTTTCTGGTCTGTGAAATGAAAAGACTGTACGGGAACGGAACTTGATATCTTTATAATCCGTAAATCGGATTAGCTTGTCCGTCGCTTCATAGGCAAATCGAATGGAATATTCCGTTTTTATCCACTTAAAGGTACTATTCGCATAACGTGCAGACTGTTCTTCTACAGTGGTGATATTCTCGCCTGCATTGCTCGGTTTTGCTTCAATAACACCAACCGGTTTTCCATTCACAAAAAGCGCATAATCGACCGGACCAGTATTTGTTGGAAACTCACGCACAGCAATGCCAAGGGAAGCCATTGGATTTAATTGCTTCAAATCTTGTACCGTCCAGCCGGATTGTTCTAATTTTTTATCGATCGATAGTCTTGCTTTCTGTTCAGGTGTCATTGTTTATTCACCTCTTCATGTTCATCGGGTATAAACTCTAAAATATCATCTACGCCACAGCACATTGCTCGACATATACTTTCTACACTTTCTAAGGAAATATAGCTGCCCCTTTTCATACGAGTAATGATATTTGCCGAAAAACCTGCCTGTTCCATTAACTGAGCATTGCTCATATCTCTTTCAATCATCATATGAAAAAGTTTTTTATAACTGACAGCCATATTATTTCCTCCATACACAGATATACATTTAAATTGTATTATATCACGAAAGCGTGAAAATATCAATTTAGACAAAATATTGGGGATAAAACAAGTATCAGAAATTTTACCGATACTTGTTTTAATACAATTCAGTTTTTGACCCTTGATAACATGATGCCTTTTTGGAATGTGTTTCAATGTTAAAAGTGACGATCAGCTTTTTACTCCATTCTTATTCGTTTAATATTCCGGAAGCATCTCCTCAACTGTAATTCCAGATTTGAATACTACCTCTACCTTTCTTGCATTCACTACATTGATGTTCTCAATCAGCTGTCTTACCAGCTTATCATTGTACTCTGTCAGTATGCAGTTTGTTTTGTCCAGAAAATTCTCGATATCTTCCATTTTCCTGCCTTTCTCGCCTCTACTGGCTGCTTTGATCTGCTTCATTTCCAATGCTTCTATCTGTGCTGTGATCGCCTGACAGTGTTCCTCAAAGGCAGTTTTATCGCCGTTCTGCTTGGCTTGCTGCTGTATCAGTTCTGCCATTTCTTTCTGCAGCTTTTTCTTTTCTCTGGCATATTCCGAATCCTCTGTGCCATGGGTCAGTGCTGTGACTACATTTTTTCTGAATGTCTGGACGAAGTCACCTTTGTTTTCAAGAACCTGATTTATGGCATGTAATACTGCTCTATGTAATACATTTTCCTCTATGGTTGGGGAATCTTTGCAGTATCTTGTCCCATTTCTCAGTCTGTTTTCACATCTCCATACAGCTTTCTTTTCCCCGTACTTCGACCAGATTTGTCTGCGGTACTCACAGCCGCATTCCTTACAGACCGTGATCTTGGATAAGGCGTATTTTCCTGTATGTTTACCCTTTGATTCTGTTTCCTTTTTGCTTGATTTCTTATATATATTTGCTCGTTGGCGCAGCTCTTCCTGGACTTTATAGAACACTTCCCTTGGTATGATCGCTTCATGAGCATTTTCCACATAATACTTTTGAAGCTCCCCTTGATTCTCTTTTCGTGTTTTGGTCAGATAATCTGTTGTGAAGGTCTTTTGTGCCATGGCATCACCAATATACTTTTCATTTATTAGGATGGTACGAATTGAATTCACGTTCCATTCTATATTTCCCCTGATAGTTTTGATACCTTTTTCTTTCAGTAATCGGGCAATACTGTTTAGGCTTTCCCCCTCCAGATATTTTCCGTAAATCAATCGTACCACTTCTGCTTCTTCTGGAATGATATACAGCTGTCCATCTGTGCCTTTGCCATATCCAAACATTCTTCTGACCAGCATCTCTCCTTTTTCATATTTTCGCTTTAAGCCCCATTTCACATTTTCGCTGATATTTCGGCTTTCTTCCTGTGCCTGGCTGCTGAGTATGGTGATCAGAAGTTCTCCTGTGGATTCCAGTGTATTGATATGCTCTTTCTCGAAGTAGATAGCGATATTTCGTTCTTTCAGCTTTCGGATACAGGACAGACAGTCAACTGTATTTCTGGCAAATCGGCTAATGGATTTTGTCAGAATCAGGTCGATATCTCCATCTTTTTGCAAGCATCTTTCCATCATGGCATTGAAGTTATCCCTTTTCTTCATATCTGTTCCGGAGATACCATCATCTGCATATATCCCTGCCAAATTCCAACTGGGGTTTTCTGTAATCAGTTTTGTGAAGTATGCCACCTGTGCCTCATAGCTGGTTTCCTGGTCTTCCTGTGCTGTACTGACTCTGCAGTAGGCGGCAACATTGATTTTTTTTACTTTCTTTTTCTTTTCTGTATTCATATTAGCTTTGGGCGGAATTATTTTGATTTTTCGATCAGTCGCTGTGCTATTCATAATATACTTCCTTTCTTTTTATGCTGTATTTTTCTTCCATACTCTTCACACCGTTTTATGGCAGCATTTCTGTTACATTCACTCCGTTTTTCAGTGTGAACATCACTCTGCCATCTTTGTATATAGTAATTGTTTGGGTTATTGATTCGAACAAGTCTTTGTCGAATGTTTTTTCTTCTGTCTGCTCTTTATGCTGCTGAAGCAAATCTACTATTTTATTTGTATAGTATTCTGCTCCGCCATCATCGGAGTCTTCATACTGTAACGATGCTCTTTTATATATCAGCTCCAGCAATTCGTCTATGTTATGACTGCTGTCGTTTTTCAGAAGCTTTATTTCATGCTCTACTGCCTGTAAACGAATATTTCTTTTGAATTTATGTATCGTAATTTTTCTAATCTTTTCCGGATGGTTTTTCATTTTAGTTACTGCCTGCATAAATAATTCTTTGATTTGGGCTTCCTGTATATGCTGATTTCTGCAGTGTACCCTGCCTTTTACAATTCGTTTACTGCAATCCCATATCTGTTTATCTCCATGCTTGTAGCAGTGATATTCACTGCCGCATTCTCCGCATTTCATTTTATCACCCAGAAGGAAGTATTCTTTATAATAGATATAGGACTGTTCCTTGCCTATTGCTTTGCGTCTTTCCTTTTTCATTTGCTGTACCGCTTCAAATAATTCCGGTTCTATAATCTTTGGGAAGTTCTCATCCCCCATATACCTTTTGTCACTGAGCATATCATTGAGCTTTACTCGATTGATTTCCAGTCCCTCGATATGGTCTTTTAGCCTTGATACTGAAATGCCGCTGTTATATACATTGAATATCTCCTGCACAAATCTACTTTGTTCCTTATCTGCCTGCAATATGCCATTTTTAAATTGATAGCCGTATACTGTTACTTTTCTTCCCATATTTATTTCCTTCTTTCTGTTAGCTTTAATCCGTTTGTCAGTTCAAATACTAACTCGTTGGGATTTACAATAATCTTTTTTACGATTGCTTGGAATAATGTCTTGTCATATACTTCCAGATATTGCGGTCCTTTTTTGAACTGCTTAATCAGTTCCTTTGTCTGTATCAATTCTTTTCTCTGTCTGGATTTCTGAAGATATTGCTCCTTTTCTCTCTGATACTCTTTTAGGTTTTTGCTAATCATGTTTTGCTGTTCCATATAAAAAGCAGAGTCGATCATCTCTCCACTTGCCAAGTGGTTGAGAATCTCTCTCTGCTTTTTCTGCTCTTGTATTCGTTTGTCTAATTGTTCCAACTGCTTCTGTATCATAGGTGTTGCTTTTAAATGCTCCAGCTCCTTCATCAGTGCTACCAGTATCTCATCACAGTGATTTGACAGCTTGTTCCACATGGTTATAAATAATTGCTCCAACTGGCTTTCCTTGATAATATCATTTTCGCATAAGTCTTTTGTTTGTATGCGTCTGGCACAGCTCCAAGTGATATTGCTTTTGCCTGTCCTGCCTTTTTTCACTTGACGATTGTATGAAGAACCGCAGATACCACAGATGACTTTTCCTTTAAACTCTGAATGTTCTTCCAGCTGTTCTTCTTTACCTGCTTTTTTTACTTTTGCCTTTTGTTTCAGCATTCGCTGAACGGCTTCATACTCCTCATGTGTTACGATTGGTTCATGATCATTCTCAATAAGCACCTGACGGTATTCCCCATTATTTTTTCTTCTTACGAATGGTACAATGTCCTCACTGTATGTTTTCTGAAGAAGCAAGTCACCTGTGTAGACGCTGTTTTTCAGAATGATATAAATGGCGCCGCCTAACCAAGCTGCCTTTCCTGTTTTTGTTGGTATCTTCTGCTCGTTCAGGCTTTTGGCAATCCGCCATATTCCATTTCCCTCCAGATATTCGTCGAATATAAATCTCACGACAGCTGCTTGCTTCTGATCCAGCTCAAGCAATCCGTTTGCATTTGTACAGTAGCCATATGCCGGATTAGGCAGTATGTAGGTACCATTCAGAAATCTTTTTTGTATGCTCCATTTCTGGTTTGAGGAAATGCTTTCTGATTCTGCCTGTGCTACAGAGGAATAAATGGAAAGCAGCAATTCGCTTTTTTCCGGGAGTGTATGGATTCTTTCTTTTTCAAAGTACACATCAATGTGCATTTCTTTCAGCTTTCTCACTACCTGTATACATTCCACTGTGTTTCTGGCGAATCTTGATATAGATTTCGTGCAGATGATGTCAATCTCTCCTGCTTCACAGTCTTCCAGCATACGCATAAAATCCGTTCTGCCTTTTTCTTTGGTTCCACTTTTACCATAGTCCGCATAGATGCCTACGAAATTCCAGTCGGCTTTGCTACGAATCATATTTTCATAATACTCCAGCTGGGATTCATAAGAGCCTTTCTGGTGTGGAATATTGGTGCTGACTCTGCAGTAGGCACAGACGTTTTTCATCATCGGTTCTTCATTTATGTCTGTTGTTTTTGCTGTATCATTCATGTTTATGCCTCCTTTTTTCAAGCAAAGGATACCTGCTTTTCAGTGACACATCTACTATTTTTTTCATAAAGTTTGGCTTCTGCCGGCTGGAAGGTTTGCAGGTTCAAACTGTTCATCCGATTGTATTCTTCTTCGGTAATCAGGTTTCGAAAGAGCATTCTTGTCAATAACTCCTTGGAAAGCTGGTATCTGATTTCATTTTGCATCTGATCTTTTGACATATAATTCCCCCCCTTAATGACTATTTTCCTATTTATGACCTTTCATCAAAGAGCCACTCTTTCTCTGATGAAAAGTCACAAATGTGTGCCGCTTAATAGCGGCACACTGTTCTGACTTAAATTTGCCGTATTTGACACTACTTCCCCGGCATTGGGCAGCAATATAAACTGTGCTTGGCTACACACATAGGCTTTTCACCTCCCCCGTCATGCGGGCTGCCGTCCTTGCGATGTCTGGGACTCGGCAGAAGTATCATTGTGGCTCTGCTCCGGTCATGGCATTTGATCCTGCCAAAAGATCATACCCATACAGCATAAATCGCTCGGATTATGTATTACAGACCAACGAACCTCGCTCAAGAATATTTTTATTTCACGTTCTGTTGTAACGAATCGTCATGGCGCACTGCATGGTACTGCTTGTCCCTTTTGGGCAGAACAGAGTAACGTATTTATATTGCTGGATATTTGGTTTTCAAAGAACACAGAAAGGTGAAAATAAAAAACCCTTCATATATCAGGTCACTACGAAAGGTTTTGATGCAAAAAACTTTTAAATTTTCAAAACTTTGTCATTTTATATAATTTAACATTGTATTTTCGGCTATTTTTTATATAAAATTTAGTTGAAATCAATCTATATTTTGATATTTACTCCATTAATTTTTTTATGGAATTTAAAATTTTTCTTTTTCTTCTATTCACTGTATGTTTTGGAATTCCTAAAATAGCTGATATTTCATGTTCTGAATATTCTAAGAAATAGTTGAGTGATATAATATTATCTGGATCTATTTCTTTCAGAATTTCTTTTATCTTATGCATTGTAGCTCTATGTATTGCTTCTTCTTCAGCATTGGAATTCATATCAGGAACAAAGTCATAAACATCATTATTTTCTTCATTCATCGCATCAAAGCTCAGAATATTATTTCTTCTTCTTTTTCTTTGCTGATTTTTTTCATATAATTGATCTTTATATAACTCCAGATATACTTCCTGATTTACTTCTACTTGTTTGTTTCCAATCTGAACAAAATATTGTTTTTTATCTTCTTTACACATACTCATTCCTCCGATTCAAATTTGTTTTGAGTGGCAAATTTAAATCAGAGGCTGGCGGTGATCGGCACCTGTTTACACAACAAAAAAAGCAAACCTCGGTTTGAGATTCGCTTTTTAAAATAAATATGAAATTTTTCACATAAAAATAATGTGCTTGAAAATAAGTTTTATCATAAGCATTGAGATGAAAACAAACGAATGGTTTCTTATTAGATGAACATTTGCAATTTTTGTTTTTCCTTCGATTACAATATTGGATCAAATTTTTCATTTTATATGAAATTACATTTTTTATCGTATTTCATGAAGTTTTATATGATTTCTATTGAAATCAACATGGATATCATAGCGAAATATATCGAAAATTCTTGTATAATGGTGTCGGAAAAACCTGAAAATTTCTCGATAAAATATTACATTTTTCTTGTTTTTTCGCATAAAAACCTGCTAACAAAAGTCAATACCTTTTCGCAAGCTTTTTAATGATTTTCAACTAAATAAAATTTTCACGACGATTAGACCGGATCAAAATCCGGTCTGTTATTTTCTTTGTTTTATTTTTCTTTAGATAAACAGTAGATTCACAATTATTAAACTTTACCAAAACATCATTTTCAAGTATACAAATCAAAACAATTAAAGGAATATATTGGACAAAACATATTGATAACACAAAAAAGTGCAACAACAGTACAATACAATATGATGCAAACTAAAGTCATGTTAATGAAACTGTAGTGACATTAATGTAAGCCCCTTCTTTCCATTTGACTTTATTATTAAATATGATTATACTGTTTCTAACGGACATATAATATGGAGGTATTTATTTATGAAGGAATTACCACAGATTTCTGAAGCCGAATTCGAAGTTATTAAAATTGTATGGAAATATGCACCTATTAATACAAACGAAGTAACAGAAAAACTATTAGAAATAACAAACTGGAGTCCTCAAACTATTCATACAATGCTAAAACGACTTGTGACCAAAAAAGTACTTACATATGAAAAACAAAGTCGAGTATTTGTATATTCTCCTCTAATAAACGAATCAGAATATATTCAACAAAAAAGTCATTCTTTTTTAAATCGTTATTATAATGGTAAAATAACAGCTATGATATCCTCTTATCTCGAAGATGATACATTACCTACAACAGAAATAGAGGAACTCCGTTCCATTCTCACAAAAATGTCACAAAAAGGAGGAAAGTAATATGAGTGATTTTATGATACGCTTTCTCATTTGTAATTTATGGATTAGCTGTATCATTGGAATCCTTTTAGTAGTTAAAAAATTATTCAAAAAAATTTTAACTAGCCGTATGCAATATAATTTATGGTTCTTATTATTTATATTGTTGTTAATCCCTTTTGTACCATTAAAGCCAACAAAATTTTTTTCCATATTTGCGTTATTTAGTAACATTCCACAATCAGGATTACCAAATAATGATATTGTATCACATACAACCAATGAAACAATTTTTGAAAATAATATGAATTGGATGAATGACTTTACACTTTCTATCACTCAAGATACATCATCAATATTTGGATTGATTTTAGGAGCTGTTTGGATTGTAGGTGTACTAACAATGATTATTTTGGTTACAAAATCAGTTTTACACTTACATATGTTAAAAAAATCCGCTCTATCTTTGCAAAATGTTGAAGTACGAAAAATTTATTATAGTTGTTTAGATGAGATGAATTTAAAAAAGGATATCCCCATTTACAGTACTGCTTTTTTAAAATCTCCCATCATCGTTGGTATTTGTAAACCATGCATTTATCTGCCGATACATTTGATTTCTGATTATAATACTTCTGATTTACGATATATGTTGCTACATGAGTTACAACATTACAAATATAGGGATAATATTACTAACTATTTTATGATTCTTATTAGAATTATTTATTGGTTTAATCCTATTGTATTTGTTGCGCTAAAAGAAATGTGTCATGATAGGGAAATTGCTTGTGATAGTTCTGTATTAAAAATGCTTGAATATAAGGACTATATTAACTATGGAAATACATTAATTAATTTTGCTGAAAAAATTTCTACGACTCCATTTCCATTTGTAGCTGGACTTGGCGGAAATATGAAGCAAATTAAACGTCGTATTCTTAACATTGCTTCTTATGAAAATCCTACCTATTGGAAACGAATAAAAGGATTGATTGCTTTTTTCATGACAGCTATTTTACTTTTTGGCTGTTCTCCTATGTTGTCCACATATGCATCGGAGGAATGCTATACTTGGGATACTTCCTCAAAAAAGATTACGCTTGTAGATCTCTCATCATATTTTGATGGGTACAAAGGAAGTTTTGTGCTTTACGATTTACAGAAAGATAATTGGAATATATACGATATAGAACAAGCAACTATACGAATATCTCCCAACTCTACTTATAAAATATATGATGCTCTATTTGCTTTAGAAGAAAATATTATTACTTCAGAAAATTCTTTTATTTCCTGTCCTCAACAGAATTATCCATTTGAATCATGGAATGAAGACCAAACTCTGTTTTCTGCAATGAATTCTTCTGTTAATTGGTATTTTCAAGCTTTGGATGCAAAGTTAGGTAAATCTAATTTGCAATCTTATATTGAACAAATTGGATATGGAAATCAAAACATAAATGGAGAACTTTCTTCATATTGGATGGAATCCTCCTTAAAAATCTCTCCTATAGAACAAGTAGAACTTTTAAAGTCATTATACTTTAATGATTTTGGATTTACGCCAGAAAACATTCAAACTACAAAAGAAAGTATCCAGCTATTTTCAGATGTTAATTGCACAATTTATGGTAAAACTGGTACTGGATGTATTGAAGAAAAAAATGTAAACGGTTGGTTTATAGGTTTCGTGGAATCTAAAAATCATACATATTTTTTTGCAACAAATATTCAAGCTATAGATAATGCAACTGGCAGTATCGCATCTGAAATTACACTTTCTATATTATCTGATATGAATATTTATAAATTATAAAAGTAACAATCATATAGATAAGAAAAAACAACATAACTCAATCAGTTTAGTTTAATACGATTCTTTAAATTGATAAAAGGATGGTACACAAAAAGATAAACTGCCCATATTGTGTGGACATCATATAAAAAACATTCTTGTTAAGATAATATTTGAGTTTCCAACGGAGTGGCGATGCCACTCCTGTTTTTCATTGGATGCTTTAGCTTAATAAAACCCCTAGTTCTACTAGGGATAAATAAAATACTTTAGTATATTTTTTTGAATGATAATTACTATGGATTTACGAATTATCAACTAAAGGATATACAATATTTAATTAACATACTGTATTCTCAATTATAGTACCTGTTTACAGGTTGCAGTGCAAACAAATACGATGATATTTTTTCGATGCCCCTTTTAGGGGTTGGCACGTAATATCCCTTCTAGGGGTTGCTCAAACCACTAGTTTACTAGTGGTTTTGATTGGATATACTTATGGTTATAAAAGATGTCTGACAGATATAAAATATCCTGTTATGTATGCATATAAGAAATATCCGTTACCCATTTTCTGTGTCGGCAAATTTCTGGCAACAACCCATATTTCTTCATAATTTGCTGGAATGTTTTCGGAAATCATAATATCTACAGCAAGATATCTCGAAGAAACGATACATCATTGATAATGTATAGCACACTTTGTGTCTATATATAAACTCATATTGCACTTGTACTCTCACATCCATTCTTCTAATCGCAGAAAATTCCGTAAAAGTTCATTTTTCATCTTCAGGCACTCAATTTCTTACTGATATTCTCTGATACTAGCTGGTTCTGTCTGTTTTTAGGACGTCCTCTGTATTTTAGCAGAAGCCCAGCAATAAGACGAGTCTATTCCCGATTATAGTAATTGATTCAGTTTTCAATTTGTCGAATCTCTAATTAAAAGTATTTTACAAGCTTACGGATTGGTTTTTCCTACTTTACACATAGCAATCAGCTTTGGTTCAATTATTTGATATGCGTGTATTTACTTTTTGCTATAATAAAACCTGCTCATATAATCAAGTGTTTTTTGTTGAAACCACAGGCTCCTTATGTGATTCTATTATTTTAAATAAGGGGGCTTTTTGTCATTGTCCGTTTTTATTGGTTCAGTTCACTTTTTATGCTCAGATACAATAGGAAAAATTATTTTAAATTTTGCTTGACTTTTAAATATTACTATTGTAATATTTAAAACGTGCTTCACACAATAGACTTATTGCTATATTTTCTCAACTAAAATTTTATATTGACAAATACATATAGAATTCATTTTATTTATAAAGAGAGGTGACAAAACATTTTCAAAATCTTAATACAAATATGTTGAGAAAAGATAAACTATGTTGGATTATAGTTCGTAAGCACAACTAAAATGAATGGTTTACTAAATTTAACCTAAATAAAGAATTATATATTGTGACAAATACAACTCTCATATCCTTTAAAATGGAAATACTACTATTTTATTATGGATTTGCAATGAAAAACTTGAAAGGTGGAGATAATATATTACAAATGCATAAGTTAGCTATATGAAATGATATAAATGCTTCAAAAATTCAAAATTCTATGTATAATCTATATTTTAGGAGGATAAAGTTATGAAACACAACAAAATTATCATAAGTATTTTAACGATCTTTATCATATTATTATCTGTTGGATGTAGTAATAAACAAGAAAACATTCCTGATAGCAATGAAAATGTTAATGCAGATTATGATTCTCTATTTCAAGAACTGGAAGAAAAATATGATGCTACATTAGGAATTTATGCACTTGATACAGAAACTAATAAAGAAATTTCTTATAATGCAGATGAGAGATTTGCATACTGTTCAACATATAAAGCTTTAGCTGCCGGTGCCATTTTAGAAAAATACTCTATTGAAGAACTTGATAATGTAATATATTTTGAAGAAGAAGATGTTTTATCTTATGCACCAGTTGCAAAAGATAAAGTAGATACTGGAATGACTATTAGAGAAATATGTGATGCTGCAGTTAGACAAAGCGATAATACTGCTGGAAATCTACAATTTACTCTTCTTGATGGACCTAATGGTTTTAAACAATCATTAAGTAAAATTGGTGATACTGTAAGTGAGCCTTCTAGAATAGAAACTGAATTGAATGATGCTGTACCTGGCGATATAAGAGATACTAGTACTCCTAAACAATTGGCTTTCAATTTGAAAGAATATGTAACTGGAGATATATTGTCAGATGATAAAAAAGAGATTTTTATAGATTGGATGTCAAATAATGCAACTGGTGATGAATTAATTCGTGCTGGTGTACCAAGTGATTGGATTGTGGCAGATAAAAGTGGTGCTGGTTCTTATGGAACACGAAATGATATCGCTATTGTAACACCCCCAAATAAAAAACCTATATTTGTAGCTGTACTTTCAAAAAAAGCAGAACAAGATGCAGAATATGACAATAAACTGATAGCAGATGCCACAAAAATCATCTTTGATTTAATATCATAAAAATTGATTCACTCAAAAATAAATTAATATACCAAAATACGATTACAAAAGTTTTATCTTAGAAACTCTCAAAAAGAACCATAGATAAGATTATTTTCAGATAATCATGGATGCAATACTTAGAAGATTTCACCCATATGCTATATATACCATCTAGCTGATGGCATGTCAATAACAAGTGGCTTTCTCACCTGTTTAACTTGTCAAAAACCCCTGAATTTTATCCAAAATTCAGGGGTTTTTTGACAGTCTGATACCACCATTATGGTGGTCAGGGGATCGACAAAACTTAAAATTTCATTCATACAATACAAGCCCTTTCGGCAGGAACAAAAATCAATTTTGCCAATATGGTTTTATCATAATTCTAATTTTCTTCTTTTTCTGACTGCATCTCCGTAATACCTAAACCAAAGTATTTTTCAAAAAATGCTTTCAGTTTCTCAATAACACCTTGCTTTTTCTTGGCTCTGCCACTACCGCCAAAACGGGATACCGGAGGCATGAGCTTGTTAATTTCGGTTCCAGTCGTTTTCAATACTCCATCGCGGAACGCATTGGACACAAATTTTCTGGTTTCTTCTGGTTTGAGCTTTTCTGCCATAATAATTTTAGCAAGGTCATTTTCTTCCTGAGTAAGCACAAATCTGCGCCAGTCAGTTGTAACTTGTGTGTCTACATTGACACGATTGATAAAGGCTTCAATCAATTCTTTCTTGCTGCGAAGCTGCATACTGGCATCTACTGCCTTACGGATCGAAGTGAGAATTTCCTTATCCTCACAGTTGCCCTCATGATATTGCTCGACCAACATCAATATGTAGTCGATATTTGGATCTATATTAAATAAGTGGACACGATTTATAAACAGATGTACCATAATACTAGACACCAAAAGGAGGTATCTTTATGGCTAAAAAAATTATTATGATGAGGATTTCAAACGAACTCTTGTTGATCTCTATCATAATGGCAAAACGCAAGCTTCTCTAATCAAAGAGTATGGTGTTTCTCAAACTGCTCTTTCCAGATGGATCAAGCAATACTCCACTGTTGAAACATCTAATGGTGAAATTCTGACCGCTAAACAGATTCAGGAACTTCAGAAAAGAAATGCTCAGCTTGAAGAAGAAAACCTCATCCTAAAAAAAGCGATTGCCATCTTCACGCTACACTCAAACAAAGATTAAGCACAGTTTATAAGCTTCGATTACAGCACAATATCAAAACCCTCTGCCGTGTTCTCAACGTAAACCGCAGTACTTATTACAAACATTTTTATTCTCTGCCTTCTTCCAGAACCATTGAGAATCAGAACATCAAACAAATGATTCTACACATTTACGCTGACTACGATAAACGCATCGGTGCTTATAAAATTACATATATCTTAGGTCGTGACTATGGCATTTTCATCAGCGTCGGTCGAGTGTACCGCCTGATGCATTCCATGCAGCTTCCGCCTATATCCACAATAAAACCAAAATCCATTTCTCGCCCAAAAGAGTTGTCCGGCTGTTATGCTAATCACCTGCATCAAGCCTTTCATCAAAAAGCTCCCAACTTGGTCTGGACAAGTGATTTTACATATCTCAAAGCCGGAGGTAAGTGGTATTACCTTTGTATCATTATGGATCTTTTTCTAGAAAAATTATCTCTTGGAATATATCATCCAGACCCAATGCAGATCTGGTAATCCAGACCTTTCAGAAAGCATATCATACCAGAAATTGTCCTGCTGGACTGATGTTTCACTCTGATAGAGGATCACAGTACATAACCTTTGCATTTCGAAAACTGCTTGATGAACTGAATGTTGTCCAGTCCTTCTCGAAAAAGGCATATCCTTTTGATAACGCCTGCTGCGAAAGTTTCTTCAAATATCTCAAAAAAGAAGAAACCAATAGGCGTAATTTTCGCACCTATCGTGACCTATACCACTCTGTCTTCCAGTATATCAAAGACTTCTATAACTCTCGCAGACCACATGGTTCTTTAGGCTATCTGATACCAGACGAAATGGAAACAACATTCTGGGAACGACAAGGAATCTAGGCATTCCCAGAAAATATATTTAAAAATCGCGTCTTTTTCATTGACTATAGTTCAAAACCCTATATATATCTATCAAATGTTTCATTCTCCTTTTCAATAAGATTTTTTTCTGTATACTATGTAACTGTTAAAGTGAACAGTTCACATTCTCGGCTCACATTGAGCCATACCATAGCTCACGCCGAAGACAGACCTCCCCCTTTGGCGTTTTTCATCGTTTTTTGAGGGGGGGATTTTTTTGTTCTTTTTCAAATTCATTCAATAAAATAGAGATTGCTGCTTTTTCCGCCATTGTCACGAAACCGATTTTCTTTTTTGATGTATGCACTTCTTTCCAATTCTTGAATGGAACGCTTCACTGATGCCAAAGAAAGATGCAGATCTTTCGCTATGGTTTTCATGGAGGGATAGCAGCTTTTTGTTTCTTTACTGGCACGTTCACAAAGATATAAATAAACAGATACGGCTTTACTGGAAAGCTCTGTATCCTGATAGACCTTCATTTTGTCAATCATAACTTTTTTCCACCCCTTTCATGGTTTTCGATATGTTGCATAACGGCTTATCTTGTTCCTGCATTGGGCGTT
Source organism: Enterocloster bolteae (assembly GCF_002234575.2). NCBI lineage: Bacteria > Bacillati > Bacillota > Clostridia > Lachnospirales > Lachnospiraceae > Enterocloster > Enterocloster bolteae. The sequence goes on along the minus strand of NZ_CP022464.2, from coordinate 2,933,839 downwards.
TGACGGGCTGTTGGAGAGGATTTTGGGGCAGACCGTATTTTTTTGCAATGGCTTCCTCAATGGTCTTTTTATTTGCGTAATGCACCTTTCTCACCACTGCTTGACGCATTGGATATGTTTCATTCAGTTCGATTCCCCACTCAAAAAACAGCTTCAGCTTCGTTTTCATAGGCTTTACGCCTGTTCTTGTGACGATGAACGTATCTTTTGGCATGATTTTAAGCTCATCTGGCGTCATCAGTGGTCTGCCTGTCATTTGAAGTGACTTGGATTTATCTCTGCCTTGTGAGATACTTCCTGTCATAACTGTCCTATCCCCCAGCGTTTTGGACAGTACATTGGCTGCTTCGGAGTTTGGTGCAAAGCCGCCATATATGCAGACCTGACAGTTATCAATGATGATGTCCGCACCTTCTTTGCCATAGTTCTTTTCTAGCTGTGCCAATGATTGTATGATAGGCACAAAGCTGATTCGTCTGGAACGGCTGGCAGAAAACATCATTTCCGCAGATTGTATAGCTGGCAATGTACCGAACTCATCCAGGAAGAACATAACTCTGTTTGGCAGCTTGCCACCCATTTCATCAGCAATGGAAAGCATTTCTCTGTATAACTGCTGTACGATCAAAGAAATGAGGAAATATTTGCTGTCATCTTCCTCCGGCATAATCAAAAACACTGCTGACTTGTTCCTACAAAACTTTTCCGTATTGATTTTCGTTTCAAAGCAGAGCAGCTGTTCAATTTCAGAATCAAGAAAAGCATTCAGTCTGGACAATGCCGTTGACAGCACAGACGCCATTGCCTGGTCTGAAGTATTCAGGGCGGCACCAGACAGCCATCTTGCTTTATGTTCTTCTGGAAGACGTTCCATCAACAGCTTGAACTGACTTTTGCCTTTCACTTCCGATGGTCCCAATAAATCTTGAATCAATTTGAACACACTGATGATATGCCTTTCTTCGCCTTTTTCTTCTTTCTGTTCCTCTGGCTGAAACAAAATCTCTGCTTCAACATCTTTTTGAAGAATGGCTGTCTGTGCTTTTGGCAAAAAATCTATATCTTTGTCAATGCAGGCTTTTCTCATCTGTGCTATTTCCTTTTTTCGCTGCTCCAAAGCTTTCTGTTTTCGTTTTGCCTGTTCCAACGCAAGAGCGTAAGGTGAGCAGAACTCCGCAATCACCAATATCACAGCAGTGATCAAGCCTTCTGCCGAATCATAGAAGAAAGCATTTTGTCCTGCGTTGGCAGAATCAAATCCACCGGAATTCATAACGGTTTTAGATATTATCTTTGCGTACTTCTCTGCTTTTGCCTTTGCCACAAGGGAATCTGTCTGCAAATATTCATCCATGTAATGGTTCACCATATGAAGCATATTGAAGCCATCGCTTTGGGTTGGATTTCTCAAATCCAGTACAGAAATATCATAGCCATAATATTTTTTTGCGATGGGAGCGTAGCTTCTCAGGAGGTCACCCTTTGTGTCAGTCGTGACAAAACTCATACCTGACGCACAGCAGTATTCCAGATTTGGATATAAAAACTTGGCTGTCTTGCCTACACCGGCAGCACCGATCATCAGTGCATGAACATCTCCTTTCTCCACGATTGCTGTGACTGTTTTCTTCTTTCCGAACTTCATCATATTGCATCCAATGATAATGCCTTGGGGCAGGTCGCAAGGAGGCTTTCGCCTCCAGACCTGTGGTTCATATCTCACTCTCTGAAATGCCGCGTCGATTTCTTTTGGTGTAGCAAAGCTGGCGGAGCCATGCTGTCCATCGCCTACGGTCTTACTTTTGATGTTCAAAGACTTCCTGTCGATCAATAACATACAGACAATAAAGGCACCGAAAATCAATAGCAGCGGCATCAACTTCCATAAGTTCTCCATTTCTTCAACCTCCCATCTCTAATTCCATCTGCTCTGTGGTATCAGGTTCTGTTTTTTGTTCTTCCTTGCTCTGCTCCACAAAACTGTTTTTTCTTTCCAGTTCCTGTGGATACTCCGTTTCCACATAGATGATAGCTCTCATTGCCATATCCGCCATGTTTTTTGCCCATACAAAAAGAGATGGCTGATCTTGAACCGCAAGGGTTTTCAAGTGTTCCATCTCTTCTTTCATTTCCTGTATGCGTCGATCCATTCTCGATTTATCCAAATATGGTTTATATGCCTTTTCCAATTTCTGTATGGTGGTTTGGTACATAGTCAGCTCTGGCAAGTTCTCATCTCGTTTCATTTCACACATCAAGCAGACGGACAAATCTGCCATACGCAAAATGCTGGCAAGGAGTGGTTTTGTGTCAGCTTCTCCTTTCTTTACCAATTTTTCTGCTTGTTTGAAATCTCTTTTGATCTGTTCCAGATAAAAATAAATTCCTGATTTTTCGTATTCCTGTTTACGCCATTTCATATATGGGCTTTCTGTGTTGGCATTCATGATACCAAGTTTTCTGACCGCAACATGGTATGCTGCTTTCTTCGGATGTGACTGTGGAAGGATAGCTTCCACACCATGTTCTGACTTCAGCTGCTCGTTCCAGTCTTTATAGAGAGGGTATTCCCTTTTGATTTTTTCTCCATCATGCCCCTTTTCAATGAGGATATCGTTTAATTTATCACAAGCTTCTATGCCTGCCGCATCGTAATCCAGACAGAGAAAAATCTCATGGATATTTTTTTGTTCTTCCAAAAATTGTAGAAGAGGCTTTGGAGACAACCCATCCAATGCCAGAAAGCTGTCCGTCTTCCAGTCATAATTCTTCAATGTAATAAACGACATTAAATCAATGGCAGCTTCAAACACATAGAGCTTGCTGCTTTCCCCTCGCCAACAGAAACCATACCTGCAGTCAGAACCAGCAACAGTCATTCGGAAGCTTTTTGTCTGCTCCGCTGTGGATTTTTTGCAGGCTGACTTTGGTACTCCGTCTTTTTCTGTTCCCACAAAAACTACGTTGCCATGTTCCTTTTCTTGGTAAAGTATTTTCTGTTCCACAAAACTTTTCACCACATCTTTGGAGAGAAATCTTGTCTGTAAAAGATAGGCAAACAATCGTTTCATATTGTTGTCTTTCTCAGGAAGTATGAATTCAGATTTTTCAGAAGGGCAAGTAATTCGTTCTTGATTTTCCTGTACAACTGCCTTTTCAGTCTGCCTTACGTTTTTTTCATTCTCTTTGTTTCTCTTCCTGCCAAGCCCTGGTTCTTCTCCGTTCAAAAGTTCTTTCATAGCAGTGCGAAAATTCATGCCGTAAAACTCCTGCATAAATTTCAACGGATAGCCGCCTCGCATATTTTTATGATCGTACCAACGGTTCCTTCTGACAGAAATGCTGTCATGTTCTCCTGTGGAGTCTTTGTAGATCAGCACTGACTCACTTCCAGTTTTTCTGAGATGTTCTCCTTTTTGCTGAAGGAATTCCTCCAGATTTGTCTGGTTTGCCTTATCGATCTGTTCCTGGGTATAAAGTGCCATATGCTTCCTCCCTGTCTTTTGCCCTGTCCAGAGCATTTTCTACACTGCTGTAATCAAAGCTGTGTTCCTCATACGCTTCTTCCATTGCTTCCACTTCTTTTTCTTTCGGGAATGCAAATGGTGTTTCTCTCATTAGAAAAACCATTACATCCAAAACACCTTTTTCTGTTTTCAGGTTCCAGTTTGTCTTTTGATAGATTTCATTGGGATAAATTGCTTCCATGTTCTTTAAATCAGATTCTTCCAACTTCCAAATGACTGCTGGCACGATTTCTTCTCCCTGCTCTAGTGTAGGCATAGCGGTTTCATAAAACCTGTGGAATTCCAATGTACAGTCTTTTAGACCGCATTGCATAAACAGTTTTGCTGATGGACAAATCTCCTGTATCTTTTCTTCCTTCATATATCCGTCATAGGTCAATAAATAAATCATGTTTCAGCCCCCTCATACTTCCAATTCCAAATCACTAACTACTTGTTCCTCTACATGGTTATCCATCATTTCTTCTGATTGAGCCTGATTGCAGACTTCTTTTGATTCGATTTCCGTTGGTTCCATCATCTTCTGCCATGCGGAGTTGCCTTCCAGATTTTTTGTCAGCATTTTTCTTGCAAACTTATATTCTTCGCCTACCATGCCAGCTCGCACCAACCAAGTACGCATCATGAATTTATCATTTTGATTCTCGCTTTTCTTTTGGCTGACAGTACGGTTGTTTTCTGCAAAGCTGCTGACGATCTGCGCGAACTGAATATCACTGAGCAATTCTTTTTTATTGATTGTGCTTTTGAAATAAGGAAAGGAAATGATGCCGTTATCTTGATCAGTGTCTGCCACTTGTGAAAAGGGAATTTCTAACGCTTTTTGAAATAATTCCCCTTTGCTCTCATAAAGATTTTCCAGATTGATTTGGTACTTCTCCCAGTTCTCAATACAACTTACATCCAGAAGTAAATTTATTTTTGTAGAGTCATTGACGATAGCACCTCTTAGTTCCAACTGTTCCAAGGCTTTTTCCAGCATTGGAAATTCATTTTCATATAAAAATGGTGAGAGCAGTTTCACTTGGTACATATAGTTTGCTCCCACCACTTTTTCTCCGTTATATTTTTCTGCCTTGATGCTGTCAGAGGGAAGAATACGCCACAGCCTTTGATTTTGATCCGGAACGTTATATCCATTGTCCGACAGACAGAAAACGACTTTTGTATCAAACTGTTCCGCTAAAATCTCTGCCACAGCTTTCCTTGTAATCCCTGTCATATCCATCTCAACACCATATTTTTTCCATCTCATACGCTTCCCTCCTTACATTTTCTGTCCATGGGCTTCTTTCTTTTCCATGATCTTACGCATCAGCTTCTTATCTACATGAATCTGTTGTTTCTTTCTGTCATAATCCTCTTCAATCATATGGCTGATGTGTTTCATCAGAAGCAGGAACTGTTTTTGCGCCTGCATTTGATGATACTTTTTTGTTCGTTCTTGCCAGCTTTCTTGAGGATTTACTATTTCATGATTTCGTTCTTCTGGTTCTGCTGCTATGACTTCATTCATTTCCAACAGTATCAATGCAGATTTCAAAACCATGTTTTTGATATTGCGGAACTCTGGTTCTTCCGCAAGGGTTCTTCTGGCTCGCTCCTGATTCTGATATGTAGAAAGGATATCGTCTTTCAATCCCAGCCAGCTTTCATAGGCTTGTGAAATCTTTTTGTCCTTGCTGATTTCTTTGACGATCTCGTCTACCAGTATTTTATTTTCTTTCTCCAGCCTTCCATAAACCTTTTTGTGTTTTGCTGTTTTCAGTTTTTGAGATAACTCCCAAAGCAAAGCTTCCACTTTTGGATGATCTGTATATTCCATTGTCATTGCCTGTTTCAGTTTCCTGTTAAAGTAATTTTTCAGCTCGTCCCTGACTTCATCTTTCTGCTCATAGATGTAATACAGCTCATCATGGAATATCTCGTTGGCAAAGGAACTTTTTAGTTTCATAAGGTTTTTTGATCCAAGATAACCTTCTTTGGGCTTTTTAGAATAGCACATCAGATGGATATGAGGATGATGCCCCTCATTATGAAAAGCTCCATACCACACAAAATGCTCTACAGGGATTCCCATTGCCTTTGCAATCTCTGGTGCTTTGCCTCGTACCAGTTCTCGCCACATATTGCCATTATCATATCCAAGACGAACTGCATCCTCTCGTTTCAATGACAAAACAAATGTCCAGATGTTGCCGTTATGTTCCGCAGCTTCTTTTGCCACCTGATTCAGATCAATTTCTTTATCTGATCCATTCCACAGTGCGTGTCCCTGTTTTCCTCGTTCTGCTCTTGGTCTTTTGGCAAGGTAGCCAACATAGTTTTCCATGCTGTCTTCCCTTGCCAAACCTTCTTCGGCAATTTTATTGATCAGTTCCATAGCGTTTTCTCTTGTTGGATTTTGCAAGTAGTCTTCATACTCTTGTTCGCAGCTTTCTCTCAATTCTTTATTTGCTTTTAGTTCTTTTTCAATCCATCTCTTCTGGTGTTCAGTGGCTTCTCTTTGTGACTGATTCACCTCAAACTTTTCTGCGTTTGGTCTTGTCGCAACATACTTTACATAGTTTTTTACTTGTGATGGTTTTTTCATTTTCAAATATCTTAGCGATAAAATAAATCTTGGCATATCATCACCTACATTTCAAATTGCATCTCATTGTCTTGTTTCGATTCCAAACTATTTTTCAACTCGTCTTCTGTTTCAATATAGAAGTCATCTGAATAAAAATCTAAATACAATACACCGCACAGTGTTTCAATTCCTCTCTGAGCAAAGCCCTCACCCCAGCCGTCACTATACTGCCCGGCAAAATAATCTTTTAGTATTTCTATTTCCTTCTCATTAAGCGGCTTTTGTATATCGCAGACCATAACACCGTATGCCTTATTTCTTACAGTTTCAATTCTTGGATAGGCTGACTTTACTTTTTCTAACAATTCTTTGTAGTTTTCTCTGCTTCCATAATTAAAGTACTGCATCAGTCCCATGCCTTCATCTAATTCTTTTTTCAAATCTTTTTCAATCATTTGATTGATGTATTCCTCATAAACTGTAATGTCTTCTCCTGTCAAATAATCAAAATCCTTTTTTTCTAAGTCTTCAATGCAATACTCATCAAAATAAGCATCGTATTCCATATCTTTGTTGAAGTCATAATCTATAATGCCCTGCACAGGACTATAAAACTTGTATCTCACTCTTCATCACTCCTTTGATACCTCACAGCTTCTTCCATAGTGAGAATTCCGTTTATCTTTTTTACTTCATTGACGCAATGGATATGAAGTCTTCGCATGGTTGCCTCATCCATGTCATTGATAGCGGCAAGCATACTTTCCAGCTTTGCCATCTCCACTGCGATTTTGAAAAGCATCTTTGACAGTCTGTTTTCGGAAGTTTTCATAATGCCAGATACAGTTTCCATCATCACATCAGATAAAAAATCCATGTGTTTTTCCTGATAAAGATATCCGGAATAAAAATGAATTGCTTTTTCAATAAAGTCACTGCGATTTGTCAAACCTTCCATTACAACCGCAGCATCGCTTTTTTGAACTGCATCTTTGGAAAGCCATACGCTGTATCTTTGTTTTTTATATTCCTCGCTCATTTTATTCTTGTATGATGTTGTTAGAAGCAAACACAACATACTTCCTTTCTTTTTCTGTTTCGTGGTTTAATACATTCAGATACTGTGACTTTTGATGTTTTTTTGTAGCCTCGACTACTCGACAGGAGTGTATTGCCATCTCTTTTATCTGAATTGTTTATTAGCTGGATGTTGCCGGAGCGTTTGCTCTGAGTACTTATTTCAATCAAGTCTACGATGATAACTGCTGGTGGATATCACGGTATCAGACTTTATGAAAGGGAGGTACAACCTCATGATTTACGTAGGCATTGATATTGCCAAACTCAACCATTTCGCCGCCGCGATTTCTTCCGACGGCGAAATACTCATCGAGCCGTTCAAATTTTCTAATAACTATGATGGCTTCTATCTACTGCTTTCTCATCTGGCACCACTTGACCAGAACAGTATCATCATAGGTCTTGAATCAACGGCACACTACGGTGACAACCTTGTTCGTTTTCTCATCAGCAAGGGCTTTAAAGTGTGTGTTCTCAACCCTATCCAGACTTCGTTCATGCGTAAAATAATGTACGCAAAACGAAGACTGATAAAGTCGACACGTTTGTGATTGCTAAAACCCTTATGATGCAGGATTCCTTCGGTTTATGGCCTTAGAGGATCTGGATTACATTGAGCTCAAAGAGCTCGGTAGATTCCGCCAGAAACTTGTGAAGCAGCGTACACGCTTAAAAATTCAGCTGACTTCCTATGTAGACCAGGCATTCCCGGAACTACAATACTTCTTTAAGTCTGGCTTGCATCAAAACTCTGTCTATGCCGTCCTTAAGGAGGCTCCGACACCCAACGCTATTGCTTCTATGCATTTGACCCATCTTGCTCACACCCTCGAAGTTGCTTCCCACGGCCATTTCGGTAAGGATAAAGCCAGAGAATTAAGAGTTCTCGCACAGAAGTCTGTCGGTGTCAATGACAGTTCTCTATCTATTCAAATAACTCATACCATTGAACAGATCGAGTTACTGGATAGCCAACTTTTTCTACAGAGCTTGAAATGGCAAATCTTGTCACCTGCCTGCACTCTGTAATTATGACCATTCCCGGAATTGGTGTCGTGAATGGCGGAATGATTCTTGGTGAGATTGGTGATATACACCGATTCTCTAATCCAAAGAAACTGCTTGCATTTGCTGGACTGGATCCGACCGTTTATCAGTCTGGAAACTTCCAGGCTCACAGAACCAGGATGTCCAAAAGAGGATCTAAAGTGCTACGCTATGCCCTCATGAATGCAGCTCACAATGTCGTAAAAAACAATGCTACTTTCAAAGCTTATTATGATGCCAAGAGAGCGGAAGGCCGGACTCATTACAATGCCCTTGGGCACTGTGCTGGCAAACTTGTCAGAGTCATCTGGAAGATGCTCACTGACGAAGTAGCATTCAACCTCGAATAAGAGGTCTGTATACCATAATCGATAGATTTTGAAAAAGGGCTTTTAGGGAGCTTTGTTAAAGTTACCCTTCTTTCTGCGAAACACGGAATTGAAATTTCCACCTAATTTATACTTGACTTTTCATAGCTGGTCTCCTTTCGTAAACTTTGGCACTGAGCTGGTACCAGCACCTGTGCAAAATCGCCTTTTTTCTAAGGGAATCTTCCTATTTTTTGTTTTCATAGCCACAAACCAGTGCCGTCCGCTTTTGACCAGCGTCTGCAAAAAATCCCCGCACTGCGGGGATTTGAGGGATTTTACCGGCTGTTCTGAGCCGGTATTTAACCTGCAAACATTTTTCGCATCTGTCAAAGTTCCCTTTTACAGATATTAATTTCCAATACCCTCTTTTTCCCTTCGCCCAAAATCGGGGCAAATTCGCTCCAAACTGCCTTGCCCTGCAACTACTCCACTTGCTCCGCAAAGCGGCACACAAGGGCAAACAGGGCGCAAAAAAAGGCTAACCTTTTGGCTCGCCTTTTCTTTGTTTTGCTTATTCTATTGTTCTGGATTAGAAAATCATATCATTTTCTTGTGAAATATCCTCTTTTATCGTGTGTTCGTTTGCAATCTCTCCCAGCAGTTCTGCTCTTTGTCAGAACGCATCGCATAAAACTGCCCTGCGTTCTCTGCTGATGTAAGGTGACTGAGATAGGATTTCTTCCATTTCTTCTTCCATACCTTTTAACTTTTTCATGTCTAACCATGAAAAATCTTTTACCAGTTTAATCTGTTCTCTATGGGTTTTCTTGAAAGGCTTGGCTGGTAGATTGGGAGAAAGCGGTTTGATCAGACGTTCCTGTGTGTTATACCACAGTGATGTTCCACAGTCAAATATAGGTGCAACACCAATCCATTCCAATGTAACTGCATTCCGAATCAAGCCAAATTTATTGAAATGCCTGTCCGTATTTCCGATCAGAAAATCCAAAACAATCATTTTTTCTGTCTGCTCTCTTATGTTTTTTACGCCAAGTTGTTCCGCACAATTCAGATAAAATTCATAGTCCGAGAGATCCTTTGGCTTCTTTCTGCTCTACATGATATGGTAAGCCGATACCAATTCCGTTTCAGAAGTAATGAAATCCTGGCAGACAGAAAACGGTTTTTCATGCTCCCACAGCAATGTATACTTCGTATGTGGGATGCACAACCTTTCCGCAATCCCAGAAGCAATCACTTCACATAAAGGTTCCTGCTGGTATGGATTACTTCCGCCTTTTATTAAAACTCGTTTTCCATCTCTGATTTTCCATGCCTTTTCCAACCGACCTTCCAGCACAACATCTGGTGTCATGGTGTCAAAGCATTCTGTAATTTCCAAATTTCCCAGCATCATTTCTCCAAACTGTTCCGAGAAATCGTTGTCAAAAAACTGGATTTGCTCCCATGACAAAGAGGAATCTTTTGGTTTCAACCAATATTGATCTGATAAACTTAACCCAAAACTGTCTTTGAGCAATTCTTTTGATGTAAGAATATTTCTTATATCCAAGACCTCCTGCAGTCTTGTTCGACCTTTTGGTATGGTTCGTCTGCTCCACCACTTTGCCAGAGCCTGCTGATCTGCGTCTTGTTTTTGCATCGTTCCTACTGGCATATGTGCTGCTGCGTATATATTTTTTATGCTTTTGATGTGATAAAACGAGTCCATTTCTATATCTACGACTTTGATTTCTCTATGCATCAATGTAAATTCCACTATCCTCACCTCTGGCTTTTTTAGAATCATACCCATAAGTTCTGTGTCAGTCAAGAAATATACTGCTTTTTACTTGACACCTTTCGTCAACAGAATTTATATACCACAAACGGCTTTGCCGACTTTGGTGAACAGGTGGTTTTTATTTATGGATATTTTTCAATATTTTCTTTCGTACCAATCTGAAAACACATCAGCGTTCTCAGATATTTTTCGTACCGCAAAAGAATTTCATCAGCTCCTTGGACAGAAAAGTTATCTACTCAATCATTATCTATCCATGTTTTTTCGCTTGATTGTGGAAATGGATTTCTGTGCTTTGGAAGATGAAATTGATCAATCCATTTCAGATTTACAAAAGAAAATACAGGATGATTTAGAAAATAACGACAGTTCCATACCCAGGTTTGATTGTCAGGAGACTTCCACTGAAATGGAACTTTGCTGGACTGCACTGGCAGATTCCTTATTAGAACAAGCACTGAAAGAGTTTTATCATGAATATATGCATTCTTATCATCTATCTGTTGACCTAGTCGATTTCAGGCAAACAGAAGAAAAACTCATAGAATATCTGGGAAAAAGTGCTTGGGAAAAGTTTCAGCAGCAACTAATAAATTGTTTTCTTCATTGTTCTTTGATGCAGCTATTTCGCCAAGGTATCGTCATTGAAATCACGAAACGCTTTCTGTCACGGGATTTGGAAACGGATCAGGAGGTCTTTCGCTTATTTATAACACATTTTATCCATAACAAAAGCGACTGATCACTCAGTCGCTTCGTTGAAATCATAAAATTTCTATATCCATTTATTCATCTAACATAGCACAAGCAGTTTCATACTCTTGTTGGCAAGGTAATACTTTCTTTTCTTTTTGCGGAAAAGTAGCATCAAAATTCAGAATATCCTTTTCTTCCGCTTCTAGTGCATCTGAGAATACAACATATCCACTTTTTCCATGCAAGGCGTTTTCTTTTAACGGTAATACCAAAAGACCTTTATAAAAATGTCCATCTGCCATTGCGATACCAAATTTTTTTCCGCCACAAAAACCATATGGTTCATAATGATATGGGTATCCCAGTATTAAGATTGCAGAATATCCCATTTCTTTAGCCTTTTGAATAGAATGTGTAATTAAATTTCTTCCTAAACCTTGTCTATGATATTTCGGAGAAATAAAAACAGGTCCAAAACTTATGGTTGGAAATTCTCCTTGCTCCGTTACAATTTTAGAATGTGTGTAAAATATAGCACCTTCAACAATGCCATCCACCTCAATGACAAAAGCAAGTTCTGGGATAAAGTCAGTATGAGAACGCATTTGATGCACCACATAATGCTCTGCTGCGCCTGGAAAATATAAATTCCAAAATGCTTCTCGTGCAACTTCTTCTGTTCTGCGGTAGTCTTTTGTTTCTTCATTTCGAACAACAATATTCATATATCCCACCTCATTTTCTTTTACGCTGCTCTTTGGCATAGCGTCTGACATTCTTCATACCACCAACATCTTTAAACATGCGCTCACATTTCTTAATTTCAATTTCTTTGCTGTTTAATCCATCATAGCTGCTTTCATGTTGTAGTTTTCGGTAATTCTCCAGCCGTCTTATATCTAATTCACCGCGTTCTATTGCTGCTAGAACTGCACAACCTGGTTCATTGGTATGCGTACAGTTGCGAAATTTACATTGGTATGCCAATGATTCAAGTTCTGAAAATGTTTTTGAAAGGTCTGTACTGTCTGCACCCATTTCTCTCATGCCTGGTGTATCAATCACTACTCCACCAAGGGGACATAAAAACATCTCACGTCCTGTAGTCGTATGGCGTCCCTTATCTCCTTTAGCAATTTCTTGTGTTGCTATTGTATTTACACCTAGTAAACGGTTGATTAATGTTGATTTGCCTACACCGGAGGAGCCAATAAAAGCACAGGTTTGATTTTTGGAAAAATAAGATAAAAATTTTGCAGATATGTCATCCTCAAACATAGATGTTACTATGATATCAGAAAAACATGAAATGCTTTCTATCTGAGAAATCCTCTCTGACAAATCTTCACACAAATCTGATTTTGTCAATACGATAACTGGTGTAGCACCACTGTCCCATGCAATAGATAAATATCGTTCCATACGATTCAAATTGAAATTTTTGTTTAGGGACATACACAAAAAAACAGTATCTATATTGGCAGCAACCGTCTGTGATTGATTGGATACTCCAACAGCTTTCCGCAAAAACAAACTTTTTCTTGTTAAAACCTGGTGGATGGATGCAAATTCTTTTTCCACCGTCACCATAACAAAATCTCCAACTGTTGGAAATTGAACCAGTTCTTCTGTTGTATATCGAAATTTTCCAGAAATTTCTGCAAAAAATTCTTGTTGATCAGTAATCACTTTATATTTCCCGCGATACTGCGCGATTACTCTTGCTAATTGATAATCGGGATATAATTTTGATTCTGTATAAAAACGTTCTGTAGCACCATATTTTTGTAATTGTTTCAATTCATTATCCTCCATATTATATATTCCTATTATTTCAAAGGAAGGAGGTATAAAATACTTACTGCACCTTTCCTCCTTCCATTTTTACAATATCCTTTTTATTTGTATTCATCATAAAAACACTCTCCATTCTTAAAATTTTCCTTATTATATCACAGCCATTTACATCATGTCCATATTGGCAAAAGAGAGCAGATGATACCATCTGCTCTCTTGCCATTAAACGGATTGGATATCCTGCGGCTGTTCTGCTTGATTCTGTTCTTCCCCTGACTCTTTTTCCTCATTTTTCGCTTTTGGTTTACTTACTTTTTCCATTTTCTCACCTTCTTCAATATACTCTCGGACATCTGGCGGCACCAGTTTTCGATACAGTCTGTTCAGTGTTTCTTCCAGTTCCTGCTCCAAAGATACTTCCTTTTTTGCCGCATATCGCTTTAGTGCCAAGTACTTGCTGGTTTCAAACTTAACCTGTATCGCAGAAAGTTTCATGATACTCACCTCCTTTTGCGGTCACATCTGTGGTTCCACATAGTCTTCTTTTTCTGAAATCTCACACCCAATCTCCTGAAACTGATCCAAGTTCGGCAGATAGCCGGAATAAACTTCACCACTTTTTTGGTCATGGCTGATCAAAACACCAAACTCCGCATCCTCTTTTTGGATAAACAGGCAGTGCAAAGTCATCTGCTGATCAAAATACTGCAGTTCTTCGTTATCCGTAATGAAGGAAGCCTCCTGCTTGATGTTTTCTCCAAAGAACCAGAAGTCCTCGTCACTAAGAGAAATGATTTTCTCGATTACCACACAGCCTTTGTTTGGCTCATCAGGGTTATAGTAAAACATCGCATCTCCTAGCTCGCGATAAAACAGATTCATGGCTGCTACGCCTTCATATTTTTGCTCTGTTGTTTTCATGCTGTCATAGGAATGTTCTGGTTGCTTATGATAGAGGATCATATCACAGGCATCAAAATCCATTCGGCATTCAGATATCCTCTCATCTGTCTGAAGCAGATCTTCCAACAAATTCACATACATAAGCTCATCCGAAATCTCTCCAACAGAGAATCTGCTGCTTGCTTTTTCATTGGAAAACGAAGATAATATTTTTTCTCTTACCTCCAAAACCGGCTCCAGATATCCCTGCAGCACTCGGATTTCTTCTTCACGGAAGTTTTCCAGCTTTGCCATCAAACTTTCAAAATGTGGTTTTCTTTCTTGATTCATACTGTTTCACCCCTTTTCTTAAAGTTCCGGCTCCATAGAAGATTTTAATTCTTCTCCCATTTCAAATTTATTTGCGAGGTAATCACTGAGCCATGTACCGCCAAACTGCTGGTGGGTATTGATTCTCCACATGGCAAGCTTTCCTACATCCAACTTGACATCGTCCATATCAAACAACAAATTTGTTAATCCTTCGTTTTCAAAAACATAAACATTTTTGAATGTATCTCCTTCCAGCAAAATACCTGACTCTGTCAACAGTTCATTGACACCATCTTCCCACTCTTTTAAATCTCCGCCACAGCCTTGAAGAATCAATCCTTCTTTATCCGTCATTTTTTTCAATTCTCCTACCGTAATTTCTTTCATCATATTTTTCACACTCCTTTACAATCTGCCAAACCCATAAAAATGCTTCACCCAATAGGAATTCCCCAAGTTTGCATAGCCGATGGGATCGCCGCAATGCAACATTTGATTGTCCCCAACATAGATTCCAATATGGGTTACGGGGTTGCTGCTCTGATATGTTCCTGTAAAAAACACCAAATCTCCTGGTTTCACCTCGTCTTTTGACACCGGTGTACACTGGTTATAAATCTGCTGTGCGGTTGTTCTGGGCAGGTTATGGACTCCAGAATGGGTATATACCCAACATACAAAACCGGAACAATCGAAACTGGTTTCCGGTGTACTTCCGCCCCATTGGTAAGGAAAGCCGATATATTTCGTGGCTTCCTGCATCAACTGTGCGAATGTGGCATCGTTGAATGCTTCCCCAGGAATGCCTGTGATTTTGTCTGTCGCAGAGTATCCATACTTGATAAAGAGATATAGATTTCGGATTTCCACCTTTTCTGTTTCCGTAAACTCATAGGAAAGGTAGTCTTCCAGTTCCTCATAAATCTCGTCCTCTTCTTTTTCACCCACAAAACAATCCACAAAGCCCACATAGAATTCCTCATCAAAATCTGTCAGATCCTTTGTAAAATAGAGGATATAAAAAAAAGACTTGACTTTGATATCGTCAAATCCATCTTCTTCCAATGATTCTATCGTCTGATTCAATTCCTCAAAGGCATCAATCATTTCTTCCATAGCTTTGGAAAGTTCCGCATCGATATCCGTTGGAATAGGTCCTCCATCGAATACGATTCTTGCAACCTCCTGACTGAATCCTGCTTGTGTATTGAAGATAGAAACCATAACCAGCAGCGGTATCAGCATCACGATTACAATACCTGCCACAATACTTGCCAGCAGTGTCCGCACTCGTTTGTCTTCTGCCAGCTCCAACGCTTTCTTCGTCATAACGGCAACTGCCATAGGACTTGCCATTTGCCTCACCTTCTTTTATTTCTTAAGACATAACATCCATTTCGTCTTCTGGATTCATTTCCATAAACTCATCCATCGTACAGGTTTCTTCCAGATAATTGATGCCGTCTTTCAACGGATAGTATGCATCATCTTCCAAAGGAAACGGTTTTTTTGATAAAATGGTACCCCAGTGATTTATGGAAACAACCTTCTCCAGCGTAACTGGATCGCCACTAAAGCACTCTGACTCTCTGACATCATAGCAGTATAAATCAAAAGGCACCGTATCTCGATCAATACGTGCATTGGTAAAAATCACCACCACATTATCAATTTCTGCCAATTTAAAGTCTTCATCTCTTGCATCTATCATCATATTTACCACTCCCTTTCATTTACTTACCTCCAGCACTGCCAAACAAATCCTCTTTATACTGCGGTGCTTTTACCACCAGATGGTAAACTTCTGAGCCATGACGAAACACACAGACACCTCTTAAAGGACTGCTGATCAGGTCGAACAGACAATCATCCAGCCTGAGCATTTCCATATATTCCTTCTTGGAGATATTCCCTGGGTTAAACAAAAACTGATGTGTTGGAATGGCAAACATGGGTTTTGTCATTTCTCTCACATCAGCTCTGTTGAAGTCTTCGATATTCTGGCTGGCAATAATAACTGCACTGCCTTTTTTACGCACACGCTTCATGGCGTTTCGGATGTATTCGATGGCAGTCATGTTAGTCAAAAACAGGTACAGCTCATCAATAAATGCTGCCGTATTCCCTTTGGACAGCAGGGCATCAGACATAAAAGAAAGGACATTGAACAGCATTGCGTTTCGTATTGCCGTATCCGCATCTGTAATGCCCTTTGTGCCAAAACAGATAAATCGATTGCTTGTGATGTTGGTGTGTCCGTTAAAAAACTTGCTGTCAGCACCAATACAGATCGATTTTAATTTCAAGCATAAATCCCTGACCGTTTCTCTGGTATAGATATTCCCCTTCCTTTCTTCATATTGGTTCAGTTCCTGTTCTGCCAGATGATATAAATCTGACAGTACTGGGTAGTCTGTGTGTTTTAATCCTGAAAAGTCAGTATCTTCTTTAATACCTTTGCTTTCATATAATTTCTCCAGAAAGATTTCTAGAACATCAATCTCCGCACTGGTAAAGTCTTTATAGGCACGAAAAAAATCACGAAGGAATGAAATATGCCTTGGCAGTACGGAACCGCTGTCTTCCTCCCAGCGTTTTGGTTCCAGTATGTTGATGATGTACTCTCCCTCCATCAAGTCGATATAACAGCCATCCATATTGACTGCCAAATCTTTGTACTCAAGTTCAGGATCAAGGCAGACGATATCCATTCCACTTTCTCTCATGTTGCAAAGGAGCAGTTTCATGAGATAGCTTTTGCCCTGTCCGCTGTTGCCAAGTATTAGTATGTTGGCATTTGTCTTGTCATCTGTTCTTCTTTGAAAATCAATGAAAAGGTTGCTTCCATATTTGTCATGTCCGATATAAAAGCCTTGCGGATCGGCTTTTCCTGAATAGTTGAATGGATAGAGATTGGCAGCACTACTTGCTGGTATGACTCTTTCGAACTGCTCATGGAAAGCATTGTTTCCGCATGGCTGTGTACTCTCGAAGCCTTCTTTCTGTCTTAGAAATAATTTATCTACAGATATCTTAGAGCGTGTCAGCTCCGCCTCCACTTCTGCCTGCATTTCTTTCAGCTTCTCCAGTGTGGGCGTTGATATTTCAATGAATACAGCACAGTGTACCAATGGTTCTCTGTCCCTGTGCATCTGTGCGATTAAGTTCATGACATCGTTTAAGTTTGACTCTGCAATAATCTCCTTTTGGATGTTGCCAGAAGAACGGTTCATTCTGTTCCTGCTGGCTGCGTTGGAAATGATTTTTCTTTCCTCCGCTGGTGTAACGTGTCTGGTATAAACTCTTAATGTAACGCCGGAACGGTCACCCAAATGCCTGAGCAATGCCTGTTCTTCTGTGTCCGTTGGATATTCACGCACCACCCATGTGCTTCTGAAACTGCTGCCGCAGATATAGTAATCAGGGTAGAACTTCAGCACAGAAGGCGCGCACATATCCAAAAACTCTTTGATCCTGACCTGCTCTTTTTCTTCTTCCGTTTTGGGAATATAGGCTTTTGTTTTCTTTGTTCTGCTGATTTTCAACGGTATTCATCCTCCTTTACAAATCTCTCGCCGTCATAATCATCGAAATAAACTTGCGTGATATTCTGTACGAAATAAACGGCATAGAGCCTTTTGATGTCCTCCTTACTTGCCTGACAGTAGGAAAATCCTGCATCCTTCAACAGCTTCGTCATTCTGCTGATGCCTGTCTGTACTTCATTTGTTTCTGGATTATAGTTGCGAAAGCGGAGGATAAACAAAAACTCCCTTGCGGAAGCCGTCTGTATCTGTACTCTGTCCAGATGGATCAGGTCTTTTTCCAATATTTCTCGTACCTTGGGGCTTTCTTCTTCCTCCAGACGCTCTTTGTAAAACATTTTGTTCTGGTCGAAGTTTTCTCTGGAATTGATGCAGGAAAACTCAATGGAGTCCAGTCCTTTGATGACACTGGACATCGCTATGATTTTTGTTTTTACTGCTGTTTCTGATAGTACCGCAATGTTATCCGGCTGTACCAGAAAGTAAACCAGATACTCATTGCCGTATGTTTCCACGCCAACCCCGTCAATATTTCTGGCGCCTATTTCTTCTCTGGTAGATTTCTTCTTTCCAATTCTCATTCTTGTCATCGGCAAACCTCCAATAAAAAATCTGTTGTGTTGTCACAAAAAATCGAAAGGCAAAGCGGATGTAGTCCGAGATATTCAGTTCGTTATCAATACGCAGTGTCAAAAAGGCGAACACGCCAATAAGAACACCAGGCACAATCCAGTCCAAAGCTGCCGCAAAGACAGCTGACAGGACTGCACCTATGATGATAATCAGCATATCTCGCAATGTCCAAAGGAACATGGTGCTTTTGCCTTTCAGGTTTTCTGGGTAGATATACATTGCTTCTCACCTGCCTTTTATACCATCTCACAGCACTGTTCTGTTTCTCCAAACACCGCATCTTCGATATCCGCAATGGACAAATCTCTGCCTAAAACAGTAATGCCGTTCTCATAGGCAATTTTGATTTCCTCACGCATTCCTTCCGAAATGATGCTGCCGCAAACCAAAAGTTCATCACACCTGCAAAGAAGTGCTTTCCCCATTTCCTGCCCGAGCCAGCGTTCATCTGGCACTTCATCGTTCAAAAACTGTGTGAAAACACAATGTGGTGCGATGGCACAGTTGCCTTTCATTGCTTCTTCTCTGGCGTATTCGTTCGCCTTTGCTATGTTTTTTTCCGGTTCTCCTCTTAATGGAGAACAGATATATACCAGTTTCATTTCAAAAACCTCCCTTACATTCCCATGTTCATACCCATATCTGTGTCTTGATTTATGTCTTCTTTCTGCTGTTCTTCCAACAATTCTTCTGGTGTGAGCTTTCGGAAACTGTCCTCACCGTATACCACACCAAGACCTCTGCCGTTATCCCAATCTGGAAATACGGTCCCCATATCATCCACGAACTTGACCGTTCCTCTTGTTCCGTCAGGTATCGGATTATATGGATCATCCATGTGGATCAGCTGAATTCTGGTACCTGGTGGGAACAGTTCTTTTGCTCTTTCCGCCATTCTTCTCCCATTATCTACCCACTTCATAGAACTCACTCCTTTATAATAATTTTTCAGGTCATCTGCTTGCGATTCTTCCTACATTACGTGCCATATTGACTACGGAATTTACGGAATATACCGTACTCATTGCGTTGAAACGCATACTGGTATCCAATCCAAAGTTCTGTGCTATTCTCGGTACCTCTGTGCTGGAAAGCATCAATCCGATGCCAAGCAGCATATTTGCGTTATAAGTAACTAGCCCTGCAACCAGTACAATGGTCTGTAAAAACGCTGTCAGGCAGAGAGCAGCTACCTGTTTGCACCAAGACACGAATCCGTCGCTGTATCCTCTTGGTACACTGAACAGATAAAGACTGCCAGTTGCCATCATGACAAGAAGGATACCGCCTCGTTTTAAGTTTGCGAAAAACACTTTGATGACCGCATATCCAATCAGTATGACAAACACGATAGACACCACCACATTGGCACCAGGCGTTTCAAAGCTGCCCAGCACCATAGTGGCAATGGCACCAAGTTTTCCTGGTGAATCCGACATACCAGCAATGGCACCAATCAGTTCATTTGACAGATTAATGCAGAAGACATAAAGGTCGATAGGTACTACAGTAAACAGGCTGACGGCGAAAAAACCTTTGATGATATTTAACGCCAAGTCCTGAAAACTTCCTTTTCCTCTCCGTGCATCAATGGCTGTGTCAAACACAGCCACTACAATACCAACGATATACAACGCCCAGGCGAAATAATAAAAAAAGAGCAGGATTGCTTTGATCCAATCCAGCTCAAAAAGTTCCGCCCCCATCATATTGATCATACTGAAAAACTCACCGAAGAATGTGATCAGTTTGCCGTAGATCCAGTCACAGAACTGATCCAGCACACCGTCTACGGCAAAGTCCAAGCCAAACATATTTTTCATCACCTTCGCTTTCTGTTATTCCATGTTCATACCACCTTCTATGTGTTCCTCTGAAATCTCTTGTTTTGTCTGTGGTATCAAGTCCAGCACCTCTCCGTCTTGCTCCAAAATTTTACGCATAGTTTCAATCAGGCTTTCCATATGTTCCTGCCATTTGTTCCAGTTGGTTTCTTCAAACCACCCGTTCCATTGATTGTCCTGCGTATTTTTTCTTGCGGATTCCAATGTTTTGGAAAGATACTCGCACATCTCTTTAACGGATTCCTTTTCCACAAGAAACGAAACCACTTTTTCAAAGGGGTTATTCGGGAGATACTCCCATTCTTCTATAGTACCATTTTGAAAGCTTTCCATCAGTTCCGCAATCAGCATTGTACTGCTGTGGGACTCTCCGTTTTCCGCGGCAGGCGGTCTGCACCATTCGTCTAATTTCAGCTGTTCCAACAATTCCTTTAAGCGCAGACAGCCGTCTTCCGGAATATGGTTTCTGATCCATTCCAAGGCATCCAGACCTTCATCTGATTCAAATGCTTTTACACCCCAGCATCCCATAATTTCAGCTCCTTTCTTTTTCAAATTCCAAGAATATTCCAGATATAAGTCGGTGCTGTAATGGCAAACACCAGACCAAAGAACAAGATTGCCACTGGTGCAAAATCAAATTCGCCATGTTTTTTGTAATCAAAGTAAGCCATAGCTAATTTGACAAAAAGCAGGATCGCCAGCACACAATCCACCACTGGAAAGATAACGTTATTGGTTACGGTTTTAATCTGTGTTGCTGCTGTTTTCCAAGTGCTTTCAATGGCTGTGGAAACCTGACCACTATCTGGTGCCGCAAATACTGGCGGTGCAAATATAATCACTGCCATAAGCACAACCACTGTCAGCAAAAATACTCTTTTCCATCTTACTGCCATTGTTCTTCTCTCCTTTCGTAGAAAAGGGGCAGTCTTCCGACTGCCCCAGAAATCATATTTTTAATAACCTGTTTTGGGAAGCGTTACTGGCGGTGTATTCACAGTCCACACCGTTGTGTTCCAGCTGGTCTTTGCGCTTTCCCATTCGTTGCCGTATCTTCCGCCTACATCTGCTCTATTGACGATACGGTAATCTTTCGGCATATTCGGCATTACCTGACAGAATACAGACATATTTTCAAGCATCTTGAAGCCAGGGCTTGCCTTCGGGAATTCCAGACGCACGTCTGTGACATATTCTCCATTTGCCAAGCCAAGTACATTTGGATGGAGACTGTATTCATAACTATTCTTTGTCAAAAGATTTTCCGCAAGCACACGATAATCCCTGTAGTTTGTTTTATAAGTGATCTTATAATACATTCTTTCGGAATATGTGCCTGTAACAATCTTCAACGCTCTTGTGGCATCTGTTGGAATCCTGTCATGAATATAGAAGTTTTCCAAAGTGCCGGTGGAACCGTTTTGCACTTCATAAATGTCATACTGGATGGTCTGTCCAGGAGATGCGGCATTTGGTCCTTTTTTCTGAACGGTCAGGTTCAAAGAAATGCTGCTGTTCAGCACTTCAAATCTGACGATATCACCGTTGTGCCTGATTTCTGCCAAAAGTGTTTTATCATTCAAAGCGTAATATCTTGGTGCAGATACTTCTTTGATGGTGTAGACACCTACAGGCAAACCTTTTGATGCCGCAACACCATTGCTGCCGGAAGAAATCTTGTCTACCAAATTTCCTGTGGTATTATAGATTTCAAATACTGCACCAGACAATGGAGAACCGGCAGGAAGACCTGTCAGTTCATTGAACTCAGAAGAACGTTTTGTAATAACGATCTGACCGACTTCCGGTGTATTCTCCCACTCGATTTCTGTTGTTCTGCCTTTCTGCACATAGAATGTTTTCTCGCTGTTGTCAGAGATATAGCCTTCTGCAGGCTCTAATTCTCTGAGTTTGTACTTACCTTCCGGCAATTCTTTTCTGATCCAGATATAGCCTTCGTCATCTGTTTCAAACTGACCGATTGGTTCATTGTCACTGTCATATAACAGGAATTTCACTCCTGGAATGCCTTCTCCTGTGACAGAGTCGATTTTATGGATCAATACAGAAGACATTGGATCATTTTCCACTTTTAATGTTGTTCTCTTGCCGTCTTTGATTTCCACTTCTTTTGCTTCGCTGTCAAGTTTGTAGCCTTTGGCTTCTTTTGTTTCCTTTACCAAGTATGTGCCTTCTTCCAATCCTTCAATAACAATCAAGCCGGATTCATCTGTTTCATAGTATCCGATCTGCTCGCCGTTGAATTTTGTCACGAGGAATTCTACGCCCTCAATAGGATCGCCGGTCCTGCTGTTGGTTTTCTCAATGACCAAACCGGAATATGGCTGATTTTCCACTTCCAAAATGGTTTGTTTGCCGGATTTGACTTCTACCGTTTTCGGTTCTTTGTCCCAGTGATAGCCTTCCAATCCTTCTGTTTCTGTTACAGTGTAGTAGCCATCTTCCAAATCAGAGATATAGACCATACCTTCTTTATCTGTTTTGAATGTGCCGATTTTCTCACCATTCATTTTAGAAACTGAGAACGATACACCTTCCAACGGTTCCCCTGTTTCGGAATCTGTTTTTACGATTTTGATTCCTGAAAGCGGTTTGTTGTCAAATGTTACCACCGTTGGCACGTTTGTTTTTACTTCAACGGTTTTTGGTGTTTCGTCTAGGATGTAGCCTTCCGGCGCTTTTGTTTCTCTTACCACATACCAATCTGGATCAAGTGTCGGAAGCAGAATTGTTCCTGTATTATCTGTGGTGTACTCACCTACGTGTTCCCCGTTTTGTTTCTCCACGAAGAACTTTGCACCTGGCAATGGTTCGCCTGTCACAGCGTCAATTTTCTTTACTACCAATGATGTCATCTTTTTATTGGTGAACTCCAAGGTATAAGTTTTGCCATAATCCAGCGCGATGGTTTTGGACTGTTCCTCCAGCACATAACCATCCGGTGCCTTTACTTCTTCTACGATATAACTATCCTTAGCGAGGTAGGAAATCGTAATGGAGCCATTGCTGTCTGTGGTAAAGATGCCATTGTTTCTTCCAATGACATCGCCTTTGGATGTTGTTACCTTAAACTGCGCACCAGACAATGGATTACCGTTATCTGCGTCTTTCTTCAAAATCACGAGAGAGCACATAGGCTGGTTCTGGAAATGCACTTTGTATGTAGCACCATCTGTACCAATTTCAATGGTCTGCGGTTTTGTATCGCAGGCATATCCTTCCGGTGCAATGCGCTCAGTTACTACATAACTGCCTGGTTTCAGATTTGGAATCAGGATTTCGCCATCACTGTTTGTAGTATACATACCGTTGCTGTTTCCAACCACCGTTCCATCACCTGTTGTTACTTGGAAAGTGGCATTGGATAATGGTTTATTGGTCAAGGCATCCACTTTTGTGATGAGCAGAGATCCATAAGGATAGTTTCGGAATACTACCTCTACCACAGATGTTCCGTCTGCTTTCATATTGACTGTCTGCATATCTGTTTCTGCGATAATGTAGTTATTTGGTGCTTTCGCTTCTCTGACTGCATAAGCACCTGCTTCCAATCCAGTGATAACGATAACACCGGAATGATCAGTTGTTGCCGTGCAGATCAGTTTGCCGTTTTGACCACTTGTTTCACCCGTGATTCGGAATACTTCAAAGGTTGCACCATCCAGCATTTCCCCTGTGTTGGCATCTGCTTTCTTGATAACCAAACTGTTCAGAGGATAGTTTACGATACCGTCTACCACTTCGTAATCATTCCCACTTGTGATTTCAATACCGTCGGTCGTTGTACCGCCGCCTATGCCACCAGTACCGCCGCCACCTGCGATATTATCATCCTTCAGATAAGAGTTATCGCCAGGGTTCAAATAAATACGTGTTACAGGGTTTGTCGGTTTTTGGTAGCCCTGTGCCGGAATGGTTTCTGTTATGATATACCAGCCAGGTTCTACATACGGCAGTTTGATTCTGCCATTTTCATCGGTCTTGAATGTACCGACTGTTGTAATTGCACCATCGTCTTCCTCATGCTCAATCTTGAATGTGGTGTTTGGAATACCCTTATTGGTCGTATAGTCTGTTTTCTCGATGATCAATGTGGGGTATTTGATGTTCTCAAACATCAATGTTTTATGATCTCCTGCTTCGAGTTTTACTCTCTGCGGTGTGTCATTAAGAATGTATGGTTTCGGTGTAGAAATTTCTGTGATCTCATAAGTACCTGCTTTCAGCCCAGGAATCACGATCATACCGTTTTCATCGGTAGTAGCTGTTGTAGGCTGTACGCTGGTATCGTCTACTTCCTTGACTTCATACACAACACCTGGAATCGGTTCTTTGGTCACAGAGTCGATTTTCTTGATTGTCAGTTCTGGCAATTTGATATTGTCTACCTTCACGATGATTTCACCATCGCCAGGTTTCGCAACAATCACTCTGTCAGGGCTTGTTTTATCAGAGAACATATATCCAGGAGGTGGATTCAGTTCTTTGACCACATAAGTACCTGGTTTGATATAGCCGGAGGTAAATTTACCGTTTTCGTCAGTCATACCTTCAACAACTGGACGTGCGGTATCAGCCTGCTCATAGATAGCAAACTGAGCACCTGGCAATTTTTCGCCTGTTTCTTCATCGTATTTTTCAACGGTGATGCTGGGCATTTCAAGGTTTGCAAATAACAAGGACTTGCTATCGCCTGCATTCAGTCTGATATCCTGATGTTCGCCTGTCAGCACATAAGGCTCTGGTACAAAGACTTCTGTTACGGTATAAACATCGGGATCAAGGTACCCAAGTTCGCCACCTTTCATACCGACTGTTACTTTGCCATCTGCACCTGTTGTTACGGTACCGATCAAAGTTCCGTCGGATTTCTTGATTTCAAACTTGGTGCCTGGTACTGGATCACCTGTCTGTCCGTCGATCTTTTCGATGGTAAGCACAGGTTTCTTCAGGTTCTTCATAACCACCTGAACATTCTTGTCTTTGCCAAGGTATACGGTCTGAGGGCAATCACCCAATGCGTATCCTTCAGGTGCAGTTACTTCTGTGATTTTATAAGTACCTACGGGTACATTTTTCAGTGTAGCAACACCATTTTCTGTTGTGACTGTGGTTGTGTAACTGCCGTCTACCTGTTCTACTTTGAAAGTAGCTGGATCAGTAATGACTTCGCCTGTCTGCTGGTCGATCTTGATGATAGTCAAGCCTGGAAATTTACTATTCAAAAATTTTAATCCGGCAGCCTGTCCATTTCTTACGGTTACATATTGAGGTGTCTGATCCAAGATATATCCTTCTACAGTGGATACTTCTCTTACAAGATAGGTACCGTCTGGTACATCTTCCCATGTGATTTTTCCTTCTGCATCGGTTTTGCCTGTTGCTCTCCAAGCCCCTTTTCCATCGATCTGCATGATTTCATACTGCACACCAGGAATTGGTTCACCTGTTTCTGCATCTTCTTTTTCTGTCACCACAATATGCGGCGGATAATCACGAAATGTTGCCGTTGCTGTTTGATCCGGCTCTACCGTAATGACCAAAGTGGTTGGCTCAGTCAACTGATATCTATTATTGGTAGAGCGTTCTACTACCGTATAGGTACCAGACTCCGTAATATTCGGTTCCCAAATACCAGATTCATCTGTGGTACCTGTATCAATTAAATGCCCCTGTGCATTATAACAATCAAATGTTACACCTGCCAAAGGGGTTGCATTATCTGTGGCATCCAGCTTGATGACTTTTAGTTTACCATCACCGGATTCATCCGTTTCAGTAGACTTACCAATTACCATTTTGGCATTAATAGTAATGGGCTGATTCGGCATCCCGATTTCCATATCCTGCACTTTGCCATCCAGTCCATTCAAAGGCTTGCCGATCAAGATAACATTGGAATACAGATTTGCCGAAATCTTTACATTTGCTTCCACACTGCCACCAACAGGGACAGAAGTCTTGGGAATACGGATCGCAAATGTTTCATCACCTTTGAACTGTGTTTTTTCGATGCCATCTTCACCTGTAATGATTGTTCCAACTGGATAATCACCAGTCAATTCGACCTTATACTTTGTGATTTTCTTTCCAGAATTACTTGTTTCCTTTACCTGAAAACGCTGTACAAAGTAGTTTCCTTCTTCCACTGGTTCTTCATCCACCTTAATCGTACCGTATACTGCTGCTTTTACTGGTTCAGGATTATTCAATGCTAGATCAACCAGTTTGTTAAATAAAGCTGTCACCTGTGGTTTATCGGGTGCATTCCATTTTCCTCGGTCTGTGTACTGTGATACACCAATCACGCACCAAATGGCTGCCTTTGTAGCAGCATAGGCTTCTTCTTCACTGTTTACACCTAATTCCTGATACGTTTTATATGGAATGCTGTTATTGATGATGGCGGCAATTTTTTCATTTGTTTCTGCGCCAGCCACATTCAAGTCATACTTTCCAGCAAAGTATTCTCCAGGACCAGCCTTATTGGGATCAACACAAAATGCTGGATTTTTATTGCCTTCCTCGTCATACCACCACGCAGAGGAATGCAATACATTCCTTCCATCATATTTTATATCATTGATATCCTTGCCTTTAACAACAGTAATTTTGGTGATATCACTGCCTTCTTCTGCAGCATGAACCGTTGACAAGGAGATTGTTGGAATGGCAATAAGCATCGCCAGCAAAAAAGCAATGATTCTTCTTGTTTTACACATTTGGGTTCCCTCCTTATTGATTTTTGGCATTAAAAAAAGAGATACAATTTGATTTTTGTATCTCTTTTTTGCCTGCTCTATTCACTTCTATTTGTTACCTTGCAAATATCTGTACCCAGTAACTGCCATATTCGCTGTCTTTATCATACAGGTATGCAACACCTGTATAAGTATATTCAGGATTTAGATAATTTTCTCTATGACCATCTGATTCCGTCCAATTATCTACAGCCCATTTGGGTGTATTGGCAAAGCCTGTGATATTCTCACCGATATAGTTTCCTTCAAAACCTGCTTCATTTGCGGCTGTTTTTGCCTTTCTTCCGTCAGGACGTGTATGAGAGAAGTTTGTTACAATTTCTTTTACCCTTACATCTGCTGCTTCCATCAAAGCATCATTCATTTGAAGCTTATTTAACCCATTCTTTTCACGTTCTTGGTTGATACGGTCAATGACTTCTTCAGCGAATTCATCACGCTTTGCATTCTGTTCTGCTGCATATTTTTCTGTTCTTTGACGCTGTTCCTCTTCAATCGTAAGAGTTGGCTTTGTTTCTGGCATTTCCTGTTGTTCTTGGTTCTTCACCGAAGCAACATTTGCCAGGATTTCATTGTATTGTGGCAGTTGTTCAGTTGGAGTAGTTTTGATTGCAACGGTTTTTGTTTCTGCATCCCACTGAGCATCTGCATACATACAATCTGCCAAATCTCTGATTCCTACTAATGTACGATCATTGATTACTTTTGCGGGAGCAGAAACTAGTAAATCTTCACCTTGTGTCAAAATATGTGTTGCGCCCCAAACTGACTTTGTTTTTGTTTTATCTTCGATGTTCAGACTGCTGTGATAGCCTGCCATATATCTATCAGTAGATGCAATCGGCTTTGTAAAGATAGCTGAATGTTCTATTTGGAATGTGCCATCTACAACCGTATCTCCGTAATATGTGAACCATTCCACTTCCCAGCCCATTTTTTCTGCTACATCTCTGATTGGAACCATGATACGACCATCAATATTCACTGGCTGCTGATCCTCAAAATTGACCTTTTCCCCATCAACTGTAACTGTGATCTGGTCAGCAGCGAAAGCACATGGTACTGTACCTAATACCATTGTGGCTGCCAATATGGCTGCTAATCGTTTTTTCATATTTTTCACGCTCCTTTTTCTTTTTCACTGCATTTTGAATCAATTGGAAACCGTATACTCTGTCAAAGTCTTTCTATATTTATTTCGCCTCCTTCCCTTTGTTTTCCTTTCAATATCATTTATATTGGAAAAGCATTTACACTGCAAGCAAAAGATTATTTCTGCACTGCCTGCACGCAAAGACGCTGATCGCCCACATCTTCCACACAGGTAATCAATGTCAGGCGGTTGTCACTGGTGTATTGAAGTTTTGACCAGTCCGTATCGGCAATCTTTGTAATGGATTTTACCACATAGGTTCTTGTACCAAGTTTTGTGGTATAGGTCATTTCATCGCCAATATCCAGTTTTTTCAGTTTTCCAAAGTAGTCATTGGTACCTCTGTTATGTCCTACCAAACCGATATTTCCATTCCAGCAGGAAGTGGAAGCCAAATGTCCCACACCTTTTTTCATCGCTGTGAAGGTATCACCGTCATAGGCGGTTACCGTCAGCCCAATTTCTGGAATCTTCAATACGCCAATGCTCCCATCGCTGTTTCGCACCTGCTCAATGGTTGTTAAGGGATACTGCAGAACTTCGTCATATACCTGTTCCGGAATCTCATTTGTCACATAGCCGTCTGAGGAAATATTCGCTGTATAGCTTCCACTAGTACCACCACCATAGGCTGCACCTGAAATCAGGCTGCTTGGACTTTGGGTGTAAGGATTGATTGGTGCATTTACTGGTGCGTATGTAGTGTGGTTAATGGATGGCGCATTTGGTTCCACTACATTGGCACCATACTCTGAATCATAAACTGTCTGCGGCGATACATCGTATATGTCCCTGAGATAATCTGGTATCTCTCCCTGAATATTGATATTGGATTTTCCCACAATAACAAACTCCTCTTGATTCTCTGTTTTGTAATTGTAACTTAAATCTGAGTCAAGAGCATAAGCTGGAACGCAGAAAAAAACTCCGCAAATCATAGGGAAAACCATTGCTGTTTTTATAATGCTTGGGACAGAAATTTTAAACTTTTTCACTCTATTCCGCATCCAACACACCTCCCAAATCCAGCTCAAATCGATATTCTCCTTTTTTCTCATTGACTCTGTGCTTGACTGTCATGTCTTTATAAGTCACACTGATGTTCCTGCCGAAAAGTGCCTTTGTTGTTTTCTTGTCCAGCACAAACTGGAATACATTGCTTTGAATCAAGTCCTCAAACTCATTCAAATCAATGACAGGTTGCTTTGGATCGACATTTTGTCTTCCGATGCAGATATACTCTTTGTCAATGAGATTATACACATCAGCCCCTTGCCTGTTTTTCAGATAAAGCAAAAGCATGGCAATGGCACAGCCCAAAAGCAGTACCGCAATAATGCCTGTTACTGCTTTTAATACTGGCGGCATTCCATTTTCTATCAGCTTTCCTGCGTAAGTAATGGTAAAGGTTGCCGTATCCGCCGTTGTCTTCGTTACATTGCCTTTGTATCTTGCTGTGGACACATAGCCCGTAGGCACCTGCGAGCTGAATGTTTTTGAATAAGTAGCTACTGCCTTATACTCTGTGGGTACCAAAGTATCTCCGGCAAGGGATGTTCCCATAACGGTCCAGCTGACATTGGTCAAGGGCAATGTATATCCATCTTTTACTGTTGACTGAGCAACGTAAGAAGGATCGGCATACATCAAGCCTGGGTATTCCTTTGTGGCAGATACCGTATAATTCTTGGTGGTATAGCCTGCTACCTCTGTGACGATGCTGCCGGTATCCAGTGTCAATGTACCCTGATATCCATCTTTGTCGTATGTTTTTGTTGCTGGAAAGAGTTTGATGACATCTTCCAGATTTTTGGAACCGCCTTCTGCCTTAGCGTCTTCTGTGACTTCTTTTGTGTCCTTATTCTCATTGAGCTGTTTATCCGCAGCGATATAGCTGAACAGGAAATCTTCCAATACAAAGTCTTCTTCCACCAGCTGCTCTTGTGGTGTATTCGCCGGCAGATCATAAACCTTGACCAGATATTCCACACCGTCTATGTTTTTCCTTTCCATGGAGATTGGTACAGGCAATGTGTTTTCAGTTGCATTTTCCTCTTGTATCGGCGTTTCTACGCTCACCGGAGATGCCACAGCCGATACAGGCAGAAGCAATGATACTGCCGCAATCAGACATAAGATTGCTTTTTTCATACGGATTCCCTCCTTTCTTCTAATTCTTTTCTTTTCTCCTCAAGTACCATGCGTTCTATAGTCAGGTCATCGGGGAGAACATGAAAATCAGCAAAAAGTTCTGTTTTTTTCCTCTGGCAGTCATCAGAAAAATCCTTTGTTTTCTGATACTGCCTCAATGCTTTTTCAATGTCCATGGCTTATCACCCCTTTTCAAAACAAAAAGCGAAGGACTTCGTCCAATACTTCATCTAAGGACTTTCCTTCGCTTAATAACTGCTTGATTCTGTTTTTGATCTGATCTCGTTCTTTTTCCGCATCCTCCTTTTCTTTTTGGAAATCTGCCTGCAGTACCTCCACAGGGTTCTCCGCAGTCACTTCCGCCTTATTGATTAAAATGATCCCGCCCCTTCCGGTTATCTGCACCACATCATCCTCATGGATTCCAACGAATCTTCTAAGTGCCACAGGCAGATAAATCAACCCCTTCGCACTGACAGTTTTAAAACAATTGATTGTCATATCAATACCTCCTTTTTATAATAAAGTCAGCTGTTTTGGCTGACTGTTTAACCTCAGATTTGGATCGTAATTTGTAATCACAAGTTCTTTGAACATACCTCCTGGTGTATATTTCTGTGCTATGCTGTTGAGTCTTTCAAAAGGCGTGATATAAAAATCTTTATACAACTCACGGATAAACGCACAATCATTGTATGAAAGCATAAAAAATCCTTCTATCTTCCCCAGCACTTCACGGAGCAGATAATGCAGTTCCAATGTAAACAGCTCCTCATACTGCTTTTCTGTTCCATAGTACGGAGGATCAAGATAAAAGAAAGTCATTGGACTGTCATACAAAGCGATGATGACCTCAAAACTTTTATTCTGTATGATCACGCCTTTGCCCGGATTTCCGCCAGCCATCAAAATCTCACTGTCACTCTTCACGCCGTTTTCATTCAGCCTGCGGTTGGCAAGCCATATGGTGCGGTATGTCTGGGCGATATTTACCGGCTGACCATTGAAGCTGTTTCCACCTGCCGCATAGCTGTAGCGGATCAGCTTATAAAATGTAGCTGCTCGCCTGACATCGCCCAGTTCAGCCTGTGTTGTGATCAGTTCTTTATACTCCCGAAAATCTATAGGGGAAAGATAAATCTTTGCCAGTGCCATTTCTTCTGTCTGATATGGCAGTGAAAAATCTTGCTTTCTATGCCAGTCCAGCATCAGATCAAACTCAGCTCTGCTGTTCAGCGGCAAAAAACCAAGCTCTTTTACAAAGCTCATGGGCTTATGTTTTACCACATGGAACATATTGGTCAAATTAGAATTGGCATCGTTATACACCTCAAACCTTTCCGGCTTTTTGGCGAAAAGAACCCAACCAGCACCACCGAATACTTCTACATATTTATCATAATGCGGTGGGAAACGTGCAATGAGGAACTCACGCATCAATCGTTTTCCACCAATCCATGGAATCATACTGTTTACCATATTTCATCGCCTCACTTCTATGAGCCTTTATCCATTTTTATCCCTTCCTTTCACAACTTCATTTCATAATCATCGCTTTGGTCATTTTCTTCGTTTGATTCTTGGCTGAATTGATTTACATTATCAGTAGAAGTATCTTCCACATACGCACCTTGAATAAGTTTCCCCTGATGTGTCTGCATATGTTCCCTGCCGATTTTTGCGTAATCCAGATATGGCAAAACTTCATCTGGAAATGAAACATCAAAAAGTTCATTTTCCACCAAAAACTCGCCTAACTGCCTTTCATTTTGGATGCCGTTTACCACACAGACTTCCGAAAGATGTTCCATCAGGTCGATCATTCCCTTTACATTTCTCGGTTCTTTTAATTGAAGCGTCAAATCATATACACGCTGCATTTCCTCTGGCAGCTTATCAAACCTGCAGAATAGCTCGTTAAGTTGAAATACATCCATTTCTTCTTTTGGCAGTTTTTCAAGCATTTCTCCTATGGTATATGTTTTTTCATTTTCGCAATAAACTCCATAAACCGTATGCCCACAGCTTTCAGGTAATTTATTGTCTACAAAAAAACCTTTCAAACCAATTCTGCCGCACGGGAAATAGACGGTCATATACCTTTCTCTGTCTTCCACGTTTTTTCTTTTAAATTCCGCATAACCAAGAGCTTTATCTCTTTCTTCCTCACTTAAGTTCGGCGGATAGCAACTATACCAGTTTTCCGTATACTGCCAGAAATAACTAATATCCTGATAGTGCTGATATATGATTCGATTTTTCGGCTCTTTGGCTGCAATATGCTCTAATCGTTTCCAAAACCTGTCTTCTGCTTGTGGTCCGCCGCCATGCTCTGCTAAATCCTTGATGCTTTCCTGCAGTGCTTGTTCCACATCTTTTCTTAACTGATTTTGCTGCTTCTTATCTGGAAGCTGTATGCCTTCCACAATTCTTTTCTGCATTTGCTTTATCACTTCATTCAACGGCTACACCTCCTTTGCAATTTTTTCTGCCTGCGTCAAATCTCATAAATGGCTTCTTCGAGGCTTTTGGGCTGCTGATCTTTTAGCTTCTTGCGATAAAGCATCAATTCATCTTCCGGCAATGCGGAAAGAAGACCGGCAAAAACGTTCAACTCAAAGATATTTGCTTTGCTGATCTCCAAAGAACACAAAAACTCCTGTGCTTCTTCCACATCACACTCTACATCTGAAATCTCGCAGTCATCTAATGATTCCATTTCTGCCTTCTGAAGAGCAATCCAGATTTCATTTTCTTCTACCGGAAGCACCAATCTGACACAGATGTCTTTTTCCTCTTTTACCAACTTTTCACTTGCCACATACAAACGAATCATATAAAATTCCTCCTTAATAAGTAATAAAAAAACAGACCATCTGTCTGCTCTCAGCTTTGAATATGCTGCTGTGCTTGATCTTCAAAAACTTCTTCTGTCAGAATCATATATTCCTCTGGAACATTCACTCCGTCATAATAACCATATCTTTCCTGCTCCTTGTGGCTATCACAGATACAACCATTCTCATCGACTTGCATCATGCCAGCGTCTTTCGAATGTTTCATGGTATAAAGATAAAGCTGTCCCACCTTGTTATAGTCCACAAATGATTTCATATCTTCTGGAACCACAAAAAGATTGTTCTTTACAAGGTGTTCTCCCAATTCCTGATTGCTTCGAATTGCAGGATCATAAGATACTTTGTCGAAACCATAAGATAGATTGATCATGTCAGCAGCACTTTGAGGCTGATGCATTTCCAATAAATCACAGTACAGCTCATCCTGGTCTTCCTCAAACAATTCCTCAAGTCTTGTTGCCAGATAGTTCAGCTCGTTAAGATCAGCTTTATCCCATTCCTGATATTCTCCACAGCTCCATGCGTAAAGCTCATGGATGCTGAAATCACTGATCAGAAGGTCATCCATATCTCTGACGCCAGCTGCATCTAAATATCGTTTCATGGTTTCTGCATCTGCGGGAAGTCTGAGAGAAACATCCACCTCATTTTTCTTTTCAAAAAGTTGTTTACTGCAAAAAGTCACTTGAATCATATTTATTTTTCCCCTTTCCAATATTCCGCTATTTTTTCGCCTATGGCTCGTACCACAGGCACTGTGACTGCGTTTCCGATCTGCTTATACAGCTGTGCGTCTGAACATACGCTGGCTGCTCTTTCAAAATATGCATCCGGTACCCCTTGCAGACGAAATGTTTCCAATGGTGTCAGTCTTCGGATACGGGAATCCAAAAGGATTCCATGAATATCAGATGCCGTAAGTGTAAACATTTCCTCGTCTTCTTCTTTGATTCTCCTTCCGTTTTGTCTTGTTTTTTCTTTTCCTGGATTCAACAAAGCTCTTGGCAGTCTGCTTTCCAAAATGCCTGTCCTATGCTGTCGGCATCCCAAGCCCTTTCCATAGCTTGCGTCAATGGTGCCGCTGTATGGTTTTGTCACAAGACCGCTTTGCTCATCCTTTGCAACAAAGTATAAACCTGTTTTTGCGCCTAATCCTCCTGTTCCAGAAGTGATAGTTGGTGAAACACCTCCTGTGTCATAGATCCTGCTTCCCTGTGGGCCTCCAATAATCTGTGCAGGAGCTGTCTTGCCTGGACTTCTGAGAGGAAATATTTTTCCGGTACTTCTTCCTGTAAGATCTCCGATAATGTACACACGCTCTCTGCTTTGGGGTACACCGTAGTCTTTGGAATTGACAAGCGCGTATTCCACACCGTACCCCAATGCGGCCAGTTCACATAGAACAATGGCAAAATCCCAGCCTCCGCCAGAGGAAAAGATTCCCTTAACATTTTCAAGGATAAGCCATCTGGGTTTATGGTAACCTCGTTCTCGGAGGAGTCGAACAAACTCAAAAAACAAGCCAGTTCGTTCTCCGTATAATCCTCTCCTTTCCCCCGCCATTGAGACATCCTGGCAAGGGAATCCGCCTGTCCAAAGATCGACATCTGGTAGGCTTTGGGCACTGACTTTGGTGATGTCTTCTTCAAACCACTCTCCCTCCTTTATGTGGTGCATCGCCTGATAGCTCATATTGGCATATTTGTCTATCTCACAATGCCCTTTGCAGGTCCAGCCTGCCTGCTCCAGTCCCAAACGGAACAACCCGATCCCAGCAAAAAAATCCAAAAAATACATACACATTTCTCCTTTCGCTGTCTTTTCTTTTCATGCTGTTGACGTTTCCTTTTTTCTGAGGTAACATACAACAACCTGTAAGACGGCAGCGAAAAGAGAGCTTTCTGCTCCGATTCGTTTTGTCTTATGGGCTTGTTTTCAGAATCTTAAAACGGAAACAAGGCGGATTGCTCCGCCTTGTTTCTTTGCTTATATCTGCATATCCAGATCAGTTTCTTCTATTTCATCGGCATCACCTCCTTTCATGTTTTCTTCGG
The DNA here is from genome assembly GCF_002234575.2 of Enterocloster bolteae. Lineage (NCBI taxonomy): Bacteria > Bacillati > Bacillota > Clostridia > Lachnospirales > Lachnospiraceae > Enterocloster > Enterocloster bolteae. Next base: position 2,898,764 of record NZ_CP022464.2, on the reverse strand, counting down.
CTTCATGGATAAGCTGTTGTTCTCGAATACTATTGGCAAATAAATCCAACAAGCCACTGTGGGTATGGATCGTATATTCCGGTTTGGGGTTGCCTTCGCCTTGGTTCATTTGGCTCTGCAATGCCCAGGTCTTATTCTCTTTGCTGATCCTTCCATCGTTAAGCTTTTGCTGGATGTTATAAGCAACAACATATTTGACTTGCTCCATGCCATAGGTTTCAATAAGTTCTTTCTCAAAGCCTGTATGGTAATGAAAACCATCGAAATAACTGTTGATGGCTTTTCCGATGTCTTCGGCACACTGCACATTGGCTTTATGGGATGCTTTTTCCATATGGATTACCTCCCGTAAATCTGATCAGATCGCCTGTGATACTTTACTTTTTTATGAGGCTGGACTCTGCTCTCCGGCGGAAGCTTTTTCGCCGGTCGCTGTTTATTCTTCTGCGGATACTTTCTTTTCATTTCTGCTCCTTTCTGGCACAAAAAAAGAACATGAATGTTTCATGTTCCTGCCATCATGTTTTTATAACTGTGGTTCTTCCATATTTTCTTCCATAGCTTCTGATAACTGAAGTAAGTGATCTGGTTCCACAATCACCTCCCACTCATTTCTTCCTTTAAATAACGCTAAAATATGTTCCTTTGAAATTTCCGCCTCATAAACAGTACCGTTTTCTCCAAATCGATTGGCAAACCATTGGGCAACCTTTTGATCCAGTGTCCAAGACAAGGCTTTGACCTTGCCTGCATTATATGAAGTCACGCCTCGATAAACCGATACTGTTTCCGGCAGGCTTCGCAGTGTTTCTATTTCATCTTCTGTCATCATCTCCTCCTGTTTTGAATCACGGAACAGATCCAGCAGTTCTTTCTGCTTGAAGTTGGGATCAAGATTAGGTGCTTCTGTCCGAATCCAGATGTCTGCAAGCATTTTGGAAAAATCCTCTCTGGACAAGTATGATTCCGTATATTTTAAAAAAGCAAGCAGATAAGATTTTGTCATGAGGTGATATACCCCAAACACATCTTCCGCAGTATCAATCTGCTTTTCCACTTGTTCTTTCCATAGGGTAAATGCCTTTGTGTCTTCCATAATATTGGCAAAAGCAATTTCGCCGTCAGTCTGCGACAGACAAACCATCGCTGAATCTGTAAACGGATGCTTGATGACCAACGGCGAAAACTTTGTTTTTTCTATATTCATGTGCAGGAATACTTTGGCGGTATCTTTGATTCCTCTTAAGTCTGTTATTTTTCGCATTTTCTCACCTTACCACAATGCCACATTTTTTTCTTTTTTGATTTGTTCAACCAAAGCATCGAATCCTCCTGCTTCTTCAGCATATTTTGTAAAAACACACTCCACCATTTCTCTCGAAAATCCAAGTTCTTCATAAAGCAAAAGCAGATCCTCTGGTAATCTGCCAAGCACACTTGTTGGCTTTATAATGATGCATCCCTTTTGAAGAATGATATCTACCAATTCATTAGGATTGATCTCTGCATTCTCCAGCATTTCATCTGTGATTTCAATAGGATCACCTGGAGTTCTGTAAATAATTGTTTTTTCACTTGGTTCTGTCTTCATATTTTTCATAACTGTACATCCTCCTTATTCAAATGTGTAAAATTCAATTACTGTCGTTTCTTCTATTTCTTCTTTTGTAAACTCCTGTGGTTCATAAAAAATTTTTGTGTATGTGTCCAACGCCTCCTCACTCAATGATGTCAGGTTTCCTTCCTCGTCACTGCCGCAAACAAAAAAATCGCCAACGATGATATCGCTGCCGATTCTCCTGTTACCTTCCAAGCCTATCAATTTTCCCTCATCATTTAATAGGATGCATACATTGTCATCTAATCCTACGATGTCAATATATCCTCCTACTGCTTCCTGCATTGCTTCCAATGTATTTTTCAGCATATAGACTTCAGGATGTTCATGCGGCTTTACTCTTAGTACTTTGATTTCTTTTTCCTTCATTTTCATTCCTCTTTTCATTTTTTGAAGGTTACTTAATTTAGTTGGTTTTCACAAAATAAATTTATTTTTTTGTTATATCTGAATTCCTCCTCTCTTTTAAAAAATATATTTCGAACTGTATCAACAAAGATACAGTTTCTTTCAAAATAAACTTTATCTCTTTTTCACAAACTTCAAATTTCTTTCAAAAAATGGTTATATTTTTGCAAACCACTTTTTTGTCGATTTTCAGAAATGAAAAAAGGCAGTGAGATTTTTTTCATCTCACTGCCTCAAAATCGTTTTTTGACTCCAAAAACGCTATGTCATCTATAAAATTGGATTTTTTGGGGCTTTGAAAATCGCCCTCAAAAACCGCCGGAAGCCTTGATTTTACTGGCTTTGCGGTTATGTCATCTATTTTGATCACTCATCCCAGTTATGGTACACAGCCTGGACATCGTCATCCTCATCCAGCAAATCCAGTGTACGGTTTAACTTCTTGATATCATCCTCATCGGTCAGCTCCACCCATGTCTGGGGAATCATGGTCACATCCGCCTGCATCATGGGAATGCTCTGGGCCTCCAGTGCCTCGCGCACCGCGCTGAAATCCTCAGGCGCCGTAACGACCTCGTAGCTGTCCTCCTCCTCGGAGAAATCCTCTGCTCCTGCATCCAGGGCAAGCATCATCAGCTCATCCGGATCCATGTCGCACTCTTCCTTGTCAATGATGATCTGTCCCTTTTTGTCAAACATATAGGACACGCTTCCCGGTGTGCCTACGTTGCCGCCGCCCTTTGTAAAGGCGCTCCTCACATTGGCAGCCGTACGGTTCTTATTGTCGGTCAGTGTATCTACGATGATAGCTACGCCGTTGGGGCCGTATCCCTCGTATGTGAGGGTCTCGTAGTTTACGGAATTGGCATCGCCTGCCGCCTTCTTGATGCCGCGGTCAATGGTATCATTGGGCATGTTGTTGGCCTTTGCCTTGGCGATGACGTCCCTCAGTTTACTGTTATTGGCCGGATCTGCCCCGCCCTCTTTTACAGCGACTGCAATCTCACGGCCGATGACAGTGAAGATTTTGCCCTTGGCAGCGTCGTTGCGCTCTTTCTTATGTTTAATGTTGGCAAACTTTGAATGTCCTGACATTGGTAAACACCCTTTCCTGTTTCTTCTTTTATGGTTTATATATGGTTTATACGTTCAAATACAGCCTTCTGCTGTATTTTATACACATCTTTTCTATATTAACACGATTTTTTTTATATGGCAAGAAAAATTCTTCGGCCGGCAGACCCTTTTGCCCAGCCCCTGTCTGCCAGACTCACCCCACATCTGAAGCCAGGTTCCTGAGCCACTTCTTCTGCCTGTACCGTATATATCCCAGAACAGCCTTATATACCTCTTCCGTCATAACCAGGGCATACACTGTATAGATAGGCAGCCTCCACACCAGGGCTCCCAAAAACGCCAGCGGTACGCCGATGAACCACACGCCGCTGGTATCAAGGAACAGACACATCTTGGTATCGCCGCCGCTTCTCAGCACACCCACCACATTGACATAATTGAACATCTTGGCCGGCATGTAGGCCGCAAAAATCAGGATGCACAGGCTTACGTCCCGGGCCACCTCAGGCGTAATGTTGTAAAGGCCGATGATGGGCCAGCGAATGCCAATCAGCACCACTGCCACGCCTACCGTGGCAATGAACTGGAGGATGAAGAAATGCACCGCATACTTCTCCGCCCGCTTGAGATGGCCTGCCCCCAGCTCATTGCCCAGGATAACGGCAGTGGCCGCGCTCAGGCCCTGGAACAATACCACCAGTATATCCTGTATGGTGGTGGCAATGGTGATGGCCGCCACTGCCTCGTCCCCCATGCGCCCGTATGCCAGAGAATACATGGTGGTGCCCAGCCCCCACATGAACTCATTGGCAATGACAGGGGCTGATGTGCCGAAAAACCGGCTGACAAACAGTCTGCTCCAGCCAAACAAATCCTGAAGGCCGCAGGCCACCGGAAGCCTTTTTCCGTACACATACCCCAGAATCAGCACAATTTCAATTATCCTTGCTATCAGGGTGGCCACAGCCGCACCCGACACTCCCATGGCAGGCATACCCAGCTTGCCGAAAATCAGCACATAGTTCAGGCATATATTAATCACGATTGCTATGCAGCTGCTTATGACAGGGAAAATGACCTTGTTCACCGCCCTGAGTATGGCCACATACACATTGGTCATGGCCAGAAAGGGGTAGGTTAATACCGCTATTTTCAAATACTTTGACCCCAGCTCCACGCTGTCATGGCTGGTGGTGAATATGCGCATGACGGATTGTGGGGAAACAAGGGCCGGCACAACGAAGAACAAGGCCCCTGTCAGAGCCAGAAGTATGGAAAGCCCCAGGACCTTCCGTATGCTCCTCAAATCACCGTTTCCCCAGAACTGGGCCGCCAGCACGCCGCTTCCGCTGACAATTCCGAATACCAGAAGCGAAAAAACAAAGAAGAACTTATTGGCCAGTCCCACTGCCGCTATGGCGGTGGCCCCCATGGTGCCAATCATCAGGGTATCCACCAGGTTTACCACTGTGTTGAGCATTCCCTGCAGAGCCACGGGACAGGCAATCATCAGCGCCTTCCTTAAAAATCTGCTGTCACGAAACATCTCCTTCGTACTCTCTATTAACTGCATCATATTTCTCTTCCACCGAATCTTTCCCGCGGTCCGCAGCCTTCCCGCTTTCTGGCACAGGCACGACCCGGACGCTCTCTATCATCTTATTGCCGGCCCGCTCCACTTCAAAGAGCCAGCCGCCGAACTCCACCTGGGGGTTCTCCCCTTCCTGAGGGATGCGGTCCAGCCGTGAGACCAGATATCCATTCAGGGTATCGTAGGTGTCGCTGTCCTCCTCAGGCAGTTCAATATCCAGGGTTTCCATCACATCTTCCAAGGGCGTAAGGCCGCTCATGACAAAAGTGCCATCCTCCATGGCCTGTATGAAATCCTCTTCCTCATCGTATTCATCCATGATGTTGCCTACGATTTCTTCCAGTATGTCCTCCATGGTGAGAAGGCCTGCTGTCTGTCCGTACTCATCCACCACGATTTCCATGTGAATCTTGCGGGACTGCATCTCCTTGAAAAGGGTGTCGATGTTCCTTGTCTCAGGTATAAAATTGGCTTCCCTTAAAAGGCCGGGAATGTCCATAACCATCCTGTCCTTGTTCTCTTCCTTTTCCGCAAAGGTCATGGCATCGCGCATGTGGAGTATGCCGATGATATCATCTATGTCCTCTCCGTATACAGGGTACCGGGTATTCACGCCTTCATTCAGGATAAAATCCACTGCCTCCTTAAGGCTCATGCTGCCGTCCAGAACCGTCATGTTGGTGCGGTGCGTCATGATATCCGCGGCTTCCTTGTCTCCCAGCTCAAAGATATTGGTTATCATCTCTGTCTCATCCGCTTCCAGGACACCCTGTTCATGGCCTTCATTCACCATAGACATGATATCTTCCTCTGTCACGTTGCCGTCGTCATCCGCCAGGTCCACCCCGAAGAGCTTAAGCACCAGGGAAGAAATCAACGTAATCAGGCGTGTCAGGGGCAGGAATAGCCCCGCGAAAAAGAGCACCACCGGAAGCATATGGTATCCCCACTTCTCAGGCTCCTTGGCCGCCAGACGTTTAGGTATGATGATGCCGAAGCTGATAACCAGCACCAGGACAAATATGGTGACCAGGGCCAGAATCCCTGCCCACTGCCACCAGGACGGATTCCTGTACCAGGGCGTGCCCGCTGCCGCCATCACCTGGGCCGGATCTACCCAGGCCAGTACCTTTCCCAAAAGGAACCTGCGCTCCACCATGCCAATCATGGCAGGAAGGATCGCCGCTCCTATAATCATACCCATCAGATGGGTGGTGACCTGGATGGTATGGACGAACCGCACGGGACGGTTCACTATCTCTAACAGACGCGCGGCCTTCTTATTCCCCCCGGCCGCCTCCTCTTCCAGCTTCCCTTCGTTCACATTCTGTATTGCCGAACCAAAACCGTAAAACACTGCCTCCAGAAGAATAAATCCTATCAATATGAGGATACTGACAGGTGGATAACCATCGTCCATAATGACAAAAAGACTCCTTTCATACTCATGAAACACCATAACCGTCGGGCCCTGCCAAAAAAACAGAGCTATACCCCTAAAATACGGCATAACTCTGCTTATCATATCATTTTTCTCATATTTCGTCAATGGTGCCTTATGCTCCTGCTCTTGGTTCCCGCTCACGGGTCCCCCGCCTGCTTATGTACGCAGTTCCAGGCTAATCATAAGGGCCTCATCCACCTTCTGCTGAAGCTCCTCGTCAATGTGGCAGATTTTCTCCTTCAGTCTCTGCTTGTCAATGGTGCGCAGCTGTTCCAGGAGAATGACCGAATCCTTAATCATGGCACAGCGCCTGGTGGGCAGCTCCACATGGGTGGGCAGCTTGGCTTTGTTCATCCTGGATGTAATGGCCGCACATATGACCGTGGGGCTGTGCTTGTTTCCCACGTCATTCTGGATAATCAGCACAGGGCGCACTCCCCCCTGTTCCGAACCCACCACCGGCCGCAAATCTGCATAATAAATATCTCCACGTCTGATAATCACATCGTTCACACTCCGTCAATTTATTCAACCTTAGTATTGACATTTTTGACCTGTGTATACATAGCCGGGATACACTGGTGCATCCGGCCGGCTTTACGCCACACTAATAACATATGAATCAGACGTTCTCTTTGAGCCTGGTAGGCTTTTACATATATCCAAAGCCCTCGTAAATATCATTAAAGTAATCCTTTTTCCCAATGGCCTTCCCGTCCCGCAGGTAGACTCTTGGAACCCGTTTGCCGATTTGGCAGATAATCTCATAGTGAAAACCGCCGCTTAAGGCAGCTAACTCCTCCACCGTGATGCATTCCTCCCCATCCCTTCCAATGAGAGTCACCTGGTCGCCTTCCTCTGCCTCCGGGATGTCTGTGACATCTGCCATAAACTGGTCCATGCATATCCTGCCAAGGATCTCTGCCCGTTTTCCCCGGATAAGCACCGCTCCCTTGTTGGAGAGACTGCGCAGGTAGCCGTCCCCGTATCCCACGGGAATGGTGGCCACACGCATGGGACGGTCCGCCACAAAGGTACCCCCATAGCTCACAGCCGTACCCGGCCCAATGGTCTTTATGTATGTGATAAAGCTCTTAAGCTCCATGGCAGGAACCAGCTTCACCCTGTCCCGGGCCACCTCGTCTGATGGGTACAGGCCGTAAATAGAGATTCCGGCGCGCACCATATCCAGTCCGTTGGAGTCCAGCCCCTCCACAATACCGGCGCTGTTGGAGCAGTGGCGGATCGGGATATCCACCCCACGGCTGCAGAGCATTTCACAGAATTCCCTGTATTTCTTATACTGTGCCTCATAAAATGCCTTGTCCGCCTCGTCTGCCCTGGCAAAATGGGTAAACATACCCTCAATGCATATTCCGGGAAGCCTGGATATACGGGCCGCCTCGTCTGCCGACGCCTCATCCGGCGTCATTCCAATCCGGCTCATGCCCGTATCCACCGCCAGATGGATGTTTGCCCTGGCGCCGTTCTTTACAGCTGTTTCAGACAATTTCCCCGCCTCCTCATACCGGAACATGGCAGGGCGTATATCGTACCGGACCAGATCCTCAAAACGGCTCTCATGGGTCACGCCCAGTACCAGAATCATCTTCTGGATGCCGTGGCGGCGCAGGATAATCGCCTCGTCAATGGTGGCCACCGCGTACCCTTTTACGTAAGGATCAATGGCCCTGGCCACCGGAACTGCCCCGTGTCCGTACCCGTCTGTCTTTACCACCCCGATCATGGAAGCGGAAGGAGGCAGACTGTCCTTCATTGCCCTCATATTGGATTCCACCGCATCCAGGTCAATGGATGCGTAAACTCTGCTGTAAGAATTCATTGTTGTTGCCTCCTGTGTCACGGGCCTCTGTTCCGGCCCATTTTCAATCTCATTTTATTATTTGGCGCGGCGGAACGGATGCTGCACCGCAGTTGTCACACCTTGGCTGTCACGCCCTGGCCGTCACACCATGACTGTCACACCCCAGCCGCACACCATGGCCATCACACCCCAGCCGCACACCATGACTGTCACACCCCAGCCGCACACCATGACCGTCACACCATGGTCATCACACTGCCAACAGCATCCGCCAGTTCCGAAGCCAGCAGGCTGTGGGCGCCGCTTTTAGAGGCAGCCGCGTCCCCTGCCCGTCCATGAAGATATACACCCAGACAGGCCGCCTCCTCTTCCTCCATGCCAATGGCTATCAGACCTGCTATGATGCCTGTGAGCACGTCGCCGGAGCCTGCCTTTGCCATGGCGCTGTTGCCGCTGGAGTTGATGTACAGGTTCCCGTCCCGTCCCGCAGTCACAGTGGCGGCGTCCTTTAACACGCAGGTAAGGCCGTAGCGGCCCGCATACTCCAGGGCCGTGGCTGCCAGGTTCTCCTTAATCTGATCGATTCCCTCCCCTGTAAGACGGGCCATTTCTCCCAGATGGGGCGTCACGATAATGTTCTCTGTATAGTAGGAGGTAAGATATGGATGACCCGCTATGGCATTCAGGCCGTCGGCGTCAATGATGACAGGCACGAACGCGCTGGTCAGTATATCCTCCACCAGATATTCCACATAGGGTCCGTTTCCCAGTCCCGGTCCCAGCACCACCACGTCAGCCCATTCCATCTGGGCTTCTATCATCTTCCTGAATTCATCCCTGCCCTCCATGAGCTGGTCAGGGGTGTAGGTGGCTATGATGGCCTCAGGCAGGCGTTCCTGGAGAATCTGACGGTTTTCCTCCACCGTAAGCAGTTTTACCAGTCCCGCCCCTGTCCTGTATGCGGATAAAGCGCTCAGGTAGGCGGCCCCGCACATATTCTTAGAGCCTGCCACAATCAGCACCTTTCCAAAGGTTCCCTTGTTGGAATAGGCAGGGCGCCTGGGTATCCGTTTCAAATCATCATCACTGTAGGTAACGGCAAAATCTCCTGCCGCCGTCCCCTCTGCTTCCTTCACCGCCTCCAGGGCCTGTCCGGGAAATCCGATATCAGCCACCTCCACCCGGCCCGCGTACTCCCGGCCCGGATACAGGGCTGTCCCGGTTTTCTCCCATCCAAAGGTAACCGTCAGGTCCGCCCACAGGGCTATGCCCATGACAGTTCCCGTATCCCCATGAATGCCGGAAGGCACATCCACCGCCACAGTGCTGCGGATGGACTTGGACGCAAGCATTTCGATACACTGCCTGTAATCCCCCTCCACAGGGCGGCTCAGTCCCACGCCGAACACCGCGTCTATGAGAAGGCCGCATTCTTCCTTCTCCCCCTCCTGCCACGGCAGAGTGAAAAGTCCCACGTTGCCTGCAATCTTAAGCTGCGTCCTGAATTCCTCTGTTCCCTTATCCGGATTTCCCACCAGAAATACACGCACCGGATATCCTTTTAGATGAAGCATTCTGGCTGCCGCCACACCGTCGGCCCCGTTGTTGCCGGTGCCGCACACCGCCCAGATTACATCCCCCTTTTCCCACAGGCGCTCCGCTGCCAGGGCCACCTTAAGAGCTGCCCGCTCCATCAGGACCAGGGAGGGGATTCCTATGGTGTGGATGGTGTATGCGTCAATGGCCTTCATCTGTTTTCCCGTTACCAGCATCCTCATTTGGCTGTACCTCCTTTATCCTTCCTTCTCCCACTGCAAACGCCATGGCGTATTCCCTTGTATTGGTGATGGACACCTCCAGACGCTCCATTCCCATCTCCTGAAACCGCTTAAGGGCCCCTCTGTAAAGGCGGACATAGGGTTTTCCCATATCATCCCTGAGCACCTCCACGTCGATGGGCATGAAGGTCCGAAACCCTGTCCCCAAAGCCTTGGCAACCGCTTCCTTCACAGCAAAAGAGCCGGCCAGCTTAGAGGCGGACCCCTTTGCTTGCCGGCTTTCCATATCCGTAAATGTACGCACCACAAAATAATCCTTTTTACAGGCTTTTTCCATGCGTCTGATTTCAATTAAATCTGTTCCAACTCCAAGTATCATGGTGCTGTCTTCCTAAACATTTACTTTAACGCGTTCTTTTTCTCCTCCTGCAGGTCATACATGCTGCTGACCCGGTAGGAAAGACGCATCAGGCTCTCGGACAGGTGCACATTCTCCACCACCACATCCTCCGGTACCACCAAATCCGTATGGGCAAAATTCCAGATAGCCCTGATTCCCGCGTTTACCAGGCGGTCCGCAATCTCCGGCGCCTTTGTCTTCGGGATGGTCAGAGCAGCAATCTGAATCTCATTCTCCCTGATAAACGTTTCCAAATCATCCACGGAGCGAATCTCAATCCCTCTGATGACCAGGCCGATCAGTTTGGGGTTAATATCAAACATTCCCCTGATAACAAAGCCCCTGCGCTCAAAATTCGTATAGTTGGCAATGGCCTGTCCCAGGTTTCCTGCTCCGATGATGATCACATTGTGCTGTCTGTCAATCCCAAGTATTTTGGCGATCTCTGAATAGAGGTACTTAACATTATAACCGTAGCCCTGCTGGCCGAATCCGCCGAAATTATTCAGATCCTGACGGATCTGAGACGCGGTCACTTTCATTCTGGCGCTCAGCTCATTGGAGGATATGCGCTCCACACCTTCCTCTATTAATTCACCTAAATAACGGTAATAACGGGGCAGCCTGGATATGACTGCCTTCGAAATCTCCTTGCGTTCCATGATGTATCCACCTTCCCATTGTGCAATTCTGTCAAAACCTTAATAGTTCTATTATAAACACACGTCAAAAAAATGTCAAACCGTTTACATATGTTCTTGAAAAAATCGTCTCCGTATATTATACTTGGGAGAGCTAAATATGTCGTTTTTAAAGGAGTTTACCATGATTTTATCATGCAGCAATATAAGCAAATCATTTGGAGAGAAACATATATTAAAGCAGGTTTCCTTCCACCTGGAGGACCATGAAAAGGCAGCCATTGTCGGAATCAACGGCGCCGGCAAGTCCACTCTCCTCAAAATCATCATCGGGGAACTGGCCTGTGACGAGGGGTGCGTGGCCCTGAGCAAAGGGGCCTCCATCGGCTACCTGGCCCAGCACCAGGACCTGGACAGCGAGAGCACCATCCACGACGCCCTGCTGGAGGTCAAGCGCCCCATCCTTCAGATGGAAGAACGCATCCGCTCCCTGGAACTGGATATGAAAAGCGCGTCCGGCGAAGGTTTAGAAAACATGCTGGAGGAATACAGCCGCCTGACCCACCAGTTTGAGCTGGAGGGCGGTTATGCCTGCCGCAGTGAAATCACCGGCGTATTAAAGGGCCTTGGCTTTGCCGAGGAGGAATTTTCAAAGCCCATCAACGCCCTGTCCGGGGGCCAGAAAACCCGCGTATCCCTGGGCAAGCTTCTGCTGACCAAGCCTGACATCCTGCTCCTTGACGAGCCCACCAACCACCTGGATATGGAATCCATCGCCTGGCTGGAGACATACCTTAAGACCTACAGCGGCAGCGTAATCATCGTTGCCCATGACCGCTATTTCCTGGACCGGGTGGTGACAAAAATCGTGGAGCTGGACAATGGAACCGGGACCGTGTTCAGCGGCAATTACACGGCCTACAGCGACAAAAAAGCCATGCTTCGGGACGCCAGAATCCGGGCATACTTAAATCAGCAGCAGGAAATCAGGCACCAGGAGGCCGTCATTGCCAAGCTTAAATCCTTTAACCGGGAAAAATCCATCCGCAGGGCCGAGAGCCGGGAAAAGATGCTGGATAAAATCGACCGGCTGGAAAAGCCCATAGACATCGACGACTCCATGGATATCCGGCTGGAGCCGGATGTGGAAAGCGGCAAGGATGTGCTTACCGTTACCGGCCTGAGCAAGTCCTTTGACAGCCAGACCCTGTTCACAGACGTAAATTTTGAAATCAAGCGCGGGGAACGGGTGGCCATCATCGGCAACAACGGCACCGGCAAGACCACTCTCCTTAAAATCATCAACCAGCTGCTGCCCGCCGATGCCGGCGAGATACGTCTGGGCTCCAAGGTGCACATCGGCTACTACGACCAGGAACACCAGGTCCTTCATATGGATAAGACCTTGTTTGACGAAATCCAGGACACCTATCCCAGCATGAACAATACCCAGATCCGCAACACCCTGGCGTCCTTTCTCTTTACAGGGGATGATGTGTTCAAGTTGATCCGCGATTTAAGCGGCGGCGAGCGGGGCCGGGTCTCCCTGGCCAAGCTGATGCTTTCCGACGCCAATTTCCTGCTCCTTGACGAGCCCACCAACCATCTGGACATCACCTCCAAGGAAATCCTGGAAAGCGCCCTGTGCCGTTACACCGGAACTGTACTCTATGTATCCCACGACCGGTATTTCATCAACCGCACAGCCACCAGAATTCTGGACTTGACCGGACAGTCCCTGATTAACTATATCGGCAGCTATGACTATTATCTGGAGAAAAAGGATGTGGTGGAAGCCGCGTTTGCAGCCAGGAACAGCCGTACATCCGCAGTGTCCGGTTCCTCCCAGTCCCCGGACCGGCCGTCCCAGGGTTCCCCAAACGACCTGAAGCTGGAATGGAAAGCCCAGAAGGAAGAACAGGCCCGTATACGCAGGATTCAGAACGAGCTCAGAAAAACAGAGGAGTCCATTCACGCCCTGGAGACCAGGGACAGCGAGATCGACGCCCTCCTCACCCTGGAAGAGGTGTACACCGATGTGCCCCGGCTTATGGAACTGAATAAGGAAAAAGAGGAAATAGCCGGACAGCTGGAAAAGCTGTACCAGAGCTGGGAAGAATTGGCCGAGGAGGCCTGATGCCGCAGAAAGGAGCTGTTCAATGAAACTGAAACGTATATTTGCCCTCTTGGGGGCCGTCCTGCTGGCAGGACTGTTTATTCTGGCCATTGTGCTGGCTGTCATGGGCGCGCCGAAGAATTATCTCATGGCGGTTATCTTCTCCCTGGTGTTCATTCCCATCGTAATGTACGCCATGGGTCTTATGACCAGGGTGCTGAAACCATCCGATCCCCCGGAAGGCATGGATGAGGACGGGGATGCAGGGGATGAGCTGTGACAGCGGGAACCCGGTTCACTGTATAACTACAAAACAAGCTCCCTTATGAAAGACACGTTTCTCTGTCTCTCATGGAGGGAGCTTTTTATATCATGGCAGAACTCCGGGCTGAACCCTGGGCTGAAATCCGGGCTGAACCCTGGGCTGAAATCCGGGCTGAACCCCGGGCCGAATCCCGTGCTGGACTCCGGGCTAAATTTTGGTTTCAGCAGGCCGCCTGTTTTTTCAGGCTGCTTCTCACCAGCCCGTTTACCCAGAACACCCCCATCATGACAACAGACAGCAGGGCCGCGCCCTCATATGGGAAGCGTATATCCGAAGCTCCCGCAGTCCGGGCCATAAATCCCAGTACCAGGGGTGAGGAAAACTGTCCCAGGCTTCTCATGAACATGATGACAGAGCCTGCCGCCAGGGACTCATCCCTCTCACAGGCAATACACGCCTCCGCGTTAAAGGTTCCCACTGCCGAGGCAAGGGCAATTCCAAACAGAACCAGTCCCAGCATGGTCAATGCCAGACTGTTCTTCGCGTACAGGGACAGCAGTCCCCCAATGGAGCACAGCCATATGAAGGTGCCCATATACCTTCCCAGGAGTTTCTTAAGCTTTCCTATGTAAAGCCCTGTCACCAGGGAGCTTACAGTCTGGAAGGACATGATGATCCCCACCTTTTCCCCGCTGATCAGGCCCTCCGACAGAATGATGGAGGAACAGTTGTTCAGTATGGCAAAATAACCTACAAACACCACAAAGGTTCCGGCCCCATAGACCCATGTTTTCCTGATGACGCCAAGATTCCCCCTGGCCCGGCGCGCCCTGTCATCTCCCGCTGCTCCCCCGGCGCCGGTGACCGTCACATCAGGAATATGCTTAAGGCACAGCCACAGACATGGTATTCCAAACAGATACACCAGAAACACCGCCCGCCAGGATATGGCAGCCAGGTACCCGGCCAGCACCATGCATATGATGGATGAGACACTGGACCAGATGACAATGCCGCCATTTAAGCGGTGCTGTTCCTCCCTGGTGAAGAAATAGGACAGCAGCCCCACTGACAGGGGCATCATCAGCCCATATCCGGCTCCAATCAGGATTCTGGTCAGGACCAGGGTATAAATTCCGGAAGCCAGACCGCCCATAAGGCCGCCGGCCAGAAACAGGACCAGTCCCGCAGCGCAGAGCTTCCGGACAGAATAGCGTCTGCTGAGCCATGCAAAGGGAATGGCCACGGCAATTACCATCAGGGACGGCAGGGACACTATCATCTGCACCAGCACTCCGGGCGCATCCGGAAAACTCTGGCGTATGACACCCAGGGCAGGCGATATGCCAGTTCCTACCAGGGCATTGGCCATGGAAAGGCTCAGGATTGCCCACAGCACCATGGACCTGTTTTTCATTTCTGATTCTGTTTTTTTCACTTCTGTCATTTCTACTGCTGCATTGTCTTTCGCGCTCATACATCCTGCCTTTCCAGAAGATGGTACAGTGTGTTAATATAGACAGCCAAAGCCGGAACCATGGCATCCTCATCAATATCAAATCTGGGATTATGCAGACTGGCAGTCAGTCCTTTCTCCTCATTCTTCACTCCGAAGAAGAAAAAGGCGCCTTTGTATTTCCTGGTATACCAGGCAAAATCCTCTGATCCCATCTCAGGCTCCGGACGCTTCATCACCTTGTCCTGTCCCAATACCTCTGCCGCGGATTGGTAAATGGTATCCGTGATATCTCTGTCATTGGCAAAGGAGGGAAACGCAAAGGAATCCTCAAATTCACAGGTGATTTCGTTCATCCGGCTTAAGTCTCTTACAATCTGCTCCAGCCTGCCTGCTATATAGTCCCTCACCTGACCGTCGTGGGCCCGGTAGGTTCCTCCAAAGGTCAGCTCTGAGGGAAGGACATTTTTAGTGGACAGTACCCCGGCGTTTATAGAGCATACCGAGATAACGGCTGTCTTCATGGGCGGTATTTCCCTGGAACCTATATTCTGTATGGCCTGAATCATCTCCATGGCAATGGATATCAGGTCCTTCCCCTTATGGGGCGAAGCCGCATGGCACCCGGTTCCCTTAAGCTTTACCTCGAAAAAATCACCGCTGGCAAAAAAGCTTCCGTACCTGCATCCCATCACACCTGCCGGATATTGAGGCTGGCAGTGGGCTCCGAATATGGCGTCCACGCCGTCCAACACCCCTGAATCCACGATGAGCTTTGCCCCGCCAGGCGCAGGACCTTCCTCGGCAGGCTGGAAAATCAGTTTGACGCATCCGCCGGGAATCTGGTCCCTGTGCTCTGAAAGATAGGATGCCAGCCCCAGCAAAAGGGCTGTATGTACGTCGTGGCCGCAGGCATGGCATACCCCATCCCTGGCAGAGCGGTAAGGCACATCCTTCTCATCCTGCATCCCCAGGGCATCCATATCCGCCCTGACCGCTATGGTATTTCCCGGCCTGCCTGTTTCCAGGATTCCCAGGACAGCGCTTTCTGCAAATCCGGTGTGCACCTGAAATCCCAGCTTCTCCAGCACTCCCGCCACCATGGCCGATGTCTTTGGCAGATGAAATCCGGTTTCAGGACAGGAATGTATATTCCTTCTCCACTCCACCATCCTGTCCCTGTATTCCTGCACCTCATTCAGTAACCCCTGCATCCTGTCACACTTCCTTTCTCAGATCCGCTCACACATCATCAGCCAAATATGGTTTTCAGCCGTTCAAGGCCTTCCTTAAGCATGGCTCTCTGTGTACCGATATTGATACGAAGGAATCCATTTCCTTCTATTCCATAGTGGGAACCGTCATTGGGCGCCACACCTGCCCCTACCACCTTTTCCATGAGTTCCTTCTGGCTTAATCCCAGTGCCGTAAAACCCAGCCACATAAGATAGGTTCCATCCTGGACATATGTCTTTGCCGCAGGCAGGTTCTCCGCCACATACTCTGCCACAAACTGCGCATTTTCATATAAGTACTGATTCAGCTCATCCACATAGGCTGCCCCATGGCGGTAGGCCACCTCAAAGGCCTTAAGTCCGAACAGATCCACTCCCACATGAAACGCGGTGACCACCTTGTTCACCCTGCTATACAGTTCCGGATTCTTGATAATCAGGACAGAGGACTTAAGACCGGCAATATTAAAGGTTTTGCTGGGAGCCATGGCAGTGACGCTGCGCCCCGCCGCATCCTGGTTCACTGTCTGGTAAGGAATATGCTTGTGTCCCGGAAAAACCAGATCCGAGTGGATCTCGTCCGAAAATACCAGAACATGGTAGCGGCTGCACAAATCATTGAGTCTGGTCAGCTCCTCCATGGTCCACACACGGCCCACCGGGTTATGGGGGCTGCAAAGGATGAAGAGCTTAACCCCCTCCTTGAATTTCTCCTCCATGTCCTCAAAATCCATTTCATACCGTCCATGTTCAAGCTTCAGGGATGAGGTCACCAGGGTCCTCTCCTGCTGCTCAATCACCTTAAAAAACGGGTCGTAAACAGGCGTGTTTACCATCACCTTGTCCCCTTTTTCCGTCAGTGCATAGATGATGAAGGAACATGCGCAGACAACGCCTGGAATAGTAATCAGCTCCTCCCTCTTTATGTCAAAGTGATTGCGCGTTCTGTTCCATTCAATAAAGCTCTCGTAGTACCCCTCCGACGGGAACGTATACCCATAGGTCGGATGCTTTGCCCTCTCCGTCATGGCCCGGGTGATCTCCGGCAGTGTCTCAAAGTCCATGTCCGCGATTCCAAAGGGAATCAGATCCTTCCGGCCAAAATCTTTTTCCAGCCGGTCCCACTTAATTACCTCCGTATTATGTCTGTCAAATGTCCTGTCGAAATCATACATGTTTCCTTACCAACCTTTCTTAGTTACTTATCATTTATTGGGACGCATACCCGCAGGATGCGTCCCGCCTGATGGTATCTATCATACCCTCAGGCCCCCTCTCTTGTCTACCCCATCATAAGCAGCAGGTTACACATGCCCAGGCCCACAAAGGTTCCAATCATGGAGCCGATAGCTGCCATGATAACGGAGATAGACTGATAGGATTTACCATAAGCAGCCGCAACCACCGGTGCCGACGACACGCCGCCGATATTGGCGATGCTTGCAATTCCCAGTGTACACAAATCTACCTTCATAAGCTTTGCCACCAGGAACATGATGATTACATGTATCAGAAGCACAGTCACGCCGGACAGGAAGAATACGCCTGCATTGGCAAAGCTCCTTAAGTCCACATTGGAGGATGATACGGAAAGGGCAAAGATAGCCAGCGTTCCTCCTATCAGCTCCAGACCGTTTATATAGCCGAATTCCGTGGTGGTGCCGATGATGACGCCGATGGCTGTCACCATAAGATACAGCCATACCTGGGCGGGCACTGCGGGTATCAGCGCTCCTAAAAAGTCGCCCATATGGAAGCCGAACGCCACAATCACAAGGCCCACACCCATAATCATGAACAGATCCAGAGAAGTAGGAATCTGCTTTTCCCTCTTTGTCTCATCAAGCCTTGAGGCAATCACATCTATTTCCTCGGGTTTTCCGCCTGTCCACTTATTAAACCTGGCGGCAAAGGGAACCATGACAATCAATATGGTCATCCAGGGACGGAATATCAGGTTAATCAGCAGCAGTACATTGGCCAGGTTCTCATCGCTCAGCCCCACTGCCCCGGCAACCGCGTACAGGTTTTCAATGCCTCCCGTAAAGCTGGCGGTCCATGTGCCGAAGGACTGGGGAATCTGCTGCAGTCCCAGAGGACCGGCAAAGCACTTATATACCACCACCATGCCAATGCAGATACTCAGGGTGGTGCACAGGAATACGGCCAGCAGCTTGGGACCTATCTTTACCATCTTCTTGAAATCACACTGCACCGCGATACAGAATACCATGAAGGGAACCATGTATTCCAGGATATTGCTCCTCATGGAGCTGACGGCCTTATTGCTGAAAGACCATACACCAAAGGTATTGCAGCACACAACGATCAGGAATACAATAATGACCGGCGGCAGGAACTTATAAATCTTTAAGGGGTACTTCTTTACAATCCAGAACACAAATGCATTAATGGCCAATAATGCTGCTACAAAACTTAATCCTGATGTTACTAACATATACTTCCCTCCTGTGATTCATAATGATGTACGGTCAAACAGCTTTCCCCTTGATTATATTTTAATATTAAAACTGTTTAACCTTTAAACTATTTACAATAAGAAGTATACTATATTTTTCGCCATATTTCAACATATTTTTATGCAAATTTATATCAACTCGCGGATATTTGTTTCCTTGATTCCGTCATATTATATATATTTGTTATGCAGGCTGTCGCATCAGACCCGTGCCGGACCTGAACCAGACAGATGCGTTCATTGATGCGGGAAATGATCCATTCATATAATGAGATAATATAATGAGAATTAAGTTATGCCAAAAAGGAAAAGCCGGCAGTTTTGTGCCGGCCTGGAGATATGTTAATTATGATTATAAAGATGCTATTTGTTCAAATACTCTATTTACATCCGGTTCTCCATACCCCCAGGTTTGGGATAAGCGTTAAAACAGAACCGTAACCCATGTAGGAGGGGTGCCATTCCAGGTGCCATGAATATGTGTCGAAATTAGGTTGAAATCTTTCCTGTTTTTCCTTATACTAATAGGAGTACAGTTTTATCATTAAATAACCGGGGGAATTATGGAAAAAAAGAATCAAATCCAGGAAACCATATCATTAATCATGAAATATAACCGTCAGATGTATGAGTACGGCAAGGACTTCCGCAGCTACGGTACCGATAAGATGCTTCGCGTGGACCAAATGTCCATCATAAACCTGATTGGTGACAATCCCAAGTGCAATCTGAAGCTCATCGCCCAGTCCACTGACTCCAACATCTCCACCGTATCCCTTCAGGTGGCGCGCCTTGTAAAGCTGGGCCTGCTGGAAAAGCACCGTTCCAGCATGAACCAGAGAGAAATCGTCCTGAGCCTCAGCGGCGAGGGCATGAAGGCCTATGAATTCCACAAGAAACTGGACCAGAACTGGTCTGACACCGTGGAGTCCCTGCTCTCAGGGTATACAAAAGAAGAACTGGCCGTCATCAACGCCTTTCTCCACCAGCTTCTGACCGAGAATCCTCCCATGTAGGGGGATGTTGACAGAATCATGAGGCCATTGACAGAATTTCAAAACAGGACCCATCAGCTGCTGCCTAAGGGTCCTGTTTTCTATATTTCCTTATTCTATTTACGCATAATGATGTCGTCTCTTCCCGGTCCGTTGGACACCATTGAGATGGGAGCCTCGATTTCCTTCTCCACAAACTCAATGTATTTACGGCAGTTCTCCGGAAGATCCCCGTACTTCCTGATGCCGCGGATATCACACTTCCAGCCCGGCAGTCTGGTAAGAACCGGTTTGGCCTTCTCAAGCTTAGCCGTGGTAGGGAATTCCCTGGTAACCTGTCCGTCAATCTCATATCCTACGCATACCGGTATCTCATCCAAATACCCCAGCACATCCAGTACAGTAAAAGCCACTTCCGTGGTGCCCTGAATCCGGCAGCCGTACCTGGTAGCCACTGCGTCAAACCAGCCCACGCGTCTGGGCCTTCCTGTGGTGGCGCCGTACTCTCCGCCGTCGCCTCCCCGGTTTCTAAGCTCATCTGCCTCGTCTCCAAATATCTCACTGACAAAGGCTCCTGCGCCAACCGCACTGGAATATGCCTTAACCACAGTGGTAATATCCTTAATCTCATAAGGAGGAATGCCTGCGCCGATGGCTCCATAGGCAGCCAGTGTGGAGGAGGATGTTACCATGGGGTAGATGCCGTGGTCCGGGTCCTTAAGGGAGCCCAGCTGGCCCTCTAACAGAATTTTCTTTCCCTCCTTAATGGCCTCATGGAGATAAGCGGAGGTATCACATACATACGGCTCAACCATATCCCGGTAACTCAGGAGCTCCTTTATGATTTCTTCAGGATCCAGAAGAGGTTTATGGTACAGATGCTCCAGAATTACATTTTTCAGTTCGCATACCCTGTATGCCTTTTCCCTCAGCAGCTCCTGGTCAAAGAGCTCGCTGACCTGGAAACCAATTTTGGCATATTTATCCGAATAAAAGGGAGCGATACCTGATTTGGTGGAACCAAAGGACTTTCCGGCCAGACGCGCTTCCTCGTAGGTGTCAAACAGCACATGGTACGGCATGAGAATCTGGGCCCTGTCCGAAACCAGAATCCTGGGCTTTGGCACGCCCCGCTCCACCAGCGACTCAATTTCCTGAACCAGATAAGGAATATTGAGAGCCACACCATTGCCGATGATGCTGGTGGTATGCTGGTAAAACACGCCGGATGGAAGAAGGTGAAGGGCAAACTTGCCGTAATCATTGATAATGGTATGGCCTGCATTACTTCCGCCCTGGAAACGGATGATAATGTCAGACTCCTTGGCAAGCATATCCGTAATCTTACCCTTTCCTTCGTCACCCCAGTTAGCACCTACAATTGCTCTAACCATACTAAAATCCTCCTTCGGGTATCTCCCGTTCAATGCTCATTTGCAGTTCATGAAAGGATGGACACGCATTCCTGTGTATCTTATCCTTACCTAATTTACTACAACCTATACCATAAGTAAAGACGTTATTTATTATGTTTTCCATAAGTATTGCTTATGTCCTTTTTCTGAAGAAGGCTCATTTTCTATTATCTGCCGCCGGCCGGCTGCTCAGCCGCCGCCTGATCGCAGGCCATCATATCTAACAGCCTGCGCCCCGGCACGGAAATCAGGCTGGACTCTCCCGTTACCACGCACATGTGCCGGAGAGGCATCTCTTGTTTGAATTTGAGCCGGAATACCTCGCCTCTCATTATGGCATCCTCCGCAAATCCCTCCATGACGCACCCGATCCCCATGTTGCGCCTGGCAAACTGCACAATCATATCGCTGATGGCCAGCTCAAATTCCGGCTTAAGCAGTGTTCCCTGCTGTGCCAGAAAGGCGTCCATAAAGGTTCTGGTGCTTGTGTTCTTTTCCAGCGCTATACACGGAAAGGCTTCCAGCTCCTTGTACTCCAGCTTGCGCCCTTCCAATTCCCGGAAGCTGCTGCCCGCTATGAAAACATTGCGTATGGCCTTGACCTGAAACTGTCTGACAGTCCCTCTGCTGGTAAAGGGGGAGGTCACGACTCCAAAATCAATTCTGCCCTCTTCCAGGCTTTTGATGGTTTCCGGGGTGGGCGCATTGGTAACATTCACCTTAATCTTGGGATATTCCCGGTGGAACTGTTCCAGATAAGGAAGAAGATAAAACTGCAGCGTCATATCGCTGGCTCCAATCCGCACTTCCCCCACATCCATATTCAGCATCCGCTCCAGCATCTTCCCGCCTTCCAGCAGCTCCTCCACTCCAGGCTTTACATAGTGGTATAGAAGCTCCCCTTCCCGGGTCAGCTGCACACCTTTGGAAGTGCGGAAGAACAGCTTTGTCCCGGCTTCCTTTTCCAACTGCCGCACAGCCTGGCTTACAGCCGGCTGGGAGATACACAGCTCCTGGGCGGCAGCTGTAAGACTGCCGTGGGCGCACACATGGTAAAATACTTTATAGTATTCAAAGTTCACATTCATCCATAAGTACTCCTTATCGAAAGATAATATATTCAGAATTAATTATTATGGATATCATAGCACAAAACAGAAGAAATGTGAATCTGAAACAGCGCCGGCAACCCCTAAAACAAATTTGCTCCCCACAGATGCAGTATCTATGGAGAGCAGTCAAACATACTATATGAACTTACGTATACCCAATCACTGAATACATCACGGCCGGACCATTTTACGAAACATCTGCTCCCGTACCCGAAAAGGCAGACCAGGAACATAACAGGCCGGTGATATGCGCAGAGAAAATCATCCAAATCAATATAATAAAGTATCTGATAACTATCAGGTGGTACCTCCCACAACCTTAACTTGAAACTGGATACTGGCTGTTCCAAGGGATGCTATATTGGGAATAGTGTATGTCAGCGTATTACTGGTAACCGTTGGTGTGGCGGCAGCGCCATTCACAGTAAATGAACCTGCCACAAAGGTGGCGCCCGCCGGAATTGTATCCGTGAACGGCAAGTTTGTCAAAGCGTTCAGTCCCACATTTGTCACTGTAACCGTATAAGTTAAGGTATCGCCAATACTGGCGGTAAGCTTGTCTACCGCTTTAAGCAGCGTTGGCGCGAGAAGCAAAACCGTTGAAACAGTATTGCTGTTGATAGGATTACCGCCATATGTTACGCTGGCAGTATTATCAAGCTTATTTATTAGAGCCACGTTTCCTCACCCCGCTTATTATGATTTTAATACATCATATGTAAGCGGGAACAGAGTGTTCCTAATATATCAGACATTAATCTGCGCTGTCAACCCAAGCTCTCCCTCATTCTCCTCAAGAAGCGGCTTAATAACCTCTTCCAGAAATTCCTCCACCTGCTTTGGTGAACGGCCCACATAACGGGACGGATCCATGGTCTTTTTCAGTTCATCCAGGGAAAGATTGAAGGCAGGGTCAGCTGCTATCAGCTCCAGGAGGTTGTTATCCAGGCCCTTTTCCTTCACATTTCTTCCCGCCTCCATGGACAGCTCGCGAATCCGCTCATGGAGTTCCTGACGGTCGCCTCCTGCCTTTACCGCGTCCATCATAATATTCTCTGTGGCCATAAAGGGAAGCTCCGCCATCAGGTGCTTTTCAATGACCTTGGGATATACCACCAGGCCGTCCACCACGTTCAGGTACAGGTCCAGGATACCGTCCACTGCCAGAAAACCTTCCGGTACGGAAAGTCTCTTGTTGGCTGAGTCGTCCAGGGTTCTCTCAAACCACTGGGTGGACGCCACCAGCATGGGATTCATCATATCGCTCATCACATAGTTGGCCAGGGAGGCAATGCGCTCGCTGCGCATGGGATTCCTCTTATATGCCATGGCGGATGAACCGATTTGCTTCTTCTCAAAGGGCTCCTCCACTTCCTTCAGGTGCTGGAGAAGACGGATGTCATTGGAAAACTTGTGGGCGCTCTGGGCAATCCCTGCCAGGACACTTATAACACGGCTGTCCACCTTCCGGGAATACGTCTGGCCTGATACAGGATAGCAGCCCTCAAATCCCATCTTCTCTGCAATCCTTGCATCCAGACGGCGGCATTTCTCATGATCTCCGTCAAAAAGCTCCAGGAAGCTGGCCTGGGTGCCGGTGGTTCCCTTGGAACCCAGAAGGCGCATGGAGCCGATAAGGTAATCCAGGTCATCCAGGTCCAGCTTAAGCTCCATCATCCACAGGGTGGCGCGTTTACCAACCGTGGTTGGCTGGGCCGGCTGGAAGTGGGTGAACGCAAGTGTGGGCAGATCCTTGTATTTTTCAGCGAACCCGGACAGCTCCGCCAGCACGTTGAGCAGTTTCTTCCTCACCAGCTTCAGGGCCTCAGTCATGATGATAATATCCGTATTATCTCCCACGTAACAGGAGGTAGCACCCAGATGAATGATTCCCTTTGCCTTAGGGCACTGTACACCGTAGGCATAGACATGGCTCATGACATCATGGCGGACTTCCTTCTCCCTGGCCTTAGCCACATCATAATTGATATCCTCTGAATGGGCCTTCAGTTCCTCTATCTGCTCGTCCGTGATGGAAAGCCCCAGCTCCTTCTCTGTCTCAGCCAGCGCAATCCAGAGCTTTCTCCAGGTACAAAACTTCATATCAGGCGAGAAGATGTACTGCATCTCCCTGCTGGCATAGCGCTCGGAAAGAGGGCTTACGTATCTGTCGTGGTCACTCATGTCATATCCTCCGTATTCATTGATTTCATGTTTTCTATCATATCATATACAATTGCTTTTTTAAATGCCCGGGCCTATTTCTCATAACTTCCCCGGATGTCCCCGGAAGGCGGCTCCATAGGGTAATCCCCTGTAAAACATGCGGTGCAGACAGGCCTTTCAGATGCCATCTGGGAAAGCCGCTCCTGTCTTAAAAAGGAAAGGGTGTCCGCCCCAATGATTTGCCTCACTTCATCCACAGTCCTTCCATGGGCAATGAGCTGGTCCTCCGACGGAATATCCGTTCCAAAATAACAGGGGTGTAAAAACGGCGGAGCACTGATCCTCACATGGACCTCCCTGGCACCCGCATCCCGCAGCATCTTCACAATCAGAGCGCTGGTGGTTCCACGGACAATGGAATCATCTATCATAATGACTCTCTTTCCGCTCACCGCCTCCTTCAGCACATTGAGTTTGATGCGTACAGCAGACTCCCTGCTGCTCTGCTTTGGCTTGATAAAAGTCCTTCCCACATAGGAATTCTTCACAAAAGCAGTTCCGTATGGAATCCCGGATTCCATGGCATAGCCCAGAGCCGCCGCGTTGCCGGATTCAGGCACTCCCACCACCAGGTCTGCCTCCACCGGTGAATCCGCTGCCAGGAACCGGCCGGCCTGAATCCTGGCCTTATAAACGCTGACTCCGTCAAAAACACTGTCCGGTCTGGCAAAATAAATATACTCAAAGATACATCTGGCTTCTCCGGAAGGGTCGGACAGGCACATCCCCTTATCGGAGGAAATGCCGTCTTTCGTGATGGTCACGATTTCCCCCGGATCCACATCCCGGACAAATTCAGCCCCAATGGTCTCCAGGGCACATGTCTCTGATGCCAGGATGTAGGCATTATCCCGTTTGCCGATACACAGGGGCTTGAACCCCATGGGATCCCTTGCTCCAATCAGCTTGCGGGGACTCATTATTACCAGGGAGTAGGCTCCCTTAAGCTTCTTCATGGCTGCGGCCACCGCGCTCTCCACATTATGGGTATGAATCCTGGCCCTGGCTATGTGGTAGGCAATAACCTCCGAGTCAATGGTAGTCTGGAAAATAGCCCCTGTGTACTCCAGCTCATGGCGCAGCTCAGGCGCATTGACCAGGTTGCCGTTGTGGGCCAGCCCCAGGATTCCTTTTACATAATTAAGCACCAACGGCTGTGCATTTTCCCTTGTGCTGCTGCCGGCCGTGGAATACCGCACATGGCCTACTCCTATATTGCCCCTTAATCCTTCCAGCACCTCCGGTGTAAATACCTCGTTGCAAAGGCCCATCCCCTTATGGACCGCCGCCTTCCCCTTGGGCCCTTCTGTGTCGCTCACCGCTATACCGCAGCTTTCCTGTCCCCGGTGCTGCAGGGCAAAAAGCCCATAGTATATGGTCCGGACCACATCGTTCCCATCAAAATCATACATCCCGAAAACCCCGCACTCCTCACGCAGTTTATCCGCCCCAATATCAAAATCCATCAGGTTCTGATTCATGAAGTCATGTCCTTTCTGTGTGTCAGGCTGCCAGTTTCATACCGCTCTGTACTGATAACAACGCGGTGCTGATTATAGCTTCCCTTCTCAAAGAAGGGAACGCCTGGGTAATCATGCCCAGGCGTTGTATCTTAATTTGTCCGCGTCAAACCTTCCGGTCCGGTTTACTGGATACCCAGTCTGCGGAATACTTCTTCGTATGCATCCTCTACATTGCCCAGGTCTCTTCTGAATCTGTCCTTGTCCAGCTTCTCATGGGTATCCTTATCCCAGAGACGGCATGTATCAGGAGAAATCTCGTCAGCCAGGATAACCTTGCCGTGATAGCGGCCAAACTCTATCTTGAAATCAATCAGGTCAATGTTCAGTCCGCCAAAATATTCCTGCAGCACTTCGTTTACTTTAAACGCATATTCGGTGATATCGTCAATCTCTTCCTGGGTGGCAAGTCCCAGAGCCAGCGCGTAATAGCTGTTGATAAACGGGTCGCCCAGGTCGTCGTTCTTATAGCTGAATTCCAGAGTCGGGCATTTGAACTTGATGCCTTCCTCCATTCCCATTTTCTTGGCAAAGCTGCCCGCAGAGTAGTTGCGGATGATTACCTCCAAAGGTACAATCTCCACTTTCTTCACAGCGGTTTCCCTGTCATTTAATTCTTCTACCAGGTGGGTAGGTACCCCCTTCTCCTCCAGCTTCTTGAAAATGAAGTTGGTCATACGGTTGTTGATGGCGCCCTTTCCAACAATGGTTCCCTTTTTAAGACCGTTGAATGCGGTTGCATCATCCTTGTAGGACACGATTAACACGTCCGGGTCCTCCGTTGTGTAAACCTTCTTAGCCTTTCCTTCGTAGAGCATCTCTTTCTTTTCCATGGGTATCCACCTGTCCTTTTCTTATATTCGTATGGTTGCGATATAGATTTATAAGCTGACGCTATAAAAGAATACCATTTCAGAAGAAATTATAATACACAATGTCCTTGAATACAAGCATGGCAATCATTAAAATTCCTAATGAATGTCCTCTGTCCCGCTAATCACTCCCTGAATCTATGGCTGTCTCACGGTCCTCATACCCTTCCTCCACCTGGAATATGTGGATTTTCTTTTCATCCAGACGAATGGTAAATCCCCGCTTCACTGATGTCATGCCATCCTGGTCCGCAGCCCTGACCGGACCGCTCTCCTCAATCCGTTCCATATACGGTATCTGCTCCCGGACCCAGGATATCATGCCCCGGCCGGTTTTAGCCCAGGCCATGGTACCGGCAGCCAGAAGGAACAGGACTCCTCTAATGAGACGCTTTCTGCGCCTGACAGACGGGCAGCTTTCCCGCCAGAATCTTACTGCCCTGCGGCGCATCTTTCTCAGGCGGCGCATACGCCTGCTTATGTACTCCAATCAATCTCCTTCCCCGTCTGTCCATGAACTGATTATAATACTTTACAGGGTGCTCTTCAAGATCCATCTCCTGGTTTTTACGCAGATGGACCCTCTCCAGCCGTCCTTGGCATAGAAAGGGTCCATATTCAGGCTTTGACAGCAATTTACTATCTGGCCTCTGTTGTATTGTTGGTGCCGCTCTCATTGACCGTGTTGGATTCGCCTGTAATATCATCCACGCCGTCCTTAACGTCATTTGCGCCCTTCTCCACGTCATTCATAAGTCCGTCAATGATGCCGTCCCCTTCCGTTTCCATGGAAGATGTCTCCATCCCTGTTGTTTCCTGGGATGAGGTACTGGTGGATGTGGCTGCTGAGGATGAATTCTGGCTGGCACCTGTTGAGGACTGTGTATTGGAGTTATTGCTTCCGCAGGCCGTAACAGACATAACCATGATGAGCAGCAGCATTGCAAAAATTGCAGGTCTGATTTTTTTCATAATAGCATTCTCCTTTCGTTTTCTACCTATATTATGTGCGTTAGGAGAATGGATTATGGTGGAACTTCCTGCCTTTTCTGGAAAAATCTGTTATAAATCCACCACGTCCGTCATGGAGTACATGCCCGGCTTCTTACCGGCCAGGAATTTGGCTGCCTCCAGGGCGCCTTTGGCGAAAATAGCCTTGGAATATGCGGTGTGGCTTAAGGTAAGCACCTCGTCCCTGCCCGCAAATATTACGTCGTGCTCGCCCACGATGGAACCGCCTCTGACAGACGAAATTCCGATTTCTTTGGGATTTCTCTTTTCCCGTCTGGTACTCCTGTCACAGGTATAGGCATACTGCCCGTCCATGGCCTGGTTCATGGAATCTGCCAGGGCCAGGGCTGTGCCGCTGGGCGCGTCCACTTTCTGGTTGTGGTGCTTTTCCACGATTTCCATGTCAAAACCGGATCCTGCCAGTATCCTGGCCGCGTCACTTACCAGTTTGAGCAGCAGGTTTACTCCCAGGGACATGTTGGCAGAACGCAGGATTGCCGTCACCTGGCTGGCCTTTTCCACTGCCGCAAGCTGCTCCCCGGAGAGCCCGGTGGTACAGAGGACCACGGGAACCTGCTCTCTGCAGCTGTAAGCCAGAAGCCCGTCCACTGCCTTTGGAGACGCAAAATCTACAATCACGTCCGCCTCCACACTGCACTGGTCCAGGGACGGGAACACGGGATATCCTAAATCCGTTCCCTCCCGTACATCAATACCTGCCACAATCCGGATCTCCCCGTCTTCTGCCGCCAGTCCCGTAATTACATGTCCCATGGCCCCGCAGCAGCCGTGCATTATCATCTTTACCATTGGTATACCGTCCTTTCCCGGAATCTTCCCTACAGGATGCCGTAAGCTGTCATGGCCTTCTTAAGCTTCTCCTGATTCTGGGGCTCCATCTCAGTCAAAGGCATGCGCAGAGGTCCCACTCCCTTGCCCATCATGTTCATAGCCGCCTTTACAGGAATGGGGTTTACCTCGCTAAAAAGCTCTGTAATCAGCGGAATGGCCTTTAACTGAAGGGCGGCGCTGGTCTTAACATCCCCCGCAAAGTAGGAAGCGCAGATGTCGTGGGTCTGGCGTGGAGCCACATTGGACAGCACGGAGATAACACCCTTGCCTCCCAGAGAGAGAAGGGGCACAATCTGGTCATCGTTGCCTGAGTACAAATCCACCTTGCCGTCAGACAGGCTCATAAGAGTGGCAATGGCTGAAAAGTTGCCGCTGGCCTCCTTTACACCCACAATATTATCCACGTCCCTGCACAGGGCCGCAATGGTCTCAGGCTTAATGGTGACGCCTGTCCTGCCCGGTATATTATAGAGGATAACGGGAATCTTTACAGCGTCCGCAACAGCCGTAAAATGGGCCATAAGTCCCTTCTGGGTAGCCTTGTTATAATATGGAGACACCAGAAGAAGCCCGTCCGCCCCTCTTTTTTCTGCCTCTGCAGAGAGATAGACAGCTGTCTCCGTACAGTTTGAGCCGGTTCCTGCAACCACAGGAATCCGTTTCTTTGTCACCCTGCAGATGTACTCAATCACATCCAGATGTTCTTCATGGGTCATGGTGGAGGCTTCGCCTGTGGTACCGCAGGCAATGATGGCGTCTGTGCCTCCTGCAATCTGCTCTTCTACGATCTCCTCCAGTTTTTCGTAATTCACTTCACCGTTTTCCTTAAACGGGGTCACCAGTGCTACACCTGCTCCTTCAAAAAGTGCCATACTATATTCTCTCCTTTTTTCCTGATTCAATCACAGTGTGCTTTTCCCCATAGAAAATGAAACCCGGACGTACTTTCCCTGGAAACAAAAAAGGGCTGAGGTAAATGTCAGCCCTTCCATATACGTATGATTCCAGTGTCTAATCCACGTTCTTTGGTAGCTCTCCATCCACCCGGATGACAGTCATACGGCTCTTAACCATATGCCCAGAGGGGGCGTGAACACGGAACGCTTCCTCTTCGGCGTTTCTCCCTTTCCCTAAGCCATCACCTGTGCCTGCCACATCCGGCTTATCTACTCATGATCAACGCAACCTCTACTCTATGATTGTTGGTATTATATTATCACCCTGCCAACAGTCTGTCAACAGGAAATCACTCATATCTTGTCTGAATCCTTGTGACCTCATCCACATGGCCGTTCAGGCAATCCGGATATATGGTCCCTGTGAGGATCAGCTGTATCTGCGCGTTCCTGGCCTGGGCTATGATGGCGCACAGCTCCTCGCCTGATATCACTCCCTCGTCCAGGATTCCCAGAATCTCATCCAGGATAAGCACATCACACTCCCCTGTCACCAGAACCTTCCTGGCAAAATTCAGGCCGTTCAGGATACAGATTCTTGCCTCTGCCTTCTCCTCTTCCGTCAGCCGGTCAAAGAAAACAGGTGTCTTCTCAAATCTGAAAATTTTAAATTCCGGTTCCAGACGCTGTATGATTTCCATGTTATCTACATCCAGGGCGCCCTTAAGGAACTGTACCATATAGACACACTTTCCCTTGGTCAGCGCGGTTAATCCCCTTCCAATGGCACTGGTGGTCTTACCGCGTCCCGGTCCACAGATAACCTGTATCATGCTCTCTTTCATCATCTTGCACCTCATGCTTTACTTGCTTTTTCTTAAGAACAATTGGACTTGCTCATAATAGCATAGTTTAGCCAATATTGCAAATATTTCTTACATTTTTCGAAAGATATTCAAAAGGAATCGTTAGATGACAGCGTCTGAAGCTTCTTCTGTTCAAGCCTCGTCACATTCCAGCTTGCTGATGGAGACCTCATATGCAATGCGCTTCTCGCACTCTGTCTCACTGAGCTTCTTGGTGTACTCGCGGCTCTGCACACGGCCCCAAACCCTTACCCTGGTGCCTACCTCGAAGCTGGAAGCAAAACGCGCGTTGCGTCCCCAGCTGATGCAGGGTATGTAATCGGATTTGCCGTAGGGGCGGTTCACAGCCAGAAGAATATCTGCGATTTCCCGTCCGAGAGGAGTCTTTCTGTATATTGGCGGCTTGCAGATATAACCGTCCAGGAATATCTGATTGGTCTTGGTGTAATCCGTGAATTCCTCGATAAAATGGATTTCCCTTACAAAGATGGACAGCATCAGCCGGTTTTTGATTCCCTCATGCCGGTTGTAGGAGCGGAACTGGCCTATGCACTCCACGGTGCTGCCTGAATAGTCTTTATGTACGTCTATAAGGCGCTCGGATATCATCAGGGGAATGATGTCCGCCTGCTCGCTGAGTCTGTTGACAGCCACATCCACCATATAAAATCCTTCTCCGAAGACTTCATGGCTGAAGGTAAATCCCGACACGATTTCTCCGATAACGCTTACCCTGTTGTTTTCAATCATTTTTTCTGACATAGTACATCTCCTCTTCGCTTCTAAAATATTTCTCATTCTGCCGTTTTACTTGTTTCATCCTTTTATTCTCTTGCTTTTGTACGGCACATTGATAGTTTATGAGGGGAAATGCCATAATAGAACAAAAAATAAGGCGAATCCCGCCAGAATCGTTCGACAGGATTCGCCATTTCGCTTACAAAATGTCGTTTTTTGTTTATTTATTCTTAAATGAGGCCCTTTTTCTCAGGGTTGGATCCAGAATCTTTTTGCGGATGCGCAGGCTCTCCGGAGTCACCTCCAAAAGCTCATCCGTATCAATGAAGTCCAGTGCCTGCTCCAGGCTCATGATTTTAGGCGGCGTCAGCTTAAGTGCCTCGTCAGCGCTGGAGGAACGGGTGTTGGTCAGCTTCTTTGTCTTGCAGACATTGATTTCAATGTCCTCTGCCTTAGGACTCTGGCCCACTACCATGCCGGAATACACCTTGACGCCCGGTCCGATAAACAGGGTGCCTCTTTCCTGGGCATTGAAAAGGCCGTAGGTAATGGCCTCGCCCGCCTCAAAGGCAATGAGGGAGCCGGTCTGGCGGTAGAACAGATCGCCCTTGTACTCTGAGTAGCCGTCAAAAATGGTGTTCAGGATACCATTTCCCTTTGTATCCGTCATAAAGTCGCCGCGGTAACCGATCAGTCCTCTGGAGGGGATGGAAAATTCCAGCCTGGAATAACCGCCGGCTGCCTGGCTCATGCCCTGAAGGGCGCCCTTACGGCTGGTCAGCTTCTGGATAACAACGCCTGTGTATTCCTCAGGCACATCCACATAGGCCAGCTCCATGGGCTCAAGCTTGCGGTTTCTCTCATCGTACTTATAGAGTACCTCTGCCTTGCTGACAGCAAACTCAAAGCCCTCACGGCGCATGTTTTCAATCAGAACCGACAGGTGAAGCTCACCGCGGCCCGACACCTTGAAGCAGTCCGCGGAATCTGTCTCCTCCACCCGCAGGCTCACGTCCGTGTTCAGCTCCCTGAACAGGCGGTCACGCAGATGGCGGGAGGTGATATATTTGCCCTCCTGGCCTGCCAGCGGGCTGTCATTGACCATAAAATACATGGCAATGGTGGGTTCGGATATCTTCTGGAACGGAATAGATTCCGGGTTATTAGGGGTACAGATGGTATCGCCGATATGGATGTCTGCAATACCGGAGATGGCAACGATGGAACCAATTCCCGCCTCCTGCACCTCCACTCTCTTAAGACCGTCAAACTCATAGAGCTTTCCTATCTTGATTTTCTTAAACTTATCCGGCTCATGATGGTTTACCAGAACACATTCCTGGTTCACCTTAAGTCCCCCGTTGTCCACACGTCCGATGCCGATACGGCCAACGAACTCGTTGTAGTCAATGGTGCTTATGAGCACCTGGGTCTCCGCGTCCGGATCTCCCTCCGGTGCCGGGATATGGTTTATAATGGTTTCAAACAGGGGACTCATGTCCGCTTCCGGATCCTCAATCTTGTATTTTGCGAATCCGCCCCTGGCAGATGCGTAGATAAAGGGGCAGTCCAACTGCTCATCCGTTGCGTCCAGGTCCATCATAAGCTCCAGCGTCTCGTCTATGACATCCCCCGGTCTGGCCTCAGGCCTGTCAATCTTGTTGATGCATACGATGACGGACAGGTTCAGATCCAGCGCCTTCTGAAGCACGAACTTAGTCTGGGGCATGGGGCCCTCATAGGCGTCCACTACCAGTACAACGCCGTCCACCATCTTGAGCACACGCTCCACCTCGCCGCCGAAATCAGCGTGTCCTGGTGTGTCGATGATGTTAATTTTTGTGTCTTTATAAAATACAGCCGTGTTCTTGGACAGGATGGTGATTCCTCTCTCACGCTCCAGGTCATTGGAGTCCATAACACGCTCCTGTACCTCCTGGTTTACGCGGAACACGCCGCTCTGCCTCAATAGCTGGTCTACTAATGTGGTCTTACCATGGTCTACATGGGCAATGATAGCGATATTTCTTACATCTTCTCTTTTCATCTTCATAGTGATTACTCTTCCTTATTATATACGTCTACAGCCACGGTTTTATAGTATAGCATTGGTGTGTTGAGATTGCAAGGTATTTTACACCATTTCCGCTGATTCCCGCTGTTTTTCCCTGTCACGGCGCCTTATTTGGCCGGCTCAAACACCTCTGCTATTTCCTTCATGTGCTGTACAATGGGCAGATGCTGGGGGCATATGGCCTCACATCTGCGGCAGCCGATGCAGTCCCCGGCTTTCCCGTATCTGCCCCCATAATTCTGGTAGTAGCCCCTGGAATTGGATTTTTCCCCAAAGAGGCTGTACTGGTTGTAAAGAGAGAAATACTTTGGTATGGGAATCTGCTTCGGACATCCCTCCACACAGTACTGGCATGATGTACAGGCAATGGCTGTGGCGGACTGGATGATTTCTGCCGCTCTGGCCACAATGCCTTCCTCCTCCTCGGTCAGGGGAACAAAGTCCTGCATATAGGCTGTGTTGTCCAGAAGCTGGCTGTAATCAGACATGCCTGACAGCACCATGATGACGCCCTCGCGGCTGGCGGCAAAACGGACGGCCCAGGATGCAGGCGTCATGCCGGGAGCATGTGCCTCCATCAGCTTTTCGGCCTCCAGGGGCACATCCGCCAGGGTTCCGCCCTTGACCGGCTCCATGACAATGACATCCTTCCCGTATCTGCGGCACACCTCGTAGCACTGGCGGGACTGGATATTGGGGCTGTCCCAGTCTATGTAATTTAACTGCAGCTGCACAAAATCCAGCTCAGGGTGTTTTGAAAGAATCTCCTCCAGAAGCTCAGCATCCGCATGGAAGGAAAATCCGATTCTGCGGGCCTTTCCCTCCTCCTTTTTCCTGCGGACAAAGGCAAACGCCCCCAGACGCTCAGCTGTTTCATAATATGACCTGGACATATTGTGGAGCATGTAGTAGTCAAAATAGGAAACACCGCACTTTTCAAGCTGTTCCTGGAAAAACCGCTCCATGTCCGCCTCCTCTTTCAGGTGGCTGAGGGGCAGCTTATCCGCCAAAACATATCTGTCTCTGGGCCAGCGATCCACCAGGGCCTTTTTTACCGCTCTCTCGCTCTCGTATTTGTGGTACATGTAGGCAGTGTCAAAATAGGTAAATCCCCTTTCCATAAAGGTATCCACCATCTTGCAGACCTGCTCCAGGTCCACTGACGCCGGATCCTCCTGATTTAACACGGGCAGCCTCATGGTTCCAAATCCCAGCTTTTTCATTTTAATCTCCATCTCCATTATCACATTCCTCCTGTTTTTTTACTAAACACAATTCCTCTTAAAACACCACCAGGCCGCTGTCGCCAAGACCGTAGTATACCTCGCCCTCTCTCCGGATAACAGCCTTTCCTGCGGTCCCTTCTATAATCTGGGCCGTGAATCTTCCCTCCTCTGCCATGGGAACCAGGAAGGTGAACACGGCTTTATCCGTATACTGGGTGTCCAGGGTGTCGATCCCGCCCTGGGCCGCAATGTACTGAATCTTTCCCACGCCGTTGTAATCCGTGGTGATGTTCAGACGGACAGCCAGTCTTTTCTCCAGGATAACGCAGTTTTTCAATCCTTCCTTGACAGCCCCGGAATATGCCCGCACCAGTCCCCCTGTGCCCAGCAGGGTACCTCCGAAGTACCGGGTTACAACGGCACACACATCGTGGAGCTCCGCCCCTGCCAGCACATCCATCATGGGTTTTCCGGCTGTCTGGGACGGCTCCCCGTCGTCGCTGCACCGGGCGGTCTGCCCCCTGTCCCCGATGATATAAGCAAAACAGTGGTGCCTTGCATCCCAGTATTTCTTTCTGATTTCCTCTATAAAATCCAGGGCCTCCTCCTCTGAGGATACCGGGCACAGGTCCGCTATGAAGCGCGACTTCTTCTCCACCAGCTCTCCTGAGCCTCCCTTGTACAGAATTTTATAACTATCTACCACTTTTACGGCTCCTTTACGGTTATTTGTGGGTTACCATCCCCACCTTTCGACATTTTTTACCTATTTTTTATCATAATATAGATATCAGGCGATGGCAAGGGCATATTTAAACCTTTTCAATTTTACAAAACTGGTGTATAATCTACAGGATAGGTATGAGGGTCCGCAGGGGGGCGGATTTCATTCAGATTATGTACGAAAAGGAGAATCTATGAACTATGGAAAGTACGAGGCTGAGCGCAGGCTTAAGTCTCTCCACTCTAAATCGGGCAAATACGCTTCACGGCTGCTCCTTAATATATTTAAGGCGCTATTTGTCCTGTTTTTATTTCTGGCAGTAGTGGGTGCATCCATCGGTTTCGGTATGGTTAAAGGCATTATAGATAATGCCCCTTCCGTTGATATTCTAAATATTCAGCCCAGCCGTTTTGCCACTGCGGTATACGACTCTGCCGGAAACCTGACAGATACCCTGGTCACCAGCGGCTCCAACCGTGAGGAAGCCACCTACGAGGAACTTCCAAAGGATTTGATCAACGCATTCGTATCCATTGAGGATTCCCGTTTCTGGAGCCACAACGGAATCGACATCCGTTCCATTGCCAGGGCCGTAAAGGGCATTGTCAGCGATGACTATGCGGGCGGCGGAAGCACCATAACACAGCAGCTCATCAAGAACAACGTGTTCTCCGGAGGTATGGAATCCGGCTGGGGGGCCAGGATTGAGCGAAAACTGCAGGAGCAGTACCTTGCCGTTCAGCTGGAAAAGAATTCAGGCATGAGCAAGGAAGATACAAAGAAGCTGATTATCACCAACTATCTCAATACCATCAACCTGGGCAACAACACCCTGGGAGTAAAGGTGGCGGCCAAACGCTATTTCAATAAGGACGTTTCCGACCTGACCCTCTCCGAGTGTACTGTGCTTGCATCCATCACCAAGAATCCCTCCAGACTCAATCCCATATCAGGACGCGAAAACAATGCGGAACGCAGGAGAATCGTACTCCAGTATATGTATGAGCAGGGTTATATCACCAAGGCCCAGCAGGAGGAAGCCCTGGCCGATGATGTATACGACAGGATACAGAACGTGGATACAGCCGCCAAGGGGACTAACAGCCATTACAGCTATTTTACGGACGAACTCATTGAGCAGGTCATCAGTGCCCTGATGGAAAAGCTGGATTACACGGAAAGTCAGGCCAGCAATCTTCTTTACTCCGGCGGGCTTCAGATTTATACCACCCAGGATCCGGCCCTGCAGGCCATTGTGGACGAGGAGATCAATAACCCGGACAACTATTCTGTTGCCAAGTATTCTGTGGAGTACAGGCTTTCCATCACTCACGCAGACGGCACCACGGAGCATTATTCAGAAGAAAACCTGCGCACCTTCCGCAAGAGCGTGCTGGGAGATTCCTCCTTTGAGGGACTCTACGCCTCCAAGGAAGCGGTCCAGGACGACATTGACCAGTATAAGGCATGGCTTTTAAAGGATGGCGATGAAATCATCGGAGAGCGCCAGAACCTGATTTTACAGCCCCAGGCTTCCTTTGTTCTCTTAGACCAGCACACAGGCGAGGTCAAGGCACTGTGCGGCGGCCGCGGTGAAAAGACGGCCAGCCTTACCTTAAACCGCGCCAGCAACGTATACCGCCAGCCGGGCTCCGCCTTTAAGGTAATCACTGCTTTTGCCCCTGCCCTGGACGCATGCGGCGCTACCCTGGGCACGGTTTACTACGACGCGCCTTATACCATAGGAACGAAAACCTTCAGGAACTGGTGGAATTCCGGCTATGGCTTTACCGGTTACTCCAGCATCCGGGACGGCATCATCTACTCCATGAACATTGTGGCTGTGCGCTGCCTTATGGAGACAGTCACGCCTCAGCTGGGCGTGGAGTACGCAGAAAACATGGGCATTACCTCCCTTACAAAGGACGACCTGGGAGCAGCCACTGCCCTGGGCGGCATCACAAAGGGCGTTTCCAACCTGGAGCTGACCACGGCCTACGCCTCCATTGCCAACGGCGGCGTTTACACAAAGCCACGATTCTTCACCAAGATACTGGACCACAACGGAAAGGTACTCATAGACAATGAACCGGAGACAAAGCAGGTGTTAAAGGATTCCACTGCCTTCCTTTTGACGGACGCCATGTCCGAATCCATGAAGAGCAACCGCAAATTCACCCGCCCGGGCGTGTCCATCAACTCCACCAGCACCCGGGCTGCCCTGACAGGCATGACTGCGGCCGGCAAGAGCGGCACCACCACCTCCAACAACGATGTATGGTTCGTGGGCTACACGCCTTATTATACCGCCGGCATATGGGGCGGATGTGACAACAACCAGAAGCTTAAGCACGGAGGCGTGAATAACGGCGGCACCACCTTCCACAAGGACATCTGGCGCAACATCATGAACCGGGTCCATGAGGGCTTGTCAGACCCGGGATTTGCAGTGCCGGACAGCATTGAGACCGCGGAAATCTGCCGCAAATCCGGCAAGAGAGCTGTCTCCGGTGTCTGCAACCACGACCCCAGAGGGAATGCGGTCTATACCGAATATTTTGCAAAGGGAACCGCTCCCACGGAAGTCTGCGACAAGCATGTGGAGGTTACCGTATGCGCGGAGTCAGGCATGCGCCCCACTCCCTACTGCCCCACTAAGACTACCAGGGTATGCATGACGCTGCCGGAGGGCGAGGAGGGAGCCACGGACGATTCCGTATTTGCCATCCCGGGCTACTGCACCATCCACTCCGACGTTTCCACTATCATTCCGCCAAACACCGGCGATTCCGATAATACAGGGCCTACCGTGACACCTATCGGTCCGGGATACCAGTCCCCGCAGGAATCCACGGAAGGGTTTGGTCCGGGGAACCGGCCTTACTAGAAATAGATTTAACTGATTTCAAAAACCAGTATTAGCAGAAATAACAGACAGAATTAGCAGGCGGATATAAAGGAATGAAAAAACCGGAATCCACGTTGTCATATGACAGGTGTGTTCCGGTTTTTTGTTGTTTTGTTGCTGCTTTTTATTTTGCTGACGCCCTTATTCTGCTGACGCCCTTTATTCTGCTGACGCCCTTTATACCGCCGTTACCT
The DNA here is from genome assembly GCF_002234575.2 of Enterocloster bolteae. NCBI lineage: Bacteria > Bacillati > Bacillota > Clostridia > Lachnospirales > Lachnospiraceae > Enterocloster > Enterocloster bolteae. Next base: position 2,860,802 of record NZ_CP022464.2, on the reverse strand, counting down.
TCATTTCATTCATGCTTACCAGATTCATTTTCATCACTTCATCTTCGGCTTAAACACAAGGGATGCCAGATAACCGAATACCAATGCGCCGCATATTCCCGCGGAACTGGCCGTTAATCCGCCCTTAAAGATACCCAGAAGCCCGTCCTCTCCGATTCCCTCCTTTACGCCTTTCCAGAGGGTGTTTCCAAAGCCCAGAAGAGGCACGGTGGCTCCTGCCCCTGCCCATTTGGCAAAGGGCTCATAGAGCCCTATGGCTCCCAGTATGGCACCGCTGACCACCAGGGTGACCATGACCCGCCCCGGCATCATCTTTGTTTTTTCCAGCAGTATCTGCACCAGGGCGCAGATGATTCCTCCCACGATAAACGCTTTTAAATAGTCCATGTCATTTCCTCCTTAACTGTCTATATGTTCAATGACGACTGCATGGGCAATGCCCGGTATGCTCTGTCCTTCATTGAAGCTGACCGAGGACAGCAGGGCACCTGTGGGGACAAATAAAACCCGCTTCCATGTGCCGTCCTGTACCTTGGGGAGGATGTAGGAGCAAAGGGTGACAGCGGAACAGCCGCATCCGCTTCCGCCTGAATGGGTGTCCTGCTGTTCCTTATCGTATATCTCCATACCGCAGTCCATGTGAAGCTGGCTTAAGTCCCTTCCTTTATTCTTCATAAACTCCAGCAAAATGGTCCTTCCCACCTCTCCCAGATCCCCGGTAATGATTTTATCATACCAGGTCTCATTGACCTGAAAATCCTCCAGGTTCTGCTCAATGGTGTGGAATGCTGCCGGAGCCATGGCTGCTCCCATATTCATGGAATCCTTGGCGCCCATGTCCACCATGCGTCCCGTTGTAATGCCTGCGATGCGGGCCATACCATCTTTCCGGTTTCCAGCCAGGACCACGGCGCCGCAGCCCGTTACCGTCCATGTGGCAGAGGGCGGCCGCTGGTTCCCATAGGCCAGCGGAAAACGGAACTGTTTTTCCGCAGTGGCAAAATGGCTGGACGCCATGGACATAACCTGGTCCGCATATCCTGCGTTGACCGCCATTGCCCCTAATCCCAATGCCTCTCCCATGGTGGAGCAGGCCCCGTATAACCCGAAAAGAGGGATCTCCAAATCCACAGTGCCAAAGGATGTGGCTATGAGCTGCCCCAGCAGATCGCCTGCAAACAGATAGCGCAGGTCACCCTTTCGTATGCCGCCCTTTTCAATGACCAGATCTGCGGTTTTCTTCTGCATGGTGCTCTCTGCCTGCTCCCAATTATCCATACCAAACATATCGTCCAGTTCCACCTCGTCAAACAGGCTTCCCAGAGGGCCTTCCCCCTCCTTTTTCCCAACGACAGAGCCAGCGCTTATGATGACCGGGGGATGTTCAAATTCAATACTTGCCTTGCCTTTCATTTGTCCCATTTCATGTACTCTCCTTCCTGTGACAGGATGTAATAATTACAGTATCCCTCGTTTCCGGAAAAATACTCAGAAATAAAAGAACCTAAAAAGGCAGCCTGCTTATCAGGGATATTTACAAAAACAAACTGTTTACATCCATTTCTTCCTCTATCATGCCTGATTTAAACATGAAATCAGCTGTTTTCTGGAAGCCCGCCTTATCCTCATCGGTAACATCCATGGAAAAATCATAGCAGGCATACATTTCCCTTACCGCCTCTTCATCCAAATCCAGCTCCTCTGCCACAATCTGCAGGACCTCATCCTGATTATCCTTCATAAATGCGGCAACACGCTTCTGGGCTTCCATGAAACGGTCAATCACATCCCGGTTTTTTTCATAAAAATCTTCCCTGACAGCCACGGCAATAATGGCTTTTATGAGTCCTTCTCCGTCAGCCACCATATGATATCCCTGCTGCTTGGCCTGATAAGCGGCTGCACCTGCAATGAGGGCCGCGTCCACGCTGCCGCCGTCCAGGGCTGCCTTTGCGTCCGCAATGGACATATTCACATATTATTCCCTTATGTTTTCTTCCCCTGTCAAACCGACTGTGTCCATCCCCAGATAACCGTAAAAATTTTAGGGGACAGGGCTGGATTTCAAACATGTTATAACCTCTGCCTGTACCGCACACTCCGCACAGACGCCCTCCACCGTGCCCTCCAGCTCCTGCAAAAGTCCGTTCCTTATCAGGAACCAGTGTTCTTAAGTTTAAGGCATGACCTGCATCTGCCAGGGCCTTGCATGGCATGCTGATCAGTTTCTGTCCGTCACATAAGTCAATTCTTTCTCAGATTTCCCTGGCTCAATGAATCAGAATCGGCTCAATGTCCGGTATTACAGTGAGCCCCTGTCCCCCTAGGCTTCGCTCTCCAGGGCCATGTTTTTCATGTCTATGTGGTATTCCGCTGTCATCCTGCCTGCCGCAAGGCATCGCATAACAGCCACTGTATCCAAGCTCGCACCGACAGAACTTTGTCCTTCTCCTCAACAACAACTGCCTAGCCCTTATTGCACCGCACCTATATGAGTCCATACTTTTTCAGGAAACACGTCAATACCTCCCAGGTACATGTCCTCTGCCACCGGATTAATCCATATGTACTTCAACGCGAATTTTCCTTTATCTCATGTTAGTTACAGTTAACCAACATGAGATATTAAAGAAACTAAAATATCAACTGCATGTTTCTGAAAAGAAAAATATGGAACAGGAAATCTTTCCCAGTCCCTAACTGCGGTTGTACCGCCTGATAAATCTTTTTCACTTACTGCGAATTAAAATCTCCCTAAATAAGTCAATATGGGACCGCGAAATTTATCAAAATCTGAGCTGCTTTCAATATTTTTTCAACCTATTTATTCTGTTTCTATTGACTCTCAATGTTTCAGCATTATTCATCTCAGAGAGCATAGTTCTTGCCACACCCATCCAAGCAGTTCCGCAATATACCTTAGTTTTACAGATATAACTGGATTTTCTCCATATTTTTGCCTGTTTTATTTGCTTGCTTTTTTAATCTTAATATCAACGAGTTTCTGTCAGGTTCAAAACTTTCTTCTATTACTGGTTCCTCCTAGTCATCATCCTCCCATACATTACAAATATTAGGCACACCGCTTCCTGCATGTCACCAATATTGATCAAATTAAATATTTTCATCAAAGACTTATTTCTTGGATCAGATTTCCCTCTTCTACGAATCTGTTCCTGTCCCAACCTGATGTATACAGGACTTTCAAAGGTAAGTTTATCTTCTTTTATTGTTGTAACACCGAATTTGCCATAAAAATCTATATTGATAATACATTTGGCCAAAGTTTCCCTCAATGCTTTATGAACCGGTGTATCATTCCAAGCCAGCTACGCTGTTTCTATGATAATCAATTTTCTTACTAATAAGATTTATATTTATCATTTAAATATGACATATTTGAAGTTTTCTAGATTGTTCCAATTCCTCTATTTCCTTTTCATACATTTTAAAGGTATCTTCTCCTATTGCAATACAAAGCATGTCTGTTGCACGACTCATACCTACATACCCTACTTTTAATGCCTTTTTCTCATCTGCTCCCATCTTCTTAATATTGCTGCCACTCATGAACTTCAAAATCCGTTGCATATCCGTTTTTTTATTAAAATACGTTTCCACATATAGAGTTCCCGTGTGAGTCTCCCCCTTAACTCCATGAACCGTATCAAATAGTACAGATACACCGTCCCTTGTATAACAATTATACAAGACATCTTTTTTAGAATTAGTTTGTCTTTCAAACAGTTTTAAAAACTGTTTTTCATTACACTCCTCAAAAAAATGAAATACTATATGCAAGGCTTCTGTTCCAATTATTTTAAATGCTGTTTCATCGTAATTCTTAATTTTTGTTGCCTCTCTTACAATAAGACTTCGTAAATTTATCCATTCTATTGTCATATTGTTTTTTATATACTTTTCTAATATGGAATACGTAATCTGCTTTTCCTCAAATGTAATATCATTCATATTCAAATATCTTACAATACATACTATCACAGATTTATAAATTAATCCTACTGTTACATTATGCTTTGCATTTTCTTCCAAAATGGATTGAAAACTCATGCCTACCTGTTTAATAGTAACATCCTTATTGGATATATACATAGGATAATAACTTTTAACTGATAACTGTTCTTCTTTTTCTTTATAGCCAACCCATCCACAACACTTAAATACTGATTTTTCTTTTTTAAGATTATGTTCCAGAATCAAATCTACAAATTTATCTTTTACATTACAGATTTTATCATGCTCAAAAACTAATATGTAAATGAATGCATCTGCATTTCCATTTCCTATTAAAGTTTTTTTATGTGGCTCAACTCGTAAATTTTCAATAATATCTGCAATATTTTGTGGAAATCTCATACTTTTTGAGATCTCATATCTATCCTCCAGAACATTACGCTCCACCTCTTCTTTATCATCATAAATAGCCTGATCCATATCTCCAAATTTTTGAATAACCACTCGCTCCGGCAAAAAAATTTTATCTAATATCTCATTCTGTACTCCCCTATTGTCCTGTACCTCATCCATAAAAACATATTGAAATCTAGAGCAAAAATAGTATGACAATTCTGGATGTTCTTCAAGATACATCTGTGCTAACAAGTATGTATCATCATATCGTAATATTCCTTGACTAAATAAACTGTCTACCAATAGCGAATATAATGCCTTATATGTGTCTGATGACTTGTTTTTTAAATTTAAAGATTTGTCTCCAGTACAGAAATCAAATTCTCCATCTTTTCTCCGCAATACAATACTTTTTATATAGTTATCTATTTTTGAGTAGTCTCTACCGCATTTTCCATATGCATACTTCTTTAGAATAGTAATCTCTTTTTTTCTCTGAAACATTTTTTGATAATAATACTCATCATTTATAGCAGTAATTCCTTGTCTGTATGCCTGTTTTAAAAAAGGAATCGACAAAAATTTATCTGTAAATGCCTGTATTGTCCCAATAAAATTAGGATATTGAAATAATATATCTCCTCTGCTTCCTAGTCTACTTTTAATTTCATTAATTGCTACATTTGTATGTGTAATTATACAAATTCCCTTTCCATCATTAAGTGGTAAATGATTGACAAGTGCTATAATCTTTCCCATAAGCGCAGTTGTCTTTCCACTTCCAGGACAAGCCATAACAGAAATAGACTTATCCATTCTTTTGATAATAGGAAGTTTTTCATTTATATCAAAAGTTTTATTTCCCAATAATATCTTTTCTGCGTAATGGATATCCTCGTCTATAAAGTTCACAATACTCATGTAATTAGTATTCCTTTCCACAAGCATACATTATAGCTTGTTTTATATAAGAAAGACTTTCATCCTTCGCTATTATAGCATTAACGGTGATAACATTCTGCTCAAGTATCTCTGAAAAATATTGAGCAGTTACTGCCTTTGACGCATTTTTCAACAGCAGATCTTCATAAATCTTATACGCTATTATTTCCTGAGAGTCTCCCGTAGCGGACCACTCATCTATTATCCTTTTGGCCTCTAAAAATTCTTCTGATATATTAATTTCTATGGAATCCTGCTTTTTTACTTTCTTTGCAGCCATCACCGATGCATATAAGTAAACTCGCAAAGTGCTAAATGCAATATCATATTCCAATGTCCAATTGTTGGTAAATAATCTCGCTTTATCCGTACAATATTTATCCTTTTTCTTCTCCAAGATAAAACTTCTATATAGTTCTGTACTTACTTCTTTCTTAATATAAATTTCAATACTATCCTTTACTTTTTTGCTAAGTTTTTTCACCTTATTTTGTTCTTTTATTTTTTCATAAATGTCTTCTTTCTTTATATAATACTTTCCTTCAATATCTGAACATTTTAATTCACATATCTCCTCTGCACCCTTCAAATCTTCTATAGAATAAACAATATTTTTATTCTCCTCTTTTTTTATTTCATAATAGTAATCCGGTCGTACATCCAAATCTGTAACTATTGCTATTGGTATATCTATACACTCTCCATTTTTTCTTTTGAAAATATTTGCATATCTAAGAAATGCCAGACTTCCTACATTAACAATTGAGACCCCATATTTTTCTAATGGCATACCAATTATTTTTGCGATAACGGGCATTAGAATATTTTCTGCATCACCTTCAACAAAAATGACTCCCTTAGCAAAAAACAAGTTAGCTTTTGTAGAATCCAAAAATCTTTCTAAATATTTATAATCTCCACTTTCTAAAGCAGTATGGGCAGAATCTAGCATATAAGCTTTATTATTTTTACAATATATCAGATTAGATATTTTTATTTTTGATGCTAATGTTATGCTATGTGTCGTGATAATGCACTGTAACTTTTTATTACTATTATCATTATCATTTTTATTTTGTAAATAAGCAATTAGTCTTAACTGCGCCTGAGGATGTAAATGAGCTTCGATTTCCTCGATTAAAGCAATATTAAAGCGATTTTCTATGTCAAATAATAATAATTCTAATGCTATAAATAACTGATTTAAAGAACCTAATCCAACTTGATTTTGAGCAATAATTAGGCTTAGCCTGCGCAGAATACTAGTCAATTCATTTCTACTTGCTGAAATTATCGGTTCATAACCATGCGAATCATAATTATTACCCATAAATTCTCGTAAAGTTGCTTCTAATTTCCCTGTGATTTCTTTCGCACCTTTCTCCCCATCCTCAATTCCAAAAATTTCATCTTTTTCCAGTTTTTCTTTCTTAAAATATTCCTCGATTTTTTGATTAGCTATACCAAAGTATCTTTCTAATACATGAAGATCTTTTTCTTTAGTAAAAAGTGGATGATTTAGCAAAATTTGCGCCAACCTTGAATGGTAACCATGTTTCAATTCATTTTCTGCATCTCTTAGCGGCTTAAGATACGTCACTCTCAATAATTCAATTGCATCAAAGCGGGTATCTAATTCTGGCATGCCTGCAGTAATCGAATTCATAATTCTGTTATCTCTACGTCTTGCTATCATCCGAACACTGAGCTCTGCCTTATCCCCATCAAATGTAAGCCATTCCAGAAAATTGCCTGCCTCATCATCACTTAATTCTTGAAAAACACATTCTATCTTCAATAATTCACTTCGTTCACCTTTTAAATCCTCATAAAAATCACATTCTTTTATTTGTAAAGTATCATGGCTTCTAGTTCCAAGAACAAATTTAATTGCATCAATAATTGCTGTCTTTCCCGTATCATTTTCTCCAATAAGAACATTTAATCCTCCCTTTAAATAAACCTCTAATGCAGGAGTCGCATCTAAATTGGCATAACCATATTTTCTAAAATTCCATATTCTTACACACGATAAATACATTTTTCATATCCCCTTTTTTACATATATTAATGTGACTGTACACAATTATACCAAATATATGGATAAATTCCCATCATTTTATACACATACTGCTATTTACACTATAAATTTACTGCTATTTCTATATTCCCTACACAATCCACGCTTTCATACCTTATATCTCACAACCATTTCTCTTGTTCATTAGCTTTGCAATTTCTCCTCTCCAAATACAATTCTATATCCTTTCATCTCCGAAAATAGAATCAGATAATATCTTTCTTATCTCTGTTAATGACCAACCTACAATCTTAGTTTTCTTATATTTTGCCAGAGCTTCACCCCCTTGAGACTCTATAACACTCTCTATCTTTCCCAGATTCAGTTCATCAAAACATAAACAAAACATTAATCTCACTATATCCATTTTTTCATTATCTTCTATCAACACATCACTCTTTTCATATTTCTTAAATTCATATGGAATTTTCTCTGGAATTTTTTCGTCCATATATACTTTCTTCGTCTTCAGACAAAAAAGCAGGCTAATGAATACTTTCATCCATCACCCTGCTTATAAAGCCTATTTCCAAATTATTTTTTACTTTCCTATCCACCCACTAAAAAATCCCCATCATCGTCCCAACCCAGTAAATCAGCCCCAAGACCCAGCTGGTCAAAACCCCGTACAAAATCACCGGCCCGGCAATGGTAAATATCTTACAGCCAACACCGAACACCTCGCCCTCCGCGTGAAACTCGATGGCCGGCGCCACCACGGAATTGGCAAATCCTGTTATCGGCACCAGGGCGCCTGCTCCCCCGAACTTCACAATCTTTGGATAGATATTGAATCCGGTCAGCAGGATACTTAAAAGAATCAGCTCCAGCAAAGTCCAGGCCGCTGCTGTTTCCTGGTCCATACCCATGCTGTTCATCATGAAATTCAGGGCAAACTGTCCCAGCACGCAGATGATTCCGCCTACCAGAAAGGCCGCCGCCATGTTCTTTGCCAGGCTGTGGGTGGGAGTCACCTGTTTCACGTACTCCTCATACTTTTTCTTATCAATCTCCATTCGTTTACTCCTCTCAAAATCCGGCTGCGGACAGCCCTAAACCTTTTTGGCTCATCCTCTTTGGCCACATCATCCCAGGGAGGCCATATGATTCCAGAAATATACCAGGGACCCCGCCATTTTCCCTGCCGCCAGGGCAAATATCAGATACTGAAGTCCCACGGCCAGGTGAATCCTCCGGCTGATGACCGGAAGTGCCTTTAGCGTCTCTGCCAGGGACATGACCAGACAGCCCACAAAAATCCCAACCGACAGTCCGAATACACATATGAAAAGGGTGCCGATATAGGGCCCCATATAGATGGGAAACTCATAAATATCCAGTATATTTCCCAGGACCCCGCCCAGAATAATCACTGTCTCATACAGAAAAATATGCTTCCTGGTACCTGTCTTTCCCATGAGGCGCACAAACACGCCGATAATGGCCAGGAACGCATATACGCCGGCTGCAATGATGCCGCCGGCGCACAGACCGAAGAACGCCAGCAGACATTTTTTAAGTAATATCAATTTTGGACTCCTTTCTGCCGTCATTGGCAATCAGGGTCTTACTGATATTGTCCTCATAAAGGCGCATTTCCACCTCTAACGGCGTGGGGTCCGTATTCAGTTTTATGGCTGCGAAATGATTGAAGAAACCGATGATGCCCACGGCCAGACCAACCGAATAGCTAATCTCCAGCACAGTAAAACCTCCGGATTCATAGCCCATGACCAGGCTGAACACCTCGCTGAACACATCGGTGACGCTGACGTCATTGTTAAAGGTCATAATGGCAAATGCAGCGCCGAAAAAACACACCAGGCAGACAAATACAGTCTTGGTCCACTGCCAGATGTAAGCAGGCGGGGAAGGCGGTTTGTAGGCTATAATAAAATCCGTCTCCCCCACGTTGTTTACATCAATGGTGGAGTCCAGCTGTTTTAACTTGTTGATTACATCCAGGGCACTCATGATATAGCGCCGCTTGGCGTCCACCTTCACGGTCATGACCTTCATGGAGTTGCATTTATTCATCACATTCTGGTCGTCGCAGTAAACCTGGGCCACGTCCTTTAGGACAACGTCCTTGTGGGTCAGCTCCGTGATTTGACTTAGTTTTAAATAGACTGTATGGTTCATAGACCTCTTCCGCTCCTTTGGATTTCCTGCTGTCCGTACATCATGGACACAGGGTCAGTCACAAAGGCCGGACATACTTCCTCTTCCACGGAAGGCCCGTCCATCTCCTCCCATACCAGCGTCCCTTCCTTTTCATATCCCCTGTCTCCGAAACCTGAGGACAGATACCATACCAGGGCCCCTATCAGGAGAAGGGAAGCTATGACTGCAAGCAGTTCACATACTCGTTTACCAAAACCCATAAGAATCACATCCTTTTCAAGAAAAGTTAATTGGTTTCTGGTATCTAGTATGACTTCCATGGAACTTTTTATACCATAAGGCTTTTGTTTACAGTTTTTTCCTCATTTCTTTCAATATACGTTTTTCCAGCCTCGACACCTGTACCTGGGAAATGCCCAGCTCTCCGGCAATCTGGGTCTGAGTCTCATTGTAAAAATATCTGCGCAGAATGATTTCTCTCTGCTCTTCCTCAAGTCCCTCCATCAAATCCTTTAAAACCATTCGGTTTAACAAATCCTCATGGTCATTGTTGTCCTGGGCCAGGCGGTCCATGAGATAGGTGGAATTTTCATCCCCGCTGTCCGCCGGACGGTATAACGACTCCACCTCTGCCGCTGCTTCCAGGGACGCCGCCACTTCCTCACGGCTGGTTCCTAACCTGCCTGCAATCTCCTCAATGGTAGGTTCCCTTCCCAGAGCGTATGTCATTTCCTCCCTGGCGGCCCTGACCTTAACCCCCAGTTCCTTGATGGAGCGGCTGACCTTGATCATACCGTCATCCCTGAGAAATCGTTTAATCTCCCCTGTAATCATGGGCACTGCATAGGTAGAAAATTTCACGTCAAACCCAGTGTCAAATTTGTCAATGGCCTTAATCAGTCCGATGCTTCCAATCTGGAACAGATCCTCCATCTCATATCCCCGGCCTGAGAACCGCCTTACAATGCTCCATATAAGTCCCACATTGTCCATGACCAGCTGGTCTCTTGCCGCTTTATCCCCTTCGTGAGCCATATTGATTAATTTCATGGTCTCATCCATCGCCGTCACCTGCCGATGGATTTCTTCATTGTCACCAATGTGCCATGATTTGGTTCGGACTCCACCTCTACCTGGTCCATAAAGGCCTCCATGAAGGAAAAGCCCATGCCGGAGCGCTCACCTTCGGGATCCGTGGTAAACATAGGCTCCATGGCCTGTTTCACATCCGCTATACCCACACCGCAGTCCTTCACCGCCACGGTCAGGGTCCGTTCCTCCATATCTGCGGTCAGGTCCAGATATATGGTTCCCCTGTCTCCCCTGTAGCCATGTATGACTGCATTGGTCACTGCCTCGGATACGGCTGTCTTCACATCGTCCACCTCCTCCAGGGTGGGGTCCAGCCTGCTCATGAACACGGCGGTCACCACCCTGGCAAACTCCTCATTCCGGGAAAGGCTCTCCATTTCCAGCCTCATGTGTTCTCTGTTTGTCTCCATCTTCTTATCCTCCATCTTTTTCATCCCTTTATTGCTGATTCCCTGTCTTCATATCCTTTGATAAGGCGGCTTACACCGCCCATCTCCAGTATCCGCCTGACCTGGGGTCCTGCCCCGTAATAGGCCACGGTTCCCCGGCTGGCTGCCATCTGCTTATAACGGTTTAAAAGTACCCCGATGCCGGATGAATCCATAAATGATGTGTGTGTAAAATCAAATACAATCCGATTGATGTAATTCTCCGCCAAAAGCAGGTCCGTATCCCGTTTCAGGTTCCTGCAGTTATGGTGGTCCAGCTCTCCCGGAAGGTGAATCACCAGCATCTGCTCCCTGGCCTCATACGTAAACGTTGTCTGTTCCATCCCTCCATACTCCTTTCTCAGTGCCTATAAAATACAAAAAAAGATACCACAAAAGACATGTTTCTTATCTTCTGTAGTATCTTTCCTGAAAAACCGTTTAAATTAATAACCTCTGGCATTCTTTGCCCGGTCCACATATTCGGAATCCGGGAATTCATTGACCACTTTGTCAAACATGGAATTGGCATTGTCCGTGTCGCCGGCATCCTGGTACAGACGCCCCACATAGAACAAGGCTTCCGGATTATCCGGCTTTATGGTCAGACTGGCCTGGAAATAGTCCATGGCCTCTGTCTTATTGCCTGCGTTCCACAGCTGAAGTCCCCGGTCCACCAGACTCTGGTAGATATTCGCCGTCATATCCTGACGGATATTTTCCACAATAGCCTGTATGTTTTCGTCCTCAATCAAATCAAAGCCTGCTCCTGCAAATGCCTTGGCCGCTGCCACCAAATCACCGCTCCTGTAATCCTGGAGAATCCAAATCAGTCCCTGGTACTGGGCAATGACGCTGGTGTTGCCTGTGGTCAGCTCGTCCAGACGGGCCTGAATCTCCTTTGTGTGGGCATCCAGCTCATCGTAATCCGCTTTCAGAATATCGTACTGCTGATTTGCATTGTTAAGCTTCTGCATGTAGGATTTCAGGTTGTTATCGTGAATGCTGTTAAGGTCCCTTGTCCTGGCCGGCAGAATGAGAAAATAAAATGCCATAATGCCCAGAACCAGTCCTATAATGATGTGAAGCACAGTGGAAATACCTGTATTTTCCTTATAAGTATTAGGGATGATGACATCGTCATCCTCCATCTTCCGATGGGAAAATGCCTTCACCATCTTGCGCTTCTCCGCATCAGCCCTGCCTGTATTCTGTTTTACAATGGACATATAGTACAGGGCCTTCTGGTTGCTCTTGTCAATCTGGAGAATCTTGTACAGGCAGCGCCCGGCCTTATTAAAGTCCTCTCTGGCCATATATAACAGGGCCAGGAGCAGATGGGCCTTCACAAAATGAGGGTTTGACTCCACCACCCTGGCCAGCTGGAGAATGGCCAAATCATCGCTTCCGTTTTGGGCGTGCCAGAGCGCCTGGTTAAATGTTTTCACATTCTGGCTCTCTATCTCCAGCTGTCCCGGCTTCCTCTGAATCTCATCCAGATAATGGTCCGCCAGATTATCCTCCGGCTGCAGATTCAGGCTGATGACCCACTGTACCAGGGCATCTGCCACTTCACCGTTCTCATAGTATATCAGTCCCAGCAGATTCCTGGCATCTGTCTGATACTTATTAAAATGCAGGCTCTTCTTCAGGCACTGGGCCGCGCCGGACAGATCCCGTATCCTGGCCTTTTCCAGGCCCAGGTTGTAGAAGCTGTTGGCTATCTGCTGGTTCTTTCTTGCATAGTCTGTATTCACAGGTCCCGCTCGCCTCTTTCTTTTATCAGTTCCATCATGATGTCCGTCATATCCGTCAAATCGCTCTTAACAATGGCGTCCTCCACCTCTTCCACATCCAGGCTTGGTTTAAAACGCTCAATCTCCTCTTCAAAATCAATCATGTATATCACTCCTATCTTATCAGGTCTGCTCAGGGCTTCTGCTCCAGTACCGCCTTAATCTCACCGATGAGATACAGGGATCCGGCGCAGAACAGCAGTCCCTCCCGGCTCTTTTCAGCCATATCCTCAACCGCGCTCTTTGTGTCCCCATATGAATAAACAGGTCTGGACGTATAGGTTCTGAATACCCTGGCCAGCTCTTCAGCCGCCAGTCCTCTGTCACTGTTCATATGAACCACGCCCACTGCTTCCCATATCATCTCTTTGCACAGCTGCTCTGCCATACGCTCATAGTCCTTATCTGAAACAGCTGCAAACAGCAGCCATGGCTTCTTTCCCTGTCTGTCCGAAATTTCCCCGGCTGTCTGTATGAACGCCTCAATACCGCCGGGATTATGGGCACCGTCCAGGTAGATTCCCGGCCTCACCTGCTCCATACGGCCGGGCCAGAATGTATTCTTCAGGCCCTTTATAATATGCTGGTCCGATATTCCCCATTCCTTTCCGTCCGGGCAGATGCAGGGACCGTGTCCCGGCATCCGGCATCCTGTCCTGGGACATTCTCCGGGGTAGCGCAGGACGTCCAGGGTGCGCACAGCCAGCATGGCGTTCTCCGCCTGGTAAAAAGCTTCAAAGGGAATCTCCAGCTCCAGGCATCTGCCGTCCTTCATCCTGGCGTTAATGGACAGGCCTTTTTCGCCTATCTCCTCCACATAAAAATCATCCCGGCCTACCGGATATCTGGCAGCACCCTTGCGGAAAGCAAATCCTTCCAGTATGGTGGAGACCTCCGGCTGCCCATCGTCAAAAACAAGAGGAACACCGGTCTTTATAATGCCGGCCTTTTCCCCTGCAATCTTGGCCAGGGTATCGCCCAGATACCTGGTATGGTCCATGCTGATGGAGGTAATCACACAGGCTGCCGGCCGTTCCAGCACATTGGTGGTATCCAGCCTGCCGCCCATGCCTGTTTCCAGAATCATCACATCCACATCATGCATTCTGAACAGGACCATGGCCATATAAAACAGGAATTCAAAAAAAGTGGGATGGCAGAGTCCCTGGTCCGCAAGCTTTCTGCTGGCCTCAAGGACAGTCTCAAAAGCCCCTTCAAAGCTTTCCTGATCCACCATTTCCCCATTAATCAGAAAACGTTCACGCACCTCCACCAGATGTGGTGAGATAAAGGTGCCGGTGCTGTAACCGGCCTCACCTAAAATAGAGGTGAGAAATGCGCACACAGAACCCTTTCCATTGGTCCCTGCCACATGAATCGCCGGTCTGTCCCGGTCAGGGTTTCCCAGATAATCCAGAAACCGCCTGACGTCCTCCAATGAATTCTTTTTCCTGGTCCACATGGGAATGCGGTCCAAATACTCCTCTGCTTGTCCCATAACTAAAATCCATTCTTTCTTAAAAGCCTGTCTGCCGGACAGGCTTTTATAATCTTAACCTAATTTTATTCAATTGGCAACCGGATATTCTCGCCGCCCTTCGTCAGGATGCGACAGGAATCCTCTTTGCCGGTTTCTGTATTATTGGCTGGTTTCTGGTTGACTGGTTTCTGGTTGACTGGTTTCTGGTTGACTGGTTTCTGATTGACTGCATTCTGTAACACCGGCTGCCTTCTGTAACACCGGTTTCCTTCTGCACCGGGCCCTCTAGTTTCCCTCCGTATTCAGAGAGGCTTGCCTGCGGCGTCCCACCGGAATCTGCGCCAGTATGATGGCGCCAAACATAAGGGCGCAGCCCAGTACTTCCTTGGAAGAAAGCCTTTGCCCTAAAATCACCCATCCGGCCAGAACTGAAATACTGGATTCCAGGCTCAGAATCAGGGAAGCCACCGTTGGATTCATCCCCTTCTGTCCCACAATCTGCAGGGTATAAGCCACTCCGCAGGACATGATGCCTGCATAGAGAACCGGCGCCCATGCGGCTATAATCTGGCTCCATTCAGGCGTTTCATAAATCAGCATGGCTGCTCCTGAGAGGATGCCGCTGACAAAAAACTGGATACAGGACATCTTTACTCCGTCCACAACAGGGGAAAAGAAATCAATAATCATGATATGCACAGCAAAAAGAAATGCGCATACCAGCATGAGAAGATCCCCTTTGTTCACCGACAGTTCCCCGCCCTTCATGCACAGCATGTAAAGACCCGCCAGTGACAGAACTACTGCCCCGGCAACCACCGGACTGCATTTCTTACCTAATAAAAGACCAAGTACAGGGACAATGACAATGTAGCAGGCGGTTATGAACCCTGCCTTTCCCACTGTGGTGTACTGGATTCCAAACTGCTGGAAATTGCTGGCCAGGCAAAGGGCCACGCCGCAGCAGATTCCTCCTATAATCAGGGTCTTCCTGGCTCCTGGTATAACAGGAACCTGCTCCTTCCTTTTATTCTTCCTGTCAAAAAACCATATGCAGGGAAGAAGGACGACACCACCCATAAGGCATCTGACGCAGTTAAATGTAAGTGGGCCCACATAATCCATTCCAACGCTCTGCGCCACAAAGGCCACCCCCCATATGGAGGCTGTCAGCAGCAGCAAAAGCGCATTTTTTATCTTCATAGTCTGACCTCGCTGTATGTAATGAATATGAAGCAGTTAAAAACAACTGCCTAGCTGTCATAAAAGTTCTGATAATCAGGGTTTCAGCACGTCAAGGCTGTAATTCACCGCCACATCCTTGCGCACATACGATTTATTGAAAGCGGACAGAATCCGGTCCATGACCATCTCGCTGTTCTCAAAGGTGGCGGAGGACAGAAGCAGAATGAACTGGCTGACACTGTAACGCGCGTAAACGTCGCTGGAACGAAGGGATTTCTGAATAGACGCCCTCAGGCGCTCCATGGCCCTCGCCTGGATCTCCGGCTTCAGGGTGCGTCCCTTCCTGTCTCCCACAGTCAAAAGACAAAGGTACACGGAATCACCGCTGCGCTCCACACCTCTGCGTTCCAGCTGTACCAGACGCTTGAACACCGCATATTCACACTGGTACGCGCCATGACCTTCTCCGGCGCTACCCGTGCCCAGATTCTCCTGAATCACATCCAGGTCAGTCACTACCTCCTGCTCGCTGTTGCTGATAACCTTGTATAATTCCTTAAAATGCTCTGAGGGCGTCATCAGACGTTCCCGGTAGAACATATCCGTGGTATCCTTATACCGCTTCAGGGCAGTCTCCTGTTCCCCCTGTCCATACGCAGCATAAATCCAGTAATAGTGGAAATCCTCGGCAAACCGGTCAATGCCGATGGCCCTCTGGCAGATTTCTTCCACCTGGGCATACTCCTTATCCCGGATCAGTTCTTCCGCCATATAAACAACCAGCTTCTGGTATAATGTGTGATAATAGGCAGCCATGGGACCTACCCAGCTCTCCTCAGCTGACCTGGGCAGAAAAATACCCCTGTAGAGTTCAAATGCCTCCAGGCAGGCCTCCCACATATTCTTCCCATCCAATTCCGGGTCCAGGATTCTCCGGCACAGACTCTCAAACCGGTCCGTGTCCACCTCTGTTTCCCAGGCCGGGTTCCACATGTAGGCCCCCTTCTGGCTCAGAATCAAATCCTGAGATGGGAAACCGGCGGCCTCCAGCATCTTCCTAACCCGAAAAACCAGGGTTTTAAGGGCGCCGTAAGGATTATCCTGAACACCGTCCTGCCAGATGGCATGGAACAGCTCATTGATGCTCACATCTCCCCTGCGCTTGATTATCAGATAGCTCAGCAGGCTCCAGGCTTTCCTGGACCGGTTATCGCTGTCGCACATGGCCTTTTCATCCATTGTGATGGTGAAACCGCCGAACATCCTGACATGGATAACCGGCTTATTTCCTGATGATTGATTCATGCTATGCTCTCCCTCTCTATCCCTGTATCTGGTCTGCCGCGGTGTATACGGCCTGGCGCGGTGTAGCTGGTCTGCCGCGGTGTATACGGCCTGCCCCCACCGCCCTAATTTTTCTCCGGGTTCATCACTGAAGCTGTGCCAGACGTATCTTCACCTGCTCCATCATCTGCTCATATTTTTCAAGCTTTGCGCGCTCCTCGGCAATCTTTGCTTCGGGCGCCCTGTTTACAAACTTCTCATTGCCCAGCATACCTCTGGAACGGGCCAGCTCTCCTGCCAGACGTTTTTCTTCGCCTCTTAACCGCTCTATCTCCTTCTCGATATCCACCAAATCTGCAAATGGCATATAAATCACTGCCTTGTGAATCACTGCTGATACAGCATCATCTGCAATTCCTTCCTTATTCTCCTGGAGAATCACCTCGCCCGCATAGCCCAAAGCGGCAAAGAAGCTTTTACTGTGCTCAAATATCTGCAGCAGCCCTGCGTCCTCCGATACCACATAAACAGTTGCCTTCTTACTGGGAGGAACGTTCATGGATGAACGCACGCCACGGATAGCTCTTACAGCCTCCTTGATGGTCTCTGTGGACTGTTCTTCCTTTGCAAAATTCCAGTCATCCCTGTAAACCGGCCACTGGGAAATCATGATGGTCTCCTCTTCCTCCTGGAGATTGCAGAAAATTTCTTCTGATATAAACGGCATAAAGGGATGAAGCAGTTTCAGCGCCTGAATCAGCACATGCTTAAGCGTCCAGATGGCAGCCGCCTTTGTATCGTCCTCTTCATTGTACAGCCTTGGCTTCACCATTTCAATATACCAATCGCAAAATTCTTCCCAAATAAAATCATAAACCTTCTGAAGGGCGATTCCCAGCTCGTATTTATCCAGGTTCTCCGTCACTTCCCTGGTAAGGGTATTAACCTTGGACACAATCCATTTGTCAGCCATGGTAAGGCGGTCCAAAGCCACCTCGCCGGACTGAGCAGCCTTCTCAATGTTCATCATAATGAATCGGGACGCATTCCAGACCTTATTGGCAAAGTTACGGCTGTTCTCCACACGCTCCCAATAGAAGCGCATATCATTGCCGGGCGCATTGCCCGTAATCAGGGTCATGCGCAGGGCATCTGCGCCGTACTTGTCGATGACCTCCAGGGGATCGATGCCGTTGCCCAGGGACTTGCTCATTTTCCGTCCTTCGGAGTCTCTTACCAGGCCGTGAATCAGCACGGTGTGGAACGGAAGCTTTCCGGTTTGCTCCAGGCCGGAGAACACCATACGGATAACCCAGAAGAAAATAATATCATATCCTGTTACCAGAACATCTGTGGGATAGAAATAATCCAGATCCTCTGTCTTTTCAGGCCAGCCCAGGGTAGAGAAGGGCCAGAGGGCGGATGAGAACCAGGTATCCAGGGTATCCTCATCCTGTTTTAATGAAGTGCAGCCGCACTTAGGGCAGGCGTGGGGAGCTTCCTTGGAAACCACGATTTCTCCGCATTCCTGACAGTAATAGGCAGGTATCCTGTGTCCCCACCACAGCTGTCTGGAGATACACCAGTCGCGGATACCTTCCAGCCAGTGGAGATATGTCTTTCCAAAGCTCTCAGGAACAAAAGTAAGGCTGCCGTTCTTAAGGGCCTCAATGGCCGGCTTAGCCATCTCCTCCATCTTTACAAACCACTGCTGCTTCACCATTGGCTCTACCGTGGTCTTGCAGCGGTCATGGGTTCCTACGTTATGGGAGTGGGGAACCACCTTGACCAACAGGCCCTGGGCCTCCAAATCAGCCACAATGGCCTTCCTGGCCTCGTAGCGGTCCATACCAAAATACGGTCCCGGAACATTTACTGTGGCATCGTCGTTTAAGATAATGATTTCTTCCAGGTTGTGGCGCTTGCCCACCTCAAAGTCGTTGGGGTCGTGGGCCGGGGTAATTTTCACGCAGCCTGTTCCAAATTCCTTGTCCACATACGGGTCGGCGATAACAGGAATCTCCCTGTCTGTCAGAGGCAGCTTAAGCATCTTGCCCACGATGTCCTGATAGCGCTCGTCCTCCGGGTTCACCGCAACCGCGGTGTCTCCCAGCATGGTTTCCGGCCTTGTGGTGGCTATCTCCACAAAACGGCCAGGCTCTCCCACTACAGGATAATTGATGTGCCAGAAAAAGCCGTTCTGCTCCACATGCTCCACCTCTGCATCAGAGATAGAGGTCTGGCATACAGGGCACCAGTTGATGATTCTGGACCCCTTATAGATGTAGCCTTTTTCGTACAGCTTGACAAAGACCTCCAGAACTGCGTCAGAGCAGCCATGGTCCATGGTAAAACGCTCCCTGTCCCAGTCAGCAGATGAACCCAGTTTATGAAGCTGATTCACAATTCTGGTGCCGTACTCGTCTCTCCACTTCCAGCACTCCTTAAGGAAACCGTCCCGTCCCAGGTCTGCCTTGTCAACGCCTTCCTTCTTAAGCTTGTCAATAACCTTGACCTCGGTGGCAATGGCAGCATGGTCCGTACCCGGCTGCCACAGCGCCTCGTAGCCCTGCATTCTCTTATAGCGGATCAGAATATCCTGCATGGTATTGTCCAGGGCATGGCCCATGTGCAGCTGGCCTGTGATGTTTGGCGGCGGCATCACGATGGTAAATGGTTTCTTACTGCGGTTTACCTCTGCGTGGAAATACTTTCCGTCCAGCCACTTCTGGTACAGGCGGTCTTCGATGTCCGCCGGGTTGTAGGTTTTCTCCAGTTCCTTCATGGTTTGTTCTCCTTTTTTGTAGATGGTTTTTGTAATGGGTCTTTGTAATGGCTCTTTGTAATTGGTCTAAATAATGGGTTTTAATAATGAGTCTTGATAATTAATTTTTGTAATTAGTTTTGATAATTAGTTTTGATAATTAGTTTTTGTAATTAGTTTTTGTAATTTTTGTAATTATAGTAACTAATTTGTTTGGGTTAGTGGTTTTGTTAATGGGTCTGTTAATGTTTTTGTTGATGGACTCATTAACGGTTTGGTTAATTACAGAAAAATGGCTGCCGGCAGACAGACCCTGTTTGCCTGAAAATAAAAAGCCCTTCGCCAATCCCGGTTAAGGGAAGGCAAAGGGCGGAGTGTCCGCGGTACCACCTTTGTTTTGCCGGATGTCCGGCAGTCTCATTAGGCCTTTAACGCAGGCCGGTCGGAAGCAGCTACACAGAAGGAAACTTTTCATAGAGGCAATACGGGAATATCCGCCTGCCAGTCACTCAGTTTTATCCTTCACCGCTCCAGTTCAGAAGCTACCTTCTATCATACTCTGCCCGGGCCGCCTTTCAGCCAGTGGACCGCCCTCTCTGATGGTTTATATGATGTACTCCTCTTCTTCGTAACCGTTGTGTTTAATTGGATTGCTTTGTTTGCATGATTTGCTTGTTTGGTTTATTTGCTTTGATTTATAATTATCAAGCATAATAATTATTGGGGGATTTGTCAAGTGTTTTTTGGTGAAGCTTGCGCTGGTGGAAGCTTGCGCTGGTACTCTGGCAGAGTTTTGGCAGGTATTTGTGTACAGCTTATCCTGTCATCCCCGCTCCCCAAGCCGGAAAACCGTATTCTTAAGCACTGCTAATGCTATCTCCGCAAACGTACATTCCAGTCCGGCTGGTTATAAAATATTAATATTGCAAACGCCAATATTGTTATTCCGAAAAACAGACTTGCCCCTTTCACTTTTCCTTTATACCTGTTACTATGCCGTCCGAACAAATACCCCAGTATCACTGCTGCACAATATCCCATCAGGCTCCCCCAGGTATTGTGGAGTACATCATCCAGCTCTCCTAGTCCCCTATCCGTCAGAACCTGAGTAACCTCTATAACAGACGAAAAAACAAATCCTATGATGGCTGCCTTCTTCCAGTCCGGCTTTCGGAGAATGATAGTAAAGAAAAATCCGAATGGCATGAATAGGGCGATATTACCAAGAATCAGATACCAATGATTGCCAGAATGTTCTCTCCAGGCCCTTTTTATGGTCCAGAAAAGCTGGAGCTGTATGTCTCCTTGTCCTGTTTCACGGTATAATGTGGCATACAGGATGACCGCTATGGAAAAAAGAAATAGGAAACGAAACAGATATTTGCGTGGATGGAACATGGCACCTCCTAGGGGAAATTTCTTTGTAAGTGATTCAAAAACTCTACCATTAGTACTTTATAATACTATTCAATATCTGAGATAATCTCCCCACCCACCCTCCATGAGTGTGAAGTTTAGAAAATGCCTCAAACAAGTTAAGTTGCAAAAAAGTTCCACCTGAAGGTATGGTAGTTATTGAATGGAGCCGGCAGAAAAATATTACAAGAGATACCTACTACTATCGTCTTTGAAAGGCTTGAACTTGTGTCAAGAATCCTCGGTCATGCTTCTACGCAGACAACTAGAATATATTATGCTAAGCCATCCCTTGAAATCATAAAACAAGCGATGGATAAAAGTAATCCAGAGCTAAATGCAGCAGAGCAGTTGTGGCCATCTCTTTTTCGAGTCAGGCCTGCCGGATGGCTTCATAATTCCCGGCGTACTTCCGGCGGATTTTATCCTCCAGTTCAAAGAGCCGGTTGACATACATGACCCCCTGGACAGATGCCTGCGTGTAGTCGAGCTGCTTTCCCTTGGGGATCGCGTCGATCAGATATCTGCGTATATGGGCCCAGCAGGCAGTCCGTTTTGCATTCGGTACTTTGTTGTAGCCACTGGACCCGTCGCACATCAGATATCCAAGGAACCCTTCCAGGAATTCCTTCGCATTGTCCCCGGCCCGCGTTGACGAATACTTGTAGATGATGATCGGCGGTTCTCCGTCTTCGCCGCTGCGAAACAGTCACATGTAGGAATTCGTCTGCGCCCGCCGTCCTGGGAACGTGGTGCGGCTGATATCTACGCCACACTGTTTCCAGTCCTGCTATTACCAAATAATCGTATTTCAAAACAAATCTTCTCCTCATTCATTATTGTATACTAACCTTAAATATTCTTTTTCCTGTTATTCTGTTGATAAGCAGAAGAATTTTTGCAAAAGTCTCAAATTTCTTAAATAGCAAATAGTATAGAGTATTGCTAACTATTATGCATGTAAGCAATCGAACAAACAATCCAATGTTTCCGCTTAACGGAATAAATCTAGTAAGTAATGCAACACCAGTAGTTACAAATATCATGATTGCAGTTCCACCTAAAAGTATCTTCGTATATTCGGAAACAGATCTGTCAAAAACATATTTAAACAAATTCCTATACAGCCACGGAATACTTATGCAACACATACTGATTATCGTCGAGATTAGAATTCCATATAAGCCCATAGGCTTTACTAATATAAGATTTACTACCAAATTTGCCCCTGCTTCAATCAAAGGTCTAAATCGATCCTGATGCCAAATTCCTGCCGCGTCTTTGTATAAGCTAAACAAGCTCATAATTTCACATAAATAGAAATAAATGCAAAACAGAATCACCATCAAATAGCTCAGCATCAAATCTTTCCCTACCCAAATTTCCATAAATGGTTGAAAAAGGCATGCAAAGCAGGTTGTACAAAACCCAATTAGCCACATAAACAACATTGATATCATCTTGAAATCACAGTAATTCTTTTCTTTACTTTCAAGCACCATGCTGTTTCCTATACTAGCCAAGCACGCTTTATATATCACTTGATTGATCCCCATTACTGCTGAAAGAATATAATAGTAGTTTTGATATACGGCTAACGCAGTCAAACCCAAAAACGCGGATATAACAATTGTATCTGCCGAGTTAACAACAACTCCTCCAATCTTCGCGGTAAAAAGATCTTTTACTTTCTGATTAATATTTTTAACTACCTCTGTATCTAATTTCCCTTTAGGTTGTAAATCCGGATACAAACGATTTGCCATAAATGCAGTTAAAACATTATTAAGCAATACTGCGGAAAGAGCAAGAAGCAAAAATAGATAATAGTTTTTCCACACTACCAAAACCACAATCTGTGTAGCATATTGAATTGTGCTGACCACAAGAAGTGATCTACTAATAATATCATTTCGTTGGAATGCTGTTAATAGACAACTTTTATACGCAAATAGCCAATATGAGAAAACCGTAGCCAATAAATTCAAGATATATAAGGTATATACATTCAGTCCACCTGGAACTTCACCGCTAATTAAATGTGGGATAAATGGCAAAACGATAATACCCGCACCTAAAATAATGATCCCAATAATACGATAATATATTTTATACAACTTCATTAAAGCACATATTGTAATATGATCATTTTGGGCAATGGGTTCGTACATACTAAATACCATAGCAGAGCCAACCCCTAACTCTGCCAAGTTCAACACTTGAAGTACCGATGCAAATAAGCTATTTAACCCGACATATTCTATGCCCAAGGAATATATCATTATTGTTCTGATAATAAAAGGAGTTATTATCTGATATACTTTTAATATTCCTCCGAAAATCATATTTCTGGAAACATTTTTCACTCTGCCTTTTTGCATTTTATTCTCCCATATTTTTCAGAATTGCTCATTACGTATTCGCTGTAAAGGACGCTATTTCATCAATAGTTGCCCACATTTCTTCTACCGTCTCAGAATAATAGTCTGCTACTTTTGGAACTCCGGCATCTCCATACCACAAAGTTAATATTGATTTTACTCCGGCATTTTTTGCACTTTTTATATCATTATAGCCGTCACCTATCATGACGGTATTCTCCAGGTCTGCCCCCAAAGCTTCCATTGCTTTCAGAATTGGCATCGCCGAGGGTTTGGGTTCTGGAACATCATCACCGCAAATCAATACATCAAACAGATCATCACATTGAAAGTATTTTAATATTTCCACCGTGCGGTAATGATCCTTTCCCGTACATAATGCAGTTTTGTAGCCATATTTCTTAAGTTTACGAACCAGCTTCATGGCTTCCCAGTTGACCAAAATCTTATCAACAGATTCGCTACTGATTCTCCGAAACGATGCTGCCATCGCAGCTGGAAGCCCCATTTTTTTTAGCATCCCATTAACAGAATCACCAGTATGCTTGATATACTCTTCATAAGACGGACAATGGTCATCTCCGACTACTTCTTTATAGCTGCCAAAAAAAGCAGCTTTCTGGACTTCGCTAGAATCAATCAGGCAACCGTCCAAATCAAAAATCAGATATAAACTTTTATTCACAATTTCCCCTCCATCCCATAATCATTTTTTTGTTCATAGTAAGCATTGGCTCCATGCTTACGCATAAAATGCTTGTCCAGAATATGGTGAGGAGCTGGCTTCGCATTTGGCGAAATCATGCAGATACAAATTGCCATCTTTGCAACTTTCTCAAGAACAACAGCATGGTATACAACCTGTGCTGCATCCTTTCCCCACGCAAACGGACCATGGCTACGGCAGAGCACTCTGGAAACAAACAGCGAATTCAGGCTGCGATTCTGGAATGTTCGGTAAGTAAGATTTCGTGTACAGGGAATTGCACCAATTTCTCCAAATGCTTTAAAAAACTCAATATGCGTTTTGGTGTCGGAAGACAGATTTAAGCTACCATCCACAATATGACCATCCACATCAACAACGACCATGTCCTTTGCAGACAAATCCTCATACGCCACACCAGATGGTTTAATCGCGGCAAGACCTCTTTAAACTTTTTCCTTTAATTCTTCCAACATCACTATGCCATCTCCTATGTTTATTCTAAAGCCTTACTATATTCGCTTTGAGTAATAAAATGAATCTCAAACTCCGGATTTGTCTGCACAATATCCGCAATCATTTCTGTATTTTCTCTTGTCAGTTCTTGTCTGTCCTTATCCTCAACGCCTGTTTCCAAATCGTTTTTATAGAACGTGTCACCTGCTGAACGGTACCCATCCAGTCCAGCTACATATACCCCTTCCACGCCGCAACGTATCAGAAGTCTAAGCAGCAGGATGGCGGAGCTATCCAGATTTACCCATCCGAATTTAATCAGAGAGCTATAGTTTACAACCGTGGTATCTTCTTCAATTGCGCCCTGAATATTCGATGTAACAATAACCTTCGTCTCAGGGGCACACTCCTGAAATTTTCTAAGATTATATCGGTTTGTGCTGCTATAGAATATGTAATCCAACTGATATCCGCTGATCACATTATTGACTGCGATGACCATCGTCTTCTTCTCATCGATAAATTTTTGAATGTGCTCCTTTTCTGCTGCCACCGATTTACCTGGTGCAAGCAGCAGAATATTGCGGTTCTTGAATGTATTGCTCAGCTTTTCTAATGCCAGGGCATCAGCCACGGGATTGTCAAAATACTCTACATAGAGCTTTTCCAGCAGAGCGTAATCATACTTTTTCTTCTGAACATCGTCCAACAGTTCAATAATGCCACGCAAATCCTTTGACTTAATATTGTGACGCTTTAGAAGCTGCTTCACATTGAAGGTATGGGCATTATAAATTCCGGCAATAAAGTAAGGAATGCTGTATCCCCAGGAGGTCACCTCCTGTGCTGATGCAATAACAGTATCAATTAAATCCAACAATTCGTCAATATTGTACTTTTCCTCATGCTTCTTATTGATAAACTGTGCAATCAATTCCGTATGGGCATTTCCCGCACTGCGACCACAGCCAAACAAAGAAGCATCCACCACAACATCCCGGTGGGCGCTCATCTTGTTGATATAACTCTGGGCATTTGCATCTGCCAGCATCAGGTTATTATGGGCATGGAAGCCCAGCAAAATATCCTTGGAGAGGTATTGGTCCGCAAGACCGGTATAGTGAAGCATATCTTCTTCATACATTGCGCCAAAGGTATCCACAACAGAATACGCCAAAGGTTTGAACTCATTAACTTTTTCTATAAAGTCAATAATCTCCTCATCGAAAAAACCCATTGTATCTACATGCTGAACGCATACTTGATACCCCTTGGCACGAATCTGTGCTGCGTAATCCAATACCAACCCAATCTCATTCTTCTTAAAACACACCCGGATTGCATCTATGGATCTTCTATCATACTCAGAAAGATACTTCAGGTCATACCGGCCATAGTCTACCAAAGCTACATATGTTTTTCCTTTCTTCTTATTCTTCAGGAAAGGAATGATATCTTCTACTCTCTGGAAAGATGTACTTCCTTTGATATAGTCTGCATTCTTCAAAAAGCCACATTCTATAATATCCACATTTGCCATCTCAAGACCATGAATCATCTTGTGGATGTTCATCTCTCCCCACATCAAATTATCAATAGGGGCTTCCCTCAAGGTACAATCCAATAACTGCAATCTGCCCATAAATCGTACTCCTTTCTACTACAATATATTTATGGTTAATATCCCTTACAGCCAGTAAGGAATTATCCATCTTGTTGCTTAAGCTGTTACAATGTTGGAGCAATCGGTATATCGGCCTCCTTTCTTGGACTTCGCGTCCGTAATTAAGACTGATAACCAGCTCCTCATTTGCAGCGTTCGTTTTATGCAGGTTGAACTGCCTTTGGTACGTTCGTGTCACACCACAGTAGATTGAATAGGCAATGAGTAAAACTGGTACTTATCTATTGCAATAATCTTTAGGAGTGACAAATTTATGAACATGAACGCTGTTGGTATTGATGTTTCCAAAGGCAAAAGTATGATCGCCATTCTACGACCTTATGGAGAAATCGTTTCTTCTCCCTTTGAAATCAAGCACACCTCCAGTAACATCCAATCCTTAATTGAGCAGATCCGATCAATCGAAGGTGAATCACGCATCGTTATGGAACATACTGGCCGTTACTACGAACCACTGGCTCGTGAGCTTTCTCTGGCAGGTCTTTTTGTAACTGCCGTAAATCCTAAGCTCATTAAAGATTTTGGAGCTCATTCTCTCCGCAAAGTAAAATCTGATAAAGCTGACGCTGTAAAAATAGCTCGTTACACCCTTGACAGTTGGACGGAATTGAAACAGTATAGTCTTATGGACGAACTACGCAATCAACTAAAGACCATGAACCGTCAGTTTGGCTTCTACATGAAACACAAAACAGCTATGAAGAATAACCTCATCGGTATCCTCGATCAGACTTACCCTGGTGTTAATACTTACTTTGATAGCCCTGCCCGTGAGGACGGCAGCCAGAAGTGGGTTGATTTTGCTACTACATACTGGCATGTGGACTATGTTCGTAAATTCTCATTAAATGCATTTGTCGACCATTATCAGAAGTGGTGCAAACGTAGGAAGTATAACTTTAGCAAAGACAAGGCTGAAGAAATCTATGGAGCTGCAAAGGAGCTTGTTCCTATACTTCCAAAAGATGATCTAACCAAGCTGATCGTGAAACAGTCCATAGAACAATTAAACACTGCTTCCAAGACCGTGGAAGAGCTCCGTACCCTGATGAATGACACAGCCGCCAAGCTGCCGGAATATCCCGTTGTTATGGGTATGAAGGGTGTTGGCCCGTCTCTTGGCCCTCAGCTTATGGCTGAAATCGGAGATGTCACACGCTTTACCCACAAAGGGGCTATCACTGCATTTGCTGGTGTAGACCCAGGTGTCAACGAATCCGGAACCTATGAACAAAAAAGCGTTCCAACCTCCAAACGCGGCTCATCTTCCCTCCGAAAAACCTTATTTCAGGTCATGGACTGTCTCATCAAAACAAAACCGCAGGACGACCCTGTATATGCGTTTATTGATAAGAAACGTGCTCAAGGAAAGCCTTACTATGTCTACATGACTGCAGGCGCTAATAAGTTTCTGCGTATCTATTACGGAAGAGTAAAAGAATATCTAATGTCTCTTCCAGAATAGAGAATACCACATCCTTTCAGACCAGCAGATAATGGTGGTCTATTTGTTGTACCTGAAATTTAATCAACAATAAATCTTGAAAATTTCTCATTTTCCTATTGACTTTTTATTTGCAGGCTTTATTTGATTAAGCCAAGTACATTCGCTCTCTTGCCGTCCGGCATTTCCATAAGAGCCTTAGCCAGTTTCTCATCGCTTAACTGTGAAATCATCTTTCCGAGAACATAGTGGTATACTGCCTCACCATCCTTCGAATTGATACCCTTTGCCATCATCGCATCATCATCCATGTGATACTGCATTCTGGCAAGCAGATAATCAAAGATGGTATCAATATCGGTAGATGTCTTCAAATCTACCTCCATGCCATAGGGATTATGACCGAAATAGTAATACCACTCTCTCATACTTGCTTTAGGTGCAAGTTGAATACCGTCAGTGAAGAAATACAGCTTGTCCAGATCCTGCGAATTTCTATGTTCTGGCCCCCACTTAAAGGTGTATGGCTTCATGTCCTTATCCAGAAGGTAATGGTGATACTCCATCACAGTGATTAGGGAATCATAGCCCTCTTTGAGCTTCTCAAAATAGGTCTTGCAGCCCTTTCTGTAGACATCTGCGCCTACCATTGGTGAAGTGCAGCAAGCCCACATAACATGATCCTCTCTGGCTTCACCAGTGATGTAGTACAGGAAATCCTGGAAAGGAAGTGTCTCTGCAGAATATTCATAAGGACGCTTAATTGCTCTGGCACCTTCCTTATCTGCCATTGTAAGGATGTCATCATCCTCAGAGGATACGATTACCTCAGTGATCGCATCCACCTGCTTCAGCTGACGGATTTTGTGGACAAGGAGGTTGGATTCACCAAACTCCAGCGTATTTTTGCTTGGCAGACGATTGCTCATGCCTTTTGCCGGGATAATTGCAGTAACTTTCTCGCTCATAAACTTCTCTCCTATTATTCTTTATTTTTGAAGAAATCACGCTTTTGGCGCAACTCATCATCGCTCATATTCCACCATTGCATCTGCTCCAACGATGCAATTTTCTCATCATCAAAACGGTATTTGATGATTTTTGCAGGAACACCGACTACAACTGCATAAGGTGGCACATCCTTGGTAACCACAGCACCGGCTCCAACTACCGCACCGTTTCCAATGGTTACTCCACCCAGAACCGTGCTATTACTACCGACCCAATCATCATGTCCAATGTTGACTGGGTTGGGAATATCGTTGTAAAAATCCCCAGCATCCGGTGCAATTTCAGATGTTGGGGTGAGTTTTGCCTTAAATGACACATTTGTAGAATATATCACCCGCCCCCCGAAATGTTTTTTTTAGTTTTTTCAGGCGTAGTGTCCTGATCAGTCTCGACGGAATCAGACTCGTTACGATTTCCAACATTTTACTACCTTCCTTTTATTGTTTTGTATTATGCTTCATCTCGCATTACTTCTAATGCGTTTTTTCAAAACCTATAGCTTTCGTATTCTTATATACAAAACAGGGCATCTGGCAATCAGCCAAAGCTCCAGTTTGAATTTTGGGGAAAACTCTGGAACCCTTTTTATCCTGCGAATATTCCCTTTATGATCCCAGAGCGCATACATATTTCTGTTCATTTACAGCGGCGGGTTGAAGTCCACTTGTAGTTTTTCTGGAAGCAGAGGAAGGCATCCAGTATATCATGATGATCTGTCAGCTCTACGCCCTGAAAAACATCCACATTACCACTCCCCTCTGCATTGTCAACTTTTCTTCTGCACTGGACAACATCCGCCGTATGTTCAACAGCTGTAGTCAGCATGAATGTAATCGTGTTTTTTAGTGCAGCATTACGGGCAGCGGATACGCCTTTGGAGGACTGCAAACAGTTGATCCGATGATCATTTTCCTTCCACGCAAGGCATTTCGCCCAAGAAGCATCCTCTGAGCCGTTTTCAACCAGCAAAAGTTCTAAGTTCTTATAGGTATTCCCAAGGATGCTCTGTACACATCGATCTATTATATTTTCATTGTTATGAACCGGTAAATAGCACTTACTAACTCCATTTACTTTATTACCTCCCTGCCGTTATATAATGCAACCAGGAATTTCAGGTTTAGATTGGCAATCCGATACTTGATACCTTTGACTTCTCTTTTCGCCTGACTTCTATACACTTCCCTATACTGTTTCTGAAGTATTTTGTATTCCTCTTCTTTTAAGATTTTCTGATATTGGTTGGCAACATATATAATACGGTCAAGCGGCTGTTCCATCTTCTTATATATTTGTTCCATGCCACCGACCTGGGATAATGCATAGACAAGTATGTCGTTATATTTTTTCTTCTCTTCCTTAGCAAATTCGGACACAGAATAAAACTCATGGAGCAAGGCACATAGCCATCTGAATGCCCATTCTTCCTCACAGCGAAAATCCCGTCTGCATATATCCAGTGCTTCACTGATCGCCTGTATATTATCAACTCTATATTTAGGTTTAATATCATGCGAATCAGAATCGTTGCGCACTAAATAATCGTACAAATTTCGGTTACAGAAGGCGATTATCTTTGCTTTTTTTAATGCAGCAAGCTGAACAATATACTCTTCTGCCTTCCGTCCCACAGGGAAACGAATATCCTGCAATATATCTGCACGATACAGCTTGCCCATGACAGCAACCGCTTGCTCCATAAAATACGTTACGGCATCCTCTGCACTCAAACAATACACGTCACCTTTGTCTTTTAAGAAAAATGGTTTTGGAATAACCATATTTCCTTTATGATTCTGTGGATAAATCACAGATATATCCGCATTATTAACCAACGAAATCTCTACTAGAACAGAAATACATTCCGGCTCTATCCAGTCATCACTATCTACGAAAAAAATCCATTCTCCTTTTGCCGTATCAAGCCCAATATTCCTTGCCGAAGACTGCCCACCATTCTCTTTATGGAGTACCTGAATGCGACAGTCTCGCGTAGCCCACGCATCACAAATTTCAGGGCAGCGATCAGAACTACCATCGTCAATCAGAATCAATTCAATATTCTGATATGTTTGTTCTACAATACTGTTGATACATTGATCCAGATAAGCCTCTACTCCATATACCGGAACAATGATACTGACCAATGGATTTCCCTTTATCATCCTTACGATTCTCCCCACACTTTAAAAAACTTCTGATACTGATTTACGCCCTCATCTGCTCCAAATATCTCCTGCTTAGTAGCTTTCTGCCATTCAAGACACGCCGCATAATTTTCTCTCGCATTAATTACCACTGCTTCCAGTTCATCGGCATTAGAGAAGGTCGTATCCGTCAAACTCGTGAACATATTGGGCTCCTGCGTTGCATACCGAAAGGAGATTCTTTTCTTGAACAGCATATCCGTATACATTGTCGAGATATAAGTAATATAAAAATCTGGAATCATTTCAAACTCCTTCAAATCATCGCAAATAACATCCGTATCAGATAAATATTTAGCATACTCTTCCCGTTTATTGCTGGGATGAAAACGGATGTAACATTTTAACTCCAGATGTTCAGCCACTTGGTGTGCTGACTTGAGCATAGCTAGGTTATTCTTGAAATTATCCAGCCCGTCAAACACAATTCCGATCTTACTGAGAACATTCGTCTTTTCATATTCAAATTGGAATCCAGCATACTTCATAGGACCAACTACAACAATCTGCTTTTCCGAAATACCACATTGGATAGCATTTATCTTACTCAGCATACTGTTTGCCAAGTAATAATTACTACAAAAACCGGCAAAAATCTCATTTCCATTACCATGTTGTAATGTTGCAGTAGGATAATTTTGTGTTATTGCAAGCTGAGTGAGGGCGTTATCAATACTCCACTGATCGCAAAAAGTCACGACTTTCTCACACCTAAACTTCTTTATAGCATTGATAAAGAAGTTTGCTTGATTGACAGATCTAAATACAGATACAGCCATGTCCAAGCTAATCCATCTATCACGGACAATCGCATTCAGCCTGTTGGCCCAGATAAAGATAAAAGGCAATTTAATGATATTTCTAATGGATAACTTTGTGCTTTTTCGATCAATCAAAAACAGAGTAGAATTCCTTGCTTGGGTTGCAGTATTTTCAACACACTGCAAATAATCTGGCCGCATATACTGATTTCCAGTAAATATGAAAGCTATTTTTCCAGTTCCAATTACAGAACTTCGGACTTGAAAATCAAAAACAGATGCTGCCAGGCGCTTGAGAATACTTCTCTTATCTATAGAAATCCGTCTCATAGCCAAGCAAAAGATATAGTCCGTCAACAATAAATCTGACTTCATCTTGCTATGCAACTTTACCTTTTTAAAGGAATTGCACATATCTTTGAATTCTTCATAATCGAATCCATTTTGAAAAGAAAAACATTTTTTCATTTCCGCCATCTTACCTCTCCTTCAAAATCTTTTTGCCAGTACGGATTATAAATCCTTTCGACATGAACGCCATCAAAAATTATGTATATTTATAGCATCAACATAACGAGAGCGCATATAGCTGTCATCTTTTCTCATGATGTCAAATTCGTTATTCAAACATATAGATAAAAACTCTCTACATTGTAAACGGAAACAACTATACCTAACATCTTCCTACAATAATACTAACTTTCATAAATTATCTACTCCATTCTATCTATTTGCACCAGAACGTATTTCAAAAAACCGCCACTGCAAACCTTTTCTTTCATATTCAACACATTATTACGATAGCTCTGGTACAAGTGTTCATGGCTTTTTAGTGCTTCTTCCAATTCATCTAAAGATGATATACCAAACCCAAGAGCATTTTCTTCGATGAGTGAGCATAATGCTGCTTCCTTCCAAATTACAACAGGAATTCCCGCAGCAATATAAAGTGACACTTTATGTGGGTTATTGATTCGCAAATATTTACCATAGCTGCCTGAGCATGTCTCAGTTGAACTTCCATCCCACACAAGACCATATGCACCATATAAATTAGCAATCAATTCATCCGGCTTAAAACTGCCGTGATAAGTCGCATTGTCCATTTGCATTTTATCAACAGCATAATTCGAGCCGTAGAGAGAAAGCGCAAATTTATGTTTATCCTTCTTTATCTGATATAAGTATCCGGCTTTGCTCTCCAACAGATTCCCAGCAACAATTACAGTTGATTTATCTTCAGAAATGGTGGCCGGAGTACCATCATAAAGATAGTCGAATAAATCCAGCGAAATATATTCCACTGAAAGTTTCTCCTTTTGTAACGTCCTAATCATGAACGGATTATGGCAAATCAGGTAGTCAGAACTGCCAAGCAATGACAGTTCCAGTACTTTCATACCATCTACGCCCTTATCCCCCAATGGGATGTCTCTCAAGTAATCAATGTCGTGAATCAAGGTAGCAATTCTAATCTTTGATTTGCACCGCTTCAGAATGCGGAATATGTTTTTCATCAAAAGCCGGTTGAGCGGATATTGCATTAAGACAATGTCTCCATCCACCAGCTTATTCCGAAGGCTATATGTTGCAATAACACCGGAAATGATATCCTGTACTCTTGTTCTTACTTGATTGCTTTCATAAAGAGGGATTAGTTTATAACCACACTCCTGAGAAACACGAAGAACGTCATTCCCTGCCTTTGATCCTGCATTATTTTGACCGTTTGCACCCACTACTGATAGTATATATTTTCCCATGTCTCAAGCCTCGATTCCTTCTCTGTTGTTAGCCAGCATCGGCAAAAACATCAGCATATAAATAGCAAAGATTCTCAAATTAAAGTAGGTTCCGGCGGTCAGGCCAAACACAATCATAATAACAACCAACATCCTCGGCAGCCTATGATCAGTTGTTCCATCCATAAACTCATAATGGAGGAGAGAGCGTAACATCGCCACATAAAGACCAATTCCAATCAGTCCATAGTAAACAATGAAATAACCCAAGTCAAAATCCACAAGAAAGCTGGAAGACAAAGAGTAATCAAACGGACCATAGCCAATCAGATAATTCCACGGCTGCATTTGTTTTATCAAATTGGTAAATATACTGATCTTGCCGCCAAAGGAATTACTCATGCCCTCATTTACTTTAAACAGTCTCAGATCATCCAAAATACCAGAACCTATATTTCCAGTTAGATTCATGAATAAGACGAAGATCAGAAAGAAGAACAGCATTGTTCCCAGAAAACGCATTGCATATCCTTGATTTGCTCTTCCTTCTGTAAACAAATGATAAATAAGAATCACCACACCTAAAACAAAACCTGTGCGTGATCCTGCCAACACGAACCCAATAATGCAAAGTAGATAAACTACAATATTTCTCATAAAGCCACAGCCATATTTTCGGGATACAACCAAGTGACTGCCCAGACACGCAACAAGGAAACACGCAAATACATTTGGATTCACAAAAATTGAACCACAACGAAAACTGGATAATACAGTAAATTGTGTGTTGTAAAATTGAATACTATCGCCATAGAAGTTCTTCAGTATTGTATTCATATCAATAACTTTGGTAAACTGCAGTATGGCAACAACTACAGACAATGTTAAGAGCATATTCCAGATAGATATATATTTTCTAATATCTACCTTGGAACGCATTATTATCTGAGCAATCAAAATATATATAATGCCTCTCTCAATCTCTTTTACTGCATAACGACTGCTCCCCAATGCAGAGAATCCGCCAAATATGGAAAGTACCATGTATACAATACCCATTCCAGCAATTACAACGAACAACTTTGTAATTTGATTCATGTATAGGGCTACTTTTCCCTCATGTGCCATCATGTACAGCAGAACAATTGCAAGCACCATAGTAATGGGCATGAGAAATCTGTTAACCAGGAAAAGCACCACAACAATTGATAGAAATGTATATATAAAATTATTATTGTTTCTTACCATTATCGTGCCCCTCCATTATCCTGTCTCTTCACTATACATACTTCCATCAACTGCGCCAGTGCCGCAGCATTGTCCTTAACAAAATATCTTGCATTTGCATATTCCTTTGCCACATCCCTTGCATACAAGCAATCGGACAATAATACCGGTGCACCGACTGACATAGCTTCACATATCGGCAAACCAACCGTTTCAAGGTAAGACGGGAATAGCAATATCGACTGTGCAAACCAGTCGCTCATCTGCTCCCGATTTTGCTGTCCTACCCACAAGAAATCCATACCACAATCCACTGCTTCTTCCTGTATCCTGCTGATTCTGGAGTTTTCGTTTCCTTTTAGCGTAAACACACATCGAAATTGTGTGATACCTTTTTGATATAGCAGCTTTGAAGCCTCCAATATCACATCATGATTCTTAAACCTTGCATCACTTGCAGGATAAAAGAACGTACATTTATCCGCCGGTAACCAAATTACATCCTCAAATAAATTTATCTCCGGAAATACGACCTGAACCTTTGTTTCAGATATTCCTGTCTGACGGACAACTTCATTTTTCATCCAGTTAGTCTGAACAATCACAATATTTGCTCTCTTGATAGATTGTTTGATCATCGATCCAATCAGATTTTGATAAATCCACAGTTTTTTATCCTCATCAATGCTAAATCTATGTTCAGAAAACGGCAAAGCGTTATGGATATAAACAGTCTGTGGCAATTTACAAAATGGAATATCCGTATTCTGTAAGGATAGAATCTGCTCAATCTTATAGTCGCAAAGGTATTTTTTAACACCTATATAATCAAACCACAACCTATGCAACCATGTTTTTTTTACTTCCGGAACATTGATCACCGTAATATTATCGGTATTCTCCAGTGTATGTTTGCCTAACAGATACACATACTGGTTCTCTTTGTCCTCTTTATGAATGCCGTAAAACCAGTTCAGTACGGTCACTGCACCGCCATTTTCGGCGGCGACATCATACACTAGAATCCTCATTTATTTTCTCCAAATCATTTTATTGACAATGCCCGAATAGCTCTGAATGATCTTAATGACCTTTGTAGACACAGCTCTGTCCTGATAACACGGAACTTCCGCTGCTAGATCGCCATTGGCATACATTGCCGTTACAAGTTCAACTGCCTGCAATACCTGTTCTGTGCTAATCGAACCAATTGTAAACACGCCCTGATCCATAGCTTCCGGTCTTTCCGTAGAGGTACGCACCGATACTGCCGGGAATTTGAAATATGCACCCTCCTCCGGCACCGTTCCGCTATCTGACACAACACAAAAAGCATTTTGCTGCAGCTTGTTGTAATCAAAAAATCCGAGTGGTTGATGCTGAATGACCCTTTTATCAAAAATAAACCCACGCTGCTCAATATATTTCTTACTTCTCGGATGGCAAGAGTAAAGAATAGGCATATCGTATTTCTCTGCCATCGCATTAACTGCATTCATAAGAGAAAAAAAATTCTCTTCGATATTTATATTTTCTTCCCTATGTGCAGACAAAAGAATATATTTTTTCGCCTCTAATCCCAAGCGCTTCAGCACATCACTGCTGTCGATTTTTTCCTTATGATCTGTCAAAACTTCCGCCATAGGCGAACCAACCACAAATGTGTACTCTGGTTTTGCACCACTATCAAGTATGTACCGCCGTGCGTGTTCTGAATAACAGAGATTAATATCGCTCGTCACATCAACGATGCGACGTATAACTTCTTCCGGCAGATTCTCATCTTTACAACGGTTTCCGGCTTCCATGTGAAATACTGGTATCTTCAATCTCTTGGCAGAAATAACACAGAGGCAGGAATTGGTATCTCCCAAGACAATAATTGCATCGGGTTTTACTGCACTCATCAGCTCATAGGATTTGGAGATAACATTTCCCATTGTCTGACCAAGGTTTTCTCCTACAACACCCAGATAATGATCTGGCTCTCTCAAGCCAAGATCATCAAAGAAAATCTTATTCAGCTCGTAATCATAATTCTGACCTGTATGTACAAGAATGTGGTCAAAATACTGGTGGGCTTTTTTTATTATTGCGGACATCTTAATGACTTCCGGACGAGTGCCTACAATCGTCATCAATTTAAGTTTGCTCATATCGTTTCCTCTCTCATCATATGTCTCTCACAATTCATAGTGCGGATACATCTCTTTATGTGCTCTCATCCATAGTGCCATTTCCGCAACCATCTGTTCATAATTCGGTATCTCAAAATCGTCCCCCAGCTTGGACGGAACAAGGGACTTGTCTGCAACTATGCCCTCTACCGGATTGATTGTTACAGAATTATCCCTCAAGTATTTATTGAACAGTTTCAACAATTCGTATTTACTGATAGAGTTATGAGGAACCGCATTATATAAGCCGCCCATGCGTTCTTTCGCTACATACTCCATTGTTTTTGCCAGTTGAACAGTTGTCTGTCCTGTCCACATTGCTTTTGTGAATCCATTGATGGTGCCACTTTGCTTCATAAACCAGCTCAATAATCCAATACCGCTTGCCTTAATATCCGGACCTACAATTGAATTACGAAGTGTAATATTCTTGTCATCATTCAACTCACCAAGCGCCTTTGTCCGATCATAAAAGGTTTTTCCATCTGGAAAATCAGACTCTAAATAATTTCCCTTTTCTCCAGAAAATACACAGTCTGTACTCATATGAACTACCTGTATCGATGTTCCCTCTGTTATTCCCGCCAAATAGTGCGGCAGGTAAGAATTCAAAAATACTGCACCAGGTTTGTTATTTTCTGCGAATTGATTTAAAAGTCCGACACAGTTGATGATACTATCAAAATTTCCTGAATCTATAACTTCTTTTAACTGAACCGTATTATATGCATCACCAATGACACTATCAAAATATAAAGATTTCTCCCTTGCATATCCTAATACTTCGTGTCCAGTTTCTTTCAAATAGACAGCAATTGTATTTCCTGCCATACCATTGCTGCCAAGTATTAAAAATCTCATAAATATTTGCTCTCCCTCTGCTGCATAGTGTTTTTTTGGTCTCACTTTTCTCTATTATTTATCTTCACTCACAGTGCACTATCACTCTACAGCTCGCTACCTTTTTGCAGTTCCTCTCTGATATATGCCAACTCTAGCAGTTTTTCTTTTACCTGCTCCACAGAAAGAAGATCCGTATTATTTGAATTAAATTCCGTTAATGTATTCCGCTCTGTATCTCCGTGAATAAAATACTTATCATAGTTCAAGCCACGCTTGTCACACGGAACTCGGTAGAAATTCCCCATATCAATAGCATGTGCGCATTCCTCATTGGTCAGGAGTGTCTCATACATTTTTTCGCCATGTCGGATACCGATAATTTTAATATCTTCTTTTTTGCCGCCAAACAAATCGCACACTGCCTCTGCCTGAACCCCAATCGTACAAGCCGAAGCTTTCTGCACCAAAATATCTCCTCTTTCTCCGTGTTCAAATGCAAAAAGGACCAAAGAAACCGCATCATCCAGAGACATAATAAAACGAGTCATGCCAGGATCTGTTAATGTAATAGCGTTCCCCTTACGAATCTGCTCGATCCAAAGTGGGATGACGCTGCCACGGCTACACATAACATTTCCATATCGGGTGCAGCAGATTTTTGTTTTGCTTATCGTGCGGCTCTTCGCCACAATGACTTTTTCCATCATGGCCTTGGAAGTACCCATTGCGTTGACCGGATAAGCAGCCTTGTCCGTTGACAGGCAGATAACAGTTTCTACACCATCGTCAATTGCCGCAGTCAACACATTTTCTGTTCCAAGAACATTTGTCTTAACCGCTTCAATCGGGAAAAATTCACAGGATGGAACTTGCTTTAGTGCCGCTGCATGAAATATGTAGTCTACGCCGTGCATAGCACTTTTAATAGATTGTATATCTCGGACATCACCAATATAAAAGCTGATTTTATCTGCAACTTCCGGCATTTTTGTCTGAAACTCATGACGCATATCATCTTGTTTTTTCTCGTCACGGGAGAAAATACGAATTTCACCGATATCTGTTTTGAGAAAGCGGTTCAACACTGCGTTTCCAAAGGAACCGGTGCCACCGGTAATCATTAAGGTTTTATCTTTGAATAAGGACATATTTAGTTCCTCCTCTTATATGTTTAAATGCTTCACAATAGCTTTATATCCTACTTTCGGCGTATAATTCTCTTCTAAATATTTAAGTCCGTTTTCTTTCATTCTTGGATCAATATCTAAGTTAGCAATATGCTCCACCAGTCGCACAAAATTTTCTATCTTGTCACTGGTGCATTGCCATCCAAAACCATTATCTTCAACGATATCTCCAACATCTGTTGCCGGATCAGTACAGGTCAGCACCGGAATCCCCGCCTGTATGTATGCTAATAATCGAGACGGTGTATTCGGAACTGTAAATCTGTAGTCCAAGAAAATAATGCCACAATCACAGCAGGCAACCATTGAATCATATTCCTGTTTTGGCAATTGCCCCATCACTCTAACATGGGAGCAGCTTTCTTTTTCGACATACTCATCGAGATAATGCTTCTCCGTACCGCTTCCTACGACTAGGAAGTAGACATTTTTCATATCCTTACACGCTTCAAGACACTTCACGATAAAAGGCACATCCTGTGGTCTTCCAAGGTTTCCGCCATAGACAAAAATTTTCTTATCTACAGGTAACCCATATTTATTGCGCACCTCTTTCTTTCCATTATCAGGCAGCGATAAATCATACCAATCAGAACAGTTGGGACAAAACTCAATGATTTTCTTTTTATCCAACTCGTCATGTTCTTTCACATATCGTATATTTGCTTCTGATGTACAGCCAATCACATCTGAGAGCTTGTAGAGTTTTTGTTCTTTCAGGCTGAAATACTTATAAATCACGCCCTTAAGTCCAGTTTTCTTTAAGATCCCCAAATCAATGGAATTCTGGGGAAAGATATCCTTGAGCATGAGATAACTCAAAGCTTTGTCCCTTTTCTTGATATACGCAACAACTCTGGCTAATGTCACTGGCGGAGTAGAATACAGGACTAAATCAAATTTTGTGTTGGAATAGTATTTTTTTATAGCATTTATGAACTGCTGCTCTAGTAAGACTGTAGCAATACCCTTTTCAATAAGGTTGGTTTGCTGAATATTTCCTGTCCTAACTTTTAGAATTTCCCAGGAATCCTCTTTTACAATATGTGTCTTCTTATTATTCTTTCGTTCAATCGGAGACACAACATAAACAATATCTCCCCTTCTGACAAACTCTCTTAGAAGGTCTGGATATATTCCACGGTTTTCAAGATTCGTAAAACCCAATAATGTTAAAAATAGTATTCTTCTCATCGCAATGCTCCCAATATGAATTTCAAAATATCGTCCATCTTACAAATCACCCCAAGTCTCCACGGTGGGAATACCACGGGATTTCAGGTGCTTGTTACATCTCAAACTTATCAAAGCAGAGGTGCGCCGTCTCCTCATAAGAAACCAGCAGCTCCACGCCAATGGCCGCAAACTCCGCCCGATGCTTGGAGAGGATCTCAATTTCCGGGTCAATAAAGGTGGCAACCAACTGAATCTGCTCTTTTTGCAGATGCCCAGCAGCGTTTCGATGTACTCCGGTACGTCAATCCGTGGCACCAGGTATGCCTTATCTGCCAAAGACGCCGCCAGTGCATAGGGCTATTGTCCGTCGAAATGATTTTCGATCCGACTTCAACGGACTGCTTGAAATCCTTGATCAACTCTCCTCGGCGACCAACACTGCACATTAAAATGTTCATGCCGCAATCCTCCTTTCAGAGAACACAGCATGGAGGCAAACGCTACTGCATTTTTCCCCCTCCCTACGCGATGATTTTTGCAGGGGTACCTACATATGTACCTTCAATAAACAAATTCTCAACTACCACTGTTCCTGCTCCTATCGTACAATTACTACAAATATCTATATTATTCTTCACCACAGCGCCAATGCCGATATGGGTATTATCGCCTACATGAACAGTGCCTCCAAGTGCAGCATTGGGAGATATATGGACGAAATCTCCCAGCACATTGTCATGCTCCACAATTGCACCAGAATTAACAATGCAATGCTCGCCAATTGTTACTTCGGCATTAACGATCGCGCCAGCCATAACGACGGTTCCTTTACTAATCTGAACTCCCAATGCAATCTGTGCCGATGGATGAATCAGCTTCACCCAATTGACATCGTGGCTCTCTGCAATTCGTCTGCGAATTGCATTGTTGCCAACAGCAATCACGAAATCGGTCTTGCCATCATTCAGTCTTTCTAAATCTTCGGATGTGCCTACAATTGGGAAACCAAGACATTTGCCTGTGGCATTATCATCCAGAAAGAGTATGTTCTCGTATTCGTTTTTCAGACCGATGTCAGCAATCACTTTCCCATGACCGCTAGCACCGAGAATTACCAATGTATTCATCCAACTGTTTCCTCTTCAGGCACTCCCATAAATTCTTCCATTGTAGCGGAAGTTTCGCTATTAATGCCCTCTCGTTTCAAGACCACCGCAACCGTTTTGAACAGAATCATCACATCAAGCCAGAGGCTCATGTGCTCCACGTAGTAGACATCTTTCTCAAACTTTTCTTCCCAAGTCAGACTGTTTCTGCCGTATGCCTGTGCATACCCGGTTAGACCTGGCTTAACCTCATGCCGTCTAAGTTGTCTTTGGTTATACCTTGGGAGATATTTCATAAGTAATGGTCTGGGTCCTACACAACTCATACAGCCATTAAGGATACAAAACAATTCTGGCAGTTCATCTAAACTTGTACTACGCAGCATCTTTCCAAAACCAGTAAGGCGTTTTTCATCCGATAGCAGGTTTCCGTTTTCATCTTTTTCATCGGTCATCGTCCGAAATTTGTACATATTAAATATCTTGCCATACAGACCCGGACGCTCCTGTTTGAATATTACCGGTGAACCCAATTTGATTTTCACCAGAATAGCAACAAGCAACAACACTGGTGACAACACAAGAATTGCACATAACGAAAGAATAAAATCTAATGGGCGTTTTATATATTTCTCATAGATTCCCATCTTGTGTATTGGTTTCACTTCGTTCTCTAGTACATTTCCCACAAATAATCCCTCACCTCATTCAATCTATTCAAAGCAAGCTCTTATAATCTCAATCACAACATCCTGCTGTTCTGGTTTCATCTTATTGTCACTCGGCAGGCATAAACCTCTATGGAAAATATCCATACCGACATCTAATGGCATTCCATCCCTGCCTATAGCATCACCAGCGATATACGAATTTGTCTTTGCCCTTCCATTACCCTCTCTTGTGACAAATCCATTCATCCGGTAAATTGGCTGCATATGCATCGGCTTCCAGATTGGACGCCCTTCTGCGTTATGTGTTGCAAGTGTATCAAGGATTTCTGTCGGACAGCTCTTTCCATGTTTTGGAATATATAGAGCTTCTCCCTCTCCCCTCACCTGCTTGCACATAGCATCCGGGTCGATAATCAAGCAGGACAGCCAATAGTTCGGCTCACTGTTTTCATACTCAATGGGATTCATCTGCACCGGCAGCCCCTTAAATCCAGCTCTGTATCTTTCATAAATTGCTTTCTTTTGAGCAATATGTTCATTCAGATACGGAATCTGACCACGTACTACACCGGCAATGACATTGCTCATCCGGTAATTGTAGCCAAGCTCCTCATGCTGATACCACGGCGCGTTTTCCCTACTCTGCGTACTCCATTTTCTGACTTTCTCGGCTTCTTCCTTGCTATCTGTCAGGAGCACTCCGCCTGCTGATCCAGTAATGATTTTATTTCCGTTGAAACTGCATATTCCCACTTTTCCAAAGTTTCCTGTTTGTTTTCCTTTATAGGTCGCACCAAGAGACTCTGCTGCATCCTCAACAATGACCGCACCATGCTTATCACAAACAGCCTTTATTTCATCAATTTTCCCCGGTGTACCGTATAAATGGGCAACCACAACAATCTTTACATCCGGATATATTTCGAAAGCCTTTTCCAGTGCCACTGGGTCCATATTCCATGTATCATATTCCGTATCAATGAATATAGGAATACCGCCTTCATACACAACCGGATTGACTGTTGCATCAAAAGTCATGTCCGAACAAAAA
Source organism: Enterocloster bolteae (assembly GCF_002234575.2). Taxonomy (NCBI): domain Bacteria; kingdom Bacillati; phylum Bacillota; class Clostridia; order Lachnospirales; family Lachnospiraceae; genus Enterocloster; species Enterocloster bolteae. Next base: position 2,818,010 of record NZ_CP022464.2, on the reverse strand, counting down.
ACTTTATCTCCCTGCTTTACTCCTGCTACTTTCATCGCGAGGTGAAGTGCAGCCGTTCCGGCGGACAGTGCCACTGCATATTTGCATCCAATGATCTCAGCCATCTGCTTTTCCACTTCATTGATATTGGCACCAACTGTGGACATCCAGTTGGTTTCATATGCTTCCCTCATATATTCCAATTCTTCTCTGTGCATGGTTGGAGAACTCAAATACTGATGCTTTGAAATTGGCTTAAAAAAATTGTTTTCATTAATAAACATACTTATCTTGTATGATGTTGTTAGAAGCAAACACAACATACTTCCTTTCTTTTTCTGTTTCGTGGTTTAATACATTCAGATACTGTGACTTTTGATGTTTTTTTGTAGCCTCGACTACTCGACAGGAGTGTATTGCCATCTCTTTTATCTGAATTGTTTATTAGCTGGATGTTGCCGGAGCGTTTGCTCTGAGTACTTATTTCAATCAAGTCTACGATGATAACTGCTGGTGGATATCACGGTATCAGACTTTATGAAAGGGAGGTACAACCTCATGATTTACGTAGGCATTGATATTGCCAAACTCAACCATTTCGCCGCCGCGATTTCTTCCGACGGCGAAATACTCATCGAGCCGTTCAAATTTTCTAATAACTATGATGGCTTCTATCTACTGCTTTCTCATCTGGCACCACTTGACCAGAACAGTATCATCATAGGTCTTGAATCAACGGCACACTACGGTGACAACCTTGTTCGTTTTCTCATCAGCAAGGGCTTTAAAGTGTGTGTTCTCAACCCTATCCAGACTTCGTTCATGCGTAAAAATAATGTACGCAAAACGAAGACTGATAAAGTCGACACGTTTGTGATTGCTAAAACCCTTATGATGCAGGATTCCCTTCGGTTTATGGCCTTAGAGGATCTGGATTACATTGAGCTCAAAGAGCTCGGTAGATTCCGCCAGAAACTTGTGAAGCAGCGTACACGCTTAAAAATTCAGCTGACTTCCTATGTAGACCAGGCATTCCCGGAACTACAATACTTCTTTAAGTCTGGCTTGCATCAAAACTCTGTCTATGCCGTCCTTAAGGAGGCTCCGACACCCAACGCTATTGCTTCTATGCATTTGACCCATCTTGCTCACACCCTCGAAGTTGCTTCCCACGGCCATTTCGGTAAGGATAAAGCCAGAGAATTAAGAGTTCTCGCACAGAAGTCTGTCGGTGTCAATGACAGTTCTCTATCTATTCAAATAACTCATACCATTGAACAGATCGAGTTACTGGATAGCCAACTTTTTTCTACAGAGCTTGAAATGGCAAATCTTGTCACCTGCCTGCACTCTGTAATTATGACCATTCCCGGAATTGGTGTCGTGAATGGCGGAATGATTCTTGGTGAGATTGGTGATATACACCGATTCTCTAATCCAAAGAAACTGCTTGCATTTGCTGGACTGGATCCGACCGTTTATCAGTCTGGAAACTTCCAGGCTCACAGAACCAGGATGTCCAAAAGAGGATCTAAAGTGCTACGCTATGCCCTCATGAATGCAGCTCACAATGTCGTAAAAAACAATGCTACTTTCAAAGCTTATTATGATGCCAAGAGAGCGGAAGGCCGGACTCATTACAATGCCCTTGGGCACTGTGCTGGCAAACTTGTCAGAGTCATCTGGAAGATGCTCACTGACGAAGTAGCATTCAACCTCGAATAAGAGGTCTGTATACCATAATCGATAGATTTTGAAAAAGGGCTTTTAGGGAGCTTTGTTAAAGTTACCCTTCTTTCTGCGAAACACGGAATTGAAATTTCCACCTAATTTATACTTGACTTTTCATAGCTGGTCTCCTTGTAAAATCAAGGCTTTCCTTGATTAACATGTTATATTTGAACATGACAAAAACCCGCACCAAAATTACTCTCTGATACGGGCTTGCCATATTCCTATAGGATTTTAGGAGATCTATTAAAATCATATCAAGATACTATTCTCTCATTAAATATGATAATCTGCCTATTGAACCCATAGGAACAGTTACAAGTTATCTTGATGAGATTAATTTCTTGACTGTTCCAGCCTATCACGTCTATTTATCATTTTCAAACTATCTAAATGACAACATGCCTATCCGAATTTTTTTCAGTGCAGGCTTAGTTAACTTCCTCTTATTTGTTTTCTCTGAATTGGTCTGGTTAACGAATAACCAAGATGACGGTTTTCCTCTGACTTAACAAGGCTGCCTTCCCAAACTTTGAGAATATCAACTACATCTTCTTGGTATTTTCAATTCACTTGACCTTCTCTGTATATAAGCCTGTGTTCACAATTTGCTAATTTCAGACGTAGGTTCAAGTCAACCCAGGTTACAGTTCTCTCAATACAAACAAGATTCCGCCCTAATACGACACCGTAGCTTCCGGCACCTCCAGCTCCGCAACCTCATCCGACCCGTAAACCTTAATACTACCGCCGGCCCCGGTCTCCCATTTCTGGCCATTGCCGTCAGTCACCTTTGTATTCTTCATCACTTTCCCGGCGGCATTTACCAGGCATTTTCCTTCCCCCGGAATGTCGAACACCTCATAGCGGGCAGCCTTATCCGCCTTTTGCATCTTCCCCTTGTAGTATGCATAACCGTCCTTGATACCCGTGATGCCCTTGCCTTTGATATCAAAATAATATTGTGAACGGGTGGCGCTGACGCCGTCATCCACCATGGCTTTACCCACCGCGCATTTCCTGTCCCCATCCTCTGCGCCGCAGTAATAAAAGTCGCCCTTTACCTCAACCAGGCCGTACTGGGCCGCGCCGAACATATCGAAAATGTAATACCCGTCACCGATTTTCTTTATCTCATAGCTGTCCTCGCCACCGCATACCGGTTTTCCTGTATTATCGAAGTAATACCACTCCTTCTGCCCTGAGCCGCTGGCATCCGGAGGTCCCTCCAACTTCAGCCAGGCGCTTTCCACCTTTTCTCCGGGAATATACTTCTTGTCCTTTTCTGTCTCCGGCTGGTAAAAATAGCGGTATCCCTTGATTTCAGGCACAGTACTGCTCATCTTCACCCAGCCAGGATACATGATGCCGTAGCTGTCAAAACAATAGGTAATGCCGTCCACATCCTTTTCCTGCTTACCGCTGCCGGAACGCTTCTTCTTGCCCGAAGTCGTACTGAAATAAAAGTAAGCATACTGTCCGTGTTCCTGGACATAATCCGCCACATCGGTATTATCCATCCAGGTTTCCGGTATCTCCAGCCATTGCCATCCCGCTGCTCTGGCGCCGTCCTCCGCACAGTAGTAATAAGAGCTCTCCTTGTCGTCATCCTCCGGAGTCTCTGTAAGCCAGCCCTTGCGCATAACGCCGGAGGCGTTAAAGCAGTAGTACTTCCCGTCTATCTTATGCCACTTGTCCACGATGACCTTTCCGTCGCTCTCTGCATAGTACCAGTTATTATAATCCGCATTCCTGGAGTCCAGGCCGCTGATGACAAACCATTCCTTTTTCTTCATGGCTCCGTCATCGCCCATATAACGCTTGTCACCGTTATTATCCGTTATCCAGCGTTTCCGGTAGTTCAGCCCGTTTGCATCGAAATAATAAGTCCTTTCCGTTGCTGCCGTATTCTCTGCTGCCCCATCCCCGATTGTCTTATATCCGCCCTTTAACACCGCCCCGTCTTCCCCGGCATAGTACCAGCTCTCTGTCACTGCCTTGGTAACGCTGTTGACATTCTCAATCTTGAACCAGCCTTTATCCTGAAGCACGCCGTCTTCATCCAGGTAATACCGTTTCCCTTTGACATTGTCTATGTACCAGCGCTTCCTGTAATTCAGGCCGTTTGGATCAAAGTAATACCATTTTCCATCAATGGCTCCCCAGCCTCCCCGCCACAGCACGCCGTTTGAATCCCCATAGTACCAATTGGTGTATTCCTGGCCGTTGGAGGATGTTCCGGTGATGGAAAACCAGCCCTTCATAAGCTCACCTGTGTCGTCCACATAGTAACGGTTGTCCTCCAGGTTGACCCAGCGCTTCCTGGGAGAATTGCCGTTTTTGTCAAAATAGTAGGTTATGCCGTCCAGCTCATGCCAGCCATCCGTCAAAAGGGAACCATCCGGCTGGACGTAATACCAGTTCACATAGGGATTCCCCTTGCTGTCCACGTTCTCAGTGGAAAACCAGCCGGGCTCCGGTCTGACGCCCTCCGCATCCACGTAATATCGTTTATCCTCTGCCGTAAAAAAAGACGTTCTGGGTGAATTGCCTCCCGGATAGAAGTAATAATACCTTCCTTCCAGCTCATGCCAGCCGTTTACCAGGATTTTCCCGTCAGCCCCGGCATAATACCAGGCCGTGGAAGGCTTTCCTGAAGGCAGGCTTGGATTGGATGTGACGCTGAACCATTCATTTTCATAGCGGGAACCGTCCTCCTTTACGCGGTAACGATCTCCCCCTGCATTCACCCAGTTGTTGGTGACAATCAGACCGTTGCCTCCCAGATACCGTGGAGTGCCGTCCGCCCAGGTAACCCACCGGTTTACCACCTTCTTATCATGCTCCATATAAAACCATTGCTGCGCAGTATCCTGCTGCCATCCGTCCGCCCCATATACGGGCATGGCGGATATGACCAGGACCGCTGATGTGCATGTAACCATCTGCATCAATGTTTTCTTTATCTGCATCCGTGTCTTGATCTTCATCCAATCCATTCCTCGCTGTAAATTTCCCTATGGGTTTTATCGTTATCATTCATCCTGGCATAAATCTTGTCCAGATATGGTATGGTGGCCGAGGCCCAGGGGTATTCCGCCATATATGTTCCTGTATAGGCTGTCATATAGGTTTCATTTCCCTTCACGAACTCATATAAATCACATTCAAACCATTCTGTATGAATGGAAAATATACCTCTTTTATGTATCAGCATTTCTTCACATCCATATTCCTCCAGCGTCTTTCGCAGCCGGTGATAAACCACTCTGATATTTCTCTTGGCTGTGCTCTCCTTAAGGTTTTCATATAAAATATGTACCACCTGCGCCAGAGACACGCTTCCTCCTCTTTGATTGATAAGGATAGCCAGAAGTTCCTTGGATTTTTTGCTTGGAAAATAGATTACGCGGCCGTTAACAAATACGTCAAAACCATAAAATGTCTGTATATATACTTTGGGCTTTTCCGGCACACCGGCACCCTCCTTTGCGTGATGTGTTTCAGGAAACTAAATCCTGGTATTTTCCTTTTTTGTCATAGTTATTTCCTGTTTCCTACTGTATACTGCCATTGCATTATGAAGCGCCATCCTGCTCTTTACCGGAGATCCCGCTCCGGCCTTTGTATCATATGCGGACTCCGGCCCGGTTCCTTCTCCGTACCCGGGCTCCATTCCGGCGGCAGCCTGTGCAAAAACCTCGTCCTGGTCTGTCATTGCCCCACACGCATCCTCTTCTGCCCTATAATGGTACTCCGGCACCAGCTCATGAACCAGCTCCCGTATATTATCCTTTTCCAGCCATGCGGCTTCATCCAGCTTCCCCAGTCCCCTATCAAACCGATGGTAATCCATTTCAATGGGCTTCCCAATAAATATCCTTTCATTTCCGGTCCTCTGAAGTCCCTCTTCATCCATGAGAAGCTCCTCGTAAAGCTTTTCTCCCGGCCTCAGCCCTGTAAATTGGATGTCGATATCCCTGTAGGGTTCATAACCGGACAGCCGGATCAGATTCTCGGCCATGTCCAGGATTCGCACCGGTTTTCCCATGTTCAGCACAAATATTTCCCCTCCCATGGCATAGGCGCCGGCCTGCAGCACCAGGCTTACCGCCTCTGGTATGGTCATGAAATACCGTATGATATCCCTGTGGGTCACGGTTACAGGCCCCCCGTTTTCTATCTGTTTCTTAAACAGGGGAATCACGCTTCCATTGCTGCCCAGCACATTTCCAAAGCGGACCGCCACAAACTCAGTGCCGCTCTTTTGGTTGCACATCTGTATGACCATCTCGCAGAGGCGCTTGCTGGCCCCCATGATGTTGGCGGGATTCACCGCCTTATCCGTGGATATCAGGATGAAACGCCCGGTGCCGTACTGCATGGCTGCCCTGGCGGTCTTATAGGTGCCCAGCACATTGTTCTTGATGGCTTCGTTGGGGCTGTCCTCCATCAGGGGCACATGCTTGTGGGCCGCTGCGTGGTATACAATATCCGGCCTGTATGTGCGAAACAGGTAATCTAAGCGGTTGGTGTTGCGGACGGATCCGATTAGCACCACCAGATTCAGATCCGGAACATTACGTTTTAACTCCTGCTGGATTTCATAGGCATTGTTTTCATACATGTCAAATATGATGAGCTGCCTGACCCCATGGCCTGCCAGCTGCCTGCACAGCTCGCTTCCTATGGAACCTCCCCCTCCCGTGACAAGGACCACCTTATCCCTTACACAGCCCATGATTTCGTTCAGATTGACCTGTACGGGTTCCCTTCCCAACAGGTCCTCTATCTCCACCTCTTTAAGCCTGGATATATTTACCTCGCCATTCATCAGCTGATAGACACCGGGCAGATACTTAACCTGACATCCTGTTTTCTGGCATATGCCCAGAATGTCTTTAATATCATCCACCGGCGCTGAGGGCAGCGCCACATATATGGCGTCAATACCCTTTTTCCTCACAAGCTCGGGTATGTCGTCCCTTGTACCGGCTACCACCACGCCGTCGATGAACCGTCCCTGCTTGTCCCTGTCGTCATCCACGATACACGCCGGGAATCCATGGATTTTCTGGCTGGCCTTCATTTCCCGGATAATGAGGGTCCCTGCCTGGCCTGCGCCTACCACCATTACCTGAGGCGTGGTGTCTTTTTCCCAGGCGCGGTTCATTCTGTTCACAGTCCTCTGAAGTACCTGAAAGCTGATACGGCCGCATATGGCTGCCCCTGTCATCAGGATAAACCACAGAAGATAATAGCTTCTGGGCATCCGCTGCCCGGATATCAATATACCTGCGGGCTGGGCCAGAGCGGCAATGATGCAGATCAGAACCACCTCCAGCATCTCCCGGGTTCCGGCAGATCCCCACATGATGGCGTACAGGCGGCCGCCATAAAATAAAAGGGTGACCACCGCCATCTGCAGCAGCCCGTATTTCCATAAGGCATGTACATACGATGCTGGTATGCTGTTAAAATCCAAATCAAACCTAAGCCCCAGAGCCAGGCAGGCGCAGATCCATACGGCCGCCATGTCATAGGCCCAGAGCAGGCACATCCTCACCCGCTTACTGCGGGGAAGGTATTTATCCAATATGATTCTATCCCTGTTTTTTACGGTTTCTGCGTTTTTCACATTCACACTCTTCCCTGTTATCAGCGCTTTCGCTGTATCTTAACCGGACGTTCATCCGTCCCCTACTTTTTATATACAACCGACAGCGTACCGGAACCCGGCGCATTAAACCACAGCATCTTGGACCCTGCATCCACCCTGGTGGGTTTGATGAGCTGCCATGTTCCTGTCATGTTGTTGTAAAACAGAACTTCCACGTCACCCAGGCCGTCCAGCAGGTTTGGCACATAGAGAGGAACCTCCACCTGCCCTGTCTTCTCTGTGTTGGTGGCTGCATCCTTTGTCATAATTGCATGGGTTCCAACCAGGGCGTTATAACCTGCCAGGTCCAGTCCGGGCACTGCTTCGCTTAAGGGCTTCCCGCTGTTTATGCTGTTGATTGTGTTGACCACAGGCTCAGGCAGACCTGCCACTGCTGCGTTGGCGCCCTGTACAAATTCCAGGGCAGTATCACCTATCACTGCCTGACCTCTGCTGTTGGTCTCCACCGCATGTTCCCCTGCGGTCTGTCCCACCGCTATTCCCACTGCATTGTTTCCCTGTCCGGAACTGGTAACCGTGGAACCTGCCGATGCTCCACCCTTTATTTGATCCACCTTTTCCCCGATGTCATGGCTGCTTCCGTCGCTTCCGCCTCCCACAATGACCGGGCCTGTCCCCGGGCTGTTGGCTGCGAGTATACATGTGGCCTGAGACACGGTAAGGGCCATTGCCAGAGTTATGATTGCTTTTCTTTTTTTCATAATTTCCACCTTTCTTTTCCATCTAAAGGAAATTGCTTCATGACCAGTTTTTCGTTATTCCATCTCCTGCCCCTTTTAACTCCTGTCCTCATTCACGGGGCCTGTAGAACCAATCCAGCACGATTTCCATGATTTCCTCCTGATTCGGATGATATTCGTCGTAAATAACGGTCTCCACAGCTGTTCCCGGCAGGGTCACCATATCTGCATCTGTAAAATCCTGGTTCCCTCCTAAAAAATCAAGGGCCATATCCAGATACCGGTCTTTTGTCATGTCCGTTACCATGTACGGTTCTATTTCTTTCATCAGGTCCGGAATAAGGCTGTCGTCCAGCCTTGACTTGTTCCTGGCTGCATCCAGGAATCCCTTGATATATGTTTTCTGGCGTTCCATTCGTACCAGGGCGCTTTGAGCCCTGCCCGTATCCCTGTAGCGCACATATTTTTCTGCCTGTTCTCCCCGCAGGGTAACGGTCTGTCCCTGGACAAAAACAGGATCTGCCTGTTTCAGTCCCGGCTCTTCTATGGTAACGGTGACGCCTCCCACCTTATCATTGGCCAAAGGCAGGACGGACATGCTCACTGCCATGTATCCGTCTATGGACATCCCCCCCAGCAGACGGCTCACCGCCTCAGTCATGTACCTGCAGCTCTTTTCCCTTCCATCGCCATATGCATATGCCAATGTAAGATGCTGGATTGAGCTGCCCAGTTCGTTCCCGCTTAAATCCGTCAATGTGATTTCCGTCATGGTATCCCTGGGAATTACAAGCACCTTTATCCGGTCCCTGGCCGTATCCTGGGCCACCAGGAATATGCCGTCCGCCTGTCCGCCAAACCCTGCCGTCCTGGTCTCCTCCAGACTTCCCGGCCTGTCTATGCCCATGCACAGGATGGCCTTTATATATGTATTGCGCCGGTAGCTCTTCCCCTGATATTCCACTCCCCCGTCCGGTTCTGCCGGGGTGTTCCCTGCCTGCACGCGGTGCCACTGCTGCGCTTCACGGGACAATGCCTTTCTTTCCAGATACAACTGACCGGTTCTATAAAGGAACAGTGCGGTCAGAATGAAAACCAGGGCCACTGCCGTCCGCATCCGTCTCCTGCGGGTATAAGACCTGCCGCTTTTACGGTCCTCATGGGTGATACGACCGGTATTGGTTCTATGACCGCTATGTATCCTGTGATTGCGCTGTTGTGTCATTCTTTATCCGCGCCCCGCTTACTTCATTGACAGGCGGCGCTTTTCCCTCCTCATACCTGCCGTAGTGCCTGCCATATTTTCCATAATACTTGCCGCCGCGCCTGCCGTAATATTTCTCATAGTAGCTGTGTTCATATCCGCCGCCCACCCGGTTCAGCACGGCTCCCAGAATGCGGCAACCGCTTTTTTCCAGCTGGCTTCTCACTTTCTGGACCAGACGGTAGCTGATTGCCCCGCTTTCAATGACAATGACCGCCCCGTCGCATTGGCTGGCAATGATGGCTCCGTCTATGACATTCGCCATTGGAGGCGTATCTATGATGATGTAGTCATAGATTTCCTTCACGCTCTCAATCATTGTCTTAAACAGTTCATCCTCCAGCAGTTCAGCCGGATTGGGGGAAAAGGGACCGGATAAAACCATATCCAGGTTCTCCATGTCTGTTTCATAGCATATCTCCTCCAGGCTTTTCTGTCCGCTGAGATATTGGGACAGGCCGTTGGGATTCCCCTTGATTTCATACCGTTTGACCATGACGGACTTGCGGATGTCCGCATCCACCAGCAGTACCTTCTTGCCTATGTTTCCAAAGGAGGATGCCAGGGCAAACGCCGTCTCGCTTTTTCCCTCGTCAGGCATGGAGCTGGTAAACATGATTGTCTTAAGGCCGCTTCCGCAAAACTGGATATTGGTGCGCAGGGTCTTGATGGCTTCCTCGTAAAAATAATCCTTTCTGCCGGTATTTTTCAGATGTAAGATTTCGTCCACTCCTATTCCCCCCTTCTGTTTTTCTCTGTCTTGCGTTTTTTACGTTCCAGCTTTCTCTTGCTCCGGTTCCGCTGCTGTTCTTTGGCCATACCATCGTCATCCGGGACAGATGCCAGAACGCTCATGCCCAGGTATTTTCCCACATCCTCCTCAGAGCGGATTGTGTCGTTCATAATCACCTTAAGGGTTATGACGCCGCAGGCAGCTGCAATACATGCCAACCCGCCCAGGGCCGCGTTTTTCTTAATGCTGGGAGATGCCGGGGCTGCCGGCACCACTCCTTGTTCAATGATTTTGGGCGGTACCATTTCCATGATATCCCCTATGTAATCAGAGGAAGCATTGGCCACCTCGTCTGCAATGGCCTTGGCCCTCACCGGATCTGTATCTGATACAGTCATGTTCAGTATTCTGGTATCCGCTGGATTCGATATGCGTATCCTGGCTTTTAACTGTCCGTATGTCATATTCAGCCCCTGATTTTTTATGACCTGCTCCAACACCGGCCTGCTGGTAATCATGACGCTGTAATCCTTGGTCAGCTGGCTTCCTATCTGTAAATCTGCCAGCGACGTCAGGGTAGTCTCTTTGGAAAGGACATATACCATGGCTGTAGATGTATAAACAGGAGTCAATATCAGTCGGCTGTAAGCTCCCGCACCCAGGCATCCCAACACTGCAGCCAGAATGATTACCCATGCCCTTTTCTTAAATTCAAACAACAATTCCAGGAGGTCTATCTCCATGTCATCTTCTCTGTACCGCTTTTCCATCGTTCTCACATTTCCTTTATTTATATTTCCAGGCAGACAATTTACAAAACAGAGTCCCTCAGTATATGCTCCTGGTTTTGCCGGAGAAGCCGCTTGGCCATTCCCCCGGCGTCCTGTCCGTTCCTATCCTGCCTCGTCATCCACCTGACAGCCTCCTCCAGCTCAGGCGGACGTATCACTACCCCATGCATATCCGTAGCTATAAAATGAATGTTTCCCCTCAATATCTCCTTTCTGCACCAGGCTGCCCGTCTGTCAAAAAGTCCTCCTCCAAGGCTCCCGGCATTCATCTGCAGATATGCGCCGCACCTGGCCAGTTCTTTTGTCCTGCCCTTCTCCTTAAGGCAGTCATACCGCTCCGCATGGGCGATGACTGGCAGGTAGGATGACTGAACCAGCCGGCGGACCGCCCTGAACAGCCGCATATATCCGTCTCCCGGCAGGAACTCCACCAGCACATACCTGCTGCCGGCAAGAGTCAGCACCTTTCCCTGTTCCAGGAAGGACGGCAGTTCCTCAAAGTACTGTACTTCCTGTCCCAGACTTACCATCATATTTTCCGATATGGAAAATGCCGTCTCTTTCAGTCTTTTCATCATTTCCCTCAGTCTTTTTGTGTCCTGTCCTGATACATAATGGGGCGTGGCTATGATATGGGTAATTCCCTGTTTATGCGCCTTGCAAAGCATTTCCCCGGTTTCCTCCCAATCAGAGGCCCCGTCATCTACACCCGGCAATATATGGGCATGTATGTCAACCCAGCCTTTTGTTCCTCCTTTGTCTGCCAAAATCACACCTCTCCTGCATGCTAAACAGGGAGGTTTTCACCCCCCCCCCAGTTTTGTATAATAATTTACTGTCCAATTCTTCATTGATTTTTTATCGTCTCTTATTATGTTTTCAATCCGGATACTTGTCCCATTCCTCCCTGCACCTGTGCCTCACGCGATTCCTCATTACGGCGGTTTTCCTGATACCACAGAATAAACATTCTGTGGTAAATATCTGATAAAATGAAATTAAATTTACTTTTTTGAATCCGTAACCTTGAATGAAAAACGAAATATGGATACCCAAAGACGCCGGAAAACCCTGTTTTTTGTTTCCGGCTTATGTGCTTTGAAGAAAAACATGAATATGTATATTGACTATTACTGTTTTTTTAGATATACTGTATAGAGTTTTTAGACCTGCAAGTAAATACAAGCGAATTATATACCACAGAATGTTTATTCTGTGGTAATTTGTTGATTACCCCAATTTTCAGTTTATTAAGAATTCTTTCATGCTCTTTTATACTGGCAGCCACATAAATACGCGTGGTTTCAATGGAAGAATGTCCCAATATGTCTGCCAGATGGGCCATATTCTTCTCCGCCGCATAAAAACTTCTGGCAAACAGGTGTCGGAAATTATGCGGAAATACCTTATCCTTTTTTACTCCTGCCTTTGCGCAAAGCTTTTTCATGGCATGGCAGATATTGCTTCTGTCCAGAGGTCGTCCGCTCCTGGTACAGAACAAGCTGCCGCTTCGTATGCCGTTCTTCCTGGCAAAAGCCTTCAGCTGGGCTGCCAGGTTCTTTGGAAAAATTACAATTCTGTACTTTCCCTTCATAAAGATTTCCGCCTTTCCTCTCATAACAGCTTCCACTGTCACATACCTTAATTCGCTCACCCTTATGCCCGTGCTGCATATTGTCATCATGAGATAGTAGAGCTGATATTTTCCCTGCCTTCCGGCTGTCTCCATAAGACGTTCATACTCCTTCTGCGTCAGTTCCCGCGTTTCATCAATATAGGCCCTTCTCTGGACCTTCAGAAATTTTACCCTGTACTCATACAGCCCTGTAAACTTAAGAAACGCGTTCACTGCCGACAGCTTGCCGTTGACCGTCTGTGGGCGGTACCTACTGCTGAGATAGGTGCGGTACTGAATCATCAGCTCCTTTCCAATCTCCCTTTTTCCTAAAAATTGCAGGAACATCTGCAATTCGTAGGTGTATTTACTGATTGTCGCATCAGACTTTTCTTCTTCTTTCAGAAAATCCAGAAATTGCTCCACCGTATATGCCATATCCATTGATACCTCCGTTTTTTTTATTATTTTACAAAACCAGGTTTTTTATAATATATAATGGTAAAAAGTCAATTGCCGGAAGCATCTCCTGGTATACCATGGATGAAATAAAAGAAAAAGCCGATTCCAGATAACCAGAATCAGCTTTCCAATCAAACTATAATTATATACTATCTTCCCCCCACCCTTTACAGACATCAATCCACCCAAGATACCCGGAAGCTGTCTCCAGCTCAGGTATCGTAAGCTTTACTGCGCTGCTGGCGCTGCCGCAGGCCGGGTACACCACATCGAACCGTTTAAGGGATTCGTCCAGATACACCGCCACCCCTTCCTTCACTCCAAAGGGGCACACGCCTCCCACACTGTGGCCCACCAGCTCTGTCACCTCGTCCGGCGACAGCATTTTGGCCTTTGTATGAAACTGCTCCTTATATTTATGGTTGTCCACCTTGGCATCCCCTGCGGCCACTATGAGCACAGCCTTCTGGTCCGCCATAAAAGATAACGTCTTGGCGATGCGGGCCGGCTCACACCCCACTGCCTGGGCTGCCAGCTCCACCGTGGCGCTGGATACCTCAAACTCATAAATCCGATCCTCCAGGCCGGCCTTTCTCAGATGTTCCTTTGCTATGTCAAACGCCATGATGTAATACCTCCGTCATTATCGTATTCTTAATCTCCAAACCGTTTCGCACCATATATACTCAGACCATCATCCGGTACTCCTGCTTCCACCTGCGCACCATCTCAGCCGCGCCGCTCATCCGTTTGATGGGATCCTTTTTAAATAATGCCCTGAGGGCCCTGACTTCCTCTGCCTGTCCTGCCTCCAGCGCGGCCAGGTCCATCTCCCCGCTCCACGTTCTCTTGCGCTCATCCGTGAACACGGACTGGTACTTGTCCTTCACATCCAGCTCCGGCGCAAAGACAGTGAGAAAATAAATGCGTTTTAACAGCGCATCATCCTTTCCCAGCTCATAGGCCTTGTCATAGCATCCCAGAGCCTTGTGAAACTGGAACATCATGGCATAACAGGCTCCCAGGTTGTTGTAGACCTTTGCCAGAAACAGGTCCTCCACCACCTTGTCCCTGGGGTATTCCAGAATTTTACTGTACCTGGCCGCTGCTTTGCCATACTGCTGCTGCCCAAACATGTAATCCGCCCTCTGCTTTTCATACTGGGCCGGATGCAGGGCCCGCAGAGCTGCTGTGGTCTGCTTGAATTTCTGTATTTCCTTGTCGCTGTAATAGTCGCATTCCGACAGGAAAAGGGCCAGAACCTCCTCTGGTCTGGTGCCGGTTTCCACCAGCTTCTCCATCCGCCCTGCCAGATAATCCATGTCCAAATCCTTACGGATAAAATCAACCAGCAGGTCATCCAGAAAATCATCCATCACCAGAACCGGGTGGTTGTATACGATATAACACAGCTCCTGGGAGGAATGGATATGGATTCCCAGCACATCAATATAATACGGATGTTTCACAGGTTCCTGCCTGCAAAGTATCAGGCTCATAAATTCACCTCTTGTTTCACCACCGCGCCGGAGGATGGGAACAGCTCCCCGAATCCCTTGTCGCGGATAGACATTGTCATGGTCCCTTCATCAGTAAATGCCACCTTAAGCTCTATCCTGGTGGTCTTTGGAGGGCGTTCCGGAAATCCGGCCAGCGGAATCCTGACCAGCTTTTTCTTCTTGGAGTCCAGCGGACTGATGATAAACTCAATCTCCTTCTGTCCGTCCACGATCAGATCCATGGAGCTTTTGGATTCATACCAGTTGTCGCCGTAGGAAGCCACCACCAGCTGGTTCTCCCTTCCCCTGCGCATGACCTTTAAGGACACCTCCGCCTTAAGCCTTCCCTCACAGATAAATACATAGGGATAGGAAGTCTCCTGATGGGTATAATCAGCCCCCTTGAAAGCTGCCCCCCTGGCAAAGAGACAGGGCTCCACAAACACCTTTCTCCGGTTGCAGATTAACCGCATAAATCCGCCGGCCCAGTCCTGGCGCTCAAATCCCTTCCCGGTCAGGAACACCGTGGAAAACAGCTTCCTGTTTAAAAGCTTCTCACCGCAGGCCGTCAGTATCTTATCTGCCAGCCGGCTGCCGGAAGGCGAATCCAGGATGTCCAGATTAAAGGCCTCCTCCTGGTTCTGGGCCTCTGCCTGGACCATATTGCGCCGCATGCCCCTCTGCACCTTCATTTCATAATAGCACAGGCGTTCGCCGGACAGCTCAAACAGCCCCACCTGATTGGTCCACAGCTCTTTTTTCTGGCTCAGAACATAGTATATGAAACCCTCGGTATGGCTGATTACATGGACCCTGTCCCTTGGTATCTCCAGATAGTCGGCACAGTACATAAGGGTGTCAAGCAGCCTGCAGTCCACGCTCTGGAGGGTGATGACCAGCTGCGCCACCTCATCTGTACCGAATTCCTTCCTGGGATATCCTAACATCTTCTCTATGAACAGCTTAAGCAGCGTACCTCCGCCGTAGCAGATGCCTCCGATGGTGGATGTTCCATCCTTGGCCGCCATCTTAAGAAGTTTATCCACGATAACTCCCTCTCCCAGCAGGGTGGCCGCATAGGCTTCTTCCCCTGAGAGCCAGACTTCCTCTTCCTTCCTCCGGCAGATGACCGTAGGAATGGTCCACGACTTTTCTTTATCATAACAGCATATCTGGGTATAGTCGTCATTTAAATCCAGACCAATCACTAGACCGTCCATAGACAGTTCCTCCATTACTCCATGGGAAACAGCCTGCCAAGCGCCGCCGACTTCTTGAGATAATCTTCCATCGCGTTTAAAAGCCTGCTGTCATCCCTGTCTTTGATTGCTGCTCCCATCTCGTTCAGGCAGGCAAAACGGCTGTTCTCCTTTCCCTCCAGCTTATGGTCGCACTCCACCTGTCCCTCTGCCGCAAGCCTGCGGTGTCCGTCCAGATAGTCATATATCCGGTACTCCATGATTTCTCCCTCAAAGAGTACCTTTTGTTTCACAAAAATCCCCTGGTAAACGCGGCGGATGTCCTCGCTGTGAAATCCTGTTTCCTCGGGCAGAATTCTCACCTGAAGCTCCGGGTGGGCGTCCTTCCTTCCCCGGTATTCCACCATGGCCTTATCCATGATGTCCTCGGGCACCGGAATATGCTTTGACAGCTCTCTGGTATACGGAAATACCAGTCCTTCCTCCAAAAGCAGGGAGGTCATGGTCTTTAACAGTTCCGCATCCCCCCCATCCACCTTGTCCAGCGTGGAAAAATACCGGGTCAGGGCCAGCAGGTAGATGGTGGGCATCCTGTCCTTGTCAAAGGTATTGCCCACTGCCTGCTTCAGATATTCAAACACCCTCTGGTCCATATCCTTTTCTTCCAGGAAGTACTGGACACTCTTCTGGGTAAAATACGCCTTCACCACCATTTCCTTTGTGGTCTTTCGTTTCATGTACAGTTCAAACACGGAATCCATCTGGTCGCAGCAGCCGGTAAACAGCATCTGCCCCAGCAGCCGTTCCTCCAGATCATATGTCTCCACATGCTCCCTGACGCCCTGAATCAAGACCTCATACATCTGGGACACGGTTCCGTTGAAATGCTCGCACAGATAGTCCAGGATCACGCTGTCATAGCACCCCTGGCAGAACACCTGGTGGGACAGGCCCAGAAGCAGGTCGTCCTGGTCAAACAGATTCATCAGTATGGTCTTGGTGCACAGCTTCATCAGCCGCGGCGTGGATATATACTGGCTTCCGTAATCCCGAATCATATTATAAGCTTCCCGCATATAATTCTGGCTGATTAGGGTCTCGCATATCTGCTGCCTCTGCCTGACAGCCATGGGCTTTTTATCAATCTGTACCAGATAAGCACAATTGAATACACCGTCGCCGTCCTTATCCTCAGACGCCTTCTGACAGTAATAATCCGTCACTGCCTGCATCAGCCTGCCCTCAAAGGCAGGGCTCAGATGCATCTGCGTCACGATCTCTTCCAACAGCGCTGCCTCCTCGTCTGTCTCCACCCCGCGGTTCACGATGTCCCTGCATTCGGAAAGCTTGAGCATGGGATGGTCCGGATACACCTCATAGCACTGGGCCAGCAGCTCCGGACGGTCCATGACAGACACCTTCCAGTGTTTCACGTCCAGATACCGGTTGCCGTAGGCATCCTGGAACAGGAGGACGCTGCGCTCGGAAAACAGAGGCACATAAGCAGACTGGTCTTCCAGCAAAAATGCTTCCTCATCCTCCAGCTCCTCATAGCGGACAATGACATACTTCATCCTGGAATCCCCGCACCGGATACGGCAGGACTTAAGGATGCCCGGAAGAACCCTGGCCACCCGGCTGTCTATCATATCCTTATAAATCATGTGCTCATAAATAACAGCCAGGGAACGGTTGATTCTGGACTGGAACAGCTGTTCCATGGCAAACTGCTCCATATGCCTGGTGTAGTTCTGGTACAGCTCCGCGGAAGGGTTCATGTATTCCAATATGTTCCGGTAGAGCATCTGGCGGCTGTGCCTGTCCAAATCCTTATCATAGGAGAAATACAGCAGCACCTCCTTAGGCAGCAGGTGTCCGTAATCCTCCGGCAGGGAATAGAGGAAATACTCGTATAGCCTGGTCAGGTTTACTCCCTGTTCCAGGGCTTTCTCATACCAGGCAAATGCGTCCTTTTCCTTGCAGTCCCCCTTGATAAGCAGGCTGCATACGGCCTCCAGAATCTCCTGCTCTTCATATGTCTGATACAGCTTTGTGAATAAACGTTCCACCAGCTTCCTGTAGTGCTTAAGCCCCAGTGCAAGTCCCGCCGCTTTCAGAGCGGTTACACGGCTGACGATTCCTTTCTGTACACCCAGATACAGAGTCTGAATCTCAAAATCACCCAGGCGCACAAACAAATCCGGATGGGCTTCCATCAGACGGCAGGCTGATGCATAGAGGAACGGGCTGCAGCAGCCCTGATTGAACAGGGATGCCATGGACCGGTACAGCTCCAGTGGATTCTGTGCCATTGTTTCGTCCAACTTCACCAGCATCAGAAAGAGGTAAGGCCGTATCTCCCCATCCTCCCATAAAAGCTTGCGTATATAACGGACCAGTGATTCCTTCTGCTGGACAGACGGCTTGATTTCCAGGCGCAGATACTGGTAGAAGCAGTACAATTCCACCTGCTTTTCCCTGTGGGCCAGCACATGATCCCTAGCATCGTCTAAAGCCAGAGATGCATTGTCCTCCCTGCCGTTTAATATAAGAAGTTCTGCCTGTATCAGCTTGGCTCTCGCATCCCCTGGAAAATCAGCCCTGAGGTGCTCTGTCTCCTTCATCATCTGGTTCAGTAGAAGGGCCGGCTCATAAACCCCTGCCTCATAATCCAGACGCAGGGACAGGTATTTATATAAGCTCCCATGGTCCATAAACCGATCCGAGCCGGATTCACGCTCCGTGCTGCCGGACCCATGATGCCCCTCTGCCTCCACGGAAATAAGGAATTCCTCCCGCAGGGATTTAACACGGATGCACCCAAAATTCCTTCCTCTGTGAAGTCTGGAGGGAACAATGCGGTACCCCACTCTGCACCGGCCCTGGACAAAGTCCTGGTCCGTAATCCGGAAGGTCCCCAGTTCAATAAAGGGGGCGTCCACGGTTATGTCCGCCGACACATACCCCCAGGTTCCTGCCGCTATATCTATATAATCTTCCGCGATTCCTGTCAGATTCTCATAAATCCTGGTTCCTGTCTCCAGCGTAAGCTTTACCGGTTCCTTGACCTGCAGGGCCACCAGGAATTCCTCCAGCAGATTTCTTCTGCCGGCCCTTCCCTTTAGCCCGTCATAGATGGTACGGACCCGGGAATCCTGCATGAAGGGGGCCTCTGTAAAATCCTGATACTCAAACATCCTCAGCGCTTTTTCCAGGTCCTTCTTAGCCAGCACCGCAAAGTCCCTGGGAGTCTTTAAGTTTCCCAGAACCTCACCGGCATCACCGGCCTGTACGCGCAAA
Organism: Enterocloster bolteae; assembly: GCF_002234575.2. Classification (NCBI taxonomy): domain Bacteria; kingdom Bacillati; phylum Bacillota; class Clostridia; order Lachnospirales; family Lachnospiraceae; genus Enterocloster; species Enterocloster bolteae. Next base: position 2,799,077 of record NZ_CP022464.2, on the reverse strand, counting down.
GAATAAGGAATCTCCCTCTCACCGCCATTGGTGACCAGGTAAAAAGATCCCTTGATTTCGTCCCCATGCTCTGAAAAACCCACGTTGACTTCATATATAATCCGGTTGCGGAGCCCGCCAAAAGCACTGTTCACCACCCGGACCCTTTCATGGCTGGAATACACCAGCCCTTTTATATGCAGGTTATTGCCGCTGCTCACCAATATCTCGCCACGGATGACCTCACCCGCAGGAACCGACGCCTCCACCCGTTCCGGTGCCAGCACCAGCTCCGGCGAACCATTGTCAATGATTCCCCTGGCCAGACGGTTAATACGTTCCCTCATAGTACCACCTGTATCTTTATCCTTCTGTGTAAAATGTCCACACTTACGTAACATGATATCACATTTCGGGTGGTTTTAAAAGTTTTAATTACATCTTTTGTTCAATCCATGGGTTCCATGTTCTTCCATTTCCCTTTTGTCCTCCCCTCCCCCGGTTCCTGCCGCCGCGCAGGCGCCCCCACACCAACTGATTTCAAACATACAGGTCTGCCAAACAGCACCATTTTCAAAAGGAACTTGATAAACACTCCCAAAATTGTTATGATATATAAAAATGCATTTTTGTGTTTCTACTATATAAGGAAAAGGACGGAATGGATTATGACAACCAATGAAAAAGCACTGCTGCTCCACGAGGAATGGAAGGGAAAACTTGAAACCACATCAAAAGCAAAGGTAGCTTCCAGGGAAGACCTGGCCCTTGCCTATACCCCAGGCGTTGCCGAGCCCTGCAAGGTGATAGCCGCAGATCCGGAGGCAGCTTACCGGTACACCATCAAATCCAACACCATTGCCGTTGTCTCCGACGGAAGCGCCGTACTTGGCCTGGGCAACATAGGCCCCCTGGCCGCCATGCCGGTCATGGAGGGCAAGGCTGTTCTCTTTAAGGAATTCGGCGGCGTCAACGCCTTCCCCATCTGCCTGGATACCCAGGACACCCAGGAAATCATTGAGACCGTTGTGCGCATTGCGCCTGCCTTTGGCGGCATCAACCTGGAGGACATCTCGGCCCCCAGATGCTTTGAGATAGAGGAGGCATTAAAAGAGAGGCTGGACATTCCGGTGTTCCACGACGATCAGCACGGCACCGCCATTGTGGTCCTGGCCGGCGTCATCAACGCTCTCAGGCTGACCGGTAAAAAGAAGGAAGATTGCCGCGTGGTAGTAAACGGCGCCGGTTCCGCGGGCATTGCCATCACAAAGCTGCTGCTGACCTACGGATTTTCCCATGTCACTATGTGTGATAAGAGCGGTATCCTAAGCAAGGGTGCAGAAGGCCTTAACTGGATGCAGGAAAAGATGATGGACGTGACTAACCTGGAGCACAGGACCGGCACTCTGGCAGATGCCATGAAGGGCGCTGACATCTTCGTGGGCGTATCTGCTCCCGGAATCGTAACCCAGGACATGGTTGCATCCATGAATAAGGACGCCATCCTCTTTGCCATGGCAAACCCTGTACCGGAAATCATGCCTGACCTGGCAAAGGCTGCCGGGGCGCGTGTGGTCGGGACCGGCCGTTCCGACTTCCCTAACCAGGTAAACAATGTAGTGGTATTCCCCGGAATCTTTAAGGGCGCACTGGAAGGCCGCGCTTCTGCCATCACCGAGGAAATGAAGCTGGCCGCCGCCGAAGCCATTGCCGGGCTGGTGGATGAAAAGGATTTAAGCGACGAGAACATACTTCCCGAAGCCTTTGATCCCCGTGTGGCAGATGTAGTCAGCAGCGCGGTAAAGGACCACATTAGAAAATAATAAGAAAATCCTGATGGAGCGTGTGTGATATGCTTACTGAACCTATGACCTTGTACAAACTGATGAATCTCTATATGTTGAAGCAGGTGAACTTCCCCCTGACGAACGCCCAGCTCACCAACTTTTTCACAGAGCATGAATACACCACCTATTTCACCCTCCAGCAGGCCTTAAATGAGCTGGAAGACGCCGGCCTGGTCCACAAGGAGGCCAGCCACAACAGCACCCGGTATGACATCACCAGGGAAGGGGAGGAAACCCTCAACTTCTTCGGCAAGAACATATCCACTGCCATCATTGAGGACATGGACCAGTACCTCAAGGAGAACAAGTTCCGCCTCCGGGAGGAGGTGGGAACAACGGCCGACTTCTACAAGGGGACTAATCAGGACTACATTGTCCACTGTGAAGTCCGCGAAAATAAGACGACCCTTATCCGGCTGGATTTATCCGTCCCTGACAGGGAGCAGGCAGAAGCCATGTGCAATACCTGGAAAACAAAAAGCCAGGAAATCTATGCCCACGTCATGCGGTCACTTTTATCCTGACTTGCTGTGCCGGTGTGTCCCATGGCGTGTCCTCCGCCGGGATGTGTGTGTCCCATTGTGTTCCATCCACCGGAAAGCGTTCCCACTAAAAAGAGATTTGTTCCAATAACAGTTCCAAAATCTGCCGGGCATTTGAGTCCGGCCTTTTTTCGCATATATCGTATATGGTTGATGCCAGCCTGAAATTCTCCCCCAGGTTCCGGATAACCCATTCTCTGGATTCACCGGCTTTTCTCAGGCGCAGGATTTTCGCTATAAGGAATAGATATTCCTTCTCCTGATCTGGGGCAGGTTTGACAGCTTCCTGCCTGGCTGCCGGCTGTCCCCCATATCTGGCTGCCTTGACCGCTCCCTTTGCCTTATCCGCCTGGCCTTCCCCCTTTGCCTGCTTCTGCTTATAGCGTTTCTGCTGCTTTTCATACTTGCTGGCCTTGGCCTTTTCCCTCTGGCTGGTGGCTGCTCCTGGCGTCCCGTACCCATGTTCCAGCCAGACGGTCTCCACCTCATACGTTCCGTCCTCAATGGTCATCACAGCCATGGAAAGAGGCAGGGTAAAACGCTTATAGCCGCAGCTTCCCGGATTCAGCCAAAGCCTTCCGCTGATTTCCTGCTGATAATACATATGAGAATGGCCGAATATGACCACCTGAATATCCTTAAGCACGCTGGGGATATCCACTCTCTCATGGGCCATGATAAATTTGACCCCTCCGATTTCAAACCGGTTCACCTGACCAAGTCCCCCCGACCATCCCCTGTCGTTATTTCCCCTTACCGCGTACAGGGGCTGGTCCACATTCAGCTTATGATACAGCATCTGATTGTCAAAGTCCCCCGCATGGACAATCACATCGCAGGTTTCCAGAATCCTTTCCACCTCCGGCCGGAGCACTCCATGGGTGTCTGCCATGATTGCCACCCGTATAGGTCCCGTTTCCATTACATAATACCTCCAGATACAGCCAGGCCGTCAAAATTCCATTGCCGCCGGCTGTCTTATTTAATTCATACCTGTATCTATTATACGCTAAATGCCGGATATGTCGAGTTGAATCTGACAGGATCTGAGTTGAATCTGACAGAATATGGGCTGCATCTGACAGGTTATTTCTTTACACGCTCCTGTTTCTGTGATATATTAATGTTAAGATAATGTTAACATAATCACCAAGTCGCTTAATGCTGCTATGCAGCAGTGGGAGAACCGATTTTTAGGGGTGTATTCATCCGTCTGAGCCTGTCGCGGCTCCCGGATGATAGGGAACCTTTCTTTCCCGAACCCGGCAGCTAATCTCATAGGCGGAAGAGGGACAGGGACATTCTGGTAAATCATTTTGCTGTATTGTCGTATACTTTTCCGTCTGCATCCATGCAGACGGTTTCTTTTGTTAAGTCCGTTCTTTTCCTTTACCTAAAACTGAATACATCCAAAGATATTTTTCATCACCTCCCCCTCCCAAGGCGGCTCCCCAACGAAAGGAGATCTGATTTATGCATGAACTTACCAACCTGGATCTGGTCATCATTGTCCTCTACATGATAGGCATGCTTTTTGTGGGCGTATGGTTCGTCAAACGAATCAAGAATACAGGCGATTACTACGTTGCAGGCAGAACCCTGGGCCCCTTTGTGCTGACTGCCACTGTGTGCGCGTCCATCATCGGAGGCAGCGCCATGATGGGACGTGCGGGCATTGCCTATACCACGGGCTTTAAGGCGGTTATGACCGCTATCCCCTATCTCATCGGCATGTTTATCTTCTCAGCCATCGCCGGACGCATACAGGAGGTTGGCTTCACCAGAAACATCAACTCCATACCGGAACTTTTCAACTACAGGTTCAACAGCACTGCCCGCTGTATCCTGGCTTTCATGATCGTCTTCACCATGATGGGCACAGTGGCTGCCCAGGTGACTGCCACCGCCACCATCATCAAGATGCTGGGAAATGAATTCGGCATCAGCTATGAAGCCGGCGCCCTGGCAGCCACTCTCATCTTCATCATCTATACCGCTGCATCCGGTCTCTTCGGCGTGGTGTACACGGACGTGCTCCAGTTTTTCATGCTGATTATCTTTGTCTACATCCTGATTCCCTTTTCCAGCATTCGTTATCTGGGCGGTTTTTCCTCCTTCTGGCAGAACCTGGACAAATCCTACCTGGTGCCTCATATCAACGGCAGTATCCTGGGCGACATTGTCACCTATCTGGTATTTACCCTGGCAGGAGCCGAGATGTGGCAGAGGGCCTTTGCTGCCAAGAGCAAAAAGGCCGCAACCCAGGGCATGTTCTGGGGCACTTCCATTTACATGGTAACCATTGCCCTGGTTTTCTTCATGGGTCTGGCAGGCCGGCAGATTCTGCCGGACGTGGTGGCCTCCTACGGAAGCTCTGATGCCGTGGTGCCTGCCCTGGCTGTAAGCATCCTGCCTCCCGGCCTTACAGGACTGGCTCTGGCTGGTATCCTGTCAGTCATGATGTCCACTGCGGACAGCTACCTGCTGGTATCGGTCCAGACCTTTGTACATGACCTGGGAAAAAATTTCATGCCGGAAATGACGGAAAAGCATGAAATACTCATGTCCCGTGTCATGTCCGTGGTACTGGCCATGGGCGCCTTAATCATCGCCCTATACATTAAAAACGCCTACAATGTCCTCATGTTTGCCTGGTCCTTCTACGCGGCGGCGGCAGGCCTGCCCTCCCTGGCGGCCCTGTACTGGAAAAAAGCCACCAGCCAGGGCATCATATCTGCCATGACAGGCGGCTTTGTGGTATGTGTGGGCTGGAAACTGGCCGGCAATCCCTGGGGGCTTGGCGAGACCGTTCCAGGCGCTCTTGTCTGCGGAATCCTGCTGGTGGCGGTGAGCCTTGCCACCTGCAAAAAGCATCCGTGCAGAATGGCGTAATCCAGCGTTCTTACATAAACTATTTAATGATACTGTAGAAGTACAGCACGCATACTCCCAGCAGTACATACATGATTTTGGGCATTTCCTTAATCTTGCCCGAAGCCAGCTTCAGCACCACGTAAACCGGCAGGGCCACACAGATTCCATTGGCAATATTGTTGGCGAATATGGTAAAGGCAACACAGATAAACGCAGGGAAGGATTCTGTAAAATCATCATAATTGATGTTTCGCATGGAACTTAGCATGCCGACTCCGATGATGATAAGGGCAGGGGCCGTTGCGGCCGACGGAATCATCAGGGCAAAGGGCGTCAGCAGCAGGGTAAAGGCAAAACAGACACTTGTGGAAATAGGTGTCAGCCCTGTCTTCCCTCCTGCCTCCACGCCGGAGGAGGATTCCAGATAGGTGGTCATACACGGCATGCAGAACAGGCTGCCCAGAGCGGTTGCCACGGCATCCACCTTGAACACCTTGTCTATACCGGGCAGGTTGCCGTCCTCATCCAGAAATCCGGCCTTTGCGCCCACACCCAGGGCCGTGCCGAAGGTGGAGAAGAAATCCGGTACAAACATGGCAATCAGAAAGGGCAGATAGGCAAACTGCAGGGCTCCCAGAAAATCAATCTTCATAAACTGGCCAAAGGGAGAGCTGGGCGCCATGAAAAACGCCTCAGGCATCCTGGTAAGCCCCATGGGAATCCCGACCAGCGTGGTAATCAAAATGGAAAAAATCATATATCCCGGCACCCGCATCTGCTTGGTGATGAGTATCAGCAGGAATCCAATCAGCGCCAACAGCACGGAGGGAGAACTCAGGTCGCCGAAGGCCAGGTTATTTTTGCCTTCCAGGGCAATAATCAGCCCTGCGTTCTTACATCCAAGCAGCGCAATGAACAGGCCCACGCCCGAGCTGACCGCATGCTTAAGGCTGGCGGGAATGGCATTTACCACCGCATCCCTGAGGCCGATATAGGATATCACAATAAAAATAACGCCGCTCCAGAATATGACGCCGGCTGTGATTTCAGGTGAAATCCCGCTGTTCGCAATCATTCCCGACACGATTGCAACACTGCCCAGCCCGGGCGCCAGTGCAAAGGGGCGGTTTGTCACCAGGGCCATGGCCACTGTGGTAACAATAATCAGTAAAATCATGGACGTGAGCATGACGCCTCTGTCCAGCCCTGCGTTTGCCATGATATTAGGGACAGTCCCCAGCACATATGCCATGGTCACAAATGTGGTGATACCGGCCAGAATCTCTGTCCTTACCGTGGTCCCATGCTCTGCCAGATGGAATTGCCTGTCAATCCAGGTATTGGAAGCTCCTCTTTTGGCTGTACCTTCAGTTTCCTTTGACATGATTAATCCTCCTCTTGATTTTCTCCGGTGCAGTTATTACGGTTGTGTTCTCTGTCCTTCTACCTTTAACGGCACAATTTTGCAGGCTTTTACATCTATCAGTCCCTTATCCGTCAGCTTCAGGGCCGGGCTGGCCGGCAGCGTCAGCGTGCAGAACGACATAATGGGGTTATAATGCCTGTAACCCAGGCCCGTCATGGCCTCACGGACCCTTGCAAGGCTGGCCCCCACTTCTTTCGCAGGACGGTCCGACAGGATGCCGCCCACATGAAGGGGCAGTTCTGCCTGTATCCTTCCCCCGTCCGCCGCAGCCATGCCGCCCTGCATCTCAATGACGCGGTTGAGAGCAAGCTTCATATCCGCAGGATTTGCTCCTGCCACCAGAATATTATGGCAGTCATGTGCGTAGCTGGTAGCCACGGCTCCCCGCTTGTGACAGTCTCCGGTTACCAATCCGTATCCCACTGCCTGGCCCTTTCCATACCGCTCAAACACAGCGGCCAGCAGACAGCCCGTCCCTTCCCATTTAAGGAAACCGTCCCTCACAGGCATCTCCATGATGATTTCCTTTGTCTTGGTGGACCCGTCCTGGATTTCCATGACACGGACCATAACCGTGCCTGAATCCGATTCCATGGGAACCTCAAACCGGCTCTGCTCCTGGAATTCCAGATGGATACTGTGGTAATAAGGCTCCGGAAAGCGCATATCCTGTCCCCTGTCCGGGCCATGCTGCTCTTGGGCGGGCTGTTCCCTTTCGTCCTGTCCCCTGCGCCAAATACATTTCCCATTTTTATAGGTGGCAGAGACAGCAAACGTATCCAAATCGCTGAGCAGCAGGAAGTCAGCTATTTTCCCCGGAGCAATTGCCCCCCGGTCCAAAAGGTTCATCCGCTTTGCCGGGGTAAAGGAGGCGTTATAAACTGCCTGCTCTGCCGGCATCCCCAGTTCCATGGCCCTGCGGACCAGGGCGTCCAGATGTCCCTGGATACACAGTGTGTCAGCCATCACATCATCTGTCACAAAGCAGAAATGTTCCTCCAGCCCATGCTCCCTTATGTAGTCCAGTACCTCCCTGCGCAGCATCTTTTCCTGGATTTCCATAAACATGCCGTTGGCAAACCTCTGTTCCAGTTCTTCCAAGCTGTGCTCCGTATGGTCTCCATTGATGCCCAGGTACAGAAACTTGGCCAAATCCAGGTCCAGCAGTGCAGGGCAATGGCCTTCAATGGGAAAAATCCGGTCCTTTTCACGAAGTTGTTTGAGGAACCGGGTAATTTCCAGCTGGTTTTCCCGGATAATGGTACGGTAATTCATAACCTCTCCCACACAGGCCACCCAGGGATTTTCCTTCAGGCCTTCCATCTCCTCACAGGTTATGATGCCTCCGGTGGTCTCCAGCTCAGGGGAGGTGGAGGGCACACAGCTGGGAATCCCGTAAAAGATATCAACCGGGCTGTTTTCCCCTGCCCTTATCATATCCAGCACGCCCTGCATTCCGTTCACATTGGCCATCTCATGAGGCTCCGACACAATGGTGGTGACGCCGCACTCTGCCAGCCGTCTGCAAAATGCTCCCGGCGTCAGCATGGAGCTCTCGATGTGCATATGTATGTCAATCAGCCCCGGCACCATATAAAGGCCCTCTGCATCCACTGTCTCATCAGCCTCCACCGCGCCGGACCTTCGGGAATCTATGTATAAGAATTTCCCTCCTGACACAGACACATCCGCCGGCACAAACTTTTTAAAGTAGCTGTTGTAAACCATTGCTCCTCTTACGAGAAAATCCGCTCTCTCTGTTTCCATGGCGCCTCCATTCAGCAATATTGATGAAACCCTTGATTGTATATTATTTTTATTATACAATGTGCATAGGTAGGTGTCAAAGTCATAATAATCATCTAAGTCATGAATTATTTTCATTGGAGGTACATACATGATCTCAAAGGAAATCCGGTATATGCTGGCCATACGCAGGTATGGAAGCATCACAAAGGCAGCAGACTCCCTGTTCATCACACAGTCCGCCCTGAGCAAGGCTGTGAAGAACATAGAACGTCAGCTGGGCTCCCCTCTGTTCAGCCGTATTGGCAATGACCTGATTCCAACCCATATCGGTAACCGCTACATGGATTATGCGGAAAAAATCTGCCAGATATGTTCTGACTGGAATTCGGAATGCGAGGATTTATTAGGCGAGGAAAAGGGGCAGCTGACCATAGCGGTGGCTCTGATGCGTGGTTCCTGCCTGCTGCCGGATGTACTCAGCCGGTTCTATTCTCGTTACCCGGACGTGCAGATTAATCTTCTGGAGGAATCACATTCCGTTGAAAAGCAGCTTATGCTTTCCCCCAATGTGGACTTTGCCATCTATAATTCCACGGCCACGGATCCCGCTCAGACAGCGGAGTACCTGGGGCAGGAAGAAATCGTTCTGGTGGCAGCCCCCGGTCATCCCCTGGCGGAAAAAGCCATTGCAAGGGAAGGCTTTCGCTATCCCTGGGTGGATATAAGACATACAGAACATGAGCCCTACATCCTCCACCCCCGGGACCAGACAACGGGCCGTATATCGGCAGGACTGTTTAAAAAGGCCGGCTTAACCCCCAAGGTCCTCCTGTTTACCCGCAACAGCGATATCGCCATCCGTCTGGCTGCCTCCGGCACCGCCCTCTGTCTGGCCCCGGAATCCTATGTCAGAAAAATACACTTTTACAATCCCCCTCTGTGCTTCTCTGTGGGAGACCCCGCCACTGTGACCACCTTGTATGCGGTATACCAGAAGGGCCGGTATATTCCGTCCTATGGAAGATATTTTATTGAGCTGGTAAAGGAGAATTACCGGTAGCAAAAAGGCCTGATTTCCTGCGGGCAATACCCGTCTGTCAGGAAACCAGGCCTTTCTTCACTTTATGAAATCCGCTTTTTAACAGGAATACAAACAGCCTACAGGCTGCCCTCAATCAGGTCCCATATCTCATCCCTGCCCTGCTTTGTCTCTGCCGAGAAAGGAATAATGATACCGTCCTTTTCCATGCCAAGGCCTTCCCGCACCATCTTTACGTGCTTCTGCACCTGGCTGCGGTTAATCTTGTCCAGCTTGGTGGCAATGATGACAGGGTGGTATCCGTTAAAGATAATCCATTCATACATCAGCTTGTCGTTGGCCGAGGGTTCATGGCGGATATCAATGAGCAGGAACACCATTTTGAGCATCTGTGAATTCCTGAGATACCGCTCTATCATCTTGCCCCATTTTTCCTTGACCGCAACCGCTATCTTGGCATAGCCGTACCCCGGCAGGTCCACGTAATACAATGCTCCGTTGATGTTGTAAAAATTGATGGTCTGGGTTTTGCCCGGCTGCGAGGAGGTTCTTGCATAGGCTTTGCGGTTCATCAGCGCATTGATGAGGGATGATTTTCCCACATTGGACTTGCCCGCAAATGCAAACTCCGGCAGTGTATTCTCCGGCAGCTTGCTGGTCACGCCGCATACTGTCTCCAGATTCACGTCTCTTATTATCATATCTGTTTCTCCTAATTCCTATCCGCGCTCTAAACAAAGGCCTCCGAAACCACATCCTCCATGGCCTTTACATATACAATGTCCAGTCCCCTGGTGATTTCTTTGGACAGCTCCGCCATATCCGGACGGTTCTTGTCAGGTACCAGCACCTTCTCTATATGGGCCATCTTGGCTGCCAGTATCTTTTCTTTCAGTCCTCCGATGGGCAGGACCCGTCCACGCAGGGTTATCTCCCCGGTCATAGCCACCTTGGCCTGGACACTTTTACCTGTCACCGCGGACAGCATGGCTGTGGCCATGGTGATTCCAGCAGAAGGTCCGTCCTTCGGCACCGCTCCCTCCGGGATATGGATGTGGAGGTCGTGCTTCTCAAAATAATCGTCGTCAATCCCGTACTCCGGGCACACGGACCGAACATAGGTCAGGGCTGTCTGGGCTGATTCCTTCATCACGTCTCCCAGCTGCCCGGTCATCAGGAGACTTCCCTTGCCAGGCATTACATTGACTTCTATCTGAAGGGTATCCCCTCCCACACTGGTCCAGGCCAGGCCGCGCACAATGCCGATTTCATCTTCCTCATTGGCATTCTCAAAGGTCACCTTTTCCTTGCCCAGGTATTTCTCCAGATTACTCTCCGTAATCTTGATGGACTTCTTCTTATCCTCCAGGAACTGTCTGGCAGCCTTGCGGCATACATCCCCGATGCGGCGCTCCAGATTCCTGACGCCAGCTTCCCTGGTATAGTTGTGTATTATTTTTTCAAGGCTCTTATCGGAAAATGTAATCTGTCCCTCCTTAAGGCCGTTGCGCTCCATCTGCTTTGTCACCAGGTAGTCTCTGGCTATGTGAAACTTTTCATTTTCCGTATAGCTGTTGACCTCAATCAGCTCCATGCGGTCCAGTAAAGGCCCCGGTATGGTCTGGGTGGTGTTGGCCGTTGCAATAAACAGGACCTGGGACAGGTCAATGGGCAGTTCCACATAGTGGTCCCTGAATTTTACATTCTGTTCCCCGTCCAGCACCTCCAAAAGCGCGGAGGAGGTATCACCCTTATAGTCGCTGCTGACCTTGTCAATCTCGTCCAAAAGCATCAGGGGATTGCTCACACTGGCCTGACGCATGCCTTCCACGATACGGCCCGGCATGGCGCCCACGTAGGTTTTCCTGTGGCCTCTGATTTCCGCCTCGTCCCGGACACCTCCCAGGCTGATGCGCACGTATTTCTTATTCAAAGCCCTGGCCACGGACCTGGCAATGGATGTTTTGCCGGTTCCTGGAGGTCCCACCAGACAGATGATAGGGCTGGTGCCCTTCTTCGTCAGGGCGCGGACAGCCAGGTATTCCAGGATCCTCTCCTTTACCTGCTCCAGCCCGTAGTGATCCTCGTTGAGTATCCTCTCGGCATGTTTGATGTCGTCATTGTCCTTGGACATCTTCTTCCAGGGCAGGTCCAGCAGGGTTTCCACATAGGTGCGCAGCACATTGGCCTCCTGGCTTCCGGCCGGCATGTTGCGGAAACGCTCTATTTCTTTGTGGAGCTTTTCCTTTACTTCCTTGTCGGCCTTCAGAGTATCCAGCTTTTTCTGATATTCGTCTGCGTCCGACACAGCGTCCTCTCCCAATTCCTGGCGGATGACCTTCATCTGCTCCCTGAGAATATATTCCTTCTGGTTCTGGTCGATATCGGCCTTTACCTTTTCCTGAAATTCCTTCTTAATTCTGTATATCTCCATCTCGGTCAGCAGCGTATGCATCACTACCTCATACCTGGCTGACAGAGAACTGTTCTCTAGCACGGTCTGGCGGATGGTATAGTCCCATGGCAGCTGAATGGCGATCTGGTCCAGCATCTCATTTAAATCTGTAATAATCATCAGATTAGGCAGAATTTCTTTTGTAATCTTCGGATTAACTCTTCCATATTCTTCCAGTTTGTCCTTCAGGATACGCAGCATGGCTTCCTGAGTCAGGCTGTCCAGATCATCCTCCTCCGCTTCTATGGCGGCAATCTCGCCCATCATAGCCGGTTCCTCAGCTTCCAGGCATAAAAGCTCAGCGCGTTCCAGTCCTTCCACCAGCACACGTACCACCTTGCCCGGCAGTTTCACCAGCTGCTTCACCACTGCCACAGTACCTACCTGGAACAAATCCCCCTGCTCAGGCTCCACAATTTCAGGATGTCTCTGGGCCACAAGAAACAGTTTCTGGTCTCCCACCATAGCCCGCTCTACGGCTGCCACCGATTTCGGCCTGTTTATATCAAAATGCAATACCATACCCGGAAGTATGGTCAGACCCCTGAGAGCCACCACGGGCATCGTAATCACTTGTTCTCCCATTCTCAATCTTCACCTCTTGTATCTTAACCATTTGAAAAGCCGCTGCAATGCAGGTGCCGGACCGGCCGGAAAACAGGCCTTCTGGTCCGGGTCATATCTGATTTGCAGCGGCCCTTTCTCTCTTCTAAATTGTCACAGGAGCATGACAGCCTACGCAATTTCTCCTGTCTTACTGTCCCCTCTGAGCCGTTCTGACAACGGCTTCCGGGCAGATGCAGGAGGCATATCGCGGTATACTAATTCCGGCTGTCCTGCCTTTTTCACTACGTCTCTGGTAATGGTACAGATTCCGATAGAATCGTCGGACGGAATCTCATACATAAGGTCCATCATCACTGATTCAAGGATAGAGCGCAGTCCTCTGGCGCCAATCTTGCGGTCTACTGCCAGCTGTGCAATCTCCTCCAGAGCCTCCTGGGTGAATTCCAGCTTTACATTGTCCAGCTCAAACAGCTTCTGATACTGTCTCATCAGGGCATTTTTCGGCTCTGACAGGATACGCACCATGGCATCCTTTGTAAGCTGTTCCAGTGAAACCATCACCGGCACGCGGCCTATGAACTCGGGAATCAGTCCGAATTTGGTCAGATCCTTAGGCTCCACCTTCTTGAGCAGCTCATCTATGTTCAGATCGTTCTTATTTGCCACCTCGGCGTTGAAACCAATGGAACCAGCGCTCAGACGCTGCTCCACAATCTTCTCCAGGCCATCAAAGGCACCGCCGCAGATAAACAGGATGTTGGTGGTATCAATCTGAAGAAGCTCCTGGTGCGGATGCTTCCTGCCGCCCTGAGGCGGAACGCTGGCAACTGTACCCTCCAGAATCTTAAGCAGCGCCTGCTGGACGCCTTCGCCTGAAACATCCCTGGTGATGGATACATTTTCGGACTTCTTGGTAATCTTATCAATCTCGTCAATATATATAATGCCGTATTCGGCACGGGAGATGTCATAATCAGCAGCCTGGATAAGCTTTAACAGAATGTTCTCCACATCCTCGCCCACATATCCTGCCTCTGTCAGTGCAGTGGCGTCTGCAATGGCAAAGGGAACATTGAGAATCTTAGCCAGGGTCTGGGCCAGATAGGTCTTACCTGAGCCTGTGGGCCCCACCATAAGGATGTTGCTCTTCTGCACATCCACATCCATGTTCTGGCATGCCGTCACCCTCTTGTAGTGATTATAAACCGCAACGGACAACACCTTCTTGGCGTCATCCTGTCCGATGACATATTCGTCTAAAAATGCTTTGATTTCCTTTGGCTTCAGGAGACGTATATCGGCCAGCGCAGGGCTCTCCCCTTCATCCTGGCCTTCCAGCTCCTCTTCCAGAATCTCAGAGCACAATTCTATGCACTCGTCACAGATATACACATTGTTGTTGCCAGCTCCGGCAATCATCTTCCGTACCTGATCCTGTGTCCTTCCGCAGAAGGAGCACCGAATCGTGTCATCTGGTCTCATTGGCATACGATACCTAACCTTTCATATCCTTTACTTGCTTTTTTACGTTACCGGCCTGATGCCTCAGCGCTGTACTGCAGCACTAATGATGTGCAATGATTTCATCAATAAGGCCGTATTCCTTGGCCTCCAGTGCAGACATATAATTGTCACGCTCTGTATCGCGCTCAATTACTTCCAGGGGCTTTCCTGTGTTTGCTGCCAGGATTTCGTTTAATTTCTTTCTTGTCTTTAAGATATTTTCAGCCACAATTTTAATCTCTGTGGCCTGGCCCTTGGCCCCGCCGGAAGGCTGATGAATCATGATTTCAGCATTAGGCAGCGCGAAACGCTTGCCCTTGGCCCCTCCGGAAAGAAGGAACGCGCCCATGCTGGCCGCCATGCCGATACAGATGGTAGATACATCGCATTTAATATAGTTCATGGTATCATAGATAGCAAATCCCGCAGATACAGAACCGCCCGGGCTGTTGATATACAAATGGATATCCTTGCCTGGGTCCTCTGACTCCAGGAATAAGAGCTGTGCCACCACAAGGCTTGCGGACACATCGTTTACTTCCTCGCCCAGGAATATGATCCTCTCCTTCAGTAATCTTGAATAAATGTCATAAGAACGCTCGCCGCGGCTGGTCTGCTCAATGACATAAGGTACTAAACTCATATAACCATCCTCCTAGTTATGAGCACTAAACGTCTGTTTTTCAGACACTTACGTGCGATACATGCCACCGTCTCCCGGCCAGGTATTTCACAAGTCCGGTGCGGTGACCAGTTCACTTATAACAAACCAGGGAGATTCAAAGCCAGGTAAATAAGCGCTGTGAACCCCCCGTATCATATGTGAATTATACCAGTTTTGCTTCTGCTACCAGGAAATCAACCGCTTCCTGAACAGCAATATCTTCCTTCATCTGGTCCTTATCACGGTCTGACATATAACCCTTTAACTTGTCAGCCTCCATCTGGTAAGCGGCCGCCATCTTGGCAATCTCCTCATCCAGTCTTTCGTCGGAAACCTGCAGGTTCTCAGCCTTTACAACTTCCTCAAGCACCAGTCTGGTCTGGATTCTCTTTAAGGCCTGTGGCTTCATCTGCTCTCTCATCTGCTCCATGGTCATGCCTGTATACTTCATGTACAGATCCATGTTCAGACCCTGGCTCTCCATACGGCGGGCTGTATCCTGAACCATGTTGTCAATCTGGCCTTCCACCATCCTGTCAGGAATCTCCATGGAAGCGCCTGCCACTACCTTGTCAACCACACGGTTCTCGTTTTCGGAAGCAGCTTCTTTCTGCTTTCTCTCAAGAATCTTTGCCTCAATATCCTTCTTGTATTCATCCAGCGTGTCAAATTCAGAAACTTCTCCTGCAAACTCATCATCCAGTTCCGGAAGTTCCTTTACCTTGATTTCCTTTACAGTCACCTTAAAGGTTGCAGGCTTTCCAGCCAGTTCAGCCGCATGGTACTCCTCCGGGAAGGTTACGTTAATCTCGCACTCTTCGCCGATGTTCTTGCCAACCAGCTGCTCCTCAAATGTATCAATGAAGGAATGGGAGCCAATGGTCAATGGGTAATCAGCTGCCTTGCCGCCGTCAAATGTCTTGCCGTCAACAAATCCCTCGAAGTCGATGACTGTCTGGTCGCCGTCAGCAACCGGTCTGTCCTCTACGGTCAGAAGTCTTGCGTTCTGCTCCTGAACCTTCTTGAGCTCTGCTTCCACATCCTCAGGCTTCACAGCTGCATCCACCTTCTCTACCTCAATGCCCTTGTACTCGCCCAGGGTCACTTCCGGCCTTACGGCTACAGTTGCGGTATAGATGAACGGCTTGTCCTTGCCAATCTGCTCTACGGCAACTTCCGGTCTGGAAACGATCTCCAGTCCGCTTTCATTCATTGCCTCCATGCAGGTTGCGTTGATGGCCTCATCAGCAGCCTCCTCATAAAAGATGCCTTCGCCATACATCTTTTCAATCATGGCGCGAGGTGCTTTGCCCTTACGGAAGCCTGGAATATTAAACTTGTTCTTGCTCTTATTGAAGGCTTTTTTCATAGCATCCTCAAACTGCTCTGCGCTTAACTCTATTGTCAGTTTGGCCATGTTTTTTTCTAATTTTTCTACTTGTACACTCATTTTTACGGGTTCCTCCTTAAAATATATGTGGTTCGCCCATAATCCATGAGGGCGCTACACTTCAATGTACCATTATAGCATGCTCATTTTAAAAACACCAGCGTTTTTTACAAAAAAAACTTCCATTCCATCCCACATCCATATGATATAGAACAGAACAGGAGTTTTTCTCATCCGGATACTATTTCCAGTTATACTGGATTGCCGCTGCAATCTTCTGGGCCTGCTGGGGACCCTGAAGCAGGCGAATCAGTTCCAGTCCCATGTCAAGGGCAAATCCCAGGCCCCTGCCGGTGGTGATGTTGCCATCCGTCACAACACCCTGGCTGGTGTAGGACACACCTGTGAGCTGGTCCTCAAATCCCGGATAGCAGGTAGCCGTCCTGCCCTTTAAGAGCCCCATACTCCCCAGGATGCTTGGCGCCGCGCAGATGGCCGCAATCCTTCTGCCCTGCTTGTTGGCACACTCCACAGCCGCCCTCAGACCCATATGTGCTTTCAGATTGTTAGTTCCCGGCATTCCTCCGGGCAAAAACAGCACATCTGCCACATCCGGGTTCACATCCTCAAACAGGGCGTCGGTCCCCAACTCAATTCCATGAGAACCAGTTACTTTCCTGTCTCCTGTAACAGACACCAGTGTCACCTCCACACCGGAACGCCGGAGCACGTCCACAACCGCAAGACATTCAACCTCTTCCAGTCCATCCGCAAGAAATGCATAAACCTTTGCCATGATAATCTCCCTTTCCGCCATTTATCGCATAGTAATTTTATTTTATCATTTATCACTTTTCAGGAAAAGAGTTAAATGATATGATTGTAAAATGGAAAAAATAAAAATACTTAGTAAAATCCACTAATCGACAATCACAGCAAGGAGGTTTTCCCATATGGAAATCGAACGTAAATTCCTGATCCCCTGTCTTCCGGAGGGCTATGACGCCCATCCCTTCCACCAGATTGAACAGGCCTATCTCTGCACGGAACCGGTGGTCCGCATCCGTCAGGAGGATGACAGCTTCTATCTCACCTACAAGGGCAAGGGACTCCTGTCCAGGGAGGAATACAACCTCCCCCTGACCCGGGAAGCCTACGCCCACCTGCTCCCCAAGGCCGACGGCGTGGTACTCACCAAAAAGCGCTATCTCATCCCGCTGGATGGCTCAGACCATCTGACCATTGAACTGGACGTCTTTGAAGGCCGCTACGCCGGCCTCCTCCTGGCCGAGGTGGAATTCACCTCCGAAGAAGAAGCCATGGCCTTCCAGGCCCCGGAGTGGTTTGGGAGGGATGTTACGTTTACAAGGGAGTATCAAAATAGCAGGTTAGCTTGTGGGAAGTAAGGGATGCGGAGGAAGAGAAGGTTCATCCGTCCGTGAGGGAGAGGGGGAGTGGGATACGGCTGCGGGGCTAGTAGGGCTAAGCCTCCGGAAACCGGCTAAATGCAAGAGGCTGACTGCCAAAACTCGCGGTCAGTCTCTTTCTGTATCCAGATATCGGGCTCAGACAATTGTCAGTCAGCCTCTTAACGCCGGTTCCCGCAGCCTAACCCCTACACGCCCCTGTAGATGCATCTCACACCCCCCTACCCACTACGTACCCGATGCTTCTGCATCACTTACATCCATGGCGCAGATAAAACGAAAAATGCCAGGTGAAAATTCTTCCATCATTTTATATGCCAGGTATTATATCTGACAAAAAACGATAGTCTGGCTGGCGCATCACTCTTTTTTGGCGAAGGGAGGTGCGTAGTGGGTGATTGAAATAAGGCCGGGGGATGTGGATGCATCTGCAGGGACGTGTAGTTCTTGGACGGTGGAAAGCGGCGTTAAGAGGCTGGCTGACAACTGTCTGAGCTCAGTATCTAAATATAGAAAGAGGCTTGGCCGCGAGTTTTGGCAGCCAGCCTCTTGTATTCAGCCGATTTTCAGCGTCCTAGAACTACTAGTCCCGAAGCCGTATCCACAGCCCCCGGGCTTATTTCAATCACGGACGGAAACACCTAACCTTCCTTACTACTTCTTCTGAACATACTTCAAGCAGTCAAGTGTTACAGCCGTTATAATGATGATGCCTTCAAACACGAACTGTAGGTTTGTGTCGATACCGAGAATGGTAAGGGAGTAGATGAGCACGGTGAAGATAAGTACGCCGACTACTACGCCGGAAATCTTACCGATACCGCCGGTAAAGGATACGCCGCCAACCACACAGGCTGCAATTGCGTCCATCTCCCAGCCCTGGCCGTAAGCGGCGGAGCCGGAACCTACCATTCTTGCGCATTCCAGCCAGGAACCGAATCCGTAAAGGATACCTGCCAGAATGAATGCTCCCATGGTTACTCCGAATACGGAGATACCTGAAACAGCTGCTGCTTCCGGGTTGCCGCCTACTGCGTATAAATTCTTGCCGAAGGTGGTCTTGTTCCAGATAAACCAAACGATTACGATGGCAGCCACTGCCCACAGGATAATGGTTGGGAACCCGTTTATTTTTGGAATAATCATCTTTGGAATAGCCGGTTCAATGGCACCAAAGGATACGCCCTTTGTGGCATATGTGACAAGTCCGAAAATGACCAGCATGTTGGCCATGGTTGATATGAACGGATGCATCTTGAACTTAGCGGTAAAGAAACCGCCGATAGCCGTAAAGCACGTACATAAGATAATACACATTACAAGGGCAAATACCACTCTTAATCCTATGGGCATGCCTGTAAAGTCAAACACGTGTCCGAACACAGCACCTGTGTTAATGCCCTGATGCATGATGATGGTAGCAGTGGTCATACCCATACCAACCATACGCCCGATAGAAAGGTCCGTGCCGGTCAGGAGGATAAGACCCGCAACGCCCAGGGCCAGGAACATTCTGGGAGAAGCCTGCTGCAGGATATTTAAAATGTTATTATAGGTAAGCAGTTTAACATTCTTCATCACCGGAGCAGCGATACACAGTCCAATGAAAATCAGGATAATAGCGATATACAGACCATTCTGCAGTAAGAATGTTCTGCGGTTGAATGTATATTTATAGTTCTCCCATTTCTGCGCTCTGGTCTCCATGAAGGTGAATTTAGACAGGCGGAGCATATCAATCAGGTGATACTGCCAGACAAATGCCGCATGCCTTCTGTCTTTGATCCGCTGAAGCTCCTTGTCCAGGTCCATCTTTGCGTCAAACAGGCGGTTCTTATGAACATACTTCTCGTCCTTTATCTCCTGATGGTCCGTAAGCTTTGAGAGGGTATTTTCATGTTCTTTGTTCAGTTCCGCAACTTTAATGCCATATTTTTCCTTTGCAAGCGCTTTTTCCCGCTCACAGCTTTCCTTTAACGGCAAATAATAATCCTTATCAAAATGTTCCTTGAGATAACTCTCCGCTTCGGAGATTAATTTTGCAATCTCGTCTTTGTTCTTTGCCTCAACAGCCTTTGCTTTTTCCATCTCCGCGCTGTTAGCCGCAATTCTGTTTTCCCTTTCTTCCTTTGTAAGGGAACGGTCTCTTTTTGTTGCATCAATATTATTTTGCAGAGCGACTACTCTGTTTGTGCCGTCCGCTCTGAGACTGTCGATTTTCTTCTGAATTTCGCCAACATAATCCTCAATTGGCTGGCGCAGCTGCATTTCCTGTTCAGCCGTAAGAGTCTCATTGTTTCCTTTCGCCATATCCATGAATCCCCCTTATAGGTATTTTGCACTGAGCCTTAAAAGTTCTTCCTGATTTGTCTCTTTTGTATTAACAATTCCAGAAAGACGTCCATTTGACATAACACCAATACGGTTTGTAATTCCGAGAATCTCCGGCATCTCAGAAGAAACAACAATGATTGTCTTCCCCTGCTTCGCCATATTGATGATAAGCTCATATATTTCATACTTTGCACCCACGTCGATTCCTCTTGTGGGTTCGTCCATCATAAACACCTGCGGACTGCGCTCCAGCCACTTTCCGAAAATGACCTTCTGCTGATTGCCGCCGGAAAGGCTGGAAATCATATCATCGGGGCCCATGCACTTGGTATGCATGATTTTGATTTCCTTTGACGTAGCCTTTATCATCTTTGCATCGGAAAGCGCTATACCCGACATATACTGCTGCAGATTGGCTATGGTGGTATTGAAGGTAAGGTCTCCTTTTAAAAACAGGCCATTTGCCTTCCGCTCCTCGGTAATCATGGCAAAGCCATGCTCCATGGCCTCCTTCGCGCTGCTGAAATTCATAAGGCGGTTATTAAAATAAACGCGTCCTGCGGCTCTGGTGCGGACACCAAAGATTGTTTCCAGAAGTTCCGTGCGCCCTGCCCCTACCAGACCGTACAGTCCGAATATCTCTCCTTCTTTTACGTCAAATGAAACATCCTGCAAATGAGGCTCAAACTTTGTAGACAGATTCTGGATGGACAGAATCACATCACCTGGGGTATTGTCAACAGGCGGGAACCGGTTATCAAGGGAACGGCCGACCATTGCCGCAATCAGCTCATTCATGTTTGCATCCTTGGTGCTCTTTGTCATGACCAGGTTGCCGTCCCGAAGCACGGATATCTCGTCGCAGATTTCAAAAATCTCATCCATCTTGTGGGAAATATAAATCAGGGCAATTCCCTGCTCCTTTAACATCCTCATCATCTCGAAGAGCTTGTTAACCTCCTGCACGGTCAGGGAGGATGTGGGCTCATCCAGAACAATCACCCTTGAATTGTAGGAGATGGCCTTGGCGATTTCACACATCTGCCTCTGTGATACGGACATGCGGCCCATGGGCTGGGTGAGGTTAACAGTCATTCCCAATTTTCTAAAGAGCTCGGCGGCTTCCTTTTTCATCCTGCCTTCATCAATTACACCCATGGAATTGACCGGATAACGTCCAAGGAATAAATTATCAATTACATTCCGTTCCAGACACTGATTCAATTCCTGGTGAACCATTGCAATGCCGTTTTCAAGAGCATCCTTTGGTCCGGAAAAGCTTACTTCCTTGCCATTCAGGAAGATATTTCCCTCGTCTTTCTGGTAGGTGCCGAAAAGGCACTTCATCATGGTTGACTTACCAGCTCCGTTCTCACCCATAAGCCCCATAACGGTTCCGCGCTTCACATCCAGGTTGATATGGTCCAGAACTCTGTTTCGGCCGAAGGACTTGCTCATACCGCGTATTGATAAGACGATATCATCTTTCTTATCTGCCATTATTTTACTCCTGTATATGTAGATTGATAGGTTTCAATATTTAATATTAGGGAGAATTTCTTCTCCCTAATAACAGTACATCTTTATTTCAATGAATATTACTGCTCAAGCAGAGATGTGTATGAAGCTGCATTGTCTGTCTTAACCATGTTGATGGCAAATGCGTCATACTGGCTTGGATTTCCAAGACGGTTTGTAATATTGGACTCTGTCTGTCCGTCGCCGCCGATATAGTCAACCTTGAGGTTGAGAAGCTTATCGTATTTCTGGAGCAGAGGCTGATAGGTTGAGCCAAGGAAGTTATCAGCTGAGTTGTAGATGTTCAGCCATACGTTCTTTGTAGCATGGGTAGCCTCATCCAGCTGATTGGATACAGGTGCGTATACCATTGTGGAATCTGTGAAATCTGTATAGTTTTCAGCAGTAACAGCAACGTTCAGTGCGTAGTAGGAACGCTCATCTGCCTTGTAAACATATACATCAGGACTTAAGACATTGCCTGCATCGTCTGCTGTGCCGATACCTGTATCAATATCAACTCCGTCCAGTGCGTTGCGCAGTACGCGGAGTGTCAGGTAAGCCTGTACGTCTGCATGCTGGCTGATAGTGCCGCCGTAGCCCTCAGCGATAGCTGCTACTGCGTCGCTGTTTGCGTCATAGCCAAATGTAGGAACCTTATTGTCCTTGGACCATGCGTTGAACATGGACATGCCCATACCGTCGTTATTGGATGCAACAATATCAATCTGATCGCCGAAAGAGGAAGACCATGTGCCGATTGCATTACCAGCTGTGGCAGCATCCCATGTAGCGCCTGCAGAGTTCTTCATCTCCTGGGAAGCAAGCTCGCGGACAACATATGTCTTTCCGCCAACTTCGATGGAGCCGTCCTGTACAACAGTTGCTGTACCGTCTGCGTTTGTACCAACAGGATCGCTGTTGACATTGCCGTCTTTCTCTACTGCGGTGCCGAGAGCCTTACGGATGCCTCTTGTACGTGCGATAGAGTCGTTATGTCCGATGTCTCCGATTGCCAGAACGTAGCCGATGATTCCATCGCCGTTGCGGTCAATTGAGTCGATGTTCTTCTCGATGTAGTCCTTAACCATGGTACCCTGAAGCTCAGCGCCCTGATTTGCGTCGAAACCTACATAATATGTATCCTTATTAAAATTCAGGGCCGTCATATCAAGCTGTCCTGTAGCACTGCTGGAGGGCTGGCGGTTAAACCATACTAAAGGCTTATCCTTGTTTGCCACCTCTGCGCCTGCTTCCGGTGCAGCTGCTGTGTCTGCCGCGGTTGTGTCTGCTGCTGCTTCGGTTGTGGTATCCCCGGCAGCTGCTGTGGTTGGTGCTTCTGTTGGCTTGCTGCCGCCTCCGCAGGCAACCAGTGATAATGCCATGGAACACGCAAGAGCAACACTTAATGCTTTCTTCATTTTTAATTCCTCCCTTATAATTTTGTTGACTTTGGTTGTTTTTGCTTAACAACAAGTTTATTATACGACCCGGTTGTGCATTTTTCCATATGATTTTTATAGAATGATTATAAAATTTCTTCGATTTTATCTCTTTTCATCGGTGTTTCTGATATGAATCACTGGTTTTTAAGCAATTTTGCCTCAGTCTGGGTCAGCGCCCGCTGAGGACACCAGTAATAATTCCCCTCCAGCTGCGGCACCCTGTCCTTCGGGTCCTGGCCCAGGGACAGACTCCAGGCAATGTCAAATATGGCCTGGGAGTAGCGTTCCTTATCTGATTCCACTGTGCCGAAAAGATACCCTTCCTCCAGAGCCTTTATGCCCACCGGGGTGCCGTCGATACCCACCACCTTAATGGAATTGGCCCCGATTCCGGCCCGGTTCATAGCGTCGATGGCTCCCAGGGCCATGTCGTCATTATTGCTGACCACCAGCTCAATCTGTCCCGGATACTCCTTCAGCCACTGCTCCATCAGGGCTGATGCCTGGCTCCTGTCCCAGTTGGCAATTCCTCCTGTAATCTTCTCCAGTGGAACGCCCCCGTCCTTTAAGGTCTGGATGGACCACTCCGTGCGTATCAGGGAGTCCTGATGGCTGGTCTCCCCTTCCAAAAGCACATAACTTACCAGGCCGTTGCCGTTGGCATCCAGGGTTCGTGTATCCTGATTATAGGCATCCACCAGGATGTCTCCCTGAAGCACAGCGGATTCCTTGGCGTCCGCTCCCACATAGTACAGCTTTTCCCAGCGGTTCATATCCTCCTCCACCGGTTCCCGGTTAAAGAATACCACCGGAGTTCCTGCGTCCATGGCCTTGTCAATGATGATGGAGGCCGACGAACGGTCCACACTGTTGATGCACAGGGCATCGCAGCCCAGGGAAATGAGACGCTCCACCTGGCTGTTCTGGGTATTCTGACTCCCCTTGGCGTCCATGATATCCAGCTTTACCTTGATCCCTGTTTCCTGTTCATATTCCTTTGCCTTGTCCTCCAGGCCGGTGCGCAGAGTGCCGATGAAGGTGTCGTCCCCCCGGTAGAGCAGAACCCCGATGCGGACAGAGTTCTTATCCGCCTTCCGCCCGTCTTCCCTTCCCATGTACTGCCACACACCTATAAGGACAGCCGCCCCCATGCAGGCTGCCAATAGATACATCCACTTCCCTTTCACCGCAATGCCCCTTTCCTTATCTTGTTTCCTCTTACTTCCGGCCCCTCTCACTTACTCAATGGGATAGAGCATTTTCTCGTATGTCTTATCCCTCAACTTATCCTCATCCACATAGATGGCCTCCAGCATGGTCTGCTGCTTCTGGCGCGTACCCTGAATAGCTTCCACTGCCTGCTTCACGCTTAAATATCCCTCGTCAAACTGGTTATATGCAGTCATTCCTGTGACAATTCCCTTATCCAGAGCCCTGAGCAGGGAGGTGGTGCTTCCTGCGCCGTAGAGCCCTGCCACCCGGCCCTGGTATATGGTGTTTTCCTCCAGTATCCGGGTGGCCTGGTCCAGCGACTGCACATCCAGTGCTATAATGGTGATCCTGCCGCCTCCGGGAGAGTCCGTTTCCTGTATGGCCTGGTGGTATGTGTCCTGGTTTTTCCTCTCAATAAGCCGGTAATGATATCCCCGCTCATCCAGCACAGTCCGGACCCCCTCGTAGACCTGGGCGCTGTCCCCATAGTCCAGTCCCCTGCAAAAGAGATAGACCGGTACATCCCTGGGTGCCTGGGAAGCCGCCGCTTCGCCCAGCAGCCTTCCAATCTTCCTGCCGTCCACACCGATGGTATCCAGAGTCCCGCCCTCATCAGGAGACTGGCCCAGAAGGATGACGGGGCAGCCCGGGTTCATATCCTCCAGTCCCCTTACCGCCTCCTCAGGCTTTACCGGAGCCAGAATCACCGCCCTGGTCCCGTCCCTGATTTCCCGTTTTACCAGGTCCATCTGCTGGTCCTGGTCATCAGAGGCATAGAGGGTGATAAAGCTGACATCCCCATGGAACTCCACTGCGGCCTGGTCCATACCCTTTTTGAAATTTACATAGTAGTCGTCGTTGTCCCCTTCTATTATGACGGAGATCGGATATACCTCAATCTTTTTTTCCTTGATTATCAGATCCGTGGAGGACATCAAAAACAGCAGGACCAGGATGCCGGCCCATACGCACCAGAGTATTTTTCCTTTATTTAACATAGGATCCCTCTTTCTTTACTTCCTCATAGGGGATGGCCGGCAGATGGGCCGTGACCGTTGTCCCTTCATCCGGCTCCGACTGGATTTCCAGTCCGTAGTCATTGCCAAAATACAGACGGATACGTTGGTGGACATTCTTCACTCCGATACCGGAACCCCTGCCCGACGGCATGTGATCCGTATCCCCGAACAGCCGTTTCACCTGCTCACGGGTCATCCCCAGGCCGTTGTCCGATACACTCATAAATAAATCCTTATCCTGCCGCCATGCCCGGATACGGATTTCCCCGTCCCCGTCCATAAATTCCATGCCGTGATAGATGGCATTTTCCACCAGCGGCTGGAGGACAAGCTTGAGACTGGCCAGGTCAAGGACCTCATCCTCTGCCTCCACGGTATAAGTAAACTTATTTTTATAGCGCATGTGCTGAATCATAAGGTAGTTTCGCACATGCTCCAGCTCATCCCTGACAGTTATGATGCTCTTTCCCCTGCTGAGGCTGATGCGGAAAAACCTGGCCAGAGCCGTCACGACGCGCACCGCGTCAGTCAGGTTCTCATTTTCAATCATCCACACTATGATGTCCAGAGTGTTATACAGGAAATGGGGGTTAATCTGCGCCTGGAGGGTGTCGAACTCGCTCTTTCGCTTGGATTCATGCTCCGCCACAATATCGTCCATAAGCCGCCGTATCTGCCGGGCCATGTTCTGTATGGAATTGCCCAGATGCTGTATCTCGTAGGAGCCGCCGCTCCTGACCTCTGTCTCCAGATTACCTGCCTCAATTTCATTGACAGATTTCTCCAGCTCCTTGATTGGGTCTGTTATCCTGGATGAGATATAGGAATTAATAATGGTCATGATAAAAAGGACAAAGGCAATCATGAAAATCACCAGGAGCTTTGTCTTTATATTGTTGAGGGACACGCCGTCAAGGGGCGTCACCCCCACCACCTTCCAGCCTGTATATCCCACAGTCTTAACCGTGACGGTCCGTTCCTCCCCATCCACGGTCTGCCGGTAATTGCCGTCCCTGAGTCCGGATACCTCCAGGTTGTTTTCCCGTACAATTCCTGAGTCAATAAGCTGGGCCTGGGGGTGGTATATGATTTCCCCGCTGCTGCTAATTAAATAGACATAGCCTCCATTTCCCAGATTTACCCCGTCAAAGAGCTGCTCCAGGCTGCTGTAGCGTATGTCAATCAGCAGGACTCCCTGGTCCGTGGAAGGTCCCCGGGTAATCTCCACTGCCCTTGACAGGGAAATGACCCACCGGTACTGGTTCTCGCTGCCGTCAAAAATGTACTGGACATGGGGCGTGGAAAAATGCATATTTTCCGTTTTCTCCAGGGTGGAGGTGAACCAGTTTTCACCGGTGACATCCACATTTGTCTTAAGGCGGGCCGCAGGCACGGCTTCCAGCAGCTTTCCCTCCTTGGACAAAAGGGCTATATTCTCCACATTGTCCTTGTTATTGTCATAGAGAAGGGTCATCTCGCTCCCGATGGAACCGCTGGCCAGGTCCGCGTTCTTGACGACACCGTAGTACAGGGAATCAGACAGCTTCATCACGGTCCGCAGGTAATCCTCCATGGACCTGGTGATCTGATTAATCAGTATCTGGTTCTCCTCCCGGATGGTGGCGGACATCTGGCCCGACAGCCTGGAATACAGGGAAATGCCTATGAATATACTTGCGGCCAGGGCCGTCAGTGTAAAGTAGATGAATATGATATACCGTATACTGGCCTTCTGCAGCTTAATCCTCTGCTTCTCAAACAACATGTCCCCTGCTCCTTTACGCTGCCTGCCCTGTTCCCGCCAAAAGCGGCGCGGCAGACCTGTTGTATCTATTTTGCCCCTCTGAACTTGGTGGGCGAAACCCCGAAACGTTTCTTGAACACATAGCTGAAATAATTCTGCTCCTGGTATCCCACCTTGGCCGCTATGACATAGGTCTTGTCATCGGTCTTGTTAAGAAGCTCCACCGCCTTGTCCAGGCGGACCTGGGTCAGGTAGGCGGTATATGCCTGTCCTGTCTCCTTCTTGAACATGGTGGAAAAATAGGCCGGGCTCATGTGCAGCTGGCGGCATATTTTCTCCACAGACAAATCCGGATCCTGGTAATTGTCCATAATATATTCCTTGGCCTTCTGGATGACCTGCTTCATGGTATTATCCCGCTCCCGGTTCATGGCCTGGTTCATCCTGAGGGCGGCTGAGAGAAGCCAGTGGGCAAAGTCCTCCTTTTTCATCATCCTTGGGATGACGGCAAAGGTATCCCCCTGCTCCTCCCCCTCCTCCGCCAGCTGTTCCAGGTCCAGGTCATACTGCTGAATCAGCTGGACTATGGAGCTGGACACGCTGAGCATATATGCCTGGCACTGCCTGAAATGCACCTTTGCATCGCTCATTTTATCCATGACTGCCTGTACTGCTTCCTCTATCTTCTCCCTGGGACCGAACTTAATGGCTGCAATAAGCTCTGCTTCGTCCTTGCTGTCAAAGCTGAGCTTTCCCCCGCTTACAGGCTCCACATCATTGATATAGATGGTGCTTCCCGCTCCCACAATGGCCTTATAGCCAAGGGCGTCCACAGCCGTCTTATAGGAGCCGCTGATCTCCCCCAGGTCCTGGCAGCTGTGGCCAATGCCGATAGTGATGGGCACCTCCAGAATCTTCTTTGTTTCCTTGCAGATATCCCCCAGCACATCTATCAGTCCTGTCTGGCTGTTATCCTCGTCAATGGCAGCAATAAGGGCCAGCTCAGACCAGGAGGTCCTGGAGGAAGTGAATACGGAAGAACGGCAATAGTTCCCCAGCTTTTCCTCCACAACCTGCATGACAGAAATAGGAATCAGGTCCCTCTCCTTGTGGAGAGGCAGCATATTCCCCTCCCGGATCTCCTCCGGCTCTATGTCAATGGCCGCGGCCACCCATTTCTTGGCGCCTGCCAGCGGGATATCATACTCAGCCAGTTTTTCCTTAAGTACGTTTCCGGGCACAGTGCTCCCCACCAGCTCGTTTAAAAACTGGTCCCTGAGAATAGGAAGGCTGCGTATATAATTTTCACGCAGCAGACTCACATTCCTTTTCTGCTCAATCTCATCGTCCAGGTTGGATTTGATACGTTTTAAGATGGCCGTCAGTTCCTCCACATTCACAGGCTTCAGGATGTACTCCGTCACATTCAGCTTGATAGCCTGCTTGGCATAATCAAAATCATCATAGCCTGAAAAAATCACAATTTTAACTGAAGGATATTTCTGCCTCACCCGTTCGGCCAGGGAAAGGCCGTCCATAAAGGGCATCCTGATGTCCGTCAGTATCAGGTCCGGCTCCAGTGCCTCCACTTTCTCCAGGGCTTCCTCCCCGTTTTCCGCATCCCCAACCACGCAGAAACCGGCTCCCGTCCAGTCAATTTTCCTGATGATGCTCTGCCTGACCTCTTCCTCGTCGTCCACCAGTATGATACGGTATAAATCCATAAGTATATCCCTTCCTTCTTAACTTAAATATATGCCCCGGGATTCCACCCGTCTGTTCCGCCTAATACCTGCTCCATGGTGTAATCCTGTATCTGTTCACGGGTAAGCATAAAAACCCAGTCCGGTCTGGATGTACAATGGTCCCTTTTCCCCTGTTCCACTGCCTCCTGTTCCTCCGCCCCCGGTCCATAGCTTCCGTATTCCCCGTAAAACAGGGTGGAACGCGCATTCTTTTTATCCCAGTCATGCCACCCCTCACGGCATATGTGGGGTCCCAGATAGCAGTCAATGAGGACCGTCCTGGCGTAATCTCTCCAGGGCCTGCCCAGGTAGACGCTTTCACGGGAGCTGTTTCCCGTAAACCGACAGTTTCGGAACACATACCCGTATTTCTGTCCTTTGGGAGTGGACGCAGCGGTCACGTACCCTTTTTTCTCTGTATCCCTGCCGGCAGAGTACAGCTCACACCTGTCAAAATAAGCTGTGGCACTGCCAAATATAAAGTCTATGTCCCCGCGGATAAAGCAGTCCTGGTAGCAGTGGCGTCCGTTTATTCTGGGCGAAAACTGTTTTGGTCCGATGAATCCGTTCTTTTGTATCTCCTTCGGAGGAAGGGGACCTGTAAAGAGTGTGTCCTGGCCTCCCAGCAGCCTGCATCCCTTAAGCAGAATCCGGTCCCCGTCCGCATACAGGGCCAGCGCCTGTCCCACCGCTTCGCCCGGACCGGCGCTGTTTTCAATGGTCAGGTTCTTTGCTGTAAAATCATGGGTGTCTACCAGCACGCTGTAAGTCCGAAAGGTCCCCCGCTTACTGCCGTCCTCCATGGTCATTCCGGCAGACAGTCCACCGGTAATGACGGTGCCGCCGGCTGACTGGCCCTCCAATGTGATTCCCGGCCTTCTAATTTCCAGCCGTTCCCTGTACACGCCCTCTTTTATGAAAATGCAGGACGGAGGTCCCTCTTTGTCTCCCAGGGCCTCCAGGGCCGCGCCTACCGTATCATAGTCACCACTGCCGTCCTTTGCCACGGTCAGGCGGACGGCCTGCTGCCTCTGCCGCTCATTCTGTCCATCTGGTTCTGTCATTTGCAAGCCTCCTCATTTCCGGATCATAACTGAAAGCTCCAGAAAATTCATCACAAGTTTTATCACAAGTATACCTCAAATGCATGGAATTGTCATCCCGGCGCGCAAGTGAATATTCACCGGAAGGCCCCTCCGGGCATGCTTATAGTTTCTCATAAGTATAAATAATATATCAATCATATTGTCCTGTACTACTAATATATGTTATGATAAGTCCGTAACCGGCAGACAGAGCCGCAATCAACTGTGATAACATAAAACAAACACATAGATAAAAGAGGTATGACATATGGGCGGAATATTTGGTGTTGCATCAAAAAACAGCTGTACCCTGGACTTATTTTTCGGAGTGGATTACCACTCCCATCTGGGGACTAAGAGAGGCGGAATGGCCGTATACGGCAGCCAGGGCTTTACGAGGTCCATCCACAATATAGAAAATACCCCCTTCCGTACGAAGTTTGACGGGGATTTGGACGAGCTGGAAGGAACATTGGGAATCGGATGTATTTCCGACAACGAACCCCAGCCCCTTCTGATACAGTCCCATCTGGGCAGCTTTGCCATAACCACAGTGGGTAAAATCAACAACGAGGCGGAGCTGGTGGCATCAGCCTACGAAAACGGCCATATCCATTTCATGGAAATGAGCCATGGGCGTATCAATGCTACGGAGCTGGTGGCTGCCCTTATCAACCAGAAATCCACCTTGGTGGAAGGGCTTCTCTATGCCCAGGAAAAAATAGAGGGATCCATGTCCATCCTGCTGCTGACTCCGGAAGGAATCTATGCGTCCAGAGATAAATTCGGAAGGACCCCCATTGTCATCGGGCACAAGGATGATGCCTACTGCGCCTCCTTTGAAAGCTTTGCTTACATCAATCTGGGATATACGGACTACAAAGAACTGGGGCCCGGTGAGATCGTATATATGACGCCTGAAAGCGTGGAGACGGTCAGCCCTCCCAGGGAAGAAATGAAGATATGCTCCTTCCTGTGGGTATACTACGGATACCCTACATCCAGTTACGAGGGAATCAATGTGGAGAGCATGCGCTACGAGTGCGGAAAGCTGCTGGCAAAGAGGGATGACGCGCAGCCCGAGGTGGTTGCGGGCATTCCCGACTCAGGCATCGCCCACGCCATCGGGTATGCCAATGAATCCGGCATTCCGTTTGCCCGTCCCTTCATCAAGTACACCCCCACATGGCCGCGCTCCTTCATGCCCCAGAACCAGGGCCAGAGAAATCTGATCGCCCGCATGAAGCTGATTCCTGTGGACGCGCTGATCCGCGGCAAAAAGCTGCTGCTCATCGACGACTCTATCGTGCGGGGCACCCAGCTGGGTGAGACAACGGAATTCCTGTACCAGAGCGGCGCAAAGGAAGTGCATATACGCCCGGCCTGCCCTCCTCTTATGTTCGGATGCCCCTACCTCAACTTCTCCCGTTCCACCTCAGAGCTGGATCTGATTACCAGACGCATCATACGGGACAGAGAGGGCGACAATGTGTCCCGGGATGTGCTAAACACTTACACAGACCCGGACAGCGCCAATTACAAGGAGATGATTGAGGAAATCCGCAAGCGCCTGGGATTCACCACCCTGCGTTACCACAGGCTGGATGACCTGGTAAAGTCCATCGGAATCTCCCCCTGCAAGCTCTGCACCTACTGCTGGAGCGGCCGGAAATAGACCGGAGCGTGTGTATTAAGTACTTTCTGCAACGCCCTGCACCGGAATCTGGTATAACAGCGCGTTACAGATGGCGGCGGCAACATTGCTGCCGCCTTTTCTTCCCCTTGCCACAATATACGGCGTATCCTCCAGGGTCAGAATCAGTTCCTTGGACTGGACCACATTCACGAATCCCACCGGCACTCCGATGACAAGGGCAGGGGCGGCCAGTCCTTCTTCTATAAGCTCATATATGCGGACCAGGGCCGTGGGCGCATTGCCCACGGCAAAAATCAGCGGACGCCCCTTCAGCCCGTAGAGCCTGGCCGCCTTCTCCATGCTGGCCACAGCTCTGGTGGTGCCCTGTTCCTTTGCCTGCAGGGCCACATCCTCATCTGCCATAAAACAGAAGGCTTCCCCGCCCAGGGCGGACAGCCCTTTTTTATTGATCCCGGACAGCCCCATATTGGTATCCGTGACAATGACAGCTCCTGCTTTTAAGGCCTCTGTTCCTCTTTTCACTGCCTGACCGGAAAATACCAGGTTTTGTGCATAGTCAAAATCCGCCGTGGTGTGGATGGCCCTCTTGATAACCATTTCATTTTCAGGCTCCAGATAAATCCCCCGTAAGGACAGTTCCTCCTGTATGATCTCAAAACTGCGCCTCTCAATGTCTCCCGGCAGTACCTGTTCCAACTGTATATCCGTCATCCGGCTTCTCCTCTCCTTTTCCTTTTTGGCTGATGCCCATTTTTCCTTTTTGGCTGATGCCCATGATTCTGTACACGGCAGCCATGTCCAGATTCTCCCTGAGCTCTTCTGCGAGCTTGTCATACTGCTGCTGTCTGTACGTGCGGTAATCCATATCCGCCGCCTGTTCCAGGCAGAGGCCCTTTGCAGCGGCCAGGGCCTCTGCCACTGTCCTGGCGATTCCGGGGCTGTCAAAGATTCCGTGTACATAGGTGCCGTAGATATTTCCCCTGTTCCACCCGTCCATTCTGGCCTTTCTGGATAAAAGCCTGTCCTTTCCCGTTTCCATCACATAGTCCATGGGGCGGCATATTTCCGGTTCCCTGCGCCAGGAAACGATTCTGGCTGTATCCGCAGCCCCCTCTTCCCGGTCAATGTACGTGCGGCCCATGTGGATTTCATATCCCTCAATGGATTTTCCGGACAACCCGCCAAGGCAGCCGTCCAGCTGGCCGAACGCGCCTTCCACCTGGGTCCTTATCTTTTCTTTCTCAAACTCCGTTTTAAGGGGAAGAAGGCCCATTCCGGATGTCCGTGAAGGGAGGTCCGACTCCACCCCTTTTTCGTCCACCAGCACCTCTCCCATCATCTGGTAGCCGCCGCAGATTCCCCACACCGGCACCTGACGGTCCGCCAGCTTAAGGATTGCCGCCTCCAGACCGTTCTGACGCATCCACAGCAGGTCATGAATGGTATTCTTGGTGCCGGGAAGGATGACCATGTCGGGGGTTCCAAGGTCACAAGCCCTTGTCACATAGCGCAGCGACACCCCGGGGATTCCTGAAAACACATTAAAATCCGTAAAATTAGAGATGCGCGGAAAGCGGATCACAGCCAAATCCACCGCAGCAGGTGCTTTGCCTTTTCCTGTCTCCAGGCGGCTGCTCAGGCTGTCCTCATCCTCGATATCCACATCCATATAGGGTATCACCCCCACCACCGGTATACCGCACAGATCCTCCAGCATGGAAATCCCGGGAGCCAGTATGGACCTGTCGCCTCTGAATTTGTTGATGATTAATCCCTTTACCCGCTTTCTCTCCTCCTCTGCCAGCAGGGCCACCGTACCGTAGAGCTGTGCAAAGACACCTCCCCTGTCAATGTCCCCCACCAGAAGCACCGGGGCGTCCGCCATGTCCGCCATGCCCATGTTCACGATATCATCGGTTTTCAGGTTAATCTCGGCCGGGCTTCCGGCGCCCTCTATGACAATGACATCGTACTGCTCCTCCAGCCGCCGGTAGGAGGCCATAATATCCGGCACCAGGGATTTCTTACAGGCAAAATAATCCCTGGCCTTCATATTGCCCCTGGAAATTCCATGGACGATAACCTGGCTTCCCACATCTGTGGTGGGTTTTAAAAGAATGGGATTCATATCCGCATTAGGGACAATTCCCGCCGCCTCCGCCTGTACGGCCTGGGCCCGTCCCATCTCCAGCCCTTCCGGAGTTATGTAGGAATTAAGGGCCATGTTCTGGGATTTAAAAGGCGCTGTCCTGTAGCCGTCCTGGTGAAAAATACGGCACAGCCCGGCTGCCAGGATGCTCTTTCCCGCATTGGACATGGTTCCCTGAATCATGATTGACTTTGTATGTTGGGACATGGTTTCCTCCTCTCAAGCACCCGGGCCATTTCCCGGATGAGCTGTTCATTGTCCTGCCTCAGCTTAACACAGATACGGTAAAAGGATGAGTCCAGCCCCGGATAATTGGCACAGCTGCGGATCAGGATGCGCCGGCCCAGCAGCTCCTGGTAAAGCCGGCCTTTTTCCAGGATTCCGTCCTCTTCCCGGTCCCGAAAGAACAGATAATTGGCCTGGGATGGATATACCTGAAAGCCCAGGTCATGGAGGGCGGCAGAAAGCCTCTCCCGCTCACCCTTAAGCACCGCTCTGGTGTGCTCCGCAAAATCCGTCTCTCCAAGGGCCGCCACGCCGGCGCACTGGGCCGGGCCGGACACGGACCAGGGCTGGCGTACTGCCTGAAGCCGCTCCAGAAGGCCGCTGTCGCTGCAAAGGCCGTAGCCCAGCCGCAGCCCGGCCATGGCATACAGCTTTGTAAATGCCTTAAGGACAAACAGATGCGTAAACCGGGCCAGGTCAGGTATGACAGAATATAATTCTGAATTATCCAGAAAATCGCAGAAGCATTCATCCACTGCCAGGTAAGCCCCCAGCCGCTCACAAGTATCTGCCAGCTGCTTAACCTCTTCCTTTTTAACGGGTATCCCCGTGGGATTGTTGGGATTGCAGAGGAACACCACATCGTAGGGCTCGCCCCTCTCTGCCGCCGCCCGGACACAGCCGCACATCCCTGCCGCGTCCAGAGCAAACCCCCTGTCTTCCCTGAGATAATAATAGTCGGTCCTGCATCCCACCGACCTCAATGCCTGCTCATACTCGGAAAAGGCGGGAGCTGTCACCAGCCCGCGTACAGGGCGCAGCGCAGCTGCCAGTCCGAATATCAAATCAGCTGCCCCGTTGCCGCAGATAATCCATTTATCCTCCACCCCGTGATGCCTGCCCAGGGCCTGTCTCAGCCTTTCACACCGGCTGTCCGGGTACAGGCTGCATACCTCCCTCTCCAGGCAGTCCCTCAGAGCCTGCCTGACCGCCTCCGGCATGCCGAGGGGATTGATATTGGCAGAATAATCCATCTGTATGTCCTGGCTGTATATGTCACCGCCGTGTTGATATTCCATAATAACCTCCATATATCTTTTTTACAGCTATCCTTTTCTACCCCCGCCGGCTGTTTTGGCAAAACCAGAATGGTATCACAAAATCATAATAAGCACAGCCAGACCAAGGACCATCATCCCCTCCGCAAAAAACATAAGACGGTTGGCACGCCTTATGTCCGCCGGTTGGATTTGCCTGTCATCATCCCCGATATACGGCTTTTTATGAAGAGTTCCGAAGTACCAGGCGTCACCGGCCAGGCGGAGATGAAGGGCGCCTGCACAGGCGGCCTCGCCGTGGGCGGAATTAGGGCTGGCATGGCGTTTCCTGTCCCGAAGGAACACCTTAAAGGCATGAGCCCCGTCCATGCCCGGCAGAACCCATGCCCCCAGAACCATAAGGATTCCGGTCAGCCTGGCCGGCGCCAGATTAAGCAGGTCGTCCAGCCTGGCTGCACAGCGGCCGAAGTACATGTATCTGTCATTTTTGTATCCCACCATGGAATCCATGGTGTTGACGGCCTTGTACAGCGTGCCTCCTGCCGGCCCTAGAAGTGCCATGAACAAAAAGGGGGCAATGACACCGTCAGAGGCATTTTCAGCCACGGTCTCCACGGCTGCCCTGGCGATTCCGCCCTCATCCAGCGCTGCGGTATCCCTTCCCACAATCATGGATACATTATATCTGGCCTCCTCGGTGCTGCCTTCCTCCAGGCTGCGGCACACCTTCATGCTTTCTGTATACAGTCCCCTGGCTGCCAGCATGAGACTGCACAGGAACCCCTCTGCCAGAAGAAGAACCGCCCAGGCCCCGGACAGCCATAGATGCTCTGCCCCGTGAACGATTGCCCATGGAACACACCACCATATGATACACATGAATACAGCGAGGATGACCCCTGCCCGGGACTGCCCTTTCCTTCCCGTCCCCTCTGTCCATTTTCTGAGCCGTGATTCCGTCCCTGCAATCATGGTTCCCATAAGGCGCACCGGATGGGGAAGCCATATGGGGTCTCCTATGATCCAGTCAATCACACATCCCGCCAACAATGCCGCACCGTGAAATTTCCATATATCCAGCCACGTAATGTCCATGTCTACCTTCCTCGTTATTTAATCCGTATCCCTGTCCCGCAGCACACCCGCCACACTTCATCCGCCTCCCCGGCAATCCGGCAGCAGAGCCGCCCTGTCTCCTCCCGGTACAGGCGTTCAAAGGCATCTGCAGGCACGATGCCGCAGCCTATCTCATCTGTCACCAAAACACGGTCCTTTGGTCCGGCCAGCAGCTCCTCCAGAAGCTGTTCAAGAATCTGGTCCATGGCCGGTCCCTTCTGTTCACGGAAGGAAGGGCCTGCACTCCCCTCCATTACCCGCCTGACAAAGAGCTGGAAATCACGGCAGAACCTGCCGTCCATAAATTCCTCCCAGGAGGCCTCTGCTCCCTCTGTCCAGACAGCTCCATCTGCATTCTGTTCCCCCAGGTACTGTCTGACAAACACCCTCTTGCCCTGGAAGCTTCCTCCTGTCACCAAGATCATTCCTACATTCCTCCCATCAAGCCCGCTTTTAAAAGGACTGCGGCCGCTGCCAGGCCGGCCAGTTCGCAAACCTGCAAAAAGCATCCGGCTAAATCTCCTGTCACCCCGCCAAACTGTTTCACGGACATCCTGTAATACCATATGAACACAGCCAGATGGGTCATAAGCAGGACTCCTGCCAGCATGCCTGCCCCGTGGCATCCCACCTTAGCGGCTGCCACACCTGCTGCCAGGCAAATAAGCATCCACAGAAGCAGCACCAGGGAATCCGTCCTTTTCCTGGCTGCCCCGCCAAATCCGGCTGCCAGTCCCTTCTTCTTGGCCTGGGGAAACGTGACCACGGAGAGGCCGCTGAAGGCCCGCTCCATCACAAACACAAGACAGGGAACCGCATAAAGAAAATATCTGTCCCCCCTGTCCTCCCTCAGGACAAGGGACAGGTATTCATGGAAAACGCCCAGATAAAGCATCATATAAACGCCGAAGGAAATGACTGCAAAGGCTCCCAGATGGGGGTCTTTTAAAATTTCCAGCTTTCTGCTTCTGTCGCCATAGGAATGAATGGCATCCATGGTATCCAGAAAACCGTCCATGTGAATTCCTCCGGTTACCAGCAGGGGAATGGCTGCCCCTGTAAGAGCCGCAGCACCCACGGACAGATTCAGCACATCCAGGGCAAAATGGAGCCAAAGGCCCAGGGCCGCTCCCTGGACAATCCCCACCAGAGGAAAAAAGCACATGACATAGCGCATGCGGTCTTCACTCCACTCCACGTTGGGCATAGGTATCTTGGAATACATGGAAATTGCTATGATGCAGGAATAAAGTCCGTTCATTCTCCCTGACACTCCCTTCTTTTAAAGTCAGCCCCAATTGCTGCCGGTCCCAGGGCGGAGGGCTTTAAGGGCACGGGAATGCCGTAAACCACCTCCACCACCCGGTCCGCGGCAGATGCCAGCTTCTGATTCAGGCAGCCCATGAGACGGATATACTCCATTGTCTCAGGTTCGTAACAGATTCCATCCCGATCCACTTCATTGGTGACAATCACCATATCCTGAACCTGTCCGGCCAGGGAAATGATATCCTCCGCAATCTTATGGGACAGACATTGGATTGGACCGCCCTGATGCTCTCCTGCTTCCGTTTTCCCTGTCCCCTCCTTAAACATCTCATTGGCCGCCAGGTTGGATACGCACTCCAGCAAAAGAGCACGGCCGGTCCGGGATAAGGGGCTTAAACCGGTCTCATACTCTCCAACCATCACTTCTCCCACATTCCGGGGCTTTTCTATGGTGATGAATCCCTTTCCCTTTCGGAGCACACGGTGGCGCTCCACCTTATCCCGTCCCTCTTTTCCATATGCAATCATGGTAGCCACATAAAAACGGCGGGAACAGGGGGAGTCCAGAATAAGCCCTTCCGCGTATTCTGATTTTCCGCTGCCGCTTCCGCCTGTCACCAGAGTAATCATTCCAGGTCTCCTATTATCGTGTCGTCATGTTCATCCAAATTCCTTACATTCCAATTACAGAAGATGCTCATACGCATCCACATGGATGTCATCAAAGCTGCTCATCTGCGTGTACACAGCCGCCGCCATATCCAAAAGCGGAAACAGGGCCGCTGCGCCGGTGCCCTCCCCCAGACACATTCCCGCAGAAATAGCAGGTTTAAGGCCAAGAGCATCCAGAACCATTGCCCCGGCAGGCTCGGCTGAAACGTGGGAGGCCAGCAGATATCCTTTTACATCCGGGCTGATTCTGACGGCCGCCAGAGCGGCTGCCCCTGTTATGAGTCCGTCCAGCACCACCGGCAGGCCGCAGGCCGCGCATCCAATGTAAAAGCCCGTCAGGGCCGCCAAATCCAGTCCGCCCACTTTGGACAGCGCGTCCACCGGGTCCTCCCCGGACGGCTTGCGGATACGGATGCCTTCCCTTATGACCTGCACCTTGCGGTTGTAGCCGGCAGTGGTCAGACCAGCCCCCCGGCCCGTCACCAGTTCCGGGTCCATATTAAGAAGCACGGAAAGCAGGGCGCTGCTGGTAGTGGTATTGCCGATTCCCATTTCCCCGGAGCCAGCCAGCACATATCCCCTTTCCTTCAGTTCCATGGCCATATCTGCACCTGCCTCCATGGCCCTCACTGTCTCCTCCATGGTCATGGCAGGTTCCTCCAGGAAATCCTTTGTCCCATATGCCACTTTCCGGTTCACCACGCCGGGAACCGCGTCGCGGCAGGCCATACCCACATCCACAGGAATCACGTCGGCCCCTGCCTGGCGGGCCATGAGGCATACACACGAATTTCCCCGGGCCATATTCCCCGCCACAATGGCGGTAACCTCCTGCCCTGTCTGGGTCACCCCTTCCTTTACAACGCCATTATCCCCACACATGACCACAATAGCCCTGGGACGCAGGCTGA
The DNA here is from genome assembly GCF_002234575.2 of Enterocloster bolteae. NCBI lineage: Bacteria > Bacillati > Bacillota > Clostridia > Lachnospirales > Lachnospiraceae > Enterocloster > Enterocloster bolteae. The sequence continues at coordinate 2,760,456 of NZ_CP022464.2, read as the reverse complement.
CTGCCAGGCTGCCGGAAGCAGCGGCAATGCGTATGATATCCTCCTCCAGGACTCCCAGGCTTCCCAGAGGTTTGGCCACCTGGTCCCAGCGCTGCTTTGCCTGCTGCCTGAGTGCCTGGCTGGCTGGCTTAATGCTGTTCATCGCTTCCTTCAATGTCATAGCTCATGTTCCTCTCCGTCATGTTCTTGTCCGTTACGCTCTTGTCTGTCATGTTTCCGGTCATGTCTCTGTCCGTATTCCACGCACTGTCCGGCAAACCGTCGGACCAGTCCGGGGCAGGAAGGATAATAGAGGTGGGGGAATCCTGCCATCACCTGTTTTGCTGTTCTCATACAGGGCCAGCTGCGGCCGCCCTTTGGCTTGGCAGCCGTCATACAAAATTCATCCTCCCCGCAATCGCAGTCCCAGTAATGAAATTCATGGCCTTTTATCTCCTCCCCTTCCCGGAGATAGGGAAGGCAGCGGTTGGGCCCCAGGGTTATGTATCCAAACCTGCCGGTTTTCCCGGCCCTGTATCCGTGGCCCTTCAAGACCCCTGCCATGGGATAAACCGTTCCGTCGGCTCCCTCCAGACTGTCCAGCAGATAGAGGTATCCCCCGCACTCTGCCAGAATGGGCATCCCGGACGCGGCAGCCGCAGCCACCGAATCCCGCATGGTCCTGTTCGCCGCCAGGGCCTCCCCGTGATTTTCAGGATAACCGCCTCCTAAAATCAGCCCGTCCAGCCCATCCGGCAGTTTCTCCTGATGGAGCAGACTAAAATACACAAGCCGGGCCCCAGCCTGTTCCATAGCCCTCAGGTTGTCCTCATAATAAAAACAGAATGCCTCATCCCTGGCAATCCCCAGGCGGAAATGCGGTATGTTTCCCGGCTCGTTTCCCAGCTTGTTTCCCGTCTTAATTCCCGCTACATTCCCCGTTTGCTGCCCGGCTCCTGCTTCTTCCCGGACCGGTACCTCCCTGTCCCGTCCGCCTGCCTCAGCAGCAATCTTCAATAGCGGTTCCCACTCCAAATTTTCATCCATCCGGTCTGCCAGCTGTTCCAGCTGCTCCCTGATTCCATCTATCTCATCCGGAAGCACCAGTCCCAGATGACGGCTTCCCACATGAAGGAAGTTCAGTTCAGGTAAATATCCAATGACCGGAATCCGAAACAATTCCTCCACCATAGGTTTTATACGGTTATATATCATGGGGGACATGCGGTTGAAAAAGATTCCCCTTATGTTGTTATTTTTTTTACCCTTGCTCTCATGGCAGTCTGTGTTTCCGCAAACACACCCATGCAGTCCGTTGGATGTATGAGATTTTTTCTCACGATAATTTTCCTCATTCTCTTTCCATCTTCTCTTCCTGCATCCTTCGTATTGCATGCCAGCCGCACATTCAGCATCACAGTCAGTTTTATTGTGAGTTTTTTCCTCGTCTTTTCCCTCCAGCATGGCATCATACTCCAAAAATCCCTGAATCAATGCCATCAGCGATAAGCTGGCTCCTCTTCCATCCACCACCAGAATGGCAGGCAGACCAAGAATACTTCCAATCTCAAAAGAACTCCCCTGAACAGACACGCCCCCAAGGCCGTCAAAATATCCCATGACCCCTTCCGCCACTACAAAATGGCGTTCCATGCCCCGGGACAGCTTCTGTCTCATATGTGTCCCGGTCTCAAAAAAGCTGTCCAGGTTTCCATTTTCCACTCCCAGAACCCTGCGGTGGAACAGGCCGTCAATGTAGTCCGGTCCGCACTTAAACGCAGCCGGATTATATCCCTTCCTCTTAAGGAGGGTCAGCAGGCCGCAGGTTACCATCGTCTTCCCGCTGCCGCTTCCCGGAGCCGCTATCATAACTCCTGCCATTGTATCTCTCCCTCATCGTCTTTTGGGTCCTGCATAACCGCCACATACACCGGATTCTGCGCTTTTGGCATATGGTAGCTTCCCACTGTATCCACAGGAGCTGCCCATACCTGGGTTATCTCTCCTGTGGCGAATCCGAATTCCTTCATACACGCCAAAATTTCACCAACAGTCTCCAGTGTAATGGCATTAGCCACAATTCTCACATGGGGATTGGCGTCAAGGAGAGCTGCCACGATTTCACGCATGTGACCTCCGCTTCCTCCAATGAATGCATGAGTGGGAGGTTCCAGCCCCTTCATAGCCTCAGGCGCCTCGCCTTCCACAATGTGAAATCCCATCCAGCTTCCGTGGAACTTCTGGCAGTTGGATTCAATCAGCTGCAGGGCTTCCCGGTTCCGCTCAATGGCATACACCTGGCCGCTGCCGCCCCACTTGCGTATCTCCATTCCCATCTCCACCGCCACAGAGCCGGTGCCGGCCCCGATATCATAACACACGGCCTGGGAGCCGATACACAGCTTATCCAGTGATATCCTCCGTACCTCCTTTTTGGTCATAGGCACCTGCCCCCTGATATAGTCCTCATCCTGGGGGCCGGGCTGCGGATAAAGCTGTCCTTCCGCTGCCTCTGTATTCTCCACCAAAACACAAGCCAGACTGCCAAAGGGAAGGCGCTCATCCTCCATCAGAAGCTCAGCAGGCGTCATCTGCCAGGCAATGCGTTCGTCCTCGTATGAAAAATTTTCTCCTGCCCATAAAGTCACGCTGCTCATTCCGCTGCTGACCAGCTGACGGCACAAATCCGGCACGCTACCGGCTCCGCCCAGCAGAATAAAACAGCTCTTGAAGCTGCGGATATAGGCCACCACATCACAATCCCTTCCATGGCTGCTGACCGGATGGACATTCTGCCAGCTCTTTCCCAACCTGGCGCAGAAATAGGACAGGCTGGATACACCCGGAACAAATTCCACATCCCATCCTTCCCGCAAAAATGCCTTGGCCGCCGCCTCAGCTCCGCTGTAAAAGCCCGTATCTCCTGACAGCACCAGGGCTGCCTCGTCCCACCGGAAGCTGCCCAGCCACTGTACCATCTCACTGGGCTTATAGGCTGAAAATACCCGTTTCTTATCGGTGTACGCGCTGACGCTGTCCAGCATCCGGTCCGCCCCCATCACTACCTGGGCCGCCTCCAGGCAATCCATTGCCCGGCCCGTCAACTGGTCCTCGCCCCCCATTCCTATGCCCACCAGATATACAATTGGCCTTAAATCATCCATATATGCTTCCTTTCTTTTCATGGTCCATCCACTCCTTTAGCTGTCCCTTTATATCATCCAGGGATATGCCTTCCCCGCTGCCCGGCCGGTCAATCACCACTGCCGCTGCCCCGGCCCTGTGGGCTGCCTTTATCTTTTCTGAAAAGCCTCCTGCTGCGCCCCCATCCTTGGTCACCAGATACGCACATCCGTATTCCCTGAGCTGTACCAGATTCATTTCCTCTGAAAATGGTCCCTGCATGGCAATGATATGGCGGCCCTCAAAGCCCAGACTCCTGCACTGGGCCACGGCCTCCGCCGAGGGCAGGATCCTGGCATACACTCTCTGATCATAATCCCTTATCCTTGTGTAGATAGCCAGCTCCTTGCTGCCTGTGGTCACCAGAATATTTCCCTCCACAGAGGACAGCCATGCAGCGGCTGCCTCCACATCCGGCATATGGATGACTCCCGGCCGGTTGTCCCCGGCCCCCGGTTCACGCAGGCACCTTAAAAGCCGCAGGCCCTTTCGTTTGGAACAGGCCATTTTTATGTTCTGGGTTACTGCCACCGCATATGGATGGGTGGCGTCAATGACCAGTTCCGGCCGCAGTTCATCAAACATACGTTCCATTTCCGTGACATCCAGGCGCCCCTGGCGTATCTCCATACATCCGTTCTCGTCCGGCCTGCTTATATCCTCCAGCAAATCCCTTCCATATCCGGTAGCCACGCAGATTACAAAGGGCTGGTCAAGCTCCTGAAGATATTCCGCCAGCAGCCTTCCCTCCGTGGTCCCGGCAAACAGTATGACACTCTTCTTAATTTCCTTCATACCTGTAACCTCTGGGCGTTACCATATAGGGGCCAATCTGCCTGGTATGGGAATTGCCGATATAAACCGTGGTAAACATGTCCACCCGGCGATCCTTCAGCTCCTCCAGGGTCAGGACCTCCATTTCTTCCCCTTCCCTGCCAATGTTCACAGCCAGCCCGCATACGGTATCCTCTGCCCTGTACTTTAGAATCCGGCTGCACGCCTGCCGGAAAAAATCAGGCCGTCCCTTGCTGGCCGGATTGTACAGGCATATGACAAAATCAGCCTGGGCCGCTGCCTCTACCCGGTTCCATATGTCTTCCAGGGGTGTGAGCCGGTCGCTTAAGCTGATGACAGCAAAATCGTGCATCAGCGGTGCTCCCAAAACAGCTGCCCCTGCGCAGGCAGCCGTAATTCCCGGCACAATCCTGACTCTGACGCCGGGGTACTGCTGAGCCAGCTCCAGTATAAGGCCCGCCATTCCATAGACCCCCGCGTCCCCGCTGCAAATCATGGCTGTATTCTTTCCCTCCATGCAGCATTCAAACGCCTTCCGGCACCGTTCCTCTTCCCTGGTCATGGCGGTGGTCAGGAACTCCTTCTGGGGGAACAATCCCCTTACCAGGTCCACATAGACCGTATAACCGGCTATGACCTGGCACCGGCCCATCACTTCCAGCGCCTGTCCTGTCATCTGCTTTTTTTCTCCGGGTCCCATTCCCACCACATAGAGTGTTCCCGGCTCCAGTTTCCCCGGGACGATTTCCCGGCCCGCACGAAATCCAGTGGTAAAGGCGGGGTCGTAAAGCTTTGAGCGCTCATAACCTGTCTGGGCCACAGTATTCCCCACCACAATAAGGGCGGTCTTATGGATGCCCTCCCTGTCTGCTGTCTCCTCTAATGTGGCTACCGTACACCGGACCACCTTCTCATCCGGCCAGGTCGCCTTATATACAATGGCTGCGGGGGTATCTCCCGGATATCCGCCCTTTACCAGCTCCTCTGACAGCTCTCCCGTCATGCCTGCGCTCAGGAATATCACCATGGTGCTGCCGTGGGCAGCAAATTTCCCTATGGATTCACGCTCCGGCACCGGTGTTCTCCCGGCCATTCTGGTTATTACCACACTCTGGCTGATACCGGGCAGGGTATATTCCATTCCAAGGGCTGCGGCGGCTCCGCAGAAAGAACTGACCCCGGGACATATGTCATATTTTATCCCCCTGGCGTCCAGTCCGTCCATCTGTTCCCGTATGGCACCGTAGAGGCAGGGATCCCCGGTATGAAGGCGCACCGTTGTAAGACCGTCCCGTTCCGCCTGTTCCATCACTTCCATAACCTGCTCCAGGTCCATGGAGGCACTGTCATAAATCCTTGCATCCTGCCTGGCCCAGCCCAGAAGATCACGGCTGACCAGGGAACCCGCATAGATGACCACATCTGCCTCTGACAAAAGTTTCTGTCCGCGGACCGTAATCAAATCAACCGCCCCCGGACCTGCTCCTACTATATGTATCATCTTGCTCCGCCTTTCATCTATTTCTTAATCTGTTCGTAAAGTACAATAACATATCATCTGCGCCGGTGGTTGCCCCAAGTATCCCGCGCTCATTGGTAAATACAATAACCTCTGCCCTCAGACGTCCGCCGGCCCGCCGTTTCACATGCTGCTCCAGCCGCGCCATCACCCGCTTCATCACCTGCTCACGCAGGCCGTCCTCTGTCTCTAAAAGGCGCAGCCCCTCGTCCACGGTCACTGCTTCCATAATCTGTTCCACCAGCTCTCTTTTTGCGCCGCAGGCAGCTCCGTGGGCTGCCAGGATTTCCATTCTCCCGTCTGCCCAGGAGGAATGGGTATTCATAATACCGGCTGCCAGCTTGATTAACTTTCCTCCATGGCCAATAAGCAGCATGGACTCAGCCCCCTCTTCCACCGCCATGTCAATGGTACTGCCTATGAAATTGCTGCATTTCACGGCCTGCCCAAGGCCAAGGCCAAGTACAGTGCCCACAAAGCTCTCACCGTAATTTCCCGGTGTCACCAGAAGGTTCTTCTCCCCTTTTCGGATCCTCTGTCTCAGTTCCAGCCGGATGGTATCAAGGAGGGCTGTCTCGCTCATGGGCTCCACCATTCCGCTGGTCCCCAGTATGGATATACCTCCCTGGATTCCCAAACGGCTGTTAAAGGTCTTATCCGCCACCTTCAGGGCTTCCGGCACACGGATTTCAATGGAAAGCACTCCCTTAAAACCAGATTCCCGGCACACACCGGCCACCTGTTCAAATATCATCTGCCTGGGGACCGGGTTAATGGCAGCTTTTCCCACTTCGCAGCTCAAACCGCACTGGGTTACCCTTCCCACTCCCACTCCTCCGGATAAAATCAGCCGCAATCCGTCTTTCTCATACACATAATCCCCACAGGCATTTCTGTCATCTCCGGCCTCTGTGTTATCTCCGGCCTCTCTCGCATCTCCGGCGCCGCCGCTGTCCGCATCCGGCAGCCGGACCTGTGAATACACCATAAGCCCGTCCGTCACATCCGGGTCGTCACCTGCATCCTTTCTGACACCGCAGCAGACACAGTTCTCCCCCGTCTCCATTTCCTCCACCTCCAGGTCCAGCCGGACTCCCTTTGGCGTTGTCAGGGACACCTGCTCCATTCTCCTGCCCCGCAACAACATAACGGCAGCTGCCAAGGAAGCCGCTGCCGCACAAGTACCTGTGGTGTATCCCCATCTCAATTTTTTCTGATTCTTATAGATGTACGAATCTCCCATAGTCTCACCTGCTGTCCAACATCTGACTTTTAAACTATGGAAAAGTATATCATATCCAACTGCATTTCTCAATGTCTAATTTCCCTGCAACCGGCTCTATGGCTGCCGCCACCGTCACCCCTTTTCCGGCCTGCTTATGTATTAAAAGTCTTCCTCCCCTGGCTGTACAGGACCTTTCGCAGACATTGCCCACACCCACTGCGGATCTTACAAAATCAGATTCCTGAAACTCTCCTTCCACAGCCAGCAGCTCCCTGGATGTAAATGTACGCAGCTCCCACCCGTACCTGCGGGCCAGCCTGGTTACCGCCTCTTCCCCTGCCTTTATGTCTATGGTGGATAATGCCTTTACCGCCGCCGGGTCAATGCCTCCTCTTTCCAGCGCTTCCAGGACACAGCCTTCCAGGATATCCGGCGGGGTTCCCTTCCTGCATCCCACCCCTACCACTGCCACCTTTGGAACCAGGCGGAGAAAGACCGCTTCCCTGTCCGGAGAATGGGAGGGCCTTTCACTGTTTCGGAATGTGATCCATATGTTATGCCTGCACACGCTGTTCATACATATATTATGCCTGCATATGCCCTCAGTACCATCCCCAACGTTCTCTGCTCCTCTGCCTGAACTCCCGTTTTTTGTGGTTCCGGCTCCAGACGCGCCCTCCGCCCTGCGGCACTCCGAATCGCAGAAAAATCCCACCTTCCCGCCATCCAGCAGCCAGGCAGAAATTTCTTTGGCCTTTTTTCTGTCTGTTATACAAAGGCCCCTTCGGGCCGCAAAGACATCCACCGCAAAGATGCCATTGATATCCGTGGCAGTGGTTATGACCGGTATTCCCTGAAGCCAGCACGCCATTCTTTCAGCCAGCTCATTTGCACCTCCCACATGTCCTGACAGCAGGGGGATGCAGAAATGCCCGGCTTCGTCAACCGCCACCACAGGGGGATCTGTCATCTTATCCCGGACAAAGGGCGCAATGGCCCTGACTGCAATGCCGGCCGCCCCGATAAACACCAGCGCCCTCTTCTGTCCAAACATGGATCCGGTCCATTCCGAAAGGGACTTGTCCTGAGGCTTGATTCCCTCCGCCTCCCATTCCGGCTTCCAGAAGCGCTGCGGCACATATCCCGTGCACTCTGTCCCTGTATCCCTGAACCGGCGGCACAGAAGGCGGCATATTGCAGTGCCTCTTGCCGTAAAACAAATCATACCTATCTTCATTCCCGTCTCCTTTGTATTATTCCTGATTACAGATATAAAACAGTATATCGGAAAATTATTCCTGCTGCAATGCCTCTTTCTTAAGTTCCCGTTTGCGCTTTGTGATAAGGCCTCCTATCTTGCCGCTTTCCTTGGCTGTCAGGCTCCTCCATCCTCCCTCCATGACCTTTGCGTCCAACCCCAGTTCCTGGGCAATCTCAAATTTAAGCTGGTCCTGCGCACTCAGATTATGAGGATCAAATGCCTCATTCTTCTTAGACTTTCCCATGTAGGTTCTTGCTCCTTTCTTGCTGATACAAATTAAGTACAAATGGATTATACCCAGGCAGGGGCCTGCCTATACCGCGCTTACAACTTATTCCAATTGCCCTTGCAATTTAATTTGTTGTATATTATACTGAACCTATATGGATTGTTTCATAACGTACCGTTACAGGATAATTTATAAACCTTTTGTTACCCTGTAACCATACATAAAGAAAGGAAGGGCACCGTGAACATTGCAGTCATCGACGACTCGATAGATGAGGCCCGTCAGTTAGCCGGCTTTATATCCACCTATTGCTCCGACACACATACCTGCCAGCAGACGACCATCTTCAATACCGCCGCCGACTTCCTTCGCTGCTGGCAAAGAGGCAGCTTTGACCTTATATTCATAGATATTTTTCTCCGGAATGAGACCTCCGGTATCAGAATCGCTGAAAGGGTCCGCAGGGATGATGATTCCTGTACCATCGTGTTCACCACCAGCAGCACCGATTTTGCCCTGAAGGGATATGAGGTCCGTGCGCTGGATTACATGGTAAAGCCTATCCGCTACGACAAGTTCAGCCAGACCATGGAGTATTTTTTGTCTGTATCCCGCAGGAAGCAGAGTCATTATATAGAGGTAAAGGAAAGCCGCATCATGCAGAAGATTCCCATTGACTCTATCCTTTACACCGATTATTCAAACCACTACATACAAATCCATCTTCCAGATAAGACGGTCCGCACTTACATGCGGTTTGAAGATTTTTCCGGTATGCTCCTTATATACTCCCAGTTCATATGCTGCTACCGGAATTGCATCATCAATATGGACAAGGTTTTTTCTATGGAGAAATCAGAGTTCATTTTGACAACCGGAGAGCATCTGCCTATTACCAGGACCATGCGGTCGCAGATTCACCAGCAGTATGCAGATTACCAGTTCTCCAAGTTAAACGGAGGCATAGGATGAGCTTTGCACAGATACAGCTGATAAGTGTGATTTTGGCCGAAATCATATTCATTATCGTTCCCTTTTTGGCGGTATTCCGAAGGGAATGGCGGTACTCTATGTCAAAAACTACAGGTATTCTTATGGGATACCTGTTTTTTGTATACTTTTTAGGCCTTACATGCTTCAGCCCTTTCCTGTCCCGGCCCTGGCTGGAGCTGGCGTGGTCCTGCACCACCATGACCACCAACATACTTGTCTGTAAATGGATGGTGCGCACAGACTGGCCTGTGAATATCTATTCCCTTTTCCTTTTTAAGAACTTCACGGATACCGCCGGATACTGCGCGGACCTGTCCAATGCCTCTGCTTCCCTTAATAAGAGCAGTTCCCTTATCACAGGAGACAAATTATTAAGCAATCTTATTTTTCTGTTTCTCATGGTCTGGGTGGCCTATTACATCCTGCACAAATATCTGACCAAAGCAGTGGAATACACACGGCTTCTTCCGGTCTGGAAATATCTGGCCGCCATCCCGGTGCTCTTTTTCATCATGTTCCGCCTGGCATCCCGTTCACTGGCACCCGCACGTATGCTTCAGCATCATCCTGACATGATTTTTTTTGCTGTCTGCTGGTTTGCCTGTATCTACACGGTCCACTATGTGAGTCTGAGGATTCTGTCCCGGCTGTCTGAAAGCTATGCGGCCAAGGAGCAGTATCGGACTACCCGGCTGCTGGCCAGTGTCCAGAAATCCCAGATGGCCACGCTCCAGTATAATCTGGAACAATTCAAAAAAGCGCGCCACGATTACCGCCATCATCTCATCACGCTCAAGGGGCTTTTGGAGCAGAAGGAGACAGAGTTTGCCCTGGAATACATAAATGACTATCTGGGCACCTATGCAACCCTGGACACCACCCAGTACTGTCAGAATCCTTCCTCCAACGCGCTGCTCAATTACTACATACAAACAGCCCAGTCCCAGGGTATCGCAGTAAACTCCTCCATTTGCCTGCCTCAGAGCCTTCCTGTGCCGGAGATAGACTTCTGCACTATCCTGGGCAACCTTCTCTCCAATGCAGTGGAGGCATGCCAAAGGCAGACCCAGGGAACGCCCTCCATCACCATCAACATCGGACAGGCCGGCGAATCCATGATTGCCCTGTCCATACAGAACACCTATTCCCATCTCATACGTATGAAGGACGGACGTTTTCTTTCATCCAAACGGGAGGACATGGGCACCGGTACTACCTCTGTGCGTTATCTGGTGGAACGGTATCACGGCATACTGAAATTCGATTACAGCAACGGAATATTCGAGGCATCCCTGCTTCTGAACCCAGCCATGAAATAGACGCTCCGGCCTGCCAGACCAGCGCTTTTCTTTTTTGTTCCAGTATAGCACGGAACCATGCATCCTCACAAGCCGTTCTGGAGACAAACAGCATTTAAGCAAAAAAACCGGTTATGGGCCAAAGCCCATAACCAGTCCTCATGAATTCAAATCTTATTCTTCTGTGTACTGTGACATGGCATCAATGTCCACGTCAGCCACATCCGCATCCTGTGCAGCAGGTGCCAGCATAGCCTTGATGCTTAAGCTGATCTTGTGGTCAGCCTCGTTAAAGTCTACCACTCTTGCCTCAATCTCCTGGCCAATTCTTAAAACATCAGCAGGCTTTTCAACATGCTCCCTGGAAATCTGAGAAACATGAAGCAGTGCGTCCACACCTGGCTCCAGCTCAACAAACGCGCCGAAATCAGTCATACGTGCCACACGGCCGTATACCACGTTGCCAACCGCATACTTGTCAGCTGCGTTGACCCATGGATTAGCCTCCGGGAACTTAAGGCTCAGGGCAATTTTCTCTCCCTGGATATCCTTAATCAGTACCCTTACCTGATCCCCTGCCTTGAATACCTTCTTAGGATTCTCAACACGGCCCCAGCTCATCTCGGAAATATGAAGAAGTCCGTCTGCACCGCCCAAATCAATGAATGCGCCGAAGTCGGTTACGTTCTTAACGGTTCCGTCAACGGTATCGCCTGGCTGGATTCTTGCGAACAGTTCTTCTTTCAGCTTCGCCTTCTGTGCAACCAGAAGCTGTTTCCTGTCGCCGATGATTCTTCTTCTCTTAGGATTGAATTCTGTGATAACAAAATCAATATCCTGTCCTGCATACTTGGACAGGTCCTTCTCATAGCTGTCAGATACAAGGCTGGCCGGGATAAATACCCTTGCGCCCTCAACCTCAACGCTTAAACCGCCGTCTAATACCTGTGCTACCTTTGCTGTCAGAACCTCCTGGTTCTCAAATGCCTCTTCCAGACGCTTATTGCCTCTGTCAGCTGCCATACGCTTATAGGATAAGGAAACCATGCCTACGCCGTCATTAAGCTTAATGACCTTGGCCTCCATCTCTTCACCAATCTGTACTTTTGTGGTCAAATCCACGTTGCTGTCGTTGCTGTATTCGTCACGGGTGATAACTCCCTCGGACTTATTACCTGCAATACTCAGTATTATCTCATCTTTGCTGACTTCGATGACCTGACCGGTGACTATCTCTCCTGTACGTATTGGTTTGGTTGATTCTTCCTCTTCCTTTAATAACTCTGCAAAACTCTGCTCTGCCATTCTGGTATGAACCTCCTCAATAATTTTTCTTGGGGTGGATGCCCCAGCTGTAATACCTACGCTGCGCACAGAAGATACACTGTCAGGATCTAAATCGCCGAGTGTCTGAATGTAAAAGGTGTCTTTACACTCCTTGAGGCATATCTCGTAAAGCTTCTGGGTGTTGGAAGAATGCCTGCCGCCAATCACAATCATAGCGTCCACCTGCGAAGCAATTCTTGCTGCCTCCACTTGTCTTTCCTGTGTTGCATTGCAAATCGTATTTAAAACACTACTATCATAACCCTTTTTTAAAAATTTTTCAACTAATTCTTTAAATTTGTTGTAATTAAATGTCGTTTGGGACACGATACATAACTTTCGGCCCTCGGGCAGACGGTAGTTATCTACCCCCTCCCCATCCATTATAACCGTAGTATGTTCGTTCCCCCATCCCTTAATTCCTTCCACCTCCGGATGGTCCGGGCTTCCGATGATTACCACCGCCTCCCCGGCCGCGCTGTGCTCCGCAACAATGCGGTGGATTTTCTTTACAAAGGGACAGGTGGCATCCACCACAGCCACATTCCTCTCCTTCAATATCTCATAAACATGCCTGCTGACGCCGTGGGAGCGGATGATGACCGTTCCCTGGTTTCTTGGAAGGGCCCTCAGCTCCTCCTCTGTCTCCAGGACCATGACCCCCTTATCCGACAAATCCCTGACCACTTCCTCATTGTGGATAATGGGACCGTAGGTGTAGATGGGGCCGGATGCCTTTTTGTTCTTCACGGCTTCTATCTGTTCATAGACCTGGTCCACTGCCCGTTCCACGCCAAAACAGAAGCCGGCGCTCTTTGCAACTGTAACTTTCCTGTCCATGGTTATCCCTCATACCCCCGCTCCCTGGCTATGCGTATGATGGAGTCCACCACCTGTTCGATGGTCATGTGGGAGGAATCCAGGAGCACAGCGTCCTCTGCCTGCCTTAAAGGCGAGTTCTCCCGGTGCATGTCCCGGTAATCCCTCTCCTCTATGTCCTTCTCAATCTCCCTGATATCGCAGGCTGTTCCCTTTTCCTCCAGTTCCCTGAACCGGCGTCTGGCGCGGATTTCCACGGAAGCAGTCAGATAAATCTTAGCCGGCGCGTCCGGCAGCACGCAGGTGCCGATATCCCGGCCGTCCATGATTACATCTGCCTCCCTGGCCAGCTGCTTCTGGAGCTGGACCAGTTTCTCCCTGACCGGCCTGTACACAGAGGTGGCGGAAGCCATGCGCCCCACCTCCTCTGACCGGATCAGTCCCGATACATCCTCTCCGTTTAAAATAACCTGCTGGACTCCGTCCGCATAGCGGATGGTAACCTCCACCTGGCCGCAGGCCCCGGCTATGGCCTCCTCATCCTCCGGCGATATACCCTGCCTGATAAAATACAGGGCCATGGAACGGTACATGGCTCCCGTATCCACATATACAAACCCCAGCCTTTTGGCAGCCAGCTTTGCGATGGTGCTTTTGCCGGCGCCGGCCGGACCATCAATGGCAATATTGAAATACTCCATGTGTTGCATTCTCTCCTGTCCTGTTTTCATGTGAATTGATTGTACTCATATGATTTTATTAAACTCATGTAACTATATGGTACTCATGTATTCCGCCCTGCGGGCAGCCTCCGCTGTTCCCGGCGCTATGACGACGCAGCCTTTCCGGCCGCCCAGCCCGTAGACCAGGCAATCTGAAGGTTAAAGCCGCCGGTCACCGCGTCTAAATCCAGTATCTCCCCTGCAAAATACAGGCCCTGAATCTTCTTGGACTCCATGGTGGATGGATTTACGTCCTTTACCGATATGCCGCCCTGGGTTATGATAGCTTCCTTATAGCCTCTGAGGCCGGTCAGGGTAAACTCCAGGGCCTTGGTTGCCTCTGCCAGTCCGCGCCGTTCCTCCCTGGTGATCTCATTCACCTTCTTATCCGGGTCCACGCTGCTGCGGTCAATGATAACCGGAATCAGCTTTGACGGATAGAGGTGGTTCAGGGCATTCTTAAACTGCTTGTTCCTGCTGTCGGAAAAATCCCTGAGGATGCGCTCGTCCAGCTGCTCCCATGACAAGGCCGGCTTCAGGTCAATCACCAGGCGCAGAGGCCTCTTCCTTATGGCCTTGGCGCAGAAGGAGCTGGCGCTTAGGAGCACAGGGCCGCTGACCCCGAAATGGGTGAACAGCATTTCCCCAAACTCCCGGTACAGCTCCTTTTTTCCGTCATAGACAGCTGCCTCTATATTTTTAAGGGAAAGGCCCTGCAGCTCCTTGACCGTCTCTGTCTCCTTCACCTCAAAGGGAACCAGGGCCGGTGAAAGCTCCGTAAGTCTGTGGCCGCTGTCCGCAGCCCATTTAAGACCGTCCCCGGTGGAGCCGGTGGTGGGATAGGACAGACCTCCGGTAGCTACGATAACACGGTCGGCTGTCTGTATCCTGCCGCCGCACCGTACCCCCTTGCACACGCCCTCCTCCACCGCCAGTCCCTCCGCCTTCTGATTCAGGCACACCCTGACTCCTGCCTGCCTTAAAAGGGCGGACAGGGCGCTGATGACGTCTGACGACTTGTCGGACTGGGGAAATACCCGGTTTCCCCGCTCCACCTTCAGGCGAAGCCCTGCCTGTTCCAGCAAATCCATCATGTCCTGGTTTGTAAAACCGTAAAAACTGCTGTACAGGAATTTGGAATTGCTCACCACGGAGCCCAGCAGCTCCTCCATATCGCAGGCATTGGTCACATTGCACCGGCCTTTGCCTGTGATAAACAGCTTTTTGCCCGGCTTTTCGTTCTGCTCCCACAGCTCCACGGCAGCGCCTTCCCTGGCGGCAGCTATGGCGGCCAGCATACCGGCCGCCCCTGCGCCAATTACAATTACATGGTTCGTCTCACTCATTTGTCTGTCTTTACTTCCTTTACTTTCTTTTCCAGGGCATCCACCACAGTCTGGAGGACCTTTACCCTGGCATATCGTTTGTCATTGCCCTCCACCACAATCCATGGGGCGTAGGTGGTGGAAGTACGTATGAGCATCTCGTTGACCGCTTCCTCATACTGGTCCCATTTCTCACGGTTGCGCCAGTCCTCATCCGTAATCTTCCACTGCTTGGCAGGATTGGCCTGACGCTCCCTGAATCTGCGCTCCTGCTCATCCTTGTCAATGTGGAGCCAGAATTTAAGAACCACTGCTCCGGCATTGGCCATATGGGATTCCATCTCGTTGATTTCCTGGTAGGCCCGTCTCCACTCGGCCTCCGAACAGAATCCTTCAATCCGCTCCACCATGACCCTTCCATACCAGGTGCGGTCAAAGATGGCGATATGGCCTGCCTTTGGCACACTGTTCCAGAACCGCCACAGATAGTGGTGGACCTTCTCAATGTCATTGGGAGCCGCTGTTGGATTCACCCTGTAGCCCCTGGGATCCAGATTGCTGGTCAGACGTTTGATGGCTCCGCCCTTGCCTCCGGCATCCCATCCCTCAAAACCGATGACAACCGGAATTCTGAGGCGGTAAAGTTCGCTGTGAAGCTCTGCCAGTCGCTTCTGAAGCTTTTTCAGCCGGGTCTTATACTCCTCCTCCGTAAGGCTCTTTGAGAGGTCGATTCCGGACAGCACGCCGTTTTTAAACCGCTCCCTGGTCTTGGATTCCTGCCTTTGCGCCGTTTTTTCGTCTTCCGGCCTGCGGTGCTCCAACTCATACTCCAGGCGGTCCATAACCGTGCTGACGATTTTAAGGGCAGCATAATCCTTGTCCACTGCTTCTATGATGACCCAGGGAGCATAGTCTGTATCCGTTTTCTCCAGCATCTCCTCATTCATCTTCAGATAACGGTCAAAGTCCTTATTCCTGTTCCAGTCCTCCTCCGTCACCCGCCAGGAGGTCTCCTTGGACCCCTCCAGCTTCTTAAAACGTTTCTTCTGCTCATCCTTGTCGATATACAGGAAAAACTTCATGATGACAGTACCGTCATCACACAGCTGTTTTTCAAAGGACAGAATATCCTGGTACGCATCCCCAAGCTTGTCCTCCCGCGTAAGACCGTCAAAACGGTCCACCTGGACACTGCGGTACCAGGAGCGGTCAAAGACAGCGATCCTGCCCTTTGCAGGCGTCTTTGTCCAATAGCGCCACAGGAAGGGCCGCATCTGCTCGTCCTCCGTGGGGCGGTCGCAGGCATAAACGTCAAAGCCCCTGGGATCCAGGGCCTGTATGAGCCGGTTAATCTGTACTCCCTTGCCGGCGGCTCCCATTCCCTCAAACACCAGAATGACCGGAATGCCTGCATCCTTACACTCCCTCTGCAAAAGCCCCAGCTTCTCTTCCGCCTCGTCCATGACCCTGCGGTAAGTCTTCTTGTCAACTTTTTTACTTAAATCAATCTTTTCAAGCATTTGGACCCCTCCTTCTCTTCTTGTTTACTATTTTATCCAGTATATCACACTTTCAACTATAATAAAATGAAAAATTGGGCAGGGGCAGCCGGGACAGGGGGCAGCCCTGGCAGAAGCGGCATGCTCCGGCTCACCTCAGAAAAAGCCCCGCAGGGCTATCATACCCCGCGAAGCTTCCTGTGTACTATGCCATAAGCAGACTGCCTACAGTTCCGTGATCACGAATATATCATAGATGGCCCTGATTGCCGTCTCAAAATCATCGTTCTCCACACCGATGATGATGTTCCACTCACTGGATCCCTGATCGATCATCTTCACATTGACCCTTGCATGGGCCAGGGCGGAAAAGATGCGGCCGGCTGTTCCTCTGGTGGAGCGCATGCCCCGTCCCACCACTGCAATCAGTGCCAGGTCCGACTCCAGTTCCACGGTGTCCGGCTCCACAGCCCTGTGGATTCCGGCTATGACAGACTGCTCAAACTCCTCAAATTCCGACTGGTGCACGTAGACAGTCATGGTATCAATGCCTGAGGGCATGTGCTCAAAGGAGATGCCGTACTGTTCAAACACGCTGAGCACCTTTCTCCCAAACCCAACCTCGGCATTCATCATGGCCTTCTCTATGTTGATGGAGCAGAATCCCTTCTTGCCGGCAATTCCGGTGATGGTGTAACGCGGCTTGCGGCAGGTGCTCTCCACAATAAGAGTGCCCTTGTCCTCAGGACGATTGGTGTTCCTGATATTGATGGGAATGCCCTCCTTGCGCACCGGGAAAATGGCATCCTCATGAAGGACGCTGGCTCCCATGTAGGAAAGCTCCCTCAGTTCCTTGTATGTAATGGTCTCGATAACTTCCGGATTCTCCACGATTCTGGGGTCTGTCACCAGAACGCCGGACACATCCGTCCAGTTCTCGTACATATCCGCGTGGATGGCCTTGGCCACGATAGAGCCCGTGACATCGGAACCGCCTCTGGAAAATGTTTTGATGGTTCCATCCGGCTTGGAACCGTAAAAACCAGGGATAACAGCCTTCTCCACATGCTCCAGACGCTCGGACAGCTCCCGGTTGGTGTGCTCGGACTCAAAATTTCCGTTTTCATCAAAGAAAATGACCTCCGCCGCATCCACAAACTCAAATCCCAGGAAGTTGGCTGCCACGATGCCGTTTAGGTATTCCCCGCGGGAAGCAGCGTAATCCCGTCCTGCCTTTGCCAGAAAATTCTCCTCTATCCTGTCAAATTCGTGGTCCAGGTTCAGGTTCAAATCCAGGCCGTCGATGATATCCATATATCTGCTCTTAATCTTTTCCAGGATTTTCTTATAGGACCTTCCTTCTGCCACTGCGTCGTAACAGGCATAGAGCAGGTCTGTCACCTTCTCATCCTTGTCGCTTCGCCTGCCTGGTGCGGAAGGGACCACGTATCTTCTGGACTTATCAGATTTAATGATATCTGCTACTTTCTTGAACTGTCTTGCACTGGCCAATGAACTTCCGCCGAACTTCACCACTTTTTTCATCTTGTCTGTCTCCCTTGTTTCTTTCTATGCGCCGGATATGGAGCGTATTTCATAAAATAAATGCCACTTTATATGTATAGCGTTACAAGTGCAAATAATACCTTACTTTGTTATGTATGTCAATACTTTTAAAGGAAAAAATTTGCGTACAGGAGACATTTGTTTTTCTATGGCGGACTTTTTCTCATAGAATGTCCATGCGCCGTCTCACGGTTTTACAGTAGATGCACTGCCACAATAAGCCCGGCAAACACAATGGATACCATACTGGTCAGCTTTATGAGGATGTTGATGGACGGACCCGAGGTGTCCTTAAACGGGTCTCCTACGGTATCGCCTATGACAGCCGCCTTGTGTTCCTCACTGCCCTTTCCTCCCAGCTGCCCGCTCTCTATGTATTTTTTTGCGTTATCCCAGGCTCCTCCGGCATTTGCCATCATAACAGCCAGCACAAACCCTGTAACCGTATTGCCTGCCAGCAGTCCGGATACACCCTCCGGCCCCAGAAGAAGCCCCACCGCCACAGGTATGATGACCGCCACCATGGCCGGGGCAACCATCAGCCTCTGGGCCGAAATGGTACACATATCCACGCAGGCCCCATAGTCCGGCTCTGCCTTTCCCTCCATCAGTCCCTTTATTTCCCTGAACTGCCTGCGCACCTCCACCACTATGGACTGGGCCGCCTCGCCCACCGCCTCCATGGTAAGGGCCGCAAACAGGAACGGCAGCATGCCTCCGATAAAAAGGCCAATGAGCACCGTGGGATTGGTGATGGACAGGTCCATGCTCAGGGACGGGTCAATCTGCTTCACCTTATCAATATAGGACGCTATCAGGGCCAGGGCCGTAAGCGCGGCGGAACCAATGGCAAATCCCTTGCCTGTGGCAGCCGTGGTGTTGCCCAGGGAATCCAGTGCATCGGTTCTCTGACGCACCTCCTCCGGCATGTGCGTCATCTCTGCAATACCGCCCGCATTATCGGCAACCGGTCCGTAAGCATCGGTTGCCAGGGTAATGCCCAGGGTGGACAGCATGCCCACTGCGGACACGCCCACACCGTAAAGCCCTGCATTGAAATCAGCACTGCCGCCTGAGCAGTAATAGCTAATCAGGACCGATACGCCCACAATAACCACAGGAGCCACCGTGGACAGCATGCCCAGGGAAAGACCGCTGATGATGACTGTGGCCCCTCCTGTCCGGCTGGACGCTGCCAGCTTTCTGGTGGGATTATACGTATCAGACGTATAGTATTCCGTGACAGCTCCAATCAGCACACCGGCGGCCAGCCCCGATAGTATGGCCGCATAGATACCCATGTGGTCCGGAAGCAGAATACGGATGGCTGCATAGGCCGCCGCCACCACCAGCGCCGCGCTGATGTAAGTTCCCGTCCTCAGAGCCTTTAAAAGATTCTTCTGTGACGCGTCCTCCTCTGTCTTTACAAAAAAGGTTCCCAGGATAGACGCCAGCACTCCCAGAGCAGCCAGCATCATGGGAACAGCCACGCCCTTTCCCCCGTATCCGGCGGCCACGGCCAGCGCGGCAGTGGATACGATGGAGCCCACATAGGACTCGTACAGATCAGCGCCCATACCAGCCACATCGCCCACATTATCACCCACATTGTCAGCGATGACAGCCGGGTTTCTCGGGTCATCCTCAGGGATTCCGGCCTCCACCTTACCCACCAGGTCGGCGCCCACATCAGCCGCCTTGGTAAAGATGCCGCCGCCCACCCTGGCAAACAGGGCCATGCTGGAAGCGCCCATGCCAAAGGTCAGCATGTTGGCCGTAATCTGGGCAATCCGCTGGCTATCAGGAAGCGCGCCAAAAGCCATGTTCAATATGAAATACCACACAGTCAAATCCAGAAGGCCCAAGCCCACCACGGTAAACCCCATAACAGAGCCCGCCGAGAATGCCACCCTCAGTCCCTTGTTCAAGTTCCGGGACGCTCCCTGGGCGGTCCGGCAGTTGGCCATGGTGGCTGTCCGCATGCCGATAAATCCGGACAGACCCGAGAAAAAACCGCCTGTCAGGAATGCAAAGGGCGTAAAAAAACTCAAAAAGCCGCAGAATGCCATCACTAGCAGGATGACAAACACGGCTGCAAAGAAAATTCCCACACCTTTGTATTGACGTCTCAGATACGCATTGGCGCCCTTTTGTACGGCTCCGGATATGCGGAGCATCTCCGGGTTCCCTCCAGGCTCTCTCCTGACCCGCACAAACATGAAGGCTGCGAACACCAGCGCCATCAGCGAACCTGCTCCTACAAAATACATAGCAACCATTACATTCCCTCCTTCTCATAAGCAGCCAGACGCCCGTAGTCAGGCACTTACCGCTTATTCCAGAAAATTCACACAACATTTCCCCTCAAGTATATATCGCTACATGTCTTTTTACAATATATATATAAATTTTCTTTACAAATCAAAGGAAGGGGTCGAAATGATAAACGGGCAGTTGCAGGCATCGCAAAGCAAAGGTCAGTTAAGAAGGCGTTATGCCTCGTATAATTTCATCTCCTCGCTGACGGCGGCCTCACAGGAGCGCATAGCCTGGATAGTCTTATCCATAAGCTCCTCCAGGGTCCAGCCCAGTTCCTCGGCCCCTTCCCTGATTACATCCCTGGAACATCCTGCCGCAAAGCGTTTGTCCTTAAACTTCTTCTTAAGGCTGGACACCTCCATGTCCATTACGCTCCCGGACGGACGCATCCTGGCCGCAGCCCCAATCAGACCCGTAAGCTCGTCCGACGCAAACAGAATTTTTTCCATCTGGTGCTCCGGCTTCACATCTGAGACAAGACCGTACCCATGGCTGCACACGGCATGAATCAGCTCATCCTCCGCTCCTGCTTCCTTCAGAAGCTCCGGAGCCTTAACGCAGTGCTGCTCCGGGTACATCTCAAAGTCAATGTCGTGCAGCAGGCCGGCGGTTCCCCAGAAATCCGTCTCCTCCCCATATCCCTGGTCCTGGGCAAACCAACGCATCACTCCTTCCACGGTAAGGGCGTGGAGGATGTGGAATGGCTCCCTGTTATATTTTTTCAGGGCCTCCAAGGCCCTCTCCCTTGTCAATGCAGTGTTCATCTTACTTAAGCTCCTTTCCTCTGTGCGAAATCATATGATATCACAATTATAATCAGCCGTCCGGCAAAATGCAATACCATCCTGCCCCGGAACATCCACAGGAAAAGTACGCTTCATTCCCCTGCTTTTATTGACGCAGAGGGCCGGCAACTGTATACTGGATATGACTGTATCAATGCGCCGGCAGCAAGTTTTAGAACGCTTCATCTTATAACAGGAGGACTTTTATGACATATCGTTTTGCAGACACAGAAGACCTGGACCAGCTTGTAGCCATGTCGGACCAGGCCAAGGAATCATTTAAAGCAAGGAATATCGATCAATGGCAGAAGGGGGAGCCCAACCGCCAGGTGATGGAGGCTTCCATTCTTCAGTCCCAGCTCCATGTTCTTGAGGACATGGGCCAGGTGGTCGGGATGATTACCATTGTCCCCGGGCCGGAAGCCAGCTATGCCTCCATAGACGGGGCCTGGCTGAACCAGGAGCCCTACTTTGCATTCCACCGGGTATGTGTGAAGGACTCCCTGAAAGGCCGGGGCCTGGCTGCCCGGCTGTTTTCAGAGGCAGAACAGTATGTCCTCCAATCAGGCATCCGCAATATCCGCATTGACACCCATCCTGACAATCAGGCCATGCAGCGCGCCCTGGCTAAAAGCGGCTACATCCGCTGCGGCACCCTGATTCTCACAGAAGGAAGCGAAGCAGGGGATTTGAGGGTTGGGTATCAGAAGAGGATTTAAGGGATGCAGAAGGGGGAAGGGGCATCCGTCCGTGAACGGGATGGGGGCGGGGGAGGCGGAGGCCGGCTGCGGAGCGGGAATCACTAAGGCCGCGGAAAACGGCTTTAAGCAAGATTCAGGCGACCCAACTCGCGCTATAGGCTCAGCCTGGAATCCATTTCCCAGGCTCAGACAAGGGTACGCCTGAATCTTAAAGCCGTTTCCCGCATCCCAAGTGATACCAACGCTCCTGTAGATGCCTCCGCCTCCCCCGCCCCCATCCCGCTCACCCACAACGTATCTTCGCATCTGCATCATTTATATCCTACTCATAAAAAAGAAAAATGGCATGCCGAATCTACCGGCATACCAATCAATATACAAGGCCGCATTATCTTGATTTCATCTTGAAATGCGGCCTTTGCTGGAGCATCTGTGCAATTGTCAATCCCAGCCAGACAATATTTCTCCGAATCTCCGAAATATCAATAGCCAGAGATTTTTTTCTATCCCTGGCGTGGAAAGGACAGCGGACGCGACTGCCTATACACGTCCGCGTAACCATCTACAACCCAAAATACCTCACTCCAGACTCAAATATCTTCATATCCTGCTCTCCGTAAATATTCATGGCAACTGCCTCGCCTCGGCGCTCGGAATGGGCCATTTTGCCCAGAATCCTTCCATCGGGGCTGGTGATGCCCTCGATGGCCATATAAGAGCCATTGGGATTCCAGTACTCGTCCATGGTGCATCTGCCCTGGTCGTCCACATACTGGGTTGCCACCTGTCCATTGGCAAAGAGCCTGTGAAGCCATGATTCATTGGCAACGAAACGGCCCTCTCCGTGGGATGCCGGATTGCAGTATACGCTGCCCAGTCCGGCCCCGGCCAGCCATGGGGATTTATCGGATACCACCTTGGTATATACCATCTTGGAGACATGGCGGCCAATGGTATTCATGGCAAGGGTAGGTGACTCCGGTCCCTGCTCCTTGATTTCACCCTCCGGCAGGAGGCCCAGCTTAATCAGGGCCTGGAAGCCGTTGCAGATGCCCAGCATCAGTCCGTCTCTCTCGCCCAGAAGCTTCTCAATTTCTTCCTTCATCACTGCATTGCGGAATACAGTGGCAAAGAACTTGGCAGAGCCCTCCGGCTCATCGCCTGCTGAGAATCCGCCCGGGAACATGACGATCTGGGCCTTTGCAATCTCTCTTCTGTATTCGTCCACAGACTGGCGGATATCTTCGGCGCTCATGTTGCGCAGCACCCTGGTAACCACCTTTGCTCCCGACCGCTCAAAGGCCCTGGCGCTGTCATACTCGCAGTTGGTTCCCGGGAATACCGGAATAAATACGGTTGGCTGTCCGATTTTATGGTCGCACACATACACTGCGCCGCTGTGATACAGCTTCTCTTCCAGCGCAGCCGCTTCTCCTCTTGCCTCCCTGCCTGCGGCAGTTGGGAACACGTCCTCCAGGGGAGTCATCCACGCGTCTAATGCCTCTTCCATGGAAATGGTCACGTTTCCGTACTCAAATGCACCTCTGTCGGTCACCTCACCGATGACGGTATAGGATATGGACAGCTGTCCCACCATTCCATCCGGCACCTCGCACACAATGTCGCCCCATGCAGCGGCAAAGAAATCCCTTGGGTCCACATTGTGCTCAATCTTCACACCCAGCTTATTGCCGAATGCCATCTTGCTCACTGCCTCTGCAAGGCCATTGCCCTCCACCGCATAGGCGGATATAATACGGCCTGCCTTTATATCTTCAAATATCTTTCCATACCCGTCCATAACCTGGCTGTAGTCCGGCAGGTCATATTGATTCTTTGCAATCCGGAACACAACAATCTTACTGCCCGGACGCTTGAACTCAGGGGTAATCACATTCTTATGGCTGTTCACATCCACGGCAAAGGAAACCAGGGTCGGCGGAACATTGATTTCACCGTCCTCCGTGTCAAAGGTGCCTGACATGCTGTCCTTTCCTCCGATGGAGGGCAGGCCAAAGCCCAGCTGTGCGCTGTAGGCGCCCAGAAGTGCGGAGAAGGGCTGGCTCCACCTGGATGGGTTCTCGTTCATCCTTCGGAAATACTCCTGGAAGGTGAAACGAATCCTGCTGTAATCGCCGCCGGCCGCCACGATCTTTGCAACGGAGGAAACCACTGCGTACACCGCGCCGTGGTATGGGCTCCAGCTGGAAAGCCTTGGGTCAAAGCCGTAACTCATCATGGTAACAGTATCTGTATGTCCCTTCAGCACGGGAAGTTTAGCCACCATAGCCTGGGTCTCGGTCAGCTGATACCTGCCGCCGTAAGGCATGAACACGGAGCCTGCACCGATGGAGCCGTCAAAACGCTCCACCAGCCCCTTCTGGGAGCACACGTTCAGATCGGAAAGCATGCCCAGCCATTTTTCCCTGACGTCAGCCACATCTGCCTTATCAAACAGGTTGCCTGCCCGGCCTGGAACCTCCAGGGTCACGTCCGCCTCCTGATGTGCCCCATTGGTGTCCAAGAAAGCCCTGCTCAGATCCACAATGGTCTTGCCGCGCCAGTCCATCTTAAGCCTTGGCTCCTCTGTCACCACTGCCACGGTCACTGCCTCCAGGTTTTCCTCTGCAGCATACCCAAGGAACTGGTCCACATCCTTTGGATCCACCACCACTGCCATACGCTCCTGGGACTCGGAAATGGCGATCTCCGTGCCGTCCAGGCCCGCATATTTCTTGGGAACCTTGTCCAAATCAATCTTAAGGCCGGCAGCCAGCTCTCCGATGGCTACTGATACGCCGCCTGCGCCGAAGTCATTGCACTTCTTGATGATTCTGCTGACCTCAGGCCTGCGGAACATCCTCTGAATCTTGCGCTCTGTGGGCGCATTTCCCTTCTGTACCTCAGCCCCGCATACCTCGATGGAGGAAGTGGTGTGAACCTTGGAAGAACCGGTAGCGCCGCCGATTCCGTCGCGGCCCGTACGCCCGCCCAAAAGAATGATGATATCCCCCGGATCAGAGGTCTCGCGGATAACATCCTTTCTGGGAGCAGCGCCCATAACAGCGCCGATTTCCATTCTCTTTGCAACATAGCCGGGATGATAGATCTCCTTCACATAACCGGTTGCCAGACCAATCTGGTTGCCGTAGGAGGAATATCCCTGGGCTGCGCTGTTAACAATCTTTCTCTGGGGCAGCTTGCCTTTAAGCGTCTCCCCAAGAGGCCTGGTGGGGTCGGCCGCGCCGGTAACGCGCATAGCCTGGTACACATAGGTACGCCCTGACAGCGGATCGCGGATCGCTCCTCCCAGACAGGTGGCAGCGCCGCCGAAAGGCTCAATCTCTGTGGGATGGTTGTGTGTCTCATTCTTAAAATTCACCAGCCACTCTTCTGTCGCACCGTCAATCTCCACCGGAACCACGATGCTACATGCATTGATTTCATCAGAAACTTCCATGTCCTGAAGCTTTCCCTCGCTCCTCAGCTTCTTCATAGCCATAAGAGCCAGGTCCATAAGGCACACGTACTTATCGTCCCTTCCCTTATAAATCACTTCCCGGTCAGCCAGGTACTGCTTATAGGTTTCCTCCATGGGCTCTCTGTAATCGCCGTCCGTAAAGCTTACATTTTTAAGCTCTGTGGAAAAGGTGGTATGGCGGCAGTGATCCGACCAATAGGTATCCAGCACACGGATCTCCGTCACAGACGGATCCCTGTGCTCTTCCTTCTTATAATAATTCTGGATATGAAGGAAGTCCTTAAAGGTCATGGCCAGGTTCAGGGTGCCGTAAAGAGCTTTCAGCTCCTCCTCTGAAGAATCCGCAAATCCATCAAAATACAGTATATCCTCCGGAACCTCGAATTCCGTCACCAGGGTTTCCGGCTTCTCCTCATCCGCCTGACGGCTGTCCACCGGATTGATGCAGAAGCTCTTGATCGCCTCCTCCTGTTCTGCGGTCAGGGGCGCCGTAACCACATAGGTGGTGGCGGACCGGATAACCGGCTCCTCATCCTCCTTCAGAAGCTTCACGCACTGCTCTGCCGAATCCGCCCTCTGGTCAAACTGTCCCGGCAGATATTCCACGGAAAACACCAGGTCTCCCGGATTCCTGGTAAATTCTTCCTCGTAAACCAAGTCCACCGGCGGTTCTGAGAAAATGGTCACCAGCGCCTTTTTATAGGTCTCCTCTGACAAATTCTCAATATCATAGCGGATTAAAACCCGCACATTTTTCACATTATGGATGCCCAGATAATTTTCCAGTTCTTCACGAAGCTCCCCTGCCTTTACTGCATAAGCTGGCTTCTTCTCCACAAATATTCGTCTTACGCTCATTTAGCAACCTCCTGCTCTCATCATGACCTTTTCATTAATACACAACACAAAAAGGACCCTTGCCCTTTTATCTGTTCCTATCATAACACAAAAATAATAAATTAGTAAAATTAATATATTTAATCATTGATATATTCATCACTTATAAATATTCAAATAATCCCCTCAAAACTCCTTGTAGCGAAGGCCTGAAAGTTGTGCTATACTAAAAAAGTATGTGATTATAAAAAACCGGGAGATTACAGAAGAAATGAAAATCGGATTTGATAATGAAAAATACCTAACCATGCAGTCAGAACACATCAAACAGCGTATTGGGGAATTCGGAGACAAGCTGTATCTGGAATTCGGAGGAAAGCTTTTTGACGACTACCACGCCTCCAGGGTCCTGCCCGGCTTTGCACCGGACAGCAAGCTTCGTATGCTCCTTCAAATGGCTGACCAGGCCGAAATCCTCATTGCCATCAATGCGGCTGACATTGAAAAGAACAAGGTCCGCCACGACCTGGGCATCACTTACGACGAGGATGTACTCCGCCTGATACAGGAGTTCCGTGACAAGGGCCTCTATGTGGGAAGCGTTGTCATCACCCAGTACAGCGGCCAGAGCGGCGCCGACCAGTTCAAAACCAAGCTGGAGCACCGTGACATCAAAGTATACCGCCATTACTGTATCGAAGGCTACCCCAGCAATGTGCCCCTCATTGTCAGCGACGAAGGCTACGGCAAGAACGATTACATTGAGACCACCCGCCCCCTGGTAATCATCACGGCTCCGGGTCCGGGCAGCGGCAAGATGGCCACCTGTCTCTCCCAGCTGTACCATGAGAACAAACGCGGCATCAAGGCCGGCTACGCCAAATTTGAGACTTTCCCCATCTGGAATCTTCCTTTAAAGCATCCGGTAAACCTAGCCTACGAGGCAGCCACCGCTGATTTAAACGATGTGAATATGATAGACCCCTACCACCTGGAAGCCTACGGCATAACCACGGTGAACTACAACCGGGATGTGGACATTTTCCCTGTATTAAACGCCATCTTTGAAGGCATATACGGAGAAAGCCCCTACAAATCTCCCACAGACATGGGTGTGAACATGGCCGGCTTCTGCATCATGGACGACGAAGCCTGCTGCGAAGCATCCAAACAGGAAATCATTCGCCGCTACTACCATGCCCTCAACCGTCTGGCCAAGGAGGAAGGGACTTCCGACGAAGTTTATAAAATCAACCTTTTAATGAATAAGGCAAAAATTGACTCCACCATGCGCGCGGTGATTGCGCCCTGTCTGGAGCGGTCCAAGGTATCCGGCGGCCCGGCAGCAGCCATGGAATTAAATGACGGCACCATTGTCACAGGCAAGACCAGCAGCCTGTTGGGAGCCTCTGCCGCTCTCCTGTTAAACGCCATTAAGGTCCTGGGAGACATCCCCCACAATATACACCTTATTGCCCCATCGGCTATTGAGCCCATCCAGACCCTAAAGACCCAATACATGGGAAGCAAAAACCCCCGCCTCCACACCGACGAGGTACTCATTGCCCTGAGCATGAGCGCGGCCACGGATGAAACCGCAAAAAAAGCCCTGGCACAGCTTCCGAAACTCCGGGGCTGCCAGGTCCACACATCCGTCATGTTGTCCGACGTAGATATTAAGGTATTCAGCAAGCTGGGCGTCCAGCTAACGTCTGAGCCGGTATATGAACATAAGAAGCTATACCACTGATGATTCCGCTGCCGGCAGCCGCTCCCTATCAGCCCGGCTGCCGGCGGCCAACTCCCCAGTCCCCGGAGAGACGGGGGACGGCGCAGGCACTGCCCCCCGCCTCTTCATGAACGTACTCTTCCCCCATTCCCCTTCAGCTCAGACTTCTAATCCCTACTTTCTCTCCACATCCGTATAATACAAATGCCGTGGCAGGCCATCCGTCATAATGGGCGTCAGCTCCGCCTGAATCAATGGACGGATATAGTTCACAAATTCCTCGGTCACATAATCCCCCGCCTCATTAATCCACTCTCTGGGAACCTTTTTCTCCACGTTGGCCACCTTATGTACATCGTATATATCCGTTACACAGACGTAAGGATCGTCGGACACCCTCTTGAGAATAACCATCTTGCCGGTCTCGCCCTCAAATGCCTCCTTCACGGCAGCACCGCCTACCTGGAAGGCTTCCGTAATATCCACCCTTGACACGATATGGGAGGCGCAGCGCTGAAGGGAATTGAACTCAATGGCCCTTGTCTTGCATCCCACTTCCCGGTTGACTTTTTCTGCCAGGAACCGGGCTGTGCCGGTAAGCTGCTTATGTCCGAACGCGTCCACAAACTCAATGCCGTCTGTCAGCTCGCACACATACCGGCCGTCTGCCAGCTTCACGCCCTCGGATACAGCCACCACCACCGATGCTTTCTTCTTATGGAGCTCCTCCACCTTCTTCATAAAGGAATCCACGTCAAAGGTTACCTCGGGAAGGAACAGCATGTCCGGCCCCTCGCAGTCCTCTCCCTTTGCCAGGGCAGCAGCCCCTGTGAGCCAGCCCGCGTTCCGGCCCATGATCTCCAGGATGGTCACGTTCTGCTGGTCATATACAAGGCCGTCCCGGATAACCTCTTTTGTAATAGCGCCGATATACTTGGCCGCGCTTCCGTATCCCGGGGTATGGTCCGTGGCTGCCAGGTCATTGTCAATGGTCTTGGGCACGCCCATGAAGCGAATCTTACTGCCGTTTAACAGGGAATAGTCAGAAAGCTTCTTGATGGTGTCCATGGAATCATTGCCGCCGATATAGAAGAAGTATTCCACCTCCAGCTTGTCCAGGATGGAGAATATCTTATCATATATCTCCCGGTCGTCACATATCTCCGGCAGCTTGAAACGGCAGGAACCCAGATACGCGGAGGGCGTTCTCTTCAAAAGCTCAATATCCAGATCAGACTTGATGTGCTCCTCCAGATCCACATACCGCTCCTGCAGAAGTCCCTGTATGCCATGAAGCATGCCGTATACCTTCCTGGCTCCCCTGTCCTTGGCTGTCTTAAACACGCCGGCCAGGCTGGAATTAATCACCGCGGTGGGGCCGCCGGACTGCCCTACGATTACATTACCTCTTACCTCTGTCATAGAAATACCTCCTTTTAAATTGTAAGCGCTTACAAAACTGCTCTCATTTTAATATATTCCCCCATGGAACGCAAGTGTTTTGAACATTGTTCCCCTAAAAATTATGTCAATGTTTTCACAATAAATGGCTGCAGTCATTTAACCCTTCCAGACTGCACTGTCCGGTAACCGGGTCATACTCTATGGTGGTGATGCTGGCATTTCCCACAACAATTTCAGCTGCATCCGGCTGGCCCTCCAGAAGATGGACAATAAAATGGGCCAGCGTTCCCCCGTGGGCCACCACAGCCGTGTCCCCTTTTATCTCCCCCTTTATCCGCTCCCAGGCTTTTTTGCACCTGGCATCCACCTGGTTCAGTGTCTCTCCGCCGGGAGGCGCCACCGTGGCCGGATGCTGCCACCATTCTTCATACAGCTTTCGTTCCTTTGTCAATATATCCGAAGCAGTCCTTCCCTCCCAGTCGCCGTATCCAATCTCCACCAGCTCCGGCAGGGGTATGACCTCCACCCCCTGGTTCCCGGCAAGGGCCATTGCAGTCTCCATGGCCCGCAGCTGGGGGCTGGAGTAAATGGCTGTCACAGGCCGTTTCTCCATTCCCTTTGCCAGCATCTGAGCCTGGCTGCGGCCGGCTGCGTTTAACGGGATATCCTGCCTTCCCTGTATCCTTCCCTGTACATTCCAGTCGGTCTGTCCATGGCGTATGATATAGAGTTTCATCTGTTTTTACCTCCTGCCATCCTGCGTCCTACAGGCCTTCCTCCAAATTCCAGCCGTTTCTCACAGGATTTGGGCTTTCTTCCTCATCCTGGCCGGAAGCCGCCGCCTGGCCTTCTCCATTGACGGTCAGCGCATCCAGGGCCAGCTTCATGATGTCCCTGACCTCATCCTCACTCATCTTCATTTTAGCGGAAAGCTCCTCCAGGGTCGCCTCCCTGCCAAGCTCCTTTGCCAGCACCTGGGACACGGTCTGAAGCACATTGACCCTGGCAGCCATGGTTTCCTCAATCTGGTTCTCCGTTCTCTGCTCCTCCAGGGCCAGCTCCACGCTTTCCTTTACCCGGCGTGTCATAAGTTCATTCCAGGGTTCGCTGCCATCGTACTCTATGGCGGCCAGCATCAGGGCTGTATTGGCCTCCTGGACCAAATCTGATAAGGGAAGCTCGCTGTCCCCGTATTCCCTCACCATCTCCAGCACTTCCCCCAGGCAGCCCTCCACCAGGCGGCTGCGGGCCCCTGCGTCGCCCCTGGCTGTTCCCTCAAGGACAGAAACCATTTCATCCCTTTCAAGCGGTGTAATGCTTCTCATCTCTTCCAAATACATATCAAAAAAATCGTGTTCCATCATGCTTCTATCCTTTCAACTCTCCAGAATTTCATGTTCCTTTTATAATCCTTAATAGGATAATCCATGGCAGACCATAAGTCAAGTTTCCCTCTTTACAAAGTCCCGGCAATCGTGATAAGATATGCTTAGTTTATAAGGAGGACTTAATAATGGATATTAACTATGAACTTTATAAGGTATTTTACCATGTAGCGGTGACGCTGAGCTTTTCCGAGGCTTCCAAGCAGCTCTTTATCTCCCAGTCTGCCGTAAGCCAGTCCATTAAAGTCCTGGAGAAAAAGCTTAACCAGCCCCTGTTCATCCGAAGCACAAAAAAAGTACAGCTCACCCCGGAAGGGGAGATTCTGTTAAAACATATTGAACCTGCCATGAATCTCATAAAAAAGGGAGAGAACCAGCTGCTGGAGGCCCATACCCTAAACGGCGGACAGCTGCGTATCGGAGCCAGCGACACCATATGCCGTTACTACCTGGTCCCCTATCTGAACCGCTTCCACAAGGAATTTCCAAACATCCATATCAAGGTCATTAACCAGACCTCCATTGAATGTGCAAGGTTCCTGGAAAACGGGCAGGCCGACTTCATCATTGCAAACTATCCTAATTCCGCCCTGGCCGGCAGCATGAATACCAGGGTTATCAATGAATTCCATGATGTGTTCGTGGCCAGCCGCAGCGCATTTCCCCTGAAGGGATCTAAACTGGCCCTGGAGGAGCTGCTGCGGTATCCCATTATGATGCTGGACCGCAAGAGCACCACCAGCGAATTCCTTCATCAGGTATTCCAGAAAAGCCAGCTGGACCTGGTGCCGGAAATCGAATTGTCCAGCAACGACCTGCTCATCGACCTGGCCCGCATTGGCCTGGGAATTGCCTTTGTCCCTGACTTCTGTATCCCTAAAAATGACGAGGACCTGTTCATCCTGGATTTGAAGGAACAGCTCCCCTCCCGCCAGATGATGGTGGCCTACAACGAAAGTCTTCCCGTATCCCAGGCAGCCAGACAGTTCATGGATATGTTATAGGAAACAGCCGTCTGCCATGGTCCCCAGGGATACCGCCAAGGCCGGCTATACCGCCCCGTCCCAAAACGCCCTCACAGCCTGGTCCACGTTGTATCGGTTGACCACGGTGTAGGTCCCCCATTCCCTTGGGAACAGGGCCACGTACTCCGGGCGGAGGAACCGGTCGTCTAACAGGGCGATGATTCCCCTGTCATGGACAGTCCTTATGACCCGGCCGGCTGCCTGCATCACCTTGTTCATACCCGGATACTGGTATGCGTAGTCAAAGCCGTGTTCCCCATGTTCATCAAAATATTCCTTTAGAATCTCCTGCTCCGTGTTCACCTGGGGCAGACCGGTTCCAATAATCACAGCGCCGATAAGGCGCTCTTCTTTTAGGTCGATTCCCTCCGAAAATATCCCTCCCATGACGCATAAGGCTGCCATGGAGCAATCCCGCTCCTCCTCAAAGCTATGCAGAAATGTCTCTCTGTCCTCCTCAGTCATATGGTTTGTCTGGGCGTTCCAGATAAAAGAAAGGGCTCCCGACGCCTCCCTGGCAGCCAGAATATCCTCTATGGCATGGAGATACTGGTAGGAAGGACAGAATACCATATAATTTCCTTTTTTTCCCTCCACCACCCGGCATATATAGTCCACAATCTTCTCATACTCGGAAGGCCCCCTGCGGCTGTAACGGCTGCTGACATCACTGGCAGCCAGCACCATGCGGTTTTCCTCTGGAAAAGGAGACTTTGCATAGACAGCGTATTCCTCCTGGCTGCCGCTTAAAAGTTCCTTATAGTACTGGATGGGTAGCAGGGTGGCCGAGAAAAACAGGGTGCTGACGCCCTTGTTCAGGCACTCCTTCAGGTTCACGGCCGGGTTAATGCACAGCAGCTTTACCATAAAACTGCCGTCCGCGAGAATCTGGTCATATATCCTGTAGCTCTCGTCCAGCCTGTCATACACATACAGAAAATCCCGGACTGCAAAGTAGAACTCCAGCACCAGGTCCCGATCGGGAAATTCTATGTTTTCATTCATAAAGGTTTCCAGCTCCCCGAACATGGTCATCAGGTTCAGGGCCAGAACATTCACATCCGGCAGCAGCTCGTAGGTGCTCCCCAGCACGGTCCTGCGCTCTCCCTCATCCCCGCCGTAGGAACGCTTTAATTCCAGGAACCGCTGGTTGCACTTATCCAGCTGGGCAATGACCTTTGCCGCTCCGGGCTGTGTCTTTAAAATGCGTTTTGTCAGAAGCACATCCTCCTTTATAAGGCTGGCGCTGTACATCTCCCTGGCCCTGGGCACCAGATTATGGGCCTCATCCACCAGAAACAGGTACCCCTGGCCCGGCTCCCCCTGGTCAAAATACCGCTTCAGCTTTACATTGGGATCAAAGACATAATTGTAATCGCATATGATGCCGTCCACCCAGTTGCTGATATCCAGACAGAATTCAAAGGGACATATCTTAAATCTTTCGGCATACTCCAGCACCTTGTCCCTGGTGATGCCGTCCACCTCCTGGATGATTTCGTAGACAGCGTCATTGACCCGGTCGTAGTGGCCCTTGGCCCTGGGACATGCCTGGGGATTGCAGTCCGGCTTTTCCATGACGCAGAGCTTTTCCTTTGCTGTGATGGTAACCGTATTAAAATAGAGATTCCCCTCCCGCCTTAAAATGGAAAAGGCTTCCTCCGCCACGCTCCTGGTAATGGTCTTGGCAGTCAGGTAAAACAGCTTCTCTCCGTGGCCCTCGCCCATGGCCTTCAGACTGGGGTAGATGGTGGACAGGGTCTTTCCCACCCCGGTAGGCGCCTGGATGAACAGGTTGCGTTTTCTGGCAATGGAGCGGTACACATTCCCGGCCAGCTCCTTCTGCCCTTCCCTGTAGGGATAAGGAAAAGGCAGTTCCTTTAAGCACTCCTGGCGGCGGATCCCATGGTGGTACAGATATCTGGCCCATTTGACATACTCATGAATCAGCCCCTCAAACCATGCCTTCAGCTCCTCAAAGCTCCTGGCCTCCTTAAACCGGCGGATTTCTTCTGTCTCTATGTTACAGTAGGTAATCTGGATGCCGATGGTTTCCAGCTCATTCTGGGTGCTGTAAAACCAGCCGTAGCACAGAGCCTGTGCCAGGTGGACCGGATCCGGTTCTTCCAGCCTGGATACATCCATATAGATGCACTTAATCTCATCAATGGTGACTCCGGCAGGCTCGGTGATGATTCCGTCCGCTCTTCCCTCCACCAGGATATCAAACATGTCCTCCTGTACCTGATGCCGCAGCATCACTTCGGAACGGTAGGAGGTTCCCATACGTTTCTGAATCTTCCGGTGCAGTCTGCTGCCAGCCTGCATGGCCTCCTTCTTGGCCCCAGCTGTCCTCCGGTTGTCCAGATCCCCGCTTCTCATTACAAACTCCACCAGGTTCCGCACCGAAATGCGTATCTGGGGCTGCGAATGATTCCCCAACTCTTTCTTCCTCCCCTGTCCACTCCATATATGATATAGGATATCATACCATAAAAAGAGGCGGATTGCAAACAGGTGTTCGCAATCCGCCTCTTAATCCGCGCCCCTATCAGGCAGCGCTTGCATTGGCTTCCGGGGAAATAGTTTCCAGATACTCCTCAAATCCCTGGTTCTCACCGTTAAACTGAACGGTCAGAATCCGGGTCAGGTCCAGGCTCAGCACCCCGAGAATGGACTTTGCATCAATGGTTACACGATTATAGAATACATCAATATCAAAGTCACACTTCGTAGCTTCATCAACGAACCTCTTTGCCTCAGCCATTGTCGGTAACATGATTTTCTTTTCTTTCATAGTCAAAACTCCTTTTTTGTGACATCCCTGTCCTGTCAGGTTACAGGAAGGAACCGTCCAACAGATACCAATTGAAAGTGGTTGAAATATATATATCACTATTATATTCAATTGTCAAATTTCTTTTCATGTCTTGTACTTGAAAAAATACAAGTTTTCGTTGTGCAATTATCCCATTATTTGCCTTTTGGACTCTTTTACTTTATCAAAACTTAAGGGCAGTTCCCCATTTTTCCGGGAACCGCCCTGATTCTTTTCCGTTGCAGCAGGTATTTTTTATGTGATTTTTAACTGTTTCATAGAAAATATAAGCCCCCTCTGCCTTCTACCGCTTAAGAACAAGGTGCTGGGGAAGGCCGTTTACCATAAACGGCTGGTAGTCTCCCTGGATTAAAGGCTCCACATAATTGACAAATTCCTGGGTCACATAACTTCCATCCTTGTTGACCCAGCTTCTGGGAACTGTCTTCTCATTATTGGCAATCTTGTGTACGTCATATATGCCGGCTGCGCTCATATAGGGGTCGTCGGAAACCCGGTCAATGACCACCATCTTGCCTGTATCCCCCTCGTCCGCCGCCTTGACAGCCGCGCCTCCTACCATGAACGCCTCGTTGATATCCACCCTTGAAGCCACATGGGAAGCGCTCCTCTGCAGGGTGGACAGTTCCACGGACCTGGTCTTGCACCCCAGCTCACCTGCCAGGAAACCTGCCAGGTAATCCGCTGTCCCGGCCAGCTGCTTGTGTCCGAAGGCGTCCACGTAATCGCTGCCTCCTGACAGCTGGCATACATACCGTCCGTCCGGCACCTTGATTCCCTCGGACACAGCAATGACAATGGACGGCTTCTTCTGAATCAGATCCTTACATTTTTTAAGGAATTTATCAATGTCAAAGGGGATCTCCGGAAGATAAATCAAATCCGGTCCGCAGCAGTCCTCTGTCCTGGCCAGGGCCGTGGAGCCGGTGAGCCAGCCCGCGTTCCTTCCCATGCACTCCATAATGGTAATGGTCTTGCGGCGGTAGGATAAGCCCATGGCATCCCGGATCACTTCCTTGGTGGAGGTGGCTATGTACTTTGCCGCGCTTCCGAAACCAGGCGTATGGTCCGTAAGGGCCAGGTCATTGTCAATGGTTTTGGGAACACCCAGGAACTTCTGGCCATGTCCCTTGACAATGGCATAATCAGACAGCTTCTTGATGGTATCCATGGAATCATTGCCTCCGATATAGATAAAGACCTCAATATCCAGCTTATCCAGTATGGCAAATATTTTTTCATAAAATGCAGGATTCTCATGGATATCCGGCAGCTTATAACGGCAGGAACCCAGGAATGCAGACGGCGTCCTCTTTAGAAGCTCAATATCCATGTCTGAATGGATTTGCGTGGACAGATCCACATACATCTCATCCAGCAGACCCTCAATGCCGTGGAGCATGCCGTATACTTTGTGGAAGCCTCTCTCCTTCGCCGTCTTATAGACCCCTGCCAGGCTGGAATTAATAACCGAGGTAGGTCCCCCTGACTGTCCCACTATGATATTGCGTTTTTTCCCCATACAAAGTCCCCTTTCTTATAATAAAATAACATGGATTACATTCTAATAAGGACTGTCCTCCTCATCAAACCCATGGTCTTCATCGTCCCCGTATCCTCCGATGAATTCCCTGGACGATACCCTCTTATTATCCCTCTCCTGCTCCACCAGCCGGGACAGCTGCTCCTTCACATCCTCACAATTTCTTATATTGCTGATGTCAAAGGCCTTCATGGTCTTATCGCTGCTGTCCACATGGATGGTGCCCAATCCCACCATCCTCTGCCACAGGGTTTTCCTCAGGGACAGATCCAGTATCCGGTACAGGCGCACCTCATCTTCATGTATGTTAAGGACCCCTGTCTTAATGAACAGCCGGTCCTCTGTCAGTCCATATACAGTAAATGTCCATGGCAGCCCCAGCCAGTTCCTTTTCCGGTCACTCCAAACCAAATCGTCACGTTTCATACAGCGTCCTCCTCTGTCTTAGGGATACAACCCCTCTTATTCATTATTGTACTATAAACTCATGCAAATTTCCAGAAATATCTTGCAAATATAATCAAATTTCTGCGTTTTTTTCTTTTATTTACAGACTTTCCGAACATACCGCCATACTGTCTGCCAAAACAAAAAAACAGTCCCCACTGCACGGACTGTTTTTAATCCTGTTTCTTCTATAACTATTATAATGCAGAGGCCTTACTGCTCCTGAACCTGCATATCATCTTCCATCTTCTCTTCCCATATGTAGCCTCCTGCCGTCTTCTGGGCACCGCTGAGCGCACATGAAAGGCTTCTCCGGCTGATTTTAAGACTCCGGCTGGCATGGGCAATGGAAAGGAATTCCCCAACGATTTCTCCATCCAGATTTTTCTGGACCAGAGGACGTTTATCATGGTTGCCGATTTTACTAATCAAATCTATCTCAATACTTTCCTTTGGCGAATCCGCCAGTACTTTTCTCCAGACATAACCGCCTCCGGTCCTGCGTTCACCATGAGCAGCTCTTGCGATGGAACCAATGGAAACTCCTGTTGCCTCATGGGCAGCCCTGGAGCTTTTATAATCCGCAATATAAACACCTTCGGTAGAATATTGACGATATACATAACCTGCACTAATTGTCCGACTCATCTGTATCTTCATCCTCCCATTATCTTATGATTGCCACGCGTACATGGTCATTATATCAACTATTGACTTTTTTGTCCAGACAACTTCTTACACGTATAACCACCCCTACATTAAGTGTATTCGGAGAGTCGAAGATATAGCTGAACAGGTTTCAATCCTGATGAATTCTTCCACGAATTCAGTAATTTGTTCTTCTTGTTGCAAAAGTCATAGTATTTTCTCATTATATGTGCTAAATTATATATATCGGACATTTATTATATATATCAAACATTCAGGAGGTATTGGACTATGTACGCAGAATTTACAGACGACCTGGTAACAGGCAATGAGATGATTGATACCCAGCACAAGGAGCTGATTTGCAAGATCAATGATTTATTAAAGAGCTGTGAGGAGCGCTCCAACCAGAGCGGTGCAGCCAGGATGTTAAACTTTCTGGCAGATTATACCGAGTATCATTTTAATGAAGAGGAAGCTCTCCAGGAATCCATAAATTATCCAGGCATCAAAGAGCACAAGGAAAAGCATGAGGAGCTGAGAAGGACTGTCCAGGAGCTTCATGAGATGCTGACAGAGGAAGAAGGCCCCACAGACGCATTCGTGGAAAAGGTCTCCGAGAAAGTCAGGGACTGGCTGTACTACCACATCCAGACCTTTGACCGCTCCGTGGCGGAATTCAAATTCATGCGCGATAATGCAGAGCGTATCTGATGCCTGAAACAGCGGTCCGGACACTGTATCGGCAGGAAAATCATGCCGTTATAGCGCCCTGGCCCAGGGGCAGAAAACTGCCCAGACAGGAATCTTTCTTAATACAAAAATCCAGACAGCGGCCGTCTCTGGCCTCTGTCTGGATTTTTTTGTATACTTTGAAACACTCTTCTGTCAGTTTTCAGGTTATATTGATATGCTCACATGACATATTCCTGCCCCTTAACTAAAGTTCACCCATCACGTTCTGTTTATCATGGTCCTTTTCAAGCCGTTCGCTGACATCCACAAAATCCTCATCCTCATATATTTTATCAATATGGA
This sequence comes from Enterocloster bolteae, assembly GCF_002234575.2. Taxonomy (NCBI): domain Bacteria; kingdom Bacillati; phylum Bacillota; class Clostridia; order Lachnospirales; family Lachnospiraceae; genus Enterocloster; species Enterocloster bolteae. The sequence goes on along the minus strand of NZ_CP022464.2, from coordinate 2,722,536 downwards.
ATTTAGTGATTGAATATATAATGACTACAACCGGCGTAATGTAAAGCAGCGGAATATATGGAATAAACGACAATACAGATACACCCAGTGCGCCGGCGCAGAATAATGCATTTGTGTTCCATGGGATGAATAATGCTCCGTATGTTCCCCCTGCTTCCAAATCACGGGAACAATTTTTTGGAAGCATATTATACCGCTTATACAAAGGAGCCATAAGGGTTCCGGACATTACGATGGCAAAGTTTTGGCTCATTGCAACAGCATTTCCGACAAATCCAAACAATATAGTCAGGAAGGTAACGCCCGCTGTACCATGTATATGTTTTACTGTGGAATCTGCGATGCATTTCAGAACATCCATATGGTCCAGCATACCAGCTACCGTAAATCCAAACAATGTAACTCCAACCAGACTCCACATGCTTGAAATACCTCCGCGGTTCAGCAGCGTAAACAGCATCTCATTCTCTGTTTCAAGTGTAAACCCGCTGTAAAATGTATTGAATGCAGCCGCCACATCCATTCCCTGATAAAAAACAGCCACTGCAATCCCCATAACCGACCCGATAATGATACATAAGGTGGCCGATACCTTCTTAAGCAGCAGAACAATGGTCACAAGTAATGGTAAAAATGCCATAATACCCAGCTTAAAGTTTCCCTGAAGACCTTCCATCATGGCGTTTACTTCCGGCGAATCAATGTTTCCTCCATATTTAAATCCCAGCACAAAAAAGAATATCAATGTGATTAAATAGGATGGCACCTGGTCATATACCATATGTCTGATATGTTTAAAAATATTGACTCCGCATATTGAGGAAGCCAAGATGGTGGTATCTGACATGGGAGACATTTTGTCGCCAAAAAAAGCGCCGCAGATACATGCGCCTGCTGTGACAGGCGCCGGAATGCCAAGGCTGTTTCCAATGCCCATCATTGCAACCCCCGCGGTTCCTACAGAGCCAAGGGAGGTACCGCTAAGCAGTGATATGATAGAGCATAAAATAATTGCCGTTACGAGAAAAAATTTAGGATTAATGAATTTAATACCATAATAAATAACTGCCGGCGTTGTTCCTGCCGCAATCCATGTACCAATCAATGCCCCGACGGACAGCATGATAAAAACAGCCGGAAGCGATTTGGCCGTAAATTTAACCGCAATGTCTTCAAGTTCAGATGCCTTAAATCCGTAAAACATTCCAAACGGAATCAGGACCACCCAGAGCATTAAAAACATGGCTCCCATATCACCATCAAATATTACTTTTTGGACTGCAATCGCCGCGCAAATCACCACAAACACAATAATTGCAGGTACCAGAGACATTTTTCTTTTTTTGCTGTCTATATTCCTGTCTTTCATTTGCTTCCCCCATTTCACTTCTACATATTTAGATAATTTCTTGGTATACGAGCTGAAAATATAACAGTTGTTTCAGGAGCCGACGCATTGCACAGCTCTGCATAATCTCCTGCTGTCTGTGATTCTTCTCCGTTCCTTCCAAAAATCGTAACCTCATCCCCCACTTTTACTTCTTCTATATCAGTCACATCCAGGATTGTGTGATCGCAGCATATCTTTCCTATGATAGGTACCCGTTTACCGTGGATCAGCATTTCCCCTTTGTTAGATAAGGCACGCCGGATTCCATCTGCAAACCCTACCGGTACAACGGCAATCTTCGTTCTCCTGACCGTCCTATATAAAGGACCATAGCTGACTTCCGTATCTCTGGGTATCCATTTTATCTGCACAATATATGTATTCATTGACATACAGTTTTTGATGCCGCAGCAGGAATACCGTTCAGGACAAATACCATACAGAATGGACCCCACCCGGATGTAATCACCTGGCGTTTGAGGATACCAGATATATGGGTCTGAACTCATTAAATGTGTCTTTATGGAGATATTCTTTTTCTTTAACATCTTTATGAGTTCAAAGAATCTTTGCTGCTCTGCTAAATCCAGTGCCGCGTATGCTCCCTCTGTACCGGCTGCCGTGAGATGAGAGAAAACGGCCTCTGTGTTCAGATTGGGTAATGCATGTATTTTCGCCGCTTCCTCAGCAGCTTCTTCCAACCGGTCTTTAAGTACAATGCCCATCCGGCTCAGTCCGCAATCAACTTTCAAATGCGCCGGCAGGCTGTATGACTGTTTTACAAGTTCATCTGATATCTGTTTTGCCATTTCATAATCCGTTATTGTAATTATGAGCTTATGTTTTCCGGCAATTAGTAATTCCTTACTTTCTGCCGGCATCATCACCAGAATCGGAGCTTTAATTCCAGCCTCTCTCAGCTTTACAGCTTCTTCCATAAAAGTGACTGCAAACATGGGACAACCGGCTTTCTCCAGTTTTTTTGCTATGGGGACAGCCCCCAAACCATATGCATCCGCTTTAACCACTGCTATAATTCCCGTCTCTTCCGGAAGCCTATCAGATACTTTTTTGTAATTTTCAGCAATTACATCCAGGTCTATATCCATCTGTGTATACATCATAATTAATATCCCTTAAGTCAACGAACTTTCATTTGATATTGTTTCTCCAAAATATCCAAAGCCCCATCCAATCCTGTTATACTCTCCGGGAATTCAGGCAAATAAGAGGAAGTGACCTTTGTGTCTTTGACACCGCTGGCCGTAATTAAAAGTACGACCTTCTCGCCTTTTTTAATTTTCCCGCCGGCAACCAGCTCTTTCAGCCCTGCGTACGAGGCCGCAGATGCCGATTCACAGTAAACGCCTTCCTTTTGTGCCAGCTCACTCTGCGCCTGGTAAAAGTCCTCATTTTTCTCCAGGGCGATTGCCAATCCCCTTGATTTTCTGAGCGCGTAAAGTGAATGGTATGTGCCCCATTTGGTGGATATGGAGGATGCCACGCTATCCCATGCTTCTACCGGTTCAATCATTTCACATCCGGAATTATATGCCTTGGCCACCGGACCATAGTCTTCTACCGAAACCATCTGGGGAATATGGTTAATAAATCCCATCTCCTTTAATTCTGAAAAGCCTTTCATGATTCCGAACAAAGCATCTCCGTAGCAAATGGGAACAACAATCTTATCCGGAAGCTCATCCATCTGCTTATAAAGTTCATATGCAATCAGCTTATAGCCCTCGATAGCCCATGGATTGCTGCCCACAATCGGAACCACATAATTTGTGGCAGGATACCATCCACATTGGTTTACCAGATATTTCAGTACTTCCCATCTCTCAGATACTGTTTTTACACCAATTAATTTAGCCCCGTACACCTGCATGAATGTTTCCAGGGTTTTATTGACTCCTTTAACTGTCAGAATCACACAGGGCATTCCTGCCTTTGCTGCAAATGCTGCTCCGGATGCCCCATTATTTCCGGTCGATGCGTACACAACGCCAGGCACCCCCAGCTCCATTGCCTTATTTATCAAGACTGCATTCAGACGGTCCTTATGTCCCCAGGTTGGATTTCTCGTCTCGTCTTTTATATATAGATCCAATCCCAGTTCTTTTCCGATTGCCGGCAGCTTCGTAAGTGCTGTGTTTCCCACTCCAAGGTCAACTAAGGGCTGATTTCCTTTAAATGGAAGCAGTTCCCGATATGTTTCCATGCTGTTACCTGGAAACATCTTCAAAAATGTTGCCTTTTTTCCATCTGTTTTTGGGAGTTCATACACAGGTGTTATGTTGGAAACAAAGGTTTCTGTCCTGCAATAAGAACAGCCTTCATAAATACGTTCTGATTCAAATACATGCCCACATTTTAAACAAACTGATTTTCCTGTATACATTGATTTCCCCTCTGCTATACGGTTGCAATGGCCTCAATTTCAATATCTGCCCCTTTAGGAAGCGCCGCAACCTGGACGCACGCACGCGCAGGCGCATTCCCGCCAAAAAATGTCCCATATGCCTCATTCACTTCGCCAAACAGTTCAAGATTTGTTACAAAAATTGTGGTTTTTACCACCTTATCCAGACCGCTTCCGGCCTCCTTCAAAATTTCCCCAATATTCATCATGGACTGGATTGTGCGGTCTTTGATGCTTCCTTCCGCAATGGTTCCTGTTGAGGGATTGATTGGCAGCTGTCCTGAAACAAATACAAACCCATTGGCAGATATCCCCTGTGAATATGGCCCAATTGCTGCCGGTGCTTTTTTAGTTGATACACTACTCATTTTTTCTCCTTTCGAATAACCATTTTTTACTTGATACGTAGATTATAAGATCTCCTCTATATATTTGTCCAACGAATTAAATTGATTAAAATAATCTATTTTTCGAATTGTTTGCTATATAAGAAAAGAACCTGACTTACTTATGCAGGTTCTTTACATCCTATCCCTATTCTGTTGTCTGAACATAAGTTACCGCAGGATCTATTTCGGAATCATCTGAGGAAATAATTCAAAAAAATATCTCATGGCCGCAGACCCCAGTCTGGCGCGGTTATATGTCACATACAAATTTACATACCGTGCAGATATTTCTCCAACCGGAATTTCCACTAAAATCTCTGCCTCCAGCTCGTGTTTTACAAGGTCAGCCGGCAGGAAACAGCAGCCCAGGCCTGCTATGCAAAAGTTCTTCGCACTTCCAAGCATATTGCAGTGGATACGGTATATCCTTTCATCCAACAGAAGGTGCTCAGAAATATCTGACAGATAATTGTCCCATATATCAGAATATATCAACGGAAGATTCAACAAATCTTCCCCCCGTATTCCTTTCTGCAAACAGGAGTACTGCTCCCTTTTTCCCACAAGGACAACCTTTGATTTTTTGTAAAGCTGGCTTATCAGACTATTTGTGTTTATGTTATAGGCAGTGATTGCCAAATCCAGCGTACTGGTGTGCATCATTGAAATCAAAGTTTCTCCATGGTCCACAGTCATATTCACCGCTATGTCCGGAAAATCTCTGCTGTAGCGCACCATATCATCCGCAAACCAGCAATCATGAATCCATTGAGCACATGCAACATTCAAGTGGTCCTGGTATACATTCAGCATGTGTATTTCACGTAAAGCCACTGTTTCTACGTTGAGCAATTGTTTTGCATACTGCAGAAACAGTGTTCCTTCCTCTGTCAATTCAATTCCCGTTTTATTTCTTATTACCAATTGACATTTTGTATATTCCTCTAAAAGGCGGATTCGATTGGAAATTGTGGATTGTGCCACATACATAATTTCAGAAGCACGGGTAAAATTCTTACATTGAGATAAAACGATAAATGTCTGTAAACAATCAAAATTCATATGGTGATTCCTTACTCTCTTTTAAGACAGACTCTTCTGAATCTGCCTTTTCTGTTTTCCTGACTCTATCCCTGTCTGTTCAGACATGTCCTAAAAAGGTACATTTTCATCCTCATCCCCTTTCGGCGCAGCCACGGGGCGTACTGTGATTCCGTTAATCTCCACATGTTCATTGATGGCTATGACAATACAGGGCCGTCCCTCAATCATCCGGTTCTCCACCAGATATGTCTTATCTGGTGATACCTTGATGCTCACGTCCGGGGTCTTGATTTCAAAGCTCCTGGTGTTGACCACATTGGCTGCCACAAAGCTGGTGCCGGGGCCGTCCTCCACTTGCGCATACCTCTGTTCAAACTCCTCCAGCTTCTCAGGGGTGGCGCCGTTGGTCTCTAACAGCTTCTTCACCTGATACTTGTCCAGGGTCAGGGGGACAGGCTCATCCTTTGTCTCCTCCACCAGCTCGCTCAGGTTCTCATGGATGTTCTTCACTGTCTCAAAATCGCAGTTCTCACCCAGCGTCTCCTCCACAATGGCCTGAAACGTCTCCTTCTGGCTTTTGGCAGACATGGGAATCACGCAGCCTAACAGCTCGTCGATCAGGGTATCCGGCAGCTCTTCCGGATTCTTGGCATAGTACAAAAGGCTGTGGATATCCGTATTCCTGTCGTTAAAGGCAGGGAACAGAAATCCCTGGACGGGCGCTTCCACCAGCCAGTCCCTGTCGCGGTTTTCAATGGTATTTGTAAGGCTGTTGTAACACAATCCGGCCTTGGAAAGCTTGACAGGACAGATGGTACACTGTATGAATTCGTATACATAGTCCGACGCGTCAAACATCTCCGTACCGTCCGTTGCCTTGGCCGGGATATCGTAGGCGCAGTGGATAAGGATGATATAGTAATTCTCGCCGTAGTCATATGCCGCAATGACCTTGTCATAGAACTCCTCCAGTATCGCGTCATCCTTTAACTGGCTGTCCCTGAGCTTTAAGAGAAAATGCTGGGTACCTCCTTCTGCCTCCGTATGTAAAGGAAACTCCATATTAATCAGATTCTTTTCGATGGTCCCGGAAAGGGCGTTTCTGAATATGGTAAAATATTTAAAGGCCTCTTCCTCCTGGAGGGAGAGGAATGCCTCCTTAAGCTCCGTCTTTTTATTTTTCTCCGCGTCCACATAGCAGCCGCAGATACGGGTGATGGCGCAGCCTGCAGGTGTAAACAATTTTTTGATCTCATTTGCTTCTTTCTTATTCATGAACCAGTCTCTCCTAATCTCAAGTCTAATCTGAAATTCCATTTAATAGTAGACCAGATTTCCCAGGAAGTCAAGAGTCCTGCATCCGGCGATAACCAGGCATCTGCTGTCCGGTTTGAACGGCAGGCACAAATGCCCGGTTTGAACGGCAGGCAGACGAAAAAGGGCCGGCACCGCAGTCACAGACAATACGGTACAGCCCATTTTCCATTATACTATGTATATCTTATTCCGCTTATCGCCCCAGCAATATCTCCACTGCCTCCCTGAGAGTCGCATCCTCTCCCACATTACCCGGAAATATCACATATGGAATATGCGGAAACCGGCTCTCCTTCCCCGTCTGCCAGACCGGCACGCCGGGACATATCTGCCCCATTACCGTGGCCCGCTTCACCCGGAGCGCCTTTGTGCCCACATCAGATGAAGTGATGCCTCCTTTTGCTACCACAAAAGCGGGTACCACCTTCAGGTTCCCCACCAGGGACTGCACTGCCTCCGATATCTTCACGGAACGCATAAGGGCGGCTTCCCTGGTGTCATCCTTAAATTCCAGCAGTTTCCTTCTGGTATAGACCGCAGCCGTCTTTCCCTCCGCTATGGTCTGGCTAATCAGCTCCAGGGTCCGCTCTGTCTCTTCCCTGAATGCGGCGTCATTTAACACCAGGTCGGAATTGAATTCCAGGAACCGTATTCCGGGTACCTTTTTAAGCTCCATAAGCTGTCTGGTGGTCTTGGCTGTATGTGACCCCACCACGATGACGCCACCGTGTCCGTTCTCCGGCAGCGCCATCTTCTCCCTGGTAAGAAGGGGCTGGTCCGTGATGCCTCCCATCACCTTTACCAGGGAGGCTGCTGTCCGGAACAGGAACCGTTTTCCCTGCCCCATGGCCTCATAGAGAGCCAGGACAAAGACCTTTAAGTCGCCGTAGTCCACAGCGTTCACAATCACCTTATTAAAGTTCCTGACCTCCATCAGCTGTCCAGCCACCTTATCCACTCTGCCGTGTCTTAGGTCGTCCAGGCCGATGCAGATGACTTCACCAGCCGGATAGGCGCCTTTCGTCTTCTCCTCCACATAATCAGCCAGATTGGAAGAACGATATCCAAAGGTCCTGTCGGCGGCAAATTCCGTCTCCCCCGCAGGCACCAGTTCCCGGCCGTATCTGACATAGTGGATGTTTCCGATGGTAAAGCGTCCCCCCTCTTTGAAAAAGGGGCAGATGACTTCGCCGTCTGTTTCCTGCTGTCCTTCCCGGCTCAGTACATCCCGCAGCACCTGGGTCTCCAGGGGATAATGTCCCCTGAGTGTGGAATCGCCGCGGCTCATAATGAGAAAATCCCGGCCTGTTTTCCTGGCAGCCTTTACTATATTTCCGGCAATCTCCTGGTGGGCCTTTTTTGTCTCGTCCTCTGTAAAGCCCCTGGAGTTGGTAAGAATATAGAACAGGTTCCCTTCCTCCTGAAAGCCCTGCAGCACGGATTCCTCCGACCAGTCCGTATACACCGAGACGTCATGAACGGTCTGGACACCGGTGGGATCGTCATCCAGCACCACGATCTTCCTGCCGCTCCTTTTGATTGCGTCCCCAAGGAGCCGTTCAATCCGTCCCTCATCCCGTTCAGCCTTCTGCTCCAGCTCTCCTGCCGGTAATCTGGTGATTTCTCTCATATCCACCCCGCCTGTCTGTTTTTGATCTATGGTTCGCCTGCCGGCCTTTTTACCTGCCGGCCTTTTTACCTGCCGGCCTGTTTACCTGCCGGTCTGTTTAGCTGCCGGCAGGCTTTATTGCCTGGCTGTTATTTCTTCAGGTTGCCGTGTTCGTCGTGCATTGCGTCATACTGGATATTGTTGGTGCCGTTATAACCCAGAGGATTGCGGAAGCCCAGAGGATTCACGCCGCATGGATACTTTGTCTTTACCTCTTCAAGCAGTTCGCAGTACAGATCCGCGCATCTCTCCACGATTTTGTCGCCCTTTTCCTTGCTTGCATTGGTGGGATCCCCAATTACACCTGTATCCAGGTCATCCTTCTCCATCAGGGAGAAGGTTCCCTCGAAGTGGTACAGCATGCCTTCACCTGCTGCCTGGCCTGGCGCGATCTTCCACTTGGAGTCGATGAGGCCGTGGGCCTTGCCCGGTACAGCCAGGTCCATATGTACCTTGTCGGGATACAGGGACAGAGCCACAGAAGTCTCCGCCTCATCTGCATGCCACATAAATGTATCCAGTGTTTTCTTGTTGTCTCTCAGGAAATCATACCAGGTGCTGCCGATGGTAAAGTATCCCTCGATACCTAACTTATGAACCGCCTCAAACATGGACATGGTCTGGCCATGGGCGGAGATAATCAGGAACTTGTTAAAGCCTGCGTTGGCAGCGCCGCGGACGATATCGGTCAAAAGGCCCACATGGGTCTCAAAGGTCAGCGGGATGGTTCCGGGCATGCCCCAGTGGTGAGCCGGATGGGAGCCGTACATCGGGCAGGCGAGAATCATGGCGCCGGACTTTCTGGCAACCGCCTCAGCAATACCCATGGCGTTAAAGGAATCGCTGCCGCATGGGCAGTGAGGTCCGTGCTGTTCGATGGCTCCGATTGGAAGAATCGCAATGTCACACACTTCCTTTGCGTAAGCACAGTTTACAGCTGCCGTATTGTCCTGGAACCATACGGAATCTCTCTTGTCTAATTTGAATTCTGTCTGCTTTTTCATTTTAATATATCTCCTTTTATTTTAATATTATTTTGAATACTGGTTAAACTCTTTTACAATGTTTTTCGCCATATTTCCAATCATGCCCTGATCGGAGCTGATAGGGATATAGCGCACTCCCTTTTCCATCAGTTCCTTTGCCATCTGCGCGTTGTCCGCCACAGTGCCCACTGCCTTGCCCGCCTTGTTTACCTTCTCGATGATTTGGTCAATGGCTTCCAGAAGCTTTGGGTGCTTCCTCTGGCCCATCACATCCCTTCCCAGGGACTGGGACAAGTCCATGGGCCCGATAAATACCACATCCAGCTCCTCTAACTTAAGAATCTCGTCCAGATTGCCCAGGGATTCCATGGTCTCACAGTGGATAATAGTCAGAATCTCCTTGTTGGCCTTGTCAATATACTCCTGCTTATCCATCATTCCGTAATTGGCAGCTCTGTGGGTGGGCGCAAATCCCCTGTTTCCAAGAGGCGTATATCTTCCCGCGTCCACCGCAATCCTGGCCTGCTCCGGTGTATCCACGTTCGGCGCATGATAACCCAGGGCTCCTGTATCCAGGGCCTGCATAATGTTCACCGCCGTGGCTTCCCTGACCCGGACAATGGGCACGATTCCCGTCAGGTCTGAGGCCCTTACCAAATCCGTGATGGTTTCCGGGTTATAGGAGACGTGTTCACTGTCTATAACAAAGAACTCCATCCCGCTGCATCCCAGAATTTCAATCACACTGGGATCCACTGTCTTTACAAAGGTTCCGATTACGGCTTCGCCGTTTTTCAGTTTCTGTTTTACTTTATTTTCCCTGACCATTTAATATCTTCCTCCCGTTTTTATCTGCGCGGCCTTTAATCCGGAAGCTGTAGAGCGTGGTGGAGGCTGCCAGATAAAGAATATCCATGTCCGGTCCCCCAAAGGCGCAGTTGCCGGTCTGCTCAGGAACCTTGATGATTCCCAGATAGTCCGCATTTTTATTAAAAATATGAATTCCGCCCTGGGCGCAGCAATACACGTTTTCCCGGCTGTCCGTCTTCATTCCGTCAGGCAGGCCCGCGCCCTCTCCCGTTGTCTCTGCCCATACGGCCCCGCCGCTTAAGGTGCCGTCCGCTTCCACCCTGAACTTACGGATGTGCTTTTTCGGCGAGTCATTGACATAGAGGAAGGCTTCATCCGGGGAAAAGCACAGGCCGTTGGGATTTTCAAAATCATCTGCCAGCAGCTTAAGCTCCCCTGTCCCCGGGTCAAAGGAGAACACACCCTGGAAATCCAGTTCCTGGGGCCTCTCAAGTCCCACCCGGGACGGATTCCTTCCAAATCTGGGGTCCGTAAAAAAGATAACCCCGTCGCTTCTGACCACCACATCGTTGGGACTGTTAAGCTCCTTATCCCCATAATGGCTTACCAGCACTTCCAGGTTTTCCCCCTGGTCATTGGTCCTGGATATGCAGCTTCGCACATGCTCACAGACAATGATGTTGCTATCCATGTCATAGGCATTTCCATTGGCCTTATGTGTATCTTCCCGCAAAAGCCTTACCGTTTTGCCCTGTTCCAGACGGTAAGTCCTGCTCTCCGGGATATCGTTAAAGGTCAGGCATCCTGTAACATCGTTCCATATAGGGCCTTCGATGAAGGTAAAGCCGGAACAGACCGTCGCAAGATCCTGTTTCACATCCACCACATCGAAAAACCGTTCATCAAAACTCTCATAGAAAAGTCCCACTTACACCGCCTCACATTCTACTGTATCACAACCGGCTCAATGTCCAGCAGACTGCACAGATTGATAAGTTCCTTTTTATAATGGCCCGCCACACCGCTGATGTGGTTGGAGTTGAATCTGTCCACAAATTTCTCAATATCAAAATCCGCTTTCATAAATGCAACCGGAAGCTGATGCACGCCTCTTGCTTTCACAAAGGCATCCAGAATCTCCTTGGACGGATCCACAAACTCTGTCTCAATAATAAACATCTGATACTTTCCATCCACCCTGCAAAGCCTTGCCATGGTCATCTCGCCCGCGCTCGGCACGGTAAAGGTGACAGCTCCCCCGGAGGGCCTGTTTGCCCTGCGCAGCTCGATGTTCTTCATGTTCCTGCATCCGTCGCAGCACCGGCCCGCATAGTAGGTGCACATGGAACCGCAGTTTGGAAGGTATATAAGCTTTTCCTTGTATCCCACATGGCTCACATCCGCGAACATGGTGGGCATTCCCCCGGAGATAAGTTTTAACATCTCCATGGTCAGGGCTCCGTCCGCATCAGCCTCACAGGAAATAGGGAATGGGTCGAACTCCCCGTCCGCATCGTATCCGCCGTTGAGCAGTGCCGTGGAAATGCACTGGGGCGCCCTGAAATTCGTCATGTCCGGCATACATTTGATGGCGCCGAAATCCAGATGGCGGTCAGCGATAATATCCTTGGTTGCCAGATAACAGGCCACCTGATATTTTAACCGCTCTTCGGTCAGCTTTTCGTCATACTTCACAGAGCCCACAGAATCCACCAGCCACTTGAATACGGCTTCCACCCTGCTCTCATCAATCGCCTCAGCCCTGCGGACGATTTCTTCATGGTCAATGTGGTCGCTGTCAATCTGAAACAGTTTCTTCCACTGCATGGGATCAAAACTTCCCGTGTCAATGCCCAGGGAACGGCCTCCGATAAAGCCGAATATCCTGCCCTGCAGCTTTCTCACAGCGGCAGCGGCCCGTATGTAAGGCATCATCTTGGTGTCAAACAGATTCGGGTGCTCATCCGTAAAATCCTGCTGTATCCGAAGATGTTTGTAGCCTATCTGGTTTAACGCTCCTCCTGAGCCCAGGAATCCTACGGTTCCATGGGTTCCGGGATCGTCATTGGAGAGCAGTATGGTGGGAAGGCCCATATTCAGCACTCCCCGGACCACTCCGTTGGGCCAGGTCCAGCAGGGGATATTGGCAATAAATACTTCCACCCCCTTCTTCTTAAGCTCATCTGTCTGACGGTCAATATCCTGGGGAGAACGTGCCACGGTGTCAAAGGTATGCAGCTCCATCTCATAGTCAGCAAAGTATTCAACGGTCCGTTTTATCCTGGCTGCTGTCTTTTCCTCGTAAAGCACCTTGTACTCATGTTCTCTTGCATCGCTAAAGGTAATCATGCCGACTTTCGGCAACCCCATTTTCTTCACCTTTTATTCCTCCTCTACTTTTGCTCCAGCTCCATAAGCTTCTCATACTGTTCATCCGTAACCGTCTTGTAACCCGGTACCGGGAATGCCTGGAAGCTTCTGCCGCCGTCAATGTATATGGACTGTCCGTACACGAAATTGGAATCATCGCAGGCCAGGAACACGGCCAGCCTTCCGCATTCATTAGGAGTTCCGATCCTGCCTATGGGCGTCCTGGAAATCACCGTGTTAAACAGCTGTTCATCCGATCCAACACGCCTCATAAGCTCACTCTCAATGGGACCCGGACAGATGGCATTTACCTTGATGTCATAGGGAGTGAGAGCCACAGCCTGTACCTTGGTCAGCTGGCTGACTCCGCCCTTGCTGGTGGTATAACACATCTGGCTGTCCAAGGCCAGGTAAGCGTTCACAGAAGAAATATTGACAATGGCTCCGCCCTGCCCCTGCTTTACCATCTGCCTTGCCGCCAGCTGGCCTCCAAAGAACAGTCCCTTCAGGTTGACGCCCAGAATCCTGTCATACTGTTCTTCCGTGATGTGCAGATAGTGGGTCTTGTCAGGATCATTGATTCCCGCGTTGGCCACAAAAATATCCAGCCTTCCGTACTTCTTTACTGTCTCGTCCACCAGCATCTGGTTATCCTCGATAGATGAAACATCGGCCTGCAGGTACAGCACCTCTCCCAGCTTTCCCAGCTCTTTTGCCGCCTTCACGCCCTCTTGGGCGTTTCTGGAACAAATGGTGATTTTTGCGCCTTCCTTCAGATACTCTTCCGCGATTCCATATCCGATTCCCTTTGTACCGCCGGTGATAATGGCAACTTTATTTTCCAGTTTCATATTGTATCCTCTCCTTATATTATGTGTTCAGATAAATCACTCTTGGATTATGGTCAGCGGAGCCTGGATGTCATATTCCTTCTTAAGCTCTGCCAGTTCCTCGTAGGTGGTCACCGGAATAGGAAGACCGTTCTGACGTCTCTCCTGTTCCTTACGGTACTCAATCTCGCCCGGCAGAAGCATCTGAGCCCCTTCCTGCCACATGGGCGTTGCCTTCAGCTGGTCCTTAAACTGCGCCATGCGCTCCTTCATCTGTTCCTTTGATATAATCTTGGAGATATCCATGGCGATAAAGAAATGGCCGGTCAGGCTTGGGTCCTTGGGATTGGCGTACATGCTCTTCATATCCTTCGAGAAAACGCCTCCTGTTATCAGGCCGGATAATATGTCCACCACATAGGATAAGCCCAATCCCTTGTGTCCGCCCATGGGCAGCAGATATCCGTCAAAGGCTGCCTGGGGATCATCGGTGGGACGGCCGTTCTTATCAGTTGCCCAGTCCATAGGAATCTTTTCCTTCTTCTTTATTGCCAGGGTAAGCTTGCCGCCGGCCACCACGGAAAGGGACATATCCAGCACAAATGGGAATTCGCCGTATGTAGGGATGCCGAAGGCAATGGGATTGTTTCCTGTCACCGGAACACTGGCTCCCGGAGCCACAATCAGAGGTTTTACATTGGTCATGGCAATTCCAATCATGCCCCGCTCAGCCGCCATGCGGGCATAGAGGGCGCCTGCTCCAAAGTGGTTGCTGTTGATGACGCCGCAAGCCGCTATGCCACTTACAGCAGCGTGGTCCATGGCGCGCTCCATACCTGCCCTGCCGCCGATGAATCCGGCTGCCGCGTCCACGTCCAGGACCTCAAGGCATCCCTCGCCCCGCACCACCTTGATCTGAGGGTTGGTGTTAATGGCCCCATTTAACATTCTCTTAAAATAAGCCGGAACCCGAATCACGCCATGGGAATCAATTCCCCAATAATTGGTATTTACAAGACATTCTGCATGATACTTCGCATCTGGTTCGCTCATTCCGGCCTTCTGGAATAATTCCTGCGTAAACGCAGTCACGGTTTCACCGCGCATCAATACTGTATTGCCCACTGTTTTTCCTCCTGATTACTTGTTTTTATCTGTATTTTCCAATTATGTATACCTATTCATTTTATTTTTTTATTTAAGCTGTATCTTCCGTTTTTTTAACTTAAAGTATTAAAACTGTTGTTTTTCGAAATATACAACTTTGTTTTTTGCTGTTTTTGAATACGTATACATTTGTTTGTAAACTCATTATATTCCCAATGCCGCCTGTTCGTCAATGTATTTTTTAACTTTTTAAGTATTTTAGTTATTTTACTCAAACTATCATTACATTTATTGTACACTTCTAACAATTTCTATTTGGTATTTTTTAAATTACAACGCAGCTGCTGCATTATAAATCGTATTCACCCATATTTTCCCTTTGTTACCTTGCAAATAACCATAATTTATGGTACTGTTAACTATATTCAGTGCGGTTACCGCACATATTCAGCACACCAAGGAGGATTTTTCTTATGAAAAGCTCTGATTCTGGCGACAGCATCCAGAATACCGGCAAGCGCGCAAATGGGCGCGGCCACAATACCTCCATCGACGTGGCAAAGCTGGCCGGCGTATCCCAGGCCACCGTATCAAGGGCCTTCAATCCCGCCTCGAAGATGAATCCATCTACGCGCCAGCGGGTTCTGGACGCTGCCAGCGCCTTAAAATACGCCCCTGACGCGATTGCCAGGAGTCTTATATCCAACAGCACCAACATTGTGGCCGTCATTATGCAGAACACCACCAATCCATTCTACGCAACGGTCTTAAGCAAGCTTTCTATCCGGCTGCGCTCCATGGGCAAGCAGATCCTGTTTTTTTATCTGGACGATGAAGGCCATATGAAGGACCTAATCCATCAAATCCTGCAGTACAGGGTGGACGGCATCCTGATCACATCCGTGACCCTGACATCCGATCTGGCCGATACCTGCGTGGACTTCGGGGTTCCTGTGGTTCTGTTTAACCGCTATATGAATACCCCTGGAATCCAGGCTGTCTGCTGCGACAACGTACAGGCAGGGCGCGACTGCGCGGATTACTTTTTCATGAAGGGCTACCGCAGCTTTGCCTTTATAGGAGGCCACGACGAGGCTTCCACCAGCCACGACCGCCGCAGAGGCTTTGTGTCCCGTCTGGAGGAGCGGGGAATTCATGACTGCTCTGTCATCAACACCCCGTTTACCTACGAAGGGGGCAGGGATGGTTTCAGAAGGCTTCTGGAGCAGGAAGGAACATGCCCCAAAGCCCTGTTCTGTGTCAGCGACCTGGTCTGCGCCGGAGTCCTGGACTGCGCCCGGTTTGAATACAATCTGAAGGTGCCGGAGGACGTGGCAGTCATAGGCTTCGACGATATAGAGCTGGCTTCCTACAACTCCTACAGCATCACTTCCTTTGTCCAGCCCATGGACAGCATGATTGACAGAGTATTGGATTTGCTGCTGTCAGAGAAGCAGCCCTCGGAATCCACCAATCTGACGCTTTTCCCCTGCACCTTAAAGACCAGGGGCACCGCATGAGACGCCGCTGTTTAAGCAGCGTTCCGCCTCACTGCTCCGTGTCGGATAGCCTGCATGAATCTGCATAAGATATGGCCTTATTCTGTTAAATGAATGAGCGCGGATTAAAACAACGCAAAAACGGCGGCTTTGATTTGTCAAAGCCGCTGTTTCATATCCGGTTCTGTTGCTGTCAAATCACTCCCATCGCCTCAGGCAGCGCCATGGATATCTGTGGTATGTATGTAACCAGCATCAGAAGCGCCACCATGACCACGATCCACGGCCATATCTTCCGCGCCAGCTTATCAAAGGATATCTCCCCCACCTGACAGGCCATGAACAGATTGGCTCCCAAAGGCGGAGTGATAAAGCCGATGGACAGGTTCATTACCACGATGATTCCGAAATGGATGGGATTCACTCCCAGCCTGGTCACAATCGGAAGCAGGATGGGCGTCAGGATAATGATGGCCGCATTGGTCTCCATGAAGGTTCCCACAATCAAGAGCAGTACATTGATGAGAAGCAGCACCAGTATCTTGCTGCTGGTCAGTCCCAGAATGGCATCCGCAATCATGACCGGCACCTGGGTAATGGTCAGGATGCGTCCGAAGCCGGTGGATATGCCTATGATGAGCAGTACCGGCGCGCACATCAGCACGGAACGGTACATAATATAAATCAGGTCCGACGGTTTGATCTCCCTGTATATAAAGAGTCCCACAATCACACCGTACACGCCTGCTATGGCCGCTGCCTCGGTGGGTGTGAATACGCCGCCGTAGATACCGCCCAGGATAATAACAGGAATCATCAGACCAGGAATGGCCTTCAGTATAATCTGCCATATCTCTCCCGGAGTATACCGCTTATCTTCCCCTTTATACCCATGCCTTCTTGAATAGAATACTGAGTACAGAATCAGGCCAGCCCCAATAAGAAGCCCCGGCATGATTCCGGCCATGAACAGGCCGCTGATGGAGGCGCCTGCCGCTACGGCATAGACCACCATACAGACGCTTGGCGGAATGATTACGCCCACGGTTCCTGCGGTTGCCACCAATGCACTGGAATACCCCTTGTCATAGCCATTCTTCACCATGGCCGGAATCATGATAAGTCCGATGGCTGCCACGGCCGCAGAGCCTGTGCCCGCGATAGCGGCGAAGAACAGGGATGTGACAATAGTCACAATGCCCAATCCGCCTGTAAACCGGCCAGTGAATACCCTCGCCAGGTCTATAAGGCGCCTGGAAATACCGCCCTTCCCCATAACCTCCCCGGCAAATGTAAACAAGGGAACCGCCATCAGAGGAAAGGAATTCAGTCCCTGTATCATGGATTGTACAAAGGTGGTCATGCTGATACAGTCCATGGTCCGGATGGTGGTCAGGGAGGCCAGCCCCAGGCTGACGCCAATCGGGATGGAAAGCAGCAGAAACAGAATCAACGATACGAACAATAAGATTGCAACCATAAGCCTTTATTCCCCCTTCTCCAACAGTTCCGCCGCCTCTTTTTCCGCCAGTTCCAGGACATCCTTTACCTTGGGTTCAAAGCAGATCCGGTTGTTCTCATAATAATCGCCGTCGTAGTTCACAAACCGTTCCAGATCATCCCCCCAGTGCCGGAATTTCCACACCAGGATCTGGATGTTGCGCACCACCATCATAAAGAAGCCCAGCATTCCGGCCAGATAAAGGGCGTTGTAGTTCCACGGAACAGCTGTCAGCATATCCTGAAAACGCCATGCGTCAGAACAAAGCTGCACCATTGCCCTCAGCCCGCCTGCGGAAAATACGAGAAAGAGGACATCGCATAAAATCAGAATGGCTTTCTGGGTCCGGACCGGGAACAGCTCCCTGAAAAAGCCCACCCGCACATGGCGGCTTCCCCTGGTCAGATAGCCAAAGCTGGAAAAGGACATCCATACAAACAGCAGCCTGGCCACTTCCTCGCCCCAGGAAAATCCTGTTTTAAAGATAAACCGCAGCACCACCTGCACAGTAACCAGCAATATCATCAGGGAGAAAAAGAGTACCATGAGGATTGCCTCAAAATTCACATCCAGCCATCTCAATGTTTTTTTCATTTTACTCCTCCCCCTGCTCCCGCCGCTCAGCCGCCACGGCAGCCATCAGCATGTTATATGTATCCTCTCCGCAGTTGGCTATAATATCGCCCTTAATGGACGCGTTGATTTTCTCGCCCAGCTGTCTCCTGACAGAGATATCCACGTCGTTGACAGGAAAACCTGCGTCCTCAAGCTGCTTAAGTATCTCCTCCTCGCTCTGGTCCGCCAGTTCCCAATTATAATCAATGGCCTCCTGAGCGCTCTCCATGATAAATGCGCGGTCGGAATCCGACAGGGAGTTCATGAAATCCTCATTGGCATACCACAGGAAATTCGTGAACACATGCCTGGTCAAGGACCAGTACTTTTGTGCCTCGTAAAATTTCTCAGTATAGAAGCTGGTGGTGGCGCATTCCTGACCGTCAATCAGTCTCTGCTGGAGGGACGTAAACAGTTCGTTCCAGCTGACGCTGGTGGTGTTGACTCCCACCGACTCCCACGCCTTAATCTGCAGCGGATTATAGCCGCGGATTTTCAGGCCCTTTAAGTCCTCATCAGTCTGTATGGGACGCTTGCTGTTGGAGAAATTGCGGAAGCCCAGCTCCATATAACCGATTCCCGTAAGGTTCATCCGTTTTAAGGGCTCCATCATTTTCTTTCCGGCCTCGCTCTCAAACACCCGCTTTGCGTGGGCCGTGTCGTCAAACATGTAAAAGCTCTCCCATGCGGCGAATTCCGGCATGGCCCTTGTAAAGTTGCTGGTGGTGGAGCCGCTCATTTCGATATCCCCGCGCCTGCACTGTTCAAATGTATCCTGGACACTGCCCATCTGTCCACCCGGGAATATAACCACCTCCATACGCCCCTCAGACCCTGTCTCCACCAGATCCTTGAACTTCAAAAATGCCTTGTGCAGCGGTGTGTTTACATTATTGTCATGGGCAATCCTGATTGTGATCACATCTGATTTCTCCGTCTGGGCGCATCCGGTGAGCGCAAACGCGCTCACCGTCAGAATACAGACAAGACCCATGGCTGCTTTTATGCGCCATCTATCCATAAGATACCTCCTCCCATCTTCGTCCCCTCTGCTGCTTATGCTTCCAGTACCTCTAAATCACATTCCTTTGCAAATGCCTTTACCTCCTCCACGTAATCCCCATATACGAGAGCGAAGTGATGTCCCACGAACTTCTGGCACTCATGGAACCGTTTTGCGTCCTTCACCGTGTAGCGCACCGCGTGCTTGCATTCAGGTGTAAGATAGTCGTCGCATCCATTGATGGTGCCTTTTGCAACCATAATTTTCTTCATATCCGGACTCATGTTAATCATGGTCAGCGTTTCCCCGTTATCCTTGGAGAAATCATAACGCATGGTGGTCCCCCATGAATCCATTGTAAAGGAAACGAATTCCGTAGGCAGGGCAGGCTCGTCGTAACCCTTCATCTGGGCGCAGGCCACATCGTGAAGAGTCCTGCACTGGTTTGTATTCTTATCCAACACCATGGTATTTCCCATGTAAGGAGCCTTTCTGGCAATGTTCATAAGGATGGTGATGGTCAGCACAGACCCCACGTCGCCGGCGCAGGCAGAGGCGATTCCCTCATCCTTAAACAGGGAATGGGCCAGGCAGAAGGTCAGCCTCCTGCGGTTCAGCTCCCTGGTGGCGCAGACCTCGAAGCAGGGGATGGTAAATGCATTGCAGTCGTAATGAGCCATCATTTTCTTAATAGTCTCATAAAACTCCGTATCATTGAGTATGTATTCAGCCGGCATATGTACGCCCTGGGATTCCTTTTCCAGCTTATCGGCCAGCGCTTTTGCCTCTGCCTTCTCCTCATCCGTCAGTGCGTCCAGCCACTGAAACACCTCATCCGAGTTCACATGGGAAAACCGCACCTTGAACTTCCTGGTGATATCCTCCAGGTTCAGGTAAGAACTCTGACATCCAAAGGTGAGCATAGCGCTCTTTAAGGGGAAGAATATCTTTGTGCAGGCCAGAGCCTTCTTTACTCTCAGGGCTGCAAATGTGCGGTTCATCTCCTCGAAATCCAGGAATGCATAGCCGGGTTTTCCCTCGGCAAACAGGTGGGCAGTCATATCCACATGGTCGCATTTGGATATGGCGGATTTATTAGGAGTATGGCCGATAGGTTTATCTGTCCGCTTAGACAGTTCAACCGCGAAGTAGGAAGAAATTCTCAGGCCGCGGATCAAATAGAAATCAGTCTTTGCATCGTCTTCCAGGGCCTTCTGAATCTGTTCCTCCTTAAGCGCGAAATCCTCATTCCAGAAAATAACCACCGGCTCCAGGAATTCCACATTGCGCAGGTCCGCTTCTTCCTCCATCTCCTTCTTGAAAATATCGAATTCCTTCTGAGTTACTTCCATGTCGGATTCCGTTGTCAGGGCATATCCCTCACCGTAACGGCACGGTCCCATATACGCATGTATATGATACATGGTAAATAAAATCGGTTTAACTGTCAACTTTACATTTAATGTACTCTTTTCATTAATCTTGCTCATAATCATTTCCCTCTCTTTATTAATTCATTTAATGTTTCTACTAATACAGTTACTTCTTCCCTGGTATTCTTTTTTCCCAGGCCGATCCGCACAACACTGTCCGCCCTGGGGCCTTCTATGCCCATGGCCCGGATCACATGGCTCCTGGCCCCCTTTTCGCAGGCCGAGCTGCCCGACAGATATATACCCCTCATACGCATCTCATGAAGCAGCTCCTCCGTGGCAAAGGGAAGTACCGATATATTCAGCACATAAGGAACCGCCCCCGAAGGGGAATTGATTACCACATCCTCCATCTGCCGCAGACAGTCCGTCAGGTACAGGTTCAGTTCCTTTACATGCTCCCAGTTCTCCCGTATATCCCGGAGGGCTTTTAAAGAAGCATGGCCGAAGGCTGCGATTCCCGGTACATTCTCGGTTCCCGGCCGCACCTTACTCTCCTGGGAGCCTCCAAAGCACAGGGGACGTACGTTTACGCCTTCCCGCACATAGATGGCCCCGCTTCCCTTTGGCCCATGAATCTTATGGGAGCTCATGGTAACCATGTCAGCCTTTATCCGGTTTAAGCTGAACAGAATCTTTCCGAATCCCTGCACGCAGTCGCAATGCACCAGGACATCCGGATTTTTCCGTTTCACACCCCCGGCAATTTCTTCCACAGGAAGGCGCTCTCCTGTCTCGTTATTTACGGCCATGACCGACACCAGCAGAGTATCCTGATTCACTGCATGAATCACATCATCCGCCTGTATCCTCCCGTCCCTGGGCCGGATAAATACCACTTCGTATCCATCCTCTTCCAGCGACCTGCAGGATTCCAGGACAGAAGAATGTTCGATGGCAGTGGTAATTATCCTGCCCTTGTTTCTCCCCTCTCCCCGGGCAGCCAGGACGCTTCCCCTGATGGCCAGGTTATTGGCCTCAGTACCTCCTGATGTAAAGAAGATCTGCCTGGTAGGGGCGCCTATGACCTGGGCTACCTGCTGCCTGGCTGCTGTCAGCCGCCCCAGCGCATCCCTTCCAAGCAGATACGGGGATGATGGGTTTCCGTAAACCTCAGTCATCACTTCACAGGCAGTCATGGCCACATCCTTGTCAACCTGTGTGGTGGCGCTGTTGTCCAGATATATCATATCTTTCTTCACCTCTTTCCACTTTATATGGTTTGTATATATCCTCCCTCCGCACACCGCATTATTTTCTGCTGCTTATTATGTATGATTGTTTTCTGAATACGTATACATTTTATTGGTAAAAATTAGGCATTATCGCAATTAAACCCCAGTACATCTATATGCTTTTTATTGCTTTTGCCTTTTGTTTTCATCTATTTTATTAATACGTATTCACTTTCTATGCACTCATTATAAAAGCTCTCAAACTGTTTGTCAATTTTTTTTTATTAAATTATCTTTTTTTGTGCAAGACTCACAAATTTAATATAGTAATTTAGTAAATATGGAGAAAATCAAAAATCACCCCGGCATAGAACAAAAACCGTTCTGTGCCGGGGCCTGTTAAGGCGCTCCCACTGCCGCAAAGTAATATCACAGCTGTATCAGAGCCTTAATGCATCCATCCCTCCGCTGTGTAAATACGTCAACCGCCTCTCTCATATCCTCCAGGGCAAAGCGGTGGGTTATCATGGGCAGCGGATCTGCAATTCCCATTTTCATCATCTGCATCACCTGTTGGTGGCTGTTGGGATTTCCTCTGCTGCCGCACAAGGTCAGTTCATTCCACATGATGGCTTTCATGTCAATCCCGTAAGAGGATTTGCGGGGCGAGGACAAAAGGGCAATCCTTCCGCCCCGCTTCACCCCTGCGATGCAATTGCGAAAAGACAATTCTGTTCCGGCGCACTCAATCACCTGGTCCGCCCCTATTCCGCCGCTTATGCTGTGAATCCGCTCTCCAATGTCCTCTGCCGTATAATCAAGAACCACATCCGCGCCCATCTGCTTTCCCCGTTCCAGCCTGTCTCCCCTGCCGCACAGTATAACCCGGCTGCCCATTGCCTTTGCCAAAAGCATGGCAGACATGCCCACCGGACCGCAGCCCATGACGGCCGTGAGCCCTCCGGGCCTGATTCCCACTGATTCAATCCCATGAAGGGCCGTGGCCATCGTATCTGCCATGGCACCGTGTTCACAGGTCAGGCCGTCGGGAATATGATGGACGGCCCGTATGTGATAGACACAGTATTGGGCATAGCATCCCTGAGCGGTAAATCCATACTGCTTATGCCCCTGCTCCCTGATACCGAAATTAAGGCACAGGTTATACCGCCCCATCCTGCAGTTGGCGCAGTGTCCGCACCCAAGATGGGCCTCTGCCGCCACCATATCCCCTGGTTTAAAATCAGTCACGCCGCTTCCCACGGTTTCCACCACGCCGGCTCCCTCATGGCCCGGTATAAAAGGCATGTAAGCGGGCAGTCCGTCCTTCAGGCTCTCTCCCGCCAGAAGGGGCGGATCTGATCCGCAGATTGCCACGGAATGCATTCTTACCAGTACTTCCTGAAAGCCGGGAACCGGCTTTTTTACATCCTCCACGCCGTATTCCCCCGGCGCCCTCATAACCAATGCCTTCATAAGTTATCCTTCTACCTTCTGTTCTTCATGTTGTCGGCCACCACTGCTATTACTATAATGGCGCCCTTGAAAATCTGCTGCAAATACGGTGATACCATCATTAAATCCAGGCCGTTTTGCAGAACGCCCATTATAAGCACTCCGCCCACAACGCCCATCACATTGCCGGACCCTCCGGTCATGCTGACGCCTCCGATTACCGTGGAGGCAATGGCATCCATGTGATACTCGATTCCGTTGGTGGCTGAACCCGAGCTTACACGCCCGGTAATCAGGATGCCGGAAATGGTGGCAAACACACTCATCAGCAGAAATACCTTGATTCTGGTCAAATCAACGTTAATGCCGCAAACCCTGGCCGCTTCCTGGTTGCCTCCCAGTGCATAAATTTTCTTGCCAAAGGCCGTCTTTTGCAGCATGATGCTGACCACTGCGGCACATATAATGAATACAATTACTAATACCGGGATTCCCATAAGCTTCTTGCTTCCCAGCCACTCTATCTCAGGCCGTATGCCGCTGATAGGCTGGCCCTTTGAGACAATCAAAGCCAGGCCCTTTGCCACGCTCATCATGCCAAGGGTAGCGATGAAAGAAGGAATCCTCATTTTCGCGGTCAGGACACCATTTACCAGACCGCAGCACAATCCTGCCAGCAGAGGCATCAGGAAAGCCAGAACCAGCGGACATTCCCTGCTGGCAAAGTAAGCGCATATAACGGATGTAAGCGCAATCTGCGGTCCTCCCGAAATATCAATATCGCCAATCAGTATCACCAGCATCATGCCCATGGTGAGAATCCCTACCAGTGATATCTGGCGCAGCATATTCACAAGATTTCCCGGTTTTATAAACTGCGGCTTAATCATTGTCAGAACAATCATGAGCGCAATCAGTATCAGTATAATACTGTATTTTTTGATTAAGCGGCTGGCTGCGGCCCTTTCTTTATTTTCCATTTTAATGTTTCCTCCCTTCATCTTCCCCGAATGCAATCTGCATCAGAAGCTCCTGCGTGGCGTCTTCCCTTCCAATCTCACCGGCCTTGCGGCCTTCGTGCATAATGACAATGCGGTCGCTCATGCCCAGGACTTCTGGCATCTCCGAGGATACCAGAATGACTGCAGTGCCGTTTTTGTTCATTTCACCTAGCAGGCGGTGGATTTCCGCCTTTGCATTTACATCAATCCCCCTGGTAGGCTCATCCACAATCAGAATCAAGGGGGCATTGATCATCCATCTTCCCATCAGAACCTTTTGCTGGTTGCCGCCTGAAAGCAATTCAATATGTTGCTCCATAGAGGGTGTTTTAACCGCCAGTTTGGCCCGCATGGATTCCGTATGGGCCTTAATCCGGTTAAAGTCCAGAAACATCCCCTTTTTCTGGAGTTCCAGATTCGACATAATCATATTGTCAGTGATATCCAGGGGAAGAAAGCATCCGCTGGCCTTTCTGTCCTCTGTCAGCAGGCCGATGCCAAGGGCGATGGCATCATGCGGATTCCTTATATGTACTTCCTTTCCCCGGATAAATACCCTGCCCTCCGTATGGGGACGCAGGCCGAACACCGCTTCTAAAAGCTCGCTTCTGCCCGACCCAATCAGTCCTGTAAACCCTAACATTTCCCGCTCATGCACGCAGAAGGATACGTCAAAGAACCGTTTTCCGTCAGAAAAATGTTCAACTCTCAGCAATTCCTCTCCCGGCTCGTAATATACTTTGGGGAACATTTCCGTCAGTTCCCTTCCTACCATGAGAGAAATCAGCTTATTGTTATCCAGGTCAGCAGTCAGGTCCCCTCCTACCAGCTCTCCATCTCTGAGGACCGAAATCTCATCTGTTATCTCAAACACTTCCGACATCTTATGTGTAATATAAATAATGGTCACGCCCTCTTCCTTCAACATTCTTATGATGTTAAAAAGGCTTTCCACTTCCTTGTCTGCAATTGCAGATGTAGGCTCATCCATTATGATCAGCTTGGAATGAAATGATATAGCCTTTGCGATTTCCACCATCTGCATATTTCCCACGCTGAGTTCCCTCATCAATATGGTGGGGCTCAGCTTAAGCCTCAGCCTGCCTAACAGACAGGCTGTCATCTCATTCAATTGTTTGTGGTCAACAAATCCCCATTTATTCTTTGGTTCTCTTCCCAAAAAGATATTCTCCGCCACCGTCATGTCCGGAATTGGGCTCATTTCCTGGTGAATCATGGATATCCCCGCTTCCAGGGCATGATAGATTGTCTTTAGCTCCAATGGTTTTCCATCAAATATCATTGTCCCCGATGTGGGTGTATAGATTCCCTGAAGGATTTTCATAAGAGTGGATTTACCTGCCCCATTCTCCCCCATAAGGCCATGCACCACCCCTTTGCGCACCTTAAAGGTAACATCCTTCAACGCTTTGACTCCTGGAAACTCCTTTGTTATGTGGTTCATTTCCAGAATGTATCCGGTATCACTGCCCATTTGTTTTCCTCCCTTCTGTCCGTTTCCAAAATCTGAATGGATGGGCGCCTGCCAAGCGCCCTCTTCTATTTTTGCTACTTCTGGGAATACTGCACATAATCATCAACATTGTCCGCTGTCACAAGTTCAAAGGGAATCATGATCTTGCTCTCCGGCTTCTCCCCGTGAATATACTGCAAAGCTGCCTCCAGCGCTTCCTCTGCCTGGCGGTCGGGATTCTGGAATACGGTGGCAGCAATCTTGCCGTCCCTGACCGCATTGATTCCATCCGGATCCCCGTTGACGCCGCAGACAATAATATCATCGCTTTTGCCCGCCTGCTCTACTGCCAGCTGCGTACCCATGGCCATATCATCGTTCAGACACAGAATTGCATCTATATCTGTTCCGGACTGCAGCCATGTCTCTACAAGCTGAAGCGCTTTGTCTCGTTTCCAGTCGCCGGCGCCTTCAATCACCACCTGCATATCCGGATACATTTCACCTAAGGTTTCTACAATTGCGTCACGCCTGATAAACTGGTTCTCCTGGCCCATAATTCCGTTTACAATCGCTACATTGCCTTTTCCTCCTGTCTTTTCCCCTGTAAACCGGGCCAGCAGAGAACCGGCCACTGCGCCGTCCGCACCCACAAAACTGTCACAGTTTTCAAATATGCGGTTAAAGGCAATAAGGGGCACCCCCGCCTCCTTGCAAGCCCTCACAATGGGTTCTGACTGCTTGGCATCCACTGCCAGGCAGATAATGGCCTGGGTGCCGTTGAGAATCTGATTCTCCACCTGGCTGATCTGCGTGTTGGCATCCTGCTTGGAGTCCAAATATGTAATGTGGATTTTATCCTTATGCTCTTCCTCGTATTTTTTCATGGCATTCATCACAAAAGATGCAAATGTATTGTCAAAGGTTTCAATGATGACAGAAACCTCAGCCGGTTCTCCAGAAGTCCCGCCCGGTCCCTCTTCACCATTTCCGGCGGCAGGTGCATTGGCTGTTTCTGCCACTTTGTCCGCGGCTTCCAGGCTGCCGCTCTCTGCGCTGCCGCATCCTGTCAGGATACATCCCGCCATCATTGTGGCCGCCAGCAAAATGCTCACTATTTTTCCTGATACAATTCTTCCCTTTAACATGTTATTTCTCCTTTTTACTATTTTATTTACGGTTTGTATGAATACGTATTAATGGTTTTGGCCTAAAAAAATAAACTTTGATACATTTCTTTGGTATGCAAAGAATCATTTTAAAAACCACATACAGATTAACATGGTTTTAAGGATATCTATTCTTGTCATTTGTTGTCATTTTTTACATTGTCCCCAAGTTTTTGCCATGGTTTTGTCATTTCTTCTAATTTTTCCTCCTTTTTCCGTTAATTTTTTGTTAATTATACGTATTCATTTCATGGACACATTGTAAGTCCCGCAAACTTTAAAGTCAACTGTTTTTTTGATCCGTCCTTTATTTCGTGTATATTATTCAAAATTACGTACTTAATTTTGTGCACTTTTAATTGAGAATGGGGATTCATTTCCGTGACAACCAGATAAAACCGCGAGAATTTGCAGCTTCAGATAAAAGTAAAATGACCAGTCGGGGAACTGGTCATTTTAGGAGAAGGTATTTCGTTTCTTATGGGGTGTAGCAAAAACTATATAATGTATTGGGGGGGGTTACGTCTATTATAATAGCATAGGGTCATAAAAAAGTCTGCCCAAAGTTTTGCCAGAAGAAAACTTTATTTTGTGCATTTTGCGCCGCTCCTGCCGGTTGATGGCGAAATATGTCTTTGTATTCCGAAAATCAAGCCTTCCCGCACATAATCTTTTTCTGCGCATAAGATATGACAAAGCATATTTATGAAAGGTTACCTTATGTATAACGATAATTTTTATCCATCCACAACAGAGGATGACTTTAATTCAGCCGCTGAATATTCCGAATATGATTCAGAGCCTTACGGCTCCGATGAATGGCTGAACTCCCAGGAAACCACTCCCATTCTTCCTCTTCCGGAGGATGGAAGCGACTGGTCAGACCAGGAGAATGATTTTGGCATGCAGGACAGGGATGCCAGTCCCATGCAGGCAATGCCCAGGCGCCCTATGCCCGACAGGCCGGTTGCCCCGCTTCCTGACAGGCCCGGACGCCCTATTCCCGACAGACCCGTACGGCCCGACAGGCCGGTCCCTCCTATACCCGACAGGCCCGGACGTCCCGACAGACCGGTTCCTCCGCTTCCAGACAGACCCGGGCGCCCCATTCCCGACAGACCGGGATGGCCTAACAGACCGGTTCCTCCCAGGCCCATTCCTCCCAGGCCCACTCCTCCCAGACCCATCCCTCCCAGGCCTGTTCCTCCCGTACGGCCCGACTGGTCCTGGAACTGGGGTACAATCCTGCCAGGCATCGTTCTCCCCCTCTCTCCTGCCCGCGTCAGATTCTACAATGCATCTGTCCCCGGACCGATTCAGATTTACGTGAACAACCGCCTGGTGGTATCCAATCTGAACTATTTGCAGTACTCCCGCATATACAATGTGATTCCCGGACGCTATCGTATTACAGTCTACCAGGGGAACGACATGCGTTCACCTCTGGTAGATACCTGGATGAGCTTCCGGCAGAATCAGGACTATACAGTTGCCTTGATTCGTTCAGGCTCCAATTTCCGCCTTCAGACATCTTCGTTCTAACTTATTAACCATGGACTGAGTAATATTTCGGGGCGCTGCAGCAGGCCAAGAATGACCGCTGCAGCGCCCCTGTATTTTCATAAAACCATATTCATAAAACCATCATGATTCAATATAAATGATTTCTATATCAGAAAAAATCCATAAGGTTTCCTTACCCGTGCTGTCATAATGATAGAATTTGAGGATTCTCAGCCTCAGCTGGCTCCCATCCTTTTTCCGGTAAGTAAAATCAGGTATCTCCTCTCCCTCCAGCATGGCTTCAAGACGGCTGTAATCACAGCAGAGCTCAAATAACGAAGCGTATTGGGGTTCCACCATTCTATCTGCATACAGCAGCAGGGCCCTGCTGTATTTGTCACCACATTCCTTCAGCATTTCCTGGAAATAGGAAGGTATGAAGATTTGCCGCACTGTATCCGTCTCCAGATTCACAAAAAACACACCCTCAAACACAGGAGCCAGTATGCTGAGGAACCGGTCCGCATCCTTTTTCTCAGATATAAGCCGTTCCATATGCTGGTTCAGTTCACGCCTCTGCCGCTCTCCCCCCTTGGAAGAATAAAAGCCCTTCTTATTCTCCTGCATGGCTCTCTCTGCCTTTTGTACAATGTCCTCAATTCTAAGATCCGACTCCCGCCATTCCAGTCCTGTGGAGAGTGAAAAACCTGCCTCCTCCGTTTTCCTGCAGACCTGCTCTATCCTGCGCACCAGCTCCTCGCGTCCCATATTTTTACACAGAATGACAAACTCATCTCCCCCAATGCGAAAAATATCCTGGGAATCAAAATATTCCAGGAAGATGTCCGATATGGTTTTAAGCATCCGGGCTCCTGCCTGATGCCCCAGGTGATTGTTAATCTCATGGAGGCCGTTTACATCAATATAAATACAGCCAAGAGTCCCGCATCCCTGCTTATCAAACTCAAAAGCCTGAATTGTTTTCTCAAAGCGGTTTCTGTTTCCAAGGTTTGTCAGGGCTTCTGACAGAGCCTCCTGGCTCAGCATCTGGTTGGCGGCCTCAATCTGCCGGTACTGCCTGCCTCTTCCTGTCAATCCATGTCTCCAGCCATGTAACACCTGCCGCTGCCAGTATAAGGACCAGATACAAAACAAAATATGTCACTCTGCGGGGCTTGGCAAAGGGCCCGCCCGGACGCATGGATATGGAAATGACCATCACAAATTCAAACACAATGATGAATATGTGAAAAAGAAAATTTCTTTTAACCACGTCACCATGCAAGGCACGGAATACCTCCTCAGAATCCGTAAAATCCGGAATGATTCCCAGAAATTGTTTCAATCTGCTCCACATTTATATTCCTCCTGCCCCGCATGTTTACGTGTCTTTTCCTGTAAGAATTTTGAATGATTTTTGTCACAAACTACTTACAAACTGTTCACATTTAGGTAACAGACTGCTCATAATTAGTGGATATACTTTATATTGTAAACAGCTAATGCTTATAAGACTTTTTTTCATAATACTCGGCCAGTGGGATATATCCCACTGGCTCCTCCCTTTTTCAGGGCCAATTCACGATATGGCCCATGAATTATATGTATTTTATCATATCTTTCTCTGATTTTGTAGTCTGTTTTTTCTCCTTCCCATCAAGCTCCAGCTAACCCAATGTCATAAATGCATATCTTACCACGAACACAACCGAAATGGCCAGGGTCAGTATCTTCACATCCTGCCTCCTGCCAGTGGTAAGCTTCATCAGGCAGTAAGTAATCAGTCCGAATGCAACGCCATTGGCAATTGAATATGTAAACGGCATGAATACAATGGTGCAGAAAGCGGGAAGCGCGTTGCTCATATCAGAAAAATCTACGTCCCTGATATTTCCCAGCATTAAAATACCCACAAAAATCAGTGCCGGTGCAGTGGCAGCTGCGGGAACAATACTTACAATGGGCGCAAACAGAATAGCCCCCAGAAACATAAGGGCTGTTACCAGGCTTGTAAGTCCGGTCCGTCCTCCGGCTGCAATGCCTGCGCTGGATTCCACCACTGTGGTTACGGTGGATGTTCCCACCATGGCACCGGCAGCCGTAGAAATGGCATCTGACATCAGCGCCTGCTTCATCCGGATCACCTCGCCATTTTCATCAATCATGCCCGACTGCTTGGCCGCGCCCAGAAGTGTGCCGATGGAATCAAACATATTTACCAGCGAAAAGCTGATGACCAGCATGGTTACAGTAAAGATGGTCTCCACCATATTGGCTCCTGAAAATAATCCGGCAAAGTCCATTTTCATAAACGATACCTCTGCAAAATCCCTGAATTTCATTCCGATGTTCATATCCAGGTTTGAAATATGAGTCACCCCAAGAGGTATACCTATAAGTGTTGCAGCCACAATGCCCAGAAGGATTGAACCCTTGACTTTTCTGGCATGAAGCATTCCCATGATAACCAGTCCGGCCAGTGCAACCAGAGCGCTGCTCATGAGAGCCAGATCAGCCCCTTCTATTTTCCATTGGGAAAAGTCCACCAGGCTTACAAGGGTTGCTGGATTTGATATGACTATACCCGCATTTTTCAGACCGATGATAGTAATAAACAAACCGATTCCGGGGGTGATGGCCGTTTTTACCGCATCGGGTATGGACCTTATAATTGCCTCACGCAGTCCGATAGCTGTTATCACAATGAAAAATACGCCTGAAATGAACACAACCACCAGGGCCTGACCATAAGTATAGCCCATTCCCAACACAACCGTGTATGCAAAAAAAGCATTCAATCCCATTCCGGGCGCCTGCGCAAAGGGCACTCTGGCATACAATGCACAGAGAATTGTTCCGATAAAAGCTCCGATACATGTTCCAATAAATACGCCATTTGCAATTTTGCCTGCCATGGCGGCATCCCCCATGATGACGTAGGGGTCTGCTAAAATCTGTGGGTTCAAAATTAAAATATAGGCAATGGTTATAAATGTGGTGATTCCCGCAAGCACTTCCGTCCTGACGCTTGAATGGTTCTGAGATACCTGGAAAAAGCGGTCTATACGTCCTGTTTCTTGTTTCAATGCTATGTCCTCCATGTCATGTTTTAATCTGTGTAATGTGATCAGATTCCTCACGTCGCTATCCCTTGTAGCCGGTCTCCAGCTGCTTTACCTCACTCTCCCCCCTCCGCCAGCAGATCTTTAACTGCAAAAAAAGAGCCAACTACAAAAAGCCATGTAGTCAACTCTTTACGGTAGTTGGTAGAAACTCTGAGCCAATTCTCAGGATATACATAGTGAATAGCACCAATATTTAATACAAAATTAATTATATACCCTAAAACATTTTTAGTCTATTGGCTTTTTTATTCAATAATCCCGTCCTGTTTTTGTGCAATATGTACATTCTTATTTCATTCATAAACTTATTACAAACCGTTCATACTTTTGCAACAGACTGCTCACATTTTCTGAATATACTAATCATTGTAAAAGGTCAATGCTAATAACTTTTTTTCATAATACTCAGCCAGCGGGAACAGCCCGCTGGCTGCTCCTCTTTTCAGGAATAGCAAAAGATACATCCCATCTCAGGTTGAAATCCCATCCCGGTCTGAAGAAAGGCAGGGCAATGGGGTTAAAAATACAGATAAAAAAGGTTCTATACTGAATGTTGGGGTGTGCTGAAAAGCACACTTCCAACATTCTTTTCGTTGTAATAAAATACATCTATAAGAAGCCTCCTAAACGCATTATCCCAACCAAAGTTTAATGTTACGGAGGTGACCCCTTATAGATGTACCCTAATTATACCAAGGCTTTCCTTAACTTGGAAGGTGTTTTTATTAAAAAAGTGGTTCAGGCAGACTCTTTCATTAAAATTTTCATCCAGTCCCAACCGGTAGAACAGACTTGTCCCTGCTGTGGGGCTAAAACTAAACGGATTCATGATTACCGTTTACAAGAAGTCCAGGACATTCCCTTACTGGGAAAACAAGTAATCCTGCTCCTTCGCAAACGCCGCTACCTCTGCCCATACTGCCGCAAACGGTTCACGGAACCCTATTCGTTCCTCCCCAGCTACCACCGCAGGACCCGCAGACTGGCATTTTACATTGTCTCCCTGCTCCGGCAGACCTTTTCCTTAAAACAGATTGCAGAGCTTACCGGTGTTTCCGTCCAGACGGTCTGCCGCCTTCTGGACACGATTTGCTATCCTCCGCCTGACCAGCTTCCACAAGCGCTTTCCATTGACGAATTCAAAGGCAATGCTTCTACCGGTAAATATCAGTGCATTCTGGTTGATCCGAAAAAGCGCCGGATCCTCGACATTCTCCCGGATCGGACCCAGAGCCATCTGGCTGATTATTGGCGGAACATTCCCAGGAAAGAACGCCTGAAGGTAAAGTTCTTCGTCTGCGATATGTGGCGCCCCTACACCGAACTTGCACAGACCTTCTTTCCAAACGCTACAATCATCGTGGATAAATATCATTTCATCCGGCAGATGACATGGGCGATTGAAAATGTACGCAAACGGCTGCAGCGCTCCATGCCGGTTTCTCTGCGTAAGTATTATAAACGCAGCCGGAAACTCATTCTGACCCGCTATAAAAAGCTGAAAGATGAGAACAAACAGGCCTGTGATTTAATGCTTCACTATAGCGAGGATCTGCGTCTGGCACACCGCATGAAAGAGTGGTTTTATGATATCTGCCAGATGGAAGCGTATCGTCAGCAGCAGAGGGAATTTGATGACTGGATTGCGAATGCACAGAGCTGTGGGATCAAGGAATTTGAGGCCTGTGCTAAGACCTACAGGGCCTGGCGAAAAGAAATTCTGAATGCCTTTAAATACGGGTTGACAAATGGTCCCACAGAAGGATTTAACAACAAGATAAAGGTATTAAAACGGAGCAGCTACGGAATCCGGAATTTCAAACGGTTCCGAACCCGGATACTTCACTGTACATCATAGGATAAAAAGGTCGGTAATGCGGAGGCTTATTTGGCATGCCCAAAATCAGTAAAACCTGGAACTAAACATAAAAAGGGCCCTTTTCATAGAATTGGGGCGGGATTTTAACAAATCCCACCCCAACTATTGACAAAGAGCCATAAAAAAAAGACAGCCGAACTGTCTTTTTTTGATACTTAGTTAATCTGAATCTCCATGGCCTGCTCCGGGAAAAAGTCATTTTCCATATCATAAATATTATGGCTGGTGGAATCCCTCAGCACACGGCCCTCCAGCGAATAACAACGCATGAACTTGTTCTGTCCGTCCACGCATGTCCAGTTCTCGGCATCCCAGGTCAGATATCCCATATCGTCTGTTCTCTTCTCCGCAAACTTCATATCAATCTGGCGGTCCTTTTTCATGAAGTCAATCAAACCTTCCTTAGTAACTTCAACTTCCTGCTTGTTAACGCAATCAAATGCTTTCATTCGTTTTCTCCATTCCGCCCTGCCTGCTGCAGTGCATATCGTGATTTTATCCCATAAGGATTCTATCACAAATCTATGTTTCTGGCAATAGATGGATAGTATCAGTCACCATGTTCAGCGTTCCTCCGTCAGCCCCATCCCCTCCAATACTTCCATTGCCTTCTGCGCATCCTCTTCCGCAACATATATATCCTCTCCGTACAGGGAATTGCCTCCATATATATTCATGATATCGCTGGAACCCACACCCTTCTTGTAAGCCGGTATCTGATTGTTGCCCAATGTCTCCAGAATCATCTCTGCCTGTATATTGTCCTGGGCCCCAAAAATCTTTATCACTTTACGTTCCATCACATACCCTCCTTTTCAAATTGTCCTGATACTCTGATTATATCATCATACCGCTACTGTTTTCAATGCCTCCGCATACTTCCGGTTAATCCGCAGGAATCCAAATTCTTTCTCTACAGGAATCTTATCATAATATTTTCCGGCCAAGGTATACAGGCCCTGTGATACAGCTACATACCGCTCATGTCCCGGAACAATAAAGTACATAAGCTTTCTCCTGCTGCCTGCATAGTATAACTCCAGGTTTCTCTTTGCCATATGGCGCATGGACTCCTTTGTTATTTCCATAATTCTATCATTCAGCCCTGCCTCAAAAATCCGTATCTTCTCGGCCAGCTGCTTATAATCATCCACATATCTCAGCTTGTAATCTTTCGGACAATCAGACTGCTGAAACACATCCGAATAATCCGTTCCCACACATACCATAAACCTTCTGGCAGGATCGTGATATAAAATATCATACTGTATGTATGACACAGCCCTGCAATCAGGGCATACTACTGTTTCAAACTGACCGTCCAGAATCTGCTGCCTAAGCCCCGGATCCAAGGATGATGTAATACTGTCATATAATTCAAATGGTATGATACAACCACATTCAGGACATCTGACTGCATAGTTTCTGCTTATTGACATCACGCGCCTCCAAACATTTGTTCGATACACAAAGTATACCAAACACAGCTGATATTGTCAAACAGAATCCGAACATTTGTTTTCTGATATTTGTTTCTGCGTATTATTTCACCAATCAAATTTCCTGCCTGGTTTCCGTGCCTGAAATGATAAAATGCGGACCCGCCTTTCACGTATCCGCATAAATGCAAAACATATGATTTATATCATCAGGAAACTGATTCATCCCCTCCATATTTTATGGCATTTAAGAACGCCTCAAGTGTATACTCTTTGTCAAATTCATCCACGATACTGTATTGCTGCTGATTCATCTTACTGTTAAAAAACTCCACCAGACTGGACTCATCACGGATGATATGTTCCTCAACATAGGAACCTTCCCATTGGAACAGGTTCCGCTTTCCATTCCAGTGAGACACACCTATAACGGTTTCATAGCTCTCGGATTTACCTGGCGCGCCCGAAATCCCGGATATTTTTTCTCCGATTATTTCATTTCCAAAATCCGTGTTGACATAAGCTCCATTCTGCTTACTGCAATGATCTTCTATCTGCTGTTTTATTCCTGGAATAAATATTTCTTCCCAAAACCTGTTAAATTCCTGGATTTCTTCCCGTTTTTTCCGGTTAAAAATATAATAATTTGTAGACAATCGTACTACCTCCATTACGTTTCCAAACTCACATATTTTTATAGAGCATAAGATTTTTATAATAAACTTACTATATTATACCAAAATTCAGTCTGTAAAGCCACTATAGATTTTATTGCCCACATGGCCCTTGTTTATGCAAAACGACCATTCCGATGCGCATACTGTGCTTTCCATTTAACACTGTCATGTCAGGAATCTATATGAATATACTATTACAAACTACTTAAATCGGAAATCAATGTGCAGACAATCACAGAAAAAATCCTGAACGACACCATGCTTTATGGGAACATACCGGTATTTACCTATCATATTGCCTATCCATCCTTCTCAACCACCTGTGTTTTATCAGCTGCCCAAACAGCAAACATCTATTATATGCAGCTTGCAGAGAATACAGAACAGTATTGCCGTACCGTCCTCTACCCTCAGGCGGTTGAAAGTGCCAGATATATTACATCCAATCATCCGCCCTTCAACCGCTATACCCTGGATATGAATTATCAGATAACCTATAATTCCGGCTGTATTACAAGTCTTTATATGGATACCTACACTTACATGGGAGGCGCCCATCAGGAACTGGAACGGATTTCAGACACATGGGATTTCAGTACCGGCAAACAGTTACATCTGGACGATATCTCCGCCCTTACTCCCGCAGCCCTGAACGGACTCCAAACGTCTGTGGAACGGCAAATCGCAGAACGCTTAAAGGAATCCCCTGGTTCTTATTTTGAAGATTACCCCTATCTTCTGAGAAATAAGTTCAATCAAAATCATTTCTTTCTGCGGCCCGGATATATTGTCATATATTATCAGCAATATGAGATTGCTCCCTATGCAACAGGCATACCGGAATTCTCCT
Source organism: Enterocloster bolteae (assembly GCF_002234575.2). NCBI lineage: Bacteria > Bacillati > Bacillota > Clostridia > Lachnospirales > Lachnospiraceae > Enterocloster > Enterocloster bolteae. The sequence continues at coordinate 2,686,401 of NZ_CP022464.2, read as the reverse complement.
TTCGGATGCCGGCCTATCAAATGACTACAAGGAGGTGATTTGTCTTGCAATCCTGCGAACTTGCCCTTTCTGTATCCACGCTCGCCTGCTGCATTGCAGAAGGTAAGAGCCCGGAAGAAATTGCCCTTATCAGTTCCATATTCATGCAATTGGGGGATACGTTAGCCACCATCGCAGCACACCAGGCGCTGTGCTGCCCACCGGAAAATACAGATACACAGAAGTCATAAATGCCATGGCAAAAAATGCCCTATGCGCATAGTCCCAATAAAACAGAGCTGAATCTACCAAATAAAAGGAAATTCAGCTCTTCATCATATGCTCAAATAGTAATCTCCGTTGAAAAAGCAATGACAGCATTCCCTGTAATTTGAACCAGCTTCGGCGCTCCGTGCTCTTTTTCAACATGAACGTGCATTGTTCCATCGCGTTTAATCGCTTCTCCCTGTAAAATATCAAAGTCAAAGCATGGGGCATCTTCCTCCTGTAAAATATTAAAATGCACCAGATATGCGCCCAGGGGACCGTTTGCGTTTCCTGTTACAGGGTCTTCCGCAATTCCGATAGCCGGAGCAAACATCCTTCCATGGACCAAAATTTTATTCTGCGGATTGAGTGTAAAGACATAGTATCCGTTACATTCAATTTGCTTACTAATCTTTGTCAGCTTCTGCAAATCCGGCCGCAGTCCATGAAGCAGCTCATTTGAATAAAGGGGAACCATAACCTTGGAATGCCCGGTGGAAGCAACAGCAACGGGATATTCCCTGCATAGCTCCTCATGAGCAATTCCCAGAGCGTCCGCAATCCGTTCTCTTACAGCATCCCCAAAGGGCGCAGACACCGCAGGCGTTCCCTGGGTCATTGTGATTGAGTAGTCACTTAGGGTGCGGACAACCTCTACGGGCAGTATTCCTGCTTTTGTTTTTTGAACGACCGTTCCGCCTTCCATATTTCTCTCTTTGGCCCTGACATAATGGGCCGCTATTGTGGCATGGCCGCATATGGGAACTTCTGTTGTGGGTGTAAAAAAACGTACTTCTATATTATAATCCGGAGAATCTGTTTCAAACATAAAAGCTGTTTCCGAATTATTTAATTCTCTTGCAATCCTCAGCATCTGCTCATCGGTAAGCCCCTTTGCATCAGGAACAACCCCGGCCGGATTACCATGAAACCTGTCTCTGGTAAATGAATCCACTTGGTAAATTTTATATGTTTTCACAAAATATTCCTTTCAGGCATTCGTTTTTTTCACCAGTTCTCTTATTTCTTTTCTCATAGCTCCTGGCTATAAGATGGTAAAATAAGCATTGAGCAGTACGGTTGCCATTGCAAGCATACTTAATACAGAATAAAATATCTTCATGCCCTTACTCTTTGTATGCCTGACAGAATATACCAAATATACAAACCATACAGTATAGGCGCATATGGTAAAAAGGGGATTTCTGACCAGATACAAAAGAATAAACAAAACATTGACTACTTTCATCCCGTCCTCTGAAAACAACTGTTTTTTCCATCTTTCCAGCATGGCTTTCCTCCTTACTGATTCCTGTCAGACAAACGCTTCTGTTACCGTTTCTATCAGTCCCAGTATCTCTTTCAGATTCTCCATTTCCTCCTCTGTCAGAGTAGTCCCTTTCCCCATCTTCTCATGGTCCGGCGCCCAATCACGGATATCGTATTTCGCTGCGCCTCCGTTCCAGCTAATCAGGTTCAGCTCCTTCCGCCATCCTTTTGCATTTTCGGATAACACGCCAATTTCTTTTATAATATCATATTTTATATCTGCCATCTCCTGTCACTCCCTTCCCATCACTAAAAACCACTTCCCGCCATGCCACATTACGTTGGATAGTTTTCCTCATTCAATCGTTTCAGCGCACGTCTGGCAGCTCTCCTGTTTAAACGCTTGCACTTTCTCCATCCGTTATGATTCACTGCCCAGCACGCGTATTTTCTATCAAATTTATCTTCGTATGATAATTGCTTCCAGAATCCCTTTCTCATAACATCTCCTTAAAAGCAGTTATCTATATATTACCATATTCTGCTTTAATTTTATAGTCTAATTTCATACCGCGCTTTCCGGCCTTTATATCAAGGCTCAGCCCCTCCCGCAGTGATAAATATAAGAATGCCAGGCCTCTCATTGGAGGCATCATAGCTATGGCCTGCAGGCCATAGACATACATCCGCGGCAGTTATCAAGAGCAAAAAAAGAAGGGGGCATCATGAGATATCACCCTTCTCCTTTACCAGTTCCATATACAATTCGTCCCCGTTTCTGCAAATCAATGTTCTATTACAATCAACTAAATATATTCCTCCATTTTGAAATTCAGGATGAACTTTAATGGGGTCCGTCACACACATCCGAAAAATACCATTGGTCCCAAACGGTTCAATGGACTGCAGATATATCATATTGTATAAAGCTTCGTCCCCATATTTACCGCCGATATAATATAAAATGGAATTCAGACCGCACCCGGCCGTGCCGCAATTATCCACTTCTTTTTGAGTGATTTTTATCTCATGGTAATCCCCTCCATCATACCAGCCAACAAACCATATATGTCCATCCATCATCCGCCACCTCACCTCATAATGGTCTTATCAAAGGATTTCTTCAACGTATGGTACACCTTTACCATATGATTTGAATTTGTCTGCAAATCTTTAAAATACAACTGATTACATTTTCCCATACCGTCATCATATGTAATGACAAAACGAATCCCATTGTCTTCTTTCTTTTTCTCGGAAGCATAGAGAACCCCTCCAAACAACGACAAAATACCATTGGAAAACATTTCTCCCAGCACTGACTTTTTATACCTTAATCCTTTAACCTGCGCCTCCATATCCTGTATCCGTTCAATGAAAAAAGCGTACAGCTCATTATAAGTGCCATTATAATTATCCTCCAGTATATATAAGTGACGCTCAGTCAATATAAGTCTGCAGAAGCTGTCCGAATACTGTGCGCCGGGCGGAATCAAACGCGCGGTAAGGCCGGCTTCTATCTTTTCGCCCCTGTACTCTTTTGTATGACTCATTGCCTCCCCACTTTCTTTTCCTTTTAATTCAAACAGCGTTTTCCTGTCATCATTATCAATAAACAGTCCATTTATCTTCGTAATCCAACGAAAAACTCTCTTCTACGAACTTAGAAATATTGGCCCTGTCAATGCCCTTCTCGTCAATTTCTGTTCTTATTAAAGCTGCCCTTTTTGAAAGGTCTGTCTTTTTTGTTATAAGGCCCTCTTTAAAAATCAGCTCATATACTGTCTTATATGCATAAACCCGCTGGAATCCCATATGGATATAATATCGTGTCAGAAAATCATTCCCAATGATAATACCGCCATCAAATTTCACCGGAATGTTGATACCATAATATACCTTACCGTCAAACCTGTCCTCCTCTGGTTCCACTCCATTAACAGGCGGATAGCTGCCGTTTCTATCGTTTACAAACAAATCTTTTAGAAACAGGCCTTCCTCAGTTATATTATAAATGCAATGATAACCTCTCCAACATGCCGTATGAATGGGTACGGGATCAAACCCCAACTCATGAATATCAAAATTCATCGTTCCCTTAATTGCCACTATATTATATCTGTTTCCGTTGTATTCATAAACATCTGCAATTTGTCCGGTCATATAAGTCTCCTCTGGCATTGCTTCTTAACATTTTATCAGCGTGCGGGCTGTCTCCCTACCCCTTTTACATTATACCAAAATGAAGTTAATAAAGCTATGACTGAATTGTTTTAATCTTAACAATGCAAAAACAGAGCCGGACAGAACAGCTGATTATCCAGCCGTCCTGCACCAGCCCTGCATTCTGTGAGCCAAAACAAAAACCTTTAATCCTTCTTTTTATCCAAGGTCCTGAAGATAAAATACGCCGGAATGGAAGTTGCCATCAGTCCTATGCTCTTAATCATCTGAATCCCGGAACATGTCATACAGATAATAAATGTGACTGCAATCGCAAGAATGGTGGTAACTGGATATCCAGGCATTTTAAGAGGCCGAGACATATTCGGCTTTTTCTTTCTCAATACCAGGAGTGATAAACAAACAATACATTCCAGAATTCTGCCTGCAAATACATTAATGCCCAGCAAAGTGCCGAAGGAACCGGTCCAGACAAATATCAATGCAGTCAGGCAAATAAACAATGTCGGAATATAAGGTGTATTATATCTGTTATGGAGTCTGCCAAATGACTTAAACATCAAACCATTCTGGCTCATGGAATATGATACCCGGGGATAACTCATGATACCGCCGTTCAGGGCTCCGAAAATCGAAACACTGGCGCCGATTGCGACAATTATAGTTCCCACCGGTCCGAAAATCGCAGTGCCCGCATCAATAACAGGAGTCTCACTTCCGGCAAGTTGTGCAAATCCAACGGTGCCCACACAAACAACTGAAATCAGTATATTAACAGCGATTACAATTATCATCCCGATAATCATTGCCTTGGGCAGTGTTTTTTTAGGGTCTTTAATATCCGCACTCATATATGCCAGCTGGTAATAACCTCCAAATGCCAGGAACGCCGGAAACGCAGCGCTCAGGACTCCATTCCATTCTGCTACCTGTGAGCTAGTTGTCACGGATGTGAAATTTTCAGGTGATATAATGAAAAAGCCGCCTATGATAACAAGAAGCAGGGCCAAAAGTTTTCCAACTGTAAAAATATTCGCAATTGTTGACCCTAATTTTGTCCCTCGAATATTTAATATCATAAGTGCAATAATAACAGCTGATGCCACCATTTTAATTCCTACAGGAGTAATTCCCGGTATCAGCTTTGCCAGATTGCTTGCAAATCCAGTTGCAAGCATGGCAACCAAAGGAATGTAATTTCCGATAGTCATGGACCAACCGTAAACAAAGCCAAAACCATTTCCAAAAGCTTCTGTTATATAAACATAGGGCCCTCCTGCCTTGGGCATGGCCGGAGACAATTCCGCATATACCAATGAACAGAGAATTCCGCTGGCTCCTGCGAGTATCCACGCAACCATAAACGGCCCGAATGATTTTGCAGATGCAGCGACGGTCCCCGGCGTCATGAAGATACCGGAACCGATTACAGCGCCCACCAGAATTGCAACAGCTCCAAACAATCCGATTTGTCTTTTAAGTCCATTTTCGCTTTCACCCATATTATTTATTCCCCTTTCACTGTCTCCTTTTGTAATGCGTGGTCCATGGCCCACCGGGATAACTCCTGACCAATTCCGGGCAATTCAGGCACATGGCAGAAACCGCAGCCATCCGGCTGATAATCGTAAACACCTAAGCGTATATTATTTTCACTTCTATTTGTAACATGATGTTCATGAATAACAAAATTGGGAAGTGACGCTTCCACATGCAGCGACGCAGCTATCGCAATAGGGCTGGCGCATACATGAATCTGTATGCCGGCGTCAACCGCATCTGCCATGGAAGCGATTTTCATTGCTTCTGTTATCCCTCCGCATGTCCCCAAATCAGGCTGATATACCTGAAATATATCCTTTTTTATCAGATTGGCATAATGGTATTTACCATAAACCCTCTCTCCGCCTGCCTGCAAAACAGCGGAGTGGTTACGGACTGTTTCAAGCACCTGCAGATTCATAGGGGTACAGGTCTCTTCCATAAACATGATACCGTAAGGTTTTATGATTTGACTCATTTCAACAGCAGACACCGCGTCTGTTCTTGCATGATTTTCAACAATGATATCCACGCCATCCCCTACTGCCTCCCGAACCGCTTTAACCCGCTCTTCTATCAGAGCTCTTGTTCCGGGCATGATAGGCCCCTTTAAAAATCCAAGACGGTTCCCGTTTCCATCGTATGTAATGAAATTTATTTTGATGGCGTCAAACCCCTCAGCAACTGCTTTTAAGGAATGCTCAACCAAATCCTCTATTTTATATCCACGGTCGAATACCATTCCTTTTCCCCATCCAAACTGCAGCTGGCTTGCATATGAGCGTAATTTCTCACGGCACTTGCCACCTAACAGTTTATAGAGCGGAAGATTCAGCGCTTTCGCTTTGATATCCCAGCATGCCATATCAATGGCACTTATGGCGGAAAACATGATGGTTCCTCCCCCCTGCGCCCAAAAGGTCTGTGTATACATCTTATTCCATACAGCCTCTGTAGCCATTGGGTCCATACCTATCACAAACGGAGCCACTTCCTTAATCATACTATACGAGGCAGACGCCCCGGTATCAAACCCGACTGATGCCTCGCCGTAACCGGACACCCCTTCATCCGTATTAACCCGGCAGACAATGGGCCTCCACCCGGGCGAACCGCCATCCAAAAGAAATATATCTACGCTCACTATTTTCATATGCAACATAACCTCCTGCAAGTCTGTTTTATTGGAATACATAAAAATACATCAGATCTGATTTACATACATTATAATACAAAAAATGCAGTTTATTTATTCCAAGGCCGAATATATATCATTCATTTTTCACATGATTTTTATGAACTTTTCCAATAGCCAACACACATGACTTTTGGTAGAATGGTCACATCAGCTGTATCTCAATTGCAAGGAGGAACCGGCAATCATGAATAACATCAGTCTGCAGCAAATACAGTATTTTAAAATTGCCATGAAATGTTCCAGTTTTTCCCAGGCTGCAAAGCTGGCTTATACCACCCAGTCAACCATCAGCAAAAACATAGCGACACTGGAAAAAATCATGGGGGAACCCTTATTTACGCGGCAAAAGAAGGGAATCATGCCGACCCAGAGAGCAATTCTGCTTGACCTTGAGCTGACAGAGATATACGATAAGATAGATTTGCTGCTTAATAACACCCGCCAGTCCAAACAGGAACGGGTCAGTATCGGATTTTGCCAGAGCATTGACTTCTCTTCATCCATACCTGAATTTTTCTCCTTATTCAGAAGAGAGAATTATATTCCGACCGCGGTCATTAAATTGCAATGCTGTGAAAATTCAGATGTTGTCAACGGAGTCCTGGACGGCTCCATTGACCTGGGATTTATTTTATCTGATACAAATATATCAAATCCAAATATTAAACTCCACACCATCACCTCAACAGAACCGCAGATTTTCTTCTCAGTCAACAGCCCACTGAATAAAAGCGGCCTAACCATAAATGATTTTGCAAATTATCCCATTGTCACCACAAAATATCTGATTGAAAAAAATGACTATCGAATGATTAATCTGCTTCCATTTACTCCAAAGGGTATTGAAATCGTAAAATCATATGATGACATACCAATTTATCTGGCCACCGGACTCTATGTCACGCTGCTTCGTCCTTATGTCAATCTGGCAAATAATAAAAATATTATGAGCTACAAACTGCCGGACAGCTACCATTACAAACAGGGAATTACCATGATATGGTTCAGCCATAATAAAAACAAATACCTGAAACGAATTCTTTCAATCCTTTACAAAGCAAACACGTAATATGAACCTCATTAACATATGACCGAAAGGATAACAGCCTATGCACTCATGGAACAATTCAATATTCAAAACAATATTCAAAAACAAAAATGGATTTTTACGCTCCGGATGGACCATTCTCATTGTGATGCTGCTTTATTACGCACTGCTGTATTTTGCATCTTTTCTGGTCCTGACTGCCCTGATTGTAATATTAACAGCCACAGGTGATCTCAATCGGGCGGCTGACTATTTTTCACCTCTTGCCAACTGGGTCAACGACGCCTGCCTGCCGGTGGCGATGCTGATCCTGACAGATGTCATGATGATCATTATTCCAATCATAGCGTGGAAATGTTTTATAAAACGTCCTTTGAGCGAAATGGGCCTTCATCCGTTCAAATCCACAAAAAAAGAGTGCGGCGCAGGGATGATTCTGGGTATGGTAAATTGTACGCTGGTTTTTCTATTGGTGGTGTGGTTTGGAGGCGGCAAAGTTGCATCCTGGCAGCCCCGCATTACTGCTTTAACTTTAACGTGGTTATTCGCCTTTATATTGGTAGCCTATGCAGAGGAGCTGCTGAACCGCGGGTTCATCATGGCTGTACTCCGCAGATGCCGTAACCATGTTTTTGTCCTCATCTTCCTTCCCTCAGTCATCTTCGGGGCCATACATCTGGGAAACCCCAGCGTGACGCTTCTTTCCGTCTTCAATATAATAATTGTCGGCATTCTTTTTTCATATATGTTTATTAAATCCGGCAATATATGGATGTGTATTGGTTATCATTTTACATGGAATGTATTTCAGGGAATTATCTACGGAATGCCTGTTAGCGGCCTTAGCATTCCCGGTATCATAACCACACACTTTACCCGGGACAATATACTAAACGGGGGCGGATTCGGTATCGAAGGCGGTATACTTACTACATTGGTAACACTTCTCAGCTTTCTGTTTGTGCGGTATTATTACAGGAACAGCACCTATGATTTTATGAATAATATGGATTAGACCAGATCCAGTGCCTAAAAAGCACCCACAGCCGGGAAAATCAATTTTCTCAGCCATGGGTGCATTTCTGTATCATGGAATCCGTTTTTTCTTTCTGCTGACTTTTTACTGTTTCATGGCAGCCACAAACCGCTTCGTTATCTCTCCGGGCCTGGTTATGGCTGTCCCGGCCACCGCGGCCAGAACGCCTCTGTTACGTTCCAATACGCTGTACTGCGGCTTACTCCCACTCATTCTTACCGTCCCTCCTTACAGCCTGAACATATCCAGCTCTTCTGCCTGGTATCTGTCCTTTATCCTTCTGATATCTTCCTTAAGGCCCTCCAGCTCTGAATCCTGGTAATTGTAGAACGGTCTCCTGGAGTATCCGGATTCCAAACCGCGCCAATTCATCAGATTGTGAAGTACGGACGGGAAATCATACTTCAGCGCAGCAAATATCACCTCGTCCGCAATCCGCTGCAGCCGCATGCCTCCCTTAATATCGCTTTCCTCCACCTTCTTAAGGATCTGCTTATATAAATCCGGGAACAAATTATAGAAGGACCCTATGATTCCGTCCGCGCCTGAACACATACCGGAAAAAGCCATCTCATCACACCCTGAATATATCATGAAATCCGGGCCCAGTGTTTCCTTGATGAATCCCATTTCATCGTGGGACCTGGCCGTATACTTAAGCCCATGGACATTGGGAAGTCCTGCCAGCTGCAAAAGCAGGTCCATATCCATAAGTCCTGCCAGCTGAATATTATAGACCACCATTGGAAGAGGGGTGGACTCCGATATATCCCTGTAATAATTATAGATATCACCGGCACGGAATTTCCAGTAAAACGGCGGTACGGAAGATATGGCGTCGGCGCCGGCCCTGTAGGCATGCTCCGCAAGCTCTATGGATTTCTTCGTGCCGATATCCCCAACATGTACAACAACCGGCACACGGCCCTTCACCTGGTCAATGACCGTATCCACCACCAGATTCCGCTCCTCCACGGTCATGGTAAAGCACTCGCCGGTGCTGCCTGTAAGATAGAAACCGTCAGCGCCATGCTCCAGCATGAATTCCACCATGCGTCTGGTACACTCAGTATCCACGTTCTCTTCCCTGTCAAAGAACGTCATCATTGCAGGGATGACCCCCTTGATCTGATTCATCTCAAATCTGCTCATTTCTCTCTCCTCTTCGATTATATATGTGTCTTAAAATCATTCCCGCCGCCTGCATTTGCCTGTACCCGATGGCAGCACACCATATGTTCCCGCCCATCCCTGGTGATGATCACCGGATGCGGGACTTCGGTCTTACATCTTTCCATGCACTCCGGGCATCGGGGATGAAAAGGACAGCCGGAAGGCGGGTTCACCGGACTGGGTACATCTCCCTGTAACGGTATCCTCTTTCTCCTTCTGTCGATATCCGCAATGGGGATAGCGCTTAATAAAGCTCTGGTATATGGGTGGAGCGTATTCTCAAACAGTTCCTGCGTATCCGCCATCTCCACCATGCGCCCCAGATACATAACCACAATGCGGTCGCTGATATACTCCACCACAGACAGGTCGTGGGTAATGAACATATAGGTAAGCCCCCGCTCTTCCTGCAGTTTTTTCAGCAGCTGCAGCACCTGGGCCTGAATGGATACATCCAGAGCGGACACAGCTTCATCGCAGACTATGAACTCCGGCGATACGGACAGGGCCCTGGCAATCCCAATCCTCTGCCTCTGGCCGCCTGAGAACTCATTGGGATAGCGTTCCATGTAATCCGCAGGCAGGTTTACGGCCTCTAACAGCTTTGCTATCTTCTCCCGCCGGGCTTTCCTGCTTTTTTCACCAAAACGGATTAATGGTTCCTGCATGGACCCGAATATGGTAAAGGAGGGGTTCAGGGAGGAGTAGGGATCCTGGAACACAATCTGCATCTTGCACCTGGCCTCATCCAGCTCCTTTTTATTCATGCCAATCAGTTCCTTTTCCCCGCCCTCAAAGGCATAGCGTATACTTCCCTCCGTAGGCTTTATGAGCTGGAGGATGCTCTTTCCCAATGTGGTCTTGCCGCAGCCGCTCTCACCTACCACGCCCAGGATTTCTCCCCTGTATACATCCAGGCTCACATCATCCACGGCCTTCACATGTCCAACCGTATGTTTAAACACCCCCTGCTTTACAGGATAATACGTCTTAAGGTTCCTGACTTTAATCAACACATCCTTAGTTTCCGGCATCCGGCTGTCCCTCCTTCCCCATCAGATTATGGAAACATCTGCAAAAATGCCCCGGCCCGATTTCCGTCTCCGGCGGCATTTCCTGCATGCACTGCTCCGTTGCATACCCGCATCTGGGCGCAAACTGACATCCCTTTGGACGGTCATATGGGTCTGGTGTGGAACCCTTTATAGGTTCCAGCTCCTGCTTTTTCCCCCTTCCCAGCACTGGTATGGATTTAAGCAGCGCCCTGGTATATGGATGTGCGGAGCGGGTCAGAACAGCCCTGGCATCTCCGCTCTCCACGATATTGCCCATATACATGACAGCCACGTTATCAGCCAGTTCCGCCACCACGCCCATGTCATGGGTAATAAGGAGGATTGCCGCGTCATTATTATTCTTAAGGTCCTGCATCAGTTCAAATATCTGTGCCTGTATGGTGACGTCCAGCGCCGTGGTGGGTTCATCCGCAATCAGCACCTTGGGCTGGCAGCTCATGGCCATGGCGATCATGGCCCGCTGACACATGCCCCCTGAAAACTGGTATGGATATTCGTCAACCCGTTTTTCCGGGAGAGGTATTCCCATATCCTTTAACAGACGTATGGCCTTCTGTTTTGCCTCGCTTTTAGTTTTTGCCCTGTCATGGTACAAAAGGGACTCGTTAATCTGATACCCTACGGTAAATACGGGATTAAGGGCCGTCATGGGGTCCTGGAATATCATGGAAATCCCGTCTCCCCTAATCTGGCGCATCTCTTTTCCCTTGCGTTTCAACTGGTCTATCCGTATATCCCTGCCGTTGTGGAAGAAATGTATCTCCCCTTTCTCAATTCTTGAAAGGTCAGGCAGCAGCCCCATGATGGAATTGGCAGTAACTGACTTGCCGCATCCGCTCTCTCCCACAATGCACATAATTTTCCCTTTTTGCAGCTGAAAGGATACCCCTCTTAAGACCCTGTTGCATCTCTCATTGTTATAGAAATTCACTTCCAGGTCCCGGACACTTAATACAATGTTATCATTCATACTGTAATATCACGCTCCTTCTCTCCATGGCTGTTAACCAATCTGTGACGGGTCCGTGGCATCCCTCAGGCCGTCACCGATAAAGTTGATTCCCACCACAAACAGTGTCACCACGATACCGGCAGGCAGCCATACCCACCAGGAGTTCTTAAGTATCATCAGGTCCTGGGCCGCATTCAGGATATTGCCCCAGGTTGCCACCTCTAACGGAACCCCAAGCCCCAAAAAGCTTAAGGATGCCTCCTGCAGGATAAACATGGCCGTAGACAATGTGATATTTACGAAAATAGGTCCTATGGCATTGGGAAGCATATGTACAAAGGCAATCCTCATGCTTCCGATACCAAAAGCCTTTAGAGCCTGTACATACTCCTCCTCCCTCAGCGACAGCATCTGGGACCTGGCCATACGGTACATGGAAGGCCATCCTGTGATGGAAAAAATGAATATCAGATTCCACAGGCTCTGGCCCGTAATGGTCACAAGAATCAGAACCAATATAATCTGGGGAAATGACATCAGTATTTCGGAAACCTTCATGATGATCCCGTCAAACCAGCCGCCCTTATAACCTGCCATAGTCCCCAGCGACACCCCCAGGACCGTAGCCACAAGTGCGCTTCCCAGCCCCACGCCGATGGAAATACGGCCTCCGTAGAGGATTCTGGCCCATATATCCCTTCCTATCTTGTCGGTCCCAAATATGTGGGAAGACGTGGGCGGGCTTAATATATTGCGCAGGTCCACCTTGGTGGCGCTGTACTGTGTAAACAAAGGCGCACCCAGGCACATGACAAGTATCACGATAAATATGATAAATCCCAGCACTGACAGCCGGTTGGCAAACAGCTTCCTGAGCGCGCGGTTCCTGATTCCCTTTTTTATCCTGCCGGAGTTCTCCCGTTCCAGAATCCGGTCCATTTTCCTGTCAAGTGAATGTTTCATCCCGCACCTCCTAACTCAGTTTAATACGCGGATCCAGCAGCGCGGTAATGATATCCACCACAATACTGGCCACCAATACCAACAGAACGCTGAAAAAACCAATAATCATTACCAAGGGCGTATTCTGGGAACGAACCGCATCCACAAACAATACGCCGATTCCCGGCCACTGGAATACCTCCTCCACCACCACGGCGCCGCCGATGAGCATGGGCAGACGGAATCCAATGAGCACTACCACCGGCGTCATGGCGGCCCTGAGGCCGTGCAGCAGGTTCACACGCCACTCCGGCAGTCCCTTGCTCCTGGCCGTTTTCATGTAATCCCGTCCCATGGAATCCAGCATGCTGGAACGCCCGTAACGCATCACACCGGAAGTCAGGGAAAATCCCAGTACTGTGGCCGGCATGATAAGGTATGGAAGCCGCTGGATAAAATTCTGGCCCGCATAAGCCATCCTCCCGCCTACAGGAAGAATGCTGGTATGCAGAGCAAACGCGTTGATGCAGATCAGTCCCAGAAGGAACTGGGGGATGGCAACTCCCACCATACCCACAACGCTCAGTATCTGATCCAGGGCAGTTCCCTTCTTAAGGGCGCATACGACCCCCAGGAGAATACCGAATATGGAAGACATCACCAGGGAAGTCAGGGTCAGCTCTATGGTTGCAGGCAGGTGGTTCTTCATCAGGGTCAGCACCGGCACGCCGCTCTGAAGGCTGTAGCCAAAGTCCCCCCGCACAAGTCCTGCCAGCCATTTAAGGTAGCGCAGAAAAAACGGATCATTTAAACCCAGGGCATCCCTCATGGCATTCAGCTGTTCCGGCGACATGGTTGAAAGGGCGTCCGGAGGAATCAGGAAGTCCACTGCGTCGCCCGGCATCAGCTCCATCCCCAGATATATCAGGAAGCTGATAACCAGCATCATTGGGATAAGTGTCAGGATTTTACGTATTATATAATTACTCAATTCAAATCCTCCTCGTCGAAATCTCCTCTAAGAAACAGGGCGGACCGTCATATAGCCGGCCCGCCGCAGTCCAATCATCCTACTTAATATTTGGTTCATGAGGGAACTGATTGATGTAGAAGCACCTGGTGTATCTGATATTGGCAGTTGAAACCTTCATTCCATCCATGGATTCGATTGCCTTGGCGTCATCCGTGGATTTGCTCCATGCATAATCAATCTTACCTGCACCTGCGTTCTTAACCAGATTGCTGTCATTCTCACCGCTGGCAAACATGTAAATTGTCTCGATGTTACCGGTTCCTGTCTTATAATATCCATCCCAGCGTTTCAGGGTCGCATAGTTGTTGAGAACCACCTCATCCACCTTAAATGGCCCGGAACCAATGGGTTTCTGCCAGAACTGATCCTGCTGAAGGGTTTCAGGACTTGCATTCTCCAGACAATGCTTTGGAAGGATTGGCCATTGTGAGAATACAGCCAGCGCATTGGCTGAAACCGTGTCAAAGTTCACTGTAATCTTGCTGCCGTCAATGACAACACCTTCCAGGTTATCGGTCTTGCCGTCCAGGAAATCCTGGGCGCCCTGGATCGCCTTCATGACTTCTGATGCCACTGCATTGGTACCCGGAGTCCTTAACATAAGTTCCAGTGTGAACTTAACGTCCTCAGCAGTCAGAGGTTCATCGTCATGCCACTTAAGGCCGTCCCTGAGAACAAACTCAATCGACTTGTCATCCTCAGAAACCTTGTAGCTTTCAGCCAGCATGCCATCTGTTGGATTTAATGAACTGTCTGCATTGATAAGCTTATCAAAAACAAGTTCAGTATTAATCATATACCCGGGATTGACCATGGGATACCAGAAGAATTCCTGAGGTCCTCCGTTGGTGTACATGGTGCGGTCATCCCTGTCAATCTTCCAGTCCAGTATGTTCTTTTCGTAGGAGAACTGGTCATTGCCAAAGGCGCTGCCTGCTGTATCCAGTTTATCGCTGGTATAGATGAAACATACCTGATGGTACAGAGGCATGGCCAGCTCATTCTCAGCCACGAACTGCTGGATTTTGTAAAATGCCTCCTTCTGCTCACCCACATCCATGGTGGCGTTGGAAGCTGCAATCATCTCATCCAGCCCTTCCTGTTTGGGAACAGAAGAGTTATTGGATGCGGTAGATGCAAAACGATTATAGAACTCGCTCTCGGCAAGGGCTGCCACTGCCGCATAGGCTAAATCCCACTTCACTGCTGAAGGCCCCTTCTCCATATCTGCCGGCGGTACCCACAGCTGGGCCGCCAGATCGCCTTCCAGCTTCCTGAACTGTGCCTTCACGCCCACCTCCTGCCAGTACTGGCCAATGATGGTCATAAGGTCCACGGTCTGCTGGTCATCATAATAGTAAACCACATCCAGGGTATAATCGGAAGGCCATCCAGCTTCCTTTAGCAGCTCCTTTGCCTTTTCCGGATTATACTCATATACCGGGATGCCGGCATTCAGCCAGTCACCGGGAGCAGTAAAGCTCTTAGCCACCTCTGCCTTACCCTCAAACAAACTGTCCACAATGGCATTCATGTCAATGGCATAGGCAAGGGCCTGCCTTACCCTGACATCCGCCAATGGTGTCCCAAGGTCAGCCGCGCTGGTCCCGCCTGCCGCCCCGGTCTCCCCTGCTGTCCCGCCTGCCGCTTCAGTCTGTCCTCCTGCCGCTGCCGCAGTGGTTTCCGTCTTTCCTCCCGAACCACATCCGGCCAATGCGCTGGCTGCAAGGGATGCCGCCAACAACAGGCTCGCCAATCTTCTTTTTCTCATACTACGTAACCTCCATTTCTTTTATATTTGTACTTTGTACTACAAAGTATGTGGCATGTTGCTGTATTTATTAATCAATACAGCCTTATTGTACGTTAATCTGACATATATGTCAATATATTAAAATGTTTAGATTGTATATATGTGTATAATACATAATTTGTTCCATATATTTTTGTTGTATATGTATATCGTATTGACTTTTCTTTCATGATGAAATATGATAGTCCTATAAATTATTATTTTAACAATTACATATTAAGGGAGAATATCAGACATGGCAGAATCTACCGGTATGAAAAACCTCAAGTCCCGGCGTCTGTATTTACAGGTTTACGACGAAATCAAAAGCTACATAGAAAAAAATCACCTGTTGCCAGGTGACAAGCTTCCATCGGAGATGAAGATGTGCGAGATGCTGGGAGTCAGCCGTAATGTGCTCCGGGAAGCTATTAAATCACTGGAGATAACCGGGGCGGTCCACTCCACTCCCGGCGTGGGTATCGTGATTCAGGAATTTAATACGGATTTTTTCCTGAGCAATCTCATATACAGTATCAGTGATGAGGACCAGCTCCACAAGGAGATTGAGGAACTGAGGCGCGTCCTGGAACTGGGATTCGCAAAAGATGCATTTGACCGCATGACAGAAAAGGGCATTGCGCTTCTGTCAGAAAAGGTGGTTACCATGGAGGAACTGTTTAATCAGATTAAACGTTCCCACTCCTCCGTATACGGCGTGAAATTTGCCGAAACCGACGCCGCCTTCCATAAAATCCTGTTCCAGGATGTGGATAACCGGCTGCTAAAGTCCATTATAGAGTTTTTCTGGGCCTGTGACCGGTACTATAAAGTAAAGACTACCCACAGCAACATGGAACTTACCGTTGAAAAACACCAGCGTATCTGCCATGCATTGAAAGCCGGCAGTTATTCTGATTTTTATGACGCCATGCAGTTCCATTTCAATGTAGGATATTTCAAGCGCTGACCATACCGGGCCAGCGGTCAGCTGTGCCATGACTGGTACAGCTCCTTACCTTGTCTGTAAAGGCCGTCATCCCGACCAGCGGCGGTATGGAAAATCTGTATCTGCACACCCTGAACACCGCAGGCATATCAGGAAGCAAAGAAAAGAAAGCTGCGGCAGCCACTACAGGGAAGATTCACCGGATACAGATGACGCCCATTATCTGCACCGCATCAGTATTGGTCTTGAAGAGAAAATAAAAAAAGAGGCAGCCGCTTCACAATTTTTCACTTGTGAAGCGGCTGCCCTTTCAAACATCAGAGCATCTGCTCTATGATGCTAACATAATGCTTAAAATAATATTACTGAATAATCATTCCTTTTTTCTTTTCGTCAACGCTAGATAAATCCCTGTCAGTAACATTGATATCACAGTCAGCATATAATGATCAACTGACATATCACCTGTCTTTGGCAGTGGTGCCAGCGGTACATCGTCATCCAAAATCGTAATCAGAGAGTCTGGTTGGCTGGGAATCTGAGCCATAGGAACCTCTTCCGGGGTAATACTGATTGTAACTCCTGGTCCGCCATCAGAAGGCTGGTACCGTCCACCCCCAGTATTGGAAGTACCGCCGCCTCCTCCAGTACTCCCTCCCGGAGAAGGAGATGGGTTTGGATTTGGAGACGGATCCGGTGTGGTTTCTGGATTCTCATGGTAAACATTATTAAACTGTATCACCTCTGCCTCAGCACCATCAGACCTCTGGATATTTACTATTTCTGCACTCACTGTTCTGTCATGATTGTCCGTAACCTCTACCGTCACAGTATAAACAGTATCATCATAGTCAACACCTGTCAATGTACCCTTCTGTTCCATGATTGTGTAGGTATGTCTGCCCGCATCATTGGCTTTGTAGTTAATCTCCGGAAACAGGATAACTCCGTTTAGTCCATTTTGAGCTTCCGCTTTCAGCGTGTCTCCCTCGTATATGCGGAAAGTAAATTCCCCTTCTTCCAAAGGCCTTCCTTCCATTGTCTTCATGGCAGTGAATTGGAGATTTCCATCTGCTTCATATAGATTCTTTACCAGACATTCCGCCTGCTGTTCTTTTTCAATAGCTATGACCGCTTCATTCCTGTCCTCACCATTTATCTGTACATTATAATAGAAATTATCACCGTTAATAGGCGTCCCCTCTGCGTCTGCCACTTCTTTCACCACATATTCTCCAATAGGCAGCGACAGTATGAGGCTGTTATCCGCAATCCTGGAATCATAGTGAAGTTTTACAGTCCTCAGGTCGGCGTAGGATCCATCCCTATCGTAGTATCGGTCTCCACCATAGACTGTAAAGTAGAAATCGGTCTCAAAATCACTGCCTGATTCCCTGCCGTTTACATCTTTGGTCAGCTTTAATGTACCGGAATTCTTAATGTTCTCTACTACATGAGGTGTTCCGGCATTTTCTATGGCTATCGCTCCATCCGGCACCCCAATACCATTCTCCCTATCCGGAATGATAAAATACTCCCCTTCTGCCTTCTGATATCCTTCCGGCACCGTAGTCTCCTCCAGATAATACAGCTGCCCCTTCTCCAGTCCCGTTATCAGCACTGCTGCGCCTGCCTGCGGATTCCCAGAATCAATTACCGGGGTAAACTCTCCCACATATTCTAAATCCGGGCTTCCCACTTCTGATACTTTGCTCAGCGTAAAGGCAGCTCCTGTCAGCGGCTGTTTATTCTGATCCACCTTGTATAGTTTTATAGAAAATTTTCCTCCTCCTGTAAAGGCGGCTTTTACAATAGTGACGCTGCGCTCAATGGTTTCGGTAATTATACCTTCTCTGCTGTAGAGCAGGGATGCTGTGTTCTTCGTATCAACGGTTTCATTTATAGCTCCTGTAATCATTACCTTATAAAAAATCTTAATGGGCGTTTTGTTCGGAAGATTGGAAATCTCAAAACTGTCATTGCCAAAACTGTCTTTTCCCACCCTGATATTCGCTTCTTCTATAGGTGTCCCGTTTTCTGCATTTGTTACCTTAAAGCTGTCCGGAACATATGCCATTTTCCCGGGTACTCCTAAGGTATCAATTACGGTCAGGGTACCATTGCTGATATCTGCCCCTGGCTGGTTGACCAGAATTGTATATTCAGCATACGGCGCCGTGTCGCGGCTGTATGCCATTCCTTTTTTCAGGAAGCTCTTATCAAAACCAGTCGTAGCTGATACTTTATGAAGCATATTTCCATCAATAACCATCTGGGCGCTGTTTGTAAAACTCTTTATAGATGGATCTGTAACCTTGGTTATGATGTTTAGGTTAATATGTTTGCTCATCTTGTAACCAGAAAAGTTTCTAGCAACCGTGTTAAGGTGGATGGTCACTTTATTTCCATCTATATCGTAATCTCCCTTTTCTGGTTTCAGCGTATAGTTCATGCTCTGGAATTTAATATGGTCCAGAGTTAGTCCTTCCGGTATATACTCAATAACATCAACCGTGAAACGCCCCAGATTTTGGGGTGCATCATTCCCATATCCCTTGTTGATATTCAGATTCCATGTGATGGTGCCTGCTTTCGTATCATTTTTTACCCAGTTCTTTGAAATATAATCTTCGATGTAATATGGCTGAGAGGTAGCGCTCTTCCATGTTGTCCCATTGATTGTCATCTCACCTACATTTTTGAACCGCAGATTATCTTTTGTTCCGTCTTTATCAAAAACCCCCACATTTTCCAACATCTCTAAATCCACGAAGGACTCATACTCAATGACAACCGGTCCTGGGACATCTTTTGAAAACACTACGCTGAATCCACGGTTTCCAAGTTTTTCATCAAATGATAATGTATAGGTCCCATCATCCGGAGATATAGCCCTGCCATTACCGTCTTTCAGAACAAAGGAAGCCTTAAAGCTGCCATCATCCTTGAATGTATGCATATTTGCACGGGCAGCATCTTCCTTATTTTTATTTCCCCACTTAATTACGCTGAGAGAATCTTTATAGACAGTGCCCGCTGGAATCGTGGCGCCTTTCGTCTGCCCGTCTGCATATGGGGTAAGCACGCTCTGCCAGCGGATTGTGCCAAATTCATCCCCCCACCCAACATTTCCGGCTGTATTATTGACAGGCTCATATACCCCGCCGGAATTAATGTTATTGCTGGATTTCATGTTGCTGCTTAAGTTCTTCTTTGTCATGGTATAGGTGTTGTACAGGAATCCGACACCGGTACTTCCGCCTATGCCTCCAGAACCTCCGCCTGGCCATGTTATCTTTATTTCGTTACTGAGATTGCTTTCTGTTGCTTCATTAGGAGTGGTAAAGTATTTGAAATCATAGTAATATTTTCCTGGATTTTCAATGACATATTTCCATGTTTGGGGATTCTTAGAAATTATTGGTTCAATGTCATCCACTTTCCCAAGTGAGGTTCCATTTTTGCCAGTATAAGCAATAACTTCTACATTTCCCAGATACTTTTGATTTTTATCCAGCTTATCCTCAATCGTCCATCCGGTCATATTAATCAGCCTGGGATTTACAAAAACATGATACTCAATGACAACCGGCTCAGTCTTACCATCTATCTCATAATTATAATGTACAATTCCACTCTTGGTAACGCATTCTATGGTCCTCTTAAATGTAGTGCTGTCACTGCCCGATACTTTTTTATCCGCTGTCACATTAACTGTATTCTTAAGTTCCAAAAACAGGGATGCGGACATCTCTTTTGAAGAATTCCCGGTATTCTGACCGCTCCAAGCACCGGCTCCAAGCTTTACCCAATAAGATAAACTAACAGACTCTCCAGGCATCATAGAGGCCGGCATTCCATCCTTTGTATTCAGTTGGATACCTATGGTCTTTCCCCCATTGCTCATGCCGCCGAAAGTAACATTGTCTATAACAGTATCCTGATTATTGGATTCAAATTTGATTTCCTGGGTCTTGTCAAATACAATCGTTCCGTTTTTGGTGTTCCCCAAGGTATCGCTTACTTTTACATTGGTTATTGGGCCGCTGTTCTGCGCATCAGCTGTCACGGTTACATGGTACTGCAAAGCTGAAGGAAGCCTATTCTCATCATACCTGATATCCTGGTCTGTCCACTTTCCGCTCTTGGGTCCTTTGACTACTTTTACAGAGTAATTTTCCTGCACCGGAGCCGGCACCAGTTCCATAATGTACTCCACTTCGTCACCCACCAGAGTGATTTCATTTTTTTCCTCTAAAACCTTTTCCAAATCCAGTTTACCACCGGCTTCTGCCGTGCCGCGATAATTCTGGCCTACATTTTCAGCTGTTATTTCAACATCCATGTAACCCTCTGCATTGATGGATGCCGTTCCAATGACAGCTTCTCCTCCATTGATATCTTTTACAACAGTCTGCTTTTTGTCATATAAAATATTTGACGGGAACTGATATGTAAAATGGTCTCCCTTCTGTACACTGTAAGTTTCAAAAAAAGGGTCTGAACTATTCTTAAAATCGTAGGAAATCTCAAACCAGGTGCTTATGTTCCTTGGAAGAGGTTTTCCATCTTTCAAGGTAACCCTCCTGGCCCCATCTTCCTGTTCTGTAATCTCAATATCAAGTGTATTTTCGTCTTTATCCCGGACAACAAGTTTAGGAAAATCCTCATCCATCAGTCCATGTTCATCAATATTAAATACATTAGATATATCCGGCGCTACAGCAAAGACAGCAGCAAACGTCGTAAAATGACTGGTTTCAAAACTTAGATCTTCAGTTGTACCCTCCCGGGTAATATCCTTATAACTGCCTTCCATTACTTCTGTGCTGTTGTTCTCATCCTTTACCCAGAGAACCTGGGCCATCTGTGACTCCTGAATCAGTTGGTCCATAAGAGGGCCTGAAAAACTTACCGTAACAGCACCATTCCTGTTCCAGATTTCATCATCCAGCTTTTCTCCATCCAGACACAGGTTAATATCATAAGCAGGAGCAGCTATAATTTCCCGTCCCTCTTCTGACTGGTCAGACCTGATTGCCTCCTCAACTTGTGATGTTACAATTTCGGCTGTAACCTCCGTATTTTCAGGAAGAACACCCGGCAAAGCGGATATGGTAATATCCATACCATCATCCATTGAGATCGTTTTGTTAAAAGGCATAGATGTACCATCCGGAACCATCGTTATAAGGATTTCCAAGTCTTCCTCTACATACTCCAGAGTAAACCATACGATGTTTTCCTCACTGTATGCGGATTCCACCACATCTCCATTTGCCTCTACCTGCCCAACACGAAAACCCTCTTGTTCCTCTACACCAAAGGTAACGCTTTCTCCTGCTTTAACCCTGTCACACTTATCTACAATTGCCGCCTTGTCTTCGGGGGTAATCTCATATGTGACACGGTATCCGTCCACCTCATCTAATACTTTCAATTTCTTCAGTGTTGTTACATATGCCTTTGCAGTGCTGCATCCGTCCATCCCCACAAGATCACCATTACCAATAGAACTCACCGGGATGCTTTCCGTCTCTGTCGAAATCTGGCTTTCCTGGGTTTCCGTAACCTGGACGGGTTCTGATTCTACTGGCTGAGTCTCCTCGGATGTCTCTGTCTGAGTCTCCTCAGATGTCTCTGTCCGGCTTTCCTCTGAAGGGGTCTGAATATCTGTTGCAGGTTCAGATGACTCAACTGCAGCTGTTTCTTCTCCGGTTTCATCGGCAGACGCTTCTGTCTGCTTCCCGCTTTCCTCTGTCAATGACTCCGTTTCAGACTCTGCCTCTGCAGAGGATTCCTTAGGTACGCTGCCTACAGTTTCATTGTCCTTATCATTACTATGTTTTTCTGAATCATCATGGGTTCCACCTGTTTCTGTATCCTCCTGCTGCTTATCAACACTGGGTTCAATCGTAGAATTTTCTTCTCCTGTATCCACTGCCGCCACGACAGGAACTGCATGCCTGATACGGGAAGCCACGGGACTATCAGCCTGTGTTTTTCCCTCTTCCGATACATCAGGAGACTGCGTCTCTGGCTCTGACTTTTCAACGATTTCCGGCTCGGTATCTTCTATCACTTCATCCGTCTCAACAGCTTCGTTTTCCTTTTCCTCTGTTTCCTGGTCAGGAATCCCAGATCCTGTCTCTGGTTCTGTCACCCCGGACTCTTCCATACTGGTTTCAGGTGTTTCCACCATCGGTGCATCTGTTCCGGGTTTCTCAATTTCTGCTGCATCGGATTCAGGTATTTCAGCCTCTGTCTGGCCCGTGGCAGATGTATTGGATTTATACTCAATTCTGTTATCACCAAACGCAGTTTCATAGTCCTTGACTGTAACCCTTTTTGTCCTCTTTTCACTGCCATCTGACATTAAGATTGTTGTTGAGCAGCTTATGGTATCCTCACTATTGTTAATATATAGAAATATAATCTCTTCCTCACCAGTAAGGGAATATGTATCATCCGCTGCTTCCGGAAGGCGGACAAAAACCCTTACTTCTGCCTCCATATCCTGACCATCAAATTCCGGATAGAACTCATATACCGGGTCCTCCCCATCAAAGAAAAACTGATAGTACTTTTCTGCCTTTCCATTGGTAAAATCCAGCTCCTCTTGTTTTAATGGCTCTGCTCCTGAATGAATCATGTCTTCAATAGCAGCAACAAAATCCGTTCCTGATACCATGAAGTCCACACTGTTTCCGCTGGCTGCATACGCAACAGTCGGGGAATGGCCAATATTTGTAAATACCATTGCTGCTGATAGTACAATGGCCAAAGTTCTTTTCACTAATTTATTCTTATTCACGAATGATTTCCTCCAATTTACAATTCTGTACTACATATATGTACGATTATACACTTAAACGGTTACATCTTGGTTACATATTCAAATTCTGTTAAAATTCATAAGCCAGACTTTATTATGCAAAAGAAAAAGCCCAGAAACCTTATAAAATAAGATTCCTCGACTCTCTTCGGGTTGGGCTATTCGTTAAAATAGTCAGCAGGGGAAGAGGGGCTCGAACCCCCATCTACGGTTTTGGAGACCGCTGCTCTACCATTGAACTATTCCCCTTTTTGTTTGGCGCATTTCTGAACCTCAATTAGAATACCACAGGTTTGAGAAAGTGTCAACTGTTTTTTCAAAAAAGTATTTTTCCTGTCCTAATGGCCCGGGCCGGGAGGGAACTCCTCTTTACAGACATCGGACTCTCCCTTCCCATCCCAATTCCCATCCCAACCCAGGCTCTTTTACATGATTCCAATAGCCTCCCGCACATTGGACACCCCAATCAAACGTATGCCCTCCACAGGCTTCATCTTATCCGCGCATACGCTCGGCAGCACACAGGCGGTAAAGCCCAGCTTGGCAGCCTCATTCACACGCTGGCTGGCCTGGGATACGGCCCTGACCTCTCCTGACAAGCCCACCTCCCCGAATATGAGCATTTTCGGATCCACGGGCCGGTCCTTGTAGCTGGACATAAGGGCCATGATAATGGCCAGATCCAGGGCTGGCTCGTTCATCTTCATGCCTCCCGCTATATTCACATAGGCATCCAGCCGCGACATCTCATAGCGGCAGCGCTTCTCCAGCACTGCCATCAGCAGGTTCACACGGTTGTAATCCGTACCGGCCGCCGTCCGCCTGGGCATACCGAAATTCGTTTCCGTCACCAGGGCCTGTACCTCTAAAAGGATGGGCCTGGTGCCCTCAAAGGAACAGGATACCACTGCGCCCGAGGCTTCCTCCGGCCGGCCGTCCAGCATGTATTCAGAGGGATTCTCCACCTCTGCCAGCCCCTGTTCCTGCATCTCAAATACACCTATCTCATTGGTAGATCCAAACCGGTTTTTCACACTGCGCAGAATGCGGTAGGACGCATTCCTGTCTCCCTCAAAATAGAGTACCGTATCCACCATATGTTCCAGTACCCTGGGGCCTGCCACCACGCCTTCCTTTGTCACATGCCCCACCACAAAAATGGCGATTCCCCGGCTCTTTGCTATCTGCATCAGGATTCCTGTGGACTCCCTTACCTGGCTGACGCTTCCGGGAGCAGAGGATATCTCCTCCCTGTACATGGTCTGTATGGAGTCAATGACTGCAATCTGGGGATTCTCAGTGTCAATGGCCCTCTCAATATGCTCCAGGCTTGTCTCACACAGGAATTTCAGCTCTCCGGTCACAGGACCGATGCGGTTTGCCCTCATCTTAATCTGTTTTAAGGATTCCTCCCCTGATATGTACAGAACCCGCTGGCCTGCGCCCGCCAGATTCCGGCATACCTGAAGCAAAAGGGTGGATTTTCCGATACCCGGGTCTCCCCCCACCAGCACCAGGGAGCCGGCCACGATTCCGTCTCCCAGCACCCGGTCCAGTTCCCCAAAACCAGTGGATATACGGTCCTGCTCCTCTATGTCAATCTCTGACAGAAGAGATGGTCTGGCTGCCGGAACCGGGGATTTCTGGCTCCCCGAAGCCAGGCGCCCTAACCCGCCCTGGCTGCCTGACGGTTTTGATACCGGTTCCTCCACCATGGAATTCCAGGCCTTGCAGGCAGGACACTGCCCCATCCATTTGGATGATTCATATCCGCATTCCTTACAGAAAAATGCGGTGGTTCTCGCTTTTGCCATGATAGCCTCCTCATATTTATGGAATCAATATTTAAAAAACTGACAGAAAAAGGCTGGAATCGCTTCCAGCCTGTATGATACTTAAGTTTTATGCTCTCTTTACAGCCTTAACCTGAACCGATACCCCTTCTTCCAGTTCCACGCTTACGCTGAGCTTGCCGCTCATGTTAGTCTTCATGCTGCCTACGGCTGCACCGTCAACGTAAACCTCGTAATCCGTATCGTTCTCAAGCTGTATGGTAATCTGTGCATCCCTGCTGCCTTCCACCGCGAATTCCACGTCCTCATCCGTAACCTTGAAATGCTCTGCAGCTGTTCCGGGTACAGATTCATAAACAAACATGTCATTGCGCTCCAGTTTGGTAATCTCGTTGTAGGTCTTGACCTTGTACATGTCTCCCTGATATTCGAAATCGGACTTCTTAGCCTTCTGTCCTAACTTGTAATTGCCAAAACTAATGGTGCCATCCTGCTCTATGCAGATTAACTCTTCAATGACCGGCATCTTCTTATCCTCCTGCTAATTGTGCTTAAGTATAACCTCTTCATAAAAATTATACAACAATCACCGAGAAATAACTAGTGAAAATATTCTTAATTTGTATAAACTGCTACAGATGCTGTTAAGCCTTGGGCGCCGGGGTCTCCTTCTTCTTACCGGAGGCGCGTCCGGCCCTGCTTTTGCTCCCCGCCGCCTTGCTCTTATCCTCAGAACCTTCCCCGGCTGAGGCTGGTTTGGCGGCTGGTTTGTTGGCTGGTTTGGCGGCCGCCTTTGGCCTGGCTGTCTTTGCTTTCACGCTAAAGGTAAGCTTTTCCCCGTCAAATCCCACTTCCACCAGGGATCCGGCTTTGATGCGGCCATCCAGCATCTCCTCAGCCATCCGGTCCTCCACCAGGTTCTGGATGGTGCGCCTCAGAGGCCTTGCCCCGTATTTATCGTCATATCCCTTATCAATCAGGTGCTCTCTGGCGCTGTCCGTTACCTCAAGCCCTATGCCCAGCTGTTCCTTGCAGCGTTTGCCGATGGTGCCCAGCATGATATCCGCGATTCCCTTTATATGCTCCCTTGTCAGCTGATGGAACACGATAATCTCGTCAATACGGTTTAGGAACTCAGGCTTAAAGAGGCGTTTCACCTCATCCATAACACGGTCCTTCATGAAATTATAATCTGCCTTGGCATCGCTTACCATGCCGAATCCCAGGCGTTTGGGTGAAATGATATTCTCCGCCCCTGCATTGGAAGTCATGATGATAATGGTATTCTTAAAGTCTATCTTGCGTCCCTGGGCATCTGTGATATGACCGTCGTCCAAAACCTGCAGCAAAATGTTGAACACATCCGGATGGGCCTTTTCTATCTCGTCAAAAAGGATGACACAGTAGGGATTGCGGCGGACTTTTTCGCTGAGCTGACCGCCCTCGTCATATCCCACATATCCTGGCGGTGAGCCTATCATCTTGGACACGCTGTGCTTCTCCATATATTCGGACATATCCACGCGAATCAGGGCATTTTCCGTACCGAACATGGCCTCTGACAATGCCTTGGACAGCTCCGTCTTTCCCACGCCTGTGGGGCCCAGGAACAGGAAGGAGCCAATGGGGCGTTTGGGGTCCTTAAGGCCCACCCTGCCTCTGCGGATGGCCTTTGAAATGGCTGTTACCGCCTCCTCCTGTCCCACCACCCTCTGGTGCAGGATGCCTTCCAGGTTCCTCAGACGCTCTGATTCCTCCTCAGCCAGCTTCCTGACCGGAATCCTGGTCCAGCCGGACACCACGTCCGCGATTTCATTGTCGCTGACAATAAGCTTTTTGCTCTCCTTGTCCTTCTGCCACTTTTCCATGGTCTGGGCTATCTTTTCCCGTATCTTTTCCTGTTTCTTCTTTATCTCTCCGGCCTTCTCGTAGGCTTCCCTCTTGATGGCCTCCTCCTTGGCTTCCTCCAGACCATCAATCTCAGCCTCGTAATCCTTAATCTTAGCTGGCTTCGTGTAGTTCTGGAGACGTACCTTGGAAGCGGCCTCGTCAATGAGGTCGATAGCCTTATCCGGCAGGAACCTGTCGTTAATATAACGGCTGGACAGCTTCACCGCTGCCTCCAGTGCATGGTCTGTTATCTCTACTTTGTGATGCTCCTCATAACGGCTTCTGAGCCCCTTAAGTATGGCTACGGACTCATCCTCTGTAGGCTCATCCACGGTTACCGGCTGGAAACGGCGTTCCAGGGCAGAATCCTTCTCTATATACTTGCGGTACTCATTGATGGTAGTGGCTCCAATGAGCTGAATCTCACCTCTGGCCAGGGACGGTTTTAATATATTGGATGCATCCAGTGCGCCCTCGGCCCCGCCTGCTCCGATGATGGTGTGTATTTCATCAATAAACAGAAGCACATCGCCGGATTCCACCACTTCCGAGATGACTTTTTTAATACGCTCCTCGAATTCTCCCCTGTATTTGGATCCTGCCACCATACCGGACAGGTCCAAAGTCACTACCCTTTTGTCTGCTATGGTTTCAGGCACATTGCCGGACGCAATCATCTGGGCCAGTCCCTCTACCACGGCTGTTTTGCCCACGCCGGGTTCGCCAATCAGACACGGATTGTTCTTAGTGCGGCGGCTCAGTATCTGTATCACGCGCTGGATCTCCTGCTCTCTTCCTATGACAGGGTCCAGTTTTCCCGCTGTGGCCAGCTGGGTCAGGTTCCTGCTGTAGCTGTCCAGGGTAGGTGTGGCATTGCCCCGCTTTCCGGCCCTGGCTCCCTGAAGGTCATCCTTGGCAGCAGGAGCGTCCTCACCCATGGCTGCCAGCAGGTCGATGTAGAGCTTCTGTATATTGACCCCGATGGTGTTGAGAAGACGGCTGGCCACGCAGTCCCCTTCCCTCAGCATGGCAATCAAAATGTGCTCTGTTCCTATCTGGGCTGCCTTAAAACGGACAGCCTCCCTGTAGCTGTTCTCTATTACCCGGCGGGCCCTGGGGGTATAGGCCGTCCTGTCCGCGGTCTGTACCGTTGGGTTGGGGGCAATGAGCTGGCTAACCAGTTCAATGACGCGGTCTTCCTCCACCCCGTTTTCCTCCAGTACCTTGGCCGCCACTCCGGTCCCTTCCTGCAGCAGGCCAATGAGCAGATGCTCTGTTCCCACGTAACCATGGTTCAGTGTCTCCGCCACACCCACTGCCAGCCCAAGCGCTTCCTGGGCCTGCGGTGTATATCGTTCCATCATAATGTCATGTCCTCCTTGCAAGTGTGTTAAATCCGGCTCTGCCCATGGCTGAGCTAGATTATCTCAGGCAGGTTCTGCCTTATATAAGCTGCCCTCACAGCGTCCAGCTCATCCTTATCCAAAGGCCGTTTGGCCCAAAGATTTAAGTTGGCCGGCTTAATTCCTATAATCAGGCTGTAAAGGGAGCATTCCTCATTAAATTTCATCAGTCCATCCTCTTCCCCTGCCATGAGCTGGGAAATGAATATCCTGGCATCCTTCTCCGTTATCTTCCTGGCGTACTTTAAGACACCGTAGGACTTATATGCCTCATCCTCCCGCTCCAGGCGCTGGGTATTAAGGGTGGCGCTCCTGACCCGCATTTCCTGGTTGTTGAGCTGGGCCGCCGCCTTTGTAACCAATTCCACGATCTCCTTTTCGGACTGTCCCAGGGTCCGCTGGTTGGATACCTCATAAAGGCTTCCATAGTTGTCGCTTCCTTCTCCGTACAGGCCGCGAATAGCAGTCCCGAACCGGCTCATATCCGCCACAATGCTCTGGAACTTGCGCACCTGGGATAGGGTGGGCAGGTGAAGCACCGCACAGGCACGCAGTCCTGTACCCACATTGGTGGGGAAGGAGGTAAGATACCCGTACTTTTCGTCAAAAGCATAGGAAAACCGTTCATTGACATAATCATCCAGAACATCCGCCTTATGCCACAGCTCATCCAGTTTGAGTCCGGGGGACAGTATCTGCATGCGGATGTGATCATCTCCGCCCAGGACAATACTGCCCGACTCATCAGCTGACAGCAGCAGTCCAGACGGCTCCTTCCTGCTGACACAGGCCATGTTAAGGATTCTGCGCTCCCTGAGAGCCATCTTCTCCAGCTCCTGCATCTGGTCCAGCTGGCTGTAGCTTAAATCCCGGCCATCCTGGTCCTTAAGTCCTTTAAGTCCCTCCCTGAGGCGTTCCACCATCTCGCCGCACTGGGCAGCGGTCATCCTGGAGGGAAACACATATTCATCCCAGTTCCTGGCCAGACGGACGCGGCTGTATATCACGTTGGAGTTTTTGCTGTCTATTTCCTCAAACCATTTACTCATGGATTCCAGCCTCCTTTTTCAGTTCTTTAATCTGGTCCCGGTAACTGGCCGCCAGTTCATAATCCTCCTGGCGCACTGCCTCCTTTAGCTTGGAGTCTAACTCCCTAATCTGCTTTCTGACCACAGCGGTCTGGGAATCCTGGGAACCGGCCTCTGCCAGACAGTCTGTGTTCTCTTTTGTTTCCTCCCCAGAGCCCCCTGAGGCCTCCGGGTGCTCCTTTTCAAATGTACTTCTGTATTTGGGATGCTTGCCCTTATGGCTCTCGCTTCCCTGAAGCTGCTTCATCTTATCTTTGATAAACAAATCAAATACGCCATAACAGTCAGCGCATCCGAACCGGCTGTTCTCCACAAAATCCTCGAAGCTGGTGCCGCAGGTGGGGCAGACTACATTTCCCCTCACATCGGTCTCCTCCTCGTCATCCTCCAGACCCAGAAGGCCGGAAAGAAGCTTCCCCAGTGGAAACTCCCCATCCAGGAGGGCGGAGTACTGGCCGAAATCCATCTCCTTCGCACAGTGAGAGCAAAGGTTATGTTCCGTTTTTACGCCATTGATTATCTCAGTGTATTTGATCGTGGCTTCCCGGATTTTACATCTTTCACATAACATACGAATCCTCCATTGACATCCAGAAACGTACCCGTGCTTTCTGCACATCACGGTTCTGGCCTTATTACAGAACATGTCTGAATATACAGGCGGACAGCCGCCGCTCATGTTCCGGCAGTTTCTAACCTTCCCCGGTCCCCTGGCCGTCATTTGTCCCCATACACCCGCGGGTGTATTTATCATAAATCTCATCCACCAGATGATGGATTTCATCACGGCTTATATTCTTACAGATACCCCAGGCCAGTACCACATCCAGGTCTCCCCGCATGTCGTCAATGGCCTGAATCTTATCCACGTCCAGGCTGACTACAGCGCCCTTGCGCCGATCCAGCTTTACAAACCCTTCCTGGCGAAGCACAGAATATGCCTTATTAACTGTATGCATGTTGATGCCGATATAATCAGCCATTTGACGGACAGAGGGCAGAGTGTCCCCCTCCCGTATCATGTCCGTGGCAATCCCCATGATAATCTGGTTGCGCAGCTGTATATAGATTGCTTCATCACTGTTGAAATCAATCTTCAAGAACATAAAACCACCATCTTTCGTTTTGTGTAACAAGGAAAGTTATATTTGTTCTACAAGCAATATAACACTTGTTAGTATTATCATAGCAAGGGAACATGATTTCGTCAAGCGGAAATCTGTGACATTTCCCCCTCCCCTGTGACCTCCCGCCCCCTTTGCCCAAAAGCCAATTCCAAAAATCAGCGTTAAAGACAAGCGCAAAAAAAAGAGCGCCGCCTGACGCTCCTTTCTTAATCCTGGGATGTTTTTCAATGAATCTGCCCGGAAAACCTTTTTTAAAGGAGTTTACGGATGGGCTTTAGAAAAACTCCTGGCCCGAAACCTCCGCAGATACCGCCTTCAGCGCCCTGTCAATATAATTTCTGCGCATTTTAAGCTGTTCCTCCATAGGCAGGTCAATATCACTGCATGGATTATTAATCGCGATTCCCGGAATAACTCTGGGGCTTCCAATGCTCCTTGCCACAGCCGTCATGTTGGTGATAAGTGCTGTTGGTATGCCGGACTTCTCCATTTCATTAACCATCGTTGCACCGCAACGCGTACAGCTTCCTCATGTGGCAACCAGGATAGCTGCCTGGATGCCGTCCATTTTAAGCTGCTCCACGATTTCACGGCCCATTTTCCTGGCCTCCTTTAAAATCGTAAGATTGCCGGTTGTCACGTAGTAGTAATCATCCAGCTTTCCGATTTTCCCCTCCCTCTCCGCTTCTTTTAATGCCGTAAGTGGTACCAGTACCTCCGGATCTTCATTTACGTTATTTGTGCTGAAGCCGCCGTGGACACTGTAGAACTCATTTTTCTTAAATGCTTCCAATCCCCTGATGTCATACCGCTTCCAGACAGAGGCTGAACCGGAAGGAATCCTGTCCGGATTTCCTACAGGTACCAGGCTTCCCGTGGTGATGACTGCGATTTTTGCTCTTCCTGCATCCACAGGGGCTGCCGGAACAACCGTGTCCTCCTGTTCAATGGGAAACTCTGTCTTAAAAGGCTGGCCCTGTAGTTTTGACAGCATCATCCTTACCGCCCTGTCAGCGGGCGCCTCCTCGCTCTTGACGCTGACCCTTACGCCGTGGGGAAAATAGCCTTCCGCCTCAGCCCAAAGGATTTCTTCTCCTGACAGCACCTTGGCTGCCAATCCTGCCATTGCCGACGCGTCCTGACGCATTCTGACCGCGCTTTTGCTGCCGCGCATGATATAGACATCCGGTGTTTTTGCATAGGCGGCCACGCCTGGATTTTCCTCATTCATGCTGGTAATGGCTGTCACATGATATTTTTCCGTTATGTATTTGCAGATTTCACCGCAGCTCATACCGTAGCGCCCTGACTGGAACGCGGGTCCGGCCAGGAACAGGTCAAATTCGATTCCCTCCAGAAACTGATCCATTCTTTCAATTGCCTCGTCTCTGTGGCCGGTCATGAAGTTATCGCCGCATATGATGGTGTGTGTTATCTCTGCATCCTTTAAACAGGACAAAATCACATTTCCCGGACCCACCGGTCCCTCCTCAACGGAAGGCTCATAGCCGGCCTTGTCCTCGCCTCCTATGCCGCCGAAAAACTGGTTTATATACATGACTATTCGTTTCACTGCTAGTCCCTCCTTAATATTCTTTTACAGCCCGTTTCAGCTGTGCCGCCGGATTGCCGCCGCATGCCAGCGCATATGTATTGATAATGACGGAATGGTCCGGTCTCAGGCTCGGCCCCAGGGTTGTATGGGTGGACCAGGCGCCGTAGTAATAATCCCTGACCAGGGACTCATCGTCACCTATAACCTTATCCATGGGCGGTAGCTCAATGATGGTTGAGGTCTCCCCCACGGACACGATTGCGTCGGCTTTTGGGTCTGTATACACCTTCCCGATATGCTCATCCATGATTCCCACGGTTTTAATGCCTTTGTCCTCCAGATGGCTTAACAGATAAAAGGTATCCACATCAACATTGCTTCCGCCGCCCCACTCCTGCACAAAGGCTCCGTCTAATTTCAGGCATTCCGCTATCTGTGTAGCGCTGATGGCATTGCGCAGTTTCATGCTGTCCGACACATCGGCAGGTGACAGGATAACCCCCGCAAAATCAATGGTCTTTCCATGTTCCTGGCAGAGCCGCTTAATCATGGGATGGTTCTGGGCATCATATGTGGTAAGGGCCTGCCCGGCCAGCCCCATGCCTCCCAGCAGAAATCCGTCCAGAATTTCCTGGGGATGGACCAGCAGCGGCATCATATTATTGCAGTCCCGGCCCAGAAACAAATCATTGATGCCCTTTGCCAGCTGGCTGATTACCGTCATCACGTAACCCACCCTGGGAAGCTTCTTTTCCTGCGCCTGCTGTGAGCCTTCATCCAGGTCATAGCACTCCCACCGGTCCGGTTCCCTGCCGGCCAGCGTCTTTCCCAGATACTCTGCCATATAATGGGCAGATATGCGGAACTCGTCCTCCTCTCTCAGCGTATAATCCAGTTCCTTCTCATTCGTCCTTTCCGCAAAAATCACAAGGTTTGTGGTGGTGGAATGATAGCTGTAATCTGCTCCGGGACCGCTCATGTCCAGTATGCCGTCCCCCATGCTGCTGTAACGGCCGCAGACCAGCACGGCAATTCCCTTCATGGCATGAAGCGTCCCCTCCCCGCAGCTTGTGACAGGTCCCGTATATCCGGGAAAAAGGGCCCTTCCGTCCGGCCTGAATCTCGGCTCCACCGCACCCTTCACAGGGCAGATTCTCACACTGTCTCCGGGATGGACGATGTGAAGTTCAATGTTTTTAAGCTTCCCCAGAGGGTTGATGGCCTTTGTTGCCTCCTCCCTGTTCACAGTGAGGATCCCGCCTTCATAAGCTGTCTTTTCTCCAAAGACAATATCCCTGACGAGAAAATTTCCAATTTCCAGTTTTTTCACAATATTGCACCTCTCTTATCTTTGCTTCATTGATTATTTGCTGCCGGCAGCAATTGCCGCCTGAATTTTATTTTTACTGCACCCCGGCTCAAAGAACACATCCAGATGTTCCTCTTCCATCCTTGGCGTACAGAGGGAGACCAGTACCATAAGCAGGAACGACACCGCCGTACCCGGGACAAAGGAATGCACCACGCTGGTAAGTCCTGCAAAATACCAGATAATAGAGACAGCAGACCCTCCGATAATACCCGCCATGCATCCCTGTCTTGTTGCCCTTTTCCAGTAGAGCCCCAAAACCAGCGGAGCCGTAAAGGCGGCTCCCATAACGCCTGCAGACATGGTTGACAGTGACCAGATAAAATCAGGCGGATAAATGGAGCCGATTACCACCACCACAAGAATGATGCCCGTGGCAATCCTGGATATTCTGACGGATTTACCGGAATCCTGCTTTGCATTGCTCCTGGCGCAGTAATAATCTTCGTAAATATCCTTGGTCACTGCGCCGGAAGATGTCAGTACCAGGGCCACTGTGGTGGAAAGACCGGCGGCCAGTATCCCGCAGAGAAATATCCCTGACACAACTGCATTGGTATGTTCTGCCACCAGGGTGGGAACAATGGCGTCCACATTGTCAAAGGGCACTGCCCTAAAAAGCTTAAATGCCGCGGCGCCAATCATGGCAATGGAAACCATGAATATAATTTCCCATACAACCGCAACCCTTATCACGGTTCCCACGGTTCTGGAATCCCTCAGCCCCATGAACTTTGTCACAAGCTGGGGCTGTCCAAACGCAATCAGCGCCCAAACTCCTGCCCAGCTGAACAGCTGCGCGAATGTCAGTCCTGAAGACGGCTGTATATGCGAGGGGGATACCGAACCCATGTACGTCACAGCCGCTGTCACCCCGCCGCTTTTTGTGATGACGATTACCGCCACCAGAAGGCAGGATACTGCAATGGTGATTCCCTGAATGATATCCGTGGTGGAAACACCCCAGTATCCGGCGGTTACCAGGTAGCAGAAGGATACCACGGCAATAACCACCACTCCCATGGCATAAGGAATCCCCACAATGGCATGCATGGCATCTGCAATGCCCTTCATGGCTGAGATTGCATACGGCACCATCATAACCGACACAAGGGTTCCGCACAGCAGCCTGAACTGGTTGGACTTATACCGGATAGCCAGGAAACCTGAGAGGGACACGACATTTAATCTCTCTGAAAGCGCCCGCATCTTCGGTGCAAACACAATAAAGATCAGGATACAGCAGAAAAAAACGCTTATCATAATCTCAAACGCAGCATATCCAAGGCCGTAGTTATAATACATGGGCGGGTCCCCGATGATTGCGACCGTGCTGACATAGGCAGCCCCGTAAGAAAGAGCTGTCGCCACAGGCCCTACCTGTCTTCCCCCAATCCAGAAATCATCTGATGATTTTACTTTCCGGCTCATATAAAGACCGACGCCAATTAATATCCCCATATATATGACGGCCATGATAATCTGAAGCCAACCTATTTTCATGAAATCCTCCTCTCCAAAAACAATGTCATGTTCTCTTTTTGGTCATTCCTCCTCATCATCTGTCTGGTTAAATGACCAGTAGTAATCCGATTTCTTCTTCCACCATTTAGAGCGGAGAATCAATTCAGTTATGAGAGGACATCCGATTACAGCAGATGCAAACATAAGAAACGTCCCCCAGGGCAGTCCCAACGGTCCCATAGTCAACCTCCTTTCCATGAAAAAAAATATCTATAGACAAATTGTGCTATCGAATTTATCTATAGATATTTTACAATTATTATGTTTTTGTATATATGGAAAAAAATACATTTAAAAAGCCCAAAAAAAGTCTTTTTTACATCCACTTCAGGAAGTCGTTTGAATCATATATGGGCATCTGTTCGAGGATGACCAGGGAGACGTATAATTTAACATAGGCATACAAATCGTTGACATCCACGTGGAAAAATTCCTTTAATTTTTCAATCTTCTGGTAAACCGTATTCTTATGCATAAAGAGCGCCTCTGCCGTTCTTTTCACACTTCCGCCGGAATAGATATAGATTCGCAGGAAGTTCATGTAATCACTCCCATACTTCTTATCATACTCAAAAATCTTATACACGCTGGGATGGCACAGGCTTTCCATGGTAAATTCTCCGCAGTTCACACTGGTTTTCACAAGATACGTCACAATGCTGTCCGCAAACGCGTAATAATGTACTCCGTTTAACGTGTTAAACAGCACCCTGATTGCCTCCACCGACTGCTTATATCCAATGGAAATATTCACAATATTAAAAAATCCGTAGCTCAACCCCGCATAAAAATTCCGTTCCACCAGGAAATCCTCTATTCCCAGCTGGGTCCTGGAATCATACTCCTCCGCACAAGTGCCTGTCAGCAGACACACGTAGTAATTTTCGTGGCTGAACACCCTGGCGTTCAGTCTCTTTGACAGTTCCCCCACGTCGTTGACCTTTGTCTTGCCCAGGCTCACATCAATCAGCAGCACATAATATTTTTCCTTTTCCACCCATCCTGCTTTTAACAGCTCATTGAGCATCAGTTCCGGCTGGGCGGGAATTCTTCGGATCATTCCCTCCAACAGCTCGTCCAGCCGTGAGATTGGCTGTACGATGCCATTGTTGGTAAATGTATAGCACTGCAGGATATTACAGATTTTCTTTAGAAAAATGGGATCCGTCACCCGGTCAAACCTGGTATTCCTTTCGGCCAGCACACAATACCGCTTTTTCCCTCTGGGATTGGTATAATGGACAATCATCAATGGATACGGGATTTCATCGGAACACTCCTGATAACATATATTCAAATGCTGTCCCTTTTTAGACACTGCCTTAAAATCAATGCTGGCAATCCACAAAAATTCATCTTCCCCATCAAACCCATTCCATACCAGCGGTTTATAATCCTCCCGCAGCAGGATACACGGATTATCCATGACCCCCGAAATCATGTCTGTCTCCGATGAGCGGAATGCGGTTAACTTGTCCTGCATCTTAATGAGCAGGGACTCCTTGCGGTTATAATTCAGAAGTATCTTCTGCAGCACCTCATAAAGATCTGTTTCCCCCGCAATGACACAGGTATTTTTAGGCGGGCGGGGATGGGTAAGGGACGGCTGAACATACAGCATCCCCTCCAAATAAGAATAAGAGCCGTTCTGTACCTGGACCCCGTATACCTGCCCTTCCATGGGGCCGGTATATTTGTACTGATTTTGTCTGGTATCCAACACTTCCAATAGAATTCTGATGTCCATAAATCCCCTCTCCTGTTCGTAACCCAATCGTTGTGCAGCTAAATAAGATTTATTTTCATTCCTATAATCCCTAATATAAAAGCCACAGAAAATGCGATTGAATGAATAACCAACGTTGAACTGTTTTTAGAAAATACTGGAATATTACTTAAGATGGCATAGCCTGCAATCCATTGCCCGTATGCTGTATTGAGGTTAAACCCAGGCAAATCTTTCCTCACCACTTGAAGAACTGCCATTAAAGCAATTAAACTAAAAACCACCGGTGAACCTCCTATACTCTGGCTATTTGGATAAAGCATTGAAAAAATCATATTTGTTAAGGAACCTGTCACCAATGAAAAAATCATTAATTTGATTTCATTTACTTCTGTGCTAAAGGCAGCCCAGGGCAGCGTCTAATTTACTCCATTATATAATATTTCAAAACAAAAATATAGCAATGCATATGAGAATAAATATGCATTGCTATATTATTAAATAACCGGTTCTTTTCCTTTCTTTTTCGCCGTGGCATAGGCAAAGGCCATGGTTCCCAATATCGGCACAAGCATGACAATAATACTTCCTCCGTCCGCCGGGATGGCGCTTAAAAAGCCTTTTTTATAAAGAAGCAGTACTCCAAGTGCTGTCAGGATGGAAAAGGCGCCGCTTTTTTCATTTCCAGACAAAAATTGGGCAAAGATACACCCGAACAGCGCCGGGAGCAGAAGGCTCAATCCATTGGATACAGACGCCGGAAGCCGGCTTAATGCAGCCTGCCCCGCAAAGACCGCTACAGCCAGTATACCAATGCTGACAAAGCATGTTATGGAGATGGCAATGGTGGAAATCAGCGAACCTTTTTGGGTCCCCGGGTCCACCCCGGCTGCTTTCTGGGCTGTTATGGCGCAGGGCATACGCATATTGGATGCATTTCCCGCCAGTGAGCAGAGAAGCATGCCTGTGACGCCCTGTACCGGGAAATAAGCCACCGGCTCCGATATCCACCACGGAAGGTTAATCAGCAGCCAGGCAAAAGTGCCCTTTACGATAGCCGGCCAATCCGGCATGACCCCCCATCCAATCCAGGTATATAAAAATGGAGCAAAGAAAAATAATGTGCTTGCCAATAATACAAACCGTCCAACCCTCACAATTGAGGGCAGATATTCTTTATTATATACATCCTCCATCTTTTGGTTTTCCGCCTTTTCGTTTTTCATCCTTCCATCCTCCGCTCTATACGAATAATCCCAAACACATACCGGCAGCCATGGAAATTAACAGTCCCCATTCCAGAAGCCATTTTTTCCTTGTCCTTTTCTGTATGGCCTGCAGCAGAAGCATTACCGCGAATCCCCCCGCCAGCGCCACTGTGGACGCATCCATTTTCAGTATGTAAGGGGCGTCCACATATGCGTAGCAGCCCAGAATCGCTGCCGTTGAAATAATAGTTGCCACGGTTGCGTCCTTACCGCTGATTTTCCGGATCACCTTATCCATCTTAGTACAGAGAAGGGCCGGGATAACAAGATATCCGATACAGCCGAATGCCATCAGGAATACGGTTGTCTGAAATATACCTGGCGTCAATGTGGCTGCGCTTGCAGTTGTCCCAAACGCATCTGCCGCAATTCCCACAGACTGCAGTTCATACCCCACATTTCCCACAACCGAAAGCCGCAGCAGGGCAGTGGGCGCCCCAACCATAACCAGCAGGGATATCATGCCCACTGCAATGACTACGGAAGGAGCCACCGCAGATATGCCTGCCGTCTTAACCGTTATGCTGATTTGTTCCTTTGTAACCCCAATACTTTTAGCCACCTTGATGCTTTTAACCAGAAAATAGGCAGCCATACCTAATACCAGTGCAATGGACATAAGTGTAATCATCCATAATATAGGGCTGTTGACAAGTTGCTGAATTTCCCTTGGCATGTGAAAACCCTCCTCCAGAAGTAATAAAAAATCTATAAATATAGGAATATTATAGTTTTTTTGAATGAATACAACAATGTAAAAAAGTCCATTATTTTCTCTTATATTTGTGAAACAGTTCACGTTGACATAATTTTTTTCACATGCAATACTTATTGTAGCAATTTAGTTCCATAGACCCTTTAAATCCATATGGCAACTTAAATCCATATAGCAATTGAAATACATATATCACGCAATATATTATAAGCAAAGAGAGGATAATCATATGAAAAACCAATTATTGTGGGAACAGCTTCGTGCGCCGGAGCTGAAAAAGCTTGCTGAAAAGAATGCTGTGGTGATGATACCAATGGGGGCTGTTGAACAGCACGGCCCCCATCTTCCCGTGGCTACAGACACCATACTGGCCCAGTGGATTGCTGAGCGCGCGGCAAAAGAGATGTGGGATAAAGGGATTCCTGTTGTGATTGCTCCTGCCTTTGTCATTGCCAATTCCATGCACCACATGCATTTTTCCGGAAGCCTCAGTCTTACACCGGGAACCTTTATACAGGTTCTAAAGGAGCAGTGCAGGGCAATCGCGGTCCAGGGGTTCCGGAAAATTGCCATTATAAACGGACACGGCGGAAATACCGCGCCTATTGATGTGGCATTAATTGATATTAACCAGGAGCTGGGATTCCCTGTATACAACGTTCCATATACGGCCGGGGTTGATGAATCGCCTTTCCTGGACAAACAGAACTATATGATTCATTCCGGAGAGGTTGAGACTTCCCTGATACTGGCCTATGATGAATCATTGGTGGATCCCAGCTACACTAACCTGAGCGGGAATCCTGGTGGATGCAGCGATTACGAGGACTGCGGCGCCCTCTCCACCTTCCATTACATGGAAAGCCACACTGAAAACGGAATTATGGGAGAAAGCTGTGCTGCCTCCAAAGAAAAGGGGATTGCCCTGGCGGACGCTTACTGCAAACGCCTTGTGGAAGTACTCTCCGACGAAAGACTGTGGAGTGTCCCTGTATAATGGGTTCTGATTTCAGATAAGCAGAAAATAAGAATATTTCGGCTCCTGGGCCGGGCAGCCTCCGGCTGCCGGCCTTTTCCGGTGACAGGAACCGGATTGGCCGTGATAAGGCACAGGCAGCCATTGACCAGGCAATGCTCTGCGGCATCAATAAAATCACCGGCAAAATTCAATATCCAGCACATCGTCAAAGCTGATTTTCGTATTTACCACCTGAAGGACCCGGCTGCTGATATTGAACCGGGCAACCATCCCGGTCACCTTCAGGTATTCGTCTTTATGAAAATAAACCACACCGATTATCATTCCCGGCTCAATCTGCTGCATTTTCCGGTTCAGTTCTTCAGACATGTCCTCTGTCAGAATGATTTTGGGCACCACTACCCGCTCTTTTTCCGCCAGTGCTTCCGGCAGTCCCTTAAGGGCTGCAAACGGAAGGAATTGTTTTGCCCTGTCCTGAACAGACATCTTTGCCCTTGGTCTACCTGCCATCTCTGTTCCCTCCGGCTTTGTGTTCTGCGCCTTCACGCTCTTTGCCGCGCTCTTTGCTTTTGTTCCCGCCATCCTTATAAATCCCGCTTTTATGGCCTCCAATCTGCTGGTTCCGTTCCTGCATGGTGGACGCCTCCTGCAGATTTATCCCTTTAAGGATTGCATTCTTCCCAAACTTCTTCTTTATATCCAGCATGGCTGTCTGCAGTTTACGGTTCCGTTCCAGCTCCTGCACATCGGTAAACATGCTGTATTGCCTGTACTCCTCCTCAATCACGTGGTTTACTGAAATGTTAAGCCGGTGTATGGCCAGATCAGGATTGGCAATACGCTCAAACAGGGCGGACACTGCGGGAACCAGGATGATATCTGCATTTGTCTCCGCGTCCAGGGACGCTGTTCCTCTGGAGGATTCAACTGCCAGCTGCCTGGAATAGCCCACCTGTAAGGTCACTGAATCCGACACCAGGTTCTTTTCCACCATCTCCAGACACAGCAAATCCATCATTTCCTTCACAATCAGCTTTGCATCTTCAAAGCTGTAATCGCATCCCAGGACCTGTCCGCTGGTGAGGCAGTTTGTTCTGGCCTTATAGGACTTGATAGCCGCAATGGTGGCGGTCTCCCTCCCCCATGCATGGTCGATCAGCAGCTCCGCATCCACGCCAAACAGTTTATACAAAAAGTCTTCATCAGTCCTGGCAATGTCCCCCGCCGTATGAATCCCATACTTTTCCAGCTTTGCGGCAATACCCCTTCCAATGCGCCAGAAATCTGTCAGCGGCTTGTGGTCCCAGAGAGTTCTTTGAAAGGTTTCCTCGTCCAGCTCTCCGATAAAATCCGGGGAATGCTTGGCCGTTATATCCAGGGCAATCTTGGCCAGGTAGAGGTTGGTGCCAACCCCGCAGGTGGCCCGAATACCATATTCCCGAAAAATATCAGCCATAATGGTCTGCCCCAGCTCCCTGGCCGTCATATGGTAAAGG
The DNA here is from genome assembly GCF_002234575.2 of Enterocloster bolteae. NCBI lineage: Bacteria > Bacillati > Bacillota > Clostridia > Lachnospirales > Lachnospiraceae > Enterocloster > Enterocloster bolteae. The sequence continues at coordinate 2,645,193 of NZ_CP022464.2, read as the reverse complement.
GGCAGGTAATTGGTTACATCCATAAAACACTCATCAATGGAATACACATGAATATCTTCCTTTGAGATATATTTCAGATATATGCCGTAAATTCCGGCTGCATAATCAATATAAAGCTGCATACGGGGCTGTGCCATGATGTAATCCACACTCTTTGGAATCTCAAAGACGCGGCATCGGTTATGGATTCCCAGTCTCTTCATGGCAGGGGAAATAGACAGGCAGATGGTCTTTTCCGTCCGCTCCGGGTCCGCCACCACCAATCTGGCTGTCATGGAGTCCAGCCCCCGTTCCACACATTCCACAGAGGCGTAAAAGGACTTTAAATCTATGACGATATAGATCCGCTGTTCCACGATTATACTCCCTTTCCCCAGGATGTCCATTCCTGTTTTTTGTTTCTTTTCTTAAATTTGTTATTCTGTTTATTCTATTATTGCAATCCACTCTCCTTTATTATACTGCCTTCATCTGTAAACCGCAACATTTTATTCGAACATTTGTTCTTTTTGCTTTTGTCTTTTTTCTCTGATATTTTTTTTTGTATTATCTATATCTGCACCATGTATCTCCTTCCCCCTTCGAAAGGAGATTCTTCTTCCACACATCTGCGGATGTAAACTCAGTAAGTATCATCCGATAATCCTATTGCTTCATCCAGATTGCTGTGCATATAAAAAACGGGCTTCTGCTTATTGGCAGAAGCCCCGGCTATCCGTACCCTTTGCAGATCTCCCTGAAACACATCTCATCTGCTTTTCAAATATTTAATGCAGCATGCTATAATTAAAACCAGAGCAATAAACCTCAAAATATGAAATGTGCTGGCGAAAAAAGTAACTAAATACATCTTATACATATGTCCTCCCGGATAATCAATGAAAGCTTTCTTCTGTTTTCAGTTTCGACGACCTTACATCTATATTATACCGCTGAATGAACCATTCCCCCAGCAATGCCTCCACCAGGTGAAACCAGATATGACCGAACACGGATAGCACTGCAGGAACCAGTAAGAATGCTTCAATTTCTCCCCAAATTATCTCCCACCTCATTTCGTTGCAAAATGCGTCTTAAAGAATTCAGTAAAAGCAGCCAGTTCTTCATCCTGCGACACATACACATAGAGTTTTTCATCCTCCAGCCAATCGTAGGCATTGATGCCAATATAACTCTTTCTGTCGGGATAAATGATAAAGGCATCCGTGGGGTACTTATTCCGGTATGCTTTCAGGATTTCCGACCGGCGGTAATAGGTTGGATCACCACATCCGGAAAGATCAGGGACTGTTGGAACAACTACAATCGTCTGGTTTACCTCATTCCAGCCAACAAGAAGATTTCCTATTTTCGATTTGCTGCCATGAACAAACCCATAATTAAAACGGCTTACATCTTCGGTAAAGCCAAAGATCAATCGGTAATCGTCCCCATTTTCTACAGCCTGATTAAACAAAGCACGCATTTTTTTTGCATTTGCATTGCTTTTTACCATATCAATTTCAGGTCCTTTAAAAAGCTTACCAAAAATTCCCATTATTGTTTCCTCCTGTAATTAAATATTTATTATATTAAGCTGAAACCAATTATGGCCACAGCCATTTATTATGTGAATTCCCCTATTTATCCACGGGAAATAGCGGATGTGTCATACCAAATGCGAGGAAATAAGCAGATGCAGGTGCCTTATCTTTTTATAAGATTGGTTTACATTTTAGCTTTTCAAGGTAATCCACAAGCGCCTCCATTTGAAACTCCGCAGTCCCATCAGAAGCCTCGGAAACCAGTAATGGTAAATTTTCTGGGAGAGCCCGGCATGTAATCACGATTAATAACGTCAGATTGAGCACTAATTTAAGCTGTTCTGTGTCGGCTTCAATCTCAAAACTATTTAATATTGCATGTAAAAGGCTTAATTGCTTATCTCTGAACACCTTATAACTATCCCTGGATAAACGCTTGAAGATAAGGCGCTGCTCATCCATCGTCAAGACAGCGATCCCATATTTTTCACCATAACATAGAGAGTGGAGAAACGTTTTCACCTTATCCCTCCAGCTTATGGCTGGATCGTTCATCAGTTTCCGGGCATATTCAATGAGTTGGGGCTGCTGCAGATAAAGGGCCTCCACAATCAGCTCCTCTTTATTCGGAAAAAAAGAGTAAAAGAAAGTGCGTGATATACCCACCTTCTTATAGATCTGCTCCACCGTGGTGTGCTGTATCCCCTGCTTTGTCATCAAATCCAGCCCCACAGCAATTAATGCCTCTCTGATTTGTACCCGTTCTTTTTCAGAATAACCGACTTTAGGCATCGTTTCCCCTCTTTTAAATAAAAACATTTTTTATTTTTGTCTTTATTTTATCACAGGGAATCGGATCCTACAAGAGTGAATATATTAAAACAGCGTTCAAACCTGATACTGAAAATCTTCCGTCTTGTTATCACCGCTATCATCTTTTTCTGCATAAAAATATTGCCATAATAAAATATTTTTGCATTTGACAGATACATCCCCAAATATTAGAATTAGGTATATAAGTCACAGGCTCCATATAAAAGGTAAGACAATTCCATTACGGGAGACAGAACGACCGTAAAAATTCATCTAAGAAACTATGCACCAGCGCCGGCGATGACATATATGAAATGTTACAGGAATTTCCTGAAAAATAAAATGGATTCATCAATTCGGCTTTAGGAGTAAAAAAAATGAAATATTTTGGCCGCGGATTAAGTGAACAGCACAAAGAATTAAGCAGCATCATCCGAAAGACTTCGGAGACCGAACGCTCAAAAGACCTGTTTCTGCAAATACATGCAAAGCTGCATTCTTCTGTGGTATCCGGTACAGACAAAAACGAGGTGGATAATCTTTTATGTGATTTGAAACAGAACGAATATGCCATCATGCCGACAGGAAAAGATGAAACCATTGCGTGGGGTTTGTGGCATATCGCCAGAATCGAAGATTTGACCATGAACATCCTGGTCGCCCGGAAAGAACAGGTGTTCAACCAGGACTGGAAAGAACGGCTGAATGCCCGGATTACAGATACCGGAAATGCACTCTCTGACGATGAGATTATAGACTTTAGCAGAAATGTCAATACAGAGCAATTGATTTGTTACAGAAATGCCGTGGCGCAAACGACAAGGGACATAATCCGCAGCTTAAGTGCCGCTGATTTAAAGCGCCAGATCCGGCAGGATGATATAGAGAAAATCCTGTCCGTTGGCGGAGTTACACAACAGGAAACCTCCATATGGCTGCTTGATTTCTGGGAAAAAAAGGATGTGGCGGGCATACTGCTTATGCCGCCTACCCGCCATGTAATGCTCCACCTGAATGATTGTTGTAAATGGAAAGAAGCTATCCGGACTAAGAAAAAGTTTTTCAGAAGCTGACGGGTACGGCTCTGTACTGCTTCCTTAACGGTCATAGCTCATCACCGCCGTCTCCCCGGCAGTACCTGTCCATGTGCTCAATCACGATTTCCAGGATGCAGTCTTTCTGAGCGGCTGTGAGTACGGGACATTTCCCATTCCGGCGGTTACCCCTGCCCGGGCAATCTTCCCCGCTTCTGGCGTTCTCCCCGCTCCAGGTGTTCTCCCCACTCCTGGCAATCTGCCCGCTCCAGATATAAGCCAGCACTGTTTCCGGCCTGCACACCGGGACATCCGAGACTTCCCTTCTCAGTACCTCCAGCTTTGGATAATCTGAATCTTTCTGTCCTTCCAGGAAAATAATGTCTGCCTCCGGGAAGAAACCAAAGAAATCCTCTGCCTTCATGGAAGGCTGCTCCTTTGTCATGGAAAATTTGGTGCCGGAGTACACCACTGTGCCGTATGCCCCTGCTTCCTTTATCCTCCGGCTGTCGGTTCCCGGCACATCAGCCTCAAACTCATGGCCGTCATGCTTGATTACCGCAGACCGGATTCCCACCCTGTCCAGCGCTCCAACCAGCATTTCCAAAAGGGCTGTCTTACCGGTGTTCTTTCTGCCGCTTACAGCCAGGACAGGCGTGCGCAGCCCTTCCAGGCTCCTGTAGGCGGAGGGTGAATTCACATTGGCAAACCAGATATCCGGTATATGGGCCTCTGACGTATCCACCACAATACAGCGCACAGCGTTCAGGAACTTCATCAGCCGGTAATTTCCCTGACGGATCGTGTCTCCCAGCGCCTCCAGACAGGTGGCCGCGTAAAAGCCGCATAATGGCTGTATACGGCCGTCCCTGGTTCTCCACAGCACCGCATCCGCCCCCGGCTCCCAGCGCTCCATCAGAATAGCCGCCATCTCTTTCCTGAATAAAGGCATATCACAGGACACAAAGAACAGCCCATCAAGTCCTGTGCGCTGAAAGCAGGACCATATACCGCCCATGGGGCCAATCCACTCTCCTTCTGCCCCCTTTACAGTATCTTCAATCACTTCCAGTCCGCCTTCCCTGCCACCGCTGCCTGCATAACAGGCCCGGGACAGGTAGCACGGGATGTCCAGGGCCTGAAGCTGCTTCTGTATATGCCCGCAAAAAGACTCTCCCTTATAGTCCAGTCCTCCTTTGTCAATACCGCCCATACGGCGTCCCTGTCCGCCTGACAGAATTACACTTCCCCATCCGTGCTTCATGTCCTGTTCCTCCTGCTGTGTCATGATATTGTCCTGTCCTGTTTTTCCTCTCCTGCCTCCCTGCTTTCATTCCGGTTTTTGGACTGCTCCTTGTCCAGATACATAGCCTCGTCCGCAGCCTTAAATAAGGTCTCGTAATCCATCCCGTCCTCCGGGCACAGGGCGGCGCCAATACTGGCCCTGATTCCCCTGATTCCCCAGGTGGTTATCATGACTGTCCTGAGACTGTCCTGTATTTCCCCTATCTTGCGTTTTCCTGTCTGCCAGTCAAATGCCCCCGGAAGGAACATGACAAATTCATCCCCGCCAATGCGGGCCACTATATCATTTTCCCTGCAGGCTCCCTTAAGGACTCTTCCCATCTCAGTGAGTATGGCATCCCCTGCCGCATGGCCCATGGTATCGTTGATGCTCTTAAAATCATTTAAATCCAGCATCAGAAACAGTCCCTGTCCTTTTTCCTTAACCATGCGGTCAATCAGCTTTTCACCTGCCTTGTTGTAGATTCCCGTAAGCACGTCCCGCATAGCCTGTTCCCGAAGCTCCTGCTCCCTGCTTCTCTGCCGCGAAATGTCCGCCAGCTTGCCCACCACCTTGGCCACTGTCCCTGCATCAGAGGTAATGGCCTTATAATGACATCCGAACCAGTGATACTCGCCGGATATACTCTTAAGCCGCAGTTCTGCATACTGGATTTTGTCCTCCCCGCTGCCGGTTCTGCCTCTCAGCATATCCTCCATAACCTTCCTGTCCTCCTGGACAAACAAGTCTGTCCTGGTCTTTTTTCCCATGACATGGCTGATTTTAAGCTCATCCAGCATCAGGATGCGCCTGGCATTGTTGGTAAATTCCAGGGTGTCCTTTCTCCTGTCGTATTCAAAAAGGGCCGTATCAGAAAACTCCGCCAGAAGTCCGTACTTCTTAGTCTCAAAGTCCAGGCTTCTCCGGTAATGCAGGAACAAAACCACGATTCCGCCGCCCAGAGCAGCCGTAAGGCCAATCAGAAACAGGCTGGCATAGATAAGCTCCTTCAAAATATTGTCATAATGAATGGCCACATCAGGCGAGCGTACAAAATTTACGATATACCACTCATTATACCCCAGATAATCCCAGGAAAAATAGTAGGAATCCCCCTTCCCCTCAAACATGAAGCTGTCTGACCCGTCTCCATAGAAGCGCTCTTCCATCTGCTCCACTACTTCATCCGTAATGCCGGCTACCTTTACCGAATCAAACAGGTTCCCTGTGGATATATCACCACGGTTGTGATTCTCACTGGCAAGAATTGTTCCATCACGTCTCACAATGAGTGTGCTGCTGCGTGTAAATGCGCTTGCCTCAGGAACCTGTTCCGTGATGGCCAGGGGCTCCAGTCTGGTCTGCAGCACTCCAATCACCTCTCCATTCTTCCAGACCGGTTCCGCTACCGTGAAAACAGACTTGTTTCCCGCCTTCTTCCAGTCCCATATATCGGACACCACACCTGTTCCCTGCTCAATCTCACCAAACAGGCTCCAGTCACGTTCCGACGCCTGCTGAACCCTCAGCCTTCTCTCCAGCTCCTGCAGGGTCACATATTCTATCATATAGTCCCTGTTCTGCAAATTAAGCTGATCCAGATATCCGTTCAGGGAATCCTCCGTATATTCCGGTATAATCTGTTCCACCAGACCAGAAATCCCTTTCAGGGTATTCCAGGCATCCGTGATGGAGCTGTTCAGGTAACGCTTTTGGGCCTGGGTATAAGAAGTCAGGTTCGCTGCCACCATGTTTCCGAATTCCCCGGCCAGCTTCCCGCGCTGATTGTAAAAAACACCGCTGGCTGTCAGTGCGAACACAAAGCAGAACACCAAAAAAGCGGCAACATGCCATTTTCCAATTAACTTACGTTTCATAGATTCCTCTTGTCATAACTCAATGCCTCTGCATCCTTTTACCGGGATACATTTTCATCACATCTTTTTATATGATACCATTTATAACAGTCCTTGTAAACAGAAGGCCGTCCGCCAAATACACCCAATAAGCCCAATACCCAGCCCTATGTTTCCAGATCGCAAAAAGGCTCCGCAGCAATAGCGGAGCCTCCCTGTCTCAGGTTATGGATGCATCGTAAATCTCCTTAATGGACTGGGCCAGCATACGGTCAAACTCGCCCTGGGTCTGATTGGCATTAAGGCCTTCGGACAATGCCCTGGAAAAGCTGGCAATCAGTCCCGGACTGCGGCTTAAGCGCTCATTGGCCTCCTGGCGGGAATATCCGCCGGACAGCGCCACCACACGCACTACATGGGAATCTTCCATGAGGTCGCTGTAGAATCCGTGCTTATCCGGAATGGACAGTTTAAACATCAGCCTGGTATCCTCCGGAAGCGCTGCCAGATGTTTCTTGATTTCATCCTTCATGATTTGCTCAGATTCAGCCTTATCCGGACTGTAAATATCAATCTCCGGCTCCAGTATGGGAACCAGTCCCGCAGCCGCAATGCGAAGCCCGATTTCAAACTGCTGGTCCACAATCTTTTTGATGCCCACAGGGTTAGCCTGCTTAATCACGGAACGCATCTTAGTTCCGAAAATATGCCGCTCCACCGCACGTACAAGGAGTTCATCCAGCCCCGGAACAGGCTTCATCAGCCGGACTCCGTCCGCTTCCTCTGCCAGACCCTTATCCACCTTCAGGATAGGGATGATACCCTTCTCCTCCCACAGGTAATCCGCAGTCAGCTTATCCCCAATCTTCCGCTCCATGGTATTCTCAAAAAGGATGGCTGCCAGGATATGGTCTGAGGTAAAGGAGGGACTGGTTATAATCCTGGTACGCATCTCATGGACCAGATTGAACATCTCCTCATCATTGCTGTACTGGTCCTCTCTGATTCCGTAATTCTTAAGCGCCTTTGGCGTACTGCCGCCGCTCTGGTCTAACGCTGCGATAAACCCTTTTTTCCCGCTCATGATTCTTAGCTGTTCCTGGTTCATATAACTACCTCTCTTTCTTGATGGAATATATGGTATAAGACCGGAGGCACCTCAAGAAAACACGACACCTCCATACTATAAGTTCTGCTGAAACCGGACGCGGGGACAGATATCAAAGACTTGAAACATGTTTTATAACTTACCTTTATTATAGTAAAATCTGTTCCCCATTGTCAATAGAGGGTTCTGAGGATTTACAAATTGTGGGGCCAAAATAGGACAGAGAACCAAATAGCCGGGGACCAAATGGCCGGAAACCATCCAAAAGCAAAAGGCCGGAATCCTGTATAGAAACAAGATTCCGGCTCTGAACATTCTTCCTAAATCTTCAGCAGGCTGCAAGCCAGCTGAAAATATATAATCAGGCTCACCGCATCCACAATGGTGGTGATAAGCGGGGCAGCCATAATGGCCGGGTCCAGATGGAGAACCTGGGCCGCAATGGGCAGGACACATCCAATGGTTTTGGCCAGCATGACGGTGGCTAAAAGGCTCAGTACCACTGTAAGGCAGAGCATTTCCTGTCCTGGAAAACGGATTACCAGCTGTATATAATTGACCAGTCCCAGCAGGACGCCCACAATGACTCCCACCCGCAGTTCCTTCCAGAGTACCCGCAGGATATCACCGGCTTCAATCTCTCCCACTGCCATGCCGCGGATAATCATGGTGCTGCTCTGGCTGCCCGCGTTGCCGCCAGTATCTGTCAGCATGGGAATGAAGGTCACCAGCAGCGGTATCACCGCAAAGGCGGCCTCGTACTTTGCCAGGATGCTGCCTGTAATCATACTGCTGATCATGAGAATCAGAAGCCAGGCCAGACGGTTCTTTGCCAGGGCAAACACGCCTGTCTTAAGATAAGGCTTCTCGCTGGGGAGCATGGCTGCCATCTTCTCAAAGTCCTCTGTGGCCTCCTGCTCCATAACATCCACCACGTCGTCCACGGTAACGATGCCCACCAGACGGTTCTCATGGTCCACCACAGGAAGGCTCAGGAGGTCGTACTTACGGAAGCTCTCCGCCACCTCCTCCTGGTCGTCTGTGGTCACGGCCTTGATCACATGTGAATCCATGATGTTGCCGATGACTTCCTCATAGGGATGCATCAGCAGATCCTTGACCGTCACCACACCCTCCAGGGCCCTCTTTGCGTCCATGACATAACAGGTGTAAATGGTCTCCTTATCCACGCCGTGCCTGCGGATGTAGGCAAATGCCTCCTCCACGGTCATGCGCTTCTTCAGGCCCACATACTCTGCCGTCATTATGCTTCCGGCGCTGCCTTCCGGATATTTTAAAAACTGGTTGATCAGCTTCCTGGTGTCCGGCGTGGAGTTCTTAAGCACACGCTTGACCACATTGGCCGGCAGTTCTTCCAGCATATCCACGGCATCGTCCACAAACAGGTCGTTTACAATGGCGCTGAGCTCATAATCCGTGATGCTGTTGATAATATGCTCCTGCTTCTCCACAGGCAGGCAGGCGAACACATCGCTTGCCAGCTCCTTGGGAAGCATGCGGTAGACCACTACGGTCTTCTCGGAATCCAGCTCCTCGATGAACGCAGCAATATCCACCTCGTTCATCTCAATCAGCTTTTCCTTCAGTAACCTGAGCTGCATTGTGTCTAACAGCTCCATCAGCTCTTTTAAATCAAAATTCTCCTGCATCTTATTCCTTCCATGAATGGTGACATCATGAAAGCAGCACGCAAAATGCCGCAGTCCTGCCCTGGATGGCCGGACCGCAACAACAAAACAGCCATAATTACAGACTCCTCCTGTAATAATGGCTATCATCATAAACGCATATGAATCCTATAATTAACGGCAGTGAAAGCAAAGCGGGATCAAAGCCGCCGACGCAGCTCCCACTACCAAACGCTTATGATAATTGTCTGCTTCCAACTTATGACTTCGACCTTCCACTCCGGTTCACTTCCTTTCATTTTAAAATTTAATCCTTATCTAGCATACCAGCACCTGGCCATAAAATCAACCCCTAATTTCCTGATTTCCTTTTCACGGAGGAGAGCATTTCCCCATATCATAGATTATATTCCATAAATACAGGAGTGACTTATTATGATAGAATCCGCAGTAGTGCTGACTCCGCTCCACTACGCTTATCTCATAGGCGTCATTGTTATCCTGGCAGTGATGGTCCTCAAAAAGGATACGCCTGCCGTCTGCATCGCCTTCCTGTTTATCCTGGGCCTCATCGGCCTTAAATCTGTTACCGGCGGCATCATAACCGTATTTTCCGCTGTTCTCTACGCAGGCAGGGAATTCATGGAGGTGCTGGCAACCATTGCCCTGGTCACCTCCCTTTCCAAATGCCTGAAGGACCTGGGAAGCGACTATCTGATGATGGTTCCCATGGCCGGCATTATGAAAACACCTTCCCTGACCTGGTGGATCCTGGGGCTTACCATGTTCCTGTTTTCCCTGTTCCTGTGGCCCAGTCCCTCTGTTGCACTGGTGGGTGCCATCATGCTGCCCTTTGCTGTAAAGGCAGGCCTGAATCCCTTAGCCGCAGCCATGGCCATGAACCTGTTCGGACACGGCTTTGCGCTGAGCTACGATGTGGTAATTCAGGGCGCTCCCGCTATCTCAGCAGGCGCAGCAGGCCTTGACACATCCTCTATTCTCCGGCAGGCATGGCCTTTATTCTGGATGATGGGCATTGTCACCGTCCTCAGCGCATATGTGTTAAACAGGAGCCAGCTGGATGCCAGGGGCCCCAGGCTCTCCATACAGGCAGAACCCTCCAGGCCCCAGGGACATAAGAAGGCCGCCCTGTTCCTGGCTGTCTTTACCCCGATTGCCTTTGCAGGAGATATTATTCTCATGCTCCTGTGCGGCCTGAAGGGCGGGGATGCCACCAGCATGGTCTCCGGCACCGCTCTCCTTATCACCTGCCTGGGCGCTTTGCTGGGCTTTGGAAAACAGTCCCTGGAAAAGGTCACGGGCTATGTCACTGAAGGTTTTCTCTTTGCCATCCGCATCTTTGCTCCGGTTATTATAATCGGTGCCTTTTTCTTTTTAGGAGGGGATGGAATCACCTCCATCATGGGGGAACGGTTTAACCGTGGCATCATGAATGACTGGGCCCTGTGGCTGGCGCAGAATGCCCCCCTTAATAAATATATGGCGGCCTTTATACAGATGGTGGTCGGCGGACTGACAGGTCTGGACGGTTCCGGTTTTTCAGGCCTTCCCCTGACCGGCGCCCTGGCCAGAACCTTTGGAACCGCCACCGGCTCGTCTGTTCCGGTCATGGCGGCCCTGGGCCAGATTGCGGCTATCTTCGTGGGCGGCGGCACCATCGTGCCGTGGGGACTCATCCCGGTTGCCGCCATCTGCAATGTAAGCCCGCTGGAACTGGCCAGGAAAAACCTGATACCGGTCTGTATCGGCTTTGCCTGTACCTTTGCCCTGGCATGCTTTATGCTTTAACACCAAACACATTTCCACATCATGACAGGAGGAATAAATTATGTGCGGAATTGCCGGTTTTTATAACCCTCATGACCATTACCTGAAAGAGAAAGAACACTATGAATCTGTCCTGCAGGCCATGGCAGAACGCTTACGCCACCGTGGCCCCGATGACGCCGGACGGTGGCTCTCGGAACACGGCGGCCTGTCCCATGCCCGCCTGTCCATCATAGATCTGGCCGGAGGCCACCAGCCCATGGTGAAATCAGGCTCCGGACAGACCTTTGCCATTGTCTACAACGGGGAACTGTACAATACCGATGAACTGCGCCAGGAGCTTATGGCCGCGGGATATTCCTTCCAGACCTCCAGCGACACGGAGGTCATACTGGCAGGCTATATGGAATACGGCCCTGACTTTGTAAAACGCCTGAACGGTATCTTTGCCTTTGCCATCATGGACACGGCCTTAAACCGTCTGTGCCTGTTCCGGGACCGGGCCGGGGTAAAACCTCTGTTCTATACAATAAGAGGCGAGGAACTCATTTTTTCTTCCGAGCTCAAAGGAATCCTGGCCTATCCCGGCGTCAAGGCGCAGTTAGACCTCAGGGGACTGAATGAAGTGTTCTCCGTCGGGCCTGCCAGGACCTATGGCTGCGGCGTCCTAAAGGACATGGAGGAACTGCTTCCGGGCCATTACCTCATATGTACCCCTGATGGAATCCGCCAGCAGAGTTATTGGAAGCTGGTCAGCCGTCCCCATGAGGACAGCTATGAACGAACCATTGAGAAAACATCATTTCTGGTGGAGGATTCCGTGCGCAGGCAGATGGTTTCAGATGTGCCCATCTGTACCTTCCTCTCGGGGGGCGTGGATTCCAGCCTGGTGTCTGCCATCTGCGCAAAGGAACTGAAAAAGCAGGGAAAGCGCCTGACCACCTTCTCCTTTGACTTTGTGGACAACGATAAGTTCTTCCGGGCCAACTCCTTCCAGCCCTCCCAGGACCGCCCCTATGTGGACCAGATGGTAAAATTCCTGGATTCCGACCATCATTACCTGGAGTGCGGAAACCTGACCCAGGCTGACCGTCTGTTTGATTCTGTCCTGGCCCATGATCTGCCGGCCATGGGGGATATCGACTCCTCCATGCTCCAGTTCTGCTCCATGGTCAAGGAACACAACAAGGTGGCCCTGACCGGGGAATGCGCCGACGAAATATTCGGCGGCTACCCATGGTTCCATAAAAAGGAATGTTTTGAAGCCCATACCTTCCCGTGGACCATGGACCTGGCCCCCAGAAAGGCCCTGTTGGATGACAGCTTCTTAGAGTATCTGGACATGGACCGGTATGTGCTGGACACCTATGAGCGCTCCGTGGCAGAGACCCCTGTCCTGGAAGAGGATTCCCCGGAGGAAGCAAGGCGCCGGGAAATCGCCTGGTTAAACCTGCGCTGGTTCATGCAGACCCTTCTCAACCGCATGGACCGCACCAGCATGTACTCCGGGCTGGAGGCAAGGGTTCCCTTTGCGGACCACCGAATCATGGAATACGTCTGGAACGTGCCCTGGGACATGAAAACAAGGGACGGACTGGTAAAGAACCTGCTCCGCCAGTCAGGAAAAGGACTTCTCCCGGATGAAATACTGTTCCGGAAAAAGTCCCCCTATCCTAAAACCTATGATACCGCCTATGAAAAACTGCTTGTGGACCGTGTAAGGGAAATGATGGACGACAGCCACTCCCCGGTAATGGACTTCCTGGACCGGAAAAAACTGGCCCGCTTCCTCACCAGCCCCTCTGACTACGGAAAACCATGGTACGGCCAGCTCATGGCCGGCCCTCAGATGCTGGCCTATCTCCTCCAGGTCAACTTCTGGCTGAAAACCTATCACATTGAGGTGGTGGGCTAGACACGCCCGCACAGGTCAGGGCTCGGAATGAGGCCTCATTCCGGGCTCGTAAAAGGCGAACTGATTCTTTCCCCGGCGCTTGGCTTCATAGACAGCTATATCCGCTTTCATGAGAAGAGAATCGTAATCCCTTCCGTCCCTTGGGCACACAGCCCCTCCGATGCTGCAGGACAGCCCGCAGCCTTTCAGGTCTAAATCCGGTATGCGGCTCACCGCCTGGCACAGACGTCCGGCGCACTCCCTTGCCTCATCAAGTGATGTGACTCCTGAGAGAAAAGCCACGAACTCGTCGCCTCCCACCCTTCCGATTATGTCGGAAGTACGGAGGACCTGGCGGAAGCACTCTGCCACAGAGCACAGCACCTTATCCCCATACCGGTGGCCAAGAGTATCGTTCACTGTCTTAAAATTATCCAAATCAATAAAAAGCAGCACAGAAGGGGGCATCACTGCGGCCCCCCTAAGGATTCCATTGATCTTGGCATTTACTGCCTGGCGGTTATACAAACCTGTAAGGGAATCAATCCTTGCATGAAGGAGGGCGTCGCTGAGGCGCTTCTTCTGCCTGCGCTGCTCCAGGTACTCTGCCGTAATATCCTGGCGCATAAGGAGAATTTTTTGCTCCTGTCTGTCAAAGTATACATAGCGAAGCAATTTACGGGCATACCGGCCGTCCGTCCCCTTCTCACCATAGGATACCATCAGCTCGCCTTCACGCTCCAACACATCCAGGACATTGTTCATAGATGCCTTCTCCAGAAGCAGGTCCCTGTCCTCAGACACCACATACTTCCTGATACATTCCTCCAGCTCCTGCTCATAATTCCCCGAATGAGGCATCTGTCCCTGAATACGGCTGTCATTTTTCTGCAGGATTTCATAGTAACCCGTGTCTCCATCCAAACACAGGAAGAAATCGCATTTTTTATACACATATTGATCAATAATCTGCTCCTGTATATACCGCTTCTGTTCTTCCTTTCCCATATCGCGGACATAACACAGCATTGTACCTCCGCCGCCGGCTGTTATGGCCACCACCTCCACCCACACATAGCCTCCCTCTGCCGTCCTTTGGCGGTAAACCAGCTTCTCAGGATGTTTGCTCCCGTAAAGTTCTTTCATGTGCACGGCGCTGAAAAACGCCTGGAACTGCCTGCACTCCCGGGGATGTACATGGCTCCAGGCAAATGCCTGAAATTCCTGCTCTGTCCGGTTCTCCCGCAGACGGCTCCTGCCCTCTGTGTAAAATATAATGCGGCTGTCCCCTGATGCCAGGTCCCAGGCCAGCAGTTCGTCAAATAATGTCAGAAGCGGCTGTGCATACTCCATTTCAAGCCCCGGTTCCAGTACCACATGTTTTATGTACACCTGCATTCTGTCTTCTGTCCCTTCACCCATGCAAAACTTCCTTTCCCCCTCCCGGCATTCCATCCAGGAGTTTAGTGTATCTCAATTCATATTTTATATGTATTGCATAGTGATTCATAATATAAGAAGTGTAGTGTACACTAGTATTGAGGTGAATCACAATGCATGACTACGTTAAAACTTTAGGTACGGTCATCCGAAAAGCCCGCGAAGAACAGGGAATGTCCCAGGCTTCCCTGGCAGAGAAGCTGGGTATAGATGTCCGTACCATTATTAATATAGAAAATTTCCGCGGAAACCCCAAATTCGAGGTGCTTTATCCTCTGGTAACCACTTTGAGAATTCCCGCCGACCGTATCTTTTACCCTGAAACCGAGTCCATGGGCGACAGTAAACAGCAGCTGTTCTGGGAGCTCCACAGCCTGAGCGAAAAGGAAGCCCTGGAACTTCTCCCCGTCATACGCTGTCTGGCCGAGATGATGCGCAAGCATGGGTCTGAAAACCCATAATCAAATATTATTTTACTACAGTGATTTTAAAAATACAACATATTATTCATTATACTACAGTTTTTCCATGTATTAAAATACATGTTTCAGTCAAAAATACAGAGCTGTCTGCCAGAAACCAGATTCAAACAATCCTTCCAAAGCAGACAGCCCCGTCCAATGTCCCGGGCAAAATCTCTCCTCCGGCATCTCTTATGCCGGAACATTGATAATAAGGGCAATGATTTCCATGGTTTCATCCCCGTAACAGCCAATGCCGTGGCTGTCCCCGTCCTTGCACATGTGGTAATCTCCGGGATTCAGCACGGTTTCCACACCGTTATCTGTTACCAGGGCCTGCCCTTTCAGAATATAATACCCTTCAAACTCCCCATGATGCTCATGTATCCCAATGGATGTACCCGGCTCAAACACAACACGAGCAAAGGTCCTGCCCGAACCATAGGCCTCCTCCTTTGTCATGAAGGTGTGGAAGGTCACATCCCCCATCCCCTTCTGCAGCTCATGCCTGGTCACGGGCTCCATCTCGTCTTTTCTTCTAATCATGATTCCTGTCCTCCTGTCATTCCTTATAGCTATCCATATTGTACCATCCTGTCCCTGGTCCGTCAACGGCCGGCCCCCTTTGCAGGCGCGTCCCTGAAATGCGTCCTGCACCTCCTGGCAGGCATGCCGTACGGTTGCCGTCAGGAGTAATACAGATCCCGCTTCCTTCCTATAACAGGGCCGGGGCAGTCTGAAGCAAGGGAAACCGCCAGTATCTCCTGGTCCAGCTCCACCTGCGGCTTCACACTGCATTTCGCCTTTAAGAGCTGGCACAGGCTCTTGGCCCGCTTCATGCTGTCAGTTGCCTCCCGCATCAGATGTTCCAGCTCCTGCTCCACAAAGCTGTCCTTTGCATATTCACGGCAGATGACATCGTAGTTGCGCTGGCGGCCCGTATCTTTTCTGCATATATCCTCCAGAAAGCTTCTGGCCACTTCGCCGGATGGAAACTGTTCACTTAAATGAAGCATTATGAGACGGGCATACGCTTCCACAAACGGCCCTTCTCCTGTCCTGGAGCGGCGCCCGTCCATACGGCAGAACTGTTCCATGTCAAAAGCCCGGGCCGGCACATGGAGGTGGCCCCAGGCCCCGGTCATATAGCATACATATGCCTGCTCCCGTATCTCTCCTTCATCAAACTCCTCCCGCCCGTATTTTGCCGCACCTTCCTGTATCTTATATATCAGATTGTGAGTAATATACCGGTTCACCCTCAGGTTCACTTCCTGTTCAAGGACAGCCATATCATAGATATGTTCAGAGGACATGGGAAACAGTGCCTCCAGAAGACCCCCGGTAAAATCCAGAAACCGGTTGGTTCTGCTGTCGAAAAATAAAAAGGGACCATTACCCGGCCCGGTTCGGTCAGAGACTGCCTCCGGCCTGCATCTGACGCTAATTTCCCAAAAACCATCCGGACAGGCAGGGCCCGGTTTACCGGCAGAAAATAAATATTCCTGGTTTCCGGAAAACACACTGACTGCCTTCCCCGCCCTTATCCCCTCAATCAGTCTCATAATCCCCATGTCATCATATCCTCTCGCATCATTTGTATTTTCCTGAGCATCCCATATTTCAATGCTCTAAATTACGGGATGTATGTTCTATACTACTAAATTTCACAAAAAAATGCAATATTCACAACCAAAAATACACAAAAAGTACAATAAATCACAATAAAACACCGGATGGCTCAAACAAAGCCATCCGGCAAACCGTTATAAATCACGATTGTCCCTGATTGGGTACTGCTATTTCATGGAGTTTACAATGGCATCGGCCATGGCATCCAGTTCTTCCATCTGGGATTCCTTAAGGGAGGATTTTACAGTCACCATCTGTTCCAGAACCGTCATATTCTTCATGGTGCCGATGATTTCCTTCATCTGCTTGCCTGACAGCACGCCCCAGGATCCGTTTTCCATCAGGGCCACCGTCCTGTTCTGCAGGTTATGGGCCTTCAAATCCATAAGCACATGCTCCATGCTGCTAAAGATGCCTCCGTTATAGGTGGCAGATGCAAACACCAGGTGGCTGCAGCGGAATGCCTCCGAGATAATGGTGGAAGGATGGGTGGAGGAAGCGTCATACATCGCAATGTTCCTGATTCCCCTCTCCGCCAGCTTGCAGGCCAGGATATTGGCTGCATTCTCTGTATTTCCATAAATGGAGCCGTAGGCAATCATAACCGCCTTTTCCTCCGGTTCATAGCTGCTCCAGGTCAGATACTTGTCCACGTACCAGCTAATATCTTTACGCCATACCGGGCCGTGAAGCGGGCACAGGGTACGGATATCCAGGCCGGACGCCTTCTTTAACAGGGTCTGCACAGATGGTCCGTACTTGCCCACGATATTGGTATAATAACGTCTGGCATCATCCAGCCAGTCTCTCTCAAAGTTGACCTCATCCGCAAACAGGTTGCCGTTCATGGCCCCGAAGGTGCCGAAGGCATCTGCGGAGAACAGGGTCTTGTCCGTGGTATCATAGGTCACCATAACCTCCGGCCAGTGCACCATGGGTGCCATGAGGAAGGTAAATGTATGACGTCCGGTGCAAAGGGTATCATTTTCCTTGACCACAATGGCCCTGGAATCAATATCAAAATTATAAAACTGTTTGATAATCGGAATCGTTTTAGGGTTGCACACAACCTGTACTCCCGGATACCGCAGCACAATCTCCCCAAGGGTGGCGCAGTGGTCCGGCTCCATGTGGTTCACCACCACGTAATCTAAGGCACGTCCCTTTAACAGCGCGTCTATGTTCTCAAAAAACTGCTCCGTGATTGCCCTGTCCACCGTGTCAAACAACACAGTCTTCTCATCCAGCAGCAGGTAAGCATTATAGGAAACCCCCCGCGGAATAGGATAGGCGTTTTCGAATAAGGCCAGCCTCCGGTCTGTACCGCCAACCCAGAACAAATCATCATTGATG
The DNA here is from genome assembly GCF_002234575.2 of Enterocloster bolteae. Classification (NCBI taxonomy): domain Bacteria; kingdom Bacillati; phylum Bacillota; class Clostridia; order Lachnospirales; family Lachnospiraceae; genus Enterocloster; species Enterocloster bolteae. The sequence goes on along the minus strand of NZ_CP022464.2, from coordinate 2,627,357 downwards.
CGCTTTACACAGTACATATTCATTCTTCCTTTCGTCCATAATATGTTAAATATCCGTCAATTTATTTCGCTTAGAAGTATACTACATTTTCCCCAAAATGTCACTGTATAAATTAGTGTACACTAATAATTTCCGGCTGTCCGCATATTCTTCCGCGCTGTCTGTACTTACTTTGTATAGTATCCCTTTCTATCCCTAAAATATCACGGAGCCGCCAATCTTTGCGCAAAAACGGCAGAAAAACAGCAGGGCATGTATTCACACCCCCCGCTGTTTGAATTTCCTCGTTGCTGTTGATAATCCCAAATCCCCTATGCCTTCTTTTTCGCCGGTTCCTGGGGGCCTGCGTGCTTATGCTCAGACAGCGGCATCACATGCATGTTCCCCCGCTGCTCATTCTCGGCCCAGAATATATCATCCGCCATCTTTGCCTCAGGATTGAACTCCACCCCTTCAAAGATATGTTTTACGAATTCCTTATATCCCACACGGTCAATAAGGTGGCCGCCGTGGAGATACTCCGGCTTGTAATCCAGGGCCCAGGCGGAAAATTTCTGCCAGTTGGCAAACATACCCAGAATCACATCCTCCGTAACCCAGTTAAGGAACAGCTTGCCTGCCCTTGGATTCTGCTTGCCCGTACGCCCTCCCAGGGTTACGCGGTACAGCTTCTTATCGCCCCTGGTCCATGCTCCGGTGGGACAAATCAGGGAACACTCGCCGCAGCCGACGCAGCAGCAGGCGTCCTTGTCAATCTTGCCGTTCTGGTTCAGGCTCAGCACGCCTGTTGCATGGTGCTTGCAGGCGTCCACGCAGGAACCGCAGCCAATACAGCGGTCAATGTCATAAACCTGCTTGTTGATGCCCATGATGCCGAAGTCGTTGAAATTGGCCTTAACGCAGTCATTGGGACATCCGGCCACAGCCACTTTAATATGGTAATGGGATGGGAATATCAGGCGCTCAATCTTTCTGGCCAGCTCGTATGTATTGGCATTGCCCTTGATGCAGTGGGCGTTTCCGATACAGGACATGATATTCCTGGCGCCGATGGTAGGGTAGCCGTAATCCGTCACATCCATGTCCACGCCGCACATCTCCACATCCACATCATGGATATATGACTTGATGTACTTATTTACTTCCTCTATGTTCTCATACTTTACACCGGGTATGTCAAAGGTCTGCCTGGTGCCCAGATGGAAGGTGCCGTTTCCGAAGCGCTCGCAGAGGTCCTGCACCAGCTTTAAGTGTTTTGCCTCAATCATAGCTCCCGGCACACGCATCTGCAGCATGAATTCCCCTGCCACCTTGGACTGTCTGAAACAGTTGATTCTTACCTTTTTTATATCAATATCATGATTCATTCCTTCGCCACCCCTCTCTTAATCAACCAGATACTTGGCCTGGGTATAATTGAACACAGGCCCGTCCAGACAGACATACACCTCATCAATGCGGCAGTGTCCGCATTTTCCCACGGCACATGACATCTTGCGCTCAAAGGACATCCATATCTTTTCTTCCGGCACCCCCTGCTTAAGCACTTCCAGGCCGGTAAACTTCATCATAGGCGGCGGTCCAACCACCACGACGCTGTAGTCTTCTCCAAAATCCTTAAAAGGTATCCGTGACACGAACTCTGTGACAAAACCCGTCTCCCAGCCATCCTTGCGGTCTGTATCCAGGGCATAGATGGTGGTAAACTTCTCCTTCCAGCGGTCCAGGTCATGTTTGAAAATGATTCCGTCCTCATTCTTAAATCCGCTGATCAGGTGCACGCTCTTCACAAAATCCTCCTGCTCCCAGAACATGTTCAGCATGCTCTTCACCGGCGCAAGCCCGGTGCCTCCGGTAATGACCACCATGTGTTTGCCCTGAAACTGCTCCACCGGCCATCCCTTGCCGTAGGCTCCCCTTAAGAAAAGAATGTCACCCGGCTGCTTCTCAAATATCTCGTCCGTCACCTTTCCCACGGAACGGATGGTGAAATCCATCCAGCCATCCCCGAAGGAGCTGACGGATATGGGCGCTTCCCCTACCTTTGGAATGGAAAGCTGCAGGAACTGTCCGTGGGACGGACGGATGTCTGTCTCCACCCTGAATGTATATTCATGAAGGCTCTCCCGCCTTACCTCGCGTATCTTACATGCCACTGGCTTCACTATATTATTCATGACTGCATCCCCTCTCCTATGCCTGCTTACCGGCTTTTATTTCCTCGATAGCGTCTGCCATCTTGTTCACTGTAGCCACAATGGATATGTACTCAGGACACCGGTCCATGCAACGTCCGCAGCCCACACACATATGGTAGTCCTTAAACCTGGCTTTGTAATCGTGGAATTTGTGGAGCACCTTGTAGCGCATCCTGTCCCCGGCCCTGTTTCTGAAGCTCATGCCGCCTGCCATGTCGGTGAAGTCCTTTACCTGGCAGGAGGCGGAAGTCCTCTTGCGCTCTCCTACATTGCGGTTCTCATTGTATATGATATCCGTTGTGGTAAAACAGGTACAGGTGCTGCACGCCACGGTACAGGCGCCGCAGGAGATGCACCGGCCGTCAAACTGCCTCCACATGGGATGTTCTTTAAGCTTTGTCAGAACCTCCTTATCCGGAATCTCCGGCACGGTAAGGGTCAGCTCATTTTTTTCCACAAACTGCGGTTCAAAGGGACATTCCTCCATGCCCTCGAAATAGGAGGCAAATGCATGGTCCTTTACCTGGAACTCCAGCCCGTCTTCCCCGAAACGGACTGCCATGGAATAATCATCGGTTTTGTTGGTTCCCATGCTGGCACAGAAACAGGTATCCCAGCCCTCGCCGCACTCCATCATCACGATCTTTACCTTCTCGTTCATGCGTTTATAATATATATCCTCATAGCCGCCGTTGGTCAGGTAGATCTTTTCCTGGTGATGCTGTGCGTGGATATCGCAGGGCCGCATGAATATAAGCAGCTTCTTGGAACCGGCCTTGCTTTCAATGAATTCATCCTCTGTGAAATAGAACAGAGACTGGGTAATGGGACTTAATACCTCCTTGGCCGGAAAATCCGATTTTTCCCTGTACTCGATTTCCTCCGCCCGGTCCACCCTGGCGTACTTAATCAGGTCTGTGTCGGAATACCTGCCCTTACCCACAAAACGTTTTGGCGCCCATATCTCATACTCTTCCTGAAGCTTTGCAAACATCCTGTCGGCATCCTTCAAATCCATTCTGTATCCCATGAAATGCCTCCTCCTTTATTCTTTTATCCTTTATATATACTCTATATTAAAAGGCTTATGTTATTATTATAACAACCCCAAAAAATAAAGTATAATTATATATTGTGATGGTCTGATAATAAATTTTTATCATTAAGGATTGTCTGGGCCGGTGAAGGCGCGTACGGCCAGGGCAGCACACAAAAGGCAGCAGCCGCGGGAATATCCCGGATAGCTGCTGCCTTTATGGTCTGTTAATTCTATTATACCTAATTACAAATATACTTAACTACAAATATATTAATTACAAATCAAAAATCTCAAAATCATCATCCTGTCCGTCCGGTTTTGCAGGCACCTGCTCTGCTTCTCTTCTGGCAGACAGCTGTTCCTGCGTCACAGGAGGCTTCTGCCTGGATGCCGGGGCCTGGGCCGGTGTACGCTCCGGATTCTGAACCGGCGCATGAGCTGGTGTCCGGGCCGGCGCATGAGCCGGGGCCTGGACCGGCCTTGCAGGCTTCACCGGCTTCTTTACCGGAGTCTCCACCTGAGGCTCTTCCTCCTGCTCATAGACATCTTCTTCCTCATCATAGATGTCCCCGTCCTCTTCGCCCACCGGATAATCCTCCTCCGGAAGGTCTCTGTAGTCCTCATCGTCATCGTAGACAGAATCATCCTCATACTCCCGGGATTCATCGTATTCATCAGAGTCCTGGTATTCATCCTCACCGGCATATTCCTGATAATCCTCTGAATTCTCCAAAAGCTCAGGCTCCTCTGCCTTTTCCTTCCTGCTGTTTCTGCCCCGGCTGCCCCGCGGACCGTCCTTCTTGTCACCCAGTTCATCCCGGCTGCCGCCCTTTTTCCCGGATCCCCTGGTAAATACCACCACCAGAAGGATGACCAGCAGAATGATTGCAATGACAATGGTCACAATCAGCAGTATCTTAAGGAGACTGTAATCATCGTAAATCTTGTCGTATGTAAGGGCCAGCTCATCGTACACTTCCTTTGTCACGGAACCGCTGATGGCCGGATCCTCAAAGTAACGCTGGATGGTCCTCTCATCGTCCTTCATGTCATACCGGTAGAAGCCCTTTTCTCCGGCCTCATTCATACCGTACACAACACAGTACTGATGCTCTGCCTCAGAGCCCCATACCCAGCCCTGTACCTTGTGGCCGTCGATATTAATGGTGCTCTCCTTGAATCCCTCCGGAACTTTGACCTCAGGATCAGGCGGAAGAATGGTGATAACGCGCTCGGCAATCCGCATCCTTACCTGGGAAGAAGCATCGGCATCCGCCGCACTGGCGCCGCCCTCTGCCTTGGTCACCACGATAACATATTCCTTGATGGTCTCGCCATCCTGGGCTGTCACACGGCATGTCACACGGTTTTCGCCCATCTGGAGGCCTTCGTTTCCGCTGACCACCTTGGTGGCATTCTCATCCGTGCAATCCGCGCTGACAATCACCTTATCCACATCTGTACCAACCGTCACCGCATAGGTGTCCACATCCGGTGAAAAGGCCGGCGTCAGGCTTCCTGGTGAAATCTGGAGGGATTTAAGGGTCGCATCCTTGGAAGCTGACTGGAGGGCGCTGACCGTTACAGTGGAATTTCCCTGCTGGTTAACCGTCACAATCTGTGAGTTGGAATCATAAATCTCCTGGCTGGTGACCTCAATCTTGCTGGTCCCGGCTGCTATGGCATTGAAATTAAGGGTAAATACAAGGGTACCCGTATTGGGCGTGCCCGCATCCCCATGGACCCGGACAGCTCCTGCCCCTCCGTCCGCATTGGTACCGTCCACAAATTCCAATATGTTGGAATCATAGGACAGCATCACATCCGCGTTGGCCAGGTTATCGCTGCTGGTTATCTTCATATTCACCTTGATCTTGCCGCCCACAGTTGCCGATGGATCGGAAAAGGCGATTCTTGCATTTGCTGCAAAGGCTGTTATCATCTGAGCCGGCATCATGACTGTCATCATACACGCCATTGCCAGAACTGCAGCCGCATGTCTCATACGTCTAATCATTATCATTTCCCACTTTCTGATTATAATGTCTTCCCTTTATCAGGACTGCACCTCTACAATGGTCACATTGCTTCCGCCTGGTCCGCTGCCGCTTCCGGAAGGACTGCCCGGTCCGCCTGAACCGCCCGGACCGCTGCTGCCGGAACTGCCTCCCGAACTGCCACCGGAACTGCCGTCCGGACTGACTATACCGCCGGAACTGCTGCCGCCTCCGTATACAGGCGATCCTCCGCTGCCCTGGGTGGGTCCGCCGTCCTGCTTCACCACATGGATGGTATAGGTCCTGACGCTTCCGTTCTTGGCCGTCACAGCAATGGAGATATCATTTCCGCCGTTCTGCAGTGAGACATTGCCCGCGCCGTCCACACGCGCATTGGAATCCGATGCATATGCGCTGACTGTAATATTTGACACGGAAGAATCCACAATCAGATTATATTCCTGGGTATCCCTGTTAAAGCTTGGCGTCAGATTAAATCCGTCCACCCCGAGACCGGACAGCTTGTTGTTGGGGCTTCCGTCTCCGGTAGGCGCCACGCAGGGCTGCTCAGGCATGTTGTTAAATACAGGGATATGGAATTCCAGGGCTGTCTTTTTCAAATCAGCCGTGTAAGCCTGGGACAGCTTGGCCGCCTCTGAGGCAGCTCCCTGGATATTGCTCATATATTGGTGCTTGTAAAGGTTGGAACCCTGGACATTGAATTTCTTCAGATAAAATGTATTCTGCCCGGCTTTCACATAATTATCCCCATAATTCTGGGCTCCGCCACGGATTGCCTTCTCCACCGTGTTCCAGGGACGTCCGTAGGAACCGGACTGGGACGCAAACCTGAGCCCCATCTCAATGGCAGACATTGCGCCGGACTGGTATGCCTCCACGTTAAAGAAGTTATAGTATCCCTCATACCCGGAATAGGAACCGGAAATAAGAGGGCTTGTACCATTATTGCCCTGCTCCTGGAGAATCATGGCTGCCAGCACATAAGGGCTTACCCCTGACTGGCTGGCCGCGGCCATAATAATATCCGCATAAGGAGCAGCTGCACCTGTGGAGCCGCCTCCCGGCGACGTGCCGGTCTGGTCCACCACCTGATCCGATCCGGGTGAAGCCACCGGGCCCGAGGAACTGCCGCTCTGTCCCGAAGACACAGGGCCATTGCTGCTGCCGGATCCGTCCTGTCCCGGAGCCACCAGGCTTACACTGGTAGACACCACATTGCGCTCCCTGGGCTCAATGGATGCATGGGGGGACTCCAGGCTCACTTCCCCGCTGCCTGAAGGGCTGCTGCCCCCGGAGGACCCGCCGGAGGAACTGCCTCCCGGAGAGACCGCTGCTGCCCCGGAGCCGTTAGAACTGCCGGAAACCCCCGGTCCATGCTGTGTATCTTCATAGGTGCTGCTGCGCCCGGGCCCCCTGGAGGAACCGGAAGAAGAACCGGAGGAGCTGCCTGAGGAGCCGGGACCGCCTGAACCGGAACCTCCTGTCGAAGATCCTGGTCCGCTGGAGAAATCGCTTCCCCCTGTCCCTGTGGAATTCGTTGTCCCAGACAGGAAGGAGCCGGATATGAGGCTGTTTAATCCCTCCTTTGTCTGGGTATTCGCATCATATTCATGGTTGAGGAACTGGAACACATACGTCTCATCCAAAAAGTTTCTGGGGTCCATGTAATACCGTATAATATCCTCGGAAGCAGCCACCCAGTTACTGCCGTCGAATCCGGTCCATGTGCTGTTGTCCCAGTTGTAAGCCCCGTTGGCAACGGACTTCCAGGAGGAAACACTGCCTGTGGCCACAAGGTTGCGCCCCAGCACAGACTCATTTTCAATGACCGTATTCCAGTCCAGGCCTGTGTTCTTGGCTTTGAATACCCAATTCGGATATTGGGCATGAAGCTGCCTGAGCCCGTTCTTGTAGCTCTCCGGAAATCCCTGTGAGGTAAGATATGCTTCAAAATCAGAATCCTTGGTATAGGCCACCGGAAGCCTGATATAGACGGATGAGACATAGCCGGTATTCACGGCTCCGCCCGTTCCTGTGTATTGAATCTGATACCATGTATTGCCGTCTGTTCCGCGCTGTTCCCCGATAACGGTAACTGCCGCTCCCGCCGCCAGCCTGCCCACTGATGAATAGCCGGTTCCGGCTCCGCTTCGTACATTCAAAGAGGTGGCCTTAACCGTGGCCGCCCCTGTATATGCATAGGAATCAAACATTTGAAAAGGCGTTGCCACAGATGCCGGAACCTCAGCGGCCAGCATCAGTCCCAGCACAAGCGCCAGGCCCCTTTTTAACTTTTTTCCCTTCATTATGTAAAAATCTCCTGTATCTTCATTCATATCCATAATTCGTATGAATTTCTATTTTATGACATTAATCCTATTATAATGACAAAAGCGTTCATATGTCAACAAGAACGGCGGAAACTTCACATAATACAAAGATTTGTAAGAAAAGATTAAATAATGTGGCAAATCCTGGCATATTCCGGCCAAAGCCCTCTAAAATCCCCTTCCCGGCGCCCTAACCAAAGGGCCGGCTCCCCCTTCTCACCTCACCAGAAACAGATCCAGCACACGGTCCGCAGCCCGCCTCAGATTCATCTTCTCCACTCCCTGCATGGCATAAACAGGGAACCTTTTTACCAGCACCTCACCCAGGTAATAGTCCACGGTCCCCACCTGCTGTCCTTCCCTGACCGGAGCCATTAATATAGAAGGAACCTTCTTTACCACCCGCGCTTCCTCCCCCTCTCCCATCAGCAGTGTCAGGTGCATATCATCCGGATTCAGCATCATGGACAGCTCCACCTGGTCAATGGCTCCTTCCCCTTCCTTCCAGCACAGTCCCCCTGAAACAGGAACCCTGGCAAAGGTTTCCTCCTGAAATACATCCTTCATCTTAAAATGCTCCAGCCCATAGGTGTAGAGCTTTCTCGCATCCGACCATTTATACGTCTTGTGAGGCGGCCAGCCGCAGCCCAGAAGGGCAATCACATAGGTCCTTCCCTGATTCTCCATGGCTCCCACATAAGAATACCCGGCGCCCCCTGTAAATCCCGTTTTCCCGGACAGTACTCCTTCCATCATAGTCAAAAATGCATTGTGATTATAACAGTTAAAGGAGCGTTTCCCTGCCATATCCGTAAAGTAGTGGTTCTGTGTCTGTGTTATCTTTAAAAATTCATCCTTTGCAGGGGACTCTGTCACACAGTACCGCATAATCCTGGCCAAATCAGAGGCTGTGGTGGAATGGATATGTTCCTTTCCCTGTTCATCCGTCTTGACCCCATCCAGCCCATTGGGCGTAATAAAATAGGTATCCCCGCAGCCCAGTCCGGCAGCCTTTTCATTCATCATTGCCGCGAACCCTTCCACGCTGCCTCCTATATGCTCTGCTATCATCACAGCCGCGTCATTATAGGATTCCAGCATCAGGGCATACAGCAGGTCCTCCAGCCTGTACTCCTCTCCTTCCCGCACCCCCAGGTGCACCTTGGGCTGGGAAGCGGCATTGGAAGACGCCTTCACCGCATCCTCCCCCCTTCCGTTCTCCAAAGCCAGGATGCAGGTCATAATTTTCGTGGTACTGGCCATGGGCCGGATAATATCCTGTCCCTTCCCATACAATATTCTGCCTGTATCCCCATCCATAAGGACAGCAGACTGGGCATACAGCTTCAGGAAATCCCCATCTTCCCGTACCTCTTTTGTCGCAGGTACCGAAGTCCAACTGTCTGCCGCCGCATTCATCTGTGTGCAGACCAGTGATATTGTCAGTGTTATCAAAAAAATCCATTGCTTCATAAGCGACGCCGCCTGGTTGGCTTTATTTTAATAGTATTCCTGGAGGAAAATGATTATTACTGGGAATGTGGGATGGGGGATTTGTGCGAGGGGGGAGGGGTCGCGTCCGTGGGAGAGCGGGGGAGGGGAAGGGGAATACGGCTGCGGGGTTAAGAAGGTCTAAGACCCCGGCAATCTGCTAAATACAAGGGAAAAGCCGCCCAAACTCGCTGCGCTCAAACAACTGTGTGGCTTTCCCCTTAACGCAGATTCCCAGGGCCTAAGTCCTTCTAAACCCCTGTAGATGCATTCCCCTTCCCCTCCCCCGCTCTCCCACCCACTACGTATTTTTCTCCCACCTGCCCATATCCCCAACGCCGGGATAAGAAGTGCACGGTGAAATGCCAGATAAACATGACAGTTAGACATACCAGATAAACAAGCCAGTTAGAAATGTCAGATGAGAATGTCAGCTTGGAATATCAGGTGTATGGAATGGTAAAATCTGAGCAATGGGGCGGAAAAGTGAAGGGCAGCGTCCTCAATCTATCAGCTGGGGAAAGACAGCGGATGAGAAAACGCAGTGGGTGGGAGGAAGGGAGGAGGCAGGTGGGGATGCATCTACAGGGGCTTAGTCGGTCTTAGGGGGTGTGAATGGGCGTTAAGAGTAAGACTGCACAGCTGTTTGAGCGGAGCGAGTTTGGGCAGTCTTACTCTTGTATTTAGCCGATTCGCAGCCCCTTAGACCGGACTTGCCCCGCAGCCGTATCCCCACCTGCCTCCTCCCTTTCTCCCACGGACGCCAATACCTCCCCCATCCGCGTTCCTCTCCCCATATACCTCTTGCCCCCGAACACATATTCTGCTATGATATCTGTAAACAGACAACAACACAGAAAGGCCGGTGTTTTATCATGGGACATGGGGAGCGTCTTATTTTTCATATTGATGTTAATTCAGCATTTTTAAGCTGGGAATGTGTGTACCGGCTTTCTAAAGACCCGCAGGCCCTGGATTTGAGAATGGTTGCTTCTGCGGTTGGAGGGGACGCCAAGTCCCGCCACGGAATCGTGCTGGCCAAGTCTCCTTTGGCCAAGAAGTATGGAGTCACCACAGGTGAGCCCCTGGTTCAGGCCTTGCGTAAGTGCCCGGATCTGGTGGTTGTCCCGTCCCGGTTTGATTTTTACATTAAATGCTCCCGCCGCATGATGGATCTTTTGGAGGAATATACGCCGGACCATGAGAAATTCAGTATCGACGAGATTTTCCTGGACATGACCAGCACTATCCACCTCTTTGGCAGTCCCATGGAGGTGGCCAATGAAATCCGGGAACGAATCCGGAAGGAACTGGGATTTACTGTAAATATCGGAATCTCCACCAATAAACTTCTGGCGAAGATGGCCTCTGACTTTGAGAAACCGGATAAATGCCATACCCTGTTTCCTCAGGAGGTGCCCGATAAGATGTGGCCCCTGCCTATACGGGAGCTGTTTTTTGTGGGAGGCGCTGCCCAGAGGAAGATGGAAAACCTGGGGTTACATACCATCGGGCAGCTGGCATGCTGCAACCTGGAAGTGCTCAAATCCCACCTGGGCGAAAAGTATGCGGTCCTCATCCGCCAGTATGCCAACGGCATTGATGATGACCCTGTGGCTGAAAAGGAACCTGTAAATAAGGCATATGGCAACAGTATCACCCTTTCCAGGGATATATCTGACTACGAAAGCGCCTGTCAGGTCCTGCTCTCCCTCTGTGAAACCGTAGGCGCCAGGCTGAGGGCGGACCATGTGCTGTGCAATAATGTCTGTGTGGAGCTGCGTGACTGGGAGTTCAGGAACCAGTCTCACCAGATGGTCATACCCGAACCAACGGATTCCACCTCCGTGATTTATGAGTATTCCTGCCGCCTGCTGAGGGAATCCTGGAATATGACACCCCTGCGGCTCATGGGTGTGCGGGCCGGTAAGATATCTGATGACGGTTTCTCACAGATGAGCCTTTTTGACGACCCCGGACTTCAGAAGAAAAAGGATTTTGAAAAGGCAGTGGATGCCATCCGCAGCAAATACGGAATCGACAGCGTAAAACGGGCCAGCTTCCTGCGTAAGGACGCCATCGTGGACCACGCTGCCAGCAAGAAAAAACATTTGAATTAACACCTTATCCAGACAGTTAACAGGATTCTATACAGAAAACAGAGTTGAGGAACAGACATGAGACGGAGCGCTATATGTTATACCATTGGAGACATGGAGGACGGAATTGTCCTAGGTCAGTTTTTAAAGGCAAAGGGATTTTCACACCGGCTGGCAGTGCGCATTAAGGCCGCGCAGGGACTTGCAGTGGACGGAATTGCGGCATACGCAGGTTACCGGCTTAAGACCGGGCAGACAGTGGAGGTAACCCTGCCTGAGGAGGAGGATTCCGGGAATATTGTACCGGTAAAGCTTCCTCTTTCTATTGTATATGAGGACGAGGATATACTGGTAATCAATAAGGATGCAGGCGTGCCCATCCACCCCTCCCAGGGCCACTATGACAATACCCTGGCCAACGCCGTCTCCTGGTATTTCCATGAAAAGGGGGAGGCTTTTACTTACCGGGTCATTAACCGGTTGGACAGGGATACCACCGGTCTGCTGGTCCTGGCCAGGCATATGCTCAGCGCCTGTATCTTATCGGAACAAATGACCGGGCGCAGAATCAGGAGGGAATACAGGGCCATTGTACTTGGACATACACCTGAGGAAGGCACGGTTGACAGCCCCATTGCCAGGGCTGAGGGCTCCACCATCGAGCGCCGGGTGGACCATGAAACAGGAGAAAGGGCAGTCACCCATTTCCGTACTCTGCTCTACAATGAAGAAAAGGACCTGTCTCTGGTGAGTCTCAGCCTGGAAACAGGCAGGACACATCAGATACGGGTCCACATGAGGTCTATAGGGCATCCGCTTCCCGGAGACTTCTTATACTGTCCGGATTACCGGTATATCGACCGCCAGCCGCTCCACTCCTATCTTCTCAGGTTTGAGCATCCCATTACAGGAAAGGAGATGGAATTCACGGCCGGGCTGCCTGAAGATATGAAACAGCTTCTGCCGTCCGGCATCTGACTGTTTTTAATTCCACCGCAGACCCTTGGGATAATGGTTTTTGAGTATGCCCTTCGCATACTTGGCCCAGCCCAGGCTGAAACCGCCGGTACATACCAGCACCCAGCCTTTCAGGCATCCCTCAGGTGTTCCTGCGTCCTCGCTGAGAGCTTCTCCTTTCAGGTACCGGATTATGCTGTCTCCGGAGGGGGACAGTTCCCAGAAGCACTGCGCCTCCTCTTTCCTGAGCGCCAGTGCCAGGGCATGGGATGGCTCAAAACGGTTCTTTTTAAGGGTGCCCATATGAAGACCCGGCCGGAGAATCTTAAGCCCCTTCATATCCGGCATATCGGCCGGCATCAGATACAGCTGGTCCCCGAACAGCACGTATTCCTTCCTTTCCAGAAAGGTATCCGGTTCTGACAGGGTGTCCCGGATAAAGGGTTCATAATCCCTGAACACTTCTTTTCTCTTTCTGCCGTCCAGATACAGCTGGTCCCGGTTTCCGGCTTTTACCGCAGTTTCCGGCTCTCCTTCTTTTCTTAAGACAGCCATGAAATGGCCTTCTCCCTCCAGGATGTGGGGCATAATGCGAAAGGTCCGCTCCAGGCCCCAGCCTTCCGCCTCCGGCCCGGCCCACTGAGGCTTTCCTTTCGTAAAACCAGAATAGGCAGGCACCTGTTCCGTACAAAATTCCGGATGGCGTCTCAGGAAGGCCAGAACCGTACCCTCATTCTCCTCCGGGGCAAAGGTACAGGTGGAATATACCATTCTGCCTCCGGGCGCCAGCATAGACGCCGCGTGATCCAGTATCTCGCCCTGACGGGCGGCGCACATCTTCACATGCTCCTCACTCCACTGGCTTCTGGCGTCCTCATCCTTGCGGAACATCCCTTCTCCTGAACAGGGTGCGTCCACCACAATCTTATGAAAAAAATGGTCAAATGTCCCTGCCAGGCTTTGGGCATCCTCGTTGGACACCACTGCGTTTCGCACCCCCATCCGCTCCATGTTCTGGGAAAGGATTCTTGCCCTGGCCGGATGAATCTCATTGGACAGGAGAAAGCCGCTTCCCTTCATCCTGCTGGCGATGTGGCTGGATTTTCCTCCCGGCGCTGCGCACAAATCCAGCACACGCTCTCCCGGCCTGGGGTCTAATAATTCCACCACGGCCATGGCGCTTGGCTCCTGGATATAGTAAAGCCCCGCCTCATGATAGGGATGCTTACCTGGTCTGCTGCCGGAATAATAATACCCTTCCTTCACCCACGGAATCCGCTCAAGTGTAAATCCGGTCTCCTGCCCGATCTGTTTGGCTGCCTCGGCGGCACCGGCCTCTTCCCAGGTTACTTCGACCTCACAGTCTGCTTTTGCCTCACAGTCTGCCTTGGCCTCACAGACCGCCTTGGCCTCACAGATTTCTTTGCCCTCTCCGTTTTTCCCCGCTTCCCTGTTTTCCCCGCTTCCAACGGCATCCTGTATCCGTATCCTGTCCGGGAATTTGAGGCTGTTAAACCGTAATCCCTGGACCCTCTCCTTATCATAGCTGGCCGCAAAAGCCGGATATTCTTCTCCTAATAATGCTTTCATCCGCTCTTCAAATCGTACCGGTAAATCTGCCATACTGTCCTTTTTCCTATCCTTATTGATATTATATCTTTATTGATTTTATGTCCTTATTGACATGATGCCTGTCCGCTGCGCATAAAGTAAATGAGCTGCTGCATCCATGATACAGCAACCCACTTCATCCTTCAATCCTTTATTCTGAATTACAGTATTATCTTGTAATCATCTCCGCCTTCACCGTTCACCACATAGTAGGCTGCGCCTTCGTTTGCGACAATGTACAGATCAATGGTCTTAATCTCAACGCCTCTGTGTGATTTCTTAAATGCCTTCACAGCCCTGTCCAGCACATCCTTTGCCACAAGGTCCTTGCCGTCAAACTGGAAATGTACGGCTGCCTTTGGCTCTGCTGCCTTCTTGGCAGGTGCCTTCTTCGCGGTTTCTTTCTTAGCTGCTGCTTTGGTAGCTGCCTCTTTCTTCGCTTCCGCCTTTGGAGCTGCCTCCTTCTTAGCTGCTTCCTTTGGAGCTGTCTCCTTCTTGGATGTTGTCTTAGCCGCTGTTTTCCTGGCTGTTGTCTTTTTAGCCGGAGCTGCCTTTGCTTCCTTCTCAACAGGAGCTGCTTCTGCCTTCACCGGAACTGCCGCCTCTGCCTTTGCTTCTACTTTTTCCGGAGCTGCTGGTTTTGCTTCTGTCTTAGCCTCTGCAGGCTTAGCTGCCTCCGCTGCTGCCTTTACAGTTGCCTTAACATCTTTCTTTTCTACCATAGTCCATATCCTCCCTAGTTTTGAATAATGGCTTTACGAGTAATCCCTAGATGCATTAAAGGCATTATAAAATGGTTTTTTCCATTTGTCAATAAATTCACTTGAAAAATCCACAGCCTTCTGCAAAATTCCTTGTGGTTCAGCCCCTCCTGGGCAGGTTCCGTCAGCTGACGCCCGGCCCGGCTGCTGAGCCGGACTGGGGTGTCTGGAAGGCCGGACCATACCCTTCTTCGGTATTGGGGGACGGCTGTGTCTGGGCAGGCGCTGCCGTAGTCTGGTCCGCGGGCTGTATGATTACCTGGGGCTGTGACGGCTGCGGTGATGTTTCAGGCGGCGCTGCCTCTGACGGCAGTGTTTCTGACGGCACAGTCTCCGGCAAAACGGACGGTGGGACCGCCGGTGGGGCCTGTGTGGGTACAGGCGCCGGCTGCGCAGGTGCCGTTGTCTCCCGGGGCGCCCTGCCGGAGGACTGGCTGGATTTCTTGCTCTCTGTTCCCGGAAGGTCATAACAGATAACAGGCATGCCCGCATATACATTTTCAAATAGCTCTTTTGCCTTGTCATAGGGCATATTTACGCAGCCATGGGACCCTCCGTTTTTATAGATGGAACCGCCGAAGCTGGACCGCCAGCTGGCATCGTGAAAACCAATTCCTCCGTTAAAAGGCATCCAGAACTTCACCGGGCTGGCATATCCCTCCCCCTTCAGCACCGCGTCTCTCTGCTTGTATGTAATAGAAAAAATTCCCGGCGGCGTAGTATGCCCCCTGGAAACATTGCCGGACACAAAATCAGATTCCAGCACCTTCTGCCCGTCCTTGTAAAAAATCAGGTGCTGGGCCGTCAGATTAACCTCTGCATATGTACTGCCGTAATCCGGCCCGTCATGGCTTGCTGCTGTCTGCAAATATACAGGTTCCCTGGAGACACTCTCTCCTGCCTCCAGAATGCCCAGAAGCTCTCTTGTCTCCTCTGACTGATTGATCCTCCAGCCGTAAAAACCGGATACCTCCACATTCTGACCGTAGCTGGTGGCAAAAGAGCGCTTCCTGTATGCCGTATTATATTTGGAGGCCAGGCTCTTTACGTAGGCTGCGGCCTGGTCCGGGTCAATGGAAACCTGTTCCCCGTCAGACACAAGCCACTCATGTATCTCATCCCCGTCCAGCACCTCCGTCTTGCTGCCGAAGGTATAGGTCACAGTCATATTCACATAGCGGTTCCTGGCATCCCTGGCCGCTGCCAGAGAGGTATTGCCCCTGCGGATGGACGGAGACTTATAACATCCCAGGGCGTCCAGGTCCAATTCCGGGGCAAGGCTGGATATAGCCTCATCCACCTGGGCCCTGACCTTATCCATGTCAAGTGTGGTGCCCTCTGTCTCAGGCACAATGGAATATCCCTGGCCGCTCACATAGTCTGACAGGTAAGCGTCTGAGGGCAGGACGGCCCGGCTGCTGTCAAAGCAGGACAGACCGCCAAGGGTCTGAGCCAGAGCATCAGCATCATAGGCAATCATGGTCTTTATATCGTAAGATGGTCCCTTAAGCAGATATCTGGGCCAGCGGAAAGGATTCTGCTGGCGAATGATTTCCTCCAGGCTTCCGTCAAACACCGTATGAAGACCGATTTTTTCACCGGTGATTGTCTCCTGCTCCTCGTCCCGCAGCTTAAGTACAAGCCCGTACCCGTTTACGCCGGAAGCTATGAGTTCCTTTACCTCCCCTACGGTTTTCCCTGATACGTCCATCCCATTAATAACTGTATGGGGGAAATATGTATTCCGGTAACCCAGGGCTTTGTATGCATAGATTCCAGCCAGAACAGCGACGGCCAGAATCAGAACCAGAACAGCGGTTTTCCAGCTCAGGAATTTATCAAAAGGACCTTTTCCCTGTGTATTAAACGTTCCCTGGCCGTCATTTTCCGGCTGGCCTCCGTGCGTTTTGTCTTCGCCCGTCCCCGGGGTGTCCTGTACCCGATTCTCCTGTACCCGCTTCTCCTGTACCCGCTTCTCCTGTACCCGCTTCTCCTGCCCCCCATTCTCCTGTACCCGCTTCTCCTGCCCCCTGCTTTCTGCCAGCTCCTTCTGACGCTGTCTGAAAGCCTCCCTGCTGCGGCTTCGGCGGGGACGCCTTTCCTCGCTCCGGGCTGGTACGGATTCTGCCTTGTTTCTTTCTTCCCTCATGCACCTTTACCTTTCTATGTCTTCCAACAGTCTCCCCACCTGGCTCTCCCCATATACTCTAATCCCGTGTTCCTTCAGACATGCGGCACAGACACCGTCCCCTTTTGTAAGGGTGCCGGTAAATGTGCCGTCATAGACCTGCCCGCTTCCGCAGGAAGGGCTTCTCTCCTTTAGTATGGCTGCCTGGCAGCCGTAAAGCTGTGCCAGCTTAAGCACTTCCCCGGCTCCTTTTTCATACGCTGCCGTGACATCCTCGCCATCCCTTGTAACGACTCCCGAACCCGTTCGTTCCGCCGGTGTCCTGGGGGTGGCCAGACCGCCCATGATTTCCGGGCATACCGGAATCAGGTGATGTCTGCTTAGAAGTTCCTCTGCCTGGGACATAAGCACGCCGCGGCCGTCATATCTGCATTCCACACCCAGCAAACAGGCGCTTACCAGTATATTCATATTCCTCTTCCTTCCATTTATGTATGTTTCTGTCCGACTGTCCGCAAACCGCCCCATCAGAACAGCCTGCGATTGTCCTTCAGCACCTTTCCGCTCAACATAATAAATGTTGTGGACGCAGCCGCGCAGGCCATAATATCCGAAATAGGCTCGGCATAGAACACAGCCTCCACCCCGAAATAACGGGGCAGCAGAATCATTCCCAGGAAATAGACCGATTTTCTGAACATGGACAGGCTGATAGCCACCTTTGCGATACCCATGCCTGTAAATCCGTCCACCACCGTATATTCCACAGCCAGTGGGATAATACACAGGGTAAATATGCGGATTGCCCACTCCGTAACCCGTACATAGGACATTTCCCTTGTAAATATCCTGACAAAATACCCCGGTCCTGCCTGGGCAATTATGAACATGACAGTTGTAAAGGCAACTGATAAAAGCAGTATATGTTTTTCCGCCTTCCGTATCCTGTCAGGACGGCCCGCACCATAATTATACCCCATGACGGTCTGTGTTCCACCGGTAATTCCTCCCAGCGGCATAGTGATAATCAGCATAAAGCTCTGTACAATGGTATTGCAGGTAAGAAGCATATCGCTTCTCTCAGGTCCGCCATAGCTGCTTATAACCATGTTCATAACAATAATGAGCAGGCTGTCCGAGGCAATGATTAAAAAGGGGGACAAGCCCACCAAAAGCACCTGTTTCATGGTCTTCCACCTGTAACCGCCAAAGGTAATCCGCACCAGAGGACGTTTCCCGAACAGAAACAGCAGCACGTAGATGCAGGACGCCATCTGTGACAGCACGGTTGCAATGGCAGCACCCCTGACTCCCATATTCATAACAAAAATGAACACCGGATCCAGCACAATATTGCTGACAGCCCCCAGCACCACTGATTTCATGCCCACCGTGGCAAATCCCTGGCATATGATAAACTGGTTCATGCCGGCTGAAATCAAAGCAAAGGCAGTACCTGTCAGATACCAGCTCATATACTGGTTGGCATAGGGAAATATGGCCGGGCCCGCGCCAAAGAACACCAGGAGCTGATCCTTAAACAGATAGGACACTATCATGATAATAAGGGCCATTCCTGTCAGAAGGGCAAAGCAGTTGGCCACCATCTGGGCGGCGGCCCTCTCATTTTTCTGTCCCAGACGGATACTCATAAGAGGCGCCCCTCCCACTCCAATCCAGCTGGCAAACGATGATATAAGGGTGACCACGGGACCGCATATTCCCACGCCGGCCAGGGCCAGGGCGCCAATCTCCGGAATATTCCCAATGTACATACGGTCCACGATGCTGTACATCACATTCACAAATTGAGCCAGCATGGAAGGAAATGCCAGCCTCCACACCAGCCCTCTGACTTTATCTGTATCCAGATTATTCTCTACTTTCAACTCCGTCTTCTCCTGATTCGATTTTATTCCTTTTGCCTCAATGGCAGGGACCTTATTCCTCTTTACGGCGGAACCGGTCTATATCCCTCACAAGGACAGACAAACTGTCCGTAATGTCTTTAAACGCTCCGTAATGATACAGATTCACAAACAGCAGACCAATGGGTACGGCCAGAATCATTCCCGCAATCCCGTCCGCCTTAAATCCCAGATACAGCAAAAACAGCGTGAGAAGCGGCGGCAGGCCCATACTGTCTCCCACCAGCTTTGGCTGCACAATCTGCCTTGTCACCTGGGTCAGTACATAAATCAGCAGCAGGCCGGCCGCAAAAGCGTACTCGCCCCCCAAAAGCTTAATAAGCCCCCATGGAAGAAGGGCTGTACCCGTTCCAAAGACCGGCAGAAAATCCAGAAAGGCGATGAGAAACGCCCACAGCGGACCGTAACCCACGCCCAGCACGATAAACCCCACCGTAAGAATAAGCCACACCACTGCCATAATCTTAAACTGGGCCATGAAATAACCGCCTATGAGATGGCGCACCTCCCCCTTCAGATACAGCCCGTAACGGCCCGCCCATTGGGGCATATGGGCTTTTATGGCTGCCAGAATCCGGTCCCTGTCCACAATAAAGAAATAGGCGGACAGGATAGTGACCACGGTGTAGACCAGCATGGCCGGAAGGCTTTTGGCCACGGTTCCCGCCGCCTCCACAGTCGGAGATGCAATCTTCTCCACAACAGTTCCCATATAGCTTCCCAGATTGTTTCCAAACTGGGCCCAGCTCTGCTGTATGCTGTCGGGCATAAAATCAAACAAATGCTCCAGCTGCTCCATGCTGCGGGCCACATCTCCCTCAATGCCGGCATAGAGGCCGGGCAGGTCTATGATGAACTGGCGCAGCAGGACAAAGGTCCTTGACACCAGCAGATATAAGAGTCCGATAACAAGGGCCAGGGCTGCCGCCACAATGACAATGGAGCTGTGCCTGCGCACCAGCTTCACCCGCCGCTCCAGAAAGCGCACCAGGGGATTAGCAATCATTGCAATCACCCAGCCGATGACAAAGGGCATGAAAAATTTCAAAAGCTTAGGTCCCAGCAGGCAGATTAACAGCCAGCCCGTCAATGGGATTACAATATTAAGTATAAGGCGAAGATAATGCTTCCAGCCTGTTTCTTCCATCATATCCATCTCTCCTGACTGCTTTTTCCGTTCTCCGGAGCATTTTCCCTTTCCTTTACCCCGGATCCGTTCTCCTTTTCATTTCCCATACGTCTGATTCATTTCCCGCGCGTCTGATTCATTTCCCATACGTCTGATTCATTTCCCATACGTCTGACCGCGATTCATCTTACCGGCACCCGGCTGTCCGGCCCCTCCCTACTGTCCTTACTCAGAATCCCCGGCCGGCTTCCACTCTTTCAGATACTCTTCCAGGAACCGGAACAAAACATCCATCTCCTCATCCGTGCCAATGCTGACCCGAAGGCTGTTGTCAAGCCTGGGCGCATTGAAATAGCGCACATAAATCTGCTCTTTCTTCAGCGCGTCGAATATGGCCCTGGCCGGAACGCGCTCATGGGTCACCAGAATAAAATTCGTCATGGAATCCGGGAATGTAAACCCAAGTTCTGCAAACCGTTTCTTGGAGCGCTCCCTGGTGGTCATGATTTTCGCCCTGGTCTCCTCAAAATACGCCCTGTCCTTCACGGCCTGGGTGCCCGCGATCTGGGACGGCAGGTTCATTGTATAGGAATTATAAGAATATTTAACATCATTCAGGGCTTTAATCAGTGCAGGGCTTCCCAGCGCAAAGCCAATGCGCACACCTGCCATGGAACGGGACTTGCTGAAGGTCTGGACCACCAGCAGGTTGTCATACCCGGGCAGCAGCTCCCTGGCGGAGGGGCCTGCAAAGTCAATGTATGCCTCATCCACGATTACAATAACATCCTGGTTGGCCTTTACAATTTCCTCTACCTGGTCCAGGGGCATATAGAGGCCTGTGGGCGCATTGGGGTTTGGGAATATAATTCCCCCATTTTCCCTTTTATAATCCAGAGACCGGATAGCCATATTTCCGTCCAGTGCCGGCGTCTCATAGGGAATCCGGTACAGATCTGCCCAAACCTTGTAAAAGGAATAGGTGATGTCCGGAAACAGCACCGGCCTTTGGGAGTTAAAAAAGGTCAGGAAGGACATGGCTATAACATCGTCAGAACCAACGCCCACAAACACCTGGTCCTCCCCCACCCCGTAATATTCTGCCAGAGCCGTTACAAGCTCTGCGGAAGACGGGTCTGGATACTTGCGCAGACGGTCCGCGTCCATTTCCCTTAAGGCCCGTTCCACGCCCGGCGCAGGCGGATAGGGGTTTTCGTTGGTATTCAGTTTAATCAGCTTATCGCCTGCCGGCTGGTCCCCCGGTACATAGGGGACTACACGGCGTATATTCATTTCCCATGGTCTCATGTCTGCTCTCCTCCAGAATTTTTCCTTCTTACCTGCTGTATTCCGCCCGGCGCGGCTGCTTATTTTGTAAGGCCGTAGTCAGCCGCCACCTTTGCGAAGGCAGGAAGGGAACGTTCAATCTGCTCATAGGACACGCAGTAAGATATCCGCACATAGCCAGGGCATGCAAAGGAGGTTCCCGGAACCACCAGGATATTGTATTTCTTGCAGTTCTCACAGAATTTCTTTTCATCGGCCTCCGGTGACTTTACGAAAAGATAAAATGCTCCCTGGGGCTTGATACACTCAAAACCCAGATCCTTAAGGCCGTTGTAAAGCAGGTTCCTGTTTCTGTCATATGCCTCCAGATTTACCTTGGCATCCAGGCAGCGCAGGATGACTCTCTGCATCAGGGACGGAGCATTGACACAGCCCAGCACACGGTTCGCAATGGTCGCTGCATTGAACACTTCACCGCTGTCCTTTAATGCATCGGGAATCACAAGATAGCCAATCCGCTCTCCCGGCAGGGACAAAGACTTGCTGTAAGAGTAGCAGATAACGGTGTTGTCATAAACATTCGTCACATAGGGCACATCCACGCCGTCATAAGCCAGTTCCCTGTAAGGTTCGTCTGACAGCAGCACAATGGTTGTCCCCAGTTCCTTTTCTTTAGCCCTCATGATGTCAGCCATTTTTGTAAGGGTTTCCAGGGAGTATACCACTCCGGTAGGGTTATTGGGGGTATTGATGATAACCGCCTTGGTCTTTTCATTAATCTTCTGCTCAAACTCTGCCAGATTAGGCTCAAAATCCGTTGTGTCCGGTGAAATGACCACCAGATTTCCGTCGTAATTACGGACATAGTTGCCGTACTCCACAAAATAGGGAGCAAATGCAATTACCTCATCCCCCGGGTTCAGCAATGTCTTTAAAATCACATTCAGGCCGCTGGCAGCCCCCACTGTCATCAGAATGTTATTCTGGTGAAGCTGCGTGCCGAAGCGCTTATTTAAGGATTCAGCCACGGCCTGCCTTACATCCTCATAGCCTGCGTTGCTCATATAACCATGGACATAGGTGGACTCTTCTTCCTTCAGGATATCACAGACTGCCTGGTTCACCTCCGCCGGAGCCGGCACATTGGGGTTGCCCAGACTGAAATCATACACATTCTCCGCACCGTGGATGGCGGCCAGACGCTTACCCTCCTCAAACATGGCGCGGATGGCGGAATTGTTATTGACCAATGGTTTCATTTTCTCTGATATCATACTTATGTCCTCTCTTTCTCCCTGACGGCGTACCTTACTTTATTTTACATATACTAGTTGGTCCATCTGTTGATATGATTGTAGCTTTATGGGGAAAGATTGTCAATAGGGGGATTTGGTTGTTAAGGGGCGGACGCTTAGGGGGTCCTCCCCTTCCTCTCACCCGCTGCGTTTCTCTGCGTCTGCACCGTTTATAACCAATCCGGAAAAAAGAAAAATGGCATGCCGGGACTACTGGCATACCCATAAAAAGACGCATCCAAAGCAATACCGCGCCTTGCCTGAATGCTGTTATAAGTTAATTTTAGCAGGCCCTCCCTATCCCATTTTCCATATCTTCAGGCAGAGACTTTTTCTTACCTGTGCGGAGAAAGGACAGCGGACGCCCTGATATGCAGTGGGTGAGAGGCGGGAACGCGGACGCCTATCCACGTCCGCCTGCCTCTCTCCCAAAATACTCCTTGGTAGCCTTCCTCACCTGCGGGGCCAGCGCCACCATGGCGATTAGGTTTGGTATGGTGAGAAGTCCCAGGGCTACATCCTGGATGACCCACACCAGTTCGATCTCCGCCAATGCTCCGATGATGCAGAAGCATGGGAACACGTATTTGAATTTATCGGCCACCTTTGTGCCGAATATGTAGTTCAGACCCACAAACCCGAAGTACCACTGGCTCATCAGAGTGGTGGACGAGAACATCAGGAGACAGACAGCCACCACATAGCGCAGGGGTTCCCACACGCTGGCAAAGGCATTGATGGCCAGTACGTTTCCCGGTGCGCCTGAATCCAGCACTCCGGTGACTCCCAGCACAAGACCTGTGATGGTACAGATGACAAAGGTGTCTAAGAATACCTCAGCCACACCTGTTATGCCCTGTTCCACCGGATGGTTTACCTGGGCCGCAGAGTGGATAACCGGCGCGGATCCCTCGCCTGCTTCATTGGAGTACAGCCCTCTTGCAACACCCTTCTGCATGGCAATCAGCATGGATCCCATGGCGCCGCCAGCCATGGCCCTGAGGCCGAAGGCTCCGGCAAATATGTCCGCGAACACGCCTGGTACCTTGGTGATGTTGGCCAGGATGATGAGAAGCCCGCCCACCACATAGATAAGCGCCATGGTGGGAACCAGCCTCTGGGCCACATGGGCCAGACGTTTAAGCCCGCCCAGGGTAATCACAAAGATGATAAGTACAAGGGCGATTCCTGTTGTGAGATAGGGAACGCCAAAATTCTCCTTCATGACGCCGCTTATGGTGTTGGACTGGATGAAGTTGCCTCCGATAATCTGGGTTACCATGAAGAAGGCGCACAGCACAGCCAGCCAGGGCGCATGCAGTCCCTTTTTGATATAGTACATGGGACCGCCCACGTAATTTCCCTCTTCATTCTTTTCACGGTACAGCATACCCAGTATGATCTCGCCGTATTTGGTAGCCATTCCCACAAAGGCAGCCACCCACATCCAGAAGATAGCTCCCATACCGCCTGCCAGCACGGCTGTGGACACGCCCACAATATTGCCGCTTCCCACACAGGATGCCACTGCCGTACACAAGGCCTGGAAGGAAGAAATGGTTCCTGCTTCTTTGGATTCCTTGCTTTTTGAGAGAATGGGCTCCCAGATTGTCTTTCTTATGATGTATCCAAAACGCCGTATCTGTATGCCTCCTGTTATGATTGTATACAAAAGACCCACTCCAAGAAGCACAAACAACAGCCAGTTGCCCCACAGCCAGTCGTCAAAGGTCGTAAGAATCTGCTGAAGCTCTTTCATTCTTCCATTCCTCCTTTAGTACCTGATTACCATTCCAAATAAATGGGATTTGTCCATGCGGTGCGGCCGTATTTGTCCACTGCCTCCACACGTATATAGGTCTCATGGCCCTTCAAGGCATATTCCGCATGGTTCAGAGTATCCTTAAACCGCTCACCCAGAACCGTGGTCCCGTCATTGATGATATTTCCGCATACAAAGTTTACATGATTCACATTGGATGTGTCAATCCATACCTTGCCGTCCCGTACGCCCCAGTCATATATCTCAGGGCCGGATGATGAATAATAATTACCGTCAATAAAATTCTGTACAATGCCGTCATGGCTTAATTCAGGAGACTGCACGCAGATCCAGCCGCCGCAGGAATCCTCAAACAGCCCTTCATTGTGGTTGTCGTCGCTGGCAAATGCATTGATTTTCTTTCCCATGCGCAGCATCCTGTCCCAGTATGTCACATCGTAGCCGGTATTGGATTCCTGCACTGTATTGAAGTTAAATATCTCCAGGGAGCTGATGCCCTCTGTGTGGATAAACTCCTCTTCTGTCACGCGGCTCCAGATGGGATGATTATAGGTGGTCACACAGCCGTGGTCCCTCAGCATGTCAGCCACTTTCTGGGCAGCCTCAGGGCCGGTCCACTCCCCGAAAAATTTCATAGGGGGAATGAACTGCATGTGTCCGTAGGTCCCCAGAGGGGCCGCATCCTGCATGGCCTGCGTTCCCAGTATTCCGTGGAGGTGATGTATCTTATAGCGCTCGCTTGTGCCCTTTGCCCGGTACAGCACCACACTGCTCTCCACGGCCGGCACTATGATAAATTGTTCTGTGTTGAACTGCTCCCGATAGTCTGTAAATATGTCATGCTCCGAAAAACACAGGAAATGATATCCGTTGTCCTTGTAAAGCTTAACAGACTGCTCCGGGGTGAGCATGCCGTCCGACACCGTGGTATGACTGTGGATATTGCCCTTATACCAGTTTCCGCAATTTTTAAAACCATGATATTCCTTCATATATTCATACCGTCCTTCTGTCAAAATCAGTCCGCAGACCTACTCTGCCTTAGCTGCTGCCTGGCACTTCTTGATGCGGTGAATCAGGAATGTAGACACGCCCACGCCGATAACCGCCCATCCAATCATGACGCTGAATACAATCCTGAATCCTGCCATGCCCGGATACCTGTCAAGGAAACTTCCGTACATTACATATGCAAATGCATTGGGAAGGTAGATGACCAGGGATGCAAGGCTCATAGCTGCTCCCGTAATCTCCTTTGGAACCCTGACTTCATCCATTGGAGCAAAGAACACGGCTCTCATGGTAAATACAATGGCTCCGAAAGCCAGTGTGCACGCCGCGCCAATTATCCAGTTGCCGCCCTGTCCCAGGGACTCATGAGGCACCATCAGGAAAAGAGCCATGGCGATGATACATACCACAAAGCCTGCGCGGATATGCTTTGCAGAGGATTTGTGCACCTTATCGGACATAAAGCCGCCGATTGGTCCGCCTACCATCTTAAGGCCGTACTGGTTGATGATTCCGTACATACCTACGGCTGTTGCCGGAAGGAAGTAAATCTGGTTCAGGAAAGGAATAAAATATGTAAGTCCGCAATAAATACAGTATACCGTAAAACCATTCAAAGAAACAGCCCAAATATCAACACTCTTGATAGCCTGCATCATACCGCCAAAGGCTGCCTGTGCCTTATTGACTTCCTTGCCGGTTTCGTCCACGCGTTTTTCATCATTGGGAACAAAAATCAGACAGAGAACGCCGGCTGCTGCCGTAACTGCTGATAAGAATAAGAGACCGCCCCTCAGCGCCGCTGCACCTTCTCCCATGGCCTTGAAGATGGCCAGTGCAGAGGATGCGATGATGACGTCCACAACGCCGCGTCCCATTTCCAGGAACCCGAACATACGTCCCTGTGTTTTCTCATCTCCCAGAAGACGGATGGCCTTTAACAGTACGGGCCAGTATGTAACCTCACCCAAAATAGCCATTACGCCGAAGGCTGCCAAAAATCCCCAGTATCCGGGGAAGGTGGAAAGATATACACCCACGATTCCAAGTCCAATCAGGGAGCCGCCAATCATATATTTCTTACTGAACATATCGCAGATGTAAATACCTGCAATGAGGCCGATGGTCTGCACGATGCCGTAAGCACTTAGGGCGCCGCCGATTTGGGTATTGGTGAGTCCCATAAACTGCTGCATGGGTACATAGAACATGTCCTTCATGGACGAAAGCTTGAATGCAATACCTCCTGATAATGTGAGGATACAGAACACCAGCCAGCGGTTGGGTGCTGCTTTTACGATTTTCGCTCTTGTTTCATTATTCATATCTATTAAATCTCCTTTCGTTGTGTGTATCTGGTACCCACTCCATAAACGGTACCTCTCATTCCCTGCAAGACATTTCCATCTTGCTACAGACTTAGTATATCTGCTTTTGGTTGGGTTTTCAAGCTAATTCGCAATAATATCAAATTTTTTCGCAATTATACCAAATTATTTGTTGGCTTTTTGTGCATTTCGCATCTATAAAATTGCGAATATGTTGGTTATAATGAAATCGGTCGTATTAAACCCAAGTTTTTCGCAATCTTTTTTCTCCGCCGCAGTGAAGCGTTATTGGGATTAGCTTGGGAATTATTGCACTTTTCACTTTTCCATTTTGGGATTTTGGGATATAATAAATTGTGAATGACTTATGTTAAGAAAAGCATCAGAAGGGAGGGCTAAAACATATGCTGGCAAAACAGCGATATACAAAGATTCTGGAGCTTTTAGATAAAGACGGAATTGTACATACAGCCGAACTGGTAAAGCTGATGGGCGTTTCCTCAGAAACCATCCGCAAGGACCTGGAGTATCTGGACAGCCAGGGACGCCTGTCCAGGGTACACGGAGGGGCTGTCCCTGCGGATTCCGGAAAACCAGCGGATATTCCGGGGGGATACATTTCCCTTCAGATCCGCAACTCCCAGAACCTGGAGCAAAAAGCTGCCATCACATCAAAGGCAGCCGGCCTGGTAAGCGAAGGACAGGTGATTGCCCTGGATTACGGAAGCACCAGCCAGATGATGGCGCTTGTATTAAAGGAACGGTTCCGCAACCTTACCGTTGTGACCAACTCCATCCAGAACGCCCTGATGCTGGCTGAGAATCCCGGCATTACCATCATTCTCACAGGCGGTATTCTGAACCGGGATGAGTATACCCTGGTCAATGAATTCTCCTCCACGCTGGAAAGCATTCATATCGACATCATGTTCATGACCGTGACAGGCATTGACCCTGTCATCGGATGTACGGACCAGAGGCTGAGCGAGATACGGATACAGAACCAGATGCACCGTTCTGCCACCCGTACCATTGTCCTGGCTGACTCCACCAAGTTCGGAAAGGCCAGCCTGCTCAAAATTTGTCCCTTTGAGGAGGTAGATACCATCGTGACAGACTCCGGCATCTCCCCTCAGATGGAAAGCCGGATCCGGGGCGCCGGGGCAAAGCTTATCATAGCCTGACAAATAATACTGATAAAGAATAACAGAAAGGCGGAATATCATGAATGTATTTGATATCCTGGGGCCGGTGATGATAGGCCCTTCCAGTTCCCACACGGCAGGGGCTGCCAGAATCGGCAGGATAACCCTGGCTCTGTTGGGAGCGCCGGCCGTGAAGGCAGACATTTTCCTTCACGGCTCTTTTGCAAAGACCTATAAGGGCCACGGCACGGACAAGGCCCTGATTGCCGGTATCATGGGCATGGCCACAGACGACAGCCGTATACGCAGGGCGCCGGAGTTAGCACGGGAACAGGGTCTGGAAGTAAGCATTACCACAGGCGAAATCGACGGGGCCCATCCCAATACGGCCAGGGTCACCCTGACCGACGTTACAGGCAACACAGTCTCTCTTTTGGGAAGCAGCATCGGCGGCGGCAATATACTTGTCAAGGAAGTCAACGGCATGGAGGTATCCATCACCGGCCAGCACACAACCCTGATTGTGCTCCACCGCGACGCGCCCGGCACCATTGCGGCTGTCACGGAAGTCATGGCAGACGCCGGGGTAAATATCTGCAACTTCCGCCTGTCCAGGCAGAGCCGGGGCGGCGAAGCCGTGATGACCATTGAAATTGACGGCAGTTTCGGACCGGAACTGAACGAGAAAATCAAAGTGCTGCCCAACATTTTCTCCAGCACCATGCTTCAGCCCATATAGCTGATGAAACCCATAATTACAGGAGGAATTATATTTATGGAACCTGAATTCAATTACTCTTCCGTGGCATCCATCGTAGCTGCCGCCGAAAAAAGCGGTCTTCCCATCTCTGCCATCGTACTGAGGCAGCAGGCGGAACAGATGGAGCAGACAGAGGAATCAGTATATGAACATATGCGGAAAAATTACCAGGTCATGACAGAGTGCATTGATCCCGGCTGCAATAAAGACCTAAAAAGTACCAGCGGGCTGACCGGCGGCAGCGCCTATAAGATGCGCCGGATATCTGAAAACGGAAAGAGCCTGACCGGCTCCTTTCTCTCCGGTGCCCTGTACCGCGCCCTGGCTGTCTCGGAACTCAACGCTGCCATGGGACGGATTGTAGCTGCCCCCACAGCTGGAAGCTGCGGCATCCTGCCCGCCGCCCTGCTGACCATGCAGGCAGAAAAACAGATTCCGGAAAGAGACTGTGTCATGTCCCTGTTCACCGCGTCTGCCGTAGGCATGGTCATTGCCAACAATGCCTCCCTGGCAGGCGCCCAGGGCGGATGTCAGGCTGAATGCGGCTCTGCCGCCGCCATGGCTGCCGCTGCCATCGTGGAGCTGGCAGGCGGTACCCCGAAAATGGCGGAACATGCCATCGCCATTGCCATCAAGAATATACTGGGACTTGTATGCGATCCGGTAGCCGGGCTGGTGGAGATTCCCTGTATCAAGCGCAATGCTTCCGGCGTGGCAGGTGCTTTTGTGGCGGCGGAGCTGGCTCTGGCCGGCATCGAAAGCGCCATACCTGCGGATGAAGTCATCTGGACCATGAAGAAGGTGGGCGACGCCATGTCTTCCACCTTAAAGGAGACGGCCGAGGGCGGCCTGGCTGCCACCCCTACGGGAAGGCGTCTTCATGAACAGGTTTTCGGCACTGTTCGGGAACCAAAAAGCGGATGCAGCGGATGCGGGGGATGTTCCTCCTAAAGCGATGTGTTTAAACGGGATGCAGCGGTGCCGGACAGATAGTGCCGCAATAACAAAAACAGGGAACCAATCACCATAACGTGGTTGATTCCCTGTTTTTGTGTTCAGTCCTCTTCTGACCGTCTACTTCCCGTTATTCATGGGAATACCGGTAAAGAGTTCCGCTATCTCAGGAGTGATTCTGTTCTTTATAAGCAAGCCTCCCACTCCTGCTTCTTTCTCTGTCCTTATGGTACAGTGGGGGCCTCCCTCCACTGTCTCGCAAAGGTAATTCATGCCGCTGCTTTCATCTTCTGCAATGGCTTCCAGCAGCAGACCGATGGTATGGGAATCCTCAAATATCAGGGAACCGTCCTCCTGGTAGTTGGGATTGATTTTCTGAAGTTCTGCCAGGGTCTCTCCCTCCGGCAGTTCTCCCTGCTGTTCATAAAAATAATTCTGCACGTCAATGGCGATGCGCTCCACCTTCTCAGGCGCCAGACATGTGCCGGGTTCTATTCCCTGCTCCTTCAAAAGCGTAATGGTCCGCTCAAAGGATGGGTACACCGGCCAGTACTGGCTCACATCCTCCACCTGATACCGCGCTATACCGCCAAATGACGACCTGGCTGCCTGGCGCTGCTGCTGGAGATAGGTATTCTCCTGGTCTGTCATGAACATAAGGCTGCCCACAGGCATCTCCACCAGCCGCTCCTCCACGGTCAGCTCCCTCATATCCTGCTGATACGCCTTTAGCACGGCCTCCTGGACACGGCTGTCCTGGCTCACATCCGTGACCTGGTCCGCCTCCCTGTACATAATCTGTTTTACCTGTCCCGGTTCCTGGCTTAAAATCCTGTACATGCCTTCCTTATAAGCATCCTGTCTGTACAATGCCTCATAGGAATCCATCACGGCAGACAGAGGCAGGGAATAGGAACGTCTCACCTCACGGCCGTTTACCAGGCGGTAGCATACCGTCATATTGGTCTCAAATTTCTCCTGGTCCGAATCCTCCCCTCCGCCTGACTTCATTGCCAAAAAGATGGAGGTGGGGCCGTCCGCCCCGCCGATATAGCTGATGGAACTGGCTGCATTGGTATGATAGCCGTCAACCCGGGCCACTGCCTTGCGTATGCCCAGCCGCTCATCCCTTCTCTCGAGGGCGCGCTTCCTTCCCTCTTCCACCATGGACATAACAGCCTCTTTATCGGTGAGCACCATGTTTTCTTCTATATATTCATATGGGTCTGCATATCGTATCTGCAGCTTTCCGTCACTGCCTGTCTCAAAGGTCTTATCCGAGAGCCATCTGCTGTCCACACTGATATCCAGGCTGGCGGATACGACCTTTTCCTTGGACGGAATATAGGAATCGTAGCCGTACCAGTCATACCGGAAGCTTAAGAATACCAGGATTCCAGCTGCAAGGCACAGTCCCAGCTGCAGTCTGTGACTGAACATCTTCTTAAAATCAAAATGATAGATAATTTCCACGATGCAGTGGGTCAGCACCACTGATACTATGGTTCCGAACAGTCCCCAGCGCAGCCTGCTCTGCAGCGACCAGAAGAACATGCCTCCGGCCAGACCAATTCCCAGCACCAGCAGTATACGGATAGGCGGCATGGATTTCTTAAATGCCATAGCTTTCCCAGCTGCTTCTGACGGACGTTTGCGGTACAGCCCCAAATCCAGTGTGGTAACTGCCAAAAATGCCAGTACCGTACAGATGAGCTCCGGAACATGTTTTGACAGTTCGTTCATCTTCCAGCCAAAGGAATTGATGTATACGCTGAATGGAGACAGGTACCTGACCCCCCACATAAAAGGCGACTGATCCGAACTCCACAGATATCTGGCCGTAGTGACGAAAAAGGTTCCGCAATACCAACACAGAAGCAGCATAATCCCGGGCAGCAGGAAAAAGAAAACGCCTGTTCCCAAAACGCCTACCACAATATTTCCCGTCATCATCATGGCTGCCACAGCAGTTGAATACATGAGGGCGTAATACAGCATGTTAAGAGCCCAGCCACCGGCCATGGCGCCCAGTATCCTGCCCGCAGGCACGCCGTAGGACATGGCCACCCCGGTAAGCAGCAGCAGGTTCAGACCATAGGCAGCGCCGACAATAAATATGCCTCCTGAGAACTGGACCCCAAACAGTGCCTCCCGCCTCACCGGAATACTGTGGTAAAAATCCACTTTTTTCTTATTATGCAGATAGGCAAAGCTGGATACGCCGATGACCACTGCCGCGGTTATCATCAAAAAGGCAATCATGCCGTTCCCGTATTCCACACCATTTAATACCACCTCTGTCTTCAGTTCCAGAAGCCTTGTCTTGTACTGAAGGTCGGTCATGGCGGCGTCCTGGATAAAAGGTTCATAATCATTGTACCTGTAGTAATTGGTGTTGGCTGCGTTCTCCATGTTCAGGGCCAGCCCAATGGGAAGAGTGAAGAAAAATGCCAGAAAAACCAGGGCAATGGCCCACAGCCTTCTCCTGAAATCCTCCTTTAGCAGCTTAAAGTATAAGCTTCCTGATGTCATAACCAGCCACCTCCGTTTCACTGATGAATATTTCCTCCAGGGACAGTGGGATGCACTCAAAGAATACCGGCTCATAGGAAGCCATAACGGCCTCTACCTCGCTCCGGCTTCCCCGCACCGTAATGGTGCAGAGACTTCCCCTCTGTTCCACATTTACCTTATCAAGGGACGTCAGGTCCTCCGGCTTCATATCCGGTTTAAGGACGCACTGTATTTTGTGGATGTTAAGCTTCATGTCGTCCAGGTCCTTTGACAGGAGAATGCCGCCCTTGTGAAGCAGTCCCACATGATCGCATATGTCCTCCAGCTCCCTCAGGTTATGGGAAGCAATAATGGGAGTCAGGTTCCTGTCCTCCATATCCGCTGCAAATATGCTCTTTACCGCCTGGCGCATCACCGGATCCAGCCCGTCAAAGGTCTCATCGCAGAATAGGTAATCCGTACCCGCGCAAACACCGCAGATAACAGATACCTGTTTCTTCATTCCCTTTGAAAAGGTGTGTATCTTCCGCTTCTCGTCCAGGCCGAAATTTCCCATCAGCTTGTGGAAACGCGCCTCGTCAAATCCCTGG
The DNA here is from genome assembly GCF_002234575.2 of Enterocloster bolteae. NCBI lineage: Bacteria > Bacillati > Bacillota > Clostridia > Lachnospirales > Lachnospiraceae > Enterocloster > Enterocloster bolteae. The sequence continues at coordinate 2,595,001 of NZ_CP022464.2, read as the reverse complement.
TACACCTTACTGTAATAACGCATCATCTCCACAGGAGTGGTATTATTAAAGAAGTACTGTTCATCCGATATATAGAAAAAGCGCTTCTTTGCCGGGATATTCTCAAAAACTTCATGCCCGTCAATGGTTATGCATCCCTGGTCAGGCTTCAGCACACCGCTGGCCAGCCTTAAAAATGTGGACTTTCCGGCTCCGTTGGTACCGATTAGCCCGAACACGCTGCCATCCCGAATGGTGGCGCTTATATGGTCCACTGCCACGATATCGTCAAACCGCTTTGTCAGGTTCACTGCTTCAATCATTACTCTCTCCCCTTTCCATGGCATGATTCCGGCAGGCCGTATCAATCATTTCCTTCATCTCTCCTGCTGTGACGCCTACCTTTATGCCTTCCTCCACAGCAGAGTTAAAATGCCCCTTCCACTCCTGAAGGATTCCCGCCTTCATCCGGCTGTTATCCGCGACAAAGCTGCCCTTGCCTTTGATGGAATAAATATATCCCTGGCGTTCCAGCTCCGTATACGCCCTCTGGATGGTATTGGGATTGATGGACAGCTCCGTGGCAAGGCTGCGCACAGACGGCAGCTGCGCATCCTGCGGTAGGGCACCCTTAAACATCAGCTCCCTAAGCCGCTCCGCCACCTGCTCATACAGCGGCCTGCTGTCCCTGTAATCCAGTACAATCATCCCGTCCTTCCCCCTCTCTGTTCTCGCTGCCGGGATGCCTGACAGCGGCCTCAGCAATGCCCCCGCCATGTCATGGACCAGGTATATCCCGATCCTCCCGGTGTCCCATCTGTATTAAGTATATTAATACAGTTATCTTCCCCATTAGATTACCATAGTCTTCCAAGATTTACAATTAAAGATTTTCTTAAGATTGATTTTTTGGTATACTGGTGTGAGAACGATTAAGGGAGGTCATCATGTCCAATACCATGTTTTTTAACCTGCTTTTAAATATTGGTCTTCTGGTACTCATTGCCACCATGCTCACCAAGCTCCCCATGGTTCGCTCCATGCTGCTGGAGGACAGCCATGCCATGGGAAGCAGGGCCGCCCTGGCAGTCATATTCGGACTGGTCAGCATTTTCTCCACCTACACAGGGGTGCGTGCCCAGGGCGCTATCGTGAACACCAGGGTTATCGGCGTGCTGGCAGCAGGTCTGTTAGGCGGCCCCTATGTGGGAATCGGAGCCGCCGTCATAGGAGGACTTCACCGGTATCTCTTTGATATCGGAGGATTTACCGCCGTAAGCTGCGCTGTCTCCACCTTTGTGGAGGGCCTGATCGGTTCCGCCTTTTCCAAGCGGTTTAAGGCCGGCAAGATTGACGGTGCCGGGGTATTTCTCATCACGGCTCTGGCTGAGATTGGGCAGATGGCCATTATCCTTCTCATCTCCCGGCCCTTCCCTGCTGCCCTGGACCTGGTACGCCTCATTGCCTTTCCCATGATAATCATGAATGCCCTGGGCATGGTTGTATTTCTGGGCACCTTTAATATGGTATTCATGGAGGAGGACAGCCAGTTCGCGGAGAAGATGCGTCTGGCCATGGGAATTGTGGACCAGAGTCTGCCTCACCTGAGAAAGGGACTCTACAGCACCGCGGATATGGAGGCCACCGCAGACATCATTTACCAGTCCACTTCCTGTGCGGCTGTGATGATCACGGATGCCCAGAAAATCCTGGCCATGAAGGGTGAGAACTGGTACGATGTCCTCCGGGATGAAGCTGTGCTGAAGCCCATTCTAAGCTCTATCCACGACAGGAAGCCCACCACCTTTTCCTATGCGGAAAAGACAGACCCCCTGTACCATATCCTGAAGAACCACATCATTGTTGCCGCCCCTCTCATCGAGATGGACAAACCAGTGGGGAGTCTGACCATGATGGTAAAGAAACACTGGCATACCTCCCAGTCAAATCTGGACTTTGCCTCGGAGCTGGCCCGTCTTTTCTCCACCCAGTTAGAGCTGTCCGACCTGGATTATCAGAAACAGCTCCGCCGCAAAGCGGAGTTCAAGGCCCTTCAGTCCCAGGTGAATCCCCACTTCCTTTACAATGCGCTGAACACCATTTCATGCGTTTGCCGGGAGAATCCGGACCGGGCCAGGGAACTGATTCTAACCCTCTCCTCCTACTACCGCCAGGCCCTGGAAAACGACCAGTACATGCTGAGCCTTCACACAGAACTGTACCATGTGGCCAGTTACCTGGAACTGGAGCAGGCGCGGTTTGAGGAAAAACTGGTTGTGGAGCTGGATGTGGAGGACGACCTCAACTGCAAGGTTCCCTCCTTCATCCTCCAGCCCCTGGTAGAAAACGCGGTCCGCCACGGCGGGGACAGGACCGGCGCCCGCCATGTTTCCATCAGCGTCCACAGTGTGGAAGGCATGGCGGAAATCTCAGTGGCTGACCGCGGTCAGGGTATCCCCAGGGAAGTGGTGCTGGGACTTTACACTGGCCAGGGAAAGGGAGTTGGCCTGTCCAATGTGCACAAACGCCTGAAAAGCATATATGGAGAAGATAACGGTCTGAAAATCGAGACTTCAGAAGCCGGTTCCAGAGTCTGGTTCCGAATCCCTTTGGAACCGGAAGAAATTCCTGTCCCATCCCATGAAATCAAACAGGAGGAATCATACAATGAAGATAGCTGTGATTGACGATGAACGTCCGGCCAGAAAGGAACTGGTCCACCAGATTATGGACGCCATGCCGGGCAGCCAGATTGAGGAGGCTGACAGCGGCGCCTCTGCCATTGAACTTATCAGCCGCCGGACCTTTGACCTGCTGTTCGTGGATATCAGCCTGGGGGATATGGATGGCACCACTCTGGCGGCAGCCGCCAGGCGGATTCTCCCCGATGCCCAGATTGTGTTTGCCACCGCCTACTCCCAGTATGGAGTCAAGGCCTTTGAGCTGGGCGTAAACAACTACATACTGAAACCCTTTGACCCGGACCGGGTGCGCCGTGTCCTGGAAAAATGTCAAAAGGACCTGCAGAAAAACCAGGCCCTTACCGCTTCTGCTGTCTGCTCCTGCGACGATCACCAGCCCTGGGGCGAGTCCTGCAGGCCGGCTTCATCCTCTTTATACGCCTCCCAGCAGGAGGCGGGAGATCCGGTCACAGCCGCCTTTCCAGCCAGCCGTATGCCCATCAATATGAACCGGACCATTATACTGGTGGATATACAGCAGATTGTATACATAGAAACTTCAGGGAGAAGCTGCATCATCCATACCCCCACCCGGGACTACACGGAAAACCTTCTTTTAGGGGAGTACGAGAAACGCCTGGCTCCCCATGGTTTCTGCCGCATACACAAAAGCTATCTGGTGAATCTCAGCTTCATCACCGAACTCTTTCCCTGGGCCAACAACAGTCTGGCTGTAAAAATGCAGGGATTTGAGAAGAATATCCTTCCTGTGAGCAGGGAAAAGTCAAAAATGCTGCGCCAGATCATCGGGGTATAATCCCCCCATACATGATTTATGGGCCATTTTGCCTTCCGTTTATGAACTTTATTTTACTGTTTGTTCACTCCTTCATACAGTTGATACAAAAAACATTCACTTTCACTCCTATTATTGTATAATTATTACAAATACAAGAAATACATAGGAGGTAGGTATATGATTAGTTTTTTTGTATGTCTGGCAATTTTGATTATCGGATTTATGCTCTACAGTAAGGTTGCCGAGAAAGTATTTGGCCCTGATGACAGAAAGCCGCCGGCACTGTCCATGACAGACGGAAGTGACTATGTGCCCATGGGCACTCCCCGTATATTCCTGATTCAGCTGTTAAACATTGCCGGTCTGGGACCTATTTTCGGAGCGCTGGCCGGTGCCTGCTGGGGCCCCAGCGTATTCCTGTGGATTACCTTCGGTACCTTGTTAGGCGGAGGTGTCCATGACTACATGGTGGGCATGATGTCCATGCGCCACAAGGGCGCCAGCGTATCCGAGCTCACAGGTACATATCTGGGCAATGCCATGAAACAGGTCATGCGTGTATTCTCCGTAGTCCTTCTGGTACTGGTAGGCGTAAGCTTCTCCACAGGACCGGCCAACCTGCTTGCCATGCTGACCCCTAATGTATTGGATGCCAAATTCTGGCTGGCAGTGGTCTTGATTTATTATTTCATCGCAACCTTTGTTCCCATCGACAAGGTAATCGGCAAGATTTATCCGATATTCGGTATCTGCCTCATCGTCATGGCCCTGGGCGTAGGAGGAGCCATTATCCTGGGCGGTTATCACATTCCTGAAATCACCCTGTCCAACCTGCATCCTTCAGGCACTCCTATATGGCCCACCATGTTTATCTCCGTTGCCTGCGGCGCCATCTCCGGCTTCCATGCAACACAGTCTCCTCTGATGGCACGGTGTCTTACCAATGAAAAGGACGGCCGCAAGGTATTCTACGGAGCCATGGTGGCAGAAGGCGTCATCGCCCTTATCTGGGCTGCCGCAGGCGTGGCGTTCTACAACGGCACAGGCGGTCTGTTAGAGGCCCTTGGCAACGGACAGTCCAGCGTTGTGTATGAAATCTGCTTCAAGCTTCTGGGACCGGTAGGTGCTGTCATCGCCATGATTGGTGTTATCGCCTGCCCCATTTCCTCAGCAGATACTGCTTACCGCAGTGCAAGACTGACCCTGGCAGACTGGTTCAAGATTGACCAGAAACCCATCAAAAACCGTCTTGCCTTAACTGTTCCGCTGCTGGCCGTGGGCGCTGTTCTGACCCAGGTGGATGTACAGGTGGTATGGAGATATTTCTCCTGGAGCAACCAGACACTGGCTATGATCGCCCTGTGGGCCGCAAGCGTATATCTGTTCCGCAGAAAACGCTTCTACTGGCTCACCGCCCTTCCGGCCACCTTCATGTCGGCTGTATCCTGTACCTATATCCTGATGGCAAAGGAAGGCTTCCAGCTCTCCACCGCCATCGCCTATCCTGCCGGCATCATCTTTGCAGCAGTGTGCCTGGGAACCTTTGTGTTCACCTGCGTGATGGGCAAGGGAAAGAACGCAGACAGTCCTGCGGTTGAAGAACCTTATGGGGTTTAAGGGAACGTTTGAATCGCTCTTCATATAAGAAAGCGATAAAAGGGCGCTGCCCCGGCCAGACTTATCCGGCCATGGGCAGCGCCCCTTTTTCTGTTATATCCTCTTTCTGTTATGTCCTTTTTACATCATACTCTTCTCTGCCTGCCTTTCATCCTCAGGTCTTTTCCTGCTGTCAAAATAGACAAACCGGTCAATGGCATCCAGTATATCCTTAAAATCCTCCTTGGGCGCCAGGTCGATGTAGGCCCTCAGAATCTCTTTTTCCCTGTCCCTGAACGGGCCGTAAAATATATCATATAAATTATGGCCTCTGAGAAAGGTGCGCACCTCTTCCATGTGCTCCTTCATATCTTCCGGGGATGAGAAATCCCGTCCCAGGACTTCCATCAGCTGCTGCCCGCTGCGAATCCGGTACAGATATTCCCTCCATTTGCCATAGAGGGTCCGGTAAAAAACATCCTCGCTTTCCACGATTCCCAGGCGGGCCATAACTGCCGGGTTAAAGAAATAGTTCTCAAACGAATAATACTTTAAAATAAGCACGTTCTTCCTTGTCACCTTCGGCAGGCGGTCCACGTCCTCCAGATTCCTCTCATCGTAATACCTGCACAGCTGCGATGCCAGCTCCTCCGGATCCTTGCCGTCTCCATCGCGTATCATAAGGAACTGATCCCGCAGATAGACCTGGTTCATATACTTTAAGTTGGCATATGTCTTGATGTTTGTGCAGCTGTTTGTGGTGATGATGGATATGCGGTACAGATTTCCTTCCTCATCATAAATCTCAGAATAATACTTTTCCAGAAGCAAAGGCAGGCGGCTCTTGTCCTGTTTCCCCTCCACAATAAACACGAAGCTGACATTCAGCAGATCATTGGCCCCATACCCCAGGTCATCCAATATTTCGCTCATGTTGGTCCGCGGGCGTACAACCGAGTACCGCTCATCATCCAACACCACCTGCCGTATCTGGCGTATGCTGAAATTAAACAAAAGGTCCGGGCTGTGAGTCTTGAAAATGACCTGATTTTTCTTGGACAGCCGGTACAGTATCTCACTGCATGTTTTCTGAAGCTGGGGATGGAGGAATATCTCCGGATCCTCCACCACAATAATGCTGGGAATCCGGCCCTGTTCGCTGATATAGGTCTCTAGCAGGGAAAGCATATAAATACTCCGCATGCCCTTTCCCATCAGCTCCACCGGCTTCACGGTACCTCTCTGGCGGTTATGGGCCGTTACCTCCACGTTAAAAAGCTGGTCCGCATCGCAGCTTAACGTGTACTGTATCTCCTCGTATCCTCCATTTTTAAAGAAATTTTCATTGACCTTTCCGGAAAATCCGCTCAGGTTCATCTGGTATATCTTAAACTCCAGGAGTCTGGCCGTCTCAAAGGCGGAAAGTTCTTCCGGTTTCTTCTTATTAATCAGGCCGATGCACTGGAAACAATGGTTGCATTTCTTAGCCCGCTCAAAAATACAGCTGCCGGATCGCAGCCTTCGAAGCTCCTCGTCCTCCTGGAACATCAGAAGGTCGTTCTGCAGCTGGTTCAGCTCCCGCTCCGCATTGATGCGGTAGATGCGGGGCATCACCATATGGATATAGGGGTTATTCTTCCTATAAAGATCCTCGTACCGCACCTTGCCGTCCTGGTTCACGTGAAAGGTAAAGGACAGCTCTCCGTTTTGGAACGACGGAAGCCGCTCAGAAAATACCCTGCGCCACACATCGTAACGTCTGTACTGGCTGACAATACCCATATGGTGAAACAGGTGCAGATCCTCCTCCTCTATGGAAAAGCAGGCATCAATCCGGATGGCCTGACGGTTCTCATTAAAATCCCTGTCCTGAATCTCATAACAGCCGCACACCGCGCAGATTGCATCCAGCACCGAGGTTTTTCCTGTATTATTTTTCCCAACTAAAATCAGCGCCCGCTCTATATCCCGGATTTCCATGCTTCGTATAGACTTAAAATTGTGGATGCGCAGATAGGTAAGCTGCATGAGGTTCTCCTTTCCCTGGGTATATATGGTGTTGACAGGCAACGGGAAATCTGCCGGATTTCCTGAATCCGGCGGGAACACGGTTTCAGGCATCCTCAGATTATTGCTGTGGATTATTACTATGAGTATACGCCATAAAAAGGCAGGACACAAGCCTGTTTTTGCCGGCTGTGTGTCCTGCCCTCCATATTGGTTTTTATCTTAATTCTGTTCTTTCTCCGCCTGTTCCCTCTCCGGCGGTTCTTTCTCCGGCGGTTCTTTCTCCGGCTGTCCTTTCTCCGCCTGCTCCTTCTGGTCCTTTGCGCCCTTCTTTCCTCCCATGGGCTTGCCGCGGAATGGAGAGAAACGCCTTGGGGATCGGTTCCCGCCCCGCAGCTTTCGGCTCAGTCTTCTGACAATAAGGACAACCGCCCCAATGATAACAGCCAGTACGAACAGGATGGGACTGTTGACGGCAAGCCATACAATCAGGTCAGTTACGGCCTCCCCAAGGTTATTCAGACTGCGGTTAAAGCCCTTCTGAATCCTGGTTCCAATGCTGTCCGGCGCAGTGGGGGTAAGGTCCTTTACCTCCCTCATATAGATGGATACAGTGCTGTAATGCACCTGATTGTCATAGAGGCGCAGCTGGGATGTGTAGGACTCCAGCTCATAGCGGATCTCTGAGAGCCGGGCCTCCAGAGCCACCACCGCATCCAGGGACTCCGCTTTTTCCAGCAAGGCCCAAAGCCGTTCCTGCTCTATCTCCAGCGATTTCTTGCGGCTCTCCGTATCCGAATACTGCAGGGTCACATCCGTCACCTGCTCCTGCTTGCTGGTCACATTTCCCGCGCTCTCCACCGTCTCTACAAAGCGGTCCAGCCGGTCGGCCGGAATCCTGGCCCTGATGTCCGCATGGCGCTGCTGGCTGCCGCCATAGGAATCGACGCTGACTCCCGACACATCAGAGGATTCCACATAACCGCCCAGCTCCCCTACCTGATCTGTAATCTGGGAGAGGACACCGTCAAAGTCCCTGGCCTCCACGTTCATACTCACATCCCGTATCAGCTTCCTGCCTGCTTCCCCCGGACTTCCGATGTCCGGCGAGGGTGACAGACCGCTTCCGCTCTCAGCCTTTAACCCATTCAGGTCTTCTCCCGCAGGGGCCATGGTTATCGCTGCTTCCCTCACATCCATAGCATATCCTGCAGCCATGGTCTCAGCCGTGGCTGCCGTATTGGACAGCTTGCTGCCGCAGGCAGACAGAGAGAGCAGTGCCAGAAGAACCAGCGTCATTGCCAGCGTCCATGTACGCTTCTTTTTCCATTTTTTCATAACCCATCCTCCTTTATGGTTTCATGGTATCATGAAAAAAACAGCCTTTCAATGGACGTAAATGAGACTTAAGAAACAGTATAAAATATTAAGAAATGTCAGCTCCAGGGAAAGTCATTGGGCACCTGGACTGTATGAAAAGGAGAACCGGACATCCGGTTCTCCCTCTATCATGCTGTCCTCCTGCCGCGGGGCAGAAAGATGATTTTTATGATTATAACTGAGGACCAGCGGAAACCAGTGCCTTTCCAGCCTCGTTGCCCTCATATTTTGCAAAGTTCTTGACAAAACGCTGTGCCAGATCTTTTGCCTTTTCCTCCCACTGTGATACCTCTGCGTATGTATCGCGGGGATCCAGAATCTTAGGATCTACGCCTGGAAGCTCGGTAGGAATCTCAAAGTTGAAGAATGGAAGCTGCTTGGTTGGAGCCTTTGCAATGGAGCCGTCAAGAATCGCATCAATGATACCGCGGGTATCGCGGATAGAGATACGCTTGCCTGTTCCATTCCAGCCGGTGTTAACCAGGTATGCCTTTGCGCCGCTCTTCTCCATTCTCTTAACAAGCTCCTCTGCATACTTGGTTGGATGCAGTTCCAGGAATGCCTGTCCGAAGCAGGCTGAGAATGTAGGTGTGGGCTCTGTGATGCCACGCTCTGTACCGGCAAGCTTTGCTGTAAATCCGGACAGGAAATAGTACTGTGTCTGCTCCGGAGTCAGAACGGATACTGGAGGCAGTACGCCGAACGCATCTGCTGACAGGAAAATAACATCCTTTGCAGCAGGAGCAGCTGATACCGGACGAACAATCTTCTCAATATGATCAATCGGATAAGATACACGTGTATTCTCAGTTACGCTCTTGTCATCAAAATCAATCTTGCCGTCAGCATCAAGTGTAACATTCTCCAAAAGAGCATTGCGTCTGATTGCATTGTAGATGTCCGGCTCAGAATCCTTATCCAGGTTAATGACCTTTGCATAGCATCCGCCCTCGAAGTTAAATACGCCGTTGTCATCCCAGCCGTGCTCGTCATCACCGATAAGAAGACGCTTGGGGTCTGTTGAAAGAGTGGTTTTTCCTGTTCCGGAAAGTCCGAAGAAGATTGCGGTGTTCTCACCGTTCATATCTGTGTTGGCAGAACAATGCATGGATGCAATGCCCTTCAGAGGCAGATAATAGTTCATCATTGAGAACATGCCTTTTTTCATCTCTCCGCCGTACCATGTGTTCACGATTACCTGCTCGCGGCTGGTAATATTGAACATAGCGGCTGTCTCGGAGTTCAGGCCTAACTCCTTGTAATTTTCCACCTTTGCCTTGGAAGCATTATATACAACGAAATCCGGCTTAAAGTTCTCCAGTTCCTCTGCGCTTGGCTGGATAAACATGTTTTTTACGAAATGAGCCTGCCACGCAACCTCAACAATGAAGCGGATTGCCATGCGGGTATCCTTGTTTGCTCCACAGAATGCGTCTACAACAAACAGTCTCTTGTTAGAAAGTTCTTCCAGGGCAATCTTCTTTACTGTATCCCATGCTTCCTGGCTGGCCGGATGATTGTCATTCTTGTACTCGTCCGTTGTCCACCATACAGTGTCCTTTGAGTTCTCATCCATGACAATGAACTTGTCCTTAGGGGAACGACCTGTGTAAATACCAGTCATGACATTCACTGCACCAAGTTCGCTTACCTGGCCTTTTTCATACCCCTCCAGAGTTGGTTTAGTCTCTTCTTCAAATAACATCTCATAGGAAGGATTATAAACAATTTCTGTGGTTCCGGTAATACCATACTGACTCAAATCTACATTTGCCATCATTCATTTACCTCTCTTTCATTTTATCGAAATCCTTTTCATTATCTCATTTTGTGAATTAAAAGTCAATATTTCAATTAACAAAATATTAGCAATGAAATATCAGCAAACATGAGGTAGTCTCCAGGGGCATAAAAAAGGACCGGCCCGCTGATACCGGATACAGCGGGCCGGCCTTTTTTCCTGCGCTTTCTTAAAATCACGCTTCAATCACGTTTTATTACGCATTTAATATATTTTTTAATCCTCTTTGATTTTTACAATCACCTTTTTAATCGGTGCCGGCTCTCCGTTGGCAGCCTTTGGCTTATGGGCATCCCATGGGTTAAAAATCAGATACTGTCCGGCTCCGGTCACAACCCTAAGTCCGGGGGTGGTGTTCTCAAAGAATACCACATCCTTATCCGGATTATATGGAACCTTTACAGTCATCTCATGTACCGGCGCGTAGCTCATAATCTCGCTGCCCTCAATCACGTACTGGATATCGGTGTAATGCTCATGTGCCTCATATTTAGCCTCCTCCCACGGGATGGTGGTGTAGGCTGTTACATTGGCATACACGTTTTTGCCGTCAATCTCATACTTTCCCGGCTCCAATGCCTCAAGGTCCGTATTCTGAAGGAAATCCACGGCCTTGGCATATCTGCCTTCAATCCCTAAATTCCTGTAAAAGTCCAGGTTCTTCTTCTCATCAAAAATCATATTCCATTCTCCTTTGTGGCATTTCGATTTTCCAATTCCTAGTATACACCTAAAGCCGCAGGAAACTCAATCCTTTTTTATCTGATTATCGGAAGAACTCATGTCCGTCATGGGCAAAAAGGTAGGTCAGCCGCCTGTCGAACCAGGAGGCAGCACTGCCGGATGCCCTTCTGTTCATAAAATACAGGGCTCCGTTGGAATAATCTTCACCGGCCAGGGCACGGTCCACGCATTCAATGGTTTCCGCTGTGACCTTTACCGTGTTGATGGTGCCGTTGGATACCGGCTGAAACTGGGATGGCTGGTATACAACTGCCTTTACGCTGTCCGGGAATTTTCCCGACAGGACACGGTTAATGATCACATCCGCAACCAGTATCTTTCCCTTGGGGTCGCAGATTCCCGCCTCCGCCTGGACAATGCGCAGGAGTACCTGGTAATCTTCATCCGTATATTTAATCCTTCTGGCTGCCCGGCGCTCTTCCTCCGCCTTTTTCCTGGCCTCCTCTTCCTGTCTCTCCTTTAATATCTGTTTCTGAAGTGTCTCAATCTGGGTCTGTGCAGCTGCCTGCTTTCTCTGTTTCTCTCGGACGTCCGCTTCCAGCAGCGCACCGGCCAGATGCTGGCCTTCACTGTCTGTGTTTAAATGTCCGAATTGTACTTTTGCTTCAGTAACCAGACCGCTTCCTTCGTTTTCCTCCTCCGCCATGTCAATGGCGTCACTTTCCTCCGTCATGGGCGCTGCCAGGGCGTTTCTTCCCCCGCCGCCAAACCCATTGGCTGAAAATGCTATGATGGCCACTACCATCATACCCGCCATCACCACCGATGAGGAACGGTACATCTGCTTTGTCACTTTCACAGTCAGTGACTTAACAAAGAGAACTACCGAACGAAGGAATGAATGTAATGTAAGCATACATACTCCTCTTTCCTGGCCCCGCACAACTCTGTACAGGTACCATTCTCAAAATTTTATGCAGTGGGTATCTCCCACTTTGTGCATGTTTTTCCGGGATGTATGGCTAATTATATGGGATTTGACTTTTCGCGTCAATGGAGATTTAATAATTTTGTTACATTTTTTCTTACTTTTGAAACATTTGTAATATTTTTTATATATTTACTATGGTTTTCCAGGTGTCTGCACCTTTATTTTGTGCATTTCGCCAGCCATATCTTTACATTTATGTTACAGTATTATTAATTTTTAAACATGTTACATGATTTCCTATTTTTGTAATTTATATTATGTAAATCTTTTTATACCTTAATTATTCATTTTTTACATTTTATATCCATCTTTGGATTTTACATTTATTGTCGAAATTTGACAGTCATCCCCCACTTTAACAAAAAAATGGCATTTTGCACCTCATTCTCTTTCACGAAGTTCCGTCAAAATAGCCAAAGTAGGCAAAAATAAGAAATACCCTTTGACAATCCCCTTGTACTTTGATACATTAAAGTTCAGAAGTTTTAATTATTAAAGTGTATGCGGAGGATATTCAAATGACTGTTAAACTGCTGATGCTGGTTATCTTTTTTGCCATCATGCTGGGAGTGGGATTCTATTCCCGTCGCCATGCCACCAATGTCAATGACTTTGTTCTGGGAGGAAGGGGCGTGGGGCCCTGGCTCACCGCCTTTGCCTATGGCACCTCCTACTTTTCCGCTGTGGTATTTATCGGTTATGCCGGTCAGTTCGGATGGAAATACGGCCTGGCCTCCACCTGGATTGGCATTGGCAATGCCCTGATCGGCAGCCTGCTGGCCTGGGTCATCCTGGGGCGGCGGACCAGGGTCATGAGCAAGCATCTCTCCTCGGCCACCATGCCGGAATTCTTCGGCAGCCGGTTCCACAGCCAGGGCATGAAGATTGTTGCCTCCCTGATTATATTTGTCTTTCTCATACCCTACACAGCCTCTGTCTACAATGGTCTGTCCCGGTTATTCGGCATGGCCTTTGATATTCCCTACAGTGTCTGTGTCATGGGCATGGCTATCCTGACAGCGGTCTATGTCATCCTGGGCGGTTATATGGCCACGGCCATCAATGATTTCATCCAGGGCATCATCATGCTGGCCGGCATCGCCGCCATCATCCTCAGCGTTTTAAGCGGCCAGGGAGGATTTACGGCTGCTGTGGGCAGACTGGCGCAGATTCCCAGCGAGGTCCCGGTTACCCTGGGCCAGCCCGGAGCCTACACCTCCTTCTTCGGACCGGATCCCCTGAACCTGCTGGGCGTGGTGATTCTCACCTCCCTTGGAACCTGGGGCCTGCCCCAGATGATTCACAAATTCTATACCATCCGAAGCGAAAAAGCCATTGCCACAGGCACCGTGATTTCCACCCTGTTTGCCATTGTCATCTCCGGGGGCAGCTATTTCCTGGGCGGCTTCGGCCGGCTCTTTGACAGCCCTGCCATTTATAATGGAAATGGATCCGTGGCTTATGATACCATCATACCGGCCATGCTGTCCGGACTTCCGGACCTGCTGATTGGAATTGTTGTCATGCTGGTGCTGTCCGCATCCATGTCCACCCTTTCCTCCCTGGTGCTCACCTCCAGCTCCACCCTGACCCTGGATTTTATCAAAGGCAGTCTTGTGAAGAACATGAAGGATAAAACCCAGCTGGTGCTGATGCAGTGCCTGATTGTGGCCTTTATCGTCATAAGCGTTGTCCTGGCCCTGGATCCGCCTGACTTCATTGCCCAGCTCATGGGTATCTCCTGGGGCGCGCTGGCCGGAGCCTTTCTGGCTCCCTTCCTCTACGGCCTGTACTGGAAAAGAACCACGCCCGCGGCTGTGTGGGCCAGCTTTGCCACCGGCATCGGTATCACGGTTTCAAATATGTTCCTGCACTATATTGCGTCCCCCATCAATGCAGGTGCTGTCTCCATGATTGTGGGACTCATTATCGTTCCTCTGGTATCCCTCCTGACGCCAAGGATGGACTCCAGGGACATAAACGCCATCTTTTCCTGCTACGATAATCTGGTGGAGGCCACCACTAAGAAGGTCCTGCCCGACGACCAGTCCTTTGATTCACCGGCTTTTAAAAAGAGAAAGAAAAAATAACATACAAATGCAGCAAAAAAGCTGTTCCTTCCGCGGTTCATCACCCGGAAGGGACAGCTTTTTATTTCATTCCGATATTTTTATCTCGCCTAAACAATAACCTTGACAGGACATTTTTCTGCGCACTTGCCGCAGTTGGTACACTTCTCGTAGTCAATGACAGCCAGATTGTTCTCCATATGGATGGCATCAAACTCACACTGCTTTGTACACAGGGTACATCCGATACAGCCGGCCGCACAGACAGCTTTTACATCTTTGCCTTTGTCGTGGGAGCTGCACTGTACCAGATGCTCTGCCTTATACGGCACCAGCTCAATCAGGTGGTTCGGACAGGATGCCACACACTTGCCGCAGGCAACACATTTTTCCTTATCTACCACTGCCACGCCGTCCACTACATGGATGGCGTCAAAGGCACATGCCCTGACACAGGAGCCGTAGCCCATACATCCGTATGCGCAGGCCTTCTCGCCGGCGCCCGGGACAACAGATACCTTCTTACAGTCATCCACACCGTAATAGTTGTACTGTACGGCGGTTTTGTCACATGAACCTTTACATTTCACGAAGGCCACCTTCTTCTCGGCAGCTCCGCCTGCAACGCCCATGATGGCTCCGATTTTCTCCGCGGTGGAAGCGCCGCCCACAGGACATGCGCCTACATCCGCCTGGCCGGCTGCGATTGCCTTTGCCAGTGCGTCACAGCCCGCATATCCGCAGCCGCCGCAGTTGTTGCCGGGCAGCTCGTTGCGGACCAGGATTTCCTTTTCATCTACTTCAACTTTAAACTTCTCGCTGGCTATGCCTAAGAAGACACCTATCAGAATACCAAGGATACCTACCACGGCTGCCGCTATTATAATACCTGTAACCATTTTCCTTCTCCTCCTTCTAAATTAATCCGGAAAATCCGAAAAATGCGATTGCCATAAGACCCGAGGTAATAAGGACTATCGGTGACCCCTGGAATGAATATGGGACGTCATTATGCTCAATCTTCTCGCGGACACCAGCTAACATGACAATAGCAATGGTAAAACCAACGGAGATACCGATACCGTTTACAACGCTCTGCACGAAGTTATAGGACTTCGTCACATTGGTAAGGGCAACGCCCAGAACCGCACAGTTGGTGGTAATCAGAGGCAGGTATACGCCCAGAGCCTCATACAGTGACGGCATGGATTTCTTTAAGAACATCTCCACGAACTGAACCAGGGCTGCGATAACCAGGATGAATACAATAGTCTGGAGATATTCCAGATGCAGATTCACAAGAATCCCTGTATACACCAGGCTGGTCACAGCGGACGCAATGGTAATAACGAAAATAACCGCTGCACCCATACCGGCTGAAGTCTCAACCTTTTTTGAAACACCGAGGAATGGACAAAGTCCTAAGAACTGGCTCAAAACAACGTTATTAACCAGAGCGGAACCAATGGCAATTAACAATAACTCTTTCATTTATCCACCCTCCTAATTTTCTTTCTTGGAAGTAGCTGCTTTTAACTCTGCTTCCTTCTTTGCTACGGCTTCCTTCTTTGCAGCAAGGGCCTTCTCTTCCGCCTGGCGCTTCCTGGTCTCCAGCACTTCATGGTTGGACATGCAGGAGGAACCCGTGCACTCCATACAGTTGCCGCCGCATGCCAGTCTGGACTGGGGAACGGAACCGTTGGTCGCTGACGGCGCCTTGAACTTGTTCTGAAGGGCGGTCAGCACTGCAAGGACAAAGAACGCGCCGGGAGCCAGAACAAAGATGGCGATGTGGTAATCCTCAGGAATCACTACATTGCCGAAGATTGCGCCGGAACCAAGGATCTCGCGGACAAGGCCGATACATGTAAGGGCAAGGGTAAAGCCCAGGCCCATGCCGATACCGTCAAAGGTGGATACAAGCGGGCCGTTCTTGGATGCGTAGGACTCTGCGCGGCCAAGAATGATACAGTTAACTACAATCAGCGGAATATAGATACCAAGGGCAGAATACAGGCTCGGCACATAGGCCTGAAGCAGCAGCTGCACAACGGTAACCAGGGAAGCCACGATAACGATGTATGCCGGGATACGCACGCGGTCCGGTATAATCTTACGGAGTGCTGATATAATCATATTGGAAAACAGTAAAACCACGGTTGTGGAAAGTCCCATACCAAGGCCGTTGACAGCTGATGTGGTTACGGCCAGGGTCGGACACATACCAAGCATCAGGACGAAGGTAGGGTTTTCTTTCACAATACCGTTATATAAACGTTCAGAACAGTTATTCATATTCCCACCTCCTAATTATTTGATGCAGTTATGCAGGTAATATAAAGCTGCATTCACTGCGTTGGTTGTTGCACTGGAAGTAATGGTGGCACCGCTGATTGCGTTAATCTGGGTGTCGTCCGCATTCCCCATCTTGGTTACACTTAAGGATTCGGCATTCTTGCCTATGAACTGGTCTTTGAATTTAGGCTCCTTGGCCTTAAGTCCCAGACCCGGCGTATCATTGATTTCCAGGAACTCGATTCCTGTAATGGTGCCGTCCTCCTTAATGCCCACGGATACCTTCACAGCGCCGCCATAACTGTCATTGGAAAGGGAAGTGATGACATAGCCCAGCTGGCTGCCGCTGCCGTCTACTGCCTTAAGCACATTCTCCACCTTGACGCCGCCAAAATCCATGCCGGCCAGGTCTGCGTTGCATCCCTCGACCGCGGCTGTAAGGGCATCATCCGGTTCAAATGACTCAGCCTCGTTAAATACTGCCTTGTAAGCCTTGTTGTTGGCAGCAATGGTAGCCTTCTCAATGGGTTCCTTAGTTACCTGGTACACACCGCCAAGCAGGCAGCCCGATACCAGTGTGATGACAAAAAGGATCAGCGCGTCTTTCATAAATCCTGCTTTATTCATAATTACTTGCCCTCCTTTCCAAATGCTTTGGGAAGGGTTACTTTCTCAATCAGCGGAACAAGGATGTTGCTGATGATAATTGCGTAGGACACGCCCTCTGCGGAGCCGCCGAAAATCCTGAACAGTCCTGTGAGCACGCCCAGCAGGATACCAAACACAATCTGGCCCTTTGGCGTGATGGGGCTGGTCACATAGTCGGTTGCCATAAAGAAGGCACCGAAAATCAGGCCGCCGCCGCACAGATGGGCTGCAATGTAATTTAAATCAAATCCATGGCCTCCGAACAGGATGGCAAATACCACAACCGTCAGTATGTAGGTGCCTGGAATCCGGATGGAGATTACCTTCTTTGCCAGAAGATAGGCTGCGCCGATTAAAAGGGCAATCACGGAAACCTCTCCGATGGTGCCCGGGATATTTCCCACAAACATGGCCGGAACATCCACGGTCCCGCCGCTTTTAAGCACTGCCAGGGGGGTCGCGCCGGACACGCCGTCAAACCCGCTGTAGCTGAAATTTGTCATTTTTCCCGCAAAGGAAATCAGCAGGAAGCATCTGGCTGCCAGAGCCGGGTTCATAAAGTTCTGTCCCAGGCCGCCGTAGAGCTGCTTCACCACGATAATGGCAAAGATTCCACCCAGAGCAGGAATCCACACCGGAATCTCCGGAGGCATGTTCAGTGCCAGAATCAGGCCCGTGACCAGGGCACTGCAGTCGCTGATGGTGCTTGGCTTCTTCATCAGCTTCTCATATACATACTCACTTAAAACACAGGCTGCAACCGTAACTATAAGCACCAGCAGCGCATGCATGCCGAAATGATACACACCGAAAGCAGTTGCAGGCAACATGGCAATGGCCACGTCCAGCATGATGCTGTGGGTGGTCTCATGGCTTCTCACATGCGGGGATGATGATACGTTTAATAATTTACTCATGACTTATGTCCCCTCCTACCCTTTCTTCCTGCGGTTAGCCGCAACTGTCTTGCGCATTTCCTTAAATGCCTGAGTCAGAGGCCTCTTGGCCGGACATATGTAGGTGCAGCTTCCGCACTCCATACATTCCATACCGTTCAGCTTCTCGAATGTCTCGCAGTCGTCCCTGAGAGCGGCCTGCATCATCATCACAGGGATGATGTGGCTTGGACATACACTGACGCATTTTCCGCACCGTATGCATGCGGAAGGCTCCATCTCAGCCACCTGGTCCTTTGTGAAGCAGGTCAGGGCGGACGAAGTCTTGCTTACCGGGATATTCAGGTCAAATATGGCCTGGCCCATCATGGGGCCGCCTGACAGAACCTTTTCCGGCTCCGTCTTAAAACCGCCGGCTGCGTCCAACAGCTCCTGGTAATTGGTTCCAAGCTTTACGCTGAAATTTCTGGGGTCTGCCACCGCGTCTCCGGTGACCGTGATGATCTTCCTCATCAGGGGCGTGCTCTTGCACACTGCCATGTAAATGGAAATCACGGTGTCAACATTGTCCACGATGCATCCTGCGTCCGCGGGAAGCATGGACGAGTTGACCTTCCTGCCTGTAACGGCATAAATCAGGGAACGCTCTCCTCCCTGCGGATACTTTGTCATAAGGGGACAGACCGTGATGCGCGGCTCGTCCTTTACCATCTCGGTAAGTTTCTTGATGGCCTCCGGCTTATTGTTCTCAATGCCGATAACACCCTTTGCATTGTCAAACAGCTGAAGGATGACCTTTAAGCCGCCTACAATTTTCTCCGGCTCTTCCAGCATCATCCGGTAGTCGCTGGTGAGGTACGGCTCACACTCTGCGCCGTTGACCAGTATGTACTCGATGGCGTTCTCATCCTTCGGAGTCAGCTTTACATGAGTGGGGAATCCTGCTCCGCCGAGACCCACGATACCGGCTTCCTTCACAATGTTGCGGATTTCCTCTTTAGACAGGCCTGATGGGTCCCTGTCCTCTCCTACGCCCTCAACCGTCTTATATTCTCCATCATTTTCAACCACAATGGAGGGCACCATTGCTCCGTTAGCCATACGCCTTGGTTCAATGGCCTTCACCGTTCCTGAAACAGAAGCAATTACATTTGCAGAGATGAAACCGCCTGCTTCTCCAATCTTCTGGCCTGCCAGTACATGATCGCCCTTTGCTACCAGAGGCTTCGCGGGTGCACCAATGTGCTGTGACATCGGATACACCAGGTCGCCCTTTGGCATCAGGACCTGTACCGGTTTGTTCTCTGACAGCTCTTTCCCCTCATATGGATGGATGCCGCCTATAAAAGTCGCCAAACCCATGGATTCTCTCCCTCTTTTCTTTGTTTTATTCCTTTGTGCGGCCGGACCAGTACCAGCGCCCGGTATGACCGGCAGGGCTGCCTGCCCCCGCCGGAATACACCAATTTAGTATAGCATAAATAAAGATTGTATACAATACAGATTATATATGTTATTTTTTTAATTATATGTTAAATACATGTTAATTTCATGGCAATCATTCCAGTTCTTTCATGCCTGTATACAGTTCGTAGTACCGTCCTTTCATCTCCAGAAGCTCCTCATGGGTTCCCCGCTCAATGATTTCCCCCTGCTCCAGAACCATAATGGCGTTGGCGCTCCGCACCGTAGACAGCCTGTGGGCAATGATGAAGGTGGTTCGGTCCGCCATCAGCCGGTCCATACCGTGCTCAATGTGTTTTTCAGTCCTGGTATCCACGGAGCTGGTGGCCTCGTCCAGTATCAGCACAGGAGCCTTGGATATGGATGCCCTGGCAATATTGAGAAGCTGTCTCTGGCCCTGGCTTAAATTGGCCCCGTCCCCCTCCAGCATGGTGTCATATCCGTGGGGAAGACGCATGATAAAGGAGTGGGCGGATGCTGTTTTTGCCGCCTGAATAACCTCGTCGTCCGTGGCGTCCAGCCTGCCGTAGCGGATATTCTCCCGCACCGTGCCTGTAAAAAGGTGGGTGTCCTGAAGGACCATGGCAATGTTGCTTCGCAGGGCATCCCTTGAAATAGTTCGTATATCCGCCCCGTCAATGGTGATGGAGCCTGACTGGATGTCATAAAACCGGTTCAGCAGATTTGTTATGGTGGTCTTTCCCGCGCCGGTAGATCCTACAAAGGCAATCTTCTGCCCCGGTTTGGCATAGAGGTTTATGTCCCTTAGAATGGTTTTATCCGGATCGTAGCCAAAGGTAACATGATGAAACACCACATGGCCAATCATAGGACTTGGCACTATGCAGTCCCTGGTGTTGGCCGGCTCCGGCTCCTCATCCATCACCGCAAATACACGCTCTGCTCCGGCCAGGGCTGAGAATACATTGCTGACCTGCATGGATATCTCGTTGATGGGACGGCTGAACTGTCTGGAAAAGTTTAAGAACACGGTCAGCCCGCCCACATCAAAGCCCCTGAGCACACAGAGCAGGCCGCCCACACAAGCTGTAAGGGAATAGTTGATCTGGCTCAGGCTGTTCATCACAGGCCCCATGATACCGCCGAAAAACTGGGCCCGAATCTGGTTGTGCCTCAGATCATGGTTTAGTATGCCGAATTCCTCTCTGGCCATATCCTCATGGCAGAATACCTTAACCACCTTCTGTCCGGTAATGGTCTCCTCTATATATCCGTTCACGGCTCCCAGGGATGTCTGCTGGGCGGTAAAGTATTTCTGGCTCCACCCGGCCACAGCTCCTCCCGCCTTCATCATAATGGGAATCATCACCAGGGTGACAAGAGTCAGAATCAGGTTGGTGTACACCATGAGGAACAGGGTGCCGATAATGCTTAATGCTCCGGAAAACAGCTGTACCAGCGTGGAGCTGAGCATCTGCCCGATGGTATCCACATCATTTGTAAAACGGCTCATCAAATCACCGTTGGAGTTGGTATCATAAAACCGGACCGGCAGCTTCTGCATTCTGCCAAACAGGTCATTGCGGATTTTCTGCAGGGCATTTTGGGCCACGGTCAGCATAACCTTTGCCTGGGCATAATTGGCAAGCACCCCCACGGCAAACACAGCCGCCAGCACAGCCAGGGCCCTTGCAAGTCCTGCCGGATCCCCGGGACCTCCTGTTAGCGGGGCAATGAATGTATTGATGATAGGCCGCAGCATATAGGAGCCTGCCAGCGTTGACGCTGTGTTGAGGACAACACAGAAAAATGCCAGCATCATCTTGGATTTATCCTCATTTAAATAATGCAGAAGACGCCTGATGGTGGTGCCTGCGTTCCTGGGCAGCCTTTTGGGGCCCATCGCCATATTCCGCCCCGGCCCATGTCTTCTCCCTCCCATGGGACCCCTGGCCTCAGGAGCACCATGTCTTCCATAGCGCCGTTTCAGGCTTTCCGCTTTCTGTTGTCTCGTCATGATACAGCCGTCTCCTTTCGGTCCCTCTGGGAATAATAAATCTCCTGGTATGCCTTACATTCCTCCATAAGCTGTTCATGGGTCCCCTGGCCGATGAGCCTGCCTTCATCCAGCACTAAAATCCGGTCAGCCTCCTCCACGGATCCGATGCGCTGCGCTATTATGATTTTGGTGGTGTCCTTAAGGCTGGTGTTAAAACACTGCCGTATCCTGGCCTCCGTGGCCGTATCCACAGCACTGGTGCTGTCATCCAGTATCAGGATTTTGGGCCTCTTAAGCAGGGCCCTGGCAATACAGAGTCTCTGCTTCTGGCCCCCCGATACATTGACCCCGCCCTGTCCCATGTCCGTATCATAGCCGTTGGTAAAGGATGTGACAAAGCTGTCTGCCTGGGCGCTCTGTGCCATTTCCCTGATTTCATCCATGGAGGCGTCCTCCTTGCCCCAGCGCAGGTTCTCCTCTATGGTGCCTGAGAAGAGCACATTTTTCTGGAGCACCATGCCCACGCCTTCCCGCAGGTTTTTGAGGGAATATTCCCTGACATCCACCCCGTCCACAAGCACCTGGCCCTTTGTGGCATCGTAGAGCCGCGGTATCATCTGCACCAGGGTGGTCTTGCCGCTTCCCGTGGAGCCGATAATGCCTATTATCTGACCTGGCTCTGCCGTAAAATTTATATCCTCCAGTACCATCTCATCCCGGTTGTCCGTATAGCTGAAGCTCACATGTTTAAACTCCACCTTTCCCTTCAATACAGCCAGGTCCTTCCTGGATGCATCCCGGTCTGTCAGGTCGATCTCCGTGTCCATGACCTCACCCACCCTGCGGATGGATGCCACTGCCCTGGAAAGCTGCAGGAACACCATGGAAAGCATCATAAGCGACATGAGTATCTGCACAATATAAGTGGTAAATGCAGTTAAATCCCCCACCGGCATATCCCCTGCAATTATGATATTGCCCCCGTACCACACCACTGCCAGTGTGGTTATGTTCATGGCAAGGGTCATCACCGGCATGGTGACAATCACGATTTTCATGGCGTCCAGACTGCTGTTCTTTAAATCCTGGTTCATATCCCTGAATTTTTCTTCCTCAAACTCTTCCCGCACAAAAGATTTGATAACCCGTACATTGGTCAGCGCCTCCTGAATGCCGGAGTTTAGCTGGTCCAGCTTTTTCTGCATGGCGGTAAATCTGGGGAATGCTGTCTTTAGTATGACGGCTATGGCGGCTGTCAGCAGGGGGATTACCACCAGGATGACCACGGCCAGTCTGGCATTCATCATGAAGGCCATAATCAGGGCTCCTATGAACATGCCCGGAGCGCGCATGGCCATCCGCAGTCCCATCATAAGCACATTCTGGATCTGCTGAATATCATTGGTCAGACGGGTGACCAGCGAACCTGTGCTGTATGAGTCTATGTTCTTAAATGAAAATTCCTGCACCTTGGAAAAAAGGTCGTCCCTCAGGTCGCTGGTAAAGCTGACTGCTGCTTTCACGGAAAAATAGGCACCACCGATTCCTCCTATAGCCATTATAAGGGTAGCCAGTATCATCAGCCCTCCCACGGACAGGATGTACTGCACGTTTCTCTGAACCACCCCGTTGTTGATAATCATGGACATCAGTTTGGGAAGCATGATTTCCCCCGCCACCTCTGTCAGCATCAGAAGAGGACCAAGGATAAAGGCTCCAAGATATGGTTTTATATACTTTCTGTATCGTTTCACCTATGATTCCTCCCTTTGTGCCCTGTCCGTAAACTCCCGGTCCAGGTTCCCGTATATCCGGTCCAGCAGTTGTCCCAGCACCTTCATATCATTCTCGGAAAATCCTTCAAACATGCGGCTCTCCATTTGCCTGAAAATCTTTACGCTGTCCTCCACCACTTTCCTTCCCTTATCCGTTATGCAAATCTGGTTGCACCGGTTGTCCTCCTGGTCCACCAGGCGCCTGATATAGCCCCCTCTTTCCAGTTTCTTAAGGGAAACAGCGATGGTAGCCCCGGACACGCCATACATCCTCGCCAGTTCTTTCTGGGATACGTTGGGGTTATCCGACACAAACATCAGTATCTGATGCTGGCTTCGGTACACCCCTGTGCCGTCCAGGCGGCGCTCCATCATACTCCGGTGCAGCCTGGCCACCCGGATGTACTTCTCTACGAGACAGTGCTCCGGGGATTGAACAAAACAGCTGCGTGATGCTTTGTCCATGTAGATTGCCTCCTTTCCGTATATCTGACTGATTAACCATTAGCCTGCATATAATTAGCTAGTTAATTATACCAAAGTATAACAGAATGGGGGATTTGTGACAAGCATTATTTTTTCTGAAAACCAGCGGGGAAATCCGGTGAAAATCATTACAAAAAATGCTAAAATCAGCCTGGATTTACATGTTCCGATCTGCTATACTTAATTACACCCTGTTTCCAGACGAAACACAAACCGCGATTCGGCACACTGACACAGCACACTGTTTTTAGGAGGTGACAGCTTGACTGATTCTGATAAACTTGATGTCATATTGACTGAAATAATTGATATGAAAACTGATATTCGGGATATGAAAACCGATATACAAGGCGTAAAGACCGAAATGCAGGGCATGAAATCCGACATCCTAGGCGTAAAAACCGAAATGCAGGGCATGAAATCCGACATCTTAGGCGTAAAAGCCGAAATGCAGGGCATGAAATCTGATATACAAAATATACAGTCTGACATAAAATCCCTGAACACCCGCATGGACAGTCTGGAATTCCAGATTAAATCCACTGAGCGTGTATTAAGAAACCAAATCACGAAGTCCGAAACCCTGATTCTCGGTGAAGTGGAACGGGTTCATTTAATACTGGACCAGCACATTCATAATCAGACCATGCATACCGCATTGGCATAGCCGTACATAAAGCCATACTCAAAAAGCCCGGCACACCATAGTGCCGGGCGGGCCCCAGTCTTAAGTCAGTCCATCCTGATTTCATGTATTAATTCCATGTATTGATTTCATGCACTAACCTTCACGTATCAGCCATTTTCCTACCGTATAAAATTCGTTCGTTTCTTTTCCTCTGTCTCAGGCAGCGTAATTCCGGCAGCTTTTCCGGCCTCAATGGATTTGAGCATCCAGGCCATGTTCCTGCCCAATACACGCATAATCTGCATGCCTTCTTCATCCTTTTTTACATCCTCTGGACATTGCCCGTGCACCATATTCCAGTACTGGGAGGACACTACCGGCATCTGCGTAATCATAAAATATTTGTTCAGCTGGTCCAGGGTGGCAGTTGTTCCGGCCCTTCTGGCAGAAGCAACGGCTGCTCCCGGCTTATGGGCAGCAGCACTGCTTCCGGAATAGAAGAAACGGTCCAGGAAGGAGGTGATAGCCCCGCCGGCCGAAGCATAGTGTACCGGTGAACCCACAATCAGCCCATCGCTCTGCCTCATCTTCTCCACTGCTTCGTTGACCTTGTCGTCACTGTAAATGCATTTTCCAAGCTTACCGCATGCGCCGCAGCCCATGCATCCATGGACAGTCCCGCCGCCCACATGCATAATCTCTGTTTCAATGCCGGCCTGGTTGAGCTCTCCTGCCACCTCTGCAAGGGCTGTGTAGGTACACCCCTTCTCATGGGGACTTCCGTTTAACATTAATACTTTCATTTCCTATTCCTCCTTTATGATATTCAGTATATCATCTCTTGTCAGGCTGCCAAAGGATATCGTGCCCTCAGGCACCACTGCATCCGCCAGATGGCTCTTGGCTTCCTGAAGCTTTAAGATGTTCTCTTCTATGGTATTTCTGGTAATCAGTTTATAGACCGTTACCTGCTTATCCTGGCCTATCCGGTGGGTTCTGTCCGTGGCCTGATTCTGGGCAGCCACGTTCCACCACGGGTCATAATGGATGACGATATCCGCCGCAGTCAGGTTGAGGCCGGTTCCCCCTGCTTTCAGGCTAATCAGGAATACAGGCACCTCATCCTTTCCAAAATCTCCCACCAGCCGGATTCGTTCTTCCTTGGAGGTGGCCCCTGTCAGCATGTGGCTCATGATTCCCTCCTTCTCGAACCTTGTATGAATAATATCCAGCATGGAGGTAAACTGGGAAAACAATAATATCTTATGTCCTCCCGCCACGCCCCTTCGCACCAGGTCCATACAGGTCTCCAGCTTGGCGGAGCTGCCCCTGTAATTGTCGTAACATAACCGCGGGTCGCAGCAAATCTGCCTCAGGCGCATGAGCTCCGCTAAAATCTGGAGCTTTCCTTCCCCAGCCTGGCCAAAACCGCCTGTGCTGAGCTTCTCCTTAAACTTGGCCGCATTGGCCGCATATAATTTTTTCTGCTCCGTTTCAAAGTTGGAATATACCACCTCCTCCATCTTATCCGGAAGCTCCTTTAATACATCCTTTTTTACCCGCCTCAGCACAAAGGGACCTATGAGCCGCTTCAGCCGTTTGAGGGCAGCCCCGTCACCCTCTCTTACGATAGGGATTTCATATTCCCTCTTAAAGAACTGGCTTCCAAAGAGAAAGCCCGGCATGAGATAATCGAAAATGCTCCACAGCTCCCCCAGCCGGTTTTCAACAGGCGTCCCTGTGAGGGCAAACCTGGTCTGCACATCCAGAGACTTCACTGCCCTTGCGCTCTGTGTGGATGCGTTTTTGATATACTGCGCCTCGTCTATGACCTGATACCGGAAGTGGATGGCTTCATATAAGCCTACATCTCTTCTCAGCAAATCGTAGGATGTCACAATAACCTGATAGTCCTGCGGATTTCTTCCCACCTCATTTAAAAGGACCTCCCGCTCCGAACTGCTTCCCACCACGGATAACACCTTAAGGTCCGGCGCAAAACGCCGGATCTCATGCTCCCAGTTGTAGACCAGGGAAGCCGGGCATATAATCAGGGACGGAGACTGTTCGCCTGAGCCATAGGCGTCCTCCAACAGGGCAATAATCTGTATGGTTTTCCCCAATCCCATGTCATCGGCCAGGATACCCCCGAATCCGTAACTGTCCAGGGTCCGCAGCCAGACATACCCGATTCGCTGATACTCCCGCAGAACGCCCCTGAGTCTTTCCGGCGCAGTAAAATCACTGTCCTCCACAGACTTGACCGACCTTACCATGGCCTTTAGCATCTGGTCCCTGTAATAGGTTACGCCGGTACTCTCCTTAAGCAGATAATCCAGATAGAAGGCACGGTAAGCCGGCAGACGGACCTTGCCGCTCTGAAGCTCCTTTCTGGTCACTCCCAATTCCGATGCCATACGGCTGATGACCGTGAGACCGCCTTCATCCAGTCCCAGAAATTGTCCGTTTTTCAGCCTGTAGTACTTCTTTTTCTGGCTGTAGGCCGCCAGTATCCGGTTCAGTTCCTGGCTATTCATGTCACCCATATCCACATCCAGTTCCAGCCAGCCGCCGGCAGCAGAAGCACCCACAGTAACCCTGGGAGGCGCCAGAACCTTCCACTGACGCAGGTTCTCAGACACATATACATCTCCCATGGAACGGAATTCGTCCATTCCCTCTGTCATAAGACGGTAAATCTCATCCTCGTCATTCCTTATGACCAGCCGTATTCCCTCCGGGTCCTTGTACTTGAAATATTTATGGATCAGCTGGCTTACCCTAAACTCCCCCGGCACATCGCGGCATATTGTCCTGGGAAGATTCTCGTCCTCCAGGGGATGGAATTCATAGCCGCCGTAGGCAAGGGTTGGTTCCATCACCAGAGCCCCATCCTCCCCTGTGTCGAACCGGAAGGATACCTTTAACGGCTCCGGCTCATAATCCTTAAAATCCACATCCTCCAGCATAAGACGGCAATACGGAAGAATATGCTTGATAACACGCTCATAGAACAGCGGAATATCTCTCTGCCCCACCATCACGCTTTCATCCCGCTCCATGCACATCTGCTCCATGAACAGCCCCATGACCTGGGTACATGACTCGCTGCACCGGTAAAGCCTCTGGCCGGACACCACATACAGAAACCGCTCCCCGCGAAAGCACCCCGCCACCTGCCTTGGCCCTTCGCTTCCTTTCATTGGCGCCACTCCCATAAGGCTGGCTTTCAGGCCGTCCCTTCCCGTCTTCTCCACTTTAAGCGAGACCACAGGATCAGAATCCTCCATATCCATCATGACCCGGTTCCCGCCGGGAAGCTGGACCTTTGCGGTCCGGCCAGACATTATTTCAAAAAACTGATCCCGGTTCATACGGTTAAGGGTCAGGCTGCGGACCGCTTTCTGGTTTTGAACCCCTCCCATAAGCAGGGCCAGCAATTCCCTGCTGCTGTCTGTAAAAGCCGATTTGTGGTGATGAAAGGACAGGTCCTTTCCATAGGCCACATGGGCACCATTTTCAACGGCCTCCTTAAAGGCCCTCAAATCGCGCACAGCATAAAAACGGGTAATTCCCACCTCAAACTCCAGACGCGTGTCCTTACCGTCCAGAATCAGCACCGGCTCCAGCCTTACCTGAGCGTCCACCTCCTCTGCCAGAATCAGGGCCACCTCCCGGTTGGTGTATTCCCGAATCATGGTGTGAACCTGGGAGGATGTATGAACCGTTGGTTTGGACGCTTCCTCCCTCTGCTGATTATAATACGCAAAAAGGGCCTCCCCATGGGCGCACATTCCCCTGTAAGAATTCCCTTTGCTGCAGGAACAGGAGTAATCCCTTACTCTTCCGCTTCCCAGATATATGTTTACCTCAAATGTTTCCCCCTGGTCTTCAACCAGGCCTTTCACACCAGCCTCCCCCTTCCAGAAGCTGCTGGTGTTCATCCTGACAATCTTCATCTGCTTCATGCATCCTTTCAGCGGGATTCCTGATACCCCTGCCCCAAGGCAGGACCTATCAGCATCCCAGGACATCCCCGCGGTTACATGCGCTCCGGAGCCTCGATTCCCAACAGTCCGATGCAGGCCTCCAGCACCCGTCTGGTAAGGGAAATCAGCCCGATATAGCTCTCTTTCCTGGCCTCATCCTCCTCTGCCAGAATCTTGGTGTCGTGATAAAAGCTGTTAAAAGCATTGGCCAGCTCATAAATATACTGGCATATCTTATGAGGCGCTGTCTCCGCAAAGCTGTTTTCCAGAACCTCATTATATCTGGCCAGCATAAGCATCAGGGCCTTCTCCGAACTTCCGGCGCAGGCAAGAATCTTCTTTTCAACGGCATCCTGGCTTACCTGGCCTCCATTCTCCCTGTATTTGGCGATAATGGACTTGATTCTCACAATGGTATAGAGGATATATGGACCTGTATTACCCTCAAAGGAGGTAAAACGTTCAATATCAAAGACATAATCCTTGGCAGCCTGGTTGGACAGATCACCGTACTTCAGGGCAGCCAGACCTACCACAGCTGCCGTACTCCTGGCCTCATCCTCTGATACGGTCCTGTTCTCCATAATTCTCTGGTATACCGCCTCATTGATCTCCTCAATCAGCTTTTCCAGACGCATGACTCCGCCCTCACGTGTCTTAAATGGCTTTCCGTCCTTTCCGTTCATGGTGCCGAAGCCCAGGAAAATCATGGGGGTATCTTCCTTCACAATACCTGCCTTCTTAGCCACCCTGAATACCTGCTCAAAGTGCATTCCCTGGCGTTTATCCACCACGTAAATATAGCGGTCCGGCTTAAAATCCTGTTCCCGTTCCACAATGGTTGCCAAATCGGATGTGGCATAAAGAGAAGCTCCGTCTGACTTACGGACCAGGCAGGGCGGAATCTCTTTGGTGTCCGTATCCTGAGCCACATCCACCACCAGAGCGCCCTGGCTCTCATGGGCCAGCCCCTTATCCACCAGCATCTGAATCATGTCCCCGATGTAGGGTTCCGCGTCGCTTTCGCCCTTCCACAAATCGAATTCCACGTTCAGATTTGCATAATTCTTCTTAAGATCAGCCACAGAGACAGCCATGATATGCTGCCAGATTGCCCGGTATGGGGCATATCCTCTCTGGAGCTTCAGGGTCGCCTGATGAGCCCTCTCCTTAAACACCTCATCTGCCTTGGACTTGGCGCTGGCCGCAGGATATATCTCCTCCAGTTCGCTGATGGTAAAGGGCGCCTCCTGTGGAAATGGTCCCTCAAAGGATTCGTCAAAATACACCAGCTCCGGCTTCCTGTCCCTGAGTTCCTCAATGATAAGGCCCATCTGCAGTCCCCAGTCCCCCAGGTGCACATCACCAATCATATGGTGGCCCAGGAAACGGCCCATACGCTTTATGCTCTCCCCGATAATAGCTGCCCGCAGATGGCCCACATGGAGAGGCTTTGCCACATTGGCCCCGCCGTAATCCACAATAACAGTCTCCGGCTTCTCAGGTGCTTCCAGCCCCAGCTTATCTGACTGAGCCATAAAACCCGTATACTCTGCCAAGAACGCCTCTGACAGCTTCAGGTTGATGAATCCCGGCATTACAGCCTCCGCCTCGGAAAAAACAGGGTGGGAGCCGCCTGAGACCAGATGTTCCACCACCTGGTTCGCTATATCAATGGGCTTCTTCTTATATACCTTAGCCGCTGCCATGGCACCGTTGCACTGGTACTCACACAGGTCGGGACGGTTTGACAAAACCACCTTTGCGAATGAATCCTCATATCCGCTGGCTGTAAATGCCTGCTTTAATTCCCGCTCCATCATATCCAGAATCTTATTCACAATGTATACTCTCCTTTACTGTGACAATAGGTCTTTCCTTTTCCCGGAAAGTTAAAAACTGCCCCGGCAAATACCGGAGCAATTCTTACAAACCGCCTCCCAGGGCGTATCTGACAGTTGTATTATACACGTGACAGATATTCGCCGGTTCTGGTGTCAATCTTAATCTTATCGCCGATTTCAACAAATAACGGTACGTATACGGTTGCACCTGTCTCTACGGTTGCCGGCTTGTTGGCACCGGTTGCGGTATCACCCTTGAAACCTGGCTCTGTCTCTGTAATCTCCAGCTCAACAAACAGCGGAGGCTCTACGGAGAATACATTGCCATTGTAAGAGCAGACCTTACATACTTCGTTCTCCTTCACAAACTTCAGGGCATCGCCGATGATGTCCTGGTTCAGGGCTACCTGATCATAGGTCTCCTGGTTCATAAAGTTATATAATTCGCCGTCAGCATACAGATACTGCATGTCCACTCTGTCAATCCTGGCCTGAGGGAACTTCTCTGTAGGACGGAAAGTGCGCTCTACCACGCCGCCGTTGATTACATTTTTTAATTTTGTACGCACGAAAGCTGCGCCCTTGCCTGGCTTAACATGCTGGAATTCCATAATCTGGACAACCTGTCCGTCAATCTCCAGTGTAATGCCATTCCTAAAATCACCTGCTGATATCATAAAGATATTCCTCCTTGAGTTCGTTCATGACGCTTGCCTAAGCGCCCCATAAGTCATTAATCTTTTATATTCTATACTATGTAGGGAGCATTTTCAAGTTCTTTTTTAACGGCAGTATAAATTTCTCCCTTTTTAGCAAGTTTTATCCGCTGCCCTGCGGTAAATCTCTTCCACGATATCATCCACGTCCCGTCCGTTCACATCCACAATGATATGAGAAGCTTCCAGGTAATGGGGTTTTCTCGACTCCAGAAGGCTGACGATACGTCCCATCACATCACCGCCGTGAAGCATGGGGCGGTCCGACACATCGGATCCGATTCGTTCCATGACGGTTTCCGGCAGGACATCCAGATATACCACGGTTCCCAGCTGTTTGAGAAGCGCCCTGTTTTCCTCCCTGAGAGGCAGTCCGCCGCCCACGGAAATCACTGATCTGCCTCCCTGCTCCAGCAGCTTCTCCAGTACGCCTGTCTCCAGGCGCCGGAAGGCTTCCTCTCCCTGGGTGGCAAATATGTCGGATATGGCCATACCGGCGGCCGCTTCAATCTCCTTGTCCGTATCAATTATGGGCATCTGGTAGCGTGCTGCGAAATGCTCTCCCACACGGGACTTTCCAGCACCCATGAAGCCAATGAGAATCAGGTTATCTCCCCTGCCCTCCCCTGCCTGTTTCTTTTGCAGGTAATTTTCAATCATCTGCTTTGCCAGCTCTATGGTCCCACTGTCCACCCTGACCTGTGGATTCCAAAGTTCATAGGCAATCACACCCTGATATAAAAGCATGTCCAGGCCGTTCACCGCCCTTCCCCCTGCTTCCTGCACCATTTTCATAAACCTGGTCCTGGCGGGAGTATAGACAATGTCCACACCCGTATGAATCATCTCATAAAACCGGGGATTATCAATAATAACATCCTCCACATGGGGATGCATGCCCACGCTGGTGGACTGTACAGCCAGATAACCGCCCTTTCTGGCAGGAAGATTCCTGTATCCCTCCAGGGGCAGGGCCTCCGCCAGACCTCTGCCGGTCAGTATGTTGATATAGCCGGCCAGCTCCCTGGCCCTGGCTTCATTCCGGTTGAGGATGTGGATTTTTGCAGCCCCGCCCTTTGCCAGCACATAGGCTGCTGCCTTGGCCGCGCCTCCGGCCCCAATGAGTAAACAGTGTTCTCCTTCTGTCCGGATACCGGCTTCCGCAAAAGCCCGCTTAAGGCCTGCGCCGTCCGTATTATAGCCCTTATACCCCGCTTCTGTCCTGACCAGTGTATTGACCGCCCCGATGGCCCTGGCATCCTCATCCAGTTCAGACAGAAATTCCATTACCCGCTGTTTATGGGGAACCGTTACGTTCATCCCCAGTATATTCAGGGCATAAGCCCCTTTTACTGCGTCCCCCACCCGGTCCTCCTCCACCTTAAAAGGAACGTAGGCTAAATTCACCCCTGTTCTCTGCGCAAAGAAATTATGCATCATGGGTGACATGGAATGTTCCACCGGATTTGCAATCAGCCCGCATACTCTTGTCTTTCCGTCCATTGTCTCACTTTACTCCCTGTATTGGTTTATATCTCTGGCGTGTTTTTTATAAAAATACAGCACCGGCTTTTCCAGGTAACGCTTCATCACAATCTGTATTTCCTCCCTGGGATTCATGGGCCTTACCAGGATACTGTAGAGGCCGGCCCTGTTGGCACCGTACACATCTGTAAACAGCTGGTCCCCCACAAAGAGAGTATGTTCCCTGTCAGTCCCCATAAGCTCCATGGCCTTCTCATATCCTTTGACTCCCGGCTTGCCTGCCTTATGGATATAGCAGGAACCCACAAAATCCGCAAAGGGCTTTACCCTGGGTTCCTTATTGTTGGATAAAAGGCATGTCTTCATTCCCATGGCGCGAAGCCGCTCAAAGAGTTCCACTGCCTGTCCGTCTGCCGGCGCGTCATGGGGCACCAGGGTATTATCAATGTCAAAAATCACGCCCTGCATTCCCTGTGCATGATAATAGTCAAAAGGTATCACATAAGTTGAAACCTCGTAACGGCGGGGATAAAACATTTCCAGCATGTTTATAAGTATTCCTTCCAATCTATTTTAGCAATTCTATTTTTTCAGTAATTTTCCAATCTCGTCTATAAACGTATTCATATCCTTAAATTCCCGGTAAACAGAAGCGAAACGCACATACGCCACCTCGTCCAGGTCCTTAAGCTTTCCCATCACCAGCTCTCCGATGGCGGAGGTGGGCACTTCCTTTTCCTCCATGTTAAAAATCTGGTTTTCAATCTCATCAATCATGGAATTAATCTGCTGGGGTGATACCGGCCGTTTATGGCAGGAGTGAATGATTCCTGCTTCAATCTTGGAACGGTCATATGTCTCCCGGGAATTATCCTTCTTTATTACCATTAACGGCATGGTTTCCAGCTTCTCGTAGGTGGTAAAGCGCTTACCGCAGCGCTCGCACTGGCGGCGCCTGCGTATGGAGCTGTTGTCATCTGCCGGGCGGGAATCTATGACCTTGGTGTCTGCTTCATTACAATAGGGGCATTTCATCTGGGTTACCCATCCTTTCTTTTTTCACGTATCGCCTTAAACGCTTCATATATTTTAACCGAAGAAAGTATGGATAGCAAGGACTTTGTTCTTTTTTCATTACAGTATGGACGAAATCCCCTCCCCGCTTTATAATGAATCCAGACAAATCCAAAAAGATTACAGGAAAGGTGCTCCTTATCATGAAAAATGTCATCATAAAACAAACAATACTTGGGCGGGGAATGCCGAAAATATGCGCCCCGCTGGTGGAAAAGGATTATGAATCCCTGATTCACCAGGCTGCCTCCTTCACGGAGCAGCCAGTGGATATAGCTGAATGGAGAGCGGACTGGTTTGATTCCATACTGGAGCCAGACACCCTGGACCAGGTCCTTCCCGGCCTGGAGTCTGCCCTGAAAGACATTCCCCTGCTCTTTACCTTCCGTACCCAACGGGAGGGCGGTCATCTGTCCGCTCCCCTGCCGGCGTACCGCTCCCTGGCAGAACACGCCATCTGCTCCGGCCATGTACATCTGGTGGATTTGGAGCTTTTCTCGGGGGACGATATGATACGTGAGACAATAGACCTGGCCCACAGACACCAGGTAAGCGTCATACTGTCCAACCATGATTTCGCAGCCACCCCCAAAGAGGAGGAGATTCTCCGCCGCCTGCATCATATGGAGGACCTGGGGGCAGACATAGCCAAGATTGCGGTGATGCCCCAGTCAGCCGGCGATGTGCTGACCCTCCTGTCCGCCACCCACAAGGCCAGCCAGTCCCTGTCCTGTCCGCTCATCACCATGTCCATGAAAGGCACCGGGCTCATAAGCCGTCTGTCAGGGGAGGTGTTCGGCTCCTGCCTGACCTTTGGCTCTGTAAAGGAAGCCTCTGCACCGGGCCAGATTGAAGTGGGGAAGCTGAAGGAGTTCCTGACAGCCATCCACCAAAACCTGTGACTATTTTATGGTACCCCTTCACAGATTTTTCACATTTCCACCATAAAACCTTCACAATTCGTTTGTATAGTTAGATTTGTAAAAAGCAAATGCTTTTCATACAACTTTTTCTCACAAACCGGCCGGCAGGGGAAGCCCTGGCGGCCACTCCTCTGCCCTGAGGGGCTGAAAAAAGCGCGAATCCCCCTGGAATCCGCGCTGCATGTTTCCTTTCGGCCGCTGTATGTTTCCATTCAGCATTTAATGCTTTCCGTCACATCTTTTTCTTTAATGTCCACCAATATGATATCATTTCCCACCTGGCAGATATCGCAGAATGGTATCACATATTCCTTCTCCCGGCCCAAAAAACCGCATATACAGCCCGGCCCAGGCACAATCAGGGCCAGCAGACAGCCCGTTTCCATGTCGAAATCCACATCTCCCACAAATCCAAGGCGCTTGCAGGTCTTTACATTAATCACTTCTTTTTGTTTCAGGTCGTAAATCCTCACGTCCACAGCCTCCCGGCCTCTCTTGCTACTTACTATATGCCGGATACTGTCCGATTAAAACCTGATTTTTGAAAATACCGGCTGTCCGCGGTTACGCGGATAGCAGCCATTCTGCAGGGCGGTACCCGGCAGATGTTACTGATAGCCGCTGTTTCAGTTCAGTTCCGGTATGACAGCCAACACCTCAATCACAACAAAAAAGATGATAATAAGCACAGTGACAGCAACACCGATAATAGAGAGTATCAGTCCGGCCTTTGCCTGGCTGTCCATTCTGTCTCCTCTTTTTGACATAATGGCAAATATGATGCCCAGCACGCCGAACACGACACCGAACAGCATGCAGCAGCAGATACTGCACAGGGAAAGAATTCCCATAACCAGAGAAGCCGTAGCCATATTGTTCTTTTCCTGATACGCAGGCTGGTAAGACTGGTATTGGGTCTGATACTGGGTCTGGTATTGGGGCTGACATTGGCCGTTTCCGCCCGGCTGACTGCCTCCTCTTTCCCGGCGGCTGTCATTTTGGCTGAAATCGCCGCCCTGGCCGGTCCCCGGCTGACCCTGATTTATTCCGGGCTGACCCTGATTTGCCCCCGGCTGGCCCTGACCATAAGAAGCCGGAGCTGGCTTATATACCGGCTGGCTGTCATTTCCGCTGACGCCATTTTCCTTTCCTGCGTCATACGATGCCCCGGATGGGGTTGGTTCCCAGGGACTTCCCAGATAGGGTTTATCCCCGGTTTCGCTCCACCTGTCCTCCTGTAAGGGTGCGTCCACAGGACTGCTCCATCCATCGGAACCGTCCTGTCCGGCAGATGTCTGTCCGGAGTCCTCCTCTGTCACCTCTCTGGCCGGCTGTTCCGCCACAATCACTGGTTCCCTGTTACCTGTATGATAATCCGTCCCCTGGCCTTCCCCGGTACCGTATCTGTTTCCGTTTTCATTTTCCATGGATTATCTCCTCTCTCAAGCCCATACGGCCGCGTTCATGTGCCCAGATACAGGGCACACGTTTGGAAAAGTATAACATATTTTGTAAAATAAAACAATCCGCCAGGGTATATCCCCGGCGGACAGCCTCTTACAATTTTATGAATAACTGCATTCTCTCCTTAGGAGTATGCTTGAAAACGCCTTAAAATATGCTTTAGAACAGCGGCACCACTGCGCCTTCATAAGTTTCCTCCATGAACTGCTTTACCTCAGGGCTGGTCAATGCTTCCACCAGGGCCTTGGTTGCATCGCTGGACTCCTCTCCCTCTCTCACTGCCACCACGTTGCCGTAGGTGGTTGCTGCCAGTGACTGGGAATCCTCAGTAGCCAGGGCATCGCTGACTTTAAGCCCTGCTTCAATTGCATAGTTGCCGTTGATAACCGCAATATCGCCGTCAGAAATGGAACGCGGAAGCTGAGCTGCCTCTAACTCTACGATATCCAGGTTCTTGGTATTCTCCACGATATCATTCTTAGTAGCCTCCAGGCCAACGCCGTCTTTCAGCTTAATCAGCCCCTGCGCTTCCAGCAGAAGAAGAGCTCTTGCCTCATTGCTCACATCGTTTGGCACCAGTACGGTTGCCTTGTCAGGAAGCTCTTCCAGGGATGCTGTCTTGCCTGCATAAATGCCGAATGGCTCATAGTGGATGGCGCCTGCGCTGACCAGCTTTGTTCCGTTCTGCGCATTAAAGGAATCCAGATATGGCTTGTGCTGAAAATAGTTTGCATCCAGATCTCCTGAATCCAGTGCATTGTTGGGCTGCACATAATCCGTATATTCCACAATCTTCAGCTCATAGCCCTTGGATGCCAGAACCTCTTTCGCTGCATTGAGGATTTCCGCATGCGGCGCCGGGCTTGCTCCTACCACGATTTCCTTCAGTTCTGCACTGGCCTGGGTGGTCTCCGCCTCTGCCGCCGTGGTCTCCTCTTCCTTGGAATCAGCAGCCTGAGTCCCGGCAGTTGCTGCCGTTGTATCTGCCGCCGCAGTCTCCTTTGGGCTGCCGGAGCATGCGCTGAGCGCTCCTGATACCAATACTGCAGCCAGTACGGCTGTGCCTAAGATGTTTTTCTTCATAATTGTGTCCTCCTCGCGTTGGGGCTCTGCCCCTGTTATTTTGCGCCATGATACGGCATTTATCATCAGCCCAGGCTGCACGTCCTTCCTCATATGCAGGTCATATACGTTATCCGTTCCTTGTCAGGAAACCGGACAGCCTCGGCAGATTCACATACAACTTTGTATCACGGGACTCTCTTCCTGGATTCTGTTACTGGATTCCCTGGATTCTGTTCCCGCACTCTCTTCCCGGATTGTGTTCCGGAATCTTTCTACCGGATTCTCTTATCACTCTTTCTGGACATGCGCATGGCGACCTCCTGGATCAGCTGCACAATAATGACCAGAAGCACTACGGTCACCATCATCATATCGGTCTGGTAACGGTGGTATCCGTAACGGATGGCGATATCTCCCAGTCCGCCTCCTCCTGTAAATCCTGCCATGGCAGAGTACCCGAGAATTGTGGTCACGGATATGGCCGCTCCCACCAACAGAGACGGCTTGGCCTCCGGCAGCAGTACCTTGACTATAATCTGCCAGGTGGATGCACCCATGGATTTGGCTGCTTCAATGACACCTGCGTCCACTTCCTTCAGGGAAGACTCCACCATACGCCCTATGTAAGGGGCTGCGGCAATAATCAGAGGCACCACCGTGGCATTGGATCCTATGGTCTTTCCCACAATGAACTTGGTAATGGGAAGAACCATGATTAACAGGATGATAAACGGCACGGAACGCAGCAGATTGATGATGAGACCCAGGACCTTGTTAAACAGAGGCACCGGGCTGATGCCCTCCCTGTCCGTCACCACCAGGGCGATTCCCAGGGGAATACCAATTACATAGGATAAGGCAGAGGAAAGGAATACCATGTATATCGTCTCCCAGATTCCTTTTACAAGCATATTTATGGTCGTAGCATCAAATTGCATATCACCGCACCTCCTCGAACTTTACATTGGCTGTTTTCAGATAGTTACAAATCCTGCCGGCATCCGTATCGTCCTCCGGAAGCTGTATGATCATCTGTCCCATGGCCTTGCCTTCAATATCCCTGGTGTCCGCATGCATGATATTCACCGGAACCTTACAGGCCAGCACCATGTTGGCGATTACGGGCTCAGAAGACTCTCTTCCGTCAAAAATAATGCGGATCTGGCGGGAATTGCCAAAGCTTAAGTTCTGCTCAGCCACATCCCCCAGAATCAGCTGACGGCCGATATCGGATTTGGGGCCGGAAAAGATATCGGACACATTTCCCACTTCTGCAATATGGCTGTGGTCTATGATAGCCACTCTGTCGCATATGGCCTCAATAACCGCCATCTCATGGGTAATGACAATGACAGTAATTCCCATCTCCCGGTTTATCTTCTTAAGCAGTTCCAAAATAGATTTGGTCGTGTTGGGGTCCAGCGCGCTGGTGGCCTCGTCACACAGAAGGACCTTTGGGTTCGTTGCCATGGCCCTGGCAATGGCTACCCTCTGTTTCTGTCCGCCTGAAAGCTGCGCCGGATATGCCTTCATCCGGACCTCCAGACCCACCAGTGTTAAAAGCTCCTCTGCCCGCTTTTTGGCCTCGGCCTTGGATACCCCTGCAATTTCCAGTGGAAAGCATACATTCTGAAGCACATTTCTCTGGGACAGCAGGTTAAACTGCTGGAAAATCATGCCCATGGACTGCCTGGCCAGACGCTTTTCCCTGTCCTTCATCACAGACAGGTTTTTTCCTTCAAATACGACCTTTCCCGAAGTGGGCACTTCCAGATAATTGATGCACCGCACCAGGGTACTCTTACCCGCACCGGACAGGCCGATGATACCGAACACCTCTCCATACCGGATTTCCAAATTGATATCCTCCAGGGCAGTAACCGGACCATTCATGGTCTGGAACTGTTTCCCCAGCCCCACCAGCTGAATGATGGGATTTTCGTTATTTGCTTCCATAGGTTTAATTCCTTTCTTTTGTTCCTGAAACACATATTCGGGGTCCCGCACATGCCCGCGCCCTGGCCACATCGTGGCAGCCTACAGCGTTCAGGCAAAATCACAGCAAAAAGGCCGCATGTCCTGCACGGACTTGCGGCCCTGAATCTTTCCCTGCTACCGGGATATCTCCTGATTAATCACAATCCATACAGATGAAACTTACATTCAGTTTTTTGCCCATGCGGATACACAGCACATCATCATGTACATGCTGTTCATCATATCCATATTCATCTGCATGGCTCTAAACTGATTCATACGTTCCTCCTGTATTGATTCCTATTAAATCGCTGGGATTTATCTTAGTTAAGAAAATACATCACATGAACCTATTTGTCAAGCACTTTTTCCTGAAACACCCTTCTAAAATGTTCGTTATGATTTAAAGGGTGTCTCCTGAGACAATCACATCAGCTGCCGTAAATCCGGCCTCCGCCGTGCCGGCCATTCCACTGCCTCCTGATGGAACGGCGTCAAAAAGGCCTGCCATGGTGCCCGCTGGCATCTGGTGCTCCCATTTATAAGCGGTTCCTGAAAACCGCCTGTACGCCTGAATATAAAAGTCATCTCCATGGCCTTCCTTCACAAGACCGGCATCTGATCCCAGTCTGGCCGAGCGCATGCGCCTTTTCTCCTGCTTAAGCCGGAAGGCCCGCTTGTCTTGGTGTTCCTTTTCCGCCTTTTTCTGTTCCTGCGCCTTAAGCCGCTCCCGCTCCAGCTTCCGCATCTTCCTGCCGCTGCGGCCCAGCAGCTTCTGGAGGGAACGCAGGGCTCTGGATGCCTTTACACGCTGTTGGTCATCACCACAGGCTGCCGCCCTCTTCAGATTGGAAATGGACCTGTATATGTCCCACACAGCCTCCTGCACCTGACCCTTGGTGCGGGCCCTGGCCACCCGGGAAAAATGGCTGGAGACATTAAGTGAAACAGAAACTCGCACCCTGGGGTCGCTGCCTGCAGAAGGTGTCTCTTTTGCGCCTGTGTGTGAGACCACAGGCACAGCCTCCTTTTCCGTTTTATCCTGCACAGACCAGTAGGAAGTCCCTTCCTCCCCTAAAAATGCTCCCACGGCCCTGGTCTGTCCCTGTTTTGCCAGCAGAGTTCCGGCCGCAGATACCAGCTCAGACCAGCACTGGCTAAAGTCCTCCCGGCTGCTGCCCATGCGCCCCACAAATTCCCGGGACAGATACAGATGTACGCCGGTCCCTGCCCGGACAGCCAGGGCAGCCAAATCACCGGCGTCCTTCTCCTGCGCCAAATGGAACACAATGCCCGGATACTGCTTTTTCAGCTGTTCCAGCATTCGGACAGCCTGCTCTCTCCAATCGTCCGCGCCCTCTGTCCAGCTCCACACAGCCTGATCCCGGCAGGCACTGTCATTGCTTTTGACGGCCGTTGTTTCGGGACCATTTTTACCCAAATCATCTGTTTGCTCCTGGCGCCCCGGCGGCGCCGTCCGGGCCGCCTTGGCATTTTCCATATAAGCGGATGGTCCGCCCTGTTCCGGTACACATCCCAGTCTCACCATTCCATCATCCCCTCATTCACAATCAGGTCACAGAAAAACAGGGTATATTTCCGCTATCAGCTGCACAGCTCCACAATGACCTGTGCAAATATTTTTGCGCTTAAGACAAGCTCATCCACCACAGCAAACTCATCGGCTCCATGCATACGGTTATCTGTTCCCGGCAGGGCCGCGCCATAGGCAACACCATTCTTCAGAGAATGGACATAGGTGCCCCCTCCTGTAGCCTGGCAGCTGCCCTCAAGGCCTGTGTAGTCCTCGTATACGGACAGCAGCGTCCTTACGAAATGAGAATTTCCGTCCACATGGTGAGGCGGTATCATGGAATCATTTTCCAGTGTAAGCCCCTGGTCCGCCATGGCCTGCTTTACCACTCCCAGCACAGATTCTTCTGTGGCACAGATTGGACACCGGCTGTCAAATACGCCTTCCAGTCCATCAGCGCCTACAGTCAGCATACTGAAAGCAAGGGTCAGAGCACCGGACAGCTCGTCTTCCATGCTGATTCCGGCTGCCTTTCCGCAGGTATCGCCGTGCGGGAAAAGCTTCAGCAGGTTCTTCACCATATCCATCTGGGGGCACTCTGCAAAAGGCAGGCGTGTCAGGTACACCAGCAGGCCTGTAAGGGCATTTTTTCCCTCCTGGGGTGTGGATGCATGGGCGCCCTCCCCCTGGGCAGTAACTGTCATAACCGGTAAATCACCCTCCAGTACAAAAGAAATTCCTGTCTCCTTCTCCACAGCCTCTGCCGCGGCCTCCAATGTCTTAAGGTCAATGCCTTCCACAACAGCCCTGGCCTTGCCCGGTACCACATTCGCCTTTATTCCGGCTTCCACCTTCACCAGTCTTGGCATTGCCTCAGAAGCCTGGAAGGATGCATGGAAATGACCTTCCAGACGCCCCTTTTCAATGTTGATGACCGGGAATTCCGCATCCGGAGAAAAGGTCATGGGCGCCTCATCCTCCTTGTCGTAATAATTTACAATATCAGAGCTTCCGCACTCTTCGTCCGTACCCAGAATCAGCCTGACGTTCTTATTTAACGGGATCCCCAGCTCCTTCACTGCCCTCATTGCATAAAGCGCAGCCACGGCCGGTCCCTTGTCATCCGCGGTACCGCGTCCAAAGAGCTTTCCGTCCTTTACCACCGGCTCAAAGGGCTTTGTCTCCGTCCATCCCTCACCGGCAGGAACCACGTCCAGATGGGCCAGGATGTCCAGCTGTCTCTCCTTGTCATTGAGGTCGGCTGTTCCCACATAATTGTCATAATTACGGATGGAAAAACCATAACCCTCTGCCATACCAAGAGCTGCCTGAAGGGCCTGGAACGGGCCTTCCCCGTAAGGCTTGCCCTCCACATAAGGCATCTTCTCACTGTTAATCCTGCACAGTGTACAGATATCCTCTATCATTTCTTCCCTGTGGGAATCAATAAAACCTTCAATTTCATTCCTATACATCGTAACCGTCTCCTTTTCCTGCGAAGCTTAAGCCCCGCATCCTTTTATTATGCTGCTCTGTCCGGCCTTCTGCTCTGTCCGGCCTGCTGCTCAGCGCACCAAGCCGGGGGGACCGGGACCTGCAAAAGCCCCGGGGCGTCCTTAACGGAACATGGAAGCCAGCGTCTCATTGACCAGCCTACCGTCTGCCTTTCCCTTGACCCTGGGCATCAGGACCTTCATAATGGCTCCCTTATCCTTAGCCGTAGGGTTTTCGATTCCCAGCTCAGACAGGACCGCACTTATAACTTCCCGAATCTGCTCCGCACTCATGTCTTCCGGCGCAAACTCCTTGTAAACAGCCATCCTGGCGGCTGCCTCTGAACGGATGTCCTCACGGTCCGCCGGCGCCATCTCGTACGTTTCCTGGGTCTGCTTGATTTCCTTCTTAACGACCGCGTTCTCCTCTTCTTCCGTCAAAGGCTCCCTCTTGTTGATTTCCGCATTTTTGAGGGCGGACAGCAGCATGGAAAGAGAATCCTTCCTGGCCTTGTCCTTAGCCTTCATGGCTTCCACCATGGCAGCCCTTACAGCATCAATCTTACTCATGAATTTTACCTCCTCGTTATGAGCACTTAGGGACCGTAGTTTGGTCCCTTACGTGCGATACATTCCGCTGGCACTTAGCGAGGTCCTCTCGAGCTTAGTGCAGCGGCTCGTTATGAGCACTCAGGGACCGTAGTCTGGTCCCTTACGTGCGATACATTCCGCTGGCACTTAGCGAGGTCCCTTCGAGCTTAGTGCAGCGGCTCGTTATGAGCACTCAGGGACCGCATTCCGGTCCCATGGTCCTGTTTCCTGCATGGGATCAGGCTCTTCCGAATTCTGAGAGCTTCAGCGCCGGATTGCGGTCCAATACCATGCCCACGCTCCAGCTGTTGATAAACAGCAGCAGCGGATTATCCTTTAAGTCCTTAATTCGTTTCATATCAGATGTACCCTGAATCCTGGCCACATCCACCTCGCCCGGATTCTCCACCCAGCGTATGTGCTCAAAGGGCAGCTTCTCCAGGATGACCTCCACATTATATTCGTTTCGCAGACGGTAGGTCAGCACTTCAAACTGCAGCACGCCCACCACTCCCACTATGATTTCCTCCATACCGGAATTAAACTCCTGGAATATCTGGATTGCACCTTCCTGGGCAATCTGGTTCACACCCTTTATAAACTGTTTGCGCTTCATGGTATCCACCTGGCGCACCCTGGCAAAATGCTCCGGCGCAAAGGTGGGTATGCCCTCAAACTGAAACTTCTCATTGGAAGCGCACAGGGTATCGCCTATGGCGAAAATTCCCGGGTCGAATACGCCGATAATATCGCCGGCATATGCCTCCTCCACGATTTTCCGGTCCTGGGCCATGAGCTGCTGGGGCTGGGTCAGACGGATCTTCTTTCCTCCCTGCACATGGTTTACCTCCATCCCTGCCTCGAACTTGCCGGAGCAGATGCGCATAAAAGCAATTCTGTCCCTGTGGGCTTTGTTCATGTTGGCCTGGATTTTAAATACAAAGGCGGAAAAGTCAGGGCGGAACGGGTCTATCACCCCGTCCAGGGTCTTCCTGGAAAGAGGCGGCGTAGTCATTTTAAGGAAATGCTCCAGAAAGGTCTCCACTCCAAAATTGGTCAGGGCCGATCCGAAGAACACAGGGGACAAATCCCCTATCCTGACCCGCTCCATATCTAACTCGTCGCTGGCCCCGTCAAGGAGCTCGATGTCGTCCCTCAGCTGCTGGTGATAGTCCTGCCCGATGATGGAATCCACATCCGCGCTGTCCACGG
This sequence comes from Enterocloster bolteae, assembly GCF_002234575.2. Classification (NCBI taxonomy): domain Bacteria; kingdom Bacillati; phylum Bacillota; class Clostridia; order Lachnospirales; family Lachnospiraceae; genus Enterocloster; species Enterocloster bolteae. The sequence continues at coordinate 2,551,495 of NZ_CP022464.2, read as the reverse complement.
CAAATTCCTGGCTGTCCACTTCCCTGGCACCGCCCATGGCAGCCGTGAAGGTGGTTATCTTCTTTGAGAACCGGTCGTATACGCCCTTAAAGCTCTTGCCGCATCCAATGGGCCAGTTCACAGGGCATGTGCGGATTCCCAGCACTTCTTCAATCTCGTCCAGAAGCTCATAAGGGTCCCTGGCCTCCCGGTCAAACTTATTGATAAACGTAAAGATGGGGATATGACGCATGACACATACCTTAAACAGCTTGATGGTCTGCGCCTCCACGCCCTTTGAACCGTCGATGACCATGACCGCGGAGTCTGCCGCCATCAGGGTACGGTAAGTATCCTCTGAGAAATCCTGGTGTCCCGGTGTATCCAGGATATTGATGCAGAACCCGTCATAATTAAACTGCATGGCAGAGGAGGTCACTGAGATACCTCTCTCCTTCTCAATCTCCATCCAGTCGGACACAGCATGTTTGGCAGCCTTGCGCCCCTTGACGGTTCCTGCCAGATTAATGGCGCCGCCGTACAGCAGGAATTTCTCTGTCAGCGTGGTCTTTCCGGCATCGGGGTGGGATATGATTGCAAATGTCCTCCGCTTTTTTATCTCTTCTGTCATCTGGTTATCTATCTGTGACAAGTTATTCGTCCTCCGTTTTCCATTGAGTAAAAGATGGACGTACTTTGGAAGTACGCCCAAAATCATCCAATTTTTATTCTATTATGATTGGAAACATAAGTCAAGGCCTTTGGCTTTTGATTTTCCCTCTGTTTTTGGTTCTGTTTTTAGTTCTGCCCGTCAGCCTCCCTTCTATGGAAATCTCTGTAAATTGCCGTTGCCGGCAGGGATGATTCTATAGTATACTGTACTCATAAGATCCACCCCCCTTCTGTTACTATAAACGGACCCGTAAGGCCCACAAAGAGAGGAAAAAAGCATGAAATGCACAAAACCAAAGAAACTGGCCCTGTTATTCTGCCTCACGGCTGCCCTGGCATCCGCAGCCCTGCAGGGCTGCGGGGCCAAAACCCCGGAGGATATGCTGGCCCAGATGCAGGAATTCTCCACACCGGATGACACTGCGTCCATTTATCTGGACAAGTCCTGGAAAACCCAGGAGGCACCCATGGACGGATGGCTGATTGCCGCCAGCAGCAGAGAAGACAACGCCGTGTTCCTGCTCCAGTTCATCAAAAACGGCCCCTCCAGCCAGGCCGGCAGCATGGAGGATGTGAAGGATATTATTAAGACCAGCTACAATCTGTCCGGCGAGACCAAAGCCGAGGCACCGGAGGTACCGGGCATGACCAATGTAACCGCCATAACCGGAAGGATGTCCGTGGACAGCACCAAGGTGGATGCCTATATTGTATATGGGGAGACAGACTATGCCTACTACTCCATGGCCTATGCGGCGGACAAGATGAATGACAGCAAGATTGCATCCTTCAAGGTCTCCTGTTCTAAATTCCGCGAAAGTGCTCCTGAGGTGGAAGACAGAACCACCGCAAAGCTGACGGATACCATTCGCTGGTTCAATGCTTCCTACGCGGTCCTCACGGACTTAAACGGCTGGGACTACAACCGTTTTGCCGGCCTGGCAGCCAATGATGATGTCATGGCCATGGAGCAGAAATCCCTGGAAGAATGGTGGAGCGTTACAGACCGCGCCACAGCAGACAGCACCCTGGACTGGATTCTGACCGAGGGCCACCGCGATACCTTTGCTGAGGACATGGCATACCTGGAAGAAGCAGGCATCCGGGACATAGCCCCGAATGAGAGAAGCGCTTTCCTGCTGGACCAGTTTCAGATGACTGCGGATGAGGCCCAAAATTATGCGGATATGTTCGGCTTCTATGAGCAGTACGGCCCTGACGCCATTGCAGGCTGGGACTACTGCCGCGCCATGAACCTGATGAGCTTTTACTATCTGGCCGGCTACTACACAGAACAGGAGGCACTGGATAAATCCCTGGAAATCGCCCGGACCATGCAGCCCTTATTTGAATCCTGGGATGATTTGATGTCAAGCTATATGCGGGGCTATGAGTACTGGGCCGAGGAAAGCGCCGACGAGCGCAGGGCGCTCTATGAGGATTTAAAGACCAGGGAGGACAATCCTTACTCAGTAGACTTTAAGACGGAACTTGAAAAGACATGGTAAGCCCCGGAGCATGACAGGGATAAAAAACAGGCATTAAAAAAATAGTAATATACAGGCGAAAATGGACCCGTTCCAGCCCGGAAATTCCGGTTCTGAAGGGTCCATTTCTCATGTGTCAATCTGTTGAAACTATTTAATCAGCTCCACTTCCACGGGTATGGATTTCTCCACTGTCTCCCCTGCCATGATTTTGACAGCTGTCCCGATGGCTGTCTCGCCCATCTTATCTGGCTTCTGGGCTACCGTGGCCGCCATTTTGCCGTCCTTCACCGCCTTCTGGGCGTCGTCCGTGGCGTCAAATCCCACAATCTTTATGTCCTTTCCGGAGGCAGCAACTGCTTCCACTGCCCCAAGGGCCATCTCGTCATTGTGGGCAAACACACCTTTGATGGTTCCGTCGGACTGAAGTATGTTCTCCATAACCGTCATACCCTCGGCACGGTTGAAATTAGCGGTCTGGCTGGCAGCCACCTGGAGGGATTGGTCTGCCACCTGGTGGAAGCCCGCTCCCCTGTCAATGGTGGCCGAAGCCCCAGGCACTCCCTGTAATTCAGCTACCTTGGCGCCTTCTCCCACAAGATCCATGAGATACTCTGTTGCCATCCTGGCTCCTGCCACATTATCTGAGGCAATCTGGCAGTCCACATCTACCCCGTTGACCCCGCGGTCCACTGCAATCACCTTGATCCCCTGGGACATGGCGCTCTTTACCGCCGGTGCAACCGCATCTGAATCCACCGGGTTGACAATCAGCACGCCCACATTTCTGGACACCAAATCCTCGATGTCGCTGGTCTGTTTGGCAGCGTCGTCTCCGGCGTCCACAACCACCAGCTCCACGTTATTCTCTGTCGCGGCTTTTCTGGCTCCTTCTGTCAGGGTCACGAAAAACGGGTTGTTCAGGGTGGAGACAGAGAAACCAATCACGTTTCCGCTGCTTCCCTCCCTGACATTTTCTTCCCCGTCAATGGTGATGGCGTTGCAGCCTCCCATTGTCATAAGCATTGTGCCTGCTGCCATAAGTGCCAGTATTTTCTTAATCTTCACGGTCTTTCCCTCCCAAAATTCATATTCTTAATTTCATATCAGATTTCTGTGTGCTGTGTACTGTTTTCCTATCTCTTGCGGTCTGAGAGTACGGCAATCAGGATGACCAGACCCTTGATTACGTCCTGATAGTAGGAAGATACGCCAAGGATGTTAAGGCCGTTGTTCAGCACCGCGATAATCAGTACGCCAATCAGGGTTCCGTAGATTTTTCCCCTGCCGCCGCTCATGCTGGTGCCTCCCAGGGCCACTGCGGCAATGGCGTCCAGCTCATAGCCGTTTCCAAGGGTAGGCTGTGCGGAGCCCAGTCTGGATAGCAGAATCAGTCCGGATAATGCCGCCATGGTGCCGGATATGGCATAGGCGATGATCTTTGTCCTGTGTATGTTTACGCCAGCCAGCTTGGCGGATTTCCAGTTGCTTCCGGTGGCGTAAATCCTGCGTCCGAAGGTGGTCTTATTTAACAGGAAATAAAAGAGCAGGAACAGGAGTATCAAAAGGATGACCGGAATCGGAACGCCGTAGAACTTCCCCTTTCCAACCACCTTCAGGATGAAGCTGTCTCCCAGGTTGGAGATTGGCTTTCCGTTGGTGTATATCATGGTCAGGCCGCGGTATACCGTCATGGTAATGAGGGTTGCGATAAATGGCTGCAGACGTCCCTTGGTGACCATGACGCCGCTGATAACGCCCATGGCGCAGCCCAGGACCAGTGCCAGAATCATGGCCAGCCCAGCCGGAACCCCTGCCGAAATCATTCCGGCGCACAGAGCCGTGCTGAGGGCCAGCACCGAGCCCACGGACAAGTCAATGGCGTCCGTCAGTATGACAAAGGTCATGCCGAAGGCAATGAGTCCGTTAATGGAAGACTGGCGCAGCAGGGACAGGAAATTGGCCCCGGTGCGGAAACTTGGGCTGGCAATGCTGATGCCTGCCACCAGCAGGATAAGGGCGATGAGCGCTCCAAAATCCTGGGCGTAATTGATGACTTTATTCTTATTTTCATTCATGATAAGGTACCTCCCGTAGCCAATGTCATTATCTTCTCCTGGTCAGCCTCAGCCTGGCCGATGATTCCCCTGACCAAACCTTCCCGCACCACCATAATCCGGTCGCTCATTCCCAATACCTCCGGCAGTTCAGAGGACACCATGATGATAGCAACCCCCTTTTTTGCCAGCTGGTTTATAATGCTGTATATTTCCTTCTTGGCGCCTATGTCCACGCCTCTTGTGGGCTCATCCAGAATCAGTATTCTGGGTTCTGTGTAAATCCATTTTGCGAATACCACCTTCTGCTGGTTGCCGCCGCTTAAGTTCACACACTCATGTCCTGGCCCGAAGCACCTGATATGAAGCTCCTCTATGGCCTTTGTGACCAGCCCTTTTTCCTTCTCCCTGCTGATTACCACCTTGCTCTTGCCAGAGATACGCCCCAGATTGGTCAGGGATACATTTTTCTCAATGCTCTCCTCCAGCAGAAGTCCCTCTGTCTTGCGGTCCTCTGTTATGAAGCCGATTCCATGTTCAATGGCCTGCAGGGGATTCTTAATCACCTCCTGCTTTCCGTTGATAAAAATGCTGCCTCTGTCGTAGGGCAGGTTTCCGAAAATAGCCTGCATGATTTCCGTGCGCCCCGCTCCCATCAGCCCGGATACCCCCAGCACCTCGCCAGCCTTTACCGAGAAATCCACATCGCGGAACACCCCCTCCTTTGTGAGGCCCTCCACCCGGAATACCTCGTCTCCAATGGCGCAGTCACGTTTGGGATACCGCTCGCCGATTTCACGGCCAATCATCATTTTGACGATTTCATTCATATTGGTTTCCGGAATCTTCTTTGTGCCTATGTATGTGCCGTCCCTGAGAACGGAAATGCGGTCGCAAAGCTCAAAGATTTCCTCCATGCGGTGGGATATATAGACGATGGACACTCCCTTTTTTCGCAGGGACTGCATGACCTCAAACAGCACCTCTGTCTCGCTCTGGGTAAGGGCTGCCGTGGGTTCATCCATGATGATGACTTTTGCGTCCACCATCAGGGCCTTACAAATTTCTATCATCTGCTGCTGTCCCACGGAGAGCTCAGACATCACCTTGTCCGTGGGAATGCTGACTCCCAGACGTTTTAAGGTTTCCTCGGCCTTTGCCCTCATGGCCTTCCGGTCGCATATTCCAAATCCCTTTTTGATTTCCTTTCCCAGGAAAAGGTTTTCTTCCACCGTCAGGTCAAACAGCACGTTCAGCTCCTGCTGGATAAAGACAATACCTGCCCGTTCCGCTTCCTGGGGACTTTTGTAGGTCACTTCTTTTCCGTCCACTATGACGGTGCCCCTGTCGCGGGTGTAGACGCCGGTCAGAATTTTCATCAGCGTGGACTTGCCTGCGCCGTTTTCTCCCATCAGGGCGTGTACTTCCCCGTCGTCCAGCACAAAGCCGGCGTCCTTTAGGACCTGGTTCTGCCCAAAGGATTTGTTGATTCCTTTCATTTCAATTTTCATGTTGTTTCCCTCCAGATAAATTCTGCTTTAAAAGATACAGCCGGACTGCAGGATGATGTTGGCATAGGGCGTTGTCTCTCCTGTCCTGATAACGGCCCTGCATTCCTTTGTCATCTCCTTAAAGCGTGTATGCGGGACAAATTCCACCTTTTCCGGTTTGAAACCGGTTTCAAAGCTGGCAAAAAGCTCCTGGATTTCTTCCAGGATTTGTGGATTCTGTTCTTTGATTTCCTCTGCCAGAACCACTGCTTCTATTTTCATATCACTTGAAACCGCTTTCAAGACGTCCATAAACCGGGGATTTCCAAATGTCACAGCCAAATCAATGCGCTCTGTCCCCTCCGGTACAGGCAGTCCGCAGTCAGCGATTGCAATTCTGTCCGTATGCCCCATGGATGACAGTACCCTGGAAATATTGCTGTTGAGTATGCCGTGTCTCTTCATGTTTTTGTTCCTCCGTCTTCTTTACGCCGAAAGCGTATTTGTCAATGCTTTACATGTTCTCCTGATTCATGGCTTCCAGTACCTGGCTGCGCATAGGCATTCCGCCCTGGGCTCCGAACCGCTCAGTGGACAGGCTGGCTGCCGTGTTGGCAAACCGGAGCGCTTCCTCCATGGTGCTGCCCCCCGCAATCTCTACGGTAAATGCACCGTTTAGTGTATCCCCTGCTCCTGTGGTATCCACCACATTGGCTTTCCTGGCTGGTACGGTAAGTATTTCTCCCGTTGGAAGGCATGTGGATACGCCTCTGGAACCCTGGGTAATCACTAGCTTGCCGGGATGTGCCCTCAGCATCTCCTCCACGGGCATATCCCCGAACAGGATGGCTGCCTCATGTTCATTTGGCGTAAGGTAATCCACCTTTGCCAGGACTTCCGGCTTCACCGGTCTGGCCGGTCCTGGATTCAGCACTACCTTGACCCCATTTTCATGGCAGATATCAATTACATACTCGATGGTATCCTGGGGTATCTCATGCTGCAGCAATACGATATCACATGCCAGCAGAGCATCCCTTATGCTGTCCACATATTCCCGGTCCACCTTGTCATTGGCTCCTGCCACCACCACGATAGTGTTGTCATGATCCCCCACAGTGATGACCGCCAATCCTGTGTTCACTCCGGGAGCCACTTTGATGTGGGTGGTTCCCACTCCCATGTCTTCCATGTTCTTTATGAGGCTTCTTCCCGCCTCATCACCGCCCACACAGCCGAACATCTCCACATCTGCTCCCAGCTTTGCCATGGCAACGGCCTGGTTGGCGCCCTTTCCTCCGGGTATGTAGCGGATGTCCTCTCCCTTCAGTGTTTCCCCCTTTAAGGGAATCCTCTCTGCTGTCACTGTCATGTCCATGTTGATGCTGCCTACCACTGCTGTCTTCATAATTCCTCCTTTTCTGCTTTACATTTTATTTTATGGTTACAGTTTATCCCTTTGATGCCCGGAAATGGCCTGGTACTGCGCTGCGGCCATTCCCTAAAGAGTTGTGTCCCTTTTTATCAGCTTGACATCGAATACCTTATTCCGGCTAATCTGCGCTCCGGCAACATATTCGGTCAGCATTCGAACTGCCTCCTGCCCCATCCTTTTGATGGGCTGGGCAATGGTGGTAATCTCCGGCGTAAACAGGCTGCTGAGGGAAATGTTGTCAAACCCGATTAACTGCATATCCTCCGGCACCCTTATACCTTTCCTGTGAAGCTCCTTGTAAACCGATATGGCCACCATATCGTTGGCCGCAATGATTCCGTCCGTATCCGGGTACTGCTCCAGCAGCCGCGCCGCCATCTCGGTTCCCGACTCAAAGCTGTAATCTCCCTCTATCCAGGCAGGCTCGATTCCACGTTCCCTGCACACATCCAGGTACCCCTGGTGGCGCTTTCTGGCGCTGGAAAGATGAAGGGGACCGCTCATCTGTACGATGTGCCTGCACCCGCATTCCAGCAGATGCTCCACGGACATCCGCCCGCCCTGGTAATGGTTGGACTGGATACAGGCAATTTCCTTGCCCCCCTCAATCTGCCGGTCAATCATCACTACCGGAATCCGGCAGTTTCCCACTTCCTTATGTATCTCATCCATGTTGGTCATCAGGATAACTCCGTCTGCATTCATCCGTTCCAACAGACTCAGGTTCCGCTTCTCCTTTTCCAAATCATCATTGGAGTTGCAGAGCGTCAGGCGGTATCCCCTGCGGTCACATTCCTCCTCCACAGCTCCTGCCAGCTCATTAAAAAACGGATTGATGATGTTCGGCACCAGTATGCCGATGATTTTGGACGAACGCTTGTAAAGGGACCTGGCCACCTCATTTGGTTTGAAACCGGTTTCTAATATGGCCCGTTCCACCTTCTGTCTCTTCTCATCATCCACCCTGGCCGTACCGTTCATTACCCTGGATACGGTTGAGGGGGATACTCCCGCCAGTTTTGCCACATCGCGTATGCCCGTCATAAGCCCATCATCCTGCCTGTCTGCGGATTATATGCCTTCCGGCTCTTCCGCTCTTTGTATGTTTTATACTTGAAACCCGTTTCAAATATAATTTAATTATATATTCTGCTGGTTCCAAAGTCAATATTCAAATTTTTGTTTCGCCATTTTAGTCTAAACTCACAATATGAGCAGGTCATATGCCGTGAATTCCGCGTTTTTTTAGATACATTTCACAACAACTTTGTTAAGACATTATCAGTATGTTTTCCGGCATCGTATGGGGACAAACTGGAAACAGAAAAAGGACTGACCCCCGTGTCATACGGGATTCAATCCTCATTATCTGTCTGTACCGCCTATTCTGCTATTTGAATACTATGGTTTTTATAGATATCTGCCGGCCCGTCTGCGGCTTTATCCCTGAATTCCGTCCTGTTCTTTTGTCCTTTTTAAAATCTCAGTCAGCAGGCAGTCAGCTACCTCTTCCTTGGTCATGATGGGAAGTTCTGTCTCGCTGTCCCTTGTGATAAGCGTCACCACATTGGTATCCGTACCGAATCCAGCGCCTTCCACCTTCAGGTTGTTGGCTACAATCATGTCAATATGCTTTTTTGCCAGCTTGGCCCTGGAATTCTCCAGCATATTCTGGGTCTCCATGGAAAATCCGCAGAGGAACTGTCCGTCCCTCCGGTTCTGCCCCAGCCATCCCAGGATGTCGTTGGTCCGCTCCAGGGCAATGGATAAATCACCGTCGGATTTCTTGATTTTTTCTGTTCCCACCGTGGCAGGCCGGTAATCCGCCACCGCCGCTGCCTTGACAATGATGTCCTGCTCCCCGCTCCTTGCGGTAACCGCCTCGAACATCTCCCTGGCGCTCTCCACCGGAACAGTCTCCACGAACAGGGGACGTGGCAGGTCCACAGGGCCGCTTACCAGGGTAACATCAGCTCCCCTGTAGGCTGCCACCCTGGCAATGGCATACCCCATCTTGCCGGTGGAGTGGTTTGTGATGTAGCGCACCGGGTCAATGGACTCCCTGGTGGGGCCGGCTGTCACAAGAATCCGCCTGCCTGCCAGGTCTCCTGGATAACCAGCCTCCCGCAATATATATTCGTAGAGTACCTCCGGCTCCGGCATCTTTCCGGCTCCGGTGTCACCGCAGGCCAGATATCCCCAGGCCGGTGTAATAACTTCCATGCCATAACGCCTGCAGATATCAAGATTGTCCTGTAAAATCGGATTCTCGTACATATTGGTGTTCATAGCCGGGGCCAGTATTTTTTTACACCTGCACGCCATGACCGTGGTGGTCAGCATGTCATCTGCAATGCCGTGGGCAATCTTTCCGATGACATTTGCCGACGCGGGAGCAATCATCACCACGTCCGCCTGCTTTGCCAGGGCCACATGCTCCACGCTGAATTCAAAATTCCTGTCAAATGTATCCACCAGGCATTTGTTGCCTGTCAGGCTCTCAAAAGTTATGGGATTAATGAAGTGAGCGGCGTTCTTTGTCATCAGTACATGGACCTTCACGCCCTTTTTAACCAGCATGCTGGCCAGGCTGGCTGTCTTATAAGCTGCAATGCTTCCTGTCACTCCAAGAAGGACTGTCTTTCCTTTTAACATATGATTCCTCCGGTTGTCTTTCCTCTTTTTCTATGTTACAATCCATGTTAAAGTATAACATACATCCTATATGATTGAAAGGAGTTCCCCCAATGATTTTAGCAATCGACATGGGCAATACCAACACCGTCATCGGCGGCATAGACGAGACAAAAACATATTTCATAGAGCGGGTCACAACGGACCAGGGACGCACGGATACAGAGTACGCGGTGAGCTTTAAGAACATCCTGGAGATGCATCAGATTGATATAGCAAGCATAGAAGGAGCCATTCTCTCTTCCGTGGTTCCCCCTGTTAATTCCACCATCCTGAACGCAGTGGAAAAGGTGACCGGTATCCGTCCCCTGCTGGTGGGGTCCGGCATGAAAACCGGCATGAATATCATTATGGACAACCCCAAGACGGTCGGAAGCGACCAGATTGTGGACGCGGTGGCAGCCAGCCATGAACATCCCCTTCCCCTGGTGGTCATAGATATGGGCACGGCCACTACTCTGTGTACCGTGGACAAAAAAGGAAATTATATCGGCGGCGTCATCCTTCCCGGCCTCAAGGTCTCCCTTAACTCACTCAGCAGCAAGACGGCCCAGCTGCCCTACATCAGCCTGGAGGTTCCCAGCCATGTCATTGGAAAAAATACCATTGACTGTATGCGCTCCGGCATCATTTACGGCAACGTGGACATGATCGACGGGATTCTGGACCGCATGGAAAAGGAGCTGGGAGAGCCTCCCACCATCATCGCCACGGGCGGGCTGGCCAAGTTCATCACTCCCCTGTGCCGCCATAAGATAGTGGTGGACGATGCGCTGCTCCTGAAAGGACTGCTGATTTTATATCGGAAAAATACGGAAGTTCATTAGAACAGATTCCGGCACCCGTCAGCGCCCTCCCTTGGCGGGCGAACTGAACCAGGGCTGTCTAACGCGGACAGCCCTGGTTTTTATTTTATTTCCACATACTCATAATCGCAATACCCATCAGACTCCCGGTTTTCCCGTGAGCAGGACCACAGGCAGAGTTTTGCACCGGTCCATGTGGCACGTTTCAGGGGAAATGAATATTCTATCCGGGTAAAGTTCCTGCCGTCAAACGAATAGGAAAAACCATATGTCTTATCTTCCTCCAGCACCAGTCTGAACCAGGCCTGTTCTCTATCTGCTTCCTGTGAAAAGACCAGCTTCTCACCGGCTTCCCCCTCAAACATGGGTTGTGTGACCGTTCCCCGGTAACATCTTATCTGGATTCCCTTTCCCATGCGGTACAGGCCTGCATATCCGTAATCATGGCCCACCATGCCGATTCCTCCAAAATCACCGTCCTCCCTTCCGGAAAGAGACAGCTTCACGGTCATGGACAGCTTCTGTTTCTGCGGAATCTGGGTCAGCACATTGGGCGCATACCAGAGCAGGTTTTCCCTGCCCGGATTCCGGTAGCAATACAGCCGCAGGTGTCCCGGATTTTCCCTCAGGGAATAAAATCCCGCATCGGGATTGGCCTGCCACTGCCACTGTAGTCCCAGTGTCTTTTCCTCAAAATCATCAGACTGGCGGATGGCATATTCCGGCACATCTCCTGCGGGGTCTTCTCGCGCCGCACGTTCTCCCTCTGTATGATCTCCCGCAGTATGTTTTCCCGTAGTACGTTCTCCTGTAGTATGTTCTCCCGTAGCACGTTCTCCCGTAGCACGTTCTCCCGTAGTACGTTCTCCTGCCGGAACGGACCACTCCCTAACCGGCTCTCCAATACCGTCCCCATTCTGGTCCTGGCCAATGAACGGCCAGTCATCCAGAAAACACATGGGCTGCAGGTGGATGATTCTCCCCAGCTCCACCACATCCTGGAAATGGACGAACCAGTCCCTTCCATCGGGCGAAGTTACCCATCCTCCCTGGTGGGGGCCGTTTACCCGGGAATTCCCCTGGTGCATCACCACCCTATAGTCGTAGGGCCCATAGACAGACCTGGATCTGAGGCAGGACTGCCATCCGGTCTCCACGCCTCCTGAGGGCATCAGAATGTAGTAATACCCATTCCTTTTGTACATCTTGGGGCCTTCTGATGTGGGCGCAATCTGTTCACCGTCAAATATAAGCCTGGGCTCTGTCAGCAGGGAGCGGCACTGGGGATCTATTTCCACCAGCGACAGCCGGTGTTTTATACCGGAGCGGCTCTTTGCATAGGCAAAAACCATGTAAGCCCTGCCGTCATCATCCCAGAAAGGGCAGGGGTCAATCCATCCCTTTGATTCACACAGCATATTCCATTCAAATTCCCCGTAGGGATCCTTGGATCTGGCCACCAGGATTCCCTCGTCCACCAGAGGGATAAACACAAAGAACGTTCCCTCATGATAGCGGATGGATGGGGCCCATGTGCCGGAACCGTGGCATGGAAGGGCGTATTTCTCAAAGGGGAGCTTCTTCACGCAGTGGTTAATCAGCTCCCAGTGAACCAGATCTCTGGAATGTAAAAGCGGAACCCCCGGAATATAGGTAAAAGAGGAGGATACCATATAATAATCCTCCCCCACCCGCACCACATCCGGGTCGGAATAATCCGCATACAGAATCGGGTTTTTGTACGTTCTCATATTTTCAATTAACCTCCTTTTTTTCTGCCATATATCCGGCCAGCCTTTCTGCTATCATCCCATGCCCCAGGTCCGATGGATGTAGGCCGTCCGACGACAGCCCCTGGGGAGTATCCATGGCCTCAAGCCCGTTTATATAATGAAGCCTGCCCCCATACTGCCCGGAAAGAACTGCCGCGCAGCGCTGTATGGCGCCGCGAAACCGTGCCGCCCTTTTGTCCCCTTCAAAATCATAGCGGTTATAATACATGTCTGTCACAAATACCTGTTTATCCGGCCTGGCTTCCAGCACAGCGGCCAGGAATGCAAGGGCTTTGCCATAGAGCCGGTCCCCATCCCATGTTTCGATCACATTGATCCCCAGCTCAAAAAGCGCCATGTCCCAGTCGTCCCTGGACCCTATATATGAGGCCATGGCCTCATCCATTTGGCAGCTTCCCGCACACCCCAGATTAATCAAATCATATCCCAATTTCCGGGCCAGTCTGAACGCGTATGTACCGGAGGGCACCGACGCGTTCCCACCGTGGGTAATGGAAGAACCGTAAACCAGCAGGCGCTTTCCGGGCATCTCCTGTTTCTTTGGAGGACGGATATCCCCCTTTATGTTCCCGAGACAACATCCCCAGTCATAAGGAAGCAGAATTCTGGTCACTGAAGGATGAAAGGAATAACCGTTACCGGCAAACCTTTGGATGGCAGACCAGTCCTGCCTGCGGATTGTAATTTCAGTTCTGTCTGCCGTTACGGACCAGGGGCTTATTTCGTAGCTTCCCTGGTAATCCCCCTGAAACACCTCCAGAACCCCCTGGGAACGGATGTCGCCTTTAGCCGGCATACGCCTGAGTCCCAAGACGGCACTGTCTCCCTTCATCACGAACCGGATCTCACTGTTGCTGGCAAAAAGTATATTTTTCTGCGCTTTCATATTAAGCCCCAGCCTGGTGGGTTCCGGCACCCGGCAGAGCAGGTAATCTCCTGCCTCTTCATCCCGAATCAGGCTTTCCACATTGTGGAGTATGGTGCTGCCAAATTCCATGTTCCCCTCGTCTCCCCTCAATACATGTTATTACACCTTCACCCAATCATCCCTTCAGGCCGGAAGTTGCAATGCCCTCCACAAAATATTTCTGGGCTGCAAAGAACAGCAGAATCAGCGGAATCACGGACACCAGCGCCATGGACATAACCTGGTTCCACTGTATATTGGATGTCACGTCAATACTCACCCTGAGGGCCAGCGACAGCGGGAATTTTGAAACCGTGTTAATGTAAATGTTGGTGTTGAAAAAGTCATTCCAGGTCCATAAAAACTGGAACAGGCCCGCGGAAAACAGAGCCGGCTTAAGTAAGGGCAGCAGAATCTGTATAAAACACTGGAACGGGCCGCAGCCGTCAATGCAGGCTGATTCATCCAAATCCCTTGGAAGTCCCCTTAAGAACTGCACCATCATGAACACAAAGAAGGGGTAGCATCCCACGGCAGCCGGCGCGTAAAAGGTCATATAGGAGTCCAGCCAGCCCAGCTTGTTGAACAGCGCGTATCTGGGGATGATGATGATGGCATTGGGAAGCATCAGCGTGGCTATTAGCACCATAAAAAGAAACTGGTTGCCGGGGAAATCAAACCTGGCAAAACCGTAAGCCACGATGGAGCAGGACACCAGGGTAAGCAGCGTGGTGGGAACCACCAGCGCAAAGGTGTTTATGAAATACTGGGCATATGTGTAGGTTCCCGTGGTCTTCCATCCCTTGATGAATGCCTCAGGGCTCCATCCCTGGGGAAGAAGGCTCAGGCTGCCGAATATCTCGTTATTGGTTTTAAAGCAGGCAAAGAACATCCATATGACAGGAAACAGCATCACCACACCCACGATTCCGAGAATAACATAGGTAATACCGTTTTTAATCTTTTTCTCTTTCATGCCGTCCTCCTAATTATCGTAATAAACCCATTTCTTCGAGGTCACAAACAGGATAATGGTCATGACCAGGATAACCATGAACAGAATCCATGAGGTAGCGCAGGCATATCCCATCTTAAAGTATTTAAATGCATCCGTATACAGCTTCATACCCAGCACATAGGTAGCCTTATTGGGACCGCCGTTCGTTACCACAAATGCGGATGTAAAGTTTTGAAGGGCTGTGATAAGCTGCATAATGATGTTGAAAAACGCAATGGATGTAATCATGGGCAGTGTTATCTTGAAAAACATCCTGGGTTTTGATGCCCCGTCAATCCTGGCCGCTTCATACAGGGACTGGGGCACCTGCTTAAGGGCGGATAAAAACAGCACCATGGAGGAACCGAACTGCCATATTTCCAACATACAGATGGTGATTACTGCCATATCCGGGGTTCCCAGCCATTTGACCGGGCCGATGTGGACCAGACCCAGAAGACTGTTGATGAAACCATCATTCATAAACAGTACCTTCCACAGGATTGCCACTGCAACAGAGCCGCTGAGCAGGGACGGTATGTAGTATACGGTTCGTATAAAGTTGATTCCTTTCAGGTTCCGGTTCAGAATCACAGCAATAATAAGGGCCAGCACCACCTTGCCCGGCACTGTGATGAAGGTATACTTCAGTGTAACTGCCATTGAATTCCAAAATTCCCTGTCCTTTGTAAACAGCCTCACATAATTATCAAGGCCCACAAATTCCGGCGCATGGAATATATCATAGTTTGTAAATGAATACAGCAGCGAACTGATAAAGGGGTACAGCTGGAACACCAGAAAACCGAATATCCAGATACACACATACATGAATCCAATCCTGTTGCGTTTGGTCCAGCCGCCGTGCCTTGGCTTTGCCTTTTCCATCCTATTTCCTCCTATCCTCCAAGCGGCCCGGGAAAGGATGTCCGGGCCGCCTGCTAATCTCTTTTATGTTTGTTTTGGAGCCTGTTTGCTGAGAAGCCTTTTAGTTCAGGCCGCTCAGATAGTCATTAATCAGTTCAATGGCATTGTCGGCCGCCTCTTCAGGAGTGCTCTGTCCATAGGCAATACTCTCTATCATGTCTTCCTGAATTGCATAAACCTCTGCGCTGGTGGTATATCCCTTATCACTCTTGCCGTTAAGCCCTGCTGCCAAATCCACTGCATCCACCACGGTCTGGTTTAAGAGTCCCTTATCCGCACACAGCTGTCTTGCCGTGGATGTGGGAGGAATGGATCGTACGTCCTTAAGCGTCTCCTGGGCCTCTGCATTGTTGTAGAAATAGTTCAGGAAATCCACTGCTTCCTCCACATGTTCAGAGTTCTTATTTACTGTCATATACTGTGGGGTATCCGCAAAGAAACCGTCATTGACCCTGTCTTCTGCCATCGGCATCTGTACAACGGTACACTCTGCTTCCGGAACAGCGTCCATCAGCAGGTTGATGCTGGAGGAAGGGCCGTAGGCAAATACAAATTTTCCATCCATCCACTTTGGATTGGTGTGAATCTGTCCCTTAAAGGTGGCGCTGTCCTCCGCCGGTTCAAAGACGCCTCCGTCATAGCAGTCCTTGATATATGTAAGCACTTCTACCAGCTGTTCCCTGGTAAAGCTCATCTTCTTTTCACTGTCAATAATAAAGGATTCTCCTGTCATCTGACGCAGATACGGCCTGAGCACATACTCGCAGAGTATCTTGGTGTCAGTATTCAGGTAATAATAATCCGGATTCTCCGCGTGAAGCTTCTTTCCGTCCTCCAGCATGGAATCCCATGTGATCTGCTTTGTCAGGTCCACGCCGCAGGTTTCAGCCGCATTTCTATTGGCCACGGTTGCCAGACATGACATACCGGTAGGCAGGGCCAGAAGCTTTCCGTCAAAGGTGCCGAACTGGCTGATGAATGTCTCGTCAAAGCCGGAGGTGTCAAACGTATCCTTGTACTCGTAGAAATCTACAAAAAAGTCTCCTCTGGACACAAAGTCAGGCAGAGAGTCCACGTTCTGCTGAAGGATGTCCGGAGCCGTGCCGTTGGCCAGCATGGTGGATACCTTGTCAATATATCCCTGGTCAGAATTCATTTCCGCCTCAATCCGTACCTCAGGATGCAGCTTCTGATACTGGTCGATGACAGCCAGAGTTGCCTCATTTCTCTCATCTCCGCCCCACCACATAAAGCGGAGCGTAATCTGGTCGCCTGAGGCGGCCGGTGCGCCGCTGCCTGCTGCACTGTCCTTCCCGGCTTCAGCCTGGGATGTGGATGAAGGAGCCGGTTCATTGGTACATCCGGCCAATACGGCGGAAGCCATAATACCAGCCATCAAAAGGCCTGTTATTTGTCTTGCTTTTCTCATTACTAATTACCTCCCATTTTTCAACTGTCCCTATTGTACTGTACTTTTGCCGTCTTGTTAAGAAACCATACTTACGAAAATGGTATCTTTCCTTAATCAAATACCGGAGAAAGTATCATTTTTTACAATATTTATTCATTATTGGGAATCCTTTGTCCCGGATCCAGTTTTCAGATGATTTTTTTCTCTCTTTTATATATAATAAAGGCAGTATTTTTCAAGAAAGGGGCCCACCTATGTACCAAGTAATCATTGCAGACGACGAAGCCAAGATACGGAGCGGACTGGCCAATCTCTTTCCATGGAACCAGCTGGGTTTTGAGATTACCGGCTCATTTTCCAACGGCAGGGATGCCTATGACTTTGCCCTGTCAAGCCCGGTAGACCTGATTCTCTCCGACATCCGTATGCCTCTCATGGACGGACTGGAGCTGTCGGAACGCCTGCTGTCCCGTAAAAAAATAAAAATCATATTTTTCAGCGGTTACCAGGATTTTGATTATGTGCGGAAAGCCCTGCGCAACGGCGTCTTTGATTACCTGTTAAAACCAGTAAAATATGAGGACCTGGCAGACTGCCTGACCCGGGTAAAGGAACTGCTGGACAGTGAACAGGGCCAGGACATGCCGGAGGTCTGTGAAAGCCTGAGCTACTATGAAAAAATTATCAGTACGGTAAAAAACTATCTGGACACCAGCTACCAGGACGCTACCCTGGAACAGGCTGCCAGGCTGGTGTCCTTAAGCCCTAATTACCTGTCCAAAATCATGAAGGAGCACTCGGATACCAGCTTCTCCGATTATCTGTTAAAGACCCGGATGGAAAATGCGGCCCGCATGCTGAGGGATATCGGTTACAAGCAATATGAGATTGCCTACCGGGTAGGCTATGACAATCCCAAAAATTTTTCCCGGGCATTCCACCAGTATTTCAATATGACGCCAACCCAGTACCGCAATTGCGGCGGCCGTCCTGAACCGCAGCTATGATGTGGTCTGGCTTTCCCTACCCGGAACACCCCAAGAAGGAACTGAAAACCATGAGAAAACGCAATTTCATAAAAAGCTTTTTATATTATTCAGCCATCATAGCCATACCCATCCTCACCGTATTCCTGGTATTCCTGGCCTTTGTCTTTCAGGGTAAACAGCGTGAAATCCGTGAGGACGCCGAGACAGCAGCCCAGGCCGTAAGGGATAACTACTCCCTGGTCCTGGACAGCGCCGCCACCCAGTACGATATCCTGGCCAGGAATCCCAGGCTGTCCATCTCCCTGCGGGGATTTATCTCCCATAAGCAGATTGGCTATCTGGACGTGATTCTGACCAACACCATCCTTTCCAACTTTAATTCACTGACCAACAACGCCCCCTATATTGCCTCTGTGTACTATTACCTGGATGGGTATGATTCCATTCTCACCTCTGACACAGGAGGGACTACACGGCTGTCACAGTTTTCAGACCTGAGCTGGAAGGATTCCTATGACCACTCTGATGAGGACGAATGGCTGGAACGCAGGGAAATGCACCAGTACTCCTACACGCAGCCAGTCCCTGTCCTTACCTACTTTAAAAAGCTGAGCATGTTTAAGGGCGTGGTTATGGTAAACATATATGAGGAACAGTTAAAACAGCTTATCAATACCAGTTCCCAGCTGGACCGTTTCTTTATTCTGGATAAGGACGGGAATTTCCTGCTCCAGGGAGGCGCCCAAACCGCCCAGCTGTCCCCGGAGGATAAGGATTTATTGGTCAGCCGCTTGGAACAGTCACCGGACGACGCCTACCGCGGGTGGGTAGACTTAAGCCGTGGAAAATACTATGTGAGAATCATTCCGGCTGACTGCGGGACTTATATCGCAGCCTGCATCAGCCACTCCAACTACTATCAGGCCCTTTACACCCTGCTGCTGCAGTTTCTGATGGTCCTGGCAGCAGTGATTTCCACCTCCCTGTGGATTGCTTATACCATTACCAAAAAGAATTTTCAACAGATTGATTATTTCGTTGAAGTGTTCTCGGATGCGGAGCGTGGTGTATTTAACCCTAAAAAGCCCGCGTTCATCAAAGATGAATACGATATAATCCTTAACAACCTGGTTCAGCTCTTTCTGAACCAGACCTTCCTTCGCAGCCAGCTGGCTCTGAAGGAGCAGGAACAGAAGCTGGCAGAGATGACAGCCCTTCAGCTGCAGATTAATCCCCATTTTCTGTTCAACACCCTGCAGACCCTGGATTTCAAGGCAATGGAATATACACATAAGCCCACTGCGGTAAACCAGATGATTGAGGCACTGTCCGATATCCTTAAATATTCCCTCCAGAATCCTCATTCCATGGTGACCCTAAAGGATGAAATTGATTATCTGAAAAAATACGACAGTATTCAGCGGTACCGCTATGAGGATAAATACATCCTCTATTATGAATACGAAAAGGAGCTGGAGAGCATCCCCATCATGCGCCTGATTCTCCAGCCTCTGATTGAAAACAGCCTGTACCACGGCATCAAGCCCCTGGAAGGCTCAGGCTTTATCAAGCTGCGCATTGTGAGAAGGGGCGGACACCTGATTTTTTCTGTCATTGACTCCGGGGTGGGCATGGAAAAAGCAGATATCCAAAAACTGTATGAAAAGATAGCCAATCCGGGCAGCGAGAATATCGGCCTTACCAACGTAAACAGCCGCCTCATCATGCGCTATGGGGAATGCGCCGGACTTAAGATACTCAGCAAAAAGGGAATGGGCACATGTATTTCATTTCGTATATCAATAGAAGAAATAGCGTGTTCCGTCCCGCATAAAGACACCAAGACGCACCAGCCCTCCAAATCAGCAGTCATATTTCAGGACATGCCGAATAAAATATAATATCACCCTTGAAAGGAGCACTTACATAATATGACGATCTATCCAATCTGTACCACCATAATGAAATACAGGATTATCCAGACACTGGCGGAAGCCTATTACAGATACCGAGTAAATAAACCATGTTTCATCATGCGTCAGAATAACCGCTGGACCCTTGTGACCATGGATAGATGACATCATATGACCTGCACGGGAACTTCATATCCATAAACAGCAAAGGACGCTGTCCTATGATGTGTGATTCAGGCATGAAATCTGAGCCTGAAACTCCATCATAAGACAGCGTCCTTATATAATTTTCTCAATTTTCCGTTGCAATTTTAGGATTCCTTCTTTTTCTTTCCAAGGACCAAATATACGGCCATCAGCATCCCCGAAAGAATGAACGATAACTCATGGGCACTGCTTCCCCTGTCACCTGTCTTCGGTATGGCAGCTAACGGTATCTCCCCATCGTCTATGATGGCCATTGACTGGCTGAATGCTGCCGATGCATCCGCTGGAAGGGATGCAAGGGGAACCTGTGAGGATTCAATCACATTCTGCTGCGCGCCTGGACCGCTCTGGGCATCAGTCCCCTGATATCTGCCTGTGCCGCCGGACGTTGTGGTGGTTCCTCCGCCTGAACTGCCGGAACCCTCAGAGCCTTGGGACGTATTCGTTGTGCCGCCGGCGGATGAACCTGGGGTATCTGTATCCGCTGTGTCGTTCCCGGACACTCCGCCCGATTCATTTCCATTACCGTTGTTTGAATCGTTATCTGGTTTTTCTGAGGAATCATTTCCTGAGGAATCATTGTCTGTGGAACCAGTGTCTGTGGAGCCGTCACCTGCGGAAGTACTATTATAGTAATAATTTTTAAATGTATACTCTATTTGATATGCGGTGCCAAATTTGGAAATGACACCGTCCACAGCCGGCTGCATAATCGGATCTCCTATATCCGGTACTTCTCCCGGGCACATTGCATGCCAGTTGCCGCTGTCTTCTTCCATCAGCATATGCATGGTTTTAGGGGTATTCACATTCCCTCCTGCATGCAGACTGGAAATCATATAGGTTGTGCTAACTGGATATGCTTTTAAATACTGGTACCACATACCCTCCTGGCTGTCAAAGGCCGCGTACGCATTCCAGTCCTTCAAAGCGTCACTTCCCGTTAAATATGGTATGATTTCCATATTTTCTGTGCTGTCTACTGTTCTGAAGTATATATGCAGGTATAAATTCTTTGGCCGCTTGTTATTTGGGACATTGTCTTTTTCCAGTCTTTCACTTACGATGCCGGCCAAATCGCCAAATCCTTCTTCCGATGCCAAAGGCCACTTAGAAGTACCATAATGGTCTTCTAACAGCTTCGCTATAATGCTATCATTGGTTACGTTATTATTCGAAATTCCCAATAAAGCCCGCCGTTGCTCAAACCGGTCTTTTCTCCCCGGAGTCTCATCGTATTCCCTGCACTTTGTATATGCTCTCATTAATACGGCGGCCCGCTCCATCAGCGAACCATATTGATTGTTAGAACCATAACCATAGGGGAAGCTTTCTCCCTCTCCCTCCGTGCCGAGGTCAATGTCTGTTTCAATCCAATCAATTTTTGTTCTAGCTGTTTCCGTTACCCCTCTAAACTCGTTATAAGTATCCTCTATCGTCTGGACTACCCTGTATTCAGCTGACGGCCCTACATTCCCTATCTTCATCTTTCCGTTGGGTTTTAGATTGAAGGTATAGGTATTGGTGTCGCCTTCTGTTACAGCGGTTGTATTATATTCCTCAGCCCCACCATCTCCTGTCAGCAGATAGAGCTTCTCATTCTTATTCTTCCTGCTGTCTGTGATGCTGACTTTATAGGTGTATTCGACTTTTTCAGCACCTTCACTGCCTTCCTGCAATTCATTGGCAATCACCAGATAAGGTGAGGTCTTAAATATAGCCGTAAATGCCGAGAAATGGTCAGTCTGGAAATGAATCTGTCCAACGGACGCGCTTCCGCTCACATCCAGTTCCTGGCGTCCCTCGCTGTCAACCGCAATATCGTCTGCTGAAATGCCATCCAGCACAGGCACCTGGGCTACGGCTTCTGTTTCCCCGCTGCCTTCCAGCTCCGCCTTTGCAGATACGGCCTGGACCTCCTGGGTAGGCGTCTCCAGATGGAGAATTTCAATCTGGTCCGCCTCCATGCTGGCCTTCTCAATCCGCTCTCCGCTAAAGGATACCGTAACAAGATTGCTGCCGTCCTCGGCCCAGCTGTTATCTAATTTCACGCCGTCATACATAAGGTTGATGTCATATGCAATGATGGTGCTGACCACTGTTCCGTCATCAGACTCAGCATCCACTTTTTCCGTCAGCGCTGATTCCACCTGCTCTGTTATCTCCTCTGCCTGTATCTGCGTGTCGGCAGGCAGCACTCCTTCGGGAGCAGTTATCCTGATTGTAACCCCATTGACCTCCACTGACTTGTCAAAAGCAGGATGTTCCAATGTCTCCAGGGTGTATACCTGTATGTTCTGCTCCTCATAAACCTCGGATATGGTATACCATGCTGTCTGTGATCCGTCCAGCTCATCCGTAACCGAGTCTGCTTCCAAATCCTCATCATTGGCAGTCACATTGTCAATTGTATATCCCAACTGGGTCTTGACGCCAAAGGTCAGGCTTTCGCCTTCCTTCACGCCTCTTGTCCCCTCCATAATCCGGGCACTGGCCTCAGGGAAACTGGTGTATGTCACCTTATAACCGTCAAAATCCTCCAATGCCTTTAACTGGTTCAGGCTTGTGGTGTAAACCTTGGCTGTGGAACAATACCCCATGCCAGCCAAATCAGAGGTGCTGGCCTTCTTAGTATCATCCTCCGGCACAGGTTCCGGAGCGGTCTCCTGCTCTGACTCTGAAGGAAGTGAGGCATCTGCGGACGGTGCTGTTGATGTTTCCGCTGAATCGAAAGATGGCTCGCTGCTTCCGGCCGTGCTGTCCGCTGCCTGCGTACTCTCAGGTGCGCTTCCCTCATCATCCGCTTTTGTAGTCTGCACTTCGTCTGTATCCGGCACATTCACTTCCGTTGTTGGGGCAGCCGGTTCCCTGGTCTCTTCCGCAGAAGGCTTCTCTGTTTCTTTTACCGTCTCTGTCTCTTTTTCTTTCCCTGTCTCAGCTGCTTCTTCTGTCTCCTTTACTTCCTTATGCTCCTCTTTCTCCCTGGGCTCAGTCTCCTTCTCATTGGAGGCTTCTTCCTTCTCCGGCACGTTTTCCTTTACATCGGCGGAATCTGCCGGACTGCCCTCCTCTTTCTCAGATACAACCGGGGCATCATGACGGGAAATGGCAGCTGCCGGCACAGCGCCCTCTTCTTTCTTATCCTCATCCTTATTTGACTTTTCTTCCCTGTCCTCCTGCTTCTGGGTGTCCTTATCCTGGTCCGCAATATCCTTTTCCGGCTTCTCATCAGAACCAGACCCGCTGTTCTTTTCCGGTACCTCTGCCTTTGTATCGGCAGCATTGTCTTTCTCAGTATCTGTTCCCTGAGCATCGTCCGGCGGCACGGCTTCTGTATCAGCTGTACTGTGATCTGCATTGCCGTCTGAACCGTGGTCTGTATTGCCGGCCGAACCAAGAGACCCGTCCTCAGGCCGTGATATTTCTTCCTGGTTTTCGCCGCTGCTTTCACTGCTGTTTTCGCTGGCATCTTGGCCGCTGTTTCCACTGTTTTCGCCGCTTCCGCTGCCATCTGCGCTTTCCTCCGGCAGAGTTGACTCCCCGGTGCCGTCGGCGCCGCTTTCAACCGATGTCTCAGATTCGGAGGCTTCTGTCTCCTCCTGGGCTGGCTTTGATATGATATCTACTTCCTCATCGCCAAATGCATCCTCATAACTCCTGATGGTGACGCGCTTTGTCTTTTTGACCTTTTCTACACCGTCATCCATCCGTGTGATTTCCGTGGTGCAGCTGATGGTCTCCTCCCCGTTATTCACATAAAGCAGGATGATTTCCTCGTCCCCGGTTACCATATACATATCGCCGGCATCCTCCGGAAGGCGCACAAATACACGCAGCTCCGCTTCCATGCTGCTTCCTTCCATCTCCGGATATACCTCATACACGGCACCCTTCGTACCGAAAAATACCTTTTCAAATTCTGCCGTCCTGCCATTGGTAAAGCCTAAATCATCTGCCGTTATCTCATGGCCGCTTTCAATGGCCTCCTCCACGGCAGCTACCAAATCCGCGCCTTTCATCTGGAACGTAACCTGGTCCGCCGTACCGGCATAGGATACATTCAGACCGGTGCCCAAATTCGTGAAAACCATGGCTGCTGTCAGCAAAAATGCCAGAATCCTTTTCTGGCTGTAATACATGGATTTCGTTATTGTACCGGAACTTCTCCGTCTTTCCATAATAGTTCTCCTTTTTCATAAACTCCCCTGCCAATCAGGTGCAGCTGCTTCACGATTCATCTTAACAATATCATATCATAAATGATTACACTTTGGTTACATTTTCATGTTTTTTATAAATTATTTATGTATTTTGAATTGTAACCAGAAGCCATTTTCCTTCACTATAGTTACATAATAGCATACAAAGCGTTACGTAAAGCGTTATTTCAAGCTGTAATTGGTCACTTTTTTTATTTTTACGTTATTTTATTCATTTTTTTATAATATGTGTGTCCGCATTTCCCTGCATTCCACACAAACCAGAAAAAAATGGAAATCTTTTTCTCCCCCCAAACCGTATAAAACAGCTGGAATCCGTACATCATTTCGTTATAGCAGATTCATCCAGTACAGCCCTGAATTTTTTCATGTCAGGGCGTATGGCATTATAACGGAGGTAAGGATTATGTCGGGCTACAAAGTTGAGATATGCGGAGTCAATACCGCCAAACTGCCTTTACTGAGCAATGAAGAGAAAGAGGAACTGTTTCAAAGAATACTGGACGGTGACAAGGAGGCCAGGGAGCAGTATATCAAAGGGAACCTGCGCCTGGTACTCAGCGTAATCCAGCGCTTTTCAAACAGCCAGGAAAACATCGACGACCTGTTCCAGATTGGATGCATCGGCCTAATCAAGGCCATCGACAATTTTGACATCACTCAGAATGTCAAATTTTCCACTTATGCAGTGCCTATGATACTGGGAGAAGTGCGCAGATATCTGAGGGACAATAATTCCATCCGGGTCAGCCGTTCCCTGAGGGATACTGCCTATAAGGCCCTCTATGCCAGGGAGCAGCTTACCAGAACCAATTCCAAGGAACCCACTCTCATGGAAATCGCACAGGAAATAGGTGTTTCAAAGGAAGACATCACCTATGCACTGGATGCCATACAGACTCCTGTCAGCCTGTATGAGCCGGTTTATACGGATGGCGGGGACCCTCTTTTTGTGATGGACCAAATTAGTGACAAAAAGAACCTGGAGGAAAACTGGGTGGAGGATTTATCTCTGGTGGAGGCCATGAAGCGGCTGCCGGAGCGGGAGCGCCATATCATTGACATGCGTTTCTTTGAAGGAAAAACCCAGACCGAGGTTGCCCAGGAAATCCATATCAGCCAGGCCCAGGTGAGCCGCCTTGAAAAAAATGCGCTGAAAAGTATGAAGTCCTATTTAAGCTGACCCTTGAAGCCTTTCAGCAGATGTGTTAAACTATTCATGTTAGTGCTTGTTTGAAACATATGCCAACAGAAAGTGAACATATCTATGGAACAAAATGAACGCAGATTTGCAGTATTGATTGATGCAGACAATGTCTCCCCCAAGTATATCAAATACATTTTGGACGAAGTTTCGGATGTGGGAATCGCCACCTACAAACGCATTTACGGCGACTGGACAGATAACGAAAAGCGCAGCTGGAAGAATGTGCTTCTGGACTGGTCCGTAAATCCCATCCAGCAGTACAGCTACACCACCGGAAAGAACGCCACTGATTCAGCCATGATTATTGATGCAATGGACATCCTATATTCCGGAAATGTAGATGGTTTCTGCCTGGTTTCCAGCGATTCGGATTTTACCAAGCTGGCCCAGCGCCTGAGGGAGGCAGGGATGTTTGTCATGGGAATTGGGGAGCAGAAAACCCCCAAGCCCTTCCGTGCAGCCTGCGATACGTTTAAATTGCTGGAGATCATATCCTCTGACGATGCACCGGAGACATCGGTCATCGAAAACCAGAAGACCATTACCAACATAGATGAAATCCAGAAGGCCATCACCAAGCTCCTCATTGAAAATAACAGCCAGAACCAGCCCATTATCCTTGCAAAGGTGGGTAACTTCCTTACAAAGCGCTTTTCAGATTTTGATGTCAGGAACTACGGCTACTCCAAGCTCTCCACCTTTTTGGAAAGCCTGAACAACAACGACTTTCAGGTGGTCAAGCTCCACGGCGGTTATTTTGTCCAGGAAAAGAGCGCCAGCATCTCCAAGACTGAGATTGAAAAGGAAATCATCCGCATCATCAAGGGATATAACGGACATGTGGATAATCTGAGCATCATACACGATGAGCTGAAAAAGACATACCCTTCCTTTGACGTGAAGCAGTATGGTTTCAGCCGCATTTCCAGCTTTATCCGCAGCTTCGGTACATTCCGCATCAGGGATAACATGGTTCAGCTCAAATAACAACAACAGAAACGCCCGGAAAGGGACATCCAGCCTGTGGATGCGGCCTTTTCCGGGCATTCCTGTTTTACTCTCTTTTCTGCCTCTCCTGTTATCTGCGGATGATTTCAAAGCCATCCTTAAACTCTTTATAGTCCCTTATGCCGATGAATTCTTCCGGAACAGGCATCTTCGTCATATGGCTGGTGATTTCATACCATTTGTCCATTTGGAATACAGCGTCCGGGTCTGTCCATATGGCCTCCGCCTCTTCTCTGGTCAGGTCCGTATATTTAAGTATGTCCTCAGGAAACTCCTGCTCTTTTCCGTAACATCCAAACTCTGATTCCAGGATTTCCTTATTAAATGATGTCGCCCTCTGGTACACATGCTTTTGATGTTTGTCGCTGTAGGCAACCATCAGCAGATCTCCGTCAAATTCGTCATAGAGAATGACATCCGACTTGAATATTTTTGACACCTTCCTGGCATTCTCCATGGTGCAGTTTTCCTGGAGACTCTGGCTGTCTATGCCCAGCCAGGGGCTGTCCTTTGTCCGGGCCGCCAGCGCATCCCCGCTTTTTACCCCAAAAAAGCCTGTGTCAATCTTCTTCACCAACTCCAGGCAGTCACCGATTTCCTCCGGGCTTAAGTCCTCCTCCAGAAGGACCAGACAGTTTGTCATAACATAGTTTTTGCCGTAATAGCCGTGAAATACCTCGTCCTCCATCTTTTTGCAGATACCCGCAGACGTATCCAAAATCCGGAAGGAATCAAGAGCCCGCCTGGCTTCTCCTATGGATTCCGGCGTTTCTTCCCTGAGACGTACCGTTACCGTGTAAAAATACTCCGGTCCCAGCACACTGAGCTCTACGCTATATCGGTATGCCCCTTCCCCGTATTCACCCCCACCGTATATCTGTCCTGTATTCTCCTCGGCCTTATACCGTATCTCCTTTTGGACAATCTCGTCTCCCTTCACCCTTCTGTATGTATACTCCAGCACCTCCGGCATGGAATCGTCCTTAACAGCTGCTCCGCTCTCCATCCTTCGGATGTAATCCGCCTTTGTCCTGGGGGTATCTATTCCCGCTATTGCAAAAAACTGCGGCTGCTCCCTGTATCCCCGGACCAGAATACTCCCCCATTCCGAGACCAGGACGTCCCCGAAATCACGGTTTCCCTGCTGGGTCCACTCCTCCTGCGGAAGCCGGATTTTATAATAAAGGGAGGATGATACATAGGTTCCGTCTGACCCCACCTGGTCAAAAACCGTATCATCGGGAACAGTAATCATAATACCGTCCTGTATTTTGTCTGCTGCTTTATTTCCATGTTCCGCTGTCTGACTTGCGTTTTCCCCCGAATCCGCCGTTCCCTCTTCAGACACCTCTGCCATTGCCATCCGGGCCTGTACGCTGCCCTCCGCTGTCTCTGTGCTTCCCGTTGTTCCTGTGCCTCCCGTTGTTCCTGTACTTCCCGCTGTTCCTGTGCTTCCCGTTGTTCCTGTGCTTTCACCACTCCCTGCTCCCCACGCCGCCAGTCCCAATGCCGCCGCCGCTGCGGCCGCTGCCAGTAACCTTCTGCCTGTCCCCCATTTTCCTGCCGGCACATGTACCTTTTTTTGCTTCAGGCTCAGAGGCTTCCCGCTTCCTCTCTCATTGCATATCTGAAACAGCATCTTAATGCCGCCTATTTGTGCTAACGGCTCCACGGGAATCATGACCGCCCCGCCCCGTCCTTTCATCAGATAAACATATTCCGGCGTATAAACCGCCTTCTCAAAATCCCCATAGGCATGTCTGACCACGGACCGTTCTCCATATTCACAGATACCGTCCTCTTCCAGTGCCAGCAGCTGCAAACCCACATACCGGTACGGGAACAATGCCGCCTTCCTCAGCTTCTGCACATTTCTCCAAGGCAGGCCCAATGCCCTGCATGCATCTGCTATCTGGTCCACGCTCCTGGTGTAACAGCAGAATGGGACGGTTCTTCTGCGGCAGGCTTCCTCCACATCCCCCATGGGAATTCGGCCATCCCTGTTCTCCAAACATTTTGTGTTCAGGCATCTGAACCATTCCTGCGCCTCCAGATCCCCTCCCAGGACCCGCTCCGGTATGGCCCAGAATTCCTTCTGCCCGAAAAACAGAATCAGGCCTTCCTTCCTATGAACCTCTGTCAGCGCAGAATACAGCAGCCATATATCCGTATTCCCGGTCTGTATGCGGATCACCTCATTCTCCATGGTGATACAGCAGTCTTCCTTCAGATTCATAAAATCCGGCCGGACCCTTCCCAGGTCCTTTTCCTTCAGAAAGTCTTTCTTATACCATCTGAGGAATCCTTTATACTCCTGTTCACTCAGCCTGAAACAGAGCCTTTCTCCCACCTGTGCTGCGGACATGCCTCTCCTACCCCCTTGGCCGGCTCTCCCCATACGCATCTTTAAGATATGGAAAGCCTTGTATATCAAATCATATTCCTGATAACAATGTACCGCATTTTCCTCTGTTAGACAAGCCTTAAGACAGCAAAAAAGCCAGCTCTTTCTGCTGACTTTCCATGCCTATTCAAATCTGACAATTTCTTTTTTTAGCCGTTTCATGATTTTCTTTTCCAGTCTGGATATATAGGACTGGGAGATTCCCAGCAGGTCGGCCACTTCCTTCTGGGTCATTTCCTCCCCGTCCTCGTTTGTAAGGCCGTACCGCAGCTCCACGATTTTGCGTTCCCTGGGGTTTAGGCGGCTGATTGCGTTGTTGAGAAGGCTTTTTTCTATCTCATCCTCGATATCGTGATAAATCACATCCTCATCCGTTCCAAGAATATCCGACAGCAGAAGTTCATTTCCATCCCAATCCACATTCAGAGGTTCATCTATGGACACTTCCAGACGTGTCTTATTATTCCTTCTGAGATACATGAGAATCTCATTCTCAATGCATCTGGAAGCATAGGTGGCCAGCTTGATGTTCTTATCCGGCTTAAAGGTATTGATGGCTTTGATGAGTCCGATGGTTCCGATGGAAATTAAATCCTCCACCCCCACGCTGGTGTTGTCGAATTTCTTCGCTATGTAGACTACCAGCCTCAGGTTGTGCTCAATCAGGGCCGCCCTGGCCTCCTTGTCATCCTCGCTTCCCAAAAGACTTATCATCCGGCCCTCTTCCTCTGTTTCCAGAGGGGCAGGCAGTATATCGGCGCCTCCTATATAATGCACCTCCCCCTGCCTGGGCATCAGTACGGTCCTGAAGCTGGGGATGGTCTTTAACTGGAAACGGTTTGGTATGGATACTTTTATAATCATGGAAATGTCCTCCTGTACGTTGTGTGTTATTCAAGTTCCTTAGTCGCTTTTCTGTATCAGGATTTGATACTCCCCTGAGGGAGAAAGCTCCTGCTTCGTAATGGCAATGAGGGGCTTCTCAAGGCTGTACCTGCCGCCCTCCTGCTCTATCTCCATCCGGTCTATGTACACGGCCGGCAGAATTCCGCGGCTGGTTCCCACGGACTGGTACGGCACATAGACCACACCCTTTACCGACGGACACAGCTGCTTCATGATACCGGCCGCCGCCACATGGACCGGCTGGCTGCTCACAGGCTCCCTCAGCCTGTTGCCCGTGTCTATAAGCCCTGTAACTGTCTCTTTCTTTTCGCCGTAAATCATGGTAACCCTGCATAAATCCTTCCTGTGGGCCATGGTACGGATTAATTCCTTTATCCCCCCTGAAAATCCATAGCAGGCTGCGGCTGCCCCTGCAATCATTAAAATCCAGCCCATGACGGGAATCCTTCTTCCATGTCCGGACTCCACCAAAAGCCATGCGTAATACCCAGCCCTGGTGTGTTCATAGAGCACCAGCATCACACCTCCAAGAACAACCGATACAAGGTAGATACCTGCCACGGATTTAATTACCTCTCTAGGGCTTTTCAGGTGATAGGCAGCTACGGCCATCAGGCTGCTCACCGCTACATACGTTCCCAATATCTCCACTGCGGCCGGAAGACCGGGAACCAGGCTCACCACACAGGACCATATACCGCCGATGACAGCTCCGGCCAGAATACGCCGCTTTGTGGTCCTGTAGGATAAAACTCTGTTTAAGATGGTCAGAACCATCATGTCCATTATGGTATTGACCGCGAATACCACATCTATGTATACTGTATAAACCACTCAGTCCGGCCTCACCTCCCTGGCAAACTTTCTGAAAGCCATTATAGCGGTTTCAAAGCGCGGATGTTGTCGAAATAACCGATAACAGGTACAATATTTATCGACAAAATTCGAGTTTCATACTAAATATGGTGTTTTTACAAAAAGCCGGAACGCCGCCGCCACATCCATACACGGTGTGGCGGCAGCGTTCCGGCTGTACGCGTCTCTATTTGATTGTGCTGTTCTTATAATAGCCTGTGTTTACAACAGCCTCTATTCACATAACCTGTTTCATGGTTCATTCACCACATTCTGAGGCGTGCCTGACATAAACCGGCTCAGGTTTTCCACTGCTATATCCATGAGCCTTTGTCTGGATTCCCTGGGCGCCCAGGCGATATGAGGCGTAATCAGTATATTTTCCGCGCCCAAAAGAGGATTATCCTCCTGTATGGGTTCTGCGGAAACCACATCCACCGCAGCGCCTCCTATCTTACCGCTGTCAAGTCCCTCCCTCAGGTCGGCTTCCTCCACCAGCTGTCCTCTGGAGGTGTTGATAATCAGAACCCCATCCTTCATCTTTTCAATGGTGCGGCGGTTGATGATTTTCTCTGTTTCAGGAAACAGAGGGCAGTGCAGGCTGATTACATCAGAGCCGGACAGCAGCTCTTCCAGGTCTGCGTATCGGCAGCTGTCCGTCTCCAGACCTTTATCCTGATACCGGTCAAAGGCCAGCACCTTCATTCCCAGAGCCTGGGCAATGACAGCAGTGCGCCTTCCTATGCGCCCGAATCCGATGATTCCCATGGTCTTTCCCGCAAGCTCTGTCAGCGGGTACTTCCAGAAACACCAGTCCCTGGAGCGGGTCCATTCGCCTGCCCTTACACAGTCAGAATGGAAGCCCACATGGTGGCACAGCTCCAGAAGCAGGGCAATGGCATACTGGGCCACTGCATCTGTGCCGTAGGAAGGAATGTTGGAAACAATGATCCCTGCATCTCCGGCTGCGCGTATGTCCACAATATTATAGCCTGTGGCCAATACCCCGATAAACCGCAGGTTGGGGCAGCTCTCTATTGTCCGGGCACTTATGGGCGTCTTATTTGTATACACCGCCTCTGCCTGGCCAATGCGTTCCACCACCCGGTCCTTGGGCGTCCTGTCATAAACCGTCAGATCCCCCAGGTCCTCCAGGCCCTTCCAGCTCAGATCCCCCGGATTTTCCGTATATCCGTCTAATACCACAATCCTCATATATGATTCATCCTTTCCATTTTCCCAGCGTACCATTTGGCGCTAATCCTCTCCATCAGTCCTCCACCATCGCCCATGCCCGGTTAATCACACGCTTCGTGTCAGCCAGTATAATTTCCCCGTCCTCGTCCCCCCAGGGTTTGACCTCAAGAGATAACACATAAGGCTCTTTTTCATTGAAAAAGCCTTCCTCCTTCAGTACCCTGAAAAATTCTGTCAGCTGCTCCGTATCGTTGGCGCTCTCCGGGAATCCGAATCTGGGGTGCTGATCCCCGTACGCCTCGCAGCCCTCCTTAACCACTGCGTTTCCTATGTGGAAATGTGTGATATAAGGGCGCAGGGTCCTCACCACATAACGGGAGGTCTCATAGGTGGTGGGAAAATGGGACAAGTCCGCCAGCAGGCCAAAATTATGATGGGTCATGCCCATATCGGCTGCAAACCGGGCCGCCAGAGGCGCCGGACCAATCAGCGCCGCCTTATCCATATCATAGTCAAATACCTCTAACTCCACCATCATGCCCTTTTTTGCGGCATGGGTGCACACTGCCCTGGTTGTCTTTAAAAGCTGGGAATATGCCTGTTCCCTGGAATCAGGTTCCCACTTTCCTGCCAAAAATGCGATACCCCCGGCCCCCATATACGCCGCCTCGTCCACAGCCCGGGTCAGCTCTTCTTCCGCCGTCCTCCGCTCCGTCTCCTCCAGATGGTTGGGATTCAGCCCCTTCCCCAGCAGGTTCGGCTGGGCGCCGTAGCACACCCGCAGATGGGATTGGTCCAGCATTTTCTTCACCCTTTCCCTGGTCTCGCTGTCCGGGATATGGGTAATCTCCAAAGCCCCAAAATACGGATCGCAGCAGATGGTTCTGACTGAATCGCACACCGGATAACTGACCGGCGGGTGGGTCATCCACTGGATGGTGCCTACCTGGAAATATTTCTGGATTGGTTCTTTCATTCTCTTATTCCTCCTGTTCAAATGGGCCTCAGGGCATATCAAAGGGCCGCAGTGTCCTTTCAGGCAGCCTGCCCGTCCCATTATCCTGCTTACGCCGCATCACGGCCCTACATCTTTGCGCAATGGATTCCGGGCCATATCCGTACTTTTCCATGAGCTGGCCGTAATCCCCTGACTCGGCGAAATCCACTGCGCCGATCCGCTCCATGGGAACCGGACAGTGCTCTGCAAGCACCTCTGCCACTGCGCTGCCCAGGCCGCCGTATATGCTGTGTTCCTCCGCTGTCACGATGGCTCCTGTCTGTTCTGCACATTCCAGAATCAGATTTTGGTCAATGGGCTTTACCGTATGCATGTCCACCACCGCTGCCTGGATGCCCTCCTGCTCCAGGAGCAGGGCTGCCCGGATTGCGTTGTGCAGAAGCGTTCCCGTGGTGATAATGGACACGTCATTCCCCTCCCTGACGCGGATACCCTTTCCAATCTCAAACCTCATATTGTCCCCGTAAAACACCGGAGCCGGCGCACGGCTCAGGCGCAGATAAACCGGTCCCTGATGCTCTGCAATGGCAAACACAGCCTTTCTTGTCTCCGTCCCGTCTGCCGTGGCTATGACTGTCATGTTCGGTATGGATCTTACAAATGCCATATCCGTTATGGCCTGATGACTGGCTCCGTCATAGGAGTCAGACAGGCCGCAGTAAGCGCCGCACAGCTTTACATTCAGGCTGTCATAGGCAATGAGGCTCTGGACCGGGTCAGCACCTCTGGTGGTCAGGAACACGGCAAAGGTATTAACAAAGGGAATGAAACCGGTCCTGGCAAGTCCGGCCGCCATGGACACCATATTTAACTCGCTGATTCCCACATTAAAATACCGCTCAGGAAACGCACTTCCAAATATACCGCTTTTTGTGGAGGAAGCCACATCAGCCTCCAGTCCCACGATCCTTACATCCTGTTCCCCCAATTCTTTAAGCGCCGCTCCGTAGGCATCGCGGATTGCTGTCATCTCTCCCATTACCGGTCACCTCCCAGTTCTGCTTTTGCCTGTACGTATTCCTGGTCTCCAATGGCTTTTCCATGCCAGGTATTTTTGCCCTCCATGAAGGAAACGCCCTTTCCCTTCACTGTCTTTGCCAGTATCAGGGATGGCTTGTCTGCCGTCATTTTAGCCTCCTCCACGGCCCTGCATATGTCCTCCACATCATGGCCGTCGCAGGGAATCACATTCCATCCGAACGCCTCCCATTTGGCCTTTATATCACCCATGGGCATGATATCCTCCAGGGTGCCGTCCAACTGTACCCCGTTGTTGTCCAGAATACCTATCAGATGGTCCGCCTTGAATTTGGACGCTGACAAGGCTGCCTCCCATACGCATCCTTCCTGTATTTCCCCATCCCCCATGATTACATATGTGTAGGAATCATACCCTTTAAGCCTGGATCCCAGGGCCATTCCCAGTCCTGCGGATAATCCCAGTCCCAGCGGTCCGGTGGAAAGCTCCACCCCAGGCGTCTTATGTACGCAGGGATGGCCCTGGAGCATGCTTCCCGTCTGGCGCAGGTTCTTTAACTCCGCCAGGGGAAAGAATCCCTTGTGGGCCAGGACAAGATAAAGCATGGGCGCCCCGTGACCCTTTGACAGTATCAGATGGTCCCGGTCCTCCTTTTCCGGGTTCATGGGGTCCACATCCATCAGCTCATAGTAAAGTGCTGTCAATATCTCCGTGCAGGACAGCGATCCCCCGGGATGGCCTGTCTGGACACTGTGCAGCAGATCAATCAGCTTGTTGCGGAATACAAGGCACAGCTTTTGAAGTGTTTCCTTTCGTTCCTCTCTCATATCTGCATCCCCTCCTTACGGCTGCGTCCTCTGCCATCCTTGTTCCGGCCTGCTTCATTGCAGTGTGTGTTTCCGCCGTAAACCCGGTCGGCAATGGGCCTCAGATACCGGATGGATTCCCTGGCAGCTTCCTCCATGGACGGAAGCTGGAATATCTCGGTACAGTAATTGCCGTCATAACCGCACTCCCGAAAGACCGTCAGAATCTTCTCAAAATCCAGGCCGCATTGGCCCGGATAGCGCCGGTTATTGTCAGCCAGATGTACGTGAATGTTGTAACTGCTGTATGTACGGATGGCCTCATACAAATCCTTTTCCTCCAGATTCAGGTGAAAAATATCCATCATGAGCCGGAAATTAGGCCGTCCCACCCGGTCTGCCATGGCAGCTCCCTCCGCCAGGGTATTGATAAAGTTGGTCTGCATGATGGTCACTGTCTCCAGGGCAATGTCCACATTTTTAGGGGCTGCATAGTCAGCCAGCTCGGTAAACGCGTTCTGAGCCAGTTCAATGGTTTCCTCCCTGTCCAGTTCCCTGCAGTACTGCCCGCGTATCCTCCCTATATTGACATTGGCCCCCAGGTAACCGGCAAAATCAATGATTTCCTTTGTCCTCTCCACGGCCTCCCGGCGTAGGGACCGGTGGGGGTGTGTATAGCTCAATCCCAGCTGTCCGAAGATCTCGCCTGTGCACACCAGCACCACGGACAGATTGTTTTCCTCAGCAGTTTCCTTCACTTCCCTCCAGTCCAGCTTTCCCGGATTCAGGGTCATCAGCTCTACCCCGTCGTATCCCAGGGCGCCCAGGTCCCCAAAGGTTTTTGCCAGAGGCCCCTGGTACGCTGTCACTGAATCCGCTATGGCCACGTCGGGCGTGGCTGCCTGATAACATAATTTCATTGCTCTCCTCCTCCCGCGAATACAGGCTTTAACGCCTGGTACAGTTCCCGGTAAACCCGGTACTGTCTGTCATATACACAAGCCCGGACATCATCGGGCCAAAACACCTCGCCGTCCGCTGCCAGCACCTTTCCAAAGTCCGGCGCAATCTCATGGATTCCCATAGCCTGGGCAGCGATGATGATATCGCCCAGGGTCTCTGTCTCATTGGACCGGAGCCGGGCCACAGGAATTCCCAGCACATCGGCAAATATCCGGCACCACAGAGGGCTGTTGGCCGCGCCGCCGCCAAGGGGTATGATATCCGGTCTGGCAGCCCGGTCCAGGACCACTTCCAGACAGTGGCGCTGTGAAAATGCCACTCCCTCCAGGACAGCCCTTATAAAGGATGGGTAATCTGTCTCCAGCCCGGCCCCATAAAACACGCCCCTGGCCCGTGTATCCCAGACAGGGCTCTGCTCCCCGGCCAGATAAGGAAGCCATATAAGGCCTCCGGCCCCGGCCGGGGCAGTGTCCGCCAGACGGTCCAGATATGGGTATATACCGCACCCGGCTGCCTGGGCCTGCCTGGCTGCCTCCCTTCCGAATGTGTCCCTGAACCAGCGCAGGGACACACAGGCATTGTTGGTGGACTGGACAATGATGTACTGTCCGTCATAGGCCCCGTACAGGTTCAGCAGCCTTGGATCCTCCATAGGCTGTCCCGCAATGCTGCAAAGCCTTCCGCTGCTGCCTATGGTCAGGGCGAAATCCCCCTCATCCACAGCGCCTGCCCCTATGGTGGCCGCTACCGTGTCAATGGTGCCGCCTGTAACCGGCGTTCCCGCAGCCAGTCCTGTCATGGAGGCCGCCCATTGGGTCACAGTGCCCACGATTTCAGCGGAACCGCAGGGACTCGGCAGCAGCCGGGCCGGCAGGCCTGTCTGTTCTGCAATCTCTGTATCCCATTGGCCGGTGCGGATATCCGCCATAAGGGTCAGGCTCATGCGCGGCCGGTTCATGGTAAACTCCCCTGTGAACTTTTGAATCACATAACCGCAGGGCACCATCAGCTTATGTGCTCCCTTTATCAAATCCGGCCGGTTCTCAACCAGCCACCGCAGGGCCGGAAGGCTGAAGGAGCCGTTGGCAATGCGGTTTGCGGCCAGAGCGCGGATCCGCTCCTCTCCGATATTCTCCTTCAGCCATTCCACCTGGGGACCGCTTCTCTGGTCATGGAGGCTGATGGCATTGCACAAAGGCTGCCCCTGCCGGTCCGCCAGAAACACTGCGTTGGTGCTGCTGGTCCCCACCGCCGCAATCCTGTTTTTATCTATGTCCTGGCTTTGAAATATGGTCTGCAGGTTGCAGCACACTGCGTCCCACCACCGGGAAGGGTCCTGTTCGGTCCATCCGGGCCGGGGATGGAGCATAGGATATTCCCGGTAAGCAGAGGCCACCCGTTTTCCGTTAAAATCATATACCGAACATTTTGTTCCGGTGGTGCCTACGTCTATTCCCAATAACAGGTCCTTATGCATCATACAGTTCCTCCTGCCCGAAACAGCGCCTCTGTCTGTTCTTCATCAAGGGGAATTCCCCGGTCTCCCAAAAGTATGGTAAGATGCGCGTTCTCCTCAATCTCCTCCGCAGTGGCCAGCACTGCCTCCGGGCTTTTTCCCGCAGCCACCATGCCGTGATTTGCCAGCAGAAGGCTGTCCCGGCTGCAAATCACGTCAGACACAGCCTCGGCCAGTTCCCGGCTTCCGGGAAGGTAATAGGGAACCACAGGAATCCTTCCCACACGCATGGCATATCCCGGAGTGTAGGCAGGCATGCCCGTGGCCGGACTCCCGTTTCCCTGCCTGCGGCAGGCAGCTGCAATGGAATAGGGGGAATGCAGATGAAACAGGCACAGGATGTCCGGGCGGCTCCTGTAGCACGCCAGATGCATTCCGGCCTCCTTGGAGGGACGCCGCCTGCCGGGATCCGACATATCTGCGGGAGGCGCAACACCATCTGCCTCCAGCATTATCATGTCCTCCTGCGTCAAATCACCCAGGCAGATTCCGCTTGGAGATATATACACCTGCCCCTGAATCCGTATGCTCACATTGCCGCCGCTGCCCGCGGCAAATCCTTTCATATACGCTTTGCGGGC
This sequence comes from Enterocloster bolteae, assembly GCF_002234575.2. Classification (NCBI taxonomy): domain Bacteria; kingdom Bacillati; phylum Bacillota; class Clostridia; order Lachnospirales; family Lachnospiraceae; genus Enterocloster; species Enterocloster bolteae. The sequence goes on along the minus strand of NZ_CP022464.2, from coordinate 2,514,071 downwards.
AGCTTTTACCACACGTTCCAGCATATTCTTTCTGTCCATATCCATATGGTTCTCCTTACTTTAAGATGGCCGGCAGAAACTCCGTGATTCCCGGCACCGCAAAGGTGAGCAGGGCGCAGGCCGTCACAGTCAGAATAACCCACAGGGTATCCGGAAACGCCTCGTCATACTTTACATTCAGCACCCTGCAGGATGTAAACAGGTTAACGGAAAGAGGCGGGGTCAGGGAGCCTACCATCAGCGCCATCAGCATGGAAACTCCATAGTGGACCACTCCCATTCCAAGAGTCTGGGCAATGGGCAGAAGGATAGGCGTCACCAGAATAATGATGCACATGGTCTCCATGAAGGTTCCCAGCAGCAAAAGAAGCAGGAATATGAATGCCATGATTAAAAACTTACTGGATGTAATGGACAGCAGCCAGCCCGCAAACAGGGTGGGCACATTCTGTATGGACATAATCCACCCGAAAGGCGTGGCAACCGAGATAATCAGCATGATAACGCCTGTGGTGACAACGCTTTCCGCCGCCACCTTATAAAACTCCCGCAGCGTCAGTTCCCGGTACACAAACACTGCCAGGATAAAGGAATAGATGACAGCCACCACCGATGCCTCTGTGGCGGTACAGATACCTGAAAACACACCGCCCAGCACGAAAATAGGCATTAAAAGCGGAAGCAGGGCATCTCCTGTAATCCTGAGCCTTTCCCTTGCCGTATAATCTGTTTTCTCAACATTCTCCTTGTTTCCCCTTTTTACGGCAAAAAAGGTATTGAGCCCGATAAGGGCAAGGATACAGATAAATCCCGGCACAAAGCCGGCCAGGAACATATCTCCCACCGACGCTCCGGAGGAGGATGCATAGACCACCATTACAATGCTTGGAGGAATGATGCATGCCATGGTTCCTCCGGCCGCAATCAGTCCCACGGTCAGTCCCCTTGGGTATTTCTGCTCCAGCATCTCAGGTCCTATGATCTTGCCGATAGCCGCAGCGCTTGCCACACCGGACCCTGAGACCGCGCCGAAGAATCCGCAGGCTGCAAGTGCCGTGGCCCCCAGTCCGCCCGGCATTTTCCGCAGCATCATGTTGGCAAACCGCATGAGGCGGGGCGTACTGCCGTATACCATCAGGGAACCGGCAAAAATAAACATAGGCATTGCCATCATATTAAAGGATTTGGCGCCGCTGGCCATGCGCTGGACAACGATATCCAGAGGCGGATAACCATTGACGGTCAGCAGGGCCATACAGCTGATGCCGATGGAAAAAGCCACAGGCAGTCCAATCAGCAGACAGATTCCCAACACAACAAACAAAACAATTAATCCAGTATTCATTATCGACTCAGCTCCTCCTCCACATAATCCATGTTTCTTCCCCTTAACTTCTCCACATCAATCCAGAGACGCAGCACATAAAAAATAATCATCAGTACACAGCCGCTCAGTACACCCACATAATTGACGGAAAGAGGTACCTTCATAGCTGCTGAAAGGGCATTGAGATTGGTGCCCACCAGCTTTGCCGCATAGCGGCAGATTACCAGGAGAAACGCAATACAGATACAGTCATCCAGAATCTCAAAACCGCGGTACACAGGTCCGGGGAGCTTGCGGATAAAAAAGTCTATCCGCGTGTTGCTGTTATTGATGGTGGCCATGGCTGCGCCGAAATATGTAATGTAAACCATGGCCATGCCTGCCAGCTCCTCCACCCATGTAAATGAAGTTCCAAACACATACCGGTTCACCACCTGTATTCCTATGATGATGGTCAGGGTACACACCGTGACGCAGCTTAAAATGCGCAGAAGGAATTTTACCTTGTCTATTAATTTCAGGACCATTTTTTACCTCCTTTTTCATATTGTTCTGTGGCAAATCCGGGGCACGGCCGGGCCGTCCCCCGGTACTTGCGGATACCTACTTATTAAAGGAAGTAGCAAGGTCTATCCAATACTGTCCGTCCTCGTACTGGGAAGCAAACTCTTCCCAGATGCCTGACATTGCCTCCTGGAACGCTTCCTTATCCACCTCATTGATTTCCATACCTGCCTCTTTTAATAATTCCAGGTATTTTGACTCATCATTTTCCTGCAGGTCCACTTCCCTTGCCTTGTCAGCCTCCTCAAACAGTATGGTCTGGTACTCTTCCGGAAGGGTTTCAAACCATGCGGTATTGACTGCCAGAGGAGCAGCGTCATACATATGGCCGGTCAGGGACAAATAAGTCTGTACATCCTGGAGGGATGAGGTGTAGATGTTTGCCAGAGGATTTTCCTGGCCGTCAATGGTCTTGTTCTGAAGGCCTGTATACACATCGGAAAATGCCATAATAACAGCCGATCCTCCAACCGCCTCATACATCTTGACCTTCATGCTGTTTTCATTGGTGCGGAACTTGATGCCCGCAATATCCGCAGGAGCCAGAATAGGCCTGGTGTTGTTGGTCATATGGCGGTAGCCGGACTCCCACACAGACAGAATGGTCACGCCTGTTGGCTCCAGAAGCTTTTCGCAGAACTGCTGGCCGAACTCACCGGCCCAGGCTTGCCTGGCATTGTCCAGGGATGTAAACAGGAACGGCAGAAGGGCCACGTTTACTTCCGAATTATAGGGCTCCCAGTTGGCTGCTCCCATCTGCATCATTCCCTCTACCGTACCGGATGTAACCTGTTCCAAAAGGTCAGCTTCACCGCCCAGGGCCGAATCCGTATATATGTTTACAGCCAGGTCCCCGCCGGTCCTCTCCTCCACCGCCTTTTTAAAGCTCTGCAGGGCAATGCTGGACGGGTTGGTGGAGCTCATGGCTGATCCGATATTCAGCGTATAGCTGGCCTTGGCATCCGTACCTGTGTTATCCGTCTTGGAACCCTCTACCTCCCCCTGGGCCGAAGCCGCATCGGCTGATGCTGCCGGGTCAGCGGCTGATGCCGGGGCTGCTGCTGATGCCGGGGCAGAAGAACCGCCTGCGCAGGCAGTAAGCCCCCATGTCATGGCCAATGCCAGAAACAGTGATACAAGTCTTTTTTTCATACGTTTATCTCTCCTTTTTCATTATATAGTTTTATGATTCATGCAGAATGCTCGTCCGGCGGCATACGCGGCTGGTCCGCAGCATTCTGCCGCATCATACAGTTACGCGTAAATACCATTCCCCTGGCAAGTATAAGCAGCAGGTTCTGGCTTTCCACCGGAAGTTCCTTTGCGTTGTCAATGATTTCCATTAATACCCTGTTCTGCCGTTCTTCTTCCTTTTGCATTGTCAATGTTATCCCTCCTTTCTTTTTGCTCTATTAATGAATTATAGCAGATAAGGAATTCACTGTCAATGAAACATACTATATTTTTCCTGCACTTAAGCGGCCAAAAAATCATTGACAATGAATTTTGCTCATTGTATACTGATTGCGGGGGTGATAAAAATGAATACATTGGGAGAACGACTCAACTATGCGCGGAAACAAAAGGGATATACCCAGGATTCTCTTGCCCAGACCATCGGCGTATCCAGAGGTGTCATCTTCAACCTGGAAAAAAACAAGACAGAACCGCAGGCCATTGTCATCAATGCAGTCTGCCAGATACTGAACATTAATAAAGAATGGCTCACCGACGGCACAGGAGACATGGAATCCGGAAACCAGGCCTTTCAAAGCGCAAAACTGCTGGAGGAACTCTATGATATTGCCAAGGAACTCTCAGAGGATGAACAGCTATTCCTTTTGGACACGGTCAAAGCGCTGAAACTGCGTCTGGGCAAGCGGCAGTAGACTGCCATCCTGTGGCGTATTGTTATATATTGGCGTATTGCCAATATATATATTTATAATATCAGCGAATTGCCAGTATGTCAATGTATTTTATCAACAAATTGACAATACGCCAACCAGAGGTTGGCCCGGAAATGAGGTGTGATAATGGGATTTTCCGAACAACTGAAAAAAGCCAGGGTTTCCATGGGGTATACGCAGCAGCAGGTAGCGGACGCCTTAGGCCTGACAGCCAGCACCTACTGCGGATACGAAACAGGCAAACGACAGCCGGATGTGGCTAAACTGAAGCAGCTGGCCCGGATTCTGAACACTACCGGCAGCTTCCTTCTGGAGACAGAGCCTGTTCAGAACACATGCCGGCCGGACCCTGGGTCTGGCAATGACCTCATGGTCTCCTATGGCAGGCTCAATGAACGGTCAAAAAAAGCAGTGGATGATTTGGTGGCCCTGCTGCTGGATTTGCAGGAAAAGAGCAAAGAATAACAAAGAAATAAATCTATGATGAATGTTGGAACGTACTTTAGCAGATACCGTCCCGGCATTCTTTTTTATTAGGGATAACTAAAAGCAAAAAACCGGCTGCCTCATGGCAGCCGGAACATATACAAATCTGGTTGAAACTTATCTCTTATTCTTCAGGAAATCCGGAATATTAATCTGCATCTCCTTATTGGTAGCCGGTCTGAAAGGCTGGCTTGGAGCAGGGGTAGGATTCTGGCCGGCATTCTGGCTGCCGCCTGCGGAATATCCCTGGTTCGGGTTATACTTGGGCGCTGTGTATCCCTGGCTACCTCCGGCCGGATTATAGCCGTGGGTCGAATATCCCTGGGATGCCGGTCTGCTGGTATAAGGTGCAGACGCTGTTGCTGCTGCCTCAGGTGCTGCCGCATGTGCCTGCTGTCCGGCGGGCGCTCCTGCTGCCGGTACCTTTGTCTTAAAACTGGTAAAACCAGTCATGGCCTTTGCCACGGAAGCATTGGCTCCATGCTCGTCCAAACCAGTGGCAATAACAGTGATGGTAGCCTCATCCTGAGCGTTCTCATCAAACATGGCGCCGAAGATAATGTTAGCTTCATCACCGGCCAGTTCCTGAACATAGCTGGCAGCCTCATTGGCCTCAATCAGGCTGATATCGCCGGAAATATTGATGATGACATGGCTGGCGCCTTCAATGGTAGTCTCTAACAGAGGACTGGATACAGCCTGCTTAACCGCCTCAATGGCCTTATCATCTCCCTTGGCCTTGCCGATACCGATATGCGCAATGCCCTTGTCAATCATGACGGTCTGGACATCAGCAAAATCCAGGTTAATGAGACCCGGAACATTAATCAGATCCGTAATGCCCTGAACAGCCTGCTGAAGCACCTCATCTGCTTTCTTAAGTGCATCCGGCATGGTGGTACGCCTGTCCACAATCTCAAGAAGCCTGTCATTGGGAATCACAATTAAGGTATCGACACTGTTCTTCAGCTGTTCGATACCTGACAGGGCATTGCTCATACGCGTCTTGGCCTCGAAACGGAAGGGCTTGGTCACCACACCTACGGTAAGAATCCCCATATCTTTTGCAATCTTGGCTACCACTGGAGCTGCTCCGGTTCCGGTTCCGCCGCCCATGCCGCAGGTGACAAACACCATATCAGCACCCTTTAAGGCCTGTGAAATCTCTTCTGAACTCTCCTCAGCAGCTTTCTCTCCCACCTCAGGCCTGGCACCTGCTCCCAGTCCCTTGGTCAGCTTCTCTCCAATCTGCATGGCAGTGGGGGCTTTACAAAACTGAAGGGCCTGTTTATCAGTGTTAATGCCAATAAACTCCACCCCTGCAATGTTTTCGTCAATCATGCGGTTAACTGCATTATTTCCTGCGCCGCCCACACCTACGACTATAATCCTGGCGGCATTCTCTGACTCATTTATCTTAATCTCTAACAAGATCCATATCCTCCTTTTATTCCCTTACTACCATTTCAAGCCATGCTTTCATTCTATCATCAATGTCAATTTCTCATCAATTTCTGGTCTAACTAATACTATATTTGATTTCACAAAAAATATCAACACCTTTTTTTACATTTCCTAATATTTTTAGAAACACTCATTGACATTGTACCAAATTCCAGCTTACTTTACAACACCTGATTCATGCCACTATTTTCTAAGATGCAGATAACCGCCCTAAAAAGGAAAAACCTGACTGGCGGAGGACTATTTTTTGACTTTCTTCCTTAATTAATAGCAGCCCTCTGTCTGCCAATATATGTTTCATGCGTAAAAAAGCAAATACAGGGGATGGACAGCTCCTAAACAGACAGCCGTCCATCCCCTGTTTTAAACTTAACATACGTTATCCTGTGAATTTAAACCTGAAGCCTTCAGCATATCCTCAACTCACCACATTGACTGGATTTCCTTCCATAAATGCCTTTAAATTGGAGACAGCAATATCCATAAGCCGCTGTCTGGACTCCCTGGGAGCCCATGCAATATGGGGAGTGATAATACTGTTTTTGGCTCCCAGCAGAGGATTATCCTCTCTGATGGGTTCCTCTGACACCACATCCACAGCTGCCCCGCTAACCTTTCCGCTGTCCAGGGCCTGCCGCAAATCCTGCTCCACAATCAAGGGACCTCTGGAGGTATTGATGATTTTCACTCCATCCTTCATTTTGGCAATGGTATCTTTATTGATAATGCCTTCTGTTGACGGAAACAGCGGACAGTGGAGGCTTATGACATCCGACATGGATAAAAGCTCATCCAGGGAAACGTATCTGAAATTTTCCCCTTCCAGCTCTTTCACAGGCCGTTCATCATAAGCTACTATCTTCATTCCTAATGCCTCTGCTATTTTTGCGGTCCTCTGACCGATACGTCCAAAGCCGATGACCCCAAATGTCTTGCCTGCAAGCTCCACCAGGGGATGCTTCCAAAAGCACCAGTCCCTGCTGCGGCTCCACCCGCCGGCCTTCACGCAATCCGAATGTTCTCCGATATGATGGCAAAGCTCCAGCAAAAGCGCCACAGCATACTGGGCAACTGCATCCGTTCCGTAGGAAGGTATATTGGAAACCACTACGTTTGCAGAACGGGCCGCCTTAATATCAATCACATTATAACCGGTTGCCAGCACTCCGATAAACTTCATGTTGGCGCACTTCTCAATGGTTTCACCGGTGATGGGCGTCTTATTGGTATATACGGCCTGTGCATCTGCGATCCTCTCTATCACCTTGTCGCCGGGAGTCCTGTCATACACAGTCAATGTTCCCAGCGCCTCAAGACCCTCCCAGCTTAAATCTCCCGGATTCTCTGTATAACCATCCAATACCACAATCTTCATCCTGTCTCCCCTGTCTTAAAAATCCTCATAGTTCTTATCATGCTCCAGCTGGGCCAGCAATTCCTTTGCCTGCTTTACCGTATACCCCTTATGAATCATATACCGCAGGGCAATAACCAGGGCTGTCACGTCTTCATATTCCCAGACAAATCTTCCCATTGTCACGCCTCCTACCCCGCAGTCCATGGCTTCCCTTGTCATGGTCAGGTAATCATCCAATGTCCTGCATTTGTCGCCTCCCTGAATCACAATCCGGAAAGAGGACGGAACACACGACACCACCCTGGCCATGGAATCCGGGTCACCTGTATACGTTGTTTTCACAATATCCATGCCCAGCTCGCAGGCACTTCTCACACAGTATGCTATATTCTCCCAGGAGGTCTGCTTGTCCGCCGGAACCGATTCTCCCTTGGGATACACATGACCGATAAGCGGCATTCCCTTTGCCATACACTCCTCGGAAAATCTACCGATGGCAGCAAACTGTTCTCCCTGGAAATCCCCCAGGGTCATGGCTCCCATGGAAACCGCATCCGCTCCCATCCGCACCGCCTCATCCACTGACCCGAATATAGTGTCCCTGGTAGGCGATACCGGGGAATAGTTTGATACCTTCATCAAAAGGGCCACCTTTCCGGCAAAGGGCCACATGCAGTGTTCCGCGATTCCCTTTGTCATGGTCATGGCATCCGGCCTTCCCATAACGATTTTTTCAATGGTTTCCTGAATGGGCTGTAAGCCCTTCATAGGCGCTATGCCTCTCGAAATTGCATGGTCAACAGTAATTGCCATCATCTTTTTGCTTTCAGGATTGACCAGCCGGCTCATCCTTACCTCTTTTCCTAACATTGCCATAATTATATACTCCTCTCAATTTCTATCATACTAAGATGTCATACCATCGGCAGTACGGTTGCTCCCACCAATGAAAGTATAAATGCCATGCCTGCAAGGGTTATGGTATTCCATGTATATGTTTTTAAGCCGCCTGTGACACTGGCCCCTGATAGGTTTGTCACCACCCAGAATCCGGAATCATTGACATGACCTATGAAGTTGCCTCCGGCCAGGGCCGCCAGGGCAATATATACCGGATGACAGCCTGCGGACGGAGCCACGGAAGCCATGATGGTCATCGCGGTTATGGAAGCAACGGTTCCTGACCCCTGCGCCACTCTGAACAAGACTCCGATTCCAAATGTCAGGCATAATATAAGCATTGTGGAGGACTGTCCTTCCGTCAGTCCTGCGATGAGAACCTCACCGATATTTGTTGCCTGTATCACGGCCCCAAAAGCCCCGCCTGCTCCTGTTATCAGCAGCACCACGCCTGCCTGCTTCAGGGACTTACTCACTGATTCATTGAGTCCGCTCCATCCCATTCTTTTCAGCAATATGATATAGGCAGCCAACAGGCCCAGAAGGATTGCTATGGTTTTCTGGGAAATAAACTGTATAACCACCGGTGCGTCGCTTCCGGTTACCACTGGCCAGAAGGATCCGATGAGAATCGCCAGTACCGGAAGGCAGATAGGTATGACTGCCGCCCATGGAGACGGCAGATCCACCCGGTGCACAACAGCCGCGTCCATATCCAAAAGACCGGTTTCATCCTTATTGGGATCCCAGAATCCCGGGCGGTCCAGCATCCTGAACCAGACAAACATGGAGAATACAGCTGCGGCCAGGCCCACAATGGTTCCTGCAATAATAATATAAGACAAATCAAAATCAAGTATGGTGGCAGCCGCCAGGGGATTTGGGGTGGGCGGCACAAATGTCTGGGAGCTGACTCCTCCTATGGCAATTGCCCCTGCAAAATATGCCAAAGGCCGTTTCGTTTCCTTCGCCACCGCAATGCCCAGGGGAATCAGAATAACAAACGTTACATCAAAAAAGACGGGGATGGATAACAGAAACGCCGTAAGCCCCAAAGCCCAGGGCGCCTTCTTACCGGGGAATGCCTTTAATATGGATTTTGCCAGGGATTCCGCAGCACCGGAATCCTCCAGTATCTGGCCCATCATGATTCCAAATCCTATGGGAAAGCCGATTCCCGTCATCAGAGATCCAAATCCGCTGTTGATTGATGTAATGGTGTCCATGAAGCCCAGGCTGCAGGATATCCCCATATACAGACTGGCCAGTATCATAGATATAACAGGGTTGATTTTAAACTTCAGGACTAAAAATAATATGATCGCAATTGATATGGCCAAATTCACAGCTAATGTAATCCCACTCATATGATAACCTCCTATTTTGGGCGTACTTTAATAGAAGTACCACCCGTTTCAACTGATACCTTAATTCTCACATTTCAAGTTATTTTAAGCGCTGTATTCGGAATACAAAAATGGAATTGACAAATCCAGGAAACAGAATTAGTATATAGATGTACGGCTGGATATCCTGTGACTGATATCCTTTAATCCCGGATATATTCTTTTATATTCCTCAAATCTTGTTTCATACTCCTTTACCATTGCAGGATTGGGGATATATGTTTCTTTCGGATGGACCATATGTTGGATGGCTTGTCCGAAATCTTCAAAATAACCGGTCCCTACAGCGCCTGTTATGGCTGCTCCCAGGGATGCTGCCTCCTGGGTTTCTAACACAGTGATGCTGCGGTTGAATATATCTGCCTTTATCTGTAACCATTTAGGCGACTTGGCACCGCCGCCAATCATGCGTATCTCTTCGATTGACTGTCCTGTGCTCTGTTCAATGGCTGAGAGGTTTAATTTCATCTCATAGCCCAGGGAATCTAAAACAGCACGGGTTATATCTTTTTTTGTATGAGTGACTCTTAAGCCGATTACGGCTCCAAGAGATAGCGGATCATTTACCGGTGTACCCGCGCCTTCCAAATGAGGTAATACATATATGTCTGCCGGAGTGTTGGCGCACTCTTTAATAATATATGTATAAATATCACAGTTCTGTTCACCGCATAACTGTGATTCCTCATGACAGAAGGTATTCTTGTACCATTTCAAAAATAATCCCCCGTTTGTATTGATTGCCATGGTAATATAATTGGTTCCGTCCACATGCCTGTAGCAGGGCAGTTTGTTATCCAGCATGGCCCTGTCTATGATAAAGCCAGGCAGAACCGAAACCATTGCGTCCACGGTGCCGCAGGCATCCATCACCATGCCCGGCGTAATCACGCCGCTTCCAACTGCGCCGCAGGCCTGATCGTGTCCTCCCAGGACCACCTGGCAGGTCCGGCTCAGGCCAAATCCGGCTCTTATGTCCTCCCTCACCCTTCCTATAGTGGCAGTGGAGCTGACTGGTTCCGACAATTTTTCCTTTGATATGCCCGCAATATCTAATACACCGCTGTCCCACTCCGGACGCTCTGAGGACAGCATCATGGTCCTTCCGGCCATGGAATAGTCTATAAACGGGCCTTCTCCTGTCAGCTTAAATACCACATAATCCTGGACGCAGCAGAATTTCCATGCCTTTTCATAGATATCCGGCCTGTTTTCAATAAACCACATGATCTTGTTTACCGTATAAATGGAAGCAAATCCATTGCCGGTGCGCTTGTATATCTCCCACTCATCATGGTGTTCCTTCCAGAATCTGTATTGCCGCAGCGTTCTGTTATCCATTGTAACGATGATGTTATACAGAGGGTTCCCCATACGGTCTATGGGTACCACTGCCTGTGCCTGGGATGAAACCGCGATTGATGCAATATTCCCATGGCATTGTGCCGACACATCCCGTAATGTCTCGTATACCTTTACCAGATAATTCTCTGGATCCAACTCCGCCAACCCTGTCTGTGGAAGTACCAGATCAATCTCTCTTCTGGAAAAGGCCAGCTGTCTCCCATGTTCGTCAAAAACAGAGGCCTTTACACTGGAAGTCCCCAAATCAATTCCACAAAACATACACTATCCTCCTTAATCTCAGATATTTAACTTTGGTTGTCTTATCACCTCTCTCCATACGTTGACTTCATGTTCCTTTTTTATTCACCTCCTTTATATTTTAGTGGAATCCAATGCCTTCCTCGTCTTAAGTATATTGGCATATGATTCATCGTATCTCTTATAAGATACTCCTATATACAGCATATCAATGATTGTCAGCTCCGCTATTCTGGATGACAATGCATCGCTGTTAAAGGCAGTCTCATTGGAAGATGTATACAGAACAACATCCGCCTTTTCCACAATGGGCGACTTCCCATAATTGGTAATAGCGATTGTCTTTGCCCCGGATTGTTTTGCAATGTCCATGGCCATGAGAATGTCCTTGGATGCCCCGGAATGGGAAACAGCCACCAAGACGTCCCGGGATGTAAGTACAGACGCAGCCATGGCCTGCAGATTACTGTCCGTAAATGCCATGGCCATATAACCAATCTTTAAAAACTTATGCTGCCCGTCCATGGCAACACAGCCGGAACCGCCCACTCCAAAAAACAAAAGGCGCCTGCATCCCAATATCAGATTAACCGCCTCATCTATATTCTCCCTGCTGAGCACGTCGCTTGTATCCCTTAATGACTGGATATTTGAATCAAATATCTTATCCACAATCGTAGGAATGGTATCTCCCTTTGACAATTGGCCGTAAATCTGCTGTCCCGGCTCAATTACGTCCTGGGCAATGCTGATTTTCATGGCCTGGTATCCCTTGTACCCTAATTTCTGTGCATATCTGACTATGGCTGCCTCACTGACCCCGCAAGCCTCCGCCGCATCCGCCACAGACATATGTATGATTTCCTTCCTGTTTATCTCTATGAATTCATAAATCTTCATTTCATTCTTTTTGTTGATGGAAGGCAATATTGATTGCACTCTCAGCTGATAACTCGTATTTGGATTGTCCATTTTCTACCTCCTGGATATTATTATATCGTATTTGAAATATAATTTCAATATATTATATTATTTTTTGAATTTTTATTTTATTTTCACCCCCTGCACCCCCTTGAACCTCTTATATTTTGTACCTTACAGAAAAAAGCACTATTCAGATTATGAATAATGCTTTTTTATAAGCGGATTGAACCGAAGCAAATCACTTCTTTATTACTTCTTTTTAAATGTAATCCCGGCCCCGCTGTTGGACTCCGAATAGTTGTCCAGCTTCATGGTCCCGCTAATTTCCGTAAGCTGGGGCTGGGCCTTAAGAATATCGTTGAGCGTGGAAATCTTTCCGTCAATATCCGTGTGATCTCCCATGGTAACCTCCATCTTTCCGATGAACAGGGTAGCCTGTCCGTGGGAATCATACTGGATGCGGTCCACGGCAATATCATAGACTGACAGCTGCTGTGTCAGGTTCAGTATCTCCTCAAAAATGTTCTTATCATCCACGGGAAGGGGGCGGTGCAGCACGATTCTGCCGAATTCCATGCCTGTAATCCACGGGACGCCGGGCAGCTGGCTTCCCGAACTCTCCACCACAATGCCGTCCTTGTCAAAATACATGAAGCTGCTCATGTAGGACACATATCCCACAATGCTCTTCTCATATATAATCACTTCTACGTCAAGCGGATTGTGGAAAACCACTTTATAATCCTCCACAAAGGGAATCTGGATGTGGGGACGGAACTTGTCCGAAAAATAAGCGTGGGCTGAATTCTTCCCCCATCTGCCGGTGAACAGAAGCTCTTCCACCTGTTTGGCGGAATACCTGTCACTTCCCGTCACCGTCACATGCTGAATCTGTACAGACAAAAGCAGGATTGCCAGCAGCAGTACCACTGCCACGGCAATACCTGCCCCTATATGATGTTTACTGCCATAATTTCTCATACTGTACCTCACCTGGTAAAATCATTCTTCCCTGCCATAAATCCGCTCCCGTCTGCGGGAACTTTTTCCGGCCGTCAGGAGTCCTTCCCCACCCAGCGGATATGGGCGCCCAAAGCTGCCATGTCCCTGCATATGTCCTCGTACCCCCGCTCAATGTGATGGCATTCCCCGATGAATGTATCCCCCTCCGCGGCCAGGGCCGCCACCATCAGGGCTGCCCCGCCTCTTAAGTCGCAGGCATTGACAGCAGCTCCCTTCAGGGGATAATGCCCCTCAATCACAGCTCTCTGGTCCTCCGTGCGTATGACGGCACCCATCTGCTCCAGGATCTTTGCCGTTGCAAATCTTCCCTCGAATACCTGTTCCTCGATATAACTGGTTCCCTGGGCAGTGGCCAGAAATGCCATGAAGGGCGACTGCAAATCCGTGGGAAAACCGGGATACGGCTCTGTTTTAATAAGAAGGGGAAGGGGACGTTTTCCCATGCATATCCGAATCTGGCGGTTTTTTTCATCGGCATCCACCGCCGCGCCGGCCTTTTGGAATTCCTCCAAAGGCACCTTAAGGTCAGACGGGCAAATGCCACGCAAAAGGGCCTCTCCTCCAGCCGCCACAACGGCAGCCCCGTAGGTACCGGCCACTATCCGGTCTCCCTCCACCCGGAAGCTGCTGTCATGAAGCCCGGCCACTCCCTGTACCATCAGATGGTCGGTTCCCATGCCGCAGATAACAGCCCCCATATTATTAAGGAAGCGGCACATCTGGCTGATTTCCGGTTCCCTGGCAGCCTGGTGGATGATGGTCACCCCGTCTGCCAGGACAGATGCCAGTATGGCCTGTTCCGTTGCCCCCACGCTTGGATAGGACAGATGGATTTCCGTGCCCTTAAGTCCGCCGTTCTTCCTGCAGCTGGCCTCTATGGTCCCATCCCGTTCCCTGATATCGGCTCCCAGGGCCCTCAGCGCCATCAGGTGCAGGTCAATGGGCCTGGCTCCTATGAGACATCCGCCCGGATAACAGCAGCTGCCCTCTCCCATGCGGCCCAGCAGGGCGCTTAACACCACGATGGAGGAACGCATGGCCGTGACATACTCCTCAGGGATGGATGTCCCTGTGACGCTGCGGGCATCCATCACAAGACAGTCCCCCTTGTGGCAGCACCGGCAGCCCAGGCTTTCCAGTATGTCCAGCATACAGGCCACGTCCCGTATGACCGGGACATTGGTCAGCACCGTAACCCCTCTGTGAAGTAAAGCCGCAGCCATCATGGGCAGTACGGCGTTTTTAGAACCTTGTATGGATATCTCTCCCTTTAAGGGAGTAAGACCACAAACCTGAATGACAGACAATGGGGCACCTCCTGGTATCTATGCCTTCCGTAGAAAACACCTTCTACTTAAAGCATATGCCGGGACGTGCCCGCTTGTGCGGTATTCCTGCTGTTACTTTTCAAGTTTTATCTGATTGGACACGCTTAGGACGATTCCCATTTCCATCAAGAGGAACAGCACCGACGTTCCCCCGTAACTGATAAAGGGAAGGGTGATTCCCGTGTTAGGAATGGTATTGGTCACAACCGCTATGTTCAGGATAACCTGAATGGCAATGTGTCCCATGACGCCCACCACCAGCAGGGCCCCGAACAAATCAGGGGCATTATTGGCTATAATCATGAACCTGTATATCATGAACAGAAATATGAGGATAATGGACACGGCCCCAAACAGCCCCAGCTCCTCACATATTATAGCAAATATCATATCGTTCTGGGACTCGGGCAAAAAGCCCAGCTTCTGTATGCTCTCTCCCAGCCCCTGGCCCACCAGTCCGCCGGAACCAATGGCGTAGAGTCCCTGGAGAACCTGGAATCCCTTGTCCGTAGGGTCGGACTCCGGATTCAGCCATGCCTCGATTCGCCGGTACTGATAAGGCTGGAGCAGTCCCACCGTTGTCAGGAACTTGCCTATGGGCCCGGCAAAGGCCAGGGTGGTAAGTCCCAGGGCCCCGATGGAGAAAAAGGGCCACTTCACCTTACATGACACGAACAGCATGACAAACGCGATTCCGCAGACAATGATGCCGGAGCTTAAGTTGTTCATGGCCACCAATCCCGCTATGGGAAGGGTCAGGGCCACAACATATCCCATATTTTTCCATTTATTAATTTTCATGCCCATGGTGGTTATCACCGCGGCCAGAAGCACAATCAGGGCTATCTTGACGAACTCCGTGGGCTGGAAGCTCAAAGGCCCCACTCCCAGCCAGCGCTTCTTGCCGTTGACCTCGCGGCCAACCAGGCTCACCGCAATCATAAGTATGTATGACATGAGATAGGCAAACACGGAGAACCGGGTAAATATGTGATAATCTATCTTGGAAATGATGAGCATGGCCACCAGTCCCACTGCCGCGATTCCCGCCTGCCTCTGCATAAAATATGCACCGTTTCCGTTATATGCCTTGCTCAGCTGCGCTGAATAGGAGCTGGCGCTGTAAATCATTACCAGCCCGAAAGCTGTCAGGAAAATGATGCAGAACAAAAGGCTGTAATCATAAAAACGCTTGGCCTTCTTCTTTTTCTTTGGCATCTGCTGCTCCATACGCTCCCCGCTCCCGGCCGGACGTCTCATCTGGCCGGAGGGTCCGGCTGCCGTCTGCACCTTTCCCGCCATACGCATTTACCTCCTACAAAGCCATGACGCACTCCTTAAAGACGCGTCCCCGCTCTTCATAATTTTTAAACATACCCCAGCTGGCACAGGCGGGGCTTAACAGCACATAATCTCCGATGTCCGCATATACGGCGCATACCTGCACTGCCTCCTGCATATCTTCTGCGTACATGATTTCAGTAAAACCATGCTTCTTTGCGCACTCCGCAATCTTATCCCTGGTCTGTCCTATGAGCACCAGATATCTCACCTTGCCCTCAAACTCGGATACCCACTCATCGTATTCGCTGTTTTTATCATAGCCGCCCGCAATGAGAAGGGTGGGGCCCGGCATGGCTCTGAGAGCCTGGATGGCTGCATCCGGATTAGTACCCTTGGAATCGTTATAATATCTGACTCCGGTGCGTTCCCTTACGAACTCGATTCTGTGCTCCACCGGATGGAACCCCTCAATGACCCTTGTAATATCAGACATGGGAACTCCCATCTCCAGGGCAATGGCTGCTGCCGCCATGGCGTTCTCATAATTATGCCGACCCAGAAGCTGCATGTCATGAACATTGACCACAACGGTCTGACGGCCGTTCTGGCAGTACACGATGTTATCCCCGTCCATGCAGAAACCGTCCTTTAACATTTCCCTGCTGGAGAACCAGATAACCCTGGGCTTAAGCTCCGGATTCTGGCCAAACTCCCTGAGGACAGGATCGTCGTAGTTGAGCACCACCGCATCCTCCTTTGTCTGGTTCAGGGTAACGCACTCCTTGATGCGGATATAGTTTTCCATGGTACCGTGGCGGTTCAGATGGTCCGGGGTTATGTTTAAAATAGCGCTGACATTGGGCCTGAAATCCATGATGGTCTCCAGCTGGAAGCTGGATACCTCTGCAACGGTCACGGAATCCTCAGTCATCTCCAGAACCTTGGAGGTATAGGGATCCCCAATATTTCCCACCACAAACGTCTCCTCATAGCGGGCCTTTAATATCTCCCCTGTGAGGGCTGTGGTAGTAGTCTTTCCATTGGTTCCCGTGATGGCGGCCAGCTTCCCCAGGCCGCACTGGTAGGCCAGCTCAATCTCTCCCAAAATAGGAATCTTGGCATCATCCACAACGGCCACAAAAGGACTGTCAAGGGGTATACCGGGACTGATAATGCACAGCTCCACTCCCAGCAGGTCGGAACGCTTGATTTCCCCCAGCACCACGGTCACCTTTGCATCCCTGTCAAATTTCTCTTTGATATCTTCTTCCTTTAAGGCGGCATTGCCGTCATAAAGCACCACATCTCCGCCCCGTTCCAGAACCAGCTTTGCAGCAGCAATACCGCTGATTCCCGTTCCAGCCACTAAAACTCTCTGACTTTGGTTCATTTGTCAACTAACCTCCTCGTTATGAGCATTTAGAGACCGTATTTTGGTCTCTTACGTGCGATACATTCCGCTGCACTTAGCGAGGTCTTTTCGAGCTTAGTGCAGCGGTTCGTTATGAGCACTTAGAGACCGTCCTTTGGTCTCTTACGTGCGATACTGATATCTACAGCCCCAGATAAGCCACCATGCAGAGGATGGCGGTCACGATGGCGAATACAGCCACCACCCTTGTCTCCGACCATCCGCACAGCTCAAAATGGTGGTGGATGGGCGCCATTTTAAAAATACGCTTGCCGCCGGTGCGCTTAAAATAGGTTACCTGGATAATGACGGACAGTACCTCAACTAAATAGATAAGCCCTATGACAGGAATAAACAGGGGCATGCGCATCATATAACAGGAGGCTGCCACAAAACCGCCCAGGGCCAGGGAGCCTGTATCCCCCATGAACACCTTGGCCGGATATACATTGAACAGCAAAAATCCCAGCAGGCTTCCCACCACTGCTCCGGTTATGGGGCTGATGCCCATGTCCTCACCGATGGCCACAATGGTAAGAAAGGTGGCAACCAGTATGGTAACGCTTGTACAGAGACCGTCCAAACCATCGGTAAAATTCACCCCGTTATCCGTTCCCAGCATAATGAAGAACAGCGCGGGTACAAAGAAGATTCCCAGGGACAGGAAACTGCCTCCGTCAAAACCTCCCGTAAAAGGAATCAGCATATCCGTTCCCACCTCCCCGCTGTTAAGCAGGTACCAGGCGAAGATGCCTGTGATGATGAACTGGCCCACTAACTTCTGCATGGGCTTCAGCCCCTCGGAACGCTTCATCACAATCTTGATATAATCATCCAAAAACCCAATAATGCCAAATCCTACCGTGACAAACAGCACGGGAATGATTTTAGGATAGCTGGGAATATAAAAGACAGATGTAATGATGATGCTGCTGAGTATAATCAGGCCGCCCATGGTAGGCGTTCCCTGCTTTTTCAGATGGCTCTCCGGTCCGTCGTCCCTGACCTGCTGCCCGAATTTAAGCTTGTGCAGGAAAGGGATGATAATGGGGCAAAGCAATGCGCTGATGGCAAATGCAATGATAATAGCTAGTATGGTTTCATGAATCATAAAGGCACCTCAATCTCATATGTATGTCTTATTTGGTAATTAGTATACGTCTTTTTCCGGGAATAATCAACTATGGATTGGAAAGGTGTACAGCAGTTTCTTCCTGTACTGCCTCAATTCCCAGATAAGGAAGTATATTCTTAAATAAATCTCCGACCACCGGGGCAGCTATGGTTCCGCCGTAATAAATCCCCTCCGGCTCATCAATGGTAATGAGGGCCATAACCTGCGGATTGTCAGCCGGTGCAAAGCCGATAAACGATGAAATATATTTTTTAAGGCTTCGCGGAAGCTTCTCCGACGTGGCTGTCTTGCCGCCGATGCGGTATCCCTCTAACTTTGCCTTTTTGCCGCTTCCCTCCGATACCACCTGCTCCAGCACGTACCGCATGGTGGCGCTGGTCTCCTCCGACAGAATTCTTCCCCCGGAAGGATAATCCAGCTTGTGGACCGATGTACCGTCGGCGCTGACGGTCTCCACGCCAAAATGAGGGGTCACCCGGTTTCCTCCGTTGACAATGGACGCTGCCGTGGTGATAAGCTGAACCGGTGTAATCTGGAAGGACTGGCCAAAGGAAACCGTGGCCAGCTCCACCAGTCCCATGTTCTCTTTTTTGTGCATGATGGTGGCTGCCTCGCCGGGCAGGTCGATCCCCGTCTTTCCCTTCAGTCCGAACTGGGTAAAATACTTGTAATAGCCATCCACGCCCAGGCGCTGCCCCACGTCAATGAACACCGGGTTGCAGGAATTCATGGCGCCCTGCAGAAAGGTTTCGGCCCCGTGTCCCCCCACTTTATGGCACCTTATCTTCCGGTCCTCCACCACCCTGAATCCGGGACAGGAAAACTGGTCTGTCAGCTTCACCACACCTGACTCCAGGCCGGCTGCCGCTGTGATGATTTTGAAGGTGGAACCAGGCTCATAGGTATCATTGATGCAGGTATTCCTCCACATCTGGTTTAACAGCTCCTGTTTGCCCGCCCCTGTGGCCCCCTGGTTGGCGGCAGCCATCTCCTGGAGACTCTGGCTTCGCAGGTTCTGGTTCAGGGTGAAAGGGTCGTTCAGATTAAATTCAGGAACATTGACCATGGCCATCAGCTCCCCGTTCTGGGGATTCATGACGATGATGGATACCTTCTTGGCATTTTTCTTCTCCAGCACCTGGTAAGCCAGCTGCTCCGCATATTTCTGTATATTCACATCCAGGCTGATGTGAAGATCATTGCCCGGTATGGGTTCAATCCTGTCCTCTGCGGCATTCTCTATCTCCACGCCCTTTGCATCGGACATGGTGAGTATCTTTCCGTTCATTCCTTTCAGATATTTCTCGTATTTTACTTCCAGGCCGATGATGCCCTGGTTGTCTCCCCCGGTAAATCCCAGGACCTTGGATGCCAGGCTGTCGTAGGGATAATACCGTTTGTAGTCCTCATCCACCTTGACCCCTGCCAGCCGGTAGGAACGTATCTGGTCCCCCAGCTCTTTGTCCACATTGGTCTTGATGATTTCCCTGGAACTGCGCTTCTCCACCCGTTTTCTCACCAGCTCCTCATCCAGATCCAGTTCATCGCACAGTACCCGTATGACCTGCTCCCGGTCCTTTACCTGATTGTATATGACGGAAATGGTACAAACTGTCCTGTTATCAGCGATGACGACCCCGTTGGCGTCAATGATACGCCCCCTGGCCGCCTTAATGGTACGCTCCCTCTGGTGCAGGTCCTCGGCCATGGCGCTGTAATGCTCTGAACAGAACAGCATGAGATAACCAAGCCGCCCTGACAGGCTCACCATGACGATGGCTATGAGCAGTGCCAGGACGGCTATATTCTTTCTGTGTTTCGTTAAATTA
Source organism: Enterocloster bolteae (assembly GCF_002234575.2). Lineage (NCBI taxonomy): Bacteria > Bacillati > Bacillota > Clostridia > Lachnospirales > Lachnospiraceae > Enterocloster > Enterocloster bolteae. Next base: position 2,494,118 of record NZ_CP022464.2, on the reverse strand, counting down.
GAATACATGAGCAGCTCCGGTGTCCATCATTGTTAATAATATATTGGAGCCCGTCACATTTTATGAATCTTTCTCCTGATTACTCAGATGGCTTGGCCGTCTCCCCTGCTGAGGAGGGTTCTGTTGCCTGGGTGCTTTCCCCGGCAGGACCTGCCTGAGTGCTGCTTTCATTGGATTGGCGGGGCGGCGCCTTCACCGGAAGGGACGAGGGGCCTGTCCCTTCTCCGTTTCCGTCCCCAGCCACAGTGGGAACTGCGTCCGGCACACCGCTGCCCGCGCCTTCTCCTTCCTCTCCGCCCGGCATGTATTCATCTGTCTCATACTGCTTCTCTGTCTCAGCCGGAGTCTCCTCTGTTCCCTCTGCGCCCTCTGTCTCAGATACCGGCTCATTAATGCCCTCTGAGGATGGCAGGCTTTCCTGGATTGCCTCATTTTCAGGAAGGTCCTTGGTGGGGAATATATTCAGATAAGGAAGTATTTCTGTCATGATTTTGGAGAAAACAGCGCTTGCATAGGAGCTGTGGGCCTGCTGCTCTCCCGGCGGATAATTGGGCGTGTCAATGACCACGTACACAAATACCTGCGGATCCTCAATGGGCGCAAATCCGGCAAAGGACACCAGATAATTCTTGGCGCTTCGGGGCTGCTTCTCAGCCGTACCCGTCTTGCCGCCCACATCATAGCCAATGACCTGGGCTGCCTTTCCCGTACCTGTCTCAACGGTCTGGAACATGGCCTCCTTCAGGAAATCAGAGGTGGACTGGGATACAGTCTCCCGCACCAGCACAGGCTCCTTTTTCTCCACCACGGACCCCTGCTCATTGAGAATCTGCTTCACCACATGGGGTTCATAGTAGGAACCCCCATTCAGAACAGAGCAGAACGCCGCGGACAGCTGCACCATGGTACAGTTGTAGTTCTGTCCAAAGGCATTGGTGGCCAGGTCCGTAGGCCCGATGTCGTCCGCGCTGTAAACCAGACCGCTGGTGTCTGCCTCCCCGGGAAGGTCAATCCCCGTCTTGTCGCCAAACCCAAAGATGCCCTGATATTTGGTAAATCGCTCTCTTCCTATCATGGCTCCAATGCGCATCATGGCCACATTGCAGGACTGCATCAGTGATTCCTGGAGGTTCAGCCACCCGTGGCCGCCCCTGCGCCAGGCCGTACATTTGATGTTATAATCTCCCACATGGAGGTAACCGGTACACTCAAAGCTTTCATTTCCTTTAAGCACCCCTTCCTCCAGTCCGGTGGCCACGGTAAAAATCTTGGAAGGCGATCCCGGTTCATAGGTATCGCTGACGCAGAAATTCCTCCATATCTGGTTCCACGCCACCTGCTGTCCGTAGGAGATCACATCTTCCCTGGAAAAATGCTCCGTCACCTGGTCCTCGGTAATGACTGCACCGTCATTTTCCCGCCGGTACACAGCCGCTGCCTCCTTTTTCCCCAGGTCAAACAGCTCCTGCTCCGTATAGCCGGATACATCCCTGGGATTATTCAGGTCGAATTTATTGCTGGTTCCCATAGCCAGGATTTCCCCGTTGTTGGGATTCATGACAATGGCCGCCGTCACCTTGCTTCCCACATTGGTCTGCCACTCGTCAATATATTTCTGTACAATGTTCTGGATGTTCACATCAATGGTTGAAACCACCGTATTGCCGTTGGAAGCCGGTTTCACCACGCCCTCCAAATTGGAATCCTGGTCCAGGTATCCATATTCGCGTCCGTTGACCCCGATCAGGCTGCTGTTGTAATACTGCTCAATGCCGCCGGTGCCCACGCTTCCGTCACTGCTGGTAAAGCCTATGACATTGCAGGCCAGGGAATTGTAGGGATAAATACGCTTGTACTCATCCTCAAACCAGATGCCCTTAACCCGCTTCTTGGCCTCTGCGTCATTATCGCTCTTGCGGTAGGCTTCATTTGTCTCTTTGGCCATCTGTTCAAATGCCACCCTCTGGTCATAGGTGAGCTGGCGTCCCTTATTATATCTGAGATAGGCTGACTCCTTCCGCTCCTCAATCAGGGTCCGAAGCTCCCCGGCATCAAAACCAAAATTGGTCACCAGGGCCTGAATGGTTGGCTCCAGATAATTTTCCGGATCCGACATGATCTGTCCCGGATCAATAATCAGGTTATACACCTTCTCGCTGGTAGCCAGATAGGTGCCGTTCCTGTCCACAATATCTCCCCTCCGGTATGGGATGACACGGCTGTCATACTCCTGCTGGCGCTGGGAGAGCACGATTTTATTGTACTGCTCGTTGTTGTCCTTTATGATCCGGTACAAAATCATGACTAATGCAAATAAAGCCAGCGTAATCACCAGGACGGTGATTGCCAGCTTCTCTTGTATATACTTGGGATAATAATACTTTCCCCGTTGATTGTTCCGTTGTTCATTTCTGTATTGTTCCTGATCCCTGGGGCCGTTCCCGCTGCCGCTGCTGCCTTTCCCCATACGGCCCCCGGATTTAGTGTTCCGGGATGTCTTCATACTGTCTTACATACTCACTTTCTGTCTTGTCATATAACAGCACCTGGTCCTTTTTGGCATACACCATTCCCAACTCCTTGGTGGCAATCTCATATATCTTGTTGAGGTCGATGCTGGTATTGATGCTGGTCTCCAGAGCGTCGTTCTCCGCCCTGAGCTGTTCCAGCTCTGCCTCCATCTGCTCAATATGGTGCATCCTGGCCGTGATGGAGGACTGCACATGGAGGTAGTTGATACAGAGGTATAAGGTAAACACAGACGCAATGGTAAGCATGATGACATATGGAAGGTCCATATACATGGCACGCTCCTGATTGCGGCGGATCCGGTGATTACTCCGGACCGACTGGCTGCCTGATGGTTTCCCCGGCCTGGTCTCCTGCTTTGGAGCAGTCTGGGGCCTTAGCTTTGGTGCGGCAGAACCCTGTACATAATCATTGCCGTACACGGGTCTGGTATTTCTATGTGTATTCCTGCGTCCTGACGACGCCTGCGCCCTTGCAGCCATAACCTTATCCTCCCTTCTATCTGAATCCGGCAGCGGACACCGGCATGGGCCGGTCTTTTCTGCTGCCTGCTGTCTTTCGTATTTTCATAACCGGAAAAAGGTCTTGTCCTCTTACTAAGACTGTCCCCGCTCAAAGACGCGCAGCTTTGCGCTTTTAGAACGGCTGTTTTCCTCCAGTTCTTCTTCTGACGGCAATATGGGTTTTCTGGATACCACCTTCCCCTTGCTTTTCCGGCCGCACACGCAGACAGGAAAATCATGAGGACAGATGCAGGGATTCTCATTTAACCGGAAACGGCTCTTTACAATCCTGTCTTCCAGTGAATGGAAGGTAATGATACTGAGGCGGCCTCCCGGATTCAGAAGGTCTATCATGGTATCAATGGACTGTTCCAAAACCTCCAGCTCATGGTTGCATTCAATGCGGATAGCCTGAAAGGTCCGTTTGGCCGGATGGCCTCCCGTTGCCCTTACCCTGGCCGGAATGGCCCCCTTTATGATCTCCGCCAGCTCCCCGGTGGTCTCTATGGGGTGTTCCCCTCTTGCCCTTACAATGTGCTTTGCTATATTCTTTGCAAAATTATCCTCCCCGTAATCCCGGATAATCCTGTACAGCTCCATCTCGCTGTAGGTATTAATGATATGGGCGGCCGTGACATCGTTCCTCTGGTCCATTCTCATGTCAAGAGGCGCGTCCTCACGGTAGGTAAATCCTCTGGAAGCCGTATCCAGCTGATAGGAGGATACTCCCAGGTCCAGATAAATCCCGTCCACTCCCTCAATTTCCAACTCCTTCAGTACTTCCTTAATATTGGCATAATTGCTTCTGACAATGGTCACCTTGTCCTGAAACGGCAGAAGCCTTTTCCCGGCCGCCTCGATGGCGTCCGCATCCTGGTCTATGCCAATCAGTTTTCCGCTGCCCAAACGCTTACACACCTCATAGGCATGTCCGCCGCCGCCCAGGGTGCCGTCCACATACAAGCCTCCAGGCTTGATATTCAGACTTCCCACTGTCTCATATAAAAGTACGGACTTATGTACAAATGTTGATTCCTCCATTAAATTCCCAAACCTTCCATATGTTCTGCAATCTCTTCCATATCATCAAAGGTGTTTGCATCCAGCCATTTATCCTTACTCCATATTTCAATGCGGCTGCCCACACCTACCAGTACTGCATCCTTCTCGATTCCGGCAAACTCACGAAGCACGGCCGGAAGGAGAATCCTTCCCTGCTTGTCTACTTCACAGGTGGTAGCTCCTGCTAAGAGGAAACGTGAAAACTTACGTCCGGCCGCATTGGTCAGAGGCAGTGTGCGAAGCTTTTCTTCCAGGGCGGCCCATTCTGAATTCTCATACACAAAAAGGCAGTTATCAAGGCCCTTCGTAACAACGAATTCATCGCCTAACTGCTCTCTGAATTTGGAAGGTACGATAAGCCGTCCCTTCGCATCGACTGTATGATTGTACTCACCCATGAACATAACTTATCACCTGCCGTACACCGGAGCGGTAGTGGACTATTGTGGGAGACATCCGAAATCCCCCACTTCATCCACTTAACAACCATCTTCTACCACTTTGCACCACTTTCTACCACTTGTATGTCCATCATAGTACAGATTTTGGGAAATGGCAAGAAGTTTTTACGGAAATCTTATAAAAAAATTGCGAAAAAATAAGGCAGCTGCGGGCTTTTCCGCAACTGCCTCTATATGTGGGACGAGTCCCGCAACAGACACAAAATATTGATTTTTTCAGTCTTTAATGCCCCTGGTGGGGGACAATCCCATGATTTCTCCCACCACTTTCCTGCCGTTTACCCAAAAGTGGGGGCAGGCAGATGCCGGGAATGATTTTCAGGCACACTCTAGGCGGATTCCTCCACTTTGTCCCCCTTTTTCGGGTGACGATGGCGGTAAATAATCACTGCCGCCGACACGCCCACCAGCGCAGCCGATAAAAGCTGGGACACGGCGAACCCCGTTCCCGGAATCTTTAGCTGATCCGTCCTCAGTCCTTCAATCCAAACCCTTCCCAGTCCGTATCCAAGGAAATACACCCACAGCATCTCTCCTTCAAACTTCTTGCGCTTCCTGTACCACAGCATGAACACCAGCACGCCCAGGTTCCAAAGTGATTCATACAGGAAGGTGGGATGCACCTGGATATAGGCAATGCCATTTTCCACAATCTCATTGTCCACAAGCTGCTGGGATATCATGGCAGGATTCACCAGGCTTTTCCGGATTCGCATGGCAAACAGGTTGTCCGTATACCCGCCAAAGGCTTCGCAGTTGAAGAAATTCCCCCACCTGCCGATCATCTGTCCTGTAATCAGACCCAGGACACCGCTGTCAGCCATGGAGAAAAAGGACAGCTTTCTTTTCTTCGTAAATACGATGAGAGTCAGGGCCGCCGCAATGACACCCCCGTAAATAGCCAGTCCACCTGCCCTGAGGTTAAATATCTGCAGCAAATCATCCTTATAATTTGCCCAGTCGAAAATAACATAGTAGGCCCTGGCCCCCATAATGGAAAATATAATGGCGTAAAGCGCAAAATCCAAATAAATATCCGGGTCCTGCCCTCTTCTCTTAGCGTCTGAACACGCGATGGCCATGCCGGCCAGCATCCCAAGCCCTATAATGATACCGTAAAAGGCAATCCTGAATCCAAACACAGTGATGCTGTTAGGCAGATGCTCTATGGTAATACCCAGATTCACAAAACTCAAATCCGCTCCCGTAACTGCTTCCATAAAGAAAATCTCCTTCCTAAGTGATATACTTTCCCATTTTACCCCGAAGCAGTATAAAAAGCAAGAAGGTATTTACCAGCATTAATCCTACTCAGCCCCCAGCGCAGCCATGGTCACATAGTTATAGGGCTTGTTAAAATGAGGGAGGAAGAACAGATCAAACAGCTTCAGCTTATCTATGGTCACCTGTTCCTCCACTGCCATGGAGAACATGTGGATACCCATGGATACGTCATAATCCGAGCACATCTGGGCTCCCAGTATGATTCTGGATTTCCTGTCATATACAATACGTATCTTCACCTTATGGTTTCCGTTCTCCATAAACTCTGCCTTCTGCCAGTCCTCATAATCCGCTGCCGCAGCGTCGTATCCCATCCGCTTTGCCCTGGCCAGGCTGATTCCCGTGCTGAGCATGTGAAGTCCCCATATACTGATTCCGTTGGATCCCTGAACGCCCACGGATTCCAGAACCTTGCCGCACGCGTTATGGGCCGCGATGATTCCGGAGCGCACCGCGTTGGTAGCCAGGGCAATGTAATCCGCAGCCTGTATGGCATTGTTATAAACCGTAGCGCAGTCCCCCACCGCATACACCCCGGGCACGCTTGTCTCCTGCCTGCGGTCCACCAGAAAGGCCCCATTTCCAAAGGTCCTGAGTCTCCCCTGTCCAAGGGATGTGTTGGGCCTAAATCCAATGCCGAATACCACCATATCCGCCTCATAACATCCCTGGTCCGTCACCACACGTTCCACCCGTCTTTTGCCCTCCAGTCTCACCACCTTCTCCCCAAAAGCCAGCTTCACCCCGTGCTCCTGCAGATTGTGCGCCATCCTGTCAGAAAACTCCCTGTCATAATATCCGGACAGGCATGTATCCGCCAGGTCAATCAAAACCACCTCCCGGCCATTCCTCTTAAACGCCTCAGCCAGCTCCACCCCGATATATCCGGCGCCCACCACAGCCACCTTCTTAACAGAAGTATCCTTAAGCTTCTCAATCACATCCCTGGCATTCTGATACAGCTTCACAAACTGCACATTATCCAGCTCCATCCCCTCAATCTCAGGGCGCAGCGGAACAGACCCGGTGGCCAGAATCAGTTTATCATACTCCTGCACATAACTCTTTCCGTCCTTTCCCCTGGCATACACAGCCTTGCCGTCAAAATCAATTCTTTCAACCTCTGTCTCCATATGAATGACAGCGCCCTTTTCCTCAAAAGCCTCCTTACTGGAATAGAACAGCCCCTCTGGCCCGGAAATCTGTCCGCCAATCCAAAGCGCCATACCGCACCCCAGAAAGCTGATATCAGAGTTCCTGTCAAAAGCCACCACCCGATTTCCCGGAAACTGGTCCAAAATAGTATTCAAAACCGCCGTCCCCCCATGATTCGCCCCGATAACGACAATTGTTTCTTTCATATTCAATAACCTCCTGCTATCCTGAAATTTAAAATCCTGCCTGATTACTAACATACCCAAACACCATACGGTCAATATTACAGAATACACTCATAACTATTATTGCCAAAAAAGCCTATATTATCAATCCCCCCGCATCCCATCCCCCGCCAAACCCAAATGTGTTATATAAAATATATTATATAATAAGAAGGAATCCCACATAGGATTATTAAAACCCCGCAGCCAGCCATTATATCTATCCACATTCCACCTCATCCCCTATTGGCCGAGCAAAAATCTCACCTTCAAAGCTCTGCTCATCTCCAAACAACCCATAAGTCCGCCCTCATCCAAAAATGAGGAATTTTCTCCTCATCCTTTTTTACATCTCCGCCAAACGCCCTCGACGCTTCACGCGAGAAAATTCCTCACACCCGCAATTATCCTCACATCCATCGGCCATCACTCCTCTCCTTATGGGAGGATGAGACAGCGGACGAGCAAAAGAGCAGCCGGAAAATGAGCGGGCGGGGGCGGGGAGATTCGGCGATTTTTACCGAGGGGTGCTGTCACTTAGGCGGAACCGGGGGCAAAGCAGGGGGCGGCTGAGGGCCTACACGGCCCGAAGCCGGTGGCACATGGAGGAGAAATCATCCAGATTTCTCCGGAATTTGCCGCGGTCCCCCTGCTTTGTCCCCGGTTCCGGCTTAGAGACAGCCACCGAGGGAACCATGAGCCAAATCTCCCCGCCCCCGCCCGTTCATTTTCCCGATCCCCTTCCCCGTCCGCGTACCATCCCTCCCATCTCCCCCCACGCACATTTTCCCCTTTAATTTCCCCTCTTTTTATGATATGATAATAAAGCTTTAATTGAATCAGAACGCCCCCGCCAGGAGCCAGGGCGTATTTGAACCATCATATATCACATACAGATAGGAAGGTAATCATATGAAATTAGGTATCGTAGGACTCCCCAACGTCGGCAAGAGTACCCTCTTCAATTCTTTGACAAAGGCAGGCGCGGAATCAGCCAACTACCCGTTCTGTACCATTGACCCCAACGTAGGCGTGGTTCCGGTTCCCGATGTCCGCCTGGACAAACTTACCGCCATGTACAATTCAGAAAAAACCACCCCTGCCGTCATCGAGTTCGTGGACATTGCAGGTCTGGTAAAGGGAGCCTCCAAAGGTGAAGGTCTGGGCAACCAGTTCCTGTCCAACATCCGTGAAGTGGACGCCATTGTTCATGTAGTACGCTGTTTTGACGACCCCAATGTCATTCACGTGGACGGCAGCATTGACCCTATCCGCGACATTGAGACCATTAATCTGGAGCTGATTTTCTCCGACATTGAAATCTTGGAGCGCCGCATTGCCAAGCAGTCCAAGGGTGCGTTCAACAACAAGGAACTGGCAAAGGAAGTGGAGCTGTTAAAAGCCATCAAAGCCCACCTGGAAGACGGAAAGCTGGCCCGCAGCTTTGAGCCGGACGACGATGATGCCATGGAGTTCATCAATACCCTGAACCTTCTTACATGGAAACCCGTCATCTTTGCCGCCAATGTAGCTGAGGATGACCTTGCAAACGACGGTGCGGACAACCAGTATGTCCAGGCAGTCCGCGGCTTTGCCGGCGAGAACAACTGTGAGGTATTCGTTATCTGCGCTGAGATTGAACAGGAAATCGCTGAGCTGGATGACGACGAGAAAAAGATGTTCTTAGACGACCTTGGCCTTACAGAGTCCGGTCTGGAGAAACTGATTGCAGCCAGCTACCGCATCCTGGGCCTTATGAGCTACCTGACAGCAGGCCCCCAGGAGAGCCGTGCATGGACTATCAAGGTGGGCACCAAGGCACCCCAGGCAGCCGGAAAGATTCACAGCGACTTTGAACGTGGATTCATCCGCGCCGAAGTAGTCAACTACGACGACCTGATGGCCTGCGGCAGCATGAATGCAGCCAAGGAAAAAGGCCTGGTACGTTCCGAGGGCAAGGAATATGTCATGAGGGACGGGGATGTTGTGCTCTTCCGCTTTAATGTATAGGCGTGTATAAACAGCCGTTGCTTTGCAACTGTAATTAAAATCATTTACACAAGTTTTATATATCTTAAGCTTTCTATTCATATGACAATGAAAAACCGGCGTCGTCCGTCACACTGCAGCCATGGATGATGCCGGTTTCTTCTTTTTTCTTTTTTTCTTTTTCTCCTTATTCTTCCTCCTTATTCTTCCTCCTTCACCTTCTTTCGCCCTCATTTTCCTTCTTTCTCCCTCGTTCTCCTTCTCACCATCTTCCATCACCTCCTTTCCTTCAACCGGGCATTCCATCCTCCCCTCTTCAGTATCCCCGGCTCCGCTGCCTCCACGGACTCCACGGAGCGTTTGTTGTATTTATCCCCCATATGGGCTATGATAGACAAGGAGGTGAAGAAACATGGATTGCAGCAAAGTAGGAAATCTGATTTATACCCTGAGAACAGAAAAAGGAATGACCCAGAAGGCCCTGGCCAATGCCATGAACATCAGCGACAGGACTATTTCCAAATGGGAACGCGGCGCCGGATGCCCCGACGTATCCCTTCTGCGGGAGCTTTCTGATATTTTAGGAGTTAATATTGAAAAAATACTGTTGGGCGATTTGGAGCCCAATAAAAAAGATGGAGGAAATATGAAACGAATCAAATTCTATGTATGCCCTGTCTGCGGAAATGTAATATCCAGCACAGGCATGGCGGAAATCTCCTGCTGCGGCAGGAAATTGAATGCCCTGAAAGCCAGGCCCGCGGACCTTTCCCACAGCGTGTCTGCAAAAGCAGTGGAGGGCGATTATTACATCACTCTGGAACATGATATGGAAAAGCAGCACTATATCACATTCATGGCATATGCCGTCTATGACAGAGTGCTTTTGATGAAACTATATCCGGAACAGGCAGCCCAGGTACGTTTCCCCAGGTCTGGTCACGGAGTGCTGTATATCTGCTGTAACAGCCACGGGCTTTTCTCGGTCAGTCTGTAGATACACCAGACACCTCCCTGTTGCCGTTAATTTATTGAAGCAACCCAGCTGCCATTAAAATTCGTATGGGCAGCCGGTAACGGAGTAAATAAACAAGACGCCTTTCAACACAAGGTTTTCAGCCGTACTTCCAATTCCACATTTCTCCCGGAGCAGCTCTTTCTCTCAAATCCCATTGACATTGCCCTTCATATCATGTATGATATCTTATAGACCGACGGTCGGTCTATAAGATAGGAGGGCAAACCATGACACGTATTATTAAGGAAGCTGACGAACGGAGAAATGAAATTCTGGACGCCGCTGAGACGCTTATTACAGAAAAAGGGTACTCAAAAACCACCATTATTGATATCTTGAATCAGGTAGGTATTGCAAAGGGTACTTTTTATTATTATTTTAAATCCAAGGAAGAGGTGATGGATGCCATCATAGAACGTTTCATTGAACAGGACGTACAAAAGGCCCGGCTGATAGCCATGGATAAGAGTATATCACCGGTCCGGAAAATATGCCGGATCATAGCTGCCGGACAGCCCCGGACAGATGGCCCTAAAGACAGGATGATTGAGGAGTTCCATCTGCCGGCCAATGCCCTGATGCACGAAAAAAGCATTGTGCGCTCGATTCTGGCCCTCTCCCCCATCCTGGGCGAGATCGCTTCCCAGGGAGTGAAGGAGCGCCTGTTCTCCACAGAGCATCCACTGGAAGCCATGCAGATACTGTTGGTTTCCGGGCAGATATTGTTTGATTCCTCTATGTTTACATGGACACCTTGTGAGATGGAACAAAAGATAAACGGATTCATAGAAGCCATGGAAGCTGTACTGGGCGCTGAAAAAGGAACCTTTGAACCCATGAAACAGATTTTGGCCGCGGGAAGCGGATGTATTTTACAGGAATCAGAATCACGGAGGGATGAATGATGGCAAATAGTCCCATATCGGGAAACAGGGATTTCCGCCTCATGGTAATCGGGCAGATTATATCCATACTGGGATCTGCCCTGCTGCGGTTTGCCCTGTCCCTCTATGTACTGGACATTACGGGAAGGGCGGACATCTACGCCGCCCTGTATGCATTCTCCAATATTCCTCTTCTGATTTCCCCTGTAGGCGGAGCTGTTGCCGACCGTTTTAACAGGCGCAATCTGATGGTGCTCTTCGACTTTACCAGCGGTATAATCATATCTCTGTACTATGTAAGCCTCCGTCTGGGGGGGACTTCCATCTTTCTTACAGGCGCTGTCCTGATACTGCTCTCTGTCATCAGTTCCATGTATGGACCGGCGGTGACGGCCAGCATTCCCCTTTTGGTGAAGGAGGAACATCTGGAGGGAGCAAACGGCCTTGTAAACGGGGTCCAGGCCCTCTCCAATGTGGCGGCCCCGCTGATTGGCGGAATGTTCTACGGCATATTCGGGGTCAAAGCCCTGGTGTGCGTCAGCGGAACCGCATTTATCTGTTCCGCTGTACTGGAGCTGTTCATCCATATTCCTTTCCGCAAACGCGAATTCACCATGCCCGTTATTCCCACCATTGCGGCCGACTTAAAGGAAGGCTTTTCCTATGTCGGCCGAAATCCTCTCATACTGCGCTCCATGATTCTGGCTTCCCTGCTGAATCTGGTTCTGACCCCGTTTTTTGTGGTGGGAGGGCCTGTCATTTTAAGGACAGCCATGAAAAGCACGGACGCCATGTACGGAATCGGCATGGGAACCATCAATCTGGCTACTATATTAGGCGCCCTGTCCATGGGCGCTGCCGCTAAAAAGATGCGCATGGAAAACCTGCACCGCCTTCTGGCAGCCATCGCCCTTCTGTTCCTTCCCATGGCACTGTCCGTAACCCCTGCATGGATCAGCCGCGGTTTTTATCCGTCCTATCTGATGTTCCTGGCCTGCGCTGTCCCCATTGCCATGATTATGACCATCATTTCCATCTTCGTTATCACAAAGGTCCAGAAGGAGACTCCCAACGAAAATCTTGGAAAGGTGATGGCCATTATCACGGCAGTGTCACAGTGCGCGGCTCCCCTGGGCCAATTGGTCTGCGGATTTATCTTCCAGACCTTCCCGGCAAGGATTTACCTTCCTGCCCTTTTCACCTGCATTGCCATGGCGGTGATTTCCCTGGCCGCCAGGAAGTTGTGGTCAGAAACCGCCGTATCTTAATTTGAGCGTTCCCTTGATGCGAGCGTTCCCTTAATGTGAGTGTTCCCCTAATGCGAGCGTTCCCTTAATACATGGGTTCCAAATACACGGGTTCCCTCTTCCTGGCAGTCATCATATAGCGGTGGATGGTCCCCTCAATGGAGCCCCCGGACTCCAAAAGGCCCTGGGCGGCAGCCAGTCTGTCCAGACAGCCATCCACACAGAAGCCGGGGAATTCCCACTCAATGATTTTGGCAAACCATACAAGCGCCCCTACGTCAAAAAAGCGTATGGGACAGAAGGCTTCACCTTGCTCCAGAATATCAAACCCGGACTCCTTAAGCTTTTTGGACTGCTCCTTCAGATTCATTCCCGGGAAAGGTTTTGGCGTACCGGGCAAAAGCAGCTCCACCAATTCCCTGTCATTGTCCTCCCCCACCTGCTGGGTTATGAAAATGCCGCCCGGTTTCAGGATACGGTTCACTTCCCCCGCATCATAATTTCCATGACGATTTATTACCATGTCAAAACAGCTGTCCGCAAAGGGCAGCGTCTGATTCCCCGGCGCCTCCCTGAAATCAATTCCCAGGGGCGCCAGAAGCCTCCGGCACAGCTCTGCATTGGGAGGATATGCCTCTGTGGCGCTGGTTCTGGAGTATGGATGGCCCAGTGAGAGCAGGAATTCGCCTCCCCCTGTGTCCATGTCCAAAAGATAATCCCTGTCCCCAAGATGGGACAGGATAATTTTCCTGTAATCCCAGGGCAGGCTTCCTTCCTCCCTGTACCTGCTGTCAATGTGTGAAAAATCCCACCCGTGGATGTGTGCCAAAGCCTCCTCGGCTTTCCATATCTTTCTTAATTCCTCTGTCTTCATATCGGCTGCTCCTTCCATCTTCATCACTTGTTCCATGGATACGCTGCAGCCCTAAAAACGACAGCCGGTATTTCCAGTCCCGACACAATGGCTGTCTGCCTTAAGGCTGCGCCGGGTAGTTATCTGACATGCTTTTTCTCATATACCCTTGTATGATGTTGTTAGAAGCAAACACAACATACTTCCTTTCTTTTTCTGTTTCGTGGTTTAATACATTCAGATACTGTGACTTTTGATGTTTTTTTGTAGCCTCGACTACTCGACAGGAGTGTATTGCCATCTCTTTTATCTGAATTGTTTATTAGCTGGATGTTGCCGGAGCGTTTGCTCTGAGTACTTATTTCAATCAAGTCTACGATGATAACTGCTGGTGGATATCACGGTATCAGACTTTATGAAAGGGAGGTACAACCTCATGATTTACGTAGGCATTGATATTGCCAAACTCAACCATTTCGCCGCCGCGATTTCTTCCGACGGCGAAATACTCATCGAGCCGTTCAAATTTTCTAATAACTATGATGGCTTCTATCTACTGCTTTCTCATCTGGCACCACTTGACCAGAACAGTATCATCATAGGTCTTGAATCAACGGCACACTACGGTGACAACCTTGTTCGTTTTCTCATCAGCAAGGGCTTTAAAGTGTGTGTTCTCAACCCTATCCAGACTTCGTTCATGCGTAAAAATAATGTACGCAAAACGAAGACTGATAAAGTCGACACGTTTGTGATTGCTAAAACCCTTATGATGCAGGATTCCCTTCGGTTTATGGCCTTAGAGGATCTGGATTACATTGAGCTCAAAGAGCTCGGTAGATTCCGCCAGAAACTTGTGAAGCAGCGTACACGCTTAAAAATTCAGCTGACTTCCTATGTAGACCAGGCATTCCCGGAACTACAATACTTCTTTAAGTCTGGCTTGCATCAAAACTCTGTCTATGCCGTCCTTAAGGAGGCTCCGACACCCAACGCTATTGCTTCTATGCATTTGACCCATCTTGCTCACACCCTCGAAGTTGCTTCCCACGGCCATTTCGGTAAGGATAAAGCCAGAGAATTAAGAGTTCTCGCACAGAAGTCTGTCGGTGTCAATGACAGTTCTCTATCTATTCAAATAACTCATACCATTGAACAGATCGAGTTACTGGATAGCCAACTTTTTTCTACAGAGCTTGAAATGGCAAATCTTGTCACCTGCCTGCACTCTGTAATTATGACCATTCCCGGAATTGGTGTCGTGAATGGCGGAATGATTCTTGGTGAGATTGGTGATATACACCGATTCTCTAATCCAAAGAAACTGCTTGCATTTGCTGGACTGGATCCGACCGTTTATCAGTCTGGAAACTTCCAGGCTCACAGAACCAGGATGTCCAAAAGAGGATCTAAAGTGCTACGCTATGCCCTCATGAATGCAGCTCACAATGTCGTAAAAAACAATGCTACTTTCAAAGCTTATTATGATGCCAAGAGAGCGGAAGGCCGGACTCATTACAATGCCCTTGGGCACTGTGCTGGCAAACTTGTCAGAGTCATCTGGAAGATGCTCACTGACGAAGTAGCATTCAACCTCGAATAAGAGGTCTGTATACCATAATCGATAGATTTTGAAAAAGGGCTTTTAGGGAGCTTTGTTAAAGTTACCCTTCTTTCTGCGAAACACGGAATTGAAATTTCCACCTAATTTATACTTGACTTTTCATAGCTGGTCTCCTTGCCGGATATGTATGCAGGCATGTTTCCACTCTGAATTTTCGTACTGCATATTCCGAACCTGTCTGCACACATCAGTAATGTAATTATTATACTTCTTTTTTTCCACCGCAGTAAATGCGTACAGCCTGTTTATGATTTTTCAATATATTTTTTAGTGTTATCAATTAAAACCGTATTTTTTAGTATTTAATACCTATTTCAACACATAAAACCGTATTTTCTTTCTTTTTTCATTTTTTGTGGCAGATTAATTGATATTATTAACACAAAAGCCGTATCCCTAACAAAAAACTGCGGCTGCGGAGAAACGAGGTATCATTATACAATTGGTAAGCAGCATTGTGGAAGGCATCAACAACTGCATCTGGGGCCTTCCCATGATCGGCCCTCTCTTCGGAACCCATCTCTTTCTCACCTTCCGGACCGGATTCATCCAGCGCAGGACCTTCACAGGCATCCGTCTGTCCGTCACAGGGCCCCGGATTCCCCTAATTGGGGACCAGGAAGTTCTTCCACTACTAACAACTAAACAGGAAGGGGAGCACGCTTTACACCAGCCGTACTCCCCTTCCTGTTTATTCTCATCTCATGGACTCCTATTCTTTACCGTCCTTATGGTCCTTACGGTCCTTCGTAATACGGCCCAATATCATTACCGCAGCCATGATGATGATAATAGCCGCAAAGATTCCGCCCATACCTTTTCCCATAATTTCCAGGGCAATCCCTACGTGTTCCATATTCATACGCTTCCTCCTTTGCTGCTGACTCCAGAGCCTGTCTGAAACTTCGATTCTTCCGCCCTACAGATACTGGGACACGATGCTGATAACCAGTCCTCCGGCAATAACCGATGCCACCTGGCCCGATACATTGGTGCCGGCAGCCTGCATCAGTATGATATTACCCGGCTCCTCCCTGGCAGCCATCCTCTGCACCACCCTGGAGGACATGGGGAATGCGGATATGCCGCAGCCCCCAATCATGGGGTTCACCGGTTTCTTACCCGCCATCTTGAGGAATACATTAATCAGCTTGGCAAAAAGCACGCCGCCGATGGTGTCGAATACAAAGGCCACCAGTCCCAGAACCATAATCATCAATGTAGCCGGGTTCACAAACTGCTCTGCTCTCATGCTGAACGAGATGGTGATGCCCAGGAGCAGTGTGATTATATTGGCAAACTCGTTCTGGGCCGTCTGGCTCAGGCTTCCCAGGACGCCGCATTCCCGAAGCAGGTTTCCGAACATAAGAAAGCCCACCAGGGCCACGGACTGCGGTGATATCAGGCCCACTATGATGGTCACGGCAATGGGAAACGCGATTCGCAGCTGTTTATTCACACTCTTGGGATTGTACTCCATATGAATACAGCGCTCCTTTCTGGTGGTCACCAGACGTATGGCAAAGGGCTGGATAATGGGAACCAGGGCCATATAGGAATAGGCGGCCACCGCAATGGGGCCGATGTACCTGGACCCCAGAACCTGGGATACCAGGATGGAGGTAGGTCCGTCCGCAGCTCCAATGATGCCGATGGAGGCGGCATCCCTCAGATCAAAGCCCATAAGACACGCAATGAGGATAGCTGCAAAGATTCCAAACTGGGCCGCTGCCCCGAACAGGAACAGTACCGGCTGGCTCAGCAATGGTCCAAAATCAATCATAGCGCCAATTCCGATAAAAAGCAGGATTGGCATGGCCTCCGAAGCCTCGATTCCGGTTTTGAACAGCCATTCTATGATTCCGGCCGCAGGTACCTTTCCCTGTACCATCTGGTCCACCACACCGGAATACGGCAGGTTGACCAGTATGGCGCCAAAACCCAGGGGCAGAAGAAGGGATGGTTCATATTCCTTCTTAACCGCCAGCCAAATCAGGATAATTCCCACCACATACATGACTGCCTGCTGCCAGGTTACCGCCGTAATGCCTTCCAACAGAAAACTCATTTACTTTCCCTCCTTTGTACCATGCCCTGTACGTCATTCTTCCTGTTCTTTCTTTGTCTCCTTAAGGGTCAGCTTCACCCATTCTATCACTCTGTCTTCCACTTCCAATATCTCATAATCAGCTTCCGGTGTAACCACTGTCAGGGGCAGCTGTTCCCGGGACGGTATATACCCCAGCTGTTCCATTAAGTATCCGGACAGGGTATCACAGGAGCTGTCCATATGCAGGTGCATCTCCTCCTTCAAATCAAACAGGGTAATGCCGCCCGACACCCGGTAGACCTTATGGGGCTCCAGCTCTGTAAGCTCCGGCTCCTCCTCCTCGTATTCCTCATGAATATCACCAACGATTTCCTCGATAAGATCCTCCAGAGTCACCATACCGGACACGCCGCCGTATTCGTCGATCAGAATGGCCAGTTTGATTTTATTTGCCTGCATCTCCCGGAACAGGGCGTCGGTCCTGCGGTTCTCCGGCACAAAATAGGCCGGCTTTAAAAGGGTGCGGACATCCAGCTTGTCAAAGGAAGTCCTTCTGGCCTCAATGGTCAGTGCCTTTGTGGACAGAACGCCTATGATGTTGTCAATCTCCCCTTCGTATACAGGAATCTTGGAGTGCATGGATTCCAGAATCTCATCCAGAAATTCTTCCAGCGGCTCATTGATATCCAGCGCCACCATATCCTGTCTGGGCACCATCACTTCCTTGGCCTTCTTGTCGTCAAAGGAAAATATGGACGTTATCATCTCCTTCTCAATGTCATTAAACACACCTGCCTCGCTTCCGGTTTCCAGCATGGACTTGATTTCTTCCTCGGACACATCTGTCTCCAGGTTTTCATTGTGCATGCCGATCAGCTTCAGAAAGCCGCTGGTGGACAGAGAGAGCAGTTTTATAAAGGGATTCATGATACGTGATATATAATAAATGGGACGTACGCAGAACAGGCTGAAGGCCTCCGCTTTCTGCAGGGCAATCCGCTTGGGCACCAGCTCACCAAACACCAGGTTAAAATAAGCCAGGATGATGGTCACCACAACGCCTGCCAGGGTCTGGCTGTAGGGCAGGTTCCACTGCGCCATCCGTACCGCCAGCACCTGGGCGATACCGGTAGCCGCCGATGCACTGGAGAAAAAGCCTGCCAGAGTGATGGCCACCTGGATGGTGGACAGGAACACCGTTGAGTCCTTCATCAGGCGCTCTATGAGCGCTGCGTTTTTGTTTCCCTGCTCGGACAGGCGGTGTATCTTGTTCTTGTTAACAGATACCACTGCCATCTCGGAGCCTGCAAAGAATGCATTGATTAATGTCAGAATAACTAAGATTGTGATTTGGAATAAAATATTGGCCGCTTCAGGGTCAGATTCCATGGTAAATGATTCCTCCTTCATATTACATAGATTGATTTGTTTCAAAGACTATTATACATAAAGATTGGGGAAATGTCAGCTAAAGATTCCATTAAGATGCAGACCCGCCCAAAAGGGCGGATCACTCCAGGGGCTGTATGTAAAAATTCCCCACCACATCGCTGGAATTGATAACGTTTACAAATGTATCCGGGTACTGTTCCCGTATCCGCTTCTTCATTTTTCTCACATCACTGTCCGAGAGCACGGTATAAATCAGGTATTTTTTATTGGCTGAGTAGGAGCCGAAGCCCTTTAAAATCGTGCTGCTGTGGTTGGTCAGCTCCAGCAGGTCCGCGGACACGGCCGCCGGGTTATCTGTCACAATAAGAAGCGTCTTTTTCTTATATTTCTTATAAAAGGTATTGATAACCTGGGTATTGCAGAACTGGAAAATAATGGAGTACAGCGCCTTATCCATTCCGAAAATAGTTCCCGATATCAGTATGATGACCGCACTGAACAAAAGCATGTAGTTGAAGGTGGATACCTTGTATTTTGCCGACAGAGACATGGCGATAAAGTCCGTTCCGCCGCCGCAGGCCCTGCTGTTGAGAACCAGGCTCATCCCCAGGCCGTTTATGATGCCTCCGAAGACTGATATCAGCAGGATATCCCCGGTGATGGGAACCACAGGCAGCTCATCCACCAGGATTGACACGGTCAGCAGGCAGATACAGGACAGGATTGTAAATTTCTTACCCACCAGCCGGTATGCGAACACGGCCGGAACTGCATTAAAAAGTACATTCAGTAATGTAAATGATATCTGGACATCATAAAAACTGAGTCCGATTCTCTGGATCAGCTTGGCCAGTCCGGTAAAGCCTCCCGGCACCAGCTCTCCCTGCTCCACAAAGGTATTCATGTTGACAGCTACAATCAGGCTTCCCAGCAGGATGCAGAGAAAGGCCGCCACATCCTTCCTCCTCCTGTTTTTGTTCTGCCGCTTCATATTCTCCTGATACAATTCAGACATCATCTGTCCGTCTCCCATATGCCCGCCCCCTTCTCTTACATAATTACCTGCGTCCTATCCTCTGGCAAACTGCGCATTGTAAATATCCGCGTAAAAACCATGCATCCCCAGAAGCTCCTCATGCTTACCCTTTTCCACAATTTTACCGTCCCGCATGACCAGAATCACGTCTGCCTCCCGGATGGTGGACAATCTGTGGGCCACTATGAAGCTGGTTCTGCCCTCCATCATCTGCGCAAAGGCCTTCTGCACCTTAATCTCTGTCCTGGTGTCAATGGAAGATGTGGCCTCGTCCAGTATGAGCATGGGAGGAAGGCACAGCATAACCCTGGCAATACAGAGAAGCTGTTTCTGTCCCTGGGACAGGTTCCCTCCGTCCTCACTGATAACAGTGGCGTATCCATCCGGCATCCGCATGATAAATCCATGGGCATGGGCCTGTTTTGCTGCCTGGATAATCTCTTCCTCAGTGGCATTTGGATGGCCGTAGGCTATATTGTCCCGGATGGTGCCTGATTTAAGCCATGTGTCCTGCAGCACCATGCCGTAGCTGGTCCGCAGGCTCTCCCTGGTCACATCGCGGATGTCGGTTCCCTCCACCTTGATAGCTCCGGAATCCACGTCGTAAAAACGCATCAGCAGGTTGATGATGGTAGTCTTGCCGCAGCCGGTAGGTCCCACGATGGCAACCCTCTGTCCGGGCTGTACCGACAGGTTAAAATCCTCAATCAGCTTTTTCTCAGGCGTGTAGGAGAAGCAGACCTGCTCCAGATCCACACTGCCCTTTGCTCCGCGCAGTACCGTTGCGTCCTCCCTGTCCTCTATCATAGTTTTCTCATCAATCAGCTCAAACACCCGGGCAGCGGACGCCAGAGCATTCTGCAGCTCTGTCACCACCCCTGATATCTCATTAAAGGGCTTTGTGTACTGGTTGGCGTAGCTGAGGAAACTGGTCAGCTGTCCCACGGTGATGAGCCCCCGGATAGCCCCATAGGCTCCCGTGATGCCCACGGCAGCATAGACCAGGCTGTTAACAAAGCGGGTGGCCGGATTGGTAATGGATGAGAAAAAGGTCGCCCTCAGGCTGTATCCGGCCAGACGTTCATTAATCTCCTCAAACTGCTTCTGTGCCTCTTCCTGGTGTCCGAAGGCCTGGACCACCTTCATATTGCCCAGCATCTCATCGGTCAGGGAGGTCAGCTCTCCCCTGGTCTCTGACTGCTTCCGGAACATGACAAACGTCTTTTTAGCGATAAAGCTGGCCACAAACAGGGATATGGGCGTCAGCACCACCACCACAGCCGTGATGGCGGGCTGGATGGAAAGCATGAACAGCAGCGTTCCCGCTATGGTCAGAACGCCTGTAAACAGCTGGGTAAATCCCATGAGTAGGCCTTCTGAAAACTGGTCTATGTCCGCGATAATCCGGCTTATGATATCTCCGGATGGGTGCACATCTATATAGCTTAGGGGCATCACCTCCAGCTGGTTGAAGGCCCTGGTCCGGATATCCTTCACAACCCGGTAGGTGATGATATTGTTGATATGGTTCATAAGCCATTGGGATACGGACGTAACAGCCACTGCTCCCAATATTGTTATAAGGATTCCCTTTAACCCTGCAAAATCCACATGTCCGGCCGAGACAATGCGGTCCACGGCACGGCCTGTCAGAATCGGCACATACAGAGTAAGGGCCACTGTGATAAGGGCCAGAAACAGAGACAGGATGACGCTCCACTTGTATTGGCTGATATATTTAAGGATCCGTTTCAGGGTCTCCCTGCTCCTGTTCTTGTCCAATGCATTCTTCTTACTGCTCATCCCGTTCCACCTCCTCCTTTGAAAGCTGTGACAGACAAATCTCCCTGTATACCTGGCAGTCCTTAAGAAGCTCCTTATGGGTGCCCATGCCTGCCAGACGACCCTCGTCCAGCACCAGGATGGTGTCAGCGCTCTTAATGGTAGTGGCCCGCTGTGATACAATGAATACGGTCATATCCCCGGTGTTCTCCCGGATAGCCTTTCTCAGCCTGGCATCCGTGGCAAAGTCCAGGGCCGAAGCGCTGTCGTCCATAATCAGGATTTCCGGCCTCCTCACCAGGGCCCTGGCTATGGTCAGCCTTTGGCGCTGTCCTCCTGAGAGGTTATGGCCTCCCTGGTCAATGTATAGATCCAGTCCCTCTCCCTTGGAATCCACAAACTCCCGGGCCTGGGCCGTATCCAGAGCCCGGTAGATTTCCTCATCCGACGCGTCCTGTTTTCCCCAGCGCATATTGTCCCGCAGCGTTCCCTTAAACAGTACGGATTTCTGCGGCACCACTCCGGTTTTGTCCCGCAGCTCATCCAGAGAATATTCCTTTACATCTGTCCCGTCCACCAGGACCTGCCCTGAGGCGGCATCGTAAAATCGGGGAATCAGGTTCACCAGGGTGGATTTACCGGATCCGGTTCCGCCTATGACGCCTATGGTCTGTCCTGCCATGGCACAAAAGGAAATATCCTTTAAGGCCGGCTCCTTTGCCCCCGCATACACGAATTCCATATCTTTAAACTCTACCTTGGGAATCCGTAATGCGGGATTCTGCGGGCCGGAATTCTGCGGGCCGGGATTCTGAGAACCGGAATTCTGAGAACCGGAATTCTGAGAACCGGGTTTCCGGGAGCCGTGCCTCCCCTTGTCCTCAATGCTGCTCTCCACCTTAAATATGCTGTCCACCCGGTTCATGCAGGCAACTGCCTTGGATATAATGATAATCAGGTTTGCCATCTTTATGAGCTCTACCAGAATCTGGGACATGTAATTTACCAGGGCAATCACCTTTCCCTGGGTAATGATACCGCTGTCCGCCTGTTCCGCTCCCACCCATATGACGGCCACCACGGCTATGTTTATAATGACATAGGTCACAGGGTTTAACAGGGCGGATATCTTTCCCACAAACACCTGCATCCTGACCAGGTTTCCGTTTTCCCGGTCAAATTTCTCCGTCTCACTTTTCTGTCTGTTAAAGGCGCGGATGACACGGACCCCCAGCAGGTTTTCCCTGGTGGTTAACAGCACCTTGTCCAGCTGTCTCTGCACGGATTTATAGAGCGGCATGCTGACTGCCATGATGCCGAACACCACCACGCAGAGCACCGGTATGGTGACCACGAAAACAAAGGCCGAGCGCACATCCACGGTAAAGGCCATAACCATGGCGCCAAATACTACAAAGGGTGAGCGGAGCAGAAGGCGCAGCGTCATGTTGATGCCGCTCTGCACCTGGTTGATGTCGCTGGTCATCCTTGTTATCAGTGTGGACGTGCCCACTGTGTCTATCTCTGTGTAGGACAATCTTCCTATATGGGAAAACAAATCATTGCGCAGGGAGGTGGCTGCCCCCGTGGCTGCCTTGGCGGCAAAATACTGGGCTGTCAGGGAGCATGCCAGGCCAATCAGGGCCAGCAGCACCAGAACGCCTCCCATTTTAAGAATATATCCGCTGTCCCTGCCCCGTATGCCCACGTCCACCATACGGGCCACCACCAGGGGCACAAACAGCTCAAAGCTGGCCTCCAGCATCTTAAACAGCGGTCCCAGTATGCTTTCTAGCTTGTAATCCTTCATATAGCTGAACAATCGTTTCATAATTGTCTTTCACTCCTCTGCCGGAATCCATTGTATTTTTTCACACTGCCTGGTATTATAACATAGAATCAACCATATATAAAATATTGTTTTTATATATATGATATACGTTTAACGAATAGGAGGATTCCGATCTTGAATCTGAAACAGATGGAATATTTTACTGCCATTGTCAATGAGGGGAGCATATCGGCGGCAGCCAAGGCGCTCCACATTTCCCAGCCTCCCCTCAGCACCCAGATGAAGCTTTTGGAGGAGGAACTGGGGCTGACCCTGTTCCAGCGCGGCTCACGAAGCATCCTGCTGACAGATGCGGGCAAGGTCCTCTACGAACGGGCCCAGGGCATCCTGGACATGACAGGGGCTGTGCTGGAGGAACTGGAACAGATGGGGCAGGGACTTCTGGGCTCCCTGCGCCTGGGTATGATTTCTTCCGTGGAAACCGAACCCATCATAGGAAAGATTGCCGCCTTCCGCCAGGAGCATCCCGGGGTGAAATTCCGCATCTACGAGGGTAATACATATCAGCTCCTGGACAAGCTGAATACCGGAATCATCGAGGCTGCCATTGTGCGCAGCCCTTTTCCCGAGGAACCCTATGACTGCTTTTATCTGTCCGGGGACATCATGATAGCTGTGGGTGAACGCTGCTTCTTTCCCCGTCCCGGGGCGGATACTATTTCCCTTAAGGAACTGTGCTCCTGTCCCCTGGTTGTGTACCGCAGATGGGAAGGGGTGTTAAACCGCCTGTTTGCACCGGACTGCCCGGATTATCTGTGCATCAACGACGATGCCCGGACCAGCCTTACATGGGCGGAGACAGGCAGCGGCGTTGCGGTGGTGCCGGCCTCTATCGCCAGGTGCGTCCGGCCGGACATTCTCATGAAGCCTCTGGATACCCGTGACTTCACCAGCCGGATTACGCTGGTCTGCCGGAAAAACGGACCCCTGTCGGCTGTGATGAAGGAGTTTCTGGATTACTTTACAGGCCAGCCTCCCCTTTCCTGACAGAACCGCCTCACTGTTCCACCAAAAAAACAAAAACAGCCCGCCCCTTATCCAAGAGCAGGCATAATCCGGTTATTCCTTCGTTTCCCCGGGAAACAGTTCCTTCCAGAAATAGTTGATTTCCGCGCCGAAGAACAGGATGCACATGCAGAAATAAAGCCACAGAAGCAGCAGCACAATGGCGGTAAGGCTTCCGTACATATAGGAGTAATTCTTCCCCCCTATATGGCTGAAATACAGGGAAAAGGCAAAGGAGAAGGCCATCCATCCAACGGTGGAGAACACGGCTCCCGGAAGCTGGTCCCTGAGCTTCAGACTCTTATCCGGCACAAAGGTATAGATTCCCAGGAAAAATATAATCAGTATCATTAACGCCCACAGAGCCCTGAAATTGATGATGTGGGTGGTCACGTCTGCTATGATGGGAAACCGGCTCACCATAAACGCCTGAATCATATTGCCGAACACCAGCAGGCCCAGGGACAGAATGCACACCAGGATAAACACAATGGTGTATCCTGAACAAATCAGCCTGTTAATCACATACCAGCGCTTTTCCCCGTGGCCGTTCACACGGTTTAATCCCCTGGCCACGCTGAACATGCCGCGGCCCGCGGACCACAGGGCTGTGACGGCTGTGACGGAAATCATGGTTGCCGGGGATTTTAAGGACAGGTCATTGACCACCCGGAAGGCCAGGGACTTGTAATCCACCGGCACCAGGCCCACAATCAGTTCCATGAACCTGGCGTTGCTGATGCTGGGAATCATCTGGACCGCTGTCAGCAGCAGCATGATAAAGGGCACCACGGAGAGTATGATAAAAAATGAGACCTGGGCCGCGTAGACCGTCATCTCATCCTCAGCAAATTTATCATATACCCGTTTTCCTGCCACAATTATCCCAAACATAAAACCTCCACTGCTGTTAATATATTTCCCTGAAACTGCCCTCTTCAATCACCGGAATGTCTTCTGCTTCCATATGTTCAATGTGTATGAACCTTCCCTGCTCCAGATTCCTTAAGAATCGCCCAATCGCCAGCGGGTCTCCCTGGACCTCCATCTCCACATCGCCGTTCCACAGATTCTTCACCCACCCGGTAAGGCCCAGGGGGCGGGCCAGGTAACAGGAGGTGTACCTGAAGCCCACCCCCTGTACCCTGCCGGAAAATATAATATGTTTCCTGACTTTTTTCATACAAATATCACCCAATCACATTTCGGGGAGTTCCATCCAGATAGTTTACCACATTGTCAAACACAATAACAGCCCGTTTCACCAGGGCTTCCTTGGTGGCAAATGCCACATGTGGCGTCACAATGGTGTTGGGCGCCGAAAACAGCGGGTGGTCCTTTCTGACCGGAGGCTCGTTTTCAAACACATCAATGCAGGCGCCTGCAATCCTGCCCTCCTTCAGGGCCCCGGCCAGCGCATCGCTGTCCACCACAGGCCCTCTGGCCGTGTTGATGAGCACTGCGTTCTTCTTCATCAATCCGATGCGCTTCTCATTCATCAGTCCCCTGGTCTCTTCAGTAAGAGGGGTGTGGAGGGAAACCACGTCGCTTTCTGCCAGCAGTGTCTCCAGATCCACATAGCGCACGCCTGGCACATCCTTGGCTGTCCTGCTGTAAGCCAATACCCTGCATCCAAATGCCTGGGCTATGGCTGCCACACGAAGGCCGATGGCCCCGGTTCCCACCACGCCAAACGTCTTGCCTTCCAGTTCAAATCCTACCAGTCCGTCCTTGGTGCCCTCCTCCCGGCAGACCTTGTCGCAGGGAATCACGTTTCTGTACAGGCTGATTAACATGCCGAACACCAGATCCGCCACAGCGCAGGTGGAATATCCGGCGCAGTTGCATACCATGACACCGTTCTTTCTGCACACATCCATGGCGATGTGGTCCACGCCTGTAAATGCCACAGCCAGAAGCTTTAAGTTTCTGCATCCTTCTATGACCTGGGCATTCAGAGGCAGATTGGATACCACAATGATTTCAGCATCCTTTCCCCTCTCTATCAGCTCTGCGGTGTCCGTTGTCTTTGTGTTGTAATACACAATCTCCACCCTGTCCCCAAGGGACTCCTTTGCCATAGCTAAAAGCTTTCCTTCTTCCACTCCCAGCGGCTCGATGATTACCATTTTCATTGCATTTTCCTCCGTATCCTGTTGTCAGCTCCCCTTTTTGGGATGTCCTGACTTTTTATGCTATCCATTATATAGCAGGGGGCAGGCTTTTACAAGACATAAGGAATCAAAGAAATGGACAGAACCAAGAATAATTTAAAAACAGACAGAAAACGGACGGGTACGAATCCATATTTACGTCCGTCCCGTCCACTCTCTTGATTCCTGTTTATATGTTCCCGCTTCTATTTAAGCTCCACCAGAACCTCAATCTCACAAGCGATTCCCCCCGGAAGGGCGTTGGTTCCAATGGCAGAACGCGCCGGAAGTCCTGCTTCCTCACCGAACAGCCCGGCAATCAGATTGGAGCCCCCGTTAACCACCTGGGGCTGCATCCCAAAGTCATCCGCACTGTTCACAAAAGCCAGAACCTTCACGAATCTCTTGATTCGGTTCAAATCCCCGGTCTTTTCATTTAAGTTTGCCAGCAGGTTCAGCACGCAGTTATATGCCGCTTTCTGGCCATCCTCCACTGTCAGGTCCTTTCCCAGTTTGCCCACTACCGTATTGCCGTTTCCCAGATCCGGACCGCAGCCTGAGCAATAGAGAAATTTCTCCCCCAGCTCCTGTACCGGTGTATAAACGCCTCCCTTGGCAGGCGGCTGCGGCAAAGTGATTCCTTTTTCTTTTAAAACCTCGTATACGTCTCTCATCTTCATCTCTCCTTAATTTATATGTAATTTGTTTTATACAAAACCCTGTCTATGATTCTCTCATACAGGCTCACGGCATCCCGCACCTGCTTTTCCCAGGTAAATTCCCCCACTGTATGGGCCTGGGCAATATCTCCGGGACCGCAGATAACGGTCTGGATTCCCTCCCTTGCCAGGAAACACTGTTCACAGGATGCGTCAAAGGGCTGTGGATCTGATTTGATTCCAAACTGGCGTTCCCGTTCCTCAAGGCACAGCTTCACAAACCGGTCATCCTGTGGAATCTCCCCGCCGGGCATATAAAAATGCAGCGTCCTCTGGAAGCCGTCAATGCCGGCCTGTTCAAAGCCTTTGTCCAAAAACTGCCCCACCTGTTCATGGTCCATACCCGGGTGAATCCTGAAGTCCAGGAGAAGGCGTACATTTCCCGGCACCACATTGTCCTTCTCATATCCCTCCATCATGGTAACCGCAATACTGGGAGGCGGGAGGACCGGGTGTGTGATATGGCGCAGCGTTTCATTCATATCCTTTACCGCCCGGACTGCCCTGCATGCCTTCATCACAGCGTCCTCCTCCCCGGCCGGGAGGGCTGCATGCCTGGGGGCTCCCTTTACATCAATATAATCCCTGGATACTCCACGGTGGGCAACCGCCACCTCCAGCCGGGTGGGCTCTCCTATGATGGCATAATCGCTTCTCTCATGGGTCTTTAGATAACTCAGTGTACCCAGATTGGAGCACTCCTCATCCGCCACAAATAAAAGCTTCAGTTTCCCCTTCATGGGCTCTTTCCTGGCGGCGCAGCGCATGGCGGCTTCGCACATGGCAGCTATCCCGCCTTTCATGTCGCAGGTTCCCCTGCCGTAAAGCTTTCCATCCTTTTCTTCCATGGAAAAGGGACTGCTGTCCCACTCTCCCACGGCCGGCACCACATCCAGATGTCCGTTCAGCATAAGCTCCGGCCCGTCTCCCCCGTCCAGCACAGCAATCAGATTTGCCCGGCTGCCGCCTAAATCCTGCACTTCGCACTTAAACCCCATAGGCTCCAGGATTCCGGCCAGATACCGGGCTGCCGGCTTTTCATTTCCGGGAGGATTAACGGTGTCAAACCCTATCAGCTCTCTCAACAGTTCAATACAGTTCACAAAATACCTCCTTGTTCCGGTACAATCAGTATGTAATCCTGCGGTTTCTCGCAGTCACCTGCCATCTGTCCGCCACCTGCCCTTCCTTTGCCACCAGAATTTCCGGATACAATGCAGTGGTGGGACATATATGGGTTGGAATCACATAGAGGCAGCTTCCTATGGCCGGTATCCTGCTTTCATCCTCCAGCCGGAATGCCCAGTGTTCCTCGCTGTGTATAATGGGCACTGCATCCTCCAGACCTACGATATAGCCCCGCTGTCCCGCGGGGTCCGAAGCAATAGCCTTATAGCCCAGGTCCGTGGTAAACACGCCCTTGGCGGGATGGCTGATGACCCTGGTCATCACGGCAGCTCCAGGTATAAAATCCAAATCCGGCAGGTTCATGTAATACCCTGCATCTGTTATAAATGCAGTGCCCGGGGACAGATACCACCGTGTAGCGCCCGCATGGCAAGGAAAGGAAGGGGTACCGCCTGCCACTGCCAGCTCGCAGCAGATTCCATCCCCGTTCAGACGTTCCATGATGTCCGACACCTTTTTATCCGTGTCATCCACTTGGGCCTGTCTTACAGCTGCGTCCTTATTATTGTGGTTTCCGTCGTAGCAGTGCATTCCGCACAGACGAAGCCCCGGAAGAGAGGACGCAGAACGGTAGAGCTCCTCCAGCCGTTCAATGGGCACTCCGGTACGGTTCATTCCCATATTTACATCCACCAGCATGGGTAGCACAGCATTGTGTTCCACGCACACCCCGGACAGAGCCTCAAACTGGGCCAGGTCATCCTCCACACCGTAGAATACCGTATCCGGATACGCCTTTGCCAGTTTCACGAAACGTTCCATGTTGGGACCAATCAGCGGATAGGCCAGAATTACCTTTTCTGCCCCTGCCTCTGCGGCCATCTCCGCCTCTGCCACTGTGGCTGTTTTAAACTTTGTAATGCCGTACTCCATCTGCATCCGCACCATATCCTTGGATTTGTGGCTTTTTACATGGGGCCACAGCCGTTCGGGGCTTCCTGCTGTCCGTATTGCCTTCTTTATATTTTCCCTGATGATCTCCTCATAATATATGAGGCTGGGTGATATGATTGTATCTGTGTTCTTTAATTCATACATGTGTTCCATATCCATTCTCCCTACTCTATGATTTTTCCCCTGCACACAACATGTTTTATATGACGCAGCGCCTTTATATCCCGGAGAGGATTCTGTTCTGCAGCTATGAAATCCGCCTCATACCCGGGGGCCAGCCGCCCCAAGAAATCCCCCCAGCCCAATGCCCCGGCGCCCTCCAGGGTGGCGGCGTGAATCACCTTTTCCGGCGTAAGGGCGCACCTGCTGCATAACAGCTCCATCTCCAGCCAGGTTTCGTCAAAAAAGGTATATCCGCATCCTGCGTCTGTTCCCACCAGGGGACGCATCCCCAAATCCGCCAGGCGGCCGAATATTTCACATTCCCGCTTTTCCTGTTCCAGGAGGAATGCTTCTCTCTCATCCGGTTTTCTCACACCTTCCCTGACCTGGTCCAGTTGGTGGTAATTATTAGATATCCCAATCATAAAATACCGATGGTCCCCGCGGAAGGCTTCCATCACATCCGGCTCATAACACCGTTCCAAAAGTCCCAGGAAGGGGTTTCTCCTGAAACAGGCGCAGTGTTCCACGCTGTCCACCCCGGCCTCCATGGCGTTTACATAGGAACTGGTTGTCAGGCAGTGGGCTGCCGTGGGGAGTCCCAGCTCATGGGCCGCCTCCACCGCTGCACGTATTTCTTCCCTGCTGTAGGAGTCATGCTCAGGTACCGAGCCCGGGGTGAGCTGGCCTCCGCTGACAATCAGCTTGACGCAGCCGCAGCCCGCTGACTTCCGTTCTTTTACAGCCTGTATCAATCCCTCCGTACCGTTGGACGTTTTTCCCAGAAAGGCCAGATGGCCTCCGTCCGGGGTAAGGGGCATACCCGCTGCCTGAATCCTCGGCAGCTCTGTCCCCGGTTTTGCGCCTGCATCCCCGCCCCACAGAGCTCCTATCAGCTCCATGGAGCTTCCTGCGTCCCGGACCGTTGTCACACCTGAGCGCAGAAGGGTCCCGGCGTGCTCCACGGCCCTGGCCAGACGGGTTTTCCTGTCCTCCCTCCGGTAGATGCCATAGGTGTCCCGGCAGGGCGTAAACTCCAGATGTACGTGGGTATTGACCAGCCCCGGCAGGATATAGCAGTCTGAAAAATCCATGACCCTGGCCCCGGGATATGCCGGACCCAGTTCCTCAAAGGAACCCATCTCCTTAATCCGGCTTCCTTCCAGAATCATTCCCGTGTATTTCATCTTCATGTCATCGGAATCATAGATTCCCTTCCCATGGACCAGTACCGGTATCTCCACCTTTTCCTCCTCCGTCCTGTATTCTCACATAACCTGACCGTTGGCCTTAATCTATCCCTTCACTGCTCCGGCCGTCATACCCTGCACAATGTACTTCTGGAGTATCATGGTCAGAATGATGGTAGGAACAATAACCACAATGGTGGCAGCCAGCATACGTCCCCAGCGAATATCCGCGCCGGACACGAAATACTGCAATGAGACAGGAAGTGTCCTTGTCTTTTCACCGCTGAGTATAAGGGCAAACTGGAAGTTATTCCAGGAGCCCAGGAATGAAAGGGTGGAGCAGGTCACCAGCCCCGGCGCGCTGATGGGCAGCAGAACATCTTTAAAGCATTTCTGTCTGGTACAGCCGTCCACAATGGCCGCCTCCTCCAGTTCAAGAGGCAAATCGCTGAAAAAACCCACCATAATCCACACAATCAGCGGAAGTGACAGCACCATGTGGCTGAGAATCAGCACACCGTAGGTATCTATCATGCGCAGCTTGGAAAATATGAAATAGTATGGCAGCAGAATGGATATGTTGGGCAGAAGGCGTGCTGTCAGGATTGCCGTATTGGCCTTCCCCATTTTATATCTGGCTATGGCATAGGCTGCCGGCACTCCCAAAAGCAGGGACAGGGCCGTTGACGCCACTGCCACAATGGTGGAGTTCATCATATAGGTTCCATAGTGCTGTGTCTTAAATATGTAAATGTAATTATCCAGTATCGGTTTGAATCCAAAGAGCTTGGGAGGCATGATATATACCTGGGCCATATTCTTAAAGGATGAAATTAACACGAAATACAGCGGAAACAGAATCGGTATGACAATGACCAGCACCAGGATTCCGAATAATAACTTTGATATAATTTTCTTTGCCCTGTATTTTTTAACCGCCATAATACGCCACCAACTTTCTCTGTATCTTCATGACCAAAACGCTGAGCAGCAGCACAATCACAAACAATATCATAAGCATTGTAGAGGAAAGGCCGAATTTGTAATAGGAAAATGCCGTTTCATAGGCAAACAGGTTCAGTGTCCTGGAGGCATTGGCCGGTCCTCCCTTTGTCATGGCATAAATCAGGTCAAAGGACTTGAATACGTCTATGAACCGCAGCAGACCGATGGAGAACAGGGTCTGGGTGAGCAGAGGCAGGGTTACCTGGAAAAATGTCTGGATAGGTGTTGCCCCGTCCACCCTGGCGGCCTCCATGGGGTCTGTGGGCAGAGAGGACAGTCCTGCCAGACATACGATCACTACCATGGGCGTCATCTGCCACGTCTCCACTGCCGCAATAGCAGGGATAACAGTCTGTTTGGCCGACACAAAGGCAGACCTGGGAAGTCCCACGGTTGTGAAGATGTAATTGAGCAGGCCGGAGGATGGTTCGTAAAACAGCATCCACATAAGTCCCACTGCCACAGGCGCCATCATGTATGGCAGCAGCACCACTGCCTTTACCCCGTTCTTGCCCCAAAAATCCTTATTCAGCACAAGGGCGATGGCAAGGCCCAAAAGCATTTCCGCCACCGTGGCGATTGCCGTATAGTAAAATGTGATTCCTAAGGACTGCCAAAATTCCCTGCTGGCCAGCACATCCAGATAATTCTTTCCCCAGTTAAAGCGCATTCCGTTTCCCATCAGCAGGTTCCAGTCGTTCAGGCTGAACAGGAAGGTCATTGCAATGGGAACCGCGATCATGGCCATCATAAATATAAGGGCAGGAAGGGAAAAGACCCATTTAATATGTTTGTTGACAAAATTGTTCATATATACATCCCTCTCTGTTGTTAGAAAGGAGCCTTGTTACAGGCTCCTTCCGTTGCTTTCAGACATACTCTAATCCTCGTAGGGATAATCCGCGCCATACTCTCCCGCATCCTTAAGGAGCTGGTCCACCTTTTCTGCCGCTGCATTCATCTTGCTTTCCAGATCTGCTCCCTCTCCCTTTGTCTCGATGGAGTACACGATAGCCTCGCCCATGGCGTCCCTGGCCTCGGATACCGCGGTCATACGGGGAAGTCCGTACTGGTTGGTGGTATCAGCCTGAATCTCTTCATTGTAAGCCTGGATGTAATCTTCCGGCATGGCAGCTGTCACACGCTCATCTTCCCATACAGAGGCCCTGAAGGTAGGCATTCCCTTTGGAGTGATGTCGGCGGCAATATCTTTGCCTGCCGCATATTTGAGGAATTCCCATGCAGCTTCCTTGTTCTTTGAGCCTGAATAAATGGATGCGCCCCACACAACCTGCTTATAGGACTGGCGTCCTGCCGGACCTTCCGGAATAGGAGCAACTCCCACCTTGTCGTAGAAGGAAGACTCATTGGGATCAATCAGGGTCTGGTACAGGGCAATTGCATCCACACACATGCCTACCTGCCCCGCATTAAACAGCTGGGTCATCTGTGAATATCCTGCTGTCAGTATGCCTTCCGGAGCATAATCACCTAACAGCTTCCCATAGAACCTGGCTGCTTCCAGATTTTCCGGTGTGTTAAAGGCGCATGTTCCGTCCTTAAAATAAGCGCCGCCAAATCCGTAAAGGAACGGTGAGAACTGGGAGGTAAGGGCTATCTTCTCGCCGCGGCAGGCAATCGCGTAAAAGTTATTAGCCGGGTCGTTGATTTTGCCGCATACATCCAGCAGCTCATCGTAATTCGTGGGAACCTTCACTCCCTTTTCCTCAAATACATCCTTCCGGTAGAACATCAGCTGCACAGAGGAATACAGCGGCAGTGCTCCGATGGCGCCGTCAGACTTGATTTTAATCTGCTCCATAGGCGCCGACGAAAAATCATCCCAGTCAAAATCCGGATCCTTCAGATATTCATCCAGAGGTTCAATCCATCCGTTATTGCTGTAAGCCGCCATATCCTGCAGCGGGCTCATGAGGAATGCGTCAATGGTGGAGGAGCCTGCCAGAAATTCCGTGGTTATCTTCTCACGAAGCTGGGCTTCCCCGTACAGTTCCAGATTCACCTTGATGCCGGTTTCCTCCTCAAAATCATCCAGATACGCTTCAATTGCATCTGATATCTGTCCGGTCATGCTCAGGACACGGATTGTTGTCCCGGCATAGGGCTTTTCACCGGCCTCCCCTGCGGCCGATTCCCCTTTTGTTCCCTCTGCTTCCTTACCGGCCGGAGCCTCCGAAGCCTTGGACGTATCTCCCGGCAGTCCGCTGGTCCCCCCGGAACAGCCAGAAAGCGACCCCGCCAGCATTACCGCGCTTAAAGCCAGACATAACTTACGTTTCATAAATACCCTCCTTCTATACACGTTTTCATTTACTGTAAGCATAGTATAAATGTTCCGCCCCTGATTTGGAATTTAAAAAAATAGGGATTATTGGTATTATCGTCCGCCCAAAATAATCCCTATTTTTTATTTGAATTATTGTATGATTCTTTTTAACTATTGTATGATTTTCACAATTTCCTAACGTCGCTTGGACTCATATTGTAATATTTTTTAAAAAGACGGCTGAAATAGGAGATATCATGTATGCCTATACGGCTGGCTGCCTCCTGTACCTGGATATTGGAACTGCCCAAAAGAGTAAACGCCTTTTTCATCTTAAGCCCGTTAAAATAATTTACAAAGGTGTCGCCGGCAGCCTTCTTAAACAGGATGCAGAACTGGCTCTTTCCCAGGGCACACCATCCGGCCGCTTCCTCCAGGCTTATAT
This sequence comes from Enterocloster bolteae, assembly GCF_002234575.2. Taxonomy (NCBI): domain Bacteria; kingdom Bacillati; phylum Bacillota; class Clostridia; order Lachnospirales; family Lachnospiraceae; genus Enterocloster; species Enterocloster bolteae. The sequence goes on along the minus strand of NZ_CP022464.2, from coordinate 2,460,125 downwards.
TTTCATCCACATGGTCCTCCAGATACTGGAGGAATCTGGTAATCTCCGGATTGGCGTTCTTGTTGGCCATCAGATAATCCACCACTGACTGCACCGCGGCCTTAAAACATCCTTTTAAATCTGCCAGCGTCTCGGCTCCCCAAAAATCGCCTGTGGAGTATATTTCATCATATTCAGGCATATCCGCTCCCTCAGGAATGGAATATCCTGATATAAACACCCAGGTCTCCACCACGCCCCGGCGTATGGCCTGAATCTGGTCGTAGGACCGGAGCCCTGCCATCTCCTCAAACCAGCTGTCAATCAGCCGGAACGCCTCCCCGGCATCCTGCCTGAATATGGCCTCCTGCATATTGCGCTGGACGCTCCGTTTTGCGATGAAGGGGCGCCCTGCTGCTGCCTCCCTGCCACAGTGAAAGGCGGCCGGACCGTCAAAAAAGCGCAGTGCCGCCATCCTCCTGGCCTGTGCAAATCCTGCCGGAATATCCATCCTGCTTAAGCACTCCTGTCCCATCCCCATGGAAAGGGTCAGGTTCAAATGGGTCTTTAAGGCATGGTTGAGCAAATCCAGGGTGTCCGGGAAAAAGCAGGCCGGGCTCTCCCCCCCTTCTCTCCTGAACAGAACCACAATTTCATGTTCGCCGGTAAAGGCCAGATCTGATTTAGGCAGATTTTCAAGATACTCACGGACAATGTTCAAAAGTCCATACTTTCTGATATGGGAGTCCGTACCGCTGCCGGGCCGGTTCATTCTTTCGTCGTCCACCAGAAAACAGCCTGCCTGGTAGGTCTCAAAGGGATTGTAGGTATATCCCAGCCGGTCCAGGAGCATTTCATTGTCCCCAGGTCCCTGATTTCCCAGCAGCAGTGTCCTTAAGTCCTCCTCCCGGTTAAAGGACTGCACCCTCATATCCAGACTGCCTCTGCCCGCCTTCTTCCGCTCCTCCTCAATCATGGACTTTAATCTTGTAATGAGCTCCACCAGTGTATCCTGGGTAAAGGACAGCTTAAGTATATAATCCTCTGCCCCCAGCTTAATGGCCTTCTTCACATAATCGATCTCATCCACACAGCTCAATACCACCACCTTTGTATCCGGGTGGTTCTCACTTATATACTTCACCAGCTGGATTCCGTCCATGCCGGGCATCATGATGTCCGTGAACACGATATCAGGCACATCCCGGTTCATATACTCCACTGCGTCCCCTCCGGATTCGCAGGTGGACACCACCTGGCATCCGTAGGCCTCCCAGTTAATACAGGACTGAAAACCCACCCTCACTATGATTTCATCATCCACAATCATTACCTTCAGCATGTCTCACTACCTCTCCTATATGGAAATACCGCAAAAACCTTGGTTCCGTATCCTATCCTGGATTCAATATAGAGCCCGTAATCCGGCCCGTACCTGGCTTTCATCAGCTCATGAATGCTGGTCAGCCCGATGCCGGTTACATGGCGTTTTTTACTGTTTTCATCCATTTCCTTCAGTATCTCATCCAGTTTTCCCTGTTCCATTCCCACTCCGTTATCCTGCACCGTAACGCATACCCGCTCCCCATACGGTTCAGCCGTGACCCAAATGGTGCCGTGAGTTGCCTCCCCCATACCGTGCAGCACCGCATTTTCCACTAACGGCTGAAGGAAAAATTTAATCACCTTGAATTCCTCCAGCTCCTGTTGGATATCTGTAACCAGTTCAATCCGGTTCTTAAGTCCCCAGTTCTTGATTTCCACCCACGCCTTCACCACACGTATTTCTTCCTTTAGGGGCACTTCCTCCTCCCTCCGGTTCATGGTGCTCTCCAGAAGGATTCCAAGGGAGGTAATCATGTCCGCAATATTGCCTGCCCCGGATATCATGGAAGACCATTTGATTACATTTAATGTGTTAAAGAGAAAATGGGGATTTATCTGGGCCCGGAGCATCTCATAGCGGAGATTCTGCTCTATTTCCTTCTGCTTGATGGTCTGGGCAGAGAGCTTTTCTATATAATCCACCATCCTGCTGATCTCCAGCTCTGCCTCCACAATTCCGAATACAGGCATCTGTCTGCCCTTTGCATCCTCCATGTCAGCGATTTTAGTCCCTCCGATATTGACTTCGCTCACCTTATGGATCAGACGGTTAAGAGGCGCGTTGACATAGAAATACATGGCAAGGCAGACCATGCAGGCTCCCAGGGCCATAAGGACCGTCAGGGAGGTTACAGTGCTGTGAAGCTTGTCCACTGCCTGGGTGATATGGGACAGGGGTACCAGGTTCACCATACGCCATCCTGTACCGGCCATGGTCACATGGTTCACCAGGTACTCCCGGCCGTCCTTTGTATAATGAAAATAATCCTGGTCCTCCTGTAAATCCTCTGAAAGCCGTCCGGCAGATATATCATCCAGTATATCGCTTTGCTCCGTGGCGTAAATCAGATGGTTTCCCTTATCAAAGAGAGCCAGCACCGCCCCGTCATAGGGTATCAGCACCTGTGCCAGGTTTTCCGTGGGAAAGGATACAAAGGACACCCCAAGGAATTTAAGGGAATTATAATCCTTAATCCGCCGGATGAATAAGATGAAATCCTCATCCTTCCCAGACTCAATCCTCTCCTTAAACACCCCCTTGTCATTGTAAATACAGGGGGCAATCCACCCGGATACCTCCTTTCCCTCCAGAAACTCCCGGTACCACGGCTGCTGCCTGACGCTCTGGGCAAACTTCTCCCCAAAATAGCTGCTGTTGTCAATCCCGTCCGCCACGCTGTAAACCGTGCTGTCCGCTCCCAGGATGATATAGTGGAGACGGTAATCAAAAAATATATTCCGGTAAAAGGTCAGCGTCTCCTCCACTGCCCGGATACGGCTCACATTCTCCGAAGAATATATATTTCCATCACATGACTGGTTCAGATAGGACGCCACCTGCTTGTTGGTGCTGGATGCGGCCGACAGCTTACGGATGGAATCCGTCACCTCTGTAAGCGCCAGCTCGTTGCGGTTCATATATTGGGATATGATGCCCGCCTCCTGGGTGATGAGCAGATTCCTGCTGCGGTTGAAGGAATACTGCATGATAAGGAAAACACTGACAAATACAGCGATAATACATGTGTATATTATCTTAATCCGCAGATTTACCTTCATCTTCTTCATCAAACTGACACCCCCTGACCGGCCTGACGGCCATTTCATTTATTATAACATCCTTTTATTTTAGGGACAATCCCGGCGTCCTGCCATTCCCGTCTCCACCTGAAAGCCATGGGACAGCTGTATCAGCTCCTCCCGGATCCCCTCCCTGTACGCTCCCTGGTAATGCAAAACCGGGAGGAATAAAAGTTCCTCCCGGTCATATGATGGCCTCCAGGCCCTCCCGGTGCTACGCCGCAAAACTACCGGTAAGCCCGGTACCAGAGTGTGTCCCTAGTCTTCTGTCACCACCGCATTCTGGTACTCATGCGCGCCAATCTGGCTCAGCATCAGTCCCTGGAGCTTTGATGTGGCTGCAATCACCTTTGTCTCGCTGTAAAGGCCGATAATTGGGGTGTCCGTAACCATATCATCGTAAAGCTGCTTCAAAAGAGCTTCCCTTTCCTCGCCCTCGCCGGTGGATGCATACTTTACATATGTCTCGTCAAATTCCGGATTATAGTACCGGGAGAAGTTGTTGACCGAAGTGGACAGCAGCATTCCGTTGAATACATAGTCCGCGTGTCCTGTATTAGTCTGCCAGAAATCCAGCATCAGGTCAAAGTCCTCGCCCGCCTCAATCAGTGAGAAGGAGGTGTTGTCATCCTGGGTCACAATGTTAAGGTTGATTCCCACCTCAGCCAGCTGACTCTGAAGCACCTGGGCAATCTCTGTGTTGGTCTGGTTGGAGTTTGTCCACAGTGTCAGCTGGATGCCGTCGCTGTAACCAGCCTGGGCCAGAAGGGATTTAGCCTTTTCCGGGTCATATCCGTTGGTCTCGTATTCCCTGTAATCCTGGGCGGACTGAGGGATAATGTTGTCGGATACCGTTCCAAATCCGTAGAGCAGGGAATCCACGATGGTCTGCTTGTTGATGGCGCACTCCACTGCCTTGCGTACATCCGGGTTGCCCACAGGGCCGTCGGAACTGCAGTTCAGCTCCATAAGTATGATTTTCATGGATGGGCTGGTGAGAATCTGAAGGTCCTTGTTCTCCTGGATACGGGAGATATCATTGTTCGGAACCTCATAAGCCACATCCACCTCGCCTGTCTCTAACATCATGGTGCGCTGGGATGCCTCCGGTACGATTTTCATGGTCAGAAGCTTTGTCTTGGCCGGACCGCCCCAGTAATCATCAAACCGCTCCAGGGTATAATAATCGCCCTCCACAGCTTCTTTTAATTTGTAAGGGCCTGTGCCGATTGGATTGGCTCCGAAGGCCGCCTCGTCATACTCCGCCGGTACCACGGAAGCCTGGGGCAGGGTCAGTATGCTTAAGAAAGCAGGGTTAGGAGCTTTCAGCTTAACCGTCACATGATAATCGTCATCAATGGTACATCCGTCATAGTTTCCTACAAACAGCGCCCCTCTCTGGTCGATAAGGTCCAGGGTAAACTTTACGTCCTCCGCGTTCATATCGGATCCGTCATGGAATTTCACGCCTTCCCTGAGGGTAAGCTTCAGGGTGGTGTCGTCCGCCCACTCATATTCCGTGGCCAGGCATGGCTGCATCTTCATATCGGAATCATAGGTAAACAGCGGGTCAAAGATGTTGTTGGAGATGGAATAGGCCCTCTCCTGCTGTCCGATGGTGGCATCCAGTGTGGTCAGGTCATTGCCCTGGCAGAATATGATTTCATCCTTGATCTTCACGTTCTGTCCGTCACTGCCGGCCACTGTTTCCTGTGGTTCTCCTGCGCCGCCCTTACTGCCGCCGCAGCCTGTCATCACCATACAGGCAATGAGACACATGGCAATTGCTTTTTTCATACATATATCCTCCTGAAATTATTCATTATATTCAACTCCCTGCCTGGTTTTCTTTGCAGAGAAGATGACACGATACAAAATGTCCCGGCGAAGCCTCAACCTCACGGATGGGACGGGTGCATTCCGGGGTTGCCTTTGGACACCGCTTTGCAAACCTGCATCCATCCCCCATATTGATGGGCGAGCTAAGCTCCCCGTTTAATATCTCCCGCTCCATCTTAATGGTCGGATCCGGGATGGGAATGGCTGACAGGAGCGCCTGGGTATAGGGATGCAGCGGATGTTCAAACAGTTCATCCGGCTTGGCCCTCTCCACCAGCTGTCCCAGATACATAACCACAATGTCGTCGGAAAGATGCTTTACCACCGAAAGGTCATGTGTGATGAACAGATATGTAAGCCCCATCTGCTCCTGAAGATCCTGCATCAGATTCAGTACCTGGGCCTGTATGGACACATCCAGGGCCGAGACCGGCTCGTCGCAGACAACAAATTCCGGATTCAGAGCCAGGGCTCTGGCAATACCGATTCTCTGCCTGCGCCCGCCGTCCAGCTCATGGGGATAGGAGTTGGCAAAACGGTATGCCAGACCTACCAGATCCATCATCTCCCTGACCTTTTTCTGAAGGCCTTCCCTGTCATTTTTCTTATAAATGCCCTGAAGCACCAGGGGTGCCTCTATGGCCTGGCTCACCGTCATACGCGGATTCAGGGAAGAATAGGGGTCCTGGAAAATAATCTGCATCTTGGACCGCAGTGCCTTTACCTGCTTCTTGTCGTACTTGACAATATCCTCCCCATTAAACCAGATTTCCCCGGATGTGGGCTCCTGAAGCCTCAGTATGGTGCGGCCCAGGGTGGACTTGCCGCAGCCAGACTCCCCTACCACGCCCAGTGTTCTGCCCTTTTCAATGGAAAAGGATATGTTGTCCACAGCCTGAAGGGGTCCTCGGTTTGTATCAAAATACTTCTTAAGATTTCTTACTTCTAACAGTCCCTTGTGTTCCATCACTCCCCAGCCCCCTTCCTCAACTCATTCTCTACCTTGAAACAGCGCACTCTGTGGCCGTTCCCGGCATCTATGAACCGCGGATGCTCTACGCGGCACCGCTCAAATGCATATTTGCACCGGTCTGCAAAGGGACACCCCGTCCTCTGCGCCATGGGATCCGGCATCAGGCCGTCAATGGGACTGAGCCTGTGTACATGCAGGTGTACCTGGGGAATGGCTCCCAGCAGTCCCTCGGTGTAGGGATGCAGGGTATGCTTATAGATATCCAGGACAGCACCGCTCTCCACTACCTCCCCCGCGTATATGATGGCCACCTTCTCACACATCTGGGCAACCACCCCTAAATCGTGGGTGATCAGCAGCGTGGCCGTATGGTATTTATCCTTAAGGCGCCTCATCATCTCCAGCACCTGGGCCTGGATGGTCACGTCCAGCGCCGTTGTGGGCTCGTCCGCAATGAGCACCTTTGGGTTGCAGGCCAGGGCTATGGCTATGACCACCCTCTGCTTCATGCCGCCTGAAAACTGGTGTGGGAAATCCCCTGCCCTCTCAGCCGGGATGCCCACTGTCTCTAACATCTCCATGGCCTTTTCTTCGGCTTCCTTCTTGGTGCATTTTTCGTGGACACGGATTACCTCCGCTATCTGCTCCCCTACCCTGACCACAGGATTCAGGGATGACATGGGATCCTGGAAAATCATGGATATCTGGTTGCCCCTGACCGCGCGTATCTCAGCGCCGCTGGCCTTTAAAAGGTCCCTGCCCTCAAATTCAATGACCCCGCCCTCGATCTTGCCGGGAGGATCGGGAATCAGGCGCATGATGCTCTTGGCCAGCGTGGTTTTTCCCGCCCCTGTCTCGCCTACGAGACCCAGGGTCTCACCATCGTCCAGCTCCAGGTCAACGTGGTTAAGGGCGTACACGGTCCCATCCTCTGTATGGTATTGTACCTGTAAATCTTTGATTTCTAATATATGACTCAACGTTTTGCTCCCCCTTATCGTTTCAGCTTTGGATCAAGGGCATCCCGCAGGCCGTCCCCAAACAGGTTAAAGGCTATGACAGCCAGGATTAAGAACAGTCCCGGAAACACGGATATATGCCATGCATCCCTCATATAAGTCCTTGCAGTGGTGAGGATTGCCCCCCACTCAGGCTGGGGCGGCTGTACGCCCAGTCCCAGATAGGACAGGCCCGCAACTGCCAGAATGGAATCACCGATTCCCAGGGATACCTGCACCAGAATCGGGGCAAGGGCATTGGGCAGTATGTACTGGAACAAAATGGTGCCGTCCGACGCGCCCACGGCCCGGGCCGCCTCCACAAATTCACTGTCCTTTACCGTAAGCACTGCTGCCCTGGCGATTCTGGCGTATTTTGCAATACCGGACACGGCCAGAGCCAGAAGCAGGTTAAAGGTGCTGGTTCCCAGGGCCGCCACAATGGCCATGGCCAACAGCATGTAGGGCACTGCCAGCAGCACATCCATGACGCGCATGATGGCGTTGTCGGTCTTGCCCCCGTAAAACGCGGCTATCATGCCGAAGGGGGCTCCCATGATCACGGACAGTGCAATGGCCACCACGCCGATGGCAAATGAAAGCTTGGTTCCCCACAGAATGCGCAGAAGAAGATCCCTGCCAAACTCGTCGCATCCAAAGGGATGGGCCAGGCTGGGCTTTGCCAGACGCAGCGAAAGGTCCTGCTTTAGGATATACTCGTTATAAAAAGAATAGTTTGTAATCTGGTCAACAGCCAGCGTGGTAAGAATCGTAACGATGAATAAGACAATGATGACCAGGCCCACCACGGCCAGCCGGTTGTGCTTGAACTGAATCACCGACTGCTTCCACAGGGAACGGACCTTTTCATCCTGTCCCAAATTGTTCTCTGTTTTCTTTAATGTGCTCATTTTTTCTTTGCCCTCTTCCATGATGATTGATATTCAGATTTAATCCTTGGATCCAAAAACGCATACAGAAGATCAACAATCAGGTTCACAATTGTAAACAGGATTGCCAGTGTCACCACGCTTCCCAGCACCGCAGGCGTATCCTTGTAGGAAATGGAATCCACCACAAAACGTCCTACACCGGGCCAGGAAAAAATAGATTCCGTCAGCACAGAGCCGCCTAACAGGGTTCCGAAGTTCAGTCCCACCACAGTTACAATGGGAATCAGGGCATTTTTTAACATATGCTTCCAGATAACCGCGTTTTCCGTAAGCCCCTTTGCCCTGGCCATGTCAATGTAATCCTGACGCACCACCTCCAGAACCGAGGAACGGGTGGTGCGGGCAATCAGAGCCGCATATCCGCATCCCAGGGTCAGGGTAGGCAGAATCAGGCTGATAAGATTGTCCGGGAATCCGTGCTGCATGCCGGAAGACGGCAGCCAGCCCAGGTTCAGTGAAAAAATGATGACAAGGATCAGCGCAAACCAGAAGGTGGGCACTGCCATCAAAAACAGGGTGATAAACATGGTAATATTGTCCAGGACGGAATACTGCTTGATTGCAGATATAATTCCCACCGGAATGCCGATGATAACGGAAAATACGATTCCCGAGGTAGCCAGCACCACGGTGTTGCCCAGACGTCCCATAATCAGGGAGAACACTGCCTGTCCGTTGCGGTAGGATGTGCCTAAATCCCCGTGGAGAAGCCCAAGTATGAACCGCCCGTAGCGCACCAGAAACGGGTCATTAAGCCCCATGGAATCCCTCAGGGAGGCCAGGGCTGCTTCTGTGGCATTGCTGCCCAGGATAATACGTGCCGGGTCGCCCGGTGCAAGGTCCATGATGGTAAACACCAGGAAGGTTGCTCCGATTAACACCGGAATGGCAAATATAATACGTTTGATAATATAACGTAACATGATACGTGTCCTTTCTCAGTGATTATTGTATCTGCTATTGTACCTGCCAGCGGTACAGCTGTAATTCAATGGCCTCACATACCTCATGGAGCTGGCCTGTCATCCTGTTTCTCTGGCGGATGAAATCCGTCTGCGACATCAGATACCGGTCCTCAGGCGTATTGTCCCTGTGCACTCCTAACAGGGAGGAAAACACTGCATAGGGCTGGTGCTCCACTGCATAGTCATGTCCGTAGGGGCTGGAATACGTATATTTCAAGCGCACCAGTTCTCCCGCTGTCCGGATGAGTATGCTGTCCGCATCCTGCTTTGGATATGCCCGGATGGCATCGGAGAGCTTCTCAACGGATTTTCGGGTCAGGGCAATGGATGCCAGTACCGGAGCCACATCGAAGTCCGGGTCCAGTTCCTCTGCAAAGGCCTCAAAATAGGACTGCATCTCCCCCATGAAACCATTCATATCAATAGGAAGGGGCTTTTCCATGGCGTAGCGCAGCACCAGCCTTGCCGCTATCTCACAGTCCCGGGCCAGCACATCGTCCCCGATCTTATCCAGGGTATCCTCCCTGGTATGCCACCAGTAAAAGGGACCGCCCACCCCAAAGGCCGCCGGCATGGCCGCTGGCCTTAAGATATCGCTGCTCTTTGGGGGCTGGGGCGTCTGTCCGTCATCCATATAAAACTGGGGAGCAATGGATACAGGGGTCATGGTTCCCCAGAAGGTCTGGTCGCTGGAACGGTCCAGAGCCCTGTACGCAAGGGGTTTGCGGCTGTTATAGGATGCAAGGAATTCATCGTTAAACGCCTCTCCCTCCATACCGCTCATATCGAAACGGACTGCATTGCTTCCCTTGCATCCGCAGATATCCATGTTGATGTGGGCCACGCAGTGCTTTCTCAGATACTCATAGTGATGGTCGCAGAACCAGGTGGAGCCGGAGTAACGCCCGTCCGAATGACCGGACCACCAGGCAATCACCACGGTGCGGTTCAGCCTGTCCTTAAACTTTTCCAGCGCCCTGGCTGTCTCCAGCATCAGCACGTTAGCTGCCCCGTTGTCCGTCATCCCCTCATACCAGGAATCGTAGTGGCCGCTCAGGAGCACAAAGCTCTCACTTTTGCCCGGAATGGTGGCCACCGGCATACTGGACCTTACGATGCGGTTGTCCATGGCCACATCCATCTGAGCTGTCACAGCCATACCTTTGGCTGCTTCTGTTCCCACGGCTGCAGTGCCCGCCTTAACCATCTCAATCAGCTTCAGGCCGTCCTGCCCCAATATCTGCACATAGGGCAGATAAGGGTACAAATCCCTGTCCCTGCTTCCCGGCATTCCCCATACACCGCCCATGGTGTCGTGGTGATGAATGTCCTTGGGCCATATGGCCACAATGCCCAGTGCTCCTGCCCTCGCCGCTTCATAATAGAAAGGAAAACTGATATCATAGGTGAGGACAATCTTTCCCTTAAATGTCCGGAACCGTTCCTCCTGTTCCATGCCGTTCAATTGGCCCTTGGCACACATCTCATCCCAGGCCAGTTCTCCTGTAAGCCCATGGGCTTCACCGCTGTATACAGCAGCTATTGCCTCCACGGTGAAATCAGGCTCTCCTGATTTCTTTACAGTAACAGAAGCCTGTACAGGCAGGCTTCTCATAAGCTCATAATAATGCCGTTCATGTTCAATCCCCGCTGCTTCCAGCTCCTGAACCAGATAATCCACGGCTGCTTCCCCGGCCTCTGAACCGGAGTAACGCTCCAATCTGCTGAAAACCTCAGCATCATCCTTCATCCTGTGAAGATTCAGTTCTTTCAGGATCTGCTCTTCCATCTCTGCCCAACTGTCCATATCCATTCCTTAACTTTCCATGATTATAAAATTTTTGTAAAAAACCATATTTTTTTATTATAAATAGGCCCTTTTACATAGTCAACCTATTTCGACAAATTTCCCCTTATTTTAGCATTTTCCATTGTGCAATTTCACCCCCACCTGTACGGAGGTTGCAGGCAGAAAGGAAAACAAAAAGGCCGGCCGCCATTGCTGGCAGCAAGCCCTTAATACCCCTTAATATAACTCCATTTCCTCAGCCTCTTCTTATCTGACTGCAATGTACAGATAACAATGTGCCTTTCCGTCCTTTGTATACTCAGCCGGAACCGTGCTCTCATAATCCTCTGTAAAGCACCTGTGTATGATTCCTGCCTTCTGCTGGCTCCACACTGTCTCCCACGCCTTCCGGGTACAGGCGCCCAAGTCGCCGTTTTCATCCCACGCATCATATTTCCGGTACTGCCCCATTTTCACCTTTTCATCCATTTGAGTAAAAAAGTCACTTGTGACAGCCATGACAGTCAGGTCGTAGCTGCCTGTCTCATCACCGTCATAACCGCTGTACCTGGATACAGGGGATATTCCTGCCCGGAACTGATGCCCGCTGTCAAAGAGAATGGGCAGACGGCCGTCCATAATATGGCGCCAAAGCTCCCCGATATGCTCCATTCCCTCCTCTGAGTTATCCGTACGTATCGTTACTTCCTTTAAACTGTATGCCATGGCACCCATTCCTTTCCAAGCTCCGCTGATAGTATTCTGCTGCGGATCTTCTGTCATGTTACCATACAAAACATGACATCAGTATGTCATATATCCTTCCTTTATTTCGGACATTCCCTAATGCCACATCCATTTTCCCGGCCTTGGCCAACTATGCGGCAGCTTTGCCGGAGGCGCTCCATCTTTTCCAGGCTGCCGTCGTATTAACGCACCTGTTCTTCGGAAATAGCCATAACAGGCCTGTGGCGGTAAATCCATCTCCGGCCGGACCTGTCCCATCCTGCCAGTGCATCTATTTAGCAATACCATACCCACGGCTTTCCAAAAGTCCCAGGGCCCGTTCAAAATCATCTGCTTTTGTCAAAACATAATCTGTATTATACGTGGATACCACGAAAATCCCAATCCTATTTTCAGCTAATACAGCTGATATTCCGGCCAGTATGCCAATCAGAGAAAAATCCAGTTCTCCCTGAATCCGAAAGGCCCTCCATCCATCTTCCCTTGCAGCAGTGTCCTGGGGCACGCTTTCAGTCCTGCACACCAGGGATATCTCCTCATCTGTCCTGCCCAGAAAATACAGATCGTCCTCTATCACGGCCTGTCCCAACTCCTTAAGCCTGCAGACCGAAAATGCTCCCTCTATCACCTTTATCTCCATGCTATTTCGTCTCCCTTTTCTCTTACATTCCACTGTTCTGGATTTTCCGGATCCTGTTCCCAGCTTATATACAAATCCCCCATGGGTCAGAGCTCCACCCTGAGCCCCTCATCCCATATATGAATGTTATAATCCTCTGCCTCAGCCAATTCCTTCACACGGTCCATAAAGGTTTTCCTGTGCAGCACTTTTACAGTAAAATCAATACCGATGCTCATATTTCCTCCTGGTTCTATGTACATTCAGCCGCTGTTATTAAGTCACCTCCGCAGACTAAATCTTATCCTTTTCAAATCTTATCCTCTCAGCCAGCCGTTCTAACGGCCTGACTGCCAGGTGGTCCGTCACCATGGAACATGCCAGAGATAAACAGAAGGTCACAACGGTAGAAACCATGGTTCCCAATATATAATGGCGGGCCGCCATATCCTTTAGAAGTACCGGATTTACATAGTAGCTCAGAATAAGGAAATGAATCAGATAGATGGAAAAGCTGTACCTGCTGACAAATATTCCCAGCTTTCCCGCCCATACAGGCACCTTCCCGCCATAATATTCAAACAGAAGAAATACTCCGGCGCAAATAAACACCATGGCCGGCGACTTATGGGGAGTTTGGGGAACCCACCATGAAAGGCCGATATCCGCAGCCACATCCATGGCCAGGCCAAAAACTGCCAGGACCGCAAATATGGGAAACTGTTCCTTCCTGCATAAGCGCTTAAGTCCGTATCCCAAAAGAAAATAGTAGACCCACCCTGTATACAGCACAAACTGGGCCCATGGCTTCACGTCCAGTCCAAGAATTTCTCCGGCCACCTCCACCACATGGATGCCCAGCATCAGAAGCAGGAACACCTTCATTTCCCGGTCCGTCATATTTTTTACCATCCTGGACAGAAAGGGCGCACAGATATAAAAAGACACAATGGCATACATAAACCACATATGGCCTGCCCTGGGAAGCCCGGCCGTCAGCACCTGTGCCAGATACCGGCCGGCATGCTTCCAGACAGGCAGAACCACTCCGTCCGCATGGACATTATAACAATAGTAAATAAGGCCATAGACCAGAAACGGAATTCCCACCGTAATAAAACGCTTTCTGTAAAACTCCCCGATGCGCTCTGTTCCATGTTCCAGCAAAAACATACCGCTGAGCATAAAGTAAATTCCCACAAACGACAGCAGGAAGGGCGTCATAATGCTGTTAAACCACCATTGGCGGGCGCTGACTGTTTCCACGGGCATGGCATGCACCATGATGATTGCCATGACCGAGACAGCCCGCAGACAGTCATATCTGGGGTCCCTTGCTTTTGAATTGCCGTTCCTTGGATTCTTTCTGTTCTTTTCTGTCTGTCTCATACAAAAAACCTTTCTCCGCCGCAACACTCAGAATTTAATGTGCAGCCTGTCCGTCCAGGCAAAGCTCCATACCCACCCCCACTTCCTTCACGTTCAAGGCCTCCATCATTCTGGCTTTTGCCCTCAGTGATACACAGTGGCAGGGATAAATTTGTTCCGCACCGCAGCATTTCAGATAGTCAATTGTGCGCACCAGCCGTTCATCTGCCTCAAAGAGATGGAATCCCCCTATGATGCCGAGAACCCGCTGCTGTCCGCATACCGCTTGGGCGTATTGTACTATATTGCATATACCGCTGTGGGAACATCCTGTTATAATAAAAATGCCTTCCTCCCCCCGGTAAACCAGGGCGGAATCATCCCTTACATAGTCATCCTGCCATTTTCCTCTTATCCTAGTCCTGCCAATGGCTTTTCTCGTTTCAAAGTCCACTGCATCCGGTATCTCTCCCAGAAATACCAGCCGCTCCGAGATGTTACACGGCCCGCCACACGGCCTGTATCTGCAAATACCAGCCATGTCCGCAGCAGAATAGGGCGCACCGATGGATTCCTCACCAAACACCTTTTCATCAAAGCAGGACGGATGGGCAATGACCTCCATCCCCGACAGCTCCAGACGCTCCTTCATGAATTTAAGTCCCCTTGTGTGGTCATTATGGCCATGGGAGAACACCATGTGCGTAACCAGGCCAAGGTCGATTCCAAGAGCCTCTGCATTTTTAAGGAATACATCCGAATACCCGGCATCAAACAGCAGTCTGATACCGTCACATTCAATATAATAGCTGACCGCGGGTTCCCCCAGATAATACCTGTCTATGTACGTGTTGTTATCAACCAATACCCTTAATTTCATTCCGTCCGTACCTGCCTTCTTCAAAAAGTCTGATATCCTATTCTACCATAAACCCGCTTAATCGTCCATGTTTCCCTTTTAATCCTTATTTCCCTTTGCGTCCCCGTTTGCGTTCTGAGCCATAATGTCATTTTCATGCCATCTCACTCCTTGCAGCTCACACCTGATTTATCTGATTTCTCCTCCGGATATCCTGCCTGTCACGCTCTGACAGAAACCTTTCAACCAGAAAGGAAATCACGAATACCACTGCCAGATTGAGAACAAACCGGCAGGCCGCAAACCGGATACCCAGTGATGATATCTCAAAAAGCAGCAGCGGAATTCGGATACTCACACTGGAGCACAGGAAAATCAGTACATTGGAAATGCGCCCTCCCTTTTTTAACAGCAGGCCGGCGATGGGAAGCAGCGCATATACAGGCACTGCTGTCAGCATTCCCAGCAAAAGCGATATCCCCATCCCGGAGAGACCGGATCTGTCTCCCATCATTTTTATCATTTTGTCGCTTTCAATCCATACATCCATCAGACCCACACAGAGGAATACAGGAACCAGATTCCATATAAACTGCCCCAGACCCGTGCAGGCGCAGGCTCCTATCTCCCCGGACCTTTCCGGAATAAAAATAAATACCGCCAGATACGCCGCCGCTGCTGCCTTCCAGGGTCCCATCATCTCTGCTTTTATCACCTTATGCTTCATAATAACACCTCCAGCAGAGAGGATGTGGCAAATGCCAACAGAAAAAATAACAGATTTCTCAATACTGCTGCTTTGACTCCCATATATTTCACTTCCAGGGGAATGGTGACAATTCCTACCGTTGTCAATGTGGAAATAAAGACCGCCATCTGCGCTGTCCCGGCCCCATTTTTAAGAAGCTCCGAAACCACCGGGAATACAGCCAGAACCGGTACAAGAGCTGCCGCCCCGGTGACTGCGGCCAGGAGCATTCCCCTTATTCCCGACTCTGTCCCCATAAGAGTTTGAACCGTCTTGGGCGGCAGAATAAAAAAAGCGGTTCCTGTGACCAGCAAAATGATCAGAAAATAGGGCAATACCCCCAGCATCATGAATAGAGCCTTTCTGACCGCACGATTTGTCTTTTCTCTGTCCTTTCGGAAAGATAAGGACAACAGGATTGCGGAAAGGCCGTAAAAAAATAGGGTAAAACCAGTGTTCATCCCTGACTCCTCCTTTATCTGTGTTTTTTAATTGCATGTACACGTCAATTATAATACAATACAGTCAGGAGGTAAGTTGCGCAGGCAACCAAATCACAATGAACGAAAACATTCAGGATATCATGCAGGCCAAACTGTTCTCCGGCCTGTCGCAAAAAGATGTATGCCGCCTCCTGGCCTGTCTTAAGGCGCAGTCGGTGAATTATGCCGGGGAGACGGTTGTGGTTGAAGAGGGCTGCCCGGTCAAAAAATTCGGGATTCTCCTGGCAGGAAGAGGAAAATCATACAAAACAGATTCCCAGGGCCATACCCTTACAGTCACACTTTTAAAAGAGGGAAGTGAAATCGGTGTCATACTGGCCGCCAGTCCCGGCCGCAAGAGTCCGGTATCCGTAACCGTGGAACAGGGCAGCTCGGTCCTGTTCATCTCCTATAACCGGCTTATAAACAATTGTACCAGAAACTGCCCCTGCCACAGACAGCTTCTCAAAAACTTCATGTGGATTGTGGCAGAAAAAGGGCTGGTGCTTCATGAGCGGCTGGACTGCCTGCTCCGCCCAACTGCCCGTGATAAGATTCTGACCTATCTGAAGAATTTTTCCGGTTTGGAAAACGGCCTTCCCTTTACCATTCCTCTGGACAGAAACGCCATGGCTGAGTATCTGAACATGGATCGCAGCGCCCTATCCAGGGAGCTGTCCGGCATGAAAAAAGACGGAATCATAGATTATTACAAATCCACGTTCCGCCTGTTTCACTGACAAATATTCAATTGATAGGACAGCATGGGCTGCCGGAATAGGACCGGTATCAGGACACTATATCCATTCCGGTCATGTACAGAGGAATCACATTGATAACCGGCTCCTCATAGGGATGGACCTTCTTTATGGCGGCCAGGGTTTCCTCTAACCGCTCCGTCCTGCAGGTCACCTCTGCCTTCAGTTCCGGCTCCATGCTGATAGTGCCGCATTTACCGATAAACGGGCTGCTGCCTTCCAGCGGCCTCCAGCAGCCTGTCACCGGACTGTATGACATACAGCTGTCATATTTTCCTATATGCCCTGCGTCCACTTCCTGCAATGCCTTCTGCAGCGCCTTTAAATGGGTTTCCGGTATGAATATCTCCAATTTGCAATACGTAAATGGCTCCATGAGCTCCCGCCTTTCTCTGCCCGAAATTTCAGGTTTCACTCGTCAAAATCCTCCGTCCGGATTCAGCTCCCGGGGCTCTCCTTTCCGGAGTGCCTGCCAGACAGTTTCTGCCCGGAAATAAATCGTGTTTCTCTCCCGCTATACGTAAGCGTAAGCCTGTGCATGGCCCGTGTACAGGCAATATATAACAGACTGCGGTCAAAATCAGAGGCATACGTTCTTGAGTCAGCCTGGGGAATCAAAACCTCATCAAACTCCAGGCCTTTCGACATGCGGACCGATGTAATGGATATCCCGTTCTGGAAGCTGGCACTGTCCCGGGTAATCAAGTTTATACCCCTTTCTTTTGCTCCGCTTTCTCCTATTTTGCCCCTTTTCCCTTCATTTCCCTCTCTTTCATTTCCCTCTCTTTCACTTCCCTCTCTTTCACTTCCCTCCCATTTACTTCCTTCCCTTTTACTCCCTTCCTTTTCGCAGCCTTCCGATCCATTTCCTTTTGCCCCATCGTATCCTGCCAGCACCTCATACATATCCCTTGCCGCCGCATCCGTCTTTAAGATAATCCCCAGCGACACATTCCCTCCTGCCCTGAAACGGCGGATTACTTCTCTTATCTTCCTGATCTCATCCGCTGCGTCCAGGCACGGAACCAATTCCGGAGGTTCCCCATGGCGCTCCATCGGTTCCAGGGCAGATACATGGTTAATTTTCTTTGCAAAACACATAATTTCGTAGGTAGAACGGTAACTCTTATTCAATTCCACAAAACGGGCCTTGTCATAGATTGTCCGCAAATCCTCCAGGCAGTGCAGATGGTTAGGATTAATATACTGTCCGTAATCCCCCAAAATGGTTTTCTGGCATGGAAACATACGGTTTAAGGCGGCGTACTGGATAGGCGTGTAATCCTGCATCTCGTCAATCACAAGGTGCCTGGTGATATGGCTTTCCTTTAATCCCCGGAAGGCGGCATGAAGATATAAAAACGGGTACACATCCGCCCACTCCAATGTCCTCCTGGCAGCCATGACAAATTGTTCCGCAATTCCCATCCGCTTATAGAAATCCTTATAGACAGCCAGCGTATCCTTCATGGCAAGCATGGAATTCAGCTGTTTCAGTATCACCCGGGGCCGGGGCACCTCCTGTTCCATTATATTATCCGTCTCAAAGCGGTCATGGATATCATCTGCAACCATTGCCAGCCGCTTCTTTACCGGACAGGTCCCATAAGCTAAGAACCGATCCCTGATCCATTCACCAGTTACCCTAAACCCTTCGTACACATAATCGGTTGGAACAAAAATAAACTCCGGCATCTGCTCTATGTACTGGTCCATCATATAAACAAAGTCCAGTGTGGACTTAAACCGCACCCTCTCCTCCCAAGCCCTGTCCTGCATCTCAAAAGGATCCCTGTCCGGTTCAAAACCAATGACTCCCTCCAGCTGGATATCAGCAAGTTCCCCAAAGCTCATCTCATAAATGGGTTCTTCTCCCAGCTCAGGAATCACACCGGAGATATAATCTCCGAATACCTTGTTGGGCGAGAGAATCGTAACGTTCCTGGCGCTCAGCCTGTCCTTAAAACGGTACAGCAAAAATGCAATACGGTGAAGGGCAATGGAGGTCTTGCCGGATCCGGCCACCCCCTGGATAATCAATGTTCCCTCTTTCTCATTTCTGATAATCTGGTTCTGCTCTTTCTGAATGGTGGAAATAATGGACTTCATTTTTTCATCGGAAGTATGGCTCAGCTCTCTCTGCAAAACATCATCCTGTACATTGGCAGAGCTTTCAAGCGCGTATTCCATGATCCCGTTCCTGATTTTAAACTGGCGTTTTCTGGTAAGCTCTCCCGCTGTCCACCCGGCCGGCGCCAAAAATCCGGCCTCTCCAACCTCGCAGTCATAAAACATGCTGGATATGGGGGCGCGCCAGTCAAAAATCAACGGTTCATTTTCATATTGAAAGGCAAATCTCCCGATATAGTACGTCTGTCCTTCCTCCTCCTCTTCCTCCTTAAAATCAATTCTGGCAAAATAGGGGGAATCCTTTAATTTCACAATCCGATCCCGCATCTCCACAGCAAAGGCGCCTGTCCTGTCTGTCTGCTTTAACAGAAGTTCATTCTGGAACATCTCATGGGGGTCTATTTCTCCCCTGTGGTCCGCCATGTATTTCTTGGTATCCGTATATTCCCTGTCCGCCCTACTGACAGATGCCTCTGCCCTTTGCAGGGCTTTTGAGAGCCTGGCACTTACCTGTTCCAGATGGACTAATTCATCGGGAAACGGAATGGCTGGATAATCACTCATGCTCCCGTTCCTCCTGCTGTAAGATAAAACGCTGGGTGGGGTAGCCGTATTCTACCAGCAGCTCTGCCTCTGCAAAGCCCAGCCCCTTTATTTCCTTCCGATATCCGGTATCTGCCTTATCGCCTTCCCGGTAGGTTGTAATGCTGATCTCCTTACCCTTAAGCAGCTCCTTCATAACCTTGTCCAGCATGGCCTTCGGAACCCCATTTTTCCTGTAAAGCGGATGGCTTCCCATGAAATCAATGCTGCCGTTTTCATAGGAAAACAGCATGATGCCGATGGCAGAGCCTCTGTCCTTCATGATAAGTGCCTGCCCTGTGCTGATTTTCTGTCTTAAGACCCGGATATACTCCTCCTCATTCAGATGGGGAAAGCCGTCAATCACAAGCCTCACCAGTTCCATCCAGCTGGGAATATCCTCATCCGACGCAAACGAAATCTCCCATAAAGCCTTTTCTTTTCTGTCAAGCATTTCATAACTCCCTTCAAAATTGAATTTGAGCTGTAAGGGATAAAACCGTTCATTTTCCCTGTACATATTGGGAGGCATCTTATACATGGCTGTAAAAGCATTGGTAAATGCCTGCTGGCTCTGGTAGCCGGATAAAAATGCAATCTGCACAATGGGTTTGCCGGAAAAAACAAGCAGCTTGGCCGCCTCTGTCAGCTGCCTGCGCTGAATGTAATCATGAATGGTTAGACCCACTGTATCGGAAAACACGCGGTGAAGATGATATTTGGAATAATGGACTGCGCCGGAAATCATGTCCAAATCCATTTTTTTCGTCAGATTGGCTTCAATAAAATTAATTGCCAGGATTACCTCATCCATACTGCTCATTACACAATTGCCTCCTTGCCGACGGCACCTTTGGACCGTGTCCCGGTTCCCCAAGCGCCGTGTATTCCACAATAGTATAATCAAAACAAATGGGGTTGTCTTAAGAAATCTTGCGCATTTTCCGGTGAATCATACGCGGCAGCTGTTCCCAGACGAATTGCGGCATTCTATCTTATGGAGCCATACAACATTCTTCTTTGTAACACAAAAATCCGTAATCACAAATTCTACGGTCTGTAATTTTACCGTTCCCAATTCCACATCCCGCAGCCGTGAAACAGCCCTGTGAAGAGATGCCAAAACATGGGGAGCTGCGTCAACAATCCGTATTATATTCATATGAACAGGGGATTTATCTTCATATAATATAGGGAATTCACCGGAATTTACCAATTCTTCACCCAGTGATACTCTGAGCTCTTCCCAGTTCCTATTCTGAGGAAATCCCTGAATAAAAATTTGGTTTCCCACAATTCCGATGCCTCTCAGAATAATTTCCGCCGGCTCTTTCTTTTCTATTTCCTTTATACAGATATGTTTGATCTTATTAATCTGAGCATGTTCAAATACATTTGTATTTTTTCTTTGCGTACATCCAAGCAAAGATACATGAAGCGACTCATCCGGATAAATAAATTGAGTGTCAGCCGCTTCAAAGAGTTCTGATAATGCATTTCTGATACCACAGACTACTTCAGCACCATGTGGCTGCTGAATCAGCCGGGCAATGGCAGATATACAGTAATCTACGGGATAGATTTCTCCATCTTTAACTGCAGAAGGGATGATATTAGCCCTGAGCAGTTTATCACCTTCGATTTTCCACAATCTCTCAAAACGCGTGAGTGCCTGATTATCAAGTTTTTCCATGTATACCACCTATGCTTTCGTTTTTTTCTGTCTCCTGACCCTGTTGTGCTATCCATATTGCATATCCCGGCATGCCGTTCACCGCATTCATTTTATATGCAGTCTATCCTTTCCGGAGAATCTTGTCAAGAGCACTGGCACAACCTAACTTTTATCTCTGCCGGAACATGAACAGGGCAGGATTCTAACGAATCCCGCCCTAAGCATTGGCACAGCGCCCATTTTCAATCAGCTATTTGTATAATATGAATATAAACTTATTTGTCCCGATCCCCAAGTATCTTTGTAACCACCCCAGTCAAAGCAAACAGGGCAATGGCATTGGGAATAACCATCAACTGGTTAAACATATCAGAACATGCCCATACCAAATCACTTTCCCCAATTGTTCCAAGGAAGATAAATACTAAAGCAACCAGCATAAATGGTCTTTGTGCTTTCTTCCCAAATAAATAAGTTACATTAATTTTAGCAAATAAATTCCAGCCAAGAATTGTGGAGAATGCAAAGAAGAATAAACAAATGGCTACAAAAACAGCGCCGGCCTTGTCGCCGTATACAACACCAAAAGCTACTTGTGCAAGGTTTGTATTCTTTAATGTATTTGCTGCTTCTCCTACATAGCCGTTTGCCAGAGGGCCGTTTCCCGCATAAAGTGTTGAAATAATAACCAATGCATTCAGTGTAAGAACGATAAAGGTGTCAATGAATACGCCGACCATTGCAACACAGCCCTGCTCATGAGGATTTTTCACTAATGCAAGCGCATGTGCATGAGGCGTGGAACCCATACCAGCTTCATTGGAGAACAGGCCTCTTTTTGCTCCCTGGCTCACAGCCGTCTTAATAGCTATACCAAATCCGCCTCCGATAATTGCCTGGGGCTGGAATGCATATTTGAAAATCAGACCAAAGGTTTCCGGAATATACTGAAGCCTCATTGCGAGTACTCCCAAGCCGCCGATCAGAAAAAATGCTGCCATAACAGGAACTAATTTTTCAGTAACGGAAGCAAGACGATCTACACCTCCCATGAAGATAAATCCACAAATAATAACAAGGAAGATACCTACAATCCAGGACGGAATCCCGAATGCCATCTGAATTGTGGAGCCAATTGAGTTGGACTGTACCATGCATCCGAAGAATCCAAGAGCAAGAATAATTGCGATTGAGAAAAAGCCTGCCAGGAATGTTCCAAATTTGCCTTTAAAGGCTGTCTGGATATAATACACCGGACCACCCTGAATATTGCCCTCTGCATCTGTAACACGTGTCTTCTGCGCCAGTGTTGCTTCTGCATAAATGGTAGCCATGCCTAGAAATGCAATTATCCACATCCAGAAAATAGCTCCTGGCCCGCCCACAAGAATCGCTCCGGCTGAACCCACAATATTCCCTGTGCCAACCTGTGCCGCGATTGCTGTTGCAACCGCCTGGAATGAACTCATTCCGCCTCCCTGTGAACCGCCTCGCAGTGAAAAACCGCCAAACAGCTGTTTTAAACCTTTCCAAAGGTACCTCTGAACACACTTTGTTTTGACTGTATACCAAAGGCCTACAGCCACCAAAAGAAATACAAGTATGTAATCAGAAAGATATGAATTAATTGTGTTAACTATCTGCAGCATATAATGTCTCCTCCTAAATATAAAGTGTAGGGTTTTAGTCCCCAACAGCCCGTCAACCTATTATTTGCAGCCATTCGTTTTATATAGGCTGAACCGCTTGCCAACCGAAAGCTTATGCCATCTTTTTAGTTTCTCATCCTCCTTTTGCTGAGACGTCATATGATTGATGGCGCTGTGTATCTTTGAACTGAATGGATTGGAGTATTCCTTTGCCGGACAGGAACGCTCCCATGGCACGTCTTACTGCGTCTGCATACCTGATGGTGCAAATTGTCCGCATCTATTACGGTATAGTCAAAAATAATCTGTGTATCTTAGAGCAGGCTGTGCACACCTTTCTACACTTTATCTTCAAAGACAGGCTTTCAGGCGTTCATAAAGTTATACCCTAAAAACCTTATCAAGTTACTTAACCAGGAAACTTACTTATGCTTTTTTGTGAAAACTTACCAAAAAGTTTTACTTTAGTAACAGTATACTCCCTAAATTCTCTAAAATCAATCCCAAATCCCCACTTCAGCGTTAAGATTGTGTGAAAATTTAGCAATAAATATACAGTTTTTTAACACTTTATATATACCATGCCCTTAAAATACTTGTCAGGCGAAACTATCCTTTTAAAACATGCATCCTGCAATGTCCCTGTAATGTACCAGAATGGACAGGAACGGTCTTTCGCGGCAAGCTCCAACCCATTGAACATTTTATAGTCCCCTCCCCCGCCCGACGAAAAGCGTTCCGGTCCCTCGTCTGACATCCGGTTATCCGTCTGCCTTTCCAGTAGTAGTGAAAGTTCAAACCTATATGTTGTGAAATAACATCAAACGTTGTATAATCAGCCTATAAGCTGATTCGCTTTTACAACTATATGAAGCTCTTACTATTGCAATGGACATTACATTTGCCGGCAGATAGTTTTGTATAAAAATATATAAAAAGGGGGGACGCGGGATATAGATTGAACACATACCCGGATAAATTATGAAACAATGCCCATACTGCGGAAGCGATCTTCCGAATGACAAAGAAATATTCTGTGTCAAATGCAGCCATATAATCGACGATGATTTCCTCCTACGAAAAGAAATCAAAAAAGAACTGGAATCAATGAGTCCGACCAAAAAGAAAGCAAAGAGTAAAAAGAATCATACACAACCATCTGTATCCAACAAACGTAAAAATGACGGTTATGTTTCTGTAAAATATGATGAAAAAAAGTCATATGCCAATGTAGTTTTAATCGTCATTGTAGGGATTCTCCTTTTATATTTGTTTTTAAAATAATTATCTGAGATGCTTTGCTGTGGCGCTCAGTTGATTTTTGACACACTAAAATAAGCCCGTGAATATGCAATGCAGCTGCATATTCATGGACTTATTCAGATGTCCGAATATTTAGTTTTCTATCTTACACCCTTCCCATAATCGCCTACTCCTCTGCATCTAACAGATAAGGCGTCACCTGGTACACATAATAGTTCAGCCAGTTGGTATACAGCGTATTGGATGTATTCCGCCACGTCAGCGGCGGCGCTGAAAACGGATCGTTGTCCTCGTAATAATTATATGGGACCTCCGGATTCAATCCCTTATTCAAGTCCCTGTGGTACTCATTATTTAACGTCATCCTGTCATATTCGGGATGGCCCTGGACAAATATCTGCCTTCCGTCCCGGCTCATTACCAGGAACACCCCTGCCTCATCGGATTCCGCCAGAATGGCCAGCTCCGGATGCTTTAAGATATCCGCCTTTCTCACCTGCGTATATCTGGAGTGGGGAGCCAGGAAAAAGTCATTGAGGCTTCTCACCAGCGGAACCTTCCGGTCCAGGACCCTGTGGTTATAAATACCTGACAGTTTCTTCTCCATAGGGTATTTGGGGATACCGTAGTGGTAATAAAGCCCTGCCTGGGCCCCCCAGCATATATGTATGGTGGAGGTCACATGTGTCTTGCTCCACTCCATCATCATGGACAGCTCCGGCCAGTAATTCACTTCCTCGTACTCCAGATTCTCCACCGGAGCCCCGGTTATAATCATCCCGTCAAACTTTTTCTTCTTTATATCATCGAATGTAACATAAAATTTGTTGAGATGGCTGGCTGACGTGTTTTTTGACACATGGGTGGACAGCATCAGGAAGGTACAGTCCACCTGGAGGGGTGTATTGGACAATGCCCGCATAAGCTGGGTCTCTGTTTCTTCCTTGAGAGGCATCAGATTCAGAATCAGGATTTCCAACGGACGTATATCCTGGCTCATGGCCCTGTCCTCATCCATAATGAATATGTTTTCTTCCTCCAGAATCGCTTTTGCTGGCAGATCTCTCTGTACTTTTATAGGCATGTTCGCTCTCTCCTTTCAAATGTTGGCTGAATTCCACACGGAAACCGCACAGCGTCTGCCAAAGCCGGCAGATACTGTGCTACAACATTCGCAGGAACTCCTCCTCCGAGATTATGGGAACCCCTAATTCCTTTGCCTTTTTATTCTTGGACGAATTGGACGCTGCATCGTTATTAATCAGATACGCTGTCTTTGCTGTAACGGAGCCAGTGACCTTGCCGCCCTTGCTTTCAATCAGCTCCTGAAGTTCCTTTCGGTTTGCAAAATGCTCCACGGACCCGGTTATCACAAAGTTCATTCCCTCAAAGACTGCCTCCCCGGCTGTCTCCGGCTGTTCCTTTTCAATGTTCAGCTCCGCCAGCAGACGGTCCACCATCTGGTTGTTTCTCCCTAAAGCAAAGTAGTCCATCCAGGCCTGGGCCAGAACACCGCCGATACCATCCACTGCCACCAGTTCTTCCTCTCCGGCATGGCGCATTTTATCAAAATCATACTTGAACTCGCGGCACAGCATTTTTGCGTTAGCCAGTCCGATTCCCGCGATTCCCAGGCCGTACACCATCCTGGGAAGGGTGGTGTTGGACGCGGTCTTTATGGATGCAATGAGGTTATCGTAAGACTTCTGTCCCAGACCCTCCATCTCCACGATTGCATCCCTGTGTTCTTCCAAATGGAATATATCCGCATATTCGTGAATAAAACCTGCCTGGATGAATTTTTCCAGGGTGGCCTCAGACAAACCGTCAATGTTAAGTGCATCGCGGCTGACAAAGAGGGTAAAGCTCTTTATCTTTTTGGCCTGGCAGTCAGGATTGGTGCAGTACAGGCTCTTTACATCATTTACCTTGCGGATTTCCGTCCTGCCTCCACATACGGGACATTCCTCCGGTATATCCTTTACCCCGCTGCGTGTCAGGTTTTCCTCAATCTGAGGGATAATCATGTTGGCCTTATACACGGTTATGGTATCTCCCACTCCCAGCTCCAGCCCTTCCATGATGCTCAGATTGTGGACACTGGCCCTGCTGACCGTGGTTCCTTCTAACTCCACAGGCTCAAACACAGCCACGGGATTGATTAGTCCTGTCCTGGAAGCGCTCCACTCAATATAGGAAAGGGCGGTCTCCCTGATTTCATCCTTCCATTTAAACGCAATGGAATTGCGCGGAAACTTGGCTGTACGCCCAAGGGATTCTCCGTAAGCAATATCATCATAGGTCAGCACCAGGCCGTCAGAGGGAATGTCGTTTCCTTCCACTGCCTTTGCAAACCCTTCCACGGACGCAGGCAGGCTTGCTGCGTCCACCTCTTCATAGTGGACCACCTCAAATCCCTGGCCTTTCAGCCACTCAAACTGGGCCTTCCTGGAGTTATGGAAGTCCACCCCATCGGCCTTCACCAGGGCAAAGGCCTCAAAATGCACATTCCTCTCCGCTGTAATCTGGCTGTTAAGCTGACGGACAGAACCGCTGCACAGGTTTCTGGGATTCTTATATTTGGCATCCACATCCTCGATTCCGCTGTTAATCCGCTCAAAGTCCGAATAGGTAATGACAGCCTCTCCCCTGAGAATCAGCTGTCCCTGGTAGGAAATATTTAACGGGATATTGGCAAACACCCTGGCGTTGGGCGTAATGACCTCGCCAATCTCCCCGTTTCCCCTGGTAACCGCCTTTGCAAGAGTTCCCTCCTCATAGGTGAGCACAATGGTAAGACCATCCATCTTCCAGGACAGCAGTCCCTTCTGGTCTCCCAGCCATTCCTGCAAATCCTCCACACTCTTTGTCTTGTCCAAAGAAAGCATAGGGGAACCGTGGGTCTCCTTAGGCAGCTCGCTTAATATCTCATACCCCACCTGCTGCGATGGACTTCCTGACAAGGTGACCCCGGTCTCCTTTTCCAGGGATACCAGCTCGTCATACAGCTTGTCATATTCAAAATTGCTCATGATTTCCCGGCTTTCCTGATAATAAGCCTTTCCTGCTTCCCGCAGGATGGAAACCAGTTCCTTCATTCTCTGAATCCTGTCTTCCATTCTGTTCTCCTGATTATTGATTCTTTCTCTCCTTAAGGGACAGACTGGAGGAGTCCTTAAGAAGCCCTGTAAGCTCCTCATACTCCTCCTTGGTTATCTGGCGGTAAGCGCCCGTTCTCAAATTGCCCAGACGTATGTTCATGATGCGCACCCGCACCAGACGTTTGACCTGGCAGCCGCATGCTTCACACATCCGCCGTATCTGCCGGTTCAGGCCCTGGGTGAGGATGATGGAAAATGTATTCCGCTCCACCTTCTTCACCTTGCAGGGCCTGGTCACCTGGTCCAGCTCAGGAAGCCGGATCCCTCCCGCCATCTGTTCCAGAAAACGTTCCGTCACCGGCTTATCTATGGTGACAATATACTCTTTCTCATGAGCATTTCCGCTTCTCATGATTTTATTCACCAGATCCCCCTGGTTGGTCATGAGAAGCAGTCCCTCTGAATCCTTATCCAGCCTTCCCACAGGGTAAATCCGCTCCGGATACCCCAAAAAGTCCACAATATTCTCAGCTCTGTCCTTATCAGTGGTGGTACATACAATGCCTTTTGGCTTATTCACTGCCAAAAGCACCGGTCTGGGCCGTTGGCTCCGGTCCACCCGGACCATTTTTCCATTGCATACCACCTTCTGGCCCGGCGTTACTTTCTGCCCCATGGAGGCAGGGCGGTTGTCCACCAGCACCTTGCCGGCTTCAATGAGACGGTCCGCCTCCCGCCTGGAGCAGACTCCCATCTGGCTCAGCCATTTATTTAAACGTTCTTCCATCTTTTCCCGCTTTCTTCTGATATTTCCTCAATCCCTACCGCTTCTCAGCAGCCGGATGGGCTGCAATAAACATAGCGTCCCCAAAGGAAAAGAAACGGTAGCCTTCCTTCACAGCTTCCCGGTAGGCATCCAGTATGTGCTCCCGTCCTGCCAGCGCACTGACCAGCATCACCAGTGTGGACTGGGGCAGATGGAAATTCGTAATCAGGGCGTCCAATACCTTAAAGCGGTAGCCCGGATAAATGAATATCTCTGTCCAGCCGGTTCCGGCCTTAAGCACACCATCCTCTGTGGAAGCTGATTCAACGGTCCTGCAGCTGGTGGTGCCCACACAGATAACCCGTCCTCCGGCCGCTCTGGTGTCATTCACCTTCTTTGCCTCAGACTCCTCCACTATATAAAACTCGGAATGCATATGGTGGTCCTGGACATTCTCCACCTTTACAGGGCGGAATGTGCCGAGTCCCACATGGAGGGTCACGTGGGCAATCTTCACTCCCATTCCCTCAATCTCAGCCAAAAGCTCCTGGGTAAAATGCAGGCCCGCCGTAGGCGCCGCCGCAGACCCTTCATGCCTGGCATATACGGTCTGGTAACGGTTCTTGTCCTTCAGCTGGTGTGTAATATAAGGAGGCAGGGGCATCTGCCCCAGCTGGTCCAGGATCTCCTCAAAAATCCCCTTGTAATGGAACTGAATCAGGCGGTTCCCGTCATCCACGGTATCCACCACGGTTCCTGTCAGCAGGCCCTCACCGAATTCAATGACAGTTCCCGGCTTTGCCTTCTTTCCCGGGCGCACCAGAGTCTCCCATACATCATTTTCCCTGCGCTTCAGCAAAAGTATCTCTATTTTGGCCCCTGTATCCTTCTTCACCCCGAAGAGCCGGGCCGGTATGACCTTTGTATCGTTAATCACCAGGCAGTCCCCTGGCCGTAAGTATTCCGTGATATCTTTAAAAATTCTGTGCTGTATCTCCCCTGTTTCCCGATCCAAAACCATCAGCCTCGACGCGGAGCGGTCCTCCAGCGGGTCCTGGGCAATCAGTTCTTCCGGCAGTTCATAATCAAAGTCCTTTACATCCATGGTCAATCTTATCCTCCAAGCCTATTCTATCTTCACACTGGAACCGCCTGCCGTACCGGCACTTTCTTCTGTACCGGAACCGCCTGCTGTGCCGGAATCAGTCCCCTGGTTTTCCTGGGCGGCTGCCGGTGTTCCTTCGCTTTCCCGGGCATTTGTACCTTCCTGTCCGGCCGGGACATTCTGTATCCCTTCTCCCTGGGAATTCTGGCCCGCGTCAGCAGACGGGTCCTGGGACGGCTGAGGACCTCCGTTTTCCTGGGTCTCGCCGCCTTCCTCCTCCAGGATAACCGTGCTGTCTCCTGTCTCGGTCTCTTCCTCGGAGGAATGGACCACTGCTCCGTTCCTTAAATCCTTGTAAATTCCCGCAAGAACCGTATCGCTCTCAATGGCCTGTCTCAGCCTCTCATTGACCTGGTTGGACAGCAGCTTCACATCCTCAGACTGGTTCTGCTTCGCCACATAATCCGCCTCGTCACCCACTACATTCTCCCGGATAATGTAATTGCCGTTGTCATCCTTGACCACATAGCACCACATAAGGCCCGGCGCCAATGTCTCCACGCGTCTGAACTTCACCTCATAGGTGACATAAGCCACATAGGAATCCTCTGTAAGTCCCGGCTTGGTATAGCAGACGATATCCACATAATCCTCAATGTATACCGCCTCATTCTTCAGTTCTTCCTTTCGCGCATCCAGCCCTGTATCATCGCTCTTACCGAATATCCGGTACAGGGTCTGCGCATCCTGGTCCACCTTGGCCTGAAAATACTCGCTAATCAGCTGGTTTACCTGGGGTATCTCGTCCTTTTTCAGCTCATACTGGGAAAAATCCGTGGTGTACTGGTTGTTGTCCGGCTCCACCCCGCTATCATCCGGCGCTGCGGAGCTGTCGCTGCTTATATTGATATCCTCATCCGAGGAAAGTGACACGTCCGTTGGGGCGGATGCTTCCTTATCCGACGGTTTCCTGTCCATCACCAGTATAACTGCCACCAGCACCAGCACAATAACCAGCGGGATTGCCGCCATGCGCATATATTTTATCTTATCGTCCGCAGAACGTCTGCTGCCTGTCCTTCTTCTGTTTTGTCTCATGATTCAATCCTCCTGTCCCGACTGCGAAGCCCGGAGTATGTTAGTGTTCAAGTATCTCCGCTCTATTCTAGCAAAAAGCGGTTCAAATTGCAATCTGTACCAAAAAAATACCGCAGATAATCCAACACTGAAACAGATTATCTGCGGAATCCTCACAAGGGCATTCTGCCCCTTTTTAACCAATACAAAATGCGTCTGATAGGAATCGAACCTATTGTCCATGCACTGTTGTTGCCTGTAAATAAAGGCCGAAGCGGACCGTGAAGTCCACTCTGACCCATCTTTTGACCCATCCGGATGATATTCCGGTGGAATAATCCCCCTGAAAACCGGTATGCCAATTGACTTTATCCGTTGATTTCAGAAACTTTAAACCAGAATCCGAATACTGATGCATAAGCAATTTAGTAAAGCTCCTCACTGCCACTTATAAGGGCTGTTTGATAGAGAGCCAATACACGTATAAAATCCCTTCTTGATAAATCGCCGCGTTTATCACATAATAAATCATTGTTTACTGTCAGAATATGATTGCATCGTATGACGGAACCCTCTTTCAGTCCTGCCATCCCTGCGTCAAGCAAAACGTAATCATAGTCTGTCCTCGGTTCATGGGAAGTTACTTTAAGGAGAATGACCGTTGTATGCATATCATCAAAATCCGTTACAACCGCTGGCCTGCGCTTGGTTTTCTGAGAGTCTCCCTGAAACGGGAACTCTATATCAATAACAGTCCCCTGAATATACATGGAAACTGGAATACGCATATAGTACCCCCTATTCTACATAGTCGTCTTCATCTGCAGCCCGGTCGCCTATCAGTTTGCCGGAACTATCATAAATTCCCGTGTTCAGGCTTTTCCAGACCCTTCTTTTACTGCTAATTGGTATATCCCTCATATCGCCAAGCAGCTTTAATACCTCTGCATCAGACATTTGGCTGATTGTTTCTGCTGTCACCTGCTTCATTATCATACCTCCACCATCTATCTGGTATCTAAATAAAAATGTTGTTAACATACTGCTTCTGACTATATTATACATTAAAACCATCGGCTTTACAACGCTACTTTAAATACGCTCAACAGACTGGGCGGACTGCATCAGCTGTGTATGGAGGACATGGATGTATTTTCCATATGTAGTATTAATATCTGAATGTCCCAGCAGTTTGCTTACTACGCTGACATCCACGCCCCTTTTGAGTAGTCTTGAAGCGTATGTATGTCTTAGCGAATGGATTGTATAATCTTTCTCCGCTCCAATTATACCCATGACACTTTTAAATGTGCGAAGCAAATTCCTTTCGCTCACATACCCTCCGTCCTTTGTACATACTACATAGTTACTCTGGATACCCATCCGCTGGTTGTATTCCTTTATCTGTTTTAGGAGGGAAACTGCCATGTCATTAAGTGGGGTAAGCCGCTCTCCGGCCTTTGTCTTAGTGGGTTCTGGAAAGGTCGTTTTATGCCGGCTGATTGATTCCCCCGCGTCATTACGGGTTTTAGCCTTTGCCAGAGTTTTATTAATGCGGGCTGTCCTTTTCTTGAAATCAATGTCGGTCCATTCCAAAGCCAGAAGTTCCCCAACACGCCATCCTGTATTCAGCATCAGCAGAAGCGCCGGCATCTGTTTAAAGAATTGATTCCGGCTCTTTTTTATCTTCTCATTAAACGCATACATTGCCTCCGTCTCCTCCTCTAACAGAATTTCTGCCGGTTTCGTTTTTACAGTCATATTGCGTTCTATCGGCAGCGCCACGGCTTCACATGGATTAAAATCCAGTTCTCCAGTTTTATATGCGTGACTAAACACATTTTTCACAAATTCATGATGCTTTTTTACGGTTGAATATGCTTTCGTTCTGGCTAAATCATTAATCATTTCCTGAATGTCATCCGTACTAATGTTCCCCATCTGAATCCATCCTAAATATTCACATACTTTATTATATGTTTGCTCCAAACGGTCGTAGGACACAGGTTTCAATACTGGGTATTTATATAGCCGCATCCAATGCAAAGCATAATCCCTAAAATTTATATTGGCAGCTGGTGTTCGGTTCTTCTTCTGCTCTGTTGCAATCTCTTTCAGCTTCTCCTTTAATTCCTTTGATGTTCTTCCGTATATGGATTTATATGTTTTCTTACCATTTGAATCCGTGCCGGTATAGAGCCTTACTTCATACCGTCCATCGCTCCTCTGCCTTATTGTATAAGGTGAGCTCACTCTTCTGGTTGCTACCATATCTAATTCCTCCTGGATTAAATATTATTACAGCTTGATTTTTTTACCTGCATTCCGCTTCATCCACTTATCTAACTCTTCTGCCGAAATGACGTAATCATTGTTTATTTGGATGACCGGCAAAATACCGGATTCCAGTAGGCGCCGGGTTTTGTCCCGACCGTAGCCAAACATAACCCCTATTTCTTTCTTGTGCAGAAGCTTCTTACTGCTGTTTCTGTTCAACTCTTCCATGTTAATATCTCCCTTCTTTTATTCGCTTACACTTTTAAGAAGTACTTTTCGTTGACTAAAAGCCCTTCGCATGGACATAACTTCTGTATTCTCAACTCCAGATAACATACCCTCCTTTGCATCCTCTATCATGCAGTCTAAGACATGTGCAAAAGCCGAATGCCCTAAATTACACTGAACAACCATATCTCGTTTGTATTCAACCGTTCTTCTTCTCTGATTACGTGGAAGATTATGATTGCAATAATCAGAAAAATATTCTCCAATTTCCTCTTCATCCTTTGGAGCGATACATGGATAATATTTGGCATAGCGATATTGTTTTTCATCTCTAAGTGAGCAAGCAATCAAGCCACATCTAGCCATTGCCCCCAGGCTTACTTTATCTAAAAAATGCTCTGGTATTACTCCCTGTTTTATTTTGTTATCCACAACATACAACATCTTATCCAACAGCTTATCCCTGCCTATTACCAGAATTCCCCTTATATCTGCTGACTGTTCACAACTTTTTGTGGACCAAGAGCGTTCAATATCATCTATATATAAGAAATCATCCTCTTCCCATAAGCAAAACTCTTGCTGCTGCCATACACACCCATCACATACTAAAAGGCTTTCCCTTCTGTATTTCGCATGACGTATCCGGGAAGTTTGAACCACTTCTGTCATAGCTTGAACAAGCAATGCCTCAAGTCCTCCGAGCAGTAAAGATGTATCCTCTACTATTTTTTGTATGCTATACTCTCCTTTTCTTTGAAATTCCACCTTTAACCCTTCGTTATTAAAACCCGTATCAGTTATATATTTCATCCAAATATAATGCATGAATCTCATCATATTATCATTGGCTTTAAGCCTAGCTCCATTTGGAACATTCGCATATATGGATTCCTCATCCTGCCCTCTATGATAATGCTTTTTCCATTTATCAAGGACATCCTGGTCTTCCATTTCCATACAGAGCCAGCATATAAAGTCTCCTATTATTCCCGGCAACAGCCTGCTATTTCTCTGGAATTTTCGCAAAGACTCCGAATTCCCCTTATCTTCAAGGAAACCCGATACATCTTTATATAGTAACCTTGCATTTTGAGATTCTGTAGTCTCCATATATTCTCCGGTTATAACCGCACATGTATCCACGCTGGTATCCTTCTGCCCATAGTTTTCTGTAAGGCATCCCTGAAATACTCCTCTTAACACAGCGTCAACCGCTATCCTGCAATGGTCACGTTGCCCTTGGACCTTTTCCTGTTTCACATCATCCAGGATAACAGGCATTCCTTTTGAACATGACAAGGTTTCCAGAATGTAACGTTTACTGGTTGTCGCATACATCAATTCCTTATTTCCAAATTCATTGACCTCTGTAAAAACTGCTAATGCCTCTGCCAGTTCCGTCTTTCCAGAGCCAGAGTTTCCATACAGCCATACTGTAATTCCGAGTTCAATTCCCTGTTTTCTTAAGGGTAGCCGTACCACACTCATCAACGTTATTAGAAACAATGGATAGTATATTTCTATGTTTTGCTTTAATAGACATATGAATTCCTCTATTTGAGTTCCCCTTTCCTCCTGCTCCATAATCACTTTACCCAAGAAATTATAACGCTGTATTCCAGAGTGTTCTTTAAAGCCAAAACCCCTTTTGCTTATTGAACCATTTGACAGGAGAAATATCCATTCACAATTTCGCTCCACAAACCCTACCCTATCATAAATGACTTCGATTGGAGCAATTCCCTGTAACTGTGTCTTTATTGCAGTTATTAACATTCCTGTAAACTTCTTTTTGTTTTTACACCAAACTGCAAAGGGTATCTTATAAATCCACCTTACGCTATTCATATCTGCTGCTGATACATCCATTACTACCTTTTGTTTCGTTGTTGTAATAATCCGTATTTTATAGTAACTATTCGGGATACCGTTTTCCCAACGAACGAGATGTCCAAGAAATTCTACTGTAAAATCAGTAACTGGCTCTCCGTCACAATAATAAGTTTCATCGATAATCTCCAAGTTCTTAATTGATAGCACCATAATTAATGCCTCCTACTCCTACTGTTTTAAAATGTTAGGTTCCATCGAACTTACTACCGGCCAGTACTTCGTTCTAATTATTATTATAATCGAATTGCACACCAATTAAAAAGATAGTAAAATGATTCTCATTTGACGTTTTTAGGCTTATAAAATGACTATATCTACACAAATGAGACCTAAATTATATAAATTAAACTTTCTATTAACAATATCTTAATTAAAAATAACCGTTCCCACTATCGGAATCGGTTATTTTTAGTTACCTCTATCTTGATACCATTAACTTTTCGGAACTCTCCTTCTCACGGTAATACATTGCCTTTGTCTGCATGCACAGTGCTTTGGATGGTATGCATTTTTCCCATTGTCTATATTCTTCAAACAGTTCAGCATTAGCAATTTTATAAATTGACTCAAACTCAACTCTATCACACTCTTTTACTTGATATTGAAATTTAACCATATCACAGAACCTCAGATACCGTACCGTGTTAATGAGATAATCCGTCATATTTTCCCAATTTTGCAGTTCTGATAGAAAATCATATAAAAGACACTCCCTGTCACAAACCTCCAGTTCCCTTATTTTCTTAAAAATATTATCTAACTCCTTTTCTATCCTTCTCTGCGAAAGTCCCCTTTGGCCTGTTTTCCTTATCTCGTAACAGAATCTTGCATCCTCTAATAAATTCCTTGGAGTTAAACAAGTCCTGTCCTCATAGTCATCTATTTCTTCTAAATCTGACAAAATACAGCTTAATGGCAATTTAGGCTTGGATCTTTTGTATTTATATTCACAATGCATCATTATTTTATCTGCACAGCGCATAGATAGCATATTATCAACTATTTCCTGGTACTCAAAGATAATTTTCGTTATTTCTGGTTTAATAGCTTCTTTTATCTCATCTTTATCTATCACACATAGGTTTATGTCATTATAAATCCGTTGTATGCCTGGATCCAATTTTCCTTGCCAGAGTAAATCTTCTATATAATATACAGCAAGTTGATAAAGATCCTCTTTCAATTCCCTGTATTTCATCAGTGTTTCTAAACCCTTATCCATCTGTAACTGCTCACTAAAAATAACACCTCCAAGCCTTTGTACTAAATCATATATAATAAAAATATCTGGTTTTTTTGTAAACCTCTCACACAGCCAAAATAATCTACAAATATCTTTAAGTTCTGATTTGTAGTCAAAGAATATCTGAAAATCCAGAGTCTGCTCTAATTCTTCCAATTCTTTGTAAAAACAGTCTTTTCGCTTATTCCGATCCTTCATAAAATATTCTGCAGCCCTATTATTCTTTAAAATAAAGTCATATCGATATTTCCGAACTAAGTAATATCCTTTTCCTCTCGTTCCACCAAGTATTTCTGGCAACTTAGTCATGTCTTGACCCTCATTGTTATCTTTACCTTTACAGCTTTTCGATAATATCTTTACAGCTTTACTCAGATTTTTTGTAAGGGTAGCATACTTTTTTCCCTCCTTGGGAGAAATAGGCCCATATAAATTTTCGTATTCACTAACAATTTCTTCGGAATTCCATATCAAATTTTTTTTATCCGCGTTGTTTAGTTCCTCTATCATTTCGCTTATCTTCCTTTTATCTTTTTTTCTATATCAAAGTACCCTGGATTATAAAAATCCAAAAACACCATGATTTATAACTTTTATCCGCAAACATCCATCTCCCTATCACCTTCCATCCTAAAAACCTATTCTCCACCTGAAAGGGAAGGATTTCTGTTCTGTCCATGACACCCCTCCCTCTCTTTTTAGAATATCAAATTTTCATAGTCACACCTTGCATCCATCCGTATTAAGCATGTCCCATAATAACCGTGCCCCCCCCCCCTGTTGCTTTAATTAGAGCAAATATCTCAGGACATTTATTTCTTAATTTATAATTATAATGTAATTCCGATATGTATTCAAGCAATGATAGTTATCCTATTACAAATCCGCTCATACCTGTATATATTCTCAGAAAGAACGTCTTCCATCGGAACCTCTGTAGCATTAATACATTTCACAAGCTCCGTAAGTGCCTTGCAATCTATATCCCCAGTATCTTCCAATAGCAGCACCTCATGCACACTGGACGGCAAAATAATGATGTCCTTCCCTCTCTGCTCCGCAAACTTCTCTAGCACTCCTGAATAGAGCATGCAGGCGGCCCCATTGATACCTCTGGACGTTGTCAACACATAAAAGGGGGCATCTTCCTCACCCCTATCCTCGTCTGGTTCCTCCCCAAATGCACATTTCAGATCCTCTATGATTTGCGTTATACTATTAATTTGAGCCGGCATTACACGCTGCATATTCTGCAGCGCAATCCTGTATAGCATCTGCGTGTCAACTCCCCATAAGGCAAGATGTTCATTCTGAATCTGGGCCGTCATCATACTTCCACTGTCTTCATCCATATATAAATAAAATACAATGGAAAGGTCAAGATATGGTATATTTGGAACCTGGTTCAAACGTTGTTCATTGTTCTTCGTGTGAATCAGCTTCAACATGACCCTGTCCCTGGCCTTTCCGAAGTCATAAAGGTGCTCCGCCGATTTCAAGACTGTGTCAGACAGGTCCCCATTATAACGAAAACAGTTCACAATCTTCCTTGCAGTAAGTTCTACCTCTGTTTCTGTATCCGCTCTTTCAGCGTAATAGTCATCCAAATAGATGACCGGGCTCACCTTCTCCCCGGCCCTGCATATACTTATACCTGTCAGAATGATTCCATTGTTTTTCGGTACTCGCCTGAGCTCTATATCATATCCATCACCCAGAATCTCCTTGACACATTCTACAACCTCATCTGCAAATAGTTCCAATGATACATTTAACATAATTCCGTTCCTCCATTTTCGTAATCAATTAACATCCCTCTAATATCTTCAACAACAGGGTCCCGGCCAACCGGACCGCCTCCTCAACCTGTTCCGATTCCGCCTCTCCCGTACAGCACCAGTTTGCAAAATGTTCACAGTTGTTTGACACCAAATCATATCGGTCTTCTCCCAAACGGCTGAATGCCCTCTTCCTTATTTCTTCCCCTGTATAAGGCGAATCGAAATGGGGGACCTCCTCCATAATCTCTCCCCTCGCAAACTTCTCCACTGTATCCACTGTGATGCCATCAAATGCATAATGGATTACAAGACCTTCCCCTATATAAATGCCATGATGCTCATATAGCAGCCGGCCCGCCTTTAAATGGCATCCTACCTTAAATTTCTTATGCTCCATATTGCTTTAAACCTTTCCTGCCTGATTTCATTGGATAAAAAGAAAGCCACAATCCGTTTCCGAATCATGGCTTACCCTCCATCCTATCTCATTATACGCTTAATATTATCCTGGCAATCCTTACACCATCCTCTGTTCTCCACTTATCACCTGATATGCAGATGGTCCGTCATACATCACAGGCCATATCTAGTCCCGTTCCAATAACCATCCTGCATCACGCTTATCCCAGAGGATTCGGCGTACCTCCATAACATCATCTATAACCACATAATAGATAATGAAATTCCCCACATAAATTCTGTAATATGGGTGTTTTCTTGCCCCGGTGCCTTGATACGGCTCAAAGGATACCGGAAATTCCAGACGTTTCCAGATTGCCGCCTCCACACGCTCCAGAAAATGATATGCTGCATCCGGGTTCTGGAGTGTAATGTAATCTACAATCTCCTCCATATCAGAGACAAACAGCGGGAGATACCGCAGCTTATAGTGCTTCTGCTCCATGTATCCTCCCCTTCAATCCGCTAAAAACTTCCTCGTGGGTGAGACGGATATCCGTTTCTTCCGCCTGTTTGTCCGCTTCATCCAGCTTCATTCCCACATCACCGGTAATCCTGGAATATTCCTCCAGGCTCAGTACCACCATGGCCCCGTAACCGTTCTTCGTTAAGTATACTGGCTGGTTTTCCTTTACAAGAGTCTCTATTTCAGGAAACTTGTTTCTTAAATCTGATACAGGTCTGATTTGAATCATGATATCGCCCCTCTCTTAATTATATCATTATTTTATCACAATTTTATCTGACACTCAAGACAGACCTGTATATTTCTATTGATTTCCATTACTTCTCAAAAACCAATTTTCCTTACCTAAATGCCTTATGTCCCAGACGCAGCCCATCCAGAAACGC
The DNA here is from genome assembly GCF_002234575.2 of Enterocloster bolteae. NCBI lineage: Bacteria > Bacillati > Bacillota > Clostridia > Lachnospirales > Lachnospiraceae > Enterocloster > Enterocloster bolteae. Next base: position 2,421,778 of record NZ_CP022464.2, on the reverse strand, counting down.
ATCTTTGTAAACTGCCACACATTCCTCTGCGCTAATACAGAGCATATTGCTGGCAAACTCCTCAAACTTATCCTTTGTCTCCTGATCCAGACTTTTCATGATGGCCTCCTGTTCTTTATAAAATATCTTTGTCCCTTTCAGATCTCCGTGCAGGATCTGGTTAATCCTCTCCATTATCATTTCTTCTAAAAAGTCATATGCTGTTGGCTCCATCCCTTCCCCGCCCTTCCTTATGCTGCCTCAGATCCTGCTTCTTCCGGAAGGCATTCGTTCCTAATCTCACTCATATCCACAGCGATTCCGGTCTTAATCGTCTCGTCCATGGACAGCGCCTTTTGGAAATCGGAAGAAATAGGGGCATATTTCAATACCCTCTTAATCACGGTCTTTTTTGCCATAGATTCATAGTCCTCAGTCCATGGACTGTATTTACTTCCGAAAGATTTAGAGTACCGGGCAGCAAAGGTGTCCATTTCCGTCTTGTTGCTGACTTCAAACCCATAACCACCATTGGAAAGCTTGAAAAGACCATAAACATAGGTAATTTCTCCCCGCGCCCCCTCTCCCGGCTTATGTACTAGTTTGGAATCAAGGCCGTACTGGTATTCAAAAGAATCGAATTCCCGGACCACCTGTGCCTGAATAATTTGTACTTGCCCGGTCCGGTAGGCCAAATCAATCAGTCCTTTATAGCCTAGCTGAAACTGACACTCCAGCTTACCCTTATTTTTATAGGGAATCAGATATGCCTGGCCCAGGGGTGTATTGGGCTCAAGACCTAACTGGGCGGCATTTAAGAGCGCAGCAATAAAGCTCATAGGGGTACACTCCGCCAGTTCCGGCGTATTGTTAATAGATGACAGCGCCATCCTGGTAAAACGTTCTGGTGTCAGCACCGCTGGAAGTGCCCGGCGTATTTCTGGTTCCAAAGCCTTTACCATATCCACAATTGTCATGTTTTTTGTTAATCTGACAGAGGCTCCCTGGCCTGCTGCCCTTTGTTCTAATTCGTGCTTTACATTAACTCCCATACTGATAAATCTCCTTTTCTTACGCTGCCTTAACTGTAAAACGCCTGGAGCTGGTGGTCTGCATAAACTGCCTGTATACCTCTGGTTTTTCCTCCTTGACCCGTTTCGTATCCAGCCTGGCCGTATCCACATTGGTCCATGTGATTCTATATCTTTCATTAAATGCGGACTCATTGTCCTTCATATACAGCTTTATTTCCTGCTCAATCTGCTTCTGTTCCTGTTCCAGCTTCTTCATCAGCTGGACAATCTCCTGACGGCGGTTTAGTTTTTCATCAAACCCTATGAGAGGAACCGCCGTTCCCTTCCTTGCATGATGGAAATACTGTTCTAATACCTCGTCACAGGCATTTGAACCGTCCGGGTCCGGCATCACACGCTTCAACACATGGCTGTTCCAGAAATCATCCTCAATGGAAATCAGGTTCCGTATCATCTCTTCATCCCAGGACAGCTTTCTATACTGGAAACCCTGCCCTAAAACCACCACCGCTATGTACCAGTTCTTCCTTCCCGTCACCGCCATGTAATGGTAACACTGTATGACGTAGTGAGGCGGGATTTCCCCATCCTTCCATTTATCCGCATTGTAAGCGCTGGCAGTCTTGCATTCCAATCCCGCATCCTCTCCCACCACCAGCCGGTCAACATCCGCCAGCATAAAGGGATACCGGCTGTTGACATACATCATATTGCTTTTCCTGACTTTGAGTCCGATTGCCTCCGTAAAACGCCTGGCCACATATTCCTCCAGGTCCCTTCCCTGACGCATGGCCTCGTTATCTGATGCACTTATCTCCTGGCTTGTCTTATCCTGATAGACGCTCATAGGGCTTGCATACGGGTTCAGACCGCAGATTGCGCCGGCATCCGAACCGCCGATTCCTTCCTTACGCCTTTTGAGCCATTCTTCATGGGTCATACCCAATGTTGAAACCTTAGTAATCATTTTTCCGCCCTCCTGTCCTTGCTTAAAGTCTCTTAAAAATCCTGATAATTATTTCAATGATAATAAACGGCATTAAGCTACCTCCCCATCCGTATATGAAAGCATCCCCTGCTCTTTAAAGCTGTAGCAGCACGGGCCTTCCCCTACTATGATATGGTCAATCAGCGGTATCCCAAGTATCTTCCCACACTCTTCCAACCGTTTGGTGAGCTTGCGGTCCTCCATGCTGGGTTTGGGGTCACCGGACGGGTGGTTATGGAAGCATATGATAAACGCCGCGTTATTCAGAACTGCATGCTTGAAGATATCCCGGCAGTCAATGCTGCAGGCGTTCAGTCCCCCCACTGCGGCAATCTCCAGAGCCTGGGGCTCCAGCTTCGTGTTAAGGGACAGGACAAGCGCCATCTCCCGATCAGCCATCTCAAAGAGGGGCCATACCATCTCCGCCGCCATTCCCGGGTCCGTAAAGCGCGTCATACCATAAAGAGCCCGGCCCTCCCTTACCATTTGAAGATGGACAATCCCCACCTTCTTTTTAGGGATGGGGCGTCTCATCATGCCTTCTACTATCTCATCGTTTGATTTCCGATCCATATGTTTCCTCCACATAAAACCGGGAACGCCGCAGGCTGCCGCCTTACATTCCCGGGTTACGTATTTTTATATTCAATTGTCATTGTTTTCATCATACTGCCTGTCATGCAGCCTGCAGCATGGCAAATGCCCTGTCTATCAATGCATTTCCCTCTACGGTTTTTGCAAAGAGGTTCTCCTTGTGGTTTGCGCTTTCCCTCAGGGGCCTCGCGTGTGTGGCAAAATCCGATACCGCATTGATAAAACGATAACCGTTTTTTCCCACATGCTTTAAATCCGGCGCATCAAAATACCGCGTTTTCATATCTTCCTTCATTCGGTTCAAGTTCTTTTGCTGCTGCGGAGTCGGATTATCATATAGTGGGAAAAGGGCGTCAATATACTCCATGACCTGGCGTTCTGAAAGTCTGAGACGCTTCATATGATCTATTGCCTTTCCCAGCTCCGACATGTACCGGTCCGCATACAGAAGCGTGTAACGGGCGTCCTCCATCTTGCCCGCAATATCACCTGTATGGTTGGTGGACCAGGAGCGTTTTGCCGTAGACAGGGCCAAGTTCAGCGTGTTCATGCAGACCACACGTACCGGCGTCATGGCTACCCGTATTGCTCCCGTCCCGTCATGGGTATTCATAAAGACCATGTATGGCGTAATCTCATCCCCACTTATGATATACCGCTGGGGCAGTTTGGCAAGCAGCCATGTGCGCCGTCCGTTCTGCAGCGAGCCTGCCGTCTCATAAGTAACGCCCTCGCCTAACAGTTGGTCTGTAAAGGCGAAGGCGTCTTCATTCTGTACTACTTTATAACGGTCGGTGACCACTCCCAGAACCCGGCTGTCTGTGTTCCGGATATTGGCCTTGAAGCCAGATATGGCCTGTCCGTCTGTGGTCGCAATGGGTCTCTGGATGACCTGCCAGTCCAGCCCGGCCAGTTCCAAAGCCTCCCTCGAACCAGGCGCATCCTCCACTCTGGTCCCAAGTCCATGCCAGGGTTTCTCTCTGGTGTAAAACATAGTTTCAACTTCTGCTGACATATACATTACCTCCTTGAAATGTGATTGGTTATTGGTTCAAGGGGATAATATATATTTGAAATTGTGGGTAATACCATATTTCAATTTATGCAGTCATAACATAAAAAAGTAAAAGACCCTACTCTATTTCATATTTTTTTAACCAGTTAAAAAGCCAAAAGAGCAACAAACTGATTTTGTCACTCTCCTGGCAACCACAAGTTACTGCATATTTTCTAAATAATTATAGTATTCGGTTAGAATGTCTGTAAATGACCGAGTTGTAATTAATATATCAGCTCCACCAACATATAGCTCTTTGTTAAAACCACTGTCATAAGAAAACACTTTTCCAAACACAATAACCGTATCTCCTTCTTTTATTTCAGCATCCTTAGCAGCAGCCACATTGCTTTCTATCGGCCATCCTACAGTATCCGTATATGACGGGTCATATCCTGATACCCATATTTGATACCCACTATCCCCATAATCAGCTACTAGGTTGACTGTACCATAAAACCAACGGTATTCGGCTAAGTCAAAATTCTTTGTTTGATGCGCATCGGGTGAAGCGTAAGTACAATATGAAAAGTAATCTGAAAGATTCTTCCCTGCTTCATATCCTATATATGATGGATATTCAAATATAATAGCATTATCACTTTCCTCCTCATAGAAACTGTCCGCTTTAACATTGCCATAATATTCTTCTTCGGCAAAGACCGGTACTGCACTTCCTACTGCTATAATTGCTGCAAATAGCATCATAACAAAACTTTTCTTAAACATAATCATTCCCTCCACTTACTTTTCATAATTAATCATTTAGATTTTTCTGTATCAATTTAATGGGCTTACGCTTACAAGTGAAAATTTAGGCTCATAGTCCCAAGGGAATATGACAGTAGCATATTGTCCATATTCATCAAATCCAATGACAATGCCGCCTTCCTCTTCCGAAACATACGCCTCATCGTTGACATTATAAAAACCGCTATATTCTGTAATATTACCGCTGGCGGATTCTGTATCATACATTATCATGCTTACCCTGCTTCCTTCAACAGTCATCTTCATATACTCCACGCCTACAGACATCTCGTCAGGATCCATATTACGATATGTATAGATTCCATCTTTTTTGGGAATTTCAATTGAAGCATCGAATGCCGAATCTGCCTGTTCCTCAAAAGCTTTTATCTTTTCAATATTAGCTTTCTGGATTTTTGTAAGAACTGACTCACTAAACTGGTCCGATGGTACTATTCCCTGATACCATGGCTTACTGTTAAAGTAATCAATCAAGTCCTGAGATGTAAAAATTCTTCCATGGGCTGCATATATCTCATTTCTGGCAATCCGCAGCTCTTCCTTAGAAAAGCCAACAACATCTGAATCTGATAATTCGCTATCATATGATTTCCATAAGAGAATGGAGTCCCTATATGGGTTATCTGCTACCGTCTCAGAAAAATTTTCAGAAACATCATATTCTTCCGATAATACTTCCTGAAACGAATTAGCAATCATCTCATCAACGAATCCTGTATACTTAGCGTTTATCGTAAAAAATCCCATATAGTTTTCGTCTGTTGTCTCATACCCAATAACCCCCTTGTACTCTCCCCAGACAGTAATAATATCATCTAATTGTAAATTCGGATTCCCTTCTTCATACAAAGTTATATATATTTTGCCATTCATATCCATTCCTCTAAAGCCACCATTGAGTAATTGGACAATTTGCATCGTGACACATAAACGCTCTCCGACATGGTTATCAGGATACCTAAAATATTCATTATAATCAAAGCTTTCAATACAGCCACTCTTATATTCTTCTTCGGCGTTTTGGATTTCAGTGGTATCTGACACTCCTGTTACGTTCTCGCTTTCTACTGTAGTCCCAATGGTCGCTGCCTCTTTTTTATCTTCTCCTGTATTCACATCCCCGCAAGCTGTTACTGATGCTGCTAAACCAAACGCTAATAAAACTGCCAAGCCCATCCTCATCATTTGTTCCCAACCTTTCTTCCTGGAATAATAAAAGCTACCATATCACCTGGCAGCTCCATATAAATGCAACTGGCTGCCATCTTACAGGCCCTCTAGTTTTGCGTCACACGTTTTCACGTGCTTTGCCCCAATATTTACATTCAACAAATCAAACTATATCAACAAATGCCACCCACCATCCCCTTATCTACCCAACCGAAATCATCATTACGATTGAATTATCCTCCATCACCTGTTCTTCTTCAATTTCAAACCCCTCTTCCATAATTTTTTTTCTAATTCCTATATACGTTTTTTCCTGAAGTGCTGCATAATAATCTTCATTTAAACAATCAATACAATCATGCAGATGTCTCATATTCTTGCTGGAAGAATTGATTTCCAAATTAAAAGGCTCTTCCCCCTTTTGCCTGCTAAAAATCATATCATAGTTTTCGTACCGACATTTAATTTCATCCTCGGAATAGGTTAATATTTCTATCTGATATCGTTCAATAATGTCACACAGCAATTGCACATCCACATAGATGGTAGGATATTCTTCATAGTATAAATCTGTCACAGACTCAGCGGCTTGCTGTATCTCCTCTGCACTGATATTTACGGAATCCTTACCGTCCTCATAGAATATTTTTTTCTTTGCTCTTCCTTCTACTGCCTCAATAAATTCTTTAATCGCTGCTTTATCATCATATACTGACATTCTTGCTACAATTTTTCCATCAATATCTTTCCACACAAAATAGGACGACTTATTTTGTGTTAAATGAGTTTTTAAAGAGCCATACCATTCCGTCACATCATATCCAGACGCTTCAATATCTCTCCGCATCTCCTCCATGGAGTCAAACGTTGTATACAGCAAGTAGTCCTTTGATTCAATCCATTGTTCAAATTTCTCCTTTCCCATAATTCCACGCATTGCCAGCGCAAGGGGCAACCCCAACATCACTCCCATTAATGAAATAGACATAAAAACCTCCCTCCCGTTTTAAAAATCCACAGAACGTCCTCCTCTATTCTTCTTGACCTCGTCCTCCTGTTCTGTAATCTTAGGGTCCTGAATGTTTTCCTTCTCTTTTCGTTCATACTCATGTCTGTCTTCTCTTGCTGTCGCAGCTACGGCCCGCACATTGGCCCAATTTCGAATCTGCATAATCTGCTCTGATTGTGTGACCGATAAGGGAACCATATTAGAAATAACTTTAAATAAGTCTTTTATTTCTAGGGCCCTATCCTCAGAAAATGCTTCGAAAAGTGCAGCTACAACAATTTGCTCTATCTCTGCTCCGGCAAATCCCTCTGTCCTGCCAGATAACTCTGTTAGCAATCCATCATTAATATCTACATTTCCTGATATTTCTGAATTCGTAAGCCTCTTTTTTAAATGCAGTTGAAAAATATCCTTACGCTCTTTTTCTGTTGGTAAATCCACAAAGAAAATTTCATCAAACCTGCCCTTTCTCAGCATTTCCGAAGGAAGATTACTGATATTATTGGCAGTAGCAACCACAAATACTGCTTTTGTCTTATCCTGCATCCATGTGAGAAACGTACCAAAAATCCTTGAGGATATTCCACCATCTCCAGAAGAACCACTTACACCACTAAATCCCTTTTCAATTTCATCAATCCATAAGATAGATGGTGCGACTGCTTCTGCTGTCTGAATTGCTTTCCTCATGTTTTCCTCAGTACTTCCTACTATACCGCTAAATATCTTCCCCATGTCCAAACGCAATAACGGCAATTTCCAAACTGCGCTTATTGCTTTTGCCGTCAAGCTTTTTCCACATCCAGGCACGCCCGTTATAAGTACGCCTTTTGGCAAAGGAAGATTATATTTAGAAGCGGTATCCGACCACGATTTATTTCTTTTCAAAAGCCATCGCTTCAGGTTCTCCAAACCTCCTACATCATCAATACTTAAATCACTCTTTACAAATTCTAACATTCCGGTCTTTTTGATTACCTGGTTCTTTTCATCTAAAATAATACTTAATTCATCAATTGATAGCCGTCCCTTCTCTACCATAGCTCTCGCCAATGCATTTTCCACTTCCTGCAACGTTAATCCCAATGCTGCCTTGCACATCTGGATCTTTTCTCTTTCAGAAAGCAGGATATCAATTTTTTCCTGATTTGCCTCAATCATCTCACTCAGAGTTTCACTGACTTCCTCTAATGTGGGAAGGCCAAATTCAACAATAGTAACCTCCTTCTGCAAATCATTAGGAAGTACAATGTTCGGAGAAATGAATACCATATTTTTAGGATATCTGCTGTTTTTAAGTTCCTCAACCGAATCCCTTACTTTACGAATAACTCCATAATCTGCTTTCGAATTATCTGCTCCAAAATATACATGAAAATCCTTCAGACAGAAAATTGCCGCTTCACTGCAATCTGCTATATACTCTAACGCTTTTACCGGGGTCTTTGTATCAGCAATAGCCTTTCCAGTAGTATAACTGCACAATCCCTGTGTTTGACTCCATATGTACAAAGTCCTCTGTGTCTTGATAAGCTGAACATCATTTGCAATATCGCTCAATATTTCTATTGCCCGGCTTTCTTCCCATGTCGGTATATATATGATTGGAAAACGTGCCCTAAATAAGTTTGATAAATGTTTTTTTACGTTAATTCCTGACTGTCTGTCCATATTCAACCCTCTCAGCATTAAATATCAATTTTTCTCCCAGCCTTTCTAACAATATCTACAGTGTTACAGTTATTTTCTGCGGTACATATTAAATGGGATTTTATTGATGCTGCATTACTCTCCCTAATGCCAATACATTTAACAAAATCATCAACTGATTCAAAGTTCCCCTTTTCATTCCTGATCCTTATAGCTTTTTTTGCTAAAATGATACCGATTCCAGGAACCAGTGATAATTCTTGTTCATCACAGAAATTAATATCTACTGGCTGTTCTGATATCTTTCCTATCGAAACTGGTTTTATTTCTTTTTCCCTGTTGTCCTCCGTTTTTACACGCCTTACTTCTTTCCTATCTTTCTCTATCTCCTTTTTTTGGTTTTCGGCCTTTGCTTTTTCCGCCTCTGCTCTTATCCTCTCTGCTTCTGCTATTGCTCTTTCCGCTTCTGCCTTTGCTTTTTCTGCTTCCGCTTTTACCTTTTCTGTCTCTGCTTTTTTGGCTTCTGCCGCAGCCCTCGCAGCCTCTGCCCTCTGAGCCTCTGCTTTAGCACGTGCAGCCTCTGCTTTCTGTGCTTCTAAGCTGGCTCTTTCAGCTCGAGCCCTTTCAGCCTCGGCTCTTACTTTTTCTGCCTCGGCCTTCCGTGCCTCTGCTTTTGCCTTTTCTGCTTCGGCCTTTTGGGCCTCTGCTTTCGCAATCTCTGCTTCTGCCTGTAACTTTTTTTGCCGAATTCGGTCTTCCTTTTCTGCCAGAGCTTTATCAGCCTTTTCTTTCTCATTAAAAGCAATTACCCTTAAGACGGCTTCTCCTTTATCACCAAAAAGCATCTTACTTGTTTTCAATAATCTCTCATTCTCTGGTATCTCTATAAATAAGCACTCCTGCTCGCCTAGTTTCTGAACATTAATGTTGTTTTTTTTAACTAAAAGACGTAAATCCAGACATCTTTTTAATTTTCCTACATTAGCTAAAATTACAAAAGTAGGAAGAAATAATAGTATCATACAAATTGACATAAGGATGTCTGCACTCTCTGCGTCATAAACGCCGGCTAATACCATAAGCATAACCATTAAGCCACACAGTACCATACCAGCCAGTTTCATTTTTTTTAACCCCATTTTTCCTGCCATCCAGATCCACACGCCATAATTCACAAATCCTAAGAATGACAGTACAGCACACATAAACACTTGTAATCCAATCCCCAGCTTTTTCATATCCTTGCTTTCTCCATTTCGTTTACATAGGTTTCTTCTAGTGCCATCTCGTAAAACTCATCCGTATATGCTTGATCCACTACTCTGTTTTGTAGAATATTTTCTAACAAAGGCCGAAACTCCTCACACTTTTGCCCTTTTATCCCTACCGTTTCTGCTTGCACATATCCATTTGCATAGATTGTTACTTTTATCTGTTTCATACCATCCCACCATCAACTTTTAAAAATTTTCTTATTTTTTTCAAATCTCCCATACCATTGATTTTCACACTACCGTCAGGATAAATCCTGACTTCATACTGGCTTTTGGCTTTTATATCCACCAAATCCTTCTCAGAATATTTATCTGACAAAAATATATATTTTTGATTTTCCGATCCCATCCATGGCCTTGAAAAATCAAGCTTATTTTCAATAAAAGGGCCATCAATCATCAAATCTATATTTCGCAGAATTCTTTGTACGCAAATATCCCTGCTTTTTTTTAAATCATCATACAAATAACCTGTAAATAAAATAACTGACAGCCCCTGCCTTTTTACCGCTTCAACCAGCTGGGCCACAGCCTCTTTTTGGTCCAACGGCTCTCCTCCTAATAATGTAATACCTTCAATCGACCTAGTGTTTACAATGTCTGATACCAAACATTCTACTTGTACTTTTTCCCCCACATTAAAAGGCCACATATGCTGATTAGCGCACCCTGAGCAATGTATAGAACATCCCTGCATCCAAATGCAAAAGCGATTTCCAAATCCCTCCGTTTTTGTCTCCTTAAGAATGCGGTTCAACCATAACTCCATAACAAGTTTCACCTTCAATTCCTTTGTGCCTAAAGCTATACATTCCATATCATTTATAACTAAAATCACATTTATTTAGTTGATTTTAATATGGTCCTGACCCATCTTTCTGTAAAACCATATTTTAATGCCAATTCCTTTGCATTTTTCCCATTATACTCCTCCCTTATTTTTTGCGCTGTAAAGTTGGAAGAATATAATTTATTCGGGAATACCACCTGCTGTCCCCGAAAGTTTTTGTACAAAATCTTAGCCACATCTTCCCCAGCCACCTCGGCAATATCTTTATAAATGCCTGCCATGCCTTCCCCTCTATTTTTTATTTCTTCCAACATATCCCATCTCCTTTTTCTCAACTATATCACTCTCGTTTTGAAGTTTCATCTCGCATAATTCCACAATATTCTAACTATGAAAAATACATTATTTTTTGTCATTCGTGTCTTTGTGCTTTTGAACCAACCTATTAACATAATCCTTATATTCTTTAAGTCCTCCATTTCTATCTGAAAATTTCTTACCATCAACAAAGCTTACAGAATTAACACACACATGAATATGTACTCCCCTGCCTTTCTTGTGTGCGGCAAATACCGATTGATACCTGTTACCATAATAACCGCTAATATCATACGCAAATGCATTCAAATCATTGATTGTCTCTGTCTCCTCTGCACTCAGGTTTACAGAGAAATGCCTTAACTGACGCCCACCATTTTTTTCATAGACATCCTTAACCATCCTCATATCCTCAATTATGGTTTCCGTAGATTCCAGATTGACCCCATAGCCCCCTTTTATCTCCGGGATAATATCATCCCTATTTCCCTTTTCCCGGAACATATAGTTCAATACGCATTCCAGCGCATTATAATTTGTATAATTTTTTCCAGAATACTTATCATCATAGGACTTGCCGCCAAATACTTTGACTGTCGCCATTAGCGCAGCACCTCCTTAACTGTTTTCAATGCGTCCAGTATCCTTTCATTACCTTCACAAAAGTCTCCGTTGCAGTTTATATATGTTTGTATCGTGCATATGGCTTCCACAGCCCTCTGTTTGGCTGGCTTACTAAGTTCGTTCTTCGCCTGTTCTGCTTGAACCAAATCACGGATGTATGCTGAGATATTCTTATAGTTTTTCTCTCGCATCTTCTTTTCAATTTTGGTATACATTTTCTGAGACATTTTTATTGAAACTGTCTTCTCTTTTGCATCCTCTCTGCGCATAGTTCCTCCTTCTCAGAATATAATCCGCTCATAAAAAAGTAATACAAAAAGCGTATCTTGTTATAATACAGATATAATATATATAACTATCAGTTCTCATGATTCTATATAAGACTATTCTTTAACTGTCTATATACTGTTAATATTCATTTATCTATCCTCTTGCTTATTTCAGCATTATACATGTGTTACTATTCTTATAACTCATGACAACTCATTCGTACTACTGAACTGTTATATGTACTTTAAAATTCAAACATATTTGTAAATCAATCCTCACCCACAAAGCTGAAAAGGCAAAACAGAAACCGAACGCTTAGAATCTGTTTCAAACTTTTTATCAATTAACCTGCGAAGATATGACAACAAAAAAGCATTGCCTCATTCATGACAATGCTTGAATATATTTTCATTTTCACCAGAACAAATTATTAAAATATTACCGGAAGGAGTTTTTAACAGAATGGAAGATGCATACATATCACTAAAAGAATTTTGCGAACGGACATCCATCAGTCCATCCACCGCCTACCGTATGATCCAAGAGGGAAGGCTGCCGGCAGAAAAGCTGGCTGGCGGAAGGCGATATAAGATTCCTGTGGATTTTTTAAAGAGTTTGCGCCCCACGCACAGGCACTATTGAGAGGTGACCCATCTGCTGACCCATCCATTTGACCCATCTTTGACCCATACCAATCCCCTCCCATCAGCGGGATTGTGTCATGATGGAATTATATCAGCCAGACGTATAAAACAACAAATGCCGCAGAATCAAGGTTTCCCACGACTCTGCGGCATCCGCCAATCATAAAAACATGCAATCAAAAATGCGTCTGATAGGAATCGAACCTACGCACGCGGCTCCGGAGGCCACTGCTCTATCCACTGAGCTACAGACGCATCCCTATTATGATACTATATTTTTTCCAAAACTTCAAGTCCTAATTTTACACTTTTATCCTTTTCTTCTTTCCCACCAGCTTAAACACAGAATCCATCAGAAACACCGCCAGGGCTATGGCACCCGCAATCTGAAGAGTTTCCACCAGGTAATACATGGATTCCTCCCTGCTGTTGCGGATAACATAATATACACTGTTATAGATGGATGTACCGGGCACCAGGGGTAAAATTCCCGGCACCAGGAACACACTGACCGGCGCCCTGAAAATCCTGGCAAACAGATGTCCCATAAGAGCCACGGACAGACTGGAAAGAAATGCTCCCAGTATCATGGAGCCGGTGCCTGCCTTTACCACCAGATATACCAGCCAGCACACCCCGCCGGTCAGCCCTGACCAGCCCAGGTATTTTCTCGGCATCTCCAACACCAGCCCAAAGCTGAGCACTGCCATAAACGAACCTGCCACCTGAATCGCAACTACCATATTCCGCCTCCTCCTGTCAGCTGATGGAACAGTGCCATACCCGCACCCACTCCGGCCGCCACTGCGAGAGCAGTTACCACTGCCTCCAGCATTCTGGCTGCCCCCGAGGAATAATCCCCGTTCAGAGTATCCCGTACCGCCGTGGTAAAGATGACGCCGGGCAGCAAAGGCATGATGGCGCTGATGATAACCACGTCATTACTGGCCCCTGTCAGAATCCACCGGTTCATGGCCAGGGCAGCTATCCCGATGGTAAATGCCCCCAGACCATTGACGCAGAAATCATTGAATCCCAAACCTGATATGGCGTATACCACCAATCCCAGAATCCCGCCGATCACCGCAGCTCCCAGGCAATCCGCAGGTCTCCCGCCAAGGACCACGCCGAAGAATACGGCGATAAACGCATAACTGAGGGCCTTTAACTCCCTTTTATACTGACAGCTGTCTTTTATTTCCTCCAGCTCCCGGTAGGCCTCCTCAGGGCTCATAAGACCGCCGCACAGCCTTCTGGACACCTCATTCACACGGTATATCCGGTTCAGGTTGGTAGAGCGCGCCTCCACTCTCCGAACCAGGGTCAGCGCCTCTCCCTCAGGGCTGTCCAGACTCACAAAAATGCCTGTGCTGAATACCATGGTCTGTGCATTTCTGTCATGGCAGCACCCCAGTATATAATGTATGGTTCCCTCTATCCTGGCAATCTCGGCTCCGCTGATCAGCATGATTTCCCCGGCCAGGACAGCGGTACTGGCTATCAGATGGTCCTCGCTCCAATGATGTTCGTCCACTCGTCTCCATTCCTTTCTGAAACTATAATCGAGTATATCAGTACCATGACCATCCGTCAATTTCATTTCTTGCCATTTTCCCGTGATTTCCCCACCATTCCCGTCCATATAGTCGATAAAATGACAATATACCCCTGGAAATCCCGATAGAATACGGCTTTTTCCGCCCTGTGCCTGTCTCTGCCGGCCCGGCAGCAAAAAAATCCCTTTCCCGTCTATTGACAATCATGGCCTTATGGATTAAGCTGGTGTCAATTCATTTACTTTCTGATATTCATGTAATATCTGATATTCATTTATAGTTTGATATTCATTTTATCCATCTTAAATTTATCCAAGGCAATTTCACCGGAAGTTTCCCTTATTAGCCAGTTCAGAAAACCTTATTATTCAGTTCAGTAAAGATATGGAACTGTTATTCAGTTTACATAAATATCATCAAAAAGGGGGTATACATTTGGTATACGAACAATTTTTAGCTGCTGTAAAAAAACGTATGGAGGCAGAGCTGGGAAGCAGCTATGAGCTGGAGCTGCACAAGGTTCCCAAAAACAACGGACTCATTCTGGATGGACTATGCATCACCAGAGGGAATGCCCATATTGCTCCTGCCATCTACCTGAATCCCTGCTATGACCAGTACCGTAAGGGAATGTCTTTGGACCAGATTGTGGCAGAACTTCTGACCATGTACCGCCAGAACGATACGCCGCCTCCCCTGAATTATGAGATGCTGTCCGATTATGAAGGCATACGCTCTAATATTGCCTGCAAACTGATACATGCTGCCTCCAATGAAGCCATTCTGAAGGATGTCCCTTACATTCCCTGGATGGACCTGGCCATTGTATTCTATCTCTGCATACATGAGGATGACACCGGCCTCATGACCGCCATGATTCACAACAGTCATCTGCGCATCTGGAACATTTCCCTGGAAGATTTGAAAACATCTGCCCTGTCCAATTCTCCCCGTCTGTTTCCTCCTGTCATCTCCAGCATGGCTTGTATCATCGAGGAGATGAACCGCGGACTGAATCCCCATTTTCAAGAAACCCATCCAAAGCCGGAAACCCCTGCTCCGTTTTACGTTCTCAGCAACCGTTCCGGTATCAACGGCGCTGCCTGTATCCTGTATGAGGACGTATTAAAAAACTTCGCAGACGGGGTGGAAAAGAATTTAATCATCCTTCCATCCAGCATCCACGAAGTCCTGCTGCTGCCTGACGACGGCGATATATCCTATGAGGAGATGAGCCGGCTGGTGACTCACATTAACCGGTCCGAGGTCCCTGAGGAAGACCGCCTGTCCAATCAGGTATATCTCTATTCAAGGGAAACGGGGGAGGTCACCATGGCATCCTCCGGCCCCGCTTCCATTTGCTGACCTTAAAATTCCGGGCAGCCCAGGCTGTTCCCCGGTACGGTCCTTATCCAAATATAAGACTGCCCAGCTGAAATACCAGCATTGCCCCTGCCCAGGCCACGGCCAGCTGGAACAGCACCATTCCTATGGTCCATCTCCAGGATCCTGTCTCCCGTTTAATGGTTGCCACTGCCGCGATACAGGGTGAATACAGGAGACAGAATATCATCAGGGCATAGGCGTTCACACCTCCAAAACCAGCCATGGCGAGCTGAGTGGAAAGCGCTGTCATACCGGCAGCGGAGTTTACATTGCTGATTCCGTACAGAACGCTGAAACTGGAGACAACCACTTCCTTTGCAGAGAGGCCGGAAATAAGGGCCACTGCCACCTGCCACTGCCCCAGACCAGCCGGCCTCAGAACCGGCACCAGAACATGACCGATGATTGCGGCAAAGCTGTGGGACACGTCAGACACGAATCCCTCCGGACCAAGGTTCAGCACGAACCAGAGCACGATGGAGGCAATGAAAATTGTGGTTCCTGCCTTGCTGAGATAGTCCTTCACCTTATCCCATACATAGATGGATACCGTGCGGCCGTTAGGCGTCTTATACTCGGGCAGCTCAATCAGCAGGGCGTTCTGGGCGCTGTCATTCTTTCCATGGATATGTACGATAAACGCCACCAGGATTGCCATGCACAGGCCGATGATATAGAGGGAGTAGGCCACTATCAGAGCCCTGTCCGGAAAAAACATTTCCGCAAATAATACGTAAATCGGCAGCCTGGCGGAACAGGACATAAAGGGTGTGATTAAAATAGTCCTCCGCCTGTCCTTCACACTCTCCAGAGCCCTGGTAGCCATGACCGCAGGAACCGTACAGCCAAACCCTAAAAGCATGGGTAAAAACGCCTTACCGGACAGCCCTACCATACCCATGGTTTCATTCATCACATACGCTACCCTTGCCATATATCCGCTGTCCTCCAGGAAAGCCAGGGCAAGGAACAGGATGAAAATATTGGGCAGGAAAGTAAGTATACCTCCCACGCCTGCAATGATGCCGTCCACGATCAGGGAGGTGATCCACTGAGCCGCGTGGACACTGGTAAGAAGTGACAGGACTGCACCGGAAAACATATCCAGACCCATCTGGAAATACTCCTTTAAAAAATCACCCACTGTAAACGTCAGGAAAAATACCAGAGCCATGATCCCCAAGAACACAGGAATTCCCCATACAGGATGGGTCATAAGCCGGTCCACCTTATCCGTGGTAGCAGCCTTTTCATCCTTATTAAAAAGGCACTCCTTTATGACCTCTTCTATATAATCATACTTCTCATTGATAATCTGTTTTTCATAATTGCGTGGAAGAATCACGGCAATATCGTCCAGAGGATGATCGTCAATCACCACCTGGTCAAACTCCAGGAACTTAATAGCATGCCAGCGCATATTATCCATCTCGCCGTACTTTTTATACAGCGCTTCCTCAATCAGCCTGATTTTCTCCTCCACCTCCTGGCTGTAGCGTATAACCACCCCCTGAGGTCCCTCCTCATAGTGGTGGACCACTGCGTGCATCAGCACATCCAGTCCTGTCCGTTTCCTGGCTGATACAGGGACAACCGGTATCTCACCCAGCAGCTCCGGGAGACGGTGCATATCAATTTCCATGCCCCGCTCTTCCACAATATCCATCATATTCAGTGCCAGGATTACCGGCTTCTTAAGCTCAATGAGCTGCATGGTAAGATACAGGTTTCTCTCCAGGGAAGACGCATCCACCACATTGATGATGACATCCACACCACCGTCCTCAATACATTTGCGGGTGACCTTTTCCTCTATGGTATAGGAGGTAAGGCTGTAGATGCCCGGCAGGTCGATAACCTTGATGGGACGCCCTTTATAGCTGGTTTCACCTTCCACCCGCTCCACCGTAACACCGGGCCAGTTAGCCACCTTAAGTTTAGCGCCGGTAAAGGCGTTAAACAACGTGGTCTTGCCGCAGTTAGGATTGCCTACAAATCCAACTGTGATCGGCGTCCTGTCATCCTCATGCTGATCTTGGAAATCCATCTTCTTCGCCCCGCTGTCTCCCAGAATCACACTGCCGTACGTATCCGTCCCATCTGCTCTTGCGCGTCCGTTCATGATGCCTGTTCCTCCCTGACCGTAATACCTTCGGACAAGCGCTTTCCCAAGGCCAGACGCGTCCCGCGCACCTTGATGATAACGCTTCCGCTGCCTTTCTTATTCAATATATTTACAGGCGTCCCCTCATTGACCCCCAGGGCCTCAAGACGTCTGGTAATGCTCTCATCCACCTGCACGCCCGATACAACATACCGGCCGCCGATCTCACACTCATTCAGCTTTTTCTGCATTGATGCCTGTCTCCTTTTGTAGTTACATTTAAACCATATTCATTGTATGCTTAATGCGAAAAAATGTCAATAAAAAGAGTTTGTTATGACAAACTCAATTCAAAAAAAGATACAGCGAATCTCTCCGCTGCATCTTTTCCTGCTTTTTCTCTATATTTCTTTATGTTTCCGTTCTGTATATTCGTATTAAGATTTACTGCACCCAGGCTCCTGAACCATCCACATATTTTCCGTCCGGCGTCCATGTATTATAATACATGGCTCCATTGGTGCCCAGATAGTAATACTTGCCATTAATAGCCTGCCAGCCGGTCTGCATGGCGCCGCTGGGGTCTAAGTAATACCACTGTCCGCCCAGCCTCTGCCAGCCGGTCTGCATGGCGCCGCTGCCGTCCAGATAATACCATCTGCCATTAATGGCCTGCCAGCCGGTCTGCATCTCACCGCTGCCGTTCATATAATACCATTTGCCGTTGATAGCCTGCCAGCCGGTCATCATGATACCGTTGGAAGGGTTCAGATAGTACCAGGTCCCATCCAGCTTCTGCCAGCCGGTAACAATATACCCCTTGTTATTGAAATAATACCATGCGCCGTTAATCTGTTTCCAACAGGAGGCCGGATATCCGCCGGTATCATACGCATACCATACACCAGTACCATCCTGCTCCCAATGTCCGCTTCCGCCATAGCGGCCAAGCTCATCCTCATCAATATACAGGGAGTTGGAATCCTCGGACCATTCACCTGTCTTATTATTGTAACGGGAAATAGCCCTTACACGGAAGGTATAGTCTCCCTCCCGGTTAAAATAACCTGCAAAATTATATGAGGTTCCTGTAGTGCTGACCGTAGTGACTGTCTTGTCGTCGCGGAGCAGCTTTACATCATAGCTCTTAGCGCCTTCAATCTCCTCCCACTCAGCCGTGGTATCATTCCATTCCAGCTCCGACGCACCCTGAAGCTTGCCGCCGATACGTTTTAACTCAGCATACACTTCAATGTACTGGCCATCGTCATAAATCTTTGCTTTCTTGAAATCCGCATTACATCCAGAAAGAGAGAAGTGGCTTTTGGATGTATAGGAGAACTTGTATCCGTCCTTGGCTGACAGTTCCACCTTTACCTCCGGTATATCTCCAACCGTCCAGGTATCCTGGTCCTCTATATTGGTATACTCGGCAGAGTCCACTTCAAATCCGCTGCTGCCGGCCTTAACCGTAATGTCTCCTATTTCGTCCCCGCTCTCCGGCGCCTTTGAATAGGAAAAACTCAGCTTCACCGTGTCAATCTTTTTATCCGCTGCCAATACAGTGAAACTACTGCCCAATGCCATAGATGCTGCCAGCAGCAGACATAGCCCTCTTTTTCTCCTCATAAAACTTATCCTCCTCGTCTATATTTGCAATCAATTGTTATTTATTGCCTATCTTTATTATAAAGTAGTGACATCTATTGTACAATTTAATAATCCTTAAGAGAATATTACATTTTTAGGTACAATGTTCCATGAGTTACAGAAAATTACATGTCTTGCAGCATTTTCTTAATTTCTATCATTCTGTCACGCAGCCTTGCCGCTTCCTCGAAATTCAGCTCCGCAGCAGCCTGGTGCATCTTCTTTTCCAGTTCCTTTGACAGCTTCTTTAATTCCTTCTCGTCCATGGACTCGGGATCCTTCTTAAAGTGCTTGTCATCTGCATTCACTGCCTTGGATATGGCAATCAAATCTCTGACAGCCTTTTTGATGGTGGTGGGTGTGATTCCATGGTCCTCGTTGTACTTCTGCTGTATCTGGCGTCTTCGGTTGGTCTCCTCGATTGCCACAGCCATGGAGTCCGTCACCTTGTCCGCATACATAATGACATGACCTTCGCTGTTGCGGGCTGCACGGCCAATGGTCTGAATCAGGGATGTCTCTGAACGCAGGAATCCCTCTTTATCCGCGTCCAGGATAGCCACCAGTGTAATTTCAGGAATATCCAGTCCTTCCCGCAGCAGGTTGATGCCCACCAGGACATCGAACACATCCATTCGCATATCCCGGATGATTTCAGCCCGTTCCAACGTATCAATATCCGAATGAAGATACTTAACCCGGATACCTACCTCTCTCATGTAGTCGGTGAGGTCCTCTGCCATCCGTTTGGTCAGAGTGGTGATAAGTACTTTGTGATGGGCCGCCACCTCCTTGTTCACTTCAGAAACCAGGTCATCAATCTGGCCCTCCACAGGCCGCACCGATATCTCCGGATCCAGAAGTCCGGTGGGACGTATGATTTGTTCCACCCTCATAAGCTCATGTTCTGCCTCGTAGGCAGAGGGAGTTGCAGAAACAAACATCATCTGATTGATTTTAGACTCAAACTCAGGAAACGCCAGAGGCCTGTTATCCAGAGCAGATGGGAGGCGGAATCCAAAGTCCACCAGCGTGGTCTTTCTGGACCGGTCGCCGGCATACATTCCGCGCACCTGTGGAAGGGTTATGTGGGATTCATCCACAATAATCAGGAAATCTTCAGGGAAATAATCAATGAGTGTACAAGGAGGTTCCCCGGGCAGGCCTCCTGTCAGATGTCGGGAATAATTCTCAATGCCCGAACAAAATCCGGTCTCACGCATCATCTCCACATCAAAGTTTGTCCGTTCCGATATGCGCTGGGCCTCCAGAAGCTTATCCTCACTCTTAAAAAATGTGACACGCTCCTCCAGCTCTGTCAGAATGTTCTCTGTGGCTTCCATCATCTTCTCCTTCGGCACCACATAATGGGATGCGGGGAAAATAGCCACATGGCCCAGCTGGGCTTTGGTTTCATCGGTCAGCGTATCAATTTCTGATATCCGGTCCACCTCATCCCCAAAAAATTCCACCCGGTAGGCCACCCCATCGGAGTATGCCGGATATATATCCAGAACATCCCCCCTCACCCGGAAAGTTCCCCGCTTAAAGTCCATATCGTTCCTGTCATACTGGATGTCAATAAGCTTATGAATGACCTCATCCCGGTCCTTAATCATACCGGGTCTCAGCGAAATGACCATCTCCTTATAATCAATAGGGCTGCCCAGGCCGTAGATACAGGATACGGAAGCCACGATAATCACATCCTCCCGTTCTGACAGGGCGGCGGTGGCGGAATGGCGCAGCTTGTCTATCTCATCATTAATGGAAGAATCCTTTTCAATGTAGGTGTCCGTGGACGGAACGTAGGCTTCGGGTTGGTAGTAGTCGTAATAGCTCACAAAATACTCCACCGCATTCTTCGGAAAAAACTCTTTGAACTCGGAATAGAGCTGGGCGGCCAGGGTTTTGTTGTGGGCAATGATAAGGGTAGGCTTTTGTAATTGCTGGATTACGTTAGCCATAGTAAAGGTCTTTCCAGAGCCTGTAACCCCTAGTAAAGTCTCGAATTGGTTGCCTTCTTTGAAGCCTTTAACCAGCTGCTCAATGGCCTGCGGCTGGTCGCCGGTGGGCTGAAATTCTGATACTAATTCAAAATGATCCATAGTGAAGTCTCCTTTATAGTATACAAATACGTAAAATGTAACTATGTTTTCATAATTCTATCCCCTTGGCCCGGGTTCTCTCTCGGCCTTCTTTATCTTTTGATTGAAATTGACTTCCTTTCTTCTCGTTGATACTTCTTGATCCTGAGTCGTTGACCACCGATATATCTGCCCAATGTTTCCATAAACACGTTTAAAAAGAAATGACGTGCCCCACTGTGTTCTCCGGAAAAAGCTTTTTGAAATTACTTCGGAACCGGGCGGGCAGAGTATATTGTGGAATGTAATAACCCGGTAAAAAATACTTGTAGGAAAGGTCATTAAAAATTATAACATAGACAGCCTGAAAAGTATAGGCGGAGGCAGGAACATTTGTTCTTTTTTATCCAACTGTTCTTTCTTAACACGTTCTGAGCAGCTGATTGTCTGCTCCATCTTGTCATTACGGCAGCGGAAAGCAATTCCAGACAAAATATAGCAGAACAGAAAAAGCCCTGTGGATTGCTTTTCCACAGAGCTTTTCCACAGAGCCTTCCCACAGAGCTTTTTCATAAAACTTTTTGATAGGCAACGCGCCAAGCTGCACATAAACCTTCCGGATTCCCTTTTGATTCATAATCCTAGAACTATCTAATCCATCTCCGCAGTGTTTCCATAAAACGCTCCACTTCAATGGGTTTTGCCACATGGTCGTTCATGCCGGCGCAGTGTGCCTTTCCAATATCAGTGGCAAAGGCATTGGCTGTCAGAGCCAGAATGGGAACCGTTCTGGCATCCTCCCGCGTCAGCGCTCGGATTGCTTCAGAAGCCTGATAACCATCCATCACCGGCATTTGGATATCCATTAAAATACAGTCATATTCTTCCGGCCCGGAAGACGCAAACTTCTCCACTGCAAGCCGGCCGTTCTCAGCCTCGTCGATCAGAAAGCCATGCATCTTCAGCAGCTCCACAGCGATTTCACGGTTGAGTTGATTGTCCTCCACCAGCAGAATCCGCTTTCCTTCCATGATGGTGTAAACTTCCCCGCCGGGAAGCGATGAGGCATCGGTGCGCCCCTCCCGGCAGAACTGGTGGAAGGTATGGGCAATTTTGGATCTGAAAAGCGGTTTGGTGATAAATGCGTCTGCTCCCGCCATCCTAAACTCGTCCTCAATCTCAGAGTAGTCATAGGCGGATACCACAATGATGGGAACATCCATCCCCAGCTTCCTTCGAATCACCTTGAGCGTTTCCAGTCCGTCCATTCCAGGCATCTTCCAGTCCAAAATAAGGGAGAAGAAGTCATCCTCCGCCTCATGGGCTTCCACAACGCGGCGAATGGCTTCTTTGCCCGAGAGTACCCAGCTGCTCCGCATCCCCAGATCATCCAGAATCTCGGCGGCGCTTTCGCAGATAACCTGGTCATCGTCCACCACAAGTACCGGCAGGCCGGAGAGCTCTGCATTGTTATCCTCTGCCTCTTCGCACAGCTTAAAGGATACAGCCACAATAAACTGGCTTCCTTCTCCCAGGACGCTCTTAACCTCAATCGTGCCATTCATCATGCTGACAATATTCTGGGTAATAGCCATGCCAAGACCTGTCCCCTGTATCTGATTGGTCTTTGACTCCTCGGTCCGGGAGAAAGGTTCAAAAATATGAGGGATGAAATCTCCGGACATCCCAATTCCGTTGTCGGTGACGATAAATTCATACTGCCCCTTGCCCTTTGCAAAAGCCGGAATTTCACGGACCCTGAGACCCACACTGCCTCCCTCAGGGGTATATTTTATGGCATTGGAGAGCAGGTTCACCAGAACCTGCTGCAGGCGGTTCTGATCTGTTACCACTTTTTCATGCCGCACATGGTCAGCGTTAATCTGCAGCTCCAGGTGTTTTTCCGCGGCCAGGGGCCTGAATACATCCATAACGTCCTCAATCAGCTCTGGCAGCGAAACGTTCTCTGAAATAAGATCGATTTTCCCGCTTTCGATTCTGGACATATCCAATACCTCATTGATAAGGTTTAAAAGATGTCGGCTGGAAACATTGATTTTATTCAGGCAGTCTTGTATCTTTTCCGGAGATTGCAGGTTCGCCTGCGCAATAACCGCCATGCCGATGATAGCGTTCATTGGCGTGCGAATATCATGGGACATGGATGAAAGGAAGTTGGTCTTTGCATCGTTGGCGATTTGTGCTGCCTGGCAGGCATCTTCCAGGGCCTGCCTCTGCCGGGCCTGCTCCGTGCGCTCCGCCGTGACGTCGATACCAACCGTATAATAGGAGGGAATACCGTCCCAGTTCTCCTCCCCGCTGACATAGCTGCATGTCATCAGTAAAATCTTAACCTTACCGTCCTGAGTGAAAATGCGGCTCTCCACCATAGTGGGCCTGCCAGTCTCCCTGGACTGCAGCATAACAGCAGCAACGCGTTCCTTATCGTCCGGGTGTACATAACTGCACTGGGAATGCATCTCCTGCTCGAACTCTTCTTTCGTATATCCAATCAGGTCCAAAAAACTGCCGCTGTACCAGAGGACAGTCCGCATATCCCGTCCGTCCACCCGCGCCAGCCCGCCGGGGACGCTGCGAACCAACGCATCCCGCTCCTGGTCCTTCTTTGCCAGCTTATATTCCGTGCTGTACATATCATGGGAAAGCTCCAGCCGCGCCCGGTGTCCTTCCCAGTCGATAATCCTGTTCTTAATTCGGAATGTCCGCTCCAAAACCGGGTTCTGGAACTCCCACTCGTAAAATTCATTCTCGGTTATTTTGCTGTTGGTACAGAACGGGCAGGGACTCGTCCTTCCCTGGATTACTTCATAACACTTACGCCCCGCCGCTTTCACCGCCGGCATCCCCAGTACCTCGCAGGAATGCTGGTTCACATACAGCAGCTCATAGGTGTCCATATCGCTGATATATGCATTGCCCTCGTATGTATCCAGCATAAAATGGAAATACTGCAGCTTCTGCCGGTAGAGCCGTTCCAGTTCCTCTTTCCCGGCAGCCAGGGCATCCACTCCCGCAAGCTCTGCCTGCAATACCTTCCCGCCCGCTAAAGAATCCTCCCTGACGGTCCCATAAAGATGTTTCCAGGAATATCCGCCCTCCTTAAGGGGCAGACGGACAGTCAGTTCAATATCCTGCCTTTCATTCTCAACCGCCTGGGTCAGTTCCTGCCGGATACAGGAAAACACATCGGGCATCGCTGCATAATACTGCCGCAGTGTGGAAAAGAGGCCGCCAAAACGTTCAGCGGTATATCCAATACCACTGAAAAAGCTGGAATTCCCCCATAGAAAAGTCAGATCCTCGTCCAGCAGGCAACATATTATACCTGTTCTCAGAGCTTCCAGGACTGCCGGACACTTGATTACTGTATTTTCAGCTGCATGTGCGCTGTCCTGCTCTGTCATATCTCCCATAATTCAACCATCCATTCCAAATCTAATCTGTGAGAATCAATTTCCTTTATATTATATAATCGCGGCTTCTCAACATACCGCGGGCTTCTCAAATATATTATGTAAGTATAGCAAAAGCCGTAGTAAATAGCAATAGCCTGTCTGGAAATGCAGACAGTACAAAAGCCCCGGCCATAATAGCCATGACCGGGGCCCTGTTCCACACTTCTTATTTGTTTTCCTTCAACACCTGGACTGCCTTCTGAAGCTGGTTGTCTTCCTCCGGCTTCACCACTGCCTGGGTTTTAAGCTTCTCATCCAGTTCCACTTCCACATCCGGTTCTATTCCCTTTCCGTGCAGGTCAAAACCGCTGGGCGTGTAGTAATGGGCTGTGGTAATCTTGATGGCGGAACCGTCTCCCAGAGGTATCAGGTTCTGTACAATTCCCTTTCCGTAGCTGGTGGTTCCCACCACGGTGGCCCAGTCATAATCCTTCAGCGCGCCTGTAAACACCTCGGAAGCGCTGGCTGAGTCCCCATTAACCAGAATGACAATGGGCATTTTCAGCTCATGACCGTCTGAGGCGGTAAATACATCGCCCTTTTCATTCTTGTCGGCCGTGTAAACAATCAGGGTTTTTCCCTTGCCCTTTTCATACTGGTCCAAATCATCGGGGAGAATATAATCCACCATCTTAACAGCGCTGTCCAGGACTCCGCCCGGATTGCTCCGCAGGTCGATAATCAGCCCCTCCATACCGTCCTTCTGCAGCTCATCCACTGCCTGCTCAAACTGCTCCACTGTAATCACATCAAATTCTGAGACTGCAATCCGGCCGATTTTATCGTCCAGCATGCTGTATTCCACAGTGGGCACTTCGATTTTGCGCCGCGTAACGGACATATCCACATACTCGTCTTTGTCTGCCCTGTACACCGTGATAGCCACATCCGTGCCTTCTTCGCCCTTGATGTAATTGTTCACCAGCACATCCAGACTTTCGGAAGCCACCAGGGTATCGCCCACCTTATATATAATGTCTCCGGGCTGCATCCCTGCCTCCAGGGCCGGGGAACCCTCGAACACCTTCACGATGGTACATAACCCCGTGGTTCTGTTCTGGCTTAACATGGCTCCGATACCGGAGTAGGTTCCCTTTGTGCTGTCATTGATGGAACGGAAATCCTCCTCCGTATAATACGTGGAATAAGGGTCATCCAGGCCAGCCAGCATTCCTCTGTAAATAAAATCCTCCACATTTCCGGCGTCCTCGTCGTACAGGAAGTGAAGATCTATGATTTGCTGAATCATGGACATCTTGGCCGTAACCCGGTCAAAGTCCACGCCGCCTTCATGGCTGCTTCCGTCTGTGATTCCCGGTCCCTTGCCCTCGATGGCCACGCTGGGCTGACGGCTCATAACCCGTTTACCAAAGATATAGATGCCGGCCGACATGCCCACCACAATCAATCCCACAAAGGCGGTTACAAGGGCTCCCACCAGAGCCCCGGCCCAGAACCGGTTCTTTCCTGAGCCGTTCCGGTTCCCGTCCTGGGGTCCCGGTCCGTTGTCCCTGTAGGGACCATCCGGCTGTCCGCCCATATTATGTTCCTGTCTGTCAAATTCACGATTTTCCAATTTACGTCTCCTATCTGTCCGTTCCCTCTATCCTATGACAGGTCACGGGCTTACATAACTTCGGGGATTTACATAGGTGCCCCCTGAGCGGATTCCGAAATGCAGGTGGGGACCGGTGGAATAACCGGTGGAACCTACCTTTGCAATCACCTGGCCTTTTGTCACCTTTTCCCCCACGCCCACCAGCAGCTTGGAGCTGTGCATGTAGACCGTGCTCACCCCGCCTCCGTGGTCAATCATAATATAATTGCCCGCCGAATAGCTGTATGTAGATATCACCACCTCGCCATCAGCCGCAGCAATGATATCCGCCCCTGTGCTGGCACTGATATCAATTCCCTTATGGTTGCTGGATGCCCCTTCTGTGGGAGACTCCCTGTCTCCAAAATTAGAGGTAATCCTGCTGCTGGACGGACAGGGCCACTTAAAACTAATATTCCCCAAATTCGATACGGTATACGTCTTGCCGGCTGCTTCCGCCTTTTTTCTGGCTTCCTCTTCCCTCCGCTTCATCTCGGCCTCGATTCGCTTCATCTGATCTTCCTGGGCTTTGATGTCTGCATTGTACTGGTCCAGCTCATCCTGGGCCATGGCAATCTTGGAATTATAGGAATCCAGCTCCTTCTGCTTGGAATCCATCAGCTGCTGCATGGAAGCCTGTTTGGCCTGGGTGGACTCCTGAAGCACCAAAAGCTCCCCATGCTCCTTCTCCAGGTTCTGTTCTCTGGCAGCCACCTGCTCCTTTGCAGAAGCATAAGCTGTCAGCATCTTCCTGTCATATTCCGCAATCTGGCTCACGTATTCCGCGCGGTTTAACAGCTCCGATATGCTGCCGGACTCCATAACCATATCCAGCAGATTGTTCTGGCCGTTCTCATACATGTACTTGATGCGCAGCTTCATGCTGTCATACTGGTGCTCTTCCTCGCGTCTGGCCTCCTCTAACTGTATCTGGGCCTGGTCTATCTCCTCTTCCTTAAGGGTAATCCGGTTTCCCAGCTGTTCCAGCTCCTCTGCCAGGGAGGACAGACTGCCGTCCAGCTTCTTCACATAAGCTGCCGTATCTGCCTTTAATCCCTCCAGCTGGTTCAGGGTACTCTCCACCTTCTTCTTTTCCTCTTCCAAAGCAGATACCTGTTTCTTGGCATCCTCTATCTCCACACTGGTGGCGTAGGCCGAAAATGCCGCCATACCGCCCATCAAAAGACCGCCTGACAGCGCTGCCGCACAAATCCAATGTCTTATCCTCATTCACATCCTCCTTCCCTATACCTTCAAGTGACGGTGGATGGTAAAATAACTGACAAAAAAACCAATGCCCACACCCAGGCACCCGGCTGTTGCAGCCATATAGGGAAATATATTTCCCAGAGGTATGGGTTCAAACATGCCTGTCAGCATCTGATAATGCTCACTGATATAGATGACCGCCCTCTGGTAAAGCGCATACATGCCTGCCAGCGGCACCGCTGCTCCCAAAGCGCCAAGGAGCACGCCCTCCACCACAAAAGGCGCACGAATCATATAATTGGTGGCGCCGATTAAGCGCATGATTTCATTTTCCCTCCTGCGGAAGGCCGCGGCCACGGAAATGGTATTGCTAATCAGGAAAACCGCCACGGCCAGCAGTACGCAGATAATAACGGCCGACATGGCCCCAACCATCTTTCCCGCACTGGTCAGCCCGGCCACAGCCGTACTGGAATAGCGCACCTTTCTCACGCCCTCCATGCCTTCCAGACGCTCCACGATTTTATCCTGTTCCTCAATATTATTGAGAAATATCTCATAGGAGGCGGAACCGGACAGCGGATTGTCGTCTGCAAATCCCTCTGCCAGCTCCTCCATCCCCTCAAAATAATCTGTCTTAAAGTTCTCCCATGCCTGGGCAGCGGATATGTACTGCGCCTCCCGCACCTCTTCCCAGCCCCGGATACCATCGCCGGCAGCCAGAATCTGCTCCTCCGGCATATCCTCATCAAAAAATACAGTGATTCCCACTGTTGTCTCTGCTGTCTTTGCCACATTCTGCACATTGGCTATCAGGGCGAAAAAAAGACAGAATAAAAAAATACATGCAGAAATAGTCGCTATAGATGCCAGCGAAAACAAAATATTTCTGCATATATTAATGATGCCCTGTTTCAGGCAATACCAAAATGTACTGATTCTCATTGCTGTTCATTTGCCTTTCCGGCGGAATAAGCATACCCGTAAGCTCTCCAGAGCCGCTGCGGCAGCACCCTAATAATATCCGCCCACATCACTGATAACCGACCCCCGTTCCATGGTAATGATCCGCTTGTTCATCTCATCCACCATTTCCTGACTGTGTGTAATCACAATCACAGTAGTCCCCCTCTGGTTAATCTCCTCCAGAAGCCTCATGATTTCATGGGTATTAAAGCTGTCCAGGTTACCGGTGGGCTCGTCTGCAAGGAGCACCTCAGGGTCATTGATCAAAGCCCTGGCGATGGCCACTCTCTGCTGCTCGCCTCCGGACAGCTGTCTGGGGTAGGCCTTGTACTTGGACGACAGCCCGACCAGCCTGAGCATCTCCGGCACTGTTTCCCGGATTATCCTGGGCGGCACCCCGATTACCCTCTGGGCAAATGCAACATTCTCAAACACAGTGCGGTCCTTCAGGAGTCTGAAATCCTGAAAGACCACGCCTAATCTTCTGCGGTATTTGGGAACATACCTTCTCGGCATCCTTCCCAGGTCCATATCGTTCACCACAATACGTCCCTTTGTGGGTTCCAGCTCCTTGAGGAGCAGCTTCATCAGCGTACTCTTGCCGGAACCGCTTCTTCCTACGATGAACACGAACTCACCGTCATCAATGGTAAGGGATACATCCTTAATGGCCTTGTTCCCTGTCTCGTAGGTTTTGCTCACATTGCTTATCTCTATCATCCACCGACTCCGGCCTAATAATCCAGGCTTTCCATATACTTCATATACTTGGCAACCATCAGGGCAATCTTAAAGGTGATGGCGTCCTCAAAAATGCGCAGATCTAATCCGGTGCTCTTCTGAAGCTTATCCAGACGGTATACAAGGGTATTCCTGTGGATATAAAGCTGTCTGGAGGTCTCGGACACATTCAGGCTGTTCTCAAAGAACTTGTTGATAGTGGCCAGTGTCTCCTCATCAAACTCGTCCGGAGACTTGCCGTCAAATACCTCGCGGATAAACATTTTGCACAGCGGAATGGGCAGCTGATAAATCAGGCGTCCGATACCCAGATTGTTGTAAGCGATAACGTTCTTATTGGCATAGAAAATCTTGCCTACGTCTAACGCCATCTTGGCTTCCTTGTAGGAACGGGAAACTTCCTTGATGTCATTGATAATGGTGCCGTATGCCACCCGCACCTTTGTCATGGCCTCGGTGTTAAGCATATCAAGTACGGTGTTGGCTGTTTTGTCCAGCTCCCCGTAGGTTTCTCCCTGGCGTACTTCCTTCACCAGAATAATGTTCTTCTCATCCACAGCTGTGATGAAATCCTTTGTCTTGGACGCGAAGAGGCTTCTCACTGTCTCCAGCGCATTGACATCCTTCTCGTTGTGGGTCTCGATGATATAGACCACACGCTTTACATCCGTGTCAATGTGCAGCTTCTTTGCCCTGTTGTAGATGTCTACCAGCAGCAGGTTGTCCAGAAGCAGGTTCTTGATAAAGTTATCCTTATCAAAACGCTCCTTATAAGCTACCAGCAGGTTCTGAATCTGGAATGCGGCCAGTTTGCCAACCATGTATACATCATCGCTGGCCCCCTTTGCTAAGAGGATGTATTCCAGCTGGTGCTCATCAAACACCTTGAAGAACTGGTATCCCTGGATAACCTGGCTGTCCGCCGGTGAGTCCACGAAAACCAGAACCGAGCTCTCGGAGTCTTCCGCATCGGTAAATGTAGAAGCCAGCACTTTTCCCTCTGTATCACATATACCCAAATCAATTCTTGTAATTGCCTTTAATCCATCCAGTGTGGTTTGAAGTATCTGATTTGAAATCATTCTATACTCTCCTTTTCAAACGTATTCGGAGTAACTAATATCCCTATTTTCATATTTTAATGCAAAATTACAAAAAAAGCAAGAGAGTTGTATACTCTCCTGCTTCTTTTTACCTTAATTTTCACTTACGGTTTGTTTGTATTAGTTAAGAACAACCAGTTCCGTATCCTTGTCGAAAATGTGAATCTTCTCTAAATCCATGGCCAGCTTGATGGTATCGCCAGGCCTTGCGGTGGTACGTGGATTTACCTTGGCAACAAAGTTCGCGTCCTCGATATCAAAGTATAACAGAACCTCGGAGCCTAACATCTCGTATACGCGGACAGTGGCCTCAAATACGCTCTTTGGAGACATGGCCAGGTAGGATTCCTCGTCGTGAAGGTCCTCGGGACGGATACCCAGGGTAACTACCTTTCCTATGTATCCGGCGTCCTCTAACTTCTTGGACTTGGCCTCTGAAAGGGCTACGGTGTGTCCGCCGAAGCTTAAGGTTGTCAGAGCACCGTCCTTGCCGACGGTTGCATCTATCATGTTCATCTGGGGAGCTCCGATGAATCCTGCCACAAACTTGTTGCATGGCTTATCATACAGATTCTGTGGATTATCCACCTGCTGGATGATGCCGTCCTTCATAACGACGATTCTGGTACCCAGTGTCATGGCCTCTGTCTGGTCATGAGTAACGTAGATAATGGTGGTCTCCAGTCTCTGGTGAAGCTTGGAAATCTCAACACGCATCTGTCCTCTCAGCTTTGCATCCAGGTTGGACAGCGGCTCGTCCATCAGGAATACCTTGGGGCTGCGGACAATGGCGCGTCCCATGGCAACACGCTGTCTCTGGCCGCCGGAAAGAGCCTTTGGCTTACGGTCCAGCAGATGCTCCAGGTCGAGAATCTTGGCTGCGTCATGCACTTTCTTGTCAATTTCATCCTTCGGCGTCTTTCTCAGTTTCAGACCGAAAGCCATATTGTCATATACAGACATATGTGGATACAGAGCATAGTTCTGGAATACCATGGCGATATCTCTGTCCTTTGGTTCAACGTCATTAACCAGCTTATCGTCGATGTAGAGTTCACCGGATGAGATGTCTTCCAGACCGGCAATCATACGAAGGGTTGTGGACTTACCGCATCCTGAAGGACCTACGAAAATGATAAATTCCTTGTCGGCGATTTCAAGATTGAATTCCTTAACTGCTACAAATCCATTTGGATATTTCTTTGTTACGTTCTTCAGTGATAAACTAGCCATTCTGTTTTTTCCTCCTAATAATACGCTTAACACATATGTGTTTTACCCTCTTTTGTAACTGCTCTTATAATACATGAAACCCCCTGGGGAATCCATATCGCAAATCCACAAAATCAAAATTGGGGTTTTAGCTAATTTGTATACGGGGAAAAAAAAATGTCCTAAATCACAAAGTATTCCAATATTTGCCGCCAACTTTTTGTTAATTATGTTAATCAACTGCGTTTTTCCCGAAAATATCGGCAAAAGCCACAAAATTCAGGGCCTAATATTCGATAAATCCTTCACCAAATACCTCTCTGGCATCACTTACAATAACAAATGCGCTGCTGTCAAACTCCGCCACAATCTCCTTTAACCGCACAATTTCTTTCTTCGAAACCACACAAAACAGCATCTTCTTTTCCTGGTCCGAGTACATCCCCCTGGCCTCCAGGCTGGTCACTCCCCTTCCCATCTGTTCCATGATGGCCTCTGCAATCTCCCGGTAATGCTCGGAGATAATATAAGCCTGTTTGGAAAACTTAAGCCCCTCTATCAGGCCGTCCGTGACCTTAGCCACACAGAAAATGGCGATAAGGGCGTAAAGAGCGCTCCTGATGCCGAACACGGAGGCGCCCGCCACCACAATCAATCCGTCCAGCACCTGCATGATTTGGGCCAGGGTATAGTGCTTAAGGCGTTTCTGGATCAGGGCCGCCAGCAAATCCGTACCTCCGGTGGTGCAGCTGGTCAGAAACACCAGGCCGGTTCCCACACCGCTTATGATTCCCCCAAATAATGCTGACAGAAACAGGTCATTTCCCAGATAGGACGCCTCCGGCAGAACATACAGGGAAACAGAGAGCATGACCGTGGCGAACAGGGTGCGCTTGATAAACCGCCAGCCGCAGAAAAAGAATCCGGCTGCAAATAACGGGATGTTTAACACTGTATTGGTCAGCCACAGAGGAACAGACCACAGTTCCTTGGCAATAATGGCCACGCCCGACACACCGCCCGTAACCATGCTCACAGGGTCGTAAATATTCTTGATGGCAAAGCCAATCAGGAATGTCCCTGCCACAATCATGGCATAATCCGCCGCCGGATTCCTCTTTTTCATGTCTCCCCGTCCTTTCCCCAACCCATGCCCCATGTACCGGAGCCGGCCTGCACCGTCTGCAGGCACAGACAATCCGTTCCTCCGGCACATTTTATGCTGTACTAAAAAGTATGTGCCTTCCTTCCCCATTCCATACGCTTATACACGCTCAATCGTCTTGTCCGTAATACGAATCCTGCCTTCCTTTAAAAGCCTGCCCACGGCCCGCTTAAAGGCATTTTTGCTCATACTGAACTCGCGCATGATAACCTCCGGCTTTGCCTTGTCATTAAAGGGAAGCACGCCGTCGAATTCGTCCATGACCTTTAATACCTTCTCTGCGTCAGTCCCCATCTGCACATAGGATTTTTCCCTGACGCACAAATCCAGCTTTCCGTCCTCGCGCACCCTGGTAACCCTGGCCTGGACCGTATCCCCCTCCCTGAACCTGCCGTATAGCTCCTTTTTTGGAATAAGTCCGTAATATTTGTGGTCCACCGCCACAAAGGCGCCGATGGTTTCATTGATTTCATAGATAGTGCCCGTAACCCAGTCCTCTGCCTTATAGGGCGACTGGTTGCTCATATGGGAATAGACGCGCATGGTAGCTGCCAGACGTCTGCTCTTATCCACATACAGGGTGACAAGGCACTGCTCCCCTTTTCTTACCGGGTGGGTCTGCTCCTTAAACGGAAGAAGCAGATCCTTCTCCAGTCCCATATCCAGAAAAGCTCCGATTTTAGCCACATCCTTGACCTCCAGCTTCGCTGTCTCGCCCACCTGAAGTTTGGGCTTTCCCGTGGTGGCAATCAGGCGGTCCGATGAATCTTTGTAGATGAACACCTCTACCTTGTCCCCGATCCCGGCTCCCTCCGGCACCTGCTTCTTTGGGAGAAGAACAGCTGCCTCATCCCCTTCCTTCTCAGCCAGATATACTCCGAATTCTTTTGTTCTTATTATTACAAGCTCCTGCACTTTACCTAATTCAATCATCTCAATCTTCCTCCTGTCCTTTTGTCCTCAGCCATACCACAGCGCAGATTTCTCCTGTACTGCCCTCAAGGACCACTGTCCACTCCCTATCCCGGGCCACGCTTACCCGCGGAGTCAGGACATCTCCCAATACAGCCGCCTTTTTGTAATCAGCCCGTATCTCCTTTATCACAAGCCCCTCCGGTATGGCCTCCCTGGCCATTTCCACATACTGGGCATTATTCACATGGTGGTTTGTGTCAATGTGGTGTCTGGCAACCACAATAGGCTCACCCGCTTTGCAGTCTTCAGGCACCGGTATCTTCCTGGGGCAGGGGCTTAATACCAGCCTTGGCTCCGGCTCGCCGTAAGGAGCCGTATCCCCGGGCCGTACCCGGATCGGAATGTTCTTATCCGTATCGTAGAGGAACCACATGGATTCAGCCCTGACCACGTCCGTCCCCTCCCCGTCCCGCAGAACGAAGTTACGGTAGCCGTATATCCCCTTTGACGCACAATGCCATGTTCCAACCACCAGCTTCTCCCCCAGTCCGGGATACCGGTCTATCATAATCTGCCAGGATGACAAAAGCCATGCTTTATGGCTGGCTTCCAGATACCCCACTCCCACACCGCAGTCCTCTGACTGGAATGTGCTGCAGTCCTGCATGTAGTTGATAATGCCTGAAACCGACAGGCACCCTCCTTCATCCGTTTCGCTGTAACGGACCCTGCTGTTAAATGTATACATATTTACCTCATTCTCCCGGGACCAGGACGCAGCCTTTGCTGCCGGCGCTTCCATGCCCCGCCCCGGTATTACGCCCTTCATTGTATCATAAATTCCCTTGGGTATACAAGCAAAATCCCACAGACTTTCATCTGTGGGATTAGTAGCTGGGCTACAAGGATTCGAACCTTGAAATGACGGAGTCAGAGTCCGTTGCCTTACCATTTGGCGATAGCCCATTGTTAGTTTAATATTCTAACACAACTTTTACTATATTACAATATCTATTCTATCGTTTCCATAAATTTAATTTTCATATATTAAAAATATGCACATCCGTGAGAGCAGATTCCGAAGAACCTGCCCTGCCATAATCCTTCATTCCGCGGGAAAATCAACTGTATGGGGAACGAATTCCCCATACATTGTTCCCGGCCTTCCTAATAATGTCCGCCGTCTTTTCTGTTTTCATCCAGATCGAAGCGCACCTCATCAAAATATATCTTTGTCTGTCCCCAGTGTTCCTTTTCTGGCCAGGCAAAGGGGTGCAGATGTTTTGCCCGCTTTGCTGTTTCCAGAGCTTCCTCTTCTGCCTTCAGAAGGATCTCCCTCTCATTGATTCCCACGGCCTTGCCGTCCCTCAGCCGGATCTCACCATCCACCACCACAAGGTCCACATCGGAGGGGTGTCCGTTTCCAATCAGGGTTTCTATCAGGTTAATTCTCGGCATAAGGCGGGGATTCATCAGATCGATTGCTATAATATCCGCTCTTTTCCCTGTTTCAAGGGAACCAATCTCCTCATCCAGTCCCACACACCTTGCAGCGTCAATGGTGGTCATCTCCAGCACCTTCTCCGCCGGCAGATAATAATCATCATTCATGGCGCGGCGGAAGATCATCTGCGCCCGTTTCATGGCGTCGAACATGTCAAAACCGGATGTGAGCATGGAACCGTCCGTTGTCAGGGCCACTGTCACTCCTAATTCCAGCAGCTCAATCACCGGTGTCCTGTTTACCAACTGGCGCATTCCCGGCGCCACGCTGATATGGGTATCTGTCTTCTGTATGATGAGCGCTTCATCAAATGAGAGGCCCGTACAGTGCTGCAGATGGACATCCGGGCCCAGGAGGGCATTTTCTTTATCCTGGTAAGCCAGATGGACCATACCCCCAAAGGCATCTGTATGAATACGGGTATTGTATTTTTCCGCAATTCTCCTCATATCCCTGGCCTGTTGCAGGTCATGCTCTGTAAGCTTCACACAGCGGTCCGCAGAAGTGGGGGCAGAGGGATCCACGGAGGTGACTGCCCCAAAGGGAGCAACGTAAGCCCTGGTCCGGTCACTGTTGGCATGATTCAGCTCCGACACAACTGTCTCCAGGCTTTCTAACACAGTCTCATAGCTAACCTGGGACATATGCCTCTCTCCGTCCTCCGTATAGCGGCTGAATCGGTGAGGCCACGGCACATGGCAGGGTCCTGTGCAGACAATATCCTTAACCCCCACCTCTGCGTATGCCCTGGCGTTGTTAAAGGCGGGAACAGGGGAGTCACAGCGCGGCTGGGAGCCCAGCACGCATACGCCGGTGGTGACTCCGGCATGGAGGCGTTCCAGGGCTGAAAGCCGGCCTTCATTGTACCAGAAGTCGTCAGTAATATAGTTTTTATATGTGTGGGTCATCACAGGCATCCAGTAGCTTGTAAGATCCACAATGGACTTAAAGGCGCTGTGTCCCCCATGGCCATGGGCATCCACAAACCCCGGCATGACCACATGGTCTTTACAGTCCAGCACCTCCTTTGCCTCAAATTGCTCCGCTTCCATGCTATCCCCCACAAAAGCTATCCTTCCATCTTTTACTCCCACAGCCCCATTCTCAATCACACGCCGTTTCTCGTCCATTGTAATGACTACAGCATTGGTGAGCAGCAAATCGTACATATGTATCCTCCTTAATCCTGACCTTTCTTACGGAACAGTCCCTTCTTATTTATGAATGGGAAATGACGGTCTAAACAGCTCATCCTCAGACAGATGGCGGTAGTCCCTCTCCATATATCCCATCCTCATCTTGTCATAATACTTCTGCCCCTTTGCCTTTATCTCCTCCAGGTCCACACCTTCAATGGTCCTGTCCTTCATGACAGTCTTTCCGTTAATAATGGACAGCTTCACGTCACGGCCGCAGCCGCACATGAAAATCGTGCGGATGGGATCATCCACTGCTCCCATATGGAAATCCTCCAAATCCACAGCTATCATGTCAGCCTTTGCACCGGGAGCCAGACGGCCCAGGTCCTCCCTCCCCAAAAGGGCGGAGCCTCCAAGGGTTACTGCCCTGTACACATCAGCCATGGCAGAGCCTTCCACCTTGTTCTCCGCCATCTGTGAGAACCAGGAAGCAATGCGGATATTCTGGAAAAAATCAGGTGGAAACGTATCTGTTCCCACTGCCACATTGATATTCCTGGCGCGGTATTTTGCAAAGGAATCCTGGTAATGCCCGCTTCTCCCTATTATAACCGGGCAGAATATGGCAGTGGTACCTGTATTTGAAAGGATAGACAGATCGTCCCCTCCATCCTCCACCCACCTGGTACCTTTTACGATATAGCAGTGGGGAATTCCCACGTTCTTTCCGAGAAATCCAATGCTCTCCAGATATTCCACCGGGCTTTTGCCTGTCCGCTCCTTTATGAAGCGGTATTCAAACAGTCCCTGTGCCGCGTGGAGCTTAATGGGGCACTTTAATTCCTCTGCATACTGTTTTGTGCGGATCAGGTTCTCCTCTGTCTGTGTCTCAATCCGCTCAGGCAGCAGGGCCCCACGGATCAGGCCATCATAGGCCCCGTCATATTTGCGGATAAATCGGACCGCTCTCTCTAACCCTTCCTCTCCCTGCCCCTCCAGGTAACGGACTGTCATGGTACCGTCAGGACGGACTACGTTCAGACCGCACTGGTAGCTGGGAGAAGTGTACAGCCTCAGACCCAGTCTGCCTGCGTGATGGACACCCGCCTCTTCCTCTTCATAAGTATCCGCCCATTTTTTATAGTATGTGGATGTGATGGGCATGGCTGTGGTAATGCCGTGCATAATCAGCTGTGTGTACGCATAAAGGGATTTGAAGGCCTCCTCCTCTGCTGTCATCACCTCATGAGTGCCCTTCTCAAAATACTCCTCTGAAGGATTCAGGCTGCTCCTGATATTGCTGAAAGCCTCCGTGTGGAGAATATCATGGTCAATATCCCCAAGGGCATTTAAGTCAATAAATCCAGGCATGATGACGGCATTACCTGCATCCTCTGTCTTGCTGACTTCCCCCTCATAATGCTTTCCCACATAAATGATGGTATCATTCTCGTAAACCACCTCACCGTCCCGGATAATCTCATGATCCGCTCCGTTATAGCCGATCACATAGGACCCTTTGACTCTCGTAATCATATTATTCCTCCTCGCTATGAGCTCTTACACGCCGTAACCCACTAAGACACAAGGCGCTGCAGGGTGAGCCGCCCTGTATAATCCATACAGAAAGCCAACCTTTGCAGCGCCCTTTTTCTTATGCCTGAATCCCGGACTTATGGTTCAGTGCAGATTTATTGTTCAGCATTTTCAAAATGTACGTTCTGGAAGAAATGGCTTCCTGCCGGTGTGGGCACAAATCCCTTTACATTGCTTCTGATACCAAGAACCTGCTCTGTATTGGCAACCGGAATAACAGGAAGGTTGACGCGCAGATATTTCTGGATATCCTTGATGATCTGCTCCCTCTCCGGTCCGTCACTGGTATTTCTCTGCGCCTCAAGCATTTTATCCATCTCCGGGTCAGAGTAGAAGCCCATGTTGTTTGTAGGAATCTGCTTGCTGTTAAACGGTCCGTAAATGTTATTGTCCGGCTCAGGGAATCCTACGGCTCCAAAACCGATCAGGAATATCTCTGTCTCACCGGCATCCACCATGTCATAGAAGGTACCCGCCTCATAACTCTGGATCTCCACGGTTATTCCAACCTGAGCCAGCATGTCCTGGATGATGGTAGCCTCGTTCAGTCTGTTGGTGTTTTCTGCGCAGGTCAGTTTTAAGTGAAGATCAGATACCCCGGCCTCTGCCAGAAGCGCTTTTGCCTTCTCAACATCATACCTGCAGTCCGTATCAGAATCATCGAAATACTTCATGCTTGGCGCCACCGTGGTGGGAGAATACTGTGCACTTCCTCTCCAGACAGCTGTAAGGATGGCGTTTTCATCCAGGGCCCAGTCAATGGCCTGCCTTACTCTTACATCATCAAGAGGTTTCTTGGTCACATTCATAACCATGTATTCCACAATTGTGCTGGCACGTTTTACAATAGCAGTATCCTTGTTGTTCTCCAGCCTCTCAACATCATTTGCAGGAATGTCAAATGCAATATCAATATTTCCGGATTCCAGCTCAATTACGCGGCTGTTGGCCTCAACAATTGTGCGGATTACCAGGTTCTTATAAGCCGGCTTGTCGCCCCAGTACTCGTCATTTCTTTCATATACACAGCGGTCATTTTTTGCCCATGATACAAATTTAAAGGGTCCTGTTCCAACCGGGTTCTGTGCTGCCTTCTCCGGATCCTCCGTGAATTCCTTCTCGCTGACAACCACTGCTCCGATATACGGAAGATAGCCAACTAAAGGAGAAAATGGCTCATGGGTGGCAATGATGATGGTATTGTCATCCACCACCTTGCAGTTATCCGCATCAATGGCAGACATGATGTAAGAAACCTTTGCGCCGTCCGGTCCCGTGGCTCTCTTAAAGCTGTAAAGCACATCGTTTGCCGTCATCTTCTCCCCGTTGTGGAAATACACGTCGTCTCTCAGCTTAAACTCCCAGTTTAAGTCATCCAACCTTTTCCACTCTGTGGCAAGAAGAGGCTTTATTTCCCCGTCATCATCATATCTCACCAGGGTCTCGTAAACAGGATTTAAGTTGTTTACACTGCTTGAGGTGGATGACGCATGCGGGTCCAATGTTGGCGGATCTCCCGTAATAGCCACTGTCAGGGTATCCTTTTCCTCCTGAGCCTTGGAAGAACTGCCGCCGCAGCCTGTCACTAAGGATGCAGCCAGTGTGAGTGCCAGCAGGATGCCGGCCGCCTTTTTCACTTTTCTCATAATCTTTTTCTCCTTTTCTTTCATACATGCAGATAGTTCTGCTATTGCCATTACATTTCCCCCGCCAGATGACAGGCCACAAAGTGGTTGTCTCCTGCGTTTTTGAGCTCTGGATCCTCCTGTCTGCACCGCTCTGTCACATACGGACAGCGACCCGCAAAACGGCAGCCTCCCGGAAGATTGACAGGGCTGGGAACATCCCCCTTCAGTATAATCTGTTCCCTCTCAACCCCTACCTTTGGGATGGGAATAGCAGATAAGAGCGCTTTTGTATATGGATGGAGGGGGCCGCTGAAAATGGACCTGTAATCACTGAGCTCCACTATCTTTCCCAGATACATAACGCCGATCCGGTTGCTTATATGCTTTACAACGCTTAAGTCGTGAGAAATAAACAGGTATGTCAGCCCCAGATCCATCTGAAGCCGTTTTAACAGGTTGATGATCTGTGCCTGGATGCATACGTCAAGGGCTGATACGGGCTCGTCCAGTACAATGAATTCCGGTTTTACGGATAAGGCACGGGCAATTCCCACTCTCTGCCTTCTTCCCCCATCCAGCTCATGAGGATAGGCATTGATCAGCCTTCTGGAAAGCCCTACCACATCCATCAGCTCGCGGACCCTGGCATCCAGCTTTTTTTTGTCTCTGCGGTACTCTTCCATATTTGTAAGCGGTTCCGCAATCAGCTCAAACACGGAAAGCCTGGGATTCAGACAGGAATACGGATCCTGGAATACCATCTGTACATGTTCCCTGAATGTTTTCATCTGGCTTTTGTTAAATCCCAGTACATTTTCTCCGTGGAAATTCACCTCTCCGCTGTCTGCTTCCAGAAGACGGATGATGGTTCGCCCTGTGGTAGACTTTCCGCAGCCGGATTCTCCAACAAGTCCCAGTGTCTCGCCCTTGTTAATATAAAAGCTCACATCATCCACCGCATGGAGCAGTCCCTTATTTACATGGAAATATTTTTTCAGATGATTGATTTCAACTAATCTCTCTTCCGGATTACTCATCTTTATTTACCTCCTCCTGCTTCTCGTATAAAAAGCACCTGGTATAATGCTCACCGTTCACAACTGTAATTTCCGGCTTTTTATGCTTGCAGATTTCCATGCAGTTGGGACATCTGGGATTGAAGGAACAGCCGTCAATCCTCTCTGTAGGTTCCGGAGGCAGTCCGTGGATCTCCTCCAGCCAGTCCTCCTCCGTATCCAGTTTCGGAATGGAATTAAACAGGCCCTTTGTATATGGATGACAGGGATTATGGTAAATCTTGCTTACCTCCGCATACTCCACCACCTGGCCCGCATACATGATGGCCACCTTATCGCAGATCTCCGCAACGATACCCAGATCGTGGGTGATCAGGATCATGGAGGTTCCCAGCTTTTCTTTCAGCCCCTTGATCAGATTCATGACCTGGGCCTGGATTGTCACATCCAGGGCCGTGGTAGGTTCATCTGCAATGATCATCTTAGGACGGCAGGCCAATGCAATGGCGATCACCACCCTCTGTTTCATGCCGCCGGAAAACTGATGGGGATAATCATTGGCCCTCTCTCTTCTGATTCCTACCATCTCCAGCAGTCCGCAGGCCTCCTCAAACGCTTCCTTTTTGCCGATTACCTTGTGAAGTCGGATCATCTCCACGATCTGATCCCCCACCTTCATGGAAGGATTTAAGGAGGTCATGGGGTCCTGGAAAATCATGGAGATTTTTTCTCCCAGAATCCCTCTTCTCTCCTTGTCCCCGATTTTTAACATGTCTTTTCCGTCAAACATGATTTCTCCGGAAGTCACCTTTCCCGGCGGTGTGGGGAGAAGTCCCATGATGGTCATGGCCGTGGTTGTCTTACCCGCTCCTGTCTCCCCCACAAATCCCAGCGTTTCTTTGGGTTCCAGGGTTAAGTTCAGGTTATTTACAGCATATACAATTCCGTCTTCTGTTTTATATGTAACACTTAAATCCTTGATATCAAGCAATTTTTCCTTTTCCACGATCTGCTCCGCCTTTCATTAGTTTCTCAGTTTCGGATCAAGCGCATCTCTTAAGCCGTCTCCCAGAAGGTTCAGGGAGAGAACAGTGATAACGATGGCAAGACCTGGGAACATGGTCATGTACGCATATCCTCTGATATAATCACGGCCGGAGGAAAGCATGTTGCCCCACTCAGGATTGGGCGGCTGTATGCCCAGTCCGATAAAACTCATTCCTGCAGCTGTCAGAATCGCCCCGGCGATACCCAGCGTTACCTGGACAATAACGGGCGCCACACAGTTGGGAAGAATATGCTTTATAATGATTTTTGTATTGGATGTGCCGGACGCCCTGGCTGCTTCAATATACTCTTCCTCACGGATTGTCAGCACGGAAGCCCTTACGATACGTGCATATGTGGGAACCGAGGATATACCAACCGCTATCATCAGGTTCATGAGTCCTGTTCCCAGGGCAGCTACAATGGCAATTGCCAGCAGTGTCTGGGGCACAGCCAGAAGCACATCCATAAAACGCATGATCAGATTATCCACCCTTCTGCCGTAGTAACCTGCGATTGCCCCCAAAACGCCGCCTATAATTACAGCAATGCCAACAGAGACAAAGCCAACCAGAAGGGACATTCTGGCCCCGTACACAACACGGCTGAAGATGTCGCGGCCGAACTCATCTGTTCCGAAAATGTGGCTGGGACTGGGGTGCTGAAAGGCATCAGCCAGATTCTGCTTGGCAAAATCATAGGGCGCGATAACATGTGCGAATATACCTGTAAATAAAAGAATGATCAGGATGACCAGTCCCAAAACCGCCATACGGTTTCTGCTGAGCGCTTTCAGGATGGTCACAACCTGACTTCTGGATTTCTTCTCTTCCATCTCAATCAATACCTCCCGTTCTTTTATTCTTTTGAGACCTTCGGATCGACAACTGCGTACAACAGGTCCACCGCGAGATTAACCAACGAGAAACATGCCGCAACGAACAGAACGCTGCCCTGGACAATGGGGAAATCCCTCTGCTTGATGGCCTCAATCATCAGACGCCCTACCCCTGGAATGGAAAATACAACTTCTGTCAGCATAGCGCCTCCTAAAAGCGTTCCGAACTGAAGTCCCACCACGGTGATAACAGGAATCAAAGCATTTCTGAACACATGCTTCATGATGACCACGCTTTCCTTCTGTCCTTTTGCCCTGGCTGTCTTGACGAAATCCTGGCGTATCACCTCCAGCATGCTGGAACGTGTCATCCTGGCCACTACCGCCGTACTCTGCATCCCCAGCGCAAGGGCGGGCATAATCAACTGCTTAAAACTT
Organism: Enterocloster bolteae; assembly: GCF_002234575.2. Taxonomy (NCBI): domain Bacteria; kingdom Bacillati; phylum Bacillota; class Clostridia; order Lachnospirales; family Lachnospiraceae; genus Enterocloster; species Enterocloster bolteae. The sequence goes on along the minus strand of NZ_CP022464.2, from coordinate 2,379,233 downwards.
CCGAAACCCGAAGGTGGCAGCCATCCCAGATTGACAGAGAACAGAATAATCATCAGGATGCCGATCCAGAAGATGGGGGCCGATGTTCCAATGAGCGCCAGCACCATAACGGCATTGTCCAGAAGGGAGTTCTGCTTTACCGCAGAGACAATTCCCAGGAAGGTTCCCAGGATGACGGCGATGATGATTGCCGCTGTGGCGAGCTTGACTGTGTTGGGAAACACTGTCATAATCTCGTCCAGTACAGGTCTTCTGGTGGAGTAGGACGTCCCCAGATCCTGATGTACTACGATATTTTTGATATAGCGCCCATACTGTACCAGAAAGGGATCGTCAAGTCCCAGCTCCAGCCGCAGTTCCGCCTGCGCTTCTGGGGTAGCTGATTCACCCAGCATCATCCGGACCGGGTCCCCTGGCGTCATGTAGAGCAGCAGGAATACCAGAAATGACACACCCACAAGCACCAGAACCAGATATACCAGCCTTTTCATTGTGAACTTCAGCATAGTTCATTCCTCCATTATACATTTTCATGTAGTATTTATGCATTTTATTATACTACGCTGTATTTTGGAAATATATTGGCACAATAGGATAATCCCGCCCCCCTATTTTCATCCTTCCAGTGCACCCCTCCTTTATTCATTTCCACCAAATTTATGATATACTTATAACAATGATTTTATTGTTATTGTTTATGAATATAAGATTTAGTTATCTGTATTATACATAAATGCGGCGGGGAGCATCCAAATGAAAAAACTGACAGTGGCTGACATCTTACAACTGGATATTCTGAAAAATGTAACAATATGTGCGGGAGCCGCAGGCCTGTCTCATTTTGTCACTGGTATCACCACAGCCGAAGACCCGGATCTGATCCAGTGGCTTACCGGCGGCGAAATTCTTCTTACTTCTCTGTACGGAGCCGTAACCGGCCCCCTTTCCTTCAAAGAATATATTGATGCCCTGGCCTCAAAACACATCAGCGCTTTGTTCATAAAGACTGGGGAGCGCATGCCGGAAATCCCGGCGGAAATCACTCAGTCCGGCAGCCAGTACGGAATTCCCATTGTACAGCTTCCCCCTGATGTGAGCTTCTTTGACGTGGTGTCTTCTGTCATGAAACAGATCCTGAATAACAAAGCGCAGTACTTTATAGAGCTTCAGAACAATATGTCACAGCTTCTGGCCTCCGGGGCCGGAGAACAGGATATCCTGGATTACCTGGCTGAATATGTGCCTGCTTCCATTCATCTGTGCGATTCTGATAAAAATATTATTTTTACTTCCCAATCAGAAGAATTCCACTCTGAAATGGCCATAGCAGACAGGATCTCGCTTCCCATTATGTGCATGGGAGAGGTGTGCGGCTATCTGGAAGCTGCGACCAACCGTTATCTCGATGAAAATCTGGAAGGACTTCTGAAAAATGCGGCAAATCTGTCTGCCGTTCTCTATCTCAAAAAGTATTACACTGTTGAAATAGAGCAGAGATACATATCCGGGTTTTTAAAAGAATTGTTTCGACAAAATATGGGAGTAAAACAGATTGTAGAGAAGGCTGAAGGGTATGGCTGGCACGAGAATGATTCCTATCTGGCAGTCTCCATTCAACTGGAGGCTGCCAGAAACATAACCAAGGTTCCTGAGGCGCTGGCAGAGATGACGCGCCTGATTCCCAAAAGCAACTATTACTTCTGCATCCAGGATGATCTGCTGAATATAATATACAGGACAGAAAAAAAGCTCTCTCCCCAAGAATTGTACGATCTGGTCACAGAAGTTATAACAAATTTAAACCAATACATTTCAAAAACATATGGCTCTTTTACCTTCTACGCAGGTATCAGCAGCATCGCATCTGAATTGTTCCAGCTTTCCCAGAAGATTCAGGAATCAGCAGATTCCCTGCAGTTCTGCCGCGTGTTTAACAACAGGCTGGTAAAGTATGAAGACATGGGGGCACTGCGCATGCTGGCCACCTATTCCCACCGCAGCAACCTGGAACAGGTGATTCCCCCTGCAGTGACCAGATTGGCGGAATACGACAAGCTCAATAATACCCAATATTTAGAAACCCTTGATTCCCTTCTTGGAAATAACCTGAACCTGAGCAAAACCGCCAAACAGCTGTTTATCCACTACAAGACAATGCTTCACCGCATGGACCGTATCTGCGAGATTGCAGAGATATCCCTGGATGACAGACAGACCCGGCTGGATGTAGAGCTGGGAGTAAAACTTTATATGATGCTGCCCAAATAAAAAACGCAGCATATAAAAAAGCTAGTAATCCGAGATTCATTCTCGAAATTACCAGCTTTTTTTAACTGGGCTACAAGGATTCGAACCTTGAAATGACGGAGTCAGAGTCCGTTGCCTTACCATTTGGCGATAGCCCATTATTCAGTTTATCCGCAGCGCCCTGCCCTGACTGTTTGTCCTGATTGGCGGCTGCGGAGTTTATTATACCCATATTGTGGCAATTAGTCAAGAACTTTTTTAAATTTTTTTAATTTAATATGAAACAGACTCAAAAATGCCGGATTTAGCCGATGCATTACGGGCAGGCGTCCCCTGCATCGGAGTAGTCGGGTATCCACCCTTCCAGCACGTTGGATACCTTCTCGATAAAGAAATGGGAAATGCTTCCTACGATGAGGGCGGCCAGCACGGTTCCTTCCCTGATTCCCAGCACATGGCCCGTAAAGAACAGTGAAACCCCCACAGCACTTGCCACAATGCTCATATCAAAACCCGTTTTTACCAATCCAAACCTCCAGCCGGTAAGCCCTGCAATTACACGCACCAGCCCCTCTCCAGGAAGGATAAGCACATTGGGAATCACCTCAAAGGCAATACCCAGCCCCAGGAACACGCAGCCCAGCAGCAGCATGAGCACCTGCCCCACATAGCTTCCCGTCTTCCAGAACCCCAGAATATACATCCATCCGTCTATGCAGGCGGAAAACAGCAGGGCGGCCGGAAGCTGAAGCAGCTGTACCTTTCCAAATGCCCTCCCCAGAAGGGCGGCCTGTATCAGGAACATGACCGTGTTCACCAGCATGGTAAACTCTCCCAGGCTGTGAGGGAATATAAACGTCAGGACAAAGGCAAGGCTGGTAATGGGCGATGTGCCCAGTCCGGCTTTTGTAATCAGGCTGATACCCAAGGCGCTGAATATGACACCTGCAATAAACATGCTGTAACGCTTCAACTTATCTGAATTTTTCACGTGTTTACACCTCTAAAAATTTTTGTATAACCTAAATTTTTTTATATATCTTATGATATCACGTAAACCCACGGCTCACAATGGGCATTCTAACTTAAGTTGACTCCATATTTTCGTCACAATGCACAATCATTTTTAGATAACCTAAAATTTTTTTAGATTTTTCTATGCTTTCTCACCAATGTAATATGGGCATACATGGTCACCGCAGCGCTGAATCCCAGCTGTACATAATACGCAATACCTCTGGACAATACCATGGCGGGCAAAAGCAGATCCCCGTAAAAAATAGGATCGAATATGGTCAGGAACAGATGCTCGCTGATTCCCATGCCCCCCGGAAGAGGCAGCATATCGGCTGACACAGAAATCGTTGACTGGAGAAGCACCAGGGTAATCATGGCCGTCCCCTTAAGCCCAAAGGCCCTGTACACAAAATATGTCACTGAAAACAATGCCAGCCGCTGGCAGAAGGTGAGAAACAGCACTCTGAGCAGCACATGCTTGTGCTGGCGCAGGAAGGCAGCCGTATCATTATAATGCTCCATGGTAAGGAGCAGGCGCTCTGTCCTGGAGGTTTTTTTCTTGAGGAAACGAAAATGCTCCAGAAGTCCCAGAACCCGCATTGCCATGTCCCTGGCAAGAGATGTGTGGAAAGCCAGAACCAGCATGGCGGCGCAGAATACCACATTAAGCCCCAGCCCCAGATAGTAGACAGGCATGACCTCGTACAGGTAACGATTTAAAAAGCCCTGGCCGAATACAGCCAGAAGACAGCCAATCACCACCAGAACGGATTTGTATGTAATGGTTACCACCATGAGCACCACTGTGGCCACAGGCACGGGGATCATGTTCTTCCTCATATAGTAAACCTGGGCCGGCTGTCCTCCCCCTGCCGAAGGCGTGATGCAGCTGAAGAAAAAACCCACAGAGGAATACAGAAAACAGGTCCTTCTCTTTGTCTTTATGCCCAGGGTGCCCAGCAGATAATGCAGGATAGCAGACTCCGCCCATATGAAAAAAATAACACAGCCAACCCCCATAAGCAGGTATACAGGAGACGCCTCGGATATGGTGTCCGCTATATCGCTTAAATCCTCACCCGAAAATACACTGTAAATGGTCAGAACAAATACAGTCAGAAGGAATATTCCGTTGATCAGATTCTTCTTTTTATCAGACATGTTTTCCCCCTCTCCCCGTCACGTCCGCCGGTATCCCTTTTACGCAGCTTCATATCCCCGCAGGATTCTGCCCCCATGGATTACCAGACTTGCAGGTTCCCTCCCCGCAGGGTTCCCGGTCCGAAAACAGAAATATAACAAAAAATCCCGTCAGGCATAACGCCTACGGGACCAAGATATAACAAACTGGGCTACAAGGATTCGAACCTTGAAATGACGGAGTCAGAGTCCGTTGCCTTACCGTTTGGCGATAGCCCATCAACACAACGAAATGTATTATATAATATAGTCGGCAATTCGTCAAGTGTTTTTTTCAATTTTATCCATTTTCTAGCACATTATTTTGTTTTTATTTTGTTTTTATTTTGTTTTATTCGTTTTCCATCCCCTGGCTTACTGTCTTACCCGGAACATCTGAGCAGCTCCTGAAGCTTTTTCATGGATCGGTTATACTTTGACAGTACCGTAGCTAATGGCATCTGGAGCGCCTCCGCCACTTCCCGGTGCTTCATGCCTGCGGCTGCGTGAAGAAGTACAATCTGCCGCTCCTCACGGCTGATTCGGCCCAGGGCGTCAAGCAGCACCTTACGGTCCGCAGCCTGTTCCAGGGGAGCGCAGTACTCCCCCTCCTCTTTCTCAGCCAGGTCCTCCAGAGCCACGTCTGCCTTCATCTTCTGCTCCCTGAAGCGCATATAGCAAAGATTCCTGGCTATGGTGAATACCCAGGCCAGAGGCTTGCCCTGGGGGACATAGGACCCTGCCTTGGTCCACACGGTCAGATAGGTGTCCTGCATCACATCCTCGGCCTCCTCCGGATTCCTGGTCAGGGACAGGATAAAGCTGTACACAGGCCTGGCCGTGTCCTGGTAAAAGAGGTGGAACGCCTCCATATCCCCATCTCCCAGGGCCTCTATCATCTCTTCCTGTGTCATCCAGCGTCCCCCTTCCAGGACCAGCCCGGCGCCCATATCAAGCTTACTCCCGGCTTTCCGAGATAAAGCTGTTTTCCATGGTTATGACGCAGCAGCAGCGCCTGTCTTTTTTCGCCACGTCCTCAGTGATCCTTGCTTTCAGTTTACCCAGAACCGATGGCTTATATTCCCTGGGAACCACTAAATCAAAGATCAGGTTGATGCGCTCCACGCCGTCCACCATCCTGAAGTCGTGGAACGTAAGCCTGCTGTCTATTCCGTCCAGAACAGACGTCACTAACTCCTTAAACTCTACTACCCTCTCGTCGTGGGTCTCCACCGGGTCCATATGGATAACCAGCAGAATTCCCATCCGCCTCATGGCCTCCCGCTCAATGCGGTCAATGATTTCATGTGTGCGCTCCACGTCGCAGTCATTGGGCACCTCTGCATGAATGGATGCCATGCTTCGCGAAGGGCCGTAATTATGTACAATCAAATCATGACTGCCCACAATTCCGTCAAAGCTCTCCACAAAGCTTGATATTTTGTCATAAATCTCAGGGTCAATGGCTTCCCCAATCAGGGGCGCCAGGGTATCCTTGGCTATGTTCACGCCTGCGATCATTACCACCACAGACACGATGAGTCCCACAATACCGTCCACATTGAATCCAAATGCCCCGTATATTCCGATGGAGCATATGGTAGCGGAAGTAGTGACCACATCGCCCAGCGCGTCTGCCGAGGTGGCCAGCATCACCTTGGAATTGATACGCTTTCCCAGCTTTTTATTAAAACAGGAAAGCCACAGCTTAATGGCCACAGACATAAAAAGTATCAGTATGGATATCCACCGAAAGCTCATATCCTCAGGATGCAGTACCTTGCCAAAGGAGGTCTTAAACAGGGAAAAGCCCACCTGTATGACCAGGAATGCCACGATAAAAGCTGCGATATATTCTATTCTGCCGTGACCAAAGGGATGGTCGTCATCCGCAGGTTTTTCCGCCATTTTGACTCCCACGAATCCAATAATGGAGGAAGCCGCATCCGACAGATTATTAAACGCATCCGCCATAACAGATATACTGTGCACCAGGATGCCGATACAAAGCTTGGATACAAAAAGAAGCAGGTTACAGCCGATTCCCACCATGCTGGTCAGTGTCCCATAAGCCGTCCTTACACGTACATCCTCCACATTGTCATGATCTTTAACAAATCGTTTCACTAAAAATCCAGTCATATCAAATCACCATACTCCACTTTTTCCAGGAATAACCCTTCAGGCGGGGCGGTAAAACCAGCCATAGAACGGTCCCCGGCCTCCAGAATAGCTGCCATTTCCTCCGGTTTTCGTTTACCCGTCCCCACCTCTATAAGGGTGCCTGATAAAATCCGTACCATCTGCTGCAAAAACCCATTGCCCGTAAAGGATATATGGATTCTGCTTCCCATCCGGTAAAAGCAGATGGATTCAATGGTGCGGATTGTTGATTTCTTCATTTTCTTATTGCCGCAGAAGCTTTTATAATCATGGGTTCCCGTGAGAATGGCCGCTGCCTGTTCCATCTTTCCCACATCCAGATCCTGCCCCAAGCCATAGTAATAATAACGCTCAAACACATTCTTTTTGGGAGCTGTCTCTATCTGGTAGCGGTATGTTTTCCTCAACGCATTCAAACGGCTGTGAAACCGTTCCGGCATCACGCAGGCCCTTGTAACGGCAATGTCCTCCGGCAGGTACCGGTTCATATACCTCATAATCTCGTCCGGGGTCATGTTCTTCGCCAAATGGAAATTAGCCACCTGACTTTCTGCGTGGACCCCCGCGTCTGTCCGTCCTGAACCGTGGACCTCCACCGGACTGCCTTCCAGCTTTTCCAGAACCGCCTCCAGCTTGCCCTGGATGGTCCTGTCTGTATTTCCCTGCTTCTGCCAGCCGTCGTATCTGGTGCCGTCATAGGACAGCCACACTCCTATATTCATTCTCTGCCTCCCTGCCTTGCCCTTTCTTTTTTCCTGCGCAGACAACACAGCGCCCCCACGGTAATCGCCATCCCCGCGGCTGCTCCGCTCATATCCAGCCATACATCGCTTATCTGGCCGGACCGCCCTGCCACAAAGAGCTGAATCGTCTCATCCACAAAGGGAACCATAAAAATCATCATCAGTACATCCCTGTTAAATATCCTGTATCTTCCATTTCCCCCGCAGGCCTTGACCATCAATCCTCCCAGCACCGCATACTCTGCAAAATGGGCTGTTTTTCTGACAATGTGCTCTGTCAGCCACAGATGCTCCCAGCCCAGGGATATCATGGCTCCCCGGAATTTATCCAAAAGAAAGCCGCTTTCCTGGGAAGAGATAGTGGCCGGTGTCAGGGAATTACCGTATATGAAGCATATATAGACCAGTATCACCACATGCCACCGGTTCAATGCGGGCCGGTTCATTACAGACCGCTTCAATGCAGGCCGCTTTAATACAGGCCGGTTCCTCTCATCTGGCATCTACCGTTTCCCTTCTGCGGTCAGGACGCCGCTTTCTCTGACAGCTTTTATAGCCTTATTAAGCATTTCCTCATCCTGGACCAGGGCCAGGCGCACATATCCCTCGCCGGACGGACCAAACGCGCTGCCTGGGGTAACCATTACTCCTGCCCGCTCTACCAGTTCCATGACAAATGCCTCTGAGCTGGTATAATGTTCCGGAATAGCGGCCCACACAAACATGGTGGCCTCCGGCCGTTCCATCTTCCATCCAATGGATGTAAACCCGTCGCACATAATATTTCTGCGCGTCTCATAGGCCTTCCTTGTAGCCTGTACACAGGACTGGTCCCCTGTAATCGCCGCAATGGCGGCAGCCTGGACCGGAAGGAACATGCCGTAGTCCATGTTGGATTTAAGCAGCTTCAGACGGGACACCACCTGGGAATTGCCAAGGCAGAATCCGATTCTGGCTCCGGCCAGACCGTATGTCTTTGACAGGGAATTAAATTCCACGCCGATCTCCTTTGCCCCCGGAAACCGCAGAAAGCTTCCGCATGCTTTTCCATCAAAAATCAAGTCGCTGTAGGCATTGTCGTGAAGCACAATGATGTCATATTTCCTGGCAAAGGCTATGAGTTCTTCATAAAATGAATCCGGCGCCATGGCCGTGGTTGGATTATTAGGATAGGACACCACCATAAGTTTGGCCTTCCTGGCCACGTCCTCGGGAATCTCGTCCAGACGGATAATATATCCATTTTCCTTCCTCTGAGGCATGTAGTGAAGCCTGGCACCGGCTATCTGCGGACCGTCACCAAATACAGGATAACAGGGGTCCGGCACAAGCACCACATCCCCCTCGTCCACGATGGACAGCGCAATATGGGCCAGTCCCTCCTGGGACCCCAGCAGGGAGCAAATCTCTGTCTCAGGGTCCAGCTCCACCCCATACCGGGTTTGATACCATCCGCCGGCCGCCTCCAGCATCTCCCTTCTGTCACTGATGGCATACACATAGTTGGACGGCTCTGCGGCGGCCCTGCACAATGCCTCCATAATATGAGGCGCGGGCGGTATGTTAGGCGCTCCTATGCTGAGATCGATAATCTCCTCTCCCTTTGCAGTCTTTTCCTTTTTAATTTCAGCCAGTTTTGAAAAAATCCCCTCTCCAAAACGGTCCATCCTTTTTGCAAATTTCATATGACTCATCCTTCCTCTCTGTATAGCTGCAGCTGCATCTGCCCGACATACCATGTCCCGCTCACTGCCGACTGCCGGATTCCTAAAAACCCAACAGGCAGGCAATGATTGGCAAAAAAACAGCCGGCAGCAGGTTTCCTATCTTTATCTTGCTTCCAAGGACCAGATTCAGGCCCAGACCGAAAATCAGTATGGAACCAATGCAGGATACCCTGGTTATCATGATATCCGTAAGAAATGGCCTCACCAGCCCTGCCAGCAGGGTAATACTCCCCTGATAGATGGCCACGGGGAAAACGGAAAATGCAGTTCCTATGCCAAGTGCTGCTGTAAACACCACAGACAAAACTCCATCCATCACCGCCTTGGTAAACAAAGTATTATAATTATGGCTTAAACCGTCCTCCAGGGAACCCACAATGGCCATGGCCCCCACACAAAACAGCAGGGAGCTGCTGACAAAGGCCTCCACAAAAGTCCCTGATACCTGTCCTGCGGGAATCCTGGATTTGCACCACTCCCCCAGCTGCTGCAGCTTGTACTCAATATTAATCCATTCACCCAGGGCAGCGCCCGCCACCATGCACACCACACTCACCAGCGTGTCCTGTGTCTCAAAGCTGCCTCCATTTATGGTCATCAGCCCTTTGAGAGCGCCCGTAATGCCAACAAACACCACGCACAGCCCCACCGCGCTGGAAATCGTATCCTGCAGCCGTTTGGGCAGCCCGCCTTTCAATAAAAGCCCCACACCGCATCCGGCCAGTATGCCGGCCACGTTAACAATCGTACCTAATCCCGCCATTTTACTTATTCCCGCCTGTTCCTTACCCATTTCCTAAAACACTTTTACCGGTTAATCTCGCTTACCCATTTGAATACTTTTACCCATTAACAGGCTAAATCAGCCCATTTCGCCTATTATAGTATAATTTTCCAGATATGACAAGAGTCCGTTACCATGAATGTTTTGCACCAGTACTATGAATGTTTTGCACCAGTACCATAAATGCCTGGCATCCTTTCACAGTCCAGATCCAGAGATTCTAAGCATTTGGACAAGTTTATAAAAACATATACCGCCGGAGCTTTCACAAAACGGCGGAAATCCCCACCAGAGGATTTCCGCCGTACGCAAAGAATTCATATAAAGCTACATAAGCATGACTTTCACCTGTTCCCCCGCCTTTAAACCGCTGCTTCCTGCCGGGATATCTACCAGGCAGTTACAACCGGCCATACTGGACAGCATGCCCGAAGAATGGCGCCCCTCAGGCAGCCATACCTTTCCGTCCTCTATCTTTCCTCTTACCAGGCGCCTGCAGGGAGATGCCTTGGGAAATGGACTTTTAAGTATTCCAAGCAGAATCTCCGGCTTCCACTGCGCTTTTCCGCGCATCCGTTCCAGCACCGGCCTCACCAGAACCTCAAACGTGGCCGCCGCCGCAAAGGGATTCCCGGACAGGCAGAATACAGGCTTGCCCTCCACTATCATTGCCAGCATGGGAGAACCCGGCTTAACATTGATTCCGTGAAACAGCACATCCGCTCCAAGGGCTTCTGCCACATAAGGCATGCAGTCCCGCACACCCACCGATACACCGCCGCTGGTAATCAGAGCATCGCATTCCGTCAATTGTTTTCTGATTTCTTCGGCCAGCTTCTCTGTGTCGTCTCCTCCACGTTGGAGAAGAAACGGCTTCATTCCCAGCTCCCTTATCCTGGCGGCAAGAAGGGGGCCATTGCTGTCATAAATCTTTCCCGGCTCCAGAGGGGTTCCCACAGGCACCAGTTCATCCCCCGTGGCCATAATGGCTACCACAGGCACGGAATATACCGGTATGGTCTCAATTCCCTGACTTGAAAGGATTCCTATGTGGGAAGAATGTATCGACCTTCCCTTTTCCATAAGCAGTGCTCCCCTGTATGTATCTTCGCCTTCTTTACAATAATTTCCATAAGATGCGACGGATTGGTATATCTCAACCGATTCGCTTCCCTCGTCAGTCCGCTCCTGCATGATAACACCGTCCGCTCCCTCCGGTATAGGGGCGCCTGTCATAATTCTGGCGGCCTCCCCCGGACCTATCTTTAATTTAGGATACATACCAGCGCAGATGTGCTCGATTACATTCAGTCTTACCGGATTCTCCTTTGACGCCCCTGTCGTGTCCTGGCTTCTGACTGCATAACCATCCAGCGGAGACCGCGGGAAGGGAGGCTGGTCCATGACTGCGTATATATTTTCAGCGCACACTCTTCCCAATGCCTCTGTCACCCGTACGGTTTCAGTCTCTTCCTTCATCTTAATCTTCATGAGGCGTTCCTGGGCCTCCTCCAACATGATTGGATTCCTTTTTCTCATCTGCTTCCTCTCCCATGGCAAATCATATGCAAAAAAGCCGGGAAACCCTGATGAATCAAGGCCCAGCCAATAAAACAAAAAAGCGCGAGACGGGATTCGAACCCGCGGCCCCCACCTTGGCAAGGTGGTGCTCCACCCCTGAGCCACTCGCGCATTTAGTACATATACAATTATAATACGTACCCTCAAAACCACATATTGAATTCCGATTGTTTCACAAACCTTTTTCCCTTAACCTTCTGGATAAGCCCTCGACCGATTAGTATTAGTCAGCTCCGTACATTACTGCACTTCCACCTCTAACCTATCTACCTCGTCGTCTTCAAGGGGTCTTACTCGCTTTCGCGATGGGATATCTCATCTTGAGGGGGGCTTCACGCTTAGATGCCTTCAGCGTTTATCCCGTCCAGACTTGGCTACCCTGCCATGGCCTTGGTAAGCCAACAGGTACACCAGCGGTCTGTCCATCCCGGTCCTCTCGTACTAAGGACAGCTCCTCTCAGATATCCTACGCCCGCGCCGGATAGGGACCGAACTGTCTCACGACGTTCTGAACCCAGCTCGCGTACCGCTTTAATGGGCGAACAGCCCAACCCTTGGGACCTGCTACAGCCCCAGGATGCGATGAGCCGACATCGAGGTGCCAAACCACTCCGTCGATGTGAACTCTTGGGAGTGATAAGCCTGTTATCCCCAGGGTAGCTTTTATCCGTTGAGCGATGGCAATCCCACTTTCATACCACCGGATCACTAAGTCCTACTTTCGTACCTGCTCCACCCGTCGGTGTCGCAGTCAAGCTCCCTTATGCCTTTGCACTCTTTGGATGGTTTCCAACCATCCTGAGGGAACCTTTGAGCGCCTCCGATACCCTTTCGGAGGCGACCGCCCCAGTCAAACTCCCCGCCTGACATTGTCCCCCGCCCGGGTCACGGGCGCAGGTTAGAAACCCAATATCGCAAGGGTGGTATCCCAACATTGGCTCCACACAGACTGGCGTCCATGTTTCAAAGCCTCCCACCTATCCTGTACATGCAATACCGAATCCCAGTATCAAACTGGAGTAAAGCTCCATGGGGTCTTTCCGTCCTGGCGCAGGTAACCAGCATCTTCACTGGTATTTCAATTTCACCGGGTGCATTGTTGAGACAGCGCTCAAATCATTACGCCTTTCGTGCGGGTCGGAACTTACCCGACAAGGAATTTCGCTACCTTAGGACCGTTATAGTTACGGCCGCCGTTTACTGGGGCTTAAATTCAAAGCTTCGCTTGCGCTAACCTCTCCTCTTAACCTTCCAGCACCGGGCAGGCGTCAGCCCATATACCTCACCTTACGGTTTTGCATAGACCTGTGTTTTTGCTAAACAGTTGCTTGAGCCTATTCTCTGCGGCCACATCTCTGTGGCACCCCTTCTCCCGAAGTTACGGGGTCATTTTGCCGAGTTCCTTAACAATGCTTCTCCCGCCGGCCTTAGGATTCTCTCCTCATCTACCTGTGTCGGTTTACGGTACGGGCATGTATCACACAATAGCGGCTTTTCTTGACAGCCGGAATCACACACTTCGCTACTTTAGTTCGCTGCGCGTCACGTCTTCGGATTGCACGGCGGATTTGCCAACCGTACTCCTACCTCGCTTGCCCCGGTATTCCCATTCCCGGGATGTGTTGTCCTTCTGTGTCCCCACAGTTCTGATGATACATGGTACAGGAATTTCAACCTGTTGTCCATCGACTACGCCTCTCAGCCTCGCCTTAGGCCCCGACTTACCCAGAGCAGATCAGCTTTACTCTGGAAACCTTGGATATTCGGCCTGGAGGATTCCCACCTCCATCTCGCTACTCATTCCGGCATTCTCTCTTCTTAACGCTCCACGGCTCCTTATCGGTACCGCTTCTCCGCACTAAGAATGCTCCTCTACCAATGTACTTACATACATTCCTAAGCTTCGGTGTTGTGTTTCAGCCCCGGACATTTTCGGCGCAGGACCTCTCGACTAGTGAGCTATTACGCACTCTTTGAATGTGTGGCTGCTTCTGAGCCAACATCCTAGTTGTCTTTGAAATCCCACATCCTTTTCCACTTAACACACACTTTGGGACCTTAGCTGTAGGTCTGGGCTCTTTCCCTTTTGACTACCCAACTTATCTCGTGCAGTCTGACTCCCATACATCATTTATGCGGCATTCGGAGTTTGATATCCCTTGGTAAGCTTTGACGCCCCCTTAGGAATTCAGTGCTCTACCTCCGCTAAACTAATATGAGGCTAGCCCTAAAGCTATTTCGAGGAGAACCAGCTATCTCCGGGTTCGATTGGAATTTCTCCCCTATCCACACCTCATTCCCACCCTTTTCAACGGATGTGGATCCGGTCCTCCACGGAATTTTACTTCCGCTTCAACCTGGACATGGATAGGTCACCCGGTTTCGGGTCTGCCTGTACTGACTTGACGCCCATTTGAGACTTGGTTTCCCTTCGGCTCCGAGCCTTAAGCTCTTAACCTTGCCAGTACCGGCAACTCGCCGGACCGTTCTACAAAAAGTACGCGGTCGCACCTTAACGTGCTTCCACAGCTTGTAAACACAGGGTTTCAGGTTCTTTTTCACTCCCCTCCCGGGGTCCTTTTCACCTTTCCTTCACAGTACTATGCGCTATCGGTCACTAAGGAGTATTTAGCCTTGGAGGGTGGTCCCTCCGACTTCCCACAAGGTTTCTCGTGTCTCGTGGTACTCTGGATCCTGCTGCTTCCTATTGTTTTCGTGTACGGGGCTTTCACCCTCTCTGGCCTGACTTCCCAGACAGTTCCACTAACAAATCGGTTCACGTTTGCAGTCCATAACCCCAGCATGCACGCACGCTGGTTTGGGCTCTTCCCATTTCGCTCGCCGCTACTTTGGGAATCGATGTTTCTTTCTCTTCCTCCGGCTACTTAGATGTTTCAGTTCACCGGGTTCCCTCTGCATGGCTATGGATTCACCATGCAGTGACTGAGGTTTGCTCAGCCGGGTTTCCCCATTCAGATATCTCCGGATCAAAGGATATTTGCTCCTCCCCGAAGCTTTTCGCAGCTTATCACGTCTTTCATCGGCTCTTAGTGCCAAGGCATCCACCCTGCGCTCTTTATAGCTTAACCAAATGATTTCCCGCCGCGGGTTGCTGCGGGTCCTCTAAACGTCCATAGCGTTGGACGCTTTGGTTCTAGGTTTTCATAAACGCTTTCGCATTTACAAGTTTGTTTTTCCATACAATCTCTTGTATGGCCTCGGATGTCTTGATATTCTGATTTAGAATATACAATTCATTTTTATTCAATATGCGGTTTTCAAGGTACATATGGTATGCTTCCGTTTCCTCTGAGGTTTTAAGCATAAGCTTCTTCCTTTTGGTTACTTCAGCAAATGGAGATGGAGAGATTCGAACTCTTGACCCCCTGCTTGCAAGGCAGGTGCTCTCCCAACTGAGCTACACCCCCATAGAAATCTGGCACCCACCTGCTCTCCCATGCCGTCTCCAGCATAGTACCATCGGCCGCTTAGGTCTTAACCATCGTGTTCGGGATGGGTACGGGTGTTTCCCCTAAGCGCATCGGCACCAGAAATTCTTTGTGTCCTTTTCATTGAACACTAGACAGTATATAAAACCCTTACTTCTTCTTCCTTAGAAAGGAGGTGATCCAGCCGCACCTTCCGATACGGCTACCTTGTTACGACTTCACCCCAGTTACCTGCCCCGCCTTCGGCAGCTCCCTCTCTTGCGAGTTGGGTCACTGACTTCGGGCGTTGCTGACTCCCATGGTGTGACGGGCGGTGTGTACAAGACCCGGGAACGTATTCACCGCGACATTCTGATTCGCGATTACTAGCGATTCCAGCTTCGTGTAGTCGGGTTGCAGACTACAGTCCGAACTGGGACGTTATTTTTGGGATTTGCTCCACATCACTGTCTTGCTTCCCTTTGTTTACGCCATTGTAGCACGTGTGTAGCCCAAATCATAAGGGGCATG
The DNA here is from genome assembly GCF_002234575.2 of Enterocloster bolteae. NCBI lineage: Bacteria > Bacillati > Bacillota > Clostridia > Lachnospirales > Lachnospiraceae > Enterocloster > Enterocloster bolteae. The sequence goes on along the minus strand of NZ_CP022464.2, from coordinate 2,363,833 downwards.
ATGATTTGACGTCATCCCCACCTTCCTCCAGGTTATCCCTGGCAGTCTCCCTAGAGTGCCCAGCTTTACCTGCTGGCTACTAAGGATAAGGGTTGCGCTCGTTGCGGGACTTAACCCAACATCTCACGACACGAGCTGACGACAACCATGCACCACCTGTCTCTCTTGCCCCGAAGGGAAGGCGCCGTTACACGCCGGTCAAGAGGATGTCAAGACTTGGTAAGGTTCTTCGCGTTGCTTCGAATTAAACCACATGCTCCACCGCTTGTGCGGGTCCCCGTCAATTCCTTTGAGTTTCATTCTTGCGAACGTACTCCCCAGGTGGAATGCTTACTGCGTTTGCGACGGCACCGAAGGGCTTTGCCCCCCAACACCTAGCATTCATCGTTTACGGCGTGGACTACCAGGGTATCTAATCCTGTTTGCTCCCCACGCTTTCGAGCCTCAACGTCAGTTATCGTCCAGTAAGCCGCCTTCGCCACTGGTGTTCCTCCTAATATCTACGCATTTCACCGCTACACTAGGAATTCCACTTACCTCTCCGACACTCTAGCAAAACAGTTTCCAAAGCAGTCCCAGGGTTGAGCCCTGGGTTTTCACTTCAGACTTGCTTCGCCGTCTACGCTCCCTTTACACCCAGTAAATCCGGATAACGCTTGCCCCCTACGTATTACCGCGGCTGCTGGCACGTAGTTAGCCGGGGCTTCTTAGTCAGGTACCGTCATTTTCTTCCCTGCTGATAGAGCTTTACATACCGAAATACTTCTTCACTCACGCGGCGTCGCTGCATCAGGCTTTCGCCCATTGTGCAATATTCCCCACTGCTGCCTCCCGTAGGAGTTTGGGCCGTGTCTCAGTCCCAATGTGGCCGGTCACCCTCTCAGGTCGGCTACTGATCGTCGCTTTGGTGGGCCGTTACCCCGCCAACTGGCTAATCAGACGCGGATCCATCTCACACCACCGGAGTTTTTCACACTGTACCATGCGGCACTGTGCGCTTATGCGGTATTAGCAGTCATTTCTAACTGTTATCCCCCAGTGTGAGGCAGGTTATCCACGCGTTACTCACCCGTCCGCCACTCAGTCAATTAAAAATCCATCCGAAAACTTCATTTTAATTGCTTCGTTCGACTTGCATGTGTTAGGCACGCCGCCAGCGTTCATCCTGAGCCAGGATCAAACTCTCATGTTTAAAAGTTGATTCCAGGTTTCAGACTACTTAGCTTGGCTAGTTATCTTTAACCTTCATTACTTGGTTTTGTTCTGAATTTTCTCAAATCCAAAGGTCTAAACCAGACCTTTTGTTTTTAGAATTTTCAGGGTTTTACATACTGTCTAATCTTCAATTATCAAGGTTCTTTGTTGTTGGCTTGTTCAGCAGCAACTTTTATATCTTATCACAGTCGCTTGTGTTTGTCAACAACTTTTTTCATTTTTTTATTTCTTATTCTCTTGCGCTTTTGGTACTCACCGCAGCGCAAGAGATATCTTACCAGATGTTTCGACAAATGTCAACAATAATTTACAACTTTTTTTACACACCTCTTTTACACACTTTTTTACACAATACAGCCCATGCATTCGCACGGGCTGTATCAATCAACTTCATGGTTTTATCGGCAGCGGTATAGCACTTACAGACTGTGCCTGTTACAGTTATATAACAGTTATATAACAGTTATATAACAGTTATATATCTGAAGGTATCCCTTCTGCCGGAATTCCGTCAACCGGAATTTCATCGGATGATGATTCGCTCTCCTCTTCAACCACCTCCGGCGCAACCTGGAACTCGGACAGGTATGCTTCCTCAGGAAGCCCGGCCATATACGCCGGCAGGTTGATGGCAATGCCGTCCATATGATGCGGCAGGGAAACGGTCACATCGACCATCTCTTCGCTTCCGCCTTTTTCCTGAGTAATTTCCAGAGTCATTTTAAAGGTCTGGCCAATACAGGTAGCCATGCCTCTCTCCTTATCCCGGAGTTTTGCTACCTGTTCACCGTCCACATACACCACTACCTTATAAGGTGTGGTATAGGTCTGACCATTATAATCAATGGACTTATTATCTATATACACCGTATGTCCGCGGCCAATGACCATCATAATACCTGCGATAATGAGCAGGAGTAGGATTGCTCCTATTCTGAATAGAATGGTACGTTTCGCTCTCAATTCTCCCCCTCCTCACTCTGTGCAAGCTGCAGCATCTGACCAGCCTTGCCCTTAGCTCTTCGTTTTTTCGTCTCATACATGATAAGAGCAACGGTGATAACACCATAGGAGATGAATACACGGAAATACTCACCAATCATGGAATCACCGGTAATGGTTGCGCCTGCTTTGGGCGCCACAATGAACATCAGGTGGAACAGGATGACTCCAAGGAATACGTTGCCAATGGACGCCCTGTCAACAGAGGCTCCGCCCACAAGCAGGGCTGCGATACAGAACATACCAATCTGTGTATGGGAACTGTAGGTGGAAATATTGCCCATATTCTGCAGGTAGATAACCATGCCAAGTCCGGCGAAAACCGTTGACATGATAATGGCGATAATACGGGTCCTCTCCACCTTGATGCCTGCGTCACCGGCTACATCCATATCCTGGCCAACGGCACGCATGTCCTGGCCCAGCTTTGTCTTGCGGAACCATATGATAAACAAACACAGCAGGGCAATGATAATAAGGGTCAGTACCGGAATCTTGACACCTCCGATATGGATGGCCAGAAGATTGTCCAGATACTGCCTCATATGAAGAAGGCTGACCGTGTTGCGGACACCATAACCTCTTGGCAGCTTAATGGAGGAATGGATAATCGGAATAATGGAACCCATCATGTACAGAACCACCAGCTGATACAGACCATTCATGAAGAAGCTGATGATATAGCTGGTAACCATCTCCCTGCCTTTGGCCATGTTGAGCATCTTACCGCAGAAAAGGCCCAGCAGAATGGAAATCGGTATGGAAATGATCATGGCAAGGATAATGCCGGGTATTCCCCATATCTGCCAGTCGGCCACAAAGATAAGGCCGATTTCACCTGCCATAGCGCCCAGAGTCATACCGAAGTTAAGTCCCATGCCGGCCATAATGGGAATCAGCAGGCTCAGGATCAGGAAGGCATTCCTGCCCAATCTGGTGACAATCTCATTGAGCAGATACCCCGGAGAAAAACCGGATATCGGAATGCAGACGGCGCAGATAATGATAAACATCAGCGGCACAGAGTTATTCCGAACTAGTTCGAGAATGCTATTACTGCCGTTATTTTTCTGTTTTTTACTCATTTTGATCCCTCCGTCTTTCTGGTCAGAGCATAAAGAATCATACCATTGGAAACAACGATACGGATAACCTCGCTCATATCCATATGAATCATGGAATTCATTACCGTTGGGGTCATGGTAACAATGCCCTGGAACAGGAACGTACCTATGATTACATTGGTAATGGATGCCTTATTGACTGAAGCGCCTCCAATCAGGATTGCAGACACTGCCGGAAGCGCCATATAGAAGGGCGCCATGTAAAGCTGGATAAAGCCGAAACCCTGCTCATACATCAGGATGCCCACCGCGGCAAGCCAGGTAGACATGATGACGGAAAGCATTCTCGTCTTATCAATATTGATGCCGGATGCCCTGGCAAAATTGGGATTGGAGCCCACTGCTGTCATGGCAGTACCGGTCTTGGTGTGAAGGAACGCCCACATAAGGAAGGCAAGAAAGGCAAAGAACAGGAGGCTGCCTGTAGGTATGGAAATCTTACCGATATTAATCTGCAGGAAATTGGCCAATGCCTTATCGTAAAAACCCTCCAGTGAGATTGTTGTACGAAGGCCTTTGCCTGACAATCCCCAAACCATGGTGGGACTGCTGTATGGCAGTAAAAGCCACATCATACACATAAAGGATACGGATGAAAAGCCCACATAAGTGGCAATCATCATCTCGCCGCCTTTAATCTTGTTGAGCAGCCAGCCGTAGCCGCCGCCAAAGATCAGCGCAAACGGAGTAGCTATCAGAATAGCCATGAAAAAGCTGACAGGTCCGGTAAAGCCAAACTGAATGGACATGGTCGCACCCAGAAGACCGGAGATAATGCCTAACGGAAGGCCGAAATTAAGCCCGCAGCCCGAATGCACCATGGGCACCATTGCCAGTACCAGGACGGCATTCCAGCTGAAACGGTTAATCGTGTTGGTTATCTGTGTGGGAAGATCCGCTCCGACGATTGGCGCCAGAATGAAGAGCGCCAAAAGAAATCCGGCAATGATCAGCCTCGGCAGACCGAAGTTGTCAATCAATTCCCTGATTTTCGTCTTCTTCCCAGGATTTATTGTACTATCTTGTATTTTTCCCATGCTGTCTCCCCCCTTATTTAACCTGGCTGACCATGAGCATACCGAATTCTTCTGAAGATTCGGTCGCCGGCAGGATTCCAGCAATCTTACCGCCCGAAACAATGGCAATACGGTCACACGTGGTCCTCAGTTCCTCCAGCTCAGAGGAAATCATGACAACGGTAACTCCATGCTCCTTGTTGAACTGCTTAAGAGCATCCAGTACCAATGATTTCGCGCCCACATCAATACCTCTCGTAGGCTCGGATACAAACAGGAATTTAGGTTCAAGTGCAAAGGCCTTTGCCAGACACACTTTCTGCTGGTTTCCACCGGAAAGCTCCTTTGCCTTTTGCTTGGAGCTGGTGCATTTTATCTTTAGCTCGTCTATGTATTTTTGGGTCACTTCGTGGATTGCCTTTTCATCTCTCCAGGTAATCATTCCTCCAAGGTATTTCTTGAGGAATTTATCATGAATCTGCATGGCTGAAAATGCAATATTCCACTCAAGGGTTTCATCGAGAAGGAGTCCCACGTCCCTTCTGTCCTCAGAAACAAAGGCCAGAGAGGCGTCCAGACATTTTCTTGGGTTGTTAAGAGGAATGGGCTTGCCGTCAAATTCCACTTTGCCGCCCGCCTCGCACAGCCCCATGATTCCGTTTGGAATGCCCAGCTTTCCCTGACCGGCCAGTCCGCCTATACCAAGAATCTCGCCTTCCTTGATATCAAGATCTACATTGCGCACTGTCTCACCTGACATATCCACCCAGAGATTGCGGATAGACATGATATTCTTTGCATCCGGATTAATCCGGATATCCGCCCTGGCCGTGGTCTGGATATTTCTTCCCACCATCCACTTTGTAATATCCGCAACATCCGTTTCCTTTGCAGGCACGTCCTTTACAACGTAGCCGTCCCGCATGATAACCACCTTGTCACAGACTGTCAGAATCTCATGAAGCCGGTGTGTAATGAAAATCACGGCAATGCCTTTGGCAGCCATGCCGCGGATGGAATCCAGCAGTGCCTCTGCCTCTTTTTCCGTCAGAACAGCCGTCGGCTCATCCAGTATCAGCAGTTTCAGATTATCCTTGCTGAGCTCTCTCGCGATCTCAGTAAACTGCTTATGACCCACGGGCATATCGCTGATAACCATTTTGGCGTCAATCTTAACGCCCATCTTATCAATAGCCTGCTCAGAACGTTCGGCCATCTCCTTATAATCAAGGGTATCTAATCTGTCACCGAAAATTTCCGAGATTATATTCTTTTTCTTTGGTTCACGGTTGAGCAGTATATTATCTGTTGCCGTGAATCCCGGTATTAATGAAAATTCCTGATGCACCATGCCGATTCCGGCCTCCAATGCATCAAAGGGTGTTGAGAAGCTGACCTTCTCGCCATTAATCAGGACGTCTCCGCCATATCCGCCGGTTTCCCTAATCACATCCATTCCAAAAAGGAGTTTCATCAATGTACTTTTACCGGCACCATTTTCACCGACAAGACCCAGTACCTCGCCGGCATTCAGTGTAAAGTTAATATCAGTCAAGACCTGATTGCCAAAAAAATCCTTCTTGATATTGCGCATCTCCAATAAGGGAGTGTTGTTATTCATCATATTATGCCCACCTAACACAACAGGGGGGAGAGAAACCCCTCCCCACTGTTCTCCGTACTTATTTTTATTAGTAAGTGTCTTACTTGATGGTGAAGTATTTCTCTGGAACCTCAATCTTAGTAGAACCCATGAAATGTCCTGGATCGCCCATGATATAGGTATCCTGATATACCAGGAACACATTGTCTAACTTAACGCCGGTTTCCACATTGGTGTAATTGGAACCATTCCACTCAGCCTTAGGAGAGAATACCTGGTATGCCTTTGCAATATCATCAATGTCATCAAGCTCACTCTCGCCATTGAGGACGTTCAGTGCATGCTGTGCAAGGCCGGCAGATGTGGTATATCCATAGGAATATGCCCATGTACCGAAGTGGTCAGCTCCGCCTTTTTCAACGATAGTGGACTCAACCTTTGCAAGAATCTTATCAAAATCACCAGCTTCAGCAGTCAGATCGATACCAAGAGCGCCTGGATAACCCATCAGCGGTGAAGGAAGATCTGCTTCGATGAAGTAGCCGCCGTATTCCATAAGCTGCTTTAACAGCGGCTCTGTATGGGCGTCATTTGTACAGAAGTAAGCGGCGTTCTCGCCGTACTTCTCAACCCACTCCGGAACCTTCTCAAGTATGTACGCCTGAGCACCGGCAACACCTACGTCAGAGGTTGGATCCGGAGCTGTCTCAAGTACGAATTCCATGCCGAATTCCTTGCAGGCTTCCTTCATAACAGCCACACGGCGGCTCATAGTCTCATAAGCCATGTGACGCGGGAAGGAAATATGTACAAACGTATCACAGCCCAGTTCATGAGCGGTACGGATGATCAGGTAGCCACGGGCAACGAAGTCGTTGTTGCAGACCAGGTCAGCTGCGCTGCCAATCTCAGGAAGATCCTCATGTCCCTCGCCGGCAATACAGAGAATGTCAGGGCGGGTCTCTTTGATCTTACGGAAAGCCTCGGTTGTGCCTGGAACAGACTGGTTCATGATGATTGCTTTCATCTTAGGATCATCAGAAAGGTTGACAATGGTCTGGATGGTGGTCTCTAACTCCTCCGTGAAGTTGTCCGGATAAATAGCCAGCTTAACCATGTCCTCGCCGTACATAGCCTGGAACGCCTCAGCGCCACGCCTGTCATCCTCGGACTGGGATACGGAACCGGTTACGATACCAATGTGGAAATCGCTGGCTCCCTCTGTGTCAGATGCCTCAGAATCCTCTTTTTCATCCTCTTTTTTGGCATCATCCTTTGCCTCTTCCTTCTGAGCCTCGGTAGCCTGGGTATCAGCTGCCGCTGCGCTCGTACCTGTGCCAGAAGAACTGCCACAGCCAGCAAGCCCTGTCACCATGGCTGCTGCAAGCATAACGCCTATTAACTTTTTTCTCATACTTACCTCCAAAATTTTTTTTACAAGGGGACAACAGTTACTTTTTAATTGTAGCATATGCTCATATTTTGTCAATAGTTATAAAATCCATTTTGGCGGCGGTCCAAATTTATGCACATTTCCAAATTGTCAAAAAGAACTGTAAAATACTGTATTTTAAGCCATTTTTATACCCCGCTGTCCACTGTAAACCAGAACTCCACCCCCCCGTCCACATTTTCAACACCGCAGGATTTGTTGTGTGAATCCATGATTGCCTTGACAATGGAAAGTCCGATGCCGCTGCCTCCGTATTCCCTGGTCCTTGCCTTATCCACTTTGTAGAACTTGGTCCAAAGATTATCCAGATCCTCCTCGGGTATATGCTGCCCTGTGTTAAATACCGTGATGCGTACCTGGTCCCCTTCCCTGAATATGCTGATAGTAATTTGCCGCTCCCCGTCCAGGTGATTCATGGCATTGTTCAGGTAGTTGGTGATGACCTCCTCTATCTTAAACTCATCCGCCCACACCCATACAGGCTCCTTCTGTTCAAATACAACCCGGGCCTCCTTTTGCTGCAGCAGAATGCCGGCTGATGCCAGGATGCCGCGGATCAGGGCTGTGATATCAAACCGTTCCATCACAGGCATGTCGTTGCCGAATTCCAGGGCGGTCAGGGTCAGGAGCTGCTTCACCATCTTATTCATCTTTCCGGCTTCGTCCATGATGACCTCACAGTAGTAATTCCGGCTGTCCTCATCCTCCGCCATGCCCTCAGTCAGCCCCTCTGCATATCCCTGTATCAGGGCAATGGGGGTCTTAAGCTCATGGGACACATTGGCAATAAACTCCTTGCGGGTTTCATCAATTTTTATCTTTTCCTCAATGTCCTTTTGCAGCTCGTTATTGGCTGTCTTAAGCTCACCAATGGTATCCTTAAGCCGTTCCGACAATGTATTCATGCTGTGGCCCAGAACTCCAATCTCATCCTCCGAATCCCCTGTGTAGCGCGCCTCAAAATCCAGCTCCGACATTCGGGCGGACAGCGCTGCAAGGGAACGTATGGGCGACACCACCTTTTTGGTTGCATAGTACATGAGGGCGCTTCCCAGCACAAGGGCAGCAAGTCCCACATAAGCCAGGAACTCATTGGATATGCTTACGCTGTCGTGAATGCTGGCCAGGGGCATGGACATGATAAACATGGTTCTGTTATCGTCAAAAAAACCCCAGCTCTGGAGGTAATATCCCTGTGACCGTCTGTCATATATCTTCTGCACCTGATGGTCGTCCTGGGATATCAGGGTCTCCGTCCTGGGGTCGATGATTCCTAATATATAGCGGTGGAGAGCATCTGCCAGGAATTTTCCGTCCTTTGCCAGCGGAATCAGCTCTCCGGTAATGCTGTCCTGAATCACGATGGTCGTATTATATTTGTCGTTCATGAGCCGCAAGAGACGGCTGGCTTCTGTCTGCTCCCCGTCGTTTGAGTACAGGCTCTGCAAATCTTCCGTGATATTCTCGCCCAGGAACTCCTTGTCCACAGCAATGGCATTCAGATTTTCATAGGCATTTTCCAAAAGCTGCAGCTTTTGTTTGGTATAGAAGCTCTCCAGAAAAAAGCTGTTCACCGCCCACATGCTGACCAGCACTGCTGCCATCAGACCAATGAATATCATGGTGAATTTTACTCTTATGGAATGCTTCATCCTTCGCTCACCTCAAATTTATAGCCCATGCCCCATATGGTCTTGATATATTCTCCTTTTTCCCCCATTTTGCTGCGCAGCTTCTTTACATGGGTGTCTATGGTACGGGCATCTCCAAAGTAGTCATAATTCCACACATTATTCAGAATCTTTTCCCTGGAAAGGGCGATTCCCTGATTTTCCACAAAGTAGGTGAGAAGCTCAAACTCCTTAAAGCTCAGATCAATCTCCTGTCCGTCAATGGTGACCTGATGGGCCGCCTTATCAATGCAGATTCCTCCCACATTCACGCTGTCCGTAGAGGCCACATTGGTCCTCCTAAGAATGGCCTCCACCCGTGCCACCAGAATCTTGGGGCTGAAGGGCTTTGATATATACTCGTCCACTCCCAGGGAAAAGCCCTGGAGCTCGTCACGCTCCTCGCTTCTGGCTGTCAGCATGATAACCGGTACCTGGGAATATTTGCGGATGGTCCTCAGAACTTCCCAGCCGTCCATTTTCGGCATCATTACATCCAGAAGAACCAGTGCAATGTCCTTTTGCGCAAAGAATACGTCCACTGCCTCCTCGCCGTCGCCTGCCTCTATGACTGCAAACCCTTTATTGGTGAGAAAATCCTTTACCAGCTTTCTCATTCTGGCTTCGTCGTCCACTACTAATATCTTAAGTGTATCCATGATACTGCCTCCTTACATATAATCTGGCCTTTTTTCATTCTTTTATAGAAATTATTTTAACAAAAATCAAGGAATATTTCCATCATTTCACACAAGTTTCACAACTAAGGGGCAGCTGTTCAGACGGCGGGAGAATTCTCGCAGAAACAGCACCGTCGAAACGTTTCACCGGAGAATAAAGGAAAAGCTCCGGGATTTCTCCCGGAGCCATTCACCTGTATCTTAATTATCCAGATTATTCTTCCTCGTCCTCACCAACCAGCTCGTCGTATTCCTGGGCATCCAGAAGTTCGTCAAATGCTTCAGCCACGATTTCGTACTCATCGTCATCCTCGATATTGTCCAGGTTAGGGGTTCCGTCCTCAGTCTCGCTATAGCGGTACAGATATACCTCGCCTTCCTCTGAGTCAGCGCCCTCCATAGGCAGAAGGGCAATGTATTCGTGCTCTCCCGCGTTAAAAACGGTCAGCACCACGCACTCCACTTCTGTATCATCATCCAGAGTAAGGGTCACTGTCATCTCCTGCTCTTCTTCATTCAGCTCTTTCTCATCTGCCATATCCTGATTCCTCTCTTATTTCCTTAAATTTAGGCTTGTTTCTTTTCTCTTACACTCTATCAGACTCACCCTGAAAATGCAAGAACATATTCTCTAATATTCGATTCCTTCCCTTGCTCCGATTCCCCTCTCGTAGGGATGGCGCCTCATAACCATCTCTGTGATATAGTCCGCCTGCTCCTGCAGGGCCTCTGAGGGACAGCGCCCTGTGAGGATGACCTCCAGGGAAGCCGGTTTTTCTTTAAGGGCCTTTATCAGCCCGGACTCGTCCACAAACCCCAGATTGCAGGCTCCAATGGCTTCATCCAGCACCAGCATGTCATATGGTTCCTCCCCGCCCGCCCCCAGGGCCATGTTCCAGGCCGTCAGTAGACAGTGGTCATAATACAGTGCAGCTGCCTTCCGCTGGGACTGGGTCATGTTCCAGGAAAAACCGAAGTTCTGGTCGCAGGGCAGCACTGTAATGCCGGGTATATGGACCAGGCCATTGACCTCCCCCGAATCATCCGTCTTAAGCAGCCTGGCCACCAGTACCCGGTATCCCCGTCCGGCAGCCCGCACAGCCGCACCTATAGCTGCCGTGGTCTTTCCCTTTCCATCTCCGCAATAGATCTGGACCAGCCCCGTTTCATTCATCCCTCTGCCTCCTCTGCAAACCTTGATATTGCCTGTTTCTTGCGGTACCGCTCCTTCACATGGTAAATATGGAGCCTCTCCTTTGCCCTTGTCATAGCCACATAGAACATTCTGCGTTCTTCCTCCACATCCGGATCCAGAACCGCCTTGTGATGGGGCGTGACGCCTTCATTGGCATCCAGGATATAGACCACCCGGAATTCCAGTCCCTTGGCGCTGTGCATGGTCATAAGGCTGACGCCCTGGCGCTGCGCATCCCTGTCTGCCGCCTGTTTCTTAAGCTGTTCCTTGTATTCCTCCATATGGATAAACCAGTGTTCATACGTCTTAAAGCCGGCTGCGCTCTCCTGAAGCTGGTCCAGTACCTCAAAGAGTTCCTCCGGCTTCATCCTTCTGGACTGGGCATATTCCCGGATATACTCATCGTACTCCACTGCCTTCCGGATATAATTGACAGCTGCAGCCGGAGCCATGTTCCTTAACATCGCCAAATCATATTCCAGCTGCTCAATCCGGTCCATCATCCAGTTCTTATCCTGGTAAAAGGATTTCACCGACTCCCAGCTGACCTGCTGGCCCTCCAGGGCATCCCGGCTGACGTAGCGCTTGGGACGGTTGATGATTTGAAGCACATTGGAACGGCTCAGATCTCCTAATGCGGCCCGGATATAGGAGATTACATTTCCGGCTATCCAGTGCTCATACAGATTTGGCACCGCATCCCTCATGTAAAAAGGTATGTTGTATTCCATGAGCTTGGAAATCAGCAGCCGCGGCCCCACGTTGGTCCGGTAGAGCACCGCCATGTCATTGTAGGAGATACCCATGGAGGCATAGTCACGTATTTCCGTGACGATTCCCAGAGTTTCGTCCATAGGTTCCTGCCATGCCTTTATGATGACCGGATGTCCGTTCCCTCTTGCCGCCTTGATCTCCTTTGGAAAACGGGTCCTGTTGTGTGAGATAACCCGCCCCGCAGCCTCCACAATCTGGCGGCTGCACCGGTAATTGGTGTCCAGGAGAATCTTTTTTGCATCGGGATAATCCCGCTCAAAGCCCAGCATCAGCTCCGGCTTTGCCCCGCGGAACCGGTAAATGGACTGGTCGTCATCCCCGACGATGAACAGGTTGTTTCCGGGAAGAGCCAGCATTTTCACAATCTCATACTGAATCCGGTTTATATCCTGGAACTCATCAATTAATATGTACCTGTATTTGTCCTGCCATGCAGACAGTATATCTTTTCTTTCCTTAAACAGCTCATAGCACATCACCAGCATGTCGTCAAAATCCAGCAGCCGGTTCTGTCTCAGCCGTGCTTCATAGCCCCGGTACAGCTGTCTGAACATATCCTCAGAACAGTTTTTTGCATAATAATGGTCCATGTCCATGAGTTCGCCCTTCACCATGCTGATTTCACTGAGCACAGAGGATATGAACTCCCCTTCATCCTCAACTTCCAAATCGCATTTTACCAGCATTTCCTTCATGTACTGAATGCGCTGTTCTTCCCTTACAATGTCTGCGGCCTTATACCGGTAAGCCAGTTTGAGAATCAGAAAAAAGACAGAATGAAAGGTCCCGAAGGAAACCCGGCTGCATCCTGCCTGTGCAATCTGTTCATAGCGCTCCTTCATTTCCCTGGCCGCTGCCCTGGTAAATGTGATTACCAGAATATGGGAGGGATCCACGCCTGCTTTTTCCGTAAGATAACGGACCCGGTTGGTGATGACTGTCGTCTTGCCGGAACCGGGTCCTGCCAAAACCAGCATAGGACCTTCCCTGTGCCGGATTGCCGTTTTTTGTGCGTCGTTAAATGCCATTTACTAGATTCCTATGCCTCAAGCATCTGTATCCCTTTGCGGATTCTGGCCAGGGACTCTTCTTTGCCCAGAACTTCCATGATTTCCGTGGCTCCGGCCGGCGTCATCTGCTTACCTGAAACAGCGGTGCGGATGGGCCACATCACAAAGCCGGTCTTAACCCCAGTGTCCTCCACATATTTTGAAAGGACACCGTAAAGGGCATCGTTGGTAAAATCATCCTGTGCTTCCAAAAGAGGCAGCACATCCGTTAAAACCTTAAGTGAAGTCTCTGCATTGGTTTTCATCTTCTTATGGGTGTACATGGCCGTATCGTATTCCGGAAGGGCCTCAAAGAAATCCACATGGTCCGCAATGTCGGGGAACACTTCAATCCTTGTCTTGACCATGGCAGCTATCTTCCTGAGATCCAAATCCCTGCTGACAGCTGCCTTCAGATATGGCTCAGCCATCCCGTAGAAGGTATCAAAATCCATTGCCTTCATATATTCGCCGTTCATCCACTTAAGCTTTGTCATATCAAACACAGCAGGGGATTTGCTCATGCGGTGGTAATCAAATTCCTTTACCATCTCCTCCAGGGAGAATATTTCCCGATTGTCCTCCGGTGACCAGCCCAAAAGAGCCACGTAGTTCACCACGGCCTGGGAGATAAAGCCCTGCTCCAAAAGGTCCTCAAAGGAGGAATGTCCGCTTCTCTTGCTCAGCTTATGATGGCTCTCATCTGTAATCAGCGGACAGTGTACATAGACCGGCACATCCCACCCGAAGGCGGCATAAAGCCTGTTGTACTTGGGTGATGAGGACAGATATTCATTTCCCCTTACCACATGGGTAATTCCCATCAGGTGGTCGTCCACCACATTTGCGAAATTATAGGTGGGGTATCCGTCTGACTTGATGAGGACCATATCATCCAGCTCGGAGTTGTCCACCGTGATATCCCCGTAAATCTCGTCCTGGAACGTGGTGGTTCCCGTGGCGGGATTGTTCTGGCGGATGACATAGGGCATACCTGCTGCCAGGTTGGCTTCCACCTCTTCTTTGGATAAATGGAGACAGTGCTTGTCATATGTCATGATTTCCTCTCCATTTACAGTTGTCTTAAGGGAAGCCAGACGCTCCGGTGTACAGAAGCAGTAATAAGCCTCTCCTTTTTCCACCAGCTTTTTTGCGTATTCCAGGTAAATGCCGGATGCCTGGCGCTCACTCTGGACATAGGGGCCGCATCCGCCGTCCTTGTCAGGTCCTTCGTCATGAATCAGGCCCGTGTCCTTCAGGGTCTGGTATATGATCTCCACTGCCCCTTCCACGAAACGTTCCTGGTCTGTATCTTCAATACGGAGAAGGAAATCCCCTCCCTCATGCTTTGCTATGAGATAGGCATACAATGCCGTCCTTAAATTTCCCACATGCATCCTGCCTGTGGGGCTGGGTGCATACCTTGTCCTTACTCTGCTCATGTTAAAGTCTCCTATATTCTTCTCAATCTGATAACTCAAAAACCATTATATACCGAAGGTTGAAAAAAGACAATGCCTGTTTTCACAGGCACTGTCCCTTTCTTCTTACCTATTTGAAGGTTGCGTTGTTTACCTCATCAGAGAACTTGCTTAAGTCCTGAGGCATCCAGGCAATCTTTTCCTTGCCGCTTACATCCACCTTGACTCTCTGGCACTTGATGGTCAGCTCAGTCATCTCTTCTGATGGCTCCATCTCGCCAATCTTTGTCATATACTGCTTTACAGCATCCTGCATCAGCTTCTGAAGGGCATCCTCATCACCGGCCATGATAGCTGCTGCTGTGTCTTCGTCGATGTTGTTCTGCATATCGGTCATAACGTCTACCATGATATTCTGCATATCGGTCATGGAATAGCTCTTAACCTTCAGAAGTACGGTGGTCTCGTCCTTGCTCTGGTCTGTGATCTCGGTGCTGTAATCCAGCTTGTCAATCAGTCCCTGAAGGGCATTGGACATTTCCTCTACCTCTTCGTCAGAGAACTCAATGCCTGCAGCCTCAAATTCTGACTTGAACATGGAAACCAGGTCTGTCTCAGCGGAATCATCCATCAGGGCGGTCTTTACATCTTCCTCAGAAGCAAATCCCAGCAAATCCTTCATAGGAGTCGCATTTTCCTTAACAGACAGCTCATACAGTGCTCCCACTACCTGGTCTGCCGGTTCCAGCTTCTGCTGGCATCCTGTCAGTGCAATGCTGCACACAGCCATAACGGTTGCGGCCAATACCGCAAAATTTCTCTTCATGTTTCTCATAAACTTATCTCCTCTTTAATTCTGCCCTCTACCGGGCAATTTATTTTTCCTCTGTCCTGGCAGCAGTCTTATTCTCTGCCAAGTCGCTTGGTCTCATGGTCAGGTTGATTCTGCCCATCTTATCGACCTCAGTTACCTTTACAGTAACCTCATCGCCGATATTCACAACATCCTCCACCTTGCCAACGCGCTTATCAGACAGCTTGGAAATATGAATCATACCATCCTTATTGGGGGCCAGCTCTACAAATGCGCCGAAGTTCATGATACGCACCACTTTGCCGTTAAATATCATGCCCGCCTCAATATCTGTAACGATTCCGGTAATAATCTGGATGGCCTTATCAATCATAGCCTCGTCCGTGCCGCATACATTTACAGCACCGTCGTCCGTAATGTCAATCTTAACACCGGTCTCCTCAATAATCTTGTTGATAACCTTGCCCTGCTTTCCTACCACATCGCCAATCTTCTGCGGATCGATGGTAATCTGCTTAATCTTCGGGGCATATGGGCTTAAATGCTTCCTTGGCTCTGAGATGACAGGCCTCATTACATTGTCCAGAATATACATTCTGGCTTCTCTGGTCCTGGCAATAGCTTCCTCGATAATAGGCCGTGTCAGTCCATGAATCTTAATATCCATCTGGATGGCAGTAATACCATTCTTGGTTCCGCCCACCTTAAAATCCATATCGCCAAAAAAATCTTCCAGGCCCTGGATGTCTGTAAGCACCAGATAATCGTCATCCGTATCCCCGGTCACAAGACCGCAGGAAATACCAGCCACCATTTCCTTAAGAGGCACACCGGCAGCCATCAGTGAAAGGGTGGACGCGCAGATGCTTGCCTGAGAGGTGGAACCGTTGGATTCCATGGTCTCAGATACGGTACGGATTGCATATGGGAATTCCTCCGCGCTTGGCAGAACCGGAATCAATGCCCTCTCCGCCAGGGCGCCATGGCCTATCTCGCGGCGGCCGGGTCCTCTGCTTGGCTTTGTCTCGCCTACAGAGAAGGATGGGAAGTTATAGTGATGCATATAACGCTTGCTGGTCTCATTCTCATCCAGGCCGTCTAATTTCTGAGCCTCGGACAGAGGAGCCAGGGTGCAGGCGTTGAGTATCTGTGTCTGTCCGCGGGTAAACATACCTGAACCATGAACTCTCGGAAGCAGGTCAACCTCTGCGGCCAGGTGGCGGATTTCTGTGATGGCGCGGCCGTCAGGACGCTTGTGATCCTTTAAGATCATCTTGCGGACCGTCTTCTTCTGGTACTGGTAAACAGCCTCGCCCAGGACGGCAAGCCATTCCTCGTTGCCGGCAAATGCCTCTTCCAGCTTTGCTGTGATCTCTGCTATATTCTTCTCGCGGGTCTGCTTGTCATCGGTAAACACAGCCTCTTCCATTTCCTGAGGAGTCACGATTTCCCTGATGGCGGCAAACAGCTCTTCCGGCACTGCGCAGCTCTCGTAAGTGTGCTTTTCCTTACCGCACTCAGCCACGATGGTGTCGATGAACTTGATAATTTCCTGGTTTACTTCATGAGCCCTAAAGATGGCGTCAATCATAATCTGCTCCGGCACCTCATTGGCTCCGGCCTCAATCATGATAACCTTTTCCCTGGTGGAAGCAACGGTCAGTGCCATGTCAGATACCTGCTTCTGGTCAGCAGTGGGGTTGATAATAAACTCACCGTCAATCAGACCCACCTGCGTGGTGGCACAGGGACCTGCAAACGGAATATCGGAAATGCTGGTTGCAATGGCAGAACCCAGCATGGCTGTCAGCTCAGGGCTGCAGTTGGGGTCCACACACATTACGATGTTGTCAAGGGTCACGTCGTTGCGGTAATCCTTAGGGAACAGCGGCCGCATGGGGCGGTCGATAACGCGGCAGGTCAGGACAGCGTTCTCAGAAGCCTTGCCTTCCCTCTTATTAAAACCGCCTGGTATCTTTCCTACTGAATATAATTTTTCCTCATATTCCACACTGAGCGGGAAGAAATCAATGCCTTCCCTTGGCTTGGATGACGCGGTTGCCGTGGAAAGCACCACCGTATCGCCATAGTGCATGAATGCAGCACCGCTTGCCTGGGCAGCCACACGGCCAACCTCAACAGTCAGCTTGCGTCCTGCCAAATCCATACTAAAACTTTTAAACATACTGGTATCTCCTTTACAATAAAAAAATAATAAATGTTACCGGTATGGTTGGGGCATGTCCGATTTCATTGGCATCCCCCGGGGCAGAAGACGCCGAAACTACTGATCTGCCTGCAGAATCCCCAATCCTGCAGGTACATCAGCGGTCTCGGAGTGATACCTCTGCCGCCCACACCGCTTCTTCCTCTCCATGATAAGCAAATATAGGGTGGAGTTCCCTCCACCCTAATCTTCAGAATTACTTTCTGATACCAAGCTTCTCGATTAATGCACGATATCCTTCCAGGTCTGTCTTCTTTAAGTAATCAAGAAGACCTCTTCTCTGTCCAACCATCATCAGAAGACCTCTTCTGGAGTGATGATCCTTTGGATTCTGCTTCAGATGTTCGGTCAGTTCTGTGATTCTCTCTGTCAGAATGGCAATCTGAACCTCAGGTGAACCTGTGTCCCCTGGCTTACGGCCATACTCTGCGATAATCTGTGCTTTCTTTTCCTTTGAAATCATGGTGTTTCCTCCTTAATATTATTCATCTCACCAAAAACCAGGCTGCCGGCTGGAGTCACCAGGTAACCGGGCATCGGCGTTATTTCATACCGACTTAGTATAGCATAAATGGGTGGGGTTGTAAAGTGCGAAAAAATAAATTTGGCGGGAGTAAATTTAGCATGAGGGCGTCTCCCGTCTCACCCCTGTGCAATCATCTCCGGATGGTTTTCATAATATGCATTGGCAAACTCTTTATCCTTCTCAATCCGCTCCTTCAGTTCCTCAAAGGAGGTGAATTTTTGTTCCGGGCGGTCGAAGGCCAGGAGCTGGACTTCTATATTTTTACCGTAGATGTCGCCTTCCAGGCCAAAGATATAGGTCTCCACGCCTGCGGGGTATTCTCCTCCTACCGTGGGCTTTTTGCCGATATTGGTGACGCCTTTATAGTAGACGCCGTCCACCAGCACCCGTGATACGTAAACGCCGTATCTGGGCAGGCGCTTAATGGGAGGCGGAAGGATATTGGCTGTGGGGAAGCCCAACAGGCTGCCTCCGATGTGGTTGCCGTGCACTACTTCCCCGTGGATGGCATAGGGCTGGCCCAGCAGCTGGTTGGCCTTTTCCACATTGCCTTTTTCCAGCTCTTCACGGATATAGGTGCTGCTGATGTCACGCCTGTGGTCCTTTTCCTTTTCTATGACATGGAGATGGTAACCCAGGTCACGGGCCATGGCAGAGAGCAGCTCTGCACTGCCCGCGCCCTTGTAGCCAAAGCTGCAGTCCGGGCCTACCACGATTTCCCTGGCATGCATGCGGCCTGCCAGAATGTCCTTTACAAAGGCTTCCGGCTCCATATGGCGTGTTTCCTCGGTAAAGGGGTATTCCACCAGATAATCAATCCCCACCTTCTCCATGTTGGCCCGGCGCTCCAGGTTGGTGGTGATGACGGTCTGGGGCTTTCCCGTGACTGCTGTTCCCGGAGCCGTGCCAAAGGTGAAAATGGCTGTGGGATACCCAGTTGCTTCCTTCAGCTCCATCATGGTTCTCAGTAACTTCTGGTGGCCTCTGTGCCTGCCGTCAAACTTACCCAAAGTCACGATGGTGGGCTCCTCTATCTGAAATTCTGTGGTGTCTGCAATATACCTCATCCTGTCACTTCCTCGTTTTTTCCTCTGTTCCAGATGTTCCGGCAGCGCTGCGCGGGCAGCTACATAAGGAACATCTTCCAGGGCTTCCACCAGTGCCTGTCCTTCTGGTACTGGTATACCCCTGTGAATCTATGATTACTGTCATACATACGGAACATCTGTCCGTCCTCAGCCCCGGCCTTCCACTGGTCTGACTGACTCCAGTCCAGATGTCTTGCAAAGCAGGGATTTCCGTTGTGTAAAAGGGAATCTGCTTCCGGCAGACATCCAAGAGGCGGATAGGACTGCAGGGCTTCCTCCACCGGGAGGATGCAGCTCTCCACAGCTGCCTGGTCACGGAGCTGTTCCAGCTGGTCCAGTGTAAGGCTGTCCTCAATGCTGAAACGGTCCACCCTGGTACGTGTGAGATGCTCCATACAGCCCCCGCATCCCAAAAGCCTTCCTATATCATGGCACAGGGTACGTATGTAGGTGCCTTTGGAACAGGTGACCTCCATCCAGACCCTGGGCAGTTCTATCCTGCTTACCTTTATGTCCAGAATCTGCACCGCCCTTGGCCGGCGTTCCACTTCCTTTCCCGCCCTTGCCAGCTCATACAGCTTCTTTCCGTCCACCTTAAGCGCGGAGTACATGGGAGGTATCTGGGCATAATCGCCCTTAAATCCCATAACAGCTTCATTTACCTGTTCCTCAGCAAGGGACAGCGCCCCTTCCCTGTCTTCTGCCAGAATGGTTCCCGTGGTGTCCTGGGTATCTGTCTCACAGCCCAGCAGCATGACAGCCTGGTACGTTTTGGACCGGTCCGTCAGCATATCGCACAGCCTGGTGCCTGCCCCCAGACAAACAGGAAGGACTCCTTCAGCTGCGGGGTCCAGGGTTCCTGTATGGCCTATTTTTTTCTGCTTTAAAATTCCTCGAAGCCGGGCTACCACATCGTGGGAAGTATAGCCCGGCTCTTTGTATACATTTATGATTCCGTGATACATGGTATGTTCCTTACTCCTGGCTGCCTGATGCAGCATCCAGCTGCCTGGCAATGTGTACGGACAGATTGTTGATTACGTCGTGTATGCTGCCGCTCATAGAGCATCCGGCAGCCCTTACATGGCCACCGCCGCCGAAGAACGCGGCAATCCTGCTTACGTCCACCAGATACTGGGAGCGCATGCTGACCTTAAATTCCTGAGGTCCTGTCTCATAGAGGAAAATGGCAACTTCCACGCCTTCCGTAAGGCGCAGCTGGTCAATGATGCCGTCCATATCCTTGCCGTCAACCCCGTAAAACTCCATCTCGCTCTGGCGGATGGCGCTGAAGATGCACCGTCCGTCAAAAAAGGTGATGCTCTCCAAAAGAGCTCTGCCCAGAATCTGGTTCTGGATGTATGTTTTTCTGTAAAAGCTGTTGTCTATGATGGCTCCGAAGTCAATTCCCTTTCCCATCAGCTTACCCGCTATCTCCATGGTGTGGGCTGAGGTACAGGAAAATTTGAACACGCCTGTGTCGTGGATGATGCCGGTATACAGGCATTCCGCCGTATAGCGGTCAAGTTTTCCTTCGTCCAGCTGGTCAAAAAGGACCTCGCAGGTGGAACTGGCCTCATCCGGAACCACGTTGGTGCCGCCGTAACGGGTATTGGTCACGTGATGGTCCAGGCACAGGCTTTTGTCAGCCTGGTCCAGGTAATGTTTAAAATCACCCAGACGCTGGATATCGCCGCTGTCCAGGCAGACGCAGAGCTCATAGCATTCACCGTCAACCTGGTGGCGGATTGTATCATATCCCTTCAGATAACTGAATTTAGGAGATGACTCCTCCAGATACACGGCTGCCCGTATATCTGGATAATTAAGCCGGAGATAGTTATAAAGTCCCAGTGTGGAGCCCAGGCAGTCGCCGTCCGGGCGTATATGGCCCAGGATAGCGACGGACTTGGTGTCCTCTAACATCTGTTCAAGAATCGTCATTAAAACTCCTCCTTTGCTCCTTCCTCATCCTGTGTTTCTTCCTGATGAAGGTCTTTTGTCACTTCATCAATGAGTCTGGACATGTTGACACCATATTCAATGGACTGGTCCAATATGAACTTCAGCTCCGGCGTGTTGCGCAGGTTTACCCTTCTGGCAAGCTCCCTGCGCACGTACCCTTCTGCGCTCTTTAACCCCTGGATGGTTGACTTTCCCGCCTCCTCGTCCCCAAGAACGCTGATATACGCCTTGCAGAACTTAAGGTCTGGTGTAACCTCCACGGAAACCACACTGGTCATGGGATGAATCCTTGGATCCTTGATTCCCCCGCGGATGATCTCACTGAGCTCCCGCTGGACCTCCATGTTGATTCTGGTATTCTTTATGCTGTTCTTACGCATGTAACTCCTCTCTTAGCCATGATGCCTATCTCGGTACTTCCACCATGATGTAAGCCTCGATCTCATCATCTTCCTGAAGATCATTAAACTTCTCAAATACAAGACCGCACTCGTATCCTGCCGCCACTTCCTTTACATCGTCCTTGAAACGCTTAAGAGAAGCCAGAGGTCCTTCAAAAATCTGCTCTCCCTCTCTCTTGACACGGCAGCTGCAGTTTCTCTGGAACTTGCCGTCCAATACATAGGAACCTGCAATGGTGCCTATGCCGGATGCCTTAAAGGTCTGGCGGATCACTGCATGGCCGATAACCTTTTCCTCGAATACAGGATCCAGCATGCCCTTCATGGCTGCTTCCACATCCTCGATGGCCTGATAGATAACCTTGTACAGACGGATATCCACCTTCTCGCGCTCCGCAATGGACTTGGCTGTTGCATCCGGACGGATGTTGAAGCCGATGATGATTGCGTTGGACGCGGATGCCAGGGAAACATCGGATTCGTTGATGGCGCCTACGCCGCCGTGAATCACCTTCACCATAACCTCCTCGTTGGAGAGCTTGGTAAGACTCTGCTTTACAGCCTCCACGGAGCCCTGCACGTCAGCCTTTACGATAATCGGCAGTTCCTTTACATTACCGGCCTGAATCTGGCTGAACAGGTCATCCAGAGACAGTTTTGCCTTTGTATCCTCTATCAGTTTGCTCTTTCCTTCTGAAATAAATGTCTCAGCAAAGTTTCTTGCTTCCTTCTCATTTTCAGTAGCCACAAATACCTCACCGGCATTCGGCACATCGTTGAGGCCCAGGATTTCCACTGGCGTGGATGGTCCTGCTTCCTTCACGCGGCGGCCCCTGTCGTCCATCATGGCACGAATCTTGCCGAAGCATGCGCCGGCCGCAATGGTCTCTCCCACTCTTAAGGTACCTTTCTGTACCAGAACCGTGGCAACAGGTCCCTTGCCCTTATCCAGCTCTGCCTCGATCACAAGGCCCCTGCCCTTACGGTTGGGGTTAGCCTTCAGTTCAAGGACGTCTGCGGTCAGAAGAACCATCTCCAGCAGATCCTTGATACCCTCTTTTGTATGGGCGGAAACAGGTACAAAGATGGTGCTGCCGCCCCAATCCTCGGGAATCAGCTCATACTCAGCCAGCTCCTGCTTTACCTTATCCACGTTGGCGCTTGGCTTATCAATCTTATTGATGGCCACAATGATTTCCACATTGGCTGCCTTTGCGTGGTTGATGGCCTCAACTGTCTGAGGCATTACACCGTCGTCCGCAGCCACTACCAGGATGGCAATGTCCGTGGACTGTGCTCCTCTCATACGCATGGCCGTGAATGCCTCATGTCCCGGCGTATCCAGGAACGTAATCTTGCGGTCGTTTATCTCAATGACAGACGCACCAATATGCTGGGTGATGCCGCCTGCCTCTCTTGCAGTCACGTTGGTCTCACGGATAGCGTCCAAAAGGGAGGTTTTACCGTGGTCAACATGGCCCATAACACATACAACCGGTGATCTGGGAACCATGTCCTCGGTGCTCTCTTCATCTTCCTTCAAAAGCTCCGCTATGACATCAACCTTTACTTCCCTTTCACACAGGACATCGAATTCCATGGCTATCTCTTCCGCCTGCTCATAGTCGATTTCCTGGTTCAGGGTTACTACCTGGCCCTTTAAAAACAGCTTCTTTACAATGACAGACGGCTGAAGCTTCATCTTCTCTGCCAGCTCCTTGATGGTGAGTACATCGGGAAGAGTAATGGTTTTCACCTCATCCGCCTTGGACTCCTCCTTCTTAGGCTGGGGCATGATAAATGCTCCCTTTCCTGTCTTCGGCACTTTCTTCTTGCCGTCCTCCAACCTGTCGCGCTTATCAAATCTGTCATTCTTATGAGAATTCTTGTTCTGGCGGTTGCTGGTTGGCTTTGTCTGGATTGGGGTGTCAAAGGAAGATTTTCCGTCTCTGGCTCCTGCCGGGCGGCGGCTGTCATTCCTGCCTCTGTTATCCCTTGCATCCTTGTCATCTCCCGGACGGCCCTGATAGCCACCCTGGGGTCTTGCGCCGTAGCCGCCCTGAGGCCTGTTGCCCTGGTAGCCGCCTCCCTGGGGCCTGTTGTTGTCGCGGTTACCCTGGTAGCCTCCCTGGCCTCCCTGATAGCCGCCCTGGGGCCTGTTGCCCTGATAGCCGCCTCCCTGAGGTCTGTTGTCGCGGTTACCCTGGTAACCTCCCTGCCCCTGATAGCCGCCCTGGGGTCTGTTTCCCTGGTAGCCGCCTCCCTGGGGTCTGTTGTTGTCACGGTTGCCCTGGTAGCCTCCCTGGCCTCCCTGATAGCCGCCCTGAGGTCTGTTGCCCTGATAGCCGCCTCCCTGGGGCCTGTTGTTGTCGCGGTTGCCCTGGTAGCCTCCCTGGCCTCCCTGGTAGCCGCCCTGAGGTCTGTTGCCCTGATAGCCGCCTCCCTGGGGTCTGTTGTTGTCGCGGTTGCCCTGGTAACCTCCCTGATAGCCGCCCTGGCTTCTGTTGTTGTCACGGTTGCCCTGGTAGCCTCCCTGGCCTCCCTGATAGCCGCCCTGGCCGCGGTTATTATCGCGGTTGCCCTGGTAACCTCCCTGGCTCCTGTTATTGTCGCGGTTGCCCTGGTAGCCTCCCTGGCCTCTGTTGTTGTCACGGTTTCCCTGGTAGCCTCCCTGGCTGCCCTGATAGCCTCCCTGACCGCGGTTGTTATCGCGGTTGCCCTGGTAACCTCCCTGACCGCGGTTGTTGTCGCGGCTGCCCTGGTAGCCTCCCTGGCTCCTGGCTGTATCGCGGCTGTCCTGGGCAGTTCCCTGGGTTCCTGTATGAGCACCTGCCTGGGGTGCTGCAGACGGCTGGGGTGCTGCGGCTTTCTCTGAAACCGTATCCGCGGACTGGGCCTGCACCTGAGGTTTGGCAGCCTCTGCCGGTACTGCCGATGCTGCTGCCTGCGCCGGCTGCGGCGCTGCCGCGGGAGCGGGTGCCGTATGGCCCTGGTTTGCTGTCTGGGATTTCGGAGGAACCGGACGCTTAATCTGCTGCTGGGCGTTCTGCGGGCGGAACACGGCTGTCAGCTTCTTCTTAGCCGGCTCTCCCTTGGACGCGCCGTCCTGGCTCCTGACAGCCTCTGCCTTAGGAGCCTCTGTTTTAGGCGCTTCTGTCCTTGGTGCCTCTGTTCTTGGAGCTTCTGCTCTGGGGGCCTCTGTTTTAGGAGCCTCCGACCTGTGCTCCGGTGCGGCAGGTTTTGCATCCCTCTTAGGATTTGCAAAAGAGCGCACAATATTCTCCTGATCCTTTGTCACATTCGATGCTGCATATAATACAGCTGCTTTATCTTTCGTCTTAATAATTTCCAATATCTCCTTACTGGTCTTGCCCAGTTCATTTGCCAGTTCACTTACTCTCATTCAAGCTACCTCCGTTTATATTCATTCGTTCTACCATTGACTTTGCGAAACCTGCATCCTCCACTGACAGTGACGCCCTGAACTCCTGCCCCATGGCATGCCCCAGTTCGTCCTTTGTTCCAAACAGATAGATTGGGACTTTATAGTAAGTACACATGTTGGTAAACTTTTTCTTCGTGTTGTCAGAAGCCTCTTCCGATACGATTACCAAATGGGACTTTCCGCTCTTTACTGATTTCTCCGTCGAAAATTCGCCGCTGACCACCTTCCTGGCCCTTGTTGCAAGGCCCACCAGGCTTAACAGCCTTTTGTTATCTGCCAAGTTCTTCCATCTCCTTTTCCAGAGTTTCATACACCTCTTTGGGAATGGCCATCTTGAAGGAACGTTCCAGTCCCTTTCCCTTCACTGCCTTCTTCAGGCATTCCATTGATGGACACAGGTAAGCGCCCCTGCCGTTCTTGCGGCCTGTGGCATCCAACATAATCTCATCCTCGGCGGTTTTTATGACTCTTATCATTTCTTTCTTGCTCTTCATCTCCTGGCAGCCGATACACTGCCTGAGCGGAACTTTTTTCATGCTCACTTACATCACTCCTAACCTTCTCAGAGTATCCCTTTTACTGTTCGCTTCCGTCTTCCTGATAGTTTTCTTCATATTCCTGGTAGCTTTCCGGTTCCTCCTGCTCTTCCTCATAATTCTCAGAGGACGTGTCGCCGTACTGGAGTCCCATCTGCTCGAAGAGCCCCATTTCCCTGGCCTGGGTTTCACTCTTAATATCAATCTTAAAGCCCGTAAGCCTTGCGGCCAGTCTCGCGTTCTGGCCCTCCTTGCCAATGGCAAGGGACAGCTGGTAATCCGGCACAATAACCTGTGCTTCCCGCTCTTCCTCATCCGCCACAACGCAGATAACCTTTGCAGGGCTCAAAGCGTTTTCAATCAGGTACGCAGGATTG
Organism: Enterocloster bolteae; assembly: GCF_002234575.2. Classification (NCBI taxonomy): domain Bacteria; kingdom Bacillati; phylum Bacillota; class Clostridia; order Lachnospirales; family Lachnospiraceae; genus Enterocloster; species Enterocloster bolteae. The sequence goes on along the minus strand of NZ_CP022464.2, from coordinate 2,338,252 downwards.
TCGTCCCAGTTAATGATGTCAATTTTTTCACCCTTTAATTCACTTACAATGGAATTAACCCTGGAACCGTTGAGACCCACGCATGCGCCTACCGGGTCCACATTGGCGTCATTGGATTTCACCGCAATCTTTGTCCTGGAGCCTGCTTCCCTGGCAATGGCCTTGATTTCCACTGTGCCGTCGCGGACCTCGGCCACCTCGGATTCAAAGAGACGTTTCACCAGGTCCGGGTGTGTCCTGGACACAGAAACTCTTGGGCCCTTTGGCGTATCCTTTACCTCGATGACATATACCTTGACCCGCTCCGTGGGACGGAATGTCTCACCCTTTACCTGCTCGCTTTCATTGAGGATGGCGTCCACCCTGCCCAGGTTAATGCTCACGTTCCTTCCCAGATAGCGCTGTACCACGCCGGTCATGACATCCTTTTCCTTCATATAATACTCGTTGTACAGTGCCTTGCGTTCTTCCTCGCGTATTTTCTGCAGAATCACGTTCTTTGCGTTCTGTGTGGCAATACGTCCGAATTTCTTGGAATCCAGCGGAATCTGTACCGTATCCCCAATCTCATACTTGGGATTCAGCATCTTGGCATCCGCCAGACTCATCTCCAGACAATCGTCCTCCACGTTTTCCACAACCGCTTTTTCTGCATATACTGCAAAGTCACAGGTATTTGGGTTCACTGTGACCTTTACATTATCGGCTTTTCCGAAATGGTTCTTACAGGCAGTGAGTAAAGAGTTTTCAATCGCTTCAATGAGCGTATCTTTGGAGATGTTCTTCTCTTTCTCCAATACCTCCATTGCCTCTAACAGTTCCTTGTTCATGTTTATCCTCCTATCCATGTCTCAGCATGTGAATGATCTAACTAAAAATCCAGCGCAAGCCGTATCAGGGCAATGTCCGCTTTTTCAAATACCATCTGGCTTCCGTCTTCCATGGTCAGCGTCACAGTATTTTCATCATATGCACTGAGGGCGCCCGTAAATTCCTTTTGCTTGTTAAGCTGACGGTAAAGCCTTACATCCACATCCTTGCCCATGCTTCTTACGAAGTCCCTTTCCTTCTTAAGAGGACGGCCCAGTCCCGGGGAACTGACTTCCAGAATATAGCTGTCGTCAATAAAATCCTCTTTGTCCAGCCAGTCGCTTAAGGCCCTGCTGATGACCTCACAGTCATCCACGGCAATCCCGCCTTCTTTATCTATATAAGCTCTCAGGTACCAGGTACCTGCTTCTTTTACATATTCCACGTCTACCAGTTCAAAACCATGCTCTTCCATCAGTGGAAGGAGGTGTTTCTCCACCCGGCTCTCATAGCTCTCCTTTTTTCCCATCGTTCCACCACCTTTCCTGTCTTTCCAAAACGAAAGAGTGGACTGGTGTCCACTCTTTTATCAGTAATTTACATTAGTTATCGTATACACTATACCATCATGCCGCTGTAAATGCAAGCATTTTCAAGGATTTTATCGAAAATTTCGTAACAGTTCAAAGTCCCGTTACAACTTCCTGTCCGTCCTGAATCTGGAAATCAAATCAAAAAGTTTCTTAGCTTCCTCTGAAAGTTCGCCTCCTGTTGCAGCGTTCTCCTCCACCATAGCGGCATTTGTCTGAACCACTCCTGATATCTGTTCGATCCCGATGCGCACCTGATCCAGGGATTTGGCCTGTTCCGTGGAAGCCTTTGATATGTCCTCCACCGCCTCCGCGATCTGTTGTGCGCTGGTAACCACCTGCCCCAGTGACTGTGCCGTCTCATTGGCGATCTTCTGTCCGTTATCAATGGACCGGAGAGACTCTTCGATCAGAGATGTGGTATTCTTAGCCGCCTCGCCGCTTTTATTTGCCAAATTCCGCACCTCATCCGCCACAACGGCAAAACCTTTCCCTGCCTCACCGGCCCGCGCCGCCTCCACTGCCGCGTTTAAAGCCAGTATATTCGTCTGGAATGCTATGTCTTCGATGGTTTTGATGATCTTCCCTATCTCGCCCGACTTATTGCTGATATCCCTTACTGCTTTCACCAGCTCCTGCATCTGTGTGTTGCTGAGCGCAACCCGGTGGTCCATTTCCGCAGAGCGCCCGCTGACCTCTTCGGTGCGCCTGGCATTGGAATCTACATGAGTAAATATTTCATTGATGGTGGCGGCAAGCTCTTCCACGGAGCTGGCCTGCCTGGCATTTCCATCCGCAAGGCTGCTGGTACTGTCCGCTACCTGGCCCGAACTGGCCGTCACCTGTTCCGCTGTGCGAAGGATACTTCCCAGAGTATCATTCAGCGTAGTCCGGATCCGCATCAGAGCATCCCTGATTTTCGCAAAATCTCCTTCGTACTGTAGTTCCAGTTCAAACTGAAGATTGCCGTCAGCGATTTCATCCAGGACCCTGGTGGTCTCATTGATATATTCAATATAGTCCTTAAGCTTTGACACGGTGCGCTCCATGGCGGAGGCAACCTGCCCGATTTCATCCTTTGAGTGCACGCCCGTCTCCACATTCAGTTCCCCATCCGCAATCCGGTGTGCAGCATCAGCAAGTTTTTTCATAGGACGTGTAATGCCGTTGGAGATCAGCAGAACAGCCGCCGCCATAAGGACCATACTGCCTGCAAATGTGACCGCCGACATGCGCATGACCGTATAAAAGCCCTGAAGCGCTTCCGTCTCCGGCATGGCGGAGAGTACATACCACCCCGCGCTGTCTATTCTGGTAAGATTCCCGTAATACCGGGTTCCGTCTATTTCATATATATAATCCCCGGTCAATCCGTTCTGTACAGCCTGCTTTACTTCATCTGAGATATTGATTTCTGAAATGGATTTCCCCACCTGTTCTGTGTCCGGGTAGCAGAGAATATTTCCTGAGCCGCTCATGAGCACAAGAAATCCTGTCTGCCCTAACTTCACCTCATTGATCCGCTGCTGAAGGGTATCCAGGTTAATATCCGTGCCGGAAGCCCCGTATACTTCTCCGCTCTGACGGTCAATCACAGGTGCCGCCGCCGTCACAATAGGGAGTCCCGTATTAACATCAATGTACGGCTCCGTCATAACAGGCTTCTTTGTTTTTGTGCACTCAAACCATGGTCTTGACGTAACGTCCCAACCTGGATCACTGATAAAGCCGTCCGGCTGAAAAAGCTGGCTGGAATCGGTATCAGCCAGCCAGACCCCCAGTATGGTAGATGAATCCAGGGCCTGACGCACCGCCATGGCCGCCATCACCTCATCATAGCGGGGAGCTGCGCTGGCCCGTTGGCTGCCTCTCAGTTCATGCATGAAATCTATAACCAGAGCTTCCTGGGCGGACTGCTCAACCGCTTTTAAATGTCCGGTAAAGAAAGTATCCACTTCATGGGCAGCGGACTCAGAATCAGATGTCAGCTTTTCTCTGGCCTGCACCTTGGCATATTTCCCCACAGACACGCTGATCAGCACTCCCGACAGCAGAAATACCATCAATGCAGGTACCATGATACCTAAAAACATTTTAATCCGGATTCCAATTTTCATAATATTTAACCCTCCTTATGTTTCCGACATCTCCTGTTTTGGTTATATATGCATAAAAATCACACATTGCAGATGTTCTTTGTTATTATATCGACAATATAATGCAAATCATAACACCTGTTACACCAAAAAATGCCAGAATCGGAGAGGAATGTGAAGTATTATTAAAAAATGGTCAGACCCCTCATAAAGGAATCTAACCATAGATGTAAAAAAATTAGTGAAACGTCATTGAATGCCGGACTGTAACAAAAATTCCTTTAAACAGGACAGTCCGGATGCTTTCATCAAAGCATTGCGCGTCCTCTGCACCAAGTCTGGAGCACGCTGTAATCATCATCCAGAACCACCAAATCCCCGTCGCATCCGGCTGCAATCCTTCCCTTTCTGTGATCCACGCCCAGACATCTGGCCGGGTTGATGGTACATGAATTAAGGGCAGCGTCAAAGGGCACCAGAGCCTGCTCCACCAGAATCTTAAGTCCCCTGTTCATGTTGAGGGTGCTGCCCGCAATGGTTTCTGTTCCCTTGAGACGGGCCAGTCCGTCCTCGCCTATCTCAATGTCATGGCCGCCCAGCTGGTACTGTCCTCCCGGAGGGCAGTGCTTAGCCCTGAGGGAATCACTGATCATGATGGAATAATCACGTCCCTTGGCTGTAAAGAAGTTGTTCAGGGCCGCCAGGTGGGAATGGCATCCGTCACAGATTATTTCCCCGTAGATATCCCTTACCCTGAAGGCCGTGCCTACCAGCCCCGGTTTGCGGTGATGGTAAGGCGTCATGCCGTTATATACATGGGTCATGGATAAAGCGCCGTTGGCAATTCCCAGAAGAGCCTGCTCGTAAGTGGCTGCCGAATGCCCCATGCTGACCACCACTCCGTGGGTGGAACAGTATCTGGTAAGCGCATGGTCCGGATCCCGCTCCGGCGCCAGAGTGATATATTTGATAAGGCCTTCTGCCGCCTCCTGATATTTCTTAAACTGCTCCACAGATGCAGACGCAATGGCTTCCGGCGGCTGCGCCCCCTTGTACTCCATGTCCAGGAACGGTCCCTCAAAATGGATGCCCAGGATTTCAGCCCCTTCGTAGCCTTCCTTTACCACGGCCGCCACATTGGCCACGGCCCTGGTGAGCACATCCGGCATCTGGGTCACGGTGGTGGGCAGAATGGCTGTGACGCCCTCCTCAGGAATCCGCTTCATCCAGTTGCGGAGCCCTTCCGGCTGGCCGTCGTTTGTGTCAAAATCATATGCTCCGTGTGTGTGGATATCAATGAAACCCGGCACGATTCTCTTATCCCCGTAATCCTCGTCAGCCGGTCCCGCACCATACTCATGGATACGGCTGATGACTCCATCCTCAATCTCCATCTGGGCTGCCATGAACTGTCCTGCTATCCAGACTCTCTTACCCTGAATCCTCATAATTTCTTCTCCTTCCATATTATATGTGTTCTCTATATTAATTCCCCTTAGTTATAAGTATATCACGTTAGAAATATTTTTCAATATAATTTCTAAAATAAAAAATATTTTTATTTCTATGTAACAGGCATTTAGATATTCTGAAGGATAAATGAGCTGTAAAAAGCATAGAAAGGCAGGGTCCTGTATCACATAAAATATGATTCACAGGCCCTGCCTTATATCAGTTAATTCCTATATCACTTCATTCTTAGCATCATTTACCCTTATTTCCCAGCCTCTGGTTATGAACCGGCCTCCTGTTCAGGCGCCTTTGCCCTTTTCCCTCACCCTTCCCGGCTGCCGCAAAGCAGTGCCGCTATCTCAGGAAAGGGTTCCACGCTCCGCCTCAATATTCCCTGTACATACGCAATGGTTATACCGTAGTTGGTTATGGGTATCCCCTGGTCGTGGGCGCATTTCATCCTGTATTTCATCTCACGCTCATTCAGCATGCATCCGCCGCAGTGGACAATCAGACGGAAGCCTGCCAGGTCATCCGGAAACTCTGTGCCTGAGGTAAACACAAACTCCGGTTCTGTTCCAGTATATTCCCGTATCCATCCGGGCAGCTTTACGGTCCCGATATCCTCGCACTGCCGGTGATGGGTGCAGCCCTCACAAATCAGGATTCTGTCCCCCTTTCCGATGCGGTCCAGAGCCCTGACGCCCCGCACCATGGGCTCCAGGCTCCCTTTATAACGGGCAAAGAGAATGGAAAAGGAGGTCAGGAGAATATCCTCCGGCGTATCCGCACTGACCTTTGCAAATACCTGGCTGTCGGTGATGACCATTCTTGGCTTCTTACCCAGAGAGGCCAGCGTGTCCCTCAGTCCGTTTTCCCTGACCACCACGGACACTGCGTCCGCTTCCAGGATGTCACGTATGGTCTGCTGCTGGGGCAGAATCAGGCGTCCCTTGGGAGCCGCCTTGTCAATGGGCACCACCAGAACAGCCAGGTCAGACGGTGAAAGCAGGTCTCCCACGATTTTCCGGCTGGTTTCCTGGGTCTTGCCCAGATTTGCCAGACACTCCTTAAGCGCCGTAATACCCTGACCGGTATGGGCGCTGACAGACAGGACAGGAACCGATTCGGGAATCCCCTCCGGTCTCCCACCGGCAGCTCCGACCACATCCGCCTTGTTGCAGACTGCCACGCAGGGAATCTGCTTTTCTCCTATCTTCTTCAGGAGGGTGTAATCCTCCGGAGCCGGCCCGTGACAGGCATCCATCACCAGCACAGCCACATCCGTCTTGTTGAGTACCTGATAGCTCTTTCTCACCCTCAGGCTTCCCAGCTGGCCTTCGTCGTCAATGCCCGGCGTATCAATCATCATCACAGGACCCAGAGGCAGCAGCTCCATGGCCTTATATACAGGGTCCGTGGTAGTCCCCTTCACATCCGACACCACAGCCAGGTCCTGGCCTGTAACCGCGTTCAGTACGCTGGATTTGCCGGCATTTCTCCTCCCAAAAAATCCAATATGTATCCGGTCCGATGCCGGCGTATTGTTCATTCCCATGGTTATCCGCTCCTCTTTCCCTGGTTCCTTGCTGGTTTATTGCTGGTTCATTTCCGATTCATTACCAATTCAATACCGGTACATTACCTGTTTACTTCCGGTTCATTGCCTGTTCACTTCCGGTACATTACCTGTTTACTTCCGGTTCATTGCCTGTTCACTTCCGGTTTATTACCGGTTCACCGCCGGTCAGTTGCCGGACGGATCCTCTGCTTAAAACCTGAAATCCCTGATACCCTGTTCAATCTTTGCCAGGTTATCTCTGACAATCTGCTGCACCTTCTCCTTGGGTATGCTTCCAATTTCCTTCTCTATGAGCGCCTCACCGATGCGCCTTGTCTCCTCGGAGCTGTAATCCATCAGATATTCCTTCAGCGTCATAAGGGCATTGGGATGGCAGCAGTTTTGAATCTGTCCGCTCTTGCACAGGGACATAAAACGGTCGCCTGTGCGTCCTTCCCTGTAGCAGGCCGTGCAGAAGCTGGGAATATACCCCATTCCCATGAGCCAGTTCACCACCTGGTCCAGGGTGCGGTTGTCGCTCACATCGAACTGGGCTGAACATTCCTCCTCCGGCTCAGGTTCAAAGTAGCCGCCCACGCTTGTCTTGGAACCGCCGCTGATTTGGGAAATACCCAGGTGCAGCACCCGTTCCCTGGTTTTCTGGCTTTCTCTGGTGGATACAATCATGCCTGTGTAGGGAACTGCGATGCGGATACAGGCCACCAGCTTGGCAAAGGTGTCGTCGTCAATTCCATTGTCAAAGGAATCCGGATCAATGTCATCCGCCCTGCGTATCCTGGGCACGCTGATGGTATGGGGTCCCACCCCGAACACCGCCTCCAGGTGCTCCGCGTGCATCAGAAGTCCCGCAAATTCATACCGGTAAAGCTCCAGGCCAAACAGCACGCCGCATCCCACATCATCAATACCGCCCAGCTGTGCACGGTCCATTGCCTCTGTGTGGTAACAGTAATCATGCTTCGGCCCTGTGGGATGAAGCTTCTCATAGCTTTCCTTGTGATATGTCTCCTGGAACAGAATATAGGTACCGATTCCCGCGTCCTTAAGCTTCCTGTAATTCTCCACTGTGGTGGCCGCTATGTTCACGTTGACGCGGCGTATGGCTCCGTTTTTATGCTTTATACTGTAAATGGTGTCAATGGACTCCAGCATGTATTCAATGGGATTGTGCACCGGGTCCTCCCCTGTTTCCAGGGCCAGGCGCTTATGTCCCATATCCTGCAGCGCCATAACCTCCCTGCGGATTTCATCCTGTGTCAGCTTCTTCCTTGGGATATGCTTGTTCTTGGCGTGGTAGGGACAGTACACACACCCGTTGATGCAGTAATTGGACAGGTACAGAGGCGCAAACAGCACGATGCGGTTTCCGTAGAAATCCTTTTTAATCTGCTCCGCCAGCTCATAAATTTCCTGGTTCTTGTCCTCCAGTCCGCAGTCCAGAAGCACCATGGCCTCCCTGTGGGTCAGGCCCCTGCGCTCTCTGGCCTTTGCCAGAATCTCGTCGATCAGCTCCCTGTTGGTGCGGTTTGCCTCCCCGTAGGCAAGGGTCTCCTCAATTTCCCCGTGATGGATGAATTCCTCCGCATGGGATGATTTTGGGTCGTAGTTCATGTTCTTCCTCTCCTTTTCTTGCCGGGTCAGGGTCCGCGGCCGCTTCGGCCTCCGGCAACACTTCCCCGTCAGATGATTTATATAGTTTTATCAACTACCGATATTGGAGTACAGGGCCTTGGAGTTAATGCCCTGAAGCCTGCCCAGTTTGCCGGACAGGGCGCTTATGATGTCCTGGGGCGCATCCACCACAACGCTTATGATGTTCACCTTTTTCTTTGCGTAGGGAAGCCCCATCCTTCCAATGATGTACTGACTGTATTGGTGGAGCAGCTCGTTGACGCTTTCCACAGAATCCTTATTTTCCACGATTATGCCGATCACCGCGATTCTTGTCTCCATACGATACCTCCGATAATAAAAAAAGGATACGCCAAAAAGGCGTATCCTGAACATACTGTCACATCTGTGTCCCCGCCTTCCCCTTCAGCCCTGCTTCGGGTCAGTCAATCACATATCCTGCTATGGGATGCTGCCATTGCTGCCGTCTCTTTGCTGTAAGGCACTTGCCGCAAGACAAGCCTGTCAGCGCAGATACCGGTACCGTGTACCATGGCGCACATCCGTTTTTCTTATCTTACTACAGGCCCGGGGGACTGTCAATCATTATTCCGGGAAGAATATCCGCCTGAACCTTCAGGAGACTACCTGGCTCCCCTGATATACGGCTTGCCCAATGCCTCCGGCGCGCTGTTTTTGCCGATGGCGCCCAAAAGGGCAACCAGGGTTATGATGTAGGGCAGCATGGCCAGAGCCTGTGTGGGCAGGGGCACACCGATGGCCTGGAGACGGATCTGAAGGGCGTTGGCAGCGCCGAATATGAAGGCAGCACCCATCATTCCAAAGGGAACATACCGGCCCAGTATGACTGCAGCCAGGGCTATGTACCCTCTGCCTGATGTCATATTTTCAGAAAAATTGCCCACCTGCACCAGAACCAGATATGCTCCTCCCAGTCCTCCCAGCATACCGTTTAACAGCACGGCCGCCCACTGGTACCGGTGTACAGGGATACCGGCCGAATCCGCGGCCCTGGGATTTTCCCCGATGGCGGCAAAGGCCATTCCCTTTGATGTTCTGCTGTAAAACAGGGTGACCAGGATTACCAGCACGTAGACCCCGTATGTCAGCACATCCTGGTTGAACAGGGCGTTTCCTATGAGGGGTATGTCCCCCAGAAAGGGAATCTTAAGCTTTGCAAAGGGTTCTATCTGCTGATAAGACTGACCGCTTGACATCAGTTTATAGAGAAAACTGGTGACTCCGGCCATAAATATATTGATGGCGATTCCGCTGACGGACTGGTCCTGGGCCAGCCTGATGGACAGCAGCCCGTGAATGGCGCTGACCATGGCCCCGCCCGCCATGCCGCACAAAAGGCCCACGGCCAGGCTGCCGGAGTAAAAGGTTCCCGCAAAGGAGAAGAAAGCCCCGCCCAGCATGACGCCCTCCATGCCTATATTAAGGATTCCCGCCTTTTCAGATATGGTTTCCCCCAGTCCGGCGTAAATCAGGGGCACCGCCATTCTTACGGAAGCCGTCAGAAAGGCTGTCACGAAACCAACGGTCATGATTTGCTCTAACATGGTTTTTCCCCCTTTCTCTTCCTGTTAAACAGCTCCCTGCCCAGAATCAGCAGCACAATAAGACCCACCAGGATATTGACAATGGCTGACGGCACTCCCATCTGTCTCTGCATGGAATTGGCCCCCACCTCCAGGGCGGCAAACCCGATGGCGGCAAAGAGCACGCCCACCGGATGATTGGACGCCAGAAGGGCGATAAGCACCGCTGTGTATCCGCACTCCCCGGATATTCCCTCCAGAAGCTTTCTCTGCACACCCATAACCTCCACGGCTCCTGCGATTCCCGCCAGACCGCCGCTTAAAAATGCGGAAATGATGATGTTCCTGACAACCGAGATTCCATTACAGGCAGCAGCCCGCTTGTTGAATCCCACCACCTTGATTTCATATCCCACCGTTGTCTTTTCCAATATAAACCAGACAAGGAACACCATGAGCACGGCAATGATAAAGCCCGCGTGAAGCCTGGTGGGCTTTAAGAACCGGTAAAGAGTGACGGAAGGGTCCAGCTTGGGCGACTGGGGTATGCTTCCCGCCGGGTCCATGAGAAAGGTCCTGACTGCAATACCCAGGAAATTGATGGCAATATAATTCAGCATAATGGTTACAATGATTTCCGATATCCCCAGCTTTGCCTTAAACATGGCGGCTATGAGCGCCCAGAGACCGCCAAAGACAAATCCCATTAAAATGGCGCACAGGATGCGGAGTCCCCCGGGAACCCCGGTCCAGGTAAGGGCCGCCCATGCAGAGGCAAGGGCTCCTATGTAAAACTGCCCCTCGGCTCCTATGTTGAAAAAACCGGTCCTGAACGCCACCGCGCATCCCAGGCCCGTAAAAATCAGGGGAGTTGCCTTTACAAACACTTCCATAAACCCGTTCAGGTTTCCAAATATGCCTTTAAAGAACATGGCATAGGCCTCTGCCGGGCTTGCGTCCGACAGCATGATAAGAACCGTCCACACAGCCGCTGCAATGAGTCCGATACCCGCTATCTCAACTATCTTTGATTTCCTATTCATCTGCCGCCTCCTTAGCAATACCGCCCATCAGCAGGCCAATTTTATGTACATCCGCCTCATCCCGGTTCAGAATCCCTATGATACGGCCTTCATACATAACCGCAACCCGGTCGCTTACTCCCAGGATTTCATCCAGGTCGGCTGATATCAGCAGGACGCATCTGCCCGCATCCCTCTGCCTGAGAAGGGTTTCATGGACAAACCGGGTGGCACCGATATCCAGTCCCCTTGTGGGCTGGCTGGCCACAATCAGGCCGGCTTCCTCAGATATCTCCCTGGAAAGAATAACCTTCTGCTGGTTTCCGCCGCTCATCAGCTTTACCGGTGTTTTGCTGCCGCTTTTGCCCGAGGTCTTGATGCTGTATTCATCCAGGGCCTCCCTGGCTCTCTTCTCAGCCTGTCTGTAGTCCAGCACCATGTTCCGCGAAAATGGCTGCCGGTCAAAGTCCCTTAAAATCAGATTGTCTTCCACTGTCATGTCCATGACAAGGCTGTCGCCGTGGCGGTCGTCGGAAATATAGGAGATGCCGGCCCGAAACCGCTCTTTCACACTGTCCCTGCGTATATCCTTTCCCTGGTATTCCATCTGTCCGCTGTTTATCCTGCGGATTCCTGTTATTACCTCAGCCAGTTCCTTCTGTCCGTTGCCTTCCACACCTGCGATTCCCAGGATTTCTCCCCTGCGGATTGTAAGGCTTACGTGGTCCAGGGACATCTTGGTACTGTGCTTTTTGTGGAGGCACACATCCTTAAGGCTTAAGGCGGTGTCCCCGGCAGCGGATTCCCTTATCTCCCTCCCCGCCTTAAGCTCCCGCCCAATCATGCAGGCGGACAGTTCCTCCGGCGTTGTCTCCTCTGTCACCAGACTGCTGACCTTTCGGCCATCCCGAAGCACCGTCACCCGGTCGCTGATATCCATGATTTCCCCCAGACGGTGGGTGATGATAATGATTCCATACCCCTCATCCCGCAGCCGTTTCAAAACCCCGAAGAAATTCTCCGTTTCCTGGGGGGTGAGCACGCCGGTAGGTTCGTCCAGAATCAACAGGCTTACATCCCGGTACAGGGCCTTTAGAATCTCCACCCTCTGCTGCTCTCCCACGGAAAGGGTGTGGACAGGCGCTTCCGGGTTCACTAAAAGGCCGTAGGTCGCGGCAAGGCCTGTCAGTTTTTCCCTTGCCAACTTCCGGTCCGCCACGATTCCCTGCCCTTTCAGACCCAGCATCACATTGTCCAGCACCGTCATTTTCTTCACCAGTGAAAAATGCTGGTGCACCATGCCGATTCCCCTGGCAATCGCCTCCCCCGGCGACTTAAATTCCACATGTTCGCCTTTAAAACAGATTTCCCCTTTGTCCGCCTGGTAAATGCCAAACAAAATGTTCATGAGCGTGGTCTTGCCAGCTCCATTTTCCCCTAACAGCGCATGTATCTCCCCCTGCTCCACAGACAGGTCCACATCCTCGTTGGCATACACGCCTGCAAAGGATTTGGTTATATGCTTCATCTCAAGTAATGGCATCTGTTCCATCCTTTCTTTCCAAACAGGGCCCGCACCCCCGGACACGCTCAGCTGCGCTTGGTTTGATGCAGGCCCTTTTCAGGAAATATCTTATGCTCTGGGCTTGGTATCACATGGTACTTCAAACTCTCCAGATTCAATTGCCGCAATCTTATCGGAAATTTTCTGCTTCAGCTCATCAGGAACAGCGGAATCCAGATTGTGGTAAGGAGCAACGCTCACTGCCCCGTCTGCCATTCCCAGCTGGTAGATGCCGCCCTCAAAGGTTCCGTCCGCAACCGTCTTAAAGGCCACCTCAATCACATGGGGAATATGGTAAACAGAGGAGGAAAGGATGGTGTCTGGTGCCAGGTCGTTCTGGTCATAGGAATCGCCTGTGGCGTAGACCTTTGCTTCCTTTGCCGCGTTGATGGCTCCTGTTCCGGACTCGTTGGCACAGTGTCCGATTACATCCGCGCCGTTATCAATCATGGCCTGGGCTGCCTCCTTGCCAAGGGCCGTATCGGTAAAAGAACCGGTCCACGCGGTCTGTACCTGGATGTCAGGGTTTACTTCCTTTGCCCCGTCCTCAAATCCGTTCATGATTTTAACAAGGGATGCGCCCTGAATCGGTCCGATAAAGCCTACCTTTCCGCTCTCAGACATGCCGGCTGCCAGCATTCCCATGATGTATCCGCCTTCCTCGCACTTAGACACATAGGAGGCCACATTGTCGGCAGAAACCTCGCCTTCGGTCACAATGAACTTTGTATCCGGATATTGCTCCGCAACGTCCACTGCCGGATCCCCGAACTCATATCCATGGCCGATGACCACGTCATATCCGCTGGCCGCGTAATCCGCAAAGGCTGCCTCAATATCATCCGGTGTCAGATTCTCCGTATAGGTCACCTCACAGCCGTAATCCGCCTCCAGAAGCTTAAGCCCGTCATAGGCTGACTGGCACCAGCCCATATCATTGGCTGCGCCGGACAGGCACAGGGCCACCTTGTATGTCTTGCCGTCCGCTGTCTGTCCCTCTTTTGCCTGGCCGTCATCGGCCTGGTCCCCTTTTTCCTGGGTATCTCCGGTCTGGGCGGACCCTGCCTGCTTATCTGCCGCCTCTGTCTTTGCCTCTGTCTCCTTTGCCTGTCCGCTGCATCCGGTCAGGCCAAAGCCTGCCATGGATAATGCCAGGGCTGCTGCCGCTAAACGCATTCTGTTTTTCATGATTCTTACCCTTCCTTTTTCCTTAGATTTTTCATGTTTCCTCATATGTACTGCATCATCAGTTATATGTATCTATAACACCCGGATCTGCATGGCGGTGATAAAGTTTTCGTTATCACTCTCCACGAACTGATCCAGAATATTAAAATTGATGGCCTGAGCCCCCAGCTCAAGGTCCGGCCTGGCCTCTCGCAGGCGCCGGATGGTATCCGGCACGCCCTCGTATCCTCCCAGATGGTATCCGCAGAGAAAATCGCCTTCCGGGATAATCTGGATTCTGGACTGGGGTATGGTCTTTGGCAGCTCCTCATCATCCGGATACAGGTAGGCGCCAAAGTATTTCCGGTCCCCCTCATAAAAGGCTATGGTGGGATAAAAGTAAAAGGAATTCTCCCTGTACAGCAGCTCCTCGTCGCCAATGGAAATAAACTTCCGGTCCTCAAAATGCTTCACCGCAATCTCATCCAGGCAGATTCCATCCATCTCCTGTTCCATGAACCGGATTTTCCTCTGGATGGCCTCATCTATGTTGAGCAGCTCCTGCCACTGCCTGCGAAGCTCCTGGGAGCGCTGCTTCATGATATCCACAGCCCTGTTGGAGTTTAAGCTGGTTCTGGATTCCTTAATTTCCTCCAGGGAATAGCCCAGACGGCGCATATAGGACACCGTGGCCAGCTCGTATATCTGGTCAAACTCATACTTTCTGCGCCCGTTTTTCTCATTGCGCTCCCTGGGAGAAAAGATGCCGACGCTGTCATAGTAGTACAGTGTCTGTATGTTAAGCCCGAACAGCTCCGCCAATTCCCCGATAGAAAAATATTCCTTCACCTGCCAGCCTCCTTTCCTTTTTCCGCCAAATTCCCCGCTAAATAAAATCCCTGTAGGCACTGTGAGGTTCCCGGATGACCCTTGTGCATACAGCCTCTCCATCCATGGCCAGCTTTCTCTCATCCACACCTTTCAGAATGCCGTCTTTGTAAACAATGTTTCCGTTAATCATGGTCATCCACACCGGTCCGGTAAGTCCCACTCTTGCCAGCAGGTTCTTCGGGTCGTGAAGGGCCCCGGCCAGCTCCAGTGTCTCGGTGTCAATCATAAACAGGTCCGCTGCTTTTCCCGCTTCCAGGGTTCCCAGGTCAGTTCTTCCAAGGGTCTTTGCCCCGTTTACCGTGGCCACCTTTAGCATATCATAGGCGGAGGTGCATCCCCCTCTCTCCTTGGTGTGGTATGCCTGCATCAGATAAGCCATGCGCAGGGCATCCAGCAGATTGGAGCTGTCATTGGTGGCGGAACCGTCGCACCCCAGGCTCACCAGAATGCCTGCTTCCTGCATTTCCTTTATATTGAGAATCGGGAAGCCGCCCAGCACAGCCGGTGCCGGACAGTGGGAAACCCCTGTTCCTGTGGCTGCCAGGACCTTATATTCTTCCTTTGTCACTTCCCAGTCATGGGCATACCATACATCCTCACCGATAAAGTCCATCTCCTCACACCAATCCATGGTGCGCTTGCCCCAGCGGGCGATCATGCCTTCGTTCTCTCCCTCGCCCAGATGAGTGTGCATCCTGACTCCCTTTTCCCTGGCCATGGCCACGGTCTCGGCAAAGGTGTCCCTGCGGCAGTTAATGGGCTGGCAGGGCGCCATTACGATCTGCTTCATGGAAAAAGGCCTGGGATCGTGATACAATCCGATCAGCCGGTCGCAGTCCTTTAAGAACTCATCCGTTGTCTCCAGCATATTGTCGGGAATGGAGCTTCCCTCACTTCTTGGAAGGGTGTTGGTCCCCCTTCCGGCATGGTAC
This sequence comes from Enterocloster bolteae, assembly GCF_002234575.2. Lineage (NCBI taxonomy): Bacteria > Bacillati > Bacillota > Clostridia > Lachnospirales > Lachnospiraceae > Enterocloster > Enterocloster bolteae. The sequence goes on along the minus strand of NZ_CP022464.2, from coordinate 2,322,970 downwards.
CGGATGCCCAAAAGCTCTGCTGCCTCCATCTGGCGGTCCACCGGCGACTTGCCGGTCTTCCTGGTGTAGCAGTATTGGTGGTCAAAGGCGCAGGTACAGCCGTGTTTAATCAAATCCGCAAAGGATGTAAGGGTGGAGTAGTAAATCACATCGGAATCAATATTCTGGAATATGCGGTAAATTTTATCAATCCAGTCCATCACCATCATGTTGGGATAGTCAATGGTTATGAGATTGCGCACAAAAGTCTGGAAAAAATGATGGTGGGTGTTAATCAGGCCGGGATACACGAACTTTCCCTCTGCCTGTATTACCTGGACCTCCTCCTGCTTCCATTCTCTTCCTGACACCGGGTCTCTTTGGTTCATCAGGTCCCTGCCGATTGCCAGTATCCTTGGACCCTCAATGAGCATGTCCGCGTCCCTGTAAACCCGGTCTTCCCCGTCGCAGGACACGATTGCCCTGGCATTCTTAATAAGAATCTTTTTGTCCATTCCTTACCTCTCTTTCGGAAATATCATGCTGCAAAAAGGACCGGCTTTGCCAGCCGGTCCTTTCCGCTTGGCTCTTGAACCTATTATATATCCTATAGTTACTATAGGTTCAAGAGCAATTTTGTCTTTATTATAAATTGCTATATTCATATTAGTAAGGCTTATAAATATACAGACCTATCACAGCCCGCTTTCAATCTTCTGCCTCTTGATTCCATGTTTCTCGGCAAAGCCTGTAAGAATCATGGTCAGGGCACCGTCACCGGTCACGTTGCAGGCGGTTCCGAAGCTGTCCTGAAGAGCAAAGATGGTGAGCATCAGCGCTGTCCCTGTTTCGTCAAATCCCAGTACGCCTGTAATCAGACCCAGAGAAGCCATAACCGTGCCTCCGGGAACACCGGGCGCTCCGATGGCAAACACGCCTAAAAGTGCGCAGAACAAAATCATGGTACCCAGGGACGGTATGGTTCCGTAGAGAATCTTGGAAATGGTCATTACAAAGAATACCTCTGTCAGAACAGAACCGCACAGATGGATGTTGGCAAACAGCGGAATGCCGAAATCCACCATATCATCCCTCAGTGGCGGCTGTGATTTCTTGGCGCAGCGCAGGGCCACAGCCAGTGTGGCCGCGGACGACATGGTGCCTACCGCGGTAATATAGGCGGGTCCGTAATTCTTTATGACATCAAACGGATTCTTGCCTGAATAGACGCCGCCGATGGCATACAGCAGGGCCAGCCAGATATAATGGCCAATCATGACAATGATGACTACCTGAAGGAACACAGGAAGCTGTTTTGTAATAGTCCCCTCATAGGAAAGGGCGCAGAATGTAAATGCGATAAACACAGGAAGGATGGGAATTACCACCTTGGTAACAATGGACAGCACAATCTGCTGGAACTCCTCCAGCACCTGAGTAACCACCGCGGCCCTGGTCCATGTGGCGGCCAGGCCCAGAAGCAGTGAGAACACCAGGGCGCTCATCACAGGCATAATTTGAGGTATATCTAACTGGAACACGATTGCCGGCAAATCCTTTAATCCCTCCACCTCAGTGGCAATGGACAGGTGGGGAATCATAAGGAAACCTGCCGTCATAGAAAAAAGGGCTGCTCCGATCGATGAAACATAGGCAATAATAATTGCAACTCCCAGCATTTTGGATGCATTGTTGCCCAGCCTTGTGATGGAAGGGGCAATGAATCCGATAATGATAAGAGGCACACAGAAAACAATGACCTGATTCAGGATGTATTTGATTGTCACAACAACATGCATAAGGCCGCTTCCGGCCAGCTGGCCGACTATGATGCCCAGGATAACGCCCAGAAGCAACCGAAACGGTAAACTGCCTGTTATTTTTTTCATACTTATTCTCCAATCATGATTTTTATGATTTCCTCATTGGTCTCCTTCATCCCTTCTTTTCCAAGGCGACCAACGTTCTTAAGTGTGGCCTCGACACCCTTGGTGACGATGCCGTCTCCCCCGTAAAACTGCTGACCGCGTATATACATGTTGTAGCCCAGAATTCCCGCGTCCACTGCCGAGGCAATCTTGGCTGCACAGGAAGCCTTTGCCCCATCGCAGACAATGCCCGACACAATGGCAAGGGCGTTTACAACCGTATGTACGACTTCTTTAAAACCGCCGCCGCACAGGTAAGCAATCCCTGCTCCGGCGCCTGCCCCGGCGCTGACAGCTCCGCAGTAAGCGGAAAGCCTGCCGATGGGCGTTTTCTGATGGATGGCTGTCAGGTTGGACAGAGCCAGGGCCCTGTACTTCTTATCCTCATCCACCTTAAATTCCTCCGCATATACCAGCACGGGAACAGAGGCAGTGATACCCTGGTTGCCGCTTCCCGAATTGATGATGACCGGCAGTTCACAGCCATTCATCCTGGCGTCAGAACCTGCTGCTGCCATGGCCTTGGCCCTGGTGCGGACGTCATTTCCAGACATTTCCAGAAGAACAGAGCCGATATTGGCGCCGTAATCCCCTTTTAACCCCTCCTGGGCAATGGCCCAGTTGTACTTAATCTGACGGTCCAGCACTTCCCGGATATCCTCAATGTCCACTGTATTGATAAAATCCCAGATATCCTCCATGTTGAGCAGGCTTCTGTCGGTCAGACCTTCCTCCTCCTCACCGGCCACCTCTACCTGCTTAAGAATCTCCCCATTCTTTTCGATCAGCACGATATTGGTATGATAATTGGCGATGCGGACCTTGGCGTAGGAATCCCCCTTATACAGAGTTACGATGATATCAAAGGTAATGCCGTTATCCACATGCTCCACCCTGATTTCCGTGTCATCCAGGAATTCCTTCATCTGTCTGGTTTCATCTGGCGTAACTTCTGCAATCACCTCCAGTTCTTTGTCCGAATCTCCCGCAACGATTCCTGCTGCTGCTGCTGCCGGAATCCCCTTCAGATGATTCGTGTTAGGCACGATGACTGACTTCACATTCTTGATGATGCTTCCGCTGGCTCCCACCACAACACGGTCCGGCAGCTCTCCCAGCACTTTCCTGGCCGTGGCCGCCGCATAGGCAAGGGCAATGGGCTCCGTACATCCCATGGCCGGAAGCAGCTCCTCCTTCAGAATTTGAACATAAGCTCCGTACTTAACATTTGTTTTCTCCATGATGATTGTGATTCCTTTCTCATTTTAATTGATTATCCGGAAAATTACTATACATTTTGTATTGATTTCTGATTAGTATTAATGTAGCATAAAACCATATGGTTGTAAAATTTAATGTTTTTATGATATCGTTTAAAAATTTTTATACAAAATGAGCAAAGGAAGCACATAATATGGAGCTACGGGAGATTGCCGCCTTTATCCAGGTGGCGCAGTTAAAGAGCTTTTCCAAGGCAGCCAAGCAGCTGGGTTATTCCCAGGCAGCCGTCACCATCCAAATCAAGCAGCTGGAGCAGGAGCTGAACGTCCATCTCTTCGACCGCATCGGCAAACAGACCACCCTGACCCACCAGGGAGCCCTGTTCTATGAACACGCTGTCTCCGTCATGAAGGAGCTGGAACATGCCAGGGATGCGGTCACCCATGTATCGGAGCTAACCGGAAGCCTGTGCCTGGGGACCATTGAATCCATTTGCGCCACCATATTCCCGGAGCTTTTAAGGGAATACCACCGGCTCTACCCCAAGGTCAACGTAAGGCTCATCACCGACTCCCCCGAGACGCTGCTGGAGATGATGAACAGCAATGCCATTGATATAGTGTATTTCCTGGATAAGCGTATGTATGACAGCAAATGGATAAAAGTCCTGGAGGAGCCGGAGGACATTGTGTTCGTCACTGCCTCCGGCCATCCCTTTGTGGGCAGGGACAGCCTGGACCTGGACCTGGTCATAGACCAGCCCTTTATCCTCACCGAGCGAAACGCCAGCTACCGTTTCATCCTGGACCAGTATCTGGCGGCCCAGGGCAAGGAGATACACCCCTTTCTGGAGATTGGCAACACGGAATTCATCATCAGCCTGCTGAGAAAGAACCTGGGGGTTTCCTTTCTTCCGGAATTCACCATACACCAGGATATTATCAACGGGGAGCTGGCCGTCCTGGATGTCAGGGATTTTTACATGAGAACCTGGCGTCAGATTGTTTACCACAAGGATAAATGGGTCACCAGGGAGATGGACGCTTTTCTGCGTCTGGCAACGTAGCGGCCGCGGTCCCTCGCCGCGATCCCTCATGTCCCGGCCGCGGTCCCTCATGACCAGCCCCATAACCAAACCGCCATGAAAAATTCATGCTCAACGAGCAGCAAATCATGCTCAAAAAGCAGCAAAAAAGCAGCCCGGCGCGTCAGAATTTTTATTCTGAAAGGAGCATATCCTCCCTGCCGCACATGGGCTGCTTTCTTTTTTTCTATTGTCCGTTAATGTAATTCACCAGGCCGCCTGCCGATATGATTTTCTGCATGAAGGGCGGGAAGGACTGGCCCTTATACGTCTCTCCCTTTGTCTTGTTGGTGATGATTCCGCTGTCAAAATCGACCTCCACCTCATCCCCTGCCTCTATGGATCTGGCCGCCGACCCACACTCAATGATGGGAAGGCCGATGTTAATGGAATTCCGGTAGAAGATACGGGCAAATGTCTCCGCGATAACGCAGCTCACTCCCGCGCACTTGATGGCCAGAGGCGCATGTTCCCTGGAAGAACCGCAGCCAAAATTCTTGTTGGCCACAATGATGTCCCCCTTCTGGACCTGATTTACAAATTCCTTGTCAATATCCTCCATACAATGTTTAGCCAGCTCGTCGCCCTGGGTGGCGTTTAAATATCTGGCCGGGATAATGACATCCGTATCCACATTGTCGCCGTATTTAAAAACGTGTCCGCATGCTTTCATGTTCAGTCTCCTTTTCCTTTCACAATGATATTGCCTTTGTTCCGTTAATCCAGCTGGCAGGGGCAGATGATTTTACCCGCCACGGCACTTGCGGCAGCCACGGCCGGGCTGGCCAGATATACCTCTGAATCCACGTGTCCCATACGTCCCACAAAGTTACGGTTTGTTGTGGAGATACATCTCTCCCCGGCCGCAAGGATACCCATATAGCCGCCCAGACACGGACCGCAGGTAGGCGTGCTCACCACGGCTCCGGCCTCAATGAAAATCTCCAGAAGCCCTTCCTTCATGGCCTGAAGGTAGATGGACTGGGTGGCCGGAATCACGATGCAGCGCACACCCTTTGCAATCTTTCTGCCCTTTAATACCTCCGCCGCGATTCTCATATCCTCAATACGGCCGTTGGTACAGGAACCGATAACCGCCTGGTCCACCTTTACCTCTCCTACCTGGTCAATGGTCCTGGTATTGGAGGGAAGATGGGGGAAGGATACCGTGGGCTTTAATTCGGACAAATCAATCACATATGTCTCATCATACTCCGCGTCCTCATCCGCCTCGTATACGGTAAATTCACGTTTGGAATGCTCCTTCATATACTCCACAGCCAGCTCATCCACAGGGAAGATTCCGTTCTTTCCGCCGGCCTCAATTGCCATGTTGCAGATGGTAAAGCGGTCGTCCATGGAAAGATTCCTGATTCCCTCTCCCACAAACTCCATGGATTTATACAGGGCTCCGTCCACACCAATCATACCTATAATATGTAAGATTACATCCTTGCCGCTGACCCACTTCGCGGGCTTGCCCACCAGCTGGAATTTAATGGCGGAGGGCACCTTGAACCAGGCCTTGCCGGTCACCATGCCGGCTGCCATATCCGTGCTCCCCACGCCTGTGGAAAACGCTCCCAGGGCTCCGTATGTACATGTGTGGGAATCCGCGCCAATGACCGCGTCTCCGGCCACCACCAATCCCTTTTCAGGAAGAAGGGCATGCTCAATTCCCATGTCGCCCACATCGAAATAATTGGTTATCTCATGGCGGCAGGCAAACTCCCTGCAGCACTTGCAGTTCTCAGCCGACTTTATATCCTTGTTCGGGATAAAATGGTCCATAACCAGGGCAATCTTATCCTTATCAAATACGGTCTTTCTGTCCATCTTCTTCATCTCGTTAATGGCAACCGGAGAAGTGATGTCGTTTCCCAGCACTAAATCCAAATCCGCCTCTATAAGCTGTCCCGCCTTCACTTCCTCAAGTCCTGCGTGGGCAGCCAGGATTTTCTGGCTCATGGTCATTCCCATAACTTATTTCCTCCTTCAATATCCTTCTCTATTAATTCTTTGAAATTATTTCATCCATGCTTTACATTTTAGCATATGTATTGTTATAATAAAAATACATAATATGAATGGGATATATGAAAAAATGTTATATAGCAGGAGGGGATTCCATGGAACAGAACCTGTCCCAATACAAGATATTTTATGAAGTGGCCAAAGCCGGCAACATTTCCAAGGCAGCAAAGGAACTTTACATCAGCCAGCCAGCCATCAGCAAGGCCATCAGCAAGCTGGAGGACAGCCTTGGCCTGTCCCTGTTTACCCGAAGCTCCCGCGGAGTGCAGCTCACCTCTGAGGGTGAAATATTATTTGAACATACCAGGGAGGCATTTGACGCCCTGGACCGGGGCGAGCAGGAACTGAAGCGGATTCAGGAATTCGACATCGGCCACTTGCGGATCGGTGTGAGCAACACACTGTGCAAATATATTCTGCTTCCCTATCTTAAGACCTTCATTGACCAGTATCCCCACATGAAGGTCACCATAGAGAGCCAGGCCACGGCCCAGACCCTGGCCCGGCTGGAACAGCAGAAGATCGACCTGGGCCTGGTTGCCGAGCCTTCGGTGCGCCGTGACCTGGCCTTTATCCCGGTCATGGATATCCAGGACACCTTTGTCACCACCCCCAATTATCTGGAGAACCTGTACCTGAGGGAAGGGCAGGACACCAGCCTGTTTGAGACCGGAAATATCATGCTTCTTGACACCAGCAACATGACCCGCCACCATGTGGACGAATACATGGCGGAAAACAACATCTTTCCCCATCAGATTCTGGAAGTGACCACCATGGACCTGCTGATTGAGTTTGCCAAGATTGGCCTGGGTATTGCCTGCGTCATCAAGGAGTTGGTGCAGAAGGAGCTGGACAGCGGCATGCTGGTGGAGATTCCTCTGGATATCCCCATCCACCGCAGGACCATCGGCTTCGCCTATCACCCGGCCAACCAGGCCATGGCCCTAAAAACATTTCTGGAGTTTTTGTACTGATATTCAGGACGTACATATTCCCGTACATATTCCCGTACGTATCCTGCCCATTATTCTGCATATATAAAACAGGCGGATTCCCCGGATTTTTCCGGGGCATCCGCCTGTTCTTTATTCTTACCTGTATCCGCCAAGATCCGCGGACACAGTCTATGTAGCATTAGTTATTAATTAGTTGTTGATCAGTTTGTCCGTATCATTCCAGCTGTAAAGCTTTCTCAGCTCAGCTCCCACCTTCTCAAGAGGCTGCTCTGCCTCGTTCTTCCTCATGGCATTGAAATGCGGGCAGCCAACCTGGTTCTCAAGAAGCCACTCTTTTGCAAAGGAGCCGTCCTGGATATCGGACAGAATCTTCTTCATGGCCTTCTTTGTCTCGTCGGTTACAATCTTTGGTCCGGTGATATAATCGCCGTACTCAGCTGTATTGGAAATGGAATAACGCATGCCTGCAAAACCGCTCTCATAAATCAGATCCACAATCAGCTTCATCTCATGCACACACTCAAAGTATGCATTCTCAGGAGCATAGCCTGCTTCCACCAGGGTCTCAAATCCGGCCTTCATCAGGGCGCACACGCCGCCGCAGAGCACTGCCTGCTCACCAAACAGGTCGGTCTCGGTCTCTACTCTGAAGGTAGTCTCCAGGATACCTGCCCTTGCGCCGCCGATTCCCTGTCCATAAGCCAGCGCCATATCCATGGCCTTGCCTGTGGCATCCTGGTAAACAGCAACCAGACATGGGGTTCCTCTGCCCCTCTGATATTCGCTTCTCACGGTATGTCCCGGTGCCTTGGGAGCGATCATGGTAACGTCCACATCCTTAGGCGGAACAATCTGTCCGAAGTGGATGGCGAAGCCATGGGCAAACATCAGCATCATTCCAGGGCGCAGGTTTGGCGCGATGGACTCCTTATACATGGCTGCCTGCTTCTCATCGTTGATCAGAATCATGATGACATCTGCTTTCTTGGATGCCTCTGCTGCTGTATATACCTCGAATCCCTGCTCCTGTGCTTTCTTCCAGGAACGGCTGCCCTCATACAATCCTACGATTACATTGCATCCTGACTCCTTTAAGTTTAAAGCATGTGCATGTCCCTGGCTGCCGTAACCGATCACAGCAATGGTCTTGCCCTCCAGTAATGACAAATTACAATCTTCCTGATAATAAATCTTTGGCATTGCTTTTTTCCTCCTTCAATTCCTTTGAACTTAAATCTTAAATAATATATGTTTAAGGCAACAAAACCGACGACTCTCTGTCCGCCTTTGGCCGCCCCCTTAAGCCTCTGTTTTACGGAAGCATCCTGATATCCTCTGCGCCCCGCTCCAGGCCAGTAAGGCCGGTTCTGGCCAGCTCCAGGATTTCATAATCCTCCAGCAGGTTAATAAGCGCATCCAGCTTGGACTGGTCTCCTGTCAGCATAACGGTCAGTGAATCCTTTCCCACATCCACGATGGTGGCGCGGAAGATACTGGATATGGCGCTGACAGACTGGCGGTCGCTGGCATTGGCACGCACCTTCACCATCATCAGTTCCCTGTATACGGAACGGTCCGGCTGCAGCTCCTTGATATCCCTTACATCCTCCAGTTTATTGAGCTGGTTCTTTATCTGTTCCAGGACGGTCTGGTCTCCCAGGGAAACCACGGTCATCCTGGAGTACCGCGGGTCAGCGGTGACACCTACAGTCAGACTCTCAATATTGTATCCGCGGCGGCTGAACAGCCCTGCTACACGGGCCAGCACACCTGCAGTATTGTCCACAAGCAGCGATAACACGATTCTGTCGTCCATCTAATCCCACCCTCTCATTTGATGGCAAGCGCCAAAGCAGCTGCCTTCTTAATAGTAATTTCAATCATAGCAACCATTGTTCTATTTGTCAATTGCATAATAGGAATGGTTATTATGAGCTCAAGTTATAGTGACAGAAGCAAATCCCTTAAATCCTTCACCGTCTCTGCAATCCAGGCAGGCCTGCACGCATCCATCTCCTGGCGGTCCCCATATCCGTAGAGTACGCCCACGCATTCCATGCCGCACTCCCTGGCCCCCAGGACATCGTGCTCCCTGTCTCCCACCATTACACAGCGTCCGATTGTCTCATCGTCCGACTCCAGGCCGCACTGTTCCAGCACATACCGGATTACATCCGCCTTGCGCACCCGGGTTTCCCCCATATCGGCACCGCCGATGAAATCAAAATACTCTGCCATGTCAAAGTGATCCAGTATCTTCTTGGCAAACTCCTCCGGTTTGGAGGTTGCCACTAACAGCACTCTTCCTGCTTCCTTCAGGGCTTCCAGCATTTCCTTTATGCCGGGATACTCCTTGTTCTGGACCCAGCCCCGGACGCTGAAATACTCCCGGTATGCCTGCACCCCCTCCCATGCCTGCTCATCGGAAAAGCCGTAATACCTCTTGAAGCTGTCCCTCAGAGGCGGCCCGATGAAAGGTGTCAGGCTATCCAGATCATCTGTCTGTATGCCGAAATGCTCCAGTGCATGCTGCACCGATTTGGTGATTCCCTCCTTAGGGTCTGTCAGAGTTCCATCCAGGTCAAATAAAATATAATCCTTACGGTTCATAGTCACTTCTCCTTTTATATGCAGCTGTCTGCTATATCTTTCCATCCTTAAACGCCTTCATCATCTCATGTCCCACGCTGATATAAGGTCCGTATTCCACGATTTCATCCCGTGTAAACCAGCCGGCCTCGCACAGCTCCTCTTCCTCCAGACATATGGTGTCATCCCCGTCCAGCTCTGCCGTAAATCCCACCATCTCCGTATCGGAAAATGCCCAGGGCTGGCTTTTATAGTAGCGGATATTCTTCACCCTGAGGCCCACTTCCTCCATGACCTCCCTGCGCACGCAGTCCTCAAAGGTCTCTCCGATTTCCACAAATCCGGCAATCAGCGCATAGTTTCGGTAAGCGCCTCTGGCATAGCGGGACATGAGCAGCTTGTCCCCATTGGTAATGGCCACGATGACAGCCGGACTGATTTTAGGGTACTCCGTCTGTCCGCAGGAAGGACAGACCAGGGCGCGCTCCTTCAGGCTGGGTTCTGTCTTCGCTCCGCAGCCGCCGCAGAACCGTCTGCTCTGCATCCACCGGTAGAGCTGGCTGCCCGTTATCCCCGCAAATGCCTGGTGCAGAGGTTCAAAATTCCGGAACACAGTCAGAGGCTCCATATAGAATCCTCCGAATTCCGGCACTTTCATATCCGTCACACAGTAATAGGCCCTGTCATCAATGGAAAACAGGTACTCGGCCTGTGCCGAAAAATCTCCTTCCGCCCCCAGTTCCCCGAAGGTGGGAATCACACTCCCCCTTCCGCTTTTGATAAGCATTACCTTATTATATTCGTAGTGGAGCAGGTAATCCCTGTCTTCCGGCTTCTTCCTCCTGAATACAGGGTCATATGTATGCGGCGCAATATCCTGAATCATGCATTTAGCCTCCGTCCTTTACGGTCTGTTAATCCTAAACGTCCAGTCTGTAAAAATATATTTAGTGTCTATTGTATCACAGGAACGGTTCATTGTAAAACCTTCCTTTCAAATCGGCAATACAGCAGCAATGCAGTACCAACCGGCAGGCAAGCCCATTGAAAAAGGACGCCCTTAAATCCGGAACGTCCTTTTCACCTCTCAGTCATGAATCACAACATTCAATTTTTTATGAATCCCCAGGCTGAGAATTCCCAGTATGGACTTTCCGTCCACCATGCAGCTGCCGCAGCACACGTCGATATCTTCCGGCTGCTTCTCGCTCTGCTGGACAAACCGCTTTACATCCTCCACCGAATCAAACATAACTTCCTTAGTGGTCATATGGGCACCTCCTGTCATTTTATACAGAAAGTCTTCCCATCTCAGAATGGCTTATACACGCCGAAGCGTTTTTTAAGCGGCTTAAGCTTCCAGCGTCTGAGACTGCTGAAAAAGTAATAATAAATCACAAAGGCAACCGTGGTCAGGCTCCAGGTCAAAGGATAGCAGAAGGCAGCGCCGATGATGGTGTGGTAATGAGGCAGAACAAACATAATCCACAGCACCCGGACCGCGCACACGCCGATGCCCGTAATGATAAGGGGCATCCATGCGTCCCCCACCCCCCTCAGGGTACCGGATAGTATCTCAATGGCAATATAGGTAATAAAGGTAGGAACCATGAAATGCAGCAAATCCATACTGATGGCCTGGACCTGCTGGTCCGTGGTAAACAGCTCCACCAGCAGATGGCCGCCGTTATACAGGACCACTCCCACGGACGCTGTCAGCACCACACCGATCACCATGCAGGCACCGGCTCCCTTGCGCACGCGGTCCAGGCGGCCGGCTCCGAAGTTCTGTCCCACAAAGGTAGTGGCAGATATGCCAAGGGCATTGATCATCATCCAGTAGAGACCGTCCACCTTGCCGTAGGTGGCCCACGCAGTCACATTGTCGGTTCCCAGGGTATTGACGCCGGCCTGGATGATGACATTGGATATATTATACATGACGGACTGCATTCCCGCGGGGATACCGATACGCACAATTCTCTGGAGCATCCTCTGGTCAATGCGCACCTTCTTCCATTCCAGCTTATACATATCATCGGTTTTCATAAGGGCCAGGACCACCAGGACTGCGCTTAAAAGCTGGGAAGTGATGGTAGCCAGGGCAGCGCCCGCCACTCCCATCCCCAGCACTGCCACCAGCAGCACATCCAGAATGATGTTGGTAAAACAGCTGGCAATGAGGAAATACAGGGGCCGCCTGGAATCTCCGACAGCACGCAGGATTCCGGCGCCCATGTTGTAGACCAGGTTGACTATGATTCCCAGGAAATAGATCCGGATATACACCACCGCATGGCCCATGACATCCTCCGGCGTTTTCATGGCCTCCAGGGCCCAGGGCGATCCCACCAGTCCCACAATCATAAAGATAATGCCCCCAATAACGGAAAAAGCAATGGATGTATGTACGGCCCAGTGGACCTTATCCGCCTTCCTGGCACCGTAAAACTGAGATATGACCACCGTGGCACCGCTGGACAATCCCACAAAGAAACCCACCAGCAGGTTAATCAGGGTGCTGGTGCTTCCTCCTACTGCGGCCAGGGCCTGCTTTCCCACAAAGCGGCCCACCACCATGGCATCCGCCGTATTATAAAGCTGCTGGAAAAATGTCCCGAACAATATGGGAAAGAAAAACAGCAGCAGCTGTCCGAAAATGCTTCCTTCCGTAATACGGTTTCCCTTTACAACCTTTCCCTCCATACCTGCACCTCATGTCTGTACATTTTCGTAAAAAATCATAAAGAATAAAACAGCACCCACCAGTTAGGTCAGCTGATGGGTACTACCTTCAATTCCTATCTTATATCATGGACCGGCTTTTGTCCACTGGATTTTATTCTGCGGCCTTTTATTCCGCAGCCTCATCTTTTGAGGCTACCTCTGCTATGGACTTTACCAGGCCTGCAATTCCCTGGATATCCGAAGGAATGATAATCTTATTAGCCTTTCCGTTGGCAGCTGCCTGGAATGCTTCCAGACTCTTAAGCTGGAGAACTGCATTGTCAGCCCCAGCCTCCTTGATAAAGCGGATACCGTCTGCCGTAGCCTTCTGTACGGAACGGATGGCCTCTGCTTGGCCTTCCGCCTCTCTAATCTTCTTCTCCTTCTCTGCCTCGGCGGCAAGAATAGCTGCTTCTTTCTCACCCTCCGCATTCAGCACAGCTGACTCTTTGTGGCCTTCCGCCACCAGAACCATGGACTTCTTCTCGCCCTCTGCCCTCAGGATGGATTCACGGCGCTCGCGCTCTGCCTTCATCTGTTTTTCCATGGCCTCCTGGATGGCTGCCGGAGGAATAATGTTCTTAAGCTCTACCCTGGTCACTTTGATGCCCCATGGGTCCGTGGCAATATCCAGGGACTCCTGCATCTTGGCATTGATGGTCTCCCTGGAGGTCAGCGTTTCGTCCAGCTCCAGGTCACCGATGATATTACGCAGGGTGGTGGCTGTCAGGTTCTCAATGGCAAGTAACGGGCGCTCCACGCCATAGGCATACAGCTTCGGATCCGTAATGTAGAAAAATACCACCGTATCAATCTGCATGGTTACGTTATCCTTGGTGATAACCGGCTGGGGCGGAAAGTCCTCCACCTGCTCCTTCAGGTTTACCTTCTTGGCCACACGGTCGATGAAGGGAACCAGGAAATGAATGCCCACGCTGTATGTGCCCAGGTAGGCACCCAGCCTCTCCACCACCAGAGCCTGAGCCTGAGGCACAACTCTGATACAGGTGGACAGAACAAATAAAATAATGACTGCAATGATGATGAACGTGATGAATCCTCCGATTGCTCCAAACATATGAATCCTCCTTATGTTTCTTTATGCTTTTTCAACTTCATGTTCCTGCTTCGCCGCAGCTACCAGCAGCTTTGCCCCGCTGACAGCGGATATAACCACCACATCACCTGCTTCAAAGGTATCCCCCTCCTCTGCCGCCCTGGCAAGCCAGGTCTCACCGGCCAGAATGGCGGTCCCTGTACCTGCCACATTATCAATACGGTCCTTGACCACAGCCTTGCGGCCTGTAAGACTGTCAACATTGGTTTTTGTCCGCTTGCCGTACAGGTACTTGTAAGCAAAGGGACGGACCATAAGAAACAACATGAAGGACACTGCCACAAACACTGCCAGCTGGGGATACAGACCGCCTCCGCACACCTGCACCACCAGCGCGGCCAGGGAACCCCCTGCAAACCAGATGCTGGTCAGAGATGTGGTAACTCCTTCCACTACCAGAAAAACCACAAACGCGATAAGCCAAATAAGGGACATGTAAATCTCCTTTCATCTGCACAGAATATGGAGAAAATTGGTTACTTATTCTTATTGTATCATAGTCAGATTTAAAATCAATCAAGGGATTGTAAATTTATCATATTCTTAATATAATTGTAAGCAGTACGAAAGGTTATACGGCAGTAAAGACGCTGCTGCTGTTATTATATGTTTTTGCAAACAGGTTATACTTAACAGTAACTTAAACACACATGATTAAGGGGGCACAATATGAAACGCATACTCTTACTGGGAACAGGCGGCACCATTGCCTGCAAGCGCACGGATAAGGGGCTTAAGCCCGTCATTACATCGGATGAAATCCTGTCCTATGTGCCTGACAGCCAAAGCTACTGTGAAATCCACTCCATCCAGCTGATGAACATAGACAGCACCAACATACAGCCCTGCCACTGGCTGGCAGTAGAAAAGGCGATTGAGGAAAACTACAGCCAATACGACGGCTTTGTCATCACCCACGGCACGGACACCATGGCTTATACGGCCGCGGCCCTGTCCTACCTGATTCAGCATTCGCCAAAGCCCATCATCATCACCGGGGCCCAGAAGCCCATCGACATGGAGAATACGGACGCCAGAACCAACCTGGCCGACAGCCTTCTCTTTGCCTCCTGTCCCGGCGCCCACGGCGTAAACATTGTCTTTGACGGCAAGGTCATTGCGGGCACCAGAGGAAAGAAGGAGTGGACAAAAAGCTATCACGCCTTTTCCAGCATCAACTTTCCGTATGTTGCCATCATCCAGGACGGTCAGATTATATTTTACCTGGACGACAAGGACAGGGACAAAGAGCCGGTCTGCTTTTACCGTCAAATGGACGGGGATGTGGGGCTCATGAAGCTGATTCCCTCCATGGACGCTTCTCTGCTTGATTACATGGCGGAGCATTACGACGCCGTCATCATAGAATCCTTTGGGGTAGGCGGCCTGCCTTCCTACCAGGACGGGGATTACCACGGCGCCATCGCCCGGTGGACAGGCCTTGGAAAGACTGTCATCATGACCACCCAGGTCACCAATGAGGGCAGCGACATGTCCGTCTATGAGGTGGGCCGGAGCATCAAACAGGAATTCGGCCTGCTGGAAGCCTATGACATGACCCTGGAGGCCGTGGTCACCAAAATCATGTGGATACTTGGACAGACTAAGGACCCTGCCCGGATACGAAGGATGTTCTACGAGACCGTGAACCGGGACATACTCTGGAAATGGAGTGAAAATTAATACCCTGCCCCTTTGGAGACAGTATATTGACAGGAGATATCCGCGATGAAGATAGCAGTAATACTAACCCGTTTTTTGAAGGACTATGTGGAGTCCTATTTTAATTCCCTTTCCCTTGACTGTGAATTATCTTATTATATCTACAATGATTTTGCCCATGCAGGGGAATTATATCTGGAATTGGAGAAATCCTACGACGGTTTCCTGGTCAGCGGACCTGTCCCCAGGGCCGCCATCTGCCGCAGGGTGCCGGTACTCACCAAGCCCATTGTTTCCTTCGGCAGCAACGCCCTCTGCTACTACGAGACCTTTTTCCAGGTGCAGTTTAAAGAACAGGACTTTTATCTGGAGAGGGGGTATTTCGACCTGCTGGAATGGCTGCCGGAAACAGTTCCCCTGCACCAGTACCTGGAGCGGGGCCAGTTTAACCAGCTCATATACAAGGTGTACCAGAACACCTCCACCTATTCCCTGGAGCAGCTGTGCGAGATGGAAAAGAAAATCAAACTCAAACACATACGCCTTTGGAATGAGAAGAAAATCCAATACTCCGTGACCCGCTTCAGCAATATTATACAGGATTTACTGGACGCCGGGGTAAACACCTATTTCGTCTACCCCAAATATGAGATACTGCAGGAATCCGTCACCCTGCTGCTGCAG
Source organism: Enterocloster bolteae (assembly GCF_002234575.2). Lineage (NCBI taxonomy): Bacteria > Bacillati > Bacillota > Clostridia > Lachnospirales > Lachnospiraceae > Enterocloster > Enterocloster bolteae. The sequence goes on along the minus strand of NZ_CP022464.2, from coordinate 2,306,986 downwards.
GAGATACATCTGAAAACCATTGTACAGAACCAGAACGCCATCACGGCCTTAAACCAGCAGTTTTCCGACGGCGCCTCTGTCATGGCTCCCCAGCTTTCCAAAGACCCTGACACCTCCGCACCGCTTACCTCCCGGAGCCGTCAGCTGTCCCAAAAAGCCGGCATCTCCGTATCCTATGCGGACCGCCTTCTCACAGCGCTGTCCGCCATGGACCGGGACTGCATCACTTCCCAGGCCCTGGCAGCAGCCCTGCACATTACCCCCCGCAGCGCCAACCGCCTCCTTGGCAGGCTTTCCGCCACCGGTATTTTCCTGGAGCTGGAACGGCAGCCGTCCTTTACAAGGGGAAGGCCGGAAAAGATTTACCAGTTTCATCCCGAACTTATTTCATGAACGGCAGGATATGGTTTGGAACCGCCGGAAATGGTTCAGGAGCAACGGGACATATTCCATAATGGACTACATACAGGAAAACAGCAGAATACAGCAGGAAGCCGTATCTGATAACGCTGATAACAGAGAGAACACAAAACAGCAAAAAGTGAGACGTCCCGGGGAACACCCCGTCCGTCTCACTTTTTTGTCAATCCGTCTTAACCCTTATTTCCGTCCCGTTCACTTTTAATGGGCATTCAGCCATCTGACCGCACAGTGGGCAAACGCAGCCACTGCATGCTTCATGCCGCTTTCATTGAATATGACCTTGGAGTTGTGGCTGATATAGGGATACCCCTCCTGCTTGTCCCCCAGGCTGACCCTGAACAGAACGCCGGGCGCCTCCTTCAGAACCTCCGCAAAATCTTCCCCTCCCATTATCTGGGGAAGCATCATGGTTCCTTCCTCTCCAACCAGCTCCTTTACATAGCCGAACATCTCATCGCCCACCTGGAGGTCATTGACCGTGGCCGGCAGTTCGCTTGGAAATTCCACCTCTGCCCGGCCCCCGTACATGGCTGCTGTCTGTTCTGAAATCTCCTTCAGACGCCTCTTGGCCAGGCTTCTCACATTCTCCTCATAAGCCCGGATACTTCCGCACATAAATCCCTGCTCCGGTATCACATTCCCTGCCCTGCCCGCGCTAATCTGTCCAATGGTCAGGGCCAGCGCGCTTCCCCTGGGCTTTTCCGAGCATTCGATGGACTGAAGGCCATTGTATATCTGGCACAGAATCTGCACCGGGTTGACCCCGGATTCAGGACTGGCCCCATGGGCGCTTTTGCCCCGGACCGTGATCCGGAACATATCGGCGGAGGCCATCATGGGTCCGCGGGTATATCCGATAATTCCCGTAGGCACATGATCCCTTGCCACCACCTGGTGGAAGGCCATGCATGCATCCACATCCGGCGAACGCAGCACCCCTGCTTCCACCATGGTGCGTGCGCCTCCTCCGCCCTCCTCCCCGGGCTGAAACATAAACTTGACTTTGCCCCTCAGAAGGTCCTTGTGCTTCATCAGGAGCTTTGCCGCTCCCAGAAGCATGGCTATATGGGTATCATGGCCGCAGGCATGGCTGATTCCGGGATGTTTGCTGGCATATTCAAGACCGCTTTCTTCCCCGATGGGCAGGGCATCCATATCCGCTCTGAGAAGCAGCGTCTTACCCGGCTTTTGGCTGTCCAGCACAGCAACGATTCCAGACTGGCATATGTACTCCGGCTCATACCCCATATTTTTAAGTTCCCGCTCCACAAATGCAGCTGTTTCCGGCAGGTCCATGAGAAGCTCCGGATATTGGTGGACATGACGTCTCCACCCAATCACTTCCTGCTCAATTCCTTCTGCTTCCTTTAAAAAATCCACCATGTCAATCCTCCTTACCAGGGCATCGTCATTCCATCCGGTATCGGGCACTTGTAGCTGCGGCCCTCCATCTGTCTGTCAAATTCCTCTTTAGCCTGTGCAATCAGTTCCGGCTTTTCAATGAGCTTAAGGCCGTATAACGCCATTACCTTAGCTGCGTAAATCATTCCCTTTTCACCGATGGAGCTTCCCGCGCAGGATGCAAACTGCCAGCTGTGGGCAGGCGCCCCCATGTTGGTGCAGGCCGTAAAGAAATAGGCGGTTGGAACCAGATGCATCACATCCCCCACATCGGTGGAGCCGTAGCTGTTAAAGCAGGTCACCTGGCCCGGTCCGGTGTACAAATGTGTATCCGCAGACAGGCCATATTTTTTCGTGGTTGCCCTGGCAGCGTCCGCAGTCTGTTCATCCAGGGCTGCCGCAAAGTCCAGTTCCTCCTGTGTCCATGGTTCCTGCGGAATCTCGTTCATGGCTTCTGCCACCACACCGGCCAGCACATGATTGTTCTGGGTGTTATAGCAGCCTCCAAGGAATTCTATTTCCAGCTCTGTCTCCGTCATCATGGCCGCGCCTTTTGCCACCTTCACAAGACGTTCATACACATTTTCCACCACTTCCCTGGAAAATGCTCTCATGTAATACCATACCACCGCCTTATCCGGCACTATGTTGGGCGCCACGCCTCCGTCCACAATGGTGTAGTGGATACGCACATCCGAAGGCACATGCTCCCTCAGGTAATTGGCACCGATATCAGTCAGCTCCACAGCGTCCAGAGCACTTCTTCCGTTTTCAGGCGCATTGGCCGCATGGGACGCCTTTCCGTAAAAGTGGAATTTGGCAGAGTTCACTGCCGTGGAAACGCCCACTGTTGCCTCGTTGATTTTGTTGGGATGGAAATTCACCGCCACATCTAACCCCTCAAAGGCTCCGCCCTTTGCCATCAAAGGTTTTCCTGTCAGCAGCTCTTCCCCGGGGCATGCATAGAATACAATGGTTCCTGGAAGATTTCTCTGAATCATCTCCTCCTTAAGGCCAATCACGCCGGCCACATGGGCGGAACACAGCAGGTTATGGCCGCAGCCGTGTCCATAGGGCTGTCCCTCCACTGGCTCCTTGTTGACCGACACCTTCTGGCTGAGTCCCGGCAGCGCGTCAAACTCACCCAAAAATCCCATGACAGGATGACCGCTTCCATAGACAGCCTTTATGGCCGTGGGAACACCTCCTGCCCCGGTTTCCACCTGAAATCCTTCCTCACGCAGCAAATCCGCCACCTTCTCCTGGGCCTTATATTCCTTGAATCCGGCCTCCGGGTGATTCCATATATATTGGCTCAGGCTGTCGATTTTCTGCCTTTTTCTCTCAATTTCTTCAATTGCAATCTGACCTGTCATATACTCAAACGTTCCTTCCTTTAGAAAATAATAGGACCAATAATACTTGCAAACGCAACGGATGCAATGGTCACTGTAACGAAACCGCCGATAATCATTTTAGGCAGTATATAATCCATGGCCTTCTGTCTCTCATCACCTTCCCACTCAAAGGAATCAACGCCTTCCGTGGTGATAATCTGGGTGGCCGGATAAGCCAGCATACAGGTTACACCAACCGCTGCCGATGTGTAGGGAGAGCATCCCAGCACCTTGCCCACAATACCGCAGATAACAATGATGCCGATGGAGCAGATTAAAAGGATACCGAATACCGGCACGATCATTGACAGCAGTCCGGAAGGTGAAAGGGTTGCAAGGCTTCCGGGCAGCATCAGAAGCAGACCGAAGGTGATGATACCTGAAGAATTTGCTTTTGCAAAGATATCCTTTTCCAAAAATCCGATTCTGGCAAAGATAAGTCCAAACAGCAGGTAGGCAATGTTCGGGTTAAGGATATAGTTGGCCGGAGAGGATCCCGGTATCAGTGTTGCCTTTCCCACAAAATCAGCGATACAGGCCACCAGGGCCACTTTACAGATATAGATGGTATTGCTTCTCAGGTTTTTAGGCGTCTCTTTAAAAATACGCATGCTGGGCAGCTTAAGGCTGGATTTTTCTTCCACCGTATTGCTCTTGAAGAAACCGCTGCCGCGCTTGATTCTTAACTCCTTGCGGATACAGAATGTGGAAATCGGGATACCGAAAAATTTCTGTACGGACAGTACCAGCACTGCAAATGCCGCCAGCTCCGGACGGTTGGCAGCTTCCGCCGCACTTGTAACTATGATGCCTGCAACCGTGGAACCTGCCACTGGAGGCGCTGCAATCAACGCATACTCTCTTCCGAACAGCAGGGAACCCACTGTAAAACAAATCAGTGCAATCGCCGCAATGGCAAACAGTGAAATAACCACGGTTTTCCATTCCCGAATCAGGTCTTCCAGATTAATCAGCGTACCGATATTGGTAATCATGAATGCCGTACCAAAATTCGCCATAACCGCCACCAGACCGGACTGGGTGGTAATGTCCTTGGGCAGCAGGCCGCTCCAGAACCCTATGAGGAACAATACACAGGCAAACAACAGTGATGAAACAGCCCCCTTGGTCTTTTTAGACAAAAATTCACCAACCGAATAAACCACCAGGCATCCCGTAATACAGGTCAACGGATTCCAAAAACTCATTCCCATTTCCTCCTAATCATCTTTTGCTTTTTCACTTTTTACCTGTGCGCACATGTTCCATACGCATATTTAAGGACGTTTTGTCTTTAAAATTCCTTTGAATTAAGGACGATTTTATGCGTATTTTTTATTGCTTCAATAATATTATTTACCATAATTATATCCATATGCCTATATTTTGTCAATTAATATTTTATTTTTTGGACATTTCCACTATTATTCGTCTTTTATTTTGTCTAATATAATGTCCTTAAATATGTCTTTATTTTGTGGGGCCGGATTTTCCAGTTGAAATCACTAAGGCCCCCATTCCTCTCACCCACTCCGTATCTTTGCTCCTGCACCGCTTATCTCCAATAAAAATGGCATGCCCGGACTGCCGGCATGCCAATAACATATATGGGCCCGCATCAATATGGCGTTATCTTAACAACAGATTGACACGGTATATTTTTTTCTTTCCCAGGCAGGGAAGAGACAGCGGACGCGTTGGAAATGCAGCGGGTGAATGGCGGGTGAGCGGCGGGAACAGCCGCCTCCCGCGGGTCCGGGTCCCCTCCCCCGGCACGCATCCTCACCTCATTCACCACCGTAAAACCAAGTATCATTCCTCCTCCCACCACCTGAAACACAGTGATGGTCTCATGCAGGAAGGTCACGGATACCAGGATGGCCACAAGGGGATCTATGTAGCTGAGGATAGAAGCCTCCTGGCCCTTCAGATAACGCAGGGATGAAAAATACATGCAATAGCATATGCCTGTGTGGAACACCCCCACCACCAGAAGATTTATCACCCCAAGGGCATCCATATCCAAAAGATGGGAACCCCCAGTCAGGCATACATAGGGCGTGAGAACCAGAATGGCTGCCAGGAACTGGAAAAATGTCCGGTTGATACCCGATACATGGCGTATGCTTTTATTGAGCAGTACCACCGACGCATAAAATACGGCAGCACCCAGGCCGAACAAAATCCCAATCAAATCACTGCTGCTCCCTCCCCTGCTGACGCCTATCACCAGCACCAGTCCCAGTGTGGACATGATAAAACAGAACACCTGGCGGGCGGTAAGCTTTTCCTTAAAGAGGAAGGGACTTGCCACGGTTACGATGACAGGGGCGAAATAATAGCTAAGGGTAGCCATTGCAACCGTGGTATACCGGTATGCCTCAAAAAACAGTATCCAGTTGATTCCAATGGCCGCCCCTGACAGAATCAGAAGGTGCAGCTCTGCCTTTGCATCCTTTATCCCTGTCCCCTGGCCGCTGCACAGCTGCCAGAGGAAAATGGCGCCGGCAGCAATCAGGGCCCGGTACAGGGCCAGCTCTCCTGACGGCAGGGGTATGTGTCTCACAAAGGCTCCTATGGTGCCAAAGGCTGCCATAGACCCTATGATCTCCAGTTTTGCTTTCATTTGTTCTCTCCTTCCGGGACTCGTCCATCCCTATATCAGGCCCAGGGTACGGATGAGGTCCAGCCACAGCGTCAGGGTGAAGGCACTGCCGCAGGTTGTGATTGCCACCACACTGGAGCTCAGCACGCCTTCATGTCCCATGTTCCGCGCCATCACAAAGCAGCTGACGGTTGCGGCAGACCCCAGCATCACAAGAATCGCCACCAGCTGCTGCTCCCGGAACCCCAGGTACACTGCGGCCGGAAGGAATACGGCGCAGAGAAGTACCAGCTTTATGGCGCTGGCGCCCGCAGCTGCCCCGACTCTTTGGGATGCCTGCCTGAAGTCAAAGGACGCACCCATGGCCATCAGGCCCAGGGGCGTGGCCACTCCTGCCAGGCTGGACACGGTTTTTTCCATGATTTGGGGCTGCTTCAGTCCCAGCAGTGACCAGGCCATGCCGGTCAGGATTCCCAGTATGATAGGATTCTTAAGTATGCACGCCGCGGTTTTCCCCAGCATCCGGCGGTCAAGGACCGCCCCTTCCGGATTTGTAAAGGACAGAATCACCACAGCCATCACATTGTACAGCGGGACGCTGCCTATTATCATGAGAGGCGCCATCCCCACATCCCCATATATGTTCTTAATGAAGGCAATCCCCAGCAGGGCCGCGCTGCTGCGGTAGGAAGCCTGTATGAATTCCCCTCTGAGCCTCCTGTCCTTAAGTGCCATGGACAGAAGAACCGCCAGCAGGATTCCTCCCAGGGTAGAGGCAAAGCAGAACATCACAAACCTGGTATCCCACACCTTCAAAAAATCAGAATTTGACAGGTCCTCAAACAGCAGGACCGGAAGAGCCACCTTAAACACGAACTGATTGGCCTTGTCCGCAAAGACACCTTCCATAATTCCTGCTTTTTTGAAACACGCTCCCAATACCATAAGAAAAAAGATGGGCATGGTCGCATTGAGACTGAATATGAGATGTTCCACCGCAGTCTGCCTCCTGTCTTTTTTGCACATTTTCCCTGTAACAATATACGCTGGCTGTTTCTTTGTCAAGTCTTTCAAGAGCCTTTAAGGATTTTCTTATTGACATTTTATCCGTCAAGTGATTAAATAGAATTGACTTATTAATATTATTTTAAAAAGTTTTTTAATAACAATGTAAAAGGAGAGAATTTTTCATGGCCCAGGAAGAACCGGTCACTGTAAAACAATTGAATAAAGAACATATACGAGCTTACATGGGTAAACATACATCTGCTTCCAAAAGCCAGATTGCCAGGGAGCTGGGATTAAGTTTCCCTACGGTGGGACGTCTGATTGACGAACTGTGTTCTGACGGGGAACTGACCGAGCAAGGGGCCGGCTCTTCCACCGGGGGCAGGTGCGCCTGCATTTATGAGCTGAATCCCCTTTTCAGCCTGTATCTCCTGGTACAGGTTGAGTCGGACCGGGTATGCTGGAACCTGAAGGATTTAAGGGAGAACACCGTGGAGCAAGGATGCCTGCCCTTTGAAATCCTGTCCCTGGAACAGCTGGATGCCCTGATTTTAGATATCCATCACCGCTATCCCCGCCTGAAGGCTGCCGCCGCAGGGATTGCTGCCCTGGTAAATCACGGAGTGGTGGAGGAGACCAATCAATATATCGGACTCAAAGGCCTGAACCTGGAAGAGCATTTCCGGCGCCTGGTTCCCATTCCCATGACAGTGGGTAATGATATGAATTTCCTGACCATGGGATGCTGGGCTCAGAAGCATCCCGATGCCGGCTCCCTGGTCACACTCTTTATGGGAGGAAACGGTATAGGAGGCGGAATGGTCATTAACGGCCAGCTGTGGACCGGCGCCTCAGGCTATTGCAGCGAGGTCGGCTTCCTGCCTGTCTATGAACGGTTAAACAAGGGCAGCCTGGGCCTTCCCCCTGCCGAGCACATAAGCGAGCTGTACGCCCGCCTGATACAAATTTATGCCGTGACGGTAAATCCCCACATGATGGTGCTCTACCGCCACCCCCTGCTGGAGGGAAGGTTAGACGAGATCCGCCGTCTCTGTGCTTCTTATCTGCCATCCAAAGCAATCCCGTCCATTGAGCTGTCCTATGATTACCAGCAGGATTATGAAAAAGGCCTGTTTACCGTGGCAAAGTCCATGGGGCAGGCTGTAAGCGAAGGAGGTTTATAATGCGCTACACCCATTTTGTGTTTGATATTGACAATACGCTGATTAATACCACAGGGGCCGTGCTCCACGGACTCCAGAGAGCCCTCAGGGATGTAACCGGGGAACACTGGGACTTAAGCCGGCTTACTCCGGTTCTGGGCATACCGGGGCTGGATGCATTTGAACGTCTGGGCATACATTCCCCTGAACAGATATTCCAGATTTATCCCCGTTGGGAACAGTATGAACAGGAGTATCAGTACACTGCCTATCTGTATGAGGGCATTGTCCCTCTGTTGGATTCCCTGAAAAAAAAGGGCTGCGTCCTGGGCATCATCACTTCCAAGACAATGCCCCAGTACACCAGCAGCTTCCTTCCTTTTCAGATATCCGAATATTTTCAGACCGTCATAACGGCCGATGACACGGTCCGCCACAAACCGGACCCCGAACCCATGCTTGCATATATGGAACGCACCGGAGTCTGCCCCCGGCAGATTCTCTACATCGGGGACAGTATCTACGACATGCAGTGCGCCGCCCAGGCCGGAGTTGACTCCTGCCTGGCTCTGTGGGGATGCCACTGTCCGGACGGCATCTTATCCACCCACCGTTTTGAGGAACCGGCTGGAATGATGCGCTGGCTGGAATGATGTACCGGCCCAAGTCGGATTTTTCCGTCAGCGGTGTCAATCTGGACTGGTTAAATATTATCTAACTGGATATTTCACTCAGTCCACCTTTCCGTTATAGTAGGTATCAACATTTAAGTACTTTAACTTTAGGAGGTATCCCTATGACGGAACGTTTCTCTACTAAAAAACTGGTGCTGTCCGCCCTCTTTGCAGCCCTGGCCTGTGTGGCCACTATGTCCATCCGCATCCCCACCCCCGGTACAGGCGGTTACATCCATCCCGGCGACGCCATCGTGATTCTCTGCGGCGTGTTTCTGGACCCGGTATCCGCATTCCTGGCAGCCGGCATCGGCTCCTGCATGGCGGATCTGCTGGGAGGTTATTTTATCTATGTCCCCATCACTTTTGTCATTAAGGGACTGGTGGCATTCTCCGCAAGCCATGTCTGCGGCAGGTTAAGGGCCAGAGGCATGAATCCGTATGCAGCCGTGGCCGGCTGCGGTGTGATTGACATCATTCTGGTGGCCGGAGGATACTGCCTGTGCGAAATATTCCTATATGGATTAGGAGCAGCCCTGGCCAGCGTTCCCAGCAACATTATCCAGGGAATCAGCGGCCTGATTATCTCCAGCGCCTTGTATCCGGTCCTGCAAAAGCCGCTTTCCATGGCTTTAAAGGCTTAGACCGCATCCTGCATCTGCACTGCGTCCTGCACCTGCACTGCATCCTGCATTTAGACCGTGTCCAGCATTTCAGCCACGGTCTCTCCGTAAATGGGATGGCGCTTATATGGCGCTATCTCGGCCAAAGGTTTCAGGACGAAATCACGCTTGTGCATCTGTGTGTGTGGAATGCTCAGCCGTTCCGATTCATACACCAGATCGTCATAAAAAATCACGTCCAGATCCAGGGTTCTGGGACCCCAGTGTATGATCCGCTCCCTTCCCGCCGCTGCTTCGATTTCATGAAGGGCATCCAACAGCTCCTCCGGTGTATAGAGTGTTTTTATTTCCATACAGCCGTTGAGGAAATCAGCCTGGTCCGTCACCCCGTAAGGAGGCGTTTCAATAAAGCCGGATACCCGGCCCACACGGCACTCCCGAAGCTTTCCAAGGGCCTCCACCGCCCCGGTAAGATACGCCAGCCTGTCTCCCATATTAGAGCCCAGGGCAATGTATGCCTGATGCCATCCCCTGGTGATCCTGACTGATACATATTGAAGGGGAAGGCCTATGGGGGCCCAGGGCTTTCTTATCTCTAATTCCACGGATTTCAGGCTGTCTGGATACATGAGCAGCAGTTCCTCCGCCAGTTTTTCCGCCGCGCTCTCTATGAGCTGGAAGGTATGCTCCCTCAGATAGCGTTCCATGAATTTGCTTGCCCTGCCGTAGCTGATGGTCTGGTCCAGCTGGTCATTCCTGCCCGCCTTTCTCGTATCTGTAAAGAGCACTGCCGATACCAGAAACTTCTGTCCCAGTACATTTTCCTCCGGTATGGCCCCGTGTTTTGCAAATACCTCCAATTGTTCAATCCTGATTTGGTCCATGTCCTGCCCGCTCCCTTTCTGTTTTCTGTATGATTTGATCCCATGTCTGCATTTCATATTCCGGTTCCTCATTTAAACTCCGGGGCGCCCATAATAGACCGGGCCATCCTGACAGCCCTTTTATTCCCCTCCACATCGTGTACGCGAACAAAGGAACAGCCAGAAAAGACGGCGGCCGCCGTCGTAACCAGGGTTCCCTCTTCCCGTTTGTCCACAGGAAGATCCAGAGCAAGGCCAATCACAGACTTCCTGGACGCCCCCAGAAGAACCGGATAGCCGAAACGCTTAAAAGCAGACAAATTCCTTATCACTTCCAGATTCATCTCATATGTCTTTCCAAATCCCACACCGGGGTCCAGCACGATTCTGTCATCCTTTATGCCGGCCTGTTTTGCAAGGAGAATGGTTTCATTCATCTCCTCCAGGGCGGTATTCATAAAATGGTGTCCGACAGGGTTTTGCCTGTTATGCATAAGGCAGCAGCACACCCCCAGCTCAGCAATGGTCCCCGCCATGTCCTTATCTTTTTTCAGCCCCCATATGTCATTGACCATGGCGGCGCCGGCCTCCACAGCCTGCCGGGCCACCCCGCTCTTATAGGTATCTACGGAGATGGGTATATCAAAATTTTCATGAATCAGCCGGATGACGGGAAGGACCCGCTCCAGTTCTTCCTCCTCCCCAACCGGCCTGCATCCCGGGCGTGTGGACTCCCCTCCCACGTCTATGATATCCGCACCGTCAAACACCAGTTTCTCCGCCTGTCTGAGAGCCATCTCCCGGTCACAGTACCTGCCTCCGTCGGAAAAGGAATCCGGCGTTGTATTCAGGATGCCCATGACATAGGTTCTGTTCCATACATCAAATTCTTTTTGTCCTATAATCATCTGATTACCCCCTTACCATTTGGAAAAACAGGTTTACCAGGTTCTCCCGCTGGCAGAAGCACCCCCTCTTTACCACCGTGACAGTCCGGCTGCCCGGCTTTTTGATTCCCCGCATGGTCATACACATATGCTCTGCCTCCATCATGACCATAACGCCCCGGGGCGCCAATCCGTCCATCAATGCGTCTGCTATCTGGGCGGTCAGCTGTTCCTGGATCTGAAGGCGTCTGGAAAATACCTCCACCGTCCTGGCCAGCTTGCTCAGTCCCGCCACCTTCTTATCCGGCACATAGGCAACATGCACTTTCCCGTAAAAAGGAAGAAGATGATGTTCACAGACAGAATAAAAGGTTATGTCCTTCTCCACAATCAGGTCATTATTTTCCGCCCGGAATGTCTTTTCCAGATACATCCCTGGGTGTTCATCCATGCCGCTGTACAGTTCCTCATACATCCTGGCTACACGCTCAGGCGTATCAATCAACCCTTCTCTGGACGGGTCCTCGCCCATTCCCTCCAGCAGAAGCCTGACAGCCTGCTCCACTTTATTCCTGTCTATCATCCCTGTTCCTCCTTTCTGTCTCCTTCATAATCTGCCCCAGATAAGACAGGGAGCCAAAGACCAGTACGGCTCCCTGCTCTCCGGCGTCTTTCAGTGCCATGTCCAAGGCTGTTTCCACCGAATCCACTGCCTGCGTTCCGGCACAGTATTTTCCGGCCTCCCTTGCAAGTATCTCCGGATTCAGGCTTCTGCCGCGGTCCGGCAGCCATACCGTATAGATTCTTTCTGCCAGGGGAGCCATGATTTGCGTCATCAGGCCGTATTCCTTGTCCCCAAACACTCCCATAATAAAAATCAGGCGCCTGCCGTTCAAACAGGTTTCCACACATTCCCTCAGCCTGAGGGCCGCGTCCCTGTTATGCGCTCCGTCCACAATCACCATGGGGGATTTCTTAAGCATCTGGAACCTTCCCGGCCAGGAAACATTGGAAAGTCCCTTTCTCATGGCAGATTCAGGTATGTGGATGCCTTTGCGGCTCAGGGCAGAGGCTGCCTCCAGCGCAAGAGCTCCATTCTCCAACTGATAGGTCCCCGGAAGGGATATTCTGATTCCTTCCATGGCCTTATAGGTAAACACATTTTCTGCATACTCCCCGCGATTCTCCTCCCTCTCCGGACAGGATAGGGCGCTCAGGCTGCTCATATCCACCTGGGTAAAGACGCATCCCTTTTCACCGGCGCGGTCCTTCAGTACGCTGAGCACTTCCAGAGGCTGATGCGCCGAGACAACTTCACAGCCCGGCTTAATGATTCCTGCCTTACAGGCAGCAATTTGGCCCAGGGTATTTCCCAGCACACCCATATGGTCCATGCTGATGGAAGTAAAAACAGCCGCCAGGGTATTCTCCACCACATTGGTGGCATCCTGTTCCCCTCCCAGCCCTGTTTCCAGCACCACCACCCGGCAGCCCTTCTCTTTAAAATACAGAAAGGCCATGGCTGTCTCTATCTCAAATACAGTGGGGATTCCTCTCCCCTTTTCTTCCATGCGCCCTGCCGCCGCCTTCACCCGGTCCGCCAATAAGGCAAATTCCCTTTCCGTAATCCAGGATCCGTCCACCTGATACCGTTCCCGCACCGAGATAACAGCCGGCGAGGTATAGGTGCCTGTACGGCAGCCCGCCTCCTTTAATATGGAAGAAAGACAGGCTGACACGGACCCCTTTCCATTGGTCCCGGCGATGTGAACAAATTCCAAATCCTTCTGCGGGTCCGACAGCTCTCTCAGCAGATTTCTTATGGAATCCAGTCCCATGACGCTTCCCAGCCCAGACCTCTGCTCCAGAAAATCCAACGCCCCGTCAAAGTCCATCCTCTCCCCAGAGTCTGCCGTCACCCCAAAATCCACCGCCTCATTAAAATCCATACCTGCCTCCTTCCTGCCATCCTTACATCTTACGCCTTCTGCACGCAGCATCCCATTCTGCAGCCTGAGGGGGTTGCGGCGCAGCCGCCCAGGGCTGTTTCCCTCAGCTCCAGGGGAAGCCCTCTGCCAACTGCATACATGGCTTCCAGCATTTCATCAAACGGAATCAGCTGCCGTATACCGCTGAGCGCTGTCTCCGCGCAGACCAGGGCGTTTGCAGCCCCTGCCCCATTCCGGTTCTGGCAGGGGCATTCCACCAGGCCGCCCACAGGGTCGCATACCAGTCCCAAAAGATTCATCAGGGCAGCGGACGCAGCGTCCAAGCTCTGGGCGGGAGTTCCTCCCATAAGCTCCACTGCGGCAGCCGCCGCCATGGCGCAGGCCACGCCCACCTCTGCCTGGCATCCCCCTACCGCCCCTGACACGGTGGCGTTGCGCATGGCCAGGTATCCGACGGCAGAGGCTGCAAACAGGCCGTCCGCCACCAAGTCGTCCTCCAGGCCGTATTCCTCCTGGAGGGCCAGCAGCAGTCCCGGCACAATGCCCGAAGACCCGGCTGTAGGTGCTGCCACAATCAGTCCCATGGAGGTATTAACCTCCAAAACAGCCATGGCATATATGACAGCCCTGCCCAGGACGCCGCTTAGGATGGAGGTGCCCTTTCTGCGCCGTTCCTCCATCCTGGCCGATTCTCCGCCAATCAGGCCGCCGATGGATGTGACCGGTTCTCTCAGCGGAAGGGTGGCTGAATCCCTCATGACCGCCAGTACATCCTTCATCCTGGCCTCCATGTCCTCCATGGATACGCCTGTTAAATCACATTCACGCTGTTTCATCACTTCCGATATAGTCATTCCCCGGACAGCGCACTGCTCCAGAAGCTCTGCCCCGCTCTTAAAATCCATGTCCATCCCTCCTTATACCTGAACCAGCATGGTATGGTATACATGCGGGTTGCTGTTAATCCAATCCGTAATCTCCAGAGGCAGGCGTTCATCAGACTCCACGATGCAGTAAGCCTGTGCTCCTTTTTCCTCCCTGAAAAGCTTCATGAAGGCGATGTTCACATTGCAGTCGCTGAGGCACTTGGAAATATGGGCCACCACCCCCGGTTTATCCTGATGTATGACAATCAGGGAACTGTACTCGCCTGTAAAGTCCACATCCACCTGGTTTATCTTTACAATGCGCACCTTTCCTCCCCCCAGGGATTCCCCCCGGACCGTCATCTCCTGGTTCCGGTCATTTACCATGCGGATATCCACTGTGTTGGGATGTACGTCCTTATCCTTCTCGTTTGTCAGGAAGGAATACCGCAGTCCCCGTTGCTGCGCGATGGAAAAGGAATCGCGGATCCGCCTGTCATCTGTCTTAAATCCCATGATTCCCCCCAGCAGCGCCCTGTCCGTGCCGTGTCCGCGGTAAGTCCTGGAAAAGGAACCGTACAAGGTAAACTCTGCCTCGATAATCTGTCCTGCTATCATTTTCTGGGCCAGGAGGGCTATGGCCACCGCTCCCGCCGTGTGTGAACTGGAAGGCCCTATCATATTGGGGCCTAATACGTCAAATGCACTGATGACTGCCATAAACTTATTCCTCCTGACATTCTGTTCTCCTGGTTACTGTCTGCTCTTAAGCTTGCCCGGAGCCTGTCTGGGAACCGTGTGGATGCTGCCGCCTTCAAGCTCCTCCAGCGCCTCTCCCACTGCCTCATTGTAGGTGGGATGGGCGCGCATTCCCAGAAGCAGCTGTGGTACGGTCAGCTTGTTTGCGGCTGCGGTTGCCATCTCCCCGATCATGTCCGTGGCCCTGGCGCACATCATCTGGGCTCCCAGCACCACCTTGGTGTCGGCTTCTGCGATGATTTTGATAAAGCCTCTTTCCTCCCTGGATATCTGTGATTTCCCGTTGGCAGACATCAGGAATTTCCCCACTGATACAGGTATTCCAGCCTGGGCCGCCTCGTCCTCCGTAAGTCCCACGGACGCAATCTCAGGGCTGGTGTACACACAGCTGGGAACTACCGATAAATCAATGGAGTGTCCGGTTCCCGCCAGGTGTTCCGCCACCCACACGCCCTGGGCACTGGCCACATGAGCCAGCTGGATTCCCTTAATCACATCTCCGATGGCGTACACGCCCTCCATGGATGTCTCAAAATTGGAGTCCACTGTGATTCTTCCCCGCTCCATGGCAAGCTCTGTCCCTGGTCCCAGCAGCTTTTCCGTTTCAGGCACCCTGCCGGCGGCCGACAGCACATAATCTGCTTCCTCCCGCTTCTCCTCACCCTTTTCCTCAAAGACACAGGCCAGACCATGTTCCGTCTTTTCAATTCTCTTTACCATGGCCCCTGTATAGATTTTGATTCCCCGCTTTTTGAGAATCATTTTCAGGTTCTGTGAAATGTCCTTATCCAGATTTGCCAGCAGTCTGGGAAGGGCTTCCACGATGGTTACACGGATGCCAAGGGATGAAAATACAGATGCAAATTCAGCTCCGATTACGCCTCCGCCGATAATCAGCAGGCTTTCCGGCGCATGCTGCAGCCCCAACAGCCCGTCGCTGGTCAGAACCCCCGGCAGTTCCAGTCCCTCAATGGGCAGGTTCATGGGTTTTGAGCCTGAGGCCAGCAGCACATGCGTTCCTTTCAGCACCCGGCTCTCCTCTTCCCCTTCGCACCCTGTCACCAGCACGGTTTTGTCCGCCTGCAGGGTGCCGGTTCCCTTAACCAGTGTCACGTTGTTTGCCTTAAAGAGCTGTTCCACTCCCTGTCTTAAGCTTCCTGACGTTCCCTCCTTATATTCCAGAATCTTATCATACTCATACCGGACATTCTCTGCAAAGATGCCGAACTGCCCGCCCTCCTTCATCTCCCTGTAAAGCCGGGACGCATGAATCATGGCTTTGGCCGGAATACAGCCACGGTTCAGGCAGGTTCCCCCTACCTCCCTGTTTTCCACCACTGCCACCGAAAGTCCCAGCTTGGCGCCCTTGATCGCCGCCACATAACCGCCGGGACCTGCTCCTATAATAACCAAATCAAATATATCTGCCATCTTTCCTCCTATTGCCGCCAAAGAGCGCTGGAGCGTGTCTGAAAATTTATTTCAACACGCTCCTGAGCACTGCCTGTATTTTTTCGTAAATCAGTTACTTACTCCCCGATATAGCGCAGCACCGGCTTTCTTGCCGCAGTTACCTCGTCCAGCCTGCGGACCGGTGTTTTGACTGGAGCCTGGTGAAGGCTCTGCGGATCTGCCTTTGCTTTTTCATATATGCTGCGGAACACCTCAATGGCTTCGTCCAGGGTTTCCTTTGACTCTGTCTCAGTGGGCTCCACCATCAGGGCCTCATGGACAATCAGCGGGAAATACATGGTGGGGGGATGAATGCCGTAATCCAGAAGTGCCTTGGCAATATCCATGGCCGACACATTGATATCGTGCTTCAAATCCTCCAGCGTCATCACAAACTCATGCATGCAGGTTTCATTGTAAGCCATCTGATACAGGTCTGACAGCTTATTCATCATATAATTGGCATTTAACACTGCATTGGATGACGCCTCGGGAATGCCTTCCCTGCCCAGGGTCATGATGTAGGCCAGCGCCTTTACCACCACCCCGAAGTTTCCATAGAACATCTTCACGCTTCCAATGGATTGCGGCCCCTTAACCATAAAGCCCGGAAGGAAGGGACGCAGGAATTCCTTGCAGCCGACAGGGCCGCTTCCCGGACCGCCCCCGCCGTGAGGCGTGGAAAATGTCTTGTGGAGGTTCAGGTGGATTACGTCAAATCCCATATCTCCCGGCCTCACAATGCCCATGACCGCGTTGAGGTTGGCTCCGTCGTAATAGCACAGCCCTCCCCCATCGTGGACAATGCGGGTAATCTCCAGGATATTCTTGTCAAAGAGCCCTACCGTGTTTGGATTGGTCAGCATCAGTCCTGCCGTGTCCTCCCCCACTGCCTCCTTAAGCTTATCCAGATCCACACATCCGTCCTCCCTGGAGGGGATGCTGACAACGCTGTAGCCGGCCATGGTGGCGCTGGCGGGATTGGTGCCGTGGGCAGAGTCCGGAACAATGATTTTCGTCCTCTTTTCATCCCCTCTGGAGTGATGGTAAGCCTTAATCAGCAGCAGACCCGTAAATTCCCCATGGGCGCCTGCCGCGGGCTGGAAGGTCATTGCATCCATACCGGTTATCTCGCACAGATACTGCTCCGCCAGATCGAATACCCTGAGGGCGCCCCGGACCGTATGTTCCGGCTGCAGCGGATGGATGCCCGCAAAGCCCTCCAGCGACGCCGCCTCCTCATTTACCTTTGGGTTATACTTCATGGTGCAGGAGCCAAGGGGGTAGAAACCGTTGTTGACGCCGTGGGCGCGCCCCGCAAGGCCGGTATAATGTCTGCTGATTTCATTTTCAGAGAGCTCCGGCAGATTCAGCTTCTCCTTCCTGCCAACTCCTATCTGATGGACCGGCACGTCGCAGTCCGGAAGCAGGTGGCAGTGCCTGCCGGGAGTTCCTTTTTCAAATATTAATTTCATGCTCCGCATACCTCCTTCACGATTTGAACCGCCTGGTCCATATCTTCCTTCCGGTTCTGCTCAGTGGCGCACCAGAGAATCTCCCTGTGGCTCAGAGGCAGTCCTCCCAGGATTCCCTTCTCCTCCAGAGCTTTTAAGATTAGGCCGCTGTCCGTATCGCTTTCAGTGACGAACTCATGGAAGAATTCCCTGTCATACCTGGCCGTGAGGCCGGCCTGTTCCAGTTGTTCCTTCAGGTAATGTGCTTTGGAGGTACAGAGAACAGCGGTCTTTCTTAATCCATCTGCTCCCATGGCCGCCATATATACGCTGGCAGTCAGGGCGCAGAGAGCCTGGTTGGAGCACACGTTGGAGCTGGCCTTTTCACGTCTGATATGCTGTTCTCTGGCCTGAAGGGTCAGCACATACGCCCTCCTGCCGTCCACATCCTTTGTCTCTCCCACGATTCTGCCCGGAAGCTTCCTTCCCATAGCTGATGTGGCTGTCATAAAGCCCAGGTACGGTCCTCCGAAGCTGAGAGGCATGCCCAGGGGCTGGCCGTCTCCCACCGCAATGTCCGCCCCGCATTCTGCCGGCGTAGGCAGGAGCGCCAGGGAGATGGGGTTGCAGCCCATGATATATTTGGCTCCCTTTTCATGGGTGATTTCTCCCAGAAGGCTGCAATCCTCCAGATTGCCATAGTAGTTAGGCTGCTGCACATAGAAGCAGGCTGCCGTGCCGTCCATTAATTCCCTTAAGGCGTCCGCGTCCGTGACTCCGTCCTTTTCAGGAACCATCACCACCTGGGCTCCGCTTCCGAAGCAGTAAGTCTTTACCACCTCCGTGACCAGCGGATGGGTGGTTTCGGACAGATATACCCTGCTTCTCTTCCTGTCCCTGCACATGGCCGCTGCCTCGGCTGCTGCCGTGGCCCCGTCATAGACAGAAGCATTGGACACATCCATGCCTGTAAGCTGGCAGAGCATGGTCTGATATTCAAATATGGACTGAAGAATGCCCTGGCTGATCTCGGCCTGGTAAGGGGTATAGGATGTAAGAAATTCCTCCTTGGATACCACGCTCTTTACAATGGAAGGTATGTAATGGCTGTATGCTCCCGCCCCTCTGAATATATGTTTAAACACCACATTCTGTTTTGCGATTTCCTTCATCTTCCCGATGACTTCCATTTCGCCAAGCCCCTCAGGAAGCTTTAAACCGCCTTTTACACGGACCTCCCGGGGGATATGGGAAAACAGCGCCTCAAAGCTGTCAAAGCCGATTTCCCTGAGCATTTCCTGCTGCTCTTCACTGGTATTGGGTACATAAGAACCCATGGGTCCACCTCCTTTTCAAGATGTCTACAGTGTTTCCAGATATGCCTCGTAGGCCTCCCCGTCCATCAGTTCCTCTTTGCCGCTTACGTCTTTTACTTTGATGAACCATGCATCATAGGGGCTCTGGTTTACAGATTCCGGACTGTCTAACAGTTCCTCGTTGATTTCCTCTACCTGGCCGGTAACAGGAGAAAGTACATCTGATACTGCCTTCACAGACTCCACATCTGAAAATGCCTCGCCTGCCGTCACATCGTCTCCCGGCTCCGGAAGGTTTACAAACACCAGGTCTCCCAGAGCATCCTGGGCATAATCCGTAAGTCCTACTGTCACGGTTGTGTCATCCACTGTTTTTACCCACTCATGGGATTTTGTATACATTAATTCCTTTGGCACGTTCATTTTTTATTTCCTCCTTGTTTTGAGCATTTCATAATCCCTGCTTATTTCTCTCTCTTATAAAATGGAAGCTTCACCACTTCCGCTCCAACCCTGCGGCCTCTCACATCCACCTCGACCTGGGTGCCCGGCTCCTTGTATGCAATATCCACCAATGCCATGGCTGCCGGATATCCCAGATACGGGCAATGGGTGCCGGACGTGGTGGTTCCAATCTGCTGTTCCCCGGCAAATACCGGCTCATGCTCTCGGATGATGCCCCTGCCCGTAACCTTAAGTCCCACGCGCTTCCTGGTAAGAGGTCCCTTTTCCTGCAATGCCTTTTTGCCGATAAAGTCCTCCTTATCCATCTTGACAAAGATACCAAGACCTGCCTCCTTCGGAGTGATGGTGTCATCCATCTCATGTCCGTAAAGGGGCATGGATGCCTCCAGACGCAGGGTATCCCTGGCTCCCAGGCCGCAGGGTATCAGCCCTTCCTCCCTGCCGGCCTCCAGCAAAAGCTCCCACAGCCTGGGAGCGTCGTTCCCGGCCATGTAGATTTCCACTCCATCCTCGCCTGTATACCCTGTTTTGGAGATGATGCAGGGAATACCGTCTATGCAGCAGTCCTTCTTAAAGGTATAATACTTATCCGGGATGGCATCCGGGTCCGCCACCTTCTTAAGTACATCCAGGGCTTTTGGTCCCTGAAGGGCAAGCTGGCCCACCTGGCCGGATATGTCCTTAAGCTCCACATCACCGGACACATGGTCCTTCATCCACTGGTAATCCTTATCCTTGTTGGATGCGTTGACAACGATGAAATAGCTGTTGTCCTTAATTTTATAGACAATCAGGTCGTCCACCACGCCTCCTGCCTCGTTGCACATGGGGCTGTATCTGGCTGTACCGTCCTCCATGACCGTATAATCATTGGTCAGAAGCATATTCACATTCTTCAGGGCATCCGGCCCGCTTAACAAAATCTCGCCCATATGGGACACATCGAAAAGGCCGCACTGCTCACGCACTGCCATGTGCTCCGCAATCACTCCCTTTTCGTACTGAACCGGAAGGAGGTAGCCTGCAAACGGCACAATCTTTCCCTTATACTTTACATGCATGTCATACAGCGGTGTCTTTAATTCCATATTCTCTGCTCCTTTTTTCCATATTCTATGGTTGTATCTCAACAGTTCCCCAACTGCTTCGTCTCATTTCCAGTTTCCCGGCAGCTTACTGGTACAGCGGATATTTACCGCAGATTTTGTCAACCTCGCCTCTGATATAATCAGCCTTAGCCTCAAAATCAGTGGCTGCCAGCCAGATGCACTCAGCAATCTTTTCCATATCTTCTTCCTTCAGTCCCCTGGAGGTGACTGCCGGTGTTCCGATGCGCACGCCCGAGGTGACAAAGGGGCTTCTGGGATCATTGGGAACCGTGTTCTTATTCAGAGTGATGTATACCTGGTCGCAGCGGTTTTGAAGTTCCTTGCCGGATACGTCCATTCCCCTCAGGTCCACCAGCATCAGGTGGTTATCTGTTCCTCCTGTGAGAATGTTAAAACCCTGCCTTTTAAGAGCTGCCGCCAGGGCTGCTGCGTTCTTAACCACCTGCTCCTGGTAAGCCTTGAACTCCGGCCGCAGCGCCTCACCGAAGCAGACTGCCTTGGCTGCAATGACATGCTCCAAAGGTCCGCCCTGGATTCCCGGGAAAATGGCCTTATTGAAATTGAATTTGTCTGCCACTGCCTGGTTGGCCAGAATCATGCCGCCCCTTGGACCCCTTAAGGTCTTGTGGGTCGTTGTGGTTACCACGTCCGCATATGGAATGGGACTGGGATGCACACCTGCCGCCACCAGCCCGGCGATGTGAGCCATATCCACCATCAGGTAAGCTCCCACCTTGTCGGCCACTTCTCTGAACCGCTTAAAATCAATGGTCCGGCAGTAGGCGCTGGCCCCTGCGATGATAAGTTTCGGCTTGGAGGCAACTGCTGTTTCCTCCAGTTTGTCATAATCAATGTACCCATCCTCATTGACGCCGTAGGGCACAATGTTGAAGTACAGTCCTGAGAAATTCACAGGGCTTCCGTGTGTCAGATGGCCGCCGTGGTCCAGGTTCATGCCCATAACCGTGTCGCCCGGCTTTAACATGGCTACGAACACAGCCATGTTGGCCTGGGCTCCGGAATGAGGCTGTACATTCACATAGTCGCATCCAAACAGCTTCTTTGCCCGTTCAATGGCAATGGTCTCCACCACGTCCACAAACTCACATCCGCCGTAATAGCGTTTTCCTGAATATCCTTCTGCGTATTTGTTGGTGAGAACCGTTCCCATGGCAGCCATCACGGGCTCCGACACAATGTTCTCGGAAGCAATCAGCTCCAGATTCCTTCTCTGGCGTCCGCACTCCGCCTTGATTGCCTCCCCTATCTCCTTGTCATATCCTTCAATAAAATCCATTACCTGTTCAACCATTGGTTCATATCCTCCTTTTTATTTTTCATCACGGACATATCCATATGCCCTTCATCACAAACACATCCATATGCCCTGTTTCCGCCTCCGAAACCATACCACCTCCCTGTTTGTACCGCGCGCTTTTTTTGAAGGAGGCCCGTATACACACATGCCCTGTATCCATGACCCGGATATCAAAAAAAGCGCACGAACAAATAATGTTCATGCGCTCTGTCTTTGTACCTGAAAGATTTGGCTTCGTCGGTGCTATCGCTTTCCAGAGTTTCGTCCAGTATCCGGTTCTTTTGCCTGAGAGTTCTTCGCTTCCCCTTCGGCGCTGCCTGTGCAGTCTCTCCCGAATCCATCATCCGATTATATAAAATTGTCAACAAAAGCATTTCTATATGATTCTGCTTTGTGCTAATGTCATAGTATCACACTTAATATTTTCAGTCAATAGGTAAAATGTGTTTAATTTTTAACGCATTTTGCCGTTATTGCATTGTGTTTTTTGCCCTATCAGCAGTTTTTTCCTGCTCCTTTATGCACACGCGGCTGACCCTGTAGGAGTACAAAAGAAATGCCGTCATGACGATGGACAGGGCTGCCACAATAATCCAGGCAATGTTGTATGAGCCTGTCAAATCATAGGCTGACGCAATCAGAGGGCCGCCCAGGGCGTATCCCACGCTGGGAAACAGACTCAGGAATCCATAGATTTCTGCGTAATGTTTTGTGCCGAAGATGCCGCTGGTGATAACCGGAGCGCTTACAGTTCCTATACAGGTCCCGAATCCAAACAAAATTGCCATCAGGTACAGGAAGGGCTGATGTTTAATAAATATCAAACAAATAACGGAAAGAAAAAACATGGTATTTCCAAATAGTATTCCTGCCTTCACACCATACCTGTCATAAATATGTCCCAGTACCAATTTTCCGGGAATGGCAATAAACAGGTACAAGGAGGCGATGGAGGCCGCTGTGGTGGTTGCATATCCGGCATCCATAACCGAGGCCGGTATCTGTGTAATGACGGCTGCAGTGGCTGAAATCAGCGTGCATCCCAATACAAAGCACCAGAACATGGGCTTTTTCTTTACTTCCTTCAGCGACACATTCCACTCCCGCTCTGTTTTCCTGGCCTTTCCTGTCTCTCCCTCCTCATCCGCGCCGTATGCCTTGGTCCCCATATCAGCGGGAGTCCGCCTGATGACAAGCAGCACCAGAGGAACCAGGATAACCAGCCTGGTTATGCCCACAGCCTTATATGTAAACCGCCATCCCTGGGATGCGATGAGGTTTCCGATTATGGGGCTTAATATGGTTCCGCCTATACTGGATCCCACCATGGCAATACTCATAACCAGTCCCCTCTTTTTCCTGAACCAGTTGGTAATCAGTACGCTGACCGGAATCATAGTGGAGCCGCATTCAAAAAATCCGATACAGGCTGCTGTCACGTAAAACTGGGGCAGGGTGCTGGCAAAGGAATAACAGTAGTACGCCAGACAGTTTCCAATCATACACACCACCAGGGCTTTGTGCATGTACGGCTTTGACATGATCTTTCCAATGAACGGCGACATAAATGCCATCATCAGGGCTGCAATGGTGCTGACCAGCGCATATCCGCTCCTGGTAAATCCCAGATCCTCTGTCACCGGTTTTGTGAACAGGCTTGCGCAGCTCACCAGAGGCGCATACCCCAGCCCCATAATCAGAATACAGGTCAGCAGTATGAGCCAACCGTAAAAAAAGCGTTTGTTTTCCGCCATATTGTCCTCTCTTTCCCCAGACATGTTCTACTGGTTTCCATGGAGGTCCAGCCATCTCATGGCTGTCCCGGCATAAATAGCAGCGCCTTTGACAAGGGCAGACTCATGAAAACGCACCTTGGGATTATGCTCCACATACCGTTTTGAAACATCCTCGATACCGGCTCCAATGCACATATAGCTGGCCGGTATTTTTTGGGAAATATAGGCGAAGTCCTCCGATCCCATCACATGATAAGCGCAGACCGCCTTCAGCTCCGGCTCCAGCTCCTTAAGCCCTTCCACAATCTCCTGGTTCAGCTCCTCATTGCACCTGACAATGGGAATATCGCTTATCACCTCAATCTCCGCCTTTGTGCGGTAGGCCCCTGCCACGGAAGGTACAATTTCATTCAGCCGTGCAATCAGATGAGACATTGTTTTTTCGTCAAAGCTCCTCATGGTTCCCTGCAGGACGGCAGTCTCAGGAATCACATTGGAGGCGCTGCCCGCGCAGAACTGTCCGATGGTCAGGGCTGTCTCTGAGATGGCCGGGCACTCCCTTGCAATAAGCTCCTGCAGCGCCAGATAGACATGTACGCCTGTATTGATGGGATCAATGCATTTTTCCGGCCTGGAACCATGTCCGCCCTGTCCTGTCAGGGTAATCCTGAATCCATAGACCCCCGCCATGGGAAGGCTTCCGTAGGCAACATATTCCGGGGACATCTGGGCTGCCACATGCATGGCGAAGGCGCTGTCCACCTTTGGATGGTCCAGCACGCCTTCCTCAACGGCTGCCCTGGCTCCCTGGAAGGTCTCCTCTCCCGGCTGGAACAGAAGCTTTACCTGGCCCTTAAGCTCAGACTCATGCTGCTTCAAAAGCCTTGCAGCTCCCAGCAGCACGGTAGCGTGAAGATCATGTCCGCAGGCATGCATCCTGCCGTTTCGGGACGCAAATTCCTCCCCTGATTCTTCCTGAAAAGGCAGGCCGTCCATATCGCTGCGCAGCATAAAGCATCTGCTCCCTTTTCCAAGAATTCCAACCACGCAGGAACCATTGACCTTAATCTCATAAGGAATCCCCATCTCCTCTAACTTTTCCCGAACAAACGTACTTGTATCAGGCAGCTCCAGCCCCAGTTCCGGCATGGTGTGAAGCTTGCGCCTCCAGGCAATCAGATCTGCCTCCATGGTTTTTGCCTCTTCCAGTAATTCTCTATACATTCTTTTACCCCTTTCCTTCAGACAGGCTCTTTGATTTTTATAACTACTTCTCCGGAGTTTCGTTAACTTTTATTTATTTCTGTGATATAATCTTACCATAGCTCCCGGGCATTCGGTTATTCCGAATATTTTATGGGTTATAACCATTTTATTATTAGGCAAATTGTACACAAAAGGGGTAACATCATGAATTTCAGCCATTTAGAATATGCAATGACCGTGGCAGAATGCCGGTCCATCAACAAAGCCGCCCAGAGGCTGCTGGTCTCCCAGCCCTATTTAAGCGGAGTCCTTAAGAATCTGGAGGAGGAACTGGGCTGCCAGCTATTCAAACGCAGCCACAACGGAATCCTTCTGACAGAAAAAGGAATAAAATTCATGGACAGTGCCCGCATCATACTGTATGAATATGAGAAATTAAAACAGCTGTCCTGGGATGAAGCAGAACAGCCTATGGTGATTTCTTCCTATTTCGTATCCAATATTATGAGGCTTTTTCTGGAATTTAAAAAACAGTCTGCCAAACAGTTTCCGGACCGTCTGACAGAAATGGGGAACCAGGAGGTCTTGGAGTCGGTTGCGGCAGGCCGTACGCGTCTTGGTTTCATTCTCTGCGCCGTAGAAAAAAAGGAAAAATACCTGAGGCTGGCCAGGGACTTCCACTGTTCCTGCGAAGAGCTTATGACTTCCATTCCGCTGTATGTAATGGTTTCCAGGGAGCATCCTCTCTATAAGAAACCTTCCGTATCCATAAAGGAATTGTTTGACTATCCCTACGTGCATTTCAATGATGTCTCCGCCATCTCCTACCTGAAGTTAGTCGGCCTGTCCGACCATCCCAACCGCCTGGAGGTAGATAACCGCGGGCAGTTCTTTGATGCCATCAGAGAGGGCCAATACATCTCCCTGTCAGTCAGAGGCAAAACCTCGGATGGACGCGGATTCTGTTTCGTGCCAATCAGCGACAAAAACCTGTATCTGAACCTCTATTTTGTGACCCAGACAGACTACAGGCCTAATAAAAGGGAACGGGAATTCATACGGTTTCTGCGGGATTTTGCAGCCTTAGACGGACAGACGCCCTGACAAAAAAGGACCGTAAAAGAGAGGACAGCCCACTGTTTCTGGCGCTGTCCCCAATGCTGTTTCTTCTATAATAATATATTTTTAGTTTCCAACGCTCTAGCTTCCAACTCTTTCCGCCAAACTCAGCTCTCTATCAGCTTCATCACATCCGCCGGCCTTACCGGAATCCGCTTCACCTGTTTTCCCACTGCATTGGATACCGCGTTTGCCACTGCCGCGGCCACAGGTACCACAGAACACTCGCCTATGCTCTTGGCCCCAAAAGGACCTGACTGCTCAATTTGTTCCACCAGCCCCACTTTAATGGGAGGCATCTCCTGTGCGTTCAGCATGTGGTACTGTTTTAAGGTGGTATTCTTTACCTTTCCCTTATCATCCAGTATAAAGCCCTCTGTCAGGGCATAGCCAATTCCCATCTGGACCGCGCCCTCAATCTGGCCTTCCACGCCCATGGGATTAAGCGCCTTGCCGATGTCGTGGACTGCCGTGTAATCCAGTACCTTTACACTGCCGTTTTCCATATCCACCTGGACCTTGGCAAAATGGGCTCCGTAGGATACGGCCATGGCGCAGGAGGCAAATGTGTCCGCGCAGCAGATATCCCTGCCATGGGCCTGCTTTGCATATTTGATCACCTCTGCCAGGGAGGCAGACGTATCAGGCCTGGAAATGCAGTAAACCCTCTGATCTTTTAAATCCAGCTCACTCTCATCCACTTCCAGCAGGCCGGAAGCCTCCTTAAGAAGCTCTGTTTTCACCTGACCGGCAACCTTTAACGCTGCGCTGCAGCTCACAAACGTACCTCTGCTGGAATAATTTCCCATATCCCAAAGCGTTGCATCGGTGTCGGCCTGGACACATTCGATGTGCGGCATGGGGATGCCCAGTATCTCGCTTACCACCTGGGTCTGGGTGGTTACGGAACCATTTCCCATATCACTGACACCGGTAAACATCACAGCCGTGCCATCCTCATTCATCTTGATGATGACTCCCGTTGTATCCGGTCTTACGCCGAATACACCGTTGCCGTGGGCTGCAACAGCCATGCCCACGCCGATTCGGTACCTGCTGTCCGCGGCATCCTCCTGTTCCCTGACAGCCTCCTCGTATCCTGACAATTCCATTCCCTTTAGTACACAGTCAATGGGCCTGGGATTTCCGTGGGGCAGGCCGTCCCTCTGGTCAAACCCATCCGGCTCCACCAGGTTCTTAAGCTGGAGCTGGATTATGTCCATGCCCAGATCCTTTGCAATCCTGTTCAGCTGACACTGCTGGGCAAAGAACTCCTGGGGAGAACCAAAGCCTCTCATGGCTCCTGCCACAGGAGTGTTTGTGTACACCGGCACAGCATGAAACCGCAGGTTTGGTGTCTTGTGGTTCTTAAAATATTTGCCGCTCATGGCCCAGACAATGCTCATGGTTCCGCCTGCATACGCTCCTGCATTCACAATGACATCCATTTCCTGTGCCACGATGGTGCCGTCCTTTTTCATGCCTGTTTTCAGATGGAGCTTCATGCTGTGGCGGTTCCTGGATGAGGGAATATCCTCTCTCCTGGTGTATACCAGGCGCACGGGACGTCCTGTCTTCATGGCCAGAAGGGCCGTGACAGGCTCTGTCACCATATCAATCTTCCCGCCAAATCCCCCTCCGATTCCGGGGTTCACCACCCTGATCCGGCTCATGGGGAGGCCGAAGATCCGCGACAGATTGGTTCTGTGCCCGAACACATCCTGGCTGGGCGTGTAGACGGTGAGCTTGCCGCTGCTCTCATAGACAGCCAGGGATGTGTGCGTCTCAATGGCCCCATGATGGATGGCAGGTGTTTCAAAGTCGTCCTCGTAGATATAATCCGCTTCCGCCATCCCCTTCTCTACATCCCCTGCCTCCTGGACTACTTCCTCGATCACATTGGAATCCTTGTGGATGGGATATGCCCCCTCCTTCAGGGCCTCCTCCGGCTCCAGGTAATACGGCAACTCCTCGTATTCCACACGAATCAGCTTCAGGGCCTGCTCCGCTATCTTTGCTGTCTCGGCTGCCACGGCTGCCACTTTGTCTCCCACATAGCGCACGGTGCTGTCAAATACCCGCTCCGTTTTCTCTCCGTCAATCTCCTCGCCGCAGCTGTTGAACAGGGCATCCGGCGCATTCTTCCAGCACACAACCGCCCGGACCCCTTCTAACTGCTCCGCCTGGCTGGTGTCTATGGATTTGATTCTGGCATGGGCCACAGGGCTGAACAGCACCTTTGCATGAAGCATATGGGGAAGAGTCATGTCTCCAACGTACTTAAACTGTCCGGTCACCTTCAGGGCAGCATCCCTCACAGGCATATCCGTGCCAATCACTCCGTTTTTGGGCGTCTGTAATTCCATCCTCTACTTCCCCTCCTTCTGCATCCGGCTGGCTGCCAGCTGAATGGCCCTGACGATTTTTACATATCCGGTGCATCTGCACAGGTTGTTGGAAATACCGGCTCTTATCTCCGCCTCTGTGGGATCGGGATTTTTGTCCAGCAGCGCCTTGGCCGACATGATCATTCCCGGTGTGCAGTAACCGCACTGGACCGCTCCCACGTCAATAAATGCCTGCTGGATTGGATGAAGATGGATTCCGTCCGATAAACCTTCCACGGTCTCAATGGTCTTACCCACCGCATTCCTGGCTAGGACAAGGCACGAATTCACTGCCTCCCCGTCAATAATTACCTTGCAGGCACCGCAGTCCCCTGTATTGCAGCCGCATTTCACGGCTGTGAGCTCCAGTTCCTCCCGCAGTACATAGAGCAGAGTCCAGTTTTTTTCAATTGCCACATTGTAGTTTTTTTTGTTAATATTTAAACATATCTGTTCCATCTAACCATCTCCCGTCTGTCCCGGTATCCTTTTCTGGATAAAAAAAACATAAGCATGTCGGCCTTTGGTAAAGAAAGGTCTCCAAACTTATGTTCCGCAGTATGATATAAAAAGCCCAAGCTTTGCATTTATCTATATATTTCCTGATTATACCAATTCAGCTATAAAAGTCAACATTCTCGAAAAAGATTGTCGCTTTATCACAACAGAGAACGACTTTTTTAAGCACTTTTTACAAAAATAAACTTTTTTTACTGGTTTTACCGCCTGATACTTCCCGCTGTTTCTCAAAAAAACCTTGCAAATTAAGGCACTTTGCCATTTTACTTATCATAATTATACGGTTTTTTATGCAAGTTGACAAACCAAAACAAATGACTTATACTCGCTTCGTGGAACTTTTAACATACTCCATGTGAAAATTCCTCACATTCCTGGTCCGGCAAGGCCGGTCAGCATCTGGAAAGGAGATTTATCCAACATGAATGCACGAAATCAAGAAGTAAGCCATTCCCTGTACGTCTTTGACAGCAAACCGCCTGTCCGCAAGGCCCTTCCCATCTCATTGCAGCACATCATGGCCATGTTTTTGGGCACAGTAACAGTACCCATAGTCATAGCCGGTGCAGCCGGTGCCGATGCTGCCACCAGGACCATCATGATTCAGTACTCTCTGATGATGTCTGCCCTGGCCACTATGATACAGGTATGTCCCCTGGGCCCCGTGGGTTCCAGACTCCCCGTCATATTCTGCGCGGGCTTTACCTGTGTTCCTGTATTTACTCCGATTGCAGCCCAATACGGCCTTCCCGGCGTGTTCGGCGCCCAGCTCCTGTGCTCTGTTATCACCATTGCGCTGGGCTTTTGCGTAGGCAGACTGCATAAATTCTTTCCCACTGTGGTCACCGGCACCATCATCCTGTCCATCGGCCTTTCCCTGTATCCCATCGCTTTAAAATACATGGCCGGCAATGCCAGTTCCCCCACCTATGGCCAGCTGAACAACTGGATTGTGGCCTTTGTAACCCTGGCCGCCGTCCTCTTCTTCAACCTGATGTGCAAGGGCGTGGTCAAGATGGCCTCCATCCTGCTGGGCGCCGTGGTGGGATACGTGCTGGCGCTGTGCATGGGCATGGTCCATTTTGACGGTGTGGTAAGCGCCAGCTGGCTGGCAGTGCCAAAACCCTTTTTCTACGGTATGCCGTCCTTTGACCTGTCCATGGTTCTGCCGATCCTCTTGATTACCATTGTCAATATCATGCAGTCCGTGGGAGATATCACAGGCACCACGGTAGGAGGTTTTGACCGGGAACCCCGCAGCGAGGAACTGACAGGAGGCGTGGCTGCATCCGGAATCGCCACCCTGGTAGGCACCATTTTCGGCGTGCCTGTGGTTTCTTCCTTCAGCCAGAACGTGGGCATTGTGTCCATGAACAAGGTAGTGAGCCGCCGTGTCATCACCATTGCCTGCGCAATTATGCTCGCCCTTGGCATCGTACCTAAATTCAGCGCGCTGGTATCCACCCTTCCGGCCCCGGTCATTGGCGGCGGAACCCTCATTGTATTTGGTATGATCACGCTGACCGGACTCAAATTAGTGTCCAGCGAGCCCTTAACCGCCCGCAACAGTACAATTGTAGGCGTATCCATTGCCCTGGCCATGGGACTGTCCACCCTGGAAGGCACTGCGGCCCTGGAGAATTTTCCTCCCCTGGCCCAGGCCCTTCTCTCTAAACCAGTGGTTGTGGCAGGCGTCATGTCCTTCCTTCTCAACCTGTTAGCCCCAGGAAAAACCGTTGACGAAGAAGCCCGGGAACGCGCTGCCCTGGACGCCGAATAACCGGACGCAGCCCTATCTACTTAACACACACATCCATTCCCGTCCACCTGCTCTCCGAGGGCTCATGGATTCCCATTTGGTCCAGAATCCGTGTCACAAAGAAATCCACCATCTCCTCAATTGTCCTTGGACGGGAGTAAAATCCAGGGGACGCAGGCATTATGACAGCCCCGTAACCTGACAGCTTTGTCATGTTTTCCAGATGAATCTGGTTGTAAGGCGCTTCCCTGGGTACAATGACCAGGGGGCGCCGTTCCTTCAGGCACACATCCGCCGCCCGCTCCAAAAGGTTATGGGATGAGCCATGGCAAATGGCGGACAGTGTACCCATGGAACAGGGGACCACTATCATGGCATCCATTCCGGAGGATCCGCTGGCTATGGGCGCGCCTATGGCATGGACATCGTAATGGTGAATCAGCTCCTTTGACCCAAAGATTTCCTGCAGATATTGTTCCACCTCCCCGGAAGGGGTATCCTGCCCAATCTGCCAGCCAAGCTCAGACTCCACCACCAGCTTTCCCGCCTGGGTCATGCAGATGCACACATGATGGCCTTTCTGAATCAGCCTTTCTATGACCCGCTTTGCGTAGATTGACCCGCTTGCCCCGGTGATTCCTACTATGTATTTTCCCATTTGCCATGCTCCTTATCTTACTATTTCCTTACTGGTAATCCTTTAAGTCCACCTTGGGATAGCGGACCCGCTCCAGGCATCTGCTCTCCTCGTTTAGTGTGGCGTCAATCCCCATCTTCGTCTGTACGCCCCGCTCGTCGGAACAGGGATCCAG
The DNA here is from genome assembly GCF_002234575.2 of Enterocloster bolteae. Classification (NCBI taxonomy): domain Bacteria; kingdom Bacillati; phylum Bacillota; class Clostridia; order Lachnospirales; family Lachnospiraceae; genus Enterocloster; species Enterocloster bolteae. The sequence goes on along the minus strand of NZ_CP022464.2, from coordinate 2,275,716 downwards.
CTCATGTCCCTGGGCATTGTGGATATAGAAAATATCCCTTTCAGGAATCACACGGTTGGATACCGCCCACATCACGTCTGCGGGATCATAGATATCCACGTCCTCATCCACCACAATCACATTCTTAATGTTTACATACGCTGTCATGGCTGCCAGAGCCACATTTTTCGGCTCTCCCGGATTCTTTTTCTTCATCTGGACAATGGCCAGGAAGCCGCTTCCATAGGGTGGAATATGTACATTGGTAACTCCCTTGCTCACATACTGGGTATGGGTCTTAAGGAGAGGCTCCCTGGGCAGCACATTTCCCAGATTGATATGCTCAAAGGAGGCGCCGTTTATGGTCTGGTAAATGGCTCCGTTCCTGTGGGTGATAGCCTTCACCTGCACCATAGGGCTGTTCCACGGCTCGCTGTAGTGGCCCGTGAACTCTCCCAGAGGACCTTCCTTCTCCCTGTAATCCGGAAGTATTTCACCTTCAATCACAAATTCGGCCGTGGCTGGTACATAGATGTCGGAAGTGATGCATTTCACCACCTCAATCGGACTTTTTCTGATAGCGCCCGCAATCTCTGTCTCATCCCCGTCATAGCGCAGTCCGGCTCCCACATAGATAACCGGATCTGCACCGATGACAACCGCGATGGGAAGGGCTCTCCCCTGGCTTTCCGCCTGGTCGTAGAAATCCTTCAGGTGGCGCCACTCATTGATCATGATGCTGAACTTATCCTTCCCCTTCACATGCATCCTCTGGAAGGACAGGTTCTGGCGGGTTCCGTCTATCTCCTTGCTGACAATCACCCCGCCTGTGATGATGGGGCCGCCGTCCTTTGGGGCGTGGATGGGAACCGGTATGCGTTCTAAATCAATCTCATCCCCCATCCGTATATTTTCATGACAAGGGGCGTCCGCCACTACCTGTGGCTTCACGGGATGTTCCAGGCAATCTGCCAGGAAATCCGTCATTTCATCCTTCCTGCAGCCCAGAGCCAGGGCAATGCCGTCCATGGATGCCAGCACATTTCCGCACACAGAGAATTCCTTATCCTTGATATTGTGAAATAAACCGGTTCTCTGGCCCTCTGCCTCCAGGGTGGCCAGCAGGGAGCCAATCTCATACTTCCAATCCACTGCCCGTTCTGTCTCAAAAAGCAGTTTGTTATCCTTTAAAACTGCCAGAAAATCTCTTAAATCCTTAATCCCGCTCATTCACTGCTGCCTCTCTTTCTTCCAACGCCTTCTTGCCATATTCCCGGATGAGTGCCATATCAGCCAGCTTGTTTGCCAGCTTCAAAAGTCCTCCCATGCCGATTTCGTCTGCGTCAACGCCTTCCTGTCCCTGGTCCTTGGACCAGATATAACCTCCGGCGTAGCCGTATACCTCGTTACAGACAATATTGATTCCTCTCGCCATCATCATGTTGTGCATGGCAGTAATGGTGGCCTCTTCTCCGCCGTTTCTGGTTCCGCCCACAGCAAAGGCACTGCCGATTTTATCCCTCATGAGTTCCGGATACACATGGAACAGAGGCCGCATCCTGCTGAAAAAAGCCGACAGCTGGGGAGTGGGTCCATAGGCATAAACCGGGGAACCGAACAGGTACGCATCCGCTTCCATAAACTCCTTCAAAAGAGGTTCAAAGTCATCCTTCAGACAGCACCATGTCTTATTTTTCTTGCAGTATCCGCACCCGTTGCAGGGCGCAATCTTTTTCCCCCTCAGCGTTATCATACTTGTCTCTATGCCGTCCCTTGACTCTATGCTTTTTAAGGCTTCTCCCAGAGCATATTCCGTGGACTTATTTCTCGGGCTTCCGCTGATACCTAAAATTTTTGCCATATTACTCTCCTCATTTCATCTGTATTCTGTGATTGTTTCTGCAGATATTGTCTCTGTTGATATTGTCCCTGCCGATGTTGTCCCTGCCTCTACTGATTCTCCTGTATGCACCTTACCAGATCCTCTGCCATGAGCTGGGCGGTGTTCAGTATCTCCTGTTCATCTGCCAGAAGGAACCTGCCTTCCTCCATAACCGTCTTGCCGTTAATAACCACTGTGTCTACCGCCTTATGGTCCCCTGAATAAATCAGCGTTGCCACAATGTCATGGACCGGACAGGACTTTACGCTCTTAGCCGGGTCAAACAGGAAGAAGTCAGCCTTTTTCCCCACTTCAATGGAACCAACCAGCTGGTCCAAGCCCAGCGCCCTGGCCCCTTCTATGGTGGCCATCCTGAGCATTCCCCCCGCCGTCATGGCCAAAGGGTCTTTGTGGAAGGTCTTTTGCAGCAGGGCGCCAAACTTCATGGCCTCTAACATGTCGTTGTCATTGTTGGAGCCTGCCCCGTCCGTGCCGATTGCCACTGTAATTCCGGCCTTCAGCATTTCTCCCACAGGGGCCACGCCCGATGCAAGATACATATTGGCTATGGGATTGTAGGAAACAGACACATGGTTTCTGGCATAGGTACTGATTTCTTCCTCTCCGATGGCAACCGAATGTACAGCCAGCAGGTCAGCTCCCAGAAGCCCTGATTCCTCATAATGGCGGATCGCGCTTTTTCCGTTCCTCTCCCAGCTGATTTTGTCATCCGTTCCCGTCTCAAACATGTGCATCATGATGGGTGTGGCATTCCGGTCCGCATATTCCCTGGTGGCCTTAAGGAGTTCCAGACTGGCCCCCCAGCCGGCTGCCGGAGCCAGCCACACGCGGTACATGCCGTCCCCCTCAAATTCTTCCTTCAGGGCAGTCACATCGGCAAAGACGTCCTCGGCCTTCTCCACCAGCTCCTTCTTTCCGATATCGCGGTAGCCCCGGCCGTACACCATTCTGACGCCCATGTCTTTGGCGATATCCAGCTCCAGTTTTCCCAGCCCCTTTACAGGCTGCAGCTGCATATAATCCGCCACCGTTGTCACGCCGCACCGGATGGCCTCTGCCAGTCCCAGCTTCACGCCCGCAGCCACATGCCTCTCCCGGAGCACGGCGCCTGCCGGGGCCATGGACTTGGGAAACCAGTCCTCCAGACTCAGGTCGCTTCCCATTCCCTTCATGATATCCTGATACAGGTGGGTGTGGGTGTTGATAAGTCCCGGGAACAGATACCTTCCCTTTCCGTCCTTAAGCTCGATTTTAAGTTCCCCCGCCTTCTCCTCTATGTAAGCTCTGTCCCCCACATGTGTAATCACTCCGTCCTCATAGAGGATACCTCCATCCTCGTATATGCGGTCCAGCCCATCCACGGTTACGATGTGCAGGTTGTTATATCCTTCTCTCACTGCAGTGCCACCTCCCTTACCAGTTTATTGGTATAACCTCTGAAAAATCTGGAGAAATTGCCGATTGTAAACGCCGCAATCAATGTGCCTTCCCTGACGCCGTAAATGGTATTCAGGAAAATGAGAGATACGATGACTGCCAGCACCACCAGCGAAACATCCACTGCGGTCTTTACATTGCCATATTCCTTCTGGTACTTTACGGAAATAATCTTAATCAGGGCCTCTCCCGGCATCAGGATGACATCAGCCGAAACCATAAATGCGATGCTAAGTCCAAAGAACATGCATCCGATGATGAGTACTGCCAGTTTCAGTATATAGGTCTCGGGATGGAGTCCCCTTACAAGGAACATATTGAAATCCACCGCAACGCTCAGGAAAAAGGTAGGAATCAGCTGAATAAACTTTGACGCTGAGAAGCTCTTAAAATCCACAATAAATTCCCCGATAAAGAACAATACATTTAACAAAAACGTGTACATACCCAATGTCAGCAGAGGACATATCTGGGTCATAACATTGGTAAGGCTGCTCATTGGAGATGTTCCTGTTCCTGATTTGATTATCAGGGAGATCCCCGTTCCCATGAAGAATATTCCAATAAGAAGCATGATATAACGCCGGGTCATCTGTGAATCCTTTGCATAATTAGTACCATTAGACATAATTGAGTAACCTCCGCTTTCTTTTCATTTGGTTTGCGTCCGACCCACTGCTCTTTCCGGAATTTCCGCGCGGTACACATATTATGTGTAATCCCGGAGTCTGGCCCTTGGCCACGCTTGGCAGTCTGGTCGTAAGTTGTCCATTTCCCGGCGGATTTCTAGAATAGTGCGACCGGCGGAAATATGGTGTGAGTGTACACTCCTGTCTTTTGGAAAAATAATAGTAATCCGCGCATGCACCCCGTCCGCTTTCCCCTCCCAATTTTATTTTAGGACAAAAAAAACAACACGAATCCGCCGACCTTTGAAAAAGAAAGGTCCACAAACTCATGTTGTACAAAATCAAGCCGAAGCTCTGCACGCAACTATTTACTCCCCGATTATATCAATCCAGGAGCAAAAGTCAATATTCTAGCAAAAGAATATCGTTATTTTACAATAAAACAGCGATTTTTTAAGCATATTGCACAAGTGTTTTTCATAAAACCGATACAAAATCCTCCCGCATGGGGTTAAAGATATCCAGAAGGATTCCAGCCTTCCTGCATACGCATCCATGCTCCACGCCGTCCAGCTTTAGCATGGTATCTCCTGCCCTCACTGTTTTTTTCTCACCGTCTATATTAAACTCAAATTCTCCGCTGACCACATACGTAATCTGGGTATGGGGATGATGATGAAGGCTGCCCACAGCTCCCTCCTCAAAGGTATTCTCCACACACATCAAATCCTTACTGTAAGCCAGAACCCTCCTGACAACCCCGGGACCCGCCTGAACCGGCTCCGCATTCTCATGAAACACCCATCTTTCATCCAGCATATCACTGTCTCCTTCCATCATTCACCGCAGCCGTCAACCGAATATCCTCCATTATACCAGGCCGGCGGTGCTGTATAGTCCCTGTTATTATACTACTCTGCGCGCCCCGTTACAACACCTCAAATTCACAATTGAGCACGGTCTGATATAGTTCCTCCTCCGACCGGCTCTCCTCCAGATCGTGAATCAGGGCCGTTGTCTTCACCATACGCATCAGCGTGACCACAGCCGGTATGTGCTCCTTTCCATCCCTGCTGGCCAGACAGAATATAACCCGCGCCTTTTTCTCCCCGAATACCACAGGCTCCCTGGTAACCAGAAGGCTCAGGCTTGTCTTACTAATTCCCTCCGCCCCCTTACCGTGCAAAAGGGCAAAGGAATCATCCGAAACAGCATAAAATCCCTGTTTCTCTATAAAGCCAAGCATATTGGACACATAGGATTCCTCCACAAATCCCCGTTTTACCAGAAGGCCCGCGCTCATACGGACCGCGTCTTTCCAGTCAGACACCAGGTCCGCCCTCATGATGCAGTCAAATTTCAGGAAACTGCTGAAGCTCTTCGGGCTGTGAAATACCTGGACGGTCTGATATCCCAGTTCCTTTTTCACCACGTCCATAACCCTGGCCCTAGTGTTCTCGTCCAGGAATCCCAGTTTCTCCTCAATGGAGTAATAGCTGGATAAAAGGGATTTCCTGGGTATGCCCAGCCGGTCCATGGCGGCTCTGTCCTCGCTCTGCAGTATCGGATTCACCGTGAGGCAGGGCTTTGGCAGGCTGTTGTTAATGCGGATGGTTGACAGCACATAATCAATGGCCGCCCAGTCCGGGTAGGATGAGAGCTTATAAATAGGGAGCGTGTCCACAATATGTATCTGGTACTCGCTCAGCAGTGATTCTTTCAGCATGGTGGTGGTTCCATACCCATGGCCGCACACCAGCAGCACCTTCTTATAGGGTGCTCCCTTCATCCTCCGGATGCTGGCCATGAAGCAGATGGTCAGATATACCAGCTCATCCTCATTTTCCAGCTTTTCAAGGGTGTCCGTCTCCTTGCAGCACTGCTTTACAATGCTTAGAAACTGCTGCTCCTCAGGCCGCATAAGGGAACTGACATTGTCGTGGATATCCACATGGTTATTGATTCTCTGAATCAGGGGAATCATGTGGTTCAGCAGTCCCTCCACCAGGTTTGTGTCCTTGTCAAAGGGCATGTTCATCCGCTTTGACATAGCGGAAATCAGGGAAAATGTCACCTCCTGGGTATGCACCGGGTCCACCTCCGCTGTACCGCCCGCCATTTTATTGGTAAAGTCAAACATCTTCGCCATCATTGCCATATGTTCTTCTGACACAGGCTTTCCGATGATGGCCCCCAGCTTTTCTCCGAAACGCTGATACACCTCCCGGTCATAGTCAGGCACCACCGTGATATCCAGAGGATAGTCCTTGTCATGGAGAATGAACCACACCAGAACCACCACATTCGACATATACCACAGGTAAGAGCTGCTGGTCAGGGTGCACTTAAGCTCCTCCAGCAGTCCGTCCACCGCCATCACCACGTTGGCAATGGAGATGCCCTCAAAGGCCTTATGGATGATGTGGATACAGTAAAATTCATAGGAATTGTACTCCGTAAAGGGGTTTATGAGGTATTCGATGTATTTCCTGAATTCCTGGTTCATCAGGGTGGTGCGCTTAAGCTTCGGGCCGGACAGATAAAAATGGCCGGAATACCCGATTCCCATTCCGTCCTTCTTAAGCCTTTCATCCAGTGCAGCCATATCGTTCTTTACCGTGGAGCGCGAAACCCTGAACTGCCCGCTGAGCTGGTTAATCTTTAAGTCCTCATTCCTCATAAGCAGGATCAGCAGCAGAATGGACATCCGCTCTTTGCCGGTATAGACCACCTCGTTTCCGTCTTCCAGGCCCTTAAGGTCCAGGGACTGGGGATATCGCAGCAGCCCCTTGGAGTGTTTTTCTATCTCCGGCAGGCGCTCCAGAGACAATATGTCGTTGATCCGGTCCACATCGTAGCGGATGCTCCGCTCCGATATCCCCAGAGCCTTGGCCATCTCCTTGTAGGTGGCCTCCCCGTGCTCCTTCAGATACCGGATAATGTTCAGCATTCTCCCATTAAACATCTCGTTCTTCTCCTGTCTGCATATGCAGACAAGAGGAGCGCTCCCCACTCCTCTTATCTGTTATCATATGGTATTTTTATATGCTCCCCTGAATTCCATTTTACCGGAACGAGCCGGAAATCCGACCGGAAATTTTACTGGAAAGAATCGTGAATCTTCTTCATCACCGCGTCAGACTTCTTAATCAGGTCTGACACGCCCATTTTCAGGACTTTCTTTCCCTTGAAGCGGTCCAGTCCCTCCAGGGCCACGTCATTGACCAAAACCACGCACACCGCCTCGTCAATGTCCTTCTGCTTTAACTGGTTCTCCACTCCTGCGCCGCCCTGAGTCTCAATCAGCACTTCCATTCCCAGCTTCTCGCCGGACAGCTTTAACGCCTCAGCTGCCATATATGTATGAGCTACTCCCGATGGACACGATGTAATACCAACTACCTTCATTGTAAAATCCTCCTTATCCTTTTCTAATCTCTATTTATTACCACTAGTCACTTATTATAATTCGTCAAATGTTATCTCGTCCAGGTCATCCAGGTCCGTGTCATTTCCCGCGGATTCTTCCACATAGTTCTTCTTAAGTAAGTTTACCATAAGTGCGGTCACAAATCCACCTGCCAGCACTGCAATAAAGTACCAGATACGGCCTTCCACCACCGGAAGCACAATGAGTCCGCCCCATGGAGCATGGTTTAAGACGCCTGCCAGGAATGGGATGATATTGCCTACCACGGCTCCCACAATCAGGGACGGGATTACCCTTAAGGGGTCGTTGGCCGCAAAAGGAATGGCTCCTTCTGTGATTCCCACACATCCCATCAGAATAGCTGCCTTTCCTGCTTCCTTTTCCTCCACATTGTACTTCTTGGGTGCCAGCAGGGTAGCGATGCCCATGCCGATGGGCGGTGTACAGATAGCCACGCCCACGCCGCCCATAAGGTAGGGAAGCGTATCCACCTGTGTCTGTGCAAAGAGGGTGGCAACCTTGTTGACAGGACCGCCCATATCAAAGGCAGTCATGGCTCCGAGTATGGAGGCCAGCGGCACCTTGCCCACATCCCCCAGGCTGGACAGCCAGTTGGTAAGTCCGTTCATAATAGCGGCAATGGGTCCGCCGATTCCCCACACAATGATACCGCCTGTTACCAGGGTGCCCACCAGAGGATAGATGAAAATGGAGCCTAATGTTTTCAGTGAAATCGGAAGCTTGATTCTCTTCAGTTCCTTTACCACAACGCCTGCAATTAAGCCGGCCGCCATGCCGCCAAGGAATCCGGCGCCCATCTCCTTTGCCAGATACGCCCCAATCATACCGGGTGCCAGACCTGGTTTGTCGGCAATGGAGTAAGCGATATAACCGCCCAGTACCGGGACAAACAGTGTCAGTCCGCCCAGGCCAATCTGCGCCAGACCTGCCAGCCAGCCGGTCTCAGGTGTGGCTGCGCCGGCCGGATTCAGCATGACTGCCAGAGAAAAAAGGATACCGCCGGCCACAATAAACGGAATCATGTGGGATGTACCTGTCAATATATGTTTCTTTAAAATCTTCAGCTGCTCTTTCATTTTCTTACCCCTCCAGAACTTCTTCTAATATGGTGTATACCTGTTCCCTGGTGCTGCTTCTCAAAGACTCCCTGAACTCCTCATGCATAAGCCTTCTGGAAAGATTGGCCAGTATCTTTAAGTGGGTGTCCCCTGCCTCGCTTAAGGGCACTGCGATGAGAATGATTAAATCTGCTGTCTCACCTGACTCCTCATTCCAAACCACCGGTTCCTTGGTACGTCCGAAACATACACTGGCCTCCAGCACATGGTCTGTTTTGCCATGGGGAAGTCCCATGTCAAATCCCACAAAGGTTGGGGTAATCGCTTCCCTTGCCAGTACATCCTGATAAAATTCCTCTGTGTCCGTGATTTTTTGCGCCCTGTACAGCTCCCCTGACAGGGTTCTTATGATATCATTTTTACTGCCTTCCATATCGAATACGATACAGTTCTCATTAATTAACTTACTCATCCCTTGCCTCCTTCCGGTTCTTCCGGAATTTGTCTTTTATTCTCTTACCTGTTTGCCGCTGCTGTTTGTTTCTTCTTAAGCGCTTAAGAAAATGTGTCCGGCACTGTTTTGTTTCTGTCTGTTCTGTGCCATCCCTTACATGCATTATCATAATCCCGGACCAGATTTTTGAACAGATAGAAGATTTGCAAAAATTTTTTACACAAATCAACACCGGTACAGAAATACATATGGGCGCGAACACAAACAAAATCACGAACGCAAATCGAACCGCACACGAAAACAGGGCCATGAAAGCGGACGCGGTTCCGCTGCATGACCCTGTAACTCATGATTATCAATTCTCACAGACCTGGAAATGTACCTTACCGCCAGGCTGATTATACCTCCTCAAATCCAACAGAATGGAGGAATCCGGCAAATGCCCTCCGTCCCCTCTCATCGCATTTATAGACGCCTGCATCCTCCAGGACCCGTGCAAACACCTTTCCCACTTCCTCCTGCAGAATAGACCACACATTATCCCTGGTCACCAGGATGCCCTTTTCCTGATATCCGGGCATGAATTCCTCCACCCAGTCAGCGTGTTTCAGAAGGACCTCATCCTTTCGTATATCCTTTCCATCCACCATGTACTCTCCCAGCATTGCCAGTTCCGTCTTAAGCCTGGAAGGCAGCACGGCCAGTCCCATGACCTCAATCAGGCCAATGTTCTCTTTCTTTATGTGGTGCAGCTCCTGATGGGGATGGTATACGCCCAGCGGGAACTCCTCAGTGGTAATATTATTGCGCAGCACCAAATCCAGTTCAAAGGTATCCCCAACCTTTCTGGCAATGGGCGTAATGGTGTTGTGAGGCTCTCCGTCTGTCTCGGCAAAGATAAATGCGTCCTCATCCGTATATCCTCTCCATGCTTTCAGAACAACATCCCCCAGCTCAATCAGCCTGTCCGGGTCTGCTGCCCGAAGTCTCAGCACGGACATAGGCCAGAATACGATTCCCGCTTCCACGTCCTCATACCCTTTTATGGAAAAATGCTTCTCTATGGGCGCTTTTGCCATGGCAAAGGTATAATGCCCCCCCTGGAAATGGTCATGGCTCAGGATGGATCCTCCCACAATGGGAAGGTCCGCATTGGAACCCAGGAAATAATGGGGGAACTGCTTGATAAAGTCAAACAGCTTTCTGAATGCCGCCTTATCAATTTTCATAGGCACGTGCTGTCCGTTAAATACAATGCAGTGCTCATTATAGTACACATATGGGGAATACTGGAATCCCCACTGACTGTCATTGATGGTAATGGGAATGATTCTGTGGTTATTCCGGGCCGGATGGTTGGTCCGCCCTGCATACCCCACGTTCTCCATGCACAGCTGGCATTTGGGATAGCCGCTCTGCCTGGCCAGCTTGGCCGCTGCAATGGCCTTTGGATCCTTTTCCGGTTTGGACAGGTTTACCGTAATGTCCAACGTACCGTAGCGGGTATCCGTGGTCCACTTCATATCTCTTGCAATGCGGTAACGGCGGATATAATCGGAATCCTGGCTGAAACCATAATACCAGTCCGTTGCTTTCTCAGGAGACTCCTCATAGCGTTTCCAGAATTCCTTCACCACCTCACCCGGCCTTGGCATCAGGCAGTTCATCAGCTTCGTGTCAAGAAGGTCCCGGTAAACCACGCTGTCCTCCTTAAGCACGCCCGTGCCGGCAGCGCAGTCCAGAAGCTCCTTTAAAATGGCCTCCAAATCCCCGCTCTCCACCGGACCCTGGGGTTCTTCATACTCATCCATTCCCATCACATCCAGGATTTGGTTCCTGGCATAAACCGCGTCCGCCTCAGATATGAGCCCCTTATCCAGGCCGTACTGTACCAATCCCTCAACCGCTTCATAAACCATAGAAATATCCTCCCTGTACACGCTTCCATCTAAGCACAGCCACATACCGCTGTTTTCTTCCATTATATCCCTCACGCCCCGCAACCACAATGCACTTTTTTACTTTTATATCCTGATTTTCTTAAATAGTGCGAAACAAACGGTTTACCCGCCCCACCAGAATTCCTCCCAAAAGGCCAATCAGGGCTCCTGCCGCGCAGCCTGCTGTCAGCAGCACCGGCAGATAGGAAAACACACCGAATGTATTCACCACAAAAGCCGCCATCAGAAACTGTCCGATATTATGGGCCACTCCTCCCAGTATGCTGACTCCCACCATCCCGAACAGCCTGAACCGTTTGCACAGAGCCATGACGGTAAGGCTCAGGGCAGTTCCTGCGAGGCCAAACAGGATGGCCGAAGGCGGCCCGAACAGGATGCCTGATAAGAGTACACGCACCACGCTGATAAGAGCAGTCTCCTTTGTTCCCATGCAGTAAAGCCCCACCATGGTTACCAGATTGGCCAGCCCCAGCTTCACCCCGGGCGCTCCCAGATATACCGGCACCAATGACTCCACGTATCCAAGCACCAGCGCCAGCGCTGTCAGAATTCCAAAAAGGGCCGCATTTTGGGCTGAAGTTCTGCGTGACTGTTTCGTACCCCGGCCTTTCCTCACCGCTGCAGCTGATTTTTTATATGATTCTGTAACCGTCTTTTTCTGATTCGGCATGTGATCCTCCAGTCTTCATCGCGGCATTTCATCCTTTTCCTGTGCTCTGTCCTCAGCACGCATATAGTATACCATGCATAACCCAAATCTTCCATAGCGCCTTAAAGCATGTACGGCGGCCATATGACCTGCTTCCGTGTGTAACCGTGGACAGGAATGAATTACCACCTGTGCCTGTGTGAAAACGTATTGTATGCAATGGCTTATTGTGATAAAATAAACAATATATCCCACCCCAGCGCCGTCCGCGTATATTCCGCTCCGGCGCATACTACTATATTTTTAAAGGAGTGTTTTCCATGAAGAGAAGTACCATCAGCTCCAACGCCAGAAGTTTGATTGGCATTGCAGTCATGGCAGTGTTGTCCTTAGCGGTAATTGCCGTATCAGACCCTTTGTATAAGGCCCTAAGAGGACCTGTGACCACGGCCAGCCCCGAGGCGCCCCTGGCCGACGGGATCTATACCCATGAAGCTTTGGAACCAGACGCAAACGGCTTTCGGGACAGAACTACCCTGACCGTATCCGACGGTATCATCGTATCCTGTGTCTGGGATTCCTTTAACAGTGACGGAGAAAGCAAACAGAAGCTTTCCATGGAAGGCCAATATATCATGACAGAGGACGGGCCTCTGTGGAAAGCCCAGTCCGACAGCGTATGCCGGTACCTGATAGAACACCAGCGCCTGGCCGGCGACGACGGATACACCACCGATGCCGTGGCCTCAGTCAGCATCAACGTATATCCATTTATGAACGGAGTGGAGGAATGCCTGCGTCAGGCTGAAATCAAATGAACATATTACAGAAACGGGACGTGATTCTGGCTGCTGCCATACTACTGCTGGCAGCGGCTGCCTTTGGCATCAGCCACTATATCCGCCGCACACCGGCTGCCATTGCCCAGGTGTCTGTGGACGGAACCGTAGTGGAAACACTGGATCTCAGCAAGGATACGGAGATAACAGTTACATCCTCCAACGGCGGCACCAACCACCTGATAGTAAAGGACGGTGAAATCTGGTGCAGCGAGGCCAGCTGCCCTGATAAGGTATGTGTCCACCAGGGGAAAAAACATTTAAACAGCGACACTATTGTGTGCCTTCCCAATCAGATGATTGTAACCATAACAGGCGGGGAATAAATCCCCCGCCTGTTCTATTTATTTCTTCCTTCTATGCCCTAAACTATGTCCTAAAACTTCTTAGCCCTGCCCACTCCGGCCAGGGCTGTCCTGATATCCTCAAAGCTCATTCCGCCCACGGAATCAATGGTGGCAACCACGGCGCCCTCCACCAGAGGACAATCCACCATCTCCACCTTCTTTCCCTCGAACATCTCAATGACCATCTCCGTGGTCATGACAGCGCTTCCCAAATCCACCAGGACAAGGACCCCGTCATCGGAATAGACAGACTCAATGGCTGCCTGTATCTTCTCAAAGCTGGTTCCAAAACCGCCGCCGTCCATGCCTCCGGCCGGCGCGATCCTGGCGTTGGGCGCCATGATGGAAGTCAGCTCCACCACACTTTTTGCCAGATTCTCACTGTGGGACACAATCACAAATCCTACCATATGTACTACTGCTCCTTTCAGCCGGACACCGATGCTCTATGCCGGATTTTGTATCCGGTACCGGTTTCCGATATCTGTCTCTATACCAGCCCCGCAATGACTTCCAGCATATAGGAATAAGAGGTGGCTCCCGGATCCTGATGCCCCAGTCCCCTCTCTCCCACATAACTGGCCCGGCCTTTGGTAGCTACCAGATCTTTGGTGTGCTCTGCGCCGGCCCAGGCTGCCCTGACTCCGGCCTCCAGCGCTTCCCGTACGCTCTTTCCCTCTGCCGCCGCGTCCTTCATGGTTTTCAGGGAAGGGACCATGGCATCCAGCATGGTGGCTTCCTCCACAGTGGCCTTTCCTCTCTGCTCCACTGCCTGTACAGCCGTATCCATCATAGACAGGAAATCATCCATATCCATCTCTTCCTTTCCTGCCAGGGCCATGCCTGCCTTCATATAGGCCGAACCATACAGGGGGCCGGAAGCGCCTCCCACAGTGGATACCAATGTCATGCCCACTGTTTTCAGAATGGTCCCTATATCCTTTCCCTCCAGGTCAGGAAGCTTTCCCTCCACCGCTGCAAATCCCCGCGCCATATTAATGCCATGGTCGCTGTCTCCAATCGGCTGGTCCAGCTCTGTGAGATACTCCTTCTCGGCCTCCATCTTCAGACCGATTGCCCTGATGATTTCCAATACTTTTTTACTGTCTGCCATGATGACCCACCTTTCATTTCAATTTATTTTTATGACCTCAGAAATGCCTGTTACTTCCAGGCCGGCGTATCCGCCGGGGCATCCAAAAGCTCCTTCAGCTGGTCATCCAGCCTCAGCAGCGAGATGGAGAAACCCTGCATCTCAATGGAAGTCATGTACTCTCCCACAAAGGTCTTATAAACCCTGATTCCCTTTTCAGCCAGAACATCCGAGACCCTGTTATTGATGATAAAGAGCTCCATGAGAGGTGTTGAGCCTGCTCCGTTGATCATCACAGCCACCTCGCGGCCCTCATAGTCAATGTCTCCCAGAATCTGTGCCAGAAGCATATCCGCCACCTGGTCCGCTGTCTTCATGGACTCCCTGTGGGTTCCCGGCTCTCCATGGATCCCGATTCCCACTTCCATCTCATCATCTGACAGCTCGAATCCCGGCTTTCCTGCCGCGGGAACCGTACACGGCGCAATGGCTGCACCCATGGTCCGCACGTTGTCGATTACCTTCTGCGCCACCGCATGGACCTCGTCCAGGGAAGCCCCTGTCTCCGCCATGGCGCCTGCGATTTTATGTACAAACACGGTTCCGGCCACACCTCTGCGTCCCACTGTATACAGACTGTCCTTTACCGCCACATCGTCATTGGTCACCACATACTTCACGGTGATGCCTTCCATCTCAGCCATCTCAGCGGCCATCTCAAAATTCATCACGTCGCCGGTGTAGTTCTTGACCACCATAAGCACGCCTGCATCCGTGGCAATGGCCTTGATTCCCTCATAAATCTGGTCCGGGGTAGGCGATGTAAACACTGCGCCGGCCACAGCCGCGTCCAGCATGCCGCATCCCACGTATCCGCCGTGAGCCGGTTCGTGCCCGCTTCCTCCTCCGCTGATCAGGGCCACCTTTCCTTCTTTCTTATTGGCTCTGACCACCACATTGCCGCAGTCCAGTTTTCTCAGATAACCCGGATAGGCCTTAACCATACCCTGTATCATCTGATCCTCTACCAGCGCCACATCGTTGATAAATTTCTTCATATCGCGTAAACCCCCTTTTATTTAATAGGCTGCACCAAATGCGGGCAGCGGTTTCCCCACTGGTTCCTAAACCACGTAAAGCAGGGGCCGCCATTTGGAGCGCCGGACGGATTCATACCCGTCTGCGCGCCCCTCCTGTAAGCCTCTGCTTTCCGTTCTTTCTGTTACTCGCCCAGACAGTTCATGTCGTTGAGGCCGCAGGTTTTGTCCTCTTCCTCCTCGACACAGTTCATGTCGTTAAGTCCGCAGGTCTTATCCTCTTCCCCTTCCAGACAGTTCATGTCATTGAGTCCGCAGGTCTTATCCTCTTCCTCGGTAATTCCGTTCATGTTATTGATGTCCAGTTTCTTCTCCATTTAGAGCCCTCCTTCTTCTTCGGACAGCGCCCCATTCTGCCGGTACGCCATCCATCAAACTACAGTAAGCCGGCGGCCGCCATATGGCAGCTGCCGACCGACCGGCGCGCCCCTGCTGATTCAAACGGAACCATATTCCTGTCCCGCCTCCGGCAGGAGCACACAACTATAGCACTTCCTTGGTAGCCACTATATCAACTCCCGTACCGGCCACGTCTGCCACGACCACATCTCCGATGCGGATGGGAGCCTTGACGGTTACGCCCTTTAAGGCCTTTACACACTGGAATATCTTATCCTTGGGTATATCTTCCCTGGTCTTGACAGATACCATGTCAGCCCGTCCGCCTTCCACCCTTACAGTGGAGGTGACGATTCGGGTCGGATTCGTTACTTCCTTGCGCGCATATGTCTCGCCCTTCTTGCATGTGTACCCTGTGATGGTCTTGATTTCCCCGTTTTCCAGTTCAACGGTCAGAGGACACCCCATAGGACAACCGATACAGATAAGTTCTCTCTTTTCCATGGTCTATGCCTCCTCTACCTTTATTGTAATCTTCTTAAGACCGGGATGCAACATCAATTTTTCCTTCTGGAGCTTTATCTCCTCCATCTCTCCGGGCGCCATAACCGGACGTTTCCTGTGCATAACCTGCTCATCATCAAAGTATACGCCGATATAGCAGTTTTTATAAACATTCCCCACACGGAAACGCACGATTTGGGTTTCCTCCATGCGGTCCGGATGGATGGTGCAGGGCACCGTATAGCGCACCCCGTCCACTGCGCTTAACTCTATCTCCTGTCCTGTTCCGGAGCACCTGCCGTCCTTCACATATCTGGCCGCGTTCTTACCTGCCGCCGCTGCCTCCTCTGACACAAAATCCACCAAATCATGGACGTGGAGCACGTTGCCGCAGGCAAATACGCCTTCGATATTGGTTTCCAGGCTTTCGTTCACCACCGGCCCTGATGTGACGCGGTTCATTTTCACGCCCATTCCGTTAGACAATTCATTCTCAGGTATCAGTCCCACGGAAAGAAGCAGGGTGTCACAGGTATAATCCTCCTCAGTTCCCGGTATCGGCTTACCCTTCTCATCCACGGCTGCCAGGGTGATTCCCTCCAGCCGCTCCTTTCCCCGTATGTCAACCACGGTATGGCTCAGCTTCAGCGGAATGCCGTAATCGTCCAGACACTGTACGATATTACGTTTCAGTCCTCCGGAATAAGGCATCAGCTCCGCCACCACCTTCACCCTGGCGCCCTCCAGGGTCATACGCCTGGCCATAATAAGGCCGATGTCTCCGGATCCCAGGATAACCACTTCCCGTCCGGGCATAAAGCCCTCCATATTCACCAGACGCTGGGCCGTGCCTGCGCAGTAAATGCCAGCGGGCCGGTAGCCCGGTATGTTCAGCGCCCCCCTGGAGCGCTCCCTGCATCCCATGGCCAGTATAACCGCCCTGGCCTGTATCTCAAACAGCCCCTCTTCCCTGTTCATGGCCGTGACCACCTTGTCATGGCTGATATCCATGACCATGGTGTTTAGCTTATATTCAATCTTCCTCTCATACACCTGTTCCTCAAACCTGGCAGCGTACTCCGGGCCTGTCAGCTCCTCCTTGAATGTATGGAGGCCGAATCCATTGTGGATGCACTGGTTTAATATGCCTCCCAGTTCCTTATCGCGTTCCAGGATCAGGATACTCTCTATCCCGTTATCCCTGGCCGCTACAGCTGCAGCGAGACCCGCAGGACCGCCGCCGATTATGACAATATCATATTCCCTCATCTTGCGCGCGCCCCTTTCTATATTCTGTCCTTGTTGGTTCCCACTACAAGCTTTGAATCCCCGCCGGCCTTTGTAATCTCCGTCATGGGAAGTCCCAGCTCGCGGTGAAGCAGTTCCATGGATCTGGGCGTGCAGAACCCTGCCTGGCAGCGGCCCATTCCCGCCCTGGTCCTGCGCTTGATGCCGTCCAGGGAACGCGCCCCCAGGGGCCTGTGGATGGCGTCCAGGATTTCTCCCTCTGTGACCATCTCGCAGCGGCAGATGATATTTCCGTAAGCAGGATTCTGTCTGATCAGCTCTGCCTGCTCCTCTTTTGTAAGTGTATCCGGGTCCAGAATTCCCTTGCGGCTGCCGTCAAACTGCGGATTTGGCTCCAGTCCCAGCTTTTCCTTAAGGATTCCGGCCACCATCCTTCCAATGGCAGGACAGCTGGTAAGGCCGGGCGACTCGATTCCCGCGCAGTCTACAAATCCGGGCGCGTCCTCCAGCTCTTTTATAATAAACTCATGATGATCCTCATGGGCCCTGAGTCCGGCAAAGGATGTGATAACCTGGCGCATGGGAAGGTCTTTTACGTTCATCCCTGCTTTTGCAATCAGTTCATCCAGACCTTCCCTGGTGGTGGCTGTGGCCTCTTTGTCCTCAATGTCAATGGCTGTGGGCCCCACAATCAGGTTGCCATGTACTGTAGGCGATACCAGGACGCCCTTTCCATACTTTCCCGGAAGGGCGAATATGGTATGGCTCACATGATTTCCTGCGCTCTTATCTAACAGACAGTAATCTCCCCTTCTGGGGGTTATGTGTATCTTTGTTCCGCTGACCATGTTGTGGAACTTATCGGCATGGACTCCTGCCGCGTTGACCACACAGCGGGTCTCATACACACCCTGGTTTGTTTCCAGAGCCCATCCGCCCTCTATCCTGCGGATATCTGTCACCTCAGTATTAAATTTAAAGTCCACGCCGTTGGTATAGGCATTTTCCGCCAGCGCAATGTTCAGATTAAAGGGACATACGATGCCTGCCGTAGGTGCATAGAGAACGCCTGCCGCCTCATCTGCCAGATTGGGCTCCATTTCCTTGATTCTCGCCTTATCCGTGATGATTTCCAAATCCTTTACACCGTTCTTAACTCCCCGCTCATACAGAGCTCTCAGATCCGGCAGAGACTCCTCGTCCAGACATACCACAAAGGATCCGCAGGGATTAAAGGGAAAATCCAGCTCCTTTGCCAGTTCAGGCATGATCTGGTTTCCTTCCACATTCAGCCTGGCCATCAGCGAGCCTTCGGCCGCGTCATATCCGGCATGGACAATGGCACTGTTGGCCTTGGACGTGCCGCAGCACACATCCTCCTCCCGTTCCAGGACACAGGCATTCACCTTATACCGCGACAGCTCCCTGGCAGATGCAGCGCCGGACACGCCGGCCCCGATTATTATTACGTCATACATATGTTTTGTTCCCTTCCTTCTTTTTTTATGAAAATGCCGGTTCCTCCCGGCATCTTCCTGCCGCCGCCCTCACCGGGCCGGCCATTTATCTTAAATCCGCCGGCCTGGTTTAAAACAGCCAGCCGGGCGGCCAACATTCAGCCCCGAAGGGTTAAAAAAGCGGAGCAAACAAGGCGTGTTTCCACACCCATTTGCTCCGCTCTGTTCTCACGCAATCAATATTCAGTTCATACTAAACATTACATCCACGGAATTGCCTGATACAGTAAAGCTGCCACTACTGCGCCCACAACCGGCCCGATGATGACAACCGGTGCATAGCCCCAGTTGGAATCGCCTTTGCCCTTAATCGGCAGGACAGCATGTGCAAGACGTGGTCCCAGGTCACGTGCCGGATTGATGGCATAACCTGTCAGACCGCCCAGAGACATACCAATGGATACGATAATTCCAAATACAAGCAGTTTATCCACGCCTGGTGCAATGCCGGATACCTGGCCGATGCCTTTGATTGCAAATACAAGCACGAATGTTCCCACTGCCTCGCTTAAAATGTTGCGTCCCATGTTAGGAACGGATGGTCCTGTACAGAAGGTCCCCAGCTTGGTTGCCGCTGACTCGGTTGCGTCATACTGGTCCTTAAACAGAAGGTATACAATGACAGCGCCCACAAAAGCACCGGCAAACTGTGCCACAATGTATCCGGGAACAAGTCCCCATGACATACTTCCATCCACTGCCAGGGCAATGGTCAGCGCCGGATTAAAATGCGCGCCGGATGCAGCGCCGAAGATGAACGCGGGCAGCATAACCGCAAGGCCCCATGCAAAGGTAATCTGGATGGAACCAGCCCCCTTCATGCCTGATTTGTTGAGCGTCACGTTTGCTACAACGCCGTCACCTAAGATGATCAGTATCATGGTCCCCAAAAACTCTGCAATATATGGTAACATATAATAACCCCCTTATCTGTATGGCATGGCTCCGGCCCCTGTGCCAAGGGGCGCCGGAGGCCGGGCAGCCATGCTGAATCACATTGTTTCATACCCATATCTGATTAATCTTCTTTTGCCCATCCGTAAGAGCATTTCACGGCCTTGTTCCAGCCGGTCACCATCTCTGTCCTCTTCTCCTCTGAAATCTCCGGAGTAAAGGTGCGGTCGATGGCCCAGTTCTTGATAACCTCTTCCTTGTTTGCCCAGTATCCAACTGCCAGACCTGCCAGATAGGCGGCGCCCATGGCAGTGGTCTCCACGCACTGCGGACGGTTCACCGGAGCATTGATAATGTCTGCCTGGGTCTGCATCAGATAGTTGTTTGCGCTTGCTCCGCCGTCCACCTTAAGGGCTGCCAGCTCAATGCCGGAATCCGCCTTCATGGCCTGGAGCACGTCGTTGGTCTGATAGCACAGGGAATCCAGCGTAGCCCGGATAATGTGATACTTGTTGACGCCGCGGGTGATGCCCACAATCGTGCCTCTGGCGTACTGGTCCCAGTGGGGGGCGCCCAGTCCTGTAAAGGCGGGAACCACATAACAGCCGTTGGTGTCCTTTACCTTCTTGGCCATATACTCGGAATCAGGCGAGGAATCTATAATCCTCATCTCGTCCCTCAGCCACTGGATGGCGGCGCCGGCAACGAAGATGGAACCTTCCAGAGCATAATTTACTTTGCCGTCCAGGCCCCAGGCAATGGTGGTAACCAGGCCGTTCTTGGAGAATACCGGCTTCTCACCTGTGTTCATCAGCATAAAGCAGCCGGTTCCGTATGTATTCTTTGCCTCGCCCGCATTGAAACAGGTCTGGCCGAAAAGCGCTGCCTGCTGGTCGCCTGCCGCCCCGCCGATGGGGATTGGGCCGCCAAAGAACTGCGGATCGGATTCACCGTATACGAAACTGGATGGTTTTGCTTCCGGAAGCATGCACTTCGGAATGTTTAACTCGGCCAGAATCTCATCATCCCACTCTAATGTATTGATGTTGAACAGCATGGTGCGTGATGCGTTGGAATAATCGGTTACATGTACTCTTCCCTTGGTCAGTTTCCAGATCAGCCATGTCTCCACGGTTCCGAACAGCAGCTCCCCTTTTTCTGCGCGTTCCCTGACTCCTTCCACATTCTCAAGTATCCATCTCAGCTTTGTTCCTGAGAAATAAGCGTCAATCACAAGTCCTGTCTTGGCACGGAAGGTATCGACCAATCCTTTCTCCTTCAGTGTATCGCAGTACTCGGAGGTCCTGCGGCATTGCCACACGATTGCATGGTATACGGGCTCCCCAGTCTCCTTATCCCATACAATGGTAGTCTCACGCTGGTTGGTGATGCCGATGGCCGCGATATCCTCTGCGGTTGCCCCGATTTTGGACATAGCCTCCACTGCAACGCCTAACTGTGTGGACCAGATTTCATTGGCATCATGCTCTACCCAACCTGGCTTCGGGAAGTACTGGGTAAATTCCTTCTGAGCAACACTGCACATTTCCCCCTTTTCATTGAACAGGATACACCTGTTGCTTGTCGTACCCGAATCCAGTGCCATTACATACTTTGCCATAAAAAACCCTCCTTCTTGTTGTTCTGATACATACCATATGTATCATTTATACATAAACCCATTCTCCTTCCCCAGGAGAGCGGACTTAAGTTTCTAATTTCACATCAGCCATACTTTCTGATTCGTTGTGGATACGGATATGGCCCCGGCTGACAGGGCGGCCATCACGTCCTCCTTGTCTGATATAAGTCCCCCCGCTATGACAGGCACCTTCACCAGTCTGCACACCCTGCGTATCACCTTGGGCATGAGTCCCGGCAGTATCTCTATGATGTCGGGCCTGGCCACGCTCATCTGTTTCTCGATGTTTTCAAAAGCCATGGAATCCAATACAAAGACCCGCAGCGTGGTATACAAGGACAGCTCTCTGGCCCGTTTTATCAGGGCCGGCTTTGTTGAGATGATTCCGTCCGCACTGGTATTATTCCTGATGAAATCTACAGCAACCTCCTTGCTGCTGAGTCCTGTTATCAGGTCAATATGTACCATGGCCACTTTGTCTGACGCTTTAATCTGTTCGACGATGGCGCTGATATTGCAGATATCCCCAAAAAGGATGAACACCACCTTAATCTCATCTCTCTGGCAGCAGGCGTCAAGACCCTCCATGTCCTTCACCGCTGCTATGACCGGATTGGCTTCAATCAGGTCATATAATTTCTGGTTCATCGGTATCCCCCCTCACATAATTTCACCACTAAAAAGAGCATAGTTCTAAATCAACATTTCTGTCGTTTCACTATGCTCTCATCATCTCAGCAACTTTATTCGTCTGTCTTTATCTGTTTTCAATATAGCACATTGCACATACAAATTCAATAGAGGATTTTCTTTTCTCACATAATGTACAATTTTTTATCAATTTGAGCACTTTTTTTATTAGTATTTAACAAGTTTTTAATGGAGTTTTACCATTTTTTAGTTATTATTTTAACAAGGTGACGATTTCGTCTATGGTCTTGCTTCCCATCACAATCCTGCTGTCATTTAGAATCATCATAGGCACCCGCTTAATATCATATTGGGCTACCAGGTCCTCATAAAGGGCCGCGTCAATCATTTCAGCCTCAATATTCGGATTCAGGAACGCAATCTGCTGGCAGGCTGTCACTACCAAAGGACAGTGATGGCAGGCAAGGGACACGCAGATCTTGATATTTGTCTTCTTGTCCAGCCGTTGGATTTTCTTTCTGGTACCCTTCGCCACCTCCTGTCCCGGCCCTGCCAGGTTATAGACAGCCAGCACAAAGGAGTTGATTTCCCTGCCTCCCGGCACCCCGTGAAACGCAGCCCGTCCGTAGGCCCCATCCTTATACAGTCCTGTTACGGGCAGCCACGCCGTATTCAGTTCCGGCACCTGGTCCGCCTCATCCGGTCCGTATAACTCCAGCTCAAGGTTAGGACTTACAGAGACGACTGCCCTGAGAAAGGAGGCCATCTCCCGGTCCTTTTCCCCGGACAGATCCACCACTGCCCTGATTGTCACTCTTTTCTCCATTCTGCCGAAGATACCGGCCAGCTGCGTCTTAAGCCCCTGGTCCACCAGACTGCTTTCTTCGGGAATCGTATTTAAATCAATCGTAACATCCACCTCCCTACAGCATTCCCACCAAATCCAGGCTGGGTGTCAGCGTCTCTTCTCCCGGTTTCCACTTTGCAGGACATACCTGATCTCCATGTTCCTCCACAAACCGGGCAGCCTGAACCTTGCGCAGTAGCTCCTGGGCGTTCCGGCCGATTCCCATGTCATGAATCTCATACGCCTTAATCTTACCTTCCGGATTCAGGATAAAGGTTCCCCGAAATGCCTGGCCGGCTTCCTCATCCAGCACGCCGAACTCCCTGGCCAGCTTCCCGGCCGGGTCTCCCAGCATGGGATACTGTATTTTTTTGATGGTATCCGAGGCATCCGCCCATGCCTTATGGACAAAATGGGTATCCTCCGACACCGAGTAAATTTCACACCCGGCTTCCTTGAATTCCTCATAAAAATCAGCCAGGTCCCCTAACTCCGTGGGACACACAAAGGTAAAATCAGCCGGGTAGAAAAAAAATACAGACCAGTGCCCCAGGGTGTCCTCCCTGGTCACATCCATGAACTTCCCCTGATAAAACGCCTGTACCTTAAATTCCCCGATGGTCCTGTTAATCAGATTCCCCATAAAAATGCTCCTTTCTCCAATTGTTGAGACAACAACTCCGGTTTATCCGTAAATATACTGACTTTTCTGAGTATCAGTTTGATTGTAGCACAAGTTTTTGGAGAGGACAAGGGGGTGTCAGCGCCCCCTTCGCATCTGCCGCACCAGCTTCTTTGTTTCTTTGTCCACGCGGAAGGACTCTGTGATTTTCTGGAGCGCTTTATTGTAGGTCCAGTCGTCCAGGCTGCTCTGCTTCAGATATTCCATTACCTGGTCCGGGAATTTGACGAAATAGACGGAGACAGCCCAGGCCACGGCCATTTTGGCATAGTAACCCGGATGACGGACGCGGTCCAGCAGTTTTAGGGCGCGGTCCAGATAGTCCTGGTCTGTGTAATGGGATAACAGCATGACGGTTCCGAAACGCAGGTCGTATTCCCTGCCGGATTGGAAATAAGGCTGGATGAACTGCCAGACCTCTTCCCTGTAACGGCCGGTGATTTTAAGGGAGCCGCAGAATATATCGCACACTGCCCAGTTATTGATGGCCGGGACAAAGGCGGTTACGTATTCCCCGGCCGTGTCCCAGTCACGGCAGCCTCCGCAGATACACAGCCCCCAGATTATCATTTCGTCGTAGAGAACGCCGTCTGCTCCCTGGCCCTTTTCCTTCCAGGCACACGATACCTCTTTTATGTACTCCTGCCATCCGCTTTTTTTCAGGTCTTTCGCGATACCACGGAGTTCCGGCGTGCGCACTCCCATGATGCCGGTGATTCCCGGCAGAAGCCGGCTGTGGAATTCCCGGTATTCCGGGTCTGACAGCTCTTCCAGTTTTTTTCTTACGGTTTCACGTATGGTTGGTTTATCTGGCATATTAATCTCCTGGTTTAAATGATAATGGTTTGCTGGCTCAGAGCGTGTCTGAGCAGTTCCTGCCGACACGCTTTAGAGAAGAAATTCACTGAGTACAAAGTTGCTTACATCCATTCCCCACTCGGTCAGGGATATCCAGACACCCTCGCGCTTTAAAAGTCCGTCCCCAATGAGACGCTCTATTACAGGCCCGTATACGCCTTCTATTTTGACCCCGAACATGGATACGAAGTCTATCTCTGATATGCCCTTTGTCATGCGAAGCCCCAGGAACATGAATTCCTCCATCTGGGCTTCCCTGGTCAGCTCCTCCACAGGGCCTCTGAGAAGGGCAAGGGCTGAGGATCCGCCTTCTTCGGAAAAATCCAGGTGCAGATAGGTGTCCAAATCCCGTTCATTGGAAAAACGTGTTCCGTTTATGCAGGAGGATGCTCCCAGACCCAGGCCCAGATAAGGTACTTCCCTCCAGTAACCGGTGTTGTGCAGGCACTCCCTGCCGGGCTTGGCGTAATTGGATATCTCGTAACGGCCATACCCCTGCTCAGCCAGAAAGGTCCTGGTAAAATGATAGATGCGGTTCTCTGTGTCCTCGTCCGGAAGGGCGGGATAAAGGGCCGCTCTTTTTCTGGGAAGAGGAGCCTGCTCTGTTTGGCCGCCGCCCCGCGGGTGCAGAAAACAGACATCATCTGTTTTAAGGCCGGTCTCCTCCCCTTCCCGCTTTCCGTAACGGTCCCAGAAGGGTGTTCCCTCCTCCACAATAAGGCTGTATGCGGATATGTGCTCCGGTTTCAGCATGGTCACCTTCTTAAGGGTATTCTTCCAGCTCTCCAGTGTCTGGCCCGGAATGCTGCTCATCAGGTCCACATTCACGTTGGTGAATCCGGCCATGCGGGCGCACTGGTAGCTTTTCAGGAATTCCTCAAAGGTATGGATTCTCCCCAGGTCCTTAAGTTCCTGGTTGTCCGCGGACTGAAGGCCGATGCTCAGCCGGTTGATTCCCGCCGCACGGTAGATGTGAAGCTTGTTCTGAAGCAGGGTGCCGGGATTGACCTCTATGGTAATCTCCGCATCTCCCGCTATGTCAAAATTCCGGTTTAAAGCCTGCATGATATCCCTGATAAGACATGGTTCCATAACAGAAGGAGTGCCTCCTCCT
The DNA here is from genome assembly GCF_002234575.2 of Enterocloster bolteae. Classification (NCBI taxonomy): domain Bacteria; kingdom Bacillati; phylum Bacillota; class Clostridia; order Lachnospirales; family Lachnospiraceae; genus Enterocloster; species Enterocloster bolteae. The sequence continues at coordinate 2,250,523 of NZ_CP022464.2, read as the reverse complement.
ATGAACACGGTCTTAACCTGGTATTCACGGCAGCAGGCACCCTGGACTTCTATTTCCCGGATCAGTTGTTCGGTATAAGCCTCATGAACAGACGCCAGCGCCCTGAAGGACAGGAAATCGCAGTAAAGACATTTCCTGGCGCAAAAGGGCACATGGATGTACAGCTCCAGGGGCTTTCTCTGTAAGTTTGTCATCTTATGATTTATCCCACCTATTTATTCGTCATCCAGCTTCAGCACACTCATAAATGCCTTCTGCGGAATCTCTACATTTCCAATCTGGCGCATACGTTTCTTGCCCTCCTTCTGCTTCTCAAGGAGTTTTCTCTTACGGCTGATATCACCGCCGTAGCACTTGGCCAGCACGTCCTTGCGCACAGCCTTCACCGTTTCCCTGGCAATGATCTTGCCGCCGATAGCTGCCTGAATCGGTATCTCAAACAGATGTCTTGGAATCTCATCCTTCAGCTTCTCGCACATCTTTCTTCCCCGTTCATAGGCGGAATCCGCATGTACGATAAAGGACAGGGCATCCACCTCTTCACGGTTCACCAGGATGTCCAGCTTCACCAGGCTGGAACGCTCATACCCCTTTAACTCATAGTCAAAGGAAGCGTATCCCCTGGAACGGGACTTAAGGGCATCGAAGAAATCATAGATGATTTCATTTAAGGGAAGCTCATATTTCAGAAGGGCGCGGGTCGTTTCGATATATTCCATACCCAGGTAATTGCCCCTGCGCTCCTGGCAGAGCGTCATAATTGAACCTACAAATTCCGTGGTTACCATGATTTCCGCACTGACAATCGGCTCCTCCATGTACTCGATTTCCGTAGGATCAGGAAGGTTGGACGGATTGGTCAGCTCCATCATCTCGCCCGTGGTTTTATGCACCCGGTACACAACGCCCGGGGCCGTTGTCACCAGGTCCAGGTTGTATTCACGTTCCAGACGTTCTTCTATGATTTCCAGGTGCAGTAGTCCCAGAAAACCGCAGCGGAATCCAAAGCCCAGGGCAATGGATGTCTCCGGCTCGTAGAACAGGGAGGCATCGTTGAGCTGCAGCTTCTCCAGTGCGTCCCTTAAGTCATTGTACTTGGCGCCATCCGCCGGATAAAGACCGCAGTATACCATGGGAGTGACCTTTTTATAACCGGGAAGGGGAGATGCGCAGGGGTTGTCCCTGGAAGTCACCGTATCGCCCACACGGGTATCCCGCACATTCTTGATGCTGGCCGTGATATAGCCTACCATACCGGCTCGCAGCTCCTCGCAGGGAATGAACTGGCCTGCGCCGAAATACCCCACCTCCACCACATCCTCCTCGGATCCGGTGGCCATCATACGGATGGGGGTCCCTCTTTTTACGGTACCCTCCATGATACGGCAGAATATAATAACTCCCTTGTAGGAATCGTAGGTGGAATCAAAGATAAGGGCCTTTAAAGGCGCCTGCGGATCTCCCTTGGGAGCAGGTATCTTGTGGACTATGGCTTCCAGCACTTCTTCTATATTAACGCCTGTTTTTGCTGAAATATGTGGGGCGTCGCTGGCATCCAGGCCAATGACGTCCTCGATTTCCGCTGCCACCCGCTCCGGCTCCGCGCTGGGGAGGTCGATTTTATTGATAACCGGAAACACATCCAGGTCATGATCCAGGGCCAGGTATACGTTGGCCAGGGTCTGGGCCTCGATTCCCTGGGAGGCGTCCACCACCAGTATGGCGCCGTCGCAGGCAGCCAGGCTTCGTGATACCTCGTAGTTAAAATCCACATGTCCCGGCGTGTCTATCAGGTTGAAAATGTACTCGTTTCCATCCTGGGCCTTGTATACGGTACGGACTGCCTGAGACTTGATGGTGATTCCCCTCTCCCGTTCCAGGTCCATATTATCCAGTACCTGCTCCTGCATCTCACGGCTGGTGAGAAGTCCTGTTTTCTCAATAATACGGTCAGCCAGGGTGGACTTGCCGTGGTCAATGTGTGCTATAATGCAAAAATTGCGAATTTTACTCTGGTCAACTGTTGGCATGCTTTATCCTCTTTCTGTGGTATTTCTTCACCGGAAACTTGCGTACATCCATATGGAAAACGCTTCCGTTCGCTTACTGAATTATACTATCTTTTCTATTTCCTTGCAACACCATATCCAAAAGTTCTGACAGGGGCTCCATGGCGTTTAACGCCTCCTCATACGTGTTTGTCTGGGCCCCCACCTCGATCAGGCTGGACTTGGGGCGCAGGTGTTCATTATACCGGAGGCCCTTAAGGTATATCTTGCGGGTAAAGCCGGGATAATAGGCGGCGGCTCCCAGCTGCATCTGGAGGCTGAATGCCAGGTTATCCTCCCGGTACGGATTCTGCAGGTACTCAATGGGGCCCTCCGGTGTCTGGCTCAGCCCGTTAAAGAACATAATCTGCGCCGTATCCCTGCCGTCCACCTGGGTGACCAGATGCAGGTTCTCCCCCACCCCGTCCCTGTGGATATCTAACACCACCTCGATGGAAGGATTCTGCTGCAGTATGTTGGTGATTCCGTCCAGGGCATAATTATAAGCCTTGCTCCGGTCCAGCTGGCCGTTTTTCAAGTCATAAACCGATGTGTCGTGGTATACATTGTAACCCTTGGCTTCCAGAAGCCGGGTCAGGTAATCCCCCACGCCCACCACGGTCTGTCCCGGGCCGGAATCCTTATAGGCTTCCTGGGAATGGGTGTGGTAGATAAGTATCTGGGGCTTGGAATCATCCCCCTTCATGGTCATGTCACGGCTCAGCAGATCCTTGGCATTCATCAGGTCACGGCCCGCCGTGGTGGAGGTGTGGACACTGTAAAAATGTTTTATGAGGAAATCGTAATCCATCAGCTGTTCCAACACATATGTATTGCCGGTAATGGGGCGCTCCAGTGTCCCCGTTATGGTCTCCAGGGACTGGTTTGGCCCCTGGTATCCGGATGCCGTACCTCCCGCGCCGGCTGCCAGGTCCTGGCTGCTTTCTGTTTTGGCACCACCCGCACCGCCAGCTCCTCCGCCCCGGACAGTTTCCCCTCCCTGAGCAGTTCCTCCTGCGCCCGCAGCGGCTTCCCCTGAGGCCAGGACTCCCGGTTCCTCCAGTGTCTGCTGGCCGGATTCCTCATTGCCGTACCAGGCAAGATACTGGTGTTCTTCATAAAATGTTTTAACCGCGTTGTATTTACGGTAAGCAGGATCCGGGTCATTGATAGCCCCGGTGCTTCCCCAGGCATCCGGCCATGAGCCTGACATCCCGGCATTTTCTGCGGGATGGGCCTGGTTCCATATGGCTTCCACCAGCCATTGACCGCCTGCGCATATCATATCTTTGTAATCACTCTTTGTTATGCTTCCGGCGGCCCGGCTGATATACCGGCCGCACAGGAGCATAAGCAGTATAAGGACCGTGCCGGTCAGAAACCGGCGCATGAGCCGGTCCACGCCTCCACGTCTTATTCTCATCAATTCATTCACCTGTCATCATACTATTATTATGATATGCAGGAACGTGGAGGATATTGCTTGTTTCGTAACCTTACGGAAAAACAGCCTGATGGATGCCCTCGGATATGGTAAAGCTTAACTGCTTCACGGACTGGTCAATGTCCGGAGGAGTGACATAAAGAGGACCGAATTCCGGCTCCAGTAACTCCCGTATAAGCTGGTACTGTCCGTCCGGGTCCATTTCCTCGATCCAGCTCCCGGTTCCCCTGGTACCCTCATTTTCCGCCAGCACCCCCACAAGGGCGGAGACGGTATCGTGAACAATGGCCGCCGCCCCCACCACGGTGGGAACCCCAATGGCCATCACCGGCACTCCCAAGCTTTCCTTTGTCAGGCTGTGGCGGTGATTTCCAACCCCGGAGCCCGGGTGGATTCCCGTATCCGTAAGCTGGATTGTGGTTCCCAGACGCCGCACGCTCCTGGCTGCCAGGGCGTCAATGGCAATTATCAGGTCAGGATGGGTTTCATGTATGATTCCCTTTAAAATCTCTGCCGTCTCCATGCCGGTCTGCGCCATGACTCCGGGCGCTATGCCGCTGATAGCAGGAAGTTTCCTGTCTTTCAGGAAGGTGTTTCCGTACTGTCCGTCCAGATGCCTTGTTACCTGCAGGTTATCCAGTACCCGGGGACCCAGGGAATCCGGGGTGACGGAATCATTTCCCAGCCCTACCACCAGGACCGAGGGCAAATCCTCCTCCCTGTACCCAATCATCTCCGCCATAAGCCTGCGTATCTGATGCGCCAGTTCTTCCGATATCTCACTGTGGTAATCGTCATCCGCCTTGGACAGCCGGTCTGCCTCCAGAGTAAGGTAGGTACCTCTGGGCTTTCCCATTGATTTGGCTCCCTGTTCATTCAGTATTTTTACCTCTGTCAGTTTTAAGCCGCTCTTTTGGTGATGCCATTCCTTCAGCCGGACTCCGGATACGTCTCCTCCTTCGCCCATGGAACTCTCACGCTGCTCCAGCGCCAGGTCCGTTCTCACCTGGAAGGTACCGGCCGCAGCCTCATTGACAGCGTTTACAGCTGCATTTTCCTCCATATTCATCCACCTCACATATCATTCTCCCATCAGTTTCTGCGATTATGGCCGGAAATATGTATGATTGGATTTGAAAGAGTCTGTTTTCGATTGGGGATATGATTGCAGCAGAAAAATCCCATGTCAAATGTCATGTCAAATTTCTTCAAAAATTCGCCAAATATGACTTGACATTCCGGGTCAGATTAGCTAGAATACAATAGTATGTTTACATTGAACTGTCCGTGTCCAGGCTTTGATGGAAAACACAAAGATTATAATATGAAGAACGGAGGTGTATTTCATTGGCTAACATTAAATCTGCAAAGAAGAGAATCTTAGTAAACGAAACTAAGGCTGCAAGAAACAAGGCGATCAGATCCAAGGTTAAAACTGCAATCAAGAAGGTTGACGCTGCTGTTGCTGCTGGGGACAAGGCTGCTGCCCAGGCTGCACTGCTGGCTGCTACCACTGAGATTGACAAGGCTGCTACCAAGGGAGTATATCACAAGAATAATGCTTCCCGCAAGGTATCCCGCTTATCCAAGGCTGTTAATTCCATCGCTTAATTTATAGAGATATTCATTGTTAAGGAATTTCAGACACTCTTCCTTCCGGCCCAACCCACCGGGAGGATTTTTTTGCTTTAAATACAGCTCTGACTCCCCATTTTATACAGTGCATAAAATGAGGATTCCGGCCCATACTATCATCGAGGTGATAGATATGGCATCCTATGTTTCCCCGAAAATTCGGGACAAATTTGAAACCCTTTCCGTTGACTTAAAAAACTGCATTCTGGAGCGCAATGTACACCTGGAAACATTGCAGGACCTGATTAAGGTTCTGGATGAAATCGTGAAAGAGGGAAGCTGACAGCATCCAAAGGAGGCAGAATCATGAATCGTACCATGAATGAGGATACAGCGGAAAACAGGGACTGTTCCAACGATACGGACCATGTGAAGAAGGACAAGGGCGCTTATGCAGAGCCCCTGCCGGAATCTTTCAGGCCGCGCCGTGACGGCCCTGGCGGAGAGTAAGGCTTTAAGAGGGAAAAATCCCAGACAGATAAGCGGCTGCCTGCTTTGGCTGCCTGCGTTTCCTGCCTGGGATTTTTCACATTTTATTCCGGATACCGGTTTTACATATTGGCACAAACCTATTATTTCACATACTTAATATAGGTCAGAGCTGCTTCCAGACATCCTTCCACGCCTGCCAGTCCGCTGTTGAGGCAGATATCATATGCATCCATATCACCCCACTGGGTGGTGGAATAATATTCATGATATGCCTTGCGCCTCTTGTCCACTGCCAGGATGCTGGCCTTGGCCTCCTCTCTGGTGAGTCCGGGATTCAGGGACATGATACGGTTAATACGGTTTTCCATATCTGAGAATACAAAGATATTAACAGCGTCCGGAAGTATGGCATCTGCACAGCGCCCCACAATAACGCACGGCCCCTTGTCGTTCAGGTTGCGGATGACGGTTGCCTGGGCCGCATAAATGCGCTGGGTCATGGCAATCTGGTAGTCCGGCGGAACCTGCCGCGGTGAATAATTATCAAAATCCGGGTCCACCTCATCGTTGGCCTCTAATACGGAAGTCTCAATATTTCCTTCTTTCGCAATCATGGCTATCAATTCCTTATCATAAAAAGGAATTCCCAATCTCCGAGCCAGTTTTTCGCCAATCTCCCGTCCTCCGCTGCCGTACTCGCGGCTGATTGTAATTGCTCTGTTCATAACCATACCTCCTCATATCCCATTTTCATATTCTATGTCAGTAACCGGCTGCGGTCCTTACATATTCTCCTCGTCGTAGCGGGCTCTGATACCGCCGATAAACTTAGGTCTGGTCCTGGCGCATACCACATGGGCGCTTCCTATCTCTTTTGTCTTTATCCGCACAGGGACTGCCACGTCCTTCATATGCATGCCGATGAGGGTATCCCCGATATCAATTCCCGCATGGGCCTTGATGTGCTCCACTGCCACGGGGTGTTCCAGAGTGGCATACGCAGCCGTGGCAAAAGAACCTCCGGCCTTTAGCTGGGGAACCACATTCACCTGTTCATAGCCGTAAGCCTGAGCTGCCTCTGCCTCCAGAATCAGGGCACGGTTTAAATGTTCGCAGCACTGGGCAGCCAGATAGATTCCCTTTGGCTTTAGTTCCTGGTAAAGAGCCGTATACACAGCCATCCCTATCTCCGCGCTTGAGTGGGATCCAATCTTGAAGCTGTCTATCTCGCTGGATGAACAGCCCACCACCAGAATCTGTCCCGGCTTCAGACGGGCCGCCTCCATAAGCTCCTCCAGCACCTGCCTGGCCTGAGCCTTTAAATCTTCCAGTTCAATTGTCTCCATCATATCCATCGCCTTCATTCCTCTTTTTTTTATTCATATTTGTTTGCTATGAGCAGTTCCACCGCCAGCCGGTCCTGCAGCTTTCCGGTCTTAACGCCTTCCTCTGCATCCACACAGAGATTCACATAGGACAGGATCTGTTCCCTGGTAAATGTCTTGGCCTGCAGCATGATTTTTCCCACCACAAAGGGCTGAAGCTTAAGCCTGGACGCTATGGTGCTTTTATCCATCCCCTTTCCCATCAGGTCCTTGACCTGAAGGATTTGATTAAACTGCCTTGCTATCAGAAAAAGGATGCGCATGGGCGGTTCCTTCAGTGTCAGAAGATCCTCATAGAGGTCCATGGCCTTGCGGGTCTGGCGTGCCGCTATGGCTGTTATCATGTCAAATATTTTATTGGTTACCTGGGTGGTGCAGATGGTCTCCACGTCCTCATCCGTAATCACCTCGCGGCCCAGAGTATAGCTTATAAGCTTTTCCAGCTCCGAGCTGATGTTCTCCATGTCATCCCCAGCCTTGCTCAGAAAGAATTCCATGGTGCGGCCGGTAATCTTCCTGCCGTTTTTAGACAGGATGCCTGCCGCCCATCTGGCAAGCTGGGCCGGTTCCTGATGGCTCAGTTCCGCCGCATAGCCGTATTTCTTCACTGCCTTATATAGTCTGCTCCTCTTGTCCACTTCCGATTCCACAAAAACAAGACAGGTGGATTCAGGGATTCCTCCCATATACTCCGTCAGCTCGTCCGCTCCTGCCCCGCCTTTAAAGAATCCGCTGTCCTCCATCAGTATAAGGCGCTTCTCCGCAAAAAAAGGCATGGTGTCCGCAAGGCCGATAATTTCGTTTACATTCATCCCTTTGCCTTCAAAATAATTATAATTCATGGTATCCCCGTCGGTAAGGGCTTCTCTCAGACGGCTCTTATAACTTTTCTTTAAGAAGGCCTCTTCACCGAACAGAAGGTATACAGGCTTAAATGTACGGTCTTTTATGTCCTGATTCAATGTCTGCATGTAAAGGTCGTCCTTCCATATCCCGTCAATTGGCTGATGTTTTCCAATTTCAGTATAACACAGGGCAAGGTGATTTGTCACTAGAGCATGTTTGAAAAGTGCTGCTTAAGTGTCTGAAAAGCGCTGCCCAAGTGTTTGAAACGTCCTGATTAAGGTTCAAAGTTTCCTTGTTCATCTCCCGGATTTATAGTAGACTGTAATCATGGAACATATATATGGTGTAAGGAATCATGTTCATGCAAAAAACAGGAGGCAAGAGGAAACCATGGGGGAACAAAACTTACTACTGAAAAGGAAGCTTGTCATTCAGTCCTTCCTGCCGCTGTTCATTTTTATTTTTATCAGATACTTTGATTACAGGATGATATCATCCATATGCCATTTCATCCGTGAATTGATGCAGAGGAATTTCAGTGTCATGAACCGGATATGGGACCATCCATACCTTGGTCCATTTATCGCTGCATTCATTTCACTGGCATGCTCCCTTTACGGCATAACCGCCATGTGGCAGTTTAAGAGCATGCAGATGTCCGGATTTGTGGATGCAGGCGAAGAAATCGTGATTGAAGAAGAGATAACGGATTCCGGAATCACATTTTTCATGACCTTTGTGCTGCCTCTTTTGCTGGACGATGTGGAAACCTTAAGGGGCTTCATCATTTTTACCGGTATTTTAGGGCTGGTCATCCGTTTGATGTGGACCACCCATTTATATTATCAAAACCCCATATTGACTCTGTTGGGCTACAGGATATATAAATTCCGCTTCCTCAATCCTGTCATGGACGGCTGCCGGGATAAAACCATGATTGCAGTGTGCAGAACAGGCATTGCAGAGAAAAAAATAGTGAAATGGAAATATATATCGGATGATGTCTGCCTGATGTACAATAAAAACTGAAACAGCGGAGAAACATACAATGGAAAACAAAAGAGAACACAGCACGAACCATGCTACCCCAAAAACGCCAAAGGAAATAATTGTAAATTCATTAACAGAACTGTTTGCGGATGATGAATTTGGGTTTGATATGTTTATCATGATGAAAACCGGGGATCCCCCCATGAAGCATTTCGCTTTTTATGAGGGACCCACTGGCAGGGAACATGATTTTAAGCTCAAAGTCCAAAACTCCATCGTCAAGAGTATCAGAGATCTGTTTCTTGATGAGGAGGCTGAATATGCAATGGCGGAACAGGCAGGGGGCAATCAGAATATTTTTTACATCATAAAACAGAATGACGATTATAAGCCGTTTGAACTTCTGAATACCCCGGAAAAGCAAATGGGTCCTTTCTTCATGGATGACAGGGACAAGGCCGATGCAATACTCTTCCGCTTCAGAAGGGGCGTTCACAGCATCTGGGCTTACCAGTATATACTTCCCGCCACCATTCCCAATAAGAAAAACCAGCACTTTTTTGCCCGGATATTAGATACGGAACAGACTGATTGTTTTGTGGAAATGCCGGAACAGCTCTTTGTAATCACAAGAAAAGTAGATCTGCTCGTCATGGATGACAAAATCATCACCAAAGATATAGGCCTGATGCAAAGACATTTCGGGTTCAATGACTTCATCAAGGCATCAGCCAAAAAAGCGGTGTCTGATATTTCAGATATCCGTCTGGTGACTAATTGTGAAAAATTAACGGCATATATCGAGCGGAACCAGACTAAATATTCCCGCAAGATGATGCGGATTAAACACTACCATGTGGTGGAAAAGACAGCGGAGGAACTGATACAGATAATCAATACAGTCCCCCGCTGGCAGGGAGTATTTGATATCCGTGACGGACAGATTTATCTGAGGACCTTTAGGGATGTGGAAAACCTGATTGATTTATTCGATGAAAGATATACGGTTTCGCTGGTGACGGGGGATGAATTTGATACGGATGTAAAAAGGCTGGCTGCTCCGGGAGGAATGGGAGGGGAGGATTAAAACACATGAAAATATGCATGGAAACATTCCGGCAGCCTTTGAGATATGTGTTTTGGAAATAGCCTATGGGAGATACGAAAAAACACTGGAAAATCATGATTGACAGACGAACTGAAAATGGCTTATAATAAAGGTACAAAAAAGGCAGTTCACTCCAGTGAGTGGCTTCCAAAATATTTTATGTATCTATAAAAATAGTCACATTTGCTTTGGGAGGCGGGTGACTATTTTTTTGTACCTATAATCATAACGATAAGTACTCCAAACGCTATCATTAAAGAAAGTGCCTCATATGTACTCATGTTATACCACCTCCTTTCGGAGATGGAAGTCACCCAGCAGTAGGAACTGCCTGTACTAATTATACAAAAAAGCAATGTCACTGCATAGGGCATAATTAAAAAGAGGCGCTTGTATACCTTATAAAATTATAGTAAAACTCTATATACAAAATATAAGTGGAGATTTGACGAATGACTAACCGAAATCATACTACCTAACATCCTTTTCGTCAGCCACGGCAATATGCTCCGGGCATTCCAATAGGATTGAATGTATATGAAAAGAAAAATGCAAGAAAAACACTGAGAAATCATGATTGACAGATAAACCAAAATTGGTTTATAATAAAGATACAAAAAAGGCAGTTCACTCCAGTGAGTGGCTTCCAAGTTAATAGCTTAATTAAAAATAGTCACTAAGCTTGGTAGGCGGGTGACTATTTTTTTGTACCTATAATCATAACAACAAGTACCCCAAACGCAATCATTAACGAAAGTGTCTCATATGTACTCATGTTATACCACCCCCTTTCGGAGATGGAAGTCACCCAGCAGTAGGAACTGCCTGTATTAATTATACTAAAAACTTTCGTCACTGCATAGGGCATAATTGAAACGTGACGCTTGCATGCCCTATAAAATTATAGTAAACTTTATTTACAAAATATAAATGGAGATTTGACGAATGACTAACCAAAACCATACTACCATTAACATCCTTTTCGTCTGCCATGGCAGTATCTTGAAAAGTCCCGGAATAGCCAGTAGAATCAATGGTTTTACGGCAGATAGAGGCGTTTACTGCACCACTACTACACCATTTTTGAAAGAGCTTTGATGTGACAGGGAAGCACGTTAAAATATAATTATTATAGGAAATCGAGGTGACATGATGGAAAATCATTTGACGCCATACCAATCAGTTATTTCAGAAATTAAGAGTATTATTTCCTCTGGACAAGAAGCTGCCTATAGCGCCTCTAGCAAGGCAATGCTACTTACCTATTGGAATATCGGAAAACGAATTGTAGAGCAGGAACTGGGTGGCAGTGAACGTGCAGAGTACGGTAGAGGTTTGATTTCTGCATTGGCAGATGATTTGACAAAGGAGTTTGGAAAAAATTATTCCAAAAGAAATTTGCATTATTACATTAAATTTTATCAGTGCTTTCCCGATGAGCAGATTGTGAACGCGTGCGTTCACAATCTTAACTGGACGCATATTAGGAGTCTTCTCCGTGTTACGGATGAAAATGCACGTTATTGGTATATGAAGGAGGCGGTTGACGAGAGCTGGAGTTCAAGAACCTTAGATCGTAATATCAGTACGCAATATTATCATAGACTTCTTCAAACTCCGAAAAAAGATGCTGTAATTGAAGAAATGAAACGGAAAACCGCGGAATTTCAAAAAAATCAATTTGAATTAATCAAAAGTCCAGTGATTGCAGAATTCCTTGGATTCAAAAATGAGGATACTTACTTAGAGGGAGAGTTGGAATCTGCCATTCTTTCACATATTAGAGATTTTTTGATGGAATTGGGCAGAGGATTTGCGTTTGTGGCTCGTCAGCAACATATTGTAACGGAAGCTTCGGACTACTATTTAGATCTCGTTTTTTACAATATCGAACTGAAATGTTATGTCTTAATCGATTTGAAAATGGGCAGAATTACTCATCAGGATGTAGGACAGATTGATATGTATGTACGCATGTATGATGATTTAAAGCGAGGGCATGGAGATAATCCCACCATTGGGATTTTATTGTGTTCAGAAACTGATGAGGATATTGCCAGATATTCGGTACTTCATGATAATGACCGATTGTTTATGTCAAAATATCTGACTTATTTGCCTACAAAAGAGCAGTTGAAAGCAGAGATTGAGCGTCAGAAAGAAATTTTTTCTATGCAGCATTCAGATTTTTGAGAGAAATGGAGGTGGCAAGATTGAAAATGAGAAGTAGCGGTTATCCAATACCTTAAGGGACTGATTAAGCTGACCGAAAAGGTAACAATTCTGTGGTGGCTTGTATTTTGAAAGCGATTGAAATAGAGCCGACAATGTATCAAAAATGGATTTCAAATTCTATCGGAGAAAATTATAGTACAATAAAATATTATATGGAATCCATGAAAAATCATGAATTATAAGGAGAAGGTTCCAGCCAAAAAGGAAAGAGATTTATCTTATAGAAGATATTTTGATTTTAACACCACTTACTACACCATTTGCCCATGAATTTGCGTATATTTATATAGAATAGCGTAGGTTTGGGGAAAAACACGAAAAATGAAAAAGCGCCGGACAGCCCGTAATACCAAGGTTTGAAGGCTTATGAAGGGATATAAACAAGATGATTAAAATACTATTTATTTGCCACGGCAATATGTTCCGGGGCATTCCAATAGGTTTAAATGTGTATGAAAGGAAAATGTGGGAGAAAGAATGAAAAATCACAATTGACAGAAGATCCGAAAATGGCTTATAATAAAGGTACAAAAAAGGCAGTTCACTCCAGTGAGTGGCTTCCAAAGAATAACAACTAAAAAATAGTCACCACAGCTTTGGGAGGCGGGTGACTATTTTTTTGTACCTATAATCATAACAACAAGTACTCCAAACGCAATCATCAAAGATAGGGTCTCATATGTACTCATGTCATACCACCCCCTTTCGGAGATGGAAGTCACCCAGCAGTAGGAACCGCCTATACACATTATACGAAAGGATGAACTGCCTGTAAAGGATACAAATGGAAACCAGCTCTTGTTTATTGGACAAATTTATAGTAGACTTTAGCTATCAAAAAGTAACGGAGATTTCGCGTATGACCAAACAAGTTCAGAATAACATTAAAATCCTTTTCGTCTGTCACGGCAATACACTCCGAGGCGTTCCAATAGGTTTGAATGTGTATAGTAGGGAAAACGCAAGGGAAACTAGTTGGACAAATTTTTTGAAGATTAAGTGAAATAATAAAAGTATAGGGAAATTGAAAGGGTAAATGAAATATGAATATCTCTGTTATGATAAATGACTTTATAAGGCAAAATATTCAGTCTGAGGCTGAAGTGAGAAGCAAACTGATTGTTCCTTTATTAGAACTATTGGAGTATCCTAAGGATTTGAGAGCGGAGGAGTTCCCAGTATATGGTTATGAAGGAAGTAAAGCATTAAAAACAAAAGCAGCAGATTTTTTACAATTTACATCAAATCAATTTGATAAATATAGAGGGAAAACTGATTTAGAAGTAGACTGGGTATATAAACATAGTTTGCTTGTTTTTGAGGCAAAAAAGCCTACAGAAAAAGTATTGGTAAAAGGACAACCAGTATTTTATTCAGCATGGACGAAATCGGTTGCTTACATGATTTCAAACGGAATTAACATAGAAGGTTATATCGTGAATGCAAACTATTCTGATACATGTGTATTTTCATGCAGAGTTGAAGAGATTCCTGAAAAATGGGAAGAGATAAATCTTTTAAACTATGATAGAATTCTGGAATTAAAGAAATCATCAGATGAAAAGGATAAATGGACTAATAGAGATATTTATGAAAAATACAAAAATGCGATGCGGGTACATTGTACAGAAGAGTTATGCATATGCGTAGATAGAAGCTTAAAGGAATTTGCATATGATTTAAATATTTTAAAGAATGGAGAAAATAAAGATTTTGGCGACATATTAGATAATACATCAAAAATAATCACATCAGAACCTGGAGGTGGAAAATCGTATCTGATGTGGATGCTGATGCGTGAGTATCTGACAAAGTGTAATGGGGATGAGGATAAAATACCGGTAATTTTAGAAGGAAGGTATTATGGAAAAGTATTTAATTCCATAGTAGATGGAATTTATCAAGAAGTTAATTTGCTGTTGCCTTTTTTAACAAAAGAACTAATTGAAAAACGTCTGCGAGAAGGTGGTTTTGTAATTTTATTTGATGCTATAGACGAAGTAGAACAAGATTATGATGTTTTGGTATATAGTTTGCATCAACTAAGGAGAAATACAGACAATACAATAATCATTACATCAAGAATGCAAAATTATAAAGGAGATTTTTGTTCTGAGTTTGCACATTATTCTCTGGAACCGTTAGATGATCATAGGATTGTTGATTTGTTGAAGCAATACTCTCAAGGGGAGATGCAGATTCAAATTCATCAAATACCAAAAAGATTAATGGAAATTTTAAGAATACCATTGTTTTTAAAGATGTTTGTTTCTATATCAAAGAAGGAGGACAAATATAGAATTCCGTCTAATCATGCGGCATTATTTCAAGAGTATATTAATGAGAAAATGAATGTACTTTCATGTTCTCTGTATGATAAAACGATTATTAAATCAGTGCTAGGTAATTATGCAATGTATAGTTTTGAAAATGGGGACAGTACTGAACACTTTTTTGAAATTATGGATAATGCTTGCACCGATCTAAATAAAACAAAAATATACGAAAAAATATGGAAAACAGGGTTGATGTCTGAGGGCTTACAAGGAATTAAATATTATCATAAAGCAATTCAAGAGTTTTTTGCTGCAGTGGAATTATCTACGTGGGATAGAGATAAGCTTACCGCCTGGCTGGATAGCAATGCATTGAAAGAAAAATACAATGAGATACTTTGTTATTTGACTGGTATTATTTCAAATCAGCAAAAACAAAATTATGTATTGGATTACTTGGAAATACACAATTTAAAGTTATTTGTAAAGGCACTTAAATCCAGAAGAAATTTTGATGTTGTTGAGATGGATTTGAATTTTGAATACGCTCAGAGTTATTATGCACAAATTTTAAAAACTTATGACAGTATAGTTCAATCCTATTTTTATAAAATATGCCATGTTTTTGATGGGTACAGTATAAAAGGAACCGGAAAAATCTGTATCCGTGGCTGTATGAATTTTACGAAAAAATCTATTTCTATGATAATTTATAATGGAACATCGGATGCCAAAAGTTTGGATATTACAGTATCTGATGAAAACGGTGTATATATGGCAGTAGCAGATGGAACCGAGATACCAATAAATTCATCAGTATTTACGGCGGGACATTTGCATGAACGGTATTACAATTTAGAGTTGTTGTCTTATGGGTTTGATTCTTCCAGGGAAATTGCAATTGATATAATAAAAAGTCAAATCACAGAAATGTTAGAGCAAAAAAGCGTGTTTGATATTGAGATAGATGTATTGCTAGCGGAGCGCATAGAAAAAGAATTGAAAAAATTGCGAAATAGGAGAGAAAGTCAAAATAACAGACAGGATTTAAGCTTATATTCTAATGATATAAATTATGTTATTGATAAAGTAAATGAACTGGGGATATATAATCAAGATGTAGATATGATTACTACTTTTTGCAAAGTATTAGGACTTAGAATGGATAATGCGGAGAGTCTCCTAGATATTAAGGAGGATTTGACTTTGGCTCCAGGAAGACATTCATATTGGTTTGACGAATTATATTCAGATGAGCAGTTAGTAAAAAAAGTTGAAAGAATACTTTCCTTATCGAATGAAGCAATACAAACGATAACTACGAATATTATTCCGGTATTATCAACAGTAAAACCCATAACCAGAAAGATAGGAATTGTTCATCGAAAAGGTAAATTTTCTGGCGTTAGTTATATGAGAGTGGAAGTCAGGGAGAATGAAGATACGACTCCAATAATTGAATTTGGAGAAGATAATATTGATATATACCCTAAATTAGATCCGTATTATGTTAATAAATTAAAAGAAATTGGTAAAAGTGAAAGTAATGTTCTTGGGTCAAGTTCAGCTGTTTTAGATTTATATTTTAGGGAGGACGTATTTCATGATCAGATTTATGGAGAGATAAAAGATTTGTTTAAGGAGTTATTAGGAGACATATGAAGATGATAAAAATACTTTTCGTCTGCCACGGCAACATCTGCCGCAGCCCCATGGCCCTCTACTATTTCCGCAGCCTGCTAAAGGAAAGAGGCCTGTCCGGCATAATTCAGGCAGATTCCGCTGCTACCTCCACCGAGGAAATCGGTAATCCTGTACACCACGGAACCCGCGCCAAATTAAAGCAGGCCGGCATTCCCTGCGAGGGGCACCGGGCAAAACAGATGACGAAGGCAGATTATAAATCATTTGATTACCTGATTGGCATGGACAGCTGGAATATCCGCAACATGCAGCGTATTGCAGGCGGTGATCCGGACCACAAAATTTTTAAGCTTATGGAATTCACCGGTTCCGGAAGGGATGTGGCCGACCCTTGGTACACGGGTGACTTCGACACCACCTGGTCCGACGTCACGGAGGGCTGCGCCGCGCTGCTGGATTATATATCAGAGCGTCTTTAAACATTACTCTGCCTTCCTTTCTGACAGCTTATATGGTTGCCCCGTTTGTCTCTATGACACGGCGGTACCAGTGAAAGCTGTCTTTTTTTATGCGCTTAAGGCTGCCTGTCTCATGCTCGTTCCTGTCCACATACAGAAATCCGTACCGCTTTCTAAAGCCTTCATGGGAACTGAGCAAATCCATAAAGGACCAGGGCGAATACCCCATTAGCTCCACGCCGTCATCCAGCGCCTGTCTGCATGCCTGGATGTGCCTTCTCAGATAGTCAATTCTGTAACTGTCATGCACCTTTCCATTTTCAGTAAGGATATCGGCTGCCCCCAGACCATTTTCTGTTATGAGAAGGGGAAGCCGGTATTTCTGATAATAACGGTTCAACACAATCCGAAGGCCCATTGGATCAATCTGCGCCCCATACTCTGTCGAAACCAGATGAGGATTTTTCACATGGGAAAAGTATCCATACTGGTCAAAATCCACCTCATTGCCCGGAAAGCACCGTTCCCCCACAGGATGAATCTCATCTGCCGGAAGATATCTGACACAAAGTGTCCTGTAATAGTTGACAGCAATGTAATCAGAAGCGCCCCATTTGAGTATCTCCTCATCCCCATCCTCCGCGGACGGCATAATATTACGCTCTTTAAGATACCGCCTGTAGTATCCCGGATATCTGCCATATTGATGCATGTCCAGACAGTATTCCGCCTTAAACCAATCATTGTTCGCCGCAGCCCACACATCCTCCGGACGGGGTGTTTCCGGATAGGTACAGCAGGACGACACGGCCGGGCCTATCTTTCCTCCGGAAACCAGCTCATGGCATGCCTTTACGGCCAGGGCATGGGCCAGAAACATATGATAATCCATCTGGGCCCTGAGCCGGTCTGCCTCCCATTTATCCGCGGCATCAATATTCATCCTCTCATCCACCCGCACCATCAGGTTCTGTTCATTGTGGACCTGCCAGTATTTAACCCGGTCGCCAAAAGCCCTGAAGCATATCCTGGCATACCGTTCAAAGGCCAGGACACACCGGCGTGATTCCCAGCCATTGTATTTTTCCGCCAACGCGTAGGGCAGGTCAAAATGGTACAGGGTGACAAAGGGCTGGATTCCCCTTGACAGCAGGCAGTCAATGATTCTGTCATAGAATTTAATCCCCTCCTCATGAACAGCTCCATCGCCATCCGGTATGATTCTGGCCCACGCAATGGAGAACCTGTACATTTTGAGCCCAAGCTCTGCCATGTAATCAATGTCCTCCTTCCAGTGATGATAGAAGTCACTGGCCACCTTAGTATCTGCCTGTATATGGGATCGTTTAAAGGAATTGAAATCTGCCACTGTCATCCCTTTTCCTCCCAGATTCCATCCCCCCTCAATCTGAAATGCGGATGATGAAGCCCCCCACAAAAATCCTTCCGGAAATTCTGTCGTTTTCTGATGCATTGTTTCCCTCCTGCAGTTAATTCCTTTCCCATGAAGTTTCCTCTGGTTCCTGGTCCATATCCTCAAATCCCAGCAGCATTGTCAAAATGGCAGACCCGAAGAATGATATACCAATACCAGCCAGATAAAAGAGGAATTTTTTCATTCCAAAAGCAGCATAGGTTGCCAGTGTAAGGATACCGTTATTTGCAAAAGCATCCCCGTACACGCCTCCCGCCCCCATGACAGCCCCTCCTGCGGCTCCGCATATAACCGCGTAAATCATAGGACGTTTAAGCCGCAGGTTACACCCATAGATGGCAGGCTCTGTTATGCCGCAGACAGAGGCTGCCACTGATGCCGATGCCGCCACTGCTTTTAGCTCCCTGCTTCTGGTCCGCATCATAACCCCCAGGGCAGCCCCGCCCTGAGAAAAATTCGCAGCCCCTGCAAATGCAAGCAGGTTTTGCCGGCCGTTCAGTGCCACATCCTGGATTCCAATAGGTACCAAGGCTCTGTGGGATCCAAAAATAACAAACACACACCACATGCCTCCGATGAAACCGCCGCACAAAACAGGACTTATTCCCATAAGGCCTGTGTAGATAAAATGAATTATATTTCCCAGATAAATTCCCACCGGCCCAAACACCATAAATACCGCAGGCACCATTACCAGCAGGGAGAGCCCCGGTACCAGAATAATTTTCAGAACCTCCGGTATCACCCGCTCCAGAAACCGCTGTACATAAGCCAGGATAAACACACCTATTATAATAGGGATGACTGATGATGTGTAATTGGCCCTGGTCAATGCCACTCCCAGCATGCTGATGTGTTCTTCCCCTGTCATAAGACTGAGAACCGAAGGGTAACACATGGTTCCCCCCAGAGCCATGGCCACAAATTCATTGGCCCCAAACACCCTGGCGCTGGTATAGGCCAGGATGATTGGCATAAAATAGAAAATCGCATCCGTGGCAGCCAGCAGGATTACGTAGGTATGGTTTCCTGTAATGTCGATGCCTTGATTGGATGCCAGCATCCTGGCTATGGTCAGGAATCCTTTCAAAAGGCCAGATGCAGCAATGGCAGGTACCATAGGCGTAAACATGGAGGAAACCGACTGAATCATTCTGTTTCCCAAATGACTTCCCGGTGTGTTTTTCTCTCTGTCCTTACTGTCCCTATGATAAACCTTTTCTCTTTTTTCACCCGCTTTTCTTTCTGTACCGGTCATTTCCTTCAGCAGGTCATATATCCGGCCTACCTTTGTCCCCATGACAACCTGGAACTGGCCGCTGCTTTCCACAACCGCTATCACACCTTCTATCCGCTCTATCTTACCGCGCTCTGCCTTTTCCGGATCCCTTAATTCAAACCGAAGTCTGGTAAAACAGTGTGTCATCTCCCTGATATTCTCTGCCCCGCCTATGTGAGACAAAATCTCGTTAGCTGTTTCTTGATAATTCATCCCCTGCTCCTTCCAAGATTCCACAATCTCTTCCATATTTATAATATGGCTGTCAGAAGCGTATTTCATCCAGCTAATTCTGACGAGATTTTTCCTCCAGAAATGCATGGACCCGCAGCGATGTACCGTTTGTTTTAAGTGTTATGGCTCCCTTTTTTCCGGTTTCCAGAACCGCAATCCCCTGCCTCCTGAAACGCTCCATTGTCTCCGGCGACGGATGCCCATAAGAATTTTCCTTTCCATAGGAAACCACAGCTAATTGAATCCTCAATCGGTCCAGAAATACCTCCGATGAAGATGTCCTGGAACCATGATGGGCTGTTTTCAGTATCTGTACATGATTCAAATGTATATCCTGCAGGGCCCCCTCCTGTTCTGCCAGTCTGACCAGACTGCTCTCCTGTTCTTCCCCCATATCTCCTGTAAACAACATATGAAATCCCTTATAATCCCCGCACAAAACCAGAGAGTGGCTGTTACGGTCCTTCCTGCCAAAATCTTCACCGGCATACAGACAGGTAAGCGTCAGCTCCCCAGTTTCCACCCAGTCTCCGGTTTTCATATAAACCACAGCTGCCCCTTCTCTCCTGGCCAGTGCAGCCAGATTTTCATATACCTCCTCCCCCTTTCCCATCACTGGCAGCACCAGGGTACCTATTCTTATGTCCTCTGACTCCTCCAGCAGGTATATAAGACCGTTTATATGGTCGCTGTCTCCATGACTTACCACCGCATAATCAATCCACGATATTCCCTGGCTTTTTAAATAAGGCTCCAGCACAATATTCCCCAGTTTTTTCTGGCTGCTGCTGCCTCCATCTATGAGCACCGCCCTCTTACCAGACCTGAGCAACAGGCCGTCCCCTTGTCCCACATCCAGACAGACAACCTCCAGTCCTTTTACGGGACGCGGGACCAAAGCCGCAAAACTAAGGGCATAAATCCCCAAAAAATACATTAACATCATGGGTTTACAACTGATGGAAGATATGCGTGTTTGTAAATCCCTTTCTGCCAGATAAGCGTTACACCTTGCAGGAGATTTTGCCCGAATAAAGGCACTCCGGCCCCTGATACAAAACAGCACAACTGCTGTTCCCATTCCGTGTATGCCAAAATACATTACCAGACTGCCCGGCGACGGACGCCCCAGCACCAGACTGTATCCGGGCAGCCCTTCCGCAAATTTGCACAGCAGCTCATAAAACCTCAAAATATAATGTCCGGCCCCCACTGCTGCCACTCCTCCCTGGATCCAGAAGCTTCCCAGTACAATCCCCAGAATACCCGAATACATTAAGATAGAAACAAGAGGTATAACCAAAAGATTTAAAAAAATGCCGTAAAGCGGATGCTGAAAATAGTGGTACAGCACAATGGGCGTAAGTACGATTTGTACGCTCAAGCTGATAAGAAGCGTCTTTTCCCACGCCCGCTCCAATTCAAGGAATGACTGCACCCATCCTCCCAATCCGCTGATCGCCAGAACTGCCCCAAAGGACAATTCAAATCCGCTGTGGTACAGCAGATAGGGCTGTCTGTACAGAAGAATTAAGGCTGCCGCTCCCAACGCCGACAGGGTGTCGTAGCTTCTTCCTTTAACCGCCGCCAGCCACAGGCATACTATCATGATAACCGCCCTTATGGCGGAGCCGGAACTGCCTGTCATTATTCCATAGCTGATAACAAGAACAGCTGATATCATCCCGGCCTTGCCATATCCGGCTCCGGCCCGACGAATCATCAGATAGATCCCTCCGCCGATAATAGCCAGATGCTGTCCGCTGACAGCCAGAAGATGTGAAATTCCGTTGCGCTGGTACATATCCCGCATCTCCGGATTCATATCAGATGTATCTCCCAGAAGCACGGCTTTAAATACAGCCACATCCTCCGGCATGCATATCTTTTCAAGTACACCGGCACATTGCATCCGAAACTCTGCGATTCCCTTGTAATAAGGGATTGCCTCTCCTCCCGCCACTGCCAGGTTCTCCCCGTACAGCCTGCATGCAGTTCCCTTTGTTCGGTAATAGGTCCTGAAATCAAATTCTCCGGGATTTCCCGGCCCTTCCACCGGAGCCAGCTTGCCTCTCACCTGTACTTTTACCCCCACAGCCAGCTCTTCCCCTAAGTCAGAATCATCTTTCTCCGTTGTCCTGTTCTCCGCATACACCACCATCCTCCTGAACTTCACAGACCTTTTACCTGCCTCGGCCGTCACCTCCTCCAGCATAAGGGTAATCGTATTTTCCTTTTGTTCTGCCTTTTTAATTACTCCTCTTACCAATATCCGGGCGCCGGTCATGGTCCGGGCCACGGACTCCTCATGGTCCAGAATCCCTTTTTCCTGCTGTCCTCTTGTCATTCCCACAGACGAACCAGACAGTAGACATACCAAAAAGAGCAGAAGCACTCTATGTTTCCGGTTGCTCCTGCCCTGCATCTTCGCTCTTGGAGCAGAAGGGCGCAGTACTCCCCTCCCTGTATCCAAAAGCCATAGGATTCCTGCCGCAGCTGCACACAGCCACGCCAGAACACCTAAGTCCACCGCCGTCTTAACCTGCAGGGCCAGCACCTCTCCAAGTACGTAACCTGCTGCCAGTACAACCAGCGGTCTCTTCATATTCAGTTAAATTTCCTTTCGTCTATTCATTCTTTCCGTCAATATAATTCTGGCTTCTCTCAAAGGTGGTATTTAAGGACACCACATCCCGGAACATCACATCCTGGGAGCCGTTGATCATAATCTGCACCTTTGTCACCGTTGTCATCTCTGAAAGAGAATCCACAATGGAATAGATCGGGATATACTCATTCACTGCCAGAGTTGTATTGGCAAAGGCGGAATCAAAGTTGATATAGCATACATTATCTGTCACTGACAGGCTCAGTATCTTGCAGTCCGACGGAAGCGTGGGATTATGCCCCTCCTGTCCCGGTCCTGCAATGAGCTGCTCTACTACCAGCTGTTCCAGGGAGGTATTGATGTTGTGGACTACCTCCCGTTTCTCCGGCACCAGGCGGTTGCCTGTCTCATCGGCAAAATACAGGGTCAGCTCCGTCTTTTCGTAGGCATTTACATTGCTGGTATTCATGATAAAATCAGTGGCCGACAGCATTCCCACCGGATTTCCCTGCCGGTCCATCAGAGGCTGGTCACCGCAGTAAATATTGATATAGTCAATTCCCTCAATCTGCGTCAGGGTCCTGGTGAGGGCTGCCCGGCAGAGAATCTCCCGTTCCGCCTTCATGGCTGTGTAATTCATGTCGAAGTACAGATACAGCACCTGTTCCTCCTGGCGGCTCCCCTGGTAGGTCACCCGGTCCGTCAGGCCGGGCTGGCAGTCCAAATCCTTTGGCACATTCAGGAACTGGTCCATCAGTTCATTCACCAGCTCCCCCTTATCCTTTGTTTCCGTCTCGTACTCCTGGGGAACCAGCTTGGTGATGGACGCATTCAGATAATAAATCAGATATCTGCCCTCGGCAGGATTGGAGACAGGGCTTTCCCCCTCTCCGCAGCCCGACAGCAGGAATACAACCGCCATCAAAGGCAGTATCAGCCTTTTCACCGCATGTATTCCCATGGTATGTCTGCTCATGACATGTCTGCTCACGGTATTTCTGCTCACAGTATGTCTGCTCGCGGTATGTCTGCTCATGGCTTTGCCTCCTGTCTCGGTACATAGTTAAGGGGTATCCTCACGCTGAAGGTGGTTCCCTCTCCCACCGTACTCTCCACATCTATGATACCATGGTGCATCTGAATGACATTTTTCGCGATAGCCAGTCCCAGCCCGGTGCCGCCCACTTCCCTGGAGCGGGCCTTATCCACCCGGAAAAACCGCTCGAATATATGTTCCAGCGCGTCCTCCGGTATCCCGATACCGGTGTCAGCCACCTTGATGTAGAAATATTTGTGATCTGCATCCAGGGTCACGCGAACCATACCTGAATCCCGGTTGTATTTGATGGCATTTTCCACCAGATTGGTGATTGCCAGGGATATCTTTACCTTATCCACATCCGCTGTCACTTCCCGGATGCTCTCCAGGATCAGTTCCACATTTCCACGTTTGGCAATGGGACGCAGACGTTTTAAAATCAGCTCCAGTTCCCCGTTGATATTCACCTGCTCTATGTTCATCTGGTCCTCGGCTGTCTTATCCATTTTGACCAGCATCAGCAAATCCTCTATGATCTGGTTCTCCCGGTCAATCTCATCCGAAATATCCGTCATAAACTCCCGGTACAGCTCCACCGGCACGTCTTCCATCCCCATCAGGGAATCAGCCAGCACACGGATAGAGGTGATGGGCGTTTTCAGCTCATGGGACACATTAGAGACAAACTCCTGGCGCGACTGGTCTACAGCCTTGAGCTTGCTCAGGGACTTCTGGACTGACTGGGACAGGAGTCTGGTCTCCCTGTAAGTCTCCTCTGTGATGTCCGCATCCAAATCTCCCTGAGCCACCCTGTCAAAGGACATCTGAAGCTTCTTAAAAGGACGCAGCAGCAAATGGGCCGCCGCCACCCCCAAAACACTGATAAGAAGAACCATACACACCAGAAACAGATGGGACTTTCCCATAACCTTATCTGTCAGGGACAGAATGTTCTCCGTGGATGCGGTAACCACAATGACTCCGCTCACAGCTTTTGCGTCCGCCGTGTCATACACGGGAATGGTCTGGGCAAAATACTGCATATCCTTGTTGTAATGGCTGCTGTTCTCACCCTTGAAACACTTGATGACTTCTTCTGATAAATAATACTTTCCCGTGGCCAGATTAAAGGTATCTGTCACCACTCGGAAATTGCTTCCCACAATGACAATTCTTCCGTTATAGACATCAGACAGGGTCTGCATCTGGCTGTCCAGGCTGGCATTGTTCTTTTTCTCGGCCGTCATATAGCCGGACCGGGTCATCTTATTGCTGAGTATAACACACTGGTTCTGTATCTCTATAAACCTGGCGTCCAGCTGGCTCTGCCGGAATGTTCCCAGCATAATGCCGGCCTCCAGAAAGAGAGGAATCAGGGCAGCGCCTATGATGATGGCTGTCAGCGGTACCTTCATGCTCATGCCGAAGGTACGCAGCTTCTTAACAAATTTCTTTTCCGACACTTATTCCAGCTCCTTTAATTTCCTGGTACAGGCGACTGCCAGGGCGCCAGGGCCGATATGGCATCCAATGCTGAGGGACAGGGGAGCCCCAAACACGGGAACCCCGGGATACAACTCCCTTACAGTCTCTTCCAGCTCCTGGGCTGCCTGCTCACTGCATGTATGGGCAATCTGCAGATAGGTGTGTTCTGCCTTCGGATCTGCCAGACGATCCTCCAGGTCATGGGCCAGGGCAGTCAGCATGATGGTCTTGGCCTGCTTCATGGTCCTTGCCTTTGCAAACGCATCCAGCTTTTCTCCCTGGATGGTGAGCACCGGCTTTATTTTGAGCAATGTCCCCAGCGCTGCCGCAGCAGGTGTAATCCTGCCCCCCTTTTTCAGATATTTAAGGGTATCCACCGTGATATAAATGGAGCTGTCAAACCTGGTTGCCTCAAGCTTTTCCTTTATCTGCTCACCGCTCCATCCCCGCTCTGCCAAATCCCTGGCGTCCAGGGCAGACTGTCTCTGGGTAACAGAAATCCTCTGGTTGTTCACCACCTGAACGCGCCCCTCATAATCTTCCGCCAGCATAAGAGCCGTCTGGCAGGAACCGCTGAGTCCGCTGGACATGGGAATGTACACCACCTGATCATGGTCCTCCAGAAGCTGTTCCCACTGTTCCGTCACGTCTTTAGGCGATGGCTGGGATGTGGTGATTTCAGCCCCTTCCTCCATCCTTGCGTAAAAATCTTCATGGCTTAAATCAATTCCCTCATAAAAAACCTGCCCATCTATCATGAAAGGCATGGGAAGCACATATATGCCCAGCTCCTTTGCCTCATCCTGCGTTACTCCGCTGTTGCTGTCCGCAACAATAGCTATTTTCATATTAAATGTTCTCCTTTATGCAATCCCCTGGTTCAGCCTGTTTGCAGTTGTATATAACTGGTAATACATTCCCTTCTTCTCCAGCAGCTGTTCATGATTCCCCTCTTCCACAATCTTATTGCCTGCCAGCACAAGTATGCGGTCCGCACCCTGGATGGTGGTCAGGCGGTGGGCAATAGTAAGAGTGGTACGGCCCACTGCCAGCTTCTCCAATGACTGGGATACCAGGTATTCACTCTCATTGTCAAGAGCCGATGTAGCCTCATCCAGAATAAGAATGGCCGGGTTCTTCAGGAATACACGGGCAATGCTGATACGCTGCTTCTGTCCTCCTGACAGCTTGACCCCCCGCTCGCCCACATACGTATCATATCCGTCCTGCAGCTCAGTGATAAACTCATGGGCGCCTGCCAGTTTGGCAGCTTCCATAACTTCTTCCCTGGTGGCTCCCGGACGCCCGTAGCTGATATTCTCATAGACAGAACCTGAGAACAGGTAAACGTCCTGCTGTACCACGCCGATGTTGGAACGAAGGCTCTGCAGTGTAACGTTCTTTATATCCTGCCCGTCTATGGCAATGCTGCCTGAGGTGGTATCATAAAACCTGGGCAGAAGGTTGCACATGGTGGTCTTACCGCCGCCGGAGGGACCTACCAGGGCAATCCTCTCCCCTGGCCTTACGGTGATGTTAATGTCCTCCAGTACTGGCACATGGTCATCCGGATACTCAAAACTTACGTGGTCAAAGGTAATGGCGCCCTTTACATGCTCCATCTTCTTTGCATTTTTGCTGTCCTTGATATCCGGCACCACATCCATGATTTCCTGGAAACGTTCGATACCGGTGATTCCACGCTGGAACTGCTCCGCAAACTCTATGATTCTGCGTATAGTGGTAAGAAGGGTGGTTACATACATGGTATAGGCCACCAAATCTCCCGGCTCCACCTTGCCCTGAATCATGAAAATGCCTCCTGCCACAATCACCACCACATACATCAGTCCGTCAAAGGACCTGGTGGTAATCTGAAAAGCCGCCATGTAGCGGTAGGTATACTTCTTAATATCCATGAAATCCCGGTTGCCCTTGCCGAACTTGGCAATCTCCACCGGCTCATTGGCAAAGGCCCTGACCACACGGTTGCCCAGCAGGGTGTCCTCAATCTGGGCATTGAGCTCGCCTATCTGGTTTCTCTGCCTGCGGAATGCCTCCTTCACCTTCATGTTAAACCAGGTACAGGAAATAATCATAACCGGCACCAGCACAAATATGAGCAGGGTCAGTTCCAGATTGATGCCTGACAGGATGATGAAGGAGACCACGGTTTTTAGGGCTGCTATAAAGAACTCCTCCGGACAGTGGTGGGCAAATTCCGTCACGTCAAACAAATCACTGGTAATACGTGACATGATCTGTCCAACCTTTGTGTTGCTGTAATAACTGTCTGACAGCATCTGCAAATGCTCAAAGGCGTCCTGGCGCATATCTGTTTCAATGTATACACCCATCACATGCCCTGTATAGGCCATGTAATAGGCTGCCAGGGAGTCAATAATCCGCAGAAGCAGGTACAGACCGCCGATTCTGATTACAATTCCGGCTGTCATGGATGCCAGATTCTGCATCCCCTGGTTTGTGATATAGCGCAGCATCAGAGGAAGAATCAGTTCTCCCAATGTAGTCAGAGCCGCACAGAATAAATCAAATATCAGAATCTTCTTATATCTTCCATAATATGGAAGGAAGCTTTCCAAAAGCTTCTTCGTTTTCATACCTTTTTTTCCAGACACAATTCAAACTCCTATCATATGTTATATCAATTAAAATTATACAAAACAGGCCATCAGAGACTTCTACGGCCTTTGAGGGCACCAACTTCCATTTTATCCTATTTCCCATAAAAATGGAAGGGATATTTCATAACTTTAAAACCGTAACTTGAAAGCCGCAGCTTGAAAGCCGCAACCGCTCAGGCAGCCCATCTTCCCGGCCGGAAAAGCCCCTCACAGGAAATATTACTTTGCCTTCAGCTGTTCATAGATACCGCGAATATTCTGGATAAACTCCGGATGCAGGAAATCCTTCTGATATACCATGTCGATCTGGCGCACCATGGAGGAATTTTCAATGGGAATAATGGCCAGCCGGCCGCTGGCAAGTTCTTCGCGGCAGGCGCTTTTGGCAATGATGGTAATTCCCAAATCCATGGTTACCAACTCCTTGATCATGGACACGTTATCCAGTTCCATCATCACGTTAAACTCTTCCAGGCTCATGTCCCTGGCCCCCAGATGTTTCTCAAACAGCTGCCTTGTGCCTGCGCTGCGGCTGCGCAGAATCAGCTTTTCATGGCGTATCTCCTCCACGGACACTGTCTTGGCCCTGGCCAGACGGTGCATGGGCGAAACAGCCAGACACAGGTAATCCGTGTCCAGGGTGGTGGACACTAACGCCGCATCCGGCACCCCTCCCTCCACCACGGCAAAATCCAATTCATATGCCTTCAGGCGGCTATAAATTTTTTGAATGGTATTGACAGAAATATTTATATGTATATCCGGATTCTCATTACAGAGGGTGGCCAGCACCTGGGGAATAATGGTCTCCCCCGCCGTGGGGGTGATGCCTACATTCAGATGGCTGGTCTCCGTCTTGCTGTCCTCAATAGCCTGGCAGGCGTTGGAATAAACGGCAGCTGCCCTGCGGGCGTACTGCACCAGAATCTTTCCCTGGGGAGTCAGCTTCAGTTTGTTTTTGCTCCTATAAAATATTTTTATATCGAACTCATTTTCCAGCAAACGAATCTGATGACTCACCGCCGGCTGGGTCAGATTCAGCTTCTGAGCTGCCTTAGTATAGCTTCCGGACTCGATAACAGCCAGAAGAGTCTTTACTTTCATGTCAAACACAGGCCAGTCCCCCTCCATATATAAATATTTTTTATATCCCAATCAAATAATATCATTTGATTTTATCACCAAACACTACTATAATCAAGCAAAACAAAAAAACGCAGAAAGGAGTGTTGATTATGGCACTATTTTTATCAAACCTGGGAGCAGCAGGAATCATATTGACCATAGCAGTCATGCTGGCATCCGGCTTTCTGTTGACACGAATCACAAAGCGGCTTCACCTGCCTAATGTTACCGGTTATATTATTGCGGGAGTCATCATCGGGCCCTGGTGCCTGAATCTTGTCCCTTCACAATATATTGGACAGATGGATTTTATCACAGACCTTGCCCTGGCATTTATCGCATTTGGAGTAGGAAAATATTTCAAACTGTCATCCCTGAAAGCCAATGGAAAGAAAATGGTGATTCTGACCCTGTTTGAATCCCTGACCGCAGGCATCTTTATCACAATTGTCATGCTGATTATGGGGTTATCCCTGTCCTTCAGTCTGCTTTTGGGAGCCATCGGCTGCGCCACGGCCCCTGCCTCCACCATTATGACCATCCGGCAGTACAAGGCCAAAGGGCCCTTTGTGGACACCATCCTGCAGGTGGTTGCCCTGGACGATGCAGTGTCCCTGATAGCCTTCAGCGTGTGCGCGGCCTTTGTCCAGGCCAGCTCCTCAAACGGCTCTGTGACGGTTTCGCAGATTGCCTTTCCGGTGCTCTTTAACTTATTGGCCCTGGCGCTGGGAGGACTATCCGGTGTGGTGCTCAGCAGGCTGATACACAAGCGCCGCAGCAAGGACCACAGCCTGGTTCTGGCCTGTGTCACCATTATGGGCGTGGCCGGAATCTGTACTTCCCTTAATGTTTCTCCCCTGTTGGCATGTATGGCCTCCGGCGCAGCCTATATCAATGCCAGCGGCAACAAACACTTATTTAAGCAGTTAAACCAGTTCACGCCTCCCCTCCTGGTGATGTTCTTCGTGCTTTCCGGTATGAGGCTTTCCATTCCCAGCCTGGCAGCTGCCGGCGTGATCGGTATTGTTTACTTTCTGGTCCGCATTGCCGGGAAATACACCGGTTCCGCCCTGGGCGCCGCGGTTACCCACGCTTCACCGGAAATCCGCCGCTACTTTGGCCTGGCGCTGATTCCTCAGGCCGGCGTTTCCATCGGCCTGGCTGTGCTGGGGCAGCGCATGCTCCCTGCCGAAAGCGGCCAGCTGCTTTCAACCATCATCCTGTCCAGCGGGCTTTTGTATGAAATGGTAGGGCCTGCCTGCGCAAAAGCTTCCATCAAGTTATCCGGAAGCGTTCCGGGAAAGGCAGCTGTTGATAAGGCAGCTGCTGGAAAAGCCGCTGCTGGGAAGGCCGCTGCTGAAAAGGCCGCTGCTGGGAAGGCCGCTGCTGAAAAGGCCGCTGCTGAAAAGGCCGCTGCTGAGAAAGTGATTGCCGGCAGTTCTTCTGCAAGCGGACCAGATATCGCCAAAGCAGACGGAGTTGAACAGCCTGTGCATAAAGCGGGCGCCGCGGCTTTGGAAGAACAGACACGAAAAAAAGCCCCGGACACCGGCAATGATACAAATGATACGGTATCGGCCCAGCAAGTCCGCCCAAGGCATGCTGTCGTCTGACTGATTTTAGATTCATTTGCGCCTAATCCAGCACTCTTCGGCCAAAAAAGCCAGCCCCGGACATTCGGAGCTGGCTTTTACGCATATTTATTCTCACTTCATTCTTCTTACTTAACCAGCAATGATTTGCCGGTCATTTCCTTAGGCTGCTCCATTCCCATGAGCTCAATAAGGGTGGGAACGATATCGCACAGGGCGCCGCCTTCACGCAGCTTGCAGGATGGGTCTGCATTTACCAGGATGAATGGTACCGGATTAGTGGTATGAGCTGTAAATGGCTCCCCGGTCTCATAGTCCACCAGCTGCTCCGCATTTCCATGGTCCGCACAGATAAACATGACGCCGTCCACTTCCCTGATGGCCTCCACTGCACGGCCCACGCAGGCGTCCACTGTCTCGATGGCCTTGATGGCTGCGTCCTCTACCCCGGTATGGCCTACCATGTCAGGGTTTGCAAAGTTGATGATGATGACATCGTATTTGTCGGATTTGATGGCTTCCACCAGCTTATCGCACACGCCGTTGGCGCTCATCTCAGGCTTTAAATCATAGGTTGCAACTTCCTTTGGAGAAGGAACCAGAATGCGGTCCTCACCCTCGTTGGGTTCTTCCACACCGCCGTTAAAGAAGAAGGTCACATGCGCATATTTCTCAGTCTCCGCAATCCTTACCTGTGTCTTTTTGTGGGCTGCCAGGAATTCGCCAAAGGTATTGGTGATACTCTCCTTCTTAAAGGCAACCAGCTTGTTCTGGATGGTCTCATCATAATCCGTAAAGCATACATACACCAGGTCCAGCCTTTTCTCCCTTGGGAAGCCGTCAAAGCTGTCGTCGCAGAATGCACGGGTAATCTCCCTTGCACGGTCCGGACGGAAGTTGTAGAAAATCACGGAATCCTTATCCTGGATGGTGGCCGCAGGCTTGCCGTCCTTCATCACCACAAAGGGGATGACGAACTCATCTGCCTTGCCGCTGTCATAAGAAGCCTGGATGCCTGCAGCAGCGCTTTCAGCCTGATTTCCTTCGCCCTTTGTCAGAGCGTTGTAAGCCAACTCCACGCGGTCCCATCTCTTATCACGGTCCATGGCATAGTAACGTCCCATGACAGACGCTACCTCGCCTACGCCGATCTCCTTCATCTTTGCTTCCAGCTGCTCCACAAAGCCCTTTCCTGATTCAGGAGGCGTATCGCGGCCATCCAGGAAACAGTGTACATAAACCTTCTTTAAGCCGTTCTTCTTAGCCAGCTCCAGCAGGCCGTAGATATGGGTGTTGTGGCTGTGTACGCCGCCGTCAGACACCAGCCCGAACATATGAAGGGCAGAATCATGTTTTTTGCAGTTTTCAATTGCTGTGAGGAACTCCGGAATCTGGAAAAAGTCCCCATCCTGAATGGATTTTGTGATTCTGGTCAGTTCCTGGTATACGATACGACCTGCTCCCATGTTCAGATGACCTACCTCAGAGTTGCCCATCTGTCCCTCGGGAAGTCCCACTGCCATGCCGCTGGCCTCGCCCTTTACAAAGGGGCACTGGCTCATGAGCTGGTCCATAACCGGAGTCTTGCCCTCGCATACAGCGTTGTGCTGGCAGTTATCGTTCAGTCCGTAGCCGTCTAAAATCATTAATACGGTTGGTTTTTTACTCATTTTCAATCTCCTTCTGTTTTAAATGCCCTGCCGCCTTATGGCGCGTGAATCCCGCATTGGGTCACGCTCCGGTCAGGAGCAGGGCACACATTCCGTTATTACTTGTTGTAATTTACAATCTTGCCAAAGTCAGGCTTTAAGGAAGCGCCGCCTACCAGTCCTCCATCCATATCCGGCTGTGCGAAAAGCTCCGGAGCGGAAGATGCGGATACAGAGCCGCCGTACTGGATACGGATTGCCTCAGCTGTAGCCTCATCGTAAATCTCTCCAATGCATACACGGATAGCTGCGCAGACTTCCTCAGCCTGCTCTGTGGTAGCCACCTTGCCGGTTCCGATTGCCCAGATTGGCTCGTAAGCAATAACCGCAGTCTTAGCCTGGTCAGCTGTCACATTCAGGAATGCAATCTTAATCTGCTGGCGGATCCAGTCAATGGTGATTCCCTGCTCCCTCTGTGTGAGTGTCTCTCCGCAGCAGACAATCGGTGTGATGCCGTGTTCAAAGGCCTTTAACACCTTTTTGTTCACGGTCTCATCTGTCTCTGCGAAATACTCGCGTCTCTCTGAATGACCGATGATTACGTACTTAACGCCGGCGTCTACCAGCATGTTGGGAGAAATCTCGCCTGTATAAGCGCCCTTCTCCTCATAGTACATGTTCTCGGCTCCGATACAGATATTGGATCCCTTAGCTGCTTCCATAGCAGGAATAATGTCAATGGCAGGCACACAGAATACCACATCCACATCCTCATTCGCTACCAATGGCTTTAACTCGTTTACAAGGGCAACCGCCTCTGACGGAGTCATGTTCATCTTCCAGTTGCCTGCTATAATTTTCTTTCTTGACATTGTATTTTACCTCTCCCTTTCACACTGTAATCACTTATGGGAAAACCGAATTAAGCTTTGTTGTCAGCTGCAGCCACACCTGGCAGTTCCTTGCCCTCCAGGAATTCCAGGGAAGCGCCGCCGCCGGTGGAGATATGGGTCATCTTATCAGCAAAGCCCAGTCTCTTCACAGCATTGACAGAGTCGCCGCCGCCGATAACCGTGGTGGCATCTGCCAGTTCAGCAACCGCACGGCATACTTCCAGTGTGCCTTCTGCGAAGTTGGAGAACTCGAACACGCCCATAGGTCCATTCCACACAACCGTCTTGGCGCCCTGCAGTGCTTCCTTGTAAAGCGCGATGGTCTTAGGTCCGATGTCAAATCCTGACCAGCCTGCGTCAATTACATCCACTACTTTATGCTCGGTGTCGTTGGAGAATTCCTTTCCTTCCACATGATCAACAGGAAGCAGCAGCTTAACGCCCTTCTCTTCTGCCTTCTTAATCATCTCCAGTGCATAGTCCAGCTTATCTGCCTCACATAAGGAATTGCCGATTTCCTGGCCCTGTGCCTTTGCAAAGGTGTAAGCCATACCTCCGCCGATAATCAGGGTGTCAACCTTGTCTAACAGGTTGTTAATTACATTAATCTTATCGGAAACCTTGGCGCCGCCCAGAATGGCCACGAATGGACGAACCGGATTCTCAACCGCCTGTCCTAAGAACCTGATTTCCTTTTCCATCAGGTATCCCACCACGTTCTCCTTGGTAAATCTGGTAACGCCTACGTTGGAGCAGTGTGCCCTGTGGGCTGTGCCGAATGCGTCGTTTACGAAAATGCCGTCGCACAGGTCAGCCAGCTCTTTTGCATAAGCCTCGCTTGCAGCATCGCCGTCTTTGAATTTGGTCTCCTCAACTCTGTAACGGGTATTCTGAAGAAGCAGAACCTCTCCGTCCTTTAACTCAGCAGCTACCTTCTGTGTCTCAGGCCCTGTTACCTTTGGATCGTCCACAAACTTAACCTCTACGCCCAGTCTTTCGCTCAGAGCAGGAGCAACAGGAGCAAGGCTCATCTCCGGAACGGGCTCGCCCTTTGGCTTGCCTAAATGGGAGCACAGGATAACCTTGGCGCCCTGGTCAAGAAGCTTCTTTATGGTAGGGATGGCTCCGTCAATACGGTTATAGTTCTGGATAACGCCTTCCTTTAACGGAACGTTGAAATCACAGCGTACCAGTACTTTTTTTCCCTGTAAATCTTTTAAATCATCAACTGTTTTCTTGTTTAACATATTTCTTTCCCCTTTCAGAGTCATTGATACATTTGGCGAACAAAGGGCCCGGCCCAAACGACCGGACCCTTCATGAGTCTACTTAGAAATTACTGTCCTGTTGTCACAATTAGCCTAACTCAGCAAAGTACTTGATTGTCCTTACCATCTGGCTTGTGTAGGAGTTCTCATTGTCATACCATGAAACAACCTGTACTTCATACAGATCATCTGCAATCTGAGCTACCATGGTCTGTGTTGCATCGAACAGAGAACCATATCTCATGCCGATAACGTCGGAAGATACGATGGCATCCTCATTGTATCCAAAGGACTCGCTGGCAGCTGCCTTCATAGCTGCGTTGATGTCTTCCTTTGTAACACCAGCCTTCTTAACAACAGCTGTTAAGATTGTGGTGGAACCGGTTGGTACAGGTACACGCTGTGCGGAACCGATTAACTTGCCGTTCAGCTCTGGGATAACCAGGCCGATAGCCTTAGCTGCACCAGTGGAGTTAGGAACGATGTTAGCTGCGCCGGCTCTTGCTCTTCTTAAATCGCCTTTTCTGTGTGGTCCGTCCAGAATCATCTGATCGCCTGTGTAAGCGTGGATGGTGGACATGATACCGCTCTGGATAGGAGCATAATCATTCAGAGCCTTAGCCATAGGAGCTAAGCAGTTTGTTGTACAGGAAGCTGCGGAGATAATCTTATCATCAGCTGTCAGTACATTCTCATTAACGCTGTATACAATAGTAGGAAGGTCATTGCCTGCAGGAGCGGAGATAACAACTTTCTTAGCGCCTGCCTCGATGTGTGCCTGAGCTTTGTCCTTAGAGCAGTAGAATCCTGTACACTCCAGAACTACGTCTACGCCGATTTCGCCCCATGGAAGATCAGCAGCCTTTGGCTCCTTGTAGATGGTGATTTTCTTGCCGTCTACAGTGATGGAATCCTCTCCAGCCTCAACAGTGTGCAGACCCTGGCCATAAACGCCGGCATATCCACCCTGTGCTGTATCATACTTTAACAGATGAGCTAACATCTTAGGATCGGTTAAGTCATTGATAGCTACTACATCGTAACCTTCTGCTCCGAACATCTGACGGAAAGCCAGACGTCCAATACGTCCAAATCCATTAATCGCTACTTTTACTGCCATGATTCAATTCCTCCTAGTTTGTTAAAAAATATATTATTGTTAAATATTAATCAACTTCTCTCTATTGTAATCAATTTCTAAAGAAATGGCAAGTCCTTTTTTTATTTTTACGGATCTTTGACCTTTTTATACGAAGAAAAGACTGGAATCTTGCCATTCGGGTATTTTCTGCTATAATGTTGTTATGAAATGCGTATGAAAATGCCGGTATTAATAAAAATACTGCTGTTTTTTATTAAGAAGCTATTATTTATATAGAAGCAAAGGAGAAGCTCCGATGATATACGACTGCCATCTGCACACTGAATTTTCCGGTGACTCCAACACCCCCATCAGCCTGCAGATTGAGAAAGCCATAGAACTGGGCATGAAGGAGATGTGCATTACCGACCACCACGACTACGATTCCGGATTCTGCGACTGTGATTTTATCCTGGATATCCCCACCTATCTCACGTCCCTGCGCATGCTCCAGGCAGAGTACAGGGACCGCATCCGCATCAACATCGGAATCGAGCTGGGACTTCAGGATCATCTTAAGGAATATTTGGATCACTTTGTAAAGCGCTATGGGGATTCCTTTGATTTCATCATCGGATCCAGCCATTTTGTAAAGAGCATGGACCCATATGACCCGGAATACTGGAACAAGCGGGGCGAGGTGCCCGGCTTTGAGGATTTCTTTGAAGCCTCCCTGGTGCGTGTCAGAGACCTGTGCCGCACCTTTGATTCCTTTGGCCATCTGGATTATGCGGTGCGCTACGCTCCCCACCAGAATGACTTTTACGACTACCGGCATCTGAGCCAGTGGATTGACCCTCTCTTAAAGATTCTTATTGAAAACGGCAAATCCCTGGAGTGCAACACAGGCGGTTTCAAGTACGGCCTGGGCCAGCCCAATCCCTGCCGGAAGATTCTCATGCGCTACCGGGAGCTGGGAGGCGAGATGATAACCATTGGTTCCGACGCCCATACCCCGGAATATGTGGGTTATGCCTTTGACACCTGCCGCGAACTGCTGTCTGACTGCGGTTATAGATATTTTACCGTGTACCATGGCAGAAAGCCGGAATTCATTCCTCTTTAGCCGGAAGTTTCCGTCTGCGTCTGAAAACGCCGTACAATCTTTTACCTCAAGACTGTACGGCATTTATTATATTTATGTATTTAGTTTAATATGTCTATGCACCTCATCCCGCACTTTCCGTCTTCATGGCCGTCTTTACATCCTTAAGAAACTGCTCCCATGCGTCCTCATGCTCCACATAATACTTGGGGCAGAGTTTTTCATTCACATCATAATGGCGTATAACGTCCCCGGGCGTCAGTTTCAGCTGCCTGCAGAGGAAGGCTGTCAAATCCACCAGGGATTCATAGGTGGCATCATTGAACTTTCCGCTGTCGTCCGGATGGCACACCTCTATGGCGACTGTGGTGTTGTTTAAAGGGGCATTGGCATAGGCAATCTCATTTACAGGGATGCACTGGATAACTTCACCTTCCAGCCCCACCACAAAATGGCTGCTGGCAGACGAACCGCTTTTTTGCGGGTCCTGGTCAGCCAGGCTGTCAAAATAGTCCCTGTTATTCTTGGCCGTGGAGCCGGGATTGGCCACATAGTGTATGACAATCTTATCCACCTTCTGACGCCCCACGTCCGGTCTGGAAAATATATTCTTCCTTATAAAATCCTGCTCTACATAATCCGGCACCTCCACCGCCTTCAAATCCACGGTATAAGGCCGCTCCCATCCCCAGAGGTAATAGCCTCCGCCCAGACCGGCGCCGGCGCCCAATATGAGCACCAGCAAAAGTGCAAGGAAGGACACGCCTTTGCCCGAACGGTTCCGGTGTTCTCCTGAGCCTGAATTTCCTGCTTTTTTACTTCTTTGGGACCGGTCAGCCTTCTTTCCGGTGTTCTGGACCTCCTGCGCCGTTCTGTCAGCAGACTTTCTGGCTGCAGATGTTCTGGCTGCAGACGTTCTGGCCTCCGGCGCCCCATCTCCTATACCGGGCTTTCTCCTGGAAATCCGCTCTCGTCTGGGCCTGCCCCCTATGTAGGAATCCCCCACAGGAGGATTCTGCCGGCCTGACGCAGGCCTGTTGGGCTCCAGCGGTACCTGCCGGATATCTTCGTATTCTCTCATCCTGTCTATATCGTTGGTCCGTTCCTCTTTCATCCTTTCGTACACCTTTCATTGATTCATGTTCCGCTGATTCTGTCACATGAACAATATAACATTTTTCAGCTTAAAACACAATGGATGTTGCATTTTATAAACCAATCTGTAAAATCTTAAAATAGATGCAACTTTATCCCCGCCTCAGACGTCTAACAGTCAGAAGGATACGAAAGGAGGATGCAGATACATGGGCTTATACAACAATACGGCGGAAACAGAACGTCTCCTTACAGAAAATTATGAACGCTACTACCGCCTGGCATTTAAGCTGATGCGAAACCAGGATGATGCCCTGGATGTAGTCCAGGAAAGCGCCTATCGGGCAATTAAGGACTGCAAAGGGGTCAGAAATAAAGACTACCTGTCCACATGGATTTACCGGATCGTGGTCAACACAAGCCTGGATATGCTGCGCAGGAAAAAGAAAGAAACACCCACAGAAGAAATGCCGGAGACTCCCACAGAGGACCATTACCAGGACCTGGACTTAAAACAGATGATAAAACGGCTGGATGACAAAAGCAGGACCGTCATCATACTGCGGTATTTTGAGGATCTTAAATTAGAAGATATTGCTGATATAGTAGGTGAAAATCTCAATACAGTAAAGGCCAGGCTTTACCGTACCCTGAAAAAACTAAGGCTGGAACTGGAGCCAATGCCCTTGGGCGCAAACCAGAACCATTTTTCAGAAAGGAGCCATGCTCATGAAACAGGAAGAAAACAGACCGATGGATAAGCTGAAATCAGATTATGAAAGCATACCGGTTCCAACGGAAGCAAAGGAACGCATGCTTGCGGGCATTGCCCAGGCAAAAAAAGAACAGAAAGGTGTGATTATCATGAAATTCGCAAAAAAAACAGGCGGGGCCGCTGCCGCTGCCATGATTGCCATTACCGTGCTGGCCAACGCCACTCCGGCCCTTGCCAATGCCATGGAACAGATTCCGGTCATTGGATCCATTGCAAAGGTGGTAACCTTCCGCACCTATGAAGATAAAAAAGATAATTTTGAGGCAGATATCAAGGTTCCCCAGGTGACGATTGAAGGGACCGAGGGCGCCCAGGTACCGGCCAACAAATCCATAGAGGATTACGGCAATGAGCTTATCGCCATGTACGAGGAAGAATTGTCCAGGGACAACGGAGAGGGGCACTATGGCCTGGATTCACAGTATAAAGTGGTGACAGACAACAGCAAATACCTGTCCATCCGCATTGATACCACCCTTACCATGGCCAGCGGCACTCAGTTTGTCAAGGTATTTACCATAGATAAGGCTACCGGCAGCATCATCTCCTTAAAAGACCTGTTCCATGACCGTCCGGAAATGCTGGAGGCCGTCAGCGATAATATAAAAAGCCAGATGGCTCAACAGATGGCAAAGGATGACTCTGTGGTGTACTTCTACCAATCCGATATGCCGGATGAGGATTTCAAGGGACTAACAGGCGATGAAAGTTATTACTTCAATGAAAACGGCGAACTTGTGATTACCTTTAATGAATATGATGTGGCGCCGGGATACATGGGTGCCGTACAATTCACCATTCCCGGTTCCGTTACAGGTACATTTTAAATACCGAATCCTGCTAAATACCCAATCCTGCCATGCATATTTTCCATCCCCGCCTTCCATACTAATCCTGAGGTGATGAATATGATAGAGCGAGATGAACTTCCCATTGGATTTACCATGGAGCTGGCCATGAATCCCGAAGCCATGAGCCGTTTCTCCGGTCTTACGGAGCCGGAGCAGAAACAGGTGGTAAACAGGGCCAGAAACATAATGAGCCATGAGGAAATGCGCAACTACGTGGAAAATATGTTTACGGAAGGATGATGGCACATGGACAGAATACAGACACCCGGAAAGCAGGATCCCGGCAGACAGGAACCCCTGGAACTTCCAGGAAGAAACAGCAGCACCTATGGGGATGGAGACATTCCTGAAATAGATTTACCCGGTGCTGATAACGCCACCCATGATTTTCCTCAGGAATTTCCTGAAAACCGCATGCAGTCCTGATGAATCAGGGCTGCATTTTTCCGCGCACTTTTACCCCCTTCCTTCCCGGGCCGGTGCAGATGCCTGCAATCGTCACAGCACAAAACAGCACAATGCCCGGAGGACCGCAGATACGGCCCGCTCCGGGCATTGTGCTGGTATGTGTTCTGTTTCAGGTACAGTCCTTACGGACTGTCCTCATTGCATAAACGGAGGAGGAGGGATTTGAACCCTCGCGCCGGTGCTACCGACCTACTGGTGTTCGAAGCCAGACCCTTCAGCCACTTGGGTACTCCTCCAAAAAAATGCCAACTACTGCATTATACACTAAAATCCGTGTTTTGTGTAGTAGTTGGCGTTAATTTTTTAGACATTTTCGCAAATTCTAAAACTGCCTTTCATACAGCCTCAAATTTCCTCTAACTGGCTGCTGCCTGCATCTCGGTATATTCCGCAGGATTTGGAACAGGCACATCCACGGGCTGGCCGGGATCCGCTATTCCCACATCGCCGTCCAGATTCACACTGAAGGTCTCACCCTGCATGGTCATATCCATATCCATCTTAAGGCGCATCTTAATGCAGTCGCCGGCCGGATTAACCACATATTCTCCGCGGATATTGTGAAGCTTCATATCAAGGCCGTCCAGCATGCCTGTAAGTCCGGTGGAACCCAGTACCATCTGCATGTACTCGTTCATCTTGGCATCATTGATGGTATAGCCGATGACCTTGTTCTCTCCCTCATCCCACAGGCTAAAGTCTCCAACCAAATCTTCCGGCACATCGAATGCCTTGGATGACGCCAGGGCCTGGTTCATCATGTCTCCCATGGCCACAGGGTACTTAACCTTCTGGCCCAGCATATCCATGTAGATATAACCGTCCAGATAATACATGGAATAGGTGATAGGCTCACTTTCCGGAACCGTCATACGGCAATAGGCCATGTAGCGCATCTGGCTGGGATCCTGTATATGATTCATCTTCATATTCATCTCCAGCCGCATATCAACGGGATCAATACCTTCATTCTCAAACAGGCTGCCTGACATCTTCATCTTGAAATCGTAAAAGGCGTTCATATCCGTCATGTTCTGGTTTCTGGCTTCCACTGCCTTGTACAGCTCCAATGCTTCCTGTGACTGGGCCGCATAGGCGGTCATGGGACATAAAAGGGCAACTCCCAGAACCACTGCCGCCAGACGTTTCATCAATTTCATGTAATCCCTCCTTGTCTTAAACAAACCTTTGGTGTTATGTCCATTGTAACGCATCAGGTATTATTTGTAAATGTGGAAGGATTTACGTTTTCCTTACATTTACAATTGTTCTTTATTGTCCAAAATACTGGTTCACCCCGGCCACCAGTCCGTCTGCCAGCGTGGCCAGCGTGGCCGAAGAGTGGTCGGATGCCTTATCTCCCAGCTCTATATCCACAGAAGGCACCGTGGAAAAGGAAGTCTGGGTCAGATCCATGGCCATGGAGCCGCCGGAAAATATCTTGACTCCCGCCCCCTTAAGGCCAGCCACCAGGCTTTCACCAAGGGCGTTGTGCTGCTGCCAGTGGGACTTTACAGGTTCCATGCTGCGGTATGATTCCACATTGGGAACACTCATGTAAAATGCCCCTTTGTTATTGGTGGTGGAATCCCAGTGAAGGGCAATATGGCAGTCGCTTGCATTGTTGGCAATGACGGTTCTGGCTATGTTGTCCAGCTGGACATCGTCGCTCTCCCGGATCATCAGCACATCATATCCTGCCGCCAGCAGCTTATCCTTAAGTATTTTTGCCATGGACAGCGTCACCTTACTCTCAGGAGTTCCGTCAGAAAAGGTCATGCCGCCTGACACGGCTGCCGCAGAGGTGGCCCCTGCGCCGGTAGTGCCTCCGGTTACCTTGGGAGTGCCGTCGGGATGACACTGCGTCTTGACAGAAGCTCCCCCCTTTGTTCCATGACCCGCGTTGACACAAACCGTAATGCCTTTGGGACTGGCTGCCTCGGAACGGTACAGGACTGCCGCACCCGAATTAATCTTGGAAAACTCCGCGTATTTCCACGAAGGATTCAGGGTTACCTCCCCGCTGTCCACACATGCCTGAGGCGGCAAAGCTGCGGTCTCCGGAACCTGGGTGGTTATATATCCCGATGATATGTAGCCCGCTGTCCCATTATAATCAATTCTGGTCCATTGCTCTCCCTTCCCGGTGCGCTTTAGCGCTGTCCCGGGACTGGCGTATGTAAGAATGTTGGAATCATCCCCGGTATCGCAGGCAGAGCGTATACGCACACTGCCGCCGTCTGATGATTTCACATAAACCGTGTCCGACACATCCTCAAATTGGGGCATGGGGGCTGTGGTCCGCTCTGTGTCCAGTTTGATGGTCTCAGCCTTATTGCCATTATCCGCACTGCCTTCTCCCTGTACAGCTGAGGCCCCGACGGCTGCCGGGCTCTCCCGGCTCCAGGACGCCTCCCCGCCTTCGGACTGGATTCTGGCCTTCATCTCGCTGCTGGACTCATAGTTTTGGCAACCGGTCAGTCCCATGCCGGCGGCCAGGATGCCTGCCAGACCAATGGCGGCCAGACCATTTGCCCGCCGTTTGCTGCGTGCCGTTCCGTTATGTTCTATTCTGTCTGTGGGCGCCCCGCTGCTTTTACATCCGGCGCTTCTTTCTCTTATCTTCCGCTTCATCTTATTATGGTACCTCCGCCTGCCACATAATCCCCGTCGTAGAATACCACGGCCTGCCCGGGAGTCACAGCCCGGACCGGCTCATGGAAACAGCATTCCACCATATCATCCCCGATTTCGCGGATGGTACAGGGGCTTCCTCTGTGGCTGTATCTGATTTTGGCCATGACGTCCATGGGCTTTCCGTGAAGTCCGTCAACTGCCATCCAGTTCAGTTTATCGCAGCGGAGCACATTTGTAAATACATCCTCATTGTTACCGATGACAACTTCATTCGTTTCAGGGCGTATTTCCACCACGAAAACAGGGCGTCCCATGGAAAGGTTCAGCCCCTTTCTCTGGCCCACCGT
This sequence comes from Enterocloster bolteae, assembly GCF_002234575.2. NCBI lineage: Bacteria > Bacillati > Bacillota > Clostridia > Lachnospirales > Lachnospiraceae > Enterocloster > Enterocloster bolteae. Next base: position 2,208,411 of record NZ_CP022464.2, on the reverse strand, counting down.
ATAGTGTGTAATGCCCCGATGGCGCCCCAGAACACGGCCGTCCAGGTCCACGAAGTTTCCCGGCGGCAGCTCCCTTCCAGTGTACTCCTCAATAAACGACGCGTAGTCGTGGTCAGGGATAAAGCAAATCTCCTGGCTGTCCGGTTTATGCGCCACCGGCAGCCCCAGGCGCTTTGCCATATCCCGTATCTCCTCCTTGTGGTAGCTTCCCACAGGCATCAGGGTATGGGACAGCTGTTCCTGGGTCAGGTTATAGAGAGCGTATGTCTGGTCTTTTGCGGCTGTAACCGAGGTTTTCAGGGAATAACGCCCTCCCGGCAGCCTGTCTATCTGCGCATAATGGCCGGTGGCGATGTAATCAGCCCCAATGGCCATGCTCCGCCTGAGCAGCGACTCCCACTTCACATGGCGGTTGCAGGCAATACACGGGTTGGGCGTCCTTCCCTCCACGTACTCACCCACAAAATAATCCATCACGTTTTTACGGAACTCTTCCTTAAAATTCATGACATAATAAGGGATACCCAGGTCCATGGCAACCCTTCTGGCGTCATCCACCGCGCTTAAACCGCAGCAGCCGCCCTCTGCCTCCTGGACCTCAGTATCCTCATCCTGCCAAATCTGCATGGTCACGCCAATCACATCGTAACCCTGTTCCTTTAACAGCCAGGCTGCCACGGAGGAGTCAACTCCTCCTGACATGCCTACTACTACCTTCCTGCTCAATAGTTCTCCTCTTCTTCCTCTTCCTCAATATTATCCTTGGGCTTTTCTAAGCCCTCAATGGTAATACCGTTTTTCTGTGCATAATCCCAGAGGGCCGCATGGATTGCTTCCTCTGCCAACAGAGAACAGTGTACCTTAACAGGCGGCAGTCCGTCAAGTGCTTCCATGACTGCTTTATTGGTAACAGCCATGGCCTCCCGGACTGTCTTTCCCTTTACCAGCTCCGTGGCCATGCTGCTGGTTGCCACGGCAGCCCCGCAGCCAAAGGTTTTGAACTTCACGTCACGGATAACCTGATTCTCATCAATATCCAGGTAAATCCGCATGATATCGCCGCATTTGGGATTTCCCACTGTCCCCATTCCGCTGGGGTTCTCTATCTCACCCACATTTCTGGGGTGCTCAAAATGGTCCATTACTTTTTCTGTGTACATCTATATTCCTCCTGAATCGTTCCAAGTTTATCTTTCATACAGGATTCTCCCTGTATATTATTTTTTCTCACTGCCATTGTGCTTCATATAATCCTCATACAAAGGCGACATGCTGCGCAGGTATCCCACGATATCCTTAATCTGCTCCACCACATAATCCATCTCTTCCTCTGTGTTCTCCTCGCTTAAGGTAAGACGGAGGGAGCCGTGGGCAATCTCATGGGGCAGCCCGATGGCCAAAAGCACATGGGAGGGGTCCAGTGACCCAGAGGTACAGGCGGAACCGCTGGATCCGCAGATTCCCGCCATATCCAGTTTGATGAGAAGGGATTCACCTTCAATAAACTGGAAAGCAAAATTCACATTGTTGGGAAGGCGGCTGGTGCGTGATCCGTTGATTCTGGTAAAGGGCACCTCATCCATAACCCGCTTCATCAGATAATCCCGCAGCTGCGTTTCCCTGGCAGCCCGTTCCTCCATGGTGGCCATGGCCAGCTCCACTGCCTTGCCGTATCCCACTATGCCGGGCACATTCTCTGTTCCCGCACGGCGCTTGCGCTCCTGGGCGCCTCCGTGGATAAAGGAACGAATCTTTACGCCTGTGCGGATATAGAGGAATCCGATTCCCTTGGGCCCGTTCAGCTTGTGTCCGCTGGAGCTGAGCATGTCAATATTGTACTCATCCACATGGATGGGCACATGGGCAAATGCCTGTACCGCATCGGTGTGGAACAGAATCCCGTTTTCCCTGGCGATGGCCCCGATTTCCTTGATAGGCTCAATGGTGCCGATCTCATTATTGGCAAACATCACTGATATGAGGATGGTATCCGGCCTGATAGCCTTCTTAAGCTCATCCAGCTTGACCACTCCATTTTCATCCACATCCAGATATGTGACCTCGTATCCCCTTTTCTCCAGGTACTGGCAGGTGTGAAGGATGGCGTGGTGTTCAATCTTGGTGGTTATGATGTGTTTTCCTTTATTTCCATAGGCCTCCGCCGTGGCCACCAGGGCCCAGTTATCGGCCTCGCTGCCTCCGGCCGTGAAATATATCTCATTGGTCTTTGCCCCCAGTGACTGGGCAATGGTCTCCCTTGCATGGTTTACAGCCTTTTTACTCTCAGTGGAAAAATCGTAGACCGAGGAGGGATTACCGTAATATTCTGTAAAGTATGGAAGCATGGCCTCCACCACCTCCGGCCTGGTCTTTGTGGTGGCTGCGTTATCCAGATAAATCAATTGCTTCATAATAAAAATCCGCCTTTCTGTAGTCCTAAAGTTAAAAGCTTCATCTACGCTTTTTACTATACCATAGTATTCCTACAATTTCAATAGGAATACTTGTTTTATATGGTACTACTGTTATTATATGAAGCACGTGTGCACTTAAACAATCATAGGCCGGATTATTCAGGCCCAAAGGAACCGCAAAAGGGCAGTCGAATCATATAAAAATTCGTTCTGCCCTCTCATCATTTAACAGGATATTCTATTATATATTCTATTACGTATTCTGTTAATACCAGTACGGCTCCCAATCCCCCGCAAGTCTTGTAAGCGCCTCCATATAGAAATAATCGCCCCAGGTATTGCACTCATCCACGCCCCGGTTGGCGCAGGGATTGCCTGCGCTGGCCCTGGCATAGGTACCGTGGAGAAGAAGGCCGTTGGACTCCTCATGACACCTCACTGCGCACCGGTCACTGAGCGCCTTCACCAGACGCCTGGCCATATCCCCATAATATGCCGCCTCCCCGCCTTCCATATACTTAACCATCTCCAGCATACCGCAGGCCGCAATTGCCGCGGAGGAGGAATCCCTAGGCTCTGAGCTGCCGTCGTCAAAATCAAAATCCCAATAAGGGATTAAATCTGACGGCAGATGCTTTAGAAAATAATCCGTCACCTTCCGGAACACATCCGCATACTCCGGTTTTCTCTCAATCCGGTAGCTCAGGGCGCTTCCGTATATCCCCCAGGCCTGGCCCCTGCTCCAGGCAGAGCCGTCCCGGTTGCCCTGGTGGGTGACGCCTTTTACAGGAGCTCCTGTCTCCGGGTCAAAGAAATAGGTGTGGTACGTACTGTGGTCCGGCCGAATCACACAGTCCATGGCTGTCCTTATATGGGCTTCTGCCTTTTTCCGGTACGTCTGGTCTCCCGTTGTCTCACTGGCCCAGAACAGTAACGGCATGTTGAGGAGGCAGTCGATAATCAGACGGTAATTGTCCTTTGCCCCCAGCTCTCCCCAAGCCTGGAAAAACTGTCCCTTTTCCTGGAATCTTCCTATCAGGTTATCCGCAGCCATGAGCGCGGCCTTCCTGGCTGTCTCATTGCCTGTAAGACGGTACGCGGCCACGCAGGAAGGGGTATAGAGAAATCCCATGTCATGGTTGTCCACGTCCACCCGCTCCTTTATGCGCTCCAGGAAGGATTCTGCCTGTATGGTTCCTGCCTCCTTAAATACCTCCTCCCCGGTCCGCTCATATGCCAGCCATATTTCCCCGGTCCAGAAGCCGGTGGTCCATTCCCGGTTGCTGCTTTGGGGATAGAATTGGTTCCGGCTGTTGGAATCCGGAAAACAGCGGGTAAAGGTCTTCAGGTTTTCCCGCACCAGGCTTACCGCCAGGTCCAGGCAGGCTTCGGCTTCACTCTTTTCCATGATTGTATAGGTTTGTAAACTGTCCTTTGTCTGCATTGTCTGCTCCTTTGTCTGCTCCTTTGTCTGCTCCTTTATATGATTCTGGTGCCGCCGGGCGGCATTGGTACTGGTCCTGTTTACCACTGGAGCACGGTCATCCGGCCTTCCCTGTCCGCTTCGTCGCAGACCATGACCCGCCCCAGGCCGTATCTACCTTCCGCGCCGATGTATTCGCCGTCCGCCCCAGTTTCCAGATGATTCAGGACTACCAGCCAGGAATGTTTTCCATCCTGTATCCGCACCGCTTCCGCCTCCTCGTCCTTTAAGCATCTGCCGGTAACAGGGGAGGTGACAGATACGCGGCTGACCGTATAGGGGTTGCCGCTGCCTGTTTCGTATCCGGCTGCCACTGTCAGCATGGAGCAGGGCAGAGCGGATTCCCGCCACAGACTGACGCAGGGTGCGTATTCCAGCTGGTTATAGTGAAAGGACACCGGAGTCTCTTCCAGCTCCATTTTGCCGCCGCCCCCACCAGACCACGGGGCCACCCTGTAAAACGCTGCCTCTGCCCTAATTCCATGGTACAGAAAGACATCCTCCCGCATTTCCACGCTTCCGGCGGGATTCAGATGGAATACCTGGCTCAGCACATGGGTTCCCGTTCCATAAAATTCATCGGCGATCATATGAATCCTGGTTCCTATGGATATAATTCTGCGGTTTACCAGAACCCCGGCAGGCAGATATCCCAGATGGGTTCCCTGTAAAAATGTATACGGCCCCTTTTGGCTCCAGTCCTGTCCCGCGGGCGCGGTCCTTCCTTTCACGTCCCAGGAACCGGTGCACTGGGTATATTCCTGCCAGTCCACCACAGGCACATTGTGGGCACAGGAGGACTTAAGCTGCCTGCGCAGGCTGCCGTCCACATAGGTATATCTTCCGGAATCAATAAGCACATCTTCCCCGGCTATGGACAAATCCACATGCAGTTTGTCAAAATGTCCATGGCCGCCTCCCAGGGAACCGCACTTAAAGTGGAGGTAATCCGCATTTCTGTCCCATCCGGACCGGAGGCACCAGTTTCCGCTTTGCTCCAGGGCATGAAAAAGGCATTCCGGCGTCTCGGATCTCATGCTCTCGTATTCCAGGGCAGCATCCGCCCCAAGATCCCAGACGCTCTCAAAATCCAGGCGGTCGTATCCGGCATACCTGAGCCGGTTATCCTTTAAAATCCAGGCCGCAGGGGTGAACACATCCCGCAGGTCCGTCCTGTCGCTGTCACCATTTAAGGGCTGGGTCCTGTCAGGCTTCATCCAGGCCAGGTCCGCCAAGGCCATTGCCCTGGCTTTTTCAGGAAGGGACCGGGGCAGGCTGATTCCCTGTTGCCCTGCCACGCGCAGCACCTCCAGCAGACAGCGCAGCACCTCGTTGTGGTACATGGGAGACTGCTCCCACTGGACTCCGTCATCCATAATCTGGATATCCAGTTCCCGCACCAGGCGCAGGACGGCCTCTGCCACATAGGCTTCCCCCCGGCGTGCAAGGCCCGCGGCTGCGTCCGTGGCAGCTGTATCATGGGCAGCTGTATCATGAGCAGCTGCGCCCGCGACATCTTCTCCCGAGGCATTTCCTCTACATTTCATAAGATATGCGCCAATGGCAAACAGTCCGTGGCTTTCCAGCACTCCCCAGTTGCTCTTATCACTGAACGGCACCCGGCAGTCCATCAGATATTCCCCGTGGACCCGGAGCCCTTCCAGAAACCGTTCCCTTACCGCCCGGGTCACCACAGGACAGTCCTCAAAATATTCCATGGCCTTTACCCAGTTTTCTCCCCGGATACCTGCCTCTATGGTCCTCCAGGTAGTGTTCTTTGTCTCCTGGTTTATGGGATTGTCCTCCAGCCAGGAATACAGCTGGTTCACAAAACACCTGGCATATTTCCCGTCCCCGGTCAGGGCATATGCCTGGCCCATACAGATCCAGTACCGGTGGCGGTTAAACTGGTATATGAATTCCGGGTCGCCTTCGGGCATATGCCGCCAGTCGATTTTTCCCTCAAATGTCACGGCCTTTACGGTCTGTTCCATGTCCCAGGGAAGGTCAAACAGGAATCTTTGTGCCACTGCGTCATCTGCAATCCGCAGAATATGGGCACATTCCTCCGGCCAGTACTGCCTGCAGTATCCGCTGCACCATTTCATGTCAATCTTCTTATTCTCCATCTTTGTCCTCCCCGGTTTTACATCTGCGCATCAGTTATATCTGCGCGTCAGTTGTATCTGCACATCAGTTGTCTCTGCGCGTCACTTACATTCCCCTGTCAGGCCGTCATCCATCAGCCCTTTACACCGCCGGCCGTAATGCCCTCCACAAACCACTTCTGGCATACCATGAACACAATCAGCACCGGAACCAGGGAGCACACAGACGCCGCCATAATCAACGCATAGTCGGCCCCGTACTGGGAAATGAACATGCGGATACCTAACTGGATGGTCTTTAACTTGGTGCTGTTTAAATAAATCAATGGTCCCATAAAATCATTCCAGATATTTACAAATGTAAAGATCACCAGGGTTGCGATGCCTGGCTTCACAAGGGGCAGGGCAATCTTTGCGAAAATCCCATACTCGGAAAGACCGTCTATCCTGGCCGCCTCCAAAAGCTCATTGGGCACCCCTATCATAAACTGACGGATTAGGAACACGCCAAAGCCGGAAAAAGCCTGCATCAGAATCAGCCCCAGATGGGAATCCGTAAGGCCCATCCTGGAAATAAGGGCAAACTGAGGCACCATATATGCCTGCCAGGGCACTGCAAAGGTGGTGACCGATACCAGGAACAGGAAATCCCTTCCCTTAAACTCCACCTTGGAAAAACCGTAAGCGGCAAAACAGCTGGTCAGCACCTGGAGCAGGGTGGTGCACACCGCTATCTTAAAGGTATTCTTAAAGAAAACCAGAAGGGGTATCTTATCCCAGATGGTCTGGTAGTTCACCCACTGGAATTCCTTTGGAAACAGCTTCATGGGAATGCTGAACACCTCATTGCTGGTTTTTACGGACGCCAGGAGCATCCACCCAAAGGGAATGACCACCAGCACTGCCAGCACGCTCAGCAGCATATAGATACCTATTTTACTTTTTAACGTTCTCGTTTCCATCCTCTGCCCCTCCTATACGTAATCCGTGAACTTCTTTTCGCCCTGGAACTGGACCAGGGTCACCACCAGCACAATGGCAAAGAGCACAAGGGCGCTGGCGCTGGCATAGCCGAACTTAAAGTCCACAAAGGCCGCGTTGTAGATATGGTTCACCAGTACATTGGTGGATCTTCCGGGCCCGCCGCCGGTCATGACATAGATCAGGTCGAATACCTTAAAGCACTGAATGGTCATCATGATGATAACGAAAAACGTGGTTGGCTTTAACATGGGAATGGTGATATAGCGGAATTTCTTGAAGCCCGTGGCGCCGTCGATGCTGGCAGCCTCGTACAAATCCTGGGAAATACCCTGGAGAGCCGCCAGATACACCACCATGTAATACCCCATATACTTCCACACGCTGACAATGATAATAACGGTCATGGCCCAGTCCGTGGATGCGCACCACTTGGGCGGATTGGCAATGCCGATGAATTTGAGGAATTCATTGACAGGGCCGAATTCCGGCTGGAACAGCATGTTCCACACTGCGCCCACCGCTACCAGGGAGGCCACATAGGGGAAGAAAAACGCAGTCCTGTACACCACAATGCCCTTTATCTTGGAATTTAACAGCACAGCGATGAGAAGGGCCGCCACCATGGTAAGAGGCACGGTAAACACCGCGTAATACAGGGTGTTTGTGACAGAAATCCGAAAGCCGCTGTCATGAAACAGCTTCACGAAATTTTTAAGCCCCACAAACTCCATAGGTGTGCTGGATCCGTCCCATTTCATCACACATAAGACAAATGTCAATATTACCGGAACAAAGATAAATATAAAATATCCGATAAAATTAGGAAGGATAAAAGAGTAACCGATGGCGTTCCTCTTCCATTTTTTTTTCTGTTTTCCTGTCATTTTAATCACCATTTTCCTTATTTTAAGGCGCAAAAAGAGCGCCCAACCCTCGCTGTTACGTTAATCAGACGCTCTTTGCTTGTTATCCTAATACTCTTACTGCATCACAATCCTGTTTCTGCCATTAGTCTTCTCTGGCTTCCTGTGCCCTCTGGTTCATATTGGCGATGCCTGTGTCCACATCCTCCTCGCCAATCATAATCAGGTCATGCTCTTCCTCCAGCACCTTTCTCACAGCTGCCATCTTGGCATCCAAAGGACGGTCCAGTACCCAGCTGGTGGTCTTAAGCGCGTCCTGTCCATCCTCAGGGAATCCGGGGATTGCTGCCAGCTTGTCGCTGATGGCCTGGGACTCTGCTGCCGGGAAGATTCCGTTGTCAGCCAGTACCTGGGCGCCCTCTTCGCCGGTTACGAACTTCACATACTCCCATGCCAGATCCGGCACATCGGACTTTGCATTGATGGCAACCGGTGTGGTGGAGCCAACCGTAGCGCCTGCCTTTGTATCAGCCGGGTGAGGAATGGCGGTCACGCCCCAGTTAAAGTCAAACTTGCCCGCGTCCTTATCCTGTGTCAGGGTTCCGATGAACCATGAACCCATGGGAATCATGGCGCACTGCTGCTGCTCAAATACGCTGATATAATGGATGCTGCCTGTCTTTAAGTTGGCATAGCTCTGTACCACGCCCTCGTCCTGCATCCTTAATGCCTGCTCATAATATGGCTTTAAGAAGCTGTAATCCTCGCTCATAAGGGTGTTCTTGCCATCCTGTACGGCCCAGTTGGACACCAGCGCCTGCCAGGTATGGTTGTGTGTTCCGTATACCTTTGCGCTGCCCTCGCCGCTTGTCATCTTCTTAGCCAGCTCCTCATACTCATCCCATGTCATGTCTGCGGAAGGATAAGGAACCCCTGCCTTGTCAAATAAATCCTTGTTAAAGTAGAGCATATACCAGTCCTTACGGAAAGGAAGGGTGTAGCTGCTGCCATCCATCTTTAACTGGTCGGCAACACCGTTGTACATGGTCAGGTCGATTCCGTCCTTTGCAATATACTCATCCAGGTTCAGAATCTGTCCCTTGTCCTTCATGGTAACCTGGTTCTCTGTATCCTTTATGAAAATCACGTCCGGGTCAGCATCGCCGCCTGCCAGCATGACAGTCACCTTGTTTGCGTACTCATCAGAAGGGGCGTCAATATACTCCACTTCCACATCCGGATATTTTTCCATGAATGCCTTTGTCACGGAAGTAAACTGAGGTGTAGCGTCGTTGTCCCACACAGATACGGTCAGTTTCTGCTTTTCCCCTGAGGCAGCCCCTTTCTCTGTCTCCTTGCTGTCAGCCTCGCCGCCTGCTGCTTCGCTGCCTGCCGCCGTGCTCTCAGGTGCCGCTGAACCCTTGTCTGAGGATGAACTGCCGCAGCCCGCTGCCATGGTTGCCGCCATGGCGGTCACCAGAGCCAATGCCACTGTTTTCTTTAATCTCATAATAAAACCCTCCTTAAAATTTGCATTTCAAATTCTGATATAACTATACCAGAACCGATTCCCAAACCGAATCGACCCAAATCATACTTTTTGTAAAATTTTCAGATGGGTTTTATTGTTTTATATAAAATTTTCATGTTTTTATAATTTTTTCTGCTTCAGGCACTGGGCCTCATATTCTTTCGGCGACATGCCCGTAACCTTCTTAAACACCTTGCTGAAATAAAAAGGCGTATCAAAGCCCAGCAAATCCGATACCTCGTACATCATATACTGATGGCTGGCTATCAGCTCCTTTGCCTTCTCAATCTTGATGGCGGACACATAGTTTGTAAAGGATTCACCGGACTGCTTCTTAAAGGCAGTGCTCAGATAACCCTGGCTTATATTCAGCGCCTCGGCTGCCTGTCCCAGGGTAATGCGCTCCTTATAATGCTCCATCACATACTCCCTGACCATCTCCGCAATCTTATCCACCCTGGTATCCCTGCGCCGCTCCAGAATCCGCGAAACCGCCTCCTTAAACCAGTTAATCCACTGTATGATCTGCCCCAGGGTCCCCAGCCGTCCCAGCTTTTCCATAATATTGACCTCATAGGGAAAATCCGGCTCCTCCCCGTCCTCAAAGAAGGAGGACAGGAAAAAATACAGATTGGCGCAGGCATTGACCGCCTGCTGCCTGGAAGGATTATGCTCCCTTAGCAGACATGCCACCTGGTTCAGTATCTCCTCCAGGCGTCCGCTGTCATTTAAAGCCACTGCCTGGGACAGATCCTTTTTCAGGAATCCGATGTGGAAGCTTCCCGTATGCCTGGCGCTGGTCTCGCATTCCTCGGAATAGAATACCACCGGGTCCAGGGAGTGATAAAAATAATGGTTGGTGGCGCTCATGGCCTCGTACAGAAGGGCTCCGAACTCTCCCAGGCTCTCCTTCCTGCTGCTGACAGCCACGGACACAGACACTTCAAAATAATCCTTAACCACGGATATGATTTTCTCCCCAAGGCTGCGTATCTGTTCCCTGTAGTCCTCTATTCCATCTGTGGACATCACTAACACCAGACTGTTCAGTTCCCGGCGCACCAGGCAGCTGTGGTCAAAATACCCCTTCACCATCTGTTCGATGATATTTTCCGCAAAGGAAATGACCTTTTTCTGATCCTCCCTTGTAAAATCAGAGGAGAATCCTTCATATCCGTAGTTAAAGCTGATAATGGCCAGCACCGGCCGCCTCAGACACGAATCGTACCCCTCCCCCTGATTTTGTGCGCTGGCTTCACCTGCATTACCGGAGCTGGCTCCTCCGCTAAATGTTCCTCCATCTGTCAGAAGCTTTTCGATGTATCCCCTGACAGCCTCTTCCCTGGAAACAGTCACAGCCGTACCCGCCGCCTCTGCCTTGCGCTTCATCTCCCGCCGTTCCATGGCAAGCTTTAAGCTGTCCGCCAGCTTTTCCTCTGTCAGCTCCATCTTTACCAGATACTCCACGGCACCCAGGGACAATGCCTGTCTGGCCAGGCTGAATTCCTCCAGATTGGTCAGCAGGATAAAAATCACATCATCCCATCCCCGTTCCTTCACAGCCTTCATAAACCCGATTCCGTCCATTCCAGGCATCTTGATATCCGTTATCACAATATCAGGCTTCTGTTCCTCCATAAGCTTTAGAGCCTGCTGGCCGTTTGCGGCCTTCCCGGAAATCTCACATCCATACTCTTTCCAATCAAGAAGGGATGCGATACCCGCCAGAATCAACGGCTCATCATCCACTATCATCACACGATACATCTGTCTCTTCCCCTTACCTGTTTTATCTGGATTCACCTTCGCATTCATATTCAAGCGGCATTTTTATGGTGATTTCTGTAAATTCCCCTTCCTGGCTCTCAATCGTAAGGCCGTATTCCTCTCCATAGTTAAGCTTGATACGCCGGTCCACATTGGGAAGGCCGATTCCGCTCATGGAGCTGCCCTTTACCTTTTCCGTATGGTTCAGAATCGAGGCCATCTTTTCCCGCGCAATTCCCACGCCGTTATCCCTCACCTTGATGATGAACACATCCCCTTCCCTGTAAGCATGGATTAAGATGGTGCCGTGCTTTCCTCCCGGTTCAATTCCATTGAAAATAGCATTCTCCACCAGGGGCTGAAGGGTAAGCTTGATGACCAGGGCCTCATAAAGCTCCGGCTCATCCACCCGGACCTCCAGGTCGAAGAGCTCCACATACTTCACCTTTTCGATGGTGACATAATCCCCCAGGAAATCCAGTTCCTTCTGCAGGGTCACCTTTTCATTGAATCCCTTGGCCATATTCTTAAGCAGGCCGGACAGGGCCGTAACCATCTTGACAATCCCGCTGTTCTTCTGTATGACGGCAATCCACCGTATGGAATCCAGGGTATTGTAGAGAAAATGGGGATTGATTTGGGCCTGAAGCATTTTCAGCTCCAAATCCCCCTTCTCCTTCTCATGTTCCAGCCGTTCCGCCATCAGGGTATCAATCCGCTCCGACATGTCATTTACAACCTTGCCCACGGTGCCGATTTCATCCTCCCCCTCTATGTCCGGGTCCCTGGTGAAATTTCCCGCAGCCACATGGCCGATGTGCCTGACCAGCCGGTCAATGGGCTTTTTAATCTGATTGGTAATCAGCACCGACAGAATAAATCCGAAAATCAGGCAGGCCGCAAACATGATGATGACGGTCTGGATAATCATGAGCCTGTCATTGCTGAGACTGTCCAGGGTAATGGTCTCATAGACCATGACGCCGCTGCGGTCATATTGTTCAAAGGCCACCAGGCTGTTCCTGCCGTGAATCTTCATCTCCAGCAGCCCCTTGTCCTGCCCCGACTGCTGCAGCTGCCTGATTACCCTGTCATTTTCCTCCCGATGGTCCTCCGGTTCATAGAGGGAGGCAATGAGTTTTCCCTCACTGGTCACCACCACGGCCTCCTGGCCTCCCGAGGTATCCTTAAGCACATCCTGAAACAGATCCGTGGACAGGCAGAGCACCACCCATCCTCCCGGAACCGACCTGCTTCCGGTCAGTGTCCTGGCAATGGGCAGGACCTGTCCTTCATGCTGGAAAAAGGGAGAGTCCACCAAATCCAGCTCATAGCTGTCCATGGTCTTATCCAGCTCCCGGTCCAGCCATCCCCCATCCAGAATCCCCTTCGCATCATCCGTGCTTCCAAAGGAAGAACCGGTCTGCACCATCCCTCCCCGGTCATCAAACACGGACAGCTTCACAATATAATCCCCATACTCCGAAATAGCGCAGTAATCCTTGATAAGCTCCGCGTAATCCAGCCCCTTCTTCCTGGCCCCGGGCGTAAGTCCCCGCCCGATTTCCCCCAGGTTAAAGGTCTTTCTCTCCGTGCAGTTGAGGACAATGTTAATCATTTCCTCGTAGGCCAGCTGATACCGGTAGGATATACTCTCCACATGATGCTGCAGCGAGTTCTTGGCCACCTCCAGCGTTTTCCTGCTGGCCGTAATATAGGTACAAACACTGACAAATATGGCTATAACCCAGATAATAAAAAAGTTATACCGGATCAGCCGGGACCGCAGCGTCTTCCCCCAAATCAGCTCTCTCATAATACCTCCCATAAAATCACCCAATGACTCTATTATAAACCATCCGGCTGCCGGGCACAATCCGCTGCGGCTATATTTCGCCTCAAAGCCGTCTGGACAGCTTCGGATTCCCCCATCCCGCCCCCGCCTGATAACCAGGCCAGATACAGTAAAACTCCTGCAGACAAAAAACAGCCTGCTGCGTCAAAGGCTCCGGACAGAGCCAATCTGACGCATCAGGCTGTTTGGTTTTAAGAACATTTGGTTTTCAGAAATCACTTATCTTGCCATGATTTATACATCCTGTCCCCTGCGAATCACAAATCCATACTCAATATCCTCATCTGCCGGCACATGGTAAGCCGGTTCCACATCCGATCCCCAGCTGTCAATACCGCCCACGCCACGCATGGCGCCCAGGATGGATACCACGGTCCGGCGCGGAGCGGGAAGCTCTTCCCGGTGAAGGGCGCTCTCCAGTTCCTGGGGCGTATATGGGATGGCTGAAAAATAAAATGGCTTTTCTTCCATGGAAATCTCCAGACAGCGGCTTCTTTGGCCTGCCGCGCCGGATTCACCTGCAAACGCCGTGCCTGCTCCGTCCGCCGGCCCATACAATTTAACCCAGTGTGTATCCGCATGGCAGCCATACTCCTGAGGCACCAGATAATCAAAAAGAGTGCTGGAAAAGGAAAAAAGCAATAAACAGGCCGTAAGGGCACTTTAAAGTACCCTGGTGAAAAAAATGTGCCTTCTTGTGCTTTTCAGGCAATCCTCTTATACTTGCAGTGTAAAGAAAACACAAACAGCATCTATTCACACAGCACTCATTAAAGAAGGGAAGAAGAAAATGCACAATTTTCAGTATTACACACCTACAAAAGTGGTTTTTGGAAAGGACACGGAAAAACAGACCGGATCTCTTGTAAAGGAGCAGGGAGGCAAAAAGGTCCTGATCCACTACGGAGGCGGAAGCGTGATACGTTCCGGTCTTCTTGACAGGGTTAAGGCTTCACTGGCGGCCGAACACATGGATTTTGTGGAATTGGGAGGCGCTGTGCCCAATCCCAGGCTGGGTCTGGTCTATGAAGGCATTGAATTATGTAAAAAAGAGGGCGTTGATTTCATCCTGGCCGTTGGAGGCGGAAGCGCCATCGACTCCGCAAAGGCAATCGGTTATGGAGCGGTGAATGAGGGCGATGTATGGGATTTTTATGACTATAAGCGCCAGCCGTCCCACTGCCTCCCCATCGGCGTTGTCCTGACCATTGCCGCCACCGGCAGCGAGATGAGCGATTCCTCTGTCATCACCAAGGAAGACGGATGGATCAAACGCGGCTACAGCAATGACCTCAGCCGCCCCAGATTTGCAGTCATGAACCCGGATCTCACAAAAACACTTCCTGATTACCAGACAGCCTGCGGGTGTACGGATATCCTCATGCACACCATGGAGCGGTACTTCACAAACGGCGGCAACATGGAAATAACGGACAGTATGGCGGAAGCACTGATGCGCACCGTCATTAAAAATGCAAAAATCCTTGCGGAGGATCCCCTGAACTACGATGCCCGCGCAGAAATTTTATGGGCCGGCAGCCTTTCCCACAATGGACTTACCGGCTGCGGAAATGCCGGGGGTGACTTTGCCTCCCATGCATTGGAGCATGAAATCGGCGGACTGTTTGATGTTGCCCATGGAGCCGGACTGGCTGCAATCTGGGGAAGCTGGGCAAGATATGTCTATAAAAACTGCCTGCCCCGGTTCCACCGCTTTGCCGTCAATGTAATGGGAATTGAGGACCTCGGCGCACCTGATGATACAGCCCTTAAGGGCATCTGCGCAATGGAGGACTTTTACCGCGCCATCCATATGCCCACCTCCTTGCAGGAGCTGGGAATCGCGCCCACGGACGGGGATTTAAAGACAATGGCCCGCAAATGCGCGGTGGCGTCCGGCGGGCAGAAAGGCTCTGCCATGGTTCTTCATGAAGATGATATGCTGGCAATATACAGAATGGCGGACCATGGACCTGAAAAGACTGCCGCACATTAGGACAGGAAGGAGTATCCTATGCACTATGTACAATTGAACCAGGGGAATAAAATTCCCCAGTTAGGCCTGGGTGTCTATCAAACCGCAGACGGACAGCAGACCATGGACGCTGTTTGCTGGGCGCTGGAGGCCGGATACAGGCACATCGACACTGCAAAGATATATGGAAATGAAAAAAGCGTGGGAGACGCAATTCGTGAAAGCAAAATTCCCCGCCAGCAGATTTTCCTTACCACAAAGCTGTGGAATGATGATATACGGGCCGGACGGACAGAGGAAGCATTTAATGAAAGCCTGGCCGCCCTTCAGACAGATTACATCGACCTTTACCTGATTCATTGGCCTGCAGAGGGTTTCACCGAGGCCTGGACTGCCATGGAGAAGCTCTATAAACAAGGCAGAATAAGGGCCATCGGGGTCAGCAATTTCCACAAATGCCATTTGGATGAACTGGAGAAGAGGGCAGACGTCATGCCTGCCGTCAATCAGGTGGAATCCCATCCCTACTTTAATAATAATGAACTGATTGATTATTGTTTCAGCCGCGATATTGCCGTGGAAGTATGGAGTCCCCTGGGGGGGACCGGCGGAAATTTGCTTCAGGATGAAACGCTGGTCCGGTTGGCACAAAAATACGGCAGGACACCGGCCCAGATTGTCCTGCGCTGGGATATCCAGAGAAATGTGGTAGTCATTCCCAAATCCACACACCGGGAGCGGATTGTCTCCAACCAGTCTATTTTCGATTTTGAATTATCCGACCAGGACATGGAAGCAGTCACCCGCTTAAACCGCGCAGCCAGGGTTGGGGCGGATCCGGAGCATTTTAATTTCTAGTACCATCAAAAACAGGCCCCTGGCCTAACAAATCACAAGCAAAAAAGGGGGGCAACCCGTCCGCAGGTTTCTCCCCCTATTGCTGCTTATCACGTTCCCTCTCGCCCTTTCCTCTCCTTTCCTCCCCGTTCTTCCCCCTTTCTTCCATTTCTTACCCATGCTCTCCCTTCCGCTTTCTGCCAACCTTCATTTCAGGCGCATTCATCTTACAGACAAGTATAGTGCAGACAGGCAAAAAATCTGATATAATAAACACAGTTCCTTAAAACACTTAAAGGAGGCGTCACGAATGCCAGACATAAAAATTGTTTCCAGCGAAATAGAGGTGACTCTCAAGGTCATCGGCGGGAAATGGAAGCCGCTGATTCTGCACTACCTGCAGTACGGGGGTGTAAAACGTTATAATGAAATCCTGCGTTATCTGGGAACCGCCCCCAAAAAGACGCTGACCGCGCAGCTGAGAGAATTAGAGGAGGATGGAATTATTGACCGGACAGTCATTCCCACGCTTCCTGTCCAGGTTGAATATTCCATAACAGAACACGGAAAGACACTTTTTCCGATTCTCAGCCTCATGTGTGACTGGGGATATAAAAATATGGGGGACCGCTACCAGCTGACGCATCCCACCTGCGGTTGTGAGGATGAGGAATAATAGCAGTAACGCATGTTTACACACTCAGCCGGGCTTTTGCGCAATTAGGTTATAAGGGCAAGGAGGATATATTTCCTTTTCACATCATGGAAAAAGGCGCCTGGGGACATTGATGTGATACCATTATGTCCTTAAGCGCCGTTGCTTTCTTTTTCCAATGGGATTTGTTATATACAGATATCCTTTTATAAAATGGTGAAAATAAGGAATCTTCCCACATCATACCAGTCATCTGACTGGAAGGTTATGGTATAAGGATCTTTCTGGGTTGCGCCGGGATAATAGCTTCCTGATTTCGCCAGTGTATGGTCCTTAAAACACAGCTCTACATCGAAATGTCCAGGCAGTACAATTCTGGCTTCTGCCAAATCCTGTTCCAAGGCATGCTTTGCAGCCTTCTCAATCTGTTTACATGCCAATTCCCCGCTGATTCCTCTATTCCTGCCTCCGATGTCGTCCTTTACCGGTACTGTCACAAGGCATGGGTGATACTTCTTCCCTGTCTGGCACAGGCTTCTGTCACCGGTCAATAGTACACTGGGGACATTGCGGTAGGCTGCCATATAGCTGTAAATCATAAACTCAGAGGCTATCTCCCCATTTACTTTGATGGAATGTACCTTTGAATGCGAAATGGTATGGGCGAGATTATTGCCCTCACACCCTGCCGCGCTGTGATAGCCCACATAAAAAGCAGCGTCAAAGCTCTCGTCGATGCCCTCTACCATTACATCCGGGGCATATGTATAGCTTCTGATCAGCTCCACATACTCCGGCATGTATTCCGGGAGAATGTTATTTCCGTGGCCATGGGCATCCTTAATTACGATTTCATCAGCCCCGGCAGCGTGTGCTCCCCTGGCGGCGGCAACCGCTTCTTTTGTCATCTCCAGACGGTTGCGCTCATAGTCCAATCCGCCCGGCGCTGTTGAGTCCCAGCCAACCGCATTGGCGGTTCCCTCGATATCAACACTGATATACACCTTCATTTTATTACCTCCTGTGATTCTTACTCATACATTGCCGCATCACATTACCGGATGATAAGCGGCATCAATAGAACTCCTGCCAACAAACAAAATTTACTGCCCATGGAGGCCGCTATTATACAGGACGGAGAAATTTTTTCTACAAGGTAAAGCCTCTCTTCTTCATTCCTGGATAAACTTCTGGCAACCTCATTGATTACATTCCTCACACCGGGAAATAGGTAAAACAAACCAATGGTGGCCGAGGCGCCTAACCACGGATCAAAACCAAATACTTTCGCTCCCAGCATTCCGCCCAGAACCAGTCCCACTCCGCTTAACAGGATAACCAGCAGCAGCGGAACGATTTTAGCCATGATTTCCTGGAGCGTCATATCGTTGAGCATTTGAAACAGCAGGGCGTAGATAGCAGCCATTACAAATCCTCCGGTCTGCGTACGGTCCAGCATGTTCATCCGGAACAGTCCGATGAATGTACCGCCAAAGCCAAGTAAAATCAGCACGATTGACCAGCCAAGGCCGGTAATGCCTCCCAGCCACATGGCTAGTGCCGTAACGACAATCAACTGTAAGAAGGCAACTGCCTCTGTCTCATACTTTGGAGGAATCCAGGCACAAAACCGCGGACTTGGATTTTCAGAAGAATTAAAAGGCGCCCCCCATTTGTTGAGCTTTCCCCCATCGGAATGATCCACAATTTTGTCTGTCAGATAAGCGTCCGAGGCAATAAGCTTCCCAGCATATTTTCTTGTAATCAGCGAACCCACCGGCTGTCCGATTGCGTCAATGGTACACGCCAGCAAGAGCGGTATGGTGACCATCTCTGTCAGGCCGGTTCCCTTCAAACGGTCTAATACAATCAGCCCTCCGGTCAGGCCGGAGCCGCAGGTCGTCATTGCCGCCGCAAACATCTCTCTCGGGTCATAAAAAAGGCCTCCGACTACTACGGTACATAAAAAATCTGCCAGTACTGCAATACAGCCTATGATGACAAATTTCCAGTTCTTTACAATTGATATTGGGAGGATACTTGTTGCAAGCCCTGCAACAAACACAGGAAACAATATATCCCCCAATGCCGCCAGTCCGGATACATCAGGATAGGTCTTAGGCATTCCACACCATATGGCGATAAGATACGCGACAATAGCAACTGCCAGGGACGGAAATTTTGCTTTCGTTTTCAACGATACAATATCCCCTAATGAAACAAAGGCAAAGCAAATTACGATTGCAATAACAGGTGCCACTTTTACATCACTTCCCTTCATATTTTATGGTACTATTCCTATTGTTATATTTTTTCCCTTTTGTTATAATGGAAAAAAATATGCAATAGTACTCAATTCCTGCAGGAAATCAAGCTATACATATAAAAAATGTATGATTGTACTATAAACCATAAAGTAGCTTTAGAGTCAACATGTTTATCAATACAAAGGATGGTGTTATGCCGAAAAAAAATTATATAGGGAAAATAGCCGATTTATTCAGCGTTTCAATTGCAACACTGAGATACTGGGGAAAGGAAGGCCTGGTCAAATTCGACCACAGCGAAGAAAATGGCTACCGCACCTGGTCCATGCACACACTGCGCACCTTGTGCGACATCACCTTATACCGGCAGCTTTCCATACCCATCCAGGATTTAAAGCATATACATGAATTAAATGCAGAAGAAATCTATTCCCTTCTCCAGTGCCGCCGTGAATACATATGTGATATGATTGAGGATCTACAGGATAAGTTGAAACACATTGACATTAAATCAGACCAGGTCAATACCGTAAGAACAATGTTGTATTCTGAACCCAGCTTTTTATCCCTCTCCCTTCCGGCCATCTGCGCTTATGAGCTTTTGAATAAAGAAAACCTGTCCCACCTGTATGACCACGAAAAGGAATTAGTCATCCTGATACAGCCGCAAACCCCATCCAGATATGACTATGGCCGGTTTACTGCCGTCCCGGCAAATCCGGGTACGCTCCTTCGTCCCAAGGATGATGCGCCGCGTGTTTATCTGCATGTACTTCTAAAAAGCTCATATGAGGATCCGGCTGATAATGACTTGGCCATCTATTATGATTATCTTAAAATGCATAATTACCGCCCCGGTCCTGCTATCGGGAGGGTGCTGGTTTCTGCCTGTGAAGGAAGGCTGATGAACTATTATGATACGTACATAGAGGCCATACCTTTCAAAACTTCAACAATATTCCAAAAGGACGGTATATCATGAGCTCTAATGAATCAGAAAACGAACGGTACGAAATGCTGGTGAACGGGGACATACACAAGGTTATCCCGCGGCTTGCCGTCCCCACCATCATCAGCATGATGGTCAGCGCCATCTACAACATGGCAGATACATTTTTTGTGAGCCAGCTTGGCACCAGCGCCTCCGGCGCTGTGGGCATCATATTCTCAGCCATGGCCATCATCCAGGCCCTGTCCTTTACCATCGGCATGGGCAGCGGCAACTACATGGCCCGGTGTCTGGGCGCCGGACGCCATGAGGACGGGGAACGCGCTGTCTCGGTCGCGTTTTTTACCGGCTTCCTCCTGGGTACCTGTCTGGGCGTTTTCTGCCTGTTCCACATTGACCAGGTTGTGATGCTTCTGGGCGCCACGGAAACCATCAAGCCCTATGCAGTGGAATATGCCCGCTATATTTTCCTGGCCACGCCTTTTATGATGTGTTCCTTTATCATGAACAACCTGCTGCGGCTCCAGGGCCTGGCTGCCTTTGCCATGGTGGGAATCACCGCCGGCGGCATCCTTAACATTGCCCTGGACCCCATCTTCATCTTCGGCCTTGGTCTGGGCACATCCGGGGCTGCCATTGCCACCGGCCTGTCCCAGTTTATCAGTTTCTGCATTCTCCTCGCCCAGTGCAACCTGCGCAGGGAGTGTATCCATATCCGCATTGGCAATTTCCGTCCCTCCCTTTTCCTTTACGGCAAGATCTTAAGCGGAGGCCTTCCCTCCCTGACCCGCCAGGGTATGGCCAGCATAGCGACTATTGTGTTAAATACCACGGCCCACCCATTTGGCGACGCGGCCATCGCTGCCATGGCCATTGTGAACCGCCTGATTTACTTTGTCAACTCAGCCGTCATCGGCTTCGGCCAGGGGTTCCAGCCCGTGTGCGGATTTTCCTACGGCGCCAGAAAATACAGCCGGGTCCGCCAGGCCTACTGGTTCTGCGTGAAATTTACCACCTGCATACTGGTTGTGGTGTGCGCAGGCGGCTTCCTGGTCTCCGGTCATGTAATCAGCCTGTTCCGGAAAAACGATCCTGAAGTCATTGCCATCGGCACGCTGGCCCTGCGCCTGCAGATAGCCACCATGTGGATGAACGGATTTCTGACCATGAGCAACATGATGTCCCAGTCCATCGGCTACGGATTCCGCGCCACCCTTCTGGCTATCTCACGCCAGGGTCTGTTCCTCATTCCGGTGCTTCTCATCGCCGCCCATTTCCTGGGCCTTTTGGGCATCCAGCTGGCCCAGCCCGTTGCCGACATCGCAACCCTGGTTCTCACCTTAGTCATAATCCGGGGCATCTTCAGGGAATTTAACAAGTTAGAGGGCCTCTAAATCGCCGTCCAATGTGTTCTACATCCTGGAATTTATCATATATTTTTAATAATTCCCATCTCCAGGAGCGTTTATGAATCACTCATTGACCGCATCCTCCCCTGTCTCCAAGCGCTTGTCACCCAGGAAAATGGCCTTCATCACCGGGACCCTACTCCTGACCTCCACCGGGTTCATATGCAGGATACTGGGATTCTTCTACCGAATCTTCATGTCCAGGACCATCGGCGCCGAGGGACTGGGGATTTACAATATGGTGCACCCCATATTCAGTATCTGTTTCGCTGTCTGCGCAGGCTCCATCCAGACCGCCCTGTCGCAGTACGTGGCTGCCAACCAGACCAGGGGCAGGGCCGTATTCAGGACGGGTCTGGTCATTGCCATGGGCATGTCCTTTCTCCTGGCCTGGGTCATCTATGGAAATGCCGGTTTCCTGGCAGAAAAGCTTCTGCTGGAACCAAGATGCGCCCCCTATCTGCCGGTGATGGCAGTGTCTGTTCCCTTTGCAGCCCTCCACGCCTGTATCAACGGTTACTACTACGGCATGCAGAAAGCCCGTGTCCCCGCCTTTTCCCAGGTGGCGGAGCAGGTCATACGCATGGGCGCCGTGTTCCTCATCGCCAGCATCTGGCTGGAATCCGGACGCCAGATTACGGTAAGCCTGGCTGTATACGGGCACCTGATTGGTGAGATGGCATCTGCCGTGTTCACTGTGTTCTGCCTTGGCTTCTTCCCGCCCTGCAAAGACGGGGATTCCCGCCGAGCTCCGGCCATCCCCCTTTCCTTTGGCGCCACTGCGGCCCCCCTTATGGCTCTGGCCCTTCCCCTTATGGGAAACCGTCTGATATTAAATGTCCTGGGAAGCGCGGAAGCCATATGGATCCCCAACAGGCTGATGAGCTCCGGCCTCACAAACTCAGAGGCCCTGTCCGTATACGGCGTGCTGACCAGCATGGCCCTGCCCTTCATCCTGTTTCCCTCTGCCATCACCAACTCCATGGCCGTGCTCCTGCTGCCCACGGTGGCCGAAGCCCAGGCCGACGGCAACGAGGCCCGTATTTCCTCCATGATATCCATGTCCCTGCGCTACAGCTGCTATATGGGTGTGCTGTGCATCGGCATATTTACCATCTTTGGGAACCAGCTGGGCGTCAGCGTATTCCACGATCAGAATGCAGGTACATATATCACCATCCTGTCATGGCTGTGCCCCTTTATGTACCTGGCCACTACCATGGGAAGCATCTTAAACGGTCTTGGCAGGACTTCATCCACCTTTTTCCAGAATGTGTTTGCCATGGTCATACGGCTGGCGTTTGTACTCTTTGCCATTCCCAGATACGGTATCCTGGGATACCTGTGGGGCATGCTGGTCAGTGAACTGGCCCTGGCCCTCATGAGCTTCCTGGCGGTAAAGCGACTGGTACCCTTTTGCTGGGATACCGTCAACATGATAGTTAAGCCCGTGCTCCTTTTACTGATTTCCATCGGCATGTATCTGGCATTTTCCCAGTCCTGCTTCTGGCTTAAGGAGCTTCCCCTCTTTATCATGACAGCCGTGCAGATTCTGTTCCTGAGCTTCAGCTACATGGGACTTCTGCTCCTGTTCCACAAAAAGCGGCCCCTGCCTTAAACAGGGACCGCTCTTTTCTTGCTTTGCCGCCCATATATTAACGGAAGCGTACTTACGTGTTATATTTTTCCACATAATAGCTGAGGATGTCCGTCAATATATAGGATTCATATATCTCGAATACAGTTTCATTATCATGGTACAGGCAAAATGAGGCAGCGTTGATTCTGAGCAAGGGCTGGTTCTGCTCAGTCTCCAGATATCCGTAGATCTCACTGCTTCCCACTGTGGCGTTTAAAATCTGGCGCGCCTTTGTGAAGGAGAGCTGGTAAAAGGATTTAAGCACTTCATACAGGGAGTTGTGGTTGAAATCAAATAACTCCAGCTTGGGAAACAGCTTCCTGGGGAGGATAGAGGTATTGATACAGTAAGGCCTGCCGTCCGCATAATAAATGCTCTTGATGACATAGACCTCCTCCCCTTCCTCCAGCCCCATCCTTCGCCTTATATCCGCGTCTGCTTCCTCCACCTTCAGTGACAGCAGCTTTTTGGACGGCGTCTTTCCCTGATGGAGAATGGCCTCGGTAAAGCTGTAGATACGCGACAGCCCCTCCGAGCCATGGTCCCTGACAAAGCTTCCTTTTCCCTTGATTCGGTAGAGCAGCCCCTCATGAACCAGCTCGTCTATGGCCTTCCTGACTGTAATCCTGCTTACCCCATAGGATGCGCACAGTTCATTTTCCGACGGAATGACCTGGTTGGGCCTGTATTCCATGCTCTCGATTTTATGTATGATATCCTGCCTGATCTGCTCATATTTGGCTAATTTCTCTCTCATAATAACCTCAATCCGCTCTCTTTTTGTTTTTATCATTATATACTGAGAGCGACATTCTTTCAACTTATTGGAGAGAGAAAAGGGTTCATTCCGCTGTTTTCTGCGATATTTTCCTCCAGTTCATGTATCCGTAGAGGGAATTCAGCAGATTCACTGTTTTCATTACAATGATAAGCAGGGCCGTGGTGTCCCCTGATACAAACACCATAATCCACATGATAATAGACAGAGCGTTGACAATAACCCACATAAGCCACTGCTCGGAATAACGCAGCAGATAGAGCATACTGGCTATAACGGATACCACTGTGGTCAGTGAATCCATGAACGCAAAGGAACCGCCCATGTATTTTAACAATTCTGAATATCCCCAGACTCCCACGGCTGTGGCTATGGCTACCCCTGCCACAAGCTTAAGCGTCATGGTACGGAATCTGACCTCGCCGTCGCTGGTTGCGTTCTTCTTCCACAGATAGATGGCCGTGGCGCTGACCGGAATGCTGTAGAGCACATTGTACATGACCTCGCCGTACAGCGGGATTCCCAGACACTGGTACGCGTACATGGCGCTGTTGATGATGGCAAAATAAAGTCCTGCCACCTTGCCCTTTGCTCCCAGCACCAGGTTCAGGCTGCCTGTAAGGCTTAAGACAAGCATGAACGGCGTATCCCCGTTGATAAACCATATGACAGTCATCAGGGAACACACGAAAATCAGCCAGACTTTCTCAAATATACTCCAATCACGAAAGAACTCTTTTATCTTATTCATTTAAACTACCCCTCCACATTCGTATGTTTACTGCACCCGTTCAGGATATACGGCGCAAAATCCTGCTGTTCAAACATTTCCCCGGTCATCACCGGCCCCTGGATGCTAACGATTGCCGAGGCCACCCGGTTGGCAAGCCTCACGCATTGTTCCGTATCCAGCCCTTTGGAGTACCCGGCAATCATGGCAGCCACATGGCTGTCGCCTGCACCTATGGTATCCTTTACCTGTGTTTTATAGGCAGGGACCTGCCTCATCACGCTGCCGTCATAATACATGGTGCCGGAAGCTCCCATGGTGACCACCACAAGGTTATGATTCAGGCCGTACAGGTACTTCAGGCAGTCCTCCACAGACGGCTGCTTTGCGTAATCAAAGGCTTCCTTTTCATTGAGATGGAGAATGGGACCCACTGAAAGGATGCGCTCCATCACAGCCTGGTCAATGTCGGTTATGACCGGTCCCGGGGCAAAGAAAACGCGTTTTTCCTTCATCCTGCCCTTCGCGCCCGCCATCCAATCGGAAATGACCCCGCCGCTGGTACCGCACACCTGGTATCCGGCCACATAGATGCTGTCGTAGGCATCCTGGGACAGCTGTTCAAACCAGGAAGGCCTGAAGCGCCCTTCCGCGCCCTTGACCGTGATAAATGTGCGCTCTCCATCCTCCTCCACCAGGCACAGGCAGTAACCGTTGTCCGACTCCTCTTCCCTGATAAGGATTTGGTATCCCAGCTTTTCCAAATCGCCTGCGATCATATCCCCGTACATGCCCCTTCCCACAGGCACGAAAAGGTCGTGGTCCACGCCAAAGCCCCGCAGCGTACCTGCCACGTTGTAAGCACATCCTCCCACCGCGGACACGGTTTCGCTGCACAGGATATCCTCTCCGCTTTTAGGCAGACGCTTTATTTTCATGATAATATCAATGATGGCCGCACCTATTACAAGGGTTTTCATGCAAATCTCTCCCTTCCCTTTTCCAGTATACGGATGTAATGGTCAAAGTCCGCATCATTCTGCTGCCTCAGGGTCCGGATGTATTCCGGTTTTATCCTTCCCATCCCTGTAAATGCCCCGCAGACAGCAGTGGCCATGGCTCCGATGGTGTCTGTGTCACCTGCCATGTTGGCACAGAGCAGGCAGGACAGGTTTGGATCCTGGGCATAGTATGCCACGGAAAGGGCGGCAGGGACAGACTCAATAATACCTACCCCGGTACCCACCACATCGTAGAGCTTATGGATAAATCCCTCATCATCCCCCTTATAGGATCCGGCGATGTCCAGACCAATCCTTAAGCGCTCTCCCAGCCTTGGACTGAAGGTCTCGCAGCCCATGCCGTAACCAATCTCCTCAATCCCAAACACATCCTCCATTACTTTCTCAAAGTCATCCTTCACAATAGCCGAACTCACAGCCTCGGCAATCATGGCAGCCCCGGCTATGGTCACATCACTGGTGTGTGTGGCTCTTGACACCAGGTAGACATATCTGGCAATGTCCTCCTTTTGTTCCGGCCGGAACAGGCAGCCGATGGGTGCTATCCTCATAGCGCTTCCGTTGGACAGCGCCTTATCCGTAATCCTGGAATCCTGGATGTTATCCCTGAAATTTGCCAGGGCCACCTTGGAGGTGGGACCCAGAATATTGTTTTCAAAGGCATTTTCCTTCTCAGCCCAGGCCAGCATCCTCAGAGCAATGTCTCTGGTGTCCGGTTCATAGTCAGTGGACTCAATGGAGTCCAGAAGAACAAGGGCCTGGCCCGTATCGTCGGTGAACTGGCCCTTCTTATAGTTGAACGCCACATCATTCTCAGCCGGTCCGTCCAAGAATCCCTCAATCCGTCCAAAAAAGGCCTTTACTCTCTTTCTTCCCCACAACTCGGCAGGCATCCCCATGGCATCGCCCAGGGCCATCCCGTAAAGGGCTCCGGCAATTTTGTCTCTCATACTGTTACCTCCTGGCAATTTATTATTACATATTGTTATTACAACTTGTATTGTTATTTGCATTATAATATTATCTGACATTCCTGTCAATATAAAATTACATTTTTATGCATATAGCTGTAAAATAATACTGTTTTTTTCGCTATTATTCTATTTTTTTGTATGATATGTATAATTAAGGTGAGTTCTGTTCTCTCCTCTCTTTCCGGCTGCCGCATAAAAAAGCAGGCCATACAGGTTAGATCCGGTATCCCCGCAGAGTAAATTTAGTCCGGCAGGGCCTGTTTTTTCGGCTTTTTGCCAGCCGGCCCTCTGGTTGACTTTCCCTTGGTTTCGAGATATAGTATTTAAATGGCTATTTTTGAAATACGAAAGGATTGAGATTTATATGGAGAAAAACAAAGAAGCAAAAGAGGTGGACCTGGGCACGGGCAGCGTGGGGAAGCTTCTTTTTCAGTTGGCCCTGCCGGCCATTACAGCCCAAATCATCAACGTTCTGTATAATATGGTGGACCGTATGTATATCGGCCACCTGCCCGGCGAAGGCGCCAACGCGCTTACAGGGGTAGGCGTCACCTTCCCGGTTATCATGGCGATTTCCGCCTTTGCCGCCCTGGTAAGCATGGGCGGCGCTCCCAGGGCATCTATCATGCTGGGCAAGGGCAGGAAGGACGAAGCAGAAAACATCCTGGGCAACTGTACCACTGCCCTTATAACCGTGGC
Source organism: Enterocloster bolteae (assembly GCF_002234575.2). NCBI lineage: Bacteria > Bacillati > Bacillota > Clostridia > Lachnospirales > Lachnospiraceae > Enterocloster > Enterocloster bolteae. The sequence continues at coordinate 2,181,472 of NZ_CP022464.2, read as the reverse complement.
CGTTGTGCTGACTGCCTTCTTCCTTATCTTCGGCCGCCGCATCCTGCTGATGTTCGGAGCCAGCGGCAATACCATAGAGTACGGGTGGGCTTACATGCAGATTTATTCCCTGGGAACCATTTTTGTACAGCTGGCCCTTGGACTCAACGCCTTTATCAATGCCCAGGGATATGCCAAGACAGGTATGTACACCGTGCTCATCGGGGCCATATGCAACATCATCCTGGACCCCATTCTCATGTTTGTGTTTCACATGGGCGTTCGGGGCGCTGCCCTGGCCACCATCATATCCCAGGGAATCTCCGCTGCCTGGGTTGTCCTGTTCCTGATATCGAATAAGAGCTACCTTAAAATACGCACCTGCTTCATGCGGCCCAAAAGGGAAATTCTCATGCCGGCCATTGCGCTGGGCGCAGCCCCTTTTGTCATGCAGTTCACGGAAAGCATCCTGAATATCTGCTTTAATACCTCCCTCTTAAAGTACGGGGGAGATGTGGCAGTAGGGGCCATGACCATCATGGGAAGCGTGATGCAGTTCTCCCTACTGCCCCTTCAGGGACTGACCCAGGGCGCCCAGCCCATTATCAGCTTTAACTACGGCGCCAAAAAGCTTGACCGCGTAAGCAGGACCTTCCGGCTGCTTCTGACCTCATGTATGACCTACTCAACCGTACTTTGGGCTGTGGCCATGTTTGTGCCCATGGTGTATATCCGCATCTTTACCCAGGATGCAGCCCTGACAGCCTTCAGCGAGTGGTCCATCCGCATCTATATGGCCGCGTCCCTGCTCTTTGGAGCCCAGCTGGCATGCCAGCAGACCTTTATCGCCATCGGAGACAGCAAAACCTCCCTGTTCCTGGCTCTGCTGCGGAAGGTCATCCTGCTGATACCGCTGATTTACGTTCTGCCCAACCTCTTTGAAAACAAAGTGTTTGCGGTATTCGTGGCAGAACCCATTGCCGATACCATAGCCGTATGCACCACGGTAACACTGTTCCTTCTTTCCTTCCGGAAAATGAAACGGGAGCTGGGAGCCAATGCCTGATTGTATCCGCATCTGACGGACAGAGCCGGATATCCTATATCAAAAGACACCCCAAAGCCTTTTTATCAGCTTTGGGGTGTTCCATATCTACACCTGATCGTAAATCGTCTGTAAGAACTTCACATCTTCATGATACCGCTCCCTGCTGGAATTCTCCAACAGCATGGCAATATGGGGCTTCCTCTCCTTTACATGCCTCATAAGGGGTTCATACTGGAAAAGGCCGTCACCCACATGGCGGAACAGCTGTTCCTGGCCGTCAAAGACAAAATCCTTTACATGAAGGGCGCCTATGCGGTCGCCGTAATATGCAAAAGCCCTGTCAATAACCTCTTTCTGTGCCTCCGGCTCCGCCTGTTCGGGGTGGATCAGATTCACGGCGTCCAGTATCACCTCCACATTGGGGGAATCAATGTCCTCCAGGAACCGCTTCATCCGGGCAGGGCTGTACAGCGTGTGGTTAAATACGCCCTCCACACCTACAATAACTCCCAGCTTCTCAGCCGCAGCCACGATCTCCCTCATGCTCCTTAAAAGCAGCTGGTAGGCGTCCTCTGTATAGGATTCCTCTGTGACCCTGAAATCCGGATCCAGGCGTCCTGTCTCGGTTCCCACCATATCAGCCCCTATGATTCTGGCATATTTCATATGTTCGATGAAACGCGCCACCTCTGCCTGGCGTATGGATTCAATGGGATTGACAGGATTGATATAGCAGCCCAGCACAGCCACATGGATTTGGTTCTTCTCCAGCTCCCGGGCAATGGTCCGGGCAAAACCGGAGCTGTAATGGCCTGCGGTAAAATCATAATCGCTGATGGACTTTCCGAATGCCAGCTGGATTTGACGGATATCATGTTCCCTTACCTGGGCAAACAGCTTCTCCATTTCCATCTTCGGACATAAATCATGGCATCTCATGCCTGTATTCAGTTTCATGGACCCTTCTCCTTTGCAAACGTTTTCAAGTCCTATTTTACCACGGTTATTCCCGGCCTGCCAGTCCTTTCCCGTCTTTTTCATTTTTTTCTTTACCGGCTTTTTCCTTCATATAGGCATCCATGGCATCCGCCACGGTCTTGGAATAGGCCACTGCCTCCACCACGGTCTTGGCTCCCAGAACCACATCGCCGGAGGCAAAGATTCCCTCCACTGTTGTCTCCCCCTGTTCGTCCGTCTGCAGAAGGCCGTTTCTGGTGGCCTTCAGCCCCTCTGTGGTATTGACCAGCTTGCTCTTTGGCCCCTGGCTGATGGAAATAATAACAGAGTCAGCGTAAACCTGCTCTTTTTCCCCGGAATACCCCGTCACATTGCCTTCCTCATCATACAGTATCTGCTGAAATACAGGCCCGTTGTCATTGATTTCCACAATATTCCTGCTGAACTCAAATTTAGCTCCGTCCAGCATGGCATACTGCGTCTCATGAAGGCTGGCGTCCGAATGGCTTCCCCTGGCATAGAGGGTCACATGGTGGGACCCTTTTCGGATGACGGTCCTGGCCACGTCCATGGCGGAATTGCCCACTCCGATGACAGCCACCCTGTCCCCTAAGTCGTAGGCATCCGGATTAGCCAGGTAATCAATGGCAAAATGCACATTTCCCAGGGATTCTCCCTTGATTCCCAGCTTCTTGGGACGCCATACGCCGGTGCCGATGAAGATGCTCTCATATCCGTCCCGGAACAGGTCCTTGATTTCCAGAGCCCCTCCTATGGTGGTATTGGGACGAATCCTGATTCCCATGGACAGAAGCTTTTTCTTATAGCGCTCCAGTATCGCCTTGGGCAGACGGAATTCCGGTATGCCATACTGCAGTACGCCGCCAATCTTGTCCCTGGAGTCAAAGATGGTTACACTGTACCCCTTCTTTGTCAGAAGGATGGCGATTGTGATACCCGCAGGCCCCGCCCCGATAACAGCCACCTTTTTCCCATTCTTTGGCTGGCACTGGACGTCAATACGCTCCAGGCATGTGTCCGATATATAATTCTCTATGCTGCTCACATGAACCGGCTGCCCCTTCCTTCCCAGGACACAGTGGCCCTCGCATTGCCGCTCATGATTGCATACAAGGGAACACACCAGTGACATGGGGTTGTTGGAAAACAGCATGGCCCCTGCCTCCTCCAGTCCCCCCTCTTTCAGGGCCTTAATCATGGCTGGTATGGGGGTGTGGATTGGGCATCCCTGCTGACACATGGGTTTCTTACACTGAAGACAACGGTTGGCTTCGTCGATTACATGAACTGCCATGGCATGATTCCTCCTCTAAACTGCTCTCATCTCATTTTTGCAGCCCCAATCATAGCACAGCCATACAGGGGAATCAACAGAGCCGGTGTACTTTTTGCAAAACAGCCCGTCGCAAAATTAACAGGACAAACCGGCAATTCTCAGGGACTGTTCTGACCTGCCCGGACCACCTGACAGCAAAATGCCCCCGGGACAGGTTCATACCTGAATCCCGAGGGCATTTTGCTGTAAACAGAGAGGGACAACCGGTATCTGTCCCTCTCTGCTCTCGTTAAATGCTTCACCCGTTAAATAAATAACTTTTAATCTTCTCCTGGCGGCTGCCGGTTTCTGCTGCCTCTTCCTGCTACCGCTGTACGGCTGCCCTGCTTCCTCTGACCACCCGGAACACGCCGGACATCTCCAGCATCTTGGCCACATTGAAAAAAATAAAGGAATCAATGGGCCATTTCACTATGTTCTGTATGACCCTGGGAGGCAGGAGTATCATGAATGCCTGCCCGTACAGGATGCTGAGACACAGGGTATTGAGAATCACATTGCACACCAGGCAGACCAGAAAATGGGCCGCCAGCACCCTGGTCAGCTTTAATGGTTTCTTATAAAAGAAAAACCCGTAAATCAGGCCAGCCAGCATGGTCACCAGGGTCAGGCCGGGAAAGAAGGCCCCCACCGGCTTGATGAGATACTTGATGATATCCAGCGCCCCCGCAAACAGACAGCTGACTGCGGGGCCAAACAGATAGGCCACTAATTGGTTGGGTATGCCGGAAAAACCGATTCTCTGGGTGTTCGTCAGTTCGATGCGGAAATTTACCAGGATGATTGCCGCTGCCGCCAGCATGGCGCACACAGTGATGGTCCTGACACTCTTAAGCTCCCGGGACGAGCTGCCGAACAGTTCTGCTAATTTCTTCATGATTCATTACCTCCTTTGCAGATTTCACGGACTACAAACGGAGATATACAATGGCAGGTGCAGGAACCTTTCTTCCTGGCATACAAAAAACGGCCCCGAAAACCCATCCGGTGCATCATTATGCCCGGACATGGCTTCCCTGTGCGAGAACGTGCTGTATCATTGATTTTCACACACGCTTTTGGCCGGCGTAAACCGGCTGCACATAAAACAGGCCGCTCCATCTATCTCTGTTGCAGCGGGATGCGGCATATGTACCGCAGACAGTTTCCCTTTGGGAATCCTCTTTCGTCCAGCTGACAACTCCCTGTCCAGCCGGCACTTAACGCACATATACCTACTCTGCTTCTGTTTTTATTGTACCTTCTACTATACACTATATATGAAGATATGCAAGCACTTTTTTGACATCTTCCTCCGCGGCTTATTACGGCGCTTCCCAGTAATAGGTACCGTTCTCCAGGGTACGGATGGCAAAATCCTCATCATACAGGTATTCCAGACAGGAAAAGGTCTTGCTTATGACCATCTTAAGCTTGATGAACTCAGACTGGTCCCTGGGCACATGGTCTATACCGTAAGCCAGACACGCCACCTCCTTGGTGGTCATCCTGTGGTGGCCGTGGTCCAGGATATGCTTGATCAAATCCGTCTTATCCAGATAGGCAAAGACAATCCGGTCCACCACCCGCTTCACATCCCGGATGGGCTCCTTGTGAGCCGGAAGAATCAGGCAGTCCACATACTGGTGCTTCAGCTTTTCCAGAGAGTCAAAATACCCCTTAAGCAGATGCTCGTCGGGATAGGTGGTGCCCACAATGGGCACAATGCCGTCAATGACCTGGTCCGCGCAAAAAAGTATCTTATGGTTCCGGTCGTACAGCCCCATCTGCCCGTAGGTATGTCCCTTAAGCCCCACTGTCTCCAGGTCATAATCCCCATAGCTCAGAATCCGTCCCTCACTGACCGGCGTATAGGGATATCCCGGAATCTCGAATTCCCATCCCCTGTTCTCCCGGATCCTTTGGTTTACTTCCATAAACATGTTCCATATCTCCGGCGTCCCATCCTCTGTCACCCCGACGCTTTGCAGCACCTGGGGCTGGTCCTCCGTGGATCCATGGCTGTGGTTATAGTACAGACAGTCATAGCAATGCCTGTCTTCCTGGGGATTCATGAACAGCCTCGCGCCTCTGGCCGCATACTCGCTGGCCAGACCGCAGTGGTCATGATGCTTGTGGGTCAGGAATATATCCAGCCTGTCATAGGTGATTCCCAGTTTTCCCAGCGCCTCTTCCATGACGTGCAGACACGTCCTGCTGCGAAAGCCCGCGTCCACCATCAGGCTTCTCTCCCCATCCTTTCCCGGAATAAGGAATATCTTAATCTCATCAATGCTTTTCTGATTGCTGTGAAGCTCCACTTCAAAAATTCCCGGAGCGCGTTCCAACATAACTTCCACCTGTCTTTCATTCTGTCATTCTATAGCCATATCCGTTGTCCGGCCTGCCGCCATGTCATGGTTTCCCTGACATCCGGTCCGTTTTTTTCATCCGCCTTTTCGCTGTTCTCACCACGGACCACGCGATTACGGTTCCCATGACAATTCCCGCCAGCACATCCGTTGGAAAATGTACAAAGAGATACAGCCTGGAAAACGCGGTAAGCACCGCCAGCATCAGGGCCGGAATCCCCCATTTCCTGTTAAAAAGGAAGATGCAGACCGCTCCCTCAAAGCTCACCAGGGAATGCCCCGATGGAAAGGAGAAATCCTTTGGAACAGCGACCAGCAGTTCCACGGAAGGATCCAGCCAGCAGGGACGCTGCCTGGCCGCTATATTTTTAAGCATTACATTGCCCAGGAGAAATCCGGCTGCTATGGATATAAGCATACATCCGCCTAATATCCTGGTCCTGGGAAATGAAAAAAGCAGGACACCCATAAGGATCCAGAACCATCCGTGGTCGCCCAGAGAGGTAATGAACACCATAAGCCCGTCTACCAAAGGCGTGCGAAGTTCCTGCAGTGTATATAAAATCTGGAATTCGATAACGTCCACCTCATTTCCAGGTTAATATCCCCTGTTCATACCATTATATCCCACACAGTATTATTTTGCAATCTGTTAATATTTTAACAAAAAATGCGATTTTAGTCAAAAACCTTGCATTTTTATAAATATGTGATAAAATCCCTAACAAAATAAAGGCTCCGGAGCGTATAAATTCCGATACATTCCTCAGCCCCATAAAGGGAGAATATGAGTATGGCAAAATCAAGTGTGAAAGAATTCCTGAAACGGAAAAATGTAAACATCACGGTGCAGACCTATCTGATTGACGCCCTGGGAGCCATGGCCTTCGGCCTGTTTGCTTCCCTTCTCATCGGCACCATCTTCGGTACCCTGGGCCAGCAGTTCCAGATAGAAATTTTCAATGTCATTGCCGACTATGCCAAAAGCGCTACCGGCGCAGCCCTGGGCATCGCCATTGCCCACGCCTTAAAGGCACCTCAGCTGGTGCTGTTTTCCGCTGCCACGGTAGGCATCGCGGGCAATGCCCTGGGAGGTCCTGTGGGCGCCCTGGTCGCCACCATTGTGGCGGCTGAACTGGGCAAGATTGTATCCAAGGAAACACGTCTTGATATCATCGTAACGCCCGGCATCACCATTATCTCCGGTGTGCTGGTGGCCCAGTTCGTGGGACCAGGCGTGGCCGGGTTCATGAACTGGTTCGGAAATCTGGTAAAGACAGCCACGGAAATGCAGCCCTTCATTATGGGGATCCTGGTGTCAGCTCTTATCGGCATTGCCCTGACCCTTCCCATCAGCAGCGCTGCCATCTGCATTGCCCTGTCCCTGGACGGACTGGCCGGAGGTGCTGCCACAGCCGGCTGCTGCGCCCAGATGATTGGATTTGCCGTTATGAGCTACCGCGAAAATAAAATCGGCGGACTGATGGCCCAGGGCCTGGGCACCAGTATGCTGCAGATGGGCAATATTGTACTCAATCCCCGTATCTGGATACCTCCCACACTGGCATCCATGATTACCGGCCCCATAGCCACCATGGTATTCCGCCTGGAAAACATCCCGGCCGGGTCCGGCATGGGTACCTGCGGGCTGGTAGGCCCCATCGGCGTATATACGGCCATGGGCGGCGGAACCAGTATGTGGGTGGGCATCCTTCTGGTGTGCTTCCTGCTTCCTGCTGTGCTGACCTTTGTGTTTGGGGAGGTACTGCGCAGGATGGGGTGGATAAAGGATGGGGATTTGAAGTTGGATTTGTAAGGTGGAAGGTACGCGGACGGGGGATTTGAGTCGGGAAAAGGCGTGGGGGACGGGCGGGGAGGTTTGGCTCATGGTTCCCTCGGGAACAGTCTCTAAGCCAGGAGAGGGGGCTGTAATCCCTTGGTAAAATTCCCCAAAACTCCCCGCCCGTCCCCCACACCTTTTCCAGCTTATTCTTTCTCATGTCCGCTGGCGCTTCCACGCTTGCGGGTGGGATTAAATAGGGCTTGGTTTATTTTCATTATATGCTTTTGGGGCAGGTGTAGCGGGGGAGGGTTTGGGTGTGTTTTCCGTATTCGATGGCTTGGCTTGGACAGCGGTTTATGCAGGCCATGCAGTGGGTGCAGTTTTTTCCCCAGACCGGGGTTCCGTTTGTCAGACGGATGTTGTTTAAGGGGCAGATAACGGCGCATTTGCCGCAGGATGTGCAGGCGCTGGTTGCCTGGAACTTTTTGGCGTGGACGAACATTGGGTAAAAGAGGATGTTTACTATGCTGCTGTTGATTTTGTCTTTTCGTGTTATGGGAAGCTGGGGGAATGGCCTGCTGTCCTTGATTTGCCGGGCGGCTTCGTCTATTGCCCTCAGGGAACCGCGGATTATTCCGGCTGCTTCTTCCTGGGTGGGAGTGGCGAACATGGCAATGTAATTTTCAGGCATGATTATCTGGGCGCAGCCCGCATAGTTGAGGCCTTTTGCGTCGGTTAGCTTTTTTAGGTATCTGCCTGCGTTTCCAATGTTTCCGCCGCAGGTCATTACGAAGTATATGGTCCTGTTTCCGGTTAGTTCTGTTTTTTCCAGCCATTCCTGCAGAATGCGGGGAATTCTCCACGCATAGGTGGGGGCGGCCACAACCCACGGGGTGTCTGAGTGTATGCTTGAAAAGTCGCGGCTGCGTATTTTCTCTCCCAGATTCATGATATTGTCGTCTGTCTCTTCTCTGATTCTTTTCGCGGTATATTCACTGTTTCCTGTTCCTGAAAAATATAGAATCATGGCTGTTGTCTCCTTCTGCCTTTATGGCTGTGGGCTGATATGCTGTACGCTTGTGCGGATAAGGCTGGTTAAACGGGCTGTCTCTTTCTGTTGGGTTTCGTCTGCGCTTACATCGTGGTTGTTAGTTCATTAACCATTATAGCGGACAGAGGGCATGAATACAACATTGGTAAAAAAATTCATTACCAGCCATGTTCTTTTGGGGAGAGTATGGAAAAGACGGACTATCGGCATACAGCTGATGGTCCGTCTTTTGCGTCACGGCAGTTTGATTGATTTGGTTGAATCCATGATTCTCTGAAGCTCGGAAAGATCGGTGACCACTCCCTGAAGGTATTCCCTGTCTTCGTAAATCAGGTAGTTGGTCTGGTCCATAATCCAGATGTAGCCCCGTGAGCTTTGCATGCGGTAAACCATGATGCCGCAGCTTACCTGGCAGGCCAGGCAGTCTACCTCTCCGGTGACTCTCCGGCGGTCCTCCGGATGTATCATGTTGATAAATTTGTTGTCAAACAGATCCTTTATCTGCTGCCGGCTGTAACCAAATATCTCAAGGAAACGGCTGCTGATATAAGTGAAGTCAAAGTCCTTTGTCCTGGCGCAGCGGTGGTATCCGCCGGGCATGTCGTTGTTGAGAATGTTTAACTCTGCATTTTCCCTGGCCAGAGCGCTGTTGCGCTCCCTTAACAGGCGCTGGGCTTCCATGCTCTCAGAGATGTCCGTGCATGCGCTGATGATGGCCAGGCGGCCGTCCTCCGCCTCGATGACACGGCCCTTGTCCAGGGTCCAGAACCAGGTGCCGTCCTTCTTGGGCATGCGGTAGGTGGTGGTGTATTCCAGGCCGGTGTAATATCGCGGGCCTATGTCTGCCGCCACCCGCTGCCGGTCATCAGGATGGATGGTATTGACCACCTTTCCCCGGATTGCCTCTGACAGCTCCTCAAAGGTTTCATAGCCCAGCAGCTTTACCATCTCATGATTGGCAAAATACAGCGGAAATCCTTCCTCGCAGTAGCCTCCTATCATGCCTCCGGGCGTCATCTGGGCAAAGATGGCGGCTGCGGCCCTGCGGTTCTCTTCGGTCAGCGTCATGAAGGACTCGTCCTTTTCTGATATATGTACCGCGGATGACAGGGCGCGCTGGGAGGCCTCCAGCTGCTGCTCCCTTTGCTTTTGCTGGGATATGTCGCTTATGGCCCCGTAGTAAAGCCAGTGGCCGTCCTGCTCCCTGAGGAAGAATACCCTCAGATGCATCCACATGGAGGTGCCGTCCCCCCGCCTGCTGCGCAGTTCCCCCTCCGCCCCCTTTATAGGATTCTGCCTGGCCCGGCTGAATATTTCCATCACCTGGTCCCGGTCATCTTCAAATACGGTGCCCAGAATGGTTTTGCGCACCTCCTCCAGGTCCATGCCTGTGGTCCGGGTGACGGAACAGTACTGCTCATTGACCCGAAGCAGCTCCAGCCTTCCATCGTATAGGTCGTAAAATGCAACAGCGCCCAATATGTTGTTCATCATGGCATCGCTCACCATGTCCCCGTTCATCAGCTCCTGAAGGCGGATTCGCTCAATCTGTCGCGCCTTGATTCCCCTGAAGTCAATGTTGGCCTCATCTGACAGGATCTGCTCAAAAACCTCAATGGGCATGGGATGGTAGAAATAATATCCCTGTCCATAGGTGCAGCCCATATCCTGAAGCAGCTCCATCTGCTCTTTGCTCTCAACCCCCTCTGCAATCATACGGATGCCCACAATATTGGCCATGCGGGTGATTGCCTCCAGGATTCCCATGCCCTTACCCCACGCTTTCGTGGTCCATGTCCAGAAATTTCATATCAATTTTCAGGACATCTACATTCACATCTTTAAGCATGTTAAGGGAGGAGTAACCGCTGCCAAAATCATCCATCAGCACGGTAAAGCCCGCGGACCGCAGTTCCTCCACCACGGCTGTTATAACCTTGTACTCCTCCACATAGGCGCTCTCCGTAATTTCGATCTCTATAAGCCTTGGATCCAGGCAGTAACGGCTGATGAGTTCCTGGAATACACGGGTCACGTTCAGGGTATATATGTCTATCCTGGATACGTTGACCGATATGGGGACCGGTTTGCGGCCGCTGTCTATCCATTTCTTTACATTTCTACAGACTTCCTCCCAGACATACAGATCCAGCTTTGTCACCAGACCATTATTCTCCAAAAGCGGGATGAACACCCCCGGAGCTATGAGGCCCCGCTCCGGGTGATTCCAGCGCACCAGAGATTCAAGCCCCACAATCTTTCCTGTCCTCATGTTGCACTTGGGCTGGGCATAGAAGGTAATCTCGCCGTTTTCCAGGGCCCGCTGTATCTCAGAGAGAAGCCTGTGGTCCTCCTCCAGCTTCTGCTTCATGCGGCTGTCATACCGGCTGACCCTCTGGGCGTAATTGCCCTTCACAGACGACAGGGCTATAACAGCCAGGTCGTACATATTGCTGACAGCAAGGCCCCCGCCGTCAATACCATAGATGCCAAAGGCCGGAAGGAATCCGGCTGTACCGCCTCCTTCATATACCTGGTTATCTCCTCCTGCAGCCTGCGCAGGACAGCAGGCGAATCAGGTAGAAGTATAACGAAATCGTCTCCGCCCATATATCCGGCAAGGCCGCCCTCCTCCGACTGCGTCTTGTTCAGAAGTTCTCCTATCATGGCCAGAAGGCGGTCCCCCGCCTCCTGTCCGTACCAGTCATTAAAAAGCTTGAAATGCTCAATATCAATAGCCATAAGGCAGTAATCTTCAGGATTTTTCACATGTTTAAGAAAGGCAGCCGACTGCCTGAAAAACACCGGCCTCCTGCAAAGTCCGGTAATGGGATCTAAGCCCTCCTCTGTCAACTGATTTCCCAGGGCCAAGGATTCTTCCCTGCGTTTCTGTTCGTCGATGTCCTGGATAAAGCACATGACGATGTCCTCGTCCTCAGCGCCGCTTAAAATAGGCACCACAATCTGCGCCACCCAGCACCAGGTTCCATCCACCTTCCGTTTGCGGAACTCACCTTTAAGGATACGGCTTGCGTGCTGGTCCGACAGGCACGATGCAATGCGCCCCGGCTCCCAGAATTCCAAAAAACGCCGGGCGTCCTCCGGGTGAATCATATGTTCCGATACCTCCTGCACCATGGAGCTTAAGGTTCCCTCCGGCGCAGGAATCACATACTTTCCTTCCTGATGGTACAGTATCTTATAATAGTCCCTGGTAAAATTCAACTCAAACAATTCGTCATAGGCAGAAATACTGGTAAGATTGTAAAAGAGATTCTTGTTGCCCTCATTGATTTCCCGCACCAGAATCACCCGGCAGGGCCCCAGGCCCGGCCAGTCCATGTTCCCGGAACTCACCTCCACCCACTGCTGGATCGCTTTATTATAAAACATGACAGCCCCGTCCGAATCCCGATTCAGCGGACAGCCCTGGCAGGGCCGGTCCTCTCCGCACAGCTTCTCATAACAGACGTCACCGCAGCGCACATCCTTAAACCGCCGCTTCAGGGCATCGTTGAAATGCACCAGCCTGTAATCCCTGTCTATGATATAGATGCTTGTCTTCTCACTGCTTCCTTTCGTACTCATGCAAGTACCTCTTTTCCGCACGCAGCTTTTCATTGAAATATATTAATTATAATCTTCTTTACCTGTCCCCGTCAACCTTATCGTAAAATGCCGGATTAAAAATACCGCAATAAAATAAGGAACCATTATCATGGCTCCTCATTTTTCAGGCGGTGGTTTCAAGATGTCTCAGTATATGCCTCTTATATTCCAGAAATTCTTCCGTAAGGCCGAAATCCCTGTCCCTGGGCTTTGTCTCTTTTATGATAAGTTCCTCCGTTATCCTTCCGGGCCTGCCTGTCAGCAGGTAAATCCGGTCGGACAGCAATATGGCCTCGTCAATGTCGTGGGTAATAAACAGGGTGGACAGATGGATTTCGTCCATCACCTTCAGATACCAGTTATGGACGGATTTTTTGGTCAGCATATCCAGTGCGGAAAATGGCTCATCCAACAGGGCCACGCTGCCGGAAAACAGATACGTCCGAAGCAGAGCCGCCCTCTGGCGCATGCCCCCGGACAACTGGGCCGGATACTTTTTCTGGGTGCCCTCCAGGCCGAACTGCCGGAAATAGGGAAAGGCAGCCTCCCGTGCCTTCCTCTTCTTCATTCCTTTTACAATCAGAGGAAGGGCCACATTGTCCTCTATGGTCCGGTAGGGAAGGAGCAGGTCCTTCTGCAGCATATAACTCACCCGCCCGGGGCATCCGGTTACGTCCTCTCCGTCCAGAAGGACATGCCCTGTGTCCGGCCTTGACAGACCAGCAATAATGTTAAAAAGGGTGGTCTTTCCGCCTCCGCTGATTCCCAGCAGAGACACCAGCTCCCCCTTATTCAGGGTGATGGATATATCCGCCAGCACCGGCTCCCCGTCAAAGGATTTTGAGATTCCCTCTACCTTTAGTTGCTCCATGTTCTCCTCCTGGCACAGCACTGCCGTCCCCGGCCTTACGGAAGGTATTCATTGGAACATCCTGTTCCCGCCTCAATGGGCGTTTCCGTAAGCCCTTTTTCATTCAGCCATGCGTAATATGCATCCCAGCGCTCCTGGTCAATATATCCCCATTGGGGCGCATCCGCCTGGTACTTGTCCGCCAGGTATTCCTGACTGGCTTTTACCAGATCCGGGTCCAGCTCCGGAGCTGCCTTGCACAGGATCTCCCCTGCCTCACGGGGATGTTCTATCGCAAACTCGTATCCCCTGCTGACAGCGTCCAGAAACGCCCTGGCTGTCTCCGGCTCCTCTGCGAGGAATGTATTGTTGGCTATGATAACCGGCGTATAAAAATCAAATACAGGATCCAAGTCCGCAAACGCAAAGTAGTCAGTTTCCAGACCTTCCAGCTCTGTCTTGACTCCTGCCCATGCATAAAAAATCCATATGGCATCCACGGATTTTGTCTTCAGCGCCGTCACCTCGTCCGTCACGGTGCTGGGAATGAGTTCCACCTTATCAAAATCCCCTCCGTCTGCTTCCATCACATCCTTAATGGTCGCCTTTTCCACAGGAAGGTCCCAGGTGGCATACTTTTTCCCCTCCAGTCCCTTTGGGCGGTCCATACCCTCGCCCCTTCTGGATATAATGCCCGATGTATTGTGCTGTATGACGCCTGCCACAGCTGTCACCGGAAGGGGATTATCCCCTGAAAACGCCGGCGCCAGGCTGTCCTGGAAGGACATCGCAAACTGAGCCTTTCCGGAGGCAGCCAGCACCTCTGCCCCGTTTTCCGGCGGCTGCACAATCTCCACCTCCAGGCCGGCATCCTTAAAATAGCCCTTTTCCCGGGCAACATAGATGCCTGTGTGGTTGGTGTTAGGCGTCCAGTCCAGGACAAATGTCAGCTTTCTTACATCCTGTTTCGCCGCCTGGACAGGGGTGGTATTCTCTCCTGAATCCGGAGCCTTGCCGCACCCGGTGAGAAGTACGCCCAGGCACAGGGAGGCCAGCAGCATACTTGCGCACTTATTTTTCATTTTCAATCTCTCCTCTTAATGAAACGCCGGATATCTGTTCCATGTTCTATTTCTGTTTTTGACTGGTTTCCCATGGCATACATTTTTTCTGAAGTAGTTCCACGGCCCACATCAGAATTAAACTGATGGCCGATATCAGGAAAATCACCGCGAACATCTTGTCAAAGGAAAATGCCTTCTTAACCCTTGTCATGTATACGCCCAGTCCGCCAAATCCGCCCAGCCACTCAGAAATCACGGCTCCCACCACTGCATAGGAGGCTGATATCTTGAGACTGGAAAAGAACTGGCCCATGGCACCCGGCAGCTTGATATAGCAAAATATCTGGAACCGGCCCGCTCCCATGGCCTTTAGCAGGTTCACAGCATCCGGGTCCGCTGCCCTGAATCCGGTGAGCAGCCCCACCGTTATGGGGAAAAAAGTGGTAATCACAATGAGTATGACCTTGGGAGTCATTTCATAGCCAAACCACAGTACCAGAAGAGGCGCAATGGCCACAGCCGGCACTGTCTGGGTCAGTACAATGATGGGATAAAATGCCTTGTATGCCTTGTCAAACCGGTCCATCAGCACGGCCGCCCCAAAGCCCGTGGCAATTCCCAAAACAAGTCCCATCCCTGCCTCGGTCAGTGTAATCCTGGCATTCTCCATAAGGGCCGGGAATTCCTTTATAAACGCCTCTGCTACCTGGACCGGTGAAGGCAGCATAAATCCCTCCACCAGACCAAGGGATACAGAAAGCTGCCACAGGATAAGGATGGCGAGAATGGCTGAAACAGACCACAGTTTACTGGTGATGCTTGGTGACTTTCTTTTCAATGGTAAGCACATCTCCTTCGGGGTGGTAAGAAACCTTAATGTATGCAGCCACTGAGGGCGCCCCTGCCCTGACCGCAATATGCTGGCACTCTTTTACAATATCCATCAGCTGGTCATAATCCCCTTCAATGGTTGTCTCAAAGGGACCTACATAATAGTTTAACCCCGTACTCTTGATGTAGTCGATGACCTGGTCCACGATACGGATTAATTCTTCGTCATTTGCTGCCTTGGGAAGTGACTGGATTGCTACGCTTGCGTTCATATTATTTCTCCTTTTCTCTTCAAATCATACGGAATAAAAAATCCCGTCCGGATAGTCCGGGCGGGATAAAACTTACAAAAATTCACATCTTCTGCAGGCTTCCTACGCTGGCATTATCCAGATCAGGTATCAGGGTTCAGAACATATTCCATCTCAGCCGGATTCCACTCCAGCACCCCTTTTCATTGTTGGGACAAGTATACTACGGCTCATTTTAAAAGTCAATAGGTACTGCTGCAGCTGTCATGCACACATTTCAGATATCCCGGAATGCCCTGTAACACGCCTGGGTGGCGGAGCGGTCCAAAACCGCGTATACAATGGTGTCAAAGTCACCGGGAAAATACTGCTCCAAAAGCTCCTTCCACCAGCCCGCCACCTTAACCGGATCATTGCGGAACACGCCGCATCCGTAGGCGCCCAGTATCAGGTTTCGGCAGCCCCGGGAGGCAAAGATGGCAAGGGCCAGCTTCATGCGGCGCTTCATGGACTGCTCTGCTAAAGCCCTGTCTTCCCCCTTCAGGATCACCTGCCCCATATTGACAGCCGGAAGGGTGAGCACAGACGCTTCCACAGGTTCCTTAAGCAGGCCAAACCTTCCGTCCCGGAAAAACACCACATCCGGCGAAAATATGGCGTGATCTGTATAAATCATGGTACTGCATGCCCGGTTCATCCTATAATACGTTTCGTGGGCCGTAAGTGTTTTATAGAGGCAGCTGCTGGCAGCCAGGCTTTCCTCCTGGGCCATGGCTCCGTTTATAAATCCGCCGCCCGGATTCTTGGCGCTGGCAAAATTAAGGACAGCGCATCTGCACTGATTCTCTCCTGCCAGCTTAAGAATGGCATCCACTGTGGAACAATTCCATGTACAGCACTTATATTTTGCTGTCTTTTTAGTAACCGTCTCATATTGCTCCAGCAGCCGCTCCCCCTGTTCCGGCGTAAAAAGCACGCTTTTCTTCACTGACTCCTGCTGGCGGGCTCTGATTTCCACCACCGTTCCCTCTGTCTCATACCAGCCCTTTTCCATAATGTCCAATGTCTGTCTTGCAATTGCTTTTCTGTCCATATCTTAAAATTCCTCCCATTTCCTCCTGTAAAGGCGCGAGGGGCGGTGGCCTTCCCGTTCCGTAAAGGAATCGGTTTCCTCCACCAGAGAAGCTATCTTGCGGCGGAACGCAGGCTTCAGAAGGCATTTGTCCAGAATCACTTCATATACCTGCTGCAGCTGTGTCAGGGTAAATTCCTGCGGCATCAGATGCAGGGCCAATCCCGTGTATTCCACCTTTCCGCGAAGCCTTTCCAGGGCGCAGGATATGATTCTGGCGTGGTCAAATGCCAGCCCCCGGTTATCCGTTATCTTATATTCCACGGTCTCTGCCTGTCTGTTTTTCCTGGTTATCTTCTCAATTCCGGAACAAAGTACCGTATCATCCGTCCATAATTTAAGTTCATAGTGCTGTATATGTTCCACTGACTCCACCAGCCCGGTATCCTGGCTGCGCCTGTAATCCCGGTGTTCATCGGTCAGCCTGTAGGAAATGCGGAACCATCTGGCATTGTCGGCGTCATCACCGGCCTGTATCGTAAGCCGGCTGCAGTCCACCAATGCCATATAGGAACAGCTCATGACCCAGGTTCTGGGATCCCTTCCCGGTTCACTGAACGTGTACAGCTGTTCCATATACCCATAATCCAGTCCGGTTTCTTCTCTCAGCTCTCTTCTGGCTGCCTGCTCCGTTGTCTCCTCCGGCCTCACAAAACCGCCCGGCAGGGCCCAGCATCCCAGATAGGGATGACCTCCCCTCTGAATCAGGAGAATGCTTAGGTTCTTTTCCGGAAGCTTCCTGTAATTGGATTCCTCCTGGTCCGTCACCGTGAAAATGGCCATATCCGCCGCCACTGACGGGCGGGCATAATGACCGGGATTGTAGCTTTTCAGAAACTCTTCTTCTGTCAGACCGTTCCTGTCCCGCAGACAGGGAGTGTTTTCTTTCTTTTCTCCCATATCAGTCCATCCCCTCCTCTTTTTCAAGCAGCAAATCCCTGGCCTCTGTCAGGGCAAACCCCAGCAGGTTGCTGCCCTTCCATTTCAGCGGACACTCTGCGTCCGGGTTGTTCTTTCCCATACCGATTCCCCAGATACGGTCCCTTGGACTGGCCTCCACCAGAATCCGTTTCCTGGTGGATTTTAAAAACTCCCACAGCTCCGGATTCTGGGAAAATTTTGCCATATTCCCTTCGCGCACCAGTTCATAGCAGGCGGCATCCCAGGTTTCCTTGTCAAAATTCTTCACTGCCCTCCCATAGGCTTTCATGGCTTTTGGCTCCCTGGCCTCCATAATGTTCCCCAGCATGTCCCTGTCACCGAACATTCTGGCCTTTTCCGCCATCATAAACTGCTCTGCGCAGGAATAAACTGTGCCGTCTGCCGTGAAGCTGCATTTCCACCACTGGCTCAGACATGCTTCCGTGATAAGCCCGTCTGCTGATGGGGTGTGTCCCCAGAAAAATAAAAATTTAAAATGCTGGCCTGCAATGTATGCTTTTTTAAGTGCTTCCCATGTATATACCATTGTGTTTTACCTCCCTGTGAAAACTGTGAAATCCGTGTAATCCGCCATTGTGCTGCATTGCAGTAAATCCCTGGGGCTGACATTGTCTGTTGTCCTCAGGCAGTTATTACCGGATAGATATTATTTTACAGTTATTATCTTTTAATTATTATCTTTTTGATAATATCATAATAACCAGATATTCCAGTTTTGTCAAGAAGAACATTACCCGGAAATCACCTGTGAATCACCTGCAAACATTTCCTGGGAATCATCTGCAAACATTACGCAAAAATCACATGGTAATCCCATATCGGATAAAATACCGGATAAAATAGGGGATAAAAGCAGCCTTTGCATATTGGCATATCTGCATTCACCGGCCGGCCCGCTGCGTCTGGCTCCGGTCCTTTTGATCAAAAAAGGGCCTCTGCCCTGCAAAAGCTGACAGAGACCAGGCCTTTCTTAAGTCACGGACACCGCCCCAGAGATGACGGATGACGTATCGGCGGCACAACGTATTTTCTGCCTACACCTCAAAATCCTCTGAGTGAAAATTGCTGTAAAACCTTCCTGAGACAGCCGTAAAACGCATCACACAGTAATCCGGGTCCGTGACTCCTCCCGGATAATACATGGTATCTCCTTCACGCCATATCATTTCCTTGCTTTCGCTGTCCTCCAGTATCTCCATGGTTCCCTTTAACATGGCCCCCCGGAAGAAGCGCCTGTCGCAGAAATAGATACAGGCCTTCGGATTCTCACGGTACTGCGCTGTATGTCTGGATGAGGTATTGGTGGTAAAATAGAACACCTTTATCCCCTCCCGTTTCCGCGGCGCCAGCATGGCCTTGACAACGGGAAATCCCTCCTCATCCGCCGCTCCTATAAAGGCCACGGTCTGTTTATCCGCCAGATTCCCTATGGTTGTTTCTGCATCCCTCATGAAAATTCCTCCTCTCATATTCCCTTCATATTTCTTCCTGTTACCTCTGGAAATGCGCATACTGCCGGTCCCCATTCCCTCAGCCACACTCTAACATGAAAGATGCTCTCTGTAAATTACACACTTTTTTGTAACCATGGGGTAAGGCGTGTCTGATACCCCCTTAATCCAGCAATCCCTTTTTGCGCAGGAATTCTTCTTTTCCGTCCTCCATCATCATCTCGATTCCGATTCCCTGCATGATAACCACTGCTTCCAGCATCTTAGTCCCCCTGCTGGTCAGCGCGTATTCCACCTTTAAAGGATATCCCTCATAGGATGTCTTTGACACCATTCCGTAATCACAGAGCTCCCTTAACTGTTCTATGAGCATTTTCTGGCTGATTCCCTTTATCTCCCGTTTTAAACCGGCCAGGGAATGGGGCCCCTGGCCTAACTGCCACAGGATGATGGGTTTCCATTTTCCCTTGGTAATGTCATGGGTCAGTTCCAAAGGACATGTGTACTCTGTCCTCGTCTTCATTTTTCTTTTCCTCCTTTTCCCGTCTTGTCCTCCACCAGGGAAATCAAGGGAAACATATCGTTATAATGTTTCTGGATGAACATTCCGTTTCTCTGCCTGTACAGCCGGGCAGCCAGCTTATCCGCAATGGGAAGGATTAACCGCTCATGGGTGCACAGCATAGGCGCCACCTGTCGGACGCTTCCTGTCACCTGATAATTCAGGCACCCGCAGGTGCAATTGCAGCGCTGTTTTACCGCGCAGCCGCTACATTCAGGTTTATCTCCCCGGCTCTGCGCATACAGACGCTGCCTTTTAGCCTGGTCTATGCCCTCATCCACAGTGCCGATGGCATAGCCTCTGTGGCCCGCAAACTGCGTACAGGGATAGAGAACGCCGTCCGGAGCCACGGAAATCTGCTTTAAGCCCAGCTCGCAGCGCTCATGGCAGTAGGCATCCCCCTTAATCCAGCTGGCTATCTTGACCTCAAAAGGGCTGAAATAGAATTTTTCCTCCCTGCAGGTCATTTCATAGTAAAATTCCGCAAGTTCGCTGTACTGGGATTTCAGCTGGCTGACGGATCCATTGTCCCATGCCCCTGCATAGTTCAGGCTGCATATAAAATACCGGAAACCTTTATTCCACAATTCCTTTATCCCTCTGGCATACTCGCCAACTGTCTCCGGGCATACCGTCATCATAACCGGCGCGTAAGGGTGGGCGGCCAGCAGTTCTTCGGTCACGGACTCCAGTTCGTCATAGCTGCCCCTTCCGTCCTTATGCCTTCGGAAAAAGTCATGGGCCCTTTTCGTTCCATCATGGGACAGCGCGATTAATATGCGGTTTTTTCTGGAATAGTCCAGAAATTCACGGTCTAAAAGTGTTCCGTTTGTAGTTATCTTAAAATGGAATCTGGTATTCAGGGCGTTTTCCATGTCCCGGCAGGCAGCAGCTGTGCGGTAAATCACATCCCTGCACAGCAGGGGCTCCCCGCCGAAGAATACGATGCCGCAGGAGGACTGCCCTTTCCCGGCTGCCAGAAGAGCCGCCTTTTTGGCAGTCTCCACCGTCATATAGTCCTTCTGGTGACACTCATAACAGTATCCGCAGGCCAGGTTGCAGGCATTGGTCAGGTGAAGCGTCACATGCATCAGATTACCCCCTGTCCTTTCAGCCAATCCAGAAAATCGCGCACCTGGGCGCGCAGCTCCTCCTCTGATTTTGCCCTTGCCCTGGCCTCCTGTTCCAGCTTGGCTCCTTCCCAGTCAAAGGTCATCCCCTGTTCCTCTGCCTTTGCCATGGCGTCATACGCGCCTTCCATATCCACATCATTACACGGGTCATAAAAGATTCCCAGAGCTATGTCAGGTCCATAGGAAACCAGTTCCTCCCTCAGCTGTTCTGCGGTGCCCTTTGTATCATAGAGTGTAAAGGTGGCCGCGGCTTCCTCATTCTCCTTTCTCCATTCATACACATCGTCTTGGGAGATGAATTCAAATGCTATCTTATTATCTGCGTCCGCTCCGTCCAGACATAAATCACCGTCCCTGAGGGACTGCTTTTTCTCTGTTTTGCCGCTGAACAGACGGCTCTCCGGCAGTTTTACATCCTCAAGCACAGGCGGGGTGTTCCGGGAAAATGTAATCCCTTTGTAGCTTTCCGCCTCGGACTTTATAATTTCCCAGGCCTCCTCCTCTGACAGGAAAAATGGCGCGGTCACCGCTATACAGCCATAGGCGCCTGTCCCCTCCCCGTGGATGAATACAGGAGCCACCAACCCCTTATGAGCTTCTCCGTCCTCTGTTTTGCCCCGGTAGTCCTGACCTGCACCTCCTGCCCCTGTATCTTCCGGCTCCCCAACTCCCGGTTCCGTATTCCCAGGTTTCACACCTCCCGGCTCCATATCTCCCCGGGCTGCGCATGCGCACAATGCCAGGGACATTCCCAGAGCCGTCAGCACCACACCGTTCCCAGACCATCTGTGCGGCACTTTTTTTAGCAGTTCGGGACGGGATTTCATGTCAGCCCCGGTGGGATATCCGGGTTTCTTATAGTAAACAACAGGTGTTACTTTCATTCTGCCAAAATCTCCTTTCCTCCCCACTCCACCACGGTGAAGCCCCTGCGCTCAAAGGGGGCCAGCTCCGGTTCCTCCGCCTGGACAGGCTGCTCCAGCGGCATGTATACCATGAATACCCTCAGTATGCTGTCCGGCTTTGGCGATATAAGAAGCCCGGCCGTCTCCTCATAGGCTTCCTTCTGGAATGTAATCAGGTTATAAGGATTGCCCTCCATCCTGGGCAGCCAGTATTCGATGAATGCTTCATACTCCTTTTCCTTCAGCCCCAAATGCTCCAGCTTCTCCCTGAGAAACGCCTCTGTCCCGCTTCCCAAAACCACAAACCCTTTCGTCATGTCATACGCTGTGCGGTCTTCTCCTTCCCAGAACAAATAGGGATATTCCTTCCCGTCGTTATGATCCACCAGTCTTCCATCCGGCCAGGCCGTCACCTTCCATCCATCCCCGTAGGCCGGAATCGTGTCCGTAAGCCTCCCATCATAGTCCAGCCTGACACTGACCTCCTGGGCCTGTTCCGGGTACAGGTAAATCACCGGTTTCTCAGCCAGCGTCAGGTCGGGCCTGTTGTCCGCACAGTAAGACAACGCCGCCACACATACTATGACCGCTGCCACACGCCATCTCATTTTCATAATAGTCTCCTCCTTGCATCAGGTGCTTCCGGTTCCCCAACCGCCCTGATATCTCTGATGATTCTATGGTAGCACACATGGGGCCTTTGTTCTTTTAGTAATTCTTAATTTCAGTTAAAGCTTTTCTGTCGTATGGAGAAAGCAGAGGAATTCCGGGCGGAGACCGCAGAAAACAGCCCATACGGACAAAAGGGATTCCCAGCCCTGGACAGCCTGGAACCCCTTTCATCTCCATGTTGCAGACAAATATTATAGATACATCCTACTTCTTAGCCCGCCTACTTCTTATCCCGCTTCTTCACAGTGGGGTAATGCTCTATCAAATCATGATACCGGAAACATCCTTCCACATGGTCATTAATCACCCCGCAGGCCTGGAGATGGGAGTAAACCGTGACCGGACCCAGGTACTTGAAACCGCGTTTCCTCAAATCCTGGCTGAGCTGCTGGGACAGGGCGTTCTGGGCCGGGATTTTTCCCTTTTGATGGCCTGCGTAGAGAATGGTCTTTCCCCCGGAAAAGCCCCATATGTACGAGCTGAATGAGCCGTATTCCTGCCTGACCTTCTGGAAACACCTGGCATTATGGATAACAGCCTCTACCTTTCTGCGGGATTTAATCATTCCTTCACAGGACAGAATCCGTTCAATATCCTCCTCTTCATATGACGCAATCTTGTCGTAATCAAACCCGTCAAAGCACTGTCTGAAGATTTCCCGTTTCTGTATCATCATATTCCAGTTCAGCCCGCACTGCATAACTTCCATCATGAGAAACTCAAACTGCCTGTGGTCATCATGAAGAGGGACGCCCCATTCTTCATCGTGGTATTTCTTCATCTTTTCATTGCACAGACACCATGTACATCCATCCATATGCCCCGGACCTCCTGCCGTATATCCGCTTTCACTGCTGATGCATCCAACCGTTTCCCAACCAATCCCTATTTTCCAAATGCCTCATCCGCAGCCTTCCATGCCCCGGCAATCCGGTCGCACCACGCATCAAACTGCGGGTCCGGTGTCTGGCTCTCCGGATGGTCCATCATATAGCGGACCGAGCTTCTAATCCCCTCTGCCATGGATACGGTGCATACAAAATCAGGCACAGCCCTCTTGATTTTTGTGTTGTCAAACAGGACTGTACACGCCTTATCCCCCAGAAGCTGGCCTGCAAAATCATATTCCTTTCCGTGCTCTGCCAGAAAATCAGATGCCACATGAAGGGCGTTAAGAGGTCTGTCCAATGCCTCTGCCAGCGTTTCATAAATCTGGTTCCATGTCATGGACTCATCGCTGGTAATATGGTAGGCATTGCCTATGGCATGGGGATTGCCCATCAGGCCCACATACCCCCTGGCAAAATCAGCGGAATGGGTCAGTGTCCACAGGGAGGTGCCGTCCCCCGGTATGATAACCGGCTTTCCCTCCAGTATCCGCTTTAATATCTGCCAGTTTCCCTTATGGCCATGTATGGCTACCGGCGGCTTTTTACCATCATATGTATGGCTGGGGCGCACAATCGTTACCGGGAATCCATTCTTGCGGTATGCTGCCGTAAGCACCTCCTCCGCATCAATCTTTTTACGTGAATATTCCCAGTAAGGGTTGATTAAAGGCGTGCTCTCCGTTATGGGACAGCCTGCCGCTGGTTTCTGGTACGCGGACGCGCTGCTGATAAAGATATACTGCCTTGTCTTTTCCTGGAAGAGCCGTATGTCGCGTTGCACGTCCTCCGCCCCATATGCAATGAACTGGGCCACCACATCATATGTCCTGCCCTCCATTATACGGGCCACTGCTGCCTCGTCGTGAATGTCCGCAACCATGGACTCCATCCCCTCCGGCACAGGTTTGGAACCCCTGTTGAGAAGGGTAACCTCCCATCCTTTATCCATGGCCAGCGCTGCCACCGCTGTGCTGATGGTTCCTGTTCCCCCTATAAATAAAGCTTTCATTATGATACCTCCCTGCCTCTGACTAACTGTTACTGCCTAACTGTTTCTGCCTAACTGTTACTGTCTTCTGCTTTTATGGCCCACCGCATTTTCGTGGAATGGGCACGGCTGTTCATCCTGCACTCCTCTGCCGAAGGACGTATCACATCCCCGGCAACCTGGCTGTAAAGGCCTGCCCTGTACATTTCCTTAAATGATTTCTTCACAATCCTGTCCTCGCCGGAGTGAAAGGTCAGGATGGCTGCCCTTCCTCCCGGCTTTAATACGCCGGGAAGCTTGTCCAGAAATTCATACAACACCTCGAATTCGCTGTTCACATCAATGCGCAGGGCCTGAAATGTCCTCTGGCAGGACTTCTTCACTGCCTCCTTCCGTTCCTCCTCCGGAATGAACGCCAGCGCCCTGTCTACCATCTCATATAGCCTGGTGGTGGTGGCAACCTCCCTTCCCCGCTTGATTTCACCCATAACCGTACGGGCAATCTCCTCTGCGTAGGGTTCGTCGGAATTCTCCATGAGCATGCCTGTTAATTCCTCCTGGGTAAGACCCTTCAGCCGCTCTGATGCAGGCTCTCCCTTAAGAGGGTCCAGACGCAGGTCCAGGGGGCCTTCTTTCTTAAAAGAAAAGCCTCTGGACGGATTATCAATCTGCATGGATGACACGCCTAAATCTGCCAGCACAAAATCCAGCGGCCCGAATTCTCCGGCTATCTGGTCTATATTGGCAAAGTTCAGTTTCCGGATGGTGAGTATCTCCGGCCCATAGCCCATATGTTCAAGCCGCTGCCTGGTCTTTTCCATCTCGATGGAATCCACATCCAGGGCATAGATATGGCCCTTTGACTCCAGGCGCTCCAGCATCCTGCTGGTATGGCCCCCGTATCCCAGGGTGGCGTCCAGGCCAGTCTGGCCAGGCTGTATCTGAAGGAACTCCAGTATCTCATTTACCATGATAGGGATATGCATACCCACAGGGGTGCTTCCCTTCTGGATGACCTTTGCCACGGTTTCCGGGTACTTTTCCGGCTGGAGCTCCTTATATTTTTCCTCGTAACGTTTGGGATGCGTTCCCTTGTAGCGCACACGGCGCTGATGCTTCTGGCCTTCCTGTTCCATGTCTTTACTCTCCTCTGTCCCTTCGATATTCTCTTTCAAGCTCCTCCCAGTACCTGGTATCCTCCTCTGTAACAGGCCGGAGGACACGGCAGGGGTTCCCGGCCGCAATGACGCCGGATGGAATGTCCTTCGTAACCACGGAACCTGAACCAATGACCACATTGTCCCCAATGGTGACTCCGGGATTGATGACGGTATTTCCTCCCACCCACACATCATTCCCAATCACTACCTTCTTTCCGTATTCCAGCTGTCTGCGGCGTACTCCGGCGTCGATGGGATGCCCTGCGGTATAGATACAAACCCTGGGGGCGAGGAATACATTATCTCCGATGGTCACATCACATACATCCAGAATGATACAGTCAAAATTGGCATAGAAATTTTCACCCACAGAAATATGGCAGCCGTAGTCGCAGTGAAAAGGCGGCTCCACCCATAGATTTTCCCCTGTCCTGCCAAACAGTTCCTTAAAAAGCTGCACCCTGTACTCCGCCTGTTCTTCCGTGGTCCCATTAATCAGACGGACCAGCCGCCTGGACCTGGCACAGTCTGCTGCAAGCGCCTCATCCATTGGTATATAAAGCTTTTCCGACAACATCCGTTCTTTTTCAGTCATAATCTTCTGCATTCCCTCCTCTCCCGCTTATCCCTACCATTATACCAAGCATACCGGCAGGGATGCAATACGTGATGGAAGGAAATCTGGTTCCTGAAATCTGGTTCTTTCAATCTGTTCCTTTAAATCTGTTCCTTATGGAATAACTGCTGCGATTCTTCCCCTGCCGTCTTAAACAGCCGGATGGACCCTGTCTCATTCAGATAGCGCAGCAGGGACAGGCCAATGGGAAATCCGAATAATCCCAGTACCCCCAAAAGCTGCGCTCCCACAAACATGCTCACCAGCGTCACCACCGGGTGAAGGCCAATCTGGCTCCCTACAATTTTAGGCTCTATGATATTGCGCACAACCGTTATGACCAGATACACCACCAGAAGCCCCAGTGCCAGGCCGTGGCTGCCCATAAGGGCAGTGATGACCGTCCACGGGATCATGATTCCCCCTGTCCCCAGCACGGGAAGAATGTCAAATACAGCGATAAGAAACGCAATAACCAGTGAATTCTCCACCCCAATAAGCGTCAGTCCAATGGACAGTTCCACAAAGGTAATGGTCATAATCAGGGCATAGGAGCGGATACACACAAAAAGGGTGCCCACCACATAGGACTGTATCTCCATAAATACCTCCTTGGGCCGTTCCCCCAGCTGCCGCAGACAGAATCCGGTCAGCAGTTCATAATCAGCCGCAATGAAAAAGGTGGTAATGACCATGAGCAGCAGATTGATAAACATACCAGGAAGGGATGAGGCGAAGCCGGAAAGCCATCCCATGACTGACATGGAGATTCCTGATACCATCTGTCCCGCGGACTGCACAAAATGTCCCTCCAGCTCCTCTAAGGCCCCAAGGAGAGACGGGTCCATCCGCAGAAGATATTGTTCGATGCCTCCGAAAATCCCGGTAAACACAGGTTCCGCATAATTGGCATAAACCGACGGCAGGCTTGCCACCAACGATTTCCCGTTGGAAAACATCTTGACGCAGAGAAGGGTAAACAGCAGCCCAGCCACACTGTAGAACAGGAGCACCATAAGAATAGCTGTAATCTTCCTGTTCATGTGCAGACGGACTGACGCAAAGCAGATTGGCCTCCTTAACAGATACGCGATCACAAACGCAGTGACAAAGGGGGCCACCATGGGCAGCCCGTATTTCAGCAGTACAAAGGCTGCCAGCAGCAGGATTGTAAAGTACATGCAGTTAATGATAAATATTTTTCTCGCTTCGGTCTTCATTATTCTTCCTTTCTGTCCGGACAGGAATAACATCCATGGACGGCGCACCTTTTATGGGCAAGCCGGTAAAAAACAAAAAGACACGGCCTGCGCCCAATTGTGCGCAAGCCATGCCTTATCCCACTTATGTGGTAAATTGTATCGAAATATCTATGCTTCGGGGCAGTGCCGCCGAATTCGTCATCCATGGAATCCGTCTTCTCCTCATGTAATTCTGTTTACGGCCTATTATATTGGATAAACCGGGATTACACAAGGGGATGGCCCATTCTTTAACAAACTTTTAATCCGGACTTTTATTCTGTACGGTTCCGGGCTGGAACGTCCAGGTACCGGTGCATGATTTCCAGCAGACGGCTGATTTCCAGCGGCTTGGTTACATGCTCATCCATTCCCGCCTGTTTGGCCCGGTACACGTCGTCGGCAAATGCGTTTGCCGTAAGGGCGATAATGGGAATCCCAGTCCCGTCCGGCCGCCTGCCGGTCTTTCCCAGGCTGCGGATAGCACTGGCAGCCGTGTAACCGTCCATAACCGGCATCTGTATATCCATGAGGATAAGGGCGTAGGTCCCAGGCGGGTCTGTCTCAAACCGTTCCACGGCCTCCCGGCCGTTGACAGCGCATACAGCCGTGATGTTGAACATAGACAACAGCTCCACCACGATTTCACGGTTCAGCTCATTGTCCTCTGCAAGCAGCACACATGTTCCGGGCGGAAATGAAGCCGGGGTCCTGGGGGTATTTCCGTTCTGGGACCGTTCTCCGGTATCTTCCTCCCCGGCAAGTTTCAGATATATGGTGGCAATGAACCGGGTTCCCCTGTTCAGCTGGCTTTCCACCCGTATGGTGCCGTTCATCATCTGCACCAGATTCCTGGTTATGGCCAGCCCCAGTCCCGTTCCCTGGACCTGGCTGACCCGGGAATCCTCAGCCCGTTCAAAGGGCATGAACAGCTTTTCCAGGAATTCCGGGGCCATGCCGATTCCGTCGTCCTCCACCACAAACTCAAAGCATCCCACCCCGCTTTCACTGGAAAGCTTCTCTTCCAGGGATACGGCTATATGCCCCCTGTCAGAGGTGTACTTCACGGCGTTGGACAGCAGATTAATGAGAATCTGTTTGACCCGGACCGCGTCCCCATATACGGCATGGTGGTCTATCTCTTTTAAGCTGATGGACAGTTCCTGTCCTTTGCTGTCCATATCCGGTTTTACGATAAGGGATACCTCCTCCACCAATTCCTCCAGGCAGAAGGCATCTTCGCTCAGTCCCACATTGCCGGACTCTATTTTCGACATGTCCAGCACCTTATTGATTAAATCCAGAAGGTGGCTGCCCGAGAGACTGATTTTAGACAGACAGTCCTCTATCTTATCACGGTTGTTAAGATTGCTCTGGGCTATGGCAGTCATGCCCATGATTGCATTCATGGGCGTGCGGATGTCGTGGCTCATCCTGGAAAGAAAATCCGACTTTGCCTGGTTGGCCCGGTTCAGTGAATCATACGCCTCCTCCAGGGCGTGCTTTGCCTTCTTCTCCTCATCATAATACTCCAATTCCCGCTGTTTCTCGGCGCTGATGTTGCGCAGGGCTATAATGGCCGTCCTGGGCCTGCCCTCCTTGGAGGCAACCATGTGGACCTCCAGACGCAGCCACAGAGGAGAGAAGCCGTGCCTGAACTCCACCTCAATGTGTTCGTTTCCTCCGGCCAGTTCCCCCAGAAGCCATTCACGCTCACAGATGGACATCACCCGTTTTCTGTCCGCCTGGTCCACATCGGACAGGATATAACTGCAAAGCTCTGTGGAGTAGCACCCGTTCCTCGGCAGCACCGCCCCACCGCGCACCTCCGGCAGCCTTACCGCATAATAGCTGTCCTCCGGCAGGTTCACATAGAAAATACTCATATACACGCCATTGATGGCCTGAAGCGCTGACTGGCTCATATACAGCCGCTCGCTGTTCTCTGACAGTTTTGATTTCATGGAATGGATATTGTGGAGCGCGCCCACCACCCGGCTGGGCTTCCCATTCTCCATCATCAGCCTGCTGTTGACCCTGTGCCATATATAGGTTCCGGGCTCACCGCCGGGAACGGACACGCGGACTTCAAATACCTCAGATCGGCCGTTGCATATATTGTCAATGACTGTGGGCACATCATCCGGGTGCACCACCTGCCGTTTTAGCAGCGTCCTGGAGTAATCCCTCAGTTCGTTACGTAGCACACCCTGTCCTGTCTTTGGCTCATAGCTGATAAATACATCCTCGTCCATCCGGTACTCAAACATGACGGCTGAACTGACCTCCATGGAAACCCGGTACATCTCCTGCTCCCGCTCCAGCTGTTCCTGAAGAATCTTGCGCTGGGTGATATCCACAGCCGTGCGCTGTAAAATATCCTCACCCTGGGGAGTTACCCCCACCACCATGCTGGTCCCCTCCAGCCAGTGGATACTTCCGTCCTTCCACCTGACCCTGTATTCCTGGTCCTGCCGGTCACCAATCTCCCTCAGTTTGCGGTACGCCTCCTGCAGAATCAGGCGGTCCTCCTCCAGCACAGCTCCCAGGACGCCGTCGTGCCAGTCGTTTAAACCCTCCTCCATATCCTTGTAGCCCATCAGATTCAGGACGGCCCTGTTGATGGAAACAAGACGGTATCCGCCCTCTATGTCCCTGACAAAACGGATGATGCCGCATGGAACCGTATCGTAAATACTGGTCAGCAGCTGGGTCTGCTCCCTCAGGCGCTGGGCGTCCTCCTCTGACCGGGTCACATCCAGGTACAGGCTGTTGACCATCCAGTTCCCGTCTGCGTCCTGGGCTTTTTTTCCGCTGTCAATGATCCATTTCAGGCTTCCGTCCTTACAGCGCACCCTGTAACGGGTGGAATATGTAAGATTTCCGTCCCTGAACGCCTCGGCACAGTCAGCCAGGGCGCCGGGAAGGTCCGGAGGATATACGTTGCCCACAGCTGTCCCCCCGGTTACCTCCATGAATTCCTCCACGGTATAGCCGAACAGGGCTGCCGCCTCCTTGCTGACAAATGCAAAGGAGTAGGTTTCATCGTCATTGCTTATCTTTAATCCGCCCGCAATGGAGGACATGATGACCTCCAGCTGGCGGTTCTGCTGTTTTGTCTCCTCCTCCAGAGCATTTAAACGCTCCTGGACATACTCATAGGACTGCCTGCCGATTTTCTCCGGAAAGCTTTCCCCATCCAGCATTTCCTGATAAGGATTGGAGCAGTGGATATGGGAGCATGTAAGCCCGTCCTCCGTATCCCGAAATACAAAGGTCACCCTCTGATGTACTTTCAGGTACATCCGGGTGCCGGGATCCGTGGCTATCCACATCCTTCCCATAACAACATACACGTTTTCCATGGGACAGACCACATCGTACTCCTCATCCCATATATTACAGTCAGGTATGCTCTCCCTGAATTTGCGGAAGTGGTCCGCGCAGGCCTTCCGGCCTGACAAATACTCCTGCTCCCCAGCCCCCATCCAGGAAAACTGTTCTGAAAAGCAGGAGGTGATTCCCTCTATATCATGCTCGCAATAGTGCATGTGCATAATACGGCTGGCCAGTTTCTTCACATCCTCCAGCCGCTGATGCTGCCCTGTATCTGATTCTGTCTTCACGCCCATAAAACCTGCTTTCCTCTGGATTATCTGTCGTCAATCTGAAGCCTCAGCACATCCGGACGGGAATAGTGGCCGCAGACATCAAATTCCATCCGGCTGGCGCTTACCCTGTCCATCTCCAGATCCGCATAGATAACGGCTTCCTTATCCCACACCGGCTCTGTCACGTAGTGCCCGTATGGGTCCACAATGCAGCTGCCTCCCCGGCACACCGTATCCGGCAGCCCGTCAATCTCATCCCGGCAGCACAGGTTTTCAGGATACATGTCTCTTGTAATATACATGTTACAGTTGATGAAATAGCACCTTCCCTCCAGAGCAATGTGCTGTACCGTGGACTGCCATTCCGGATTGTCATTTGTATTAGGGGAAATATACAGGGCCACTCCCTTTTCATACAAGGCCGCCCTGGCCAGGGGCATATAGCTTTCCCAGCAGATCAGGCTTCCCATCACCCCCCAGGGCGTATCCTCAACCGGAAAATATCCCCGGTCGGCGTCCCCCCATACCACCCGCTCAGCCCCTGTGGGCTTTAACTTCCTGTGTACACAAACCAGGCTTCCCCGGGGTGAGAAAAACAGATTTGTATTGTAAAGCGTTCCTGTCACCCCATCCCGTTCGGAAACACCGATGCTGACGTAAGCCCCTGCTTCCCGCGCAGCCATGCCTATTTTTTCTGTCTCTTTCCCGGGAACCAGAATGGAGTTATCCAGATACAGCTTCCAGTCCTGCCTTCCCTCCCCGCTGCGGCTGCCCACCCGGAACCCGAATGTCATGCCGTAAGGGTAGCCCGGTATGAACAGTTCCGGAAACACCATAAGCTGGGCTCCCCTCCGGGATGCCTCCTGAATCAAATCCACGGCCTTCTGTGTGCAGGCATCCTTGTCAAACATGACAGGCGCGGCCTGGATGACAGCTATTTTGCATATTTTCTTTACATCCTTCATTTGGCCTCTCCTTTGTGCAAACCAGTCTTTTCTCATTTTACCATGCGGTTCTGATCTCCACAATGGCAGGATTCATCTTTCTTCTGATCTTTCTTATAATCTTTCTTGCAAAAAACGCTTATAGGTCAGGTCAATCAAAAAAGCTCCCAAAGGTGCGGTAATCAATATGGCCAGCACAGCCACCGTCAGCACGATATCTCCGCAGGCCAGACCCATGGCCAGAGGCACCCCGCCTATGGCGGCCTGTACCGTAGCTTTTGGCATATAACCTATCATGCAGAATACCCGCTCCTTCATATTAAGCCTGGTCCCGGCCAGGCAGCAGAACACGCCTGCCATCCTGAAAACCAGCACGCCGAATATCAGTATAACCGCCCACACGCCTGCGCTCAATGCATAATGGATGTTTACAGTTGCCCCTACCAGGACAAAGAGCATGATTTCGGCACAGACCCACACCTTATTGAACTTAACGGAAAGACGGCGGGCTGCCTCCTCCCGTTTCTTCTGAAGGGCGATTCCGATTCCCATGACTGAAATCAGGGAGGAAAAGGGCACAATATCCGAATATCTGTCCTCTAACGTCACCAGGATAAAAGAGACACACAGCAGAATGATGACCTTGACCGTATCCCGAATATGGACTCTCTTAAAATATACGGCCAGCCCCCAGCCGGCCGCCAGTCCGATAAAACTTCCAATCAGAATGGAAACAGGTATCTTAACAAAGCTTATGGGTGATACGCTCCCGCCCTGGGCCAGGCCCGTAAACGCCGTGAACATCACAATCACAAACACATCGTCCACGGATGCCCCTGCCAAAAGCAGCTGCGGAATCCCCTTATCCGTGCCGTACCCGTCTTCAATCAGCTTTAACATCTTGGGAACTATGACAGCCGGGGACACCGCTCCCACCACAGCTCCCATGATGGCGGCGTCGAGAACCGAAATCCCCAGTAGCCGGGGCGCCAGAAGGACCATTCCCAATATCTCAAAGCAGGCCGGAAGAAAGCACATGAGCACGGCCGGGCGCCCCACCTTTTTAAGGTCATTTAAATCCAGGGAAAGCCCTGCCCTCATCAATATGATAATAAGGGCAATCCGTCTCAGCTCTGAAGAAATATTCAATATAGACCCATCAATCAGATTCAGGGCGTAGGGACCCAGAAGAACCCCGGTAAAAATCATCCCCATAAGGCCGGGCAGGCGCAGCTTCCTGCACACCCACCCCAGAAACATTCCCAGCATCAACATAAAAGCAATACTAATCAGCATATCCTTTTCCTCCTTATAAACGCAGAAAAAGCCGATCATTTCTGCGTTAATACATAATGCAGAAGTCATCAGCTTTATAAGCGGTTCTAGTCAGACTAAGGGAGAACTTCATTCCCGGTACTTATTTTATAACTAAAATTACAGGATGTCAATGATTTCCTTTTTCATTTGGTTTTCATTTGGTTTTCACTTGTTTTTTCATATGATGCAAATATGATGCATCTTTGATGCCATTTTGATGCCTGGCCATTGTAATCTGGATTATAAGAAAACCCCAAACAAAAACAAACGAGGTGCAAACAATGAAACGGAAGAAAACCTGGCTTTATGTATGTCTGACACTACTTATGCTGGCCCTGACCCCTGCTGCGGTCTACGGTGAGGAACCGGACGGGGATACGGCGGACAAGACCCTTGCCCCCTATTTCTTTGTACAGGACGCTGCACAGGCGGCAGACCAGTTCCCCCTGAAGGACACAAGTGTGTCCTCCACAATAAACGGTGTCATTGCCGAAACATATGTCACCCAGACCTATGCCAACGAAGGGACAATACCCATCAATGCCAGCTACGTGTTCCCGGCATCTGCCAGGGTTACGGTACATGGAATGAAAATGGAAATCGGGAACGAGGTAATCACGGCAAAAATAAAGGAAAGGGAAGAGGCCAAAACAGAATTCGAGGAAGCTAAAAGCGAGGGAAAAAGCGCCTCTCTGCTGGAGCAGCAGCGTCCCAATGTATTTACCATGAATGTGGCCAATGTAATGCCCGGGGATACGGTGCGAATTGAACTGCACTACACCGAACTGATATCCCCCAGGGACGGGGTTTACCAGTTTGTGTTCCCCACCGTGACCGGCCCACGGTATGCCGGCTCTGCCCCGGAAACAGGCGGGGGAGATGAGTGGACGGCAAGTCCTTACCTGGAGGAAGGGACCGCCCCGCAGGGTACCTATGAAATTGCCGTCAGCCTCTCCGCAGGCGTCCCCATTTCCAGCCTGACCAGCAGTTCCCATAAAATCAAGGTGGAAAAGGAAAGCGAATCCATTGCCCATGTAACCCTCTCTGATTCCGGGGAGTTTGCAGGGGACCGGGACTTCATCCTGGATTACAGACTTACCGGGCAGGAGATAAACTGCGGACTCATGCTGAACACCGGGGAAAAAGAAAATTTCTTCATGCTGATGGTACAGCCCCCGGAGCGTGTCAGGGCGGAAGAGATTCCGCCCCGTGAATACATATTTGTGCTGGATGTGTCAGGCTCCATGTTCGGGTATCCCCTTGACACCGCAAAGGAGCTCATAGGGAACCTGGTTGGCAATCTCAGGGATTCTGACCAGTTTAACCTGATCCTGTTCTCAGATACAGCCGTTTCCATGGCGCCAAAATCCGTACCTGCCACCGCAGAAAACATCCGGCAGGCCATTGACCTGATTGAGCGCCAGGACGGAGGCGGCGGCACGGAGCTGGCCCCGGCCCTTGAACAGGCAGTCTCCCTTCCAAGGGACCCGCGGATGGCCAGAAGCATTGTCACTATCACAGACGGCTATATGTCCGATGAATCGTCCATATTCAGCCTCATAAACAGGAATCTTAAGACAGCAGATTTCTTCTCCTTTGGAATCGGCACCTCCGTCAACCGCTATTTAATCGACGGAATCGCAAAAGCCGGTTCCGGCGAAGCCTTTGTTGTAACAGAACCGTCACAGGCATCAGACACAGCCTGTGATTTCAGCACTTATATCCAGTCCCCTGTCATGACCGGCATAAATGTTTCCTTTGACGGTTTTGATGTTTACGATGTAGAGCCGGACATCCTTCCCACCCTGTTTGCCCAAAGACCCATTGTCCTGTTTGGAAAATGGCGGGGCCAGCCTTCCGGCACCATTCGTATAACCGGAAAAACCGGAAACCAGGATTATATGCAGGAAATACCGGTAGGCCGGGCAGAGGCCCCGGCAGACAATACAGCCATCCCCTATCTGTGGGCCAGGACAAAGGTGGAACGTCTGACAGATTACGGCACACGGGAGGATGTCCAGGATGCAGTCAGACAGGCCATGATCAAAAAAACAGTCACACAGCTTGGACTGGACTACAGCATGATGACGCCCTACACGTCATTTATTGCCGTGACTGAAACAGTCCGCAGCCAGGATGGTTCTGCCGCGGATGTGAAACAGCCCCTTCCGCTGCCGCAGCACGTATCTAATTTTGCCGTGGGAGCCGGATATACCATTGGCTCAGAACCAGGAACCCTGATACTGATGTGTGCCGCAGGAGTCATAATGGCAGCAGGCTGTATCCGCCGAAGCCGGGCTGACAGAAAAAAGAGAAAAACAGAGGAGGCTTAATCAATGGACATTCCTAGCGCTAAATCTTTAATCCGCCGCAACATCCCCTTCTATCTGGCAGGAGCCTTCCTGCTGCTGGGAATGAAATATTATTACAGCCGCGGGGGCCCGGACAGCCTCTCATGGATTCTGGCCCCCACTGCCCGGTGGGTCAGCGCCCTTAGCGGAATTCCCTTCATAAAGGTCCCTCAGACAGGTTATGTCAGCCACTCCTGCCGCTTCATCATAGCTGCCTCCTGCTCCGGTCTCCAGTTCCTGATGATTTCCATGACAGCCCTGGTCTTTTCCTATATTCACCGGATGAGAACCATAAAGGGAAAAATAGGATGGATGGCCCTAAGCGCCCTGGCTTCCTATCTGCTGACCATCTTTGTCAACGGCTTTCGTATCCTGTTCTCCATTTTCATTCCCATATATCTGGGAATGTCAGGCACGGCATGGACAGACGTATCCGGCTCTGCATGGGCAGAAACGGCCGGATCATCCGGCCCAGCACCGGCCCGGGCCTGGAGCATATGGCTCACGCCAAAACAGCTTCATACCATCATCGGAACGGCTGTTTACTTTACCGCCCTGTTTGCCGTCTGCCAGCTGGGAGAATACGTCTCCCGGAAATGCTCTGCTGCTCCCGGAACATCCCACCGGGGAAACAGCCGGGCCCGGGCCGGATTTTACCCCATAAGGGCCCTGGGAAGATGGGCTGCCCCTGCTTTCTGGTATTTCTCCATTGTTTTGGGGATACCATTTCTTAACAGGGCATACAGAAACCGTCCCCAATCCTTCACAGACTATGCCCTCCTGCTGACAGCCGTCTGCCTTACCGTCATAACCTTTTACTGTATCTGTTCCGAACTTCACAGACGCATCAGCCGGCTGACATCAGGACGGTACCGCAAAAATCATAAAAATATGGAATGACATAGTTTTAAACTATATCATTTCGTGCTAAAATACCTCCATGCATTAAATGCAATGGAGGTATTAGTCATGACCCTGCAGCAACTGCGCTATATTGTAACCATCGTAAACTGCGGCTCTATTTCCGAGGCAGCCAAACATCTTTTCATAACCCAGCCCAGTCTTTCCAATTCAGTAAGGGAGCTGGAAAAGGAAATGGGCATATCCATCTTCAACCGCAGCTCCAAGGGGATCGCCCTGTCTTCCCAGGGAATGGAGTTCCTGTCCTATGCCAGACAGGTGCTGGAGCAGGCCGAGCTGTTGGAGCAGCACTACACAAACAAAAAACCGGTGAAGCGTATCTGCTCCATATCCACCCAGCACTATGCCTTTGCCGTCAATGCGTTCGCCAACCTGGTATCCTGCCAGAACACGGACGAATATGAATTCACCCTGAGGGAGACCCGCACCTATGAGATTATCGACGATGTAAAGAATTACAGGAGTGAGCTGGGCATCCTCTACATCAATGATTTTAACCGGAAGGTGCTGGAAAAGCTGTTCAAGGAAAGCGGCCTTTTATTCCATCCGCTGTTTAAGGCCAGCCCCCATGTATTCATCAGCGTAACCCACCCCCTGTCCGCCAGAAACAGCGTTGCCATTGAGGATTTGGAGGATTACCCCTTCCTGGCCTTTGAGCAGGGCGAAAAAAATTCCTTTTACTTCTCAGAGGAAATCCTCAGCACCATTCCCAGAAAAAAAGTAATCTATGTCAGCGACAGGGCCACCCTGTTCAATCTTCTCATCGGACTAAACGGATATACCATATGCAGCGGCATTTTAAACCGCAACCTGAACGGCGACTCCATCATGGCAGTTCCCCTGGAAACAGAGGAAAACATGGTCATCGGATGGATTGGGGACCCCAGAATCCATCTCAGCGAATTTGCCGGGAAATATCTGGAGGAATTACACCGGCTGATCAGCAGTCAGTCTTAGGGCAGAACCTACCCTAAGACGCCATCAGCCGGAATACGGATTCGTAAATCCGGTTGGCAATATAAGGATTATTCATGGTATACAGGTGGATGCCGTCCACGCCGCCGGCTGCCAGGTCCACAATCTGGTCTACCGCGTAGGCGATTCCCGCGTCCCGCATGGCAATGGGGTTATCCCCGTACCGCTCCATCATGGAGATGAATTTTTTCGGCAGCTTTACGCCGCACAGGGATACCATGCGCTCAATCTGCTTTTTGTTGACCACCGGCATGATTCCGGCCTCCACCGGAACATGGATTCCAACCAAATCCATCCGTTCCCTGAAGCGGTAAAAATACTCGTTGTCAAAGAAAAGCTGGGTGATAAGCTGGCTGACACCGGCGTCCACCTTATCTTTTAAGTGTTTCATATCCCTTACCAGGCCGCCGGATTCCTGATGGCCTTCCGGGTAACAGGCGCCTATTATATTAAAATCCCCATGGTTCTTTATAAACTCCACCAAATCCGCCGCGTACCGGAAATCCCCAGCCGGCTCCCTGTCCGCGGTGCGGTCCCCCCGCAGGGCCAGTATATTCTCTATTTTCTGTTCCTTCAGCTGTTCCAGAATCAGCAGGACATCGTCCCTTGTCAGGTTCAGGCACGGAATATGGGCCACGCTCTCTATGCCGTATTTATGCTTAATAGCAGACGCAATCTTAAGCGTTGTCTGACTGTTCTCGCTGCCACCCGCTCCATATGTGACGCTGATAAAATCAGGGGTGATTCCCTTAAGCTCATCCAGCGTGTTATAAATCGTGTCAACGGGCGCTGTCCTTTTGGGAGGAAAAACCTCCAGGGACAGTACTGTTTTATGGTTGAACAATGATGATGTCTTCATGTATGTTTGTTCCCTTCCTTCAATAAGTCTTGGCCATGATTTCCGGCTGCTCATGTTTTCTGATTGCAGTAATCATAGCACAAAACAAAAGGAAGGGATAATTTGTAAATTTTATGGGCAGCTATAGTTTAAAACTATATCTTACTTCCGGTCATAGGCCTGGATGTACACAAAATTATCATTCCTTCGTTCCATTCTGTATTCCGGATCCAATATGGCGTCAATGAACTCCCTGCCTCCTGATTCCACTGCCACCACCTTCATCCCCAGCTCCCGCTCCACATCCCGGACCGTCAGATCATCTAAAAATACCTGCTCACCCACCCGCAGCATATTGGAGGGAATCTGCAGTACTTCTCCCAAATCCTCCCCCGCTGCCTGCC
Organism: Enterocloster bolteae; assembly: GCF_002234575.2. NCBI lineage: Bacteria > Bacillati > Bacillota > Clostridia > Lachnospirales > Lachnospiraceae > Enterocloster > Enterocloster bolteae. The sequence goes on along the minus strand of NZ_CP022464.2, from coordinate 2,143,288 downwards.
GTTCCTTTAACTGTCCTATCAGGTCCTGTCCCGTTATAAGGCCGGATACCGTAATGGTCTCCCCAAAGAAATCATTCCTTATAGCGTACACATGAACCGTGAGATGGGGAAACGCATCCATCAGCTTTCCTGCGAAGCCGCAGATGGTGGGATACGTCAGCTTTCCCGTTGCAATGGTCAGGGTCCTTGAAACGGTTCCGGCCAGCTCTTCATACTCCTTTTTGCTGATCACATCCTCCAGGGCCTCGTTAAATTCATTGATGAACATACGCATCATACCCACGCCGTTCTCCAGCTGGATATAGCCGTCGTAACGCTCTTCCTCAGGGAAATCCCTGCCTGCAATAATGTACCACTCATCACTGGCATGAATGAAATGAAGGCCGTATTGCTCATAAAACTCCTGCTGGCGGCTTTCCACCATGTCGATGACAGCGCCTGCCTCTTCCTTGGTATATAACTCAATGGGAAACAATCCCTCCCTGAATTTTGTAATTCCGGCAGGCACCACGGAAACGCTTCTCAGGAAAGGCAGGTATCGGGATAAATCCCGGATGGTCCTCTCTAACTCTGCTCCGTCATTTACGTTCTTGCAGCAGACCACCTGGCCGTTCATCTCCACATGGCCGTCATAGAGCATCTGCAGATACTTAAGCTTATCTCCCGCAAAACGGTTGTTGAGCATCTTACAGCGCAGCTGCGGGTTGGTAGTCTGCACCGATATGTTGATGGGGGCCAGCTGCATACGGATGATTCTCTCTATGTCCCTCTCCTTCATATTGGTCAGAGTAATGTAATTTCCCTGCAGGAAAGAAAGCCTGGAATCGTCGTCCTTAAAATACAGGGTCTCCCGCATTCCCGGCGGCATCTGGTCAATAAAGCAGAATATGCATTTGTTGCTGCACGAACGGTAATCGCTCATCAGGCCGTTTTCAAACTCCACACCCAGGTCATCGTCATACTCCTTGTCGATTTCCAGCAGCCACTCTTCCCCGTCCGGTTTTCTTATGACCACCTCAATGTACTCATCCTTAATCAGATACCGATAGTCAAATACATCCTCAATCACTTCATGATTGATTGAAAGCAGTATATCGCCCGGTTCTATTTCCATCTCCTGCGCAATAGAGCCGGGATATACCTCTTTTATCACATGTTCATTCTTTTTTGTCTTCAATCTATTTTCCTCAATATTATAGTTTTTTCCATAATCCCTGTTTTTATGCTTTTGCTTCCCGGTAACACGTCCACACGCAGCCTCCGGTAAACGCTGCCGCAAACAAGACCGCGGATGCCATGGAGGGCCAGCTGACACTGCCGCCAAACGAAATTTCCCGTATAAGCCGGGTGGTATGGGTCAGCGGCATCATATTCACCACCCACTTAAGCGCTTCCGGTATGCCGTCCAGGGAAAAGAAGGTGCCGCACAGAAACGACATGGGCGTTATGACAATATTAGTAAAATTGTTCATGTCGTAATGGCTCTCCATCATCATGGCTGCCAGAAAGCCAAGGGCGGAAAAGATCAGCGAATTCAGGATAACCGCGGTCAAAAGCCACCCGTTCATGGCCAGCCTGGCCCCCGACACGATTCCCAACAGTACGATAAACACACCGGAATACATACCGCGGAGGGCTCCCGCAAGGATATGGCCCATAGCCAGCAGATGCATCCTGGTGGGTGAATACAGATAACACTCAAAGCTCTTTTCATGGAGGCGCATGACGCTGATGCGGGTGGAAACCGATGTGTAGCTGTTGCGCATGGTGGTCATGGCTAAGAGGCCCGGTATCAGGTAGTAGAGATAGGGCCTTCCATCCATCTCCATCACTCTTCCCAGGCCCATCCCAAAGGTAATAAAATACAAAAGCGGCGATACCATCTGTGAAAATGTAACTCTCCAGAACCTCCGTTTGAGGAACAGCCATTCCCGCCACAAAATCGTGGTTATTTCCATCCTCCCACCCCCTTGCTGGTGTAATGGAAAAATACGTCCTCCAGCGTGGAAGGAAGCACGCTGCACAGCGCGTCAATTCCGGCTGCCCTGGACTTTGCAGCAGGCAGGTCCTTAAAGAACTCAGCCTTTATCCTGTCCCCATCTTCGTACTCCACCTTAAATTGCCCGATTTCATCAATCAGTCCGGCGGGCGTGTCCTCCTTAAATATCTTCCCTCCGTCAATCAGCATCACATAATCGCACAGGTGCTGGGCCTCTTCGATATAATGTGTGGTCAGAAGTATGGTTTTCCCCTCCTTGTGCTGTATGTGCAGGAAATCCCATATATCCCGGCGGGCATTGGGGTCGATGCCTACCGTTGGTTCATCCAGAAATAGATATTTTGGATTGTGAATCAGGGACTTTGCAATCATCAACTTGCGCTTCATTCCTCCTGACAGGTTCTGGGCCGCCCTTTTTCGGACGCTGTCCAGTCCGAGAAAGGCCAGAAGGCGGTCCGTGGACACAGCAATATCCGCCTTTCCCATCCGGTAAAGGCGGCCTGCAAACTCCATATTTTCTTCCACCGTCAATTCCTTGTCCAGATTGACATGCTGGCTGGTTACGCCGATGGCCTGCTTGACAGCCACGGCATTCCGGTCCATCACCTGTCCGTCAAAGGCCACGGTGCCTGTATCCGGCGCCAGAAGTCCGGTCATTATCCGCATCAGCGTTGTCTTTCCAGCCCCATTTGGTCCCAGCAGGCCCAAAAACATCCCGTCGGGAATCTCCATGGAGACACCCTTCACTGCTTCCACATCACCGAACTGTTTATGCAGGTCATTACATAGAATCATTACTGCCTCCCCTGCTTCTTAATGATGACCGTGGAAAGATACGGTATATCATACCGCTCCAGCTCCTCAAAGTCAGTCACCAGACGCTCCTCCCCTGTGCCTGTCTTGGTAATCAGCACAAACCTGTCCTCCAGATGGTTCTCCTTAAGAGCCTTCAGCAGGGCCTGCGGGTCAGTGGACGGTTTCATCAGGACCACATTGTCATGTTCCCTGAGCACCCTCCCCAAATCCTCACTGCTGTTTTTACGCACAGGGGCTACCACCAGGTCCTCATTCCAGGCCACCAGGGGTATTTTCATGGAGTCAGCCACAGCGCAGAAGGAAGTGACGCCGGGCACTACCTCCACCTCCACGCCCGCTTCCTCTATGTAGGGAAGGGTATACATAAATGTGCTGTAAACCGCCGGATCCCCCAGCGTAATAAAGGCGCCGGTACGGTCCCCATTTAAATACTGCGCGATACAACCCGCGTTCTGCTTCCACATTTCGCGCAGCTGCGTGCCGTGATAATGCATCGGATAAACTAAATTTACGATTTCCGCCTTTGTGTCCTCCAAAAGTCCCTGTATAATATCAAAGGCAAAGCTGCCTGCCCCGGCCTCCTTTTCAGGACAAAAAATCACATCCGCCGCATTGAGAATGCGGTGCGCTTTTAAAGTAAGCAGTTCCGGGTCTCCCGGTCCTACGCCGATTCCATAGAGTTTTCCCATTTTTCAATCCTCTTTCTTTTCTCATACCTGGTGTTTTGTCCGAAACACTAAATATGGTACCATATATGGAGGCAAAGGGCAATTAATACCTCTGTTTTTCATTCTAGCACAGGATACTCTGCCTTTTCAAGATATGCATTTGAAAGTTTCCCTTCTTGTATACAAATACACCAGAATCAGGGTGACGCCCAGGCACATCAGCTCTGATACAGCAGGCGCCCACCAGATGCCTTCTCCTCCCCCCACGCCAATACAGACTGCCAATGAGGCCGCTATGATAACCATACCTCTGCCCAAAGAGATAATCAGAGACTCCTTCGGCCGCTCAATGGCTGTAAAATACCCTGCCCCTGTAATATTAAATCCCACCACCAGAAACGACAGGCTGAATATCCTGAATACAGACGCAGAATACTGTCTGAGCCCTTCCAGCTTTTCAGAGATGAAAATACCCACCAGCCAGTCAGCACCTGCCATGGAAGAGATAAAGGCTATTCCCGCCACGCCCACGGACGCTGTCAGCGAGTACTTCAAAAGCCTGCTGCATACATCCCGCTCCTGTCTGCCGTAATGAAAGCTGATTAAAGGCTGGATGCCCTGCGCGATTCCCGCCATGGACATGACCACGATGGTATTCACATATGCGATGATTGTGTAGCTCACCACTCCCTGTTCACCAATATACCGCAGAATGGCATGGTTGAACATAAATACTGTGAAGCCTGCTGACAGCTCCGTAAAACCGGAGGACAGGCCAATCTTCACCACCCGGATAAACTGTCCCAAGTCCCAAACCGGCCTGGCGAAGCGAATGGTTGCCTTTGGCCCCAGGAAATGTTTCAGATACAGGAATACCGGAACCATCTGGGAAAGTCCCGTGGCTGCCCCGGCTCCCCCAATGCCCCAGCGAAATACCATGACAAACAGATAATCCAGCACACAGTTTACCAGGGCGCCCGAAGCCACAGCCGCAGCCGCAAACCGGGGAAATCCGTCTGTCTTTACCAATGTCTCAAATGTATATGATATGATGAACCACCATGTAAAGGGCAGCAGGGATAAAATATAATGCTTTACATACTCCTGCGTGCTCTGTGTGGCTCCCAGAAAGCTTACAATAGGGTCCAGGCACAGCCACACCATGAGCATGATAAACAGGGATAAGACTCCTGTCACCACCATGTTCTGAGTGTTGGCCTGATTAGCCTCCCGCTGCCTGCCCTGCCCCAGGAAAATGGCTACCACGGTGGACGTACCCACGGCAAACAATATGGAAACAGAAAACAGGAAGTTTACAAAGGGAGAGGCAATATTCACAGCCGACAGGGCCACCTCAGACACGCCCCTGGCCACAAACATTCCATCCACCATGGTATATAACGCAAAGATCCACTGGGCCACCACGGAAGGCCATACAAACCTCCAGAACTTTTTCTTCAGTGACATTCCCTCTAAATTCATGATACAACTCCTTTATAATGACTTTGCTGCTCTGCTTGCATTCCCATCATAAACCTTGGTATAATACCAAGGTAAACAGTAAATATTGCCATATTTGGGAGAAGATTCATGTCAACATTCTATAAAATCGGGGAGATTGCCTCCCTTTATAACATAAGCACGGATATACTGCGCTACTATGAGGAGCTGGGCATACTGGTCCCCCGCCGGGCGCCTAACGGATACCGCATTTACCGCACCGAGGACCTGTGGTGTCTGAATGTTATCCGCGATTTGCGGGAACTGGGATTTTCCATGGAGCAGATAAAGGCATATATTGAGAACCGAAGCATTGATTCCTCCCTGGAACTGTTCCAGAAGGAGATGGATGTGATTGACCGGCACATTGAACGGCTTAAATCCCTCCGGGACAATATCATCACCCGCAGGGAAACCATTTCCCAGGCACGGGGACTCCCTCTCGGGACCATCACATTAAAAGAAATGCCGCCCCGTGCCTGCCACCGGATCATGCAGAGCTACGAGACGGACGAAGAAATGGATATTCTCATTAAACAGCTGGTCTCCTTTGGACCGGACAGGCAGTATATCATAGGCAACAACCAGATGGGCTCCTTTATCAGCCTGTCTGATGCCATGGACGGACGATGCCAGCAGTATGACGCGGTGTTCATCCTTCACCCTGACGGCGAGCACTGCATCGGGAAGGGTACCTATCTGTCGGTCTGCTACAGCGGCAACTTCCGCCAGACCAGGACCTATGTTCCCCGGCTCCTGGACTATGCCAGGGAACATTCCATGAATATCCGGGGACCCTTGCTGGAGCTTTTGTGGATAGACGTCCATACCACAAAACATGTGGAGGAACAGGTGACGGAGCTGCAGTTAAAGGTGGATTAGATTATACCAGCAAGTCAGCCCCCTGCTTATCCCTTCCCAGCTCAGCCAGTTTCCTGTTCTTATCGTTTAAAGTACCAAATTCCTTCAGACAGCAGATAACCTGACCGCAGGACGCCAAAACCTCTGCAGCGCGGTCATATGTCTCTTCCCGAATCGGTTCAAAAGGCATTTCCGATATCACCTGGGAGGCCAGCGCCCTGGCAATGGGGTAATCCACATCATTTTCGTGGAGAATGCCTGCCGCAAATGGGATTCCCATGCGCTGCAGTCTCCTGTAAACCGGAATCCCGCTTCCGTTTCCGCCTATGACAAATACCTGAGGCTTACCCTTCACCGGTTCCATCTCCAGGCAGCCAAATTCCGCATAATAGCTGCCTTTGGTGATTCCGTACAGCCCGGTAATATAGGAGGAGGTGAAAATCTCTTCCGGAGTTCCGCACCGCTCAATGTATTCCCCCTTTACGCAGACAATATAATCTGATAATTTCTGCGCTAAATCCAACTCATGAAGGGACATGAGCACCGCTACCTTCTTCCTGCGTACCAGGTCCTTTAAAATGGTCAGAAGCTCCAGCTTATGCCGGATATCCAGGAAGGAGGTGGGCTCGTCCAGGACAATGACACTGGGGTCCTGACAGATGGCCCGGGCCAGAAGAATGCGCTGCTTCTGCCCGTCGCTTATCTGCGAAAAATCCCGGGAAGCCAGATCCCATGCATGGACCAGCTCCATGGCCTCCCTGACCTTTCCTCTGTCCTCTGCCGTCAGTATGCCCATCCTTCCGGTATATGGGTAGCGGCCTGTGCCTACCACATCCTCACAGTTCATAAGCTCCGGGTGAATCCGCTCTGTCATCAGAATGGACATCCTCTTTGCAATCTCCCTCTCCCCCATCCCCTTCATGGGCATGCCATCCAGGTAAACGGTCCCTTCCAGCAGTCCCAGCCGCCGTATTACGCTTCGCAGAATGGTGGATTTACCAGCCCCGTTTGGCCCGATGAGCGTCACGATTTCTCCCGCCCTAACATGAATTCCGATTTGCCGTATCAGAGGCGTTTTGCCGTATCCGACGGTCATATTTTCTGTCCATATGTAATCTTCTGCCATGAAATCCGCCTCTCCATTTCGCTTGCATTTCTCCTGCTCTTTCCCTGCATCTTTCCTGCATTTCACCCGCAGTTCTCCTGCATCTTACCTGCATTTCTCCTGCATTTCACCCGCAGTTCTCCTGCATCTTTCCTGCATCTTTCCTGCATCTTTCCTTCATTTCACTGCATACCCTTCCGGTTATGCACCATCATGTAAATGACCACAGGCGCGCCGAATACAGCTGTCACGGAGCTGATGCTGAGTTCCGTGGGCGCAAAGACGGTTCTGGCCGCCAAATCGCAGAACAGACAAAACACTGCGCCGCCCAGGAAGCAGCCCGGAATCATGAGTATGGGCTTTGCCGTTTTAAACAGGCTCTTCACCAGATGCGGAACCGCAATTCCCACAAAGGATATAGGGCCTGCGAATGCAGTCACACAGGCAGAAAGAATACTGGACAGAAGAATCAGGGCCACCCTGAACCGCAGTATGTTCACCCCCATGTTCTGGGCATACACTTCCCCCATCTGGTAAGCTCCAATCGGCTTTGCCATGAGAAAAACAAGAATCAGCGACAGGAAAACCACTGCCGTCATGACACTTACATTCTCCCAGGAGGTGCCTGAAAAGCTGCCCATGGACCAGTTGTGGAGATTGACAATGTTGGCATCTTCTGCAAATGTCACCACAAAATCAGTTATGGCGGAACAGATATAGCTAATCATCACCCCGCAGATAACAAGCATGGACATCTTCTTCACCTTACCGGAAATCATCAGGACAAATCCCATGGAAATCATGGAGCCTGCAAAGGCAGCCAGAATCATCCCCGCCGATCCGATGGAGATTCCCCTTCCCAGCAAAACTATCATCACAAGGGAAACCACCAGCTTTGCGCCGGATGAAATCCCCAGCACAAAAGGGCCTGCTATGGGATTTGCAAAAAACGTCTGGAGCAGAAAACCCGATACGGACAGCGCGCCGCCCAGTATCACGGCCGAGAGAATCCGGGGGAGGCGTATGTCCCATACAATGCGGTATGAAGCGGCCTCCCCTGTCCTTCTGAACAGAATTTCACCTATTTCCTCCACTGACAGGTGCACACTGCCGGAATTGATGTTCCAGATAAATAAAAAGCACATCATGACCGCCAGAAGGGCAAATGAAATACTGTTTTTTATATAAGTACCTTTTATCATTCAGACTACTCCTTATTTAACGCAGCCGGTGCATATACCTGAGGCCTTCCGGCTCCTCCTCCGTCAGTATACGGTGGATATCCAAAATCATATCCCCCAGGCCCATGGTCTCCTGAAACAGGCTTTTCTCCGTACACCACACATTTCCCTCCTTCACAGCCTTAAAATCAGCCAGGAGGCTGCTTTTCTCCAAAAGCTGGCTCAGATTGTCCAGCTCACCGTCTATGGTGCTGTTATATATAATATAATCCGCATCCCTGGCGGAGGCATAAAAGCTTTCCATCTGCATATTCATGGTGGACAGCGCGTTTTCATTTTCCGTAAGTCCCTGGGGCACATAGGTTCCTCCGGCCAGGTCTATCATTTCAGCCACATAATCCCCCGACTTCCTGACATTTACATAGCCGTTGGAACTGATATAGAAAAATGATACTGTTTTTCCGGTACTCTCCTGAGCCATGACAGGTTCCAGCTGCTTCACCTGTCCGGCAAAACAGCTGTTTGCCTGTTCCTCCCGGTCCAGCAGCACCCCATATAATTTAAGCCATTCCATCCTTCCAAGAGGATGGCGCTCGTAGCTGGAGCGTTCCACCAGAACCGGTATCCCCAGTCTCTCCAGCTGCTCCTTTACTTCCGGGGAATGGTAAATCATCGTGGATTCTACCGCCAGGTCACAGGACCCGGACAAAATCCGCTCATAGTCCGGCGCGTTGTATTTGCCCGCATAGAGCATCCTGCCATCTTCCATGGCTGACCTTGCCTCTTCTATGTACCAGCCGGAAGCATCTGTCCCTGACAGTGTAATCCGGTCTGTTCCATCCAGGCTGCAAAACAGGTCCATGGCCGAGGTCGCCGCCAGATAAATATTCTCCAGAGGCTGCTTTATGACCGCCACGTCACCCGGAAGGCCGGAAGGCTGTAATTTTCCTTCCGGCACCACCAGATAACGGCCGCTGTCCTTAATCGTTATCATTGCGTAACCGCCATCGTAATAGTCCACTGAAAACTGGTCCGCATAGAGAAGCTCCATACTGCCGGTTCTCTTTATGCCGCTCCAGCCTTCCGGAACCGGGGCAGGGGAGGAACCCAGGGACCGGTTATTCGCGACAGCCGGATCTGCCCCGGTCCGCCCTGCCGAGGAACAGCCTGTACACACTGCTGTCATAAGGATTCCGGCGGCGGCAATTGCCATTAATTTCTTTATCCGTCTCATCATTCAGCCTTTTTAATTGTGGTTGAATCAAACACAAGGGTATATTCCACCTCATGAGGTTCGCTCATGGCAATGGTATCCGCTATGACCGGCATCTTCCGGTCAAATACACGGACCGGAATCTCAAACGAAGAATTACCCCCGGTACTTATCAGATCCAGCCTCTCCCCGTCAACCTTCATATAATCATAGTTGGAACTGCCCCATGTAATAACCGCAAATGCATTGCCATCCTCAACCCTAAGCGCCGCCGGCGTCTCCACAGACGCCCGGCCTGAACCGCCCTCCAGCCTGACTGCCACCGTATACGAACCATCTTCCAGCTTAAGGCTCTTTGCCGTAGCCGCCTCACCGTCGGCAAAGGCCTCTGCCGGAAGGGAGCCGGAACAAAATACCAGCACACGGTCATACCATGTTTCCTTTTTCCTGCTGAAGGCGCTGCAGTTAATTTCCTTGTCCAGCGCTTCCACCGGTACCTTGAAGGTGTGCTTTCCATCTGCATTCTCCACAAATGGAATAAAATCCGCCTCAGAAGCCTGCTCCGCCTCAGCCCCGGTTCCCATATACAGTTTCAGATAACCGGTCCCGCTCATGGTCATAACCGCGCTCATAGCGCCATCCTGCACCGTAAGTTCACACTCCGTAATCCGGAACATGCCGGAGCTGGAGTCCACCCTGACCTCATAGCCCCCATCCTTCAGCGCATCCGCCGAAACCGGCTCCATTCCGTCTTTCACCGCATCCCCGAGGCTGCCTGACTCCTGGTTTTGGGTGTTTTTTGCCGGGGCATCATCATATGCCCCTTCGGCCAGTTCCTCCTGGGCCAGTTCCGCTTCGGACAGTTCCACTACAGAAGATTTTGCGGCGGCACTGGTATCAGCAACAGCCGGCGTCTTTCCTCCGCAGCCCGAAAGGTTCCCTGCACACAGCCCTATGGCGGCCAGGAGGGCACAGAGCTTCATTTTCATGTATTTTACTTCCAATATTCCCACCTCTAAAAGGGCGATCAGCAAATTGCCCCGACCGCCCGTTTATTCTTATGATTTATTTTGTCAGACTGTCAACCGCTGCCTGAGCATGTTCTACAAAGAGCTGCTGGATTGCTTCCAGCTGGCCGAGTCCGTTGACAAGGCATGTCACTTCATAGCCCGCATCCTCAAACGCAGTCTTCCAGGAACCTTCTTCGTCTCCTGCCATATCATTGTTGGCATGGTCGCCTGCCACGATCATCAGCGGCTCCAAAACCACCTTCTTATAGCTTCCTTCCTCCACCGCTGCCAGGACATCATCCAGGCTTGGCGCTGCTTCAACGGTACCCACATAGTAATTCTTATAACCTGCCTCTGTAAGCATATCCTGCATTTTTGCATATACCTGGTTGGACTCTGCCTCTGTGCCGTGTCCCATAAAACAGATGGCTGTCTCACCGTCATCATACTGTGCAGTTGCCTCTGTGACAGCCTTCATGACTGCCCTGAAATCATCCTCTGTGGTGAGAAGCGGCTTTCCGATTGCCACTTTGTCAAATGCGTCAGAATACTCCGCCGCCTCATTGACCAAATCCGTATACTCAAGTCCGTTCATCAGATGGGTGGGCTGAATTACAAGATTCCTGACACCGTTCTTCTCCGCGCGGTCAAGGGCCTCTCCTACATTGTCAATGGCAACATTATCCCTGGATTTTACGTGATCAATAATAATCTGGCTGGTGAATCCTCTCCTGACTGCGAAATCAGGAAATGCCTTCTCAACAGCGTCCTCAATGGCACCAATGGTCAGACGTCTGCTGTCATTGTAGCTGGTGCCAAAGCTGACTACCAGAAGCTCATTTTCACCGATTCCATCCTGATTTCTGGCATTATCCTTTGAAGCATCGCCAGTATCGTAATTCTCCTCGTCAGCCTCCGCTGCCGCCTCTGCTGCCTCTGCTGTTGTCTCTGGTACTTCTGTTTTTGCCCCTGTGGTCTGCTCCGCAGTTGTCACTGCCTCAGAATCTTTGGCGGCATCTGCCGCCGTCTCCTTCTGCCCGCCGGAGCAGCCGGCTGCGGTCACTGTTGTCAGGGCTGCTGCCGCAAAAAATACTGCCAGTTTTTTCATCTTCATCTTCTCTTTCCTCCTTGTTTTATGACACCGTATCGGTTAAACCAAGGTAGAGGAATATGCAGCCTGTATCTGACAAATCCCAAACGGCAGTCCACACGCGCATAAGCGTATTCCGCAAGCGTCCTGGGGATATACGTTTTTCTGCAGATATGTAATACGCAGCGTACCCGTGCCCCGAGGGAATCACCCTCCGTCAGGACACAGTTTCCCTGCGTAAAAATCCGTTACCGTCTGAGTCAGAAATCCGCGGCCGAAACACCGTAAATCGGTACAACCAATTACTCGTGATTTGGAAAATTATTCCTGTACCAACAACTGGCAGGTTTCCTGACTCGTATATCAACACCCATGGCTGCCTTCCCAATTCTAACTGAATCAGTGACTGTCCTTGACATAAACCATGGGCTCCTTACTTACAGTGACGAGATCGTACAGGATTTCCACCTGTTTCCCTATTACCCGCTGTCTGACAAAGACAGACAGCGGCACCAGCTGTTCTTAACTCGATATGCTTTATCCTACCACTTAATGTAAAAAAAAGCAATAAAATCAATCATTATCCGGAAGCAGCTTTACTGTCACCATGATGTGTTTCAGGAACTCCCCTTCCTCCAGCCTGATATCCTCCATATGGGTCTGGGGAGGAAACTCAAAGGTTTTCTCCTCAATCTCCAGATAGAGCCAGTTGTAGGCTGCTTCCCTGGCATGCTCCACAGCATCCTCCAGGTCCGGTCCGTCTGCCTCGCAGCACTGCAGATCCGGAAATGTTACATGATAGCCTTTATCGTTTTTATGAGGCGTAAATACCGCCGGGTACGTAAATGTCATTTTCTTCTTCCTCCAGTATTCATAATAAAGCATACTTATTATATACTGAATTTTGATTCTGTACAATCTCAGACTGGTTTTGGACAGCTGTAATTTTTTGGAGTGGTTTTGGGGAATGGTTTTCACACTTTATATGTCTCGATCCTTCGATATAAAGCTATCCCGGGCACTTCCCATACCTTCTATGATATCGTGAACAGATACACCCGGATTCCGGTAGCGGACCCTCTTCTGTGTTGCATGTTTCCACTGGATGGCCTGTTGTGGGCAGCAGTTGATGCACGCTACACAGTGTTCGCAGCGGTGCTGAAATTCCGGTTTTTCATTTTTCAGTACAATATTCCGGCTGGGGCAGATCCTCTGGCAAATACCGCAGCGGACACAAGTATCATCCACATGAAATCCTGTGTCTCTGTTCAGTTTATAATCCGTATAAAGCTTATAAAATATTCTGTCCCAGACATGGAACCCAAATGGTCCGTTGCGCCTGGCTGCAATCACTTCTGCCGAAGCCCTTTCAGCCATCTCATCAGCTTCCCTGAGTTTTCTGTCCGCCGAACGTGTCTTGGGATTATACTCCTCTATAAAATTCGCTACAGACGGAATCGTTATTCCATAATCCAGATGAAGCCCCTTTTTCTTAAGAAGTGCGTCCAAATGCCCCAATACACCTCCGGCAAGCCCTCCGCAGGTTGCGGCTGCAAACACATATGGGTTATCTGCCTCAACTTTCATTTCATCCACAAACTCTGCCACGGTTCTGGGAACGCCCCAGAAATATGTGGGAAAAACCAGGCCGATTTGCCGGCTGCTGCATTTTGTCCCCTTATATCTTGACATAGGAAGCAGCAGCCCATCCATCCTTTCCGCCATGATGTTCGCAATACGCAGACTATTGCCGGTTGCTGAAAAATAATATATCACGGATTCCATATCTTTTTCCCCTCCTGTTGGTTATACGCTGATTATAGACATGATGCATCAAAAAGAAAAGTACCCAAAATTTTTGTGGTACATTGTTTAACGATACTGTTGGTGTTATAATCACTCTGCATACTCAACAATATTCCTGATACAGCAGCCGGAATATTGATAAAAGCCAATACTATAAGCACGCAGCAGGGGGAGTCACCGTGAAAACAGAAAAATCAGTTCCGGAACGATGTGAAATCATACAGAAGGTTCAGAGAGTCCTTGGGGGGAAGTGGAAAATTGAAATCCTGTACTATATTGGTTTCCAGGATATACACAGATTTGGAGCGCTGCGCCGCCATATAGGCGGCATATCAGAATCATCCCTGATTAATCAGCTCCGTTCCCTTGAAGAAGACGGCTTTATCAGCCGTCATGACTATAAAGAGCTTCCTCCCAGGGTGGAATATTCCCTGACAGACCTGGGACAGAGCTTCATGCCCATAATGGAACACGTAAAGGATTGGGGGGAGACTCACCTTTTCCCCTTATCCTCATCCAGATAGTCTCTCTATCCGCATTTTGAACAGATGCAGTCCCTACGCTCTCTTCCTGCTGGTCATGGTCCGGTCAGAAAAGTACAGGTAAAATAGTTGGTAAAATACAGAATAAAAGTCATTCCTGTTCATATCTTATTCATACCTTGATGATATATTTGATTTATAAAGCGTAATGCTTTTCATACAACTTTTCTCATACAAAATGAGCCGGCAGGAAGCTGCCGGCCCATTTGTGTTACCAAACCTGCTTTCTCACCCGCCACCACCCCGTCATCGTCCCCAGCCAAATCCCATAACAGGGCTTTTCAGTAACATTTCTTTACCTTCAAAGTGCCGTCCCCTTCTCAGGTATAAACAGGCCTTCCATGTCCACCCCTTCATGCTTCAGCAGCCATATCTTTTTATCAATGCCCCCGGCATATCCGGTCAGACTGCCGGCCGCGCCCACCACCCTGTGGCACGGTATGATGATGGAAATAGGATTGTGGCCCACTGCTCCGCCCACTGCCTGGGCTGACATGGTTTCCCGGTTCATCTTCTCCGCTATTTTCTTTGCAATATCGCCATACGTAGTGAGCTGTCCATAGGAGATCTGACAGAGGATTTCCCATACACCCTGCCGGAATTCTCCTCCCAGGGGAGCCAGCAAAAGCTCTGAGGACTCAGGCCTCTTTCCCGCAAAATAGCGGTCCAGCCAGTCCTTTGTATCTTTAAAAATCCCAAGTTCCGGGGCCTCCGTCATCTCTTCTTTAACAGTACCGGCAAAATATTTCTGTCCTTCCAGCCACAGCCCAACCAGTCTTTCGCCGTCAGCAGCCAGTTTAATCCTGCCCACCGGCGATATATAATCTGTTGTATAATACATACTATTTCCCTCCCCAATCTTTTGATTGCACAGCGAATCTGGATACGCTCCTCCCTGTTCTGCTCTGTGCAGGAACACGCCTTTACCCCAGCAGCTCCCTCACCATATCCCCGTCAAACACCACCGCAGCCACATTGTCCACTTCTATCTGGTAAAGGGCATTGGCGGCCATATGCTCCGCGGCCTGTTCCAGATCCCGGATGCCTGTGGTGTCCGCGTATTTTTCAATGACCGCGTCAAGCGCATCCTCTGTCACCACACACTCATTTTCATGCAGCCCCATGCGCTTTAAAACCTTTGGCATGGCGTACTTTGAAAATATAATTTTCTTCTCCTCCGGCGTATAATCCGGAATATCAATCACCGCAAAACGCGACATGAGAGGCGCGCTGATTTGGCTCTTATCGTTGGCAGTGGCAATGGGATACACGCCGCCGGTGGGTATCATACACTCTATGTAATTGTCCGTAAATCCCAGATTGTCCAGGAGGGTCAGCAGCACATCGGCGGGATTGCCGTTTCCTTTTCCCGATGACGCCTTGTCCAGTTCGTTGATGATAAAGACAAGATTGGATTCTCCTGCCATAGAGAACGCTTCCATGATAATTCCGGGTTTGGCATTGGAATAAATGCGGGAACTGCCGGTGAGCTGTTCCGAATCATTGATGGAGCTCATATCCAGGGTTGTCCACGGAAGCTTTAATATCCTGGCTACCGCATAGGCAATCTGTGACTTTCCGGTACCTGCCGGGCCAACCAGCAGCATGCCGTATGCAGGAAGCGTATGGGTGCGGTTAATCTGTATGATGGTCTCTATGATTCTCTGTTTGACCCGTTCCATGCCGTACAGTTCCTCATCCAGAATCCTGCGGGCCTCCACAGGATCAATGGATTCAAAATAGTGATTCTTCCACTGAATGTTCATCATGATGGAAAGGGCGCGCTGGGCATGGCGCCTCTCCTCCGGAGTCACTTCATGGGAGCGGGCCACCGCCAGGTTCCTGCGGGCCCAAATCCGTATATTGTCCGGCAGCGTCCTGCCGGCGCAGTTCATGAAATCAGTAAGGCTCTGAATACTGGTCAGCTTCATGTCGTCACCGTTTTCCTCCTGGTCCTCCTCTGCCAGTTCTTGCTCCGGCGCGCTGCCTGCCAGCAGCCGTTCAATCATAAACTGTAGAAAACCGTCCTCGGCAGACAGCTTGGTCCCTCCTCCAAAGGCCACCTCCCGAATCTTATAGACCGCGTATCCGTCTCCGCGGTTCTGACCGGACAATCGGACACTGATATGGTTTTCCCCCAGCCAGCGCAGCAGGCTGGTGAAGCGGGCGTCAACCTGCAGGATATCCGCGCTGACAGTCCCGTCCTCCTCCTTGAACTCGAAAGCGGTCCGCTTGGCCTGGTTGGTGAAAACGCCGCAGGAATGGTGTCTCCAGGCCCGGCTGCTGTTATCCAGAACAAGCATGGGCTTCTCCGGAGAAGCCGCCGGCTCATTGGAGTAATATACCGTGTAAGTGCACTGTGGCTCTTCTTCCTTTTTTGGTGTGTCGCTGAAATCAAATACTGGCATAAAAATCCTCCCTGATATTGAAAGAGAGAGTCATAACACCTCTGTGCCATATACTCTCTCTTTGTGGCTGAATTCGTGTATATCCACTGGAAAAGCACGTTTTTTCTAGCCTTATTATATGTAAATCCGTTTTTTATGTCAATAGATGATTGCGGCGTTTTCCCAGAGATTTTCTCCGCGAAGCTTTTTCGGATGTGTCTCCACCGCTGTCCGGCATTTCCTCCTGTACGGCAACCCTGCAAGCCAGACGCTGCGCCATGGCAACGGATGTCAGCGTCACATAAATCTCCAATGCGCTGCTGATGATTCCGGCCACCGCCAAAAGGATTACGGACACCCCCACAATGGCTCCCCATCCATACAGAAAAGGCCTGTATGCTCCTGGCTCTGTCTGATACCTGGTCCGGATTATCCAAAACAGGTACAAAAGCACCAGCACTGCGGATAAAAATGCAAATACGATATGCAGTACAGATTTGAGGGGCAATTCCTCCGGAAGGTAGGGCGTCGTAATGGCGCAGAACAACAGTACCAGTGCAGCCGGTATCAATCTGGCGCAGATTGGGTGCAGCGCTGCACGGGATTTTATATTCCGGTGTATCATATAAAAATAACTTCCCACCAGAACTCCCCACAGGAAAAACGACTTTTTCCTGTCAAAAAAATTGCCGATAACAGAAAAATTGGTGGTAAACCAATTATATCCTCTTGTAAATAAAACCGTGTATACGGGAATTAAAAAGTAAGCCCAGAATTTCATTCTTTGTCCAGTCCGTTTCTTTTGTTTTCTACAAGTATAGCAGACTGGGCAACATTTATATTTAAAAAACTCTGACTTCTTTCTAAACAAATGATAAATATTTTACGGCCACCCTGGAAACAACGTAAACAGAATTACTGCCACTGCTGTACAGATAGCCGGCGTCACCACCGAAAGGCAGAAAATCGGAATGTAAGCACTCTTATGGGATTCACCACACAACCCGATGGATGTATTAACCGAACCGCTGTGGGGAAGCGAATCCAGGGAGGAGGATGCTATGGCCATGACTCTTGCAATGGCGGCATAGGATACCCCCTGCATGGCCCCGAATATATCATAGAATATAGGTGTGATGATCCCAAGTCCGCCTGACGCGGAACCGCAGAATCCTGCAAGCAGCGCTGTCCCGACAGAAACGCCTACCAGGTAATTGCCAGGGATATGTATGACTGCATCTACAAGCAATTCAAAGGCCGGGGTGGACTTAATGACTGTTCCGAATCCGACAATGGTACATATATTGAATATCGCCACCGCTGCCTTGGGTACACTCTGGAATACAGCCTCTGTTAGTTCTGCCCTGTCAAACCTCCGGTACATCAGTATGATGGTTGTGGCTATACCCATGAGCAAGGCATATTCAATGGGGATTATATTTTCCCCCGCCTTATTTTTCAGGTTTATTGCTATTACAGTCACCAGCATAGGTATAAAGGATATAAGAGGACTGGGAAGGCTCCCGCTCTTCTCATCTTTGTCATCATCCCTGGACGTGAATACCTCCCCGGCCTTTTTTGCATTTTTTATCATCACTGAAAGCCAGAAGCTTCCTATCAGCAGCATTAAAATACTTGAAATAAAGCCAACAACTGTCCCGGCCATCAAATCCACCCCAAAACCCTGGGTTGGAATAATGTTCTGCACCTGCGGCGCCCCTGGCGCAATCATGGCAAATGTACAGGAGCCAAAATATAATGCTGCGGGCATTAACCGGCGCGGTATGTTATTTTCCCTGAAAATTGCCAGCGCAATGGGAAACGTGGCAAAAATCGAAATAATGGCCGTGACGCCTCCGTAGCAGATAATACCTGTGGCTAAGGGTATGGCCAGATATGCCATGCTCTTAAATTTTCCAGTTACCCATTTGGCAATGGAAGTGGCTGCTCCGGACAATTCCATTGTTGTTCCCAATAAGGTTCCGCAGAAAAACACCAGGTAATAGGAACGGTAATAATCGGCAAAGCCAGTCATATAATTTTCAGTGAGCGTCTTATATATGTTCATATTACCGGACACAATCGCTATCAGGGATGCAATCATTACTGTTATGAACAGGTTGACTCCCCGCATCATCAAGAATATAAGTGTACAAAATGCTATTACTATCCCCACAAGACTTATATATGTTTCCATTTTCCCCTCCGCCATTAATTCATATTAAAAAATGCCTTTACTTCGTCCGGACTTGCAATCTCCCTGTCAACTTCGCGGGCCATATCAGCCGCACGCTTAATTAATTCTGCGTTTTTCGGAGCGCCCAGTTCCTTATAGTGATAATCCCCAATACCAATTGCCAGGCCCCCGCCATTTTTCAGTACATGCGGAGCCACATTCAGAAGATTCCCTCCCAGACAGTTTGCACTCCAGTAACATGGTTCATCAGGAAGCACGCTTCGCATAGCATCCACGCCGCTGACCGTACAGGGATGTCCTGTTATGTACTTGCCCTCTGTCAGATGAAACAGGAAATATCCCGGCTTTGTGATAAGGCCCATATCAATCAGCTTTCTTCCTCTTCTCACAAATCCCACATCCCAGCAGGTCATTTTTACCTTTATTTTATAATTAAGCATCTCCCTGGCGCAAAACTCCAGCGTACTGGTTGAATTCGTATAGATGGAATCAGACTCCGTGAAGCAGCCCTTTTCTTCGTCATATTGGTCCAGGTTCACGCTTCCTGTATCCAGAGGAATGATATCCGGCTTCGTGGATTCCTTCTTTGCCAGTTCGGATATGATTTTGATACGCGAGCTGTCCTTATCATTGCTGTTAAAGCCAAGTGTTGGCAATAGTAAAATGTCTGTCTTCTCCCGCACCTTTTCTATGATTTCAGCATACACTTCCGCGTGATTATTAGGCTCCCCGGCAGCTGTCCTTGCGTGAAAATGCATGATGGATGCACCAGCCTCCCTTACACGCTGTGCTTCGTCCACAAGTTCCTGTACGGTCCACGGCACGTTAGGATTCATGTCCCTCATTGCATATTCGTTTACACGGGCTTCTATAATAACCTTTTTCATATGGATTTTACCTTCACCTTTCTTTTTTATCGAACCTGAAACCGGATGCCCTATACCCTCCCGTTTCCTTCCCGACATCCGGCCGACTCAGACAATAACCGACTCACAACAGCCATTCCTATCTCCCTGCCGCCGCAGAATCCACCTTTCACCACAACCGGCAATCCGGTATAGTTTCCCACGATACGGCCCACATCAACCTGGGGAACTATATGATCAATGGCTTCTATGTAGGAAACATGAAGCCTGCGGCACACGCTCTCCATGGTATCCCCTCCGGTCAGCAGAAGTCCTGCCACCTGCTCCCGGCCCGCCAGCTCCATCACTCTCCCCGTAATCTCTGCAAGTCCTTCATTAATGAGTCTTGAACAGGTACCGGAATCATATCCGCGCCTAAGGTCCTCATCATTCAGATCCACCACGCAGTCCTGCAGGGCTGTCCCTATGATAATGGACTGAGGCCTTGGTTTCTGCCGGAACAGATTTACTGCAATTCCAACAGCCCGGTTCACTTCTTCCTCGAATTGTACCTGTCCGCTTATCAGCATGTACGCAGATACGTGGACAGGTACATTGGCCTCACTGCTGCACAAATACTTCATCTGTGCTTTAGTCAGCGGATTTGCGCTGCCCACCACAAATAATGCCACCTTTTCCTCCGGCCCCGTACTGCCCTCTGCCCCCGTTGAAACCTCCTCCTTTATCATCCCCCTGCGGTAATTCAGTTTCATGGTAAACGCACCCGGGTCCACAGCCAGTACATTCCACCCCAATTCCACACAGGTCTGCGCGATCAGGTCTATATGCTCCAAAGTGACGGCATCCATTACCAGTATCTGCCCTCCTCGCTCCCGGGCATCTATCATGGCACATTTAAGAGTTCCCTTACCTCTGTCCACATTTTCTATGGAAATCAACTCGACTTTTCGTCTGCTCTGTCCCTGAATCAGTCTTGGAATAAATGCATCCTTTACCGGGGTTTTTACATCCTGGGCAATGGGAGTTTCCGTCAGCACGGTCCCGTCAATGATTGATATACCGTTTAAGCAGATTCTCCTGGATTGCGGCATTGCAGGCACCATCACCGCAACCATATCTCCGCCAAGAGTATCCAGCATGGCGTCTATTTCATTTCCAATTCTGCCGCGCAGCGTTGTATCTATTTTTTTAGAGAAACAGGTAACACCTGTGGACTTTAGGGCCTTCGTTGCCTTGCACACCTCTCTGTATGCATCCTCAGGCTTCAAATGCCTGCTGTTGCTGCTTACAAAAACCGCATCCAGACATCTTGCCTCCTCAGAATCCTCCAGCGCCTCAGCGTCTAAAAACAAACCGGTCCTTGCCTGTGACCTTGCAATCAGCGCGCCTGCACTTGCTGCGCCCGTAAAGTCGTCGGTAACAGCTCCTATCATCATATATTCCCCCTGCTTCAGCTATTTTGCATCATGATTTTCCATGTTTTCATCCTGCTTTGCATCATGAAGGGCTTTTGCATATTTGACAGTGGAGTCGATGGCTGCCGTCATGCTGACATTGGTGGCAATCCCCTTCCCTGCAATATCAAATGCAGTTCCATGGTCCACGGAGCAGCGTAAAAACGGAAGTCCCAGTGTAACTGAAACTGTCCTCTCCAAATCCAGCGTCTTACATGGCATATGGCCCTGGTCATGATACATTGCCAGTATAGCATCAAATTCCCCATTTTTTCCCCTGGAAAATAATGTATCCGGCGGAACCGGTCCGATTGCATTGATTCCCCGTTTCCTGGCTTCCTCAATGGCAGGAATGATTTCCTTCATCTCTTCATCACCGAACAGCCCACCTTCCCCGCTGTGGGGATTAATGCCCGCCACCGCAATGTACGGGGTTTCCATCCCAAGGCGCTTTAACTCTTTATCAATGCGGCATATATCGTTCAGCACATGTTCCTTGGTGGCATACCGGATGGCATTCATCAGTGATATATGTCTGCTGAGATGGAATACCCTCATCTTAAAGCAGTCAAACATGGTCAGAACATACGGAGCTTTTGTGCCGTCCATATAAATCTCGGTATGACCAGCCTGTTTTACCCCCACCATCTTAATAGCCACCTTGTTAATGGGAGCCGTGGTCACCGCATCAATCTCTCCCTCCAACCCTAATTCAATAGATGTGCGAATGGAATCCATTGCTATCTGTCCGGCGGCCGCCTGCTCCTTCCCCCACACCAGCTTCGAGATATCATAGTGTCCTGTTTCAAGGACATCTATGGAGCCAAACCGGAAGCAGGCGTCAGACACGGATTCAATCCTGTTAAATTCCAGACTGCATTGGGGAAGGACTGCCTTTGCTCTTTCGAGTACATTCACGCAGCCAATGACAAGGGGCCTGCATTCATCATAAATATGTTTCTCTCCCAAAGCCTTCAGGATAATCTCTGGCCCAATTCCCGCCGGGTCTCCGATTGTAATTCCTACAATCGGTTTGTATTTCTCTTTCATGAGTCTCTCCTTTTGATTGATATTTTTTATTTCTATATTCTTTCGATATTTACATATATAATTATCAATCGAAAATAATAAAATGTCAATTGTTATTTTTATAAGAATATGTACACAATTCTTTGTGCATTTCTTATAGTCCGTATTTATGCCGGATAATAAAAAAGCCAAATAAAAGAGCCTTCATGCACAAAGCACAAAAGCTCCCACTTAAAAAATTTTATATTTTCACAAACCTCTGATTTTAACACCCCATCAGATAAGATCCAGCTCAATGCCGAGATTCCTGGCAGTCTGAACATATTCTTTTTTTATTTCTGTATCAGTAATCACCCTGTCTACCTCAGACATAGGACACACCGTAAAGAGATTTCTGCTGCCAAACTTTGAACTGTCGGCAATAACATAAACCTCGTCCGCCACCCGTATCATTTCACGCTTCACATCCATCTGAGGGGTTCCCATGGAAGTCAGACCCGTTTTGAGATTGATTCCATTGACCCCCACAAAGGCCTTGTCAACATGAAACTGCCCCATGGCTCCTACTGTTATGTTATCCAGAGCAGCCGGAGGATTACCAATGACATGGCCTCCCACAATAAAAAGGTCCACATGCCTGGCTGAAGTCAGCTCAGCTCCGGACAGAACAGAATTCGTCACCACTGCCAGATGTTTCTCTGCATGTTCCTTTATATATTTGGCCAGATAATATCCCGTAGTGGAATCGTCAATGATGATTGAGTCCCCGCCTTCAATATACTCGTAGGCTCTTTTGGCAATTCTGTATTTTTTGTCACTGTTTAGGAAATATTCTCCGGGAATGAATTCCACCGAGAGTCCGTTTTCCTTGCGGACCGCTCCCCCGTATGTTTTCTTAAGAACCCCCTGCTGGTCCAGCTTTCTTATGTCATTCCTTATGGTCACCTCGGAACACCCCAGACGCCCGCTTATTTCCGCAACCCTGACAATTCCGTTGGTCTGCACTTCATCTATGATAATCTCTAAACGTTCGCTTGCTTTCATATGCAATATCCTCTTTCTATCGTTTAAATATATCTACTGATTTATTATATTACATACAAAATAAGATTACAATTGAAAGAACTGAATTAACGAAATTCCATCATGGACAATTCCGCCCCGGCAAAAAACAGAAGCCGAAAATCAAAGGGTCAAAGGGTGGTTTCCCTCCACTTGACTATATTCTTAAACACCACTTCCCCGTCTGTTTTCTTGCCGTCCAGGATGTCGGCCAGCTCTTCCATGGCCCTGACCCCTTCCTGATAAGCGGGCGTGATGATGGCGGAAATGGTTGGGGTCGTCATTCTGGTCCATCCCTCCGCGTCAAAGCCGATAAGGCCCAGTGTGTCAGGAAACAGCCTCATATAATCCGGGTATCTGCGGATCGCCTGGTACACCACCTGCAAAAGTCCCGGACTGGCAACATAAATCAGCGTCTTTTTTTCCAGGTCAATCTGGTCCTTCAGCATTTCATACACCTGATCGGACTTCACGCCCTCCTGAAGATACTGGGTGGCGCCCTCCTTCCAGGCGTCCTGAATGGCGTCCTTATATCCCTGGGTATTCTCAAAACCCGCGCTGATATTGGAGTCGCCGTCGGAAATCATGAGAAAGTTCTCATATCCCTTCTTGATGCATTCCGAAATCACCTGGTACACGCAGTCATAATTGTTGCTTTTTACATACCGCCCCTTGAAATCATAGGGCTTGGCATCCAGGTATACGACGGGCTTTTTCTTTTTTTCCAGGTCTGAGGCCAGCATGCCGAAGCGGTAGGTGGACTGGACTATAAAACCGTCAACCCCCAGCCGGAGCATGCGTTCCACATAATCCTTCTCATGCTGGAAAGCGAGACCGCTGTTTCCGACCACAATCTGGTACTCCAGGGCACTGGCCGCCTCCTCAATTCCTTTGAGAGCCCTGGCGCAGTATCCCTCCGACGTATCCGCCAGAATGACCCCCGCCACGCCGCTGCTCTTGGCCTTCATGGCCCTGGCTGCAGCACTTGGCTCATATCCGGTCTCATCAATGATATGCTGTATTCTCTGTTTGGTCTCCTCAGACATCTTATTAATCTTGCCGTTGAGATAGAAGGACACCGTTGTCTTTGAAACACCCGCCCGTTCAGCAATCTCATTAATTGTCAACTTCTTCATTCTGACCTCCACCCGCCTCATCCTGCATCGCTCTTATAAATATACCATTAAATCCTTAATCGGTAAAGTGTCGTGTTCCCATTTATGGTGTGAATGGCTGCTGCCTTTGCATAAACCGGCACCCCTTTGCAATAGTGGATTTTACCGCCCTGCCATGTCTCCTGATTCCAGACCAGGAAATCCCAGGATTCATCCGGCGAGATGCAAAAGCTCATGGCCGTCACCTGTTCCTCCGGCTCAGGCAGGCTGCTTCCATACTGGAAAACAGGGGTTTTCTTAGCCTCTGTTCCCTCACCCAACAGACAGGTC
Source organism: Enterocloster bolteae (assembly GCF_002234575.2). Lineage (NCBI taxonomy): Bacteria > Bacillati > Bacillota > Clostridia > Lachnospirales > Lachnospiraceae > Enterocloster > Enterocloster bolteae. The sequence goes on along the minus strand of NZ_CP022464.2, from coordinate 2,119,057 downwards.
CAGTCTGTGATACGGTCTGTAAAGCCGGTTTTCCTGACCAGACAGGTGCTTTTTTCTTTCTGGTTATATTGTTTGGATATAATGCAGGGCTCTGACTCAAAGGGGCGTGATCCCAGCACCGTCATTGACACATCCCCGCCGCAGCATAGTCTCCAGTATTCCCCGGTCCCGTCCTTGCCCGGTCCTGTTCGGGCAGCCTGCACGGCACTGTCCAGGTGATAATACTCCTTTACCTCATGGCTGCCGTCGCAGCGTATATCATTGACAATCATCCAGATTCCCTGGTCCACCGCCATCACCTTGCGGATGACCAGATAATGTTCGCCGGACATAAGACATCCGTGATAAGCCATTTCCCCGTAATGGACCGGCCCCTGTTCCCGGTAATAATTTTTAAAGCTCTGTCCAAAGCTGTCATACCCCCATGAACCCCTGGGCCTTCCATGGGATTCTCCGTCTATAACGCATACATTGTGGGCCTGGGCGCTCTTTAAAAACGGGCGCAGCGGTTCTTCCTCCACATAGGAGTACCTGCCGCTGTCCGCCAGTACGGGACGGCCTCTGTAATAGAGCGATATATGGGTCAAATCCGCATGTCCGTGCCCGCTTCCAAGGGGACCGCATTTCAGGTAGGTAAAATGGCTGTCCTCCTCCCAGCTGCTTCTGAAAAAAATATGCCCGGCATCCGCTGCTTCCATGGACCGGCTCTCCGGCTTTCTGCCTTCCATGGCGCGGTATCCGGCGATTCCGGCACTGCCTAGCAGCCAGGCGCTGTCCAGGTCCGCGGTTTCATATCCCGCATACTTGTACCTGCCGTCACCGGTTAGAACAGCAGCCTTCACCATCACATCCCTCACATCGGTAACATCGCTGTCACATTGGGCTATCTGAACATGATCCGGTCCCGTGGCAAAAAGCACGTAACGGCTCATCCTGTCAACTGCCTTCTCCAGCCAGTCTGTACTGCGCCAAAATTCTTTCCGGCTATCTCCATCCCCGCCAGGTTCACCCCAGCCATATCCCGCGCCGGCCTTATCAGTCCTGCTTCCAATCCGGCCGATGGCCCGGCAGGAGGCCAGCAGCTTCATACAGGCCAGAAGCACCTCCACATGATACATCATGGACTGCTCCCAGTGGGCTCCGTCATCCAGCACCTGAAGCCCAATCTGACGTTCCAGTTCCTTCCAGGCCCAGTCCTCTGTTCCGTCTGAAGGTAAATATTCGCGAAACCACAGGTACCCGCTGCATATGGATGCCGTCTGAAGGACACCCCAGTTGCTGAGCGTATATTTTCCAATGTACCTCTTCCTCAAACTGGCAAACTGGTCTTTCATGCTCTCCAGGATTTCACCCGCTTCCCTTTCCTCTATAAGTCCCTCTCCCAGAAGATGAAGCAGCAGATACTGCCAGCTCATACACCGGATTCCCGTGTCAATGGTCCTGGTGGTCACGGTTCCCTCTGGCAGTATGGGGTTTGCCTGTATCCAATGAAGCAGGAACCATTTCAGCTTTTCAGCATATGACGTATCGCCGGTAAGCCAGCCGGCAATAAGCAGTTTGTTCATGTATTCGTGACGGTTCAGCATGAAAATCCATTCCGGATCCCCGTTGGGGCTTCTGTCCCATATCATTTCCTTAAGGGTAAACGGTTCACGGCAGGGTTCCATATCCCATCTGTCCTCAAACGAAAATGTATGCGTCATGAGCCTGTCTGCCTGCGCCAGAATTTGTTTTGCCTCCTCCCGGCAGTTTTCAGTGATATGGGCGGTCACCCGTTCCTTCTCATACCAGGCTGCGTAGGCCACTGCTCTTTCTCTTACTTGTACATACCGTTCATCACCCATAGATAACTCCTTTTTATTCCATTTGGTCTTTCTCTCATTCAGGCGGGCTGCTGCGCCCCCTGTGATCTTCCATATTTATTAACCAGAGAGGGAGGCACCCCTGCTGTATGCTTCAGGCATACATGTCAAAGGGTACCTCCCCGCTTTTTTCTAGGCAATCAGATGCAGGACAGAAAGCACCACACCCAGGATAATGGTAAGGATGACCAGCTTATAGGTGGTCCACTTTTTCACTTTTATCAGGTAGAAAATAAGTCCTGTGAATAATACAGGAAGGAGCTTGGGGGCGATGGCGTCTATCATCTCCTGGATGGCCACCACCTTCTGCTGGTCTCCCGGCATATTGGCAACGTATTGAATCGGTGTGGAAATCTTCACAAAATTTACCGCAAGTCCTGAGATAACGGTCACACCTATCATGCTGGCGATGTTGGAAATCTGTTCCATCTTCGTGCTGAGGGTGGCAATGATGTTGGTGCCCAGTTTGTATCCCCACATGCCGGTGAGAAGCTTCATGGCCAGAAGAATCACGTTCATGGCCACAAAGAACAGGATGGGCCCCATAATCAGGCCGTCCTGGGCCAGGGACGCGCCAATGGTGGCGAACAGCGGCGCCAGACAGAACTGGGCGAGAGAATCACCGATACCTGCCAACGGTCCCATGAGAGCCATTTTGATGTTTCGGATTTCATTGGAAGGAGTCTTATTCTCCAGCATGACCAGATGAAGGCTGGTGATAAACGGGAGAAAATGAATATTGGTGTTAAAAAACTCTATGTTCTCCTTCAATGCTTCCTGGAGTTTGTCATCGTCGTCCTTGTACATCTTGCGAAGGGCGGGATAAAGTACATTTGCATAGCCAAGGCCCTGGTAATTGCCATAGTTAAATCCATTCTGCAGGAAATAGGCCCGCAGGGATGTTTTCATATAATCTTTTTTCTCCAGCTGATTAAATGCCATCTTCAAATTCAACCTCCACTTCTTCTACAGATTCGCCGTTTCCTTTGTCGGCATGGAAAAATACAAGCAGCGCAATGGCCGTACCGATAACAGCCACTCCCATGACAGGAAGGTTCAGGTAGGCAATGGCGATATAGCCAAACAGTACAAATGGAATCAGTTCCTTCTTTGCCATTACATTGAGAATCATGGCAAAGCCAATGGCGGGAAGCATCTTGCCTGCCACGCCCAGACCCGCGCTGAGCCATGCGGGAATCAGTGAAATCACCTTCTGGAGTCCCTCGGAGCTGAAGGCGCCGCCGAATCCGATAATAAAGCCGACCACCGCAAATACACAGACTGTTGCATTGGCAGCTATCCTGAAGCCGCGGAAATTCTTCTTATCCAGGGCCTTATAAGCATAGCTTGTAAGGGTTGTGGCAAAGGTATAGGTGGCTGTAATCACAAACTGGAAAGCCACTGCAAATGGGAATGAAAGAGCCAGGGCAGAGCCCACATCAATACCGGAATCCTTCATGGTAATGGCTATGATGGTTCCCACAATTCCCGGGCCCATGGGGTTTGGCGGTACGGAACCGCCCTGGGATACGCCAAATCCCATAAATGCCAGCTCGCCTACAGCTCCCATGGCCAGGCCGGTGGGAAGGTCCCCTAAAATAAGTCCCACGCCGGCTGCCATGACCAGGCACCGGTTGGTGTAAATTCCGAACAGCATGCCTGCCAGACAGAAGGCTGTCCACAGACCGATTAACAAACATTGAAACATACTGATTGTCACGATAATTCCCTCCTCTTAAACGTGTATTTTACAATTAAAGATACTTATTTAAATCCACCCTGGCTGCCCCGTCGTCGCCGGAAGCAGTTGTCCTGGTATTAAAGACAACTCCATACGTGTCACGCAGCTGCCTTAAGGCTGCCTTATCCTCGCCGCCCAGTGCAATATACTTGCTCACTTCCTCCTTTCCCGGAGCGTGATGGATATTGCCCACATTGATTTCCTTCACAGGTACTCCGCCCGCCACCAGCTTAAGCGCATCCTCCGGCGTCTTGCAGACAATAAAGATGGTCTGCTTCGGAGATGCCTTCATGATTACGTCACAGGTGTGCTGGATAGAGAAAAAGCGCATGGCGATGGTCTTTGGAACCACTGCCTTCATCAACGTCTGCTGCATGGAATCCTCGCTGGCCGAATCATTTGCAACGATAACCGTATTCACGCCGAGAGCTTTAATCCAGAGCTGTCCCTGTCCGTGAATCAGCCTCTCGTCAATCCTGAATGCTACTATATTAGGTACTGCCATTTCATATCCTCCTTGTTATAAGCCCATTTTGTTTATTCTCCATGGGTTTTCATGTTTTCTTACCAATATAAATTCCAGTCTTTATAGAACCGCATAAGGGCTTCCATATAATAATAGTCTCCCCAGATATTCCCCTCATCCACACCCTTGCCTGAATGCCATGAATACACTCCATGGAGCAGCACCGGATTTCCGGGTTTTATCTCCGGCGCCGTATAGCGTTCCATCAGGGAGCGCAGGATACAGTGCATGGCATGGCGGTAGGTATTCTTATCGGATTCTACCTCCGGCAGATACTTAAGCATCTCATGAATACCGCACACCCCAATGGCTGCCGCCGATGAATCCCTGGACTGATTTGAACCGTCTGTGAATATCAGATCCCAGTAACATACCTCATCCTCCGGAAGCCGGTTCAGAAAATAATTGGTCATTCCCTTAAACAGATTGAAGGCGCTGTCATCCTTGACGTATCTGTAATTCAGCGGTATACCGTAGATTCCCCATGCCTGGCCCCTGGCCCAGGCCGAGTCATCGCTGTATCCCTGTCTGGTAACGCCCTTAAGAGGTTCCCCTGTCCCAGGGTCAAAATAAAAGGTGTGGTACGCTGAGGCGTCATCCCTTATCACATTGTTGCAGGCCGCCTCATAATGCCGCACCGCTGCGTTCCGGTATACAGGGTTTCCGGTTTCCAGAAAAGCCCAGTGCAGCAGCGGAATATTCAGCAGGCAGTCAATGATCAGGCGGTAGTTGTCCCTGGCTCCAAGCTCTCCCCAGGCCTGGATGAAACCGCCCTTTTCCTGAAACCGCTCCATCAGCTTATCGGCTGCCAGAAGCCCTGCCTTCCGGCCCTCTGCAGAACCAGTCAGCTTATATCCGGCCACGCATGACAGGCTGTAGAGAAAGCCCAGATCATGGTGGTCCAGCTCAATGCGCTTCTCTACCCGGTTCAGGAAGGAATCCACATTTTTAAGAGCCAGATTTTTAAATGCATCGTCTCCTGTGTACTCGTAGCACAGCCACAGAAGTCCTGTCCAGAATCCGTCCGTCCATTCGATGTTGTCTATGACTCCGTATGTCTGGTTCCTGGTGGCTGAAGAAGGGAATCTGGTGCCAAAGTACTCCATATTGCATCTTACCTGGTCCGCCATCCGGTCCATGGCTGCCGTAACCTCTTCCCTGGTCAGAAACCCCGCTGCCTCGTATTCAGCCTTCCTGTTGATTGGTTCCACATGAATCTTCTTAATCACGTTCTCAATCCCCATCCTTTCCTTACATCGAGCCGGATTGGAATGTTAACCAATCCTGCAATCCGCCCCTGTAATCCGATTTTGTAATCCAATCCTGCAATCCGATCTTATAATTCGATCTTATAATCCGTTCTTACAGTCCGTCCTCAAATTCCGGTGCTTCCTCTTCGCTGTCCAGGGCATCCAAATCCCGCAGGCCTTCCCTGCCTGCTGCCAGCAGCGCCACCGCCAGTTCGTCCAGCCCATACATAGGTCTGGAGAACACGGCTTCCACCATGGCTGCCATGTTCACACCGGCAATTACCTTGATTCGCTTGTCTGTCCGCGCTTTTCTCAGGGCTGCTGCCGTGTTAAACGGGGTGCCTCCCACCAAATCAGCCAGAATCAGGATTTCATCCCCTTCCAGTGATTCCATGGCCTTTGCCATGGAGTCCTTCAAATCCTCTGAACTTTGTCCCATCTCAAAGTTAACCGCTTCCGTGTTGTCCGGTTTCCCGGCCACCAGGGAGACGGCGCTCAAAATACCCTCCGGAAACGTTCCGTGTCCTGTTACAATGATTCCTGTCATGCTTTTTCCTTCCTCCTGTTTTGTTTTCTCCTGTTTGTTTTCTCCTGTCAGTTTTCCTCCAGGTTTACTTCCTATTAGTTTACTACATCTTCAAGCAATCTTTTCCGTCCCCTGTAAATGTCACGTTTTAGTAAATTGGTTTACCGATATTTGGAGTATAGTACTATTCACAATGATTGTCAATATCTTCTTTTGTTTTAAATATTTTTCTCGCATATTGCATAGTACTTTTCCCTATTTTTTATGCATTTATCACATATACCATCACCATAAACTGGTAATTTCTTTATTTCCCCTCTTACTTCCCGCTGTTTCGTTTTCTCAGTAAACCTTTCAAAGTTTACCTTTCATTTTTATAGTAAACTTTCCGTCATTTCTAACCTTTAGTCTTTTTTTACTTAACCGCCACTTTCTTATGAAAGGCGGCGCTCAGATAGGCATGACAGTCTTGGAGGACGCGCAAACATACAATTAGCGAGGCAATTTAATCATCGCCTCGCCAATACCACATCCAACTATCATATTTTATTTCATCACAGCATATCCCATTCTGTCATCCGCTGTCACAAATTAAGATTCCATCTGACAGCCGCCGGATAAAATGGAGCAATTATATTCCATCTTCCTCACAGTCCTGATGTAAAGGATAGCCACCAGTCCTGTAGAGAGTATATCCGCCACAGGCTGGGCCCAGGCAAGACCGTCCAGTCCAATGGCCATTTTCAATAGGAACAGTGAAGGAATATAGATAATCCCCTGGCGGCTCAGATTGATAATAAGGGCTTCTGTTGCAGCCCCCATGGCCTGCAGTGCGTTGGAAAGAACGTAAAACATACCGAAAAGGAAGCTGGTACACAGCAGGATTCGGGCAAACCGGGCCGCATAGTTAAAAGCAGACGCTTCTGTCAGGAATACGCTGACAATCTGATTGACAAAAAAATAGCAGATTATAGTCATCACCGCGCTAAGCCCAAAGGAACAAAGTATGGAACATTTCATCACCTGCTTAAACCGCCGCCACATTCCCGCGCCCACGCAGTAGCCTAAAAGAGGCTGAATCCCCTGGCCAAAACCAATGCATATCATACCGGTAATCATGGTTATCTTCATGGCCACTCCCATTCCAGCAAGTGCCATATCCCCAAATTCCGCAATCAGGCTGTTGACAATAATTTGCGAAACACTCATAAGCAGGGAGCCCAGAGACGCAGGAATACCGATAGCCAGAACACTGCTGCACACCCGATTCCTGGTTGTAAAATCTTTCACTTGAATGCTTAAGGAGGATTTTCCTCCCTTAAAATAAAGGATGTAGTATCCTGCACCAACAATATTGCCAATCACTGTGGCAATCGCCGCTCCTGCGATATTCCAGCCAAAACCAAGAATCAGAATTGGGTCCAGTATTACGTTCAGAAGATTCCCCAAAAGCTGTCCCATCATGGCCTTCCCCGACTGTCCCTCAGCGCGGATTATATTGGAATAGCAGTTGGAAATAAGGACAAATGGACCGCTCAGGCTTACAATAGTCAGGTAAATCTCAGCAAGCTCCCAGGTATCCGCGCTGGCGCCCATCCATCCCAGTATCTGATTCATAAATAAGAAACAGGGCTGCCATAACAATGCCTACGGCAACACAGCTCCACATACAGAACGCGCACACGCTTCTGGCATACTCATGCCTGCCTTCCCCTATAGCGCGGGATATAACTGACGTACCGCCAATACCAAAAATCGTTCCTGCCGCCATAAATATAAGAAATACCGGTGTCGCCAGAGATACGGCAGCCACCTGCAGGGCATCATGTGTCTGGCCTATAAAAAAAGTATCTGCCAGATTATATATCAATACCATAAGCATAGCCGCCATAGCAGGGAGAGCATTTTTAAAAACCGCCTGAAACACAGGCGCTTTACCAAATATGTCTGCTGCATTGCTTTTTTTCATTTAGTTTTCCTCCTATCCTGGAAAATGGCGCACTCCGCCGCAAGTTAATAATTGAATAGCTGCGCCAGATAAATTCCATCATATCAATATCATGCTATTATTTTTGCTGCAAAATACCCGCTGTGCGCAGCGGGTATTTATATCAAACTGTCCCGAACCTTGCGAAGGAGGCTGCCCAGAATCCCCTGTTCTGTCTCTGTCAGACCGGACAGAAGCATCCTCTCCGCCCTTTTCATGTTATCTTCCGCTTCGCAGCAGCATTCTATCCCTGCCGGAGTAAGCCTCACCATCTTAACGCGCCGGTCAGACGGGTCCCCGAAGCCCTCTAAAAAGCCCTTTTGTTCCAAACGCGCCACAATACCTGCTGCCGTAGACTGGGCCACATGAAGTGCATGCTCCAGCTCCTTTAGTGTCAGCTGATAATCCGGCGCACCGCTCAGAGCAAGCAAAACTCCTACCTGGGCCATGGTCAAATCCTGATGGCGCAGCGCATTATTTGCATTTTTTTCCAGCGCATCATGTATCTGTTTAATACAGGCGCCGCATGAATTCTGAGCAATCATCTCTTCACCTCCTTATTACTGCAAAAAATCATAGCACAATCACTCGTATTTTTCAATAGCTTACTATTGTTTTAAAGAAAAATTTTTGGAGAACCTTCCCCATGCCCCAAATAGATAATATATATCCATTATCCATTCCATTTTTTCCTATATCTGCCCCTGCCTCTCCCTCAAACAAATACCATGTTTTGACTTCAGGGCCGCAGGCTGCTATCACAATCTGGCCGTATTCTGTATCATATAAAAGGGCTGATAACGGCCTCCTCTGCCCCAGCCTGCCTGAAATCATTCCCTTGAAGCACCAAAAGGGACCTATGCGCTTTCCCACCATATAGGTTTTGGACAGACAGCGGCACAATTCGCTCTTTTCCTTCAGAGAGGGACTTGGCTCTATTCCTCCCTTTACACAGTCCTGTGGGGCATCACCTGTTCTTCTTTTCAGCAATCCGTACAGGGCAGCATCACACAGGGCAGATTCTTCCTTCCTGTATCTCAATGTCTTTCTTTCCATATATCTGCCCTGGTTGCAATAGATGTCCAGCCTGACATTTTCTCCTTTTTCGGTAACACAGATTCCCACCATATGGTTAATATACTCCATACTCCTCCTTGGTTACACTCGATATTGCGGTCTTTGTTTTCTTATTTATTTCAAACGTATTAACAGAGTGGAATACACCCGGCTTTTCTTCCCAACCTGCCAAAACCTCTATGGTGTCTTTTGTCTCGTACTGCACCCTGTATTCCATCTCTTTTTCTTCATCCTGGTAAAGCCCTGCCTCTGCCATCATATTTTCCATGAGATACGGGGCGTTTGCCCGGTTGATGGCAGGCTCTTTTTGCCACACGCCGGTTTCCGTGTCCATATAATACCAAATGCCGTTAATCTGGTTCCAGCCTCGTACCGTCTCCCCGTCATCCTTCTCATAGAACCAGCCCATGGGTTCCTCAATCCAGCTTCCGGCCCAGGCTGTTTGGGCGGACAGCGCAAGTACCGCTGCCGCTGCCCCCATACCTGTCATCCATCCTGCCACCCTGATTTTTTTCATCCATATCCGTCCTTTCGCCTGACCCTTATTCTATATCAGCTATGCCCAGCACCGCCCAATCGTATGTGTCCATGGCCTGCTGCAACGCCAAATCCGCTGCTTTATAATCTGCTTCCTTCTGCACGTAATCCAGTTCTTCCATCAAATACTCGTCCTTGCTCAGCATACCAATTGCATATTTGGTATCTGCCTGCTGCTTATTTATCCGGGCCTTCTCATATCCTGTCCTGGCCTGCTCCAGGGCATCCCGCTTTATGGCTGCATCTTCGTACAGACGTTTCATTTTCGATGTCAGCTTCTGTTCCCCGTCTTCCATGGTCCTAAGCTTATAATTGGAGCTGGATGTGGAATCCACCTTCAGTGAATGACGGTCGCTGATCAGCGTATAATTGTTCCCTATTGCCTTTGCGGTATCTTCCTCCAGGTTCATGGTTCCTATCCTGGAGGGGTCCGCGGCCGGAATGGACGCAACCTGAAGGCTTCCGTCCGCCTCACGTCCAACCATCAGACACAGACTGTTATATATACTTTCCATATTGGCTTCCACCTCAGCCAGAGATGCCTGAGCTGCCAGCACCTGATTCTTAAATGAGAGCACCTCCGCGGCGGCAGCAGTCCCCGCCTGCTCCTTTACAGTTCCAAGCTCGTACTGTGTCTTATACAGTTCCTCCATCTTCTCAAGGGTATATTTTTGCTGCCTCAGCGTCTCATAGCTCACCATCAGAGACTGGGCTGCCACGGTCATCTGCCGTTCCGTCTGTCTCTGGGTACTGGTGGAGGATGCAGTTTTTTTCATATTGTCCAGCATCTTATAATAGGAGCTGGCTGCCGCCTTGTAGGTTTGTTCCTGGGCAGTATAATAAGTATACTGTTCCGCATTGCCTGCATCCTTAGCGTCATCCTTGTCAGAATCAGCCCGTCCCTGATAAAGTTTTAATTCAGCCCAGGCATTCTCATAGTCCATGATGGTTTTGTTATAGGAATCCGCCACCTCCAGGACCGTGGGATTATAGGTCCGTATCATGTCCTGAAGTTCCGAATACTCCAGCACATCATCCTTCAGTTTTTCATTCCTCTCCTGTCCCAGATACTCCTCCTGGCGGTCCGTATCTCCAGGTCCGTTCTGGGCAGCCGCGGCTGCCGTCAATGCCGTTACTTCTGATAATCCGGCTGCCAGGGACAAGGAAAGCATAGTGATGAGAAAACGCTTCCTTCCTGTTCTTCTCCTTTTTTCTGCTCTGCCTGTTATCCTGTCCATTCTATTTCCGCACCTCCTGCTCTGCCTGCTCCCCGCCGTCTGTCCTGCACGTCCGCCCATTGTCTCCTACTCTGCCGACGCCAGCCCCTTCACAGACCAGTCATAGGTTTCCATGGCCTGGAACAGGCTGACGGCCGCCATTTCGGCATTTAAACGGCTGCTTTCCATTTTATACTCCTGCTCCTTATATTCCAGGCTGGTCATCATGCCGGCCTGAAGCTTTCCGGCTGCAATATTTGTATTGGTTTCCTCCAACTGCGCCTCTGCCACCGCCTGTTCATAGGAAAGCCTGGCGGAAAGCACGTTTTTATACGCGCTGGAAAGGGATGCCCCTATCTGTTTTTCATTATTCCTGATTTTAGTTTCCAGAGATTCCCTTGTTGTCTTTGATCTGGCATTTTCCAGCTTGCGCTTATTTATTTTCAATGTATAGTTGTTTTCCAGGGCTGTCTCCAGATCCCGGTCCGGATCCATGCCGTCAATGCGGCTTACATCCATCTGCGGCAGCTCCTTTATATCCGGCGAATCATTATGCTTCCATCCCAGGGAAATGTACAATTCCTCCTTCAGATTCTCTATCCCTGATTCCAGTTCTTTTATATTGTTCTCGCTGCTTTGCAGACTTTCCTTTGCAGTAAGCACATCCACTGCCGTAACCGTGCCGGCTGCCTGCTTTACCTGTTCTAAACTATATTTTTCCCTTGCCAGCTCCAAGTCCGTCTGCTTTTGCTCCAGCTCCAGCTGTTTTTTATGATAGGATATCATGTTGGACTGCGCCGTGGCCGCCAGATTATCCTCGGCCATCTCATAGGTCAGGAGATATATTTTGCTGTCCTCCAGTGTATTGTCTGCCTGTTTCAGCATATTCCTCGCCTGAATATCCAGCTGAAGGTCTGACATCATGGAACCGGCGTCTGTCTCTCCAGACATGTCATCGTAAAAATCCTGAGCCAGATCATTGTACGCGTCAGCCACATCGGAATTGGTATCCCCATAGTCCTCGCGGAATTTCTGGTAATCATACTGGTTATTTTGAACCGTTGCGTTGTATTCATGAATCAAATCCGGAATTTCATCGTATTCTATTACATTGTCCTGCAGCCGGGCCCACTCCTGCTCTGTCCTGGCAAATTCCGGACTGGCTCCCAGGGCTGCCATGGGGGGCAATCCCCCCATGACAGCTGTCAGCGCCAGAACCAGGATGCAGCGGCCATTTGCCATAAAGGTCATCTGTGGTTTCATTCTTCACTCCTCCCCTTATCCTTTCTGTTTCTCTTAAGGTTCTTCTTAAAGCTGCCTGCAATTACCGGCCAGGGTTTTCTCCTGCCGCCTCTTTTTTCCTTTATGATTTTCCTGTTTCCGCTCATGAGCTTATAGTATCCGGGCAGCATCAGCAGACACATAACCGTGGAAGCGGTCAAACCGCCAATGTTTACAATTGCCAGTCCCTGGGTCATATTTCCTGAGTTTCCGATAGCCATGGCCATGGGAATCATGGAAATGATTGTTGTCAGGGTTGTCATAAGAATGGGCCTGATTCGGGTTGCTCCTGCTTCAATCAGCGCGGTGTCCATGTCCATGGTCTCCCTGTACTGGTTAGCCGTATCTACAAACAGAATACCATTATTCACCACCGTACCAATTAACATCAAAAATCCAATAAGGGATACCATACTAATCTTACAGTTTGTTAAAAACAGCAGTCCAAAGGCTCCTATTAAACTGAATGGTATGGTAGTCATAACCATGAAGGAATACCTGGGCGACTCAAACTGGGCCGCCATAACCACGAATATCAGGAATACGGCCGTTCCGATGGCCTTATAAAGGGCTGAAAACTCCTCGTTCATAGAGCTGTCAATGGAATTGAGGCCTATACTCACAGACGGAGTAAGATTTGGCGTTACCACTTCCTGGTTAATCCGCATCTTGGTTTCCCTTGTGGCCAGCTCTGTATACTCACCGCTGATTGTCACCTTATATTCCTTATCTTCCCTGGAAATACTGGCCGGGCTGTCCACGAACTGCACATCAGCCACATCCGTCAGCGCCACTGAGCCTCCGCTTCCCGTGGTCAGAACAAGGCCCTTTACCTGGTCAATGGTCTTATAATCCTCATCCGAGTATTCCACTTTTACATCTATATCGTTTCCGTCTATTTCAATTTCAGTGGATTCCACGCCGCTGATCGCATTGTGAACCGCGCTTCCTATTTTGGACGCGCTTAATCCCGCTGCCTGAGCCTTCAGGGCATCCACTCTTATCTCCACTACCGGAGAAGAATTTTCCAGATCCGAATGTATCTTTGTCACGTCATCCCGCTCCATAAGCTGGGTCACAATCTTATTGGAGATGCTCTTTACTTCGTCATAATCAGCGCCCTTCAGAATCACTTCATAGCTTTCCAGGGCCGAGGACATCATGCTCATGGATGAGCTCATTTCCACGGATATATCGCAGTTTCTCACATCCGCCAGCTGCTTTTTCCACATCTTAACCACATCCACCGTATCCATGTCCCTGTCGTCCTTCAGATACGCGTTTATGGTAGCTGAATCATCAGCACGTATTCCGCCTCCGCCGTAGCTGGTCATGTAAGATTCCAGATTGGAATCCTGAACAATAATCCCTTCGATTTCCCTGAGAATCTCATCCGCTTTTTCAGTCATAAGTCCCGGTCTTGTATCAACAGATATCGTAATCTCACCGTTATCATCTGAGCCCATCAGCTCCATATCCAGTTTTGTTGCCAGGAACAGAGAAAACATCAGCAATCCTATGGAAATGAACATGACAGTCTTTTTTTTAGGCAGTATCACGCGCATCGCGCTGCGGTATGTGTCCTGAAGCCTGTAAACCGGTTTGGACAAAGGCGCCTTCTGTCTTTCCCTCGGCCTGTAAATCATATAGCACAGCGGAACTACCGTGACAGCGGATATCAGGGAAGCGGTCAGACAGAATACAATGGTAAATCCGAGAGGTTTAAACAGCTGCCCTGTCATGCCCTCAAGAAATGCCAGAGGAATAAATACCACGCAGGTGGTGGCAGTACCGCCAAGTACGGAAGCGCCCACGACCCGGGTTCCCTCCAGAGCGTTGTCCATAAATTCCACCAGACCCGCCTTTTTTTCAGAGGAAGCCGTGGCTCTGAAACAGCTCTCCAGCACTACAATCGAGTTATCCACCATCATTCCAACCCCCAGGGTCAGGGCGCTCATGGTAATTACATTGAGTGAAAATCCCATCAGATCCATAAGTATAAATGCTGCCAGAATAGACACTGGTATGGAACTGCCCACTATCAGGGAGGCTTTAATATCTCCGAAAAAAAGCCATATGATAATCATTGAGATCACAACCGCCATGATTAAGGTTTCAACAACAGACATCAGGGACTCCATAATGGAATCAGATGAGTCGTCCACCAGAATGATATTCAAATCCGGGTCCTCTGCCATCAGACGGCTGATGGTCTTTTTTACCTGGTTTGACAGTTCCATTGCAGTAGCGCTCTGCTGTTTGCTGATGGAAACAGAAATCGTGTCGTTTCCGTCATAACGGGCTATACTGCTGCTGGAGTCCGTGGTTGTATATACATTTGCCACATCTTCCAGATATACCGTATCCCCGCTGGGCACAGTAAGAGGAATTTTCTTCAGATTTTCCACTGTGTTATAGGTCATACGGGTGGATACTGACAGCTCCTGGCTTCCCACCTGCGTATCCCCCGCCGGGTAGGAAAGGTCTGCAGCCTGGATATCCGACGCGATAGAAGAGATAGAGACCTTATACTGGCTTACCTTTTCCGGTATCACCTCGATTTTCACGTATTCATCCGAACCGCCCCGAATGCTTACATCAGCGGCAACCGCTATCTTTTCAAACTCCGGCACCAGCTCGTTGTTCACGTAGCTGTACAGATTGTTCTGAGACGCATTGTCAATGGCCAGAGTAATATCCGCGGCTGAATCCATGTTCAGTTCCATAATTACCGGCGTATCCGCGTCATTCGGCAGCTGAGTGGTCACCAGATCGATTTTTTTCTTCAAGTCATCATACGCCTCATCCGTATCCGTACCATACTCATACTCCAGCATTACCATAGACATACCCTCGCTGGAGGCGGATGTAATGGACTTAAGGCCGCTGAGAGACCCCACCTGGTCCTCTATCTCTTTGGTTATCAGATCATTTACGTCCTCCGGGTTGGCTCCGGAGTAGTTAGTTAAGACCAGAAGCATAGGCATATCCATTTCAGGCGTCAGCTCCATTGTGGCTCCGGTTACCGACGTATAACCAAAAAATATAAGGCAGAGTATGCACATTATGGTAGTCACCGGCCGCTTTAGGACATATTTTGTTAAATTAATCATACCTTTATGTCCCCCTTACTGTTCCGTTGTCTGTTCTGTTGTCTGTTCTGTTGTCTGGGTTTGTACCTCTGTCTGTATCTGCCCCGGAACCTGCTGCGGCTCCTGCTCTTCTCCCAGCACCCTTACCTGTGCTCCTTCGTACAGCTCCGAGCTCCATGTTGTAATAACCTGGTCCTCCATGGTAAGTCCCGACAATACTTCAATTGTCTCTGAATCGTAGATACCAGTCTCGATAAATACCTTGTGGACTGTTCCGTTCTCACAGGTATATACATAGGGATTGCCGTTATCATAATAAACCGAATCCACAGGTATGGTCATTGCATCCTCGGTTTTTTCGGAAACCACGTAAAGCTTTACTTCTGAACCAGTAGGGAATGTATCGCCATCCTCCAGCCTCGCCTTAACCTTGTAAAGGCCCGTGGTGCTGTCCGCCATTGTGCTGACCTCATAAATGGCGCCGCTGCCTTTTATTCCCTCTTTTTCAACCTCTATTTCATCGCCTTCATGAAGGTAACCCCGTATTCTTTCCGTTGCCGAAAAAGATACTACCCGTGCCCCCTGACCGGAAATAACACAGATCAAATTATTCTGGGATACGGTATCAAAAACCTCCATGTCGCAGATTTCCACCAAACCGCTTATGGGAGCTGTAATCTGACTGTATTCCAGCTGGGTTTTGTATGTAAACTCCGCCTGCTCATACTGGATCCGGGCGCTGTCCACCTTGTTCCTGTACTGCTCATAGGCCTGTTCTGAAATGCCGCCGCTGTTATAGAGAATCTGCTGCCTTCCCAGTTCGGCCTGGGCCTCCTTAAGGGTCAGGGCCGCTGCTTCCATGGAGCTTTTGGCTGTCTCCACCTGTTTTGTGTCTATGGTACATATGACCTGTCCCTCTGTCACAACATCCCCGGCCTTTACATTTACCGACGTCACATCCCCGGCTGCCTTAGGATAAATGTAAACCACATCCGAAGGCTCCACCTTTCCTATTAAACTTGTGGTAAGCCGGATATCGCCTGTCTGGGGATATGCTGTTTCCATCACCGGAAGCGCCACTGCTTCCGCAAACTGTTTATTATTCATGAATCTGGGAATAACTGCCGCGCAGATAACCACCGCTGCAGCCACGCCCACAATAACACCTTTTTTCATCATACTTCTCCTCTCTCTGGGCTACACTGTCTGTTGTTTTACTTCCGGCCTGATATAAATTATTTTGTTATGGAAGCAGGCCATAATATCTTCCTTTTTGCCGGCGCCTGATATGTATTCCTGGATGGAAACCGTCAAAATGTCATTGCAGGTATCCTGATACACTCCGAATTCATCTTCGGAAAACCGCTCCCTGTATGCAGGCATTAAATGTCTATAAATCCAGGCTTTATATTCCATGTACTCTTTCCCATGGAGAAGCGAACGGGACAAAAGGCTGAAACTCTCATTTCCCTCTATCGGCAGATAAAGCAGGCGGTACAGGCGGTTGGTCCTGCATATGCTGAAATGATATCTCAGACTGGTCTCCAGCATTTTCCAGTAATCTCCCCCGTATTCCAGAAGAATCTTCTTGTTATTTTCCCAGATAAACCGCTGCGTCTGGCACAGCGAAAAAAACAGCATATCTTCTTTGCTGAGAAAATATGCATACAGACTCCCCCTGGAAACCCGGGCGCTTCTGGCTATCTGGGTAATATGGATATCTCCTGTTCCTCTGTGCATAAACGCCTCACTGATGGCATCGCTTATCCTGTTTTTTTTCAGTTCCGGAAGTTTATCAAAACGTTCTGTGGGCATATTGTTTTCCTCCTCATTCTTTCACGGCCCCAGTAAAACGGCACGTTTTATATACAGACCTTATGTTACTAAACTTAAATGAACCATCATTAAACCCAAGATGAAGTCAACATGAAGTCACAAAATGTTCACATTTTGTTTATCTGTCCGATTCATGTTCGGTTCATATTCATTGTGTATAATGTCCATATAATTTTAATCTGATATTGAATGATTGGGGAAAGGATGAAAAACATATGCTGATGCTGAAGATATTGATTGTAGAAGACGATGAAAAATTAAGCCAGCTTTATAAAATCGTATTAAACAAAGCCGGATATGAGACAGTTCTGGCTTCCAACGGACAGGAGGCATGGGACATCTTTGATCAGGAACATATCGACCTGGTCATAACCGATGTTATGATGCCCGTACTCAATGGTTATGACCTGGTGAAAATACTGCGCAATGAAAATCCGCTGATTCCAGTGCTCATGATAACAGCCAAAGATGACTACCCCTCCAAAAGCAAAGGTTTTACTTTAGGTATTGACGACTATATGACCAAACCCATTGATGTGAACGAAATGGTTCTCAGGGTAAAAGCACTGATGCGCAGAGCCAATATCAACCAGGAACGCAGGCTGATGGTAGGTGCTACCTGTCTGGATTATGACTCCCTGACAGTCTCCTGCGGGGAGGATTCCATCATGCTTCCTCAGAAGGAATTCCTGCTTTTGTATAAACTGGTTTCCTATCCCAACAAGATTTTCACACGCATCCAGCTTATGGATGAGATATGGGGACCCGGCACTGCCTCTGACGTACAAACCATTGATGTACACATCAACAGGCTGCGCAGGCATTTTGAACATAACCATGATTTTAAAATAATGACGGTTCGGGGACTTGGGTATAAGGCGGTGGTGCAATGAAGAACGGTATCAGACTGTGGCTTAGTCTTTCAATCCATGTCATCATAATCATGTTTGTTATGGTTTTTATAACAGGTACGCTTTCCTTCCGATTTTTTTCATCGGATATACACAGCGTCACCGCCCGCCTGTTTCCGCTTATATCCCTGCTGATAGCAGCTATACTGGTATCTGTTTCCCTGATTCTCATCGTGTCAAAGCGTCTTCTGGTTCCCATCCAAAACCTGATCGAAGCTCTTCAAAGGGTTGCTGAAGGGGATTTCACCGTCCGGCTTCCTGAAAACCATGAGGATGCCTATGCGTATAATATGAACGCCAACTTCAACAAGATGGTAAAGGAACTTAATTCCATGGAAATGCTCCAGTCCGACTTCATACAAAATGTGTCGCATGAATTCAAGACGCCCCTTACCTCTATTGAGGGCTATGCCACCTTGTTAAACGGAGTCTCCCTCCCGGACGAGCTCCATGTCTACTCCGGGCATATCCTTGAAAGCGCCCGGCAGCTCTCTGTACTGACCGGTAATATCCTGAAAATATCCAAACTGGAGAATCAAGGTATCGTCTCCCAAAAGGAATCCTTTTTCCTGGACGAACAAATACGCCAGGCTCTTCTCAGCCTGGCGCCTATGTGGGAACCTAAAAACCTGGACATTGATATGGATCTGCCTGAAACGCTTTACTATGGCAATGAGAACCTGATGTTCCAGGTATGGACAAACCTTTTTTCAAATGCAGTCAAATTCACTCCACCCGGAGGTTCCATCAGCGTCCGCTGCTGTCAGACACCGGAAGTCATTCAGGTGTGTATCAAAGACACTGGCGTCGGCATGACACCGGAGGTACAGTCCCACATATTTGACAAATTCTATCAGGGTGAGCAGAACCGCAACATTGAGGGCAATGGCCTTGGGCTGGCCCTGGTCAAAAAAATTGTCACACTGTGCAATGGAACAGTTGCTGTGGAGAGCCGGCCAGATGAGGGATCCGTGTTCACAGTCCGGCTTCCAATGGACAAGTAATGAAAAACAGAGACTTCGCCGCATCAATTTCTGGATAATATCTCCCACATGGTGCGGTAAATCTCCATGCTGTCCGTTAAATTTCTGATTCTGTCAACATCATTTTGGTCTTTACCTAATTTTATAATTTCCTTGAACAGGTCCAGATAGTCCGTTTCACCTTTCTGCGAAAAGAAGAACAAGAGGTGAACCGTCTCGCCCTCATCAAACAGGATACCGTCCTTTGATACCAGGAGGCTGAGCCCGTCCTCGTATACCCCGCTCTCCTTCCTGGCGTGGGCCAGCGCGATTCCTTTATTTACAATGATGTAACTGCCGTACTCCTCCACATTTCCAATGGCTTCCCGCACATAACGTTCATCAAAGTATCCGTCTCTGATCAGGTCCTCGGAGGCAGCCTTCATAGCCTCCCGCCAGGCCATTTTCCCGTCCCTTGCCTTGATATACTTTATTTTAAGCATGTTGAGCAGCGCAAACTCTTTTCCAATCTTGGACTCTACATAGAAGGCATCCTCCAGAATCTGCTTGAGTTCACGGTCCAGATATTCGATTTTCCGCCGGTCCCCTGAATCATAGATCGCATAGATTTTTGAGAGCACCGGAAAACGCTCCCTGGCATCCGGCAGAACAGTCTTTTTCTGTTTAAATGCAAGGTTTTGTATCTTGTTGATATCCTCCACCGTGATCAAAGGGCTGACCACAGCCACAGGCAGCACGCAGTCCTGAATCGGTACCGTGGATATGACAAAGTCCACCTGGTCGAAACAGCCCTTTGACGCCTCCACCTGTCTGGTGGTCATGGTGTCCACCACATAAAAATTGAAGTAATTCTTAATCTGGGCTTCCAGATACTTGCTGGTAGCCATGCTTCCTGGGCAGGATATAATAACTCCCAGGGGGCTGCTGTTCTTCCTCCCTCTCAGCAGGGCCGCGCATATATGGATAATAATGCTGTCTTTCATCTTGGGTGTAAGGCTGTATTGGAGGTACTTCTCCAATATGCAGAACTTATCCTCCGCAAGCTCCCTGATACGCGGGAACTCCCCGGAGGTCTCATACCCTATGTCCCAGTCATAATCCGCGTCATTCCAGTTATTCATGCCCTTTACATGGGAAATCAGCGATTCCACCAGCAGATTGTCTGACTGGATATCCACATCTATTTCCCGGCTGATTTCCAGCAGGAAATGGCAGATCACACCATAGAGCTCAAAATCATTGATGCTCTGTACCTGGGGATGCAGATTTCTCAGAAGAATCTGCCTCTCCATAACCAGAATCCCGTTATGCCCTATGGCTGAGTATCCCAGCTCCTCCGCCACATAATGTATCATATTGCCAATGGTGTCCAGCTGCAGCTGGGGCAGGCCGGGTTCTGTGGAATTCTCTGCAAATCCGGTCTGCTCTAACCGGTTGAGCAGGACAAAGATGCAGATGGCAATTTCAAAAAATACATCCTTTGCAAATATGATATTGTTGTCCTTGGTGAAACAGTTCATATAATAGATGACATCTGTAAGAGGGCAGATAAACCCCGCCCGCCTTATAATAAAACGTACAAAAAAATCCTTCTCGCATTTTATGGATGGAATCAGACCCTTAAATATGTCAATCAGCAGCCCGCGGGTCTTATCCTCCTCTGTCTGGAGCAGGATTCCCTTCTTACTTTTGGCCACAAAGATAATCCCATATTTTTTTACATATTCATCCACCAGCCTGCAGTCATTTATGATGGTATTCCTGGTGACATACAGTTCGTCTGCCAGCTGCTGCATGGAATAATAACCATCATGGCAGAGTAATTCAATGATAATATAAACCTTCCGCTCCTCCAGCGACATTTTATACTGGTATGGATCCATGGAATACACTGCGTCCATGAACTCACTGATATGCTTTCGGTCATCCAGACGCAGTATGTGGTTGTCCCAGTATACAGAGTGTCCGAAACCGGATTCCCTGGCAAATTCCACAAGCTCCTGCACATCGCCTTTTAAGGTCTTTTCAGTTATGTTATAGTCATCTGTCAGTTTTTTCAGGCTCAGCTCCTCGTTTGGATTCTTCAGAAGCCGCTGTAATATCTCGGTACTTCTCTTTTTCATTTACACCCACCACTTTCAAATTAGTCCAACCGGCCAGATGGACTGCTGCGTCTCTACACGACATCTGCAGCGTCCCCTGATCCGGAGGCGCCGCAAAGTCTTTTCCCTTAAATCCGGCTATTCCCTTCAAGCACCTGGAAACCGGACCATTTTATATTTTATATACTCTCCCTTTTGCACTTCATCAACCTTATGTCTGAACGGCTGCGCTTTACTCCGCCGCAACCTTCTTCATCAGCTCCTCCAGCTTCTTTTCCGTATTGGCCTTATTGACCCCGGAAATGAGTCCGAACACGCTCATGTACGGCTTCTCCAGAGGCTGGCGGTAATTGGCTGTGGTCAGCACAATATCCACATGGTGCTGCCTCTCCGGCACTTCCGCAATGGTGGCCTTAAATACCCTTGCATTGACCCCTGCCCTCTGCGCTATTTCCTTTACTGCCTCCTGTGCGATGGTTGAAGTCGCAACTCCGCTGCCGCATGCTACTAAAATTTTGATTTCTTTTGTCATGATACCTTCTCCTTTTCTACAGTGTTATTGTTTAATGTTATATGACTCATATCCCGCCCCATACATGGATTCTTTAAGGTTTACTATTCGATGCTTGCATGGCGCTTTGCCATCTTCTTGTTCGTATCCGCATTTTTTGAACTCATCTTAAGGATGACCGCGTCAAAAATCAGCAGCAGCATCTGCTCAAACAAACTGCCCAGAGGCTGGATGCTTGCCTTTGACTCAGAAAACTTGGTGGCGGCCTCAATCCGGATAAGCGGCTCATGGTTCCTGCTCAGTGTGGATTCCTTGCTGCCGGTGATCACCAGCACGTCGGTTCCCTGCTTAGCCCCGTCGTCTGCCGCGCTGCACACGCTCTGTGTCTCTCCGGAAGCCGAAGCCACAATCAACAGGTCCCCTTTTCCCACGGAAGGAGTTGTGGTCTCCCCCACCACATAGGACTGATATCCCATCTGCATCAGTCTCATGGCCAGCGCTTTTAACATCAGGCCGGACCTTCCGGTCCCGTATACAAAGATTCGCTCATGAGTGTCAACCGCCTCTATGAACTGGTCGATTTTTTCTTCCGGCATCTGCACGGAAGCATTCTTTAATTCAGCGACAATATCCATTAATTCCATAACCAATCTCCTTTTTCATCTCTTACGTGAAAGGGATTTCCCTGACTATCCTATCTTTTCCTGTAAGTATTCAATCAGTTCCTCGTCTGAAAGGCTCTTGCATTTTAACAGAGCTTCCGAATCATTTAAAAAACCCATCATGTTCTGCAGCGCCTGAAGATGTTCATTGGGATCCTTGATTGCCAGGTTGAAAATCATATCTGTACTGACATCCTGGGTATCGTCATCCATCCGCTTAAAAGAAACAGGCCGGTCCAGTTTGAGGAAACAAACACTGTTTTGTGTGATGCTCTCATCTTTGGCATGCGGGATGGCTGTAGGAATCTCCGTGGGCAGTCCTGTAGGGTAATTCTTCTCCCGTTCCACGCACAGAGTCCCAAACTGTTCGCTGACAAGTCCTTCCTTATACAGAGCCTCACCGCACATGGTGATTGCCTCATATCTGTCCCTGGCAAAACCGTGAATCACTAAATATCTATTTTTCATACTAATCTCCTATTCTTAACCAAGCATTCCAAACAGTCTGTGCAGCAGGGATACCAACAGGTTGCCCGGGTTCCAGCCAAAGTGGGATGCGGTTACCAGTCCTTCAAATTTAACGCCGGTGACAGACAGCATCTGCGTTGCTTCGGGTATAAACATGTTCGCAAAGAACAAGGTAATGAACATCATGACTGTCATGCAGATCAGAGTCCTGAATATATTTCCCTTACTGGTCAGCACACACATAGGAGCCAGATAGCAAACCTCTGCCAGGATTCCCAGAGGGAAAAACCTCATATCGGGAATCAGGAATGCCAGGAGGATGGTGACCGGTATCATAATGGCCGAGCATGTGATACAGGCCGGGTCTCCCAATCCAAGGGCGATGTCCATACCGATGTAAATATCCGCGTCATCGCCAATCTTCCTGTGCATGTAATCATTGGCAGCATTGCCCATGGGAGTCAGACCTTCCATCATAACGCTTACCATTCTGGGAATCAGCACCATGGATGCCGCGACACCCATGCCGATGGTCAGTAACGCCCCCAGGTCCTGTCTGGTCAGCAAGGCCAGGAATACGCCCACCAGCAGTCCGATGACCGCTGGGTCTCCAAAGATTCCCAGTTTCTTTCCCAGCTTATCCACATTGACATCCACGTCCCTCAGGCCGGGAATCAGGTCAATGATTTTATTGAGTCCATATGTAACAGGATATACCCAGGCGCAGAACGCCAGCGTGGTACAGGTGGTTCCTTCCAGTCCGAAGAATTCCCCCCACTTCGGGGCCAGCCACTGGGAAAAGAACAATGCAACGATGCCGCACCCCACGGCTACCAGGAAACCGATAACTGCGTTTCCTGACAGGGCATATGCCAATGCGCCGGGTACAAGAAAATGCATGAAATTCCAGATATCCACATTCAGTACCTTTGTAATCTTCAGGCGCACCAGAATCAGATTCACAATTATGATGGCCGGGATGACAAACACGGCAAAGGGAACGGTCCAGGATGCAGCCCCCAGCGCTGCAAACCCAACCTCCAGAGCGTCATATCCCGACCCCAGCGCCTTATAGTAGTCCATGACCGGCTGTATTGTTGTAATCAGCAGGTTGACCGCCAGAACCAGTCCCTGGAAACCGATTCCCACCAGTAATCCGGACTTGATGGCATGGCCCAGCTTCATCCCAAAGAATTTTCCTAATATGGCTATGACAACCGGCAGAAGTATGGCTGCGCCTAAATTGATAAATTCCTGAAAAAATCCTAATATTGCCTCCATTTTATACCCCCTCTTTTTATCTGTAAACCTTCTTTATTAAAATCAGGCTATGGTACGGCCGCCGTCAAGAAGGATCGTCTGCCCCTGGATGTATGAATTGTCCTTGTCAGCCAGGAACACCGCCAGGTTTGCAACATCCCGGACCGTACCGTAGCGGCGCACAGGAATCTTTTCCAGAACAGCGTCCAGCTCTGCCTGGGTGGGATAATTTACACGCATCATATCCCCTGTGTCAATCAGGCGCGGCGCGATGATATTGACATTTACGCCTTTTGGTCCAAGCTCCTTTGCCAGTCCGCGCATCAGCCCTTCGCCGCCTGCCTTGGAGGCCGGATAGGCCACGGCTCCGCCTGTACCGCTTAAGGCTGAACCGGAACTGATGTATACGATGGAACCGTGGTTTGTGAGGAAATCATTGTAAAACGCCTTTACGGTATTGAACAGACCGTTTAAGTTTATGCTGATGGTCCTGTTCCACTCCTCAAATGTAAATTCATTTACCTTCTTTTTGAAGGCCACCCCGGCGTTGAGGACAAGGGTGTCAATCCGTCCGAACTCCTCAAATACTTTCTCCCGCACATGGTCCATATCTTCCGGCTTTGACACATCCGCCTGGACAAACAGAGACTTCACATAATCACGTGTGATTTCTTCTGCTGTCTCTGTACCGAATTCCACATTATAATCAACAATTACGGTATTAGCTCCCTGCTCTGCAAACTGTACTGCGATCTGCTTTCCGATTCCATGTCCTGCTCCTGTCACCAATACCACTTTTCCCTCAAATTTTTTCATCTTTATACCATCCTCTCTATTCTTGTGGTGTCATGCTTATCGTTCCATAGCCCTGCCGCAGCTTCTATTTCACTGCTTCCCGCAGTATGCTGTAGCGCTCGTCGGGATTGCCTCCAAAGAGATATCCGCCGACTACAATCAGCTCGGCTCCTGCACCGGCCACCTGCTTTGCTATAACATCATTGACGCCTCCGTCCACCTCAATCTGGATGGGACGGCTGCCAATCATTTTTTTCAGATTGGCAATCTTTTCAAGGCTCTTTTCTATGAATGTCTGGCCAGGTGTCCCCGGATTGATGGTCATGATAAGAACATAGTCAATATCATCCAGCAAGTATTCAAGCACTGACTCCGGTGTGCCCGGGTTGAGTACGACTCCGGCCTTTCTTCCTGCTTTTTTGATGCGCTGGATCATGTTATGGATGTGAGGCGTGGACTCATAGTGGACCGATATCATCTCGGCTCCCGTGGCAATCACATCATCCAGATGGTCCTTTGGATGGTCAATCATCATGTGCACATCAAACATCATTTTAGATGCCTTTTTCATAGCCCCTATCTGGTTTGGCCCGAAGGCAATGTTAGAGACGAAGTTGCCGTCCATCATATCCACATGCAGGATAGCCGTGTTTTCACGTTCCAGAAATTCAATCTCATCCTTTAACCGCAGAATATCTGCTCCAAAAATTGACGGTAGTATTTGAGCCATTGATAAACCTCCTAATTACCATTCATAAGAAGTGATCAGATTCATATGATGGCGCCTTGTTTTTTTGTTTTATAATTCATGAATTATCCGCTGTCCATTGTGTGTTTCTTACTAAGCCTTACCGCGAATCAACTTTATGGTTTTACTATATCATCAACTTTCTTTTGCTTAAAGACCAATTTACCGCCAATGTGCCGGAAGGGAATTTACTATTTGATTTCCGCTCAAATATACCTTCCCGCCTTTTTAATAAAAAAAGAGGCTGGTTCATAATGAATCAGCTGCTTTTCATATGTGAATATAAAATGTTAGTATTTTTCAGGAATCCGAATATTAGACGCGTTAGAAAACTTATATTTTTCTGTCATATGCTTCTTCATACAAACCAAGATATAACAGTAGCAATCCGCTATACCATCTGCAAAGGAATCCGCGTTACCCTGGTTTAATTGCCGGAACGCAGCGATAACTTGTTTATTGAGATGCGAAAGTGTACGCCTCTTGGACGGATAATAAGCAAAATGATGCCCCCATTCAAGAAGATGATTGGTTTCAGATAATATAACATATAAAGGTTCCAGTGTGGTATGTTTTAGTATGGCTTCCAACATATCTGCCAGATAAGCGGAACCGGGAGATGTAAATCTGTCCGCCAACTCGTCCAGCTCATCTCTGGTGAACCGCAAAGCTGCCTCCAAAGCCGCCGGGCGAATCAGCAGGGCCATGAGCTGCAGGGCATGAAGGTAGCGCAATGCCTTTTCTACATATCCGGAATTAAGAGCCAGCCGGTGAATTTTAGTATCATCCGGTTCTATAACAATAGTGCCTTTGCCATTTAATGTTTTTACGAACCCTCTCTGTTCCAGTTCTGACAATGCCTTTCTGACAGTGGATAAAGAGACATTATACTGTCCGGCCAGCTGCTTTTCATATGGAAGATACATGCCAATCGAATATTCTCCAAGGCCGATTTTCAGATTCAGGTCGTCAACAATCTTCGAGTAATAATAATCCTGGCCGCGCATGGGATTCCACGCAAAGGGCACCCCCGTTTGCACAGGACATTCAGGCGTCGTGTCCCTTAAATTTTTTAGTGTGCTTTCAATGGAGTCTGTAAGAGCCTGATACATATTTAATAACTGGCGGTGCTTTGCAGACGGATCTTTGCCCTTTAATATGTCTATAATAACGCTGTTCGCAGGTGCAGGCTTCTGTAAAAAGTGTTTCCTGAAACAGGGGCATTCCTCTATGAAAAATGAGAACTTATTGTAAAGGCCAAATGCAGAATAAAGTTCGCCGAATAAGGGATTTCCTCCTATCCTTAATATATCATATCCCAAATTAGAAGGAATACGCCATCCGCCGGTAAGGCGCCCCAAACGCAGTACCTTCATAGCCTGTTTATAGTGCGGCATAATCTCCACATCGCAGCCCTGCAGGGCAAAAACAAAAAGGGATGGCAGTATTAGCGTAAAGGTCTGATATACCTGCAATATAGTCTGCTTTTGCTTCAAAATTTCAAAAACAGTATTCAATGAATCAGGCGTATCTTTTCCTGAAACAACGATTGGAGCAAGGCGGGGCTGAATCTCAATCAGCCCTTCTTCCCGCAATGCTTCAAAAACATGGTTAATCGTGTATCTGCTTACATGAAACTGCTCGCAATACATCCTTGAAGATAATAAAGAATTTCCAGGAAGTATCTGGCCCTCCAAAATGCGCTGTTTAATTTCGTTATATACAAATGTAAATTTTGTTTCCTGTGGTTTCATATCGTATCTCCTCTGTCTGGATTATATCATGAAGTTCCACACTTGTCAGCATGAAAAGCTGTAACCTATTTGCACTCCTTACCAATATGGGTATTGCACGTTGATAAAGATAACCTTTATAATAAAACCGTAAAATTGGCATGAAAGAGATTACACATTAGGGAGGAATAACGTCAATGGCAGGCAGACAAAAAAATGATACTACGATACAATTTCTGATATACAGCTTCATTGGGCTCCTTATCTTTAGTATTGTTATTTTCAGCATTCTGGGAATTTATATGAGTCAAAAGAGCAGAAAGGCCGTTTACAAAGTTGGAGAGATCTATATGTCCGGAATGAATGAACAAATGTCCCGACACTTTGAAACAGTAATTAAATTGCGTTTTGATCAGGTCAGCGGCATTGTTTCTGTGGTTTCAACAGATAACAACGACAAAGAGGCACTATATGAGGAACTCATTTACAGGGCACAGGTCAGGGATTTTGACTATTTAGCGCTTTGTTCTGCTGAGGGAAATTTCGAAACTCTTTACGGACACCCAATACAGCCGCTCAACCCAGAACCTTTTGTAGAAGCATTATTACAGAGTGAACAGCGAGTTGCCGTAGGTGTTGATTCAGATGAAAATGAAGTGGTATTATTTGGTGTTGATGCTGCTTATCCTATGCAGAATGGCGATAAGAGCACTGGCCTGATAGCAGCGGTGCCGCTGGAATACATCACTGATTTTCTTTCCCTGGAGGATAAAGGGCAGCTGATGTATTACCATATTATCAGGCCGGACGGCAGTTTTGTAATACAAAATCCCAACACCGAACTGTGGCCTTTTTTTGAAGAGCTGCAAAAGCATCTTGCTCTTGAAGAAAACGATTCATCTGAAGAAAATTCTATTGATGAATTTGGTATTGCTCTGAAAGATCATAAAAAGTATGCTGCCACATTTGAAGTGAATGGGGAAGAACGGCAAATTTATGGCATACCATTGCCTTATTCTGAATGGTATTTGGTAGCGGTAATGCCTTATGGTATATTGGACGATACCATAAACAGTCTGAGCAGTCAGCGTATGGTCATGACGTTGCTGTCCTGCGCTTCTGTTCTATTTATTTTGACATTGATTTTTCTTCGGTATTACTCCATGACCCGTTCTCAGCTGCATGAACTGGAAAAGGCCCGTCAGACAGCACTTGAGTCCAGCAAGGCCAAAAGTGAATTTTTAGCCAATATGAGCCATGATATCCGTACCCCCATGAATGCAATAGTAGGCATGACCGCCATTGCAACAGCCCACATGGATGACCGGGAACAGGTACAGAGTTGTCTGAGAAAAATCACATTGTCCAGCAAACATCTATTAGGGCTGATTAATGATGTTTTAGATATGTCTAAAATTGAAAGTGGTAAATTGACGTTAACAACCGAGCAGATTTCTTTGCAAGAAGTTACTGAAGGCATTGTTAACATTATGCAGCCACAAGTGAAGGCAAAAAAACAAACCTTTGATATTCATGTTGATAATATATTAACAGAAAATGTATGGTGCGACGGTGTACGCCTGAATCAGGTATTATTGAACCTCTTGTCGAATGCAACCAAGTATACACCGGAGGGAGGAGCCATACGATTATCCCTTTCTGAAGAAAAATCTCCAAAAGGAGAAAACTATGTCCGAATTCATATCAATGTCAAGGATAATGGAATCGGCATGTCACAGGATTTTCTGAAAAAAATATATGAATCCTATAGCCGGGCAGATAGTGCCAGGGTACATAAAACAGAGGGTGCAGGTTTGGGAATGGCGATTACAAAGTACATTGTAGACGCGATGGAAGGAGGCATTGAGGTTCAAAGTGAAATTGGCAAAGGTACTGAATTCCGTATTACATTTGATTTTGAAAAAGCTGCCGCAATGGAGGTGGATATGGTGCTCCCTTCCTGGAATATGCTGGTGGTTGACGATGACGAGCTATTGTGCAGAACAGCTATAAATGCGCTGAAATCCATTGGTATAAAAGCTGAATGGACATTAAGCGGGGAAAAGGCCATAGATTTGGTAATCCAACACCACAGCAGAAGGGACGATTATCAAATAATCCTGTTAGATTGGAAACTACCTGGCATGAATGGGATTCAGGTTGCCAGAGAACTACGGCGCAATTTAGGAGATGAAGTACCTATACTGCTTATTTCTGCATACGACTGGAGCGAATTTGAAGCGGAAGCACGGGAGGCGGGTATCAGCGGCTTCATTTCCAAGCCTCTGTTTAAATCCACATTGTTCTATGCACTGCGCCAATATATGGGAGTTGATACACCAAATAGCCGGACATTGAACCAGGGTATGGAGCTGTCCGGGCGCCGCATCCTTCTCGCCGAGGATAATGAACTTAACTGGGAGATTGCAAATGAGCTGTTATCTGATTTGGGAGTGGTATTGGATTGGGCCGAGGATGGCCAGATTTGTCTGGATAAATTCCAAAAGTCACCCGAGGGATATTACGATGCTATTCTCATGGATATAAGGATGCCGCATATGACAGGATATGAGGCCACGAAAGCAATCAGGGGACTGGATCATCCGGATGCCTTATCTGTTCCAATTATTGCTATGAGTGCGGATGCTTTTTCGGATGATATACAGCATTGCCTGGAATGCGGTATGAACGCTCATATTGCAAAGCCTATTGACGTTATGGAATTGACCCGCATGTTAAAAAGATATTTAATATAGCCCCGTTTACTGCATTTATGTTCCGTCCACAAAAACATTGCAGGCCCTCAGGCTGCAGGAAGAAATAAAGTTTCAATCCCTGCTTTATTAACGCATTGCTGCAGCCTGAATTCATCCGCTGGAATATCCTCCTGGTGCATCAGGGCCCCTGCATATACTTTTCTTCATACTCTGAAATTGATATAGGCCTGCTAAACAAATAGCCCTGCACAGTTTTGACACCATATTCTCTTAGAACCTCTAATTGCTGCCCGTCCTCTATCCCTTCAGCAACTAACTGAATTCCCATTTCACTGCACATTCTTGTCATCATCCCAATTATTATCTGTGCTCTTTTATTTGAAATAATATCTTTTACAAACCCTTTATCTATTTTTAATATATCGAATTTCACTAATGACAGCAGCGCTAAATTTGAACTTTCCACCCCAAAGTCATCCATTGCAACTCTGAATCCAGAATCTCTTATTTGATTGATTCTTGTTACCAATGTGTCCAAATTTGTAAAATTGGCGCTCTCAGTAATCTCTATTTCCAAATAATTTCTTTGAACATGATATTTGTCGCTGATCTCTTCCAATCTTTTTATAAAACGATCGTCCCTAAAAGTGAGCTTTGAAAAATTACTGGAGATTGTAACGGCAGACTTCCCCTGCCTGGCCCAGATACTCAGGGTTTTGCATACCTCCTCAAATACATAGTAGTCAATCTTACTGATCAGGTATGTGTCTTCTAAAACTGGAATGAATTTATCTGGTGCTATGATAGCTCCATTTTCATCCCGGTAACGTATCAATGCTTCTGCACCCACCATCCTGCAATCTTCCACATTTATTTTAGGCTGCAAATACACTTTGAAATTATGATTCTCTATTTTTTCGTTTAGCACATCAGGCTCAGCCAAGGAGCGCAGTATGTCATTATTATGCCTGTAGCGGCCCGTTGCATGGTGTCCCTGATAGAACCGCTTTTTATCATCATACATTAATTCATCCGCTTCTTTGATAATATCCTGAATATGAGTGCATTCTTCATTCCATCTGCATCCTATGGCTGCCTGACATTTGCTCTTCTCAAAAGCATTTTTTAACAGCTGAACATTATCGCAAAAGGATTCCTCGGTAATATCCACATAAATTATTACAAACTCATCGCCGCCAATACGGTAAAGGTACTTTGAATCAACGCTGTTTTTCACAATATCAGCGCATTCCTTAATCATCTTATCCCCCGTGTCATGGCCAAAGGAATCATTAATCTCTTTAAGCCCATTAATATCTAAATAGACCACTCCTACAGATTCTTTGCACTCTTTTAATTCAGATACATCCTGTATAAAACGGTTTCTATTGTAAAAAGAAGTTAACCGGTCTATTTGGCTCATCTCAAATAACATTGTTTCATTTTCATTTCGCTGCATGGTCAGAGAAAGAAAATACTGGATAGTCTGCAAAAATGGAACCGCTACTTCAGCCAGGCCCAAATCCTGATTATCCAGGCCTATTGACCCATTTACTTTTCCATTCTTCATCATGGGTACCCATATAATATTTCGTATTCCCTGTTGGACAAGCAGTTCATAGCCCTTCGGGAATGTATCCTTTATTTCTTCAATATCATTAATAACCAGCTTTTTGTGCTTGTCCAACTCATCCAGCCATACTTGATAATCACCGATTGGGATATTCTGTAAATTGTCTATTTGTGGCAAAACACCTTCTTTACACCATTCTGCGATGTTAGAATAATACTGGTCATGAAACCGGAAAACATAGGAACGTTCTGCCGAAAACAGTGTTCCTATATATTGCAGAACCTTTGTGATTGCGCTTTGTATGTTGCGATTATTATAAAGTTCCCTTACACATGCAAGGCGTATATCATCTCTTTTCAGTCTTCTTTTTAATTCATTTTTTTCATTATTAGCTTCTGTAATATCAAAAGCAATTTCCATCCGGACTGTGCGTCCATCCCATTCAATCAGGCGGTCTTTCAAAAGATAATGTTTTTTTATTATAGGGTTTGTATACTCCCAGGAATATGTTTCATCCGCTTTAAGCAGCTTATTGGTACAAAAAGGACAGGGTTCTTCAAATCCCTGTAAAACTTTATAGCATTTTATATTCGGCTGGCTGTCGTCAATCTGAAACATTCTCTTTCCCGCTTCATTGACAAACAGCAGTTCATACGTATTTATGTCTGAGACATACATTAATTCTGATATCTCATTCATAGGCGCCATTAACTCCTGGGCTCTTCTTGACAACTGCTCGCTCTTTTTTATATTTTCCTTTTCAGCCTCAATTAATTTTTTCCGGCGCTTTTCCTGGCAAATGGTAAAAACAGAACAGCCAAAAGCCATTAATCCAAATATAATATTGGTGATCACCAGTGACTTTCTTGCATTCTGTACCGTATGTTCCGTATATTCTTCAGCCGTAAACACTGTATCATTGGCTAATCTAAAATAATCTTCACTCAATTCATAAAGCATCTGATTGGAAGGATCTTTCCGATAATTGTATATCTGCGCTTTAATATCTTCCCAGTCATTTTGCATTTCTATTAACATGGTTTGGAATTCTTCGCTATCCAGTTTTATCAGATTTAATTCATCACTCCCGCTTGAAAGTCCTGACAATATGTTATCCAGAAAATAAATCAACTCGTCATCCGGTACATGATTCAATTCCTTTTTAATCAGTCTCTGTGTTGCTCCCCGAACGATACCAATATAATTTATGACCCTGGCATTCCCCTGTAAATCATCCGTTAAATCAAGTGACATATGCGCTGTAAATATAAGAGCTGTGCAAAAAATGATTGGAACAAAAACCCCGCCTAATTTCCTGATTATTCTCCCCATTTAATCCCCCTCCTTTGTACTTTAAAATTTATCGTGTTCCGTATATGCCACATTCCAAAGCGGATATCAGAAAGCAGCGGGATTAAAATAAGCCTTATGGTGTAAAAGTCATTCAGAGATAACATCCGTTTAATGTCTGCTTAGATAAACACTAACTATGATTTTAACCCCTTCGTATAAAACTGTCAAACATTAACAATAATTAACTATACCAACACATCAATTAGTTTTTCTGATTAACCAGTATTTTTCAGGGCGTTTAATAATCATAGAAAAAGCCTCCGGTTAATAACCGAAGGCATACATAAGACAATTCTTTCTTTACTTCTATTCTCCCAAAGCGTTCCGGAAAGCCAGTGCCCTTTCAGTCAGATTTTCAAAATCATGGCTGACTGTCAGTGATTGGTTTACAAGATTGCTCCCTATCCCAAAGCAGGCAACACCGGCGGCAGTAAACTGGCATATATTTTCCGGGGTCACGCCTCCCACTGCTGCCATCGGAATGTGGGATAGTGGACCACGGACCGCCTTTATGTAGGATACTCCTAAAAGTCCTGCTGGAAACAATTTGATGATATCGCCCCCATAATTATACGCATCCACAATCTCAGAAGGCGTAAATGCACCAGGCATGGATATAAGTCCCAGTTCCTTTGTCTTCTCAATCACACTTCTGTCAACATTAGGAGATATGATATACTCTGCACCTCTTCTATAAGCCTCTTCTGCTTCCTCTGCTGTGAGAACCGTACCAGCGCCAATATGCATACGTTCGGACAGGTGTTCCTTCAGCAATGCGATTGAATGGAGCGTCTCCCTTATTCCCTCAGGTCCGCTGTGATCAAAGGTGACTTCCATCATGCAAATTCCGCCGTCTGCCAGAGCCCGTCCCGTATCCAGGATCAGCCCGGATGGGATACCTCTTACAATTGCAACTATTTTTTCCTTCCTAATCATCTGCAGAATCATCTGCTGCCTATTTCTCTCATCCATTATCCTATCCTCCCTAAAAATCTCCATTATAAACAGCTATAAGCAGCGCCCCGTATCCGGAGAGCAGCAATTCTCCCGAATCATACCCTGACACATCAGAGAATGAACCATCTTCCTCAAACAGCCTGGTCAAGGCGCTCCTAAGAGGTTCCTTCCCGGCCACTACCACCTGCATGTCCGGGCTCAGCATGAGCGCGCTGCTCTTTTTAACAGCACTTATATCAGAAGAAAGCACTGCTCCCAGCAGGTAACCGGCGCAATCTTTTGGAGATGCGGACAGACATTGGTTCAGAATACGGGTTGTAAATACCGCCCTGGTCAGACTGGTATCCCGGGCTGTCTTAAAGCCCTTCAGCACCATTTCCCAGTTATAATGAGCAGAAGCAAAGGAATGGTTAACCGCATCCGCTATAATGGTATGATTGGTGATGGCTGACAGCAGCTCGCCGGACAAGGTGGTCAGACACCCCGTCAGTCTCCCAGACCGATCCGTAGTCACGAACTTATTGTGCGAACCGGGCAGCGCGAGAAGGACAGCCCCTTTTACCGTGATAAGAGATAGCAAAGCCAGTGCCTCTGTCTCCTCCCCTCTCATAATATCCATGGATTCCAGGGTATCCATATCCACAGCATTGGAATTTTTCAGGCCCGGGATGAAATGAATGGGGAGTTCAAACACCTCCGGAATGAGCACAGCTCTCACCGCTGCCGCAAAATCCTCTAATCCTGCAGGAGCCTCTATATGCGGAACCTCTGTAAGTCCTACATTGGAAGTAATCATACCGGATGCATAAACAGATGCAATCTGATGGATTGTCAGATTATTTCTATTTAATAATGTCTGGATGCCTTCACGTATGGCTCCGGCCAGCCTTTTATTGTTACCCTCTACAGCTGTGACTCTGACTCCAATTTCGCTCTTATAAATATCCACGCATGCCTTCTTTTGGTTCCACAGAGCAACTCGGGTGTTCGTTGTTCCGCTGTCAATGGTAATCAGATAGTGTTCCATATATACTGCTGCCTCCTTGTGCATAAATTAAAATACTGAATGGGTCGATAAAATATTAGTGATATATTTGTGATATATTAATTCTATAATACCATTCCGCGCACAATTCTTCTATATTTAAAATCTCACAAAAAAAACATTAAAAAATGTGCATACTTTACAATTTTCAAAGAAACCGCAAAGAAATATTGTGTTTTTTAAATATTTGTGATATATTTCCCATATACCAGTAGAAAGGAGAGGACGTTGGAAAACAAATCAGACTATGCATATCAGGAACTAAAAAATAGAATTATATCCGGACAGATGCCTCCTCTAAGTGATGTTTCGGAAGAACAGCTCCAAAAGGAACTGGGAGTCAGCAGAACCCCTATCCGCGAGGCCATACAAAAGCTGGAGAAAGAACACTTTGTGATGATTTATCCAAGGCGTGGCACGCTTGTCAGTGACATTACACTGGATTTGATCTACTCCATTTATGAAGTCAGACTGCTGAACGAACCGTTTATTGCCCGTTCAGCCTGCCGCTACATTGTCAATGAATGGATTGATCATATGTACACCTCCTTCTCCACAACATTTCATGAAAAGGAAGGCGAACAGCAGCGGGATTATTACATTGAGTTGGACCGGGAACTTCACAATACCCTGACTAGCCATACCAATAACTTTATGCTGAAGGACACGTTCCGGGTGGTAAATGACCATAACCACAGAATCCGTATCCTTACATCCCAACGCAACATGAATTACCAGAGGTCCATCAATGAGCATCTTGCCATCCTGGAGGCTCTCCGACTCAGAGACGAGAGCCAGCTGGAGAACGCAGTAAGAGAACATATTCTCACTGCCAAGCAGGAAGCCTTTGAATACTACTATTAACAGCGGCCTGCCAGAATTCAGAATTTTGAATAGGAGAATTCCACAGAGATGGTTTCTCCTATACTTTTGCAGAGTCTGATATATTACAAATATATTTGTAATATATATTATTGAAAGGAGAATTCCCAAATGGAGAGAAAACTCATAAAAATCGAGGAACATGACAATGTTGCTGTGGCTGTAGAGTCCATAAAAAGGGGACAGACCGTTATAGCCGGCCAGACTGAGGTTACCGCCCAGGAGGACATCCCCTTCGGACACAAAATCGCTCTCAGAGATATAGAAGCAGAGGAAGCGGTTATTAAATACGGATATGCCATCGGACATGCCTCCTGTCCCATCAAAAAGGGCTCATGGGTACACAGTCATAACCTTGCAACTAACCTGAAAGGCATGCTCACCTACACATATGAGCCTGATATCCCCCGCCCGGCCAATGTTTCCGGTATTTCACGTACATTTCGCGGATACGTCCGCAAGGATGGAAACGTGGGTATACGAAACGAGATTTGGATCATCCCCACTGTATCATGCGTCAATACAACGGTACGGATGCTGGCCGACATGGCGGCCAGGGAATACGGGGAACTCTGTGACGGCATTTATGCCTATCCCCACAATGCAGGGTGTTCCCAGCTCGGTGATGATTTTGAAACAACACAAAAAATCCTGGCCAGCATTGTCCATCATCCCAATGCAGGAGGCGTACTGTTGGTAAGCTTGGGATGCGAAAATAATGATTTAGAACATTTTCTTCCTGTTTTAGGAGAAATTGATGAGAGCCGTGTTAAAATGATGGTGACTCAGGATGTGGAAGGGGACGAACTTGAGTATGGTATGGAGCTGATTCGTGAGCTTGCCCAGGAACTAAGCCAGGACCAACGCGAGGATGTACCTGTGAGCAAACTAAAAATCGCTTTTAAATGCGGCGGTTCCGACGCGTTCTCAGGAGTAACAGCCAATCCCCTCTGCGGACGCATTGCCGACTGCATTACCGCATTGGACGGAAGCGCTGTCCTGACCGAGGTTCCTGAGATGTTTGGCGCTGAGACCATTCTGATGAACCGCTCCGACTCAGACAAAACATTTCATCAGGTAGTGGAACTAATCAATGGATTCAAACAATATTATCTGGATTACGGCCAGCCTGTTTATGAGAATCCTTCTCCCGGGAATAAAAGGGGCGGTATTACCACGCTGGAAGAAAAATCCCTGGGCTGTATACAAAAAGGCGGCAAGGCCATGGTGACAGGCACTCTGCAATATGGGGAGCGTTGTATAAAACCAGGTCTGAACCTTATGACCGGTCCCGGAAATGACAGTGTATCCATAACGGACCTGCTCTCCTGCGGAGCCCAAATCCTGTTCTTCACCACCGGCAGGGGCAATCCCTTGGGCGCAGCTATTCCTACCATAAAAATAGCCTCCAACAATGTTCTTTATGAGCGCAAGGAGAGGTGGATAGATTACAACGCCGGAGCCATACTGGACGGAAAAACGTTTGACGATGCAGCCCATGAGCTTTGGGACCTGATGATACAAACGGCATCCGGTGAACATACAAAAAATGAAATCTACGGATACAGAGAAATCATGATTTTCAAAAACGGTGTACTGCTTTAACACCAGGAGGAGGCACTTATGGCATTAGAGACTAAAAAAGAAGGAAATATAATAACAGAACTGGCTTCCAGTGTAAGACTTCCAAAAATGGTAAAAGTCAAACAGCTTCTGGACCATAGCCATATTGATGTTAATGAGATTCCGGGAATTGTACGCAGTGAACTTGATCGTGAGGAACTGAGGGCCCGAATCAAACCCGGCGCAAGTGTTGCCATAACCTGCGGAAGCCGCGGAGTTGCCAATATAGCAGTAATCATCCGGGCCATTGTGGATTTTGTCAAGGAATGCGGCGGAAGTCCCTTCATATTCCCGGCTATGGGAAGTCATGGAGGAGCCACTGCCCAGGGGCAGCGTGAAATACTGGCCAGTTACCATGTTACAGAGGACACTATGGGATGCCCTATCAAGGCTACCATGGAAGTGGTTCAGGTTGGCGAGACACCTGACGGTATGCCGGTCTATGTAGACCGATACGCATATGAGGCTGACGCTATCATACTATGCGGACGTGTAAAAGCCCATACGGCCTTCAGGGGTCCCTACGAGAGCGGCATCATGAAGATGGCTGTTATTGGTCTTGGGAAACAAAAAGGAGCTGAGACAGTCCATCGCAACGGCTTCTGCGAACTTGGGACCATGCTTCCTGTCATTGGAAGGGTCGTTTTGGAACATGCGCCTGTAATTGGAGCTCTGGCTTTGGTGGAGAATGCCTTTGACCAGACCTGTATCATCAAAGGTATGCTGAAGGAAGAGATATATGAAGAGGAGCCCAAACTGCTAATTGCCTCCAAACAGAGGCTGGGAAAGATTTATTTTGACAACATCGACGTTCTGGTGGTGGACCGGATTGGCAAAGATATCAGCGGAGATGGCATGGACCCCAACATAACAGGACGGTTTGCTGTTCCTTATATTAACGAGGGCATTAAAGTCCAGCACATTGCGGTTCTGGATCTGACAGATGAGACACATGGAAACTGCAACGGACTGGGGCTTGCAGACGTAACAACCAAACGGCTGGTGGATAAAATTGATGTGGACTGTACATATCCAAATGTGGTGACATCCACAGTGCTCTGCACACCTAAAATACCGCTGTTTACCCATTCTGACAAAACATGTATACAGATTGCCCTGCGCACCTGCAATTATATTGACCGCGAACATCCGAGAGTGGTGAGAATAAAAGATACGATGAACTTAGAGGAGATTTACATATCTGAGTCCATGTTAAAGGAAGCGGAAGAATCAAACCATGTAATCGTATCCGGCCCGCCGAAAGACTGGGTTTTTAACGAAGAGGGAAATCTTTGGTAATTGTTTTTATTCAGATAATGAACCGTACCGTGGATAGGTACGGTCCACATATAAAATCAACATCTATTGGAGGAGGATATTATGTCAGGTACATTACTTGTCGTTAACTTAATCGTTGCAATCGCTCTGATGATTGCTCTTATACTTATACCCAAACTGAATCCCGCTATCAGCTTAGTCATTGCCAGTATCTATATGGGCGTATCCTGCGGATTGGGTTTTGTCACATCCATTGACACGATTGCCTCTGGTTTTGGCAATATGATGGCCAGCATAGGACTGCCTATCGGCTTTGGAGTGATTCTGGGACAGCTCATGAGCGATACCGGAGCTGCTAAGGTAATTGCAAAAACCATTGTACATTCTGTTCCCAATAAATTTGTACTGTATGCCGTGGCAATAGCCGGATTCATACTGGCTATTCCCGTATTCTTCGATGTAACCTTTATCATACTGATCCCCATTGGCATTGCAGTTGCCAAAGAGGTAAACAAACCTCTGGCCTATGTAGTAGGAGCTCTGACCATCGGAGACGGCATTGCGCAGACTCTGGTGCCTCCTACCCCCAACCCTCTGGCTGCAGCGGATCTGCTGCATTTCAATCTGGGAACCATGGTAATCATGGGCCTGATTATCGGAGCTATCGCAACGGTTGTTTCCGTATTTATCTATACAAAAATACATGATACCGGCTTTTTTAAACCTGAAAAGGATATGAACCCCAACGCGGAACTGTTCAGCGAAGAAAAAGAATTGGAATCAGATAAGCAGCCCTCTTTCCTGGTATCCTTTCTTCCCATACTGATTCCTGTTGTATGTATCCTGACAGGCACAGGGGCTGACGCCATCTATGACGAGACACCTATGGTAGCCCAATTCCTCGGCAATAAGATCATTGCTATCCTGTTGGGAACACTCTGTTCCTATCTGATTGGTTACAAGTATCTGGGACGGGACAAGGTTGAGGCCTCCGCAGGAGAGGCATTAAAGCAAGCCGGTATTGTTCTGCTCATAACTGGAGCCGGAGGTTCATTTGGTTCCATCATCTCAGCCACTGACATCGGAAATGCCCTGGTCACAACATTGAGCATCAATAGCGGTTCCGTAATAAAGGTATTGTTCCTGGCTTATTTTATCGGCTGCATATTCCGTATTGCCCAAGGTTCCGGTACAGTAGCCGGTATTACCGCCATGACAATCATGGCGACCATTGCTCCCAGCGTGTCCATCCACCCTATCTATATCGCACTGGCCGCACTGGCGGGAGGAATCAGTGTGGGACATGTCAATGACAGCGGTTTCTGGGTCGTAAGTAATTTATCGGGATTTACCGTAACCGGCGGTTTGAAAACTTACACTGTAGCACAAATCATCATGTCTATCTCCATTATGATATTAACCCTTTTATTTGCACTGGTACTTCCAGGTGCAATTGGGTA
The DNA here is from genome assembly GCF_002234575.2 of Enterocloster bolteae. Classification (NCBI taxonomy): domain Bacteria; kingdom Bacillati; phylum Bacillota; class Clostridia; order Lachnospirales; family Lachnospiraceae; genus Enterocloster; species Enterocloster bolteae. Next base: position 2,079,064 of record NZ_CP022464.2, on the reverse strand, counting down.
ATATTATGTAAGTAAATCCATAAGCCCTCCATTCTTGGAGGGCTTCAGACTGTAGACAAACTGGTTTTGGGCTTTGTATCCCAAAGCCAGTTTTCTTTTATTAACCAAATTGCGTTCAAAATAAAGTTTGTGAAATGGGCTGCTCCCCATTTCGCTTTCATCCTGGCCAGCTTTTTCAGATTCATGCAGGCAAATGTAAGCCCGACTTTCATTTCCATTCGGGCTTTTCCAAACATCTGTGTATATCGAAAACCATGATTCTCCTTTGCACTTCCAAAGATTCGTTCTATGGTTTCTTTCCTTTGTGAATATAATTCTTTCATACCCAGGGTTTGGCGGATCTCCTCACACATCTCCATGTAAGGTTCCCATATGTGGCGCATAACCGTCTTTACATGATCTTTGCTTTGGGTACATTTTGCAAGATAGGCACAGCTTGCACAGGCACTTCCACAGCTTTTGTACTCGCGATATCCCTCACGGTTGGTTGTTCGATAGGTCAGCACCTGATTGTTGGGACAGATATAGCAGTCGTAATACTCATCATAAACGTACTCGTATTTCTTGAAGAAACCCTCTTTTGTCAGGGGGCGTTTGTATGGTAGGAGCGGTTTGACTCCTTGATCGATCAAAAGTTTTGCTATACCGGGAGTTTTATATCCTGCATCGGCTATCAGGGTCTCTATTCCGATCCCTTTTATCTTGTCATATAAAGACTTGAAGGTTCTGCTGTCATGATTGTTCCCGGGATGAACGCTATAGCTGAGAATCCATCCATTCTTATCACATGCGGTCTGTACTGCATAAGCAAATACATGTTTATGTTCTCCTTTGCGAAACCATCCGCTTTCCGGATCAGAAGTGCTTGCTTTCACTGTCTTTTCTTCTTTGCCGCCGGCTCCACCGGATGGTGTATTGTTGTCATCCTCTTTTTCTTTCAGCGGACGTTTCCCGTGTGCTTCACGGTCTTCATTGATTTCCTGTTTCAGCAGATCTTCAAAAAATAATGCCTCATCATGAGCAATACGCTTCTGCATCTTTTTATTGTTTGCTCTGGCTTTTACATGGGTGGCATCCACAAAAACTTCATTAGGGTCTACCAGCTTAAATTTGTAGCATTCAGAAAGGATATGCGCGAATATCTGTTCAAACAGGTCGGTGTCTTTAAAGCGTCTCGTATAGTTCTTTCCAAAGGTTGAAAAATGTGGCACTTTATCCAGCATATCCAACCCGAGGAACCAGCGATAGGCGACATTTACCTCAATCTCTTTTACCGTCTGGCGCATGCTTTTAATGCCATAAAGATATTGGATGAAAGGAATCTTGATCAGCATGACGGGGTCCATACTGGGGCGTCCGTTGTCCTGACTGTATTTATCTTCTACCAGTTCATAAATGAAGGACCAGTCGATTGCTTTGTCGATGATCCGCAGCAGATGGTCCTGTGGAACCATGTCATCCATGCAAAACAACTGAATCTGTTCTCTTTTTTTATCCGCATTCTGTGTCATCATAAGCATCTCACCGCCTGTATTTGATACATCTATTATACCAAAAAAGAGCCTCAAAGTCTTGTAAGTGCTGACTTTTCTGGCTCAATCGCGAAGAAATTCCGAGGCACTTGTCCTCGGAATTTGTCTACAGTCTGAAGCCCTCCATTCTTGGAGGGCTTATTTAATGTCTACCATAATAAATATAGAACAGTGCTAAGCAGGGACATTTACTTTTGTCTTACCACTTCCTCAATCTCCCCCGGCTCCGGCATGGACTTAAGCGCCCCTTTCCTGGTGGTAACAATGGAGGCTGCGGCTGAAGCCATTGTCAGCATATCCCTTACACCTTCCCGGTTTAGGGTTTCCAACGGATGGTCCAGGAGATAATTCAGGCAGCATCCGCAAAAGGTATCCCCTGCCCCGGTGGTATCAATGGTCCTGTCCGTAAGGAACGCCTCTGCCTTCAGGGCTTCCTTTGCCCAGTATGCCGTACTCCCAAAAGCCCCGGCTGTCACAAGGATCAGGGGAATGCCGTGAACAGCCTGCAGATGACCCACCGCTTGTTTCTCATCCTCTATCCCGGTCATGAAACGCAGTTCCTCATCAGTGATTTTCAGGATATGGCACAGGGACACGCCGTAAAGCATCTGTTTTCTGGCCTCCTCCATATCCGCCCATAAGGGCGGCCTCAGATTGGGGTCAAAGGAAATCAGGCATCCGTTTTCCCTTGCACACGCAGCTGCCCTTATGGTAGCCTTTCTTACTCCTTCATGGGTCATGGACAGGGTGCCGAAATGGAATATCCTGGAACAACGGATCATGTCTAGGTTCACCTCGTCCTCCGTCAGCGCCATATCAGCGCCCGGATTGCGGTAAAAAGAAAAACTCCTGTCACCCGACTCATCCATGCTGACAAATGCAAGGGTGGTGTGCACCTCATCCGACATCACAAGTCCGCCGCAGCCGATTCCCGATTCCCGGACAGCCCTGCAAAGAAACCTTCCATGGATGTCGTTTCCAATCTTGCCGATGAATCCGGTGCTCCTGCCGTATCTTGCCAGCATGGCCAGGACATTGCACGGAGCGCCTCCCGGATTCTGTTCCAGGACAGGGTTGCCCTGGGCGCTGGTTCCCGCAGGTGTAAAATCTATCAAAAGCTCGCCGAGGGCAATAACGTCATATTTCTTCTGATTTTCCATAGCAATCAGACTCCTCCTGTATACATTTCTTTCATAATTTCATTGTAACGCCTGCGGTTCAGACGGTAGAAGAAAAGCACAATGCCAGTAATAATCCAGAACATACCCGGTATGGTGGTAAATGAATGCTTAATCACTGCCAGCACGGCAGGATTCTGCTGTCCGCCGGCCACATATCCGCACATACCCAGAACCATAGCCAGAAGTGAGGTGCCAAGAGCCATGCCCATCTTGTTGCCAAGTGATATAAACGCATACTGGAACCCATCGTTCCTCAGTCCCGTTTTCCACTCACCATATTCCACACAGTCCGGGATAATGGCATAGATGGCTGTATTAAACCCGGAAAAGAAAAACTGGGTCAGTGCCGATACCCCGTAAAACAGAATCGGGGATTCCTTTGCCGTAAACATGCCCAGCCCCATCATAGACATGCCGGTCAGGAATGCGAAAATGGAGGCCGCCCTTCCCTTGTTGTTGGTCCAGTGGAACAGCATGGGGAAGCAGGCTGCTCCGATAATGGATGGGATTATAATGCACATGGAATACACGGTAAAGAACGCCTTGCTGCCCTCCACATAGGTAAAATAGTATAGTGCATCCGCGTTCCTCCCGTACAGCGTAAACCCGAACAGCATCTGTCCTGCCAGCGCCAGGATATAGGGACGGTTCCTGGATACGGCCCTGAGCTGTTCCTTCAGAGAAATCTTCTTCCGCTCAGGTATGGCCACCACTTCCCTTGTCTTTGCGAAACAGAACATGTGGCACAATGCAAAGATGCCTCCGTAAATCACGGCTATCAGGAGATATCCCCTTTTATCGCTGCCCGCGCCCAGCGTTTCAATCAACGGCACCGTTATGATATTGATGATTCCAATGGCAATCATGGCTGCCACAGACCGGAAGGTATTAATCTGCGCACGCTCCTCTATGTTCTGGGTCATGGCCCCGCATAGGGTCCCGTACGGGATATTGACGCAGGTATATCCCAAAACCAGAATACAGTATGTAATACCCATGTACACAATCTTGGCCGTACTGTTCCAGCCCGGATGGGCCCAGAAGGTCAGTATCAGAACAACGGCTGTCAGGGGCGCCGCCACAAGAAGCCAGGGCCTGTATCTCCCCCATCTGGAATGGGTCCTGTCGGTCAGGCTTCCGATGATGGGGTCATTAACAGCGTCCCAAAAACGTGAAAACAACATCAGCCCCGCCACGGCTCCCATACTGATTCCAAATACATCGGTATAAAAAATCATCAGGAAATTTCCCACAAACATCCAGCTGAAGTTACAGCCCACATCCCCCATTCCATACGCAATCTTGCTAATCAAAGAGACCTTAACGTCTGTGTCTGCTCTCAAATCCGTTTCTGCGGCCGCAGTCTGTCCAGTCCGTTTCATTTTACTTCTTAAAACCATCTCCGTCATATCCCCACTTCTCCCTGTATCTACTCCTGCACGTTGATAATTACTTTCATGGTGCTTTCCCTGTTCTCATCTATGTACTGGTATGCTTTCAGATAGTCCCCAAATGCAAAGTGCCTGGAGATAAGAGGGGACAGAACCACCTTTTTCTCATTCACAAGGCGGATTGCATCCAGGTAATCCTCGTTCCGGTACATCATACTGGTATTCAGGTCCAGTTCATGGTCATTGAGCACAGCCAGATCAATCTGCCCCAGGCCCGCGAACACCGCAACCAGAATAATTGTGCTTCCCTTGCGGGCATATTTAATCGCCTGCCCCATGGTAATGTTGTTGCCCGCACAGTCATAGATGACTTCCGCTTTATCCGGCCCCAAGCTTTCTGTCATGGCCTCCCCGAAATCCTTATTCCTGGTATTCACACAGAAGTCAACTCCGCACTCCTTTGCTTTTTCAAGGCGCAGACCGCTGACATCCGTAATCATCACCTGCTCAGCTCCTAACCCCTTTGCTGCCTGTGCCACCAGTATCCCGATGGGTCCCGCTCCCAGCACTGCAATCTTTGCTCCCTTAACATCCCTGGCCTGCTTCACGGCGTGGACCGCAACAGCCAGAGGCTCTATCATAGCCCCCTCATCATAGCTCATGTCATCGGGAAGCAGGGTTACCTTTGCGGCATCCACGGCAAAATAGTGGGATGCGACACCCGTAGTCTGGAAACCCATCACCTTCAGATCCTCGCACAGATTATATTTGCCATGGCGGCACGGGTAGCATTGGCCGCACACCACCTGGGGCTGGATTGTCACCTTCTGCCCTGGCTTTAACCCGGTCACTGCCCGGCCAGCCTTCACCACCTCACCTGAAACCTCATGTCCCTGGGTTACAGGATAGCTTGTAAACGGGTGTTCCCCATGATACACATGGATATCAGATCCGCAGATTCCTATTTTCATAATCTTTATAAGCACTTCCCTGTCACTGATTTCCGGTACCGGAACCTCATGAAACTCAATTTTACCTGGCTCTGTCATTACCTGCTGCAACATATACCATCTCTCCTTTTTCTTTTTATATAATCTTTTATAAAATGTTTTATTAAAGTAATTACATTATTGCACCGGTCCTTGCTTTTGTCAATATACCAATTGCATTTTCATCAACTTGATTATTTTTTTGTCATCTTTTTATGCAGTTTGCACAAAATTCCTGGAAGCAATGCAAAAAATGCGGCCCCTGTGCTTGAACAGAAGCCGCATCCTATATCCCTTTTATATTATTGTCCTAAAATACTCATCCATGAATGTCATGGCAATCCCTACCGCAGACGCCTCCTTTTCATAGCGGCAGTTTCTCAGATAAAGGGTATCATTATCAAACTTATTATTAACCATTACCTTCCTGCCAAGCTGTGACATATAAGGCTTCAGATAGCCGCCCACATAGCCGCCCAGCACGATGTCGCAGTCAAAACACATCCTTAGATTGGTAATGACAATGGACAGATCCTCCAGATATGTGTCCCAGACCGCCATGGCATCCCGCTCTTTCTTCTCTACCAGCCGGAAAAACTCCGCCAGGCCCCCATCCTCCCCCGCAAAAGAGGACAATACCCCGGCGGAACAATAAGGATCTGCACATCCGCGCTTACCGCAGTAGCACAGCCTTCCTTCCGGATATATAATCATGTGCCCAAACTCCGCGCTGCGGAAATGGTCTCCCCCGTAAATATCATTGTCCAGGTAGATGGAACCGCCCACCGTGTTGCTGAGAGAGAGGTAAACAGCATTCCTGTCCGTACCCTGAAGCTCCGCGACCGCAGCGCTGTTTGCATCATTTTCAAAATGTACCGGATATGGGATCAGTCTGCTTATGACCTCCAGGTTGATATCGCTGACCTGGAGAATATGGGAACGTATCAGCCGGCTGTTTTCCCTATCCACAATACCCGGCAGTGAAATGCCCACTCCCAGTATTTTCTTTTTGTCCACCCGGCTCTCATCCAGGAACTGCTCCAATTCCGCCGCCAGGTCCTCATAATACTCCGCAGTATTCTCAAACCGCCTGCGAAACCGCCTGCTGTGAACCATATCCCCCTTAAGGTCAATGATCACAACACTTATATGATTGGCCGTGATATCAACCCCTGCAGCGTACCTCACATTTTTCACAACAGACAATGCCTTGGCCTTGCGCCCGCCCGTGGATTCATACTCTCCCACCTCCTCCACGATTCCGGCCTCCTGAAGTTCCTTCACATTCTGGAGTACAGTGGGCATACTGAGTCCCAGTTCAATGGCCAGCTCCGGCTTGGATATCTGCTTTCTGTGGAGGATATGGCTGGCAATCCTTGCCTTGTTCTGACGTTTCTTTTCCAATGCCTTTTCATTTATCTTCATAATAGGACATCCCACTTTCATAAACTCTTTTCTAAAAGTAATCATACATCTAAAAGAAGCATATGACAAGAGGGAAACCCGGAATACTTAACTATAAATTGAAACCATAATCCAGGGCGGCACACTGGCCCGTTATCGGGGCCGCCGCTCAGACCGGAGCTGCTTGCCACGCTAACAATGACACCCTTTTTATTTTTCAGCATATCTTTAAGTATTGCGCGTGTACAATACGTAACGCCTTTAATATTTATGCCGACAACGCGGTCTATCTCGCTGTCGATTTCCTTATCAACAGGCCGTAGCCCTTCATCCCTGGCGCCTGCATTATTTACCAGAATATCTACTAGTTTTCCGAACGTTTCCATCGTACTGGATACCAGTATCTCACTGTCATCCGGGTTTGAAACATCCATACTGTTCTCTGCACCTAAAATCCTGGTGCCAACTCCGTTGACGGAATGTGTAACGCCTAACTGGTTGAACAGCGTCAAGGTACGGCGTACTGTAATGACAGAGACTTGCATATATTCTGCTATTTTGGCAGGAGATGTCAAAATGCCATCCTACCCAAACCCCCCAGGCGGACACCCTTAAGCAAATCTATCGCGATTTAATAACACTTCTGGGAAGTATTCTGATAGACATTCCAGCAAAACGGAATCTGCTCTCCCGGCGGCTCCAGGGTGATGCGGTTGGCATAAAACCGGCTGATTGCACATGTAATCTGTTCCTGGCAATATGTCACGCTTCCCCAAAGCCCGTCCCAATCTTTTTGACGGCAGAATCGAATCATATACAGCAAGGGGCCGTCACTGTCCTCAAAATCCATCAGATTGGCCGGCAAGCTTAAAAAGGGCGCCTGGTAAAATAAGAACGCCTGCCAAATCAACCGCAGCAGCAGCTGGTTGTTAAGCGAGCCATATATTAACTGAATATGCTGAACCATGATATACGGCCTAAGTATGTTGGTTTGTGAACGAAGCCTCTCTAACTCGTCCATCTGTTCCGGTCCGGCATTTTTCAGGCCGTGCCATTGGGCCTGGCTGAACATCGGTCCAAAGGATTTGCACATATCCATTACAGCTTCTTTGCGCAGAGTGAAAAACGTCTGGATATTCTTCTCAAATTCCGCCTCCTGAAACTGTACGGCCACAGCCGCCCCCGCCTTTTTGGTCAGAGTGATATATCCCTCTATTTTCAACTGATAATAAGCGGCTTATACTGTATCCAATGAAACGCCGACCCACTGGCTGACCTCCTCTATCTTCGGCAGCGGGTCTTTATAATGGTAGGTGCCGAATTCAATCTGCGCCGCCAGCAAGCCATATATAACCTGGCGTAACTCCATGACTTTGTCCATCCGTTCCTCCTCAATATAATTCTGTGGTTAATAGGGGCGTGTCTCACCCTTATTATTTATAATAGCATGTACGGATTGGCATTGCTATCAATTCTATGAGAAGAAACATAACCAGATTGTACGCAGGTTTCAGAATTTTCAGCACTAAATCAATCCCAGAGTCCGCACTGCAGCGGCACCCTGAAAAATGGTTTCTTCTCTGCCGCAGATGCTGTCTCTGCCCGTTCAAGAGCCTCCATCACTCTGACCGGTGTCATAGGAATTTCGTACATAGCAAGGCCTGTTGCGTCCAGAACCGCATTCCTTATGGCCGGGGCTCCCCCTAGAATCGTCGGCTCTCCTACTCCTTTAGCGCCAAAGGGTCCTGACTCACTACCTGACTCCACAATAATGGATTCAAGGCTCGGTACATCCAAGGCAGTGGGGATCAGATATTCATGCAGGGACGTTTCCTTTACCAAACCATGTCTCAAAAAGCATTCCTCCATAAGGGCCCATCCAATCGCCTGGGCCGCTCCGCCGTCCATCTGCCCCTCAACCGTATCCGGATTAATGGCTTTGCCCACGTCAGTTGCCTGTACTGACCTGCACACCGTAATCATACCGTTTCTGGTGTCCACCTCCACGAGCACACCGTGCGCTCCATATGCAAATGTTGTCCACCGTGTTGTCTGGTTAAGATTCTCAGGGTCTTTTTCCGTCATAGGCGGATACCAGTTTCCAACCTGCGCCAGAGACACCTGGGATACCCGGGCCCTTGCAGCGGCTGACTTAAGAGTTACCTTTTTATCTGGTTCCTTCTCGGAAAATATCTCGCTGTTTTTTATGGTCAACTCATGGGCGTCCGCCTCTAACATATCCGCCGCAACATCCAGTATCCGTTTCTTCAGGGAACGACAGCCGGCTATGATTGCATTTCCCTGGAACACAGTTGCCCTTGAAGCGGATGTGGGACCCGCCTCCGGTCCACACATGGAATCCGATATCCCTACATTCACATATTCTATGGAAACACCCATTGCCTGGGCCGCAATCTGGCTCATAGCCGTAATCAAGCCCTGGCCCATTTCGTTCTGGGCCAGGTTCACATTGAGGGAGCCATCCAGATTCAACTCCAGGTATACATGGCCCGCGTCTTTTGGAAATGAACTTCCGGTTCCATACATATAGCAGGCAATTCCCCTGCCGCGCTTTTTGTATGGGTCTGAACAGTCGAGAGGCTTGTCCCATTCCAATTCCTGCCTCACCTTTTCAATGCATTCACGTATGCCTGCCGCATCACTCTTACTCATCTGCTGGGAAAATATAGTCTCAGACCCTTCTTTTATTAAATTCTTAAGTCTGAATTCAACCGGGTCCATTCCTATGGTGCGGGCCATATCATCCATTGCACACTCCAGAGCATAATACTGCTGAGGTGCTCCCAGACCTCTGAACGCTCCGCCGTATACATGATTTGTATATATGGATCGGTTTCTCACATCCACGGCCGGTATTACATAAGGGCCTCCCGATAACAGTGCAGATCTGTGAGGAATCACATCCACTGATTTATATGCGCCCTTATCAAAAATAGCTTCAGACCACATCCCGGTCATACATCCATGGGTATCCACACCAATTTTATATTTTATATAGCTGCGATGCCGTTTACTGGTATAGCGGAACATTTCTTCCCGCGTCATTTCATAAACCACTGCCCGCCCTGTACAAAGCGCCAGAATTCCGGCTGCCACGCCGCAATCCACAGATGAACACTCTTTCCCTCCAAAGCCGCCGCCAACCAGAGGGCTGACCACCCTTATCCGGCTCACAGGCAGATGAAGGGCTTCGCACAGGCCTTCCCGCATGCCATGCACATTCTGTACCGGACAATAGAAGGTCAGTCCGCCGTTCACAGCATCCGGCTCTGCAAAAGCAATATCCCGTTCCAGCGCAGTGTGTTCTACCATGGGCGTGCGAAAATCCGCGGTTATCTCAATCACTGTTTTTGAAGCAGCTTCTTCCATACCACCCTTTGCCACCCGGACATCATTTGAGACATTGCCGCAATGATGAGAGCCGTACTCCTTTCTCACCTGTTCAGCCCCCGGCAGCATATTCTTTAAAGGGTCTGTCTCAAAGGGCAGAGCGTCATACTCCACCTTTATCAGGTTCACCGCCCTGTAAGCTGCTTCCTCTGTTTCTGCTGCCACAAAAGCTACCGGATCACAATCGCATATAATTTCATCCTTTGCCAGAACCGGCTTATCTTTAAGAATATATCCATACCCGGAACCGTCCTTCAAGTCACCTGCTGTCAGAACCGCCACCACTCCTGGAACCTTCTTTGCTTCACCCGTATCTATGCTTTTTATCCTGGCGCGGGCACAGTCTATTCTGCGCACTTTGGCCACAAGCACATCCGTCCTTCCGGCAAGCAGGTCCGCCGTAAACTTTGCATAGCCGGTCACCTTGCTTATGCTGTCCGGTCTGATATACCGCTGTCCAATACATGATTCATTCAAAGTCACTTGATTTCCTCCCAACTGTGATTTGCAGTCATAAGCCTTCTTTCTGCTGCCAGCTTAACGGCATTTACAATCTTCTGGTAACCCGTGCAGCGGCAAAGATTTCCTGATATAGCCATCCTGATTTCTTCCTCATCCGGATTCTCCTTTTCTTCCAGCAGCCCGTACACAGTCATAATCATGCCCGGTGTACAATAGCCGCACTGTACCGCTCCTGCGTCTATAAATGCCTGCTGAAGCGGATGAAGATGCCATGGCGTCCCCAAGCCCTCTATGGTCATCACGTTTCTGCCTTCCACCATGCAGGTAAGATAGGCGCAGGAACGGACAGCCCTGTTGTCAATCAGCACCGTGCAAGCGCCGCAATCATCTGTACCGCATGCTTTCTTTGTTCCCGTCAGCAGAAAGCGTTTTCGCAAGGTGTCAACCAGGAGTTCCTTTCCGTCAACCTCAATACACACTGCCCTGCCATTTAAATCAAAGTGAACCACAGGCATAACACGAGTCCCCCCTCTCTGTTTCCGCGAATGCCATATCTAAAGCCTCTGCTATGGCATTACAGGTTGTTTCTTCTTTATATCTTTTAAAATAGCTCTCTCTGAGTCCCGCCTCCCGCGGAAAGAATTTCAGGGCAAGCTGTATTGCCTCGTCCCGCCCCAAACCCTTAATCCTTTCTCCGATGCTGGGAGCCAGGACCGCTGTGGCGTTTAAGGCTCCCAATGATATAACCGCGGACAGGCACCGTCCTTTTTTATCCACGGTAACCACCGCGCCTGCTATAACTTTTGCTATATCCTGTGATTTCCTGCGGGAAAACCTTGCATATCCGCTGCCCTTATCCGGGCCCGGACTGGGAAACCGCATCTCCTTAATAATCTCATTACTCTGTATATCTGTTTTGTATGCTCCTAAATATATGTCCTTTTGTCTGACAATACGCTCCCCCCTGACACTTACCAGTACCAGCTCCGTATCAAGAGCCAGCATCATGGATGCACAGTCAGCCGACGGCGCAGCAGTAGCAATGTTGCCGGCAGGCGTAGCAACCATACGTATGACCGGACTCCCCACACTGCCCGCCGCCCTGGCCAGTCCGCCAATCCTGCCGCACACAGGAGAATCCTGCATCTGACGGTAGGTTACGTTTCCTCCGATATGCACATACTGTCCGTCATCCGTGATTGTATTCATACTCTTTATACCGCGTATGTCAATGATTCCGGTAGGAGTGATTTTACCCGCAGAAATGCTCAGTATGATGTCGGAACCGCCGTTCACCAACACCGTTCCCTCCTGTTCCTCCAACAACGCCGCTGCTTCCTCCAGTTCCCTGGGGTGATAATAATTTGTTTCCATACAGCCATTCCTTTCTTAATGAAAATAAGCAAAAACATCCTGCCGTAACAGAATGTTTTTGCCGCATCCCTGGGCAGCTCTAAAGCTTAGTCCTGCCGTCAAGTATATCCGCTACAGAACCGCTGTCCACTACCCATCCAAGAGACGCCTTGATCTGCATTATTGCCAGCTCATGGTAAGCCTTTCCATTCATGCTTGCGCAGCAGTCCTCAATGGCAATGACCCGGTAGTCACGGTTGTATGCCTCAAAGGCGGTACAGAGTACACAGTTGTTTGTATTTGCGCCGGTAAAGAACAAGGTGTTGATACCCATGACCCTTAAATACATCTCAAGGGGCGTGCCCATGAACGCGCTGTATCTCTGTTTATGGACTATGATGTCTTGTTCTTCAGCGCCAAGCTGTGGCATAATTTCCATGGCAGGTGAATTTTCAGTATTTACAGGCCTTCTCACATGACCGCCTATGCTGATCTTATTTTCCATCTGATAACGCCAGAAAGGGCTTGCCAAGGACATTGTCTCCCCTGTCAAAGGATTGATTTTATGGCCTGTCCTCACAAATATCACCGGAAGCCCCCGGGAGCGGAACTCAGGTATTACTTTAACGAGACCTCCAAGCACCCTCTGGCAGTCATCCTCCGGCACCGGAAGATAGTTGAAATCATAATCAAAATGTGCCCGTGTAACATCCACAACAATAAGAGCCGCCTTAAAATCTTCCATATACTATCTCCTTTATTTCTATTATTCAACCAACAGGTTGGGGAGGAACAAGGATAAACCTGGAAACAGGGTAATAATTATAAGCACTAAAATCGTCAGCATGATAAACGGCATGGATGACCTCACTATCTCTACAAAGGACAGCTTCATCACCTTGGCGCTGACAAACAGGTTCAGGCCAAAAGGAGGAGTGCTCATACCGATTGCCAGATTGGTTACCACCACGTTTCCAAGGAATATAGGGTCTATCCCTGCTTTTAAAGCCAACTGGTAAACCATGGGCATGATAATTACAATCGAGGAGCCAGCGCCCATGAACATACCTGCAATCAGAAACATTATATTTATTACCAGCAATATCATCAGCCTTGACGTACTACCCAGCATCGCTTCCATGAGCTGCGGTATCCTTGCCAGCGTCATCACATACCCTAAAAGCTGGCCGGCTGCCAGCAGTATGTAAATCGTACACACTGTCTTAGCGCAGTCTCCGCAGATATCAATGAGTGTTTTAAAATCCACATCTTTATATATGACCATCTCAACGAAAATGGCATACACAGCCGATATGGCCGCTGCCTCTGTGGGCGTACAGATGCCGGTATACATGGTCCCGATGATGATGACCGGAAGACCCAGCGCCCAGATGGCCTCCTTTACCGCAGTAAAAAACTCCTTAAGGCTGATTCTGGGAAGCCTTGGCACCTTGTGCCTGCGGGCATACACATATACGTATACCATAAATATAGCAGCCATAACGATACCGGAGCTTAAGCCTCCCATGAACAGTTTAAGTACGGATGTATTTGTGTTCATGGCATATACAACAAAAGCAATACCGGGGGGAATCAGCATACCAACAGAACTGACGGTACAGATAAGTCCGGCGCTGAATCCCCGTGGATAGCCGTTATCAATCATCTCCTGGTATATCAAGGCCCCTATAATCAATATTCCTGCTGTGGATGCCCCCGATATGGCACCGATGATAATGCAGCACACAATTGCCGTCATGCCTATGCCGCCGTACATATGCCCCACAATACTCCGGCAGAACTTCAGCAACCTGCTTCCAATCTGCCCTTTCCCCATCACACTAGCTGCCAAAATAAAGAATGGCAGACACAGGGTGGAAAACTTGTTTAATCCTGCGGTAAAGGATGAGACCGCCATGATTGGCTGCATATTCAGCACATTTAACAGATAATATGTACTGGGTATCATCATGGCGATAAAGATAGGTATACCCAGGAACAGGCACACCAGAAGAGCTATAATAAATAATCCCGCTGTCATTGGTACCTCCCCCTTTACATGGTTTCGAGCTTGCTCAGGTCCTGGTCTTTTGTGTCGACTCCAGCTTTTATCTTACCTTCCTTAAAGAGAACAAATATGGTCTTAAAATACTCCAATGCCATGAGTCCGCAGCCCATCATAGTTCCCAGATACATCCACCACATCTGAAACCACGGCATGGTCACGCTGGTACGGGCAGTTGCCTTTATGGAAACCACCTCCAGATATGAAAAGTAAGCAAACGCAGCCAGGAATACCGTCGCAATAACGGCAAGTATCATACGATAGTATGAGTGCAGCTTTTGAGGAAGCATGTTATATATGATATCCACACTGACATGCTCATGTTTTTCAACGCTGATAACGCCGCCGATACAAGCCACCCAGACCATGATGTATTGGCAGAGCTCCTCTGTCCAAGGAAAAGAAAATCCGAAAAAATTCTTTAGTACGATTCCCAGAGTAACCAGAAAAGTAACGAACAAGATTGATAATGCGCAGAACGTTAGCTCAAACTTTTTGAATGCTTTGTCAAACGCCTTATACTTTTCATATGTTTTGTTCATATATTCATATCCCTTCCGTACATGTCCTGCCTGTTAATTCAGCTTTTCTATGTCGGCATTAAACGCGTCAAGAATCTTCTGGCCCGCTTCGCCGTTGCTTTCAATATAAAGGTCAAGGCAAGGCTGGCGGCATGCGTCAGACATGGCCTGCAGTTCTTCATCGGTAAGGGTAATGATTTCACACTGAGCCCCGATTGCGTCCAGAGCAGCCTGCTCTATATCTCCCCTCACTTCCTGATAAGCATCATTTCCGGCAATGTTCACAGCATCCATAACCAACTGCTTACACGGATCGTCCAGCCCCTCGAACCAGGTCTTATTGGCAAAAATCAACTGTGAGGCAAGAATATGGTTTGTAATCTCCATATACTTCTGCACCTCGTAAAACTTCATGTTATAGATTCCTGCTCCTATGCCTGCTTCCTGCCCGTCAATTGCACCGGTTTGCAAAGCAGTAAAGGTCTCCTGATAATCAATGGTAAGAGCAGTACCGCCCAGGGATTCGATAAACTTCATAAGCACAGGCGATGCCATTACACGGAATTTTAATCCGTTAAAATCCTCTGGTGCGCGCAGGGGCACATTGCTGGTAAATGCCTTGAACAGGTCTACCCAGTAGCCCAGACCTACCATGTCGTAATCCTGCATGGTGTCAAGGAGGGCGTCCGCTGCGTCTGTCTCAAACACAGCCCTGGCCTTATCTATATCCGGAGGGAAGAAATACGGTACATCCAGAATGGAAAGCAGGGGATTGAACGCACATACATTTGCAGGTGGCTGTATACACATCTGGATACCGCCGTTCTGCACGGACTCAACAAGGGTATTTGAATCCCCCAGCTGTCCGGCCGGGTATACGTCCACCTGAATCTTCCCGCCGGAAGTCTCCTCAATATACGTTTCGATTGCAAGTGCGCCCTCCTGCCTGGCATCGGTAGCCGCACCTGAATGGGCCAGAATAATTGTCATTTCAGGATACTCGTAATCAGAAGCAGCCTTTGCTGACTCTCCTGATGAAGCATTCTCTGCCTGAGAAGCATTCTCTTGAACAGACATATCCTCTGCTGCCGGGGTTTCCTTTGCAGCTGAGGCTTCCTTTGACGCCGGAGCTCCGCAGGCCCATAGGGAAGAAACCATCGCTGCCGCCAATAAGATACTTAATACCTTCTTCATAACGTTTACCTCCTCGTATTTTTATAATGCTACCACCGCTCGGGAATAACTTTCCTGACTTCCAGATTCTCCGGTTTTCCTGTCGTCAAAGCTTCACGCAGCCAATCAATTGCCCATGCGAACAGTTCATGATACATACCTGCGCAGGAATGAAACTCACCTTCCATAATCCACATCTCCTTGGGGCAGTCCAGCATATGAAAGAACCGCTCTGTCAGCTCAGGCGGACACATCTCGTCAAACTCGCCCGTTGACATAAGGAAAGGAACCTTTAAGCGGTCCACCACCTTCTCCAAAGTCATCTCTGCCACAAACTCATCAAACGCGTCATCGTCATAAATATTACACATATACTTAAAGTTATTGCGAAGTCCCGGCTGGCAGGAATTAAACTGCAGGTCCTTCTCCAGATAGCAGCCCAGCAGGCCCACAACTGCCTTAATCCTGGAATCATTTACAGCAACCGTAGGACCATAGTAGGAACCCATACTGCCGCCGAAAATCCCAATCTGGTCCGGATTGACCTCAGGCCGTCCACAGAGCCAGTCCAGAAACAGGGACGCTGCTTCTGGATAATTGGTAAGAGTCACAGGCAGGCCATGAACACGCGTCTCGCCAAATCCCGGACCGTCCATCACCAGCACGCACATGTTTCTGCGCACAAAGAAATTATCGTTCAGGTTGGGATAATCTTCCTTAATCATATCCATCCCCGGAGTAAACAGTACCGTAGGAAGATTTAAAGCCCCTTTTGGCGCATGGAAAATGCCGTAAATATTCTTACCCTCAAAGGGAAGCACTACCCGCTCTATGGTGTAATCGTATCCAGCTATTGCCTTTTCATAGCATCTCACGCAGGAGGTATGAAGCTCCAGCTTCATGGCATCGTCCTTATGATGGTAAAGCTGTGCCTTACCGTAATAAAGGGCTGCACGATGATAAAACGCGCCGGCAGTAACCATGTTTCCCATTGCGGCCGATTCCTCAGCCAGCTTTTCCTGCTGCTCTGCTACGGCTTTCCAGGCTTTGGGCATAGCCCGCAGGCAGGTCATGCGCCTGTTTGCCCTTTGTATATCAGCATGCTTGAAGCCCTTTTCTTCCAGGCCCATGTTGGCATTAGGCATGAAAGCCTCTATGCCCAGCTGACCTACAAACTTGTTGCTAATCCAGCTTTCGTTTTGTCTGTACTTAGACATTTGTTACCCCTCCTTTATGTATTTAATTTTGTAATCTGGTTCCCCATTACCGCTCTCCATCTATATCATCATAGCCCGCCAGCAGCTCTGCGGCTTCTCTCACATAACTCATCACACGGTTATAGCCCCGCATCAGCTGCGTGCGGAGAACGAAATACCTGTACGAGTCTTTATTGCATCCTGCCAGACGTACACCATCGCCAAGTGACGGAATTGGATACATTGCGCCGGAAAGGTCGAAATCAAAATGGTTCTCACCGTGGAAGGTTATCCGCACAATTTTATGTGACAGTTTCTGCAGCAGGGCATTCACACTATCAGCGTCCTCATCCGGTATCTCATTGCCTTCTATCTGCCTGTAAAGATTCCCCATTCTTCTTTCCAGCAGACACAGACGCTCCCTAAGAGGCATAAAATCAAATCTGTCTCCCAGCAGACTGCCCAGGGATTCAACGGTTTCTTTCATCTCCTCAACCGCCTCCCTGAAATCATAAGGCAGGACAGCAGAACTCAGCAGACGCCATACCACAGCAACATAAATTTTCGTATCCCTTATAAGAATATCCCTGTCAATGATGTCCATGGTATCATGCTCTGTATGCCACCACCACCCAAGACCTCCCGCATGCTTTGGCGTGCCGGTACGGAATGAAAGTATATCCCTGGTCTTTTCAATATCCTGCTCAGAAAACGTACCGAATATGGAGGTAAGCCCCACGCCGTAGAACGACTGGTCAGCAAAATGTCCAATCCGTTTGCCAATGAACTCTATCCCGGTCTGTTTTTTGATTACAGATGCGGCAAGACTCCTGGTCTGAGGCATCACAGGCGCTTCGTCAATGACCACCGCATCCTTTCCACCTGTTGAATCTACATACACATAGCCTGCGCAGTGCTTTTCCAATTCCTCAAAATGATTATCCGCGTACCACGCCGAGCTGAAAAACTTCCCTTGGGAATGGCCTGCCCAGAACACAAGCCTGAGCCCCCGTTTCCATGACTTCTGTTCAGCTGCAAGGAGTCTTGCGCATTCAATCATGGTGGCATTGGCGGCGCCGTTGTCCATAGCGCCATAATCCCATGAATCTATATGGCTTCCAAACAACAGGAAATCCTCCG
Source organism: Enterocloster bolteae (assembly GCF_002234575.2). Lineage (NCBI taxonomy): Bacteria > Bacillati > Bacillota > Clostridia > Lachnospirales > Lachnospiraceae > Enterocloster > Enterocloster bolteae. Next base: position 2,061,246 of record NZ_CP022464.2, on the reverse strand, counting down.
TACCCTCCGCTTTCAGCTGGGCCTCAAGAAGGGGAACCTTTCTCCAGCCCGTGTCCACCACAGACTGTATCCATATTTTTACAGGTCCCTTTTTCATCTGATCCCGAATAAAGGCGCCGTCCTGCCGGACCACGGACACCACCGGAATGCCTGGAAGCAGCCCTTCCGTTTTCTCTGTGGGACCGCCCCAAAGAGAGGATACCGGCGAATTATGTAAATTGTCATCCTGCACATAAATGACAGCCACAGCCCCTCTTTTTTCCATGTCCCTTACCTGGTCAGCATTAGGCAGTCCATCCTTTATGGCGATTAGGCCGTTTATGTCAGGGCTGTCCGAATCCACCGCACCCCCCTCCAGTCCATGTTCCGGCGCAGATCTTGTAAAGCAGTGTGTCAATGCCCTAAATCCCATTGGCACGGGCGAAACCATCTCTACATGGGCTCTCACCGGTACGCTGATGAATGCGTCATGGAAGGTAAGCTTTGTTTCATAGCCAATTTCCTTCATCACCTTCTCACAATACAGAAGGCTGTCCACTTCCTCCTGGGTTCCGGATATACGCACCCATTTTGCTATGTTGGACGTATAATCCATCAGCTTCTTACCGTCAACACGGTCCACCAGACTGTTTTCAATGTGTTCCAGTTCCATCACATAATCCTTCATGCCATACCTCCTCCATTTGTTTCATTTACAAATTAGACTTATATATATTGACTACCGTGGACCCGATAGCAGTTACAGCGTTAAAAACCGCATTTGTATCAAAGGTCATATCAGACATGTGAAGTCCCGGTTTCAACCCGGCTCCTATTCCTAATACTGTAGTCCTGAGTCCTGAAATTGCAAGTGGATAATTATGGAAATCCTCACCTCCGGGTGTAATGATTACAGGCCCCAGGGCATCCTCCCCCAGAGACTCTCTGATGGCTTCCGAGGCAATTTCTATCAGTTCGTCACACCTGCTTGCTGCCGGCACTCCTCCCAGCCACTCTGCCAAGGCCTTTGCCCCCATTGACTCTGCGCTTGTAACAGCAGCCTTTGTAAGGCTTTCCCTTATTTGCTTCATCACCTCGTTTGTCTGCGCCCGGATATCAAACATGATTTCAGCGTAGTTCGGGATAATGTTAAAGGGATTTGAGCCACTGCTGATTTTTGTAGGTTTTATGGAATGAGGTACCGAAGGATTAAATGGCAGCGCATTCACCGTGCCTATGACAGCAGATGCGGTCAGAATTGCATTGACTCCCTGATGAGGCTTTGCTCCGTGAGCTTCATGACCGTATATCTTCACCCTGATATGTCCGGATGCCCCGTGTAAAACTGCCGGCGAAACCTGACCCATGGGCAGTTCCTCCTGGGGCCTCAGATGTGTGCTTACCAGATATTGAGTGCCCTCCAATACCCTCGATTCTATAACTGCCTCTGCTCCCTGCAGTGTTTCCTCTGCGGGCTGAAACAGCACCTTCAGGCTTCCGGCCTTTAACTGCCCTGTTTCCAGCAACGCCTTGGCCGCCCAGAGAACAGCCGTACAGTTAGCATCATGTCCGCATGAATGGATATATATTGTCTTTCCTTCCTTCTCATAGCAGAGCGCATCCATATCTGCTCTTATGCCGACGACCGGTCCGTCTATTCCGGTATCGCGGATACCCAGCACTGCCGTCTTCGCAAAATCCCCCTTTACGTCAAATCCGGCCTGCTTTAACTGGGTTTTTAAGTAATCAGCGGTGCGTACCTCGCGGAGTGCCGGTTCCGGCATAGAGTGAAGCTCATTAAATGTGCTTAGAATATCTGTATGATGTGCATTTACATATTCGCAGATGCTGCTTTTCATCTTGTCCCCTCCCAATTTCTTTTTACTGGTTGTTTATAAAGAAATAACTAAATACCGTCTCCAATCAGACGCTCAATATTTCCCCCTAATATGTCGGAGATTTTCTCTCTGGGTATCTTCATGGATGATACTGTGTGAACAGGTTCCTCGTCACCCATATCGAACGGGTAGTCCGTTCCCATAAGGAGATGTGAGGAAGTCACCTTTGATTCCACAAATTGCAGTGTCTCGGCATCGTGCAGAATCGTGTCATAGTAAAAGCTCCTGCAGCATTCCTCGTAGCTTTTTTGGACTCCTTCAAATTCCTTTCTCACCTTCCTGGCATGTTCAAATCTGGCAATGGCATATGGTGTATATCCTCCGGAATGAGAAAAGCATATCTTTACACCTGGATATTTGCTGGCCACATCCCCTGTCATTAGGGCAAAGGCCGCAATGGTTGTGTCCAACGGATTTCCCATCAGGTTTCTCAGGTGATATCTTTCCAGCCTTGCCGATTTAATTGTATAATGAGGGTGCAGGAGCACAAAAATCTCATATTCAGCCGCCTTCTTCCAAAATGGTTCCAAATACGCGTCGTCTAATTCCATTCCGGCAATATTAGTGGCTATCTCAATACCAGCACACAGTGGGTCATTGATTACACGGTCAATCTCCCTGATTGTGCCTTCCATATCTGCCATAGGCAGCGTGGCCAGATACCTGAACCTGTTCCTGTGTAAAGACGCATCCTCAGACAGCGCTTTGTTGGATTCCCGGGTCCAATCCTTGCATCGGCAGTCCTCATAGTTTAATGCAAACGGAGGAAGCGAAATAAATCTCATATCTATGCCGGCTTTATCCATATCAGCAATCTGTTCATCAAGATAAATAAGTCCTGGGTTAAACGGTCTAAGCTCCCTGTTTTTTATAAACATTGTTTTTCCAAAGGTATCTTCTTTTACATAAAAAAGATCGCTAAACTTTTCGTTGTCAGCTAAGGAAGCCGGGATATAATGAGCATGCACGTCAATAATCATATGTTTTTCCTCCCATCTTTTATAAAAAGTATACTACCCATTAAATACAATGTCAATACTAATTGTATTTAATTGTACATATTTTGTTTTTATTATGTTTTTTAATTAGCTATTTTTTTACATAGACATTCTTTCATCCTGCGTTAAAGCAGCAACAAAAAAAGGGACCACACAGCAGTCTGCGCAGTCCCCCCTTATTCAGGAAACATAAATTCTATTTAATTATCATTTTCATATATTCTTCCATGAAACCATAGTATCTGTTATTATGATGCTTTTCCAATGCCTTAGCTGCTCTGGAATAGCTCCTGGCCTTAATATATTTAAGTATCTTAAGATGGTCCTGCTTCATAACCTCAAGTCTTTTTTCAGTAAATGCAACTAAATGCCTGGGATGGGACAATTCCGCGTTGAGAGAATGCAGGATGTCGCGTATTCGGGAATTTTCACAATAATGTATAATAAAATTATTAAAATATTCATCCTTAGCCTTGATATCCTGGGCAGAATCCGTCACTGTAATAGATTCCGTCACTCTGATGCATTCATCAATGTCTTCATCAGCGGCCTTCATGACGCATGACTCCAATGCCTTGACCTCAAGCACAATCCTGAGTTCATTCATTTCCAGAACATCCTTGACCGTAAGCTGCTCCACAAACGTCCCCAGGTTCTGCAGGCTGTAAACCAGCTTCTCCTCCTCCAGGCGCCGCAACGCAGCACGCACCGGTGTACGACTCATACCAAGGCAGTCTGCTATATCACTTTCGATGATTCGCTTTCCCGCCTGCAGCTTATGCTGGATTATCATGTCATGAAGGTAATTGTATGCCTTGTCCTCAAGACTTTTATCCTTCCTTCCCATAACTACCAACCTCTCCATCATTTATTTTTGCATCATATCATATTCTCCCATCCAATTCAACCCTAACATTAGGTTTTGTTGTCTGCGGCAGACATTCTTTACAACCAGCAGAGCCGCGCCCTGATCTCTGCCTGATATTCTGTTTCTTAATATACCAAAACAGTCTCTAACAAAGTTTCTTCTGCAAGAAGCTGATTGACCATCTTGACACGTTTTTAAAATAGGGTATAAAATGACTATATTTAGAAAAGCAGGCATTCACAAAGATATTTTCCATTACGTGCACGGATAAATGTAATATCTGTATACCCGGGGGAAGGAATAAAACCAAGTCATGACATTACAGCAGATGAAATATTTCGTAGCGGTAGCTGATTCGGTCTCTATCAGTGAGGCAGCCAAGCGGCTGTTTGCCGCCCAATCCAGTGTTTCGGAGGCAGTGCGGGTAGTGGAAGGGCAATGGGATTAAGGCATTTTTAAGGACGTCCAAAGGGGTTATGCTGACCGGTGACGGCAAGGAACTATTCATCGAATTCAAGGGGAGCTTAAACCGTCTGTACCATCTGGATTTAAAGTATGAGGATAAAAAGGAAAGCAACCATGCCTTCTATGTGGCGGCTCAGCACCATATCTGCGGCATGGATTCCTTCATGTCTATTATACAGTCATTGGATGTTCCTGAATATTACATAGGATTCAGGGAGTACAAGACGTCCGGTGTCTTTGAGCAGGTGGAAAAGGACCTTGCGGATTTGGGTGTCATCTTTTTTTGCGGAACAGCTGAAAGGCCAGATGATGCAGGAACTCAGGGGGCATGGGATCCTCTTTAACCCCATTTCCTACCGCACAGCCCATGCCTATCTCCAGAAGGCCCATCCTCTGGCAAAATGCAGCCAGATACGGATCGAGCGGCCGCGTATTCTATTATGCGGGCACATCAGGGGTTTGTAGTTGGAAGCGGGTACGGGCTGCCGGGGCAAATCTGTCAAAGCTGGTAGCGGTAGGACCCACTCTAATTTTACAGGAATTCGGCAATCTGGGAACTATTTTCATTTCGCTTCCCATCGCGCTGCTGCTGGGCCTGAAAAAGGAAGCCATCGGCGCCTGTTATTCCATTAACAGAGATTCAAACCTTGGGCTGACCACGGATATATACGGACCGGATGCCAAGGAGACAGAGGGTACCTTTGCAGTATACATTGTAGGTTCTGTTATCGGTACCGTGTTTATCAGCCTGCTGGCAGGTGTGGTTGCATCCTGGAATATCTTCCACCCGCTTGCCATGGGTATGGCAAGCGGAGTTGGCAGCGGATCTATGCTGAGCTCAGCGGCAGAGACACTGGGGAAATCTATCCCTCATATGCAGAAGATATCATGGTAATGGGGGGCGCCAGCGACATGCTTACAGGAATCACAGGAATCTATATAGGAACCTTTGTCGGACTTCCTGTAACCCGAAAACTGTATGCGCTGCTGGAACCTAAGATTGGCAGAAAACCCCTATCACCGGTCAAGGATATCATCATCCAGGTCACGTCCAAGGTAACCTTCATAGCTCCTGCCACCGCACTCGGTGCATTTGCAGGAATTTCCCTTGGGAAGGACCTTAAAAACTTTGTCAAAATGGGTTGGAAGATGGTGGTAATTACATTGCTTGTTATGGCAGGAACTTTTATATTCTCTGCCTTTGTAGCTGATTAGGTACTGCGGGCCACCGGAGCAATTTAAGCCGCATGAGTATAAAACCGGAATGTGTTATGTTATGATACCAAGGAGGAAATGATTTAGAATGGTAAAATGTGATATATTAATAAATGGATGCCGGATCCTTAAGCCGGATATGACGGTTTCAGAAGAAATGAGTGTTGCCATCCACGATTCATGGATTAAGAAAGTCGGTCCTGCTGGGGAAATAAAAGAGATTTTCTAGGCATCTGAAACGTTAGATGGTAAAGGCATGCTCCTGATGCAGGGCCTTGTGGACGGGCACACCCATGCGTGTCAGCAGCTTCTGCGGGGAAGGGTTTCCGATGAATATCCTATGGTGTGGACCAGGTTCCTGGTTCCATTTGAAAGCAACTTAAGGCCCGATGATTCCTATATCAACGGACAACTGGCCTGTCTGGATATGATTAAGAACGGAACCACCTCATTTGCCGATTCCGGCGGCATCCATATGGAACGCGTGGCCGACGCGGTACTGGAATCAGTCATGCAAGCAACCATCGCCAAATTCACCATAGATATGGGCAATGCAATTACCGGCGCAATGAAGGAAACAGCAGAGGAAGCAATCATGCACACCAGGGACCTGTACAAGGCATATGACGGCAAAGGGGACGGCAGAATCTCTATCTGGTTTGCCATCCGCCAGGTCATGACCTGTTCATGGGTTCTGATCGCCATGGCAAGGGATGCTGCTGCTGCTGAACTTAACACCGGAATTCATGCCCATCTGTGTGAGCACAAGGATGAAGTCAGCTTCTGCCTTCAAAATTACCATCTGCGCCCGGCCCAGTTTCTGAAGTCTATGGGTGTACTTGACCCCAATCTTCTGACCGCCCACAACGTTATGCTTTCCGATGAGGACATTGCCATGATGGCCAGAAGGGATGTAAAAGTAATCCATTGTCCCAGAGCCAATCTGTCCAATCATGGATTTCCAAAAACACCGCAGATGCTTCAGGCAGGCCTAAATGTGAGCCTTGGCTGTGATGGCACAGCCCCGTCCAACCTGGACCTGTTTGATGAAATGAAGGCGCTGCGCTACAGCATGATAGCATACTGGGGGCTCCCATTCTTTAACCCTATGGTCATGTCCCTGTCCCACGCTTCTTAAAATAGCCATCAGGGGAGTGCCAACGCCATTGGCAAAGGCGATATCCTGGGAACTGTGGAAGAAGGCAGGAAAGCAGATGTCATCCTTTTAAACATCGACCAGCCCCATCTGAGCCCTACCCAGAACCTAATCAACACGATAGTGGAGGCCGCCAATGGACATGATGTAACAGATTCCATTATGAATGGTAAGATTGTCATGTAAAATCGGGAAGTACAGACTCTGGACGAGAAGAAGATACGCAGGGAAGCCCAGATACATATGGAAGAGATAATAAAACGCGCTTATTAAGTTTTCCCCGCCGCCCAAACTGCTACGCTAAAACAAGTATTTGTAGATAACCACTCCTTTTCATGCTATACTAATTTACATATAATGATTGACGCGAAATGAGGTGCCCTGCATGAAAGGCAATATGGAACGGTATCAGGTTGTCTACAGTGTTTTAAAAACACACATTCAGTTTGGAATCTATGGGTTTGGTGATGTTCTGCCTTCCATCGAAAACGCCGCCGCTGATTTCTTTGTCTCCGTTGATACGATGCGCGCGGCTTATCAGCAGCTGCAGCGGGATGGCTTGGTCACCATTTCCACAAATATAGGGACTACGGTAGTCAGGAATTACGGAAAAGAAGAAATTGAACAGAATATTCAGATGTTCTATGCGCAGAGGAAAAACATCCTGATTGATTTAAGTAAATCCCTGCGCCCGCTACTGGGCCATGCCCAATGGATTGGTTTTAAAAACATTCCTGCTGAGATTTACGGCAATCTCCGCCAGCTTGAAGACAGCCATTCACTGCCCCAGACAACCACGTTTGAACATGTTGTCCGGGCCTACACTGCGCTAGGGAACAATCTGCTTTTCCGGCTTGTCTGGCAGATTTTCATGTTCTGTGAAAACCCATTCTTTAATATGCGGGATAATCCATGGCGTACCTTTATAATCAAAGATTTTCTCCCGCGTTCTTGGGATTGCTGTATAAAACAGGACTGGGATTGCCTGCGGGAATTGGTTTATGCTTCTCAGGACAGCCTGTCTCTGGCACTGTGCCGGTTTTATGATGAAAAAATCACGATGCCTCCGCCGGAACAGGAAGTCGCATTTCAGTGGAATTCTTATAATAAGGCATCCCAGATCTGCTATTCGCTGGCTATGGATTTGCTTGTTTCAATCAACAATGGCGTGTACCCTGCTGATACCCTTCTTCCTTCTCTCAACAAATTGTCCCAAGAGAAACAGGTCTCAGTGAGCACAGTCCGCAGGGCGCTTTCCCTGCTAAACGGCGTTGGGGCAACAAAATCCGCCAAACGGATTGGCACAAGAGTCCTCCCTTCACATGAGATTGTAAAAAACTGCGACTTTAAAAACCCTGCCGTCCGCAAACGGCTCCTGGATATGGCGCAGAGCCTGCAGTTTCTCACCTTATCCTGCCGGGACGTGGCCGAAGGCACCATACAGGCCTTGACAGAGGACGGCCTGCAAACATGCAGAAAACGTTTGGCTGCTTTAAAGAATAGTCAGCAGTATGAATTAATCGGCTACGCTACACTGGAGCTTCTTAAATGTTTTGCCCCTTATAAGGCTATTCGTACTGTCTACAAAGAGCTGCTTCAGCTGCTCTTTTGGGGATATTCCCTGAAAGACATATGGAAAACGGATGAGGGCAGAATCCACTACTATCTTTCCTGTTTTGAGGAATTTGACCTTTTCCTGGCCGAAAAAGATGCCGCTGGTTTTTCCATGAAATTAGAGGAGCTAATGGCCGGGGAGTTTCATTTTACAATAGAAATTATGATTTCACAGGGAATTCATGAAGCAAAAAAGCTTTTGGTTATTGGTATATGATGTAAACGTCAGAACGAAATGCTTCTGTACCTACAAAACTGCAGACAATACGTCTGCAAGCACATCCATATCAATGGGCTTACCGACATGTGCATTCATACCGGATTCCAGCGCTGCATGCACATCGTCCGAAAATGTGTTGGCGGACATTGCTATAATCCGAATACTCCCTGCCTGCGGATGCGTGGATTTACGGATGCGCCTGGCAGCCTCATATCCATTCATGACCGGCATCTGGATATCCATGAGAATCGCATCAAAATAACCGGGGTCCTTCTCTTCAAACGCCTTTACCCCCTCCGCTCCGTCGGGAGCGCATTCCACAGCCGCTCCGGATACCTCCAGCAGCTGAGAGGCAATCTCACAGTTTAACTCATTGTCTTCCACCAGAAGAAAACGCCTGCCTGTGAAAATATTTCGGGAGTCCCGTGGGCCAGTCCGGCCGCAAAGCTCGTCATCCGCTTCCTTGGAAAGCGGAAGCTCTACCTCCACGGTAAATACAGAACCTTCCCCCAAACGGCTTTCCACATAAATCTGGCCCCCCATCGCCGCTATGATATTTTTAGAGATAACAAGACCCAGTCCGGTTCCCTCCGCCTGATTTTGATGCCGGCTTCTCTCCCTTTCAAAGGGCAGAAAGAGTTTTGGCAGAAATTCAGGGCTGATGCCTATGCCTGTATCAGCTACTGCAATCCGGTAAACGGCATGGCCTGAATGCTTCTGCGGCAGTTCTTTAACCGTTAACGTAATGGTTCCATTTTCAGGTGTAAACTTACCGGCATTGGAAAGCAGGTTTAACAAGACCTGGTTAAACCTCAGGGAATCACCCAGCAGATATTCATGGCGGATATCCTTTGTTTCTGTCACAAAGACCTGGTTTTTTGCCTGGTACTGCGGGTTTACAATCGCAATATTCCTTTGAATCAGCTCCGTAAGGGAAAATGATTCCGAAGTGAGGACCAGCTTGCCGCTTTCGATTTTTGACATATCCAGTACATCGTTAATCAACTCTAACAAATGTTTCGAAGAAATTCCTATCTTATACAGACAGTCCTTTACCTTTTCGCGGTCCTCAATGTGAATCTCCGCCAGCTTTGTCATTCCAACGATTGCATTCATAGGTGTCCGTATATCATGGGACATGTTGGACAGGAACACGCTTTTCGATGCATTGGCATGTTCGGCTGCGGCAACCGCGGCATTTAAATTTTCCCGTATCTGTCTGTCGTGGGTTACATCTGTAACGGCAAATATGTACTTTAGTTCCCCCAGCAGTTTTACAGGCAGGGCAGCAATTTGAATCCACATTTGTCTGGACAGCAGATCGTTATACACCGGAATTGTTTTTACTGTTTTCTCATCAATCCGCTCTTTTAAGACACTGCATAGCGTCTCATAAAAGCTGCCGGAACACCGGCCACAGTCTTCTCCAAGATTCTGCGGTTTGATGCCCAGTATCTTCTCTGCATTTTCAAATGCATACTCTACATGGCCGGTATGCCCGTCCACTATAAAAATAGCGGTATCAATGTTTTGCGCAATCGCCTCATTGATATTTTGAACGTACCGTTCGTAGTCCCTTCTTTTTTTATTGCGCAGCAGAAAAAACGCAGCAATAACAGCAACTGAAAATACGATTGCCGCGGTTATGATAAAAGCCATTTTCATGGTGTGCATGATAATTGCCGTACCGTCTTTTTCCACCATGCTCAGGGGAATAACCGATACATAATACCAGTTATGCTTCTGCATAAGAGGCATAAAGGTAAGAAACTGTTTCTCTCCCTCAAAGTCAAATACCGCCGTACCGCTGGCCTGGGACCGCAGGGCCGCTGAAAATTTCCGGATGGATTCCTCATCATTTTCCCCATCCTTTAAGACATCCTGAATCGTACTATATATCTGGAGATAGCTGAAACGGACCGGGGCCAGCACAATCGAACCGTTATCATCCAATACATAGCTGTAACCGGCATCATTGTATGTAGAACCGTGGTAAGCATTCTGCAGTAATTCCACAGGATATGCTTCATAGAGACCGCCCACCACTTTGCCGTCTCTATAAATCGGTATTTGAAACATTATCTGACGTCTTCCTAATTCTCCCAGAAATACATCCGTAATTCCCTCGTTCCCCTGCAGCGCTTCGGTGAATAGTTCCTTCTTATCCGCGAAGTTCTTATTCATCCCCCCTGTGTCCTGATAGGTTCCATTCGTATCAATAATCCACATGCGGGCCGCCCCGTGCTTTTCTTTATAATCTTCCAGTAATTCCGGGTAGGCAAACAAATCATCAAAGGCCCCAAGATTTGCGGCAAAGGACTGAAGGGACAGCAGCTCTGAATGTATCTTTTCATCCAGAAACTGTGCTTTGCTGACGGTCAGCTCCGTAATACTCTTGGTCGTCGTATTCCGCACCAGTTTTCGAACAGACTGTACGCTCATCAGGCTTACAGCCGTCATGGCTCCAATCGCCAGTAAGAGACAGAGGCAGCTAATATAAATTAAATACTTATACGTTTTTCTTCCTTCTTTTATTTTCAAGGGTGTTTCTCCTGTTTATCATATGCGGAAATCTGTTCCAGCTGGATTTTATTGTATTCCTCTGTGGCCTCCACAGCTGTCCTTCCATTAAACATTTCAAGACATAATTCCCGCACAACATCCCAACTGCCAAACTTCAAGTGCATATCCTCTGCCGGAATCCTGATTCCTGATACATATGTATCATATGCAGGCCGCATCTTCTCATTGCTCAGCGTAAAATCCGAGCTTTTATAAACGGGCAGAATAATCGTTCCATTTTCCATACTCTCTTTATAATACTCGCTGGACAGATATGACACAAACTCCATGGCCTCGTCCAGATTATCACTGTCCGGATTAACGCAGAGGCGGGAAACTACAGTAATCAGCAATGCCGTTCCTCCCGGAACGGGAATTCCCTGTACATGATAATCGGGCGGGGGATTTGCCTCTTCCACCAAAGGGATATATTCCAGGGGCCCAAAATAAAATGCGGTCATACCGGAAGTGAAATCAGAAATATCCTTCTCTCCCGCGCGCAGTGCATCCGCGGCATCCCCATCCACCCCATCCCCATACCAACCGTTCTCCACAGAGGTTTGAAATGCCTCAAATCCCTCCACCATATAATCCCCAATCTGCTCTTCCCCGGAATTCAGCAATTCAAGGTGTTTTTGGATATCCGGGCCGTCATAGAGTTTATATAATCCGTTGGCGATAGTGGGTACAGCCGTAGCATGCCAGCGGCTAAGGCTGATCGGCGTCCCTCCAAGCGCCTTTATCTCAGTACAGCAAACTTTAAATTCTTCCAGATTGTCCGGCGCTTCCAGTCCATACCGCTCTAACACATCCATATTGACAAATAATGCATATGCCGTCATATTCATTGGAATGCAATATACCGTATCCCCGATGACCGCCTCCTCCCTGGCGCTGTCGTTTAACTTCTGAAACGCTTCCAGAGAAGACAAATCCTGGAAATACCCATTATGCGCAAGGGTCTTTACACTGTCCTCATTGACAATAAAAATATCATCGCCCTTTCCGGTTCTTAACCGTTCCTCAAGATACTCATTATAGCCGTCCGCAGTCGCGATGCCCTCAAATACAACATGAACATCATGGCTTTTATTGTATTTGTCAATTAACCTTCTGTATGATACGGCTCCGCTGGATTTTCCTTCCACAGGAGCAAAAAAGGTCAGCGTCTTTCCCTGAGGCAGATCCCTCTGCGCCTTCGGCTCCACAATATTCACCTCATTCCCGGAACCAGGGAAACGGTGACAGCCGCTCAAGCTCCCAATGCAGAGAACCAGTGCGGAAAAGAAGAGATTATAACTGCGTTTTATCATGTACCAGTTCTCCTTATACCAGCAGCTTATCCAAAGTTTTCATGAGAGCGGACATATCAATGGGCTTTGCCACATGCGCATCCATACCTGCCTTCATAGCCTCCTGTATATCCTCCGCAAAAGCATTGGCTGTCATCGCAATGATAGGCATATGGCGGCCTGTTTTTTGTTCCAGATTTCGAATGGCACGTGCTGCCTCATAACCATTCATCTCCGGCATCTGAATATCCATCAGTACAGCGTCATAGGTGCCGTAAGCCGCGCTCTGGAATTCGTTCAGCACCTGGACGCCGTTTGTTTTCACAACAGTTCTTACACCCTGTAACAATAACAGCTCGCTAAGGACTTCCGCATTAATCTCATTATCTTCTGCCACCAGCAGGCAGCGGCCTGTAAGCCTGTCTGCCCCGGACGGTGTTGAAACTCCCGTTTTATCCCCAGATTCCCCCCTATTGTCTTCCGGGGCAATTCTGTACTCCATCTCCACTCTGAAGGTAGTTCCTGCCCGTTCCCGGCTCTCCACAAGAAGTTCGCCGCCCATAAGCTCTATCAGTCCCTTTGTTATGCTGAGTCCAAGACCGCTTCCCTCGACATGTTCCGTATTCCGGTTCCGCGTAAAGGGCTCGAATAGATGGGACAAAAACGACTCGGGCATACCAATTCCTGTATCACGAATCGTGAAGCAGTACCGGACATATCCCGGTCCCTTGATCGTGGGGAGTTCCTCGGTCAGGAATGTTACCGTCCCGCCATCAGGCGTAAATTTAACCGCATTCCCCAGTATGTTAATTAATATCTGGTTGATACGAAGGGCATCCCCGTAAAAGTATGGATGTATAATATTGGAAGTCCTCACATCAAATTGCAGCCCTGCTTCCTGTGCCTGCTGTCCTATGATAGAATACAGCTGTTCCAGCAAGTCTGAAAGAAATACCTTGTCATTGTTTAACGTAATCTTGGACTGCTCGATTTTACTCATATCCAGAATATCATTGATCAGGCTCAACAGGTGTCGGGAAGAGAGAGTGATTTTGCGAAGGCAATTTTCCACCTTCTCCCGCTCGTCCAGATGCGCCCTGGCCAGTGTCGTCATACCCATAATTGCATTCATCGGCGTCCTGATATCATGGCTCATGGAGGAGAGGAAGTCGCTTTTGGCCCGGTTGGCCTCCTCTGCCAGCGCCAGCGCCTGCTCCAATGTTTCCTTGCTCCGGCGCTCCGCAGTCATCGTCTCTGTCACATCCTGACGCACAATACAGATCATCTTATGGTCCCCGTCCCCCCAGAGTATATTAATCTGCTTATACCGGATCTGATTCTCCTCCAGATAGGGAAGGACAAAATCATATCCTCCTGGTCTTTCCTCCAGGCGGGCAAGCATGTTCTGTAATCCAAAGCATCGTTCAACCTCCTCTTCCCCTCCTTTCGGAGCGTATTTTTTCTTAATATCCGCAAGCCAGCTGTCAATGCTGGCCCGCCTGGGTTCCAGGACCTGAAGCACCGCCTGATGCGTATACAGGGTAATGTGCCGGCTTCCCAGGTGAATGATTCCCAGCATCTCAAATGTATAGGCCACCACATTCAGCAACCCCTGCTGTTCCCTTACAGAATCCGTAATATCAGCTCTGGCCAGGCAGACCCGGCCCAGCCGCAGGTCCGTGGCGGAAACAGTCAGCTTCTTCGTCTGGATTTCTCCCGCCTCACCCAATATAGAATAGGATAGAGAATAGGGATCCTCCTGCTTAAGCCGCTCCAGTATATATTCCGGCTCCAGCATTTTCATTATTCGCGGCCTGTCCTTGGGAACCAGCTGTCTTTCCATCATGTATGCCAGGCGTTCTGAGTGGCGCCCTGATTTTGCACAGAGGTCGTCTTTTGTAAATCTTCCGCTCAAAATCGTACAGAAGTCATGAAACAGGTCCACATCCGCGATTAAATCATATCCTGAAGTAGAGAGCTTCTTCAAATTCCGTTCCGCAATGGTCTGCTCTGTTATATCATAAACGGTCAGGATTCCAGTGATATCTCCCGTGTCAGGTTCTTCCACCAGGTTTACCTTAAATTTCACGTAACGGCCTCTCACATCCTTTGGCAGCCTGATAAAACAGTCCAGCTCCAGTTCCCGTTTGCCAGCCTGAAAAGCAGCCCGGGTAGGCTCGTTGAGAAAACGATTCATATAATCCCGCCGCTCTTTTTCATCCAGAATTAAAGTAGATATGCCTGTGAAAAATGCATCCCTCTCCGTTCCAAAGCATTCCAGAAGGCCAGAGTCCGTATAATCGCTGATTTCCGTAATCTGGCTTCTGGTAATATTACAGTGCCCCACAATCAAGGCATTTGGTCCTGGTGTCCGGTAATGCTGCAGAATCAATTCTCTGTATTGACGGCGAATCTGCTCCTGCTCCTTAAACTCCACAGTCAAGTCGCGGTAGCTGGCATAGAGAATCACCTCGCCCTCCCCGCGCCGGAGCATGGAAGTCATATTCTTAATCCAGATATATTCCCCATCTCCCCTTTTTATCCGGTATGTAAATTCCCGTTGTTCCTCGCCGCTGGCCATAAAGTCGGATAATTCCGCATTCAGCTGTTCTACATCGTCCGGATGTACGGCTGCCATGCCGTCCTCACCGTATGATTTCCACACCTGGTCCATTGACATACCGCTCAGCATGGCATAACCGTCTGAAAAATACTCCGGCGTCTTACGCCCATCTTTTTCAATCCGAACTACTGCCACACCTCCCGGCAGCTTTCTGACCAGTGTCTGAAAGTATTGCTCTATGTGTTCTTTCTCTTTTTGGGCTTTCACTTCCTCGGTGACATCCCGCACATATTTCAGATAAGCCGGAATACCATTCCAAAGAGTTTCCCGGAAACGGGTACTGTAAAAACGGCCGTTTTCATGGTAATCCATGCCGTGGGCAGCACCATCCGGCTTATGACTCTTCAGCGTGCAGAATTCACATGGCTGATTTTTTCCATACAGGGCAGCATAGCATTTCTGCCCTATACAATCCGCCCCCTGACAGAGAAACCCGGCGGATTCACTGGTGTAGATCAATTCATAGGATTCCTTGTCAATGACATAAACACGCTCCGCAGTGTCATTGGCAATACTGCGGAACAGAATGGCGTCTTCAGACATTCCGGTGAAAACAGCATAAAACCGCATCGTGTCTGCTTTCGGTCCAATCCTGCGGCCGCTTATGTGAATCCACACCAGATGCCCGTCCTTATGCCGGATCCGGCAGGAAATATCCATGACCCGTCCGCTTTCGACCGCACTGCGCGCTGCCGATAGCACCCTTCCCCGATCTGCCTCATATATTATGTCAATGGTGTTCCCTTTTACCAGCTCATTATACCCGCTTCTGGTATGCCCGGAAAGGGCAAGCAGGCCATCGGAAACAAAGTCCGGCACCGCCTTTTTTCCTTGAATCTCATAGCTGACTATTCCGCCCGGAATGGAATTAACCAAGTGCTCCATTTTCATCCTGGTGTCTTTCAGCTCTGTTTCCAGATGGACACAGTCATTTGGGTAAATACACAAACCACATGGAACACTGCACAGTGTCCGGTCCGGGCCTTCCGAACGGTTCCGGTACCGCTCCGTCTTCGTCTGAGCCCCGGTCACATCCACAATATACTCAATATGGGCCCGTGTTTCCTCCCAGTCAATCATCTTGCTGCTCACCTGGTAAATCCTCCGGGTAACCGGATCCATATAATTGCACACAGTAAACTCTGAAGAATTCGGTTCCTCATACTGGCAGAAGGGGCATGGACGACAGCGCCCGGCCGCTTCATAGCAGGTTATACCCGGACGGTAATCCTCCTTCAAAAAGAGTTTGCGGGCACGCTCATTGGCATAGAGCAGAACACGGCTTTCTGCCGAACAAACGATGATAGATGCCGGAGCGTTGTTCAATACGGATTCCACTAGTTCTGATGAACTTCCATGAAATGGATTTTGAGACATACACTTATCCTCCTCTCCGGTTCAGTCACCGCTTATTTCCCTGCCTAACCCGGCCCCACAGTTTTAATGATAGATGTAAGCATGGTCCTGATTCACATTTTCCGAACCGTCAATCTTAAACCGGCCCACAAGTTCTTTCAACATTTGCGCCTGCCCGCTGAGTTCTTCGCTTGCTGCTGCTGATTCTTCGGAAGTCGCGGAGTTATTCTGCACCACATAGGAAATCTGATCGATTTCCTGTGTGACCTGTACAATAGACCCCGCCTGATGTTGAGCCGCCTCATCAATTTTATCTACCGTATTCAGAACTTCATTTGTGCTTTCCACGACATTATGCAGGGATTCTGCTGTAATATTAGCGATTTTTCTCCCCTTTTCCACAGCCTGAACCGTACCGTCAATGAGATCCGATGTACGTTTGGCCGCATCCGTTGATTTCCCGGCCAGCCTGCGGACCTCACCTGCAACCACGGCAAAGCCTTTTCCGGATTCCCCGGCGTGCGCAGCTTCCACAGCGGCATTGAGCGCCAGTATATTGGTCTGAAATGCAATCTCTTCAATCGTATTATTAATGGCCCTGATCTGTTCCGTCTTGGCGCCGATTTCCCCCATTGCCAGGAGCATTTCTTCCATCTGCCGGTTACTGACCGCCACCTGTTCCCCGGCTTTGGCAGTCAGGCGGCGCGCGGCTTCCATATTGGCAGCTGTCTCTCGCACCTGGAATGATATCTCGTTTATGGCAGCCGCAAGTTCCTCAATAGAACCGGCCTGATCCGCAGCTCCCTCTGAAAAGGTCTGGGCGCTGTCAGACACCTGGGCAGACCCGCTGAATACCTGATCGGCAGACAGGTTAATTTCATTAAGTGTATTTGACAGACTTTCTCTGATATTTATGAGCGCATTTTTTATAGAAACATAATCGCCCGTATATTCCGCCCGCGGGGCAACCATAAAGTCGCCATTACTCATAGCTCCCAGCTGTTGGCCAATATCCTTGATAACCGCTTTCATACTGCCGCTCATCTCCCGGAACATCTCAGCCAACGTCCCCACCTCATCTTTTGAATAATAGTCAATCTCAATATTCAAAGCTCCCGCTGCAAGTTTTTTTGCTGCATCTGTGAGCTGCGAAATCGGCCGGCTGACAGCTCTGGACAGCACGGTGGTAACTCCCATACACAGGACCACCATAACCACCAGCAGAACGATCAGCATCACCGTGGCATTTTCTAACGCTATTCCTGCATCCTCATTAAACTCCAAAGCTTTATCTAATGCAAAATCCACAATTTCCTGAGAAGTTTCTATTCCTGATTTCATAGCCGTTCTGAAATCAATATCTGCGCTGTTCTTGGCTTCCTCTATTTTTCCACCGGCAACAAGCCGGTTAATTTCCTTCCCCGCCGCCTCAATTTCGTCCAGGCTTTGGTACATATCCAGAATCAACTGCTGGTCACCAAGAAATCGTTTCTCCACAAGGGCAAGATTTGCTTTGGCCCTGCCGCTGGAGGCTAATACGGAATCAAAATAAGAAGGGTCCTCATACAGCACCATGCCACGTATTTCCCGTCCCATATTTTGTATTTCTTTCTGCAGCATAATACTCTGGGTGGATACAGTAAAAGGGCTTTGATAAAGCCTGTTAACAAGTCCTCCAATGTCATGCAGGCTTACAATTGCAATAATCATCATAGCCGCGGATATGGCCACCATAATTCCCAGCCCCAGGATTAATTTTTTCGACAGCTCCAGACTCTTTAACATTTACTTCATCCTCCCCTGAACCATGCCGTGGCTCTTTCATTCTCACCGATTACCCAGGTATATTCTTTGTTCATATGCCAATTAATTGAATCAAGTATAACAAAGATTGACAAATATATCAATCTTTTAAGACAATTCGTTTTGCCGGAAATTATGTGTGCTGAGTCCGCATGTGACCAGCATATCCCGGGGCGGCGCTTCTGCATCCCGGCCTTGGATTTCAGGCTGCATATAACACCCTGCGTTTTCTCTGTTCCTGTTTACTTCGGACGCCCCTGTTCCAGGGCGGCATTACAGGTCTCATCAATTGCTTTCGCAACCTCTTCCGGGCTTTTTGTCCCTTTGAGCAGATCCTGGATATTGAGATAGAAAACATCCCGGACCCCCTGCCAGTTCAGGTTGTCCAGGCGGACAACAGCATAGCCTCTGCCGTCCAGGCTGGGGAAATTGACCGGGAACACCTCCATGCCTCGGTCGCGGTAATCCCACAAATTGGTCAGGTTAGACATGCAAATTCCCATTTTCATCATACAGGCTTCCGCCCATCGCCTGAAGCAGTGTCATAATATGGCTGTCTCCCTGACTATTCAGGGCATACATCATAAAAACATAGGTTGTCTCATCGGTAATAGACTCCTTCAAGCCTGCAAACACCGTATTAAAGTCCTCGGTAGACCAGTGGGCGATGGTGTCCTGTTCCGGAATGAATTCATCCAGGCCCACTTCCTCTATCATCAATGATATCGTCCAGAGGAACAAGCCCCCCTGTTCTGCCCTCCGCCCTCTGGTGTAAACTTAATCGCATTTCCCAGAATATTCATCAAAATTTGTTTGATGCGGATTGGATCGCCTGCAATCCACTTTTGTTTGATTCCTTGTGTATTCACGGTAAAATCAATTTGCTTATGGCGTGCCTGGGTCTCCAGAAGCGTTTCGACTTCAGATAAAAGCCCGTTCAAATCTATATTACGGCATATAGGCTCCAATTGCCCGCTTTCAATTTTGGACATATCCAGGACGTCATTGATGATATCCTTTAAAAAAGTGGTCGAAGCAACTGTTTTTTGCAGGATGACATTACGGACCCTTTTCTGATAAATCCAATAACCCACAGAAAGAAAACAGAGAACAGAAATAATTAATATACTCAGCGGGAGAATCTTCACTTTTTTCTGATTCACAGGTTTATGCTCCTATCCTTAGTAATTTCAAAACATAATAAGCTATCTATTTTTTATTGGCTCTTTCCCCCTATTTGATTATATTCCCGGGCATTTTCTTGTATTTCATATGGTTTCTCCTTCGCTGAATTCATTTTCTCTTCTGTGTAAACTCCCGGAATACTCATAAGAGAAGGTGTGGCCCGCTTGAATCACACCTCCCTGACGGCAGAGTTTACGTCCGGTGATATCCTCCTTCTGCAATACTGAAATATCTGGGATTATACATCTTAAAGGTTACATTTCGGTTTCTTTTTTATCTTTATTAAAAATCATATGAATAGCAAAAAGGACCAGCTGCATCAGCCGGTCTTTTCTTTGTTTATATCCAATGCTTATATCAGATATATTCCCATGCTCTTCAATTATAGTTTATAGTTGCAGCCACCCCCCACTCCATTGTTTCCGTGCAGGTTGCCATCCAAATGAATCAGCAGTGATTCCCCGGAACTTCTGGACAAAATTATTCTTTTATATCAAACGTGTAGTAAATGCTGACACTGCCCGGTTTGACGCATCCCTCCGCCTTTATTTTTTCAGTCAGGACCTCGGTCAGAAGCCGGCCCGTTCTTTTCGGTTCCGATACCTGTTCCGGTTCCAACACGCCTTCCAGATAGGCCACTGAATAGCTTTTATCCGGTTCTATCGCGCTTCCGTCCACCATGGCCGCTTCCGCAATCCGCGCTCCTATTCTGGCATTCCGCTCATAACGTACCTTCATGCCTGCCACGGCATATGGATGAAAATGCTCTGTCTCTTCCGCCTCACGCTCTTTTTCTGAATAAGCGCCGTAATCAAGAATTTCCAGCAGTTTCTCACCTTTGACCTGTGCAGTCCAGCAGTAAACCGGTACCGTATCATTCCTTTGTGCAATCCGCTTCACATCCTGCTCTCCAATTGTTCCTGCATAAAGCTTCGACAGGACACCCTGCACTGGATCAAAGCCTCCTGCTTCCGACACACCCATAAGAGCCACATCCGTTCCAAGCACTTCCCGCATGGTATCAGCCTTCAGCTGCGCAGTTTCCAGAATGTCAAAATTCTCTGCAGCTATTCCAATAGAAACTTCCTCTTTTACTTTTCCTTCCATAGCTTCCCTGCAATGCTGCATGATTTCTTTCTTAGAAATATCACCTCTGATATAAGAGGTCAACTCCGGCTGAAGGACAGGAATCAGACTGCCCAGGACAGGGCGCATCACATAGTTTCCCTGCATGACTGCCCTCCTGATTCCGTCAAACACCTTGTCGGCAGGGATAACCGCGCCTTTCACAGTGGATACCATTCCGATATTGTCCTCAATCAATAAATTCTGTCCTTCATCTGTCGAGATAAACTCCAGAATATCCATGACCGCTTCCCGCTTAGCCATATTCTCAGGCTGCTCCAGATATTTTCCAGCGCCAAAATAATATCCAAGGCTCAGGAGCCAGCCCTGGTTGTCCGCCACCCCATACTGGGGATAAAAGGCAAACTCATCCGTTCCCTCTTCATTTAATGCTTTGATTGTATTGATTTCAGCAGTTGTCATAGCCAGCTGCCGGTTCCGGAGCAGTTCAAGCCTTTCTTCAGAACTCAGCGATAAATCCTCCACGCGGATAATTCCCTCATCCATCATCCGGCTGTATACATCCAGAGTGTCTTCCAGGGGTTCCTGTGAAGACGCCCTGCCTGCCAGAAAGTCCTCATACCATGTCTGCCCCTCCACCGTAGTCATATAGTCCATTGCGAGTCTTACACAGAACACATACATGGGCATATTGGCATGACCCAACGGGAACTCACATCCCCGGATCCCGGAATCATCGATCTGTCTGCACAGCGCCAGATATTCTTCAAAACTTTCCGGCACCTCCCATCCATGCTCCTCAAACAGTGTTTTGTTATAAATATATGCATTAAAACTCAGGGGCCCCGGAACAAAATAAATCTCCCCCCTCTCATTCTGCGGCAGCGCATTTTTTGTATAGTTAGCAGGAAAAGACATGGTCGACAAATCCATCAGGCTCTCCGTGGTGTCCAGAAGAGCGATACGTCCGGCCTTGGCCATCATAATATCGCAGGTATCCCCGCTCTTAATTCTGGCTGTGAATTCACACTCAGCGTAATCTCCTGTATACAGATACTGCACCAGGTCAATATTCGGAAATTTATTCTCCACTGCCTCCTCAAAGTGAGGCAGCGGCTGGATACCGTACAGGGTAACGGTCACTCTGTCATTTTCTGTCCCCGGAGCAGCAAAACCGTCAATTTCTTCATTGTGCTTTTTCCCGCACGATGATAATGTCAGTACAGTCAGAACCAGCGCAGATATACAAAGATAATTTCCAAGCTTCATCTTCAAGGTCCCTCTTCCTTTATTTTATATTAAGACGCGGGTTATCTCCTGCATCAGCGAAACAGCATCAATCGGCTTGGAAAGATGTCTGTCCATTCCGGCCTGTCTGGCCATGGCAATGTCCTCTGCGAATGCATCTGCCGTCATGGCAAAAATCGGGATACTTCCCGCATCC
Source organism: Enterocloster bolteae (assembly GCF_002234575.2). Taxonomy (NCBI): domain Bacteria; kingdom Bacillati; phylum Bacillota; class Clostridia; order Lachnospirales; family Lachnospiraceae; genus Enterocloster; species Enterocloster bolteae. The sequence goes on along the minus strand of NZ_CP022464.2, from coordinate 2,039,482 downwards.
CGGCGATTCATGCCGCGAATCAGCCGTGTCGCTTCATATCCATTCATAACCGGCATCTGAATGTCCATCAGAATCAGGTCATAATATCCATCTTCCATACTGGCATACCGGTCTGCACCTTCCCTTCCATTATACGCCGCATCAACCGCAGCCCCCGTTTGTTCCATCAGTTCTTTTACAATCTCCTGATTAATCAGATTGTCTTCCACCAGAAGAATCCGTTTTCCTGCCAGAATGGGCGTTTCTGCACACTCCGGTCTCCGGACAGCTTCCGTATGAAGCACATACTGCCTGACAATCTGCTCCAGTGTGGACTTAAAGATTGGTTTGCGCACAAAACCGTCCACTCCGGCTTCCGAGGCTTTCGTTTCCATATCAGCCCAGTCATAGGCGGCCAGAAGGATAGTCAGCTGCCTTTCCCCAGCAAGCTCTTTGAGTCTGCCCACAGCCTCACAGGCATCATAAACCGCAAGCCCCCTATCCAGAATGACAAACTGGTAATCCTCCCCTTTCTCACGGGCCGTCCTCATCAGTTCTACTGCTTCCAAACCACTGCCGGCTGTACTGGGTACCAGTCCCAGTACATTCATAAATTCACATACACATTTACATATCTCCGGGTCTGCTTCTACCAGAAGGCACTTTACCGAAGATATCGCTATTCCTTCCGATTCAGAATCCATTTCAGGCTCCGCCCGACAGAAATCCAGCTCCACAGTAAAGATACTTCCCATCCCCGGTTCGCTCTCCACACGGATACTTCCGCCCATGTTAGCGACAATCATCCCTGTAATCGCCATCCCCAGGCCGCTCCCCTCAATATGATCCACCCGTGAATCACGCTCACGTACAAACGCTGTAAAAATATTGTTCTGGAATTCCCGACTCATCCCCATGCCGGTGTCCGATACGGTAAAGGTAAAATGCGCCTGCCCAGGATGTGGTGATAAGCTTTCCTCAACCGTAACCCGGATGCTTCCGCCCTCAGGAGTGAATTTTATCGCATTGGAAATCAGATTCATCAGAACCTGGTTCATCCGGACAGAATCAAGCATCAGATGTTCATGGCGGACTTCCCGGATACAAATCTGGAAATCCTGGTTTTTCTCTTTCACCAGCGGAGTTATCACCACGACAATATTTTCAATCAGCTCCGCTAAGGATGTTCTTTCGGCATGGATTTCCATTTTTCCGCTTTCTATTTTTGCCATGTCTAAAATGTCATTGACAAGTCCAACCAGCAGTTTTCCGGATCTGCGGATCTGACCCAGACAGTTCATGGTTTTATTCGGATCATCCAGATGATTTACCGCTATTTCCGTCATGCCGATGATGGCATTCATTGGCGTACGAATGTCGTGGGACATACTTGTAAAGAAATTTGTTTTTGCTTCATTTGCGCTTTCAGCCGCCTTTCTCGCCTTCTCCTCCGCCCGAAGTATCTGCTTCGCCGCATCAGAATAGAAGATAACAAATCCTATAATAATCAGGGCGCATACACCAGCCATCAAAAAGAATGCATGATAAGAGTACTGTTCCATCTTTCCGCTCACCGCTTCAACAGGAATCATACTCACAAGAATCCAGTTTTCACCTGTAATCGGAGTATGATTGATATAATAATCCTTCCCCTCAAACTCCACGGTCATCAGATTATCCTCTCTGCTGCCGGTCTCAAGTCCCCTGCGGAATTCCTCTGGGGAACCGTTTTTAAAGGTCAGTTTTTCCAGGCTGTTCAGCAGATTATATCCCTTTACCCCTTCACTATTGACAGCAGAAAACACCTCCGTCCCATCTTCGTGTATCACATACAGATTACTCTGCCCCTGAAATGCCTCAATCTGCAGGACACGGAACAGCTTATCTGTGTCATAGCTTACACCGATCGCTTTCATCTCCTTGCCATTGATTTTAAGCTCCTCGATTGGCATAAAAAAAATCAACCGGTTTTCATCTTCATAAATCACATTATCAACAATCTCTCCGATTAACAGATGAGTCAGACCGGCCACCGGCGCTTCCACATCTCCTCTGAATGGAAACATCCTGGAAGGATGGTAACCAGCCAGTTTCTTCTGGACCTGCTCTGCCTGTTCCTCCGAGGCCGGCAGCTTCATCCAGATTCCACCATCCCAGTTTTCACGCTTTACAAATAATTTCATTTAAGCCCTGCTCCCTTCCTCATTCCTTCTATAATTTAATATGGTTCCGATGATTTAAGTAAGGATATTACTCGGCAGCACTCCCACCTGTTCATTCTGCCCCTGGGATTCTCCTTCCTTCTGTCCCTGAACCAGTTCTTCCGACTGAAACAGGGACAGATATCCATTGACCGCCTCCGCTATCTTCTGGTAGTCCTCCTCTTCCATCTCACAATTCCACCAGACAGAATCTTTATACGATCTCAGTTCTGGCCCTGCCATCCGTTCCCCTTCCGTTTCTTGTTTCAGACCAGTCACATCACTGATCAAAAACTTCATCTGATCCACCAGCCCATTGGTCCGCTCCAGCACCGAGACGGTAAGCCTGGTATACCCACTGTCCATAAAGCCCTGTCCCAGCTCAATCTTCCCTCTGAGATTCTCCTCCAGTCTCCCATAGCAGGCTTTCCCCACATAATGCATATCCTGCATTTCAATCCGCCCTTCAAACATTTTTTTCAACTCTTCCGATACCATTGTGCTGTTCCTCCATTTCTACCGTTCCTACTCCTCCCTATAATACCAACAATAAAACCCCCAGCGGTGATAAGGATATCACATGGTGTCTGGGGACTTTATTCTTGCCACTGTCAGAATCCCGGCAGGCAGGAACCCGTTGATTCTGCCGCCGGTCTTAGTCATATTCATTGATTCTCTGGGACATCACAATTCCTGAGTGGAACTGTATTTCAATCTTATCTTCGCTGATTACCATGATGGCCTTAATCAGCCGCCTGACCAGTTCGTCATCAAACTGGCATTTTAGGTAGTTGGTCTTTTGGATGTACTGACCCATACCTTCCACTCTCTGGTCGTAGGCTTCGGCCAGCTGCTTTTCCCGGATCAACTCCGTCCTCTTTTTCTTGAAGGCCCGGATCTGGTCCGCAATCTCCCGGTACGCCCGGTCGAACTCTTCATCAGCGCTCTCCGTTTTGGCGCTGTCCTCGATTAATGCCAGCATCTGTTTCTGCAGCGCATCGATCTTCTCATCATATTCGGTTGGTTCCACGTTATCCGAGTAGCTGCCCAGGATCCGGATGACATTATCCCGGAAGGCATCGATGAACTCCCCTTCATCCTTTACCACAGAGTTGACGGCCTCCATAATCGCTTCGTGGAGCGCTTTTTCTTCCAGACTGGGGGAATGTTTGCACTTTTTGGTTCCGCTCTTCAAGCGGCTGTAACAGCGCCACACCGGCTTCTTGGTTCCGCCGTTCACCCATACCTGCCTGCGGTAAGGCTGTCCGCACTCTTTGCAGTACATGATGTCGGCCAGCACATACTTGGAACTGTATTTTCCTCGGATGGTGGTTCCCTTCTTTTTTGCCGGGCGGTAAACATTCGCTCGCCGGGCCCGCTCCTCCTGTACCTGATAGAACAATTCCCGAGGAATAATCGCCTCATGGTTGCCCTCGATGTAATACTGCGGTACAATTCCTTTATTAACTGCTCTTTTTTTCTCCAGGAAATCCACGGTATAAGTTTTTTGCAGCAGCGCATCTCCCATATATTTTTCATTCATCAGCATCTTGGAAATCACCGTGGCATGCCACACGGTGTTTCCCGTCACAGTCCGGATTCCTTCCTTGGTAAGCGTCTCTGCAATTTTGTTAATGCTGTTTCCTTCCAGATATAGTCGGAAGATCCTGCGGACCAGCTTCGCCTCATCCGGCACAATGATCAGATTTCCTTCTTCATCCTTGGTGTATCCCAGAAATTTATTGTGATTTACATACACCACTCCGTTTTCAAACTGCCGCACATACCCCCAGTGTACATTTTCACTCAAGTTCCGGCTTTCCTCCTGGGCCTGGCTGCTTAGAATGGTGATCAGCATTTCCCCGCCATCCCCCAGGGTATTGATATTCTCCTTCTCGAAATACACGGCAATATTCTTTGCCTTTAATTTTCGGATATGGGTAAGGGAGTCTACCGTGTTCCTGGCAAAGCGGCTGATGGATTTTGTGATGACCATATCAATTTTTCCTGCCATACAGTCATCAATCATTGCTTGAAAGTCATTCCGCTTACGGGTCATGGTAGCGCTCTTCCCGTCATCTGCATAGATTCCTGCAAACACCCATTCCGGGTTGCTGTTGATTTTTTCTGTATAATAATTCACCTGTGCTTCATAGCTGGTCTCCTGCTGTTCCTGCAAGGTACTGACTCGGCAGTAGGCGGCTACCCGCAGCCGCTTATATTGGGCCCTTGTATCACGGCTGTATTCCGGATTGGCTGGAATTACAGAGATATTTTTCTTTACAACGGTTGCTGTTCTGGCCCGTCTCATCCGGTTTCCTCCCTTCTGCTGCTTCCCTGATAGGAAGCTCGATTTTTACACCATTCATTAATTCAAATTCGAACCTTCTGTCCTTGTGAACGGTAATCCGATGTATCGTTGCCTTAAAAAGTTCACTATCAAATTCTTTTTGGAGTAGGTTTTCTTCCAGGGCTGTTTTCAGTTTTTCTGTCTGGTAATTCTGGTCCTGAATTTTGGACACCCGGTACTGTAATCTGGCCCGCTCATAAATCAGCCGTACCATCTCCTCGGATGGATACTCCGGCTTTTCCTCCAATTCCTGCAGCTTTCTGGTCAGTTCTGCTGCCTCACGGCTATATGTCAGGCCCTGCATGATGGTTTTCGGCTCTATTTGGAGCCTCCCATCCTTCACCCCTCTCATCAGTTCCATAAATGCTTGGATGATCTGGCTGTCTACCAGGAATATGTTCCGGCAGCACACCCTGTTTTCATTTATGTAGTGCTTACACTTCCAGACGATTTTTTCTCCCGGCTGTTTACAGTGCTCCACGTACCGGCGGTAGGGCTGCCCGCAGACTCCACAGACCAGACTGCCTGCGAACATAGAGCGATTCCTGAAGCTGTTAGGCTGCATGATGCGCCCCAGTTCCCTGCTCTTTTCTATCCTGCGCTCCTGTACCTTGGTGAACAGTTCTGGTTCTATCATTGTTGGATAAAATTCATCTCCCAGATACTTTCGATTCTCCAGGATTTTTCCAACCGTCCCATGATTCCACACCGGCTTATGGTTTGCATTGAGTGCCCCCTGTTCTGTAAGTTTTCTCGCAAGCTGGTACAGGGAAGCTCCTTCTGAATACTCCTGGAAGATTCGATTTATAATCTCTGCCGTTTCTGGATCAATTACTATTTTTCCTTCCGCCATCCGATACCCCAGCGGCATATGGCGTTGTCTCATACTTAGCTCACCTCCTGTTCATTTTCTTCCAGTTCCAGACCATTCTTCAGACGGAATACCAGCCGGCGTCCGGGCAGCACTGTGATACGTTCCACCAGCAGTAGGAAGAGTTCCTCGTCATACGCTTCCAGGATGGCAGGACGGTTGCGGAAGACGCTTATCAGATATTCGGTCTGGGATATCTCCCATTCAAAGGCTTTCTGCCCCTTCAGCTGCCGCAGCCGCCTCCGGTTCGCTTCCAGCTGTGCCTCAATCTGGTTCTGTCTCTCAATAAAAATGGCAGAGCTTATGCTGCCTTCGGTTAATACCCTGCCCAGCCTGTAGCCCTGCCGTTTTAGTTCCTGAATATTCTGTTCTATCTCCTGCATTTCCCGGTCTTGCTCTGGGTTGCCCTGGATTGCCTTCAGCGCCGCCAGCATGGGGATCAGGATCTCCTCATAATTGCTGGCTAGCCGGTTCCAGAGCCTAAGAAATGCAGCCTGGATGACGTCCTCACGGACTGCCTTCTGGCTGCATTCCTTACTGTCTTTAATATGCTGGTAACAACACCACTGGATTTTTTCATACGGCTTTCCGATGTAGATTTTCTGTCTGCGAAATTTTGTCCCACACTCCCCGCAGAGAATCCGGCTGCTGAATGCATATCGGTTCTGATATACACTGGTATCCTCCACACACTGCTGTTCCCTCCGATACTCATAAATCTGGCGGATAGCCGAAGCCTCCTCTCTGGTAATGATGGGCTCATGGTCATCTGCTATCAGATACTGGGGCAGTTCTCCCCGGTTGTTTTTGCGAATGAATGGGACTCCATCGGTCGTATAGGTTTTCTGAAGCAGCAGATCCCCTTCATAGGCACAGTTCTGAAGAATCCCCTTTACCACACTGTCCTGCCATTCCTTTGCTCCACGAATCGTGGGAATCCCTGCTGTTTCCAGTTCGGCGGCAATGGTGTAGGATCCTTTCCCTCCCAGATATTCATCAAAAATCCAGCGCACAATCTCTGCCTCCTCTTTTTTTATAACCAGCTCTCCGTACTCATTATTCTCATAACCATATGGTGGGCTGCTTATAATGAATGTACCATTTCGGAACCTCCGTACTACCGACCACTTATTATTGGTGGAAATGCTCTCGGATTCTCCCTGGGCGATAGAGCTTAAGATGGTTATCATCTGCTCGCTCTTTTCCATAAGGGTGTTGACTCTCTCCTTCTCAAAGTAAACGCCTATTCCAAGGGCCTTCAGTTCCCGGATAGCTTTGATGCTATCCAATGTGTTTCTGGCAAACCGGGTTACGGATTTTGTCAGGATCAGATCAATTCTTCCCTGCCGGCAGTCCTGCATCATTTGCTGGAAGTCATCCCTCCGGTACAGCTTTGTGCCGGTCCTGGCTTCGTCTGCATAGATACCGGCCAGTACCCAGCCCTCTTTTTCTCCGATCAGCCGGGTGTAATAGTCTACCTGGGCTTCAAAGGAATTCTTCTGGTCTGCCGAGTTCGTACTGACGCGACAGTAGGCGCAGACACGTTTGACTTCCACCACATTGGCGGCGGAACCACTGCTAACAGGCTCAATTTTTGTGATTTTCTTTACAACCTTCTTCGCCATAGGCTTCTCTCCTTTCTTTCATTGCTCTCCTGTTAGCACCACACAATACCACATGTTTTCAGATATATCTAGTGTTTTTACCCATATACTTTCGACAACTCCGGAGAAAATGTTTCCCGGTTCAGGGTATCAATTTTTTTGTATTCCTCATCCGAGATAAAGCTATTTTCCAGCATCAGATTCAGCAATTTCCGGGCTACACTATACCGGACCTCGTTTGTTTCTTTCTTCTGTCCCATGGGCCTGCCTCCTAACGAATGGACAAATTCGGACTGTCATCCGGTACCGCTAATGCCGAGTCCTTTAACACAGAAGTGCAAAGGACTTCAATCTTCCCCTGTTCTGGCGAATAAGCCTCCACATCAAAGTTCTGTAAAAACTCTGCATAGGCAATGATATCCTTTGCATTGCGGCTCAGGCGGTCGGGACCGCTCACCACTAGAATATTCACACATCCCTGTGATACCGCATCGGTCAGTGCCTGGAGTCCGGGCCGGTTCATATCCCGGCAGGAACCGGTGTCCTGGGAATGACCGACCACCTCCCAGCCCATGCGGGAGGCATATTCGGTTAGCTTCTGGTCCTGCCGCTTCAAGCTCCCATACCTGTCTTCCGGCGCATCGATCCGGGTATATACCCATGCTTTTTTCTTTTCGTTCATAAGATCCTCTCCCTCCTGGACTACAACGTTCAATCGAACTTTAAATCTATATATACGGCTCGGCTCTTTCTGCCGTTTTGTTGTTTTCCGTCTAACTAAGGCCGATACTGATTCGCAGCGCATGATCTACCTGCTCCATATCCTCTTCCGTCAACCGGCCTATGTACTCCCGCAAACGGACACGGTCGATGGTCCGGATCTGCTCCAGCAGTACAACAGAATGTTCTTTCAGGCCACAGTGGTTGGGACTGATTGGGACATGAGTCGGTAGCGGATGCTTGTCCTGTCTGCTGGTTACGGCCGCTACGATCACGGTTGGACTAAACCGGTTCCCCATGTCATTCTGGATCATCAGCACCGGCCTTACGCCGCCCTGCTCGCTGCCGGTTACCGGTGTCAGGTCTGCATAGTATAAATCGCCCCTTAAAATATTCACTTTGATTCTCCCCTCTCCTGCCTGATTTTCTGGAAACAAAAAAATCCCCTCACTCGTATTTAGCAAGGGGATGAAACTCTATGTAGTTTTTCCAGTTCTCTTTTAAAGCCGGATTTTACTCAAGGGATATTTTTTCAGCTCCTTTCGATAATCCTCCCACATCTGTTTCCAGTCGATGCTGTCGCGTTTGCAAGAGCTGTGATTGGACGATTCTGCTCTCCCAAATCGAATATACATTGCCACGGTCTTTTTGCGATCATTCCTCATGATTTGCTTCCTCCTCTGATGGTTTATTCTTTCTATACCACAACATATCTGAATTATCCTAAAACAGCTATCGCTATATCCAATAAAAATGGATGGTACTCTTAGCGAATCTGACAAAAGTTCACTGTTCCGATAAACTGTATTTGATGGCGGCGGTTAAGAAACAACCGCCGCCACACAGTATAAAAGCGTACTTGTTCTTCATTTCATTTTTATTTGATACATCATGCTCCTATTCGGCACACCTCCCCGGAGCCTGGCAGTCGATTACAACCGGCCCTGGCAAGGCCGTCATGGGCACAGCTTCTTTTGCTGCCCCAGCCGGGATCTCCGGCTGCCGCCCTCATTGCGTGATCCCTCGGTCAAGAGGGGCTGTGACTGGACGGAAGTATCATCATAGGCTGCCCAGGTCATGGCGGGATGGCCCGGCCACGGGCCATTTCCAGAACAGAAAAAACCGCTCTGCACCTTCGATATGGTCGGATTGACAGAATACTAGAAATCCTGCAGGTGGTCGTGGCGTATCTTTCTATGCCGCTTTCGCTTTCGCGCTGAACAGCTAACGTATCGTAATCGCTGGATATGAAGTTTTCAAGGAACAACGGGGACTGAATAAGCCCCTTCACTCCTATAAAGGAAAAAGTGAAGGGGCCCACAACCTCAGAAAACAAAAAATTTATTCTATTTTTTCACGGAGCTTTCTCAGAAGCCGTTTCTTCCGCTTACTCACTGCCTGCTGGGTAACTCCGAGACGGGCTGCCAGATCGCCTTCCGTAATCCCAGAAAAGAACAAAGCATTAATTAACAGGCGTTCCTCCACATTCAGTTCATCCAGCGCCTGGTACAGTCTGTGGTTATCTTCGGCCCGGATCATCTCCTCCTCAATTCCTGGAGCCGAACGGACCACACGGTATTCCGCGTTCACCCCTTCCTCCTGGAACCGTTCCAGCGACATCTCGATCTGCCGAATGACACGATTCTGATATCGTTCCGCCTCACGGGCTTTATGATAGGCGTAATAAACTTCTCTGCTCACTTCCACACGTTCTCTCTGTACAATAATGGTATAAATCCTTTCTTTCGCCATAGGGCTTGTCCTCCAATTCTTAAAATATGAAATGAAGAACAAATCCGGAGGTGAACGACACCTGGTATTTTGAGCAAAAATGCAAAGAAAATGCTGATTGAGTAAATTATCAGCCTTGGATTCCTGCCTTTTTTTCTTATCTTTTGTCTGTTTTAAATACATTCAATTTTCAAACATTAGACATCTCTACATCTAACAGAAGCAGCGAAAAACCAACATATCAAACTTCCCGTACATCAGCTGTACTCAAGGAGATCTGTTCTTTATGACCATGTCAGTAAAACCTGTTCTTCATGTTTTTATCTACTAAATCCAATGTATGAAAAATGACCAATCATTACAAATAAGGTAAGGAGCTCAAATTAAACTTATTAACTACTATTAAATAAGCCACCTACCTAATTATATTTCCTACTTATTGTCGATTTTTTTATATGTCAAAATCACATTCATTAACATTTAAAAAACCTGTTATTTTACTCTAATCTGTTATTTATAAAACTTGAATAACGGTATAACAATCACTCAGACTGAATATTAACAAATAATGCATCTCTGCAAACTACTATATAGTCTTCATAATAAGATGACGAATTCTATATTTTCATATTACTTTTTAACAAACGGCATAACTTTTCGGAGTTAAATTATTCTGTCTCAATCTACACATATAAATAGAGTAACAGGACATCATAGCTCCTGTAAGCTGACAGAGAAGTCTTTCTATACCAATTGCCGTATTCGCGCTAGACAGCTAACGTAGCGAAATCGTTGAATATAAAGTTTTCAAGGAACAACAGGAACTAAACAAGCCCCTTCACTCCTATAAAGGAAAAAGTGAAGGGGCCCACAACCTCATATAACAAAAATTTAGTTTTATCACGGAGCCTTTTAAGTCTTTTCTTAATGCTTACTCACCATCTAATGGGTAATTGGAGGGTAGTGCACCTTTCGTTATCCCTGTAGAGGATAGTTTTTTAGTTAACAATTGCTCTTTTAAAAATTTGATAAAGTCTGTAGTTATTATACGGATTATTTTATCCTGCATTCCCAAAGCTAAATGCAAATACGTAATTATAATTTTTTATCTTAGAATCATTCCAGATACATTTCCAGCCCAGAAACTTTCTCTGGTTATGGAGTGCCAAAACAGTATTTTGTTAAGCAAGGCGCTTATAAATCATTATACTTAATAATAATCTTTGTTGCGCAATATATAAATGTATAAAATCTCAAAATTATGTATATATCAACTTTTTTACTCATACCAATTTCTTCACAGATAAAAGTAATTTTTGTAGATCAACCTGGTAATTATCAAGAAAAGCAGTATAACCTTCCCTACTGTTATGGGATAATACTCCTTGTCTATTGACCAAACCAGCACTACACTTGATCTCCAAATCATCTAAAACCTTTTATTCTGCACATAAAACAATCATCCTTTTTATGTACTTGTTTCGACCATAAAAATTCGTAGCGTTGTATAAATGACTCCATAAATTTTTTATCTTCCAGTAAATTTTAAAACATCCATTCTTCTAAATTCAGTTAGCATCATACCATCCACAACAATAAAAACTGTCATATCAATAATAATCGGAGTAGCAAATACGCTATATACACCAAATCCGGCAATATAAGGCATGATGATAGTCCGCAGGTATGTAGATAGCTATCTGGCGAAAAATAACCAGAACACTCGCGTAGCTCTGCCAAGAGACTGTATCAGTGGCAGAACCACAGTTCAGACTCCCAACAAAATATATTACAGTAGAAACAGACGGAAATCTCCTACTCCCAGTTCCACTACGGACGGCGTTGTAATAAACATAGAGAGAATTGTCTTCGGTACTAACATAATCGTCAGTTAGCAAATAAACACTAATAAAATTGCTGTGATTGCAGACACTTCCGTAATATCCTTTACCCGGTCGCACTGTTTTGTATTGTAATTGGTTCCGACCGCTGGCTGATATCCCTGAGAAAGTCCTATAAAGGAATAAATGCAAAAGGCACTACCCGGTATGCCACGCCGAGTATAATCTGCCATGTCTCTCCGCCATGCTGCGCCGCAAGATTATAAAGTACGTTTTGCTGTACCAGTATCGTCACCTGCATCAGCATCGCAGAAAAACCTACTCCAATGATTCCCGAGAAAAGCGTTTTTTCAATGCGAATTGCATTAATTCTTATTTTTTCGCTTAAAATACCAAAGAGAAGCCATTGCATACGCGATTTGCGAATCCACTGTTACATATGCAGCTCCATCAATTTTCATGCCATAACGTTTTGAAGTAAAATGAACATCAGAGCTTCCCCAGAATATGATTTATTTGGAAACTATTCGTATAATTTTAAAAATCGGAGTGTTTGCCTTTAAAGGAGCATACTGACGTGAGCATGGGAAACGGATAGTTCAGTGAGGCTGTATTAATAGATTTGATCGTGCTCAGCCAAACTCTCCCGGCCCCATTATGATCAATATTGCCAGATATATAAGTGGTCATTAACAGGATTACCTGGAGTCATCTGCACCACTTTGGTCATTGTCTTCCCTCTTTTCTGAACTTGCTAATCGTGGCTTCGGCGCTACGGGAATGGATCACAAAACAACCGTTCCAAGCAATTTTACGAGGAGTCAAAACATCACTGTTTAGTGTGAGCATAGCTAACGGAGCTTTCTATAATTTTGGATATCTTGATAACAGACACTAACGGTACAGATATACATCCTGTAGTATTCTTATCTTGTTGCCAATCTTCAGCACTGGTCATCACAAATTTATCCATCGCGCGTTCCCACTTATCCTGACGAACATAAGCGCGGATATTTGATACAACCTCTCCTATCTTGTAAAAAAAAAACTCCATCGGTGTCGGGCAGTGCTCCTGAAACGATGGAATTTTCTATTTTTTTACTTCCAACCAACATCCTTTGGATATATCATCCTCGATAATGACGCGGTAATCCGACAGCATGGCCTGACGGGCAAAGGCATCGTAATCTTCAAGAGTATATTGGCGGGGGGAAGTTGTTCTATCTGAAGCAGACATGGACTCATAGATCCTGCGGCGCATGGTTTCCGGCATATACCGCCCGGCACCCACGCCGACAATGGCACATCCACCAGGCTTCAGTACCCGATAAATTTCAGTTATTCCCTGGACGGGAACCGGCCAAAAGCCGATAGAACCACGACACATGATAAAATCCGCCAGGTTATCCCGTAAAGGCAGTTTTTCCACATCAGCGCACAGGGTAGAAATTCGGTTATCCACCCCCAATTCAAACAGGCGGCTCTGTGCGGTCCGAAGCGCTTCGCCGTCAATGTCCACCAAAATCAGGTCCATTGCTGTTACTTTTGCCAGCTCAACCGCCAGATTTCCAGGTCCTGTTCCAATATCTAAAGCCACACCGGCAGACAGATTGTAATCGTCCAGAAATTGCTGGATCAGGAGCGGATACATTGGTTGCATAATATCATAGCTAAACGGAATCATGTTATGCCACCTCCTCTGCTGTGAGAAGCAATACGGTAAGGAAAAATGGTCTGGTGTTCCTGACCATCTGCTTGAAAAGAAACGATTTTGGAACGTACAGAAAAGAATCGCTCAATATTTTCCTCGTTAAGCAAATCCTTTGTCGCACCAAACAGTTTTTTCTGTCCCAGTCCCAGCATTAGAGTCTGATCCGATATATTAAGGGCATGATTTGGAAAATGCGTGTTGATCAGGCAAGCGGTGTTCATTTCACGCGAAGCACGCTCAATGGCATCCAGAATGCGAAGTTGGTTTTTCATGTCCAGATTCGATTCCGGCTCATCTAACACCAAAAGCTGAGGTCTGGAAATTAGCGCTCTGGCGATCATCACCATCTGAAGCTCTCCTCCCGAGAGCTGATTGCAGTATCGGTCAATAAGTTTCTGACACCCTAGCAAGTTCAGAAGCTCCTCTGCCTGATCGTACTGCGATTGATCAGGAACCTTAAAAAAGTTTTGGCTCGCGTTCAGGCCCATTACCACCATGTCGAGCACACGGTAAGAAAACACGCTCCGCTTCGCCTGCGGTACATAGCTGATCACTTGCCAAAGTTCCTTTTCTTTATAAGTCCGCAGGGGTTGGCCCGCAATAAAGGTTTCCCCCTGCTGCCAATGGAGAAAGTCCATAATGCATTTGAGCAACGTGGTTTTTCCAACTCCGTTTGGGCCCAGAACCGTCATGACCTTATGTTCTTCCAGCTCGAAGGAGATACCGGACAATATAGACCGGCTGTTGTAGGAAAAGCAACCGTTTTTTACCTCTAAAATCATGTGGAACCTCCTGAAGTCTTTCGTAGCATCCACGCAAAAAAAGGCGCTCCAATGATCGCGGTTAGAATGGAAAGCGGGATCTCCGCCGCGGTGGCAGTACGGGCAATAGTATCAATCAATAGCAGGTAGAGCGCACCAAGAAGCGCGCTGGCTGGCAATAATGCACGATGGTCATTGCCAACAAGCATCCGTCCAACATGAGGAATAACCAAACCGATCCATCCGATCACACCGCACAGAGAAACCGTCACACCGGTCATCAGTGTGGAAAGCACGATAACAACAGAGCGCAGACGATGAACGTTGACCCCCAACGAACGAGCCTCTTCTTCATCCAAAGACAGAAGATTCATTTTCCAGCGCAGCGTCAGAAGGACTGCAATGCAGGGCAGGATGATCACGCACGAAACGATGATATCTTTATAAGAAGAACTGGCCAGACTTCCCATCAACCAAACTGTAATGGCTGGCAATTTTTCCTGGGGATCCGAAACATATTTAATAAGGGAAACCAGTGCGTCAAACAATGCCTGAATAATAACACCCGAGAGTACCAGAGTAAACAACTCCGTCCGACCATTTACTTTTGAAACCAGAAAAACCATAAGTACAGCCAGCAGTCCAAACGTTAAAGCGGAGCCCTGAATAATGAGGGTGCTGGTAGACAGGAGAATACCTAAAGAAGCTCCAAAACCCGCGCCGGAGGAGACCCCCAGAATGTCCGGGCTAACCAGCGGATTCCCGAAAATAGCCTGATATGTAGCTCCCGCCACAGAAAGCCCCGCGCCAACAATCATCCCCATCAACAGACGTGGAAGGCGTGAGCCCAAAATAACACTAACCCCAAAAGGATTCTCCGCCTTCAACGCCTCCAATGCCTGTCCATCCCGAAAGAGGGCTACTCCCATAATTCGGAAGGCTTCCAAAGGAGGCACCGAATAGCGCCCCACACATAACAAAATCAGAAACACGCCGGTCAATGCCATCGCCAACAGCAATACCATAGCACATTGTTTCGCTCGACTCAGTTGCGCACTTCTCATCACACGCCCTCCTGTAAAGCGGCATCCAGCAGTTCCAGGAACTTGTCACCAAAGGGGCAGACCTGACTGGTCCATCCAAGGCGACTGGAGACTGCGACATGAGGAAGTTCCACATAACCGGTGGGGCTGTCGACCCAATCCAATTCTCGGAAAAAGCCATCACCGATAACCAAATCATAGCGCCCAGAACGAATTCTTTCTTCAAGCTGCGCTTCGCTGATATGAGCCTGATCTCCAGAACGCATCAGCTGCTGGTCTGCGTCAAACAGGGTGCAAACGTCCACGGAAGTAAATTCTCTATCCAGTTCTAGGGATTCCCGCACACTGTTTGCCATGAGCTGTTCACCGATGACCAATGCACAAAGCCCTTCATATTTTTCAACAGTCTTCTCCTCTGCTTCCTGAACTGGAACCTCGGATAGGAGATTTTCTAACTGAATCAGGAACCGTTGCAAGGGTTTCCGGCCAGAGAAACTTCCCGCCAGCCAGGACATTGCATACTTGCTCTCCAAGTATCGGCAGACGGGCAAGGCTGAAACCGTAAGAGCAATGTTGCAGGCCGCGCTTACACTGCCGCTAATCTCCTCCAAAGTGCTACCCATAGCCCATACAGAGCAAACAGTGAATCCTGCATCTTCCAAAACCTTGCGAAGGACATCCACATTCCGCTGATGGGTCAGGTCCAAAGGAGTGGCTCCAATGAGATTTACCGAGCGAGGAAGCACGTCTGTCCGGTGTTCAGGCAAAAAGGTTTTAGCCAACCTCAAAAGCGCCATTGAAACGCCGCGATCGTAAAAATCCGTCCCTTTGGTAGGAAAACTCATTGCTTTCTTGCCTGTTCTGTTTTCAACCAATTTGGCAAGAGCACGATAATCCGTTCCTAGCACGGCAGGAGAAGGACTACCTAGCAGTGCAAAAAACTTGCTGTCCAACCATTCATCTGCAGAAAGAAGTTTATTTAAAAAGATGCTATCATCTCCGAATACTGCCTCGGCGTCATCTAAATTAGATGTAAACACCCGGCTGCGCTGGTCAAACCATCGAGGTTCATCATAACCAGTGTAAGTGCCTGTGCATCCACCCGCATCATGAATAGCTAAAATACCACCCAATTCAAACAGAGTGCTACATACGCCAGAAAAATCCGGAGACAGCGTGGGTAAAATCGAATAAAAACCTCGCATAGAGAACCTCCTAACAATTGTTTATGAAAACAAATGGCTTTACACCACAAGTCCCTTGGTGTAGAGCAAAGCCCGGGCAGAAATATCACTGTTCAAAGCATCCTCCACGCCCTGGAGGAGAGCAGTAAACGCTTCAAAACCGTAGTGTTGGTCATCAGCGTCCAACGTAAACAATTTTGAAGACGGGCACACATAGGAGGCGGAAAAACCAATTGTAACATCTGCTTCTTCCGGGACAGCTTCCGCCATAGACATACTCGGATGATAGCTGGTATATACTGGCACATCGGGAAAACTCCGCTTCAACTGAGCGATCGATTCCCATTCATATTCCATAATAGCATCACTGAGCAGGAAACTGATCTCCACTCCACATAGAGCCAGTGCCATGGCGATTTCAAAGGGAGAGCCGTTAACTCCAATTCCAACGCCTACCCGCAAGCCTTTCAAACGCCTCCGCCACTGAGAGATACTATCCATGCAACTCTCGTAGCAGGACTGCCAGGAAATTTTTCGTTCCAGGAAGGTCTCCAGCCCTTCATAGCCACGGCGGATTCCTTCCGGATGGTAGCGGATGAACTCTTTATGCCAGGGAATACCCAGATGACGCTCCATCTCCTGGCAGGCGACCCGACCAAAGGGCTTGATGAGCAAATTGTGACTGCTGTGTCGCATTTCCATAAACTGCTCAAAAGTCTGGCAAGAGCTGAGCTGAAGCACCTTTTCGAACCCCACCTCATTCATCAGGGAGAAAAACTCACTGTTCGGATTAATAGGCGAAAAGTGTCCAACCACATTGAGCGTGTCTTTCGGAACACGCGTATTCTTCTCCTTACAGAGAAAATCATAAAGACTGCGCTGTATATTCAGAGCTGGTGGCATACTGCTATTGGCTGTGATGGGATTCATGTGGCAATCCACAAAGGGCAACCCATACCGTTCAGTTAGACGGAGACACAGATTTTTGTAATCAGAGGCCAATAAATCATCGATACAGGAGGCACAGATAAAGAATGCAGGAGGACGCTTCGGTAGACAACTCAGAATGTCTTCTACAACAGCAGGAATGCGGTCCATATGGCTACCCAAGACCAAATCTTCCTCGGTAATATCCATGTAACGAATGCGGCTGCGCAATCCCAGCTGTACGCTGGAAACGGAGCCATGTCGGCCACAACCATGCGGTGCCACGAACAACAATACACTTTCCGGTACCAGCATCGCGGTTCGGACAATTCCCCATCCTCCCGCACTGGGTGCGCTGTAATGAAGGCAGGGTCCACTGACCACTTTGCCTTTAGTGCCCAATTCCGGCGCGGCAGGGTCAAGATTCGCGATTGTCAGGTGATATAGTTCTTTTTTCATACAGCACCTTCCTTCTGTTCCTCTACAGGTACCATAATGCGTTTGGCGATGTCGATGATGGTTTGAGAAACAGGAAGTTCAGAATCCATCTGGACCACGGTCATGTTTTGCTCCTCGGCTCTCTGAATGTCTGAATCTCTCGGGACAACACCAATAATCTCTGTTCCAATCCGCTGCACAAAATCCTCAACGATGGCAACCTCATCGGGGACATTTCGACAGTTAAGAACAATTCCGCGGAGCTTAGCATAACCGCGTTCCTGGAAGTTGTCCAAGGCCTTCTTGATATTGGCGGCAGCATATAGCGCCATTTTCTCGCCAGAGGTCACAATCACCACCTCATCAGCATATCCCTGTCGAATGGGAACTGCAAACCCACCGCATACCACATCGCCAAGCACATCGAAGAACACATATTCCGGGGCATAAACCTGAAATGCATTAAAATCGTCCAGAGTATCAAAGGTCTTGATAATGCCGCGACCAGCACAACCACTTCCAGGCGTGGGGCCACCGGCTTCCACGCAGACGATCCCCCGATACCCCTTGACAGAAATCGCATCAAGACTGGGGCAAAGTCCGCCGTATGCCTGCAGCACGTCCATTACCGAGGTAAGTTCCTGACCTGCTCTCAAATTTAAAGTGGAGTCCGCTTTGGGATCGCAGCCTATCTGCATGACCCGTTTGTCCATTCCTGCAATCGCCGCGGCAATGGATGAGGTTAGGGTGGACTTCCCAATACCGCCTTTTCCGTAAAACGCAATCTTTCTCATAAATTCACACTTCCCCGCATAAAGTTTAAGTAAGTTTTATTTAATTCTGAGTATCACCCAAAATCTCAACCACCATCTCATCTGTCAGCGTGAATCCGTACATCTCCTGATAAAAGTCACGCAGTTCGGTCTCCATATCCATATCGGCAAAAAGCTCAGGATGCTGGATTTTGGCCATCCATTTGATCGTCAGAGGGGTTTCAACTCCAGGGGGATCCCAGCGGTATCCACCGATAGGAATTTTATAGACCTCGCCTTCCTTGACAGCCCGAACAAGGGACCAGTCCTGACCTTCCAGCTTGTTTTCCAACAAGTCGGAGGGCTGCAGATCGGTGAAGTTACCGATATATATGATCTCAGGGTTCCACAAATAGATCTGCTCCATATCAACATTCAGCTCTTCGCCAGACAGGTCTGCCGCAGGATTGATGGCACCGCTGTTGTCCCATAAGTAGTAGCCGAATCCCTGACCAGCAACCTTCAGATTGTCGGAAAGCTGTAGGATGCTTCTGAATTCAGAAGTGTTCAGAGTGGCAACTCTATCACTTACCTCCGCCACCTGAGCATAGAAATAATCGATCAACTCTTCTCCGCGTTCTTCCTGCTGATACAGAGAGGAAATAATGCGAATCCAAGTTTCCAAATCGTCCATAGTGCCATATTGGAGTGCAATGACCTTCAGACCTGCGTTTTCCATCTTTTCGATCTCTTCGGTCATATAGTTCCACTGAAAAACCACATCGGGTTCCAGCTTCAGTAACTCCTCTATATTGACTACGAAGCTTGTGTCCACCCAACTTGTGTCAACCTTAGCCATAGTAGGATACATATGCCGCAGCGTACTATCTTCGTAGGCAATCACGGAAGAAGGATTACAACCGACCATGTAATCATTATTCCCCATTACAGCGTAGAAGATATAAGGGAATGGCATGATTGTTGTAGCCAGCCTCTGGGGTGGTTCATCAAATTCAATGGTGCGTCCCAGCTGATCAGTGATCACAATTTTATCACTCTCTTGCACGGATCTATCCTCTTTATCAATTGTCTGAGTGAACAAATCCTCTGCTATCGAAGTTTCCATCTGTCCTCCACCGGAGCAGGCACACAGAGATAATCCCAGTACACACGCCAATAACAGAGATAATACTCTTGTTTTCATCTACAGTCCTCCTTCTGTCAATCAAATAGTTAGTTTAAGCTAACCATTCTGTTAAAAAAGTCTCTCGCTTGGAATACGAAATATAACCCCCATAAGTTAGTCTATACTAACTTTTTTGACTTTACCACTTCCATCCAAAAATGTCAATACCTAATTTCGTTTTTGACCAAATATCTAATATATCAGCGCACGAATGAATTCTACAAAACAATCCTGGAACCGTCCAAAAAACTCGGGATAGCAACATTTAAGAACGTGGCATCTCTATAAGGGAAATTATCATGTTGTCAGATTATATAAAAATTGCTTACTTTTATTGATTTCAGCAACGCAAAATATACAAACCAGAGCAGCAATAAAAACTCCTTACTTATACTGGCGAGTAGTTTTGCTTATATGTGGTTGGCAACAATTGTATGATTCTTTGAAGTTTATTTATTTACTATGTTAGCTCTGTCATTGACAAACACAGCGCTCATTCTCTGTGCTCTCAAGTCTCTTATGTCTGATATATGGATATTTCCATCAATCATGTTGGCAATTGCTTTTTTATTTACCGATTGTTTCATAGCCCAAAGGTACGAAGACGTGGTAGCAGAAAATACCGTACTACGAGAAGGTCCTCACAAAAATGCGATTTTCCAAACATTATATTAGGTTGCCAAGAACAGCACAATTCTCTTTTTTGTATCCAAGTTTCTGTGCTCTTGCACAATAACGCAGAAACCATCAATGGACTTCATCATGTCGATGCAGACACAGACAATGTAGATCTTTCCAGACCGTAGATATCTCCTAACACGGCAGCATCCTCAGTAACTTGATTGTATGTGTAAGGAGAATGGGATCTGTATTATTCGTGAGCCAGATTATAATACCATTTACAATAACCTCGATCATATGTGAATTGTCAAAGTTCAATGGAGTCTGCTACTGAAATGCTGCAGCCGATTCCAGAACTGCATCCGAAACTATATCAAGGCTACATCCTGTTTAGGCAGAGGAGTCTCATGATGACCATAATTAGGTTCCAGAATATCAGTGGATTCTTTACAGCATTTGCTAACCCAATTGTAAAAAGTACTTAGCGCAATGCCTTTTTTATGACACCAGTCAGTGCGACATTCATTAATAAGTTTTATCTGTTCCTGCATAAGAACACGTTTGTTATGAGTAGTTGTCATAACCTATACTCCAAAATGAGTCAAACAAGTTGAGCGCTAAACTTGTTGACTGTTTTTTGAATTATTATGGGTATGCTATCTCCAGACTTCAACTGCAATTGAAAGGTCTTTTACAATGTTCCAAAGAGTAAAGTGTATTTATTTTTCTGAGGATATCTGGCAACGGTATAAACTCTTCTAAATGATATTTTCGCATCAATCACCGTAGTAGCTTTTGCACATAATCAAACAACGGACCATCGCAAAAAAGGATGATCCGTTGTTTTTATCATTTTTTCGAATGAAACACAGAAAAATCTCCCAAAGCCAAGACAGGACTCAATTGTGTACAATCCTCCAAATCGACACAAACGCTCATGTATTCCATGTGTTTTGCATCCAATGGATTGCCGCTGTTTTCTGCAATCTTGGCGGCATAGTCCAAGTCATCGGCCAATACAAACATATAGGCATATGCGGCCCCATTTTCTTGATTAAAAAAATAAATCTCCAAATGCTCTTTTTCATTTTTTAGTGTTTTATTTCCTTCCTCCTGATGTTCTTGAAGAAAAGCAATCCACTCCTGGGCTCTTTCTTCCTTGCCATCTTTGATTCTCATACGCCATAACACAATATCCATGGAAACACCTCTTTCTGTATTGGTTTTAACTCTTTGTTTGATATGTTTTCTTCCCTCTCAGAATGAAAAACAATATTTACAGCGCTCTTCCATAACCCTCGGAGCATGTATGAGCACAGTTTTTCACTGCTACTAGCCACTTTCAATGCGTCAGACAAAATAGCCAGATGTACAATGTGATATTCGTACAGCCCCATATTCTTTAATAGCAACCGCATCTTCTCTACTCGCTCCTCCTACAAAGGTTGCATCAAATTTCTTGGTATTATGACAATGTCTCTGTTTCCATAAAATGTTTCACTGAGTAACCCGATAAACATACAATACGGGGCAATAAACCAGTTGCCAAACATAAAGAAGCAGGGACCAAGGATAGTATTATAGGTCAGAAGGACAAATCTTTTATTTTCCCTGCTAACCATCCGCATGTAAACCGGAGTACTGAGGAACATGAGAATTCTAACGGACAGCACCCTGTTTAGAAAACCATTCACTATGCAGATGGTATCCACAACGAACTAAATACTAATAAGCATCGTGTTCAAAAACAGTCACCCCGTCCCCTTTACGCTAATATTGGAATTCTTCCGTCAGTTTTGCTTTCTCCACCAAATTGTTATAGGTTGGAGAAGTTTTGAGCAGTTCAAGATGAGTACCGGACGCCTCCACTCTGCCGCAGTCGATCACCACGATTTTATCTGCATTTTCAACGGATTTGAGACGGTGGGAAATAATGACAACGGTCTTATCCAGAATGAGGCGGTTCAAGCTGTCCTGGATCTTTTTTTCGTTTTCCACATCCAAAGAGGCTGCAATTTCATCCAGAATGATAATAGGTGAATCTTTCAAAAAGGCTCTGGCGATGGATAGCCGTTGGCGTTCTCCTCCGGAGAGTGTTGCTCCGTTTTCTCCAATCATCGTTTTGTACCCTTCCGGAAGCCTCCGAATAAATTCTTCGCAGTTGGCCAATCGTGCCGCCTGAATGACCTCCTCGTCTGTGGCCGTCTTTTTCCCAATGCGGATATTTTCCAGAACAGATGCATTAAACAACGTTACATCCTGGAAGACGATGGCTATCTTTTCAAACAAGGATTTTGTAGAGATTTCTTTGATATCCAGCCCGCCGATCCGGATGCTTCCGCTGTCATAATCATAAAGTCTTGACATCAGACGCAGGATACTGGTTTTCCCGCAGCCAGACACCCCCACTAAGGCAGTCACTTCGTTTTGCTTCGCGGCGAAACTGATATTCTTGAGCACTTCTGTATCCTTATCGTAAGAAAAAGACACCTGATCAAATTCAATATCATAACTTGAGATTGTCTGATCCTTGCCCTGCTGTATCTTTGTCTCCCGAATCTCCCGGATACGTTTGCACATGGAATCCAGATAATACAGCTCTGCCACATTCATGCTGACCGCTTCTACGCTCTCCCTCACCTTAATGGAGGCCAGTACATATCCCAGAAAGTACAGGATATTGATCTCTCCTGTATGCAGCATTTGGACGCCTATGAGGATTACAAGAACAAAGGCAAATTGCAGAATGACATTCGAGCACAACATAGGAATACCCGCTGAAATCTCTGCACGAAGATGGATTTTCTCACTTTCTTCCATCTTTTGATAAAGAGTCTGCCGGATCTTCTGAGTCAAGCCAAAGCTCTTGATTTCCTGCTGATTTTCAATGGCCTCCTGAAAACTCTCAGAGTTGTCCCGGAGCTTTTGATAATGTTTGAATGACTCCCGAATCTGAAGGTTTTTCGACAATAAAAGAAGCCCGAATCCAAGCAGAATCGGCAGAATGATAGCAAGCCCCAATTTAACATTGCCAAGGAGCAGCAGAACCGAAAGCAACGGAAAAAAGAACAGGAATCCCACTGCCTTTGCCATAGCGTGACTCATAGCATGCTCAATAGCTGCCACATCCGCCATGATGGTTTGCGCCAGATCCGAAAGGTCATGCCTGGAAAAGTAAGATAAGGGCAACTTGGTCAGAATATCTGCAATCTCCGTGCGAAGATTCGCGCTCTCCTGGTAAGTGGTGTTATACAGTGCATCATATTCAATTCGGAGCAGAATCCACATCACAGCCAGAACCAGGATAGATCCCCACAAATACAGCCCTGTTTCCTTGACATTGTTCAACAGCAACTCATCCACCAGGAGAAGCAGCAGCATTGCGGGGAAAAAGTTAATCACATAGGCAAAGAAGGAGGCCGCGCTGGCCTTTTGCAAATCTTTGGCCCCCTTGTCGGTCAGGGCAAAATGCTTTTTAAACAGTTCTCTCATCTTACAACCCTCCATTCATTTGCCTGTTCATAGAGCGTTTGATATTCTCTGTACTTGGTATCGGTCGCCATCAACGCCGCGTCCGTTCCTCGCTCTACTATTTTCCCGTCCTCCAAAACCAGAATTTCATCCACATTTCGAATGCTGGACAGCCGATGTGCAATCATCATGACAGTCTTTCCCTTCATTAAGTGAGCAAACGCCTTTTGCAGCTCATGCTCATTCTCCGGATCGATTGCCGCGCTGGCCTCGTCAAGGATCACGATCTTCGCATTCTTTAGCATTGCCCGTGCGATTGCAATCCGCTGCTTCTCACCGCCCGACAGGTATACGCCTTTGGAGCCAATCACCGTATTTTCCCGATCTTTGAACTTATCCAGAATGCTGTCACAACCTGCCTGATACAGCGCTTCCATGACCTCCGTTCTTTGAGCGTCTGGGTTCGCCAGACGGACATTCTCGTAAATACTGATGCGAAACAAACGGACATTCTGGAACACAAAGGCGATATTGCGGATTAAGGCGTCCTCTGTATAGGCTTCGATGGACTCTCCCCCAATCTTGACCGCTCCTCCATCCACTTTGTAAAAACCAGAAATCAATTTGGCAATCGTGGACTTTCCTCCTCCAGAAGATCCCACCAGAGCATAACTCCTTCCTTCTTTCAGAGTGAAGCTAACATCCTCCAGCACCATCTGGTCTGTATACCCAAAGCATACCCGTTCAAATTCAATGTCATAGTTTTTGAATGTGCTCTTGTTTCCAAATATAAGCCGATCCTTTTGCATATCTGAAAACACCTGCTCCAGTTTCTCAACCGCCGAAGTTCCCATGAATGCATACATACCTACATACATCACTTTCATAAAGGCGGTAAACAGGACTCCGCCCAGGAATAACGTCATAATGAGCTCCACCGCCAACACAGCCGGGTCTTGAATTCGATTCAGCGTTAAGGCTGCCACTGAAACGAGTATGGCAATAAAGCCGAATAGAATCAGCTGGAATAACACATATGGCCTTCGGCAGCTCATGGAATAGTTCAAGGCATGCCGTGCATAATCCGTGATTGCCCGATGCAGCGTCTTGAAAGATGTAGCGTCTATGCCAAAAATCTTGAGTACCTGTATCCCGCGTATGTACTCCACGGTCTCGCTGCTCATTGTCTCCAGCGCCTTTTGGTAGATTTCCATAAACTTCTTTTCCCCGGTCATCAGGACAAGGAGTACGCCACTCAGTAGGAACAGAACCAATAGAACGATGCCTACCCGCAGACTGATCAAAAAGCCCACCACAAGCGCCAAAAACGGTGTCAGAATTGCTCCGGCATTGTCAGGAATCAAATGGGCTACAATAGAATGCGTTTGGGCGGCGTTGTCATCAATGAGTTTACGTGTCTTTCCCGATGAGTTCAGATCAAAGTAGCGGAAGCTGGCATTGGTCAGGCCGTCAATCCCACGCTTGCGCAAGTTGGTCTCCAGCCGGAAGCCCAACATATGCGTCAAAAGCACGGCCGCAAAATACAAGAGCGAACCGCCAATCAACAGCCCTGCAATCAGGAACGCATTATATTGAGCATGCCCCATATCTTCGTCTACCACCAATCGTTTCAAAAACTCATAGAGGTAGTAATAAGCGCCTACATTGAGCAATGTGGATACCACCGTCAGGCCGATTGCAAAATAGGCCAAAGGTCGCTGCTTTGGTACATAATATAGCAGTTTTTTGTATACCCCAAACATAGATACTCTCCTCCTAATATATAAGTGTATGGTTTCAGTACCCAACAGCCAGTTGGGACTTAATCCTCTCATTGTTTAAGCTGTATAATGATTAGGCATCGGTCTGACAGAGTTCTCCTTGGACCATTAGCGTCCGTTAGAAAGCCAGTCAGCCAGCCTGTCATTGCAGCCGTTCGATTTATGCAGGTTGAACTACCACACCACGTTCGTTTGATACCCCAGGAGATTGAATCGGCAATGAGGAATGCTGGAATCCATGCAAATTCACTTTTGGAGGTACGTAGAATGTACAACGCAGTAGGGATTGATGTCTCAAAAGGCAAGAGCACCATCGCAGTTCTGCAACCCGGCGGCACTGTAATCCGCAAACCTTTCGATGTTTCCCATACATCCCAGAACCTCAATGAACTTGCAGATTACCTTGGTTCATTAGAGGGCCCATCCAAAATCGTTATGGAATGTACGGGCAGATACCATGAGCCCATGCTTAAGGTTCTGTACGAAGCCGGATTATTCGTTTCCGTTGTGAATCCTCACCTAATCAAAAACTTCGGCAACAACTCCCTGCGCAAGGTCAAATCTGACCCGGCAGATGCCCGCAAGATTGCACGCTATACTCTTGACAACTGGGCAGAACTGCGCCAATATTCAGATATGGACGATACACGTACTCAGTTAAAAACTTTAAACTCTCAATTCAGCTTTTTTATGAAGCAGAAGGTTGCCGCAAAAGCAAACCTGATTGCCCTGTTGGATAATACTTATCCCGGTGTTAACAAACTCTTTGACAGCCCGACACGTGAGGACGGAAGCGAAAAATGGGTTGATTATGCTTATTCTTTCTGGCATGTGGACTGTGTCCGCAAGATTGGCTTAAAAACCTTTACGGAGCGCTACAAGGCTTTCTGCAAGAAGCACCACTACATCTTCCAACAGGACAAGCCCGAAAAACTGTTCAATGCCTCAAAGGAATTGGTTGCCGTCTTTCCAAAGGAGAAGACCTATAAGCTGTTGATCCAGCAAAGCATCCAGCAGTTAAACCTTGCTTCCGGACATGTGGAGCGTCTCCGTCAGGAAATGAACGCGTTGGCATCCACCCTTCCTGAATACAACACCGTGATGGGCATCTATGGCGTTGGGAAGACTTATGGCCCGCTGCTCATTGCTGAGATTGGCAACGTGTCCAGATTTACCCACAGGGAGGCATTGACCGCCTTTGCAGGCGTTGACCCCGGCGTGGATGAGTCCGGCCAGCACAAGTCCAAGAGCAACAGGGCTTCCAAAGTTGGATCTGCCAGACTGCGCAAGACCTTATTTCAGATCATGACGACCCTGCTCCAGAATGCCCCTGTGGACGATCCGGTCTATCGTTTCCTTGATAAAAAGCGGGCACAGGGAAAGCCTTACTATGTCTACATGACCGCCGGAGCGAATAAGTTTCTCCGCATTTATTATGGCAAGGTCAAAGAGTGCCTGCGGAACTTGGAGCAGGCAGAGTAACACCCGTCTCTATATCACCCCTTTCAAAGCCGGCAGTTCTGGCGGCTTAAAAGTTATACCCTAAAATATCAAATCGGCTTTTTGAAATTTTCTTCAAAAAACACTTGACTTTTTATTAGCAGGCTTTCTAGATATATGCTGAAATCAATGTTAGCCAAGACTAACTCACATATAATATTATCTCATTTATTTTTAAAGAAAAAAAGAACTAGATGCAAGATTCAATCATTGACAATCAAATAGAGAACTACCCACGTTCTACGATAGTTCTCTATTTGAACATTTGCTTATTACTTCAACATAGATTGAATGAACCAAATTGTTTTGTTGTAATTTGCCACATCGTCTTCCATGTGGGCAACCACATCAAATTGATTCTCCTTGTCGGCCTGCTCACGAATGAAAAAAGCCTGAGTTCTGAGAGATTCCATATCTTTCAGAACCGTCTGCATCGCACTCTTGACATCCAGCTCGACACTTTCCAACTCTGGAATTGTGGCAACTGATAAGTAACCCTTCATACTTGCCAAAGGGGCTTCTCCGTTCATTTTTAAAAGTTCTGCGATAGCATCGAGTACATCTGCAAGGGCATCATACAAGGTTTCCAGATATTCATGTGCCGCTTTAAACTGGCTCCCCACTACATTCCAATGAAGATTGTGTAATTTGATGTATGAGACACCAATGTTTGCAAGATATGCATTTACCTGAGTTGCGAGTTCTTTTTTCAAAATAACAGCCTCCTTTGATTTGAAATACAAGGTTAGTCTAACTTCCCTTATAAAGTTAGTATATACTAACCAAAAGAAAATGTCAATTTATTATTCATTTTCCTATTCACGCTATTTATCCTATTATCCATATTGGTACAAGTGCTATTCACCTTTTATTCGACAAAATATTTTTTATAGAAGGGGCCACAGTAGGAATGGCCAGGAAAGGTGAACGTCCCCAAGCCAAAATAGGGCATTACCTTGATTCATACCGCTAGCCATCACTTTCCCCATCCCGCCTTTCGGTTTTCTAATGCTGTTAAAAAATTGTTTGATAAACCTTATGGAGCAACCTCTTGTCTTTTACCTTGTTAGCAAAAACTAACTTCTTGTATATAGGGACTCTATCAAAAAATTCACTGATTTTTCAGGAATGCATCAGAGGCATGGCGAGAAGTCAAGGCCACTAACATAGTCCAACATCATAAACTTAAGATTTAATGAAATCATTCCAATATATTATTATCGCCTTCTATAATGGTTACCAATCGACTATTTCCTAAAATGCTCATATTTCTCCCTGATAAAAAATATGGGCATTTTATAATCTGTTCTTTTTGGTTGCTTTTAGATCTGTTGTACTATATCCGTTTCATGATAATACGACCAATGCCACCGAAGGATTCAGCCGTCAGCTACGGAAAATGCTGTATCTTGAAACTTTGCTCCATTAGCTTTCTCTGTAAATTTTTAAGGAATAACACTTTTATGGTTTTCTCCGTTAAGGTATGAAAAATTAACAATTTTAATTTCTACTTGAAAAGCTTTTCTCATGTTTTGTTCTGTTACTATATGTTCTACAGCAACAAATTTGCAAGTTCGATTTTAACTAAGCATTAAGGCTTTATTCGCTATTTTCAGTGCGTGAGCTGGAAAATGTGTATTTACAATTGCTTCCATTCTCTTTTTTGAAAGTATTTGAATCGTTTCTAACACAATCAACTAATTTTAAAGTCTCAATTTGAACCGGTTCATCTAATACCAGCATTTCAGAGGCGCTACACAATTCCCGAGCAATTTAAAACCATTTACAATTCTCCTCCACTCATGTAACTACAACATGCTCATCATACAATTTAAAAGTGTCGTTTATCCCACACCGATTGGGCCTAAAATAGTCAATACTTCCCCTTTATCTAAAGACCTACTCCCCGCTCCTTATTTTCTCGATAAAGTTGATGAGATTACTAGTGTACTGACACGATGTCTTCGTCTAAAACTCCGCAGGATATTTTTATGATAGTGCAGGTCAAAAATAGGCAAGGAGGTTTGTCTGAATGTCATCGTGTAAATACACTAATATAAATTAAATTTTATATTGAAATTTCGATTATCCGTAAGCGTCAAATAGGTTCTTTCCAAAGTTAGTTGAATGTATAACAACAAAGCGATATAATGGGTTCAAAGGATGGTGTTTGCCATGGAACAAGAACTGATAAATTTATTAGATTCCACTCTAAAATGTCTGGATTGTAAAATAAAGTCAAATGTGGTCATTATAGAGGTCTGAGTAGTAAAGTTCATACCGTATGTCCATATTTTGGGAGCAACTCAGCAAGGATACATTCTACATATCAGCGGGAAATTCAGGACATTCCATTACATGATAAACAGACGATATTATTGCTTAATGTTAGAAAAATGTTCTGTGACAATCCCAATTGCAGCCATAAAACTTTTTCAGAAAGATTTGGTTTTATTTCTCCTAATGAAAAAAAGACAACACGTTTGATTGACCGAATATTAATGACTTCTGTCAAGTTAAGTTCAGTGAGTGCATCTGCATTATTGAAAGCAGATGCCATTCAGGTAAGCAAGAGCAGTATTTGTGATCTGCTCAAAAAAATGCCAGTACATGTGGATAAATCTTCTGTAATTAATATATGTGTGGATGATTTTGCATTTCGGAAACGGTACAGCTATGGAACTGTCATGGTGAATCTGGATACACATAGGATAATTGACATTATTGACTCCCGAGAAACAAAAAAAGTAGAGGAATGGTTAAAATCCTATCCCAATTTAAAAGTAATTTCCAGAGATGGGGCACAGACATATTCCTCTGCCGCCAGCAACGCCCATCCTGATGCAGTACAGGTCAGTGACAGATTTCATCTGCTTAAAAATTTATCGGATGCAGTTGAAAAATACATGCACCGCCTGTTCCCGTCAAGGCTGATTATACCGGCAATAACTGCCAATCCCCAGATGCAGGCACTGTATGATACCAGAAACCGGGCTGAACGAATAGTATTTGCCCACAGAAAGAGAAATGAAGGCTACACAATAAATGACATAGCCCTCCTTTTACATTCGGCAACAACCACTGTAAGGGAATACCTTGCAATTCCCGAGAATGAAATTCCAGAAATACAAGAAAATGCTCGTGAAAGACAATACATTCAGGGACTTGAAAATAAACAGCTTGCAATCAATGAGGTAAGGCAGCTTTATGCTGGTGGACATTCCATTGATGAAATTTCACGTTTAACCGGGCACACGACTGTGACAATAAAAAAATACTTAAAAGACGACTGTCCTGTAGGCAACGGACATTATGATTCGAGAAGGCCAGGAAAACTTGCCCCTTATGAATCGGATGTAATAAAAATGCGTGCACAAGGCATCACATATCAAAAGATTCATGAGTATATCTGCCAGAAAGGATACGATGGAACTGTTGATTCCCTGCGAGTGTTTATGCAAAAAGAAAGAACACATCAAAAACGAATATCCGCTGCGGAGGCAGACGCCGTTGAGTATGTTCCACGCAAATGTCTGTGCCAGCTGATATATCGAAAATTAGAAAAGGCAAATGGCATAACGGAGGAACAATATGAAGCCGCAGTTAAGAAGTATCCCATTCTCGGACAGCTATATGATTTATTAAGGGAATTTCATCGAATTATGTTTTCCGGAAAATATGATGAGCTGGATTTGTGGATAGAAACAGCCCAATCCCTGAACGTTGACGAGATAGATACTTATGTCAATGGTTTAAAATCCGATATTGACGCAGTAAAAAATGCAATAAAATACAAGTTTAACAACGGTTTGGCAGAGGGAAGCGTCAATAAAATCAAATTAATTAAACGTATTATGTATGGCAGGAACAACTTTCGCTTATTAAAAGCAAAGGTTCTTTTAAATGAGTATTATTATCAAATCAACTAACTTTGGAAAGAACCTATTTGACGCTTACATTTAATGAAAAAGCACTTGTTTTACCACAAAATTATCACGATTGAATGGGCCTTGATTTGATGATAATAGATAAGGGAGATTCCACAATAAAAAATTGTGTATCTCCCTTGCTTCATTCATATTTCCATCTTATTTATAAAGCTCTTTTGCATCTGCTTTTGGTTTCATAGACCAAAATATTACATTCATTACAATGACAATCAGTAACACAACTGCCATAGCCATCCAAAAGCCGATATTCAGACCAAGCCATTCGGTAGTTCCGAAAAAGGTCATCCAAAGTTCTTTCCAGTTCATCATTGCACCCCCTTAGAGCAGTTCGCCGAAATGACGAACATAGGCTTTTTTCAAACTTGTTGCCAGAATCATATACAGCAGAATACATGGAATCAGATAAGCGAAGTATGTTGCAGGCAATGCAACAAATCCCAGCATAGTTCCAAACACAGTAAACGGAATGATGGTCAGAACCGTAATTCCTGTCATTGTGAGCAAAGTCACCGGAGCAGACGCACGACTCTGAATGAAGGGTAGCTTCGGAGTACGGATCATGTGAATGACCAACGTCTGGCTCCACATAGATTCCACGAACCATCCGGCTTGGAACATTCCGATATACTGCTTCTGAAGCGTTGCCAGTTCTGCACCGCTGAAATGGGCGGGCAAATCATTGAACAACACGCCGTTGGATACGAACAACGGGCAAAATACAAAGTACATGAAAATATAGGTTGTAAAATCGAAGATGGAGCTGGTTGGCCCAATCCAGATCATAAAACTTCCAACACTGGAAGCATCCCATTTACGTGGTTTGGCGATGAACTCCTCATCCACATTGTCCCATGGAATTGCCGTGCAGGACAAGTCATAAATCAGGTTCAGGAAAATCAGGTGCACGCTCATCATCGGCAGGAACGGCAGCAGCGCAGAAGCCGCCAGTACCGAGAACATATTGCCGAAGTTGGATGATGCGGTCATTTTAATGTATTTGATCATGTTGGCATAAGTTTTACGTCCCTCAATGATGCCCTGTTCCAAAACCATCAGGTCTTTTTCTAGCAGAATGATATCGGCAGATTCCTTTGCAACATCCACGGCAGTATCCACCGAAATGCCAATGTCGGCAGTTTTCATAGCTGCGGCATCGTTGATACCGTCACCCATGAAACCGACCGTATGACCGTTTTCACGAAGAACAGAAACCACACGGGCTTTCTGATCGGGGGTCAGCTTTGCAAATACATCTGTAAACTCTGCCGCTCTTGCAAGCTCTGTATCGCTCATGTGTTCCAAATCAGCGCCAAGAAGCATATTGCGAACCTTCATCCCCACCTGCTTGCAGATGGTACGAGTCACTTTGTCATTATCACCAGTCAAAATTTTGGTGGTAACACCGTGGTCTTTCAAAGCCTTAATTGCATCCGCAGTAGATTCTTTTGGAGGATCCAGGAATGCCAGATATCCAATCAGCACCATGTCACATTCATCTTTGACACCAAATGCGCCAACGGGAGATGGATTACTTTTCTGTGCAATCGCCAAAACGCGAAATCCCTTGTCGTTCAGATCATCCACTGTCTCCAAAATCCGGCAACGGACGTCATCAGTCAGAGGCTTCACTCCTCCATCGCACTCTGCAAATGCGCAAATAGAGAGCATTTCTTCCACAGCGCCTTTTGTTACCATTTGGGTTTTGCCGTTTTTATCCTGTACCACAGTAGTAAGACGGCGACGTGTGAAGTCAAAAGGAATCTCATCCACCTTTACATAGTTTTCGGACAGGTCAATAAGACGCGAATCTGCGGCTTCTTCCTCCTCCGTCTTATGGATAATTGCCAAATCCATCAGGTTTTTATAGCCAGTCTGGAAGTAACTATTGAGATAAGCGTGACGCAGTACTCGCGTATCGTCCTCGCCATTTACATTCAGGTGGTATTCCAGCACAACCTTATCCTGGGTCAGCGTGCCAGTCTTGTCGGTGCAGAGAATATCAATAGCACCGAAGTTCTGAATAGAATTGAGGTTTTTAACGATTGTCTGCTTTTTGCTCATGGAAACAGCACCTTTCGCAAGACAGGTTGTTACAATCATTGGCAGCATTTCCGGTGTCAAACCGACAGCAATAGAAATGCCGAATAAGAAGGCCTCCAACCAGTCGCCCTTGGTGATGCCGTTGACGAAGAACACCAGCGGAACCATGACGAGCATAAAACGGATCAGCACCCAAGAAACGGCGTTGACACCCTTGGTAAAGCTTGTTTCAACCGCTTCTCCGGCAACTGCGGACGCCATGGATCCAAACAGAGTATGATCGCCAACACAAACAACAACAGCTGTTGCGCTGCCTGAAATTACATTACTCCCCATAAAAGCAATGTTTGTGTAATCGGTCACACTCTCTTTCTGTGCGCTCACATTGGGTTTTTTTTCAATGGGTTCACTCTCACCAGTAAGACTTGCCTGACTGACAAACAAATCCTTCGCATCCAAAATACGCACATCCGCCGGAATCATGTCTCCAGCAGACAGATGTACAATATCTCCAACCACCAAATCATCCATAGGGATTTCTATTTTTTCCTGGTTCCTACGAGTAACGGTGCAAGTGGTCGTAATCATGGCTAACAACTTTTCTGCTGCATTTCCACTTCTGGATTCCTGGACAAACCGAAGCGTACCCGAAATGAATACCATCGTTAAAATGATAACTACCGTCAGACAGTCAAAATCATCCGGCACACTGCCAAACAGAGAAAAATAAGGTAGAATCATATCTGTAATGGTTGATACCAGTGCCAGGCAAAACAGAATGGCTGTAAAAGGGTTGATAAACGCACTGACCAGCCGTTTTGCCAAGGACTTCTTTTTTTCATGTGTTACTTTATTGGTGCCATATTTAGTACGACTTACGGGTACTGCTCCTGCATCTAATCCCCGAAGTGTGGTATGAAGGTTTTTCAAAACCTCTTTAATGGGATTGGTTGCCGCAAATTGCATGCGGCGGTTCTGTTCGTCACGGATAACTGTCTTTTCGACAGTCTGACGAACAGCCATACGGTTTTCTTTCTTGTTCATTGGTCTTACCTCCTTGAATTTTCATAGGGGCAAGGAAGATTATATGAGGGACACGGAATCTCCGTACACCCATACAATATTCTCTGCCTTCGTGGACTGCTTTCAGAGTCCATGTCTTTCACCTCACATTCTTTAAAACTATCTATGTGAAACCGCAATGCGGATCACGGTCTGCGATATCGGTTACTTTTTTCGATATACCAGACATCAAAGCCCGCAACGATTAGCCATGCAATCATTGCACATACAAACCAGTGATTTGGAAATCCTGACCAAAGCCCCTTCATCAGAAAGATAATACCATTAAGTGCAATGACTTCCCCGATGTTACGGCAAAGCGGGATAATTTTTATTTTATCTTTCTCTTCCTGCGGCATATTTTTCCACTCAGATAAGTGAATATGTCCTTTTCCGCAGGCAAACACAAAGCCTGCAATAGTAAAGAGGATGCCGAAAAAGATGCATGTAAAGTCCATATTTTCTCACTCCTTCCAATGTTTAACTTCATTTTTTAGTTTATTCAGCCTCAGAAGCCTGATGAGCAGTATAATCACTGTAACAGCAAGGATAAACCAAATAACAGCAGTTACCTGATACCAAATCTGAAACATCAAAATTCTCAGTTTAGAGAACATCCCGCTTAAACAGCCACATATTATTGTGAACACGGAGTAAAGTGCCAAGAAAATTGCCAGTTTGTAATCTTTGATTTTCGTCTTCACTCACAACACCTCCCAGCCAGCACTTACAACTTCCGGGATTGCCAATGCCTGCCCAACGATTCCCTCTAAAACATTGTTTTTAGGTTTTCCAACAGAACAGTATTTCGCAATGATCTCAACCTTATCACCAACAACATCGCCGCTTTCCAGATTATTCAGGAACAGAGTTTTGCATGAATTGCTGTTAATAAGCAACAGACGAATTTCCTGCTCTGCAGCTTCCTGACAAATGACCGAAATACGATATTGTTTTTCAAATTCATCACCAGCTGTGATTGGGTTCATCTTTCTTGCAAGAGGACGCAGAATCGAGTTTGAGGCAATCAAAATACCAGCGGCAGTGATTGCCATTGCATACATCCCTGTACTTGCAAGAATGCCAATTGCAGCTGTACACCATAGCGTTGCCGCAGTATTCATTCCACGCACTGTTCCGCTGTCCTTAAAAATCACACCGCTGCATAAAAAACCAACACCAGATATAATACTACTCCCAACACGAAATACCTGATCCGAGCCATAGAGCATTGGAAACAAGGTAAAGAAGCTGGTTCCCATGCAAATCAACACATTGATACGAATACCCGCCGGATGGCCGGTTAGCTGCCGTTCCAATCCAATCAGAAAGCCAAGCACCAAGGAGAGGGAGATTCTTAAAATAAAATCGGTGTAAAACATGTAAATCACCTCCCATCGACCACGAACAGTATATAAAAACCGCAAGGAAAAGCACATGGCTAAAACCTTGCGATTTCCTTGTGATTTGGCAAGATTTCAAAAGATAATACGTTAATAATAGTTCATAGATCGCTATGTTCTACTTTGTACTGCCAACAGGTACAGTGCTTGCTGGATTTACATGAACCATGCAGTGTTTTACTTCTGGAAAGGAATTTTCTACTGAGTAATGAACCTGCTCAGCAATATGATGCGCTTCTTTTAACCGTAAGTTTTCATCTACAGCGATCTCAATATCCACATATATTTTCATACCAAACAGGCGGGTGTGTAGTAGGTCAATACGCCTTATTCCAGGGATTGTGGCAATGAGACTTCGTATTTTATCTTCAGTAGCCTCATTACAGGAATGATCTACCATTTTATTGATGGCATCATAGAAAATATCCATGGACACCTTCACAATCACCACACAAATGATAACGCTGGCAATTGAATCTAAAATAGGATAGCCAAGCCTTGCCCCCAAAATCCCCGCAAACGAACCAATAGAAGATAGAGCATCTGAACGGTGGTGCCACGCATCTGCCATCAGAGAGCCGGAATTAATCTTCTTTGCCACCGATCTGGTAAACCAATACATCCACTCCTTTACAATAATGGATACTACGGCGGCCATAAGAGCCAATATTCCCGGAACTGTCAAATCATCCCCTGTGCTGCCGGCAATAATCTTTTTCACCCCAACAATTCCGATTCCAATTCCAGTTACCAGAAGCATACCCGAGAGGATAATGGATGATACGCATTCA
Organism: Enterocloster bolteae; assembly: GCF_002234575.2. NCBI lineage: Bacteria > Bacillati > Bacillota > Clostridia > Lachnospirales > Lachnospiraceae > Enterocloster > Enterocloster bolteae. The sequence goes on along the minus strand of NZ_CP022464.2, from coordinate 2,003,564 downwards.
ATACGCTCATGTCCGTAAGGATGCTCTGTATCGGATTCCTTGCTCGATATTTTTGATCCAACGATAACCACAATAGTGCTAAGCACATCGGACGCTGAATGAACTGCATCGGAAATCATGGCGTCAGATCTTGCGATGATTCCGGCAATCAATTTAAATAAAGACAAAAGGAGATTGACAATGATACTGATACTGGAAACGTACATTGCAGCCTTTTGTGCGGTATTATGGGGATTCGATTTTTTCTCCACTTTAATCCTCCCTTCTACTACAATATAAATTGGTTAATATACTTAACAACCAGTTAGGTTGTTAGCCATCTTATTGCTTAAGCTGTATAATGATGGGGCAATCGGTATATCGGCTTCCTTTCTTGGACTTACACGTCCGTTTTTGAGACTGATAACCAGCTCCTCATTCGCAGCGTTCGTTTTATGCAGGTTGAACCACTTTCAGTGCGTTCGTGTCACACCACAGTAGATTGAATAAGCAATGAGTAAAGTTGGTATTGATCTTTTGCATTATAAATCTTAAGGAGTGACAAATTTATGAACATGAACGCAGTAGGTATTGATGTTTCCAAAGGTAAAAGTATGGTTGCCATCCTTCGTCCTTTAAATATAATTCTTTTTGAAATCATGGAAAAGCGGTCCAATACCACTCTCAAAATCTCTTGGGGCTTTATTCTCTTTATACATGTTTGAGAAGTATACCGGCTGAAGCTGCGGAACAATACCTTGCAACAGGCACAGGCTTAATAATACAACAAGCACAAGGTGACTCCCATGGCTAAAACCTTGCAATTTCCTTGCGATTTGGCAAGAATTCAGGCGGGCTGAAACCGAAAGTGGTCTCAGTCCGCCTATTTTATAGTTGATCATTAAACTTGTACCCGATGCCCCAGATAGTCAAAATGTACTTCGGAGCATCTGGGTCAGGCTCAATCTTCTTGCGCAGTTTTCGGATAAATGCCATGATGTTGCTGTCATCCAGCAGATAATCATCTTCCCAGACTGCACGATAAATCTGCTCTTTAGTAAAGACCTCGCCCCGATTCTGGGCAAGAAAATACAGAATGTCAAACTCTTTTGGAGTCAGGCTGATTTCTGAACCTTTCTGCAGAACCTTTCTGCTTTTCGGATGAATTTCCAATTCTCCAATTATAATCCCATCCGACAGAGCACTGGCAGATAGCTCTGTTTCTTCTGATGCTCCCAAAATCAAAGAAGATACCTCTCCGCTGATCATATCCCGGATGCCAGACAGAAAATCTTCCACACAGTCACTTTTCGGTGGCTCTTTAATTAGCTTTTCCAGCAACCAAATTTCAAGGGTGGAATCCATAGGAATATAACTGATATTCTTTTTCACAATGAATTCCTCCTTTCAAATCAACTCATAGTACTTCTTATAGAAATATTTGGCTACCGTAGTCAACAGCATATAGGCAAGCGCTACGAACAGCAAAAATGCAAAATACCAAAGCGGCAGCCTCGTCATGCCGAACAGAGATGCACCACTGGTAAAGGTCATGGCTGTAAAGGCAACAATTCCGGCCAGCGTTATGCAAATCACAGGTGTGGATGTCCTGCTCTGCATAAAAGGAACTTTAGGTGTTCGCAGAAAATGCAGGATCAGCACCTGTGTCCACATGGATTCCAAAAACCACCCCGTCTGGAACAGGGACACATACTGAAGCTGCAAAGAAGGATCGGTAATATTTAGATAGGTTGCTCCTCCACATAGCATGGGACACAGGAAATAATACAGGAACAGGAAGGTCGCAATATCAAACAGAGAGCTGAGTGGCCCGAATGACATCATAAACCGTCCCAAAGTTTTGCCCGACCAATCTCTCGGAGATAGGGTTTCTTCCTCGTCCACATTGTCCCACGGCAGAACAATACACAAAATATCGTACAGCAAATTCAGAAGCAGAATCTGGATGGATGTCATGGGCAAAAACGGCAAAAATGCGCTGGCGCATATGATGGAGAAAATATTACCAAAATTGGAGCTGGCGGTGATCTTGATGTATTTGAGCATATTAGTAAAGGTCTTACGCCCTTCCAAAACACCTTGTTCCAGAACATTGAGATCCTTTTGCAACAAAACCACATCGGCTGCATCTTTGGCTGAGTCCACTGCCGTATCCACTGAGATTCCCACATTGGCCTCGTTCAGTGCCGGGATATCATTGACGCCATCACCAAGGAAACCCACCGAGTGACCGTTTTCCTGCAGAGCGGAAACCAGACGCACCTTTTGGCCCGGAGTAAGTTCCGCAAAAACATAGATTTCCTCAACTGCTTTTCTAAGCTCACTATCTGTCATTTCGTCCAGTTTTGCACCAGTCAGCACAGCCTCGGCAGAGATGCCCACCCGATGGCAAACAGACACCGCAATGGCCGCCTGATCTCCCGTCAGAATCTTTGGGGTCACTTTTAACCTCTTGAGGGCTGCCACGGATTCTTTTGCGGTTTGCTTGGGCGCATCAAAAAAGGACAGATAGCCCACCAGAGTCATATTAAATTCGTCAGCGGGTGTGATTTCTCTTTGATGGCCTACATTTTTCCGTGCGATAGCAATGACCTTCATCCCCTCCTGGAGCATATCATCTACCACAGAAGATACGCTCTGCATATCATCCTTTTCAATCGGCAGGATTTCACCCCGATATTCCACATGACTGCAACGGGAAACGATATGCCCAATGTCACCTTTCATAATGAGCTGACACTCGCCATCTATATCTCGTACAAGGGTGCTGATAAACTTGCGGGCATAGTCAAAGGGAATTTCGTCCGCTTTTTGATACTGGGTCAAAAGGGCGGAATAATGTGTTTCACGGCCAGGCATAGTCTTACAGGCAAGAATTGCGTTGTCAATCGTGTTGCGAACGCCGGAATGATAGGCGCTGTTCAGATAAGCCAGATCGAGAACTTCCGTATTTTCATTGCCTAGAATATCCATGTAATATTCAAGCAGGATACTTTCATTGGTTAGCGTGCCAGTCTTGTCCATGCAAAGTACATCCATACTTCCAAAGCCCTGCATGGCATTGATATCTTTGATAATCGTTTGCTTTTTACTCATGGCAAGACTGCCCTTGGCAAGGCAGGCTGTAATGACCATGGGCAGCATTTCCGGCATCAGTCCAACGGCCACTGACAGGGCAAAGGCAAAGGACTCCAGCCATTTTCCACCTGTGATACCGAGAATCACAAACACAATCGGCACCAGCACTGCCATGAAGCGGAGCATGACCCAGGCAATGGAATTGGCACCCTTTTGAAAGGAATTTTTGTCATCAGGATCGGGCTTTGTAAAGCTGCCATACAGCGTGTCTTTGCCAACGGCCAGCACAATTCCTTCGCCTCTGCCGCTGATAACAGTTGTTGCCATAAAAGCGAGGTTTTCAAGCTGAGTCAGCGTCTCCTGCTCGCCGTAGCTGAGTTTGCGGCAGCTCTTTTCAAGGATGGCGCTCTCGCCAGTGATGGCAGCCTGGGAGATAAAAAGATCCGTGTTCTTCGTCAATCTGATATCTGCTGGAACACGATCACCTGCGGAGAATAAAACAAGATCCCCGACCACTAATTCTTCGGTGGGAATCTCCATTAACTCCCCATCGCGCCTCACCGTGACGCTTTCATGAATCAGTCGATCAAGCTGAGCTGCGGCGCTCTTTGCCCGCAGCTCCTGAATCAGACGAATTACACCACTAATTAGAATCATGGAAAAGATGATAATAGCGGTAGTAGCGTTTCTTGCAAAATTGGATACTACAAAAACATCTGTAATGAGAGAAACAATACCCAGAACAAAAAGAATCACATGAAACGGGTTAATAAATGCCCGTTGCAATCGTTTCATCATCGTATCATTTTTTCGCTCATTGAAGCTGTTCTTTCCATACTTCTCCCGCATCGACTCAATTTGCTCAATGGTCAGACCATCCGGAGATGTGCCAATGTCTCGATAGATTTCTAATGGATCACAGTAAGCGTATTTTTTGATACGACTGTCAAATAGCGTTGCTTTTGACACGAAACAGTCCCTCCTTTATAAGTACAAGTAAGAATACTTTAACATAGTGTTATGAAAATGCTATGTTTATATTCTTGCTTTTTTCTTGCAATTTACTTTGATACGGCATTTTTCAGCTCTATCAAATTTATCTCGTCAGGGTGAGTCAAAGTCTTATCAACCATACTCGTAGGTTTTGCCGTAAGAAATCTTGCAATCGCCATATGTTACTGTTGTCCACCATAAAGATTGTTTGGCATATTTTTAAGTTTACGTTCCAAACCTAGTACTACAGCGAACTCCCTGAGTGACGTGCTCCCCCTTTTTTGGTATACTCAACTACCATCAGCTAAAGCCGGTGGGTTGATTCGGTCTAAAAACCGCCATTAGGCAACCGAAAGTCACAATGGGGCTAAAGCCCTTTCTTTTAGACTAAAGTCCACTAAAGTTCTACTGAGGTAGTCATTCTTCCCCTATCGAAAAATTGTCGTACCCATCTTCTCTTCCCAGCTTTTCTATATTCTTCTATCATTCTTTGTTTGACTTCTCCTACTGTGCCACAAAAATATCTTCTCCCCCACATATACTGTCCCCAATATCTCTTTCTTAATTGTGGGAACTCCTCTTATAATATCCTTTATTTTTCCCTTTCAGATTCTGCATAATCTCACTTGGTGACAAATTTGTTGGGCATAACAATAGCATATAGACATGATCCGGCTGAATACTTCCCTGTAATATTTTTATTCCTTGGCTGTCTGCCTTAACAGTTCTCGCAGCATAAAGGCTGCATCTCCTTTTAATGCTTCGTATCTGTATTTCGTTTTCCACGCAAAGTGATATTTTATATCATATACTGCATGACTTCCGTTTCTATAATTCGCCAGTTCTACGCATCTCCCCGTACGTTAATTATATTACTGCCTCTACTTGAAGGAATTACTGATGAAACTCTACCGCCTAAAAGCGATGGTTTTTACCTTAGGCTTGGAAAAATAAAACTTTGCAGATGTCAATGTATCTGACAAGGTTTCAGGACAATAACAAGTTTTGCAGATATATGGAGATTGCATTGAAAGGTTGCATCTGCCATTGTAATGAATGTTGTGTTCTGGTCTATGAAATCCAGATCAGATGCAAAAGAACCGAAAACAAATAGGAACTACTTTCTCAGAAGCGAGGCATATGAAATTGAAAATTCTTGTCATGGTTTATTTGTGTTGTCCCAGGGACATAATAAAATCAGGAAATGATATGAGGGTTTTAGATATGTATTACGCAAGTGGTAACTATGAGGCTTTTGCCCGGCCCCGCAAGCCCGAAGGAGTTGAATCCAAATCTGCCTATATCATTGGAACCGGCCTGGCGGCATTGACAGCCGCATGTTATCTGGTTCGGGACGGCTAGATGAGCGGTGACCGCATTCATGTGTTTGAAAAGGATTCGATACCGGGTGGAGCGTGTGACGGTTATGAATACCCTGGCCTGGGCTATGTCATGCGGGGTGAGCGGGAGATGGACAACCACTTTGAAGTGATGTGGGATCTTTTCCGGTCGATTCCGTCCATCTAAACAGATGGCGGAAGTGTATTGGATGAGTATTATTGGCTGAACAAAAAAGATCTCAACTATGCCCTCATGTGGGCCACAGCGAATTGAGGCTAGGATGCCCATACGGACGGCAAGTTCGGCCTGTCCGACAAGGGAGCCTTAGAGATCATTCACCTGTTTTTTGCCTCGGATGAAAAACTGTATGACAAGCGCATCACCAACTTTTTTTGGCAAGGAGGTTCTGGACTCCAACTTCTGGCGGATGGTCATACGGAATTCGTTGATTTAACGGAAAACGATCTGGTCTTTATCACCAACGGCGGCTGCGTGGAAAATTCCAGTCTGAGTTCTCAAAATCCCCTGCATCGTTCCATACGGAAATTAAGCCAAGCGGCGGCTAGGATATGTGGCGGAAGATAGCGGCGCAAGCCCCGCTTTCGGCGTCCTAATAAATTCTGTTCTAATCCGAAGCAGAGCAACTGGATGAGCGGCATCGTCACCGGCAAGGACTCTAACTGGCTGATGAGTTGTACGTTCAACCGCCAGTCCCAGTTCCGCAATCAGCCAAAGGGACAGCTGGTGGGATGGATCTACGGCCTTTTCAGCGACAAGCCCGGCAATTTTGTAAAAAAGAAAAGATCGGATTGCACCGGTAAGGGGCCGTATATTACCGCAGTATGTAAGACAACGGATTTTCTCAATGCAGTAGATATAATAGTGATATCATCGCATACCAACTCCTTGTCCACTTTCGCGAAAGATATATTTTTTATATCCTCGTAGCACTGTTATCGAAAATATAGAAAAGATGGGTTATTGTGGCAATCCTACCCTTGGTGGTATCATGTATGCCTGCCCTTTCTATGGGAACTTCATGTTTGACCAAAGTTGAGCAATTGAAAAATCATCCTTTATGGAGATGCAATAATGTCATTTGACTATAAAAAAGAGTATAAATAGTTTTATATGCCGCAAAACAAATCATCTATCGTAACGGTTCCGAAATAAACTACATCGCCGTGCGGTACAAAGGTAATACCAACGATGAAACGGTGAGTATGTATCATCTCTCAGGTTGCTGTGTGGTATTGTATTTACTATCAAAATGAGCTATAATGCGAGCATAAAATTGATAGATATTTTGATTATGTTGCCCCCATGAAGGATTTTGTTGGCAGAACGGCTTTACCGGAATTGACTATGCAAAGGGTAATTTTGCATTTATTTTTTGTCATTTGTTTGCCTGATTTCGTAACAAAGGTGGATTTTGATTGGGCGATTGAAGAAAAAGCCAAGAAGAAAAAACAAGATTTTACAAAGATTAAGTTTTTTACCTATGATAAGGGTGAGTGTGTGTAGTGTATGCACCTCGGTTCTTATGATGATGAATCCGAAACCATTTCCGCTATGATTGAATATGCCGAGAAACAGGATTAAACTATTGACATTACGGATACTCTATCACCAAGAGATTTATTTGTGCAATCCTCGCAAGATGGCAACCAGGAACCTAAAAACCGCGGTGTGCTATCCGATAAAAAGAGTTTAATAACTTCCAATTCGGTAAGGCAAACAAGTCGGGATTTGAGGGGAATAGGCATATGCTGATGAAATATCGTATAACGCAATGAAGGAGAAAGAATTATGTGTACAGCAGCAACTTATAAAACCAGAGATTTCTATTTTGGACGGACACTTGATTATGAAATTTCCTATGGTGAGACTGTTACAGTCACACCAAGAAATTTCAAGTTGATGTTTCGAAGTATGGGAACAATGGATCATCATTTTGCTTTTATGGGAATGGCTCATATAACAGAGAATTATCCACTGTATTACGATGCTGTAAACGAAAAGGGTCTGTGTATTGCCGGTCTAAATTTTGTGGGAAATGCTCATTACCGTGAAAAAGAAAAAGGTAAGGACAACATTGCCCAATGGGAATTTATTCCTTGGATCATGGGTCAGTGTGCAACTGTGAATGACGCGAGAGAACTGCTTGGCAGGATCAACTTCTTGGCCGAACCGTTTAGTCCACATTTTCCTATGGCACAGCTCCATTGGATCATTTCGGATAAAAACAGCTCCATTACGGTAGAAAGTGTGAAGGACGGTATATTTGTTTATGATAATCCCGTAGGTGTTCTCACAAATAATCCGCCTTTTCCGTTTCAAATGTTCAATTTGAACAACTATATGAGATTGTCCATCGACACCCCTAAAAATTGCTTTTCCGAACAGATTAGGCTAAATGCATACAGTAGGGGCATGGGCGCTATCGGGCTCCCCGGAGACTTATCATCTATGTCAAGATTTGTACGTGTGGCTTTTACAAAAATGAATTCACTGTCCGAGAATGACGAAAAATCAAGCGTAAGCCAATTTTTCCATATATTAGGCTCCGTTGAGCAGCAAAGAGGATGTTGCCGTTTGGCGGACGGGAAATATGAAATTTCCATTTACACTTCTTGCTGTAATGCTGACAGGGGTATTTACTACTATAAGACTTATGATAATTACAGTATTGTTGGTGTAGATATGAATCGGGAGGATCTTAACGGTGAAGCACTCATCAGTTATAAACTAATGACGGACAAAGCGTTGGAAATTCAAAATTGACAGATTCCAGTTTGTTGGGAAAAGAGCAAAGCCAGTCAACGGTCAAGCTGAACGGCGCATTGGCATTGACGTTACGAGCCTGATGTTTTCGTTGCAGCTGTTCCCAGTATTCCAGTACCTTTGCTTTTGTAATTTCCTCGCCTTACAATAATTGAAGAAAGCCAAGCCCACAAACAAGCGGTAGGCAAAAGTTAAGCGCCACTTTCTTTTCAATCCTTCGTTCTGATTTGATTCCATAAAATCAGAACATGAGAATCAGCAATTATCTGAGAATCATGCGACTCAGACAGATATGGGCGGAAGGAACATTTGCTATTCTAAAACAAGAACACAAACTGAATAAGATACACAAAAGGGGTCTCCAAAAATCGCTGGAAGAATGCCTCCTATTGGCAACAGCATTAAACCTTAAAAGACTGATAAAAACGGTATAAGTAACCTGGATTGTCAGTCTTTCTATTTTGTTCCGTGAGGAGAAGGTATGCAAAAATACTTCGTGAAATGAATTTCTATTGCCCAGGCAATTTTAAAAGATGAACTCATTGTCATTTTAAATGAAGATACTTCCAGTGTTGACCCTATAGAATTAAGATAATTATAAAACAAAAGGAGAGGGCAACAATAATCCAATAGTATCGCCGCCCTCTCCTTTTGTTTTATTAAATTTTTCATCCACATTGTTGATTCATGTTCTTTAGCAAATCTGATTTCTCCGCAATCTGCTTAAGACATTTCATTTCCTTGTTTGATAGCCTACTATGCCCCTATTTAGCCTGTCTTTAGCTCTAATAAAATGTTTCTTCACATAGGACGATTATCTGAAAACTTCGAACACTTAGAATACCGCTATATACCAAACGATACAGCCAGCCGTCTAATCAATTTATGATTGAACAGCTGGCTGATACAATATTATTTATAGAGACACGGAGCCACTTCCGCTGAATCCATATTGGTGCTGTCATACCACAGTGCACCAGTATCAACATCCTCTACCGGTTCTCCTTTGGCTGCCTTGGCTGCCAGGGTAACCGCCTGATATCCAATCTGTACCGGATTCTGCGTAATGGAACCTGCTAAGACACCACTCTTGATAGCATCAAGCTGAATGGCGCCTGAGTCGAATCCAACGCCGATTACCTTATCTTTACCCAGTACCTGAAGACTTTCATTGGCCGTCACCAGGTTCTTGGCTGTAAATTCGTTGGACGCATAAATGGCAATCAGATCATTTTTATTCAGCAGGGTATTGGCCACAGTCACACAAGCCGCGTCATCCACAGTTGCCGGAATGCCTACATCGATAATCACCTTTGCTTCGTCAACTGCCTTATTATACTTATCATGGCCTACTACCATGCATTTATCTTCGCCAACCAAGGTACGCATTCTGTCTATGAAACCGCCTGTCCGTTCTCCTATAGACTGGGATGTCGCATCTTGGGAGACAACGCCGATTCTGACCTCTTCTGCCGGATCTGTGACCTTATCCTTAATCATTTCATACAATTTCTCCGCGGCCAGGCCACCTGCCGCATAGTTATCCGTAGCTGCATTAGCTACAATGGCGCCTGCCGGGGCATCCGGAACCCCAGAGTCAAACCCTACAATCGGAATATTTGCTGCCTGAGCATTGGAAATTGCATCCAGGGCCGCCTGTGTATCCAAAGCCGCCAGGCAGATGGCGCTTGGAGCCTTGTTGACCGCATTATTTAACTGCTCAATCTGCTCAGCGACTGCACTCTCACTGGCTGGCCCTACAAAATTGGTGGACTTAAGCCCCAAATCCTCTGCGGCCTGCTCTGATCCCATCTTTACCGCTTTCCAAAAATCATGCTGGAAGCCTTTTGCCACAATCTCAACCGTGACATCGCTGTAGTCCACAGCAGCATCTGCCTTGGCTGTCTCCGTATCCCCTGCTGTTGTGTCTTTTACCTCTGTCTCCGGAGCGGCCGCTGCTGCGGCTGTGGTGGCAGGCGCGCTGGCTCCGCTGGAGCAGCCCATTACCATTGTGGAAACCATTGCTGCGCAGATGACTGTACTTAATAATCTTATCTTCATAAATAAACCTCCCTTTATTATCCCGCTTTGCGGGTTATTAGTGCGTATCAATTCTTCCCCTGTTTCCTTCTATTCAAAACATCTACAAATACGGCTATGATCAACACAAATCCGGTAATCAGCAGCTGATAATGTGGCTGTACTCCCACAAAGGGAAGGCCTGTCTTCAAAACGGACATAATAAAAACACCGATTAAAGTCCCCGATATGGAACCCACGCCACCTGCCAGGGATGTTCCGCCGATTACAACTCCGGCGATTGCATCCAGTTCAAATCCATTTCCGGTTCCAGGCATGAGTGTGGAGTATACAGCTGCATAAGACACACCTGCCAGCCCGGCAAACAGACCGCTTATGACATAAGCCAAAGTCTCCCACTTTACCACATTTACACCGGAAAGCCGGGTCGCCTCCTTATTACTCCCAAGAGACAGTATATAGCGTCCCGGACGCGCCTTGTTGAGAAGGATTGCCATCAGGATTGCAAGTATAATCAGCAGTATGAATCCCGTGGGGATACCTGCCTGCGGAAGCCCTGCCCCTTTTAATTTAAAAATACCTCTGAATGAGCCGCCCGGCGCCGAAGCCTGCGGAAAGGTCACGGTTGCCGTATTTGTCACAATCGAACCCAGGCCTCTGGTAATCATCATAGTTCCCAGTGTGGCAATAAAGGCCGGAAGCCTCATGACAGATACCATAAGTCCATTGGCAAGTCCGAACAGGCCTCCCATCAATATGGCCAGGATAACGCACAGCGGCATAGGCAGTCCCAGTTTTGTATACAGCGTTCCTGAAATCAAGGAACAGCAGATACAGACCGTACCAATGGATAAGTCGATTCCTCCGGTGATAATTACAAATGTTACACCTATGGCCATAAAACCAATATAATAGGACGAATCAAAAATGCTGACCAGTGTGCTGTATTTTGCAAAATTGTCCCCGAAAATCCAGAAGAACATGAATAATACAATCAGCGCAATGACTGCCACCAATTTCTGAGTACCGATGGCTTTGAACAATCCATTCGGCTCCTTTTTTACCTGATTCCCATTATTTGACATGTCTTTAACCTCCCATTTAATCTCTCAGTGTAGCGGCATGCATGATTTTTTCCTGGGTAGCTTCTTCTATGCTGATTTCTCCTGTTTTACGGCCCTCACACATAATCAGGATACGGTCGCTCATTCGCAGCACTTCCGTCAGTTCAGAGGATATCATGATAATGGACTTCCCCTGCTTTACAAGATTATTCATCAATGTATAAATCTCGCTTTTTGCTCCTACATCGATTCCCCTTGTGGGTTCGTCAAATATCAGGATGTCGCAGTTCCTGGTAAGCCATTTTGCAATGACCACTTTCTGTTGGTTACCTCCCGACAGGTTGCGCACCTGCTGTTCCACGGATGGTGTCTTTGTCTTTAATGCCTCCACATATTGTTCCGCGGTTTCTTTTTCCGCATTCTTATCAATAAACAGGCCTTTGCAGAATGCTTTCAGGGAAGCCATTGTCGTATTCTCGGCTACCGTTTTCTCAATGATCACACCATAGCGCTTGCGGTCCTCCGACAGATATCCAATCCCGGCGTCAACCGCGTCCTGTGGGTTCTTGATATCCACCCGTTTTCCATTCACATAAATATCACCGCTGTCTCTCCTGTCAGCACCAAAGATAGCCCTGGCTGTCTCCGTCCTTCCGGCTCCCATGAGTCCTGAAAAACCCAGGATTTCTCCTTTGCGAAGTTCAAAGCTTACATCTTTTACTGTTTTCCCAACATTCAGGTGTTCAACCTTCAGCACCACCGGGGCAGACGGCTTTACATTGCTGAAACTCTTAGGCTCCTCATACACCGTGCGTCCCACCATCATCTGGATGATGTCGTCTTTCGTGGAATCCCTGGTTATGAGCGTACCCACATATTCCCCGTCCCTCATGACCGTTACCCTGTCAGTAATCTGGTTAATCTCATCCATGCGGTGGGAAATGTATACAATTCCGATATCCTTGGCCCTCAGATCACGTATGATTTTGAACAGCTCGCTGATTTCTGAATCTGTCAGCGCGGCAGTCGGTTCATCAAATACGATTATCTTGGCATCTGTAGAGATTGCCTTTGCTATCTCACACATCTGCTGGCGCCCCACCGTCAGCCTCCCCATTGTTTCCCTTGGGTCAATCCTGATATTCAGTAATCCGAACAGCTTTTCTGCCTCTTCCACCATCCTGCGGTCATTAATCAGCTTTCCGTTCATTTTTTCTTTGCCGATAAAGATATTCTGGGCCACCGTTAAGTGGTTCATCATGTTCAATTCCTGATGCACGATCACAATGCCGGCGTCCTGCGCTTCCCTGGGACTTTTAAATTCCACCTGGCGCCCCTCATACACAATGGTACCGCTGTCCTTGCTGTAGATTCCTGTCAATATCTTCATGAGGGTGGATTTTCCGGCGCCATTCTCACCCATCAGTGCATGGACCTCGCCCTTTTTAAGTTCCAGACAGGCATTTTTTAACGCATGTACCCCGACAAAGGACTTATCAATGTCTTTCATGGTCAGAATTACTTCTCCCACATCATCACCTTCCATTTCTTTACTAATTGCACTGTTTTGGCGGACCCCATTTACAGGCCCTGGTCGGTAACTACCCCTTTTTGCAGCATGATATTGGCATAAAGCGCTTTCTCGCTGGTGGCGATAATTGCATAAGCTTTCTTTGCCTCCTCGTAGAACGCGAACCGCTCTATATGGCCAATGGCACTTCTGCCCCTGCTGTCACACGCTTCCACCAATGTCATGTATTGATCCCAGATGGGTGTTTCAACCGTATCCCCGTCCGTTACCGACATCAGGCAGACAGGGTGTTCTACGTAGGTGTCCAGTGGAAAAAGCGAGAGGATTGCTTCCAGTATCTCCGGCACGCCGTGGCCTTCCATATGTATGACATGGGCATCCCTGCCCATGGACTCTGCCGGGAAATTCCCATCGGCAATCACAATCCGGTCGCTGTGACCCATTTCACATAATATCTTTAACAGTTCAGGAGATAATATATGGGGTATTCCTCTTAGCATCTGTTTTCCTCCTGTTTACTGTATTTTTTATAACCGGGGTGCCTGCCAGTTACCCCATATCCTTTCCTCATTGAGATAAGGCGGTCAATATTTTCCCTGGATATTTCCTGTGCACCTCCCAGCATTCTGGCGTTAAGGCTGATTTTTGCAAAGAGTTCCAGTGTTTCCATGCGGTAATAAGCGGTAATCACATCAGCCCCCACGGTCAAAGCCCCATGATTCTGAAGGAGCATTGCGTCATGTTCCCCCAGATAAGGCGCTATGTTATCCGGTACTTCGTAAGTGGAGGGGGTTCCGTAAGGCGTTACCGGAATCGAACCCAGAGCAATTACCGTCTCAATCATAGAGTACTCGTCCAACGGCACATTGGCTACCGCGTATCCGGTGGCTACAGGCGGGTGGGCGTGAAGCACGGAATTTACATCCTCACGCTCTTTATAGCAGCGGAGATGCATCTTAATCTCTGAAGAGGGCCTGTATCCGGGAAGGCCTTCCAACACCTCGCCTTTCCCATTGATACGAACCAGCTTTTCCGGTGTGATGAAGCTTTTGCTCATTCCGGTGGGAGTGGCAAGAAATGTTCCGTCATCCAGCCTGGCGGACACGTTGCCGTCATTGGCTGCCACCCAGCCAAGCTGCCACATTTTATGGCACACATCGCAAATCTGTTCCCTTAGTTCCATATAGCTTAATTCCATAATACCTCCTATTTTCCAGGTTGCCCCGGTCTTTGGTCATTCCAGCATTTTTTTATATTGTCCGTATACCTGCTCCCATTGATCTGTATCTTTCGGCTCATAGATACTTACCTTGGCTGAAGCCCCTACGACACTTCTCACCTGATCCAGATCCCTAAGTTCTCCTGTCGCAAGCAGCTGCATAGCCGCGTTACCCAGTACGGTAGCCTCCACCGGTCCGGCAATTACCGGACAATGACACGCATTGGCCGTCATCTGGCAGAGAAGTCCGCTCTGTGTTCCACCACCCACCATATGGATAGCCGGGTACTCTCTTCCGGTACACATCTTAATTTCTTCCAATGTCATGCGGTACTTAAGTGCCAAGCTCTCATCAATGCATCTCACAAGCTCCGCCTCATTCTCTGGTACCTTCTGCCCGCTTTTACGGCAGTAACTCCGGATTCTTTCAGGAATATTTCCAGCCGGAACAAACTCTGGTGCATCCGGGTCAATCAGGGCTTTAAACGGCTTTGCATCTGCCGCCATTTGCTCCAGATGTCCGAAACTGTATTCCTTTCCCTCACGAATCCACTGTCTCCTGCTTTCCTGGATCAGCCACAACCCGATAATATTCTTGAGGAAGGAAATCTTTCCCTGGCACCCGCCTTCATTTGTGATATTCAGCCGTTCTGACACCCCGTTGATAACAGGTTCGTCCAGTTCTGTGCCAAACAGCGACCATGTTCCGCAGCTGATGAAGATGAAATCCTTATCCCTGGCAGGAACAGCCGCAAGGGCACTCTGCGTATCGTGTCCTGCCACAGCAATCACTTCCATAGGCTCAATTCCTAGCTCCTGGCAAATCCCGTTTTTTATGAAACCAAGTCTCGTTCCACATGGAACGATACCGCCCAGAATCCGTTCTGGGATACCTAGGCTCTCCAACACTTCCTTTGACCACATTTTAGTACGGGCATCCAGCATCTGCGTGGTGGACGCGATGGAGTACTCACTGACCTGCGCCCCACATAGATAATAATTAAATAAGTCCGGCATCAACAGAAGTCTGGAAGTTCCCTCCAGAAGTCCGGGTCGCTTTTCCAGCAGAGCCAAAAGCTGGAATACCGTGTTAATCTCCATAAATTGACTGCCCGTAATCTGATAAAAGCGGTCCTTATCCATCTTTCCAAAACTCTTTTCAAGCATCCCTGCGGTCCGCGCATCCCGGTAGTGCACCGGATTTTCTAAAAGATTTCCCTCCTTGTCAATCAGGCCGAAATCCACGCCCCAGGTATCCACGCCAATGCTGTCAATCTTTCCATACTTCTTTGCTTTCATCAGTCCCTGCTTCACTTCATAAAACAGCCGCAGGAAATCCCAGTACATGGTTCCGTTTAATATAACCGGATCATTGGGGAAACGATGGATTTCCTGTATAGATAACCGGTTCCCATCAAAGTTTCCCAGCATTACCCTTCCACTGGAAGCACCGAAATCCACTGCCAGTACATTTTTATGGCTCATAGACACACCGCCTTACTTATATAAAGGCCCATAAGCCGCACAGGCACGGAAATCCTGTCCCTCTTTGTCCATTCCAAATGCGTTCCAGGCTGCAGGACGGAATATTTTTTCCTCGGGCACATTGTGCATGCTGACAGGAATCCTTAAGATTGAGCAGAGTGTAATAAGGTCCGCCCCAATATGTCCATAGCTGATTGCACCGTGGTTAGCTCCCCAGTTATTCATCACGTCATACGCGGAGGCAAATGCTCCCCGGCCTGTCACCCTGGGCGCAAACCAGGTGCACGGCCATGTGTAGTCCGTTCTTTTCCATAAGATGTCGGTTACATCGTCCGGCAATTTCACGGTCCAGCCTTCTGCAATCTGCAGCATAGGCCCCAGTCCCTTTACCAGGTTTAAGCGGATCATCGTACATGGCATCTGGGCTTCTGTAACATATCTGGAAGAATAGCCGCCGCCTCTGAAATACCCAAAATCAGCCTCATTCCATGTGGTTGCTTCCAACATTGCCTTCTGATCGTCCGCCGTCACCTCATACCATGGCTTCATGACCGGCTGTCCGTCTTCATCCAGGGCTTTACCCGTGGCATCCAAACAGGCCGCTCCGGAATTGATCAGATGCAGGAAACCGCCTGCTTCCTTTGCGACCCCTTCCAAATCATATCCGGACGCCTTCTTAACAGCCTCCGGGCTCCAGTACGTACGCACATCCGCGAAAATCTGTGCCCTGTTGGTGAGCAGCTTCATAAACAGCATACCCAGCCCATTTAATGTGTCATTTTCAGTAGCCAGTATGTATGGCTCCCTTGCGCCGTTCCAGTCAAAGGAGGAATTCAGCATGGACTCAGCGAAGTCACCATTGGGATAAAAATCTGTCCACTGTCTCTGTCCCTGGAAGCCTGCGGCAATGGCATTGTGTCCGATCCGCTCTTCCTCCCGCCCCTCTGGCAGATTGGGATTCCCATTCATCAAATCCTTGATGATGCACATCATCTTAACTACGAATTCCCAATCCCTATCCTTCTGTTCCCGGGTCTTCTGAACTTCGGGAGGGTTCTTGTCAAAGCCTTCCTTACAGTTTGCCTTTGTCCATGCAAGGGCCTTTTCAAACTCTTTTTTATCGTATATTTCCTCACTCATACGGCGGATCAGTTCCACTTCGTCTACGGATTCCACCCGCATCCCGAGATATTCCTCAATAAATGCCGGGTCTATGATGGAACCTCCAATTCCCATGCAGATAGAACCTATCTGGAGATATGACTTTCCCCTCATGGTAGCGGCAGCCACTGCGGCGCGTCCAAAACGGAGAAGTTTTTCTTTTACATCCTCAGGTATACTTGTATCATCAGCATCCTGAACATCATGTCCATAGATACCAAAAGCCGGAAGCCCCTTCTGCGCATGGGTAGCCAGTACAGAGGCGAGATATACGGCACCGGGTCTCTCCGTTCCGTTAAATCCCCACACGCCCTTGATTGTATGCGGATCCATGTCCATGGTCTCTGCACCGTAACACCAGCATGGGGTCACAGTCAGTGTAATATCCACTCCGGCTCTGCGGAATTTATCCGCGCAGGCCGCGCTTTCCCCCACCCGTCCAATGGTGGAATCCGCAATCACTACGTTTACCGGTTCTCCATTACTGTAAAAAAGATTTTCCCTAAACAGGGCCGCCGCACTTTTGGCCATGTTCATGGTTTGTTCTTCCAGAGATTCCCTTACTTTCATATATCCCTGTCTTCCGTCTATTGTGGGTCTAATGCCGATAACCGGATAAGACCCAACCAATCTGCTTGCTGCCATAGTGTTTTCCTCCTTTTTAATTTTAGATTGTTATTATTCTAATTTCTTTGCGCTTTTTTACATAATTGTATTATACTATTGATATTCCCCTATTTGCTGTGATATAATGGCAAAAAATATAATAATATTCATTTTTTTAAGCATTTTATCCATCTATTTACTTTACCGTTCTGTATTTATAGTTATTTTTACATTTTCAGGAGGGCGCAGTATGCACTATTTGGACTATAATGAAAAAAAGCAACATGGGACTATGGATTTTCCTATCGAATATTACCATGTAGATGAGCATCATCCCCGTTATAACATGCCATTCCACTGTCATAAAGAGTTGGAAATCATCCGGATTTTGGAGGGAATCCTCTTTTTAAAGTTAGATGATGAAGAATTTGAAGCTAAAGCTGGGGATATTATTTTTATTAATGAGGGGGTTATTCATGGCGGTTTACCTCATAATTGCATTTATGAATGTATTGTGTTCGATATCCAGCGTCTCCTCATGCACACAGATACCTGTCGGTTTTATATCCGCCTTATTACAAAGCATCAGATTATCGTACAGAATCATTTTACAAAAAACAACCATTCCTTACATCGAATTATCAACCATCTTTTCATATCCATGCAGCATAGTGAGCCTGGAAGCGAACTGATAACCATGGGCACTTTATTTGAACTCTTCGGAATCATCTACCAGAAAAAGCTTTATCAGGATAAGATTGATGCTACAAAATCTTCCAGAAAGATGATGCAGCTCAAACCTGTGTTGGAATACATAGATAGTAATTACGGGCAGACCATTACACTGAATGAATTGTCCAGAATTGCCGGAATGTCTCCCAAGTATTTCTGCAGCTATTTTCATTCTATCATTCACAGAACCCCCATTGATTACTTGAACTACTATCGTATTGAGCGCGCCTGTAGCGAATTAAGTACCTCTGATTTAACTTTGACAGAAGTAGCCTATAGATGTGGTTTTAGCGATGTATGTTATTTTATCAAAACATTTAAACGGTATAAAGGAATTACGCCACACCGGTATTGCATGAATATTGGATAGCCCCCAAATTGTCCGAAAACTTCTTTTTAAGCATAAGTTAAGCCTCTTTTCCTCCTTGTGTCATTGCAAGCATAATAAACGCATATTTTAAAAGAAAAGAGGCTTCTGTTCCTAACTACTTTAGAAGAACAATGGGCACAGGCAGGCCAGAATAAACATGGGGATATCTAATGCAATGAGGGGAATCACGCAGGTATCCCATATATAGTCGTGCTGTCCATCGACATTCAGTCCAGACGTGGGTGCCAGAGTAATGTCGGACACGTGGAAACTAGTGTCGCCAATGGTGGCTGCTGCTGCAACCAGAAGGGTAGTTGCGCCCAAGCCAAAGCCCCGCTCGGAACACAGAGGTACATATAGCACAGCCAAAACCGGTACCGTACCGAAAGAAGTTCCGGTACCCATAACGATAACCAGGCCCACCGGTAGCATCACAAAAGCCCCAGGAGTCCTCTAATGGAGCCATAGGCTCCAGTGCACTGGCAATTCTTCATTTTTCATATATTCTAAATCTAAAAAATGAAAAGATAAACACAAACATTTTGTACTTATCAATACTCCTAGACTTTGATCGTTCACGCACATCATCATGGCAATGAGGCTCAATATTTGCATTATTTCTTACACTTTGATTTTCCAAAGGTGCCCTCTTCTGCCCCGCCTTTGTTCATTTCCTTCTTTTTACATTTCATCATGCTCCGTTCCATGATGGAAGGAGCCTTGACCACAATAAAAGTATTATAGCATGATCAAGACTCCCTTTTTCTAGATTATAGCCAGAGAATCAATGATTTTGCCATGCTGTCGCCGTTTGTTCTAAATACGATTGCATTTTGAATTACAAAAAATCCTTAAACAGCATTAGTAAAGACGATGGAATCAATTCCCTCGTTATGGCTGATTTTGCCCATGTCAGCCGCATTCATATCGAGCCTGGTGTGATTCTCAGCCTCTCTCCTTGTAGCGATTTACTGACCACCATATGTATATCATTGAATGCATAGCCATAGAAAAAACATATATACTAAAAAACATCTTCTGAAATTCAGTGAATACACTCTATTACGTAATGAAAACATCCTTTTTCAAACAAATATGTTGCTACTACAGACACAATTCTTACCGAATGATTTAGCTAATCGTGAAAGCTGTAGGCCATATAGCCCATCTAATAATTGAGCAGCATTTAATCTTAATTAACCTATCTTGCCACCGATGTTATATGCTCTAAGTAACTCCTTACTCATGATTATTTCTCATGGTTAGTGGAGAGACACTTAGAGCATTTTCACGCGAGGAAGACAACACCTTGCTTACAACAAAAATAACACCCCCGTACGAAAGATTGAACCACTCTGATTAACTGAAGGTAGAATCCAACTCCATCAGCACTCAGAAGCGTATTTCGCAATATACCTGTTCCAAATTATAGCAAAATGCCGATGGGCGTCCTCTACCCCACACAGAATCGTATCAATGAGATCGCGATTCTGAACCTTGTTTCCTATGGCTCCAGACGCCTGCCGAACATCATTGGTAAGCTTCTGTGCCGAAACCGGAATGCATCCGATTTATCGACACGAAAACCCGTTTTCTGAAGCAGCGCGACCAGTCCTATCCGTAACCGGCTTACCGTTGCTAAAACGCAGGAGCCGCTCATGCTGGGGCATGACCTGTTCGGGCCGGAACGATACTCTCCCCATACTCACCACAGGGTCGCAGTGAACCTCCTAGCCTCTAACAGCCCGATTGGATGCCCCAGAGAGCTTTACCGCTTCTTCCTCTCGGACGAGTAGATATCCCCGGCTGACGGGCTTATCCACTGTAAACATTGCAGCGGGAACCACTAAACCGTTGTTCCCTGCTTCGGGAAATCCGGCTATTTCATTCCCCACTGTGTATGCTCCTGTCAGGTGGAGTCAGAATGGCGGAGCAAGGAGGCCGAGGACCAGTGAAACCGTAGGGAAAGCATTAGGGGAATAAAGGCGCAAGGGCTTCATGACCGCTATCTGTATGACTACACTGTTGCCAATGACAATGGGCAGAATCCACTGATAAAGAAAGCCCGCGCCTATGTGGATAACTGAACAAAAGCATGCCGGGATAACACCTTGTTTCTCCTGTTCGTGGATGTGGGGATGGGAAATTTTTTTCTCTAGTTGTATCGCCAACGCTCTGCTTGACCAGGATATTTCGGTGCTGATGATAAACTTCCCCTCTATCCCAAACCGGCTGGATGGTATGTTTTCCGGAGACAGCGCGGATTTTATCGTTAGTCAGGGAATGTATGACCTGTTACCCCTTGACGCTCTGGGAGCGAGAATACCGAGTACGCAATAAATCTGATGTCCCATGTGAGCGACTGTAGTTACCGCAATCGGAAACCAATGATTAAACAAACCTGAAACTGGACGCGATCAATACCCCATCCGCTCTGTTCCATGCACGAATCTATGCCCCCATCCTGGAACGGTGTGCCCTGATTCTCTCTGAAGGAAAAACTTCTGGAAGAAAAATGCCTCTGAAACAGCTGCATTCCTCCAGGCCGGCGCAGGACAAAAGGACGCGCCTGCTCTGGTAAAGAAAATCGGTAAAACTACTTATTGTCCGAATACATTTCAGTAAAACCAGCAAGGCAACCATAAACAACAAGATAAAACGTATGCTCAAAAATGAGGTTAAGCAGATGTCAAAATGCGGAGCCGGAAACCATCTCTCAGGTTCCCGGCTCCGCACCGTTTCAGTATTGGAGAAAATCAGCCGGTGTCATAATCATCGGATTTTTCACGCCAGATTCCAAAAAATCTTTATCGCCGGTCAGTAAAACATCGGCCTTTGCTTCTATGGCTGCCCGAAGAATTGGACGATCATTCCTATCACGGATCTGTATCTCTGAACTATCTTTCTCTGTTGGAATCGGAACCAGTTCCAAAGTCAGGAGTGCAACGGAAAGAAATTTATCCAGTGACGCAAGCCGATTCGGAAATTTCTTGTTAAATATCCGCTTCATTTCGTCCACGTTCTGCTCACAGATCAGCCCGTGATTGGGATAGGACGCCGCTTTTACATACGCCTGAAAGGGGATGCCGTTTGCGCTTAAAGCGGCAGAAATCAGAACATTGGTATCAATCAAAACCCTCATGCGTTCTCGTCCTCATTTCTCAATTCTTCCACAAACGCCATGACATCATCATCGGAGGTTAAGCCAGAGCGTTCTGCTTCTCCGGCCATCTCCTTTTGAAGCACCTGCATAGCGTAGACAGCAGAATTAACTATGCGGACGGTGTTTCCCTCAACGATAAACGTAATGCGATCACCGCTTGCCACGCCGAGTACTTCCCGAATATCTTTGGGAATTGTGACCTGCCCCTTTGCCATGACTTTTGCATTGTCTACAAACGTATTTGCTAACATGATTTTACACCACCTTTCTGAAACATGGAAAGTAGGGTTTTCCCTACTCTTATTATATGCAGAAGACTCAAAAAAATCAAGTGAAAATGCTGGAAGTAGCGTAGATTGAAAGGCTGCCATTTTTGAATTTTTATGAACTTGATTAAAATGCCCTTGACAACTTATCTCGGTGGTCTGTGCCCGAGAAAGAAGTATATGCCCCTTTAAGCAACAAGAAAAAATCCTCTGACATGATAGTGGAACCCTCAGACCGGCATAGGGAAAAAGATTGGGATGATACCTATTATGTTGTTCGGATGCATTTCAGTGAAACCAGAAAGGTACAACGGCAAATATTTCCCGATAATTTCCCAGCTTAAGCCAGACTCCCTTTTACCTCAATTTCATTCACATCACTTATTTTAATGAAGCAAACCCATTCTCTAAGTATGCGATAATATCATCAATATGCTCTATGCCGATGGACAGGCGGATTGTATTAGGCTTAATGCCCTATTCCATCAATTCTTCCGGAAAGAGTTGCACCTTTATCGAGAAGAAGAATGGCACAGGATATAGGTGACAAAGGCCGCCAAGGCTGTCGCTTCCACAAACGAGACACCATGATAGCTAAGACGGGGTGGACCCCCTCCCGTCAGATACCTCCCCTGTGTAGTCCCTTGTAAACTGTACTTTATCTTTATAGAGATATTTATTGTTTTTGTTTTCTCTTTTAGTCCCTCTCATCACCTTTACTTCCGATGTTTTATCTGTGCAGTTTTGAACGGATATTCCTACACTTAAAAGTGTAAACATAACTGGAAATACAATCGGAACTCCTATATTTACAACTGCCTGGGCCGCATAGCAGCTAACGGCATATACAATTGACATAACTGAATCCTCCCTTTTTGAAGCCTTTACCATTTCGATTATAGAAGACACTAATAAAAAAAGATAGGAAAATAGCCCGACTATCCCAATAGTGATTAGATATTGCAAATACTCATTATGTGCACTATCAAATATTTCATAATAACGCTCAATCATTTCTCTATAATAGCTTTGTGTAACAATTCCAAATGTGTCGGGACCGGAGCCAAACAGCTTTCGGAGAGGTGAGTATTTCATGTAACATTCAATACCAATCCTCCAGATGTATCCCCTATGTGTTCCCCATTCATCATTAATCAATAAATAATCCTTTAATATCCCATACTGTTGCCCATTCCCCATTCGTGTCGCATCGAACGTCATATATATGAGTACAGCTATCGCCAGGATTAACACTGTCCCCCAAATTCGTCTGCATATACATATTCCGCACTCGTCTTTGTATTTCTTCCGCACAAATCTCTCTAATATATATATGAAAGCGGTGCATCCCCACAGTGCTGCCACTACGAAAATAAGCCAATCACTCCCGACTATCAGGCGGAATAAACCACCTATCGGCAGCACATGCGATGCATACCTTTTATCAATCTCGCCAATTGCCATAAATTCTGTACTGATCATAGATATTAAAAGCATATATTGTTTTAATCCATACATATCACGAAACGCGTATAATGGAAGAAAAAGCACTATGACTCCTATTGTCAAATATGCATTATCACTATTCCCCGTAACCAGTGCAAATAATGATAGAATAACCGTAAAGACATACCATGATTTTCTGGCCATATTTCTCTCTCTTACAAATAACGTAGTACTCATTCCAAATATAAGTGCTACATAAGAAGCGTATGTATTTATATTACCAACTGTGGATATAAAAGAAGTGTAATGGCTTGCATGAATATCTTTTTTAAATCCAAATGGATCGATGAGGAAATATTGCATAATTCCAATTGAACAAACAACCATTCCCGTGACAAGAAAAGCCTCCAGATACCATCTCTTAAATTTCAAACAATGTCCAAGCGTAAAGAAACTGATACCACATATCAAATACAAAAAAGTCCCCATAAGGCGACCTTCTGTACCCCAAAACGCCTCGAAACGGTAGTCAGACCAAATACAAGATAACACAATAGAAAACAAAAAACCAATCATCGCCCAATCCGATTTTCTGAGCTTTGGCGTCATTACAATCGTTCCTTTGTTAAGCCGAAGAATGATGAGAGTCAATAACAGCATGACTGCCGCCATGCAAATAACCGTGCCACAATAAAAATAATATTTTGTATCTAATATATCAAAATAGTAATCATGAAATACCAGAGGTAGTATCGAAATAATTATTACTGTAGTTATACAGGCAATCACCTCATTTGCCAGTTTCCATCGTTTCATTAAATCCTTCATCTACACACCCTCCTAGTATTCGAGCTCTAACTCGCACCTTCTACACGTTTCATAGTCCCAATTCTTTCACCTAAACCAGGGATGCAACTGCATTACAGAGTAGCCCCGTGATATACCATGATTTTCTTTTTATATTCCCTCTGTCTACCGCACCTGTCATTATGTATGCCAATATATCATGCCACCTTCACCTTATAATTCTATAGCAGCCCTATTTCTCTCTTTCTCATTCTTTCTTCTCTTATTCCGTATAATGTTCAGTGATGTAGTTCTTCCGCAAAATCTACATGTAAATACAATCTTACTTGTGAAAGTATCTCTTCCCGTTCCCTCTATCGTTGCCAGATTCTTTCCACAATATTGGCACTTAATATCCATTCCATCTCCTTTTAATTACGTTACAAATTCTACGGTCTTACGAAGGCTTCCGACATATCTTACTATACCATGCCATAGATGCAATATTTAAAGTCACTGCTGTGACTCTAAATATTGCTCTATTATTTGACCAATGAATCTACTGAAAAATTAAAATTCGTTTCGTTCTTACCAGCTCACGCAAAGTAACTTGTTACCGATATGCACTGCGTTCCGCTTCTCCACTTACAATAATCTATGACATGGTATGCTACCAACACCTATCCTTGATTTCCCTGAATTACCTCCCTCTTCAATATGGAACCCGCGCGGAATACGGGAACCCTACGCGGTTTAATCTCGACTACTTCTCCGGTTCTTGGATTTCTTCTCTGACGTCCTTTCCGTTCTGCAACCGCAAAAGTTCCACCCCACATCAAGCACACATCCCCTGTTTTTAATTTCTCAGAGATAGAATCAATGATTCCATTTAGTGCATTCGCACTTTGACAGATGGCCAAGCCTGATTTCTCAGAAATTTTTTCAACCAGTTCTCCCTATTCATTTTGCTGCTCCTTTTTCACTATTTTTTGTTATCATATCATCCATTTTTTCTTTCGCTAAGCTTTTTAGCTGTTCCCTGCCAGGCACAAATAATGCATGTGGGTATAGTTTATCTGAAAATTCCATGCCCCTATCCATTTGAAACAGGATTTTCACTTCTGCATTAAACGCAAATGCCATTTCTGCCATTTCCAAATAAACGAAACCAGGCAGATGGTCTGTCACAATTATGATGTCAAATCCTCCAGGAACGAATGACATCACTCGCAGAAGAGTTTCACGATTTTTTGCCAACATCATGCTAATCTTGTAATCTGATTCAGCGTCAAGACAAATCAAAAAATCTCTGAATTCCCACAAAACATCATTCCTGCTTCCAAGCACCCCTATATTAATTTCTGCCTCTCCTGTAGATTTCCACCGCATAAACCATACCTCTTATGTAAAGATTTTCAATCACTGCATGCACTCCTTCCTGACCAGTTAGTCTTCCAACCTACACACCTCTGTTTTTGCAACATATTCTTTTGGCTTGGAGCCGTCACTTCTGATTACCACTCCATAAGAAGCCGGATCATAACATTTGATTATTTTAGTCTTTATGATCGTTTGAGGTGTCTGGATCTTGCACAGACGCATCTGAAGCAGGCTTATATTGTATCGTACAAGTCAGACCGAATGCCTTATTTGCCAATTTAGATGCTATGGGAATTCTTGCATCTGAGTCTTTTGATACTTTCCCTATTGCGATAAGTCCAATGATTAACAAAAGAAAAGAGAGAATGCCGCTGATAAGACCAACGATTCCAGAGAAAGCAATTCCTAAGATAGGTATAGCATATAGCCCTGAAAAAATATTCGTTACGCATGATATGATACTTTCCACAAGAGCAAGAAAAAATGCCTGCATGACCTGCTTTGTAAGCCATTCATCCTTTTGAATCACAATAACAAAACCAAGCAACATACCGCATAATAAAGTTTGTCCTAAAATTGCTAATACAAATGCCAACACTGCATAAAAAGAAATACAAATATTAAATCTGTCTTTTCTCATTAAAAATCCCTTTCCTTGCTCAAAGCGATATATTTTGACGAATCATCCATAGTTCTGTATCCTATTTATGAAAACCAAACAATACAGTCCCATCCTATTTTTACATATAACTATAAATAGCCATTATTCATCATGGTGTCTCTACTGTTTCCTGTTCTTTTCTGGTCTTCCCATTAGAACCTCCGTTCTTATTCTTTTCATTTCGCATATACTCATATTCACGCAGCATTCTCATCAGCTCTAATGCGCTGCGGAATGAAACGCCGTTTCCACCACTGCATTTTCCTTTTATGCGTCCCTGCATACTGGAAAACTGACGCTGATGAATTTCAATAATCAATGTTTCACACGCGCTTATACCTAAAGCCATAAAGCTAGCCATATTTTGAATCTTTGTACAGTATTTCATTGGAATATGCTCTTTGTCCAGTTCCCGCTTCTCATATGCTCTTTTCATATGAGCGGTCAAAAACCTTGGTTCTGTTGTCGCCATAGGCCGTTGAAATTTCGCGCATAATGTGTCTATTTTCAGTCCCAAATCCAGTATGCCGGTAAATGCCACGGGCTCCTTTAAATAAAAATTTACAATGTCCCCACTTAATTCACCCTGTTTATTTTTAATACAAATGAGAAATATACCCATACGGTCCGTGTTTGCCAGTGTATAAAAATCGCTTTCTTCCATATCGATCACCTCATCCCTCATCATATTCCTTTCATCGGTCATGGCTTCATATTCTTCATCGCATAACAGCATAGGATAATTCTGCCCCGTAATGCCATCACAGCACTACAGGGCAGAATTGAATATCACTTAAGGTGTTTCCCGAGTCCAGGCTCCGTTTTCATCAACCTGGTATCCATCTGGTGTCATCTCATTTATGTACAGAGACCCCAATGGACGGCCATTCTGATTCGTATATTCCCATCGTTTCGATCCCTCATTAAACGTCCAGGTCTTCTGCTGGCTATCAGCGGTCAGATAATACCATATTCCGTCAATCTTCTGCCACCCCATCAGCATAACTCCGGTAAACGGACTCAAATAATACCATCTGCCATCATCATCATCATAGTGCCATCCCTTTGTCATTCGGCCAAACCAGCCATCGTGTACATTGGACAGGAAATACCAGTTATCTGTATCCTGGTCCAAAAACCAGCCACTGTCCATAATACCCTCACGGTCAAAATGATAGGTGGCAATCTGGCTGCTTCCATTATGTGTGTATCGTATATTGGCCCAGCTGTCTTTGATACGTGTTCCACTGTTCAATACAAAGGCCCACTTATGGTTAGTCTGATCAACATTATTCCATATGCCCTCGGTGCCATCTAAATACGTACGGTAACTGTTTTCTGTGCCATCACTGCCCGGTCCATGTCCTCCGCCGGAAAAACCTTTTGAACCGCCGGAGCCCCCGGAACCGCCGGAACCGCCAGAACCACCAGAACCGCTAGAACCGCCAGAACCGCCAGAACCGCCAGAACCGCTAGAACCGCCAGAACCACCAGAACCGCTAGAACCGCCAGAACCGCCAGAACCGCCAGCACCGCTAGAACCGCCAGAACCGCCAGAACCGCCACTGCTAATACTGTCTACCAGTGCTTTCAGTGTATCAAAGGCACTTTCCAGGTCGTCAACCGAAGGTCTGGGCAGGCGGTTCAGCACTTCAACAGCCTCATCCACAGCCTCAGTAAGGGCATCTCTGTCTTCTGCGCTTACAGACCCATTATTCTTCAGGGCATTAGCGATATTAATCTCCTCCTGCAGCCTTTCTTTTGCTTCCTGCCATTGGGTATCATCTTCCGGTTCATAGACAGCATACAGTTTCAAATCTCTTGTCACTGGATCTGAAGTATCATACATCCCTCCTCCAGACTGGCGTTTCGACAGGCCTGTGAACTCATACGCTATGCCTGTAACGGAATCCGTATAGCCTTCGTGAATATCTAAATCCATATAGTCTTCCGTATCATCCAAGGACCTGCCATCCCTTACCTTAAATGTGTGAACCTGTCCCCTTCCGGTATCCATGATGATCACTTCATACGCTTTATAATAACTAAATACCAGAGTATCACCGATATTAGCTTCAAAGGCAAAGCTTCCAGTAAAGTCTTCATTTTCATTCGGGTCAGGTGTCATCAGGACTTCTTCACAGGTCGTATCACCATCATCCTCTCCAAAATTAATTTTCCATAACCTGTATTCCAGATTTCCCAAAAGACTGGTGTCTAATTTTCCAAACACTTTAATTGCTGGAGTCAGATTTGCATCCTCCACCAGTGGTTTATTGGTTCCATCCACCTTTCGCGTAAGTCCGATATCCAGACTCCATGGTGTCTTAACGCTCTCCCCGTCATCCACTTCCTGCCTCACAGCTTCCGAAGCAGATGCCACCGGTGCATGTCGGTCAAACTTAACTGTATAAGCTATCCGCTGCCCGTTTGAAAGCGCTGTGCTATCCTCATCGTTATCCACCAGTTCTTCCTTTAATTCCTGAAGCGCTTCCTCTGACTTGTCCAGGGCAAATATCCCGTTTTTGGGTGAATAATCCACTGTTGCGTTGGATGCAGTCGCTACCGGAGACGGTTCATACATGGCCTGGAGGATTACATCTCCCGCTGTCATTTCCACGGTCTGATTTTTTCTGGTCAGGTATGACATATGCAGATTACCAATCTGTACTTCCCATTGTTTAAATGCCTGTCCAGCAGGATTCATATCCTCCGCAGATATCCTGATCTGGTCCCCTGCCTTTACCAGGACTTCATCTGCATGCTCTTCCACATCCAGCGCTTCCCCGTTTCTTGTCACCGACTCCACGTAACCTCCGTTCAGCAAACGGAAGGTATAAACACGGTTCTGCTGCGAAGTGCCTGTTACCATTACCTGGCTTCCGTTTATCATACGGTCTGAAGGCGCATCGCCGTTATCTGCCTGTTTGGCCACGATGATATAGGATACATTGGGTTCAAGTCCTGCAAGTTCCGCTGTCCGCGGACTGCCGGACGGGCTTACCCATCCGTCTTCGTTCCCATCCTGACTGACCACATTTCCATCCATATCAAGAACCGCATACACAGTATTTTCTCCTGCCGGGCGGATAACAATCTTCCTTAGTCCCTCTGTCGTATCATCCGCGGTGGAATAATTCCCTCCAATAGCAGGTACCATGACACGGGCTGGCTGACTTATTAAGGATGGATCCACTGAATCTGTCAGTATGTCTCCAACAACAGGAGCTGCGCTTTCCGCCATCTCATATACGTAGTAGCTGTCACAGGGCGGCAGTTGTTCAAAGCAGCTGCTGCCAAGCTGTTCCCCTGTCATCACTGCCAAAAGCCGTCCGTCACTGTCCGTCAGGGCATATTTACGCGCCTCATTTGCTCCGCTTATCTCAATCTTACCCATACCGTCATTTCCTATCGTTCCAGTTCCATCTGGAATGCACAGGATTCCATCATCTCCTCCCACAGGTGTAAAGCGTGCCCTGTAAGTCTGATCCGCCAGAATCGTCATATTCGGGTCTGTAACCTGATTCCCGTTTTCATCAAACCAGCCAGCAAACATATAGTTACTGTCCGGTGTGGTCTGGGGCAGGGAAATCTGAGACCACTGAGTCCCTTTCGGCACATGCATGGAATTGGTTCCTGAAATAGAGCCGCGGCTTCCGCTTTCAAATCTTATATCACACCATTGTCCCGGATCTTCCACAAAATCCGCGTAAAGTTTAAGGTCTCCGGTCAGTTCAATATCTCCGGTCAACACGGTTCCTACTTTACCTGTACCGGAAGCATTGGCTTTATACCAGCCGTTAAACATATAGTGCTGTTCGGGAGATGGCGTGATTCCCTCTGTGATTGTATCAATGGAGTGGGTACCAAGCCGTAAGGAACGCGGGCTGCTGTCTCCTGACAGGCTTCCATGTTCGCTGTTGTAATAGTTTATCCTGGCCCAATGTGCTGTATCATTCAAATCTTCATTATAGGTAATCGTAACAGTGCCGCCTGTAAAGTCTGTTTTAAAACTCAGCGTGGCTGCTGTCTGGTCCATACTGATATCGGTAAATGTTCCATTCCATCCAATGTTAGGCGGATACGTATACCCGGCTTTTCGCTCTACATTTACCGTCACTGTTTCATTAGGAGACACCTCCCTTGTTTCCGGCTCAGCCAGCACATTGTTATGGTTGTCTATCCGGTTAATGGTTACATGGGTTACATAGGAAGGGTCAATCTCGTAAGTATATACCACGGTTACCGGCTGATTGGGCATCTTTCCGGTAAAGTTCTTTTGGGCATCAAATGTGCATCCTGCTGTCTGCGCCGAATATATCCCTCTTCCCGACAAATCATCTATATCCCCGCTGCCTGTTTTTATCTGAGCGCCGGTAAGGGTATAAGCCGTAATCTGTGCCGGTGCGGCAGAAACCTGCGACTCCGCGGAATAGAGATAGCTTTCCGGGGTACGGATCGCACGGCCACTCCCATCTGCATATTCTACACGCAGGGCAAATTTCTTTGAACTGTCAGGCTCATATCTGTATGCCACAGTCAAGTCATCATTGGGCATATTTCCGCGGACAGACCGGGTAGACTCATTAATGGTCGCGGCCTCCCCCAGCGTTCCATGGCCTGAGGCGTCATCAAAACGGCGCGTTTTGTTGTTCTTAATAATCACAGAAGATACCTTATAGCCCGGTATATCCCGTTTGTAGGTAGCGGATACTGCTGTATTGGCCGTCACCCGGGTTGTCCAGCTTCCGTCATCAAAAAACTTATATATCTGGCTGTCATCCGCTTCGGGCCATGCATTCGGGTCTTCTCCATTCATGTTTCCATTTCTGTCCTCATTCAGGTCCCGGTAATGCATGACTGTAAAATCAAACTGACTGGACGCATCACCATTCCAGCGTGCCTCATATGCCGTGGTTGAATTGTAAGGAAACGCAAAGGGCAGATACAGTATCTTATTACCATCTGCATTATACCAGCCGTCAAAGGTATATCCCGGCCAACTCAAATCCGCGTCAAATGCAGGCAGCACCGGCCTGTCACCAGAACCCAGATTTTCCACGGCAATTCCATTGAAATCACTTGCTTCAGCCAGTGGATGACCAGCTCGTCCGGTAGCATACGTAATCCGGTTTCCATCTCTGGGAACATTCATATAGTTTGAATGTGATAAATCCGGGCCCTCCTTGGGATCAAACCGAAT
Organism: Enterocloster bolteae; assembly: GCF_002234575.2. Lineage (NCBI taxonomy): Bacteria > Bacillati > Bacillota > Clostridia > Lachnospirales > Lachnospiraceae > Enterocloster > Enterocloster bolteae. Next base: position 1,972,255 of record NZ_CP022464.2, on the reverse strand, counting down.
GACTGCCGGATCCCCGTAATTCAATGCATACGCCGGCGCCGGAGGCGCGGCCATGGTGATCACCATGGCCGCGGCCAAGACACGGGCCAGATATGCCTTAATCTTATTTGTCCTTTTCATAAAACCTCCTGCTATTGTAAAGCTCCATCAGCGCCTACCTGATAACCGTCCGGTGTCTTCTCGTTGCTGTACATGGAGCCAAGCGGCCTTTCCTGATTCTGCATAAACACCCATTTCCCGGTGCTGCGGTCATATGAGTATGTCTGTGCCGTATTCTGAGGTGTAAAGAAATACCATTTTCCTTCAATTTCCTTCCATCCCATTACCATCTGGCCTGTAATCAAATCCAGGTAATACCAATGCTTATCTACCTCATCATAATGCCATCCTGTCTTCATCTTTCCCAGCCAGCCGTCTTTTTTCGCATTACAGTAATACCAGTTCATATGCTCGTCCCTGAACCAGCCATAATCCATGAGTCCGCTGGCATTAAAGTGATACCAGCCATTTCGATTCACATCACCGTTGGCATAATCAAGTTTGGCCCATATGCTGGTGAGACGGATTCCTCCGTTGAGTACAAAAGCCCATTTATCACTCTCTGGGTCAACCAGCTCCCAGTTTCCATTGGTGCCTACCACATAACTCTTACTGGTTTCCGCAACATAAGGCGCCGGAGTTGTGACTGGCCCGCCTGTGCCGGCAGACCTGGAGCTGCCACCGCCTCCTTTCGATCCACCTTTGCTTCCTCCTGAACCGCCATGGCTTCCGCTGCCCCATCCATCTCCGCCGGATGTACCTCCGCTGTTTCCTCCATTCTGAAGTTTATCGTAATGGTCATACCGGTCTTCCAGAATCTTATCGAAGGGTTTACATGTTTCCTCCAAACGGTTCAAGGCCTCCAAAAGTTCATCAAGAGTTGCCCGGGGGCCCGTTCTATCGAATACATCCATAGCTTCTTCTATGGCTTCCCTTATCTTTTCTGTCTCCTTCAGCGTCAGGAAGTAATCGTCTGATTTTTCGATTGCAGCTTTGATTGCATCCTCCAGCTGTTTCCTGGCATCATTCACTTCACCGCTGTTATCATCGTAAAACGCATATACATACGTCTTCCTCTTGATTTCCTTGTCCGGGTCAAATTCCTTTAGCCGGTCTTCCCGGTAACTCCAGCCAATATAATTAAATTCAACCCCCTCATTATCAATAAATGAATCGATTGGTGTCTCCACTTGGCTGTATTCAAAGGAATAGTCTCCACTATTCGGTGTCTCACCCCGGCGCACTTTAAAATAATAGCGGTACTTTGGTTCTTCTTTATTATTGATAAAATAAATCCTGTATGCCCTGGAATAGATGAGCACATATCTCATACCAGCCTGAGCCGTAAATGTAAACAAACCGCCGGTCTCTTCCGGATCATCAGACATAGTAACCGAATCAATGATCAGCTCCCCATCATCATCCTCGGAAATAGCAAACAGCTGATAGTCCATCATGTCTACATCTTCTTTATCCAGTTGCACATATGTATTAAATGTTGCTTCTGATGGCGAAGCTACCCCTACTCTCCGCCCGTTCACATACCGTTCAATATCTACATTCAATCCCCAGGCTCCATGGTACGCTTCTTCATGGTCACTGTCATAATAAGACGAACGTTTAATTGCATTGGATTCAGTCGCCTTTACCACATTCTTTTTATATACTACTTTATAGGTCACATCTGCATGGTTCACATCCATAAGGGTCCGGTCTGCGTCTGTGGTAAGCTCCTCCTCCAGGTTTTCAATTTCATTGGGGTCCAGAGCCATCTCATGCTTATTACCTCCCCGTACTTCATCCGTCACCGTTGCATTGCTGGGTGTCGCTGACGCACGCTCATAATAAGCTGTCATAACCACGTTGGAATCCGGCATCGTAAATGTCACATCCTGACGGCGTATGGTTTCTGTCATTCCCGGAACTGCCCCGATTGTCACCTTCCAGTACAGGAAATTCTGTCCATTTCCATCGGTTTCTTCCGCGTGAAGCACCACTTCATCGCCTTTATGGACCTCATCATATCTGGGGATATCTAATTCTACTCCATCAACAGAGTGGACCTGGCCATTAATCGCCTCCACTATATAGTTGGGAATATCCAGTTCGCCGCCCGGATCTGTGCTGATGTGAGTCCCGTCTTCCAATTTGCTTTCCGCAGTGATGCCGGATGACCCATGAGGCCTTGCCACTACCACATACTCCTCATTGTAATCCAGTCCGGAGAAGGTCAGGCTTGCCGGTTGGCTGCCGCCGGCCGACTGCCAGCCCCCATCTCCCGTCTCAGGAGTTATGACCACATGTCCGTCCTTATCTAAAATAGCATAATCGGAATCCGTATCCGCCGGCTTAATCACGAAAACAGTCTTCCCTTCATGTTCCTCATCGTAAAGGACCTGGTAATTGGTCTCCACTACCGGGACCAGAACCTCAGTCGCACTGCTTATGATTCCAGTCACACCGTCTATGGGCCTCCCAGTCTGTGCCTGTGTCGTACCTGTTGCTTCATATATTAAATACCGCGTACCAGGATACAGGTCTTCAAAATATACCCGTCCTGATATATTCCCGCGTACCACATCTATTATATTGCCTTCCATGTCCGTGATGATATACTGATAGCCCTGGGTTGTCCCATAGACTGTAATCCTGCCTTTTCCCTGCGTATCAATACCTGCTGATGCATCCCGCGCCGCCACATCTGTACCAAAGACTGCCGGGTCCGGATAGAACCGTATGGTATAGGTATTTCCATTCACAAGTCTGCTGTCATCTTCCACAGACACTCCGCCATCATACCAACCATCAACCAGATAATTGATTTCCGGTGTATAGGCCGGCCGATTTCCCGCGGTATCGGCCCAGGTACGGTCATATTGGATATGGAGATTTACGTTTTCCCCCGCATCTATGGTTCCATGCTCTCCCGCCGCAAAGTGAATATCAACCCATTGGTCAGGATCTTCCGCAAAGTATGCAGTCACGGCAGCCGAACCTGTAAACCTGCTATCGGCTGAAAGCAGCTCCTCACCACTATCCTTGATTCCGTTTCCATTCTGGTCGATAAACCAGCCTTCAAAGCGGTAATAGGTGTCTGCAACCGCTTCAGGAACCAGTCTCTTTTCCAGTATGTCATTCCATGTATAGCTTCCCGCGGTGCCTTCTACGGTTCCGTCATTTATCAGTACGGAAACCCTATAAGCTCCTCCGGATAAAATAACAACATCCGATGACATACCATTCCCTGGTCTTAAGACGCCATGTTCTCCTGCCTTGTATATCAGATTCGCCCACTTTGATGGGTCTCTGTCATAACGATAGGTGACAGCCAAACGGTCATTTGGCATAGTTCCAGTAAAATTATGGCTGCTGTCAAAGGTTCCTGCTGATGCAGGTTCCGAGCGTTCATCCTGAAACACATAACCATACATATTTTTAAATTCAGCGGTCACAGGCGTATCCGCTGTTACATTTTGGATGTCCGGTCCTGTAATGTTTCTCAGCCTTTCATCCTGCGTGCCATTATCCAAATAATGAATCTTATACTCATAGCCCTCTTCCGTGGCTTCATACAGGTACGTTATCTCTACCGGCTGGTTCGGCATGGTTCCCGTAAATCTTCCATCGCTGTCAAAACCGCCCTGGACAGCGCTTACCAGATGCCCGTCCGTATCATCTGCAGTACTTCCCGCCGTAATGCTGCCTGACAGGTACCGGAAGCCATAAACATCCGCCGGAACCGCCGCGATCGCATCTTCCGGGAAAACATCTTGTATGTCAGCTGTATGGACAACTGTACCATTTTCTGTCACGTATTTAACTGTAAATGCGGATTTCGCATTTGGATTGCTGCGGTCTACCTGATAACCATATTTCACGGCCGCATCCTGCCCCGGCATCTTCCCCGAGAAGTCACCGGTACCTCCATTAAAGTTTCCGAATGGAACGGGGCCGTGCCCATCACCGTAATTGTAGATGGCCGGGTTCGTGGAGGAATCCGCCAAACTCCAGGTATAGCCATGGATGTTCTTCTTCCCCGAATGAACCTCTGCCTCCACGCTGTAGGCATCCTCGGTCGTGGTCGACTGGAACACGATGGAACCGTCCGCATTGACATAGTCAACCGTATAATCAAACTTCACATTACTGTCCGGTGAGAAAATTGCATAATAAGTAACCGGATCCTCCGGGAATTCTGATGGCAATCCGCTTATGAGATCTGGATTCACCCTGTCATTGACCGTACTCCACCCCACAAACTGGTAGCCGTAACGGCTGATATTAGGCAGCAGCGCATTGACGCTTCCTCCAACAGAACCGGTCAGAGCCTGAGGCTCCGGCGTCCCTCCATTGGCTTCAAATACAATGGAACCGCTGTTTCTGGTATATTCATATGTAATAACAACATCCTGGCCCGGCATGGTTCCCGTTACCTTGCCAAAATCTGCAACACCGGCATCTGCCTGGGCGCTCAGAGTGCCGCCTGTCCCCTGGTCAATGGTTACGCCTGTAAGGCCGTATCCAGTAATGGCGGCGGGCGCATTCACCTCAACCGCATCTCCTCCCGCATATGACAGGGGGATGCTTGCCGGCGCACCATTCACAGTTCCGCCTGTGGCAGAATCCCGATATATAAAGGACACCGTATATCCATTCCGCTTTAATACTGCATTCCGCCCATTGCCAAGGATTTCCGTTCCCGCGCTTACATACACACCGGAATTCCCCGCCTCCTGGTCTGCTTTAAAATTATCCGCAAAGGGGCAGGAGCCTGCAGCCCCCGGATAACTACTTGACGGCACAGCTATCTTTACTTCCTGACTAGGCTGGGATGATATCCCTCCCGGTGATGCCAGAGGAAGCTGCTCTGCTGTAACGCCTATCTGGGACGTGTCTAAATCGCTCATAACTGTTATATATTTATCCTGAGCCAGATATACGTTTGCCTTCTTCCCGGACGGAGTTGTGTTGTCCGATATCTGATTCCGGTTTCTGATTTCAAATGCACCTGACCCATTGTAATAAACAGCTCCCTTTCCAGCGGACACATTTCCGGAAACCGTTCCAAAATTCATGGACAGTCCCGCGCTTCCCGTTACATTTACCGCACTTCCCTGGCTGGACTCACTGCCGCTGCAGTTAGTGATTACAGCGCCGCTGTTAATCTCCAGCTTTCCGGATGAAGCGGATATCAAGGAATCCTGACTTTCCGCATGGTTTCCGTCCAGGACAATGTCAGTAAACTTTAAAGTGGGGCCTGATACGTTAAACAGCGGACCCGTATACCCGGATGCGCGCGTCAGGGTTTTAATATAATCACCATCCTCATTCATAGGATGCCCCTCATGGTCATAATCCGTACTGGCAATGGTAATATCCTTTTGGCTGTTTCCCGTCACATCAATAGCGGACGAAATCTCCGGATAATCCATTACATAAATATACCCCTTGTTATTTCCGATTTTATTAAGCGCATATTCAATGGTTTTAAAAGGACTGCTGTAGGTTCCTTCTGCGCTGGTAGAGTCCTGGCCGTACTGGTCTGATACATAATAGGAGGTGTCTCTGATGGCAAATGCAACCCTCCTGTGAACCGTCTCATACGGATGAAGCTGAAACTCCCATGAATAGGCCATTCCCGAATCAGTGCCGCTTACCACATCATTGGAGCTCTCATTAAAGACATTGCTTCCCCAGGAATTGTAATGACCAATCCATCTGGTATCAGGAGGTGTCACCCCAAGGCTGCTGTCGTTTGTGATGCAGTCAAAGGTGGTTTTGACATGCTGGTTGACCATATGAAAACCTCGGTCATTTTTATATACCGTTGCATAGTCATCTTCCTGGGTTCCTCCAATCATGACATCGGTTCCCGTTCCCATTTTGATAGTCCTGCCAGTTGAGCCGCCCTGACCATTTTTATCATAGACATAGTAATCAACAAACACATACTTATTATCCGGACTCGGGGATACTGCAATCTTCACCTCTATGCCATAGGTATCCAAAGACTGTACCCCGCCGTTTGTATTGCCTCCTATCAGCTGTTTGGAATTAGTCCCGACCTGAAACCAGGTTGCATACCCTCCGTTACTGTAAGTTGTTTTAATACCAGCCTGAGCATAATTATGCTGCCCTGCCTGCAGGCCCCTAAGGTCGAAACGCCAGGAATTTCCTCCCCCTCCCTGGCCGGTCACAGAACCATTCTTCCAGGTATATGCAGTTGCCTCGCTGGCCCCATCTCCCAGATCTTCATTCTGAAGCTCCGTGGATGCATAGGACAGAATGTTGGGCTGTCCCATAACAAGCCCCGCTATCATGCATATGGCCAGCAACATGGCCGTCAGGCGTTTATAGAATGTATATATGCCGCTGTTCATTTGTTTCATCTCCTTTGTACATTTTTCATCTCCTTTTAAAAATTCAGCCGCTCTTCCTCCGGCAGACCGTCAATGTCGGGCTCCATGCCCGCAGCCGCAATGAGTCCTCCGGCAAAGTGATCCTCCTTGTTCCCCCTATCATAATGGTAAAATCCGGTTCCTTCCTCTCCTTTTCTCCACCTTGGCTTATCTTCATCCCCGCACCAAGCCACCAAACGATTTCGAATAATAAGCAGGTAACCGCCCTCCTTATCCTTTACAATCTTCTTTTTGCCTTCAATCACTTTCCCCCTGGTGTCCACAACCTGATAATAGGTATCCGCACCATCTTCTACTTTTACAACCCCGTATCCGTATTCCTCATCCGCTTCCAGACGAAGACCATTGATATAATACATGCCCTCTTTTTTCTGAAGCCGATTTCGGTTACCGAACGCCTTTCCGTTGGAGGCAAACCCAAAATGAAACACCCCATCTTCCAGTTCCACCGCGATATCCTTCCCAATCTGCATGGAACCATCGTTAAGTTCATCTGGAGAAAACAGGTACAAATCTGATTTTTCAATACCATATATAGTTCCTTCAATAAAATCCTCTGAGCTCCAGTCATCCACTTCATAACGGGCTACAAACTCAGACTTTCCATCGAAGAGGACAAAACCTGTCTGCATCCTGCCAATCCCGTCAAAAGCATAGGAACGTCCATTGATTTTACGAATACGGTTCCGATATACCTCACCTCTTTCATCTGTATGCCACCAACTGCATTCCTGGTCATAGTAATCTTCCGTATCCAGATTCTCCGATGGATACATCCAAAACCAACTGTCTTTCAGAAGCGCCCCACCGTCATAGCCGGAATAATACCGGGCTGAAACATCGCTGCTGGGATTACTCTTATCTGCATTGCTGATACTGGCCACCTTACTCCACCAGGGAATCATGATGCCATTTTCATCAAAACCATACTTGGCTCCATTGATGGTCTTTTGTCTAAGACGGTCTCCATTGCTCTTAACCTTCTTTGAATGGCTGTCAAAAAAAATCCACATCTTGTCATAATCCGTGTAGTTTCTTCCTGCAACCTCACTGTCCAGGTCGGAACCCCCGATTCCTTCATCGATTTCCCCATAATCCAGCCATTCCCCGGTCAGGAGTCTTCCATCCTCTTTTGCATAATAAACCCCTTCTACAAAAGGGGTGTCTGAATCCTCAATGGGATTCCCTTCCTCGTCAAACCATCCAGATAACATCTTCCCATTTTCGTCAAATATGTAGATACTACCTCCAATGTTCCTTTTAAAGCTGCTGTTCTTACGCCGGTAACCTTTCCCATCTGCACCGAAATAGTACCAGCCCTCTTCAACCCCATCTATGGTAACACTTCCTGCATCTGCATATATCCATGTGTCCTGTACCATTTTCCCTTCTTCATCCACATAGTAAATAGAATCCTTATCCCTGAACACACAATGCTTCAATATGGTTCCGTCCTCCGACAGATAATACCAATAATCCTTTGACTTTTTCCATGTCAGGGTTACCAGCTGGTCGTTCTGGTCATAATATCGCCACTCCTCATTTATCTTGGTCCAGCCTTCTGCCGCCTGTACACTTCCCATCCCCAAAGCAGCTGAAAATCCCACAGACAACGTTAAAGCCATGATTGCTGTCATGCTTTTTCTCATTTCATTCTTTCCTTTCTGCTATTGTATCTATATATAAACTGCTGAGGCCCCCACCACCAGCAGGTAATCTTTCAATTCACAAAACTTCAGATACATTGGCCAGCCCCATCCTTCCATTGCAATCCAATTACGGCACTAAATAAACGTTTATCTTCTGTCTGCCGAACCTCACTGCTTCCTCATGGGTATTGAAATAAATATCTATCACATTTCCCTTCACTAACTTTCCAGTATCTTCCACCACATAGACAATATCATTAATTTCCACTTTGCTCTCCATAGGAAGCACCTCGGGATCTGCCGCAATTGTATGCCCTGCCTTCGGGATTTTCTCTGCCTTAGTCAATCCGCCTTTTAATCCACAGCATTTTTCACAGCCGCAGTAACCAGTCACTTCAAAAATCCCTAAGGGCTCTCCCAAATGTTCCTCTCTAGATTTAATTTTAAAAACCGGCAGTATCTGTCTGCCAAACGCAATGGCGTCTGCATGATTGGAGAAATACAGGCATAATGCTTCCCTGGCTCCAGGCGACACCTTATCTTCCACCCGATATATGTCCGATCCGATTCTAAGCACGTCACCAATCTCAAACCCATTAAGGTCAGCCGCCACGGTCGTTCCTTGTGTCGGAAGTCGTCCAGACCAAGTGACATAGGTGTCCGATCTTCCGATACAGTACTGACAGCCACAGTAGGCCGCCACATCCAATTCCCCTATATATGCTTCCCGGGCTTCATTTTCATCTATTACTGCAAACAATGCATTTCCATTCCAGTTTCCTCGCTGCAAATCATCTGCCAACTGCAGTGCATCTGCGGCTTCTGCACCGTCCTTGGGTACATCTACAGGTGCTGCCGTTCTCTGTTACTTTCTCGGAACCTCCCAGCGCCTCTGTGCTCTCCAAAACCACAGTCAACGGCGGTACCTGAATATAATCTTGAACAGATGCCCCTTCCGAAGCAAAAAAATAAGTTCCTATTCCCACAACAATTGTCAGACCTGCCACTGTCAGATACCGTATCATTTTTCTTCGAATCCGCCGCCGTTTTTTCGCCCTGCGAAACTCAGTCATCTGCTGACGCTTTGGCGAAACTCTCCTATGGCTGAGTCCTCCATTTTCTACAGGAAAGTCCTGTGCATGGGGTCCTCCTCCATTTTCGCCTCCGGCACCAGTTTCCATCGGCGTAGCCCCGCACTCTTGTCCCATGTAATATCGCAATGCTTCCATCCCCCATCAATCCAAACTCGGTTCCAAGCGTGACCCCCGCCGTAGACCGGTTCACAGTCCATACCTGCCATTCTGCATAACATCAGATATGCAGAGACGTACCCCCAACACACGGAACGCCCTTCCATTACAGCCTCGTAAACCGTTTTCCTCTTTAGTTCCGTGTCATATTCCACCTTGCTATAGACCCACTCGTAAAAAAATGAGGCTTTCTCTCTTTCAGCCATGCCGGCTCCTTCCGCTACAATATCGTAAAGCCTGTCCTCTGTCTGCCTATGCTGTATCGCAGCCTGGTGAGGATCGTCACACTGCACATAAACAACAGCCCTGTCCCCCTTCTCTCCCACTGCCAGCCGGATTTCCTGTTTTCCGAGATATATGTAACGGTAAAAATAACGGCCAAATGACAAAGCATCCTCCACTGTACCAAAAACAACTCCTGAATCCTTCCATTCTGACAGTTCCTCGCTGTTTTCAATCAGTTCTAACATTTTATCTCCGCAGACCTCATAATCGGGAATTCTGCCGGTCATTTCCTCAGCATATCTGCCTCTTTTTTCAAACTCTATGTCCTTCATCTGAGTCTGAGCCTGAGCATTCATTCCGCAGGCCGGCAGACTCCATATAACGGCTAAACAAAGAAAAAGAATCAGTAAACATGGCCCATAAACTCTTTTCATAAATAATTCTCCCTTTACAACAAATTTTCTCTTTTGTTGTAAATCTGCTTCAAAATTCAGTGGAAAGAAGGCGAAAACCTAGTAGAAAAAGTTTTTTAGAATCTAAAACTCATAGATGCAAACAATACAAATAGGCCAACCCCAAAAAAATCAGTTGGCCATTTTATTATGTCTAAAAACATAATATTACAATATTTATTAAGAATTTCTGTAGACTTCTTTCGAAATATGTAGTAAAATAATTGTGATTGTATGAATGTTTTTACAACAAAAGAGAAAATTTGTTGTAAAAGTCAAACAATACTTCGAGTTTTTCTAATTGTCTCATATGGTTGCGTCCGCTTTCCATTGTATAAATCCTTGTTGTATTAATATTGCTATGCCCTAATATATCCGCAAGTCTAACCAGGTTTTTTTCCTGTTCATAATAGAGCCTGGCAAACAAATGACGAAAATTATGCGGAAATACCTTATCCCATAATACATCGGCTCCTTCACACAGTTTTTTCATGTTTCGCCATATATTGCTTCTGTCAAGTGCCTTCCCGCTTCTTGTCACAAAGATCATCCCACTGTCAATATGACTTTTCTTTGCGTAGTCCAGCAACATATAACACAAACGGGAAGTCAAGAAAACAGTCCTTATTCTCCCTTTGCATTCAACTTCTGCCCTTCCCTGTTTTACGGCCTCTATAGTAATATAGGGAACTTCAGAAACTCGTATTCCTGTAGCGCATATAGTCTGAAGAAGCATTGCCATTCTTTCATCACCCTTCTTGTAAGCGCATTTCACCAAACGCTTATATTCATCTCTATCTATTTCCCTGCTTTCCGGACAAAATACTCTGCGGCTTACCTTCAAAAATTTTGTCCGGCAATCCTGCCATGCATTATGCGTCAAAAATCCATTGACTGCTGCCAGTGCACTGTTGACCGTCACCGGAGCCATTCTCTCTCTCAGTATTCCTTTCCACATAATTACATCTCTTTTCTCTACACTCTTCCCATTCATGTATTGCATAAATAGCAATAAATAATGCTTGTATTGTTTAATAGTTCCACTGCTTTTCTCACATCCATAAAGCCATTCGCAATATCTGTTAACAGATTCCTGCGTAACAATTCGTTTTACCAGCCTTCCATTTCTTTTCATCAAATTCTGCTCCTTACATTATATGGTTTTTATAATTATTTATAGTGCCCTGATTATAGACGATTATCCTTATTGCTAAACAAAAAATGACTGTTCCTTTTAAGCACCCTGTAAGAAGTAAACATTTTTAAAAATAATAAAAGTTTGTTTTCTTCATAGCTATAGTATTAATCTTTAATCAATATAAAAGTTGCCACAAAATCACCAAAATAGTTCATTGAGTTATACCTAGCTCTATACACAAAAAAATCAGAAAGAACTCTCACTTTTACAGAGCTCCCCTGATTTTTGGAAACATTATTAATCATCTTCCTTTCACAATCTCATAATATACGTATGACTTTTATGATGCTTGTGCCTCGTACTGTGCAATTTTTTAATACTTCATGATGATCTGAATTAAAAGATGTTCCATGTCAATAACAATTTATATTAGATTTTCTCATTATAAAAATAGACATCTTACAATTGATATGTAATTCTATCACACAGGAAGTCTATTTTTAATTTTTTACAAATATCTGAATTTTATCTGTTAAATTAACAATGTGTCCGCTTTCATTTTTCAATCTTTATTTTTCCTTTCAATTCTCCCTCATCCTATTTTCCGATTGAAAGCACGGATAAACGTATCCTTCCTCAGGCTTCCTGGATACTTCAATGCTCTGAGCCTTTAAAATCAGGGACTCTCCATCCTCGCTGATTTCAAATGCGCCTGTTACCGTCACCATTTAGTCTTCTTTGAATGTCACTTCACTGTCCATCAGAAAACTCATTGGGCTTAAATCCGCGGCACAGCAGCACCACATGGACAGACGGACCAGGGCAAGATCGCATTTTAGGGATATCCGTAGTACGGAAGACAAATCCTTTTATTACAACGGTATAACCTTCTTACTTTTCATAACAATCACTCAATTCATAGATCCGTGTGTAGTAATCTCCATCTGCAATCGTAATGTTTTTTCTACCTCATCCAGACCTTTTAAGTCATACCATGGATTTTCTTCTCTGGAAGACTGTCTGCTATCATCTTCTGGATATGCATCGTTTTCGCTGTATCCCTCCATTTCTGTATTTTCCCCGTCCGGCAGCCCTGAACCTGATTCTCCATCGGATAGCGGCCTCTGGGATTCGCCTCCTTCCGCCGGCAATATCTGTCTTACTTCTGCCCCTCCCCATCCTCAAAAAATTCCAAGGAATAGGTGACACTGCCAGAAGATGCCAACAGCTCCATCCAGGCACATAGGTTCAGCATATGTGTCGTTGCGTATCGCAAGGAGAAGAACCTTGTAGCAATACCTGCGCTGGCCGATTGAGCACTGGTTTGAGGAATGCTAAAACTATCTTGATATAAGCCATTATAATGGTTGCATTTATACAGAATAGGCACATCATACAGCGCATTTGTTTACCACATAAATGCAGCGGTTGATAAAAGGGCAACTGATAGTGCCCATAGCAGTCTGGCTATTGCACAGTATGATAGAGTACACAGCTGTTCGCTGTAATATTATATAAAAATTTACATTTTAATGAAACTTTTTTAACTCTCGCTCCATCTAATATAAATGAGTTACCCATACTGTACTTACTGGAGGAATGAAAAATGGTTTTCAGCAGCCTTGTTTTCCTATTTCACTTTCTGCCCCTGTTTTTACTGTTGTACTATATATGTCCCGCAAAATGGAAAAACGCCGTTCTGTTTGCCGGCAGCCTTATATTCTATATTTACGGCGTAAAAAATGAGCCCTGGTACTTTTTCTTATTTCTGCTATCCGTCCTGGTAAATTACCATATTGGCCTCCTTCTGGGACGGCGCAGATGGCTTGAACACCGGAAAAAATGGCTGATATTCGGACTCTGCTATAACCTGATCTGGTTGTTCCTATTTAAATATTCCGGCTTTTTTGCAGGAAATCTAAATTGGATCTTTAAAAAAATGGGAATTGGATTTTCCATCCAGATTCCGGAGTTTCCATTACCTGTCGGAATCAGCTTTTACACCTTTCAAGCCATCTCCTACCTCGCTGATGTTTATAGAAAGGATGTTCTTCACGAAACTTCCTTTATCAACTATGGCACGTATATCACCATGTTTCCACAGCTAATTGCTGGTCCTATCGTCACTTACGCTTCCGTACGTAAGCAAATCCACCAGCGTAGCCATTACCTAAAAAATGTTGAAAACGGTTTGCGGGAATTTACGATTGGTCTGGGGCTCAAAGTTCTTCTAGCCAACCAGGTTGGGCGGCTGTGGAGCCAGGTAGGGGCCATTGGCTACGAAAGTATTTCAACTCCTTTTGCCTGGCTGGGTCTGGCCGCATTCAGTTTTCAGATTTACTTTGATTTTTATAGCTACTCCCTGATGGCAAAGGGACTTGGACAGTTGATGGGATTTTCTCTGCCGGACAATTTCAACTATCCGTATCTATCCCTGTCCATGACCGAATTCTGGCGTAGATGGCACATGACTCTGGGCGGTTGGTTCCGGGATTACATCTATATCCCACTGGGCGGTAATCGCTGTGGCAAAGCCACAACGATTCGCAATATGCTAGTGGTCTGGCTACTGACCGGATTATGGCACGGGGCAAGCTGGAATTTTATCCTATGGGGAAGTGTCATTTTCCTGCTCATGCTCATCGAGAAGATGGGGCTGAAACATTTACTGGACGGCTGTCCCCTAATCGGCCATCTCTATATGATAATGGCCATCCCGCTGACCTGGTTGAGCTTTGCAGTGACGGATCTGGTACAGATGAAAATTTATCTTCTACGCCTGTTCCCCTTTCTCGCTCCTGAAAAACAGTCTCTTTATTTTGCGGGAGATTTCCTGAAATATGGCCGGATTTATGTGCTGTCCTTGACTCTCAGCCTAATCTTTATAACACAGCTGCCTCGTAAACTCTATAAACAGTGGAAGCGCTCCTTTCTGACTGCGGTAATCCTACTAGCCGTTTTCTGGCTCTGCGTTTACCTTATAAAAATGGGCGCGGACGATCCATTTTTGTACTTCAGATTTTAAATTAGGAGATTACAACTATGAAGAAATACTGGTATACCTTACTTCTGGCTTTCAGCCTTCTTATATCAGCCATCATATCTACATTACCCGCCTCCGTTTACGGCATTGTTACCTCTGTCTTCGTCCGGGTATGTAGCAATGGTCAGGAAATGATTGAAAATATCGATGCAGAACTTTCTGCCGTAAAACACGACCACCCGGAAACAAGCCAAACTGAAAATACACATCCGGAGGAGCCGGCTATTCATGATACTGCTCATGTAGTTCCAAAACATTCTGCCCATAAAAATGATTCCTCAGAAAGCGTTTCCATGGAAGCTTCTTCTTTCGACAGCATAGACACCACATCGGAACCCGCAACTTCTGCACCGCAAACTCCCGCTGCTACCTCTGTGGGGCCCAGCTATATCCCTCCAAACCCTGACTTTACCAGCACCCTGTTCATTGGCGACTCCAGAACTGTGGGGCTTTTCGAATATGGTGATTTAGGAAACGCCGAGATTTTTGCCAACTCTGGAATGAGTGTGTTCAACCTGTTTGAATCCACCGTAAAGACCAAAAGCGGCTTAAAACAAAATCTGGAGGAAGTCCTTTTCCAACAACAATACCACACCATATATCTGATGCTGGGCATCAACGAACTGGGCTACGATTACAACAGTATTATCCGTAAATACCAGTCTGTCGTGGATACCATCAAGGCCCGTCAGCCGAACGCTATGATTGTGTTGGAGGCCAACCTCCACGTAACTGCCGAAAAATCCGCCTCCAGCAATACCTATACCAATGAAAAAATCAACCAGATAAACAGTGGCATCAGAGCTATCGCAGAAAACAGCGATTGCTGCTATATCGATGTCAATGACATTTTCGATGATGAAAACGGTGCTCTGAAGACCACCTATTCCACTGATGGTTCCCACGTGCTCGGAAAGTATTACTCTGTCTGGACAGATTGGTTAAAAGGGAAGTCCCCGGACGTCTAAACCTGTTTACCAAAAAGAAAATCTTATGTTACACTGTAGAAAGTATAAAAATACAAGAAAGCATCCCATAAAACAAACTTCCTTCGGCACTTTCATGTCCACCGCCCCTCACTCATGAGGGGTGTAGGAGTTTCTTTTTTCCAACTAAAAAAAGCCGTTTCTCCCCTTCCTATAGGAACATATATAACCTAAAATGGGCTTTTCGTATGTCCTATAAACTGTTTTCCAGCTTCCATCGGCCCTGTGTTTTTACTATTCGTAAAAACTCCGCGTGTCTCAACTGCCTGTTTCGTGCTGCCAGGAATGTTATTCTATGCATGTTTTTTAACTTATTAAATGCGCAAACTTTATCCCCGGCTTATCTTCCCTCTCCATATCTTCGAGTGAAATTCAAAATGTAATCCCCCACATCCATGCTCTTATTTCTGAAGGTGGTTTAAACAGCTTCACCGCTTGGCCCCCTCATACTCATTCTAATTATGGCCTCCTATAAGGTTCTTTGGGCAATCTCCCCTTACAGTTACCTAGAAAGACCTGTCATTGCCTTTTCTAGGATTTTGATGCCTATAGTAGAGATAGGCTTTCGTCCAAAAAAAGAAAAAGCCACTCAATAAAGGAACTTTTCTAAGCAATTTCTTTGACATATTCTATCCCTTCAATTTCGTTTAAATGGTTTAAAACTTCTTGATGATTTACTTTTTTTACTAAATCCAACGAAAAAATAAGAACGCCCAAATCCTTATCCAGAGTTTTTATCTTGCTTCTTTGCATCTCAAACACGTCAAACCCTCGTTTTTCTATATAATCTACCAGATTACGAAATGAAAATTCTATATTATGCTCTATATAAATCTCCATACTTCTAGCATGCTGTTTAATATAAACATCTATTTTTTTTAATAAAACAAGTGCAAACACTGTAAATAAGATTCCAATAAATGCACCCGAATAAAATCCAGTTCCAACAGCCAATCCCAATGATGCTGCAACCCATAAACCGGCTGCTGTAGTTAACCCTCTGATTTCATTTTGTCTTGTCACGATAATAGTACCAGCCCCTAAAAAACCGATTCCGCTTATAACCTGTGCCCCAAATCTTGTTGGATCACTCCCCGGTATAACTGTAGTAATATATTGATTTGTTAACATATAAATTGTCGCCCCTACTGAAACAAGAACATAGGTCATAAATCCTGCTGGTCTATTTTTTATTCCTCTTTCTGCTCCAAGAATTCCTCCAATACAAAGAGAAACAAATATTCGAAAAATGATAGCAGCTACTGTTAATTCGCCTGTTACAGTAATCTTATGAAAGAAAAACTTCATAATCTCCATATTTCTCCCCCTTCAGTCTATCCCAAAATAAACTCTCTCAAATATCGGCTTCTATTTGGATGTCTTAACTTTCTTAATGCTTTCATCTCAATCTGCCGTATTCTTTCTCTTGTCACACCCATTTGCTTTCCAACTTCTTCCAAGGTATGCGGATTCTGACCATTTAATCCGAACCGCAAAGCCAAAATTGTCTGTTCACGAGGTCTCAAGCACTCCATTTGACGACTAATTTCCCTCTGCATAGCATTTTCCATTGCCTGTTCCTCTATTGATGGGGTAAGTGTATCTTCAACAAAATCTCCCAGAGTAGCTTCTTCCCCCACTGGGGTCTCAAGTGAAATCGTATGGTTCATATTCATAAGTATCTTTTCTATCTTACCCTCTGAAAATCCGGTGATATCTTTTAATTTCTCTGGTGTAACAATATCATTCTGCTGCATGATTTCATGTGTTGCTCTTTTTACTTTTTGTATATCTTCACAAAAATGTACGGGTAAGCGTATTGCTTTATCCAAAACTGAAATTGCTCGTGTGATTGCCTGCTTAATCCACCATGATGCATAGGTTGAAAAACGAAATCCGAGTTCAGGATTATATTTTTCAACAGCTTTTATCAATCCTAGATTTCCTTCTTGAATTAAATCTAATAATGTCAATGATTGTGTATATGTAACATATTTTTTAGCCTGATTGATTACTAACCTCAAATTAGAGGAAATCATTTTCTGCCGTGCTTCATCACTGCCTTCCTGTATCAAATATGCAAGTTCTATTTCTTCTTCTTTTGTCAATAGAGGACCTACTCCAGCCTGCTTTAAATACCATTGAACAGAATCTGTCTCTATCTCATATACATTATCCACTTTTGCTTTCTCCAAAGTCTTTTCCTGTTTCAATCCTTTTCCTCCTTCCACTCTCAGTTATCCATAAATCGCTGTATGTCTTCTTTGTTATATTCATTTTAAGAAGCAATTCAAAATAGAAATCCACATAATTCTGTGCCTGTGCAGCAATACATCGTGCCTGCAACAATTGCATTACATAAAGAGATTTTGTTTTTAAATTTATGTAAGAAATAAAAAGAAGAACTTTTTCAACACAAAAGCATAGCAAAAGTTCTTCTTTTTTTCTTTATGTGTGTTGAACACGTTAAATGTTATACGAATTATGTCAATCTATTCGTAATCACGCCATTTCCAAATTTTTATGAATCATCTACCGCCCCAAGAGTTCCATAACAATTACTCCGCTTCCTTAACTTCAACATGGTGTTTTCTCTCGCTGACACGAAGTACAATTTCTTCTGAATCAACCTTTAATTCTATCTTATCACTCATAAGTTCCGGAATATCTTTCACAGTCAAAATAGTTCCAACCGTAATACCATCCAAATCTACTGTTATCGTGTCAATCATATCTCCAGGTAATGAAGCGTATGGTATCTCCATGAGCATCTTATCAAGCTGTCCTGGTATTTTGTCATCATTTACAAGGAGAATATGAATGACACTGTTCACCTTTTCATCTGCTGTTAGTGCTTGAAAACTGATATGCTGAATTTGTCCTTTAATTGTATCTATTTCTTTTTCTTTAATCTGAACCGGCAGTCCGGTTCCCTCTAAGTCCAGCATAAGTTTACTTCCCTCACGTTTCTGGTGAAGCAGTCTGCGAGCATCACTTTCTTTTAACTGAATTGAAATCGGATCTGGCAGGGACTTTCCGAATACATTGGCCGGAATGAATCCCAGACGTCTTAATTTTTTTGCCTTAATGGCGCCTTCTCTTCTCTGAACACAAATTGTTTCCATTGTTTTTCCCTCCTGATTTTAAATTTTTTGTTTTCCTCAAACGATTTCTTAAAAACAAAATCTAAAGAATATAACAAAAAGAAGAGCCTTTTCATATGGCACCAAAGTGTAATATCAAAAGCCCTTCTTTTTAGACGGTTCTTTTCTATAAGATTTTGTTGGATTGAGTATAGCATACTATCCAGAAAAAAGCAACTTCACTAAATTTCAAATCTTATTTAAAATAGCTCCATCAGTTGTTCATAGTTTGGAATATCTATAGCAAAACCGCCACAATCCTTATATCCGATTTCTTTCACCTCCCTCGTATAATATTTTGTAAGCAAGAAAAACAGCTTACAGACTTAATCCTTTTTTGTTAGACAGAAAGGACAAACTAAACATTGTCAAGCTGACCTTTACCAGCGGTGTGAATCAGGCATCGGAGGAATACACTCCGCATCTGGAAGTAGAACGTTGTCCACTGTGCGGCATTGCAACTGAATGAAAATGGTGTATGCCCTAAGTATGGTTACAAGAATTACGCATCCATTTAGGAGGGCCAGCATTGCTTGCCCTCCTCAGACTGTAGACAAAGCGGCTCTGGGATTTGCATCCCAGAGCCATTTTTCTTTTATTAACCGAATTGTGTAAAATAGACCTTGTGACTGGGCCTTCTTCCTCCAGGAGTCCCCATTTGACCTTAATCTTCGCCAGCTTTTAAGATTCATGAAGGCAAATGTAAGCCCGACTTTCATTTCCATTCAGGCTTTTCCAAACATCTGCATATACCAGAATTCATGATTCTCCTTTGCACTTGCGCTCCCCCGTTCAATGGTTTCTTTTCTTAGCGAATATAATTCTTTCATCCCAAATGTATGACAAATATCTTTACACGTTTCCATCTTCATAATAACGACTTCGCCTGAAATATTGTACTAAAAGCAAAAACAATCCAACGTTTTATTTTGTTTCTTTATGAAGCAAATATTTCCGAAGCCTCGGACAATATTTCATTACCTCCATCCGTTCCGGGTGCTTCTGCTTATTTTTAGTTGTTGCATAGGTTCTGTCGTGGCACTCCATACATGCCAATGTTACCTTGACTCTCATGAGCACATTTTCCTTTCCGGATTTCACACCGTCAAATGTTTATTTTTTTATCCATAAATCTCCTTTAGTTTTCCAACTTGCTTTCCAGATTCGCGACAGTCCGCCTCTGTAGACCAGTTTCTAAAATACAATCTGTCCTCTTTATTTGAGCAGATATCTATGATAATGGCCGGTAATCCGGCAGCGGTTATGCAGCCGGATCGGGGAGGCATTCTTTGGGAGGCTGATTAATGCCACATGGTTCCCCCTCCTCTTTTAATTTCTGGCACAGTTTCCTGTATTGCTCCACTGTATTCTGCTCCTGTTTTACTTTTCAATCTTTGATTTTCATTTTAATTCTACTTCATCGTTGCTTTTATTAAAAATATGGATAAATATATTCTTCTTCGGGTTTTTCGGCCGCTTCTATATTTTGGGCCTTTAAAATCAGAGATGCTCCATCCTCGCTGATTCCAAATGTACCCTTTACCGTCACCCAGTCGTCATCCTTGAATGTCACTTCATTGTCACTATCCACCAGAAAACCAATTGGGCTTAGATCCGCGGCACAGCACCACATGGACAGCCGGACCAGGGCAAAATCGCACTTTTTTTGAATGTCTGGAGCACGGTAGACAAACCCTTTCATTACAATGGTATAGCCTTCATACTTTTCATAAAAGTTACTCAGTTCATACATCCATGTGTAGTAATCTTCATCTGCAATCGTAATGGTTTTTTCCGCCTCGTCCAGACCATTTAAGTCATACCATGGATTTTCTTCTCCGGAGGACTGTCCGGTATCATCTTCTGGATAAGCATCAGTTCCGCTGTATCCATCCGTTTCTGTATTTTCCCCGTCCGGCAGCCCTGAACCTGATTCTCCATCGGAGAAAGGCCCCCTGGATTCTCCTCCGGCCGCAGGCAATGTCTGTCTCACAGTACTCCCCGCTGTCTGCCGCCCCGGATTTCCCGCCATCTGGCCGCCGCCATTTCCGGAACTCATGGAAAAACCGGAGCTCTCATAGCTTCTGACCATACTGCTCCCCCTAGGATCGGCCGGATGGAAGACAAGCAGCAGAATCGGGATAATAAAAACAAAAGAACGGGCCATCTTTACCCGATACCGGGGTGTCAGTAAGTACCTTCCTGTAAACACCGCCCATAAAAACATTAAAGCAGACATGCCGTAAAGATACGGCTTCATCCTTGGAGTCACATAATTTAAATACCCGCCTGAATAAGTAAGCTGAAACAACAGGTATCCAAACAACAGATAACAGATACATTCTGTCAATACCTGAAGGTTGATTCCTTTTCCCCGCAGCGTCATATTCTGATTCCTCCGCTTCCCCCTGTCATAAATACACCTATCACAAGAAAACAGACAAGAAATGTGGTTGCAAAAAGACGAATAACAAAACTGGATTTAAAACCTGAAAGCAACATGGCAGCATTTTTGATGTCCATCATAGGGCCGAACACCAAAAATCCCAGGACAGCCCCCACCGGAAGGCTCCCGGCCATACTTCTGGCCACTACCGCATCGGAGGAGGAACAGAGGGACAACACAAAGGCCAACCCCATCATCACCAGAAGCGCTTTCCACGGCGCCGCGGCGCCGCCTGCGGCAACTGCCCGTGGAATCATATCCTGAAACAAGGTGGATGCAAAGATTCCGGTAAGCAGGAATTTGCCCACTGAGAAAAATTCATTCTGCGCGTGCTGCATCATCAGAGAAAAACGGGACAACTGAGTCCTCTTTTCTACCAGAAGGCTGTAATCCCCACACGCCGCCTGGATAGGCATGGCATCTTCCACCAGATAATTCACAGGCGGTTTAAAAAGATAGGTCAATCCACAGAGTACAGAGCACAATATACCCAGGCCGCATCTGGCCGCGATAATCTTGTAATTGCCATTAAACGCATACCAGGTGGAGAGGATGACTACCGGATTAATCACCGGGGATACCAGCATAAAGGTCACAGCAGCCGGTATGGGTACCCCCTTTTTGACCAGACCTTTGAATACAGGAATGGATGCACAGTCGCATACCGGCAAGCAAAAACCGGCCAGCACTGCAAAGAGCTGGCCAGCCAGAATTTTTCTGGGGAATCTTCTCTGAATCCAGTCTGGCTTTAAATAAACCTGAATCAGGGAGGAAAGCAGGACACCAACAGCCAAAAAGGGCGCTGCCTGCAGAAAAACCCCAAGGAATATGCTTATATACCGTTCTGGCAAAGCCCCCGCATCATTTAGCATGGAAAAAGCTGCCATATACAACATGACCGCAGTCAGAAGCATCAGGAACCAATGCCGAGGCTTCATACCGAAACGGAACAAGGCGCGTACAAAACGGTTCCAGCTGGTATAGACCTGGATATCTGGGTTGCAGCCATAAAGAACATCCATGCCATTCCGAGATTTCCGATTCCCCTTCAGTCTCACGTAAGCACAGTCGCAGCCCGCAATCTGTGAAAATGTTGCCACTCCTGCATCTGGAATCCTGGTCTTAAAGCTGGCTCCCTCCGCTGCATAAACCACCTTTTCAATACTCAGCACTGCTTTTGCAGAAAACTGGAGAAGCATTTTCTCCAGTTTATGGAAATGCTCCATCCCGTTCCATTCAATCAGAATTAAATCAGGTCTGTGTTTATCAATGTAGTGAATGATGGTATCGGCAATGCCGAATGGACTCTGTTCCAACTGGCTCTTGGAGAATGCCAGTTTCTTCACACGTTCTTGTTCTATCAGAGGTGTTTCGCCTGATTCAAACTGGATGACCAGGATATCCAGTTCATCCAGTTCCTGTTCAGCCAACTGGTTGATGAGCGTGGTCTTTCCCGAATCCAGCAGTCCAGTTATGACCCATACCGGTGTTGTCATGTTGTTTCCTCTCTGAATAATGTATGTATCTGCTGTTCATCCAGGCCGGTGCCTATGAAGCAAACCTGGTTCCCAACTATGTTTGCGGGTTCAATGCTTAAACTACCAGGCAGATAGTGGAATACCAATCCCCGGCGTCCATCTGCCACAATCCCTTTTCCTCGGAGGATTTCCCCCTCTGCATGTTTCACAACATGCAGAATCTTTTTCCCCAGCCGCTCCTCCGTAATGGGTTCTTTCCACTCAATAGTAACAGAAGAAAAGACATCCCTGGCGAAGTGACGCCTGATAAAACCGGTTCTACGGGATGGTTCCCTGCAGCTGCGAATCCGCACAGGTTTCATAGAGACCGCTGCTTCCATTTCTAGCTTAAAAATGTTGCTGTTTCGCGGGCCATACCGGAATACAGATGCAGGAATGGATTCCCAAAAATCCGCCTCGACTCTGGCTTCAGGATTCATTTCCTGAATTTTAATCTTAACCGATTGAATTTCCTGCCCCCCTTCCTCTTGGTGACTTAGCAGTATCAAATCAGCATAAGCAATCTGATCCTCAAAAAATCCCCCGTAATTTTTTCTATATTTATCAAATGACCGTATATCCACCACGGTTATTGTCCTTTTCAGATGGATAAGGCCCCTGTCCTCCTGTTTTAAACAGATTTTAATCAGATCGGATAATCTGACCACGCCGGATGGTTCCACCAATACGGCATCCGGTATGTAGTCCTTTAATATGCGTTCCATCGCTTTCTCAAAGTCTCCGGTCAGACTGCAGCAGATACACCCATCGCTTAAACTGGTAACCGCCAAGTTGCATTCCTTGAGCAGCCCGGCATCAATCCCGGCCTCCCCAAAGTCATTTTCAATCACAACCAGTTTCTTGTTCTTGAACGCGGAATGCACCATGGTTTTAATCAGTGTCGTCTTTCCCGCTCCTAAAAAGCCAGATATCACATAAACATCCGTCATATACACTCCTTTCTGCCGGCCGCTTCCAACCAACCGGTATTGCTTACTTCCATCCAACCGGTGTTGGCCTGCGCGCATCAAATACCGTATTCACATCAATTAAGTCGGACAGCCTATTTGCACCGCAGCCATAATCCATCCACAGCCGGTAGCCGTCCAGGTTCCGTCTGGCCTGCCGGAGGAACTGGCCTCCTGTTTCCACCCAATATGGTCTGGAATCCACATTACAGAAGTACCTGAAGCCCAGGCTCTGCAAGTATCGGTATTTTTCATTTTCTTCCGTATAGGGCCTCCAGTCCCCCACATCGGATCCAAAGGGATAAATCATGATGTCGCAGGGATCGGGAAGCAGAGGAGCCACATTCTTTTCCCATCGCTCAATATCTGCTTTCATATGTTCAAGGTCAATTTTCCCGTAATCCCGATGTCCCCAGGAGTGGGAAGCAAACTCATAACCATCCTCTTTCAGTGCCTGTGTTAGTTTTTTTACATAGGCCCGGTCTTCCTCGATATTGGGATTTGGTTTCATGTCTGGATCATAGTTTGGAGAAGCCGGATCGTACGTTTCATCGGTGCGGTATCCCAGGACACCGTTATATCCAGTCAGGGCCAAGATTGCCTTGGCCCCTCTGTAGCTAAAATCCGGATGTTCCTCCACGAAACGGTCGAGAATGGGAACTAAGTCATATTCCCCAATCCAGACAGTTCCATCCTGATCCATGTATTCGCAAACTGGTTTCCCACGATCATCCAAAAGTATTTTACGCGCGCAGCCAGACCCCTCCATGTATTCATAGTAATTGACATCATCCTGGCTCATAACAAATGCTTTTTTGCCCGGGGGAAGCAGGATTTTCTTCGCTCTCATCTGTTCCATCCCTGTTTCGTCCTCACTCACCTCCGCCAAATCGTGAATGCCGACCAGCACATAACCTCTCTGATACATCTGAGTCAGGATCGCTTCAAATTCCGGAACCGTGGTCATCACAGAATTGTAGCCCTTGCCCTGGGCTGTGTCTAGAAATGTCCTTCCTGGGTCTTCTACCAGAATATGAAAGAATATATGGGTAATCTGGTAAATGTCCTGTTCCACCAGAGTTTTCTTTACCGCTTCAATATCAGAAAGTTTTTCCCCAATCCTCGGATCTTCCTTATCAGCCCCGTTTCCTACAAGCAGCTCCACAGCCCTGTCATAGTCATACTGGGAAACGGCTCTATCCACCTGGGCCAGCAGTTCATCCGTCTTGTCAAATAAGGATAGTGAAGCTTTCTCACCAGGAGATGACGAAGCTTCCTTGCCAGAAGCCGAAGCTGACTCTGCGGCAGATGCCGTGGTCGATATTTCCCTATCACCCAGAAGTATTCTCATTTTAAACAACAGACCGCCTGTAGCCAGCAGGCAGACGCAAATTATAGCCAGGCAGAGGTATCGGTTCTTACCTCTTCTTAGGCCTATCCTTCTCTGTAGTCTCCCTCTAACTGTTCTTTTAATATACAAATCCCTGCCGCAATATTTCCCTACTGTTCCGTACTGCTTTTTTCTCTTTTGCAATTTCATATAATTATTTTCATCTCAGAATTCTCTTTCCTACAAACACTAGTATCAAAACCAATACTCCCACTAGCACAATCGTGCCGCCCGGCTTCAATCCCAGGTAGTACGCAGCGAACAAGCCTGTAATCATAAACAGAATATCCAGAACCACCGCCAAAATAAGCGTCTGACGGTAACTCGTTCCAAACTGCATGGCGCAGGCCACGGGAACCACCATCATGGATGAGACGATGAGAGCCCCCACCGTCCTTGCAGCGACAGAAACTGTCACCGCGATTAAAACAGTAAACAGAAAGTTCACTGTCTTTACGGGCACCCCGGCCAGCCTGGCGCTTTGTTCGTCCAGAGACACATAAAACAGTTCTTTGTACATAAGCAGAAACATAAGCAGAACCGCCATGCTGACGGCGATTACCAGATACAACTCCCCGTTACTGATTGCCACAATACTTCCAAACAGGAAGCTGTTGAAATTGGCTGCATTTTTAATAAATCCTGACAAAACGCCCGCCAGGCCAATCCCGGCAGACATAATGATAGCAATGGACATTTCCGAAAATCTGGGAATCTTCCTGCGTATCGCCTCAATCCCAATAGCGGCAACCACGCAGGCAGCCGCAGCGGTCAAGACAGGATTCAGCCCCAGGAGCAGCCCGGCCGCCACCCCAGCCAGCGAGGTATGGGACAGGGCGTCCCCAATCATGGACAGACGCTTACATACAATCACTAGCCCGATACACGGGATGATGGCCGCCAGAAGAATGCCCACAATAAAGGCCCGCTGCATGAACGCATATTCAAAGATTTCCATGCTCTCCCTCCTCTCTGCCTGGCTGGACCAATTTCATCTTCTCATCTTCTAAAAGCCAGATATCGTCTGCATAAGCCATGAGCCGTTTCCGATCATGAGTTACAATCCAGATGGTCACCCCCTGCTCCCGGTTAATCTGATACAGCAGCCGGTAAAATAAGGTAGTACTGTCTTCGTCCATACCGGAAGTGGGTTCATCCAGCAGCAAAAGCCGCGGGGCGTTTATCAGCGCCCTTGCCAGCAGGACCCTCTGTTGCTGCCCTCCGGATAGTCGGCCAATCAGCCGTTTTGCAAAATCTCCCATACCGACTTGATGCAGCACACGGCGAACCTGCTCCCTCTCCCTTTTTCCGGCAAACCGGAACTTTCCAATTTGGGTGTATAGACCTGCTTGGACAAACTCCTCTACGGAAGCGGGAAAATTCTGACAGGATGCCATACCGTTTTGGGAAACGTAGCTGATCTTCTTCCAGTCTTTAAACTGCCGAATCTCCTGCCCCAGAAGTTCAATCTTACCTGTTTGTCCACTTAGCGGAAGTTCCCCCAGCATGAGCTTTATCAGGGTGCTTTTTCCTGCCCCGTTTGGTCCCAATAGAACCGCAAATCGGCCCTCGGGAACAGTAAAATTGATATTCTTTAATATCTGGGTATTTCCATAGGAAAAATCCAGTCCTTTCACTGCAATGACATCCATCATCAGTACTCCTGTTCCTGTTTTTATTCAAGTGCAGCTTTCAGCTGCTTTAAGTTATCCTCCATCACAGAGAAATAATCTGCGCCATTTTTTAGTTCCTCATCGCTTAATCCTTCTAGTGGATTTAACACCCGGGTCTGGGCTCCTGTTTCCGCCGCAATTGTCTCGGCCACCTTCGGGCTTACCAGTTCTTCAAAGAAAATAACTTTGACGTGATTGGCCTTTACAAAGTCAATGATCTCCGCCATTCTTGCCGGGTCCGGTTCCGAATCAGGAGACAATCCCTCGATGCCCATCTGAGTCAGTCCATAGGCATCGCAGAGATAACCGAACGCTTCATGAGACACTACAATGCTCTTATTAGGCAGGGCAGACAACGTATCTTTATATTCCTGATCCAGTTTATCAAACTCGGCTGTATAGGTCTGATAATTTTTTTCATAGTAATCTTTGTTTTCCGGGTCTGCCTTAACGTAAGCATTCTTAATGTTTTCCATTTCTTTCTTTGCGTTCACAGGGCTGAGCCATACATGGGGATCAAACTGGCCGTGGTCATGGCCATGATCTTCTTCCTCTGTGTGTTCCTCCGCTCCCTTATGTTCTTCCTCATCATGAATGTGTCCTGATCTGAGTGTAACTCCGGCGGAAGCTTCCACCGATACCAACTTCTTTGTTTCCAGGCTAGCAAGCACATCCTCCACCCAATGCTCCATACCCCCGCCGCTGTAGACAAAAAGAGCCGCTTCCTCCAAATTCTTAATATCGGCTGCGGCCGGTTCCCAGTCATGGGGCTCTGTGCCGGCCGGAACCATATTGGTCACCTCCGCTTTATCACCGCCGATTTTGACAGCAAAATCATACATAGGATAAAAGCTGGCCATTACCTTCAGCTTCTGTCCGTCCGTATCCTTTGATTCAATCCCAGCATCGGTGTTCTCTGCCTCCATTGACGCCTCGCCCATACTCTTATCTCCACCTGCCACAGCGGTGGTTGAAGCCTGGTCTGTATCAGAAGCCCCTGGTGCAGCGGTGGTACCTGAGCACCCTGAAAGCATAGCAACAGAAACCATTGCTGTCACAGCCAGTGTGCAGAATGTAGAATTTAATTTTTTATTCATAATAATCATCCTCCTGAAATGTGTTTTTTTACAGTAATAGCAGGTATACAAGCACACAAAAAACAAGGCGTGTTCCCAGTCCAAACGTATCTCCGCCAAACCGTGTATCCTGATACACAGAGTACACCATCCCAGAGGATAACGGTTATATGGATAGAAAACAGCCTTGTTGAAAGAAAGTTTTAATTATCTAATCGGATTTTTAAGCTGACCAAAGAAACCGGGCACAGATAGAGTCCAGTCTGGTAAGATGATAAGAGTTTTTGAGTAATGATATATGCAAAGATGACGATGGCTCCTGTTCCTGCTGCTTCTGTTATCAAGCGGATCGTAGCAGCGCATTCCTGAAGCTCCGCGCAGACAGGACAATCCTCACCTGTACACTCATGTTCTATATGTGTGACAATAAAAAAGCCAGAGAGAAGCAGCACAGCGGTTACAAGAAACGCTGTCACGAACGCAAAGATTCTTTTATGCTCATCTAAATAGTCCACTTCATCTCCTCCTTTTTTTTTATCTTGAACGGATGTTATCTCATTCCACTATCAGTTTTTAACCTATGGACTCTCCATTGACTAAAACCAATGATCTTCCTGTTTCATAGGTCTCGCAACCTGCCATCTCCTCAGACTTCAAAACGTCAATCGTTTATTCTAAGATATAGGTCCCTCTCCATTATCATTATTCTACAATCATCCAGAATTTTTTTAGAATACAATGACACAGAATGTGTTTGCAGCCTCCTCAATAATCTCAAGTAAGAGACAACTGATAAACGGTAGCTTTACCACGCCCCCGCCCTATCTCACTATTACTAAAAGAAACTAATTTGGGTGCCTGATAGCTACCTTGCTTGTAGTATTGACAAAGTTTTATCAGTATCCCTGCAAAAATACATTGCGTAACAAAACTTTCGTACGAAAGGCCATTTTGCCATCACAGACCAATCTTCGGGACAGACCTCTTATTGTTACAGCATTCACAATAGCCATACAAGATTGTGTGTTTCTGATCCAATTCGAAGCCATGTTCCTTATAAATATGTTCCAAAAAATCTGCCATTTTAGAACATTCAAGTGGAATAAGACGACCGCATCCCATACATACCAATTTCCCCAGCTTGTCCCAATCTTCTTCACCCGCAAAACAATAACGTACTTTGGTACCATCCTCCATCGGAAGCTTCATCATCTTTCCATCATCGACCATGCGTTCCAATACCCGGTATACAGTTGTCTGCCCAACGACCACTCCCTTCTCCCTAAGACAGTCCATGAATTGGCTCACTGTGAGAAAACGCCACTTTTGTTTTTTCAGACACTCTAATATGAGATCTTGTTGCTTCGTCTTGTATCTGCCTCGTTCAGACATATAAGTGCTCCCCAATTTGAAATTAATTTTTATTTTTATATTATAGACGTTTTCAGAATAATGTCAAGATGTCAATTTAATTTATAGATACCCAGCATCCTCTTAAAAAATCACACAGCATTGTGACTATGCTAATTCCAGACAACGCATCGTCCCCCAGCTCCCCTTCCCTCAGGTAAAAGATTGTGTTCACTAGTTCTTCCGGCTCCAGCACTATTCCCATCACGTCAAGGACCGCTTACCTACCTTTTTTCGTCATCAGCCAGTCCTCTGCCCTTGCCATCCCGGTCTTTCCATAGGTGGCAGACAACTCTTTCAGGTATATGCTGTTCTCATAGCTTTCACAATTTGTGTTCAGGGACTCATCCTCATAGCATGGTGGCAGTATTTCTCTGTCCAAATAGCGGATATGCTTACCTGTATTACTCATCTCCTGTACGGAATCCATCAGAGTGGATTTCACAAATTCACTATATGTCTTGTAATCTTATTTTCCAACAACCGCCCTGAAATTACGATTATACACTGGCTGATCATATGAAAACCATAATGTTGCACGATTAATGTCATAATTTATTATTTCTCTATTCAAAATTCACGATTATATTAAACTCTACCCTATTGCGCAATAGCTATTCATCCCCGGATTCATAGCATAACTCTGGCTACAAGTTTCGTTTGAAATCTTCTCCTTTTTTCTTAGAACAGACATCCGGTCTCCCCATTGCCTTTCAGTATGCCCTTCTATTGTTAATACTAAACTTTGCGGGCTGTCATGAAGCAGCATAGACCGAGTATTATTTTTATTTGACATCATATCACATCCTTTTCTTTTAACTGCCAGCCTTTTAAGTTACCAAAAATGTTTCATTTTGTAGAAGCAGTAATCTCGATGTACAATGTCCATCATTCTTTTAAGTCACATAATGAGCCTGCCAAATATTCTGCATTCTCTTTCTGTTCCACACAAGTATAATGGTTTCCAGGGGTTTCGATAACGTTAAAAGCTCCTAATGCCAATCCCTCCCATGTCTCCAACACCATTTTCTTAAATCCCACTTCGCCCTCCGGGGCAAAGAAATAATTTATTGTACCTAAATACGGGCATATTTCATAATGCATGGCTTCAAATGTCGCAACGCAAACCTGATATAAACTCTTAATAAGCTCCATCGGCATCTCTACATTCGTATTCTTTTTACACTGTACTGCGTATAATCCGAACCGTTCTTCTTTCTGCATCGTTGCCAATTCTCTGAAAAAGTTACCTAACTGCTCCCGTTCGGTTGTTCCAGATATACTTGTCAGAAAGCCCTTATTAATTACTCCTTTTTTCATTGATTCCTGGACTATAATCTGCTCGTACAGCGCAGGATTCGGCATCTCAATATCTGCGTAAGAAACTGGGATATTGTCCAAAAACATCATTTCCATTAGCAGTTCATCTTCTACCTTAAATGAAGGAGGCAATAAAAGGCTGTCTAATATTGAGAGTGACTTCACGGTTATCGAATTTTCATTAAGGCGGTTTGCCGTCTCTAATGCTATAACACCACCGAAACAATACCCTATCAAACTTACGGCCTTTACCTGATAACTACAGATTATTTGGGAATATATATCTGATAACATCCAAATCAAATTAGTTGACGGTATTGAACAATACTTATTCGTATCTTTAATACCTATCCCAATCACTTTTTCTCCCTTACTTGCAATTAAAGAATCTGCAAGATAGTCGAAACGATTAAATGAACCTAAAGCACCATGGAATATTATACTAAGTCCTTTCTCCAGATCTCCGCCATATTCCCTCACAAATACAAGTTCAGAGTTTGTGTCCTCCATTTTCTTCTCTTCGACTTCCGTTTCTGTATTATTCCTAATGAACTCCGACAGTTTTTGAATGGTCGGATTATAAATCAGTTCTCTCAGTAAAGCGTCAAAGGCAATATCCTTAGAAATTTGTTCTCTAACTTTTGTAGCCATCTGGGCGAGTATTAGTGAATCCGCTCCCAAGTCATAGAAATTGTCAAATACCCCAACTGCGCTTTGGGGAACAACGCTGTTCCAAAGCTCTATCAGTTTATTCTGTAGTTCATCAGGATTTTCTTCCCGCAGTTCTTTTCCTTCTGCGTTTTCCTGTTTAATGATTAACTTTTTAATTTTATCCCGGTCTATTTTCCCATTGGCAGTCAGCGGAAACTCTTCTACCGAAATAATATCCGCAGGAATCATATACTTTGGTAAATACGCTTCTAAATATTGTTTTAAATCAGAATTCTTCACATTCCCTTGAACAGTCTTTACAAAAGCATAAATATCCGTTTTTACCTCATTCAGCACCACCATAGCCTGTGAAACAGATTTATGCTGTTCCAGAGTAGACTGGATCTCTCCTAATTCAATACGGTGTCCTCTCAGCTTTATCTGATTATCATTTCGCCCCTTAAACTCAATCTCACCATTAGGCAGATAACAGCCATTATCCCCTGTTTTATACATTCTGCCATTTTCTCTGCCCGTAACAAACTTTGCCTCTGTCAGCTTATGGTCATTATAATACCCTTCGGCAAGACCTGTTCCCCAAATACAAAGTTCTCCTGTCACGTATACCGGGCATGGGCGTCCTTTTGCATCATAAATAGAGAATCCCTGATTCGATAGAGGTTTGCCATAAGGTATACTCACCTCACGTATCTCATTATCAACACATTCATGATATATGGACCAGATAGAGGCTTCCGTTGCACCGCCTAAGCTGATAACCATGGCATCACCAGCACATTTTTGTATATCCCCAGGCATGCCTACCGGAATCCAGTCTCCTGATAACAGCACGATGCGAAGTGGCAGCTTCTCATTCTTACCGGCAAAATAACCGGTTAAAATCTGCATAAACGCGGGTACGGAATTCCAGATGGTGATTTCATATTCCTGTATAAGCTCTACCCAATGAGACGGGTCCATGTATCTTGAGAGTTTTGGATAAACCAAGGTTCCTCCGCATGATAATAATCCAAAAATATCATAGACCGACAAATCAAAATTAAGTTTTGACAGCCCTAACACTGAATCCTGACTACTGACGAAAAATTTCTGGTTAATATCTTTAATTATATTCCAAGCAGCTTTATGTGTGATAGCCACACCTTTAGGAACACCAGTAGTTCCTGAAGTAAAAATAATATATGCCAAATCATCGGGGGTTCCTCGCAATATCATACTGTCATTACTTATTGCCTCGATCTGGTCAACCGGTAACACCGGCACATGTTCAAAAACTGCACTATGACCCGAATGAATAAGAACTGCTTTTATATCAGCATTGGCTACGATTGTGTTCCAACGCTGTTCCGGCTGCTCTATGTCAACAGGCACATAAATGCAAGAAGTATATAAAATACCTAATACCGCAGCTACCTGAAATCGACTTTTGGGGAGCAAAACTGCAATATTGCTGCCTGGTTTAATCCCCATTTCACTCAGGCGGTCCGCAATCCCTAACGCCATATGATGAAGTTCCAAATATGTAAATTTATCTGCAGAATCAATCACTGCTGTTTTTGCAGGTTGCTTCTTAACCTGTTCCAGGAACTCGTCATACAGCATTTGAGGAGATATCTCTTTTTCAGTACTGTTTATGCCGGCTATCCGCTCCAGCTGCCATGAAGGCAGTTCCAGTTCAGAAACCTTTGTCCAGTTCACATCAGTTTCTGCCAACTCCAAAAGCCTGCTACGGAAGGTTTCAAACATATCCTTAATCAACCCATCAGGAAATACACCGTTTCTAACATCCCAATCCGCCTGTAATCCATATTCTCCGTCCATGACCTGGCAGTCTATGAATACTTGTGGTGTCTGGCTAATTCCATTTCCGTGAAACTCACCTTGCAGCTTCTTATCAGAAAGGCCAATAGCGCTGGTAAAAACAATTGGCATTAAGGCATGTTCCCTTCCTTTTTTCCTCGATATTTCCCTGATGACCTCAACACCATTAAACAAACGATGATCCAAATCTTCAAACAATTGGCCTGATATCTCTCGGGCCTTTTCAATAAAAGGCTTCGATTTTTCCATACGTGTTTCCAAAAGGCTTACAGATGTAAAATCTCCAACAATTTCCTCTACCTTCTGGTGAATGGGCGCTCTGTTGAGAACGGTGAGATTAATACAAAATTCTGATGTCTGACTCCACCGTTCCATTACTTCTGCATAAGCTGTCAATACCACTGCCGTTGGCGTTATTCCAAAATGATTGGAGTATCTTTTTAATCTATTCCATTTTTCCTGATCAATCTCCATAAAATATCTTGAAAAATCACTCCTGTTTTTAATTGGATTTCTAAGTATCGGAAGCTCCGGAGCCTTTGGCAAACTTTCTATTCTATTTAACCAGTACTCCTTATCAACCTTATACTGTTCTGTTTCTTTCAATTTTCTCTCGGCTATCAAATAGTCCCTGAATGTCACTCCCACTTCAGGCAACAATTGTTCCGGTGTGAAATAAAGTGTTTCAAACTCGTATAATAGCATCCAAATACTTTTCCAATCTGCAATTAAAAATTCCATTGAAAAGTGAAGAATGGATTCCTTATCTGTATGGCTCACTGCAATTTCAAACATGGGCCAGCTTCCAAGTTCATATATAGCATTTCCCATACGATTTCTAATTTTTTCGAGAGCCTTACCAGCCTCAGAAATATGTAAAAGATCATACTCCTGTATTTTAAATTCATTTACTTCCGGTAATACCTGCTGTGTTCCATTTTCATTAACAATGGCTCTCAGCATCTCATGTCTGGCAATCAAACGCTGCCATGCTGCCTGTACCTTATCCACATGTAACTCACTATATGTTAATTCCATATAAACATGGCATGCTACCCCACCATATTCAAAAGTATCTTTTCTTCCCAATGCATAGGCAGCCTGTACATCTGTAAGCGCAAATGGTTTGTACATATCCTCTGGGGCAGATATGATTCTTATATCCTCAGCGTGCTCTTTGAAATACTGAATCAAAGCTTCTTTATTCTCTTTCAGCAACAAAATATCATCATGATTTATTCCATGAGAGGCTCTGTACTTTAATTTTTCTCCATCCATAAATAGGGTGATTCCCTTATTTTTAAATAACTCTAAAATTATTTTCATGTTCTCAACATGATTCATATTCATGCCTCCTCTGTTCTTGAACACTCTTTTCCAATATATCGGTAAGGGTGGCCTTACTCAATTTCTTGTCCATTATATCCGCATATCCCAGATATTTTGTCATCTCATTCCACTGCCTTGAGCAAATCATCTCTTTCTGTCCTTTGGCGTTGAGCAGCCGTTTATCGCTAATTCCCTTTAAAACCAGCAGGAGATCCTTCTTTACAGCCTCCGGCCATATATCTGTGATAATCTGTTTAAAATTCCGGCTGTGATATCCGCCTAAAATATGTCCCGTTTTTTCATACATGTATTCAGGAACTTCACTTTTCACATCGCCATAATTGTATAACTCCACAGGAATGTCAAGCCGCGGATTCCAAATTGCCGGCCCAAATGTGTCCTGCAGTGACAAATGTCCGCTCTCATACATATACGTTATACTATGAAGCAAATGCATGTTGTTATCCGGGTCCTTCGGGAATACCTCATTATGAATTTCCATGCATACCGGTATCTTATTTAAAGTACCTGTTATAACCCTAAATGGTCCAGCCTTAACATTACCGCTGAATTCCCATGAGCGGATATCTGGTAAGGAATTCATCAAAATATCCATTAACGGATAAGATACCTGCGGTGCAAAAGATAAGTTCATATATAGCGGACGGTCATGAATTTCATTTAATTTATGTGCACTTCGTATAAACGTTTCAACACCGTCAAGGTGGGGGTAAACATCTCCGGTTTGAAAATATACCCCATTCTTTAACGCAATACGATAGCACTCTTCCAAATCTTTAGGATGGATTGGCTGCTCCTGAATGACATTTATTCCATTTTCCAGGAAATGTGCCGCTATCTCAGTCCCTTTTCCGCCCAACGCCCTGGTTCTTATAACTACGCAGGCTAAGTCAATATCCTTTGGAACCTGCCGTATATCAGTATATAAAGTGGTATTGAAATTTGCCGCGCATCTTTTGGAACGTTCGCTCCCATTTGCTAAAATACCGACAATCTCAAATTTATCATTCAATCGTCTCAGAGCCTCAAGATAAAAGAGCCCAAATGTAGTGCCGCATACCACAGTTCGTATTTTCTGCATATTTATATTTCTCCTTCCTCAACAGCTGTTAAATCCTCTATTGATTTATCTACAATGCTTATCAGCAACCTTTGTCCAATCCTATCCAATATAGAAAAGAATTCATTCACTTCTTTTATCTTTCCTAATTCCCCTCCGATTTCCAACTCCTTTGTATTATCCAGCAAAAGGGCAGATGCCGCTGCTACTGTACCTGTCATATACTCTGCTGTTGGTGCTTTTACCTGCATGGTGCGAATCATATGTTTACCCGCTGTCTCTCCGGATATCTGAATTACAAAACCTGCATATTCCGTTCTTCCTAATGTATCGACATAAGTAGCCAAGCACAAATCTTCAACTGCTTTATCAGAATCCATTTTATAACTGTCAGCCGCCGTGTTCATAAAATTGTGCGTGCACTCCCCCTCCAATGCCATGAACCATTTTGAAACATTACACTTTGTAATCCGTTCTACATGCTCACATTCCTCATCATAATATGGGTATAAATAAGCTTCGTTTATGGAAAGAGGAAGAAGTTTCCTTCTTGCCTCTCTCCTCTTTGATGGTAATTCCATTCTGTTGTCAAATACCCCATCTAAATAGTCTGCCGCAGCTGTCTTAGTGAACTTTCCCAAAGCGCAATAATATACTTCTATCTGGTGTATCTCTTCAACTTGCTGGGCCAGATATTTTGGCAACACGCCTGATAATCCAGGGATTGCACCGGCTTTACAAAGAATCCTTTTATCGCCATATCTTTTAAATATTTGGTCCATCGCTTTACCATATCCAACGTCCACATACCCAATTCCCATATTCAATACCGCTTCCGCCAGTTCGGATGCATGATTATAGGTAGGGCCGGCGCAATTTAAAATAATTGTGCAATCCTCAGCAAATTGCTTTACACTATGAATGTTTTTGAAATCCACCTGCCTGAATTCCACTGCGGCGTTATCAGGCAATGACCTTGCCAATTTTTCAAATTGTTCCTTGTTCCTTCCCCCCACTTTGATGTATGCACTGGAAAAACGCGTTAAAGCCTGGGTCGCCCATTGGCCAACATTACCACTGCCTCCAATAATTCCTATCATGTAATAACTCCTCTTATTTGTTTTCTTCCATATAAGCTGATAACGCCTCTATTGTCTCATATTCCAAAATATCTTCTATGCTAATGTTTTCCAGACCTGCCAAAGCAATTTCGTCCAATAGCTTCATCAGAACAATAGAATCTCCACCCAGGCCATAAAAATCATCGGTAATAGTAATTTCAGTATTTTCAAATACCTTTTGCCAAATTCCCAGCAGTGTTTTCTGCAACGGACTGATTACATCTTTTGATAATGCCCGCTCCTTCTTATCTAAATTCAGCTCAGGAAGCTTACTTCTGTCAATTTTCCCATTGGCAGACAGCGGTAATTCTTTTATGGAAATATAATGCTGCGGTACCATGTATTCAGGCAGAAAAGCACCTATACTTTCCTTGATAGTCTCTGAAGCAAGGTCGTTCGATGTTGGAATATAGTATGCTATCAGCTGTTTATTTCCCGTTCTATTTACCACATATGAAATTACACTTTTTTCAATTCCTGGTACATTATTAATGGCAGATTCAATTTCTCCTAATTCGATTCTATAGCCACGAATTTTAACCTGATTATCTATTCTGCCTAAAAATTCAATATATCCCTCTTTCCGCAGCACTCCCATATCACCAGTCTTATAAATCCTGCCCAGATGGTCATGTTGAATAAATGCAGCTTCCGTTTTCTCTGTATCTCCACAATATCCCTGTGCGACCCCAACTCCTCCAATATATATTTCACCCACTACGTCCATAGGGCATAACTCGCCGGCGAAGTTCAAAACATACATTGTCTGATTTTTTAAAGGCATGCCATAAGGTATACTCTTCCATGCTGGTTTTACTTCTCCTATTTCATAATAGATTGACCAAATAGAAGCTTCTGTTGCTCCGCCTAAACTCATTATCTTAGTTTTGTTAAAGATGCTTTTCGCCTTATCTGGCAAATCAAGTGGAATCCAATCTCCACTCAGCATAATCTGCCGTAATGAAAGGCTATCTTTCATCCCTCTTTCCAACATATGTTGAACAACAATTGAGCAGATAACCGGTACCGAGTTCCATACCGTAATCTTTCTTTCCGCAAGAAGGGAAACAATCTCGCTGCAATCTCTCGCATCACGGACCATTACCAGTGCAGCTCCTGTACTAAATGCTCCAAAAATATCATATACGGATAAATCAAAGCAAACTGATGATATCCCAATCAATCTGTCCGTCTTATTTAATTTTATCTTGTTGTTCAGATCGCTGATTGTATTGCAGGCTGCCATATGATTTATCATAACGCCCTTTGGTTTTCCTGTACTGCCTGACGTATAAATGATATATGCCAAAGAATCAGGCAGCGATTGTATTCCTATGGGGCTTTCATCATATTGCTCTAATTCCCCCGAACGATACAGTTCCTCACTCAGCAATAGCCTTGAACCACTATTCTCCAGTATGAAATCCCGTCTTTCCTTCGGGAACTTTGCATCCACAGGAACATAGGCAGCACCCGTTTTTAATACTCCTATAATAGAAATAATGGTTTCCGGTTTTCTTTCTCCCAGCACGCCGACCCGGTTATTGGCGCCGCAGATTCCATGGCTGCATAAATAACGTGCAACCTGATTCGCTTTGGCCTCAATCGCAGCATAGGTGTATTGTTTGTCTCCGTAATATAAGGCTGTTCCGTCCGGTGTTTCCCGGACCTGCTTTTCAAAAAATGCCTGCAATGTATTGGGGGCAACACGTTCCACCGGCATGTTATATCCATCCCAAACTTTATCCGTTTCTATTTGAGACCGTGTTTCAAATACCCCATTTACTGCTATATTTTTAATTCCACTTATAAAATCCTCAAATACTGCAGCTATTATCGCAGGATTGAATAAATCCTCCACATAATCCCACGATATATAAAGCTCATGCTTCATTTCAAGAATTTGGTTATCCAAAAATACCTGAGGTGTCTGCGTAACGGCGTATCTCAGTTTTCCAATCTGTTCAAACCAGTTCTCATCAGAATCAAATAACACACAGGTAAATACCACCGGCATCAGGGCCTTACCTATTCCATTACTCAGCCTTGACAATTCTCTTATAATCTCTGTACCATCAAATGCTTTGTGATCCAGATTATTCAAAATCCTCGTCTGAATCTGCATCGCATTATCCCAAAAATCCGCCCCATCAATATGTACTTCCAATGGAAGAATTTTTGTAAAGTCCCCTAAAATCCCACTGACATTCTGATCAAACTCTTTTCTTTCAAATGCAGTCATATTAAGCAGCAAATCCTTCTGATTACTCCATTTCGCAAGCACCCTGGCATAAATTGTGCAAAGTACTGTAGATGGAGAAACAGCATGTTTTCTTACAGTGTTTTTAAATGTCCCCCAGGTTTCAGCATCAATCGTTTCGGAGACTCTGCTGATTCTATAATTTTTACATTGTGTCAGGTTTTTCAGCATAGGTAAGTGAGGGAATTCCGGAAAACAAGGAATTTTATTTAACCAGTAAGCTTTCGCCTCCTGATACTCCCTTTCATTCGTACAATCATTTAATGAATTTACATATTCGTGATATGAATAATGAATCGGCGGCAGTTTTTTATTATTTAAACCTTCTGTAAATTCCTTTAGAAAGATTCTTAAGCTGTCACCATCACAAACCATGAGGTTGATACTTGCACACAAAATCTTAAAATCGTCACATCCCCGTTTTAAAACTTCAAACGTAAATAACGGCCACTTTGAAAAATCATAATTTTTGTGAGACAATTCGCGGCGCATCTGTTCATTCTTTTCCGCAAACTCCTGTTCCGTCTCGGCTATCGTAATATCAACCTTATACTCCGGCACGTCTGCCAGAATCTTCTGTGTTCCATTTTTTAAAAATATACTGCGTAAAACCTCATGACGCTCCAGCATCTGTGCAATGCTTCTTTCAATATCACTGATTTCATATGGGAACTCCACCTCAAAATAGTAATGGGCATTATAGTGCGCCAATTCAAACGAATCATTTCTTCCATTAAAATATGCTTTTTGAATATTCGTCATTGGAAGTTCCGTTTGAGATGCTTCCACTGTTTTCTCCCCCTGGTTTTCCGATAATAAAGTGGCCTTCGGCTCCTCCTTTGATTCCGTTTCAGTTTGTATAAACCGGGCCAATTCTTTTACAGTGCCGGTTTCCACAATTTTTACAAAGGGAATTTTCACTGCAAATTGCTTTGTTAATTCCTGTGCTATCCTTTGTGCAATGATAGAATCCCCGCCCAAGGCAAAGAAGTTTTCATCAACCGATACTTGATCGCTCTCTAAATACTTCCCCCATATTACAGATATTTTCATTTCTATCTCATTAGCCGGAGCTGATATCTCGGATTCCTCTTTTAATTCCCGTATCTGCAATAACGCAGCCCTGTCTATTTTTCCATTTTTACTTAACGGGAACTGTTCCATATAAACAAAGCGGTATGGGATCATGTAGGCAGGCAGATATTTTTCAAAGTGAACCTGCAATTCCCTATCTTCTATTTCCTTCCCAGTATAAAACAGAGCCAATTTCTTCTTAGAATCCATAATTGCAATTGCATTATCTACTGTATAGAATTTACGGGCAACAGCCTCAATCTCACCTAATTCAATACGAAAACCGTTTATTTTAACCTGACCATCTTTTCGCCCCAATATTATTACATATCCTTCTTCAGAAAATTTACCATAGTCCCCTGTTTTATACACTCTCCCAATTGAAGGTATATCTACAAATGACCGATTTGTTTTTTCCTCGTCTCCAACATATCCTAAAGCTACTCCCCTTCCGCCAATACAGATTTCACCCACAACATTTGTTGGGCATGCATCGCCTTCTTTATTCAATATATAAATCTTTTGATTTCCTAATGGATAGCCATAAGGTATACTGCTCCATTCTTTCCGAACCTCACGGATCGGAAAATAGATTGACCAGATTGAAGCCTCTGTAGCACCTCCCAAACTTATAATTTCTGCATTCGTAAACACCTTTTTTATTTTTTCAGGCAGCTCCGTACCAATCCAGTCCCCGCTTAAGAAAATATGATTTATTTCTGTATTTCTATAATCCACTGGAAGACTTTCCAAAAACAGTTTCATGATTGCTGGAACCGAATTCCATATCGTTATAGGGAATTGCTCCAGCATATGGTTTATCTCTTCTGCATTCCTCGGGTCCTTTACCAAAGATAAAAATCCGCCCATATAGATACTGCCGAAAATATCAAAAATGGATAAATCAAAATTCAGCGCAGACAATCCCAATACCCCTTCATTTTCGTCCAAGGCAAATCTTTTTTTCATATCAACCAGCGTATTCATAACACCTTCGTGAGAAATGGCCACCCCTTTGGGATTGCCTGTGCTACCCGATGTGAAAATTATATAGGCTGTGTCCTCCAACTTAGAAGTTGTGTGATTCCTCTGTCTCTTAGCAGAAACACATCTTTCAATCTTATTATTCTGCACATGCACAATCCACTCTGCACTGGAATACTCTCTTATAGTTTCAATACGTTCCTTCGGATAATCTTCCGGAACGGGTATAAAGGTGGCTCCTATTTTAGCAACAGCTAATATCGCTACTACGGAATCAATATCCTTTCCCGCCAGTACCATGACCGTATCTCCACATTTCATCCCCTGTTTTATATAATCCTCAATCATATCTTCCATACGTCTCTTTAACTGTTCATATGTTAATACAGTTTCACCATCCGTTATGGCTGTTTTGGGACCAAAGAAATCGAGTGACCGTTTTAACATTTCCGGAATAGTCATTAGTTCTTCCGAATAATCAGTTTCATTGTACCGAGTAACTGCTCTCTCATTTCCTACGGGGATTTCATTGATTTCACGGCCGCAGATTATTCCTTCAACAAGATTCATGTAGTAATCAAACATATTGTGAATCATATTGTCCGGAAAAACCTTCTCCAGATAATCCCAAGCGATTACGTAAGTTGTATCATAATGATATATCTGGCAGTCCAGATATACCTGTGATGTTTGAGTAACAAAGTAGTTGATGTCCTCATATGTAAGCGCATTGTCTTCCTTAAACAACATACTGGTGAAAACCACCGGCATTAAAGCCATCTCGCCCTGATGAACTTTAGCATACTCCCTTATTACTTCTACACCATCGAAATTGTTATGATCCAAATACTCATATAACCTACCCTTTACATGAGATAAATCCTGGTACAGATTCCGGGGACTGCCTGATTCATTTTCGTAATTGAAAAGTGTATTGGTCGTAAAGTCTCCAACAAAACGCTCTGTGTCTTTCATCTGTGTCGGACGATCCATCACTGTTACATTGAGTGTAAATTCCGGTTCCTCGCTCCATCTCTTAAGCGTATGTATATAAAGAGTCAACAGCAATACGCTTATCGTCACACCATTTCTTTCTGCAACATTTTCTAACTCTTCCCAGGCTTGCTCTGTAAATGCCTTCTCCTTGCGTAAAAATACATTAGGGCCACGATTGACAGCTGCAAGAATCGGTATTTGTGGGGAGCCCGGAAGCGTCTTCACTCTTTCCAGCCAATATTGTTTATCCTGTAAGTATCTGTTTCCGGATTTTCTGATGGAATATGCTTCCAGATACTTGCCAAATCCATCCGATATGGGTTCTAATTCCAGCCTCCTGCATAAACTCTTAAAGTCTCTGACCAACACGCTTAAACTAAATCCGTCCACAATAAGCATATCTATATCAATGGCCGCAATATAAGAATCCCCCTCCTTGATATTACAGATTTCAAACAGTGGCCATTTGTCTGGTTCATTTACTTTCTGATTGGCAGCTTTTCTATGGCTTTCAAGTGACTTTTCTTCTAAAGTCTTTAAGAAAAACGTATCGGCAATGTCTTCACCCAATACCACCCGTCTGCTATTTTCAAAAATACTGCGCAGCATAGAATGGCGTCTGATTAGTTTACGTATTGCCTCTTCTATTTTTTGTGAAGAAAGATTATGCCTCACTTCCAAATAAAAGTGGGACATGTTGGTATTTCCATAGAACTCCTGCTGGCGTCCCAGTATGTATGCCTCCTGTATAGAGGTGCAAAACATCTGGTTTTCACATGTTATCTTTTCTACCGGTATTTCTCTTCCGGAAAGCTTATTGATGTAATCACA
The DNA here is from genome assembly GCF_002234575.2 of Enterocloster bolteae. Lineage (NCBI taxonomy): Bacteria > Bacillati > Bacillota > Clostridia > Lachnospirales > Lachnospiraceae > Enterocloster > Enterocloster bolteae. Next base: position 1,929,942 of record NZ_CP022464.2, on the reverse strand, counting down.
TAAATCATGAATGGTTTCACACCTCGTTAAATCAAGAATCCCCATTTTAATTCCAAATTGCTTATGGATTGCACCAATCAACCGAAACATACTCAGGGAGTCTTCTGCAACGTCCAGAATACTGGTGTCTTCCGTAACTTCTCCCGCAAAGTAACCCTTTATAAAACCTTCTATATTATCTCTTCTCTCTGAATCTCTACTCATTGTATATTTCCTCATGATTTCTGCTTTACTGATTTTTCCTGCTTTTGTATTACTAAGTTTGTCCATAAAGATAATATCATCTAGCTTTATACCCAGCTCTCTTAAAATAGTATGCCTGATTTTACTTTTCATTTGCTGACCTTCAGCCTCATTTATTTCAACAAATAAATAGATATAAAATTCACCCTCGCTGGACACATTATCACCGCAGGCCACGCTTCTAAGCTGAAAATATTTAGCAACCGCATATTCAAGATCACTCAGGTATATATTTTTTCCGTAGGAAAAAATCACGTCCTTTCTTCTCCCTATAACATATAATGCCCCACCAGAGTAAAATCCTATATCGCCTGTACTTAACCACCCATCTTCTACAGGCTGACGGCCATCATACTCAAAATATCCCTTACAAACAGCACTTCCCTTTATCTCTATATTTCCGATACAATTTTCTTTTAGTTCCTCACGATGGTCGTCCATGATTCTCACTTTTGTATCTGCAATAGGTTCTCCCTGACAAATTAAATCAGCTTTTTTATAATCAAAATGGCTGCTGTCAAAATCAATTCCTGATGTTATATTCACTTCTGGTGCCACTTTAGCTTTTAACACATTTCCTTTATTTACAACCACACCGGAACAAGTCTCACTCAACCCATACGCAGCAACAAACTTTTCCTCATCAATATGAAACCTGTTTACCTTAGAAAAAAATCTCTGAATCACCTGCCGTGAAATCGGTTCTCCAATACTCATTAAAATGCGAAGGGATGATAGATCCCAATTATCTGAATCAGTTATACAATCGGACATATACTTATATGCAAAATTAGGTGCTACAGAAACCGTCACATTGTATTTTTCCATCAAATCGAACCATTCCCTGGGATTAGATAAAAATGAGCTGATTTCCGAGTAAACGCATGTACAGCCTGTAAAAAATGGTAAGAACATAAAGTCCACCATCCCCACTATATGCTCTAAGGACATCCATGTCATAAACACATCATTTTGTGCTACGCTATACTCTATGCTTTTCTCTTTTACCGACTCTATAATATTTTCGACAGTCAATATTGTTCCCTTTGGTTCCGAGGTACTGCCGGAGACCAGCTATGAAAAGTCAAGTATAAATTAGGTGGAAATTTCAATTCCGTGTTTCGCAGAAAGAAGGGTAACTTTAACAAAGCTCCCTAAAAGCCCTTTTTCAAAATCTATCGATTATGGTATACAGACCTCTTATTCGAGGTTGAATGCTACTTCGTCAGTGAGCATCTTCCAGATGACTCTGACAAGTTTGCCAGCACAGTGCCCAAGGGCATTGTAATGAGTCCGGCCTTCCGCTCTCTTGGCATCATAATAAGCTTTGAAAGTAGCATTGTTTTTTACGACATTGTGAGCTGCATTCATGAGGGCATAGCGTAGCACTTTAGATCCTCTTTTGGACATCCTGGTTCTGTGAGCCTGGAAGTTTCCAGACTGATAAACGGTCGGATCCAGTCCAGCAAATGCAAGCAGTTTCTTTGGATTAGAGAATCGGTGTATATCACCAATCTCACCAAGAATCATTCCGCCATTCACGACACCAATTCCGGGAATGGTCATAATTACAGAGTGCAGGCAGGTGACAAGATTTGCCATTTCAAGCTCTGTAGAAAAAAGTTGGCTATCCAGTAACTCGATCTGTTCAATGGTATGAGTTATTTGAATAGATAGAGAACTGTCATTGACACCGACAGACTTCTGTGCGAGAACTCTTAATTCTCTGGCTTTATCCTTACCGAAATGGCCGTGGGAAGCAACTTCGAGGGTGTGAGCAAGATGGGTCAAATGCATAGAAGCAATAGCGTTGGGTGTCGGAGCCTCCTTAAGGACGGCATAGACAGAGTTTTGATGCAAGCCAGACTTAAAGAAGTATTGTAGTTCCGGGAATGCCTGGTCTACATAGGAAGTCAGCTGAATTTTTAAGCGTGTACGCTGCTTCACAAGTTTCTGGCGGAATCTACCGAGCTCTTTGAGCTCAATGTAATCCAGATCCTCTAAGGCCATAAACCGAAGGGAATCCTGCATCATAAGGGTTTTAGCAATCACAAACGTGTCGACTTTATCAGTCTTCGTTTTGCGTACATTATTTTTACGCATGAACGAAGTCTGGATAGGGTTGAGAACACACACTTTAAAGCCCTTGCTGATGAGAAAACGAACAAGGTTGTCACCGTAGTGTGCCGTTGATTCAAGACCTATGATGATACTGTTCTGGTCAAGTGGTGCCAGATGAGAAAGCAGTAGATAGAAGCCATCATAGTTATTAGAAAATTTGAACGGCTCGATGAGTATTTCGCCGTCGGAAGAAATCGCGGCGGCGAAATGGTTGAGTTTGGCAATATCAATGCCTACGTAAATCATGAGGTTGTACCTCCCTTTCATAAAGTCTGATACCGTGATATCCACCAGCAGTTATCATCGTAGACTTGATTGAAATAAGTACTCAGAGCAAACGCTCCGGCAACATCCAGCTAATAAACAATTCAGATAAAAGAGATGGCAATACACTCCTGTCGAGTAGTCGAGGCTACAAAAAAACATCAAAAGTCACAGTATCTGAATGTATTAAACCACGAAACAGAAAAAGAAAGGAAGTATGTTGTGTTTGCTTCTAACAACATCATACAAGGAATACATGATAATTGCCTCGTCCTGCTCCCCATATGCTCTGCCCCTGCGGCAAAGGCTCATTGCGTCCGCTTCAATATTTTGTATATTAATACTTCCATCTGTAAAATGAGCCAAATTCTGGCTGCCCTGATTATCAGCAATCACCAATGTCCCTGGATGCGCCTTCAAAATCTTCTTTAACTGCTCATAACCACTTTGGCTGGTACACATTGGCAATATAACCGGAATGGCATCTAAACAGAATAAGGAAATCAGGGAAATTAGAAACTCCTTTTTATCACCAATCTGTAAAATAACATACTCTCGCCTTTCAACAGAGCTCAGCTTCGCCATGGTTTTTTCAACCATATTCCGTAAATTATCCGCACTGAAACGTTCCTCACTCAAATCATAAAATATAATTTCATTTTCGCTATTATTAAAAAAATTATAAAAGATTTCCATAATACTTCCATTTTGTCTCATATATTGAGTAACTCCTTTCGTGTAACCATTTGATATCGGACCGGGTATTTGCTACATACCGCTAAATACATACTTCCTATCTTTTTCAGATGATACACAAATTCATCTTTGCAGAAAGTCCCGTCTTTCGGAGTTAAAAACTCAATATAATTGCTCCCGTAGACCAAACCTATGCCTGTACATTTTACAGTAGCTTCCTTTAAAACCCATAAGCGGAAGAAATCTTCTTTCTGCGAATTTACAATGAATTCCAGTTCTTTTGGTGAAAAAATATCCGATGAAAAGAACATTCTCTTTTCATCGATTGTTTCTATATCAACACCTATATCATTTATAGAAACAGCACAGACCACACCCTGGGAACAGTGGCTAAAATTAAAGTAAACGTCTTGATATTCTTTTAAATACGGTTTTCCGTGAATGCCATAGTCCATAGCAATCCTTCCCTCTATATTAAACTCCCGTTTCAGGGCAATCGTTAATAAGAGATAAGCGATGACGCAATTCTTACGATCAAGATCCCGTTTATATTTTTTAACCTTTTCCAACCGATATTCCGGCAAAATCATAGATACCCGTTCTAAATCTGATTCACTGATACGGTCTAACTCCTTAAATATATAAACACCATCATTCCACATGGGATTCTTCCTATATTTCAATTTCCTGTTCCCAATCCAATTGAATGATTTTCCTCAGCAGAGCTATATTTTTGTCAAACATCTCCTGTATCACAAAATTCTCAAATGCCTGTACCACGTAATCCCAATTAACAGACAGATTACCTTTAAAATCCGTTGCCTGATAATCCAAAGAAACTTGAGGTGTCTGGCTGTAGGCATAAATTTCTCTTGCCCAATTGGGGAGATAGTAATCGGACTGTTTAAGTCCCTGAAGGATTCCCGTAAAAACTACCGGCAAAGACGCCTGAACTGGATTATTCTTTGGCATTTTTCTGATTATCTTTACGCCCTCATACCCTCTATATTTAACCAAATTCCAAAATTCTTTCTGTGTTTCCAGAACCTCCTCCTTAAATGACCGTCCTTTCTTCGCTTCATATACCGCGATACTGATATTCGTAAAGTCTCCAAGGACTTCCTGCACTTCCCTATTTGCTGATAAACGATTAAACACAGTTAGATTTATGGAAAACTCAGGAGACTCCGCATATTCTGCCAATACTTTCATATAAACAGTACACAGAACTGCTGCTGGGGTTACTTTGTATTCCTTCGCCTTCATATATATCGTTTCTGTATCGGATCTCGGCAACTCATAATTCAATCTTCTAAAATGCGGTATATTAATATCCGATAGTTTTTTTGCATATGGCAAGGCCGGTGCCTTCGGAAGCATTTCACACCGCTGGCTCCAATACCGCTCAGCCTGCTCCTGAATTTTTTCATTCAGAAGCTTCCCATGTTCATTGCAATATTCTCTAAAGGTGTATGCAGGAACCATAATCTTATCATTTTCATAAAGTTTATATATCTGCTTCAGCATAAGTGTGACACTCCAGGCATCCAGCAAAATACAGTCAAACCCCACATGCAGCCTGTAACAGCAATTATCCTTTGTTGTCAGACCCACATGAAACATAGGCCAGGACTCCAACGGATATATTTTGCTTTCCCACTCTAACCGCAGCGCTTTTTGCTCTGCTTCATCATTTACTCTTTTCACTTCAATGGAGAACCACGGTACGTTACTTAAAACAGCCTGCCTCCCACACTTCAAGATAATGCCTCTCAGTGCCTCATTATCATGAATCACCTGGTTAAATATTGATTCAAATTTCTTAACATCCAGCTTATCCATATCTATTTCAAAATAGTAATTAGCACTGATACCTCCCAATTCATAGAGGTTATCCCTACCCAAGAAATACGCCTTTTGTATCGGGGTTAAATCAAATCCCTTATCCTGAACCTCCTCCTTCTCCAAGAGATAGGATATAATTGCTGTTTTATTCTGCCGCATCCATTTTAATGCCTCTTCCGTAACCTTGCCCTGTTCGCCTTTAAACTTTAGCTTTTCATCCTCTAACCATACATTGATTCCATCACTGGCTAATTTATTTAAATTTATTCTCAACTCATTATCTGCCAGCCATATGAACTCTTTTGTTTTATCCATAGAGTCAATGCTCCTTCCAGAGTTTTATATCTCGCCTTCAACCATACCTTCATTCTCCGCAAGCCTGGCCTGAAGCAGATCCGCAACAGACTTGAGAGATGGCGTGCTAAAGATATCCTTTAATGGTATATCCACAGAGTATTTCTTCTTGATTTCCGCCAGAAACCGAGTTGCTGATAGACTATCTCCGCCCGATTCAAAAAAGCTCTGGCTCCTATCAAATATTTTGCAACTCAGAATGTTTGTCCAAAGCTCTGCAATATCAGCTTCAATTCCCTGAAGTATGATACTCTCCTTTTCCGCTGTTTGCTTTACAGCCAATAACGCTAATGTCTGCTGTCTATCCACCTTTCCATTTTTGCTCAACACTACTTGCTTTACAATCATGCGTTTAGTCGGAATCATGTAGGCCGTCAGATTTTCATTCATGTATTCTAATATACGAGATCTCATTTCTATTACTTCTGGTGTTACGTTTTTAGCGTGGATTAACAGAGCTCCCAATCTTCCTCTTCTGTTTATTGCAACCTCTCCAAAAGGAGCCTGTCCATAAATATTTTTCCAATCATCCAATAATAGTAAAGGCGTATGCTCTCGTCTTCCCCGCTTTCTATTAACAAATCCATTCTCCAGCAAACCAGAAATAAGAATACCCATGGGGTCTAACTCCTCATACTCGATTGCATAAAAGTCCCCTTCCCTCTTCAGCAGAAGCGCTGCCCACTCCACTTCCTTTAAAGGTTCCTCATAGGTATGCAATAGATTTACCGCCAAAACAATATCATATTTATTCAGTTCCGATTCTTCCACACCCTCATTGTATGTACTGCAATAGCGGATATTTGCATTCATTCCTCCCAGTTTTTCCTGTGCCAACTTCAATATTCCCGCTGAAGTATCAAATAACGTTATCTCCTCTGCCTGGCAGAATCCGTCCCAGTATTGCTTTATAATTTCTCCTGTTCTTGCACCCAAAACTGCGATTTTCCTGTTACTTATATCGCCTGCCAGTATCTTGTCTAAAAAGTACTTCGTATCTTCCCCCTTTAAAGACCAGAACTCTGGTGAAACCTCCTCCCTCCGAAGCAGCTCCTCCACACGTTGCTCCCCCGTGAGTATCTCCGCAAAAAGATTCCTTGCATTCATAACCTTTTGCAATGGTTCCATTTCCTCTCTGGCGTAAAATATATCTGCTGAATATTCCATATGGCATTCAAGCCAGCCCTCCCAAAATTCTATAATCGGCCTATACTCTGCTGATACCCTTGATTGCATATGACAGAATTCAAGAATCAACTGCCTGACAACTCTTTCACGTTCCTTCATATGGAAATCCGAATATTTGTTGTTATCCTCACAACAAGTAATATGTACATTGACAGCAGCATTTATTTTCGGAACAATCACAGCTCCTAATTCCTTTTTTCCTTTCTCATCAACCACACCTACCACTACATTAGAAACGTCCGGAGAACGCTTAATAACATTTTCTACTTCTCCCAATTCGATTCGGTAGCCATTAATCTTAACCTGATTGTCGATTCTACCCAGAAATTCTACAATCCCTGCAGAATTATACCGGACCAAATCGCCGGTTTTATACCACCTTACCCCATCTATTGCAACAAACTTCGCATCTGTTAATTCAGGGTCATTTAAGTAGCCTTCTGCCACACCGTCCCCGCCAATCCACAGTTCCCCATTTACATAATCCGGACAATCATATCCATTACCATCAACAACTCTCAGATACTGATTGCTTAGTGGTTCACCATATGGTATTGACTTCCAGCTGCTGTCAATACCGTCCACAACAAAATAATTAGACCATATGGCCGCTTCCGTTGCTCCTCCCAGAGAAACAAACTTACAGCATTCACTGATTGCTTTCAGCCTGTCATATAAATCCATCTTAATCCAATCTCCGGATAATAAAACCAGTTGAAGCGGCAGCATTTGTTTATCAGTTTCACAGGTGGTTAATAACATATCAAACAGTGCCGGAACCGAGTTCCAAACATTTACGCCCGCATCAATAATTGCTTTTCTCCAAAATACAGGCTCCCTTTTTGTTTCCTCACTCAACACCACCAAGGTTCCCCCAGCTGATAACAATCCAAAAATATCATAAACAGATAAATCAAAATCCAAGTCTGAAATAGCGATCCCAGTATGATTCCTACCTATATTAAATCGTTGATTTATATCGGCTATTGTATTATGGGCCTCACTATGGGAGATAACCACACCTTTAGGTATACCAGTTGTACCCGATGTAAAAATAATATAAGCCGGTTGGTTCGTTTCGGGAAAGCCAGGTTCTTTTGCCGGTAACGCTTTCTGAAGAACCGCTTCAAGGCAGATCACAGATACTCCTAAATCTTCTTCTGACCTCATTTCATTGCTTGTTACGATATACCTTATTCTTCCAGTATCTATAATTTTCTTTTTTCTTTCTACAGGCTGGTGAACGCCAATAGGCACATATGTTGCTCCTGCCGCCAAAATACCATAAACGGCAATAACCTGATTAATGCCTTTGGGTATACTTACACCGACCAGCGTTCCGCTTTTTACATCATTTTCCTTTAAATATCCAGCTAACTTTAAAATCATATCCTGTAAGCAGGAATAACTAATTTCTTCTTTATTTCCATTCTTGTAATATATAAGTGCTGCTTTCCCAGGCGCATTTGCCGCATTTTCAAAAAATCCATGATGTAGGCATTCATCTGAAAATGTTTTTTTCGTCCTATTCCTGTTCTTCCTGACAGCCATCTGATTTCTCGGAATTTGGTGGACCATTGGAGCATTATCAGCTAAATCTGCCCACTCCAAAATAATTTCCTCAGTAAAAGCACTCAAGCCTTCCATCATATCACATTCCAACTGCTCACACTCAATGCACAGAACAGCCTTATCATTGTTGCACATTACACTGCACACGTAATCATTGATAACTATGGTATCTTTATCCTTAGACCTGTCGATTACCTCACTAATCAAATCATTCAGCGTCACATATTCTATTGCTGTTTCATTTGCAAACCAACGATAATATATTTCCACTGCGATTCCCTTTAGCAGTACATTAACCGATACCTTCCGTTCCTCTGCAATTGTTCTTAACGTGTCCATCCCTTTTATAATCGAAATGTTTTCCTTCATAGGCTTAATCCTCCCGTTTATTAATTGCTTCCTGTATCACAATATCCCTATACTTATTGCCTAAATCTGTAACAAAGAAATGGGAACCCTCGAACAAATTCAACTGAAAGATATTGGTTGTCATATGTTTCCACAAATTCATTATCTCTGCATTTGCCTCGTAATCCTGGCTTCCAGTATGCGCTACTATCGGTATATCCAACACTTCTCCATGATAAACCAGACTTTCATTTAATATATAATCCTGACGCAGACCCGGAAGAATAAAATTCAGCAGCTCTTTATTTTCTAGCACTTCCTTTGGTGTGGCATTATACCGAACTAACTCCTCAATTAAAGCATCATCATTCATATAGGTCTTAAATTCATAGGGATTTTCCTGATCCGGAGCCTGACGCCCGGCAACAATTATTTTTTCACATTTTCTGTCTAATTGATTCCACAAATAATGTGCCGTATAAAACGCCATTGCTGCCCCCATACTGTGCCCATACAGGACAATTTTTCTGCCGCAGCTAACATCAGCAATTTGCAATGACAGTTCCGGCAGAATCTCATTAAAATCAACAGCCATTCTTTCAGTCCGCCTGGTTCCCTTTCCAGGCAGCTCGACACACATAATGATCACTGAATCATTAGATTTCAAAGTCCACGGCCGATATGTTGTCGCCGTTCCTCCTGCATGATGAAAGCAAAACAAGATAGTCCCCTTATTACTGTCAGCTACATTTTCGGACACAAATGGAAAATACCGATTTTTTATGGTCATACGTTTCCTCCCAAAATAACTTTTTAACAAATTTATAAAATAATTGCCGCAGACTTTTTGATAAATCGACATTGTCATCTATTATAAAAAGTACTGCGGCCTGAATCATTATATTAACTTACAGCTTACTCTTACATTTTCTTTATCCGAAATAAGTTCTCTTTAGTCCTTATGACATATAACATTTCTCTCAGCTCACTTCAAAGTACTCATTCGTTTTTATATAGCCATTGCTGAACTACCCTTTTCGTGGGAGAAAAATTCCTGTAAAAGTCTTACAGCCTCGTTATCCATAGGCCGATGCCATAATATACGGCCATGCTCAATAAACATAAGATGTGTACAGCATTTGTATATCAGTTCAGGATCATGCGTTATCAGAAACAACGTTTTTTTCATTTCTTTTAGCTGTATTAATTTTTCTGAAACCTCAAGCATATGTCTATAATCCAACCCGCTGGTGGGTTCATCAAATATGATTATTTCTTTTCCAGATGCAACCGCACTGCCAATAGCAACTCGCTGCTTCTCTCCACCGGATAATGACATTGGGTGCAGTTTCAGTTTATCCGACAAATCAAGCCCGGCCAAAATTTCTTGTGCCCGAACCTTGTCCTCTTCCTCATTTTCTCCATCCATACTCAGCAAAAGTTCATCAAGAACATCTTCTGTAAAAAGCTGGTGATTTACATCCTGCATTACCATATAGGAAATATGCCGGCGCTTCTTCGCATTAAGGGCATTGCCATTTAATTTCAAAGTGCCCTTTGAAGATTTATCTAATCCGCATAGACATCTGGCAAAAGAGGATTTACCAGCTCCATTGTCACCAATGATTCCAATGATTTCTCCCTGCGGCAATGTTAAATCCGGTATGTTTACAATCGGATATCCCCGTTTTTCATATGAAAACCAAAAATTATCAATCTGCAGGCTTTTTTCATTTGCTTCAGGGGTTTTTTCAGGCATCAAGTCAAATGGATTTAATGCACGTAATCCCATTTTCTTTAACTCTTTTGGGTCTAGTCCCAAAAATTCCTCTCTTGTATATTCATTACATATCTCTCCGCGCTTCATATATATGATTCGGTCCGCATATGGAGCCAGGTAATAAAGGCGGTGTTCGGCAACAATTACTGTTTTATTTTCAGATTGCCATTGGCGAATTACTTCTGTTAAATCTTTTATCGAAGAAATATCCAAATTAGAGGACGGTTCATCCAAAACAAAAGTATTCGGGCAGATAGCATCTGCCGATGCACAGGCTATCTTCTGCTTTTCTCCACCAGATAAAGCAAACAGGCTCCGTCCAAGCAGATTTTCTAATTTAAGGCATTTTGTTGTATTCTCAAGCCTTGCCAGCATTTCCTGCACCGGCAACCCCATATTTTCGCATCCAAACACAATCTCGCTTGTCGTATCTACATTGTAGAACTGTGTTCTCGGGTTTTGAAATACAGAGCCAACCATGGGAGCAATCTGATATAGCTGATAATCCTTTACCTCTTTCCCATCCAAATAAATCTGTCCCGTTAACTGTCCATTATAATAATGTGGAATCAATCCGTTAATCAGGCGTGTCAAAGTTGTTTTACCGCAACCAGATTCACCACACAGTAAAACAGTCTCTCCATCTTTGATTTTCAAATTAATATTACGCAGGCTATTCTCTGATTCTCCGCTTTCATAGGTAAAGGACACATCTTTTATTTCTATCATTTCACTTCCCCTTCTACCATTTAATAATAAATAAGGTGACAAACAGCATAACGCCTGAAATTACTACCGCAATGGCATCGTAACAGGTAAATCCAACTCTCGTTATACTTGACCGATCCGCTGGATTATCCAACCCACGGGTTAATGCTGCTGCAGACAGTTCATCACCAATCTTTACAACCGAAATCATAAGCGGTATGAAACGATATTCAAGCAGTGCCATTGGATTCTGCCAAAATTTTTTCGTACCAAACTGGATTTCCCTCATTCTCATAGCGTCTTTAATAGCTGCTGACTCTTCCTGCATGGTAGGTAAAAAGCGAAATAATACAGAAAGAGGAATGGTAATATTCCTACCGATATGCATTCTGCTCAGTGATGTAATACACTCACTGGCAGTAGTAGACTTAATTATGTAATTTCCCATTGCAAAAGCAGGAAAAAGCCTTAAAACCAATCCCACCAATAAAACTACAACCATATTGACAACCATATGAAAACGAATTGAGTTTTGGATTTCCTTAACCACCAAAGCAGCTACAAACAGAACTATAAAAATGGTTGCTGCCTTATACTGCCTGTTTGTAAGTAATAGAATAAAAGGTATCAAAGCCACTGCAAGCATAAAAGCAGTATGGCCGTATAAAAACTCGGCGGTAGCTACAACGGCCATCAGCAGTAATTTTGTCCGTGGGTCTAAATGGAATCCTTTCGTCTCTGTAACAGCAAGCATGTGCATCAAACAATACCCGCCCTCTCAAAGTGCTTCTTCAGCATTTTATGACCGAGCAAAGCACCGCAAATCCCGCCGACAAACAAAATCAAAAATCCTGCATACATCATCCATGATGGCATCATAGATTGTAATGTTTCTGCGTACTGGTCCCCCATGGAGCTGTGAATATTTTCCCAGTAGGACTGACCGGCAATCCAAAGATTCGCAGGGCATCCCATCATCCCAAGACAAAAACACGCATAGCTTAGGAAGGTAACTTTAAAGCTTTTATACTGGCCGGCCTTTAACACAATATCAGCAAGAATTCCGCCCAGTGTCCACCCCACCAGCCCAATCCATGTATAGCCTATAAGAAAGAAAAACAGACCGCAGATGACACCTGTAATTGTCAGCATCCCAAATTTTTGGATTTTTGTGTAGTACAGCATCATAGGAATGCCACATACAAACGGCCAGATAAACAGGAGGAATGGATATATTACAGGCAGTGAGGTCAGTAATCCGAAAACAAAAAATATTACAAGAGTCATGGCAGTATAAATTCCTACATTGATAAGATCTTTTCCATTTAGTTTATTAGATTTTTGCATTTTAATCGTCCTTTCGTTATGACTAATTTCATGTTTTATAGTTAGATGCAGCTAACCGTCAGGGAAATTTTTTGGGGATTAAATCCCCAAAACAGTTTGCCAGCCCGAGCTGAAAAATACCGATAGCGTATGGGCATACTTCAATGCAGCTGGCTTTGGATAATTGTGCATAACAATTTCCGCAATTGAAGCATAGTAAGAATGGACCAACATATGCCACTCGTCCTCATCTAAATCATTGACAGGTACACCGCGTGCTTTTAATTCTGCAATGAGTTTTATTGTCTCCTGCACATCTGCGCGTACCAAGTCGTCTAAAAAGCCTGCATACTTTGTTCCTGACGAGTACATCAGAAGCAGCCTGAATACATCAAAATTCTCATAAATATATTCAATTATCTGGATAATCGTGCTTTCTGACAGCCTCCACAAATTCTTAAGCTCATCTGTTTTTACTAAATCAAAATGCTTATCTATTGATTCTGAATATATCTTTTGGATTGTCTGAACAACTGATTCCACTAAAGAACCAAATAAAGCTTCCTTATCAGCAAAATGATTGTAAAAGGCACCATTGGTTACATTTGCGTCTTTACAGATTTCCCTAATACTGGCTCTTTCAAAGCCAAATTCTAAGAAGTGTTTCTTTGCACAGGCCAAAAGCTTTTCATGAGTTTGCTGGAAATCCCTTGACATTTCCTCCCCTCCATTCTATACTATATTACACTGTAATATTACGCTGTAATATAGATTTTACCACCCTTTTCCTAAAAAATCAATACCCATTTACCAATTCTGATTAGCAGAAAGGAAGATGTTTATATGAAATCAAAAGAACCGGGGGCAATCCGACAGCTTTTTATGTTTGTTGGCAGTAGCAAGGGGAAAATGAAATTTTCCATTCTTATGGCCGTTTTAGGGGAACTATTTGGTATGGTTCCATTCCTTATGCTGGCTATGTTGGCAGATTCACTCTATTTCGGAACAGCTACTACTAAAGATACGGTGATATTGGCGGGAATCGCGGCACTTTGCCAGTGCATTAAGACATTCCTTATATGGAGGTCGTCCCTTCTGTCCCACCGTATTTCCTTTACTATTTTACAAAATATACGTGAAAAAATTGCCGATAAAATGGCGAAGGTTCCCATGGGCGTCATGTTGGAAACCCCTTCCGGCAGTTTTAAAAACTTAATTGTAGATAATGTAGCAAAGCTAGAGGATTCTATGGCCCATTTTATGCCTGAACTTCCGTCCCACATTACAGCACCGCTATGCAGTATTCTATTAATCTTTATTTTGGATTGGCGTATGGGGCTGGCCTCTTTAATTACTGTCCCGTTGGGAGGTTTGTTTTTCGCTGCCATGATGCGCGGATATGCCTCCCGTATGGAAAACTATATGTGTTCTGCGAATGAAATGAACAGTTCTCTTGTGGAATATGTAAATGGTATTCAGGTCATTAAAGCTTTTAACCGGTCCAGCTCGTCCTATGGTCAATACTCAAAAGCTGTCAATTACTTCCACGACTGCACCATGGAATGGTGGAGCGAGTGCTGGCTATGGAATGCGGCCGCTCGCGCAGTCCTTCCCTCCACCTTACTTGGCACGCTTCCTATCGGTGCTTTGCTTTTTATGAATGGTTCGATTACTTTACCGGTTCTGATGATATGTCTTATTGTCCCCCTTGGCTTTACAGGGCCGCTGATGAAAGTATCGGAAGCCATGGAGCAGGTGAGTATGATCAAAGGAAACCTTGAACAAGTTACTGCCTTCTTAAAAACTCCTGAACTGCAGCGGCCTGCGGACCCGGTTACTCTCACAGAACCGACATTTGAATTTAGTCACGTTTGCTTTGGTTATAACAAAAGTGAAGTGCTGCACGATATCTCATTTAAGACGTCACCGAAATCAATGACAGCGATTGTCGGCCCATCCGGATCTGGTAAATCTACCATAGCCAAATTAATGGCGGGGTTTTGGGATGCCACCTCCGGGACTGTGCTTTTTGGTTCACAGGATATTCGCAACATCCCCTTTGAGCAGCTGATGGGAGAAATCAGTTATGTTGCACAGGATAACTTTCTTTTTGATAAAACCATCCGTGATAATATCCGCATGGGAAATCCAGCCGCAACGGACGAACAAATAGAAACCGTTGCAAAAGCTGCAAACTGCCATGATTTTATCATGCAATTAGAAAAAGGCTACGACACTATGGCCGGAGATGCCGGAGACCGCCTATCTGGTGGAGAACGCCAACGTATCACCATAGCGCGTGCCATGCTAAAAAAAGCTTCCGTGGTTATTCTTGATGAAGCAACTGCCTATGCAGACCCGGAAAATGAAGCACTGATACAAGAAGCAATCAGTAAGTTAATTTCCGGGAAAACCCTAATTGTTGTTGCACATCGTCTGAATACAATCCGCAATGCCGATCAAATCCTTGTTGTAGCTGATGGGAAAATAGCCGGATGCGGAACGCAAAATGAACTGTTAGAGAACTGCCCTCTTTATAAGGAAATGTGGGAGAATTATTCAGATGCGGTAACTTCCAAAACGAAAGGAGAATCTTAGATGTTTGAAATGATTTCTCGTATTTATCAAATCGCCGGCTCCAGCAGAAAAAAAATAACAGTTGGAATACTGTGCAATATTTTAAAATCCTTTTTTCAAAGCTTTATGATGCTCAGTGTATTTTTAATCATGTTGAACCTTGATACACTGACCTCCTCAATAATTTTAAAAGCTGTAATTATCATTCTTATTAGTATTCTTGGACGTTTCTTTTTCCAATGGATGAGTGACCGTACCATGAGCGGAACCGGTTATGATATTTTCCGTGATTACCGTTTAGAAATTGGTGAGCGATTAAAACAAGCACCTATGGGTTATTTTTCAGAGCAGAACCTTGGAACCATCCAAACAATTTTAACCACTACCATAGCGGATCTGGAAGGTTACTCAATGATGGCTATCGAACAGATGACCAGTGGTGTTGCCATGGCATTCCTTATGTCTTTCATGATGTTCTTTTTTAATCCAATAATAGGGACACTAAGTATGATAGGCTTAGTAATTGGCCTGACAGTATTACGCCTGGTCAGACAGCGGGCCGCAGAACATTCGCCAATTTATCAGGCTGCCCAGGAAAATCTGGTTAATAAATGTTTAGAGTACATACGTGGGATTGCTGTTCTCCGTTCATTTTCAAACGGCAAAAGCGGCCAGCAAGAGGTACACACCGCATTTCAAAAGAAATGGGACGCTGATTATTCGCAGGAAAAGGCAACCGCAGGTGTTCTCCGGCTATATGGCCTTGTCTATAAATTGATGAGCTGCGTCTTAATCGCTATTGCTGGTATCTTATACATGGACGGAAAAATTTCCCTACCATTCTGTATGACATTTTTGTTTTGTGCATTCACCGTTTATTCTGATTTGGAAACTATGGGAAACAGTGCATTCTTGAGCAAGAAAATAAATACCGAATTAGACCGTTTGGAGGAAGTGACAAATATTCCCCAGATGGACACCACTACAGATAAACTCCATCCTTCCAATTATGAGATTTCATTAAAAGATGTATCATTTGGCTATGGTTCCCGCAGAATTATTGACCACATTTCCTTAAACATACCAGAACATACTACATGTGCGATTGTAGGTCCGTCAGGAAGCGGTAAAACGACATTATGTAACTTAATCGCTCGTTTCTGGGACGTTCAGGAAGGCTCTGTGTGTATTGGCGGCCAAAATGTGAAAGACTATACCGCTGACAGTGTGCTTGACTGTATCAGTATGGTTTTCCAAAAGGTTTATCTATTCCATGACACAATCGAAAATAATATTAAGTTTGGGAAGCCTGATGCGTCACTTGAAGAAGTAATGGAGGCAGCAAAAAGAGCCTGCTGTCATGACTTTATTATGGCTTTGCCGGATGGATATCAGACTATAATTGGCGAAAGCGGATCTACATTATCTGGCGGCGAAAAACAAAGAATCTCCATTGCACGGGCAATTTTAAAAGACGCACCCATTGTCATTTTAGATGAAGCGACCTCCAGTGTTGACCCTGAAAATGAACAGGCTCTTTTATCTGCGATTGAGGAGCTGACTAAAAATAAGACTTTAATTTCCATAGCCCACCGATTGAGTACTGTACAAAAAGCTGACCAGATTATTGTGATTGATAATGGGCAAGTCAAGCAAAAGGGCACCCATGAGCAGCTCAGTAAAAAGGACGGAATTTACCGGAATTTCCTTAAATTCTGTGTAGAAGCCACCGGATGGCAATTATAACTATTACTCTTCCAATCTCTGTATCAGTCAAGACCACCAGCTAAGCCGGTGGTCTTGACTCCCATCTAGAAATCAAAGGGGTTCTTCCTCACATAATCATCTTGTATGGCTATGTAGAATGACGCTTTTAACGAGCGTTTATGGTTGTTAATGGTATTGTAGGAATTGTGTTGTTTGGGTATATACAGTTTCAAGACTTCCACAGCCCCTAAAAAGCGTTCCCAAAACCGACACGTTTTTCATCTACTCTTATTTCTTTCATTTTTATTTGGCACAACAAAGCGTATATTATCAGCCAGCAAACCGAAAGCCAGTTCTCCAAGTTCCACCTGTCTATCCTTAAATGTCATGGATGTCATGGCAAAGTCATGAGCCTTATCATCACGCAGTTACATTTCTGTCCTTTTCCAACTGCCGACTTCATCAAGCGTCTTGTTGTATTTTAAACAAACTTCCTTGTCTTTGTCATAAAAACGGTAGAACAATCCCGACTTTCCAGCACCGATATAACCCGTCTTTGCGGTATCAAAATCATCAAACTTGCTTTCGTCAAAGTGATAGCCCTCACTGTTTGCTATAAATTCCTCTTTTTCGCATTTCTTCTTTATCTGCTCTAAGGTAAAGAATGGTTTTTCGTTCTTATCATCTATGGCAACATCAAGCCTTGTAAAATGAAAGTTATACAGCCCGTATCTTCTTTCACAGCGTCTGAACATATCTCCAAAAGTTAAATTTCTGCTGTCGAGGATTTAAAAAATATCATCACACCCTTTGTCCGTCATCACAAGATAACAGCCAAGTCCTTTTGTATTGTCCTCTATCTTTTTTGCATCGCCCGATACATAAATATCTCCAATCTCCCGGCGTGTCTGATATGTCTTGAATTTTACGGTTGCTGGATAAACATTGAAAATGTCAGGCAGTAAATCTAAAATGTGTGTGATTACATCTTCAGCGGTTGCAGTTTCAAATACAATGCTGATGTAATCAATCTTAACGGATAAATTTTCGTGTGTTACGATACTGCATTACGCCTTTCGTACTTCCTGATTTTTTACGGGGGATAAATTGCAAATTTTCCTTTATCTATCACAGTTTCTAGGTACTATAACATGTATACGCAGGGCAGTGTTACATATACGTCCTTGCCCAACGCCTACGGCGTTCCCTTTCCAAAAGGAACTGTCTGTCCGAAACACGTCTGGAGGATGTGCCCCGTCCAGCCAGCCCCTTTTGGAAACCACGATTTTCAGTCTGACAGTCCATGCTCATTTATGCTATCAAAGTGAAAATATCTTCTCTAAATGCTTACTCAGTCGTGTGATTGACCTCATTGTTTTCAATCGCTCTATCTGCTATGATAATAACGCCAATAGAATTACTTTTTAAGAACTTTTTCTTGAATTTTCAATATTAATAATCATCATAAGCTTATAAAGCAATTGAAAGGAGAAGATGTTCTATGAATGATAAGCATTTTGGACCAAATATACAGACGTTCAGGAAACTAAAAGGGATGAAGCAGCAAGAACTTGCCGATGCTATCGGTATCAACCTACAAAGTCTTTCCAAGATTGAAAGAGGTGTGTATTATCCTACCTTTGAAACACTGGAAAAGATAATGGTTGTGTTAGAAGTTGCACCGAATGAAATGCTGTCAGGTACATGGAAATTTGCTTCTCATATAGAGAAAGAAGTCTGTCAGAGGGGAAGAACGATTAAGTGCTGAATTGAAACACGGTCATTATGAAACTTCTTTGACAGCGAGGAAGAATGGCTGGAATACGAATTAGAACAGTTAAGGGAATATGTCACAGATTATATCAATGGCAAAGACATCACAGCGTCCAACCTTTACCCAATCAAAGAGTTTGTCAAGCATTTGAAATTTCAGAAGATTTTAGACCGCTATGATGAGTTTTACAGCCTTGATATGTTCGGGGAAAGCACAGAGGGACACAAGCGCATGCCCCCGTATGTTCCATTCGCCAAACGCAAGGTTATTGTAAATATGAATATTTTGATGTTCAAGATGAATATCCTTTATCCTCTCACAGAAGATACAACAAACAAAAAGTCCGATCAAGAGTGCAAGCACCACCTACGTTGGTAAGACTCTTGACAGGACTTTTTCTTTGCTGTTTTGAGATAATCAAGAGGAATAAAGGGGAATTTTATTGCCATGAGAATAATGTGAAAGTCAAAGTTGCCATGAAATTCATTGATAATCAGACAAAGACAACATAGGTATCACAGTTTGAACTTGTGCTATATAAGGATAGCAACTGGAAGATTGTAAAATAAATTCATAAGCATACAAACACATAAAATTATATGCCTTATTTTTATAGATTATCGTAATATTGGTACAATTCTTTTGCTCGTTTCGATACAAGTTTTTTTAAATGCTCTGGATAAATAGACTTAATCAATTTTCCATATGAAAGGAAATAATCAGCAATAAATCTTTCTTCCCCTACGTTGTAAAATCCTTTTATTTTATATTGTCCATCATATTTGACTAATTCCATTGAGGGATAATTTTCTTTATAAAATAAATCCACTCCTTTATCTAATATTTGAACTTCAAAATCTGTAGCATTTTCAGACTTAAATATATTTGTCGAACGATTTAGAAGTTCTTGCCTTGGCTTCGGTATATAGCACTCACTTTCTGAAATATCGATAATTTTATCACAACGGAAAACTTGAACTCTTTGCCTGTCATAATTAAAACCTGTAACATACCATTGTCCAAAAGATGAAGATATATTAAAAAACTGCACTTGTACTTCTGATACGAATTCGCCTTTTTTATAAGAGATACAGCACACCGTATCTTTTACTGCCATTTCTAAAATATCTTTTAGTAAAGGGCTACTATTATAATGCTTAGTCCCCTCAAGGCTTAATGTATGTTCCATCTTATTAATAGTTTTAATAAGTTCATCAGACAAGCAAGTTTCAAACTTTTTCTTTAACTTTTCAATACTTAAATGAAAAGGAGTCGATTCATAGGCGTTTAAAGTTAGCATAGCAAAATACAAAGCATACATTTCATCAACAGTAAAAATAATTGGTGAAAGAAGTCTATTTTTCAAAATCCCATAACGTCCATTTCTTCCAGTTTCCGAAAATATGGGCATACCGATTTCTTCTAAAGATTGTATATCTCGAATTGCTGTACTTTTAGATATTCCGTACTCTTGCATAATATCTTTCAAGTTAAAATAACTTTTATCATTTAAAAAAATCATCATGTCATTCAATCGTGTTGATTTACGCATTTGTTTAAACCTCCTTATTTCGCTAAATGATGTCATGTTCTGATACCTTTTTATATTATACTATTTACGTATCAATAATAAAAGGAGGATTTCTATGGATACACTAAAAGAATTTCAAAAAATGATGGCAGAACAGACTGACCTTGCATTGGCAACAATCGGAACAGACGGCATTCCAAATGTTAGAGTTGTCAATTATTATTTCAATCCAGAAAATAATATTGTATACTTTGCAACATTTAAAAATAACGATAAAGTAAAAGAAATGAAACAAAATCAAAATGTTGCCTTTACAACAATTCCCAAAAAAGAAAACGAGCATATAAAAGTGAGGGGAACTGCTATAAAGAGTAAAAAAAATATTTTTGATTTGGCAGATTGTTTTTGCGAGAAGATACCTGATTATCGAGAAACAATAGAATATGGTGGGAAATCACTGATAGTATTTGAAATACACTTTGAAACAGCAACCGTTACTTTAGATTTATCGAATAGTAAAACTCTCAAGTTGTAAATAATTCACAACAAATTTATTAATTATAGGATATATTTATAGCAGTAGCTCACTAAGGAGAGATACTGCTATAGTTTTAAGAAAAAGGTAGTTTTTATTATGGGAAGATATTAGTTTTAGAATTTGTCTTACTAAATACCCGCTTCATTTCGTCCACGTTCTGCTCACAGATCAGCCCATGATTGGGATAGGACACCGCTTTTACATACGCCTGAAAGGGAATGCCGTTTGCGTTTAAAGCGGCAGAGCTCAGGACATTGGTATCAATCAACCCCCTCATTCGTTCTCATCCTCATTTCTCAATTCTTTCACAAACTCCATGACATCATCATCGGAGGTTAAGCCAGCGCGTTCCGCTTCTCCGGCTATCTCCTTTTGAAGCACCTGCATAGCGTAGACAGCAGAATTAACTATGCGGACGGTGTTTCCCTCAACGATAAACGTAATGCGATCACCACTTGCCACGCCGAGTACTTCCCGAATATCTTTGGGAATTGTGACCTGCCCCTTTGCCATGACTTTTGCATTGTCTACAAACGTATTTGCTAATATGATTTTACACCACCTTTCTGAAACATGGAAAGTAGGATTTTCCCTACTCTTATTATATGCAAAAGACGCAGAAAAATCGAGGGAAAATCCTGGAAATAGCGTAGATTGAAAGGCTGCCATTTTTGAATTTTTGAAAACTTGATTAAAATGCCCTTGACAACTCATCTCCGGTGGGCTGTGCCCGATAAAGAAGTATATGACCCTTTAAGCACCGAGAAAAAATCCTCTGAAATGATAGTGGAACCCCCAGACCGGCGTAGGGAAAAAGAACACGCCCGCATTAGTAAAAAAGATTGGGATACTACCTATTATGTTGTCCGGCTGCATTTCAGTGAAACCAGAAAGGTACAACGGCAAATATTTCCCGATAATTTCCCAGCTCAAGCCTGACTCCCTTTTACCTCAATTTCATTCACATCACTTATTTTAATGAAGCAAACCTATTCTCTAAGTCTGCAATAATATCATCAATATGCTCTGTGCCGATGGACAGGCGGATTGTATTCTGCTTAATGCCCTGTTCCAACAATTCTTCCGGGAAGAGTTGGGAATGGGTGATACTGGCAGGGTGGATTACGAGGCTCTTTACATCGGCTACATTGCAAGCAGGGAGAAAATTTATAGATTGTCCATAAACCTCCAGGATTTCTCCTGGCCACCCTTAATCTAAAAGGTGAAGATACTGGCTCCTCCATTTGGGAAATACTTTGTGTACAATGCGTGATTAGGATGAGCCGGCAGGCTGAGATGATTGACTTTTTCCACCTGTGGATGATGGTCTAGATAGTCCATCATTTTCTTTGTATTTTCTGCGTGACGTTCCAGGCGTAGAGAAAGGCGGTTCCATGCCCTACAAAAACAGAAATGCGTTGAAGTGGGAAAGAGTTGCACCTTTATCGCGAAGAAGAATGGCATGGATATAGGTGACAAAGGCCGCCGGGGCTGCCGCTTCCACAAACGAGTCCCCATGATAGCTAGGAGTGTTTTTTTCGATAGGAGTTGTTTTACCACTGGCTTTCCAGCCGAAATTACCGGAATTCACAATAATACCGCCCAGGGTAATTCCATGGCCGCTGATCTTCCCAAAACTGCCCCGTAGGATGTCGTTGAATAACTTCAGATTCCACCCCTTCTTCGTGTCCACTCCAAGGTTGAATACCCGCTCGCCTCTCTGTAGAATCCAGCTATAGCGAAAAAAGTCGGCCATCACTGATAAATTTCTGTCAGGGTGGTTAGTCTTCTGAAGCAAACAGGCGATCAATCTGCTCCAGATCATACTCTAAAATCCAGCTATGAAATTGGCGGTAGAGAGGCAGCAGCAGTTCCTGTGAACTGCCCAGCACATCCAGCCCCCGGTCATCGTACAGATGGTAGAGGTAGGGACCAGGGCCTGCCAGATAAACATTAGACGTAAAGCCGGACCAACCGCCGATGTCTCCCAGGATAATTTCCCGAATAAGCTGTTCTGGACAGAACAAAACACGCCTAAGGTCCCAATAAAAGCGAATCTGCCTATGGGCATCGCCATCTTCATCCAATCCTACGGATGCTTCCTGCTCCTGGGGGACAGGAAGCCCGGACATCTTCCGAACCATAGTCAGTACAGACTCATCTGTTTCTTTTTCGGGATATCCATCGATCCGTAGGATATCTGGTGGATTCGGAAGGCTCCGGTAAATCGCAGCCGCCCGATCCAGCGCACCCTGAACATAGTCAGAATTGATTTTTCCATCTAAGTATATCGTCTCTTCCCCACCTATTCTGAACCGGATTCCCACTGGCGCATGGTAAAACAGTGGGTGTTCCAGTCGCTCCATGCCCAGTTGACACAGGACACTTTTAAACTTCTTTGCCAACATGATTTTCCTCCATTAGTCCCGAAAAGATGTCTTCTCCAAAGGTTATTCCTTCTTGCTTCCTTTTTCCAAAGCGGTATATGCATCCCTGTCGTCCAGCCTGGCCGTGATGTCCTTCCACCAACATTTTCCTTGCTTAGTTCTTATGGGGCGCGGCCCATCAAGTCATCCCTTACAACGGGGTATGCTCCTCCTGCACCAGCTCCAAATAAGAGCGGGGCGTTTCCAATCCACTCACCACCGCCTGGACTGGTAGCTCCCAGCCCAGGACGATTCCAACTGCCGGTTCCGTAGGTTCCTGCTCTTGCAGAGTTGACAGCAGCTCAACCGCCAGTTCTACCTCCAGCAGAACACAATCCAATATCTCCTCGCTCTTGGGAGCCGGGAAGCGGCCATCAATGTCCTGCCCTCTCTCGCGCTAGCCCAGCTGGTCATATATACCGCGCCATATCAGCTTCCTAATGATTAAATCAGTCACTCCTGATGTCAATCTCTCTGAGTTGTTCACAAAGATTCTGTTCTTTCCCCATATCATCTGAACATACCATAGATTCACTCTACTAACCGGTCTTGATTTAAAAGAGATCATATAAATTATTGTAGTCATAATCAAATCAATAATTCGCGCACCACACATCGGAGTTTGACCAGTCGTATAAAGTTGAAGCACACCATACATCTTTGAATTGCTTGGAAATCCAGCCCTCATTATGATACCTATATTTTTTATTAACAAATCCGCTGTACCGCTGCAGAGGCTCATCCGCTCGCATACCAAGCAGGCAGACCGTCCTGCCATACCCATGCTCCTCCTTGTAGAATCGGCCAAAATGCTTTGCAAAATCTCTCTGATGCATCCTGTAGCGATAGTAGGCAAACGGCTTCGTCAGATTAATGACATAGGAATACTTTGGTATCTGACGCACCCATATATCCTGCTTTGTATCATCCCAAGGATACCAATACATTTCGTAACTACTCAGCGCTGTCCGTGTTACCATAGGAAGTCAGACCCAGTAAAGCTCTATGCCGTATTCGTTTTCCAGGCGCTTAAAAGTGCGGGTAATATAGTCCGTAGTCACGGTATACTGCGCCTCAAAATCCTGATGGAATACGCCAATCACACGATCTGAAGCATGATTATTCCAGTAATACAGCAGCAAATTCAAAAGAACATCGCTATCCTTGCTGCCGCTGAATGAGATATAAATGCTTTTAAATTCCTGGAACAAAAACGCAAATCTCTTCCGCAATGCATCGAATAATCTCAATGTATTTTTTCATACCCCTAATAAACTCCTTATTTTTCAAGTGAAAATTTACAATCGCATCTGTTTGATAGCTGGATATCCTTCTAATTTCCCCAGATATAGCCCTCACTTGCAAATATATCAATCAACATTTCCGGGCCACCACAACAAACCGCCCATTTTCCGCGTGATAGCTACATGTCACCAAAGTCAGAAGCGTGTCCCCATACTTTGCTGTTTCCCCCGTATCATACAAAGAGGCCGCCGTCACGTTGTCCACGTACTCGGAGAACAAAACTGGATCGCTCAGATCTTGATAGGCATAAAAGCGGAACACGTCCGTTTCATCCTGGTAATACACTCTGGAATAGAACACCCCGATAACGGTATACGTGCCATTATCTTATAGAGTATCGAAGGTAATGGTGGGGTGTTCCTTCCAAAAATCTGCTTTTACATAGTTCAGTAGAGTATGAAACATGGTACCGTTTTTCATGTTATGACCGTAGATAAGATAGTTCTTTCCTCCATCAATGTAGTTTCCATCCAAGAAGGGAACACCGCTGACAGAGCTACTTTTGTCGAAAGCCCGATGCAGATAGTATTCCGGCTCTTCAGGCGTATACATCACCGGATAGTCCAACTTTGTTCCGGCAATTTTCACCCAGCCAAACAGATTGCCGTTTTCTTCTTTCAGAACCGCATATGGTGAGGAAGCGTGTGTGTCCTCTGTTACAAGTTCTATAGTTGTGGTTGGTTTTGGGCGCTTTCGTTCTTCTTCCACACGGGTAGTTAAAGTTGTAAATACCACTTGTGATTTCTCCAGTCCCAATAGTGAATGCCCCAGCATGAACAGAGACACGACCAGCATTACACAACTGGACAGTCCCCCCAGCGTCACATACCACGGATGCTTATTACGTCCCCTAGAGCGTCCCCACCTAGGACGTGCGGAGCCCATTGAGTCAAGCCCCCGCTTCATTGGACTTTCCTTTCAGGCTTTTGTTTGCCTTGAATACTGGGGATTTCTTGGCAGCCATATTGATGAATCCTCTTGTTCGAGGATCAAATCCCTTTTGGGCTGGATATTCCCGCACGGTAAGTCTCCCCAGCCCCGTAAGATGGACAAACACGCCAGCGTCCAGAGTATCTCCCAGCACCTCACATAAAACATCCAGTAACTTCGTTGTTTCCTCCCGTCCATTTCCAATTCTTTGGGCGATTTGTATCGCAAGTTTCTTCTTAATCATAGGCGTTCTCCTTTTCTTCTGCATAAAAGATGGGTTCTATACTGAATGTTGGGGTGTGCTGAAAAGCACACTTCCAACATTCTTTTCGTTGTAATAAAATACATCTATAAGAAGCCTCCTAAACGCATTATCCCGACCAAAGTTTAATGTTACGGAGGTGACCCCTTATAGATGTACCCTAATTATACCAAGGCTTTCCTTAACTTGGAAGGTGTTTTTATTAAAAAAGTGGTTCAGGCAGACTCTTTCATTAAAATTTTCATCCAGTCCCAACCGGTAGAACAGACTTGTCCCTGCTGTGGGGCTAAAACAAAACGGATTCATGATTACCGTTTACAAGAAGTCCAGGACATTCCCTTACTGGGAAAACAAGTAATCCTGCTCCTTCGCAAACGCCGCTACCTCTGCCCATACTGCCGCAAACGGTTCACGGAACCCTATTCGTTCCTCCCCAGCTACCACCGCAGGACCCGCAGGCTGGCATTTTACATTGTCTCCCTGCTCCGGCAGACCTTTTCCTTAAAACAGATCGCAGAGCTTACCGGTGTTTCCGTCCAGACGGTTTGCCGCCTTCTGGACACGATTTGCTATCCTCCGCCTGGCCAGCTTCCACAAGCGCTTTCCATTGACGAATTCAAAGGCAATGCTTCTACCGGTAAATATCAGTGCATTCTGGTTGATCCGAAAAAGCGCCGGATCCTCGACATTCTCCCGGATCGGACCCAGAGCCATCTGGCTGATTATTGGCGGAACATTCCCAGGAAAGAACGCCTCAAGGTAAAGTTCTTCGTCTGAGATATGTGGCGCCCCTACACCGAACTTGCACAGACCTTCTTTCCAAACGCTACAATCATCGTGGATAAATATCATTTCATCCGGCAGATGACATGGGCGATTGAAAATGTACGCAAACGGCTGCAGCGGTCCATGCCGGTTTCTCTGCGTAAGTATTATAAACGCAGCCGGAAACTCATTCTGACCCGCTATAAAAAGCTGAAAGATGAGAACAAACAGGCCTGTGATTTAATGCTTCACTATAGCGAGGAGCTGCGTCTGGCACACCGCATGAAAGAGTGGTTTTATGATATCTGCCAGATGGAAGCGTATCGTCAGCAGCAGAGGGAATTTGATGACTGGATTGCGAATGCACAGAGCTGTGGGATCAAGGAATTTGAGGCCTGTGCTAAGACCTACAGGGCCTGGCGAAAAGAAATACTGAATGCCTTTAAATACGGGTTGACAAATGGTCCCACAGAAGGATTTACAACAAGATAAAGGTATTAAAACGGAGCAGCTACGGAATCCGGAATTTCAAACGGTTCCGAACCCGGATACTTCACTGTACATCATAGGATAAAAAGGTCGGTAATGCGGAGGCTTATTTAGCATGCCCAAAATCAGTAAAACCTGGAACTGAACATAAAAAGGGCCCTTTTCATAGAATTGGGGCGGGATTTTAACAAATCCCACCCCAACTATTGACAAAGAGCCAGAAAAAAGACAACCGCCTCCTATTAGGAGAGTGTGTGAAGAAATCTCTGTAAAAGCAGCTCTTCTATGATAATGGCAGGGCTGAAAGCTTCTCTATGAGCGTTCAGCCCTTGGTTTATATATACCGCACAATACTGCATATGTCAAGACCAGGCGGATTCCCGCCTGGTTTGAACGGTCCTGGATTCTCTTACATCGGCAGTCGGCCCTCATACATGAGGCTCAGTTCCCCATATACCTGGCCCCAGTTCCGGATTGGCATCGTCCACTTCTTTGTTGCTTCAAATGTTGACAAGTAAAGAGCTTTTAAAAGGGCTGTATCGCTTGGAAACACGCTCCTCTGACGATTCAGCTTCCGGTATGTGGCGTTCAGGCTTTCGATTGCGTTCGTGGTATATATAACCTTGCGTACAGTCGTTGAAAACTTAAAGATGGGGACGATCGCGTCCCAGTTCTGGTGCCAGCTTTTCATGGAATTCGGGTACTTTTCTGACCATTTTTTTGTGCCCCGCTCCAAGGCTTCTAATGCCTTCTCTTCTGTTGGCGCCTGGTAAATCGTTTTGAGATCTGCCGCAAAGAGCTTACGGTCCTTGTCTGATACGTATTTTAACGTATTCCGCACCTGATGGACAATGCACCTCTGGTATTCCGTCTTTGGAAAGGCAGCGGCTATCGCTTCCTTTATCCCTGTCAGTCCATCGGCACAGAGGAGCAGGATGTCTTTTACTCCACGGTTTTTTAAACCGTTCAGAACGGAAAGCCAGTACTTGGCACTCTCATTTTCGCCAACCTCGATGGTCAGAACCTCTTTTAAACCATCTGAATTAATCCCCAGTACAACATAGGCCGCCAGCTTACGGATCACGCCGTTATCCCGTACAGAATAGTGGATTGCATCGATATAAAGCACCGGATAGACATCGGAAAGGGGGCGGTTCTGCCAGTCTTCAATCTGGGGCAGAAGCTTATCCGTCACATCCGAAATGAAGCCTTCGGAGGCCTCGAAGCCGTAGATATCCTCCAGTGTTTCCGAGATCTGCCGTGTTGTCATCCCTTTAGTGTACATGGATATGATCTTCTGATCGATATCAGAGATATCTTTCTGGCGTTTCTTTACCACCTGTGGTTCAAAGGTGGAGTTACGGTCCTGTGGGACTTCGACTTTCATGCTTCCATAGCTGCTATTCACCTGTTTGGTTTTATAGCCATTGCGATAGTCATCGCAATCGGAACGTTCTGACTTGCGATAGCCAAGATGCTCGTCCATCTCGGATTCCATCATCTCTTTGATGGTACCGCCCAGTAGATCTTTGAGGGCATCCTGAATGTCCTGGGCAGATTCAATCTCATACTCCTCAAGAAGCTGCCGGATGATGTTTCGCTTTCCATCCGTCATTTGCACTTTGTGTACAGATTTCTTTTCTCTTGCCATAATAAAAAGGCCTCCTATGATTTTTATTTTATCATAGAAGACCTTATAAATCTTTAATTACAGAAAAACTTTCACAGACTCTATTAGGAGGCTAGTTGTCTACAGTCTGAGAATATTTTCCTCATTCTTTTTTCCAGCCATCCTTTCTAAATATCTTCAAAAACTCATTCAACTATTCCAATTGATTGCACCGATAATGTTTTGCAATAAAAAGATATTTTCTCTTTTATCTCATACTCTTTCTTCCCCTAATTGTTTCTATTCTTCATCTTTTACTTTCGTTTTTTTCACTTTTTATCAAGTTTCTCTGTTGCTTTTTCCGATACTTCTTCAATGATATCTGTAACATCCGCAATCGCCTTTTTTGTTTTTCCCACGCCCTGCTCAAGCCAGCCCTCAGCTTTAGTCACAGTATCTCCGGTGAGATCCCCGACAATCTTCTTAGTTTTTCCTTTCAACTGATCTGTAAGACCTTTATCCACCATATTTTATCCCCCCTTTCCTTATATTTTAACATCGTTAAACATTAATAATATCCTTTACTTCAAGCTATCACCAATGCACTCAATTGAAACAGCCAAATAGCTTCAGAAAAACTCATTATCCTGAGAGAAGCACTGTTCATTTTCAACACTAATCGCTTTTTTCTTTCACATCAGTCTGCCACATATACCTTAATACATTGTTCCCAGTAATATTCCCTACAATCTCTTTTATCTGCTCATTTAATTCATCATAATCAGTCCTCCACTTCTTCCAGGCGGACACCACCATACTCCCAAAGTTCCTTTCTTAATTCATCCATATCCAATTCTCCTTTCTGCCACTGCTCATAATAGGACAAAACATAATTAATAAATTCTGGCATCCGTTTGGTGTAGGATTTGTTCCAGTAATGGTCCATTAAAACTTTCAAAGGCAAAGTTAATAACAGAAGCATAGCAGTATTGATCGCTTCCTCCATCGCCTCTTGCCTCATGTGATCCAGTTCATCCTCAACTCTTTCATGAACCATATGATTGAGCTGTTCCCTCGTCAGATTATATGTAGCTTTCTTTTCTTTCCTCTCATTTTTCGCATTTCGCCGTCTCTCTGCACGCCCCATTTTTCCTTCTCCTAAACTGTATAAAACTATTGAGCAACGACCTAATGATTGAATCAGCCACTCCTGATGTCCCACTCTCCAAGTTGTTCATAAAACTTGTTTGGGATGATTCTGGGCTCTCCCTCTTACTACCCTCGCAATGCAAAAATTTCCCTCTTTCTCTGAATCAATCATTTCTATATCTAGCGGGCTTTCCCATGAAATTATTTCTTCCTCCATATCTAAAGGCAACTTTTTGGACCACAGCCCACAGTAAACAATAGAATTAAAACTATTATCTTAAAAATGAATAGTACAATGTTCCGTATTTTGGCTTATATCTAGCAAGGACAACTTGTTTCTTTCACGGCAGAATAGTCCTATAACAAGCTCGTTGTGTTCCCGAATATGATTTTTATAGTACCAGTGAAGGAGCCCTATATACTCGTCCAGCTAACTCACTGTTCAACATGTACAGACTACGTGGATCACTTCCATACAGTTCCATTTTAGTAATCTGTTCTGACGAACTTTTTTCTTCCTCTCCCTGTTCTTTAATAAACCAATTCAAGAATTGCATAGTGCGAAAATCATTCACTTTCTGAGCCTCTAAGTAGATTTCATTAATTAATTCTGTTACATATTTTTCGTGCTCCAGACTAAATTTTAACGGATCTATCAAAGTTACAAATATTTTTTCTGATTTTCCAATCGTCCCCAATGCAACATCCATATCATTATTATGAAGATATTTATACACCAGCATAGCATGGTCCTGTTCCTCGCGCGCCTGTATTTGATACCAGTTTGCAAATCCATCCAATCCCTTCTTCGTGTAAAAATTTGCAATATCTAAATACAAATATGCAGAATAGAATTCCTGATTAATCTGATTATTAAGTAAATCTGCAATTTTTTTGTTCATCATAAATTCCTCCTAGTCTATTTATCATAAATTTGCTTATATATTAGTATTATTCCTCAACAAGAACATGTAATTTCCCCCCAACCTGCCGACACTGTTCGATTGCTTTGGTGATACCTTGAAATAAAATGATATACTCATCCGCTAACTCATGAGAATCTTCCTGATTCACAAACTCTCTTTCTGCCTGGAGCTGTAGCTCGCTTAAGAAATCGCTCAGTTTTACAACTTCCAGGTAGATATCTGAAATCTGTTTTCTTGCATTTTTTGCTCTTTTGTTTGGTTTCATTACAATTCTTCCTATTTTGTTGTCTATTAAAAAACACTTTACACTTGGCTTCTAGCTACTTCTCTACCATACTCATCATGCGCATTAATTCCAGTGCACTTCTAAAATGTACTGTAATCCCTTTTGTAAGTTTCCCTCTCACACTTCACTGCAAACTGGCATTCTGCCTGTATTTCACCCAAATCACAAGCAGTTCTTTAGCATTTGCTACCCGTTCGTAAGCAATCCCTCCTCCACCAACCTCACCATCTGCTTTCATGTTTTGCTCAGGAGGGTCTGAATAGGATTCCCTATACTGTTTCTCCATTTCCCTGCTAAAAAAACGGAGTTCTGTTGTCGCTCTCGGGGTATTCAGCCAATTGCATATTTGATCTATTTTTAATACCATATCTCCAATCCCGTTGAACGGAATATTCTCCTTGAAATTATGATTATAAATATCTCCATACACGCCATGCGCCGACACTCCATGGATGCAGAGCAGAACAATAGCCGCTCTGTCAAACTTATCTAAATCTTTCATCTTCAGCGTTTCTAATCTATCCCGCAATATTCTTTCTCCCATCCCTTCGTTCCTCTCACTTACCCGACTTAACAGTCTTCTTATCATCCCTTATAGGTTATATCTGACGCTCCAAACAGCAATCCTGTAATCTCTTTACTTAACTGTTTCTCCAACTGCTCTTTACTCGATACGGTGATCATACTCCCCATGTTTTTCACATTCTTGTGTTCCTCTCCAAAAAAGAAGACTTTTGTATGATTGGGATCTTTTGTAATGGTATTGACAAATTCGTCATATTTTTGTTCACAAAAAACATCCGCTACCACAACCAAATCGAATCCGCCTGGCATAAATTTCATTCCGCGAAAGATAACATCCACATTTTTCGTTAATGTAATCCCCAGATTACACTTTGTTTTACCCCTAAAAGCATATAAAAAATTTCTGCAATCCCATAAAAGCTTATTGCTATATGCCAATACGGCTATGTTTATCTTCACTTCACCTGTTGCCTTAAACTGCATTCTTATTTCTCCCTAAATCGCCCAGTTCCCAGCGTCTCTCTCCTTTCAGTTCTTTTGGAAGAAGAGTTCTCTTTCCCTTGCTATCAGATTGTGTTTTTACCTTTCAAATATCCCCACATCCTCTGGGGATATCGCATAAATATGTTCGGATATCTTTAAGATATTTCCATTTTGGCTGTATATCGCCCCTGATAGAAAATCCACAATCCTCTCCTCATTTTTTCCTTCTGCCTGCTCCAAGGATAGAATCACTGCATCTCCATCTAAAAATCGTTCGCATATCTCCTGGACATCATCCATCGTCCTCGGCTTATAGGTTACTATATTCAGCAGGAAATTGCCTTCGTTCTCTTCCATTCTATTTCCAAAAAGTCCCGCTCTCTCTTCCCTGTCATCGGCATCCTCATAATGCCACAGGTTCAAACGATCCATTATCTCGCTCAGCATGTTTTCAGACACCACCTTATATGCCCCCACTTCTCTATCCCATCATGCGATTCCAGCTAAGACAGAGAAACATTTTTATAAAGGAGGGAGTTCCCTGCATTTGATGCTGAGATTCCCTCCCCCTTGATTTCTTAAATCATTCCTAACTCTGCGCACTTTATTTTGCAGATAACGCCGCCATTGTTATGTAGTTATAAGGCTGATTAAAATGAGGAAGGAAAAAGAGATCTAAAAGCTTTAGCTGATCAATCGTCACTTCCTGTTCAATCGCCAGAGAAAACATGTGGATCCCCATTGATATGTCCTCGGTTGATGCCATCTGGGCCCCGACAATCCGGCGTGAGTTCCTTTCATATACAATCCGAACTTTTACCTTCGCATTCTTCTTCATGAACCCCGGTCTTTGCAAATCTTCAAAATCCGTATAGGTAACATCCAACCCGCTTTTTTGTGCGGCCTTTACACTCAATCCAGTAGAAACCATATGATAACCAAATACGGAAATTCCATTGGAGCCCTGAACCCCAGTCTCCTCCAATGCGGTTCCCCCCACATTATGACCCGCTACAATCCCGGAACGTACCGCATTCGTTGCCAATGCAATGTAGGTTTTTCTCTTCAATGCATTGGAATAAATTGCAGCGCAGTCCCCTACTGCATATACATCCGGATCACTCGTCCGTTGATGACGATCCACACAGTATGCTCCATTTTTGAATAACTTCAGATGTTCCATTCCTAGCACGGTATTCGGTCTGAAACCAATCGCGCTGATCACCAAATCCGTTTTATATTCTCCATGGTCCGTTACAATCCGTTCCACCGAGGTTGTTCCCAAAAACGCAAGGACCTGTTCTTTGAAATGCGTCTCAATTCCTTTTTCTTCTAAAAGGCGGTCCATATCTTTTGTGAACCATTCATCATAGTAGCTCGCTAAAGAGGTGTCTGCAATGTCAAACAGCTTAACCTTTTTTCCTCTTCGGATTGCCGCTTCTGCAATCTCAACGCCAATATACCCCGCTCCTATCACGGCTACATGTTGCACATCCATGCGGCCAATTAAGTGGTCTACATTCTGACCGTCCTGAAACAGCTTCAAAAAGCTGATATGTTCCAGATTCTGACCTGGCAAATCCGGAGCAATAGGAAGGGAGCCCGTTGCCAGAATCAACTTATCATAAGACTCCTCAAATGTTCTTCCATCCGTCTTTTCACAGAAAACAACCTTTCTTTCAAAGTCAATCTTCCTTACCGTTGTCTCCATATGGACGGAAGCTCCCTTTTTTTCAAAATCTTCTTTTTTTGTGTAAAATAAATCCTGATAGGAGTCGATCTGCCGGCCAACCCAAAGGGCTGTCCCACACCCCAAGTAACTGATATTGGTATTCTGGTCAATCATAACGACCCGATGATCCGGATAATGGTCCAAAAGTGTATTAGCTGCTGCAATTCCTCCATGATTGGCTCCTACAATCACTGTCTTCATCAAAGGTTCCTCCCGTTCTCTAATCAAACGAAGTCCTGGCTCCGCTTGTGTGGCTTCCATCCTGTTACCTGCTGTTCACTGCCCGTTTCAAAGTTGACCCCGCTTTAAACACAGGGATTTTTCTGGCCTTTACTTCCATTTCTTCTCCTGTTTTCGGATTCCGCGCCATTCTGGCCTTCCGGTCTGCCACAGAAAACACACCAAATCCAATCAACGAGACATTTCCTCCGGAAGATAATTCGCTATGTATGACATCCATCAGTCCATTCAAGGCTTTTTCACTCTGTTTCATTGTCAGACCACTTCCTGATGACATGCGATCCACCAATTGTCTTTTGTTCATTTTGTGACATACTCCTTTCTCACCACCGCCATAATCGCTTTCGTTGCAGCCAATCCATCTCTCGTTCCAAATACCATTCCAGTTTTGCTTTGTTAGCTACAGAGATTACCTTTTTCTCGTATCCTTTAAGGACTTCCCCTGTCCCCATAAAGAACACCTTCGCACGACTTCTGCGCCCTTCCAACTGCTCGATAAACATCTGATACTGATACAGATTCAGTGGCGCTGCTACGATAATAAAGTCAGGCTTTCTGTTAAAAGGCCTGATGCTTTGAAGAAGGGCTCCTTTGCTGGTTGTTAGGACCACCTCTATCTTGTAATGATTGCGCTCCGCGAAATCACACAACTTATCTCTGTAATACCAAAGGGTATCCGTATCCCCCGATAATACGGCGATATAAATACAGCTTCTTTTTAACCATGGAAACACGTTTCTCCCCCCGCACTTCTCTACTCTACCAATTACAGAACCAACCTTGTTTCTCACTCATCTCCTATTTCTTATGAAAAGCATAGGGGATGCCACTGATAGCAGCACCCCCAGCTAAAATCTTACATCTGAATCGGATGGTTTTTAATGGTTTTTCCCATCCCAGACTCCATTCTGATCAACAAAGTAATTGTCTGGTGTCATCTCGTTCTGATACATAGAGCCGTAAGGCCTTCTATTATGATTGTCATAATACCAGTAACCATTCTCTCTCTGGAAATAGGTCTGTTCTGGAACCAGAGGCGCTTCCGTGAAGTAGTAGTACTTTCCTGACAGGGAAACCCAGCCATCAAGCATAGCTCCGGTCTTTTCATCCAGGTAATACCACTTTCCATCCATTGGCTCATGGTACCAGCCCTTATGAAGAATACCAAGATTTCCGTCTGATACGGCATGGGTATGATACCACTTTCCATTCTGGCTCTTGATCCAGCCAAACTCCATAATTCCATTGGCATCAAACTTAAACCAGCTGAATCGTCCTTCCTCATCCTTTGCATATGGATTTCCAATGAACATCCAGCCATCTTTCGCCATGACACCGGAGGACGTTGTATAGGTCCATTTATGGTTCTCTGCATCCACCAGCGTCCATGTTCCTCGAAGCGAGCCAGTCGTCACGCTCATGTCAGGGTTCGCATAAATTCTGTCATTGCTCACATTGCTACCCCTGGAACCAGAGCCTCCACCAGAGCCTCCACTCGAATGTCCACCGCTCGAACCACCTGAACTACCTGAACTACCTGAACCACCCGAACCAGACGTTACCGGTTTTACCGTTACCGGAACCTTTACTTTGTCCTCGGAACCATCCGGATACTTCACAACAATAATAGCAGTATAATCCTTTGTTTTGTCAACATTGTCAGGAGTTTCATCACGGTATTCTGTTCCGTTGGGAAGTTCATCTTTATTTTTAATCGCATCTTCCGGCTCAAACGTTCCCCCTTTATCTATCACGATAGGATTTGGCTTTGGATCATACTTGTCGGCATCTGTCTTTTCTGACCCGCCTGGGCGTACCGTAACCGGAACCTTTACCTTATCCTTGGAACCATCCGGATACGTCACAACAATGATAGCTGTATAATCTTTTGATGTATCTACCTTGTCAGGGGTCTCATCGCTGTACTCTGTACCTTCTGGAAGTTCATCCTTGTTTTTAATCCCATCTTCCGGTTCAAATGTTTCTCCCTGGTCGATAACAATCGGATTTGGCTTGGGTTTATACTTGCTGGCATCTGTCTTTTCTGCCTCACTATCTGTCGCCTTATCCGGTTCGCTAGGAGTAGCTTTACCAGGTTCACTCGGTGTTGCTGTGTCTGTGTCTGCATCTTTCAAAACGCGTATAGGTACGGTTAGTTCTTTTGTAGAGCCGTCTGGATACTCAATTTCAATTCTTCCTTTATATTTACCAGGTCTATCCAGGTTTACCCCATCTTCTCCATACTCTGTAATGTCAGTTACAATCGTACCTTCTGGCAGTTCATCTTCCAGATTTACCACATTATCCGTCAAATCAGCTAGTTCACCTGCGTAGATGATTTCTGGTACAACTTCGGGATCGTATTTTTTCGCATCCGGTGTTCTTTTCTTAACTTTCACCTTAACTTTTACGGTCTCGCTGGAGCCATCCGGATAAATTACTTTTATAGTTCCTGTGTAATTTCCAGGAGTATCCGGATCAATCTCTCCTTCTGGTGTTACATCTTCTACCGTGGTTCCTGTAGGAAGGCTGCCCATATTTTTTACATTGTCCGTTAAGTCGTAGGTCTGCCCTTCCTCAATTAACTCACGTTCTGTCACCGGTCTGTAACGTTCCGCATCAGTCTTATCAACGACTTTCACTGGTACTTCTACAATATCCTTGCTTCCATCAGGATAGGTGATTTCTACCTTTCCTGTATAATCCCCCGGAACAGACGTATCAATAGGCGTATCTGTTACATCCTTTACTGTTGTTCCAGTTGGCAGTTCATCCAGGTTGGTCACATTATCTGTGAGATCAATATCGCTTCCTGTCTTGACTGTCTCATCTTCTACTTCCGGTTCATATTTATCGGAAGCACTTCCATAATTCACCGTTACTTCCGCTTCATCAACACTTCCATCCACATAGGTTACTTTTACTTTTACCTTCTGGCCTTTACCTGTTTCCGGAATGGTTCCCACTACTTCTTTTGATCTCACTTTATTATCAGGAGCCGTTGTGGTTACCTTTTCTATAATTTCATCTTTTGTGGCTTTGTCACCATATTCCTTATTCAGAACGCCTCCGGACACATCATAGGTTTCAGCATCATTTTTGCTATCTTTGATCTGAACCGTCACTTCTACCTCGTCCTTTGTCTGATCCGGATATGTAACGATAATCCTACCCGTTTGCGTTCCCGGATTTGATGTATCAACTGGCTGCTTCCATTCATAGGTGGTTCCGGTCGGAAGATCGTTCTTATTCTTAATTCCTTCAGACGCCTCCGGTGTGTCTCCCTTTCCAACCGACACATCTTGACCTACAGCGGTATACTTCTCAGTTGCAGTTTCATAATTTACCGTTACTTCTGCTTCGTCAATGCTACCGTCCGCATAGGTTACCTTTACCTTTACCTTCTGGCCCTTGCCTTCTGTCGGAATATCTCCCACTACTTCCTTGCTTTTCACTTTATCATCAGGAGCTGTTGTGGTTACCTTTCCTATGATTTCAGCCGCAGTAGCAGTTTCTCCA
This sequence comes from Enterocloster bolteae, assembly GCF_002234575.2. Taxonomy (NCBI): domain Bacteria; kingdom Bacillati; phylum Bacillota; class Clostridia; order Lachnospirales; family Lachnospiraceae; genus Enterocloster; species Enterocloster bolteae. Next base: position 1,892,724 of record NZ_CP022464.2, on the reverse strand, counting down.
TACTTCTTATTCAGAACATCTCCGGTCGCATCATAGGTTTGGGCATCTGTTTTTGTATCCTTAATCTGGACATTTACCTCTACCTCGTCCTTTGTCTGATCCGGATATGTAACGATAATCGTACCCGGCTGCGTTCCCGGATTTGTTGTATCAACTGGCTGCTTCCATTCATAGGTGGTTCCGGTCGGAAGATCGTTCTTGTTCTTAATTCCTTCGGACGCCTCCGGTGTCTCTCCCTTTCCAACCGACACATCTTGGCCTACAGCGGTATACTTCTCAGTTGCAGTGCCGTAATTCACCGTCACATCCACTTCATCAAAACTATCATCCGCATAGGTTACCTTTACTTTTACCTTCTGGCCCTTGCCTTCTGTCGGAATATCTCCCACTACCTCCTTGCTTTTCACTTTATCATCAGGAGCTGTTGTGGTTACCTTTCCTATGATTTCAGCCGCAGTAGCAGTTTCTCCATACTTCTTATTCAGAACATCTCCGGTCGCATCATAGGTTTGGGCATCTGTTTTTGTATCCTTAACCTGGACATTTACCTCTACCTCGTCCTTTGTCTGATCCGGATATGTAACGATAATCGTACCCGGCTGCGTTCCCGGATTTGTTGTATCAACTGGCTGCTTCCATTCATAGGTGGTTCCGGTCGGAAGATCGTTCTTGTTCTTAATTCCTTCGGACGCCTCCGGTGTCTCTCCCTTTCCAACCGACACATCTTGGCCTACAGCGGTATACTTCTCAGTTGCAGTGCCGTAATTCACCGTCACATCCACTTCATCAAAACTATCATCCGCATAGGTTACCTTTACTTTTACCTTCTGGCCCTTGCCTTCTGTCGGAATATCTCCCACTACTTCCTTGCTTTTCACTTTATCATCAGGAGCTGTTGTGGTTACCTTTCCTATGATTTCAGACGCAGTAGCGGTTTCTCCGTATTCCTTATCCAGTACGCCTCCGGTTGCTTCATATTTCTCAGCATCCCCTTGTTTAAACTCAAACGGCGTTCCCATCGCAGGATTCATACCATTCGGGCTGTATGCTACCAGAACCACTTTCGTTCCTTCTGGAACCGTATTGGCTGGAACGCTCATGGTGAATTCGCCATTAACAAGATTGTCAAACGGAATCTTTGCTGTGCCGTATTCATCCTGCGTATAGCTCTTTGATGCATCATCATATCCCTGAAGCTTCACAATCGCATCACCGGCATCTTGACTTGTAATATTAATCAACTTTGTTTCATCTGCCGGATCTTTTTGCAATGGTTTTGGAACAGTACCAGTGATTGTGACAGCTTTTGTCGGGTCAAAAGAGGTTATATTAGTAGTCGGAATAGAAACCAGATAATCCTTGGCATCACTAGGGTTTGTCTTATCCTCCATAAATTCTTTGCCATCTGGGACACCATCTCCATCCGTATCCACCTTTCGAGTATCGGTTCCTATCTGCCACTCAACAAAATCAAACAATCCATCCTTGTCCGTATCGTTTGTATCCAAATAGGCATTCGTATAGGAATCTTGCAATTGCTGCGGAGTTGCTCCTCCATCCCTGGCATTCAGATAATCTGCCTCCATCCAATGTTCAAACAGCACTCGGGCATTTTTAGCAGTAACATAATCATTCATCTCTCTTGCAAACTGATCTAACGTCACATCATCCCGCAGTTTGTAGGAAATAGTATAATTTCTGCTCTGCCCCAATGTTCCCCAAAAGATTTCATTCGTATTCGATCTTGCCGCACTCAATTGTGTACTGGTATCATTTCCCACAATGCTTAATTCCGGAACCTCGCTGGTATCAATATTTCCCGCATCATCAATGGTTACCCTGAATATCTTTCGGTTTTTCTGAGCTTCCCCTTGATAATCGGAACAGTAGATATAAACCTCATCTCTGTCAATATACTGTAACAGTTCTACCGGTATGCGTTCCTTTACATAAACAACCCAGTTGTAATCTGTCTGAAGGTAATTCTCAATCGGCTTAAATGTATGAATCGATTTCAAGGACATCGTTTTTGCATCAAACACCACTCTTTGAGTCACTCGTCCATTGGTAAAATCAGTCTGCTTTTCATTTTTCACATTCGGATTATTCTGTAGGATAAATCCATTGCTAACACTTTCTTCCGCAATCGCTCCATTGCTTTTAATCCACAAGCTATTAAATGATATTTCTTTATCGGCCAACCCAAGTTTTTCTAAAGTCTGTCCATTCTTTAACATAATTTTTATATCGTGATTTGTGTTAACCCCAATCAGACCTGTTTTAAGGTTTCCTACAGCCGGAATCATCCAAAGGGCTCCGTCATCAACCTTTTCCATACTGGTATCATCAACCGTCACACGGTCAATTTGTTTGTAAAACATATCATTAGAAAAACTCAGAATATACTTTCCTGCAAATTGATTGGAGGCATCTGTCGCAAATTCTGACGCTCCGTTTGTCACAATCCACTTATTATGTACTAAACGAATCGTTCCATCTGCATCCACTTTATCAAAAGTAGTTGTCGCATATCGAAGATTTGATTCCTCAATTCCATTTGCCGTGAAATGGCTGGTTGTGTCCATCCCCTTGTCTCCGATGCTGACACCATTACTTCTGTATGGCACAGCAGCGTAAGACGGCAATCCCATAGAGGGCACCATTACCGCAAGACTTAATGCAAATGCACATGCCTGCCGCCCTGTCTTTTTTAATTTTCGTCTTTTTTGTTCCAGACTGTTCTTCATACTTTTTATATCCTCTTTCTTTAATTTTAAATGACTGTTTATTATGGGCCTTTTTCTACCCCCCCCCCCCTAAAAATTTTACATGGAGTTCTTTCTATCGCATGCCTTTTCTTTTGCATCATCTATCATCTCCTTCCTTTTTATTTTTCCATGGTTTATCACATCCTGTAGAGTGGCCTGTCCAAAATAACCTTCCAATGTCTCTTGTACTTCTGCATAATAAACATGCATGGGACACGTTTCATATCGTTCACAACACCCTTCCGCTTCCAAACAGCGATTGATTTTCATCGTCTTTTCAAACAGCAGGATAATATCAAGCAATACAATTTCTTCTGGCTTCTTCGCCAGCCAGTATCCGCCCGTTCCACCCTTTAAACTGGAAACGAATCCAGCATCGCGCAAAACACGTAATACTTTTTGGACAAATATATTGTTAATCCCCACCGCTTTTCCTATTTCCGGTGAACTGGACACTCCCTCTTTGCCCGCCAAATATAACAGGCAACGCAATGCATAGTCTGTTGTCATTGTTAACTGCATGTAGAACTCCTTCTCACCTCCTCCCATGTACCCTTGCAATGTGAATCCATACCATACTTTTTTAGTATGCGACATAACAATACCTGTTACGTCAGATTCTTTTCACAGGTGCATTATAACGATATTCGCAAAAAAATGATTGTAAATTTATCTCATTTTTATGTATGTTTCCATATTTTTATTTTTCCTTAACTTGATTTTAGCGAGGGGCCTATGCTAAACTCGAACCACTTCCTACCATATGCTTAGATTTGGTAATCATTTGAAAACGATTTGTAGACCCTTGCAAACCATACATCCATTTCAAACAAACGATATCCATATCAGGGAGTTTTTTATGAAGAACAAATTACTCAAACTAATAAAGTCGATTCATGTTATATCGCATCTGCCCATCTATGTGTTCAATCAGGATTTTCATTTGGAGCATCTGTTTGTGGCCGACCGGGTTCAGGTGCTTCCTTATGATTTTACTCAATACTATGGTTCCGACTCCTCCTCTACGTTTCTCTTTTCAGGGATACTGGATGAGGCTTTTATTACGTATTCCCATTCGGATACCATTCTTATCATTGGACCTTTTACCACCTCTCGCCTTACGGATACAGTGATTCAAAACCGGGTTTATGGCTATACGCAAGACCCAAACCTGCAGGTGTTTCTTTCTCAGTATTTGGAACTTTTACCTTACTTTTCTCTTGGAGATGTTAGGGATTTTCTGATTCATTTGAATTTTTTATTTAGTGGCAGTTCAGAGTGTCCTTATTCGGACGATCTGCATCTACAGGTCCGCAAAAATAAGTTTTTACTAACACAGGAAAAACTAAAAGAACATGATTGGAGGGCATTCCAGCCAGACTACTATACCTATCGGTATGAAGAACAGATTCTTGCTCTCGTTCAAAGCGGCGATACACAACAGCTTCGCGAGAGCCTGGCAGAGTTGAGCAACAGTGTGATTCCAGACAATGCCCAGTCCCCTCTTCGCTCTGAAAAAAACTATACCATCATTATTTTGGAGAAATTATCCTCCTTAGCCATCCAATCCGGATATGATATTTCCGATTCCTATCGTTTAAGAAATTTCTACATACGCCTGATAGAAGAAAAGGAAAAATTAATGGATGTTTTATATGTTCGGGATTGTGCGATTATCCATTTCACGGAACTGATGCATCATTTTGTTAACAAGGATTTCTCTCCTTTGGTCAAATCAGTCATGCAGCATATTGGGTTAAATCTTTATACCGTTTTAAAAGTAAGTGACATTAGTAAATCTTTCTTTGTTTCAGAAGCGACTTTAAGTTCCCGATTCAAAAAAGAAACCGGGCTCAGTGTGATGGAATATATCCATAAGCGGAAGGTCTCAGAAGCAAAACTGTTGCTTCGCGCTGGGCTTTCTCCCAGCGAAGTCGCAACCACTCTGTGCTACTATGATTACGCCCATTTTTCTCATACCTTTAAAAAGATAACTGGCGTCACACCAAAAGCCTTCCAGCTCCACCCAAAAGTGCTTTATCCTAATTTTTTACCACCACATCAGCAGACATTGGAAGATAATGAAACACCTCTCATTTAAAGCGGGAATCTTATGTAATCAATCTTTTTTCATAACAAAAACGTTCGACAGCCAATTGAAAAAGCGCTATGCCACTCCTCATAGAGGGGAGACATACCGCTTTTTCAATTATATGTCTCTTTTCCAATCGCCGTCTTTGAATCCGGAGTGGCACGATGTCTTAAAAATCAGATTTGTGCACCTGGTATACCTGAATGCCTTTTTCTCTTATGGCGTTCAGGGCGTCATCGAATGCCTTCTCATCCGTGTCATTGAATATCTCTGTGGTCATTCCTAACTCTGCGCTGATACCAGAGCATCCCACAAACGCTTTCTTTGCATATACATGCTGCAAATTTCTCAGAGTAAAGTCCCCCACCATGGCATCCTTGGGATGGCGCAATTTTCCTCCCGTAAGTACCACATTAACACCCGAACAATATTCCCGCCCTATAGCCTTGCCATTATTGGTAATAACCGTCACATTATTGCACTCCACATACTCCAGTATCTGGAGTGCATTGCTGCTGGTGTTGATAAATATTGTATCATTTTCTGACACAAAGGCTGCCGCATACCTAGCGATAATCTTGCGGTACAGCTGCACCTCGTCCTTCATATTCTTAGGAGCCATAGTTGACACAGCCCCTCCATAATTACGAACAAGGAGCTTCTATTCCTCCAGATACTGAAGATCTCTCCTAATTGTAATCAAGGACACCCCCAGTTCATCCTGTTTTTGCACAAACACTATTTTAATGGTTACTTCCCAGTCACCTCTGAATATGCTGCGTTTTTAAATGGTCTTATTCTTTTTTCTGTTTAATAGTCTATATCGCAATGGAATGTTCCCTTCATGCGCCATGGTGACGCATACCATAGGACACCAAGAAGGCAGAGTACCCCCTTGGCGTAATCCTATCATTTCAAAACGGTGTATAGTAAGCTGCTCTTCCCTCCCTTTCTCCGAAAGCGCTGTTCTGTTTTAATAAATCCGGCCTTTTCTAAATCTGCAACCGCCCGCTGAATCGTTCTCCTCGAAAGGTTCAGTTCTTCTGCGATGGTGCTCATGGCTGGATAACACTGGCTCTTTTTATCTGCCCTCTCTTTTAAATACATATACACCGAAATCGCACGATGTGGTAATTCCTCCGAGTAGACAGAGTCATAATATCCCACATACCTCCCCTCCCCCTAATCTGTCCGAAGTGGCTGTCTGGTTTCTGGAGCAGCCGGCCGATTTGGCATCTGTACATGCGCCAGACCTCCGCCTGAAGTCCCCTCTATTCCTGACGGTTCATCAAAGTCAGCCTCACCATCCTCATCAAATTGTCTCCGGATAATCTCCTGCTCCACTTCCAGACGCTCTGCATAAGACACCGGCCGCGCTACATGCTGTTCCACTTCATATTCTTCCTCAAATTCAATCCCCCATTTAAAAAATAAGCGCAGTTCTACCCGCATCGGATGACAACCGGTCTTCGCCAGGATAAAGTGTCCCTTTGGCAGCGACTTAAGTTCATCCGGAGTCATGAGCGGACGCCCAATCATCTGCAGGCTCTGGCTGGGATCATTTTTCCCCCGGCTGATGGAACCGGACAACACCGTTTTATTTCCCAATGCCTTTGACAGAATCTCCGCACTTTCCGAGTTGGGTGCAAACCCACCAAATAAAACCCCCTGACAGTTATCCACGATAATTTCACTGCCATCTTTTCCATAGTTTTTCTGCAGCTGAGCGAAGCTTTGTATGATGGGTACCATACTGATCCGCCTGGAGCGCCCGGCTGAAAAAAGCATCTCCAAGGACTCAATCTTGGGAATGGTACCAATCTCATCTCCAAAAATCACCACACGGTTCGGAAGTTTCCCTCCATGCTCATCTGCAATGGACAGCATTTCCCGGTAAATCTGCTGTAAAAATAGGCTTACCATGAAATACTTTGTACTGTCTTCCTCCGGAAGCACAATAAAGATAGCTGACTTGGAATTGCAGAATGTCTCCGTATCCATCGTGCTGTCGAAACACAGGATCTGCTCCATCTCGGAATCCAGAAATGCATTCAATCTGGACATAGCGGTGGAGAGGACCGAAGCCATGGCCTGTTCCGCTGTGTTAAGTGCCGCGCCGGCAAACCATTTTGCCTTGTGGTCGGCTGGCAGTTTCTGCATGAGCAGCTGGAACTGGTTCTTCCCTTTTACCGGTGACGGAGCCAACAGATCCTGGATTAATTTGAACACACTTACGATATGACGCTGTTCCTTAGGACAGTATTCGGAGATCAGTAAAATCACACTTGTCAGAAGCCCCTCCGCTGCGTCATAGAAAAATGCGTTCTGTCCATAACTGGAGGCATCTCCGCCTCCGGAACTAATGATGGTCTTGGCTGTGATCTTTGCATATTTCTCTGCCTTGGCTTTCACAGCCAGATTCTCCGGATTCTCTAAGTATAGATCCATGTATTTATTCACCATGCCGAGGATGTTATCGCCATCGGAACAGGTCGGATTGCGCAGGTCCAGGATGGAAGTCTGATACCCATAATACTTCTGAGCTATTCCCGCGTAGTTGCGGAACAGATCTCCCTTGGTGTCCGTACACAGCCAGCTCATCCCGCTGGCACAGGCATACTCAATGCAGGGATATAAAAAGTTGGCAGTCTTACCAACACCAGCCGCGCCGATCATCAGGAGATGGATGTCACCGGAGTCAACCAAAGCCGTCACTCTGGTTCTGGAAAACAGCCCTCCGACTACGATCCCCTGTACCTTGGGCAGATGTTTTCCCTGCCGCCACAACGCCGGCTCATAGGGAACCTGTGCAAAGGTCCGTTTGATTTCTGCCTCGCTGGCAAATCTGGCCGTGCCATATTGGCCGTCCCCTACCGTCTTTGACTTAATCCCATTCAGAGAATAGTTGTTCGCAAGCAACGGAATCACCCCCATCAGGATAAACATCCCTGCGCCGGCACAAATGAGCAGCACCATCTGAATTGTTTCCATGATACCTCCTTTCTGGAACCGGGTACGATAGATGAAAGTTAGGAACTGACTCATTCCATTTTCAATAATTCCTGTTTCGTTTCCTGCTGATTCCCCGGAAGTTCTTCAGCTGGAATCGCAAGCTGCCCATGAAGGGCTTTTAAATCTTCATTCCAGTCCTTATACTGGGACAAATCCGTTTCCGTATCTCCATATCCCATTTCCAGAAGCTGTTTCTTGATCCGTTCTGCCGCTTTCATTCCTGGGATATCATGATCCAGACACAGCCATATTTTTTTCATGTTCGGAAAATCCTGCAATAATTGAAAGATCGGCTTAGAGCCTACGCAGCACAGTGCAACATAGCTATGCTGCTTCCAGCCTTCTTTGTGTAGGGAAACATAGGAGAGTAAGTCAATAGGGGCCTCAAACACATAGAGCGTATCGCTGGTTCCTACCCACCGGAAGCTATACTTCGGATCACTGCTCGTTAAGTTTCCCCGGAAGCTCGAACCGTAGGTATAGATTCCTTTTTTGTGCGCGTGCCTGGCCACTCCCTCCTTATCTCTCCCGACAAAGATTGCATTATGGTACTGCCTCGTTCCGTCCTGAGAATCCTCCAGGCTTTCATACAGCAGGTCTGCCTTTGCAAAATCTGTTACGATCTGTTTGTCCAGATACCGCACCTTTAACAAGTAGGCAAAGGTCCGGCGCATATCACGATTCTTTGGCGGAAGCGAAAATGGTGCAGATGGTTCCTTCTCCTGTTTTTGACTCTGAATGTATGGAATCCCCTGTTCCCCGTCAAGCAGCATCGACACTGCATCCGGATACGTTTTCCCATAGAAGTATTTTACAAAATCAATGGCCAGCCCTCCTTTTTCTATCGCATGGTCATACCAACTGTTCCCTCTGACCGTGATGCTGTGGTCGCTGCTTAAACGTTTGTCCCTCCCGGATGGAAGCATTTTTTCTCCCTGGCGCTGTAAAAAATCCACCAGGTCGATGGAATTCGCCCGCTCCTTTTGCTCTTCTGTGAAATAAACATATGACATATCCGATACCTCCTCATGATAGATTCTGACGCGGAGTTTCATCATCCGATTTATGCCCCATTGCCTTCTTTTTCTCCCGGATTCTACTACGGAGTTTTCCTTCCACCTGCATGGAACTGCCTCCTGCTTTCCATTTTTCTTCTTCAAACATCTGTGCCAGGCGGTGCATGAGCCTTGTTGTCGCAAGAAAAACAGACGGCTCATAGAACGAATCCAAATGATCTAACAGAAACTGCGCATAGATATTTCCTTGGGCTGCCGATGCTTCTAAGTACGGAAGGGCTTTCTCCTTATTCCGCGGCACTTCATGTCCGCACAGGTACAGTTTTCCGAGGGCATATTGAGCATACTGATTTCCCTGTGAAGCAGACTGCTCCAGCCACTGGACGGCCTCTTTTACATCCGCTTCCACGTCCTCCCCCAGCAGGTAAAACCGTCCCAGACGGTATTCTGCAAACGCATTGTTCTGGGCAGCGGATTTTTTCAAGTAGGTGATTGCTGTCCTAATATCCTTTTCCACTTTTTCTCCGTCCAGATATAATTTTCCCAGAGAATACTGGGCGTACTGGTTATTTGCAGCGGCGGATTGCTTCAGCCACTTTATTGCAGCTTCCACATCTTTTTCTGTCTCTTCCCCCTGAAGGAATTGTTTGCCCAACTGGTAGGCTGCGTAGTCATGGCCTTGTTTTGCCGCTCTCGTAAACAGCTCCGTGGCTTTGGTAACATCTTTGGCAACGGCTTCGCCTGCCAGATAAATGTTTGCGAGAGCATACTGTGCTGACGCATGTTCTGCTTCTGCCGCTTTCTCAAGCCAGGCAACCGCCTGTTTCTGATCTCCTGTTCCATTTTCCAGCCAGAGCTTTCCCAATGCATACTGGGCATTCATATTTCCAAGCTGTGCGGCCCGTTCCCAGTATGCTTCTGCTACTCTATCATCCTTTACCGTACCGGTTCCTGTATGCAGCATCTGCCCCAGGCGGTACTGCAGCTTGTCATCATGGCTCTGCGCTTCCAGTCTGCAGAAACCGGAAAATGCCTGTTCAAAGCAACTTTCCGCATTTTCCACGTTAACGGCAACTCCAATTCCGTCCCGGTACATCTTTGCCATTTCATAACTGGCATAGGGATTTCCCTGCTCTGCGGACCTCTGATATAAGTTAAATGCTTGACTGTAGTTCTGTGTGACTCCCTGCCCCCGGTAATAGAGACCTCCAAGTGAATACTGGGCGTATTTGTGATCGGCCGACACTGCACGGGAAAACCACGCAACCGCTTTTTCATAATCCCTTACTGCTTTCCCGTCCCCGCCTTCTTCATCCGGCACTACAGGCAGCTCATATCCCAATCCAGCCGCATACATTTTTCCAATCCGGTACTGTAGATAGGGACGCTGCCTTTCCTCTGCACATTGCTCCGCTGCAACAAATGCAGTCAGCGCTTTCCCATACCATTCATGCGCTTTCGCGGGATCTGCTTCCCTTCCCAGGCCATCTGCATACATACGTCCCAGATCAAACATGGCAAGTGCATTTCCCTCTTCTGCCTCTCCCGAAAACAGACGGAAGGCTTCCTTAAAATCCGGCTCCTTCTCATCGCTTCCATAGAGACATTGACAGGCTACTTTATAGGGATCACTCCACTCTGCATGGAAATCTATATCATTGTCACCTGGAAGTTCATTGTCCTCCGGTTCATCTGCCGCATCTCTTCTTTCTGATTCTCCTCTTCGTTCATCTCCCGCTATGCTACCCATCTCGGTTACCGCTCTATCGATCCATATATCAGTCTCTTCTGCAGATGATTCTTCCAACAAAAAATGGTGACTCCCGATCTTCATTGCCTCGGTAATCACCATATTTTTAATCCGTTTCAGTTCTTTTTGCTGGGAGAGTGGTGCCAGCGGTATTGGCTGATCAGAATAGGTCTGCCAGATTTTCTCCCGGGCGGTTCCCCATGACTGATACAGTTCCTTGATATGGGGTTCCTGTTCCAGCTCATCCACGATTCGGTCCACCATCTGTTTCAAGTCTGCTTTCAGATACCCGTACACCTTTTTTCCATTTGTTCTCTGCAACCGCTTGGACAGCCGATGTATCTGTTTTTCTATTTTCTGATTCTGACAGGTTCCTGACTGGATTTCCTGAATCAGCCGCTTCACGGTCTGTTCTGCTTCTTTCTTGAGTCCTTCGCGGGCTGCATTCTGCACTCCATAGAGATTAGCAAAGTCCTGGCGGAAAATATCGTGAGCCAGCTCGGAGCGCATCGCTTCAATCGCAGGCTCGGTCAGGAATCCGTCATGATCTTTTGCAGAATACACCATCACATGGACGTGCGGGTGGTAGCTCTCATTGTGGAATGCAGCGTACCATCTCAGGTTCTCGCTGTCTATTTTCATCTGCTTACAGAACATCGCCCGCTTCGACCGCAGCAGCTCCATCCATTGCTTTCCGGAATCATAGCCCAACCGCGCCGCGTCCTCTCTTTTTAAACTGACCACATGCGTCCACACCGGCCCCTTATGTGCTTTCACCTCCTCCTGCACTCTGGCAATCACCACCGGCTTCCCTGCATCTGTGAACAGTCCATGCTCTCCGATCCGCTCCACATGGGGACGGTTGGCCAGATAGTCCACATAGTTTTCCCGTTTCGACAACAGATCCAGATTCCATTCCAGGGCCGTGGAAATAAATTCAGAGGCGTTTCGTCTGGTTGGATGAAGCCGGTAATCTTCATATTCCAGCATCGCCCTTGCCTTCGGCAGATCACGAAGCAGCTGTGCAATCAGCTTCTTCTGCGCCGCGGTTGCGGGCAAGTGCCCCTTGCTCTCATCAATCTTTTCCACACCCTCTCTGGTTCCGATGTACTTGACATAGTTTCCAAGCTGCTCCGGCGGGGCATCCCGCAGATAGCGGCTGGTAAAAATAATTTTAGGCATGGAGTTCTCCCTCCATCATCCTTCCTCTCTGGGTGGACAATAAAAAATCAGTAACTGAAATCCATGTTTTATAGTGGTTTCATCTTCCGTTTCATAATAATCACAATCCACATAAAAATCATTAGAGATAAATGCTTTCACATTCTCTTCCAGCAACCAGCTCTTCCAGGTCTTAAAGTTTATAACACTAAATGAAGGTACATATCATCATGGTGCTGATTTAACATTCATTCAGATACTCCGTGCAGAGAAATTTCGAGACTTTTCCAGCTCCAATCCTTTTTCATTTCTCATATGAGCTTTCCCAGAGTAATATCCTCTACTGCTGTCCTCACTTTCCCACACGGTCATTCCATCTTCACTCGTACTCAAATAACTTGTACTGGATCCGCGTCTCGTTTTAACATTTTCTGTTCTGCCTCACCGGTCGTCTCCCTGTGCTCCTGCAGGGCCAGTTCCGTCAGGTCACGAACTGCATCTTCCATAATTTGTTCTTTTCCCATGTTATACTCCTTTTTGACACACCATAAATAAAATAAAGGCGGTTGTCCATACGCAAGATTCATAAATCGTTTTGGCTACTCTTGTACTCTATACTTCACGTTTTTGATATTTGTATGCATCTTCAAACTCAACCGCCCCATTGACTCTCTTCACCTCCTCCACGCATTTCAGATGTAGCTTTTTCAGGGCATCCTCATCTACCTCATGGGAATAGGCAATCACATGAGCCAGTTTGGAAATCTCCACTGCAAGCTTAAAATCCATACGCGCCAGACGGTTTTCACTGTCATGTACGGTACTGGTGAGCACGGAGGATAAGGACTGGAGCAGATAGTTTTCTGCCTTTTTAGAATTCAAAAATCCAATATAAAATTTAACCGCTTCTGCCACAAACTCATTACGGGAACGAGCTCCTACATAGCTCACCATCTCATCTGCCCGCTCTACCAGCTCTTTCTCCATATAAACGCCTATACGCTGTTTCTTTGCCCTGCCCGCCAATGCCTTCCCTCCTTCGGTATTCATAAAAAAGCCCGCAATCGGCATTTTCTTTGCATCTTTTGGCTCTACCAGCACCACTTTCTTCTCTCGCTGCCAATAAAGTATTCAAACCAGAATCCCCGGACGGCTTTGCCGGCCGGTGTTTTCCGGGGGTGTGCTGCGAAAGCAGCATAACCCCTTTAACCTGCACCACTTTCGACCCAACCTGACCTGCATCTGCCTGCCCGTATAATGTTCGGTCACAAAGGCCAGGGAAGGCCGTCATTCCTGCCAGTGGTATCCCAGTCCCACTCCACCTGTCAAAGCGGCACAAACGGCCAAATACAGGCTCACGTTCCCGGAATAGGCGCTCTATCCCATCATGCCAAGCTGCCAGGGTTCCATCTCCGGCTCGCAAATCTCCACTTCCGACAGGTCAAACTCGGAAAGCGGGTATAATTCCTGGGGAAACTCCCCCAAACCGTGAGCCTGCAGATAGGCTTCATTGCTGGCATTAATCCCAAGATCGCTCTCATCTCCTGTCTGCCAGGCATAGACCTGCTCTACACTGCCATCCTCAAACCGGAGATACATTCCCTCGGTAATCTCATTTCCATGCTTATCCTGATACCTCATGCACTGCCCGCCTGTCCCATCTCCTGACCCGTCTGGCTTCTCACATGGCTCTCTTCTGCCTGCCGTCTCGGCCTGGCCGGCTTTGCCGCTCCCTCCCTGGCAATCTTATCATCCAGGTACTCCCGGGTGGTCTGCGGCACATATTTTTCATACATCTTCTGTAAGTAATCGCTCAGCTCCTCCTTCAGATCCGCTTCCTTTTTGCCCATGTGATAGGCCAAAGCATCCAGGCGCTCCGTGTTGAAGGTCAGTGTCAATGTGGTATTTTTCATCCAGCTCTCCCCTTTCATGAATTATTTAGCTGTGGACTGACCGGCTCTTTCTCCGGTTCTTTCACCCATGTTTCGTATTCCTGTTCGCTGCAATAACCTCCAAGCATGCCGGAAAATGCATCCAGCCGGCTGGGCTTTACCCCGGACAATTCCATCTGCAATCCATAAAGTCCCTGATACACCCGCTCTACTTTTGCATTCAGAACATCGGCCCAGACTTTCTTTCCCGCCTCTGTCAACGTCCCGGAATCCAGTTCTGCAATGGTATGCGGCACATTATCAACCTCTGTATGAACCAAATGGATGTTCTCCCAACGGGTACACAGGATATCTTTTAATCGTGGGGACTTTACATCTGCTCCTGCTTCCTGAACCGCCGCCTCTCCTTCTTCCGGAATATAATTCGGACAGAAATCCAGATAATAATAAATATCCAATCCCTCATCCATACGGTCAACCTGGGCTACCTCTGGCCGTTCGCCCAACATATCCTGCAATAGCGTCCACAAACGAGGATTCTCCGACTGCCCTTCTCCCAACAATGTTTCTACCTTGGAGCGGTCTGTCATCCAGTTGCCAGTGGTAGTCATGTTCGTTCCTTCCTTTACAATCTCTTCCACCGCTTTGGCCAGAATCTCATTTACCTTTGATAGGGACTCATAACAAAGCGCTGTCGCATCCGGCACATAGGAGGCATATCTCGCATAGGGATAGCCTTCTGCCTCCACAAGCACACCGTCCCGATACCCTTCGCCAGTCACCAGCATGCAGTAAAACACACCGTTCTTTTCATCCATAAGCATCGACTTTGAGTTCTTCTCAATAAACTCATAGCTATCACAGGGACTACTTAGAAACTGCTCATACTCCTCCTTCGGCAGACGTGTCACAGTTTCAATCACTACATCCCGCAGCCGAAAATCCGGCTTACGTTCAAATACTGCTTGTATCAACCAATCCCTCCTCTATCCATGTTCGCAATCAGAACAGGCCGCCATGCTGTTACCCATAACGTACCTATTCCGGTTCATATTCCGTTTTCTAAAGTCCTACCGCCATGATCAGGCGCATGGCATCCCGAAAGCCGTTCATGTATAACTCCCGACATTCCGTCTCGGATACACAGAACTTATCAATCAGCTGATTGTCCAGCCATTCCCGGTCCTCCTCTGACAGTGTGTGCAGGATCCGCTCCATCCTGGCCACATACTCTTTCATCTCCAGGTCATAGGTCTTGGACCGGCTCATCCCAAACTCATCCCGGAGTTCCTGAACACGCTTCACCATTAACTCTTCTGCCTGCTCTGCAAGCTCTCTCATTGTCGCTCACCTCCTTACACCAGCCAACATATCCTATGGCCGGCCACAAGTCGATACCTAAAACCACCAAAGATTTTCGTTGAAACCAATCAAATCTAAGCGGCTGGAAGTCGAGCAAATGCATAAAAATGGCTGCGCCAATAGTTGGAATCAATGTTCGCATAACCGATGGGATCCCCACAATGCAGCATCTGGTTTCCACCAATGTACAGCCCGACATGGCTGACCGGAGTGGATGAAGCATAGGTTTTTGTAAAGAATACCAGGTCCCCTGGCTTCGCTTCCTCTCTGGGGATTACAGCACACTGGTCAAAAATTCCCTGAGCAGATGTCCGCGGCAGCTGATAGGTCCCGGACTGGGTATAAATCCAACAGATATAGCCGCTGCAATCAAAGGACGTCTGTGGATTGGAACCGCCCCACCGGTAGGGAAAACCAATGTATTTTGTTGCCTCCGTAAGCAGGGCCTGATAGCTTCCGTCCCCCATGGCGGAGCCGGCTGCCATCCCTCCCGGAACAGCCGGGCCATAGACAGCTACCGTATAAATTCTCTGAGCATTTGCCTCCTGATCCACCCCAATTTCTAGACCTAAACGTTGCCTCATATTGGCATACACGGTGCCAAGGTCCGTGATAGGAATGGCCGCTGTGTAGGAATCACCATCTCCGTCTTCCCGCTCCTCGTATTCCACAAAGCAGTCCACAAACTCTTTTTGAGCCAGAAGTGACGGCTGCGCGCTGCCAAAATACATGGCATAAAATACAGACTTCACCCATTCAATATCCAGTTCCCGATCCTCTACATGGTCAATATCTGCAATCAAATCCTCCAGGGAGGCGAAGCTGGTCTGCATATCCACGATGTATTTCCGGTACTCCTCCGGCACCTGGCTGGAGATCGCTCCTTCCCAAAACACCTGAGCGACCGCAGATACATTATGGGAGCTGGCCCCATCCATGATACTCAACAACATTACAATTACTAAAATAAACGGCAGCAGAACTGCCGCCACCACCGAGGCAATCACCGTTCTGCCTCGCTTATCGGTTGCTACAGCGATTGCCGCTTTGACGGCAAGAATTGCTGCTGGAGCTGCCATATTTCTTCTCTCCTCTCTGTCCGCACCTCTGGTTCTTTGCCTTAAGATAGCAGGGATATGGCCTGTCCTTTACACCATGTGTCGCTATATCTGTTCTCTATTATACATAATATCGGTTTTTATTCAACCGATTGGAACGCTGTATATACACTATAAAGTAGGTTAAACTGTTGATATCGTGTATGAAACGGGGTGAACACATGACTGAACACAACGCAAAGGAAATTGGCCTGCGTATCCGCCGCCAGCGGGAAGCTCTTGGCTATAGCCGGGAACGGCTGGCTGAACTTTCTGAAATATCCAATTCTTTTCTCTCAGATATTGAGCGCGGTGACCGGGGATTTTCCGTTGCCTTGCTTGGAAGACTCTCCCGTGTGCTGGGGCTCTCCGCTGACTATATCCTGTTTGGAACAGAACAGGCCACAGATATCAGCGACATCACAGACATGCTTTCCGGTCTGGATGGGAAGTATATTCCTAAACTCAAGGAACTTCTGGGTGCCTATCTTAAAACGATTACACTTGCTGAAAAACAGAATCATTAATGCAAAAAGCTGCCGCTGTATGAGCAGCTTTTTGTTTAACTTATAAATGAAAACCGTCCATATCATCAAAGCCCTGCTGGTGATACTGGGAGTTCTCCTGCTCCATCATCTCCTCCGTCCGCGCCAGGGCATGTTCCAGCACAGCCGTATCAAATCCAATGCTATGGTATCCCTCCTCAATTATCCTGTAATAAACTTCCGAAGGCATCCCAAGTGAGCGCACGTCATTCATCACGTAAACCATGGCAGAAACAGTTTTTCCTTCCAGTTCCACATCTATCATCTCCTTCCGGTACAGATGAGGCCAGCCCTCATACCGGTCCAATGCCGCCTCATCAAGGGGTTCAATCTTCCATAACAGAACCGGAACAGTCGCCCCTTCCTTTGGTTCCACGGTGGCAACACCGCGGAATAACAATTCATAATTTTTAATCTCACTGGCCCCTACCACTTTTGCATACGGGCAGCGCTGCTCCATCTGCGGAAGATTTAAATTGCTGCCATACGCAATATACAGCCGGTCTTGTGCTGCTTTTTTTCCTGTCCTTCTTGCCATCCCTGTTTCTCCTTTACATTCCTGTCATCATAGAAAAGGCCGGGGACTGTGCCTCGGCTTCCACATACATGGTTTCTTCCTGTTCTCTGGTTTCTGATTCTACTGCGGGGACTCGCCCTTCCTGCATCTGCAGCTCCTTCTCCCGTTTCATACGAAGCCGCTCCTTCTGCGCCTCGGCCTGGGCCGGATCCTTCCAGGCAATACAGCCATCCAAATGTTTCAGCAGGTGAAGCCGCGCCGTCTTAAACTCATCCCCGTTTAATCCCAACCGCAACAGCCAGGTCCGGAACGTATATTTCTCATTGGTTGTCTGCGTTTTCCTCTGGCTGGCACTGGTCTGGTTGAGAGCCTGGGCCCCAATGGCCAGACAAAGTTGGATGTATGCCTTGATTTTACCTGCATGAGTTGTCCCATTAAACAGCCTGAACTCAATGGTTCCTTTCTGAAATACACTATGCAGGTTCAGGCAATGATAACGGCTGTTATTATAATGCTCCCGCTGCCGGCTGGCTCCGTTGTACCAGATCTGCCTCACTTCCTCCAGAGTCCCCGGTTTCTTCTGGTTGAGTTCCTCCAGAAACCGCTCCTCCACTGGCTTACACCAGCGGTTCTGTCTGGCCACCGATACCTGCAAAGCCTTATAGATTAAATCCTCCTTTGCCGCCATGATGTTGGTGATGTTGCGGAGGGTCCTTGCGTCAAACGGCGAAGCATCGATATGCACATGGATCCCGCAGCTGGAATTTGCCAGGGCTCCTGCCTCCCGCAGCTTCCGCACCAATTCCTGTATGGTCTCGATATCCTCATACCGGCAGATGGGACTCACCATTTCAGTTTGGAAGCTGTCACTGGCTCCCACACGGTTCTTTCCTTCTTTTCTCTCCGGTTTAATGCTGGAATCGCTCATGAACTTCCATTCCCTGCCCTGGGGATCCAGCGCAGCATAGATGTCATAATAAGTTCCTGCATAGTAGGACTGGGTGCCAAAATAAGCGGCTACAATCTCTGCCCCACGCTTCCTGGCAATCCCTGTCAGCTCGATCTCAATCCCAAACCGCTGCTGTTTCATATCCATGGAACCACCTCCTGGTTCATCGACCGCCTGCCTTTCCAAACAGCTTCGCCTTATAATCCGGTACCGTCACCATCAGGTTGTAACGCTCGTTCCCGCATTTATAGAGACACACACCGCGCTGTGGATAGCGGATCAGTCTGAATTCACTCGCTTCCAGCTGCAAGGTGTCCGTATAAAACTTCTCATCCACAGCCCCTGCATTGAACAGAAACTGGTGGGTGGGAATAGAAAACAGCGGCTTGGTATATTCTCGAATCCCCTCAATATTAAAATCCTCCAGATTCTGACTGGCAAGAATCACAGAGGAGTTTTTCTTTCTCACACGTTTCATGAAATTTCGGACATACTCCACTGCCGTCAGGTTGGAGAGGAACAGGTAAAATTCATCCAGTCCCGCCACTGTATTGCCCACGGTCAGAAGCCGGTTGCTCATAAAGGAAAGGGTATTAAACAGCAGTGCATCACGTAGGTTCCGGCTGGCCTGCAGAACCCCTTTCACTCCAAAAGTGACGAAACTGGAATCCGTAATATTGGTATGACCGTTGAAAAACTTTGCCTCCGGTCCCCTGCACATGGAGTGGAGCCCCAAAAGGATGTTCTGCAACAGCTCTGCGGTATACAGCTGCCGCTCCCCGCTGTCAAACCCTTTATATTCCGCCTCAATCAGCCCGTACAGTTCAGAAAGGGTAGGATAATCTTTGGATCCCAGCATCTGAAAATCCGTCTCATCCGTAAGACCGCACCTGGCATAGAGGCGTTGGACCATAATCTCAATCACGTCAATCTCCCGGTCCGTGAAGTCCTTATACGAGCGGAAAAAGTCTTTTAAAAAGCTGATATGCTGGCTCAGCCGGCTTCGGATTCGGAAGGTTTCCGGCGCATCCGGATCTTCCAGACCTTCCCCTTCGTCCCACACCTTTGGCTCCAGGGGATTGATCAAAAAACGGCCGCCCATCAGATCAATGAAGCAGCCCCCAAGATTGTTGGTCAGATCCTCATATTCCATTTCCGGATCCAGGCAGATGACATTCAGCCCGGCCTCCCGCAGGTTGCACAGGATCAGCTTTAACAGATAGGATTTTCCCTGTCCGCTGTTGCCCAGGATGAGGATGGAACCGTTGGTCTTATCGTCTGCCCTCTGGTTAAAATCCACCAAGATATTGCTCCCGAACTTATCCCGTCCCACATAGAAACCACGGGGATCCGTTTTCCCGCTGTAATTAAAGGGATAAAGGTTCGCCACACTGCTGGCCGGCAGAACCCGCTCAAACTGATCCCGGAATACATTTCTCCCGCTTGGCATCACACATTGAAAGCCCTGCTGCTGGCGCAGAAGGAGCCGGTCCACGTTCAGTTTTGAACGGATCAGCTCGGTCAGCACCTCCGTCTGTAACAGCTTCAGGCGGTCGTATTCATTTGCAGTCAGTTCCATGTAAACAGCCGTATGCAGGAGCGGCTCCCGGTTGCGGTGGGTCCTTGCCACAATCATCGCCACATCCTGGAGATTGCTCTCCGCCTGGACCGTCTGCTGTAAGTCATTGGTGCTGGACTGATTCAGCCGGTTCTTGCTGGCGGCATTGCTGATGATTTTCCGCTCCTCCGCCGCACTGACATGGCGGGTATAAATCTTTAAGGTGACCCCATCCTTTTCCCCCAGCCGTTTTAAGATCGCCTGCTCCTCTGTGGAAGTCGGGTACTCCCTCAGTGCCCACACACATCGGTATGTGTTTCCGCAGATGAAGTAGTCAGTTTCAAACTTCATGACGGAGGGCGCAATCATATCCAGAAATTCCTGGATGCGCACATCCTCCTTTTCCGCCTCCGGGGCGGTTTTTGCATGTTTCAACGTTCTCCCTCCTTGATTTTGGCGCAAAAAAAGCGCCGGACACATCTCTGCATCCGGCGTCATGCCGTTTTCGTTCTTCTGTTGTTACATCCTTGGATTTTGCTGCATGTTCTGCGAAGGTACTATCATGCCCAGGTAACGGTCCATCTGGTGGTCGACCAGGTCTGCAACCATTTCTGCAAATGGGGCCAGATTTCCCTCTACCGCATAGGCTTCCAGGGCATTGAAATAATCCAGCCGGCTCTCTTTTGCGATAGACACGGCAGGGAATCCGTTTGCTAAAAGCTGATAGTTCATAATCAGGCGCGAGGTCCTCCCATTGCCATCCGGGAAAGGATGGATACGCACAAACTCAGCGTGGGTCCATGCCGCCAGCTCAATGGGGTTCATTTCTTTCCCCTTCCATGTGAGGTCGGCATAAAAATCTTTGACCTGCCGGTACATCTCACCAGGTGATGGCGGGGTATGCTGCGCTCCGGAAATGTACACGTCTACGTTCCGGTAAATCCCTCCCACAAAAATATTCTCCATCAACAGTGCATGGATTTCCTTAATGATTTTTTCATCCAAAGGCTGTTCCTTTGCGATACACTCCTTCACATAGCGGTATGCCTTCTGGTGGTTGACAGTCTCATAAATCTCCCTCAGCCTCTTCCCGCCTATGGTAATCCCATCCTCTAAGAGCACCTTTGTCTCCATGAGGGTCAGGGTATTTCCCTCAATAGCGGTAGAGTTATGGGTATATTCTATCTCAAACGCCTGCTCGTAGGACTGCAGCGTCAGCTCCGGGATGGACGCCCTGCCAGACTGGTATAAATCCCTTTTTCTCAATAATTCCGGGTAATTCAAGCAATCCACTCCTTCCTTCTCATAATGATTGCATCTTTTTTACAGTATACCACAGTTTGATTAAATCGTAACCACCAATTTACTGTTCCCATCAAGGCTGGCTTTACAATTCCTATTGAAGTTTCTTCAGCCTCCTGCATTTAATCATCAGGAATGATCCACCGAGCCCCGTCAAAATCCTCGAACTTCTCACTAGTCACGTTCTGCTCATAATACACCGCCAGAATCCGTTTGATATCTTCCTCATCCGCCCGCCTGGAATCAAATCCTTGTTCCTTCAGGGACTTTTCAATGCGGTCCAGATACGAAAACACATCCTTTCCCTTCTGGTTCCGAAGACGGATCAGGATTAAAAATTCACGGGCCGTTGCCATCTGTACCTGAATCCGGTCTAAGAAAATCTGATCCCGCTCCAGCAACTGGCGGATGACCGGATTGCGTTCTTCTTCCGCCCGCCTGCGCAAAAATCCCTTGTTCTCCTCAAAATTCTCCCGGCTGTTTAAGCATAGCATCTCAATCTCCGCCACACCCTTCAGCACATTCATCAGAGCATACACCCTCGCTCCTACACTGGATTCTGAAAGAACTGACAGATTGGTAGGCCGGATCATAAAGTACACCAGCTCATCGCCGTCATAGGTCTCCAGGCTGTACTCCGTAATCCTCCTGGTGTTCATCAGCTGCCTGGTGGAGAGCCTTTGTTTGGCTGTTGTCTTTCCTTCCCGTTTCCCTTTTCTGCTCATCTGGTCATCCTCCATTCAAAAAATTGCTGCCTGAAAAAATAAGCGCAGGCATAGCTGATAAAATCCAGGATACTGGTATCCTCAAAACGGATGGTCAAAAAGGCATAGGCAGCCGTAATAAGCGCCGGGATAATCACCCCAGTCTGGACCGCCGCAAGCACAGAAAACAAAACTCCTACCCCAATCACGGTCAGATCCCGAAGCTGCCACAGCCACATGACAGCCCTTGCCTTCAAATGTTCCGGGTAAATATACATCCTCCACCTCCTACAGTTCCATGGACATACCGGACGTCTGGTCCTGTCCACACTCCTTTTCATTTGTAAATTCCTGCTGCATGGCCGCCAGTTCCGCCTTAATCTGCCCCAGCTTGTCAAGGACCTCACGGCCTGCTTTCTGGGCCTCGATGGATGTTTTCAAGTCCATTCCCTGATCCAGATTTACATAGAAACTGCCGGCCAGCTCCCGCTCCGCCCTGCTTACAATCCGAATGGCCCGTTCATAAAGGGACGGCGTCTCCCTCATAGTTTTCTTTGGGTCTCCCATCTGATACACGCCTCTTCTCAGACGGCAGTAACCGCTTCCGTCCGTATTCGCCAGCCGCCAGAGGGCCGAAGATATGACCGTTGCGCGCATCGGCTCCCCCATCACGGCATGGCCTTTACAGTTTTCCATCACATAATCATAGATTTCCGACATGGGATGCTCATCCCCATCCCGCAATAACGCCTTAATGTAATACAGTGCCATCTCTGTGTTGGTATGAAAATATAAGTGCAAGAACTCCACCTCCTTCCCGCGGTTACATCCCAAGCTGAACATTCTTCTGGTACGATTGGCTGGTTTCCGGCCCTTCCCTTATGCCTTTCCCCAGCTCCTGAACCGTTTGATTCCCCATGATCTCACATACAGGGATCCGGCGCACCGGAATCCCCCTGGCTTTGGCATACGCTGTTTCCCGCTTCATTCCTGCCGACATCCGGTCACCGCATATCCAAAGTTCCTCACACCGCTCCAATATATCCAGCCCAAGACGGATTCCTATTTCCCGTTCTTCCGGCACGGAATCATTTAGTATCTGGGGATATAACAGGTGCGGAGCCAGAGGAACCGCTCCCTGCCGGATGGCATAACCGCATGCCTGTCTTGCAAATGCTGTATTTTCTTCTGTATTCCCCGCATAGGGGGAACAGATATAAATCATCCTGGTCTCCAATCCGTCCCTCCTATTTCACCGCTGCCTGTACAATGGTCCTGGTCAGGTTTACCGCGCTCTGGGCTGCATACACACTGCTCATCAGGTTCGCCCTGGTACTGGTATCCAGCCCAAACTGTCCGGCAATCCTCGGCACCTCCCCTGCCGCCAGCATGATCCCCAGTCCCAGAAGGGCGTTCTTGCTCAGCACCATCAGGCCGGCAATCAGCATCGTGGCCTGTAAAAAGGCAGTCAGACAGATACCGATTACCTGCTTGCACCAGTTCGTAAAGCCATCCATATATCCTCTTGGAACACTGAACAGGTACAGACTTCCCACCGCAATCTGAATCAGCAGGATCCCGCCCCGTTTCAGGTTGGCAAAAAACACTTTGATGGTGGAATACCCCATCATAAACAGGATAAAAATCATCAGGATCGGATTCGTGATTGTATTGATTCCACCGAACACCCCGCTGACCATTGCATCCTGCAGGGTTCCTGAATTCTTCAGGCTGTCAATGATGTTCCCTGCCATGGAACCAAAATCACCACCCAGCCCGGTGATTCCTCTGGTAATCTCTCCCTGGAGGGACACACTGAATTTGTAAAGTTCTACCGGCACAACGGAGAAAAGGCTGGCCGCCATAAAACCTTTTAATGCATTCAGCGCCGTATCACGGACGCTTCCCCTGCCGCTCTGGCATTCAATCGCACATTCAAATACCGCCACTACAAGTCCCACCACATAGAGCACCCAGGCAAGCTGTGAGAAAAACAGGACGATCGCCTGGATCCATTCCAGCTCGAACAGCTCTGCCCCCATCTGCCCCATGAGCGAGAAAAAATTTCCCAGAAACCCAATCATCTGGCCATAGATCCAGTCCACGATCTGGCCAAGGACCGTATCCGCTACAAAGTCCCAGATAAACATCGAACCATCACCTCTTTCTTACTCTTAATCCTATTTCCTCAGACTCCCTTTTGCAGGCTGGGCATCCGTCATTCTTCCCACAAGCAGATATGCCTGATAGACACCACCTTCAAATCCAGCGCTCCCATGCAGAATAGCGTGAACTCACCTCCGACCAGTCCCCGACTTTCTCCCTCTCCACCGTGTTCATAACACTCAATCCTGACTTTCAGCTTCCTTGCGTATTGATAATCCCGGCAGAGCTGTCGCATAAACGGTGTTTCTAAAAATGCCAGATCCAATACGTGATCCGGATAGAGGGAGGCTCCTATTACTTTTCCATCTGCAATAACAGATACCCGGGAGTACCGGAGCGTTGCCTGATCCTCCGGCAGATAGCGCTCATTGGACTCCCTCATTGGGTCATAATACGCCAAGTATTCGCTTAATGATTTCATAAGCATCCCCCTCCCTGCCTGTGTTACATCTGAAGTCCATCCTGCATTTGCAGGTTTTCTTCTCTGCCCTTCCATGCTTCGATCGCATCCATCAGTTTGAATACTTCTGGATAGGGGTGGTACAATAGACTTCCGCTCTCATCGACCTGCGCCACACGGCTCCCCTCCAGATACAGCTGCAGCAATCCATTCTTTACTCCTTTTACCTCAAATCCCATTTTCTCAGCAACGGTTGAAATGTCTTTAAAAAAGCGGCTCTCTTCCCTGGTTTCCGATGGCTGCTGTTCCTTATTTCCTACCATAGTCCCAATGATAGAACAAAGATGCGCCGCCTATTCTTTATCCATGCCCCATCCATCTGCCAGTTCCCGGATAACCGATTGGACCTCTTTAATCCGGTCTGCTGCCTCCGCACCTTGTGCGGAAATCATTTCGCTCGCATAACGGTATAATCCATTCACAGCTGCAATTTTCTGTTCCTCTGATACCCCGTTCGTCCTTCCCGTCTGAACTGCACGCCGCAGCGTTTTATCAAACTGCTCTACGCGACCCTTTCTGTCGCTTAAATTCCAATATGCCTCCATCTCCCCGATTATTTTCCTCAACCGTCCGATGCTCTCATCTCCTTGTGCTCCCCGGCTAATTTTGATCGTGGCGGCGTATTGGATCAAATGCTTAATGCACGTTTCCATCAGTAACTTATCCTGTCTGTCGTTTGAAGCCATCGTTTTCTCCTGATTTTCTACCATCGACATTCCGTATTATGTCTCACAGTCCAAATTGATTCTGTAAAGGATGTTCCGCCTCTCTGTTATTTTCCATCTCCTGATACTTTGGCCTTTGTAATGTTATCAGCTCTATTTCTGCTTCTGAAGATTCAAGAAGTGTATCCAGACGGCTGACCAATTCTGTCATATGCTCCTGCCAGCCAATCCAGTTCTTTTCCTCAAACCAGCCACCCCATTTCCCGCCATCTTCAGTCTGAGATCCGGCATGTTTCTTTACATGATGGAGCGTGTCAAATAGATAGTTCCGAATCCAATGGACCGTTTCCTTGGATGCGGTGAAAGAAGTGACTGAACAAAATTTATGCTCCTCCCTATTCCAGTCCTCCTCAGAGTCCAGGCTCTTCACATCTCCGTCCACAAACTTTAGCATAAGTTCTGCCAGCACCATCACACTGGTGTGGGACCCTGCCGTTTCTACCTCAGGGGGTGCGTTCCATGAATCCCGCTTCAAAGTTTCCACCAGTGTTTCAAGTTCCAGTTTACCATCCTCCGGAATACTCTCCCTAATAAACTCTACCGCATCCAGACCTTCATCCGACTCAAATGCCGTGATTCCCCAACATCCCATTCATCTTCCTCCCGTATTCTTATTCCAAAAAAATCTTATTTCACTTCTTAGATTCCAACAATCTGCCACACATACATTGGCGCGAACAGACTGAAAACCAACCCTGCAAACAAAATGGCAGCCGGTGCCCACTCAATCTGACCATGCTTCCGGTAATCCATATAGGCAGTGGCCACCTTGACGAAAAACAGCACCGCCAATACCAGATCGATTGCCGGGAACACTACATTGTTAACCACCGTCTTGATCTGGGACGAGGCCGCTTTCCAGGTGCCTTCCACTGCGCCTGCTACATTTCCAGTGTTGGTTGCAAAGGCAGTCATGCTAAACATGGCGGTCAGAAGTAATACAACAATCAGTGCAATCATCCATTTAAACTTTTTCATATGGCTCTCCTTTCATATGGCGAAAGCCACAGAAATCCTGCGGCCCTCACTTTATTTACCTTTTTTCTGTTCTAAAACAACCGTTACCCTACCTCGGTTTCTGAGGCGAAATATGCCAATCCTGCCAAAGATTCCCTTGCACCCGGACCGAATCTGTCAGATTCATGGACAACATCCCGGCCGGCGTCCAGCAGTCAATCAGCCATGTATAGGGCGTATAGCTGCCATCGGGATACCAGATTGGCAAAAAATGTGTCCTTCGTTCATAGGTGCTGAATGGGTTCTCCTCAAACTCAAACCGGGTCTGATATCCCCGCCCCATCCGTTCCAGTACACGCCAGTAGCTCTGATAATCAAATTCTGGAAAGTAGGTGATGGCGTTCTGGGCTTCTGTCACCGCATGGCTTTGATTGGTGCTCACCCCTGCTGTCACGATTTCCTGGATGCCATATCCGGACTTCAGTGTATTTCCGGAAGCGGTCGGGGATTTCTCATCCGGATGGATTTCCATCTCAGCAGTTAGTCTGGCATGGTAACGGTCATAATCAAATTCCCACCAGCCGTGATCGCACCAATATCCATCGTCATCATCATCTCCACTGTGCCAGACCCAGTAGGAATACCACCATGGCCTCCACACCCCCCAATCGGCTCTCGTCACCTGTTCCCTGCCTGGAACTGTCGGGATGGTAAAACCGTCATTCCGATCATCCGCATTGGGATCTGGAGGAGGATTCTTACTCAAGTCTACGATATTAGCTGTAATCGTATTTTTGTCGGTCCTTCCCCCGCCGGAAACCGTGACATGTATGGTCATGGTCTGCGGTGTGGAAGGTGTGGTCCAGCGAATCCAGGCAATCTGACTGTCCCCCTCCGGATAATATACGTGATCCACGCGCATCGTCTTTCCGGCCACCCGAAAGGTTACTGAGACCGGGTGGTCCGGATCCGACTGGCCTCCCCTTACAGTCACAGCGGTGATAACTTCCGTATTCACCCGGTACTCATAGTCAAAAGCATCCACGGCTGGCGGCGTGGTTATCTCATTAAAACGCACAATTCCCAGACCAAGGGACGTGATGATTTCCTGGTTGGAACGCACACCAGACTTTGGTCCGCTCCAGGCAGGATATCCTAAATCTGCAGTCTCCAAAAACATGGATAGCGGCAGATTTTGAAATGCAACCGTAGGAAGCATTGCCCGCATAGCGCCGTTTATCGTCTGATCATACAGGGCAGCTTCCGTGGCAGTCATTGCCACGTTCACCCCCTGAAACACAACATAAGCAATCGGTTCCAGCATCAGCTTATACTTGCCGTTTGTCAGCACTTCAAAGTCCATTCCTGTCAGGTTCGCAATGCTGCGGATGACCTGCTCGTCAGTAAAATAGCTTTTTATTGCCTCAATACTGGCCGCGCCAAGACTCTGGGAGCTGATGATCCGCGGCAGGGACTGTCCCGGATTTATGAACGTATAAGCCTCACCGCTTGCACTCAGCGCAGTCCCTTTGTTATAGGACAGCTTGCTAACCTTCCCAAAATGCAGCTGGATATTGGTCGGCCTTTTATTGGTAAAGTCAATGGGCTGTGTTACCGGGGTCCTGGTATCCGCCAGGATGACCGTCACCCTCACGCCCTCCATGCCGGGCGTCCACTTGTTCTGTGAGGTTCCCTGTCCCATGGACCCGCCGCCTCCATCCAGATTCCCTTCCCCGACTGCGTATGCAGTGAGAGGAGACATAAGCATCAAGGCCATTGCCAGCACAGCCAGTATCTTTGCCCTATCCCTGCACATCCTCAAAGAAAAAACACCGCCGAAGCAGTGTCTCGTCACAATCCTTTTAATCCATAATGCCAATCTTATTTCCATTTTCATACATATCCTCAGCTACCGTTCCCTGCCCTTCCCCAATCTCATCAATCCAGCCAAATCCCGGCACATAAATCTTTCCGTTTTGTGTGTCTCCATACTGCGGCTCCCCTGCTTGCGTGGGCGCCTCGCTGGGCTGTACTACCTCCTCATGGGGTATGGCCTCCGGCGTTCCTTCCACTGTCTCTCCATCCGGCTTTTGTGTAGGATTCTTCAACACCTCTTCTGGGGGAGCAGTCGGTTTTTCTGGAGCCGGCTGCACGGCCTGTTCCGTCCGGTCCGTCTGTGCCGGCAGAGCCTCTGTTGGCTCCGTTGTCCCTGTCCTGGAAGGTTCCGTTGCCGGTTCGGTTCTCACCACGATATCCGGTTTGGTTGGCTCTGTTTCTTCCTCTGTTGTTGCTGCTTCTGTTGTCTCAGTCGGTATTTCCGCTACTGTCACTTCTTCCGTCTGTTCTGTCCGCGCCTCCGCATGATTGCTTCCCTGTGCCTCTCCTCTGAATTGGCTGCCGATTGCTGCAATCAATACAGCTCCCACGACCACGCAACCAAGGACAGCCAGCCGCCGCTTCATCCGCTCATTCAGTTTCATTGATTACGCCTCCTCATGCTTTTATCTTTGTACGACATAACATACCGTAACCCTCCCTAAAAGTCCAGCGACTTTTCTCATTTTCCCCTCTTTCTCCCCTATTTTTCAGAATACTTCAATATAACCGGCCTGAACTTTAAGTTTCATCTTCATCGAAGGAAATGTCTTCCCTGCAAACCGTACCGGAACCTCCAGCCAGACCACGGCATCTGCTTCAAACCGCTGGGCATTTGCAGGGTCGGAGGGTGCCAGAGGCGCATTGCGTATTTCAACGTCCAGCCCGGTGATTTTATACTCCAGAACGCCTCCTGTATATTTCACCCGGTTTCCTCCCTCCCGCCGTGTTCCCAGCGTTTCATCCAGGTGGTAATAAATATCTCCGGTATCCACCGCTTCCTCAAAGCCGTATCCTTCCGTATAATATCCACCCGAGTATCCTTCCCGTACTCCGTGGTAGACATTGGCGTAGTTGTCATTTACCACCACAACCACTGCATCCTGCAGGGCTTCCTTCACCCCGGAGGCAATCAGGCTCAGACGGAAAAATTCCATGATTCCGCACAGAATCAAAAGGCAGGCCAGCGTCACAGCGATTACCAAAGGGAACGCAGTCCCGCGTTGATCTTTTAAACATGCCCGCCATTTTTTCATTTCCAATACACCTCAGACTTTCCGGTTGCCGCAGCACGGAGGGTGATGGGGAAGGAACCAAATCCTCCAAACAATCCCAGATTATAGCGGTAGGTCAGCTGCACCGTTACTTCCTCATTGAGCTGAATCCGACCACTGGCTGACCAATGAATTTCGGGATTAAGCCCTGTCTTTTCTCTGAGGACAGCCGCCCTCCGGTTCGTCTCACTCCCGATCCGGCCCGCAATCTCCGCCTCCCGGCAAAGCTCTGTCGCAAAGGTATCCAGCTGCTGTTTTGCAATAAACACAGGCAGAATCTTTACGGACAGAGCCAGTACCAGCATCACACACAGGATTAAAACCGCCACATCGATGTACCCTTCCCCGCTGCGTCCAGCAAGAATCTTCCTTAAACGTGACACACCATCCCCTCCTCACTGGTTCTGGCAGGAATCACTTCCGGCTCATATAACCGCGTCAACACATACCAGGTGCCGTCCGCATGATTCACTGAATCCACCATCTGCTGTAGAAGTTCCTCCGCCTTGATCTGGACACATTCCCTCCAACTGTACGGGCTTCCGGATACGGCTCCACCCGCCAAAAGATTCCCAATCTGCTCCGGGACCAGATACACATATCCGCCAGGCGTCATCATAAACACCGGTTCTTTGGGATGTCTCTCCAAAAACTCCCGCACCGTCCCCGATAATTTTTGCCCGCTCCCGTTTTCAACTTCTTTTTCTGCCATTCCTGTCTGATTTTTTACACTGCTCATGTCCTTACGCCTCCGTCTTTTTCTTTTCTAAAACATACTTCCCATGGACTTTAGAATCTCAAATACGATAATCGCCAGGTAAGTGACAATAAAACACACCAGCATGAGGAAGCTGAACACCCGGATCTTGGGCGGGATCTTCTGGGCTTCCTTTTTCAGCCGCTGCAGCTCCATCTGTTTGAAATCATGGGACAGCATCTGAAAATACATGGCCCCGTCATCGCCGCGAAGCACGCCAATCAATCCCCTCACCACATCGGAAAGCATGGGTGAGTTAATCCTGGCCTCAAACCGGGTAAGCGCTGCCTCATAGCTGGAAGAGCGCATATCCGCCGCCAGGATTTCCAGTTCATTGGCAAATTCTTCCCCTGCGTTCTTTTTGTAGTTCTCCACAATAGACAGCACATCCCGGCTGTTCTTCAGTTCCTGCTCAATGGTTGACACAAACCGGGGCAGTTCGCCTTCCAGCTCTCCCCTCTTCTTCGCCAGCAGCTCGTCCGCCCGCTCCTGCTCCTTGAAATACACCATCACCGCCAGAACCACGACAATCACGGCCAGCAGCGGGAATACCAGCAGGCAGGGAATGATCCCCAGCAGCACAAGCCCGGCCTTGGAAATAACATAGGCCTGATACACCTCCGGCTCCATATTCAGCCCGCTGGCCTTTAGTATATTCTTCTGCCGCCCCCGCTTATACTCATCCATATGGATATAAGGCGCCAGCTTCACCGCCAGGGAAAGAAGGTAAGTTTCCAGGCTCTTTGCTGCCTTTCTGTTCTCTCTCCCCGTGTTAATCATCGCCTTTGACGTCTTTAAATACGGCAGCCGCAGCAAATCCGCTGCCAGGAAAAATAATCCAGCCGCCAGTAGTCCGCCAAAGCAGACCAGTAATCCAAGCATCTCTTTCACCTCCTGTATTCCAGCGGCTTAGTCAGTCGGATCACACATGCTGTACTGACAAAGATAAGAGCCGCCGAACCCGCCAGGATGAGCTTCCCCATATAGGAAAACATCAGTGTCTCGTACCAGCTGCGGTTTAAGAAATACATTAATGGGATATTTCCAATGACAAGGATCACCATGGTAATAAATTCCTTCCTGGGTTCCGTCACCAACAGCTCCAACTCCGCGTTCACGATCCGCATATCCGACAGCTTACTTACAATCGGCGTCAGCGTGGTCTTTAAGCTGCGGTCATACTGGCAGTCGCACAGTGCATTGCACCACTCCTCGAACACATCGTTCTCAATCCGTCCTCTCAGTGCCTGCAGCCCGGCTTCCACATCAGGATTCACCATCCGCACTTGGGTCGAAAATTCCTGGAACACGTTGCGGACCGGCGGATTTAAGTAGTGCAGGTTTTCCTCCACAGCAGTCAGGATGTCCTCATTCCTCAAATATGCCGTGGTAATGATGGACAGGGCGGTCTCCAGCTCCGCAGCCACGTTCTTCTTGTAATGGCCGGCCGTCAGCCGCACATACCAAAAGGGGAAGAACAGGAAGCCCACCGCCAGAACCGGGGCCAGAAAATAGTTCCCCATCAGGATTGCCAGCGAACCGCCAAGACAGAACAAGGACAGACTGGCTGCACAGATCATGGAAAAACGGCTTTCCCGGCCCGTCATGGCCAGGATCTCCTGAGCTGCCCGGATTTCCCTGCGAAACACACCCGGCTTCTTTCGGCTGGTGGCCTCGTTGATTTCCTCCTTTATTGTCCTGGGCTTTTGCATCAGGAAGCCAAACAGGCCGTCTGTAAATTTCATCGGTTTTAGGCCCAGAATTAAAAAAGCGCCGGTTATCATACCGGCACAGGCTAAAAGCTGCATCAATGTCATACGTTCACACCTCCCCTCAATTGTTTCAGCGCCTCTCCCGGCATCCCATTCTCCAACAGCCTTTTCGCCAGCCCGTCCGATATGGTATGCACCTGCTCATGGCGGCCTTCAATGATGAATTTTCCATCTTCCACCCGGTTTTCCGTGATTTTGTACTGGAACAGCGGCCGGTAGCTTCTGGTTCCATCCGGACGGATTTCACACTCCTGGATTTCCATCAGGCGCCGTTCCCGGTTTTCCAGCTGCTTACAGAATGCCACGATTGGATAGGCCTCCGTCACATAAGACAGGAGGGTCTCATCGCTCATGTCTACCGCCCGTTTGCAGAGGGATACCATACGCCGGTATGTGGCTTCACAGCTGTTGGAATGGATGGTAGTTACCACCGCCACGCCGGTCCTGGCCGCCTCCTGGGCTGCATTGGCCTCCGGCCCGCGCATTTCTCCCACCACAATGATATCCGGGTTAAACCGCAGCGCCATGTCCAGCAGGGCAATCTGATCCACCCTTTGTCGCTCATTCTCACTGTCCCGTGTCAGGGTATGGATAACGGAATTCGTTACCACGCCTTCCTTCTCGCGCACCAGCGCCAGCTCCCTGGAACCGCTCTCAATGGTATAAATCCGCTTGTTATCCGGTATGGTTGTCAAAAGCCATCCAAGCAGTGTTGTCTTCCCGGAGCTTGTCGCCCCTGCCACACAGATGGATATCCCATACCGCAGACACTCGGTCAAAAAGTCCATCATCGGCTGGGTGGCCGTTCCCCCTTTTATAAAGTCCTCCTGCTTCATGGATTGTGGATTCACAATACGGATCGAAGCTGCAATGCCTACGTCCTCATCCACCAATGGCGTTTTCATGGCAGCGATTCGGATGTTTTTAGACAGATGCCCCAGTACAGCCGGGCTGGCATTATCCAGAACCATACCGGACGTATGGAGCATACGGCGAATCACATTGATTGCATGCTGGGGACTCTCAAAGCGCTCGGTCAGTTTCTTCGTAACGCCCCCGGAATACTGGACTTCGATGTCCCGCCAGCTGTTGATGTCGATCTCCTCAATCCCTGTCCCAAACACGTACTTAGTTAGGAAGGAAAACTCTGCCATCTCAGTATAAATGGTATCCACCAGTTCCTGGCGGTCCATACCCTTTACTGCAATCCGGTAGTCCTGCACATATTTCGTGATATAGCGCTTAATCTGTTCCTTCACGTCCCCGCTTCCCTGGTCAATGATCAGCGTGGAATATTTGCTGGAAATGTACTCCTGCACTTCTTTTAAAACATCCGTAAATTCCCGGCCCTCTCCCTGAGGGGAAAAGAACAGGTTGTGGGCGCGGGGAGCCTGCGATTCTTGAAAGAGCAGCCGTTCTTCATCCTCTTCTTCTGTTCTACTGATCTCTTCTAAACTCAGTTCTTCCAAAACAGGCTGTTTTTCCGGGACAGCGGCTTCACTTTCTCCTCTCTGCGCTGATTCGTCCTCGTACTCTATTTCGCGTCTCTTGGAATCGCTATATTTCTGCAGTTCTACTTCCTGGTCATCACCAGTCGCTTCTGCCATTGCCGCCTGTCCGCCAATCTCCCGCTTCGGTCCCGGCCCAAATATATCCCCGGAGCGCTTTTCCCCTAACATCCAAACACCTCCCTGCTGATTGCCTCAATCGCCTTCCGGAACCCTTTGCTCTCCCGCAAAGATAAATCCGCCAAAAGATCCCCGGCCAGACTCTGCGCCGCCAGTTCCGCACAGTAAGGCAGCTTAAACGTCACACTTCCAAGCACCTGCTCCACATGTTCACTGGCCTCATTGGGTTTGATATTGCTGGCTACCTTATACTGTTTATCCGCATCCCATTTGTTGTCCCGCAGCAGGGGCAGCTGGCTGGAAAGATAGCTGATACTCTTCAAATCGCAGTTTACCAGGCGGAGAACCGCATCGGATTCCATCAGCGCAATGGCCGACAGGATATCATTGGCAATGTAGCTTCCACAGTCGATGATCACATATGGGGCCATTTCCCGCAGACACGTAATCAGCTCCGTTGCCTGCTTCGCGTTGTAAGGCGGATAGGTATATTCATTCTCTCCCCGCAGCATCCCCATCAGGGTCAAGTAATCATACTTTTTATGGGTAATCAGGTTGTGACGGACCAGGGACTGGGTCACCTGAGCGGCCGCCAGCACACTCCCCAGGGAATGTTCACATTCCAGGTCTGCCGGAGGGCAGATACAGGGCAGCATGGGAGCCGTCATATCGCAGGTCAGGAGAACCACGTTTCGCTTCTTCCCAACCAGGTACTTTGCCAGCTTCACAGCCACTGTGGATTTACCACTTCCCGGACTCCCCCAGACCGCCAGGACCTGATTCCCCGGCTCATCCATGAAGTCTTCCTGTGCCTTTGCCGAGCGGTCGAAAATACTTCCTTTTTTGAAATTCAGCATTTACTCCACCCCGCTCTCGCTTCCTGCGGTTGCCTCTGTCTCCTCTCCCTGTACGGTTTCTTCACCGGCTTCTTCTACTGTTTCTGTTTCTTCAGTTCCGCTTTCCTTCTCCGTATTCTCTTCCATTTCCTCACTCTCTAGCGGATATAGTTCTTCCAGCATGATTTCCTGGGCCTCCACAAACTTCCGGGCATTTTCCTTTGTCCCCCGGTACACCAGGGATAAATGCAGCTTCCCGTCCGCCTCCAGTTCTGCAAGGACCCTTCCCTGATCCGGCGTAACCAGAAGTGTCACGGTTCCCGGCAGTTCTTTCTCCGTCTCCTCATCGCCCCGTTCCCCGGTATTGGCGTCATATCCGCTGTTTGCCGTTACTGCAATGACCTCCACATACTGGAGTTCCGGCGGTATCACCGTAGAACCCTGTTTCCTATAATCCGGTGCAATCACAGAAACAATGTCACCGCTGACCAATTTTCCGGATAACCCATTGGCAAAGGCTTTCACGCTGACGGAAATGGCCTGTTTTTCCCCATTCAGGTTATAAAGATAGGCATTCTCCGCAGCCGGTTCCTCCGCCACCTTGGAACGGATGATATAGTCACCCGGCGCCATATCCGCCGATGCATACTTACCAATCACTTCATCTATGTTTCTCACAACAGACTCCGGCAGGTTGTAAGCGCCCACCTCCACCGGTTTCACCATATCCTTTGTGATCTCATCCCCAATCCGGATGTTTTTGGTAACCCGGACAATCTCTGTTTTCTCACTGATCGTCCGGTTAAACATCGGCGTGATTGCAAAGCAGATTACCAGGGACAGTACAATGCACAGCAAACCAATCACTGTTCTGTTCTTAAAAAAGTTCATATCCGTCTCCCTTCTACTCTATCCTTGGACCATACAAAATTCAGCTGTCTCGGCTGCTACAGGACCATCTGCCTTCTGCTCCAGAAGCCGCTCTAAAGAAACCAACGGCTCATCATCCAAAAACTGAATTCCTTTCATCGACATCTGATTTTCACCATGAAAGTCAATCGATTCGTCTGAAATGACAGCACCGCTTATATTTTCTGACAAAGGATTCCGGCTGATGAAGATATGTTCCTCACTATCTTCTATCCCGTCATTCCATACATCGTAGCAATATAAACCTGCCGGGACCGTATCATGATCCACGGTGTATCCGGTTCCGTATAGCCGCTTTCCCTCCAGCTCAAACGGTTCATAATACATGGTAAATGCATTGGCTCTCTCAACTGCCATATTAATTCCCCTTACCGCACTGCAGATAGCCTGCCTTTTTCCTGAACCGAAGACAGAAAACACTCACACAGCCAATCAGCACTAACAAACTAAGAATCTTTTTCTTCATTTCCTTACTCCTTCTAAACATAATAAGCGACAGCGTATCCAATGGCCAGGAACGGAGCCATTGGATATGCAGACCACACCTGCCTTTTAAAAAGTGGCAGCACACACAACGCGCCCAAATGAAACAGAAGCTGGAGCAACAGTCCCAGTATGGTTCCCATCAAGGCAGCCGGCAGCCCCAGCACAAGGCCGCAGGCTGCCGCCAGCTTCACATCTCCACCGCCAAATCCTCCTCTTACTGCCGCTGCCAGAAAAAACAACGCCGGGATAAGCCCCAGCAGATATTCCGGCCGGAAATGCAGGAGGGTGAGGGCGGCGATACTGCCGCTCACCCAGTCCGGAATCTCCCGCCGCTTTAGATCCACAAAGGAGGAGGCCAGCAGCAGAAAGAAAAACAGGACTCCCTGCACCTACATCTGCAGGCCGGGTTCTTCCCCCGCCTGTTCCGGCGCTTCCGGCTGAGGCGCGGTCTGCTGAGCCACAGACTGCTCCAGCGCCTGCTGGTAGGACGATAACACTACATTGTGAAGCTGCTCCCGAAACTCCGCCGTTACCGGAAAACACACTTCCTTATATCCTTCCGTTGTCTTCCGGCTGGGCATGGAAACAAAGAGCCCACGCTCTCCTCCCTCCACTACTTTGATTCCCCGGATTGCAAGACAGCTGTCGATGGTGGCGGATGCATACCCCCGGATACTTCCCACCTCGCCGGGCGGGTACATGGATGTAATTCTTACGTCTACAGTAGGCATATAAAGTTCCTCCTTCTTTCTTTTTCTTTCTGCGTTTTCTGTCAGCCTGCATAGTTGAACATCTCGGTAATGCGGCGGGACAACGTGGGTAACACATTTTCAGAGAATAATGCGTATAGACCCGCCAGCAGCAAAGCGCCGATCACCACAGCCATCAAGATCTTGATAGCACTATCGATGAAATTTTCACCAGAACGGTCTACAAGAACTGCCCGTACCTTCCACATTTTCTGCTCCGCTGCATGTTTCACATGTTCCATTTTCTCTCTCATGAATTACTCCTCCTCACATGATAAAAGGCAGCCATTCGCTGCCTGATTTCCATTGCTACAACTGAAGCACCTGGGATTGGACCGGTTCCGGTCCCCCAAATACAACTGGTTTAAAATCCCTATAATCCACGTAATAGAATTCACTGGCTTCCTCATCATATAGCTCAATCACATCTGACATCGAGAGGGAGTGCCCCGTATAACCCGGAACCTCCTGCCCGCCATCGAATTTATCATAGATCCGTTCCAATTCATTGGTCTCTATTTCCCCGTCATAAACCATGTGGTAATTCTGTGGGTCCGGTTCCCCGAATCTCGTGACCAGCGTATCATAACCAATGAATTTCATATGGATATTGACATCGGGCTTTAACTGCCAAATCCGGCAGTTCTTCAAGGGTTCACAGCCCTGAGTCTCCGCCTGTCCATTCATCAGCCGGTCGTATACGCCGCCCTTCCATACCACGGCTTCAATCCCGCCCTGCCGTTCCAGATAGGCTTCCAGTTCCTTTCCCTTAAAGATCGGGTCCACCACCGCCTGGCTCCCGGCAATATATCCGGCCGGGTTTCCAAAGTATACAATTCTCCCGTTTTCCACCCGAATCCCACGCATGGGCGTTCACTCCCTTCTTGTTGTTTCATCCACTTCTTTACAGCCAGCAGCGTCTTTCCCAAACGTTATTACTCCCCTTTGGAGCGTCCCTGGCCCAAAATCCGTGCCACATCTCAAATTCCTCCTCATACCAGTTACAAACTCATGCCCTGTAAAAAGGCGGCTTCCCCCGCCTCCTGTTCCAGCCTGTTTTTCCCTCCTGACTGGTTCATCCGATGAGCTGACTGGATCCCTTCATATTTCTCCTTGTGGATGATAGCTGCTTTCACATAGACGGTTTTCTCGTTCTTGTATTTCCGGTAATGTCCTCTCCTGGTGTGAGGCAGCATTTCATACCCCGTCCTCCTAAATCCGCCTCTTCCGCTATTCTTCTTGCTAAAAAATATACAGCTCCGATGGAATCCGGGGCTGCTCCTTCCTGCTTCATATCAAACACCTTGATACTGTTTTTATCTACAAACCGCTGACTTTGAATCGCCTTTCCTGCATACTCTGACTTTCTCGGATGTTCTTCCAGATACTTGCGCCGTCTCTGTTCCGCCAGTTCCATCTCCTGCAAATAGTCCAGGAGACTTAAGAACACCGCTGTCACACCGTCCGTCTTTCCGACCAGGTTTTCAATGGGAATTTTCCCGCTTCCCTTCAACCGGTCCAGGAGCTTAATGCATAGGTCCTCATCCTTCTCTACCAGATAGGCACAATCTACGCCACTGCTTCCCTGAATGTTGATAATGTAATGCACATCATCTGCCACCAGTCGGTCCAGGTTCTCCTGGTCCGTTTCAGTCATCTCATAGCAACCGTACTCTTCATAGAGCCGCTCATTGATCAGCAGCAGCTTGGGAACACAGTCATATTCGGTATAATATTTTCCCTTCTCCCTATCGTATAGAAAGCGGCGGCTTCTCTGCTCTGGAGGAATGGATGAGATGGACTTTTCATCCACATACCGCCGTTTCTTCTCGGACTGTCCTTGAAAGAATGGAATCATGAGCAGAATATCCAGATAATGGTCCAGACGTTTCCGAAACTGCTTCATGTCCCGCCCTGTCAGATCCTTCAGGCAGCGTTTCCGGTCCTCTTCCTGACTGTAAATGAAATCTGCCAGACGTTTTTTCTTGGTTGCCAGCGTTATTAACGCCTGGCTGCGCTCCTTCTTGCTTCCCCTCTCCAGTATCATTTCCGCCGTCAACAGGTCGCTGATCAGTTCTTTTCGCTCCTCCCCATCCCCCACCATGTGGTTGTAAAACCGGTACTGGGGAAGGTTCATTTTGTCCACGTATTTAGACATCCGCTACCCTCACTTTCCTTTTTTATCTACTGTGTCAGTTCAACACCATACCACACTGCACGCTGGAAAGCGATTCATAGAAACCAACAAACATCGGGGCAGAACATACAGCAAACACGACAAAATGGAGGACCTGTCTCTCAACCACCAATGCATACATCCCCCTATAATTGCATGGGGCCAGGATTTTCCACCAATCCTTCACGCATCTCATCCAGTTTCTCCTGCGGAGGATAGACCTGCATGCCGCACCGCACCTCCCAGACACAGAAATCATTCCGGTCACAGAGCATGATCCGGTGCTGATAGGGCTTCTGCATTTCCACATATTCCATGGCTTCCTTTTCATTGCAGAGCCACACCCCGGCCGCATACCTTCCATCCTCCAGGAAACTGTATCCGCTGTACTGGGGTTCATGGTTCTCCAACGGCAAGGCCCCGGGCGGACGGATCTGGGAGAGCTGTAGCTTCTCCTCATCCGGCAGAAGTTCCGGCTTTAATACTCCAAGCACATGATCCCGGGTACAGCGTTCAAATTCTCCGTTCTTTAAGTTCACCAAAAACACAGACTTTCCCAAGGCATTCCCATTGGCTCCATTCCCGCCCGTACAGTAATAAAGCTGCCGGCCAAAGCCAGCCTCCAAGGCAGATTCTTTCAGGACAACTACCTTCCCTTTCAGAGAACAGCCACTGCCTGTCTCCACGCAATCCCTGTCTGTATAAATCCGATTATCCGACATGGCTCCCCTCCTTCTCCCGGACCAGCCCGGACAGGTCTGAAATCAGGCTTAACCTGACTGCATCCGGCATGGTTTTAATGGCGGCTCGGACATAGGCTTCTACCGCTTCCGGTGACTGATCCCCCACCTCCACAATTTCCACCTTACGCACGGATACCTTCCCTTCCTGGAGCTGAAGGGCCAGGATATCCCCGCCGCACATACCGGCCGCCAGACGCAGTTCCCTCGGAATCAACACCCTTCCCTTACTGTCCATCACCTTATATACCGGCTTACTCATCGTAGTACCCTCCTTCTTCGATTGCCTTGTACGCTTCCTCCTCAGATATCCCAAACAGGGACAGGATCTCCAGAAGCGGCGCCTGGACCGCCGCCATAGGATCCGTATCACCGATTAAGATCGCCCCCGGAATCGTCTGCACCACCAGCCCGGTATCCATTGGGATATGGGCATCGTTCAGCAAATCATGAGGGACTACTAACGCTGCTTCCTCCTCATCGGCAATGATATCCGTCTCACAGCCCCCCGTTTCCACCTGAAACCGTGGCCCATAACCGTTAGCCTCTTTTACCGGACTGGTTGGGGCAAACTCCAGCGTTACCAGATTCCCCGGGTTCAGGCACATACTTTCCAATACACCTGGCGGCAGGATGATGCTTCCATCCTCCGCCACTCTCCCATTGATTTTCACGTTTCTCATCACGCCTTCCTTTCTGCTCCTTCTACTGTCTCATCCTGCTGTTCTAACTCCCGGATGAATTCCTGAAGTTCCTCTTCACTCACGCTAAGCTGTGCGGCCTCCAGTTCCCTCACAAGCGCCGACAGCCCGCTTATCTCCTCCGACAGCTGCTCCAGCCGTGTTCCATTGCAGTATCCGCTGAACGTCCGCAGATAGCCCTTTACGTCCGCATGATACTGTCCGGTTTTCTGATTCCTGACCATGGCAAAATAACAGGCCGCCAGACAGCTGTCATCCACCTTCACAAAGAGATGTCCCCCGGTCCTGGTGATCAGGCGCTGTTTTCCTTCTGTCTGTTCCTCCAGCTGGCGCTTTGCCCACCAGAGTTTCTCAATCCCCTCCATCTTCCGTCTCACCTCCCAACAGCCCGGCAGAAAACAGATCCATCTGCTGTGGGCCCCATTTCTTCCGCTCCTGGGGATCATAGTTGGTAATGATCACCTCCGGGAATTCACACCCACGGTCATAGCGCTGGGCCAGGTTATTGATCCGACTGACCGCCGTAATGTGGCAGCCCTCGTATAATCCCCGGATATAGTCACAATCGTTATAGCTGACCATCCATTTTCCCTGACAGCCTGCCAGGGTTTCCCGAAGCCTCACATGGTCCTGCCTTGGAAACTCCACTTCATAATGATCCTCCGTCATAAAATAAGGCGGATCGCAATAAAGAAAGGCGTTCTCCCGGTCATACTGCCGGATGAGCGCCTCAAAGTCTTTATTCTCGATGACCGTATTCGCCAGACGGTCCGCCGCCTGCCAGATCAGATGGAAGGTCTTTCTCACATCAAAGGGCTGGCAGCCAAAGGATGTGCAGCCGCTTCCATAGCTGTACCGGATTACTTTGTAAAATGCAGCCGCCCTCTGGACATCCCCCGGCGCTGCACGTTCCAGAAGGAGGGAACGCAGTTCCTCGAACTCCAGGGGCGGCAGGTTATGCATTGCCAGCTCCAGTTCCTGTGCAAGGAAAGTTCCTGCAAACTCCTGTCCCTCTAAAAACCTTCGCAGCACAAGAAATTCATCCCTTCCGTTTAAAGGCAGGAATCCCAGCTGGCGTAAAAACTCCATGGTGTGGTTCTTCACACAGGCATATAAATTGGTCAGGTTGGAATTGAAATCATTATAAACCTCCATCACCTTCGGATCCGGTGGTCTCCCGAACAGCACCCAGCCTCCGCCTCCGAATACCTCAATATAGCGTTCAAAACTGGCCGGGGACAATTCATACACCGTGTTCCGCAGCGCCTTTTTGCCTCCCACCCAGGAAATAAAACTATTGATACTTCCTCGCCTCCTCTATCCCATTCCCTGCGTCATCATGGCATGGTCCTCCGATTGAACTTCCTCCAGGACGGGCTCCTTTGAGACTGCTCCATAGGCCGTGAGCTTCCTCCCGGTCTGGGCATACAGCTCTTTCCCATAGCCTTCAAAGTCAAATCTCCGAAATGCCTGTGCTTCCAGGTCCGCTCCCATCTGTTCCAGACATTCCCTGCCGTAGGTGGCATAAGTCACCTGTACCGGGTCAAACGTATACTGTTCCAGCATATCAGTCAGCTCGGCAGCCTGCTCTATGCTGGAACAGCCTTCAAACTCCGACACGGCTTTGTATTTCAGCAGCTCCTTTTCTGTCATAGACGCTAGCTTCTTAGCCAGGTGGTTCCACCGATCTATGTCATGATCTTGCCCTGCTAACTGCTCAAACAGCGGGGCCGCAGCGTGTATTTTGGCGATCCCGCAATGGCTGAATAATTCCAGTCCAAGCCTCTCTAATACCTGATTTTTTGCCGCTTCATCATATGGAAGTTCCAGCCAGGCTCCCACCCCTAAATCTTCCGTATTCGTTCCCGCAGGGACAAGATACAGAGAAAACAGGGCGCGATGAATCTCCACCTGTTCCGGAAGCTGCTTTCCGTCATAGACTTCCTGCCACTGGTCTGAAACACGGTAACAGTAGCCCTTGGATGTAAACACGCCATTTTCCTTTTCCCTTATATACGCTCCAACCTTTTCGGTATCCAAAAGCGGGTAAATGTCTCCCGGCAAATCCTTCAAAATCGGATCCAGATCATTGTCAATGGTCATTTCCCCGATTTCATTGTCGCATTGAATTCCCGGAAGGAATTCAAACCGCTCCAGGTTATACAGGCCATTGATAACCTGTTTCATGTTTCGTTCCGGAAGGGCCTTTAGAACACCTTCATAAACCTCGATCTGCTTCTCAGTCATCTGTGCCAACTTATAGACTAACAGATTCAATTCTTCCAGCGTATGATTGTAGCGGTCCAGAACCGATTCGATAAATCCCGGCCAGCCCCGGCCGCGCTCTAAATGATAAGGCTCCCCTTCCTTTAACCTTGCCCTCTGAAACGCATCCCTCACCGCCTCCCGGTGAGCCGGTAGAGATAGGGCACTTCCCTGATAGGCAGGATCATCTATAAACTGGCAGGCATAAATCCATACCTGCATAGATTGATTCACATCTCTCAACCTCCTTTTTCACCGTCCTTCTGAATGACTCATTCCCTGTGAAAATATTTTCCGGACGGACTCAGCCTGCGCCAAGCGGCATTTTTCCGCTGCCTCCTGTACCAGATTGAGCGCTTCCTCCAGCGCTCTCTTTTCTGTCTCTGAAACTATATTTGATCGCAATGCCATGCTGATCGTTCTTTCTGCCTGCTGCAAATCGCTGCGGACACGTCCATAATGCATCATCCCCCCGCCTCCTCTTTCAGATTTCTAGTTTCACAGCTGTTGGATGGCTCCCTCCCTTCTTTTTATGAGATGCCGCCCATCCCCTCCATGCCTGTCAGTTCCTGCTCTTTTACAATCCCCTTCAGTTCCTGTTCCGTCTGTACGCGGAATTTAGAATGGCCAAAATAGACATACAGATCACAGTCCGAATCACACTCGATGCCTTCCTGTGAAAAACATTCTCCCCAGCCATCACAAGCTTGTCCGGCCCATTCCCGTTTGAGGACCTCTAACTCCTCCTGGTTCAGCTCCCCATGGCTCTTGATTTCCAGCACTCCCCAGAGATTATACTGATAGCGTTCCACGGTTGGGCACATACTGATTACCCTTTGCTTTAAAAGCTGATTGTCCAGGTAATCTGCAAGTCCTTTTTCTGTTTTTAAGATATCATCTGCAGCAATCGCGTCCCGGATATCCTCCTCATAAGAAATCAATCCAACGGAAGAGAGCGAGGAGGAATACCCATCTTCATCCACCAGTTCTGCCAACAGCGGACTGTACAGTCTGATAACGGAAGCGTTCTCGCTCAGTTCATTGCAATGCCACTCATCACGCAGCACGGTTCCCTGTTCCGACCATCTGGTTCCATCCCGCTTCATCAGCGCCTTACCCAGACTGTTCCAGTCCAGGTATGCTTCACAAAACCGTGAAACATAAAGCGAACCGTCATCCTTCATCCGCCACCTGGC
The DNA here is from genome assembly GCF_002234575.2 of Enterocloster bolteae. Lineage (NCBI taxonomy): Bacteria > Bacillati > Bacillota > Clostridia > Lachnospirales > Lachnospiraceae > Enterocloster > Enterocloster bolteae. The sequence goes on along the minus strand of NZ_CP022464.2, from coordinate 1,849,306 downwards.
ATAGTCTTCTGGTGTCCGAAATTCTGAAAGAACCTGATAATGATCCAGGTCATTTAAAATACCAATGGCCTCATCCAGGCTGCGGGGGCATTCCGCAGTTAACACCGCTTTCAGCTTCTCCACGATTTGCTCCGTGCCGTCCAGCACCTTTTCTTTTAAAAACCAGGCAAACCGGTTCAGTTCGTCTACCTTACCCCCTACCGGAAGATAATGACGCAGCTCATCAAGCGGTCCGCCGTACTGATTCCATTGACATTCGGAAAACTCCTGTATCCCCAGTTCCTTTTTTGCCAGCTCCATTTGTTCTTTATCTGTCGGGATTGCCAGGGAAACGTTTACCATTCCATTTTGCGAGGGGCGGCGCAGATGAAGCAGAAATAGCGAATTTTTATCATATCCCGGATCCGGAAAGTGGTTCTGATACACTTCTGTATAAACAGTATCCTCACGCTTTAAGACAAGGCCACTTGGGCAGTAATCACCTTTGTGGTCTGCAAAATAGGAATCCCGGATGCGTTCAAAATCCAGCATGGGGTACAGTACCTCTGGTATCTCAATCTGTTTTCCCCTGCGTAACAACTCTGCCGCAGTTCGCCCCGGGTCACTGATATCCTCCAACAGATCGTAGGAGTCCAAGTTAAAGGAAAGATTGATGATCTCCTTCAGCGTTCCGGGCGCTTCCAATTTAAGCGCCACGGAAAAAATATCCTGCTCTCTCCTTGTCATATGCCGCAGCCGCGAATCCAGGAAGTCCAGTTCCTTCCGCCTCGTCTCATCTCCGTAATCCAGCCCTGTAATCATCTCCGACAGCGGCTGAACCGGTGAAACCAGAGAACGGACCGTCACTGTCTGATTCCCGGTTTTCCCCTCGTCCAGTATCTTTTTGACAGCCTCAGAGTCCGAAGCCGACATAGGAATTCTCATCAGTTCTGAAACCATATCCCCATAGCCAATCCGGATTTCTAACATTCCACTTCCTCCTCATTTAAGACAGTCCCTATTCCATGCCGGCTGATTAAGATCGCATGGATAATCAGACGCAACAGCCCGTCATGGAACAACTCCGGATCCCCTAACTCTGATAAAGACACATAAGGTTTTCCAGTACATAATTCCTTTGCCACACAGAACGTTGCATAGCTGTCCAAATCAGCCCCGCGAAGGCGGAATCGGCTGTAGTCAATCGTGCGCTCCTGCACAAATGGCCCGGCCTTTTCCCAAAGCCTCTCCTCGCTGCTCAATAGAAACACGGCGGCAGCGAATCCCGGTTCCGTCACAAGCCCCGGATATAAACCGCAGCGCATGAGCGCCCGAAACCGCCGCCTGTGTTCCTCACTTTTAAAAAGCATAATCCCTTTCTCCCCTTCCTCCCGGAGCTTCCCTACCCGGACCGTCAGGGCTGATCCCGGCAGCTCCTCTGTCAACAGTCTGAGTAAAATCTGATAGAATGCAGAAGGCATTTCCTCATCCGCTGCGGTATACAGATGGCCGTCCCTACCCTGTTCTTTTTCTGCTCTCCACACATTGACATACCGGCAGCTTCCAATCCCCGCTGTCTCTCCAGCCTGCCGGCTCCGGATGATTCCGCTTTTACGCGGCCTGAACCCTGGCACCTGCTGCATTTCCCGCTCCAGCTCCGCGATTGACGTCCCTTTCATAAATCTTACAGTCATGATTCTCAGTCCTTTCTTTCAAATCAGTGGGATTTTGACATAAAAAAAGCAGCTATGCCCTTATTTAAAAAGACATAACTGCGGTTCCACGGTCTCACCAGCCATCAACACGTTCCTATAAAAGTCCGGCTGATTAAATTTCCAGCTCTTCTCTCTAACGGAATACCATGGATTCCAATTCATCGAGCCACCCCATACCCATCTCTTCTGCTTTTGAACTGATACTCTCTATACGGTACCCCAGTTCTTCCAGTCTGCTCTGGACTCCTTTTACACAGTAGTTGGAAAATCCTTCTGCCTCCTGCTTATTTTCATCGTAACAGGAAAACTCATACTCCACCCGTACCTTGTAGCCATCCAAGAACCGAAGCGTCAGATCGCTGGTGATATAACCCTTAAGGCTTTCATCACTTAAGAATGCGGTCTGGATATCATGTTTAATCTTTTCCTTCATCCCTTCATACATCAGGCAGTTACACTCCCTGTCATCAAATCCGGTATGAAAGGTTATGGCTGTGTTCACTGTATAATCTTTCAATTCATGATTCACCATCTTTTTTTGATGTATTGACCTTACGAAAACCAATTAATTGGTAATCCCCCTACCCATTTACTGCTTCATCGACATCCCGCCCAGACCAGCTTCCTCGCCTTCCCATGCAGAATGAGACGGGTGTTCACCCGGCTGTTGAATCTCCTCTGTCTTTTGTGCAGGCGCCTCGTCCAGAAAACCTCCCAACCGGTTCGGAACATAATCAGACAGCCAAGTACCCCCAAACGTCTCATGGCTCTTAATTCTCCATATCGCCAGCTTTCCAAGATCGAGTTTCACATCCTCAAACGGAAACAGCAGGTTGGTCAATCCCTCATGACAAAATGACTTCACATGCTTAAACTCTGTCCCCTCCAATAAAATGCCTTCCTGTGTTAACAGTTCGTTGATTCCGTCTATCCACTCCTGCGCATCCCCTCCGCAACCCTGGAGAATCAGTCCTTCCTGATTTGTCATTCTGCGTAACTCATCGGTTGTGATCTGCATGAAATTCCTCCTTCATTTTTTATAATCTATTTAAAAAGGCCAGCCATTTTCTAATCTGGCTGACCTGGATTTTTTATTCTATGACCTTTTCATTTACATCTCCAATACTGGCGCCTGCTGATTCTCCATGCTCTGACAATGCTCAGTCACCAAATCATTCAACTCCTCTATGGAACCATACTCCGGCAGCCCATCCCACAGCGTTGGCACTCTGCACTGGATGGCTAACTGTTTACATTCGCTCCAGTTTGAAATTCCCATAGCGCTCTTGAGCGCATCCATTTTGCTTTCGGTTGCCGGAAGGCTCAATGTATAGTTATCATAAGGATTCCCTTTATAAATCCATACTTTAAAACTACAAGTCTGTTTGAAATCCGGATCTGGTAACTCCTCCCCTCTATAGATGGGCTCCAGTTCTTCTTGAATCCCGCTGGTATAACCAAATGCATGAAACATACCACCGTGTTTTTTTATATAATCTTTTCCAATCCCTTCATAATTAGATCTGGCTGCCTGCTCCTCCATAGCCATATCAGCGTTTCCCTTCAGCAGATATTCTCCTAATTTTACTTCTGTAGTTGCGCTCGGCAGATATCTGAATTTATCCATGTTGCAGGAAAGATTGATCATATCTTGGAGTGTCTCCGGTTTCATCATCTCAATCACGGTTCCGAATACCGCCTCATCCTGGCTGTCCATCCATTTCACACGATAGGCCAGATAGTTCAGTTCCTCCAATCTTTTTTCTGACACAGGGACCTCATACAGGTACTGGCGCAGATTTGGAATGGACGATTCCACATAGGCGGTAGCTGTTTCCAATGGAACTGTATCCGTTCCATTCAGAAGAGAATAGGCTTCTCTCATTTCTTCGATCGTAGCCGGCAGACTGATACCTACACCAGGGCTTACTGTCCGGCTCAAATAAATCTTAAACATCTAAATTCCCCTCTCTGTCTCTTCACATATAGCCGTTTCTATTTTTGATACTCTATTAAAAAGGCCCGCCATTTTTTGATCTGGCTGACCTGAAATTTTACCCCATATCCTCTTTTACCCGTCTCACATCTATGAAAAGGCCAAAAAATCGAGGTCAAAAACGGCCATTTTTTGCCCGATTTTTTCCTCGATTTTTCGCCAAAAACCACTATATCTTGTGGTAAACCCCCTCTATTTTCCTTCCAAACCACAATCCCGCATCATTATTACCACCTCGACATTCCCCGTCCCCGGAAACATATCCACCCCACAAACTTTCTCCACCCTATACCCTCTATCCTGCAGCACCACCAAATCCCTGACCAAACTGGTTGGTTTACAGGATATATATACAATCCGGTCCACTCCGAAATCAATGATTTTTCCCAATGCCTTTGGATGTATCCCATCCCTGGGCGGATCCACTACAATCAAATCCGGCTTATCCTGAAGCTCATCAATCACTTTGAGCACATCGCCGGCCAGGAACTCGCAGTTCTCCAGTCCGTTGAGCCTGGCGTTTACCTGGGCTGACCTGACTGCTTCCTCTACAATCTCAACGCCTACCACCTTTTTAGCCACAGGCGCCAGTATCTGTGCAATGGTCCCGGTACCGCTGTATAGGTCGAATACCACCCTGTCTTTTGTATCGCCTACGAATCCCCGTGCCGTATCGTACAACACCTCCGCACCAAGGGAATTGGTCTGAAAGAAGGAAAAGGGCGAGATGCGAAAACGCAGCCCCAGCAGTTCTTCGTAAAAGTAATCCTGTCCATAAAGGATGTGGGTAGCATCGCTCTGAACCACATCTGCCAGGGAGTCATTTTCTGTGTGGAGGATGCCCGCCAGCTTGCCGTCCAAAGGAAGGCCCACCAGCTTTTTCGTCCACTCTGCCAGTACCTCTTCCTCCGTCCTTTCACCCAGATAATCCCTCTGTGTGCTGGTCACCAGGTCTACCAGAATTTCCCCTGTCTTTACCGCTCTCCGGACCAGCAGATGGCGAAGATACCCCTGATGCTGTAATTTTTTATAGAATGCAACCCCCAGCTCCTCAAAATATTCTTTTGTGGCTACCAGTATTCTGCAAAAATCCGGATGTACAATCCGGCACTCCGGAGTGGTTACGATATCGTAAAAGCTTCCCCTCTTGTGCATTCCCAATGCCAGCGGACCATCCTTTACCTCATCCCCAAAGGAGAACTCCATTTTGTTGCGGTATCCTGATGAGATGGGACTGGCCTTGATTCCTTGGAACTCATAGGTACCGTCCTCTACCACGGTGTCCAGCAGGGATTTTACCTGCTCCTTTTTAATGTTTAACTGTTCTTCATAGGGCAGGCTCTGGTAAATACAGCCGCCGCATATCCCAAAATGGGGACATGCCTCCTCTGGCTTTTCTGCCGGGGAATGCGCCAGTATCTCCAGGGTTCTGGCTTCCGACTTCCCTTTTCTCCGCTTGGTAATCACACACTGAATTTTCTGGCCTGGTATAGCATTCTTTACCACTACTCTCTCGCCATCTATATGAAGGATCCCCTTATTGGGGAATTCGATTTTTTCTACTGTTCCTTCGTAAATATCGCCTTTTTTCATAAAATATCTCCGTTCTGCCCGCTGCTTAGGCATTTTTTTATGGTCCTCTTTTGCCGTATCATTATATCATGCAATAGGGTCCGCATCAAGCCAGACCCAAAAAGGACCGCCACTTCCGCGGCGGTCCCAACAACTATCCTGTTCTATCATCCTACTGTATATCTTACTGTGTATCTTATGATGGTCTTAAGGCAGCCTCTGCTATTCAGCCTTTTCTGTCTTCTTTTCCTCAGGCTCCTCATCCTCAAAGAAGTCATCGTCAAAATCATCATCGAAATCATCTTCAAAATCTTCCAGATAATCAGGAGTAAAGAAACGGTATACAGCGTATGCAATTCCTGCAACTGCTGCAACTGCTCCAATGATGGCCAGTACCCAGAGAATACAGTTCTTTTTCTTCTCGTCCTCTTCTCTCTTGTGAAGCAGTTCATTGATCCTGCTGGAATTCATCAGTTCTTCTACACGGCTTAATGCCTCTTTGCCCATCTGATCAAACCTGTCTCTGTCAAATCTGTTCATTCTACCCACGTCCTTTCTTATATATAAGCACTGCTGCCCTCTTGCTTGTTTTTAATTATTATATCATGGAAGCTCTTGATTTACTATCCCAATTTATTCAAATTTTATCCAATTGTTTCAATCCAATTTTAATTAAATCCCAGTCCTGGCAGAAATCTGCTGGGCAGATACCTGTTTCAGCCAGGCAGGCGCCCGATTCCGCTGAGCAAATGCCGCTTACCGCCAGGCATCCCAGATGCCAGCACACCCATCAGACCTTTTTCAGCTTGGCAAAGGATGCAAACATTTTCTTCTGGCCCGCACCGTCAAATACCACCGTGACTTCGTAATCCTTACCTCCGTCCCTGATGGACTTCACCGTTCCCTCTCCGAATTTGATGTGCCTGACCCTGTCTCCCTCGCTGTAATCCAGGGTTGCTGCCTTCTGCACTGTAAATGCCTTGCCAAATCCCGGATTTCCCGCTGTGCTGCCGGTGCCCAGACCTGACAAGGGCTGGGATGAGCCGGATGCATATGCGTTATATCCCTTTCCAAAGGTGCTTGTACGCGTATTCCCCGCTGCCGGCTGGTTCCACGGCAGGCCTGCCTCGCCGGAAATACCGGTCTTGCCAAATCCGCCTGCACCGGCACCATTGTTCCGGCTGCCATAGCTTCCCAGCACTGGTTCCAGACGCTCCTCTTCCAGCAACTCACCCGGCACCTCCTCCATAAAACGGCTGGGCTTGCAGTATCTGGTTTCGCCGTTGACCATCCGCTGTCTGGCGCTGGTAATCACCAGCTCATTTTTGGCCCTTGTGATACCCACATAGCAGAGACGGCGCTCCTCCTCCATGTCCGTCTTGTCATCGGAATTTATGGACATCATACTGGGAAACAGCCCATCCTCCAGGCCTACCAGGTACACCTTCGGGAACTCCAGTCCCTTGGCGCTGTGCAGGGTCATGAGGGTGACCCGGTTCTCGGATTCATCCATATTATCTATATCAGCCACCAGGGCCACCTGCTCCAGGAATTCATCCAGAGATGGATGCTCGCTGTCTTCCTCGTAACTCACGGCCTTGTTGACCAGCTCCTCTATATTCTCCAGCCTGGTCTGGGACTCCACCTCTCCCTCTGCCTCCAGCTCCTGCTGGTAGCCGGTCTCGTCCATGATGCCCTCTATCAAGTCCTGGATGGTGTAATCATCTGACTGTGCCCTGGCCCGGAAGCTTTCCATCTGTCCTATAAAGGCTCCGATTTTTTCAGCAGCCTTACCCAAGCCCGGAATCTGCCTGGCCTCCCTGAGAGCATCGTACAGGCTCATGCCATGTTCAGAGGCAAAGATGGTAACCTTCCCCATGGTGGTGGCGCCGATTCCCCGCTTGGGCACATTGATGATGCGCAGCACCGACAAATCATCCACTCCGTTGGCTATGGTCTTTAAGTAGGCCAGAATATCCTTGATTTCCTTTCTCTGATAGAAATTCACGCCTCCCACCAGACGGTAGGGTACGTTGTAAAAGATACACCGCTCTTCCAGAAGACGGGACTGGGCATTGGTGCGGTAGAGCACAGCCTGCTCCTGATAGGCATAGCCGCTGTCCCTTATCTCCCTGGCCACAAAGTCCGCTTCCTCTCTGGCTGTGTCAAACTGTTTAAAACGAATCAAATCCCCTTCGCCATTGGCAGTCCACAGGGTCTTATCCTTACGCCCGCGGTTGTGGCGTATAACGCCGTTGGCCGCATTCAGTATGTTCTGGGTGGACCGGTAATTCTGCTCCAGTTTAATGACCTTTGCCCCGGGAAACATCTCCTCAAAGCTCAGAATATTCCCTATATCCGCCCCCCTGAACCGGTAAATGGACTGGTCGTCATCCCCCACCACACACAGGTTCCTGTACTTGGAAGCCAGCAGGCTGACCAGCTTGAACTGGGCCAGGTTGGTATCCTGGTACTCATCCACCATGATATACTTAAACCGCTCCTGATAATAATTCAGGACCTCACTGTTATTCTGGAATAATTCCACTGTCTTTACAATGAGATCGTCGAAATCCAGTGCATTGTTCTTCTTAAGACGTTTCTGATACTCCTTATATATCTCTCCAATCCTGCGCTGTCTGAAGTCCTGCCCTGCATTTAACAGGAATTCCTCAGGACCGGTGAGCTTGTCCTTCGCAGAGGATATGGTGCCTAACACGGAACGCTCCTTGAACTGCTTGGTATCCACATCCATGGCCTTGAACACCTGTTTCATCAGGGTTTTCTGATCATCGCTGTCATAGATGGAAAAATTCGTGGTATAACCCAGATACTCTATATGCCTGCGCAGGATGCGCACACAGGTGGAGTGGAAGGTGCTGACCCAGATGCTCTCAGCCCCAAAGCCTACCAGCTGGTCCACCCTTTCCCTCATCTCCCCGGCCGCCTTGTTGGTAAATGTGATGGCCAGTATATTCCACGGGTTCACCTGCTTCTCCTCAATCAGATATGCCACCCTGTGGGTCAGCACCCTGGTCTTTCCGGAACCGGCCCCAGCTAAAATAAGGAGAGGCCCTTCCGTTTGAAGGACTGCCTCCTTCTGCATGGGATTCAATGTATCGTAAATACTCATAAATTATGTACCGCCTTTTTAACTGCAATTATGTTTATTAAGTATACCATTCTGAACCCCATCCTGCAAGACCTGCCTTTCGGACGATTGCAGCCGCATTACAGGCAGCTGTCTCTCCATTGCCATATCTCCTGTTTCCTGTCTTACAGGCATTCCCCCATAAACCCGCATAGATTTTCATTTCCCCCTTGTCATCTAGTATTCAATACTATATAATAGATATAGCAATGTGATAAGAATGACAGAGGTGACACATAGATGAAGACAAATGAAGAACGTCTGCAGGACCTGTTTTCCTATCTGGGGAACCTGTCCCATGTCAAGGCGGACGAGATTCCTGATATTGATTTGTACATGGACCAGGTTACCACCTTCATGGACAGCCATTTAAAAGATATGAGACGCCATCCGGGTGATAAAGTCCTGACCAAGACCATGATTAACAATTATGCCAAGAATAATCTTCTGCCTCCCCCGGTGAAGAAGAAGTATTCCAAGGACCACATGCTGATGCTTGTGTTCATATATTATTTTAAAAACCTTCTGTCCTTTAGTGATATTGAAGAGCTTTTCCGTCCTATTACATCAAAGCATTTCTCAGGCCAGACATCCCAACTGTCCCTGGAAGATATCTACAACGAAGTATTTACTTTGGAAAAGGGCGAGATGAATAATCTGAAGTCTGATGTGGCGGCTAAGTTTGCCCGTGCCCAGGATACATTTTCAGATGCTCCTGTGGATGACAAGGACAGGGAATATCTGAAGCTGTTTGCTTTTATCTGCGAGCTGTCCTTTGACGTGTATCTGAAGACACAGATGATTGAAATGATCGCGGATCAGCTCAGGGAGGATGCGCCTGCCCCCCGCAAGAAATAGGTTCCATAACCTGTCAGCCCCGCCTTGACGTACAAAAAATGGATTGCCGGGGCTGCCGGCATACCTATAGAAAACAAAACGGATATCGCAGCAATCCTGCCGCAATATCCGTTTTTTAATACACCCTTTATCATACTCAGCTTTCATTATCCCCTTTGTCTGCCTGCGTTCCCCCTGTGAGCCTGGCGAACACCATGTCGTATCCGTCACTTCCATAATTCAGCGAACGGTTTACCCGGCTGATGGTAGCGGTGGATGCGCCTGTTTTCTCCGCAATCTCCAGGTAGGTCTTGCCTTCCCGCAGCATCTTGGCCACTTCATAGCGCTGGGACAGGGACAGCAGTTCATTGATGGTGCACACATCCTCGAAAAACTTATAACATTCATCCGGAGTCTTTAAAGTTAGTATGGCATCAAATAGATGGTCCACTGCTTCTGTTTTAATTTTCTTGTTCATGTCCTGGTTATCTCTCCTTATAATTCATACGGCCTTCCCCCTCCGCATGTGTATTGTAAAATGATTACAGGTCATATAAGCCCCATACTTGTTCATTTTAGCATATTAAAGTCTGAAAGTCCATACGTGACGGGAGATTTTATAAGGGCATTTTTTCCGGCGCTTTCTCCGCACTTTTTCCAGGTATGTTTTCTGCTATTTTCCCTGACCCTTTCAGGACAGCATGAACTTCTCAACCACAAGTCCCACGCCGTCGTGATTATTGGATGCGGTAATATAATCAGCGGCCTGCCTCACCGGGAGAACAGCATTTTCCATAGCCACGCCCAGACCGGCATACTTAATCATAGTCAGGTCATTGTAACCGTCGCCGCAGGCTATCATCTGCTCCCGGTCAAGCCCCAGCACTTCCAGCAGACGGGCCAGCGACCGGGCCTTATCAATTCCCTTTGGCATGATTTCCAGGAAATACGGCTCGGAACGGTACACGCTGAAATCGCGGCCCATGGCAGCCTTTACCTTAGGCTCCACAGTCACCAGGTAATCGCCGTCATCCAGCATCAGGAACTTGGGGACTTTAAAATCCACATAGGACTTCATGTCTTCCACCTGACGCAGGGGCAGGTGGTTGATGTTGGACTCGGCAATGGCATAGGGGCATTCCACATTGTTAGTAATAATTTCCTCACCCTCATAAGTAAGGATATCTACCCTGTGCTCCTCTGCCAGCCCGATAATCTTCTGATTGGACTCCCTGGGCAGCAGTGAAGAAAACACGGTTTCACCTGTCTTGCAGTTTGTGATCATTCCGCCGTTATAGGACAGGATATAGCTGCCGAAACGTGACAGCTCCAGCTCCCTTGCCAACGGCTCCACGCCGGCCGTGGGCCGCCCGGATGCCAGCACCACCACGTTTCCCGCTTCCTGGGCATTCATCAGGGCCTCTTTTGTCCTGGGTGTGATGATTTTGTCACGGTTGGTCAGTGTACCGTCCAAATCCAGTACGATAATCTTGTAGTCCATCGCCTTTTCTCTCCTGTATCCGATTCTTTATTTCCGGTTATCTGCTTATGCGTTTCCATGGAACCATTTTATCAGAAATACAGCGCAGTGACAACCGGAACAGGTATTCATCCTTATCAGCTAATCCTTATGAGTCTTATCCCGGAGACCGAAATTCAGCTCCACCAAAGCCCTGGGGCGGCCGCCCTTGGCAGCGCTTTCCCTGGCACAGACCGTCCCCAGTCCGGCTGCCTGAATCTTACTGAGAATACGCCTGGCGCTCCTGACCGTGATGCCCAGACATTCCGCCAGTTCCGAAGCGTCAAACACATAGCTCTTCCTCACATCCGCAATAGCCTGAATTTTCAATATGGATTCCATACTGAGTCCGGTCTTTTCGGAAATCGTCTGTATTTTGGGGTCAAAGGATATCATGCTGTACTGAAGCTGCTGCTCCAGGCCCAGGGGGCCCTGGATCTTCTCTTCCTCATCAATCTGGAAGATCCCTCCCTCCCCCTTGCCAAGAGAATATTCCAGGGCTTTCCTGGCATGCATCTCTGCCTGGTAAGCCGTCAGGCCCATGCCCAGGCCTGCATTTACCACCAATCCCAGGTTCTTTCCCTCCCTCTGAAGAATCCTCAGGTCCTTGTGGTTCTTTTTTCCCTTCACCACCCCGGAGTTGGCGTAAATCACGTATTCATCACGCCCAAAGGGGAATACAGATCCCTGGATTCCCCTTACGTAGCGTATCAGTTCCACTTCAAATTCAGCCTTGCTTGCCATGGCACTGTAATACTGGTCCTCCTTCTCCGGGAAGTTGGACATCTGTATCAATTCCACCGCAATCTGCGAATACTCTGCCTGGGCCAGGGCCCAGCCCTTTTCCAGATCGGCCAGGGCATCCCTGACCTGGGAGCGTTTGGGCTCCAGGTAAAAAACCCTGCCGCCCTTTTCTTCTATCATATGATAGACTGCCACATAAGCAGTGACCGCCACATCGGTCATCTTCTTCTCCAGCAGCTCCATATGCCATGCAACATACTCTTCCTCCGCCACACCTGCAAGCAGCGGGCAGGTATATATATTCCTGGGCTGTATGTGAAAGGCATCCAGGATATCCTCAATAATCTGCTTCTCCACCACGTCAATACTGAAGGTGTCGATTTCCCGCCCTTCCCTGACCATTTTCAGAAATACTTCCGCAATACTGCTGGCGGACCGTCTGATGTATGTGTAAGGTTTCTGCATCTGGTGATGCCCCAGCACATAGTCGCAGATGCCGCTTCCGGTAAATATCACGCCGTCGCACTCCTGCTCGCAGGTATCAATGACATCCACGGCCTCCCTTACCAGCTCTCTTGTATATAAACGCACCTCATGACTCTGGTCAATCTGCTGTATTGCTTTCCTGATGATTACGCAGGATTCCCTTGGCCCCACTACTCCCACTATCATTTATACTGTCAACCTCCCGATTCTTTGCGCACAGCGCGCCTTATACCGATTATAAATCAGAAGCATCGTATAAATCAACCACCTGATGATCTTTTAAGAGATTTAGATATTCTTCCTTTGTCAGTGCGGGCCGGAAATCCCTTATGATTTCCTTTCCTTTAGCGCCCTCATCCCACAGCAGATCAATGATGGTAAGGGCCATCATCTTGGCTGGCACAATGTAGGCGGTGTACGGGTCGTCCATCCGGTAATTCTCCGTGTGGAGACCGCCCTTTATGCCGCCTGCCCAGATATGCATACAGGGCATGATCTGGGAAATGTCCCCCAGGTCCGTGGAGCCGGCTGTCTCCCAGTCCTCCACAAACGCATCTTCCCCGGCATGTTCGTAAGCCATCATGTTGTCACGGTACAATCGTGCAATCTGACGGTCCGTGTTCAGAGGCAGATAGCCGATACAGTCGTGAATCTCCACCTTGCCCCCCAACGCCATGGCAGCTGCCTTCATGCTCCGGTTCACCTTATGGGAGGCATCCTCCATGGCGTCAATGGTAAAGGCACGGACCATGATTTCCATGGTAACACGCTCCGGCACCACATTTACCAGGCCTCCGCCCTCCTTGATTACAATGCTTACCCGCACCTTGTCCTCGTCTCTGAAGGTTTCCCTCAGTGCATGAATATTGTTCATGGCCAGCTCCGCCATGTTCAGGGCATTGATTCCCTGTTCCGGGGCAAAACCGGCGTGAGCCGCCTTTCCCAGGAAATGCACGGTCTTGCTGATGAATCCATTGCCCTTGGTGTCCAGGATACAGCATTTTCCCGGCTCCATCTCCATCATATGGCACTGAAGAACCATATCCGTATCGTCCAGGCCACCGCGGTACATAAGCTCCTGTTTTCCTCCCAAATAGTGGATGGTTCCCTGACTCATGAGGCGGTTTCTGTACTCATAATCCACACATTCCTCTGCTGGTATGGCTATAAAGTCAGCGGCGCCCCCCAGGTGCTCCATGACGCCTGACGTAAGGATACCTATTGCTGCCCCGTACATGTTTGCCAGCTGCACATTATGCCCGCAGGCATGAACCATTCCGCCCTCAGCTGCATCCGGGTGGGAGTCGCACATGATGCAGTCCAGCTCTCCCATCACCGCCACCCTGGGCCCGTTTCCCTTGGGACCGGAGGACACACGGCAGCCTGTATAGGATACACCTGTCTCCGGCTCCAGCCCAAGCTTGCAAAAAGCTTCCTCCATAAGTTTTCCCGTCCTGAACTCCTTAAAGCCCAGCTCCGGCGTTTTATAAGCTTCCTTTCCCAGGGCAATGATTTCGTCCCGGTGTTCCTCAATCACATTAAGGCATCTCTGTTTCAGTTCTTCTTTGTCCATATCATCATTCCTTGTCATCTATACTTACAGTTCTGTCATCCGGCTCATGACCCTGGTGGCCTTCCACAGTTCGTCCATATCCAATGCTTCCTGCACAGTATGTACGTCCATCATGCCAACGCTTAATATAAGGCTGCTGCAGCCGTATCCGGCCAATATATTGCCGTCGCTGCCGCCGCCGATAACCATGGGCCTGGGTTCGATTCCCTCCTTCTCCATGGCCTGGGCTGTCATGCGGTACAAATCACTGTCAAGACTTACCTCCAGGGAAGGATATGCCAGTTCATGTTCCATTTCATAGGCGGCCCCCATCTCCAGGCAGGCTGCCTTCAGGCATTCCTCCATGTGAGCCGCTTCATCCCTCAGCTTATCCATGCTGTGGGAACGTATCTCGGCGGTAAATGTCACCTCATCGGTCACGATATTGGTGGCTGCCCCTCCCTCGATCCGCCCGATATTGGATGTGGTCTCCTGGTCAATCCGCCCAATATGCATCCGGCTGATTGCCCTGGACGCTGCCACCACTGCATTGATTCCTTTTTCGGGTTCAATGCCCGCATGGGCCTTACGGCCTCTCACTGTGCACCTTATGGCCTCCATGGCCGGGGCCTTATAAGCAATGATTCCTGCCGGTCCTGTGGCGTCTGCTATGACCATGTTCTTACATGGCAGGCGGGACGGGTCCATGTGTTTGGTCCCCTGCATGCTTGTCTCCTCAGAGACAGTAAACATGATATAAAACTCCTTGTGGGGCCTGTTGGTCTCCGCAATATCTTCCACGATTTCCAGTATGGAGGCCACAGCCCCCTTATCATCTCCCCCCAGGGTGGTGGTTCCGTCCGTGCGGATAATATGTCCATCCACCACCGGTCTCACATCCTTACACGGCTCAATCTGGTCCAGATGGGCCACAAAGCAGAAGGGAGGATTACATGGCTCTCCCTTGACATGGGCGATAATATTTCCGCCGTTTCCTCCATATGCCTTCCCGGCTTCATCTATGGAGGCCTCGATTCCTCTCTCCTTAAAATAGTCCATAAGCCATTGGCACTGCTCCATCTCCCCACCGGAAGGACTGTAAATCTGAACCAATTCCAAAAAACGTTCCTGCATCCGTTCGCGTGACAGCATAGTTATCCTCCTCATTATATAAGCCTTCATATGCACTTAGCGCCCATGTCCCGGGCGCTTGTGCAAAGTATCCTATCCCTTTTTCTTGTCTATCTCTTTTTCTTGTCCATCCCTTTTTCTTATCTGTCTCTGCCTATTATTCTCTGTCTATCAGTTTATGCCTTTCAGTTTATGCCTTTCAGTTTCTGTCTGTCAGTTTCTGCCTGTCAGTCCCTGCTTATCAGTCAACCTGAAGCTCTTTCTTGTAAAGAAGCTTGCCGGCGTAGATGGAGCCAAATACAGCTACCAGAATAACCACATAGGATGGGTTGCCCGGTATGAAGCTTAAGAAGCCCAGCTTCATGAGCCAGTTCATTCCGATGGCGATGATGGCAGCCACCACGCCCAGTTTGGGACGTGTTGCGGCAAACTGTCCGAATACAGCGCCGAAAAGCGCGGGAAGCAGGAAATTAAGCGCCTCCTTCACAGGTGCAGGGAGAATGTTCAGGATAACGCTGCCCGCAACAGCCCCCACGGTAAGAATCACCACATTAACAAGTATGGACGTTGCAATACCGATGGTGGAAATAATGGAGCCTTCCTCCGTACCCATCTCCACTCCGGCCGCCTCCTGAGCCACGGAAGAACACGGCACACGCATGTTGGAGGTATTGCCTGAAAGGAAGGTCAGGTAGGTACCCGGAATGCCCAGAATCGGGAAATAGGAAATGGGCTCAACAATGTAAAATGCTCCGCTTACGCTGATCTGCATCAGAGTGCCGGCGATAATGGCGGACACCGGAGGCATATAGCCCCGGAAGGCCATCACAAGAGCAGGAAGGAATCCTGCGAAAATGCCCAGCAGCAGTGTAATCTTTCCCCATTTCACGATTCCGGGGATATATGTACCAGAATAATAATCGTTTTTCATCTTCTAACCCTCCTTAGATTACGCTGACAGCATATCCGATGAACATGCCGCTGAACATGGCAATTGCAAATGCCCACTCCCTGAGCCAAGCGATATCCCTGGCCCTTGACAGCTTCACCAGTACCATCATGATAACACAGCCAGCTATGGTAGCGATTGCCGGTGCGTTGGTGAAGGTAAGGGAACCCTCTGCCGTAAAGAAGTTGCCGGAAGCCAGGTTGGCAAACGCCCCCAACATGGCGCCTGCGGAAATGATGGGAACCATCTTGGCATTGCCCTTTGACATTAAGTGGTTAACCTTGTCCATCTTATCGCAGAACAGGAAGGTAAAAATCAGCCAGCCCAGCGAACCGCACACCATGGTCCATACGCCGCAGGCAAATGCCATGGTATCCATGGTCTGAAGTGTCTTTCCCATGGCCTGGGCGCCGAATCCGGCCGCCATGGCCTCATAGTTGACAGAACCGATAAATGACAGACGCATCCACGCCACCGGCGCACCCATGGTGACCAGCAGGGATATCATGGTGACCAGGATTACTACGGACGGGCCAATGGATGATATCACGCTGCTCTTGATTGCCTTATGTACCTGGTCCGTGGTAAGGGCCGACTCACTGGCTGCCTTTATAGACCTTTTCATAAACAGAATTGACTGAAATACTACCACCGCTACTGCCAAAGCCGCTGCTGCCCACATCAGAGGGCTGTTGGCATAATCCAAATAATTAACACTTTCGTTCATTCCGACCTCCTTGGTTATTCCCCTTTCCAAAAGCTGCAGTCTTTTGGATTTTCTAGTTTCGGTCATGTCCATAACATGTCCTTATATTTATATTTACTACATTTTATCGGTATTGTCAAGGGTTTTTGTTGAATATTTGTTTGGATGATGGAATGGGATTTGGCATAGGTAGTGCAGAATATCTTAAAGGACGGGGCGGGAGTTGGCTGCGGGCAGCTATCTGCACGGGCGGGAAGGAACAGTGTAAAAGCGCCGGTATTGTTACCGCAAAGGAATATTGCAGTAATAATACCGGCGCTTTACATCAACCGATTCATCTGTCTAATGCTTATTCTGTTTTCCCTTCATACCGCTTCCGGTAATAATCCATGGTCCGGTAGTCAATCACATCCTTCATCTGTTGGGAAAACCCGTCCATTTCCACCGCCTCATATAACTGCGGATTCAGAGCCAGTACATAGCCCTCTTTACGCACAAAAAAACCTTTTCCGGACTGCAGCAAAAAGCGGACCGGGTTTTTTAAGGCTTCTCTGGTACAGCGTTTCTTATCCCATGTACGGAAGTCACTTGTACTCTTATCTTTCGCTAAATCCTTCCAGTTATTTGCCGTATAATAAAACTCCTTATGGCCCCGGTATATATCATCCTCATCAATCTGAGTTTTGACATTGCCATTGTTATAAAATGCCAAAAGGACCGGCATCTTATAGGACTTGGTCATTTGCGTGGTCTCCAGCATCTCCAGAAAATCATTGCCAATACTATTAAATATGGCACGGTTTCTGTCTCCCAGCTCACCCAGGCTATTCAAATACCTCAGATAATGTTTAAACGGACTGTTCTGCAAACCATTACATATCTGGAGTATTTCTTCCTCCATGTAGGTAAACAAATCCATACGGGCCGGCACTCTGCCGCCCAGCATCTCCTTAATACGGAAGTATTCACTGCGGATCCGCTCTTCCTTTTTCGCCCTCTTCTTTGCCATCTCATGGAATAAATCAATCAGACGCAGGTCGAAATCAACCAGACAGTCATCCGGATACTCAAAATCCTGTTGCTGCATTCTTCCGGCTTCCGCACTTGAATAACTTCTTCCGCTTAAAAAGAACGGTGCCGAGCCTGCTTTTTCATAATTACCGATAAAATCCAGTACATTCAGGTATTCCTTATCCCTGCTTTTACGCAGCCCCCGCCCAAGCTGCTGGAGAAATACCACCGGGGATTCTGTGGGTCTCAAAAACATAACCATATCAATTTCGCTGATATCTAACCCTTCATTGAACATATCCACAGAAAAAATAACCTTTAACTCACCACGCTTAAGCTTCTCTATCGCTTCACTTCTCTCAACAGCATACTCGCCGTCTGAATCGCTGTATACAGCTGCCGCCGGAATATTGCGACGGCAGAATTCCTTTGCCATCTGCTCCGCATGTGTGCGTGAACAGCAAAATCCCAACGCCCTTTTTGAGCGGTATTTCATATAGTATTTATAAATCAGTTCGTACTGCCTGCCCTTTATGAATTCCTTTGTCAGTTCTTCCTCATCGTATTTTCCTTTTACAATGCGAATCTTGGAATAGTCCACTGTCTCATCCAGAATTCCATAATAATGAAATGGTACCAGCATACCTTTGTTAATGGCATCTTTCAGGCCAATCTCATAAGGTACGTTATAATCGCATAGCGCGTATATATTTCTTCCATCCATTCTTTCCGGTGTGGCTGTCAGCCCTAACAGGAACCGGGGCTTAAAATATTCCATGATTTTTTTATACTGGTCTGTAACAGCATGATGGAATTCGTCAATAACAATATAATCAAAATAATCCCTGGCAAAGTATGATTCATTGAGATAATCTGTTTTACCCAAACTGGAAACAGAAGCGAAAATCACGGATTTATCCCTTGTTTTCTCTTTACCATAAAAAAAGCCATAATCATCGGAATGTCTCACATTCCTGAAGCTTTCTGCTGCCTGCTTCAGTATTTCTTCCCGGTGGGCCACAAACAGGACTCTTTCATAAGGCTGAGAATCAAACGCAGCCAGATATGTTTTTCCAATACCTGTGGCGGCGCAGATCAATGCCTTCTCCGATCCTTCCAATCGGCTGTTTTTCAGCGCGTACAGAGCTTCTATCTGTGCTCCTCTTGGCTGAAATACCACTTCCCCGTCCGTCTCGTCGTCAAGGCTGTCATACCGTTCCATATCCCGGATAACCGCCGGTCTTTTCCATTCTTTGGAATATTGTTTCAGAACCTCATCATTTATGACGATGGAGTGGTTATAAAACAGATCCTCAAAAGTGCCGCAAAACTGATGAAAATTCCGGCTGTCCCGCCTTTCATCAAAATGATAGTTCCATTCTATACCGGATGTAAGGGCGCTGCGTGATACATTGGATGAACCAATGTATATTTCCCCAAAATCCTTTCTTCGGAATATGTAGGCTTTAGGGTGAAACGACCGTCCCTTTTCGTTGTAAAACCGGAGGTCCACCCGGTCCCCCAACCGTTCCTTTATCAGACACAATGCCCCCGGCTGTGTAATTCCCAGATAATTTCCGGTCAGGATTCTGATTTTTACTCCGCGATTCAGCGCCTGCTCCAAATCATCCAGAATCATACGCACTCCGGACTCCATGAGAAACGACACAATCATATCAATCCGCTCAGCCTTTAGCATGCTGAGCTCCAGCTGGTATAACAGAAATCTTTTTTTATCCCTTCCCCCGGTAATGACCTCACAGGGCCCGATTTCCATTTGAATCTGCCTCAGCGATTCTATTTTTTCCTCAATATCATGTTCAGCCATTTTTCTTCTGCTCTCCCCGGACGGACATCACTCGTTACCCACATCTCCAATATGTCAAACGAATTTACATCTTTTAACAGCTTATCCATCTTTTCTTCCGTCATATCCGTAAAATAACGGCCATTGCGCTCACCCTCAGCTGTACCATACTTGAAGGATGTATACAGTATTCCATGTGATGTCAAAGCACGGGCCATTTTGATAAACACATCCTCCAGTTCTCCATAAGCCAGATGCAGGATGGAAGAACATGCCCAGATTCCATCATAGGCTTCCTTTTCATCTAAATCCTGAAAATACATCAGCCTCACTTCAATTCCTGTATATCCAGAAGCTATCCTGACCAGTTCTTCCGAACCATCCGCGGCATCCGCCTCAAATCCCCTGTCCAGGAAATACTTCGTATCTCTGCCGGAGCCGCACCCGAAATCCAGGATTCTGGCTCCCGGCTTCAGATACGACAGGAAACGCTCCTGCATCTCCTTAAACTCCACATCCCTTGTGCTGTCAGAAAATTCTTTTGCATGTTGGTTGTAATATTGTAATGAATCATTCATGAATACAAATGCTTCCTTTCCTAAATAATCCGGCCGCTGTCCTCTATTTACATGACTACTGTCAATCATATCATTTTTTGACATCACAGGCAATTAAAACTAATTTCTCAGTTCCCAATGTTTTATTCACCGATTCCCTCCAGCCCTAATAGACTATAATATACCAAATCATATAAGGAGCATATTGATGAAAAAAGCAATTAGCATTCTTCTGGCAGCAGCTATGGGCGCCGCTGCCCTAACCGGCTGTTCAAAATCATCCGGCAGTTCATCCTCAGGCAACACCCCGTTGGTCCTCAACGAGGTAGCCCATTCCATCTTCTACGCCCCCCAATACGCAGCCATTGAACTGGGCTACTTTGAGGACGAAGGCATCGACCTGACCCTTGTCAACGGCGCGGGTGCTGATAAGGTTATGACCGCCCTTATCTCCGGCGACGCCCAAATTGGTTTTATGGGCTCCGAAGCCAGCATCTACGTATACCAGGAAGGTTCCCAGGACTATGCGGTGAACTTCGCCCAGCTGACCCAGCGCGCAGGCAACTTCCTGGTGGGACGCCAGCCTGAGGACAATTTTAAGTGGGAAAGCCTGAAAGGCAAGAAGGTTCTTGGCGGACGCGCAGGCGGCATGCCTCAGATGGTCTTTGAGTATATCTTAAAGAAACACGGCATGGATCCCAAGACAGACCTGTCCATTGACCAGAGCATTAACTTCGGGCTGACCGCAGCTGCATTTACCAGCGATGATGCGGACTATACCGTGGAATTTGAGCCTTTTGCAACCACTCTGGAGAGCGAGGGAAGCGGATATGTGGTGGCTTCTCTTGGAACAGAATCCGGATATGTACCTTACACTGCTTACTGTGCCAGGAAGAGTTACGTGGAACAGAACCCGGAAATCATTCAGAAGTTTACCAATGCAATTCAAAAAGGCATGGACTACGTAAACTCCCATTCAGCCGAAGAAATAGCCAAAACCATACAGCCCCAGTTTAAAGAAACACCGGTGGATAAACTCGCGGTTATCGTAGGCCGTTATAAGGACCAGGATACATGGAAGGATGACACCGTATTTGAAAAAGAAAGCTTTGAGCTTCTGGAAAACATTCTGGAAGAGGCAGGCGAACTGTCGGCACGTGTTCCCTATGAAGACCTTGTAACCACACAATTTTCTGAACAGGCGGCAAAATAGACGGCAATACAGCCAGCAATACAGATAGCTGAACAGATAGTAGAACAGATAGCAAAACAGACAGCAGAACAGACAGCAGAACAAACAGTAGAACAAACAGCAGGCCAAACAAATAAAAGCAATCAATCGACAATACGGCAGACAACAAGCCCGACAACAAAACCAGCTAACAAAGTTATGCCCTTTAGCTGGTTTTGTTGTCATTTTCCTTGCTGTCTTTTATTTTTCGCTGCTTTTTACCTTTTCTGTCATTGATTTAGTTTATATCTGTTTTCTGCTTCTTTACTCACCATGTTTTGCCAGCAAAAGCGCTCCACGCCAATCAACCATTATGCTGCCCAAAATACAAGCTTCTTATCCATCCCCATATCCCCAATCCGTTACTCCACAGAGCCTCATATATTTTGCCGAAGGTCATAGAATGCGATGGAATATATAGAAGTTGATAGGGGCACATAGAAACAGTTAACAAAAACATTTGCGGCATTTTAATCCCCGTTAAAAAGGCTGCCATCCATCAGGATGACAGCGAAATTAATACCCCTTATTTCATTACCCTGAATATCAGCCCCTGCAAATAATCCTCTGCACATAAAGCTATTAGCTACTGCCGGTTCAGCTTCCAGGCCCCCACAAGCTTCTTCAGATAATCCATATAACCTGCCTCCCGTATGCTCCCGTTGGTCAGCACATTAACCTCTCCCAGTTTTTTGCCTCCCAGGGAGTACTCCAGCACACCTGCCTTCTGCCCCGGTTCCACCGGAGCGGGTACGGATTCCAAAAGCACCAGCTTTTTCTCAATAGCTCCCAAATCCTCCCCTTTAAGGCTCAGATAGGAAAATGTTCCCTCATAGGTAAGCCCTACCTCATCCTCCACGCCGCCGGTAACCGGCATCTGGGGAAGCGGCAGATGTTCCTTGTCTTCATAGAGCTTGCAGTTTGCATATCCATAGTTGAGAAGGGTCTGGGCGTCTGCAAACCTGGCCTTAAAATCCGGCGCAGCCATGATGGCGGCAATCAGGCGCACCCCGTCCTTTTCCGCTGTGGCAGACAGGCAGTATTTTGCAATGGAGGTGGAACCTGTCTTAAGGCCTGTGACCGTAAAATTAGTTGCCATCTTGAGCAGCTTATTTGTATTGGACAGGCCGAATTCCTTGGTTCCCTGCTTTGTGACATGCGTTATATTCTCCATCCATATGGTGGAATAATTATGTATCTGAGGATATTTATTAATCAGCTCGCGGCTCATGATGGCGATGTCCCTGGCCGTAGTGTAATGGTCCGGGGATTCCGTAAGTCCGCAGCAATCCACGAAATGGGTGTTGGACATGCCAAGGCTGGCTGCCCTTTCATTCATCATCCGTACAAACTCATCCTCGCTGCCTGCTATGTACTCCGCCATGGCCACAGACGCGTCATTGCCGGATGCAATGACAATGCATTTAATCAAGGTTTCCACGGTCTGTTTCTCGCCTTCCTCCAGGAACACCTGGGAACCTCCCATGGATTTGGCGTGGGCGCTGGTAACTACCTCGTCCGTCAGCTGGATCTTTCCGGACTGAAGGGCATCAAAAATCAATATCAGCGTCATAACTTTGGTAACACTGGCCGGGCTTCGCTTTTCATCTGCATCCTTTTCATAGATTACCTGTCCGGTAGATGCTTCCATGAGAATGGCCGATGGAGCGGCTATCTGGACAGCTGCCTGACTCTGGTCCGCAGGCGCTGCCTGGGCATCTCCCGCCGTCTGCACATCTACCGCCTGCGCGTCCCCCGCCGCCTGTACATCCTCCCCTGTCCATCCATCTTCCTGTCCATAGAGGCTGCTCCCTGATACCCCCGCTCCCACGGGGATGGCGATTGCCGGTTCCTGGCCCAGGGCGGCAATCCCGGGATAGGAGGCCAGTATTGCCGCCGAGCATAATATCGCTGCAATCCGTCTCATATTTTCCTCCAATAAAATCATCTGCTACTAATTGTATGGGAGTGGACAGACAGCTTATGCCCGCAAAGCCTTGATTTTTACCGCAAAAAAATGCAGCAGGCCGTGATTGTCTGCCGGCTCCTGCTGCATATACCCCTTTATCTTCTTACCTTATTATATTTATACTTCCTTCAGGGCCTGTCTTAAGTCCTCTGCCATCTTCTCGTACTCAGCGTCTGTGAGCATGGTCCTTCCGCTGTTCATCTCAAAGGTGCCGCCCCATTCTTCACCGCCTTTATATTTGGGGACAATGTGGAAATGCAGGTGATGTCCTGTATCGCCGTAAGCGCCGTAGTTTACCTTGTCCGGCTGGAATACCTTATGTACGGCGCGGGCCACCTGGGCTACCTCTGCAAAGAAATCATTCCTCTCCTCATCGGTCAGGTCAATGAGCTCGCTGACATGCTTCCTATGCGCCAGAACAACCCTTCCCTTCTTGCTCTGCTCCTTAAATACATAGAGAAAGCCTGTCTTCATCTCACACACAGGATAACCGAACTTAGCCACCAGTTCGCCCTGCATACAATATGCGCAATTAGGATCCTTTACCATATCTTCCATGTTCCTGTTCTCCTTTATGTTTATTCATACCAACTTAAACATACCACGGAACAAGTTGAATTTCAATTCCAATATTTGTTTTTTCTTTCATAGTACCCACTTCATGGAATCTATGCTATAATAGGTAGGCAAGTACCAGTTACAGGAGAAATTTTATGAGCAGAGCAGATTTCAGACGCCGGCAGTCCCGCAGGCGCAGGCAGAAGCTTGCACGGATGTCACGGCATCTTCCTACATTTATTTTATTATTAGCAATCACTGTACTGGTAGGGGGCGGCATTTTCGCCCTCTACCGGTTTGTTTTAGCGAAACAGCCGGACGGAACGGTCCAGGTCATAGCCTCATCAGGGAACGGCTCCCCTAATCCGGACGAGGGCAGCAATTCCGACCGCTATCCCGACAGCGGTTCCGGCCCCGCTTCCGGCGGCGACTCATCTAACCAGCCTTTTGCCGAAATTCCCCAGGACGACATTTCCCGGCTCATAGCCCAGGCTGACCGCATCGCCATGGGGTATGATTATGACAAGGCGGCAGAGCTTATCAACTCCAGCGGCCTGGACCTGAATGACTCCCGCATGAAGGAGGCGCTGGCACGGTATGAATCACAGAAGGCCGCCCTGGTTCCAGCTGATATGAACGCTGTCACCCACATTTTTTTCCACTCCCTTATCATGGATACCTCCAAGGCTTTTGACGGGGACTCGGACAGCGCCAACTATAATTCAGTCATGACCACCAAGGACGAATTTCTTAAAATACTGGAGGATATGTACCAGAAGGGCTATGTGCTGGTCCGTATCCACGATGTGGCCTATGAGGCACCTGATGAAAATGGAAACGTTCGTTTTGTAAAGGGAAGCGTCATGCTCCCTGAGGGAAAGAAGCCTTTTGTCATGTCCCAGGACGATGTCTGCTACTATCCCTACATGGACGGGGACGGGTTTGCCAAACGGGTCGTGATTGGCGAGGACGGAAAGCCCACCTGTGAGATGGTCATGGACGACGGCACCACCTCCACGGGTTCCTATGATTTGATTCCGCTTTTGGAGAATTTTATACAGGAACACCCTGACTTTTCCTACAAAGGGGCAAGGGCCATTATCGCGTTTACCGGCTATGAAGGCATACTGGGGTACAGAACCGCCTCCTCCTACCAGGACAGCCCCACCTATGAGGCTGACCGTGAGCAGGCAGCCAGAGTGGCCCAGTGTCTGAAGGATAACGGCTGGGAGCTGGCATCCCACAGCTGGGGCCATCTCCACCTGGGGGTGGCGGATGATCCGGAGGCCGGATTTGCCATTGACGAGGAACGGTTCCGGGCTGATACGGACAAATGGGAGGCTGAGGTGGAATCCCTCATCGGGCCCACTGATATCATCCTTTATCCTTACGGCAACGACATTGCAGACTGGCGCCCCTACCATCAGGACAATCCCCGCTTTGCCTATCTGGAATCCAAGGGATTCCGCTATTTCTGCAATGTGGATGCCAGCAAGCCCTACTGGACGCAGATGGGGACAAACTACTTCCGCATGGCCAGAAGGAACCTGGACGGCTACCGGCTGTATGAGGACCTCATCCAGACAGATCCGTCCAAGAAACGACTGACTGATCTGTTTGACGCAGCCCAGGTATTTGATTCGGCCAGACCCACGCCAGTAAGCTGGAGTTACCAGAAGTAGGGGGTAAGGTCCCACGCTCATATTGTTATCATGCAGGCTTCCTGCCGTTATCAAGCGGCAGGGGCCTGTTTTCTTTTTCCTGCTCCGGGCGAACGGTTTCCCGTTGTCTACATATAATAAATCAAGGAATTGATTTCTAATTGAAAGGAGCTTCTTCATGATTCCCAAACTGGAAGTAAACGGGGTCAGCTATTCCTACCATTCGTTAGATGGTGAGACGCTGGCCCTTGACCATATATCATTTGATGTGTCACCCGGGGAATTCCTGGCTATCGTGGGACCTTCCGGATGCGGCAAGTCCACCCTTCTGTCCATGCTGTGCGGACTGACAAAGCCTGAGGGCGGCACCATCACCATAGACGGCGTCCCCCTGACCAAATCTCCTTCTGCCATTGGATACATGCTGCAGAAGGATCATTTATTTGAATGGAGAAATATTTTCTCCAATATATCCCTTGGCCTTGAAATTCAAAAGCGGTTGGACGAACCTGCCAGGCAGGAACTGCTGGAAATGATGGCAGCCTACGGTCTGGCAGGCTTTGAATATGCCAAACCTTCGGAGCTGTCCGGCGGTATGCGCCAGAGAGCGGCCCTTATACGGACCCTGGCCCTTAAGCCGGACCTTCTTCTCCTGGACGAACCATTTTCAGCCCTGGATTACCAGACCCGGCTGTCTGTGTGTGACGACATCAGCTCCATCATACGCCAGACACACAAGACCGCCATACTTGTAACCCATGACCTGTCTGAGGCCATTAGCGTGGCTGACCGCATCCTGGTCCTGTCTCCCCGTCCCGGCCGGGTCAAAAAAATCCTGTCCATTGATTTTCCGGAAAATTGCATCCGCTCCCTGGACCGCAGGAACTGCCCGGAATTTTCCACTTACTTTAATATGGTATGGAAGGAGCTGAAGACTTATGAATAGAGATAAACAGCCTGTATCAGCCTGCAATATGTCCGTGGCACAGCAGGAATATGTGGCCCGTGAAATACGGCGCCACCGCCAGGTGACCATATGCCGCGTCATGCTGCTGGTCCTTCTTCTGGCCCTGTGGGAGCTGGCGGCCGACATGCACTGGATTGACAGCTTTATTTTCAGCTCCCCTGTGATGATTGCCAAATGCCTGGTTTCCATGGCAAAGGACGGAAGCCTGTTCCTCCACACAGGGGTCACCCTTATGGAAACCCTTATCAGCTTTGCCGTTTGCACCATCTTCGGCCTGGCATGCGCCCTGCTTCTGTGGTCCAGCAAAAGCGTGGCCCAGGTGCTGGAGCCCTTTCTTGTCCTGTTAAACAGCCTCCCTAAATCCGCCCTGGCCCCCCTTTTGATTGTTTGGCTGGGCAATAACATGCGGACCATTGTGGTGGCTGCCGTGTCCGTGGCTGTATTTGGATCCATTCTAACCTTATACACCGGATTTTCCCAGATGGATACGGAGCAAATCAAGTTGATTTATTCCCTGGGAGGCGGAAGGAAGGATGTGCTCTTAAAGGTTCTGCTGCCCGGTTCCCTGCCCCTGGTCATCAGCAATATGAAAGTAAACATCGGGCTGTGTCTGGTGGGTGTGATTATAGGCGAATTCCTGAGCGCAAAAGCAGGCCTGGGATATCTGATCACCTATGGCTCCCAGACCTTTGCCATGACCATGGTGGTGACCTCCATTGTGATCCTCTGCATTGTGTCAGGGGTGCTGTACCAGATTATCGCCTATGCGGAGCTGAAGATTAAAAAGAGACAGTGAGTTAAAACTGTCTCTGGCCTGACAATATAAGGGACAGGAGGAATGACAAACCCTCCTGTCCCTTATATCCTGATTTTATCACAGGCACACTATCCTTTGTTCCAAACAGCCTATCCAGCGTTCTCTGCTGCAAACTGGCTGTTATACAGGGCTGCATAGTAACCGCCCTTTGCCAAAAGCTCCCTGTGGTTTCCCACTTCCTTGATATCCCCATGCTCCATGTACACAATCAGTTCCGCATCCTTTATCGTGGATAAGCGGTGGGCGATGACAAAGCTGGTCCGGCCCTCCATCAGTTTATTCATGGCCTTCTGGATTGCCACCTCGGTTCTTGTATCCACGGATGAGGTTGCCTCGTCCAGAATCAGGATTTCCGGGTCTGACAGGAAGGCCCTGGCAATGGTCAGGAGCTGGCGCTGGCCCTGGGCGATATTGGAAGCCCCCTCATGAAGCTCCATGTCGTAGCCTCCCGGCATAGACATGATGAATCCATTGGCATGGGCTGCCCTGGCAGCGTCTGTCACCTCCTGGTCAGTGGCATCCAGCCTTCCGTAGCGGATGTTCTCTTTTATGGTACCTGCGAACAGCCATGTATCCTGCAGCACCATGCCTATCATGGAGCGCAGGGCCTCCCGTTTCATATCCCGCACATCCACGCCGTCAATGGTAATGCTCCCTCCGTTTACATCGTAAAAACGCAGAATCAGATTGACCAGCGTTGTCTTTCCAGCTCCGGTGGGTCCCACAATGGCAATCTTGTCGCCTGCGTGTACATGCAGGTCCAAATCATGAATCAGGGTCCGATCCTCTGTGTAACCGAACCGCACATGGCTGAAATCCACATTTCCTTCCCGGCTTTCGGGGAATTGCGGCTTCTCTGCTTCCGGCACCTCCTCCTCGGCATCCAGGAACTCAAATACCCTTTGGGCCGCAGCCATGGTGGCCTGCATGATGTTGGCAATGTTGGATACCTGGTTGATGGGCTGGGAGAACTGGCGCAGATACTGGATAAAGGACTGTATCATACCGATGCTCAGCCTGCCGTTGATGCAGAGCCATCCGCTGACAACCGCCACCCCCACATAACCGATGTTGGTCAGTGCCTGTGTTAAGGGCATGATGATGCTGGAAGAAAACTGCGCTCTCCAGCCATTGTTGTAGAGACGGTTGTTTATGTCCTCAAAATTCTCGATGACGTCCTCCTCCTTTCCGAAGGCGGCAATCACGTTCTGTCCGTTGTACATCTCCTCCACATACCCGGTAAGATCCCCCAGCGCGGACTGCTGCCCCTGGAAATACCGCTGGGAATGTTTTACCACCTTCATGCTCACCAGGCCGCAAATCGGGATAACACAAATGCCGATCAGTGTCAGCACCGGGCTGACCACCAGCATCATTACGAATATAAATACCATGGTACAGACGGCTGTGATAACCTGGCTGATGCTCTGCTGAAGGGAGGTATCTATGGTGTCCACATCATTGGTGACGCGGCTCAGCACATCTCCGAATGTATTGCTGTCAAAATAGGCCAGCGGCAGACGGCGGATTTTCTTGTCTACTGCCATGCGCAGATCATGCATTGTGCGCTCCGCCACTCCTGCCACAATGTACTGGCCGGAATAGTTGAACAGAAAGGCCAGTACATACACACAGCCCAATTGTATCAGAACAGTGATGAACGTTCTAAATCCCTGGAGGACCCCGGCGCTGTCCACTGCCACGGCCACCAGCGCATCCATGGCCCTGCCAAGGGTATATGGCCCCTGGGTGGTAAACACGGCTCCCATCACAAGGCAGGCCACCATGAGAATGATTCTGATTCGGTATGGTTTCATAAAACGGAACAGACGGCCCATGGTGCCCTTGGTATTGATTTTCTTATCTGCTGCCCTCACATTCATTTGCTTCATGCACTCATCTCCTCCTCTGACAACTGGCTCCGGACGATTTCCTGGTAGGTGCCGCAGGTATTTAAAAGCTCCCTGTGGGTACCAATTCCCATGACCTTTCCTTCATCCATCACTATAATCCGGTCCGCATTCATGATAGTGCTGACACGCTGTGCTACGATTACCACAGTGGCATTTCCCGTCTCTTTGGACAATGCCTGACGCAGGGCAGAATCCGTTTTGAAATCCAGGGCGGAAAAACTGTCGTCAAACACATATATCTCCGGCTTCCTGACAATGGCCCTGGCAATTGCCAGGCGCTGCCTCTGACCGCCTGAGACATTGCTTCCGCCCTGGGAAATGGATGAGTCAAATCCGTCCGGTTTATCTTCGATGAAATCCGTGGATTGTGCAATGGCGGCCGCTTCCTTCACCCGCTCATCGCTGGCCGAATCATCCCCAAAACGGATATTTTCCATGATGGTGCCCTTAAACAGCAGGGCTTTCTGGGGCACATAACCGATTTTCCGGCGCAGGGTCCTCCTGTCATAATCCTTTACATTGACTCCGTCCACCAGGACCTCGCCCTCCTGGACATCATAAAAGCGGGGAATCAATCCCACCAGCGCCGTCTTTCCGCTTCCTGTACTTCCGATGATAGCCGTGGTCTCTCCCGGCTTAGCCTCAAAGCTGACATGGCTGACAGCCGGCTCTTTTGCCCCCGGAAAATAGAAGCTTACATCGCGGAAGGTGAGATATCCCCTCTGCACGTCTGACAGCTTGGGAACCGCCGGATCCCCGATGGAATTTTCAGTATCCAGCACCTCACAGATACGGTCCGCCGAAGCAGCACATCTGGGATACATGACGAAAATCATGGAAAGCATGGTGACAGACATCATGATCTGCATGACATACTGGATAATTGCCAGGATATCTCCCGGCATCACAGGCTCCGTACCGATTCCCTGGCCCGCGCGCCAGAGAAGCCCCACCACGGTCAGGTTTAATATCAGTATCAGGGACGGTCCCAACAGCGACATGGCATGCATCATTTTCATGGCATTGTTCATCAGGTCCTTGTTGGCGCCGTCAAACCGCTTTTCTTCGTAATCCTCTGTCCCAAATGCCCGGATAACCCGGATGCCGGAAAGCTTTTCCCGCATAATCAGGTTGATTCGGTCAATTCTTGTCTGCATCTTTCTGGAAAGCGGCATGGCTCTCCTGCCAATCAGGCTGATAATCAGCACCATCACCGGCATGGACACCACAAGTATGCTTGACATTTTCGGATTTTTGCTGTAAGCCAGCATGATGCCCACCACGCACATGATAGGCGCTGTCAGAATAACGCGCAGAAACATGACCATGAAATTCTGTACCTGGGTAATGTCGTTGTTGGTGCGCGTAATCAAAGACGCGGTTGAAAATGTGTCGATCTCGGCCTGGGAGAAATATTCCACCTTTGTAAAAATCCTGCTCCTCACATTCCGTCCTAAACCCAACGCGATTCTGGAGGCAAAAAAGCCTGTGGTAATATTACATACCATTCCCAGAATAGCGATTCCCAGCATAATAACGCCGGTGTGAAGAATGTAATTCATATCCTTATCCGCGATTCCCCTGTTGATAATATCTGACAGATAGGTGGGAAGCCCCAGCGTGGCTCCTACTCCGGCCGCCACACTGACCAGCACGCATAGAAGTTCCGGCCGGAACGCGTTCAGCTCCGCAAATATTTTTTTCATGTTGTACCTCCTTGTTCTTGCAAAATAAAAACATCCGGAAAAGCTGTTCAGCTCTGCAAATACTTTTCCAGACATTTTAACCCTTTTAAAATAGTCTCCAAATCTTCTTTGCTCATCGTATCCTTCTCAGAATGACTGCCCATCTGCTCTATCATGCCCTGCACCAACGACCGCCCTTTTTCCGTAAGGGCCACATTTATAAAACGGGCGTCTTTGTCATTCTTTACCATTGTAATATGACCAGCCCGTTCCAGACGCCGGCAGAACATGGAGCAGTTTCCTTTTGTAACATGGAGACTCCTGCTCAGCTGAGTCAGGTTTACCTGTCCGTCCGCCAGAAAGAGATGGTTGAGCACCCTTCCCTGTTCCGGGGTAATGCCGAAGGGCCTGCACTTTTCCTCCACACATTCCCGGACTAGCCAGTTCACCTTGCGAAGCTCCTGAAACCACTGGTCCTTAAAATTAAAAAACGCCATAAGGAACCTTCCTCCCGATTCTCTTAATTTTTGTACTTCCCCAGATAGTTTACATATAAACTATTATAGGATATCATTACAGCCGTTAAAAATAAAGAGCATTTTTATTAAATAAATATAAAAATTCAATAAATTGACGGGACTTACCTTACATTTTTTGAAGTTGACTGCATAATTATTCTCCCGGCAGAGAAACATTTTAGAGGAAAAAATTCAAGAGGAAACTCCAAAAAAATTTGGTTCTATACTGAATGTTGGGGTGTGCTGAAAAGCACACTTCCAACATTCTTTTCGTTGTAATAAAATACATCTATAAGAAGCCTCCTAAACACATTATCCCGACCAAAGTTTAATGTTACGGAGGTGACCCCTTATAGATGTACCCTAATTATACCAAGGCCTTCCTTAACTTGGAAGGTGTTTTTATTAAAAAAGTGGTTCAGGCAGACTCTTTCATTAAAATTTTCATCCAGTCCCAACCGGTAGAACAGACTTGTCCCTGCTGTGGGGCTAAAACTAAACGGATTCATGATTACCGTTTACAAGAAGTCCAGGACATTCCCTTACTGGGAAAACAAGTAATCCTGCTCCTTCGCAAACGCCGCTACCTCTGCCCATACTGCCGCAAACGGTTCACGGAACCCTATTCGTTCCTCCCCAGCTACCACCGCAGGACCCGCAGACTGGCATTTTACATTGTCTCCCTGCTCCGGCAGACCTTTTCCTTAAAACAGATCGCAGAGCTTACCGGTGTTTCCGTCCAGACGGTCTGCCGCCTTCTGGACACGATTTGCTATCCTCCGCCTGACCAGCTTCCACAAGCGCTTTCCATTGACGAATTCAAAGGCAATGCTTCTACCGGTAAATATCAGTGCATTCTGGTTGATCCGAAAAAGCGCCGGATCCTCGACATTCTCCCGGATCGGACACAGAGCCATCTGGCTGATTATTGGCGGAACATTCCCAGGAAAGAACGCCTGAAGGTAAAGTTCTTCGTCTGCGATATGTGGCGCCCCTACACCGAACTTGCACAGACCTTCTTTCCAAACGCTACAATCATCGTGGATAAATATCATTTCATCCGGCAGGTGACATGGGCGATTGAAAATGTACGCAAACGGCTGCAGCGGTCCATGCCGGTTTCTCTGCGTAAGTATTATAAACGCAGCCGGAAACTCATTCTGACCCGCTATAAAAAGCTGAAGGATGAGAACAAACAGGCCTGTGATTTAATGCTTCACTATAGCGAGGATCTGCGTCTGGCACACCGCATGAAAGAGTGGTTTTATGATATCTGCCAGATGGAAGCGTATCGTCAGCAGCAGAGGGAATTTGATGACTGGATTGCGAATGCACAGAGCTGTGGGATCAAGGAATTTGAGGACTGTGCTAAGACCTACAGGGCCTGGCGAAAAGAAATCCTGAATGCCTTTAAATACGGATTGACAAATGGTCCCACAGAAGGATTTAACAACAAGATAAAGGTATTAAAACGGAGCAGCTACGGAATCCGGAATTTCAAACGGTTCCGAACCCGGATACTTCACTGTACATCATAGGATAAAAAGGTCGGTAATGCGGAGGCTTATTTGGCATGCCCAAAATCAGTAAAACCTGGAACTAAACATAAAAAGGGCCCTTTTCATAGAATTGGGGCGGGATTTTAACAAATCCCACCCCAACTATTGACAAAGAGCCAAAAATTTCAGGCCGCCGATACCTCTCATCAAGATATCAGCGGCCTGTTTTCCGGCTCTTATTCCATCTGTTTTGTTATCTGTTTTTTTATCTGCTTTATTATCTGTTTTGTTATCTGTTTTGTTATCTGTTTTACTATTTACTTTATTATCTGCTTCACGGTCTGCTTTGCTTGTCTGTTCTGTTATTTTTTCTGCCTGCATCACACTTTGATCCGCTCCGCAACCTCATTTCCGATTGCAAGGCGCATATTGTTCATTCCGATTATCATGCTGTCCCTTCCGTGCTGGAACACATTGATGGTACTTCCCTCCCTGATGTCATGCTGATGCATAAACTCCATGACCTGGGGATTGCCGAACATCCATTTAATCGTACAGACAGCTCCTGCCTTAACCTCTGATAATGACTGCATAACCACACCTCCGTTGCCTTTTCGTTCATACCCGGTATGAGCAGGGGGTCCCTTTTTCATGCCGGCCCTTCTGTTTAATTATATTGTAAACACCCTGAAGGCTGTTAGTCAACGGCAATGTGGGTTAGGCATTTTTAATCTTTTTTATTTTTTGATGTTTAGTCCTCCGGGTCCGTAAATCCCATCAGCCTGCACACGATGAAGCCGGCTGCATAGGATGCGAACAGACCTACGAAATACAGCGGGAATCTGGTGGTAATGAACGCCAGGGGGATTCCTGACAGCTCAGGAACCTTGGCCGCCACCTTCATCACAGCCATAATACTTCCTCCGATTCCTCCTCCGATACAGGAAGCTATAAACGGCTTTCCAAGGGGAATGGTACAGCCCCACATCAGAGGTTCCCCTATGCCCAGCATACCCACGGGAAGCGCATTCTTAATGGTCTTTTTCAGTCTCTGGTTCTTTGTCTTTAAATATACGTAAAAAGCAGCTCCCACCTGTCCCGCTCCGGCCATACAGGTAACAGGCAGCAGATAGGTGACGCCGAAATCCGCTATAAGCTGGGTGTTGACCGCTATCAGCCCATGGTGCATTCCCGTCATTACCAGAGGCAGATAGATGGCTGAGGCCAGACCGGCCAGCACAGGCACCTTATAGATGATAAAGCTGACAAAGGCTCCTATGGTCTCCGATATGAAACCGCCTATGGGCTGGAATACCATCAGGCCCACAAAGGTCATGACACAGACCGTAATCAGCGGCCGCAGGAACATGTCCAGGAAATCCGGTATGACTTTTTGAAGTTGTTTCTCCAGCAGCACTGCCACATAGGCAATAATCAGTACAGATATCACGCCGCCCCGCCCGGGTGTAATGGACACATGGAACAGCTGTACCCCTGCCAGGGATGAACTGTTCAGTATGGAGGCCAGAACAGCACCGATAATGGGACTTCCGCCGAATTCCTTGGATGTATTATAGCCTACGATGATGGGCAGGATGGTAAAGACTGAGTAGGCCAGCGCGCTCATGATCTTGCCGAAATCCGTATCCTGAAAGCCCGGGAAAAATACATAGGATGATTCATAGACAGCAACCACCAGTCCGCAGGCTATGAATGCGGGGATAATGGGAATGAAAATATTAGCTATCTTTTTCAGCATGTTCTTGTAGGGGACATTGTTCTTAGCCCTGTTTTCCTCTTTCAGGAGAACGGCCTCGTCCACCTCTTCACTTTTAATTTGGGTCATATCGCTCATAAGCTGGGCCACTGCCGCCGCAGTGCCGGGACCCAGCACCACCTGGACATGGCTGCCCTCCTCAATGACCCCCAGTACGCCCTCCAGCTTCTTAAGCTCCTCCCGTTTTATATTTCCCGGATCCTTTACAGTCAGCCTGACCCGGGTATAGCAGTTTGCTATGGTCCTGATATTGGATTCGCCCACCAAATTACAGATTGATTGTGCCAGCTCTTTCTTTGTCATAAGATACCTTCCCCTTTCTTATCTCTTGCCTGTCATACCGTCTTTTTTAGTATCGCCCACTCCTGTACCGCTGAAAAACCTGCCTTCTCATAAATCCTTCTGGCAAAATTGGTTTCCGTCACAAAAATCGTCATGTACTCCGCTCCCATGTTCTTAAGCTCCTGACACAGGCTGAAGAACAGTACATTGCCGATTCCCCTTCCCCCGTCAGCCGGGTCCACTGCCAGTGCCGAAAAGAAACCCCGCCCGTTTTTCTCCGGATACACGGTTCCGGCTGTGCCCATCACCCTGCCGTCCCTGTCCTCCACTATGAGAATCTTCTTATGTTCCCGGATTCCGTCCCGGAATTTTTTCAGGAACGACTGGTCCTTCAGACGCTCAAACATTTCCTCATATCCAAAATTCCCGGCACTGTCAAACCAGGCAACTCTGATTCCCTCCGACTCCAGCTCCATGATGTGTTTCTGTACATCTGCCGGAATGTAAAATTTTTCCAGTTCCAGGTAATAAGAAACCTCTTTTTGGACCAGCTCATACCCCCTTCTCTGAAAAAATATATATCCCGGGGAATCTGTCCTGATTCCCGGCGCCTTGTTGTGCTCATGGCCCTCCCGGTCTATGTACCAGGACATTTTAATAGGGCATTTGTGGCTGATTCTTATTTCATGTTTTCCCTGGCCCTTCAGAAATGCTTCCGCTTTTTCCAAAAGGCTGCTCCCCACACCTCTGCCTTCATATTCCTCTTTTACCACCAGAAGGAATATATAGCCCGGCGTATTGTCCCGGTTTTGTCCCGGCAGGAATTCCTTCTGGCTGATTGCCGCTGCAAACCCTGCCAGGCTGCCGGAATCCGTAAAGGCCAGAATGCATCCCTCGGGGTCAAAATCCGGTTTATCCAAAAGCTCTGCCTTCCATTCTTCCGGTGAATCATAGGCCTTATACCGGATACGCACTGCTTCCTCTTTCCACAGCCGCACCATCTGCGGCAGCATGGTTTCCTTATACGTCCTGTATTGCATTACGAACATACCCCCCAGCTCGATTTAATCTTGTCTTTGCGGATTTTGCACCGCACTGCAGCAGAATCATGGTGATTGCCAGCTTTACGCTTCCCTCCGCCTCCTCCAGACTGTCCCTGGCTTCTTCCCTGGTGCATCCCGTGGCTGTCATGACAATATTTTCCGCCCTAGTTATCAGCTTCATATTTGTCTGCACAACATCCACCATCAGGTTCTGGTAAACCTTGCCGATACCCACCATGCTTCCTGTGGATATCATATTCAGAACCATCTTCTGGACGGTTCCGGCCTTCAGCCTGGTGGAACCCGTAAGGACCTCGGGTCCCGGTACCGGTTCAATGGCAAGGTCTGCCTCCTTTCCTATCTCAGAATCCCGGTTGCAGGACACGGCCACTGTTCTGCATCCAATCTTTTTGGCATACCTGAGGCCGTATATCACATAAGGCGTCCTTCCGCTGGCAGCCAGCCCGATGACGATATCTGCCGGGGACAGATGAATCTCTTTCAGGTCTTCCTCCCCCATGGTCTGGCTGTCCTCTGCTCCCTCCACTGCCCTGACAAAGGCAGGGGTGCCGCCCGCCATCAGGCCCACCACCACGTCCGGCGACACCCCGAAGGTGGGAGGACATTCCACCGCATCCAGCACTCCCAGCCTTCCGCTGGTACCTGCTCCTATATAGATGATCCTTCCCTTTTGTTTCAGACTGTCCGTACACCAGGCAATGGCCTGGGCAATCTGGGGCAGAACCTCCCCTATTGCCTCCACTGCCTTCCCGTCCTCCCGGTTCATAACGGTAACAATTTCCAGGGGTGTCATCTGGTCCAGCCCCATGGTCTCCTTATTCCTGCTTTCTGTTACCAACACTGACAAATCTATCATGGTGTTTCCTCCCCTTACAATGCGTTTTGGTTTTCCTCCGGTCCCTCGGATTTAGCTATATGGGTCTTTCTGAACTGCTCCATACACTCGTCATACCGCTTGTGCACATAAGCCGTATACAGAATATCTATCATGTTCAGCTGGGATATTCTGGATGACATGGCCCCGCTCCTGAATATCAGTTCCGTTGCAGCCACTGCCAGGTTATAATCAGCCAGACGGACCAGAGGCGACTGCTCAAACCTGGATATGGTGATGACCGGCGCCTCCCTCAGCCTGGCCTCCCTGGCACATGTTATCATTTCCTCAGTAAGACCGGAATAGCTGACGATCAGAGCCAGGTCGCAGCTTCGGATGTTTCTGGCCTGCAGGAGCTGGGCATGCCAGTCATCACAAATCACACATGCCTTGTTGACCCTGAGAAGCTTCAGATACATGTCCCTGGCCACCAGCAGGGAAGAACCAATTCCGAACAGATACACGGTCTGGCTCCTGTCCAGCAGCTCCACACATTGATTCAGGATATCCAGGTCCACAAGCTTCCTGGTATTGTCAAGAGACACTATGTTCTTATAGGTCACCTTGTTCACCAGTTCCTCCAGGCTGTCGTCCTTTTTTATCTCCTGCTCCATGGGCCGCGTACTCTCCCTGCGCAGGGCTGACTCATATAACAGGGATTTCTGCAGCTCCTTATAACCGTCAAATCCCATCTTCCTGCACAGGCGGACAATGGTTGCCGCTGAGGAAAATGTTTTATCTGCCAGCTGCTTTATACTGTATCCTGCGGCTTCCTCAGGATTTTCCCTTAAAAATCTGAGGACCCCCTTCTCAGCCCCGCTGGCCTGCGCTGAATATTCCTGTATCCTGACAAGTACACTTTTCATATTGGTTCCTTCCTATGACTTTATATTACTCTTTTAAACACTTTTGTCAATATTATCTGATTTTAATGAAAAAATGTTTCATATTTTGATTTTTTCGCCTTTTATTGCGCGTAAATACTGAAAAGCCGCCGCTTTTTTACTGAGCGGCGGCCTTACCGGACCATAACTATGCAGCATTACCTGGTATGATTTCCTGGAAGCATTAACTGGAAGCATTAACCGAAAACATTAACCGGAAGCATTAACCGGAAGCATTAACCGGAAGCATTAACCGGAAGCATTGACCAACATCCTTAACCGGAAGCATTATTCCCCCTCCGGCCCGGCCTCCTTAGGCAGCCAGTCCGCTTTGACATAGTACAGGAACATACCTGCCGCGCAGATGACCCAGGTAATGGGCCACCCCGCCATGACCACCATCAAACTGTGAGTCATGGGCACTGCCACAAGCAGGTAAATCTGTCTCAGAACCACGAAGCTGCCCAGCATGAAGAACATGGGGACCTTGGAAAGTCCCGCGCCGCGCAGGGCGCCGTTTAGTACCTGGATCACGGGCATCACAATATATGCTCTGGAGAAAATGCGAAGCATACTGCTTCCGTTCCCAATTACCTGGGGATCATTGGTAAACACGCTGATTAACAGGGGCGCTCCGAAATACATTCCCACTGAACCTGCCAGAATAATCAGGGAACTCATAACCCAGGCGGCAAATATTCCCTTCTTCACCCGTTTATACTTGCGTGCTCCGATGTTCTGTCCCACAAAAGTGGTGATAGCCATATTAAAGCTCTGAAGGGGCAGCTGGAGAAATCCGTCAATCCTCAGGGTAGCGGAATATCCGGCCATGGCAGCCGTTCCGAACCGGTTGATATAGGACTGCACCACCACGTTGGAAAATGAGGTGATGCTCTGCTGACAGGCAGCCGGAAAGCCAAAGGCAATGATTTTGCGGATCATTTTCTTGTGGAACCGTATCTTGCGGATTTCCACCTTGTAATCCTCACGGGTATGCATCAGCTTGTGCATGACCATGAATGAGCTCACTGCCTGGGCCATGATGGTGGCAATGGCCACGCCTGCAATGCCCATGTGAAACCCGCACACAAAGGTGAAATCCAGGATGATATTCACGATACTGGCCACTGCCAGATAGAGCAGGGGATGCCTGGAGTCCCCCACCGCGCGCAGTATGCCTGATCCCATATTGTAGAAAAGTGAGAATGTGATTCCACAGAAATAAATCATCAGATATAGAGAAGAATGGGGAAGGACGTCCTCCGGCACCCCGATTGCCCTGAGAAGGGGTCCTGTATACAGCAGTCCCAGCCCGGTAAACACTATGCTCAACAGCCCCGTAAGGGCCATGGCGCTGTGAACCGCCCGGCTCATAGCCTCACCCTGTCTGGCCCCGAAGTATTGGGAAATCACCACTCCCGCGCCGGTGGACAGGCCCATGAAGAACCCCACCAGCATATTGATGACCGGGGTCGAAGCCCCCACCGCCGCCAGGGCGTTGGTATTGACAAAATTTCCTACCACATAGGAATCCACTGTATTGTACAACTGCTGGAAAAAATTCCCTATCAAAAGAGGGATTGAAAACCAGAAAATAGACTGAAAGATACTGCCGTCAATCATATCCGTATTAGCGCTTTGCAAGACACCACCCCATTCCCCAATCATTGGTGACCGCCCCTCCCTGTGCCTTGGAATATAAGACCATTACAAAAAAGAGAAAGCAGTCAATACCGAAGCCGCTCTCTCTATCATACATGATTTTTGTGGATTTTTCTATCTGTTTCTCTTTAATTCCTTCTGCTTTATACCTTTTGTTTTATATCTTCTGTTTCATACCCCCTGTTTCATACTCTCTGTTTCATACCCTCTGTTTCATACCCCCTGTTTCATACCTTCTGCTTTATACCTTCTGCTTTATACCTTCTGTTTTATATCTTCTATTTTATTCATATTACTGCCACACATTTCACTGCCGCCCCTTTTTCTCCGTCTCTTATTCCGTCTCTTACTCCATCCCCTACTCCATCTCCTACTCCATTCCCTTGCCTCATCTCTTACTCCGCCGCCCCTGCAAGCCTCCGCTCCTTTTTAATGCTCCAAGCGTACATGGCGCCTCCTGCCGCCAGCCAGAACACGGTATACAGGGCGGTTCCCGCCAGCTGGGGCCAGGCAGCGTCCCAGCCGATTCCCTTCAGGTTCACAGCCTTCAGTTCCACGGCAATATTGGCAATGGGCGAAAATATCCTGGATGCAATGCTGAGCCATTTGGGCATCAGATAGTACGGGAAAATAAGCCCTGAGGTAAATATAATCAGGTTGCTGCACATCATATACAGCTGCGCAAAGCAGGCCAGCCTTTTGGTAAATGACCCCAGCATCACGCCAAAGGCCACGGCCGCCAGCATGAAAAGCACGGTGCTGAACAGATAGAGCCCGATTTCCCCCCGCAGGGGAATATTCTTATACAGTCCCACCACACACAGCACCACGAACTGGGCCGCCACCGCGCCGCCCGCCACCACGGCCGTCCTGATGATTCCGTCTTTTAATTCCTCCCTCCGCTTTTCCGGGGTAGCCGCTGCCAGAGCTTTCCTTTTTCGTATCATGAGCGGAATAAAAAATGAGATGAGAAAGGTCTGCATGGTGATGGCGGGAACCAGCAGATAGCTCATTTTCCTGATGTAATCGCCCTGTGGTTCATACAAGGTCCTGTCCACGTAAGAAAATGTACCCAGACTGGTCTGGGCCGCCGAGGGGTAAAAGTTGTTTCCCTCCAGCATCTTAAGCTGCATTCCCGCGCTCATGGTACCCAGCACGGATGATGCAGCCCCCACTGCCCCGCCGCCGGTGATGATGTTGGAACAGTCCGCAAATATCACTGCCTGGGGTGATTTCTTCAGGGACATATCCCGGCTGAAATTTTCAGGTATCATGACGCCGGCCTCAATCTTCTTATCCAGGATGGCCTGTTTCAGATCCTGCTCCGAATCCGCATAATATACAATATCCAGAGAGGGATTGATGCCAAACTGCTTCACAATGGACTGGGACAAGGAGGACCGGTCCTCATCCAGGATTCCAAAGGGAATATCCTCTGTGTAATCATTTTTCCAGATGGTAGTAATCAGGAGCATACCGGCCAGCACGGAAATAAACAGACCGATGACCGTGTTTTTTTCTTCCTTCCATATCCTGCTTATCATATGCCGGCCACCCCGTTTTCCGTCCGGGGACCATCTGCGGGCGTTTTTCCCGGCTCTGCCCCGGCATCCCTGAATTTCTTTGCCACTGCAAGCACCATCACCGCGCAGAAGCCCATAAGCCACAGAACATGGTGGGCCTCACTCAGAAAGCTGCGCTCCACCAGGGCCATGTCCCTGAACGGCACAATATAATGGGTATTGGGCATGAACCAGGTAAGAAACTTACAGGGCCATGGCATGGAGATAACCGGAAATGTGTAACCGGCCAAC
This sequence comes from Enterocloster bolteae, assembly GCF_002234575.2. NCBI lineage: Bacteria > Bacillati > Bacillota > Clostridia > Lachnospirales > Lachnospiraceae > Enterocloster > Enterocloster bolteae. Next base: position 1,808,419 of record NZ_CP022464.2, on the reverse strand, counting down.
AGCATGGTAAAACTTATGATGCTGCATTTCTGCACTGCCTCCTCGCAGTTTCCTCCGGTACCCAGGTTCTGGAGTATTCCAAAAAGGGTAATGCCGAAGCAGGTGAAAACCGTCATCAGTATGCCGGCCCAGGGCGAACTCTTGTAGGGAAATCCAAAACACAGGGTCTGGGTCACTATACAGCCCAGGGCCGAGACACAGGCAATACCGGTGATAAATCCGGCCTTTTTCATCAGCCTTCCAAAGCTTCCCCTCTCGCACACGCAGGCCCCCACGCATCCGGCTCCAATCTGCACAATGGTAAGGAGGATGCCCTCCATCATCATGTATGCCACATTCTTGGAGGGATTGCTGATGGCCTTTGTCACATATCCCATAGGTGCAATCAGGTTCATGGCTGCCTGGGGCGGTATGCCCTTTCCCTCTGCCAGCTTCAGCATATATCCGCTCTTAATGGTCCCCAGGGCTTCGGCTATGGTACCCCTCATGCCGCTGGCAACTGTTGACAGGGCGCCGTCGTTAAAAATCATGATTTTGGCTTCCCTGCCATTTAACAGATCCTCTGAAAAATGCTCCGGAATCACAATGCCTGCCAGTGCCTTATTATAGTAAAATGCTTCCTTCAGGTCATCCTCCTCATCCGTACACGCAATGACGTCAAATGTCCTGTTATCCGAAATCATCTGAATCAGGCTCTGGACTGTTTCAGAGTGATCATGGTTCACAATAATCGTGGGTACCTTCTGAAAAGGCAGATGCACGAACTCCGCGCCCATAAGCAGACTCAGGATGGTAGGTACCAGAAGAAGAATCAGCATGGGAATCGTTATGTACCGTTTTTTCATAGAAGATGCCAGGCTCCCAGCCTGTTTCATCCATTCTCTCATATACCATCACATCACTTTCCAAAGTCAACATAGGCTGTCATACCGGAACGCAGTTCATCCTGCAGTCCAGTCAGGTTCTCAAAGGTTACCTTGATTCCGTAGGTCAGGATATCCCAGTCAGCTTCATTGGACGCTTTCTTGGTGGCAAAATCCGCTTCCTTATTGATTCGCACCACTTTCCCCTTATATGTATCCTTTCCCAGGGCTGCCAGGGAGATATCCACCTCCTGGTCCAGTTTTACCCGCGGAAGCTTCATTTCATCCACATCACAAGTGATATACGGGGTATAAATGTCAGCAACCACCACGGAGGGAAGTCCGGAAGACACCACATCACCGGACTTGACATTAACCGTTGTCACCAGACCGTCCACAGGTGAGGTAAGGACACATTTATCCAGGGTGGTGTCTATCTGTTTCAGGGCCGCCTTGGCCTGGTCCACTCCGGCCTGGGCCTGGGCAATCTGTTCCGGCGTTGCTCCGTTTTGGGCTTCGGAAAGCTTGCTCTGGGAAATCTCCAGATTGGAGCGCGAGCTGTCCAGGGCTGCCTTGGCAGAAGCCAGGGCTGCCTTCTGGGCATCCACAGAGGACTGGGACACGGCTCCTGCGGGAACCAGCGCCAAGGTCCTCTGATAATCCGCGTCCATTCTTGTGTAGGCAGCCTGGGCATTTTCCAGGTTTGCCTGGGCAATCTGGACCGCCAGCTGCAGCTGTTTCATCTGTTCCTCTGTGGCGCCGTTTAACAGGCTCTGGTAAGCTGCCTGGGCCTGGGCCAGAGCTGCCTGGGCCTGTTCTCTCTGGGCCATCAGGGTATCACTGTCCAGACGGACCAGCTCCTGGCCTTTGGTCACCAGGTCCCCTTCCTCCACCAGGACATCCTTAATCTGTCCCCCGGTCAGAGCGTTAATATTGCTCTCATCCATGGTCACATAAGACTGTACCACCAGATTTTTCTTATTCTTAAATAACAGGTCATCCCCTGTCACATGACCAAAGATGAGCACCAGGACAATGGCGCACAAAATAACGGCTGCCGCCGCCCCTATGATTTTTTTCTTAGATTTTGCCAGTTTCATTGTTATTACAGTTTCTCCCTTCCAATATTTCTTTCATACTCCCTTACATTTCCGACGATTTTGCCCATAATCTGTTCCAGAACCTGTTCCTCCTGGGGCGTGATTCCGGCAAAGATGATTTTCTCCCACTGGTCCATGATGTCCTTCAGTGAATTAGCTGCCTCTTTTCCCTTTTCCGACAGGCAAACCAGCTTTTCTCGTTTATTCTCAGGATTAATCTCCCTTCTGATGTATCCCCGCTCCTCCATGGCAGCCAATACCTTGGCTGTCTGGTATTTATCAATTCCGGACAGGCTGGAAATGGTCTCCTGATTGCTGTATCTGCTGTAGCCTATGACCAGAAGCACGATTCCCTCGGAAAAGGAAAGGCCGCAGGCCCTGAATTTAATGCACAGAAACCTTCGTTTGCTCTTTTCTATCATGGTGGCTATTTCCTGTATGGTACTCACCTCCTTGCAGGGGCTGCCGCAGATACTGTAAAGAAATACCTTCTGCGGCTATCATATGTATTTAACAACTGTTGTGTTTGACAAATATTATATGCATTTTGCAAATGAAAATCAACCCGTTTTTTTTTCACAAAATTACAGCCTAACTTTTAATATTTCTCCGTTTATTTGACGGGATGGTTCATCCCGCCGGCAGCAGGAAAGAAAAATGCCGTGAGAAAGCCGGTTTCCTGATTGGGAATCCGGCTGATTCACGGCATTATCACCATGTTTTCACGGCATTATCACAGCATTGTCACAGCATTGTCACAGCGTTGTCATGGTGTTGTCATATTTTGTTTTATACCTTCGTTGATGACATTCAGCCATCTCATTCCATCATTTTCATAATCAGGTCCGCACAGCCCTCATATCCTAATACAGAGGTATTCAGACAGGCATCATAATTTTCCATATCCCCCCAGTTTTTTCCGGTAAAATAGTGATAATAGTCGCTTCTCTGGCTGTCCCTTTTCTGTATTTCTTCCTCCGCCTTCTCAAAGGCAATGTCATCCACCTCGCATATACGGCGTTTGCGCTTCTCCATGGATGAAGCGTAGATAAACAGTTTAAGTACATCGCATTCTCCGTCCAGGGCGAAATCAGCGCATCTTCCGATAAAAATGCACGGTCCCTTCCGGGCCAGCCTGCGGATGGTGTCAGATACCTCCTTATTGATATCAAAGGGCTCCTGCATCTTATTGTAATTCTGGAACCGGAAGGCATACAGCACCAAATCATGAAGCAGGCTTCCCGTCCGCTTTTCATCCAGCTTTTTCAGTTCCTCGATGCTGATTCCATTGTCTGCCGCCGTCACTGCCAGCAGCTCCCGCCCATAGCAGGGAATCCCCAGGCGCTCCGACAGGATACGGGCCACCTCCCTTCCTCCGCTTCCGTACTGACGCTCAATGGTGATACAACAGTTCCTGCCCATACTCATTCCTTCTTTCTTATATGTCTTTCCTGTATGTATGCAAATGTCCTATCATTATGCAGGACGTCCATATGCCTTATGATACCTCAATTGCATACTTTATCACATGGTCCTTCTTATTCTCAAACACATCATAGGCTTCCATAATGTGTTCAAGCTTTGTTCTGTGGGTAATCAGGCAGCTGGTATCCAGTTTTCCGGCCTTTATCAGTTTCATGATTTCCTCACAGCTGGAAGCGTCCACTCCTCCTGTTTTAAAAACCAGATTCTTCCCGTACATGTCCGGTAAGGGGATCATCTGCGGTTCTTCATATAAAGCCACTACACAGACCACCGCATTGGGCCTGGCAATCCTCCATGCCATCCGGAAGGTATCCCTGCCTCCTGCCACTTCCAATACGGCATCCGCGCCGCGTCCAAGGGTCAGCTTCTTTATCTCCTGTTCCACATCCTGCTTTAACGGGTTGATAATGACATCTGCCAGTCCCTGTTCCTTAGCCAGCTCCAGCCGTTCATCCGACGTATCAATGGCTATGACCACGCCGGGGCCGTAAAGCCTTGCGCACATCAGGGTACACAGCCCGGTAGGACCTGCGCCAATAACAGCTACCGTATCCGCGGGTTTGATTTCCGCCAGGGAAGCCCCCCAGTAACCGGTGGAAAGGATGTCTCCTGTAAACAGCGCCGCCTCATCTGTCACTTCATCGGGTATCTTCGTAAGTCCGTTGTCGGCAAACGGCACCCTGACATATTCGGCCTGGCCGCCGTCAATCCTGCACCCCAGCGCCCATCCCCCGTGTTCATGGGTACAGTTGTTGACATAACCCCGCCTGCAGAAATAACACTCACCGCAGAAAGTTTCTACATTTACGGCAACACGGTCTCCCTGTTTAAACTTTTTTACCGCTTCCCCGGTTTGCTCCACTATGCCCACAAACTCATGTCCCAGTATGGTTCCCGGCACAGCCCTTGGGACAGCTCCGTGCTTTATATGGATATCACTGGAACAGATGGTGGTAAGGGTTACCCTTATGATGGCATCCTGCGGATCCGCCAGCGCAGGAACCGGCCGGTGTTCCAGGGTTATGATGCCATTTTCTTTGTAGACCGCGGCTTTCATTGTCCCGGGCTTGGAATTGCGGGTATGGGGCGCCTGAGACCCGGGCATCTGGGACTGAGACATCTGGGACTGGGACATCTGAGATTGGGACATCTGAGATTGTATATCGCTTTGCATCTTTATTATACCTCCAATGTACTGCTGTTTTCTCTAATATCATCTAATCATATAATGATTAAAAATATTATAGCATATATTACCTGTTCCTAAAAGGACGTCCGTCCTCCTTCTGTCTGCTCCTGTTCCGACCCCCACACCCCCAGGCAGACCGGACTTGGTGGGGTTATTATATCCTAAATCCAAATCTATTTCCACCACGTCAGATTATGAAAAGATTATTAAATTTTATAAAAACACAGCAGTACAGAATCTCTCCGCACTGCTGTGTCCCTTCACTTTATAGTTAATAACATGTTTTACTTAACATGCCTTCTTCTGTCAAATACCGATAAGGTAAGTACGATTCCAGAAAGAAGGAACGTCAGGCTCATCCTGTCCATTATATTACCAGTTTTTGGAAGGGGAGCTAACGGTATCTCACCGTCATCAATAACTGTCATATCCGTCATAGGTGCTTCGGCCAGCGGAACCTGAGTTTCCTCCAGGGTAACTGCTCCGGGGCCTCCATTTGCGGATACATACCTTCTGCCTGATCCGCTTCCTGAGCTGCTGCTTCCGCCGGAACTGCCCGAACTGCTGTTTCCTCCGGTATCAGGGGTGTTACCGCCTGCTGCGGACCACTGGGCTGCAAACACTACGTCATGCTCATACTTAGTGCTCCTGATTTCATTTAAATCAGCAAACGAAATATTCATATCGTCCATAAGCGCAGTCCATCCGGAAAGTGCATAGCCGGAATTGGCTTCAGCCGTAACGGCCCCCTCAGGGCTCACCCCATCCTCCCAAAATACAGGTTCTCCGTCCGCTCCAATAACAATGCGTCCTTCTGAATCAAGCTCTACCAGGCTCTTCCACTCCGTAACGGTTCCATATGCCCCTGTACCGTTGTTCCGGATACGTCCCTGCTGCTCGTTGGAGGATTCAAAGATAAACTGAATCTCATAGGCATCCGGAATTCCATCGGGCTTTTTATCCGGTCCATCGTTATCTGTCATGTAGTAGACGGTTATGGTTCCATTTTCCCTGACGCCCTGAACAGGTTCATAGGACTTCCTGAGCGTTCCGGTATAGATATAATGGTTTCCGTCTGCCCCGTCGATTGATTCAGGAATCAGTCCATTCAGCCTGCCGTCTGCTTCCGGATCCGTCCCAAAGGGCACCTGTTCCAGAAGCTTTCTGTCAAGTATATTCGCGGGAAATTCCTTGTCTGCCATCTCCACATTTACAGTATACATATTAATATCCCAAACTGCTTCAAAGGTAACGCTGCCCGTAAACTCATGGTTGTTGATATCCGGTGCCTGATATAACTGATCGGTCTTAAATCCCGTATCCTGGGATTCCACAACCCTCCAGCCGCTAAATGCGCTTCCCTCCAGTGAAGGAATCAGGTTGTCTGTAATCACCCCATATTTCTGCAGGCTGTAGGTCAGCAGCGGGTCCGTAGAATCATTCAATGTTCCGCCCTTCAAATCAAAAACAACTGCTATGCTGTGCTTCAGCTCTCCGTCCACATGCCATTCATATGGGTCGCCTTCCTCATACTGGATCCTGTACCATAAGATATCGTCCATGGAATAGGTCTTACCGTCCATGGTAAATGTATCGTTCTCCGGCCACTGTGCTATGCGCTCTAAAACCGCCTCACTGCTCTGGTTCAGTTCACCTTCCGGCGCCGGTACCATCACCGGATTCGCATGAAGGAAGCCTTCGCCGAACAATGCATAATTGTAAGAGGGATCCGGCACATTGCCGTCCGGCCTTGCAGCCTTGTCTTTTCTCACAAAGAAGCCGCTCTTGACTGTATCTTCCTCAAATACAGCTGTATATATCATATTCTTTGTAACCGTATCAGGAAGCTGGCTTTCCTGCAGGACCGTTCCATCCATACCCATCCAGCCTGCAAACCGCATTGTCTCATCTATTGGCGTCTTTTCACCGATAAAGCGCTCCAGCCTGTCATTGTATTTATAATCACTCTTTGACTGCTCTGTAAAAGCTCCTTGACTGCCCGGCTTATATGTCACGGTAAACTGCTGCTTAAAGTAAAGTTTTAATGTAGTGGAACCGTCCTCCTTCACCTTGGCTTCTGTGATGTTCCTTCTGCTTGTATCCAGAACATAGGTACACTCACTCTCAACCTTATCCGCCAAATCCTGTTCTGTTACTTTGGCCATCCCATGAAGAGGAACGTCATTTCTTGCATCCGTGTATGTGGGCCGGAATTGATAACGTCCCTGGGACTGCATGTAAAACTCCACATCGTAATGAATGTTCTTATTGTCAAGGAAATTAGCTGTAAATACAGTGTCGCAGTAGAACTTATGCGCAGCTATGTCATCTGTATCATCAAACACATAATTTGGCATCAGCGTTTTATAGCCGGGTTGGCTGGATTTCCAATTGTTAAATGTAAACCCGTCATCCGCAAGGTATTCCACGCCATCCGCAGTCGGCCTTACAGGAGCGTACAGGCTCAGCTCTCCGGCGGAATCTCTCCGTGTAGCCACCTCCATGACAGTTCCTGTCATGGCGCCGTTGGCACCGGCCCTGTAGGTAAAGGTAACCTGGTACCGGTCCGGTATGCCGTCAGGATTTGTAGGCTTTCCGCTGTCCTCCGGATTCGTCTCTCCTTTTTCATCAATGCCATAGTAGACATTCACCACGTTGTCCAGTGTAATCAGTGATACTTTCTTTCCGTCCCCGTCAATGTGGTCCAGGGCATAATGGTGTCCGTTCTTATCCAGGGCAGGTGTCTTATCAAACACAATGTCTGAACCATACTCAGCATTTGTCACATGCTGCGCGTGTTCATACTGCCTGTCAATGCGGAAATCCCCCCGGTCATTCTCAAAGAAGTAATTTACCGTATATTCCAAATCCTGACGAATCCGGCTGGTGACCGTCACTTCATGGTCCCGGGTACGTGACAGGGATACATACCCCAAAGCCGCCGCCCTTTCAAACTCTGCTCCCTGAAGAGACTGGCCGTCCACAGTGATACTGCTGATGGTGTAACCTGTATCCGCACGGAACCTTACCAGCATGGGAAGTATTGCGTCATATCCGTAACTTCCGCCCTGGCTGATGCTGGAGTATTCATCCGAATCCGTAATCAGGGTATACCGCCTGGCCTCCGATGTCACATAGACAGAGTGGCATTCCTTTCTGTCAACGCTTACACTGCCCGCTTCAATGGCATCCTGCAGTTCCTGTCCCTTTAGAGGACGGGCATCTACAAATACTCCGGAAATTCCGTAACCTGTTTTTGCCTCAAAGGTAACCTCTATGGATGCCTCCGGGTCATAGCTGTACGTATAAATCCTATCCTGAGGGTACGTAATCCGGCTGTGCAGGTCTGCGCCGGTGGTAAGGGCATATTCCATGGGACTGGTCTCTACAAATACGCTGTGGTCGCCCTTGCGGTCCACTGAAACAGAATGAGAGGCCAGTGCCTTCAGAAGCTCCGCTCCCTCCAGGGAAACGTCATCCACGATCACCTTGCTGACTCTGTAGCCTGTATTAGCCTTGAACTTAACCACCAGGCATTTGTCCGAATCATAGGTAAAGGTGGTAACCTCCTGTTTAGGTTCTGTAATCCGGCTGTTTTCATCTGCCCCAACGGTCAGCTTGTATTCATTAATCTTACCGGTGACAGATACTATGTGGTCACGGTCCCGATCCACTTCAATGTATCCCCTGGAAACCGCCTCCTTCAGTTCATCTCCTCTGTATTGGCGTAAATCCACCCATATACCGGATATGGAGCAGCCTTCCTTGGCGCCGAATTCCACCTTAAGTTTTTCCGTTCCATCGTAGGTGAAATCCATAGATGGGGTAATCCAGCTGTTATGGTCTGAATATGTGGTCAAATGATAACTGTTTATCCTGGTGGTCACTTCGATGGTATGGCTGCTCTTATAATCAAACAGGTATGCCCCGGCCGCTATGGCGGCTGTCTTTTCAAACCCGCTTAATTCTTTTTCATCTACAATGATATTCTGTATCTGGTAACCTTTCTTTGCCCCGAATTTGACCTTATACATGATGAACTCTTTGTACTCATAGCTCTTTGTCTGAGGGTTAATCCAGGAATTTTCATCTGCCCTAGCCGTCAATGTATAGAGTGTCTTATCTGCCTTGACGAACACTGTGTGGTCCTGCTTACGGTCCAGTGTTATATGACTGTAACCCTGCTGGTCCGCCTCGGCCAATATGGCCTGGATTTCATCCTTTGTGAAGGATTTTCCATCCACGGTAATGCCGGTAACCGAATAGCCCTTGTCTGCTTTAAATTTAACATCCAATGTATCCGTGTCACTGTAGGAATATTTTGTACCCTTAGTAATATCAGCATTCTCAGCCCTGGTTATAAGGTTATATTCCGTCCTGACAGAAGTAACCGATACATAATGGTCCTGTTTGCAGTCCACTTCCACCCAGCCGTTCTGCACAGCCTCATTCAAAGCTTTTCCTGACAGATGTACGCCATCCACCGCGACACCGGATATCCGGTATCCCTGCTTGGCCGTAAAATTTACCCTGATAAGAGAATCTGCGTCGTAAGTATATTGTTTGCCCTGGTCAATGGCAGAGTTTGCGTCGGAAGCCGTGGTAAGCGTATACTGTTTGGGCATCCATTTGGCAGTGAGGACATAGGTAACCGGATTTATATTTATATCCTTCCAAACATCACCCACAAACAGACTGTCACCCTGCTGATATATCTTACTGCCGGCCTGATTCACATTTGTCTCAGCCAGTTCCCATCCAATAAAATCAAAATGATTCTTTTTCAGGTTCCCTGAACCCTTGATATCAATATAGCTGTCTCCATTCTTGATTGCAGGATGGGTATAGGTTCTGTAGTCAACCGGAGCCATTCCTTCTGCTCCATTGCCGTCATACTTTACCTGAATCTTTGCAGGCGTTGCCTGAATTTTAAATTCCCTGTATTGGTAAGCATCATCCCTGTAAGAGTAATGGAACTGGTTGGTACAGCCCATGGATACCGCTTCCGCATTTGCATCCGAAAAATCTCTGCTTGTATGCTCTGTAGAGATGGTTGAGGGCGCGTCTGCAATATCCACATAGATGCCTTCTCCAAACCGTGCTTTTGCCAGCTCTGCCTCGGACCTGCCGTTTCTGTGCTCAAAGGTGGTAGGAGTCACATACCCGGCGGCCGGTTTTACATAGAAGGACACCGTGTCTGTTCTGTCAGTCTGAAGGACCTGTCCTCTTTCCATCTCCAAGAGTCCGCCGCCGTTGATGCTGTACCATAATGATATGTTGGAGGAATCCTGGTTGAATTTGAAATGGAACTGGTTGGCTGCTTCATTGACAATGATGTTGAAATAATCATTGTGCACTACGTTTCCGTACCATATACTGGCCTTTTTGCCGGCTTTCAGCGCTTTAACATCCGCTGCTGAATACCATTTTCCATTCTCATTGATATCCTTCACGTTTTGGATTGAAACCACCCTTGGATCTGATACGAACCATGAGCCTCCATATCTTCTGTCTGCTTTTACCCGGAACGTCTCGTCCTTACTTACTTCCACGGTAGTCCTGGTTATATTTTCTTTGCTTATTACCGCATAGATGGAGAAATGCTCCGCCTCAAAGCTTAACGCATCCACCGCTCTGCCGCCGGACACATCCACTGCGTCCCGGACCTCCTCTAAAGCCTTCACATCCGCGGCTTCTGTCTCCACATGAACAATGGACATTTCTTCGGCAGTCTGGCTGGCTTCCTCTACAGGAACTCCTGAAAATGTAACTGTCACAGCGCCTTCCTGGTTCCAGATTCCAGCGTCCAGCTTCTGGCTTCCAAGCCACAAATTTATATCATAAGCAGCCACTGATGAAACCTGCTTTCCCTCTTCAGAAGCAGCTTCCTGGGCATTTTCCCGTATGGAATCCTCAAGAGCAGAATCCACCCGTTCCGCAGAAGCGGTCACGCCTTTTGGCAATACGCCTTCAGGCGCGTAAAGGTTTATAATCATACCATCATTCACCATAATGGTATCAGAAAATTCCGGATGTTCGTCTGTTTCAGTGGTATATACCTCAATCTCCAGTTCATCCGTCACATCCTCTATGGTGAACCAGGATATATTTTCCGCCGCGTTCCCCGGATCTGCTGAATCCGGGTCAGCTGAATCCCCCGGGGCTCCCGCCTCTAAGAGTTCACCATTGGCCGATACTGACTGTATATCATAGCCAACCTGGGTTTTAACGCCAAATGTAAGGCTTCCGCCTTCCTCAACACCGCGCGGTCCATCTACAATGCGGGCTGTTCCCTGTGAATAGACAGCATATGTTACCTTATAACCCTCGAAATCATTCAATGCTTTCAGCGTATTGACCGTGGTGGTATAAACCCTGGCCGTGCTGCAATACCCGATTCCCACAAGGTCATCGGATGTGGCTGCTTTCACCTTATGGACGTCTTCTGCCTCTGTTTCCTCCGGTGTCCGGGATGGCTCTGTCTCTATGGTAATCACAGGTGTTTCATCGGTTATGATGTCTCCCGTTGATTCAGCCGGAGAGGACTCTTCTGTTTTCCCCTCCTCAGTTTCCTCGCTATCACCAGATTCGCCGGACGGTTCTGAGCCGCTGGGGTGTGCCGGCTGGCTGGGTGTTTCTGCCTCGCCGAATGATTCCGGGGGGCCGGATGGCTCTGGGGTGCCGGATGGCTCCGGATTACCGGATGATTCCGGACTGGCGGATGACTCCTGGTTGCCGGATGATTCCGGATTACCGGATGACTCTGGATTACCGGATGATTCTGGATTACCGGATGACTCTGGATTGCCGGATGATTCCTGACTGGCGGATGACTCCTGGTTACCGGATGATTCCGGATTACTTGATGATTCTTTACTTCCGGATGTTCCCGTCTCACTGGACACATTTGTCTTTCCAGATGTTTTATCTGCACTGCTGCCTTGATTTTCAGCAGTCTCTTTTGTTGTGTTGTCTGCTTTTGCGTTTTCTTTTGGTTCTTCTTTTTCTTTTGTGCCCTCTTCAATTCTCACATCTGAATCATGCTTTTCAGGAAGGGAGGCTGTCTCATCACCTGTCTTTACAGCAACAACAGGCGCATAGTGACGGTTAATGGATGCAACAGGTGTATCATCCTGTTTCTCAGAATGAATCTGCTCCTTATCTGCATTGTCCTTCTGTTCTATTTCTTCTTTTGCGTTATTGGATATTTCCTCGGACTTATCTGTATTCTCAGGCCGGGAGCCTTCTGATTCCTTTTGAGACTCTTCTGTATCCTGTCTGCCTGTGTCTGTACCCTCTGTTGGTGAAGCAGTTGTTTCCTTCTGTCCTTCCTCTCCTGCAGGTGTCTGTGTCTCCTGACTCTGAGAGGTCTGTTCTGTGGTTTCTGCCGGAGTTGGTTCTGCCGGTTCTGACTCTGCTGGATTAGCTTCTGACGAAGTCGTTTCCGATGAGTCAGGTTCTGTCGGAACTGCTTCTGTTGGAATCTCTTCTGACGGTGCTGTTTCTGTTGGTATTGTTTCTGCTGGTATTGTTTCTGACGGTACTGTTTCTGCCGGTTCTGTTTCTGCCGGTTCTGTTTCTGGCGGTACCGTCTCCGCCGGCTTGGATATGATATTTACTTCCTCATCTCCAAATGCAGCCTCGTAGCTTTTAACAGTAAGTTTCTTTGTTCTCTTTACCTTCTCCTTTCCATCCTCCATTCTGGTGATGGACGTGGAACAGCTGATGGAGCTTTCTCCATTATTCACATACAGGAATATAATTTCCTCATCTCCGGTGACCATATACATGTCATCCGCATCCTCCGGAAGCCGGACAAATACACGCAGCTCCGCGTCCATGTCTCCTCCGTCGTATTCCGGATAAATCTCATATATATTTCCTTCACCATAAAATAATGCCTCAAACTGTTCTGTCTTGCCGTTGGTAAAGTCAATATCCCCCTCCTGAAGGGGACTTCCTGCAGCAATTGCTTCTTCAATTGCGGTAACCAGGCCGGAACCGCTCATCTCGAAGGTTACGCTGTCAGAAGATTCCGCTGCATACGCTGTCGTAAGGTCTGTACCAATATTAGTGGTAACCATAACCGCAGCAATCATGGCAGCAAGAAATCTTTTGCATAAACCGTAAGGTTTTCTATGCAGTGCTCTTGATCTTCCTTTCTCCTTCATACCATTTTCTCCTCTTCATACTTAGTCCTATGGTACTAATCATATCAAATGGTACGTTATAGGAAGCGTTAGGTCGGCCAGATAATGGAAATTTTCTTAATGTTTATTTAAATTTGAGAGTCAAGACCACCGGCTTAGCCGGTGGCTTGTTCTGCCCCTATAAGGGGCTGTTATCTGCTTGCGCCCGGAAGGCGCACTGAAAAGTCTGCCAGCTGCACCACATTCTCAGCCGCCCTTAAAAGGGCATATTCAGCGCTTCCTTACTCCGGCTTTGCCCCAATGGGGGCTTGCTGGTTTGCTTTGGCTCCCTACTGACTCTTATGAGTCTTACTTCTTGTTTTTCTTCACCGGCTCACCCGTAAACGGGTCAATGTACTCTACTAACGACATCTGATCATATTCTAAATCTTCCTTTATCTGATTTTGTATATATGCATTTATGGCCGCTGTGTTCTTCCCTACTGTGTCCACGTAATATCCACGGCACCAGAAATGACGATTTCCGTACTTATACTTTAGGTTCGCATGCTTCTCGAATATCATAAGTGAACTTTTTCCTTTGAGATATCCCACTACCTCTGACACAGCATATTTGAGCGGAATACTTACCAGCATATGGATATGATCCGGCATGCATTGCGCCTCGATTATCCCAATCCCTTTTCTTCGGCATAAGGTCCCTAGTATTTGGCCTACATCTGCCTTGATATCCTTATATATTACCTGCCTCCGATATTTTGGTGCAAAAACCAGATGATACTTGCAATCCCATTTAGGTCAGTTTACAAGAGACTACACGCAGACCGTGAAACGGGCTGCTGACAACAAAACGGCGCTATGCTCCCGGCAGGGTGGCATAGCGCCGTTTTGTTGTGGGGGAATCCCAAGGGGGCAAAGCCCCTTTGGGCACACGACTTTGCGTAGCAAAGTGTAGTGTGTTATACGCTCTGTCGGCGTTGCCGTGAAAATGACGTTGCCGCCGGGGAGGGCAACGGCATTTGAAATGGCAGGAAAACAGACTGTGCTTGTAGGGCGAAGGTCGCAAGCGCAAGGCTGTTTTCGTCAGCAGACAGGGCGTATATGAAGCCCCCGTCCCTCGTCCTTCGTCTGGACTTAGGGCCAACTTGGCCCGATGTTGTGTATAGACACCCAGCAAAAATAGCAGAACGGACGGCACCCGTCAAGGCTGAAATGAACGGGCTTGTGCCCGGCCTTGACCGCCGCCCGTCCCGCTGAACGGGTAGACAAGGTGGACAATCCCATACTGTGCTTGTCCGCTGTCAAACTATTGCGGGGCTGTTCGTCCTCTCAAAATTGAAATGGGCGGGAAAGCCATTTTGGGGCTTTCCCGCCTTGATTGCCCATCAGCAAAGACGGGCGAGACTGTCAACGGCGGCGCTGTAAGCGCCGTTCATCTTGACCGTTGACTGGCTCGGCTGGCTTTGCTATCTCCCCGATAAACGGGAAGTTGCACTATTGTTGTATCCATTAGATACGCTTAGCATATATTTCTGCATTTATGTGCCATTCACCATCGTTTTTTACGGTAACATTTTGCCAATGAAAATAGTCGTCCTCGATTTCAACAAAGACCCATTTTCTTCTTTCATCATCAATGAATGTAAGAACTATCCTGTCATCTTGTTTTTTTGCTTCAAGTCGTATTATTTTTCCTGTATAGCCATAAGCGACATCCCATGTATGTGTATTGGGATTGTAGATACGCAGTGATGTTCCATATTCATAATCGGGCAAGATAATAACATCTTGAATTGCCATTCCTTCAAGAACCCATGAAAAATGCCATTCGCCTTTTATCACGTGAGAAATGTTACTGTCAACATAATCAATTTGCCAACTGCCGATAAGTTTCTTAAAATAATTTAATTCTTCAGGTATTGCTATACTTTTTTTCTCGCTTTTTAGTGCTTCAAAAAAATCTTTCATACATTATCCCTCATCTAAAATAAATCCCGATTTGTCCTCTCTATTTTCTCTTACCTCTCTGCGGCAAATAGCTTTTTGCCAATTCGGATTTTTGGACAATCCGGGTCAGCCATTGCTTTTCTTCCTCAGTCAGCTTACTGTACCGCAGCTTTGTCTGCTTGCAGAACACCATCAGCAGTTGTTCCGCACGGCTGCCCTTGAAGTTCGCCACTTCCTCCAAATCCTGCTTGAGTTCGTCCACAATGGTATTCTCCGGGGCGCTGTCGCTCCTGCCCCTGTGGGCTTGCCGTATGTCCTCCATGATAGCGTCAATATCGTGATGTACCCGGCTGCTGAAATAGTCGCCCTCCCTCACATGGGCGGCTTTCAGGACACCGGCGGTCTTGTCATGCTCCCCCGGCTGGTACTTCTCCACGATTTCAGCCCTCGCCACATCTACCCATGCGTTCAAGTTCTGTATCTGTGTGGCGGCGATCCCCTCCACATAAATCTGTATATCGGCCAGCAACTTCACAAAATCCGGGTGCGCCGCCAGCTCACAAAGCAGGGCGGTATCAATTCGCCCGCTTTTCAGCAGGTCTATCATCTTGTCACTCAAACGCAGGTCTGCAAGATCGGCGTTTGAGTGATTTTTTGTTTCCGTCAATCCCAGCAGATAGTCGGCGGTCACGCCGTAAAACTTCGTCAGCTTGATAAGGGCATAGTGGCTGATGTCCTTGAAGTCGTCCGCTTCATAGCTGCCCAGCGCAGATTTGGAGAGTTGTGTCTGCTCCGCAAGCTGTTCCAGCGTCAGTCCACGCTCCACACGCAGGTCTTTTAGGCGTTCCTGTATTGTCAAAGCCATACTATCCCCTCCTAGCTTGCTCAAAAATGAATAAGAAATTGAAAGAGTGCCTTATCAATAAAAGACCATATTTTTATTACGTTTCGTTCGTGCTGCCGATTTCAAGCAAGTTGCCTTCTGGGTCGGCAACATAAAAGTTGCGGATGCCGAAAGGATAAGTGATGGGTTCTCCAGTGGGAAATCGTAAGCCCAACTTCGATAACCGCTCATATTCCGTATCCACATCGGCAAAGCTGGGCAACCAGAGGGCGATTTCAAACGTCTGATTGATTCCCTTTGGAGGAATGTAGCCTTCCCCGATTGCCTTTACAAACTCTTTTCTGCTGTACATGAACAGGGACAGCGCACCACTTGCTGTCTCAAATTCTGCAAAATCTCCACCGTTCCACTCCGTATGAAAACCCAAAGTATCTCTGTAAAACCGAACCATACGTTCTATGTCGCCTACTAATAGGCTCGCTCCTATCCGTACATCTCGTCCGTTCAATATTACCATCTCCTCATTTATCGTTCTATTTTCTTTTATTCTACCACAAATCCGAGAGCGTGGAAATAGTGCGTTTTCCAGCGGGATTTCCAACCTTTCGGATATACGGGACGGGCGGTCAAAAAAGTGTAGACTTGTGTTAGTTCATCGATGGACAAGCACAAGTGAATGACCGTCCGAAAGAGATATTACCGGCTGGGGAAGTACGCCGTGACCCCCGCTTCTGGCCACCTTGACCAGAAGTCACTTCGGGACAAAATGTCCCGAAGTTGGGGAGCGTGCCAACGCTGGAATACGCCGCAGGAATGGGGCAGGAACGGCTTTCGGGAGAACGGCAGTAAAGCAAAAACGGAGGAACGCATGAGCAAAAAACTACCAGAGATAGAGCGAGGGCCGGGTGGTTTCCTGCCCCGCCTGAAACCGGGACAGAAAAAGCGGGCAAACGCCCTTATTCGCAAAACCTGCTGCAACTATGAGAACGGCAACTGCCTGCTGCTGGACGATGGGGAGGAATGTGTCTGCCCCCAGACGCTTTCCTATTCCGTCTGCTGCAAGTGGTTCCGCTGGGCGGTGCTGCCACAGGACAAGGCGCTGGAAGCGGAGATATTCCGCAGCGCCAGCGTGAAGCGGTGCGTGGAGTGCGGGGCGGCTCTTGTCCCCCGTTCCAACCGGGCGATATACTGTGAAGCCTGCGCCAAACGAGTACATAGGCGGCAGAAGAACGCCAGCGACAGGAAGCGGCGCAGGGAAACGGACAAATAGGGGTCTACAAAAGCCCATAAATCAAGGACTTTTAGGGGCTGTTCGGGGCGGGGCTGTATGTTTGTACTCCCCGCCCCGGAAACCACCCCCTAACCGTCCGCAAAAGGAGGTTTGATAGATTGCCGCAATACGCAATCCTGCGATTTGCAAAGCACAAGGGCAACCCGGCAAGGCCGCTGGAAGCCCATCACGAAAGGCAGAAAGAAAAGTATGCCAGCAACCCGGACATTGACACGGCGAAAAGCAAGTACAATTTCCATATCGTCAAGCCGGAAGGCAGATACTACCACTTTATCCAAAGCCGCATTGAGCAGGCCGGGTGCAGGACACGCAAGGACAGCACCCGATTTGTCGATACCATCATCACCGCCAGCCCGGAGTTTTTCAAGGGCAAGCCCCCAAAGGAGATACAAGCCTTTTTCCAGCGGGCGGCTGATTTTCTTATCCAGCGGGTAGGCCGGGAAAATATCGTGTCGGCGGTGGTTCACATGGACGAGAAAACGCCCCACTTGCATTTGACCTTTGTGCCGCTGACAAAGGACAACCGCCTGTGCGCCAAAGAGATTTTGGGCAACCGGGCAAGCCTTACGAAGTGGCAGGACGATTTTTACGCCTATATGGTGGAGAAATACCCAAACTTGGAGCGTGGAGAAAGCGCCAGCAAGACGGGCCGCAAGCATATCCCCACCCGGCTATTCAAGCAGGCGGTCAACCTTTCCAAACAGGCAAAGGCCATTGAAAGGGCGTTAGACGGTATCGGCCCGCTAAACGCCGGGAAGAAGAAAGAGGAAGCCCTCTCCATGCTGAAAAAGTGGTTCCCGCAGATGGAGGACTTCTCCGGGCAACTGAAAAAGCACAAGGTCACGATTGCCGACCTGCTGGAAGAAAACAAGAAGCTGGAAGCAAGGGCAAAGGCCAGCGAAAAAGGCAAATTGAAAGACACGATGGAACGGGCGAAGCTGGAAAGCGAATTACATAATATCCAGCGGGTGCTTGACCGTATTCCGCCCGATGTGCTGGCGGAACTGAAACAACAACAGCAGTATGGAAAGGATAGGTGATTTTATAAGCGGTATCAGGTACAGAAAGGAAACAGAGGTCGTGACTTTTCAGGGAAAGGAAATCACGCTGGAAAATCTCTCCCCGGTATTCACCCCGGAACAGGAAGCGGCGAAACGCCGGGAATTGGAGCAGCAGCTTTATGACGTGTTCCGCAAGTACGCCGACAAGCGGCAGGCGGAGGAAGCCGGGGTGTAAGGTTTTCCAAAGGCAACATTGATTTGCGGGGCTGCTGGCGGTATAATAGTACTGTCAGCAGCTCCGTTTCTTTTTGAAGAAAAGGAGCGACAAATGAACAATCGGATAGACGCAATCTATGCAAGACAATCGGTTGACAAGAAGGACAGCATTTCCATTGAAAGCCAGATTGAGTTTTGCAAATACGAACTGAAAGGCGGTAACTGCAAGGAATACACAGACAAGGGGTACAGCGGCAAGAACACAGACCGCCCGAAATTTCAAGAGTTGGTGCGGGACATTAAGCGGGGCTTGATTGCTAAGGTCGTTGTATACAAACTTGACCGTATCAGCCGTTCCATTCTGGACTTTGCCAACATGATGGAACTGTTCCAGCAGTACAACGTGGAGTTTGTGTCCTCCACGGAAAAGTTTGATACCTCCACCCCTATGGGGCGGGCCATGCTGAATATCTGTATCGTGTTTGCCCAGCTTGAACGGGAAACGATACAGAAGCGGGTGACGGACGCTTACTACTCCCGCAGTCAGAGGGGCTTCAAGATGGGCGGAAAAGCCCCCTACGGCTTCCATACGGAGCCTATCAAGATGGAGGGTATCAACACAAAGAAGCTGGTGGTAAACCCGGAGGAAGCGGCCAATATCCGGCTGATGTTTGAGATGTACACAGACCCGGCAACCTCCTATGGGGACATCACCCGGTACTTTGCTGAACAAGGCATTTTGTTTTACGGCAAGGAACTGATACGCCCCACGCTGGCGCAGATGTTACGCAACCCCGTCTATGTGCAGGCAGACCTTGACGTGTACGAGTTTTTCAAAAGTCAGGGGACGGTGCTCGTCAATGACGCCGCTGACTTTACGGGCATGAACGGGTGCTATCTGTATCAGGGGCGGGACGTGAAGCCGGACAAGCTGCACAATCTCAAAGACCAAATGCTGGTGCTTGCTCCCCATGAGGGGATTGTCCCGTCGGAAACATGGCTGGCGTGCCGCAAGAAGCTGATGAACAACATGAAAATCCAGTCCGCCCGGAAAGCCACACACACATGGCTGGCGGGGAAAATCAAGTGCGGGAACTGCGGCTATGCTCTTATGAGTATCGTCAACCGGGTAGGCCGTCAATATCTCCGCTGCACAAAGCGGCTGGATAACAAAAGCTGTGTCGGGTGCGGCAAGATTTACACCGCTGAACTGGAAACGGTAGTCTATCAGCAGATGGTAAAAAAGCTGGAAAGCCACAAGACGCTGACGGGCAGGAAGAAAGCGGCAAAGGCCAATCCGAAAATCGCCGCCCTGCAAGTGGAACTTGCCCATGTGGACGGCGAGATTGAAAAGCTGGTGGACAGCCTGACAGGGGCAAACAACGTCCTGCTCTCTTATGTGAACGTGAAGATAGCGGAACTGGACGGGCGCAAGCAGGAGCTTGTGAAGCGGATAGCGAACTTGACCGTGGAAGCCCTTAGCCCGGAACAGGTCAGCCAGATTTCCGGCTATCTCGACACTTGGGACAGAGTATTCTTTGACGACAAGCGGCGGGTGGTGGATTTGATGATTACCACCGTAGCCGCAACAAGCGAAGCCCTCAACATTACATGGAAAATCTGACGGGCGGCACATCTCCCGTCAGACCGTTACCCTGTGTAGTCCCTTGTAAACTGTACTTTTGTATGAGCTAAACTGTTATTGTCCATTTTTGGACCTCCTGTGCTTTTTTATTTGTGGTTTGCAGACCTACATCTATTTTAGCACAGGAGTTGCTTTTATCTGAAGATATTCCCTCCACCTGCAGAGCAGGTGGTTTATTTTTACTGTGACACAGTAAAAGAACCCCTGGCCATATTGACCAGGGGTTCCTGTTATACTGCTATTTTGTTTTACATTGACTGTAATGGACTGTTATGAATCCTCTTCTTTACGTTTCTTGCTCAACGCTGTTACCGCAACAAAGATTCCTGATAACATCATGGTCAATGTGGTTCTCATAGATGTCTGACCTGTCTTTGGCAGTGGTGCCAACGGCACTTCGCCGTCATCAATTAAGGTTACATCTACTGGTGATTCTGGAAGAGGTGCTAACGGCACATCTTCTGGAGTGATGGTTGTTGTACCCGGGCCAACGGTTGATGGGTTGTAACGTCCGTTGCCTTCGGTGTTGCCGCTGGGGCCTCCGCCACCGCCAGGACCAGTACCGCCACCGCCGTTAAATCTAAATTGTGCGGTAAACGTGGTACTCTGTGTGAACTCTGCAGCTCTAATTTCATCCGCGTTGGCATAACCCGTGCTTCCGTCTGTCCAGTTATTGAATGAATAGCTTCCGAGGCTGGATACTGTTACGTTAGCATCTGGACTTGCAGGTCTCAGTTCCCTATGGTCATTACCATCTTCTCCTGTAACGATTTCATAGACAGTCTTGACTTCAGTTACCCTTCCTGATACTGTTCCGCGATTTGTGTCTTCCGATACATATTGGAACTTAATCTGGTACTTATCAGGTACTCCGTCTGGTTCATTTGGCACTTCTATACCGATTTCATCAACATCAAAGTATGCGATGAAAGTGGTATTTACCAGATAGGTATTTGACTTCATCTTTGACATGTCAGGAGTGTAGTCATTAATTTCGCTATCGGTCCAGTAGTCAAATGCATATTTATTATCTGCATTTACAATTATGTTGGCCTTTGGACTTGTAGGTGTAGGTTTAATATAGTTGCCATCATTATCTTTGAATGTATGAACTTCCTCTGCATCACCGTCTACGCTACCATTTCCTGCACTTACATAAGTGAATATAATCTGGTACTTATCCGGGATTTCATCCCCATTATCATCTAATGCATAATAAACATTAATAACATTCTTTGATATATCAGTCCCGATTGTCAGAGGCAAATTCTCTACATAATCAAGTGCATACTTTGTTCTCAGCTTTTCTTTATAAGTCGTTACCTGGCTTTCAAATTCTCCGATGCCTGACTCCAAAGCCTGCACATCCTCTATTCCATCATAGAAGTAATGCACACTGTAACTGAAAGTATCCTTGCTGTATACCACGTTTACGACGTCTCCGCCGTCCGCGCTGATATTCGTCGCTCCGCTCCTGGTTCCGGGTACTACATAACCCGCTGGGGCAAACTTGCTTAAATCAGCCGGTATAGCATCTCCAACAGCACCCGTTCCCTCAACTTTTCCAAGAAAATTATTGGCGCTTGTGCTGTCCTTGTAATAGTTCACCGTATATTCATGGGAGATACTCCTATAATACAATTTTAATACAGTATTATTATCACTAACTTCTGCGCTCAAATACTCATAATTTAATGCATATTCTTTAAGACTTGATATGCTTCTTAAATCGGTATATATGGTATATGTTTCACCATAATACCCTTCTATCTGTGTCTTCAGCAACCATCCATTTCGGACATATCCGGCAAAATCAGTTCCTTCTTTCGTAAGTACACCTAACGTAGAACTATCCATTACTCCCGTCAAAGGCTGACCATCTTCGGTTAAATACTGTATCTGTAAGTTCGCTTCATTCGGTTTAATATATATTCTTACTGTTACCGTCTGCGATGAATTAGACCATCCAACGCTGAATCCATTTTCCCAATCAATTTCAACATTGTCGACAGTTACCTTAGAAACAGAATATGCATTATCCAAATTAGGAGTAATATATATACCACTTACTCCCGGATGTTGATCATGATAACTTGTCGACGAAGAACCCATAATATTTCCGCTTAGTTCATCAATAAGCTCATATTTAATTTTTCTTGTATTACCACCAGTATTAGCCCACCAGTCGGAAACGGCAATTTCAACCTGCTTCGCCAATTCAGTTCTCTGTAAGTAATAAAAAACTAACTGATCAGTTGCGGCAAAGTTTTTCCAACTTCCAGAAGAT
Source organism: Enterocloster bolteae (assembly GCF_002234575.2). Lineage (NCBI taxonomy): Bacteria > Bacillati > Bacillota > Clostridia > Lachnospirales > Lachnospiraceae > Enterocloster > Enterocloster bolteae. The sequence goes on along the minus strand of NZ_CP022464.2, from coordinate 1,786,401 downwards.
GTATAATATTGAACATTTTCGTTAAAGAACCTTAACTTTTCAATTCTCTGCCCATCATTTACACGGTTAACGCCTGCACCATTGGTTTGATGATTGTTTGTCGGAAGTACTCTTGCATGCCAAAAAATAAGTTCATCGTTTCCCCTATTCCCTGTAGCTGGGGCCATCTCGTCTACTGAGACACCACCATCTCCATACTGATTGAGGTCTGCACTACTAATATTCTTTGACTGTCGTCCATCCGAACCTGTTACTTCCTGGTTGGTAATCCAATACTCTGCATTAATACCAGATGAACCAGCCACTATTATTGTATAAGAATATTCTTGCCAATAACCACTATCTGCCTTTACCGTGGCTGTTCCTGGCACAAGTCCAACTATCTCAATACTACTCCTATTCCGAGCATTGCCACTCGCAAATTTAATAACATCGAAACCTGAAGTAACACTCCAATCTGCATTTAACGGCCTATTTCTACTATCCTCATTATAAAGAGTCAACTTTCCACCAACAGCAATCGTAACCGACTTAAGCTGTTTATTACCACTAACCACTGCATAAATAGTAAAATGTTCTGCCTCAAAAGAAATCTCGCCAACCGTCTGTTCTCCTTGAACATCTACCGTTTCGCTTACAGTCTCAACCTTTACGATATCTTCTGGAGCAAATTCACTTTCCTGGCTGGCTGCCTTTTCTTTCTCTTCCTTATTAGCATCCTGCACTGTTTCAACACATACAACCTCAACAACATCAGCCTCTGCACTCTGTTCTATAATCGGTTTACCTGTGAATGTCACATTTACAAGACGACTTCCACTCCACATCTCAGCATCAAGAAGTTTATCTCCAAGCCACAGATTAATATCATAAGCCATAACTGAAGATACATTCTTTTCCGTATCAGCACTAAGAATCTCCTGAACAGCTGCTTCTACATTATTATTGACACGTACAGCTGTAGCTTTTACTCCTGCTGGCAGCACTCCTTCTTCTGCCATTATGTGGATAACCATTCCGTCATCCATTACAAGTTCTGCATCAAAAGCCGGATGTACGTCAGTTTCCACTGTATAGACTTCAACTTCCTGCTCTTCATATATGTCAGAAACAGTATACCATGCCGTCTGCGAACCATCCTCATTATCTGCTACCGAGTCAGCTACCAAAGCTTCTCCATTAGCCGTAACACTCTCAACTGCAAATCCAATCTGGTTCTTAACCCCAAAGGTTAAACTCTCACCTTCCGCCACACCCCTGGCGCCATCCACAATACGTGCGCTGGCTCCCGGATTAATGGAATAAGTAATCTTGTAACCATCAAAGTCATCCAAAGCCTTCAGCTGATTAATCGTAGTTGTATAAACCTTTGCAGTACTGCAATATCCCATACCAACCAAATCAGTTGTCGATGCCTTATTAACTGTATCCTCCGGCTGAACCTCAGGTTTTGTAACTTCAGAAGGAGTTCCTACCTGAACCGCTTCGGTTGCAGCTGGTGTCTCTGTTGCCTCTGTGGTAGTCTCAGGAGCCGTAGTCTCATCACCCTCAGACGGAACAGTTGTAGTTCCCTCTGTGGTCGTTTCACTCGGGTCTGTGCTCTCGCCTGTCTCGCCGGATGTCTCATCCGGTGCAGCCGTTGTGGATTCTTCCGTATTTCCTTCCTGGGCTTCCGTAGTGCTTTCTGTCTCTGCCGGGGTTGGCGCCTCTGTCTCTTTCTCCGTCGGAGCCTCTGTTTCCTTAACAGGTTCTTCCTTTTCTTCCGGCTCAGCCTCAGGTTCCTTTGCCTCCTCGGCTTTCGGAGCGTCCTCAGCATTGCCTTCCTCATTATCAGCAACTACCGGTGCGTAATGGCGGATAATAGATGCCACCGGCTCGCCGGACACTTCTTCCGGTTCAACTGCTGCTTCCGGTTCAGGAGCTTCTGTTTCTTTTGTTTCTGCTTCTGTAGCTTCTTGAGCTTTTTCCTCAGTGGCTTCCGGGGCTGTGATTGCTTCTTCTGTAGTCGCTTCCTCGGTCGGAGCCACTTCTGAAGATGTCTCAGTCTCACCCTCTGTCGGAGCTGTACTGCCCTCTTCCGGAGCAGTTGTCTGTTCCTCTGTCGGTGCATCTGTAGACTCATTCTCACCCGGAGCAACTGTGGTTGTATCATCTACGGTTCCTTCATCCGTTGGTGCTGTTGTATCAGGAGCAGTGGTTTCCTCAGTTCCTGGTCCGTTTACATCTTCCGGTGCGGGAGCTGTCGTCTCTTCTGCCGGCTTGGAAATGTAGTTAATCTCTTCATCGCCATATGCCGCCTCGAAGCTCTTTACAGTAATCCTCTTGGTCTTTTTGACCTTCTCTACACCATCCTCCATCCTGGTGATGTTGGTGGAGCAGCTGATCGTATCTTCCCCGTTATTCACATATAAGAAGATAATCTCCTCATCGCCGGTCACCATATACATGTCATCGGCATCTTCCGGCAAACGTACGAATACTCTCAGTTCAGCATCCATACTGCCGCCGTCCGGGTCAGGGAATACTTCTAATACTTTCCCCTCTCCGTAGAACAAACTCTCAAATTTAGCAATGTCTCCATTGGTAAAGTCGAGATCGCCCGGTGATATTACATTGCCGTTTTCGATTGCTTCTTCGATCGCTGTCACCAATTGGGAACCAGTCATTTCGAATGTGACAGACTCTGACGACGATGTAGCCGCATAAGCTGCGTTCAGGTCCGCACCTACATTGGTGCATACCATGGCTGCCGCTAACGCGAAGGCCACCAGACGTTTCCGCATGTTATAAACTGATTTCTTTAACATGCCAGACCTTTTTCGTCCTTCCATACTTACACTCCTCTCATACTTTTTCTTTCTACATGATTCCAGATAAATCCAACTGTCTGAAACTAGTATAGCAAATCGCAGTTACAATCTGGTTACAATTTAAGAAAGTTTAAAATTTTTCTTAAATTAATTATGTAATTATAGATTCCCTCGCTATAATCATAGCAAAGAGGGCGTTATACAAAGCGTTATTTACCCCTGTTTTTTCGTTACTTTTTATTTATATCATTGAAATTCTATCTGTTTTTTATAACTTTTCCATCCACTTATATCCATACTTTTCCAATTACAAAACGTTGAAGGCAATCTCAATCAATGAGAAAAAACCTCATTTCTAATTGTAATATCACCAATGTTATGGTAAAATGGTTTTAGATACAAATGACACATATTTTTGAGTTTTTTTCTCACAAATTGAGGTGCTATCATGCTAATCCAGTTCAGTTTTAAAAATTTCAAAGTATTCAAGGAGGAAGTTTTGTTGGATTTCCTACCTGCCTCCATTAATGAACATAAAAACACGCTTCTGAAGGACCCGGCTGACGGAGAATGCATCCTTCCCCTTATCGGAATCTATGGTCCCAACAGCGGAGGCAAGTCCACGGTCCTCAACGCTTTATCCTGTCTCTCATCCCTGGTCACAGCATCTGTAACCGTACCAACCAGAATTAAAGATGTTCATTGTCTGTTTTCATCAGACTGCAAAGACATCCCCACCCAGTTTGACGTGTTATTCCGCAGCCAGGGATTTCTGTTCCGCTATCAGCTCCAGTTCTTAAAGGGAAACATTGCTGAGGAGAATCTGTTCTATGGAAGTCTGGGCGGAAGTGATACGGGTATTCTTTTTAATAGGAAGGAATCCGTCATCCATCCTGGGCGTGAACTCATCTCCTTCCCCCTTAAGGCCGTACCTCCATCAGTAACTTTGCTGTCATGGCTCAATGCCTATACGGACTCCATGCACGCCAAAGCCGCCTATTCCTGGTTCAGCAGAATACAGGGCAGCAGTCCCAGAGAACTGCCTTCCGATGCCGATACACGCCGGAGGCTGTGCGGTATTCTGCAGGATTTGGGACTTGATATAGCAGATTACAGCATCATACCAGACTCTGACCACAAATCTCCTGCTGCAATCCTGGTTCACAGTCCTTATGAAGGCTGTACCTATGAACTTCCATGGGAAGAGGAATCCATGGGCACTAAAAAACTGCTCTCACTGCTGCCCTCAATTCTGACCAGCCTGGATGACGGCAGCCTGATGATGGCAGATGACCTGGACTGTATTCTGCATCCTCACGCGCTCCGTTACCTGATCGCCCTCTATGCCAATCGTGAGAGAAATCCTCATAATGCGCAGTTGCTATTCACCGCCCACAATACTGCCATTCTTCAGCCAGCACAGATGCGCAGGGATGAAATCTGGCTTTGCTGCCGCCAGGAGGGGCAGGATACGGAATTATACCCTCTGTCCAGTTACAAAAAAGAAAACGGCCTCATCCCGCGTAATGATGAAGCCTACGGCAAGCAGTATCTGGAAGGTCGTTACGGGGCCATGCCCAATATACATGCCTAGCGGATTGATTATATGGTTCAGATATACAGATACCATATGCCTTCTGTATCATAAAGAAAGCCGCCGCAGATTCATTTCTGCGACGGCATATTTAATACAAGCTTCACTCTTCTATTGTAATCTTTCTCTGCAAACATTCTATAATAGGCTTCTCTTATAAACTTCTCCTCATTTCTCTATATCAGGCTCTCCGGCATCACCTGGTAATTAAGCTTCACCTTCCTGCCCCCATCCCAAAGATGCAGGTTCCTGTCAATCCGCTCATAAATCCGCAGGCAATACTCATTGGACGTGCCGTTTAGCATAACCAGATATTGGCTGGGATTATAACAGGTAAATAAATCCCCTTTCCTGAGGGACTTTCCGATGGCATCGTGGAGCTTCTCTGACGCGGTTTTTAAAAGCTCTCCGCCTGTATCCAGAGGCTTCCCCTTAGAATCCAGCAAAGTACAGCACAGCAGTACACTGGAAAAATCCACCCGCTCCGCCATACGGGCCAAAAGCCGGTAACAGTCGATAAAGGCCGGGTACGCACAGTAATAAGGCCCGTTAATCCTGTCCCTCTCATGAAGACTGTCTCTTATATCCTTTAGCGTATCGGATGTATAACGAATCTGTCCGCTCATGATACGGAACCGTTCCAGCATCTTCTCGGAAGGAGGCAGTCCCTGTTCCTCAAAATACTGTGAAACAGCTGTATCGTATACCTGCATGGCCTCCTTGAACCGCTTCATGGCAATGAGACAGTCAATTTTCATAATCTGGCATTCCTCATATGGATACAGCTCGCAGGCATAATTACATATCTCCAGAAGTCCGTTGTATTCCCGGTTTTTCTTCATGAGACTGCTGGCAACCCGCAGACAGCTGAAATAAAGCTCCTGATAGCGGACTCCCACCACTGATACCCATTTCTCACCTGCAAGCTGGGCCAGAAATTCCCCCTGATACAGACTACAGGCCCGTTTCAAGAGTGCCTCATCATGGTTGCGCAGGGCCACCTTTGCCGTATTCTCAAAATCCCTGGCATCAATGTACACCGGCAGTTCCCCGCCATCCCATCTGTAGATTCCTCCGTCTGTGCGGATATATTCCCGTGGCGGCAGCTCACTACCCTCCAAAAGTTTGCGGAGCCGGAATACCGTAGCCCGTAAACTCCCCGAAGGATTGGAGCATTCACCATTTCCGTAAAGCATATCCAGAAGCTCCTCCCTGTGTACGCCCTCCTCACCCGAATAAAGCAATATAAGAACCAGCTGCAGTACCTTTCCCGAAGGCCCTCCGGGAATCTGCAGGGGCTTTCTGTTATATTCCAGCATGATGCTTCCCATCATAAAAACGGTCAGGCCTTCCCTGTCTCTGGCCGGATAATATGTACCTTCCTCCTTCATTTGTATCCCCCTTGTGGCAAAGCGTTATTTAATATATAACACATTTTACTACAGATTCTTTTATTTTTCCATTATTTATCCTTCATAAACCAAAAATAGTAAGGAACCTCCACCAAAAGCATGACACTCCAGCCTATGGCACAGGCATATGCAACCCCCAAAAGTCCGATTCCAGGCGTCAGCAGGTATACAAATACCACTCGCAGGCTGGTCTGGACAAAGGTTCCCAACAGTGTGACGCTCATGTTTCCCATTCCCCTGAAAAATCCCTGAATCCCATTGGTAAATGCTGGAAACACATAAAATAACGCCATCAGTCCCAGATAACTGCTGCCCAATGCCACAATTCCTTCATTTCCCGCCGTTACAAACAGCCCCATAAGCGGCCTTCTGAATAATGTGATGGTTATGCAGATAAACACCCAGTAACATGCTTCCAGCATAAGGCCTCTCCTGAATCCCTTCCTGATGCGTTCCTTCCTGCCCGCCCCTCTGTTCTGCGCCACAAATGTGGTAATTCCATGTGAAATGCTCTGCTCAGGGGTAAAGGCATAGTCATCAATACGATTGACCGCGTTGAAGGCCGCAATCATATCCACGCCCAGCGGATTGACAGCACCCTGAATCAACAGCTTTCCGATGGGCTGGCAGGATTGCTGCAAGGCTGTAATACTGCCGTAACGCAGTGTCTGCCTGAGAAGCTGCCTGTCCATGGTGAACTCTCCCCGTCTCAACTGCAGCATGGGAATTTTTCTGTATACATATGTTATGCAGAGAACAGCTGAGGCCGCCTCCGCCACTACCGTGGTAACAGCTGAGCATACGATGCCAAATCCCAGCCCCCCAATAAAAATCAGATCCAAAACCGCGTTTAATATAGAAGAAAAAGCTAAAAACTTAAGTGGTGTTTTGGAATCACCCACACTTTTAAGGGCAGCCGATACCGCGTTATAAAAGTAAGTAAACGGCGCTCCAAGAAAAATAACAGACAGGTAAGAAGCCGCCTTGCCCAGTATCTCATCCGGCACTCCCAGTGCTCCCAGCAGAGACTTTGAGAAAATTCCACCAAGTATGGCTATTATCACCGAAAAATAGCAGCCGAATATGACTGTTGTAGACATTTCCCGTTTCAGTTTTTCTTTCTGGCCTGCTCCATAGAACTCACTCATCAGCACAGACGCACCCATACAGATACCCGATATGCCGAGTATGACAATATTCATCACCGGACTGGCCGTACCTTCCGCTGCCAGCGCTTCCTTTCCTATGAATCTGCCGGCGATGATGGAATCCACTGCATTGTAGGTGAGCTGGAACATATTTCCCAGAATCAGGGGAATGGAATAGTCCACCAGATGTTTTGTAATGCTGCCTTCTGTCATGTTAACTGCCGCCATATGGTACTCCTTCTGACACTCATTTTATGTAAATACACTTACCGCCCAAAAGGCCCGGCAAGACCTTCCGAATCTTTTCAACCTTCTGCCGGGCCTGAATCTATAAAGAATGGAGCGATAATGATATTCTGTTAATAACTGCGCAGCTTATCTTCATCATCTTCCGTGGTCTTATCAATGGAGCGAATCTCCACATCATATCCAAAATGATCGTCTACCTTCACATAAACCTTATCCCCCATCTTGCGGCCTCTTATGGCCTTGCCCAGGGGCGAATCAATACTGATTAATCCCTGAAGGGAATTACCTCTGACAGTAGTTACAAGTTTATAACGTTCCGTCTCATCATCATCAGGAATATAGACCTCCACTGTATCTCCCAGGCCCACTTCGCCTTCCCTGGAATTATTGGATATAATTCTGGCGGTTTTTATCATTTTCTCCAGATAGCGAATCCTGCTCTCATTCCTGTTCTTATCCTGCTTGGCTGCCTTATATTCAAAATTCTCACTTAAATCCCCATGGGCCCTGGCTTCCTTCACTGCCTCCAGGGCTTCCCTGCGTACCACTAATTTGCGGTATTCTATTTCTTCCTGCATTTTCTTTATGTCATTGGCTGTCAGATTATCATACATCCTATTGTTCTAAGTCCTTTCTTTTCCGGTACCGCCGGAATCATTTTTAAAAATTCTCTCTCCGCCATGCTGTTAAGCCTTGCCTTGGGGACTACGGATATTTCCGGAGCTGTCCGCCGGCGCTTAAGTCATACACATTTCCGGGAGCCAGGTTTCCATAATCCACATGGGCAATATATGGATTGGCCTTATTATAATAAGCGGCAAAAATGCGCTCCACATCCTGGTTTGCCGTGGTCTTAAAACACCGGTCCACCATCGTCTGGGGCATCAGCCCTGTCACGGACAAGTCCACCTTATACCAATTGCCTCCTGCTTCCACGTAAACAAACATGTGGTCCTTATCATTATCATCCGGCGCACAGAAGCAGTTAAGGCCCATGGACCTGGCAAGCATCTGGTATGCCACGGAAATGCCTTCGCAGACAGCCTTATGATTCACCAGGCAGCCATAGGCTGTGAAGGACAGGTCTCCGGAAGTGTCCTCCCCGTTCACAAACCGGTTATACAATCCTGTATCATAGGTGCAGCCCGAGGCAATGTAAAGAGCCGCATGCTTTGCCCGTTCCAGTTCACTGACATCTCTCCACCGGTAGCTGTTCAGATAATCACGGATCACCAGGGCCAGTGCATTGCGCCGCTGTTTATAGATATCGCTTCCCACATTTTCCTGATACAGGGCCACCTGGCCCAGCACCAGAAGGCTGTCGCCGTCCACAGCCATTTCCCCTGTTCCTATCTGGTCGCTTTCCCCGTACAATGCCTTGCACAAATCATCGGAAAGCCCAAAATAATTGTACAGCCCATAATTATAATCCTGGCGCAGGCGCCTTTCCATCACAGGTTCACCCTTTGCATTCCATCCCATGATAACGTCCACATATTGAAGCCCGGCCTGGTCCAGGTAGTCCTTCAGAGGGTAATTGGCATCATAGGATGCTTCCCATCCTCCAACTGTCCACGCTCCGTCCGGTCCCACCTGGTACCCGTCCGGCGTGACTGTGTCCGTCAGCATCCTGCCGTTTGCGTCAAAATAATACCATTTTCCATCTGTACTCTGCATCCATCCCCTGGCATAGGAACCGTCGTCTTTCTGGTATCTCCATGATCCGTCCGCCTGGGACCAGGCTCCCGCATACACAGGAGTGGTTAATAAAAAGGCTGCGGCGGATGCCGCTGCCAGCAGCCGTATCATTGACCGGCCTATATTTGAGTGCTTTATGCCCGGTTGTTTCATACCGGGTTCCATCATACCAGATTTCTTCATACCGGGTTTCTTCATACCAGGTTTCTCCATACCCGGGTTCTCCATACCCGGTTTCTCCGCTCCCTTCATGTCTGCCTGCCTCCTGCTGAATCGTCTTACCATAATCTGTCTCCTGCTTTTATAAATTATTTATTTTCCCTTTAGTTTCTTTATTGATTCTTTAGCGTGTGCTCAAACTTTGGCCACATTTTCCCTGTATAGTAATACTTGTAAGGCGATAGACCTTTTACTATACAGGAAAACACTTTTTCATACCTATGACCGGCAGCTCCCCTTCTGCCGGTCCCCTCCAAATGAAAGATAAGTTTACCGATTCAGGTAAACTTATTTTTTTATGCGCATATGCTATAAAGAAATCATTTTTACAGGAGACCATTATGGCCAACCAATCCGTCACTCCTGCTGACATCTTTGCTGATTTGCTGCGCTTTCGGGCCCCTGCCGCCATTGCCTGGGTCAGAGGCGGGGATGCCGCGCCTAACTTAAGCGGCCTGGTAAAATTCTACCAGACTCCTTACAGTGGTGTGCTGGTGGAAGCCGAAATCTTCAATCTGCCCAACAAACAGGAACCCGGCTCCACAGACTTTTATGCCATGCACATCCACCAGAACGGTGATTGCTCTGATGACTTCACCAAAACAGGGGACCACTACAATCCGTCCGGCGAACCTCATCCGGACCACGCAGGCGACCTGCTTCCCCTTCTTGGAAACGAAGGTTATGCCTGGCTTTCCTTCTATGACAAGCGCTTCTCCACAGATGACATTATCGGCAGGTCCATCGTCATTCACAGTCATGCCGACGACTTTACATCCCAGCCCTCCGGAAACTCCGGGACCAAAATCGGATGTGGTGTCATTGAAAAAGCGGATTATCTAAAAGTATAGCACAATGGCAGGAAAATATCATCCCCGCAGTTTTCACAAAAACATCCGGGATAAACATTCAGGAAATACGGCAGAACAAATTAAAAGCAGAAAGTACCGGATACCGCCATTAATACGTGCGGAATCCGGCACCCTCCAGGATATCCAGGTCCCGGAATACAGCAGCTGCCGCTGTCTCGTACTCTTCCAGTCTCTGGGATTTCTTTATTCTCTTAATATATTTTCCATTGTCAGAAAAGATTTGAATCATACAGGCCCACAATTCCTTCATTTTAAACAGGACGTTTCTGTCTCCGGACATGATTTGGCGGTAGCCCTCGTATATCATCTGGTGGAATCGCTTTAAGGTTTCTTTGTCAGTTCCCGGACCACCGGAATTCCTCCCTGCCGCAATCCTGTCCAGCAGTCCGGGATTGGATATGATCCCGCGGCCCAGCATTACTCTATCCAATTCCGGATAATCTCCGCATAATGTCTCATAGTCAGATATAGTAAATATATCCCCATTATAGCACACCGGTGACCGGCTGCCGTCAAACCCGCCGCGAAATGCCGGCATATTTGGGGTATTCTTATAATAATCCGTGCGGACTCTGGGATGAAGGATTAATTCCTTCAGCGGATACCGGTTATAAATTTCTAAAAGTCCCGTGAATTCATCCGGCGATATCAGCCCCAGCCTGGTTTTCACAGACACCTCCATGCCCATCTCATCCATCTTCCCGCACACCTCGTCCAGAAACCGATCCAGGCTGTCCGGCCGCCCCAGGAAACCGGCCCCCTTGTGTTTGGATACCACGGTGCCTGATGGACAGCCCAGATTCAGGTTTATCTCAGAATATCCGTACTCCTGTAATTCCTTGGCTGTCTGTATAAAATCCCCTGCCTGATTTGTGAGTATCTGCGGGACAACGTACATACCCTGGTTGTGTTCCGGCAGGATGTCGTTTAACTCCCTGAAGCTTAGTTTGCTGTTGGCCTTTGGAGACAGGAATGGGGTGAAGTACTTGTCCATGGCATGATAGCAGGCATGGTATGCATTGCGGTATATATAGCCGGTAAGGCCTTCCATGGGCGCTAAATAATATTTCATAGACGGATTATCCCTCTCATTCATTTTTATTGCTGTTCTCTATTTTGTAAATCATTTTCCGTAGAACCTGTTAAATCCATTTTAACTCCATACCTTCCCTGCAAAATATGATTTGGAGACCAAACAAATATTGATATCTTTCTGAGTGTAAAAATTGCATTATCTTTTCTCTATCATTCTGAATAGCCTCTTCACTTGACCACCAACCTTTACATTCAATAATCAAAATATTATTTTCGTTATTTCCCCGTTTATGTAAAATCAAATCCGGATAACAGCCATTAGGCCAGCCTGGCAGCCGCTTAATCATATCAATATCCCGATTATATTCCGCATCTAAATCATATTTTTTTAGAAAGCTGTTTGATTCTATATATTTATTTAAGTATGTACCAAATCTAAAACAAATACTGCGTTCATGGGCATGGACATCTAAGTATGTCTTATCACTAATCAGACTGCTATCCACTAAATATAACTCATTTCCAGCTTTTTTTAGGCACTTGATAATTTCTTCTTTCAACTTTTCCTTAAAATCTATTTTATATATTTCTCTGTGGTCCTCACCGTATTCACACATAATTTCCTCATTTCTAACGGCAGGTATCGTTAGCCGCTGTATCTGCAAACAGCTGGACAGAGATAAATAGCCAGCAACCAGCCTAAGTTACTCCTCTTCAAAAACAGAACCCCCAGGAAGCTGCAACTCCCTGAGGGTTCGTCTGTGCATCATTGGAACACATTCGCTTTTCTCTGCTGTGATTATATTACGCCATATAATTAAAAATGTCAATATGCTGTTGACTCTTTCCAGCAGGAAGGAGGTGCTCACATGGACAACATAATAGCTTTCCTTATCTCAGTCTTGGCAGGTATCGTTGGCCACTTTATCTGCAAATAGCTAGACCGGAATAAATAGCAACAGCTAGCCTAGGTTATCCCAACCACCAAGTATTTCCTATATCTTCAAAAAGCCTTATTCCGTAAGCGTTATATTAGAATTTCCCAGCTTTAGAGGCTTCTTCGATGCTAACCGCAATCGCCACCGTCATACCAACCATTGGGTTATTGCCGGCACCGATAAGACCCATCATCTCTACGTGTGCAGGCACGGAAGAGGAACCGGCGAACTGAGCATCTGAATGCATACGTCCCATTGTGTCAGTCATACCGTAGGAAGCAGGACCGGCTGCCATGTTGTCAGGATGCAGGGTACGGCCTGTACCGCCGCCGGATGCCACGGAGAAATACTTTTTGCCCTTCTCTACGCATTCCTTCTTATAGGTTCCTGCAACCGGGTGCTGGAATCTGGTTGGGTTGGTGGAGTTACCGGTAATGGAAACATCCACGCCTTCCTTCCACATGATAGCAACGCCTTCTGTTACGTCGTTAGCGCCGTAGCAGTTAACCTTTGCGCGAAGTCCCTCGGAGTAAGACTTTCTCCACAGCTCCTTAACCTCGCCTGTATAGTAATCCATCTCTGTCTCTACATAGGTAAATCCATTGATTCTGGAGATAATCTGTGCAGCGTCCTTTCCTAAACCGTTCAGGATAACACGCAGTGGTTTCTGACGAACCTTGTTTGCCTTCTCAGCGATACCGATAGCGCCCTCAGCAGCAGCAAAGGACTCATGGCCTGCCAGGAAGCAGAAGCAGTCGGTCTCTTCTTCCAGAAGCATCTTGCCCAGGTTGCCGTGTCCTAAACCAACCTTACGCTGGTCAGCAACAGAACCTGGAATACAGAATGACTGAAGGCCCTCGCCGATAGCTGCTGCCGCGTCTGCAGCCCTTCTGCAGTCCTTCTTAATAGCAATAGCAGCACCTACTATGTATGCCCAGCAAGCGTTCTCAAAGCAGATTGGCTGGATTTTCTTAACCTGATCATATACGTCCAGGCCTGCATCTTTCGTAATCTTCTCAGCTTCTTCAATGGAAGCAATGCCATAGCTGTTTAATACAGAATTGATTTTGTCAATTCTTCTCTCATATGATTCAAATAATGCCATCTTCTTATTCCTCCTATTCGGTCTTCATCATTCTTTACGTGGATCGATAATCTTAACAGCGTCAGCAACGCGGCCGTACTGGCCCTGTGCCTTCTCCCATGCTGTGTTAGGATCGTCGCCCTTCTTGATGAAATCAGTCATCTTGCCAAGGCTTACGAACTGATAACCAATGATCTGATCGTCTGCATCCAGTGCAATACCGGTTACATAACCCTCAGCCATCTCCAAATAGCGGGGACCTTTCTTCAGGGTTCCGTACATGGTTCCAACCTGGGAACGGAGGCCCTTTCCTAAATCTTCCAGACCAGCTCCTACAGGAAGTCCATCCTCAGAGAATGCACTCTGTGTTCTTCCGTATACAATCTGAAGGAACAGTTCTCTCATAGCTGTATTGATAGCGTCACATACCAAGTCTGTATTTAAAGCTTCTAACACAGTACGTCCCGGCAGAATCTCTGCTGCCATAGCGGCGGAGTGTGTCATACCTGAACATCCGATGGTCTCAACCAGGGCTTCCTGGATGATTCCTTCCTTTACATTCAGTGTCAGCTTGCAGGCACCCTGCTGAGGAGCACACCAGCCTACGCCGTGGGTCAGGCCGGAAATGTCTTTGACTTCTTTTGATTTTACCCATTTTGCTTCTTCCGGAATTGGAGCAGCGCCATGATGAACGCCCTGTGCAACTGTGCACATCTCTTCTACTTCATGTGAATAAATCATGTGTTAAAACTCCTTTCAAAAATGAATTTGATCAAGTACAGTGCCCATTCGTTAAATTTATCACATCATACTTGGTTCTATTCTCTCACAAAATCCGACATTTTACAAGCATATTTTTTTGATTTTTGCCCCCTAAACTTTGGCCCTGAACTTTACCCCAACCGGCGCCTATGCCTTCATCCTCTTCATGATATGAAGATAATACACAAAGAAAATGATTCCTTTTACAATACTTGAAATAGTCAGTGCCCACCAAATGCCGTTCAGTCCCATGGCTGTTCCTCCCAGAATCACGGCAAGCGGAATGCGCGAAGCTGTGAGGATAATGGTTATGACAGATGCCTCCATCGTCTTTCCCATGCCGGACAGGGCGCCTACGGTCATCAGCTCCACGCACATGAACATTTCCGAAAAACCAATAATCCGAAGATAATCAGCTCCGGCCGGTATGACCTCTGCCTCATGAATAAACAGGCTGAATATGGGCGCCGCTCCAAATATGAGAAGGCAGGTGGTAAAAATGCCCCATATAAACATGATGGCAGATGCTGTCATGTAACCTTTCTTTACCCGCTTCAGGTTTCCCGCGCCATAGTTCTGCCCGACAAATGCATTGATAGCTGTCCCAAAACCATCTGCCGTCATCCAGGATATGGATTCAATCTGGCCGCCTACTCTCTGGACTGCAACCGCCGTATCCCCCCATGCAGTGACGAACCTGGTAAGGACCATAGAGATTCCGCAGTACAGCATACTCTGAATTGCTGCCGGAAATCCAATCCTTACCATGGTTTTAATATTAGATAAAGGAGTGGGAATCCAAACCCGCATCTGGGATGCCAGTACAGGGTCCCTTCTCATAGAAATAACCAGGACCAGAGCCACGATGAACTGGGCTGTCACCGTTGCAATGGCTGCACCGGCCACTCCCATGCCGGGAATTGGCCCCAGGCCGAAGATAAGCAGTGGGTCCAACACAATATTGGCTCCCATGCCGATACAGTTGGCCACAAAAGGAGTTCTGCTGTTGCCGGAAGCCGTATAAAGACCCGTCAGTGTCTGTCCAATAAATGCAAAGAGAATAAGGCCGCATGCGATTCTCAGATACACAATTGCATCTTCCACCACCAGGTTTGAATTAAGATGGAAAAAGTCTATCAGAGGCCCTGCAAAAAGATTTGTTATGATTCCATACACAGCAGCCAGCACCAAAGCCAATTGCAGGGCTCCCTTTCCGTACTGGACCGCCTCCCTGCGGTTTCCTTCTCCATAGGCATGGGCAGACTTCACCTGGCCTCCCATCCTGGCCAGGGTTGCAACGCCGGAGGACAGCCAGGTATACATGGCTGCCGCACCAACCGCTGCCACCGCATCGCTTCCCACCATACCAATCCAGGCCATATCCGTCAGATTATACGCAGTCTGGACCAGAGACGTGGCCATGATTGGAAGGGCCAGCTCAGTCAGAGATGTGAGTATATTTCCATTTAGTAAGTCGATATTCTTTTTCACTAATGCCACCTATTGTCATCGTATTTGCATAGATCTTCTATTACTATACTATCTTTCTGCTTTATATGCAATATACATGGCGCAAGGGTCAGCGTTAACTTTCTGTATTTGACTTTTTTGGTTCTTCTTGGTGTAAGTGAAAAGTCAGCCATACTGAGAGATTCCGTTACAACAGATCCCTCTCATGCATAAAACCCGAAAAAACACCGGCTAACATCCTCTAAAAATACTTATTACGGATGTCACATACCATACAGCAGCGCCTGCACAATCAGATATTGATCTTTGCCATAGCAGGTCGAAAGCGTTATAAGCTTCTCATCCCCTCCCGGAATGATTCCCGTTTCATAGAGGGACGCTGCCCCCATCTTTTCAAGATAAGGCAGCCACTCTTCTTCCATAAAGTTAGTGCCGTAGGCTCCGGCGTCGCTCTGATGGCGGATCTGACATGAAAAGACAGGACATTCCACCCACTTTCCCCTGTAAAATATCTGTATAACAGGGTTTTCCCGGAAAAAAGCTTCCTCACCATATTGTTTCAAACCTGCAAACATGCTTCCGTCCTTCATATTATGTCCGTACAGCACCGTATTGTCCACAGCCAGGGGAACAGCCGAGGAATCGGCAAAAACACAGCCTGTTATATGCTGTTCCTGATAAAAGTTATGATTCAGATAATACTCATTATCTTCATGCCTCACCACCGGGTAATCAATGTTAGTTCCAGGTACAGCCAGCCAGAACTGGTATTCCGGATTGATGGAAGCAAGGGCTTCTTCATTTAAAGGAGATTTCCCATCAGGACTTTCCTCATCCGTTTTTTTCTCTGCGTCAGAATCTCTCCCTCCGCCAGCACCTCTCTCCTCATCAACATCTCTCTCCTCACCAGCTTCTCTCCCCTCTCCAGCTTCTCTTTCCTCACCAGCCTCTCTCTCCTCACCAGCCTCTCTCTCCTCACCAGCTTCTCTTTCCTGTCCCTCATTCTGCCCCCTTCCATATGCCTCGTCCTGCACCATACCATATATTCGGCGCCCATCGGCATAATCCATTCCCATCTTCACCAGAAAATGCATGCTGAACACAACGCCCGCAAAAAACATGAACATAACCGCCGCCATGCCATAAGGTCTGGTATTCTTTATCATAGCCAGAACCATAGCTGCAATCAATGCCACAAAACAAATCCCGGCTGCAGGCACAGTTACTCCCATGGAAAAAAATGGCTGTACATTATTTTTAATAACATACCTCTCATCAATCCCCGAATCTCCAATCTGACCGCTCTCTTCATCCCCTTTGCTGTCATTCAAAAATACGTTCCGGCTTACCTCCCCTCCATAAACCGCAGTGCAGTCCGCAACCATTTTGCGTCCAATTGCTGTCAAATTCCGGCATAGCACTCCATCACTTTCATATACCCCGCCATTCCACTGAAATTGGTCAATTCTATACGCCTCTGAATCCAGGCCTGCCTGTCCTAAAATTTCTGCCTCATAGTCCATCAGGCTCTCCCTAATCTCCTCCTTCTGTGTTTCAATCCTCACACCGCCAACTTCATAAAAACCTGCATCATAATCCCTCACCTTTAAATCCAGCCGAAATCCGTCCTCCCAATGCTTATCAGAAAAATGATAACTCACAAGGGGCAGAAGGACATTCCGCTCCTTTCCCGATATCTCGTCCCTGGCCAGTACCCAGGCGGTTTGCGGGACAGGTTCTATGTTTTCCATGGAGGAATATACTATTTTCCCTGAGACAGATATACTATCTGTTTCCTCCGCCAGAACATCAAAAGCCAGATAAACTGTTACGGGTATCAAAACCAGAATAAATATCACCCATTTCCTGCCCTTACTCCATTCCCTCTTCTGTTTCATACACAGACACATACTGAAGCCCGCCATACATAAAACTGCCATTGCGGCGGCCGCTGCCACGGGCAGGTCGTCTCCGGTCCTTACTGTATCCCTGGGACCGGATCCAAAATGATATGTCCCTTTTCCAAACCGGCTGCCGACTTGATACACAGCAGTAATACTTCCAATTTTCCTGACCGGCGGTTTTTCCTTCCAATTATATATGGTTACGCTTCCCTGCATCACTGCTTCGCCCTGTATTCTCCCCTCTGCATCCATCGTAAACTCATATACCTTATCAGACCTCTCATACCCCAAAGGGGCTTCTGTCTCACGAATCACATACAGGCCCGGTGTTGTCAAACGGCAGGTAAATGTACCATCTGCTCCGGTTACGGCTTCGGTTATAGTTCCAGCCGCAGATCCGTTTATCCCCTTGCCCGTATTCTCCGGCTCCTGGTCCCAGACACGGTTTTCTCCCTTCCCGATCCTGAACCTGGCTCCCATAAGAGGCAGACCGCTGTCTCCATCCAGCTTTGTAACCGTAAATTCCAGTTCCTTGTCCACAACCTCATATGCGCCCCTTATGACATCACTTCCATTGACGGTAAAACTGAATATGCCGGGATTTAATGCATATCCGCCCGGCGCCTTTGTTTCCCGGAAGGTGTATGTACCATTGTCAGGCCTTCTTATGCGGAATGTTCCTGTACTGTCGCTGACAGAGGTACCGATTACACGGCCCGTCTGGTCATAAAATGTAAATTCTGCCCCCTGGAGTACCTTTCCTGAAACATCTGTTTTCTTAAATGTAATGTACTCTGCCTTTGGTCTCGGCCTGTTTCCCCCGCCTCCGCCGGATGAGGATGCTGTCTGGTTCTCAAACCTGAATACCTGAACCATGTTATGCAATTCATTTCCGGCCTTCTGGTCCATCTCCGGTCCTTCTGTCCCTGACCATTCTTTTACCACGATTTCCCTGTCCTCTGTTCTCTCATAGCCGGATGGGGCCTGAAGTTCGTGGATGATATATGTGCCTGGTTTCAGACCGTAAAACTGCTGCCCCCTTCCCGCCTCGGATGTCCACTCCCGAATCACCCTTCCATCAGACTTATCAATGAGCTGCAATCTAGCGCCTCCCAGGAGTTTTCCTGTTTCTGCCGACGTCTTTTCCACATCTATAATGGTTGTATAATTGCGCATGACCAGATGGGGAATCCCGGTCATACCATCACTGATAGTGAACTCAATGGGCGTTTCCTGCAGTTTATATCCCTCCGGCGCCTTCACCTCAATCAGACGGTATTGTCCTTCACTCAGGTTCTTTGTATAATGCCCCTGCCTGCCGCTAACCCATTCCTCCGCTGTCTCCCATCCGGATTCTGTCCTGCGTTCGATTCGCAGCAGCGCGCCTTCCAGCATTTCCTCCGTATCTCCGGACAGCTTATCCGTAATTACCCGGTTGGAATCATTGGTGGGGTTATATTCCCAGACAATGAGGTCTGTCAGTTCATTCCTGTAATGAAACTGGAACTCATATGGTTCAAGTGTCAGCATGTGCCCTGGGGCTGCCTTTATCTCACTGCACACATAGGTATAAGGTTTAAAATTTCCATCCCGGTCCATGTATCCAATGGGTTGCGGTTCAAACTGCGCCTGTCCCAGCTGGTCCGTGGTCACGGTACCGCATATGGCGCCGGTTGTCTGGTTCACAAGGCAAAACTCAGCCCCCATCAATTTTTCATCCGGCTTATCTGAATCGCTTTTTATGATTCGGAGAATTCCATCCGGAATTTCATCTGTCATTTCTGTTTTTTGCAGGACCTGGCTGTCCGCAATGGTAAAGGGAATATCTACAGATTGCAGGAATCCGTACGGGGTTATTATCTCCCTGAGTATATAATCACCTTCCGGGATATACTCCAGTGTATGGGGTTTTAAATCTCCCGGCTGGAAACCGGCAGGGATAAGCCCCTGTTCCCCATCCTCCTCCGTATATCTTCCGTCCAGCCCCGAAATCCATACCGCCTCTATATCCTGATATTGTCCGTCTTCTGAGGGCTGGTGGAGCACAAGAGGTATTTCCGATACATTTCCCTTTTCATCCACCGGATACACAGCAAGTTTTGCACCGTTTACCTCCTTGCCGCCGGTAATATCCACCTTGGAAACCTCCAGCTTAAGAGGCTTATCCCCCATCTGAAAATATTGTATCTCTTCTAAGTGTCCTGTTTCTTCTATATTAATAAGTATAGGGTCCGCTGTGGCATAGCCCTCGGGATTTTCTGTCTCTGCCAGCACATAATTTCCTGCAGGCAGATATTCCAGGCGCACGGTGCCTTGCTCTGTATAATAATACCGTCCCTGGTATGTGCCGGGAATCTCCCGG
The DNA here is from genome assembly GCF_002234575.2 of Enterocloster bolteae. Lineage (NCBI taxonomy): Bacteria > Bacillati > Bacillota > Clostridia > Lachnospirales > Lachnospiraceae > Enterocloster > Enterocloster bolteae. The sequence goes on along the minus strand of NZ_CP022464.2, from coordinate 1,766,844 downwards.
AAGTCATAATCATACTTCATAATTGGATGATTTCCGCCTGCGTCCGGGACCACGCGGCCAGTTGCTGCCACATCCTGCCCGTCCTTATAGGTTGCGGCCCGGAAGGTGAATATCCTTCCTGTCTCATCGTACCTGGGAATTCCATGTTCCAGCACCGGAAATCCTTTTTCATCCAGTATGGGCCGGTATAAAGTCAGGTATGCTTCGCTGTCCCCGTAGATTACATCGCCATTTTTTGTGTCGTATTTCAGAATATCTATGGATGTAAAATCATCCTCCATCTCAAAGCTCTGTACATCCCCTGTTTCCAAAACGTCAATATTTACGGCCTCAGACTGGACATACCCCTGTTCATAGGGACAAATGGTTTCCTCCAGCACGTAATACCCAACAGGAATGTGGTCGATCCAGTGAGGCTTAGTTGTCGTTGCCGGCTCCCCATGTTCATCCAATTTTATATTTCCGTCATCATCGTACTGATATCCGCTAATCCATGAAGCATAGACCTGGCCTTTTTTGTATGTGCCGTCCTGTTCCCTGTGAGGGCTGCCGTCACTGTCCAGACCGGCCCGGTACAGGGTCATGACTGCTCCCCTTATTTCCTTCTGCGTCCGCACATCCAGCTTCGCAAATGCGGTCTTGGTAAATTCATTCTGCAGGAAATATTTCTGCACCTGGTCTGTATCCTGAAGTACAAGCCCCATATACCTGGCCTGGATATATCCCTGGTCATAGGGAACTCCCTGCTCTTCCAGTATATAGGATCCAAAGGGCAGGCGGGCAATCAAATGTCTGGCGCCGGAAGTTTCCTGAGTTCCATTAGAATCCATACTGCTGTCTGTTGTCCAGGACTCATCCTTTGTCACTACATTTCCGCTTGTATAATAGATGGGCAGGCCATTCTCATCATCCACAGTTGTTTTGTTGTCATAGATGGTTTGTCCATTTTCATCTTTTAATACCTGTATGGATTTGACCAGTATCTTATTTCCCTCATCATCCGCCGTGTATGCCAGCATACGGCCATAATCATCATAGACATATGCCATGCCGGTAACGGAGTCCGCAAAGCACAGCGGATTTCCTTTTTTATCCAGTACCAGCAGTTCGCCCGTATCCGGGTCCTCCCTGGTATCCACCTGAGTCAAATCATGGAAATACAGATTTACAGGGTCATTATCCACAATAACAGCATCCCATACATCCCACGATGCTGTATGTGTTTTCACGGCACCGCCCGGACTGTTTTCCTCTCCAACCACGCGTATTTCCTTATGGGTACCGGTATTTGTGTCCGTGATCCCCGTTACCTTGCCGTCCTTGACAGAAGCGCTTACCCCCTTATAGACATGTTCCCCTATTTTTTCAATTTCCATGGCATGGTACAGGGACAAGACTGCGCCGGATACGGAAATGTCAAACCGGATTCCCCTGCCTGTAAAGGTACCGTCCAGCCGGTACAATGGTTTTACACCGGACATTGCCTTAAGCTCCTTCTCCGTACCCTCCACTATATGTTCTGAGTATTCGTCAAATGACTTGGTCACGTATCCATCCCACTGCATTGTCTTCGGATTGTAAGCAATATCCCTTACATCCCCCCGTTCCTCCAGCTTCTCTTTACGGCCGCTTACCTTATAAACCAGCAGATCTCCGGCATCATTTACCGTAACATCCGTCTCAAAACCTCCGCTTGATTCCACCCTGCCCTGGTCATCGGTCTTCTGAAGAATATTCTGGTTTCCCACCAGTGAATCCCCGTCCTCCACCTTGTGAATTTCCATCCTGGAAGGATAGTCCTCCACCTTTATCCGGCTGACCGTACTGGTACGGACTTTATTGGTGCTGCCGGCCACCGGAATGGCGTACTGGTATCTCACAGCTGTTTCCTCTTCCCACCCATCCGTGGTTCCGTCTGCGTTTCTTCTTTCCCTGTAAAATGATACGTTGTCCGCATATACTTCAAAGGCCACCGGACGGCTCTTCCCATATCCCTTCGGGGCCTGAATCTCTACCAGCACATAGACGCCTGCCCCCAATGGTTTATATGTCTCTATGTATCCCACGGGTACCTTTTTCACCTGACCGTCAACGACCAGTTCCCTGATGGTGGAATATGCCCTGAAAACTCCTGTCTCATTTCCCTCCTGGTCTTCCTGCCTAATCAGCTGGCTTTCATCATACTGGGGAATCCCATCCTTATCCAGGCGCACAGGCAGGTCGTCCGTGCTCCCATTGTTCTTACCTACTCTCGGATACAGGATCCTTCTTCCGTCTGCATCCGCCACAGGATTTCCCTGCCAGTCCACCGCCTCGCCGTACAGCACATTTCCGGACCCTGTCACGGTGCCCATTCCCTCTTTTTCCACCTCTCTCTTGGCCGCATATATTTTAAACAATGCACCGTCATGAATAATGGAATCACCTGTCTCGGAATCCAGTTTCTCAATACGGAGTCTGGAATTAAAATACTCATCTTCAAAATCCTCCTGGGCAAACGCCACGAAATTAAAATCCCGGCCATTTCCGGAGGGAATCAGCGTCTCCACATTTCCTGTGTCCGGGTTAATTCTGTCCACCGCAGGGGGAAGCACGGTCCACGGAACCAGCATAGAGGCAAATTTGCCGTCAACAGCGGTCTGCATCCCTTTCATCGTTGCCACCTGGTCCCTGACCTCCCACTGTCCGTCCTCGGTTTCGTAGCCGTCGTAGATTACCCCTTCCATTATTCCGGCATCCTCGCTCTGGGAGGTATATCCGGCATAATATCCCTTTACAGTATCATTTCTGCCATCCATGTACTCTTCTTCATAGGGAGCATGGGACGTCAGGCTGCGGCCCGGCCGCATATCCTTGTCCAGACCATATTTATATATCTCAAATTTTCCATCCTGCCCATTGGCCTGTATGATGTGGGTCTCCTCATTAAAGCGTATCTTATATTTACGAATCAGGTCATCCGGTGTATCTGTACTGTCATACCGGAAATAAGGACTGCCTGTCTGGTAATTGACATCTGTTTCCCCTGTGCCTTCATCCTGGCCGATATCCGGCACAAAGGGAAGGGTTATTTCCCTGGGATAGTCCCTGGTAAAATGCCGGTTAGCCAGCTCCCGGTCCACATCCGCGGGAACCTGTTCCACAATGACGTATGTGCCGTAGGCAAGCATGATGGAATGATTAAAATAATCGTCCTTCCCATTCCTGGTATTGCATTGCAGCGTGGTCACATCACCATCCGCCCCTCCACCTGCATCGCTGTCCCAGGCAATAGCCAGCCTGTTATCCAGTCCGGAAAAAACAGACAGATAGCTCCCGGCCTCATCCGCAGCCCGAAGAAGGGCCTTTTCGTAGGCTGTATCGCTGTTAAGCCCAGGTTCCGCCGTAAGAATTTCCGCTTTATAGGCATCTATATCATAGTAGTCCACAGCAAACTGCTGTATTGCCTCCTGGGGCTTTTTCCCTTTTTCCACCTGCACTGCCGCGTACATGGCATCAAAGAATTTCGTGTAGTCATAGCTTCCGTCCTCTTTTGTTTCCAACAGCCGCTGCCCGCTTCCATCCCTGGGAGGAAGAAAAATTTTCTGGACATCTCCTTTGAAATCCGCCGTCCCTATATCTTCTGAAATGATATTGCCGGCACTGTCCACAAAGATATTTTCCAGGTTACTTTTCAGATATGCCTTGAATTTAAACTGATTCAGCAGTTTTGCGCCCTGGGAACTGCTGCCTCCGTTAAACAATCCCAGCAGCACGGTCAGCGGGTCATTGTGAACAGATCCGTACGTATTTACTCCGTCATAGGATGACTGGGAAATATCTTTTGTGACCTTTACGGACTGCTTTATAACTCTCTGCAATACCTGCAGCGGACTGGAACCAGTGCCCGCTTCCTGTACCGGCTGATTCTGCCCTGGATAATTCAATGCCTGGAATACAACATAGCTTCCTTCATCCAAAAGAGGAACCGCAGCCAAGGCGCTTACCCCGGCTCCTGCTATGTCTGTCAGATACTGGCTGTAAGGCAATTCCTCCCCTTCCCAATCAATGGTCTTCTCTCTTGTCACTACCCGGAATTCCGTATATTCCGGCTCTGTCCTGTCCTTCCAGTCTATGGTATTCTCCACATGAACCGCATAGTTTCCCGTGGCCCAATCATAGACAGCAGAAACCGGCTCAGGCTTATCCGTTTCGTATGTCTCTGTCCTGTCCTCATACTCATAGACCCGCTCCATGAGAGGAATGGGATTTCCCTCTCTGTCAAGGACAATATCCCCTTCGCTGTAAGTCTCATACAGCGGCTGATACACGGTTTCGGCCGCAGCTTCTATATCACTTCCAAAAGGAATGACCTGGTTTATTTCCCTTTTTTCTTTTATTGATGCAACGGCGCTTTTCAGGCTGTATTCACCCTTTTGATACTCAATCCAGTAACCAACCTTCCCGGCAGGCCCCCCTGACACCTCTGCTGTCTTTCGGACATACAGCTTACGGTTCACAAAATCATAAACCGCAGGGAAGCCGGCATGGCCCAATGAATAATCGTGACGAAGCAAGGCAAAAAAGCTGCCCTCTATCTCATATATATCCTCCACATACCCGCAGTCAAAGAAGTTATGGACTGTGTACCAATCCATGATTTCCTCTGCGGCCTGAGCATTGGTCTGACCCGAAAGCCGGATTTGGGTCCATGGCGAAATGTCTGTAACCGGTCTGTATCCAAGCTGTCCCAACATGCCGTTAACCTGTTTTGACAGATAATGAGGTTCAATGGCCTGCCCCCATTTACTCATATCAGCCGGTACAGCCGTACCGCTGGGATATGGGGCTGTCCGGAAGCGGTAGGGCAGAGTCTCCCCATAGGGAGTCCGCTCCCCCGTGTCACTGTCTGTAGCAGTATCCAGCCGGATAATGGGATTACCGTCAGCCCCTATCTTATACTCCCCTCCTTTTGCCGTCTGATAGACAGGCCTGCCCTGCTGATCTACTTTTGGCTGAAGAGAACTGCCCAAAACCGCCTTGTACGTCTTTGTCTCTGTCCCGGTCCTTATTTCATAAAATTCCGCTCCCTGTGGATATCCGGTCAGGATGATATCATATCCATTTTCAGTTTTATAGCTCTCCACTATAAAATCATTCCAGGAACCGTCTGCATCCATGGAATTATAATCGGACAAACCTCCTGATATACGGGCCTGCCCGGCCTCATGGATCCTGTTTACTATATCCTGGGTGCGGTTGCTCTCCTTTAAGGAAATGCCGTTGACAGATAACTCATACCCCTCTGACCTGCTAAGCTCCATCACATAATAACTGCCCATAATAAGGGGCCGCCCAATCCACTGGTCTTCATTGGAAAGCACATAATCAGGATAAACAACTGTACCAAATCCTTGGGCTGAGGAGGTGACAGAGGAACCATTATATAGATTCTCAGGTCCGGTGGCGTTCTCCGGTGCGATTATAGTTCCATCATCACTCAACCGGGTGCCTGGTTTCTCCGTGTACGCCAGGAAAGAGGCATTTCCCTGTTTATCCGTGGCTGCTACGGCTGTCAAATCATTCTGATTATAAATAGTGCCGGATTTTCCATCCGGGTGAATGATATCCTGGGCCGCAAACAGTCCATAGACAGCACCCTCCAGCGTGGCATCCCCCTGGGTCAGTCCATAACTTTTATCCCCGTCCGCACGGTACAGCTCCAAATCTCTTTTATTGATATGCAGCCTGCCCTCTGTCCGATGGTCCCACACCTTAAAGGTGTAAAGAATCGTATCCGGTTCCCCATAAGCCGATACATCCAAGGCTCCCAGATCATCGTCCATAAATGACGGCAGGGATACTGATATGGTGTCGTCGTCATCCTCTTCTCCGGAAAACAGGGATCTGATAAACCGCACTGCACGGTTTCCTTCCTCTTCAGGTTCTTCATCTCCGTTCCCAGTGTCTGCCTGGAAATACGCAGCCATGCCAAAGGACGGTGAAATCGGATTTCTGGCATATTCGTATTCTTCATAAATTTGGCTTTGACCGCCATCCTCCTCATCCCCATCACGTTGACTGGTGCCGTCCTGATTTTCTATATGAGAATTCCCTTCAGCCTCATCCCGGATATCCGCAGTTTCTGTGGTGCTGTCTTGTATCTCATGCTTTTCCTTGTCTGTGGTGTTGTCTGCGGTGTTGTCTGTACTGTTTTCTGAGCTGATTTCTATATTGATTTCTGTGTCTGCGTCTGCTTTACCATTTGTGTCTTTATTTATTTCTTCATTCATTTCTTTTTTTGTATCTTCATCTGTTTCATACTTTATATTTTCATTTGCCGTATCTTCTGGTTTGTTTTGGGATTGATGTTTGGAATTAACTGTGTGTTCTTCTGATGAAATGCCGGAAAATAGAATGGTTTTTCCATGGCTTGATTTTAATAGAATAGGGGATGCGGACATGGAATATGATTGGACCTGAAGGTTTCCGCTTTTCTGTTCTTCCTTCTTTTGGCTCCCACTGTCTTGATCCTCCCTATATGAAGTTTCATTTTTCTGACGGCTGTCTCCTGTCTTTTCACTTATAGAACCGTCGCTTTTTGGGCCTCCGCTCCCGGTGTTCTCTGGCCCCGCTCCTTCACTTCCGGAGTTCCCGGTCTCTGACCCTGCGCCTTCATTCCCGGTGCTCTCTGGCCCCGCTCCTTCACTCCCGGAATTCCCGGTCTCCGGACCTGCTCCTCCATTCCCGGTGCTCTCTGGCCTCGCTCCTCCACTTCCGGAATTTCCGGTCTCCGGCCCTGCGCCTCCACTCCCAGAGTTCTCTGTCTCTGTTTCTCCCCCTTCGGAGTTTCCTGTTTCTGGCCCTGCGCCTCCACTTGCGGAGTTCCCGGTCTCTGTTCCTCCGCTTTCCACATCCTCTTTGTTGCCATTTTCCGGATTTTTTTCCGTCATCTCTCCATCTTTCTCCTCCTCACCTTCCGGATTTCCATTGCCGTCCTCATCTTGTCCTCCGTCTCCGGATGTATCTTCTTCCTCTCCCTGTGTTCCATCTCCAGCCTCCTGATCTCCCGCACTGCCGGAAGTATTTTCCTGGTCCCCGAAAATGCCGCCGGCAGCTGCTCCGTCCGCAGGAATCTCCGGTTTCTTTTTTTCCTTTTCATCTCCCCATAAACTGAATATGCTGCGCTGTTCCCCAAGCTCCATCTCCAGGGCATCCGGAACCGGATATTTGTAAGCTCTTCTTTCCCTCATTGCCGCCACGTAAGTGTACACAGGCTCCACTGCCTTTCCCACAAAAGAGCCTGGCCTGTATACAGCTGGCCGCGCGCTTCCTCCCGCCTGGGCGGCTGACAGTACAACCGTTTCTATCTCCTTATCATCGTTGTGCAGTCCATGGAGAATATATCCTGTCCTGGCTGTCTTTTCCTGCAAATGGTAACTGTATTCCAATTCTATGAACCGTTCATACGTCTCATCCCGATCCGCCAGCATGGCTTCCATAGCCGAAGTGTCCTGTTCTCGGTTGTCCTCATCATTGTTCAGGGCATGGAAATCACAAGTGGCTGCACACAATTCCTGTTCTGCCCTCCACTGTCCGCGAAGCCGGTCATTTTCTTCGTCACAGCTGCAATCCTCATCCTCCTCATGGTCGCACTCAGTCCATTCCGGTGCAGGATGACCCATACAGTATGTTTTGCTGTAATTATAATATCTGGTATCGCTATGCCTTGCATATCCATCCGGATCCGTGGTCAATATATCACAGACATAATCGTTTTCCGGTTCCGGCGACATGCAGTTTAAGTAGACCTGCCCGCTGGTCCCATCTGGTTCACCTTCCTCATATCCCTGTTCATTTACCTGAGAAAAATCAAAATCCTCCCACACGTTGAACACCGTTCCCTCTAACGGTTGATTCGTCTCAGCACAATATTTCTCCAAATCAATGTTGTAATTGCTCTGAAAAGTTTCAGAATGGCGGCATAATTCCAAATCACTGCTGCCCGGCAGAACCGCATCTGTTCCAACCGAAAAGGAGACAGATGCCATGGGCCGGTTAAAATCCAGCCATCCCAACTGCTTCTGAAGGTTTTCAGATGCAGCAGGGGTAAAGATATAAGCATAAAAACGGTTTTCTATGCCCTGGATCTGCGCGGACATAATTGTTCCCTGGGGCTCCTGGTTTCCATTGTACTGAAATGTCACACTTCTGCCATCCGGCGCAAGTTTATATGACCACTGATTATCCGGAAAGGACCAGGAAGTGTCCTGAAGCTGCGGACAGCTGCTGATATCCAGTGTAAGCTCATAATGCCCGTCTTTCAAAGTCATTTTTTGGACAGAACCAGTCCACGCAGGAAGGGAAGAACTGCCCGTCCCATTAAACTGGGCTTCCCCCTCCAGTATGTGAGCCTTCATTTCCTCATAATAGACCATAACCATGGGATCCCCATTCATTACTGCCTGGAATTTTTCCATGGCCTGCTTCTGCAATGCCCAGTTATGTTCATATCCATTCATGCATCCCCAGTAATAAACCTGGACTACCCCGTAGCGCGCCGGAACATAATAGTTGTCCGATACCAGCCATTCATAGGCAAGCACCATGGACAGATAACGCTCAAATGGCCCGATGACAGGAACCGGCTTCCCCGGCTCCACATAATATTGCTCGTATTTGGCCGGACTTCCGTCCGGCAGTTTGTGGCCTTCCTGTATACATAATGCAGGCAGCGCCCCAGCCCCTTCACCCACCTGGTAAATGTTCATATCCCGGTGTGTCCTTCCGAATGCATTCAGATTCTTCCCCCGGAACACCTGGCGGTATGGGTTTAAATTAATCAAATCCCCGGCTCCGCTGGTGGTCCGTATTGCTGTACATACCAATACTGTTGCAAGGAACAATGCCATCATGCGTTTCAGTGTCTTCATTATCCTCATTTTTTCTCCTCCGGTAAAAAACCTTATACTACATGCCTTTGACGAATATCTGTGAAATATAGATATATCCGCCGCTCTCACAGACACCTGCCCCTGTCTCCGTCCATCTGTCATCCAGCAATTGCTTCTTATGGCTCTCCGAATCCATCCATTTTTCGACCGCCGCCTCTGCAATCATTTCCATACTGTCCCTGGAATACAGCTTTGCCAGGTTTTCTGCGGAGGAATAACGTTCCACGGTTATTGCCGTATCAAACTTACTTTTATCGGGACGCGTGTGACTGAAATATATACATGCCTCCTCTGCCCTGGCAGCAGCATTTTCCATTAATTCCTGATTAACAGATAATACGTTTTCCCCTCTTTTCTGTCTCTCGGCATTGACTAATTCAATAATACGGTATGCTGATTCATCTGTCGAAATATCTTCTGTTGAGGTTGGGTTAGTTCTCTGATGTTCCGGTTCTTCTCCGTTCCATGTTCTGTTTTTACCATTTATCCGGTTTGCCATATCCGTAAACTGTATGTACTCTGTTTCCGACATATTTATCTGCCATGTTCTGTTATCTGCTCCGGCCATCTCCTCCCTCTGGATCACCCCATCCATTATCCAGGCTCCTTCTTCATTTACCGGCTGTCCATCCGGCGCCGTGGTATCTGAAATCATGTATCCGTCCGGGCCAAAATAATAATGTTCCGCCATTCCGTCCTGATTGCCGTCCAGCCACTGCCAGCAGTTCTCAGGATAGCTTCCAATGTCATTCTTCCACCGCCACCCATTGCCATCCTGCATCCACTGACCGGCATAAACCGGCATTGCTGCCATGATTGATAACAGGACCGACAGGACGGGTAATGTAATACCCTGTCTGAATATTCGGTTGATATCAATTCTCTTGGCGGCCTTCTTTTTAACTGTTTTCTTTTCGGTTGTTTCTCTTCCCATTATGTTACTTCCCCTTATATCACTTTCCGCAATTTTTCTTCCCGCTATTTCACTCCCCCGCTATTTCACTCCCCCGCTATTTCACTTCCCACTATTTCACACCCCGCTATTTCACTTCCCGCTATTTCACTTCCCACTATTTCACTTCCCACTATTTCACTTCCCACTATTTCACTCCCGTTATTTCACTACCCGTTATTTCACCCCCCGCTATTTCACCCCCCGCTATTTCACCCCCCGCTATTTCACCCCCCGCTATTTCACTCCCCGCTATTTCACTCCCCGCTATTTCTCCTCCAATCATTTCCCCCAGTCTTTTCCCCATCTCTTAATTCCCTATCGTCATGGCCTGTCCTGTCATCTTTTTTTCAACCTATTCTTTTTCAGCCCTTTCACTTTCATCTTTTCCTCTCCGGTCATTTTTTTCCAGGCCACATCTCTTTCAGCTATCCTGCTCTCCTCCTCCCACAAAATCCCATTTTCTTACTCACACCTACATTTTCCTTCACATAAAACAGCACTAAACATTTTTCCTCTCCCTAATCCATCTGAAATTCCATCTCCCATTTTCATCATCCTCCCTGCAATCCACACCGCCCCCGCAATAACAGCAAACCGAGCCTCACAATACATAAATGCGGATCCGTCCCCCATTTTTCATCAGCAGATATTTCCATCCGCGCCCGGTTATTAACCAACGCACAGCCAAATCTTATAAAGCCCCTTGGTTTGACCTCATATCAGCTGGAATACCGGTTTTTCTCCGCCCGCTGCTGCTGTTAAGTTTATTTCTGGCGGTTCTCCCCCGTCACCATCCGCATACACCACCTGTAAAGGCAGGGGAATTTTCACCTTTTTTAGCTAAAATGAAGTTTCAAGGCGCGCAAAATAATATGATTCAATTTTCAAGTACAAACAATCCCTCTGATTTTTCAAGAATATTGATTAACGAACACAACTGACTACTGATAAACAGTACTGATTTTAAGAAACTTACAGATATAATCCAAACACACCGCTGCATACTGAATAAGGCAATAAAACACGCATCACCACCTTTTTTAATCATCCCTACGTGAAAAACGGCTGAACCAGCCAAACGATCATGAAACTGCTAATAAGAATCCTGCACAGAGACTTCCGTGCGATTTTATATAGAATATCATATATACCCTTAAAGCGTCAATACCCAACTCATTTTTATTTCTCTCCACAACTCGTTTTTATTTCTCTCCGCAGAACTATTTCTCTTCTGTTTTCGCGGGAGAAATGTAAAAGTAAAATCCGTTGTCTTCCACTCCTGCTACCGCTGCCATCACCACACTCCACCAACAATCCACCCACCCACCAACACCCACACACCAACACCACAGCCACACATACCAAACTCCATAAACCACACACACCATCGCCCAATCCACCACTACAAAAAAACCGGCATCCAGGCTCTTCTGTCCACAACAGACATACCCCGGATACCGGCTTTCTATATTTCAGATACTATATTTACCTATTTATTTCCATTAAGGTATTCATCAATTCCTCTTGCACCTGCGCGGCCTGCCTCCATGGCAAGGATTACGGTTGCAGCGCCTGTTACGGCATCGCCGCCTGCATATACGCCTTCCTTGGTGGTCTTGCCATTGCTCTCATCTGCAATGATACATTTCCACTTGTTGGTCTCAAGGCCTTCTGTGGTGGAAGAAATCAGTGGGTTTGGAGAGGTTCCAAGGGACATGATGACAGCGTCCACATCAATGGTGTAATCCGATCCGGCAACCTCTACCGGTCTGCGGCGGCCTGATGCATCGGGCTCGCCCAGTTCCATCTTGCGCACTACCATTCCCTTAACCCAGCCGTTGTCGTCGGTCAGAATCTCTACCGGATTGGTCAGCAGATTGAAGATAATTCCCTCTTCTTTTGCATGATGTACTTCCTCCACACGGGCAGGCAGCTCAGCTTCGCTTCTTCTGTACACTACATGCACCTCTGCGCCCAGACGGAGTGCTGTTCTGGCAGCATCCATGGCAACGTTTCCGCCGCCTACAACTGCTACCTTCTTGCCCAGGTAGATTGGCGTATCGTAATCATCACGGAAGGCCTTCATCAGGTTGCTTCTGGTCAGATACTCGTTGGCAGAGAATACACCGTTGGCGTTCTCACCTGGAATTCCCATGAACTTGGGAAGTCCTGCGCCGGAACCGATGAATACGGCCTTAAAGCCTTCCTCATCCATCAGCTCGTCTATGGTCACGGATTTACCAATGATAACATTGGTCTCAATCTTAACGCCCAGTTTCCTTACGTTGTCGATTTCAGGCTGTACCACACCGGACTTTGGAAGACGGAATTCAGGAATTCCATATGTAAGCACGCCGCCTGGCTCATGAAGGGCCTCGAAGATGGTTACTTCGTATCCCATCTTTGCAAGGTCGCCTGCGCAGGTAAGTCCTGCAGGGCCGGAACCGATTACAGCTACCTTGATGCCGTTGGTTTTCTCTGGCTTAGCCGGTACGAATCCATTTTCCCTGGACCAGTCTGCCACGAAACGCTCCAGCTTTCCGATGGATATAGGCTCGCCTTTGATGCCGCGGATACATTTGCCTTCGCACTGGCTCTCCTGAGGGCATACACGTCCGCATACTGCGGGAAGGGCGCTGGATTCTGCTATGGTATTTGCTGCATCCTCAAATTTTCCTTCTTTTACTTCTGCAATGAACTTTGGTATATTGATAGCAACCGGGCATCCCTGGATACATTTTGCATTCTTACAGTTAATGCAGCGGGAAGCTTCTTCCTGGGCTTCTTCCTGGTTATATCCCAGACATACTTCCTTAAAATTCGTTGCCCTCTCCTTTGGGTCCTGTTCCCTTACGGGTATCTTCTTTAATACGTCCATTATTCCTCACCTCCGCAGTTTCCGCATCCGCCGTGATGGGTAGCACCCTCACGCAGCCTTAAGATGGCTCTGCCCTCTTCTGTCTTGTACATCTGCTGGCGCTTCATGGCCTGGTCGAAATCTACCAGATGGCCGTCAAACTCAGGTCCGTCCACACATGCGAACTTCACTTCCCCGCCAACGCTTACACGGCAGGCGCCGCACATTCCTGTGCCGTCCACCATGATTGGGTTCATGCTGACGATGGTTGGGATTCCCAGCTCCTTGGTGAGCTTGCAGACAAATTTCATCATAATCATAGGTCCGATGGCAACACAGACATCGTACTTCTTGCCCTGGTTCTCCACCAAATCCTTGACAACGTCGGTTACCATGCCCTTGCGCACATAGGAACCGTCATCTGTGGTAATGTAGAGGTTTCCTGCAACAGATCTCATTTCCTCTTCCAAAATCAGCATGTCCTTGGTCTTGGCGCCTTCCACCACATCCACGTCAATGCCGCGCTCTTTCAGCCATTTTACCTGTGGGTAAACAGGCGCGCTTCCCACGCCGCCGGCTACAAAGAGATAACGTCTCTTCTTTACTTCCTCCAGGTCATCCTTCACGAATTCGGAAGGCTGTCCCAGGGGACCTACGAAATCTGCGAAGCTGTCTCCGGCCTTCAGTCCGGCCATACGCTCTGTGGATGCTCCCACAATCTGGAACACGATGGTTACCAGGCCCTTCTCACGGTCGTAGTCACAGATGGTTAACGGGATTCTCTCTCCTACTTCGTCCATCTTGACAATTACAAATTCGCCTGGTTGACAGGCCCTGGCTATACGCGGTGCTTCCACGTCCATCAGATATATCTTATCTGCCAGGCATTCTGATTTTACAATCTTATACATGGTTCTCCTCCTAGTAATATATACTCGCGTCCTCAGCTGGATTTCGCCGCGCATCCGGACGTGACATTCATTGTTATTCCACCCGGATCTGGTAGCTCTTCTGCCAGTTTTCCCATCCGGGCAACGATATGATTCCCCTTCTGTCCTTCAATTCCCCCTTATATCCATCTGATGCGCAGATACCGTACCATGGTTCCAGACATACAAAGGGATGGGTGGCCTCCATTGTCCATATTCCCAAATATGGGAAATCGCTGCATTCCAACGTCACATAGGGGCTTCCATCCACCATCAGGCTCACGCTGCTGACCTGTGCTTCATCAAACATATATGTAAGAGCTGTATCGAAAAATCCTTTTGTCAGCGGCACCCGGCCCTCTGACAGCTTCAAATTTCCCTGAAGTTCTTCCTTCTCATAGCCGTTCGCATTAGGCGCAAGATAATGGAGACAATCCGTAAACCGTCCCTCCCTGCACCCTCTCCGGTTAAACTCAAAGGTGAAATCGTATATGTTTTTCCCTTCCGGCACCTGAAAAGCAGGATGTCCGCCCATCATAAACAGCATCTCGCCTGAATCCGTATTGGCAACCTTCCACATAACCTCGATGGTTCTGCCTTCCAGCCTGTGACCAATCTCCACCTCGAAATGGAACGGATACTTTTCATATGTCTCCGGCGTGTCCTTCAAACGGAACCAGCATTCGTCCATATCACAGAGAAGAGGTTCAAAATCCATATCCCTTGCAAAGCCGTGGGGCGTCATGCCGTATTCTTTCCCATCATGGACATACGCTCCCTCATAACATTTTCCCACAAACGGAAAAAGCACAGGGGCGTGTCTGTTCCACACAGACGGTTCAGCGCACCAAAGCACTTCGCGGTCCGCTTTCTTGTCATAAATCCTGGTAAGTTCTGCACCGCGGCGGGCAACAGTAACTAGAAGCTCATCATTTTCAAGTGTAAATAATGTTCCATCCTGTTTCACTATATATTCCCCCGTTCTCCTGTTTTTTAAGAAGCTTGTGAGAATTTACCCTCGCACAAGCTTTATATTAACATTTTCTGCTTCATGTTACAACCGGTTTTTAAATTTTTTCAAAAATTATTTTCTTTTTTTCAGCGTGTTGAACAATTTTTTTATTACTTTTTTCTCCGGAACCTCCGGAAGGTATAACAGAGGTCAAAATAGGTCTGTTCGTCCCCCTCTTCCGCCAGATACCATCCCTCTTCCTCTTCCAAATCAGGAAAGTATGCATCCCCGTCATAGGTATAATCAATACTGGTCACATGGGCCGTTGTGCAATAGGGAAGGAACTGCCGGTAAACGCTCTCCCCTCCTATGATATAGATATCACCTTCATCGTAATCCTTAAGCGCCTTAAGCGCCTCCTCCAGGCTGTGGCAGACCACTGCGCCCTTTACCTTATACTGCATATCATGGGTCAGGACAATATTTACCCGGTTTCCAAAGGGCTGTCCTCCCGGCAGTCCCTCCAGGGTCCTGCGCCCCATGACCACCACCTTGCCGGCCGTCTCCTTAAGAAACATCTGCCGGTCGGCCGGAATCGTCACCAGTGGCCTGCCGTCCTTGCCGATGGCCCAATGCCTGTCCGCTGTCACGCAAAGATTCAATATCCCCTCACCTTACCCTTCTGTATATTCTGAATTCAAAGGAAATGCCCTCATGCTCCCTGCCATCGCTTACCGACTCCAGTTTCCAGTTTTCATCCTGATCCAGATTTTCAAAATCCGTGTCCACCTCAAAGGTCCTGTGGATGTAGGTCACATATGCCTTATTGCAGTAGGGAAGAAACTCCCTGTATATCATGCCCCCGCCGATGATGAACACATCATCCTCATTACAGTCCTTTAATGCCTCCAGCACATCCTCCGCCCTGTGGTACACCTGCACACCCTCAGGAGAATACGATTCATTTCTGGACAAAACCATATTTACGCGGTTCTTCAGGGGCTTTCCACCGGGAAAGCTCTCCAGGGTCCTGCGTCCCATGACCACGGTCCTGCCACTGGTGGTCTCTCTGAAATACTTCATATCCTCCGGGAGATGCGCAAGGAGACCGCCGTCCTTACCTATTCCCCATTTCTCATCCACTGCAACAATCAGATTCATATGTGAATACCTCCCATTTTCTTCCAGGTATCTGTTTATCCCTGTCCCGTTCACCGGTCTTGACCGATTATATCATGAAACCCTTTGAAAGAAAAGGTGTCCTCTGTTATAATGATTCCATATTTAAAATGGAGGACAATGAACATGAGCTACGCAGACCAGATATTCATACAAAACTGCAACGATATATTAGAACACGGCGTCTGGGATACAGACTATGACGTGCGTCCGGTATGGGAGGACGGCACCCCGGCCCACACCATCAAGCGCTTTGGCATCGTGAACCGCTACGATCTTACCAGGGAATTTCCCGTCATCACCCTGCGGCGCACTGCCTTTAAGTCGGCAGTGGACGAGCTTCTGTGGATATGGCAGAAAAAATCCAACAACATCCATGACCTGAACAGCCACATCTGGGATTCATGGGCAGATGAGAACGGCAGCATAGGCAAGGCCTACGGCTACCAGCTGGGTGTAAAGCACCATTATAAGGAAGGGGATTTTGACCAGGTAGACCGCATCCTGTATGACCTGAAGCACAATCCCTTAAGCCGCCGGATCATGTCCAATATCTACAACCACCATGATCTATGCGAAATGAACCTCTATCCCTGCGCCTACAGCATGACCTTCAATGTCTCCGGTAATACCCTGAACGGTATCTTAAACCAGCGCTCCCAGGATATGCTGACAGCCAACAGCTGGAACGTATGCCAGTATGCGGTCCTGCTCCACATGCTGGCGCAGGTAAGCGGCCTGAAACCCGGTGAATTGGTCCATGTTATTGCAGACGCCCATATCTACGACCGGCATATACCCATGGTGGAGGAGTTGCTGAAACGGGAGCCTTACCCAGGTCCAACCCTGTCCATGGACACTTCCATCCAGAATTTCTATCAGTTCACCACTGACAGCTTCCGGCTGGAACATTATCAGTATCACACCTTTAGCGGGAAGATTCCTGTGGCTATATAGGCAGGAAATAAGGAAAGACGGATGGACCGTGGGAATGGTCATCCGTCTTTTCTTATTTCCATCTGCCTCTCCCCAGCGCAGGTGACACCGTATTTTTCTTAAAACAACCCCTCATTCTTCTGCTCCAGCACCTTAATTCCATGGTAGAACATTTCATTATAAGGCGTAGGCACTCCCAGCTCACGGCCCATACGGATGATGGTGCCTCCGAACATTTCCACCTCGGTCTTGCGGCCTGCCTCAATGTCCTGGAGGGTGGACGGTTTATTTTTAGGAGGCACGTCCTTAAGCACGCTGGCCTGTTTTTCCATATCCTTTTCCGAGAGGTCGATTCCTTTCTTTTGCGCAATGGCTATGACCTCCCTCATCAGCTTCTCACGGATAAAATTGGCATCTGCGCTGACACTCCAGGCCCCAAAGGGGATGCCCAGGACAGCGGCGCTCTGGTTCTCACTGACATTGCACATGTATTTATACCAGATGGCCCGCTCCATATCCTCCGGAACAACGGTACGTATGCCCGCCCCCTCAAACAGCTCCTTCACAGCCTGTACCCTGGGGGACACTGTCTCATTGTGCTTCTCCCCCATTTCAATCCGGGCAACCTTTGGATTAAAGGAGGCGCACCCGTCCTTCATGACCACGCTTACCTTTGCCAGGGAATACAGCAGATTATCCCATCCAAATACCGCTGCCACCTTTTCCTCTGCCTCCACCCCGTTTAACGGGGCCATGATAAGGGTATCCGGCCCAATCTGGTTTCTCATGTCCTCCAAAGCCTGGGACAGGGCAGGAAACTTGGTGATGATAATAGCTAAATCCGGATAATCCTGACCGCAGGTTTCCTCCGGGGATACGATGTTGAAATGGTGGCGGACCCCATTGACCATGACGCCTTCCTGTTCCAGACGTTCACGGCGGCTGCCCCCTGCAATCACACGCAGATTATCTCCCATCAGAGGCCCCAGATGACTGGCCAGGAAACAGCCAATGGCTCCCAGTCCAATGAGGGATACGGTTCTTATTTCTCTTTTCTGATTCATCCTTATTCCTTCTTTCATACGTTTATACTCATCTGAAGCGCAAGGGAATAAATAATGCGCTCTTTTACATGTTTCTCAGTCAGCTGGGTCAATGCGCGCTCATAATAGTCCAGCTGGACTCTGTAGCGCTCTGCCAGCATCTTTTCCCCTTGTTCCGGACTTCCCTCCGGCACATGGTCTGTTTTATAGTCAATAAGGACCAGTCCGTCCTCTTCCTCCAGATAGGCGTCGATGATTCCCTGGATAAGTACCAGCTCGTCGGAATCACCAAGGCCCATTTCCCTGGCAGGTATGCCTATGATAAACTGCTGCTCCTTATGGATGCGTCCCTCTGCCTGTGCTTTCGCCATACGCGTCCCCAAGGAACTGGACAGGAAATTCCATATGACATTGGGATTAATAAAGTCACGGGCTTCCTGGTCCAGAAATCCGTTCTCCAGAAGCTCATCCACCACCGGCTTTACCTCTGACAGGCTGTGTATCTCATGGAACCGGATATGCTCCAGAACCGCGTGGTATGCGGTTCCCCGCAGAGCTCCGCGGTTTGGGCCGGATGAAGATGGTTTATTCTGTTCTCCTGATTCCCTGAATCCGGAGCCTGCCACATCCTGTTTTCCCCTCAGCGCCGTCAGCTCACCAAGGGCTGCCCCCTCCAGATTGTCACGGTCCGTGCCAATGGCATCCTCTGCCCGTCCTATCTGGCTCTGTTTTTTGAGCTCGGATACAGACACCATAGCGTACAGTCCGGTATCTGATTCATAAGGGTATTCATATTCCAGGACTTTTCTGAGATGTGTTCCAAATGCTGCATCATACACCCTCTCCCCATCCAGGTTCAGAAGGTCTTCCTTTTTCATCTTCCGTATGATTTGCCGGGTAATTTCCTCGCCAATCAGATCTTTTACCTGAATCTGACGCATTTCCATGTGGGCGGCAGGAATAGCGGGCTGGGCCATAAGGAGCCAGTCCAGGCAGGAATTGGCTGAAGCCAGTATGGTATAGGGCAGCTGGCCCTGGGACAGGGGAATGTCCTTCCATTTTCCCAGCTTATTCTCCAGTGACTTATCCGCGGCTGTCATAATCAGCTTTTCCTTGGCCCTGGTCATGGCCACATAAAGGACCCTGAGCTCCTCCCCCATTGTTTCCAGCTCCAGCCGGCGCTTCAATGCCTGCTTTTTAAGAGTCGGCGCCTTGACCCGCAGCTCCAGGTCCAGGAAATCTGCCGCAGCCCCTAAATCCGCATCCAGAAGAATCTGTCCGTACGCATCCTGCTTGTTAAACCGCTTTCCCAGGCCAGCCAGAAATACCACTGGGAATTCCAGACCTTTGCTCTTGTGAATACTCATGATGCGCACCGTATTGTCCTGCTCACCGGCCACGCTGGCCTCACCGAAATCCGTATCAAATTTCTTCAGTTTTTCAATGTACCTTACAAAATGAAACAGACCCTTGTAGCTGGTGGATTCATAGGCAGCTGCCTTTTCCACCAGCATGTCCAGGTTGGCCCGTCTCGTCTCCCCGGCCGGCATGGCGGATACATAGTCGTAATATCCGCTCTCCTTGTATACCCGGTACAGCAGCTCATGGATAGGCAGATGCCTTGCCTCCCCCCGCAGCCGTTCCATAAGGAGTGACAGCTTAAGGGATTTAAGGGAAATGGAATGGGCTGCCTCTGCCGGTATGCTGCATAATCCCACTGTGATTAAACCTTCTTCCCTGTCAGGATTTTCCTCCGGCCCCGGCCCTTTTCCCGGCCCCAGACCTTCCTCCTGCTCCGGTTCTTCCTCCGGCCCCGGCCCTTCTCCCGGCCTCAGTCCTTCCTCCTGCTCCAGTTCTTCCTCCGGCACCGGCCCTTCCTCCAGCCAGAGCCTCCATGCCCCGTATACGCCCCGGTCCTGGCCCTTTTGGGAATTCCGCTTGTAGGCGGCCATCATCCAGGCCATCTCCTCATCATCCATCCCCACAATGGGCGAGCGCATAACGGCTGCCAGCGGAATATCCTGCATGGGATTATCAACAACAGACAGAAGGCTGAGAACCGTCTCCACCTCAACCGTGTTGAAATATCCTGTCCTGGTCTGGGCAAAAGCCGGGATGCCTTCATTCATCAGCACATTTACAAATACCTCCGACCATCCCGTCATGCTTCTGAGCAGGATAACCACGTCGCCGTAACGGGCCCTGCGGTAAGCTCCCCTGGATTTGTCCCACACCAAAATCCCCTGGCCTTGGCTTACCAGCTGGCGTATCCTTCCGGCAATCAGTCTGGCTTCCAGCTCTTTTGCCGTATAATCAAGGGAGTCTTCATCCAGCTGCTTCAGTGCTTCCGCACCCGTATCCACCATGAGAAGCTCCGTAGGCGTTCCTGCAAGGAAGGAAACAGGGCCGGATTCCTGCGTGTCAGACTCCCCCTCTTCCAGTCCCGGGCCACAAACCGTTTTCCTGTTCACTTCCTCAAATACCGCTCCGGGATAAAGGGCTGTCTCAGGCGTGTATGTGATTCCTCCCAGATTCTTTGTCATGATTTGATAAAACACATCATTGACACTGGTCAGCACAGACTCCCTGCTCCGGAAGTTCTGCTGTAATTCAATCATTTGGTACGGTCCGCCCTGCCTGGAATATTTTTCATATTTATCCATAAAAAGCTCCGGCCTGGCCAGACGGAACCTGTATATGCTCTGCTTCACATCCCCCACCATAAATACGTTGGGATAACCGAACCGCTCCCTGGAAATGCTGGTGATCAATGCTTCCTGGACATAATTGCTGTCCTGGTATTCGTCCACCAATATCTCCTCATACTGCCGGCTGAGCTCGTCTGCCACCTGGGACGGATGACGGGAAACCCTTTCTTCCCCGTTTCCGGTTTCCTCCCGCACATACAGAACCTCCAGCGCCAGATGCTCCAAATCATTAAAATCCAGCACGTTCCGCTCCCGCTTGGCATCCCTGTATGCCTGGTCGAACATGCCTGTAAGCCTTAAGAGCTCCCGGATGACCCTTCTGGTCCCTCTCATGCTTTCCACGACTTCCTGCGGACTCTGCTGGCCGTAGAGCTCCCTGCATTTTGCCACGGCCTTCTTGATCCGGTCCCTGCATGCGCTTACAAATGCCTTCTTATCACCGTCAATATCCTTGCTCCGGATGGATGCCAGCCGGTCGAAGCTCATGTTCTGCAGGCTGTTATACAGGGCTTCAAAGCTGCCTGTGGAAGCGGCCCTTCCTATGGCCTCGATTTTACTTCTGTCGCTTATGAGCATGGGCTCGTATGCCAGGGGGCCGTTTTCCTCCAGGCACACATTAAGGGCTTCCCCCAGCTGCCCGGAAAGCTCTGCCATCTGTCTGGCCACATCCTCCATCAGGAACACCATCCAGGGGCTTTCCTCCATTTCCCCGATGCTTTCCTCCTCCAGCTCCTTCTGACAGGCTGCAAGCCATTCCTGCGGCCATGGATGGCTCTGGGAAAACTGCCATGCCTGGAGAATCACATCCTCAATTCCCCTGTCTGACTTTCCCCGTCCGAAATGCTCCACGAACCTTCCAAACTCCTCATCCGCCTCATCGTAACAGTTTTCCAGCATTTCCCCCATGCAGTCCCCCCGCAGAAGGGACAGCTCCCCCTCATCCCCGATACGGAAGGCCGGATCTATGTCCAGGCTGTTATAATGGCTGCGGATGATATTCAGGCAGAAGCTGTCAATGGTGGTAATCTGGGCCTGGGGGATCAGGGCTGCCTGGAGCCACAGATGCTCATCCTCAGGACGTTCCTTCAGCTTCTGCTCCACTGCGGCGCCTATCCTCTCCCGCATCTCAGCCGCAGCTGCATTGGTAAACGTCATTACCAGCAGCTGGTCAATATCCAGTGGGCGGTCTCCTTCGCTTATCATCTGGATGATACGTTCCACCAGCACGGCCGTCTTACCGCTGCCCGCTGCCGCGGACACCAGAAGGTTCCTGTTTCTGCTGTCTATAACCTCTTGCTGTTTACTGGTCCAATTCACTGCCATCTGTTTCCTCGTCTCCTTCAGATTCCAATTCCGCCCAGATTTCCTCAGGCTTAAGTCCCTTGAGCTTGCGGTATCCATAGCCTGCTGTCTTGGTATCGAACCCGCACACTGCATGGTAGGGGCAATAGTCGCAGGCTGTCCTGTTTCCCTGTTTGTAAGGCTTTAAGTCCACATTTCCCATCAGTATATCCTGCCCCGCTTCCCTGAGCCTCCGGTTCACAAACCGGCGCAGATCCTGAAAACGTCTGGTGCTGGCCACGGACGAGCGGCTTTCCTGGACATAGCCATCCTTAATCGCTACGGGTATCACATCGGATTCCTTCTCTATCTCCCGGTCCAGATGCCGGATAATATCCAGTTCACTGTTTACCAGACCGTTCATCCTGAGCTGCTTTAATATCTGTTTTTCGATATCCCTTTCATCCATTCCTTCCTGCTTATCCGCTATCGGGTCACCTATGTGGTAGTAGAAGATACCGGCAGGAACCACCTCCTTGTCCGGATGTCTCCTCTCCTCCATCTCCACCGCCGCATCCATATAGACCACCAGCTGAAGCTGCAATCCATAAAACAGGGCAGCCAGGTCAAAGGATGTGGTTCCTGACTTATAGTCAATAATCTTTACATAGACATGGTCCTCATCCCTGCACAGGTCCATGCGGTCAATACGTCCGCGAAGCTGCAGCTCTTCATCCTCTGACAGACCGATGCGCATGGCCTTCAGGTTATCAATGGCTGAAAAGGACACCTCGAATCCCACCGGCTCAAAGTCCCCCTTTTTCACCTGCTCTGCCAGAGCCCATATGGTGCGGTCCGTAATCCGTTCCACCCTGCCTGCCAGATACGCGTTGCGGGCTGAGCTGGACATGATTGTGTTGCCGTATTCCTCCGTTACCTGGGTCACGCATTCCTTTACAAGGCTCTTTCTCCCCTCTTCGGTCAGCTCCCGCCAATCCTGCCCTCTGTCCTTCATGGAGGCAAAGCATCTGTCGATGGACTGGTGGAACAGGTTGCCCATGTCCACTGCCTCCAGCTCGTACTCCTGCCGCTCCATCAGTTCCAGACCATACCGCAGGAAATGGGCGTAGGCACAGGAGGCGAACTGCTCCAGCCGGGTTACGCTGCCCTGCAGTTCCCTGCCGTAAAGGGCTCTGGCAGCTGCCCGTCCGATTCCCCTTTCCTCATAGGAATAAAAAGCAGCGTCCACCAGCTGCCTCACCTTATCCCGGTGCTCCTGCGATGTATAAAAATGCTGGAAGAGCTGCATAAAGGCAGCGTCCTCCCGCTCCCTGTCATCCTCCCCCTGTTCCTGCATTCCCCGAAGCCCCTGTATAAGCAGCTCCCTGGCATCCCTCCCGGTCCGCACCGGCCATTCCACGGAATGCTCGTCCAGGGTTTTCATTCCGGGAAACAGCTTTCCCACTTCTCCCATAAGATTGGAGGGTCTCTGGCTCTTGCCGTCCGGCGTAAGTCCGGCATAGGTGAGCACCAGCTGTCGGGAGGGCTTTGACATCATAAGATACAGATAAAATTTCTGGATGCAGCCATCCTCCTTTACCGTGGGAGCCAGCTCTATATCCATTTTCCTGAGAGCCGCCCTGTCACGGTCCGATAAAAGGCTTCCCCCGTTCTTTCTCTGGGGCACCGTTCCCTCGTTTACTCCTACGAAAAACAGTACCTTCACTGCTTCCAGACGGCTTCGGGTGATATCACCCACCATAACCTGGTCAACCGTGGCCGGAATCACACCCACCTGGATTTCCTGGAAACCGGCGTCCAGAATCTGGATATAGTTCTTCATATCCGCTTTTTCCGCGCCCAAAAGCCCTTCCAGCCGCTCAAACAGTTCCAGTACGCGGTCATAGACCTGGCCGTATTCCCTGGCCAGGTTCTCATCCCCCGGCTCTTTTCGCTCCAGAAAGAAATCCCTGTACTCCTCCAGCTTTTCCCTCAGCTCCATATGCTCCAGGAACTGGCGAAGAGCTGCCGTCACAGAGGCAATGGTGGCTCCCTCTGCCTTAAATGCCTCCCGCAGAGGCCGCAGAGGCTCCAGTATCCACATGCGGTATTGGTTCAGCTCCTTCAGGTTCAGCTTTTCACCGCCTCTGTACTGCCGTTCCCAACAGGAATCCCAGCGCTTCCACCCCCGGATGCCCAGGGCCCGCACATAATTTTCCAGCCGGTCCGTCATCTGCTCTGCATGTTCCCTGGAACCGTTGAATCCGCTCCCAGCATCTGCCTCCCCTGCATCCCCGGACGTATCTGCCGCTGTATCTGCCGCCGCTCTCTCCTCTGTACTCCCAGCCTTATCATACACCAGTCCTGTTTTCAGATACCGGAACGCGCTCTCATAAGAGAAATCCTTCACCATCTCTAACGCTGCCCGTATCAGCTCCACCATGGGATTTTCCAGAATACTCTTCTTATCATCCAGGAAATAGGGAATCCCGGCCTCATCAAACTGGTGGGCCAGCTCCCGTCCATAGGATGGAAGGTCCCCGGTAATGACGGCGGCATCCCGGTAACGCATCCCTTCCTCCTTTATCATCTGCTCAATCCTGCTGCACACGTAGGCAGCCTCCCCTGCCGGGTTGCGTCCCTTGTACACCTGGATGCGCTCTTCCTTTCCCTCCCAGGTCCTGCCGGAGTACCGGTACAGGTTCTGTTCCAGAAAATCCAGTTCCGGGCTCTCATCATATCTCCAGGCCGGACGCCGGCTGCAGATTATGTCCTCCTTCTTCGGGATTCCATGCTGCTTTGCCATGGAGGCCACGCGGCACACCGTATGACGGCTCATATAAAACAGATGCTGGATACTGCTCTCCTTGTAGGCGTTTTCCCTGGAATCAATGGTAACCGTACATACCACCTCCCTGGCGTGCATCAGGAACAGCTCCACCAGCCTGTACTGGACCGGAGTAAAGCCGGTATATCCGTCCAGAAGAATGATGCTGTCTTTGAGGGGTTCCCACTTTGGAAGCTCCCTGCACAGGATGTCCAGAATCTCCTCAGCCGTGATATAGTGGCTCTCTATATACTCCCTGAAACCGCTGTAAATTACCTCCAGGTCCTCAAGCTTCTGGGCCAGAAGAGGAGAATCCGCCTCCCCCCGCACGTCCCTCAGCATATCCGGTGTGATACCGTACTGGTACAGCTCCGAGATCTGTGACTTAAGCTGGCCGATGAAGCCGGTCTGCTCCAGATGCCCACTGTAGAGGGACAGCTTTCCTCTCTTTAACCCGGCCACCTTGCGCAGCACCATGGATTTTCCCATATCATCCAGCACAACCGGGATTCTGACCCCCAGGTCCTCGAATACCCGGTAAGCCAGACGCTTAAAGCTGAGGATATCTATATTCATAATCCCGTGTCTGGGATGGAGACGGATGATTTCCTTCTGTGTCTGCATGGTAAACTGCTCCGGCACCACAACCAGGTACTTTTGTTCCGGATGCTCCATGGACTCCTTTATGACCCGGTCATAGAGCATTCTGGTCTTTCCTGAGCCTGCTCCTCCCAATATAAACTGCAACGCCACTTTTCTCTCTCCTTCCAGCAGACGGGACAACGAAAACTTCTCATATTTCCCCGCCCTGCAACATAAGCTTTAACAAACTATCTTAGAGGTCCTGACTATGAGCTCTAAAACCAAAATTGTGGTACTAAGGATGAAGGAAATCATCTACACCGCAATCTTCGTAGGCCTTGCCATCCTTTTAATTACCCTCTGTTTCATCATGTTCCGGCCTGGGAAGGACAACGTTTCCGTTTCCGCTGAACCTGCCGGCTACCTGCCGGGCGTATACAGCGCGGCACTGACCCTTGGCAGCGAAGATGTGAATGTAAAGGTAACTGTGGATAAGAACCGCATCACCTCCATTGACCTGGTTCCCTTAAGCGAGGCTGTCACCACCATGTACCCGCTGATGCAGCCCACCCTGGATGATCTGGCCAGCCAGATTATAAGCAATCAGTCCACGGAGAACCTTACATATCCCAGCACCTCCCGCTATACCTCCACTGCCCTCCTGAATGCCATCAACACGGCGCTGGACAAAGCAAAAGTGGATTGATAAAAAGCGGGCAGATGTTTCCCAAAGCACTCCGGCACGTCTAAAAGCTCCTGCCCCTTGTCATGAAGGCGGGGGCTTTTCCGACGTACCAAATGTAAAAAACGGCAGATTGCTCTACCGTCTTATCCTACAAAAGAATATGTTTTATCGTACCATGATTCCCGACCCGTGTCAAGTTGGCAAACCCAAGACCTGAACCTACACAAACCTCAAGACCTGAAGCAGCAGTTTCGCCGCCTCAGGCCTTCTTTCTATCACAGTTTTGTTATCAGGATCCCACCTTTTCCATGAATCCCATGTAGTTCATCTGGAGCCGGAATATATCGTTGGCTGTCAGCCCCTCCAGGGCTCCCTCCATGAAGTAGCGTTCCCCGGCCATATCCACCTTATCCCGCCTGACATCGCCGCCGGCAATAAAGGTGGGGACGCCATCCCCGCTGTGATCCCCCACCTTACAGGGTGTGGAATGGTCTGCCGTAAAGGAAATATAGCATTGTTCCAAATCCAGCTCATTAAGAAGATAGCCCAGCATTTGGTCTGTCTGTTCCACAATCTCCTTCTTCTTATCCGGACGGTTATCGTGGCCCGCCAGATCCGTGCCCTTGATATGGAGCACCACCCAGTCGTATTTCTTTTCCTTTAGAAGCTCTGCCGCCAGCCTGGCCTTTCCCATAAGGTCCGTGTCAAAGCTTCCTGTAAAGCTGTCCCTGATATAGTAATCCATACCTGCCAGCCGGGCAATACCTCCCACTGTTTTATCTCCTGCCACACAGGCGGCCCTGATTTTGTACCTGTCCTTCAGGGAAACCATCTCCGTCTTCTGTCCGGCTCCCCTGGTCAGGATGATATTGGCCGGCTTAAGCCCCTTTTGGATCCTCTCCTTATTAATGGGATGCTCCTTTAAGATGCCGTATGCTTTTTTTGTGAATTCCCACAGGGCATCTGCTGTCTTCTGCGCCTTCTCACTGCCGTCCAAAGCCCTGGGGCCCGATACCTTCTTCCCCTCCTCCGTGGTACCGGGGTCCGTACAGCTGATAGCATCGCTTAATCCCTCTCCTCTGAGAACCACTGCAATCCGGTGCTCCGTCAGTTCTTTTGCCAGCACCCGGGTCCCGTCAGACAGCACCATGCCGTTTACGGCCTGTGCCAGAAACTCCGTACCCTGGCTGATTCGCCCGGCCCTGCGGTCCACCACCGCCATATCCTCTGTAACAGTTGCAAAATTTCCTCTGAACGCCACGTCCCCGTCCATCAGCTCCAGCCCACCACTGCTGGCCTCTAAGGGTCCCCTGCCTCTATACACCCTGCTGCTGTCATAGCCGAATATCTGCAGATGGCCCACATCCGTGCCCACGGGAATCCCCGGCGCAATGGGGTATACATTTCCGCACATACCCATTTGAAGCAGACGCTCCATATTAGGGGTGGAGGCGCTCTCAAGCGGCGTCATTCCCCCCAGCACCGGATCCGGTCTGTCTCCCAGGCCGTCCATGATGATTAATAATCCCTGTTTCTTTCTCATTATGAGTTGCCTCCCATCTTCTTTTTCGCAGCCAGTTCCTTTGCCTCCTTCAGCATCCCCTTATTTTTATACAGGAAATAAGCTGAAATCAGAATCGTGGCTCCCCACATGGACAGCGCCAGATTGCCTCCTGCTTTCTTTATATTCACCGTCATCTCACATTCCCGGCCAACGGGAACCTCCCCAAACACATAGGCGCCGTACTTTACGCCCTGGTCCGTAAATATGCCATACTCCTCCTCGGGGTCGTATCCAACGATTCCCGCCAGTTCATATCCCTCTGGCACCGCCAGTTCCAGGCTGTAGGAACCGATTGACACCGGTGCCGTGTTTACCATGGAATATGTAACTGCCTTCAGATTGCCCGGGGCTGTGCCGCTTGTCTTGGCCGCCTTCATCTTGTAAGTCCCTTCCTGGTGCCAGTTCAGGGTAAGTTCCACCGGAAAATCCGCCTCATCAAAATCCGCTACCAGATAAGATGTCATGCCTGAATGCTGCTCCTTCGGTTCACCCTTAAGGGTACCTGCCCCTTCCTGGACAGACACCAGCTCTGCATCCTGGTACATTGGTACTGCCAGACGTCCCTGGCTGTCGGTCACGCCTTTTATATGGGAGATAACAGCTGCATCCTCCCCCTCCGGCGCCAACCTGTCCGCCATCTCTATCATGGTTCCCAGCTGCGCACCGCCCGGTTCCCCACTGCCTGATTCCTCCGCCATGGCAGTGACCGCAAGGCCCATGCTGAGTGCTGCTGCCACCATAAACGTAATATATCCTTTTCCCTTCATATTGACCTCCTACATAATCCCTATCATTTTAAACCAGGTAAATGACGCCGCCACCATAATGCCCCATTTTGCCAGCAGGGTCAGGACACCGTATGTCATTTCCTCCAGGACCGTGAATTTTCCTGTGCTGTAATATGTCAGGTTCACCTTGCTGTGAGGCGGAAGCGTGATGGTATCGCATATCATGAAGGACGCCGGCAGGGCCAGGGCCACAGGATTGAATCCCGCCACCTGCGCAATGGATATAATGGTGGGAATCAGAATGATGGTACGAACCGTCTTGCTGGTGAACACAAAGTGGGAGAAGCTTGCAATAAAAATAATTACCGCGTAAAGAACCATGAAGCTCATATGCTCCACTCCCAGCTTGTCAAACACGCTGTTTAAGACCCAGGTAGCCACGCCTGTATCGTCCAGGGCCAGCCCTCCCGCATAAGCGCCGCAGCTGAAAATCATCAGATCCCAGGGTATCTTTGCTTCCTTCCAGGTCAATATCCCTACATGGGGCATGAGGAAGATGGCTGCCGACACAATGGCTACCACAACCAGGGATATGTCGAAACCAAACATGGCTCCATGGTACTCGTCTGTTGCCCACAAAAAGATGGTGATAAGAAAGATAATCAGGGCCCGCACTTCCACTCCGTTCATTTTTCCCAGTCCCTTGTACTCTTCCTCCAGGGCCGTCATCTTCTCCGCGGAAGCAGAACGGTTTCCCGTCTTAAAGAGCATTTTTCCGATAAGGAAGCTGGCTGCCAGTGTGATAATGGCAACCGGAGCAGAGGCAATGAACCACTTCATCCAGGAAATCTCCGTACCTGTCAGGTCCTTGATAAAGCTGATAGCCAGAATCTGGGAGGATGTAGCCGTCACAATGGCTCCGGTGGAAAGGTTGTTGGCCTGTATCCCCTGCAATGCCATAAGCTTTCCAAAATTCCGGTCTTGGGGCGTAGTGTTTCCCACCTCAAAGACCTCCATAATCATCATGACAATGGGAAGAAGCATCACAGCCCTGGCTGTTGTGGACGGCACCACAAAGGCAATGAGGAAATTGGTTACCATCAGCACAATCAGCACTGTGTTGACGCTCTTTCCAAACCGCGTGACCAGAAACAATGCCAGACGTTTTGCAAGTCCGCTCTTTTCCATGCCCGAAGCAATGACAAAGGCTGCTATCATCAGCCAGATTACTTCATAGCCAAACACGCCCAGGGTGGCTTTTTCTGTCCAGGCCCCTGCTGCCGGAAGCAGAAAAATCACAATCAGTGAAGTTACATAGTTTGGAATCCCGTTGCTCACCCACAGAATCAGTGCAAACGCAAAGATGCCCATGGCCATCTTGCCTGAATAGGACAGTCCCGCGGGAGTCCTCATGGTCCAAATCAGCGTCAGTGCCACCAACGCTGCCGGTAGCCCGAAATACGCCATGCGCATTTCAAAAGGGCTTTTCTGTTTTTTTACCTTTGCCGGTACGCTGCTCAAAATACCCACTCTCCTTTTTGTACCGTCTCCGGTACTCTGTTTGATTTTGTATTGCTTTGATGTTACCATTGTAGTCTTAATCCCTGGTCAGATCCAATCAATAATCCTTATATCCTGTCATAACAGAACGTTATAGTTACCATTTTAGTCCCGCCTCCCATAAGACTTCTTTATAGTTGGCTTTTTCCCTTTGATTTCTCATTAAAAATCCTATACTTTTTCCTCTGTTTCCGCTAAAATACAATTAATAATGTTTATGGATTGGAGGAAACACACATGGATTTGGAATCCTTGGAGAGTTTTCTGGAGGTGGAGAAGCATAAGAATTTCACAAAAGCGGCAGAAAGCCTGTTCTGTACCCAGGCAGCGGTCTCCATGCGCATCAAGCGACTGGAAACAGCCCTGGAATGCGGCCTGTTCAAACGCTGCGGCCGGCGTGTGGAGCTGACCAGAGAGGGAGAGATTTTCCTGCCCTATGCCAGGCAGATGGTGAATACCTGGAAGTCTGCGTCGGAACACCTGTTGCAGACCAGGCTGATGGAGGAAAGCGAGATACGGATCACCTCCTCCAGCACGCCCGGAACCTACATCATACCCTCGCTGATTTACCTGTTCCGCCAGTCCTATCCCTACATAACAGTGATCAACCACATCCAGTACACCCGCAGCGCCATATCAGATGTGATTGGGGGAAATTTCTCCCTGGGCATTATCTCCCAGCCCGCCTCGGTGGGCACGGACGTGCTTTGCTGCGAGCCGCTGATGGAGGACCCCCTTGTGCTGGTAGTCCATCCCCAGCACCCGTGGGCGGAAAAAAGGGGGATTCTCTTTAAAGAAATCACGGAAGAAACCTTGCTGATATCCAATCCCAATACGTCCCTGGTGAATTATCTGGAAAAGGAGGGCCGCCTTTCCTTAGAACCTTCCAGGCTTTATGTGGCCGGCAACATCGAGGCCATCAAACGCGGGATACGCAACCACCAGGGAATTTCCATCATGTCTGAGTATGCGGTGCGCCAGGAACTGGAGCTGGGCCTTTTAAAGCAGGTTCCCCTTCTGGATCATCCGGGACTGAAGCGGCAGCTCTATACCATTTTCCGTAAGGATACCCGGTTTAAACTGTCCACCAGTCTGTTTTTGGAATTTTTCAGGAAGGCCGCGGAGGATAACCGGCTTCTGTCCCAGTTATAGACAGGTTCATGCTTCCATACTTAACCATCAGTTAAGAAAATCCTCCCGCTGTTTAACGGCGCCTCCATTGTGCAGCGCCGTTCTATGGTTTATACTAACCATATCCGGCCGGACAAATATGTTTTAGCGAAGGAGAGATTATAAGATGGATATAAAACTAGGTCCGCGCATTGCGTCACTGCGCAGAGCCAAATCCATGACGCAGGAGCAGCTGGCCCTTTCCCTGGGCGTATCGCCTCCTGCTGTCAGCAAATGGGAGACAGGCGCCTCCTGCCCGGACATTTCACTTTTATGCCCTCTGGCCCGCGCTCTGGAAACCAATGTGGATACCCTGCTGCAGTTTGAGGAAACTCTTACAGAAGAACAGATTGACGCCCGGCTGAACGAAATCGTTGAGACAGCCAGAAACCATGGGTATGAAGCTGCGGACGGCATGGTACAGTCACTTCTGCATACCTATCCCTCAAGTATCCCCTTAAAGTCCAGGGCAGTTACCCTGTTTGACCTGTTCGCGATGCTGTTTCCCGCCCAGCCCCAAGAGATTAGGAATGGCTGGACGAAACAGAAGAAACAGCTTTTAGAGGACGTGCGGGCAAGCGGCGCCGCTGCCTGCTGGCAGGCGGCAGTATCCCACCTGGCCTCCATCGCCATTTCGGAAGGCGAGCTGGAGAAGGC
The DNA here is from genome assembly GCF_002234575.2 of Enterocloster bolteae. Lineage (NCBI taxonomy): Bacteria > Bacillati > Bacillota > Clostridia > Lachnospirales > Lachnospiraceae > Enterocloster > Enterocloster bolteae. The sequence goes on along the minus strand of NZ_CP022464.2, from coordinate 1,735,298 downwards.
AGAGAGCCTTTTAAAGGAACTGCCCCAGCACACCACTGACTCCACCTCTATCTGGGCCATGCTGTACCTGAAAAAAGGAGAAGCTTCCCAGGCATTGGAGGTCATACAGAAACGCCTGTATGTGCTGACACGCCAGGTACAAAACTTCCTGATTCAGATGATGAACCCGGAAATGACCCCAGACACCGCAAGGACACTGGAACTGTGCGTTATTTACCGCCAGCTGGAGGAGCTGCTGGGCGTTGGAAACGGCATGAGTCCCGGCTTCTTTGCCCAGGCTTACCAGCGGGCCGGACAAGACCAGCAGGCGTTGGACAGCATGATTCAGTTTGTGGACGCCATCACCGGCACTGTCCAGAAGCCCAATCCCATCCTGTTCTCTCCTGCGGTAAAGATAGACGGGGAACATCCTGCCGCCACAAAGGAAATGCGTGAATTGTTCCTGAAGAGTCTGCTGGATGATGGGTATTATAAACAGTTTCATGATAATAAACGGTTTATGGACGCAGTGGATAAGCTCAGGGGTAGTATTCAGGAAGACACAGCCTGAGCATCTTATATGGAAAAAGGACAGCCGCTTGGTAAAAATACCTGTCAGGCTGTCCTTTATACATTTTTTATATCATCACTGCACATCTTCCACCCAGCACATCTTGGCGGACTTCTCAATATGAGCCCTCATGACTGCTTCCGCTTCATCCGGATCTCCTCGTTTCAGGCTGTCAATGATTCTCTTGTGGAATTCAATTCCATCCTGGTGTCCCTCCTGCTGCGTTACAATTCCTCTCAGCAGAATTGTCTTCCAAAGACTCACCATGGAGTTAATGAAACAAATCAGCAGCGGATTTCCGGTTGCCTCGGCTATACAGATATGAAACTGGATGTCATAGTCAATGCGTTTATCCCATACATCCTTACTTTCAATCATTCCCTGCAGATACTGTTCCAGCTTCTCAAAATCCAAATCATCCTTTTTTTCAGCCACAACCCTGCTGGCATAGGGCTCCAGCAGCTTGCGCATCTCATATACATCCATATATCCGATATCATCCAGCCGCAGCATGCGGTTGAGAATCTCTGTAACACTTCCGCTTTCAGGCTTTGCTATAAAGGTGCCTTCACCGTTCTTCTGCACAATCAGCTGTCTTTCCTTAAGCAGTTTCAAAGATTCTCTCATGACATTACGGCTGATTCCGAATTTCAATGCCAGCTCCTGCTCACTTGGAAGCCGTTCCCCCTGCCGCAGCGAATTACTCAGAATCATGTCCTCCATACGGTCAGCCACTGTCTCATATAAATTTTTCTTCTTTACTTTGAAATCCAGATCTTCCATATACATTACCCATCTCTATCTTATTATTCTAAAAACCCCGGCGGTTACATGTCCCCCTCCTACTTATCTTAATACAACAACAGAAAAGTTACAAGAATTTTATCGGCCAAAGAGTCTCGGCAGCCACATAATGACATCCGGCACAAACGTTACAAGTATCAGCACCAGGACCATCACAAAAACCATGGGCATGACTTCTTTTATGATGGTGTTCATCTTCTCTCCGCTGATTCCTGTCACAATAAATAATAGCATGCCAAATGGCGGTGTACAAAGTCCAATCATGGTATTCAGCGTAAACACCACCCCGAAATGAACCATGTCGATACCAAAGGACTGGGCTATCGGACATAGGATAGGCAGCAATACCAGCTGTAAAACAGCTGAATCCAGCAGCATCCCCAGTATGAACAGCAGTATGTTGACAAAAACAAGAAAGGAAACCTTTGTGGTGGCAAAAGACAGAATCAGATTTCCTGCCAGAGACGGAAGATTCTCCACTGCAATCACATAAGAAAACACATAAGCAGCACCCAGCATAATGCCAATCTGTCCCGTAGACTTCACCGTATTCTTCAATACCTGGATAAACTCTGACAGTGTTATGGAACGGTACGCAAAAACGGATATGAGCAGGGCGTATAGGGCTGCCACTGCCCCGGCCTCTGTGGCAGTCATGATGCCTGTATAAATTCCCATCAGAAGGATGATGGGGGTTAGGAGGGCAGGAACCGCGCTCACCGTCATTTTGATGAATTCCATCCCGGCATATTTTCTTCCGCTGGGATAATTTCTCTTATTAGCAATATAGCAGACATAAATACACAGAGCCAGGGCCAGTATAATTCCAGGCACCATGCCTGCCAGAAACAGGTTGCCGATGGATGCGCCTGCAATGACCCCGTATATTACCAGGGGGATGCTGGGAGGGAAGATGGGGCCTATTACAGCGGAACCAGCTGTTATGGCTGCGCTAAACCCGTCATCATATCCCTCCTTTCGCATGGCCTCAATTTCCATGATTCCAAGTCCCGATGCATCAGCCACCGCGGAACCTGTCATTCCTGAAAATATCAGGGATGCAATGACATTCACATGTCCCAGGCCGCCCTTCCACCGGCCCACCAGAACCTTGGAAAAGTCAAATATCTTATCCGTTACCTTGCTGGAATTCATGATATTCGCAGCAAAGATAAAAAGCGGGACTGCCAGCAGAATAAAGTTATTGTACATCTTACTGGTAAAAATTTCCACCACCACACTGGGGTCCATACCTTTCACAGCCAGATAGAGCGTGGAGGATATAATCATTCCTATGGCTATCGGCATCCTGATGACAAAACACACCACCAGCAAACCAAGGGAAATCATCATGGCATGGCTCATACTGCCTTTCCTCCTTTCCGAAATTCCTTATAACAGCCTGCCAGGTCCCCGCAGTACCGGACAATGGTAATAATCTGAAACACGAAAAATCCCAGATATACAAATCCCAGAGGAACCTTGAAAACCGTGCTGTACCTGGTAAAATAAAACCTGTAAAACTCCAGTGCCGACGGTACCAGATAGACCAGCAGGCCAACTATCAGGATATCCTGAAGGAAACGGAACAGCCTCCTGACCTTCTCCCCCACAAGTTCATAAATTACAGAAAAAACAATATTATCATCTGTCCGCTGTGCATAGCAGCATCCCAACGTAATAATCCATACATAGGAAATCTGCGCCAGCTCATAAGGCCATACCAGGGGATTATTAAATATGTATCTGGATATAATCTGCAGGATGAATGCCACAAACAGCAGAATAAACCAGCACATAGGCATGTAAATCTCTATAAAATCCATGACAGCCTGAAAGCATTTCTTCCATACGTCCATTCAGAATACCTCTCATTAATATTTCAAATCCTTTATCTGATGATACAATTCCATATCCCAATCTTTTACCATATCCTTGTCGTTCAAATAATAGTTCTCAGAATACTCCATGAACGCATTCAGGTCCGGTTCAATAACCGTTAATCCCTGCTCCTTCAGGAACGTAATTGCTTCCTGTTCCTGCTTCAGGTTTGCCTCATCGCACCACGCTGTGGCTGTCTTAACTGCCTCTGTCATGATATCCCTGTATTCCTGGGGAAGAGACTGCCATTTCTCCTCATTGATTGCGATGCACATAGGCTCAATCACATGACCTGTAAGAACAATCTGGCTGGTCACCTCATACCATTTCTGTGCAATGGTGGTAGGCAGAGGATTCTCCTGTCCGTCAATGGCGCCTGTCTGAAGTCCCTGGTATATTTCTGCGTAAGCCATAGGTGTGGGATTAGCCCCCAGCGCCTTCCCCATAAAGAGCCATGCAGAAGAATTAGGCATCCTTAAATTGACACCGTTTAAATCTTCCGGTTTTGTAATCTCTCTGCCAATATCCCTCATATCCAGATGGCGGGCTCCGCAGTAAAGTGCTGACAGCCAGCGCACATTTAATTTCTCAGCCACATCATCCGCTACCTTCTGGCCAATCTCTCCATCCATAACTGCCCTCATGTGCTGTTCATTCTGAAAAATATAGGCTGCCGTAAACATAGTCAGGTACGGCATCTGGTCGGATATCAGGAACGGTGAGCTGAACATCATGTCAAGGCTTCCCCTGGCAACAGCATCCACCTCTCCCTCTTGGGTCATCAGGCTTCCGTTTTCGTGGATTTCCATTGTAAATTTACCATTGGTTTTTTCTGATATCTCATCTGCTATCATATGCATGGCCTTTACATAATTTACATCGCCGCTGGACTGTGTGGAAAATACCAGCTTTACCTCCGGCAGCTCTGCGCCCGCATCTGTCTGCGGCTGCTCTGAGGCATCAGGGGCTGCTTCTGTCTTTGCCTGCGCCTGCGATGGGCTCTTTGTCTCAGATGTCTTTTGGCCGCACGCAGCCAGACCTGCGGTCATTGCAAGCACTAATGCGATACTAATTATGCGTTTCTTCATAGCGTTTATCCTCCCTATTTTGCCTGAATCTGTCTCAACATGTTTAGTTCCTTTCGGGCGCCGTCCATAATATGTACATAATCTGAACCAGCCGATATCACGTTAATGCCCTTTTCATGCCAGTAGCGTATGATTTCCGGGTCATCGCTGCCTGTGGATACGCCGGAAGACTTTCCGCTCTCATTGATGATCGCCACCGCCTCATCAACCAGGCTGCTGGTATGGTCCTCAAATACACGGTTCAGCTCCCCTATGGAGCCGGACAAGTCGCAGGGCCCCAGAATAAAGCAGTCCACATAAGGGTTCTTGACCATTTCTTTCAGATTCTTTACTGCTGTCTTTGTCTCAATCTGTACACACCGGACCAGCTGCTGCCTGGATGACTCTATAAATGAATCCGCATCATCCAGCCCGTACCTCACTGCCCGCAAGGGGCCAAATCCCCTAATCCCATAAGGCGGATACAGGGTGGCCTGCATGGCAGCGTCCAGCTCCTGGGCTGTATTGACCATCGGAATGATGATTCCCGTAGGGCCCATCTCCAGCACTCTTTTTGCCAATACCTGGTTATTCCATGGAATACGAACCAGTGTATCCGTACCGCCTGCCTTTGCACCCATCAGATGGTACAGCAGCACCTGGTAATCAATGGCTGTGTGCTCGGTGTCAATCCACAAAAAATCATATCCCAATCCGGCACACATCTCACTGATACAGGGTTCTGTCAGGCATATATGCATCCCTGACAATTCATCCCTGTCTCTCAGCTTCTCCTTTAAAGTTTTCATGTTTACCTCCTCCAATGTACTTACGGCATTAGCTATACAGCTATACTACTAGTATATAGCTATACAGCTTTTTGTCAAGTAATGATGTGTGACTTTATTTAAATCCAGCATTTTACCCCAACTATTTTGTGCACTTTTACCACAACAGCCATCCTTCAATCGAGTAGGAGGCGGTGATTAACCGCCGTCCTCTCACACCACCGTGCGTACCGTTCGGTACACGGCGGTTTCAACAGTTGACGTGCACTGACTGATAAGCTGTGGCTAAATCATAAAAGCCACTGCTTATCAGTCTTTCTTTTGTCATTGCCATATTTACCGCTACCGTTTGCGTGGTAAACCAATATCCTCTCCGGCTGTTTCCTGCCTGCCATGCCAAATCTTCCGGCACTCCCATTTTCCGCAGGTTCTTCACCTTGGTTCTCGGTTTCTTCCATTGTTTCCATATACACATTCGGATTCTGTGGTATAGCCACTTATTGAGTTCTTCTATCCGCTTCTTCATTTCCGCAATCCCGTAATAATTCAGCCAGCCACACATATACACTTTTATCTTTGCTAATGCAGGGCGTATGCTCTGAACAGACCTTCGGGAACTAAGTTCTTTCAGCTTTGACTTCATTTTCTTCCATGACTTTCCATGAACCCGGACATATATGCCCTTTCCGTTCTTTCCCAATGTAAAGCCAAGGAATTTAAAAGTTCGGATTGCAAACACGCTGACTACACGGCTTTTCTCTTGGTTCACTTTCAATTTCAGCGGCCCTTCCAGATATTTCGTGCTCGTCTCCATCAGTCTCTTGGCAGCTCTCTCGCTTTTCGCCAGCAGCACGATGTCGTCCGCGTAACGGACAAATACAATTCCACGCTTCTGATACTCCTGGTCAAACTCATTCAGATAGATGTTTGCCAGCAGGGGGGAAAGATTTCCTCCTTGCGGCGAACCTTCTTCTGTTTCCATGACTACTCCGTTTTCCATCACGCCACTCTTTAAGTACCTCTTAATCCACTGGATTACCCTTTCGTCCCTCACATTTCTGCGCAGGATATTCAGGAGTATCTCATGGTTCAGGGTATCAAAGTATTTCGACAAGTCCAATGCTACCCCATGGATATATCCCTGCTCTGCATACTCTTTCACCTTCTGAATGGCATCTTTCGCGCTTCTTCCCGGGCGATAACCGTAACTGTTCTCCGAGACCAACGGCTCGTAGACCGGTGTAAGGCGCTGTGTTATGGCCTGTTGGAAAATGCGGTCTTTTACGGTTGGAATACCCAGCTTTCGTATTCCACCGTCTGGCTTGGGAATCTCCACTCGTCTTACCGGGTCGGGGGTGTACTTTCCCCTTCTGATTCTCTCGACACCTCACGATGAACACCCCTGCCTTCGGCTATATCCTTCCCACCACCGGGCGGATTCCGGACTTTCACCAGTTAGAGACGTGCGCCGCCGGGCGCACTGAAAAAACCGCCGCTCCCAATCACTGAGAGCGGCGGTCCGCATCATTCCCGATAAAATCCCATCCTCTCACCAAAGATGTCTTATCAGGAATTCTTATTCATTTTCCTTCCGGAATTTTTTACTCTTAAACACATACACATGGGCAGCCAATGTGACTCCGAACACAACCAGCAGTATGTTTTCCGCCACATCCGGAAACCGGTTCATGCCCACTCCTAAGCTGCATGCAGCATCCACAAGGAATATCCACTTTTCCACCTGAAACACCTTATCCAGGTTGTAGTCCTCCTTTTTGGTGGAGCCCATAAACATGAGAAAATCCTTTCCTGTAAAGAGACATATACCCTCTGCCAGGCACAGAGCCCCCATAAACATATACAATGTATCCATCTTCCGGTCCTTATGCCTTTACTGTACTTGTATGATTCTGCTCCACAAACCTGCGGATGTTGGAAGCATTGGCAAACTTCTGCACGATGCCGTCACTGACAATCACCAGGGTAGGCGCCTGCATGATGCCGAATTTTTCCGCCAAGTCAGGACGCTCCTCCGCATCAATAATCTGGTAATCCTGTCCCTTTAAGAACTCCTTTGCCGATACGCAGTTGGGGCAGGTCTTGGTGGTAAAGAGATACAGGTGAGTCAAGGCGCCTCCCTTCTCCTTCCCCTGATGGGAACTCTCTGTTCTGGCAATGTCCGTCCTCTCCCTGGTATCTGCCGTGATTCTGGACACGCCATGCTTTAACTGGGATTGGCCTATGTTGTAGTTGGTACGGTTCTTGTATTCCTGGGTCTTGCCTTCGTTCCAGTTCTGGACCGGACGGTAATAGCCGGTAATACGGCTGTAGACCTCTGCCTTCTCCCCGCAGATTGGACAGGTAAAATGCTCCCCAATCAAGTATCCGTGGCACTTGCAGATGGAATAGGTAGGCGACAATGTATAGTAAGGCAGCTTGTAGTTCTCAGCAACCGTGCGCACCAGATTGGCCGCGGCCTTCCAGTCAGGCATCTTCTCGCCCAGGAACGCGTGGAACACAGTTCCTGATGTATACAGGGTCTGAAGCTCATCCTGGATGTCCAAAGCGTCAAATACATCCTCCGTATAATCCACGGGAAGATGGGAACTGTTGGTGTAATACGGCGTATCCCCCTCTTCTCCGGCAGTGATAATGTCGGGATAGCGCTGCTTGTCATGCTTGGCCAGACGGTAGGTGGTGGACTCAGCCGGCGTAGCCTCCAGGTTGTAAAGGTCGCCGTACAGCTCCTGGTAATCCGACAGGCGTTCCCTCATGTGGTTCAGCACGTTCTTGGTAAACTCCTGGCACTCCCTGTGAGTCATATCCTTTCTGACCCATCTGGCATTGAGGCCTGCCTCGTTCATGCCTATGAGACCGATGGTGGAAAAATGGTTCTCAAAGGTGCCCAGATATCTCTTGGTGTAGGGATACAGCCCCTGGTTCAAAAGCTTTGTTATGACCTGGCGCTTGGTCTTTAAGGAACGGGCAGACACATCCATCATGTGGTCCAGCCTTGCATAGAAGTCAGCCTCGTCCTTGGCCTGGTAAGCGATTCTTGGCATGTTGATGGTCACCACGCCCACGGAACCGGTGCTCTCGCCGGAGCCGAAGAATCCGCCTGTCTTCTTGCGCAGCTCCCTGAGGTCCAGACGGAGACGGCAGCACATGCTGCGGACATCGCTTGGCTGCATATCACTGTTGATATAGTTGGAGAAGTAGGGCGTTCCGTACTTGGATGTCATCTCAAACAGAAGCCGGTTGTTCTCTGTATCTGACCAGTCAAATTCATTGGTAATGGAATAGGTGGGGATGGGGTACTGGAACCCGCGTCCGTTGGCATCACCTTCAATCATAGTCTCGATGAATGCCTTGTTAATCAGGTCCATCTCTTTTTTGCAGTCTTTATACTTAAAGTCCGTCTCTCTACCGCCGACAATGGCATTCATCTCTGCCATGTCATCCGGAACAGTCCAGTCCAGGGTGATGTTGGAGAAAGGTGCCTGGGTGCCCCAGCGGCTGGGGGTGTTCACTCCATAGATAAAGGACTCAATGCACTTTTTCACCTCCGGATAGCTTAAATTATCTGCTTTTACAAAGGGAGCAAGGTATGTATCAAAGGAAGAAAATGCCTGGGCTCCGGCCCATTCATTCTGCATGATTCCAAGGAAGTTGACCATCTGGTTGCAGAGCACGGACAGATGCTTTGCCGGCGAGGAGGTAATCTTTCCCGTGATGCCTCCCAGGCCTTCCATAAGGAGCTGCTTTAAGGACCAGCCCGCACAGTATCCGGTAAGCATGGACAAATCGTGGATGTGGATGTCCGCATTGCGGTGAGCTTCCGCTATCTCCTGGTCGTAAATTTCACTGAGCCAGTAGTTGGCAGTCACGGCCCCGGAGTTGCTGAGAATCAGCCCTCCCACGGAATAGGTAACCGTGGAATTCTCCTTTACGCGCCAGTCCTCCACCTTTACATAGCTGTTCACCACGTCCTTGTAATCCAGGATCGTGCTGTTCATGTTCCGTATCTTTTCCCGCTGCTTCCTATATAAAATGTAAGCCTTTGCCACATCTGTGTATCCGGTCTGTTCAAGGACATGCTCCACGCTGTCCTGGATTTCTTCCACAGAAATCCTTCCATCCTTCATCTTATTCTGAAAATCCGCAGTCACCCTTAAGGATAATAACTCCAGAATCTCATTGTTGTAATCTTTGGATGTTGCCCTGAATGCCTTTTTGATGGCCTCTGTTATCTTATTCAGACTAAACTCGGCAACTTCCCCATCCCTTTTAACTACCTGAATCATACCACTTGCTCCTTTCAACCCACGTACACTTTATTCGACCCTTTTTCCGCGTCTGGTAAACCCGGAATGATACAGCTGTTTCACAGCTGTGAAAACGCAGGGCCCGCTCCATGTGGAGCGAGCTACGCACCCATTATAGCAGATGGAAATACAAAACACAATATCTATGAATAACTTTTTATATTATCCCAGATATTGTGTCTTATTAACTGTACTTATAACTCTTTTTTCCAAATCCCTGCAAAACCTTATACCTGCGTGGTTTTTCGGACAGGGGGCATTTTTTATATTTCCAATTAAATTCAATTGGAATACAGCTTTCCGAAAAGCTCTGCCGGCACATATGCCTTTACTGCAATTCCATCCTCCTGGTATTCCTCCTCCAGAAGCTGACCGTACTTGCGGATGGTCTGGATACGCCCTGCCTGGCTGTATGGAAAAACTTTTTCCAACAGAATCCGCCTGCTGCGTATAATGGCCTGGAGCACCTTCTGCAGTTCTTCCAGTCCCTCTCCTGTCCTGGCCGATATCCTCACCTGGTAGTCTGATGAAAAATCCCTGGGAATCTGCATGACACCGCTGTTCTCCCCGGCCTCCAGCTCACGGAAACGGTCCACCTTATTGAACACGGTGACTATGGTCTTATCCACAATCTCCAGTTCCTCCAGCGTCTCCTTCACCACGTGCATCTGCATGTCCATCTGCGGATTGGAGCAGTCCACCACATGGAGGACGATATCGCTGTAGCGCGCCTCCTCCAGCGTACTCTTAAAGGCTTCAATCAGATGATGGGGAAGCTTGCGGATAAATCCCACGGTGTCTGTAAGCAGTATCTGCTGGCCATCCTCCAGGGTATAGCTCCTGGTGGTGGGGTCCAGGGTGGCAAAAAGCTTATCCTCCGCCAGGATTCCCGCCCCGGTCAGACGGTTGAGCAGGGTGGACTTTCCTGCATTGGTATAGCCCACAATCGCCGCGGAAAGAGCAAAATTCTTCTCTCTCTGCTGCCTGGTCACCTCCCGGTGGCGCTTCACATCAGCCAGTTCCTCTTTAAGCTGGCCGATTCGCTGATGGATAAGCCTGCGGTCTGTTTCCAGCTTTTTCTCACCGGGACCTCTGGTTCCTATGCCGCCTCCCAGACGGGACAAGGAATTGCGCATTCCCACCAGACGCACGGCCCTGTATTTTAACTGGGCCAGCTCCACCTGAATCTTGCCCTCTCTTGTGCTGGCCCGTGAAGCAAAGATATCCAGTATGACCATGGTCCTGTCCATGACCTTGGTGTCCAGAGCATCCTCCAGGTTCCTGAGCTGGGCCGGTGACAGCTCATCATCGCAGATAACGCCTGTGGCCCGGGTATCCCATAACAGCTCTCTCACCTCGTCTATCTTACCCTTCCCCAGATAGGTGCCCGGATGTACCCTTTCCCGGTTCTGGATGATTCTGGCCACAGTTACAGCCCCTGCCGTGGAGGCCAGCTCTTCCAGCTCATCCAGGGAAGCGGGCGTGTCCTCCTCCTCGGCAGTGCTCACCGCCACCAGTATTACCTTTTCCTGCAGTTCACTCAAATCAATTAATTCTGCCATTCCTACCTCGTTTTCAAAAATGCAATCTCATGCTCCGCATCTTCATTGGAGCCAAACTCCTTTACAAAGTCCTCAAATAATGCCAGGGCTTTGTCGTACTGCTGTAAGTGTTCGCAGGCAGCGGCCCGGTTATACGAAAGCTCCTTCAAAAGTTCCCTGAAGCCGTCTGCTTCTGCCGCGACAGCCGGCGCGTTTTCCCCGCCTGCCCCTTCCCCGGCGTCCCCATCCTTCGTTTCTTTTTTGTCCGTCTCCTTGCCTGTTTTCCGGTCTTTCTCCTGTAGAGCCACAGCCTGGGCAGCAGCCGCTACCTGGTACCCTTTGTCAAAAGAATCATAAGCACTCTGGTAATCCTCTGCAGCCATCTGGCATAGACCCATTTGATTATAGATTTCACCATGTTCCATCCCATCCTTCAGTGCGTCTTCATAAAGCGCCATGGCCTTATCGTATTCCTTCGCGTCCACACAGGCGCTTCCTGCGGCCAGCAGGGCCTCCTGCCTGCCGGGCACCGGCTTGTCCTTCTTATCCAGCGCCTTAGCCTCCTGGTAGCGCTCAAGGGCATTATCCGTATCTCCAAGCCGGGCATAGCAGCTGCTCTGCCTGTACATATACTCCGGTGTGTCCGGCTTCATCTCCAGAAGAAGGTCATAGGTGTGGATAGCCGCATTATAATCCTTTAACAGAAACTCTGCATCCGCCCTGTATAAGAGCACATCCCGGTTGAAATCCTCTGCTCCCTTGCCAGACTTTTCAAGAGCCGTATCAAAGGATCCGATGGCCCCTGCATAATCTCCTGCCTCCAGCTTCTCTATACCCTCTGCACGGAACTGGCGCTTCTTGGAGGTGGTCATATGCGCCACCAGCCGGAATGTTCCCGCTGCAATCAACCCCACGAGAAAGATGCAGACTGCCCACGCAATGACCGCCCTGATAATCCGGTTTCTCCTGCGGCGCCTGCGCGCTGCATTGGAAACCGGCCTTTTTCCTCCGTATCCGGGGTGCTGCCCCTTTGACTGGGGCCTGCGCCCGCTGCTGTATGACCTCTGTCCACGACTTCCCATATGTTTCTACCTACCTTGCATCCGTACTTCCAAAACCGCCGTTGCGCACATCACTGCATTCGTCGTCCGCGGTGATGCCGTAAGGAATGAAAATTCCCTGTGCAAATCCGGCGCCCTGTCCCAGCTCCACAGTCTTTCCCTCCCTGGAATCATTGGTCACCTTAATGAACATATGGCCTTCATTGTCTGAATAAAAATAATCGCTGTCAATGATTCCCACCGTGTTGTTCAGCTGGAGCCTGAATTTAAATCCCAGGCTGCTGCGCGGAAAAATCTGGAGCACCCAGCCAGTGTCAATCTCCGCCCTGACGCCGGTGGGGACCTTCATGCTCTCACCAGGGGCCAGGGTAAGGGGAACCGGAGTAAAGAAATCATATCCAGCGGAGCCGGAAGTGGCTCTGGCCGGAAGCCGGATCCCTTCATAAATATGTATTATCTCTTCCTCCGATGTATCCGGGAAAGCATCAGCCCAATCTGCCTTAAACTGTTCAAAACTAACTTTATGAAATTTCGCAATTCTCTGCATAATTTTCTCCTGTCTCTTTCATACTTTTACGTAACAGTCCATCCGATACTGCCTGTCCGTTTCTCTCAGTCAAGAAGATACGCCGTCTGAACTGTGGCACTTTTACAAGTCTATCATACTCCTATGGAATTTTCTACTTTATTTTTTATTCCTTCTTTATTAGAAACTTTGATATATTCATATTCATTACAATCATATAGGAACTTCACTTTTAGAAGTATTACACCGAACAGAGGGACATCTATGAAAATTTCCTACAATTCCCAGCCGCAGAGAAATCTCATTGGCAACCAGATTTTCAAGCTGCGCAAAAGCAGAAAACTATCCCAGAAGGAAATGGCTGCCCAGCTACAGGTGCAGGGCTATTATTTCAGCGAACTGACCATACTCAGAATAGAGAAGGGCAAACGTCTTGTGACGGACATTGAGCTTAAGATACTTTGCGATTATTTCCGCATCACCCCTAACGATCTGTTGGGATATGGTGATGGCGGCCGTCTGGTATAGCAATGCATTGTACGTGTATTTATGCATTATATAGTGAATTCCCCCACTACTACATTTCAGCCTAATGTTTTTTTCACCTCTGGGATACAATAATACAAAAGATTTTGTAGATAATAGACTATGGTGGTGAAAAACATGATGAGTTATGAGCTGGAGCGCATAGAAGAGCTTTGCAGAGAGCGGGGATGGAGTCATTACCGCCTGGCACTGGAGATGGATACTTCCCCCAATAATATAGGCAACCTGTTCAGACGTACCACGGTTCCCAGTATACCGACCATACGGCGTATCTGCGAAGTCATGGGGATAACCATGGCCCAGTTCTACAGCACCGACGGCATACAGGTTACCCTGAACGAACAGCAGAGGCGGATTATGGACCTGTATGATAAATTGGACCCTCTGGATAAATCAAAGGCAGAAGCCTACATGGAAGGACTGTCAGCCAAGGCAAAAGATATATAGCGGTAAAACGGCGGTTAAAAGCAGCCCCGGACCAGCGTATCGGAACTCCCTTACGCCGGCTGGGCTGCTTTTTTTCGTGTTTGTTATGTTTTTTTGCGCATTAATTTTGTTTTTTGTTTTTCTTACCTGTTTTTCTTACGGTCGTTCTCACTGGTAAAGGGATGAAAAATATCCATAAATTGGCAGTCCATCAGGATAAGCCATACCATAAGGCACGGTCCAAGAACATTTTCAGCCATCCCCCCATCAATGAAGGACCTTCATCAAAGCCAGGACCATCAGCAGGACGCCGCTAATCCAGGACAGGTCGCACCGGAAGCGTGAGGCCACCTTGCGCCCCAGCCACAGGCCGCCGTACATCATACATACTCCCACGGCAAATGACAGTGCCAGGGTTGCGGCCACAGGAATATCAAGCAGGGCTGCCATGGTTCCGGCCACCAGGCTGTCAATGGACATGGCCAGAGCCAGGAATACGGTCTCCTTCCATCCAAGGGACTGGGAGCCGTCCACGTCCGCCGCCATGGGGTCTCCGTAAATATTGACTATGACCTTCAGTCCAGACAGGGAAAAGCTGAGATTACGGCGGATACAGCAATGGCGGTTGATATAGGCCTTAATGCTGTAATCCAGGAACTTGATGAATCCCAGCAGAAACAGGCTTACAAAGCAGATAATCCTGGTCACATCCCCCGGAAGGACAGAGCTTATAACGTTTCCCAGCCCCAGGGCCAGCCCCAGGCATCCGCTGCATATACCGTTTAACAAAGCTACCTTTCCCCAGCCCACATGGACCCGGTTGGCTCCATATGCAAGGCTGGCCACAAAGGTATCTGTACAGAGAGCAAATACTAAAATCAGACTTCCAAGCATGATATCAACTTTTTCTTTTTATTTTAGTATATTCCTCATGTACTGCTTTGGGAATCTCCTCTGTGTACAAACACGGGGCATCAGGCTTCCGGTTCCCGGGCCACGGCTGTTTCCTCAGCCGTCGCGGCGGCTTCCATGGCAGTCCCGGCCGTCTCAGCGGCTTCCATGGCGGTCTCGGCCGTCTCAGCGGCTTCCATGGCGGTCTCGGCCGTCTCAGCGGTTTCCATGGCGGTCTCGGCCGTCTCAGCGGCTTCCCCAGATGCAGCCTCAACCGTCAGTTCCTCCAGCTTAAGCTGCAGCTCCTCCTCCACCTCCGCCTTGATCTCCGCTTCCTGCTCAGGACCCAAATCCGGCAAATCCTGGACCGATCCCACGCCGAACCTGCGCAGAAATTCCTCTGTGGTGGCAAAAAGAGCCGGCCGGCCGGGCGCGTCCAGGCGGCCCACCTCGTATACCAGGTTGTATTCCACCAGACGGTTCACCGCGTGGTCTGACTTGACGCCTCGTATCTTCTCAATCTCCATCTTGGTCACAGGCTGCTTATAGGCAATGATGGACAGGGTCTCAAGCACCACTTCCGTCAGCACCTGTTTTTTGGGGGCAGAGGCCACCCGTATCAGGTTTTCGTAGTAGGCTGCCTTGGTACACATCTGGTAGCTGTCCTCCAGCTGGGTTATCTCCATGCCGCTTCTGGCTGACCTGTACCGCTTTATCAGGCGCTCCACTGCCTTCCTGGCCACTTCTTCCGGCTGGCCGATGGATGCCGCCAGCTGGCGAAGCTCCACCGACCTTCCCATGGTAAAGAGCACTGCCTCTATAACCGCCTCCTGCTCTTTTTCATCCTCTGTAGGAGGAAAGGCAAGCTCCATCTGCCCTTCCTGCTCCTTTGCTTCTCTTTTCTCACTTCCGGCCAGCTTTCCGGTGCGGGTTTCAACCACGCCGGCTCCGGCCTCCAGGGCTTCTATTCTGTCTTTACTACTCATAAGATTCCATCCATCATCCTTCAAAATCACCCAGTTGGGCCAAATCCAGCTCCTCTTCCTCGCCTTCCTGCTCCAGGGTCTCTATGTCCATGTCCCCAAAGGTCTCCTCCTGGCTCAAATGAATCTTTCCTATCTTCATAAGCTCCAAAACCGCCAGGAAGGTAACCACCACCTCCAGCTTGTCCGGCTGTCCCTCCAGAAGTTCCCTGAAGCTGAATCTGCGCTTCCTCCTGGCGTAAAGAAGCACGTTTCCTATCTTCTGTTCCAGGCTTACGGGTTCCCTGTGTATGGTTCCGAAATTGCTCCGGATAGGGTCAATCTTGTCCTCCTTGCGCTTCATTACCTGCTCAAAGATTCTCTGGAGCTTAGCCAGCGTAAGTCCGTCAAGGAGCTTGTCCAGGTCCACCGGAGGCTCATATTTGGCAACCTCCGGCGGCAGGGTGGAGGGCTTATAGAGATGCTTTAGAGCCCCATCCTCCCTGTCAGCCAGTTCATCGGCCATCAGCCTGTACTTCTTATATTCCAGTAAGCGCATAACCAGCTCTGCCCTGGGGTCTATTTCCTCCCCTTCCTCATCCACTTCCTTGGGAAGGAGCATCTTAGCCTTAATGTCAAGCAGCGTGGCCGCCATTACCAGGAACTCGCTGACAATATTTAAGTCCTCCCGCTCCATATGGCGCACATAGTCCAGGTACTGGGCCGTGATTTCCACAATGGGAATATCATATATGTTTATCTTATTTTTCTCAATGAGGTGGAGCAGCAGATCCAAGGGACCTTCAAAATGCTCCAGCTTATAGGATATGGTTTCCATTCTTTCACCTGTAAGTGGCATTCATTTTATGGTTTTTTATGCCTGTCACGCCCTTCTCAAACGGATTAGCACCAGCTGGGGCCTGTTGTTCAGGCGGATGTTAATAGAGTGGGTTCCCAGTCCCCGGCTGACAATCATCCGCTTCCCGTCCCGTTCAAAATCCCCGGCGCACCAGGGTAAGAAAAACTGGTACTGGGGCGTCATGACTCCCCCCAGTCCCGGTATGCGGATGGTGCCTCCGTGAAAATGTCCGGCCAGAGTCAAATCCGCTCCCCAGCGGGCATAGGAATCAAAATACAGAGGGGAATGGGCCAGAAGAATGGTGAAGGGCTCCTCCTTGCAGTCAGACGGTCCTTTGCCCAGTTTCCGTTCCAGATAGCCCGGGGGCATGGGCGGCACCTTCTGGTACAGGGCCTTCCGGTAGAAACAGGGGGCTAAATCCAGACCGGCAATCCTTAAGTCCCTTCCCAGAAAAGCACAGCTGTCCTCCAGGTAGCTGACGCCCATGGCGGTCATGGCATCCCTGTACTCCTCGTAGAGGTCCCCGTATAAGCTGCGCTCCCACACCATGCGGTTCTCATGGTTTCCGTTGCCGCAGTAAACCGGATAGCTGGCTGCCAGCTGGCGGAACAGCTTCAGCGGGACCTTTATGTCCCGCTTTCCCTTGCAGACCATCATATCTCCGCCGGATAATACCGCGTCCGGATTCAGACGGTGAATCGCTGCCACCAGTTCCCCGTTGTCCCGGCCAAACTCGTTATTGTGAAGGTCGGACAGGAATATCAGGTTCCTGTCCCTTTCCAGTTTAGGGGAAATGATCTCTGTCACTTCCACTGAAAAATGCTTTTTTTCGTACTCGGACCGTAGCATACAGGCAGCGCCTGCCGCTGCGGCCAGGGAAACGGCTTCTTTCCACATATAATTCATTCCTTTATTAGATGACAGCTTCTTTTCCGGGGCTGCTATGGCTGCTTTAATGACAGACTGCCGTTCTCAAAAAGGCCGATGACATCTGTAAGACTGTCACAGCAGGCGGTCAGCAGATTCCGGATTTCTTCATCCGGCTGGTCCTGGTCAGGTATCATCACTGGATTAAAACCGCCTGCTGCGGCTGCCTTGATTCCGTTAAAGCTGTCTTCCAGGACAACGCATGCCCCGGGATCCACCCCCAGCCGCCGGGCTGCCAGCAGGAAGATGGCCGGGTTTGGCTTTGCTTCCTTCACCATGTCCCCGTATATGTAATCGTCAAAATACTTCTCCACGCCGGCTCCCCTGACATTGCCCTGGGTCCAGCTTTCACTGCTGGCCGTGGCCACGGCTGTCTTTATGTTGTGGTCTTTCAGGTATATAAGCAGTTCCTTAAGGCCCTTTTTTACCGGGACGCCATGCTCCGCAATCCAGCGGTAGGAGTATTGGCGCTTCTCTTCCCGGAACCTGTCATAGTCCTTCATGGCCTCCTCACCGAACTGCTGTGTGCAGACCTGTTTTACCTTGTCAGGTTTGCATCCCCGGATTCCCCGCAGGAAATTGCCGTCCACATGGATTCCGTATTTAGGTCCTACTTCAAACCAGGATGTGGCGGCCAGGCTTTCCGTGTCAAACATAAGTCCGTCCTGGTCGAATATGACTGCTTGAATTGGATTTGGCATATATCTGTTCTCCTTAATAGGTGGTAATCAGTTTTCAGTCTCATTTGCAAAGCGCGGCCGGCCCTGATTTGGCTGTGTTCCTTCAGGGCCCCGGGCTTTGCCTGCGTGGACATTATACCACCCACTCACCCTCTTTGTAAAATCTTATTTTGTCTGTGGGCTACTTTGCCTGCTTATTCTTCTGCATATTATCCTGCAGATACCACGGCGCCAGCTCCTTGCGGGCAAAATAGCCCTGGTCGTGACGGCATACAGGACAGTACTGAGGGGGTTCTTCTCCTTCATATATATATCCGCAGTTGGTGCAGATCCAGGTCTCCTTCTGAGGGCTCACATACAGGTTCCCGGCTCCCAGCAGATCTGCCAGATACTGGAAACGCTCACCGTGGGTCTTCTCAATCTCCGCAATCATGCGGAAGGTGGCTGCAATCTGGGAAAAGCCTTCCTTCTGCGCAATGTCTCCAAAGGATTTGTACACCACGTCATGCTCCTCGTATTCGTTGTGTGCGGCCGCATTCAGCTGGGCCAGGGTATTCTTTTCCAAATCCACCGGATAACCTCCGTCTATGAATATGGTTTCCTTATCTAACGGCTTCAGATAGTCATAAAATATTTCCGCATGTTCCTTTTCCTGGTCTGCAGTGTAGCGGAATACCGCCTCCACCATGGGCATCTTCTGCTCCTTTGCCAGCCCCGCCGCAAAGGTATAACGGTTCCTGGCCTGGCTCTCTCCCGCAAAGGCTCTCATAAGATTCTTAGCTGTCTCGCTGGTCTTAAAATCAGTCATGGATTTTCCTCCTAATTATATATGAAAACAGTGTGACATATGGTCATTCCTACTATTCCCATTCTTCTCTCTTTTATTCCCATTTCTGCCAATCCTCCTTGTATTTATACCCGCTTCATGGTATAATCCATTTATTGATAATAGCCACTGAAAAGCCCGGTTTTACGGACTTTAACAGCCAAAAGGAGGATAAGCCATGATACGCTATGACCGGCTGTGGGCAACCATGGAAGCCCAGGGCATGACTCAGTACAGACTGATCAAACATTATAATTTCAGCGCGGGCCAGATAGGACGGCTGAAAAAAAACATGCATGTATCCACCCACACCCTGGATACCCTCTGCACACTGCTGGGCTGTGATATCAGCGATATCATAGAGTACATCCCGGAAGGGAGTCCCGCCCCGGAGGAACCTTCTGTCCCCGAAGCCGGTTCCGCGGAAAAGGAGACATCCTCCAAATCCAGAAAATCCGACTCCCCCAAAGGCGATAAGCCAAAGAAGTCTGAACCCAAGAAATCCGCGAAATCAAAAAAGGGCGATAAAAAGGCGGCCAAGGAAGGAAAAGAGGGAAAAAAGGGGAAGGAAGGCAAGAAGAACAAGTAAAATATATTCTCCCAACACAAGGAACAGGGGTGGATGCTGGTCTGTCTGCATCCACCCCTGCGCACGTCACACGCTCTGCACTGGAAGTCCAAAAAGCCTTCCGGCATTCTCTCCCATGATTTTTCTTCTCACTTCTTCATCATACCCGGAAAGCATCCTGTCATATTCCCTAATTACATCTGCCGCATCATAAAATGGCGTGTCTGAACCAAACAGGATTCTGTCAGGTCCCAGCGTATCAATGGCCGCCTTTACTTTGGCTGCAGGTATGGCGCTTCCCACCAGATACATATTGGGATTACGGGCCGCTGTTTCGATAACCCTTTGGCTCACATCAGGTTCACCTGCCCCTCCCATATGCACCATAAGAAACTTAGTGTCCGGAAATGCCCTGGCTGCCCGCTCCGCCCGGATAGGATCCGTAAAATCAGGATAGTCCGCTCCGATATGAAACGCTATCATACCATTGCGGGCCGCAACTACTTCCATGACAGACATGGCTTCCGGACAGTCTATATAATACTCATTCTGCGCCCCGTTCAGCTTTACGCCCGCGCACCCATACTCCTCCAGGCATAACCGGGCGTCTTCCCTGGCTTTTTCAGCCCCTTCCCGTATATTGGCCCAGCCAAAGGGAACTATTCTCTTGTTTTTCTGTGCCTCCCTTCCTATATACCGGTTGCTCTCCGTCACATCCACCACTCCCTGCGGCAGCAGCCAGACTATGGCATGAGCCACCCCGGCGCGTTCCATCCGTTCTTCCCACTGACAGGCATTTATGCTTTTATCAAAATTACTATAAGGCGAAACATGTGTATCCGCGTCAAATATGTATCTCTTTTCCATTGCCTCTCCTTACTGTCTCTGGTCCATCTGTGCCAATAGCTGAATTACATGGGCTGTCCTTTCGTCTGTATCGCCTGCCGCCTCCAAGAATGCCTTCAGAAGATCCTTCGCCAGCCACTCTCCCACCACCTTTTCGCCAATGCACATCACATTTACATGATCGTGCTCCACACATTGATGGGCACACTGGTAATCATGGACAATGGACGCCCTGATTCCGGGTATTTTGTTGCACGCAACCGAAGCACCCACTCCGGTTCCGCAAAACATAATACCGCGTTCCGCCGTCCCTTCAAGAACCGGCCGGCACACAGCCCTTGCCACCTCCGGAAAAAAGACTACATCCTCCGCTCCATTGTTCCCGTTGTCGATGATTGTATGTCCCAGTGATTCCAGATACGGAATCATCTTTACCTTCAGTCCATAACCGGCATGATCACTTCCCACCGAAATTACCATATTCCATTTCTCCTTCCAAATTATGCGGCCCCTATCTGGATTTACCCAAATACGCCTCCGTTACACGCTTATCATTTATCAAATCCTTTGATTTTCCGGACAGTGATATATTCCCGCGTTCCAGTATATACGCCCTGTCAGACACCTTAAGGGCCAGCTTTGCATTTTGTTCCACCAGTAGTACCGGTGTTCCCGATTTATTTATCTCTACAATCTTCTCAAACAGCTCATCAATCACCAGAGGGGCCAGCCCCATGGACGGCTCATCTAACATAAGCAGTCTTGGATGACCCATAATTGCCCGACCGATAGCTAACATCTGCTGTTCTCCTCCGGAGAGGGACCAGGCCAGCTGCTTCCTGCGTTCCAAAAGTCTCGGAAATATATCGTAAACATAGTCCAGATCTCCCTTATTATTACCTGCGGACAGGCGGACTCCTTTATTAGCCGCAGTTCCCACCAGGAGATTCTGTTCTACCGTAAGACCAGGAAATACATGTCTCCCTTCAGGCACATGAAGCACGCCTTTCCTGGCAATTTTATCAGGCGCCAGCTTGCTGATATTTTCTCCTGCCAGTTCAATTTTCCCCTCTTTTGTGACATGACCCGAGACCGAATTGAGAAGCGTGGTTTTCCCAGCACCGTTGCTTCCAATCAAGGCAACTATTTCATGTTCCCTTACCTCCAGGCTGATTCCATGAAGGGCTTCTATTCTCCCGTAATTAGCAATCAGATTCTCAATTTTCAGCACTGCCTCCACCTCCCAGATATGCCGTTATCACTGCCTCGTTCATCTGAATCTCCTTTGGGGTTCCCGTGGCAATCTGGCATCCGAAATTAAGTACTGTAATTCTGTCGCAAACCGACATCACCAAATCCATGGCGTGCTCAATCAAAAGTACTGCAATCTTCTTCTCCACCGCCTTATCAATCAGGGCCACGATATAGTCCATCTCCTTGTGGTTCAGCCCTGCCGCGGGTTCATCCAGAAGGAGCACCACCGGTTCGCATAGAATGGCCCGTACGATTTCCAACATCTTCTGCTGTCCATAGGCCAGCTGGTCTACCTGGTCCGTAAGGTCCACTCCATCAAGGCCGGCACAGGCAAGAAGCTGGGCCAGCTCCTGCTCCACATTTTTATTTTTCCCCCTTCTCCTGGCCGCCAGGTCCACTCCCATAAAGATATTAGTCCTGATATCGCACCGGTTAAGAAGCCTTGGATGCTGGAACGTTCTGGCTATACCCATTTTAGCCCGTCGGTGGGTGGCAAACCTGGTTATCTTTCCTCCGTCCAGATATATGTCTCCCCCGTCCGCCATATAAATACCGGTAATCAGGTTAAGAAGAGTGGTCTTGCCTGCCCCGTTTGGTCCAATCAGGCCAAATACCTCCCCTCTGAAAAGCTGAATGCATATATCAGAGGCGGCAACTACCCCGCCGAAATTCTTGCTGACATTATCTAACCGTAAAACGGCCTGTTCTTCCTTTAATGTATCTGGCATAGAACTCTTTCCCTCCCCCTATGATTCCCTCCGGCTGGACAATCATCAAGATCATGATTCCTGTGCCATAGATAAACTGCATATAATTCTGTAAGGGCCGTACCCATTCCTGCAGCAGGGAAATGATCAGGGTACCGATGATTGCCCCCACCGGAGACATGGTGCCTCCAAGCATGATCATAATTAAATACATGGTAGACTGCTGATACGTAAATGTCTGGTAGCTCAAATACCCCGAAAGGAACGCATACATTGCTCCTGCCGCCCCGCACAGGGCGCCTGAAATCGCGAATGCAATGCTTTTTGTCAAAAGACTGTTAATCCCCAGACAGTTGGCCGCCATCTCGTTATCACGTATGGCCATGAATGACCGTCCCAGAGGGGAATGAAACAGGATTCTGATACCCAGACTGGCCAGCATGCAGACAATCAGTATCAAAAAAAACTTACGATTCTCCGTATTGGCGGCAAAGCCTGCAATAGAGAAAACAGGGATGTCTGATATTCCCAGGGCACCTCCCGTCACAGGCACCCAGTTCATAAAAAGTCCATTCAGAATCGTCATCAGGCCCACTGATGCAAAGGTAAAATAATACTGCTTTAGCCTGAAAAACGCAAACCCCAGTATAAAGGCGAACGCAGCGGTACCCGTGGTAGCAATGATGAAGGCGGCAGCCGATCCCAGCCCCAGCTTAAGGACCATGTTGGCTGTAATATATGCGCCTACGCCCCACAGACCGGCCTGAGCAAAGGAGTTCTGTCCGCAGAGCCCCAAAAGCACATATACGCTCAATACACAAAGATATGTAATCAGAGTTATATTAAATACCCTCATCATATAACTGGATGAAACCGCAGGCAGTATGCTGCATCCCAGGCCAATGGCCATCAATGTAAGAATATAAGGTTTCTTAACTGATCTGATTCCTTCCAACATATAAGTCACCTACGCTTTCTCCTGGATTTTTTCACCAAATATCCCCTGGGGCCGGAACATCAGAACCGCAATCAATACCACGTAAATCAGTACCAGCTGATACGTACTGGATATATAAGCTCCTCCAAAGGCCTCCACCAGCCCTACGATCAATCCCCCCAACACAGCTCCGGGTACGCTGCCGAAGCCGCCTATGACAATAGCAGCAAAAGCCTTGGCGCCGGCAGTGGCTCCCATTGTATTATTAAGGAAGAAAATAGGCGCCAGCAGTCCTCCCCCGATTCCGGTAATCATGGCTGACAGGGCGAACGTCAGGCCTATGGACACAATCACAGGTACTCCTGTCAGTGATGCCATATACTGGTCCTGAGCCGTTGCCTGCATAATATTACCCACAAATGTCTTTTCCAGAAGCATATATACCAGAGCCATTATGATTGCAGAGATGGCAATGATTGCCACATTCTGCCACTGTATCGTTGCCTGGCCCAGATGGGCGGTTCCCTGAATCACCCGGTCCATTGTCACAGGAATGGACCCCCATATAAGCCTGGCCCCTTCCTTAAATACAATGGACGCCCCCATTGCGCTGACGATAATTGCCTTTGCCTGGGCACTGCGCAGGGGCCAATAGGAGGTCCTCATGAACAGAATGCCTACCACCCCCATGCTGAGGGATGCCAGCACCAGCGAAAGTACGATTGGAAGGTTCAGTATTTTATTAAATGTATAACAAAAATACCCCCCAAACATCAAAAACTCACCCTGCGCAAAATTCATGACGCCCACAGACCGGAAAATCAGCACCATTCCTATGGCTATCAAACCGTATATGATTCCCATGGAAACACCTGCCACAAGTAACTGAACATTCATGCACCTGATTCCTCCCCTCCACAATACTCACCACGTTTTCTCTGTTCACACCGTATTTACTCAATGACTTTTTCCGAGGTGATTTCCGAAATAATTTCCGCCTTGCCTTTTACAACCTTTACAAGCAGTCCGCCTCGTCCGCAGTCACCGTTTGTCCGGCAGTCATATTTCGTAATGGCTCCCTGATAATCGCCAATGGTATTCATAGCTTCCCTGACCGCTTCTCTGTCCGTGGAACCGGCCAACGTGATGGCTTCGCAGATTACGGATATATGGTCGTATATCTGGGCTGCCGCCTTTCCGCAGTCATCGCCGTAAAGCTCCTTATACTTTTCAGCCAGCGCAGCACCCTTTGGATTCGGTGTATTCGGTACCCATGCGCTTGCGCAATATACATTGTCATTTAATTCCCCGGCCAGCTGGATGGTCACAGGGTCTGCAAATCCGTTGGAGCCCAGTATAGGAGCTTCTATTCCAAGGGAGCGGATCTGCTGAATCAAAATAGCGGCTTCCGTCTGGAACGCGGCCCCGATGATTGCATCAGCGCCTGATGCCTGTACCTGTGCGATATGGGAAGAAAAGTCCTTTGTCCCTGTCGTAAAAGGTACGGTTACCACCGGTTCTATACCGTAGGATTTAAGGGCCTCTGTGAACAGTCTTGCCTGATCCGCAGAAGAAGTCTCTGTGTCATGCATAACCGCATAACTCTTAATTCCCAGCTCTTCCACCGAATATTTAATCAGGGCAGCGCAAAGCGTATCGTCGCAGGCTCTTAACTGGAACAAATACGGATTATCATTATTACACATGTTCTTCAAAGTGGGGGAAGAACCCTGAGCCGTGGTCAGTATCTTAAATTCCAGTGCGCTGGGCGACTGTGCCATACCGTCATTGGAACTGTCCGGACCCACAATAGCCACAATACTGTCATCCGAAGCCAGCTTACGGTAAGCGTTTACAGCACCCACATCCGTTCCCAAAGCATCCTCAATCACAATTTCAATGGGACGCCCCAGAACGCCTCCCTGAGTGTTGATTTCCTCGGTTATGATTTTTGCCGCATTGGAGGCATATTCTCCTTCCAGCGAACGATCCCCCGTGAGAACTGTTGTCAGGCCAATACGGATGGGGTCACCGGAAGCGGATGGCTCCTGGCTCTCTTGGGCCTGTTCCGTATCGGAAGCTTCTGATTTTACAGCAGCCGTTTCAGTTTCTGCCGCCGCAGATGATTCTGTCTTAGTGCCGCATCCGGCCACTATCCCCGCCATTAACACGGCCAATGTTACTGCTAACATTTTCTTCATAAAAATACCTCCATATTCTGATGTTCTTCCCCTGGTTCACATCGCGCTTCGTGTAATCGTTTACACGACTAATAATAATATATTTTATCGTATATGTCAATTTATTTGTATTAAAAGTTATATTTTTATGCATTTCATACATTATTTATCCTATTTTTTATGCATAATAACATTTTGTGTAATTGATTACACATTTGGCATATTTTTCATTGCGTTCCTCTGCCACATCAAGTATAATAAGAAAAGAGGATCCCCCCCGGCCCGTCCGGGTATCTTCCATTACAGCAGCATAGTTTGAAGGAGTTTCTTATGGCAAAAATTACCATCCGGGATATAGCAAAACAATCCGGAGTATCCACCGCCACTGTCTCACGGGTATTGAACAACAGCCCCAAAGTGTCGCCGGAAGTACGCAGCACCATATTAAGGGTTATCGAAGAACTGGGTTACCATCCCAGTCAGGCTGCCCGCGAATTAAAAAATAAAAGCTCAAAGACCATCGCCCTGGTGATTGCAGATGGTACAAACGAATATTACTTCCAGATTGCCCAAGCCATCATACATGCAATCCAGGAGGAGGGCTATACTCTTTTCATCTGCAACTCATTTAATAACAGTGAGATTGAACGCAATTATCTGATGATGCTCTCAGAACGCAAAATTGACGGACTTGTCCTAAACAGCTGCGGTGGCAACAATGAACTGATTGTAAGCTTAAGCCAGAAAATACCCACTGTCCTGATACACCGTCGGATTGATCATCCCGGATTTGTCGGGGATTTTGCCAATGCAGACTTCGGCATCAGCACTTACGAGATGACCATGGAGCTGATACGAAACCGTCATACAAAAATAGGCATCATATGCGGCCCCACCCAGTTCAGCTCTGCCGCTGAACGGCTTCAGCAGTTTAAGCGCGCCATGGCCTCCATACACATTACGGTGGACAGGGATTATCGTTACTTTCTGGAAGGCCCCCATGACTCTGCCTTTGGATATGAAGCCTTGGAACAATTTTTAAGGCTCCCCCACCCGCCTACCGCCTTGGTGGCTGCCCATAATGAAACCTGCATCGGTGCCCTGAGATACTGCCGCGATCACAACATCCCCATTCCTGAGACCCTGTCCATTGTAGCTCCATGTAATGTAAACCTGTGCGACCTGTTCTATGTCCAGCCGACCTATGCCCTGCCTGACACCTGGGCTTTAGGGTTCAGAATTGGCCAGATGCTTCTGGAACGGATTCAGAGTGAAAACCAACTTCTTAACAGGGAGGCCATCTATATTCCAAGAATCATACAGGGCAATAGTGTCTCCTGTCCGGGAGACCCCCGGTAAATCAGCTGACAGCGAATTAATTAAAACCATATTATAACAGACGGGTTGAAATTTCTGAATTTTCACTCCGTCTGTTGTTTATTTTCCACCTTTTTGTGGGATTGTCGGATTTACTTTCCCAGCCCAAATGCTAAAATTAAGTTATGAAAAATGTGGTGCAGCAAAAAAATATGTTTAAGGGAGGAATGTTCATATGAGAAAATTTCAAAAAGCAACCGCAGTCATCATGGCAGCAGCCCTGGCAGCCACCGGCTGCAGCTCCGGCGGGGCAAAGACCAGCGACACCCAGCAGCCTTCCGGCACAGAGGCAGCCAAGACAGAGGCGGCTGGTGACGCTGCTAAGACAGAGGCAGCCAAGGACGCTGCTTCCGGTGATGAGGAGCCGGTTCTGGTAGTCTACACGGCCAGAAGCGAGGCCCTCAACAATGCCGTGATTCCTGAGTTTGAAAAGGATACGGGAATCAAGGTGGAGGTGGTAGTGGCAGGTACCGGAGAGCTGTTAAAGAGGGCCCAGTCTGAAAAGGATAACCCCCTGGGCGATATATTCTGGGTGGCTGACCAGACCATGCTCTCCGCCTCCAAGGATCTGTTTATGGAATATGTATCGCCTGAGGATGAAAACATGCTGGATGCGTTCCGCAACACCACCGGTTACTTCACTCCTGCATTTGCGGACCCGACGGTCATGATTGTCAATAAGGACTTGAAGGGCGACATGAAGATTGAAGGCTTTGAGGATTTATTAAACCCTGAGTTAAAGGGCAAGATTGCATTCGGGGATCCTGTAAACTCCAGCTCCGCATTCCAGTCCCTGTTAGCCATGCTCTATGGCATGGGAAAGGACGGAGACCCGTTATCTGACGAGGCATGGGCCTATGTAGACCAGTTCATCGCAAACCTGGACGGCAAGATGGCCAACAGCTCCAGCCAGGTATACAAAGGCGTTGCCGAAGGCGAGTATGTGGTGGGCCTGACCTGGGAAGACCCGGCTGCCAACTATGTGAAGGAAGGCGCTGCGGTTGAGGTGGTATTCCCCAAAGAAGGAGCCATATTCCCCGGCGAGTCCGTACAGATTTTAAAGGACTGCAAGCATCCTGAGAATGCAAAGAAATTTGTGGACTATATGCTCTCCGAGAAGATTCAGAATGCAGTGGGCTCCAACCTGACTGTAAGGCCTCTCAGAAAGGATGCCAAGCTGGCTGACTACATGACGCCCCAGTCTGAAATCAAACTGTTTGATAACTACGACGAGGGCTGGGTTGCTGAGCACAAAACGGAAATTACCAACCTCTTCAGCGAGCATATGGAGACATCCATGGACTAACCCTTTGCCCGCTCATCTGACAGAACACACAGCACCGGCATAACCATGCCCCCAAAGGACTGCCCATTACGCTGACCACATGATTCCATCACCGCCCATCATCTCTTGGGGGTCTGAAACGGTCAGCTGAGGCAGTCCTTTTTATCTGAAAAACCAAAAACAAGGAGGGTTACAAACCATGAGTGTAGCTATCAGCATAGAAAATGTAATCAAACGGTTCGGAAAGGACACCATTATTAACGGCCTGTCCTTAGACGTAAGGCCCGGTGAATTCTTCACCCTCTTAGGGCCTTCCGGATGCGGCAAAACCACCCTGCTGCGCATGATTATAGGATTCAATTCCATTGAGGGCGGCGAAATCAAAATTGACGGCAAGGTCATCAACAACATCCCCACCAACAAGAGAAATATGGGCATGGTATTCCAGAACTATGCCATTTTCCCCCACATGTCGGTCCGGGACAATGTGGCCTTCGGCCTTAAGAACCGCAAGGTACCCCAGGACCAGATTGAGTCCCAGGTGGACGAAATCCTTAAAGTAGTAAAGATTGACCACCTGAAAAAGCGGATGCCCTCCAAGCTGTCCGGCGGCCAGCAGCAGCGTGTGGCCCTGGCCAGAGCCATTGTCATCCACCCGGAGGTGCTGCTTATGGACGAACCCCTGTCCAACCTGGACGCCAAGCTGAGGGTGGAGATGAGAAACGCCATCAAGCGGATCCAGCAGCAGGTGGGCATCACCACCATATATGTGACCCATGACCAGGAGGAGGCCCTGGCTGTATCGGACCGCATCGCAGTCATGAACGGCGGCGTCATCCAGCAGATTGACACCCCCAAGAACGTGTACCAGCGGCCCTCCAATATCTTTGTTTCCACCTTCATCGGACTGTCCAACATCATGGACGGGCGCATTGAGGCAAGGGACGGGCAGACACTGCTTCACATCGGGGATTACAGCGTGCCCATGGAGAACCTTTCCCGCAGCGCGCAGGACGGCCAGGCCGTGAAGGTATCCATCCGTCCTGAAGAATTCATCATCAGCCGGGAGGACAGCGGCGGCATACCTGCGGTTGTGCGAAGCAGCGTGTTCCTCGGCATCACCACCCACTACTTTGTGGAAACAGCGGACGGCAGGGAGATGGAGGTCATACAGAACTCCGATATCTGGGATATCATCCCGGACCACACCCCCATCCGCCTGGGCGTACAGCCCCATAAAATCAACGTGTTCACTGAGGACGGCAGTCAAAGCCTTATTGTCAGGAGGGACCATTCATGAGATATGCAGGAGAGAAAAAATTAAATATATGGGTTGCAATGGCACTGGGAATCCTGGCCCTGTTCCTTCTCTTCGTGGTCTACCCCCTGGTGCTGGTGCTCTATAAAAGCGTTCTTTCTGAGGACGGAAACTTAAGCTTTGCCTATTTTACTAAATTCTTCGCAAGAAAATACTACTGGAGCACCCTGGTAAACAGCTTTAAGGTCACCATTGTATCCACCGTGGTGGCTGCCGTTCTGGGGCTGGCCATGGCCTACGTGCTGCGGAGCGTACAGATCAAAGGAAGTAAATACCTGAACATCCTGATTGTCATTTCCTACCTGTCCCCGCCTTTCATAGGGGCCTATGCATGGATTCAGCTGTTGGGGCGCAACGGCTTCTTCACCAAGATACTCAACAGCCTCTTTCACATAAAGCTGGGCGGCATCTATGGGTTTGCGGGCATTGTACTGGTATTCTCCCTCCAGTCCTTCCCCCTGGTGTACATGTACATATCCGGCGCCCTGAAAAACCTGGACAATTCCCTGAACGAGGCAGCCGAAAGCCTTGGCTGCACCGCATTCCAGAGAGTGATGCAGATCATCGTCCCCCTGGTAATGCCCACCATGCTGGCCAGCTCCCTGCTGGTGTTCATGCGCGTGTTCTCTGACTTTGGTACTCCCATGCTCATCGGCGAGGGCTATAAGACCTTTCCGGTGCTGATTTACAGCCAGTTCATGGGGGAGGTCAGCACGGACGACCATTTTGCCGCCGCGCTCTGCGTCATTGTCATCGGCATAACCCTGGTTCTCTTCTTCCTCCAGCGCTATCTGGGCAGCCGATTCACCTACTCCATGACCGCCTTAAAGCCCATGGTGGCGGAAAAATGCACCGGCACACGCAACATCCTGTCCCATCTGTTTGTGTACGCAGTGGTGCTCATCGCCATCCTGCCCCAGATTACAGTCATCGTCACCTCCTTCCTGGCAACAGGCGGAGGAACCGTATACACAGGAGGCTTTTCCCTGGAAAACTACAGGAACACCCTGTTCTCCAAGAACAATAACACAGCTATTTTCAACACCTACCTGTTCGGAATATGCGCCATTGCCATTGTGGTGGTGTTCGGTATCCTCATATCCTACCTGACAGTCAGGAAGAGGTCCTTCCTCACCGGCATCCTGGACACGGTGACCATGTTCCCCTACATCATCCCCGGCTCTGTCCTGGGCATTTCCTTCCTGTATGCCTTTAACAGCAAACCCCTGCTGCTCAGCGGCACTGCCATTATTATCATCATATCCCTGTCCATACGGCGGATGCCCTATACCATCCGCTCCAGCACCGCAATCATCGGTCAGATCAGTCCCAGCGTGGAGGAAGCCGCCATCAGTCTGGGGTGCACCGAGACGAAATCCTTTGTGAAGGTCACGGTACCCATGATGATGTCCGGGGTGCTCTCCGGGGCCATTATGAGCTGGATCACCTTAATCAGCGAGCTCAGTTCCTCCATCATCCTTTATACCAGCAAGACCCAGACCCTGACCGTAGCCATCTACGCCGAGGTCATCCGCAGCAACTTCGGCAATGCCGCGGCCTACTCCACCATCCTGACCCTGACAAGCATCCTGTCCCTGCTGGTGTTTTTCAAGGTCACAGGCAGCAACGACATCAGCATTTAGTCTCTATCTATGATATAATAGGAGGTACAGTGTCCTGAGGGCACTGTACTTCACTACTTCCGGGAGGTACCCGCCATGGCAGGCAACCAGTACAGGGATTACATCAAGCGTTCTTTCCTTAAATATGCATGCTCCATCATCTCACTGCTCTTTGTGCTGATGGGGCTGTTCCTGTTCATCAATGTCCAGTGGATCAGCGTGGGAAGCAACCGGAAGAACAACGCCCTTCTGGCATCCGCCCTGGACAGCCAGGTGTCATCCTATAAGGAAGGTTTGGAACACTTTTCCACAGATTACCGCTTTTTGGATGCCCTGAAACCGGGAAATGCGGATGCCGCCACCCAGGTCAACCGGCTGCTCTACGGTTTTACCACATCCCAGCCCATACGAAGCACCTTTGCCCTTACAGATACAGAGGGACACATGGTAAGCTCCAGCCTATTTGAGGGAAACCGCGAAATATTCCTGAACAGCGCCGTCTATAAGAGCCTGGTGGAAAAAATGCAGGAAGCCCCTGACCTGACCCATACCATGCCCAGCCGCCTGAATTTTGCACACGGACAGGAAGGGGACCTGCTCATGGCCCGCCCCGTCGCAGACGCAGACGGAATCTGCGGATACCTGTTTTTCGATTTGATGGATGAACAGATTTACGAGGCTGTGCGGGAATGCCCGTTAGACGACGTGGTCATCACAGACAGGTATGACAACCTGGTTTTTGCAGTGGGAAGGCAGAATGCGGACCCCATGGAAAAATATCCTGCCGGCAAATACAGGATGGATTGGCAGAAGGGCAATATTGTAAAGGTCAACAACAAGCATTACCACATACACAAGGAAGTCCTTCCTGAGAGCTCCCTGATTCTGTACACACTGGTATCCATGGAATTCCAGCGCAGCCTTGTGACCTACGGCATTCTGTTTCTGGGGCTGGCCGGAATACTTATGGTCATCATGATTCCGCCCCTGACCCTGCGCATAACCAAAAAGAACCTGCAGGCCATTGACGAGCTCCAGGCCTCGGTGGAGGAAATGGGGCGGGGAAATATGGATTACCGCCTGAAAAGCCAGGTATTTGACGAATTCCGGATGCTCAACGACGCGTTCCGCAACATGGTGATTCAGCGCGAGGAGCTGATGCTTCACAACAGCGAGCTGGCGGAGCGCAAGCGCACCATGGAAATCAAGCAGCTGGAGGAACAGTTTAACCCCCATTTTATCTTCAATGTATTGGAGACTCTCCGGTATGAGATTGCCATTGACTCCCAGAAGGCTTCGGAGATGGTCATGGCCTTTGCCAACCTGATGCGCTACAGCGTATATTACGGGAGCACCATTGTGCCCCTGCAGACCGACATTGAATACATCAACGACTATCTCCTGCTTCAGAAAATGCGCTATAACCGCAGGCTCAATTACCATATCGACATCCCGGAGGAACTGATGGACTTAATGATTCCAAAGCTGCTCCTGCAGCCTGTGGTGGAGAATTCCCTGGTCCACGGAATGAAGGATAAACACTGTGTATCCGTCACCATCACGGCCCGTAAAAAGGACAGCACACTGGTGCTGAGCGTGGAGGACAACGGCAGCGGCATCAGCCCGGAAAAGCTGAAGGAGCTGCGGGAAGCCCTGGATCAGGAGGATATTTACAGGGAACATATCGGATTATATAATTCCCACCGGGTGGTGCGGCTTCTCTACGGCCCTTCCTACGGCCTGACCATTGAGAGTTCCCCCGGAAACGGAACGCGGGTAAGCGTCACCCTTCCCGCGGATATGGAGGAGGATACATATGTATAAGGTCCTGATTGTGGAGGACGAAGACATCATACGCAAAGGCCTGCTGTTCATGGTAAACTGGCAGGAGGCGGACTGCGTGGTGGTGGGAGAGGCAGTGGACGGTCTGGAGGGACTGGAAAAAATCAGGGAAACAAACCCGGATATTGTGGTGGTGGACATCAACATGCCTGTAAAGGACGGTCTTTCCATGCTGGAGGACAGCATAGAGGAGTACGGCTATGACGCCGTCATTGTGTCCGGCTACAGCGATTTTGAATACGCCAGGAAGGCTATCCGCCTGGGAGTCACGGAATATCTTTTAAAGCCAGTGAATTTTAACGAACTCTATGACGCTCTCAGAAAGATTAAAGACAAGCAGCAGGCAGCGGCCAGGCTCAGGCATGAGCTGAAGCAGCTGGACATGGAAAAGCGTAAGTTAGGCATACTGGATGAACCGGAAACAGGGGACAGTCCCGAAGGGAACCGCCATGTGGAGTACATGATGGACTGCATCCGGAACCACTACAGTTCCCACCTTTCTCTTACGGATATCAGCGAGCAGTGCGGCATGTCCTGCACCTACTTAAACTCCAAGTTTAAAAGCTTTACAGGTTATACCTTCAACGACTATCTGAACCGCTACCGGATGCAGAAGGCCGTGGACCTGCTGAAGGAAAATAAATACAAGGTCTACGAAATCGCAGACCTTGTGGGCTTCTCGGACTATAAATATTTCATCAAAGTATTTAAAAAATATGTAGGATGCTCTCCGGTCAAGTTCATGGAAAGCGGAGGAGCCGGGCCTACTCCTTAAAATCCGCGCAGAGATTGGGCCGGTGGATATCCAGCACCATGGGCAGGTTCCCTTCGGAAAACCGCTTGTCCAGCGCCTCCATGCCATACTCCAGCTTATACTCAATCTCTTCCCTGTATGCAGGTATAACCATGTAGAAGTTTACCTTCCTGCCGTCCTTTGCCTCCATGCTGCCCATATCGCCGCCGGTCTGTACCAGGACCACGCCGCCCATTCCGGTATCCGGCGCCAGAGGCTCATAATCAGGACCATTGGGAATGGTGTGCCCCCATCCCAGCCAGGTGCTGTACTCATGGGGAAAACGGGCCAGATACTTAATCAGTCCGATGGGCCAGTATTCCTCCTGCGCAATGTCGCTGTTGATCTGGCCTGCCTCACCCGGATTCCACTCCTTTGGAAGGAACATATACAGTTCCCCGTACCTGAGGTCCTCCCTGTCCTGGATTTCCTCCGGCAGAGTCATAGGCATATCGCTCATGCCCGTGGTATACATTACATAGTAGGGATGGGTTTCATCGGGCCGCATAATGTTCACATCAATGTGGACCAAATCCGATAAAAGCTCATGGAACACAAATTCCTCCCGGTTGGGAAACAGTCCCTGAAAATGGGCATTTATCTCCTCTGCGTATACACCATAAGCCTCCGGCGGCCTCCAGCCCTCATTCTCCTTATCCTCATAGCGGTAAATAGGCGAACCGCCCTTTGACACCTCATCTGCTTTTGGTCCCTTCTTAAACAGCTTGTCCAACAGTCCCATCTGTATCCTCCTATGTGTTTTTATTCTTATAGTACTGCTGCTTTCTCATGTACATGTTCTTGTCCGCCCTGCGGCACGTGCTGTAGAGATCCGCATCAGCCTTGGGGTCATAGATGGAATATCCCCAGGAAAAGGTGAATTCCGGCATGGATGCCTCCCTGTTAAACATGTCCCCGAACCGTCTCATGAAATCCTGTATCTTATCCCGGTCCGCATCCGGCATCACCACCACAAACTCGTCGCCCCCAATGCGGTACATTACTGCCTCCCTGGTCCGCATATTGAGATATGCCTTTGAAACGCAGGTAATGTAGACATCTCCGGCATCATGCCCCAGGGTATCGTTTACATGCTTAAGGCCATTTAAATCCAGAAGGATGAATCCTGTTCCCTCCTGGGCCTTCCCGGCAATGCGGTTTCCTATATCCAGCTGATATGCGTTCCGGTTTTTAAGCTGGGTCAGGTAATCCGTATTTGACATATCCCGGTAAAAGGGATTGGATATGCGCCTGAACAACAGTCTGGAGGCGAGACAGGCCCCAAGGCTGAACAGCAGGATAAACAGCGGAAGCAGGAGACGCAGGCTCCGGTAGGTATCATACTGATGGCCTGCCTCGAACTCGATTCCCACCACTCCCAGCACCTGTTCCCCATCATATATGGGCATGTAGGTGATAAATATTTTTCCCCATTCCGTGTCCTTAATCCGGTCCGGAAGCACCTTCTGTCCGTCCAGTGCCCGCTGCATGTCCGGGTAAATCTCATGCTCAATCAGGTCCCCCGGATAGCGGAAGTCCGGCTCCGATTGATCCAGGCAGTCGATAAGATACACGAACTCGCCGTCCTCATTCATCTTTGCGGTGTAGAGATACCGGACACCGGAAATCTCCCTGATCCTCTGGAAAGCTTCATGGGCCTGCTTATAGACATCTCCCTCCATATCTTCCCTGGTCCGTACCTGGTCAAAGGTGCTCTTATCCAGACGTTTCTCCACATATCCGTATATGGCCTCTGCCTGGTCCCTCAGACTGATCAGGGTATCATTGTATGTAATTCTGTACTGAAACCAAAAAATGGAGAATGTCAACAGGGCCACTACAATTGCAGTGAATAGGGATACCTGTATGTCCACTCTCCTCCATATGCTGGGCTTCATTTTGATTTTCTCCTTGGTCATGGCTGCATTCCATCCATCTGGTATTATTTTACATTATACTATCTGGTGCATCCTTTGTCTATTTAAGGATTTATTACTTTACTCTCCACCGGCACCATAACCTTTACTATATACTGTTCGTACTCCTTCACCGTCAGCTCATCCAGCATCAAATCCTCATACCACATCTGGCCCAGCCGGATCCCCCGCTCCCCCGCAAAGGCGCTGATGAGGCGGTAGGGCTTTTCCATGTCCCACAAATGCCCCCTGCTGTACAGCTCCACATAGACTCCCTCCGGCCGGCTCTGAACCCGGCGGGAGGCAGTTTTCTTATCCAGCCTGGTATACACCTTCACATAGCGGTCATATATGCCCCGGTCCATGTCCTCTCCCAGGTAAATGGATCCCACCGCGCCCACTGTGTCATGGTACTTTTCCTGCATTCTCACATGCTCCGCAATCTCCACCGCAGCCTTCCGCTCCGACCCCGCGCTGATGTCCGACACAAGCAGGTATTCCCTGTCCCTCTCCACCAGCCTTGGCTCATCCAGAGCAGCCTTCATGGCCAGCTGCACCGACTCCTCCTCATGAAGGATGAAGCGCTTCATATTCTTAAGACGCCGTATCTCCTCGTCAATCTGGCGCTTCTTCCCGTCCATCATGGACATGAAACGCTCCGGGGAACGGTTTTCCATATACTCCTTGATTTCCCCCAGGGACATCCCCAACTTCTGCAGGGCACGAATCACCTCGAACATGTCCATCTGCCATACAAAATAATACCTGTATCCGTTCTCCTCCTTTAGGGCCGGTGAAAACAGGCCTATTTCGTCGTAGTGGAACAGCGTATGTTTCCTGACCCCCAGAATCCTGGCAAATTCTCCGGTGGTAAAGTATAGTTCCGACTGTTTTTCCATTTTCGCAAATCTCCTCTTGACTATCGGGTTACCCTATAGCATATGATAATACCTGCGGCTGAAATAATCAATATCCAACAGTACTTATTTTATTGAATCAAAACAGGAGTGTTAATATGAGTCATTCATTATCAAAAAAATTTACCTTCGGGTCCCTGCTGCTGTTTGCGCTGCCCACCACTATCATGATGGTGGTGATGTCCCTGTACACCATTGTGGACGGGGTCTTCGTATCCCGTTTCGTCAGCACCAACGCCCTTTCATCGGTCAATATCGTCTACCCCGTGATTAACATCGTACTTGGCATATCCGTCATGCTGTCCACGGGAAGCAATGCCATTGTGGCAAAAAAAATGGGGGAAGGACGGCCTGACAGCGCCAGGGAAACCTTCACCACCATTATCCTGCTGAATATCATAATCGGGCTGGTCTTTGCCGTCCTTGGGAACCTGGCGGCCGTACCCCTTTCCCGTATGCTGGGAGCCAGCGACCTGCTTCTTAAGGACTGCGTCACCTACCTGCGCTGGCAGCTGGCGTTTGCTCCCTCCCTCATGCTTCAGATTCAGTTTCAGATGTTTTTTGTAACAGAGGGAAAGCCCGGCATCGGATTGTTCCTCACCCTGCTGGCAGGCATTGCCAACGCAGTGCTGGACTATGTGCTGATTGTACCCATGGGAATGGGTATTGCCGGTGCAGCCATCGCCACGGTAACCGGGTACTCCATTCCGGCCCTTATCGGCCTCATTTACTTTGCCGCTGCCAGAAAGAGCCTGTGGTTCGTACGGCCCCGCATTGTAAAAAAGGAGCTGGGAGAAACCTGTCTCAACGGTTCTTCCGAGATGGTGACCAACCTTTCCTCCGGTGTCATCACCTTCCTGTTCAATCTGCTGATGATGCACTTTGCAGGCGAGGACGGGGTGGCCGCCATCACCATCATCCAGTATTCCCAGTTTCTGCTAAATGCACTGTTCATGGGATTTTCCCAGGGCGTGTCCCCTGTTATCAGCTTTAACTACGGAAGCCAGAACCATCAGCAGCTCAGACAGGTATTTAAAACCTCTCTCATTTTCACGGCAGCTTCCTCCCTGGCCGTTTTCCTCATGGCCCAGCTGGGCGGCAGTCTGGTGGTAGAGATTTTCGCGCGCAGGGGCACGCCTGTCTATGAACTGGCAAGGCACGGATTCATGATATTTGCATGCAGCTTTCTTTTTTCCGGCTTCACCATCTTTGCCTCCGCCCTGTTCACAGCCCTGTCCGACGGACGTATATCCGCCATCATCTCCTTCGTGCGCACCTTTGGCCTGATTATCACCAGCCTGCTGGTGCTGCCCTTTATCATCGGGATGGACGGCGTGTGGCTGGCCATTCCCATTGCAGAGTTCGGGGGAATCCTGCTGTGTCTTTATTTTTTACGCAAGTACAGGACCAAATATCACTATGCCTGATTGTTTAACTGCCCCTTAAAAAGGGGGATGGCCCGGCGCTTTGATACAAAGCAGTCCGGGCCGGCGTCATTTCTGACATATCCAGCATAAACCATGGAGCCGCTCTAAGGTCAAGGCAATTTCATCCGTGGAGATAATTGTAAGGTTTCTTACGAATTCTCATGACACCCCTTTGATAAACTTGGTGGGAGATTTGGAGGTATACTTTTTGAACACGGAGCAGAAATGCTTGTAGTCCGTAAATCCGGTGGCCTCTGATATCTCACTGATTCTGTACTGTCTGGTGCCCAGCATCACAATGGCCTGCTGTACCCTGTATTTATTGAGAAAGTCCAGGAAGGTCTGTCCCGTGACCTCCTTGAATTTCCTGCTCAGATAGCTGGCGCTGACTCCCAGGTCATCGGAGATGGATTCTATGCTCAGCTTCCTGGCAAAATCCTCCCGTATGGCTGTTATGGCCCTGGATACATACTGGTTCTCCGACAAATCCAGCTGCATGTAGTACTCCAGGTTTAAGTTGCCCCCCTCTATCTCCGCCTGCTCCATCACATGCTCCACCTGGCGGCTGCTCACGATTTCCTCCCCCAGCCGTTCCATGATGCCTGCCAGGGCCTCCTCGTCCACAGGCTTTAACAGGTACTCGCAGACCCTGGCCTCGATGGCACGCCTAGCATACTCAAAATCCGCGTAGCTGGTCAGGAGAATGCTCTTAAACCTAACCTGCTCCGAGGCTTTCTTTATCATCTCTATGCCGTCCATAAAGGGCATGCAGATATCCGTTATGACCACATCCGGCCTGTGCTCCAGAATCTTCTCATATCCGTCCTGGCCGTCGGCAGCCTCTGCCACTACCACGCAGTCCATGGACAGCCAGTCCGTGGTATAGACCAGCCCCTTTCGTATCATCTCTTCATCTTCCGCAATCAACACACGCAACATCCGTCTGATTCCTCTCTTTTCACCGGCAGGGTCACCACCAGGGTGGTGCCGTGTCCCTCCGCGCTTCTGATCTCCACCCCGTAGGGGCGACCGTACAGGATGTCAATTCTTCTGTGAATGTTATACAGTCCCGAATGCCTTCTGGGATTTTCCTTCTGCTCCAGCAGGGCTGTCAGCTCGCTTAGGGTTCCCTGAGGGATTCCCACCCCGTCGTCACGGCATATCATGATCAGCTTTCCCTCATGGATATAGGCTTTCAGCTCCACAGTCAGGTTGAGCTGCTTTCCAAACCCGTATTTCACCGCATTCTCTATCATGGGCTGGAGCACCAGCTTGGGAATCCGCAGGTCCATGGCTTCCGGCTCCATGTCAATCCTGCACCGGAACCGTTCCCCGAACCTGCGTTTTAATATGGTCAGATAGGATTCCAGGTGCTCCAAGTCCTCCTTTAGCGTCACCTCTGCCTTGCTGCCGTCCAGACTGTAGCGCAGAAGGTTTGACAGACTGAAGACCATCCGCTCCGCTGTTGCCGGCTCCAGCTTGCACATGTACCGGATGTTCTCCAGGGTATTGTACAGGAAATGGGGATTGAACTGGGATTCCAGCTGCTTGTTCTGGGCCATGGACACCAGCTCCGCCATCTTTTTGTTGTTCTCCATCTGGATTCTCAGGCTCTGTATGGTCTCGTTATAGGCGTCGGCAATGATTTTGAACTCATTGTCGCTCTGTATCCGTATAACGCCTTCCAGATCCCCGTCCCTGGCATTCTCCATCACATCCAGGATTTTATAGAAATCCTCTGTCTTTTTCTCCGTCACCTTCCTGGAGTTGAGAAGCATCCACAGGGTCATGAGCACCAGGGCCGTGATGACCAGGCCGCTGCCCAGGCCCAGGGAAATGACGATGTTCTGGATATCGGAGATGGAATACACGGTAAACCCGCCCCTGGGAACCTGCTGCCTGGATACCAGGTACATCTGTTTCTCATGGTTTAAATACCGGCCCGACTCCCTGAGGACCTTTATGACCTGGTTGCTGCTGTTTAAGAAGCTGTAATTACTGCTGACATAAGCCCAGCCAAAGGGATCGGCGATAATGGTCTGTATATCCGGCTTGTCCACAAGGGCCTTAAACTGGCTGCTGGGAATGGAACACAGGATATATCCCAGTTTCCGGTTCCCGTCCATCACGCTCCGGCCTATGGCAATCGTACTGTCGCCGCTCTTCCATCCTTCTGCCAGCCTGAGAGCCGTCTTATGGGGCTCCCGGTCCATATCGTCAAATATCCCCCAGGACACATCCTCCGGCACATCCAGGAACTGGGGGAGGTCACTCCGGCTGGACAGAAGAATGTTCCTGCTGCTGTCCATGACAAACAAATCCCCCTCCAGTCCCAGACTGTTAGTGATGCCGTAAAATATCCCAAACAGCTCAGCCTTCCCGTCCGGATCGCGGATGTTGTCAAAGCAGCCGGGCTGCGAAGCCATTTCCTCCACGCCCCCCTCATAGCGGGCCAGCACATTGTCCAGCAATCCTGCCACATACCGGTTGTGCTCAATATTGCCGCTCCTTTTCCCGTGAAGCAGCACGGTCATGAAAAGCATGCCGCATACCATGGTAAATATGACCGCCGGGACAATGGCGTAGGCGATAAACATGCGCTCCAGCTCGTGGCGGAAATACCGTTCCTTCTTCACTGGCTTCCCACCTCCCCGGACATGCCCCCATCCTCCTCAAGCACTCTGCTGTAAATAGAGGCAAAATGCTCCAGCCACATCCCTTTTCTGGAATTCACCTCGTCCTCCCTGCTGTATATGATGTGGATGTCCTCCTTATCCGGCAGATAGGAAGGTTCCTCCACATCCATTCTCACAGAACGGCGGTCCAGCCTCATGGAGATAACGGTCTGTGCATCCCTGCCCGTGACAAAGTCCACAAACTCCCTGGCCTCCTTCATATGGCGGCTGCCCTTTACGATACAGACGCTGTCCGGCGTGGAGATAACCCCCTCCTTCATATACACCAGCTTTACCGGTCCCCTGTCCGCCACATAGTGGGCGGCCGCCTCCTCAAAGGTCAGGCCCACGGCGTATTTTCCCTGGGCCACCCCCTGATACACCTCCCCGGAACCGCCTAACAGAATGCCGTCCAGGTTCCGGCAGAAGTCCTCCACGTAATCCCAGCCCTGCTCCGGCTCCCCGTCCCCCATCGCATAGAGCATATTGATAAGATGCTCATAGGCCGAGGACGACGTGGCAGGATCGCACATGGCGATTCTGCCTTTCAGCTCCGGCTGTAACAAATCCTCATAGCCCTCCACCTTCACATCCCCAATCAGGTTTGTATTTACCATGATTACACTGGGAATATCCGTGAACCGGCTCATATTGCCTTCCCTGTTCTTAAACTCATCCCGCACCATATCCTCATTGCAGCTTATGTACGCCTCAAACAGCTCCCTCTTGGGACTGGTGGTGGACAGGGAACCTCCCCAGAATATATCGCAGGGAGGATCGCTCCCCTCCTCCGCCATCTTAAGCAGCTCCCCTGTGCCTCCGGTCTGGACATAGACCCGTATTCCGGTCCGCCCCTCAAATTCAGCCACAATGGGGTTGATGAACTCAAGGGGATGGGGGCAGTAAATCACCAGCTCCTCATCCCCTGCATGGTCCCTGCCAGCCCCATGCTCCGTGCCTGCCCCAGAGTCCGTGCCAGCCCCATGCTCCGTGCTTGCTGCACGATCCGCACCTGCCCTATGGCCCGCAGCCGCAGAAGTCCTGCTGCCTGCGCAGCCGGCCAGGCAGAGGGACATTCCTATCACTGCAATATATATGCTCCAACTCTTTTTCATACGCATCCGATTCCTCATACTGCCTATTGTACCAATGCGTCTACAGGATGTAAACCCCCTTGGGATCGAAATCCAGG
This sequence comes from Enterocloster bolteae, assembly GCF_002234575.2. Lineage (NCBI taxonomy): Bacteria > Bacillati > Bacillota > Clostridia > Lachnospirales > Lachnospiraceae > Enterocloster > Enterocloster bolteae. The sequence continues at coordinate 1,693,782 of NZ_CP022464.2, read as the reverse complement.
TATGCCTTCTCCCCTACCTCGTATATCCTGCGGTTTACAGGATTGTAATCCGTAATCTGAATCTCCATGTTCCCCACCATGACCTGATAATACTGATAGGATCCCATAAAGGTGGACAGGGTGACAGTGCCTTCCAAAAGCCCCTGCTCCGCCAGGGTGGCTCCCTCAGGCCGGATAACCAGCACCGCGTCATCCCCCGGCCCTGCCTTTGCGAAATTGTTCACCGTAAGCTCCTGACCCACCACGTCGATGACCGCTTTCTCGCCGCTTGCGGACCTGACCCTGGCCTCCAGGAAATTAGCTTCCCCGATAAAGTCCGCCACGAACCTGGAGTTGGGATGGTAGTAAATCTCTCTGGGGGTCCCAATCTGCTCCACCTTTCCCTTGCTCATGATAATGATTTTATCGGAAATACTCATGGCCTCGGACTGGTCATGGGTCACGTAGATGGCCGTAATGCCTACCTTCTGCTGGATTTTGCGGATTTCCGTCCTCATGGTGACCCTCAGCTTGGCGTCCAGATTGCTTAATGGTTCGTCAAAGAGCAGTACGCTGGGCTCAATGACAAGGGCTCTGGCCAGGGCCACACGCTGCTGCTGGCCGCCGGAAAGCTGGTTGGTCATACGTGACTCCATGCCCTCCATCTCCACCAGCTTAAGGATGTTCATGACTCTCTCATGAATCTCCTCCTTGGGGAGCTTGCGTATCTTAAGGCCATAGGCCACATTGTCAAATACATTGTAATGGGGCAGAAGGGCATAGCTCTGGAACACCATGGCCGTATCCCTCTTATTGGGTGTCAGGGCATTGATAGCCTCATCCCCCAGGTAGATATCCCCCTCATCCGGGCTCTCAAATCCCGCAATCATGCGCAGGGTAGTGGTCTTGCCGCACCCGGAAGGCCCCAGGAGTGTCACGAAGCTTCCGGGCTCGATATCCAGGGTGGTATCCTGCACCGCATAGAATTCCTTTCCTGTCTTTGGATCTGTATATATTTTGGAAATGTGTTCCAGACGAACACCCTTTTTCTGTTTCTCCATATCAACTTTCCTCCTTGCTATGAGCACTTGGCGTCTGTCTTTTAGACGCTTACGTGCGATGCATGCCACTGGCGCTTTGCGGGCGTCCTTTGGCCGCTTAGCGCAGCGTCCCGCTATGAGCGCTTAATTCTCCTGCTTTATCTTCCTGCTGACTCCAAAGAACTTCATCAGTGTATTCATGATAAGCACCGCGCCGTAGGTTATGATAATCAGAACGGTTGCATAGGCGCATGCCACGCCGTAATTTCCCTTCTCGGCCTGCTCATTGATCTGGCAGGTGATGAGCAGGAAATCGGGCGTCACCAGAAGAATGATGGCGGAAATTGCCGTGATGCTCCGCACAAAGGCAGTCACCAGTCCGCTGAAAAAGGAATCCTTAATCAGGGGAAGGGTTACGGTCATAAACACCTTGGCAGAGTTAGCGCCCATATCGTAGGCTGATTCCTCGATGGACTTGTCTATCTGGCGCAGGGCTGAGATACCGCTCCTGGTGCCGGTGGGAAGGCTTCGCACAATGAATACGATAATCAGGATCAGGCCGGTGCCGTAAAGGCCGCTCATGACGCCGGTCCTGAACAGACCGTTGGCATAACCCCTGATATATCCGATACCCAGCACAGTGCCGGGAACCGCCATGGCCAGCATGGATACAAATTCGATGAACCCTTTGGCCTTAAACCGTTTCTTTACCACCAGGTAAGAGATGACCATGGACAGGAAAGCTGTCAGGGGAGCCGCAATCAGGGACAGGACAAAGGAGTCCTTAAAAGCCTTAAGTCCGCTGGTCTTAAACATATATTGGAACCATTTAAGGCTCAGGCTGTAATCCCTGCCCCAGAGGGTAAACAGCGCGCCAAAGGGCACCATAATGTACATCAGCATGACAAAGGCCGACACGGCGCCGCAGAAAAAGGTCAGGGGAACCGTAACGCTCTTATCCTCTATGAGCATCCTCATACGGGAAGCTTTTCCCGTAAGGGTGGCTGCGGTTTTCTTCTCAAGGTAATACTTCTGGATCAGGAACAGGACCACGGTCAGGGATAAAAGCACCACGGACATGGCAGCGGCTCCGGTGGAGTCATAGGCCCCTGTTACCTGCAGGTAAATGGTGGTAGCCAGTGTGTCGTAGGAACCTCCAATCAGCATGGGGTTGGCAAAATCCGCCACGGACTCGATAAAGGTTACCAGGAATGCATTGCCCAGTCCGGGAAGGAGAAGCGGGAATGTGACGCTGGTAAACACCTTCCACCGGGAGGCTCCCATGTCCCTGGTTGCCTCCTCCAGGGAGGGGTCGATATTCTTAAGGAGTCCCTTAAGCATCAGATAGCATACAGGGAAAAAGGTCAGTGTCTGCACAATGGCAATTCCCTTAAGCCCATATACATTGGAATCATAGATTCCCAAAAGGGAGCGGGTGATGATGCCGCTTCGTCCGAACAGCATAATCATGGACAGAGACAGCACAAAAGGAGGAGAAACAACGGGAAGCATGGAAACCATGGCAAACAGCTTCTCAAGCACCTTTGTCTTAAGCTTTACATACACCTCCACATAGGCAAACAGCAGGCCGATGGCTGTGGATGCGATTCCCGTAATCATGCCTAACACCAGGGTGTTTTTGAAAGCCTTCTGGAACCGCTCCAGGCTCAGCACCCTCCCGAATACCTCCAGGGTAATCTTACCTTCCGAATAAAAGCTGTCTACCAGCAGCATCAGAAGGGGGTACAGGATAAACAATGCCAGGAATACCAGCAGTACCACAATCATACTCACCAGTATGGGGTCTGAAAAAAATTTCTTGCGCTCCAGCTCAGCGCTCTGTTTTCTGGCCACAATGAGGCCCCCTTTCCCGAGGAATTCTTTCCTCTTGATTTCTTTCCTCTCTGTTTCTTATGATCCCTTTTGCCGAACCAGGACCATAATGTAACAAATGCTGCGTAATGAATGATGTCAACCATTACGCAGCACCCGTTTGCAGGCTTACACTACATTACGTTTCCAAGTGCCGGACACCGGCAGAAGCTCTGCCTATTCTGTCAAGAAACGGCTGGAGTCCGCGCTGTCGGAGGAGCTTCCAAGAGCTGCGAAGAAGTCCTCTACATACTTGGCACTGTTTTCCTTTGCATCCTCAAAATCATAGTCAATGGTATTGTTCATATCCAGACCAAATTTTGTAGCTTCCTCAGGCTGGGTGGCATTGCTTAATACCAGGAACTGATAGGAGCCATTCTCCTTGGCGTGGTCCACACAGTCAGGAGACAGGGCGTATTCAATCCACAGCTTGGCTGCGTTTGGATGTGCGCATCCGTTGAAGATGGCGGTAGCGCCCACCTCAAAGGAGGTGCCGTCCTCAGGAACGATTAACTGGATATTGTCATAGCCCTGAAGAATCTGGTAAATGCCGTCATGAAGGAAACCGATTCCGATTACGCACTCGCCCGGGCCTACCATCTTGGATGGGCCGGAACCGGACTTGGTATACTGGGAAATGTTCTTGTCCAGGGCCTTGAAATATTCCATGGCCTCATCGTGTCCCTTCATCTGAACCATGGTGTTGATGAGCAGTTTTGCCGTGCCGGCCGTGTTGGGGTTGGACAGCATGATAAGTCCCTTGTACTCTTCCTTGGTAAGGTCATCCCATGTCTTGGGAGCTTCCAGGCCCAGACGGTCCAGTTCTTCCGTATTGACCATGAAGCCCAGGATTCCCTTATAGATACCATACCAGCAGTTGGTCGGATCCTTGTACTGGTCACCGATCAGGTTCTTGGCATTGATGGCATTGTACTCCATCAGAAGACCGTCAGCCACTGCCTCGTTATAGGGGTCTGTAGTTCCGCCAAACCATACGTCGGCAGACGGCTTGCCTGCTTCCTCGGATATCTTGGTATAAACCTCTGATGTGGAAAGTCTCTGGTATTTCGTCTTGATTCCGTACAGCTTCTCAAAATTCTGGCAGGCAGCAGACAGATATTCCTCCTCGCAGGAGCCGTATACCGTCAGTTCGCCTTCCGCCTTGGCTGCCTCGATGAGGGCGTCCATGTCCCCGCCCGCAGCCTCAGCTGCTGTGGTTTCTGCCGCGTCCTCCTTGCTCTCTTCCTTTGCAGCCTCCGAAGCTGCTGCCGTGGTGGTCTCAGGCGCGGCCGTGGTTTCCGCCGGCTTGCTGCCGCCTCCGCAGGCAGTAAGGCTTAAAGCCATGGAGCATGCCAACAAAAGTGCCAGTTTTTTCTTCATAATAATACCCTCCTTCTCATTTCTGATGATTTCATCATAGCAGAAAAGAAGGAGGGTAAAAACCGCTTTTTAAGTAATTTTGTCGTAATTTCTGAACATGCCTTCTGTTTTTTTATCTAATATCCACAACCTTATCCGTTTACAGACATGCATCCAGCATTCTCAGCAGTTCCTCCACACGAATGGGCTTGGACAGGTGTCCGTTCATGCCGCTGTCCAGGGACTTCCTGCTGTCCTGATCAAAGGCATTGGCTGTCATGGCGATAATGGGAATGGTTCTGGAATCCGGCCGCTCCATGGTGCGGATACGTCTGGTAGCCTCGATTCCGTCCATCACAGGCATGCGTATATCCATGAGCACCGCGTTATAATATCCCGGTTCATGATTTCCGAAGGCATCCAGGGCAGCCTGCCCATTTTCCGCTGTCTCCACCAGAAAGCCCTCCATCTCCAGAAGCGACTGTGCAATCTCCTGGTTTAACAGGTTATCCTCCACAACCAGCAAACGCTTGCCATGGAAATCATGGTGCTCCGGCTCTCTGCTGCGGGGCCTCTGCCCGTCCAGCTTTCCAATGGGCAGAGTCAGGGTAAAATAGAACTCCGATCCCTCTCCCAGGACGCTTCGTACTCCCAGCGTGCCTCCCATCATCTGGACCAGGCGGCTGGAAATAGCAAGCCCCAGCCCGGTTCCCCCGTATTTGACAGAAGTGTTTTTCTCCGCCTGCTCAAAGGCATTGAAAATGCTGTCCATAGCTTCTGAAGCAATGCCGATTCCCGTGTCCTTTACGGAAAATGTGAGACGCTGGCCTCCGGAGCTTCCTTCCTCCGGTGTGATGGAAAATATCACGTCCCCTCCCTCTCCTGTAAACTTGACGGCATTTCCGATAATATTAATCAGCACCTGTTCCAGCCGCAGGCGGTCCGTCACAAGAGCCAGTCCCTGACAGCATCTGTTTTCCACAATAAACCGCAGCCCCTTCTGCTCTGCCTGGGGCCGCATCATGCCCTCCAGGGATCTGACGAAATCCTCCATGTCCATGGGCTGTACATTCAACTCCATCTTTCCGCTCTCAATACGGGACATGTCCAGGATATCATTGATAAGGCTGATGAGATACTGGTTGGATGTCTCTAATTTATCCAGGCATTCCAGCACCCGGTCCCTGTCATCCGCCACATTTCTGGCTATGGAGGTCATGCCCACTATGGCGTTAAGCGGCGTGCGTATCTCATGGCTCATCCGCGACAGGAAATCCGTCTTGGCCTGGCTTACGGCATCCGCCCTGGCTTTCATCACAAAGGACGGAATGATTTTGCTCAGCTCCTCCAAAAGCTTCCTCTGCTCGTCGTTCCAGCTGTATCCGTCCGTCTTCACCTCAAAGCTCAGAATGCCGGCAAACATGCCCTGGTTCCATATGGCTGCCTGGAGACAGCTCATGGACGACTCATCATAGACAGCGTGTCTGTTCAGGCCTGACGGGTCAAATTGACCGGGCCACTGCTCATACTGCTCCCTTGTAATGTAAAAGGTCTTATGCATCATCAGGTCTGTCTTATCCCTGGCCCACTGGTAGCTGAAGCGGCAGGTCAGATAATCACGGTCCACATCCAGAAGAGACACCCGGTCCAGGCCGAACGTCTTGCCCAGCCTGGCAAAGAGCAGCTGCACCGCGTCGTTTAAATTTCTTGCCTTTCCCAGAAGGTCCAGGGCAAAGGAGACCAGGTCCTCCCTCTGCTCGGTCAGGCCCTGCTCTATGGTATTGAGCTGGTGTTTCTCCGTATAAAGGTCCGTCAGCATCTCCCCCAGCTCGTTGGAGGTGTCCAGATAACAGGCCGCATTGCCCTGACAGTTTTCCTTCACATATTTAAGAGTGCTCTCCGCACACCGGTACAGGCCGCTGTACTCGTCCACCACCTCGGTGGCGCACATGCCGATGCTGACCGATATGCTGATGTCCTTGTCCGACTGAAGCAACAGCTCCCGGACCCTGGCCGCGACGCGGGGACCTGTCACCGTTGCCCCGGCCTTTCCCCTGCCCTTTAACACCAGCATGAACTCGTCGCCACCCATACGCACCCTTATATCATCCGGCTCCGTCTCAGCCCGCAGGATATCGGCCACCTCCTGGAGAACGGCATTGGCAAAGGCAACGCCTTCCTCCTGGTTGATGCGGGTAAAGTTATCCATGTCCAGAAGCATGAGGGCGCAGCGCTCTCCCAGGGGTTTTTGGGCCATATACTCCTGGGCTATCCTGGTCCCGGCCTCCCTGTTCCACAGTCCGGTCAGTAAATCCTTGGATTTGGCCTCCTCCAAAGCCAAAGCCATGGTCTGTTCCTTTGTAATGTCCTCTATGATTCCCAGAACGGTTCCGTTCTGTCCGTTTTCTCCGTATTCCACCGCGGACATGGTCACCCGGCACCAGGAATCCTTGACAGTCAGAAACTGGGCGGAGGCAGTTCGTTTTCCGCTGTGGATGTCCTCGTACATCCGGATAAAATCCCTGCGGCCTCCAGGGACCACCATCTCCTGTGCAAAGCTGTCCGGCATATTCACATACCGGCTGCCGCACTGGTACCGGGCGCTGGTCCTGTCCGGAATGACGCAGGTCCGCCGGTCCGGGTAATAGTAAAACTCGCACAGGGATGTGTGCTCCAAAGCCATATTCAGTATGGCGCTGTTTGCCTCGGCCAGCTCCTTAAGCTGCTGGTTCTGGTGTTCGGTGCGCTTGCGGATGTCAATGTCCAGAAATACGCTCTGGGCAATCAGCTCCCCGTCCCCGTCCTCCACCATCTCCAGTTTTCCCAGTATCCAACAGGACGTTCCGTCTTTCTGGCGGACACGGTACTGGAAATTCATGCTGTCGCCTGCCTTTTCCAGATTGTCCAGCTGGTCCAGCTTCATCTGGTAATCCGCTTCGGCAATCAGCTCCTTCCATTGCCAGACTCCGTGGGACCAGAACTCCTCCGGCTCATATCCCAGAATCCGTATGCTCTCCCGGTTGGCATTCTTAAACACCACACGTTCCCGGTCCAGCGGCTTCCACTGCATGATGCCGCACAGAACCGACTGGAACAGCTGGTCGTACCGGCCGGCCTGGCGTTCCTTTTCCCGGTTCTCCTGTTTCAGCCGCTCCTCGGCCTCCACCTCGGCGGAAATATCCCGGACCACGCTCAGGCAGATATCTCTTCCATCCTCTGCCTGGGCAAAATTCCCGGTCTCATATACATGGATATACCGGCCGTTCTTTTTCCGGATGCGGTAGCGCACCCCATAATCCCGGACTTTGCCAAAGGCGTCCCGGACCACCCCGTACACCCTTTCCCGGTCCTGGGGATGGATGCAGTTACCCACCATGCCCTGACTGTCCTGGCTGAACTCTTCATATGTATATCCCAGACAGTCCAGCATCCTGTCATTGACATAGTACAGCGGAAAGCCCGGTTCAAAGTAGGTGCCCAGCATACCTCCTGGGATAGTCTTCCCCAGCAGCTCCAGGGCGCTTCTGCCCATGCGGCGGGCATACTCCTCACTTACGGATTCCGCAAAGGAAAGGGGAAAGAATTCACCCTCCTCCTGAAAATCAGCGGGTACGGACGCGTGGATGGAAGACACTTTAAAACCTTCCGCTGTGCGGACACAGGTGGATGTAACGCGCACGCCCATGGCAAAGTTCTCGCCGTCGGGAAGTATGCGCACCACAGTAAGCCTGCCCTGCATGACGGCGCAGTCAGGGGTGAGGCTGTTCTCCCTTATATCCTCCCATATAAGCTGGTAGGCGTCCGGGTCCAGTGAAAACTCCTGTTCCAGTGCTTCAAGTACCTGTTCCTTTCCGCAGGAATACTCACCCTTGCCAGTGCCAATCCACTGTACATCATCCATCAGCCAGTCAAGCGTGGCTTCCACATTCCGGTTTACCATGTATTCCTTAAAAAAGGCCCTGGTGGTATTCTCCGCATCCCGCGGTTGTTTCCCCATCTTCCTAGTCCTCCCCTTAGACTGCAGCAGGCAGCCGTTTGCGTGTATTGTTTCAATATATAAAAACATTCTAACACATTCCTGTTAAAATAAAAAGGAGAATACCATTCCCCTTTTTAATACTGTCTTTTTAATACCACCCGCTTTTACCCCCTCTTCCTTTTCACTGTCACATAAAAGCAGTTCATTCCGTCCTTATACTCCACCCCAATCCTGGCCCTGTGGCTCCTGGCTGTCTCTGCCGCTATGGCCAGTCCCAGGCCATAACCACTTGTGCTGCTTCTGGCGCTGTCGTCCCTGTAAAACCTTCTGAAAATCAATGTGCGCTTATCCTCAGGTATGGGTTCTCCCTGGCTGCACACCCACAGCCTGGCCCTGCTGCGGCCTGTCTTCTCCAGCCTTATCTGCGCCCGTCCCCTGGGTACGCAGTATTTAACCGCGTTGTCCATCAGGGCCTTAATCAGCTGCCCCATCCGGCAGGGGTTTCCCATCATCAGCACATCATCTTCTATGTCATACTCCAGAACCTTTTCCTCCTGGTAAAACACAGGTTCAAAGGTCAGTATCTTCTCCATAACCAGCTCGCTTAAGCTGAACCGGGTAAATTCTCCCTTCCCCGGTACATAGGAATCGTTCCTGGCCAGAAGCAGGAGACTTTCCACCAGGGCGCGCATTTCCCTGCACTCCTGGTTTACATGCTCCATCCACTTGTCCGCCTCTGCCGATATGCCTGCATACCGCTCCTGTAAAAGCTCTGCATTGGCCGTAATCACGGTCAGCGGCGTTTTTAGCTCATGGGAAGCATCCGCCACGAACTGCTTCTGCATGCGGACAGACTCCTCCACCGGCTTTACGGCCCACCGGGAAAAGAAATAGGACAGCGCGAAGAACCCAAGCCACACAGCCACACAGGCCATTCCGCCGTATTTCATGATCCCGTTTCTCAGTGAATCCTCATAGGTGGTATCTGCAAATGCGATCATATAACCGGCCGGCTGGCTGATTCTTAAATACCTCAGATGGTATGCGTCCAGTATTCCCATGTCCTCCTCCCCGTTCATGCCCAGGACAGCCATCTGCTCCAGGAATTCCGGTTCCCAGTAAGCACCATATCCTTCCTTCAGCGACACCACACCGTCCTCCCCCACCAGAACAGTGAAATACGGCATCCGTACCGGCGGCATGGCAGCAAATATCAGGGACTGTTCCTCCCCTGATACCACCCTGGACAGCGCCAGGCTCCCCTGGTCATTTACCCTGTGCTTCACCACAGAGGTCACTGCGCAGAAGGTTATTCCTATGACCGCTGTCACCACCAGCATATTGTAAATGATAAACTTAAGCCGAAGCCTGCCTATTTCCCTCATCACAGCACCTCCCTGCCGTCCTTTTCCACTATCCTGTATCCCAGCTTGCGTATGGTGACAATCATCACATCCGCCTTGAGGAAATCCAGCTTCTTTCTCAGAAAAGATATGTAAATCTCCACATTGTTCTCCACTGCCTCCGCGTCATTTCCCCATACTTTGGACAAAAGGGTGTCCTTGGAAACCACCATATCCCGGTTCACCATCAGAATACGCATGATGTCATATTCCTTTTTGCCCAGCTGTATGCTTTTGTGCGGCCCTCTTAAGGTGTAGTCCGCCTGGCTTAAGGATACATTTCCCAGGTTCAGGTTTTCGGGTATCATCTCCCCCCTGCGCCTTAAAATGGTCTTCATGACAGCCAGAAGCTCCTGCATGTCAAAGGGCTTGGTCAAATAATAATCAGCTCCGCTTTCCAGCCCCGTCACCCTGTCCTCCAGCTCGCTTTTCGCTGTCAGTATCAGTACGGGAACCTGGCATCCCATTTTTCTGGCCTCCCGCAACAGGGTGATTCCGTCCATTCCGGGCAGCATCAGGTCCAGGACAGCTGCGTCATAGCCGCCGTCCTTTAACAGCCAGCAGCCGGTATTGCCGTCCCCGCAGATATCGCAGTCATACCAATGCTTTAATATGTCACGGATGGACTCAGCCAGCCGTCTGTTATCCTCCACAATCAAAACTCTCATCTATATCCACTCCCTGTGTTGCGCCATGTCTGAAAAATCCACCTGTATTCTCTCGCAATTCTGTATGAACCGCAAGAGAACAGAGGTGGATTTCACAGATAATTCACAAACCTGTACCGCTCTTTTACCTGCTGCGTATCTCCCTTCTCATAAAGCTGATGTAGGAAGCGGCGAACACCACGGCCGTCAGCGCCAGCAGGCCTGTCAGATGGGGCCATACCAGCAGGCAGCTCTGTCCCAGTGACAGATAACCGCTGATGGCGCCCGACAGCTGCTGGGGCAGGATGATATTGGTGGACCGCACCATGGGATTCATGATGGTGGAAACCGCCTCACTGTAAAGGTAATAAGGCGACAAGCGGTTCAGGCTCATCTGGCAGCTGTAATTATCCAGAATCTGCCCTGCCGATGCAGCCTGCCCCATGGGATACAGGGCATTGGCCACAATGCTCACCACCAGGGTCATAAACAGCGCGAAGAAGATCCACAGCGCAATCACAATCATAGCTGATGTGGCTGCATGGCGGCACAGCACGGAACAGAGGATAGACAGCGCCAGCCAGAAGCAGATATACACAGAGGTGAAAAACAGCAGCACCAGCACTCTTCCCGCTTCCTCGGCAGAAGGCGGCACCCCGGTGGCCAAAAGTCCCACAGAACCTGCGATGAGTCCCATGGAAAAGACCATGAGGAAGATGATTGTGGCGCCTGCCAGGAATTTCCCGTTTATAACTGCATCGCGGTAAATAGGCTGCGCCACCAGACGGTTAAGCGTCCCCTCGGATCGTTCGCTGTTGATGGCGTCAAATCCCAGGCTCAGCCCCACAAAAGGTCCCAGCAAAGCAATGAAAGAGGTAAAGGACGGGATGGAGCTTCCGCTTAAGGTGAACAGCTTCAGGAAAATGTAGCTGGAATCAGACGCAACCGCATCCGAAAGGCCGGTCAGCGCCCCGTATATGCTGGCGCAGCTGGTCAGCAGAATCAGTCCCAGCACAATCAGGAACCGTTTGCTGCGTATGTGGTCCGACATCTCCTTTCGGTATAAGGCCGCCATGCCGCCCATGCCATTACACGGTCTTATCTGTGTACCTTTGTCTGGCATATTCTTACCGCTGTTCCCTGCCGAAAGAAAGGAATCCTTTATTTTTCTTTTGATTGAGACCACCATTTTTCTGCTCTCCTTTCTCAAAATATCTGCGGTAAATTTCATCCAGGTCATTTCCCCGCTGTCTTAAGTGGCGCAGGGTATAGCCTTTTTCCAGGGTCCTGCGGTTTAACTCCCTGCACAGGTCTGACCTGGAATGGACTACATAGAAATCGCCGGTCCGCTCCACCTGCTCCACATTGCCAAGGCTCCTTAGCAGTTCCTCGAATCCGCTGTCATCGGGAAAAGCAGCTGCCTCCAGGGCATAATGCCCTTCACGGCGCATCTGCCCTGCCAGCTCGTCAATCCTTCCGCAGGCAATGAGCCTGCCGTCCACAAACAGCCCCACCCGGTCGCAAATCTGCTGAATCTGATAAAGCTGGTGGGATGATATGAGAATGGTCCTTTTATCATCCTCCGCCAGGCTGCGTATCAGGGTCATCAGCTCCCGCATTCCTTCCGGGTCGATTCCCAGGGTGGGCTCATCCATGATGACCACCTTCGGATCCTTCATCAGGACATCGGCAATTCCCAGACGCTGTCTCATTCCCCGTGAATAGGTTCCCGCCTTCTGGTCGGCTGCCTCCGTCATGCCCACCTTTTCCAGAAGCTCCTCCATCCGGCGGTCTGTCACATCACTGGGCAGTCCGTTCAGCTGCCCTGTAAACCGCAGGTTCTCCCGTCCTGTCATGTCGGAGTAAAACCCCACATTATCCGGCAGATACCCCACCATCCGCTTGACGTCGATGGCCTGTCTGGCGCAGTCCTTCCCGTCTATGTACGCACTGCCGCCCGTGGGCTCGGTCAGCCCTAACAGCATAAGGGTGGTGGTGGTTTTTCCGGCTCCGTTTGGTCCCAGCAGCCCGAATATTTCCCCCCGCCGGATTTCCAGTGTCAAATCACAGACCGCTTCCTTCTCCCCGTAGGATTTGGACAGGTGTTCGGTCCGTATCATCATTTCTTCCTCATAATCCATAACAATGACCCCTTTCCAGCCAACTATCCATACAAGCTACCTTCTGCCGTATTTGCGGAACACATAGCCCAGGCCTCCGGCCGTACACAGGATGATGACAACTGCCACCACACCCCAGATTGTCGTGGTCTTAACCGATACCCTGAAATCAGCGTTTGACTGGGTCTGCTCGCAGGATGCCGTAAACGTGTTCACATAGTCCCCTGTGATTGCTTCCGAAGAAGGCTTTACATGGGCAATAACTTCTGTGGTGCTTCCTGCGGGAATGGACGGGATCATGTTGTTCTCCGTATTGTAGGTCACGGTCCAGCCGGTGGGCAGGGATGAGTTAAGCGTCACATTCTCCAGATCCACGTTGCCTGTATTGGTAATGTTAAGCGTCACATCCGAAGACCTCCCTGCATAGGCGTCAAAGCTCAGGCGGCCGTCCGGGGTGGAAACCTTAAGGCCGTAGCTGCCTGTAATAACCACCTTCAGGCTGGTGTCAAGGGTCTCCTCCGCCGATACAGCACTGCAGGATATGTCATATTCCCCTGCCGCAACCCCCTCAGGCGGCGTCACCGACACTGTCATACCCTTGCTGGCGCCGGACTCCACCTCCAGGGCAGCCACCTTGGCTGTCTCACCGGTGGGGGTAAAGCTTACACCCCAGCCGGAGGGTGCATTGGATGATAAGCTGTAGGACTGCGTCTTAAGTCCATTGTTAATCAGTGTGGTGCTGAAAGAGAAACTGGTCCCCGTGGTTCCCTCCTGCTGGGGGTATTCCGAGGTAAAGCTTCCCTTTCCCGCATTCATCTCATTTACCATAAACGAGACGGGCAGACTGGCTGTGAGACCCCCGCCCGCAGACGCCTTTACCTCCACCGTGTAAGTCCCCTCTGTCAGCTCCTTTGGAACCGTCACATGAAGGGTCACCTGGGCTCCCTCTTCTCCGTTCTTTACATGGACGCGGCTCACCTGATAGCTGCCGCCCTGGAGATATCCCTCCCATCCCTCAGGCATGGCAGTGATCTCCAAATCCGCATTCAGACTGGCCCCTGTGTAGTTCTCCAGTGTGACAGGAATATTCAGGCTGTCTCCCGGCTTTACCGATATTCCCGGATAGTCCGTATTCAGGTCCAGACCGCCGGCTCCGTAAACCGTATGCGTACCCATGAATACCAGGAATACGGCCGCCATAAGGACGGCCAGAACCCCAAAACGCTTACCTGTTCCATCCCTTCTGATTACCATTGCTTCCTCCATAATTTCCTCCTTTTGCCCAATGGGGCATCTGTATTTTCTACCAGTTATCATAACGTTGAAACCTTTAGCCAACCTTTAATAAGTTTGAAAATACTGTGAAAAAACAGGAGAAGCAGAATCCTTGCCGGTACGCAAAAAAAGGAGCCGCGCGGTTCAATAAACGCAGCTCCTTATGTACAGCCTGTCAATCCGTCTCCATTGCCGTCTCTCTGTTTCATTCAGACGGCTTTACAACACACCAGTTTCCCTTCCGCTTACAGCGGTACAGAACATGACGAATGCCCCATATATTCTTTTACCGCCAGGTTGGCCTTTTCCACGGTCCGCTCCTCGTCCACGCGGACCAGCCTTCCCTCCTTTACAACGATTTCCCCGTTCACCACCGTGTAATCCACACTGCCCTTAAGCCCTACGGTACACAGCATGGATTTGGGGTCAAACTGGGCGCCGGTCAGTTCCATCCGGTTCATGTCCACCAGGAAAAAGTCTGCCGCCATTCCCACTGCTATCTGTCCCAGGTCATCCCTTCCCAGCACGCGGGCGCTTCCCCTGGTCGCTATCTTCAGGATGTCATAAGCAGACGGCGCCTGCCGGCTCCACCAGAGCCGGTGAAGCAGATAGGCCACCCGCATCTCCTCCAGAAGGTTGGAGCCGTCATTGCTGGCAGAACCGTCCACAGCCAGCCCCAGGGGCACTCCAAGCTCCAGCATCTTAGGCACCAGCGCAACGCCGGAAGATAACTTCATGTTGGATATAGGGCAATGTGCTACCCCGGTCCCGGTCTCAGCCAGCCGTTTCAGTTCATCCTCAGTGAAATGGATTCCATGGGCAAACCACACATCCTCCCCCATCCATCCCAGGCTCTCCATATACTCCAGGGGCCGCATCCCGAAACGCTCCGTTGTGAACCGCTCCTCGTCCTTTGTCTCAGCCAGATGGGTGTGGAGCCTGACTCCCAGCTCTCTGGCCAGCTGTGCCGATTCCTTTAAAAGCGTCCCAGTCACACTGAAAGGGGAGCAGGGCGCCAACGCCACCTGGTGCATGGAATACCTGCTTTTGTCGTGAAATTTCTTCACGGCCCGTTCTGAATCCTTCAGAATCTGGTCCACGGTCTGCACCACGCTGTCCGGAGGCAGCCCGCCGTCCTTCACGCTCAAATCCATACTCCCTCTGGTGGCATGGAAACGGATTCCCAGGGCATCCGCTGCCCCGAACTGGGCGTCCAGCAGCCCGTCCCCGGCTGACCCGGGAAACACATAGTGGTGGTCCAGACAGGTGGTGCAGCCTGTTTTCAACAGCTCTCCCATGCCTGTAAGCGCACTGTAACAGACCACGTCCTCATCCACGTGCTTCCATATCTCATATAATGTTTTCAGCCATGGAAATAACTCCATGTTCTGTACCTGCGGTAAATTGCGGCTGAACGTCTGATATAAATGATGGTGTGTATTGATAAGTCCGGGATACATCACCATATTAGATGCGTCAATCACATCCTCCGCTGTTCCTGATTCCAGTGTTCCTGATTCCAGTGTTCCTGCTTCCTGTCCGATTCCGGCAATGACTCCGTCCCGGATGAACACATCCACACCGTCAAGCAGTCTGTCATCCCCGTCACATGTAACAAGATGCTTAACGTTCTTTACGAGTAAGGTTCCTTTCATGATTACCTCCTGATGTAAATTCATAAACAATCTTTGCTTCATAGACTATATGACTGGTATACTGCCGGCGGCACGGGTGTCCACGATGCATCCATACGGATTCAGTATCCGTGATACTAAACGTATGCCCGTGGTCCCAGCTATGTTTTAAACAGCGATATAGATATGATTTTTTCAAAGAACAATTGATACTCTAACAATATAACAGTCATTTAAAAGGAAATCAATATCTAATGCGGCCAATCTTCCTGCAGATATTTTATGCACATCCAACAATGCAGGCGGATGATGTCAGAGTGTGTCTGAACATTCTTTCCCGCTATCCGCACGCCCCTGATATTCGCTTTTTATGATTTCATACATATCTTCCGGGCTTTCTTTGCAGCCGTTTTGAAGCCATAATTTGATAATTTTTGTGATTCCGCTTTTAAAAAATTCCATATGGTATTCAATAAAACGATTCTCAAAATGCTGCCGTGCAAGGTTAATATCGTAAGTAATAATCTTATAGCTGTCGTCATACCCCAGTTTGAAATAGGTCTTATAGAATATCTGGTTATCCTTTATGTGGCGGAACAATTTAAGATAATCGTTACTGTTGAATCCCCGGGTGATTTCATTTTGGTACAAGTCAGATAAGTTATGTTCCAGCTTGTCCCGTATAGAGTCAGCCAATCCGTAAATATCCGTATAATTTGCATAAAAAGTCGTGCGGTTTAATCCGGCCAGCTTACAAATATCCGATACACTGATTTCATTTAGCTCGTTAGTCTGAAGCAAACTGATAAAAACCTTTTCAATCCGTTCAATGGACTCTTTCTTCCGTTTGTTATTGGGTGTATTCATAAAATCCCCTTTATCTCAACACTTGTCCCGTTATTGGTGATTGTTTTTTGTTTTATAAATGCATTATACTATATCCAGATTAAACCAACAAGCGTTGATTTAATAAAAATAAAGGAGGTACTTTACATGAAAAAAAGTAGTTTTGCCGCAATGATATCAGGAACCGTAAGCGGGGTGCTGTTCGCTCTCGGCATGTGTATGGCTCTTATCCCGGAGTGGGGGGCTTTCAAACCAGGGCTTGCCTTAGGAAGTGCTGGTCTGGCGCTGGCTTTGATTACAGTGCTTATATGGAGAAGAATGGAGCATAAAGAGCCTGTCCGATTTTCAGGAAAGGTGATCTTGTCAATTGTGATAGGAATTGCCGGTGCAATGGCGTTTGGAGTTGGGATGTGCTTTAGCATGATATGGGGTAAAATGACTGCCGGGATTGTAATTGGCCTTGCCGGAATTGTAATTCTGCTTTGCTTAATTCCACTGGCTATAGGCATAAAAGAATGAAATCAGGCCGGATAATTCCCCCGCTATTGCTCTTAATCATTTGTACTCTTAATTACTGCAGATTTGTATGGCAGAGAAATATGAAAAGAAAGGATAATAATTTATGGCAACATCAAAACTTGTAAAAACAAATGAAAAAATCGCTGAAGCACTTACGGAAGTCTTTTTCAACATTGAGCACGGTGTAGTAGACAGATACATCAAAATTGAAGATACCTTTGTAGAAACCTATCTTGCAAAAGAAGGCGAAACAACAGCCGAAGCCAAAGAACGGCTGCTGCAGGAACGGGCACAGCGGAAACAGGCACAGCGGGAAGGCTGATGAACAGTGTATTTAACGACGCTTTCCAGTTTATGCTGTAAAATGTTTACAGGTCATGTTCTGACCAAAATCCTGCCTGACTCCCACCCTGATTTCATAAAAACCTGAGGCACAATATAAGATTAGATGAAACAACTTGACAGATTCCTCATTAAAATTTAGAGTATAAAGAACAGGAATATACCCATCAGGGAATGATTGTTATTCTTAAAAAGAACAGCGGCAGCCAGGGCAACGTAATATACGCTTTGCGGTGTTCCACATTTATGACCACTTATTACATTTTTGTATGTATATTTCTTTCGTTATCTGAGTCTTATTAGCTCTAATTATTTATTCAAACAAGCCATCTAACCTTGGGGCACAATATGAGAATAGATAAAGGCACCAGACAGAACCCACATTAAAATTCAGAACATAAGAAACACGAATATCCGCCTTTGGCGGATAAGGTGGAGGACATACCAAACCTGGAGAAAGACTTAAACTGTTCTTATCCGGCAGAGCCAATGGAGGGGCTTTTTCTCAAAATGGTAAAAGGACAATTAGAAAAAACAGAAAAGAATCCTAACGATTACTTATGGA
Source organism: Enterocloster bolteae (assembly GCF_002234575.2). Taxonomy (NCBI): domain Bacteria; kingdom Bacillati; phylum Bacillota; class Clostridia; order Lachnospirales; family Lachnospiraceae; genus Enterocloster; species Enterocloster bolteae. Next base: position 1,676,202 of record NZ_CP022464.2, on the reverse strand, counting down.
ATAGCTTTTGATTCCTAATCCGCAATCGTGACCGGGCTGTGGCTGGCTCTGCCGATTTTAAGGATATTCCTAATAGTAAACGCATTTTGCAGCGCTGCGGTTTTGTTGAACGCTTGAAAATAATTTATATTTTGAGGAGGTTTTGCATGAGCAATTCAGTTATATTTAGTCCCGGCACGTTTTTTCATGGAACCAGAGCGGATTTAAGCGTGGGGGATCTGTTGGTGCCGGGGTATTTATCTAATTATGATGAAAACAGGGTTGCCAACTATGTTTATTTTACAGGGACCTTGGACGCTGCCATCTGGGGAGCAGAGCTGGCTTCGGGAGATGGAAAGCAGCGGATTTTTGTTGTGGAGCCAACGGGAGAATTTGAAGACGACCCAAATGTAACGGATAAGAAATTTCCCGGGAACCCGACAAAGTCATACCGAACAACCCAGCCGTTAAAAATTGTTGCTGAAGCTATGGGATGGAAAGGACATTCACCGGAAGTATTGCAGGGTATGCGCGATCATTTGAAACAGTTAGATGAGATGGGAATTAAAGCTGTCGAATAAAATATTATCCTTGGGCCGGTTTATGGGTCTGTCCCAGATTTAAAAAATAATCATCCTAAAAGCCCGGCAAGGGCTGCCCCTTAGAGGCAGCCCTTGCCGGGCTTTATAAAAATCAGATTACATACTTGTACCATAAATCATATTTGGCAGGAACAGCACCAGATCCGGGAAGAATACGCAGATAGCCAGCGTGGCCATAATAGCTATGAACAACGGCAGCGAATACTTCGTGGTCTCCTGCACCGAGCAGTCCATGATATTGGAACAGGTGTATAACGCAACTCCAACAGGAGGCGTGGAACAGCCCATGGTAACAATGGTCATCATGATGATGCCGAAGTGAACCGGGTCAATTCCGTACTGTGTGATAATCGGAATCAGTATGGGGGTAACGATCAGGGTAATGACCGTTGTCTCCATGAACATACCGAACACAGTCAGCATAATTAAAATCAGCAGCAGAAGCACGTATTTATTGCTGGTCAGACCTACCAGCAAAGTGGTCAGGGTCTTTGGCAGCTGGTCAAATACAACGCCGTAGCTGAATATGCCGGAGAAAGCCAGAATCATGGTAATCACGGATAAATCCTTTACGCTGTCCACAATACATTTCTTAAACTTCTCTAGGTTCAGTTCCTTATAAATAAAGATACCTACGAACAGTGCGTAGAATACGGCAAAGGCACCGGATTCCGACGGGGTCATGACACCGAAACGAATCAGCACAATCAGCAGGATTGGGAACATAAGCGCCCATATACTCTCAAAACAGGACTTGATGATAACCCCTGGAGGTGACGGCTTGTCATGGTCAGGCTGATATCCGTAGTGGCGCGCGGACCAGGATGTGGCAATCATCATGAAGATACACATAATGATGCCTGGAAGGAATCCGGCTACGAACAGGCGGCCAATGGAAACCTCACCCACAGTGCCGTACAGAATCAGGCCCATGGAAGGCGGAATCGTGGCTACAATCAGTCCTGACAGACAGTTGATTGCAGCGGCCCAGCCCGGCGCGTAGCCTCTCTTTGTCATCTCAGGCCCAAGGATACGGCATTCCATGGCTGCATCTGCAACTGCGGAACCGGATACGCCGCCCATCAGGGTTGAGAGAACCACGGAAACCTGTCCAATGGAACCGTACATATGGCCGGTCAGCACGTTTGCCAGCTTTACCAGACGTGATGTGATACCTGTGTTGTTCATCAGGTTGCCGGCAAAAATAAACAGCGGAATCGCAAGCATGGTAAAGGACTGGGTGGTGGACAGGGATTTCTGCACCAGAATCGTCCACGGAATCTCAGGCCTCATCAGGAAGAAGGAAAATCCGGACACTGCAATGGCAAAGGCCACCGGCATTCCGAGGAACAGGAGTATTAAGAAAAATCCAACAGCACTTAACATTAATTAACCCCCCATTCTTTCATTGGTTTCCTGATATCACCGAGCATCTTGCCAATCATGCTGAAAAACATCAGCAGGGAGCCCACCGGTACTGCCAGAGTACACCAGGCATAGCTCATCTTCAGGGTATTAAAGGTACGGTTCCAGCTCTGGGATACCAGCAGGAATCCGTAAACAATCAGTATCAATAAAAACAGCAGCATGAAAACGTCAAACACCAGCATCAGAGTCTTCTGGACCGCCTTGGGGAACCGGTTGGACAGCATGTCGATTCGAATCAGGCCGCCGCTCTTGATGATGATATCAGAGCCGATAAAGGTCAGCCATCCAAATGCCAGCAGCGAAACATCCTGAGCCCAGTTCACCGGCATTCCGATGGTTCTGGCCACTGCGGACCAGAACACCAGAACGGCAATCATGCATAACATTGCACCGGCCAGAAGCTCCTCTGTCTTTAAAATAACAGCAGAAATTTTTTTCATTTAAAAGCTTCCTTTCTGTATTGCGGAATGTACCTTGGAATTAGTTGGTCTTACCAATCTCCTTGTACAGTTTATCTCTCAGTTCAGCATAGCCAAGTTTCTCATATACAGGATCAACGGCTGCCTTAAATGGAGCAAGGTCAGGCTCTACGATGGTCATTCCTGCTTCAACCATTGCCTTCTCAGCCTCGTCAGCCTCTGTCATTACGTCAGCAGCTGTTTCCTGGCCAACCTCGATGGAGGTCTCAACCAGCAGTGTCTGCAAATCTTCCGGCAGGCTCTCAAACCAGCTCTGGCCGCAGATTAATCCCTGCATCAGCTGGAAGTGTCCTGTCTTGGACTGATACTTGCACACTTCATACAGTCTGGATGGATATGTAGATGTGTTTTGTGCCTCGCAGCCCTCCAGTGCCTTGGACTGGATTCCGTTGTAAACCTCGCCCCATGACATGGAAATAGGAGTAGCGCCCATGGCCTGGATGGTCTCGGTACATACTTCCTGTCCGATGGTACGGATTCTCATGCCCTTTAAGTCCTCTGGCGTGTTGATTGGCTTGTTTGTCATAAAATGGCGCGGGCCGTCGTAGAATGTAAAGGACAGGATTTTAATTCCATGGTCCTTGGACAGGGAATCTGTCCAGCCCTTAAATGTATCGGTCTGTGTTATCTTATAGCACTCCTCGTAGTTATCTGCAAAGTAACCCATCATCAGAATGGAGAAATCCTTCACATACTGTCCCATACGGGAAGCATCTGTGTTAACTGCAACATTAGCGCCCTGGATGGCCTGCTCCAGCACATCCTCGTCACTGCCAAGCTGGCCGGACGGGAACACACTTACCTTCAGCCTGCCGCCTGATTTCTCATTTAACACATCAGCCAGCTTCTGGTAGTTCCTGGTAATCAGGGCCTGCTCTGTCTGGGAAGTTGAAATCTTTAACTCATATACCTTGTCATCGCCTGCAGCAGCCTCACTGCTGTCCCCTTCCTTTGCCTGGGTTGCAGCTGGCTGGGCATTTCCCATACCCGGCATGCCGTTACATGCCGTAACTGCCATCATTGCTGCGGTAAGAACACCTGCTAATAATACTCTCTTTTTCATTGTTATCCCCTTTCCTTACGTTGTCCAGCGTAACAGCTTTCGCTAAACGTTTACATATTTTCCTCATTTAGTATAAACGTTTACATATTTTCCATCAAGTAGTTTCTGCAAAAAAGTTTAACAGAATTTTAACGTTATTTTTATGCAATCTTCACAATTCGACTTATTTTTTAAAAGTTCCTGTTTTTTTTCTGCTTTCATTTTGACATTATTTCAAGAAACCTTTACAATAACTGTGTATACATTTTCAGTGAATCACAGGGAGGTGGACCGGAATATGGTAACAATCAAAGACGTGGCAAAAAGATGCGGCTATTCCGTCTGCACGGTTTCCCGCGCCCTTTCCGGCAAAGGATACTTAAAAGAAGAGACAAAGCAGAAAATACTGGAAACAGTTGCGGAACTGGGATACCGGCCCAACACCCTGGCTGTCAACCTGAAGACCGGACGCCGCCAAGCTCTGGCTCTGGTCCTGCCTTCCCTGACTAATATCTACTACACCAAGCTGGAACAGTACCTGGAAGCCTGTGCAGCAGAAAAGGGCTATATCATTTACCTGAACAACACGGAATACAGCCTGGAAAAAGAAAAACAGATTTTAGAAAATTTAATCGGCATGGATATAGCCGGGGTCATCATTACCCCGGTCACCAGCCAGCATGACCATATCATGAACCTGGCAAAGTACGACATCCCTTATGTGTATTTAAACCGCTCCTTCGAGGATGATATAGAGCACTGCCTCCGTCTGGACAACAAAAAAGCCGCCTACGAGGCGGTTTCCTACATGATTAAGCTGGGGCATAAAAATATCGGCGGCATCTTCCAGAGCTTTGACAACCTCACCTACCGGGACCGCTATGACGGCATGGCCCAGGCCCTTAAGGAGCACGGGCTGGACTGCCGCCCCAGCCACATGCTCTTTGACATCAACCCGGAGGATATGGGGACCACTCCCGGCCGGATCCTGCAGCTGCTTCAAAAGCCCGACCGCCCTGAGGCGATCTTTGCCTGCAACGACATGACCGCCTTCAATATCTACCGGGCCTGTTACATCCTTGGGCTGCGGATTCCGGACCATTTGTCCGTATTTGGCTACGATGACTGTATCATGGCTAATTTTGTGACTCCGCCCCTGTCAACGGTCAGCATCCCTGTCCGCAAACTGGCAGGAACCGCCATTGACTTTATCCACGGTTATCTGGAATCCGGGGTCCGGGCAGAGCTTCCCATATTAAAAGCCTCCCTGATTATCCGCAATTCCGTACGCAACCTGAATCTGGATTAGAGCTTGTCCATATCCTTTCCCGGATACACCATCACCATCTGGACGCTGCCTTCAGGCCGTATTTGGTACGCTTTTACCCCGGCTGCAATCAGGAAGCTGTCTCCTGCCTTAAGGCGGATCACCTGTCCACTCTCTTCCATGGTGCAGCTTCCGGCACACACCACGCCCAGATTGAATTTCCGGTTATGCCCCACCAGTGCCGGCCCGTTCACCTCCAGTTTTTCCACAAAGAAGCAGGAGGTCAGCGTCCCGTCCACCAGCCGCACCCGCCGGAAGGCGTCTGTTGCCTCCAATACACGGGGCTCTATCCTGCATTTTTCCATGATTTCTTCTTTGGAATACTCTGTATAATCAAAAATATCCAGGCAAAAGTCCAGCCCCCGTCCCATAAACCGGCCGTCCTCCGGCACAACGATTCCCTCCCGCTCGAACTCACACCGCACCACCAAATCAGACGGCTCCATAATTTCCAGCATAGTGATTCCCTCGCCAATGGCATGAGGCATTCCGCCCGGAATATACCAGACCTCCCCCACCTGCACCGGGATCTTCTCAAAGCAGCCGTCCATCCGGGCCTTGTCCTGTTTCTCCACAATTTCCCTCCACCCATCTCTTCCGGGCGTATGCTGGAATCCCAGACGTATGTATGGGCTTATACCGTCCCTCACATGGAGAATATAGTAGCATTCAAGCTTTCCATAAGGCATTCCCATCACTTCATTGGCAAACTGGGTGGAAGGGTGGGCCTGTACATGAAGCCGCATGGCTGAATCCAGAATCTTAAGCAGGAAGCTGAGGCGCCAGCCCCCCTCCCTACCGGCGGCGCCCAGGTAAAACTCCCGGTCATCGTCTATTATGTCCCGCAGAAACCTGGGACCGTCCGCGGTCTCCACCACAGCCATCCCTTCGTGTGCAATGGGTTCCATTCCCGGATTGGAGGCTTCCACCATGGAGCCCACCCATTCCTCCGGCATATTGTTGTCCTCCTGCCGGGCCTTTCCATGGAGCCGGTCAATTCCCGCACCCCCTGTGTAATTTCTCCGTACCCTGTTTTCGGGCAGTTTCATAAGTCCTGTTGCCATCGCGGCCTTCCTCCTGTCATTGTGTATATGTCTATCGTATCTGCCGGATTTTTTCAATCAGGTCCAGATATTCCCCGCCGTATTTCCGGTATACCGGCTCCATTGCCTGGCTCCAGGCCTGCGGATCCTCCGGCTCAAGGATAGTTACCCCCTCCTTCTCCAGCGCCTCATAAGCCTTCTGATCCGCTTCTTCAATGGCCGTTCTGTTATACTCCTGGGTCTCCTTTGCCGCCTGAACCAGCGCGTCCTGATATTCCTTCTTCAGATTTTTCCAGGTTATTTTGCTCACCAGAATCACTCCGGGGGTATAGGTATGCCTGTCCTTCACATAATAAGGGGCAACCTTATAAAACTTATTATAATAATAGCTCACCGGCGGGTTCTCCGCCCCGTCAATGGTCCCTGACTCCAGAGCCGTATAGAGCTCCGCATAAGCAATGGGCACTGCCTCCGCCCCCAGAGCTTCCACGGTATCGCCCATCATGGACGCCACCTGGACCCGGATTTTAAGCCCCTTCATATCCTCCAGCCTGCACACCGGTCTGTCGGTGGTAAAGAAGTTCCTGGCTCCTTCATCCAGATAGGCCAGGCCAATCATTCCGGTGCAGTCCTGGATATTATCCAGTATTTCCCTGCCCAAATCACTGCTGCAAACCTTCCAGAAGTGCTCCCTGTCCCGGAAAACATAGGGCAGCACCAGGGCAGACATCATGGGATTCCCGCTGTCCACCAGGGACATGCTGTTGCCCCGGTACAAATCAAGCGCCCCCATCTCCATGGACTGGTAACAGCGCGCATCGTCCCCCAGCTGTCCGGAAGGATAGATTTCCACCATGACCTTGCCGCCGGTGAGTTCACTGACCCGGTCGGCAAAGTACTGGGCCGAATCCGTGAGCACATGGCCTTCCGGATTCACCTCGCCGTAACAGAGCACAATCTCCGGTTCATTGTCCGCACCCGCAGCCCCCCTATTTTCTAAAATACCGTAGCCGCCCGCCAGGCCTGCAATCAGCGCTGCGGCCGCAGCCCCTATCAACCACTGTTTTTTCAACACGTTCCTCCTGTCCCGGACCGGTCATTTTCCGAATTTGCACAAACATTACCGCCTGAACATCATTCCCTCTGAATCTTCATTTCCGAAAAAAACTCTACATGATACTTTAAATTATCCCCGTTAAAATTAAGCTGGCCCAGCTTTTCAAAACGCCTGGCTGCCTCTGAGGTCTTGACCCGTATACCTGGTATCTGGTTGATTCCCCGGATAATTGTCATCAGGCTGCGGCCAAAATTCAGTTTTACCGAAACATCCTGATACCCTAAAAGGGTCTCCAGCTCCTCAATCATCTCCGTAAGAAGCTCGCAGCTCAGGTCCTGGTCCTCCAGGGACAGGGATTTGATGATCTGTTCCTCCAGGCCGCAGATCCGTTTCATGCCCTCCGTCATGCTGTCAAAGGCAAGGCGAGCCTCCTGCGCAGAATACTCCCTGATAAAGGAAGCCGCCTCCCCATAGGCTTCCGTCAGCCGTTCCATGCCTTCATAAGCGCCGCTGACACCGCAGGCCACCGGGATTTTCCTCTCCTCTGCCAGGTAATCCCTTGCGCGGGTAATGCAGCCGGTCAGCTCCGTAAACCCATCCTGCTGCTGAGAATAGAGGCAGATCACCATCTGGTCCATCCAGATGCTGTTAAGCACCGTCACCCCTGCCATGTGAAAATAATTTTTCAGCACCTCCTGGGAAAATCCTCCCATGCTAATCAGGGCCGGACTGGAAATAAGCACTACCTTAAACCACCCCGGTCCCACTCCCCACATGGCAAACTCTTTTTCCAGTTTATTCCTGTCCCTGCGGCCAAAGAACACATCCCACAGCAAATCCTTTTCCAGATCCCGGTAAAAATCAAAGGCTGACTTTCCATCCTCCACCAGGTAATTGGAATAGGACAGCATGGACAAGGTATCCTCCCGTTCCCTTACCCTGGCAATGACCTTATCCAGTGTCTCCCGAAGCTCCGAGTCCAAATAGGGTTTCAGCAGATAATCCGTCACCCCCAGCTTGATTGCCTGTTTGGCAAAGGAGAAATCACTGTAAGCGGATATCAGCACAATCTGGATATCCGGATGCCTTTTGCGCACCTCCTCTGCTGTCTTAAGCCCGTTCATCCGGGGCATCTTGATGTCTAAAAGCACAATCTGGGGCTTGCATTCCTCCAGCTTCTCCATCAAATCCATACCGTCCACTGCCTTGTAGACAATCTCCAGCAAGCCGGGATAACTCTCCTTTATAACCTTCTCCAGATAATTCCGCTCGTACTGCTCGTCATCTGCCAATATTACACGCAACATAACCCTTTCCTCCTAATGCCTGTCTGATTTATAAAGCTTCAGCGTAATCTTCGTAATTCCCTCCGTCCTCTGGATATGCAGCACATCCTCTTTCCGGTAAAACAGCCTTAACCGTTCCTCCACATTTTTCAGGCCGATGGAAGTTTTGGGGATGGGCGTATCCCTGCGGGCCGGCTGGCTCGGATCCTCCGGAAAACCCACACCGTTGTCCGCCACCACAGCCTCAATATAATCCGGCTTCTCGGTAATCAGTATATCCACCTTCCCCCCGTTCACCCGGTCCTTCAGCCCGTGCTGGATACTGTTCTCCACCAGAGGCTGGATTGTCAGCGGAGGAATCATCACATCCTCGTCCATAAATGACTTGCGTACATCCAGACAGAAGGTCACCCTTCCCTTTAAATGCAGCTTCTGTATATACAGATATGACTGAAGCAGCTCAATCTCAGCATCCAGCGGAATGGATACCGTGTTGATTTCAATGCTGCTCCGCAGTATTTTGGAGATGGCCTTGACCAGCTGAATGGAGGTATCCCGCTCTCCCAGCTGGATACTGCGGATTACCAGGCTCAGGGTGTTAAACAGGAAATGGGGATTCATCTGCATCTGCAGCTCCCGGATCTTCGCCTCAGCCAGCCGTTCCTTCATCTGGTGTGTCTCATGCAATTCCGTGATCATGGTTCTGATTTGCCGCTTCATCTGGTCAAATGTGGCGGATACCTGGTTCAGCTCCGCATAAGGCGTCTCCTCGATATCCGCTGCCTCCAGGTTATTGTTCATAATTTCCCTGGCAGCGTCCGTCAGCCGTTTGATGGAATTCAGGATACTGGTGCTCATCTGATGGTTCAGCACCATGCCAAAGAGACTGGCTGCCATGAAAAACACGATCAGGATGCTGTTTGTAAGTCCCAGGGTTCTGCTGTGGCTGGCAAAGGCAGTGTTCAGGTACTCCAGGTACTGGCTCATCAACTGGTTCAGGCACCGCTCAATCTCCAAATCCACCTCGTCCAAATCAGCCATCAGGCTGGGATAGTAGTCCCCGTCAGGCCGGATGTAGGACTCTGCCATCTCCCGCCTGTGCTCAGCCACCTGCCCCACAATCCGGTACATCATCTTGCACTTCCGGTCATTTCGCATCTTTTCATCCAGTCCCCGCAGCTGGCTGTCAAACAGCTCGCACTCGTCGTAGTACTGCTTAAGCATCCCCTCGTCGTGGCTCTTGCTGTACAGCTTAAAGTAGGTCTGTCTCCTGTTATTGATAGCCAGCAGCCCGTTTACCTGCTGGTAATCCTGTAAAAGCCCGTTGTAGCGGCGGGAGGATCCCACATTCACAAGGGCGTTGGATGCTATGAAGATAAAGGCCACCAGCAGCAGAATCACATGGTTCCTTGTCATTTCTTTTCGTATGGATTTCATGAATCGTTTCTCACTTTTCTGCGGGGGATTTTTCCCGGATGATTTTTCTTCTGAGGTTATTCTACAACGGCAGGAGAAGAAAAACAAGTCAGACTGAGTCTGACTTGCTGGGGCCTGTGTGGGGGCAGGTATAAACCTGCCTTATGCTATTTTGTCTGCCCCTATCTCCATCACATACGGCTGGATCCAGTAAAACGCAGCTCCCTGGAATTTCAGTGTTACTTCCGTATCGCCTTCCTCATAAAAAATCCGGAAACCGCTCAGAACGCCCTTCTCATCAAAATCATACCGTTCACGTTCCCATCTTCCCCATCTTAACTTTCTCTGGCAGAGCAGTCCCTTTAACGCCAGCTCCCTCTCTTCATGCACTGCCTCCACGTCGATGTACACAGCGGGTCTCTCTGTCACTTTGGCATTTCCCTGTCCGTCCTCTGATTCTATTGTCTGGGGCTTCATCCTGGTAATACCAAGAATACGCACAGAACCGTCTTTCCACGGAATGGTTTCCTCTAATTCTTTATAGTCCTCCGGGACAGGCAGGGTGACTGGCTCAGATTCCTCACTGTTCAAAAACGTGATTCCCGGAATATGAATCCGGAAAGACCCATTCTGTTCCTCCTGGGGAACATCGAACAGGCATCTGAGGCGCCGTCCGTATTGCTTTATATCCGACAGCCGGTAATGTCCCATATTGTCCCAATAAGGATTGGCAGACAACTCCTTTATTTCATACTGTCTGCCGCTGCCGGATATGGTTGGCATATCCAGGGGCGGTGTGTCCGTATCCAGGGACGGCGTTTTGTAACCAATAATTATGGACGGCCTTCCCTCATCACTGTACACATACCAGGATATCAGGATTCCCTCCTTTACCTTTTCCCCCATACTTATAATGGATATACCGTCATGGGTATCTATGCTTCCATTCTCCTCTTTTGCCAGTTCCTCCAGCGTCCCATATTCAGGCACACTTTTCAGGGCAAATTCCACCGGCTTTTCAAAATCAAAAAGCCAGATCGCATAGCCTGACAAAAGCTCTTCGGAGACAGGAGCTGATGGGAGCTCAAATCTTGCCTCTATGATATAACGGATGTTCCCATATTCCTCAAAATAAGCCGAATAGTCAGCATACACCGATTCCACAGGCTTAATTCCGCCTTCCGGAATGCCGGGACCTGTGAGGAACAGGCCTTCGCCTGATTTCCAAAGTTCGTCCTGATATTTCTCCGAAACAATCATGGTCCCGTCACTTAGCGTAAAATACCGGCTGTCTGCGGGAGGTTCTCCGCCTGCCGGGATTTTCTGTACTTCCCCATAGTCATCCAAAACCATACTCACAAGCAGCTCCTGCTTCTGGTGGAGGGCAGATGTCAGGGATATGGTCTTTTCCTTTTGGGGCAGCTTGGATTCAACTACAGCATCCAATTCGTATACCGGATATTCCGATTGAATGATTCCATATTTTGAGGCAAACTGATACGGCAGACCAGAGACCTGCCCCTGGGATTTGGGCACCTGGTTCACTCCCGGTTCCTGCTGCCCTTGCGTTTCCTGCTTCCCTTGCGCGTCCTCCTCCGTTTCCTGATTCACCTTTGATTCCGGCACCGGTTCCTGGGCCGTACCGGCCACTGGCTTGGAAACATTCTCTCTCGTTCCAGAGCCCGCTGCCTCTCCCTCCGTTCCTCCTCCCAACCGGCAGCCGGACAGCAAAACAGCCAGCAGACCTGCTGTCATAAGAATAGATATTGTGCTTCTCTTCATGGCGAGTCCTCCTCTCTCCAATAAAATCCACATATATTTATCTGTTTTTATCATAACAGGGCTGCTGCCTGTATTTATTTCTTATTTCTTACATCTTACGAATATTAAGATTAACTTTAGCAGCTGGAAGCTCTCATGGTTCATGATAAACATTTCATTTCCAGCAATTTTTGTATATCACAGAAATGAGCTTCACCGGCAACGCGGTAGTGGATCCATCCGCCATCACCACAAGGGTATTTGTTGTCGATACATTCCTGAGTTTCTTTCTCAACCTGGTCATATACCAAATGAAATTGTGCGTTTGACAACCGAATCATAACGGTAAAGGCGCCATTCTCCGCAAACACATTGCAAATCAGCTTTTTCTTCTTTCTATGGGCAACAGCCCAGCCATATTTATTCCCATAGGGAAAAGTAATCTCCTGCACAGTGCTGCATGTATCTGACAACCACTCATTGATTCGGATAAACAACTCCATACCTTTGCCGCAGTACGCGGCCATATCATCAAATGCCGGTTTATTCTGCTTGTCAAGCATTCTTTCATACATGGTAAACCTCCCTCTATCCCCTTTTCTGAAGCCATGATTATCAGCCCGATTCTTTTGCTCCAAAGGCGATAAGCATATGTTTCTTTGATTGTAATATCAGGGTGCGTTTCTGTCAAATGCAACAGCTTTTTTCAATTGGCCGGCAAAAACGTAAGCACCAGCCGTTAGCCCGGGGTATCTATTCCAAAACCAGGCTCTCCAAAAAGCAAAAAGAATCTCCCAAAAGCCGCAGCTTTTAGGAGATTCGCTTTATAATACAATACACGCAGCATCCTTTCTATACTGATATTACTGCACCCACGCCCCGCTCTCATCCACCCGCGAGCCATCCGGCGTGGTTGTGTTGGTCAGCATGGCGCCGTCCGCGCCCAGATAGAACCACTGGCCGTTTTCTTCCACCTTTTCCCACTGGTTCCTGGCCATGGCTCCGTTGGAGCGCAGGAAATACCATTTGCCGTTTACCTGGCGCCATCCCTTGGCCATATATGTATTGGAATCAATCCAGTAGGAAACACCGTCTGCCGTAACCCACTCATTGGCAGCCTTGGCCCCGTTATCCTTCACATAGTACCATCCATTGCTGTCCTGTACCCAGCCCTTGGCTGAGGATGTTCCCGGACCGGCATTTCCCGTGCCGGAAGAACTGCCTGTCGTGCCTGCGTTATCTGAACTGCCTGTACTGCCTGCGCTGCCGCTTAAAGCACCTGCCTTCACCAGTTCATATCCGTAATCGAACAATGCCTTCGTATCCGTATAATGAGTCGATTTGCTTTTCATAATAACGGCAATCAATCTGACTCCGTCCTTCTCCACTGCTGTCACCAGGGTATTTCCCGCTTTGGACGTATAACCGGTCTTTCCTCCGATAACGCCCGGATAATACCTGGCATCGTTGGGGTTCAGCATCTTGTGTCCAATGGTCACGGTAAGCCCGGAAGAATTCTTTATGGTAGCAGGCAGCGTATACGTGCGCGTGGACGCCACCGTCTTCACCACATCATTCTGAAACGCCGCCCTTGCAATCAGAGCCATATCATGGGGTGTGGTGTAATGATTGGAGTCATTGAGGCCGTGAGGATTTGTAAAATGTGTATTGGTACACCCCAGGGCCGCTGCCTTGGCGTTCATCATCTCCGCAAATTTGGCATTGCTGCCAGCCACATGTTCCGCAAGGGCATTTCCCACTTCATTGGCTGATTTGAGAAGCAGGGCATAAAGACACTGGCGCACAGTCATCACATCCCCTGCCGTCATATTGATGGATACAGCGCCCGCTTCCAGGTTCGTGGTAGCTGTTGCTGAAAATGTGACCTTGTCATCCAGACTGCAGTTCTCCGCCACCAGCAGGGCTGTCATCAGCTTGGTGATACTTGCCGGATAGAACTGTTTGTCCCCGTTCTTGGAAAACAGGACGGTTCCCGTGGCAGCATCCATGAGCACGGCTCCCTCCGAAGCTATCTCCGGCTTCTGCACGGAAGCTGCGGCCGTCTGGTCAAAGGTCCCGGCAGCCTGGCTGGCTGACGGATTCTGCGACGGACTTCCCAATAAAGAGGGGCTTTCTGACGGGGAGGGGGTTCCTGACGTGGAAGGACTCCCTGAGGTGGACGGGCTTCCTGACGGGGACGGGCTCCCTGAGGTGGACGGGCTTCCTGACGAGGACGGGCTTCCTGACGGGGACGGACTTCCTGATGAGGATGGCCCGTCAGATGAAATGACCGCTCCGTCACTTCCGGATTCCGAACCCGGTCCCTGGGACGATACCATCCCCTGGTCAGAGGTCTGGTTCCCGGACTGGAAGGAAGATACCTGGCTTTCTTCCAAAGGCGTGATGGCAGCCGGATTAGCTGAAGCTGCCATACTCATCAACAGGGTACAGCTGGTGCATATACATAAAAATGATTTCCATTTCTTAAGTCTCATAATATCTCTCCCATACAGCAGGTCATTCTGAACAAAACTAGAGATATTATACCATACTTCATGGTTACAAAAAACATCTATTTCTGACGATAAATTTACGATATATATATTTTTTCTTTAATTGCACAGGCAGATTTTTTCTTTCCATCCCCCCGCATTCCATTATACAGTGGTTCCCCATGCCTTCATTCCATTGTTTTACTATGCCTTATCCTGCCTTCCTGCCGGAATGTGTTTCATATCCGTTCCGGAACATGGTGCAGGAACACCTTAATTCACGGATGTCAGATCTCTATAAAATTCTATGTATCCGCATTCCGTGCATACATAAGCGATTGTTGGCCCCAGCTGGTTTTTAGAATCGGGAATACGGTCCAGTTCATCCACCCATACAAGGTGTGTTCTGATTCGGTTTATCTCCATCTGGCCTGAACATTTTGGACACCGCATATGCACTTACCTCCTTTGTCGTTTTTTTCATTATACGATGGTTTAGGTGAAAATAAAAGCCCCCTGGGCTGTATGCCCGATGTCCATCCACACTCCCTGTATCCAGTTATCTGCTATTTCTCCTGGCTCCGGCACAAATACCCCTCAATCATCTCCAGCTCATCCAGATATATACAATTTGGAATCCCGTTGTTTCTCACCGCCTCCACACACTGGCCAAGCCCCATCCACATGACGCTCTCCACCTCTTCTTTCTGAAGGGTAAGACGGTCTGCATCCACTGGTTTGCTGTACACATACACAGCACTGACTTCACTGTCCCTGAACATCCTCCCGTAAAACACTTCTTCCATATATCCCTTGTGATACCCGGCAAATTCCAGGTCCTCCTCCCCGGCCTCAATTCCCAGCTCCTCCTTCAGTTCACGGATGGCGGACGGCAGGAATTCATCACCGGCCTGCACATGGCCTGCCGAGGAAATGTCATAACAGCCAGGATAGGAATCCTTTCCCCTGCTCCGCTTCTGCAGCAGAAGATCGTATGTTTTATCCTTATTTTTCCTCACAACCCATATATGGGCAGTCCTGTGGGGAACCCCGTCCATGTGGACCAGGCTCCGCTCCCGGACCACTCCAGTCTTCTTTCCGTCCGCATCCAGTACATCGAACAATTCCAACTGTTTTCCGTTCAGAACAGCCTCACTCAGCCGGTCTCCCTGGTAAGCCAGTTTCAGTGAAAAGAAGGGGGCATCCTCATTTAACAGCTTAAAAAAGATTTTATCCCCTTCCCACAGATTCAGGGACAGCACGTCCTCCTTCTTTACCCACTCCAGCGTACCCTCGTTGCAGGGAATCATTTCCCCCTCATATTTGTCCGCAGTATACAGACACATGTACTCTGTATCCCAGCCCTCCGCGATGAATGTGACCAGCCCCCTGAACCGCCAGGATGTGAGAGTAAGTCCTGTTTCCTCTCTCACTTCCCTGAGCAGGCAGTCCTCCGGGCTCTCGTCCCCTTCAAAATGCCCGCCCACTCCAATCCACTTATCCTTATTCACGTCATTCTTTTTGCTGATTCTGTGGAGCATCAGATATGCCCCCGCTTTTTCTATATAGCACAGCGTTGTCAGCCTGCTTTTTTGTTCCATATGCCTGTCCTCCCGTTAAAACCCGCCCATGGCGGGCGATCTGAAATACCCGTCGGAGCAGCTCCGACGGGTATCATTATAAACCAATTCTTCTTATGCTTCAATCATTATGCCCGCATCCCTATTCTTCAATTGAATAGTTGGGAGCCTCCTTGGTAATATGGATATCATGAGGATGGCTCTCCTTTAAGGACGCAGCGGAAATCTTTACAAACTGGGCTGTCTCCTGAAGAGTTGTGATGTCCTGGGCGCCGCAGTATCCCATACCGGAGCGCAGGCCGCCCAAGAGCTGGAACACAGTATCCTCCACCATTCCCTTATAAGCCACGCGACCTTCCACGCCTTCGGGCACCAGCTTCTTTGCATCTGTCTGGAAATAGCGGTCCTTGCTTCCGTTTTCCATGGCAGCAATGGATCCCATGCCGCGGTATACCTTATACTTACGTCCCTGGTACAGCTCAAAGGTGCCCGGGCTTTCGTCACATCCCGCGAAGATGCTTCCCATCATACACACGCTGCCGCCTGCCGCAATGGCCTTTGTCACATCGCCGGAATACTTGATTCCTCCATCCGCGATAATGGGTACGCCGTACTCCTTGGCAACGCTGTAGCAGTTCATCACCGCCGTAACCTGGGGCACGCCAATGCCTGCCACCACGCGGGTGGTACAGATGGAACCAGGTCCTATGCCTACCTTGACGGAATCGGCCCCAGCCTCAATCAGCGCTCTGGTGGCCTCTGCCGTGGCAACATTTCCAGCCACCACCTGAAGGTCCGGATATGCTTCCTTAATCATCTTCACGCAGCGGATTACATTGGCTGAATGGCCATGGGCGGAGTCCAGAACCACCACGTCCACCTTTGCGTCCACCAATGCTCCTACACGTTCCAGCACATTGGCAGTGATGCCAACGGCAGCGCCGCACAGCAGACGTCCCTGTGCGTCCTTTGCGGACAACGGATACTTAATCTGCTTCTCAATGTCCTTGATGGTGATAAGGCCTTTCAAATTGAAATCATCGTCCACAATCGGCAGCTTCTCCACTCTTGCCTTTGCTAAAATGGCCTTTGCTTCCTTTAAGGTTACGCCCTCCCTGGCTGTAACCAGGTTCTTTGTGGTCATGCACTCCTTGATGGGACGGTCAAAATCCTCCTCAAACTTTAAATCACGGTTGGTAATAATGCCCACCAGCTTCCTGCCCTCTGTGATGGGAACGCCGGATATGCGGAATTTTGCCATCAGATCGTTGGCATCCTTAAGAGTGTGCTCCGGTGAAAGGAAAAATGGGTCTGTGATAACACCGTTTTCAGAACGCTTAACCCGGTCCACTTCCTCGGCCTGGGCTTCAATGGACATATTCTTATGAATGATACCGATACCTCCCTGCCTGGCCATGGCGATGGCCATGCGGTGCTCTGTTACCGTATCCATGCCGGCGCTCATAAGCGGGATGTTCAGTTTAATCTTCTTTGTCAAATGTGTGGTCAGGTCTACCTGGTTGGGAATCACTTCTGAAAATGCCGGTACCAGAAGTACATCATCAAAGGTTATGCCTTCGCCGATAATTGTACCCATTATAAATTTCCTCTCTTTCTGCGTGTATGATTTGATATGTTTTGTCAGAATATTGATAGTCCGTGAACTGTCCGTTTCTTATTAGTATCTTATACTAGCAAATTTTATCTGGCTTGTCAAACCAAAACAGAGAGAAATATTCATTGATTTTACTAATAGGGTTCCATCAGCCATTCTAATATCCCCCTGCGGCTGTCTGCCAGCAGGTTAGTACTGCCAGCTCCATATCAGACAACCTTATCCGGGTTCAGGATCAGATTGGGATCAAAGGCCTTTTTAATCCGCCTCATCAGGCCAATCTGCGTGTCCCCCAGCTGTTCTTTCAGATATTCCTTCTTGGCATACCCTATGCCGTGTTCCCCTGATACTGCCCCTCCATATTCCCGCGCCCTTGCGTACATCATCTCAAAGCCCAGACTCAGTTTTTCTTTCCACTCATCCTCTGCCAGGTCATCCCGGCAAAGATACACATGAAGGTTTCCGTCGCCTGCGTGGCCAAAGCTGGGAATCCGCAGATTCAGTATCCCGGCCACCTCATGGGTGTATTTGATAAAATCCGCCACCCGGTCCCTGGGCACCACCACATCACACTCATCCATCTGGGTGGTGGACGCCTTGATTGCTTCTAAAAATGCCCCTCTGGCGTTCCACACGCTCTGTTTCCTCTCCTGTGTATCCACGATGAACACGTCCAAAGCCCCGTGTTCCAGGCACAGGTCCGCCACCTCCTGGTACTCCGCCCGCACCTGCTCTGCATTTCTTCCGTCAAATGTGAGCAGGATATAGGCGTCATTCCTGGTATCCGGGAACCGTTTGCCCAGATATTCCTCCGCAAACAGGATGGTCTCCCGCTCCATAAACTCAATGGCCGTGGCCTGTATCTGCGCCTCCACAATCACTGGCACCATCTCTATGGCCTGCTCCATATCTGCAAATGGAACCAGAAGGCTCACTGTCTTACCCGGAAGGGGAACCAATTTAAGCACGGCCCGGGTGATGACCCCAAGTGTTCCCTCAGATCCAATCATCAGATTTAACAGACTGTATCCGGAACTGTTCTTAACCGTCTTACCGCCAAATTCTACCACCTCGCCTGTGGGCAGCACCACTGTCAGCGCCCTCACGTAATCCCTTGTGACGCCATATTTTACGGCCCGCATTCCGCCTGCATTGGTGCTGATATTTCCGCCTATGGTCGCTGATTTCTCACCTGGATCCGGAGGATAAAAAAGCCCGTTTTCCTCCACGTACTGCGCCAGATCCATTAAAAGCACCCCCGGTTCCACTGTCACAGTAAGGTTCCTGCGGTCCAGCTCCAGAATATGGTTCATCTGTGTGGTCTCCAGCATAATGCCTCCGTGGATAGCGACAGCCGCCCCCACCAGCCCTGTGCCGGAGCCTCTGGTAACCACGGGAATTCCCTCCCGACTGGCATAGGCCATGATGTCCGAAACCTCTCCGGTGGACAATACCCTTACAAGGGCTTCGGGAGCGCGCTCCACTCCCCCCAGCTCATCGTGGCTGTAATCCTGGCTTATATCGGATCCGGTCAGGACCCGTCCGTCCTCTGTCACCTTTTTCAAATAAGCGATATCCCTCTCATCCAGTTTCCTGTACCCCATCACGTACCCTCCTTAACCGTCTTAAGCAGCCGTGGAAGTATCTCATACCAGTCCCCCACCAGGCCGATGTTGGCAATGTCAAAAACCGGAGCCTTCCTGTCCGTGTTAATGGCAATGATGCACTCAGCACCCCTCATGCCCGCCGCAAACTGTACGGAACCGGAGATACCTATGGTAATGATGAGCTTTGGCTTCACCGTTCTGCCGCTGAGTCCAATCTGGCGCCTGGCGTCAAACCAGCCGCACTCAATCAAAGGCCTGGTGCACGCCAGCTGTGCGTCCAGCGCAGCGGCCAGTTCCCTTATTAACTCCAAATCCGCCTGACTTTTTACACCCCTTCCAACAGCCACAATCACCTCTGCCTCCGATATGTCAATCTCCTTTGGCTTATGTATGATTTCCTCTACCCTGATTCTCCGGTCAATCATGCCGTCCGTCACCTCCATGGTACGGATGGTGCCTGAGGGATCCTTTGTCACCGGAGGCGCGGAAAATATCTTATACCGGACCGTGCAGAACTGCGGCCGGTTCTTCGGCGTCACAATCTGAGCCATAATATTTCCCCCAAAGGCAGGACGGATCTGCACCAGATCCGTATTCTCCTTCATTTCCAGGACCGTACAGTCTGCTGTCAGCCCTGTCCTAAACCGCGCCGCTACCCTGGGAGCCAGGGAGCGCCCTGCGTTGGTGGCCCCCACCAGGATGGACGACGGCCTGATTCTGGTTATGAAATCCGCAAATACATTGGCGTATGTGAGGACGGAGAAATGTTCCAGCTCCTTCCTGTCATACACAAAGACCTGGTCCACCCCGTATGCCAGCAGTTCCTCTGCCTTTTCTCCCACCCGATACCCCATAAACAGCGCATACACAGGATGGCCTGTGACGGCTGCCAGTTCCCTGGCCTTGCCGATCAGCTCAAATGTCACGGGATGTACGGCCTTTCCATTGTATTCCACGTACACAGCCACTGCGCGCCATTCATCCTTATTAATCCCCGGTTCCTGTGTTTCCATATATTCCACGGCCCCGCCAGGACCTTTCTTCACACACAGCCTGCACATTCTGCAGCCGGAGTCAATTTCCACCTTTCCATCCCTGCAGCTGATGGCACCAAAGGGACATATGTCAATGAGCTGGCGGATGCTGTCTTCATCCAGCTGTTCCTGGTGAATCCTCAGTTCAGCCATAATCCTCTCTCCTTTCTGTCCATACAACTATATAAACTTTGTTTCTCTCAGCACATGATACATCTTATCAGCAAGCACATCAGGGCTTCCGTCGAACATTTCCCTGCATTCACTCTTCTCCGGCGGGAATATACGCTCCACCTGGGTGGGCGATCCGGACAAACCATAGTGGCTCTCATCCTGGTCCTCCAGGTCCGTAAGGGAAAACTCCCTCAAATATCCCTCCCGCAGTTCCTTTTCCCGTTTATAGGAAGGGAGCCTCGGCGTATTCACATCCTTGTCCATGGTAATCAGGCATGGCAAATCCATGGCCTGTATCTGTTCATATCCGTCCATATTCATACGCACCCGTATCCGTCCCTCCCCTGTCTCCCTGATTTCCAGAACATTGGAGGCATGGGGTATTCCCAACCACTGGGCCACCTCCGGCCCTACCTGTGCCGTGTCCCCGTCCGTGGTCTGTTTGCCGCAGAGAATGAGATCATACTCCCCCATCCTGCGTATGCCCTGGGATAAGGTATAGCTGGTAGCCACCACGTCTGCACCTGCAAATTTCCTGTCGCTGATCAGTCCCGCACGGTCAGCCCCCATGCACATACACTCCTTTAACGCCTCCCTGGCCTGTCCCGGCCCCATGGTGATGACATCCACGGTACCCCCCAGCTGCTCTTTCAACCCAAGGGCGGACTCCATGGCATAGAGATCATACGGATTCAGCTTGGACTGGGTCCCGTCCCGCTTCAGCACTCCGGTTACCGGGTCCACCTCCACATTGGCGGTATCCGGCACCTGCTTCACGCACACAATACATTTCATAAATCCCTCTCCTTAAAAAATCGGTGCATGTATCACCTGTTTCCAATACATGCACCGATATCATAAATGACCGTACCTATTACATTTTCGTCAATTACTCCATGTCTGCAAGTAATTTCTCGATCTTTTTCTTATTGGCGTCATCCAGCTCGCCCAACGGCTTGCGGGGCAGACCTACATCCAGGCCCTGTGCCTGTAAGGTGTACTTACAGATTTCCTGCCAGTGGGGAACCCCGTTGACCTTATCATAGAAGAAATAATCAATATATGGCTGGATATTGTTCTGGGCTGCAATGGCTGCATCCACATCTTTTGCGAAGCAGGCATCCTGAAGTCTGCGGCACTGCTTTGGAAGTACGGCCGGGAAACCTGACAGCCAGCCGTCCGCTCCGGCCAGGAGGCCTTCCATGGCAGCATAGTCATGTCCGTAGAATACAGTCAGGTCATCCTTGCAGTGGTACTTCAGTTCGTGGACCCTGTTGGGGTCGCCGTGGGCTGCCTTGATGCACTGTATGGTACCGTCATCCACCAGCTCCTTGACCTCCTGTACGCTCAGCTCATAGCCGGCAAACCAGGGATTGTTGTAAACCATGATTTCGATATCCAGCGCTTCCCTTAAATCCCTGAAATGCTGCATAACTGCCTTCTTATGAGGATTCAGGTAGAATGGAAGGATCACCATGACACAGTCAGCACCGTGGTCCTGTGCGAACTTGCTCATCTTGATGGTATTCAGGGTATCGTATCTGCCTGTACCGCATACCAGAGGAACCTGACCGCCTAAGAAACCAGATACATGTTCAATGATTTCCCTCTGCTCTTCCATGTTCATGGCAATGTTCTCGCCAGTGCTTCCGCAGATGGAAATAGACTGTGCGCCATTATCCAGCAGCCAGGTCAGGTACTTCTCCATACCCTTCTTGTTGTAAGTCTGGTCTGCATTCCAGATGGTCATGGATGCCGGGCAGATACCGTAAGGTTTCTTGATTGTGTCTTTCACTTTCATAGCTTTCTCCCTTTCCCCCAAGTTACACTTGGAATAAAAATTTTGTTGGTGTGAATATGTAATTTTAAATTAAAAATAAAAAATTAAATATTTTAAATTATTATTTTGCCTGATTTAAAACTAACACATCTTTCGTGTAATGTCAACAAAAAAATTAAATATTTTTTATTTTCTTGTTCACCTTCCACAACGGCAGGATAAAGGCAGAAACGCCCTTTATCCGCCCAGATAGGATTTTTTGATGGTATCACTTTTAGCCAGCTCCTCACTGGAGGCAGTAATTACCATACGCCCATTTTCCAGCACGTAACAGCGGCTGGATACTTCCAGGGCCATGAAGGCGTTCTGCTCCACAATCAGGATCGGCAGATGCTTTTCCTTGTTGATTCTCAAAAATATATCAAACATATCGTCCACAATCACGGGAGCCAGGCCCAGGGATGGTTCATCGCACATCAGGAGCTTGGGATCTCCCATCAGCCCTCTGGCTATAGCTAACATCTGCTGCTCACCGCCGCTTAAGGATCCCGCCTTCTGGCCCATTCTCTCCTTCAGGCGCGGAAACAAGTCATACATCTCCTCAATTTTGGCATTCATTTCCTTCTTGGACCGCTTTATGCTGTAGCTCCCCATCTCAAGGTTCTCCAGGACTGTCATGTTGGAGAATATTTCCCTTCCCTCCGGAATCTGCACCACTCCGGTCCTGGTTATGCTGTGTGTGGGCAGATTGGTTATATCCTGTCCGTTAAACTCCACATTGCCCTTTTTTACCTTCACCCAGCCCACGATACAGTTCATAAGCGTGGTCTTTCCAGCGCCGTTTGAACCGATGATGGATATAATTTCGTCATCGCCTATTTCAAGGGAAATATCATGCAATGCACAGACATCGCCGTAATAAGCGTCAATCCCATTGACTTTTAACATAAGAATCCCTCCGATTATCTGGAATCCTGCTCCACATACCGGCTTCCCAGGTATGCGCGGATAACCTCTTCATTGCTCTGTACTTCCTTTGGCGTGCCTTCTGCTATCATGCGCCCGAAACTCAGCACAGTTATGTAGTCGCTGATTTTCATGACCACATCCATGTTGTGCTCAATCATGAAAAACGAGTATCCGTCCTCATAGGCCTTATAGATAACATCCACCAGCTCGGCCCGCTCCGACGGGTTAAGGCCGGCCGCAGGCTCATCCAGAAGAATCAGTTTGGGATCATTCATCATGGCCCGTCCAATCTCCGATATCTTCTGGCGTCCATAGGGCAGGTTCTTCATCAGAGAGCCCCGCAGCTCATACATGCCGATGCGTTTAAGGACCTCTTCAGCCTTCTCCTTAAGCCTCTTTTCCTCTGCCCGTGATCCTCTGATGTCAAAAATCCCCCGCATCATTCCCATGGGGGCCTGCTGGTGACCCCCCACCATCACATTCTCAAGCAGAGTCATGGTTGGAAATACTTTTATGTTCTGAAAGGTCCTTCCGATTCCCTGCCTGGCAATATCATGGGTGGTCATGCCGGTAATGTCCTTTCCCCCAAATTCCACCTTGCCTGACGTCAGAGGCAGCACTCCTGTAATCAGGTTTACGGTGGTGGTCTTGCCTGCTCCGTTTGGTCCGATGAGGGCGTGTATGGTGTGCTCCTTCATGTCGATGCTGACATTGTCAACCGCCACAAGGCCCTGGAATTTTTTTGTGATTCCCGTCACTTTCAACAGACTTTCCATTCTCTTATTCACCGCCTTCTGCATAGCTCTTTCCGCTGATTCTCTGATACATCTTCATGAACAGGCCTGTTGCCGCACTCACCCAGCCGTCCGGGAAGAATATGGCCCCCAGCAGGATGATAGAACAGAACACGATTTGATAGTAATTGCCCAGGAAACGCAGCATTTCCGGAAGGATGGTGACAATGGCTGATCCAAATATAGTTCCCACCACGGACCCCAGTCCTCCCACCATCAGCATAACCACATAGTTGGTGGACAAATCCAGGTTAAAGGTGGATGGGTTTATATAGCCCATATAGTGGGCATACATGGCTCCTGCCACGGTACCGAATATAGATGCCACGGTAAATGCCTTGATCTTGCAGGAAGCGATGTCCACACCGCTCATCTCCACTGCCTCCACGTTATCCCGCAGGGATTTGAAAATCCTCCCCCACTTGGAATAGGCAATGCGCCAGGCAATAAAAAAAGCAATGGCGGTAAATACCAGAAACAGGTAATACATTTCCTTCTGGCTCTGTATCTGGTAGCTTCCGATGTTATAGGGCCGTATATTGCGGATGCCCTGGGTGCCTCCCGTGAATTTCGGCGTATTGGAAATCAGCAGGCGCACCACCTCCCCGAATCCAATGGTGGTCAGGGACAGATATACCCCCCTGACTCTCAGGCTGGGATATCCCAGTCCCCTGCCGATAAGGATTCCCATGATAACTGCCGCAATCAGCCCCAGCCAGGGCGTCAGATTCGTGTATCTGGTAAACAGGGCAGAGGAATAAGCGCCCAGCGCAAAGATTCCCGCTGTGCCCAGATTCATCTGGCCGGTCAGACCAGTGATGAAATTCAGGCCTAATACCACGATAATATTGATGAGCACGCGGTTAAGGACCATCATGTAGTAATCATTTTTAATGAATATCGGCAGAAAAGCGCCAATCACAAGGGCTCCCACGGCGAAATGCAGTGATTTAAGTTTCAGCTTTTTCTTCATCTTCCCTTACTCCTTTCACGCCTTCTTGCCTAAGAATCCGCTGGGATGTACCAGCAGGAATATGATTAACAGGACAAATGACACAATATCTTTATAGACAGCCGGAAGAACCACCACCGCCAGGTTTTCCACCACTCCGATGAACAGACCGCCCAGGATGGCTCCAGGCAGGTATCCGAATCCTCCGATGACTCCGGCTGAAAAACCTTTGAGGCCTATGCTGGCTGCCATGGTGGTGGAAATATTGAACAGCGGTATGATCAGCATTCCGATGACGCTGCATATAATGGAGCTGACTGCCGTTGTCACGCAGATGTTCTGGGCCACATTGATGCCCATAAGGGCCGCGGCCTTCTTATTCTGGGCCACACAGCGCATGGCCTTTCCTATTTTTGTAAAATTCATAAACAACTGAAGGGCCGCCACTACCAGGATTGCCACCACACATATGATGACATTGGCCTTTGTGACCATGAGTGTACCGATCTTAATGGTACCGCTGAGCCAGTTCTCAATGGTGAAGGGAACCGGTCCGTATATAAGCCGGATGGCCTCTGCCAGAATCCTGCCTAACATCATGGTTCCCATGACAGCAAAGATATTGGAACGCATATGCCGCAGCGGATTGAAGATTCCGGAAGCGATTACAGACCCCAGAATTCCCATGAGCATGAAAGTAAGCACAATGGCTAAGGGCTTGTTCATATTGAATTTAATGATGAAGGTAGCTGCAAATATATACGCCCCCACGGTGATGATTTTGTCATGGCTGAAGTTAAGCAGTCCTGTGGAATTCCATATCAGGGTATACTCGATGGCAACCAGGGCATAGATGAATCCCATGGCAATACCGCTTATCAATAGCTGAAGTATAGTGCCCATCATTTACCTCCTTTTCGTCATGACAGGGGCCGGATTCAGATTCAGGCCGGGTCCGTCCCCTGTCCTCCATAAGCCAGAAACTATTCCACAGAAACAGCTTTAATAAACTTTGGAATCTTGTTTTCAATCCGGGCCACATTGATATTGTGGACTAAATCATTATTCTCGTCACAGGTAATGACTCCTACGGGTACCTTTAAGTCTTTCAGTCCCTTGACAGCTTCCATAACAGCCTTGCGGTCCGTGGTTCCTGCTGCTTTGATTCCTTCTAAAAGGGCCACTGCGCCGCCGTAATAGGATGCTGCGTATAATTCCGGTTCGATCTCATACTTTTTCTCAAAGTTCTCTTTAAATGCAACAAGGGTGGGGTCGTCGCTGGTGGATACATAATCCGTCACTCCATACCAGCCTTCTATGTATTCCGCCTTACACATATCAATTACCTGCTGCATGGTAACGCCCGGAGAAGACACTACCTGCACATCCAGTCCCAGCTCGTATATCTGGCGGGCATGGATTGCCAGCTCCGCGTCGTGGGTCCATATGATGACCGTATCCACGCCCGCGTCCTTCATCTTCATAACCTGAGGAGTAAAGTCCTTGTCTCCCGTGTTATGTCCTTCTTCCACATACTCCATGCCATTGTCCGCACAGTATTGCTTGATAACGCCCTCTGCTCCTGTTCCAAAATCGTCATTGTTAAAGAACAGTCCCAGTTTCTTGCAGCCAAGCTCTTTTGCGTAGGCTGCCGCCGCCTCTGCGAAAATACTGTCAGAAGCCCTGCAGCGGAACAGATAATCATTGTCCAGAGTACTGATCTGCGGTGTGGTGCCGCCTGTGAAGGCAGCTACGCCCGCCTGCTTTACCACTGCCTCCACTGCCAGGGCATTGGTGCTTCTGTGGGGTCCCACGATACCCACCACGCCTTCGCCGATCAGCTTATTGGCACAGGTAACAGCCATGTCCTGGAGGGTCTGGTCGTCCACAATAGTCAGTTCTATCTGCTTTCCGTTGATACCGCCTGCTGCGTTGTACTCGTCCACAGCCATCTGTACCCCCTGGTTCATACGCTCCCCGTTCAGCGGATTGTCTCCTGTCATCATAGAAATAAGGCCAATCTTGATGACATCGCCCTCATCCGCGGAAACCTCACCGCCGGAGGATGCCTGGGTATCCCCTGCCTGGGAACCTGCGCTGCCGGAAGATGCCCCCTGCTGTCCTCCGCATGCTGCCAGTGACAATGCCAGGCTTACACTCAACGTAACTGCTGCCCATTTTTTCAACATAATACCTTCTCCTTTACTTTTGAATTTTTATGTTTTTAGTTACATGATATACTTAAAACCATCCCGGATTTGTTCCAGAAGTTCCATGTCATCCGGAATCGTAACCCGGTGAACATACGTAATCAGCTCCTCCAGCCCATCTTGGGGCACCCCGGCCTCCCTTATGCTGACAGGTATGCCCACCTCCCTGAGAAAAGCCTTCAGTTCTTCTATTTCCGCCTCAGGACTTCCGTTGACAGCCAGCTGAAGAGGCAGGGCCATGGCAACAATTTCCCCGTGAAGATATTTTCTTCTCACGTCCTTGTACATACAGCAGACTGCATCATAAAAATTATGGGCAACGGCCAGCTGCTTGCCTCCTGTGGACAGGTCTGACACCATGCCGGTCAGCATGATATTCATGTTCACCATATCATCTATGAGCATGCTGTCCTTCCCGTCATCGAAATCCTTAAGGGCCTGTCTGGTGTCCCTCATGTACTTACTGTAGGTAAAATCCGCAATCTTTGTGGCTATCTCCGAGGTGGCAATCATACCTTCATCCTTCAGATGGGCCATGGTAAAGCTAAATTCCGGTTTTTTTGCCATGGCATCCACGATGCCCGACACAAAATAGCGCCTTGGACAATCATTGACAACCAAATCCATGTCCACAATGACCCCGCTGATTTCATGATTCAGGAAACCGCTGTGGTCTACATTGCCGTCCTCGCCGTATACCACATACAGAACAGCGTAGGCCGCGCATGTGGCTGCGGATGTGGGTATGGTAAAGATACTGGCATCTGCCATATCCCCGGCTGCCTTGGCAATGTCTATGATACGGCCGCCCCCGATTCCTGCCACGATTTCAGCTCCCGATTCCCTGACCCTGGCAGCTACCTCTCCAAAGTTCTTTTCCGTGGAAGGTCCCTCAAATATCTCCGACTGAAATGTAATCCCGGATTTCCTGAGACTTTCCTCCAGGACCTGGCTGGACTTTCCCTTCACCACATCGTCCCCGTACAGCAGGTAAGCCTTCTTTCCGAAAAATACCATCTCCTCTCCCGCACGCTTCAGTGCGCCATGGCACTGGATATAACGTCCGGCCCCTACCTGAATATGTTTACCTTCAAACATCTCTGTCCTCTCCTTTAACGCAATTTTTAATTTGTTATGGCAAAATAATAAATTAAAAATTAAAATTTTTTATTTGAGAGTACACGTTACTAAACTAAGTGCCGGACAACCCATGAACTCCTGACCTGAATTCATGGAAACATGGATTGCCTGATTCTTAGCTTAATGCCAAACTTCTTATATATTAGATTACTGCATATAGATTACTGTTTTTTAAGCTGCTTCGTCCTGGAGCGCTGCGTGTCTTGGTCTGCTGCGTCTTAGACTGCCGCGTCTTGGTCTGCTGCTTCTTGGTCTGCTGCGTCTTGGTCTGCTGCTTCTTGGTCTGCTGCGTCTTTGATGACTGCATTTACTGCTTCCGCATCTGTTACTTCTGATTGGTGATGATGTAGAATATGTTGTTTATATGGCCGGCAATCATCTTTTCAGACTGCTCCATATCCTTATTCCTTAAGTACTCCAGCAGTTTATAATGGTCATCCACTGTGGAACGGAAATTCCTGTTTCTCAATGGCAGCACAAGGTAATTGGCCACCAGGAACTGGCCCTGTATCCTCTTATACAGCTCTGACAGATATTCATTCCTGGCCCCGGATACCAGCACACGGTGAAACCTCAGGTCTGTCTTGGACAGCTCCAGGAAATCCCCCTTATCCAGATACTCCTCACACTTTTTAGCACATATCTCTAGCTGGTCAAGCAATGAGGACACATCTGCTGCCGCTGAAAGATAATGCTCTATGGCATGCTTTTCAATCATAAGCCTTACATCACAGATATTCTTAATCTGGTTCTGGTCAAAGGTGGGAACCACCACACGCCCGTTGCTGAGCTTTTCCAGTACTCCGTCATTGACTAAAAGCTTCACCGCCTGAACCACCGGTGTTCTGCTGACTTCATACTTTTCGCATAAAACGTCAAGTGAGATAGCGTCATCCATCTTATATTCACCGAGGATAAAACTATCAATAATCTGATCGTAGATAATCTTATCTAAATTCTTTTTTACCCTCATCTCAACAACTCCTTTGCTCGTACTATCATTATAAAGGATAGAATGAAATAATGCAATATTAAATTTTTAATTTTTAATTTATTTTTGTTGCTAATATACATTCTCTCCCTGTTTATCTCGTTCATCTTTAGTCAAATTGCGGATTGTTATCTTCATCCCCCATTGATATACTGGTTATAATCTATAAACCAGCGCTGTATTGTATCCATAACAGTGATTAGAGTGCCTGATACCACCATAATTCACACAATGCAGTGCACACCAACAGAAGCGGAGGGGTTTTGTATGAAACTGGAAAACATCTCAGATGTAAAAGCTTTTTTTGAAGCAGTGGACCAGTGTAAAGGAAAAATCGAACTGGTATCCCCGGAGGGCGACAGGATTAACCTAAAGTCAAAGCTATCCCAGTATCTTTCCATTGCCAATATGTGTTCCAACGGATATATTAGAGAATTGGAATTAGTGGTTCATGAAAAAGAGGACATGGACCGGCTGATAGAATTCATGTTAAGCGGTGAAAACCTGAAATAGAGCAAAATAAAAAGACAGGCCGCCGGGACAGCTGTTATTCCGCTGTCCCCGGCGGCCTGTTCTCTACCGACCTGCCCTATATGCCCATTGCCCTACATCACAAGCTTTCGCGGAAAGGTTCTGCGCATGGCTCCTATCATTCTCTCATTTGGTTCAATCAGTACCTTAAAATGGTCCGGACCCTTCTGGTATATAAGGGCGTACACCTTGGCATCCTTCCTGCCGGACGAAAAATCCTTTATCTTCATGCCCTGCTTCTCATAATCCTTAAGCACAAAGGAATCTGCCGGCGCCACAATCTGGATGTCATCCTTCTCACAGTCAAATATCTTCTTTCTCTTTGCCTTTCCCAGGATACGGTCCACCGACAGACCGCCCTCTGCAAACAGATATTCAAACTCCACACTCAGGTTCAGGAACACAAAATAGGTAGCCACACCTGCTATGGTCATAACAATTACTCCAAACACAGTCTGCAGCGCTGAAAGGACGGAAAATATACAGACCACAATCATGAGTATTTTTACAGGAACGGCATATGCCGGATCTTTTCTCTTCACAAGCCACTCTACATAGTTATCATCGTTCATAATGTCTCTCCTTTATCATTTTGCATATTACACATTATACAATACTTTATCCCATTTTTCCAGTCATATCATTCTTATGCCGGAGGAAAGAAAGAGCCTGCTCCATATTTTCCACGGTCCTGTGATTGATAAAATGTTCAATCTTTTCCACCAGCTCCAGTTCATCCTCCGTATGGTTGAGGGTACAGAAAAAATCCTGGAGCACCCGGTGTCTGTGCAGCAGATACCTGCCCTCCTCATATCCCTTATCCGTGACCATGATGGAGCCGTATTTCTTGAAATCAATATATCCGGCTTTTCTCAGATTATCCAACATTTTTGAGGCGGATGAGGGCCGTACGTGAAGGCTGGCAGCCAGGGAACTGACACGGATGGGTTCCCCCTCTTCCTCCATTCTGCACACCATCTCCAGATAATCCTCCATGGATGAAGTCATCTCATCGGAAGCAGAGCGTTCATATCCTTTCATGGTATAGAATCCATCTTTATCAGTAACCAAAGTGTCCCTCCTGTAATACTATATGAGTAAGAAAAAGTTTCCCTATCCTAAATCTATTGCGAGGTATTGTAATTATGAAAGAATTTCTATGTTTGAATGATATAAAACCCGGAAACCGGGCACGTGTAAAAGAGCTTACTTCCACAGGCAGCATACGCAGGCGTCTTCTGGATATCGGCCTGGTTGAAAATACGGAGGTGGAGTGCCTTGGGCAAAGCCCTCTGGGAGACCCCTGCGCCTACCTGATTCGCGGTGCTGTCATCGCCATACGCTCAGAGGACTGCCGCGGGATACTGGTTCAGCCCTGCACTGGTTTCAGCGAGCAGGAGGTAATGGAGGGCTGCACCAGCCTGTGAATTATCTCCCCAAAAACAGCTGTCGTAAGAAACATCATCTGACTCAGGTCAGATATGGAATTGCCTAATAAAAAAAGAAAAAGGAGTATTAAAATGGGTCTGACCAAACAATCCGTCGGAATGGGAGCTGTGGATTCCGGACTGGAGATAAAAAAACAGACACCTGATGATAAAATAATCGCCATAGCAGGCAACCCCAATGTAGGTAAAAGCACCCTTTTCAACAATCTCACGGGAATGAACCAGCATACCGGAAACTGGCCTGGAAAAACCGTGACCAATGCCCAGGGCTACTGTAAGACAAAGGAGCACAGCTACGTGCTGGTAGATATCCCCGGCACCTATTCCCTCATGGCCCACTCCGCGGAGGAGGAAGTGGCCCGCAACTTTATCTGTTTTGGCGGAAGCGACGGGGTTGTGGTTGTGTGCGACGCCACCTGCCTGGAGCGCAACCTGAACCTGGTACTTCAGACCATGGAAATATCGGACCGGGTCCTGGTATGTGTGAACCTGATGGACGAAGCCGCCCGCAAGAATATCACCATTGACTTGAAGGGGCTGTCGGAAAAGCTGGGCGTACCGGTGGCCGGCACCATTGCCAGGAAAAAGCGAAGCCTTGACCAGCTGATGAAACAGCTGGATGACCTGGTGGAAGGTACACAAACCGCCTCTCCCTACCAGGTGGAGTACTCCCCCATTATTGAACAGGCCATCGCCATGGCAGAGCCTGCCGTAAAGGCCAGGGTGGAGGGAAAGGTCAGCTCACGCTGGCTCACCTTAAAGCTTCTGGACAGCGACCCGTCCCTTATGAAAGAATTAAGGGAATATCTGAATGAGGATATACTGGAAGTGCCTGAGATAAGCCTTGCCCTGTCACAGGCCAGGGAGCATCTGGCCAAGTACGGCATTACCAATGAAATTCTAAAGGACCGCATCGTGGCTGCCCTGGTGGCATCGGCAGAAAAAATATGCCGTGATACGGTCCAGTTCCACAAAAACGGCTACAATGAGGGGGACCGTAAGCTGGATAAGATTCTCACCAGCCGGTTTACAGGCTATCCCGTCATGATAGGAATGCTGGCCGTGGTATTCTGGCTCACCATCACAGGCGCCAATTACCCCTCCCAGATGCTGGCGGACGCCCTGTTCCGCCTCCAGGATCAGCTCACCAAAGCCTTCATGGCCGCAGGCGCCCCCCAATGGCTTCACGGGCTGCTGATATTGGGAGTCTACCGGGTTCTGGCCTGGGTTGTCTCGGTAATGCTGCCGCCCATGGCCATCTTCTTTCCTCTGTTTACCCTGTTGGAGGACTCGGGTTATCTGCCCAGGATTGCCTATAACCTGGATAAACCCTTTAAGAGCTGCCATGCCTGCGGCAAACAGGCTTTAACCATGTGTATGGGATTCGGATGCAACGCAGCGGGCATTGTGGGATGCCGTATCATTGATTCCCCCAGAGAACGGCTTATTGCCATGATAACCAACAACTTTGTGCCATGCAATGGAAGGTTTCCGCCACCATACAAAGGGAAACAAAAATGTTCCTCGGCGCTGACAATGAAGAAACAGCCGAATTAATCCTACCTATATATGGCTTTGAAGATTGGGCTTTAAAACTGAAGGCCTATCGTAAAAAGAACCATATCACACAACAAGAGCTTGCACAGCTTATGGACGTAAAACATCTTACTCTCCGCAGTTGGGAACAAAAACAAGCAAAGCCACCTTACAATGTATGGCGGCTTCACAAACACTTATTTGATGATTCCATCAAGCTCACGTGATTTTAGGTTATCCAGTATTTTATCAATGACGGCTATCTTATCATCGGTCGTTAGATTAGAACTGTTTAGCCTGCGTTCCACCACCTGTAAATGGAATTCATTGATTTTATCGGAAAGTGCGTGCAGATCCATATTGTCAGGAATATGGACAATAACATTCTGAACACAGTTCCTTTTCACTCACGCTCTCCCTTCGATAAATACCAGTCATTTTATGTTATGAAAATATCGGTATGTCCTATTACATCTTACGAAGCTGTTCCAATCTGGCACAGCTTCATTTTATGCTATAAGCAAGTCGAACAGCCTTGGCAAAGCTTACGGGAATCCACCTCTGCACTAATTTCTTTTACACCTCCGGGTCCACCTCCATAAGCAATTTATATTCTGGGTGCTCCTTTAACGAAAGGTCATATTTAATCGTGCCATATTATGTCAAAACCATGCCATTTTATATAAGTTGCTTTTCTTCATAACGCCTACTGCCACATGACTTAAGTCAGAACCAAGCCCTGTTTCTGCCTCTCCTCCCAAAATGTCCCACTTGTGTCCGTTCCCATATCCAAGCTGATTCTTAACGAGACATCAACCGCCCTCATATCTCTACAATCTAAGTGTCCTATGTACTCCAACAGTCTTGACTTATCGATTGTGCGAATTTGTTCCAACATAATAATGGAATCCTTTTGCAGAACGGAATTCCGGTTAATAAATACATGGGTCGGCAATGGATGCTTCTCCATCCGGCTTGTAACTGCTGCCACAATTACGGTCGGGCTGTAACGGTTTCCCACATTATTCTGAACAATGAGGACTGGGCGTACCCCTCCCTGTTCACAGCCGACCACTGGACTTAAATCCGCATAGTAAAAATCTCCCCTGCATAACATTCTCTTCTCCCCTTCCTTTCTTTTTGACAGTCTCTGACTTTACATTTAGCGATATATCTCACCTGTACCAATTGTCTGCGCCGCTCTGACCCCACAATCGATATCTGGAGTGGAAATAATATAGCAGCAACTGGTCCATTAGATGCTTGTCCACATATAAATATCTGGGATGTTGATTAACTAATGTTCTTTAAGGCCCTTCTCATATTGAGGTAGGCCCTTAAATTAGCCTCTTGAAACAAATCTTTCATTTACTCTTCATTAATGACATTTCATTCACATATACCTTGTCTGTATCCTCATATCGTTCTCAATGCCACATTCATGCAGCCGGCCCTGACAGGCGGCTGCATGAGCTGGCATCGAAATCACCTTCTTTACAAGTTATTCTGCGCTTCTATTCGACACTACTCCCCGAAGCTTGTCCAGACAGACTATTGGATCCAGACAGGGCAGCCAACCCGCCTGCCTGCGGCTGACAGGCATCATAGGAGTTCCACCTCCGCCAGGTTCTCTGGCGGCCGCCCTCATTGCGTGGTCCCCGGCCAAGGGGGCTGTGACTGGACGGAAGTATCATTATAGGCTATCCGGGATTGTGGCGATTCAATCCGCCATGGATTGATTTTGAGACAGGTAGTTGCCGCTCTTGCCTTAAACCCAGGAAAAGATATATAGGTTATTTGACGGAATCCATTTTCCGCAGGCAGTCACCGCGTACCTCTCTTGTCGCTTCTGCTCCTCGCATCCGGATAGCTAATGTAACGAATTGGCTGGATATGAAATTTTCAATGTACACCTGTAAGGGACTTATGAAATAAAATACCCTCTACTATTTAAAAGCCGAAAAATACCACAAGTGATAACCAACTTTTTAAAAAAATTTTGAGATAGAATAATATTTGATTTTTTCATATTATTATGGTATAATTAGGCCATAATTAATTCGAATTGAGAGGTGAGTTTATGCCACAGATTATTCCGATTAAGGATTTAAAGAATACTTCCGACATTTCTGATTTATGTCATACATCCCAGGAACCGATTTTCATCACAAAGAATGGTTATGGCGATATGGTAATTATGAGTATGGAAACATATGAGAACACGGTTTGGAAATCCAGCCTTTACCGCGGTCTGGAAGTTTCCGAAGAGCAAATACATTCAGGAAGGACTAAGGACGCCAGGGCATCCCTGGATGAGCTGAAGGATAAATATGGATTATAAACTGCACATTACAGAACAGGCGGTTGAGCAACTGGACTGGATCATCAGTTATCTTGTTTCCAATTTAAAGAATCCTACCGCTGCCCGCAAGCTTTTATCTGAAATTGAAATCATTTACAGTTATTTGGAATCAGACCCCCATATCTACCCTCAATGTGACGATCCGTTTCTACGGACAAAGGGTTACCACAAAGCAACTGTCAATCATTTTCAATATGTAATACTTTTCTTAATTGATGATAAAAGCAGAACTGTCTATATATCCGGATTATTTCACGAAAAAGAAAATTATGGCCAGAAACTATAGACATCTGATTCCATCGTCTCAAGGGCTAAATAACAATATGATTTATAAAAAGGGCAGCCATTCTGGTTTACGCCTGAATGGCTGCCCTATATTAATACTTGGAAACTCTACAGCTTCATCCATATCCTTAACTGTTTTAGAATCTTCTCTTTGCGTTTATGAACCGCTGCCTGCGATATTCCAAGCTGCTTTGCCAGGACACGCTCTGATACCCCCTGATAATACAGCCGGTACAGCAGATCCCGTTCTTCATCTGTTAATTTTACCAATGCAGGATACAGTTTGTCCGTGTATATATTATGGATGGCTTTATCCTCTATAGATAACCCGGAATCATCATATAGCAGTTCCTCTCCCAGCATCTCATCCGTATCCAGGGACTGATAATGCAGGATCTCATATGGTACCTCCCTAGTCAGGTACTTCTTTCTCCGAATTACCCGGTAATGCTTCATGTACATATCTTCGGTGACTTCCATCAGCGAATTCTGAATGCACACAAAATACACATTTCCTTCAAGCTTCTTATGTGAAACGTATTTCTGATATTCATCATATGTGACTTCCGATAATATTCCATTTTTCCTGATATAATATCTCCTGTCTTTCATTTTCTTACCTCCGGCTCTAAATATCAAGTCCAGAACCGAAGGCGGTGATCTGCAACGCAGCGCTTCTTCATCATTAAAAAATGAGCCGCCTATCCCACAATCACTTGTGAAATATGCAGCCCATCTCTGATCATTGTAAATCTCATCCGCACAGAATGTACTTTCAGAAGCCCGTCTACCTGCTCCTCTTCTATGTGAATTTCCGTTATCCCAATCACCTGTGCATTGAATTGGAATATAGTGGTTTCTGTCCGGTATATCCCTTTTAGGATCACCGCCGATACCATCAACTCCTTACCATGGCACTACATGATTTAGGGCATCCGTTTTTCAACCATTTTCTTTATTGATAACGGAAACATGCCCTGTGGTTTTCCATACTTCGTCTAAAAGCTGCAAAATCCTATTTGATAAGCAATTTCCTGTCATCAGCATGCGTTATCCTCCCTTCCTTTCTGCTGTTTTATCTCATGGTAGGACACTTTTCAACAATTTCTTCTGCAATCATTATAACAATTTGACCTGTAGAAATTAGATATGAAAAAATTCCATTACCGTATCCAGTAAAGCTTCCAATATAATCTGCATGGACTGACTGAAGGTGATATCTTCGAGCTCATCCATTAGACAATAAAATAATTCACAGATAGTTTTATCATCTTCATTTCGCCGTTTTGCCACCGAAAGCAGCATATATCTGGTAAATACGATTGCCACATGGGCATTTAAGGCATCATATGAGATACTTCGGCATTCTTTTACCAGTTTCAGATAAGATTTGCAGGATTTGAAAAACACCTCGATGTCCCAACGTTTTCCATAAACACGGATGAGCTCTTCTTCCGAAAGATTCGTATCCGTGCTGATTAGGGCCAGCCAGTCTTTCCGGTTGCTCTTATTGCGGACACACACGATTCTGGCCGGAAGAGCCTCGTCATCTTTTTTCAGAGTGACATTTACGGAAAGCAGGTATTTTGAACGTCCGCGCCGTTTCCGGTTTTTGCTGTAGATCTGCTTGATATTAAGGTTTTGCCCTTCATACAGATACTTTGTTTTGTTCTTTTTTATCAAGGCAATGGTATCCATATGGCACTTTTCTTTTAAGGAAATCAGTGTCTTAGGGGATGAAAACCAGCTGTCGAACAGAACATATTTGGCAGAAAGACCAACCGCCTGAGCGGATGCAATCAGTTCCAGCATGACATCAGTCGCTTTCCGGCGCAATTGGCTGCGGCGTTTTCCAGCAATGGAACGGCCATCGAATTTTTTGCAGGGCAAATCAGGTTCTTGTTTTCCGCTGCTAAAAGCAGACAATAGGTGACCGGGACAAAGGAGTTTCCATCCGACCAGCCCAAAGTAAACATACGGTATCCTTTTTTATATTTCATGGAGCAATGGTCAAAAACGTTTGCCAAAAATTCGGTTTTTTTAGAGCGTGACCGTTCAAACAGGCTGTCATCTATAATGAAGACATCTTTCCGTTTTTCATCAGTAAGTGTTTTCATGAAATCGTTAATGATTTTGGAAGCTAGAAGCACAGTAAAACGCTGCCAGTTTGTTTTCACGCTGTTCAAAAAACGATAAAGGGTGTTTTTTGAGAATCCTTCTTCAAAAGTTTTCGTTTTTCTCTGCATATAGTGACTGCGGTCAGAAAAGAGCAGGCATAACAAGTAGCGAAAGATTGTCATGACAGGAATCCCCTTTTCCTTACCTGCATTACACTGAAAGAGAAGTTTCCCGATTTGAAACTCGTTGATAAATTTTGATACAAAATCAAAAATCTCATTTTCCTTATGCCGATTATATGGTATACTTGACATAGCATGAATCTCCTTGCTGTGTAATTGTTTCTGGACAATTCAATTATACCATGCAAGCTGGATTTGTGCCTTTTTTATGCGTTAAAGTATTGAGTTTTCAAGGTTCATCACACCAAATGGTGTGGGAAGTTTGAGTTATGTATATAATCTGTATGTTCCCTCCATCAATACTTCCGTCCCTGAGTACGGTTGATGTGTCCTCAGAAAGACCATTATCATGTATCCCCCTACCCTCCATTGGCATTACCCAATCTCTTCGGTGTCGGGTAAGGGAACCACCTTACACTCATTCCCTCCCCAAAGAACGGAACGTGCGGCTTTCACCGCATTTCACTCACGCATCTATAACGCATAATAAACTATCTGCGTAGCTCGATTGGCACATATCGCTTTTCTTCCTGTCAAATCGGTGTTTCTTCGCTCGATTTTCTAAGTACTCCTGTTCAAGAAAGGGGGTTTTATTAAGTGTCATTTGCCCCTTTCATACTATTGGCATGTCCATCATCAGGAACAGGATGTTCTTTTCTGTCATATACGTCCATTTTCTTCCTTTATGTGTCTTCCGATATTTATTAACTATCCACTGTTTTCCCTTGTTTGGATGTCTCCTTTTCGCCCATCTCCATAACATTTTCCATATACGATGGTCTATTGTGCTAAAGGATTTCTTAGCCCAGGTAGCGTGATGGTAATTCGCCCATCCCCGGATAATCTCATTCACCCTGCTGATTAAAATTTCTTGCTTTATAGTTTGACTGTTCTTAATCAGTTCACTGACTTTCTGTGTGATTTTACACATGGATTTGTGGGACGGCATGATGATTAGCTTTCCTTTGAACTTTCGGAAAATCCATCTCAGGAAATCAAAA
The DNA here is from genome assembly GCF_002234575.2 of Enterocloster bolteae. Classification (NCBI taxonomy): domain Bacteria; kingdom Bacillati; phylum Bacillota; class Clostridia; order Lachnospirales; family Lachnospiraceae; genus Enterocloster; species Enterocloster bolteae. Next base: position 1,637,981 of record NZ_CP022464.2, on the reverse strand, counting down.
CCTTCATCTATATGTGTAATCACTGTTTTCTCCTTTGACAGGGTCAGTCTTCTTGGTTTTAGGAAGTCTTCTATCATTCGTTTGATATCTTCCAGTGTTTCCTTATCCGATGCTGTAACTATAAAATCATCCGCACTATGCCGAATTCGGCATAGTTTCAACTTCGGTATAGTCCGCATACCTCACAAACCGCAATCCCCGTTTCTCCAACTCCTGCTATCTCCTGCTGGATTACCCTGTCCATGACGGTTGGTATCCCGAGTTTTCTCCTGCTTCCGTTTGGCTTGGGGATTTCTACTCGTCTTACTGGCTGAGGATGGTACTCCCTCTTCCTGATTTGCTCCCTGATACTGTCCCAGTTCTCACGGATATATCCGTCGAGTTCTTTAATCTCCATGCCGTCCACTCCGCCTGCTCCTTTATTGGCGCAGACCTTCTCGTATGCTTCGTTCATGTTTCTGTTGTCCAGTATCTTTTCTAACAGTTCCGACATGCTTTGTGTGCTTCGCTCCTTTCCGCTCCCTGTGATAAGTCCTATATTTTCGCGTTTACAGCTCCTATACGTTTCGCCTACATCCGCTGTCAGATATCCACAGGTACATACATTCGTCTGCACGGTTACATTGTTCAGCCCTTCAGCAATTTTTTTTAACAAGATTGCCTACTATGGCTTCTGCTGACTTCTCACGATAAATCGTTTTCAACCGCAAGCGGGATACTTCAACCACTTCAACCAATACTTACGTCCGTGAGACCTCACGGGATAAGTCCGTGTTCTTTCCTCGTCTACCCTCCTAATTTACGCACATAGGTTACGGCTACCTTTAGGGCTTCGTTGCTTTAAGCCAACTTACCCGCCATGCACGCCTTATTATCAGGTTTCTGTCCGTAGGGCTACGATTTCGCTATCCCTTCTTCTCGCCCACATCTCACGATATGAACCTTGGGAGTCGCTATAAAGTTCGTCGGTAGCTACGCCTATGTGGACTTTCACCACAGAACACGGGCATGCCCGTCATACTTTATTAAACCGTACCATTGCTGATACGGCTCTACAAATACTATTGACTTATTTTCATTTTTCATCTATTTCAAAGGCATAAATATTATTCCTCTGTACTTTTATCAATCCAGTTATCCCCATCATAGTTCAAAATCTGTTCTGATAATTTTTTAATATATGGTTGTGCTTTTTCTCTTTAATTCTTTTCCATCAAAGTCAGGCCCTCAGATATCTGTGCTATCAATTCTGTTGCTTCTGACTGACAGGTATGCCCCTTTATTTTATACGGCAAGGAAGGAAGTTGGCTATTTTATAGCTATTGTCAATGATTGCATTGATTCCATAGAAAATTTCAATCTCAAAGCACAGCAAAAGATGGTAGAATAATGATAGATTTTCTACAGATTGGAGTTCCTGCCTTGAATAAACTGATGATCCAGATGGAGGGCATTGTAAAACGGTTCGGCTCCATCACAGCTCTTGATAACATGAATTTTCATGCCTACGGCGGAGAGATTACAGCCATTGTCGGCGACAATGGTTCCGGAAAAAGCACGCTGATTCAGATCCTCACCGGATGCCTGAAGCCGGATCAGGGTGTCATCCAGATTAAAGACCGTGTATTTCATTCTCTTACCGCAAAGGAGGCAATGGAGCAGGGAATTACAGCCGTCTATCAGGATCTGGCCCTTGACAACTGCAAGGATTGCGCCGGCAATCTTTTTTTAGGACGTGAGCTTCTGCATTTCGGTATTTTTCTTGATCACAGAGCCATGTATCAGGAAACAGAAAAGCTTCTGAGACAGTTCCATATCCGTATTCCGGATATCCGGCAGCCGGTAGAGAAAATGTCAGGTGGGCAACGCCAGGCCGTCGCCATTGCGCGGGCCGTCTATCAGAATGGCGATATTATGATTTTTGATGAACCTACCTCGGCAATGGGAATGAAGGAGACGGAACGGATTATGAATCTGTTTCGCACCTTAAAGAAACAGGGAAAAACCATTATCCTGATCAGCCACAACTTGTTTCAGGTCTATGACATTTCCGACCGGATATGCGTAATCAAAAACGGCAGACAGGTGGATTTCTTCCTGACAAGGGACAGTTCCCCGGAACAGCTGTACCAGTCGATTATTGAAAGGGAAGAACAGGCGGATGATGAAAAAATGGATGAGTAAATACTCGCAGCAGCTTTTTCTGTCTGCTGTGCTGCTTATTATCTGCGCGGTTCTTGCAGGAAAAAGCGAATACTTCTTTACATGGAAAAATATACGAAATATCCTGGAGGCAGCCAGTTACCGGATGATTCTGGCAGTCGGCATGACCTTTGTCATTGCATCCGGAGTAATGGATCTGTCCGCCGGTTCCATTGTGTCTCTCTGCGGAGTCCTGACAGCGCTGGCTCTCCATGGGGGAATTGAAATTTGGGCGGCTGTCCTCACAGGCATTGCGGCAGGAGGCCTGATGGGGGCTTTAAATGGCGCCCTCATTCACTGTACGGGAATTAATTTTTTCGTACTCACCCTGGCCTCCGGCGGTATGCTCCGCGGAATTTCCCTGATGATTACGGACGGAAAACCCATTACCAAGTTTGGAAAGGCTTTTATGCAGTTGGGAATCGGCCGCATCGGGGAATTCCAGTTTCCGGTGCTTTTCGCCCTGACACTGATTCTTCTGTCCTCTCCCCTGATGTTTCATGTAAAATGGGGAAATTACGTACAGGCCCTGGGCGGCAGTGAGACGGCGCTGAAGCGGTCGGGAGTGCGGACCGGCTTCTACCGCATATCCGTTCACGTTTTTTTAGGTATTACGGCGGCCGTCACAGCAGTGATTATCACAGCACGCCTGAATTCTGCTGAGCCAAACGCCGGCATGAACATGGAGCTGGACGCCATCACGGCAGTGATTATGGGAGGCACGCCGATCCGCGGCGGAAACGCCAGCATTGCCGGAACTGTCCTGGCTGTGCTGATATTGGGAATTATCAGAAACGGGCTGACGCTTTTAAGCGTGTCCTCTGATTTCCAGCAATGGGTCACAGGCTTTCTGTTGCTGGCGTCTGTACTTATTTCAGAGATTAGAGTCTGGAATACAAGGGCTTTAATAAAATAGTAACTATTTATTATTAAAATTCAAAAAGGTTAAGGAGGTTATCATGAGAAAATTTATTACAGGCTTATTGGCAGCCGGATGTATAGCAGCGGTATTAACCGGATGCAGCAGCTCAGGCGGCGCAAAGGAAACGTCTGCTCCGGAAACATCTGCGGCAGCTGCGAAGGAAACAGAATCAGAGCCCGCCAAGGAGGCTGTTTCTGCTACCGTTGCTGAGACTGAATCAGCTGACAAGGCCGGGCTGCTGCTGGCTGATGTGGAAAAGAGGATGAACGAGGCTCTGGGAGAGCTCCCCAAAAGCGGCCAGGGCGAAAAGATAGGTGTTCTTATCAGCTCCACCTCCAATGAGTTCTGGGGAACCATGAAGACACGCTACGAGGAAGCGGCAGAGGATCTCGGAATTGAGATAAGGGTATTTGAGGCAGATGCCGAAGATGACACCCAGGGCCAGTTAGACGCCTTAAACACCATGGTTACAATGGGTTTTGACGCCATTATCCTGTCTCCTATTGACGGAACGAATCTGATTCCGGGCATCGTAGCTGCCAATGAGGCAGAGATACCTGTCATAAATCTTGGACCCGGCGTAGACGCAGAAGCCCTGGCTGACGCAGGCGGTCATCTGGACGGTAAAATCACTGTAAATTTTGAGGAGCAGGGCAGCACTGTAGCCAATGACATGATTTCCAGAATGGAGGATGGTGGAAAGGTTGCCATTCTAGCAGGGCTGGAAGGAGCAGGACAGAGTGTTGGAAGGACAAATGGAGCCAAAACTGTTTTCGAGAACACAGAAGGCGTGGAGTTGGTAGCTGCGCAGGCCTGTGACTGGGATACAGAAAAAGCCTACGAGGCCACTAAGGACATTCTCACAGCGCACCCGGATCTGAAGGGAATCTTTGCCTGCAACGACAACATGGCGTTAGCTGCTGTTCAGGCTCTTCAGGAAATGGGCAATAAGGATGTTATGGTTTACGGCGTAGACTACACCACTGACGCAAAGGCAGCCATTGAGGACGGAACCATGATGGGAAGCATGACCTACTCCAGCGCTATTTACACAAAGGCGGCTGAGGAGATGGCTATGCTCATCGTCCAGGGAAAAACCTTTAAAGATCCGGTTTACCTGCCTTTGACACTTGTCACTCAGGACAATGTCGCTGATTTTGAAGGCTGGAAATAAAAATGAAATACTTAATTGAAACAGCGCTTCTGACTCACGGTCTGCGCTCTCTGACAAATAATTACCTCCTTGAAAACTGGACGCTTCCAGAGGCCCTTATTGCCTGGATTTACAAAGGAGAAATCAAAATCGGAACCATCACTAAGTATCTCTCCTTCCGGACAGAGGCTCAATCCGCCATAAGAATTGATTGCAGTATCCTGGAGAATGCTCTTAAAAACGGAGTCTCCGGCGCGCTCACTGCCTCCGGAACCATGGCGGTATGCAAAAAGCTCGGTATCCCGGCTGCGGTTACCTGCGGCATGGGCGGTATCGGAGAGATCAAGGGTGAGGAGCTTTGCCCAGATCTCCCCGCTTTAGCTGAAATCCCTATCATTCTGATATCCACCGGGCCCAAGGATATGCTGGAACGGAAAGCCACAGTATCCTGGCTCACCTCCCACGGTGTCCAGGTCATCGGAGCGAACCGCGGCTTCTGTACAGGATATTTGTTTCACGGCGAGCCTGTAAAACTCCAGGGAGTGCTCAGATCTGCCGGCTGCCGGACAAAGGCAGGAATGCCGGAGGGGGAGCTTTGCCCCCCGCTTCTGATTATTAATGAAATCCCGGAAAAACTGAGGGTGTCTGACCGTCAGATCCTGACAGAGGCCATCATAGAAGGAAAACGGGCGGAACAGGAGGGCCGATACTACCATCCGGCCGCCAACGGCAAAATAGATGAGATGACAAACGGATATTCCTCCGAAATTCAGCTGGCATCCCTTCTGGACAATGCGCGGCTGGCAGGACAGATAGAATCAAGCAGGTAAAAAATGTCCGGAATTATAATATACCTAAATATTTCCAATTTACAGACAATTTAAGAAAGCTGTAAGCCCTATAAATGCAATATTTAGTACCCTATGAGAATATGCAAGAATCGCTCAATTAGTAACAAATTAGTAACAATAATTATATCCCGTTTGAGGCAGGTGGACAATGACTAATATATCAGAAAAGGGAGTGCCCATTTTAGGCGCTCCCCAGCATTTTTTACAAAGGTATTCCTTTTAATCCGTTTATTAAATAATAGACTCGCATCACAGATGCACTGAAGTTCTTTGCAACAAGAAATTCAAGGATGGCAGTTACATTTTTGTCGTATTGTTCCATGTGGTATCACCTCCATAAATTTGATGATTCTTTTATCAAGGATAAGGCTGATTATTATCCACATCTTTTATTGAAAAATACTTTGATTTATGCTATCTATGGCAAAAGATAAGGATAAAAATATCCTATGTATAAGCTGAGATTATTGGTAAAGCAGCACCGTCCATCTTCCAGATAGGTCTCTGCTGCATCACGCCGGTTGAGAACATAGTTGACTGCTTTGTCCATCCGGGTATTCAGAACAGGCTTCTGTTGGTTGAGCCATGACCAAAAAGCCTCCAGAACGGGCTTTTCCTTCTCGAGGCGTAGCTACTTGCGCTTTTCATAATCACCGGGGTACTTTTTGTTAATGGAGTCCTCTATGACAAACAAACGGCTGCAGTACTGGACACCCTGTACTGCAGGCTGGCTGTAATCATACTGCTTTCCTTTCGGCACGGCATCGATAAAATACCGGCGGATATGGGCCCAGCAGGAACAACGTTTGATCCCTGGCAGGCTGTTGTACCCCTGATAACCGTCGGTTTCCAGATACCCGCTGTAGCCTTCCAGGAATTCCTTTGCCTGGCTGCCGCTCCTGGTCGGGGAATAACCATACAGGATGAGTGCCGGGTACCCATCCTCACCACTTCGAAACAGCCACATAAATGACTGGGACTGGGCTTTACGCCCTTCCTCATTCAGCACCTGGACGTTTCCGGTGGAAGTAATCATACAACGGCTGGAAATAGTTCTGTGAGCAGTAGATGTTCTAGTTGGCAAAGGTGGTCCGGCTGATCTGAGCGCCATACTGTTTCCAGTCCTTTTCCTAGCGGTAAAGAGGGAGCCCGTTGGCGTACTTCTGGTACATCGTCCACGCAACAGTGGATGCCGAGGCAGGGCCTTTCCCAATCATGGTCGCCGGAACCTGGGACTTTATGATCACAGGTTTTTCTGTATCTCCATGGCCTTCTTTGCAGGAGGGGCATCCATAACTCTGGCTGTAGTATTCAATGACTTTACATGTGGCTGGAACGAATTCCAGTTCCCGGCGGACATACTCCTCGCCGATCAGGACCATCTGCGTGCCGCAGACTGGACAGACCTGTTCTTCTTCTGGAAGAGGGATGACTACTTTTTCCACCCTCAGACCTTTGAAGAGATCATCATGGGCTGCTTTCTTTTTACGGGTATTCTCCCTGATCACAGTCTCTTCTTCCAACAGGGACGGATCCTGTTCTATTTCTGCTTCATCAAAAAGATTCTGTTGTCCTGGAATGTCATCGGCTCTTCTTTCGCTGGATGGGCCGAAAAGTTTTTGAGTAAGATAGTCTACCTGTTCCTGCAATGCTTTTTCACGGCTGGACTTTTCGTCAATCATAAGACGGAGGGATTTGATTAGCTCCGTCTGTTCAGATACCATTGTGTTCAGTTGTAAGATTGTATCTTTCAGTTCTCTGAGCTGGATATTTTTTGCACTGGAAGCCATCGTTTCTCTCCTGGGATTTCATAACCTTATTATATCAAAAGCGGGGCCGTTATCAAGGGAAAATACAACCTGGAAACTGCTAGTTTTCACTCCGCTTTCAGTGCTTTGGGCTGGTCAATATCGATTCCAGACATCAGCCAGTCAAACTCCCTCCAGGAAAGATTCCGGACCTCTGACTGCTTCCTGGGCCATTGATAACCGCCGTGGATAGCCAGCCGCTTATAGATCAGAACGAATCCGTCCGCTTCCCGGAACAAAGCTTTGATCCTGTCCCGTCTTCTTCCGTAGAAAAGGAAGAGAGCACTGGACAATGGATCCATCTTAAGCTGGTCTTCTATGATGGCACAGAGCCCATCGATGGATTTGCGCATATCGGTGTAGCCGCACACAATGTAGATCTTCTTAAGTTCGGAAATGTCGCCTAACATAAGAACTCCAAAAGCATCTGAAAGGTTCTGGTAAGCAGAGCAGGCTCAGCATCATTACGGATACGGATAGTGATATCCTTCACAGCAATTTCGATCGTATGTGAATTGTTAAAGTACGTTTCCTGCATCTTTGATGACTCATGTTGTTCCGGAAAAGAATGCGGTACAAGGTCAATGGGAATGACGTCTTGTTTCGGACGCGGATCCTCAAGATGACCGTTGCAATGCCGTTTTCACGGCACCAGTCAGCATCTGTCATGCCGCTCTGGCGGCATTCATTAATCCGCCTAATCTGTTCCGGCATTAGAACACGGGTTTTGCGAGTAACTGACATAACCTATCCTCCATAAATGTAATGAAATAATCTAAATATCTTTCGACTACTATTATAAGTTAAACAGGAGGGCTATGAAATCCGGTGGAATATTTGGCGCTTACCTTATTACTGTACATTGGGTCGAATAGATTCTCATTTGCAGCAATCCAGTCAATGATGAACTGATAAGCTCTCTCTGCCTGAGACACCTCTGCCTCCATTTTAAGAAATCCCACCCCTTCCAGCAGGTCAACGGCCTTCTCCCCTGGGAATAGGCATTCCCCTGCCAGCTGATCCGCCAGGAGGATACAGGCAATGCTCTGACCTGCTTTCCCGTGCTCTGTGCCAGGATAAATAGTTTTTGGCAAAGAACCTTATGCCGTCCTATCAATTCTGTGTCCGTAATCCCTTGAACATGCCGCACAAACTTCTCTCCAGCATGTCCATTATGTTCCCTGACAGTCTCCAGGACATGTGCAAAATCTGTAAATAACGGATTATCAATCTCTCGCTGCTGTTCCTCAACAGCCTTCCTTTTTCCTTGCCTTCCGTCATCGCATAAATCAACTTCTCCAGGTTCCCTCTTGAAAGCTGTGTCTCATCTACAAATACGGGTAGGCTCTTCATTAGGACTGCCCTGCTTGTACAATAATTGATGGTGGAATCCACGGACAGGATAAGCTCGTCCGGAATACCCCAGATGGAGGCCGCCACCATAAAGGCCACCGTCTTTCCAGTCCCGAAAGCTCCCCAGAGATGGAGTACGAAACAGAGACAGTTGATTTTCTTAATCAGGATGGAAGCCAGGCTTGCATCCATCAGCATCTGTACAAATAGGTTCTTCCTATATTCCATACACCCCTTCTGCCAGGTATCAAATGAGCCGCGGGGGCCTACGGCCTGCACGGTTTTTGCCTGTGCGTTGTCCCCATCAAACATGATGTCCTTGACGTAGGGAAAGAACTGTTTCCCAATCCATGCGAAATGGGACACGGCTTTCGTAACCGGCAGGCTATCCTCATTTATCCTGTACATGTCAGATATGTAATTCACAAGGTTCTTCGCTTTCTGATCATTGACAACCACGCCCAGGTTGGCAAGCGTGACGATCTTAGTCTTGGAGCAGCATTCCGCCGGCTCCACCTTGATATCTTTCCACATGAATTTTCCATTCCTCCTGACACTGAATGCAATATCATATTTCTGTTCCCCTGTCTCAATATTCTTCGTAAGCCCGACCGGCAGTATTTGTTGATAGGAAACATCTATGAGGACGGGAGGGTCCGTATCCTTCTTTCCCTGCACCCACTTATATACCCCTTCCTTATTGCATATCCAGTCCTCACACCTAAGCTGGATAGGAGCATCCACGAACTGGGTTATTCCTTCTTTAGTCGGCGGGGCCTTCCCCGAATACGGTGCTGTTGACTTCTGGTACTTAAGGGCGCTCTCTACTTTCTGCTTAATCTCTTTATCCGTCAAAGGCGGGAAACACCTGGTTCCATTCTCGGTCATTGCTGCAGCCAGAATGGCCTCATCTGACAATCCTTTGGCTTGTAAACTGCAGGCCAGGCGGAAAATAGTGTTATCCCGGCTGCCTTCTCAATGACAAATTCATCCGGGGCCTGTTCCCATTCATACCGATTACCATTTTCATGTATACTGGATGGAGCCACAAAGTAACCACCGTCCCCACATATATCAACTGCCGGTTATCGTCCGTCATGTATCTGGCAGTTGCCCCTGCTCTGCTTCCCAGTCCCTTAAAGTCTCGTTGCCATGCTTTCCTTTTTCCTTGTCAATATCCAAATCAATGACAATAAGTCCGCCGCTAACTTGGCCAGTTGCTATTCCAATGTTATAATTCGGATTCTTCATCCACCACTTGTCAATCTGGTTAAAATCCGTTGTGGCATCCTGAAATCCGTGTTGTGTGGCAGGATTTTTGGATTTCGGAACTAAGGGGAACACTGCCATCCCCACTTTCGCATAAGCCAGCGCATATTGTCTTAAACTATAGTCTTTCAACATCCTTTACCTGCCCTCCATTTAAAAGTATGATAAAACCTCATCTGGTACTTTCAGAACCAGCTTAACATTATCTTCTCCGTAGTCCTCAGTAGCATGTGTTGGGTTTGAATTAACCAGTTGCTATATATAAAGGCTTGCGTCGTTACACCGTTAATGGCCCCTATTTGGATAAAAATGTATTTTAATTAACTTTTTATCCCATTATTTTTCTGTTAATTTATTATTTTTATATTATTTTTCATTCTTCTATTGTAATATTGCTAAATTATCGTATACTTAAGTAAAGGAGGTGAATCCATGGAAACTAGAATACTTATCGTTAGCAAGGATTCCTATTTAAGAAACCAACTATACCAAATTTTGTATACTGCCAGCTATGACTGCTATCTTGCATCTACCAGTCTTGCAGCTTCTGTTATCTGTAAAATGTTTACTCCCGATGTCATTATGATTGACATAATTTTACCCTTCAGAGATATAGCAGAGCTTTTGAAAATGGTACCTGCCGATTGTTCCTGCAACGTTATTGCTATTAAGCCAAATCTTTTCCCTCAACCATTAATTGATTACGACATAAAATATAATCTTTCTCAACCACTTGATTACTCATCAACTATGAATTTATTTTCAACATTGCCAAATCAGCCCTAATTAATATCTTTCTTTTCATATCAAATCCACATCATATCTGATATTAATTTATAAAAATTTTAAATAACTGTCTTTTTATATTTTAGACATACCTAAGACATATATTTCATATATGCTTAGACTATCAAATGGTCAGAGCTTTGATTTTATATATTTGTCCCTAAGCCGGTGAGGCACAATTATGAGCCTCACCGGCTCTCCCCACAGGAAAGGATGGAAATATAGAATATCTGCAAATACATGTTTCATCATAATCAGGAGGTGTTCGCTATGAAAAATGAATTTTATACTTTACTAATGGTGTCCGGATGCAAAAAAACCTTAAAAGGATTTTCCAATACTGATAACCATGGGGATTTTCTTTTATTCCCAATGGAGTTTTCACCGTTCTTTAGCATTGGCACTTTTCTTGAAAGTCCTACCGGCCCTATCCGAATCAATGAAATGGGAGAGTTTCTGATCTTTAAAACCAACATGCTGCGGTTGTACTATAAACCGCTCCCTCTATTACCCTCCTCCAATCGACCAGTATCATGTTTAAAATCATCCAGGATAACTAGTCTATTGCCATGTCCACCAAAATTTTAAGTAACAGCAGTTGATACCACAGAAATTACATCTCATTCCGTTCCCTCTGCCTTTATCTTAACTTGTGACGTCATAAGTTCCGGATCCAATCCCTTTACAAACACCACCGGCGCCCAATGGTCCGTCTTATACTGCACCGCGCGCTGTACCTTTGGCAGGGTAAGGGCGGCCCCATCCATAAGATACCGCAGGGGATGCGCTGGCTCCCGGTAGGCCACTCCCTCATGCAACAGCTCCGTCATCAGGTCAAAGGCTTCCGCATTCCAGCCACTCCAGAACACTACATGTTCGCAGACATCCGAACAGGACAGCAGTTTTCCTTTGTAGTCATAGCCCTTCTTCTCAAACAGCCACTGCAGTTCCGCATAGCTGGCCGATTCATTCTTGTTTATGTAGTCCACCACAATTTTCTTTATCTCTTCTTTATTCATGTTGTTCTCCCTTCTGTTGCGATATCGCAATGGATAATACGTGGTTATTGCGTTTATATTTGCAATACCTACACTCCCCACTCATTCTTAAGCTGGTTCAGCAGCTTCATTTCCTCAGATGTGTCTTTCCCCAGTTCTGTGTGATGTTTATAACTAAGTTGGAAACACAGAATAGACGGCAGTTCCTCTGGTGTTATGTGTTTAACTGTTATATCTTTCAACTACATGTCGCTACCCCCTCATTCCCTTGCTTGTTCCTCTACCACGTACCTGTCTCATGCCCAGGATGAAGTAGTACACATTCCATACTGCATTTACATACCTCCCATTGAGGAACACTACAATTACATTGATTAGATTCTCCTTGACCATGTCATCCTTGCCTGTGGCATGTTCTATGTCCCACTTCTGTTGCACCGGTACAACCTTTCCAGTATTTTCAAGAACTGTTTTCAGTAACCCCTTGAGGTCATCTATCTCCTCCATGGCTTTGTCATAGCTTTCTAGCATTCGGTTATATCGTTCTTCTGATATAAAGCGCCTAAATATTGGGTAGGTAGCCAAGGAACCATTTCCCATTCATAATGGTAGTAAGTAGTTTTTTACTACACTATCCTATTGGTAATCTTATATCCGATAGGATGATGAAACGGAGGAGGTTCCATGACAAAGCGCCGGATCTATCGTTCTGAGCAAGAATGGCTCCAAATTATCACGGAGGGCCGCCAGAGCGGCTTGACGGATCATGCATGGTGTGAACTACATAACATCAGCAACAGTTCTTTTTATAATGCTGCAACCAGGCTGCGTAAAAAGGCCTGCCAGATTCCCGAACCAGAAAAAACGTCCTATGTTCTGGATTTCACCTCCCACCAGGAGGTGGTAAAAATTGATATTATTCCAAGTCCTCTTTTATCTGATTTTGGATGTATGCCTTTATTGCCGCCGTATTCTTTCCTACTGTGTCCACGTAATATCCACGGCACCAGAAATGACGGTTTCCGTACTTATACTTTAGGTTCGCATGCTTCTCGAATATCATGAGTGAACTTTTTCCTTTGAGATATCCCACCACCTCTGATACTGAATATTTGGGCGGAATGCTTACCAGCATATGAATATGATCTGGCATGCATTGTGCCTCGATTATCTCGATTCCTTTTCTTCGGCATAATGTCCCAAGGATTTGTCCTACATCTGCCTTGATATCTTTATAGATTACCTGTCTACGATATTTTGGTGCAAAAACCAGATGATACTTGCAATCCCATTTAGGTCAGTTTACAAGGAACTACACGCAGACCACGAAACGGGGGCTGCTGACAACAAATAAAGGCTGAGTATCAAGCACCGGGAAAGTGCGGGATATTCAGCCTGTTTTGTTGTCAGGGGTTTCCAAAGGGGCTTGCCCCTTGGCACACGACTTTGCTCGCAAAGTGTAGTGTGTTATACGCTCTGTCGGCGTTGCCGTGAAAATGCCGTTGCCGCCGGAGAGGGCAAGGGCATTTGAAGCGGCAGGAAAGCAGGGCTGTGATTGCGTGGCGTGGAGCCGCAAACGCAGGACTGGTTTTATCAGCAGACAGGGCGTATATGAAAGCCCCCGTTCCTCGTCCCACGCCGGACTTCGGGACAAAATGTCCCGAACTTGTGGACACACTCACGAAAAAACAGACGGATTTTTCTCTCAAAATTGAAATGGGCGGGAAGCCGTTTTAGGGCTTTGCTATTTCCCCGATAAACTTGAAGTTGTACTTATGCACAGGCAATCAAGCATCCCGTTTAATCAAAGCGGCATCGGAGTCCGGGCAATCACAATGACTGCCAAAACAGCGCCCGCAAACGCTGCTGCGCCGATAACTGCCGCCGTTTTTTTGCTGAGGTTCTTCTTTACTGCCTTACAGATTAGCATGGCGCAAACCACGCAAACAGCCGCAACCGCAAGCGCAATAACCAGCGTCTCCCATAACCATGAAAGTTCGTATAATATTCTCATTCGCTCACCATACCTTTCTCTTGCAAACTGGAAGTTACTTTTTCATATACACGCCTTTGCCAAATCCCGATTTATCCCTTTACTTTCTCCCCCGCTGCGGTTTTGGGTTTTTCAGCAAGTCCGACTTCTGCGCAATCCTTTTCAGCCACTTTCTTTCTTCCTCCGACAGCTTCCCATAGTTCAGCTTGAGCCGTTTACAGATAAACGCCATCGCCGCCTGTTCCGGGTCGCTGCCCGGAGTGGACGCTGCTTCTGCGGCTTGCAAAAAATCTTCCAGAGGATTGTCCTCCGGGACGCTGAAAAAATCGTCCTTATGGGCTTCCCGCAGGTCAAGGGCTATGCCGTTTATGTCCTGCTGTATTACATAGCGGCAAAAGCTGTCATCGTCAATATGGGCGGCGATAAGCTGCCTTAGCTGCGGGTCGGACAAGCCGGGATTGTGCTGCTTCATAATGGTTGCGCTCATAATATCCACAATGGCATTTGCGCTCTGTACCTGCTTGACTGCCGTTCCGTTCACATAGATTTCAAGGTCAGCCATGAGCCGGGGGAAATCCGGGTGTACCGCCAGTTCACACAAGAGGAAATTATCCACCAGCCCGCTTTTCAACAGTTCAATCATATCATCACTCACACGCAGGTCTGCAAGATCGGCGTTTGGGTGATTTTTTGTTTCGGACAGCCCCAGCAGGTAATCGGCGGTCACGCTGTAAAACTTCGCCAGCTTGATAAGGGCATAGTGGCTGATGTCCTTAAAATCCTCCGCTTCATAACTGCCCAGCGCAGACTTGGAGAGGTGGGTCTGCTCCGCAAGCTGTTCCAGCGTCAGCCCACGCTCTACACGCAGGTCTTTTAGGCGCTCTTGAATGGTTAAAGCCATATTTTGTTCCTCATTATATTGCCGTTATCATATTTTCTAACTTAAATCTTTCGAGCTGCGGAATGTTCTTGGCAGAAATATTTAGGCCATATTCTGGTTTCGACTTTTTACCCTCGTATGAATGGTAAACAAAAGTATTACTACTGTCGTTATCCCATGTGGTCGCAGGAATTAAATATTCTATGGGGTGTTCGCCATCATTTAGCAAAAGCAAGAACAAGTAAAGTGATTGGTCTGAAATATCAAAATATTCCTCCCGCATAAAAACATAGCCTGTTCCTTTGCGAATGGCTTTAACTTGAAACTTCAAAAATCCTCTCTTGCTTTCTGCAATAAAATCTATTCCATGGTCATCAACCTCGGAAGTATAAATGCTCACTCCATAAGAGGCTAATGACATTTTTGCGTAGTATTCACAGAACGTCCCCAGCTTTTGCCGGGTGAGGTCACTTCTTGACCAATTTAGGTTATACATTTCATTTCCACCTCCTGCTACATTTCTCTTTTTCATTCTACCACAATTCCGAGAGCGTGGAAATAGGCAGTTTTTTTGGCGGATTTCCTACCTCTTGGATATACGGGACGAACGGTCATTTAGGTGTAGACTTAGGGTAGTTCATCGATGGACAGCACCTTGAAAACCGAATGACCGTCCGAAAAGAAATACCCCGGCCGGGGAAGCACCGCAAGGAGACGGACTTCTGGACACTTTGTCCAGAGGTCACTTCGGGACAAGTGTCCAGAAGCTGCGGGGAGCGTGCCAACGCCGGAACACGCCGCAGGAATGGGGCAGGAAGCCTTTTCGGGGCGAACGGCAAAAGCGAAAAATGGAGGGAACGCATGAGAGATAACCCCTATAAAGACTTGCCACCGCTGGAACGCAGGCCGGACGGTTCCCTTTACCGCATGACCCCAGCGCAGCGGAAACAGGCAAACGCCCTGATCCGCCGGGAGTGCTGCTGTTATGAGGACGGGAACTGTATGTTCCTTGACGATGGGGACACCTGCACCTGTCCGCAGACGGTTTCTTTCTCGGTCTGCTGTAAGTGGTTCCGCTGGGCGGTTTTGCCGCTGGACAAGACGCTGGAAGCGGAGATTTTCCGGGATAAGGACTTGAAACGCTGTGCGGTCTGCGGCGGTGTGTTCGTCCCTAAATCCAACCGGGCAAAGTACTGCCCCGACTGCGCCGCCAGAGTTCACAGGCGGCAGAAAACAGAAAGTGAACGGAAAAGGAGGTCTACTGTGGACAGTTAGGGGCTGAAAAGTCCTTGATTTTCAAGGCTTTGCAAGCACAGAACAGGGGCAGGCAATAGAAACTACCGTCTGCCCCCGGAAACAGGCTTCTAACCGTCCACAAAACACGATATGGCAAACACCATTTATATCCATCAGCCGGAAAAGGCGGTCAGCTTTACCCGGCTTCCCAATTTCCTTTTTGAAGCCCCCACATTCACACCCCTGTCCAACGAAGCAAAGGTTCTGTACGCCTTTATCCTGCGCCGGACAGACCTATCCCGAAAAAACGGCTGGGCAGATGAATACGGGCGGATTTACCTCTACTATCCCATTAACGAGGTAGTGGAGCTGCTCCACTGCGGGCGGCAGAAAGCGGTCAATACCCTGCGGGAGCTACAATATGCCGGACTGGTGGAAATCCAGAAGCAGGGCTGTGGAAAACCCAACCGCATTTATCCAAAATCCTATGAAGCGGTTTCAAACACCGACTTCAAGAAATCCGGTTATGGAACGCCGGAGGACTGAAAACCGCACTCATAGAGTACGATAATCAATCCTCTTGAAGTACGAAAACCGGACGGTATATAGAAATACAGAGATTAAAACGATTTTATTTATATCTATTCCATTCCAATCCTATCAGAGATAGTTTCGGCGGGATTTTCCCTGTGGAAAACCCGCTGGAAAAGAATGGAACGAGGAAAGGAGCAGAATGGCACAACACGCAATCTTGCGGTTTGAGAAACACAAGGGCAACCCGGCAAGGCCGCTGGAAGCCCATCACGAACGGCAAAAGGAACAGTACGCCAGCAATCCCGACATTGACACCAGCCGGAGCAAATACAACTTCCACATTGTTAAGCCGGAGAGCAGGTACTACCACTTTATACAGAACCGTATTGAACAAGCTGGCTGCCGCACCCGTAAGGATAGTACCCGGTTTGTGGATACGCTGATTACCGCCAGCCCGGAGTTTTTCAAGAAGAAGCCCCCAAAGGAGATACAGGAATTTTTCCATAGGGCGGCTGATTTCTTAATCGGGCGGGTAGGCCGGGAAAATATCGTATCGGCAGTGGTACACATGGACGAGAAAACACCCCACCTGCATTTGGTCTTTGTCCCTCTGACAGAGGACAACCGCCTGTGCGCTAAGGAGATTATCGGCAACAGAGCCAATCTCTCAAAATGGCAGGACGATTTTCACGCCTATATGGTGGAGAAATATCCCGACTTGGAGCGTGGGGAAAGTGCCAGCAAGACAGGCAGGAAGCATATCCCCACCCGTCTGTTCAAGCAGGCGGTCAATCTATCCAAACAGGCAAGAGCCATTGAAGCCACGCTGGACGGCATTAACCCGCTGAATGCCGGAAAGAAAAAAGAGGAAGCCCTCTCCATGCTGAAAAAGTGGTTCCCACAGATGGGGAATTTCTCCGGGCAGTTGAAAAAATACAAGGTCACAATCAATGACCTGTTAGCGGAAAATGAAAAGCTGGAAGCAAGGGCAAAAGCCAGTGAAAAAGGCAAGATGAAAGATGCGATGGAACGGGCAAAGCTGAAAAGCGAACTGGACAATTTACAGCGGCTGGTTGACCGTATCCCGCCGGATATACTGGCGGAACTGAAACGGCAGCAGCGGCAGCATGGAAAGGAAAGGTGATTTTATAAGTACCACTATCAGATACAAAAAGGAAACGGAAGTCGTGACTTTTCAAGGCAGGGAAATCACGCTGGAAAACCTCTCCCCGGTGTTCACGCCGGAGCAGGAAGCGGCAAAACGCCGGGAACTGGAACAGCAACTTTATGAGGTGTTCCGCAAGTATGCCGACAAACGGCAGAGTGAGGAAGCCGGGGCATAAGGTTTTCCAAAGCCATCGTTGATTTGCGGGGCTGCTGACGGTATAATAAAGGTGTCAGCAGCTCCGTTTCTTTTTTAAGAAAAGGAGCGACAATATGAATAATCGAATAGACGCAATCTATGCAAGGCAATCGGTAGACAAAAAGGACAGCATTTCCATTGAAAGCCAGATTGAATTTTGCAAATACGAGTTGAAAGGCGGTAACTGCAAGGAATACACAGACAAGGGGTACAGCGGCAAGAACACAGACCGTCCGAAGTTTCAAGAACTGGTGCGGGACATCAAGCGGGGCTTGATTGCAAAAGTCGTGGTTTACAAACTCGACCGTATCAGCCGTTCCATTCTGGACTTTGCCAACATGATGGAGCTGTTCCAGCAGTACAATGTGGAGTTTGTGTCCTCTACGGAAAAGTTTGATACCTCCACCCCGATGGGGCGGGCTATGTTGAATATCTGTATTGTGTTCGCCCAGTTGGAACGGGAAACGATACAGAAGCGGGTAACGGACGCATACTATTCCCGCAGTCAGCGGGGCTTCAAAATGGGCGGCAAGGCTCCTTACGGCTTCCACACCGAGCCTATCAAAATGGATGGTATCAATACAAAAAAGCTGGTGGTAAATCCAGACGAAGCGGCAAATATCCGGCTGATGTTTGAGATGTATGCTCAGCCCACAACCTCCTACGGGGACATTACCCGGTACTTTGCCGAACAGGGGATTTTATTCAACGGCAAAGAGCTGATACGCCCCACGCTGGCGCAGATGTTACGCAATCCTGTCTATGTGCAGGCAGACCTTGATGTGTACGAATTTTTCAAAAGTCAAGGGACGGTCATTGTCAATGACGCTGCCGATTTTACTGGCATGAACGGCTGCTATCTGTATCAAGGGCGAGATGTGAAGCCCAGCAAAAAGAACGACTTGAAAGACCAAATGCTGGTACTGGCTCCCCATGAGGGCATTGTTCCCTCCGACATCTGGCTGACCTGCCGCAAGAAGCTGATGAACAACATGAAAATCCAGTCTGCCCGAAAAGCTACCCATACATGGCTGGCGGGAAAAATCAAGTGCGGGAACTGCGGGTATGCCCTTATGAGTATCTTCAATCCCTCCGGCAAGCAATACCTTCGCTGTACGAAACGGCTGGATAACAAGAGTTGTCCGGGGTGCGGGAAAATCATTACTTCGGAACTGGAAGCGGTTGTTTATCAGCAGATGATAAAGAAACTGGCAAGCTACAAGACGCTGACAGGCAGAAAGAAAGCGGCAAAGGCAAACCCTAAAATTGCCGCCCTGCAAGTGGAACTTCTCCATGTGGACAGCGAGATTGAAAAGCTGGTGGACAGTCTGACGGGTGCAAACAATGTTCTGCTCTCCTATGTGAATGTGAAGATAGCGGAACTGGACGGGCGCAAACAGGAACTTGTGAAGCAGATAGCCGAGTTGACGGTGGAAGCCATCAGCCCGGAACAGGTCAATCAGATTTCCGGCTACCTCGACACATGGGACAATGTATCCTTTGACGACAAGCGGCGGGTGGTGGATTTGATGATTACCACCGTTGCCGCTACAAGCGACAGCTTGAACATCACATGGAAAATCTGATGGGTGGAACCCCTCCCGTCAGATACCTACCCTGTGTAGTCCCTTGTAAACTGTACTTTTGTGTGCGCTAAACTATTATTGTCCATTTTGGACCTCCTGTGCTTTTTATTTGTGGTTTGCAGACCTACATCTAGTTTAGCACAGGAGTTGCTTTTATCTGAAGATATTCCCTCCACCTGCAGAGCAGGTGGTTTATTTTTACTGTGACACAATAGAAAAGCGTCGCAATCCCTTTTAGGACTGCGACGCTCGATTAGCCTGCTTGCTCTTATTTTTGTTTTTTCCACGGCAAAGCTGTCCACCCTTGTCGGGCAGATATGAATACAGGCTATTGTCGTAAGAAATATATTCGCCGTCCAAAAACTGTTCAAAAAACTGTTCCCGGAAAAACATATGCCATGGATTGGATGCCAGCAGATAAAACAGGATATACAGCAAGCATTTTCGATGTACTGAAAAAGTTGTTTCTTTTGTGGCACCGACTACCAATACCCGCTTTTTCATGTTGGCCTCCTTTCCACAAAAAGCAATGAGCCGTTGTCCAAAGTTGGATAACGGCTCTTGCTTAAATACTTATAAAGTTATTCAATAAGAGCTTGAGATTATCCCTTCAAAGACAGCTCTTTATTGTTAAATATGCACTTGTCAGTTACACTCGTACCCTTGTAACCTTAATACTTTCCCTGCCCTGCAAGCACCTCGGTAGCCCCTGCCAAATAAAGAGGTTCGGTTTGGAAATCCGTACCCGTATCTTCCCTCAGTTCTTTCCGACGTTTGTTGATCTTCATAAATTTTGTTCGTTCTGCATTTTTCTCTGCATTGTATTTATAAAGACATTAACTTATATGCTCACATCCGCTGTAATCCGCGCAGCCATACATCTCGAACGTCTGGGTATAACTATCCTGTTCTTTGCTCTCCGTCCGGATATGCCGCAGTTCCCTCCACCATGACTAACTGGCAATTGAACATATGCTTCTCTTTCATCCGCATAAACGTTGCTTCCAGGTCGGTCTTGGAATAGCCTTTACGGTCTTTCCCCATGAGCTCAAAGCATTCATTCCTTATATTCCATCAGACGGCTCCCACACAGCTCCAGCTCATCATAGAGCTTCTGGATTTCCGTTTTCTGTTTTCCCTTCCCATAAACGAATCGGATTCCATCCCTTTCAGTTGTCCGTTTTAGGTTTTCCTGCAATTTCAGGAGCTCAAGCGGGGAACATCTGTCGATCTCTATGAGCGTATGATTAGAAAACCAGTTGATAAGTTCGGCCAAGTTGGGTATGAACTTTTGTAGTGTAATTATTTATTCGCATACTTAATTATATCACGGATGGCGGACTCTTCGGAGTGCGTTTTTCCATTTCCCGGCACCAGAAAGGAGCATATCATAGACTATTCATCTACTTTTGCAGACAGCTCCCTACTGATTAATTGTTTCTGGCTTCTTCCATGGCTTTCTCACCAATTGCCTGGGCATCCTTCAGGGCGCTGTCCAAATCCTTTTCTCCGCTGAATACCAGGTCCAGCTGTTCGCCCAGAGCATCCAGCGCATTGATGCCTCCGATATTCCTGGTTCCCTGGAACCCGTTATCCATATTATCAAAGCAAAGCTGTTTGATAGGTTTTTCCGCCAGAACAGCAGCAAATACCGGGGCATGCTGGGCTGACCTGCGCACGGGTATGTAGCCTGTCTGGGCTGCAAAATAAGCGGTATTCTCTGTATTGGTCAGGAATTTAATAAAATCCCATGCCGCCTGCTTCTGCTCTTTGCTTCCTGTGTTGAATACAGTTATATTGGTTCCATAGTAGAGCTGGTCATTTGTCTTATAGGCTGGAAGGGCTGCCGCATTGATCATGATTCCCTCCAATGTATCGTTTTCAATATAGGGAAGGGCTGAAGTGGATGCCACGCACATGGCCGCGCGACCCTGCTGCACAGGAACATTGGCATTCTTGTCCTCACCTGCAAACCTTACTGTTTTTGCCTGGAACATACTGTTCAGGAACTGGATAGCTTCCTTGGTCTCAGGCGTATCAAAGTAAAGCTCGTTGGTCTCCTCATTCATGGTCCTGCCACCGCACTGCTTCAGCCAGGGCGCAATATCCGTGGACAGGTTGTTTGCAAACACGGTGCCGTAAACATCCGGTTCCCCGTCCCCATCCGTATCCTTTGTCAGCTTTTTATTGGCAGCTTCCCATTCTTCCCATGTCGTGGGAACCTCCACGCCTGCCTCCTCCAGCATTCCTTCATTATAATACAGCACCATCATGCTCTTATTAAAAGGCATAGCATACTGCTTACCATCCCAGATGCCATCATCAAAAAACATTTTCGGGATATCATCATAATCTTCCTGGATAAATCCGGCTCCCTCCGCCTGCATATAGGGCGTCAGGTCTTCAACCAAATCCTTGGAAATATACCAAGAGAGCCGGTTGGAATACACCTGGGCCATGGTTGGCAGCTGGTCTGCCTTGGCAGAGGCCATTAATTTGTCGAACAAATCCAGGTAGCCGCCCTGGTTCACAAGGGTTACCTTTACATCGGGACGCCCTGCCATAAAATCATCTGCTATCTTCTGGATTGCCTCTTCATTGACGCCGCTCATTGCATGCCACCATGTGATTTCCACCTGGCTGTCCCCGGCATTTTCCTGTTTCTGCGCCTCGGACTGCGTCTGTGCAGGCGTCCCGGCGGGCGCTGCTGTCTCCTGTTTGCTGCCGCAGGCAGCCATGGAGCACACCATGGCTGCTGCCATGAACCCCAACATCATTTTTCTCATGTTCTTTTCCTCCAATATACATATTGTTTTTATGAAAAACCATTTGGTTTTTTCCGTATTCCATCCACTGTCATCACCCTTTTAAGCCGGCGCTGCTCACCCCCCGGATAATATATTTCCGGGCAAAAAAATATACCAGCAGTATGGGTGAGATAATCATAAGTGAAAATGCCATCAGCGTATTATACTGTACGCCGGCCTCTGTGGAAAATGCAGCCAGCGCTACGGGCAGGGTTCTCATTTCATTGGTATTGGTCACAATCAACGGCCACATATAGGAATTCCAGCTGTTAATGAGTTTGAGCAGTGCAATCGCCACTATGGTAGGCTTGCTCATGGGGACCATGACAGTGATTAGATACCGAAATCTGCGGCATCCGTCTATACGGGCAGCCTTATAATAAGCAGCCGGTATGGATGAAAACTGCTGCTTCAGCAAAAAGATGGAAAACACGCTGGCGCACCATGGCAGAATAAGGGCTTTATATGTATTAATCCAACCCAAATCCGCCAGCGTCACATAATTAGGTATAATCAGTATCTCCCCCGGCACCATCATGGTTGCCACCAGGAGCATGAACAGAGCGTCCCTGCCCTTAAAATCCATCTGGGAAAATGCATAGGCAGCCAGTATGGTGGTGACCAATTCCCCTGCCGTGATTGCAAGGGAGACTATGGCACTGTTGAAAAAATAAACTGCAAAAGGGGCTGCGCGGTACGCATCCACATAATTTTCCCACATAATGACAGACGGGAAACATTTAGGAGGCATCATCAGAACCTCCCTGGACGGTTTCAGCGAGGTAAGAAGCATCCACACAAAGGGCAGCAGCACAAAGGCAGCTCCGGCCAGCAAGATACAATATCCCCCGGCCCTTGCAGCACGTTTCTTTAATCCCATGATTTCCTCCTTCTGGACAGCAGAAACTGCAGCAGTGTAATTGCAAAAATCAACAGAAACAAAAAGAAGGCTGCGGCTGCGGCTATAGAGAATTCCCAATGCTCGTAAAATTTATTAAATATGTAGTAGACAATGGTAAGACCGCTCCTGGACGGTCCCGGCTTATGGTTATACATGACATAGACTTCATCAAATGTCTTAAAACATCCAATGACCGTGGTTATGGAGAGGAATATAAGAATTGGCTTCAGCATGGGAATGGTCACATGCCAGAACCGGTTCATGGTCCTGGCCCCGTCCACCCGTGCAGCGCTATAGTACCTTTTATCAATTCCCTGAAGGGCTGCCAGAAAGATAATAATCCTGTACCCCAATCCTTTCCATATGCACAATGCCACCAGTATGGGCATGGTCATGTGCCTGTCCGTCATCCAGGCGATTTTCTTTCCTCCAAAAAAACGTATAACCCCATTTACCAGACCGTAATCCTTGTTAAGCATCCAGCTCCACACAATGGATACCGCCACCATGGAAGTGACAAAGGGCAGAAAGTAAACACTCTGGAAAAAAGGCTTGAACCGTATGTTGCTGTTTAACAGCAGAGCAAACAAAAGACCTGAGCCAATGGACAGGGGCGCCGCAAAAAACACCAGTACACATGTATTCTTCATTGCAATCCGGAAATTCTCATCGCACAGGATGTATCTGAAATTTCCCAGTCCCCATTCGTACACCGTGTCTGTCAGATAGTCAAACCTGGTGTAAAACCCCATCATAAAAGATTTATATATGGGATACACCTGAAATGTAAGCAATATGGCCAGGGCCGGCGCCAGATATAGCCAGGCACTCATCTCTCCCCATGTTCTGGTCTTTTGTCCCCGTTTTAAACCTGTATCCTTTTTATTTCCCAGCTCTCCCATTACACTCTGTTTCACCTTTCTCCGGGAAAAGGTATATTTTCTTTACCGCCAGATTTATAACATCACCTATCCCGTAATTATGGTCCCAGCTTACACAGGCTGTCAGCCTGTGGCCCCAGGTCTCCACCTTCAGGTAAATTTCCTTTCCAAGGGTCTGGACAGCAATCACCCTCCCCCTAAAATCACTGTGTTCCCGGCTGGCCACCACATAAATATCCTCCGGCCTGACACCTACCTCCAGGTCTGCCTGTTCCTCAGGCAGACCGGTCTGCTCCCACACGCACTTTTTAACCGGCAGCTCCATGCTGCCATGACCGCAGTCCTGTACCATCAATTTTCCCCCAACCATCCGGCAGGTAAGGAAGTTAATCGGCGGATTTCCAAGGAAACCAGCTGTAAACCGGTTGGCAGGATGGGTATACATATCCTTGGGTGTGGAATACTGCTGCATCACCCCTTCCTTCAGCAGAAGAATCCTGTCCGATATACTCATAGCCTCTTCCTGGTCATGGGTCACGAATATGGTGGTGATCCCCAGCTGTTTCTGCAAGGAACGTATTTCATCCCTCAGTTCAATTCTAAGTCTTGCATCCAGATTGGAAAATGGCTCGTCCAGCAAAAGAATCTTCGGCCGTTTTACCAGTGCTCTTGCAATCGCCACTCTCTGCTGCTGCCCTCCTGACAGCTGGCTGGGTCTGCGGTTTAAAAGATCTTCAATCTGCATCATCCCAGCCACTGCCCTTACCCTTTCCTCCCGCTGTGCCTTCGCAATATGGCGCATACGAAGGGGAAACTCAATATTCCGGCCTACCGTCATATGGGGATACAGGGCATAGTTCTGGAATACCATACCGATGTCCCTGTCCTCTGCCTCCACCTGGTTCACTCTCTTACCATCAAAAAAAAATATCGCCTTTTGTAGGCGGTTCCAAACCCGCAATCATGGAAAGTGTGGTGCTTTTCCCACAGCCCGACGGCCCCAGAAGGCACACCAGCTCCCCTTCCCTGATTTCGACGGACAGCCCTTTAACAGCCGTGGTGTTCCTGAATTTCTTGGTTATATCCTTTAAAATAATCACCAACTATCCCCTCCCGTGTCTTATGTACCTGCAACCAAAGACATGACTGCCTGCAGGTCCCCTGGCTTAAGTCCCTCCACAGGCAGCTGGATTCCTTCTTCCTCCATCATGGACTTAAGGACCTCCATCATGACTCCTGTTCCCGGCGCGCTATGACAGGTGGACAGTACCTCCTGCAAGTCCGTCCTTCCGGAGAACTCTCCTCCCCAGCACCCGCTGCAGGTACGCGACACTCCGCAGCTTGGACTGCCGTCAATGCCAACCACACCCAGCACAGAAAAACGCCCCTGTTCTCCCGGTGCCATATATGCCTTCATCTGAGTGAGAATAGGCTCCAGAATTTTTCTGCAATGCTCCCTGAAAAACGGATTGTCAAACTGCTCCTTTGTATGTCCCCACCGACCTGGTCCATAAAGGGTAAATTCCGGACAAGGCAGCTGAACCAGCTGAATTCCCTGTTCAACTGTCTTTACCACAAACTCCAGCCTGGACTCTTCCTCCTTTTTCCCGGTATCCCCGTACCGTACCACCTTGGCGGCTGTGTTCAAAATACAATGACTGACAAACAATATCTTCTGCATACTATATATCCACACCTTTGGCTGTTTTTCGCTCCTGCATTTGATTACTCTGACCTATAAGCGTAACCTTCATTATAGCACCTTATAAGCTTGTATTTTAATAGGATATTTCTATATGGATTTTTATATAATATATAATTTCTATTTCATTGCAATTCCACCCATCCGGTGGCAGGCCACCCTGTGTCCCGGATAAATTTCCTCCAGCTCAGGAGCCGACCTACGGCATTGGTCACAGGTGTAAGGGCAGCGGGTGTGGAACACACATCCCTTAAATTCATCGGTGTACATCGGCAGTTCGCCTTTAAGAGAGACCGTTCTCTTCTTGTTAAAGTCCGGAATGGAGGCAAATAATGCCTGTGTATACGGATGAAGGGGATGAGAAAAGAGTTCGTCCGTACCGGCCTCTTCCACCAGTGTACCAAGATACATAACGCCGATACGGCTGGATATATACCGCACCACGCCGATATCGTGGGATATGAACAGCAGACTTAGGTTCATCTCTCTCTGCAGGGAGGTCAGCATGTTCAGAATCTGAGACTGAATGGACACATCCAGCGCAGAAACCGGCTCATCACAGATAATCAGCTTCGGGTCGATAATCAGCGCCCTTGCAATACCCAACCGCTGCACCTGTCCGCCGGACAGCTCGTGTGGATAGCGGAAGTAATAATCATCGGACAATCCGACCATTCCCAGAATTTCCATCACCTTTTGGCGGCGCTCTTCTCCGTCTTTCATCCCCTGGACTATAAGGGGTTCCTCCAGCAGGGCCCCGACGCGTGAGCGGGGATTCAGGGAGGACAATGTATCCTGAAAGACCATCTGCAAATCCCGGCGCAGAGGGCGGAATTCACTGTCACTCAGCCTGGTCAGGTCCTGGCCTTTATAAAGGATTTCACCGCTGTCAGGTTTTACCAGACCCAGGATGGACCGTCCCGTAGTGCTCTTTCCGCAGCCGGATTCCCCCACCAGGCCATAGGTCTCGCCCTCGTACAGCGCCAGGCACATATTGGAGACTGCCCGCATATATGTCCTGGGAGGAAACAGCTTTCCCAGAGGGCCATATACAGGGTAGCGTTTCTGAAGGTTCTTCATTTCTAAAAGTGGCGTCTTCATCTTACATCACCTCCTGTTCCGTAACATATTTCCAACACTTTGCTTTATGGCCGGGATACACCTCCACAGATGGAGGGTTTTGCAGCATACAGCGCTGGTCAGCGTAAGGACAGCGGGTACAGAAACGGCATCCCTCAGGCACATTGGACAAGGGCGGCACCACGCCAGAAATCACATGCAGGGGCTGGCTGCGGTCTGAATCCAGACGCGGGATACAGTCCAAAAGCCCCTGGGTATATGGGTGAAGGGGACGGGCAAATAATGCTTCAGCCTGGGCCTCCTCAACAAGATTGCCAAGATACATAACGCGGACACTGTGGCAGATCTGGGCCATGGCTCCCAGGTCATGGGTGATAAACAGGACTGACATCCCCATGCGCTCGTTCAGTTCTGCAATCAGGTTTAAAATCTGCTCTTGTATGGTAACATCCAGAGCCGTGGTGGGTTCATCGGCAATCAGCAGCTTCGGCTCACAGGACAGAGCCATGGCAATCATCACCCTCTGCTGCATACCGCCTGACAGTTCGTAAGGATACTTTGTCATACAGTCCTGCGGGTTGGGTATGCCGGTCAGGTGCAGCAGCTCCCCGCACCGTTCCTCAGCCTGCTGTTTTGTCATCTTTTTATGCAGTATCAGCACTTCCGATAGCTGTCTGCCGACGGTGTGAACCGGGCTTAAGGATGTCATAGGGTCCTGAAAAATGACTGCAATCCGGTTGCCCCGTACTCCGCGCATTTCAGCCTGGGACACCTTTAAAAGGTCCTTGCCCTCAAACAATACCTGGCCTTCATAGTTCACATCCGAGTCGTATTCCCGCAGACGCAGGATTGACTGGGACATAACGCTTTTGCCCGAGCCGGATTCCCCCACAACGCCCACGATTTCTCCGGGCCTGATGCTCAGACTCACGCCGTCCACCGCTGTCAGTACTTTTTTCCGGGCCGTAAACCTTACCTTCAAATTACGGATTTCCAGCAATGTCCCTGCTTCATCAGTCATTTTATCTTGTATTATATTTTGCATTTCGTCTGTTTTCATTATCCTTTCTTCCTCCCTGCCGTACGCGGGTCAAGGTAATCCCGCAGTCCATCACCCAACAGATTCAGGCTGAGTACGCAAAGCACTACTGCCAGCCCCGGAAACAGAACGGTCCATGGCGCTTTCTGAAGCACCTGCTTACTGCCCTGCAGAATGTTGCCCCAGCTTGCAGCCGGGGCAGGAATGCCCGCCCCCAGAAAGCTCAGTGACGCCTCAGAGATGATTGCCTGTGCGAAAATAAAGGATGCCTGAACCGTCAGAGGCGAGATTACGCTCGGCAGGATCAGTTTCCAGAGTATGCGTCCACTGCCTGCGCCCTGTACCTTGGCTGCTTCCACATAGGGCAGGCCCCTGGTCACCAGGGCGCTGCTGCGCACAATCCGGGCAACACTGGGGGTGTAGACGATGGTCAGGGCTATTATTACATTTAGATTGCTTGCTCCCAGCGCAGCCATAAGCGCAATGGCCAACAGAACACCTGGTATGGCTATCAGGCCCTCACAGATACGCATGAGGATGTGATCCAGGATTTTGAAGTAGCTGGCATAGATACCGGTGACCGTACCCAGGACGCAGGACAGCAGCGCCACGGCGCCGCCTACCAAAAGAGAGACTCTTGCCCCATAGAGCACGCGAATCATCAAATCCCGGCCGAATTCATCGGTGCCAAAGGGATGGTTTAGACTTGGCCCCTTCAGACGGTCTGCAATAGCCATTTCATTGGGGTCCACATTGACAGCAGCAGGAATGATTATGGCAGCCAGCGCAATGAGAATAAAAACGGTAAGTCCTATAATCAGTCCTGGATTGGAAAAAAAACGCTCACGGCAAATCTGACGCTGTTCGCGGAGGATGACTTCACTTGTCTGGCAATCCGTTGCGGTATTTGATATTTTCATGATCTTCTCCTCCCCTACTTGTTTCCAAGCTGTATGCGCGGGTCCACAAAACCGTACAGAATATCCACTGCAAGGTTAACCAGCACATAAATAAATGTTACAAACAGAACCACTCCCTGAATAACAAAAACATCCCGGCGTGTAATAGAGGTCATGGTGAGCATGCCCAGTCCCGGTATGTTAAACAGTGTCTCGGTAACAATGGTTCCTGTTACAAGACTGCCAAAGGACTGCCCTACTACCGTCAATATAGTGGGACCGGCATTTTTCAGTCCGTAGACCAGGACCACAGCAGATTCCTTCAGGCCCTTTGCCCGGGCTGTACGGATGTAATTCATATACAATACATCCAGCATAGCCGAGCGGGACATACGGGTGATATAGGCGGCCTGGACCACTCCCAGCGATAGTGCCGGGAGCAGCAGATACCGGAGATGTTCAAGAATCCCCTGGCTCATCTGCACATAACCTGCCACAGGAAGCCATTTCAGATGGACGCCGAAAAACAGCATCAGAAACATACTGAGGAGGAAACCAGGTATGGCGATTCCCAGCAGAGAAGCCGATACCGTAATCATGTCAACGCAGGTTCCCCGTCTATATGCAGCCAGAATTCCCAAGGGGACAGCGATAACCAAAGATATAAGCTGCGCGAAAACAGCCAGGCTGAAAGTTGGGGCAAAGTATTCCCCTATGGCATCCAGCACGGTGGTCTGAAGGAAATAGGACTGTCCCCAATCACCGTGGAGCATGTTTATGAACCAGTCTGCGTACTGCACAAAAAAGGGGCGGTCAAACCCCAGCTCTGCATTTAAATCTGCAATGGCTTCTGGAGTTGCCTCCATGCCTAAAAGTGCTGTGGCTGGTCCTCCGGGAATCATATAGACCACCAGGAAAACCACCACGGACACCACGAACAGAGTCGGAATCAGAGAGAGAATCCGCTTTATGATATAAGATAACATTATTATTTCCTTCCCATCCAATCATCCATATTGATGTGACAAAAAGCAGGTGGGGGAGAACCCGCCACCTGCTGGTAAACCATACATTATACAGGAACTTTCACATTCCAGTAAAGCGGAAAGTCAAAGAAATTAAAGCCTTCCACGCCGGCCCCTGTGGCCATCAGGCCGCTGTAGTGTCCCAGAACGCTTGCCGCCCCATATTCGTACAGGAATTCCTGCAAATCATCCCATTTTTCGGAGGATTCCTCAGCGGAGGCCGCCATACGGATTGCGGATATCCCCTGGTCCACCTCCGGACGGTCCAGTCCGGCCCAATCCTTGGTCAGGACGGAAAGCTGAACCGGATTCAGGTTATAACGGTTGCTGGTTATATACAGGGAGAACTGGTCCGGATTGGCCCTGTGCTCCATGAAGGTTGCAAAATCATAGCTCTCAACCACTGCATTGATACCGGCGCTCTGTAATTCAGCCTGGACAACCAGGGTTGCATTATACATCTCGCCATAATCAGGGGTTGTTACCAGGACAATTTCCTCATTGTTATAACCGGCCTCGGTCAACAGCTCCTTTGCTTTCTCTATGTTATTCTGATTATAATATTCTGAACCCGCATCACTGCCCCACATCGCGTCATCCGGATTGCACCAGCCCGGATTGAGCACATACAGGTTGGGGTCGCCGTAGCTTGCCAGCATAATATCGTCACAATTCAGGCAGGCCATAATAGCCTGGCGCATCTGCTCATTGGTCATGATTCCTTTTGTGGTATTAAAGAACAGGTTGATGGTTCCTGCGGTCTTTACATAGAATTTAAGACTGCTGTCACCGGAAAGCTCCTGGTATCTCTCCTGCGGCATCTCTTCCGCAATGTCATACTGGCCAGTCTGTACGCCGGCGACCCGGGTGGAATCGTCTGTTACCACACGGAAGTAAATATCCGGGGTGGCTGCCAGCTTTTCGCCTGTGAAACCGGAGGACACTCCGGCGGGCTGCGCATAGTCCTCATACTTGACCAGATGAATGTACTGGTCCTGTTTCCACTCGTCCAGTTTGTAAGGGCCTGTGCCTATATATTCCGTTATACCCTCTGTTCCTGCAGAATCAATGACGGATTTCGGATAGACTGCAGGGAACTGAATGGATGCAGCTACCACGGTCATGGCATCGGCATACGCCTCCGGCAGTGTCATGGTAATGGTATAATCATCTGCTTTTTCAAATACGGTTCCTTCCAGAAGGGCCTTTGCCTTGCCGGATAATTCCAGCCAGCGGGACATGGATGCAACCACGTCATCCGCTGTCATTTCCTGTCCATTGTGAAACTTGACGCCCTGGCGCAATTTGATTGTGTAGACTTTTCCATCTTCACTTACAGTGTAGGAATCAGCCAGTACGCCGGCCGGCTCATAATTTGCATCCATTGCAAACAAAGGCTCATAGATATGGGTGCCGATTCCTCCTACAATGTTGGAATTGACGCCGTGAACATCCAGTGTTGGCGGATTTGCGGTGATTGCAACGTTCAGCTCCGTCTTATATTCTGTTTCCCCTGTCCCCTGTGCAGTTTCTGTTCCCTGGGTGTTTCCTGTTCCCTTAGCCGTATCTCCCGCAACCGCAGAGGTGGCCTCCTCCTTTGCCCCGCCGGACTGGCCACATGCAGTCAGCATCACAGCGCTGAGAGCCAGGGCAAGCAAACGGAACCATTTCCTGTGTTTCATAATAGTAAAACCTTCCTTTCCGACAGATACAGGTACCGTTAAAACAGCCGGCAGCTCTGTATCCAGAGCGTTGAATGATGTAAAAAATGACGTCCTGATTATAACATTTGTGTATTTTCTTGTCTACTTCCACCAATTCCAGGTTTAGTTCAAATATTTTTTCACATTTTTCTGAATTCCTGCCAAATTTCTGTTCTTTTATTTTAATTCAACAAATCCTATATTTAATTTCAACTATAAAGATGAGTATTTATTGGACTTTTGAAGGCCTGACTGAATTCAATCGTGTCCCGAATAGAAATGTTGTATAAACGTACTTTTTGTTCATAGAAAAAAACTATGTGTTTTTGATTGGCTCCTGCTCCCGTGCCTGGCTTTCCAGAGTATTTTAGCAGAGTATTTTTATTTCAATGCTGTTGACAATTTCTTTTTCAGGCTATAGAATAAGAATTTAATGCTAAAATGCCATACAGGCTTTCTGCGGAGGATAAAAACATGATTACATTGGAGCATATCTGCAAGACATACCGGGTGGCCAGGAGGAATTCGGGTTTGTCGGCTGCTTTTGCTTCCTTGTTCCACAGGGAATATGAAACCATCCACGCGCTGGAGGATATCTCCTTTCATATCCGTGAGGGGGAAATCGTGGGTTATATAGGCCCTAACGGCGCAGGAAAAAGCAGCACCATTAAAATTATGTCCGGCATCCTGGTCCCCGACAGCGGCCAATGCCATATCAACGGTATGAATCCATGGAAACAGCGGAAGGAATATGTAAAGGACATCGGGGTGGTGTTCGGACAGCGCTCCCAGCTGTGGTGGGACGTGCCTGTGGCAGATTCCTTTGAGCTTTTAAAGGACATATACCGCCTCTCAGACCAGTCCTACCACCGGAATCTGAGTTATCTGATTCAGCTTCTGGACATTGGAACCATCATAAGGACGCCGGTCCGCCAGCTTTCCCTTGGGCAGCGAATGCGGTGCGAACTTGCTGCCTCCCTCCTTCACTCGCCGCGAATCCTCTTTCTAGACGAGCCCACCATAGGGCTGGATGCCGTCTCAAAAGTTGCGGTCCGCAATATTATCCGGGAAATCAACAGGGACCAGGGCACCACCATTATCCTTACCACCCATGACACGCAGGATATAGAGGCGTTGACAAACAGGATTCTTCTCATAGGAAAAGGCCGCCTTCTATTGGACGGCGACCTTCAGATGTTGAAAAAACATTATTCTTCTGCCAAACATATTTCCATTGATTATACACCGGCCCCCCTATGTGGCAGGGCTTCCGACTTACTGGACATCCTTGAAAACGGGTTATCCGTTATCAAGGATATACCCGGCCATCTGGAAGTCCTGGCCGATACAACTACCGTCAGCGTGTCCCAGGTCATTTCCATCCTCAATTCCCGGCTGGAAATCAATGACCTGTCAATCACAGGCACCACCATGGATGAGATGGTTGTTTCCCTCTACCAGGAGTATTCAATATGAAAAAATATGCTTCCTTTTTCAAAATACGTTTCATACAGGGACTCCAGTACCGGACAGCTGCCTATGCAGGCATTCTGACACAATTCATGTGGGGAGCCATGGAAATATTGCTCTTTTCTGCCTTCTACCGCTCTGAGCCGGAAGCGTTTCCCATGGGTTTTTCCCAGCTTGCATCCTATTATTGGCTTCAACAGGCGTTCCTGGCCCTGTTCATGACCTGGCTCATGGAGGAAGAGATATTTCAGGCCATCTCCAACGGCACAGTGGCATATGAACTCTGCCGCCCGGTGGACATCTACTCCATGTGGTTCGTCAAAAGCCTTGCCAACAGGGCTTCCAAAGCAGTGTTAAGATGCATGCCCATTCTCTTGACAGCCCTGCTCCTTCCAAAGCCATACGGGCTGGCTCTGCCGCCAGACGTCAAAACTGCTGTCCTGTTTCTTTTATCCATGATACTGGGATTCCTTGTGGTAGTGGCATTTTCCATGCTGATATATATTGCAACGTTTTTCACCCTATCCCCCCTTGGAATCAGGGTCATATCCCTGTCCCTTGTGGAATTCATGTCCGGCGGAATCATTCCCCTTCCCTTTCTTCCCGGCAGGATACGCGGCATCATGGAGCTGCTTCCCTTTGCATCCATGCAGAACGCTCCTTACCGGATTTATTCGGCAAACATTGCTGGTGCAGCGGCTGTAAGCACTCTGTCCCTTCAGCTATTTTGGGTCATTGCCCTGACGGTCCTGGGCCATTATCTGATGTCACTCGCTTTGAAACACGCAGTCATACAGGGAGGTTGATTATGTTACGCTTATATTGCCGCTATTTCTCCATACAGCTGAAAAGTGCTCTTGAATACAAAGTTTCCTTCCTCCTCACGGCCCTTGGACAGTTTTTTGTTTCCTTTGCTGGTTTTCTGAGCGTGTTCTTTATGTTTCAGCAATTTCATACAGTGGATGGCTTCACCTACCAGCAGGTTCTTTTGTGTTTTTCCGTTGTCCTGTCCGCCTTCTCAATAGCGGAATTATTTGCAGCAGGCTTTAAAGGGTTCAGCCATGTGGTTTCCAATGGTGAATTTGACCGGATTATGCTCCGGCCCGCTGGTACCCTTTTTCAGACCTTTGCCTCCAAAATTGAATTTTCCAGCGTGGGACGCCTGTTGCAGGCAGTCGTTATTCTTGCTTATGCCATATGGTCTAGCGGTATCCGCTGGACCATACAGGGAGTTCTTCTTCTGCTTTTCATGATTCTGTGCGGTATTTTTCTATTCATGGGATTATACATCATCTATGCCACACTCTGCTTTTTTACCATAGAGGGGCTGGAGTTCATGAACATCTTCACGGACGGCGGAAGAGAATTCGGACGATATCCTGCCGGCATCTACGGAAGTTCCATATTAAAATTCCTCACCTTCATCGTCCCTCTGGCCTGCTTTCAATACTATCCCCTGCTTATTCTTTTGGGAAAAAGCAGCCGGAAGCTCTATGCTGCCGCTCCCATCGTATGCCTTATATTCTTCGCCCTCTGCTGCATATTCTGGAGGGCCGGAGTAAGCAGATATAAGTCGGCAGGTTCATAATAAGCCGTCAGGAATATACCTGCCGGCTGTGCCTCCTCCTACCCTCCTTACCAAACTTATCAGCTACCGCCCTCGCAAGGTGTGCAAACAAGTAACAGCTTCCACGTCCTTTATTATACTTTCTTCTCTGTTCTAAAGTTAAATTGGTCCCTTCCTGGCGGCCCATCCTGCCCCAGGGGGCGGCCCACATCATAACCGGACTTCCCCCCTGGCGTGACATTTGTATTTATTTCAAAAGGCGGTACAGATTTGAGCTTCTTCCTCCGTTGTCCCGCAACCTTGTCTCCTTTTGTATAAAGCCAGCTTTTACTAAATCATCAATTCCACGTTTCACAGTATTCCTCGATAACACAAGTTCTTTTGATATGGTACCGATAGAGGGATAACACGTACCATTCTTATCGGTCCGGTCTTTCAGGTACATATACACACTGATGGCACGGTGCGGTAATCCCGACTGATATAGTTTACGGAAATATCCCATTCCTCACCCCCCTCTAATCCACGCGGACCGGCAGCTTTCCTCCAATCGTCCCCGGCCTCCCATGTTCTTTTTTAACAAGCATACGCTCTGAACATCTTGTTTCTATTTCACTCATAACCTCCATCGCCGAGAGGTTAACTGCCAGCTGCCGGTTCATAATCTCCATCTCCAGTTCCAGTTTGTCCGCATAGCTTACCTTCCTGGCGGCCCGTTCCTGCAATTCATAAGGTTCTTCAAATGTAATCCCCCATTTCAGGAACAGTTTCAGCGTTGTCTGCATCGGATGTGCCCCAGTCTTCGTAACGATAAATGTTCCCTTTTTCAGTGCCTTGATTTCATCCGGTGTCATGAGCGGACGTGCGATCATCTGCAGGCTCTGGGACGGATCATTCCTTCCTCTGCTGACATATCCGGACAATACGGTCCTGTTTCCCATATGTTTTGACAGCACTTCCGCTGACTCGGAGTTTGGTGCAAACCCGCCAAAAATGCCATCCTGACAGTTATCAGTAATGATTTCACTCCCCTCTTTCCCATAATTTTTCTGGAGCTGCGCAAAACTCTGGATAATGGCTACAATGGAACACCGCCTGGACCGAACGGCGCTGAATGCCATCTCCAGTGATTCGATTTTGGGTATGGTCCCTATCTCATCCAGATAGAACATCACACGGTTTTTAAGCTTCCCTCCCTGTTCATCCGCGACCGCCAGGAGCTCCCTGTATAGCTGCTGGACAATCAGCGACGCCATAAAATACTTGGTCGCGTCTTCTTCCGGAAGGACAACAAAGATCGCAGATTTCGTATTGCAGAAACGTTCCGCATCAATCACTGTATCAAAGCACAGGATCTGCTCCAGTTCTGAATCCAGGAAAGCGTTAAGACGGGATAACGCGGTGGACATAACGGAAGCCATGGCCTGGTCCCCGGTATTGAGGGCGGATCCCGCAAACCATTTTGCTTTGTGGTCCGGGGGCAGCTTATCCATCAGCAGTTGGAACTGATTCTTTCCTTTTACGCCACTTGGCGCCAGTAAATCCTGAATTAGTTTGAATACTGAGATGATATGCCGCTTTTCCGGAGGACAGTATTCCGCAATCAATAGAATAACCGCAGTCAGAAGACCTTCCGCCGCATCATAAAAATAGGCATTCTGTCCATAAGATGCCGCGTCCCCTCCACTGGAATTGATAATGGTCTTTGAGGTGATTTTTGCGTACTTTTCTGCTTTTGCTTTTGCAGCCAGATTGCTCGTATCTTTCTGGTACTGGTCCATATACTGGTTGACCAGATGCAGCAGGTTATTGCCATCACTTCTTGTGGGATTTCTCAAATCGATAACAGCAGCCTCATATCCATAGTACTTCTTTGCTATACCTGCATAATTCCGAAACAAATCCCCCTTTGTATCGGTTGCCAGAAATGACATTCCTGACGCACAGGCATATTCAATGTTCGGATACAGAAAATACGCTGTCTTTCCTACACCGGCTGACCCAATCATGAGCGTGTGGACATCATCCGTATCAACCAGCGCAGTTACTCTTTTCCCTTTAAAGACTCCCCCCACAACCAGTCCCTGCGCTTCCGGTAATCTGCTTCCCCTGCGCCACGCTTCAGGGAGATATTCCACATGCGTAAATGTTCTTCGGATTTCCTGTTTCGTTGCAAAACGGGCCGTTCCATGCTGGCCGTCCCCTACTGTCTTACTTTTGATTCCATCCAACGTATAATGGCAGGATAGCATTGCAATCCCGCTAATCACTGCAAACATGAAGAATCCTATGACAATTAACAGTGTCACACCAGAACCATCCATCCCGCTACACCTCCTGTTCTTGAATCCCTTCCACGCAGGTAACTGTCACATTCCTATCAGACTCTTGTTGCTGTTCTTTAGTTATCTTGCTGATCTGGATGTAACATTTCATACAGGCCATGATGAACGTTCTGAAGGAGTCCGTTCCTGTTTCCATATCTTCTTTAGTACATTTCTGCATATCCAATGGACAAATGGATTCGACCGTCATTTTTAATTCCTCTGATTTTACCCGCATCCTTCCTCTGTCCCGGTGTGGCTGATAGGATTTAAACAGTTGGTTTGCAAGCTGCTCTTTTGTACAGGATGGTTCTTCGTTTCTATGGTTCTCCAGCAGCAGATGGAATCCGGAGGCAGACATATCTTCCAGGCACATGAGCATCTCCGCTCCATGGTCTTCCCCATATGTCACCTGCCGTTCCATTGCCATACTTAAGTGGTGAAAGGAGTCCTGAATCTGCTTTAGGGCTTCCTCATCTGTACATAACTTATCTTCCTGATTCTTCAACCACAGGCATAGCTTCATACACGTTAAGAGTCCTGGATGTTCCCTTGCAGGCGCTGGATGGATTCCGTGCATTTCCTTCAAGTCCTCGTTCCAATCCTTATTCCTGGATGACAGACGCGACACGTTTTTATATCCCTCTCCCTCCAGGATCTCCTTCAGCCGGTAACATCCCTCAATTCCAGCCGGGTCATGGTCCATACAGAGAATGACTTCCTGTAACCAGGGATGACTGTGCAGCATCTGAAGCATTGCGTGTTCGGATAATCCGTCCAGACAGATATAACTCTGTTTCTTCCATTCAAGGGGATAGAGTGTCAGGAACGACAGAAGATCAATGGCTGCCTCAAACACGTACAGTCTCGGACCTTCCCCACAGTAACCGAATCCATAGGCGGGATCTGAGCCCTCCACATTCAGCCGGAAGCTTTCTCCATTTGTGTAGGCTCCTTTCATATGCGCATGGCGCGCCTTGCCCTGATTGTCAAAGCCTACGAACACTGCATTATGCCGTCTCATTTCTTCATAGATGGCTCCCCGCTCAATGAAGAACATAAGGATTTCATAATCAACGAAACGTGTCCGGGAAAGATAAGCCAGGACACGTTTCTCATTCTTATATGGTTCCGGTAGTTGGAATTCCTTTCTGCTTTTCGCCTTGAGGCATGTACTCCCGTCCCCAGTTTCCCGGATGACCGGCTGGTAGTTACCTTCCAGCAGACACTTCATCGCTTCAACATACGTCATGTCATAGAATTCCTGCAGGAACTGGATTGTTGAACCTCCGTAGTTACAGCTATGCCGATACCAGGTATTATTACGTACCGTCACGCTGTCATGCCGTTTCCAACGCCATTCACTTCCGGACGGTTCCAGTTCCTCCCCCTGGCGTAAGAGAAATTCCACCAGGTTTGCTGCTCCTGCGCGTTCCTTTTCTTCTTCTGTGAAAATGACATATTCCAATCATGATCCCTCCTATCCCCGGATTCCCTGTGCTATCTTCTTTTCCTTAAGCTTGCGTCCTCTCTTGCGGTCAATCCATTCATGCATCTTGTTATGATCTTCGTTTTCCTGTTCATTAAACAGAGCAGACAGATGATGAAATAAGCGGATAACTCCTGACCGGAGTCGTATCCTTCCCCACTCATCCTTATGTTCCAGAAGATATACTGCATATGGATTACCCTGGTCTGCGCAATTCTGCAGCCAGAAGATGCCGCTCTCATCATCCCTGACCGTTGGTTCAAACAGGTATAGCTTTCCCAGTAGATACTGTGCGTACGTATTCCCATGACCTGCTCCCAGGTTCAGCCAGTAAACGGATGCTCCCAGATTCTTTTCCATATACAGGTCGTCATAATACAGCTTCCCAAGCCGGTATTCCAAATAAGCAGTTTCCTTTACGGTTTCAGCATTTAGGAAAACGCGGAATGCTCTGTTATACCATGCCTGGGATACTTCCGGATCCGGTTCGCATCCTCTCCCATAATGCAGCATCTGTCTAAGGTCACACATTGCAAACGTATTTCCCTGTTCAGCTTCGGAGTAAATCATCTGATTGGCTGTTCCTACGTCCGGCTTTTCTCCATCCGTTCCATACAGAATATTCCTCGTCTGCCTGTATTCGTCCGTCCATTTGGCATAACCATCTTCTATAAATTCCACAATACAGGACATATCATCATCTGCCACAACATCATCCGTAAATTCAGTTCCATCCATGATCTCCATATCCTCCGCAATCATCAGGCTCACATCATCCATCGGCTGCTCAGAAATACATTCCCCATACGCTTCCCATTCCATGGCCTCCCTGATAATCATATTTTTGATTTGCTTAAATTCCTTCTGCTTGGAAAGTGGGGGCGGCTCCGGCGTCTGATCTGAATAGATGTGTAAAATCTCCAGTCTGGATTCATACCATTTTTGATAACATTCAGCTATAGCAGGGTTGGTGGACAATACATTCACAATACGGTCTACCTGCTGCTTTACCCTTGGAGGCAGGTAACCATATACTTTTCTTCCCTTTGTCTGTTTCAGATCCGCTGCCAACTGTGTCATCAACTGCTCCAGTTTACTGCTTTCTTCCCATCTTCCCTGATCCTGTCCGAATAATTTCATCAGCGGGTCTGCGCTGGCCCTTACCAGCTCGTTCCTCTGAACCGTCTGATTCTGATACATCTCATACATATCCTGATGGAATATTTCTTTTGCGTACATGGCGCGCATCTGCTCAATCCCCTTTTCCGTCAGGAATCCTTTACCGGGGTCGCGGCTGTACGCAATCATATGGACATGTGGATGATGTCCTGCTTGATGGAAAGCCGCATACCATACCAGATTCTCTGGTGACATCTTCATGGCCTCCGCCATCTGCATCCGCTTACCGCGCAGCAAAGCTTCCCACCTTTTTACATTATCGTAACCTAATCGCACTGCATCCTCTCTCCGTATGGAAAGTATGAAGGTCCATACGTTCCCTTCATGTCTGGCGACTTCTTCCTGTACTCGTGACAGTATGACCGGCACACCGGCATCGGTAAACAGTCCATGTGTCCCCCTTTTCTCTACCCCGGGACGGCTGGCTATATAATCCACATAATTTTCCTTCTTTGCTACCAGGTCCATATTCTGCTCAATGGAAATAGCAATGAACGCCGATGCGTTACCCATGGTAGGATTCGCCTGATAATCACGATATTCATAAGACTCCTGCGTATCAGGAAGGGCCCGGAGTAATTCATCGATCAGTTGTTTTTGTCTGGCGGTTGCCGGCAGATGGTCGTGGGTATCCCTTGCCATCTCCACACCTTCCCGTGTGGCAATGTAACGGACCAGATGCGCCAGATGTGCTTTCTCATGCTTCAGGTAACGGCATTTCAATATGATTCTAGGCATCCAATCACCCCTGTTCCAGAAGTATCCCATGCCATGTACAAGTTCTATTTTCCTTTCTGATACGCCATAACAGATTCAAGATTCACCGAACCATTCGTATGCTTCACATCCTGGATGCACTTTCCCCTCAGTTTTTCCAAAATCTCCTCCCCCACATCACTCTGGGCCGCATACAGATTCATGAGCATGGATAACTCCACTGCAAGTTTGAATAACAACCTGGATGTCCGGTTCTCAGACGCTTCCACGATACCGGACATGGCCGAGGTAAGAATAACCGGCAGATAGGGGCTGCTTTCCTTCGATAAGAGATATCCGTTATAAAATGACACTGCATTTTCAATGTATTCGCTCCGGCTCTTACAGTTCCCCAAGTCCAGGCACTCATCCATCCGCTTCAGGGTCTTCGGATATAACCAGACCGGAATTCGTTTCTTCGTGTCGTCCTCCAAACACTCACCTCCATTCCAAAATATCCCCTTCAGAGCTTTCGTTTCACCCCCTTCATTTACAAACAAGAGCTGAAGAAAATGGTTTTTAATCAAAAAAGACCGCCACCTAATGTGACAGCCTAAACTGTGAGCATATAAACATTTCCATTTCACCTATGCATAGAGCAGACGGCCTTTCGGCTCTGGTATCTCACGCCCTATGGCTCTTGCCGTTTCAATCCACTCATCAATGATGGTTTCAACATTCTCCAGCGCTTCCACCGGTGTAGCCCCATCCGCCATGCACCCGGAGAGCTCTGGTACATCGACAATCCATTTCTGATCTTCCCCGGACCAGAACACAATGCGCTCATATCTATGCATCCTTACACCTCCAACTTCAGCAAATAGTTACCTATCATTTGTCGGCATGGAACTCTCCTTCCACTTCCTGTCATTAAATTATAACATCATACTTTTTTGATTACAAGCCACGATTGATCCCATCCAGTATCTACATACCTTGTCTTCATAATTCAATTCTAAATCACATTCTTTTGGATTCATAATCCATATATCATCTTCATCAAACGTATTCCATCCTTTACCCCTTCCTCATATAGATAGAGCTGGCATTCCCAGTTCTCTTCCAGCATATCATCAATGCAGTCCTCAATCCCATCACGTTGTTCCCCGCTAATCTGTTTAAGCCACCCATCCAAACGCTCATTCACCTTTTGCTGGATGATACGTTCTTCCGGTGTCTTGTTTTCCTGCCATTGACTGTCCAGTATTTCTACCCTGAAGGCCAGAATCTCATCTTTGGTTTTACCTGTTTTCTGTTTCATCGGTACCTCTCCTTTTCATTTGACACCACAATACCGATTATACTGATAAAAGTCCATATCCATATGTTATAAAAAACAAGGGATATATCTGACAGAACCACCTAAAGGGTGTACCTAAAACATGGGCAGGAATCCTGGATTCCCGCTATTTTTCATGTATTCCGACCACCTGGCAGGTGACCAGAACTCCAAACCGGTGCACCTTGGCGGATGCGGAAAACGCCCGCATTGCGGGCGATTGTGACTGGGAGGGGCGCCTTTAGGTGCACCTCCCTTTAACCTGCACACAAATCGAACGCCGGAATTACCTCTGAAATCTGCATGCTGATGGTCCATGATATCCCTGTCTCAGTACTTGATTTTACGCCGTTTTCTCAAATCCGCCCAAATTCCGTCGCTTTTTCCTGACATGCCCGGTACTCCCACTCTCCTCTGTAAAAGCCCACACGCTGGCTTACCGTGCGTCACAGGCCTGGTTTATCCGTACGCTGCCTTACGAATTCTCCGTGCTCCATGTTCCTTCCCCTGTTTCCAGTATTCCCTCATTTGCCCGGTTGGCAGTGTTCCTCCGTTCCTGGCTCCTCACGCCAGTCCTCCCTTCACATGTTTCCCGGCTTTCAATATATTCCCTGACGGCCGGCGGCACATATTTTTCATATAATTTTTG
Source organism: Enterocloster bolteae (assembly GCF_002234575.2). NCBI lineage: Bacteria > Bacillati > Bacillota > Clostridia > Lachnospirales > Lachnospiraceae > Enterocloster > Enterocloster bolteae. The sequence continues at coordinate 1,596,297 of NZ_CP022464.2, read as the reverse complement.
CAGGGTATGCAATAGTTCCACCTCCAGATCCACCTCTTTCTTTATCATATACTTTTCCAATGCCGACAGTTTCTCTTCATCATATTTCAGTTGGATGATTGCCTTTTTCAAAATAAACCTCCCTCTTTCAATAAATACTTCTTGACTTAACTCAAAAAATCCATCCGTCCCACATCCGGTCCGCCATTTCTATCAGCGTCCATTTCGATTTCCTCGCCTGCCTGATGGATGGACAACTCCTGTTTCTGGACATCATAATAGTAGACGTGGTCTGATAGGACTTCCTCTTCTCCCACCTCATTTTGGTTCACGAATCGGACTATATCTTCTAAGCCATCGTATATTCCATCATCAGGTATAACAAGCCATTCATGAATGGATGATGGCAGAAGGAAAAAGTTTCCTCCCTTGGCGGCAGCAAGCTCCTTCACTGCTTCCGGATATAGGATGCAGGAAGCACCAAATAATCCATCCTGTGATGTCAAAACGCTACAATCTAAAAACGAATCCAAACCATCCTCTTCAGGAGTTTCTTCCATTCCCAGGCTTTCGTTTAATCCATGAATGACATCCTCTAGGTTCCCGATGACGTATGGGGCATTTTCTCTACGGTTATCCATGGCCATCTGAAAAAGCTCATCTTCATGAATTCCCATTCCGGCAATCGTATGGTTGGTCAGTGTTGCACCGATTATCCCCTCCCCCGTATCCTGAATGATATATTTATAAATGACTGCCAGGTCAGCAACCATCCGATGTGGTACATGGGATAGGAGTTCCCGATTCCGGTCCGCATTAATCAATTCCATACGGATATTCTTTAAAATTCTGTCCTTTGTAAAATAAGAACCATTCAGTTGGATTCCCAAGTTTTCCTCCTCAACTGTTTTCATTAGCTGGTCAATAATCTCGTCCATCTTCTTTTTTCCTTCACTAAAATCAGCATAAAAGGAGTTCATTACAATGCCTGGTTGTTGTAGCTGGCCTGGCTTTTTTACGACAATTGAACTACTATTTTCCCGGTTCACCCTCTCCCGGTTCTTAATTGTCACCGAATAATCCTGTCCCATTTCCTTATATCTTTCTTCCATTCTCTTAGCTACTGTTGATATGAATTCCTGAAAAACCATGTTAGTTACCCCTCCTTCCACAGGAATATCCTGGTATCATTCGGCCGCATCTTACATCCCCATCTGCATGCCAGGGCCTTCTTCCTCCTGTACGTCTTCATCTAACTTGGGCGCATCTGGTTTCTGTACAACCGTCTGAACGGTTTGGCGTTCCTGCCGTTTATTCCGTTTTGCCTCTTTGACTGTTTCCTTTGTTCCTGGTGTGTTTTCCTACCCTGCTTCCTGATTTTCCTCTGTTTCAGTTGCAAGCTCGCCTGTCATCTGGAACTGAATGAAGTCCCTGGTCTGTTTTGGTACGGCCCGATTATACAGTCTGTCCAGCTGTTCTTCTAACAATGGCTCCAGATTCTGCTGCTCACGATTTAAGAAATATAACAATACATTCAATTTTTCCTCCGGGAATCCAGTTGTGATGTTCTTCTTTGCCATGGTCATATCCTCCTTACATTTCTATATTGATTTGTGTTCGTTTCTTTGATTCTCCTGTTCACTTTTTCCGGCTGTACTGAGCAGAGCCGGACGTCCATATAAAACCTGTTTGTCTGCATCGAACAAGTTCCTGTAAACTACTTTGCCACGTGAGGAGGATGCATCGACGACCATTCCGTTACCCGCATACATTCCCACATGGGTGATGTTCATGTATCTTCCATTCGGTTTATAGGACCAGAATATCAGGTCCCCCGGTACAAGACTGGCCCTTGTCACCACCAGTCCACGCTCCACACAGTACTGCGCCTGCTCCGCTGCCGTGCCTGGAAGATAGACCCCCAGCTGCCGGTAGGCCCATAGGGTAAGATAACTGCAGTCCGTATAGTCCCCCTGTCCGCGCTTTGCTTGGGAATATGGATCTCCCAGTCGGGTCATGGCAAGCTGCACGGCCAGACTTCCGGCCTCCCCCTCCGGCAGATCACTACAGACAGCCTCGTAAGCTTCAGGCGACAAGGTCCCATTCCATTCAGACCATTCCACAAATCCATCCCCCTCCGTGGGTGCGCCTACCCCATACACCATCCGGTAATATATTTCAATTGCATTGGCCTGGTCTATGTCATTTACTGCCTGGAGGCGTGAACGGATGTTGCTGTAAATCTCTGTCTGGCTGGTAAGCGGAACCGCCACCAGATAGGTTTCCTCTGTTGTATTCCCATCATCATCCGTCTCTTCCCTTGTCCGTTCTTCATATTTCACAAAGCAGTCCACGAATTCCTGTATCACGGATAATGAAACAGGAAGGCCCTCATAATCATAAAAAAGGGAATAGAAGATAGACTTTACCATCATTCCATCTATCTCTCCTTCCTCAATCATTCCGGTGACTTCGTCTATTACATTTCCTATCCGGTTGAAGCTGTTCTGCATCCCTACAATGAATGCCCGGTATTCCTCCGGTGTCTTTTCCGGTAACTTTCCATTCTCGAATACGGTCCTTACCGCATTCTGGTTATGTTCAGTCATCCCGGAAAGCATACCCATTATGAGTAGAATAACCACGAGGACAGGGGATAGAATGAGCCCAAATATGGTCGCCATCCGTTTCCTATGTGATTCATCGGCTGCCGCCAGGATGGATGCCTTTGCGATGGCTGCCAGCACAGGTGCTGCCATACTGACTTACCTCCTTCCTCATCATCTGAGGGAGTCCATCCCTGTCATCCCATCCTGCTGTGCATCCTCCTGCATGGCCAACCGTACTGAATCATTGACAGCAGCCTCCAGGACCACTGGGGCAAACCCTGCATTCCGATAACCTTCCCGGATGATATTCAGGTACCGGGATGATGGTCGGCCAAAGGATTGGCCCGGAGTCATGACATATACCATGGCCTCCATCTGCTCTCTTCCCATAGATACCTCCACCTGTTTCTTCTCATATAGGTGGGGATAGCCCTCATATCGGTCCAGTGCCAACTCGTCATCCCCCTGAATCTTCCATATCATGACAGGTACACAGCTGCCCTGTTTAGGCTCGATGGTTGCGAACGCATTTTCCCGACGGCCTCTGAAGAGCAGCTCATAATCCATCAGTTCCGCCAGCCCAACAACCCTGGCGGTGGGACATCGGCGTCTCATCTGTGTCAGGCTCAGGTTAGAGCCATATGCTACATATAACTTTCCCTCTTCCATTTTTTCCTCCATTCCGGTTTTCGTCATAGGATTCGATACGTCTCTTCCTTCCAAGTTTTCCTTTCCTTCCTGATTCGCGTTCTCCTCCATTTCACGTCTGGCCCGCAGACGCTCCTTCTGCCGCTCTGCCTGAGCTGGGTCCTTCCACGCGATACAGCCGTCCAAATGCTCAAGCAGATGCTTTCTGGTGTTGGCGAACTCCTCCCCTATCAATCCCAGGCGAAGCAGCCAGGTACGGAAGGTATATTTTTCATTTGTGCTTGTGGTCTTCCTTCTGCTGGCACATTTCTGGATGAGCGCCTGATAGCTAATGGCCAGGCATAGATGGATATATGCCTTTACTTTTCCGGCGTGGGTCGTGGAATTAAACAGTCTAAACTCAATCGTTCCCTTTTGGAATACGGAGTGCAGATTCAGGCAATGGTAACGCGTCTTATCGTAATGCTTGCTTCTCCTGCTTCTTCCCCTATACCAAATCAAGCTTACCTCATCCATATTTCTCGGCTTCTTCCGGTTCATCTCATCTAAAAAAGTCTCATCCACCGGTCGGCAGTATTGGTGTTTCCGTGCCACCTCAACCTGCAATGCCTTATAAATTAAGTCCTCCTTGCTGGCCATGATGTTCGTGATATTCCTCAAAGTCCGTGCATTGTGAGGGGTGGCATCCACATGGATATGAATACCGCAGGACTTATTAGCGATGGCCCCACCGTGTCGAAGTTGGCGGACAATCTCCTGTATATCAGGAATATCCGGGTATCTGCAGATGGGACTTACCACCTCCACCTTGTATTCGTCATTGGCAATTCCACTTTTGCATTCTACTTTTATACTGTTATCTAACACAACACGCCACTGACGCCCTTCTCTATCCGGTATCTCATAGACGTAATAAAAACCGCCTATATAAACTGGCGTGGTTCCCATATAGTCTCCAATGATGTCAGCCGCCGCCCTGCGTGTAAGCCCGGTCAATTCTATCTCAATGCCGAAGCGCTGCTCTCGCATCCCCGGTACCTGTTCGTTTTCCTGCTGCTTTGTCATCGCCCTCCCGCCTTTCCGAACAGTCTGGCCTTATAGGGTGGTGCCTGGACCATCAGGTTATAACGTTCATTCCCGCATTTATAAAGACATACGCCCCTCTGAGGATACTGAATCAAGTTGTATTCACTCTTTTCTAACTGGAGGGTATCCATATAGAAACCTGCATCCACGGCCCCTGCGTTGAACAGGAAGCTGTGTGTCGGGATGGCGAAAAGCGGCTTGGTATATTCGGCAATTCCCGGCAAGTTGTAGTCTTCCAGGTTCTGACTTGACAGGATAACAGCGCTGTCCTTCTTACGGACCCGTTTCATAAAATTTCTGACGTACTCGACCGCCGTCAGGTTGCTGAGGAACAGATAGAACTCATCAATGCTGGCAGCCGTCCTGCCGTTGGTCAGGAGCGCGTCACTCATATAGGACAGAATATTGAACAGCATTGCATTGCGGATGTTCTTGCTGGCCTGCAATAGTCCCTTGACACCGAACACGATGAAATGGTTATCCGTAATATTGGTATGCCCATCAAAAAAAGGAGCCTCCGCTCCCCTGCACATCGAGTGAAGCCCCAGAAGAATTTCCTGAAGGAGTTCTGCTGTGAACAGCTGGCGCCTGGTATCATCAAATCCCTGGTATTCCCCCTCAATCAGCTGGTATAGATCAGAAAGAATGGGATAATCCGTGGGGTTCAGTCTCTTGAAATCAGTCCTGTCCGTAAAACCAAACCGTTCATACAATCTCCCAACCATGATTTCAATGGCGTCAATATGCTGGTCTGTAAAATCCTTATAGGACCGGAAGAAATCCTTCAGGAATGAGATGTGCTGACTCAATCTGCTGGTCTGGCGGAATGCCATGGGAGCTCCTGTGTCATCCGGGCTTCCATTCTCGTCCCAGCACCGTATCTGCAGCAGATTGATTTTGTACTCGCCAGTCATGAGGTCAATGTAACAGCCGCCCAGGTTTTCCGCCAAATCCTGGTACTCTCCTTCCGGATCCAGGCATATGACATCCATTCCCGCTTCACGCATGATGCACAGAATCAGTTTTAACAGATACGATTTTCCCTGACCGCTGTTTCCCAGAATGAGGATGTTGGCATTGGTCTTATCCTCCGCACGCCGGTTAAAGTCCACGATGATGTTACTCCCAAACTTATCCCTGCCCAGGTAGAATCCATTCGGATCCGTCTTCCCGGAATAATGGAATGGGTACAGGTTTGCAACACTGCTGGCCGGGAGCACCCGTTCATACTGTTCCCTGAACACGTTCCACCCGGATGGCATCACACTGAGGAATCCCTGCTTCTGTCTTATGAGCAGACGGTCCACGTTCAACTTGGAACGCACAAGTTCTGTCAGGACTTCCGTCTGTAGCAGCTTAAGCTGTTCCGGATCCGCTGCCGTCAGTTCAATATATACAGCTGTATGCAGAAGCGGCTCTTTATTCCGGTGCATCTGTGAAACAATGTCAGCCACATCCTGCAGGTTATTGCCTGCTGTGATGGTATCCTGAAGGTTCTCCGTACTCCCCTGCCGCATCCGGTTCTTATTGGCAGCATTGCTGATGATTTTCCGTTCTTCTGCCGGGGAAACCTGCCGGGTGTAGATGCGCAGGGTCACTCCATCTTTCTCTCCCAGGTTCCGTAGGATGGCCTGCTCCTCAGTACTGGTCGGGTACTCCCTGAGTGCCCATACACACCGGTAGGTGTTCCCGCACACATAATGGTCTATCTCAAATTGGATGATGGAAGGGCTGACCATGTCTATAAAATCCTTCACATATACCTCATCATCCCTCCGATTCATTCTTTTTCTTCCGATTACTGTTCCCTCCTCCCCATCAATGGTCATGGAATATGACCCATCGCTCACCATCTGATTCCTCGAACCGCTCCGTGGTCACGTTCTGTTCAAAATACACAGCCAGAACCCTGCGGATGTCATCTCCATTTGCCCTTCTTGTGGTGAATCCCTGGTCATTCAGGGTCTTTTCAATTCGCTTCAGATACGGGGACACTTCCTTCTCTTCCTCTCCCGGAAGCCGCACAACAAGAATGAACTCCCGTGCCGTGGCCATCTGCACCTGGATCTGGTCCAGGAACTTCAGGTCCGCCTCAAGAAGTTTTCGGATGGCAGGATTTTCTTCCTCCTCTACCCGGTCCTGAATAAATTTCTTATTATCCTCAAAGTTCTCTTTGCTGTTCAGGCATAGCATCTCAAGTTCTGCCATTCCTTTTAGGACCGTCATGAGACCATATATTCTGGCAGCCAGGCTTGACTCCGACAGGACAGACAGGTTACTTGGATGAATCAGGAAAAATACCAGCTCACCATGTTCCATTGTCCGCAGGCTATAGTCTGTTATCTCCTGGATACCAATTAGTTGCCGTGTCCCTTCCTTCTTCTGTCCCGTCTTTTTATCCTTTTTCTCCTTCTTCATCATCTTCTCCATTCATAGGTCTGCTGCTGGGTCACAAAAAAGGCACATGCATATAGGATAAAATCCCGGATGCGTGTGCCATCAAACTGGATGGAAAGGAAACCATATACGGTTGTCAATACCATGGGTACCAGGATACCACTGACCGAAAAACAGGCGATGGAGAACACGGCTCCTATTCCTATAAATCCGATATCCCTTAAATCCCACAGCCACAAGGTGGCCCTTGCCCTTAGATGATCCGGATATAAATAGGTCATCTCATTTACCTCCTCCCTCCATTCATCCTATCTCCATTCTTATCAACATTTCCTGCCTTTCATTTACCGATGCAGTAATTTCATTCCGTCCCACGAACCTCACCTCCTTCCCAATCCCCTTGGCAAAGGCCAGTTCCTGCTTCATTCCTGCGGATATATGCTCCCCACATATCCATACACAGTCGCAGACTTCCATCAGCCTTAATCCCATTTCTATTCCCAGTCCACGTTGTGCCGGATCTGTATCGTCCAGGAACGCAGGATACATCATATGTGGAATCACAGGTATGCCGCCCTGCATCATACAATATCGGCCTGCCTGCCCTGCAAAGGTAAGGTTAGCCTCAACATCCCCCGCATAAGGGCTTGCTATATACACCAGTCCTGTCATCATTTTGGTATCAGCATCACCACCGTTCTTGTAAGATTAATTGCACTCTGGGCAGCATAGACGGAGCCCATCAGATTGGCCCTTGTACTTGTATCCATGCCGAACTGCCCCGCTATCCTTGGTATCTCACCACTGGCCAGCATAATTCCAAGCCCCAATAAGGCATGCTCTCGGATGACCAAAAGCCCTGCTGTCAGAAGGGTTGCCTGCAGGAAGGCTGTGAGACACAGACCAATCACCTGTTTGCACCAGTTCATGAAACCATCCACATATCCCCTGGGAACGGAAAACATATATAAACTCCCTACCGTAATCTGAGTGAGCAGGATTCCCCCTCGTTTAAGGTTGGCAAAGAACACCTTAATGATTGCATACCCCATCATGATGATAAGGAAGATGGTAAAGATTCCGTTTCCCGCCGGGTCCAATCCACCATATAAGAAGGACAGGTCTGCCTCCTTCAATGAACCTGCGGATGACAGGTTATCCATGATGCCTGCGGCAAGTTCCGTGACTCCAACACCCTGTCCTGATATGGCAGCACTTACCTGTACCTGAAGTGTGATAGCCAGCCGGTACAACTCCACCGGCACACTGGAAAATAATCCTACTGCCATAAAGCCTTTGATTGCATTGAGAGCTGTATCCTTCACACTTCCCCGTCCGGTCTGATATTCAATGGCACATTCAAATACCGCCACCACCAGCCCGGTCACATATAACGCCCAGGCAAGATAGACAAAAAAATGGACAATCCCCTGAACCCATACCAGATCAAATATCTCTGCGCCCATGTTTCCCATCATACCAAAAAACGAACTCAGAAAGCCTATCAGCTGTCCATAAAACCATTCAATGATATCCTCAAATACCGTATCTACGACAAAATCCCAAATGAACAACTCGTCTGCCCACACCTTTCCATCCGGAAGGCCGGATTATCAACACATCTGCTGGCCTTGTATTGGTTCTTGGAATGTCTCCACATAGGCCCTAACCGCATCAGCAAGCTTTTGGTAATCATCCTTGTTCGGCTGGTACACATACCACTCGGTTTTTTCCCGGTACCTCCATATATGGGGGCTAATCCCTTCCCCAAAGTTAGGATTTCCTGTCTTTTTTATTCCCCACAGGTCATGAAAATGCAGCATCATGCTGTCTATCTCACCCTCATTTCGGTTCAGCAAGGTGACTTTTAATGCTTCATATTGGTCTGCAACGCCACATGTCGTAAAACGAATTTTTATCCGTATATTATTGTCCAGTCTTCCATAGCAGGCATTCCCAATAAACCGTTTGTCCATAAAAGCAGTATCATCTGCAAAGAGTTTTTTAAGTTCCTGTTCAAAAAAAGTCATACCATCCTCCATTTAATCTTAAATACAGTTGCGTATTCACGCTGCCCTATGATACATTCTGACCGACAGAAATACACTCCTGTTCCTTTATATTGACCAGTTCAACCTGGCTGTCCACCAATAAAAGAAGCTCATCAAGACGTCCTATCAGGTCTGTCATATGTTCCTGCCAGCCCGTCCAATTCTCTTCCTTGAACCAACCGCCCCACTTCCTATTTTGTGATTCCGTTTGTGCGTTCCTAGTTCTGCCAAATAATCCTGTTCCAACATACTGAGATAAAAAATTGCAAGCCTTGAAGTATAGTGTTCTGGAGCGCAGTATATATTATGGGTAAGCTTTTTAAGCAGGTTTGCTTCAATGCAGACACTGCACGCAGAAGACTTCTTCATTGAACCATCCGTTTTTATGATATACCAATATTCTTCATCAATGAGAAACTCAAAAACATAGAAATCCCTGTATGTGCTGTTTGTAACCGCAGCACTAAAGGCTGCTGACTGAAGTGCCATCTCACAGCACTTATTTATGGCTTCCTGCTCATCTAACTCAAATTCTTTTGCTATTAATTCGTCACTATAAAAATAAGGCATGTTAGAATCACTACATGTCCAGACAACATCCTTATGGCAGAATCCATTTTTCAATATGCTGCAATAGGCTTCTGTCGTTGTGTCATGATACAGTCTTATCATCTTTTTACATCCCCAAAATCTGCCATATATAAGTGGGCGCTGTCAGAGTAAATACCAGACATGCGAACAGTATCGCTGGCCCGCTCCATTCAAATTGGCCATGTTTTCGGAAATCAAAGTACGCAGTTCCCAGTTTTCCAAAAAAGAATACAGCTAATACCAGGTCGATTGCAGGGAACACGACATGGTCAACGACTGCCCGAATCTGTATCAGTGCAGTTTTCCAGGTCTCCTCTATCGCCCCGGATACATTCCCATCCGCATAAGATATCATGCAGAACAGAAAAGACAGCAGCCATGAGGTCATCACTACTGTCCCAAAACGCTTCTTCCATTTCATAAGCTTCCTCCAATATAAAATTGTCTAATCACGATACACAGTGAGTAATATGAGTAACATTACCTTTTACCCTTCCCCATTCTTACTGCGCAGGATAATCACGTCTAATAATTCGTAGTTCAGGACCGGATCATAGCCCAGATGTCACTCGCAGCTACTATCCCCGTTACAAAACAGGTGAAACTAATATACCTGTTCAGGTACTTATTTGCCCTGCATCTAGGGACTAACTGGTCCGATATGCCAGTCTAACCATAAATCCCCCTGTATATCCACATCGTCTGAAAGGTCAAGGGATAACATGCCTTTGGGTGTCCAGCAGTCCAAAAGCCAGGTATACGCCGTATATGTTCCATCTGGCATCCATATCGGTGTAAAGTGGGTACGTCTGCTAAATGTTGAATACTCATTTTCCTTAAATTCAAACCGGGCATGGTAATCACCGCTGATCCTCTCCAACAATCTCCAATATGTCTGGTAATGAAATTCCGGGAAATAAGTCACAGCATTCTGTGCCCCTGTGACTGCACTGGATAGGGTGGTACTTACATCAGCTGTAACTTCCTGGTTGATTCCATACCCGCTTTTAATTATATCACCAGTTGCTGTGGGATTTTTCTCATCCGGGAATATATCCATCCCTCCTGACAGACTGGCCTGATACCAATCCTGGTCAAATTCCCACCAGCCCTCATCTTCCCAATATCCATCCTCATCTTCCCCTCCATCATGGTACACCCAATATTCATGCCACCAAGGCCTCCATATACTCCACTTGGCTTCCTTCATATGACTGTTGGATGGGAGGGAGGTTGGCTTCACATATGAATCATTCCTATCATCTGCAACCGGATTCGGGGGAGGATTCTTGTCCAGGTCTACTACCTTAACATGGATAGTTCCCTTGCTTGGATAACCTCCTCCACCTCCACTAACTTGGATTATGATATCCTGAGGTGTTTCCGGTGTGGTCCACCGAATCCAAGCCAGCTGCTCACTTCCTTCTGGATAGTACACTTGATTTACAGTGTAGTTCTTACCTTTTATATTAAATCGTACACTTGCAGGGTAATCCGGATCGGACTGGCCACCTCTCACAGTAACAGACGTAATGACTTGTGTATTGACACGGTAAACATAATCATAGGTAACTACTTCGCCTTGTTCCGGCTCATGTTCCTTAAAATGGATGATACCTAATCCCAAAGAGGATATGATTTGGTCCTCGGTAACTAATTGGTCTCTTGGTCCCGACCATGCCGGATAACCTAAGTCGGGAATCTCCAAGAACATAGAAAGCGGTACGTTCTTAAATAAAACATTAGGCAGCATATCCCGGATGTTGGTTCCCATCCTTGAATAATATGCTGCCTCGGTTGCTGTCATTGCCATGCGGATTCCATTGTAGGTCACATAAGCTACTGGTTCCAATAAGATTTTATAATCACCGTTTGTTATGGTTTCAAAGGGTATGCCTGTATCCTGTGAGATTAGCTGTATCATATATTCAGAGCAGAAGTATCGCTTTATTTCTTCAATACTACTATGTCCGCTGGCACTGGTGACAATTTTAGGTAACTTAATAGCAGGTCGTGCATAAACATAAGGAGTGGTGTCAACGGCTAACCGTGTACCGTTTCTATACGTAATCTTGTTTACTGTTCCAAAATGCAGTTGAATATCTGGACTCTTATTCGTATAATCAATCGATTTTGATATCACTGCTTGGTCTGAACTTCGTATAATCGAAATTCGAACCCCTTCATCACCTACAGACCACTTATTTTTCTGGCTCGTACCTTGCGACATATCTCCACCACCGCTATCTATATTGCCATCGCCAATGGCATAGGCATTACTGGAAAGTAATAGGGTTAATACAAATACAATAAGACATTTTACATATCTCGCCATCTATCTCCTTCACACAAAAAGCCGTTGAAACCAACGACTTTTTTATTATGATATCAATTTAGTTTTGTCTTGCTATAGTATTTTGTTCAATCCATTATACCAACCTGCTTATTTATATCACCATCCGAATCTACATCTATACCTATAGAACTGGAAGGCGTTACCCAACCAAATCCAGGTACATATATCATTCCTTCCTGAGGCGCAGATTCCGTTGCTTCGGTCGGAGCTTCGGTTGGCGGCTCTGTTGGTTGTTCTACCGGCTGCGGCTCCGTAACCACCGGCGGTTCTGTTTCCGGGGTTGGTTGCGGTTCTACAACAGCTGGATTGGTTGGTGTCACAGTCTCTCCATTTGGTTTCTTCGTTGGGTCATGTCTGTCCTCATCCTTTGGCTTTGCAGGCTTCGTCACCTCTGGCTGTATTTGTTGGACTGTTTCATCGGTTTGGTCTTTCGCAGGCGCTGCCGTTGTCTCTGCTTTCGTCTCCACCTTGACCGTTTCCCGAACTTCTTCACTGCTCTCTATCATAGGTTCAGCAACAGTAGTCTGGTCTGCCTGCGTGGTTTCCTGAACAGCCGCCGGCTCACTTTTAAACTGGCCCGCAATCAGGAGCACCAAAATCATGCACACAATCACAGCGCTCCCAATTATCATCCATTTCTTCTGCTTGTCATCCAATTTCATATACATCCCCTCCTCTTCCCTGTATCTAATTTCAACCTACCATAATAACGTTCTAAAGTCTAGATTTATTCTCCATTTTAAGGAAACATCGTATAATTATCAGCCAAACGCATCGCCAGATATCTTTTTCAACTATCCCATCAAAACACAGGCGTATAAGCTGCCTGTACTTTCATACGGATCTGCATGTCCGGCAGGCGGCTCCCGCCAAAATGAACCGGCACCCGGAGCAGGAACGTGGCATCTGCCAGGAAGCGTTCGCTGCTGTCCGAGGTTAAAGACACATTCTGTATAGTCACATCCAGGTCCGAAATACGGTACTCTTCCTTTCGGCCTCCGTCCATCCGTTTTACATGATAACTTCCATAGTCCTCCATTCCCAAAAGGTCATCCAGGAACCCATATACGTCACCATAATCCAAGCTTTCATCCCAGCCTCCCCCGGATGGATAGTAACCGCCGGAGTACCCCTCACGCACACCATGGTATACATCATCATAGTTATCATTGACTGTGGACAGGATAGCCTCCTGCACCGCATCCCTGACTCCCGCTGCAATAAGGTTCAGCCTGGCATATTCTGATATACCGCAAAAGAGGAACAGCACCACCAGGGCAGATGCAACGGCCAAAGGGATGCCATTACCTTCCTGCCCTGATATCGCCTTTCTCCATCCTGCTATTTCCAGTATACTTCCCCCTTTCCCTGTGCTTTGGCATGGAGAGTGACAGGATAGGTACCAAAGCCGCCAAACAGGCCAATATCCATCCGCATGGTCAGGGTCACCTCCACCTCCTCATTTAACTGGAACGGTCCACCCTCCGACCATTCCACCTCTGGCGTGAGTCCTGTCTTTTCCCGAAGGACGGTCTCTCTTCTGCTTGTCTCCGGACCAATCCGGCCCGCCATTTCTGCTTCCCTGCACAGTTCCTGTGCAAACGTGTCGAGTTGGTTCTTTGCAACATATACAGGAAGCACGTTAACGGCCAGTCCCAGCATCAGGAATACGCACAGCACCAGGACACACACATCAATATATCCCTCCCCGTTCTCATTTCGGATGATATTCACCAGCTCTCCCCCTTTCTTAAAACATGTTTCCCAGTGACTTAATGATTTCGTACCCAATGATAGCCAGATATGTCATGAGAAAACACAATAACATAAGAAATGAGAAGATACGTATTTTCGGTGGTATCTTCTGAGCCTCTTTCTTTAGCCGCTGCATCTCCAACTGCTTGAAATCGTGGCTTAACAGCTGAAAATAGGCTGCGCTGTCATCTCCCCTTAACACACCGATAAGTCCCCTCACCACATCTGAAAGCATAGGAGAATTCATACGGGCCTCAAACCGGGTCAGCGCTGCCTCATAACTTCCGGAACGCATGTCTGCTGTCAGGATATCAAGCTCTGCCCGGAGAGTATCGCTGGTATTCTTTTTGAAGTTCTCCAGGATGGACAGGACATCCCTGCTGCTCTTAAGGTCCTGTTCAATGGTTGCTACGAACCGTGGCAATTCCTGCTCCACCCTATCCCGTTTTTCCTTCAGTCTTTCTTCCGGCCTTCTGGATTCTCTGAAATAAACAGCCACCGCTGCAAAAACAGGTACTGGTGTCACAAGAGGCAGGAACAGTAAACACGGCAGAATGGGGATTGCTGTCACACCTGCCTTGACCATACAGGAGGCAGCATGGACCTCCGGGGTCATCCCCATCCCGGCGGCTTTCAGGATATTGCCCATCCTCCGCTTTCTGTACTCATCCAAAGTGATATGGCTTGCCAAAAGGACCGACAACTGGTCCATCCCGTCCTCCAGGAATTCAGCAGCTTTCTGTTTCCTGCTCCCACGTTCCGCAATCGCCCTGGCTGCTCCCATGCTTGGCAGTCTTAACACTCCCGCAGCCAGGAAATAAAAGCCGAATGCAAGAGATAGTCCAAATACAAACAGTAATGAAATCATGCTACCTCCTATATTCAATCGGCTTAGTAAGACGTATGACGGCTGCTGTAGACACAAAAATGACAACAGCCGTCATAGCCAGTATGGCCTGTCCGAACAGGGTATGCATTAATGTCTGGTACCAGTCATGGTTCAAGGCATACATGAGCGGAATGTTCCCGATGACAAAGATTACCATAGTGATGAATTCTTTCCTTGGTTCAAACACCAGGTTTTCCAGCTCTCCATTCACTACACGCATGTCGGACAGCTTATTCACGATGGGCGTGAGCGTAGATTTCAGGGAACGGTCATACTGGCAATCACCGATTGCATCCACCCACTCCTCGAACACATCATTGCGTATCTTCTTCCGTAACTCCTTCAACGCCGCCTCCATATCCGGATTAATGACCTTGAGCCTCACCAGAAAATCTTGAAACGCACTGCTGGCTGGCGGGTTCAGGTAGTGGATATTCTCATTGACTGCGGTCAAAATATCCTCGCTGCGCAGATAGGCGGTTGTAATGATGCTTAGGGCTGTCTCCAGCTCCGACGCAACAGCTTTCTTGTAATGGTGTTCCATGAGCCGGATATACCAGAAGGGAAGGAACAGGAAGCCGGTTGCCAGGACTGGAATCAGGAACACATTTCCCAACATAACGGCCAGGATTCCTCCTGCCATAAATAGTCCGAGGGCTGCAGCACAGATTAAGGAGATTCGGTCTCCTTTCCCGGTTAGGGCCAGTACCTCCTGACATAGTTCTACCTCCCGTTGCAGGATGGATGGCTTTTTTCTTTTCTGCGTTTTTTGTATCTCTGATTTGATGCTATCCGGCGATTTTAGGAAATGCCGGAATACCCCATCCGTAAATTCCATCGGTGTCAGCCGCAAAATCAGGAAAAATCCAGTCACCATTCCAGTGCAGGCCAGTATATTTACCATATTCATGCCCCTTCTCCCTCCCATCGCACAAGCTGCTCCTTCGGCATTCCATTCTCCAGGAAGCGCTTCTTCAGGCTTTCTGAAATGCCCTGTACCCGTTCATGCCCGCCATGGATGATGAAGCGGTCTCCATCCAGCCGGTTTTCCACTATGTTGTAATGGTATAAGGTTCTGTAGTTCCGGTTGCCGTCTGGCAGGATCTCGCATTCCATGATTTCCATTACCTTACGTTTCCGGTCCTCTAACTGCTTGGAAAACACAATGATGGGGAATGCTTCCGTTACTAAGGACATCAAAGTCTCATCTGAGATATCATATTTGCGTTTGCACAGTGTCACCATTCTCCGATAGGTTGACTCGCAGCTGTTGGAATGGATGGTCGTAAGCACAGTATGACCGGTCCTGGCTGCCTCCTGTGCAGAGTAAGCCTCTGAACTGCGCATCTCACCTACACATACAATATCCGGATTAAATCGAAGGGCCATGTCGAGCAGGTCATCCTGGTCCACCGTCTGTTTCTCATTCTCGGAATCCCTGGTCAGCGTGTGAATGACACGGTTCATGACCTTCCCTTCCTTCACCCGCACCAGGTCCAGCTCCCTTGAACCGTTCTCAATCGTAAAGATACGCTTGCTGTCCGGGACCGTGGTAAGAATCCAGCCGGCTAATGTGGTTTTTCCGGAGCTGGTAGCCCCTGCCACACACACGGAGATTCCATAACGGATGCATTCTGCCAAAAAGTCAAGCATCTCTCCGGTTGCTGTTCCCCCTTTCACGAAGTCCGCCTGGGTCATACTCTGCGGATTGACAATACGGATGCTGGCGCAGATTCCTACATCCTCATCCACAAGTGGTGTCTTAAGAACAGCAATACGAATGTTTTTCGATAGATGCCCTAACACGGCAGGGCTTGCATTGTCGAGGACCATCCCGCTTACGTGCAGCATGCGCCGGATGACATTGATGGCATGTTCCGGACTGTCAAAATGTTCCTCCAGCTTCTCATTTCTTCCATCGCTGTACTGTACCTCAATATCGTTCCAGCCGTTCACATCCACTTCCTCAATGCCGGTACCAAAGATATACTTGGTTAAGAATGAGAACTCTGCCATCTCAGTATACAGTCCATCCACCAGCTGAACCATGGTCATTCCCTGAACAGCAATCCGGTAATCCTGAATGTATTTTGTGATATAACGCTTGATCTGGGCTTTCACATCCGCGTCGCCATGGCCTGTCAGCAAGGTGGCATACTTGCTTGACACGTATTCCTGTACCTCCTGTAACACCTGAGCGAATTCTCGTCCTTCCCTGGCAGAAAAAAACAGGCCTTGATTCCTGGGTCCCCCATTTCCAGGCACAAATCCTACAGTGGTGTCATCTTCCCATTCTTCCTCCTGTACTTCCACTCCACCATTCTTCCGATCCGTCGGCATCTCTGGCCTTTTACTCTCTTTTTGGGGATGATGCAATGTCCCGGTGGCAGATATTCCGCTGTGGTCCGGTTGATGAAACTCCACGGCCTGTATTCCCCTTTCTACTGTCTGCGGCCCCATTTCCACGATCTTCGGCTCCGCGGCCTTTTCCGCCTGGAAGAACAGTGACTCCCCCCGTTTCTCTCCTAACATCCAAACACCTCCCTGACAATCCGTTCTATTTCCTTGCGGAATCCCCGGCTGTCCTTTAAAGACAGCTCCTTGAACAGGTTCCCGGCCAGAATCTGTTCCTCCACTTCGGCTGAGTGGGGAATCCGGAATGTTACATTTCCTAATACCCGTTCCACATGTTCACTGGCCTCATTTGGCCGGATATTGCTGGCTACCCGGTACTGTTTATCCGCATCCCATTCATGGTCCTGAAGGAGTGGGAGCTGACTGGACAGGTAGCTGATGGACTTAAGATCACACCCAACCAGACGCAGGACCGAATCCGCCTCCATGAGCGCGATTGCGGACAGAATATCATTGACAATATAGCTGCTGCAGTCAATGATAACATAGGGGGTCAGTTCCCGCAGACAGTCAATCAGTTCTGTGGCCTGGCTGGCACTATGGGGCGGATAGGTATACTCATTCTCCCCTTTCTGCATGCCCAGTATCATGAGATAGTCCTGATGTTTGTGCACCACGCAGTTCTGACGCACCAGGTTCTGCGTCACATGAGTCGCGGCCAGAACACTTCCCAGTGAATGTTCGAACTCCAGATCCCCCGGCGGACAGATGCAGGGCAGCATGGGAGCGGTCATGTCACATAACAGGAGAGACACATTCCTCTTACGGTCCGCCAGGTATTTTGCCAGTTTCACGGCCACCGTTGTCTTTCCGCTTCCAGGACTGCCCCACACTGCCAGTACGCCTCCCCTGTCCTGGTATTCCTGACAGTTCCCCTTTTCTTCTCTGGAAAAAATGCTGTGCTTCTTGATATTAAGCATTTTGTTCCTCCATTTCTTCTGTTTCTACGTTTTCTTCCCCTTCTGTATCTTTTCTGTCCTGTGTTTCTGTTCCTCCTTCCCCTCCTTCTGTGGCTTCCTCCGGAGGATATAAACGTTCCAGTAACTGCTCCTGCGCTACAATGAATTGCCCGGCTGTCTCAGCCTTCCCCCGGTATACAAGGGCCGCATGCAGATTTCCCTCTGTCTCAAGCTCTGCCAGGACCTTACACTGAATGGGGGTAGCCAGTAATGTCAGAGTCGCCGGAAGGGATTTCTCCTTCTCCTTGTCTCCGCCCGCTGTATTGGCGTCCACACCGGTGCTGGCGGTCACTGCGATGACCTGGACATACTGCAGCTCCTGTGGTATAACGGTTTCTCCCATCTTTCGGTAATCCGGTGCAAGGATGGACACGATATCACCGCTTCGCAGCTTGCCGGATACCCCCGCAGCAAAGGATTTGACGGTCACGGATATGGCCTGTTTCGTTCCATCCAGCTGATACAGGTAGGTATCTGCACCTGGGGGCTGGACCGAAATCTTGGAATAAAGAACATAGTCGCCTGGCAGAAGATCGGCTGTGGCATAGGCCCCTACGACACTTCCTAAATCCTTCATTACATTTTCGGGAAGGTTATATCCACCTACCTCCACCATCTGAACCTTATCTTTTGTGATCTCATCCCCAGCCTTGATGGCTTTCTGGACACGCACGATATCCGTTTTTTCCGAAATTGCCTGATTAAATAAAGGGGTGGCCAGGAAGCAGATGGCCAGCGATAATACAATACAGAGAATGCCAAGGACAGTCCTGTTCTTAAGCAGTTTCATACGTTTCCTCCCAATTCCCCCACCCGGGATATTTGTCTTACATAATGCTTCTTTCTGTTCCCTCTCCTGATACTTTCCAATACCAGGATTGGTATTGAAACTGACAACCAGGTCTTTTTACATATCTTCAAATTCATTTCTTCATTCTCCTTCTGATCATTCCTGTTTCCGTGCATGGGAGGATACCTTGCTGATTAGGTATAGCACCAGTATGATAATGATGAACAGCAAGACGGCTGCCAGAACGGCCTTGCCTTGATCCGCCTCTTTGTTCCCACCTTCCTTTCCTGGCTCACTTGCACTGGCTGTCCCTTTCTTTATGGCTTCTGCTTCTTTGCCTGTCACATTATTGGCAGACGCAACAGGGATATCACACTCCGATTTGACCTGGGTCTGCCTTACATCCTCTTTTGCAACCGGTCCCCATAACACAGGCGTTCCGGGTTCAATCAGGGGTTCCATGGTCGGTTCCTGCTGAACAGTCAGGGCGGTCCAGTCCTGAAACGGATAGTATGGTCTATATGCCCGCTTTCCTGTTGCATGGCGGCCGCCTGTTCCCCCTCCCGAATGACGTGGTATATACTTCTCGTCATCCTCCGTTCCAGGAATGCGATCCGGTCCATTGGTCCAGAGCTCATCATCCTTTGTTCCGAAGATTCCGTCCTGGCCCGGACGGATATTAGTCCCTTCCTGCTCTCTACGGTTATCATAGCAGTCGTCTTCCGTGCCATATATTCCATCGGGACCAGGTATCAGGATTAGGTCATCCTCATTTCCTGGTATTCTATCCGGACCATTAAACCATATCTCATCGTCCTCCGTCCAGAATTCACCATCCGCTCCAGGACGCACATTGGTGGATGGATAGGAATTCTGGTTATCATACCAGTCATCTCTGGTCCCATAAACCCCATCCAGTCCGGGATGAATTCGCACGTCATCCCCTGTTCCAGGAGTACAGTCCGGTCCATTAGACCAGATTTCATCCTCTTCGGTTCCGAAAATCCCGTCATTCCCCGGCCTGCGGTTGGTAGATGGATAGCTTTCACTATGAGCGACCCAGTCATCTGCGGTACCGGGGATTCCATCCCATCCATTGGAGACAGTAATATCATCCTGGGTTCCAAAGATGCAATCCGGTCCGGGCCGTGTATTCCACCCATTACCGTCATCCCGGTAATCATCCTCAGTGCCGAAGGTCCGGTCTGGTCCCGGGAAATACTTACGCCCCTCATTATCCAAATAGAAATCATCTTCCGTCCCGTACTGACCATCCACTCCTTCGTATATTTTCCGGTCATCACGGGTACCTGCCACCCCATCCGGGCCATTCAGATACAGGTTATCATCCTCCGTCCCGATGGCTTCATCCTTACCTGGCCGTCTATTCGTCCCATCTCCCAGGTCCCGGAATACCAGGGTGAAATAAGCGTATGCGTCCATGTCCCGATCTACCGTATACTCATATGCGGATACAATCTTCTGTCCCGGTTCAGGAAGTGCCTCCCCATACATAATTCCTTCCTCTTTCTCTTCCCCATAAGGTTGGGCATACCATCCCAGAAAAGCATAATCCTCCAGGACAGGGACCGGGAGGATTCCGATAGTTTTATCATATATGACTGCTTTTCCATCTATATCGCAATGGGCGTCCCTGGTATGAAACGTAATTCGGTACTTATTGGCGGACCAATGAGCGTGATAGGTCGTATCCTCATGTGGTACGTCAGTTTCTTCCGTAATCCGGGTCCCTCCAGCCGGTTCCGTATAAAAACCTAGCAAGGTATATCCCTTCCGGATAAATTCCGGAAGCGTCCCGAGCTTCCCTGTATATAGGAGCCCCTTCTGTACATTCTGTCCCCCATCCATCCCATCCGCAAATGTTATGATATATGTGTTTGGAAGCCACTGGGCATACAGAGTGACCGTACCCCCATAGATTTTCGTCAGATTGAGTACGGACTGGCCATCCCCATAAGCAGTGCCGCCGCCATCCGGTTGGCTGTTCCATCCCTGGAATGTATGGTAATCCCTGGTGTACTGGTTAACCGGTAACACAACCGGCGTCTGATAAACAGACGGCTGACTGTTCATGTTCCCGGAACCTCCGTTGGCATCAAATACGATCGTATACGGATTGTATTTCACATCTGTCCTGGCAGCACACCCCGGGCGGGTACACCGTTTAAAGTAGGTACCATCATTGGCACCCATGTAATAACCGTCGCTGAATGCATGTCCCAGGACACTGGTGGATTGGGTCTGGACCGAGCCACAGTCCCGGCAGGTCCGTCTCTGAGTTCCCTGTACCGTACAGGATGGCTCGGATGCGGTGGTCCATGGTCCATAATCATGTGCCACATTGAGATGCATGGTCCAGTGCGCCGGTCCGTAATATACCCGGTCCCCCTCATTGTTCACTGTGTTCCACCCATCGGCATGAGCATCCCAGTTTCCCGCCATATCACAAGTAACACGCATAAGCCAGGCATATTTGTATCTGGAATAGTACGAATCAGATGGATGGTACAGTTTTGCAAAGTCACTGAATCTGCGGCCTTTATTATCGTTGATATAACTTAAATGAAAATAGGAATGTTTGCTCGCCCCCATTGGCCTCAGGATGAGGAGCTGCCCTGTCTTTAAGTTGACTGTTACCTCACTCCGGTTCAGGGAACCATTGCTGCCGGAACCGACCTGAATCTGCACGTCCGCACACCCATTTGGGCCATACGTCTTATACAGACTGCTGGTAACTGCTGCGGCCGGAAGGGATGGCAGGTAATTGGCTGACTGCGCCGGATATACCTTTGGGATGCGGACCGCATTTTGATTGGCATCCGGATCCCAATCCCCCTGATAATACTCCGCCCCATAAGCAGCCCGAAGCAGACTACGTGGGCTTGCATACGATCCCTGGACTTCTTTTAGTTCCCCTGCTTCTGAATCACTTTCTCCTGTTTTCGTATCCTCCATGTGTACTGCCTCTGATGGGGTTGCTTCCCATACCGTTACATCGGAACAAGATGTACCGTTTCCTTCCACGTTGGCATCCACTGCTTCTTCATCCGTATACATTCCCTCCTTCTCTTGGGCCGGCATGGCAATTACTACGTCCCACTGTCCTGATGGTCCCGCATCCCCGGAAGGGGACTGGTCTGAAGCATATGCCACCTGATGGGATAACATAGCCATGCTTAGTAAGATGCATAACTTCTTTTTATTCATATCTGACCTCCGCCCATTCATTATAGTAGCCGTGTCCTATCCTCCTGCACACAACACAGCCAGACAGCCCATTGTTAGGAATGGGACCATGGGGTATGACGTAGGGGGACGGATGGCCTTCCATGAACACCATAAAAGATAGCCCATATGAAACACAAGCAGGGACGCGGTCCCTAATATTGCCGCCCTCAGTCCGCCATACATTCCCAGGTGCATACCGCATGCTGCCATAAACTTGATGTCCCCGCCACCGATTCCTCCCCAGCACCCTGCTGCAAGAAGAAAAGGGATGGCGCACAGAACCCCTGCCAGTGTTCCGCTCCGCAGCCCCAACAGGGAACAGGCTGCAATACAAAGATTCAGCCAGTCCGGTACCATCCGGTGACGAAAATCGATATAGGAAGCCCCCAGCATGAGACCAATCCACAAGGTCAGTTCAAGGTGCCTGTACATCCTTTTCCTCTCACATGGACAGGCCTGTCGGGGCCATCTGCGGGACAGGTGATTCTGCCATCTGTGTCATCTTGCCCTGCTGTATCGTGAGCGCCTCCTTATAAGCAGACGTCAGGGCTTCCGTCATCTGTGTCCGGAATTCTGCTGTAATTGGAAAACAGATATCCCTAAACTCCCCGTTTCCGGTACGATAGGATGGCATGGACAGGAACATGCCTTTCTCACCGTTCATCAGGCGTACATTCCGTATGGCCAGACACTGATTCAGATTGATGGACGCTGTGGCAAGAATGTTCCCTTCCATGCTGATGGAATTAATCTTTACATCAATATTCATCTTATTACCTGCCTGTCCCTCTGGTTGTGTTTTGGATTGTGCTTGTTGTGCCTTCATTTCTTAATACGCCTCCCTTTCTTAACCTGAATAATTGAACATTTCCATGACCCTCTGGGGCAGGGTTGTCAATACGGTATCTGCAAACAGCTTATAGAGCCCTGCTAACAGAAGGGCGTCAATGACAACCGCCATTAAAATCCTGATGGCTTTTCTGAACCTTGGATATACACGATTCAGAAAATCTCCGGTTAGGTAGTGCCAATAATTTGGTTGGTAAAGTGCTCTGTTCAATTCAATTACTTCTCGCTTTCTTTAATTTTTTGTATATAAAAACACGATTGAATTTTTAGGTTCAACCGTGTCTTTACTCGCTCACAATTATTCCGAAAGCATATCTTTATACTTTTGATACAATTCTTTTGCACGAAGCAAAATAGCCTCTTCGTCATCTATAAAGTCATCACTTATTTTTTCTTCAATTGCAAATAGCTTGTGTGGATTATATAAGTCCGAGGAAAAACCTCTCAAGCTATCTATGTAATGGCTTTTATGACTTTTCTCCATTTTAAATGATGCTAGACCTGGATTAATAAACAAATTATTTATCATATCTGCCTCATAATAATACATAAGCTGTTTTTCTTCAATATTAACAACTGGACTTTTTGCAATCCAATTTCCATGTATTTTTTGGTTGTCTGTATATGAAGAACCTTGAATAATAATTCCTTCTAAACTCTGCTCAAATCGTTCACATATATATCTTATTTTTCCACTATTACCTACAAAAAATCCTACCCATGTACCCTCTAAATAATAATTTCCAAGGATTTTTTTCTTTATCACTTTATTATTATTAAAAGCTTTTCTCAATAGTGTAGCTACACTACGATAAAACCCTAATGAAATTAATCCAGATAATATTGTAATTATAAAAAAAGGTATTGTATTAATCTCCATGAGTTTACTAATTCCTAACCAAAGCAAGTACATAAATATGGTTGTACAAGCAATAATCACAGCATTAAAATTTTCTAATGGTGTCATTGTTCCTCCCGATTTAAAGCAAAGTCCATTTTGCTATTACACTATTAATAATGTCATCCTGATCTGTTTCGTTTTTTTGCCAACCTTTTACGAAGCTTATATCTTTTGAATCTGGTAACTGTTCTTCTCGCAATTCTTTTATTTTTAATCTACTAGGCATTGCAACAGCTTCACCAACAATTATTGCTTCTCTTCTTGATAATGAAGAACTCTGGTTTGCACAATCAAATAATATTTGAACTTCTTCCAATATTCCTTTGATTTTATCGTCCATAACTCATTTCTCCCTATCAGCTTATCTTTTTCAGTATTTCCGCCACCAATCGCTGCACCATACAAGCCGGCCACATCTCCGATGGCAGCTTCTTCCCATCTTCCACACACTTCTTCAAACTTCTTTCCGCCAATACAACCGCCTGTTCAAAATCACCATACTGTATCAGCTTGCGATAAACGTCCCTGTCGTTCTTATAATACTTCTGCCCGATAACCTTCTCAAACTTGTCCGCAAACCGATCACAACAAGTATAAGACTCCCTGATTGCAGGCATCTCCCCGAAATACGCATACATCCATATCTCAAAGCAGGGATTTGACCATCCTGCATGCACCCCGTTTTTCTCCGCCGTCCATATAATCTCATCAAATCCTTTCACCTGATCCCGGTCAAATACAATCCATGGAATCCGGTATTGTGATTCCTTTCCGACAAGTTCCAAAGCTCTTTTTACCAGTTCTACCGTTTTGGCCTTCTCAACCTTAATAATCAACCGATCTTTCAGCTCTGCCGGTATGCTGTCACGAAGTCCCTCAAAATAATTTTTCTCCGTTTCCTCGGTGTCTGTCACAATCAAGTAATATCCCAGTTCTGGTACTCTCTGCCCCATCCGCTGATTCCGGTCTTTCCTCTTGCCGGCCCTGCGGTCACTGGGCTTTCCCCCACTCTTATTCGCCATCCGTGCTCCTCCCCTTTAACATTTCCATAGGCCGGAGCGCAGGGATAGCGCCATAGCTGCCCGTCAGATAATTCTTTGCCAGCGCTTCATCACGGCGTACCTTGTTTCCGTCTTCATCCTTGAAATCAGCAAGGGAATACAAATCGGAAACTCCATCCTGATTCTTGTCCACCAGCCATATTTCATCCCGACGCAACAGCTCGTTGGATAACTGCCAGATGTCATGTGTGGTAAAAATCATCTGTGCATGATTGGTATTAATTTCCGGAGACAAAAAAGTCAATATGATGTTTCTAACCAATAACGGATGAAGTCTTGCATTCAGTTCATCTACAAACAAGGTTCCGCCGTTATCAAGCACCTCTTTCAAAGAGGGGTATAAGGCAAACATTTTCAATGTTCCACTGGATTCGCTTTTCAAAGGTATAGATTCAAATTCATCGCAATCCACCATCTTATGCAGTGCGTCAATCTTGTAACTGAGATCGGACTCTTTTTCAATTTCCCGCTGGACTTCCTCCACTTTAAAATCACAAATGGCATTATCAAAAGATGCAAAATAATTCACCACATTGCTCTGTATTTTCCTACTGGTGGTAAAATCTTTCGGCAACACCTGTGAACGGAAAAAGTTCTCTGCGGGATTTCCGAAGTCCACAACCTCGTTATTCAGAAACCAGTCCCTTACCTTTTTCAGTTTCGATATCTTCAGCTTTGCCCCTAGAGATACAATCAAAGTCTCCTTTTCCAATGCGACCTTTATATTTTGGGTACTGCTCTTTGGCAGCCCGTTTACTTCCAGCTCTTCACCTTTTTTCCGATAGAAAATAGTTTTATACCGGTTTCTCGCTGTCTTGGCCTTGGAATAAAACCATTCTTCCACCACTTCATCGTTCTGCAACGCAAAACCATACTGATAAATTTTCCCCGTGTTCTCCGAATTATCAACAAAAAACACTTCAAAAGTTGATTCCATACCTCTGCTCTTACTGTCAAACAAAAAAGGGCTTACCCTAATGTAATCCGAATCTGTTTTTTGCCTGCTGTCGCTTTCACCGCCAAATTTAAAGGATTCCTCCACATAATAGCTCATGAATTTAAAAGCATCGTAAATGTTAGACTTTCCACTGGCATTTGCACCATAGATAGCCGCAACCTTCAACAGCTTATCATTTGCCAACTCCACCACATGATCTTCATGCTCTGTTATCTTTGTAGCTGACAAATCCAGGGATACCTCATCCCTGAAGGATTTAAAATTTTTAAAGTTAAACTGTATCAGCATGGCACTCTCCTTCATTTCACACTCTTTTACGCTCTTAATCCTATTATATGCCATTTTGTAAATAAATCAACGTTTATTTTCGTTTTTTCTGTATTTAACCGTATATATATTTGTCTATAATATAAAAACAGCTTTTTTCTTGTTTATAGGGTGAGGCTAGTCTTTCATCATATAACAGCAAAACTTATCTCCAACTTTGGTTTCAAATAAAAACATTTTTCCATGATTTATCCTTCCTGCGCCTCTGCTGTCTGCAAGAATATTGCTTGTCCTTACATACAGCTTCTTTGCCCTTATTTTTATAAAATTCATCAAAGGCATTAGTCAAATTATAATGCCTTTGATGACACAATATATTATAATTTTCAACTCCAAGCTAATTAAAATCTTTTCTTAGCCGGAATAATTAAACATCTCTGTAACACGCTGGGTCAATGTTGGCAGTACCGTATCAGCGAATAACTTATACAGCCCTGCCAGCAGGAGGGCACCAATGACAACAGCCATCAATATTTTGATAGCGGTATCTACGAATCCTTCCCCGCGTTTATCTGCCATTATCTGAACTAATTTTGTTCTTATCTGAATCATCTTAAAGTTAATCCTTCTTTTCATAACGCAGCCTCTCTTTCTATCATTTTATTGGATGGAGGAAATCAATGTCACTAC
The DNA here is from genome assembly GCF_002234575.2 of Enterocloster bolteae. Lineage (NCBI taxonomy): Bacteria > Bacillati > Bacillota > Clostridia > Lachnospirales > Lachnospiraceae > Enterocloster > Enterocloster bolteae. Next base: position 1,569,797 of record NZ_CP022464.2, on the reverse strand, counting down.
CTCGGCCATGTTGCGTCGAGATGAGCCGAATGCTTGACGTCATAACAGAACAGACCCCCTGGGACGGTACCCCGGTCGGGCCGCATATTCGTAAACAGGACAGGCTTGTCATCGTGCTAGGACAACAGGCAGTCCTCCTTAGTTGCATTGAAAACCGCCATTGCATTTTTCCTTCCCCTGCCTTTACTGCATGATCATGCCGTTTTGCTGCTCTGTCTGGTTTTTCAGTTCCGCCTCCGTCAGGATTACAAAATCCCCACCGGAATGCCAGAAGCTGACGTGCAGCTCTTCCTGATCAATTTTGATCTCCTGTTGCTCAAACCCCTCCCCCCAACCATCACTGCATTGTCCCGACCATGCTTCGGTCAGTTCCCGCAGTTCACCCTCGGACAATTCGCCGCGCGTCTGTACCTCCAGCACACCCCACAGCCTGCCGTCCCATGCTTCCACGGTAGGATTCATGCTGTAGACCTTGCGGGCAAGAAGCTCGTTTTTCAGATAGACCGCAAGGCCACGGTCGCCCTCGGAATCAATGCGTCTGTCCGCAATAGCCCGCAGGATTTCTTCCCGGTAACCACACACCTCATGAGCGCTCATTTCTTCCGGCTCCCAATTCAAATCGCCGTATTCATCACGGGTGAATACCTGCGTATACAGAGGGCTGAACAGTCGGAGCATGGTCAGTTCCTCCGGGAGTTGCCGGATAGGGTGGTCATACCGCTCCACAATGCCAAAGCTGGTGAGCACCACGCCATTTTCTTTCATCATGGCTTTACCTAACGCATCAAAATTCACAAATTCTGCGGTAATTCCATCCACACAGCAAATGTCCCCCTCATCCATAAGATATTTTGCATAATCCTCCGGGGTTTTGATGTCCTCCGGCAGAAGATGGTACTGACACAGTGCATCCGCAATTTCTGGAAGTTCAAACATACTGCCAGGTACCTCCGCCTCCATCACAGCCATGAACAGCCGGTACTGTTCCTCCAAAACACCCACATAGGCAGCGCCCAGATTCAGACATTCTAAGCCATCGTAATTGGGCAGACGCTCCAATAAGCCAGGGATGGAGCTGGTACAGGAGGCGTAGCAGTCCTCCAAATCCTTTACGCCGAGTTCGGCAAGTACCGCTTCAATGCATTCCTCCGTGGCCGGGAACGTGAGGGTGACACGATTGGGCTTACCCTTGTGACTCAGCCGTACGGTGATAATACCGTTGGGATTACAGTATGGTTCTGGGAGCTTCTCTCCGTCGTAAACTATTTCCAGTGGTTCGTCTTTCCTAAAGACAAAGCCGGAATCGGTGAACACGCCGGGGTGATCCGCCAGATACCTGTTTGCCACCTGATCATAGGCAATATAGTCCGCAATGCTGCCCGGTACATCGATCCCGCGTTCTTTCAACAGATGCCGTCCCATTGCGTCCGCATCCTTTACGCCGGGGAGCCGTTCAAACTTGTGCAGGTTGCAGGAGAGGTTGACTATATCCCGTAGGCTTTTGGAGGGCTCCAGTTCGAGAATGCCAGTCAGTATATTTCGCTCCCTATCGCACAACCCACCGATCCTGCGAGAGAGAAATCCCAACTCGTTCAGTTCCTGCTCGTCGATTTCCATGCCCGGCAGGATACGATCCAGACTTTCGATGGATGTGTCGGCGGAAATAATGGCGGTCGTGATGTCCCGCGAGCAAATGGCCTCCAGCGCGGACAGCGTTTCCTCGCTTTCATCAAACGAGCCGGGAAGCTTCAGCGCGGCTTCCTGCCCGTTGTCGCCTCTCATGATGGTAATGTTTAGCATTCGGTATCCTCCTTAAAATTAGAAATAAACGCGGTTCTATAACGGCGGGTGTGCGGCAATAAGATAGAGGGCTGAGAGACCACCCCTGCGGAGCACATTTGAACTATGACGTTTCACATCACATCCCCATCTCCGGTTCATCCCCTTCCTCCCATTCCATATCCCTATCTTCCTCTATCGGTTCCCGGTCCATCTCATGCTCCGGATTCATCTGCAGTTCATACGCACAAAGGACAGACTGGTCAAACTTCTCCCGTATCTCACGGCTTTCAAAAAACATGCATCCTTATACCCGGCATGGAAAGGCATCTTGGTCCTTGGCATCACAACTTCAATCCCATAATCATTTTCCTTCACCTTCACATTCCGTATGGTACAAATATCTCAAATCCGCACTTCAGCTGTAGCAAGGATACCGATTTCCGGCTGGAGGTTTGTGATAATGGACTGGAAAAACAGAATGGTATTTCGTTCCATGGTTTCCTGCATTTCCTCATTTTCCACCCTGTCTTCATGTCCTACGCTTCCTTCATTTCCTGAATAGGTTGTCTCTGGCTTACGTCCTCTCCTTTCATATGGTCGGTTCCCTGGATATCCAGGGATTGTCCCTGAATAAACCCAATCTTCTGGAATCCGTAATGATCAACATAGTAAAACTCGCTTCCCTGCCTGTCATATAGTTCAAGGACATCCGAAATAGAAATAGGATGCCCTGTAGTCCGTTGCGGGAACTCTCTCTCAAACTTGGTATAGATTGCTTCCAGGTCATCTGTCTCAATCTGGCAGTCATATACCACCTCGTACCGGCTGGAGTCCGGCATTCCATGACGTGATACCTGGTCCTCGAAATCAAGAAAACGCTCCTCTGGCGGCACTTCCGGCCTCAGTTGGTGGAGCCTGCAGTTCCTGAATGGCTTCACCTCCCCGGTCAGATCCACCTTCCCATGTACGAGACGGTCATACACGCCATCCTGCCAGCATGGTTCCAGCCCCTTCTTCTCCTGCAGGAACCGGATCAGGTATCCGTTCTTAAACATCGGATCAAGGACAGCCTTTCCATCTTCCACATATCCGGCCATGTTGCCATAATACAGGATGAGGTTGTTCTTAACCGCAATACCTGCCATCCCCTCTCTCCTTCCCGTATCTTCGTTTCTTTAGAAGACAGTCCAGCTTCTCCCCCAGACCATCCTCCGCGCAGAACTGGATGTTCCCTCCTCTCATGATAAGGACAGGAGCTGCATGGGAATCCAGGAACACAATCAGTTCGGGCAGTGTCTCCTGCGCCATGAGGGCCTCCAGCTGTTCCTCATCGAATGGCATCCTTAGCTTTACCATCCCATCCCGGCCTGCCATATAGGCGCATAACAGCCGTTCCCTGGACTTTACCTCATCCATATGTCATCCCTCATCTTTCTGTATAAGTTCAGCTAATTCAGCCAAAAGACTCACACGGCTTTTATCCGGCATCTGACGGACAGCGACACGGACATATGCCTCCATGGCCTCCGGTGACTGGTCCCCTGCCTCAATCAACTCCACCTTCATCAATCCAATCCATCCGCCATTATCTGCCTCCAGCCGTATGATATCTCCCGGATGCATTCCCGCTTCCTCACGTACACTCTTTGGAAGATAAATCCTGCCATTACCGTCCACGATTCGGTACGTCCTCTTCAAACCTGCCATCTAATCCCTCCATTTCCATAATGATCCGTACTTTCTCAGGGTTGATTCCTATTTCCGAACACAGTTCCAGTATTTCACGCGGCACGATACCCCCGGTCCGGGCTGGAAGAATGGTAATTCTCCTATCCTCGAACACAACCTCCAGGTCCTCATCCGGCTGGATACCGGCTTCCTCTAACAGTTCCTCCGGAACCGTCAGCTGTGTTCCATCCTCATACAGCTGGTCCGGTGTGAGTTCCCCCACCTCCAACGGGCTTACGAACACCTCCGGCCCGCCGCCATCTTCTTCCGCCAGATATGTGACATAGACCGTTCCATCTGCATCTGTGCCAATCGATTCCAACACTTCTGCCGGTATTATCACTCTCCCGTCTGCCTCTGGCCTCACATTTAATTCTTTTAACCGCATGCTCCTCCTTCCTTACGGATAAAATCCGTATACATCCGACAGTTCCATCTGTTCCGGCAATTCCCTGCTCCTACATGCTGTATCATAGTTTGATATGAACACCTCCGCATACTCCTCCCCCTGGTTGTACCGCTGTGCCAGGTTATTCAGCCGTTTAACAGTCTCAATTCGATATCCTTCATACAGTTCACGGATATAGGCACAGTCATTATAGGATAACAACCATTTTCCCTGGATTCCCCCAAGCGCGTCACGGAGCCGTACATGGTCCTCCCGGCGGAACACCACTTCGTAATGCCCTTCCGTTTTGTAATAAGGCGGGTCGCAATAAAAAAAGGCATCCTCCCGGTCATACTGCCGTATAAGTGCCTCAAAATCCTTGTTTTCCACCACAGTACCGGCCAGCCTCCTGCTTCCCTCCCAGAGCAGCCCAAATGTCCTGCGTATATCGAAGGGCTGGCACCCATAGGAAATACATCCGCTTCCGTAGCTGTACCGAATAAGCTGATAAAAACAGGCAGCCCGTTTTACATCATACATCCCTGCGCGTTCCTCCAGAATAGGCCGGATTTCCCCACACGCCTCTGGTGTCAGACATTGTTCTGCCAGATGTCCCTCATCCTGATACCACAGACCTGGAGCCATGAATTCCTCCCGATTCAGGAATCTTTTCAGATAGTCGAACTCTTCCCTTCCATTCAACGGAAAGAATCCTAATTCCTGAATCAATGCCAACGGCCTGTCCCGCACACACCGGAACAGGTTGGTCAGGTCCGAGTTATAATCATTGTATACTTCCATCCTATCCCGCGGCTTTCCGAACAGGACCCAGCCTCCCCCGCCAAAGACCTCGATATAACGTCCATAGGATAAGGGAAAACGCTGATAAATCAATTCCCTGAGGGCCTTCTTCCCTCCAATCCAGCTGATGATGCTGTTCAATGGGGCAGCACCTCCCTACACCATACCAATCTGTTCCATTCGCTTCAGGCCATGTTCACGCAAAAGGCATCCGGTTAGAAGGACAGCAAACATTCCCTGGTCCACCAGGCTGCGGTCCGTCAGATCCGATACCTTCACACACCCGGCCCGGTAATACAGGTCCTTGGCCAAGTGGTACAGGATGTATCCTTTCACATTGATGCCTCCAAGCTGGATGTCCGGAAAAATCACCTGCGACATAGTAATGGCATCCCGTGCCTTATCCCAGAGATATCCGTCAGCGGCTAACAGATAAAGGGCGCAGGCGTAGGATGCCTTTTGGTCCAGAGCAAGAATCTGTCTGTGTCCCATAAGACCTCTGTATCGTTCTTCATGTTCCCGGTTTCGATAGACAGGGCCTTCCATACACGATTTTGTTTCCTCTACCCGCTCTATGAACTGACTGTCGGGAATTCGGAACCGCAATTCCTTTAACATCTTCTGGTATCCTGAACGCTTTGTGTCTCTGCAAAAAAAACAGGAGACCGCCATCTCCTGTTCCTTCCTGTCCGGAAGGCAGGGATGACTCTCCTGCATCAACACTTCGAATGCCTCTAAACTGCTGCCTGATAAAAAACGTCCTGCTGGCATTTCATTTACCTCTCTTTCCTCTGTCCTGACTTGTTTTATGGTTATTCATTTTTCACATTCTTGTAGACCGTATTCTTACTGCACCGGTTCCTGGAGTCCCATCTGACTGTTCTGTCCTGTTTCCAGAAGCTGTGCCCCCTGAAAAAAATAATGGACCAGGCGTCTCATGTCCTCAAACCCTTGGGGTTCCGGCATGCAGACCGTGATAACCGCTGCATCTATAATGCTTCGTCCGTCCCAGATCCGGGAAAATTCACGGCTTTCTCCCCAGTAACCATCTCCTTCTGTTTTGAATTCCTCATAGCGGCCATCCACTTCAAATAAATAGGTCGCTGTATCAACTCCAATCTCTTTCTGCTCAACGTCCTGTCCCTTATAACAATAGCCGTCCATGTAGGTACTGATGGTTCGTTCCGGAGCCATGTAGAGGGTCATGGTATCCAACTTTTCTCCTGGCAGTTCCTCAATGGGTTGTTCCTGCAGTACGACCCGTGCCACAAAATTTTTAGTCACATTACAATCCACCACCAGTCGTTCAAGCTTTTGGTCCTCAAAATGTTCAAAATACATCGGATCACCGAACTGTATATGCGTTGGACAGTCCACTACATAAATTTCTTTCTTCACACCTCTCTCCTTTCAGGACACAGATATTACAACCTCTTACTCTCATCACTCCTCACTCCCCATTCTCTGCCCTCCACAGCTCCAGGTCGGACAGACTGATTTGTCCTTTCGTGTTCTTATCCTCCATCCACCAGGCAAAGACATCCCCTGCATCCTTCCATCGGGTTGCTATCCCCTGCTCCTGGATATAGGTCAGCATCACGCCGAATGCCCGTAGATAGGCCCTTTGGTAGCTGGGAAAAATGCGAAATTCGGTCCAACGGTTCTTTGCCGCCATGGGGCAGCCAATGCACCCCACCCGGTGAAATCCCCATTCATACAGCGGGTTTACCGGGATACGCTCGGACTGGATATAGTCCCATATATCCCGATCCAGCCAGTCTACAATAGGATTGCAAATCCGTTTTCCTTTTATGGTGCATGTCTCAAATAACATACGCTCATCGACGTTGTCATTGTTGAGAATGATTTTCTTGTTCCTATCCCTTGTGTAATTCTCAAAAACACCACGGTTATTCCTCCGCTTCTGGCTTTCTGCCCATCGCACCCCGGTCGTAATGAACCGGTCCTGACAGGAATTTTCCTTGAGGATCTCACAACAATAACGCTGCAGCCTTGTGGGTGGGAACCGTTTCATCGGAATCAGAGACCACATGGATACCCGCTGGCCCTTATAATACGGATAGTGAATGCTGCATGGGATTCCCTTGCTTTCGTATTCCCTGAATATCTGCCGTATATAATAAATTGTCTGTGGTGCGTCGGCAGTAGTCAGATTATGGTGAAGCTCAAAGGGTATACCGGCTCTCCTCACAATCTCCCTGCAAACAGCACTGTCTTTCCCTCCACTATCCGTAACGATTAAGGGACGGCCATACATCCGCAACGACATTTCAGATGCAGTTTTTACTCTTTCTATCGCTTTCTGCTCTAAATCCATTCCAAAAAGAGTCAGATATCTTTTCCCGGCCGGAACTCTGCCTCCTTCCTTTTTGCTATCTTGCAAGAGAAAGAAAAAAGACACTGACTCTCATCAGTATCTTCGTATCGCTTCGATCTGCTCTTTTTTATTTACATTACAAACAATCTCACCTCCCTTCCAACACAGTTTCATTCCCCCGCTTTTACATACTGATTGCAGAATCATTTTTCAGTTTTGCCTCCTCTGTATCCAGAGACAGCTTATCCTCCTGGACGATCGTTGACTGAGCAGACTGTCGCATATTCAGTGGAATCCTGTCATTCGAAAATATATCTGTCAAAAACGCTCTGCCGCCTAATTGACAGACGCATTGGAATGCCGCATTAAAACTGTCGCAGTTTTTCTCAGCCTTTACTGTGGAGATAGCTTCCCCAATATGGGGCATAGCCTCCTCGTAAGTTCCCATTTGCAGCATTCCCTCTGGTGATATTCTTATAAAAGCTCCTGACTCACCACCCATATAATAGAGCGCGCCCCACCCGCTTAGGCGAGTAATTGTATCTTCCCGCCATCTGCAGGAGCTTCCCGCAGTTATCTCCCCCCAGTAATTAAATTCTTCTTGATTCATAACACCTCCTCTTTTAGGTCTCTACAGAATATGATGAGCATTTAATATAAAAATTCTTTGAGTATACCGAATGCGGACATAAAAATAGAGGCGTCATGACAAATTCTTAATGTATGCCACAACAACCTCTATATCATTTAGCATTTATAATTTATCCCGGCCTTCTGCGCCTGGCTCATCTGGGCCTTCCGGTCTATCAAATACACCTTATTCCCCTTCTTGAACTTTGCCCCTGTCTGCTTAAACCAGAAGGGCACATCATATTCCACACATTGCTCCATAGAATCAAGTATCCAGGCGAAGTCGCAGACCCTTGCGTCCGGCCCGGACTCTCCGCCGCATGTAACCCCTTCTATCTTCCCTGTAGCCAAATATTTCCGGATATCGATTTGTTCCAGCATTGGCTCATGAATTACAGTCCGGTGTTTGATTGGCAATTCCAGAAAAACGGGAAGGCGGTAGTCGGCCCGATTCTGGTTCTCACAGGTACAGCAGATGGTCACATTCTCATATCCGCTTCCCCAGTCCCCCGGTAATCCAACCTCAAACCGGTGAATGCGTTTGGTAATAATAACAAAATTCAGATCGCTGCGCCTACGAATGATATCCCATGCTTCCGCACGCCATCCATCTGCCTCATCCAGAAAAAAATCAGAGGTCATGCAGGTATACACCCTCTCACCATCCGACTGCAGCTTGTAGTCACCCTTGCGGTTACATTTAACCGGCATATCAAAGTTAGAAGTACGGGTTACAACACTGCTATCCTTACCAAATTCAGCATCTCTCCGATAAACATAGCAATTCGTACAGCCTGGACTGATTTTTTTACATCCATGCCATGGATTCCAGGTTGACATCTTACCACCTCCGGTTTTCACTACCAAACAGATCAAAAAGCGCCCTCTCCTGTAATTCAGGCTCCTATTCCCCGCTCTCATAGACCATTAGGCATTCACTCTCCCCAGTTTCTTTTTCTGTCATTCTCTCCCGGACCGTGAACCCTTCTTTCAGGTAAAAGGCCATTGCCCCTGTATTCTTATCGAACACATGCAGGGACAACCGTTTCTTCTTTTTCACCGTTTCAATTAGCTGATGGCCAATTCCCTGTCCCTTATGTCCTGCCGCTACAAAAATACCGGCAATATATTCCGCGTCCATTCCGATGAATCCCAGAATTTCTCCATCCTCCTCGTACACATATACCTCTGCATTGGGCAGTACCGATTTTACGGAATCAAAATTCTTCTTCCAATACTCGGCGTCTATAAAAGAATGGGCTTCCAGATTTCCCTGAAGCCATATATCCATAATCTTGTCTAAATCCTGAAATTCAAATAATCGAACCATCTCTCTGCCTCCTTGTTTCTCTATTATATCGGACCAACATCTATTGTGCAAGTCTTGGCAGAACATTTGTTTGTTCTTGTAAAATTATGGCTTCGATAATTATATAGTAACCAAGCGTTTTGTTATATAGAATTCATCATTATTATGAGCCAGGATGATTTTCTACAGTCTTGCTCCACCGCCTGCTATCTCATTGATATATCTCCTAATCCAATCTCCTCATTCTCCTGAGCGGAGATGCCCTGACAAAGTTCTGACTGCTGACGCTCCTCAGTCTTTTGTGCAGAGCCTTCATCAAGAAAACCACCTAGCCTGTTAGGAACATAATCAGAAAGCCACATACCTCCATATGTCTCATGACTACAAAGTCTCCATATAGCCAGTCTTCCGAAATTGAGTTTTACATCCTCAAATGGAAACAGCAGGTTGGTTAATCCTTCATAGAAAAATGACCTCACGTTTCCAAACTTTGTCCCTTCCAGTAAGATGTCTTCCTGTGTCAATCGTTCATTAATCCCATCCACCCATTCTTGTATGTCGCCTCCACAGCCCTGCAAAATCAGCCCATCCTTATGTTTCATCCGACGTAACTCATCTATTGTGATCTCCATGAAACTCCTCCTTCTGTTTTTATGATAGCTCAATTCGCCCATATTTCGATAAAGCCATCGGTCTATATACCTCTCAATATGACAGACCGCTGCTCTCACCCGTTCTATCACTTTCTGCTCTAAATCCAATCATCAAAGAGTCAGATGTCATTTATTCCTGTCGGAATCCCACCTCCTTCCTCTGTCTTCCTACAGGAGCGTGATTTGTATAAAAAGGGGGAGCCCTCTTTTTTCTATGTTACATATACAGTTCCATCCTCCCTGGTTCCTGTTCCGGAAAGTCTGGCCTCTTTAACTCCTCTTCCGTCTTAATGCACAGCGCAGTCCCATAGTCCTCATCCCATAGTCCGATATGCATTTCTCCCCCTTCTGTATGGACAGGATATTCGATGAGGGACAGCCCCCATCCCTCCTTCATCTGACGCAGCCAGTCCCTCTTCAATTCCTCTTGTTCTGCTTCTGTCAATATTCCTATTGTCCTTACCTCAAGGGCACACCACACTTGTCCGTCATAAACTTCGAGCCCCGGAACCATACGTTCCACCTTTGCACGTAGCAGCTGATTATTCAGGAAAACTCCCATACACTCTTCGTCGGATGGCAGATGTCGCTTGATTGTAGCCTCTATGACAGTCTTTCGCTTGATTAAACCTTCACCCGATAATATCTCAGGCATGAAACTCTCACGGTCATGCCTGAACAAGGAGACTGTCAGAGGGCTATAGAGCCGGATGGTCCTGCTTTCTGACAGACGTCTGCTGTAATCCCTGGTTGGATGGAATACATGACCGGTGGATGTGGTTACCATGTATCGGTCCGGAAAAGATTCTATATATTCCTCAAAACGGCAGAACGGTTTCAGTTCTTCTGGAAGAACTATCCTGGCATACTGTAGGGCCAACATTCTCGCCATCGTTTTACGCCCCATCTTATCAGCAGGGACATACACATAATTTTCGTATCCTTGGATAATTTCACATGCCTCCCCTATGGTTTCCGGCAGTCCGGCTTCCAGAATAGCATAGAGTTTTTCCTTCTCTAATATCCCCCTTTTTGCGACTTCCCGGTTGATTACATCGGCTACCTGGTCCAGTTCAGATAACGTAATTCCTGGCGGAAGATAACAAGGAAGTTCCCCCAGATAACCGCTGGTGTACTGTATGGCATATGCATTCCATTTACTCACTGACAGGCTGGATTTCTTCTGTTCTGTAAGCGGAAGCTGGAATATTTTCTTATTCCATTTCTCATCTGTCATATGGACAGAAAGAAGGCATCCTCTGTGGGGTTCATATCCCTGTTCCTTACTACTACATGGGACGCTCTGTTTCCTGGTCACATAACCCATGGGGGTCATACAGCCTTTTGTGTATATATATTCCCTTCCAATGGATTCAAGGTCCAGAAACGGTTCGATTCTCTTGTCTATCTGTATTCCCCGCTTTTCCAGTTCCAGACGCCCGGCTGCTTCCCAGTTTTTTATGCGGTCATCCAGGATGTAACGGTCCAGATTCCCTGCCACATCCATTACCGTTTCAATTGTGTCCGGATGGTCCCACATAAGAGCTGCTCCGAATCTTGCCTTTTCATCTTTTCCCCACACAACCATCTCTCGAGCCAGCTCATTAAGCAGCTCTATATGTCCATTCGCAAATACCGTACAATCTTCCAGGCATTCTGCCAACGATGGGACGTCCGAGTCCACCCCGGCAACAAACGGTATCATACCGGAAGAATGCATACCCTTCAGCTCCGTGTATATCCGTTCTATTTCATCCTGACTGGCGGGTAGGTCCATCCATACTCCCTGGCTGACATTCTCTCTCTTGATATATATTCGCATCTTACATCTCCAATTAAAAAGGGACCTCCATGAAGGCGGCCCTGCATCTATTCTAAATCTAACACACCAGTATCACGATTCTTAAACTCATTGCATCACCATGTCTGATTCTAACCTGGCGAATACCCACACAAACGTCTGCCCAATTCTGAATACAACACCATGGGAGCCATGGCAACACCATTCTTCTGTATATAACGCTCCCCATAACCCTGGAAATCAAAATAAGTGAAGGAAGGATCGTCTGTATCAATACCTGCTTTCTGAAAGAAATGAAATGACAGATGGGTCCAGCTCATAGCAGTTTAAATTGTTTGCAATATTCAGATTCAACTCCAGGTCATTACTTTGTTCAAATTCCAATACCGCCTTATGTTTTATCTGTGTTTCCTAAAATATATCTGGCGATTACATCGCAGGACAGGTCTTTCACTTCTCGTTCCCGACTTATCATGTAATTAAAAAACCGATACTAGGAAATGTTCATCTTTTCTACATATTCGGACATGTCCCGTCCTTGGATGAGCAACCCTTCTGTTTGTTTCATTTCCTTTATTGGAACAATAAATAAGGACTGCCCCCTCTAATATGGCAATCCCTATCATTACAATCTATATTTATACATTCATATATCCGCCTAGTTAAAAGCTGCTATGATAATTTATCTTATCAAAACAGTCCTTTTTACCGATATCTCATTTGGACTAATGAAATAAACCATATAATCTTTCATATCTACATGATTTACGCTTCAGTTGCTCCTCCACAGCTAGAACCTTGACCGGCCGTACATCCGTAGCAATGATTACCAAAGCATATTTTCCTTGCTCTATAAGGCTTTCCAACCAAATCGAAGATTGTCTCACTCGTTGAAACAGGCAAGTCTGATGCCTGGTTGAAATCACAGTCATAAATCCTTCCGTCATAACCTACGGAAACCTGGTAACGGCACATAAGACCTTCAACAGTTGCCTGGTTAAAAGAGCCGCACAGCTTCCTCATATAACTATTTAAATTACAGCTATTCTGAAGAAAATAAAAAAATCGCCCAGTAGGATTGTTTGTTATTGTGAACAGATGATTAAATACGATTCCATAATCTCCTAGCAGCTTGGCTTTATATTCTTTCTCCATAGCCCTCTGAACCGGAGGAAAAAATGCCCCTGATGGATTATAGACCATGTTCAAAACCAGGTCGTCTTCCCGTCCATATCCCAATGAATTTAATTCCTGAATAACTCTGATTGCCTTGTCAAAACTTCCGTCTCCTCTTACACGGTCCATAACCTTGGCCTGGTAATAAGGCAGGGAACAGACCACCTCTATCTTATGATCTGCAAAAAACTTCGGTAGATGTCTATATCCTTCTTCTGTCAGTATTACAAGATTACTACGTACAATAACATGGCTGCACGCTTTGCAGATTTCTTCCACAAACCACTCAAAATGAGGATTCATTTCCGGTGCTCCACCTGTAATATCCGCAGTCTTGACCTTTTGTTCCCTGCAGACCGACAGACATGCCTCCATTACCTCACGCCTCATGATTTCCTTACGGTTTGGACCTGCTTCTACATGGCAGTGCTTACATGATAAATTACATAACTTCCCCACATTGACCTGAAGCACGTCCAAATTATTTTCCGTATACTGGAAACGTTCCTCTATCCGGCTTTCAAACGCCTGTATATGCTCCATTTGATTCAATTGAACTATTGACTCATTCATCTCTTATAACTCCAATTTCTTTATAATATTCTTCATCTGTACACCGTGCACCAATGACGCACCTCCCCTGATAGCCGCAGCCACATGGATCGCTTCCAGCATCTGGTCCTGACTTACACCTTTGTTCAGACAGTCATTGGTATATGCATCGATGCAATACGGACACTGCACAGTATGGGCCACTGCCAACGCAATCAATGATTTCTCCCTTGCTGTAAGAGCCCCCTCTTCAAACACCGAATTATAGTAATCAAAAAACTTTTCTGCCAACCTTGGTGATTCCTCACCGATAGAAGCAAACTTTTCCAAATCTTCCAGATTATAGTAAGTGTCCATTTTGCCCTCCTTCTCTACACCATCTTCTCCAGGATTTCTATTACATCCCTCACAACACATGGACAGAAATCAAACAGCAGTCCTTGTTCCAACACTTGTTCCATCTCACCTGCCTTCGAAATGTCATACCCTAACAACTCTCTGCACATGCAGGATTTGTACCTATCGGCAAACAGACGCTTGAACTCTGAAGTCTTTTCACCCATGATCTCTTTCTGCTTCGAATCGTTATTCTCACTATGTCCATATCTGAGACCAATTACCATCAATGCACCGGTCACTGCACCACATGTTTCACCACACTGCATTCCACCTCCAAAACAGGCAGACATCTTTCTGAGGAGGCTTTCTTCTATCCCCAATTCATCCGCAAATCGGCCTGCTACTACCTGCGAACAATCAATCCCCTGCATAAATAAGTCTTTTATTTCCTCTTCTGTCATCTTTCTTCCCCCTTTTCCCGGTCCTTACCAAAATTTTGTCATCATCCTGTTTATCATCGACCTTGCCACATCTGGCTGTTCGTGGAAATCCAGGATTTCTGTCAGAAGGTGCGAGACCCCCTTACAACCATTGCGTGTAAGGTTCCCCGCACAGGACGCGCAATATGTGTAGACTTTTTTATATCCTTCTTCTGCCACATGGCATGCCATATCTCTGGCCAGGTCTGGTTCCTTTCCTCCCGCGCATCCTCCCAATCCACAACACTGTGTTCCTTTTATAATTTCAGGTTCCTGCTGAAAGAACGGGTTCAGCCAGGACACCCACTGCTGTTCCTCCCTGTCTGGACATGGCAGAAACAGCCTTCCCTCGCCCTCAACCTTCCGACCGATTCCAAGCTGTGATAATTTCTCATAAATACTAAGAACCTGTATTTCCAACTTATCCTTTAGGAAATAATAGCAATTTGGACAGAGCATAACGATTTCTTGTATGCCTGATACATGAAGTCTTTCATTGATCCGCCTGATAATCTTCTCTTCTTGTTCTTCCAGTCCAAGCTCAGAGACCGGTTTGCCACAGCAGTCAAACAACACACCCATATCTGCCTCATCCTTCAATACTTTGATTAATTTCCTGGTCGTCTTCGGATAAAAAGATGGAAAATTACACCCTGGAAATAGTACGCTCTTACCTGTCATATGACGCATATTCCGAAATATATAATTTTTCTTTTCTGACAACAGTATGGAATATCCTTTTTCCCGGCACTTCCCCCCACTCTCTTCTACTTGCGCTCGCCTCATGTCCAAGATAATACCGCGGCCATCAATCCCGATGGGGCAAACCTCTGAACACTTTCCGCATAGGAAACAATGGTATGCGAGCGCTCTCAGCTTAGCCGTATCACCGATATCCACCCCATACTTTGTCAGAAATGAGCAGTGTTTTTGACAGAGATGGCAGTGTATGCATTTATCCCCATCCTTTATCTTAGCTTTCCTGTCCATTGATTTCCTCCATCCGCTCTGACTGTACCACATACTTTTTCTTGAAGAACATTCCCATACCCATGACTATTACTGCCAGTATGACTGCAATGCTGATATAAAGTACCCTGTTCTCCTTATCCGCTAATCCTGAAGTTCCGATGGTGTACATGGCTGTACCCGGCAGCATAAAAATCAGTGAGAATATGGAGTAGGTGCTGAAAGGAATATCCGTAACACCATACGCAAAATTTTGGAGATTATAGGGAAACAGCGGTACAAGCCTGGTAATCATCAATACAAATAATTCATTCTTACCAGCTTCATCGAAAAGCCACTTTTTAAGGTATCGGTTTTTCATAACTACCGGTTTAATACTATCCTTCAGGAAGAATCTGCCTGCCAGAAACGCTGCCATGGCACCTATCATGGTAGCAAGGGAACAACAGATTGTCCCCAATACCGGTCCGAAAAGCAATCCTGCCAGAATAGCAAAGGTGACCCCCGGAAGAGTTAACGCCACGCAACCCACAACAGTGATCACGGTGTACAGGAAAATTGCATTCACCAGATTTTCTTCTGCCATCCGCCTTAGAAGATTTAAACTTCCTGTTCCACTTAACACGGCCGACCAACCAAATATATGATTGCAGACTAATATGGCCGCTATCATTCCTATGAATAGAATAAGCTTTTTATATGTATGAAACACTGTCTTCATTTACATCTCCCATTGACACAAATAAGCGTTGACTTTTACAAAGCACAACGCTTACCGTTTTCTTATTACCTATCTGCCTGTATTATTTTTAAGATATCGTTTAAACCGATAATTAGAATGCCTGCTGCCGTAATAATACATAATATTAGATTAATTTTAGAGAATGGTATTCTTGTCTGATGGATTCCTTCCCGCACCAATGCGGCCGGTACTACTTTCATCCGCTCACCCCCATACATGAGAAGTCCAATCACAGAACAAATAATCAAATTGCCGGCTGTGAAAAGGCTGTTAAACACAACTTCCTGTTTCCTAAAGACAAACAATACCACCATAGTTGAAAGGATTAATAATCCCCCAAAAATATATCCGGTATTCACCCGCATCTGCAACCATTCATTCTTAAAACACAAAATGGCAATGGTCATGGCCCATAAAAAACTATTATAAACAATTTTAAACAGCTTCATCATGACAATTGCCTATTTTGCCAGACGGAAAATAACAGTTACCTGGGTGCCATCCTCTGGCAGCACATCCTTATCCCCGTAGAACTTGGCAATATCATTCTGTGTGGTTCCTGTGGGCCATGCTGCATCGCTAACAATTCCAGTTGCACAACTGTCCAGACAGAGCACACATCCTGTATTATTTTCTTTGGCACTCTCAATATTTCCTCCAAACCGCAAATCCATGGTATAGTCTTCTGTGCATTTAATAATATCCTGGTATGGGATTTCTTCCTGTCCCTCCCATTTCACAAAGACATCAAGCTTATCACCTTCCACAGCTTTTCCATTATCTGGTCCTGCTTTCATATCTGCTGCGGTTAAGTTATCACCGGCTTTGGCTCCAATATCAAGCAATGCCTGATAAAATTCCTTCTCATCAGCCAGCCCCCTAAGCACTGCCTTTTCTCCGTTGGAACCACCCTTATATACAATACCATGTCTCGTTGGTTCTGTAAAATATGTACCATTTACTTCACAAAGCATGATGATTTCTTTCTTGTCTTTATCAACCGTCATGGTTTCCACTGCCGCCTTCTCCTCGGCCTTACTTTCAACCGTATTGCTCTTTCCTCCACAGGCTGCAAGTGAAAACACCATTGCGGTTGCTACCATAATTGCTGTTAACCTCTTCAATTTCATAATTAAACCTCCATGATCGATTAGATATTATCTGTAATATCCACAGATTTATCTGAATTCTTTTGCTTTTGTTTCTCTACATATAACTGCCTAAACAAAACGATGAGTGCTGACAACGCAAACAACAGAAGAAGTGCTGTGACAAACATCTTAGCGCCACCAGTCAGCATGCCACCAACATATGAGTAAATAATGGTGGCTGGAAGTTGTCCAATACCAGTAGCAATAAAAAAGCTGCCAAAGGACATGGATGTCAGACCTGCTGCATAGCTTACAATATCAAAGGAAATGAATGGCAGCAGCCTTGCAATGAGTATGCTGAGACGTCCATGTTTTTCAAAAAACTCATCAATCTGCTTCAAACTGGTCCTGCTGGTTAGCTTCTCCACTGCATCACGTCCCAATAGCCTGGCGATATAGAAGCATACTGCCGCACCTGCCATGGCGCTGGACCACGATAAAATAGCTCCTTTCCACCATCCAAACAGATTAGCATTTGCAAATGTAAGCAGAAACGCAGGTAACGGCGCTGCTATGGACTGCAGTATCATCAGCAGAAAAGACACCAGCGCTGCATAAGCACCATACGATTCGACAAACTGCCGTACCACGGTAAAATCCCCGCTCACAAACATTTTTAGAATATTATTCATTGTAGCATTAACAGGTGGAACAAAAAAATATACCAGCATACCCAACACAATTAGAGCTATAACAAGATATTTCCCAATCTTCCTTGATTTTTTCTTTTCCATATTCACCCCCCTTTCCTAAAGACTTATCATATTCATTCTAATCATCTCCCGTAACATTGACCAATGGTTCTTTTCTATTCAATTAGGTCTTTGATAGATTAAATCTATGGAGTCGTATTCTATTGCCCCTCTCCTTTCATTATCTTCGGATGACCTTTATAAGCTCCGACACATCAATTTTTTTGATATGATAATCTTAACCAAAAGGGAGATAATACATTTGAATTCGATACAAACATTTTTTCTATTTATCCAAGACCAAATATTAGGAATGCAAACCTAATTTTACAATTTCTATTAAGTCTTCAACTTTTTCGATACCGCATCAACATGGCATTTTATCTTATGTTCTACTAAAAATAGAACTACCCACTATTAGTTCCCGGTAACCGCGGTTTGCATATCTGCCAGTTTTTCGCTCCGCGCAACGGTATGGATATTCTTCCAGACTGAAAATACCTGCCTCCAAACGGTCCGCCTGCTTTTCTGCCTATTCCGGAACCTGTTCATAAATATACT
Source organism: Enterocloster bolteae (assembly GCF_002234575.2). NCBI lineage: Bacteria > Bacillati > Bacillota > Clostridia > Lachnospirales > Lachnospiraceae > Enterocloster > Enterocloster bolteae. The sequence continues at coordinate 1,551,706 of NZ_CP022464.2, read as the reverse complement.
GGTAAATACTGTCTAAATCCCACAGGGCACGCTGAAACATCTTGATTGTATATTTATTTTGCATACTTTCTCCTCAATCCGCTCAATGCCTCCCTGGCATCCATAAGGATGTCCCCACCTTCCATTTCTGTCTCCGCTTCTGCAATCGCAGCATCAATCTGTGTATCAGTTATCAGACTCTCATACGCTTCAATGCTCATCAAAACAAGAGCCCCATAGCCATTTTTTGTTACAAAAATCGGTTCCTGGCTTTTATGGCAGATATCTGAAATTTCATTCGTTTTCCTTACATTTATAACATCATTCAAAATATTTATCCGCCAAAAATCTCCATAGATTTTGCCAACTGGATTTCGTAGATTTCTCGATATATAATATGTCTGCTGTTCAATGCATGTTCAATTTAACATAAAGATAAAACATCATGAAAGGGTATGGTATGAAATTTAACTGGAGCTATTTCTTTCAAACACTTCCCTATATTGCGAGTAAGCTAAATGTGACTCTGACCCTGACCATTATCAGTGCTGTGTTCTCCCTTGTCATCGGAATGGTCTTTGCCATCATCAGCTATTACAAAGTTAAGGGTGTGAGCCAGGTCTTAAAAATCTGGATATCCTTTGTCCGCGGTACACCGGTTGCCGCCCAGCTGTTCTTTTTCTATTACGGTCTGGCTAACCTGAGTTCCCTGATTCTTAATATGTCTCCCACCGTGGCTGTTGCGGTCATCATGAGTCTGAATATGGGGGCATTTGTTTCAGAATCCATACGCGGAGCATTGATTTCCGTGGATGAGGGGCAAAGAGAAGCAGCCATGGCCTTTGGCATGACAGGTTTCCAAATGACAATCAGAATCGTCATACCTCAGGCAATCCGCGTTGCACTTCCTCCTCTATTCAATGACTTGATCAATCTTTTTAAAATGTCTTCCCTGGCATTTCTGGTTGGAGTCAGGGACGTGATGGGGGCTGCCAAAATCGAAGGTGCCAACACCTTCCAGTTCTTTGAGTGCTATGCCTGCGTCATGCTGATTTACTGGGTTATAACACTGATTCTCACTGCTATCCAGAAAGTATTGGAAAAACGGTGCAATGCTATATTTTAGACCGTTTACTTATAAATTACAATATTCATAAAACGGAGGATTCATATGAAAAACAAAAAGATAACCGCTCTTATTATCTCGGCAGCTCTGGCAGCTGTTTCCATGGCAGGTTGTACAGGACAGAGCCCGGAGACTGCCGGCTCTGCAAAAACCACACAGACAAGCCAATCCGAAGAAGCTAAGACTGACGATTCCGGCAATGACACGAAACAGGCTGAAAGCCGCACTGTCATTGTGGGAACTGCCGGTACCGGCGAACCTTATTCCATGGTTGACGACAAAGGGAACTGGACAGGAGCCGAAGCTGACCTGTGGGCTGAAATAGAAGCCCGCACCGGATGGACCATCGAGATGAAACAGGTTTCAGATATGGCCTCCCTGTTTGGAGAGCTGAACACTGGTCGTGTGGACGTGGCTGCAAACTGCTTTGCCATTACCGAAGCCCGTCTGAAAACATATATCGCATCTGACCCAATCTACGCGGATGCGCAAGTCATCATAGTCCAGCCAGACAGCGAATATCAAACACTGGATGATTTACGCGGACATACCATCGGTGTGACAGCCGGACAGGCTGCCCAGACAACCGTTGAGAACATGGCTCCGGATTATGATTGGAAAATTGTAACTTATGAGGATTCAAATGCAGGCTTTCAGGATTGTTCCCTGGGGCGCATAGACTGTTATGCCAATACGGTCACCAACATTGAAAAAGCAGAAAAGGCCCAGAACCTGGAATTTCGTATGTTGGACCAAAAGCTGTTTGGAAACAACGTAGGCTGGTGGTTTGCTGACACTGAGGAGGGAACAGGACTCAGGGATGAAGTCAATGTGGTATTAAAGGAAATGCATGAGGACGGAACTGTTTCTGAAATCATCACGAAATGGTTTTATGAGGATTTATCCCAGCTTATTAGCGACGAGTGGTTGACGGCAACCCACTAAATAATAGCTGAAAATCTGCCGTTGAAGGGAAATAACAGATGGTTACAGTAGAAAATCTGTCCAAAACATTCGGAACTGATACGGAAGTTCTAAAGGACATTAATCTGAATATAAGGAAAAATGAAATCGTGGCCATCCTGGGGCCATCGGGCACCGGAAAATCAACCCTGCTGCGCTGCCTGAACTTTCTGTGTGTCCCCACCACGGGAATTATTCAGATCGGCAATGCGCGGGTGAACGCGGCCAGTTATACTTCTAAGGAAGTACGGAACCTGCGACGCCAGTCTGCTATGGTATTCCAGGGTTATAATCTGTTCAAAAATAAAACAGCCCTGGAAAATGTAATGGAAGCTCTCGTAACAGTGCAGAACAGACCAAAGGCGGAAGCAGAGGAAACTTCCTTACGGCTTTTAGAGAAGGTGGGCATGCTGGACCGCAAAGATTTTTACCCGGCCAAGATGTCGGGGGGACAGCAGCAGCGTGTAGCCATTGCCAGGGCCCTGGCTGTTAATCCGGACGTTCTGCTTTTTGACGAACCCACTTCCGCCCTGGACCCTGAACTTGTAGGAGAAGTACTGAATACCATTCGTCAACTGGCCGAGGAAGATTCCACCATGGTTCTGGTCACCCACGAAATCAAATTCGCAAGAAACGTTGCTACCCGTATACTGTTCATGGACAATGGAATGATTGCCGCTGACGGTTCTCCCGAGGAAATCATTGATAATCCCGAAAATCCAAGGCTGCGCCAGTTCTTAAATTTCGTAAGCAAATAATTTTTATCTATGATACCGGCCTCACTTCTGTGGGGCCATATTACATTTTAGTTTGATTCAGGGAGGAAACGAATGCTGACAAATCAAATACTGACAGAACAAATCAAAGAAGAAGCGGAGCAATGCAGAGAGGAATTAATCCAATTTCGCCGTGAACTCCACCAGCATCCAGAGCTTTCCATGGAAGAATATAAAACCTCTCACAAAATTGCCGAAAAATTACGCTGCCTGAAAGGGATGGAAGTGATTACAGGTGCAGCCGGAGGGACCGGGGTTATCGGTATCCTGAAAGGAACAAAGGGCCCCGGAAAAACGGTTCTCCTGCGGGCAGATATTGACGCTCTGCCTATAGAAGAAAAAACCGGACTTCCCTACGCGTCAGAAACAGCCGGCGTAATGCACGCATGCGGACACGATGGTCACGCCGCATGGCTTTTGGGCAGCGCAATGATTCTGTCAAAGCTGCGAAGTCACTTTCCAGGTAACGTTGAATTTGTCTTCCAGCCCGGTGAGGAAAATGGGCTTGGCGGTAAAAAAATGGTTGAGGAAGACCACATACTGGAAAATCCTGCTGTAGACGCTGTCTTTGCTGCCCATGCATGGCCGGGGGCAGCGGCCGGGGAATTGCATGTGGCCAAACGATGTGCCTTCGGGTATCCCGGAAGCTTTGAAATACAGGTAACCGGCCGGGGTGGTCATGGTTCCTGGCCTCATGAGTGCGTAGATCCTATCGCCGTAGCGAATCAGATATATTCCGGTCTGCAGCAAATCGTATCACGACGCCTTCCTGAAACAGCACCACGGGTTCTGTCTGTATGTACCATACATTCCGGCCCTCAGGATAAAAGAAATATCATTCCTGACTGCTGCACGATGACGGGTACCCTAAGGGCAGACAAGTTGGAAGTCATGGAACAGATGGAGGACGATATAAAGCGCATTGCCCAGGGAATAGCCGCTGCAAACGGAGCCTTTGCCAGGGTGACGACCGGTCATGGCCGTGCAGTTATCAATTCCCCTGATGCAGTCCTGTTCTGTCTCCAGTCAGCTGCCGGCATATTAGGCAAAGAGCATGTTAAACTGGATACAAAACCTCATCTGGGAGGCGAGGATTTCAGTGAATATGTATCCCGTGTACCGGGAGCATACGTTTATGCCGGTATAGCGACTGAGAAAAATAACGGGACCTTTGGGCTACACAGCAGCAACTTCATGCTGGAAGAATCCATGATACCCAAGATGGCCGCTGTGTTTGCTCAGTTTGCAGTTGATTTCCTGGAAAAAGGAGGGTTTTAGCCCTCCTTCTGTTCCTAAATTCAAATCATGATTTTCTCTGTCTTTTCTCTATTGTCCAAAATACTGGTCCACCCCAGCCACCAGGCCGTCTGCCAGAGTGGTCAGCGTGGCGGAGGAATGAGCGGACGCCTTATCTCCCAGCTCAATATCCACAGACGGCACCGTGGAAAAGGAGGTCTGGGTCAGATCCATGGCCATGGAACCGCCGGAGAATATCTTGACACCCGCTCCTTTAAGCCCGGACACCAGGTTTTCGCCAAGGGCGTTGTGCTGCTGCCAGTGGGATTTCACAGGTTCCATGTTCCGGTAGGATTCCACATCGGGAACGCTCATATAAAAAGCCCCCTTGTTATTGGTGATGGAGTCCCAGTGAAGGGCAATATGACAATTGCTTGCATTATTGCCAATAACGGTCCTGGCTATATTGTCCAGCTGGACATCGTCGCTCTCACGGATCATCAGACATCATATCCTGCCACCAGCAGCTTATCCTTCAGTATCTTTGCCATGGACAGCGTCACCTTGCTCTCAGGGGTTCCGTCAGCAAAGGTCATACCGCCTGACACGGCCGCCGCCATGGTGGTACCTCCGGTTACCTTTGGAGTTCCGTCTGGGTGACACTGGGTCTTGACGGAAGCGCCGCCCTTGATTCCATGCTCCACGTTGACGCAAACCGTGATTCCCTTTGGACTTGCTGCCTCGGAACGGTACAGTACCGCCGCACCCGAATGAATCTTGGAAAACTCCGCGTATTTCCATGAGGGATTCATGGTTATCTCCCCGCTGTCCACACAGGCCTGAGGCTGCAGTGCCGTTGTCTCCGGAACCTGGGTGGTTATATATTCCGATGATATGTAACCCGGTGTTCCATTATAATCGATTCTGGTCAACTGCTCTCCCTTCTGGTGATTGGATGAAATAGATATTTTTATTATTGACATCCTTATACTTACTACAAATCAACTTTCATTACCAACTTATCAAAATCCGACTCATATAATTGATCTTGTATCACCCTGTATTTTTCAAATTCACTTTCTGCAAATGCTTTTGCAATTTCATGCGTAACTTTTCCCTTATCCAGCAAAATATCCTCATCATTCATTTTCAGAAAAACTTCCAGCTTAGTTGCCCAATCCTCCATCGTCATGGGAATATGCCTTTTTGCCTGTCTTTCCGCATAATCCAGATACATTGACACAAACTGATTCAAATCCTGTAACTCACTCTGAGATAAATAGTTCTTCGCTATGCTTACATCTGCTTTAACAATCTTTCCACCTGGTGCATTTTTCCATGTGGTCAGCCCCATATGTTCTTTTTTATGGTCTGCCCTCTCGACTATAACCTCCGCAGCGGTATGACCATGAATCGCATAATGAAGTTTATTCTGTACGGTCTTAAAGAACTCCTTTGTTGTTACTGCATCTTTTGAATAATCAACTGCTGTAGCGTAAATGTCAGTTATCTTTTGATAAAATTTCCGCTCACTTGCTCGGATTTCCCTGATCTCATCCAGTAAATGTTCAAAATATTCCTCGTCAAATATTTGCCCATTTTCCAATCTTTTTTTATCAAGTACATATCCCTGCACCGTGTATGTTCTTAATACCTTCGTTGCCCATTGGCGAAATTGGGTTGCTCTTAATGAATTAATTCTATAGCCAACTGAAATTACAGCGTCAAGATTATAAAATTTTGTTTTGTATTGTTTTCCATCAGAGGCAGTTGCCGAGGATTCCTCGATAACTGCCTCTGGTACTAGTTCCCCGTCCCTAAATATATTTTTTAAATGCAGTGAAATATTATCAATACTACATTCAAATAACTGTGCCATAGATTTTTGCGTCAACCAAACATTCTCATCATGTACTCTAACTTGAATTGAATCTGTTGAATTCTGTTTTGTAAATACAAGGAAATCTATTGTACTATTCCTAATTTGAAAATCCTTGTCTGCCATAGGAACCTCCCTTTTCATATTACTTCCACACCACTTGTATCCTTGCTTAATTATTCTATCATTCCGAAACAAATGTTTGCAACATAAAAAGCGCCCATTTTCTGAGCGCCTTTTACTATATAACATTATATCTTAATTGTACCTTCAGCGATATCCATTTCAACAGCTCTTTCAATTCTTTATATGTCGCTACACTGTCCCTTCACGGTTCTATCTGCATTTTCAGACAAATGGTAACCTTTTAAATCCTCTTTACCTCTCCAATTTCCATGAAATCTTCCTGCCATCCTGATATTTTTTCTCTATAAAGTTTCCAATCTTTTTTCGATGGTTCTATCATTTTATATCTCTCCTACACATCTTTAGAATAATTTATCACTTTCCCTTTTCTGTTATAAGCACTCATCACAGGCTAAGCCCCATCAATGTCGCCTCCTCCCTATTCTTTATATAAAGAACACTAAACCCATCCAACAACCTTGACAAAGGTGTTACACTATGGTACACACTATACAAGGAGGTGGAGAATTTGGCTGTTTCTAAAAATAACATAAGAGTACCTATAACAATCCCAAAGGAATTAAAACAGCAGTTAGATAAAGTGGCAAAAGAGGATAAGCGTACCTTTTCCAACTTATGCGCCAAAATTCTGTCTGACTATGTTGAGCAAAAAAAGGATGGTGAGTAATCTTTGAGAATCTATATATACAGCCGTAAATCGGTATATACGGGTAAAGGGGAAAGCGTTGAAAACCAGATTGAAATGTGCAGGGAGTATATTTCAGCCAAAATCCCCGAATCAGATAAGGCGGAAATTGTCGTTTATGAAGACGAAGGCTTTTCTGCAAAAAATACGAACAGACCGCAATTTCAGAAAATGCTCCGTGATATAAAACTAAACAAACCAGAATATGTTGTTTGTTACCGCCTTGACCGTATCAGCCGTAATGTCAGTGACTTTTCTTCTCTGATTGAAGACTTGAACAGCTATAATATTTCATTTGTCTGTATCAAGGAAGAATTTGACACCTCAAAGCCTATGGGAAAGGCCATGATGTACATAGCTTCGGTTTTCGCCCAACTGGAAAGAGAAACGATTGCAGAGCGTGTCCGTGACAATATGCTAATGCTGGCAAGGACCGGACGCTGGCTGGGCGGCACTACCCCCACAGGATTTACCTCTGAAAAGATACAGGAAATCATCATTGACGGTAAAATCAAGACTTCCTGCAAGCTAAAGGACAATCCGGAGGAACTTAAAACCATCGACTGTATTCTGGAAAAGTTTTTAGAACTCCGGAGCATATCCGGAGTAAGCAAATACTTAATCAAGCAAGGAATCAAATCACGTACAGGTAAAATATTCTCTCTGTTAGGCATTAAAGAGATACTGCAAAATCCAGTTTACTGTATCGCTGATGAAGACGCATGGGAATACTTTACGGAACATCATTCGGACGTTTGCTTTGAAAAAGCCGAGTGCTCCAATAAATATGGTCTGCTGACATACAATAAACGTGATTATAGGAAGAAAAATGCCCCAAGGCAGGGTATGGATAAATGGATTGTAGCTATCGGAAAACACAAGGGGCGTATTTCCGGTAAAAAGTGGGTAGCCATTCAGAACATCTTAAAAGATAACATCCCCACAGGTACGAAACCAGCTATCATGCATAATGACTATTCCCTGCTGTCCGGCTTAATCTTCTGCGATAAGTGCCAGAGCCGGATGTTCGCAAAGCAGCGAAGCGGCAAAGGAGGCAACCGTGAACTCTACGACTATATTTGTAACAACAAACTGCGTGGGGGTCTAAAATTATGTGACTGTCAAAACCTCAACGGGCAGCAGGCGGACGATATTGTCTGTGAATACCTTATGCAGTACACGGATGAAAATTCCGGTATCTACAAACTGCTGGAAAAACTGAAACAAGATTTACAGGGCCAGACACAAAAAAGTCCCCTATCAATCATTGATGATAAAATCACCAAATGTAACAGCGAGATGGACAACCTGATCAACACACTGTCACACGGAAACTTAGGCACAGCTTTCATTGAACGTGTAAATGCCAGAATCATGGAACTGGACAAAGAACTGGCTTCCATGAAAGAAGAAAAAAAACGTCTGCAAAAGGATGTCAGCGTCATAACTGACAGGGAAATCCAAGTTGATATGCTGTCCACGGCGTTGTCCAGCTTCAAGGACAATTTCCATACACTGGCAATCGAAGAAAAACGTACCTTAATCAAGCTGATGGTTAAGAAAATTGTCTGGGATGGCAAAGATCTCCATATTTTTATCGACGGCGAGTAGGGAACTGTCAGCCCTCTACTCGTCGTACGGAGCGAAGTTGCCTTTTGGCTGGTGGCGCATTCCCCACACTCATCGCCATCATCTCCATGTTCTTTGTGGGTGTATCCGGAGGAGCCTTTGACTCCATGCTGTCAGCCCTGCTCCTGACCCTGTTTATTGTACTGGGCGTATGCATGACCTTTGTGGTCTCCAAAGCCCTTTCCATGACCGTGTTAAAGGGAATTCCCTCTTCCTTCACCCTGGAGCTGCCTCCTTACCGGCGTCCCCAGATTGGCAAGGTGATTGTCCGTTCCATCTTTGACCGGACCCTGTTCGTGCTGGGGAGGGCCATTGCGGTGGCTGCCCCTGCGGGCCTTTTAATCTGGGTCATGGCAAATGTACAGGTAAACGGCATCACCCTGTTAGCCCATTGTTCCGGTTTCCTGGATCCCTTTGCAAGGCTTCTTGGAATGGACGGAGTGATTCTGATGGCATTTATCCTGGGGCTTCCTGCCAATGAAATTGTAATTCCCATCATTATCATGGCCTACATGGCCCAGGGAAGCCTTCTGGAATTTGACAGCCTGGCACAGCTGAGGGAATTGCTGGTAAATAACGGCTGGACCTGGATTACCGCTGTCAGTACCATGCTTTTCTCCCTGATGCACTGGCCCTGCACCACCACCCTTCTTACTATCCGAAAGGAATCAGGCAGTTTTAAGTGGACAGTTATGTCCTTCCTGGTGCCTACGGTCTGCGGAATCGTGCTGTGCTTTGCCTTTACAGCCGTAGCCCGGTTGTTTGTATAAAAAGAGCTTCCCCGCACATACGGCAGGAAAGCAAAAAGGATGGGACAGCAGCACACATATTCCTGTGCTGTGTCCCATCCTTAATTATACTTTATCAATCAAATATCGTGTCTGGGGGATTAATACATTCCGCCCATATCAGGTGCTGCCGGGCCTGCCGGAGCCGGCTCCTTGATGTTTGCAACAACAGTCTCTGTTGTCAACAGTGTGGAAGCAACGCTGGTTGCGTTCTGAAGTGCGCTTCTTGTAACCTTTACAGGATCCAGGATGCCTGCTTCAATCATATCCACATACTCTTCCTTGTAAGCGTCAAAGCCGTGGCCTACAGAGGATTCTTTTACCTTATTTACAATAACGGAGCCTTCCAGTCCTGCGTTGGCCACGATGTGGTACAGAGGAGCCTCCAGAGCCTTTAAGATGATTCTGGCGCCGGTCTTCTCATCGCCTTCCAGTCCGTCAGCAACACTCTTCACTTCTCCTGCTGCGTGTACATAAGCAGAACCGCCGCCTGCGATGATGCCTTCCTCTACGGCTGCTCTTGTGGCGTTCAGCGCATCTTCCATACGAAGCTTAGCTTCCTTCATCTCTGTCTCGGTTGCAGCGCCAACACGGATAACGGCTACACCGCCTGCCAGCTTAGCCAGACGCTCCTGCAGCTTCTCTCTGTCAAAATCAGAGGTGGTTTCCTCGATCTGCTTGCGAATCTGGGATACCCTTGCGGAAATGGCATCCTTGTCGCCCATGCCGTCAACGATGATGGTGTTCTCTTTCTGAACCTTAACGGATTTTGCACGTCCTAACTGCTCCATGGTTGCATCCTTCAGATCCAGGCCCAGCTCCTCAGAGATAACAGTGCCGCCTGTCAGGATAGCGATATCCTGCAGCATCTCTTTCCTTCTGTCGCCGTAGCCGGGAGCCTTCACAGCCACTACGTTGAATGTGCCTCTCAGCTTGTTTACAATCAGGGTGGTCAGTGCTTCGCCTTCCACATCCTCAGCGATGATGAGAAGTCTTGCGCCCATCTTAACAACCTGCTCCAGCAGAGGAAGCAGATCCTGGATGTTGGAGATCTTCTTATCGGTGATCAGCACGTATGGATCGTCTAAGTTAGCTTCCATCTTATCCATATCTGTGCACATATAAGCGGACAGGTAACCTCTGTCAAACTGCATACCTTCAACCAGGTCAAGCTCTGTCTTCATTGTCTTGGATTCTTCAATGGTGATGACGCCGTCCTTGGAAACCTTCTCCATAGCGTCTGCTACCATGGTTCCCACTTCATCATCGGAAGCAGAGATGGCAGCTACCCTTGCAATCTGCTCTTTGCCGTTGATCGGCTTGCTCATCTTCTTGATAGCTTCCACAGCTGCATCTGTAGCCTTCTTCATACCTTTTCTCAGAACGATTGGGTTTGCGCCTGCTGCCAGATTCTTCATGCCTTCGTTTACCATGGCCTGAGCCAGAACAGTTGCTGTGGTGGTACCGTCTCCGGCCACATCGTTGGTCTTGGAAGCAACTTCCTTGATCAGCTGTGCGCCCATGTTCTCATATGGATCCTGCAGCTCGATTTCCTTTGCAATGGTAACACCGTCGTTTGTAATTAACGGAGCGCCGAAGGACTTATCCAGGACAACGTTGCGTCCCTTCGGTCCAAGGGTCACACGTACAGTATCTGCTAACTGGTTAACGCCTGCTTCCAGTGCCTTGCGGGCTTCTACGCCATATTTAATCTGCTTTGCCATCTTTCATCAACCTCCAATATTCTATGTTCTACTGTTTTATTTATTATTCAACAACTGCCAGGATATCGTTCTGCTTTACGATAACGTACTTCTCATCCTCAATCTCTACTTCTGTTCCTGAGTACTTGGAGTAGATTACCTTGTCGCCGGCCTTAACCTGCATGGTTACTTCCTTGCCGTCAATAACTCCGCCTGGTCCCACTGCAATGACCTCTGCCTGCTGCGGCTTCTCTTTGGCTGCCCCCGGAAGGACAATGCCGGACTTCGTTGTCTCTTCTGCAACTAACTGCTTTAACACTACCTTGTCAAACAATGGTACTAACTTCATAATTGAATTCCTCCTTGCTCGATATTCTGATTTTTCTTTCTTGATTTTTTTCCTTACTACTTTCTTTTGCTCACATGATATGTTATATCACCAGTTATTAGCACTGTCAAGAGTTGAGTGCTAATTTCTTTTAATTTTATTGTTTTTTTACAATTTGCTGTTTCTTTTTTTTTCCATTCGTATTACAATAATAACAATAAGGCATAATATGACCCATAGGGGAGCTTTTATGCATCACCATTACAAGAAAGGGGTTTTTGGCATGGCAAAGAAAGGTTGGGGTAAATTCGTGGCATTTGCAGCAGTAACCGGTGCTGTAGCTGCCGGCGTTTCCTACGTACTTCAGTATAAGACATACCACAGGGAGCTGGAAAAGGATTTCCGGGAATTCGAGGATGGCGACGAGGACGGGACAGATCGCACCATTGATACACGCAGCCTGGACCGCAATTACATCTCTCTTTCCTCCAGCAAGGACGAATTCAAGGTGGCTGCCAAAGATATGGCCCAGGCAACGAAGAATGTCCTTAAGGATGCCGGAAGCCTGCTGTCGGACACGGCCCATGAGGCGGTTTCCGCTGCCGTGGACACGGCTCAGATTGCTCTGCAGACCGTGAAGACAAAGAAAGCGGATTTCATGGATGAGCACTCCAGGGATAAGGATGATGATTCTGATTTGTTTGAAGATGAGGGCTTTCTGGACGACGACTATGTGGACGAGGACGACCTCTATGATTACCGCCGCATGGACGGCAGCTCCTCCTATGATTCAGGAGATCTTACGGAAGATGATTACGACGACAGCAGCGAGGAGCCTGAGAAATCGGAAGCAGGCCGCTCTACCGCTATCATTGAGGAAGATACACTGGAATAACACAGCGGTTTAGGACCATGTAAATGAACCAAAACAGTATAAAACAGAAAAACTCCGGGAGCATGACAGTTCATGTTCCCGAAGTTTTTTGGCACTTTATTCTGTATTTCATTTATCCGTTTACTCTTTTTTTTCTTCTTTTTAACTCTTTTTGACTCCTTTATTCCTCCCAGGCCAGAAGGTTAATCCACACAGGCTGGTCAGCCAGCTTCTCATCCATGATGTAGGCATGGCTGTCATCCTCCTGGGACATAAGCTGATACTCCCCACGTTCCTCTATATAGATCCAACGGTCATCTAACTGTACCGTACCGTCCTTTACTTCCAGCTTCCAGGTGGATGTCTCTCCCTCCTGGTTCAGGGTGGTATAGGTTACCTCTCCCTCCAGCCTGTCACCGGAAAACCTTCCTGTCTTGCACACATCCCTGGCTTCCCCTTCCGGGCTGGTCTCATAATAGCAGTATCCTGTATGGCCCAGGCCCTCCATCTTCCCATCCTTCCACAATCCCTGGGAGTAATCATACCTGGGGGCATCCAGTTCAACCACCTGAAGGGCCGTACATTCCCCTTCCGGCCTGCCGCCCTTAAAGGTACCGTAATACAGGGTCTTAGGCATGGTAAGGACCAGCCCCTCACCCTCCATGGACTGGCTGAATGACCGGCCGTCATAAAGATACCGCGCCCCATCCATGACCTCATAAAACAGAGTCACAAGCTCCTCCTCACCGCTGTCCATGACCTGGGCGGCAGTCTCCAAATCCCGCGTCTCTAATGCATTTATGATTTTGTCCAGAACCGCCTTCTGGGATTCTGTCACATCCGGAAGGATCTCTGCGTCTTTCCCTCCCGTCCGGGCCAGATCCTCCCCTGCGCCTTCTGCCGCCTGCGCAGCCCCTGCGGTACCTGGATAAGCCCCGGCCTTCCCCACGGGACCGCCATCTTCATCCGCCGGACCTGCCTGGTTATACATCCGGCCATAAGCGCTGCCCGCCGTTCCTGCCTGGTCATAGGCCCTGTCATGCTGCCCCCAGAAGGCACTGATTCCCAGTACCGCTGCAAAAGCAGCGGCAGCAGCCATATCTGTCCATGTATTATTCCTGCCCTTCATGGCATACCATTCCTTTCCTGTCATTTTTCCTGTTATATTACCTGCTATATTACCTGCTATATTATCTGTTATTTAACCTATCATCCTGCCTGCTGTCTGAAAAATTCATACAGCAGCTTAAAATGTCCAGGCCTTACTCAGTAACTTAGTGCCATTTCGGATTTCCTCCTCGCTGAGACTGGCATATCCCAGCATAACGGTTGAATCAAACAGCTTCTCCTCCGGCTGTATGAAGCATCCTGATATTCCATAAACCTTCACTCCCAGTTCAGCCGCACGGGCCACCAGACTTTCTTCCGTCTCTCCCTGCCTGTGGGTCAAAAGCACATGCAGCCCTGCATATTCTCCCCTGATTAAAAACCGGTCCTCCAGTTCCTTAAGCCCTGCCATCAGAGCATCATGTTTTCCCTTGTACAGGGCTCTCATGCGGTTCAGGTGTCTCTCATAATATCCCTGGGTTATAAACTGATAGAGAATGTTCTGGTCAATCCTGGACACCGTGGAAAGATAGAAACCGGCTCTTTCCCGGTATGCCTCCAGCAAATGCTCCGGCAGCACCATGAATCCCACACGGATAGCCGGGGCTATGGACTTGGAAAATGTTCCCATGTAAATCACACGGCCGCCCCGGTCCATTCCCTGCAGCGCGGGAATGGGCTTTCCCTTGTATCGGAACTCGCTGTCATAATCATCCTCTATCAGATACCGGTCTGCACCGCTGTAAGCCCAGGCCAGCAGCTCCTGCCGCCGCTTCACAGGCATGACAATCCCTGTGGGATACTGATGGGAAGGCATCACATAGGCCACATCCGCGCTGCTGCGGGAAAGCCGCTGCACATCCATTCCATATCGGTCCATATCCACGGGAATCACAGGATATCCCTCGCCCTTAAGCACTCTGTATGCCTGCTTGTATGTGGGGTTTTCCATGGCGATTTTCCTGCCGTTTCCCAGAATCTGGGATAGGAGCATCAGCAGATACTCGCTTCCTGCGCCGATGAGTATCTGCTCAGGCCTGCAGTCCACCCCCCTGGCGGAATGGAGGTAATCACCTATGGCAGTCCTGAGAGCCCTTTCCCCCTGGGGGTCTCCTGCCGCAAACATCTCCTTGTTATCATCCACCAGTGTATTCCTGCTGATTTTCCTCCACGTATTAAAGGGAAAACTGTCCAGATCAATTCCTCTGGGAGAAAAATCCACCTCGTAACGGTCCTTTCCGGTGTCTCCCGGCTCTACAAAAGAACCGCCTCCCTTTTGCCGTACTTCCACCAGCTCCTCTATCTTGCAGACAAAATAACCCTTGCACGGCAGTGCCTCTATATACCCTTCAGACAGCAGCTGGTCATAGGCCATCTGGGTGGTACTGCGGCTCAGCCTCAGGTTCCTGGCCAGTATACGGGTGGAAGGCAGACGGCTTCCGGACTCCAGCTTTCCCTGGCGGATTTCGTTTTTTATGTACTGGTAAATCTGTTCATAGAGAGGACTTTCTGACTGACTGTCAAAGGGTACTATCAATTCCATTTTCCGCCCCTTCCTGCCGCAAACTGGCATTATCATTTGTATTTGAAATAAACATTCTAATCATACCAGTTCAAGTGGGAGATGTCAATGTGTTTTTATATTTATTCTGTTAATTCGTATTATTCAAGCAAAATACAAAGATTATTCAAAGATAATATACTCTTTTTTCTGATTTGTATATTGTAATCACCACGGTATGGAATTATAATAAAAGTAGGAAGACAATCCAATAAAATCAGTTGAGAAAGGACGGATGGACATGAGCGAACAGACTCTGAATATGTTAAAGAAGCTATCTCCCAAAAAGGAACATTCACTGGCTTTCCGCTGTTTCATAGGGGCTGCGGCCATTGTGCTGCTGACCGTGTCCGTGCACATCCTGGTGTTCACAGCCATAGAGAAGCACAGCGAGATAAGGAACCTTCCGGAATGGTACCAGCTGCTGGCAGGTCTGTCTGTGGATGCGCTTTACCCGCTGTTCATAGTGTCCCTGGCATCCATCATCAAGCGGGTGTTCCGTATACCGGTACACCGTCTGGAACGCAAGGTTTTCAAGTTTACCTATCTCTGCCTTGGACTTATCGCCGCCTCCAGAATCAGCATGTATGTGGGACTCTATGTATTCTTTATGGCTTTGTTTGCGGCAGGCACAGCCATATATATCATTATCGGCATACGTTTTCTCTACGAACTGTTTAAATACCGCTTCATATCCTGCCGGTATTATTAAATGGTGTACTATCAGATTACGCGTTATCAGGTGATCCGTCACCGGATTATGCATGGGATACGGTCATAACAAATGCCGGGGACCTTTTTCATCAGGTTCCCCGGCATTTTCTTTATCGCATAAATGACTGCTTTGATTTATCTGTTATTACCTCATGGTTCATCCTATTTGGGAAGCTTAAATGAGCTCTTTAAGGATACAATCCGGTTAAACACCGGCTTCTGGGGCGTGCTGTCCTTGCAGTCCACACAGAAGAAACCGTTGCGCACAAACTGATAGCTGTCATAGGCCTCTCCCTCTGCCAGGGCCGGCTCAACGTAGCACTCCTTTAACACAACCAGAGAGTTCGGATTTAAGTTAAGGCTGCCGTCTTCATTCAGCTTGCCCTTCTCCTCGTCCACAATATTCTCATAAAGGCGGCACTCCACCTGTCTTGCTGTGGGAACAGCCACCCAGTGGATGGTTCCCTTTACTTTGCGTCCCTCAAAACCGGAACCGCTCTTTGTCTCCGGATCATAGGTGCCGTGTACCACGGTAATGTTGCCGTCAGCATCCTTCTCACATCCTGTACACTTAACGAAATATGCGCCCATCAGGCGTACCTCATTGCCGGGGAACATACGGAAATACTTTTTAGGAGGCTCTTCCATGAAATCCTCCCGCTCAATATAAAGCTCCCGCCCAAACGGCACCTTCCTGTCTCCCAGCTCCGGATTCTCCAGATTATTGGGAACATCCAACATCTCCACCTGTCCTTCCGGATAATTGTCAATGACCAGCTTCACCGGATTCAGAATAGCCATCATACGGGGCTTCTTAAGCTTTAAGTCCTCGCGGATACAGTATTCCAGCATGGCGTAGTCCACGGAACTGTTGGCCTTGGATACGCCAACCATCTCCACGAACATCTTGATGGCCTCCGGTGTATATCCCCTTCTCCTCAGAGCCGCGATAGACACCAGACGGGGGTCGTCCCAGCCGTCCACGATGTTATCCTCCACCAGCTTCTTGATATAGCGCTTGCCGGTTATCACATTGGTCAGATACAGCTTGGCGAACTCAATCTGGCGCGGCGGATTCTCAAACTCGCACTCCTTCACCACCCAGTCATAGAGAGGCCTGTGGTCCTCAAATTCCAGGGTGCAGATGGAATGGGTAATGTGTTCAATGGCATCCTCAATGGGATGGGCGAAATCATACATGGGATAGATGCACCACTTGTCGCCTGTGTTGTGGTGGGACATGCGGGCAACGCGGTAGATAACCGGATCCCTCATGTTGATATTAGGGGAAGCCATATCAATCTTGGCTCTCAGCACCTTCTCTCCATCCTGGTACTTTCCCTCCTTCATCTCCTCAAACAGAGCAAGATTCTCCTCCACGGAACGGTTCCTGTAAGGACTCTCCTTGCCGGGTGTGGTAAAGTCTCCCCTGTACTCCCTGATCTGGTCGGCTGTCAGATCACAGACAAACGCCTTTCCCTTCTTAATCAGGAATACGGCGCACTCGTACATCTGGTCAAAATAATTGGACGCAAAGAAAAGCCTGTCCTCGAAATCAGCTCCCAGCCACTTCACATCATCCATGATGGACTCCACGAATTCAGTCTTTTCCTTTGTGGGGTTTGTATCGTCAAAACGCAGGTTGAACTTGCCGCCGTACTTCTGTGCCAGGCCGTAGTTCAGTAAGATGGACTTGGCATGTCCGATGTGCAAATAACCGTTTGGCTCCGGCGGGAAACGGGTCTGGACATGGTCATAAACGCCCTCTGCCAGGTCCTTGTCAATCTCCTGTTCAATGAAATTCCTGGAGACTACCTCCTTTTCCTCAGTTTCCATTACGGTATCCTTGTCTGCCATAATTGTTCCTCCGTTACGTTGCTATTGTGATAAATATAATTATTAATCATAACACAATTCTTTTATCAGTGAAAGGGGAAAATACATTTTGCAGTGGAAATCTTGTCCCATGTCTGCTATACTATATTAATGTGCTAAATTATGTACAATTATGAGGAGATTTACCAAACCATGAAAAAAGCAGCAAAATTCGCTCTGATAAAGACCATCCCCATATTCCTCGGCTACCTGTTCTTAGGAATCGCCTTTGGCCTCCTGTTGCAGAAATCCGGTTTGGGTGTGTTCTGGGCCTTTCTCATCAGCACCCTGGTTTACGCGGGTTCCATGCAGTTTGCCCTGGTGGGCATCCTCACCGGCGGCTTAAGCTATGTGACCACGGCTGTCATGACCCTCTTTATCAACAGCCGCCATGCATTTTACGGACTCACCTTCATCGAGCGCTTCAAGGAAATGAGAAAGACCTATCCATATATGGTATTTTCTCTGACGGATGAAACCTATTCCCTGTTATGTTCCATGGCCCGTCCGTCTGACTTTACAGACAGGGAATGGAAGGCAGCCACCTTCTTTACCTCTTTTTTTGATCAGTGCTACTGGATAGCCGGGTCCGTGTTGGGCGCCCTTATGGGTGAGCTGATTACCTTTGACACCACAGGTATTGATTTTGCCATGACCGCCCTGTTTGTGGTCATATGCGTGGACCAGTGGAAGGCGGCAAAGACCCATATACCGGCTGTCACCGGTTTTATATGCGGCGCACTGTTTCTGGTGCTCATCCGCTCTTCCAACTTCATCCTTCCTGCCCTGGCAGCTGCCGTAGCCATGCTGCTGTTCCTGCGCAGGACTGTGGAACAGAAAATGGAGGAGGATTAAACCATGACCCAATCAAATTATGTACTAATTACCATACTGGTTTGCGCTCTGTGCACCCAGGTAACCCGTTGGCTTCCCTTCCTTCTCTTTGGCGGTAAAAAAGAAGTCCCCGGGCTGGTCCGCTACCTGGGAACCATTCTCCCGGCCGCCATCATGGCCGTGCTGGTGGTCTACTGCCTGAAGGGAATCACACCTTTAGCCTACCCTTATGGCCTGCCGGAGCTTATATCCGTTGCCGTGGTGGTGGGACTCCACCTCTGGAAGGGAAATACCCTTGCCAGCATTGCGCTGGGAACGTTGTGCTACATGATGCTGGTACAGTTGGTATTCTGATGAGGCTCTGACCATGTTCCGGCTGTGCTCTGACCAACCCATATATAAAAGCCTGTTCACGCTTTATAATGTGTGAACAGGCTTTTCTGCATCATTTTATTTTATAATAATTTTATTTCATACCCATTTTATATGCATTTATTAAATCTCTGCATCCGTCCCTTCCGGCTCCCTGCTGCAGACGTCATTCCCATCGTTCAGCGCAGGCCTGATCATTCCATCCTTCAGCAGGCCGATGAATACCGGCACCAGCTCCGGATCAAACTGTGTTCCCGCGCCCCGTTCCAGCTCATTGACAGCGAATTCCACCGACATGCTGGGCTTGTAGCTGCGCTTGGATACCATGGCGTCAAAGGAATCTGCAATACAAAGGATTCTTGCTGCCAGAGGTATATCCTTCCCTGCGATGCGCCTGGGATATCCCCTTCCGTCATACCGCTCATGGTGTCCCAGAACAGCGGGAATCACATAATCCATAGAGGGGAGGTGGCGTATGATTTCCACGGATGCCTCCACATGGCGTTTCATGGTACTGTACTCCTCATCCGTCAATTTTCCGGTTTTATTCAGTATGTTTTCCGGTATCCCTATTTTTCCGATATCGTGAAGCAGGGCCGACTCCTTAAGAATCTCCTGGTATTCCTCGCTGGTTTTCAGGGCCTGTCCCATGGCATGGGCATAATAGGCCACATTCTTGGAATGCTGGAATGTATAATGGTCCTTTGCGTCAATGGCAGCTGTCAGGGCATAGATGGTGGGAGCATACTCAGAATACATGCTTCGGTGCTTCTTTGCCAGTCCCTCGTCTGTATCCCTCACCCCGATGATTCCGTCCGAGTATACCCGGATTCCGTTCTTTCCGGAACGCTTCACATGGTATACCGCACAGTCTGCATTGGATATGAGCTCATTCATGGACGCGGCTGCGTACGGAGCCGCACAGATTCCGCAGCTGACAGTCAGGGGCTTTAAGTAAGTGTCCGTACAGTCCAGATTCATATTCTGGATCTGCCGCGAAATGTTCTCAGCCAGGTTCTGCGCTGAATAGATATCATAATCAGGCAGGATGACGGCAAATTCCTTGCCGCTGTAGCGTCCGCAGTAGCCGTTATCCCCCACAGTCCCCTGTATGATACGCGCAATATGCACCAGTGCCTTATCTCCCTCATGATTGCCGTAAAGCTGGTTGTACAGCTTAAAATCATCCACGTTGAAGATGACAAGGGCCAGAGAGGTCCGCCTGCATTTTTCGTAATTTTCCTCCAGTGTCTGGCAGAAATATTTCCGGTTCAAGAGTCCGGTAAGCTCATCTGTTCTGGCTTCCTCATATGCCTTTTCATAAAGCCTGGAGTTCTTCACCGCAATGGAGCTTACGGATTCAATGGAGTTAAGGAATATGATGTCCTCCTCGGAATACCCCTGGGTACGCATCTTTCCCCGCTTCTCCCTGCCCCCTAAAAGCACCAGTCCGGCCAGATCGTTCCCATCCTTAAGAGGCAGAATACACTCAATCTTAAGGACCTCCATCTGGTATTTTTCTTCCTCCCACATGGACTTGTATTCCACGGTCCTGCGGAAATCCTTAAGCAGCAGACAGGAATCATGGCTTTTAAGCCAGTTGATAAGCGGCGCGCTGCCGGCCAGAGAAAAATTCTTGTCATCCAGGGGACTGCTGCTGAATACAGCCGGATAATTCCCCTGGGAATCCCTGATGCAAATATAAATCTTCCTTGTGTGCAGGGTATTTCCTATGACGTTCACCAGGGCATTCAGGATTTCAGTCAGTCTGAGGGATTGGGACACAATGGCGGTGTATTCGCTGAGACGTTCTGTCTGGCTCACCTCCTCCTTAATAAAAATCCGGTCAAAAAATCCTTTGGCCACCATGTAAATCAGCAGTGTGACCAGCATGGTCATAGTAGCCACAATCATGACGCTGAAAGGGGCCAGCATTGGTATATCCCTGCGGATGATGCCGTCCAGGGTCTGGGCCACATTGTAAAAGGCCAGGGCGCTTACTGCCATGGCAATGATGTAGCAGTTGCCTCTGGATACCAGCAGGGTCATGCGGAACACATGCCTGGAATAAAGCGTATAAAACATCACCCCTGCATTCAGCACCCCTGACAGTATATCAATGGGAAATCCATTGAACAGAGGCACAGCCATATTGCCTGCAAAAAGCAGGAGTATACCTGACAGCAGCGGTACCACCTTGGCCTTCAGGGCCCTGTTTTTCCGGCTGCTCCATATGATGGCGGCCGTATGTATGATTACCAGGAAGCAGAGTCCGTACATAATGCTGGCACGCCAGTCCATATGATAGACAAACACGGCGCTGGCTCCATTCCACTCGATAGCAGGCGGCTGGACCAGGTTTCCTGTCCATATATTATAGAGGTTCACCAGAAGGATAAGCACCAGCCACATCCTGTGGGAGCTTTTCGCCTTATGGCCGCAGAAATCCCTGATAAAGCAGAAAAACGCACACGGCACCAAGCTGATTCCTGCCAGCGAAAGATGAAACCACAGCTCATAGGACGGCCAGGCCCGAAGCCTCATCAAAAGGGAACCGCCGGTCCACAGAATCATGGCGCCCAGCACAGCGATAAAATCACGAATCAGCCGTGATTTCTTAGCCGACATAAAAGCCAGCATAAGAAAGGTATAGAAATATAAAGCTGTTATGGATATAAAAACATAGCTTCTCATACAATCAGTATCTCCTAATATCTCCTGTGCCCGTCAAAAGCCGCCTGCATCTTTATCATTTCCTGTATATCGTGGATGGACGGGTTGATATGCCGCAGTGTCTTTCCTGTCTTTTCCCGATAGGAGGCAAAGGTGCCGCACCGCAGGACAGTTATCTCCAGCGGGTCCATACCCAGTATACGTTTCAGATCATGGTAATCCTGGTCCACGTATTTAAAATAAATGGTCAGGTGTTCCTTCAGAAGTTCCCGGCTTACGGCCCGGTTCACCACGCAGCCCGGCGCCAGCTCCACGTACATATGGAGGTATGGCCTCCCTCTGTCCTCAGTAAACTCCTTAAGGGCTGCCCAGTCCGTCACATCAATTCCGGAAAGGCTGATAACATTCTTAATGGAATTTTCCGAAATCCTTGTAAAACCGGCAATATCAATAATATCCGGTACCCGGTCAATGTACTCAAACCTGGGAATCCGTGTCTCATCCTCCTTGCTGGTAAGTCCCAGACAGCGGTAGACATCCCCCACCCGGTACCGGGCAAATGCCCCGCCTTTCAGCACGGTAAGGACAATTTCATACACCTCCCCGGCTGCCACCTCATCCATACATATGGTCCTGGGAACATAGGAGGGATCATCCAGATTCTTGTACATTTCCGCTTCCGGTATAAATTCATAAAAGCATGCATCTGGAAAAAAGTACAGTCCGTTGCGGTTCCATGTCTCTGTCCCGATAAAACTGGGCTCTGTCCCCGCAAACACCTCCACGGGCCTGATGCCCCACAGCTCCTCCAGGTCATCTTTATAGCAGCGGTTATCTGTTCCGGCGCACAGAAATCCCTTCAGCCTGAACAGATCCTTGGGCATCAATCCCCGTCCTTCCTTTTCACACTGTTTCTTAGCCTTAAGATACCGCAGGGTCATGGAGGGGGGCATGGTAAACAGCTTTTTAAGGAAAGACCCGCCCTTCTTACCGCCCTCGGACAGACTGGCAATACTCATACTCACAAAATAAGCCACGCTGCCCATGCCAAAGAAGAAGTCAATCCCCTTTCCCAACCCCATCTTGAATCCCTTCTTATTCCGCTCGGAAAAGGTCATGTTTACGGCCTCGTCCACCGGAGGAAGAAACTCTATATGGAGCTCGTCCGACAATCCCAGGGGAATCAGGCCCGTGATATAGGGCAAAGGCGCCAGGCCGTATAAAAATGTATCGCCGATTCCGATGTCAAAACTTCCCCTGCCCTTGCTGGTTGCCATCATCAGGCAGGTAAGGATATTATTTTTATAGGTCTTCAGCATGCCGCTGGTGTAGGGCGCCACCTTAATGGGATGCTTGCCGCCCTCCCAGGTGGTCTGTATCCATATAATGGGTTTATCAGGAAGCATGTCCTCCTTCTTAAGGAGAAGAACATCCGCATAATCCTCATAGGTAGTCAACGGCACCATGGCCCTAAACTCCTCTATATTCTCCGGTCTCTTGTCCTTTAGAATTTTCTTTCCAAGAGGGCTGGCGCACCAGAGTCCCATCTGCTCCTCCAAAAGCCTTCTCTGGATTTTCATATAAGACGCCATGTCCAGGTCCAGAAATCCGCAGTATTCCTGCCATATCCTGTCATACTCCTGATTGGTCAGCTTTTCCTCAAATGTCATTCTGATTCACCGCCTTTTCCACAGTCTGGGTAATAGAAATGGTACCTGTTCCTGATACTCCCTGTAGTCAGAAAACTCCTCTACAAATATAAGCCTGTCCTGATACCAGGCATACAAAAGGTTCAGCAAAGAAAGGCAAAGACTGAGCATCACCCGGTTCAGCTCCCCGGTGGACAGGCCCGTACAGAAAAAGCAGCCAAAAAACCACCAGATGCCTGGATGACGGCACCAGCCATACATACCTGAGCGGCAGACCTTGTGCCGATCCGCCTCCTGGCAGTATGTATTGTCAAAGGGCAATGCAAAATACAGCGTATAAATCAATACAGCCAGAAAAAATGCGCCAGGAAGGAGCCATACAGATTGTTCCTTAATTCCTGAGGAGACGCAGGCATATACCATTCTTCCTCCCACCACAGCCAGCAGCAGGTTCCCTGCTGCAAAAAGCGGTAAAAACCACTTTTTCTTCAAAAAAACCCGATTCCAGTCATACAGGAAAAACATTCCAAAGGCCCCTAATCCAAAGCCCCAATCCAACACCTATATCCCCCCTTCCCCATATATAAAAGGGAGTCCGCTCTCTTCATGATTCCAGACTCCCAACCGTATCTAAAATAAATCCTCCCATCTGTTCTCAACCTTTGGGAAATTATGTAAAGTATCATGTAAATAGCAACTATTTGCCGAATAGTATAAATTCTATCATAAATATGCCGAAAAAGGAAGGGATTTGTCCAGGTATTATTTATCTTTTCTTATAAATAATTAGGTTATTTTGTAATCATGCTAAATTTATTGTTTTTTAGATACAATTATTCTCCCCTCGCCTGTTTAAAGATACTCTTCCAGGATGATGATTGATATGGACATTTACAAGGATAAAAGGATAAGTTGGATTGTGGCGCCAATGCTCCTATGGCTGCGGCAAAAAAAGAGACAGCCCAGGCTGTCTCTTAAAATTCTTACCACATAAAATTCCTATCCCTTAAAATTCCTATCCCTTAAAATCCATTTCTGTTGTAAATTCCTTGCCGCAATATGGACAGGTGACACGAACCACAGGTCCTTCTAATCCGTTTAGGGTTTCGTACATCTCCTGTAAGAATTTCAAATCAGAAGCAAACAACTTTTCTATTGTTTCAACTGTTACCAGCGGAAGACTGCCCAGTTTTATAATAACATGGGATAATATAATAATTGCCGCATAATCCGGGTTCTGCATTACCCTTGGGTCCCTCATTGCTCTTATTTCGTCCATTGCTGTTGCCAGGCGCATGATCCCATTCTTATGAAGATTTCCTTCCTCATCCATGTACCCTTTCGGCAAAGTGAATTCGTATTGTGTCTGCAGCATAACCTCTCCTCTCCTTGCATGTTAATATGGTTCTATACTGAATGTTGGGGTGTGCTGAAAAGCACACTTCCAACATTCTTTTCGTTGTAATAAAATACATCTATAAGAAGCCTCCTAAACACATTATCCCGACCAAAGTTTAATGTTACGGAGGTGACCCCTTATAGATGTACCCTAATTATACCAAGGCCTTCCTTAACTTGGAAGGTGTTTTTATTAAAAAAGTGGTTCAGGCAGACTCTTTCATTAAAATTTTCATCCAGTCCCAACCGGTAGAACAGACTTGTCCCTGCTGTGGGGCTAAAACTAAACGGATTCATGATTACCGTTTACAAGAAGTCCAGGACATTCCCTTACTGGGAAAACAAGTAATCCTGCTCCTTCGCAAACGCCGCTACCTCTGCCCATACTGCCGCAAACGGTTCACGGAATCCTATTCGTTCCTCCCCAGCTACCACCGCAGGACCCGCAGACTGGCATTTTACATTGTCTCCCTGCTCCGGCAGACCTTTTCCTTAAAACAGATCGCAGAGCTTACCGGTGTTTCCGTCCAGACGGTCTGCCGCCTTCTGGACACGATTTGCTATCCTCCGCCTGACCAGCTTCCACAAGCGCTTTCCATTGACGAATTCAAAGGCAATGCTTCTACCGGTAAATATCAGTGCATTCTGGTTGATCCGAAAAAGCGCCGGATCCTCGACATTCTCCCGGATCGGACACAGAGCCATCTGGCTGATTATTGGCGGAACATTCCCAGGAAAGAACGCCTGAAGGTAAAGTTCTTCGTCTGCGATATGTGGCGCCCCTACACCGAACTTGCACAGACCTTCTTTCCAAACGCTACAATCATCGTGGATAAATATCATTTCATCCGGCAGGTGACATGGGCGATTGAAAATGTACGCAAACGGCTGCAGCGGTCCATGCCGGTTTCTCTGCGTAAGTATTATAAACGCAGCCGGAAACTCATTCTGACCCGCTATAAAAAGCTGAAGGATGAGAACAAACAGGCCTGTGATTTAATGCTTCACTATAGCGAGGATCTGCGTCTGGCACACCGCATGAAAGAGTGGTTTTATGATATCTGCCAGATGGAAGCGTATCGTCAGCAGCAGAGGGAATTTGATGACTGGATTGCGAATGCACAGAGCTGTGGGATCAAGGAATTTGAGGACTGTGCTAAGACCTACAGGGCCTGGCGAAAAGAAATCCTGAATGCCTTTAAATACGGATTGACAAATGGTCCCACAGAAGGATTTAACAACAAGATAAAGGTATTAAAACGGAGCAGCTACGGAATCCGGAATTTCAAACGGTTCCGAACCCGGATACTTCACTGTACATCATAGGATAAAAAGGTCGGTAATGCGGAGGCTTATTTGGCATGCCCAAAATCAGTAAAACCTGGAACTAAACATAAAAAGGGCCCTTTTCATAGAATTGGGGCGGGATTTTAACAAATCCCACCCCAACTATTGACAAAGAGCCGTTAATATTTAAAATATACTAATACTTCCAATATGTACCATGGAGAACAAAAGAAAAAAAGCCTGGTAAATACCAGGCTCTCCACAAGCTGCTGACGGGAATCGGACCCGTGACCTCCGCACTACCAATGCGACGCTCTACCGACTGAGCCACAGCAGCTTATTCTGTTTTGGTGCGCTCTCGCGAACCTTGTATATATTATCATGTCCGTATGGTTTTGTCAACAATAATTTTCAATTTTTTCAAACAATTCACCAACGGTTCTTTCTTGCCTTCTCTTTCTTACCTTCTATCCCCGCCAGTACAAACCGCTGCTCCCGCAAGCCTTCCCGGCAATCATGAGCAGCAGTCTGTGCGGCGGCTTCCCAAAAGATTCTAAAAAATCGAATCCCCAATCAACCCATTTCCATATATCAGAAAATCCCGTCATATCCTTCACGCAGCGTATCACAGGAGCGGCCCAGCTTCTCCAGCTCCTCCGGTGTCAGGGACAGGGGAAGGACCCTCTGTACCCCGTTCTGGTTGATAATACAGGGAACTCCGGCAAATACGTCCATCTGACCGTACTCTCCCCGCAGCATGGCGGATACGGTAAGTACGCTGTGCTCATCCCCCAGAATGGCCTTGGTTATTCTGGTAAGGGCCATACCAATGCCATAATAAGTGGCACTCTTGGCCTCTATGATTTTGTAAGCGGCCGTGCGGACCTCTTCCTCGATTTCATCAAACCGCTGCCGGCATACCGCTTCCCCGTTTTCTCCGCACAGTTCCAGTATGGGCTTGGTGGCCAGCAGTGCCTGGCTCCACGGCACAAACTCGCTGTCCCCATGCTCTCCCATGACATAGGCATGGACATTTCTGGGATCCGCCTTCAGATAATCGCC
Organism: Enterocloster bolteae; assembly: GCF_002234575.2. Taxonomy (NCBI): domain Bacteria; kingdom Bacillati; phylum Bacillota; class Clostridia; order Lachnospirales; family Lachnospiraceae; genus Enterocloster; species Enterocloster bolteae. Next base: position 1,525,061 of record NZ_CP022464.2, on the reverse strand, counting down.
TAACAGGTATCTGAGCCTGGCTGTGTCCAGGGCTGTTCCTGTTCCCAGTACCCGTCTCGGATTAAAGCCTGACAGGGTACAGGTTATCCTGGTCATGATATCAACCGGATTGGTTGCCACCAGAAACAGTCCGTTAAAGCCCGATGAGGTAACCGGCTCAATGATGGAGCGGAACACCTCAGCATTCCTTTTCAGAAGATCCAGCCGGGTTTCACCCTGCTTCTGGGCCACGCCGGCACATATGACCACAATATCCGCGTCACTGCAGTCGTCATACTCCCCTGCATATATTGTCATGCTGGAATTGGCAAATGCCAGGCCATGGTTTAAATCCATTGCCTCCCCCTCGGCCCTCTTCTTATTTACATCAATGAGCACCAGCTCATCACACACCGATTGATTCAGAAGGCAATAGGCATAGCTCATGCCCACCATTCCAGTTCCTACGATTACCACTTTCCTCTTATCTGCTCTCACGTGCTGCTCCTTTCCCACCGTCCCGGTCTGCTGTTCATAACCTTAGTATATCTGGAAAACCTGCGTCTTATTCCGGCAGCATTCCCAATTGGTTTTTCCAGGACCTCCGGCAGGTCCGGCGGCTACCTGGCCAGTTTCTTTTCCATTAACTCGCTGTTGCTGCTGTAAGCTATCGCATTTTCACGTGAAATCACTCCGTCACGGTATAATTTAATAAGGCTGTTATCCATGGATATCATACCTTCCTCCTGGGAGGTGGCAATGATTCCGTCTATCTGGTGAATCTTGGATTCCCGTATCATATTGCGGATTGCATTGTTTAAAAACATAATTTCAAAGGCTGGCTGCACCCCGCCGTCTACTGTAGGTATGAGCTGCTGGGATATAACCGCATCCAGCACCATGGCCAGCTGGGTCCTTATCTGCTGCTGCTGGTTTGGCGGAAATGCATCGATCACACGGTCAATGGTATTGGCTGCTCCCACAGTATGAAGGGTGGAGAGAATCAGGTGACCTGTCTCCGCTGCTGTCATGGCTATGCTGATCGTCTCATAATCTCTCATTTCACCTAACAGAATAACATCCGGCGCCTGGCGCAGGGATGCCCTCAGACCTGTGACGTAGCTGTCCGTATCCGTAACAATCTCCCTCTGGGTCACCACGCTCTGTTTATGCCTGTGCAGGTATTCGATGGGGTCCTCCAGTGTGATGACATGGGCGTTTCTGGTGCTGTTGATTTCGTCAATAATACAGGCCAGGGTTGTGCTCTTACCGCTGCCTGCGGGTCCGGTCACCAGGACCATTCCCTTGGTAAGCCTGGATACGCCGATGATGCTGTCCGGCAGATGGAGCTGTCCGGCATCCGGCAGCTCAAAACGCACCACCCGGATGATTCCTGCCAGGGAGCCCCTCTGGCGGAACACACTGGCCCTGAAGCGCGATACCCCCGGTATGGCAAAGGAAAAATCATCATCTCCGTGGGACTGGACCTTATCCATGCCCCGGTTCTTTGCCAGGCCGTATATCTCGGTAATCATCTTGTCCATCTCATCGGGCATGATCCGGTTGTCACCCTGATAGATAATCCGGCCGCCAATCTTATAGGAGAAGGGCATGCCTGGTATAAGAAATATGTCAGCCGCATTCTTCTCCACGGCCGATGTAAGCAATTCCATCACATTCATCTGTTTTGCTCCTTTTGCCTCTGTTTTATTCCTGGGACGGGGCTGCTCCGCCCCACACAGGCATAGAATTATCTATTTCATACTCATCACTGGCATATACATACCATGACTTTATATCGTAATGCTTTTCCCCGCACATGAGAACCAGCTCAATGCGCAGAGACTGTCCCCTGTCCATAGGGATGTCCGTGGAAATAAGGCCGGTTTCCCTGTTGTAAAGCTCTCCCAGCCTGTCCTTGATATCCAGGCTGCACTGGGTGGAATCCTTTCCCTCCCCCATTTCCTCTGTCAGGACCTGGTCCACTTCCTTAAGCCACTGCTGCCCCCTGCTGTCCGCCTCATAATAAGCCTGGACCGCCTCCCCATTGCGCCCGGCCAGCTTTAAATCGCCCTGGGCGCTGCTTAAGGACAGCAGTCCAAAGGTTGCCATGCACAGAACAATGAAAATAAGAATCAGGGACGACGCCCCTATATTCACTTTATTCCTGGATGCCTCTCCTGCCATCTGTCTTTCCTTTCCGTGTTTCATTTTCCCTAAATACGGCGGTACACAGTTTTAGGGGCCGGCATAGGTCTCTGTCTGCAGCCGGTACAGCATCTTTCCCTTATTGGCCCCTCTGCCGTAGCGCATGATAAGTATGTCTGCCCGCTCCATCTTATCCACTGTTCCGGTGTATATGACCCCCAAAAAGGCGGGTTCACTGTCAGGTTCAGTTTCCTCCCAGCTGCTGTTCCAGTACATGGTATGGATTCCTTCGTAGCCTTCGCTCTGTACCAGCTCCTGGTTCCACTGAACCTGTTCCTGGTTTCCCTCATCGGCATCTGCCAGGTGTTCCCATATGTTTCGGTCCGGCAGCATCTCTGACCACCGCAGAGCCTGCCCCGCCTTAAGCTCTTCTGCCAGACTCTGCGCCTTAAGCACCGCCTGATTTATGTCCCGGGCATCTTTGCTTATGTTGTCAGCCTTCACAAACACCAGAACACAGATACTGGCGCAGATGATGAAAAACCCCACCACCACCAGCATTTCCATTAAAAATGGCCCTGAACCGGACCCGCTTTTTCTATTCATCCGTCTCAAGTCCTCCGCTCCGCAGAGAAAGCTCCAGGCTTCCGCCGCCCTCTCCCACGGTCTCTATACGCAGCAGCCTGCCGTCCTTAGAAAACTTCAGGCCCTGGCATTCTAAAATCTCCAGACCGTCCGCAAGCCCCAGACCGCTGGATGTGTCTGTAAACAGTTCCCGGATGCTTCCTTCGTCCCAGTAAATCCATGTGACGTATTCTGAATCCCCAATCTCCTGTTTCATCTCCAGCACCTGGATCCCATCCACATCCGCCACATTTACCATCCCGGCCCGGTCGCCCTGGCGCACCTTGTTGGCAATGTAGCTGAGGGCTGTGTTGCCTGTATAATTGGCATCGCTGCGCACATTGATATTTTCATATACCCGGCTGCCAATCAGCACTGTGAAAAGGGCACACAGCACAAATACCAGAAACAACAGCATGGTAAAAAGCACGCTAACGGCATTCCCCTTTTTGTCTGTTTTCCGATTCATAACTGTATGCCCCCTACTCGTCTATGGGTATGATGGTTATTTCCGGCATCACATTGGACGCGAAACCATCGTAAAACACATTGTATTTCTTTCTGTTAATCTGGACCGCGTAATTCTCCTCCAGATATTCCACGCTGGGCGGATAACGGCCCTCAATGGCATAGCACTGGACCGAAGCCCTTGCCACTGCCTTTCTGAGAGTCTCCTCCTCCCTTGCGCCTGTCCTACCCGAAAAATTCAGCACAGCGGCAGCAAATAATGCCACCATGGCCGCCATGGCCGCCAGGGACAGTATGTAACCCAGTGCCTGGCTCTTCTCTTTTTTCTCAGACTTAACCTTCATTTACTGCCTCCTAACTGTTATCCGATAGCGGACAATACGCCCACCAGAGGAAGCATGACGGACAAAAGGACAAGTCCCACTGATACAGCCAGAACTGCCACAATGGTCGGTTCAAACCTGGCAATCATATCATCAATGGCAGTATCAGCCATCTCCTCATAATCCTGGGATATCTCATCCATAACGCTGTCCAGGTGGCCGCTTCTGGTTCCTACTTTAATCATTTGTACATAAAAACCGGAAAACAGGCCGGTATCCTTCATGGCCTGGTAGTAGCTCTCACCCACCTGGAGCTGTTCCGAGCATTTCCCGATGCGGACTGCCACGCTTTCATTCTCAACCAGCTCCTTTGCCAGGTCCATCCCCTTTTCCAGCTCCATACCGCTCTTTAAGGTCAGGGCCAGCACAGCAGTAAATCGCCGGTTGGCCACTGCCAGGGCAATCTTACTGCGTCCCTTCACAAAATTCACAAAGCGCTCCACCAGGGCAAAGCGTTTGCCGAATTTGGAGGCTGTCCAGATCCCGCACAATGCCAGGGCCAGCACAGCCCCCGCAATAAGGGCTGCGCCGCTTAACCAGCCTCCCAGCCTCATGGCCGAGGCTGCCACAGGCGGCATCTGGGCCCCCAGCTGCTCATATACCTTGTTGAACACGGGCATGACCTTGGAAAACAGCACAAAGAGGACCACCAAAAGCATTACCACCATCATCACAGGATATGTGACCGCATTCTTTATGGCCCGCAGGAGCCGGTATTCCTTCTCATAGTAATCGGACAGCGATTTCATCATCTGGTCCATGGTTCCTGTCTGCTGTCCCAGCTTGGCCATACGCACCACATAAGCCGGGAATACACCCGTATCCTCCATAACTTTGAAGAAGGGATCTCCCAGCTCCACGCCCTCTGCCATATACAAAAGCATATCCTTCTCGCCCTGCGAGGCTGCATCCTCAGCCATAATGGCCAGCCCTTCCTCTAACGGAACAGCTGCTTCCAGCAGCAGAGATATCTGCAGACAGAATGCCGACAGCTCCTCATAGGAATACCTGTAATAAGCCTCTCCCTTTTTCGCCATCTCTTTTGCCTCCCCTTAATAGCTGTATTTTGCCCTGTAGTTAGAGCCGTTTCCAATGTACTGCATGATTTCCTGGCTCTGACCGCTGGAGGACGCAAAGGTGGGGTCCATCAGTTTCCAGCTGTTGCCGTCAAAGTAGATGATATTATCCACCCATCCCTGGCCTTCCAGATATACATTAATCCATGCGTGATACAGATTCCCCGTATAGCCCACTACCAGCTTGGTAGGAATGTCCTGGGATCTGAGCATGGCTGTCATAAGGGCCGCGTAGTCAAAACAGATTCCCTTTTTCTGCGCCAGAACCACATCCACATTGGGCAGATAGCCGGACTGGACCGAACTTGCCTTGGCCGTATCATAGGTGACATTGTTGATTACATAGTTATATACGTTGGACACCACTTCCAACTGGTCCGTTGCGCTGGCAGCCACGGATGCGCCTGTCTGCACCGCTGCGCTGGCAGCATTGAAATTCACATACTGGTTGGGGTACAGGAATGGTCCGAACTGGTTGGTTATAGTGGCATTTACATTCTGGCTGAAGGCCTGGGAATACTGGTTTCCCTGGATATTTTCAAACACCTTCACCGAGTAGCTGCCGCTGCCCTCAGACAGAGGGAACACCTCGTATACGCCGCTGCTGCTCAAATCATATGTATATGTCTCGGAACCGCTTTTTGTAATCTGGACCTTAATCTTGCCCACGCTTCCCGTGTACTTTACCATAATATACCCCTCCGACACATTGGATGCGTCCAGGGTAGCCTTCTCATTGCTGTATGTAGTGACTCCGGAAGCAATGGGAGTCAGTACATGACTTCCGGCAGGCTTTGTGTAGGCCAGGGCCGTCACCGGTACCTGGATACTGCTGACGGCAAAAAAAGCCGCTGCCGCTGCCGCTGCAAGCTTTACAACAGGTTTATATGCTGTCTTCATATCGTTATCACTCCTTTTTCTCTAAAAGGACTACATCTCCAGGCGCTGCCTTACAATCTCATAGGCCAGCACGCCTGCCGCAACCGATGCGTTCAGGGAATCAATATCCCCCTTCATGGGAATGGACGCAACCATATCACAGTGCTCGCGCACTAGCTTGCCGACCCCTTCCCCCTCATTTCCCACCACCAGTCCGATGGAACCTTTCAGGTTCATCTTATACATGAGTTCTCCGCCCATGTCGGCGCAGACAAACCACATGCCCTTTTTCTTCAAATCTTCCATGGTGGCCGTCAGATTTGTGACCTTGGCTACCGGCGTATAGTTTAAGGCTCCTGCCGATGTCTTTGCCACGGTGGCTGTCAGTCCCACGGCACGGCGTTTGGGAATAATGACGCCGTGGGCCCCTGCCAGGTTGGCCGTACGGATGATGGCTCCCAGGTTGTGGGGATCCTCTATGCCGTCTAACAGTATGAGGAAGGGCGGCTCTCCCTTTTCCTCTGCCGCTTTCAGCATATCCTCCACCTCGGCGTACTCATAGGCTGCCGCATAGGCGATCACACCCTGATGCTTTCCTGTCTCGGATATCTGGTCCAGCCTTTCCTTTGGCACGTAGTTGATGATGGTATCGTATTTCCTGGCTTCCCTCAGGATGGTGCGCACCGGACCGTCCTGGCAGCCGTCCAGCACGAACAGCTTGTCGATGGTCTTGCCGGACCGGAATGCCTCCAGCACGGCATTGCGCCCCTCTATGGTCAGTTCTTCGTATCTCATGTCTTATCTCCTTCCGGGTCCGGCATCCTGCCCAGCTTTTCAAGTCCCTGGCTTATCAGATATACCAGCCTGTTGTATTCCTGCCTCAGGAACAGCCACCCTACCAGGGCTTCCATTCCTGTGGCCATGCGGTAATCAATGACAGAAGCGTTCTTGGCTGATGTGGCTGATTTTGCATTGCGCCCCCGCTTGAACACGGCATGTTCCTCCTGGGTAAGCATGTCCTCGATGGCCTTTATAAGCTCTGCCTGTGTCCCGGCCTTTACAAGCTCCGAACTCTGCTTATGCATTTTATTCACCTGCATGCTGCCCCGGTTTATCACCTTTGTGCGTATGATGACCTCATACACCGAATCTCCAATATAGGCCAGAACCAGTGGCGAGTAAGAATTCTCATCCACTGGTTCAAGCCTCATGCACTGTCTATAATATGTGAGAAATTCCTGAATGGTTACGCTCTCTTCCACTTTACGCCCTCTCTGGTGTCCTCTAATACAATTCCCATATCCAGAAGCTTTCCGCGGATTTCATCCGCCAGCGCAAAATTCTTATCTTTCCTGGCCTGCTGTCTGGCTTCAATCATCTCTTCGATCTCGCTGTCCAGCACTTCTTCCTTTTTCTCCGTGATAATGCCCAGTACATCGCATAGTTCTTCTATCATTGTCTTCATATAAGATACGAATTCCCTGGTACCGGATTCATCTGCAGTGGTATTTGCCAGCTTTACCAGTTCAAATATGGCTGAAATAGCGTCCGCGGTGTTGAAGTCATCATCCATGGCTTCCTCATACTTGCCCCGCAGCTTATCTGCCTCTTCCATAGTTGCCTGCTCCCCGGCAGTCTTGGAGCTGTCGGAAGCCTTTGCCTCCAGATCCCTTAACTTCTCCACACAGGTCAGGATACGCTCCAGGCCGTTCTTGGAAGCCTCCATCAGGTCGGCGCTGAAGTTAAGGGGGCTGCGGTAATGGGCGCTGAGCATGAAGAAGCGCAGTACCTGCAGGTCGTATTTTTCACTGATTTCCCTTACTGTAAAGAAATTCCCCAGGGATTTGGACATTTTCTTATTATCAATATTAAGGAATGCGTTGTGCATCCAGTATGTGGCAAAGTTCTTGTCGTTGGCGCACTCACTCTGGGCAATCTCGTTCTCATGGTGAGGGAATATCAGATCCTCGCCTCCGGCATGAATATCAATCTGCTCGCCCAGGTAGCGTTTGGACATAACGGAGCACTCAATATGCCAGCCCGGACGTCCGTCGCACCATGGCGACTCCCAGAAAGGCTCCCCTTCCTTTTTAGGCTTCCAGAGCACGAAATCGTTGGGGTCTTCCTTGCCTTCCTCACCGGTGACCTTAATTTCACGGAATCCGGACTGAAGCTCATCCAGGTTCTTATGGGACAGCTTTCCGTATTCCTTAAAGGAACCTGTCCTGAAGTACACGGTCCCGTCCCCGGCCACATAGGCGTGGTTCTTGTCGATAAGGGTCTGTATCATCTCCAGCATGCCGCAGATTTCCTGGGTTGCCTGAGGATGGACCGTGGCAGGCTTTACATTCATGGCTGCCATGTCCTTTTTGCACTCCTCAATGTACCGGCGGGACACAGTGTCAGCGTCCACACCTTCCTCAATTGCCTTTTTTATGATTTTGTCATCCACATCCGTGAAATTGGACACATAGCGCACGTCGTAACCCTTATACTCAAAATACCTGCGTACCGTGTCAAATACAATCATGGGCCTGGCGTTTCCTATATGGATGAAATTATACACCGTAGGGCCGCAGACGTACATCTTGACCTCCCCCGGGGTCAGCGGAACGAATTCCTCTTTTTTTCTGCTCAGTGTGTTAAATATCTTCATACTCTTATTCTCCTCAAATGAATCTCTTGCGGCATGTCTGGAACATACCAGGTCAGCTGTGTCAGAATGTGTTTTATCCTGTCTTATTCTTCCTTCGCCCGGCTGCAGCCAGGACAGCCTCCACAGCCGCCTTCCATTATCTTACTATCATAGCAGTAATCTGCTGTTTCCGTCAATAAGGTAATTGCCTGAGAAGAGATTCCTTCTCCGGTTCCTGTAAATCCAAGCCCTTCTTCAGTAGTGGCCTTGACGCTTACCCTGGACACGTCCAGATGGAGGGCGTCTGCTATGTTTGCCGCCATCTGCGGCCTGTATTGAGCCAGCTTGGGACGCTGGGCTATGATGGTGGCGTCTATATTCTCAATCACGTACCCTTTCCCGTCCAGAAGTTCTCCTACCTTCTTTAACAGTTCTATGCTGGAAATACCTTTATATGCCGGATCCGTGTCCGGAAAATGCTGTCCGATGTCTCCCAGGGCTGCCGCCCCCAACAGGGCGTCCATCACCGCGTGGACCAGAACGTCCGCGTCGGAATGGCCTAAGAGGCCTTTTTCATATGGGATATTGACGCCGCCTAAGATTAGGTCCCGGCCTTGTACTAATTTGTGAACATCGTATCCTTGTCCGATTCTCATTGTGTCTCCTTTTTTACTGCGTCTGCGCTACTCCACCATCACACCGTGACTGCGCTGCGCTCATTGCCCGCGTCATATCATCATCCTTACCTTCCTGGCTATGCAGCTGGCTTGGATGTCGGTCTGAAAGCCGCAGCTTTCTCCGTCTGCATGGACGGGCAGGGCTGCTTCCGTGTGGATGGATACTTCCCTGCACTCGTAGGTTCTGACACCTTTGGGCCGGCGCCTTCCTATGAGGGCTGACAGCAGGACGGGTATCAGCTTTGTCCTGGTACCGTGGCTCATGACGCAGATGTTTAATTTTCCGTCGCTTCCGTCTGCCCTGGGGGCAAAGAGGAAGCCGCCGCCCTCTGAGGGCTGTATGTGACAGGATATGAAAAGGATGTTGTTGAACTCCACCTTTTTTACCCCGTCCAGTAAAATGTATCCTTTGCAGGATTTGCATTTAAAAAACTGGTGTATACCTATGAGTATATAAGAAAGTTTCCCCATACCCAAACGATTTAAACGCTGGCGGCATCTGGAGGACAGGGCATCCTGACAGACTGCTGCGTCAAATCCGATTCCGGCGCTGACCAGAAACCGGCGATGGGATACCTCCTGATTTCCATAGGTAAGGACTCCGTAATCAATCATGGTGAAATGCCGGGGGGCCAGCTGTTTCTTAAGACACTTTATGGTGCGTCCGGGCATGCGAAGGCTCCTGGCCAGATCGTTGCCGGAACCGGCCGGGATGTAGCCCAGACTTAAAGGCCCATGGAAAGACACACCGTCCAGAACCTCGTTCATGGTTCCGTCCCCGCCCACGGCGATGATATATCTTGGCTCATCATAGCTGTCTGTCAGCCGCATTGCCGCGGTTCTTGCGTCCCCAATGCCTTCTGTCAGGAAAACTTCGTATTCAATATTATGACTTTCCATATAACGGGCTATGGCTTTCCAGATTTTAAGACCCTTGCCGGAGCCTGCTTTGGGATTTACAATGAAGTTATACATGAAGGATTCAGGTCGTCCTTTCTACTATTTTACTCTGCCTTAAATTATAGCATAATACCCTATAAAACACTAAGAAAATTTCTATAAAAAAAGTTGTAAAAAAAGTCTTGACAATTACCACAATTTATCATATACTGTACAGGCAGTCGCGAGTGAGACACAAACGACGGCAGGATATGGGGTCTTAGCTCAGCTGGGAGAGCATCTGCCTTACAAGCAGAGGGTCACAGGTTCGAGCCCTGTAGGCCCCACTATCTACCAAATTAAATATGGCGGAATAGCTCAGTTGGCTAGAGCACACGGTTCATACCCGTGGTGTCGAGAGTTCAAGTCTCCCTTCCGCTACTCGAGAAGCTTTGGATTGTCAAGGCTTCTTTTATTTTGTCGCCGGGTATTTGCCTGCCAGGGCGTTTTATCCGTCTGAAATCTGCCAGGGAGGACACAAGCATCATGGAAAAGGAACAAATCTTTCAAAGAAACGCAGGATTTCTCGCGTTTTTTCTAAGCGGCATATGCGCCATCAGCAGCGGCGTGGTCGTAAGCATGCTGCAGGAGACCTACGGCTTTGCATACGGCATGACAGGGACACTGCTGTCCCTTATGAGTATTGGTAATCTGCTGGCCGGTTTTGCTTCCGGCATGCTGCCTGCGAAAATCGGAACCAAGAAAACCGTGGTGCTCCTGACAGCAGGCTATGGAGCTGGATATCTGATCATGGGATTTTCCGGATGGATGCTGGTTCTTATGCTGGGCTTTTTCCTGGTGGGCGTTGCCAAAGGAAGCACCATCAACACCTGCACCATCCTGGTGGCTGATAACTCCGGCGACCGTACAAAGGGCATGAACATTATGCACAGCTGTTACGCCCTGGGCGCGCTTTTGTGTCCGTTCTTCATCGGCGCGGCCATGAAGGCAGGGAATGCCGTTCCCATGCTGGTGTTAGCATCCTGCGGTTTCCTGCTGTGGCTGACCTTCTGTGTGACTCCCGCGGAAACAAAGGCCATGAAAAAGGACAGGAGCATAGATAAGGGCTTCCTTAAAAGCAAAAAATTCTGGTTGCTCACCGGTCTCCTGTTCTGCCAGAATGCGGCGGAAACCAGCGTAACCGGCTGGATGGTTACATATTTTAAAGGAAATGGCATCATATCAGGTTCCCTCAGTCCTTACACCGTGACCGTGATGTGGGGCGCCACCCTGATTGCCCGCCTGCTCATAGCATTTGTAATTCCTATCAAAAACAGCTATTCTGCCATGATTAAGATGGGTATTGGCTGCATCATTTTCTACCTGGGCCTGATGATGGCCGGTACCCAGACCGCTGCCATCCTGCTGCTGTTCGCCTTTGCCTTTGCCATGGCCGGCATGAATCCCACTGCCGTGGCCAGCGCAGGCCGTATGACCAGTGCGGCCAGCATGGGAATCATGCTTCCGGCTGCCAGCAGCGGCGCTATCATCATGCCCTGGATTATCGGCATGGTGGCTGAACATGCAGGCATTGAAATCGGAATGGCTTCCAATATCATTCCCTGCGCAGGCATGCTTCTATTCAGCGTGGCTGTAAAACGTCTGAAAGAATAGGAGCTGTGAAGCCATGCTCTACGATAAGGATATACGGGAGCCTCTCTTTGATTTTCTGGAGGAGATGTACGGAAAAATACGTATTCTGGAAGAAAAACAGATAGGAAAATCCAGGGCGGATATCGTCATGGTTCTGCCGGATCTGGTGGCAGGTATCGAAATTAAGAGTGACGCCGACACCTATGCCCGTCTGAAACGCCAGGTAAAAGACTATGACCAGTTTTACGACAGGAATTATGTGGCGGCCGGCTCCAGCCATGCCCTGCACATCGAAGAACATGTCCCTGAATGGTGGGGAATCATCACCGTGGAGCAGGTGGCCGGACAGGCGGACTTTTATCTTCTCAGGGAGGCCAGGCCAAATCCCGGGGTAAATCTCAGGAAAAAGCTCAGTATCCTCTGGCGGCCGGAGCTGGCCCATATCCAGGAATTGAACGATATGCCTAAATACAAGGAAAAGAGCAAGCAATTCGTCATTGATAAAATCGCAGAAAAGATACCTGAAGAAATACTGTCAAAGCAGATAAGCGGCGCCCTGTTTGAACGGGATTATAACGAAATTGAACATGTGATACAGGAATTTAAAAAGACCCGGACCGCTGGCACCATGAAAGGGCGCGCCGGGCGCACCCGAAAAGGCAGACGTTCATGATACGCCTGCCTTTTCCTAATCCGCATTTTATTGGTCTATATTACCTGTTCCACTTTTCTATTCCGCCTTACCATCCAGATAATCCAGTATCTCCTGGGCATTGGTATCCGGCTTTGCTTTTTCAAACACCTTCTCGATGACGCCATTCTCATCTATTACATAGGTACTTCTCACCACTCCCATGGAAACCTTGCCGTAAAGCTTTTTCTCCTTCCACACATCGTATGCCTGGATGGCAGTAAGCTCTGGATCGGACAGAAGGATGAAGGGAAGTTCATGCTTGGCGGCGAAGTTGGCATGGGACTTCTCACTGTCCCTGCTGACGCCTATGACCTCCACGTTCCTCTGTTTAAATCCAATGTACGCGCCTGCAAAGGCACATGCCTCCCTGGTGCATCCGGGCGTGTTATCCTTTGGATAGAAATACAATACCACCTTGCGGCCAAGAAAAGAAGACAGTTTAACTTCCTTTCCGTCCTTATCTTTTAATGTGAAATCCGGTGCCTTTATCCCTGCACTTAACATGTCCCGTATCCTCCTTAAGCAATTGGCCAGGCTCACAGAACGCGCACTGGCCTATGAGATTATATTATTGCAGGTATCCGTGCTTGTCAAGGACTCCTTTGTCCATCCTACGGCCTTACAGCCGTCCCGTCAGGCAGTCTTGCAAACAGCCAGCTGTGATCCATATCCACTGCCGGATATTTGGCGGCTTCCTTCTCATCAAAGCCAACACCAATGCCTGGTGTGTCGTCCACATATGCGTACCCATCCCTGATTTTCGGGCAGCCCGGGAATACAGCCTCTTCCTCCTGGGTAAAACCGGAGAACTCCTGTATTCCAAAGTTATGGCTGTTCAGGTCCAGATGCATCTGCGCGCACATTCCAATCGGTGACAGATCATTGGGACCGTGCCATGCGGTCCGCACGCCGTATGCATCGCAGAAATGAGCCAGCTTTACAGCAGGGGTTATACCTCCTATATCGCTTAAGTGCACCCTTATGAAATCAATCCACTGGTTTTGGATAATGGTTTTCCACTCAGCCGGATTGGTAAACAGCTCTCCCATGGCAAAGGGCACAGCTGTCTGCTCCCTCATATACTTATAATACCCTACCTGGTCAGGAGCCAGAGAATCCTCCAGGAAAAACAGCTTAAATGGTTCCAGTTCCTTTGTAAAAGCAAGGGTGTCTGCCAGTGATAACCGCTCATGAACATCGTGCATGACCTCAAGCTCCCATCCAAAATCCTTCCTCACCTGCTCAAACAGGCGGATTACACTGTCCATATACATTTTCGGATGGAAATACGCGCCTTCCGGTGCCCCCTCCGGTTTTACCATCTGCTGGCGCCTGCCGTCGAAGTTCCCGCCGTAGGTCCCCATATGACAGCGGATGTGCCGGTATCCTTCCTCAATATATCGGCTGATGCACTCTTTTACCTCTTCCAGGCATCCTCCGTCTGCATGGCGGTAAACCGTCACGCCTTCCCTGGCCTTTCCGCCAAGCAGGCTGTAGAGCGGCATACCGGCCAGCTTTCCCTTGATGTCCCACAGGGCCTCATCTACTCCTGATATTGCATTGTTGAGGATTGGACCATTGCGCCAGTAAGAGCTTCCCATCATGGTCTGCCAGATATCCTCTATATTATGTACGCTCCTTCCCTTTAACATAGGGCAGAGATATTCCTCGATGGCTGTAACCACAGCCTTGTGCCTCCATGTAAAGGTAGCGCATCCGTATCCAAAGAGTTCGGGTTCCGATGTCTCTACCTTGACAATGACCAGATTAATTCCCCTTGGCGCTGTCACAAATACTTTTATATCCCGAATTGTTATGTTATCCATGTTCTAATTCTCCTGTTTTTTATAATATATATCCCCGTATTATGTAACCTCCGCCCATACAGTATCAGCTCTTAACTGCCCCGCCTGTCATGCCTGCAATAAAATACTTCTGGAAGCATATAAAGAGAACCACCAGCGGCAGGCTGGACACAGTGGAAGCAGCCATCAGATCATTCCATTTAATCTGGTACTGGGAATTCAGGGAAATGATGCCCACGGTCAATGTCTTCAACTGGTCGTTGGAAATCAGGACTGAGGAGTACATATACTCATTCCATCCGCTGAACAGGACAAATATGGCAACTGCTGCAATGCCCGGCACTATCAGGGGCAGTATGATGTTCCAAAAAATCCGGAAGCTGGATGCCCCGTCCACCCTGGCCGCCTCGTCCAGCTCAATGGGTACTGTCTTAAAGTAGGAAACCAGCATCCATGTGCTGAAGGCCACATTGGTGGCTGCATATACAATGATAAGCCCAATCAGCTTGTTGGTCATATGGTATTTGGAAAGCACCGCATAGAACGGTACCACCAGCATGACGCTGGGAAACATCTGGGTTACCAGAAGGAAATCCATCAGCTGTTTTTTACCCTTAAACTGGAATCTGGTCACCCCGTAGCCGGCCAGACATGCACATGTAATACAGATAATCATGGCAAAGATACATGTTACCAGGCTGTTAAGGGTCATTCTTCCGAAATTGTAGGTAGTGAAGAATTTGCGGAAGGACTCCAGGCTGATTGGGTCCGGTATCCACTGGGGTTTAGGCGAGTAGGTCTGGGCCTCTGTCTTGAAGGCAGTGGAAATCATCCAGAGAACAGGCACCAGCACCATAAGGGCCAGCAGAATCAGTACCACATAACAGAGCACTTGTTCCATTCTGCGTTTCGACTTCATTTTATTCATCCTTCAGCACCACCTTATACACAGAGTTTATGAGATAACAGATAATGAAAACCAGGATTCCCCATGCTGCTCCTTTACCGAATCTCAGGTCATTGAATGCGGTTCCGTATATGCTCAGGCTGATCAGGTTTGTGGCTGTGCCCGGCCCGCCCGCTGTCATGGTAAAGACCTGGGTATACTGCTTGAACCACCACACGCTGTCCAGGATAATCACCGTTGTCAGAATAGGCTTTAGGGAAGGCAGGGTGATGTAGCGGAAGCTGTCCCACTTATTTGCCCCGTCAATCACCGCCGCCTCATACAGGTCCTTGGAGATGCTCTGGAGTCCGGCCAGTATCATGGTCATGACCAGAGGAAATCCCTTCCATATACAAGTGAACACCACGGACGGAAACGCCAGTTCCTTGCTGCCCAGCCAGGATATGTTGGCTGAAATGATACCCAGTGACTTCAGCATATCGTTTAGTACACCATACATGGGATTCATGATCCAGGTAAACAAAAGGGCTATGACAGCTTCCGGAAAAAGCCATGGGAGCATAAAAATGACCCTGAATACAGTCCTTCCCCTGAACTCCCTGTTTAGCAAGGTTGCCAGGATGAAACCCAGGACAAAATGCCCGATTACCACAAATATCATGAACTCAAACGTAAGCAGCACCGATTTATAGAAAGACGGATCTGTAAACGCCTCTATATAGTATTTGAAGCCTACGAATTTCCACTTAGTCACCAGGTTAGTATTGAAGAAGCTGATATAAAAGCCATAGGCCATGGGATATATAATAAGGGCTGCCAGCATGAATACAATGGGGAATGCAAATAAGTATCCGTCATTCTGGTATTTGATTTTACCCGCGGTTCCTTTTGTTTTTACCTTAGACATGATATCATGACCCTTTCTTTGCCTGTATTAATTGTAATCTTCCAGGAGCTGATCAAGATCCTTTACCAGCTGTTCCGCTGCCTGGTCGTTTGTTTTCTCGTTGCTGAATACAGCTGCATAGGCATCGCCCAGGGCGCTCTTAAGTCCGCTGATTCCCGCAAAAGCCAGGGTCGGACGGCAGCCGTCCTCAATCTGCTTTAAGAAACCTGCATAATCATCTCCTGTTATATAGGAAACCTTCTGTCCTTCGGTGGTGGACGGAATCTTGCCGCTGGACTCCCAGAACTTCATATCCTTATCGTGGGAGGTAAAGAATGCCAGGTATTTGGCGGCAGCTGCCTTCTCTGCGTCAGTTGATTTGGCGGTAATAGCATATCCCTCAGCTCCCAGCATAGTGCCTGAATACTCTCCGGGGAGTTTAAAAGAACCAAGCTTTCCTTTTAACTCAGGATTGTTGGCATAAGCAACGCCCAGGGCATTTGGTCCGGTAAGGAACATGCTGGTATAGCCCATGGCAAAGTAGTTTGCCGCTGTGGGATAATCCACCTCTGTGATACCGGTTGGAACCACACCCTCCACATTGTTCATATCTGTCCACTTAGAAAATACATCCACGAATGCCGGGTCTGTGGTAATATCTGTCTTCCACTCATCCGATCCATCCTCCTGGTAAGCAAGCTCATATCCATTGCTCCAGAGATAGGACATAAAACGGCTCTGCCCTGAGGAATTATTGGAGCCTACCATGGAGAATCCCCACTGGTCCACCTGTCCGTCCCCGTCCGTATCCTTTGTCAGCGCCTTTGCACAGTCCACAAACTCATCCCATGTGGCAGGCACTTTAAGCCCAGCTTCCTCAAAACGATCCATCCGGTAGATAACGGCCTGCGGCTGTACGGCCACCGGATAATAGGTCATCTGCCCGTCAATGGTGCAGGCATCCATAACGCCGTTTGCCAGGCCGTCAATAGCTTCCTTGTCCATCCAGTTGTTAAGGTCCTCTGTCAAACCCAGGTCATAAAGGGTGGGCACCTGGTCAGCAGATGTGAAGAACATGGTGGGAAGGTCATCCGGGGAGGTTGCCATGGCTGCCAGCTTTGTATAAATATCACCGGAGGCAATGGCCTGGATTTCCACCTTAATGTCCGGATTTTCCTTCATAAATTCCTCTGCGTACTGATATATGTACTGGCCATGAGGATCCTCAGGCGCATATCCGTCCATGACGGTCAAAGTAACCTGTTCTCCGGACGCGGCCTGTGTATCCTTATTTCCCGTCCCGGTACCGCCATTATCCTTTGTGTCCCCTGCCTTTACTTCCTCTGCCTTTGTATCTGCCGTGCCGGATGATGAGCCTGCGCATCCTGTCACAAGGGATGCCGCCATCACTACGGAAAGCATTGCTGATAAGAATCTTCTTTTCATGTCAGTTCCTCCATTTCATTGTTATAAATCTCTCTTAATTACCGGCCGGTAATCGTTTGTTCTGATGGGAATATCATACAACAACTGATATGAGGAATGTGATTATTATTTAGTCAAAAATCACCATTTTTTTGTCCTGTGACAAAAATCTGCATAAAAATAGCAGCTGGTATACAAAAATCACCAGCTACTTTCTTCTGCATCGTCTGCTTGTTTCCCACCATTCATGTGCAGATTTACGGTATTGAAGGGGAGAAACGTCCATAATTGATTTAAATTGCCTTAAAAATGTGTTTACGCTGTCATAACCGCATCTCTCCGCTATCACTGCCACGCTATCACTACTATTTTCCAATAAACTGGCAGCCTCGCAGACCCTCACCGTATTGATGTACTTGTTTAAGTTGTATCCGCAATACTTGGTGAAATCCTTGCTGATGGTTGTTGGGTGAAGAAAAAATTTTTCACCCAGCATATTCAGGTTCAGCTCCTCATTAAAATGAACATCAATGTATTCCTTAATCTCCAGCATCCTGGCATTGGAAGGCGAGATACCCGACTCACTCCGCTCAAACCGGAAGACTCGAAACAGCAGCACTGCTATCTGGGTGATAATGGTCCGCTGAATCTGGGTACGGAAGGGCTTATGCACCTCGCCCTCCTCCTTTAAATAGCACAGCATATCGATCAGATGTCCAAACACCGCCCGGTCCACATTTTTATAATTTTGGACAAACACATCCGGCGGGGGCGTACCAAATACCTTCTGCAGGTCATGGTCCAAGATAATACTTCTATAGTAGGTTGGTTTGGCTGTGAAGCCGTATCTTGAAAACGGCAGCCTGTCAATCCGCCTCAGATGGTGTTCCATGGCACCTATGACCAGAATATCATAGGGCTCCACATGGTACTTCCTGCCTGAGATATAGTAGTCCGCAGCCCCGTCCTCCACCAGGAGAATCTCACTGGTATTATGGATGTGGTGCATCTCGTTCTTCTCATATTCACAGGTCCGTGAAATATTATAATTATCCTCACTGATTGCCCGGAAATGGTCCGGCTCATAGTAATCATTAATCTTAATCTCCATGTGGTAACTATAACATACCTGCTTCTATATGTCAAAAACGCAGCTCCCCGCACCTATTGGCATGCCACTGATAAACCTCAGCATTCCCCGGCTATTTATACTCTTATATTGTTATGACCAAATACTCCCCTGTCATCTGCAGCACCGCATATCTTGTTATCCCTCTATTGCGCCGCGTTTTTCTTAAGCATCCCCAGAATCACGCATCCGGCCGCTGCTCCCGCAACCACCGCAGCCAGATACATAAGGTGATTTCCAATGGTGGGAAGGACGAAGATACCTCCATGAGGCGCCCTGAGGGTGCAGCCAAATGCCATGGAAAGCCCTCCTGCAATCGCAGAACCGATGATACAGGAAGGAATCACGCGCAGCGGATCCTGGGCCGCAAAGGGAATGGCTCCCTCTGTGATAAAGGACAGGCCCATTATATAATTGACAATACCGGACTGGCGCTCCTTTTCCGTAAACTTGCTCTTAAAGAAAGTGGTGCACAGGGCAATGGCAATAGGAGGCACCATACCGCCTGCCATGACAGCGGCCATGACCTCAAAGTTGCCCTCTGCCAGCTGTGCGGTTCCGAACACATACGCTGCCTTGTTAAACGGACCGCCCATATCAATGGACATCATGCCGCCTAATACCATCCCCAGCACAATCCGGCTGGTGCCGCCCATTCCGTTCAGGAAGTGGGTGAGGCCATCGTTAATCATACCCATATATGGGTTGATGAATGTGGTTACCACTGCTGCCAGGAAGATACCGATAACCGGATAGAGAAGCACCGGCTTGATGCCTTCCAGCGACTTTGGCAGCTTTGAGAAAAGCTTCCTTAAGCCCACCACAATATATCCGCCTACAAAACCTGCAAACAGAGCGCCCAGAAATCCTGCGTTCACATCGCCGCCTGCCGGGTTGACAAAGGTGGATCCCATCTTGGCAATCAGTCCTGCCACCAGGCCCACTGCCAGGCCGGGACGGTCCGCGATACTCATGGCGATGAAGCCGGCCAGGATAGGAAGCATCATTCCGAATGCCTGCTCGCCCACGGTCTTAAGATAGGCTGCCAGAGGCGTATTCTTACCGAAGTTGGCCGGATTGATGGAATAATCGTCAAACAGGAATGCCAGGGCGATCAGGATACCTCCGCCGATAACAAAGGGAAGCATGTGGGATACGCCGTTCATCAGGTGCTTGTATATGGTCCTCCCAATGCTGTCATTGCCTTCCGACACGGACTCTCCCCCCGCGGCTCCTGTGTGATGGTATACCGGCACCGTGCCGTCCACAGCCCGTTTGATCAGTTCCTCGGCCTTGTGGATGCCGTCGGCCACAGGGACCATGATAACAGGCTTTCCGTCAAATCTGGCCATCTCCACGTTCTTATCCGCTGCAATGATAATGGCATCCGCCGCTGCAATTTCTTCCCTTGTGAGCACATTCTGGGCTCCGCCGGAACCGTCGGTCTCAGCTTTCAGGGCAATTCCCAGCTTCTTTCCCGTATTCTCCAGGTTCTCAGCCGCCATGTAGGTGTGGGCAATGCCGGTGGGACAGGCCGTAACCGCCAGAACACGGTAACCGGAGGAGGCGCCTGCTTCTGCATCCGCCTTTGCATCCTTGGCCGCCTCTCCCTCAGGCGCTCCAAAACGCTCTGTCTCTGCCTCATCTATGATGCGTAAAAATTCATCCTTATCCGCTGCCCCCATAAGCCCTTCCTTGAATCCGGGATTCATAAGCAGGGTTGACAGGCGGGATAATGCCTCCAGGTGTACGTCTGCTCCCTCAGCAGGCGCCGCAATCATAAACAGAAGGTTGGCCAGGGAGCCGTCAAACGCGTCGTAATCAACGCCCTCTGGAACCACCATGGCCGCCAGTCCGGGCTCCTTTACCGCCTCTACCTTTGCGTGCGGAATGGCAATTCCCTCACCGATGGCCGTGCTGCCCAAGGCTTCTCTTGCCAGTATGCCCTCCTTATATCCGGCGGTGTCCTTAAGCCTTCCTCCGGCATCCATCAGGGATACCAGCCTGTCCACGGCCTCCTCCTTATCTGAAACCTTTACGCCCAGTTCAATACTCTCTTTTTTTAATAACTCTGTAATCCGCATAAATGCGCCCCTCCTAACCGGTTAAAGTGTGTTTAAGAGTCTCATAATTTCATCTTTTGTTCCAATTCCGTCGGAAAATGCCGTCGCGCCGCCGCAGGCTGTTCCCAGCTTCAAAGCGTATGCATAATCCCCTTTTTCCAGGTATCCGGCTATGAATCCTGCCACCATGGAATCCCCTGCCCCAACAGAATTCTTTACCGTTCCCCTGGCAGCCTGCCGGCGGTGTACACTGCCGTCCTCTGTTACCAGTATGGCTCCGTTTCCTGCCATGGATACCAGCACATTCACCGCTCCCTGTTCCTTAAGCTTCCTGGCATGGAGAATGATTTCCTCCTCTGTCTCAAGCTCCAGCCCAAACATCTGTCCCAGCTCATGATTATTGGGTTTAATGAGGAACGGACGGTACTTTAAAACCTTCAGGAGCAAATCCTTCTCCGCATCCACTACCATGCGGATTCCCCTGCCGTCCAGGCGTTCCATGATTCTCTGGTAGATGTCACTGTCAATGGCAGCCGGTATGCTTCCGGAAAGGACCAGCACATCCTCCTTTTTTAGATAGGAAAGCTTCTCAAAAAGCTGGTCCACATCGCCGGCTGTAATCTCCGGTCCCATGCCGTTGATCTCACTTTCCTGGTCGGACTTCAGCTTTACATTAATACGGGACATGCCCTTCTCCACCTGGATAAAATCTGAATCAAATCCCAGGCTCCTGACTCCCCGCTCTATCTCCCGGCCCGTAAAACCGGCAATGAATCCCAGAGCCGTACTCCTGTATCCCAGGTTTGCCAAAAGCGCTGAAACATTGATGCCCTTGCCTCCGTAAAAGATGTTTTCCCTGATGGTCCGGTTTACACTTCCCAATGCAAAATGTTCTACTTTAACCACATAGTCCAGTGCCGGATTAAATGTTACCGTGTAAATCATATATCTCCGCACCTCCTTTTTATGAAATTTTATTTCTTATGTTGTCTCTATCATAATACGATGCTATATTTTCGTCAATAGTATTTTATAAGAAAATTTGTTTCATACATTTTTTTGTCGCAATATACAAACAGACGGCCTGTTTCCGTAAAAAGCCGTCTGTTTTTTGTGCATTATTTTCTATTTTATCGTTAGTACTGCCCCGCGTAAATAACAGCGAAACACGGTTCCATTATTTCTTATCCGGCGATATGGCTTTTTCATGACGCCGTATATGCTCCATGGACCCCTTCATACCAGCCCGGAGCAGAAGGTAAAGTATTTCCATCACTGCCGTAGCCGTCACCCTGGAAAACCAGAACTCCTCTGTCAGCAGCTTTTCCCTGGTGGCAGTGACAATCTTGTAATCACATATCCTGGCCAAGGGCGAATTTCCATTATTGGTAATGAGAATGACCGTGCATCCGTTTTCCTTTGCCCCCTCTGCCAGGGTCTGAAGACGCTTGGAGCTTCCTGAATTGGATATGACCATAACCACATCCTCCTGGCCCAGGTTAAAGGTATAGGCAGTCTGGGTTTCCCATATATCCCCTGCCACAGCCGGTATTCCCAGCTGGTTGAATTTGAAGGCGCCGTCCAGAGCCACGGGAATGGTATTGCCCACGGCTGCCAGCTGCACCATTCGGGCATGCTCCAGCCTGTCCAGAATATGTTCCAGATTGGCCGGGTCCATCATGTTCACGGTCTCCGTCAGCTCAGCCACCTTGTTAGCCAGTATATTCTGAAGAGACTGCCGCAGATCGCCGCGGTCAATGTCATTGGACACATTCCGGTCCATTTGTTCTTCTTCCAGCACCTCCCTGGCCAATGCCAGCTTCAGGCTGTGGAATCCTTTGAAGCCGCACCGCCTGCAAAACCGGGATACAGTGGCGTCGCTGGTCCCGCTGGCCCTGGCCAGCTCGCCCACCGTCATATCCACCACTTCCGCCTTATGCTCCATCATGTAATCCGCTATCTTTTTCTCTGCTTCAAAAAATTCGTCATAGGAGGAGCAGATGACTCCCAACGCGCTTCGTGTCTCTCCCATATCATATTCCGCCTGTCTCATGTAAATTTATTTCATGGTCTAAATATAGCACACAAAACTTAAAAATAAAAGTTGTTTTTCGTCATATATTATAATGCTTTATGAAACTTTATTAACTTTTCGTTACTCCCCTTGTTTTTCCTTTTTTACTGTGCTATAATCTCTAAACGTTAACATATTATTAACAATTTGTTTATATTTAGCCGCATATTATCAGGTCTTCAAATGTGAGAAAGAGGCTGGTATCATGAAAAATATTATAACATTTCTTTCCAAGTACAAACATGCATGGCTGCTGTGTTACGGCTTCATTTATCTTCCATGGTTCTGTTACCTGGAAAAGACAGTCACCCGTCATTACCATGTAATGCATGTTGCCCTGGACGACTTCATACCCTTCAACGAATATTTTATTATTCCCTACATGATGTGGTTTTTATACGTGGCAGGAACCATAGTTTTCTTCCTTTTCCGTAATAAGGAAGACTATTACAGAATTTGTACCTTCCTGTTCTCAGGTATGACCATCAGCCTGATTATCTGTACCTTTTTCCACAACGGAACAGATTTCAGACCGGCCATTGACCCGGGTAAGAATATATTTTCCGGCATGGTCGCCGCCCTGTACCAGACGGATACGCCTACCAATGTATTCCCCAGCATCCATGTGTACAACTCCATCGGCACCCACATCGCCATCATGAAGAGCGAGTCCTTTAAGAAATATCCCTGGGTGCGGGCCGGTTCAGCCATCCTTATGGTTTCCATCTGCCTGTCTACCGTATTCTTGAAACAGCACTCGGTTATCGACATGGTGGGAGCAGCTATCATGGCTTATGTGATTTACGGGATCGTCTACGGATACAACTGGTCTGCCGAAGACAAGAAGGTCACCCAGAAGGCGCTCAGTTAAAAGGCCGGAATTTAGATGTTTGGAAATTAAATGTTTGGAAATCAAATGTTCGCAAAATCAAATGTTCGCAAAATCAAATGTTCGCAAAATCAAATGTTCGCAAAATCAAAACCGCTGTATGTCAGTCATTCTGCAAACTGGCATACAGCGGTTCTTTTATCCCTATGCTTTTTATTTCTATACTTCTGTTACATATCTCCCCTACCGCTCCTCTTTATCCTTTGGCAGCAGCAGGTTCAGGAGAATGGAAACAACTGCCGCTATGACCACAGGCGTTTTTGCAAACACCACGGTCATCCAGGAGGGAAAACCGCAGAGCGCGTCGGATGCCTGGGTAACCCCTGCTCCAAGAGCCACCGCTATACCAACGATAAAGCCGCTTCTCACCGACAGGCCTGTATTGAATATCATGCGGATTCCGGTCACTGTGATGGCGGCAAACACAGTCAGGGTAGCTCCGCCCAGCACACACTGGGGAACACTGGTGAGAAAGGCGGAAAACTTTGGCAGTATTCCCGCAATCCCCAATATAATGGCTGCCAGAGCAGCGACCCAGCGGTTCACCACCTTGGTGGTGGTGACAATCCCCACATTCTGGCTGAATGTCACATTGGGAAGTCCCCCAAAAAAGGCTCCTATGATATTGCTCAGCCCGAATCCCAGAATACCGCCCCGCAGCTCCTTATCCGTGGCTTCCCTGTCCATTCCGCCCATGGTGGTGGCTGTCACATCCCCCATGGCCTGCAGGGAATTGATGGCAAACAGCAGACCGATTGCCACACAGGATGAAACTTCAAATTCAATTCCAAAATGCATTATCTTTGGAAGGGCAAATATGCCTGCACGTCCCACAGCGCTGAAATCAACCATTCCAAACCCAAGGGCAACGCCGTATCCAACGATAATTCCGATAAGTACAGAAGCCAGCTTTATGATTCCCCTGCCATAATTATTACAGACTATGACCACAGTCAGGGTAAGTGCTGCCACCAGCCAGTTCTGCCAGGAACCATAGGACTCACTGCCCTGTCCTCCTGCCATATAGCGAATGGCAATGGGGTATAGGGACAAGCCGATGCACAGGATGACAATACCTATAATCAGCGGCGGAAACAGTGACTTGATCTTGTTGTAGGACAGACCTACCAGTACTGCCACGATTCCGCCTACAATCTCTGCCCCGAAGATGGTGGCTATACCGTAGCCCTCCACAATGGTGGACATGCTTGTGACATAGGCAAATCCAACCCCGACAATCAACGGCAGTCCCGCTCCAAACTGAAGGCTGCCTTTCCTGAATCCGACCGGGAATACCTGCAAAAGGGTGGCCAAAGCAGATACCACAAGAGCCGCCTGGACAATGATGACCTTATCTTCCCCGCTTAAACCGGCCACACCCGCAATGATGATGGCAGGGGTCACACATCCCACTATCATCGCCACAATGTGTTGGAAAGCCAGGGGAAGCGCCTGTCCCAAAGGCGGCATCCCGCCGTTCAGTTCAAAAACTGATTCTTTTTTGTGTTTGCCTTCTTTCATTTTACCTCCTTTTCATATAAAAAGGTCCTATGAAAGCAAACAGAAAGACAGCCTGATTATAGCTATTTTTCCATTATGCGTTCCATAGAACCACTTTTTTGTTTGTATATATGAATAATTTTTTGACGTTTTATTTATATCTTATTGTAAAATAATACCACAATGTTAAATGGTTGTCAATCTTTGTTTGTAAAAATGTCGGAGTATAAAATGTCAGAGATATACACTGATTCACTGACAGCATTTTTGCAGGACACGCCGTTCGTATTCCCTGTCAGCGCTTATATAGAGTATGAAAATAACTGCGCTCAGCAGCAGATAGAAATACCAGGCCGCGACATAGGAACCGGAAGCATCGTATATCCATGCAGACATGGATGTGCCCAACGCAATTCCTGCCATATTTCCTGCATTGCATATCCCGTATATGGACGTAAATTCCCGTGTACCAAAAAAACGTGTCACCAGACAGGTGGCCGGTATGGACTGGATGGCATTGGCAAGGCCAAACGCAGCGGCAAACAGATATGGTATGCCCGGCAAATCTGCCATGAGCAGAAATCCCAGGGAAGCTGCCAGCGCCAGACATATGTAAACGGAGGCTCCCTTTATCCCCAGACGGTCATAGAGAGTTCCCAGTATGACTTTGCCTGCCATCAGAACTCCCATGGACAGGGAATATATACCAGATGCATACTGCTGCCCGTATCCCATATCTGTAAGATATGCTATCATATGCTGCTGAATCCCCATAGCCACTGAACTGGCCAGCACCAGCGCTGCCAGTATCAGCCAGAACCGCCTGGTACCCATGGCCTGGGCTCTGGTAAGCCCGGTTTTTATATTCTGGTCTCCGGTTTCCGTGTCTCCCGTTCCCCCTCCCCCGAACTTCCCATCCTCCGGCGATTCCTTTATAACAAAGAGGATGACCGGTACCATAAGCAGCAGGTACAGGCTCCCGATAAAGCGGTATCCGCTCCTCCAGCCGTAATCTGCCACCATATGTGAAAGGACCGGCGTCACCACCATGGCCATGAGTCCGGAGCCTGCCAAGGCAACCCCCACCGCCGTCCCCTTCTTTTTTGTGAACCAGTTAGAGAGAATCTTATTTACGGGAATCAGATTCGTAAATCCAAATACAAGGCCGCATAGAACGGCATTTGCATAAAAGAACCACAGGCCCGGAGCAAAGGAATAGCAGAACAGGCAGATTCCCGCAATCACGGAACCGGAAACCATCAGCTTCTTTAGACTGTACTTTTCCATCAGCCTCCCCTGGAAAGGGGCAGAAAACATGCCAATCACAGAAAATATGCTGGAATATAAGGCAATCTGGCTTCTGGACACCCCCAGCTCTATGGAAACAGGCTTCAGGAATACTCCCACGGTATTGGACAGGACCCCAATATTACACCCGCATACCACTGCACAACCAAGCACAACAGACCAGCCATAAAATAATCTGTTTTCCTGTTTTTCCATCACGCCGTCCTTTCTCCCCGGATATGAAACACATACCGTTCCAGCCGCGACATGGCTTCCTCACAGACTGACATAGGACATGCCAGATTAAGCCGGACGTGCTTCGGCGCCAGGTAAGAAGCACCGTCATTTCCAAGCACGCCGCAATGCTCCATGTCCTTAAGTATCTGTTCGAAATCCAGAGAAGGCGCAGAACAGTCCAGCCATCCCAGGTATGTCCCCTCCGGCATCTGCATCCTGACTCCGGAAAACCGGGATGTTACATAGTCATGTACATATTCCTGGTTTTTTCTGATATACCGGTTGAGCTGTTCCACCCACTCCCCACCCTCCTGGTATGCTCCAATCAGCGCCTCGCAGGACAGCACATTGGGATTGTTAAAATGGGTCATGACCGCAGCCTTCTCCATGGCATCCCGCAGCCACGGTGCATACGCCACAGCATAGGCACAGCGCAGACTGGCCAGATTGAAGGTTTTTGTGGGCGAATACAGGCTTATGGTAATATCCTTTGCCAGGCCCGATACCATGGCAGTGGGTATATGCTGCTTGCCCCCCGGCGTAAAATCGGCCCATATCTCATCTGAAATTAAAAGCACATGGTATTTTCCGCAAAGGACAGCCACATCCCTTATCTCATCCTCATCCCAGACCCTGCCCGTAGGATTATGGGGGGAGCAGAATATAAATGCTTTCACCTTGTTATCGAGAATTTTCCTCTCCATATCCTCCAGATCCAGGCGCATTATTCCTTCCCGGTCCGGCTTCAGCATACTGGGGCAGAGCACCCGCCCCAGATCCCCAACGGTACGGATGAATCCTGAATAAACAGGTCCGCTGCACAGTACCCTGTCTCCCGGAAGGGTAAATGCCTGAAGCGCTGCTGCGATTCCCCCCAGTACTCCATTCTGATAAAGTATGTGCTCTGGCCGCAGGTCCTCATTGTGAAAATGCCTCCCATGCCAATTCATGATTGCCTCATAAAACCGGTTATCCAGATTAAAATAGCCGAACAACGGATGCTCCATCCGCCGTCTAACCGCCTCTATCACACAGGGTGCAGTAGCAAACTCCATGTCGGCAATTCCCATGGGTATAATATCCTTCCTCCCCTCATCAGATGCCTTCCATTTTATAGTTCCGGTTCCTGTACGGTTCCACTTTTCATCAAATATTGATTGCATATCCAGTTCCTTTCTGTCGTCCATCCCCTACCTTCCCGGGTCTGCCGGTTACTGCCACAGCTCCGGGTCTAACAGCGCCTGGACCAGATGGCTGGCCACTGCCTCCCACAACTGTTCCCCCTTTTCCCTGGTGGCAGCATAGCTGTTTCCCAGGATGCCTGTCTCTGTACGCGTCTCAAAAGGCAGGAAGGTGAAAGGCCGGCCCGGACGTCCATGGGGCGTTCCTTTTTGTACATTTCCACCTTTGGCTTCCTTATAACAGGGGTCCACCAGGCTCTCATCCAGAGCAAGCATAAGGGAGGTCTCCACCTCGTCCGCATGGAAAATATTGCTCTGCGTATCCAGAATGGCCTCAAAATCCCCATTGCATCCCACATAATACGGAACCCAGGAAATATGGATGCCGTATCTGGTGACAATATCCATAACAGCCATGTCGGTAGGTGTCCCATTCCCTCCGTGTCCGTTGACACAGCATATATTTCTGAATCCATGGGATACGATACCTCTGGCTATGCTTGTGAGATAGTCCATATACAGCCTGGGATCCAGGGACAATGTCCCCGGATAACTTCCGTGGTGCAGTGAGTTGGATATGGTGACAGTGGGAGCTATCACCGCGTGACGGCCCATCTCATCCAGCTTTTTTGCCGCAATATCACAGGCAGCCTCTGCCAGCATGGAATCCGTACCCGCGGGAAGGTGCGGGCCATGCTGCTCCGTTGCCCCCAAAGGTATGAGTACCAGGGTGTTTTCTTCTGCCAGCTTTCTCAGTTCTTCTCTGTTCAAATTGTCCCACCTGTAAGGATGTTTCATCGCTATCTGCAGTCTCCTTTCCTGTAACTGTTCCTTTCCTCTTATATCCGGAAGGAACACTTTTCATAGGGCGGCATCTTTCTGGCATTTCTGGATTCCGTAAAATCCTTCCAGAATCCTTCCACCAATCCCGGGTTCTTAAGTATGTCCAGAGCGCTCTGTGAAATAATCTTGCTGGTATAAACAGCTGCCTTTTCCCCGATAGCAGTTCCGGCTGCCGCAGTGACGGTCCAGTGGTGCGCCCTGGTTCCTGCTACTTCCCCAAGGCCGCTGAGCTGTATGGTGGGAAGAATGTGGCTCACATCTCCCACATCTGACGTGCCTCTGAAAAATGGAATAGAATCCCAGTCCTTAACCGGAGAAGTCTTGACGGGAATCAGCGCATCCGGCTCCTCAGGCGGTTCCTCTTCAAAGAAATTCCGGTGGAGCTTCCTGGCAAATTCATAGTCCTCCCCGCTGTACGTGAGAGGCGGTATCTTCTTTACCTCTTCGTATACATAACGGTTCAGGGCAATGGCCGGGAAATTGCCCCTGCAATAGGTGCGCAGGGTCATCTTAAGCTTCGTCTCCGTCATAATGGCTGCCCCCTGGGCAACTGCCTTGACCCGTTCCACCAACTCCCTGTTCTCCTCATCCCTGGAGCGGATATAATAGAAAACAGATGCATGTTCAGGAACCACGTTGGGCATATCCCCGCCGTCCTCATAGACATAGTGGATGGAACATTCCGGTGTCATGTGTTCCCTGAGGTAATTCACGCCTATGTTCATAAGCTCACAGGCGTCCAGGGCGCTTCTTCCGTTCCATGCCCTTACCCCATGGGCTGTCTTTCCGAAATATTCAAAGAGAATACTGGTCAGAGCCATGTTGGTATAGCCCGCAAATTTAAGTTCATGTCCCCCCGGATGCCACATCAGGCACACGTCCATATCGTCAAAATATCCCCATTTGGCCAGCCACACCTTACCGTCGAGAGTCTCCTCAGCCGGACAGCCCACATAGATGATGGTGCCGGACAGCTCCTCCCTCTCCGCTGCGAATTTAAGGGATGAAGCGGCGGCTGCCCCGCAGCCCGCAATGAGATTGTGTCCGCATCCGTGTCCGCAGCCTGGAACAGGACTGTAATAGGGCACATTTTCCTGTCCAAGACCCTTTAAGGAATCCAGCTCTCCCAGTATTCCGATAACCGGCTTCCCGCTTCCCCATTTTGCATATACTGTATTATGAGGCGCGGACTGCGACTGCGGCTCCTTGGCATTGAATGTACGCGTTTCAAACCCTTGTTCCTTCATAAATCCGGCCAGACGCCCGGCCGTGTAGTATTCTTCCATGGCAAACTCCGGATGCTCCCAGATATCGTGCATCAGTGTTCTTGCCTCTGTCTCATATTCGTCATACCATAACTGGATATAATCGTTCATCGTTTATCCCATTCCTTTCGCTGTGGGGTGACTTAGTTCTTTCCTGCCCCGGACTGGTGCAGGATGTATGCAAAGATACAGGTTACGGCTATGTCCGTCAGCAGGCCGTACCTGGTAAATCCGGTATATCTGCAAACCAGGAATACCACAAATGCCAGGGGGACATATTTGATGCTGCCCTTGAAATTCGCCATAAGGCGCATGGTCAGCATGGATCCGTACAGACAGGGAAGCACGTATCCCAGCGCTTTAAGCACCGGTTCCGGCACCACCTGAAGCATGGCCGATCCCACCAATATAATCACTGTCAGCACAATCAGACTGAAGAAAATGGACATGCCCACACCGATAACCGTTGCCATCTGTCCCCTGGGACTGCTGTTGTCAGAATCCGTGGCGCTCTGCACCGCCACTGCCACCGGCACACGGGTATTGCCCACGTTGCCGGCCAGATAAGACATGTAGGTTCCGGCTGCCCCCAGGATTGGAAAATACGAGATAGGTTCCGCAATCCACCCTCCCACGCCGGCTGCGCAGGCTGCTGCCGCGCAAGCCATGTAAGCATCCGCCGGGGCAGTGAATCCCGCAACGAAGTGCATATACAGGACAGGTGCAAACATCAGTATGAATGCAATAGCCATGGTAGCCCGTCCAATCAGATGCACCTTTTTAACATATACATTGCTGTAGTCTTCCTGAAGCTGTTCCTTTGTCATCACGTTATTTTCTTCCATGACCCTACCTCCTATAAACCTGAGTAATAAGCCACCGTGGCGCAAATCATACCCGCCAGCATGGCAATGCTCATTGTAAAGTTTCCAAGACTTTTCTTGCCGGACTTCTTCACATATTTTGTCAGTGCAAATGTACACAAGGCCGAAGCTGCGAACCCCACCAGGTTAGGTGAGGACTTGGACGCGTTATTGGCCCCCAGATAGACCAACAGGGCCATCATAGCTGCCAGGGAGAAGGCAGGCAGGAAGCTGCGGCTGCTCTTGGCAGCCTTTACCATGGCGTCGTCCATAGGCTTGACCGTGATAAGAGTATTAATAAGGAAGGGCGCAGAGCCAAGTGTCATAGTAAAGAGGCACAATGTCAGGGTGCTCTCTGTTATCCCCTCTGTTCCCAGTGTCACGCCCAATGTGGATGCCGCAATCTCCGCCATCTGCGTTTCATAAGCAGCTGAACCAATCACTCCCACTCTCATAAATGACAGCACAGGTCCTATCAGGCTGACCAGGCCCAGGGCCACCACGATAATGGAGCAGGCCGGCGCTATGGCAGATACACAACCAATTTTCATAACAGAACGCACTTCATCTTCTGACAATACCCGGTGTTTCTTGTTAAACATCAGCGCATTGCGGATGAACAATACCGCCTGGATAATTACCAGGCCAATAATTAAAAGGCAAAACAAAAAACAGATTCGGTTTACAGTGACCATGGCTTGACTCATACTCTTTTCTTCCTTTCTCGTTTGTAAACTTGGTTTACTTATTGTAAAGTTACTTTACTTTATGTAAATATTCTATACCTTATTTTCTCCATTGTCAATACGCAAAATACACTTTTCTGATTCCCTGAAATACGGCCCAAGTGCGGCCCAGGGACGCACTTCACATAATAATACAAAAAAAGAAAGCATCTAAAAAAGATGCTTCCGGCTTTTCAGATACCTTATACAATTGACTACTTAAACTCATCCATCTGCATATGATAATCGCTGTAGGCCTGCAGGATTTGAAATGCAGACTCAATCTGCTCTTTTGTGAAGCGCTGCTCCAGATAAGAGATGAACTTGCCAAAATTTTCCGTGTCATAAGACCGGTGCATTTCATGAAGCTCCAGTCCCTTCTCAGTAGGATAATACAGGACCTTCTTTTCATTATACCGCTCCCGCCCCCGGTAGAGGAGTCCTGAGCGCTCCAGCTTCGTCAGCATCTGGGTGGCTGCCGCCCGCGTCTTATTCCAGCTGTGTGCCAGCTCAATGGCGGATATTCCCGGATTCTCCACCACATATTTCAGAAAGTGGACCTCAGTGGCCGTATAGCTTTCACCGTTCCCATACTCATGGGATGAATTGGATGCACGGCAGAAACTGGCCGCACGATGCATGATATCTGAAGCCTCAAATGTTGTAAATGTATAGTCATTTCCTCCCTGCGTCAATCCCTGTTCCTCTCTTTTTCTATTGTCTCAGATAAAAATCTTAATTCCATTCTATCCAGTTTATGGGCAAAAGTCAACCTTTCCCTCCGTAATATCCCCCTCCCGTCCATCCAGTAAAGATAACAAAAAAATCCGCAGTCCTCCTGTCCAACAGGATTTCCGCGGATTTTTCACTTGATTTTTCACCTGAGTATCGGATTGACAAATTTCGCTTGGACTTACTGCCCCTTTGAAAAAGGATTCAGCATTTTGCTTACCACTTCCGCCTCAGACGGGCCTTCAAACAGGGTGCTTCCCTGGTCCTTGGCTGGTATGCCGTCCACCCTGGAGCCGTCAATTCCGCCCCTCATCTCTACTTCATGCTTATAGTCAGCCAGGTATTTTTCGATGGCGCTGATTTTGTCCTCAGGCGCCTCCATACCTTCCTTAGATAGTCCCATGATGTCCATGACCGTATCCAGCTCACTGGCATCCCAGTCCTTAAGAACTGTGTTTGCGAGAAACTGAATCCGCTCCCTGATTGAATTGCACTTCAGAAATTCTTTTACCATTTTTAAGACCTCCAAACATATGGAAATTTCTTGATACCGGCTATACTATACTACTTCGTTAAAAAGATGTCAATTAAAACCGTAAAATTTCTGCGTTATTTTATATCCCAGAATCAAAAGTTCCCTTCCGCCCTTGCCGGGAAGGTTGCAGCCCTGTCCCAGAAAGCCCATTCTGAGCCGCAGGTAAAGGGGCAGATTCTGCTTTTTCAGGTACTGCCACAGCTCTTTCTTTTTCTCCAGGTTTTCCTCTGTTCCGGATTTGATAGCCAGGACAGAACAAATGGTCATCATGATTTCCAGGTATTGTATCATGTAGTGGCGCAGCTTCCTGCTGCTTATCTTCATGGCATCATAATAACCTAACATCAGCTTGGTGACCCGAATCTGCTGGTCAATGCGGCCAATCATCACCTCTTCGTTGACGGACTGGTCCTGCCTTCCGATGTAATAGCGGTAGAAATTCACATCCAGGTAATAGATATGCTTCACATGAGGCAGGGGCTGGTACACAAAAATATTATCCACATAAAAGGTATGTTTGGGAAGCTCCAGCCCGCACTGGATCAGCAGACCTGTCCTGTAAATAACAGAGTGCATCAGTATATACTGCCCTGTCATGAAAAACTTCACGTCATTCCATCCAAATACCTTGTCCTTTGGAAATGCCGTGTGGTATTTCATCACTTTTTTCCTTCTGGCCCCTTCCTTCTCATAGACAAAGTTGGTAACCAGCATGTCCAGGGTCTCTCCCCCGTATACAAAGCGCCTCAGGGTATCAAGAACCTGTACATATGCCTCCTCATTGACCCAGTCGTCGCTGTCCACCACCTTAAAGAAAATGCCTGTGGCATTTTTAAGTCCTGTGTTCACCGCTTCCCCATGCCCGCCGTTTTCCTGGTGGATGGCACGGCAGATAGTGGGATATTCCCGGGCATACCGGTCAGCAATTTCTCCTGTCCTGTCTTTGGCGGATCCGTCATCCACAATGATGATTTCCACTTCCTCCCCGCCCGTAAGCAGGGTGTTGATACAGTGCTCCATATAGCTTTCCGAGTTATAACAGGGGATTGCCACAGTCAATAACTTCACCTTTCTACCTCCTCATTATGAGTACTTAGCCAAACGCTGCCAGGGCTGCCAGATTGGCGGCCCCGTGCATCAATACTGCCATGGGATACTTGCGGTATTCGCTGCCTTCATAGCCCCATGCCAGCACCATTCCCAAAAGGAATGCGTATGTGCCTTGAATCCAGTTTCCATGATATATCCCAAAGGCCAGGGAGGATATGACCGCCGCCGGAAGAAAGGCCATGAAACGCCTCAGCCATCCGTACAGAACCAGGCGGAAGGCTCCTTCCTCCAGAATGGGAGCCAGGACCAATGTCATCCACAGCAGTTCCGCTCTCCGGTATATGGCCGGAATCATGGCCTGCTCATAGGATGATAAGAGACTGCCGGGCCACGGTATAACATTCACCAGCAGATTGCCGGCCAGTGCCGCCGCCGCTGCCGCCAGTACACGCTTCTGCCACCCTGGGGGCAGAACCTGTTTTCCATCCCTCATACGCTTCCTGTCCTTCTATTCTTATTCTGCTGACAGTATAGCATGGCTCCCCGGGTTTTGCCACCATCTTTTTACTCTTTCCATTGCATTTTTTCCCATATTACCCTATAATAAACTTAATTTATATGACAATTTTAAAGACAAGCGAGGTACGGATTATGGCGAAAAAACGCATCGTAATGGCCATCGGCCACAAAGATATGGGAACCAATCTTCCTGAACAAAAGGCAGCTGTGGCGAGAACCGCCAAAATCATCGCTGATTTCATCCAGGAGGGATGGCAGGTAGCCATTGTACACAGCAACGCTCCCCAGGTAGGCATGATTCACACAGCCATGAATGAATTCGGCAAACAGCATGACGGTTATAGCCAGGCTCCCATGTCTGTCTGCTCCGCCATGAGCCAGGGTTATATCGGATACGATCTTCAGAACGGAATCAGAGCTGAACTCATTAAGAGAGGCATTTACAAACCTGTAAGCACTGTATTGACCCAGGTGACAGTGGACCCATACGATGAGGCCTTCTATACCCCCGTCAAAGTCATCGGGCGTGTGATGTCCAAGGAGGAAGCGGACGCCGAGGAAGCAAAGGGCAACCATGTAACAGAAGTGGAGGGCGGTTACCGCAGAATCGTAGCATCTCCCCATCCTGTTGCCATTGTGGAGATCGATGCCGTCAAGGCTCTTATGGACGCAGACCAGATTGTCATTGCCTGCGGAGGAGGCGGCATTCCTGTCATGGAACAGGGCTATAACTTAAGGGGCGCCAGCGCCATCATTGAGAAGGACCTTGCCACCGGACTGCTGGCCAAGGAGATCGATGCTGATGTGATGATGATACTCACCAGCGTGGATAATGTTACCTTAAACTACGGCACGCCCCAGGAACAGCCCATCAGCCACATGACCATAGACCAGGCCAGGGATTATATCAGCCAGGGCCAGTTTGAATTCGCCTCCATGCTGCCAAAGGTATCTGCCTCCATTGATTTCCTGGAGAGCGGAAAAGGCAGGAAGGCCATCATCACCACCCTGGATAAGGCAAAGGACAGCCTGAAAGGCCATGCAGGCACGGTAATTGAATAAAAACTTTGATTTAAGCGCTTTGATTTCCATAGGAAAACAGTAAAAAATCCACTAACCCCAAGTATTTTCCAAGGGTTAATGGATTTTTTTATATACCTTTTATGCTTCTGCCAGCACCCGCTCCGTTATATAGCTGACCATCTCATCCTTTTTCATCCCCAGAGACAGGGCCAGTTCGGAATACAGATTATCCTCCGCTGTCTTAAAATACCGCTCGTCCAAATCCGTCATCTTCTTTCCCTGCTCCAAGCGGTCCTTTCTGCGCAGGTACAATGCTTTTATCATGCTGATCCACACCCGGCAGTCACAGGTCTTAAGGGCTTCCTTATACCGTTCCTCCCGCTGTTTATCATTGGTCACCTCCATCTCCTTCACATCCGAGATTTTGTCAATCAGTTCAAGGGCCTCTTCTTTGGAAAGAAGCGGCCTGGTTATGGTTTTCTCCGAATCCACAGGCGTCACAATTTTACTGTCTTGCTGATAATAGGGACGGAGTACATAATACAGCCGGTCCTTTGGACCATCAGGTCTGTCGATTGTGATAATATCCATCACCTCGCAGACGCCCCTGATGCCGTATATGATATACTGACCTTTCTGATACATAATTTTACCGCCTACTTCCCTTATTTTATAATACTTATATTGTATCACTAAAAGGGTGTCGATGTCAGAAGTTTTTTGGCGCTGCCTCAAATTTTGTAAAATATATACCATGGTGCCGCCTGGTTTTTTGTATACAATAACCAGTTCATTGTTCTTTGCAGGCTCCTGTCCGGTGTCAGTCCTCCTTTGCTTCCACCACAGCCAGTATTTCGGTGGCGCTGCCCCCCGGAAGCTCATTGGCTCCAATGGCAAGTCTTGCCGCGATTCCCGCTTCTCCATATAAATCCCGGAACAGCCGGCTGGCCCCGTCTATGACCTGCGGCTGATTTCCAAATCCCTTGGCGCAGCGCACATAGCTGATAATCTGTACAAACTGTTTTACTTTATCCAAATCGCCCAGTTCCGCCTTCAGAACAGACAGAATATTAAGGGCGCATATTTGGGCGGACCTCTGGCCATCCTCTATGGTCAAATCCTCCCCCACAACGCCCACCACCTGGCGCACTCCATGGATGTCCGGCGTCTGACCGGCAATATAAATCAGATTCCCCACTCTTCTTGACGGTGCATACAATCCGTTGGGCTTTGGCAGCTCAGGAAGTTCAAGTCCCATTTCCCGCAATTTCTGTTCTACTTTCATAACCTTCTCCTTATTATTTTTATATTTTCTGCATTCTTTATGCAAAGGCGCTGCATACAGCAGACGAACCACCATACCCAGCGCCTTCGGCACAAGCCATTTCGTTAAACACGTTCTTCTCTATGATTTCCTTTTCATTGCCTTACGCGTTCTTTACCGTGGCAATGTCAATCAGGGTCAGCTCCTTGGCCCGGTTTTCCAGGCTGGTTACCAGCGCATTGGCCGTATCCAGGGAGGTCAGGACATTGACGCCTGTCTCGATGGCATTGCGGCGGATGATGAAACCGTCATGGCTGCGCTCCGCGCCCTGGGCCGGAATGTCGATAATCAGGTCAATCTGATGTCCCAGCACCAGGTCCAGGATGTTGGGAGATTCCTGCTCCAGCTTGCGGATTTCGTAAGCCTTTACACCGTTCTTATTCAGTGTCCGTGCAGTACCCCTGGTGGCAAATATCTGATATCCCACAGCAGCAAACCTGCGGGCAATATCCACGGCCTCCTCCTGGTCGCTGTGGCGCACGGACATAATCATTTTCTTGTATTTTGGAAGACGGATTCCCGCTCCCTCAAATGCTTTATAGAGCGCTTCATTGAACGTCTTTGCAATGCCCAGACACTCGCCGGTGGACTTCATCTCAGGCCCAAGGCTGATGTCGGCGCCCCGAATCTTCTCAAAGGAGAACACAGGCATCTTGATGGCTATATAATCAGCTGCGGGCTGCAATCCCGGTTTATAGCCCAGCTCCCGGATGGTATGGCCGCAGATAATCCGGGTTGCCAGCGGCACGATGGGGATGCCGGTAACCTTGCTGATATAGGGAACCGTCCGCGAGGAACGGGGATTCACCTCGATGATGTATACGTCGTCACCGTCCACAATGAACTGAATATTAATCATGCCCTTTACGTGGAGGGCTCTTGCCAGCTTCTCAGTGTAGTCCACTATGGTGTCGATATTGTGCTGGGTGATGTCCTGGGCCGGATACACGGAGATACTGTCGCCGGAGTGGATACCGGTACGCTCTATATGCTGCATGATACCGGGAATCAGAATGTCGGTGCCGTCACAGATGGCATCCACCTCTATTTCCTTGCCCATGATATACTTGTCAACCAGAATCGGATGCTCCTGGGCTATCTGGTTGATAATGCCGATGAATTCGTCGATATCCTCATCGCTTATGGCAATCTGCATACCCTGTCCGCCCAGCACGTAGGATGGCCTCACCAGCACCGGATATCCAAGCTTATGGGCTGCTTCCTTTGCCTCCTCGGCCGTAAATACGGTATGTCCTGCGGGCCTTGGAATATTGCACTGCTCCAGGATGGCGTCAAAGCGCTCCCTGTCCTCTGCCGCGTCCACATCCTCTGCAGCCGTACCCAGAATGGGAACTCCCATCTTCATCAGGGCTTCCGTCAGCTTGATGGCTGTCTGTCCGCCGAACTGCACCACTGCGCCGTCCGGCTTCTCAATATCCACGATGCTCTCCACATCCTCCGGGGTAAGGGGTTCAAAATACAGCTTATCCGCAATATCAAAGTCCGTGCTGACGGTCTCCGGATTATTGTTGACAATAATGGTCTCGTAGCCTTCCCTGCTGAATGCCCAGGTACTGTGGACAGAACAGAAGTCAAATTCAATTCCCTGTCCAATACGGATTGGGCCGGAACCCAGAACAAGCACCTTCCTGCGCCCGGTGGTCTGCTCAGCCTCGTTAAAACCTCCGAAGCAGGAATAATAGTAAGGTGTCTCGGCCGCAAACTCAGCGGCGCAGGTGTCCACCATCTTATAAACCGCGCGGATACCGTTGTCATAGCGCAGCTTCTTTATATCCTCCTGGGAGGTTCCCGTAAGCCTTGCAATTACATTGTCGGGATACTCGATTCTCTTGGCCTCTGCCAGAAGCTCTGCCGTCAGACTCTTTTCTCCTGAGCCCACTGCCTTCAGGGCGTCCTCCATCTCCACCAGAATGGCCAGCTTGTCAATAAACCAGAAATCAATTTTAGTGACGTCGTGTATCTGCTCATAGGTGAATCCGCGGCGCAGCGCCTCTGCAATTCTCCAGATGCGCATGTCATCCACCCTGTTTAATTCTTCTTCCAGTGTTTCGTCGGAAAGGTCCGTAAAATCATAGGACAGCAGGCAGTCCACATGCTGTTCCAGAGAACGGATGGCCTTCATGAGAGCGCCTTCAAAATTGGTGCAGATACTCATGACCTCTCCTGTGGCCTTCATCTGGGTGCCCAGGGTGCGCTTTGCGCTGATGAATTTGTCAAAGGGCAGCCTTGGCATCTTTACCACGCAGTAGTCCAGCATGGGCTCAAAGCTGGCATATGTTTTCTTTGTAACCGCATTTCTGATTTCGTCCAGGGTATATCCCAGGGCGATCTTGGCAGCCACCTTGGCGATGGGGTATCCCGTTGCCTTGCTTGCCAGGGCCGATGAACGGCTTACACGGGGATTTACCTCGATAACACAGTACTCAAAGCTGTCCGGATTCAGGGCGTACTGCACGTTGCAGCCGCCGGTGATTCCCAGCTCGCTGATGATGTTGAGGGCAGAGGTGCGGAGCATCTGGTACTCCTTGTCCCCCAGGGTCTGGGAGGGAGCCACCACAATGCTGTCTCCTGTATGGACGCCCACAGGGTCAATGTTCTCCATATTACAAACCGTGATTACATTGCCTGCGCCGTCGCGCATCACCTCGTACTCGATTTCCTTCCATCCGGCGATGCAGCGCTCCACCAGCACCTGTCCCACACGGGAAAGGCGCAGTCCGTTTTCCAGTATTTCAGCGCACTGTTCAGGATTGGCGGCAATACCGCCGCCGGAACCGCCCAGAGTGTATGCGGGACGAAGCACTACAGGATAGCCGATTTTTTCGGCAATCTCCAGACCATGCTTTACATCCTCCACAATATCAGAGGGAGCCACAGGCTCACCGATTTTCTCCATGGTCTCCTTGAACATCTCGCGGTCCTCGGCCTTCTTGATGGTCAGGGCCGTGGTGCCGATCAGGCGCACATTGTGTTCTTTAAAGAAACCTGCATCCTCCAGCTCCATGGCCAGGTTAAGACCTGCCTGTCCGCCCAGGGTGGGCAGCACGCTGTCCGGCTTCTCTTTTAATATAAGCTGCTCCACCACTTCCACGGTAAGGGGCTCGATATAGACGCGGTCCGCGATGTCCTTGTCTGTCATGATGGTTGCCGGGTTGGAGTTGAGAAGCACAACCTCAATTCCCTCTTCCTTCAGGGAACGGCAGGCCTGGGTGCCTGCGTAATCGAATTCTGCCGCCTGTCCGATGATAATGGGGCCGGATCCAAGCACCAGTACTTTTTTGATATCAGGATTCTTTGGCATCAGTCATTCACCTCCATCATTTTAAGGAAACGGTCAAAGAGGTAACCTGAATCCAGGGGTCCGGGGCATGCTTCCGGATGGTACTGCACCGTGAAGATATTCTTGCCCACATACTTTAAACCCTCGTTGGTGCTGTCATTTACATTGACAAATGCGGGGACTGCCACTGTCGGGTCCAGATTGTCCGTATCCACCACATAGCCATGGTTCTGGGAAGAAATATATACTCTTCCTGTCTCCAAATCCTTCACAGGATGGTTTCCGCCTCTGTGTCCGTATTTTAATTTATGGGTATCCATGCCGTTGGCCAGGGCCATGAGCTGGTGTCCCAGACAGATGGCAAAGATAGGCACATCTGATTCATAAAGCTTTTTCACTTCCCGTATGATGGCTGTATTTTCCTTTGGATCCCCGGGGCCGTTGCTGAGCATGATGCCGTCAGGTTTTCCTGCCAGCACTTTTTCTGCGGGTGTGTCAGCCGGATAAACCGTTACCTCACATCCCCTCTGGTTCAGGGAACGGGCAATGTTTCTCTTGGCGCCGTAGTCCAGAAGGGCAACCTTTTTACCGTTTCCGGGAAGGACGTATGTTTCTTTAGTGGTGGTCTTAAGCACCACGCCTGTGACGGTATACTCCTTCATGCGCTTAATGGGCTCGCTAAAATCGGTATATTCCTTTGTAGTAATCATACCGTTCATGGTGCCTTTTTCTCTTAATATTTTGGTAAGGGCTCTTGTATCGATACCGCAGATACCGGGAATGTCGTGTTCTTTTAAGAAGTTTTGAATGGTATCCTCGCTTCTGAAATTGCTGGGGATTCTTGATAATTCTCTTACAATATAGCCATCCGGCCAGGGCTTTGCTGACTCCATGTCCTTATGGCAGATTCCATAATTGCCAATAAGGGGATATGTCATGACAACGGCCTGTCCTGCATAGGACGGATCGGTCAGCACTTCCAGATAACCGGTCATTGACGTGTTAAACACGATTTCACTGATGACTTCACGTTCAGAACCAATGCTGGTCCCGGTGAACACAGTTCCATCTTCCAGTATGAGGTATGCTTTCATATGGGGGTACCTGTCCTTTCTTATGTGTTTGCTTAAGGGCCATGTGACCTCAGCCCAAATTGTAAAGATTATACTGTATTTCATATGAATTTGCAATGACTTTAGGAGCTAAATTTTTTTGTGATAATCAAATTTTTTTTAGTACAAAGAGGGCAGTATACAGACCGGACGAAACAAGGACAGGACCAAAAATATGCGCCCTGCCCTTGTCTCTGATGTCTGCTTTTTATAGGGAATGTCTGCCTCCCATCCTTCCTCCGCGGCGCCGGTCCTCTGTCCCGTGTTCTCTGTCTGCTCCCGGAAAACCTCTCCTGCCGAACCGGCTGCCACCCCCCTGTCCGCAGGCTCCTCCTTCCTCCATCCGGGGCCAGTGCTCCATCATCTTCTCCAACAGGGAGGACAGCTGCTTTTTCTCATCTTCTGTCAGCCCGTCAAACATGGCTCTGGCTTTCTTCATATGTTCTTCCCTGAAATTCCGGGCTGCCTCCATTCCTGAATCTGTCAGTTCCAGATTCATCTGGCGCCTGTCCCTTTCATTCTGCCTGCGCATGATATAACCGCACGTTTCTACCTTATTGAGAATCTCGCTGAGGGAACCTGACTGCACTCCCAGCATGTCCTGAAGCTCCCGCTGTGTGATGATTCCCCTTTCCGCCAGCATGGCCAGTATTCTCTGCTGGCCTGTCTTTCCGCCCATTCCGTAACGGAAAAAGTGGGTACAGGAACGGAACTGGTACAAAAGGATATCCTCCAGGGACATGTCTTCCCGGTTAAGATGTCCGGGACATCTTCCATGAAACCCATGGCCTTGTCCATGATGATGCTCCCGAAAGTGTTCACCCTCGCTGGGGTTTTCCTGAAAGTACCGTGTTCCTTTTCCGCATTCCAGGGCGTCTGCCTGACAATGGTTGGGACAGCATGGGCAGTAGTCCTGGGTGGTATCATTATTAGAATTACTGGTGTTGCCGGCATTACTGGTATTGCTGGCATTGCTGGCATTGCTGCTATTGCTGCTATTGCCGGCATGATTGGTATTTTCCATCTTGTCCATTTCATTTCTATTCTCGTCCATATCGTTCTCTCCTTATCTCGCTGATGCCGCCAATCCATATCACAACCATCTGATTTTTTACTTCATCTGTCATCTTAGATATTATCTCAAATGCCATCCGGTTCCTATATGGTCTGACGAACTAATTAATTAGTTAGGTACCTTGTGTTTTATATCTTACTCCTGTTTTTTCTTTTTGTCAAGGTACCTTGTTAATTAATTTTAATTTTTCCTGTCCGGTCATATCCACCCCCACCCCCACCCCCACCCGCCAAAAAAGCCCGCCGCAATTAAAAACAAGCCCCCGGCAGCACCGGGGGCCATCATACCTTTCACTTCTTTTTCATCATGCTGCAAAATCAGATTATTACACTAATTCCGCAATCCGGGTAATTCCCACATAAATATGCGATATTTTATACCATGTGGCAAAATCCACCACTCCTGTCTGGGGCAGTCCGAAGATAGACTGGAATTCCCGCACCGCGTTCGCTGTTCCGGAACCGTATATCCCGTCGGGCGTCACCCTGGGAATGGCCGAATAAACCGTTGCTATCTCATCCAGCTGTTCCTGCATCTGGCGCACCTTATCCCCGGAGCTTCCTATGGTCAGGTCGCTGCCAGGCCAGGAGGCCGGTATCCCGGATATCTGCTCCGCTGTGTTTACATAAATGCTGTCCCCGTAAAAATGACGCAGAATCTCAATGGGACTGTAGCCCTGCTCTCCAAGGGAGCATGACCCCCACTGTGTCATCCAGTTCGGACACTGGACCTGGCGCCCGTCACAGTACTGGGTCAGGATAGGCTGTCTCACACCCGGACGGGACAGGTAGTTATCAAATATCTCATCCACGATCAGGCTGATGCTCTCGAATATATTCCTTCCATATATCCACTTGTGGTCAAAGGCAGTGGAGGACGTGATGGTGAAATCATAGCCCTGGTTCCTGTACCACTCAGTGTATACCCGGTTCAGGGTAAAGGACATGATTGCCAGCACATTGGCTGTTATGGTGGCCCTGGGCCAGGTGGAATATATTTCGCTGGATGCCACATTTTTTATGTAGTCCCTGTAGGGCACATAATAGTCCTTGGCCGTACTGTCCGTTGGCACCCCGTCATGGACCACCACGGTTTGAGGCACTACCACCCGGCTGAGTACGATTTCCCCGCTCTCGTTCACTGGTTTTATCTCTGGTTCCGCTATCTTTGGGGGATAATTCCCGTACAGGGTATGATCCGGTATCACCACCGGGTCTTCGGGAGGTGTTTCCCCGCCAACCGGTGTCATGACTGCCGGCTGTATGGCCGTGGCCTGGGCCAGTATCTCGGTGCCTGATATGGCCAGAGGCTCAAAGCCCTCTGCCTCCACCATCAGGTTATATTCTGAATAGGGCTGGATAATG
Organism: Enterocloster bolteae; assembly: GCF_002234575.2. NCBI lineage: Bacteria > Bacillati > Bacillota > Clostridia > Lachnospirales > Lachnospiraceae > Enterocloster > Enterocloster bolteae. The sequence goes on along the minus strand of NZ_CP022464.2, from coordinate 1,481,852 downwards.
CTTGGTTCCAGACTGTATTCCACAGGGGGCGCCGGAAGCTGCACCTGCTCTGTCTGGCCTGAACTGTTGGTGGTCAGCTGCTCCACCGTGCGGTCCGGTTCTCCTTTATAGCTGATAGTGACCCTGGCGTTCTGTATGGGAAAATTATTCTGTATGTTGATTACGTTAATCTGCAGCAGTCCACTGGATGTCCGTTCTGGATTGGTTGCCATGTAATACCTCGCAGTTTCTTTTCATTACCTAAATATAATACGGCCCAGCCTATTATATGCATGTATTTTCCCCTAAACCTGAAAAGTGCAGCTTAGGGGCAGGTTCCGGCACGCTACAGCTCATATTCCTTAATCCGCAAATAGGCACGTATGGCTTCCATGGCCCCCTCTGTTCCCAGGGATGCCGTGTTCAGCATCAGGTCGTAGTTCTCCACATTTTCCCAGTCGCGGCCTGTGTAGTACCGGTGGTAATCCCTCCGCTCCCTGTCAATGCGCTTGATGTTCTTCCTGATATCCCTGGGCTCATAATAGCCCAGATCGCTGATTCGCTTTTCCCGGTATTCCATATCCGCGTACAGGAATACTCTTACCAGACCTTCCGCGCCCTCCAGCACATAGTCGGCACAGCGCCCCATGATAACACAGCTCTCCTCCGCCGCCAGCTTTCGTATAACCTCGGACTGGAACCGGAACAGATTGTCCGCCGACACCAGGTCGGAGCCAAAGGAAGGACTTCCCTTTTCCGGGGTCAGGCTCTTGATAATCTTATACAAAAGCTTGTTTCCCGCCTTCTCGTCTGCCAGATAGTAATAGCTCTCCTTGATACCGCTTTGGTCTGAATTCATGCGCAGGATATTCTTGTCATAGAAATGGATTCCCAGTTCCTTGGCCAGCCTGGCGCCGATTTCACTGCCGCCGCTGCCGTACTGTCTGCCAATGGTCACAATGAGTTTCTTTCCTTCCTTCATACGCCCATCCTCCTGTTCTGACAGCGCAGGCCCACGCCTGCTTCCATGGTTTGCTTTCATGGTTTCATTATAGCACAATGCGCCCTGAGATTTAACCGTTATTCCAAAAATCCTTCTTGACATACCGCCGCACAGTGCTTATAATAACACTCAATTGAATAATATCTTCAGGGCAGGGTGCAATTCCCTACCGGTGGTACAGCCCACGAGCCGCAAGGCATGATTCGGTGAAACTCCGAAGCCGACAGTACAGTCTGGATGAAAGAAGATGGAACGATGACATGGACGCGCTTATGCGCTTTTTGTGGCTGGTTGAAAGTGCCCTGGAATGAACTATCATTCCAGGGCTTTTGTGTACCTCCCACCCCCATGCCCTCCATATGGCACAGAAACTGTGCCTTGGGTTTTATATTTTCTGCCTTGAACGATACCGGTTCAAGGCATTTTTTATAGCTGTTTTTTACAGCTATGAACCAGGGGACAGGCCATGGCTGCGCCATGCGTGTCCCATCATTTGTAAAGGAGGCACCGCATTGAACGATTCTGATTACATGTCCATCGCACTGAAACTGGCCAGAAAGGGCTGCAAAAAGGTCAGCCCCAATCCCATGGCGGGTGCTGTCATTGTCAGGGAGGGCCGTATCATCGGACAGGGCAGCCACCTTTATTTCGGTGGGCCCCATGCAGAGCGGAATGCCCTTGCATCCCTGACCGAATCTCCCAGGGGCGCAACCCTGTATGTAACCCTGGAGCCCTGCTGCCATCACGGCAAGACCCCGCCCTGCACGGATGCCATCATAGAAAGCGGCATCCGCCGGGTGGTCATAGGCACAAGAGATCCCAATCCCATGGTATCCGGCAAGGGCACCAAAATCTTAGTAGCCAACGGCATTGAAGTGACAGAAGGTATTCTGGAAGAAGAATGCAGGGAACTCAACCACGTATTCTTCCACTACATAAAGACCGGCCGGCCCCTTGTTATCATGAAATATGCCATGACACTGGATGGCAAGACAGCCACCTTTGCCGGGCATTCCCGATGGATTACCGGGGAGAGAGCGCGCCGAAGGGTCCATGAGGACAGAAGCAGGTATTCTGCTGTCATGTGCGGTGTGGAAACCATACTGGCCGATGATTCCCTGCTTACATGCCGTCTCCCGGATACCAGGAATCCGGTGCGGATTATCTGCGATTCACAGCTTCGCACACCGCCGGATTCCCAGGTCGCTGCCACCTGCTCCCAGGCCAGGACCATACTGGCCACCTGCTGTCCTGACAGGGAAGCATGGCTTCCCTATGAAGAAAAGGGCTGTGAAATCCTCCTCCTTCCGCCCCGTGAGGGACGCGTGGATCTGAATGCCCTCACAGAACGCCTGGGACAGATGGGCATTGACAGCGTCCTGCTGGAAGGCGGTTCCACCCTCAACTGGTCCGCCCTGAACCAGGGAATCGTAAACAGAGTGCAGGCCTATATTTCCCCCGGACTCTTTGGAGGCGCAACCGCCAAAACACCTGTGGGAGGCAGAGGGGTGGAATTCCCATACCAGGGCTTTTCCCTGGGAAAGACCAAAATCACGGTCCTGGACCAGGACATTCTTATCGAAGGGGAGTTGATGCCATGTTCACAGGAATCATAGAGGAAACCGGAATCCTGATGTCTGTTCAGGGCGGTTTATCCGGTTCCCGCCTGGCCGTCAAAGCAGACAGAGTCCTGGAGGACATTCAAAAAGGAGACAGCATTGCCGTCAACGGTGTCTGCCTTACCGCATATTCCTTTGATTCCGGCTGTTTTTATGCGGATGTAATGCCTGAAACCCTGAAGCGTTCCAATCTCGCCCGTCTTCCCGCGGGAAGTCCCCTTAACCTGGAACGGGCCATGACGGCAGGCGGCAGGTTCGGCGGACATATTGTGTCAGGCCATATTGACGGCACCGGGACCATTGTGAGTATTGCCCGGGACGGCAACGCCCTGTGGTACACCGTCCGCTCTGACCCGTCCATCCTGCGCCGCATCATCGAAAAGGGTTCCATTGCCATAGACGGAGTCAGCCTGACGGTTGCCCGGGTAAGGGATCAGGATTTTTGCGTATCCCTGATTCCCCATACAGCCTTCTGTACCACTCTGGGAACCCTGAAACCAGGCTGCGTGGTCAATCTGGAAAACGACTGTGTGGGGAAATATATCGAAAAATTCATAAAAATCCCCCCGCCATTCCACTGCACAGAAGGGGTGGACAGCAAAAGCACGGGGACCGGCAGCCGAATCACGCCGGAACTGCTCAAACAATATGGATTTTGAGCGGCGCCAGTACCGGACAGCAAATAAACGAATCATTAAAAACAGGACACCTGAATTGTCCCCATTAAAAACAAGGAGGATTTATCGCACCATGGAAGGATTCAACACCATAAAAGGATTCAGCACCATAGAAGAAGTACTGGACGAACTGCGCCAGGGAAAAATCGTACTGGTGACAGACGATGAAAACAGGGAAAATGAGGGCGATTTTATCTGCGCCGCCCAACATGCAACCACGGAAAACGTGAATTTCATGGCAGTGCACGGCAAAGGCCTTATCTGCATGCCCATGAGCCCGGAACTGTGTACAAGGCTTAAGCTTCCCCAGATGGTATCCCACAATTCCGACAACCACGAGACAGCCTTTACTGTTTCCATTGACCACATAAGCACCTCCACCGGCATTTCCGCGGCCGAACGGGGCGTAACGGCCAGACAGTGTGTAAATGCCCGGTCCCGGCCTGAGGATTTCCGGCGTCCCGGCCACATGTTTCCGCTGGCAGCCAGAAAAAACGGAGTGCTGGAACGGGCCGGACATACCGAAGCCACCGTTGACCTGATGCGCCTGGCCGGTCTCAGTGAATGCGGGCTCTGCTGTGAAATCATGAAGGAGGATGGAACCATGATGCGGATGCCCCAGCTCCTTAAGCTGGCCGGACAATGGAATATGAAAATCACCACCATCAAGGCTCTCCAGAACTACCGCAAACAGCACGATAAGCTTGTGGAATGCGCTGCCGTCACCCATATGCCAACCCGTTACGGCACCTTTAAAGCTTACGGCTACAGGAACCTGCTGAACGGGGAACATCATGTAGCTTTGGTAAAAGGAGAGATCGGGGACGGCCGGGACTTGTTATGCCGGGTCCACTCGGAATGCCTGACCGGCGACGCCTTTGGCTCCCTGCGCTGCGACTGCGGACAGCAGTTTGCCGCTGCCATGGCCCGGATTGAGCAGGAAGAACGGGGAGTTCTCCTCTACATGCGCCAGGAAGGCCGGGGCATCGGGCTTCTCAATAAACTCCGGGCCTATGAATTTCAGGACCAGGGCATGGATACCCTGGAAGCCAATCTGGCTCTGGGTTTTCCGGGGGATTTGAGGGAATATTTTATAGGAGCACAGATATTAAGAGACCTGGGAGCCAGGAGCCTGCGGCTTCTGACCAATAACCCGGATAAGGTATACCAGCTCTCGGGTTTTGGCCTGGAAATCAAAGAACGGGTGCCTATCCGGATGGCGCCAACGGTTCATGATCTGTTCTATCTAAAGACAAAGGAGCAGCGCATGGGACATTTGATGCACTATTAAAAACCTGATTCATTATTGAGAAACTTCATTATTAAGAAACTGCCATCTATCCAGAATAGGAGAATCCGCCATGTATATATTAGAAGGAAAACTTGTTCCTAAAAAAATAAGGGTAGGCATTGTCGCCTCCCGTTTCAACGAATTCATTACCTCCAGGCTTCTGTCCGGCGCCCTGGACTGCCTGCGGCGCCATGAGGTGCCGGAGGACGATATCACCGTGGCCTGGGTTCCGGGCGCCTTTGAGATACCGCTCATCGCCTCCCGCATGGCTGCCAGCAGACGGTATGACGCCGTCATATGCCTGGGCGCCGTAATCCGTGGCAGCACCAGCCACTATGACTATGTGTGCAGCGAGGTCTCCAAGGGCATTGCCCAGGCATCCCTTGCCGCCAAAATCCCGGTTATGTTCGGCGTGCTGACCACTGAAAACATTGAGCAGGCCATTGAACGTGCCGGGACCAAAGCAGGCAACAAGGGCTATGACTGCGCTGCGGGAGCCATCGAGATGGTAAATCTGATACATGAACTGGACAAAAGAACGGCGGATAACAGCTTATCCGTCACACCCTTCGTCCAGGAGGAACCTTGCCGCCAATAGCACGCTGCTTATAAATGCTTCTTCAGCTCATCCAGCACTGCCTCCATATCCAGAGGCTTCACCAGATAACCGTTCATGCCTGCCTCATAGGCCCTGGCCTTATCCTCCTCAAAGGCATTGGCCGTCATGGCCAGTATGGGAATTCTGTCCGTGTTCTCATCCTCCATGGCGCGGATGGTTCTGGTGGCCTCCAGTCCGTCCATCCGGGGCATGCGTATATCCATGAGCACAGCGGAAAAATATCCGGCCCCTCTGGACTTATACAGGTTCACTGCCTCCTGGCCGTCCTCTGCGGTTTCCACCTCCATGCCCCGCATCTCCAGAAGGGTTCTGGCAATCTCACGGTTCAGCTCGTTGTCATCTGCCAGCAGCACCCGGCAGCCCGAAAAGTCCTCCCGCTCCTTTTCAGCCCCCTTCTCTTCTGATCGGTTCACTGCCCGGGCAAAAGCATCGTATATGGTACCCCCAAACAACGGCTTTGAAATGAAACAGTTTACCCCCGCATTTCTGGCCTCATCCTCGATGCGGCTCCAGTCGTAGGCGGATATCATAATAATGGTGGTATCCGGCCCAACTAAAGCCCGAATGCGCCTGGCTGTTTCCACACCGTCCATATCAGGCATCTTCCAGTCGATCATGGCAATATCGTAATGCCTGTTCTCTTCCAGCAGACGCTGCACCTCCTCCACAGCCCTGAAACCGGAATCCACCCAGAGGGATTGGGCCCCGGCCTTCTCAAGTATGGATGTGGCCTGGCTGCCCACCAGCGGGTCGTCATCCACCACCAGCACGGCCAGGCCCTGAAGCAGCTCCCGCTTCTTTCTCTGGCGCTCCATCTCCTGGTCATCCTCCGCCAGTTTAAAAGGCAGTGTGACCGTAAATACGGATCCCTTTTCTTTCTCACTTTCCACCTCAATGCTGCCGCCCATGAGCTGGACCAGATTATATACAATGGAAAGACCCAGACCGCTTCCAATGTTGTTGCGGGCTGTTTCCGGCGCCTCCTGTTCAAACGGCATGAACAGGCGGCTGCGGAACTCCCTGGACATCCCGATTCCTGTATCCTTCACCTGGAACCTCAGATAGGAAAATCCATTGGTCCGCTTCTGCTCCTCAATCTGAATCTGAATCCTTCCTCCTGCCCGTGTGAATTTCAGCGCATTGGACAGCAGGTTCATGAGAATCTGTTTCAGGCGCAGCGGATCTCCTATATAAAACTGCTCCAAAGGCTCGCTGTGGTAAATCACATACTCAATCTGCCGCTCTTCCGCCTGGGGATATATAATCTGATTCACCTCGTCCATCAGCTCCGTAAAATCAAAGTATTCGTGGGCCAGCTCCATTTTACCGGTCTCAATCTTAGACATATCCAGGATATCATTAATCAAAGAGAGCAGGTACCTGGAGGAAGCGTCAATTTTACAGAAGCAATCCTGGACACTTCTTCTGTCATCTAACTTCAGCTGCCCGATGGTGCTCATACCCACAATGGCGTTCATGGGTGTGCGGATGTCGTGGCTCATTCTGGACAGAAAATCGGATTTAGCCTGGTTAGCAGCCTTGGCCGATGCCAGGGCATCCCGCAGCAGCTGCTCCTGCCGGGCCTGCTCCGCCCTCTGGCTGTCCAGCACCTTCACCAGTTCAATGGCCAGCACATCGTCGTTAAAGGGATTCTCCACATAAATAATCTGCACAGACAGCCAGTGGTACTTGCCGTCCATTCCCATCTTCTGAAACTCCATGTAGATGTCCCGTTCTCCGGCGGCAAACCTGGCCAGGACGTTCTCTCTGGCAAAGGCCGTTTCAAAATCCTCCCGATAGGATGGATACACATCGGGAATATCCCCCTTTATCATCTCCGTATAGCTTCCACAGCGCCCGGACAGACAAGCGTCCTGGTCCTCTATAAAACAATTATAAATATCCTTTGTCAGGTTCAGGCTCATAATCAGGGGATAGGCCGTACAGATCGCCGCCCTGAGTGAACGGTTCTCTATGAGCTGCTGCCTTTCCTGCTCCAACTCCAGCTGTTTTATATCCGTCACATCCGTAAAGACAGCCTGTATAACCTCCTGGCCGTCCGCATTGACAATACGGCCCATGATGACGCTGATCCATATCTGCTTCCCATCTCTGCTGAAGGTATGGCGTATATAAGATGCCGTATCCCCATTCAGCGCCAGTCCCCCTATAATGCCCTCAATCCACTCCTTGTCTTCATCCAGCACCATCTGAAAGGGATTCTTTACCTCACGTCTGTATTCCTCCTCGGAGCTATATCCGTAGAGCTCCCACCCCATCCGGTTCACATTTACAATCCGGTGCCCTTCCCCTCTCTCAAACTGTATAATGCCGCAGGGCACTGAATTGTACAGCTGGCTCAGGAACCGGGCCTGCTGTATGTATTTCTGCTCACGCCGGCGCAGCTCCCCCTCCAGCTCCAGATAAGTACGCTTTCCTGATTCCGCCGGAAACAGTTCATCCTCTTGTATTTCACCAAACGGCATGGAGTTGTGGATATGAATGGTCTCCAGCGCCTCACCCTTTTCCCGGAAAATAAAGGTAATTCTCTGCTGTGTCCTGATATACACGCCTGTTCCCTCCCTGGACTCAAGCTCACTGACACCCTCACAAAGCCACAGGCCGGCTCCCATCTCCATGACTTCGTACTGCTCATCAAACATATTGCAGGAAGACAGCTCATCCTTTCCTTCCCTAAACCAGGCGGCCACGGCATCACGTCCCTCTGCCTTCTGCATCTTTCCACCGCCCAGCCATATGATATCATCCGCAAATGTGGATATGAGAAGTTCCACATCATTCTCACAGAAATACGAAGAAAGAATGCGCCTGGCAAACTCCCTTACTTCTTCTGATGACCATTTTTTCATTTAAATCCTCCCCTAATCTGAAGCATCCGGCATCCTGGACCAGCTGCGGCCCCATATGAGGATTACCAAAAAAGCTGCCCGCTGATCAAGAATGACCCGAAGGGCAGCAACGTTCACTCTAATATATGATCCTATAACAAATCCGAATAAAATGCAAATCCATTCTTACCTTTTCTCTTCACCGCATATGCCGCCTTATCCGCTTTCTCCACCAGGGCGGCAATATTAGTCCCATCTGCCGGATACATGGATATGCCGATGCTGCATGTAACGCAGAAGTCATGGAAATCCCTGTCCATTACACTGCGGACAGAGGCACATATCCTTTGGACACACTGACGCACACCCGCTGGTGAGTTGACCGGATGGAGCAGGGCAAGGAACTCGTCCCCTCCAACGCGCCCGCTCAGGTCCGACGCTCTCAGTGTTTTCTTAAGGACTCCCGCCACCTCCTGAAGCAGCAAATCCCCCTTGATATGGCCCAGGGTGTCATTGATCACCTTAAAATTATCCAAATCCATAAACAGGACCGCGGCTATTCCATCCTCCCCTTCCAGACGTTCCGCAATCATGTCTTTCACCGCCTGGTTATAAAGGCCTGTGAGAGGATCGGTCTGAGCCTGCATAAGAGCCCTTTGGAGAAGCTTGTTCTGACGCTTCTGTTCCAGATAAATGTCCGTGACATCGGTCCTTGTCATCAGCACCATCTGGTTCTCTTTATCATAATAAAGATACTGCAGCCTCTTTCGGGTATACCCCCTCTGAGAGTCCATAACGCCGCAGTAAAAACAGTGTTCCCCTGTCCGGTCCAGCTCCTCCAGCACGCGGCTTATACGCATTTCACAGATTGCCAGCTCCTGATCCTCCGGGGCTATGTATTTCCTCACATATGTCTCAATGGCTTTCTCATAGTCATCACAGTGATCGGGCGGAAGAAGCGTACCGTCCCCTTTGCTGCTGAACATGACATAGCTGTTATTCCTGGCATTGAGATAAATGAAATAATCGCAGTGGCTGTATACATACCGCTCCACAATTCCCTTTAAGAGGTGCTGCTCGCTGGTATCCCGCATGGCCAGATATACCTTGTCCGGCATATCCTCCCGCCTGAACAGCATGGCGTTTACCTCTGCCCACCTGAAGGTTTCCCCATCCGCGGAATACCGGACCTCCAGGGACATGTTCTTCTGCCCATTACCCCATACTTCCCGCATGTGTTTAAGGGAAAAGGTTCCTGCAAATATATCCCTGTCCCCGTGATAAATGACGTTGCTGCATAAATATCCCACCATCCTCCCCCACTGAAAGGAGCGCAGGGCCATGTCCGGCATAGGGATACACTGAATAATGGTCCCGATTCCCAGGTCCAGATCCAGCTCAGCAATCCCTATATAGGCATCCAGGAACACACCAAACAAATCACGGTTCATCTGCATAAGCCTGGCCGCATTCCGGCTTTCAATATCCACAGTGTAAAACAGAGCCTTATCCCTGCCGCAGGCATCACATGAAAAAAGGGTTCCCCTGACCCAGCGTTCACGTCCTCCCTGCTGCATCCTCCGGAATTCCCCCTGTTTTCCGATTTTATGGGCACATACCTCATCCAGACTCTGACGGCTGAACAGTGCCAGAAAACCAGCCCTGTCCTCCTCACAGACAAATAATTCTGCCGCTGCCCGGACATCCATCTCGCCTGTCCCGCAAGCCGCATCCCCCTTTCCCGGAGTCAGGAAAATGGGCCTGAGAATCCTTTCTGCCACATCCACTTCAAAGAATTCATCGCAGGCATCCTTAAGGACAAATGCATATAGATCCATTTTCACCGGGTCCACTACCACATGGTTCATATTCATTCCCTCCCGGCGGCCGTGTGCACTGCCGTTTCTAACGTTCTGTAATGTATTATATGTATTTTATCATCATCCCCACCCTCCGTCAATGACCCGCCGGCATGGATTGGATGAAAGAGGAACCGGACTTCAGGGACAAAAAAGATGTTTCCTCCAGAGAATCATGCCCGGCGGAAACATCCTGTTTCGCATACGCTGCTTCATTTATTACTTCATTATATATTATTTCATAAATGTATGGCCTCATATATCATCATTATAATAAACAGTCCCTTCCTCCATTACCTGAAACACCCCTTGTTCCAGGGAAAGAACCGTGACTGCACAGTTTTTCTGAACCGGCCCCTTCCAGAACGCATCCGGGGCAATCCCGTCTATGATGCACACCATTTCCCGTATCAGGGCGCCGTGTCCGCAGACCAGCACATGGTCCATCTGTTCCTCCAGAGGTTTAAGCTCCTGCTCCAGAAACTCCCGGCAGCGCTTTCTCAAATCATCATAGGTCTCCCCGCCCTTAGGGGGTACGTAGGCGGAGGGATGGGAAAAATAACGGTGAAGCCGTAAAAACGGCAGTCTGTGAATCAATGCCAGCAGCTGGCCCTCCCTGTTTCCATAGCTGATTTCCAAAAGCCTGGAATCCTCCATCAGGGGAAGTCCGCGCTGTCCGCTTATGAGCTCTGCCGTGCGCCTGGCACGGGACAATGGACTGGTATAGATCCGTTTAAATGGGATATCTTTCATTTTCTGTCCGGTGAGGAAGGCCAGGGCCTCTCCCTTCTCATTGAGGGGAATATCGGCCTGGCCCTGTATCTTCCCCCTGCGGTTCCACTCCGTCTCTCCATGTCTAACCAGATAAACCTTCAACCTCTCCTCCTGCCTGGTTCATTACATCCTGATAACCGCCTTGATCACCTCATCCTTGTGGTTCAGGCTGTAATCCACTCCCTCTATGACATCCTTAAAATCAAAGGTATGGGATACAATCTTCTTAAGCGGTATAAGTCCCTTGCTGACAGCACTGATAGCGGACGGATACAGGTTGCGGTAACGGTATACAGAGTAAATGGTTCCCTCCATGGCATTCAGCGTGGCTATATCCAGCTCCAGTACCGGCTCAGGCGAAACGCCCACAAGGGTAATCTTTCCGGCCCTCTTAATCAGACGGCATGTCTGAAGGGTGGTGATACGGTTTCCGGCGCACTCATAGACCTGGTCCACGCCGCCTCCCGGAAGCGTTTTCACAAACTCCTCTATATTCTCATTTCTGCTGTTAAATACCCTGGTAGCCCCCAGTTCCCTGGCCTTCTCCAGACGCTTATCCAGCACATCCGCCACATATATCTCGCTGACTCCCCGTGCCTTTAAGGACATAAGGGTAACGAGGCCGATACACCCAGCTCCCAGCACCACTGCCGTCTCTCCCAGCTTTGCATTGGACAGCTCACAAGCGTGCATACCCACGGCCAGCGGTTCCATGAGACCGCCCTCCATGGTGGAGACATTGTCCGGAAGCTTGAAGGTCATGCTGGCTGCATGGGTACAGTACTCTGAAAATACCCCGTCCTTCTCGCCGGGAATAGCCATAAACCGCACAGACCTGCAGAGGTTATAATGTCCCTTAAGGCAGTCCTCACAATGACCGCAGGGAACTCCCGGCTCCAGGGCCACCCTGTCCCCAATCTCAAATCCGGTCACGCCCTCTCCGATTGCGCTTACTACTCCGCCAGGCTCATGTCCCAGCACCAGGGGACCGTCCGGCACCCAGTTGGCCAGGCGTCCCTCTGAATAAAAGTGCAGGTCGGAACCGCACACGCCTACATACTCCAGTTTAATCTGCAGTTCTCCCGGACCTGGCTGTGGAATCTCCCTCTCACACCACTCCATTTTCTTTTTTCCTGTCATAACCGCTACTTTCATTGTTCCTTCCATATCAAAGCCCTTCTTTCATTTATAATCCAACGGTTTCCTATATCCTTAAATATTAGGTACTCCTGTTATGATCTGGTCAGCACGGTACCTACCGCAGCCCTCCATCCATCCTGCTTTTGACGTCTGGCATCCTGGTCCATGGCTGGTTCAAACACGCTCCGCTTCATCTTTCCGAATATGCTTCTGTCAAAGAATCCCAGGGCCAGCCCGGCCGCATAGGCTGCTCCGATACCAGACAGCTCCTCCGCATCCGGTACAAGAACCCGGATATCAAGAATATCGCTCTGAAACTGCATCAGATACCGGTTCCTGGTGGGGCCTCCGTCCACCCGGAGCTCTTCAATCCTGACTCCCGCATCCTGGCTCATGGCCTCCACCACATCCGCAATCTGATAGGCAATACACTCCAGTCCGGCCTTCACCAGCTCCGGTGTTCTGGTCTTGCGGGTAATGCCAACAATGGCTGCCCTGGCCTCGCTGTCCCAGTAAGGCGCTCCGATGCCTGTAAAAGCAGGCACCAGATAGGTGGTATCATCCTCATTGGCCTGTCTGGCAAGACCTTCTGTCTCAGAGGCAGACGCAATCAGCTTCAAATCATCCTTCAGCCAGGTAATGACCGCTCCTGTATAATTGATATTTCCCTCCAGTACATAATTCACCCTGCCGTCCATGCCCCAGGCCAGGGAGGTTACCACACCGTGGGTACTTATGACCGGCTTTTCTCCAATGTTCATCATAATGGAAGAGCCCGTGCCGTATGTAGTCTTAATCATCCCCTTTTCCAGGCAGCCCTGGCCAAACAGGGCTCCGTGGGAATCCCCCAGCACGCCGTGGATAGGTATGGGATTGTTCAGGTAACCCTCTAAATCCGTATCCCCAAACCATGCATTGGAATCGCACACCTGGGCCAGGGCATTTGCAGGAATCCCAAACAGACTGCACAGCCCCTCATCCCATTCCAGGCTGTGTATGTTGAACAGCTGAGTCCTGGAAGCATTGGAATAATCTGTTTTAAAGGATGCTCCTCCGGTCAGCCGGTAGACCAGGTAGCTGTCTATGGTCCCCAGGCAAAGAGTTCCCTCGGACGCTTTTTGCGGCGCCTCCTTTACGTTCTCCATGAACCACGCCAGTTTTGAGGCCGGAAAGTAGGGAGACAGATTGATTCCTGTTGTACGGCGCACCCATTCCGCCTTCCCGGACTCCTCCACCCGCGCACAGATATCCTTTGCCCTGGAACACTGCCACACAATGGCATCTGCCAGCGGATGGCCGTCTGTCCTGTCCCAGACAGCCGATGTCTCCCTCTGGTTGCTGATTCCCAGCCCCGCCACCTGTTCTCTGCGAATCCCCGCCTTTTCAATCACATCCCTCACCACCTTAAGGGTGTTGGAGTAGATTTCATTTAAATCATGGGATACCCACCCTGCATCGTTTATAATCTGCCGGTGGGGCCGGTCTCCCCTGCATATCAGGTTTCCCTCCTGGTCAAACAGCAGGGCCTTGGTTCCCTGGGTGCTCTGGTCAACTGATAAAAGATACTGCTTTTCCATTGCTTCTCCCTTCCTTTTAGAGCTGTCTCAGATTAGAGCTGCCTCAGAAGTTCCTGTACCCTTCGGGCAATTCCCTGCCCGGTCAGGCCGTAGTATTCAAACACCTCTGCCGATGTGCCCGTAATGACAGGTTCATCCGGAAGGCTTAAGTTCACCACCATCCTTGGACAACAGGCAGATACCACCTGGCTCACCCTGGAGCCCAGCCCGCCAAAGGGCGCGTGTTCCTCCACAGTCACCACCAGCCTGGCTGCTCCGGCTGCCTTTTGGACCGCCTCCTCATCCAGAGGCTTCACACAGTACATATCCACCACACCTGCGCTGATTCCTGATTCCCCAAGCAGACGCCCTGCATCCAGCGCAGGCTTTACCATCTCCCCGCAGGCAATGATTGCCACATCCCCTCCCCGGGAAAGGACCGTGGCCTTATCCATGGAAAAGGGTACATTTCCCTCCTCATAGATATCCTCCACCGCGTTCCTGCCCACACGGATATAGGCAGGCTTATCGTCCTTTAACAGCTCCTTCACCAGGCAGGCTGTCTGGAAACGGTCGCTTGGAAGATAAACCCTCATATTAGGTATGGCGGACAGGGCCGCTATGTCCTGGGCCGAATGGTGGCTCATGCCCAGCGCTCCGTAGCTGACGCCCCCGCTGATGCCGATGAGTTTTACATTGGTATTGGAATACGCTGCATCCACCTTAATCTGTTCATAGCTTCTGGTGCTGAGAAAGCAGGCCGGGGAAGCCGCAAAGGGTTTTTTACCGCATTTTGCCAGTCCTGCCGACACGCTGACCAGATTTTGTTCAGCAATGCCCATTTCCACAAACTGGTCCGGGCAGGCATCCGCAAAAGGAGTCAGGGATGCGGAACCCCTGGAATCACTGCACAGCACCACAATATCTTTATCCTCCTTTGCAGCCTCCATCAGCGTGTCACAGATGGCCTTCCTGTTGGGTATTTTATTCATGAAGCAGGGCCTCCTTTCTTTTTTCAAAATCCCGGATGATTTCACTGTATTCCTGGGCTGTGGGAACCTTGTGATGCCATGCAGCCTTATTCTCCATCACAGGAGAGCCGCACCCCTTTACTGTATTGGCGATAAGTACGGTGGGTTTTCCTTTCACTGTCTTGGCTTCCTCGAAGGCTGCGTCCAGCTGGTCTATGTCATTTCCGTCCGCCACGTCAATCACATGCCATCCAAAGCTTCGGAAACGCTCATGCAGGTCATCGTGGCCCATGACATCCTCCGTACACCCGGAAATCTGCAGCCGGTTCCTGTCCACCACGGCGCACAGGTTATCCAGGCAGTAATGGCTGGCTGCCATGGCGCCTTCCCACACAGAGCCCTCTGCCAGCTCCCCGTCCCCCATGACCACATAGACACGGTAGTCCTTCCGGTCCATCTTTCCCGCCATGGCCATTCCCACACAGACCGGAAGACCGTGGCCCAGGGAACCGGAATTCATCTCGATTCCCGGAAGCTTGTTGTTGGGATGACCGATGAATTTTGAGCCGAATTGGCTGAAAGTGGAAATGACCTCCTCCATGGGAAAGAATCCCTTTTTCGCCAATACCGCATAATAGCTTTCCACGGAATGGCCTTTGCTGAGCACAAAGCGGTCACGGTTGTCCAGCTCTTTATTTTCAGGGCTTATATTCATCTGTTTCATATACAGCTCCACCAGAATCTCCATGACGCTCATGTCGCCCCCGATATGCCCGCCCTTTCCCGCGATAATCATATCCACCACATGTTTTCTCAAGTCATACGAAAGGACCTTAAGTTCGTTCATTTTTTCCTCCTTCTCTACTTTACCGACTTCCTGAACCGGTCAAGACCCACTGCCAGCAGAAGGACCACGCCCATGCACACCTGCTGCCAGTATGTGTTTACATTCAGGATGGTAAGCCCATTCTGGAGTACGGAGATAAAGATGGCTCCAATCAGGGTACCCACCATGCTTCCGATACCGCCCTTTGTGAGGCTGGCTCCGCCTATGACGGCAGCAGCGATTGCGTACATCTCATAGGACTGGCCTGCGATGGGCTGGCCTGAATTCAGACGCCCCATATACACGATGCCGCTGAGCGCCGCACAGAATCCAGACAGCACAAAGGCAGCCAGTGTGACCCTTTTTACATTGATGCCGGAAAGCCTTGCCGACTCTGAATTATCACCCACCGCGCAGACCTTGCGCCCTGCCGTGGTCTTTTGCAGGGCCACATGCCCTATAATATAGACAATGGCGATGAGCCAGACGATATTTGGTATGTAAAGTATACTTCCCATGGCAAAGCTGGTCATTCCCTGGGGCAGCCCCACCACTGCCTGGCCTCCCGTATACAGGTATGCCATTCCCCGAAACAGCCACATGGTGGAAAGCGTCACGATGAAGGGCGGAAAGCCCAGATAAGCCACCAGGCTTCCGTTAAACAGTCCCAGCAGGATACCGGTCAGCAGCACAGCCGCCACGCCCAGTCCCACATTGCCGGTTCCCACCATAAGGGTAGCGCCCACACAGGAGGACAATGCCAGGGAGGCGCCCACGGAAATATCAATGTTTCCGGAAATGATGACATAGGTCATACCCACTGCTATGATGGCATTGGTACCGCTCTGAATCAGGATGTTCCTGATATTGCTGGGGGTGAGAAATATGTTGCTGAGAGCGGTAAACACCACTACCAGGATGACAAGCCCCAGAACGGTTCCCAGGCTTCCTGTTAAAAGTTTTTTCAATGAAATATTCTTAGCTTTATCCACTGCACTTACCTTCCCTTCGTCGTAATGTGCCTGAGCACATTGTTCTGTTCTATCTCTTCCGCTTCCAATTCACCGGTTATCTGGCCTTTGGACATAACGATAATACGGTCGCTGACCGATACCAGCTCGTTGACCTCCGAGGAAATGACGATGGCTGCCTTTCCCTCCTGCGCCGCAAAATTCCTGATTAACTGGTGTATCTCGGCCTTTGCGGCCACGTCGATGCCCCTTGTGGGCTCATCGAAGATGAGAAGGTTGCAGCCTGCGTGGAGCCACTTGGCAATGGCCACCTTCTGCTGGTTTCCCCCGCTTAGATTTACCACCTGGGTGGCGGATGTGCCTTTGGTTTTCAGCATTTTTATGTAATTGTCCGATACCTCCCGGACCCTTTTCCAGTTCATGAACCCGCGTCTGCTGACCGCCGTCATGTCACAGTGAATGGTATTTTCCTCGATTTTCAGCCCCAGGGACAGGCCGTCCTCCTTGCGGTTCTCACTCAGGTATCCCAGCCCCGCATCAATGGCCTGTCTGGTATTCGTAATCCGCCTGGCCTTTCCGGAAACCTTTATAACGCCGCCCTTTAAAGGGTCCGCGCCGCATACCATCCGGGCCAGTTCTGTCCGCTTGGAACCTACCAGTCCCCCGATTCCCAGCACCTCCCCCTGGTATACAGTCAGGTTTAAATCCTGGATGAATCCGCCGTCCGTAATATGCTCCAGCTCCAGAAGAGGAATGCTTTTTGCCTTGTCCCGTCTGGTGCGCCCGCCTCCCATTGGCTGGCTAAGCACCTTTCCGCTCATCATCATAATGACATCGTCCGGCGTGCTGGTCCTGACATCGGATGAGCCCACCAGTTTTCCGTCTCTCATGACGATTGCCCTGTCGCATATCCTGAATATCTCATCCAGACGGTGGGATATGTATATGGTGGTGATTCCTCTGGCCTTTAAGGTCCCGATAATTTCAAAGAGCTGTTCTGATTCCTCATGGGTCAGGGAGGTGGTGGGTTCATCCATAATGAGCACCTTGCAGTCCACGGCCAGGGCCTTGGCTATCTCCACCATCTGCTTTTCCGGCAGGGACAAATCTCCTACCCGGCCCCTGGGGTCAATGTGTCCCGCATTCAGCTTCGCCAGCTGTTCCTTTGTATCCGCGTACATTTTCCTGAAATCAATGAGGTTTCCCACCTTCCTGGGCTCATGGGACACATATACATTTTCCATGACATTCATCTCTGACATAAGGCTTAATTCCTGATAGATGATAGCCACACCGAATCCCCTGGCCTCCAGAGTGGAATACTGTTTGGGAAGGGGACGTCCGTCCAGGACGATGTCCCCTCCATCCCGCGTATAGGCACCGCTTAAAATTTTCATCAGCGTGGACTTGCCCGCACCGTTCTCCCCCATGAGGGCGACTACCTCGCCCTCATAGAAGTCCATGGAAACATCGTCCAGGGCCCTGACGCCCGGAAATTCCTTCACAATATGCTTAAACTCCAATATAGGTTTGGAATGTTCCATATTTTACTTCTCCAATCCGCCCGTTCCCGGGGCTGTTCTTCCTGGCAGTTCCCTGATTTTAATATCCCTTTTCGGTAAGACCTCTGAGCGGGAACCGCTCTGCGGCGTACTCATAAATGGTCTGGTCTGTCAGCCCGTCCACAAACTCGCCTGTAACCAGGGTGCAGTCATAAAGAATTTCCCTGTCGTAGTGGTAATCACTGTTCATAACCAGAGCCGTTGCCAGTTTCACGCCCATGGCGCCTTCATCCAGGTTAGGAAGTGACACAAACGCATCCAGATCACCGTCCATGGTCATGTTCACCGCATCCAGAATTCCGTCATATCCCACCAGAATCAGGTCATCTGCCTTCTTGCCCGCTGCCTTGGCCGCATTGACCATGCCCACTGCCATCTGGTCGTTGCAGGCAAATATGGCTTTTACGTTGGGATTCGCTGTCAGGATGTTGGTAGTCACGTCAGCTGCCTTATCGCTGGACCACTCGGCTCCCTGTTCCGCAACCACCTTGATTCCCGGATATTCCGCACAGGCCTGCATGAATCCGGCATGACGGTCAACGCCTGTGGACTGTTCCATCAGTCCTGTGATGATAGCAACCTCGCCTTCCCCGCCCAGCTGCTCGCATATGTACTTACCTGCCTTGTAGGCTCCGGCCACATCGTCGCCGCCCACAAAAGCGTCAATCACGCTTGTATCGCTGATTCGCGTATCAAAGTTCACTATTTTTATTCCTGCTTCCCTGGCCTTCTTGATGGCCGGAATCACGCCGTCCGAGCTGGCCGCCGAGACCACAATGGCGTCTGCCTTCTTCTCAATGGCAGCCTCAATCATGGATACCTGCTTCTCCAGGTCCACTTCCTCCTGGGGAATGGCAATGGTCAGATCCACGCCCAGATTATCTGCTGTCTGCTGCGCAAAATCAGATACGGAAATCCACCAGGGATTGTTCAATGTCTTTCCCACCCAGTAAACGCTGATACCCTCTTTTTTCTCAGTTCCCGCTTCCGCCTCCTTGGCATTGTCATTGGTGGCGGATGCCGCTTCCAATCCATTGGACGTACAGGCTGCCAGACTCAGGACCGCCAGACCGGTTAACAGGATGCTTACTACTCTTTTCTTCATTGTGTTCCTCCTTTTGATGTGAGAAAAATGGTTTCTGCACATATGCCCTGTGATTTAACTAAATTTAATTAAGTTGTTGTTTTGTGCATTATAACCATTTATTCTCTTTGTTAATGGGTTTCCTTGTGCTTGTTACACGTAATATAGCAGGTTATACCTTTGGTGTCAATAGTTTTTCACTAAATTTTAATTAATTTAATTAAATCAAAAATAAATTTTTAACGATATTTACTTAATATAATTAAGTTCGCAAGGGTTAAAGACAAAAAAAGAGCATATACAGCATTAAATGCCGTACATGCTTCTGCATATCTTCTGTTTTTGATTTGGTTTAATCCGTTATTTTTTTCACACTTCCGCGTTTCACCAGGCTGGTTCCTATCTCCACCTTCAGGGACTGTTCTCTCCCCTGGTCCAGGCGGGAAATCAGCAGATCCACGGCAGCCGGTCCAAATATATCCTTTGGCACGTTAATCGTGGTCAGCTGAGGCTCCACCAGGGTACTGATGGGCCGGTTGTCAAACCCCACCACGGAAATATCCTCCGGTATCCGGTATCCGCATTCCTGCATGGCCCTGATTGCGCTGCATCCAATCAGGTCATTTTCCGCAAAGAAAGCCGTGGGAAGGCGTTTGCGGCCCTCCAGGTATTTCTTCACGTCCCGCTTCACATCCTCCTCGGAATACCCCACGTCAACCACATACTCCTTGTTGAAAATGCCTCCCAGGCTCCTGAGCTTGTGCTTGAAGGCATTATACCGCTCGTCAAAACTGTTGATCCTGACCTTGCTGCGGATATATCCAATCTCCCGGTGCCCCATGCCGCACAGATAGGACACCGCCTTGCTGGTACCCTGTACATTGTTGATGGACACCGCATCCACATCGTTTTCCTGAAATGAGTTGTCCAGGATGGCAAATGGAATCTGGGATTCCTTGAACAGCTGGAGGTCGTCATAATACATTTCCACCGCAAAGATGATGAGGCCTTTATATCCGCCTGATTTAATCTGGTGTTCCTGCTCCGTCCTGGGCATGGTTTTATTGATGTAGAGGAAGTTAAGGGTATATCCGTAATGGTTGATACGGTTATTGATTCCCTCCAGGATATATGTGAAAAAAGGGGACTCATCCACGATGCTCCCCTCACGTTTATAGACCACGAACCCAATGGAACCATTATTGATTCTCTGTTCCTTCAGCATGTATCCGCAGTCCATTTCTTTTATTTTCTGAATGATTTCCTGACGGCGTTTCTCACCCACCCCTGGTTTGTTGTTTAATACCAGAGAAACCGTAGCCGTGGACACCCCCAGCATTTCCGCTATATCTTTTGCTCTCAGCGCCATTTGCAGACCCCCTTTGCCATACAATTAAGTTGATTTTACTAAATTATTAACTAAATTGCAATACCAAAAGGCATTCCGGATATGTCCACGCATCTCCGGACATATCCGCAACAGCGCTAAATTCTTCCGCTGCCCATCTCCAGCAGCTTCGCGCTCCCGCTCTCAAGGGTGGCCCTAAGATTCAGAATGCGCTGGTTGGACGATCCCCGGAAGGGGAGGCTGATATCCTTAAGGGCCTCCACAAACCGCCCGTCCACCAGCACGTCAATCATGGACAGCATCCGGTCCGTATAGCCGCACCTGGCCCGGCTGTCCCTCAGAAGGTCCTGTTCCAGGGTATATCCCGTATAGCACCACAGGTTCTTCTGCGGATAGCGCTCTCTCACCTTTTCCAAAAAAGGCACCAGCGCCTTCTGGTTCTCCGGCTCAAAGGGCTCTCCCCCCAGAAGGGTGAGGCCCTCTATATAATCCGGCGCAAGGGCGTCCAGGATTTCCTCCTCCGTCTCCCCTGTAAAGGGTTTCCCGAAGCCGAAATCCCACGCCTCTTCGTTAAAACAGCCCGGACAGTGGTGGGTACACCCTGACACAAACAGGGATACCCTCACGCCTACGCCGTTGGCAATATCGTTCTTCTTGATTGTACCGTAATTCATCTTATAAATGGAGCACCCTTTCCTTGATTTCCTGGGTCCTGCCCTGGTTCCAGAACTGAGTTCCGATGTAGCCGCAGGTTCTCCTGGCCACATTCAGCTTGTTCTCGTCCCGGTTGCCGCACTTGGGGCATTCCCACACCAGCTTGCCGCTCTCATCCGTCACGATCTGAATCTCGCCGTCAAATCCGCACTCCTGGCAGAAATCGCTCTTGGTATTTAACTCTGCGTACATGATATTGTCGTAGATATACCGTATGATCCCCAGCACGGCCGGAATATTGTTCTGCATGTTGGGTACCTCCACGTAGCTGATGGCTCCGCCTGTGGAAAGAGCCTGGAACTGCGACTCAAATTTCAGCTTTGAGAAGGCATCTATTTCCTCGGAAACATTTACGTGATAGCTGTTGGTGATATAGCTTCTGTCCGTCACGCCCTCTATGATGCCGAAACGCTTCTGGAGGCATTTGGCAAACTTATAGGTGGTGCTCTCTATGGGCGATCCATAGATGCTGAACCCGATGTTAGTCTCATCCTTCCAGCGGTTGCAGGCCTTATTCATGTACTCCATGACCTCCAGGGCAAAGGGAGTAGTCTCCTGGTCGGTATGGGACTTTCCGGTCATGTACTTCACGCACTCATAGAGTCCCGCATATCCCAGGGAAATGGTGGAATAGCCTCCGTAAAGGAGCCTGTCAATGGTTTCGCCCTTCTTAAGCCTTGCCAGGGCGCCGTTCTGCCAGAGAATGGGCGCCGCATCGGACAGCGTGCCTCTCAGACGGTTGTGGCGGCACATCAGTGCCCGGTAGCAAAGATCCAGCCTCTCGTCAAAAATCTTCCAGAAAGCCTTCATGTCTCCGCCGGAGGACAGGGCCACATCCACCAGATTAATGGTCACCACTCCCTGGTTGAAACGGCCGTAGAATTTATAATTTCCATTTTCATCCTTCCAGGGGCTTAAGGCGCTGCGGCATCCCATGACAGGGAAGCAGTTACCTTCCTTTAATTCCATCATCTTCTTCTCGGAAATATAGTCGGGAACAAGGCGCTTGGCCGTACATTTGGCAGCCATCTCGGTCAGGTAATAATACTCGGTTCCCTCGTTGACATTGTCCTCCTCCAGCACATAAATCAGCTTGGGAAATGCCGGAGTAATCCACACGCCCGACTCATTCTTCACCCCCTGGTAGCGCTGCTTCAGAGTCTCCTCGATAATCATGGCCAGGTCCTTTTTCTCCCGCTCGTTCTTAGCCTCATTCAGGTACATGAACACGGTCAGGAAGGGGGCCTGTCCGTTGGTGGTCATCAGCGTGATGACCTGATACTGGATGGTCTGGACACCCTTGGTAACCTCCTTGCGGAGCCTGTTTTCCACCACTTCGTGTATGGCTTCCTCGGAAGGCATGCAGCCAAAGGTCTTAACCTCCTCCTGGACCTCCGCGTATATTTTCTTTCTGGATACGTCCACAAAGGGAGCCAGATGGGCCAGGCTGATGCTCTGCCCGCCATACTGGTTGCTGGCTACCTGGGCGATAATCTGAGTGGCGATATTGCAGGCCGTGGAAAAGCTGTGGGGCTTCTCAATCCTGGTCTCGCTGATAACCGTGCCGTTCTGCAGCATGTCCTCCAGGTTCACCAGATCGCAGTTGTGCATGTGCTGGGCAAAATAATCGGAGTCATGGAAATGGATGATGCCCTCCTTGTCAGCCTCCACGATGTCCTGGGGAAGGAGCATCCTCTTGGTCAGGTCCTTGCTGACCTCCCCGGCCATGTAATCCCTCTGCACACTGTTGACCGTTGGATTCTTGTTGGAATTCTCCTGCTTCACATCCTCATTATTGCACTCAATCAGGGACAGAATGCGGTTATCCGTTGTATTGGCCTTGCGTATAAGGGAGCGCTGATAGCGGTATCTCACATAATCCTTTGCAAGCTCAAATGCGCCTGTAGACATGATCTGGTTCTCCACCATATCCTGGATCTCCTCAACGGACACAGCCCTGTTAAGCTTTACACACTTGTACTCCACATAATCCGCAATGTCCTTAATCTGCTCCAGACTCAGCTTGTTTTTTCCGGCAGCCGTATTGGCCTTTGCCACAGCCACCACGATCTTATTGTTGTCAAAATCCTCTTCCGCGCCATTCCTCTTAATAATCTTCATCGTCACTACACTCCTTTTATCCTAATGCTCTCCCTCGCTGCCTGTCTTCAGGTAAACGGTTTAAAGGCATCTTATCACAGAATACTGGAAAAATCTGTTGCTTGTGCAACAGTATAAGATTTTACCACTAAATGTTGTGTTTTTCAAGAGGAAGTATACGATAAGATGTATTTCAGAAAAATAAGACAATTGGCTGAAATCCCGGCCGAACCTGGTGATATGTCTGACAGCAAAAAGGCGCCCAGGCAGTCACCTGCCTGGGATGTATTATACTGTTCCAGTATCTCAATCACCGCAGAACCCTCCGGCTCCCGCACAGCTCTCCCGCTCCACCATGTGGTGGGGAACAATGATTTTCGTTGCCACCAGCTCCGGATTTTCCACATGGCTTATCATCTGGGCGGCTGCCTCGATTCCCAGCTGGCAGGCATTCACATCCACGGATGTCAGGGGCGGAAAGGTGAGTCTGGCGAGAAGGGAATTGTTAAAGGACAGGATGGACACATCCCCCGGTATGGACAGCCCCAGACCAATACATGCCTTCTCCAGGGCCACTGCCAGTATGTCGTCGCTAACCAGTACGGCCGTGGGTCTGTCCTCCCTTGCGAACAGGGCCGCCAGGGCCTGGTCCTGCTCCTCCGGCACAGAAGGCACTTCCACGCACAGCTGGCCGTCAAAAGGAATCCCCCGCTCTGCCAGGGCCAGCATATACCCCATTTTCCTGTCGTGGTTATAAAGAAGAGAATGGTCCCCGGACAGGCAGGCAATCCTTACATGGCCCAGATTTAACAGGTACTCCGCCGCCTCCCTGCCCGCAAGCACATTGTCGTTATCCACATAGATGGTCTGGTTCACATTCCGGCACGCTTTTCCAATGAGCACATACAGCAGTCCCTCTTCATAGAGATAATCCAGAACCGGGTCCTGCTCCCTGGAGTAGAGCACGATAAATCCCTCTGCCAGGCCGGTTCTCGCCATGGTCTTTATGGCCTGGAGGATCTCATCCTCATTCTGTCCCGTAATCACGGTATTGATGTACTGCTTCTGGTTGCAGTACTGGCTGATTCCCCGTATCATCTCCAGGTAGAATGGATTCTGGTAAGCCTCCCACTCCGACGGGGGCAGAATGATTCCCACGGTGCGGGAATTCTGGGTCGCCAGACTGCTGGCCTGAAAATTCGGTTCATAGCCCAGCTTTGCCATGGCCTGCCTGACCTTTTCCTTGGTCTGGCGGCTGATAGAGGGATGGTCCTTGCAAGTACGGCTTACGGTGGATGGCGACACCCCTGCAAGGGCAGCCACGTCTTTGATTGTAACAGGCATAAACAGCCTCCTTAATATGCGTCTCATTTTCATCGTCACAGGGATATATATGAACCTATGGTCCGGATCCGCTCTCAGGCTCCTTCCACCAGTTCCATCACCGCAGTTCATACACGCCCTTCCTATATTGTAAAGTTTAATGCAATTTTTGTCAACTCGTTTGCGCTCTGTTTGCGCAATCTTCCCCTGACTTTTTGCATTCTGCTCCGGAAAAATTGCACAAATACCTGAGAGTATTTTTGTCCAAAACGTAGAAAACACAGGATTTTGAAAATATCTATTGCATTCTTCATGCAGCCAGACTATATTTAACGCAAGCGGTTGCACAAACAATGCAACAATTAAACTCAGGAGGTTACATATGAACAAGAACACTGACGGCTGTATTGGAATCAGGATTCTCTCCCCTTTAACCGGAACAGCGGTCCCTTTGGAGGAAGTGCCGGACCCTGTATTCTCACAGAAAATCATAGGAGACGGCGTTGCTATCCTGCCCCGGGACGGCAATCTGGTCAGTCCCATTGACGGGGAGGTGGTTTCCATAGCAGAGACCCTCCATGCCTATGGCCTGCGTTCCGAGGACGGCATCGAGGTCATGGTCCACTTCGGTCTGGAGACCGTGGCCTTAAAGGGAGAATGCTTCCAGTGCTGTGTAAAGATCGGAGATAAGGTGAAGGCCGGCAGCCTTCTGGCAAAGGCCGACTTAAAAGCCCTTGAAGAAAAACAGGTCAACACCATCACGCCTGTCCTTATCTGCGGCGGAATGGAAGGCCGTTCCATGAATGCCTTCACAGGTCCTGTAAAGGCAGGAGCAGATACTGTGATAACGGTTTTAGACCATTGCCCGCCGGACGCAGCCGAAGAAGCTGATGCAGCCTCCCCCCATAATCCGGACACTGCCCCAGCTGCAAATACGTCTTCCCCCGCAGACGCTGCGGACAGGAAAGCCGGAAAGCCCAAAAAATCCCTGATCAATTTTGACTTTCTCCAAAAGCTGGGCAAGGTCCTGATGACAGTCATTGCCGTCATGCCCGCAGCCGGACTGATGATCAGCGTAGGAAAGCTCATACAGATGGCCGGCGGGGATATGGGAGCTGTCCTTACAATCGGAAGCACCATGGAGACCATAGGCTGGGCCGTAATCAACAACCTGCACATCCTGTTTGCTGTTGCCATCGGCGGCTCCTGGGCAAAGGAACGGGCCGGCGGCGCTTTTGCGGCTGTCATTGCCTTTATCCTCATCAATGTTATTACCGGCGCTCTCTTTGGTGTCAGCAGCGCCGACTTAAACGACCCTGCCGCCGTGACCCGGACCCTGCTGGGCCAGGAAATCCTGGTAAACGGATACTTCACCTCGGTCCTGGGAGCTCCCGCGCTGAACATGGGCGTGTTCGTGGGCATTATATCAGGCTTTGCAGGAGGAGTTATTTACAATAAATATTACAATTACAGGAAGCTGCCGGACGCCCTGGCCTTCTTTAACGGAAAACGCTTTGTCCCCATGGTAGTCATCCTCTGGTCCGTCATCATCTCACTGGTGCTGGCCATTGTCTGGCCTGTGGTTCAGACCGGCATCAACTCCTTCGGCGTGTGGATTGCCAACTCCTCCTCCACCTCGCCTGTGCTGGCCCCCTTTATCTACGGAACCCTGGAAAGGCTTCTCCTTCCCTTCGGCCTGCACCATATGCTGACCATACCCATGAATTACACCTCCTTCGGAGGCACGTACACCATCCTCACGGGCGTCAACGCAGGTTCCCAGGTTTTTGGTCAGGATCCGCTGTGGCTGGCCTGGGCAACAGACCTTATCAACCTTAAGGACGCGGGAGACATGGCCGGGTACCAGAACCTGCTGGCCACCATCACCCCTGCCCGTTTCAAGGTAGGACAGATGATTGGCGCCACTGGCCTTCTTCTGGGCATTGCCCTGGCCATGTACCGCCGCGTGGACCCGGATAAGCGCCGCAATTACCGCTCCATGTTCATCTCCACTGTACTGGCCGTATTTCTCACAGGTGTCACAGAGCCTCTGGAATTCATGTTTATGTTCTGCGCCCTTCCGCTGTATCTGGTATACGCAGTGCTGCAGGGATGCGCTTTTGCCATGGCCGGCCTCATCCACCTCAGGCTTCATTCCTTTGGCAACCTGGAATTCCTGACGCGTGTTCCCATGTCCATCCGCGCAGGACTTGGCGGAGACCTGGTAAACTTCATCCTCTGTGTGGCTGTATTCTTTGCCGCAGGATACGCAATCGCCTATTTTATGATAGGAAGGTTCCATTTTGCCACCCCGGGCAGACTGGGCAACTACACCGACGACTCTGTCTCAGAGAACAGCCAGGGCCGGGCCGGTTTTGCATCATCCGGTGACAGCCAGGCCGGACGCATCATCTCCCTTCTGGGCGGCAGGGATAACATTGTCCTGGTGGACGCCTGCATGACCCGTCTGCGCGTCACGGTAAAGGACGTGGATAAGGTTGCCGGACTGCCCCAATGGAAGGCAGAGGGCGCCATGGGTCTGATTAAAAAGGACGGCGGCATCCAGGCCATCTACGGACCGAAAGCAGATGTGCTCAAATCCGATATCAATGATATACTGTAAACAGGCCGCTGCCATCCACCCACCGCAGCTGCCTTCTGTAACTGAAAACCACCGGAGGCAGGTAGTATGAAAATAATGACACTTAACACACACAGTCTGGCGGAGCCGGAATATGAATCCAAGCTCGCCGCCTTTGCCGGATC
Organism: Enterocloster bolteae; assembly: GCF_002234575.2. Taxonomy (NCBI): domain Bacteria; kingdom Bacillati; phylum Bacillota; class Clostridia; order Lachnospirales; family Lachnospiraceae; genus Enterocloster; species Enterocloster bolteae. The sequence goes on along the minus strand of NZ_CP022464.2, from coordinate 1,454,821 downwards.
CCTTGTCCAAATCAAACCGGATATCATAGCCCTCCAGGAGGTCAACCAGTCCAGGAGCGCTCCGCCCGCAGCCTCCGGCTGGCTGCGGGAATCCGGCTATGTTCCCTGCTGTGCCAAAGACTTAAACACAGTCTCCCCCTGCGCCTCCCGGGCAGTCATACGCGCAGACAACCACGCCCTTAACCTGGCGTTGCTCCTGGCCCGGGCCGGTGTTTCCTACCAGTGGACCTGGACCCCGGCCAAGGTAGGATACGGGATATACGACGAGGGTCTGGCCGTCCTCAGCCGTTCCCCCATACTGGGGACCAGCCAGTTTTACATCACCGGCATCCGGGATTATGAAAACTGGAAAACCCGAAAAATACTTGGAATCAACACCCGGACAGAATACGGAAATGAATATTTTTACAGTGTCCACATGGGTTGGTGGAATGACAGCGAAGAACCCTTTGAGGGACAATGGAACCGCATAAGCAGCGGCCTGTCCCCCTTAGCAGAAGAACGTCTGTGGCTCATGGGGGATTTCAACTCACCGGCCCACATAACCGGCCAGGGACGGGACCTGATTCTGGCCTCAGGCTGGTTTGACGCATATGACCTGGCTGCTTCCAGGGATTCAGGCGTCACTGTGGCAAATGCCATTGACGGATGGCGGGAACAGGGAGAGATACCGGGAATGCGTATTGATTACATCTGGACCAGCCGCAGGGTGCCGGTTATTTCCTCCCGAACCATATACGACGGCACATCCTTTCCCGTTGTATCAGACCATTTTGGAATCATCACAGAATATTAAACAGGACAATGCCTGCAAAAAGGAGCATATAGATATGAAACGAGAAAGCGGAATCTTACTATCCATCACCAGCCTTCCCTCCAAATACGGAATCGGCTGCTTTTCAAAGGAGGCCTACGAATTCGTGGACCGTTTAAAGGAGGCCGGCCAGTCCTACTGGCAGATTCTCCCCCTGGGGCCCACCAGTTACGGGGATTCCCCCTACCAGTCCTTTTCCACCTTTGCAGGCAATCCCTATTTCATTAGTCTGGAGGACCTTATACAGGAAGGCGTCCTTACAGAGGAAGAATGCAGCCGGGCTGACTTCGGCAGCCGGCCGGATTTTGTGGACTATGCAAAGGTCTACGAAGAGCGGTACCCCCTGCTGAGAAAAGCCTATGAGAGGAGCAGCATAAGCCTGGACCCGGAGTTTCGGAAATTCAGGGATGAAAACAGATGGTGGCTGCAGGATTACGCCCTTTTCATGGCAGTAAAGGCCCGGTTCAAAGGAACTGCCTGGACCCGGTGGGCACAGGACATCCGCCTGCGCTGGCAGAACGCCCTGGATTACTACCGGAGGGAGCTATACTACGACATAGAATTCCATCAATACCTTCAGTTCAAATTCAGCCAGCAGTGGAAAAAACTAAAATCCTATGCCAATGCCAACGGAATCCGCATCATAGGGGACATTCCCATCTATGTGGCCATGGACAGCGCCGACACATGGGCCCATCCTGAACTCTTTGAGCTGGACCGGGACAATATACCGACCGCAGTTGCAGGCTGCCCTCCTGACGGCTTTTCCGCCACAGGACAGCTCTGGGGAAATCCCCTGTACCGCTGGGAATACCACCGCAGCACAGGCTATGAATGGTGGCTGGCCAGGCTGGCCTACTGCTATAAACTGTATGATGTGGTAAGGATTGACCATTTCCGCGGATTTGACCAGTACTACTCCATTCCGGCCGGCTCCGGCACTGCCGTCGGAGGCCATTGGGAGCAGGGACCGGGAATCGGCTTCTTCCACACCGTGCGCAGCGCCCTGGGAGAAAAGGAAATCATTGCCGAGGATCTGGGATACGTGACAGACTCCGTCAGGCAGCTTGTAAAGGACAGCGGATTCCCGGGCATGAAGGTACTGGAATTCGCCTTTGATTCCAGGGATTCCGGCTGCGCCAGCGATTATCTTCCCCATAACTACCCTGAAAACTGTGTGGCCTACACCGGCACCCATGACAATGAAACCATCAAAGGATGGTATGCCTCCATCACAGCCCAGGAACGGAAGCTGGCCAGGGATTATCTCTGTGACAGCTGTACCCCCGCCAGCCGTCTGCACATGTCCTTTATCAGCCTGATTATGCGCAGCCAGGCCAGAATGTGCATCATCCCCCTTCAGGATTATATGGGCCTGGACAATGACTGCCGCATCAACACCCCCTCCACTGTGGGCACCAACTGGAGATGGCGCCTTCTTCCCGGCCAGATGTCGGATCCGTTAGTGAAAACCATTTCCTCCGTCACACTGCGCTACGGGCGCTGGAACTGGTGATATGTAAAGCTGCCGCAGGCCAAATCCATGAGAATTTGGCCTGCGGCATTAACCTGTCTATATTTAGAAATTATTTACAATTAAATTCATCAGTATATGGCCCGTTCCCTCACCAGCACAGTGGGATATCCCATGTTTCTTAAGTTCCTCTCCATCTGTACCGCATAGTCCATATTGAGGAAAGCGCCAACCCTTACCTTGTACAGTCCGTCGTCGTAAACCAGGAAGGCCGGAAGGCCGCTGGCCTGGAGTTCATTCACCAGCCTGTCTGCCGGCATCCTGGTGCGGAAGGCTCCTACCTGGACCTGATAATATTCCGGTCTCTGCGCCTCCTGCTGCCGGATGGTTTCCAGCACACCGTCTGCTATGGCCTGGGCAATGGCATCAAAATTCTCATCAAAAAACCGGTTGTCATCCGGATTATCAATAAATCCCGCTTCCACCAGCACAGCAGGCATCTGTGTCTTTCGCAGCACGATAAGACCGGGGCGCTCCTGTACTCCCAGGTCCCTGAACCCTGTTTCCACCAGATTGCGCTGGATATTATCCGCCAGCATGGCCGGCACACCTGCATCCTCATACACCAGCGTCATGGCGCCGCTTGCAGTTCCCGGTACCGGGAATGCATTCCGGTGAATGGACACAAAATAATCGGCCCCTGACTGGTTTGCTATCCGGGCTTTCTCAAGAGGCGTGTCGTATACATCCGTGGTCCTTGTATATACCACATCCACCCCATTATTTTCCAATATCCGTCCTATGGCAAGAGCCAGCCGCAGGGTATCGTCTTTTTCCCGGCGCCCGTCGTACATGGCGCCCGGCTCTTCGCCGCCGTGGCCGGCATCAATTATGACTCTCTTAACATCTGTCATACCAGATTCTCCTTCATATATGACTCTACATTATACCATATGTGAAAGTAAGACAAATGTTGACTGAACCTGGAACTAAATTTCGTCCACATCCACTCCTCTGGGACCAACATGGGTGGAAAATACGATTTGTGTGCTTGTCCTGCCGAATTTCTGCAGCTGTCCTATGAACATATCCAGCTCCATGGTACTCTTAAAGGCTACCTTTAACAGCATGGAAAATCCTCCGGTGACACAGCTGCACTCCAGTATATGGGGCACCTCCCGGGCATAGGCATAGAACTGCTCCTTGTCCTCGGGTATCACCTCCAGGTTAATGTATGCCAGTATGTGATACCCCAGCTTCACCGGGTCCACAGAGGCATGGTAGCCTGTTATGATACCCTCCTTTTCCAGGCGTTCAATCCTGGCTGATACCGCCGGAGAGGATAGAAACGTATTCTCTGCGATGGTCTTTAGGGAAACCCTTGCATTGTCCTGTAAAAGCTTTAGTATCTTGCGGTCAATCTCATCCATATTACCCTTTTCCTCCCTGTTCTCCTGCCCCTGTTACCTCCTGAGGGCCTTTATCCGTTTTACAGCCTCCACCGTATTCTCGTAGGTTCCAAAGGCCGTCAGGCGGAAATAACCCTCGCCGCTGGGCCCGAAGCCGCTTCCCGGTGTTCCCACCACATTGGCCTGTTCCAGAAGATAGTCAAAAAACTCCCAGCTGTCCATCCCGTCCTCCACCTTAAGCCAGATGTAGGGCGAATTGATTCCCCCAAATACAGTGTAGCCCGCCTCCTTAAGCCCTTCATAGATAACCATGGCATTCCTCTTATAATACGCCACCTGCTCCATGACCTGCCGGCTGCCCTCTTCGGAATATACGGCCTCACCGGCTCTCTGCTCAATATAGGGGGCTCCGTTGAACTTGGTGCCGTGGCGTCTGGCCCACAGCGAATGCAGCATTACATCCCCGCACTTTAAATCCTTCGGAACCACGGTAAATCCCAGACGAACGCCTGTGAACCCGGCTTTTTTTGAGAAGGAACGGAACTCAATGGCACAGGTTCTGGCTCCCTCTATCTCAAATATGCTGTGAGGCACATCCTCCTCGGATATATAAGCCTCGTAAGCAGCATCATAGAGAATCACGGCCCCTGCCCTGTTTGCATAGTCCACCCACACCTTTAACTGGTCCCTGGTCAGCGTGGTGCCTGTGGGGTTATTGGGCACACACAGGTAAATAAGATCCGGCGTCTCCTGCGGAAGCTCCGGCACAAAATGATTCTGCGCCGTACAGGGCATGTAGATCACATTGCTCCACATGCCCGTGTCAGGGTCATAGCTGCCTGTACGGCCCGCCATGACATTGGAATCCACATACACGGGATACACAGGGTCGCACACCGCAATGCGGCTGTCCTCGCTGAATATCTCCTGGATATTGCCGCAGTCGCTTTTGGCTCCGTCCGATACAAATATCTCGTCTGCCTCCACATGGCAGCCCCATAACCTGTAATCCTTTTCCACAATGGTCTCCCGTAAAAAGGCATAACCCAAATCCGGCGCATAGCCGTGAAATGTCTTGGCCTGTCCCATCTCGTCCGCCGCCTTGTGAATGGCTTCCACAATGGCCGGGGCAATGGGAAGTGTCACATCCCCGATTCCCAGCCGTATAACCTGCCTGTCCGGGTTAGCCTCTTCATATGCAGCCACTTTTTTCGCAATGGCGGAAAAGAGATAGCTTCCCGGCAGCTTCAAATAATTCTCGTTGATCTTAAACATGTGTGCTTCCTCCTGGCCTCTGCCTGTCTGAAATATGAAAACACCCCCAAAAACCGGATACGCCCTTTGCCGCAGGATACAGCGCCATGTCTTTTCCATGTCCGCCGCCGTGCCGCAAAAGGTGTACCAGGACGCGCGCCGTCGCGCGTCTGGTTCCTGAGAGTGTATATTGAACATTTTTCGCTTTAAAGTATTAACTGATAAAATTCGCCTTATCAATCATAATATATTTCTTCGGGTATGTCAATAGAGCCCCGGAACACCTCCACGGCCGGCCCTGTCATAAACAGATGGCCCGACTCCCTTTCATACCGTATCACCAGTTTTCCTCCGCGCAGAGCCACCTCCGCCTCATCCTCCGTATATCCCATGAGGATGGAGGCCATGACGCTGGCCGTGGCGCCTGTGCCGCACGCCCAGGTTTCGCCGCTTCCCCGCTCCCACACCCGCATCTCAAGGTGCTTACGGTCCGCCACATGGATAAACTCCGTATTCACACGGTCAGGCGCGAACCGCTCATGGTTCTCAAAGGCCGGTCCAATCCGCTCCAAATCCAGACAGTCCACCTGGTCCACATAATAGATTGCATGGGGATTTCCCACGTTGATTCCTACAAACCGGTATTCCTTCCCGTCTACCGTGATATCCTCCGGCAGCCTGGATGTGAGGGCTGCTTCCCCCATGTCCACGGTAACGGACACTGCCTTTCCATCCTCAATTTCCAGCTCCAGCGTCTTGATCCCTGCCAGTGTCTCCACTGTGATAGTCCTTTTATCCCTATCCACCAGACCATGGTCGTAAACGTATTTACCCACGCAGCGCACACCGTTGCCGCACATGATTCCCTGGGACCCGTCCGCGTTGTACATCTCCATTCTGCAGTCCGCTGTCCGGGAGGGGCATATGAGAATCAATCCGTCGGACCCGATGCCGAAATGGCGGTCGCTCACATAGATGGCTGTCTTTGCCGGATCCCTCACCGTCTCCTTAAAACAGTCCACATACACATAATCATTACCTGTTCCCTGCATTTTTGTAAATTCCATATCCGTCTCCATCCTGCCGTATTACCGGCATTCTAATCATTCTTTCCCTTATCCGTCCCCGTCACACATGGATGAGGCTGATTACCATCTGTGCTGTCTCCACCAGATTGGTGCCGCTGTCCATGCTGCATTTCTGTATATATCTGTGGGCTTCCGACTCCGTCATATTGTTCCGTTCCATCAGCAGTGTCTTTGCCTCTGTTATGATATCCTGCTCCTCCCTGCTGCGCTCCTTTGGCCTGCTTCTTCTCCTTCTGCGGATCCTCTCCTGGGCCTGCACCATCATCTCCAGGGTATTTAAGAGGTCGTGGACCTTAAGGGGCATGGGCAGGCAGATAACCCTGTCCGGGCACTGTCCGCCCCACCTGGCAGGCGATGAAATCAGAAGCATGTCAAAATCTCCCGGCAGGCACTGGCGCAGCTCGTCGTACATCATATCCTCAAACCGGTAACCGCTCACCACGATTCCCCCGTTCAGACAGTCCGCAGCCGACAGGGCCTGACCGCCTGAGGTGCAGACTGCCACTACCTGGAAACCGTTTCGGACCAATATGCTCTTTATATTCTTCCCGTCCTCCGGCTTGGAAAACGCTACGATGATGTTAGTCACATGTCCCACCTCCAGGTAAAACCTTATTCACAACTGCCGGCGCCATCAGTATTTATACAGATACTGGCTCACTTCCCAATCCGTTACCTGAGCCCGGAAATCCCTCCATTCCTGCTCCTTGGCCTCCAGATATTTGGTGTAAATGTGCTCTCCCAGCACCTCCTTCATAAAAACATCCCCGCTGTATGCCTCGATGGCGTCCCCAAGGGTTTCGGGAATCCGCTCCACGTTGCGTTCCCTCAGTTCCTCCGGCTCCATGGTGAACATATTTCCCTCCACACATGCAGGAAGTCCGGTTTTCTTTTCAATTCCGTCCAGTCCCGCCGACAGGCAGGCCGCCAGGGCCAGATACGGATTCATGGCAGAATCCGGGCACCGCAGTTCAATGCGCGTACTCTCCCCTCTGGGGGATGGTATACGAATCAGGGAACTGCGGTTGGAGGTAGGTGACCAGGCAATATAAATGGGCGCATCGAATCCCGGAATCAGCCGTTTATAGGAATTCACAAGCGGATTTGTCAGGATGGTCATGGCCTTCATGTGCTTAAGAATGCCGGCCATGAAATAATAGGCGTCCCTGCTCAGCCTCAAAGCATCCTGGTCATCCGCAAACAGGTTCCTGCCCTCCTTGTCTGACAGCGACATATTGATATGCATGCCGGATCCGTTCATACCCTCTCTGGGCTTCGGCATAAAGGTGGCATGGAGTCCGTGGCGCTTTGCTATGGTCTTTGCCGCCATCTTAAAGGTCATGATATTGTCCGCAGCCCGAAGCGCGTCCGTGTACTGGAAATCAATCTCATGCTGGGCCGGCGCAATCTCATGATGGCTGGCCTCCACCTGAAATCCCATCTCCTCCAGGTTCAGCACAATATCCCTGCGGACATTTTCCGCCAGGTCAATGGGAGACACGTCAAAATATCCCGCCATCTCATGTGTGCTGGTAGTGGGCCTTCCCTCCTCGTCCGTGTGAAAGAGAAAGAATTCACATTCCGGACCCACATTGAGCACATATCCCATGTCCTGCGCCCGCTTGACAGCCCGTTTGAGCACATACCTCGGATCGCCGGAAAACGGGGTCCCGTCCGGGTTATACACGTCGCAGATAAACCTGGCCACCTTGCCCTGCTGGGGCCTCCACGGAAAGACCTCAAAGGTATCCAAATCCGGATACAGGTACATATCCGACTCGTCAATCCTCACAAACCCTTCAATGGCAGATCCGTCGAACATGCAGCGGTTATCCAACGCCTTTTCAAGCTGGCTGGCGGTGATGGCCACATTCTTAAGCATTCCGAAGATATCCGTAAACTGGAGGCGGATAAACTCCACATCCTCCTCTTCCACCATACGCATGATGTCCTCTTTACTGTATTTGCTCATAATAATCTCCCTCTCTTGCAAACTGTGATACCCACAAACACGCAGAGGCGGGAACCTATTACCATGCTCCCGCCTCCTTAAAATCCACCGGGCAGGGACAGAGCCCCCTTAAGACGCCCTCGTCATCCTTCCCTTACCCCTGCTTTTTGTTATAAAAAATATATCAGCAGATATTTCATTTGTCAATGAATTTCCTCTATTTTTTTGATATCACTTTAACGCGCGAAGCTGTTCTGTGAAATGGCTTCCCAGTTTGACGGCACCCACATATCCCACATCTCCGGTCATGTGGACCACACCTTCCCCGTCAATCTCCAGCTCCAGGGTGCCTCCCGGCATCTGCACAAACATCTTGGGATCCGTAAGCCCCAGACGGTAGGCCGCAGCCGCAGCCGCACAGCAGCCGCTGCCGGAAGCCAGTGTGTAGCCCGCTCCCCGTTCGTACACTTCGGTCTGGATATGGGTCCGGTCCAGTACCTTCATGATTTGTGTGTTGATTTTCTCCGGGAACTGCCTGGCGCTCTCAGAATACCTTCCAATCCTGCACACCAAATCCTTTGAAATCTCATCCATAAGGATAACGCAGTGGGGATTGCCGATGGACAGGCAGGTAACAGGATAGGGAATCCGGCCAAACACCATGGTCTCGTTGATGATTTCCCTGCGGGGTCCCTCCACCGGCACATCGTCGCTCCAGAAGGATACCTTTCCCATGGATGCCTTTAACCGGGTGCCCTCCTCGTTCAGATAATGGATGGACGCCTCGCCGCCCTGGGAGGAAATGGTAAAATCTTTTTTCTGTACATACCCTGCGTCCTTTAAATATTTGGCAAAAATCCGGACCCCGTTTCCGCTCTTTTGCGCCACACTGCCGTCCGGATTCCATACCACCATGGAAATCTGCTCACCGTCCAGAACAGGTCCCTCCAGAATCCCGTCGGCACCCACCCCGAAATTGCGGTTGCACATAAGCTGTACATTGGAAGGGGTCAGCTTCAGTTTGTTTTTATTGGGGTCGTATACCAGATAATCATTTCCCAGTCCATGATATTTTTCCACTACAATCCTCATATAGATATCCTCCCTGTCTGCGGTCTGTTTTAGCGGTACTCATTGCCGGCTCCTGACTCACTCCGCCGGCTGTTAACTTTACCATTATTTTATCAAGCATTTTTTGATAATAATATAGATATATTGCTATTTTATATTGCAAATAATGCTGTATTTATTTTATACTTAAAATATCCCCACAAACGATGTTTCCATCACACGGAGACACGGCATGCAAAAAGGAGGTAACGGTTCCATGCCCATCACAGATGACGCCCCTGCGTTTGAGCGCCAGGGATTCCTGAAAGAGGACTTCCGGCTGTTCCATTTAAAAGATAAGGTAAGTCCCTGCTATGAATTCCACTATCACGATTTCCTGAAAATCATGGTGCTGCTGGAGGGAAAGGTCAACTATGTCATAGAAGGACGCTCCTATTCCCTTCACCCCTTTGATATTGTGCTGGTGGGGCGGGGGCAGATCCACCGGCCCGAGGTGGACTCGGGGCAGCCCTATGAGCGGCAGATCCTTTACCTGTCCCAGGATTTTCTGGACCGGCACAGAGAAAACGAAGATTCCCTGGACCGGTGTTTTGCCACGGCAGCCTACCGTCATTCTAATGTTCTCAGGCTGAAGAAGGAGGTCCGGGCGAACATGCTCTCCCTTTTAAAGCAGCTGGAACGCTCCCAGAACTGGCAGCAGGAAGAGTTTGCCGGTCCCCTCATGAGCCGCCTTTTATGCCTGGAATTTCTGGTGGAGCTGAACAGGGCCTCCATGGATGACAAGGCCCAGTACCTTCCCACGGGTGTCTTAAACTACCGGGTCTCCGGCCTTATATCCTATATAAATGAACATCTGGACGAGGACCTGAGCATCGGGACACTGTCCTCCTTAAGCTGCATCAGCCCGTACCATATGATGCGTATTTTCAAAGAAGAAACAGGATGTACCATAGGAAATTACATCACCGAAAAGCGCCTGATTTATGCCAGGGACCTGCTGGGTGAGGGGGTAAATGCCACGGACGCCTGCTTCCGTTCCGGCTTCAGCCATTACTCCACCTTTCTCAGGGCCTACAAAAATCACTTCCAACAGCTGCCAAAACGGAATCCTGGCACTAAAATATAAAGTATTTCCTGAATTTTCTTGAATTTTTTCTGATTTCTGTTATAATATACTCATTGTTTTCCTATTGAGGACAGTTGTCTTTGTGAGGTGAACACGCAAAATAAACTGGTCCGGGATAAATTCAATGAAACAGGAGGAATGTATTATGAGAATCAGAAAAGTAGCAGCAGTGACCATGGCGGCATGCCTGGCAGCCAGTGCCCTGGCAGGGTGCGGCAGCAAGAAATCAGACGAAAAAGTCATCAAAATCGGCGTGTTCGAGCCGACCACCGGTGAGAACGGAGGCGGAGGCTATCAGGAAGTACTGGGTATCCGCTATGCCAACGAGATGCACCCCACCGTCAACATAGGCGGCGAGGAATATGCTGTCAGGCTGGTGGAGGTAGATAACAAATCCGATAAGACCGAGGCTGTGAACGCGGCCCAGAAGCTGGTAAGCGAAAAGGTCAGCGTGGTGCTGGGAAGCTACGGCTCCGGCGTGTCCATTGCAGCCGGACAGATCTTCGCAGACGCCAAGATTCCGGCCATCGGCTGTTCCTGTACCAACCCACAGGTAACCGAGGGAAATGATTATTATTTCCGTGTATGCTTCATCGACCCCTTCCAGGGCACGGTCATGGCGAATTACGCATTCCAGAACGGCGCAAAGAGCGCTGCCGTGATTACCCAGCTGGGCGATGACTATTCCTCTGGTCTTGGATCCTATTTTAAGGAAGCCTTTGCAAAATTGGGCGGCAACATTGTCAGCGAGGAACAGTTCCAGACAAACCAGACTGATTTCAAGGCCATCCTGACCAACATAAAGGCGGCTGACCCCGACATCATCTTTGCCCCGTCCTCCATCACCACTGCCCCGTTAATCATCAAGCAGGCCAGGGAGCTGGGAATCACGGCTACCATTGCTGCCGGCGATACATGGGAGAACTCCACCATCATCGAGAACGCGGGCGCCGACTCTGAAGGAGTCGTAATCTCCACCTTCTTTGACGAGGCGGAACCGGCTAACGACGAGGCTGCGGCCTTCATCAAGGGCTTCAAGGAATATCTGGTAAAGGAAAAGCAGGAAGACATTATCCCGGCTGTCTCCGCCCTGGGTTACGATTCCTACCTGGCTGCCATCAAGGCCATAGAGGACGCAGGATCCACCGATACCACCGCCATCCGCGACGCCCTTAAGAATGTAGAGATTGACGGCGTAACAGGAAACATCACATTTAATGAGACCGGCGATGCCAACAAAGATATCGCGTTCATTAAGACCATCAAGGACGGCAGGTTCCAGTTCCTGACCACCACTACTGTGGAATAGGGCATCTGGCGAATTACATATGGATACAGGGCTGCAGGCGGCAAACGCTGCTGCCTTTAGTCTTAACCAGCCTTGGACGTTCCAGGGCTGGTTGCATGTTTTAACGGATTTCTGGATACGGACCTTACTATAAAAACACAGGAGGCAGACTCATATGAGTTTAACAACATTTCTTCAGCAATGCCTGACCGGCATCTCCCTTGGCGGGGCCTATGCGCTCATTGCCATAGGCTATACCCTGGTCTACGGCATCCTCCGCCTCATCAATTTCGCTCACGGCGATATCTTCATGATGGCCGGATACTTTATGATTTTTGCAATGGCAAGCCTGCCATGGTTCATTGCCATTCCCGTCACCCTGATTGTGACCATTCTTCTGGGCGTCACCATAGAGCGGGTGGCCTACCGCCCCTTGCGATCCGCACCCAGAATGTCTGTTATGATTTCAGCCATCGGCGTTTCCTACCTTTTGCAGAATCTGGCCACCTACCTCTTTACCGCCCTGCCCAAAGGGTATCCGGAGATTCCTTTCTTAAAGAAAATCTTCCGGATAGGCGGACTGTCCGCCTCCTTTGTCACCTTCCTGACCCCTGTCCTGACCCTGGTGCTGGTCTATCTTCTCATTCTGCTGATTAACCACACCAAAATAGGCATGGCCATGAGGGCGGTTTCCAAGGATTACGAGACAGCCTCCCTTATGGGCATTAAAATCAATAAGACCATCACCTTTACCTTCGCAGTGGGGTCCCTGCTGGCCGGTATCGGATCCATTTTATATTTTACGGACCGTATGACCGTATTCCCCTTCTCCGGCGCCCTTCCGGGCTTAAAATGCTTTGTGGCTGCCGTGTTCGGAGGAATCGGCAGCATTCCCGGAGCTGTCATCGGAGGCTTTATCCTGGGGCTTGGAGAGACAGCCCTGGTGGCCATGGGACAGTCTACCTTCAGCGATGCATTTACGTTTATCCTGTTGATTGTCATGCTTCTCATCCGTCCCACAGGACTCTTTGGTGAGAAGACGACCGATAAAGTGTGAGGTGGCGGACATGAAGAATATGACAAAGAACAAGAACAAACTATATACCCTCATTGCCCTGGTAATAATCATCGGTTTCCTTGCATTCCTGCAGTCTGACACTGCCGAATACAGCTACCAGATATCCATTCTGGAGAGAAGCGCCATCTATGCGGTGGTGGCTGTTTCCATGAACCTGCTGACCGGCTTTACGGGCCTGTTCTCCCTGGGCCAGGCAGGATTTATGGCCATCGGCGCCTACGTGGTTGCCATCTTTACCATCCCGGTGGGATCCAGGGCCAGCGTATACTATGTAAGCGGCATATCACCGGTCATTGCCAATATCCAGCTGCCCATCCCCGTGGCCCTGCTCCTTGGCGGACTGGCGGCAGCAGCCATGGCTGCCCTTATCGGAATCCCGGTACTGCGCTTAAAGAGCGATTATCTTGCCATCGCAACCCTTGGCTTTTCGGAAATTATCCGGGCGTTCATTGCAGCCCCCATGTTTGACACCATTACCAACGGTTCCTACGGTCTTAAGAGTATACCGGGCTTTCCCAATATCTTTGCGGTATTCGGCCTGGCCGCCCTGTGTATTGCCCTGATGGTGCTTCTCATTAACTCCTCCTACGGCAGGGCATTTAAATCCATCCGGGAGGACGAGGTAGCTGCCCAGTCCATGGGAATCAACCTCTTTCATTACAAGGAGCTTTCCTTTGTGATTTCCTCCTTCTTCACAGGAGTGGGAGGCGGAATGCTGGCCATGTTTATGCGATCCATTGACTCCAAAACCTTCCAGGTAGCCCTTACATATGATATCCTGCTGATTGTGGTCTTAGGCGGCATCGGCAGCGTTACAGGCAGCGTGGCAGGCGCATTCCTGGTCACCGCAGGCAGGGAGCTGCTGCGCTTCTTCGACGATCCACTGACCATTGCCGGGGTAAGTGTTCCCCTGTTCCGCTCCGGATTCCGTATGGTCATTTTCTCCATCCTTTTGATGGCGGTTGTGCTCTTCTACAGCCGCGGTATCATGGGAAACCACGAATTCTCCTGGGACGGACTGTTCCGGCTCATACGGGGCATTCCCGGCAAGTTTAAGAGAGGCAGGAAAAAGCCCTCTTCCGCCAAGAAGGGAGGCATCCACTGATGAACAACATGGAAAACAGCGTAAAAAATGTACTGCATATGGAGAGCATCACCATGCAGTTCGGCGGCGTCGTGGCAGTGAACGGACTGACCCTGGATGTAAATGAACACGAAATCGTGGCCCTCATCGGGCCCAACGGGGCAGGCAAAACCACTGCTTTCAACTGTGTCACAGGTATTTACCAGCCCACCTTTGGTTCCGTATCCTTTAACGGTGAGGTCATACTGGCCGATACGCCCCAGGGCAAAATGCGGCGCCTCTATGAGGGCGATATAACCCCCACGGACCTGACTCCCGTGCGCAAGACACCGGACCAGGTTACCAAGCTGGGCATTGCCAGGACCTTCCAGAACATCCGTCTCTTCGGCGCCCTGACTGTCTTTGAAAACGTCCTGATTGCCAAACATATGCGGGCAAAGCAGAATGTGTTTTCAGCCACACTGCGCCTCAACCATGCTGAGGAAAAACGCATGCGGGAAGAGTCCATGGAGCTTCTGGAAATGCAGGGACTGGCCCATTTAAAGAACGAAATCGCCTCCTCCCTGCCCTACGGACTCCAGCGCCGTCTGGAGATTGCCAGAGCCCTGGCCACCAGTCCCAGCCTGCTCCTTCTGGATGAACCGGCGGCCGGCATGAATCCACAGGAAACCCAGGACCTGACTGATTTTATCCACAAAATCAGGGACGATTACCACCTGACCATCTTCATGATAGAGCACCACATGGATTTGGTCATGCAGATATCAGACCGCATTTACGTGCTGGATTTCGGCAAGCTCATAGCCCACGGCACGCCCGACCAGGTCCAGAACAATCCAAAAGTAATAGAAGCATATCTGGGGGTGAGTGAAGATGCTGAAGATTAATGATTTAAGAGTAAATTACGGCGGTATCGAGGCTGTAAAGGGAATCAGCTTTGAGGTACCGGAGAAATCCATTGTCACCCTCATAGGCGCCAATGGAGCAGGCAAAAGCACCACCCTGCGGGCCATCGCAGGACTTGTAAAAGCCTCGGCAGGCTCCATCCAGTTTGACGGTACAGAGCTGTTAGGCATGGATACCCCTGATATTGTGTCAAAGGGCATTACCCTTGTCCCTGAGGGCAGGCGGGTGTTCCCGGACATGACCGTTATCGAGAACATAAAAATCGGAGCCTATTTGAGAACCGATTCCCTGGACCAGGATATAGAATGGGTCTACAGCCTGTTCCCCAGGTTAAAGGAGCGCAGCTGGCAGTTAGCCGGCACTCTGTCAGGAGGGGAGCAGCAGATGCTGGCCGTGGCCAGGGCCCTTATGAGCCATCCAAAGCTGATGATGATGGATGAGCCGTCCCTTGGCCTGGCCCCTCTCATTGTCCAGGATATATTCAACATCATAAAGGAAATCAACAAACAGGGCGTGACCATTCTTCTGATTGAGCAGAACGCCAACATGGCCCTGCGTATTGCTGACCAGGGTTATGTGCTGGAAACAGGCCGGATTTCCCTGTCAGGCACCGGCAGGGAGCTGCTGGCAGATGAGTCTGTGAAGGCGGCTTATCTGGGGAAGAAAAAGAAATAAGATAAATGCCGGAACTGCCACTCTAAAAAAACAATATGGCAGTTCCGGCATCATTATTTTATCACTATTTGCATAACTATAAAGTGATCTCCCTGTCTCTTTTAACCAGACCAATTATCTGATTCAAATGCTCCTCCATCAACCGGGTAGCTCTCTCTTCATCTCTATCCTGTATTGCCTCCAACAGCTCCTGATGCACATTCACATATTCCATGGCATGCTTTTTAGCACTTAAGGAAGGTACCCTGGCTTCAATCTGATGCTCTTCATAAGCTAATAAACGAGCCACAGCACTCATAAACTTATTTTTAGCTGCATCAACAATATAAATATGGAAATCAAGACCTGCTCTGGAATCATCCAACTCGTTACTAAGAAGCATTCTATGCTGGTCCAGGGCATCACTCATCTGCTTAAAGTCTTCTTGGGTAGCATTCTGAACAGCCAGCCTGGTAGCCTCTCTTTCAATGATAAGTCTGGTTGACAACACTTCAATCAAATCATCAAAATGGGTAATCTCTACCGAATCCACAATATCATTACTCAATATACTCTTATGAATCCGGCTTCGAGTCTTCAAAACTTCATCAATGCCTTTCTTTGTCAAAGCCCTTCCTTTATTTGACACAGGAACCGTAAAACCTTTATTATCCAGTATTTTAAGCACTCTGCCAATGGTTGCTGTCCCTATATGAATTTCAAGTATATCGAGTTCATTTTTCAGAGTCCACGATCCTACCACATCATTATACTGCAGTATGATGTCCATAATAATATATTCAAGTAAATCACCGCGAGCAGAAAAGCATTTCTCAATTTTCTTCATATCGTGCATAAATAGTACATTACTCATTTTTTCTACCCATTTCCCGTCCTATTGTCGTTCAACCTTTTACATAATACCATCATTATAAATGGAAAATCAGTAAAAATCAATATTCCTATCTCTTTACTGGAAAATGCTGCCCTTAGGCAATATGGCATGTACGCCCCGTATTCCATTAACAATCTGTGTAATACGAAGATTCACTGCCACACTACACATTGATAACGCCTCTCTGTATTCATACCCATATAACCGTTCCATCAAGAGTGCCATATTACCAAGCGCATTGTAGGAGGCGTCTGTCAGACTTTCTGAAAATCCAAATGCGACCCACCCCCCAGGTGTATCGGCCACTGGGGAGCCAAAACTCCCCTCTTGAATCTCCAATCTGATCCTGACTTCCTTCATAGGGCATTCAATGGCTGTACAGCCTGATTCGCCATCTCCCTGGGCCGCATGTCCATCTCCAACTGAGAACAGTGCTCCTTCCGTAAATATAGGCAGGTACAAGGTACTCCCCTCTATCAATTCTCTGCAATCCAGATTAGCCCCATGCAGTCCCGGAGGATGTGTAGAAACTGGTTCAACACTATCCGGAGCAACCGCCAAAACCCCCATAAATGGACTCATTGCGACCTGATGCCCTCTATGACTCCTACACGTTCCTCTTTTCTTATCCAAATCCCATATGAGAAAGTATTCTCCCTCCTGGCATTCAATTCGTCTCAGATGATCCAAATCCCCATCCCCCACACGGCTCCACCCCCAATCTGATGGAACAATCTTTTCCAAATGTGCTGCTAGGGTCATCCCTGGTCTGGCTCCCTCAATGTAAATTGGTCCACAAAGAGCATGACCACAGTCTTCCGGAAGCTTTCTCGGAAAAAACAGACCGCTGGAAGATTCCGGCTTGGCAGGGCGCTCCAGTCTCCAATCTCCTTCCAATGTTGAAAAGGTCACAGTATCACCAGAACGTATTCTTAAGGCTGGAGGTATCTTATTGGATAAATGCCCATGTAAGTTTTCTCTCTCAGGACCTATGAAATAATCTGCCATTTGTTAGTTCCTCCTCTTTTTATTGCCTCACCAAATCAGGATAGCTGTCCGCCCAGCTGGTATAATCTTCAAATGCTTCTCTGCAACCATACTGTGAAATAAATCCTGTATCTTCCCGCAATCTGGAGACATCAAACATACCATTATCCATCAATGCATGAAATTTGATATTTGCTTCCGAAGGTGTTCCAATCTCATATGTAAATCCATAATATCGTTTTGCCAGCATATCGCACCACTGTGCTATGGACCATCGGTAGACAGAACTGCTATTGTATACCACATGGTTTAACTGTCCGGGTGCAGCCTTAGCCAATGCTGTTATTGATGCTGCGACATCCTTCACATATACCCAGCCTGTCATCCCCTCTTTCGGCAGGATTGCATGGCGTCGTTCCAGAGCTGCCTTCAGTGTCTGACACGGAGCACTCATCGTATCTCTTACCCCCGTGTCAAATTCCCACGCTCCAAAGACATCCCCTAACCGAATGGCTCTGACATCCATATTGTATAATTCTCTGTAACGAAGGGCAATGTGTTCGGACGCAAACTTACTGATTTCATATACATTTGATGGCTTTAATGGTACTGTTTCCCGGACGGGATCATATTCCTGTGACGAAGTTCCATATACCGCCACTGAACTCACATAAATAAATCTGGTTGTCCCACAATTTTTAGCGGCTTCCAACGCGTTAATTGTACCCAAAGTGTTTACTCTAAAAATCTGCTCGAACTGCTTTATTTCACGTTCCCTTCCCGGTGTTATTACAGCGGCATGGATAAACACATCTGCATTACTGGTCAGCAGTTCTGACTCCATATGTGCTTTGTCCAATACATCTCCACAAACCCAGCTGACCTTACCAGGACAATTTCCAAACATCTTTTCCGCCTGCTGTAAAAGAGGTTGGTTCGCGTAAATAACTACATCATCACCCAGTCCTGCTAAATGGTAGGCAAGGTTAATTCCTACAAATCCTGTACCTCCAGTCAAGAAAAATTTCATCCCACTACCTTCCTTCTATTCCTCTATTACTGCATATGCGCGTACTGGAGACCCTGAACCATCTTTTAATTTCAGAGGAGCGCCATAGAACATGAATTCTCCTTTTCCTATAAGTTCCGTAAGATTTATCAGCCACTCATAATGTGTAATTCCCAGATTCCTGCACGCCCGATGGCTCGGGAACAGATTTAGATCCATAATATCTGTTGACGGTCCCTCTACACCATGCAGTCTGGAATTATGGTCTGCAAGCCATTTAACTGCTTCAGGAGTTATTTCAGGATTCACAGACAGTATCTTCTTGTCCGGGAAATACTTATCGTGAATTCCTGTAGCCAAAAGGACTATATGACCGTCTACTTTTACTCCTGTTGCCTCCTGTGCCTTCTCCATATCTTCTGCTGTAATTTCTCCGCGTTCCGGTATATGTGTCATATCAAAACAGACTGCTTTGCCGAAGAACATATCCAGAGGCATTCTGTCTACACTCAGTCCTTTGGGATTCATATGAAAGAAGGCATCCACATGCGTCCCAATATGTTCTACCATGCCAATATAATTCCACGTAGAGGTAAACGGGTCCTCAGGTGTACCGGATTCCGTCCTTCTGGATTCCTCATGGGATACCAACTGTACATAAATATTACCTGGAAACGCATCCTGTGCCGGCATGTTGCTTGTAATTTCCAATGTTAAATCAATCACTCTTCTGCTCATAATCTTACTCCTCTATTTAATGACTTCTTCCGGTTTCAATACATTCTGAATTTCCGGATCATCCAGATTGTCAATGGTAACCCACGTTACCGGCACATCAATCTTTTTCTCAACTGTTTCACCATTCAATACCTTGATGGCATTAAGCACTGCAGTTCTTCCAATCAGGTACGGATTCTGGGCCACTGCACCATCCACATAACCATCACGTATGGCGTCAAGAACTTCCGTGGATGGGTCAAAAGCAACAAATATTTTTTCCTTTAAATCTCCCTCCCGCACCCCGAGGGTAACACCAGCCGATGAACCTTCATTTACCGTATAGAACCCGGTAATATCAGGATTGGACGTCAGTATATCCTGTGTGATATTATAAGTCTGATTCCTGTCTCCCTTACCATAATATGTACCTATAATTTTGTAATTTGGATAGGTTCCCAGTTCATCGGAAAAACCTTTCTCCCTGCCGCCCTCCTGTACAGCGCCCGGTACTGCAGATACAATTGCAAACGTTCCGCCTGCATCACCTGCCAGCTCTTTTAATTTCTCCGCTGCAAATTTTCCTGCTGCTTCATCGTTTGTACTTACTGTTGAACGCGGAAAATCAGCATTTAGTTTTCCATCCATAATAATAACCGGAATACCAGCATCCTCCGCCTGCTGCAGAACTGGTACCATACCATCGGGATTCACAGGAGATATGACAATAGCCGATACACCTCTCTGTATAAAATCCTCAACCAATTTTACCTGACCTTCCAAATCAGTATCTGTCCTGGTCCCTTGGAAGTCAATTGCATATCCTTCATCCAGTCCAGCGCTCTGGGCCCCAATTCTTACATACTGCCAATAGTCAAACAAAAGTGATTTCGGAATAACCGCTATTACCTTCTCCGCATCTTCTTTTGCCTCAGTTGGTGCAGCGTTTTCCTTTTGTGCAGTGCTTTCCTTTTCCGTCTGTGCCTGTGTCTGCGCTGCTGTATCCTTTTTTTCCTCCGCCTGTTTCTGCGCTCCGCATCCTGCGAGCATACTAATGACCAGTGCTGCCGCCAATGTAAAACCCCATACTTTTTTCATTTGCTACTCTCCTTTACACATTGTCATTTACATTATTAACATTGCTACACTCACATCAATATCAGACTTCTGTACTCTCTCTACCCTCCCCTCTATTACTTTTTCCTGCTTCTCAACATATCAATGTATACTGCTGCGATAATTACCATACCAATGGCAATCTTCTGATAAAAATAAGATAGACCCAGCAGATTAAGTCCATTGTTTAAAACTCCCATCATTAACGCGCCTATTAATGTCCCTATTATACTGCCCTGACCTCCTGACATGCTCGCACCACCAATTACAGCTGCTGCAATTGCGTCAGTCTCATATGCTTCTCCAGAATTAGGCTGACCAGAAATCACCCTGGATGTCAGGATTATACCCGCAATTGCTGCCATAAGACTACAACACAGATACATCATAAACTTCACCTTTTTTGTATTTACACCAGAAAGGTATGCTGTATTTTCGTTACTTCCCAAAGCAAAAATATGTCTGCCAAATTTAGACTTATGAAATATGATTCCCATAACAACTGCCAATACCGACAGGATTATGATTGGAACAGGAATGGTTCCAAATGCTCTTCCTGCTCCCAGGACACTGAATTCCGATGGCAGTCCGGTAATAGGCACTCCATCACAAGCTACATATACAATACCTCTGGCAATGCTCAGCATACCTAGTGTTGCTATAAAGGGAGCAATTCCTCCATATGCAATGATAAATCCATTGATTGCCCCGCAAGTCAAGCCTGCTGCAATAGCCATGAGAATTGCTATAGGAATACTTACATCATGCACAAGCAGCATAGATACCACGATACTTGAAAGTCCTACCACAGAACCCACAGAAAGGTCTATACCGCCTCCTGTAATAGTATAAGTCTGCCCAATGGCAACGATTGCAATAATAGAGGTCTGCAATGCTATGTTCAGCAGGTTTTTCTGTGTAAGGAAATTCCTGGCCGTAAAAGAGAAGAATGTGCATAACAGCAGCAGCCCTAATAAAATACTTGCTTTTCCCAGGATTGATTTTAATCTTGTAACCCCAATATGGGTAGCCGATAATTGCTGCGTCTTTTCTTTCATTCGTATCCCCTCCTATTCTTGTGAAGCGTAATAATATATTTTTTCCTGGGTTGCCTCACTGATATCTAAATCTGCCGCTAACTTTCCATGGCTCATTACTAATATCCGGTCGCTCATTCCCAGTATTTCAGGTAACTCTGACGATATCATGATTACGGTCACACCGTTTTCCACCAAAGTATACATTAATTGGTAAATTTCCATCTTGGCCCCCACATCTATTCCTCTGGTAGGCTCATCAAAAAAGAAAATATCTACATTGGCGCTTAACCATTTAGCTAATACTGCTTTCTGCTGGTTCCCTCCACTCAGAGAACCGATATTCTGATTTCGGCCCGTGGTCTTTATATTCATTTTTTCTATATATTCATCTGTTCTCCTGTTAGCCATTCCTTCTTTCACCAGCCCCCAAAAATTGACAAGTTGGTCATATGATGAAATAAGGATGTTGCTCTTGATATCCTGATTGAGCATTAAGCCATCCCTCTTCCGGTCCTCTGTGGTATATCCTATTCCTGCCCGGATGGCTTTTTGAGGTGAATCAAATTTTTGTTTTTTTCCGTGAACAATAATTTCACCAGCGGTCGGGCGCAATTTTCCGAATATTGCATGAGCTAATTCCGTCCTTCCTGCACCCATGAGACCAGCAATTCCCAATATTTCTCCCTTATAAGCCTCGAAACTAATATCCTCCAGTAAGCCTTTTACAGAAAGCCCTTTAACCTCCAGTGTCTGCTCACCCCTCTTATATTTCGGCTTCTTTGGGAAATATGCCTCCAGTTTCCTGCCCACAATCTCACTTATCAGTTGTTCTTCTGTGATATCACTCAGCAGGTGCTCTCCAATGAAATGCCCGTCACGCAAAACCGTTACCCTGTCAACAATCCGTTTTATATCGCTCATCCTATGGGAAACATATATAATGGCAACTCCCTGTTCTCTGAGATGTTCCAGAATACCAAATAAAACCTCAGCCTCTGAGTCCGCTAATGCTGACGTAGGCTCATCCAAAATAAGTAGCTCACAATCGTACGAAAGCGCCTTTGCAATCTCCACCAACTGCTGTTCTGCCACACTCAACTGAATGACTTTCTTATGTATATCAATCTTAAGCTGAAGTCTGTCTAACAATTTCTGTGCATCCTGATCTGATTTTTTTTCATCTACAAAACCAAACTTCTTCATTGGTTCTCTCGCGATAAATATATTTTGTGCAACATTTAAATCCGGAAGCAGGTTAAATTCCTGATGAACGATACCAATGCCATAATGGTATATTTGGGAAGGATGACTGATATTCAATGGTTCCCCTTTATATGTCTTCTCTCCGGAATCCGCCTGTACAATACCCGTAATAATTTTAATAAGTGTGGATTTTCCAGCACCATTTTCTCCCATAAGCGCATGGATTTCTCCTTTTCGCACTTTCAGGTTAACATTATGGAGTACCTGAACTCCTGAATAAGACTTATTGATTTCCTTCATTTCCAACAAGACATCATTCATATTTATCCCTTTCTCCAGCCATGGTAACATCAATTAAAGCATCACATCTCCGCAGTTTGGTCCCAAGGTCTGCCCTGTGTATAAATCTCCATCTGGTGAACTGGCTAAAAATATAGCAGATGGTACAACTTCTTCTATCTCTCCAAAACGTGGTATAGCCAAATCCTTCATCTTATCTTTTCTCCACTCATCTGATACGCTTTCCATCATCTGTGTATTAATAGGACCCGGTGCAATGCAATTAACATTAATACCAAATTTGCCCAAATCCCATGCCAGTGATTTTGTCAAACCTATGACTCCTGCCTTAGCCGCTGCATAATGGCAATGATCCGTCCCCCCCTTCTGGGCAATCTGTGAAGCAATATTAATAATGCGGCCCCTTTTCTGTTTCATCATAATCGGTACTACATACTTACATGTCAGAAAAAAACTTCTTAAGTTGACAGCTATCATTCTGTCCCATTCTTCAATTGTCATGTCAACTATAGATTTAGGGCCTGTAATCCCAGCGTTATTGACTAAAACATCTATATGCCCAAATTCTTCCCAGGTACGCTGTATTAACCTTTCAGCTGTTTCCTCCTGTGATATATCTCCCGGCGCCAAAATTACCCGTACACCCAACTTTTCCATATCCTGCGCCCATAACTTCATTTTCATGTCATCACAGCCATAATAATTTAGTGAGAGATGAGAACCTTCTCTGGCAAATGCTTCGGGAAATCCACGGCTCATCCCGTAACCATAACCAGCCCCTGTTATGATAGTAACCTTCCCCTCTAATTTCATATTTTTGCTCCTCTCTTGCAAATCATATTGGATTAAATGAATAAACCCCCTCACTACTCATCAATGATGATTAGTGTTTCTACTGTCAATATAGCATAACATTTTCTAAAAATCAAGACCATTTTCAGCAATTTATAGCATAAATACGTTCTATTATCAGAATCAATAAAAAAAGTCCTGGTTTAACCAGACTAAAGCTGGAGCAAAATAAAAAAAACCGGAGAGCATTCACTCCCCGGCTTTAACCTGCATCCTATATATATCACAAAACCTCACTACAAACTGGTATACCCATAAGCATTCACCAACGCATCCAGCTTCCGTCCCTGCTTACACAGAGGGCAGTCCCTGTAGTCATAATACGTATAATCCGGCAAATCCTTCCTGCCAAAAATAGATGTAATTCTGAATCCGTTAAGCTCCTCCAATGCGCTGAAAATAGCGGTAATGGCTCTCAGATTGCCGCCGTAATACCGGATGGACTCGATTCCCTTGTTCAGTGCCAGGCCTGTGGTCACGGACGCGGTCAGGATGATGACATTCTTATCCCGAATCATGGGAAGTATGTTCTCCTTGAATATCATCTGGCTGTTGCTGTTGAACTCCGGAGTCACGATGTAGATAGTCTTATGGGCATTCATGGAGAGAACACCGGCGCTGGTCAGTTCCTCAGCCAGGAAACTGCCCACGACCTGGGTTCCCTCAAGACACACAATGGTATCTACCACCGTGTCATAGAGGAACAGCCCCGACAAGCTCCTTGCTATCTCCTGGGCCTCGCTGAGCCTGGTCTTTAAGGTGGTCATATCCAGATAATAATTGATATGGGCATGGTTGGTGGCAAAGTGTCCCGGTGTAACCTTAAGCGGTGCATTACAGCCGGTGGTATGTATCTTAACATACTTATTATCCATAAAAACGCCCCCTTTTACAATGGTACGGACATCGGTTTCTATATGTATTATTATACTAAATAATCCTCCCTGGTACAAGGGCTATCCGGCTGTCTTACCATTTTCTGCTAAAAATTACGAACATCCTGCGATGTTCCCGTCCTTCCCTCCATCCTATAAAACAGGCGCCGGGGCTGCTTCCCCGCAGCCCCGGCGCCTGTTGCTTTTATGATTCAATGCTACAGATTTCTGTCATTTCCAGGATGACTCCACACTGTATCCTCGGTTTTCTTCTCCGGCTCATTGCCTCTGTCTGAAACCTCCGGTCCTGACTGATTTCCCGGATTTGACTGTGTCTGCGGATTGGCCTGTTCCTCTGGATTCACCTGCTCCTGCGGATTGGCCTGTTCCTCTGGGTTTACCTGCTCCTGCGGATTGGCCTGTTCTGCCTGATTCTCCCGCTCTCCCCGGTCAGCCTGGGTTTCCGGGTTTGCATGAAGCTCCTGCGAAGCCGTGCCTTTGTCATCATCCTCTTTTGGTTCCTCCGGCTCAGGAATACCCTTAACCCTGCGGAATATCTTCATGAATTCCTTGCCGGTAATTGTCTCCTTGTCAATGAGGAATGCGGCAATCTGGTCCATGGCATCCTTGTTATCGCTCAGGAGGCGAATGGCCTCATCGTAGGAATCCTTCAGTATCTTCATGACCTCCTGGTCAATCTCGGCTGCCGTTGCATCACCGCAGTTTAATACGGCCCGGCCTGTCAGGTACTGGTTCTCCTGGGATTCAAGTCCCATAAGGCCGAATTTATCAGACATACCGTACTGGGTAACCATGGCCCTGGCCAGGTTGGTGGCCTGCTGGATATCGTTGGCCGCTCCCGTGGTAACTGTCTCAAATACGATTTCCTCGGCGGCACGGCCTGCCATCAGCTCTACCAGCCTGGCCTCCAGCTCCTTCTTCGTGTTGAGGTACTTCTCCTCCTCCGGCACATTCATAACATATCCGAGAGCGCCCATGGTCCTCGGCACAATGGTAATCTTCTGCACCGGCTCCGAATGCTTCTGGAGCGCGCTTACAAGAGCGTGGCCCACCTCATGATAGGATACAATGCGGCGCTCTTCCTTGCTCATGATACGGTCCTTCTTTTCTTTACCCACAAGAACCACTTCCACCGCCTCAAACAAATCCTTCTGGGACACTGCGTTGCGCCCGTGTTTAACCGCATTGATGGCTGCCTCGTTCATCATGTTGGCAAGGTCGGCGCCCACTGCGCCTGATGTGGCCAGGGCTATCTCCTTAAAGTCTACGGATTCGTCCAGAAGCACATCCTTGGAATGTACCTTCAGTATATTGATACGGCCGTTCAGGTCCGGCTTATCCACCACCACGCGGCGGTCAAAACGTCCGGGACGAAGAAGGGCCGGATCCAGGACCTCAGGACGGTTGGTGGCGCCCAGCACCAGAAGTCCCTTGGTGGAATCAAATCCGTCCATCTCGGAAAGAAGCTGGTTCAGGGTCTGTTCACGCTCGTCGTTGCCGCCCATACGGCTGTCACGGCTGCGTCCAATGGCGTCAATCTCATCAATAAAGATAATACATGGGGCATTCTCAGTGGCGTTCTTAAACAAATCACGGACACGGGACGCGCCCACGCCCACGAACATTTCCACAAAGTCAGAACCGGAAAGGGAATAAAAAGGCACATGGGCTTCGCCTGCCACTGCCTTGGCAAGCAGGGTCTTACCAGTTCCGGGAGGGCCCACTAGGAGGGCGCCCTTGGGCAGCTTGGCACCAATCTTTGTGTATTTGCCCGGATTGTGGAGGAAATCCACGATTTCTGTCAGCGACTCCTTGGCCTCGTCCTCACCGGCCACATCCTTGAAGGTGATGCCGGTTTCCTTCTGGACGTACATCTTGGCATTGGACTTGCCCACGCCCATGATTCCGCCGCCGCCCATGCGCTTCATGGTGAAGTTCATAAGGAACAGCAGGAACAGGAATGGGACAGCGTAATTCAGCAGGACCAGAAGAAGGGTGCTGCTGTCGCTCTTCTCACGGTTGGTAACCACGTTATTATCCAGTATCCTGTTGACAAAATCATAATCCCCTTCCAGTCTCACCACATAATAATCCAGATTCTGGGAATACTTAGTATTACCCTTCTTAGGGATGACCGTGATTTCCGTGCTGCCCACCTTGATGGAGTCCACCTCGCCGGCTTCCACCATCTGGACGAACTCATTATAGGACAACTCCTGACGTTTCTTGGAATTCAGATAGTTGTTCATACTGCTGACCACGATAAATGTAAGTATGGCAGCAACCACCAGCATGGTTATGGTCTGCCAGTTACTTTTCATATTCGGGTCCTGTTTGTTATTATTATCCATATTGTACAAATTCTCCCTCTGAATGGGTCATCTATCAATTTCCAGCAAAAACCCATTCTCTACCATTATAGTGTCAGTCTCCCCATAAATCAAGAAAAGAACAATTAATTTTCTTAAATTTTTACAAAAAGTCCTGGATTTATTCTCAATGAGGATGTATAATGTTTCAGTTATTTTTTTGATACTATATCAAACAAGTCACACACTATCCACAACAAGAAAAGGAGGTATCCCCATCATGCCAGTCAAATACGTATTCGTAACCGGCGGCGTAGTCTCCGGCCTGGGAAAAGGCATCACTGCGGCATCGCTCGGCCGCCTGTTAAAGGCCAGAGGCTACAAAGTGACCATGCAGAAGTTCGACCCCTACATCAACATCGACCCCGGCACCATGAACCCGGTCCAGCACGGAGAAGTCTTCGTGACGGATGACGGCGCCGAGACAGACCTGGACTTAGGCCACTATGAGCGTTTTATCGACGAAAGCCTCACCAGGAATTCCAACGTCACCACGGGCAAGGTCTACTGGACGGTCCTGCAGAAGGAACGCCGCGGAGACTTCGGCGGCGGAACCGTACAGGTAATCCCCCATATTACCAACGAAATCAAAAGCCGTTTCCACCGCAACTACACGGAAAACGAGACGGAAATCGCCATCATCGAGGTCGGCGGCACGGTCGGCGACATCGAAAGCCAGCCATTCTTAGAGGCCATCCGCCAGTTCCAGCATGAGGCAGGCCCAGGCAACACCTGCATCATCCATGTCACTCTCATACCTTACCTGAAAGCCTCAGAGGAGCTTAAGACCAAGCCGACTCAGGCCAGTGTAAAAGACCTTCAGGGAATGGGCATTCAGCCCGATATCCTAGTCTGCCGCAGCGAACTCCCCCTGGACGACGGCATCAAGACGAAAATCGCCCAATTCTGCAATGTTCCCAAACATCACGTACTCCAGAACCTGGATGTGGACGTGCTCTATGAAGTACCCCTTGTAATGGAGGAAGAGCATCTGGCCCAGTCCGCCTGTGAATGCCTGGATCTGCCCTGTCCGGAGCCTGAGCTGGCAGACTGGAGGGCCATGATAGAGGCCTGGAAGCATCCAAAGCAGGATGTGACCGTGGCCCTGGTAGGCAAATACATCCAGCTTCACGACGCCTACATTTCCGTGGTGGAAGCCCTGAAGCACGCCGGGGTGGCCAACCGTGCCGCGGTCCACATCAAATGGGTGGATTCCGAGACAGTCACTCCGGAAAATGCCCCCGAAATCTTCAAAGATGTGAGCGGTATCCTGGTTCCCGGCGGCTTTGGCGACCGCGGCATTGACGGAAAGATTCACGCCATCCAGTATGCCCGGGAACACCGCATACCATTCCTTGGACTTTGTCTGGGAATGCAGCTGTCCATTGTGGAGTTTGCCAGAAATGCGGCCGGATACGCGGATGCCCA
This sequence comes from Enterocloster bolteae, assembly GCF_002234575.2. NCBI lineage: Bacteria > Bacillati > Bacillota > Clostridia > Lachnospirales > Lachnospiraceae > Enterocloster > Enterocloster bolteae. Next base: position 1,426,812 of record NZ_CP022464.2, on the reverse strand, counting down.
CAGCGTGGAGCTGAATCCTGCCACCACCCATCCTGTCATCCATCTGATGCCGGAACAAAACGGAGTGGAGGACATCGGCGGCACCTTAAGGCTGGGTTCCTACCCCTGCGTCCTGGACAAGACCTCCAAAGCTTATGGCCTGTACGGCGAAGCCACTATTTATGAGCGCCACAGGCACCGGTACGAGGTCAACAACGACTACCGCGCCGTGCTTACAAAATGCGGCATGATGCTCTCCGGCCTGTCCCCCGACGGACGGATTGTGGAAATGATAGAGCTCCCCGGCCATCCCTGGTTCATTGCCACCCAGGCCCATCCGGAGCTTAAATCCAGGCCCAACCGGCCCCATCCCCTGTTTAAAGGTTTCGTAGAAGCCGCTTTAAAAGAAAAAACAAAAAATAACGTATGACAAAAATGGCTGCCCTGCTTTTGATCTGCCAGTATGAATCATCCGCCTTTGCGCAAACTATGGTTAAGATTCAATCATAAGCGCATCACAAGGAGGTGAATCCCAAATGGATCACAAGAAAAAAGACGATTTTGACGTTGACATACAAGCCTGCTCCACCATGGACTGTACCGGCCTGATTCCTTCCCTGCCCCAGGACGAGGCAGAGAAGGAGGCCTATGAGGACCTCTATCCATATGTCACCAAGGCTGTTTCATCGGACAGGGAATAATGACAGGGCAGCCCAAATGAAAAAAACGGAGCCGAGACCCCTAAGCCTTTGCTCCGTTTTATTTTATGCATCGTTTTATACATCGTTTTTTGCATCGTTCTATGCATCATCTTACACATTATCTTACTTTCCTGGTTCTGCGGTCCATATGGACTCCCTGCTGCCGGCCGCGGCCAGCCAGCCTCCGTCACCCATGCATAAATCTGCTTAAAAACTCCTGGGTCTGAAGCTGTTTCGGCGCACCAAATATCTGTGAGGGCTCTCCCTCCTCCACAATCACGCCGCCTGCCATAAATGCCACATGGCTGGACACATCCCTGGCAAAGGCCATTTCATGTGTGACGATAATCATGGTAAGGCCCTCTCCGGCCAGCTTGCGCATGACCTCCAGCACCTCGCCCACCATCTGCGGGTCCAGTGCCGATGTGGGCTCATCGAACAGCAGCACCTCAGGCTCCATGGCCAATGCCCTGGCAATGGCCACCCTCTGTTTCTGTCCGCCGGAAAGCTGTCTGGGCTTGGCGTTGATATAGGGAGCCATTCCCACCTTTTCCAGATAATACATGGCATTCTTGTGGGCATCGGTCTTGTTCTTCTTAAGCACCTTGACCTGTCCGATCATACAGTTCTCCAAAACAGTCATGTTGTTAAACAGATTAAAGCTCTGGAACACCATTCCCACCTTGGAGCGGTACTGGGGCGCATTGACCTTCTTATCGGCAATATTGGTTCCATGGTACATAATTTCGCCTGTGGTAGGCGTTTCCAAAAGATTCAGACATCTGAGCAGTGTGGATTTTCCGGAACCCGACGCGCCGATGATGCAGGTCACATCCCCGCTGCTGACTGAAAAGTCAATATCCTTAAGCACAGGATTGGTACCGAAGGTTTTGCTCAAATGACGGATTTCTAATATCCTGTCTCCTTTCATCGCGCATCCTCCTTCTTCTTATCCTTTTCATCCGGGAACCGGTACATACCGCTGGTATGGGCCAGGGTGTCGGTGGTGGCCAGGTCGTAGCTGTCCGCGCCGTCCATCCTGTTTTCCCACCATCGAAGGATTCTGGAGCAGGTGAATGTCATGATGAAATATATAATCATGGTGATGGTATATGCCTCGAAATTCATGTACAGGGCTCCCGCAGCAGCCTTTGTCTTATACAGCAGCTCCGTAACGCCGATAACAGAGAGCACGCAGCTGTCCTTGATATTGATAATCAGGTTATTGCCAATCTGAGGCATGATATTCCTCAGGGCCTGGGGCAGAATCACATAGAGCATGGTCTGTACATGGGTCATGCCGATGGCCTTTGCTCCCTCTGTCTGGCCCGGGTCAATGGAAAGGATTCCGCCGCGGACTGTCTCAGCCATGTAAGCGCCTGTATTGATGGAAAGAATGAAATAGGCGGCGCCCCACATAGACATATTAATTCCTAACATGGGCAGAAGCCCGTAATAAATGAACATGGCCTGGGCCATCATGGGCGTTCCGCGGAAAAACTCCACATAGGCGTTCAGAATCAGTTTCACAGCCCAGAGCACGGCCCTTTTAACCGGGTTGTCCCCCCGCTCACTTGGTATGGTCTGGACAATACCCACGGCAAAGCCTATGATACAGCCCACCAGGGTACCTACCAGGGCAATCTTAAGGCTTACGCCTGCGCCCTGGAGCATCGACATACCGTATCGGTTGAATACGACCATAACACGGCCGAAAAAATCTGTTGGCATATCCCTTCTCCTTACTCTTTCACGTACTTTCGCCTGACGGCAGCTTAGTTTGCCAGAGGCTGAACAGAGATAGCTTCATCCATCATCTTGGAGAAGTCATCCTTTGTCATCTTTGTGAGAACGCTGTTAATGGCATCCTTTAACTCTGTATTCCCCTTCTTTAAGGAAATACCGATATTGATATCTTCATCCGTCACCTGGAAATCAGCATCGCCGCCGCCAAACTCAATCATCTTGAAATTAGGATAAGCGATGAGAGCGCCCTTGCCTGTAGGCTGGTCTGTAACAACCAGGTCGCACTTGTCAGCGTTTAAGGACATCAGCATATCGGGAGCGCTGGCAGTGGCCGCCAGGACATTGGCATCCTGAATCTGAGGCAGACAGGTGTTGTACCAGATGGTGCTCTGCTGGGAAGTACAGGTGGCTCCTGCAAGATCCGCCACGCTCTTGGCATCCGCGTACTTGCTGCCTTCCTTTACAAGGGTAACGATGGTTGCATAGTAATATGGCTCAGTGAAATCCACTGCCTGAAGACGCTCAGAAGTAATGGACTGTCCTGCGATAACACAGTCAACCTGACCTGTGGTAACAGCCGGAATCAGGGAATCCCAGTCCAGACGTACGATTTCCAGGTCATAGCCCAGTTCCTCGCAAATCTTCTTTGCCATCATGACATCATATCCGTAAGCAAATTCATTGCTGTCCGCAATGGCAACCGCGCCGTTGGAATCATCGGGCTGGGTCCAGTTGTAAGGCGCATATGCACACTCCATGGCCACGCGCAGCGTCTTTTTCTCTCCGCTGTCTGCTGCTGTGGTGTCTGCAGCGGCATCACTCTCTGCCTTGGCATCGCCGGCTGCGGTTGTTGCCTCTGCCTTTGTGTCTGCTGTTGTTGCCGCTGTGCCGCCTCCGCCGCATGCTGTCAAAGAACCGGCAGCAAGGACGCCGGCCAGAACCAGGCCTAAAACTTTCTTTGCACTCATTTTCATAATAATCTCTCCTCTTAAAAATATTCCAGGCTTTACTGTCTAAGAAAAAAGCCACACCCATCCTCACAGGTATGACTCCACTGTCATCTGATGACCGGCAATCCCAAACAGCTAAAACCTTGCCCTATTAAACATGGCGCACTTTACTTTCTTAAGCATATATGCGCCTAACGTGCTAAGTATAACATAACTCGTTCTGTTTTCCAATACCCAAATACGTTTTTTTATGCAGGAAAAAGGTATAAATAATTGTAAAAACAGCCATAAATCCTTTAACTGGGAATTCATGGCTGTCATATATAATCATTTCCTGCTATTGGCTTTCCTTTGCCCTGTCCGCTGTTTCCTGAACGGTTTCCCCGGCTGTCTCCTGTGCCTTGTCACCCATCAGATCATCCATGCGCTGTAAGAATACATCATCAGGCTGGATTTGTTTTCCGTCCTCATCCACCTCCACGGCAAACAGGAAGGTTCTGGCATCATTGATTTCGTAGCTGCATGTAACCAGGGTGTACAGGGTCCTGGCCGGATATGTAATCTCGACGCCGTAGCTGCACGGCTTCACCATCTCATGCACAAAGGCGTCAAAGGATTCCTGGGATTTGAACCTGGTCTTCCGCACAATAGGCTGGGCCTCCCCGTAGTAGGCGGCCACTGCCTTTAACCTGATTTCCCGGTCAGGGGTGTAGATGCTGAAAAACTGGTGCTCCTTAAAATACGCCTCGTCCTTGTACCGGTTCACGTCCTTGAACATGCTTCCGTTCTTCATATTATGGCCGTACAGCACATTATTGCGTCCCACAAAATCTCCCTGGCTCTCAAAATCCAGGTAAATGGCCCCCGCAATATTCTCCTTGCCGTAAAAATCATGATTCAGATAGAAATCGTTGTCCTCTCCCTGAACAATGGGGTAATCAATGTTGGTATCCGGCACCCGGATCCATCCGATGGTATCCGGATTCTCCTTCATCAGCTCTTCAAAATTGATGGGAGATACATAGGGCTCTGTCTCCGGTTCCTCTGTCCCGGGCTCTGTCACTGCTTCCGTGGACGGCTGCGCAGTAGTCTCCCTGGCCAGTTCGGCCAGCCGCTCATATTCCTCCCTGGTCCTCTTGTCCTCTATCCAGCTGTGGATGCTCATGGCACCGCTTACCAGCATCACGGCCAGTAAAACCAGGATGATGACGCCCCGTATCCTGCTTTTTCCTTTTTTCTGATCCATAAATGATTATGTGTCCTTTCCTGCTGTCATCCCATATGGCCGGAGGCCGCTTTGAGCTCTTCGTTCCATCCTTCGCTGTCAGCCACTGCCTCCTGCATCAGAAGCAGCATCTCCAGGAAGCTGCGGAAACTAATCTGTCTGCGCTTTTCCTTCCAGCAGATGGTTCCCTGCCAGGTAGCGTTCCTTCTGAACATGACCCTTATAACAAAGGTCATGGGGCCAAAGCCCCCTGCATTGACCAAAACGCTTCTGGGACTGATAATGGTTCCTTCCTCCCCGCCATCCGCAAGAGGTAGAAGAAAACGCTCCACTTCATCCCTGAGTTCAAACTCACTGGCAAATTCCCGGCGGTCCGCCACGGCTGGATGGGATACGTCCCCGCCCAGGACGAAATGGCTGAAATTGCGCACAGACACCTCGCACATCCGCTTGCCCAGGCCGTGCATAATATCACTTCCGTGTCCGAGAGAACGGTCCAGATACTCCATCAGATCCAAAAAGCTTTCAAAAGAATAGGTGCCGCCGTGTCTCAGGTCCATTATATCACCCTGCCACGTGGAATGAAACCTGTATTTCACATGAAGGCAGAACTCGGCCAGTTTTCCCTGAAGCCGCTTCTTTCCTGCCTCCACTCCACACCTTAAGGATGAACTGCCATGTTTTATTCCCACAAAGGACCTATGGTCCACACTCTTCATGGGATAGCGGAGCTCATCGAACAGTTTTTCCAGACAAATAGCCATCTCCGATATACAGCCAAAGGGGATTTCCTCCTCCAGACTGTCATGGTAGAGCCTTCCCTGTAACAGGCGGCCATCAAAGCTGTCAATGGCTATATTTACATATTTGTACGAATCCGGTAGGGTCCCTGTTTTTGCAATCGACATATATTCACCTGCTTTTCTCTAATAAATTGACATAGTAATCCCATTAAACCTGTTACCATTATAACAGCCTCCGGTTACAATCCGGTTACAAAAGAACACCTGGCCGCTTTTTTATGTATTTTTTTTCTGGACAATTATGGCTCTGGTTAGTATACTTATCTTAGAATGACCCCGTTTTGCAAAGGAGAGCAGACATGAATGCATCCGTTATGGAAGATAAACCTACTATTTATATAAAAACCCTGGGCGGTTTTTCCCTCAGGGTTGGCGATAAAGAGATAACCGACAACAGCAACCAGTCAAAAAAACCCTGGTGCCTTCTGGAATATCTGGTGGTATTCCAAAAGAAATCCATCAGCCCCGGTGAACTTATCAACATCGTATGGGCTGACGACCCCGGCGTCAACCCGGGCGGTGCCCTTAAAACCCTGATGTTCCGCAGCCGCAAGCTGTTAGAGCCCCTGGGAATTCCTCCCCAGAAGCTGTTAGTCCAGCAGAGAGGTTCCTATTGCTGGACCCAGGACTATTTATCCGTCCTGGACATCGACCAGTTCGAGTCCATCTGTACCAGGGTCCTGAACCATGACATGGATGAGGACGAGGCCCTTAACCTTTGCCTTGAGGGGCTGGAACTGTACAAAGGTGATTTCCTTCCCAAATCCGAATATGAATCCTGGGTTATCCCCATCAGTACATACTACCATTCCCTGTACCAGAAACTGGTTTATAAGACGGTAGAGCTGCTTACTAAAAAGGAGGATTTTTCCAGAATAACATCCATCTGCCAGACAGCAGTAGGGATAGAGCCTTTTGATGAAGAATTCCACTACCACCTGGTATACTCCCTCTACAGGGACGGCCACACCAGTCAGGCGATTGAAGAATACAACCATACCCTGGACCTGTTTTATAACGAATTCTCCATTTCTCCGTCGGACCATTTTAAGGATTTATACAAATCCATCCGCAGCAAGGAGCAGGGTATCAATACAAACCTGGATTCCATTCAGGAGACGCTTAAGGAGGAAGCCTCAGGGGGGGCTTTTTACTGTGAATATCCTGTATTCCACGACCTGTTCCAGTTGGAACGCAGGGCCATCGAGCGTACAGGGGACTCCATCTATCTGTGTCTGCTCACCATCGGTGACCTGGACGGACATGCCCCGAAGACAACGGTCCTCAACAAGGCCATGGAGCATCTGAACCATGCCATCCGTGACTCCCTGCGCTGCAGCGACGTGTACACCCGTTACAGCATCAGCCAGTACATCGTCCTTCTTCCCACCGTGACCATGGAAAAGGGTGAGATGGTCATGAAGCGGATACTGAACAACTTCCGCAGGCTCTACAGCCGCAAGGACCTGATTGTGGACTACAAGCTTCAGCCGGTGCTCCCCTGGGAACGCTCTCCTGCAGGCCTTGGTGAATAAAAAGAGTTTTGGAAAATAACAAATTTGTGGTATTCATGAATCAGAAAAGCTGCGGCATTATCCTTCATTGGATTTTCTCCCGCAGCTTCTTTATTTTGCTTTCCCAATCATTCAGCAGTGTCTGTAGCTGTGGCCCTGCTCCTTCCATAAAAAAGATGGTTCAGGTTCTTCATCACATGGCGGTAAGCCGGTATGAGAAACAGATCCGCGGCAATCCAGGCCACCGGGCTGGCGATGCACACCGCTATATATCCAAACACAGGCACCAGGCAAAAGCCCACAAAGGAGCGCGCTGCCATCTCGCATACCCCGGCAATAATGGCCAGCCTGGAATACCCAAGTCCCTGTATCATGAACCGCACCGCATTGACAAAGACAAGCGGAATATAGAACAGGCTGTTGCCGATGAGGAACAGACGCGTGTTCCTCAGGATTTCCCCTTCCCCCTTATCCACAAACATGAGGGCAATCCACTGCCCGAAGATACAGAGCACTGCAAAGGCTATGACGGCATAGACGCAGCCCATGACAGCCCCAGCTTTCAGGCCCTGATCAATACGGTCCAGCTTCCTGGCCCCAACATTCTGTCCGCCGAAGGTGGCCATGGTGGATCCCAGGGCGTCAAAGGGACAGCAGAAGAACATGCTGATTTTGCTGCCTGCCGTCACCGCGGCCACTGCCATGGAGCCCAGGGAATTGACTGCGGTCTGCAGGATTACACTTCCTATGGCGGTGATGGAATACTGCAGACCCATGGGAATTCCCATGTTGCACAGAATCTTCATATAATGGGCATCCGGCCTCCACTCGTCATCATTCATCTTAAGAATGGCAAATTTCTTTTTCATGTACAGCAGGCACAGGATTCCTGACACAGCCTGGGCCGTGATGGTGGCCCAGGCAGCTCCTGACACGCCCATCTTAAGGACCAGAATCGTAAAGAAATCCAGAGCCACATTTACCACAGATGAGAACACCAGAAAAATAAGAGGGGTGGTGCTGTCGCCCAGGGAACGTATGGTACAGGACAGAAGGTTATAGAGATAGGTGGCCGGGATACCCAGGAAGATTACGAAGATATAGCTGTAGGCCCCATCAATAATATCCTCCGGCGTCTGCATCAGCTCCAGGATATTGCGGCATAACAGGCACACGGTCACAGTCATAACCGCTGAAAACAGGATTGCCAGCCACGCGCTGTTGGCCACAAACCGTCTGAGGGCCTTCTCGTTCTTTTCCCCGAATTTCTGGGCCACCGGAATGGCAAAACCACTGCACACCCCCAGGCAGAAACCGATAATCATAAAGTTGACGGAGCCGGTGGATCCCACCGCTGCCAGGGCCTTAACCCCCAGGCACTTGCCCACGATGATGGTATCCGCCATATTGTACAGCTGCTGGAACAGCAGCCCGCACAGCATAGGGATAAAAAAACCCAGTATCAGTTTTACCGGGGAGCCTTCCGTCATATCCTTTGTCACATTTGCGGCCATGTATGTATTCCTCTCTGTTTCCATGAATTTCATCCCAATAATGTACTCTCTTAACCTGCAATTTGCAAGTAGAAAATATCACTGGAATCCGGGACCGGGACATACATTTTACACAATAGGCCGGGAACAGATTCCCGGCCCATCATGCCTGTTATTGGTAGCAGAGTACAGGCATTCCCTTATAAATCAAGTCATAGAGCACGCTGGCTTTTTCCGGCGGAAGGTTGATGCAGCCATGGCTTCCGCTGGTCTGGAAGATGGTGCCGCCGAATTTGCTTCTCCATGTGGCGTCATGGAAACCAATGCCTCCGTTAAAGGGCATCCAGTAATCCACATGGCTCTCGTACTCATAGGTTCCGTCCGCCTTCTTGGCTCCCCTCAGTATCCTGTCCTTTTCCTTGTAGGTCAGGCTGTAGATGCCTGGGGGCGTGTCGTAATTCTTGGATATGTTTCCCGTGACGCAGGGTGCATCCCACACCAGGTTTCCTTCCTGGAACATGTATACATGCTGTCCTGTCAGGTCCACCTCCGCATATGTGGTGCCCCAGTCAGGAGCCGTGCGGCTGGCTGCCGTCATGGCGTATACGGGTTCCCGGTCCACAGGACCGGCTGCGGGACCGGCCTGAATCAGGGCTGCCAGGGCCTGGACCTCGCCCGCCACATCTATCTTCCAGCCATAGGGGCCTGTCAGCTCCACATCTTTGCCTGTGGCTGTATGGAATACGCGGGCAGTTCCGGCCGTATCCCTTCTGGACGCCATCTCTGTCACAAAGGCCGTGATTTTCTCCAGATCAACCGTCGGCACCCCGTCCTGGCTTCCTGTTATCCAGGTGGCTATGGTCTCACCGCCAAGGGTCTCCTTCTCACTGCCAAACACATAATTAACGCTCATGTCCCGGTACTGGTTCATGCGGCTGCACAGAGCTATAAGATTCTCATCTGTCTCCCATATATTAACCTGGTAATAACAGCCTGCGCTGTCCACATCCACTGAGTTCTGCCCTGCTTTTACGGCGGCGGTAATCACCTCCGTTGTTTTGGCCTCGTCCACATTATTGCCCTGGACAGCCGGTATAATGGAAAAAGGCTGTCCCTCCTCATAGGAGGATATGCGGGCATCGGAAGTGACGGTGATGCCGGAGCCGCTTATCAGGGTCAGAGCCTTAATCCTTGCCCCCAGGGCCTCCTGGCTGTAGGTCACTGTCATGGCCATGGTATGGGAGTTATCCGCATCCGGTCCTGAGACACGTCCGGCTGCGTTCTGCGCATCCAGTATGGCCTTAAGTCCCTCGGGAACCTCCACCTTGTAACCGATGTCCGTACCTGCTATGGTTTCCTGGCGTCCGCCTCTCTCCCTGATGGTGAGATTGTATTCACCGGCATAAAAACCCTCGATTCTGGCCTTGGCCTCATCCACGGTCAGTCCGCCCACTCCCACGCCGTTGACTTTTGTACCGGATACAAAACGGGTTGTATCCCCGCTCTCATCCGCCAGGGACACAAACGCCCCTGCCAGCACAAGCACAGCCGCTGCCATTACCGCTGCGGCCAGCCTTCCCATCCATGTCCTCTTCCTTAACTTCTGCATAAACAATCCTGCCCTGCCTTTTATTGATATTTACTACATTTTTTTCCTCTCCTGCCTGAAAACGGCAGGACGCCTTCTTAACATAACAGCCCTTCACCATATTTTCAATATGAAAATCAAAAATGTAAGAATTCTTCATAAAAATATAAAATCCGGGGTCCCAAAAACAGGGAAACCCGGATTCTTTCGTATACCAGTACCTTTATCAGTCCACTACCTCTATGCTCTCAATGACAGGCTGGTTGTCCTTTGCCACGGAACCGTTGTTGTCTTCCACCTTTGTATCCTTGCAGATGGCATCCACTACCTCCATGCCCTCTGTCACATATCCGAAACAGGCGTAATCCCCGTCCAGGAATGTGCTGTCCTCATGTACAATGAAGAACTGGGAACTGGCGCTGTCCTTTATCTGGGAACGCGCCATGGAAATCGCTCCCCTGGTGTGGGACAGTGGGTTCTCCACTCCGTTGTTGGAAAACTCGCCTTTGATTTCCTGGTCAGAACCGCCCATGCCCGTGCCCAGGGGATCGCCGCCCTGAATCATGAAACCGCTTATGATGCGGTGGAAGGTAAGTCCGTCATAGAAACCGTCCTTTGCCAGCTTCAGGAAGTTAGCCACTGTGATGGGGGCCTCGTCCCCGTAAAGCTCCACGGAAATGGTGCCGTAGTCTTTTACGTTAATCTTTACATGGTGTTTGCCTGCCGCTGCCGCAATTTCCTCTGAGGCTGTATCCTGGGCTTTCTCCGAAGCCTCTGCTGTCTTGGCTGTCTCCTTTTTTTCCGTCTCCGCCTTGGCTGCATCTGTCGTGGCCGCCTCGGTCTGCGCCGCCGTTGTTGCGGCCCCTGCGCTGGTGCTGCACCCGGTCAGGGCTGAAACTGCCAGTACTGCTGCCGCACATATACACATCCATTTTTTCATTTATTCCGCTCCTCTTCTTATGGAAAAACCAGTCCGCCGTCCTTCTGTCCGGCCATTTTCCCGTAATAGACATCTGGGCGTTATGTCACCCGGACTGCCAGAGCATATTGTAACACCTGCAATGCCTTCCCGTAAAGGACTTTATAGAAATATCATACTTTTGTCACATTTTCCCGTCCGGGCAGTGCGCAGCAGGCAGACATCACCCGGCGGCACACCACGCACAGAACCACGGTGACCGCCATGTCGGGAAGGGTGCTTCCCACAGGTGTATCCACCCGCATCAGTATGCGGTAGATTACAAAACCAGCCAGCCAGATCAGCAGGTTCGGCAGATTGGCCTCCTCCGCCTCATGGTCCTGCCTGATGATAAAATAATCCGCAATCTGAATAGCAATCATAGGGGCAAACACAGAGCCAATCAGATAAAGGAAATCCGTAATATTATCCATGGGGTATACCATGGCTGCTGCGGTGCCGGCAAGGGTCACTGCCACTGCCGCCCATTTTTCCTTTATCCGATGTGTGATGGACACGCTGGATACACCGGCAGAGTAGGCGTCCAGGAATGTGGTGGTCACGGTAGACAGAACAATAATGAGAAGCCCTGCTGCTCCCAGTCCTGCCTTGACCATGATAACAGATATATCATATTCGCCCGTGTAGATGGCTGCTCCCATTCCGATGACATACATAAAGCAGCTCACCAGGCCGTAGACCAGGGCGCTGGCAGCCGTTGCCCTGAAGGGTTTCTCGGCCTCCCTTGTATAATCGCTTATTAAGGGCAGCCAGGACAGCGGCATGGCCACCGACAATTCAACTGCGGCCCCAAAGCTCAGGGAACTGTCTGCCTCCATGGACGGCTCCCCGCTGCCGGCAAATATAACCCTGCACAGGATGAGAGTCAGCACAAACAGCGCTGCCATGGCTGCCGTATTGATTTTTCCCAGGTTCCTGATTCCAATTAAAAGCCACACCAGAATCAGACCGCCAATCACCAGGCACCAGACCCACAGGCCTGCGTTAAAAATACCGTTGGCAGCCAGCCCGCCGTCATAAATCATGATGGAGGTCCAGCCCACCAGCTGCAGGACATTGAGCCCGCAAAACAGCAGGCTTCCTTTCTGCCCAAAGCTCATCTTCACTGTTTCCATGGAGCTGCGCCTGGTATATCCGCCGATGAGTCCTGCCATGAACAGCAGGGCGCAGCCAATCACATGGCCCAGCACAATGGCTGCCAGCCCCTTTCCAAATCCCAGCGGCGCCAGATATGTGCCTGTCAGTATCTCAGCTATGGATACCCCTGCCCCAAACCATATAAGGCTGTTGGCAGACACGGAGGTCCCTTTTTCCTTTATACTTTTCTTTTCCTTCATGCTCATTCCCCCTTAATACTCGCCCCGGATGGCAAATCCATGATTCATTGGTCCGCTTCCCTTTCCCAGGTCCAGCTGGGCTTCCAGCGCGCCTGAGAGATATACCTTGGCCCGCTCCACGGCCAGGTCCATATCCATGCCCTTGGCCAGGTTGGAGGCAATGGCGCTGGACAGGGTACAGCCTGTCCCATGGGTATTGGGATTGTCAATCCGCCTGCCTTTAAACCATTTCAGCTTCTTGTCCCGGTACAGCAGATCGTTGGCATCATTGAGCTGGTGGCCGCCCTTAAGAAGCACGGCGCATCCGTAGCCCTCCCCGATGGCCCTGGCCGCCGTCTCCATGTCGCCGGGATTATGTATCTCCATTCCTGACAGCACCTCTGCCTCCGGGATATTGGGAGTCAGCAGGTTTGCCATGGGAAGAAGGACTTCCTTCAGCGCCTCTATGGCCTCACTGCTGATCAGACGGGAACCGCTGGTGGATACCATAACCGGATCCACCACCACATTGGCAGCCCTGTAAAATGCCAGCCTGTCCCCGATGGCCTCTATCAGGCCGCCGGAGGAAACCATCCCGATTTTTACTGCATCCGGGAAGATATCCGTAAATATGTCGTCTAACTGTTCCTTTAAAAAAGATGGAGTTACCTCCATGATTCCTGTTACGCCGGTTGTATTCTGGGCAGTTAGTGCCGTTATGGCGCTCATGGCATATACCCCGTGAGCGGTCATGGTCTTGATGTCTGCCTGGATACCGGCGCCTCCGCTGGAATCGCTTCCAGCGATTGTTAATGCTGTTTTCATTGTCATTCTCCTTTTCGCATTAATTTTATAAAGCGGCGGAAGGTGGTGCCCCCAATCCGCCGCCGGGAAGCTCCGGCGCCCATGCCTGATACCACACAGAATCGTCCCGCATATCAAAAAAGCGGAACACCAAAACAGGTGCTCCGCCGGCAATCGTCCGTTATGGTCCCTACGTTGGCATTATCCAAATCAGGTAATGGGTCTAAGCATGAACAGCTTACTCTCAGCCCACTTAAGTGAGCTCCCCGTTTATTTACAACTACCATTATACATGGTTTCAGGAAGATTGCAATGCTTTTATCTTGTCCTGAGCCGGAAATGAGCCGGAAAGTACATCCTATCCCAGGGCCCTGTCCACGATTTTCACCATGGCCGTAAAGGTGGTGTCATTGTAATCCACATCAAACTCATCCCCCGGCTGGTTCAGTATGCGCTTTATGCTCAGTATGCCCAGACCGCCGTCCCGTTTGCTGGACAGTATCCTGCTTCCGTTCTTTTTAATCTGCCCGTTGTAGGAATTTTCCACCAGCATCATAAGGTGGTCGTCCAGCCACCTGGCCTGGACCAGGATGAAACGCGGTCCTGTCAGGCGGCGGCATGCTTCCAGGGCGTTTTCCAGCAGGTTGCCGGTGACAATGCACAAGGTCAAATCGTCCACCGGCACATGGGCGGATAAATCCACCCTGGCAGTGAACTCCACCCCATCCTGCCTTGCCCTGGCGGCATACTCCTGCAAAAGCCCGTTTACGGCCTGGTTCTGGCAGAACACCATCTCAGCCGTCATGTCCAGCTCCCTCTTCAGATTCATCAGGTAATTGGTCCGCTCTCCCCTGTCCATGTTCAGAAGGGCATGGATGTGATGGCGGAAATCATGCTTGATGATGCGCACCTGTTCAATGTAATCCAGGGTCTGGTTATAATGCTCCCTCTGCTGGCTGATAAGCTGCCTGGCAAACTGCAGCTCCTCCTCTGTCCTGCGGCGGCACATGATTTCCAGGGTGCTGCTCAGAATAAGCACATAGAGCACCAGTATCATGATGCACAGCGCCAGATAGAACAGCACGTCCTCCAGTCCCCGCTCAGCCAGGGAACGCGATGAGAATATGGTGTTGTTCCCGATAAAAAGGATGAACAGGGAGACAGAAGGGTATGTCAGCAGCAGGGAACAGGATCGCCTGGATAACTGGTCAAAAAGCCGGTTTACCTTATCCCTCAGCCAAAACCGCACAAACCCATAAAACCCGCAGGCCCACAGCAGGGATACCGCCACACAGATTTGTCCGTATGTCAGGGACACATGCCCCTTTAATATCCAGGCAGCAAACTCGTTCAGCGATGCGGACAGGACCGCGAACAGCCACGCGGATATGTACAGGAATCCTTTCTTAAGCAGGGTTCCTTTAAAAAAGACAAGGAGCACCAGAAAGTAAAGACAGGAAAATATGCCCCGGAACACAAAAAAGACCTGGGGGCTGATATGGAATATGGATTCCATGGATATCATGATGACCCACAGGTAGGCGGAAATGGCTGCTATGTTCTCCCTGTAACTGTGTTTTGGATCCAGGCATACAAAAATGGGCATCATACGCACAGCCAGGTTAATCAGATTCATAAAGACAGTACATGCCGCGTCGTTCATAGGTACCTCATTTCAGACGGTAATGGTAATAGGCATTCTTGCTCAGTTTATAAAAGTTCCTGGATATGGGAATCATCTGTCCGTCCCGCATGTAAAAACAGGAATCTTCCAGCTTGTCCACATAGTCCAGATTCACAAGGTAACTCTGATGGCAGCGCAGGAACTGGGCATGGGGTTCCAGAACCAGCTGCAGCTCAGACAGCTTCTGGTTGACGGACAGTACTTCCCCATCCGTCAGCTTCACAAAAACACGGTGAAGCCGGTTCTCAAACCAGGCCAGGCGCTCCAGGGGAAGCTCCACATTCACCCGGTTATGGACCACGGACAAAACAGCCTTCTTCACTCCCAGCCTGCGCCTCACCACACGCTCCATGGTGGACCAAAAGTTCTCTTCCTCCACAGGCTTTAAAATAAATCCCGCTGCCTCCACGCGGTATCCCTCCACAGCTGATTCCAGGGACGATGTGATAAATACCACCACCGGATGATCCTTGTCTTCCGCCAGGGCCTGTGCGGTGTCAATGCCGCTCATTCCGGGCATCAGCACATCCAGAAGATACAAATCATACTCCCTGCCCGACTCCAGAAGCTCCCTTCCGGCGGCATATGTATCTATACGCACCTCAATGCCTTCCCGTTCAAAAAAACGGCCGGCATATTCTGCTGCCTGAAGGCGTTCCTCTTCTGTATCGTCACAGACAGCCACATTATACATACCCGGGACCCCCTCTCTCATAAAACTGCTGTACGGCGCACAGCCTATCCTATATTTTATTGGCATTTATGCCATAAGTCAAGTTCCCCTGCAAAGTATCATAATCGGTATATTTTCTGCAGAAATGGTCCTTATTCCACCCAGGCTCCTATGGTAGAATAAAGGTAAGAAAAACATTTTAACAGGAGGGGTTTTATGGGTTCAAATGTAATTGTAACAATCATCGTAATCGTCTACCTGCTTTTCATGCTGTGGATTGGCTGGTACTCATCCACCAAGATATCCACCAACACCGACTTCATGGTGGCCGGACGCCGTCTGGGACCGCTTCTCATGGCCGGTACCCTGGCAGCCACGGAAATCGGCGGCGGCAGCTCCCTGGGCGTGGTACAGAACGGTATGTCAGGCTTCGGACTCAGCGCGTCCTGGTACATAACCACCATGGGTATCGCCTTTATCATCCTCAGCTTCGTGGCTCCCAAATTCAGGGCAGCCACGGTCAAGACGGTTCCTGAATATTTCCGCAGACGTTACGGAAAATCCTGCGGAATTATAACAGCCGTCATCATGCTTCTTCCCCTGGTGGGGCTTACCGCCGGACAGTTCATTGCTTCTGCCGTCATCCTGTCCACCATGCTGAATATTGACTACCAGGTGGCTGTTATCATTGTAGCTGTTGTTGTTACGGTCTACTCCATCATGGGCGGTCTCTGGAGCGTTACACTGACAGACTTTGTCCAGGTATTCCTGATTGTCATCGGCATGATTATCGCAGTTCCCTTTGCCATGAATTACGCGGGGGGCTGGGACAATGTTGCATCCAACATACCAGAGGGCACATTGAGCCTGTTCCAGGGCTATGATCTGTTTGGAATTATCTCCCTTGTAATCATGTATACAGCCACCTTCTCCGTAGGGCAGGAGGCTGTGTCGCGATTCTACGCTGCCAGGGACGAAAAGGCAGCCAAGGGCGGCGCCTGGCTGGCAGCCCTGGTAAACTTTATCTACGCCTTTATTCCCACCATCCTGGGCATCATCACGCTGGCCCTAATCAATATGGGCAAATTCAGCTCCGCGCAGTTTGAGTCAGTGGGCGCGCGTTACGCCCTGCCGGTCCTTGCCATCAACACCATGCCGGCCCTTATATGCGGACTTCTGTTCGCAGGCATCATCTCCGCCACCATGTCCAGCTCTGACTCCGATCTCCTTGGCGCAGGCTCCATCTTTGCCAATGACATCTATAAGGCAGTGCTGAAGCCGGATGCATCCAGCCAGTCCGTCATGAAGGTTACAAAAATCGTCATGTGTCTGGTGGGCCTGGCCTCCATGTTCATCGCTCTCTTTAACACACAGAGCATTGTATCCATCCTGATGTTCTGCTTCACATTAAGAGCAGCCGGTTCCTTCTTCCCATATGTCATGGGACATTACTGGAAAAAGGCGTCCACGGCAGGCACCATCGCCTCCCTGATCGCCGGCACCATCGTGGTGGTATATCTGGAACACATTTCAAAGGGGATGCTTTTCGGCATCAAGTTCAGCCAGCCCATCATTCCGGGTCTGGCGGCTGCCTTCATCTGCTTTATTATCTTCTCACTGGCCATGCCGCCTGAGAAGGAGACCACGGAGCTGGCTCCTGAGGAAGATGATTAATTATTAACCATTACAGGGACTGTCTGTTGCCGGTGTATGGCCGGCGAAAACAGTCCCTGTCTGCTATTGATACTCCTGGTTCTTAGGATGCTTTATGATCTGCTCTTCCTCCAATCCTCCACCACCTGCGCGGCCATTTTCCCGGCCGTGTCCCTGTTTAAAGGCATGACCCGGCCATGATAGGGAAAATATACCAGGTTGGACCACAGCACCTCGTATCCTCCCTTATCATACTCTTCTGCGGTGGGCAGATAGCTGCTGCATCCGTTGGTATAGCCGTTGAAAAACAGAAGCGGTGCCTCTGCCTCCTTCCAAATATCAATGGCGATCCGGCACATGGCCTCATTGGGAACACCGCAGAGACAGCCCTGGTTGACAAAAAGATACTGAATCTCTATGTCAGCATACTGCTTTTGTATGCCTTCATCCAGAAGGCGCTTCACCTCCTTCAGCCACATCCTCCCGTCAATTTCGCCTTCCCTCTCCGCCTCCTCTGCAATTTCCTCTGCCCTTTCCATGTCCGGCACATCAGCCGCAAACCGGCAAAAGGAAGATCGGATTTCCACGCGCTCCAGGGGCATCAGCACCAATGAGGCATACACAGCGTCCACGGACCGGAACATATCTTCCGCCATCTGTTCCAGGGCCCGGCGGCTCTGAGGCACATATTTTTGCCTGTATTCCTGTGAAAATCCTTTCCGGGCCATCTCCCAGCAGTGAATCTCCACATATTCCATGTTGTCCTGATGATATCTGGGACGAATATCCCCGGCAGCTCCCTGTACCATCATCACCGGGCAGCCGTATGCTTCCTCCAGCCGTTTCCTTGCGGCCCCCATATAATCTGCGGAGATAAAATAATTATCCCCGGACAGTACATTTGCATGGGCTGTCACGCGAATAAGAAGGACCTCCGGTTCCTTTCCGTCCCGGGCCGCCAGCTTTAAAATGCCTAACCGCCCGTCCATCTGCTCCGGTTCATTCCTCCGGTTCACCCCCACAGTGTTTTCCCCAATCCCCCAGGCCGCCTCCATGGATTTCATTTTTCCCGCGGCCTTCCGGACAGCCGTATCTGCCTGCCGGCATACCATTTCAAAGTAATCCGGTTCCTCCGCTGCATTGGGCGCACTGTGAGTATGGGAAAAGCATACCATAATCCGCTCCCTTCCCGTGTGAAGCGCAGCAGCCGCCCTGTCCCGCAGGACATTGGACAGCTCCACTGTAAAGCCCAGGCTGTCTATGACAATAAGGCCGCCCATGACGCCGTCAGCCTCCCATACCAATGCCTGGAGCCTTAAAGAATCCCTCACGCCCCTGGAACGGTTATCCGGACGGTAAAATCCCACCATCTCAGACGGATTATCCGGCGTGATGTCCGCCTCTCCATATCCGGCCTGCACCATATTACATGTCTGCATGATAAAACACCTCTTTTCTACTACAATATATTTATGGTTAATATCCCTTACAGCCAGTAAGGAATTATCCATCTTGTTGCTTAAGCTGTTACAATGTTGGAGCAATCGGTATATCGGCCTCCTTTCTTGGACTTCGCGTCCGTAATTAAGACTGATAACCAGCTCCTCATTTGCAGCGTTCGTTTTATGCAGGTTGAACTGCCTTTGGTACGTTCGTGTCACACCACAGTAGATTGAATAGGCAATGAGTAAAACTGGTACTTATCTATTGCAATAATCTTTAGGAGTGACAAATTTATGAACATGAACGCTGTTGGTATTGATGTTTCCAAAGGCAAAAGTATGATCGCCATTCTACGACCTTATGGAGAAATCGTTTCTTCTCCCTTTGAAATCAAGCACACCTCCAGTAACATCCAATCCTTAATTGAGCAGATCCGATCAATCGAAGGTGAATCACGCATCGTTATGGAACATACTGGCCGTTACTACGAACCACTGGCTCGTGAGCTTTCTCTGGCAGGTCTTTTTGTAACTGCCGTAAATCCTAAGCTCATTAAAGATTTTGGAGCTCATTCTCTCCGCAAAGTAAAATCTGATAAAGCTGACGCTGTAAAAATAGCTCGTTACACCCTTGACAGTTGGACGGAATTGAAACAGTATAGTCTTATGGACGAACTACGCAATCAACTAAAGACCATGAACCGTCAGTTTGGCTTCTACATGAAACACAAAACAGCTATGAAGAATAACCTCATCGGTATCCTCGATCAGACTTACCCTGGTGTTAATACTTACTTTGATAGCCCTGCCCGTGAGGACGGCAGCCAGAAGTGGGTTGATTTTGCTACTACATACTGGCATGTGGACTATGTTCGTAAATTCTCATTAAATGCATTTGTCGACCATTATCAGAAGTGGTGCAAACGTAGGAAGTATAACTTTAGCAAAGACAAGGCTGAAGAAATCTATGGAGCTGCAAAGGAGCTTGTTCCTATACTTCCAAAAGATGATCTAACCAAGCTGATCGTGAAACAGTCCATAGAACAATTAAACACTGCTTCCAAGACCGTGGAAGAGCTCCGTACCCTGATGAATGACACAGCCGCCAAGCTGCCGGAATATCCCGTTGTTATGGGTATGAAGGGTGTTGGCCCGTCTCTTGGCCCTCAGCTTATGGCTGAAATCGGAGATGTCACACGCTTTACCCACAAAGGGGCTATCACTGCATTTGCTGGTGTAGACCCAGGTGTCAACGAATCCGGAACCTATGAACAAAAAAGCGTTCCAACCTCCAAACGCGGCTCATCTTCCCTCCGAAAAACCTTATTTCAGGTCATGGACTGTCTCATCAAAACAAAACCGCAGGACGACCCTGTATATGCGTTTATTGATAAGAAACGTGCTCAAGGAAAGCCTTACTATGTCTACATGACTGCAGGCGCTAATAAGTTTCTGCGTATCTATTACGGAAGAGTAAAAGAATATCTAATGTCTCTTCCAGAATAGAGAATACCACATCCTTTCAGACCAGCAGATAATGGTGGTCTATTTGTTGTACCTGAAATTTAATCAACAATAAATCTTGAAAATTTCTCATTTTCCTATTGACTTTTTATTTGCAGGCTTAATTTCTGTTTTCTTATTTCTATTTCCTTATTTCCGGTGACTCTATCCTATCTCCCGGGAAACGGATATGCAATCTACTGTTTTCTTCTGTAGAATTCTGTATTATGGTTTCCGCATCAGCCTGATATACGCCACTCAAACCTGCCGAAAAAGGGAGCCGCGCACTGCGGCTCCCCATGGTTTACTTCTGATATACAATTTTTCGTATGGCGTGGACAGAAAGACAGTACTTATCCCCCAGCTCCTCCAGGGATACCCCCTGCCGGTAAGCATCCACGATTCCGGCGTTCCGCTCCGCCAGCTCCCTGCGGCAGCCGCTTTGCTCACCCCAGGCCCTGTGCCGGTCTTCCCTGGCCGGGATATAGATATATCCGGCCTGTATGTATTCCTGCAGTTCCTCCACCAGGTGATGGGGGAGGACTGCCTTTGCATTGACATATTTCATGTCGGCTCACTCCTTATCTTCATCACTCTTAAGGAAGCAAAGCCAGCATTCATCTCAGCGGCACATATTACTCCATGCAGGCGCCGCTGAGCTTACAGGCTTTGCATGGAGCCAGACATTGTTGTTTTTCTTTTTATTCCTGCACATGATTCTCTCCTTCCAAACCATCCTCATCCCTTAACCAGGCCTGATAACGGTATCTCTGAATCACTACGGCCCAACTGTTACCGGAACTCCCAGAGGACAGTATTCCCACAGAATATCCATCACATCATTTGTAACCGCGATGCAGCCGGAGGTTCCTCCTCCCTGGTCCCCGTGTATCTCAATGGCCCCGCCTAAAGGAGTATTCCAGGGCGGCTGTATGCCTGCCTTGTTAGCCTCCACAATGGCATTATACTGTTCCTCATTAATCAGGCCGTCTCTCAGGCCCCGCTCTGCATCCTCGGCATTGGGATAGGATAATCCCAGAGCCAGATAGCATATGCTCTGGTCATTTCTTGTGCACACATAGAACGATCCGGAGGGCGTGATTTCGTCTCCCTCCTGCACCTTGTCCCCTGTCTCGGACCGCCGTCCCAGCTTTACGGGCCAGGTTCCTATGGTCTGGGCATACTGTTTCAGCGTCAGCGTATTTCCCATCTTGCTGACATAGATGTTCACCCCATTGACAGAAGGCTGGTAAGCTGCCCCCGGTCCTGCATTCTGCCCGGCCAGGGCGCTCAGAGGACCGGCCGCCGCCAGGCACAGTGCCAGCACTCCGGCAGCAGCACATTTTCTGAATTTCATCCTGTTCCATCTCCTTACGCTTATTTCTATTTGGTTTAGTATACCATATAATCCCAAATTCTAAACCAATGTAAGAAAATCGAAAGGAAAATATATCTATTCTTCTGTTTTCTCCTCCCCATACCCCAGCTGGGGCAGCACATTCATGGGATGGTCCAATATCACCAGATTGGCGTCCTTATCCAGATAGTGCTCCTGCTTATGTATGATTACCATGCTCCTCCCGGCAAAATACTGTATGTACTGGCAGAACACCTCGGAAGCCAGGGTAGTCCCCAACAGCAGCAGGGTATCTGCCTTTGTTATCTCCTCCGTGGTCTTAGTCATGTTCTGGCTATCCACCATCTCTCCAATCAGGGAAATCATGGGCCGTATGGGAACATTGCAGTCCCTGCAGATTGGCACCCGCTTCGCACCCGCCATATATCCGATGGGATACTTTTTCTTACATCTGGGGCACTGGTTCTGGTAAATACTTCCGTGAAGGTTTATGACATGACGGCAGCCGCCCCTGCGGGCCTTGTCATAGATGTTGCTGTCTATGATGCATTGGAGCTTTCCGGCCCTCTCCATGGCAGCCAGGGCCGGGCCGGAAGCAGTGTCCCCTGGCGCGTTGTGAAGCATCTCCTTTTTGTAGAACTCGAAAAACTGCTCCGGACGGGTATTATAAAATGCACTGGTATACATTTCCTCAACACCGTAGCCATACCGGTTCTCAATGTCATAGGCCTTATCCTGCTTCTTAATACCGATGAAACCGCCCTCTTCCATCATACCGGAACCACAGAGAGCCACAGTATAGGTACTATCATCCAGAATCTTTCTTAACTGAGCTATTTTTTCATTCATAGTGATACCCCCTTCCAGTCCAACCCAGCAAATGCCTCCCGGGAGGTTACAACTGTTACTTATTATCACTATTATATAATTTTTTCCAGATAATTTCCACCTTTTTTGGCAGTTTTATCTTACTATTTTCCTTTTAAAACGTCATTTTCTTTCTTTTCCACCTGAGAATAAAGGAGAACGCCCCCGATTGTCACCACACCTCCCGCTATCTGCAGGAGCGCGGGCACTTCCCTGAACAGAAAAAGCGCAAAGGCAGCAGCAGCCACAGGCTCGCACAGCTTGGAGGCAGATACAAAGGAAGGGGAAAAGAATTTCAGGCACCAGCTGAAAATACTGTGCCCCAAAAGAGTGGAGCACACACTGAGAAGCAGGCCCACAACCACGGACCTCACTCCGTATCCCGTAAAGGCCAGTCCGCTAAAAGCAGTTGCCAGCCCCAGGGCCAGGGCGCAGAACACATAGACAATGTAGGTATAAATCGTGGTGGACATATAACCCCTGGCCTGACGCCCAATGAGGGTGTATACGGCGCAGAATACAGCCGCGGCAAGGGCCAGCACATCCCCGTACAAATGGTTTCCCCCGGCGGAGTAGTCAGAAAAGGCAATCAGAAGGCTTCCGCCCACCGTCACAAGGATACTTACACCGGCAGGCACAGATATCTTCCCCTTCATGAACAGACAGTATCCCCGCGCCACCCATATAACCTCCGTGCACACAATGGCAGTGGAACTGGCCACTGAAGTCTGGTTCAGCGACTCGAACCATGCCGTAAAATGCAGGGCCAGGAACACTCCGCTGGCCCCGCACAGCAGGACTGTCTTTCTGTCCGTTTCCCTCAGTTCCCGCCTGCAGTCCTTCCGTCCCAAAACCACAGGCGTCATCAGCGCCACGGTCCACATCAGGCGGTAAAGGGCTGTGACCACAGACGGAGCCTGGGAATATTTAACAAAAATAGCCGATAATGATATACCGGCTATTCCTATGATTATCATGACCAATGGATGTTTTTCCATCAATTTCATCTTATGTATCCTCGCTTATGTGATTGGTTGCCAAACTGCTGTAGAAATTCTATCACACCAATGCTCCTGCGTCCAGATACTTTCTTGAATAACTCCCGTTGATTGCCCGGCTGCCGCCTATGGAATCAGCCTGCTGGTTCCCAGCCGGTCTGCGCCCAGCTCTATGAAACGCTGTGCATCTTCAATGGATGCGATTCCGCCGGCTGCCTTGACCTTGACCTCGGGGCCTGAGTACTTCCTCATAAGGGCCACGTCCTCCGGCGTTGCGCCGGCTGTGGAAAATCCGGTGGAAGTCTTGATGAAATCCGCCCCTGACTCCGTGACCACACGGCACATTTCCTTCTTCTCTTCCTCTGTCAGAAGGCAGGTCTCGATAATGACCTTCAGGCATCTGCCGCCGCAGGCAGCCTTAATCTGTCTGATTTCATCCAGGACCTGGTCGTAATGTCCCGCCTTTACAAGGCCGATGTTGATGACCATATCAATTTCGTCCGCACCGTTCTTCACCGCGTCCTCTGTCTCGAACACCTTCACCGCGGTGGTCATGTTGCCGTTGGGAAATCCGATTACGGTGCAGACAGCCAGCTTATCCCCCACAAAATCCTTTGCCTGCTTCACATAACAGGGAGGAATGCACACAGAGGCGGCGGTGTATTCCAAGCCTTCCCTGCACAGCTTTTCTATCTGCTCCCAGGTAGCTGTCTGCTTTAACAGCGTGTGGTCTACCCTGCTTAAAATGTCCTTCTTATCCATTATTTTCTATCCTTTCTATCCGTCAGTCAGCTGCCCCCGGGGAAAAATCCAAGAGGCATTCTTCCAAATTACAATTCGTTCAGAACCGAAGTCCCTATGGTGCCTTCCGGCATCTTCACCCCAAAGTTGTCAGCAACCGTGGCTCCGATGACTGCAAATGTATCTGCGCTGCCCAGGTCCTTTCCGCCCTCCATGGAGGGAGAATAGGCGATGAACGGCACCTGTTCCCTGGTGTGGTCCGTGCCTGTATAGGTGGGGTCGTTTCCATGGTCCGCGGTGAGAATCAGAAGATCGTCCTCCCCCAGAAGCGGAAGCAGCTCTCCCAGCTTTTCATCAAAGCGCTCCAGCTCCCTGCCGTACCCTTCCGGATTGCGGCGGTGTCCCCACAGGGCGTCAAAATCCACCAGGTTCACAAAACAAAGCCCGTTGAAATCCGTTTTAGCATACTGGATGGTCTGCTCCATGCCGTGGACAGACGAGTTGGAATGGTTGGACTGAGTCAGACCCTCGCCGTCAAAAATATCGTATATCTTGCCAATGGACACCACATCATATCCCGCGTCCTTAAGGGCGTTGAGGGCAGTCCTTCCATATGGCTTCAGCGCGTAATCATGGCGGTTGGAGGTGCGCCTGAACTCGCCCTTCTTCATGCCGGTATAGGGCCTGGCAATGACACGTCCCACCTTCCACTCATCCCGCAGGGTCAGTTCCCTGGCAATCTCGCAGTAGTGATACAGGTTGTCAAGTCCCATGGTCTCCTCGTTGCCGCATATCTGAAGCACGGAATCAGCGGAAGTATACACGATCAGATGGCCTTCCCGAATCTCCTCCTCCGCCAGTTCATCCAGGATTTCCGTTCCGCTGGCGCTCTTGTTGCCGATGATTTTACGTCCGGTCCGCTTCTCCAGCTCGCCTATCAGTTCCTTCGGAAAACCGTGGCTGGTAAATGTCTGGAAGGGCGTGGTCACAAGAAGCCCCATCATCTCCCAGTGTCCCGTCATGGTGTCCTTGCCACGGCTTCTCTCCTTCAGACGCATGTAACGTCCCAAGGGGTGTTCTGCCGGCTCCATACCCTCTAAGGGGTGCAGGTTGACCATGCCCAGCTTTTTCAGATTTGGAATCTTAAGCCCCGGAACCTCCCGGGCAATATGTCCCAGGGTGTCCACCCCCACGTCTCCATATTCCGGTGAATCCTCCACTGCCCCGATTCCAAGTGAATCCAGGACCACAACAAAGATACGTTTATATTTTCCCATCTTACGACCTCCTTAAAATAATGTGACCAGGCCCACCACCATGGCGCTGATCAGGCTTACCGCCACACCGCCTAACATGGCCTTGAACACCAGGCGGGCAAGGGTGCTTTTCTTTTCAGGGCACAGGACCGCGATGCCTGAAACGCAGATTCCAAGGCTGGAGAAATTGGCAAACCCGCACAGGGAAATGGCGCATATCATCCCTGTCCTGTAATCCATGGAAGATATCATGGATCCCAGCTGCTGGAACGCCACGAATTCATTGAGGACCAGCTTGCTTCCCAGGAGATTTCCTTCCAGAAGTATTTCCGAAGGGTCCAGGCCCATAAAGAAGCCGAAGGGGGCAAATACATAGGAAAATACCTGCTGAAGGCTGATGCCGCAGACGCCTAACAGCTTATTCACCGCTGCCACCAGCGCCACCATGGCCACCAGGGACGCGCCGATGGACAGCGCCATCTGCATGCCGGTGACAGCTCCCTCTGCAACTGCCTCTATCACGTTGGTATTATTCCCCTTATTGTCCATCTTAACGCTTCCCACTTCCCGGACCTCCTCTGTCTGGGGCAGAAGCATCTTGGCCACCATAATGCTGCCCACCGGCACCAGTGTGCTGGCAATCAGAAGATACTCCATGGGAATGCCCAGGGCCGTATAACCGCCCAATATGGACACGGACATACTGCCCATGCCGGAAACCAGGACCACCATAACCTCGCTGTCCGTCATCTGGCCCAGGTACTTGCTCACCAGAATGGGGCTGTCGGTCTGTCCCAGGAACATGTTGGCAACCGCCACAAAGCTTTCCACCTCGGAGGTGCCCATAAGCTTACCCACTGCTTTACCAATCCATTTTACCACAAATCCCAGAATTCCGATATAGTAAAGAAGACTTACCAGGGCAGACAGGAATACAATGTTGCCCAGGACCTGTATGGCAAAAACGGATCCGGTGGCAGCCGTGCTGTCTGCCAGTGAACCAAACACAAAGCTTAAACCATCCTGACCGCAGTTGATGACGCTGGTCACTGCATCCGATACCCTGGACACCACGTAACGGCCGGCCGGAACCTTTACCAGAATCACCGCAATCAGGAACTGGGCAATCACTGCCTTGACCAGCATTTTGACGGATATGTTTTTCTTCTTCCAGGAAATCAGATACATGATGGCCAGTACCAAAAGGATACCTGTAAGGTTTAATAATATTTTCATTTGTCCCCACCCCTTACCTTTCTCCTTAAGCCTGCTTATCTGCCTGAATCAGTCTGCGGACGGCTTCCACCGCCACCTTGATGGCTGCCTCCGTATCGTGGACAATAGGATTATCCAGTCCTGCCTCCTGGCGCTCCTGGTTACCCACCACCAGGAAATCAGAACCGCAGCGCACCCTTAGGTGGCTGGCTGCAATAAACAGGGCAGCGGATTCCATCTCAGACGCCTTGCAGCCCATGCGCTTCCATGCCTCCCACTTGTTTAACAGCTCATAGCTTACCGGCATGCGTTTGGGCTCATGCTGCCCGTAAAACGCATCCTTGCACTGCACCACTCCCGCGTGATACGTATATCCCAGCGCCTTTGCCGAGGAAACCAGGGCATTGGTCACATCCAGGTCAGCCACGGCCGGAAACTCGATGGGTGCGTATTCCCTGCTGGTGCCCTCCATTCGGATGGCGCCTGTGGCGACCACGATATCCCCGCCCTTCACGTCCATGTCCATACCGCCGCAGGTTCCCACGCGGATAAATGTATCAGCCCCGCACAGCACCAATTCCTCCATGGCAATGGATGCAGACGGTCCGCCGATGCCCGTGGAGGTCACGCTTACCTTTTCCCCGTCCAGATAACCGGTGTATGTAACGTACTCCCTGCTGTCCGCCACCAGTACCGCGTTGTCAAAATGCTTTGCAATCTTTTCACAGCGCTTCGGGTCTCCGGGCATGATGACATACCGTCCCACGTCTCCCTTCCTGATCTGTAAATGATACTGTAATCCTTCTTCTCCTGAATAGTTCTGCATAATAATTACCCTCTCTTTTAATTGATTTTTTGTTTGCGCCTTTACCTGAATCTGCTTGCATTCCTGCCGGCATCTGCGCTTTTGTTTTTGTTTGTTTATTTATTTGTCTGTTTATTGCTTACTTGTATAATATCATTTAACTTGTATAATTTCTAGATGGAATATTTTACAATTATCATAGTCAATTTTTGTATATATTGACAATAAATATGCGGTTTTTCATGGTGTTTTACTGGTTTTAGTCTGTTGTACAACTAGACATGTCTATTTTGTTGACAAATCAGCCTTTGGGAATTATGATGTTGAATAAGGACTTGTATATTTTTGTGATACAGCCAGATTTGTGATACAGCCAGAATTGTGACACAGCCAGACAGGAAGGGTGAACCTATGGACGCAGATGTATTATCTGAGAAAGCAAAGAAATTAAAACATGTAAAAGTATATAACCGCCTGTATTCCATGATACAGGACGGCGTGTATCCTCCGGGCAGCCAGCTTCCCTCCGAACCGGAGCTGGCCCTGCAGATGGATGTAAGCCGCATGACCCTGCGCAGGGCTCTGGCTCTGCTGCAGGAGGACAATCTGGTCATCAACATACGCGGTAAGGGAAACTTCATCAGCGAACGCAATCCCGGCGCCAGTATGCCGGGCCTGGAGGTCACACAACACCCGGTCCGCTGTACTCTGTCCGGATCCATTGACGAGACA
This sequence comes from Enterocloster bolteae, assembly GCF_002234575.2. Taxonomy (NCBI): domain Bacteria; kingdom Bacillati; phylum Bacillota; class Clostridia; order Lachnospirales; family Lachnospiraceae; genus Enterocloster; species Enterocloster bolteae. The sequence continues at coordinate 1,398,788 of NZ_CP022464.2, read as the reverse complement.
GAGATGGAATTTCGCATAGAACCTCCCACAGAATCCATCAGTCAGAACCTGAAGCGGAAAACTGCGGTGGTGGTGATCGCAGACCGCTGGTATAAAAGCGCCGGAAAGGCGTGCGCCTACAGCCTCAGCTTCATTCCCATCGAGGTTATATCCGGGAAACAGATAGATTTAAGGGAGAAAGAAGATTTATTCCAATACCTGGAGCATGGTGTATATGAGGATGCCGTCAGCAGCACCTGCCAGCTCTCCTACACCACCACGGGCAATTTCACAGCCGTCAAGTACATGCTCTCCCAGCACGCCTCCTTTATTCTGGTCCAGGAGACACTATATGATGAAAACAGCCGGGTACTGGTATCCAGCAAGCACTATATACCGGTGGAATCCTTCAAAACCCAGGTCAATGCTGTGGCCGGACGCGCCTGAAGGGCCATTTTTATTCATCCAGATTATGCTTGACTGCAAATACAGCCAGCTGGGTCCGGTCCTTTAGCTTAAGCTTTTCCAGCAGACGGGAGATGTTGTTGCGCACCGTCCCCTCTGCCAGGAATAGCGCCCCCGCAATCTCCCTGTTGTCCATTCCCCGGGCAACCAGCCGCATGATATCCCGTTCCCTGGGCGTCAAATCCCCGGCCATGTCTGCCTTTATTTTGCCGGGCGCCATCTGACGGCGCATCCCCTCAAATACGCTTCCTCCAAAAACCCGCATCCCGGCGCATACAGCCTTGACGGACTGGATGACCTTGTCATCCTCCATCTCCTTTAAGATATACCCGTCAGCACCGCTTCCCACGGCTGCATCCACGGTTTCCCTGTCATCAAAGGTAGTGAGCACCAGCACCTTTATATCCGGATAGTCCTCCTTGATTCTGGTAATCCCATAGCTGCCATCGTATTCCGGCATGCGCATATCCATAAGCACCACGTCCGGTCTGTGCTTCCTGCACAGCTGCCACGCTTCCCGGCCGTCAGCGGCCAGTCCCACCACCTGTATGTCTTTGTCCTGCTCCAGTATGGCCCTGAGCCCCTGTCTCAATATCTGGATATCATCGGCAATCACTGCTTTTATCATATGGTTCTGCTCCTTTTTCCTCTATCCCTTATCTGCCGGCACACGGCACACGGCGCCCTCAGTTTCCGTACGGCAGGCATATATATATCTGAAATCCTTCCCCGGATTCGGATATGAACCGGACTGTTCCCCCTGCCTGCTCTGTTCTCTGGCGTATACCGCGGATTCCGTTTCCCTCCTCTATATGGAGGCATCCCTTTCCGTTATCAAACATATACAGGCTCAGGCTGTCTGCGCCGAATTTAAGTATCACATCCATGTGGGTTGCATGGGCATACTTATGGCAGTTGGTAATGGCCTCCCTGAGGCAGTCATAAACCACCGGAGACAAATGGGAATATTCCTGCCTGTCCTCTCCCTGTATCTCCACCTCCACCTCAAATTCCTTCACACTGCCGGTTAGCTGGTATACTCCCTGGGAGATAAGTCCATAGGAGGCGGACTGCCTGAGATTATTGATGGAACACCGCAGCTCCCGGATCCCGCTGCCGGCCAGCTCCTGGGCCTGGATCAGGTACTCCTCTATGCGCTTGTCCTGTTCCTGTCCTCTCTCCTCCTTATATCCAATCCGTATGAGCCTGAGCAGCGAATTTATCATGGTCAGCGTATGTCCGGCGGTGTCATGCACCTCCTGGGCAATGCGGTTGCGCTCTTTTTCAATGGCAAGACTCTGATTGGTCACAGCCAGTTCCCTGCCCTGCTCCAAAAGCTGGTAATATCTTCCCACATCTGTGAGCATAATGGTTCCCGCAACCATATCCCCCTTCTTATCCCTGTGGATATACTGCCTGACCTCCAGCCTTCTCCTTTCACCATTGTCTTCCAGCGTAAATACAGGTGTCTGAGAATCCGCACAATCTGCTTTTGCGCCCTTTTCCCCCAGAATTCGCCTGAGCGGTTCCATATCATCTCCGGTTTGCAGCCCCAGCCAATGTACGGCAGCCCCGTTGCAGTAGGTAATCTTATCACGCCTGTTATACACCACCACGCCCTCTGCAATGGAATCAAATATTTTATCAAAGGCCATGGTATTGACATCCAGGAAATCATACCGGAACACAGCCAGCAGCATGAGAACGCTGGTCAGGGAAAAAGCAGGAGGCGTCAGGTCAAAGCCTGTTCTCACAAGCCCCGTCATATAGAGCAGGTTAAAAGCCAGAGGCACTGCTGCAGCCAGCAATATGACGGCAATATGCGCCAGCGCCACACGGTTCTTTTTAAAAGCCGCCAGCACCACAGCCATGCCGGCCAGGACGCAGATATAGGTATAGACCATATGAATGTAAAATACAGGCCCGTACACCACCTGAGCCACCTCGAAACTGGCATAGAATAAATGGTGGTATTCATTTGTCAGGAGAACCGAATAGTTAACAGCCGAAATACCGAATAAAAACAGTTCCGCCCCATGCCCCAGTTTTCTCCGGCTGTAGAGAAACGCAAACTCCAGCCATGCCGGTCCGATGAAGCTGATTCCTATGTAGGAAATACCATATGCCAGATACTTCATCCCCTTTGTCATGGGCAAAGCCGAAAACAGCTGTGGCATACACCAAATAATGATAAGGAGCTGACAGGCTGCCAAAGCTCCTGTGGTCCTGGTTTTATCTGCCTTCATCAGCAGCCAGCCTGATGTGTAAAGAGACAGGCCAATGGCGGATAGATAGGCAATCCTAAGCATGATATCAAGCATATCCCAAACCTCCTCCGGGCAGTTTTCCCGTTACTTTCACCTATAAGGCAAAACGGGGCGCAGGCATGGCCTGTACCCTTGATTATAGCCGCTCTGCCGCTGTGTGTCAAAAGAATTGCAGACGGTCACTTTCCCCACCGCCGCTTACCCTACCGCCGCTTCCTCTACCGCAGCTTCCTCTATCACCGCTTCCTCTATCACCGCTTCCTCTATCACCGCTTCCCGTCAACGCTTCTTCATTTCGTTCACCGCTGCAAAGACAATGAGTCCCAGTCCGGCTGCCAGCAGATAGACCCACCATGACAAGCTGAGCCAGAAATCTTTTGTCATGTAAAGCGCCACCAGTATCATGATGATGCCGGAAATCCGAATCCATCTCATACATTTTCTCATATGCGCCAGGAGGAACACAGCCAGATTGACAGCCTCCAGTATCAGCGCATCCCATACGGCTCCTGTAGATAAGGCATCCGATGCCATGGCCCCCAGGCACAGGCAGTAGAGAACCGTCTGCAAATTTGTTATCTCTTTTCTGTCCCCCCATATGCGGCCCAGACTCCAGATAAAACCAGCAGCCGGAATCAGCTGTATCTCCAGGCTTAGCATCTCCGGCCACCGGATAAACGGCTGGCGCCAGAATGCCGCTGCTGCCAGAGCTGCTGCCAGCGTAAACGCCGCCCTTTTCCAGTGTTCCAGCACTGCAAACTGAAGTACATACAGAGCTGTCAAAAGAATATACGCGCACTGCCATCCGCGGCCTGCCTCCCATGCCATGGGTATCAGGACAAAGATGACCAGAATGTGGAACCAGTCCACGTCCCATCCTCCGCTCTCCCCTTCACGGCGTACCATAACAGGTCTGAACCGCCGGAACAGAATCCCCGAAAGGATGAGCAGCGCCGCCGTGGCGCCATATACCTGGTTTTCGTTCAAACCATACCTTGCCGTTGCTATCATGGGAAGGGGGAGTACAGCGGCTGCGGCTGCCAGATGCAGCCAGCTGCAGCCGCTCCGGTAAAGCATCACATAGATGACTTCAAATACCGCCATACAGAGAATCATATTCCAGAGCGCCAGAGATGGATCGCTGTAAAATGCCCCCATCATCATCAGGAATACTGTCATACCTGTACAATTCCAGAACCTATCCCTGATTTTGCTGCGGTCATGCAGGATAACTGATGCATATTCCAGACCGTATACCGCCGCTGTCCACACCATCCGGAGCACGCCGTTTGCGGTCGCACCTTCTGCCAGAAGATACACGCCTGCCAGGGAATACAGACAACTGCCCCTGATGAACCGTTCCCGCGCCGTCCCCTCCCTGCCAAAAGATTTCACCAGCAGGTAAACAGACAGAAGAAGGAAAAAAGAAAGAGTCTCCTGATTCTCCAGCCGGGCAACCGCCTGCGCAGCCGTGCCAATGGCCAGTATGGGAATACAGAATCTGTCTTTCTTCACCATATCCCATATGGACACAATCAGCACATACCCCCATACAACCACATCGTATCCCACATCCATGCCCAATGTTCTATTAAAAACCTCCCATCCGGTCAGGGTAAGGGCAAAGAGCACTGCCGCAACGCTGCCGCGAAGTACCGGGTACCGTCTGCCCCACTCCGCCATGACCGCCGCCAGAAGAATCACCACTGCGGATGCTGCCAGCTGATTTCCCAGACTGTCCCTGGAAAACAGCATATCCAGCAGCAGTACCGCCATGTCAATTGCCAGAACAGCGGAAAAAACACATCCGCCCGCCAGATTATTAAGAGGATTTTTAAACCTTCTCTCAGCCAGAAACCATACCGCGGTCATGGCTGCCCCCAAAAATACCTGATATGTAAAATCCACGGGGATACAGAAGCCTGCATACTGAAAGAAAATCATCATGGTCAGACTGTGAAGCATCTTCATTTCCGGGCTCCTGCGCCGCAGCGCCACAAGGGCGGTCCCGGCTGCCATCAGCCCAAATGCCAGGGTATCCCAGAATGTAACTTCCCAAATTCCCAGAAACAGTATTCCTATTATGAATCCAATCCCGCCTGCCACAGCTTTATAAGCCATCATTCCGCTTATTATCCAGAACTGGAGCGCTGCAAAAAGGCCGAATTCACCCATAAATTCGTCTATAAACCGATCTGCCGGGGCGTTCATGCTGCCTTGCAAACCTGATTTTCTCCTGTAAACCTCATTTCCCCCAATCAAAAGAAAGGAGTAATACATCATACCATTCATGCAATCCGGCCATTCAAGCTTTAACGCTCCCATCAAAAAGCACATGCTGACCGTCATTCCCCACAGGCAGGCCTGGGTATAGACCTTGTTACGAAATCTCCTGATTTTGGAAAAAAGAGCTATCTCCGTGGCTATACTGCCTGCCAGCAGGACACGGTAACGGTTTTCTCCCTTTAAAATAAACTCCGGACCCAGCAGCCCGAAATATCCAGCCGCCAATATGGTAAGAAATAAAAACACGCTGCCCAGAATATAAAAGGCCTGTCCCGTCCGCTCAATCTTAAAATATTTTTCAGCTGCCCAGCTTGCCCCGAAAAACAAACCGGATCCCCCCAGGACCATAATCACCTTGCAGACACTGGGCAGCACATGCCATGCCGTGGTGGCGAAAATCAATCCGGCCAGTACCACAAATATCACTCCGATCACCAGTGCTGCCGTCCCCTGGAAGAACCCCCCATCTATTTTCGGCGCCCTGACCAGAGCTGTCTGCTTGTGAGGTATTTCCGGCACCCGACAGGCAGACTCAGCTTTCTCAAAGTCCTCTGGTACTACAATTGCTTGCCCAGGCCCATACCATGCCGCTGACTTTTCATGCTGTGTCACTGCATCCGCCGTCCTCTCATGCTGTATCTCTGTATCCGCCGGTCCTTCATGCTGTATCTTTATATCCGTCGGCTTCTCACGCTGTATCTCTATATCCGCCGGTCTCTCATACTGTATCCCTGTATCCGCCGGCCTCTCACGCTGTATCTCTATATCCGCCGGCCCTTCATGCTGTATCTCTATATCCGCCGGCCCTTTATCCTGCATTCCCGTATCCGCCTTGTCAGTTCCCCTTGTCAGTTCCCATATCCTTCTCTTATACCGGCTGTTGGCAACAGCCAAAACTATTATGGCAGCCAGTTCAGCAAAAGGAGCCACCAGCCATATTAACAAAATGATAAACCACTCCATACCCATTCCCCTTTCTATCCGTCTTTCCGATACCGTCTATACATATTTTCTTTTCATGTTTTCATTATAAAATATAATCCAGTCCGGTTATAGATGCTGTCCGTCATTACAGCAGTGACATTTGTCACTGATATTTGATTCTGTATAGGGTTCTCCCATAAACAAAAACAGCAGCCACCGGCAATCGTCCTTTTTAAAGACGCCAACTGCCAATGACTGCCATATATAAATTTTTCAGTTAACCATTCTCACCAAGAATACGCTCCAGCTGCCGGACCATTTCCTCATATGGAACCGTACATCCATGGCCGCCTATGGAGATAGACGGCTTTGTCTTTCCGTGATAATCACTTCCGCAGGTAATCATCCTGAATCTGCCGCGCGCAGCCTTATGATAAACCCCCGCCTGTTCCTCCGAGTGGTAGCTGCTGAATGCCTCTATTCCATCCACTCCTGCCTCCAGTATGGGATCCAGCAATTCCCCGCAGTCTTTTAAATTAACCCCCGGATGTGCCAGCACCGCATATCCCCCGTTCCTGTGTATGATATCAACCGCCTGCTCCAGTTTTGGATATTTCATTTTAACATAACAGCATTTTCCCTGAGAATAAAAATCCCAGTAAAAATTCACATAAGGGTTATCGCCTCTTGCCCCGCCTTCCCTGTAAGGAAGAAGCAGGGGATGGTCCTTGTATTCCTCCCGGCCAAGGAGCACCTCTGCAAACATTTCCCCGGTCCACCGGTCCTTCCAGTAGTAATCTCCGGCCAGTTCCTCCATATCCTCCTCTGTTACGTCAAATCCCATTTTCCTGGTTGCGCAAAGCATCTGCCTGGATGCCGTCGCTGCCTGACTGCTTATATTGTCTTCGATGTCGGCAAAATCATCACTGGTATCGTCAAATCCATACCCCAGTACATGAAGATTCACACCTCTGAACGTGCAGTCTATCTCTATGCCGGAAACGTACCTGATTCCGGCCCTCCTGGCCGCCTGTCTGCCCCCGTCGTTTGCCCGCACACTGTTGTGGTCCGCAATGGACATGACGCGGATGCCGCTCATGGCACACTGTCTCACCAGCTCCTCAGGACTGAATTCGCCGTCATCACTGTAATAGCTGTGCATGTGTAAGTCCATTAACTTTTCCATTCTGAACCCTCCCCATCCTTTCTGTCATCCCAATCATCAATACAACAAATATGACCAGACACACGGGATACAGCGTTACGCTGATACGCTCTGCCGCCACCCCAAACAGCGGAGGCATAAATGTGGATCCCACATAAGCGCAGGCCATCTGCATGCCCATCATGGACTGGGAATACTGCACCCCAAAGTTATCCGGCGTTTCATGAAGCAGGCTGGGATAGATGGGAGCACAGCCCAGTCCCACCATGATAAGTCCTGTTAGTACCGCTCCGTCACCGGCCGGAAGGAGCAGTATCACAGTTCCGGCAAAGGCAGTCAGCTGCCCGCAGCGCACCATGTTCCTGTCTCCCAGCCGGTCCGTGACAAAACCGCTGGCCAGTCTGCCCAGGGTAATCCCCAGATAAAAAAACGAAGCCCACTTGGCCGCTGTCTGGGGAGCAATCCCCTTATGCAGCACCATATAACTGCTGGCCCACAGACCGGCTGTAGCCTCAAGGGCGCAGTAACAGAAAAATGCAGTCAGCACCGCCTTTGCCCCCGGAAGCCGCAGCCCCTCTCTCAGGGTAATCTGCCTGTGGGGGGTATCCTGTCCGCTGTTTCCATCTTTCTTTACCTTCCACAGAGGAAGCGACAGCACAAGACAGGCCACCAGCGCAATCTGAATCACACCCACCACCATATAACCGGAATTCCACTTAAAGCCGCGTGTCAGACACAGGCCCATGATATAGGGTCCTGCCGTTGCGCCGATACCCCAGAAGCAGTGAAGCCAGCTCATGTGGCGGGATTTATAGTGGAGCGCCACAAAGTTATTCAGTCCTGCATCCACGCTGCCTGCTCCCAGGCCATAGGGAACGGCCCAAACACACAGCTGCAGGAAGGAATGGGAAGAGGAAAAGCCAAACAGGGCTGCTGCCGTCATTGCAACACTTACAACCGTTACCTTTCCTGTCCCAAAATTCCTGATAAGCCTGTCACTGAAAAGGCTGGAAATTATGGTGCCGCCGGCAATAATCATGCTGATAATGCCTGCATAGGACACCGAAGCTCCCAGCTCCCGGTACATGGACGGCCATGCTGAACCCAGAAGCGCGTCCGGAAGTCCCAGACTGATAAACGCCAGATAAATAATCACAAGTAATAATTGAAACATCTCATCCTCCTGTTACTGAGCACTCGGAACCCCCGATACGGCCTCCTGCGCGCAAAGCATATAAAACATATAATAAATACACACCAAAAGAATATCGTCTTTTCCTTCTTGATTCAACCCAAATCCCGACTTATAATATAAGAAAAACGACCAATCGGAGGACTGACATGGCATTACAGGACTGTACCCTGAATTTAAACCGCACAGGAAGGGAACTGCAGCCCCATGGGACGCCGGACTTTCCCTGTGCAGGATATTCTTCTGTATATACAGACAGTGCCGGGGATGTGGTTCCCTGGCACTGGCATGAGGATTTGGAAATTATTTATGTTGAGTCCGGACATCTGAAACTGCAGGTTCCGGGTAAGACCCTTCATCTAAAACAGGGGGAAGGCGCTGTCGTCAATTCCAATATACTGCATTTTGCCGCGGCAGAGCCCCTTTGCGAACTCCACTCTCTGGTCTTTCACCCTCTTTTGGTAACCGGAGAAAAGGATTCCGTGTTTTCCAGGAGGTACGTGGCACCGCTTCTTCAGTGCAGAAGTTTTGACATCTGTCCATTTGACTATCTTGCCGGAGACTTAAGAGCCGGAAATCCTGCGGCCGTGTTCACCGCTGCCTTTGATGCATTTTGCGGCGAACCATTGGGATACGAGTTTGTGGTCCGCGAAAAACTGTCTTGTATATGCTGCTGCCTGTATATGTACTATTCCCATGCCATGGATTCCAGTAAACCAATGCCGGATACGGATAATATACGTATCCAAAAAATGATAAGTTTTATCCATGAACATTTTCAAGAAAACCTGGACCTGGCCCAGATTGCCAGGGCTGCGGATATCGGAGAGCGTGAGTGCCTGCGGTGTTTCAAACGCGCCATCCAGACCTCTCCCCTGCAGTATCTGCTGAAATACAGAGTAACCCAGGGGGCTTCCATGCTCCTTCGCAGCCCCCACAGCAGCATATCCTCCATAGCAGGCATGTGCGGATTCAACAGTCCCAGTAATTTTTCCCAGATGTTTGTGCGCTTCTTCAAGTGTACGCCCAGGGAATACAGGAAAGCCAGCTGCCCGCCTTCTATTTTCCCATAAAGCCTCCGTCAACCGGAATCACCGCGCCGGAAATATAGGCCGATGCATCGGATGCCAGAAAGACCGCCAATCCCTGCAGATCCTCCATCCTGCCCCAGCGCCCCGCGGGAATCCGGCTGGTGATTTCTTCATATTGCTTTGGATTTACTTCCTTTATATTGGCAGTTAGTTCAGTGGCCATATACCCCGGTGCAATTGCGTTAACATTCACGCCCTGACCGGCCCATTCATTGGACAGTGCCTTTGTTATTTGTGCCACCCCGCCTTTACTGGCACTGTATGCCGGAATCAACACACTGGCAAAAAATGCGGTCATGGAAGCTATATTGATTATCTTACCATATTTTTGCGCCAGCATTGTTTTGCCGGCCAGCTGCGACATATAAAATACCGCATTCATATTAAGAGCAATAATTTTCTCCCAGCGGTCATGCGGAAAATCAACAGCCGGAGCCCTAAACTGTATGCCAGCTCCATTCAGCAATATGTCCACCCTGCCTCCCAGATTCTCCAAACATTCATTATATATATTCTCCAGCTCTTCTGTTTTGGTCAGGTCGCCCCTTACCGCATGTACCATGGGACCTTTTTTTGCCATCTCCCCGGCGGAATCTTCAACCATATCCAAAATATCCAGCAGAACCACCTCGGCCCCTGCATCATGGAGCGCCTGTGCCATTCCATTACACAGCCCCTTTGCACCGCCGGTCACAATTGCCTTCTTACCCGCCAAGCTAAATTTATCTATAAAATTACTCATATTAAATATCCTTTTCTGTTTTTGTTTCCACAGCATATCTTAACTGCGATACAATCCGTAACCTAATTCTTTGCTTATCTGGCTGCCATATTTTTTCATGCATAATGTATATTTCTTAATGGTTGCCTCAGTAATCTGCTCCTTGGGAGCAGAAATACCGATGCAGCAGCTGACATTGCCGCTGTAATTGAAAACCGGTACTGCCAGGCATCTCACCCCCAACGTGCGTTCCTCGTCATCCAGGGCATAGCCCTGCTCCCTAATCTTCTTTAACTCTTTTTCTAAATTCTGATAGGTTGTAATCGTATTGGATGTATAATGTTCAAAATCATAGTCGCGGAAGATGTCTTCAATAAATGACGGAGGTTTGTAAGCCAGAACACATTTTCCCACAGCGGAACAATGCCACGCTTCAATCATTCCGATCTGGGCCGAAAGATTGTATTCCCTCTGGCTCCGTACCTGATCCACAATATACATTTTGCGATTTCCCATTGCCGCCAGATGGACACTTTCTTTGGTATCATCACAAATTTTGTATAGGTAGGGCCGCGCTACAATAGCCACATTGAAATTTTTTTTAACTCCTTCGCTAAGGTACAGATTCCGAAATCCTAGCCGGTATTTCTTACTGACCGGGTCAATACTTACCATATCATAGTGCATCAGCGTTGCCATCAGGCGGGAAACCGTACTTTTGTCCACCCCAAGAACGGATGCCACCTCCACAATTGTCGCACTTCCTCTTTCTTGAATGATTGATAAAATCTCAATTCCTCTCGCCAATGACTGTACCATATAATACCTCTCTTACCTGTTTTCCCCCAGTAATTCAAGGACTGCCTTTGCCTTTTCACCGCCATCCGCCAAGACCTTCATAAAATCTTTACTTCCCGCAATTGCTTTTAATATTTCCGGATCCGAAGCTTTTAGAATATCTGTAAAATCTTTGTGGGAAAGCTTTGAGATACTGGCTAGTGTCTGGCGGCTCATTGCCTGACTCTTCGCTCTTTCCTTAGGGTAACCTGCCCCGGCCGGGTCTGCAAACAATTTTTCAAAAATATACTCCAGATTTATGCTGCCCGCCCAGCCATATCCTTTATTAAGCGGCAGGGACACGCAGTTGCCTCCGTTTATTTGTGAAAAGAGCCAGGCGTCTAACGGTTCCACGATCAAACCGCACACCACCCCCGGGAATTGCAGTACACCATTTAAAAAACCCTGTCCGGTGCCGCATCCCCCAATAACGAAGTCGCAGCTGCCGGTATTTAAAAGAACAGCCGCCATATAACTGGTGTGAATATACGTTAAAGACGGGGTTTGTTCCGGATTCTTCATCCCCACATTCAGTACCTCTGCATTGGTGGTCTTATGTAATGCGTTGACAATATCTTCATTTCTGATTGAAGCACTTACTTCATTGATAACCGCGATTTTCATGTTCCCTTTCCTCCTTTCGCCATAACCAGATTGCCTTCTGCTTCTTAGTACAATCCTGTTAACAGTCCAACGCCGTACATAACGACAGCCACGATTACACAGGACACAATCGACATCAGGACTCCTGCCTTTGCAAAATCTTTGATTGAAAAATACCCCGCTGAATATGCAATTACGTTTGTCGGAGTAGATGTAATTAAAATAAACGCCAGTGAAGATGCCAATGCCGCCGGAAATGCTATGGCCAACGTGGATATCCCAAGATTAATAGACAGCTCTATAATAATAGGAATAACAATACTTGCAGATACCGTGGCGCTGGAAAGCGTAATATTCATCAGCGATACACTTAATACCACCACAAAAATCATCAGAATGGGGCTTAATCCGCCCAGATTTCCTAACAGCCCCAGCGCGATCCAGTTTGCAACTCCTGTCTGGTAGAGCACCATTCCCAGGGATACGCCGGAAAGTACTAAAATGATACTGCTCCAGGACATTTCCTTTTCTATTTCTTTATATTTCGTTTTGCTGACACCCGGGAAGAAAAACAGCATTGTGGTTAAAATAACCGGCAAAGCAATTGGAATATCAACGCCCAACAGATCTGAAAGCTGTGAGGAAAACACCCATAGCGCAACCGTTGCAACAAAAAGAATTAAAGTAACCTTTTCATCCCGGGATAGCCTGGGCTGATTTTTGAATTCATTCCTAATCTCCTGATTTGTCCTTTTAAGATACTTCATTTCAGGCTTGAATGCCAATAAGAGCAGCCCCCATGCAATGGGAATATGAATCAGTGAAATCGGAACCCCGTATATCATCCAGTCCAGAAATGAAACATCAATTCCGGCCATATCCTTCATAAAGCCAATGGCCAATGGATTTGGGCCGTTTCCTGCAGGAGTTCCAAATCCGCCGATTAAGCTGCCCCAGGCCACAGAAATGAGCAGTGCCTTACCGAAGTTGCTTTCCAGCGGCTTTAATCCCTCCTCATCCAGAAGAGACTTGGCCAGCGGCATAAGCATGGCAGCAACAGCCATGTTGGAAATCCACATTGACAACAGCACGCCCACCACCAGGAAGCCTAATATAACATATTTAGTGCTGTTTCCGGTGATTGAAAGGCATACATTAACAAGCCTTTTTCCAAGCCCTGATTTATTGATGAACGCACTTAAGATAAATACGCCGATAAAGAATATAACATTAATGTTGCCAAAACCGGTTTTAACAATGCCTCCAAAGGAATCGACACCGAACAGGGCCAACAGCGCCATTGCCAGCAGACCTGTAAAGTGGAACGGAATCGCTTCTGTTATCCAGAGCAGAAGGGCAAAAATCAAAACAGCCAGTGCATTCTGTCCTTCCGGTGTCAGCGTTGCATCTTTTATCGTAGCAATTGATGCCGGAAAGCTGACATTCTTAATAAATACCAACACAATAAGGCTAATACATATATAAATCCATCTTTTTGCATTTACTGATAAACCACCCGATGTACCCGATACATTATTTATATTACTCATAATCAATTTTCTCCATTTTATCTGATAATCTGACTGCGCGGTGAGAAACGAAGATGATTATTCAGACATTTCATTTAAGATCTTTTCCGGTGTAGCCGGAAGTGAAGTGACCCGTACCCCCACGGCATCATAAATGGCATTCACAATTGCCGGTATTGTGGGCAGAGGAGCCGGCTCTCCAATTCCCTTTGCGCCAAGGGGACTAAAAGGATCCCTGTTTTCAACCAGACTGGTGCAAAACATCGGCACATCCACGCTGGTAGGAAGAATATATTTTGCAAAGTTCCTGTTTACAGGCACACCTTCAGATAATACAAAATTTTCCATAATAGCCTGTCCTATGCTCTGAACAGCGCCGCCTTCGATCTGCCCTTCAATCCCCTGAGGATTGATTGCTCTTCCAACATCATGGGAAGCCCAGATGCCAAGAACATGAACCTCTCCTGTAAACGTATCAACGGCAACCTCCGCAATCTGGCTTCCAAACACATACGCCTGCCAGGGATTGCCTTCTCCGCTCACCGGATCCAAGGCTTCATGATGAGCTGTATACGTGCCTGAACCCAAAGGAACATAGCCCCTAACCTTTTTACAAATATCAACGGCCTCTTTAAGAGAAAAATCATAACGGGAGTGGCCCTGCACAAAAATTCTTCTGTTCCTCATACAGATTGAGGAAGAATCAACATTCCAGTAGGCTGCAATTTCCCTTATAAATTTCTCTTTTACATCCCTGCATGCATTTAATACCGCATTGCCAATCATATACGACTGTCTGCTGGCACCGGCATGGGCGGCTTCAGGAGATCTTGCTGTATCGTTATCCCCGATGGTAATATCTTCCGGATACATTCCAAGTTCATCCGCCGCAATCTGTGTTAAAACGGTCAGAATACCTTCGCCAATCTCAGTAACACCGGTTAATATCATAGCAGTGCCGCCGTCGTCAATTTCGACAAATGCTCCGGCCTTATCAACCGTTGCGCAGCGTCCTATTCCGTACCACCCGGTTCCGACACCGCGCCCGTATTTAAATCTTGCTTTACAAAGTTCAACAGCAGCAGGTGCCTTGAACTCACTGCCTGGTATGTAAGGCTGTACAGTCTGGCTGCCCTTTACATCTTTTCTCACCCGGCCTCTTACATTAGACGGCCCCGGTTCCCATGCGGCCATCCGTGCACATTGCTTCAGCGTTTCACAATAGCTCACACTCCCCAGTACCTGCCCGGTATGGGTAACAGCTCCGTCCCTTACTCCGTTTATTAAACGCAGTTCAATTGGATCAATTCCCAAACGTTCAGAGCAGATATCCATCGTTGATTCGATTGCAAAGGTCGGCTGTAAGATTCCGAACGTTCTCATTGCCCCGGAAGGCGTATTGTTTGTATAGTAACCTTTTGAGATAACCCTGACGTTCTCTATTTCGTAAGGTCCCGCTCCCAATATGGCTGATTTAGCCACTGTTCCTTTTGTGGAAAAACAATAGGCTCCCCCATCTGATTTTAAATCTATTTCAACTGCTTGTATTTTGCCGTCTTTCCTCAATCCGATTTTATGGTGAACTAAAACAGGATGACGTTTACAGCTTCCAATCATGGAATCATTTCTGGAAAAGACCAGCTTTACAGGCCGTTTTGTTTTAAGCGCGGCAATGGCTAAAATACCCTGATAAATCATATCCTCCTTGCCGCCAAAGCCGCCGCCCACAGGCGTCATGATAACCCTGATTTTATTGATGGGCATGTCAAGAATTTTCGCCAAAAGCATGCGGTGATGAGTGATATCCTGATCACATGATTTTACCACCAATACTCCGTCAGGATCGCAATACGCAAGACCTGCTTCCGTTTCAAGATAGGCATGATCCACACATTGTGTAGAATAATCCTGTTCAACAATAATATCGCTGTTTCTAAAACCGTTTTCAACATCGCCTTTTATAACAGATGTGAAAGAAACCACGTTGTCCGGGTAATCATCATGAACCACTGATTTACAGCCAATTGCATCGGCAATACCAGAGACAACAGGAAGCTTCCTGTATGTAATCTCAATTAATTTTTCAGCTTCTTCCGCCTCTTCTAACGTTTCAGCTACAATAGCTGCAACCGGTTCTCCATAAAAACGGATTTTACCCTTTGCCAGAACGGGCTGATCATGATAGTAGACGCCAAACCCATCTTCGCCCGGCACATCTTTACTGGTAATAACCGTTTCAACCCCCGGCATCGTAAGTGCCTTTTCATAATCAATCTTCAGTATCTCAGCATGAACCTCCCGGCTTCTGACAAGGTGGACATGAAGCATTCTGGGCATCGTCATGTCGGCCGCATATTCCAGTGCGCCCGCAGCCTTCCCCTTGGCGTCCACTCTCTCTATCCGTGAACCGATGATTTTGCCTGTATCCGGAACAATGGAATCCAGACAATCAGCGCTTTGGTCATGATTCAGGATATCCCGTGCCAATTCTATGGCTTCAACTATTTTGACGTAGCCTGTGCATCTGCATATATTTCCGCCGAGACGTCTTCTAATTTCGACTTTATCAGGATGCCTGTTTTCTTTTAATATGGTTGTCGCTGCCATAATCATACCCGGAGTACAATAACCGCATTGAACAGCCCCGGCTTTTATGAAACATCTTTGTATAATACTCAACCCGTCAGTTCCAATGCCTTCTATGGTCAGAATCTCACAGTGATTGGCTTTGATAACCGGTATCATACAGCTCTTTTTCAGTACGCCGTTAATCAAAACAGAACAAGTTCCGCACTCTCCTGCATTGCAGCCCTTTTTTGTTCCAATCAAATGAAGCTCTTCTCTCAAAAAATCCGCAAGTCTCATTGACGGAGCAACATATTTACAAACTTTTTTGCCATTTACTTTTAATTCTATCTTTACAAGTTCTGCATTCATAATTTTCCACTCTTTTAAGATGCATTTTTGCGTCTTCGGCATTTGGTCAACACGGTACAATATTAATTTCTGCAAGTGATTCATAAAGACCGGTGTAGCTTTTCGCGTAAAACCCAAAATATTTTCACATAAATTCCAAAAATTAATTACTTTTATAGAATTAATGAAAATATAAAAAGGCATTTGAAAGGTATTTTTTTTCCCTTCAAATGCCTTTTTACTTCTTCATTATCTTGGCTCATCTGGTATGTATTCCAATATGTCTGAAATATCACAGTCTAAGGCCCTGCAAATTCGGTTAAGATGCTCCAGGCTGATACGTTCTGAAAATTCGTTATAAATGTCATTGATTGTTGACGCTCTTATGCCTGTTATTCTCGCCAATTTTGCTTGGCTCCAACGTTTTTCACCCAGGAGCCTTGATAAATGAATCTTGACCATCCAATCACCCCTTAGGGATGATTCTACCGCTTATGCCAGGCCTTTTTTTCGTTTTGTTATATTATAGCGAATATCGTTATGTTTTTCAGAAATTCGTTATGATTAGTTCTCTATAAGCAGCAGGTTTATTCGAATCTCCCGCCAGCGTGCTGTTTCGGACAACCTCTTTACAGGGATATTGAGAATACAATTCACGAATCATAGGTATATCATTATAGGAAAGAATAAATTTTCCTTTGATATTTTTCAGTATCTCCGCTAAACGTTGATGGTCCTCCATAGTAAATGTGACATTATAATAAGTCTCCGTCCCTACATAAGGCGGATCCAGATAAAACAGAGCATCCTTCCGGTCATAGACACCTATCAGATTCTCAAAATCCTTGTTCTCTATCACCACACCCTGAAGCCTCTTTTGGACTTTCACCAGATAATCTATCGCATTCTCTATGCTTTTAGATGAAGTTGCGAATGTACGGTAATCGCTCCCGAAGCTTATTTTTAACAAATAAAAAAAACGTGCAGCTTTTTGAATATCTGTCAATCCCCTCATATCCATCTGCGCTCTATAGTCATAAAATTGCTCGCGGGAGGGTAAAAGCCACTGCAACTCCTCCTGTAGGGCACTGCAATGATATTTAATGCAGCGATACAGATTGACTAAATTTCCATCCCGGTCATTGTACACTTCCATCTGACCGGCTTGCTTCTCTTTTGCAAAGAGCACCCAGCCGGCCCCGCCAAAAACCTCGATGTAACGTCCGACATCCTCAGGAAAACAGCCTAGAATCTCCTTGCGTAATAACCTCTTTCCACCAATCCATCCAATAAAACTATTCATCCATCGTCCTTTCTAAGGGGTAATCGGACGGATGTCTAAATATCTATTGTTCCCTACCAATTAAACACATACCGACGATTTGCCATGTCGTACTCCTCCGCAATCCGGAGCGCTCCCCTGGCATCTGTAATCATGCACTTGCCCTCGTCGCTGCCCTTGACTGGACAGAGTAAAAATGCCTCACCGGCAGGGTCCACCTGGTAGCCGGTCAGCATGTAGCCCTCGCTGTCAAACAGATACCAGCCGCAGGTACCGTCCGTTGCCTCCCGGAGCCAGTACCAGCCATTAGCCGCATAGCTGCCGTCTGTAAACTGATACCACCAGCGCTGGCCGTCTGCGGCCGGCCGGAAGCCCTGAGTGTATGTCACTGGGACCGGGGTATAGTCGATGTCGCAGAGCTTGAGGACCTTCTGCCAGGGTATGGCCGCCACTCTGGACTTGATGGTGCCGTAGTTAATGCCCTTGGCCTCTATGCACCATCCATCCCCGATATACACCCCGATGTGGCCCGGCTTCCAGAGCGCCCAACCGACCATGGACTCGTCCAGATGGTCAACACCTATCCGCTCCACGGCTGTGTCGTGGTAGTTGTAGCTGCCGCGTAGGATACCCGTGTACCAGCTGATGAGGCCGGAACAGTCCGTGCAGCGCTGGCCTATGTACTTGGCTGCCTTGGCCCTATAGGTGGATGTGTATGTTCCTGGGTTCTCTCGGGCCAGGCGGTCCAGGATGGCCTGGGTAAGGACCTCACCCTTGGCTCCGTAGACGTATGGGGTTCTAAGCTTACTTTTACAGTGTTCTACTAGCCCTACTGATGTTTTACTCATCGTATACCTCCATTCTAATTACCTGGATACGTTGTTTTTGGCGTTTTGGTCCGTTTCCATATCTCCGACACCCGTTCCCATCCGTCCATTGCCACCAATGCTACGATAAATGCCATAATTACACAAGCAAATACAGTATACCAATTAATGGGGTGGTGAATCCACGCCATCAGTGCAATAAAGACAGCTGGGCAAAGTACCAAAGATAACACAATGACTACCGCCTGTGTAGGTAGCTTGTCCAGGCCTGGCCAGGATTTAATAACCTGAGTGATGACTGACACCAGGAATGCCATTAGCCCAATAGCATTCAACAAATACGATACATACTGCATGATTGTACTTACATCCATACTTTTTCCTCCTTGATTTGCATATTTATCTATAATAAAAGGCCCGTGCGGGCCTGAATTTTTCGTAATTAATGTGTATAATACCAAGATTGCTTGCGTGGAGCTGGACCTGTCCGCATATGGCATCACCAGCGGTCAGGCTGTACGGATTAACAATGTGGTTATTATAACCTTTTGGCATAATACCGCCGTGCCAACGGGAAAGGCCATGAATGCAGTTGCTTTACCAGACGATTTTAAACCTACCACTAACAAAGTGGGGACGGCTGTATATATGGATTCATCAAGTGCTGTTGCACTCGGTACCAGTATTGTTAAACCGGACGGATATATATACCTGGATTCCGCAATTACCCGCGTAAGGGTTGAGGCAACAATCGCTTATACAGTAAAATGATTATTTTGTGTAATTTATTGGTACTCATGGGATTAAAAACACCTCATGAATTTCCGACCTGTTAATATTAATATTTCCATCACGGAATCCAATATAATAGTATCCTAAATAATCGCGGACATCTAACTCAATAGTCCCAGTACCGTCTGCGCTTACTACAAAATTAGCTCTATCATATGTTGGTACCGGATTTCTTCCGATACCGATACTTAACAATTTTGAGCCACTTGTCTCAAAAATTAGTTTCGAAAAACCAGTTATGTCTATTGCATTGCCTATACCCGCTGCAAAATGGCAGACTGTCTCCTGCGTGTTTCCGGCAGATATTGATTCGTTATTTACATTAACAAACGCATTGGATTGTCTGTATATAGGCGATACAGGGATACCTTCTATGATACCATGATTAAATAAATATAATGTTGACGGATACAGCTTATCCCACATCATCTGCACAGCAGTGGTGACGGAATTCACCTCTGGGCGAGAACTGTAATCCAAGTTGATAGTTTTGGTATTGCGCCCATTAGTATGATTATTCAGGCAAAATTCAGTTTTATACATTTTCCGTAGTGTGTTCAATACCAAGATAGATAAAAAAGCAACCATATATCGTGATCAGACTGATATGGGTGGAAAATACGATAGCAATACTGTTAGTGTAAAATGGGGTACGGACTCCTATGGAAATTATTATATCTATATACTGGTAGATGGTACCGCTGTCTGTGCGCTCCCAGGTTGGACAAGACTGGATTAAGCGCTAACTTCTGATATCCATTAGATAATCCCAATAATTTTAGTTATCGGAATGTCAGATGTTGAGATTGTGCCAGCACAGTATCTTGTATTATTCGTAAGCCGGATCGTATTGCCATTCCGGATTACTGAGAAGGTATCTATGTAAAGGTCGCTATTAGCCAAATACGTGAAAGTCAAGATTGAATCACGCCATACCGAATGGGCGCCGATGCTATTATGGAATATCAATACTCTGTAATTGCTACAATCCGGGACATCCTCTGGGGTGGTAAAAAAGCTGCTTCCCGTCCAGAGTATCTTACCATAATTATCATTCTTGGTATAATGCCCCGAAGGCCAAAAAAACAGGCTGCATAACAATACCATGCAATTGTAACTGTGCTCAACAGCTATACAAGGGTACAATAAATAAACCTCCCTGCAGGCAGGCTTTCAAAAGTTCTATCTTGTATTATTTTCTATCCAGCCGCATACATATCGTACTCGTACTTAATCTTTCCAACACCATTTTTGGCATAAATCCGTGTAGTTTCAACACTGGCATGCCCCATTAAATCACAAAGGGTTGGTAATGGCATACCCTTATTCAACGCGCGTGTAGCAAATGTATGACGAAGCAGATGCGGGAATACACGCTTTCCCAGCCCGGCCTGGTTTGCAATTCTACGGATGATATTTTCCAGCGCATTCTTCTTCAGACCTTGGTGAGGCGCCCTGCTGGAAAGTATAACAGCCCCCGCTCTACGACCATCTAAATACCTTTCCAGATACTCCATGGCTCTGTCTCCGAAGAATACAATACGCTCCTTCTGGCCTTTTCCCAGTACTTTCACGCATCCAACCTGCATATCAATGTCCTCTACATGCATCCCTACTACCTCGGAAACACGACATCCAGTTGCCAGGAACAGCTCCAACACTGCATTATCACGGACGTTTCCCCCACAGGCAATCCTCAACTTCTCAACCTCCCTGCTGGTTAAAGCCTCCCGGATTTCTGCCACATACTTAATGGGATCAACTGTTGCCATGGGATTTTTTCTGATATACCCACGGTCATGCAGAAATGCAAAGAAAGAGCTTGCGATACGTCTTTTATGGTCCTTTGTGCTGGTACTTATTTGCCGCACCTGCTCATAATAGTTCAGGCACTCAACCACATCTTCCCCTGTTATCTCCTGTACAGGCTTTCCCACATATACCAGCAGGTCAGTTAGAAACCGCTGGTATTGGTTAACTGTACTGGCTGAATAGTTCTCGAACCTCATTTTTCCAATGAAAATGTCCAGCTCCGGGAAGCTGACCACATTGGTACTCAGCCCTGTCTCCCTCTTGGCTACCTCATAGTTTCGGAGCACCGATGATAATGCCCCATCAATCACCTGCAGCGCAGGCCGGTCCAGCTCATTGGATAGCCTGGCCATCAGTTCATCTTTCAATCTTATTTCATCCATTCTAAAACCCCCTTCTCGTTATATTTGGATACTTCTATTTTACGAGAAGGAGGTCTAATCTTCCAGCCTGCTTTACTGTGCGCAATACCAATTTTAATAATAAGCAAAATCGTGAATGGATATATGCTGCTACCCTGTCAAATAAGAATACCGCATCTGTTGGCGTGAATATAAGAAATTACAGAGAAGCCTGTATAATCATAAATGGCCACAGAAAATCAGGTTCAATAATGATAGTTGATGATGTTCTACATTTCATTGCTCCCGAAGCTGGTACAGGGACTATGGCTTTTATGTACCTGGTTAAAGTCAACATTGTTAACGGAGGATTTGGCCTTTATGTAGAGGCGGCTAACCGAATATGTTTTCTGGAGTCCAATGCATGGCTGGAAAACAGAAATTGGTCTAATTCTTTTAATTTATATATCCGATGATTAAGTTTTGTAGCTATAGAAAATGACTATTTTGTATATATAAAATATGCTCGAAACTGATCATATCCAATCGCGGTAACAATATCTCCCTTAGATAAAGGATACATAAAAGGTGATGCAGTATTGCTTCCACCACCTGAATGATTCCAGCCCACCTGGGTACTATTAACATAGATGTAGCAAGCAGTTGTTCCAAGACTATATACGCCACCACATATGTATCCATCGTTAGGAGCAGTAAATGGCAGTGATACTGATTTATAATTTTTATAGTCTGGCGCTTTAATAATCTTGGTATTGAGCACATTAAGCTGTTCCTTTAGCAGCTTTCCCATCGGCCCCGATAGAACTGTTTCCTCATCTGTAGACAGAAAATCATTTACTATCTTACTCTTAAGGACATACGTTCCCAGCCGTTCCATTAAACCGGTGTTCGTTACAAACTCGGTCAGCAGCTTATTTGTAAGGGCGTCTATCAGCCCCTGGCCGGTGGTCCCTGCTCCCGCTTCTCCTCCAAGTATCCCATGAGTATCTATCGCTTTTAGATTAGCGGCCGTAAAAGTATCCCTGGTGATGATACTTCCCGGTGTCACAGCCGCTATCACATTGCTGACGCTGCCGATCAGTACATACAGAGTGAACTCCGCGAACTTTGACCGGTTCGTGGACCCATTGGCATAGATATAAGTTGGATCCGTTGAGATATCCATGTACCCGTACAGTATCTCTCCTTCATCCGGATCCTCCGCAAATACTCCCACCTCTGTGACCAGAAATCCCTCCGTTACGTTGTCGCTGCTCACCTGTACTGTGATATAGGCCATGTCATCCTGTACCCCGTAATCCGCTATCTCCGCATCTATTTTATAAGCATTCAGGCCAATCATGGATTCCGGCGAATATCCCTCTGGCGGTTTACCGGTCCCTACGGCAGCCCGTGTGAACTGCAGACTTCCCTGGGATGCCGCCAGCTTTGTTAGCAACCTAAATCCCTTACTGACAACAAACGTTCCTGTTGCCTGAATTGCATGTTCATTTGCCATCTTATCTTCCCTCCGGATATACAATCATTTTTGTATGTATGTACATATTTCCCTGTACCCTGACATGGGCCTTCCCTTCCCGGTGCCCATTCGTTTCCTGTGGCCGTCCTATGTATCTTACATAGGTTCCCAGCATGGTACCTGCATACAGCTTTCTTTTCCCTGCATAACGCTGCAGATATTCATGCACCGCTTTCAGATGGGCCGGGATATACTTCATGATGCGCTCCTCCTGTTCCAGGACCGGCTCCCTGGCATCAAAATAGTAACGGATAGTCAGGGTCAGATGCTCCGCATCCTCCAGTATCTCGCAGTCCCATCCGGTTATCTGTTTTATCTTGGCCTTCAGGTTTGGGATGTTCATGACTTCCTCATTTAACAGTATCATCCTCTCCCGCAGCCACTCAACCACTTCCAAGACCACATCCAGATACGCCTGTTCCGCCTGGAGCAGGTCCTCCATCTGTGGAATCCGTATCTTAATTCCCGGAAGCATTTTTTCATCCAGAAGCATTTAGTGTCAGTCCTTTCAATGCGAAAAATCGATCATAGGAAGCTGTTATGGACTCTTCTCCGTTATTCACGGTATAATTCACTATCTCCTTCACACCAGGCGTCCCGCCTATGAGCATTCCAATACGATAGTAATTCAATACTGTTTCTTTCTTTCCTTCCAGGGCAACTTCCGCCAGGTAGGATTTCACCTCCTTGCCTGCCTGGGTGCGGACGCTTTCCATATCCGCCCCTTCCTGCAGCTCGATGATGCCGTTAATAATCACCTCCACTGCCTCCGCTGCACGGATGACCGGCTGCGCTCCCACCGGCCTCTGGGTCTCAATGTAGGCTCTGACCAACTCCACCACCTCTGGTGTAGGTGCTCCGGCCTCTGGCGTGAGCAGGGCCACGTGGACGATTCCGGACCCATCTCTAACTCCATGAACTCGCGCACTGCCGATAACCCGTTTCCCTTCTGCATTTTCTACCTGCCTGGCCCAGAACGCATAGTGATTTTCATTTCCGGATGTGATGATCTCGTCAATCCGCAGGTCAATCTCATCCCACAGGGGTTTAATCAGCATGCTGTTATACCGGGCCAGCTCCTCAGACACGGCTTGCATGTTATCCATGGAGAAGCTCCCTTCAATCCGGGTGTCCTCATTTTTCAGTCCAGCCTTCAGCCTGGCCAGGATATCCGATGCGTTCCATTCCAGTTCCATTACCTCACCGCCTTTATATCATGTTGTATGGTTTCTTCACCGTACACACTTCTGCAGCGGAACGACTCCTTGATTCCATCCTTTTGTAGCACGAAATCGAATTCCGATAGCTCCTCTATATAAGGGTTACACATCAGTGCTTCCGTTGTGTACCGTTCCAGCTCCATCTGGGTCACCTCATCGTTCATCGGTTGGCCTATCAGCTGCTCCTCTATCTCGCTCCCAAACGTAGTATCATAGGCCGTATATCGGTACCTGGCTGTTTCCAACGCAAAATAAATCCAGATGCGCAGGGCCTCATTCCCCTGAACCAGATAGGTCCTGCCATCATCATCCAGTTTCAAGCAGTGTTTTTCAAAATCATACGCATATTCCCGGAACAAGGGAAGTTTCTTAGATGCAGCTTCCTGGACTGTCTCAGTATTAATAAATGGAAATACTCCCATGTCACACCTCCCTGCAGATAACATAAAAGGAGCTTCCTATCTGGGCCGCCAGCACGGTATCTCCGGCCATTGCGTCACACTGTGGGTTCCCATGAACATTATGTGAGAACAGCTCCCCTCCAATCCGGATGGCAGATGGCGACACATATTCCGCCAGGATGAGGGGACTGCTCCCGTTTGCCCCTTGTTCCTTAATACGCCTTGCCAGCTTTGCTGTATAACCTCCCATATCATCCTCCTCGCTTCTGTTTCTTGTTCTCGGATGGCTTATCAATCTCAACCTCATTCATCAGGTTCTGGAATGCAAGGGTCAGGCTCATCGTAGATTCCCCATTGGAATATTTGTGGCTGTCACTCTCAATAAAGAACTGACCTATCAGGCCGGTTTCTTCCTCCTGTACCAGCAATGCGTATCCGGCCATCGCCCGTGTGTCATCCGGGATTCCCGTGACCGTAGTGGATGGATCACTTCCATGGAGCAGATTCTTAGCTTCCGCTGCTGCGTCCTTTCCCTCTTCCTGTTCCAGGACTTTCTGGATGGTGCCATAGGCCGCCTGGCTTTCTGTATCCTCCACAATTCCCACTACGGTGCCCTTTTGATTGGTGATTAAAACCTTATTGACAAGGTTTTGAAGGGTGGTCTTGTAAGTAGCATCTGACAGGTTGGAATCTCCGGTCAGAATCACTCCGCTGTCCTGGCCTTTTTCAATGACGGATACCCGGTTAACCTCCGTCATCATCAGCTGATATTTCTTACCATTCTTCCGGGCGGCTGCCGTATAGGATGATTGTATGACCTGATATCCGGTCTTTTTTACACATGGATTCGTGATTGTAATACCCGTGGCTGCCATCGTTCCGGCCGTGATTCCAAGTGCCCCGCATACATCCCTTGCAATGTCCTCCGGAGCCCCGTTATAATCCTTCGTCAATTCGGATCCTGTTAAATAGAATATCAGGTCATAAGCCAGATACCGGACCAGGTTGCTTCCTGCCATCTTTTCAATATCAAAGATAATTCCGCCAAATAAGAAGGTTCCCGTGTCCGTCTGAAGGAGTACCTGGTCTCCCTCGTTAATGGTCACATTTGGGAAGTTTGGGTCCTGCGTGTTCTTGGCAATGGTAAATTCCAGTTTCCTGGCTATCTGTCCACTGTCCCCGCTCCAGGTTATGGTTTCCACCAATTCACTCAGATCCTTATCGCCCACCAGGATATTCAACTTTCGTTCTCCTTTCCGATTACGGGATTGCCAGGACCGTCCCCGGATAAATCCACCAGCCGTTGTTACTGCTGCTTTTTCCATGCTGCTTGGCGGCTGCTTCAATCACGGCACTGTTGGCCGCATATATCCGGGAGCTTTGGGTCCCGTTCCCGTATGCTTTTTTTGCGATCCCCCAAAGGGTATCCCCGCTTCCCACCGTATGGGTCTTAGCCGGGACTGCCTCGTCCGGGCGTTGTTTCAAGCCGTTGTCGCGCACCTGCAGCGGGATGGACACGGTCGGCACGGTCAGGTTCCGATACTCCGACAGCTCCAGCGTATAATACATATCCCCGCCGCCTTCCTTTACCTTAAAGCTGCATTTGTCAATCAGCATAGCCAGGTTGACTCCCATGTCCGTAATGATCAGGCGCTTTGTTTCCTTGTTCTCTTTCCAGTTCTCAATCTTAGCCTTGTATTTCTTAGGGGACATATCAGCATATCGGTAAAAAGGAGATTCCCGGCTAGGGAAAAAGGAGGAGATGGTCGCTGTGGCGACATCCCGGTTCCCCTTTAGATTGACCGTCCCCATGTTAAGGAGGGTCAGACGCTTATTAAGCTGCGGTGTGATGACTTCCAGTTCTACCGGGTTAACCGGCAGGACAATGTCTCCCAGCTTGATTTTCCTCGTTTTTCCCATAAGCCTCTCCTTTCTGTTTATGCCGTATTATCGAGTTCTTCTATGATTTTCTTTGCAGTGCGTTCGCTGATTTCCTCAATGTCATCCTCACTCCTTACATGGACTTCATCCGCTATCTTTTGGATTTGGATCGTGATGGTCTTTCCACCAGATGGCGTCACATCCCCTCCATCGGCTGGGTATCTGGAAAGTTGGATTATATTACTGTCTCCCATTGCTGCCCAGGCAAAGCTTTCCTTGGAAGGCAGTATCCGCGTCCCCTTCGGAAGGTCAATCAGCTCAGGGCCCTTCTCACCCACCCAGGTGGGACCGCCTCTCCAGTTATTGTCTCCTCTGGCGTTCTTCCCGGGACTGGCACCGCCTCCGGAGCTTCCGCTTCCGGTATCTCCTCCGCCGGTCACCAAATCCTTAACCTTGGACCAGGCCCCGGCCAGTAAGTCCGCACCCTTTCCAATGGTGTCAAATATCGGTTCAAGATGGGACCACACCCCGCTGATTGTATCCTGGATGCCAGGCCATACCTTCTGGACCACACCAAATACCAGCTCAAAGGTGGTAATCAGGATATCCATAACCGGGCTGATGATGCCCCAGGCCGTTTCCAGTACCTTAGCAATCGCTGGGCCTGCCGTTTCTATAACGGAATGGATGAATTCGGACCGCTCCGCCAAAAATTCCACCACACCGCCTATCTTGTCACCGATTTCCGACATGATGGTCGTGACAACCGGAGCTACTGCGGAGATGGCTGAGCCAATCCCGCCCGCCACAGCCCCAATGATAGAGGCCGCCTGTTGGATAATCGGCACCAGGCTCATGACCACGGGGCCGATACCCGTCATGGCCGTGGTAACAACCGGGGCTATCTGTCCAAATACCGTGGACATACTCCCTAAGAAGCTGGTTGCGATGGGCAGAGCCGTGGATACCACGCTGCTGATGATAGGAGCTATCTGAGTGAAGGCGGTCTTAGCCAAACCGATTCCCTTCCCAAGTCCCTGTCCGAATCCGGAGCTGAGTTTCTTTAAGACGGGCTGTGCCTCGTCCATTAGCCCAATCACCTCAGACAGGACCGGCTTTAACTGCTCCACCACACCAAGGCCGAAGTCCGCCGCGTTGCTTTTCATTTTGCCGGTAATCGTGGACATAAGCCCCGCTCCGGAACCGGCCAGCTTTCCGGCTGCTCCTCCAAAAAAGTCCTGAAGTTCACCGGATACGCCGGAAAATCCCTTCTTTTTGAATTCCTCCGCTGAAACCTTGAAGCCGAAGGATTTAAGCCGCTCCGTCTCCCCGACCTTTAAGTCTCCCAAAGCCTCGATGGCGTCCATGATGGAGGCGGTCCCTCCGCTGGCTGCTGCCATATCCTCCGCCAGCGTTACCAGGTTCATGGCGTCCGTGGTGCTTCCACCAGCAAGTGAAATGGCCCTTGAACCAGCCTGGATAACTTCCCCGGTTTCAAAGGGGGTCGCATTGGCATTTTCCCTCAGCTGCTGAATGTAGGACTGGGACTGCGCCTTTACATCCGCCTGGGAAAGCTCTTTATTCGTGGCCCCAACGAAATGTTCAATGGAAATCTGCTGCTGTTCCAGCTGCATCCCCGCACTGACGGATGCGCCAAGGGCCGCTGTTCCGGCTGCCGCAGCAATCCCCACCGGTATCGCCACAGCCTTGGCTGCCTTGCCAATCCTTCCTACAATTCCCTTGATGGCCCCGCTGGCCTTGTCCACCACCTTAACGACGGGGGAAGCCACCTTTCTTCCCAGACGGTCCAATGCACCGGCTGTCTTTTTTACCACCTTGAAAGCCGTATCCTTCGCCTTCAGCACGGCTGTTACAGGTCTCCCCACAGCCTTCAGGACAGTTCCCGCACCCTTAATCACCTTTGTGGCTGTATCCTTTGCCTTGACTGCCACCGTGACCGGTTTGGTTTTCTTCGCCGCATCCGTAACACGTTTTAACGCTCTGGTCGCATCGCTTACATCGGCCTTTAGTTTTCTGGGTGTTCCCCATACGCTTTTCAGGGCGCTGGATGTCTTTTTTGTATCCTCACGGAGTTTTGACTGCTCGCTCCGGAGGTTCCTCAAGGTGGCACTGGCATTATCCTTGAGGCTGATGCTTCCTGTTACGCCTCCCATCGCCTACCTCCTTCTGGACAGTACCCTGCATAGTGCCTTAAAATATTCCTCCTCCCGCTTTTGTTCCAGCCGCATGGATGCGACAAAGAAAAGCTTCTGGGATAGTCCCATGGACAAGAGATATTCCGGAGTGAATCCCTTCTGGATGTAATAGCTTAAAAACTCCGCCTCTCCATCCAGCCGGATTAGTTTTTTAGGCTTTCCTCTATGACCTCAATCTTGTTCTTTCCACTGACGCCGGACAGCTCCATGATCTTTTCCGCCAGCTGCCGGGTCTCATAAATCTCAAAAATGTCAACCACATCCGTGTATTCCTGGATGTTTCCGTCCTCCTTCATCTGCTTGGCAACCGCTTTTAAATCCGGATCCACAGTGGCTATGTAGACGGAATATTTATCACCCGCGTAAGGGTCATCCGTATTATCAATCTCCGATACCTCCGCAATCTCCTGTTTTGAAAGGCCGCGGATCCGGATCCGTTCATCCATACTTGGCACCCGGACCAGGCAGGTGCGGTGTATCTTCTTTTCCTCCGCCCGTTTTTCTGCCTTTGCTAAAAAGCGTTTAAAAATATCCTCTTTATTCTGTTCCATTTTCCGATTCCTCCGTCCTATTTGATTTCGTCCAAGTTCTTCATGTCGCTTGGGGTAAAGCCGAACTCCCACTCCTCCTGTACCTGTCCCCCTGTCTCCCAGCTGATGACCGGGATGGTGTTCCACCATACATTATCCGTGCTCCAGCGTTCTATCTGGCCGTCCACGGCATCCGGGTCCTTCAGCTTTGCAATGATCTGGCAGCGGACATCCTGGCCTGCACTCAGCTTTTCTAAGACAGCCTTTGCCCTGGAATAAACCTTCTTGATGGACAGGGTACCTGACCCCTTAAGCCCAGTCATCTTGCTGTCCACGTCCATCCCCATCTGCACATCCTCGCGGTTGACCTCCACCTTCTGTTCAATCTTCTGGAGAACGAATATCTTTTCACCGTCCACCCAGACCTCGCCCCAACTTCCGGTCAGGGTCCGGTTCCCTCTCACGTTTCCTGCCATTGTCTCCTCCTTACATATTCACGGTCATCTGCAGGTCCTCCATTGCGTCCACGAACTTCACATGGCTGGCAATGAACACCTTGGCCCCAGTGTTGGCTGTCAGAATTTCTGTCTCTGTCATCTGGGATACATCCTGTCCCCGTTCCTGCAGGTACTGCTTCTGGGCCTGTGCGTCCACCGATGCCGTATTGTCATAGCTGGCATCCAGCACCTCCCCTGCGAGTCCTGCCTGATATGCACGTACGGCCGCCACGAACAGCTGCTTGTTGTCATAGTCATTCACATACTTTCCTACATAGCTGTCTGTGAAGGTGTTGCGGATGTCGTCCTGATAGAGATCCATCCCCTCCACAATCTTAATCTTGCGCACATCCTCCGTCTTTTCCTTCGTAAAGGTGGTCAGGCTGTTGACGCCCCGGCCTACCTTGTATTTCTCCCCGTCAAACACCAGGATGAACTCTCCCTTGTTAATGCGTTCATCCGGGTCCGATGGACACTCTGCCTTTAATACGTCTCCCAGCACATAGTAAGTGCTGGAGCGTGACAGAGAAAGCCCGGCTAAGACCCCCGCAATCCGTGCACAGTATTCCTTTGCCGTGTGGGTCTTTCCAGTAATGGAGGACTCTATCCCATCCGTGGTCAGATTGATAATCCCTTCATGGTCGCTGGCACTTGCGGCCAGCACTGCTTTAAACGTCTTATGGTTCTTATTCCGCATCTCCTTAATCCAGGCCGCCAGCGTGGTCTTGTCCTCGTCTGAAATATCCGGATAGCACAGGTAATTCCAGCGCAGGTACATCAGCTCCTTCAATGCCGCAGCCAGGTTGGGGGACTCGGCGGACTCCCTCAGTACAATCACCCGCACGGGTCCTCCTTCAAATAGCAGCTTTAAATATCCGTAGTTGGCTTCCGTCATGTGCTCAAAGTCAATATCCAGGATGCTCTCATAAACCGACAGCCTCTGTCCGCCCTCCGTGTCATCCTTTATCATACAGACCACAATTCCCCTCTCGCTCCGTTCGATGGCGGAGGCGGCAAGGCCCTTAAATATAATTGTGATGTTCGGTAATCCTAATGCCATGTTCTCATCCTCTCTCGCTTCTCATTTCCAGTATTCCAATCTCCGTTCCTTCCTCCGCCCGGTCCGATACGATGAAGGTAAGAGGGAAGGTCAGGTGAAGCATGCCGCCGCTGATATTGGTGGTAACGCGGGCTACCGTGGCTGCCCGCCTCTCTCCTCCGTAAGCAAATGGAAAGACCGGCCGGAATACGCGGTCCAGTTCCATGGCCTTTTCGCCATATCTGCGGATTGACTCCTCTGGCTCATGGTAATCTACGGATACCATCAGGGCCGCTTCTGTCTGGTCCGGGCTGATAGTCGTAAATGAGGTGGGAATCACCTCCACAAAATACCATTTACTGCTATCCTCGTTCTCCGGTTCCAGCGTCCTGTCCGTCCGCATAATTTCCTCGGCATACACATCCACATCCGGTTCATGACCACGCAGCATGCTGATGGCCGCATCCTTTACTGCCTGTAAGATGTTCTCATCCATACAGTTCCTCCTGTCTTATACAATGTCATGGGTGTTCAGAAAATCGTTCATCCATTCCTGCAGGTAACCGGGAAGTACGGCCTGAAGCTCCGCAAGGGACAGCTCCATCATGTGGGCCCCCTTAACCGTCTTTGCTTTCAGGCGCTTCCCCAGGGCCGGAACATACTGCCCTACTTTCTGCCGGTGTCCCCATTCCACTGCTTCGGCATACTCTACGTTGTTGTACACCTCAATCACATATTCATCCCCACGCTTCCGGACTTCTCCCACCTTCCAGTTGTTCTGCAGCCAGCTGGTCTTTTTAGGAGTTTTCTCCTTGACCTTGCCCTGCAGCTCCATGGCCACCTGGATGACCATGGCCTTAAACTCTTCCGGATACTGCTCCTCAATGGCCCTGGCCAGTTCCTGTTCCCATTCGTCCAGTCCATCCATACGGTATTCCGTCCCGGCCATCAGACACGCTCCTGTTCCATGACAAGCGGGACCTGGTTGTGAGAGGGCTGACGCTCGGCCAGTCCGGCCATGGCTTTGGTGAGCCGTCCCCGCTGTTTAATTTCCAGATAATCATTAGGCTCTATCTCTATCTCCGGACGCACAAACAGACTATACTGGGTGGGGACACTTCCGGCGGGCAGTTCCCGGTTCAGTGTTCCTCCCGTATGGGTGGACAAAGCGCAGGAGATGGATTCATAAACCTTCCTTCCCTCCGCTTTCCTGTGAAAGGCCGTCTCCCCGTTTGGCAGACGGTCTTTGAAAGGCCGGTAAACAGTCACGGTATCTTCATAGGTCAAAGCCAGGATATCTGCTTCTGTCATGTGTTCCTCCTTTATTTTGGCAGGTTCATCTTTTTATAGCGGCGTAGCTGGGGCTCATAGTCTTTCAAAAGCCGGGAGGATGCCTGGGTAAGGGCCGTGTCGTCTCGATAGGTGATAGAGGTATCTCCCCTGGTCACGGAGGAGACGGCCCCCGCACTGGACAGGTTCATCTCCTCCTTTAAGGTGTCCTCCACCATCTGTGCGATCACCGGCTCCAGCATTTTAGGTATGTCCTCCCGGTTGCAGCGGATGAGGACCATGGTTCCAATCCTCCGAATACATCGCTCCACATCTGATTTCTTGTCATCCGATAGCTTTAGGGAGGCCATCACCTCCCCGGTTATCCATGTAAGCTGCTCACTGGTCATCTGCGTCTCCCCTCCATTATGCCGGTTCTTCCGGTTCCACAGAGGCCGGTTTTGCCTGTTTAAAATTTGCACGGCAGGTCTTGAGCTTTTCCTTCGTGATCCACAGATCATGGTATCTCCGGTAATCCCATCCCCATGCCCGGGCCTTCTGGTTGGTTTCCGGGTCAAAAATTCGCATTTTGTCCGTTTTAGAAACCGCGATGGGGGCGTTCTGCGGCGTGATAAGCCAGTTAATGTCAATAGCGTCCTCCGCCGCCTTAAATCCACCTTTTTCCTGTCCGGCTGTCTTTCCGTCCTGGAATACATACTTGGACTTCATGCGGCTAGAAGGCACGGACCGTAAGGGAATCCCATTCAAGGATTTGACCTTGACTGTCACTTCTCCCTGGGAAAAATCCGTCACGTCCAGCCTCCTGGACAGCTTGTCCGAATTGTTCAAGAGGTTTAAAACCAGAGTAGAGATAGAGACGATGAGAGGGATGTTCTCCCCTACTACATCCTGAACAGCCGCTATATCATCTAAGAGCGCCTTCAGGATACTCGATTCCGTAGGCGTATAGCTGTATGCTGCCAGGTCCACTCCCATGCATTTTTGCGCGATGGTGCTGTAACGGTAGGCATCAATCTCCGGGACCACATGGACCCGCTGGAATTCTCCCATCAGGCTGGCGGCTGCCAGTACAAAGCCGGACTCATCCACATCGTTTTCATCGATCTGGAAAGAGCGGCCCCTGTCCTTGGTCATCTTCATGGTCTGCCACGAAAGGTCCACGCTGCCTGCGACAAACCCGTTCGCTCGGTCATAGTCCGCCAGCCCGTCCATGACGACATTGGGTATTTTCACCTCATCGCCCCCGCTGTAGCGCACCAGGTCACGGTTCACCTCCATCCAGCCGGATGTAGCCTGTTCCACAGCTGCCGCGTCAAGCTCCGGCTGAAATATCTTTGCATACTCAATTGTGTTTGCCATCTTATAATCCTCCTCTGATTCGTTTCTGGATTTCCGCGCTGATCATGCCGTCTGTCAGACTGGCTGCTCCTCCCAGTCCCTTGGGAGTGGTGCCCTTAAGTCGCTCCTTGATGCCGGTCTCCAACTGCTCCTGGTACATGGCTCCAATCTTCTCCAGGCTGGCCGCCATCCTGGCTTCATCTGTATAATCCAGGAATTCCGACAGTCCGCCCGGAAGCTTCTTCTCCGCCAGCTTAGCGGACGCTTTCTGTTCCAGCTCCATCCGCTTCAGTTTCCCGGTCAGCTCTGCGTTCTCCTTTTTTATGGCCTCCCGCTCCTCGGCCTCCCGTTCCTGCGGTGAAAGCTTCTCCAGGCGCTTTTCCTCCGCCCGCCGGGCCTCTTCCGCCTCCTTTGCTTCCTTTACGGCTTTTTCAATCTCTGCGGCCAGCTCTGCCTGGGTATAGGTTTTTTCTGCCTGCTTTTCATGGGAAGCCGCCTTCCCGTCTGTCCCTTCCTCCTTTGTTTCCCCTGCTGTTTTCCCATCCTTTGCGGGCGTCTGTGTTCCTGGGCTCTCCTCTTTCTTCTGGCTGCCTCCCAGGAGGCTGCGTATCTTATCAAGCAGTCCCCCCTCCTCCTGTTTCTCTCCCTGCTGCTCCAATACCGTTTCTGACACAGCTGCCTTTGTTCCTTCTTCCATCCAATGTTCCTCCTATCCATTTACTTCCGCCATGATTTGGGCTTTTTCTTCCTCTTTGATCCACTTCTTTTTGACCGCATTGGTCAGATATTGTTCGTTGCCTGTTTCTCGATAGATACGGGTCAATGTCTGTATCATGCTCCCTCACCTCCTGTCAGTGCATCCATAGTAAGCACATCCGTGGTTTCCTCCACTGCCCCTACTCGGTCCGCCAGCTTTTCGAGTTCCGTACGTTCCCGGATCCCCCAGGAAGCAAGGAGGGTGCCGTCCTCCTTTCCCCGGACTACCAGCACCGGATTTCCAAGTATGAGGTGCTCATATGTCCCGGTCACCGTATCACCATTCTTTATCTGTACCCGGGATAAGTTCTCTTTTGTCATCTTCTCCCAATCCGTCATTAAGGCTTCCCGCCCCTCATAGGCGGCCTCCATCTGCCCCAGGCAGGATCCGGCTTCCAAGATGATGG
Organism: Enterocloster bolteae; assembly: GCF_002234575.2. Taxonomy (NCBI): domain Bacteria; kingdom Bacillati; phylum Bacillota; class Clostridia; order Lachnospirales; family Lachnospiraceae; genus Enterocloster; species Enterocloster bolteae. Next base: position 1,364,644 of record NZ_CP022464.2, on the reverse strand, counting down.
CTGTTCCGTCCTTTAACAGTAATTTACGTTTTTCCATGATGTTCTCCTTCCATTGCTCCTATTTTTGCGTAATAAAATAAGCCCCATAGATGGGACTCATTCTCATTTCGTTACTGTATCGTTCTTTCAGATGATTCTGGCTCAATCCGATGCGGGCAGGCGTTCTTCCCGGACCATATCTCTTTTGGGATTCCTTTTTCATATGACAGGCAGTAGTGGAGCTTCCATGCCTCCTCCTCATCACAGGGAGCCAGGATTCCCTCCATCAGTTCATCGTATACCAAGCAGTTTTCACAGTTCTCATGCTTCATGCGATTTACACTCCTTCACCAGGCGTTTTATGTATTCCGGCATCGGCTCCCCGTTTTCGTACATAACCGCTGCCTCACAAATAAACTCCCGTTCATTTTCCGAAGCGCGGTAGGAAATACCATAAATATCGCCGCTTTTCATAGCCCTATTATAACATTCCTTTAATTCCCTGTCATCCCGCATCCCTGTTTCGTTTACAATCATATGCATCATTTCATGCTGGATGACACATGCTATCTCACGGCCGTTATATAAGACATTTCCCCGGCTGTAGCGTTTTAATTCCATCTGCCTGCCATATGCCTCCCTGACTGCTTCCGATGCCCCTTCATTTAGTCTCGTCCGCAGCTTTCCCATGGAAGTTTCAATCCGTTTTGTCCAGTTCAGTACACTTCCTTCATAATACTTCTCCGGCGCATTCATGAGTGCCGTACCCATCCGTAATTGTTTTCCAACGGCTGAGCCTATTTTTCCAGGCGCATCCCGGGAATCAAATATGGTGATTTCATCCAGTTTCTGAAACGGGGCCTTTGCAAGCTGCCGTTCCAGCTCCGCAGCTGCTTTCTTGTAATTTGCTTGATTGACCTCCCCGGTCACCTTTACCTTGGATGCGTAGGGCTGCAGCAGGCCGGTCGCCTCCCGTCGTTCCTTTAGGCTCGCAAAGATGCCTTTCTTAACCGGCTCCTGTCCTGGTCCTGATTCCACTTGATCCGCTTCCTCCATATGCTTTTTCTTCCATTCTTCAAACTTCGGATTGCTTTCCAGCGGATTTCCCTGGCGCTGTTTAAATACAGGTATATCATATGCAGCCACCGTGGTACATTTACAGTTCGGATGGATGGGCGGCAGGTTTTCCCCGGCGCGTGCGTCTGATAGTTCAAACATCTGACCATTCAGGCGCTGGCAGATTTCACAGCCTCCCCCCAGGAAACGGTACTTTGTCACTCCGGCATCCTGATACGCAAGCAGCTGGCCCTGATTGGCAAAGTAACTGGCCTCCGTCCGTACCAGACGCTGGGCCGCATACCTTCCCTTCCCCATCACATCGTCAATCTCCTTTGCAATCTTATCCACACTGGCCCCGCTCATGAATCCCAGAGTCAGTTCACGGCGGGTCAGCGCTGCCAGCTGGTCCGTGTTGTCCCAAAGCGCTTTTGAATACTGCCTTCCGCTCCATGGATAAGATAATATCTGCTTTAACAGCCGTTCATCCACCTTCGACACATCCCAGGCCACGCCCCCGATACTCTGGATATCGAACATTTTACGTTCATAGTTGGTCTGAACAAGGCCTTCCAGCAGTCCGGTCAACTCTGTCTCTGACCGGCCAGCCAGACGTGACATGTTATGGTACACATTCGCCAGCAGCTGCTCCTTCCGGCTGACCTGGCTCTTGGCCGCCAGGGTGTTCAGTTCCAAGGCCAGCCGCGAATCCTTCCCCTGGCCTTCCAGTTCCTCAAGGTATCCCTCCAATGACTTTTTCCATGTACTGTATTCCTTTCCCGTCAGCAGCTTTGAGGCCTGGGCCTCTGTCAGCTGATTGTCCCTTGCATACCGGCTGTAAAAGGCCCGTATTTCATTTTCAAGGCCATTCACACATTCGTCATACAGCTCCATCAAGTCTGCCTCGCATCCATCGGACGCTTCTGCGTTCCGTAAGACCTGTTCTTTTGCTGCTTCAATCCATGCATTGCGTTGCCGCTGGTTCATCCTTTTTCAGCCTCCCCTTCCTGGTCGGCCTCTTCGGTCTGGAATGCCCGGGCCAGGTTCTGGTACATACCAAAGGATTCCATCCCCTCCTGTTTCTCCTCCTCCAGCTTTTCCAGCTCCTCCTTCGGATTGTCCACAAAGGGCAGAAGTTGCAGCAGCGTCTCCTTAGACAGCATACTGGACAGGTTTCCTATGATTTGTGACTGCTCCAGGATGTTCTGCGGCTTATTACGCCGGAACTGCATATCAAGGTCCCGGTAATCATAATTATGTCCCAGCAGGTTCAGGACGTGGGTAATTAGCTCAATCCTCCGCTGCAGAGCCCGCTTGAACTTCCGTTCCTTGATGGCGCATATCTGCTCCAGGCCCCACAGCTTATAGGAGACCGCCACACCGGACAGATTCCCTCCAAACGCCTCATCTGTCATGTTGGGGACATTGGCTCCCAGGTGGATATCCTCACGCAACCGGTTCTTATAGTTCTCGAGCGCCGTGTCATCCACTGTCTTTAAAATCCATCCCACATCTCCTCCATCCTCCAGAATGACGGCACGTTCCCGCTTCATCTGCGCTATGTCCTTGGAATCCACATCCCCCAGCCGCGTCACCTTCAGGATGGCATCGTCATTGTACTGAAAATAGTTGGCCGTATTGGATTGCACCCGGTTATAAGCGTCAATCTCGGAAAGGACCCCTTCAAAGTCCCCAATCCGCTCCCGGTTGTTGACGTACTCGCAAAATGGCACGTCATTCCAATAATGCTCTTTCCACCCGGTCACTTCTAACACTCCTCCGTTAAAAGATTGTAGGTAGATAACCTGGGTCCACGTCCAAAACTCCACACGCAGGAGAATATTCCCATTCTTATCCATGCCCCGCACCATGCGGATGGCCGCAAGCGGGGAGGTGAACTCGCTTTCCGTCTCATAAAACAGGATAAGGTTTTCCGGGAAAACCAGGCCCAGCCGGATCCTCCCGTCCTCATCCAGATAGACCATCTCAAAGCAGTCCCCTTTGATGCTGCACTGTTTCCCCAGCTCCGTGTTGTGATCCTGCTCATCGTTATAGTCGAAGATATCCTGAATGGTCTGCAGATATTCCTCGTTCTCGGAGCTGTACACCACCGGCTGCCCCAGGAAATAGCCTGTGGCCGTGTCGGTGATGTAGCGGGCCATGTTATTGACAATCCGGTTGTCACCTCCGGTCTTATCTGTCCGCTCTGAATGCAGGATGTCATGATCCCCCACATAGTAGCGTTCCAGTTTCCTGTATTTCATTTGGTAGCTTTGCTTCACCACGATTTCCCGGATATCCTTCACCGTCAGGGACTCGATGGAGGCCCGGTCCATATATACAATCATTGGATTCCTTCTTTCCTTTCTTGTCAGATCAGGCTCTCCCTTGGAATGACCTTAAACTTTCTGACCTTCTTAGCCAGGGTCCGGCACCCTTCCAGGGCGTCTGGGCCATCATCATGGGCCCCCATCGGGAACTGTACCAGCTGCTCCAGCAGGCGCTTATGACGGCGGTTAAACTTGATGTATTTGTTCTTGATATCCGGCTGCATGGTCTGGATGCGCAGTGTCTTGTCCGCCGTCTGCGGGACTTCCTCCACAGGCAGGTACAGCCCCGCTCTGGCGCTGGCTTTTACCAGCTCCTCCTTTAAAAACCATTGGAACTGCACCGTCTCACAACCAAATTTCTTATATCCCCTGCCATAATCCCGTCTGATCCGCCGCTCCTTTTCCAGGATATCCGATATGATGCGGTCCGGATGGCGCCGCTCGATATCAGCGTCAAACACATACATATATCCCGTTCCCTTATGCTTAGCCAGTGTAATGATAGCCGAAAAGTCGCTGTGCTTGGTCTTTCCAAGGGATGGGTCCACAAAGCCGTAAAACACAAAGCTGCGGTCCTTAAAGTCCACCTCGGCTTCGTTGTAGTAATCCAGCCATTCCTCCTGGAACAGGCAGTCATCCGGGTTGATAGGTTCGTTCTGTTCCTCGCTGTTAAAGGATGCCTCTCCCTCATCAATCCGCATCTTCATCAGGTCATAATAGGACAGCTTCTCCTCCCACAGTACCTCCGTCCCTTTCAGCATCTCTGCCTTATGGGCTTCAAAGAATGCCTTTGCATCCTCCGCATGGGAATCATTGGAAAGGTCCGTGTATATGTCCTCCCATTCCTTCCAAAGGTCATCTGCCTGGGAAAAGGAGAGCACCGCTTTGTATTTGATGGATTTATACCCCGTGTTGGTCAGGGTATGGGCTAATAGGCTGTCATAATGCAGCAGGGTCCCGATATACACGATATCCGTATAGCTGTCGCCTGCCTTGGAAACAGCCTTGTTAAACCAGTTTGAAAGCTTGGAACGCTGCTCCGCTGTCCGGACGTTCTCATCATTTTCAATATCATCCAGCACCAGCAGGTCCGGCCTCCAGTTCCGGTGCTTCCTGCCTCGTATCTTCTTGCCCGACCCGATAGCCTCCACCTTTATGTTGGTGGTGGTCAATATTACATTGTTACGCCATACCTTTCCCTGGAGATTCCCGAAGTCCTCCCGTATCAGGCCGTTTTCCTCAAACTCCACACGGATATTCTCGAGAAAGCCCTCGGCCTGGTCTGAACTGTCAGAAAGGATGATGGGGTAATGTTTGTATTGATACAGGATGGCATGCATACTCCCCTTGAAGGTCAGCGTGGTACTCTTGGCGTGGCCTCTCGGTGCTGCCACGGCCCTGCGGCAGCCCTCCAGACGGTTGATTTCCCTGGCAGCCTTTCGTGTAATGGGAAAACGTCCCTTTAACACACCGTCCTGCCAGATGGCATCCAGATCCCGGTGGAAATCCGGAGAGGGCCTGGAAAAGTAGTGGGGGAAGTAAGCGCGGCCAAAAAACTCCATGTCAATGGCTCCCAGCTTCCTGCGAATCCCCTCAGGTCCGGTAAGTGGCAAGCCGGAATCATACTCCTTTAAAAGCTGTCTGCGTTCCGGCTCCTCACCCTTCCTTAAAAAAACATTCAAAAGTTCATCCAGGTCGTTTAAAACGTTGTCCTCTTCCTCATAAAAAGCCCGGCTTTCTGCCTCCGCCAGCGCCCCCATCAAGGTGTCAATGCTTTTCTGCTTTCCTTTCCTCATGGCTTCCACCTCCTCCCTGTCGTTCCCGACTTCATATACGGCCCGTATTTGGATTTTTCCGTCTATTGGGGCATTCCCCCGCCAGGAATCTTTTGAACGCTTTTAAACGGGTCCTGATACGATTTAAACGGGGTCTTGTCCCAATCAAAAACGGAACCCCGCCTGGAGTTCCCGGAAGGACTGGCTTCGCCATCCCGACCGGGCATTGCCCGCTTGGTTCCGTTTCCTTATGTCCGCGCGCTTCCTGCACCGGGACGAATCAACCGTCTGCGTTCTTCGCGTTTCCTGTCTGTCCTATACTTCCTCTGGCAGCCGGATGCCCAGCTGCACCTCTTTCTTCTCACCACAGATAGACAACTCAATGGTAGCCCTGAGGCTCCGCTTATCCATCCGTATGATACGGCTCTTAAAGTTCTGCAGGATGCCTGTTTCAATCTCCAGGCCTTCCTCTGTCTCCCGCATCAGTGTGGGCTCCAGGGGCCTTCCTCCCTGCCCGGCCAACAGCCGGATCCATTCTGCTTCCAGATAGGTCAGGGTACCGGACAGCAGCTTTACGATTCCTGGGACAGCCTTCAACCTGTAATAATTTCCGGCATTGTAATCCATCTGAAGAAACACATAACCGGGAAACAGTACATACTCCTTTGTTCCCCAGGCTCCTCCGCTGCGGACCGGACGGTTCTCTACCGGTGCCAGCGTCTGGAACCCCATGTCCGTCAATTTCGCGGCAATGTCTTTTTCTTCCCCGGTCCTCACCTGAACCACATACCACAGCATGGCTATCCCTCCATCCCTTCCTGCTTCTTTTTGTTCAGATAGGCGCTGACTTGCTGGTACAGCTCCGGCTGTTCCTTGGCCATGGCCTCGAATACCAGTCCCTTAACCGCTTCCAGTCCGGCCTCATAATTCTCCCGTGTCTGGACTTCAATACGCTTCTTGTAGGCCGCTGCGCGGATAAGGCCGTTGGTCTCCTTAATCAGCTTATCCACCGGCACTTCCTTCATCTGCTCCTCGTCCACGTTCGTCAGGGCATTCATCACATGATGGCTGGCCAGACGGATAAGCGCCTCCGATGTGTCCAAATCCGGATAGCGGTTCATTTCATCCATCAGCATTGAAAAGTTATTCTGAGCCACGTTAATCATTTCCACCGTGGCCAGGTACTTCTTGGCATAGGTGCAAATGGCCATTTGGCTCATTTCCTCACCGTTTTCCTTTAGATATGTTACAATCTCCTTGTAAGTGCTTCCGGTCAGCAGCATCTGCTCCACTGTATCCTTTAGCTCCGGAGGAAGCCGGTCTACCTTTCCAATGCTGCGACGCCGGTTCTCGCCGCTCATACCTTCACACATTCGTCAGTCAGACTTCCCTGCATCAGCCGGATGCCCTTTTCCGACGCCCTTGCTTCCAATTCGTCATAATCATAGTCGGCCAAATCCGCGCCAGAAATGTGTCCCTCAATGGTACGTGTTTCGATGTATCCGGCCAGCTTCAGGAAATGGATGCTGTCCATAAATTCCGGCTTTTCCACGCCCCAGTTTTTCACTCCGACCCGGACCTGCTCCAATGGGCTGAAGCCGCTCCGGTTCAACAGGTTGATACAGGTAAGGACCGATCCGTTGTTTGCCGGGAACGCATCCGCTCTGATCCGTTTCATCATTTCGTCTCTGTTCATATCACTCACCCTTTCTTTGCTGCTTCTATCATCATTTCCATCATCCGGTCCAGCTTCCGGTCCATCTTGCTGATTTCACGGATAAAGTCATCTTTGGTCAGGTAGTTCTCACGAATTTCTTTAATGTCCTTCCGGCATTCATCAAAGTCCTTCTGGTGGGTATCCCTGGGTGTATAATCCTCACGGATTTTCCGGATATCGTCCTTAAGTTCTTTCGTCTGCTCCTTCAAATCCTCTTTACTGGCAGATTGTTCGCGGCCCTCCCGAATCTCCGTGTCGTGCCGATCTACCTGAGACATGGTCCGTTTCAAAAAATATGAGACAACCCCGATTCCCAGGGTGATTACCGTCGTTATGACCCATTCATTCATCGCTAACCTCATAATTCAAAAAAATACACCTGCAAACTAGTGCAAGTGTATCTCATCATGGGGCAATATTCAAAAAAAGTACTTAAGAAATTTAGTACAAAATTCCTTTTAAGGATATCTGGCCATCCATCGGCCTTGCCCTTATCTCGCGGGCTTTCTCTATGACTATATTCCGAATCCAAGTTTCTGTCAATCCATATTTCAGGGCAAGCTCGCGGTAGTTCTTTCCGTCAAACTCCTCCCGTATAAGTTCGTCCCTCACCGGTTTCTCCAGGCTCTCTATCTTGGGGATATAAATGGGGGTACCGTTATAGTTCCTCACCAAGGCCCGGAACGCCTCTATACCGATAAGTCCGGCAAGGGTACGCTGCTCCTCATCCAGATCCTCCATCTGCACCTTATCCAACAGGTCCATCCTTACACCCCCTTACGGCACTCTTTACATAACCCTTTAATACTTCAATCAGCTTGTTTCCTGAATCGAAGTCAATCCAGGCAAAGGGTGTCCTGGCAATTGCGTCCATTCCCAGCTCCTTTTTGATGATGGCGCACAGACGGTCTCCCAGTGATACACTCTCAGGCTTTCTATCGTACTTGGCCAGCTCATACATCAAGGCCCATATCTTCTTCTGCTGGCCGCTTGTTACCCCGCCAGGCCTCGATGGATGTTCCCGTTCTCGCCGGGGCCTTGGAGGGGCCTGACCGCCCTGCAGCTGCGTAAGCCTGGCAATTACAGATTCCGCTTCCCGGTAGCTCAGGGCCTTCACGGATTCTTTCCCGGTTATGGTTGCCACCAACGCATGCAGCTCGTCCTCATGGTCATGGCCCACAAGGCTTAACTGATGTCCAACAGCATAAATCCGCTTCATCTGATATGAGTCAATGCTTCTCATGGATTTATCTCTCCCCTCCTCTATGGCCTCCTGGCCTGCTGACATTCCCTAACTTTTTTCTTCCGCTCCTACCGTCACCTTGAGGCTCTCATCCACAATCACGGCCGCGTTGATGATATCCACTGCTTCCTGGGGTGTCCCGCTCCATTCGGCTGCCTTCAGCACCTGGAGCATCCACTCCCAGTTGACCACCTCTGACACCAGATAGGCCCAGTCGCTGGCTTCCTTTGCGTCCAGCCCGGCTGACTTCATCAGGCTTTCCGTATCCTTCTCATACTTTCCTTTTAACTTCTTACGCAGCGTCCGCTGCAGCTTCTCATCCTTCGTGATGGCCTGGATGGTATCATCCAGTGTTCCTTCCGTATAGGCGCCAAGATAGGCGATGGTGAACAGGCGCTTGGCCGGAGCTGCAAGGGAGTAGCTGGTCTTTTCCGTTACAAAGTCCGGATAAACGGTATTTAAAAGCCGTTTGACCATCGCCATGGAGACTGGCTTGACCGTTTCACTGTTTCCCACCACCACCCGGGCATTACTGCTGCCCCAGTATTCCACGGTCTTTTTCTTGGTGTCCTTTAAGTCATTGACAGCCAGGTTCTCAAACCACGCCTTGATTTCCTCCATCTCCGCCTGGACCCGCTCCTTCTGGGCCGTCAGCTCCACCAGACGGTCCGCCTTGGCTTTGACTTCCTTTGTTTTCTCCGTCACTGAAACACCTCCGCAATCTTCCCGGCACAGGTCCGACAGACTTCCATCCCGCATACGGCAGCCACATCCTCCACTGCCCCGCAGAACCGGCAGGCTGGGACATGCTTCACGATATGGATTCCGGCCGCATCCGCTGTCACATCCACTGGGACCCCCGGAAGGATTCCTGTTTCCTGGCGGAGCATACGCGGAATTGTGATGCCGCCGCCTTTGGTAACTTTTTTACTTATCTGCATGGATTTCCTCCTTTCCCACTCTGCATTGATCAGGGCTTGTGACCTGCACCGGCTATAGGCCGGTGGCTGCATTAGGAAGGGGCAGCTGCCCCTTAGCGGTTCCTTTTTCCATACCGCCACTTATTACTGTATTTCTGTACCTGGCAGACCAAGGTGAATACCGCTTCAATCCGCTGTTCCTGCTTCATCTGGTCACTGTCCAGCGTATAAATGAAAAGCTTACTGCCGTTATCCCTTATGTATACGGTCTCCTCCGTGTGCAGGAGCAGCATGTTGCCGGTGTATACTTCCCCATACCAGCGCAGCTTCCCGCTGCTGTCAATCACACGGGGTTCAAAGTAAAACTCATCCCTTAGTGCCTTCATCCTTTCTCACCCCCATCCAGGCCGTCTGGAGCAGGAAACCCAGCAAGTTCCATATCCGGTCCCGAATCTTCTCCATGCAGGCCTCCTGGCCAATCTCCACCGAATAGTTTCTTGGATCCACGCAGGCACTGGATTCCACCAGCTCAAACCCATTTTTCAGGATGCACCGAACCACAGTCGTGCGCTCCCCCAGCTTCATGACCTCTATCCGGTCAATGAACGCCTCCACCATTCCGGGTCCGATGCTCACGCCGGATGGGAGTTGCGGGTTATCATCCACTTCCAGATAGGAGTGGTCAAACATCCCTTTGGGGCTCCAGCTGACATATCCATCCGGATACTGTATCAGGTATCCTTCATCTTCCGGGTTTTCATCCGCCGGGATTTCCCACCCACGGTATCTGTTATACGCGCCTCTTGTCATTGGACGCGCCTGAACCAGCTTGGTTCCTATGTATTTCTTCATGTGTTTTTCCTCCAATTTCAGATTGTTTTTAAGAAATATGCAAGTATATTCAACCTCAGATATATCACGGCCGCGAAAATGATCATGGCAAGTAAGCAGGAAATAACTTTTAACTTCATAAACGGTCTCCCTTCCTTCGCAGTCTTTCAGTTTAGTCAAATAATCTTTGTCCGCAAAATTCACAATACTTCTTTAACGGATTTTCTGTTCCTAAAACGATTGTTCCGCATGTTGGGCAATAACTTCCACAAGTATGAGGTTGTTTGACTATCTGTTTTTCCAGGGCTTCAATACAGTTTCGGCTGTGTGCCACTGAAAGAAGTGTTTTTTCTGAAAAATCCTGCGGAAAAATCATACCCTTTTCCCGATTTAAACTCTCTTCCATCGTCAATTCTGTTTTCATCTTTACCTCCAAAATCTTAATTTTCCCGTCTATTCCAAGCCTCTACTGCCGCCTTAATTGTAGGTTTATAGCCTGTTGAAGCACCGCACCCGCCATCATTTCTATTACATACGGCAGAATAATATCCTGTATCTTCACACCTCTCAAAATTTTCGCAATCCCCTAAATCATGGCATGTATCAATTACGATATTTTTACTTCCACAAAATGGACATGCTTTCAAATCGCCTTCAATCACTCTCACAGTCTTTTCCTCCTAAAATATTAATATCCCAGATACCGGCCACATGTCCCAAGGGGGCATACCGGATTCAGGTACTTTCTTCCCACTGCGCATACACACAAGCTGATGCTCTCACCCCTGCTGTCCTCTATTACTCGCCTGTGGCGACAGGACAGGCATCGTTTTCCCGTCTCTGTGGGCCTACGCTCCTTTTCCATCCCCGCCTCCTTCTACTCTCGGCTTGTACGTTCTCTTCCCGTCCAGGTATTGTTCCTCCGTTTTCTGACGGCCCACCAGCTGATTTATCCGTTTGAGCATTGCCCTAGCTGGCTGTTCCCGGAAGAATTCCACTACCTGCTCATTCCGTTTCATGATGTCCTTTTGTTCCCTGCGCATCTTTCGGCTCCTGTAGAGCTTCGTTGCCACACGGCCCCGTTCCTTGCTGGTGGCCGCAAACTCCATTTCATGCAGCAGGTCCTGCAGACGCCGGTCCTCAAGAGCTACCGCTTCACTGGCTGTCCGGTACTGCTCCTCACATTCCTTCACCCATGCCAGGAACTCCTCCAGCCGCGCGGATTGATTTACCTGACTCTTCAACTTAGCCTCCCTCCTCATATACGTTCTTTTTCCTTCTGTTTCCTCACTCTGCATCTGTCAGGGCTTGTGACCTACACTATCAGGTGGCTGCATTAAGGAGGGGCCTCGGCCCCTTTTACGAATGAGTTATTCCCGGTGTGAAGGTATCAGGCATCCGTCCTGACGGCCTTCTTTATATCCCTTCAGCCACACCTGATCCGCATCCAGACGCGTTCTGGTCTGGAATCCAATCAACCAGCCCCCCAGGCCCGCCAGAACAATCAAACCCAGAACGCTGATGAATCCCCATATTCCAAGCTTGCCCCCCATCACTAAAACTGTTAGTACTGCCGCCATGCTGCTCCCGATCATAAGTCCTCTTACCATCATTATCACTTTTTCATTTAAACGCTTCATGCCTGTTCTCCTCCTATATAAACCTGATTCCCATGGTACCGGCCACCCGCTCAAGTCCAGCCATTGAGACATCCTCATCATTTACCGCGTTACGGAACACATTGACCATTCCACGGATTCCCCACTTGCTTCGGCTGATGCTGTGCAGGTAGTCAATCTCTTTCGTCATCCTACGTTCTTCCAATGCGGGAAGCAGTTTGACCACATCTTCCCTTTTGATGTCTGTAGTCCGGTACCGGCCATGGAGCCGGGTCCGGTTAAACTGCTGGGAAAAGATAGCTTCTTGTCTGCCCAGCATCTTATTGTATACTTCTACGTTACCGATCAGGACGATGCCGATTCCCGGTTTCCCCGTAAGAGGATCTTCATCCACCCAGCCCCTTATCTCTTCCAGAGCCATGAATTTTAGGTTCTGGGCCTCATCAATGATAATGATTTTATCCGTTTCCTTCAGCTTGTCCTGGATTGCAAGGGACAAATCTTCCGTCCGCTGGTTCTCCGGCAGTTTCAATGCCCTCCCGATCATTTTCAACAGACTTCTTAACGTCCCAGTGCTGGGAGCCGCCTTCAGGTATACCGTGGTGGATGGGTTGTCCTGAAGGAACTTCGCAGCTGCCTTGGTTTTCCCGATTCCGGCGTCTCCGTCAATAACCACAATCCCCTTCTCAAGCTGGCAGTAGCGGATTAACTTGTAGGCCGCTTCCGATATGGATGTAGGGATGTAGCCCTGCAGGTTGGCCCGGAAGGGCTCCGCCTTCCGGCTGTTCTGGCCCTGCTCTTCCTTAATCCGGAAGAATTCTTCCAGCTTTTTCTCGACCTCCCCTATATCTCCCTTGTCATAGACGCTTCGGCGGTACTGGCTAAGTACTGCCGCGCTAATCCCCAGGATCGGTGCTGCTTTTGCCTGGCTTAGGCCCTCCGCCTCCAGGTAATCTTCCAGCTTCTTCTGTAATTCTACGTTATACTCTTTACTCATTGCATTTACCTCCCTGACTGTTACTTATCTCTGTTTTTCCTGTTCATGTCTGATTTCCGCATTCCGGATCATTCGATCCAGATCGATACCTCCAACCACCTTCTTAAATGCCGGTTCCTCGTCTGCCCTCTGAACCTCTAGCACCTTGGGATTGGCCTTACCCTGGTAATTCTCTTTATTGTATTGTGCCTCCTTCAGCACCAGTTCCATGGCTGTTACCTTGTCACAGTCTGCCAGGACAGCATGTTCAATATATTCCTTAGCAACCTTTTCCAACCTCCGGGTTTTTGCCATAGCTGCTTTGACATCTTCTCTGCTGGCATTATAGGAAAGAACTGCTTCATTATCCGCTGGTACCGTCATAATGTAACGGTCCTCCAGGTCATAAATCCGTACCTCGCTTAAATTATCCGGGTCATATCTGAAATACACCTTCTTGCCCAGCATGAGATGGACAAAATCATCGTTCCAGTAATCAATTCGCCCTCCTGCAATATCCAGGTGCACCCCTCGCCTGCCTACGGTCTGTGCACGGCTGCTGCGCATAAGCATGAGATTCAGGGCTTCTGCCGTGGCTGTGCGTTTTTTAATCAGATGTTCGTTAAATACATCCATTTTGAGTTTTCCATGGTCTGCCGGGACCGCCCCATGATAGGGCTGAAGGTTGAAATAATAGTCAATCACTGCCTCGACATATTCCTGAAACTCATCATCTGAATAGATTTCACCCTTCTTTAAAACGCCTTTTAAACGTTCTGGCTTTTCAACCACACTGCCTCCTGTATAAGTATCAAACAACCGTGACAGGGAATCCTTGACATCGCGGAACCGGCGCTCAATAATCTTGGCCTTTGCGTTTCGGACGATGGCATTCGTCATGTTGATTCCAAGCCGTTTGAACACGCCAGGCGGTTCAAACCGCTCCTCGCCATTCTTTGGCTTCTTCCTGCGGTGTCCCAACCCTCCAATATCGAAGGTCAGGAACTCCCGTCCATTATCCACATAAATGTTATCCGGGATGCCGTATTCCAGAATCCCCTTCCGGAGTGCAATTAGTGTGGCCTCGGAACTGGGGTTGTATGTAATATAGTAGCCGGTCAGAATACCGCTGCGGGCATCCATGAAAGCGGTCAGATATGGCCTGTGCTGCTTACCATTCTTGTCCACCACGATTACATCAAATGTATGATTATCGGCAATCCACCACTCATTGCTAGCAATATCCTCATAGATTCTGCGGATATAGGGAGCACAGCGGTCATTGTATGCCTTATGGCCTTCACGCCCCAGCACCTTCACGCCTTCCGGTATATCCCGGTTAAGCTTCCGGTAAAAAGAGGAATAGCTGGGGATATCCGTATACAGCTCCGGCTGCTTTTCTCTTATCCACATCTTGGTATACTCCAGGCACTTCTGGATGGTATGCTGACCCTCATCCAGGTAGTAATAAAGGAATGCCTGCCAGACAGTCTCATGGATGTCACTTGTGCCTTTTCTCCATTTTCCACGCTTATCTGTGAGACCGGCCATATTATTCTCCCGAACTGCTTTCCATTTTCGATATAAGATATCCATGGAAATGGTCCGGTCTGGATATTCCAGGCTGCACCAGATAAGAAACTTCTGGTCGGTTTCCCCCTTGCTCCTCTTGGGAGCCAGGTTACGGTATTCCTGCCATTTTCTCACCAACTCTAGCCAGAAGTCTATCTCCAGCCGTTCTTCTGCGGAAAACTGATCTGTCCCTCCCCGATTCTCCTCTTCTATACCGTTTTCCTCGCGCATCTGTTCTACCTGCATCTGATACCAGCGCTGTTGGAGTTCATCCGGGAGACTTTCCAGGGGAATCTGGTACACTTTTTGGTTCCTATTATTGACTGTTTTCACTGACGGAAGTTTTCCTTCTTTAGCCATCCTTTGAATATACTGAACTCTACATCCCTTAACTTCTGCCACCTGCTTTACAGTGAGCATCTGTCCCATATCCTAATCACCACCTTATAGTCTCTCATCTTCAGATTCGGGGAACTGCCTCTACATTACGGAACATATGCCCCGCTTCAACATTTATTTTTCATGAAACTGTTCTTCATTCACAGAAAAGGTAAGACAAAATAGTTTGATGAACATAGGTGTAGGTACTGTTTTTCCATTTTCAACTTGACTTATATATGACTGTTCAACAGTCATTGCATGTGCAATGTCTTTTTGCCTAAGTCCTTTTTCTTTGCGTATATTTTTGATAATTTTACCAGCATCCAAATCATTCACCGCCTTAATTGATTTTTTTATCTCTCTAATATATAATTATCAGTGTATTAATATTTTATATCTGCTTACTGATATTTGTCAAGTTGTTTTGGAAGTTTTTATCAGTATGCTGATATTTATTGGAGGGAAAATGAATAATATTAGTGATAGAATACGAGTGCTTAGAAAATCCGAACATTTAACTCAAAAAGAATTTGCAAAAAGACTTTTGATATCTCAATCTTATTTAAGTGGATTGGAAAACGGTAACGAAATTCCTACTAATAAATTACTAAAGCTTATTTGCTTAGAATTCGGAGTAAGTGAGTCATGGCTTTTAAATGATAATGGAGAAATGTATACGGAAGTATATGAAAATGATAAAGCGTCCTTGACAGAAGTGTCAAATGGTGCTTTACTCAAAATAATGACTCTCCTTTCAACAAAATCTAATGTTGAATATGGTTTTTATGCTAATTCTCTTAGTTTATTTTCTAATATGTTAGATTGTTCTCATTCCCTTGGGGAAGATAGAAAATTAATTTATCTTGAATTACTTACAACATTGGTAATGGACTTGGATCGCATGGTTTATGTTTCATTTAATAATAAAGATTCGAAAAATATAGATAAACACAAGCAGGTAATTAGGAATGATTTGGATGCATTTTTTAATTATATAGTTAAAACAGACATCCCTTCTTTATAAAAAAGTTTATCGTAATTTAGAATTGTTTTGGTGAAATTGTTATATAATAACGGATTTTGTTACGATTTTCAGATTTGCGTTATGATTCTTTTTTGAATTGACTTCCATAAATAGGCCTGATATACTTTAGGTACATTTATCTCCATACCAGACTGCCCTCTGGTATATATAATGGGAATCGGCAACTTTACCGATTCCCATTTTTAACTATAATTTAGTCTTTTAGCAAGTTGGTATTGCGGTTGGTATTAAGATTCACTTCTTCCTCGTAAAATCATCCCTCTTTTGAAGGGTGGCTTTCAAAAAACATTTAAATTAAAAAAACGCGTAAAATCAATGGTTTTAAGCGCTTTACTGGTTTACTTTCAAACGGTTTTTAAACGGTTTTTGAACGGTTTTTATGGGACATTCTTTATAAGTTATCTTTTATCTCAAAACGACCTTTTTAGCCCTTTTCTTTTTTTCAAGTTGGTATTGAATTCTCCTTGAAAATTTAACATTTTTTCTAGCTCTTTAAACCTAAATACGGCCCTTTTCAGGGGCTTTCCTACAACGTAAGGAGATTTAAGGAGTTCTAAGGGTTCTAGTTGGTCTCTTTTTGGATTCTATACGTTAAATTACAACCGGCCAGCAAAAAGTTTCTGATGACTGTCTTTCTATACTCTCTTCTGCTTCTGGACTTAACAATATCTCCGGGAATACATTCGGCCATCTTCAGAATCATATCCTTTGAAATACGGTTTCCCTTCAAATTGTCCTCGATTTCATTTAATCTTACAGGAGCCGGTCCGATTCCTCCAAACGCAATTCTGACATCCTTAAAATATTGATTCGTTTCATCGGCCTTTACTAAAAAGGCAGAGTTCACGGTTGAAATACACAAAGAGCGTCTAAGCCCGACTTTTTTAAAGGCACACCCGTAATCTTTCAATATGGGGCATGTAACTGACTGGATAACCTCTCCTTCCGACAACGAAGTTTTGCCAACCCCTTTAATAAAATCCGATAGCGGTACATCACTCATGCAAATATCGTTATCGTTTTGCCTAATCGTATGAACCGTTGCATCCATGGCCAATAAAGGCGGTATCAAATCAGCGCAGGGAGATGCGTTTGCCAGGTTGCCTCCAACTGTTGCAATCTCCCGTATCTGCTGATCTGCAAAGTAACTGGCTGCATGCCTCAAAACAGGCACAGTGTCAATTAATTCCGGTTCTTCTAAAAACTGTTGTATTCTGGTATTTGCCCCAATTGTTATAAACCCGCATTTAGATTCAATTATGGAAAAATCTTCAATGCTGCTGATATCAATTGCAGAGTCCTGACCGTTAAAAGGAGTCCTTTCTTCTGCAAACAGATCGGTTCCTCCGGAAATAATATCAAAGGAATGAGCATTATGTTCCATCAAACGGAAAAGTTCTTCCTTTGATTTCGGCATATAATATTTTTTGTATTGAAGCATACAATTACTCTCCTAGCCCGGAATCTTCACAACTACTTTGATTGCGTCGTCTATTCTTTCTTTTGAATATTTCAGGGCTGTAAGCAGATCCCCAAAGCCAAATGTATGAGTATGAATCAAGGAGGCGTCAAAGCGCTTTTCGCTAATCAGGGAAGCCGCTCTGTGAACAGCGCTTCTGCCTTCGCCTCTGATGCCAAAGAGAGAAATGTTATTGCGGACCAAAGCTGCCACATCAACCTCAACAGGCTTTGACGGAAAAGCGGCCAGACAGATTCTTCCGCCCCTTTTGACCATATTGGCTGCTTCATTGACAGCATTTGGGGCGCCGGAGCATTCCATTACATAGTGAACACCTTCACCATTTGTAATTTCTTTAACCGCCTTGACAACATCCTGGTTTCTGACATTTACAGTGTAATCTGCCCCCAGTTTTTTACCAAGCTCAAGTCTGTTATCTCTTGTACCGGTCAAAATTACCGGATTGGCGCCCAAAGCCTTAGCGACCGCAACCGCCATCAGACCAATGGGGCCTGGTCCGGTTACAACCACCGACTGACCTGCAATCAAACCGCCAAGGGTATCTAAACCATACATTGCAGTTCCGGCCGTCACAATCAGGGTTGCCTCTTCATCAGTAACATTGTCGCCCACATGGCACAACGTATTTACATTGTTGATAGCGTATTCCGCAAAGCCTCCGTCCGTTGTAAAACCATTGGCTCTGTGGCCTTTATCGTTGCCTTCGTAGTTTTTGCCATAATTCAGGCACGAAGTATACATGCCCTCGCGGCAGCGCTCACAGCTGGAACAGCCGGCATGGATTTCCACTGCCACTCTGTCGCCAACTTTATACTCATCAACACCATCTCCCAGCTTAACAACGGTTCCCATATACTCATGTCCGGGCGTAAAGCCCTTATTAAAAGGCAGACCGCCTTGAATCATAGCGGGTGGTCCGTTTTCAATGATTTCCAAATCAGTGGCGCAAATAGCCACCGCATCAATTTTTACAAGTACCTCTGACTTTTTAGGCCGCGGAACCGGTTTCTCTTCCAACGTAAGTACTCCAGGATCTCCCAAGACCCATGCTTTCATTGTTTCTGGAATTTCATAATTCATAGAATATTTCCTCCTTTTTTATTGTACATTTTTTAAGTCATCCGTTTTCATAACAACACATGACCGTTTTCTCAGATAATGCAGTGCTCTTAAAGGGCCTAAAAGCCAATCGTATGTTTCAGTTTCTGGACCCTTTCACACCAATTTCCAACATTCCAGTCCCCAAAAGAACCAAGGCCGGACAGCTCGTCTCTGCCGTAATATACGGGGACATGCACCAGGGACAGACCATCATGCTCATATGCCTGGCTTAATGCTTTTTCAAGTTCCTCGGCCGTAGCTCCGCCATAGAATCCCTTCACCCCTTTGACTGCTTCTGCCATTTGAACGTAATCTACTATAACTGAATCATCGGTCTTATACTCTACGTCATATTGAGAGTGCTGCAGACTGGTAATAGCCCCCATACGCCGGTTATCAAACAAAACAATCATGCCTCTGAGTCCATGCTGAACCCCGTCAATTAATATCTGGGGATTCATCATAAAGCTTCCGTCACCGGTAAAGGCCACAGGGTAATCTTTTCCTCCTGCCAGTGCAAAAGCAAGCATGGAGGATACTGCAAATCCCATATAGGATGAGCCTGTGTCTGTTATTGTTTGTCCCGGTTTTTCATCTGTTACAATCTGGAACCCGTTTGCCTGAACATCCCCCGCGTCAAATATTTTTACGCAGCCATGCATATCCGCAAAGTCCACTGCCTTTTTGATGGCTGCTGGCTCTGTCAGAATGGACTCTCCCCTCTTTTCATCCACCAAGACAGGATTGTCATATCTTCGCTGCTTATAGGTCTCCCACTCCATTCTCTTATCCGTACATTCTTTCAGCCACTCAGGGTCAGATGTTTTATTTTCAGTTTTTTTCAGCAGCTCAATTATTTTTAAGAGTACTTCTTCTGCATCACCCTGTATGCGCACAGAATTATTATATTGGGCCAGGTCATCGTAATCGCAATTGATATTTATAATTTTCTTAGCCTTACGAAACGAGGTTCCTGAACTGTCCCATTGACAAACGCCTCTTGCTCCAATGGCAATCATTAAATCACATTCGTTCATAGCGTAATTTCCGCATATTGAACCCTTGGAACCGCCAACACTCATATTGCGCTTTTTTGAATATGGATATAAGCCCGGTACCTGCGGTCCGTGTACATATACAGCATCTGTCAGTTCTAAAAATTCCTCCAGTACTTCGGCCGTGACATCTGCTGCTCCGCCTCCAACTTTGACTGTAATCCTGGACGAATCGAGGATAGCCTCCAGTGCGGCGTTGAAAACGCTCATATCTGTGCTTATAACTTTTGACTCCTCTGATTTTTCAGTAAACTCAAGCAGATTGCAGCTTTCCATTAATTTGGGCTGGATATTCATGGGAAGAAGCATGTAAAATGGTGTACGTTTTGCTCTACCATGGACTGCCGCATCTCCTCTTTTCAACGCTGTAAACACTGCTTCCGGCGTATGCAGCGAATATGCAGGCCCAAATGTTGACAGGAGCCGCAGAAACAGTTCCTGCTCCCTTTTGGGGATTTGCTGCATGTTAGGCCCTTCACTGTGGCTGGTTTCATCACCCATCAAATAATAGACGCCAAGGCCATTGGCCAACGGAACCAGCGATCCGGCAGCGGCCTGTAAGGCACCCGGTCCAATGGAAGTAAAAACCGCCGGAACCTCATTATATTTCCATCTGAGCATTGCCGCCACATGGGAAGCTTCTACTTCGTTCCGGACATTAACCGTCTTAACAGCACTTTCTTCTTCATATATACGCAGCACTTCACCGACATCAGTCATTCCATGACCGAAAATACCCACAAAGGTCTTCACACCCTGATTTATTAACCCTAACACAACTGCCTCGCTGAGGCTGATGTCCTGAAATTGTTCCAGGCTGCCCGCTTCCACAGCTTTACGAATTGTGCCGTGTGTTTTAATCTCTTTCGCACGTTTTCTTCTCTGTTCCATCATTTCATTCATAATTATTCCTCTATATCCTTCTTAATTTCATGTGCTTCCATCTTCCCCGCCTCTTTCTAGACATTTGCTTCCATTTAAACTTACTTCCTCCTTCTGGTAATCAGTTCGGTTAAAATTACCGCTTTCTTGGATTTGATTATATCATAACGAGAATATGTTACAATACACAATCAGGAACTCGATTGCGCATTATGCAACCACGGGTAATTTTGTCTTTTTTCAACAAATAAACAAGGTATTTATAGTCATATTTGCCAAAGTAGTGTTAATGTAAGATATATGTTATAATGAGAGAAATCCATATGGGGTGGGGAATTCGATCCAAAACTGTTGGGGAAATCGATAGATAACATAAAAAATATTGATGCCGGAATTGATACCGGCAAGGATTCTTATAGGAGCGATAAAATGATACAATCTCTTGATCGAGCAATGACAATTCTGTCAATTCTTGAACAGAAAAACACGGCAAGCGTTACAGAAATTGCGGAAGAATTAGGTGTAAATAAAAGCACTGTCTCCCGGTTAATGGAGACTCTGAAAAAACATGATATGGTGCAGGCAGATCCTGCAACAAAAAAGTATGGCCTGGGCTTTAAAATCTTATATTTGGGAGAAGGCGTAAAACGTAATATTAATATCATAACAATTGCCCGTCCCTTTTTGACAAAGCTTTATGATGAACTGGATGAAAGTGTACATTTATGTGCCTTCAATAACGATGCAGCCTATGTAGTAGATCAAGTCCAGTCAAATAAGGTATATAACCTGTCCGCTACTGTCGGCATGGCGGAGCCGCTGCATAGTTCCTCTGTCGGAAAATGCATCCTTGCTTTCCGCGCCCCTTTCGCTGCTGTGCGTTTGTTAAAGGACTACCCCCTGACAGCTTATACTCCGAAAACAATTACAGACATGGACATTCTGATGGAACAGCTGGCAATCATACGCAGCCAGGGCTATGCAGTGGACGACGAAGAGATAGCTTTAGGCGTCAGATGTATCGCCGCCCCTATTTATGATTATCGCGGCGAAGTAAATTACAGTCTGGGCGTCTCAGGAACAACCAACAATATAAAACCAGCTGCCATGGACCGGTATCTCTCAGCACTGCTGTCTGCCAGCAGCCAAATCAGTTCTGCGCTGGGTTATAAATGCGGCAGACAACGCCCGGAAGTTCAACCACCCGTTCCGTATGGAGATAGCGGCCGGGAAGAATAAAACGGCTGAGAGTACAGAAAAGCGGGCTCCGAAGAGTCCGCCATCCATGGTATGCCGCATTTATCAACTGTTTTTATCCCCTTTATTGTTTCTGTCATGGTAAATGTAATTGCCCGTTACATATGCAGGGGTTAGACAGAAATAAGGACGACAACTAACTCAAATGAAACCCTCAGGAATTGCAGTCCTGAGGTTTTCCCTTTGTGCTTCAAATAGATATAATCTCTTTTGGCTGTTTATATTATATCAAGCACCGATTACAAAATTACTTAATAGTTTGTAATAAACCATAATGTTACTTATTGTTCAACGCCGCCTGTGCTGCTGCCAGACGTGCAATCGGAACACGGAATGGTGAGCAGGATACATAGTTCAGTCCAATCTTATGGCAGAACTCTACGGATGAAGGATCGCCGCCGTGCTCGCCGCAGATACCGCACTTAAGGTCTGCCTTTGTGGAGCGTCCCTTCTCAACAGCCATCTTAACCAGCTGTCCAACGCCTTCCTGATCCAGCCTTGCAAATGGGTCAGACTCGTAAATCTTAGCCTTGTAGTAGGAATCCAGGAACTTGCCGGCATCGTCACGTGAGAAGCCGAAGGTCATCTGTGTAAGGTCATTGGTTCCGAATGAGAAGAAGTCTGCCTCTTCTGCAACCTTGTCAGCAGTCAGGGCTGCCCTCGGAATCTCAATCATGGTACCGATGTGGTACTGGATATCGGAGTTCTTCTCCTTCTTAACCAGTTCAGCAATCTCAACCACTACGTCCTTAACGTACTTAAGCTCTTTCTTCTCGCCAACCAATGGAATCATAATCTCAGGAACAATGTCATATCCGCACTCTTCCTTAATCTCGATTGCAGCTTCCATGACAGCCCTTGTCTGCATCTTGGCAATCTCCGGATAGGTAACAGCCAGACGGCATCCGCGGTGGCCCATCATTGGGTTGAACTCATGAAGTTCTGCACACTTGGCTTTAACATCCTCAACCGTCATTCCCATATCATCAGCCAGTGCCTTGATGTCATCCGGATCGGTAGGAACAAACTCATGCAGAGGCGGATCCAGGTAACGAACGGTCATAGGTCTTCCCTCCAGAGCCTTGTACATGGCCTTGAAGTCGCCCTTCTGGAATGGAATCAGCTCGTTTAATGCTTCTTCTCTCTGCGCAACTGTCTCGGACAGAATCATCTTACGAATCTTCGGAATTCTCTCTGCGTCAAAGAACATATGCTCTGTACGGCAGAGACCGATGCCCTCAGCACCCAGCTTAACTGCGTTCAGGGTGTCGGCAGGGGTATCAGCGTTGGTGCGTACACGCAGGGTCCTGAACTGGTCAGCCCACTCCATGATGCGCTCAAAGTTACCGCTTACAGTAGCTTCCTGTGTAGCGATGTCACCCTTGTAGATCTTTCCTGTAGAACCATCCAGGGAAATGTAATCTCCCTCATGGAATGTATGTCCGCCAAGTTCAAATACCTTAGCTTCTTCGTCAATCTTAATCTCGCCGCAGCCGGATACACAGCAGGTACCCATGCCGCGTGCAACAACTGCTGCATGGCTGGTCATACCGCCGCGGACAGTCAGGATACCCTGCGCAGCGTGCATACCCTCAATATCCTCTGGGGATGTCTCCAGACGAACCAGGATAACTCTCTCGCCTCTGCCGCCCTTGCCGGCATCCTTAGCCTCGTCAGCTGTAAAGTATACCTTACCAGCTGCAGCGCCAGGAGATGCAGGAAGCGCGCTTCCGATTACTTCGCCGGCCTTCAGTGCTTCCGGTACAAAGGTTGGATGCAGCAGCTGGTCTAAAGACTTAGCCTCGATTCTGCATACAGCCTCTTCTGGTGTAATCATGCCCTCATCTACTAAATCGCAGGCAATCTGGATGGCTGCCGGAGCAGTCCTCTTGCCGTTACGTGTCTGTAAGAAGTACAGCTTGCCTTCCTCAATGGTAAACTCCATATCCTGCATATCCCGGAAATGGTTCTCCAGCTTCATAGCCAGATCCATAAATTCCTTATAGCACTCCGGAAGGTCCTCTGCCAGCTTGGAGATTGGCTGTGGTGTACGTACACCTGCAACCACGTCTTCACCCTGTGCATTAATCAGGTACTCACCGTAAATTCCCTTTGCGCCGGTGGATGGGTTACGTGTAAACGCAACACCTGTACCGGAGGTCTCGCCCTTATTTCCGAATACCATGGTCTGAACATTAACAGCAGTACCCCAGTCGCCGGGGATATCGTTCATACGGCGGTATACGATGGCACGTGGGTTGTCCCAGGAACGGAACACAGCCTTAACAGCGCCCATCAGCTGCTCGGTAGGATCCTGCGGGAAATCCTCGCCGTTCATAGCTTCCTTGTAAACAGCCTTGAATTTTGCTGCCAGTTCTTTCAAATCATCAGCAGTCAGATCTGTATCAAAATGTACGCCCTTTGCTTCTTTCATCTCGTCGATGATTTTCTCGAAGTAGGACTTTGGAACTTCCATAACAACGTCAGAATACATCTGGATGAATCTGCGGTAGGAATCGTAAGCAAATCTTGGGTTGCCGGTTTTCTTTGCAAATCCCTCAACTGCAACGTCGTTTAATCCCAGGTTCAGGATTGTATCCATCATACCAGGCATGGACGCCCGTGCGCCGGAACGTACGGAAACCAGTAACGGATCCTCTGTATCGCCGAACTTCTTGCCATTGATACCTTCCAGCCAGGTAATTGCCTCAAAAATCTGGTCCTGAATTTCCTGTGAAATCTGCTTGCCACAGTTATAATATTCGGTACAAGCCTCTGTTGTAACAGTAAATCCCTGTGGAATGGGCATTCCCAGGTTTGTCATTTCTGCTAAGTTGCAGCCCTTGCCGCCAAGAAGGTTTCTCATTGCCGCACTGCCTTCGTGGAACTTATAAACCCATTTTGCCATAAGTTAATTCCTCCTCATGTTCTTGTAGACTGGCATTCTACGCTCTGTTTTTTGCCTTTCATTTCTGAACGGAACAAATATATATGTCTTGTCCGTCCACCTCGTTCATTATATCACAAAGATTTCGCGAGTAAAGAGTTTTTCCGTGAAAATTTGTTAAATTTTAAGGTAAAATCGCTGTAAGCACTTTCATTTTCTGTCATTATCACATATGCGTTATTTAATCGTATATGCGAACTTTCGGTGTTGTATGTACATAACTTTGCGAATAACCCTGAATCCGTCAAAAGCCCAGCCCGGTTCATTTCCGTCTCATTTATGTAAGCTCTTCCAATATTCGGGAGCAAATGGATGGACCGAAACCATATAGCCAAAGCAAAATCCCGTGTACTGGCATACACGGGATTTTGCTTTGTGTCCAAATGGACATACTTAACTTCCTGGCTAAGATTATTTTACACCAAATCAAGTGTCATGTTAATATTATACCTTAAACCGGTAGCACATAAGCTGTCCCTGGTTTAACCGTGCCTAAAGTTTTATACCTCTTTATCCCTTGTTATCTCTAGGAACTTTCCACATCTTACCTTTTCTTTCCCTCTTACTTTTTTCTAGCCGTGTTGCTTTCGGTAGTATTTGTGGTAGTACAGGAGTTTCATACTACCATGAGGAAAAGTAATGTTATCATCCTTCTTGTTCCATAGACATCTCCATCTGTATAAGATATAATGAATATGCTGTCGACTCTTTCCAGCAGGAAGGAGGTGTCTGCATGGAACTCTTAACTACTTTCATATTTTCTGTCATGGCAAGTGTAGCTGGCTACTACATATGCAAATGGGTAGACAGAAAACATAAAGACAGCTAACCTAAAAAGAAATCCCGTGTACTGGCATACACGGGATTTCGCTTTGTGTCTACATGGTCTTAACTACTTTCTTAGCTATCTTTATATTACACTAAATTTAGTGTTATGTCAATATCACACCTTAAACCGGTACCCAACCCCCCATATCGTCTCAATATACTGCGGTTTGGCCGTGTTAAACTCTATCTTCTCGCGAATCTTCTTAATATGCACCGTTACAGTGGCAATGTCCCCAATGGACTCCATATCCCATATCTTGCTGAACAGCTCCTCTTTGGTAAACACATGGTTCGGGTTCTGGGCAAGGAAGGTCAGAAGGTCAAATTCCTTTGTGGTAAAGGTTTTCTCCTCCCCGTTGACCCACACGCGCCGGGCTGTCTTATCTATTTTCAGGCCGCGGATTTCAATCAGCTCATTGGCCGGCTGCCCGCTGCCAATAAGGCGCTCATACCTGGCCATGTGCGCCTTCACCCTGGCCACCATCTCGCTTGGGCTGAATGGCTTGGTGATATAATCGTCTGCTCCCAGTCCCAGACCGCGGATTTTGTCAATATCCTCTTTTTTGGCCGAAACCATAATGATGGGCGTGTTCTTTACTTCCCGTACTCTCTTACATATCTCAAATCCATCTGTACCGGGCAGCATCAGATCCAGAATCAAAAGATCATAGTCTTCCTTCAGCGCCTTATCCAGACCGGAACTTCCGTCATTTTCAATCTCTACCTCAAAGCCGGACAGCTCCAGATAATCCTTCTCTAACTCTGCTATGCTCTCCTCATCTTCCACGATTAGAATCTTGCTCATCCTGTAAAACCTCCTGATATTTTCTTAGAACAAAATGTATCTCTGTTCCGATTCCTTCCTTGCTGGTGGCCCATATACGTCCCCCGTGGTCCTCCACAATCTTGCGCACGATGGATAAACCTATACCGCTTCCTCCCTGGGCTGAATTGCGGGAGGAATCCGTGCGGTAGAACCGGTCAAAAATATTGGGCAGGTCCTTTGCTGCTATGCCTTTTCCATTATCTTCTATTTCAACCTGGATAAAATCGCCTACGTCCTTTATCCTAATATTGATAATGCCCTTTTTCTTATCCAGATATTTTACGGAATTACTGATGATATTATTGATGACACGCTTCATCTGCTCTGCATCGGCAATGATGACCACGTCTTCATCCACATAATTGAAATATCCCAGCTCAATCCCCCTGGCTTCCATATCCAGGCCAACCTCCTCCACGCAGTCCCGGAAATACTGGGCCACGTTGATCTTGCTGAAGGTATAGGGAATCTTATTTGTATCAATTTTGGAATAAAAGGTCAGCTCGTCAATCAGCCTGTCCATATCATTAGACTTATTGTATATGGTACGGATGTATTTGTCCAGCTTTTCCGGCGAAGACGCCACACCGTCCAGTATGCCTTCCACGTATCCCTTGATAGCCGTAATCGGTGTTTTCAAATCGTGGGAAATATTGCTGATCAGTTCCTTATTATCCTTGTCATACTGTATCTTGTCCTCCGCGTTCTCCTTAAGCCGGATACGCATTTCCTCAAAATCCTGGCACAGCTGGCCTATCTCATCATCCGCGTCCACATCCAGTGTGAATTCCAGGTTTCCGTCGCGAATCTTCTTCGTGGCCTCCTGAAGCTTGTTCAGCGGACTGAGAATGGAACGGTATACCCAGTATGTCAGCACAATGCCCGCAAACACCAGAATAGTGACACCCAGTATCAGCATCTCCCTTATCATGGATTTTACTTCCGGTATCAGGTCATCCACATTGGAAATAATAAAAGCGCTTCCTTCCTGGCCGTCCGGAAAGGTGAAATCCATCTGCTTGATCAGGTGCTGGCTCTCGCCGTCCAGATAAATGCCGCCCTGTAAGTCTCCCTTCATCATATCAAACCTGGGCAGCTGGGCGCATATGGCCTCCCCTGCGGCTTTATTGCTGTCACCGCAGTACAGAATGGTATCGCCTTTTCGCACAATCAGATATGCATAATGGCTTTTCAGTTCAGCGTTGACCTTATCCAGATATGATAAATCGTTGTAGAGCCCCGGATCGTTGTCCAGTGTATTCCTGATGTCCTCCTGGGAGCGCTTGGTAATACGGTTAAATATCTGCATGGAATTGCCTGAGAACAGATCCACCTGCTCCGTAAGTCCGTACTCCTTGGTGAAGGACCTGGTCTGATAATTGCTGAGTGCAAGAACCAGCAGATAAAACAGCAGCATGGGAACAATGGTTATGGTTAAAAACGCCACCGCAAGACGGGTCCTCAGTTTCATAAGCCCCATCCTCCTTTGTCATGATACGGTCTGACATTATGAGTACTGCATCGTATAAGCTTCCTATACAATGCAGTACTCGCTTCCGTCCGAAAACAAAGACAGTCTGTCATCCGTTATTGCTAGTATATCACAATAACTAATTTTCGTTTATAAAAGGTTTCTAAATTTTATGAACAAAAGTCCTGTTTTTCCTTGTTTCCTCCCGGATTTCTGATATAATGATAATATTGTCCTTATAAAGCAAGGACCAAAAGGACGAATGATTGGGGTTGTATTTTATGATAGGATTTTACAGCTACACGGTTGTATTGACATATTTGGGACTGGCTTCCGCAGCCATGGGCATGATTCTCACCTTCCAGGGGTTTGCAAAATACGCTTTGTTCTGTCTTGCGTTCTCCGGCCTGTGCGACATGTTTGACGGCAAGGTGGCCCGTCTGAAAAAAGACCGCACGGAAGATGAAAAGCGCTTCGGAATCCAGATTGATTCTCTCTGTGATGTGGTCTGTTTCGGGGCTTTTCCCATGATACTGTGCTATTCCATCGGTATGCGGGGACCGGCAGGCATCTCCATACTGGTATTCTATCTGATTGCAGGTGTCATCCGCCTGGCATTTTTTAATGTCATGGAAGAAAAACGGCAGGATGAGACAGATGAAGCCCGCAAGTACTACCAGGGACTTCCCATCACCTCCATAGCCATTATTCTGCCTCTGTTCTGCACCCTGCGCCCTCTGCTGGGCCACAGATTCCTGTCAGAGCTTCACATCTGCATCCTCACCGTGGGTCTGCTGTTCATCATTAATTTCCCGCTGCGCAAACCCGGCTGGAAAATGCTGACCCTTCTGGTCGCCATTGTATCCTGTGCACTGATTAAGATATATTTCTTCTGATAATAAAGAAAGGTGTGATTCCATGCAATATGCAGACAGAACCGGCCGTTCCCTGGGCGGCAGCACCCTCCAGGACCGTTTCCTGGAGAATCTATATGCCAGCTTTCTGGGACGTATGCTCATA
Source organism: Enterocloster bolteae (assembly GCF_002234575.2). NCBI lineage: Bacteria > Bacillati > Bacillota > Clostridia > Lachnospirales > Lachnospiraceae > Enterocloster > Enterocloster bolteae. The sequence goes on along the minus strand of NZ_CP022464.2, from coordinate 1,336,333 downwards.
AAACCGCTGGTCCATCCGGCTTTTTCCAAAATCTGCGGCGTTTTTCTGGACTCGCCACTGTCAGCGCCCATCATTCCCGGCTTTATGAAGTCTGCCGGTATCTGCGCCGAGGACTGCGAAACACCGGCCGGCGGAAGGTACCGCTCATTTAATGCCTTCTTTACCCGCAGAATGCTGCCGGAGGCAAGGCCTTTCGACGCCAGGGACCATATATTGTGCAGCCCCTGCGACGGGTTTGCAAGCGTTTATCCCATCCACAATAACATGCGTATCACCATCAAGCACACCCAATATACGCTGGAGCAGCTTTTAAGGGACTCCGGCCTGGCTGCCCGCTACGCCGGCGGCACCGCCCTTCTCTTAAGGCTCACTGTATCAGATTACCACCGCTATGCCTATGTGGACCGCGGACGGCGCTCCTCTTACCGCAGGATTCCCGGCGTGCTCCACACAGTCAATCCGGCAGCCGCCAGCCGCCGTCCTGTCTACAAAGAAAACTCCAGGGAGTATTCCCTGCTGCGCACCGGTTCCTTCGGCACAGTGCTGATGATGGAGATAGGGGCTCTTATGGTGGGGAAAATTGTAAATCACCACAAAGCTTATACCAGCATTGATGTGTTCCGCGGTCAGGAAAAGGGCTACTTTGCCTTTGGCGGCTCCTCCATCCTGCTGCTCTTCCAGCCCGGCACCGTTGCCATTGACAGAGATATCATGCGCAACACTGCCCTGGATGTGGAAACCAGGGTACGGATGGGTGAAGCCATCGGCCAGGCAATGACAGCAAATGAAATGAATCCAAACGAAATGAATCCAAACGAAATGAACTCAATTAAATGATCCCAATTAAATGTTCCCAATTTAAATCTTCCCAGCACAAAACCTCCGCAGTTCCTTCCCGGAACCGCGGAGGTTTTTCTTCTGCATTTCCATGCAGTGTCCTTTTATCTTCTAAAACATAAACTTCTCAGCAAAGTAGTCCTTAAGATCAGCAATCGGAACCCTTACCTGCTCCATGGTATCCCTGTCGCGGACTGTTACTGCATGGTCTTCTTCTGAGTCAAAGTCATAGGTAATACAGAATGGAGTTCCGATTTCATCCTGTCTCCTGTATCTCTTACCGATATTGCCCCTGTCGTCAAACTCGCAGTTGAAATACTTGGAAAGCTCGGTGTAAATCTTTTCAGCACCTTCATTCAGTTTCTTGGACAAAGGAAGCACACCCACCTTTACAGGAGCAATGGCCGGATGGAAGTGAAGGACAGTCCTTACATCGCCTTCCCCGATTTCCTCTTCATCATAAGCAGCGCACAGGAATGCCAGCGTCACGCGGTCAGCTCCCAGTGAGGGCTCGATAACATAAGGAATGTATCTCTCCTTTGTCTCATCGTCAAAGTAGGACATATCCTGTCCGGACACCTTCTGGTGCTGGCTTAAGTCATAGTCAGTCCTGTCTGCAATGCCCCAAAGCTCGCCCCAGCCAAACGGGAACAGATACTCCAGGTCTGTGGTAGCCTTGCTGTAGAAGCTCAGCTCCTCAGGAGAGTGGTCCCTGGCCCTCAGCTCATCATCCTTGATTCCTAATGACCTTAACCAGTTGATGCAGAATTCCTTCCAGTAAGCAAACCACTCCAGGTCTGTGTCAGGCTTGCAGAAGAATTCCAGCTCCATCTGCTCAAACTCCCTGGTACGGAATGTAAAGTTTCCGGGCGTAATCTCGTTGCGGAAGGACTTGCCGATCTGGCCGATGCCGAATGGCACCTTCTTCCTGGAAGTTCTCTGTACATTCTTAAAGTTAACGAAAATACCCTGGGCAGTCTCAGGACGCAGGTAAACCGTGCTCTTGGCATCCTCTGTTACACCCTGGAATGTCTTGAACATCAGGTTAAACTGGCGGATATCCGTGAAGTCATGGGCGCCGCAGCTTGGACAGCAGATATTGTTGTCATCAATGTACTGCTTCATCTGCTCCTGTGACCAGCCGTCAACAGAGCCTTCCATCTGGATTCCATGGGCGTCGTTATAATCCTCAATCAGTTTGTCTGCGCGGAATCTCTCTTTACACTGCTTACAGTCCATCAGAGGGTCAGAGAATCCGCCCAGATGTCCGCTGGCAATCCATGTCTGGGAATTCATCAAAATAGCACAGTCAACGCCTACGTTGTAGGGGCTCTCCATGATGAACTTCTGCCACCAGGCTCTCTTTACATTATTTTTCAATTCCACACCCAGGTTGCCATAATCCCAGGTATTGGCCAGGCCGCCGTAAATCTCAGAACCTGGATACACAAAGCCCCTGTTCTTGGCCAATGCCACGATTTTCTCCATTGTCTTTTCCATATCTGCATCCTCTCTTCTTAATAATTATAGATTTAATATAAATTAAATTATAAGAATTACTTTAATATGATGTAACTGGTTCCCTCTCCGGAAGTCTGCACCCGGTTGGAATCCTTCAGGACGCAGCCCTCGCTTACATACTGGATTTTTTTCTCCGTCACAATGACGCCCTGTCCCGCAGCCTTGACCACCATGCTCTGTCCGTCCTTAAGAGCTGTCTCCTGGTCCACCGCCTTCCCCTTCTCATCCTGAAAGGAAACCTCCGCAAGTTCACCGGACATGGCTGCCACCCTGCCTGTATCCAGTTGGGTGAACGGCACATTATAATCTCCAATCTCCTGGGCAAATTCAATGAGACGGCCCGGAGCGTCGTATTCCGTAACCAATGTGGCTGTTCCGTTCCCCATGCTGGCTGAAACAATGGCCACCGGAAGTTTCTCAGAGCCTTCCGCATTCTCATAGGAAGCAGCCTTACCCAGTCCGCTGTTAAAATCAATGATTTTCTGTCCGGCCGAGTTCTTTAGTTCGTCCTCCGTATAACTGCCCTGCTGGTAAGTCTCCACCGAAGCCCACCTGACACTGCCGTCGCCTGCCACGTAGACGCTGTTCTCAGTGGGGGCTTCGGCTCCCCCCATGCCTATCCTGGAGCATCCCGTAACCACCGCAGCAGCCGCTGCCAGCAGCAGAATCCCCTTCACAATCTTCTTCATAAATATTCCTTCCTCATACTTCTTTGCCGCCGTACCGGGCATATGGACATATTATATCCTCTGAATGCCATAATTTCAAGCCTTATGACGGATTTTATGCTGTCAGGGTTTCCAAAATTTCCAGGGAACGGAACTCATGGCGCACAAAATACCGTCTGCTTTTTTCCACAACAGACTCAAATTCCTTCAGCACTTCTTCCTTCAGCGCAAATTGATAAAGGGATTCCGACGGTGAGCAGATAACATACTCCCAGGCATAATGACAGGAATCAGAGACCGGAACCGGAGGGTCCTGGGTATATTCCCCGTTGATTACCATACTCTTAAGCTCGAAAACCCTGCGCACCAGCCGGTTGGGAAGGGCCGGACGCAAAAGAGCTCTGAGGGACTGGTACAGGAGCTTTAACAGTTCTGTGCCGTCCAGATTTTCCTGGGCGAAATAAGCTGCGGTTTCCAGAAAATAGGAGCCATAGCAGGCTGCCTCCATGTCCGTGGACAGCCCGTCAAAATAATTGGTAATCTGGGCTGACTGGAGATTGTAGGCATTCCTGCCTTCATAAAGGTTAAAATTGCCAAAACAAAAAGGCCTGCTGGCCGCCATCAGAGGATTGCCCGGTTTTCTGGCGCCATGGGAGAAGGCCGTAATCTTCCCCCTCTCCCTTGTGAGCAGCACCAGACGCCGGTCAAAATCCCCGGAGGGAGCCGAAAGGAGAACCATCCCAGTTAATGTTACTGTCTCTCTCATTTCCAGTTTCTTCCTCCTCTCAGCATTTCCATCAGACCCTTGTCAAATCTCTGTGGTTTTTCCACCGTCAGCGTTGTAAAACCAACAGTTATCAATATTAATGTGTGAGATTTTTTCTCAAATTTCTTTTTGATTGTAGCCGTAGTTCTTCATATACAGCTCGCTGTCCCGCCATTCCTTTCTTACCTTAACCCACAGCTGCAGGTTCACCTGTGTGTCCATCATGCTTTCAATCTCTTTCCTGGCCTCTATGCCGATGCGTTTCAGCATGCTGCCGCCCTTTCCGATAATGATGCCCTTGTGAGATTCTCTCTCACATACAATACTGGCCTCAATATCAATCAGGCCGCCCTTGCGCTCCTTCATCTTCTCAATGGTCACCGCAATGCCATGGGGAATCTCGTCGTCCAGAAGGCGCAGCGCTTTCTCGCGGATAAGCTCAGCAGCAATCTGGCGCATAGGCTGATCCGTCACCGTGTCCTCATCATAGAACTGCGGGCCGTAAGGCAGGTATTTGAAAATCAGCTCAGTCAGCAGATCCGTATTCTTATCCTTCAATGCAGAGAGAGGTACGATTTCCGCAAAATCGCAGACATCCTTGTAGGCCGCAATAAAGGTAAGAATTTCATCCTGGTTCTTTACCGTATCAATCTTGTTGATTACCAGAATGATTGGGGTTTTTACATTCTTAAGCTGCTCCGCTATATGGCGCTCGCCTGCGCCGATGAAGGTGGCAGGCTCCACCAGCCAGAGAATCACATCCACTTCCTTCAGAGTGTGCTCAGCCACGTTCACCATATATTGGCCCAGCTTATTCTTGGCCTTATGGATGCCAGGGGTGTCTAAGAAGATAATCTGGCCCCTGTCATCTGTGTACACGGTCTGTATCCTGTTTCTGGTTGTCTGGGGCTTATCAGAGGTAATTGCAATTTTCTGTCCAATCAAGTGGTTCATCAGAGTGGACTTTCCCACATTGGGACGTCCAATCAACGTAACAAAGCCCGATTTCTTCTGTATATTCTCTTCCATTTAATTCTCTCTTCCTTAAAATTAGTGGTAAAGGTTCTTCACCTCACCAAACATGCTCTCCTGGGCGCGAATCTGCTGGTCATTGCCAATCACGCACAGCGCCCTGGTGTCCAGCACAGCCTGTACAATATCAGCCAGTGCCTTTATATCCTCCTGGGTCACATCCAGAATCTGTTCCCGCTCCTTCTGCACCATCTCATCCGTCACACCGGAAAGGTATGCCGACAGATTCCTGGCTCCCCTCAGAGAAGGCGTAAGAGGCGTATCAACGTCGCTCATGGTGCCGATGACATATTTTGTCATGTCCCTCTCGTCAATGGAGAAGCTTCTCAGATAATCCGGAATTCCTTCATACACCTGGTTGGTGGCTTCCAGGTTGGGGTCCCTGTAGGATACCAGGCATCCGTCACCCGTGCGGCTGAAGCTGCTCATGCATCCGTAAGCACCTCCCTTTACCCTCAGGTTCATCCACAGATATTCATAGTTCATGATGACCTTTAAGACTCTCAGCGCTCCTGTGTATTCCAGTTTTCTTCCTCCTGCTTCCTTTCCCGCAAAGCTGCCGCATCTGGCCACATAGTTAACCTGGGACGCTGTCTTAAAGCCCTCATTGCGGTTGTCCGGCCGGAATACAAACTCATACGTTCTCCCGTCTCCCTTTCCAAGGACTGAACGGAAGGTCTTAAGTTCTGCAGGCAGCCTGCTGTAGCCTTCTGTATCAGCTGTGTATGCCACCAGCAGATTATCTGATGTAAACAGCCGGGCGCAGACATCCTTAAGCCTGGCAATCAATTGTCCTCTGCCGGAAGCATCCTCCGCGAACCTGCGGCTGACATCCTCCAGAAATTGATAATATCCAACGCCTCCGGTCATATCGTTGAAGGCCGCTGACGCAGAGAAATATGACGAAGCCCTGCCAACCGCCGCTCCATGGGAAGCATCCTCCATCTTCATCCTGGCCCTGGACCTGGTCTCGTCCAGAATTTCACCCAGGCGCTTTTCATCATCCAGTCTGGATCGGGTTAGAATCTCCGCCAGAATAGAGAAGGCAAAGTCCAGTTTATGGTACAGCACCTTTGCGCTGGCAACAAAGGCCCCTGTAAACTGTCCTGGATGCGCTGCATCCGGATAAGACGACACCGCAAAGCTCACGCCGCCGCTGTTGAGGTAAATCTCGCTGGTCAGATCCCCGTAGCTGTAGTGCTCCGTATCCACATATCCCAGCACTGCCTTAAGAAGCCCCACATAAGGCAGGTCCTCCACCGGCACCCGGCTGGTGTCAAACAGCACCTTCAGATATCCGATTCCGGAGGTGAACAGGTTGCTGTGGATAACGTTCACTCCGTCCTCCATCTTGACCTCATAAGAAAAACGGCCGCCTTCCCGTTCAATGTCCTCCCGCTGCAGCATAGGAATTTTTTCCAGGTCCTCCTGCTGTGACGGCTCCTCCTGGTACTCCTTTAATTGTCTGGTCCGGGCAGTCAGGGCCTCAAGCTCCTCCCTGCCAAGGGATTCCTTATAGGTCTTCAGCCTTTCAGCCAGATTGCGGTCCTCCTCAGCTGTCTGGTTCACCCTGGGGCGCACCGTGATAACCGCCTCATGAGGATTATCCAGCAGATACCGGTGTATCAGCTGTTCAAAATAGCCTTCCTCCACCGCCTTTTTCAGATAGTCAAAGGTTTTCTGGTATTCCAGATGGAGGGTGGGCTTCCCGTCATACAGCCAGCTGTCCAGAGACCAGAGTCCGTACATAAGGCCCTTGGGAGCGGAACCGTAGTCCGCCTCGCGGTAACGGAACTCATAGAGGTTCAGTCCGGCCAACAGGCTCTTTCTGTCAATCCCCTGGTCAGCCAGCCTTCGCAGCGTTCCCTTTACAACTGCAAGGAATTCACCCTTTTGCTCCGGATTGGCATTCTTGGCAATGACGGAAAAATACGGCTGCAGAATCCCGCAGTCATAGCCTCCCAGTATATCCTGACCGATCCCCGCATCAATCAATGCCTGCTTCAAGGGCGCTCCCGGCGCGTTAATCAGCGTATATTCCAAAATCTGGAAGGCCACATAAAGTACCGGATCCAAATCCGTACCCACCACGGTATTGATGGAAAGATAGGTCCTGTCCTTTGTCCCTTCCTCCTCTGTGACAGAGTAGGTGATTTCTCTCTGGACCGGCTGTTCAAAGGGCTGCTGCACAGCTATGGCCGAGTCTGCATGGCAGTCCTCTCTGTCATATTGTCCCAGATATTCCTGGTCCAGCCATGTAAGCTTCTGGGCCATATCCATGTCCCCGTAGAGATAGATATAGCTGTTGGCCGGATGGTAGTAATTGCGGTGGAACGCAATGAATTTTTCATAGGTAAGCTCCGGTATCACGGCAGGATCTCCGCCCGACTCATTGGAGTAGGTCGTATCCGGAAAGAGCACATTTCTGGTAAAACGGTCCAGAACACTTTCCGGTGAAGAAAAAGCGCCTTTCATCTCATTATAGACAACGCCGTTAATAGCCAGCTCATCCTCCGGCGACTCCAGTTCATAGTGCCATCCCTCCTGAAGGAATATCTTTGGCTCCCTGTAAATAGCCGGGTGGAGAACGCCGTCCAGATATACGTCCATCAGATTCTGAAAATCCTTGTCATTGCAGCTGGCAACAGGGTATACGGTCTTATCCGGATACGTCATGGCATTCAGAAACGTGTTCAGCGAACCTTTTACCAGTTCCACAAAGGGGTCCTTGACCGGAAACTTATCCGAGCCTTCCAGTACACTGTGTTCCAGTATATGGGGAAGTCCCGTACTGTCATCGGGCGGTGTACGAAAACCGATATAGAACACCTTGTTCTCATCCTCATTGGACATCAGAAAAATCCTGGCGCCGCTTTTTATGTGTTCCAGCACCATGGCCCTGGAGTCCATTTCCTCCACGTACATCTCTTCTGACACGCGGTAAGCGGCCAGCTCTTTTACCTTTTCCAGATTCCTTCCATCTGCCATTGCTTCAATCTCTCCATTCTATCGTTCATTCAGTCATATGGTGATAATAGCTATTCTGCCATTTTTCCCGCGGCCCATACACCGGCCAACTCATATGTTCCGTCCATACCGTCACATATTCCCCATGAGCCTGTCCTTCAAAATAGAAGCACATTCCCTCACGCACAGATGGATAAACAGAACCGGGTCGGATTCCGCAGATATGCCGTATACGTTGTCAAATCCCCATTTTTCCGCTGTAAGCCTGGCACGGTAAATATGGAAATTACTGGTGAGAACTCCTATTTCCAGCGGCTTGTCCGGTGCAATGGCATAAGGAACCGAGCCTGTCTTTCCGGGCATGGGGATAATCTCCTTCTTGTCCTTCATCCGGTCCTGCTCTATGACAATCTTGCTGTAAGCAATGTTCTCCACCGTGCTGGTGGAATCGGACTCCATAAGCAGCTGCCTGGGACTGACCCCGTTGTACACCAGATAATCATACATGACCTGGGCCTCGCTGTCTGCTTCCCCCGGCCCCTTGCCGCCGGAAAGCACCAGAATGGTGTACGGATTCTCCTCCGCATAGACAATGGCCCTGTCCAGACGCTTTTTCAGGGAATTGCTGACCGTATGTTCCTTGACCCTGGCCCCCAGCACAATCACATAATCCAGGTTGGCCTTTCCCGGCGTGGCTGCTCCCAGAAATACCAGGATACAGAGGATTCCCAGCACAGCCACTCCCGCAATACAGGTGGTAACCACCGACACCGGCACCCAGCGGGGGATCCGTTCCATATTTCTGGCATAATACCATTTTCCATATACCAGAAATACAAGCAGGGCCGCAAAAAACAGCCATATGAAGGCAAATGAGGTGCTTATGCCTGCATACACAACTATGATTATAAAATAAACAACGCAAAGCACTGCCAGCCCAATGAGTACTCCATCTAACATCCCAAGGCACCTCCTGTCTGCCGGAGCCAATAAAGCCCAGGCGCAGTTTCTTCCTCCCGAATTCCGGACAATCAAATTTCCAGTCTCTTCCAGTTCTCAGCTTTGTCTAATCCACGGCCTCTTCTTTTCTCCGCAGGATATCAAAAACAGACACATCCCCGGACAGCTTAACCCACAGAATCTGCTTTGGATGGGGAGCGCTCTCCTGCTCATTGCCCTCATGGTCTGTTATGGACTCCACTGTAACTTCCAGGTTCTGTCCGTCGGGCTTCATCACCTCAATGGTCTCCCCCGCAGAAAATTTATTTTTCTGTTCAATCCTGCACCGGCCCCGGCTGTCCGTTTCTTCCACGGTCCCCAGGTAGGTGTAGCTCTTTACATAGGTGCTGCTGTCATATATGTGGTCATCCGAAGTGGGCTTGCCGAAGTAAAAGCCAGTGGTAAACCTGCGGTTGGTGCATTTTCCAATTTCTTCCCTGTACCACGCCAGATTCTTCCTGTACACAGACGGATCCTTCAGATAATCATCAATTGCCCTGCGGTAGGCCCTGGTGACAGTGGCCACATAGAGAGCTGTTTTCATCCTTCCCTCTATCTTGAAACTGTCGATTCCGGCATCCATCATCTCCGGAATATACTCCACCATGCACAGGTCCTTGGAGTTGAAGATATAGGTGCCCCGCTCATTTTCATATACAGGCATATATTCTCCCGGTCTGGTCTCCTCCACAAGGGAATATTTCCAGCGGCAGGGATGGGTGCAGGCGCCCTGGTTGGCATCCCTTCCCACAAAATAATTGCTCAGAAGGCATCTGCCGGAATAGGATATGCACATGGCGCCGTGGATAAAGCTCTCTATCTGCATATCCTGAGGGATGTGGTCCCGGATTTCCCGGATCTCCGCCAGGGACAGCTCCCTTGCAGACACCACCCGCCTTGCCCCCAGTCCATGCCAGAACAGATAGGTCCCGTAATTGGTGTTGTTGGCCTGGGTGCTTATATGGATTTCCATGTCAGGAAGAACTCTTCTGGCAATGGCGAACACACCCGGATCTGATATGATGAGCGCATCCGGCGCCACATCCCTCATCTCTTCAAAATAAGCCTCCACCCCCGGCAGGTCTCCGTTATGGGCCAATATATTGGCCGTCACGTAGACTTTGACCCCGCGCGCATGGGCAAAGGCAATTCCCTGTTTCATCTCTTCATTGGAAAAATTATGGGCCTTGGCCCGCAGGCCAAAGGCCTCACCTCCGATATATACGGCATCTGCCCCGTAAACAACGGCTGTTTTCAGCACGTCCAGGCTTCCGGCCGGTATCAGTAATTCTGTCTTTCTCATTCCACTCTCTCCGTATATTTGGTACTGACGGCAACTCCGTCCCCTATGGGGATGATGGCTGTCTCCAGTCCCTTTCTGTGCTTAAGCTCGTAGAGATACCGGCGCATCCTGCTGTGGATGGTCCTGTTCCTGCGCTCCACTGCAAATCTGGATTCCACGATATCTCCGTCCTGAAGTACATTGTCCGATATGAGGACTCCCCCTTCAGGCATCAGCGCCAGAATCATGGGCAGCCAGTGCAGGTACTGGCCTTTGGCGGCATCCATGAACACCAGGTCAAAGGTCTGGCCCTTAAGTCCGGCCAGCAGGTCATCTGCATCCCCTTCCAGAAGGGTGATACGCCCTTCCTCACCTGCGATTTTAAAATGTTCCCGGGCCGCCGGAATCCGTTTCTCATACTTCTCGATGGTGGTGATGCGGCAGTTTTCCGGCATCACACGGCACATGAGAAGAGAAGAGTATCCCACAGCGGTTCCTATCTCCAATATACGGGCCGGTCTCAGGGCTGCCACCAGGGTCCTTAAAAGGGCTGCGGTTTCCCTGCGTATGATGGGCACCCGGTCCCTTTCCGCTTCCTGTTCTATGGAATCCAGCAGGCTGCCCTGGCTGGATTCCAGGGAACGTATATAGTCCGTAATCCTGTCATTTACAATCATTGGGTTCCATCCTCTGCTGCATCCTCAATCCATCCGCCTTCCATCTCCTGGTCCTCGCCTTCATAGGTCTGCTCATTGGCCTGGGCCTCCTGGGAGTCAAGGGCATCCTCCCCTGACCGGGACCCAGGAGCCGCGTCAGCCGGTATTTCCCCGTCTGTCTCTGCCGCTGCGGCTGCACCGTCCTGGGACGCAGCTGCCGCAGCCGGAGATGTCTCCTGGTCCGAAGCACCGCTGTTCCCGTTTTCCTTCTCAGATGTCCTGCCCTGGGACGTCTTGGCTTCAGCTGCCTTGGCGCCGCCGGACTGGGCCGGTTTTGCACTGTCTTCGGTTTCCGGCTTTTCATTGAGAAGCTGGAGTATTTCCTTGGATGTCATGGACGTATTAAGGGTATAGGTGCCCGGATAGATGGTGTCGTAGTCATAGAACTTGCTCTGGAAAATAAAGGCAAACTCACTTTTAATAAGCCCCTTATGCGCAAGAAACTGCGCAGCGTCAGACACGGATTCCTTTGAATCAATCTGGACTACCATATCCTGTCCGGGGGCCTCGTCCACTGCCTCGGCAAAAAATATCTCATGGCCAAAGGCATAGCCCCTGGCAACCGCCTCATACAGCAGCAGGATAATCAGGGCATATACCATGAGCTTCACGGATATGCCGATTATGGTGGTGGTGATTTTGTTGATTTCCCTAGTTCTATTGCTCATAATCCATTCCTCTTATCCTGCCCGGCGTCTTCATGACCGCGGTATCCCGGACCGGTATGCTGCCGCCCAGGCAGCACACCGGTCCGTTATCTGTTATACCTCCATGATAATTGGCAGAATCATGGGATTGCGCTTCATGCGCTTCCACAAAAAGTCACTTAAACTGTCTTTAATGATGTTCTTTATCTTACCCCAGTCGCTGACATGGCGGTCCAGGCAGTCCTGCACTGCGTCGTACACAATGGTGTGGGCCTCCTCCAGCAAATCCTCGGATTCCCGCACATACACAAAGCCTCTGGACACAATATCCGGTCCCGCAAGCAGCTGGTTGCTGTGCTTCTCTAACGTCAATACTACTACAATAATACCATTTTGTGCAAGGTTTTGTCTATCCCGTAATACAATATTGCCCACATCGCCCACGCCGAGGCCGTCCACGAAGATGCCTCCGCAGGTAACGTGGTCTATCACCTCGCAGCTGTCCTCGTCCAGGGCCACCACGTCGCCGGAGTTGACCATGACAGCATTTTCCTTTTGTACACCCATAAACTGGGCCAGTTCCCTCTGGGCCATACGGTGGCGGTACTCGCCATGGATGGGGATGGAGAACTTTGGATGCACCAGGGAATAAATCAGCTTCAGATCCTCCTGGCAGGCATGTCCTGATACGTGGGTATCCTGGCAGATTACCTCAGCGCCCTTCATGGACAGCTCGTTCACCACATTGGCCACTGCCTTTTCATTTCCAGGAATCGGCGTGGAGCTCAGCACCACCACATCTCCCGGCACAATGGATACCTTCTTATGGATGCTGGCAGCCATCCTGGAAAGGGCGGCCATGGACTCGCCCTGGCTTCCCGTGGTAATGAGCACCGTGGACTCCGGCGGGTAGTTCCTCAGGTGTTCAATGTCGATGAGGGTTCCCTCCGGCACATTGATATACCCCAGCTTGCTGGCAATATCCATGATAGTCACCATGCTGCGGCCTTCCACCACCACCTTGCGCCCGTATTTGTATGCCGTGTTCACCACCTGCTGAACCCGGTCCACATTGGAGGCAAAGGTGGCCACGATGATGCGCCTGTTCTGGTGCTCCGCGAATATGGCGTCAAATGTCTTTCCCACCGTACGCTCGGACATGGTGAATCCGGGACGGATGGCATTGGTACTGTCTGCCATCAGGGCCAGCACGCCCTTCTTGCCCAGCTCCGCAAAGCGCTGCAGGTCAATGGGATCCCCAAACACCGGCGTGTAGTCAATCTTAAAGTCTCCTGTGTGCAGCACGGTTCCCACCGGTGTAAATATGGCCAGGGCGGATGCGTCCTGGATGCTGTGGTTTGTCTTCACGAATTCCACTCTGAAGCATCCCAGGTTCACGGACTGTCCGTGCTTCATCACCTTGCGCTTGGTGTTCTTTAAGAGGCGGTGCTCCTCCAGCTTATGCTCAATCAGGGCAATGGTCAGCTTTGTGCCGTATACAGGCACATTGACCTGCTGCAGGATATAAGGCAGGGCGCCGATATGGTCCTCATGGCCATGGGTGATGACGAAGCCCTTCACCTTGTCAATGTTCTGCTTTAAGTAGGTCACGTCCGGTATAACCAGGTCAATGCCCAGCATGTCGTCCCCCGGGAAGGCCAGTCCGCAGTCCACCACAATGATGCTGTCCTCATACTCAAAGGCGGTGATGTTCATTCCAATCTGCTCAAGACCGCCTAATGGAATGATTTTCAGCTTGCCCTTTCCGTCCTTTTTTCCATCCCGTGCCTTCTGTCTGGCCGGTGCGGGAAGCGCCTTTGATTCACCGGAATTTCTGGAGTTCTTGGACTCCCCGGAATTCCTGGATGCCTTGGACTCTCCGGAATTTCTGGACTCTCCAGAATTCCTGGACTCCCCTGAACCTCTGGATGCCTTGGACTCTCCGGAATTCCTGGACGCCTTTGCGCTGCCGGTTCCCTTGGAGGACCTTGCGCCGGCGCTGTCCTTGGACTCCCTGGCAGCAGTTCCGGTCTGGTTCTCTCCCTTTTGTCCGCTCCTGCTCTTTGCCTGACCCTGTCTGGAACCCGTATTTTTCTTTTTCTGGGCTTCCCCATTTCCTCCCTGTTCCTTGGAAGCGGTCTTTTTCTGGGCCGGTCTTCTATTCTGGGACTTCTTCACAGGCTGCTCCTGTGGGGCCGCAGCTCCTGCTGTCTCCTGGACACCGGCATCCTGGGCATTGTTTTCCTGTACGGCCTGATTCGTTGCCTGTGCAGCTGCCTCTGGCGCCACCTCTGCCGTATTCTCTTTTTCTTCTAAATTCAAATTGATTCCTCCAATCTTTCTTTCTATCTATTTCTCAAGGTCCACATCTGCATCGCTTAACAGTTCTTCAAACACTTTCATCAGTGCGTCCAGTTCGCTGTCGTCTTCCACAAACTCATACACGGCCTCAGCGTCCTGCTGTCCTGACATATCCTTAAGGATATAGCACTCTCCGTCCTCGCCTTCCGGCGCGTCTGTCACAAGCAGATAACTCCTTGCATTTATCCTTGTTTCTTCCAACACATAAAAATCCACGGATTCTCCGGAATCCGTCACCATGGTAATCATATCTTCTCTCGTCTTTTCTTCCATTTCTTCTCTCCTGGCGCCTGTCTGTCACGCCTGACGCGACCGGCCGCATTGTCCATGTCCCAATTGCATCCTAACTATACTGCAGGCTGTCCAGATACCCCTGCAGAATCATGGCTGCCGCAATTTGGTCCACGCTTTTCTTTCTGTTTTCCCTGCGAACACCGCTTTCAATCAGAACCCGTTCTGCCGCCACTGTGGTGAGACGCTCGTCCCAGAGGATAACCTCAAGACCGGTACGCCTTTCCAGGGCCGCTTTGAACTCCTGGGTCTTTTCCCCGCGCTCGCCCACTGTATTGTTCATATTCTTAGGATAACCAAGAACAATACGTTCAATCTCGTATTCACCAATTAATTGCTCAATCCTCGCAAGGGTCTGACGCATCTTATTCTCGCTGGCCCTGGTGATTGTTTCCACTGTCTGGGCAGTGATACCTAAAGGATCGCAGACTGCCACCCCAACTGTTTTCGAGCCAAAATCCAGACCCATTATCCTCATATTCAATTCCTCCGGTAAACGCAAAAAATCGGAATGCACCATAAAAGCAGCTGGCCTATGGCCAACTGAATGCATCCCACTCATATCCATCCGTACATTACTGTAAAGGCCCGTTTCCGGGCCTTCTGTTATTCACGCCGCATATCCTGCCTGCCCGTGGCGGGCCGGATGCCCCTGGAGCGCCTCTGTAAATTGCCCCGGAACCAGTCTGAAACAGTTCTTATTTCAGACGGGCATCAATATACACAGCCATCAGTTCCTCCAGAATCTCATCCCGCTCAACCTTCATGATAAGACTTCTGGCGCCCTTATGGCTGGTAATATAAGTCGGGTCCCCAGACATGATATAACCCACGATCTGGTTCACGGGATTATACCCCTTTTCAGTCAAGGCAATATATACCTGCTCCAGTACGTCGCTTACTTCTATCTTTTTGTCCTGAACAGCTTGAAAATATTGAGTATCTTTTATATTGCCCATGTCATCACGTCCTTTAAGTATTCTTCTCTATTCTACATTATATTTTGCTATTCGGCAATAGATTATTTTCTTAATTTTTTCTAATTATTGTCATGTTTCTGTAAAATGTCGCACAATCTTTCCGTCTTTTCGGAAATATGTTCCTTTTTTCAAGAAAATTCCACCTTTAACATCTCATCGTTCAGCAGCCCGGAAGCAAAAAGCTCCATAATACGCCCGCCAAACTCTTCCCGGTTCATTCCGTCCTCCAGCGGCAGGGCTGCTCTGACATACTGAGGAGTATGGCCCATCATATACCATTTTCCCCCAATCTCAGCTGCCTCCTCAAACAGGACCGATACCCGGCTGCCTGCAAAGCGCTCCCTGTACTCACGCGACATGGTCTTTTCCAGCTCCAGCAGCACGTCGCTGCGCCGGGCCTTTACCTGCTCCGAAACCTGGTCCTCCATGACAGCCGCCCTGGTGCCCTGGCGTTTGGAATATTTAAAGACATGCATCTCATAAAAACGCACTGTCTCCAGAAATCTTCTGGTCTCCTCAAACTCTTCCTCTGTCTCTCCCGGAAACCCTGCAATCACATCCGTTGTAATGGCCGGGTGGTCAAAGATCTCCCTGAGTATGCCGCAGCGCCTGAGATAATCCTCCGTGGTATAATGGCGGTTCATGCGTTTTAATGTGGCATCGCAGCCGCTTTGGAGGGAGAGGTGGAAATGAGGGCAGAATTCCGGAAGTCCGGCCAGCTTTTCGGCAAATTCCCTGGTGATGATTCTCGGCTCCAGGGAACCCAGACGGATGCGCTCCAGTCCCTCAACCCGGTGAATCCGCTCTATCAAATCCCACAGGGGACCGCTGTCCCAGTCTCCGCCCTTTACCGGGCTTCCTTCCATGTGCTCTGTTCCGTAGGAGCTTAAATGGATTCCCGTAAGCACCACTTCCCTGTAACCCCGGGCCACCAGCCCTTTAACCTCAGCCTCCACATCCTCCGGCTTCCGGCTTCTGACCCTGCCTCTGGCATAGGGGATAATGCAGTAGCTGCAGAACTGGTTGCAGCCGTCCTGGACCTTGATAAATGCCCTGGTATGTTCTCCCAGACGGCTCACATGAAGCTCCTCATACTCCCGGGCCCGGGCAATATCCAGCACATAGCCGCCTTCATCCCCCTGCCTGTCCTTCATGTATTCTTCCAGAATATCCGCCAGACGCGCCTTATTGTTATTGCCCACAATGATATCCACGCTGTCATCTTCCTTCAGGGCGTCGGATGCCACCTGGACATAACAGCCCGCCGCCACCACCACAGCCTCAGGATTTAACTTCTTTGCGCGGTGGAGCATCTGGCGGGATTTGCGGTCCGCGATATTGGTCACGGAACATGTATTGATAATATAGACGTCCGCCTTCTGGTCAAAGGGTACGATTTCATAACCGCGCTCCTCTAACTGCTGCTGCATGGCTTCTGTCTCATAAGCATTCACTTTGCATCCCAGGTTATGTAGGGCTGCTTTTGGCATTGTAAAACCTCCTGTTTACGGTCTGTTGCGACCCTTTATACATGGCTTGCGCCCTATGGAACTCTAACCAAATTACCATATTGTTACTGCGTTTTTCATGCAATCTCACTATTGACTTTTAGTCCCCCTGTCTGTAGTATTAAAGCAAAGCAGGATTCACTGCAAACATAATCCATACACACTTACCACAAGGAGGGTTTTTCTCATGAAAACAGTTCGTATTTCGTTAAATTCCATTGACAAGGTTAAGTCATTTGTAAATGATTTATCTAAGTTTGATGTTGATTTTGATCTGGTTTCCGGCAGATATGTGATTGATGCAAAGTCTATCATGGGCATCTTCAGCCTGGATTTATCCAAGCCAATCGACCTGAACATCCATGCCGAGAGCTGCGTTGATGACATTCTGGCTATCTTATCACCATACATCATCGCTTAATCTGCTGATTCTTCATCCGCTGCCCAGGCAGCGTGACAAAGCACATAGGTCATCAGAAACCATCAGAGTCTGCCGAGGCAGACTCTTTTTTGCGTTTGTTTTGACGTTTGCTCCCTGAGCGGACTGGTCTGTTTTTGTGTTTGCTTCCATGTCAGACCGGTCTGTTTTTCCCTTACCCCTGGCAGAGAATCTGTTCCGTGGTCTCCAGAGCAGTCTCCACCAGCTGGTCGATTTTCTCCTCCAGACGGCGCTCCGAACTGTGAATTACATTGATGTTGGGCTTTGTCACCGGATGCTTGGCCACAAAAATGGTGCAGCAGTCCTCGTAAGGCTGTATGGATGTCTCGTAGGTGCCGATTTTCTCAGACACATCCACGATTTCCTGTTTGTCAAATCCAATGACAGGCCTGAACACAGGCATGGTGCACACCTCATTGGTGGCTGCCAGGGACTGTAAGGTCTGGGAGGCCACCTGTCCGATGCTCTCGCCTGTAATGAGGCCGATGGAGCCGGTGCGCTCCGCGATGGTCTGGGCAATCCGCATCATATAGCGGCGCATGATGATGGTCAGCTCCTCATGAGGGCACTTATCATAAATGTAGAGCTGGATGTCCGTGAAATTCACCACATGTAGATTGATGGGGCCCGCGTATCTGGCCACCAGGTTTGCCAGGTCCACCACCTTCTGCTTTGCCCGTTCGCTGGTATAAGGCGGGGCATGGAAATACACTGCGTCTATCTTCACGCCTCTCTTGGCAATCATGTAGCCTGCCACCGGACTGTCGATGCCGCCGGACAGCAGCAGCATGGCCCTGCCGTTGGTTCCCACAGGCATGCCTCCGGGTCCGGGTATCATCAGTGAAAACAGGTTGATCCTCTGGCGCACCTCCACATGGAGAATCACATCCGGGTGATGGACGTCCACACGCATCTGGGGAAACGCTTCCAGAATCACCTCCCCCATGTCGCGGTTAATCTGCTCCGAAGTCACGGGATACTGCTTGTCCCCCCTGCGGGCATTTACCTTGAAGGTGATGTTCTTATCCGGATAAACCTGGTCCATGTACTCCACCACATGTTGTTTCAGGTTCTCGTAATCCTTATCCTCAATCTGCACCATGGGGCAGATATCCGCGATGCCGAATACACGCTTCAGCGCCTCCACCGCATCGTCGTAATCATAGTCTGTTTCCGCCTTCACATAGATGCGTCCTGACTCCTTGGTGACGTCAAACTGCCCCTCCACGCTTTTCAGCGCATAGCGGATCTGCTTTATGAGGGCATCCTCAAACATATACCGGTTTTTGCCCTTGGTGCCAATCTCTGCGTATTTAATTAAAAATGACTGGTACTGCATCTTTTACCTCTTTCTGTCGCTTAATCGTCCCTTTCATTGTCCTGCGGGGCCGAATCATTTACACGGTTCAGCCTCTGTGGTACCTTCTCAGCACCGGCAGAAGCTCTTCCAGGACTTCCATGCAATAGTCTATCTCTTCTCTTGTGTTGAACACGCCGAAGCTGAATCTCAGCGTGGAATCCAGCAGTTCCTGCCTGACCCCGATGGCCTTTAAGGTTCCGCTGATTGCCGGGTGATTGGAAGAACAGGCGGATCCGGAAGAAACATAGATTCCCTTGTCCTCCAGGGCGTGAAGAAGGACCTCGCTTCTCACACCCTGAAAGCTTGCGCTGACAATCTGGGGCGCGCTCTCCATTCCCTTGCGGCTGTTGACAGTAACGCCCGGCAGGGACGCCATGCGGTCTGTCATATAGTCTTTCAGGCCGGTAATATACTCCACCTTCTGCTGATGGTCTGTGTAGATTTCCCTGGCCGCCCGGCCCATGCCCGCGATGCCAGGAACATTTTCCGTGCCTGAACGCATGTCCTTTTGCTGGCCTCCTCCGTAGAGAAGGGGACGGATCTTCACCTTCTCGTCAATATAGAGAAAACCCACTCCCTTGGGGCCGTGAATCTTATGGGCACTGACAGATAACAGGTCGATTCCCTGCTTCTTAGGGCGTATGGTAAGCTTGCCGTAAGCCTGGATGGCGTCCACATGGAAAAGGATGGCCGGATTCTTCCCATGGATAAGGGATACTATCTGCTCCACCGGTTCAATGGCGCCCACCTCGTTGTTCACATACATGATGGATACCAGGATGGTGTCCGGACGGATGGCTGCTTCCAGTTCCTCCAGGGAAATGTGGCCCTGGCTGTCCACAGACAGATATGTGACCTCAAACCCCTGCTGCTCCAGATAGGCCAGGGGGTTGTAAACCGAGGCATGTTCGATTCTGGTGCTGATGATGTGCTTTCCGGCCCTCTGGTTGGCCATGGCGGTGCCGATGAGAGCCATGTTGTTGGATTCCGTGCCGCCGGAGGTGAACAGGATTTCCTTATCCCTGACCTTTAATGTTTTAGCAATGTCCGCCGCTGCCTGGCGCACATACTGCTCTGCCTCCATTCCCTTTCTGTGCTTGGCAGAGGGATTGCCGTAATCCTCCGTCATGGTCTTTACCACAATATCCCTCACGCTGTCAAACACGCGGGTGGTGGCTGAATTGTCAAAATATGCTTCCATTATACAAACTCCTTTACAGCGCCCCTTCCAGCCGCATCATAAGCACCGACAGCAGGGCCAGCCCCGCTGTCTCCGTCCTCAGTATCCTGCGTCCCAGACTGATGGGCCGCACGCCTTTTGAAAGGGCCAATTCTATCTCCCGTTCATCAAAACCGCCCTCCGGGCCGATAAACACAGCAATGTCCTGTCCCGGCCCCGCGGCATCCAGCTCCGTCTTTGTGCCGTCCATCCCCGCCTCATGTTCATAAGGAATGAGACGCACGGAAAATCCCTGGCTTTCCACATAGTCAAAGGCTTCTTTTAAGGTCATAATGCCGGATACCCTGGGAACCAGGCTCCGTTTGGACTGCTTGGCGGCGCTTTCCGCAATGGCCTGCCACCGCTTGACCTTGGCCTCTTCCTTTTTGGGGTCCAGTTTAACCACCGTGTTCCTGGTGGACACAGGCACAATGCCTGCCGCCCCCAGCTCCACAGCCTTCTGTATGATGAACTCCATCTTATCAGATTTGGGCAGTCCCTGAAAGAGCCAGATTCTGGAAGGAAGCTCTCTCCCCTCCTCCTCTGTCTCAAGAATCCGTACCGTGACTTCCTGTCCGGCGATTTCCTCCGCCTGACACAGGTAGTCCCTGCCGGTGCCGTCGCTGACCAGCATTTCCTCCCCCTGCCTTATGCGCAGGACATTCTTTATGTGGTTCACGTCAGATCCGGTTATCCTTATCAGGCCGTCCTCCACCTGCTCAGGGTTCACAAAAAAATGATGCATGGCTTTCCCTCAGGTCCTTCCTTATTCATCCTATTTCCTTCTGGCGGTCACGCTCACCCATTCTCCCTGGTATGTGATTTCCACCACTTCCAGCTCCGGACAGCGCCCAAAGGCCTCCTTCACCGCCTCTTCCTTCATATCAATAATGCCGGAGGTGATGAAGATACCGCCTTTTTTCAGATGGGCCGGTATCTCATCCACCAGCAGAATAATAACATCCGCCAGTATGTTGGCCACTGCCACATCGTACTTACCGTATCCCGCCCATTCCTTGACGGAAACATCGTCTATGATATTACCCTGGAGTACATGGAACCTGTCTTCAGGAATGCTGTTGGCTTCCAGGTTCTCCCTTACGGCGTTGATGGCATTTTCATCCAGGTCCGTGCCCCACACCTCTTCTGCCCCCAGTTTCAGGGCTGTGATTCCCAGGATACCGCTGCCTGTTCCCACATCCAGCACCAAGGTGTCCCGGTTCACGTACTTTTTCAGCTGGCGGATGCACAGCTGGGTGGTCTCATGCATGCCTGTTCCAAAGGCCGTTCCCGGGTCAATCTGCACCAGAAGCTTGTCCTTGTGCTCCTCCGGTATGGTTTCCCAGGTAGGCTTAATCAGAATATCGTCCACTGTAAAGGGCTTAAAGTATTGTTTCCAGTTGTTAATCCAGTCCTTGTCCTCTGTCTCCGACGCGGTGATGGTCCTGGCGCCCAGATCCGCAAATGGGGACAGCTCGTCCAGGCCCTCTTCCACCCGTCTGAGGTAATCCGCCACATCCGCGTCATCATCCAGGTAAAAACTTATCCTGGCAACGCCTTCGTCCGGAGGAAGCTCAGGAAGAATGTCAATAAACATCCCCTTTGTCTCCTTCTCTGTCAGAGGCACATTGTCTTCGATTTCGATTCCTTCTATACCAATGTCATCAAACATGCTGCTAATCAGGTCTACAGCCTGTGTTGTGGTAGTTAATGTAAATTTTTTCCATTTCATGTGATTCTCTCCTATTTCCTATGTGCTGTTTACGGGCTGCTTATGTGTTGCTTATTATTTTAATGAACAATACCCCAAGCACCGCCAGTACCACGGGACGGACCACCTTCTGGCCGTCGTGGGCCACCATGCCTGCCCCGATGTAGTGTCCCGCAATGGAACACACGCCTGCTGTAAGCCCCAGCGGGTAGTAAACATTTCCGGTGGCAATAAAGGTCACCAGGGCCGCTATATTAGAGGAAAGATTGATTACCTTTGTCTGGGCGGAGGCGCTGCGGGCGTCCATCCCGGCAGCCCCTGTGAGAATCAGAATCAGGAAGGTTCCTGTTCCGGGTCCGTAAAAGCCGTCATATCCCCCCACAAAAAAGGCCGCCGCCATGGAGATGGCAAATACCTTATTTCTGGAAATATCTTCCGTCCTGTCCCTGGCTCCCATATCCTTGTTCCTGAGCACGTAAAACGCCACAACGGGCAGCACCACAATCATCATGTGCTTGATGACGGATTCCGGCACCATGAGGGCCAGATGGGCGCCCAGAGCCGAACCCATAAGGGCGGCCGCCGAGGAGCACACCGCCATAAGCACCTTTCCTTTGAGAAAACCGTGCTTTGCCAGCCGGGCCGTGGAAACAGTGGTGCCCATGGCTGAGCTGAGTTTATTGGTACCCAGGGCCACATGGGCGGGCACCCCTGCAATGAGATATGCGGGCAGAGCAATAAGCCCGCCGCCGCCTGCAATGGAATCCACCAGTCCGGCCAGGAACACCAACGGGCACACAATTAGATATTGTAACATGATTGTATCCTCTTTTCTGTAAAACAACCTTTATATTATCACATATTATGAACACTGGCAATAAGCGGCAATTTTTTTTTGCAATAAAAAAGCCCCGCCCTGCATTAACATTATGAACGGATGAAAGAAAGATGCCGGGGCAGGAACGGGCAGCCGCGAAAGCCCCAGGGGACAGGGATTCCGGAACATACAATCATAAACCTAAAGGGCGGCAAAAAGCCGCACGAAATTCCAATATTGCATTACACTCCATCACACACACATACCGGATGGAACGGCTCCCAGGCATTGAACCAAAATACAAAAGAAACGGATTACCATACAGTTACCATATAAATAAGGATACAAAAGAAAAAATTGCTTCTGGTCTTAAAGTTACCATACGACAAAAACAGAAAACCCCGGCGCCTGCTTGCCACAGGCGCCGGGGTTTTCCGCTACCGGACCAAAGCCCCGTCCGCTCCCACCACATAGCCGTCCGGGGTTGTGGTATTCACAAACAGCCGTCCCATGGTACCGTCGGACTGGGTATTGAAATAATAAAGCTGTCCGTCTATCATCTGCCAGCCCGTGCGCATCATGCCCAGAGTGCCGTCATCCAGAGGATTCAGATAATACCGGTTTCCGTCGCTGTCCGTGAACCATCCCGTCAGCATATATCCGTTCTGGTCAAAGCGGTACCAGCGGTTATGTATCAGCTGCCAGCCCCCGGACAGCCAGCTGCCGCCGCAGAGCTGGAACCACCAGCCCCCCGGACTGTATCTCCAGCCCTGGCCGTACTGGACCCCGGGCCCTCCATTGTAATACCACCAGTCGTCATCATCCCAGTCATCCCAGTCATCATCATTGGGATCCCACCAGTATCCGGGATCAAACTGGGCCGTGGACGTATCCGGCACATTGGTATTAAAGCCGGGGTAAGCCCTGACCGTATTATCTGTGGTAACCTGGGCATTGCCCTGAGGCGCTGATGGGCCGCCGTAATCATAGGTCCCTGACGGCGCAGTCCCATAATCATACTCCACACCGGGGCCGCCCCTGCGGTAATGGTCATAATACCAGCTGTCTCCCGGCCCATAGGCCAGGCAGTCCTGTACCGGCAGGAAAGACAGAGCTGCAGCAGCCGCCAGTATAAGCGGCACAGAAATCATCCTTCTCATGTTTTTCTCCTCTTTTTCTTAGGTCTGTATTACATTTCCCATTACATTCTCAAATACATTCTCAACTACCTTCTTACGCATATCTAAAAGTATATCACAACACAATTGACATTTTCAACACATGAGCATACAATAGTTGTATGTGCAATTGTTGCGAATGCATTTATTTGACTTATGTAACTTATGTTACAGTTCAATGAAGGAGGATTCCGGAATGAAGGAATTTTTATCTTATCTGAAGCCTTACAAAAGGGACGCGGTGCTGGCTGTTTTCTGTATTGAAGCCGAGACCGTGTTTGAGTTAATCATCCCGCTGGTCATGGCTTCCATTGTGGATGTGGGCGTAGCCACCGGGGACCGCCATTATATCCTGATGAAGGGGCTGCAGATGGTTCTCTTTGCCCTTATCTCCCTTGTGCTGGGCCAGGGCTCCGCCATGTTCTCGGCCCGTTGCGGCCAGGGACTGGGGGCCGAAATCCGCAAGGCGGAGTTTGCAAAGCTGCAGCAGTTTTCCTTTGCCAACACAGACCATTTCAGCAGTTCTTCCCTGGTGACCCGCCTTACCAGCGACGTTACCACCATACAAAACTCTGTTGCCACAGGCATGCGGCCCGCTTTCCGCTCACCGGTCATGATGCTCACCGCCATGGCCGCTTCCTTTTACATCAATCCGCAGCTGGCACTGGTGTTTCTGGTGGCTGCCCCTGTTCTGGGTGTGCTGCTGTTTTTCATCATCAGCCATGTGCGCCCCCTGTACAGTGTGATGCAGGGCGCCATCGACATGGTAAACCGCATCATTCAGGAAAACCTGACCGCCATCCGTGTGGTGAAATCCTATGTCCGGGGCGATTATGAAATTCAGAAATTCGAGGAGGTCAATTACAATCTGCAGTTCACAGCGGAAAAAGCCTTCCGCCTGGCAGTCCTCAATATGCCGGCCATGCAGTTAGTCATGTACTCCACCATCCTGTGCATCCTGTGGTTCGGAGGCAGGCTGGTCACCATAGGTGGCGTGAAGGTGGGCGAGCTCACCGGTTTCCTGAGCTATGTGATGCAGGTTTTAAATTCCCTGATGATGTTCTCCAATGTGTTCCTTATGACCACCAGGGCCCTGGCTTCCTGGAAGCGTATCTCGCAGGTCATGGATGAGGAAATCGACATCAGGGAGGATGCGTCCAGCACCCTGGAAGTAAAGCACGGTGATATCCGGTTTGAGAATGTGTACTTTAAATACAATCAGGAGGCTGCCGAATATGTGCTCTCAGACATTTCCTTCCATATAAAGCCGGGACAGACCGTGGGCATCATTGGCCAGACAGGCGCTGCCAAGAGTACGCTGGTGCAGCTGATTCCCAGGCTCTATGATGTCACCAAGGGCACTGTTTATATAGACGGCCGCCCGGTCCGGGAATACTCCCTTAAAGGACTGAGGGATTCCATCGCCATGGTGCTCCAGAAAAACACCCTGTTTTCCGGGACAGTAAAGGATAACCTGCGCTGGGGCAGGGAAACAGCCACGGAGCAGGAAATCGAGGAGGCCTGCCGCATTGCCTGCGTGGATGAATTCATCGACCGCCTGGAGCGGGGATATGAAACAGAGCTGGGCCAGGGAGGCGTCAATGTGTCGGGCGGACAGAAGCAGAGACTCTGCATTGCCAGGGCCATCCTAAAGTCTCCCAGGGTGCTGATTCTGGATGATTCCACCAGCGCCGTGGATACGGCCACAGAGGCCAAAATCCGGGATGGACTGGCAAAGAGCATGCCGGATACAACTAAAATCATCATTGCCCAGCGCATATCCTCCGTTGCCCACGCAGACCAAATCATCATACTGGAGGACGGACGGGTGAACGCGGTCGGCAGCCACGAAACCTTGCTGGCTTCCAACCAGATTTATCAGGACATCTATCATTCTCAGCAGGAAGGGGCGAATCTGTAATGGCAAGAATAGCAAATTATAACCGTCCCAAGGATACCGGACGGACCTTAAAGCAGATGTTCGGCTACCTGGGCCGGCACAAGTGGTATATGCTGGTCATCGCCCTCCTGGTGGCAGTCAGCGCCCTGTCCAGCATTTCAGGAACATACATGTTAAAACCAGTCATCAACCGTTTCATTCTCCCGGGTGACATACCGGGGCTTGTAAACATGCTGCTGGTCATGGGAGGGCTGTACCTGTGCGGCGCACTCTCCTGTTATGCCTACAATCAGATGATGGTCCATATTTCCCAGAAGGTGGTGAGCGAAATCCGCTCCGACCTGTTCCGGCACACCCAGCGCCTTCCCCTGACCTACTTTGACGCCCATACCCACGGGGAGCTGATGAGCCGTTTTACCAACGATGTGGATACCATCAGCGAAGCCCTTAACAACAGCTTTGCCATGATGATACAGAGCTTCATAACCATAACAGGGACCATCACCATGCTGCTGGTGCTGGACTGGCGTCTTTCCCTCATTGTCATGGTTTTTCTGCTTCTCATGGTTTTGTTCATCCGTTATAATGGAAAAAGGAGCAGGAAGTATTTTATCCAGCAGCAGAAGTACCTGGGAAGCATCAACGGCTTTGTGGAGGAGATGGTGGCCGGACAGAAGGTGGAAAAGGTGTTTAACCATGAGGCGCAGGACTACGAGGAATTCTGCCGCCGCAACGAGGCGTTCCGGACAGCGGCCACCAGGGCCCTGACCTATTCCGGCATGACGGTTCCCACCATTGTGGCCCTGTCTTATGTAAACTATGCCCTGTCAGCCTGTGTGGGCGGCCTGTTCGTCCTGTCAGGGTTAACGGATTTGGGGACCCTGGCGTCCTATCTGGTGTATGTGCGCCAGAGCGCCATGCCCATGAACCAGTTTACCCAGCAGATTAACTTTCTTTTGGCTGCCCTGTCCGGAGCCGAACGTATTTTTGATATGATGAACGAGATCCAGGAACTGGACGAAGGCACTGTGACGCTGTGTAATGTGCGCAGGAACGACCAGGGCGGCTGGGAAGAATGCAGGGAATTCACCCACTGTTTCGCCTGGAAGGTGCCGCACGAAGGTCCGGCTGATATGGCAGAGCCCCATACCGGCTCCCAGTCCGGCTTCCGTCTCATTCCCCTTAAGGGGGATGTGCGTTTCGACCAGGTTGTGTTCGGATACACGCCGGAGAAAACCATTCTGAACGGCATCAGCCTTTATGCGAAACCGGGGCAGAAAATCGCGTTTGTGGGTTCCACCGGCGCCGGAAAGACCACCATCATCAATCTGGTAAACCGTTTCTACGAAATACAGCAGGGAACCATAACCTATGACGGCATTGACATAAGAACCATTAAAAAGGACGATTTGCGCCGTTCCCTCTCCATGGTAATCCAGGATACCCACCTGTTCACCGGAACCATAGCGGACAATATACGTTACGGACGGCTGGATGCCACAGACGAAGACGTGGTAACCGCGGCCAAGGTAGCCAATGCCCACTCCTTTATCCGGCGGCTGCCCCAGGGATATGACACGCCCCTTCACAGCGACGGCGCCAACCTGTCCCAGGGCCAGCGCCAGCTCCTGGCCATTGCAAGGGCAGCCATCTCCCGCCCGCCTGTGCTGATTCTGGATGAGGCCACCAGCTCCATTGACACCCGGACGGAAAAACTCATTGAAAAGGGTATGGATGCGCTGATGGACGGGCGCACTGTCTTCGTCATCGCCCACAGGCTGTCCACGGTCCGCAACTCCAAGGCCATTATGGTGCTGGAAAAGGGAGAAATCATAGAGCGCGGTAGCCACGAAGAACTGATTGACCAGAGAGGACGGTATTATAAACTGTACACAGGCCAGTTTGAACTGGAATAGAGAAAGGAAACATGAACCATGATGAAACAAGAGCAAGTGCGCCGCCTTCTGGTGAGGGCGGAAAGGGCAAGGAAACATCTGATGCAGCCCCATTTCACCCGGATCGGCCTTACCTTCGGCCAGGGCCACGCCCGCATCCTGGATGTACTGCTGGCCCGGGACCATATCACCCAGAAAGAACTGTCAGATCTCTGCCATATGGATGTAACCACCATGTCCCGCTCCCTGGACCGTCTGGAGGAATCCGGCTACCTGGTAAGGGAAAAGGATCCGGGATGCCGCAGATCCTATCTGATATGCCTCACCGGCGATGGTGCCGCAGAGGCCCGCAGGGTACGCAAGGTGCTGGAGATGGTGGATGAGGTTATATGGAACGGGCTGGATCAGGATGAGATGGAAGCATTCTGCGGCACTATGGAAAAAATATGCAGAAACCTGGAGGAATGCGATTTTAAATTTGATGAGCAGGAAACGTAAGGGAAAACCGCCCGGTCAGAATAGAACTATTCCGGCAGGGCGGTTTTCCTGTTTATATGTTTATTTTATTCATACCATTTCATCCGTCTGCCGGTTCCATCTACTGCTGGTTCAGATATGTACGGATATTATCCAGCACCTTTTTGCTGAGCAAATCAAAGGCCTGCTTTGTTCTTCCGGCAGAGATATGGGCGCAGAATACGCCCGGATGGCGAATCAGTTCGCCGGTGCTGTCTCCCAGCGCGCCCTCTGTATCACAGATAAAATAATTATTTCCCTGATCCAGCCATGTTTTCAGGGCAGGAAGGTCGAATGCAGGTCCGATGGAGGTATTGAACAGGATTTTTCCCTGTCCCAGCTGTGTGAATTCTTCCTCATGAAGCAGAATCACATTCTTATTCAGACAGGCAAAGACCACCTCGCTGCGGGCCAGCAGTTCCTTTAAAGGCCTGTAAACCAGCCCCTGGTCTTCCCTGTCCTGCTTCCTGGAACGGCTGTAATAGGACACATCCGCTCCCATGAATTTCATGGCATCCGCTATCATTCCTCCCGACACGCCCATTCCGATGATACCCACCTTTAAATCCGTGATTTCAACCGGCATATCCCGAAACATGGGCCGGTCGAAGCCGTGAAGGAAACGCACCAGCTCGCAGAGCACGTATTCCACCACTCCCCTGTCTCCGTAATCCCTGATTCCAAGCACTGTAATGCCCCGTTCCCTGGCGCAGGCAATGTCCACATTGGCGCTTTCCTCCGAATAGAGGCTGCAGCACATGCCAATGTACCGGATAGAGGGACAGCTCTCAATTACATAGCGGCTGATTCTGGATGTGTAGCTTACCAGCACTGCGTCCGCATCCCCGATGCGCCGGATGATTTCCTCATCACCGGACGGAACATCTTCATACAATGTTATCTCCCCTGCATACCCGCGCAGCTCCTCCTCTGCCTGTGAAACCAGGTTCACAGGCTCTATTGCCACTAATTTTTTAAACATGTCCATTTCCTCCTAAAATACAATGGGTGATACAATATTCTGCAAAACCGCCACCACGCTCCAGCCGGCAATGGCGCTGGTACTGGAGTAAATATCCACAACAGCCTTCACGCCTTCTATCTCGGATGTAATCTTATGGTCATCCCCAACCATGCCCGGAACGCTGTATATATCCACACGGGTATCCTCCGGACCCACGGTCGCAAGGGATGAGGCCACAGCCACATTCACCTTGGTGGGAAGGAGTGAAATGGCTTCCTTTGCATTACCATGGAATACGTGGCTCTCCTGTGTGTCCTCCATCAGGCGCTCTTCAAAAAGCGGGGTTCCCTTCAAGGATGCCGGTCCCTTTTTTGTCCTGATGCCTGCCTCTGCCTGTCCCATAAGGGATATGGTCCGCAGCACATCAAAACCTCCCACTGCACCGGATGCAATGTACACCCTGGTTCCATGGACGGCAGCTGTTTCCTTTACCTGTCCATAAAATTCCTTATCTGCAAACGCTCCGATGGACAGCACAATCATACTGGCACCGGATGCCAGAATCTTCACTCCGCAGTCCTTGACCGACTGGACCGAAGCTGCCTCCGCAACATAGTCAGGGGCCAGCGCCAGAAGCTCGTCTATGGTGCTGCATGCCCGGCACCCGCCTTTTTTTGCCAGAAGCTCTGTCTTTTCCCTGGTTCTGCCCAAAACTCCCACCAGCTCATATTCATCCAGCATTCCCTTCAGGCCGGCTTCCACTATAATATCGGCCAGATAGCCATTGCCCAGGATTCCAAGTTTTAATTTTCCCATTGTAACCTCCTAAAACGAGGGCTGAACGCTCAATAAAAGCCTTCAGCCCTCCATGTCTCTTTTTTTATGGCTTAGTTTGTATAGTTGTCAAAATATCCCTGAACCAGGATAACCGGTGTTCCCTTATCGCCGGAACCGCTGGTAAGGTCGCACAGAGAGCCTATAAGGTCGGTAAGCCTTCTGGGCGTGGTTCCCTGGGATGCCATGTCGCCCACCAGATCGGATTTCTTTTCCTTGATTCTCTGGGAAACTGCATTCTTTAAGGCTTCTCCGGACAGATCCTTAAAATCATTGTCAGCCAGATATTTTAATTTTACTTCGTTTGGCGTGCCTTCCAGTCCCTCTGTATTGGCAACAGATACCACCGGGTCAGCCAACTCCCAGATTTTCCCAACCGGATCCTTGAACGCGCCGTCGCCGTATACCATAACTTCCACATGCTTTCCTGTGCGGTCCAGGACTTTTTTCTGGATATCGTTCACCAAATCCATACAATCCCGCGGGAACAGCTTAATGGTGTCCTCGGTTGACTTGTTGGAGCCCAGAAGGCCGTATTTTTCATTGCAGCCGCTTCCGTCCACCGGGGCATTCAGGATATCATCCATGCCGCATACCACCTCGGCTCCTGCCTCCTTTAAGATGCGCTTGGTGCGCATACGTGAATGGATGTCACAGGTCAGCACCTTCCTGGTATGATTTAAGATTTCTCTGGGATTATTTGCAAATACCACCTGGGCCTCTGCGCCCTGCTCTTCAATCAGCTGGCAGTAATAGGACACATAGTCCACTCCGGTAAACGGGTGCTTATTCTCCCCGAACAGTTCCCTGTAGCGCTTCAAATCCAGCACATCGCTGTAAGGGTTGATGCCGGCCTCGTCTACCTGGTCTAAGGATACCAGGGAATTCCCCACCTCGTCGCTGGGATAACTGAGCATCAGCACCACCTTCTTTGCTCCTCTGGCAATTCCCTTTAAGCAGATGGAAAAACGGTTTCTGGACAGAATCGGGAAAATGACCCCGATGGTCTCTCCGCCCAGCTTTGCCCTCACGTCCTCTGCAATGGCATCAATGGAAGCATAATTGCCCTGAGCCCTGGCAACCACGGACTCTGTCACGGAAATGACATCTTTGTCCCTGATCTCAAAGCCCTCGCTTTCCGCTGCGTCCAAAACGCTGTCCACCACGATTTCAGCAAGATTGTCCCCTTCACGGATAATCGGGCAGCGGATTCCTCTCGAGATTGTTCCTACTTTTCTTTCCATATGTATCTTCTCCTAATATATTATAATTTTCGTCATACTATTTTATTATAGTATAAAATACGGGATTGTGGAAGTATTTATTTTCGCGGAAACCATACGCGGGAACCATAAACCTGCAGGGACGCCGCGGGAACCATAAACAGCAGCCCGGTATCACTTTCCTTCGGTGACATGGGCTGCTGTTTTTTCCGGATATTTTTTACATTCCCGGCTCTGGTTTTAAGATTTTCGTTTCCCTGATTTTGGTTGGGATGGCTTTGACACAGATTGCTTTGGCTTGTGCGGTTCTGGAAGCTGACCGCAAGTATCCAGGACCAGGGCGGTCAGAAACTCTCTGTCATCCAGCTCCTCCACCAGATACATTCCCGGACGGCCGCCATGAGGCGCCACCGGTTCTGCTTCCGGGAGATGCTTATGTCCTGCTTCTGTCACCTTTATATAAAACTGGTTGTTCTCTACCGTTCCAAAGAACGTTCCCCCGCACCACAGGCCATACTCGCCAAATAATTTTTTATAGGAAATGGCACCTGCGCCGCTTAACTGCGCAGCTACATACTGAACATATTCCAGGCTGGAAGCCATATTGGGTCCTCCTTGTTTGATATGTAATCTGTCAATCCAGGGACCGGAGTACTTCCAGCATCTTTTTTAAGCCTGCCGCGTTTTCCTCCGGCGTCCTGGCGGGGTCCTGCTGGTCATACCGGCTGCACGGGAGTTCACTGCATCTGCCGCAGTGGGGCAGTTTCTTTTCCTCCACGCAGCACCGGTATATACCGCACCGCTCCTCCCCTGTGTATTCCAGCCAGAATGGTTTTCCCTGTATCTTTGGGCACCCCCCGCATTCCTTTTGGTAATAAGGACATTCATTGCAGATACATCCGCAGCATGCCACAATATTCTCCATCATCCTTCCTCCTTGCTATGAGCACTTAGATGCTGTGTTTCAGCACTTTACACACGGCGTACGTCATGTTTTATGAACTCATTTTACCGCAGGAAACAGGACATCTGTTTGTCATGTTTACAGACTGCTCTGGTATCTATCTGTAAATTTCATAGACACGGCGTCCCAGCTCTGCAAGCTCCCCGCGGAATTCGCAGGGCTCCAAAAGCTCAATCTGGTCTCCCAGGCTCAGTATCCAGCAGAACAGGTTTTCCTTGTCCGAGTATCCGGCTGTAAACATAAAATCACCGTCCGGCAGTTCCTCCAGAGTCTCCGGGCCAAATTCATCTACAATCCTCCATTTAATGGAAGGCTTGCACCGGGCTTTTACCAGAAAACGGATGGGGAAAGGACGGTCCGCCTCATTTTCATAAGGCGGCAGGATACGTTTATCAAAGACCTCCTGGCAGCATTCCAAATCCACCATACGGTTCAGCTTAAACAGCCGGTAATCCTGGCGCATCAGGCAGAATCCCCACACATACCAGGAGGACCACTGGAATACCAGCAGATACGGCTCTATTGTACGGCTGGTTTCCCCCATGGGCGAATAGTAAGTAAAACGTATGTGACGCCGTGTTTCTGCGGCCTCCTGAATCAGGTGTATTTTAGGCGCCAGTGACTGCCGGTACCAGGACGAGAGATTAATGAGAATACTGCTGTCACTGCTTATCAAATCCTGCTTTCCAAGGGCCAGCTTGTCCATCAGCAGACGGTATCTGGCTGACCCTGATACGCTGTCAAGGCTTCTGAGGCCTGCCAGGATTGCATCCATTTCCCCGGATGTAATCAGGGTACGGTCCATTCTGTATCCCTCCATAATGGAAATCCCTCCACCGGGTCCCCGGCTGGTAACAAGAGGGATTCCGGCCTTACAGATATCCTCTATATCCCGGTTGATGGTCCTCCGGGACACCTCGAATTTTTCCGCCAGATAGGGGGCGGTTACCTTTTCCCGCTGGAGCAGGATAGACAGGATACCGATGAGACGGTCTATTTTCATGGATGGCAACCCTCACTTTCTTGGTTTTTAAAAACACAGAGGCAGTGTTACCTGCCCCTGTGCTTTTCTTTCTTTTTTTGCTGTTTCAGTTCAAACTGGCGTCTGGCCTCCGCTTCCTTTTTCTCTCTGCTGACCGCCTTCCTGCCTGTCTTTATCTGCTCATGCTGCAATTTCAGGGCCTGCTGGGATTTGGTACCCATGCCTGACTCCCGAAGCTCCTCTCTGACCTGGCGCTTCACGCGCTTTGGGTTTTTAAGATGCTCACTTACAGCAGCTGCCACAGCCGGACTAAACCGCAGACCATAGTATTCCTTTGCCAGGAATCCGTGTACCTCGTAATCCTTTGGCTCCGGGCCAAAGGTAATCTTGCACACAGTCATCCTTCCTCTTTCCACCCGCTCCAGTATTCCAATCCAGAATGGGTCCTCGAAAAATACTCTCAGTACTACCGATACTTTGTCCATGACAATTCCTCCTTTGAAATGTGATGAACAAAGAATGGACGACCCAAGGAGGGAGGGTTACTGACATCCCTGTCTCCCCGCCAGTTAAAGCAGGACTATAGGAATGCGGCTGGACTACCTACCAGCTCTGCAGGTTTTTATCCTGCGTTGTGTTTTTATCTTTGCTTTTTGATTTTACCATACAACTGCATACTTTTCTATTCTTTATTGGCATCACACCAATAATGCAGTCATAACCGAATGTTCCATATCGTCAATATTATAAACATGCTCCATCACTTCAAAGGTTTCCCGCAGATTCCCTCTGGCACTTTTCCAGCCAATGCCATCTGTAAACCACACAAAGGAAAATCCTTCGATTGTGTCCGCCTCCTGGGAAAGCATTTTATAGCTTCTGGCGGTTTCATTCAGCTTCGAGCCCCCGCTGCTGTAAAAATTCGTTTCAACCGCATAAATCATGGACTCTGTTTTTACCACGAAGTCAAACCGCTTTGCGGCCTTGCCCTCGTTGGATAAAGCGGACAAATCAATATCCCATTTATTCTCAATATCTTTCAGGTACATCTCTTTAAAATAATTCTCATCCTTTGTAAATCCTGCGGCAATGATATATTGCTCCACCAGATCTTCCATCTGGTGCCCGCCCCGGTTCTTACGGCCATTGGAGTCAAGTCCTGTCTCAATCCCCAGCGCATAGTCTACCAGATTGTTTACCAGATGCTTCTGCAGCAGATCAAACAATCCTGTTTTTCTCATGAATATCTTATATTGATCCATATCATAATTCATTGTTTTAAAATTATACTTAAACGCGCCGTTCTCATCCTGGGCATAGATTTCGTTGCTCCGCACAGCCAGAAGCAGGGGAATACAGGACAGGGTTTCCGGATATTTTGTTATTATTTTTTCAAAATCATCTTCTATATTCACAGAACCTATCAGTGAATTTAGTATGTTTAACTCGATTTTTATATCCTCCACATTACGGACTACCTTGTCAAAATCTATGTAATACCGGTACCCTGAAATACTTGCCCGGAATTTACTAAGCCATGCGTCAAAATCTCTTTTTACCACTCCAGTGCCTCCTGTATCTGATCCAAACGTCTCTTCGCTATATCCAGATATTCTTCGTTATTGTCAATTCCGATAAACTGCCTTCCGTACTTTCCGGACACCACCCCGGTTGTCCCGGAACCGCAAAACGGATCCAGTACCACGTCCCCCTTTTTTGTGGACGCCAAAATAATCCGTTCCAGTAAATACTCCGGTTTTTGCGTGGGATGCCTGCCGGCCCACTTTTCCGACGGCCTGGTGAGGTTTCCCTCCCACACATCCTTCATCTGTTTCCCGCCGTTCATTTGCTTCATCTGCTCATAGTTAAACAAGTGCCTGGCCTTCTTTTCATCCTTCCTGGCCCACAAAATCGTCTCTGTGGAATGAGTGAAGCAGCGGCAGGCCAAATTGGGCGGCGGGTTTGTTTTCTTCCAGGTAATATTATTGATTATCTTATACCGCTCCTGCTGAAGCGCCATTCCGATTGAATAAATATTGTGCAGGGTACCGGATATCCATATGGTTCCGCCGGGCTTCAGCACCCTTCTGCACATGCGGATCCACCTGCGGTTGAAAGCATGGTTTTCCTTAAAATCCCCGCCCTCATCCCAGGACGCCTTATTGACTGATACCATTCTTCCCCCTTGGCAGGTTATGCCGTTATTGCTCAGAAAATATGGCGGATCTGCAAATATCATATCAACACTTTCCGGCTTCATTTTCCGCAGCAGCTCAAGACAGTCTCCCAGATAAAGCTTTTTTGTATCAGTCCCATAATATGCCTGGATTTTTCCCCGCATCAGCTCTTCCATAGATATACCTCTAATAATTCGTAATGATGATCTCCTGACCCACCCGGTTCTTTGCGTCAGAATTTATCATACGCTTTACATCCACCACCACTTTGTTGAAATCTGCATATAACTGATTGATAAAATCTGTGTTGTGATTGGTCAGCATACAGTAGCATCCCCGTTCTGTAAGCTCTCTGAACACGTCAGCCAGACGTCTGTGGCTTTCAATGTCAAATCCCTCCTTTGTATAAGACTCAAAGGACGTTGGATTCAAGGGGGCGTAGGGACTGTCTATAAAAACAAAATCACCCTTCTCTGCCAAATCACAGGCATTCTGAAAATCGCCTTTCATAATCTTCACCTTCTGAAGGCTTTGTGATACAGCCATGATACTTTCTTTGCTGCAGGATTCCCTCACACTGTTATTATAAGGTACATTAAACAGGCCTCTTCCGTTTACTCTGTAAAGACCGTTAAAGCAGTGTTTGTTGAGGAACACGAATAAAACAGCTAATTCCATATCGTATTCCGCCCGCATCATTTTATCATTATAGTTTTCCCGGACTTTATAATAATACTCTTTTCCTCCATCTGCTATTCTTTTATCATACTCTGAAATAGCATCGGCAAATTCTTCTGGTGAAATTTTTATCTGCAGGTAGGCATTGATCAATGATTCATTTATATCATTAATAATGGATTTTTCCGGCTGCAAATCAAAATATACTGCACCGCCGCCCACAAATGGTTCCATATATCCATTAAAATGTTCTGGCAGTCTCGCTTTTATCTGTTCAAGTAATTGTCTTTTGCCGCCCGCCCATTTCACAAATGGCTGTGCACTGATTTCCGTCATCGTGTTTCCTTTCACCCATAAAATCATAACATTTATGATTCATTATAAGTGAAAGTTAAATAAAACACAACCTGCAACTGCCTTCTTTCGGAAAACAAAAATACCCGGGCAAAAATGCACCGGAGAATATTTCCCTGAATTTAGCAAATACTATTTTATGTCAGATTAAATCCAACCGATTGAAGGATAAAAGGAGAAAGAGATTATGAACAAAAATATGCGTACATGGGTCATCGGAATCTGCGTGGCCCTGGTCATCATCGTGGCCGTGGCGGCTGCGTTTGCCAACAACCGCAGCGGCTCTGATGACGGACAGACCTCTCAAAGCCAGACAGAAAGCACCTCTGCGTCCGCAGCGTCACAGACGGAAACAGAAACAGGTTCCAGGGAACAGGCATCCTCAAATTCCGGCAATGCTGCCGACCACAGCGGACATAACGGACATATGAACGCTTCCGGAGACGACCTGAGCCGTTACCTGACCGAACAGGATTCTATCATGATGAATATGATGGAGGATATGGTCATCCGCGAAAAATCAGGAAATGCTTCCCTGGACTTTCTAAGGGGTATGATTCCCCACCACGAGGCAGCTATCAAGATGTCTGAGAGCTATCTGAACTACCAGGGAAAAAGCGATGAGCTAAAAACCATTGCACAGGATATCATAACCGCCCAAAAGGATGAACTAAAACAGATGAACGAGCTGGTTAAAACGTATGAAACGGACGGAAAAAAGGATCAGACAAAGGAGGACGCTTATCTGGAGCAGTACAGCAAAATGTTTGCCGATGACTCCATGTCCCACCACATGGATACCTCAGATGTTGACAGTCTGGACCAGGCCTTTGCAGAGGGCATGATTATGCATCATCAGATGGCTGTGGATATGGCCAGGGATATCCTGGAGTATACAGACTATGAAGAGATACGCACCATGGCCCAGAATATTATAGATGTGCAGGAGAAGGAAATTGCCCAGATGGAAAAGATCCTGAACGATCAGCAGGAATCCCAGCCGGAATAAACAGGAATAAAACATCGTAAACAGGATTCTCCAATTGACACCCGCCCTCCCCCATGCTATAATCTCCCCATAAAAATCCCACCCATCCGCAGTCCGGACACAGGCTGGATTTTTGCCGCCGGGTAAAAATATCAGCGTCAGGCTTTCTATCGTCAGGCCCAGGAGCAATACGAATCAGGAATCCCATTCCTCATCCGCTCCAGAAGATAGAAGGTACTGGCGCTTTTTGTGTTTCGGAAGATGCCGGAAGGTATGGGAACCGTTCAGGAGGTCACCATGCAGAACAACTATGCAGAACAAACATCGTGCTTAAAAGAATTTGCCAGATACACCTCGTTAAACGTACTGGGAATGATTGGTCTTTCCTGCTATATACTGGCAGACACCTTCTTTGTCGCCAAAGGTCTGGGAACCAGCGGTCTTGCAGCCCTGAACCTGGCCATTCCCGTCTACAGCTTTATCCACGGAAGCGGACTCATGTTCGGAATCGGCGGCGCCACCAAATTCTCCATCAGCCGCAAATCAGGGCTTTCGGATCTGATTTTTACAAACACCCTGTTTTTCGCCGGAATTACGGCCCTTTTGTTCTTCCTGGCCGGACTGTTCCTGTCCCCGCAGATTACAGCGCTTTTGGGCGCTGACAGCCAGGTGGCCGCAATGACCCAGACCTACCTGAAAATGATACTGCTCTTTGCCCCGGCCTTTATTCTCAATGATATCCTGGTCTGTTTCGTGAGGAATGACGGAAATCCCAGGCTTTCCATGCTTGCCATGCTGGGAGGAAGCATGGCCAATATCCTGTTGGACTATGTCTTTATTTTTCCTCTGGGCATGGGCATATTCGGCGCCGTACTGGCTACCGGGCTGGCGCCCCTTATCAGCATAGCCATCATGTCCGGCCACTGGATGGGTAAGAACAAGGGATTCCATCTCGCCAAAACAGAAATCCAGGGACAGACCGCCCTCCTTATCCTGTCCCTGGGATTCCCCTCCCTGATCACAGAAGTATCCTCCGGCATTGTCATCATTGTGTTCAATGTGATTATCCTTGGACTAAAGGGAAATGTGGGCGTGGCTGCCTACGGCGTCATAGCCAACCTGTCCCTGGTGGTCATATCCATTTTCACCGGCATCGCCCAGGGAATGCAGCCGTTAATCAGCAGCGCTTACGGCCGGGGTGATTCCGCCAGAATCAGGGGGATACTGCGGTACGGGCTCGCCACCGCGGTTTTCATCTCCCTGACACTGTATGCCGGAATTTGTTGGGGAGCAGCTCCCATAACAGCCGTATTCAACAGCGAGAACAACCTTAAGCTGCAGGAAATAGCGGAGTATGGGCTAAGGCTGTATTTTACAGGCATACCGGCTGCGGGGCTCAATATCATCCTGTCCATCTTTTTCACCTCCACGGAGCAGGCTGTGCCGGCCCACATCATTTCCCTGTTAAGGGGCATGGTGCTCATCATTCCCATAGCGTTTTTCCTGTCCGGCCTTTGGGGAATGACCGGTGTCTGGCTGGCCTTTCCTGCGACGGAGCTAGTTTGTGCACTGACAGGCGCTGCCATCTGTAAGCGCTTCTACTCCCAATCCTTCTC
Source organism: Enterocloster bolteae (assembly GCF_002234575.2). NCBI lineage: Bacteria > Bacillati > Bacillota > Clostridia > Lachnospirales > Lachnospiraceae > Enterocloster > Enterocloster bolteae. The sequence goes on along the minus strand of NZ_CP022464.2, from coordinate 1,297,943 downwards.
TGCTTCCAGGTAATAATGCAGCAGCCTGGGCTCCGACAGTGTGTTGGCCGTCAGCCTGTCCCTGCGGGGCTTCTCATCCTCCGCAAATAAAAACAGTCCCCTAAGGCCGGACTGATTTAAGAATTTTCCCTCTGCCTGAAGCTCCAGGCCGTCCACAGACACCTTATCCTTGGAAGCCAGCTGGAATCCCCAGTCGCCGAAAGAGGGCACCTGTACATGGTAGGGATATACATATGGAAATTCCTGTCCCACAGTTTTATTGATGCACCAATAGGCATCTGCTGCATAGTAAGGACTGGTGGACTGGACCGACATAACCCCATGTTCCGTGAGATTATTGCTGCACAGCCGGTAGAACAGGTCCGTGTACAGCTTGTTCAGCGATTCGCTGTTGGGATCAGGGAGGTCTGTGATGATTACATCGAATTCCCCATCATATCCCTCCCCGCCCTCATTGCGGTAATTGTTTTCCAGGTACCCGTAGGCGTCCTCACTGCGGATTTCCAGCTTGGGACTGTCAAGAGAGCCCTGGTTCAGGGCAGCTATGTCCTGATTGGTTCTGCACAAGTCCACCACCCTGGCATCCAGGTCCACCAGCACGATCTTCTCCACCTCCGGATATTTTAATATCTCCCTTACAGCCAGGCCGTCCCCTCCTCCCAGCACCAGGACATTCCTGCGGCTTTTAGCCGCTGACATGGGTATATGCACCAGGGCCTCATGGTATCTGTACTCGTCCTTGGAGGAAAACTGGATATTTCCATTGATAAACAGGCGGATATCGTCCTTATGTTTGGTGACCACCAGCTTCTGGTACGGTGTCTGTTCCCGCAGGATTACCTTGTCCCTGTAAAGCCCCTGTTCAATTCCTGATGCCACATTTTCCGAAAACAGCATTCCCAGCACCATGAATGCACACGCCAGTCCGCTCACCAGTCTCCACATGGAAAACATTCTGATATATCCGCGGTAGGATACAAGAATAAACAGGGATATGCCCAGGTTCAGACTGCCCACCAGAAAGGCAGTGGAAAAATATCCCAGCTGAGGCAGCAGGAGCAGCGGAAACGCAATGGAGCCCGCCAGCCCTCCGATATAATCAAAGCTGAAAATACTGGAAAGGGTAATGCGCAGATTGCCCGCATTTTCCTCAATGATTCTTGTGAGAAGGGGGATCTCCAGGCCTACCAGCATTCCAATCAGTATGATTTCCAGGTACATCACAAGCTGGTAGGACTGCACATAGATGTTTGCCAAAAACAAAAGCAGGGAGCTGGTCCCTCCCAGTATACCCACGCCGATTTCCACAAAGACAAACCAGTCAAACAGCTCTGTCCTCACATATTTGGAAAGGTAGGACCCCATTCCCATGGCGCACATATAAAGGCCGATGGTGATGGAAAACTGGGCTATGCTATCCCCCAGCAGATAGGAGCTGACGGAGCTGATTAAAAGTTCGTATATGATGGAGCAGCCGGATATGATGAAGGTGGTGAACATCAGCCGGCGGTAAGAAAATGTCCCTTCCTTCATCACATAATCACTCCGCTTATAATGATGGACAGCCCAATAAACATTCCTGCAACCATAATGCCGGCAGCCGGGTTCCCGCCGCTGATTTCCTTATTGAGATCATATTTCCGGTTGATCAGGTTCAGCGCCAGGTAGCCCAGAACGCAGAACACCAGCCCCACCACATAGTAATATATGGTTGAGGCAATACCGGTCAGCAATGATTCGTGAACCGCTGTGCCGGCAGGGGACACAACAGCTGCCCGGATAATGATTCCGATTCCAACGGAGATACCCGCCATAACGCTTCCCACCGCCACATTCCCCTTCTTGATTTCCGCCGGGAACTCACAGGGAATCACCAAATCCACCACAAATGTACCAAAGAGCATGAGGGCTGTGCCCAAAACGCAATAAACCATAATTGTAATAAATTCTGCCATAATCTTCTCCTTTTTGATTTGGTTTTGTCCGAATACATACTGCCGGTTTACTTTCTCGCCTTTTTCGCCTTTTTCGCCTATTTGCCGGAGCTGATTCCGCCTCCGGATGAGCGCCTGGAATTGATGCTGCTCTGGCGGACGCTGTCTGAATAGCTTTTGTAAGGATCCACGGGATTGGTGTCAACGGTTTCGCCGCTGTAGTTTTCGTATCCGCTGGTCCGCTGTCTGTATCTGTCCCTGTCGCCGAAAAATCCCCTGGAATAATAGAATCCGCGGTAATAAGAATGGGTATGGCCGGTCGCATGGTAAGGCGTGTTGGTGCTCTGATATACATAGGCGCGGGAACTGATCTGCACCATGGTGGTCTGGTCCGTGCTGGTGTATACCAGACAATATTCACTCTTTGTCAGGATAGCCACCGAATCATCTTCTCCATTCTTCTGCACATCCTCGGTCCCGCCGTCAATGGCCTGGATAATTGCCTTAGCCGCGTCATCCACGGACAGGTCAGTGGAGTACACATCCGCCCTCTCCTTCTCGTTCAAATCAGATGTAATTGACGTCTGATAGGAGAAATTAATATTACCTTCCAGATATTTATGTATGGTCTTCTTATTTGATTGTATGTACGTATAGGATAACACTCCAAGAACCGCCAGTATCACTGCCGCCACAGCCAGGTTCTTCATATTGACAAAACCAAGGGTCCTGTTGCTCTCCACCTGTCCGGAACAACCGCTGTCCAGGAGTACGATTTCATCCATATCCAGATAACAGCCTTTGGAATACTCTGTTTCATCCTCCCATTGCTCCACCGCAATGATGAGCTCTTCGGTACCGTCCTCGTACTCCGTATAACGGACCGTGTCTCCCGGCGATGTATCCACCTGGCCAAAGCAGGACGTGACAACTGCCTGCCCCGCATCCGCCTGGCGGTAACCATCCCGGAATATATTCATCTCATCAAACTCACTGCCATAGGGACACTGGGTATAAATGGCGTATTCTTCATAAATATTGTCAATGCTGAGCCATTTTATACCCCTGGTCCGGGTTTCCAACAGGCAGTATTCCCACCAGCGGGAACCGTCTGAACGGTTGTGGAACTCAATTCCCCCTGTGACCCGGTATTCCGCCCCTTCTATGGACAGGTTCTGGTCCTTATTAAACTGTAATGTCTTACCCATGGACGTCCTCCTTTGCCCTGTTTAACGCCCTCTTAATCAGCCTTGTTTCTGCCTGCTCTGCCTTTAAGGACTCTGTGAGAAGGCGGCATATCTCTCCCGGTATATCCTCCTGGCAGGAAAATATATCCACTGCCGCATACCCATACTCAGGCCAGGTGTGGATTGAAATGTGGGAGGTGGTTATGACTGCCACCGCGCTGATGCCCATGGGCGAGAATTTATGGTAGCATTCCTCCACAATTCCTGCGCCTATGCATTGGCAGACCATGTGAATCACATTTTTTATGGAATCCACATCATCAATATAGGACGTCCGGCATCCATAGAGGTCCACAATCAGCTGCCTGGCCTCTGCAATATCTGTTTCCTTTCCTGTCATGGCAATTTCCCTTCATCGTTTAAGTGATTCCGGGGCTCTGCTGCCATGGAAATACGGCAGCAGCAGCCTCTTTCTGATTATATCAGACTGACTATATGGATACAATTGCCAAATTCTTACGATAATACAAACCCATAATACAAAACGCGCATGCCGGTTCCCATCACAATGGATATCGGAACGGCACGGCACATTCAAACTGCGGCAAGGCCATGTCAGCTTATATAAAGTATGGGCACATTTCCCAGTACACGTCCTATCTCCTGCCTCAGATACAGCTGTGCCTCTTCCCTGGATTCGGCCCGGTAGCAGTACCTCCCCCGTCCCCTGCCCGTCATCTGCTCCCTGTCATACAGGTCCGGCGCATTGGGAAATGCTTCGCTGTTAATGGCCCGGTGGACATAGGAATAGGTCATCAAAATAATCTCCAGAAACATCTGGCTTTTCATTTTATCTGAAAGTCCGTCCCTCAGTTCTTCCAAGAGGCCGGTATACATTTCCTTCCAGCCCTCCACTAATATGACGGGAGCTATCAGGAGTCCGCAGGGATATCCCGCCTCACACATCTGATTTACAGCCTCGATTCTCTGTCTTAAGCCGGATGTGCCCAGCTCTATCTTCTGGATAATGGGCTGAGGATTGACGCTCATGCGGAAAATCACCTTGCCTCTGTGGTCCAGGTCCAGCAGAGGTTCCACCATATGAAATTTGGTGGGAAATGTAAGTTTTCCCTCCCCCTCCTCTGCAAAACGCGGAATTGTATAAAGAAGATTTCCCGTAATTGTGTTCTCCAGCACCAAATCGCTGTTGCTTCCAATCTCAAAGGTAAGGGGGGTGCCGCTGTTCTTTCCCTTTTTGATGATGCGGTCCAGCATCTGCTCCCGGTTCACAAACAGTCTGAGATAAGCGCATTTATTATAGTTGCAAACCAGATAGCAGTACAGGCACATGGCCGTACAGCCGGATGAGGTGTATGGGACCAGATAATCGGATACCTTGTGGTTTTCCACGTATTTGTGGGTCTTTCGTATGCCCGCAATCAGATTGCGTTTCATGTGTCCGAACTGGTCATTGGGTTTTTCCTGCATTTCCCGGATGGAATTATGGCTCTCAATGGGAATCCACGGCAGGTCCCCGTATTCCTCCCTGAGCTGCCGGCCCAGAGGGTAGTCAAAGATAGCCGGTTCATAGTAAACTGCGTCAAATTTCATGGATGCGCCTTCCTCCTGATAAATTCATGGACAATATGGGAATTGGGTTCAATTTCTTATTTTTACTATTTAACATTCCCCAAATCTGTGAAGTTATCAATGGAAAAGCCGCTGTCCCTTTAATGGGCGGCAGCGGCTTTGTTTGAACAGTATCACCGAACGCTTCTGTTTTTCTCCTTCTCCCAATCACATAACAATCATATTTTTTCCCATAACCACTCTACAATCCCCCGCTGCGCTCTCTCGCCATAAAAGAACACCTCATATTCATTCCCCTTCTCACTCAACCGTTTCTCTGCCTCAATTCCAAATTCCCGGCCCTTGTCCGTCAGTCGTTTGCGGGGTATTCCATTTACGTAATATTCCTCAAAATTCCCATCCTCCATCAATTTCTGTTCAACGGATTTTATGGTCAGCCGCTTCATTGTATCCTCATCCCGCAGGCTGTTAATCTGAGATACAAAATCACTGAGACTGGACTGTTCTGAGTATCGGACTCTGGCGGCCAGTTCCCCGGTCATGACAAAATCCGTTTTGCCTTTACCTGTTTTTTTCTTTCTGTCCGTGTTTAGCCCTGCCGGTGCTTCCCTGGTTCTTTCATCCTCCCGGCTGTCATTTCCTTGGCTGCCATTTCCCAGGCTGCCATTTTCCTGCCTTTCATTTTCCGGGCCTCCGTATTCCCAGGCGGTCAGGGCTGTCTCCAGGGACCAGTCGTCGAACGCATCGTTGTCGCTGGTAAAATACAAATCATCACCCTCAAAAGATATCTCAGCAGGACTGTCATTCATTTCCGCCTGCACGCAGGCCAGAAAACGCTCCCCGTATTTCTCATACTTAAACTCTCCCACCCCTGAAACATTCAGCATCTCCCCTTTCGTAACCGGCTTCACGATGCACATATGCGTCAGCGTCTTATCTGAAAAAACCATATAAGGCGGCACCTTTTCTTCCTTTGCAATCTCCGTCCTGACAGCGCGCAGCTTCTCAAACAGCGTTTCGTCTGCTTCCGTAAACTCTGCTCCGCCCGGTCCGGACAAACCTGCTGCCAGCCCCTTCCTGCCTTTTCTTCCTTTTCCGGCACTTGCGCCGGACGCTTTGGCAGGATGCTCCGCTTCCCTGGCCATCTTCATGGTCACCGGCTCTCCCTCTTCCAGTATTCCCTTTGACTTTCCTGTCAATTTTACAATGGCATATTCATCGTTTGTCACTGCCAGATATCCGTTCAGCATCAGATGGTTCATCACCTGCCGCAGCTTGTAGGCCGGTACCTTTGCCAGTTCCCCATAATGCGGGTTCTCATCCATCCTGTAATTGCGTATCTTCGCTGTATTGGCACCGTGGACCGTATCAATCATCACATTGGTTCCGTACCTCTGCCGGCTGCTCTCCACACATCCAATGAGTATCCGGGAAATATCCGTCACATCCACTGTCTCAAACTGGCTCAGGCAGTTGGAGCAATTGCCGCAGTAATTGCTTCCGTACTCCCCAAAATATCTCAGTATGTAATCTCTCAGACATTCATTTGTAAAGCAGTAAAATGTCATCTTGCGCAGGCGTTCCCTGTCCCGCTCCATGACGATTTCCCGGGTTATGGGGTCCAATGCCTCGTTGTCCTGGTTATGGTCAATAAAGAACTGGTTGGTCACCACATCCTGGCCGCCGTACAAAAGGATGCACTCTGAGGGTTCACCATCCCTTCCTGCCCTGCCGGCCTCCTGGTAATAGGATTCCATATTCTTCGGCATGTTATAATGCACCACAAACCTGACATTGGACTTGTCAATCCCCATGCCGAAGGCATTGGTGGCAACCATAATCTGGGCCCTGTCATATATAAAATCCTCCTGGTTATGCCTGCGCTCGCTGTCGCTTAAGCCAGCATGATACCGGGTGACGGAGAAACCTTCCCGGATCAGCTGGCCGCAAACCTCCTCCACCACTTTCCTGGTCAGGCAATAGATGATACCGCTTTCCCCCTTATGGCGTTCCAGGTAATTTACCATGGTGGCATATTTATCCTTGGGAGACTGTACGCCGAAGTAGAGATTCGGCCGGTTAAAACCAGTGGTCATGACCTGGGGATTTCTGAGCATAAGTATGTCGATGATATCATCCCGCACTTCCGCTGTGGCGGTGGCTGTAAATGCACTTACAACGGGCCGCTCCGGAAGCTGGTTGATAAAATCCACTATTTTCAGATAACTGGGCCTGAAATCCTGGCCCCACTGTGATACACAATGGGCCTCGTCCACAGCTACCATGGATATCTTCACCTGGCTGCTCAGCGCAAACCGCAGAAAGTCCTCAGACATCAGGCGCTCCGGCGCAACATAGATAATCGGATATCTGCCGGCTCTGGCCAGGTCCAATACCTTATAATACTGGGCCGCTGTCAGGGAACTGTTAATGTAGGCAGCCAAAATACCCACCTGGTTTAAGTTGCTTACCTGGTCCTTCATCAGGGAAATAAGCGGGGAAATGACCAGGGTGATTCCGTCCATCATAAGGGCAGGGATTTGATAACACAGGGATTTCCCGGCCCCGGTGGGCATGACTCCCAGCACGTCCCTTCCTTCCAGAATGCTCTGGATCAGCACATCCTGCCCATCCCTGAATGTGTCATAACCAAAATAATGTTTTAATATTTCATATTGTGTCATCATCAAACTCCTCTGTATTGCTCCGGCATAAAAGAACCCAATCGTCCCTGTTCCCGGCGTTTAGCGCCAGACTTATCTTCAGCTGTGCTTCAAAACCATGGAAAAATGGCGAATACGCCCCGCAGCGGACCTGCTGCCTAAAGCAGACTAAACCGATTAAACATATAGATGTAATTCATTATAACAAATCCGAAATGATAAAACAATGGTGATTTATGAGCCTGATGGTGGTTTCTTTGGCCTATTCTTTGGCCTATTCTTTGGCCCATTCTCCGGCCCTTTCTCCGGCCATTCTCCGGCCCTTTCTCCGGTCTATTCTTTAGTCTATTCTCTGGCTTATGTTCTGTCAAAAAAAACAGCCGGACATCTCTGTCCGGCCGCATCACATATTCCATCATCCTATCACAGGCAGTGTCCTCTCCTTTTTTAACAAATTTATGGAATCCCGGAATCCGCCGCAGTCTCCGGTAATCCCTGCCCCATGGCCTCCCTATGGCCTCTGCCATGGTTTCAGCCAGGGTGTGGAGAAAACCAGCCGTTTCAGCAGCCCGGGTATCTCCACGCTGTCCTCTGCCAGCAAATCCCCGTCCCCAAACTCATCCGCACCTCCATATCCGTACCTGCATCCGATAAACGCTGTCTCATTGGCCTTTGCCGCCTCCCTGTCATAGAAACGATCCCCCACCATACAGCACCAGTCCGCACCGGCCCGCTCTATCAGCACACCCAGGCTGTCTGCCTTGTCCTGTCTGGAGGTCAGGCCCTGTATATAGTCAAAATACTCCCTTATGGACAGTACACCCAGCACATCCTCCAGTTCCTCTTCCTTTGCATTGGAACAGACCGCCAGGACGTACCCCTGTTCCTTTAGCTCCCCAAGCATTTCCGGGACCCCGGGATAGGTCTGCGCCCTCTCACGCATAAGAGGTGCCCAGTGCCTCTCCACCGCCCGGTAAAAGCGCCTAAAGGCTTCCTCGCTGTCATCACCCAGAAAGAACAGGCTGTCATCCCTAAAGGGAGCACCGAACCTGGAGCGTATCACGCTCTCTGCAACAGGCCCGGCCCCCAGCTCCTTAAGGGCTTCCTGATAGGCTGCCACTGCGTATGTATGAGTCATGTTCAGTGTCCCGTCCAAATCGAACGCCACCAGCTTTGTCATTTTCCATCCCTCCTAGAAAATTCCAATCCAACACCCCGCAATGCAGATTACAAAAATGCCCAGAATGATGGCAATGGTTTTTACATTCCGGTTAAACAGCCATACACAAAGAAATGTGGCTCCCAGAGGAAGCAGTCCCGGGAAAATCTGGTCAAAGATGGACTGCAAAGTGGTCTCTGTTCCTGAAAATTGAAAGGTCAGGGATGTCTTAAGCGTCACCATGGTTCCAATCATGGCTCCTATGACCGTAAGTCCCAGTATGGATGCCCCGTAGGACATTTTTTCGATAAGATGGTTCTCCGCAGAGTTCTCCAGGAACCTGGTTCCCATCTTGTAACCGGCATTTCCGGTAATATACTTGGTAAGAAAATGGATTGCCGTGTACAGGAAGAAATACAGAAGGGCTCCCAGTATGCTGCCCTGCTGGGCAAAGGCAATACCGATTCCCGCCGTGATGACGCGGAATGTACCCCAGAAGAAGGAATCGCCAATACCGGATAACGGGCCCATAAGCCCCACCTTCAGGTTATTGATGGATTCCTTATTAAAATTGTCTGCTTTGGCGCATTCCTGTTCCATTGCAACAGAAAGGTCAATGACAAAGGGAGAGACATGGGGCGTGATATTAAATGTCTCTGTATGCCGGTGCAGCGCTTCAAAATAATCATCGTCTTTTGGGTAAATCTTTCTCAGAGGCTTTTCAATGGAATACATAAATCCATAGGCCATCATTTTATCAAAGGACCAGGAGGACTGCATGGTAAAGCTTCTCCAGAACACACTGCGCAAATCCTTCTTTGTTATAAGGGAAGTTTCCTTTGTCTCCTGCATCTAAAAATCCTCCTCTTCTTCAAATTTCATATTTCCCACGGCAATAAGCGCCATGCACAGTCCGGCCACTGCGACTCCAATCACATCCATATTGATATACATGACTGCTATGAATCCCAGGAACAGGTAGGGCATCAGTTTTTTGTTGCCCATCATTTTAATCAGAAGCGCAAGTCCCACACAGGACAGCACGCCGGCCGCCACGTCAAATCCGTCCAGCACGACCTGGGGGATCAGCTTGATAACCGCATTGATACTGCCTGCGCCAAAATACATGGCAAAGAACACCAGGAGCATGGATGGAACGCCCACCATCAGCGGCAGTGTGATGAGATGCCACATGTTTGCCCTTCTTAAATTTCTCTGAGCCAGGGCCTTCTCGATCTGTTTGCCTCCCCAGCTGGCGCCTATGGCGTAACAGCCGTTTCTCCACATCTGCAGGAATATGGACAGAGGCAGAGCCAATGCAACGGCTGTCCCCACTCCCTCCCCGCTTTGGATGGCAATGGCTGTTCCCAGCACGCTGGAGGCATACACCTCCGGCGGTGTAGCGCTCCCTACCATAATAGATCCCATAAACATCAGTTCCAGCGTGGCGCCTATCATGATTCCGGCCTGGAAATCCCCCAGAATCAGCCCCACAATGGGCGCGGTAAATAACGGCCTCCCCATCATGGACGCCCCAAATGTATATTCGTCAATGGCAGCCAGAAAGGCCACAATTGACACCAGTATTGCCTGAAGCATAATCCTTCTCCCTTCTCTATCCTCTGACTGATTCGTCTTATTATATCAATGTCATTGCATCCGTCTCTTTATCTGTAGGCACTGCCCGGCACTCAACCACTGCACCGGCCTGAGCCATGGCGCGGATATTCCGGACATCATGGTCGTCAACAGCCAGGGAATTGGTGATGATCCTGCGGCCCTCTGTCTTTTTCATATTGCCAAGATTGATGTGGTCCACACCCTTCACATGCTCTACCAGTTTCAGCGCGTCATCCGTATTGCCCACTATAACAAACACCTTGTACTTGTCCGTCTTTGTCCCGTTTAAAAGGACAATGGCATCCGCCACGGACTTTATGGAAAATTTGATTCCTGCCGGCGCGGCCAGCTTAAGGGTAGTGGCCCGTATCTTATCTGCCGCAGCCTCATCATTTACGACCAGTATGCAGTCAGCTCCCAATGAATTGGTCCAGGCAAAGGCCACCTGTCCATGTACCAGTCTCTCATCCACTCTTGTAATCTTAATCATACGAAATCCTCCTCACTCTCTTCAAAAGCCTGCTTCATCAGACCGTTGATAAACACACACCCTTCCCTGGCTGCCTGTATTCCCTGTGTAATCAGCTCCTGGGTATCCATGGCGCTCTCCAGCATCGGCACCATGGCCAGCAGCATGGGCGCATTGACGCCGGCCAGTACGTAAACCCCCGGATGGGAGATATGCCCTGAGAAAGCATTGGCCACGCTGCCGCCCAGCACATCTGTCATGACAATCAGCTCGTCCCCGTCCTCCAGCTCATCCACCACAGCGGCCGCTTCCCTGTCCATATCAAAATCCGGTGTGGTATACGCGCTCAGGACACCTACCTTTTCATTTCCTCCCAGGACAAAATCCATGGTCTGCTTCAGTCCTCCGGCAAATTCACCGTGGGTCGCAATCAATATCTTTCTCATGGGGCAATCTCCTTTTCTATTCCTTAATACTCCACCGTCCTGTAGTATCTGCGTATATCCAGGCTGTGGTCCTTCACATGTTCAAAATGAGCGCTGACACGCTCTAACTGGGTGGACATGACCATGGGGGAGACATACTTCCTCATATCGGCGTCAATCCCCTCCAGAGGATAATCCCTGGTATCCCACACCTGCACCACATCCGAATACTTCCTGACAAAGTTCTCCACTCTGTCAACCAGTGGGCGCGTCTCGTCCTCTCCTTTAAAAAGCATAAAGCTCATGTTCTTATCCGTCATCTCCACAGTGCCGTGGAAAAATTCTGCCGCATGAATGGATTTGGTAGGAATCCAGAGCATTTCCTCCAACACGCACATGGCAAAGCAATATGTCTCCCCCCAGGTATTGCCGGCTCCCACACACATATGGAAGCCTGTATCCTTATGCTTTTCTGCAAAAGCAAGTGCTCGTTCGTCGTTCTGCTCCCGCACCTTTAACAGTACCTCCGGCATCTTCCGAAGTGTTTCCACAAACCGTTCGTACTGAGGAAACTCTCCGTTTTTCAGCATCAGTCTGGCTCCCAGGGCAAAAAACTGTATATGCAGCTCCTCCACCAGATTGTCATTGCAGGCAGCATTCTCAACCACATAATCCGAGACAGCAGCCAGAGGAGCGGTCCTGTCCCCCACAAAAGAAATCACTGTGGCTCCCATGCTTCTGGCATACTCTGCCGCCGCAATGGTTTCCTTGGTGGTTCCTGATAAGGAGGCCGTGATAAAGAGAGAATCTCTGGTCAGTGATCTGGGCTTTGCGGCCAGCAGCTCGGCGGCAATTTCATGATACCATACCAGAGTGGAGTTTGTCTTTAGCATGTATGCCAGCGGGCTGATGATAGCATAGGTGCCTCCCGTTCCAACCAAATAGATGTTTTTATATCCCAAATCACTCACCTTATCCGCAATCCTATTAATCTCACCGATCTGGGCCACTGCTCCATTTAAAGTTTTTAAGAAATCCTCATTCTGAAAACCGTACATCATAATCCTCCTCTTGATTAGACAAATTGAATTTTATGTATTTAACCGGATAGCGTTTGTACAAACCATCTTGTGTTTTTAATATACCAACATCATCCACCTTTGTCAATACCATTTTCGTACCAATTATATTTTATTTTATACAACATTACATTTTCCTGTTTCTTTTTTTCCAAAATATGATATAATGAGGCAAGGGAATTAAATCGTGCCTGTCCGGAATGCGGACGGTTTCTGCCATGGCAAAAGACGGTTTCAGACCCGATAAAGAATAAATGGATACCCGGCATGGAGGAAACGGATGCAGAGGAAACAGATACAGGGAGAACAGATACAGGATAAACAGATACAGGGAAAACAGAGGCAGAGTACGCAGACACAGAGACTGACAAAATCAGAGATATTTACCCAGACGCTGAAACGCAATATACAGGAGGGGACCTATCCCTATGGCACCGCCCTGCCCGCTGAGCGGGAGCTGGCCGAGAGCTTTGGACTTAACCGTTCAACCGTAAGGGCCGCCATCCAGACCCTGGTGGAGGAAGGATTGTTAAAAAAGGTCCAGGGCAAGGGAACGTTTGTGATGCGCCATGCCAGGGATAACGCATACACCCATTTCCGGGGCATGAGCGAGCTGCTTAAAAATCATGGATATGTTCCTTCCTCCAGGATTTTATATACCGGTCCCACACCAGCCGGTTACAAGCTCTCCCATCTGCTGCAGGTGGGCGAAGATACGGTGTTGTACCGTATCATGCGTCTGCGTCTTGGCAACGGACTGCCTGTATCCATTGAAAATACCTTTGTTCCCTATGAACTGATTCCTGATATAGAGGATATTGATTTCCAGATATACTCTCTGTATGATGCATTTGCCATGAATTCTCTTCGTATTGCCGGCATACAGCAGGTTTTCTCCACCACCCGTGTGCGCAACTCCGAAGCCAAATACCTGAACGCAGAAAACGGGAGCCCGGTGGTATCCATTGCCATCACCTCCGCCAGCGAGGAAAACGGAATCATTGAGTACACCAACGCCCTGGTGCTTCCGGAATTCTGTAAGTTCTACTCCGACGGCGTTATCCAGGACAGCAAACTCAATGTTTATGCGCAATCCATATAGACCACTGATAGGTTTTAAGATACCAGAATAACCTTTATTCCATCGTGACACCTATCACCAGAAAGGGTAACAGTATGCCAAAAGTTTTCAATCTTCTAAGTTACGACATTGCAGAATATATAGAAAAATACATCCACGAACATGGACTGCAGCCAGGAGACCGCCTGCCCACGGAACGGGAACTGGCGGCCCAGTTAGATATAACCCGTGTCAGCGTGCGCCAGGGATACAAACGTCTGTTAGACCAGGGCGTCATCCGGTCTGAAAACGGCTATTATGTGAATCCGCCCAGAACAGACCGTTCCCTGACCGCCTATTGTTTTCCCTATGCGGATTCTTATTTGCATCCGGACACATTTTCCGTAAAATCAACCGAGTATATGCCGGAGGCCATCCGCAATATATGCAATAACATGCTGAATGCCGACCACAGTTCCCATCTCAACATGAACCGTTTTATCGAATATCTGTCCGATATTCCCGTGGGAATCACTTATACGGCCCAGACCAGCTCGTCCATGCCGTCCTTCCCAGGACTATTCTATCTGCGCTCCCTGCCGGAGGGACTGAAACAGACCCAGTATATGCGGGTCCATCCGCCCAGCCGTGAAGAATATGAACTGCTGGAGCTGAGCGAACACGACAGTATGCTGATGCTGGTAAATGGTTTCCAGTACGAAGGCACCCCCATTGCTGTCAGCGTTTCTCTCTGTGTGGGGACCAGGATGAATTTAATTGCCCCCATAACCATATGATTCCCTATGGCCAAAAGGACTTCCCTCACCAGGTCCGTCCCCAGGCCGATCCGTATGATACCCATAAGGAGTTGACCGCTATGAAAATCCTACCTGCATGCGCCGCCGACACAGCAAAAATATACCGCATCATGACCGAAGCCCGCTCCCTGGCGCCGGACCCCGGCTGGTACTGTACCGACTCAGAGGACTATATACGGTCCCACATCGTAAATCCTGATGCGGGAATCGTCTTTAAGGCAGTGGAGCATGATTGTCTGGCTGCCTTTTTCATCATTCATTTTCCGGGTAACACCCCTGACAGCCTGGGGCACTACATGAACCTGGAGCCCGAGGCCCTTGACAGGGTGGCCCACATGGACTCCCTGGCAGTCCGGCCCAGCTTCAGGGGGAGAGGACTTCAATATCAGCTCATGGCCAGCGCAGAGCAGTATCTGATGACTACCTCCTATTGCCACCTGATGGGGACGGTCCATCCTGACAACCGGTACAGCCTGGGCAATTTTCTCAAACTGGGATACCGGATTGTGACTACCACAAAAAAGTACGGCGGGCTTCCCCGCCATGTCCTGTATAAATCCATAAGCAATCCCCCTTCTTTTACGGGTTCCGGGAATAATACCGCCTCTGTTTCTATATATTTAAAGTAATTACTTCTGAAACAGGACCTATCCTTTATGAAAAACAGACTCAGAAGACTTCCCATGAAGAAGCTGTTACAGACCACCCTGCTGTTCGCCCTGGCCTTTTGTGCCGGACGGCTGGCTGCCCAGGTAGTGGAATACAACCGTCCTCCCGAAGCAGTGACCACCTCAGCCGACGGCAACTGGGGACTTAGTTTCCCGGGCGAGGGCCAGATGCCTGTGGGAAATGCCACCGCGGATTATCTGAAGCAGTTCAATGCCTACTATGCCCAGAATACCCAGGATAAGGTCATCTACCTGACCTTTGACGCGGGTTATGAAAACGGAAACACAGCCGCTATCCTGGACGCCCTGAAAAAACACAATGTGCACGCCACCTTTTTCCTGGTTGGAAATTATTTACAGACCAGTCCGGACCTGGTAAAGCGAATGGTTGCCGAGGGCCACAATGTGGGAAACCATACCTTCCACCATCCGGATATGTCGAAAATCTCCACCAAGGAAGCCTTTGAAAAGGAACTGAATGACCTGGAAACCCTGTACCAGCAGACCACGGGACAGCCAATGAAAAAGTATTACCGTCCCCCCCAGGGCAAATACAGTGAAAGCAACCTGAAAATGGCCAATGACATGGGCTATAAGACTTTTTTCTGGAGTCTGGCCTATGTGGACTGGTATGAAGATAAGCAGCCAACCAAAGAGGAAGCCTTTAAAAAGCTGCTGACCCGCATTCATCCCGGCGCCATTGTCCTGCTTCACAGCACCTCCAAAACAAATGGGCAGATTCTGGATGAACTTCTGACCAAGTGGGAGGAAATGGGATATCATTTTGGAACCCTGGATGATTTGGTGGCGGCAGACCAGACATAGAGAATGGCTGTTTCGTACTCCATGTTCCACAATTATTATGAAAAAACAATATCATTTAAAAATGCCGGAAGAACGCACTGTTTACAAGGTGCATCTTCCGGCATATCATATTTCATGTCAGGTTGATTATATGTGTGTGTTAAAATCTACAGCAGCTTTTCCTTCCACTCCGCCTCCTTAAATCCAGTGAGCACAAAGCCATCCCCCACCACCAGCGGTCTTTTCACCAGCATCCCGTCCGTGGCCAGAAGCGCCAGCTGCTCGTCCTCACTCATGGACGGCAGTTTATCTTTCAGAGACATTTCCTTGTAGATATTTCCGCTGGTATTAAAGAAACGCTTTAGAGAAAGCCCGCTCATCCCGTACCATTCCTTTAATTCCTCCAGGGTGGGATTCTCCTCCCTGACAGGCCTTTCCACATAGGAAATCCCATTGGCATCCAGCCACTTTAAAGCCTTCTGGCAGGTAGAGCATTTTTTGTAGCATAATACGGTAAGATTCATTTTCATTCCTCCATCTGTTCTATTTCCTTATTCTGCGGCAAACCTGAGGGTCCTGGCTGAACCGTCAAAACAGGATGTATCTTCATTATAAGTAACCATATCCTCCGTCGAATATGTAAGCAGGGCAGAATGAGTTCCCCCCATCCATCCCCCGATTTCTTCCTCATGGCCTGCCATGTGTTCTGGCCGGGCAGCGTCAAACTCCACAACGCGGACATCGCCAGGTCCTGCCGTCACTTTTCCATCTGACTTTATGGATGGCTTCATCTCCCCGCTGCCGCCTGCCAGCACCGCTGCACCGCTGCCCTCTGCCGTCATCTCCCCTTCTGATTCTTCCACTTTGATTCTGCATGAATAAATGCCGATTCCACATTGGCCCAAAGCTGAAACCGTACCGGTTCCACCGGCAATATCCACCTCCGGACACGATATTCCCGCATACGTTCCCTTTATATCCAGCTGTCCGCCCTCCAGGCGCAGGGCTGCCTGGCCGTTTTCCGTCCGATTCCCCAATATGCCTGCTGTTTTGGCTTCAATGTCCAGGCTTCCCTTTCCCCGGATGACCAGGGTACCTGAATGTATGCGTATACCTGCACCTTCTGACCGGATCCAGCTGCCGCTGCCCTCCTTTAACTCGATGGTTAAATCCCCTGTTATATCAATTGCCGGGCGGGAGGACTCCGCGTTTTCCATGACTGTGTTTTCTATAACCGCATTGTCCAATGTCAGCGTATAGCTGTCCCTGGAATTTCTCAGTCTCCATCCGTTTCCCTCCGCCATCTTTCCCCTTCCCGGAAGTTCCACCTTTCCTTCATTTCCCAGGTAAAGAGCTGTCAGCGGCACCTGCTCCCTGGACTGGGTCAGCCCATATCTGGATGCCAGATATATGCCTGCGCTGGATATGGCAGTGCAGAATGCAATGATAAGAATAATGAACAGAACAGCGCGTACTGTCCTGCCCACAAATCCTTTTGAAATCTTATCCATATAGATGTTTCCTCCTGTTACAGTTTCGTTTATTTTATCATAAAGTAATCCATTTTTCCATTACTTGTGATATCATAGGAGAAAAGTGTGGTTACTGATTGGAACAGCTCAACCATGCAATAAGGAGGTTCTGTCTATGATAAATATTCTCTGCTTCGGCGACTCCAACACATTCGGGACCAATCCCAAAGGAGGACGCCATTCCTGGAATACCCGCTGGCCCGGACGGCTTCAGGTTCTGCTGGGGCCTGAGTATTATGTGATTGAGGAAGGCATGGGCGGACGCACCACGGTATGGGATGACCCGCTGGAGCCCGGACGATGCGGCATCCAGGCCCTTCCCATGGCACTCCAGAGCCACAAACCGCTGGACCTGGTCATTCTGTTCCTGGGCACCAATGACTGCAAGGCCCACTTTCATGCCTCGCCCAGGGTTATAACAAAGGGAATGGAAAACCTGTGTCACACGGTACAGGGATTTGATTACGGGGAAGGCTATAAGAAGCCTAAGATTCTGGTGATATCCCCTATCCATATAGGAAATGACATGGAACACTGTCCCTATGTCAGTTTTGATGAAACCGCACCCGGTAAATCAATGGCCCTTGCGCCCCTCTATCAGGAGCTGGCAAAAGCTGAGGGCTGTCTTTTCCTGGATGCCGCATCCCTGGCCGGTCCCAGCAGCATTGACCAGCTCCACATGGACGCAAAGAACCATGGGGCATTGGCTGAGGGGATCGCTGAGGTGGTGAAGGGGTATTTTGAACCCTAGGGGTGAAAAAATGGCTGTCCTGGATATTTTCATAACCCAGGCAGCCTTTTACTTATTCTATTATATTTTCTCTGACTCTTTCTCTCTATTCCACTAAAAATCCGGGATTTTGGCAAATCATAGCTGATATTTCTCCCGCTGTGAACCCCATTTCCAGAAGGCGTTGCGCATAATCCCAAAGCCCGTCATCGGGATATTTACCATTGGCCTTTCCTAGATCCGTGGTAATAATGCACCGTTGCGCGCCTATGGTCCGAATTTCTCCGGCCACCTTTTCCCAGGCAACACACCCTTCTTCAGGAGAAGTATATGAATGTTCAATCCATGCTCCCAATTTCACAAGTTCCTGCTGTTCTTCAACCGTGTAGTGAGTAAATTCCCAATCAGCATGCGTTATAAGCAGTTTTCTAAACCCCCTTTTAGATGCTACCCGGGCAAGGGCAAAAGTTTCCTTATGTGTAATATGACCTGTGGCCAATACCAAATCATGGGACTGGACCACATCCAGTACTTCCTGCATCTCACAGCACAATTCACCTGATTCATCTATAAGGCAGTAAGACGGCACATTCCGTCCAGCATCCAGCATCTTCTTTTGCATGTCTATATATTGAGGCAGATGTTTCAGGTAATAATCCTGTTGGGAAGCAGAGTCAAAAGTAGGACACCATACAATTTTGGCCCCCATTCTGGCAGCTGTCTCCACTGCCAAAGGATTGAGTCCGCCAACGGACGCATTTAAGGTAATGGTCCCCACTGCGTTGCACCCCGGATAGCAGGCCCGGACTGTAGCCGCCTGAAGACACGTAGGAGCATAATGGGACTTAATGGCAAATCCCTTCATTCCTCTTTTTACTGCGCGCTCTGCCATTTCCAGTGCTGTTACGGAACGTGGTATAATATCTGGTCCGCAGTGAATATGCAGGTCATAGGCATGTTTCAACAAATCAGTCATTCCAGCACACCTCCTCTATGCAGATAATAATGACGGCAGGAACGTAACAATAGGCGGAAAAATGATACAGAGTATGAGCGCTATAAAGGATGCGGCAAGGAACGGAAGAACCCCTATCACCACCTCGCCAAACGGCTGCTTGGTGATACCCACCACAGTAAACAGGTTTGCACCAAATGGCGGGGTCACAAAACCCACAATCAGACTGATACAAAATACCACTCCCAAATGAATTTCATTGATTCCCATAGCCAGCCCTATAGGCGCAAGGACCGGTGCCAGCATTACAACGCTGGCCAGACTTTCCATCAGACATCCGATAAACAGGAGTACTATGAGAAGAAGTATCCAGTACAATGCCTGACTGCCTCCCAGCATGGGTACTACAAAATTTGCAATCTTTGTTGGTATTTGTGTGGTGGAAAGTATCCAGCAAAACACAGATGCCCCAGCAATCAAAAAGCATATCATAGCAGAAGTCTCTATAGTTTTCTTAACGGAATCAATGAACGATTTAACAGTAACCTTATGATAGACAAGGGCCAGTACAAAGCTGTAAACAACTCCTACTGTGGCAGACTCAGTGGGGGTGAAGATGCCTCCATATATCCCGCCAAGTATGATAACCGGCAGCAGTAACGTGGGAAGTGCCTTCCAGGTAACTAAAAGCTGCTCTTTCAAGGAATGCCTTTCCAGATTAACCTTCAGCGGAAGCTTTCTTGTTTTTATCGTATTTGC
Source organism: Enterocloster bolteae (assembly GCF_002234575.2). Taxonomy (NCBI): domain Bacteria; kingdom Bacillati; phylum Bacillota; class Clostridia; order Lachnospirales; family Lachnospiraceae; genus Enterocloster; species Enterocloster bolteae. The sequence goes on along the minus strand of NZ_CP022464.2, from coordinate 1,278,491 downwards.
AACAGCCAAGCATATTGCTATCAAAATTCCCGGAACAACACCGCCCATGAACATCTTTGTTATGGATACTCCCATGGTCGTTCCGTAAACTATCATCACAATGCTGGGAGGAATGATGGGGCCCAGGGCTCCCGCCATGGCAGTCAGCCCTGCTGCTGTCTTAGGCGGATAACCGTTTTCAATCATAGCCGGAATCAGAATGGAACCAATGGCTGCCACTGTAGCTGGACCCGAGCCTGACAGTGCGGCAAAAATAGTACAACAGATAATGGTCACCAGCCCCATGGCTCCTTTGAATCCTCCAAACAATGAATACACCCAGTCAATCAAACGTTTTGAAAGGCCGCAGCTCTCCATGATGTAACCCATAAGTGTGAACAGAGGGATTGCCAGCAGGGAGGAGGAATCCAATCCCAAAGCCAATTTCTGGGCCACTACCAACAAGGGTTTAAGGGAGGTAACCTGAAGGAATACCGTACTGGACAGTAAGATACAAAAGCCAATGGGCAAACCGAAAAATATCAGTACTAGCAAAAGGATAAACAGCAGAGCTCCCATTTATATCTCCTCCTTTCCATCAGAATATCCCGCAAGAATACACCAAATCGCTTCAACTTCATATATCAGTATTAACATTCCCAATACAGGCAAAGCGCCATATACAAGACCGATAGGCAGCTTTAAGGCTGTAGAGGTCTGGCGCATGGTGACCTTACACAGGGCCAGCCCGTATTTGGCAAGTATAATTCCCATGTAAAAAATGAGCAGATGAATGGCCAAATTGTATATCCTCTTTGTATTTCCTTTCAGTTTTCCTGAAAAAAGATCAACGATAGCATGTCCCTTGGATTTTACAAGGCATCCTGAACCAATCAGATTAAACCAAAGGAAACAGTATCTTGCACATTCATCTGTCCAGGAAAACGTGCTGTTCAGCACATAACGGCTGAATACCTGCAGGCCGCTGGCCACAATCATTAAAATCACCAAGACGATACAGACAGCAATCATAATACGGTATATCCATGTGCAGATTTTTCTATATGCCCTCAGCATAACCCCTCTCCCTTCTATCCCGTGATTTTATCCGCTTTCTATTTTTGTATTAGATTCATGACCTTGTCATAGAAATCCGCACCTATGGTATCCCTGTATGTATCGTATATACCTGCATCTGCACAGGCTTTCTTCATTGCCTCCACATCCACATCCTCGTCAATGGTCATTCCTTTTTCCCTTAACTGGTCAAACACATTCTGCTCCTGATCTTCCTCCCATTTTCTCTGCTCTCCAGCAGCCTTATCCGCAGCTTCCTGTATCACCTTCTGCTGTTCTTCTGTCAGACTGCTCCACAGAGATTCAGATATCATCAAAGGATTAGGACTGTACAGATGCCGGGTCAGGGAAACATGGCTACAGACTTCGTAATACCCGTTGGCCAGTACCACAGCCGGAACTATCTCGAATCCGTCAATCGTTCCCTGCTGCAACGATGTAAATACATCGTTAAACGCAAGGGGGGTGGGATTGGCATTCATAGCCTTAAATGTACTGAGATAAATATCGCTCTCAGGTACCCTGATTTTCATTCCGCTAAAATCATTCAGACTTATGACTGCTTTATTACTGATTACGTCCCTGAATCCCCCCTGCCCATAAGCAAGTATCCTTACACCGGACTCCTCTGCAAATTTATCCATGAGTTGCTGTAATTCATCAGATTCCAGCACGGCGTAGGCGCTTTCATAATCATTGTAAACATAAGGTAGGTCCAATATGGAAAAAGCCGGGTCAAAATTGCTGATTACCATGTTAGCAGTTGAGGCCATTTCAATAGTTCCCAGCTGCATTCCCTCTACCATATCGCGTTCCCCTCCCAGGGAAGCGCTGGGGATTATCTCAATATCAATGCTGCCATCAGAAAGTTCTGCCACATACTGTTTGAACAGCGTACACATCTTGTGATGGACACTATCCTCAGAATCAGCTTCCGTATGCCCTACCTGGATAACCAGCTTCTCAGCTGTTTCAGCCTTTGTCTCGGTTTTCTCATTTTTCTCGGATTTCTGGGTCTCAGTTCCTGCACTGGTACTGGTCTGCGAACCTCCGCATGCACATAAGGAAAATGATATTGCCACTGCCGTGGCCGCCATAATCATATTTCTTCTTCTCATCCGTTTACTTATCCTCATACTTCTTCTCCTTTCATTTACCCCAATCATTTACATTTTCCCCTTTTACCACCACTGAATTGTTTGCAACATTTTATCAAATTAATTGTAGTGTGTATTTCATTTTGTACATTTAGTATATCCACTATATTTGCCGCTGTCAAGCAAAATTTTGTGGCATTTTTTTCACAATCCCCCTCCCCTTGAAGTAAACACTACACACCTATTTTTAAAAATTGCCCCACATCAATTCGTGAATCAATGCAAGGCATCCTATCGCTAAAGCGTGTCTCCAAACTATGTTTTGTCCATTGGGAAAATACCCCCCCCCCCCATGCATCATGCGCCTGTCACATATCATGGCATGCGGAATTCAGTGGTAAGCGCATCTCTCTCTTTGGCTCGTTTCCGGTATTCCTCACTGTTTTTGCGGCATACCAAAGTCACGATATATTCACCTATCATCTCTACGCCGATGGCCGAATTAAAAAAGCTCATGTGGGACGTCTCAGCAATAAAGGATATATCAGAACATGGAATCATGGGTGCCAATGGGCTGTCTGTCACGACACAGATCCTGGCCTTATGGGATTTGGCCACATTGATTAGGAACATGTCAATCTTATAGTACCTGGCAAATGAAAACAGAATAAAGATATCCTCCGGACCAATATCCTGTAGGATTCCCATTGCTTCTGTTTCGTTATGTGGCAGTGTGACAACCTGATTCACAGCAAATCCCAGCAACCGCGCAAAATGGCCTGCCACTCCCATACAACCGCGCAGGCCGATTATGTACTTGCGTTTGGACATCAGTATCATGTCTGTAAGTGCATCATAACTTTCCACCGGATTCTGGTGAAATGTCTTAGTAATATTATAATTCATTAATTCCACAAATGTATCTGGAATATTTTGGTCATTAAATTTCCCGGACAGCACATCAAAACGGTCAGATAACTGCATATTGCGTACTGCCGCGCTTGCTTCTCCTGCCAAAGAGTTATAGATATCATTTTTTAAATCTGTAAATCCCTTATATCCTATCGCTCTGGAAAAACGGATGATTGACGCATCACTTACACCAATCTCTCTGGCCACATCCATGGAAGACATATTTCCGATCCGTTCCTCATTTTTCAGAAAATAATCTGCTATCCTGTGCTGCTGGTTTGTAAGCTTTGATTCCTTAAGCCGCTCTGCCAAAATTGTCATCCTATCCCCTCCTCTGCAAATGCTGTCCTACTCGTTCCAGTATAGCATCATAATGATAGCTTTGTCTATTTCTTTGAATACCATACAACATCTTTTTGTAATAATCACTACATTTTCTATATTGACAGCAGCGTTTTTCTCAGATATACTGTTTGTATCGATTGAAGTGCGCACAACATTTTATTGTTTTATATGTAGTATATAATTCTTTTTATAAGGAGGGACAAACATGCTTGTGTATCTAAGCGAGTATATCCATCCCGATGCGGTCAAGCTGCTAAAGCAGCATGGAGAAATCACGGATACATTTGACCGCATAAGGGAAATTGACGCCATCATACTCCGCACAGCTAACATAACCCGCGATATCATATCACAGGCCAGCAGTCTGAAAGTAATCGTAAAACATGGTGTTGGATGTAATACCATTGATTTAGAAGCTGCTAAGGAATATAAAATACCTGTTATCAACACTCCAAAAGCTAATACCAATTCCGTTGCGGAGCTGATAATTGGTCTGATACTCAATGTGTGCAGAGGCATTGCATTCTGTGATGCCAAGAGCCGCCATGAAGGTTTTGGTCGGATTGCCCCTCCGGAAATGACAGGCATTGAATTGACTGGTAAAACCATAGGCCTTGTAGGTATGGGCAACATCGCACTGCGCACAGGCGAAATCCTGAAAAACGGTTTTGACACCGTACTGGTGGGGTATGATCCATACTGCACGGCTGAACAAGCTGCCATCTTCGGAATCAAAAAATACAATGATTTAAACAAAATGCTGGAGGTCTCTGATATCGTGAATATAAGTGTTCCGCTGACCCCCTCCACCAAGAACCTGATAGCCGGTGATTCATTCCTGCACTTTAAAAAAAACGCTGTTCTGATTAACGCAGCCAGAGGCGGCATTGTAAATGAGGACGACTTATATACAGCCCTAAAAACCAGACAATTAAGAGCCGCTGCCTGTGATGCCTTTGTGAAGGAACCGCCTACTGGCGAAAATAAACTAACCAAATTAAATAACTTCTGCGCAACGCCTCATATCGGTGCCAACACAGAGGAAGCCTTATACCGCATGGGTATGGAGGCAGTTAAAGCTGTAATTGGAGCTATTGAGGGAAATGCGGCAAAGTACCGGGTGGTATAGAAAGAGAGGATGACTTATTATGAGTAAAGTAGGATGTGTGATTATAGAAGATTTCAAACGGCCTGACAAAGCACTGGTAGAAAAGTTCAGAAATGTGGCGGTTGCTAACCTGGATGACTGCATGAACCGCATATCGGCTGTCCATGAAGATATACGGCCTGTAAACAAAGGAAAACTCCTGGGACCTGCATTTACAGTCAAGGTCCCTTCCGGCGACAATCTCATGTTTCATGCAGCCATGGACCTGGCCAAACCTGGCGATGTGATTGTCATTGACGCTGGCGGAGATACCCGCCGTTCCATCTTTGGCGAGCTAATGGTGACATACTGCCGAAAGCGCGGTATAGCCGGAATCGTGGTGGATGGCTCCCTCCGCGATGTGGACGCCATGTCCCAACTCACTGATTTTCCGATATATGCAAGAGGCATTACACCTGACGGTCCCTACAAAAATGGACCAGGTGAAATCAATACCCCCATTGTATGCGGCGGCAGACTGGTAAATCCAGGGTTCATCGTAATAGGGGATGAGGACGGTGTTATCTTTATCAATCCCTCGGATGCTCCTGAGCTTCTGGAAAAGGTCAATAAACTTCATGAAAATGAAATAAGGATTATCAATACCATAGAAAAGGATGGTACATATATTCGTCCATGGGTAAACGAAAAATTAGAAGGCCTGGAAGTTGAACGCATAAACTATGTTGAATATTAAGCACGCCCAGTCATATGAGCCAAAGTAGTCCGACACTCCCGCATAGTTAAACCGCCGGAAAACAAATCCCGTTTTCCGGCGGTTCTGCCTTTGTCAGCGCCTCTCCATCCCCTTAATCCTCCGGTACAGCTCCCTGTTCACCGGCACATCCAGGCCGGCCGCCTCTGCCCGGCGAATCACGGTGCCCGCAAAAAATTCCACTTCCGAGGGCCTGCGGGCCAATCCATCCTGCCGCATAGAGGGCATACCATCAGGGTTCAGACTGTCAATCAGGTCAACATAGGCGTCCAAATCCTCCATGGTCACCCGGATTCCCTCTCTTCCGGCCAGCTCCACTACTTCAGCCATGGCTGCCTTCATCATCTGTCTGGCCGGTCCCGGCCTTTGTACGGTTCCATAAGTCCCTTCCTCCACCATGACAGCCTGGTTCACCCCCACATTCAGCATCCATTTGCACCAGAGCCTGCGCAGGATATCCGGCTCCCTGGTATAGGGAAGTCCTGTCCGCTCAAACAGCTCTGTGACCGCCTCCAGCATTGCCTCTTTCTGCGGTTCATGTTGGGGAATCCCTATACATATCTGTCCCATATGGGAATAGGTCAGCTCATTTCCCATCTTCACGGCATCCATTCCCTGGGCCACGCAGTACAGCACGTGCTCCATTCCCAGTATGTTTCCTATGACGGCTTCACTGGTAATTCCATTGAGTACGGAAAGAATCACGGTATCCTTTCCCACCTGATTCCTGACCATGGGGACAGACGCCTCAAGCGCAGTGGCTTTCACGGCAAATATGAGAAGCTGGGCCGGTCCTCCGGGGTCTGCTTCATCTCCCGGACAGACCGCGAATTTCCATCCTCTTCCGTTACAGTATACCGTGGTATCCCGGTAACGTTCCACCCGGTCCCTGTCTGCCAGGAATGTCACCTGCTCCAGCCCCAGGGTCCTTGCAAAGAAATCCCCGTACAATACACCCAACGCACCCATTCCTACTATGGATACTCTCGTAATCCTGTCCATGCCTTACCTCCGCGCTGATTAATAGAATCTGGCAATCTCCCGGACCGTACAGCGCTTTGGCATCTGAGGATCGGCCGCGCCATATCCAAGGGCAATGACCGCCGCCACATCCTGGTCCTCCCCAATGGAGAGCAGTTCCCTCAGCTTACCAGCATCCCTGATTCCCATGACCAGGGTGTCCAGGCCCAAATCCTTTGCCTTCAGCAGAAGGTTCTGGTTATGCATCCCCAAATCGTAGCAGCCCCATCCGTTTCCCAGCTCATTGGAAGGGGTTCCGTCATTTTCATATCCTGAGCGGTTCTTAACAAAGGCGGCCACAATCAGTACAGGCGCATCCTTGCTGTTTGTCTGGTTAAAGGCCGGAAGGCAGGTTTCCTTTACCCTTTTGAGCATGTCATCTGACATAACCACATAGTATCTGGCTGTCTGGGAATTTTTCCAGGAAGGCGCAAGGGTGGCTGCCTTAAGGATCTCCTCCACCTGTTCACGGCTCACTTTCCTGTCCGGCTGGTACTTTCTCATGCTTCTTCTTTCCCTCAATACTGCATCTAATTCCATATGAATCTTCCTCCTGTCCATTGGTTGATATCCGAAAACTGCTTTTAAAGGCTGGTTTTAATTCCGGAACGTGCCGCAAACTCAGAAGCCTCTGTAATCCTCCTGTAAAACTGCGGATAGAACTCTTCCCCGCTGTTATAAGGAGTTATGTAAAACTGATTCAGCACATACATAACCACCGTTCTCCTGATGTCCAGGCTCCCATTTTCTTCCAGTCCATGTTCCAGATCCTTGAGAAAATAATGCCAGTCATTTACAAATTTCTCATACAGCTTTACATCCGGGGTATCAATCCACTTGCGGACCTTTACCTTGCTTCTGTTATCCTTAGGACACTCATGGACCTGAAGGAAGTAGCTGAAGGACCGGTTCTCATACAGTCTTCCCAGCGGGAAGAGACGGCAGAACCCAGGCCTGTAAGAATGGATACCGCACCTGCCCTCTCCGTTCAGGAAGGAACAGGCCTCATCCCGGCCTGTCATCCGGATATTGGGCAGGATAATGCCGTCCACCATATTCACCTCAAGTGGGCCAGACAGAAGCTGTTCCGGTGTCATCCCAAGGTTCCCCGTAAGACGGAACATATCCATAGGGTCCAGTATGATGGATGACCCCATACCGCGGCAGCAGGCAGAACAGCCTTCACATCCGCCGCTGTCAGCCCTCACCATATCATTGATACCATATAATTTCCCGTCGGATATATCCTCCAGACTGACTTCTCGTTCCATAGCTCCCAGTACTCCCTTTCCAGCAGTTTCCATAAATAGTTCTAACAGACAGTATACCACCCTTTTCCGGTTTCACGCAACCATGCTTTTATGGGGCAAAGCCATCTGAAAAGCCGTCCTGTTTCACCCTACCCTCTGTTTTTAAGCACCATAACAGCTATGGCCAGACCTGCTATCACAGCCATCCATCCACATGTCACCCACAAGGGCAGCTGAATACCCAGCGCCTTATTCAAGGGAATTAGTACCAGAGAGGTGAGCCCGATCTGGTTCAGAAAGCAGACTCTTTCATACAGCTTCCCCCTGTCCCTCTCCTTTTTCATAAACGGCTTTCCGCTGTCCGGCAGAATCCGGTTCAAATCAGGCACCTGCCAGCGCGCCTTTCCCGCTGCGGCAGCTCCCAGGAGCAGAGCCGGAAACGGTGAAATGGTTATGACAAGGCGCCAGATCTGAATGAATTTCTCCGGCAGTCTTATTCCCAAAACCTGGTTAATTGGAAACATAATCATGGATACAATGCACAGAAAACAAAATAAGTATGCCATATCCCTTGCCTTGCACAGCCTGTCAATCCTGTCCTTTTTCATGATATCCTTTCCTTTCTTTTCCCATTCCAGTTTCATTTCCAGCAGCTGCGGGTCCAGTGTGTCAAACCTCCACCCTGAATCCCTGACCTCCAGACACACTTGTCTGACGCGCTCCAGCTCCTTAACTTCCTTTTGTATCTGTCCTGCCCGCGCTTCCATGAGAACCGCTGCCCTCTGAGGCTGGTCTGCCAGCTGGCGAATCTGGGCCACTGAAAATCCCATGATGCGGAAAATTCGTATCTTTCTCAGATGTTCCACATCATCCTCACTGTACTCCCTGTAATTATTGGAACTCCGGCCCGGAGCTAAAAGACCTTCCTTCTCGTAAAACCTGATATTGGCTTTTGTGATTCCAGTCAGGGTCTCTACCTCTTTGATTGTCATATACACACCTCCTTACAGGTTTATTGTAGGGGTTGAATAAGGTTGAATGTCAAGCCATTCCCGTCTTTTTATATATTTCTTCATTTATGTCGGACAAAAAAGACAGAGGAATCATGCGCCTGACCGTGCATGTCTCCTCTGCCATATGTATTGTTCTGTATCTAATCCATCCAATCCCCGGCCTGTTCCTCCACGCAGGGACGGTCCGGCAGGCTGTAGCGGTAGCATCTGCTGAATACGCCGATTTCTTCCAGAGTAGATACCATGCGGTACACGGTTGCCATACCAATGGCCGCATCGCGCTTAGCCGCCTCGTAATATATTTCTTTACAGCAGTTCCACTTTCCGCTCAGTATGACATCCAGAAGGATCATACGCTGTTTTGTCATACGTTTCCCCTGGCTCCTCAGTTCCTGGATGACCCGCTCCTTCTGCCACGTGCCGGACTCCTCTCTTTGTTTCCACGGCATATCACTCAGCTCCTTTACTTTGCTGTCAGGCATTGCTTCTGCCCTTTAGACGTTGCTTCAGCTCTATTTCTTAAGTAAGTTAAAGCTAACCCACATTTTCTAAAATATGCAGCCAGGCGCCTCTGTTTCCTGTTCCCCACAGGAATTAGATATCCCTAACTGCATATATAGATTAGCATCAGCTAACTTTCTTGTCAAGAATTTTTTTATTTTACAATCATTTTACCGTCGCTTTTCCATCAGCCCTTATCCTTCAGATTGAGCCCTGCCAGCGCCTTGGCAAATGCATTGTTGACAGGCTCCTCTGCTTCCTTTTTCTGCTGGTTCAGGTATCGGGCCACGTCCTTTTTGGTCACTCCGGCGCCTTCCTTTTTCCTGCGCTCCTCAAAGGCCTTCAGCTTCTCCTTATGACCGCACCTGCACACAAATATCTGGGCATCCCCCTTGCCCTTAAGCTCCATCTTTTTATGGCAGACAGGGCATCTGGCATTGGAGGTGCGTGAAATGACCTCCCGGTGGCCGCATTCCCGGTCCTGGCACACCAGCATCTCCGTATTCTTTCCCTTTACAGCCAGCATCCGCTTTCCGCACACCGGGCACTTTGTGTTGGTCAGGTTGTCATGGCGGAACGAACCCTCACCTGTCTTAATCTGGCGGATCAGTTCCTGGGAATATCCTCTGATGTCCTTCATGAACGCGCCTCTTTTCAGGCTTCCCTTTGCAATGCCCGACAGCTTCATCTCCCAGTCCGCTGTCAGCTCCGGCTTCTTCAGGTCCTCAGGCACCAGCTCCAGGAGCTGTCTGGCCTTGGACGTGAGGCAGATATCCTTGCCCCGCTTTTCAAGCAGAAAGCTGGAAAACAGTTTTTCTATTATATCCGCCCTGGTGGCAACGGTTCCCAGACCGCCGGTCTCCCCCAAGGTCTTTGCCATGGCCTTATCCTTTGTTTCCATGTACGCCACAGGATTTTCCATGGCGGAGAGCAGGGTTGCTTCATTAAACGGGGCAGGCGGTTTTGTCTTACCCTCTGTCATCTTAAGGGACAGGCCATGTAACACATCCCCCTTTTTCAGATCCGGCAGCTGCTGGTCCTTTACCTCCGGCTCATCCTCCTCTTCCCCGTCATCCACAGCCGTGTCATAAGCAGCCTTCCAGCCCTGGCCCTTTACTATCCTTCCCTTTGCAATGAACCGCTGGCCCCGGATATTTGCTTCCAGGCTGGTCTCGTCATATTCAAAGGGTGGATACAAAACAGCCAGGAACCTGCGCACCACCAAATCATAAATCCGGCGTTCATCAATGGTCATATGGTCCATCTGCACATACTGTTCCGTGGGAATGATGGCATGATGGTCGGAAACTTTGCTGTTGTCCACAAAAAATGGTTTCGCCGGCAGGGGCTGGTTCACCAGCCTTCCGGCCAGCATCTTATAGGGGCCGACGGAACACGCCTTCAGACGCTCCTTAAGGGTGGGGACAATATCCGCGCTCAGATACCTGGAATCGGTTCTGGGATAGGTCAGGACTTTATGGTTCTCATAGAGGCGCTGCATAATGTTCAGCGTATCCTTGGCAGAATAATTAAACCGCTTATTGGCATCCCGCTGCAGCTCCGTCAGGTCATAGAGAAGGGGCGGCTGCGTCTTTTTAGGCGTCCGCTTTACCTCAGCCACAACAGCCGTCTCCCCCTTAAGCTCCTGAGCCAGTCCCTCCATCCGGCCGCGGTCAAAGGAACGGTGGCTGCCTGTCCCTGCATCCTGCCATGTAAGGACCAGCCCGTCCTTTCTGGCCTGAAGCCCAAAGTATGGCTGGGGCACAAACGCGCGTATCTGCGCCTCCCGTTTTGCTATCATGGCCAGAGTCGGGGTCTGGACACGGCCGCAGGAAAGCTGGGCATTGTATTTGCAGGTCAGGGCCCTGGTGGCGTTGATGCCCACCAGCCAGTCCGCCTCTGCCCTGCACATGGCTGCGTCATACAGGTTATTGTATTCCCTTCCGTCCTTCAGGTTGGCAAATCCCTCCCTGATAGCCTTATCAGTCACGGATGATATCCACAGACGCCGGATAGGTTTATTGCACCCTGTCTTTTTCAGAATCAGCCGGGCCACCAGCTCTCCTTCCCTTCCTGCATCCGTGGCAATGATAATGTCCCCCACATCCCCCCGGTAAATCTGGGTTTTCACAGCCTGGTACTGCTTTGAGGTCTGCTTGATGACCTCAAGTTTAAATACCTCAGGCATCATGGGAAGGTCCTCCATCTTCCATTCCTTGTACTTCTTATCGTAATCCTCGGGGTCAGCCAGGGTCACCAGATGGCCCAGCCCCCAGGTTACCACGTAACGATCCCCTTCAATGGCGCCGTTTATATTTTTCCCGCACTTAAGAACCCGGGCAATGTCCCGGGCAACAGAAGGCTTTTCTGCTATTACAAGTGATTTCATTGATATACTCCTTATCTCAGTTTTAAACCGGAGGCCCCTGACGTCCCTGTCAGGAACGTTTCCTGGCCGACACAATCAGCATCATGGGTCTTCGCATTTCATCCAGCATACCGGGAATATGAAGCATACTATCCGGCGGCTGCGGCTCCACCACCTGGCTGAGTTCAAAGCCATGGGTCAGAAGGGTATTGAGGTAAGTGGTCAGGGTTCTGTGGTACTTAACCACTTCTTCTCCCAGGAACACAGCCTTGCGCTTCCCCTCATAGTAATAATTATCCACAGGAAAATGGAGGATGTTTCCATTTTCATCGTAGTACCAATCCTGGCTTCCGTAGGCAGTAAATACGGGATGCTCCACGGAAAACACGAAATATCCACCGGGAGCCAGCGAATCCCTCACTTTATCCACCACCTGGCTGAAGCTTTCCACATAGTGAAATGCCAGGGAGCTGAGCACCACGTCAAAGGATTCATCCGGGAAATCAATGTCCTCCATGGCACACTCCACATACCGTACCCTGGAATCCTCGGTCTTTTCCCTGGCCACCTCCAGCATCTTACCGGAAATATCCACACCCACGGCAGAAACCGCTCCGTGTTCCATGGCATAGATACAGTGCCAGCCATAACCGCAGCCCAGATCCAGAAGGCGCTGTCCCTGAAAATCAGGCAGCAGCGCCTTAAGCGTCTCCCACTCTCCTGCTCCGGACAGTCCTTTTTTAGAACGCTCCATCTGACTGTACTTTTCAAAAAATATATCATTGTCATATTTATTTTCTTTCATTATTATCTTCCTTTCCACGTATTGCTGCCTTCATTCTAGCACATTCCCCCTGGCCTGTCACCGCTGTTTTCATTTCTTCATATAGTATATTGTACCGATTAACACTCTACCTTTAAGGAGGATTGACAATGAAACATTTACGGGGCGCAGCAGGTATCATCCTGTCCCTTATCTTTGCCGTGTGCTTCATGTGCTCTCCTGCATTTGCGGCTTCCCGCCTGTACCAGGGCATGGATGTCAGCAGCTGGCAGGGCGATATTGATTTCCAGGCTGTCCGGGCTGCCGGTATCCAGGTGGTCTATCTACGGGCCGGTGTGGGATTGGAATATGTGGATCCCTATTTCCAGTCCAACTATGAGAAAGCCCTGGATGCAGGCCTGAACATCGGATACTATCACTATGTGACTGCCGCCGACACCTTCCAGGCCAGGCAGCAGGCAGAATTTTTCTATTCCCTGATACGGGACAAGCAGATTGACTGCTGCCCGGCCATGGATTTTGAATCGTTCCCAGGTCTGAGCACCCAGGAAATCAATGCCATCGGACTGTCTTTCATGGAAACCCTGGGCAGCCTCCTGGGATATGATCCAGCCCTATATACAGACTCCTACAACGCCGCCTACCTGTGGAGCAGTGACTTTTCCTCCTACCCCCTGTGGGTGGCTGACTACGATGTAAACCAGCCTGAGAGCACGGGCCCATGGGATTCCTGGGACGGTTTCCAGTACTCGGACAGGGGACGGGTACCGGGAGTAAACGGCGATGTGGACATGGATTTCTTTAAGGATTCCATGTTTATTATCTCCCGGACACCCCAGCCTGAACCAAATCCCGGCGATATAGGAGTCCTTCTCACCTATAAGGTGCAGGGCGGCGATACCCTATGGAGCATCTCCAAACGATTCGGCACCACCGTGGACCGGCTGGCTGCATTAAACCATATCTCCAATCCGAATATAATTTACAGGGGACAGATTCTGGAGATTCCGGATATTCCCGGCGCCATCATATACCGGGTGAAAAGCGGCGACACCCTCTGGGCCATTGCAGACCGTTTTGGCACCAGCGTATCAGATCTGGTATTTACCAACGCAATAGCAAACCCCAACCTGATTTACGTGGGGCAGGTTCTTGTCATACCATAATGGAGAAAAACAGGGATATCCTGAAAGCCTGTCCGGCTCCGGGATATCCCCTCCTTATGATTCTGCTGCTACCGGCCGGACCGCAGCTGGCTGGTCAGCAAATTTCCAACCGTATCCGCAAGCTGCCCCATCTCCTTGATCCTGACAAAACCGCTTCCGTAAATCTTCCTGGCGCCTTCCAGGTCGCTGTCCAGGCCGTAGAATACAGCCATGACCCTGATTCCCTGCTTTTTAAGCTGCCGCACCTCCATGGCCGCGTCCTCAATGCCTACATCCCCCGAATACTCCTTCCCCCGCACAGCACCCGAAACAGGAGCCATCCTTTGTTCGTCATTGGGGCTGGCATCTGTCAGCACAATGAGCAGGCGTTTCTCGCAGGAGGACTGTCCCGCCAGATGGCCCGCTGCCCTGAGGGCCAGACCATCCCGGTTCCATCCGGCTGCCACATAGTCAAGAATTCCTCTGTTTTTCTCCTTCTCCTCATATCCGCGAAACAGGCGCATCACCGTGTAATTCTGAATGGTGGAAAAGGAATACACCTGGACCGGTATCCCGCAGCGGGTAAGGCTCTCGGCAATCACATATCCCTGCGCCGCTATAACGGCTTCATGCCCCATCCGTGACGCAGACGCGTCCAGCATCAAATCCACGGAAACATTCTGCCGTTCTTCCTCTGAATTTTTCAAAAACACACGGTCATCTTCCAGATACACAGCCCGCCAGACTGCCTCCCCCATCATTTTTCCCTGCCGGCTTTTTTCGGGTACAGGCTGCAAATCCACCAGAAGGGTATTCTGAATCCGTTCCATCAGGCGCCGTATGCTGTTCTCATACTCCGGCCTGTTGGCTTCAAACTGTTCCCTGTTCTTTTTTCTCTGCTGCCGCGCCTCCCACAGCTGTCTGGCCGATTCCCCGCGGTCCGGGACCTGCAGGAATTTCTCTCCCCTTGTAAAATGGAGGCTGCATGTGCTGTGGCATCCCGTGCAGAGCATATGGCAGATAGCCTGATTCTGCTGCTCTGCATACATGGAAATACCATAGCAGGCATCTATATAGGAGCGGACCGCCTCCTCCCTCCGTTTCGAGGATGCCTCCAGCCAGAAGCAAAAGCCCTTGGCTGCATCAGAAGGCTTTTTATGGGCCTTTCCGGATTTTTCACATTGGTCATCACCGGATTCAGTGGAATCCTGTCCATGCTCATTCAGTGTATTCCTGACAATCACGCCGTGGGCAGGCCGGACAAAGCGGAAGGGCCTAATTATGCTTTTAATCCGTTTTCTGTTTTCTTTTCTCTTTTGTTCTGAACGGCAGTCAAACCGGAAATATTCCCACAGTATGCCGGAAACGCGCTCCATGATTTCATCGGTGTCGGCAGACCCGTCAAAGGACAGGCCGGACAAAATCCCCCGCTCCCAGGGCGTCACCCCGGGCTTCTCTCCCAGAACCATCCTGCCCCAGCCCGTCTGAAGGGACTGGACCAGCTTTTCCTGAGCCGACCATTTGGATTCCTCCAATACCTGGGCCCAGTATTCCCTGCGCAGCTCCTCCAACCCAGGCCGCCCTTCCCGCTCCTTCTCATAGGCGCCGCACTCCAGGCCAAGCCAGAATATGGTATCATAGATATCCTGGAGCGCCGTGCCCTGAAATGCCCCGAACATTTCCGACACTTTCCCGCCGTCATACCATCTGTGGACATAACCGATAATACTGTTGAGATAAAGGTCTGCCCTTCCGTACCGGTCAAAAGCCATGAATTCCGGCCGGAAGGAGTGGTCCTTTGCCGCAGTCCATATCATGTTGAGGGCCCGCCGCTCCTCCCCGTCATATTCCTGCATTTTAATATCAGTCTGCAAACAGCTTCTCCCTTTCCAGTTTTTTAGGAATCCTTGCCCTGATTAAATCCCGGACCAGGGTCTGTTCATAGGGGTCAAAGGACTTGTTGGTAAGTCCCATATCCAGGGCGGCTCCCGCATCCAGCCCCCGCTCCATGAGCCGGACAGCATCTAACAGTCCCCTGAGGTCCAGGGGGCGGGTGGAGAGCTGGGCGCTTTGGCATTTTCTCTCTATATCCAGGAACAGCTGGACAAACTGCCTGGCATATGTCCTCTTAAGGCCGGGATACTCCCGGTCTATGAGCTTTTCCAGGTTTTCCCCGGTTATAGCCGGCATCTGCAGACAGGAAAATCTGGAGGTCAGGGCCTCATTTAACTCCCTGGTTCCTGCATACCCGTAGTTCATGGTGGCGATGAACCGGGTTCCCTCGTCCATACGCACCACATCGTAGCCCGGCACATCTATGGTCCGCCTGAAATCCAGAATTCCATGGAGCACGGCCAGTGCCTCATTTCTGGCCATGTTGATTTCATCCAGTACTCCAAAACCCCCGCTGATTCCGCAGCGGTACACCGGTCCCGGACGGAACACAACGGCTCCGTTTTCAAATGTATCTGTTCCTATCAGACCGGACGCATCCATGTTAACGTGAAGGGAGATGTCCCAAACCGGCCTGCCAAACGCTGCCGCCAGATTCTGGGCCAGTATGTTCTTTCCCGTTGCCTTCGGCCCTGTGAGAAGCAGATTCTGTCCGCACAAAAGAGCTGCAACGGCCTGCTCCCATACGTCCCTTCCATAATACAGGTACCTGGGCACGGGTATCCTGCCCCGGTCCTCCTCCCTGACAGGATGGGAAGCCCTGAATTCCATAATTCCTTCAATTAAGCTGCTGTTTATCTTTTCCTCTTTTAAGAATTCAATCACCGTCATGCCCTCTTCCTCTTTTTTACAGTCTGATTGTAGCACAGAATCCTTTGATGGTGCAGATTTTCTGCGGGTTTGAGAAAATATTTTTTTGCAGGGTTTGTAAAAATGTTTTTATACCTGCTTCTCCAAGTCACGGATGCTATATTAGAACTACCAGACAATAGCAGACTCACCAACCAGGTACATTAGGAATACATTCCGTTATACCCTTTGTCTGTTTCCCACCACTTCATTGGTGTTATCTTAACATCTGAACATCTTACCATTTATTTTTATATTCAAACGCTTATCCTAATTATTTCATTTTCATTATCCACACAACCTATACATGGCTATTGTCCGGCATATAAAAAGGGATTATAATAGGAATAGCTTCCTTAATGTTTACCGGAAAAGGAGGCTCATGCAGCAACACACGTTACCCCCCTAACCATCAAATACAGGATACCCCCAATCAGCTGGAGGATAAAGTCCTAAAAACAGCTGCCATGTTTTTTGGTCAGGATCTTCTTCCATACCTGGGTGTCAGGGGTCGGATTACCGGCCTTGTTCCCACAGAACAGATTCACCTTGAACTTCGCAGGATGGAAGAAGATTTTAACTATATGATGGAAGACGGCTCCCTGCGGCATCTGGAGTTTGAAAGTGACAGCATTACTTCCAGGGATCTGCGGCGTTTCAGGGAATACGAAGCTTACTTAAGCCTGATATATAACTGCCCTGTTATTACCACAGTTCTATGTACTTCCCATGTCAGGCGAATTAAACAGGAACTCGTCACCGGCATCAATGTATACCGCATCCAGGTAATCCGTATCAAGGACCGGAACGCGGATAAAAATTAATTGATATTCTTCAATCAGACCATGTAGCTGTATCAAAGGAAAACCTTCGCCGCATGGAAGCCATGTTTTATGCCCTGGCCATCAAATTTCTCGACAAAACAGAATTAAGGAAAGTAAAGGAGAAGATTAATATGACCCTGCTCGGACAGATGCTTATGGAGGATGGAATTGAAAAGGGAGAAATGACCAAGCTCGTATCTCTGGTCATGAAGAAAATGAAAAAAGGACTTTCCCCGGAGGAGACAGCAGAGTTGCTGGAGGAAAGCCCGGATTGCGTCAGCCGGATTTACGCCGCAGTGCAGGCCAATCCCGGTCTGGATGAAAATGGAATCTTTGAATTTATGAAGAAAAAGGATAGAGAGAAGGACTAATATCCTCCAATAATCATTACCGCACATAAAGCCCGGGTATTTTATCTCTTATAATAATCCGGGCTTTTTATTTCTCCTTTCACTTCACCGTCATCACAAACCGTTCCCTGTCATCCTTCACATTATACCGGTACCGGTCCTCTTCCGCCTGGGCATACCGTACCTCACAGCATCTGAGTCCCAGCCGCCTGGCCGTATCATTGGTATAGATGTCCATAGTGATTTCCACCGGATATCCCATGTCATAGCTGAACCGCACATCACGGAATTCATTGTTGATACACGTCTCAATCATATCCCCGGCAAATGCCTCCTTATCTCCTATGTACAGCTTATTCGCAACAATGGTTATGTGTTCTGTCCTCTTTCCATCCCGGGAGGAGGATATGGTATTCCTCACCGACACGCCCCTTCCCCACTGCAGATATATACAAAGAGCCATCAGAATCAGTGATGCATGCATCCGTCTTTTTCTCATTCCGCTTCGTCCCCCACCTGTATTATTATACATATTGTACTTTAATACAGCTTATATTTCAATACATCCGGAGATATACTTATCTGGAGCTTATACAGAAAGGCGGGGACGGAATGCATATTGAGATTGATTTGGAGCGTCTGCTAAAAGAAAAACATAAAAGTAAAAACTTTGTGTGTGAAGAATGCGGCCTGCAGCGGACTCAGTTCAATAATTACTGCAAGAACAAGGTTTCCCGCGTTGACCTTACCATTCTTGCCAAAATGTGCGCTTGTCTGGACTGCACGCCCAATGATATTTTGAAAATAGTAAAAGAGACGGCAAAAGATGAATAGAACACATGACGCCATGTGAAGCTGTTCATCTTTTTTTGCGCCTGTATTTCCAAAAAACAAAATGCAGCGGCTAAATTCAATCCATTCTGGTGTCATATCTTGCAAGATTTTCCCTTCCCATTGTGTTAAAATAGCAGAAAAGCAGTTTAAAAGGAGCAGCAAAATGATACAGGAGCAGGAACAGCGCCGGGTCTATTATGATAAAGACCTTAAAATAGAAGCCTACAATCTGAGCGGGGTTGTACAGAAATTCCCCAATCATTTCCATGAATATTACGTCATAGGCTTTGTGGAGGGCGGAAAAAGACATCTCTGGAGCCGTAACAAAGAGTATGATGTCAGCGCCGGGGATTTGATTCTCTTTAATCCCAGGGACAACCATTACTGCGCGCCCATAGACGGGGAACCGTTGGACTACCGTGCGGTCAACATCGATCCCTCTGTCATGGAGCAGGCGGTAAGGGAAATCACAGGCCGGGAATTTACGCCCCGCTTTACCCGGAATGTGGTGTACCGCAGCGACATAACCCAGTCCGTATCCGCCCTGTACGGAGCCATATTGCGGCGGGCCACAAGGCTTGAAAAAGAAGAAGCCCTGTTCTTTCTTCTGGAGCAGGTGCTCCAGGAATATGCCGCCCCATTTAAGGAAGAGGATATATCCAGGCCCGATGACCGGATCCAAAACCTGTGCACCTACATGGAGGACCATTTTTCAGAAAATATAAGCCTGGATGAGCTGCTGTCCATGACCACCTTTGGAAAATCCTATCTGCTGCGCTCTTTTACAAAGCAGGTGGGCGTTTCTCCCTACCGATACCTCCAGACGATCCGCCTGGACAAGGCCAAAAAATTCCTTGAACAGGGCATGCCTCCTGTGGAAGCAGCGGCCATGGCCGGATTTTCAGACCAGAGCCATTTCACCAACTTCTTTAAGGAGTTTATCGGGCTCACACCCAGACAGTATCAGAAAATATTCTTATCAGAACCTGATGAAGAACAAAAGGAGCATTATCATGAATCATAACCGTACCGCCGCAGGCCATCTGGCCGCATTTGTCACCATCCTCATATGGGGAACCACCTTCATATCCACCAAAGTCCTGCTTCGGACATTCAGCCCTGTGGAAATCCTGTTCATCCGGTTTGTCATGGGATATCTGGCGCTGTGGCTGGCCTGCCCCCGTTCCCTGCGCCTTACATCCGCCCGGCAGGAGGGACTCTATGCAGCGGCGGGGTTCTGCGGTGTTACCATGTACTATCTCCTGGAAAACATCGCCCTCACCTATACCCTGGCATCCAACGTGGGCGTCATCATCTCCATTGCACCTTTCTTTACTGCCATCTTGGGCTGGATGTTCCTGGGAGGAGAGAGACCACGCTTCCGGTTCTTTGCCGGATTTCTGCTGGCCATGGCAGGCATCAGCCTGATTAGCTTTGGCAATGGGGCCGCTTTATCCCTTAACCCCACAGGAGATTTATTGGCCGTGGCTGCCGCAGTCATATGGGCCGTGTATTCCACCCTAACAAAAAAAATCAGCGCATTGGGCCACGGCACTGTCCAGAGTACCAGAAGGACCTTTTTTTACGGAATTCTGTTTATGGTGCCGGCTTTGGCCTTCATGGACTTTTACGTGACACCGGCTCAGTTTACTGACATGAAAAATATCCTGAATCTTTTATTCCTGGGGCTGGGCGCATCTGCACTGTGCTTCGTGACATGGAACACAGGCGTAAAGATACTGGGCCCCGTAAAGACCAGCGTATACATCTATATGGTGCCGGTTATCACCACCCTGACTTCGGCCCTTATATTAAAAGAACCGGTAACAATACCGGCTGCATTGGGAATTATCATGACACTGGCCGGATTGTTTTTATCCGAACAGAAAACCACGAAAAAAGGAGAACCAAAGATATGGACCACCAAAATGAAAAATGTGTAATGGTAATCGACGAGGAGCTGCCCACCGGCATCATAGCCAATACAGCCGGGATCATGGGAATCACCCTGGGAAAAAAACTCCCCGAAACAGTGGGGCCGGATGTATCCGACCGGAACGGAAGGTCCCATCTGGGCATTATCGCGATTCCGGTTCCCATTCTGAAGGCAAGTAAGGAAAAATTAAAAGAGCTGAGGCTTAAGCTTTATGAACCCAGCTTTTCAGAGCTGACAGTAGTGGATTTTTCCAATGTGGCGCAGAGCTGCAATGACTACGACGAATTCGCATCAAAAGCCGCCCAGACAGACGGCGACAGCTTCCAGTACTTTGGGGTGGGCATCTGCGGCGCCAAAAAATTGGTTAATAAACTGACCGGAAACCTGCCGCTGTTGCGATAGGAAGGAAAGCACAATAGGCTGTAATACCGGTCAGCGCTGCAATGGGAAGCCGTGAAGCTGCGTCCCACTCTCTGAAGAACACCAAAAATCCTGTCTTTCATATTCCTTCTCTCTTGTCTTTTTCGTCCTACCGCACCCCCTGGCTGTCCAGACACAAATAAGGCACTAACTGTTAAGAACACTGTCTCCAATGTCCTCTCTCAGTTAATGCCTGCATCACCAGTGACACGCGCTTAATTGTGCACTAATTTTATTTTCCTTTTTGTGCAAATATGCCAATTCACCTTTTCTATTCCAGCGTCAGTCCAAAGTCCAGCTCATAGTAATTCCCCTCGCTGTCCCGGTAGGCATAAGCCTTTCCATTTTCATCCTTCATGGACTCCGGCATGTATTTGTCCTTGTGGTACCCAGGCACGTCGTTGCGGGATATGCATATGCCGTCCCGGTCCACCCGGATAACGCTGTCGTTCCTTGGAAGGGTAATGGGCATCCTGCCCGTGGGCGCACACCTTCCCATGATGACGTCCAAAACCGCGTCCGTATAGGTGTCAAATCCTGCCAGAAGGGCGTCCGCACAGGGTTCCACGTTCCCCACTTCCCAGGCCAGGGTGAAATTAATATTGGAAATCACCTTTCCCCCCCTGCTGTGAAGGGACTCGTAAATTTCCCGGATTCTCCCTGCCCCCAGCAGAGTGGTCTCCTGGTGGAAGGAATCAGCCGGGCGGCCCTGGCTGTCCACATCCCGCACCTGCTTGTTCTCACAGATATCCAGTTCCAGATACCCCTTGGTGGAATGGAAGTATTCGCCTGAGCTTGGACGGATAAACAGAATAGCGAAATCAGCTTCCCTGTAATCCTCTGTCAGCTCCGCCTGAAACCTTCCTGCAAAGGACGTTCTGACCGCGTCCGTTTCCCTGGCTGCAGCCTCCGCTTCGCAGCCAAAGCATTCCACATATACCTTTCTGCCTGCTGTCTTCTCCCTATCCAGGGGAATCAGGCCCTCTTTGTTTTTTAAGAGCACCACGGACTGCTGATGCACCCGGTAAGCGTCCTCCCAGTGTTTCTTTGTGGCTACCACCTGCTTTGCTGTCTCAGGGTCACGGTATGGGTTGTCGAACATGCCCAGTTCAAACTTTTCCTTCAGGGTCCTGGTCACCGCCCTTGTCAGAGCCTCATCGGTCAGCACCAGATCACCGGCCCGGTACCCCTGGGGCACCGGATGGCCCTGGGCCGTGTAATATCCGTTCCTGCCGCGCTCATATGCTTCCCTGGCGGAAAATACATCCAAGGACCCGCTGATGATATCCACTCCGGTATTGACAGCCAGCGCGATTCTGGAAGGCACATCCAGCTCCTCCACCCCCCAGGCCATCTTGTTGGAGATGCCGGAGTCGCTGTTCACATATCCCTCAAATCCCATCTGTTCCCGCAGAAGCCCCTGTATGAAAGACCTGTTAAACGCAAACCCTACCGGCTCCATCTCCATGACATCTCCGCCCGGACCATACTGGGGCCTGCTCTTGGCAGCTGACGGTTTAGCGTAATATGGCATAATGGAGGAAGCCTTTTTCTCTATGGCTGTGCGGAAGGCGGGCAGATGGTATGTGCGCAGGCTGTCCTCTGTCTGGTACACATTCCACTGTCCCTGGACATAATGGGGGTCGAATCCGTTTTCCCTGGCTCCGCCTCCCGGGAAATGCTTGATGGTGACAGCGACTCCGTCTCTTGTCACGCCCCGGCTGCTCCCCTGTATGCCGGGAATCAGACGCTCCATGATGGTGCACACAGTCCCCGGATCCTCACCAAAGGTTCCATAGGATCTCTGCCATCTGGGGTCTGTCATGACATCGGCCATATACATATACCCCTTCTTCATTCCCACTGCATCCCATTCCCTCCGGATACACTCTGCAAAGCTGTCTATGAGTTCCGGTCCGCTGCCCCTGACAGCTGCCGCGATTCCCAAGGTCCCGGGCCAGGCGGCAAACACGCCTGCCGCATCGTTCATGCCGAACACAATTTCCCCGTGCTCATTCCGGGAATTGGAAAGGACCATCACAGGCAGGGCATGGCCGGTTCCCTCTGCCACCATGTTAAGCTGGTTAATCCAGTCCGCCAGCTCTCCCGGCCCCGGATTCTGACGCAGGATGAAATGACGTATACCCATTTCTTTTAATGTGTATGTGGTTCCGTAAGTCTTTTCCACATTAAAGATAGACTCGTCCTGCTCCACAATTTCCTCGTTGAGAAGACCGCTTTCATCCACCTTTGTCCTGTCCTCCTGGTAAATTCCCATTTTCCAGGAATTGACGAACAGCATGCCGATTTTCTCGTCAGCAGATAACTCTGCCGCCAGGGAAGCCGCCCTCACGGCGGGAGTGTTGCGCCAATCCTTATAGGGAGCCAGCCTCCCATCCCCTGTCAGGTCCCTGAAATACAGCCCGTCTTTTTCAATTACCGGCCTTACGGTAACTCCGATGACAGGACCGTTTTCATTTTTATAAAAACGAATGTTAGCTGATGCCTTATTCATATCGTTCCGTTCCTTCCTGCGTTTACGCTCTTTCTCTGTTTTATGACACTGCTCCGGCAGCTGCTTCCTCAGCGCCGTCCGGGCGGGTTCCCTTTCCGGCCAGTGCTTCCTTCCTGTTTTCCAGCTCGTCCTGGATTTCAGCCATTTTCACCTTATCCAGATAGTACCAGCGCATGGCTATGATTGTGGCAATATGGCCCAGGATAGGCACGATGCAGAAACATACCATAATGGCCATGTTAAAGGTGGAGTTTACAGGTTCATTGGGCTTTATCACCACATTTCCCACCCCTGCCAACGTCAGGGCAAATCCCTGAATCATGGCGGAAAAGGAGGATATGATTTTATCAATAAAGGAGAACATAGTCCCCATCATTCCGGGTACAAAACGGCCGCTGCGGTACATTTCATAATCCGTACAATCGGCAATCATGGGAATGATACCTGAGTTTCCCATGCTGGCCAGACATTTCTGCACCAGGAACATTCCCAGGAATATGGCCGGCACTTTGGGGTCAGGTCCAACCACAAACATAATGGCCAGCATAATCATGGATCCCCATGTTCCCACAAGGAAGGTGCGCTTAAGGCCAAACCTCCTGGACACAAACACACCGCCGATGGAAATGGCTACTAACGGCGCGATGAGGATACTTGAAAATACACCCTGAAGACTGGAATTCAGCAGCATATTGGCAAACAGGTATGTCATGGTGCCGCTCATGAGCAGCTGCCCCAGTTTATCCGTTGCAGCAGAGATAATCAGCATCTGAATGGGACGGTTGTGCATGACGATATCCTTGTAATCCCTGAACTTTACCTTTGGCTGGGAACCTGCCTGGCCAAAGAATTCAGGCCGGTCCTTTGCGCTGATTCCGATGATGGCAAGGATGGTAAACACAAAGGATATCACCGCAAGAATGACAGCCGCTTCCTTCCACATGGCAGGATTTATCATACCCAGGCCCTTTCCGTTCTCACCCGCAAATTCCCCCACCGAATATTTTTCAGCCAGTATGGTGGTGATGAGCATGGGCACAAGAGCGCTGGCCATCTGGGTCAGTACACTGTCAAACCCGGCAAATATGGGACGCTGTTTGGGATTATTGGTAAGCACGGCCTGGCCTGCCTTGGTGACAACGGTCTGACAGGTATAGCCGATAATATAGATAACATAAAATACCGTGGTAAACATATATTTCCTGGAAATTCCCCAACCGGACGGCGTATTGAAAATCACAATCAGGCTGCACCAGATAATGATATTGCCCACAAGCATGTAAGGCCTGAACTTGCCGAAGCGGCCGTTGGTCCGGTCCACTAAAAATCCCACCAGCGGGTCCGTAACAGCGTCAAAAATACGGGTTCCCGTGGCAATCAGGCCCACAATGGCAGCAGCCAGCCCAAGGACATTCTGAGTAAAGTACGAATACTGCATCATCAGGAACATGGCGATATTGGTGGCGCAGTTATTCAGTGAAAAGAACCCAATCTGCCATAATTTCGCGTTGTTATACTGTTTTACAACACTTTTATTCTTCTCCATTATATATAGTCTCCCTATGTTCACACATTTTCATTTTTTGTTTGCCGGCTTTATGTTTGTAACAATATTCTAACACACTTGATTTTAAAGAGTTAGGATTATATAATATTATTTAGTAATATCTTGTCATAGTTATTTAGCCGATTCGTACAATATTTTATTATTTTTTTGTGCAAATCCTATATAATATATCATTCAGGGAGAAATATGATGGAAGAACATGAAAAAGCGCTCATATCCAGGCAATTTATAGAGGTCATGCTGAAGGTCCCTGTCATCCTGTGTCCCGGGCGAATAGAAGCCATCGAAACCAGCATCAAAGAATACTTTCCGGATTTCATCAAAAACAGCTTCCCCTTTTTCATAACCCGTTCCATGGCGGAGTCCTTACAGACGGGAACCCTGTATCACATAACGGATTTTATAAATCTTCATTTTAACCTGTTCCTGTATGGCGGGGGGACTCAGCTTCTCATCGCCGGTCCCTATCTCTCCCATCCGGCAGATACTGCCTTTTGCGAGCAAATTCTCCAGGATAACGGAAAAAATCTGTCCCTGCTTGTCCCCTTCAGCCAGTTCTGCCTTAGCCTGCCCGTAGTAGGCAGCTCTCAGATGCTGGAAGTGATGCGGACCGCCATGAGGGTCATTACCGGCACGGACCGGGAAATTCCCTATCTCCACTATGAACCGCAGAGACATTACACCCAGGAGATATCAAACCTGTCGGCCGAGGGTGTGGACGAGGCATCCATGGAACTTCTGGAACACCGGTACTATTATGAAAAGCTGCTCTTGCAGGAGGTCGCCCAGGGCAGCCAGGATCTGGCTCTTAAGTATTACAGGCAGTTCTCACAGGAGAGCCGGTCCATTGTCCGTACAGAGGACCCGCTACGCACGGCAAAGAACCTGGGTTTTTCCCTGAATACCATGCTCCGCAAAAGCGCTGAGACCACCGGCATCCATCCTGTGTATCTGGACATCATCTCCTCCAACTTTGCCATGCTCATTGAAAATGCCAACAGCATACGGGAAGCAGAGGAATGTAAATCCCAGATGATAAGCGCCTACTGCCGCTTTGTCCGTAAAAACCGTCTGGACCAGTACTCTCCCCTGGTCCGCAAGGCCGTCACCTACATCCGCATCCACCTGGCTGACCAGCTCACTCTTGCAGGGATTGCAAAGGGCATCCGTGTAAGCCCCTCCTATCTCTCCCGCCTGTTTAACCGGGAGACGGGGGACTCTGTATCCAACTTTATCACTAAAGCCAGGGTGGAAAAGGCTGCCGGACTTCTCTCATTTTCCGGCATGTCTATCCAGAACATTGCGTTTTATGTGGGGTTTGGGGATTTGAATTACTTCAGCAGATGCTTTAAGAAATATAAAAAGATGACGCCCACTGAGTACAGGGCGTCATCCTCCATCGGGGTGTAGGGCCGGCTATTCTTCCGCCCGCACCTCCATGTTTCCCACATATTTTCGCTCCATCTGATGTCTGGCTTTGCGGTTCTCCACGCTGTCAAACACGATGGAAAAATCATAATCCTCAGGGTACAGCTCACTGGCTCTCACCTTTAGTTTCAGACGTTTCTGGTTTACCAGGCGTTTTTCGCGCTTTACCTGGACAAGGACATTTCCGGTCTGATCCGCCGGCCTCACAACAATGCCAATCTCCCCCTTTGGAAGGACCTCTACACTGTCGCCTCTGGTATACCCCTCCTCCGGGCCTGCGGCAGCCGGTTTTCTCTTTATGGGGACAATGCAGGGAACCAAAATCCGCTCCAGCCCTCCCGGCCATTGTCTTCCCGGTGATTTTTCCAGCGGTTTTTCCTGAGACCTTTCCTGCGGTTTTTCTCTGGTCTTATACAGTGTTTTCTCCCTGGTCTTTTCCAGCGGCTTCTCCAGCTCTCCCCCGTCTCCGTAAGCCTCAGAGGCGGCTGTCCGAATCATATCCTCCGGCATGCCCAGCCTCTTTGCAATATAGAGAGCGCAGCTGTCCCCGGTCTTTCCCATCTCCAGTCTGTATAGGGGACGCAGGTTTTCCCGGTCAAAGGCCATTCTGGCGCTGATGAGTTCTGCATGGCGGCCCGCATATGTCTTAACCTCCGGATAATGGGTGGTGACCAGGTAAAGGCATCCCCGAAGCCTCAGCTGCTCCAGTATGGCAATGGCAATCCCCATTCCCTCAGCCGGATCCGTGCCGGATCCCAGTTCATCCAGAATCACCAGACTCTCCCCGGTGGCCCGCTTTAATATCTCCAGCACATTGGTGATATGGGCTGAAAATGTAGAAAGGTTATCCAGAATATCCTGACCGTCCCCAATATCGCATAATACCAGGTTGCGCATGGCGATGTCCGCCTCCCGGCAGGGCAGGTGCAGGCCGGAACATGCCATGAGCACAAACAGTCCCACGGTTTTGATGGCAACGGTTTTCCCTCCTGTATTGGGGCCTGTGATTACCATTCCCCGTGTTTCTCCCCCCAGCTTAAAATCCAGGGGCACATTGGAATCCCCCGGCAGCAGGGGATGCCTGGCTTCCTTCAGGCATATGATGCCCTGGGTATTGACGGCCGGTTCCCTGGCGTCCATCTGCGCGCTGAGCTTTCCCTTGGCAAACACAAAATCCAGTTTTGCCAGCAGAGCCAGGTTCTCCTTAAATCCGTCCTCCTCCATGGCAATCCTGTCCATAAGCGTGTACAGGATACGCCTCTCCTCGCAGTCCTCCTCAATCCTGAGTCCCTCTATCTCATCCTGCATCCTGGCAATGGTTTCCGGCTCTATAAATACCGTAGAGCCGCTGGAGGACCGGTCTATGGTACTGCCCGGTATTTTAGATTTATACTCCTTTTTAACCGGCAGGCACAGCCGTCCGTTCCTGGTAACCAGAAAGGATTCCGCCATAAACTTTTTCTGTGATTTTAAAAGGGCTTCCGCCTTATCCTTGATTTTTTCTTCCAGAAGCTGCAGGTCCCGGCGGATATCCCGGAGTGTATTGGACGCGCGGTCGTCCACCCTGCCATGGCGGATAGCTCCCTCGATTTCCTCCTTCAGCTCCGTCATAAGCCTGAGGTTTTCCCCATAGCAGGACAGCGGAATGCCATAGGACATTCCCTTGTCCAGATATGACCTGACCCGCCTGACCGCAGCCAGGAACATGCCGATTTCCTCCATCTCCTCCGGCGTAAGCAGCTCGCCGCGGACAGACCGGGCCACAAACTCCGCCGTATGTTCCATGGCCGGCATAGGAGGCGTGCCCGCCAGCTCTAGCATCTGCCTGGCCTGGGTGGTGTCTCTCATGCTTCTTCGCAGTTCCCCCTCTTCCATGCAGGGCACAAGCCCCCTGGCCATCTCCCTGGCCTCTGCTGAATTGGCAAGGTCTGCCAGCTGTTCTCTTATGATATCAAATGCAACTGTCTTATATGCTTCAAATGTTCCGTTCATTGTTCTGTCTGTTTCCTCTCTGTTTCCTTGTTCATCCATGTTCCCTGTAGGGAATATCTCACAATATCGAATCGGTTTCAAACATAAAAATGGAAGACAAAAAAAAACTACGGACATCCACTACAGGCAATGTCGCATAGGTTCCAAACGATACCATATGATTCATCTGTCATGGATTCCGGAGTACACAAAACCAGGCCCGCCGGGCGGACAATCATTTCATGTACACAATCGGTTTATTTATCTTCCACAAACAGACACAATTAACAAAAAGACACCTCGCTTAAATATTACTGCATTTGATAATAGCAGATTTAAAGGCTCCAGTCAACATTTTTATTTCAAATTGTGCTATACTAAATTGTGGCTGAATTGTGCCATACGAAAAGGACAACAACAATCCGGAGGAATGACTGACATGCCTTTTGTTTCACTTATCATACCTGTCTACAATGCGGAAAAATATCTGCGGCGCTGTCTGAACAGCGCCATGGAACAGACCTTCCAGGACATGGAAATAATCGTAGTAAATGACGGAAGCCAGGATACCAGCCTGGAAATCTGCCGGGAATATGAAAAAATGGACCGCCGCTTCCGCGTCATCAACAAAGAAAATACCGGGGTATCGGACAGCCGCAACCAGGCCATAGAGACAGCCAGAGGCGAATACCTGCAGTTCATGGACAGTGACGACTGGCTGACCCCGGATGCCACGGAAAGCTTTGTCCATGCGGCCAGGAAATTCGACTGCGACCTGGTGGTTTCAGACTTTTACCGTGTAGACGGGGCTGTGTTTACGGAAAAGCAGCACATACGTGAACGGGGTCTTCTTACCAGGGCCCAGTATGCGGAATATATGATGCGGGAACCGGCTGACTTTTATTACGGCGTACTGTGGAATAAACTGTACCGCCGCAGCATTGTGCAGGAGCATCAGCTAAAGATGGATGAGGATCTGCGCTGGTGCGAGGATTTTTTATTTAACCTGAACTTCATCCGGTACGCCGGGCGGTTCACGGCCATCCAGACTCCTGTTTACTACTATATGAAACGGAAGGGCAGCCTGGTGAGCACGGACTGGAAAAAGGCCAATACGGTAAAGCTGAAGCTCCGTCTCCTTAAGGATTATAAAGAATTGTACCAGAGCATGGACCTTTATGAAGAAAACAAGCTGAAGATCAACGCCTTTGCCGTATCCATTGCTAAAGACGGTGGAATCGGAGCCCCCATGAGCCGGCTCAGGAAAAAGCTGAGCGAGGAGGATTACATTGAAGATGAGCTTCCGGCAGGCTACACCCGGGTATGCCACACGCTGGGTCCCATTTACGATGAGGCATCCCGCATACTGATACTTGGAAGCTTCCCCTCGGTAAAATCCAGGGAACAGAATTTTTACTACGGCCATCCCCAGAACCGCTTCTGGAAACTGATGGCCCGCCTGTTTGAAGAACCTGTGCCGGAGACCACGGAGGATAAAAAGGGACTGCTGATGCGCCATCATATCGCGCTCTGGGACGTGGTGGCTGCCTGTGACATCAAGGGCTCCAGCGACCGGAGCATCCGCAATGTGATACCCACGGACCTAAACCGGATTCTCCGCACAGCCCGCATCGAAACAATCCTTGCCAACGGCGACACGGCCTTTCAGCTCTACCGCAAATACTGCCGGGAAACAACAGGAAGGGAAGCCGTCAAATGTCCATCCACCAGCCCTGCCAATGCATTTTTCACCCTGGACCGCCTGGCCGAGGCGTGGGGCCGGGAGCTGTTCTGACAAAGCAGGTGCAAAACCCGGATCCAAATTCCCCCAAAACGTCCCAAATACTCAGATTTTTCTTGCCAAAGGCATATAAAACAAGTATGATGGAGATACACCTGAACATAATTATTCAATTATAATTATATATTGAAGGAGGCTGTACATGTTAGATAAAAAGGTAGCAGAACTGATCAACACACAGGTAAACAAAGAATTTTACTCCGCTTATCTGTATCTGGATTTTGCCAACTACTACAAGGACGCGGAGCTGAACGGCTTTTCCAACTGGTACCAGGTCCAGGCCCAGGAGGAACGTGACCACGCCATGCTGTTCATCCAGTACCTGCAGAACAACGGAGAGAAAATAACTCTGGAGGCCATCGCCAAGCCGGACAAGGTGTTTGAGGACTTCAGGGGACCTCTCACTGCCGGGCTGGAGCATGAAAACTATGTGACCGGGCTTATCCATGATATTTATGACGCCGCGTACTCTGTCAAGGATTTCCGCACCATGCAGTTTTTGGACTGGTTCGTAAAGGAGCAGGGCGAGGAGGAGAAGAACGCCAGCGAACTGGTAAAACGCTTTGACCTCTTCGGCCATGATCCCAAGGGACTCTATATGCTGGATTCCGAATTGGCGGCAAGGGTTTACGCCGCTCCCTCACTGGTGCTGTGATGGGGAAGGATAAGTACATATGTCCCTGCTTTAAGGTGACAAAGGACGATATCAAGAAAGCAATTGAAGAAGGTGCTGATTCCTTTAAGAAAGTAAAAAAAGCCACGCATCTGGCCGCGGGATGCGGCCACTGTAAATGCAGGGCTAAGAAGTATACGAAAAAGCGGCTGGGTAAGATCAAATAACATTCAGTTTAAAAGCGTGTCCTCACACCGGAATATCTCATGGGGGACACGCTTTTTTACGTATCAGACCCTCTCAGATGCAGGCCGAAATCATCCTGAAAAAGTGGACATTCCCAAAGCATTTCCCCATTTCGTGTAATTCAACAACGGACGGCATCTCCTGCGGGTTCCATATCTCAATCACAAATGTGGCGAATCCGCACGGTTTCACATAGATGAGTTCCTCAAGCGAGGACGGCTGGTGACAGCAGGGCATCCGGATTCCCAGGTATTTAAATGCACTGCCGTCATATGCGGTGTCCATGGCCTTCTGCCAAAACTCCCTATCCACTTCACGTCCGCACCAGGGACAAAATATGTGCTCCAATTCTCCTGCGCAGTCAATGAACTGCACGCTTTTATAGTTGGTAAATGTAATTCTGCCGTTGGATGTCAACTTAAGCATTCCGGCAGCACGTTTTATCTGATCATCCGTATATTTAGGATAATAGTATCTGGGAAATATTTTATATATGATATCTGACATCACGTTACCTCCTGCCAGGACCTGCCGCAATCTTACATATCAATCTTCCGGTCCTTATAATAATATATCCGGTCCCGTTCCCCTATCTCCCTGAGTACGCGGCATGGGTTTCCCACTGCCACCACATTGGCGGGGATATCCCTGGTGACCACGCTTCCCGCTCCTATGACAGAATTATCCCCAATGGTAACGCCCGGCACCACCACGGCTCCCGCCCCTATCCACACATTCTCGCCGATATGCACCGGCATGTTGAACTGGATTCCTTTCCTGCGAAGCCCCGGTTCCACCGGATGGCCTGCCGTGGCAATGGTCACATTGGGCCCAATCATACAATGGGAGCCAATGTAAATCTCCCCGTCATCCACCAGTGTCAGGTTAAAGTTGGCATAGACAAAATCCCCCATATATACGTGTCTGCCTCCCCAGTTGCTGTGAAGAGGCGGTTCAATATAGCAGTCCCGGCCAATGGAGCCAAACATCTGCTCCAGAAGGCTGGTGCGCCTGGCGCTTTCCCTTGGCCTGGTTGCGTTGTAATCATAGAGCAGCTCCATACATTCCATCTGTTCCTTCAGAATATCTTCGTCGCCCGGAAAATACAGGCGTCCCTCCTCCATGCGTTTTGCTGCGCTGTCACCGTCTCTTACCCCGTCTGTTCTCCCGTCCTGGTTCCTTTGTTGGTTTCTCTCCGTCTCCATCCAAACGCGCCTCCCTTTCCACCTATTTCCCAGCTATGGGAATCATTGTACTATATTACCGCTGGAATGAAAAGCAAAAAAGTGCACTGCTTCACGTCCGCCTCACTTTCCTTGCGGCAGCTGCGCGTGGGGCCCGCCGGGTGGCGGAAGGGGGATTTTAACATATCTTTCGTTCCACAGCCAGTCCCCCCTGGGATGCGCCGGACAGGGCCACTTCCCCGTCTTCCAGACGGTTTAATTTTCTGAATACCGCTGCCATGCACAGCACTGCCGCCCCAAAGGAGATTACATCCGCCGCCGGGCCGGAGTACAGGGCGCCTGTCACCCCAAAAAATCGCGGCAGCACCAGAGTCAGAGGCACGCTTAACACAAAGTCCCTGAGAAGGGACAGCAGCATGGAGAGGGCGGGCTTTCCCATGGACTGGAGGAAAATGCTGCATGATTTCTGGATGCAGCAGAGCACAATCCCCCCCAGGAAAACGCGGAAAGCCAGCACTGCGAATTCATTGTACAAACCGTCCTCGCTGCCGAATACGCTGATAATCTGCACCGGAAATACCTCAAAACATATCAGGGACACCAGGCCCACACTGAACTCAGCTGCCATCATGGTTCTGAAAATCAGCTTCACCCTGCGCCATAATCCTGCTCCGTAGTTATACCCCACAATGGGCTGGGCCCCGGCCGCAATCCCCACCACAACAGAAATCACGATCTGGAATACCTTCATAACAATCCCCACCACAGTCATTGGAATATCCGCCCCATATTTTGACCCGGCCCCGTAAATTACCAGCACATTGTTCATAACCGCCATGATGACCACAATAGACACCTGGGTCAGGAAACTGCTGATTCCCAAAGGCAGGACATGCTTCAGTATCTCTGCGTCCGGTTTAAAGCTTACGCGCTTCAGGCGGAAAGATTTGGGCCTAAACAGATAATAAACTGCCAGCAGGGCGGATACAATCTGACCGGTGATGGTAGCCAGGGCAGCTCCCTTCATTCCCCATCCCAGCACAAAGATGGCCACAGGGTCCAGAACCACGTTGAGCGCGCAGCCTATAAGGGTGGAAAACATGGCAAACTGCGGGCTGCCGTCTGCGCGGATAACGGAATTCATGGCATTGGCAAACATGAAAAAGGGGATTCCCGGAATGAGATATAAGAAATATTCCCTGGCATATCCTATGTTGTTCTCTGTTGCGCCGAACCCCCACAAGATACTGTCTCTGAAAAAGGCGTACAGCAGGGTAAGAACGATTCCGGAAGCAGTGATAAAGACCACTGCATTGCCCACGCTTCTGTGTGCATGTTCCCCGTCCCTGCGTCCCTGGCAGATACTCAGATAGGCAGCGCATCCGTCGCCCACCAAAAGAGACAGGGACAGGGCGATGACGGTCACAGGGAATACCACGTTGGTGGCGCCGTTTCCCAAAAAACCAATGCCCCGTCCAATAAATATCTGGTCTACAATATTATAGAGGGCGGACACCAGCAGCGACATGATGCAGGGTATGGAAAATCTCAGCATCAGCTTTCCGATGGATTCTTCCGCCATATATTGGTTTGTATTTTGATTCATATTAACCTCCGTTTTTTTATTTGCGCAAATAAAAAAGCCGCAACCTTCCGTGAATGGCCTTCACGGAAAAAGTTACAGCCATATTGCAGCTATTACTATACCATTTTTTTCAGAACACTGTAATACCCAAATATACACAAACTTTGGAGTCATATACATTGTGCAATTTTTATACAACGTGGGTTTTTTATACACGCTTCACTTCATATAGATACAATTCACTTTTCTATCGAAAAATACCGGATGAACCGGTAATGACTCCGTTCCATTCCCTCTCTCTCATAAAAGCGGTGGGCGCCCAGCCTTGTCCGGTTGGTGCTGACCTCAAAACGGACGCAGCCGGCTTCCCGGGCAATGTGGTACGCCTCCTGAAAAAGCCCATGGCCAATCCCCTGGGAGCGCATGCTGTTTCTCACTGCCAGCTCTACGATTTCCCCAATTTTGCCGCATCTGCACAGCATGGTGCCTATGCGCAGATTTAAGACTCCCGCCACCTCTTTATCCATCTCCGCCACCAGGCAGTGCATTTTGTCATCTTTCATATAATCCCTGTATGCCTCATGGAATCCCTCCTTGTCCAGGCTCATTCCCTCCAGCTCACAGAGCAGTTCATATATAGCATTCTCATCCTTTTGCGTTGCATAACGTATCACAGATATACCACATCCTTTCTGTGAACCATTGTACCACAAAATGAGTCATTCCGGTACCGGTTTACGCAGTGCGCCTGCTGGGGTTTGAACCCAGGACCTGCCGGTTAAAAGCCGGTTGCTCTTCCATCTGAGCTACAGACACATTCTTTCCTTTTTTCTCTTTTCTCAACCAGCCGTCCTTTCATCACCGCACTCAGCCACCAGTATGTCATTCACCGATTCTCCCAGAAGCAGACTCAGCGCAAACATATTGTCCAGGCTGGGCAGTGTGTCTCCCCGCAGCCACTTGTATATGGCGTTGGTGGTGGAAAATCCGAAATAGTCCCTGAGGTACGGGACGCTCAGTCCCTTTGACTTTCTCAATCTATTAATCCTCCGGCCTGTTTCCACCGGATTTATGACTGGATAATTCATCTTCGTCCTCCTTTTTTGCAGAGGGCGGCCGACGGGATTTGAACCCGCATCATCCGGAACCACAATCCGGTGCATTTCCATATCTGCCACAGCTGCCATTTTCCTTATATGGAACTAAAAAACCGCCTGCCCATACGGACAAGCGGCTAAAGGAATTCAGAAGATGATTCATCTAAATGAACGGTTCCTGAATATGCGCATACCATAAGGGCATCCAAACAAAACGCTGTTTGTGAGCGTCTTTCTGTACGTGATGTTTATGGCTTTTCTGCGCGTCTAAACGGAACATGTCATTTCCTCCCTTTCTCATTTTATGCCTTGATTCTAGCATGGATTTTACCGGATGTCTATATACCTGTGGTATACAGACGGGCTTACGGCAGGTTATTCCGGCAGATACATCTCGTCCTCCATCCGGCAGAAGCCGTACCGCTCATACAGCGGCCGTCCCATGCCGGTGGCCTCCAGTGCAATGAAACGGATGCCGCGTCCCCAGGCTTCCTGTACCAGCAAATCCAGTGTTCTCATGGCAATGCCTTTTCTCCTGTACTCCGGGTCCGTATACATGTTCATGATATAGGCCTTCATTCCCGTTGGATTATGGTATGTGGGCATGACCTGATAGAAGCTGATTCCTCCAGTTCCGATAATCAGGTCCCCGTCGTATACAAGATAGGCCACATGGCTTCCATCCTCCAGACTTTTTTCATAATAAGTCCGGGATTCCTGTTCCGTCTGTCCCATATCCGCCGAACCATCCAGTTTGTTTGCCGCCCTCAGGACCTGGATTCTCGTCTTAACCAGGTCCTCCAGCTTTTCCATTCCCACCTTTTCAAAACGCATCCTACTCTGCCTTCCTTTGGTTTCTTCCTGTTTTTTGATTTAAAGCCCCTGAATCGTCATAGAAGCATTTATAAGTGTCTATATGAAGTGCTTGCTTTTAACTAAGGGAATTATACTACAATCCGGCGAAGTCAACAAGAACAAGGTAAACCTTGCAGCCGGAGCAGCCACACAGCCTGTCTCTGATATTGCGGATATAGTAATACGTCCTTATTGTAATTGTGGCGGTCTGCAAAATTGATTGGATATGAGCATATGCGGCATAGTATTGATTGTAACAGAGCATATTATTTACAAAATTTTGTTGCTATTATTCGTATGTCCGTATATAACTAGAGATAATACGTATGAAAGTAAAAAACAGGCAGGAGGGCAGGCATGGAGTTCAACGAAAAACTGCAACAGCTTAGAATCGGGAAAAATTTAACGCAGCAACAACTTGCAGAGCAATTATATGTATCACGAACAGCAATTTCAAAATGGGAAAGCGGCAAAGGCTATCCTAACATTGAGTCACTCAAATGTATTTCCAGATTTTTTTCTATAACCATAGATGAGCTGCTATCGAGTGAAGAATTAATTACCCTTGCAGAAGCCGAAAACCACTCTAATGTTAATAGGATTCATAACATTATCAGCGGAATAATAGATGTACTGGCAATTGCACTTATTGTATTACCAATCTATGGAGAACCCCAAGGCAGCCATTTTTATCATGTAAATCTTCTGTCAATCACTCATTTATCAAATATAGATATTGGAATATATTGGGCTATTTATTTACTCATAATTGGGTTTGGAATTGCCAGACTTGCTTTTATCTTTTTGGGTAAAGAACGCTTGTGTGGCATTATCTCAAAAGCTTCTGCTGCAACAGGGGCTGCGGCAATCTGTTTATTTGCTGCGGCAAGAGAACCATATGTAACCATACTGCTGTTTTTGTTTTTTGCAGTAAAAATATTTTTATTGCTGCAGCAAAGCAGGACAAAATAGTCATACATCCTTAAAAAACAAGCTCTGACACGATTGGTGTCGGAGCTTTTCTCTATTGTGACGGTAGGTTTCTTGTGCTCCGGGCTACATGGATAGATAATCAAGGGGCGTCGGCAAGTAATTTATCACAGCAAAAGAAAGGAATGTATACTATGCAAAAGAAATCAAAGAAATGTATCATCACAACAGGAATTCTGTTTCTGATTTTTATGCTTTTTACTGTTATAATCAAGACCATTGATGTACAGCCTGTCGGACCGGAGCAGTCTACGATAGGACTGGCTTCTCTGAATCAGTTTGTATTTAACCTTTTTGGAGTGAACCTGCTTTGGTATAACATTACTGACTGGTTAGGTATTGTTGCCATAGTAATTGCTCTGGGTTTTGCAATCCTGGGACTAATCCAGCTCATACAGCGTAAAAGCATTTGGAACGTTGATCCACGCATTCTATTGCTTGGTGCATTTTATTTTATCGTCATTATAATTTATGTTTTCTTTGAAATTGTAATCATCAATTATAGACCCATAATTCTCTCCCAAAGTTTAGAAGCATCATTTCCGTCCTCTCATACAATGATTGTAATTTGTATTATGTCCACAGCAATGCTGCAGTTTCATTATTATTTACGTGACAAAAAAGTTTGTCTGTGGACAATAGATATAGCTTCTGTTTTGATGATTGCAGTAACAGTAATAGGACGGCTTATATCGGGAGTTCATTGGTTTACAGACATCGTGGCAGGCATTTTACTCTCATCAGCGTTAGTTGCTCTCTATTATTCCACCCTAAAATATATAGAGGAAAAGAAAGGCTGAGGATAAATAAGCCCGTATACTGCCGCACGACGCAGAACCGATATACAGGCTCTGTCTGCTTCCCAGGGTGCCATTCTGTCCTGTCTCACTGACAGCAGGTTGTATCTTCACGGTATTCCTGAGCCTGGCCGGACTGGCGGCCCGTTCTCCCCTGCTCCGTCTGATACATCCACCGGACCAGGCGGCCGGACCTGCCCGTCCTTATCTTACCATTATCTTCCCGGGCTTTGCCAACTCCTTTGTAGGCCACGGCAGGATGCTCATACCGGTCATAGGAGCCACGGGCCATATCACCCTGCGTGGTGTTCTGGTGGATATTATGGTTTTGGGGATATCATGTGAAGAAGCCTTACCGGTCCCAGAAGGCCTGACACATAATTCCGGCTGTCCCGGTCCATGTTGTCCTCGTTCCAGTACCGGTTCCATCCCAGGGCCATTCCCTCGTCCACCAGCATGTGGCGCCGTTCATTGGAGGCCAGGTTGGATACCAATATGGTAATCTCATTTTCCCCGGGCCTGAGCAGGGAAGTGATGTCCGCCCTATAGGGACGCCACAGCCTTGTATCTGCCAGCCTGCCGTTGATCCAGATTTGGGCACAGTGGTTTACCCCGCCAAGCTCCAGCATGTACGTGCCCTCCAGTTGCTCCACGGACCATGTGTTTGTATACCTGCACCTTCCGGAGAACCACGGAAGTCCGAGCATACGCCAGTCCGAAAGATTGACAGCAACTGCCTTCATGGTTACGCGGATTGGCTGTTTCAGACCGTCGCTGCATCCGCCTGCCGTTATCTGTATGGTGAGTATGTGAATGCGCTCATTGTCCGGGAGTATGTGTACGCCATTTTCCCAATGCACCTCTTTGCCGTCCAGCATACAGACCGCTGCTCCGGTTGTAACAGGCTCATATAGAACTGACGCTCCGGCAGGTATTGTGACTGTATACCAGAGCTTTCTGGGATAGGTCAGGGTCTGCCCAAATAACGGAAGGTCCCCCCACGGCTTCAAAGGCGGTTTTCCCCTCTCCCAGGCTTTCAGCCACACATGCTCCAGACCTGTATAATTGAAATTCAGGACCTTCCGGACATCAAAGCCGGCTGCCGTAAACCGCCCGTCCGAATCCGGCTGTTCCCACCCTTTAATCAGACTGTCATTTACAATCCAGGTGCTGTCGCTTTTCACAACTTCCACGTTTGTTCCCTGAACGATGATTCCTTCCATAAGAAGGGAAATAAACCGGTCTGGGGGCAGCTCCTCTGCGGAGCAGACATATACATCATGAAGCGGGTTGCGGTTTGTTACATGGAATGCCAGAATATTCTCCCCCTGGGTCAGCTGGCCCTTATCACCAAATACCACCGGCTCTCCGTTGCTGATTCCTTTGTAAACCATTGTCCCGTTGATAAAGCACTCAAAGGAATCCACCGCTGCCGCGCAGAACTCCGCCTTTTCAGGCGCATGTTCCAGGAATACCGTCTTTCTGAAATACAGATCCGATGCATCCAGCTGGTCATTCCAGCTTCGTCTGCGTGTAATCCACCGTCCATTCCAAAGGCTCATATGGCGGCCGCAGCTCCCCTCCTCCCCGGATTGGTTGCAGATCCGGATGGTCTCTGTTCCGGAGGATACATCAGAGGTGAATTCTGCGATTGGGATTTCCAGATCCGTACTCTCTTCATTGTGTGCATTATCTCCATGATTCGGGCCGGACGGGGAAAGGGGAAGAAAATCCCATTTTCCTGTAATCCACTCTTCCTCCCACCGGATATCCCCCGTAAGGGCCGGTTTTGCCTGTCTGATTGTATCTTCCTCCAAACCAAACAGTACGTAGACAGCTTCTCCCGGTTCCAAATCCATGTATATCAGGACACCGCTGCCTGCCTGACGGCCTCCGCACATTTGGGCGGTGCCCGCCTGAGTGTATACAGCCTGCACCATATCCCCTTTTTCAATATCCAAAAGGACCGGTGTAGAAGCATGGCTGAAAGACAGCACCAGATTACGCCTCTCATCGCTGCTGTTGGCCACCAGATAATAGTCAACATTCCCTGCCGTTCTATGATTCAAAAAGATGTTTCCGGTATTTCCGTAAATCACGGATGCGGACGGCGCAGCCAGTCCGGCTGCTGCTTGCGGAATACGGCTGATGCTGTGTACATTTCCCCTGAGGACCGTGTCCCAGTATCCGTTTACGCTGCATCCGTTCGCCCTGTCCCCGCCAGCCCTGTTTTCGCCGGACCGGTTTTCGTGAGCCAGACCGGTCCTGTAAAACAGGACGCTGCCTCCGGCCTTTGTCCATGCTTCCAGCTTTGCCACGGTTTCTTCCATCAGGCTTCCCCCTTCCGGAAGGAGGAGCACTTTAAAACGCTGCTGCCCCAGGCACAGCTTTCCGTCACATATATGAGCATTTAAAATGGATTCCTCGTCCACCATATCCGTGTCCAGCTGGTGCTCAATCATACAGTTGAGGGCCTGGTGGAATCCGTTGTTTATGGCCTGACCTGCGGGATTTTCCTCTCCGTTCTCCATATTTTCATCCATGTCCCCTATGGGATACAGGATGGCGTAATCTACCACAGGATTTCCCTGGCTGTTCATGAAGGATAGACGCCTTATGTAGTCGGCAAATATTTTAAAATAGTCCCAGTAAGGATTCTGATAGAAAAAACTGGTGGGCCAGTCACTCTGGGAACCCTGGTGGTCACACTCGTAGTAGAATCCATGGAGGATGAACATGCCGGTTCCCATGGCGGCCAGAGTATTGATTCCCTTTTTAAATTCCTCCATGGTGCAGTTCCATCCCGCGCCTCCCAGGGCTTCCGACATAGCCCTCTCTTTTCCATATATTCTGGCCACGGACACAGAATACTTGGGCTCGCAGTATGTAATCCTTCTGGGATACCGGTACCGGTAATCGTGGCAGTCAGAGCCCGGCACCATGAGATGGCGCATGGTCTTAAAATAATCGCCCTGCCTTCTGGGATGTTCCCACAAAAACTCCTCTGTGTGGCCTGTCAGCTTAAGACCGTATTTCCCGCACCAGTCTGATATCTGCCTGAAAAACGCTTCCTCATACATGGCGGTTACGAGGGAGAAATAATCCTTTCGCACCTGTTTGTCCCGCTCAGACACGCCGTCCACAAGAGAAGGAAGCTCGTCCAGTATGTCATAACCGTATGTCTCCCGGAACCGTCCAGGCAGCCGGTCCGTCCAGGGCAGGGGATTTCCCATCATGTAGATTTCGTCAAAAAAGATACCCGGTATCAGTTTCCCAAAATCCTCCCCCCACCGCTTTCTGTATTCCTCATGGGTCAGTTTTATGAAGGAGGCAATGGTTTCGGGATTCAGATAGTCCACGGCCTTTTCTAATACTTTTTCATAAAACTCATAGATAAAACCATCTCTTTTAACCACGCGGTACGGCATTGAGGACGGATTGGCGCCGCTTTGTCCCTTATCCTCCGGGTTGGCGGCATCCGGGTTGGCGCCGCCCTGATTTCCGCTTCCCTGATTTCCGCCGCCCTCATTTCCGGCACCTTCATTCCCGCAGCCCCTATTCCCGGCATCTTTTTTCACCGCCCAGAGTCCCTTTGCCATGTTGTCCCTTCCCCGAGACAGTATCCTGGAAGGCTTTTGGAATCCATAATCAAAGGTACTACCTGCGGTGCCGCTGGGCCAGGCATACTCGTCGTAGAGCCAGGGAGCAAATCCCTGTTTCCTGGACTCCTCCACACAGACCCCGACAGCGTCCCACCACTCATCCTCCAGATAAGGAGTCTTAAGGTAGGCCCTGGGGTGCATAAAGCCCCCGTACACGCCTTTTTCCACCATCTGGCCAATCTGCCAGGCCAGGCGTTCCTTTTTCAGTTCCCCGTTTAAGAACCAGAAGGCCAGCACGCTGTATTCCCTTCCCGGGTCCTTAAAATCACGAATCAAATCCATACCCTTCCTCCTATCCCTTCACCGCACCGGCGGCAATGGACTTAACAAAATTCTTCTGCATACACAGGTATACCACCACAATCACAAGAGCGCTGATGGACAGGGCTGCAAACACAGGAGTATAACCCACTGTCTCCGTTTTCTTATTGAACAGGGCCACACCCACAGAAAGCGTATATTTGCTCTCGTCCGTAATGGAGGTCAGAGCCCACAGGTATTCATTCCACACCTGCATGGCCGAGAGAATGGCCATGGTGGCCAGGATGGGCTTTGCCAGGGGCAGCATGATTTTGCGGAACACCTGCATGTTGCTGCATCCGTCCAGCTTCCCCGCCTCCATTAACTCATCGGGCAGATCCTCAAAATAGTTCCGGCAGATAATCAGTCCCATGGGAGCAAACCCCTGGAAATAAGGAAATACCAGGGCCGGAAGGGTATTGACCAGATGCATCCGGTTCACCATGGTAAACATGGGGAGCAGAATAATAGCCGTGGGTATCAGCAGATTGAAGATGATCATGTAATAAAAGAAGGTCTTGCCCGGAAATGTAAGCTTTGCAAAGGCATATCCGGCGCAGGTGACAAACACCAGGTTCACGGCAGTGGTTACCAGGGTAACCACCACGCTGTTCATGAAATACCGGGACATGCCGGCATCGTTCCAGGCCGTGGCATAGTTTTGGAAATTGAGCCTGGCCGGCAGGGTCCAGATACTCTTCAAAAACTCAGTCTCTGTCTTAAGGGACTGGATGACCACCCACAAAAGAGGGTATACGGATATAAAAAATGCCAGCAGCATAAAAAGAAACAGAAATAATTTATATACATTTTTCTTATTCATCATAAAGCCCTCCCTGCCCTTTTCTTCTGGACAATGGTTTTAACCGCCATAATCGCCACCATAATAAGCATCAGTATGACGGAGGCAGCCGTACCAGCGCCGAAGTCCCTGTTTGTAAATGCCTTTGTGTAAATATAGGATGTCATGACGTCGGAGGCGCCTCCCGGTCCGCCCTGGGTCATGACCCATATCAGGTCAAAGAGCCTGAGTCCGTTGGTTACGGTCAGCATGGCCAGCACCGCGAAGGTGGGCTTTAAATAGGGGATGATAATGTAAAACAGCTTCTGCCGGAAATTAGCGCCGTCAATCTGGGCCGCCTCCAGGAAATCCTCAGGCATTTTTGTGATATTGGCATACATAATCAGCATATTAAATGGCTGGGAGCGCCATATCCAGGTAACCGCAATGGCCCAAAGGG
This sequence comes from Enterocloster bolteae, assembly GCF_002234575.2. NCBI lineage: Bacteria > Bacillati > Bacillota > Clostridia > Lachnospirales > Lachnospiraceae > Enterocloster > Enterocloster bolteae. Next base: position 1,236,120 of record NZ_CP022464.2, on the reverse strand, counting down.
CTGTCTCAGGACGGCTGAGCCAGGCCTTTGCATACTTTCCCAGTCCTGCCATCTTAAGGAACTGGTCCACCGGTCCGATGGTTGGGTCATAGATGATTCTCCATATACATCCCACCACCACCATGGATATCAGATAGGGGATAAACAGACCCGCATTGAAGATTTTCTTGCCCGGTACGCCCACATACAGGATATAGGCAAACACAAACCCGATGGGAATGGCAAGAAAGCTGACCATGATAAGGTAAAATGTGTTCCACAGGGAACGGACAAACTTGGGGTCCGCCAGTACCTTGGCATAATTCTTAAGCCCCACAAAATGTTCCAGGGCTCCCAGACCATTGTACTTGTAAAAACTGGTCTGCAGCGCGTTAACAAAGGGTATGTAAAGGAAAATGACCATGACAATGATGGTGGGGGCAATCAGGGCCAGCGCTGTCATCATTTCCTTTCTTTCTTTTAATGTTTGGGATGATTTCATTGTTATATCTCCTCCTATTGGGACGGGCATTGCCAGATACGGCGCAGGAACCTGTGCCTGTTCCTGCGCCGCCTTGCCTTACAGCCTGATTTCCGGGCTATGTCTGGTGAAACTGCCTGTGATGATGCTGCCTGCGGTTATACTTCCTGCGGTTATACGGCCTGCAGTTATATCGCCTGCAGTTATATCGCCTGCAGTTATATCGCCTATGGTTATACTGCCTGCGGTTATGCCCTGTGTCAGTTCAGGTTGGACAGATAGGTCTCCTCATAGAGCTGGTTCAGCTGATCCGTCACATAATCTATGTCATAGGTGCCTAATAGGTAATTGGGCTCCAGATCCGTCAGGAACGTGTTCTGGATTTCCGTGGTTATGTTCACCGGCACATAGATGTCGGGGATGAAACCGTTTTTGCCTGCATCAATATATCCCTGCATGGCCTCGTTGTCGCTGGTCAGCTCAAAATTGGTAAGTCCGGGGTTGATGAACTTTGCGTAATCTTCCGAAAACGCAGTCTTGGATGTCATGAACTTCACGAACTCGATGGCCTCCTCCTGGTGCTTAGAGGAATTGGTCACTGCCCAGATACTGCTGGATCCGCCCAGACATCTGGCTGGCTTTCCCTCCACGCCCGGCAGGGCATAGGAAGCCAGCTCCACTCCCTCAGGCACATTTTCCGTCAGGTAGGAAAGGTAGTTCGGCTGCAGCATAACCTGCACCAGTTCCTTCTGCACAAAGAGCTGCTGCATGGTCTCCCTGTTGCCGGTAAGGCCTGACTCCGGGAACCATCCCTGGTCCCACATATATTTGAACTTTTCAAGGCCCTTTTTCACGCTCTCAGAAGAAAAGGTCATGGAACCGTCCTCAAAGGCGTTGGGATTGGCGTCCAGCTCCTCACGGCAGTACTGGTCCCAGAAGATTCTCGGCCACCAGTCCATGTTCTGCTGCTGCATGGATACAGGAATCTTGCCTGCTGCCTTTATGGCCTCGCAGTTTTTCTCAAACTCTTCCCATGTGGACGGCACATTCAGTCCCAATTCCTTATATACATTCTTATCGTAGATAACAGCCACCGTAGTCATGGTAAAGGGCACGCCGTACAGCTTGTCCGCATAGTCGGAACCAATTGCCTTAAGGGTAGCCTTACAGTTGCTTAACAGAGTGGGGTTGATCGTCTCTCCCCAGTTTGCATCCTTCTCATAATTCTGTCCGTTTTCCACTGCGTCAGTCAGGTCCACCAGCAGGCCGCTCTGCACCTGGTCCCCGATGAACTGGGAGTTGGTCATGACCACATCCGGCAGTTCGTTTGCCACATTCAGCGCCGTAAATTTAGAATAGTAGGAGTCCGATGGAACATACTCATACTCAATGTTTACTTCCGGGTTTAGTTTTTCATATACGGAAATCATCTCCTCCACCATTCCTCCGTAATTGTCCAGTACCTTTATGGTAACCTTTCCGCTGCCGTCCCCTGCTGCCGCTGTATTTCCCTCACCGGATGCTCCTGCATTTGAAGAAGCGCATCCTGTCATGGCTGACGCGGACATGGCCGCACAGGTTAAAAGCGCAATCATTTTCTTATTCATCATAATCCTCCTATACACTATGTTTTCTCTCTGTTTATCCTGCTTTTCTACCATTTCACATATGCTGCAAGCTTGCATGTTCAATTTGTACAGCCCAATCATACAATACCGCAGGGTTTTTAGTCAATTTGCAATCAATGCCGGAGGAATACTTTCGTGTTTTTCTGAGTTGTACTTTCATTCCGGGATGGTACTTTCTTGTTATGAGGCGGTTTTTCCCTTATTTTACGTGCAAAAAGGAAGAACAGAAAACATCTGTCTGCTTTCTGCTCTTCCCGGATTACTTTCCGCTATTTACGTTTTCCCGATAATGTTCCGGACCCTATTCCATATAATCTAAGGGGTCCACCGTCTTATCCTGATGCTTCAGCTCAAAGAATACATTGACGCCTTCCACGGAATAATACTTTGTAGGCTCTGACACGTAGCCCAGGGTCTGTCCCTTTTTCAGATACTCGCCCTCTGCCGCGCAGACTTCCTTTAACTGGCCGCAGGTGGCTGTGTACTCATTGCCAAGGTCCATGACAACGTAATTTCCGATTTCCTCATTGGAGCCAACTTCCAGTATCCTGGCATTGGCCGGGGCACCCACCGGAGTACTCACATCAGACTGGATTACAAGGCCGGGATTGCATTTGTACTGGTCCAGGGTAGGGAAATAAATGGTCTGGTCCATGCTGTAGTCCAGAAGCACATTTCCCTTTACAGGCCATTCCATCTTGCTGGTATCTGTAAAATTCAGCACCAGCGCATCAGCTGCATCCTTTCCCGCTCCAGCTTCCGCCGCCAGATCATTTCCCTGGTTGGCGTTCTGGGCCACGGCTGCCTTGGTAGGAGCCGGCTCGCTCTTTTGTGTCTCTTTTGCCGCATCGGAGGCACCTGCCACCTGCGGCATTTCCGGTGCGGTCTCCTGGGCAATCATTTCTGGCTGGGGCACTTCAAGGTATGGATTCGTCTCATTACCTTTTCCTCTTTGTACGGTAATCACTCCTGCTGCGGCTACTATAGTCAGCAGGCCTAACACTAGCATGACAAGAAACAGCTTATCCTTGAACATCTGGTTTACTTTCTCTTTCACGTTTATCACCTCGGTACTATTCTTACCAAACCAAGGCTACTTATTCAGAAATGAAAGCAATATTTTTATAAAAATATCCAAGGATATCTTCGGCCTTCCATCCCTCCTTTGCTTTCTCGTTGGCAGTGGCCTGACTCAGCCCGTAGCCGTGCCCGATACCCTTCACCACTGCCCTGATTCCGTCCTCATAGGGCTCCAGCACAAAGCAGGAGGAAGCCAGGCCCAGGGCATACTGTACCTCCTCGCCTGTATAGCCCGCGCTGCCAATCTGCACGGTATCCACATACCCGGCATCGTCCCTGGACACAATCTGTATGGTGTCCGGTACCTGGGATGCCTCAATGGTCCTGGAGCCGGATTCCCCGGCCGGTATGCTGTTGATATCCGACACAAACGACTCCCTGGAAAAGGAAAGCATCTGCATGTATCCCTCTGCCTCCACGTCCCCGGGACAGTCCACGGTCTGGAGATAGGGATGAGTAAAATCCCCCTGCCTGGTCATGCCCGCTGTGGCCCTGCAATACATGGGGTCAATGCATTTTCCCTCGTAGGTCATGACAATGCCGGAGGTGGCCTTGACCGCGTCCTCCAGTTTTTTGTAATATTCCGGGAACCGGCTGGAACCCCACAGCTTTTTTAACTGGTCCGCCTCCAGATAATCCATATCCAGGGCGGATTCCGCTATCTCCTCCCCATCCCCGGTGCCCTCCATCTGCCTGCATATGTATGTCCTGGCAATAATGGCCTGGGCTTTCAGTGCTTCCGGCTCGTACTCCACCGGTATCTGCCTGGCAATAACTCCGGGCAGGTATTCCTCCATATCCATATAGTAGGAGCCGCTGGTCCGGTCCAAAAGAATCCGCCGTCTGCCGGATATTTCCTTCTGCTGCTCATAGCGCAGCTCCTCTCCCCGGATTGTGCCTGTCCATGCAAGGGTCCCTACATAAGGCACCATGAGCCCGGTAAGGGCCGCCCATATGATGCGTTTATTCACAAAATCCAATCCCCTCCTTCCTGTATGCTGACATGGGAAGCTTACCTGTGTCACGGCACTCCCCTATCATTAATATATGAACAGAAGGACATACCTATGTGCCATGCCTTTTACAGCACAAAAAATATCGCCGCACCGTGCTCGCGCCGGCAGGCGATATTTAGGTTATTATATAATATTCAGGAGATTTTTATTGGACTCCTGCATGCAGGCGGATGCGCAAATGCAGCCGTTCAGCCGGTGCGGGTGCAAAACAGTTACAAGGCCTGCTCTCCTGCTTCTGTGTAATGATGTACATAGTACATGGCCCCATTGACTGCGTTTGTGACCGCTTTGGACGTAATGGTTGCCCCGCTGATGGCGTCTATCTGCGAATCCCCGGGATTCCCGGAATCCGTCACAGTCAAAGCCTCTCTGCCCTTTCCTTCAAACTGTTCCTTAAAGACATCCTCACTGGCTCTCATGCCCAGTCCGGGCGTATCCTCCAGCACCAGGAACTCCAGGCCGCGGATGGTGCCGCCGCTCTCAAACGCCACGGAGACAGCCACATTTCCCATGTAACTGTCCTTTGAATGGGCATTCACCACCCAGCCCATCAATGCGCCGTCCCTGTCCTTTGCAGCTGCCGCCGCGTCCACACCCACATCGCCGAAGTCTGAGGAAGCCAGCTCCTTATTGCAGTCCTGTATAAGTTCAAAATCCATGACCTCGAAGCTGTCTGCCTCTGGAAATGACTTTCTGAATCCCTCCTGCAGCTCATTGGCCCGTTCCTCATCCGTGGTATTCAGCTCCTTTTCCACACGCTTTAGCTCATCAATGGTCACCACCCACCGCAAATCATTGTAGCCGTAAAAACCGCCCAGCAAATCAATGGCCGCCTCCCCCTTGAAGTTACCCCCCAAAAGGTTGTCGGATTCAAGATAGAGTCTGGCGGTCCACTGTCCGCCAGGCAGGTTGGTCCTCCCGCTCTCATCCTTCAGATTCGTGCCGCCGGACAAGATATCCACTGTAAAATAAATACCCGTGGGATGATCCGGCTCCCCGGTCTCAAAGGTATTGGGACCGGTTTTGATGAAAGTCTCCGTGTATTCGTACACAGGATCATTTTCCAGCTTCCAGCGGTACTTGGTGAGATCCATTTCCTGGGTTACGTCCTCTGTGCGGCGCTCCACATTCCAGCTGCCCTCAGAGGGGTTATATTCACAGGTCTGGATCAGCTTTCCGGACACAGTGTAGGGAATCACCGCCCTGTCCATGGCCAGAACAAAATCATAGACCTCCTCATAGACATGGCCGTCCTCATCCTTCATGCCTCCCTCCAGCCACTCCGCTTCAAAGCTGCTGTGGGGAATCTCAAAAAATGCCTCTTCAGGTTCAAACACCCGCTCAGGAGCCTTCACACGGCTCCCGGAACATCCGGTGGACACCAGCACACCGGCAATCAGCACACATATCAATATACCTTTTTTCATAATCCTCCTGCGCTCCATGCTTATTTGATGATTTCATTTTACCATAGTCTGTCCCCTTCCGGGTAACATGTTCCAAAATCTGTTCTGCCAAGCTTTCCCCATTCCCCGGTTTTCCGCTAATTCAGCTGCCGGATGCTGCTGATTTTCATTTATGGATAGATAAACCTCCAACTACTGCTGTTAAGTTGGAAATCTAAGTAAGGCATCCCCTGGCTGCCATGAAAATTTTGCATGTTTTATTGATAAAAGGCATACGGCTCAGGAAGCATCCGCTTACATACAGGAGCCTAATAAGAATCTTGTTATAAGTTCTCCCCAGGAGAAAAAAGACTATCTATTAAAACGAAGCAACACCGCTGAGAAAGCCTTACAGAATGAGGATTCCAGCGGTGTTTGCTTCCTTTTCACTGTCAAGGATGGGATTCCATAATATTTTCCCAGACTTACCCGATATATGCCTGAATCAGCCTGAACGTATTCTCAGCACCGTCCCTGTGGCTTCTCTCATATCCATGGGATGCGTAGACGCCCGGTCCAATCAGAGCATGGCGCACGTCATGGCCTGATTTCAGGGTCGTTTCAACATCAGAGCCGTAATGTGGATACACGTCCACGGCATAGCCGATTCCATGCTCCTTGGCCAGCTCCACCAGGCGGCACAGGATATCGTAGTTATAGGGTCCGCCGCTGTCCTTTGCACAGATGGATACCTCACGCTCCGTACACTGAAGGCCCTCTCCCACACAGCCCATGTCCACGGACCAGGCTTCGGTTACGCCCTCCGGAACAGAGGCAGAACCGCCGTGCCCCACTTCCTCATAGATGGTAAAGTGGGCATACACCCGGCGCTCAGGTGTCACGGACTCATCCTTAAGATACTTGGCATAACCCATCAAAATAGCTGCAGACAGCTTATCATCCAGGAAACGGCTCTTGATGTATCCGGATGGGGTAATCCTTGTCCTGGGTTCAAAGCACACATAGTCGCCGGGCATGATGCCAAGTTTCACTGCATCCTCCCTGCACGTAACGTCCTCGTCCACCAGCACTTCCACCGTATCCCATGTGCGCTCGGTCTTTTCATAGCTGCCGTTTACATGTACGGAGGCATCCACCAGCTGGCAGGTTCCCTCATAGATTCCGTCCGCCTTGGTAATAATACGCACATTCTCAGCCTCGGCATTGGCCGGCTTCATGCCTCCTATGTTAGTCAGCTTCAGCCTGCCGTTTTCCTTAATCTGGGCAACCATGCCTCCCAGGGTGTCGCAGTGGGCCTCCAGCAGGATCCCGTCTTCCTTATTCCTGCCGCCAAAATCAGCGATGACGCCTCCCTTAACCGTGCGCCGGGCCTGCACCCCCAATGCCTCCAATTCCTTTAACAGGTACTCCGTCACTTCCCTGCCGTATCCGGAAGGACTGTCAATGGCTAACAGGTTCTTGGCCTGCTCCATTATATAATCCACATACTTCCTACAGTCAGACATATCCGTTCTCCTTTGTTGTTGGTATTTCTTACTCAGAGTCATTCTACCATACAGGGACGGTTTAATACAAGGGACAACCTGCTTCTATCTAAATTATTCCATACTTATAAGATGGTTCTATCCACACATGGCATGTTATGATATAATTTTACAAAACCCATAATTTCATATGGCATCAATTAATACATACTGGAGGACCTGCTGGTGAGAGCAAATGATACAAAGATAATTTCCGTTACGGATTTACCTGCATACGAAGATGAATTTGATATCAAGCATTATATAAACGGACTTGCCAACTTTATAAAAAGTTGTGAAACCCCATTGACAATTGCCATCCAGGGAGAATGGGGCAGCGGCAAAACTAGTATCATGAACATGGTACGGGAGCAGCTTGACCATACCAAAAATTTTAAATATAAATCCATATGGTTTAACACCTGGCAATACGCCCAGTTTGATTCCGCCTCACGCTTAAACATAATGTTCATTACAGATTTAATAGAACAGGTTTTTGAAGGAGAGGATGTATGCAGCAGTCAATCTCTCAATAAAGCGGACCCGGTAAAAGACATATATAAGTTATTAAAGGTAATATCTTCCAATTATATGGACAGAGTGTTCCAAGAAAAAACAGGAGTTAATAATATCACAAATATAATTGCAAATACACTCAGCAAAGACAATGAATGGGATTACCAAAAATATTTGAATACGGAATCTCAATCCATCCGAAAATTTAAGGATACGTTCGAATCATTTGTTGATTACAGCTGTTATCAAAATAAATATGACAGAATTGTCTTTTTCATTGATGATCTGGACCGGATCGATCCCTGCCGGGCAGTTGAACTAATGGAAATCATAAAAAATTATCTGGATTGTAAGAAATGTATCTTCGTTCTTGCCATTGATTACGACGTGGTAATCAGGGGGGTAAAGGCTAAATTTGGAGAGACCCGGGAAAGTAAGGCCCGAAGCTTTTTTGAAAAAATAATACAATTGCCTTTCATGGTGCCCACTAATTATTATAATGTGGAAAAATATGTAACAAACATGCTGGGGAGATTTGGTATCACTGTGAATGATTCTGAATTAAGTGATAATTTATTTAAACTAATGAAAACATGTACTACAAACAACCCGCGCGCAATAAAAAGGCTCCTTAATGTTTACGCTTTAAACAGCATGGTTAATTGTACGCAGGGCATCAACAGCACACCCGATTTTAAAAACATTTTACTTTTAGGTGTATTGGGAATTCAACTTTCATATCCAAAACTTTACCAATTTGTTTTGATAAATGCCAAATATCTTTCTATGACCGTTGAAGGTAAACAAGTCTGCCTTTTGGAATATATAACCAATCCAGAGTATCAGGATGAGCTGGCGAATACAGATGCAGATATTTACCTATATAAAGCCCCAAAAAATATACCTGAATTATATTCATTAAAAGAACAATTAGAGGAAGCCGGTATATCCGATGAGTGGGATGAATTATGGGGAGTACTGGAAACCTATACAAAACTTCTGAAAGACAGCAAAAATTCTATTCCCACAGGCACATTAGAGATATTTATAAATATATTGAATTTATCAGAGCTTTCTTCTTATGGCTCACAAAAAAAGGACGTTTCCAAGAGAAGCATTCCCTTGGACTATGAAATATACGGCGAAAAGAGACATGCTGATTCCGCTATTGAAATGTATCTGTATGTCATGGAAAAAATTCTGACGAAAAATGCCGCCCCTTTAGATAGACAGCAAATACGGGACTTATATACTACTGTAGACTGCTTTTACGATTGCAGCAAATTAATCGCCAATGGTAACTTTGACGGTAATACTGAGGAAATGGTTCAGTTCATCAAAAAAAAGGCAAAAGACGGCAGTCTTCCTCCCAGTTTGGAAGGACAAACCGTCTCAAAATTCCGCCAGGGAAAATTTGTAGAAATTGGAAATATAAATGCCTTTATAGGTGCTTCACTGAGCCTGCCGCTTATGCGCAATTATATTAAATCACTTTTGGAATACTTTGGCGATAGCGATCTTTTTGAGTGTCGCTACTCATAGGACTCTAATACAAATAAATAGCGCTGATTTATTTAATACTAATTTTAAATAGACCAGCGCTTTCTTATATATTGATTATTCCCGGTTTATATTCTTTATATTTAGCCCTTGCTCTCCAGCCCGTATAACCTGGAGTACTTCTCCTTCAAATACCTGACATAATATTCCGGATTAAAATCCTCCCCGGTCACATCCTTCAGTATCTGACGGCTGTCTTTTAACTTACCATACTGATGAATGTGTTCCCTGAGGTAATCCCGTATCACATCCACCCTGCCATCCTTAAGCAGGCTGTCAAAATCCATGATTTCCTTCATATGATAATATAACTGGGCTCCAAAAGCGCTGCCCAGGGCATAGGACGGGAAATATCCAAAGGATCCCTGGGACCAGTGGATGTCCTGGAGCACTCCCTCCGCCGGGTTCTCTGGACGCACGCCCAGATACTCCTCATATTTGTCAGCCCAGAGCCGGGGCAACTTCTCCACGTCCAAATCTTCCTCTATCAGCATCTTCTCAATCTCATATCGAATCAGCACATGGAGACTGTAGCTCAGTTCATCGGCCTCTGTGCGGATTAGGCCCGGAGTCACTTTGTTGACCGCCTCCACGAACTGGTCCAGGTTCACCTTGCCCAACTGTTCCGGAAACATGGCCTGCACCCTGTCATATATGGGAACCCAGAAGGAACGGCTGCGCCCGATAATATTCTCAAAAAACCGTGACTGGGACTCATGCATCCCCATGCTGGCCCCCTGGCCCACAGGCGTGAGCGTCAGGTCATCCCCTATGCCCAGCTCATAGATGGCATGCCCGGCCTCATGGATCACAGAAAACAGGGAACTGTCCACACAGTCCGTGTAATGGGTGGTGATGCGCACATCCTTGTTGTGAAGGTTGGTGGTAAAAGGATGGGCGCTGACCGCCATAACGCCCCGGTCAAAGTCAAATCCCACATATTCCGCCAGGAACCGCCCCAGCTCCTCCTGCTTTTCCTCCGGGTAATCGCCCTTTAGGAAGGAATCCTCAATCATCTTTCCCTCTTCCATCACCTTTTTGAGAAACGGCACCAGCTGTTTTTTCAGCACACTGAAAAACCGGTCCAGGTTCTCCATGGAAAAACCCTTTTCATAGTCATCTAGCATCACATCGTACAGCTTCTTTCCATCCTTTGCCCTGTAACCCGCAAACTTTTTCTGGAATCCGATGACCTTTTCAAGGGTTGGGGCAAACGCTTCAAAATCCTGGTCCTTTTTGGCCCTGGCCCAAACGCTGGTAGCCCTGGCTGTGAGACGGGCGAATTCCTGGTATTCATCCTGGGGAATGGGGCAGATCTGTTCCCTCTCTTCCAGCAGCTCCCTTACATTGGCAGCCTCTGCCGTGGTCAGGCTTTTATCACCCCGGCATTTCTCCAGCAGTTTTTTCATCTCATCGCAGGTCACTGCCTGAAAATATTCCCCTGACAGAACCCCGATCACCTTGGAGGTAAGCTCTCCCGCTTCCCTGGGGGCCAGTGTCTCATTATCCCACTCAAACAGTGTCATGGCTGTCTTGATGGCCATGGCCTTATCCATATATGTCTGTAACTCACCGTACGCTTTGCTCATTGTTTCGCTCCTCTCGCATTTTGTATTCTCCGGATGATTCATTTGACTCGTTCGCCCAGTACAGGTGTAAAGCACTCTAAACAAGTTTCTCCTGTATTTTTATTATTACTCACAGCAGAAAAAAATTACCGTTGACCTGTCATGAATCTATTTAATTATAGTGCGGTTCCGGTTGGTATTCAATGGGAAAAGTCATGCGGGACTGCTACAAAGCGATTCCATTCCACAATAATATCTGGTTGACGGACAGGAATACCACCCATAAAACCGCTACCCATCCAATTACTGTGGTCACCTTACTATTTTTATGTTTTCCCAATACACTCTCTTTACTGCTCAAAAGCATCAACATCACGGTTACCAGAGGCGCTCCGATAATGGTAGCTCCCTGAGCCATGATTGTCAGCTGAATGGGATTGGAGCCAAATATCAGTCCCACGCAGGCTCCCAGGGCAATGATGATGCTTGAGAACATCTTTACCCAGAAATCATTGATGGTTTTTCCTAATTTCAGTGAGTCTGCAAGGAACGTTCCTCCAATAACCGCATTTGCTATCACAGAAGAGAATACGGCCGCAAAAAATCCAAGCAGAAAGAGCCCGTTTGCAAATTCTCCCAGTAAAGGTTTCAGCAGTGCCGCGATGGATAGAACACTGGTAATCTCCGCTCCTTTTGGCAGGATGGTGGCTGCGGTTATCAGTATGATAGCTGTAATACATGACAAAATGATAATTCCGGCCGTGGAATCCCGTCCTGCCTTATCATAATTATCCATGGTCCACCCCTTCCCCTGAACCAGATAACTTTGGCAGGCAGCTCCTGCTATACTGAAGGTAGTTGCAGACATTGACACGATAATCTGCCATCCGCTTACCTTGCCCGGGATAAATCCCAAGGCCAATTCACCGTAATGAATCCGGCCAAAAAAGAATACAATATTACCGGCAAAGCAAACAAGCATGATGAGTACCATCACTGTCATTATTTTTTCCAGGAGCTGATAAAAACTGCTGGATCTCCAAATCAATACCATGATTATCAAAAAGCTGACAATAATCCACACTTTTATTCCCATAAACGGAAACAATGCGTTTAACGCAACCCCTGTGTTAATGTTATTCCCGGCTTGAAATCCTGTACAAATCAAGGAACAGCACAGTCCAAACAAAACTGCCATGCCTCTTGAATAATTGTCCTCAATATGTCCCAGCATACTCTTCTCGCCCACACAGCCGATTTTAGCCGCTATCTTTGTAAAAGTTATCATAAATACAGCCGCCAGCGCCAATACCCACAGATATGAATATCCAGCCGATGCCCCTGCTTTGGATGCTGTTATGATGCTTCCCGCGCCAAATACCGTTGCTGCTATGATGAGCCCTGGACCCAGGGATGATATCAGCTGCCTCAGCCAGCCCCCTTCTCGGTCCGTTTTCTTATCTCTGTTCCCCATACCATATTCTCCCTTCTGCCTGCTTATATATCAAGGCCCCATCTATCCAAATTGCCTGCAACAAATATATCATCATTCCATTGGGGGTACATCCTGTATATCCGGTTGATTTCCTCTATCTGTTCCTGAGATATGGTCTCCTTTGGATCCAGACACAATGTGTTTTTAAAGATCCCTTGTCTCCTAAGTATCTCATGGAGTCCGGGGATACATCCTCCAAACTCATGAGCCGCATCAAAAAATGCTCCGTTAATATCCGTTAGCTCCGCTGCCTGCGTTAATAAATCTGCGGGGATGCAGTCCTGTCCCTGTATATGCTTAACCTTTTCAAACAGCTCAACTGCTTTTTTCGTCCATACGCACCAGTGTCCCAGCAATCCTCCCCTAAAACCAATGTTCCGTTCAACTCCATCCACGGTAAAGCGGTAGGGCGTTAAGAGGTCCACAAGCAGATTATCGTCATTACCGGTGTAAAGCGCGATTTTCTCTTCCCGTCCTGAGAAAGCAACGGCGCGCATCACATCAACCGTAGAATACCGGTTAAAGGAAGCACACTTTATGGCTACTACATTGGGAATCCTGCAAATGTTTTCCCAATACCTGTATGTAAACCGCCTGCCCCCCACTGCTGTTTGAAGATAAAAACCAATGACGGGCATGATTTCAGCCACAGCCTTTGTGCGTTCCAGAAGTTCCTCCTCTGTCAAATGCCCTAAGCCGCCAGGGCTTAAGAGTACTGCATCGTAACCCATCCTTTTTGCCAGAACAGCCTCGCTCACAGCCTGGTCTGTCTCACCGCATACCCCGCTTATTTTTACAATGGTCTTTTTATGCTTCTCTTCAAAACGTCCTATTTCCTCTGAGACAAGCTGGAGAATACGCTCCAGGAACCGGTGCTCCGGATTTCTGATTGCAAACTGGGTGCTGTGCACTGCTGTTGCGATGCCGCCCACTCCTGCGTCCAGATAATACCGAATCAGAATCTTCTGGGTTTTTTCATCCATGCTGCGGTCCTCCTTCAAGGCCAGAGGCGTGGCTGGTATGAATGTTCCTTTTGAAAGAATCTTTAATGCTTCTTCATGTCTGTTCAATTTAATAGCGCCCCCCTCTCTCCTCAAAATGCGTGGGCAGTCCAAGGTTTCTGCCTCCATCCGCCACCCATTCTGCCTGCCAGCGTATCAACGTGTCTGCCGGAACAGCAGGATATCCGAATTGTTCCATTGCCTGCGATGCGTTGTTCAGATAAGCGTCATTGCCTTCTTCCCCCTCAAATATTGGTTCCCTGTCCAAAAATCCACCTATTTTCTCAGCCGCTTTTCTTACAGAAATCACCTCTGGACCCGTGACATTCATTATCTTTGGGGGATTGGATGCATGAAGAAGGCCTCTCACCCCAATCTCAGCAGCACTACCCTGCCAGATGCAATTAAAGCAAGGGGTAGTTACAGAAATGGGAGTTTGGTTCATAATCTTATCAGCAATATCAGCCAGTACCCCATATCTTAAATCCACCGCAAAATTTAATCTGTACATAAATACCTTGGTACCGTAACGGCTGGAGTAATATTCAAAAGTACGCTCTCTTGCAAGACAGCTCTGGGCATATTCCCCCACCGGAGCCACCTTATCCTTTTCCGTACATCCGCCGGATGCCAATGGCACCATAGGATAAATATTGCCGGATGAAAATACCACAATCCTTGATTTTTTATATTTCTCCCCTACAAATGCAGGCAATACGGAATTAACTCCCCAGGTCATCCATTCCTGTCCGTCCGTACCGAATTTTCTCCCTGCCATGTAAATAACATTCGGGACTTCCGGAAGATTTTCTAATTGTTTCAAATCCTGTAAATCCGCCTGGATCATTTCCACATGATTTTCTTCCAGATATTTTCTTACCTCAGGATCATGGAAACGTGATACGGCGATCACCTTCTTATGAATGCCTGCCCTCTCCATGGCCTTGCTGGCCAAAACGCAGATTGTGTGTCCCATTTTCCCGCCAGCTCCCAAAACCAAAATATCGCCATCAATCCGTTTCATATCCTCCACCATTGCCAGTGTTGGTTCTGTCAATACATCATTCAGCTTTTTCTCTGTCCACATATGCTTGCTCCTTTCCATCCGGATATTCCTATACCCGCTTCTGTCACAATGACAGCATCCTTTTGCCTGTATTTTGCTTATATTTAATACAGGTGCTATGCCATACCCCTTCAAACCTTAGTTTGCATTTTTTCGCCCCCTCCTTTTATATATAACTAGTTAGTTAGTTTTTATATAAAAACATAAGCCGAAACCGGCTCAGTCTTTTTTTATATAAGAAACAACCATCTTGGTTACCTGCTTGATTCGTCTTTCAATCTCATCATTCTTATCCAAATCTTTTTTTAAAATCTGTTTTAAGGTCCAGCGGTTGGAAAAATAGTTAAAGCTGCATGCAATCAATGTCTGGAATATATCTTCTTCACATACCTGTTCCGAAATTTCCCCTGCTTTTTTCCCTTCCTCCATTATCTTTCCCAATTCCAATCGGATGGGGTTTTTTACATCCCCCAGCTCCTTTTCCTGGAAATAATATCCGTAATTCAGGTTTTCCCACATGACCATCCTGACATAGGAAGGATTATCGCGAAGGAAATAAAAATAAGTCCTCACCAGATCCGTTATCTCAGATATACAGTTCTTCTGATTACATATGACCAAATCTTCACTGTCTCCCAACCTGTCGTAAACATTTTTAAGAACTGTTTTATACAGTTCCTCTTTATTTCCAAAATACTGGTAAATCATACCTTTATTAATCTTTGCCTTGGCAGCAATCTCGTCTACCCGCGCTCCATATATTCCCTTTTCGGAAAATTCCTCTTCTGCTGCCTTTAATATGGCCTGCTTTGTCTGGGTGGATTTTATCTCTTGTTTCGTCATGAATTCCTCTTTCTCAAAAACTAACTGGTTGGTTATATTATATAAAAGAATGGCAGCAATGTCAATACATTGATTCAAACATATTACGCAACCTCCCCCGCTTCCCATCCCCCACATAAAAATGAGCCGCCCACAATCCCTCGGCAGCTCATCCTTTCTTTTCTTTCTAACAATTCCCTCACTGCGCCTGAGCAGCCTCAGTTCCGCCTTCCACCGGAACCAGGCCCGCAGCCACATATTTCTTCTTATATACAACAGTAGCCACGCCATTGATGACTCCGACCACCATAATCGCGATGATGTAAATAAAAATCCTTGTATATCCGGCGTTGCCGCAGGTGTCCAGCCAATGGCCGTACATGGCTGCCTGGAACAGATCCGGGCAGAATCCGATGGCGCAGACAACGCCGGCAGTGGACGCCGCATAGCGCCTGGGTATTTTCACCTCAGACGGCACCGCAAACATGGCGCCTCTTGCAATATGTACCATAAAACCAATCACCAATGTCATAACAGTCAGAAGGACTGACGGCACCCCTGCGGGCATGAACATGAAAATCAGGGTGATGACGGCGCCGCAGGCCAGAACAGTGGCTATGACCGATGACACGGAATGAATGCGGTCCCCCATATATCCGCCCAGAGGAGCTCCCACAATACGGATTCCATACGTCCTGATGATGGCGATGGCCCCGGATCCCACCACAGTTGCCCCCAGCACATTTGTGAAATACGGGGTAAAGTATGACAGTGTCTGGTATGTGGAATATGTGGCAAATACCGCTATGCCCGCAAACCATGTGCGGGGATCCTTAAACACTCCCGCCCATTCCTTCATGGACAGCTTGGTCTCCTGGCCGCTGTCCCCTCCGTCCTGGCCTTTCCCTGCCTTTTCAGGGTCAGGCAGCAGGAACACCAGGGCAATGGTTGCAATAAGCCCGACTGCTCCGTAGCTTATGATGACCGCCTTTAATCCTGCCACGCCTCCCATGGCTCCCACTGCCACCTTGGCATAGAGGCCCAGGGCAATAAAATTGATAATAACGCTTGCCAGGCCGCAGGCTGACTCCGTAAATCCGAATATGGTGCCCTGGCTTTCCTCATCCCCCACCAGACGCACCAGCTTTGTATGTGCCGGAAAATAGAGGATTAATCCCGCAACAGCCAGGCCCGCCCAGATAAAGATGGCAAAGGTGTAGCTCATATTCATGGCCAGGAGAAAATTCAGGGCGCAGGTGATGAACATTCCCAGAAGATAGACCTTTTTTGTGTTAAATTTATCGCTTAACGCGCCTCCAAAGGGCGCCAGCAGATTTCCGATTCCGAAAATGGCAATCAGGAAGCCCAGCTGCGTATTGGTGGCGTGAAGGGCGCCTGCAAGATCATCATAAAATACATACTGTACAAAAGGTGTGGCATACACAACCGCAAATGCCAGACCCATAAAAAATACGATTAAAAGCTGTTTACCGGTGATTGAGACCTTTGAATTAGACATAATAACCCCTCCTGTTTATTTACCTGATTGGGCTGCCAGGCAGGCCAATGCAATGGAATTCAGTTTGATTTCTGCTGTGTCGGAACGCGACCCCAGGATAACGGGGTTGGAAGCTCCCAGCACAATACCGCCCCATGGGCTGCGGCAGAGATGTATCCATGACTTGCCCATGATATTGCCCGCCTCTATGTTGGGGAATATGACCAGATCCACATCCCCTGTAATCCTGCTGTCGATTTTCTTGTGGGCCGCTGACTTTGGGTCAAATGCAACGTCAAATGCAATGGGACCTTCTATGATGCATGGAAGAAATCCCTCTTCGTTTTTAACCGCCTCTACCAGACCGGCCGCATCCGTGGTGGAAACCACCTTGGGGTCCACCATCTCGTTGGCCGTGAGCACCGCCACCTTGGGATTCTGTATTCCCATATTTCGGACCGCGTACAGAAGGTTCTTAAGTATATCCTTCTTCTGCTCCAGGTTCGGGGCCACATTGATGCCGCTGTCGGAACAGAACAGCAGCTTGTGATAGCCCGGCGCCTCGTAGACAGCCATCATGGACAGCAGCCGTCCGGTACGAAGCCCCCATTCCCTGTTGAGGATTCCCCTCATATAGACGCTGGTATTGACAAGCCCCTTCATCAGTACCTGGGCGCTGCCGTCGTGTACGGCCCTGACCGCCCGCTCCACTGCCTCCTCCTCCGTGCCGGCCTGAAGGATTTCCAGAGGCTTAAGCCCTATGTGGCCGCAGAGTTCCTCTATCCTTTCCCGGTCTCCTGTCAGCACGGGTTTTATAAATCCCTGGTCCGCTGCTGCTTTTACCGATAAAAGCACTTCCTGGTCAGCCGCCTGGGCCACGCTTACCACCAAAGGCTCTGATGACCTGACCCGCTCCTGTAATTCTGCAAAATTCTTTATCATGGTTTATTTCTCCTCAATATATATTATCTTAATTGGCCAGCCCTAATCATCAGCTTAATTTATGGCTGTGAATCAATCTATGGCACAGGCTCTTTTTCTCTTCCGCGCCAACCTTCAGCACATAGATGCCGAACATGGCCAGGACAATGGATAAAACAGGGTTTACATAATTCAATACTGCATATTTCCAGTACTGGGACACGCCCACCCCAAGGGTGGAGAGGATAAATACGC
The DNA here is from genome assembly GCF_002234575.2 of Enterocloster bolteae. Lineage (NCBI taxonomy): Bacteria > Bacillati > Bacillota > Clostridia > Lachnospirales > Lachnospiraceae > Enterocloster > Enterocloster bolteae. The sequence continues at coordinate 1,218,305 of NZ_CP022464.2, read as the reverse complement.
CGCTGGTGGACCAGGGAATAAATACCTGGGTCAATGTGCCGCCTTCTTCCAGCAGCCGCGAGAGCATTTCCGGGCGCAGTCCCCTTTCCCTGAATGCTTCCTTATATAAACTGCCGTTTACCACGATGGAGAGGAATACCTCCCCCATGGTAAGGGTGCCGAAGGTTGTGCTGGCTATGACCACCGGCACCATCATCCTGTCGCTCCTGACCCGTTTAATAATAACCTTCACGATTTGGGGAAGATACCCCACATGCTCCATAACACCCCCGAATGATATGGCGATACAGGACAGGGAAAATGTATACATCATACTCTGTATTCCGCCCCTCAGCAGCAGCTTATCCACCAGCTCCACACCGGTGGATTCCGCATAGCCGTAATTGAGTCCGGCCACCACCTCGCTCATGGGACAGCCCTGATAGAACACTGCCACCAATACAGCCAGGACCGTGCCGATGGCCATACTGGGAACTGCGGGATATTTCATCAGGTTCAGAATCAGAAGCACCGCCATAGGCATCAGCACCAGGGGGCTTATGTGAAACCGGCCGCCGATGGTATCCAGAAACAGGTTTACAGTATCCATGCTGAAATTCCCTCCGTGATAGGATAATCCCAATACTGTAAATACTGCCAGAGTAATGATATAGGAAGGAAAGGTAGTCTTCCACATAGCCCCAATATGGGCATACAGCGTGGTTCCCGCTGCTGCGGGGGCCAGGTTGGTGCTGTCTGATATGGAAGACATCTTATCCCCGAAAAATGCCCCTGATATAACCATGCCCGCGGTGAGAGGCGCAGGTATCCCCATACCTGCCCCAATTCCCATCATAGCCAGTCCCATGGTGCCCACGGTTCCCCAGGACGTGCCGATGGATATGGATGTAAGACTGCACAAAAGCAGGCCTATGGGAAGGAAATAATCAGGGATAATATATTGCAGTCCGTAGTAAATAAGGGCCGGCACGGTTCCTGAAAATATCAGCGAACTGATTATGATACCGATAAATATAAATATGATCATGGCTGCCAGGGCCTGGCCCAGGGATTTCTTCATACAGTCCACCAGGTCCATGAAGCTGTAGCCCAAAGGCACCGAAGCAATGCACACCACGGCCAGGGCGCAAAGCAGCACAATATGTATGTCATAATCAAGCAGCACAACCCCCAGCAGTAAAACCGCAATGGCTGCCCCAAACACCAGGAAGGACATGACGGCCCCCGGCTGTCTCTTTTCTTTGTGGTCCTCGCTCAATGAATCCACCCTCTTCCTCTCATATGGCCAAATCACTCATATTCCCTGGGTTCTTCTTCCCCCTTAAGCACCCTCAGCGCCCCAAGGGCCAGGGCTGTCATTTCGAATTCCCCTGCCACCACTTCCACCGGCGCAAGGAATCCCACCATACGCCTGATTTCATCTGTCACATACCGGGAATGGGCTATGCCTCCTGTCAGTACAATGCAGTCCACCTTTCCTTCAAAGACAGCCGCATACGAACATATCTCCTTTGCCACCATGTACACAAACGCTTCATAGACCAGCTTTGCCGTCTCGTCCCCAAGTCCCATCCGGCGTTCCACCTCACCGGCATCTTTTGTGCCCAGGTAGTCATACATGCCGCCGGTGCTGCTGATTTTGGCCACCATCTCTTCACGGGTGTATTTTCCGGAATAGCACAGCTCCACCAGGGGGTAGGTAGGAAGTCCGCCGCTCCGCTCCGGAGAAAAGGGACCGTTGGTCCTGCCTCCGCTTCCATCTATCATCTGGCCGTTTTTGTGGGCCACCACGGAGTTTCCGGAACCCAGATGGGCTATGATCAGACTGCTCTCCTCATACTTCTTTCCGATACGCTCCGCTGCCCATCTGGCCACAGCTTTATGGTTCAGCGCATGAAACCAGCTGGGACGCTCCAGGTCGGAAATGCCTGATATCCTGGCCTTCGGCATCAGCTCATCCACCGAAACAGGGTCCACCACAAAAGACGGCACCCCAATCTGGTCTCCGATGCTTCTGGCCAGGGCCGCTCCCAGGTTAGAAGGATGCTCTCCGTGGACCGCATGTTCCAAATCCTCCAGCATCCTCTCATTCACCCGGTATGTACCGCCCGGTATAGGGTTCATAAGCCCTCCCCGCCCAGCCACTCCGGACAGCTCATGTATATCCACGCCTTCTTCCTCAAGCGTTTTAAGGATCAGCCCCTTCCTGTAACCGAACTGGTCAAATACATGGCTGAACCCGCTTAACTCCTCCTGGGTGTGAATAATGTTCTTTTTGAGCACCTGTTCCTCATCCTCAAATACAGCGATTTTTGTGGATGTCCCTCCAGGATTGATGATTAATAGTTTCATTGAAAATTACCCCTCTTTCCGTCTGGTGGTTTAAATGTTGTTCTATTGTACGGAACACCGTTCTGTAAAAGAGATAAAAAAGAAAGGAAACTCAATCCGTTCCTTTCCCCTTCCTGTATCAAATCACATACAGCAATGGTTATAGACAGCATAATAGCATAGCTTTCATGTGTTGTCAAATATTTTTTGTGCAATTTATCTTTTCCCCTCTGCCGCGCCTGGCAGGCAGACGTAAATATCCCTAAAAATTCCCAGATATATCCCTGGCGGTATTGCAGACAGCCTCAATCCTGTCCTCTAAATCCGAGGAGTTCATACGGCTGGTGGGGCCGGAAAGACTGATGGCCGCAACAGCCTTTTTATTGCGGTCAAGGATAGGGGCTCCTATGCAGGTAAGGCCCATCTCCTGCTCCTCATGGTCCATGGCGTAACCCCTGCGCCGCACCTTGTCGATTTCCTCCTTCAAATCCTCATAGGAAAGAATGGTGTTTACCGTATATCGGGTCAGCTCCCGTTCCTCATAGGGTGCCCAGTCTATATTATCACCAAAGGCCAGAAGGCATTTTCCAACCGCAGAGCAATGGCACTCACTGAGGGAGCCTACCGGCGGGTTCACGGTCAAAAGCTGCTGGTCGCTCATCTCCTTCAGTATAATGACACTGTGGTATACATCGCCGGGATTATGCTCTAATATGGACACGTTCACCACCTCATGGTATTTCTGGTGCAGCCTGCGGGCATAAGGCCGTATAACCTCCTGGATTCCCATTTTATTCTCCACGCTCTTTCCCAGCACAAACAGCTGGCTTCCCAGCCAGTACTTCTCTGTCTCCGGGTTCCTGCTCACAAATCCTCTGGCTTCCAGAGTGGATAAGGTGCGGAACACCGTACTCTTGTAAACCCCCATATCAGAAGCAATCTGGGTTATACCCACTTCCCTGCCCTGCTTATTTAAATAAATTAACAGTTCCAATGCCCGGTCCAATGCCTGGATCGTATCAGCCATCCTTTGTTTCCTCCTATATTCCAGTTACATTCCGTATCCTGTATGTATCCAAACCATCTGATAATAATTAAAAACCATTTTTTTAACGATGTCAAGGATAAACGGTGTTTGTGCACTATTCATATATTTGGGCTTTTATTTTTGTCTAAATAGCAAATAGTCTCCTACTTGACAATTAAAATGCAGCAGATGTATAATTCCATTTAACGGAACAACGTTCTATACAGCAGAACACAAAATATTGACAGGAGGATTAATTATGAAGGTCACGGTAAATAAAGACCGCTGCAAGGAATGTGGATTATGCATCCACCACTGTCCGAGAAAGGCTATCAGCAAATGTGATGTCCTGAATGCCAACGGTTACTATCCGGTCCAGGTGGACGACGAGGCGTGTATTGCCTGCGGAATGTGCTACATCACATGTCCGGACGGCGTATTCCACGTATCAGGAAATATAGAAGGGGAGGTTAAATGATTCATGGCAGAGATGATGAAAGGCAATGAAGCCATTGCAGAGGCAGCCGTCAGGGCTGGAGTTAAATTCTATGCAGGTTATCCCATTACACCGTCCAGCGAGATTATGGAATATTTATCCTGGCGTCTCCCGGAAGTGGGCGGCAGTTTCGTGCAGGCGGAAAGCGAGCTGGCAGGCATCAACATGGTAATCGGCGCAGCCGCGTCCGGAGTCAGGGCCCTGACCGCTTCCTCCGGCCCAGGCATATCCCTGAAACAGGAAGGCGTATCCACCCTGTCCGACGAGGGCCTGTCCGCGGTTGTCATAACCCAGGTAAGATACGGCAACGGGCTGGGCACCCTGCTGTCCGCCCAGTGTGATTACAACCGTGAGACAAGAGGCGGCGGCCACGGCGATTACCGCTGTCTGGTATTTGCCCCTGCTTCGGTCCAGGAATTCGTGGACCTGATGCGCCCGGCTTATGAGCTGGCAGAAAAGTACCGCGTGGTATCTGTCATGATGGGCGAAGCCACCCTGGGCCAGATGATGGAGCCGGTAACCCTTCCCGATTTCGTGGAGGCAGAGCGCACCCCATGGGCGTTAAACGGCCATTATACATATAAAAAAATCGGTATCTTTGAGCGGGACTCCATGAAGGAAGCCGTGGAGCTGGTAGACAAATATAACACTATCAGGGAAAATGAGCAGCGGTGGGAAGATGAGGGACTGGAGGATGCGGACTATGTATTCGTGTCATACGGAGTTCCGGGCCGCAGCACCCTTGGCGCTGTCCGCGAGCTGAGGGCCCAGGGAGAAAAAGTGGGAATCATCCGCCCCATCACGGTCTGGCCGTTCCCGGAAAAAGCATTTTACAAAATCAATCCCAACGTAAAGGGAATCATCACCGTGGAGGCCAATGCTACGGGCCAGCTGGTGGATGACGCTGCCCTCTACACGAAAAAGGCGTTAAAGGAGCGCAATGTGCCGGCCTACGCCCTTACCTATGTGTTTGGCACGCCAACCATCCGCAATATCAAAAAAGACTATTTTGAAGTAAAATCAGGCAGCAAAAAGGAGGTATATTAAAATGTCAGCTTCCAATAAAGAAAGAAAAGTCCCTGTTCTGGTAGATAAGCCAATGGACTTCTGCCCGGGATGCGGCCACGGAATCATAAGCCGCCTCATCATGGAGTGTCTGGATGAACTGGAGCAGAGTGATAACATCATCTTCCCCATTGGAGTGGGATGTTCCTCCAATCTGGGTGCAGGCCTGGAATGCGACCGCCTCCACTGTTCCCATGGACGGGCAGGCGCAGTGGCCACCGGCATGAAGCGGGTCAATCCGGATGTCCTCATCGTATCCTACCAGGGCGACGGCGACGCCTACAACATAGGAATCGCGGAAACCTTCAACGCGGCATACCGCAATGAAAACATAACTGTTATCGTTGTGAACAACACCAACTTCGGCATGACCGGCGGTCAGATGAGCCTTACCACCATGGAAGGCCAGAAGACCTCCACCAGCGTGCATGGACGTGACTGCAGCGTCACCGGTTATCCCCTGCGTTTTCCTGAGATGGTGGCCAGGGAATTCCCCGGCGCTGCCTACGCGGCCAGGGGCACAGTGACCAGTCCTTCCAAAATCAACCAGCTGAAGGGTTATATCAAAAACGGCCTCCAGGCGCAGATGAATCATGAGGGATACTCTGTCATCGAAGTGCTCTCCCCCTGTCCGGTGAACTGGGGACTTACCCCGGTAAAGGCCATGGAGCGTATTGAAAGCGAACTGGTCCCCTACTATCCATTAGGTGAATTCAAGAAAAGAGAGGTGCGTTAATCATGAAGGAAATCGTATTTGCAGGTTCCGGCGGACAGGGTGTATTGACAGCCGGGCTAATCATCTCTGATATTGCGGCCACAGAGGGCATCAATGTGACCTGGGTCCCCTCCTACGGCTCCGCCATGCGCGGCGGCACTGCCAACTGCACGGTGAAATACTGTGAGAATACCATTTATAACCCATCCCAGGAACAGCCTGACCTGCTTCTGGCCATGAACAGCCCATCCTTTCACAAATTCCTCCCCCTGGTAGCGCCCGGCGGGGTGGTGGTAATCGGCGACCTGGTGGAGATACCGGAGGATGCCCGGAAGGACGTGACCTATGTGCGTGTGCCGGCCACCAGGATTTCCACTGAACTAAACAATCCCAAAGGCGCCAATATTGTCATGACAGGCGCCATCGTAAAGCTCATGGGTGACTTTACCAAGGAGGCAGCCATCGCAGCCATGATCCATATGTTTGAGAAAAAGGGAAAATCCCGTTTTAATGAAGCCAATGAAAAGGCATTCAACGCCGGGTATGACGCGGTGGAAACACTGGCTTTGGATTCCTGCGTAAGATAAATGATTTTGAGGCATCCGGGAGGAATACCAACGGTTTCCCTCCCGAATGCCCCTCTATTCATACAAATAGTGATATGTAATACGGCCTTTGCAATCCCTGTTCCATCAGACCGCCATTTCTGATGGGGCAGGGTTTTGCAATTGGCAAACCCTCTGCCCGCTTATTGGCAGGTCTGCATGATACCGTATCACCATTACATAAGGTATCTGTCACGCAGGATATCCATTACACAAGATACCCCTTCATCAATTCATCCACCGCTTCCTGATCTCCTCTGGCCGCATTTATTTCCAAGGACCAGTCCAGTCCCCTGTACTTCTCACAGGAGGAATCATGTTCAATAAAATCGATCATTTTGTCTACCATTTCCTCAGGCCAGACCGTGCTGTCAATTTCAGCCGCACTGTATGTTCCCTGTTCCAGCATGGCAAAACCAAATATATCCTTGGCATGTGATTTTTCAGCGCTGTTGACCAGCTCCTCCACAAGATATGCGGGGATAAACAGGATACCGCTGGTGGTGCCCATGACAATATCGCCGGGCATACACACTGCCTTGCCAATCTTTGCAGGTCCGTTATAGGATGTCATCAGGCATTCCCTGATGGGGGTGGGGTCTGTTCCCCTGTAATAAACCTGGGTGTCAATCTTCTGCATCTGCTCGATATCGCGCACGCCTCCCCATATTACAGCGCCCCCTGTCCTGGTCCTGACATTGATGGCTGTGGTCAGATTCCCGCCTACAAATGTGCCGTTCCAAACCTTGTCAAACATGTCGGCAACCACCACATCCCCTTCCTGCAGGTGGTCAACCACCCACTGGTTGCATGTACCCTGATACCCTCTGGCATCCCCTTCCGTCCTGACAGCTTCCATTAAATCAGGTCTTGTGGGCATAAAGACAGCCGTTACAGCCCTTCCTACCAGTTTCAGTCCGTCGTGCAGCTTCTTCATCTCACCCTCAAACTGAAACTTGTAGTCCTTAAGAAATAAAGGCAGCCATATCTCCTCAATTGTCATGGTCCGCAATTTATCCAGAAGATAGTCCGGTACCCTGGGCCTTCCGTCTTCAAAGCGCTCTCCCTTCCACCGGCTGGTCAACTCTATAATCTGATCTCTTGTATAATAAATCATATTTTCCCCTCTCCCATTATGACCAGGTGCGGTCATGTGAATAATCATTGTCCCAATCGGATGTATCTGCCCACATATCCGGGTAATCCGGATGGAGATGTTCACGTATCACTTCATCCTCCAGGTTTTCAATCCCAAGCCCCGGCGCGTCAGGCACTGTTATATATCCGTTGTCTACGATTGGATTTGGCAATCCTGTTACCAGGTCGGACCACCATGGAACGTCCACGGAATGGAACTCCAAAGCCAGGAAGTTTTCAGTGGCTGCAATACTGTGGACCGCTGCCATACAGGCAATGGGGCTTTCCGCCATATGTACTGCCATGGCCACTCCGTATTCCTGTGCCATGTCCCCGATTTTCTTGTTCTCCAGTATGCCACCGCTGGTCAGAATATCCGGATGGATGACTGATACGCCTCCCCGTTCCATAAGAGGACGGAAATTCTCTTTCAGATATATGTCCTCACCTGTACAAATGGGCACTGTGGTGGAATTTCTCAGCCTTACGTACTGGTCTGTCAGCTGCCAGGGTATCAGGTCCTCCATCCATGCGATATTGTACTTCTCGATCCTTCTGGCCAGCCTGATGCAGGATTCCACGCCTATATGCCCGAAATGGTCAATAGCCAGAGGAATCTCATACCCAATCACACTTCTAACATCCTTTACATACTGCTCCAGAATATCATAACCATATTCCGTTACCTGGACCCCTGTAAACGGATGGGGAATATTCTGCATGTCATACATCCGGTTCCTTAAGCTCCTCTTTTCCGGAGTCAGCCTGCGGCTGATGGCCTCATATGTCCTGGACGACTGGTTTAAATCCCCGACCATGCCTAACGGCGCGCACAACGCCCCCGGAATGTCATACAGAAGATCGATTCCCAAATCCATTTTCAGGAAAGTAAATCCCTTCTCCATCCTCTTTTTAAGGGCTTCCCCCATTTCCTTGCCGGTATGTTTTCCCTCGATATCCGTATCGCAGTACATTCTGATGCGGTCCCTGAATTTACCTCCCAGCATCTGATACACCGGTACCCCATATGCTTTTCCCGCCAGGTCCCAGAGGGCAAGCTCTATGCCGCATACTCCGCCGCCCTGTCTGGCAGGGCCTCCGAACTGTTTAATCCTGCGGAACAGCTTATCTATATTGCAGGGATTCTCGCCTATAAGACGGCTTTTAAGTGCCAGCACATAATTGCGGGACCCGCCGTCCCTGACTTCTCCATAGCCCACCAGTCCCTGGTTTGTATAAACCTTTACCAGGGTACAATGCATGGGAGCCCCTACAATATCAGCTACCCTTATGTCCGTAATCTTTAAGTCACCTGGTCTGGAATTGGTATTCACATGATCCATAAGCATATCGTCTCTATCTTCCATTCCTGTTTCCTCTCTTTTATTCTCGCGTTTTACTTAACACTTCCTTCATATTTGCCGGATATGAGCATGCTCTGCGCAACAATATAAAGCAGCGTTACCGGCAGTGAGCAGACCACTGAAGCGCTCATGATTCTCCCCCATATGGCGGAATCAGCATACTTGAAGCCCGATATGGCTACCGTAGCCGTTTTCTGCACATTGCTGGTTGTCATAATCATGGCATACAGATATTCATTCCACGCCATGGTAAATGCAAAGGTGGCCACCACTGCAATTCCGGGAAGGGCAATCGGCATAATGATATACCACAGCGTCTGCAGACGGTTGCAGCCGTCTATAAGCGCCGCCTCCTCCAGCGCATATGGAATCGCCTTAAAATAGCTGATAAGCATATAGCAGCAATAGGGCACTACAAATGTAGGGTATATGATTAAAAGCGAATATTTATTATCATAGAACCCCAAGCTGCTCACAAACACATACATGGGTACGAACAGCACCGCCGTAGGCATAAGGTATGAAATTATAATACTGTTCCTGAAAAAAGATCTTCCCGGATACTTAAGCCGTGTCATTGCATACGATCCAAGTATACCGATTGCCAGGCATATGATTGTTGTAATGGCCGCTATCACAAAGCTGTTCCAGACATTGTGCATAAAAGAGGTGTTATAAATCAAATCAATATAATGATCAAAGGTTATTACATTTGAAAATAACGGCGGTCTGGCTACATACATTTCTTCATTTACAGTAAGGGATGATTTTATCATCCAGTAAATGGGAAAGATTGTCCATAAAAGCGCAATCATTAAAATCCCGTAGGTAGCTGTGGTCCGCATGATCCGGCTGCGTTTCTTCATTACCATCCAGTCCATCTCCTTCCCTATTCATTTCTGTCCCCATTAATTACCTTCTGGGATACCAGAATCAGTATGAGCATTAGCGGTATCACCGACACTGCCACCGAGAGAGCCCTGCCAAATGAATTCTGTATAAATGCCAGGTCATAGGTGTAAGTGGAGATTACACTGGAGGAGTAAATCGGTCCACCTCCAGTGATTAAAAATACATTCTCAAAATCATTAAAGGTCCATATGGTTGACAAAAGTGTGGAAATGCCCAAAACACTTGAGATTCCCGGAAGCGTTATATACCAGAAACGCTTAAACATACCTGCGCCGTCCACATAGGCCGCCTCAAAAATCTGTCCGTCCAGAGTCTGCAGCGCTCCCAGAAGACTGAACATGAAGAAAGGCACACCTCTCCACACATTCACAATCATGGTGCTTAACAGCGTGATATCAGGGTTGCTCAGCCATGGGATAGGAAGGCTTATAAGCCCGGCTTTCAGCAGCAGGCTGTTGATAATGCCGTACGTGCTGTCATACATCCATCTCCAGGTAGTGGCCGCCACCATTCCGGGCAATGCCCAGGGAATAAGAAGCGCGGTCCTGAAAAATGCCTTTCCCCTGAACTTCTGGTTCAGGATAACTGCCAGCAGAAGTCCCAGCGCCAGTTTCGCCGTGATACATCCCACTGTATAGATAATCGTATTGTACAGGGACTTCCAGTAAATCTTATCCCCAAATAGAGCCAGATAGTTGTCAAACCCAATAAACTGTTCCGGTACCCCTACCACTTTGTTCGTAAAGCTTAAGTACAATGCCCTTATAAACGGGATTCCGGTAATACCAAATATCACGGCAGCAATTGGCACCATCAACAGAAGCCCGAGACGCTTATCTAACAGCTGCTGGGAATGCGAATACTTCCTTTTCTCTGATTTTTTTCCTGCCATCTTATCCCCCTGTCATGCCAATTCCATTGTTAGTTATAAATCTTATTGAATTCTGCCTCCAGATGGTCCAGGGCTTCCTGCGGATCAGCCTTGTTAACAACTATTTCCTGTACGGCCTTAACGCAAAGCTGGTTTGTAAAGGATACCGTAGCCCTTTCATCTGACGGCGCCGGATAATAGGTCTTATATGTATTCTTAGAGTTGGCAAGCCATCCTGCATTGACCGGGTCCTTCCAGAAATCCGTGTCATCCACTCCGTTCACCACCGGCTGCCACATGGCACCCATGGCTTCGATCATGGCGTTATAATTATCCAGGTCCTCAAAATAGTATTTAACAAACTCTTTTGCGGTCTCTGTATTTTTACCTGTCTCAAATATTCCGAATACATTGGCGCCGCCCAGGGTGAATGCCTCTCCGGTTGGCCCTGCGGGATATGCGATGATCTGTGTATTCGCAAGAAGATCTGGTTTTTCCTCTTTCATACTGGATACCACGGAACCTGAATTTGTGATGACACCCACAGTACCGGCCAGGTATGCGTTATTATTCCAGCTGTCGTCTCCCGTAATCGCATCAGGCGGAATCAGTCCCTCTTCATATAAGCTTGCAATAAATTTAAGTGCTTCCAGTGTTTCGGGAGAATTAACCGTTACCTTTCCGTTCTCGTCTACCGGAATTCCTCCCCAGTCCAGTATAATGGTTCTGCAAAATCCCTCGGCATCTCCTCCGCCGGATGCGCCCATGGCAAATCCAAGACCGTAAAAGCCGTTAGCCGGGTCATTCATCAGCTTGGCGCCTTCCTTCAGTTCTTCCCAGGTTGTGGGAATATCCATCCCGGTTTTCTCCCACTGGTCCGTCCTTAAGTACATGCCGGGCGCCGTAAATGCCAGTGGCACAAGATAGGGCTTGCCGTTGAAGGTTCCCAGTATTTTTGAGTTCTCCGTAAAATCCACGGCCTCAAATATATCTGAGCACTCTGCTATCTGCTGCATGGAAACAAACTGCCCCACCAGCGTATCATCACCCACAATCAGGTCAGGGGCATTGCCTGCTTCAATGGCAGCCATCAGCTTCTGCTTCATATCAGCAGCAGGTATGACCACATAATCCACATCCACATGATTCTCGCTGGCAAATTCGTCTACCTTTGCCTTCATCATAGTGTTATAGCCCTCAACATACTCTGACTTATCCCAGAATACCATCTTCTTCTGTTCCGCGGCGCTTCCTCCTGATTCCGCTGATGCTGTTGTCTCAGCCTTGGCGGCGGTGGGAGCTGCTGTTGTAACCACGTTTTCCGATGATTTCACAGAACATCCCGCAACCATAGATGCTGCTAATCCAAATCCCAGTACAAGAGATACTATTTTTGTATATCTTTTCTTCATAACTTCCTGCCTCCTCGCTTTTTAGGTTTTGAAGTTGAGTTTTTCACACACACCTTCAAACCAACCAGTTCCGACTCAAAAGGCTTTCCGCTGTCAATCAGCTTTACAAGCTTCTTCATAGCGATTCTCGTCACCTTCTCAGCCTTGGATTCCACACAGGTAAAATCCTGATACTCCTCATCTACATTGGAATTCTTATAATACTCAAGAATCATCACAGACAGGTCTTCCGGTATCCTGATTCCATATCCCTTTACCACATCCATAAATTGGTTCATAAAGCAGCTGATAATACCAACTGCTGTTGGACGGTTTGCAGGATTAAGCAGTTCATTGAACAGCAGCTTGATATCGGATGATGATTCATTCTGATTGATTCTGATATAAGAATAGTCCAATTTCTCTTCTTTCCTTTCAGACATAAACTCATTAAAAGCCGTACTTCTCACAGTCTGCACCACGCTGTTGGACTTTCCCTCCGTGACAATGGCCACTTTTTTGTGCTCCAGGTTATAAAAATACTCCAGTACATCCTTCATCGCTTTGCCGTGGTCAGACGCCACATAATTATAATTCTCCAGGCTGAGTATCTTACCCACGCACACATAAGGGATTCCTGCCCTCTCAAACTCCCTGAAGGCCAGACTGTCTTCTTCCAGGTCATACAATAGGATGCCGTCTACCAGAGACGACGACAGGCTCTTTAAATACTCTGTGTCTTTATTGATATCATCTGAATCCATGGAATAAATCAGAGTATTATAATCAAATTTCTTTGCTTCCTCGCCAAGAGCCGAGAATATGACCGGGTAATACATGGTATCGTTTAAATGTGAAATATTTCTGGGAATGGCTAAACAAACTGTCTTGCTGTGATTTTTAGACGACAGCCTGCGGGCGCTCAAACTTGGTGTATACCCCAATTCATCAATTGCATTTTTTATCTTCTTTTTCGTCTCGTCAGACATTCTCTCGAAATTTCCATTCAGATAATTTGATACAGTGGACTTGGAAACCCCTGAAAGCTTTGCTACATCAGATATTGTCGCGTTCTTCATACTCTCACCTCATGAATTATGATAATAAACCAATATTACCACACTTCCTGCTCAAAAAACATGGTCTTTTCGCAAAATACGTGTAGGTGGAACGGTTTAGTAGAACGGTTTATCAAATGTATAAAAAAAATAAAAACTGCTTTGGTGGAGCGGTTTATCTCTTCCCTTATTTAATAATATAGCATTGAACATTATGCTTGTCAATGTGTAATTTATTTTTATTTTTTTATGCATATTTTATATTCTTTCACACAAAAACATTTTATCTCCTCAATACATGCATGGTTTTTTTGTTTGTTTGATTATTTTTTTGTATTTATTGACAGCTTCAACCTGTTTTTAATGTAACACACATTAAATTACAATTCTTTTTTCTGACTGTTCCTTATACATGGCATGGATCCGCGACGCTGCATTTAAAAGCCTATATGGCCGTAATGGAGGCTTCCGGTAAGTCATCGTCCTGAGATGGCAACAGTCTGTACGTCCTGCTCCACAGCCTGTAAAAAAACACCAGCCGGCCGGATCTGCTTCCGGCCTGGCTGGCTATCTTCTTCTATCTTACTTTATGAACAGCTGTGTCCAATAATCGGTTCCGCTGGCATCCTGATAATGCCCTACCCCAATAGAAGTAAAATCACGATTCAGGATATTGGCCCTGTGGCCTGAGCTGTTCATCCAGCTCTGCATCACTGCCTCAGGCGAGTTCTGTCCGTAAGCAATATTCTCACCCACACTCCGGTAGCTGATTCCCGCCTGTGTCAAGACTGTACTGAAATTGCTGCCATCAGGCCTGGTGTGTGAAAATGTGCCCTTGATTTCCTGCGCTCTCTTGTTGGCTGCCTCTGCCACGCCTTCGTGAACAGACAGCGGACTAAGACCCGCCTTGGCCCTCTCTGCATTTACCAGTTCAACCACTGCGTCCGCAAATGCGTCCTGGCTGCCGCCGTTATCCGGGTCGCCGGGAACCGTATCCCCCGGAGCCTCGGGAGCCGTACCTGGGTTATCCGGCTCACCCGGCAGTGAATTGTCCGGCAGTGAGCTGTCCGGGCTGTCAGGCAGTGAGTTGTCCGGCAGTGAGCTGTCCGGCATCTCAGGTCCCGGCAGTTCCGGTGTGGGGAAGATGAAGTCGGGCGGCGTAACCTGCGGCAGACTGTTGTCCGGCAGCACAGGTCCTGCTCCCCATCCGTTATTCTGGTTCCCGTTGTTATTCTGGCCCCAGCCGCCATTCTGGCCCCAGTTCCCATTCTGGCCTATATTACCAGGAAGACAGTTCTGTCCTCCCACTCCAATCACGTATGCGCTTCCATTAGCAAAAGGAATCTGATATGTAGATACGGCTGCCAGTGATGTCACCGGTATGGCTGCGGATACAAGCATGGCTGCGGCTGCGGACAATGTGTACATGGATATCTTTCTCATGGTTACCTCCTTATGTGTTACATAATTATTACATTTCTGTTACAAAACTATAATAGCACATAATATTTGGAAAACCATTAGGGAAAGAATGGAAATAATGTATGCCGCAGCCCCTCTCCGGCGCCAGCTCTCTGCTACCCCTTTATGCCAGTGGATGCAATACCTTCCACGTAATATTTCTGAAGAAATACGAACATCAGCAGCATGGGGATTGCCGATATGGTCAGGGATGCCATGATAGCGCCATAGTGTATTGGCTTTGATCCAAAAAACGTCTGGATGGCCAGCTGGATTGTCCTCATGTCCTCCCCTGTAACCACCAGCATGGGCCACATGAAATCATTCCAGTGGGCCACGAAGTCCAGGATGAAGATGGTGGCGTACACCGTGCCTGAGATGGGCATTACAATGGTAAAAAATGTCTTGATGGGGCCGCAGCCGTCTATGGCTGCCGCTTCCAGCAGATCATCGGGAATGTCTAAGAAGAACTGGCGGAACATGTAGATGGAGAAGCATTTCCCCACAAAGGGAACAATCAGCCCGGCCCAGGTATTCACCCACCCAAGGCTGGCAACCTCCTTGTAAAGGGGCAGCATGATAGCCTCCATGGGAAGCACCATAAGGCTGATGACCACTGTCAGCAGCAGCTCCTTTCCGGGGAAATTGAATTTTGCCAGGGCATATCCGCAGACGGAATTGACCGCCAGGTCCAGGATTACAATTACAAACACATAGAACAGGCTGTTGAGGATGAATTTCATCATATTTACCCTGGTAAACACCTCAACATAGTTCCCAAGAGTGGCCGCTGTGGGCCAGAACGTCCTGATATTGCTCATGTCGGAGAATATCTGCGCCTCCGGTTTCAGGGACGCGGCAATCATCCACAGGAGCGGCGATACAAAAATCAGGGCGACAATTGCATTTCCGCCATAGAACAAAACGCGTTTCAGGATATCTTTTTCCTTTAATCCCATGATTCTCCCTCCTCCTTAATCTGCCTTGATGACCCGCTTCAGCATCAGCGACATGGTGACCACTATGACAAAGAATACGGTTGCCACGCTGCAGGCGTACCCGAAATTTCTGCTCTGGAAGCCCTGTTCATAGATATAATACACAAGGGTCCTGGTGGAGTTCTGGGGACCGCCCTGGGTCATGACATAGGGCTGCGTGAACAGCTTCATGGCCTGGATCATTGTAATCATCACAACGTATTTAATCACATTCTTAAGTCCCGGCAGGGTCACATACAGAAACTTCTGAAAGGCTCCCGCACCGTCAATGGACGCCGCTTCATACTGGTCTCCCGGTATGGCCTGAAGTCCTGCCAGGAAAATCATCATCTGATACCCTGCCGCCTGCCAGGCCGACATAAAGATAATGGAATTCATGGACGTCTTGGGGTCTGTCAGGAAACCGCAGGGGGCAAAACCCAGCTTTGTGAGAAACGCGTTCAGAAGGCCTGTGCTGGGGTTGGGATTGTACAGCACGCTCCAGAGGATGGCAACCACCACCATGGATGTGATGTTGGGGCTGAAATAGGCTGCCCGGAATATGGATACTCCCTTTCTTCTGGATGAAATCAGCATGGCTAAAAGCAGGGCCAGAATGCACTGGAAGGGAACTACCACCACCGTAAAGTAAATGGTATTAACCAGGGATTTCTTAAAGTCCCTGTCCCCAAACAGCTCCACGAAATTATCCAGTCCGCAGAATTTAATCTTATCCGGCCTGAGGATATTGTAATCAGTAAATGCATAGCGGACCGTGGAAACAGCAGGCAGTATGAGGAACGCTGCCAGCAGCACCACTGCCGGAAGGATGAACAGGAACGCCGCCCGTCTTTCATGGACCTTATTCTTTGTACCATACTTCATGATATACCTCCTTTCCCTGTTAAAGGGAAGGGGGACCATTGTCCCCCTCACCATTACTCCGCGTAGTTCTTCTGGTAGTTGGAATCAAAATCAGCTGCCAGCTGGTCTAAGGACTCTTTTACATCCGCACCTGTGAACATATTCATCATGGCCTCTGAAAATCCGGGCGACAGCACGGTATAGCCGGGTGTTCTTGGTCTTGGATGGCCTGTATTCAGTGACTGCTCCTTAAAGAGGGAGCGGGGATATTCATTGTACTCTGTCAGCGTGTCATAGCTGGATGCCCTGGTGGGAAGTTTTGCTATGGCCTGGGCGTAAGAGGTCACATTTTCCTTATTCATCAGATAGGAGATAACAACGCCTGCTGCTTCCGCGTCCGCGTTCCTGGTGATGCAAGCAGCCCAGTCCCCTGTGGGAGATGTGTTGATGCCGCCATTGTCAGCCACCGGAAAGTATGTAACGCCCCAGTTCAGATCCGGGAAGGACTGCTCCAGAGTGGCCACTTCCCAGGAACCGCCCAGCATGGTGGCGCATTTTCCATTGTGGAACTCCTGCTTCATGGGGTCAATATTGGCATAACCATCCTGAATCAGACTGTTGAGGAAATTGGCTGCTTCAATGCCCTTTTCACTGTTCACATAGCCGTCGGCCTTGGAACCGTCTTCACTTACAAAGTCAGTGCCGTTGGAAATCCAGAACTGCTCCAGCACATAGGGAAGTCCCTCGCCCTTATCCATGATGATGTTGGTTCCGGCCACATCGCTGGTGGTCAGCTTCCCGGCAATGTCAGCAAACTCAGACCAGGTCAGGGCGTCCTCCATCTTATCCGGCATGGTGATGCCGGCCGCGTCAGTCATATCTTTATTGTAGTACAATGCCACGGAACTCTCTGTTGCTCCCAGGGCGTACAGCTTGCCGTCATAGGTTCCCTGCACTTTGATGGATTCCACGAAATCACTTAAATCCTCCTCTGTAAAATAGGAGTCAATGGGTACGATGATTCCGTCCGCCGCGTAATTGGATATGTTGGGACCGTCCACAAACAGAATGTCAGGCAGATCATTGCTTGTCACGGCCGCATTGATTTTATCCTCGTAAGCATAGGAATCCGCCCGCACGATAGCTTCCCTCTTAAGCTCGATTTCTCCCTTGTGTTCTTCATTGAAGGCATTGATTTTCTCAACCCACCACTCTTCAATAGCCGGTTCATCCGTGGGACTCCAGATAGTCACCAGTTTAGCCCCGTCGCTGCCTGTCTTTCCTCCCCCTGATTTGGAACTGCCGCCGCAGCCGCTCAGTGCACACGCCGCCAATACAGCTGCCAGTGTCATACATGCCAATCTCTTATTCTTCATAATCCTTCTCCCTCTCTTCATGATTTATGGTTCCAGATGGACTCCATGGTCCATACCTCCAGACGCTTCAGACTTCCGGCAGCAAAATCCGCCTCCAGATGCCCCCTGGTGCTTTCCTGGTAAAACAGCTTGGTGCCTGCGGCCTCGCCGTGGTTTAAGTAAACCTCTGCCACCCTCCGGTCCATAAAAATCTCCACATAGCGGACCGCGCTGACATCAGACGGAAAACGGACCTCACTCACTTCCTTCCTGGTGGATACCAGGCTAGTCACACCATTTTTCCGTTCCAGATACAGGGCGTCATCTCCTTCCCTGGCAAGGGTCACCAGGAAATCCCGGTCGTCTCCAAGCTTAATTTTCACAAAAAATGAGTTGCCCGGAACAATCACAGGCGGGACATCCTGTCCTGACACTGCGAAAATACGCTCCTTCAGCAGTCCGTAACATTCCTTTACCGGCTCCGTGAACAGCCTTCCTTGTTCCATGTGCAGTTCCCTTGGAAGGGAAAAACTGCCGCAGGCGCCTGTGGGCTTAACCCGGTGTTCACCGTAAAAATCAGATATCCACCCTATGGCAATCCTTCTGCCGCCGTGTTCAAAGCTCTGCACCGCATAGAAGTTGCTTCCAAAATCATACCACTGCTGATGTTCTGTCTTAAACCTGTCCCCGTCAAAGGTCCCGGTATAACACCGTGTCATCTGATACCGGCCGGCCTCATCGCGGTGGCACATCCATGCACCTGCGGCCACATATTTCCCATCCAGTTCAAAAAAATCCGGACACTCAAAGGTCCTGATTCCCGGTTCGTGCTCCTGCAGGAGAGGACCTTTAAAGCTCCACGCTCCATTCTCCCGGACATACAGCAGGATAGACGGCACACCGTCCAGGCTGGATCCCAATACCATATAGTCCATGCCTTCTATCCGCTGTACCTTGGGGTCCCTGAAATCAAAAGACGCTCCCTCCGGTCTTTCAGTAATGCACGGGCGCTCCTTCTCCACATGGATGCCGTCCCAGCAAACAGCCTCTGTCTGCCATTCCCTGGTTTCCTCACCGTCCTCCTGGGGACCGTGGTGACGGGTCAGATACAGATGCATCTGTTCTCCCTCCACCTGGGCGCTTCCCGAAAAGGCTCCTCCTTTGTGTTCTTTATCCCTCCACAAATCCGGCTGCGGTTCCAGAACATAGGGCATATGGGTCCAGTGAATTAAATCCCGGCTCACCGCATGGCCCCAGTACATATCATTCCATTCCTGCCCAAAGGGATTGGACTGGTAAAACAGATGGTAATATCCCTTAAACCAGCAGAGTCCATTCGGATCATTTACCCAGTTCATAAAAGGATTGAAATGATACTGTTCCCTTACAGAAGTATCATACCATTTTCCCAGTTCCATTTCATCACCGCTGTCCGGATCCAGGAATCTTATTCCCCTGTCCATCAAATCCGGTCCCCCGCTCAGATACATCTGGGTGAAAGAGACCCCTTTACGGCTGATGCGGTATATCCCCTTCTCAGGAAGGGCCAGCTGTACCAGACGGTACCAGTCGTCATTCATGTGAACCTGCTGTTCCTTTCCTCCGGGTCCTTCCAGACAAATCCAGCCATCCCTGTCATCTGTTTTTTCAGCAAATATACAGACGGACTCATATTCCCCGTTGTCAAATTCCAACATCCACATCACCTCCTTTTATCCTGTCTGTGTCTATTTTTCCTATATGGAACCCGTTCCATATCCACACTATAGTACTATTAGATTGATATGTCAATATGCTTTTGTAAAAAAGCGCAAAAATAGTGCACATTATACAACTTTTCGCCTCGTATATTGTGCACTATTTTCATTCTATTTCCAGTTTTTGTATCTATCGTATTCAGCCCTTCTCCGTGTTCCACATGGAACACATTATATCGTTCCACCTTTTTGTATGGAAACAGGCAGAATTTGTTCCATCTTTACCTTCTTACCATCTAACAGGTCCATCATGGTATCCACACAGGCTGTTGCCAGTCCCGGTATATCCTGCGCTATGCTGGTAAGCTTGGGTGTAAACAGCCGGGTCATATCAACTGCGTCATAGCCAACAATATGGAGTTCCTCCGGAACCTTCACACCTCTTTGGTTTGCTATGTTAAGGCAGTAAAGGGCTCCTATATCCGTAGTGAACACCCCGTCAATATCCCGGTAAATATCCATGTACTGTTCCATGATACGGCAATAGTAATCATATTCCATCATATTCCACGCCATTTCAATGGTTTTGACAGATGCCCCATTTTCCTCCATAACCCGATTAAATTCCTGGTGCCTGTCATTGGAGGGCGTATGGACGCGGAAGGAACCGCCAAAGTTCAGCACATTCCTGCAGCCTGCATCCAATAGAAGCCGGGCCGCCATCCTGCCTCCTGCCTTGTGATCTGAATGTATTATGGGAATGTCCGGTCCCAGGTTCCGGTCCATGGCGACCACCGGCTTATTCAGGTTCAGGTACGCGTAATCCTGGAGGGAATGGGCACCGGTGATGATGCCGTCCATTACGTTCTGGCGCAGCATGTCAATAAAGTCCTGCTCACGGTTGCTTATCTCAATGGTATTGCAGATCATGGCCTTATAACCGTTCTTATAGAGCTGGATCTCCATGTGCTTCAGCAGCTTGCTGAAAAATGGATTTTCCATATCAGGCACCACAATTCCAATGATTCCTGTCCTGTTCCGGAACAGGTTCCTGGCCAGCTCATTTGGCTGATAGTCCAGTTCCGCAGCCATTGCAAGGATTTTTGCCTTTGTATCCTCCGCCACATAGCCAGTTCCGTTAAGCGCGCGGGAAACAGTCCCCACCCCTACACCTGCTTTTTTTGCCACATCCCTGATACTTGCCATTTGCCCAGACAACCTCCATCGCATAAAACTTCATTACATTGCACTAATTACATAGTACTAATATCTTAGCAGGAGGAAGGTAAAAACGCAAGCGGGTCCCGGAAAGGTTTCGGCAGGTTCTGGCGGGTTCTGGCGGGCATCTGTTTTAATATTTCGTCAATATTCACAATTTTTTCTGACTAATTCAGTCAAACACGATATTCTTTCAAAAGAATATTGATTTATATATTATATATGATAGACTAAATACCGTTATAAGACAAATATTTAACAGCTGATATTATCAGGTGATTTTGTTACAATTTTATATTTCACAGACTTGGAACGAGAGTTTGGCAGCCTTTTACAAAGAGCTGCGGCTCTCGTTTTTTTATTTGTGCAGACATCAGAGCATTAAATCTCCAGGAGTTTGGCAACCTTTCACAAAGTGTTGAAGCTTTCATGAAAGCGTTTTTAAATATCAAAGAAAATCAGGAGGGAAAACAACAATGTCACAAAAGAACACAGCAACCAGCACTTCAAAATTCCAGCTTGACGGCAGGCCCAGTATGAAGGAAGCAGTGCCTTTAGGCCTGCAGCATGTACTGGCCATGTTTGTAGGGAACATCGTTCCTATGATTTTAGTCGCGTCAGTAGCCAACCTGTCTGTTCAGGACGCCAACATGCTGCTCCAGTGCTGCATGCTGGGAGCTGCCATCTCAACCGCAATCCAGCTCTATCCCATACGAATCGGAAGCATACAGATTGGCTCCGGCCTTCCCTGCATGATGGGACTTACATACGTATTCCTGCCGGCCTGTCTTTCCATTGCCGGCAGCAAAGGAATTCCCTATATCTTCGGCGCCCAGATTGCGGCGGGTGTCATTGCCATCAGCTACGGAACACTCCTTAAGAAAATGTCATCCTTCTTCCCTCCTGTGGTAACGGGGACCATTGTCATGACTGTGGGCGTTTCCATCTTTAATCTTGCCATCGGCAATATTGCGGGCGGTACATCATCACCTGATTTCGGTGCCCCCATCAACTGGGCAGTGGGCGTATTCGTGGTGCTGGTCGTACTGGGATTCAATGTGTTCGGCAAAGGCCTTCCCAAGGTTGCAGCCATCCTTATCGGTATGACGGCAGGCTACATTTTATCGGTCATTCTGGGACTGGTAAGTTTCTCAGGCATTGGAGAGGCTGCCTGGTTTGCTGTTCCAAAGCCTTTTGCATTTGGCGTAAAATTTGATTTAGGATATATTCTGATGTTTGTACTGCTTTACTTCATTGTTGCCGTACAGATGATAGGCGATTTCAACGTATCATGCATGGGCGGACTGGACCGCGAGCCCACCCCGGATGAAATCGGAGGAGGAGCCACCGCAAACGGAATCACTTCCATTATATCAGCCGTACTTAACAGCTTCCCCACCGCCACCTACAGCCAGAACTCCGGTATCGTGGCTCTGACCAAAGTGTGCTCCCGTTTTGTAATTCTGGTTGGCTGCGGAATCCTTTTCCTGGCCGGTCTCTGTCCCAAGGTAGGAGCCGTGCTGTCCACCATCCCCAACTGTGTGATTGGCGGCGGTACCGTGGTTGTATTTGCAATGATTGCCACCTCAGGCATGAAGCTTCTTGCCAAGGCCGGATACTCCAACCGGAACTGCCTGATTATAGGCGTATCCCTGGCATTCGGCCTGGGCACCCAGTTCTGCAAAGGCGCCAGCGCCCAGTTCCCTGCCGGAATCGCTGCAATGCTGGAGGAGAACAGCGTTATTCTCACATCTTTGCTTGCGATTATTCTCAATCTGGTGTTTCCAAAGGATCCGGTTGTGGCGGCAGAGAAGGAGGGCAAGGCGCAATAATTGTTTTTATATAGAAAATAGCACTGGAAAACTCCCAGTGCTATTTTTATATAACTGTTATTCCCTTTTCTGGTGGTTCTCATATTGCTCTGTGTCCAACATACATCTGCCTAATTCTCCATCACCTCCTGATACGTGGCATGGTTCTCCATCGCCTCAGTCATGGCCGCCATCCGGGATAAATCCCCCATTAGAATCACACCGCTCATCCGGTTATTCAGGAAATAGTATTTCCGGTACTGTTCCTTACCCATATCCCTGAATTCCACTGTCTTATAATAGAGGTTCGGGTTTCTTCCGTTGTCGCCCGCGGCAAACAGGGCGGTATTCATGCCGTGGAAGGTCAGGGCCGCAGGTACAGGCGTGTATTCCAGACTGTCCCCGGCCGCGTTGGCACCCGCAGTCTTGCCCTGTTCCACCGCTTCGGGCCAGATGCCGTAATTCCCATCATGGTACTGTGCACAGTCGCCGCAGGCATAGATGCCGGAAACCGAGGTCTCCATGCGCTCGTTGACAACTACTCCCTTCTTTGTCTCCAATCCCATCTTCTTTGCCAGCTCTATGTTGGCGCGGATGCCTGCGGACACAATCACCATCCCGGCTGCCACCACTTCCCCTGTTTTCAGACGGACACCGCTCACATGGCCGTCTCCCTCGATGGCTTCCACATTGACGCCGGTGCGGATCACCACCCCGGCTTTGGATGCTATTATCTTCAACTGCTCCCCGGAGCTCTCATCCATCTGACGTCCCATCAGGGATGGAGCCATTTCAAGCACCGTCACCTCAAGGCCTGCCTTCTTAAGCTCCCATGCTGCTTCCAGTCCCAGAACACCGCCTCCGATGACCACGGCCTTCTCCGTGCTCTTCATCAGAGCCTCCACCCTTCTGACATCAGAAAGCCGTCTGATTGCCGCCACCTCCGGTAATCCGCTTCCTTCCATCGGCGGAATAAAGCATTCACTTCCCAGCGCGTATATCAGCTTCGTGAAACGCAGCTTTGTTCCGTCGTCAAGAAGCGCTTGCCTGGCATCCGTATCCACGCTCTCCACCCGTTTTCCCAGCATCTGGCGCACCTGATTTTCCTCATACCATGGGGCATCCACCATAGCTATCTGCTCCGGCTCCAGGCCTGCGACCAGGGATTTGGTCAGCATGGGACGGTTGTAGGACGGATAGGGCTCCTCGGATACCATAGTAATCCGTCCTGTGGCATCCCTCTCCCGGATGGCCTTGGCGGCATTAAATCCGGCTGCGCCGTTACCGAGAATCAGATAGTCGTTTGCCGTGTTATTGGTAAAATCATTTGCCGCATCCTCCACCGGCACAAAGTTCTCCCGGCCCACGCCGCAGACAGGACAAATCTCGATGGAGGAATCAAAAATCTCCCCGCAAACCAGGCATTTAACCAGCCTCCTGCCGCCCTTTGCCGCCGCTGTCCCCGGCTTCTTGGACTGCACCAGACACCCGAACTGATATCCGAACTCATAGGCACCCACCAAATCTGCATCCGAGGGTTTAAACCTCACCTTAAATCCGTCTACCACCTTCATTTTCAACTGTTTCAGGCGCTCCGTGATATGGGGTACGCCCTCGCCGCTCCAGCCGTAGCTGCCGAACGCTCCCGCATATTTTCCGCCGTGGGTCACGCTGAACATGCCCAGCGTCAAATCCCATATAGGACGCAGCGCCTCGGCAATGATGGTGGGCGTGCCAAACAGCATTCCATCTGCAAACTGCAACTCCTCCTGCACTTTCGCCGCGTCGGCCGTCACCATATCGTAGCTGCGCACGTCAATATCACCGCTGTCGGCAATTCCCTGTGCAATCTTCTCCGCCAGCATTCCCGTATACCCGTAGGCGCTTACGTAGGGGATGATAACGGTCTTCTTCCTGTTCGGATTCACCACTGTGGACCATTCCCGGTAAAGGGCCATCACCTGCTTAATTCTGTCCCCCACCAGCACCGGGCCGTGGCCCGTGCACACCATGCTGATATCCAGGGATTCCACCCGGTCCAGGGCCTTCAGCATAAAGGGTTTATACGGCCCGATAATACAGTCAAAATAGTAGCGCAGCGCCTTTAAATAATCGTCCTCATTCTGAATCTTATCCGACACCACTTCTTTCAGGCAGTAGTGGGAGCCGAAGGAATCACAGGTCACCAGAATCTGCTCCTCCTCGATAAATGTGTACATGGTATCCGGCCAGTGCAGATTGGGAACCAGCATAAAATGCAGTGTCCGCTTGCCAATGGTCATCCGCTGGTCGTCCTTTACCGCAATGCTGACAAAGTCCCGGTTCACGATTTCTTTTAAGAAACTAATGGCACAGGGAGTGGCCAGTATCTTCATCTGGGGACTGTAATCCAGCAGCCGCTCCACACTCCCCGCATGGTCCGGCTCCGTGTGGCTGGTCACCAGATAATCAATCTTCGTGACATCTATGACCTCTTTTAATTTTTCCAGATAATCGTCAAAAAACCTGGCCTTTGCCGTCTCAAACAACACCACCTTATCCCCTGTTTTCATCACATAGGAATTATAGGTGGTGCCAAACTCCGTATACATCACAATATCAAACACACGCAGCTTGTCGTCAATAATACCCGTCCAGCAGAACCCGTCTCTCAATTTAATCGCTTCCATGGTCAGCACCTCTCCTTTACATACATTTATTATAGGGCATATGTTATTTTATGATTCCACTTTAACGCAAATCCCACCCTGTGTCTATTGCATTTGCCACATATTGGCAGTCCGTTGTCAATCTTAGCCCTATTTGTGCACTTATGACTAACTGCAATAAGGGGCCGCCAAAAAGAACAATACGAAAAATATGTGTAATATCATCGGAAAAGGAAATCTCCGGAAAAACCATAAACATGATTTTTCCGGAGGCCGATTTTTAGAGAGAAAAAACAGGGAATCGTTGGGAAAAGGGTGAGTAATTATGAGATATTAGATTATACTGGCTTTTTATTATATTACAAACTGCTCTATGTAACGTTTTGAAAGCTTTAAGCTGTCCAGAATCCTTTCCCGGTCCGACTCAAATGCCCGGTCCTCAACTTCCACACAGGTAAACCCATCATAACCAATATCTGTCAGCGCAGACACATAACGTCCCCAGTCCACATCTCCCAGTCCCGGAAGCTTGGGCTCCATATATTCCAGCGGATATGCCATAATTCCCACATCCTTAAGCTTCTGGGGATAAACCTTAATATCCTTATAGTGTACATGGAATATCCTCTCTCTGAATTCATAGATAGGCTGAATATAATCCATCATCTGCCACACAAAATGGCTGGGATCGTAATTGATGCCAAAGTTTTTGCTGGGTATTATATCAAACATTTTTCGCCAAAGGGCGGGTGATGTAAACAGGTTATGCCCCCCTGGCCACTGTTCTCTTCCAAACAGCATCGGGCAGTTTTCAATTGCGATTCTGACACCGTGCTCCTCAGCATATTGGATAATTGGAGGCCATATCCGGCCAAATGCCTCAAGATTTTCTTCCACGCTCTTAGTCTGATCCCTGCCCACAAAGGTGGTGACCATTCCAATGCCCAGCTTTTCTGAAAATGCAATTACCTTTTTAAGGTGCCGTATGGCATCCTCCCGTTTCTGAAAATCACCGTCCATGGTATTGGGATAATATGCCAGGGCGCTGATCTCAACTCCTGTCTTTTTACATGTCTCATGAATATGCGCCACGTACCCACGGCTGTCATTATCCACGTCAATATGGCTTACACCCGCATAGCGGCGTTCCGCTTTCCCTTGGGGCCAGCAAGCGGCTTCCACGCACTCATACCCCAGTCCGGCAGCCGTAACCATCATTTCCTCAAAAGTCCATCCATCCAGGATGGCACTTACAAACCCTAACTTCATTTCATTCTCCTTAGCCTATTTTAATTGTTTTTCCTGTTTTGGCAGATTCTATACTTGCAAAAACTGCTTCCATAGCGCTGAGTACGCTTTTTCCACTGAGCTGTGCTTCCTTTCCGTGAACAATACAGTCCATAAAGGCATCTATTACACCTGATTTTGTCTGCTTGTCATTGGTCTGAATCTGATCTACATTGTACAGGATAGCCTCATTGTCCGGCTTTATAATCTTGATGCAGTATTCCGGGTCTTCATAGATACGCATAATCCCCTTGGACCCGTACAATATGGTGGAGTTGTCTTCCTGACCATAGTAAGTCCAGCTGGCTGTCATAGTTCCCACTGCGCCTGATTCCATCTTATAGATACAGATGGCATTGTCATCCACCCCGATCAGGTTTCCGCTCCCATCTTTTTTATCCAGGGTGGTAATCACAGCTGTAGTCTCTGCTACGTATTCTCCCATCAGGTACTGGATCAGATCTGTCTTATGGATTCCCAAATCTGCCATAGCTCCCATGGCAGCCTTTTTTTTGTCAAAAAACCAGGTATTACTGCCGGGATCAATGCTCCAGCTTTCCGGCCCTCCATGTCCAAAGGTAGTCTTAAAGGTTATAACCTTTCCAATATCCCCGCGCTCAATCAGCTTCCTGGCAAGCGCATGGCCTTTGGCTAGTCTCTGATTCTGCCCAATCATAAGGCATTGTCCTGTTTTCTCAGCAGCTTCTGCCATCTGGCGGCACTCCTCAAGGGTTACTGCCATTGGTTTTTCGCAAAGTACATCCTTCCCCGCCTTCAGTGCCGCAATGGATATCTTTGCGTGAAACTCATTGGGAACACATATGGAGACAGCGTCAATTTTTTCATCCTCCAGCAGTTCTTCATATGTCTCATAAACTCGGCCTCCGTATGTACCGGCGAGTTCTCTGGCCCTCTCCGGGTTCAGGTCATAAAACGCATCCAGTCTTGCGTCCCGGTGGTCTGCGTATTCCGGAATATGCCTTACCTGAGCAATCCTTCCGCATCCAATGATTCCTATACTTTTCATCATGAACCTCCCTAATTCTTTGTGAGCATATGGACTCTGATGGCGCTGATTCCCAGAGATATGATAATCAGGGCGCCGGAAGCAATCTCCTGAAGATAAGAGTTGACTCCCAGTATATTCAGCACGTTGGAGATAAGTCCCATAAGCAGTACGCCGAAAAATGTTCCAACAATATTTCCCTTTCCACCGTTAATAGGTGCCCCGCCAATTACCACCGCTCCCATGGCCTGAAGTTCATATCCCGCTCCTGTGGAAGGCAGGGCTGAGCCTACCCTGGACAGCAAGAGAACAGCAGCCAGGCCTACAAAAAAGCCATTCAGGGCAAAGAATATAAGCTTATTCCTGGTCACTTTGATACCTGACAGGAATGCCGCTTTCTCATTAGAACCAATGGCAAAGATACGCCGTCCTATCTGCGTATACCGCAGTATAATGCCAACCACCACACACCCCATCAGGCTGATAATAAAAATCAGAGGAATTGCCCCAAACAGGCGGAACCGGTTCATTGTATCAAATTTTCCGTACACGGTCTGAATGACTCCTTTTGTCAGATAGAGGGCCGCTCCTGTATATACGCTGGTGGTTGCCAGCGAAATTATAAAGGAAGGCGCTTTAAAAAGAATCGCAAGTACCCCGTTAAAAAACGTACAGAACATGGCTGTGAGGATGCCCGCCGCCGCTGCTGCGGGAATGGGGATCCCCGCGTTCATCATCATGGCCATGAGACAGGAGCTTAGTCCAATGACCGCTCCAACCGATATATCAAAATTCCCTGATATAATCAGGATAGTAGCGCCCGCAGCCACCAGGCCCAGAACTGCAATCTGCTCAAAAATATTCATCACATTGTTAAGCATAAGAAATCTGGGATTTTTCAGCGCCGTAAGCACGGATATCAGTAAAATAATCAACAGAAGTATGAGCCACTGCTGACTTAAAATTTTGTATTTCAGATTATTTCTGTCATTCATCTGTCCTTCACTCCTTCACTCCAATATACTCTTTTATCAGCCTATCTTCTGTGGCATCTGCCGAATCCAGGATACGCACCAGCCGCCCTTCCCTCATGACCCCAATCCGGTCACTCATGGAAATAAGCTCGGGCATGTTGGAGGATACCATAATTACAATCTTCTGTTCCTTTGCCAGTTTTTCAATCAGCTTATAGATTTCCTCTCTAGCCCCCACATCCACGCCCTTGGTGGGCTCGTCAAAAATATATACATCCCCGTCCTCCAGAAGCCATCGGGAAATAACCACCTTCTGCTGGTTGCCGCCGCTCAGATTTCCTACCTCCTGCTCCTGGCTGAATACCTTTATCTTAAGCTGCTGTATGCTTTTTTCCACAATTCCTTTTTCCTTTCTCAGATTCAGAAAAAAAGAATTGTCGTTTTTTGATATAGTAAGATTTTCCCTGGCCGAACGTATCAGAAAAAGGCCTTCACCCTTTCTATCCTCAGAAACAAGGAATACACCTCTTTTTACAGCGGATTTTGGAGTCGTGGGAGTGATATCCTTTCCATCCAGGGTCAGGGTTCCTGAATCCCTTTTATCGGCTCCGTATATCATACGTACCAGCTCCGTCCTTCCCGCGCCCACCAGACCGCCCAGGCCAAACACCTCCCCCCTGGACACTGAAAAGCTCACATCCCGGACAATACCGTTGCCGGAATAATGCACTGCCTCAAGGGCCCTGTCACCGGATGAAAAACTTCCTTTCTGATAGAAGTTGGATGCATCCCTTCCCACCATGGCCTTAATCAGCTCATCCTGATTTGTCTCTTTCAGTATAAGCCTTTTTACCATTACACCATCCTTCAGGACATAAGCCATATCTCCCAGACGGAACATCTCCTCTAAATAATGGGAGATATAGATGATGCCCAGTCCTTTTTTCCTCAGCTGTTCCACCAGATTCATAAGAGATGCGGTCTCCTCCTCTCCCAGAGAAGCCGTTGGCTCATCCATGATCAGAATCCGTGCTTCCTGATGCAGGGCTTTTGCAATCTGAAGATTCTGTTTCTGTCCCGGTGAAAGCTCTTCCACAAGCATGGAAGGCTTCATATCCATGCTGAGGCTCTGAAGCAGCTTCCTTGTCCTCTCTTCCTGCTCCCTGCTGTTCACAAAAGCTCTGCCCCTCAGCCTTTCATTTCCCAAAAATATGTTGTCGGATACTGTAAGGGAGCTCACAAGGTCGGCATCCTGGTAAATGGTAGCGATTCCCAGATGCATGGCCTGACCGGGAGTCATCCGTTCATATGTGGTTCCAAATATAGTGATTTTTCCTTTGTCCGGTTTTTCCGCGCCGGAAAGTATCTTGATCAAAGTGGATTTGCCGGCCCCGTTTTCACCTGCCAGGCAAATAATCTGCCCCGCCTCCAGCTCCAGGCTCACATCCTTCAGTACCTGTATGCCGGAAAAGGATTTGCAGATTCCGTCTATGGATAAAATATTTCCCAATTCCTTTCCCTCCCTTTATCTATAAATGGGGATTCATATGAACCCCCACTTAAATGTTTCTTATTGCATTAACTCTGGAAAATACTCTTTTGTCAAATCCCAGTAACATTCATCCACTTCCCATGGCACTACCTTGGTCTTGTCATCAATATTACTCTGGTCCACAGGCATAATGGGAAGTTCAACCTGCTGCTGAACTGCTGTGCTGGCTCCGGTTGCGTACTGATTCAGTACCTGATAAGAAACAAGTCCCTCCCAACCAGGAGATGATGAGATGGTATAATCCAGCTTGCCGTTCTTAATAAGGGGAAGGCCCGCGGGAGAACCGTTCTGTGAAACCACCTTATACTGGTCTGACACTCCCTGAGAATCCAGCATTTGGATAATACCGGCTGCCATGTCCTCATTCATAACAAAAATAACCGAAAAGTCTTTGCCGGAAGCAATCGCATCCTGTGCCACCGTGATAGCTTTGCTGGGATTATATTCCCCTTCCTGAATATCAATGATCTTATTTTTACCCAGTTCATCCACCTTTGCCTGCATAGCTTCATTTATCCTCTGACAGGGCACTGACTCAAAGTTTCCCGTGATTACAAAGATATTTTCACCTGGGCAGTTATCCGCAAACCACTGTCCGTAATTGTTGCCCATCTCTGTCCAGTCAAAGTCAATAGCTGCAACAATGTCGTTCCCATTGTTATCCAGAGCTGTCCCCACACTGTCCGTTGACACCAGCGGTATACCTGCCTTTGCGCATTTTTCTGCTGCGATTTTAGCTCCGCTTTCATTAAAAGAAAAGATACACAACCCGTCAACGCCCTGGTTTATCATGGAATCAATATTGGAGACTTCTTTGCTGACATCGTAGTCTGAATTTAAAATAACTACCTTGTTGCCATCCTTCTCCGCTCCCATCTGAAATCCTTCCACATTGCGCTGATACCATGTGTCAGGCCCCGGCGTAATATAACCATAAACCTTCCCCCCCGCACTTTCCGCGCTGGACTCCTCTGCTTCTTTGGGACTGGCCTGCTCTGCCTGAGACGTTTCTTCCTTTGCCGCGGTCTGTGCTGGGGTTGTTGTCTCTGTCTGGGATGAACCAGAACAAGCAGTCATCAGAGTCATTCCCGAAACCACCATTAATGCTAACAGTCCTTTTTTCATTTGACACCCTCCTTAGTTAAATGTTTTTGATTTATAATTATATATTTATAAATTCTCCTTCAGAAACTTCAGCCCCTCTAAGGCCAGCACATCCTGGCTGGCAGCCAGGGGTCTCCACAGAGAAACCGCTTTGGCAATCTCTGTTATATCTGTGGTAAAAGATTCAATCACCACCGCGCCGTCGTAACCAACATCCCTCAGCGCCTTGCTGATTTCATCCCAGTCAATATGGTCCTGTCCCGGAGTTCCCCGGTCATTGGAACATGCATGAAAGTCAAACAGCCTGCTGCCCGCCCTGCGGATCGCCTGCCCCAGGCTTTTCTCCTCAATGTTCATATGAAATGTGTCCAACAACAAACCTACATTATCACATCCAATCTCATCCAGAAGTTCCACCCCCTGGTCAACTGTGTTCAGAAAATCCGTCTCAAAACGGTTCAGGGGTTCAAGGGCCAGCCTGATTCCTTTTGTGGCGGCATAGCCCGCAAGATCCCTGAGATTATCTACTGCATAGGATCTCTGCCGTTTCCGTTCTTCCTCTGAAGCCATCCTTGCCTTACCGGTTGCCGCATACATAGGTCCCGCCACATAGGGTGAGCCGAAAACCGATGCCATATCAATCAGCGTCCTGATATACTCCATCCCCTTGTCCCTGTAACGGGAATCATCTGAGCTGATATCCCGCTCCGGGCCAAAGGCTCCGCATATGTTAATCTGTATACCTGCCATATCAGCTTCTTGCTTCACATAGGCCGGGTCAAATGACGAGGGATCCTCCACACCTATCTCATAGATGTCAAATCCCAGCTCCTTGGCATGCTTTAATTGTTCTGTGGTATGATTTGAAAACGGGGATACCCAGACATAGGAACTTACACCAAACTTCATTTTTCCTCCTTTTCATGTATTTTACATTTTTATGTAAAATTATTTCATTTTCTTCTAGTTTTTATGGCTTTTTCATTTAATACTATATCTTTTTTTCATTTTATTGTCAATATTTTGTAAAAATTTACATTTTTTACATTTCTCCTGTACATTTCTTCTATTTTGGTGTATTCTAAATATATCATTAGATTGTGAGGTATCAGCCATGGCAACAAAACCAACCATTTCCCAGATAGCAGATATGTCCGGTGTCTCTATAGCCACCGTATCACGCTTTATCAACAATACAACTGCAGTCAAAGGCAGCACTGCAAAAAAGATCATGGAAGCCATCCATTCGCTGAATTATCCATTGCCTGAAAGCTTTATAACAACCAATACAAAAAAGGACGGCAAGGTCATACTGATCAACATACCGTCTGTCTCCAATCCATTTTACAATGATGTGATCAAGGGAGCACAGGACGCGGCCCTGCGCCATGATTACTACACCCTGGTAAATGTCCAGCATCTTAATTCATCTACTGAATCAACCTTTTTTAATCTGTTAAATAACATTAACCTCTGCGGCGCCATTATATTAAACGCCATGGACCAGGGATATTTTAACAGCCTATACCATACTATTCCCTTTGTACAGTGTTGTGAGTATACGGAAAACCAGGACCTGGTCTCCTATACCAGCATTGATGACGTGGCGGCTGCCAAGACAATGATGGAGTACATCCTGTCCACCGGGCACACAAAAATTGCTTTTCTGTGCGGACCGGACCGGTATAAATATGCCCGCCAGAGAAAAGCTGGATATATACAGACACTGGAAGCCGCCCATATCCCCCTGAACAAGGACTGGATCATTCAGCTGCCTGAACTAGACTTTGACATGGCCCTCTCCTCCACGCACCAGCTCATGTCCCAGAAGGAGCATCCCACAGCAGTGTTTGCAGTCTCCGATGTACTTGCCGCAGCTGCTATACGCGGATGCCGCCTGGCCGGGCTTTCCGTACCATCGGACATTATCGTTACAGGATTTGATAATGTGAACATATCCCAGGCCACGTCCCCGCCCATCACAACCATTAACCAGCCAAAATATCAGATGGGCTACATGGCATGTGAGCTGCTGATTGAAAAATTAAATACCCCTGGCGCAAAACCGCGGCAGGTACTGCTGAACACAGAGCTCATCATACGGGAATCCACACAGAGGCAGCGGACCTAGCACCAGAACATCCCGAATCGGGAAGCATACTTTGGAGTCAAATTGGACTCAAAAGGGCGTCCTGCCCTCGCAGAACGCCCTTAAATACGTACTTATTCACTTAAAAATACTTCTTGCTTCCCCAAAGATTACTCTTCTTCAAATCCAGATACTCATTATAAGCCTTTTCCAGTATCTGCTTCTCATTGGAAAACTTCAGCAGATGGTATGCCTCGTAGAACTTATAATACCCGGAATCCAGAAAGTACTCTTCCCGCTGTGGTTTGCTGTAATAGCTGTCGGCCATCATCAGATACCAGTGTACGTCCTTTTCCACCACATCCTGGGGTGTGTTAAAGGAGTATTGGCTCTTGCCGATATACTTGATAATGGATGCACTGACACCGGTCTCCTCCTTCACTTCACGGAGGGCCGTTTCTTTATACTCTTCGCCAGCTTCTACTGTTCCCTTAGGCAAAACCCATCCCTCATACTTGTTCTTGTAATTCTTATAAAGGACGAGGATTTTCCCTCGAAATATAACCACACCGCCGCAGCTCGTTGCTTCAATCATTGCAATTCCTCCTGGTGTTGGTGTGAACCTGATCTGCGTCTGTACCGGACGAGTCCTTTACAGGGCCCGCGTGCGTCCCGCTAATTAATGTATGCAGCACTGCATCTGTTGTCCCGGTTACGCAATCATAACTGGTCTTAGTATACAACTTTTGGAAAGGATATGCAAGGCTTATCTGCTATTTCAGGGCTGGCAGGTATTGGGAGACAGGGTTTGGCAAACGCCGGACAGTCATGCTGATACCGGTATCCGGCCAGGCTTTAATCCAGGCCGTTCATCCCTTTAAATACTTTCTCCGCGGTTATGGGAAGCTCCCGTATTCTCACGCCCACTGCATTGTAAACCGCATTGGCAATGGCCGGAGACGGGGTGTTGATAACCACCTCGCCGATGGATTTAGCGCCGAATGGGCCGGTGGGCTCGAAGCTGCTCTCAAACTCCACCTGCACCCTGCCCACATCCAGACGGCTGGGCACCTTGTACTGCATAAAGGAATTCTCATGGACCTTTCCGTCCTTTGAATAGCTTACATCCTCATACAGGGCCATGCCGATTCCCTGGACCAGACCGCCCTCTGTCTGAACCCTTGCCAGGTTTTCATTGAGAGGTGTTCCGCAGTCCACAGCGGCAGCAAATTTGATTAATTCCACCTGGCCTGTCTCCAGATCCACCTCCACCTCGGCGGCTCCTGCCATAAAGGGCGGCGGGGATATGGGCGAGGAATGGGACTGGGTCACCTGAAGGGCGTCCTCATTGGCGCACTGGACCCTGTTCGCCAGGTCCTTTATGGTGATTTCCTTCCTGGTGCCGTCCGCCTCGCAGGCCAGCTTATATACCCGCTTTCCGTCAAACTCCAGCTCATCCGCTCCGGTTTCCAGGTATTTGGCTGCCTTGTGGAGAATTTTTTCCTTCAGGGCTTCACATGTCTTTACCACTGCTGTTCCGGTCAGATAGGCAGTGCTGGAAGCATAGGAGCCGGAATCATAGGGTGAAATGTCCGTATCAGCCCCAAATACCACGATATCGTCCAGCTCGCAGCCCAGGCACTCGGCAGCCACCTGGGCCAGCGTGGTGTCGCAGCCTGTTCCCATGTCGGCGGCACCGATTATCAGGTTGTAAAAGCCGTCGTCGTTTATCTTAATGGTGGCGCCTGCCACATCCACCCCGGATATGGAGGAACCCTGCATGGCCATGGCAAGTCCCACACCGCGCACCTTTGAACCGCTTACCTGGCGTCTGGGGTATTTTCCGTCCCATCCTATCATGTCCTTAACCCTGGCCACACAGCGGTCCAGAGCGCAGCTGTCCGCTGTCTCACCGTAATAGGCCGGCATCACGTCCCCTTCTTTGACCATATTAAGTTCCCTGAATTTCACCGGGTCCATGCCCAGCTCTGCCGCCAGCTCGCTGACCGCTGATTCCACGGCAAAGATTCCCTGGGTTGCCCCGTATCCGCGGTACGCCCCGGCCGACATCCGGTTGGTGTAGACCACGTCATAACTGAACCGGAACGCCTCAGGCGTGTGGTACAGCGGAATGGATTTATGGCCGGACAGGCCCACTGTGGTGGGTCCATGTTCCCCGTATGCCCCTGTATTTGACAATGTATATACATCCATGGCTTTCAGTATACCGTTGTCATCGCATCCCAGCTTCACCCGTACCTCCATCTCATGGCGGGGTGAGGACGCAATCTGAGACTCATAACGGCTGTAAATGATTTTAGCTGGCTTTCCTGTTTTCCAGGTCACGATGGCAGGGTACACCTCTGCCACAACCGTCTGTTTTGCCCCGAATCCCCCTCCGATTCTGGGCTTGATGACGCGAATCCTGGATTTGGGTATATCCAGGGCATGGGCCAGGATTCTTCTGGTATGGAACGGAATCTGGGTGGATGCCACCACATTTAACCTTCCATACACATCCAGATGGGTGTAGGCCCGGAAGGTTTCCATCATGGCCTGCTGGTTGGCCTTGGTGTGGTACACCCGCTCTATCACATGGGTACAGCCTGCAAATGCCTGTTCCAGATCCCCATGACCCTCAATGCCTGAGGCGCAGAGATTGCGTCTGTTGTCAGCTCCCACATCGCAGAGACTCTTCCAGTCCTCCTCCGGGTGCACTAGTATCTTTGCGTCCTTGGCATCGTGCATGTCCAGCACAGGCTCCAGGACTTCATATTTTACACGTATGAGACGCATGGCATGGTCCACCACAGCCTCATCCCTGCCTGCCACGATTGCCACCGCATCTCCGGCAAACCGCAGCCTGCGGTCCAGTATGAGCCGGTCATAGGGACTGGGCTCCGGATAGGTCTGCCCCGCCATGGTAAAACGGCTCTGGGGCACATCCTTCCATGTGAGAATGCACTCAATACCCGGTATCTTGGCGGCAACGCCGCAGTCTATCTCCTTAACCATGGCATGGGCGTAAGGGCTTCTGAGCACCTTTACCACCAGGCAGTCCTTTAATGCCAGGTCGTCCGTAAACACCGGCTTGCCTGTCACCAGGGCCCTGGCATCCTTCTTGATGAAGGGAGCGCCTACCACACGGTAATTTCTTCCGGCATATGCACCGCCTGCGCTGCCGCATGTGCCGCATGTGCTGCCGCATGTACCGCATATGCTGCCGCATGTACCATCCGTACCGGCGCATGTGCCGCATGTACTGTCAGACGTCTTATTATCTGTATATCCCATCCGCTCACACCTCCTGTTTCGATTCCAGATATTTCTTAACTGCCCGCAGCTGGGACATATATCCGCTGCAGCGGCACAGGTTGCCGGCCAGATACTCCTTGATGGCCTCCTCATCCGGGTTTTTAAGCTCCCGCTCCATGGCCAGCACATTCATGATGAAACCGGGGCTGCAGAATCCGCACTGCTCCCCGCCTTCCGCTGCCAGAAACATGCCGAATTCCTCTGCTTCCTTCTGAAGTCCTTCCAGAGTGGTGACATGGCGCCCGTCTGCCCTGACAGCCAGGATGGAACATGACAGCACAGGCTTTCCGTCCAGCCATACGGTGCACAGGCCGCAGTTGGCTGTCTCGCAGCCGCGTTTCACGCTGTAGCAGCCCAGGCTTCTCACTAAATCCAGAAGAAGGTCATCCGGCTCAGCCTCTGCCTGCACATTTTTTCCATTTAACCGAAACTCTATATTCATCCTTTGCTTACGCTCCTTCCTGTCAGTCTCTCCATAAGGCGTCTTGTATACACAGCAGCCAGCTGGCGGCGGTACTGTCCGCTTGCCCTCGTATTGCTGCCATAGGTAAAGGAATCAGCCGCCTCCCCGGCAAGCTGCGCCAGACTGTCATACCCGTCGTCCCTGATTTTCACGACCTGGGCCCGTCCCGGCCTGGCTCCCACCGCCACATACCAGTCATTGCCCCACCGGGATACACAGCAGGCTATGACCGGGAAATCCGTTTCCGAATTCCTCTGGGTGGTATAGGCTGCTTTTCTTCCGTCTTTTTTTATAATGATGCGCACCAGAATATCCCTGTCATCCCGGCGCACAGGCCGTTTGGCAAATTCCTCCAGAGGCACTATGCCTCCGTGATAAAGCTCCACATATGTATCCAGGGCCATCAGGCAGGTCAGGATGTCGGAAAATCCAAAGCGGCTGTAAATGCTGCCTCCCACTGTAGCCAGGTTGCGCATCTGAACGCCCACGATATGGCGTGTACATTCCTTAAAAACGCCTCCGAAATACTGGTCAAGCCCCTGGTCTGTCTCCAACTGGCGCAGGGTGCACATGGCGCCAATCCTGAATTCTTCCTTGGTTTCCTCGATTTTATCAAGTCCCAGGCCGGACAGGTCCACGATGGTACGTTTGGTCACACTGGTCATCTTAAGCCACACCATGCCTCCCACAACCAGGCTGCTGCGCTTCTGGCATAGTTCATACGCCTCGGACAGACTGTCCACTTTTACATAATCCTCTGCTCGGAACACGTAGATTCTCCTCTCTTGTCAAATGCGTGAATACACGCCCTAAAATAAAGCAAACAGGGAGATTATATCATGAAATCTCCCTGTTTTCTACATATACCGTTATTCTTTAAAATAATAAATGCATGAACAATGCGCTGATTGGTATGGCCACAATGGTCCGCTCAAAGAAGCAGACAATCAGTTCCTTCAGAGATACAGGTATCTTCGTTGACATCATGACCACGATGGTCTCAGAAAAGAAGATAATCTGCACCATGGACACGGTGACTACCATGTACCTGGCCCCCACGGCCAGGGTGCCGACCTTATCGGCAATCATCAGCACGGGTAAAAACATTTCCGCGATTCCAACCGGAAGGGAAGGCGCAATCTCAGCCGCATTGGGAACCTGTAACAGGACAAGCAGGGGTTCAAATAATTTGCCAATCCAGTTAAATACCGGGGTATAGGTGGCGATGAGCATTGCTATGATTCCCACGGCCGTCAGAAGTGATATTACCTTTGGCAGCACATAACAGCTGTCTAAAAGGCTGGACCGGATTTCTTTCAGAAGATTGGGCGCAGTGGCCGCTTTCTTGACCGCCCTGGAGGCTCCTGTCTTAAGCACTGCCCTGGCAGGTACACGCTCCGCCAAAATCTCTTCCTTTGTCTGCTGCCGTCCGTCTGCAAACACAGACGCCTTGCGGGACAGCGGGGGAATTCTGGCCATAAAGAAGCTGACTATAAGAGTCACCAGCAGCGCTATAAAATAAATAGGCAGAAAATATTCCGAAAGGTCTGCTGTCTCTATCACCTTATAGGCAAATCCCACGCTGACCGCGCTGAATCCCGTGGCGATGAGAGCCGCTTCCTTTTTCGTATAAATCCCCTTCTGATACAGCTTGCTGGTAATCAGAACCCCCACAGAGGCAGAACTGACAAAGGACGCAATGGCATTGACAGCACTTCTTCCGGGAATCTTAAACACAGGCCGCATAAGCGGCTCCATCAGGCTACCGATAAAATCCACGATTCCGTAATTCAGTAAAAACGGCATGAACACAGCACTGACCGGAATAATCCAGGCCACGTCCGTGGCAATGGAGTATACGGTTTCTCCTATGTCGGGACTGACGATGGCAGCCGGTCCCTCAAAGGAGGGAAAGGTGTAGTGCAGCATCAGAATCAGGGCGAATATACTGCCCAGCAGGTAAAACAGCGGATGCAGCACCGAATCCTCCTGATAATACCTGTAAACAGCTGAATCCTTGTTTTTGCAGAAATATTTTCCGTATACGCTGGCCAGGCCGTTTCCCATGATGATAATTCCTCCCATCCAGAGTCCCGCAAGTCCCAGGCCGGCTTTGATATTCTTATATATGATGCCGAAGGTGACATCCGTGCTTCCCCTTACAGTGACCGGGACAAAAAAGATGATGACTGCAATCAGGGTGAAAATGACTGCCTTTACTATCCCGCTTCTCCACTGTTCCCTGGTAAGCACCAGTGCATCTAATACCGAGTTGTCATTTAGGTTCCCGTTCACATTATTGTCATTTTCCATGCCTTATCCTCCATTGCAGCTGCCGCTATTTTGCCTTTTTCTTCACTGCCAGGATGGACAGATATTCAAATACAATGTTGGCTGCCAGATAAGCGGTTATCTCACCGTGGTCATATGCGGGCAATACCTCCACCAGGTCAAATCCCACAAAATTCAGGTCCTTTATTTTTCTTACCAGATCCAGGGCTTCCAGGGAAGTAAAGCCTCCCACCTCCGGGGTGCCTGTTCCGGGCGCATAAGCGGGATCTACGAAATCAATGTCAAAGGTCAGGAAGCAGGGCTTATCCCCCACGCGCTCCAAAATCGTCTTAATCAGGGTCTCTAAGCCCATCTCCCTTACCTTGTGGGCCGGAATCAGCTTCATTCCCAGCTCTGCCGCCATCTTATGCTCATCCGGGTCATACAGGGAGCCGCGCATTCCCACCTGAATGGAATGGGACGCATCTATCAGATTTTCTTCCAAAGCCCTGCGGAACGGCGTGCCATGGTTATATTTCTGGCCAAATACCTCATCACATAAATCGGAATGGGAATCAAAGTGCACCAGGGCAACCGGACCGTACTTTTTCGCAACCGCGCGAAGCTCTGCCAATGTGATGGAATGGTCGCCGCCCAGTACGATGGGACATGCATTTTCCTTAAGGATATTGGCAACCCCTTCTTCAATTGCCTGATAGGTGGGATGTATGTAGCCAGGAGTCACATTGAAATCGCCTATGTCCCCGCCCTTTAACCCGTCCATAATGTTTACCTGCATGATTACATTGTTAGGCTTCATCATGGCTGAGATATTCCTGATTGCATTAGGGCCAAAGCGTGAGCCGGAACGGAAGGAGCTGGCAGTGTCAAAGGGAGCCCCTGCAATAGCGAAATCCAGACCTTCTGCCGAGTCCACCTTCTGCATTCTCATAAATGTTCCCATATTACAAAATCTTGGTGATGATAAGGCACTTGCCGGTTGTTTAATATCTGTCATTATATAACCCTCCATATTATTTAACTGTATTCAATTTGATTCGTGCGCACTTTTAGTTTTATTGGACTTATTGTCGGCAATTTTCCGTTAACAAAAGCATACCATCTGGAAGGCCTTCTGTGTTATATTAATACTTGATATGTTATATGGAAAATCATATAATTAGGTAGGGACTATATAAAAGCTGCATATATGACAGAGGGGTTATCTATGGATATCAAATATTTTGAATATGTAATTGAAATCGTGGAATGCGGTTCCATCAACAAGGCGGCCCAGAACCTGCA
Organism: Enterocloster bolteae; assembly: GCF_002234575.2. Classification (NCBI taxonomy): domain Bacteria; kingdom Bacillati; phylum Bacillota; class Clostridia; order Lachnospirales; family Lachnospiraceae; genus Enterocloster; species Enterocloster bolteae. Next base: position 1,177,936 of record NZ_CP022464.2, on the reverse strand, counting down.
GATGCTGCAGCCGAACCTTAGCGTATGCATCAAGAATCTGGAGCAGGAACTGGGATTTCCCATCTTCCGCCGGCAGCACAGCGGTATACGCCTCACCAATGAAGGTGAACTGTTTCTTAAATCCGCCAGGAAGATTGCCACGGAACTGGAAACCATCCACAACATTCCGTCCATGTTCAGCCACAAGGACAACCTTTCCATTTCCTGCACCTATTCATTTGACTTCATGAACCATTTTCTTAAATTCAAGAAGAAAAAACCGCCCACAGCCTGCGAGGACTCATTTAAGGAAACCGGCCTGATCCAGACCATCCGCGATGTGGTGGAACAGCGGTACCGGATGTCCCTGTTTTACTGCTTTGACACGGTCAGCGATACCTATTACGCCCTTGCCAAAAAGCATAATCTGAAGCTGATTCCCATTGCCCGCAACCGTCCCCTGATCCTTCTGGCATCAAAAAAGAACCCCCTTTCACGTAAGAAGGAGATTCCTTTTGACAGTATAACCGATTATAAGTTCATCATGTATGAAAATTTTAAGTTTGACGAATGGCTGAAAATTCTGAACTTTAAAAATGACAATAATATCTTATATGTGTTCGACCGGGGCGGCCTCATCGACGCCATCCGCCAGAGCCGGTATGTCACTGTGATGATGAAACGCTTTACCGATACATACAGCGAGGACTGCGTGGAGATTTCCATTGTGGACGCTCCCTTTGGCATGGACGCCTACTGCCTGTATCACGCCTCCTACACCATGAATTCCAGGGAGAAGCAGTTTATCCGGGAATTAAAGGAGCTGTTTGCGGATCATCCTGCAGATCGGCCCATATAGATATTCAACGGCTCATATAGATATCAAAGAGCTGTCTGGCTATGGGGGCGGCCGCCTTCCCCCCGCTGCCGCCTTCCTCCACCAGAACCGTCACCACCAGCCGCGGGGACTCAGCCGGCGCAAAACCGGTGAACCAGGCGTGGGTTTCCTTTCCTGTCTCAAACTCCGCAGACCCTGTCTTGGCTGCCACCGTATAAGCATCCGTGCGCACAGCCGACCCTGTTCCCTCTGTGACAACCGCCCTCATAAGCTCCGTAAGTCCTGCCGCCTCCTTTGCGCTCATAAGGCTTCCGTACGCGGCGGGCATGAACTTTTTGATGGTTTCATCCCCTGCGCTGACAACAGAGTCCAGAAAATAGGGCTTCATCAGAGTGCCGCCGTTGGCTATGGCAGCCGTAATCATGGCATTGTGAAGGGGAGTAATCTGGGTCGTCCCCTGTCCGATGGAGGTCTGCAGAATTTCCCAGGTTCCGGCTCCGGGTTTCATGTTGTAGGCGCTCTCCTTATAGGGAATCCCGCTCAGGGGAAGCGGTCCGTTAAAGAGAAGGTCCCCGGCGGTGCTGTTCCACTTTCCCAGGTCCATTGTAAGGCCCAGGCTGGCAAATGCGCCGTTGCAGGAATTGGCAAATGCCAGGGTGAAATCCTGATGTCCGTGAGCCGTACTGTGATAGCACTTAATCCGGTATTCCCCGTTCTCGTACACACCGCCGCAGTCAAACTGGTAATTCTTATAATCCGCGGGATGTTCCCGCATATATTCCAGCGCAGTCACTATCTTAAAAGTGGAGCCGGGTGGGTAAAGCCCCTGGGTGGCCCTGTTTAAAAGCTGGCCCTCCTTATTATCCTGGGCGGTCAGGGCTTCCCAGTCCCCCAGCAGGCTGTTGGGGTCGTAACCGGGCTTGGATACCATGGCAAGTATCTTGCCGGTATCCGGCTCCATGGCAATGACCACGCCCTTCCTGGCTCCCAGCGCGGCATAGGCAGCCTGCTGGAGTTCCGTATCCAGGGTGGTGTATACATCGTCCCCCGGATTCTTATTGCCGGTCAGTTCATTTCCCACCTGCTCCATCAGATTCACATGGGAGGTCAGCAGATAGAAATTGGCCAGGGCCTCGATTCCTGTCTTGCCTTTGGTGGAATAGCCCACCGCATGGTCAAAGATATCCCCGAAGGGATACACCCTTGTCTCGTTTCCCCCGCCGTCCATCTGGGTCTGGGCCAGCACCGTGCCGTCCGATGCCAGAATCCTGCCCCTCACGATGCGGTCCGAAAAGCTGTCCAGCCTTGCGTTGTAGGAGTTGTTGATTACATCCTCGCTCTTTACCTGGAGGAAATATCCCAGATAGGCTGCCAACCCCAGGAACAGGGCCACCACCACATAGGTGATGCCCAGAATGCTGCGGTTGGATTTTGAGTTGGGCTTTGGATTGGGCTTTGGATTGGGCTTTGGCCCGGCATCCGCCTTCTTCATCACGGCATCACCTCCTCTCCGGTTTCTTCCTCATCGTTGCGTTTCAGAATGTAAAGCCCCTGGATAATGCCAAACAGCAGGAAGGTTCCCAGGATGGAGCTTCCTCCGTAGCTGACAAAGGGCAGCGTCACTCCTGTGGACGGTATGAATTTGGTCACCCCGCCAACCGTCAGGAATACCTGCACAATATACTCCACCCCCAGGCCAAATGCAATCAGCTTGTAGAACACGGCCTGCATTCTGGCTGCAATCATCATGAACTGGATAAAACAGCCCAGGCAGATAAGAAGTACGCAGATGGCAAAAATGGCTCCCATCTCCTCTGACACCGCTGAAAAGATAAAATCCTTCTCCACCACCGGTATCTTTCCCGGCATTCCCTGGCAGAGTCCCATGCCAAACCATCCCCCTGTGCCGATGGCAAAAAGGGACTGGGTAATCTGGTATCCCTTGTTCTCTATATCGGCCCACGGATTGCTCCAGGCCGCCACCCTGCGGCGCACATGGTCAAACAGCTGGTAGGCTGCCAGGGCGGCTCCTGTTCCCAGGGCGCTTCCCGTTATCAGATACACCCAGCTTCCTGTGGCAACAAACAGCATCAGCAGGTAAGTGACAAAGAAAATCAGGGCGCTTCCCAGATCCTTTGACAGCACCAGAACCAGAACATGAGCGCCGGCCACGGCCGTTGTCAGGAAAATGGTTTTGAAATCCGTGGACTGATAGAACATGGACGCCACAAAAAACACAAAGGTCAGCTTCACAAATTCCGACGGCTGGATGGATACTCCTGCTATGGTAAGGGACAACTGGGCGCCGAAGCTCTCGTTTCCGGCAGCCCATACCACCAGAAGAATCAGGAGCCCTGCCCCCGCATATACCCACTGAAGCTTATAAAGCTGCCATACCCGCTCCATGATATAGGGCACCAGCCAGGCCAGGGCCGCGGATATGACCACAATGGCAAACTGGCGCAGGGCCTTGTCCAGGCCCTTTGCCATGGACAGCCGGGTAAGCATGATAAAGCCCACGCATAACAGCATACAGGCGTTGTTTACCAGCAGTCTGGACACATTCCGGTACAACAGGCGGTACAGGTAAATATAACACAGGAAAAAGACCACCTGCGCCCCGTAAAATGCCAGAAGCATGGCCTGCATTCCCTCGTCCTCTGTCTTCAGGAACATGACCAGGTATGCCAGAAAATGTATGGCGAACATGGCCCGGTTCTGTCTGGCACATACCCTGCGCTTGCGTTCCATATCCGGGAAGGAAAAGAAGCGGAAATTCGCATAGGTATAGACTGCCATCAGCAGTATCATCAGGTATTTGGATATTTCTACAATCAGATTGGTCATAAGCCTCACTCCACTCCGCGCTTAAAGTGTCCCCTGGTAAAGTCTCTGAAGGGGGCTTCCACATCCCTGCCATATACAAAGGAACCGATGAATGCATCCAGTACCTTTTCTGTCTGCTCTGTTCCCTCTACCGTAAACTGAAGGCGGAGGCGATCCGGCATGAGCCGGCCCACCAGCTTTTCGCTGCCCAGCAGGGACAGGGGCGCCGGATTGTAAATGGTATTATAGCAGAAGGAACAGTGATTCTTTACCGGAAGTAAGGCGCCTGTCCTGTCCTTCATCATAAGTGTTCCCCGTTTATGGGTACATCCTTTCACCGTATTGGTAATGCACTGGGCCGATACCATCATGGGCGCGTTTCCATAGATAATAAGCTCGCTGGCCATCCCCAGGCCGCGGCAGGCCCCAAGAACAGGCTCTATCTCACGGCTGTTCAGCTCCCAGGGCATGGTGAGCAGGGATGTCCCCATAGAGGCCAGCACCTCTGCGGACCGGCTGTTCCAGCCATATACCGAGGCGTCCATGCCAAAGGGAAGGGACGTCTTTTGATTTTCCTGTTCCATAAGATCCTTCAGCCATACGGCCTCCTCCAGCGCTCTGATCAACACGCCGTCAAAGCCTGCCTGGCACAGCAGGTGGCGGTTCGCTCCCAGGTACCTCTGGGCATGGGAACGGAATATCTGCGGAAGGGCCAGCCAGCACTGTTTTCCCCTGTCGTGGCAGCGGTCTGCAATATCCCTCCACTGGTCCGGATTAAAACCGTCCGCATCCAGATAGACCACCGATATCTCACCGCGGGCCAGCACAGGAGAAAGCTGGGCTGTTTCTTCCAGGAAGGCGGTGAGGACAGACTGGGATTGCGGGGCCGCGGTTTTGGTGGGAACAGGCCGGAATTGCGCTCCTATGCCCCCTTCACCTGTCAGCACCCTGGCGCCGGTGAGCTTTTTCTCCAGCTCCTGAAAGCCGGTGCGGCGCAGCTCATTGAGGGCCTGGACCGGAAGGAATAAATCTCCTTCTATTTGGGCTGTAAGTGTCTCGAAGCTAAAGGGGCTCCCGCCCGTCTTATTCAGCTGTTTTAATACCTTCTCCCGGGTCATGGGCTGATGTTCGGCCGCCTGGGGCGCCTGGCCCAGAACCTGAACCTTTTCCCCGCGGCTCTCCAGCGTCAGGCGGCTGGGTTCTCCCTCTGCCAGCTCCACATGCCCCCGCACCTTCTCCTTCAGTTCGGCCACCACATAGGTCTTATCCAGATATTCAAAGAGTTTCTGGTTTCCCTCCCTGAACTCCGGTTTTTCCTTCAGCGCAACCATGCCCCGTCCATTGTGCCGGGCATAGTAGCCGTCTGTGAACCCGCCTCTGTCAAAGAGATCCAGGAGCATTTTCCTGTCCTCGGGCTCCACGAAATATCCGTCCCTCCCCTGCTCCAAATACCGGTCCACGTACTTGCGGTAAATGCTCACCACACCCGCCGTATATCTGGGGCTTTTCATCCTGCCCTCTATCTTTAGGGAGTACACGCCTGCCTCTATGATATCCGGCAGGATGTCCAGGGTGCATAAATCCTTCAGGCTCAGCACGTATCTCTCGCTGCTTTTATTGAGAGGGGATGGGCCTGTCCGGCCGGAGGCGGCCGGCTTTTGGTTCCGGTTCTTTTTTCCGGTCTGTTCTATGATTCGGGACCTGGCACCTGACTGGCCGGCCTGCTCAGGCGCGCAATGTTTGTCTTTCTGCCGGCTTAAATCTCCAGGCTCATACACTGTATAGGGAAGACGGCAGGGCTGGGCGCAGCGTCCCCTGTTTCCGCTTCTGCCGCCGATAAGACTGCTCATAAGGCATTGTCCTGAATAGCAGTAGCAAAGGGCTCCGTGTACAAAGCTCTCTATCTCTATGTCTGTCTCATCATGGATCCGCCGTATTTCCTCCAGCGACATTTCCCTGGCGGTGACTACCCGGCTGCATCCCATTTCCTTCATCATCCTGGCCCCGTATACGCTGGTCACTGTCATCTGGGTGCTGGAATGAAGCTCCAGCCCCGGAAAATGCCGGCGCATGAAAGCCAGGGCTCCCAGATCCTGGACGATGACACCGTCCAATCCCCTGTCGCAGTAGGGACGCATGTAGTTTTCCAGCTCCTCCAGCTCATCTTCCTTGAACAGGGTATTGACTGTCATATACAGACGGCGTCCGTGCAGATGCACATAGTCGATGGCCTCCAAAAGCCCCTTTTCATCCGGGTTATCCGCGTAGGCCCTGGCTCCGAACCGGCTGCCCCCCATATAGACCGCGTCAGCTCCTGCTGCCACTGCTGCCTTCATACTGTCAAATGACCCTGCCGGTGCCAGTATCTCTACCTGTCTCTTCTCCATTTTGTCCAACCTTTCCTGAACTGTTTCCCTGAAATAAAAGATGCCTCACGTATCCCCATGAGACATCCCCCTCGTAATCTTCTTATCTTCTTCCACCTTTGTGGGAACCGGCTTTTCTGGCTGCCTGCAGTGCTTTTCTGGCAAGCTCCTCATCCGTCATTCCCCCTGCGGGCGCCGCCGCAATGGGTTCCGCAACAGGCGCAGCAGGCGGTGCCGCGGTTGCCGCTGCCTGAGCGGAAGCTGCCGTCATTCCCCTGCCTGCTTCTGACGCCGGGTTTAACACCCGCAGTGACGGAGCCGGCTGCTTCTGTGCAGTCTGGACTGCCGGCGTGTCCGGCTGCTGCGCGGATACGTCTGCTTCCGGTGTCTGCGGCACGGCCTCCGGCTGGGATGATTCCCGGGCACCGGAACCGGAAACATATTCCGTCCGGGAGGCATTCAGTGTGATGCCCGCCTCCACTTCCACGGTTTCTTTTATCTCCTCCACTGCCTGCACTACGGCATTATTTTCCGTATCAGCGGATGGGTTATTTCTGAGATTCTGAAGGTTTTCCCTGGCCTCCTTTAATTCGCCTTCCAGCTGGGCGGTCCGGCGGTTCAGACGATCCAGTTCCCTCTGGCGCTCCTCCAAGTCCTTAAGCACTGCCTCCAGCTTCATCTGTGTGCTGACCAGCTCATGCTTTAAGCTGTAGGTCTCCTTCTCCATATCGTTCTTCTGACGCTCCATTCCCTCGCCCCATTCCACGGCTTTGAAATAATCGTCTGCTATATTTAACTCCGTCATGACCATCTGGTAATCCGCGCTCTGTTTAGTGAATCCCGGTACCTTCCTCATGGCGCTGTTTTTCTCGTTTACGTAGCTGGCAGCTTTCTGGAGATAGCTCTCATCCTCGCTGCCGCCCAGTGTGTATACTTTTCCGTCTATTAAAACTTGGGTGTAATTTTTTGTATCCATTCTGCTCCCCTGCTTTCCTGCTTTGCTGGTTTGTGGCCTGATGATTTGTGTGGCTGGTTTCCGCGGGCCTGCTGATGCGCCGGCTGGTACGCGGTGCGTCTGCCGGTTTCTTAGTGCGCGGCTGATTCCAGAGGGCGTCTGCCTGGTCCGCTGATGCGTCTGCCTGGTCCGCTGTGCGCGTTCGATTCCGCTGCGCTCCATCTCACTCACGGGCTTCGCCCTATGAAAAAAGACATGGGCAGATTTCCTTATGTGCCGGCACAACGGCAATCTGCCCATGCCTTTTTTCGCACTGCTCATTGCCTACGTGGACATTATACCACACCCCCAGCCTTCTTAACAAGGCGGTTTCTGCATTTCTAGCCCCAGGTGGCGGCAGGCTGTCTCGGTGGCCATGCGGCCCCTTGGGGTGCGGTTGATTAGACCGTTCATAAGGAGGTATGGTTCGTATACCTCCTCCAGGGTTCCTGAGTCTTCTCCCAGGGCCGCTGCCAGAGTATCTAATCCCACGGGGCCGCCGGAGAACTTTTCTATAATCATCAGCAGGATATTCCTGTCGTTCTGGTCCAGTCCCAGCTTGTCTACATCCATGATGTCCAGGGCAAAATCAGTTACCTCCCGGGTAATAACGCCGTCATATTTGACCTGGGCAAAATCCCTGACCCGCTTTAACAGCCGGTTGGCCAGCCTTGGGGTTCCCCTGGAACGTCTGGCCAGCTCCATGGCTCCCCCTGCTTCGATTTCAACGCCCAGGACCCTGGCGGAGTGGAGGATAATGATTTTCAGTTCCTCCGGCGTATAGAATTCCAGCCGCTGGATCACACCAAACCGGTCCCTTAGGGGCGCGGTGAGAAGTCCTGCCCTGGTGGTGGCTCCCACCAATGTGAAATGGGGCAGGTCCAGACGTATGGACCTGGCAGTGGAATCCTTTCCCAGCATGATGTCAATGGCAAAATCCTCCATGGCCGGGTACAGCACCTCCTCCACCTGACGGTTCAGACGGTGTATCTCGTCCACAAAAAGCACATCCCCCTCCTGGAGGTTATTCAAAATGGCCGCCATCTCCCCGGGCTTTTCAATGGCCGGGCCGCTGGTGACCTTCATATTGGTTCCCATCTCATTGGCAATGATGCCGGCCAGCGTGGTTTTGCCCAGACCCGGCGGGCCGTAAAACAGCACATGGTCCAGGGGCTCCCCCCTGGTCTTGGCTGCTTCTATATAGATGTTCAGGGTGGATTTAATCTTCTCCTGCCCCACATAATCCCTGAGACATTGGGGTCGGAGCGTGGTCTCTATGCGCTCGTCTTCCGCCGTCACTTCTGTTGTTATAATCCTGCGTTCCATTTACACCTCTGCATATCCCAATTTGACGTTTGCCAGAATCCCTACAGGAAGGACAAATGCTTCAGGGACGCCTTCAGCACATCCTCCGAAGTCATTCCGTCCGTAACCTCCACCTGCTTCACTGCCCTGGATGCCTCTGTGTTGGTGTAGCCAAGAGCTACCAGTGCCTGGACCGCCTCCTTGGCCGCTTCCACCAGGCCTGCCACGGATGCGCCTGTATCCGCGGCACCCATGCCGGCCCCGCCGGCCATGTTCCCCAGCACATCGTCCATGGATATCTTGTCCTTCAAATCCAGAATCAGGCGCTGCGCCGTCTTGTTGCCAATGCCCGGCGCTTTTGCCAGAGCCTTCACATCCTCGCTGACAATGGCAAGGCGCAGGTCGTCGGGACGGAGCACGGAGAGAATTCCCAATGCTCCCTTTGGTCCGATGCCGTTTACTCCCAGCAGCTGCCTGAACATGTCCCTGTCCTGGCTGTGCAGGAAGCCATAGAGCGTCATGGCATCCTCCCTTACCTGAAAATATGTATAAACCGTCACCTCTTTCCCCATTCCCGGAAGCTCCGGGAGCAGGGAGACAGGTACGTGGATGGCCAGGCCCACATGGCCTGCCTCCACCACGATAACGTCTTCCTCAATGGCCATGAGAGGCCCTTTTACGTAAGAAATCATGTATTCTTCCTGTTCTTTCTCTCTCTAATGTCCTGCCCTTCATCATATCATACCCATGAATTCAATGCAAGTCTGCCGAACAAATATTCTGTTTTGGACCAAACTCCGGGCATCAGACACTTGCGTTCCTGGATTTTTTAGTATACACTAACCCATAGGGGATATCCGGAACTGACCGCAGCTCATATCCGGTTCCCTCTAAAAAGGAGTGACTACACATGATAACCATTAAACATCCTGTTGATTTACCTGACACATATCCTCTGGACCGCATCGGCCCCCTTAAGGACCTGCTTTTTTTCGATATAGAAACCACTGGCTTTTCCGGCGACACATCCCAGCTGTATCTGATCGGCTGCACATATCACGACGGCTTTGGCTGGAAGCTCATACAGTGGTTTGCCGACTCGCGCGAATCCGAAAGGGAGCTTCTGACAGCCTTCTTCACCTTCATGGAACGCTTTAAGATACTGGTACATTTTAACGGAGACGGCTTTGATATCCCCTATCTCCTAAAATGCTGCCGCCGGCTGGATCTGCCCTATAATTTTGACCGCATAAAAAGCGTGGATATCTACAAAAAAATAAAGCCCTACCGCAAGCTGCTGGGCCTTGAGAACATGAAGCAGAAATCCATAGAACAGTTCCTGGGCCTTGCCCGGGAAGACAAATACAATGGAGGGCAGCTCATAGAGGTTTACCGTGAATACCTGATGACCCATGAATCCTTCCTGTACGACCTGCTGATTCTCCACAATGAGGACGACTTAAAGGGCATGCCCTCCATACTGCCCATCCTGAGCTATGCGGATATGATGGAAGCCCCTTTTTCACTGGAATCCCAGCAGCTTTTCACCTATGACGACATGGCAGGAAATGCCTGCCCCTTTCTCAGCCTTACCTGGAAAAGCCGCTGCGCCATCCCGGTGCCCCTGGCATACGACAGCGCCCCGGTGAGCCTGGAGCTGAACCGGGATACTCTTGTATGCAATATTGCCCTCTACCAGGGAGAGCTCAAGTACTTTTATTCCAACTATAAGGACTATTACTACCTGCCCCTGGAAGACACGGCCATTCATAAAAGCGTAGGCGAATACGTGGACAGGGATGCGCGCACAAAAGCCACGGCCCGGACCTGCTACACAAAAAAGCAGGGGCTCTTCCTCCCCCAGTTCGGCGCTCTCTGGTCCCCGGCTCTCATGCAGGAATATAAAGCATCCCTCACCTACGCGGAATATGAACCGGAAATGCTGACCCCGGACAGCATGGCTGACGCCTATGCCAGGCAGATTCTCTCCTATGTGAGCCAGGCAAAGGAACTTTAATATCCTGCACCACACAAAAAAGCCCTGTCAAAAAGACAGGACTCATTTAAACATCATTACCGCATTTTCCTATTTTCTGGGCAAAGCCGCCCGGTAGGTTTCTCCCACCGTATTGCCGGAATAGGCAGCGTACATATGGGTGGTGGTGGAATCGGAATGACCCAGCATGGCCTGGACCGCATGGATATCGGCGCCGCCCCGAATCAGATGGGCCGCAAAGGAATGGCGCAGGGTATGAGGCGTTATATCGGCCTGGATACCGGCCTTTTCCCCGTAGTACTTGATAATCTTCCAGAAGCCCTGGCGGCTCATGGCCTTGCCGCTGCAATTGGTGAACAGCCACTGGGATTCCTTACCCTTAAGCAGCTGTGAGCGTCCCTTTTCCAGATACACGCTCAAAGCCTGCTTGGCCGGCTTCCCAAAAGGAACCATGCGCTCCTTCTGTCCATCCCTGCAGGTGATATAGCCCACCTGCATGTTAAGATCCGAAAGCTCCAGCCCGATTAGCTCTGACACACGTATTCCCGTGGCGTACAACAGCTCCAGCATTGCCTTGTCCCGTATTTCCTTGGATGTTGTCATGCCCGGCTGGTCCAGCAGAGCGTTGACCTCATTCACGCTCAGTATCACAGGGGCCTTTTTCTCAATCTTGGGCGCTTTCAGGAGCTCCGCCGGGTCCTTGCGGATTCGTCCTTCTTTGAACATGAAATTGAAAAAAGCCTTCATGGATGCCAGCTCCCTGGATATGGTGGTCGTGGCCTTCCCCTCTTTTTCCAAAAAAAGGATATATGAATTCAGACTGGTCTTAGTCACCTTTTCAACTTCTGTTATTCCTTTATCCTCCAGAAAAGACTTAAGCTGCATCAAATCTCTCTGGTAGGAAATTTCCGTGTTCCTGGAGGTCTTTTTCACATCCCTCAGGTAGCTCACAAAGCTTTTTATATCGGACGTCATATCGCTATTTTCCCCTAACCCGTTTCTCACAAAAAGTAGCCCAAAATCGTATGCTGACTATCATTATATCTGCATTTTTCCATAAAATCAAACACATTTTTCCCACTTTGGGCCCCATTTTCAGGTGATTAACATAAAACATACAACATGTTGGAAGGGGGTATTTTTGCATGTCAATATGTTGTAAAGCAATGGTAAAATATTTTTCTCACATAACCCCTGAAAAACATCAGAATCCCTTTTCTTTCAGTGTTTTTACCAGCTCCACATAAAACTCCGTCACATCAAATCCCTTGTAATCCTCACGCTTTAAATCAATCATATCACCGTGGGATATACCTCTGTGCTTACGGTTGGCAATGGTACCTTTAAACTCGCCCCACATGGCGGACTCCGGTGTCACCAGCCCGTCATTTTTCCCATCCACAGCCCGGATGATAAGGTAAGGAAACCATAAAAGGGGATCGCTGAGGAAATCCCTCATAACCGATGCGTAACTCTGGTAATAAACCCCCGGCGCATCCGCCACCTCTTCGTTGAAACAGATGCTGGCTCTTGTGCTGAACTGGTGGGTGGCCGTGTAGAAGTCCGGGTGCGAGTCACCGAACCTGCTGAACCACAAATCAAATACACCTGCAATGGCGCGGTACAGGCCTTCGGGCAGCCTGCACGCGTAGTCCACGAACCGGCAGCCCCGGTGAGGCGTATTGATGGTGGTCAGGGACGCTACCATAGGTGCCGCTCCCAGCCTGGATATGGCATAGCGGGAATCCAGGCCGCCCTTGGAGTGGGCAATGATATTCACCTTTTCACATCCCGTCTCCCTGCATATCTCCTGTATTTTTCTGTAAATATCGCCTGCATTGTACGCAACCGTTGCAAATGCCTCCTGGTTGCCGTAGTAGATATCCGCCCCATACCGGGCCAGCTCCCTTGGAATCCTGCCCCAATAGTTAAAATACCGCAGGTCCCTGAACCCCACCCCGTGAACCAGAAGCAGCGGATACCTGGTGCTGCATATCTGCGACTGGGCGCGTACCTGGCGCACGGATTCCTTGTAGCAGGCAAAATCATATTCCCCGTGTACAATTCTCATGGCATAGAGCAGAACCCCCAGGTTAAGACCCGGAATCCACATGGCTAAGAGCATCAGGATGCGGTATTTGAGCCGCAGCCGGACAGAGGTGAAAAATATGCGCAGGATTCCGTTCCACAACAGGATAAACAGCATGATTGCGCTGTAGATGCCGTTTATCCACAGAACCCTCTGGTCATGTACGGCCCGGTACGCCTTGGGATACAGCCATAAAAGGACGGCTGCCTGGGCAGCGAACCCATACAGGGCGCTGTAGCACAGACTCCGGCCGCCTTCCATGATGGTCACCCGCCATGAGGCAAAGAAATCTTTTTTTCTGGGCATGATATTGTAAGCCATCCAGACCAGCCAGGTACAGGCCAGCCCCACAGCCAGAAGCCCTGTCCGCACAGCCGGGCTAACGGCTCCCTCCGGCGGCCAAATCCCTCCTGCCCATACACAGGCTGCCAGGGGTATATTCACTGCATATGGTATGTACAAAGCCAGGAACAGCCGCTTTAAGCAGATTCGTCCCGTTTTTTTCTTCTTCACGTACATCTCTCCTTTTGGATTCCTATAATAACAGCAGAAGCGTACCTGCGGTCAGAAGAACCAGACCTGCAAAGGATTTGCGGTCCAGCCTCTCCCCCAGGAATATTCGGGAAAACAGTATGGTCACCAGAATGCTGAGCTTGTCAATGGGTACAACGACACTGGCAGGCCCCTCCTGCAGGGCCCTGTAATAACACAGCCAGGAGGCCCCTGTGGCAAATCCCGAAATAACGAGGAAACACCAGCTCTTTGGCGCGATTCTATCCAGATGCTTCTGCTTTCCCTGAAGGAATACCAGGAGCCAGGCCATTGCCAGCACCACGCAGGTACGGATGGCTGTTCCCAGGTTGGATTCCACTCCCTGTATTCCAATTTTTCCCAAAATAGCTGTAAGGCTGGCAAATGCAGCCGATAAAAGGGCAGCCCCAAGCCATCTTCTGCTTCCTGTCTTTTCCACTCCTTGGTTCCGCTTCTGAATCATCATCAGGGTGCCTGTCCCAATCAGGACCATGCACAGGATTTTCATACCCCCAAGTCCTTCCCCCAGTATCAGGGCGGCCAGAAACATGGTCAGTATGGTGCTGGATTTATCAATGGAGGCCACCTTGTTCACATCCCCCAGCTGAAGGGCCCTGAAATAAAACAGCCAGGAAGCCCCTGTGGCCACGCCGGACAGTACCAGAAACAGACAGGTTTTGGCGCTTATGGTTCCTATGGAACCAGCTGAACCGGTAAGGAACACCATAATCCACGAAAACACAAGAACCACTGCGGTACGGACCGCGGTGGCCAAATCCGAGTCCGTATCCCTGACGCCGATTTTCGATAAGACGGCAGTCAGGCCGGCGAACACAGCTGAACCGAACGCATACAACAGCCATTCCATATTTGCTTCCCCCATTTATCCTTTGTATCCTGTGCTCCCCTATGGAAAAAGCCCCCACAGGAAGGGTGAAACGAAAACCTCCAGAAACGCCCCTGCGCCGGTGATAATTAACAGCAGAAGTCCGGGCAGGATATGGAGCTTTTTCTGAATCTGGCCTGACCAGCCTGACAGCACGTACCACACCAGGAGATAGACCAGACCATGGGGCAGGACCGTACATAAAAATGCAGCGATTCCCAACAGTCCCTTGCGGATGGTCAGCACAGACAGAACCACTGCCAGGCTCATCCCTGCGTAAAAGGTCAGGAACCCAAACAGCATCTGGCTGCACACAGTAACTCCGGCCAGCCACCCGCCGCAGGTCTCCAGGGCCCTCTGCCTGAATACAGTTATATATTCCTTTACTCCCCTGTTTCCGCTTCCGAAGGAGCCCGCTGCTCCCAGGATACACCCCTGCACCGTGGGACCGCCAAATGCCAGCGCGGCTGCCGTACCGCAAAAAATCCCTGCCGTAAAACAGAACAGCAGCCAGTCCTCATAGGTGAGCGTCCCCAGACGCAGCCTTAACCACCTCATTCCCATGCATTATCCTCCTGTCCCAGTTTACAGGTAAGAAACATATCATCTGCAGCTTCTCCCCCACTACTGTATGACAGAAATACATGGTTTATGACTTAGCCCTTGACCATGGTGTCCTTCTTATCCTCAGAACAGTATTTTCTGGCATAGGCCATAATGGCGGCAATGGTCTTGCCGTCCGTAATCTTTCCTGTGTATATCATGTCCTCCAGCTCTCCCAGGCTGCATGGAACCACATTGATCACCTCATCCTCGTCCAGATTCTGATGGGAGGGAATCAGGTTGTGAGCCACGAATATGTCAATGGCCTCATCGCAGAAGGCAACGGTTGTGGTAAGGCTCATAAGGTACTCCAGGTTCTCCGGTGATTCCACCCTGTATCCTGTCTCCTCCTCCAGCTCCCGGAACGCGCACTCCACCTTGGGCTCCCCCGGCGCATCCAGCTTGCCTGCCGGAATCTCCAGGGTGTAGCGGTCCAGGGCATTGCGGTACTGGCGCACCATAAGGATTTTTCCATCGTCGGCAACAGGCAGGACAGCCGCCGCACCATCGTGATGGATGAAATCCCACCTGGCCTCATGGCCGTTAGCCAGGACCTTGTCCTCGTATATCTTAAGAATGTTTCCCTCATATTTAAGCTGGCGGTCCAGCCGTATCACCGGTATCTGCGTATTCTTTTCCTTATCTTCCATGTCTGTTCCTTCCTCTCTGTTTTGGTTTGATATTATTGTCCTACTTCATGCTCTGGGTCTTCTCATAGCAGGCGTCCGCCGCCTTGATGAGCGCATTTCTCAGTCCGTGCTCCTCCAGGGCTGATACGCCCGCAATGGTGGTGCCGCCCGGGGAACACACCTCGTCCTTTAACTGCCCCGGATGCTTTCCTGTCTCCAGAATCATTTTTGCGCTGCCCAGGACAGTCTGGGCTGCCATGGCATAGGCAGTCTTTCTGGGAAGGCCGTATTTGACCCCTCCGTCAGCCAGGGCCTCAATAAACATGTACACAAAAGCAGGCGAACTGCCGCTGACACAGCCAACTGCGTCCATAAGCCGTTCTTCCACCATCTCCACCCGTCCGCAGGAGGAAAATATGTCCCGTACGGTTTCCTTTTCCTCCTCTGTGCAGGAGCCTTCCCTGCAGGAAATGCCGGTCATGCCTTCTCCCAGCATGGCAGGCGTGTTGGGCATGGCTCTTACCACCCGCACATTCCCGCCCAGGCGCTCTGTGATATTGGAAATCGTGACGCCGGGAGCCAGGGATATCACCACCTGCTCCGGCGTTACCACATCCCTTATCTCCGAAAACACCGCGTCAAAATACTGGGGCTTTACCGCCAGTATCAGATACTTCACCGCCTTTGCGCATTCCCTGTTGGAACCGGCATGGGGCACCTTTGTCCTGGCTGTCACTGCCTCCATCTTATCCTGATGGGCCGCTGAAAATATCATATCCTCCGGTCTGTGCGTCTTGAGAAGCCCGTTTAAAATGGCATTTCCCATGTTTCCCATTCCTATAAAACCAATCTTTACCATCCTCATACCTCCTTGTCATATACATTCAAACCGCAGCAAAGCCCCGGCAGACTGCCTTCTGCAGTGCGCCAGGGCTCCCGGGCATACCTGATGCCTCTTCATTCATCAGTCAATATTCCTCAGTATATCACAAAAATCAAAGGTAGCAAAGTAATCCTCAGGAGTTTCTGCCCTGCGTATCATCTCCACAGTGCCGTCCTCCTTTAACAGAAGCTCTGCTGACTTCAGCTTTCCGTTATAATTATATCCCATGGCGAATCCGTGGGCTCCCGCATCGTGGATAAACAGAAGATCTCCCTTTTTAATTTCCGGAAGCATGCGGTCAATGGCAAACTTATCGTTGTTCTCGCACAGGGAACCTACCACATCGTACATGCGGGTACATGGCTCATCCTCCCGGCCCATGACCGTGATGTGATGGTAAGCACCGTACATGGCCGGCCGCATCAGGTTCACGGCGCAGGCGTCCACGCCCACATACTCCTTATAAGTGTGCTTCTCATGGATGGCCTTTGTCACCAGGGCGCCGTAAGGTCCCATCATGAAACGTCCCAGCTCCGTGCACAGAGCCACATCATCCATACCGGCGGGAACCAGAATCTCTTCATAGACCCTTCTTACGCCGTCACCAATTGCCAGGATGTCATTGGGCTCCTGGTCCGGACGGTAGGGGATTCCGATGCCGCCGGACAGATTGATGAACGCGATATGGACGCCTGTCTCCTCTTTCAGTTTAACAGCCAGCTCAAACAGAATCTTTGCCAGCATGGGATAGTATTCATTGGTCACCGTATTGCTGGCCAGGAACGCATGTATGCCGAAATGCTTTGCGCCCTTTTCCTTCAGAATCTTAAATGCCTGGCCAATCTGCTCTGCGGTCATGCCGTATTTGGAATCGCCGGGATTGTCCATGATGTCATTGCTGATTTTAAACAGACCGCCCGGGTTAAAACGGCAGCTGATGGTCTCCGGAATATGTCCCAGGGTTTCCTCCAGACACTGGATATGAGTGATATCGTCCAGGTTGATGATGGCTCCCAGCTTTTCCGCATAGGCAAATTCCTCAGGAGGCGTATCGTTGGAGGAAAACATGATGTCAGAACCGGAAAAACCGCATGCCCTGGACATCATAAGCTCTGTCATGGATGAGCAGTCCGTGCCGCATCCCATGTCTTTCAGTATATTTAACAGGAAAGGATTGGGCGTGGCCTTGACCGCAAAATATTCCTTATATCCCCTGTTCCAGGAAAATGCCTGCTTAAGCCTGGCGGCATTCTCCCTGATTCCCTTTTCATCGTAAAGATAAAAGGGCGTAGGGTATGTCCTCTCAATCTCCCTTAATTGTTCCAGTGTTGCAAATGGCTTCTTATCCATTATCTATGTGTCTCCTTTCCCTTTTTGCGCAAAAAGCCTGTCAGGAAGTACAATATGTTCAATTGTACTCCCGGGCAGACTTCCTTGTCCAGTGTTTTTTAGTTATGCTCTACTCGATATTAATAACTCTCATAATATTGGTCTGGGTGGCTGCCTCATGGCGTCTTGCGTAGGTTACGACTCCGGCTGTGATGACGGCCAGCTCGCCTTCCTCCACAAGACCTCTGTTCTTAAGCTCCTCCACCGAGTTCTCAATCAGTTCGTCCGTGGACTCTGCGCGGCGGGACCATACCGGTACCACGCCCCACTGAAGCTGCATCTGGCGGACCGTAGCCATGCTGGGGGACATGCCGATGATTCTGGCGCCAGGTCTCCATTTAGAGAGCATCTGGGTGGTAAAGCCTGTAATACTGGGAGCGATGATGACATCCGCATCCAGGTCATGAGCGGTTGATACAGAGGCAAAACACACTGCATTGGAAACATTCTTCATGTTCTGCTCCGTCACCTTCCTCTGGCGGTACCCTGCATAGTCCAGATGCATCTCTGTCTCCAGTGCAATGGAAACCATCATCTTAAGGGCGTCCACAGGATACTTGCCCATGGCTGTCTCACCGGAAAGCATCACCGCGTCCGTGCCGTCATACACTGCATTGGCAACGTCCGTCACCTCGGCCCTGGTTGGCCTTGGGTTGCGGATCATGGAATCCAGCATCTGGGTGGCTGTGATAACAATTTTACAAGCCTCGTTGCACTTGCGGATAATTTTCTTCTGGATGTGGGGAACCTTCTCTGCCGGTATCTCCACGCCCATGTCGCCTCTGGCTACCATGATGCCGTCCGCTGCCTCGATGATGGCGTCCAGATTCTCGATGCCCTCCGCGTTCTCAATCTTTGCAATAACCTTCATACTGGAACCCTGCTCATCCAGCATGGCCTTGATTTCCTTAATACAGTCAGCTGTACGTACAAAGGATGCCGCGATGAAGTCAAAGCCCTGCCTGATTCCAAAACGGATATCCTCTTTGTCCTTATCTGTCAGGGCCGGAAGCTTAATCTTTACATTGGGCACATTGACGCCCTTCTTCTCTCCCAGCTCTCCTCCGTTGATGACCTCACAGACAATGTCTGTATCCTTCACCTGGCGCACTTCCAGCTCAATCAGTCCGTCGTCAATGAGAATCCGGTTGCCCGCGGCAACATCCTCATTCAGTCCGCTGTAATTGATATAGCCGATGGTATCGTCACCTACCAGCTCCCTGGTGGTCAGGGTATAGGTCTGGCCTTCCTTCAAAGTCACCTTTTTGCCGTCCTTAAGCTGCCCTGTACGGATCTCCGGTCCCTTGGTATCCAAGAGCGCTGCGACCGGAATATCCAGCTCCTTGCGCACTTCCTTTAACAGCTCCAGGCGTCCCTGATGCTCGTTGTAGTCCCCGTGTGAAAAGTTAAAACGGGCCACATCCATACCATTCCTGGCAAGCTCCATCATAATGTTTTTGTCGCTGGTATTGGGGCCCATGGTACAGATAATCTTGGTTTTTTTCATGTTTCTTCCTCCATAAAATTGTGAGAGTTAATTGAAAGTTAATAGTGTAACGGCAGATTCAGACGTGAAAGACGGAATCATGATTTGGGGGAATCCGATTTTTTCACGTGCTGGTGTGTATATAAATGATCCATGCAGTACTCATAGCTGCCTTCACATTTTGAACAATAGCGGAACTCCATGCCGGGACTTTCCTCGTCGGTCCTGCCGCAGACCGCGCACTTGTGGTGGGTGCGGTTTACGGGCCGCATGGTCTTTACCTTGAAATCCTGCTTGCGCTTTACTTCCTTTGGGCTGTATTTCTTAAAGTCCTTTGTCATCAGGAAGAAAATGATGAAGTTGGCAAGGGACAGGAAAATGGCGATTCGCTGGGGTAAGCTGCCGTATACGAACCCGAACACCAGGAAAAAGGCATCAAACAGCGCCAGCCATTTGGCCTTGATGGCAAGTATAAAGTAAATATAAAAGTATTCCTCCGGGAACATCACTGCGTAAGCCAGGAATATGGACATACTCAGGTAAGAGGTGTTAAGGTGCATATCCCATCCCCAGATAAAGTATACAATAAACTCGGCAAGTATGATGCCGATGGCTCCCATAAAAAAGAACACGTTAAAGCGGAACGCTCCCCACACCGCCTCCAGGGACCGGCCCAGTGAATAGTACATGAGCGCCGCAAAAATAATCCAGAAGGGGCTCAGTGTGGGCGGGTACAGCAAAAATGTCACCAGCCTCCAGACCTGTCCGTGAAGAATAGCCTCCGCGTCCAGACTCAGGTACCGGGTAAAGAACATGGGGTCCATGTACATCATGACAAAACCCATGACATACATAATGATAATGTAATACATCAGGTTGTGAATGGCATATCTGCCAAACCGGCGCTCAAGCTTATTAAAAAATCTCATCCTATCATCCTTTTCATTTGCCTGTGTGGCTTTATTTAAAACAGGTCTTTCTTATTAAATATATACGCAACAAACAGTGACAGCAGAAGGGTCAGGCCCAGTACTATGGCAAATCCGTAGGGACTGTCCGCAAAAGGCATGCCATGAGAGTTTACGTTCATGCCGTAGAAGCTGGCAATCATGGTTGGTATGGACAGAACAATGGTAACGGTAGCCAGAAACTTCATGACAATATTCAGGTTGTTGGAGATAACCGATGCAAACGCATCCATGGTGCCGCTCAAGATGCCGCTGTATATGTTGGCCATCTCAATGGCCTGCTTGTTCTCCACGATTACATCCTCCAGCAGGTCCGTGTCCTCCGGGTACTTCTTTATCTTCTCAATGCGCAGCAGCTTTTCCAGCACCACCTCGTTGGAACGAAGGGAGGTGGTAAAGTATACCAGCGACTTCTCCAGCTCCAAAAGCTCAATCAGCTCCTCGTTCTTCTGGGACTGGTGGAGCTTGCGCTCAATGACTTCACTCTTTTTATCAATGATTCGGAGGTATTGCAGGAACTGGGTGGCATTTTTATAGAGAATCTGCAGGATAAACCTGGTTTTCATGAAGGTGTGGAAATCCCTCACCCTTCCGTCCATAAAGGAAGTGAGCACAGGCGTCTCCTCCAGGCAGACCGTAATCAGCACATCCTTGGTGGTGATGATAGCCAGAGGGATGGTGACAAACCAGTCCTTGCCGTTGCGCTCCTCTATGGAAGGAATGTCCACCAGAATCAGGGTGTATTCATCCTCCACCTCTATACGGGACCGCTCTTCCTCATCCAGAGGCGCCCGCAAATGGTCCGGATCAATCTGATAGGTATCTGCGATGTCAATGATTTCTGAGGCTGTAGGGTTTGTTAACGCAATCCAGCAGCCAGGCTGCATCTCTTCCTTTTCGTGCATAGCACCGTCTTCGGTCTTAAAAATCCGTATCATGCGAACTCTCCCCCATTCTGAAATTATACGTTCTCATTATAGTGACTGCCCCCGCTTTTGTCAAATGAAATAGCCTTCCATTTTATATTATACCGAATATTTTTCAGGGAGAATACATAAATTTTACCTGAACAGTAAAAAGGGAACCTTAGAAACATGCACAATTTTCGCCATTTCTTCACGATTTTTTAACGCCTGTCCCCAATTGTATTTATACTTATTTTATGTTAAACTCTACTATGAATGTCCAGCGTCTTATCGCCGGAATTTGTTGCATAAGTCACAGTATTCCCCATAAAACTGTATTATGATACATGTAAAACAGCTTTACGGTCCCCCAGTACTGCCGGACATGGTTTTCCCCCATGGAGCGGCGGAACAGCCGTCAAGTTACAAAGGAGGTCAGGGTAAAACCCCGCATATATGAAATTACATACAAATACCCTTACGCTTGGAATCGACATTGGTTCCACAACCGTCAAAGTTGCACTGTTAAATCAGGCTTCCCATATAGTATTCTCCGATTATGAACGCCATTATGCCAATATACAGGAAACTCTGGCGGGACTTTTAAAAAAGGCCCGTGAGATAACCGGACCCATTCAGGTAATCCCTGTTATAACCGGTTCCGGAGGGCTCACCCTCTCCTCCCATCTGGAGGTTCCCTTTGTCCAGGAGGTAGTGGCCGTGGCCTCTGCGCTTCAGGACTTCGCGCCTCAGACCGATGTGGCCATCGAGCTGGGCGGTGAGGACGCAAAAATTATTTATTTCACCGGAGGCATCGACCAGAGAATGAACGGAATCTGTGCGGGAGGCACCGGTTCTTTTATTGACCAGATGGCGGCCCTGCTCCAGACGGACGCTTCCGGCCTCAATGATTATGCAGAACATTATAAGGCCATATACCCCATTGCGGCCCGCTGCGGTGTGTTTGCAAAATCCGACATACAGCCCCTGATTAATGAGGGCGCCACCAGGGAAGACCTGGCTGCCTCTATTTTCCAGGCCGTGGTCAATCAGACCATCAGCGGTCTGGCCTGCGGCAAGCCTATCCGGGGAAATGTGGCGTTCTTAGGCGGTCCCCTCCACTTCCTGCCTCAGCTTCGGGAAAGCTTCATCCGCACCCTGCGCCTGACGCCGGAGCAGGTTATTGCGCCGGATCACTCCCACCTGTTCGCTGCTGTGGGGGCAGCCATGAATCCCCAGGATAACCAGGAGGCTATTCCCCTGGAGACCCTGATTCAGAGACTGTCCTCAGGCATTAAGATGGATTTTGAGGTCAAGCGCATGGAGCCCCTCTTTAAGGACCAGGAAGACTATGACCGGTTCTGTGCCCGCCATGCCAGCAACCATGTAAAGAGCGGGGACCTGTCCTCCTATGAGGGGTGCTGCTACCTGGGCATTGACGCCGGTTCCACCACCACCAAGGCTGCCCTGGTAGGCGAGGACGGCACACTGCTGTACCGTTTCTATGACAATAACAACGGAAGCCCTCTGGCCACTGCCATCCGGGCTATCCGGGAGATAAAGGAACAGCTGCCTGAAACCGCCCGTATTGCCTACTCCTGTTCCACCGGTTACGGCGAAGCCTTGTTAAAGGCAGCCCTGATGCTGGATGAGGGAGAGGTGGAGACCATATCCCACTACTATGCGGCTGCTTTCTTTGAGCCGGATGTGGACTGTATTCTGGACATCGGCGGACAGGATATGAAGTGCATCAAGATTAAGGACGGCACAGTGGACAGCGTACAGCTCAACGAGGCATGCTCCTCCGGCTGCGGTTCTTTTATCGAGACCTTTGCCAGGAGCCTGAACTACAATGTGGAGGATTTTGCCAGGGAAGCCCTGTTTGCCAAAAATCCCACGGACCTGGGCACCCGCTGCACGGTATTCATGAATTCCAATGTAAAGCAGGCCCAGAAGGAAGGAGCCACCGTGGCCGACATTTCCGCGGGTCTGGCTTATTCCGTTATTAAGAACGCATTATTTAAGGTAATTAAGATAACAAATGCTTCCGACCTCGGAGAACACGTGGTGGTCCAGGGAGGCACTTTCTACAACGATGCCGTGCTCAGAAGCTTTGAAAAAATATCAGGATGCCCGGCAGTACGCCCGGACATCGCAGGCATCATGGGCGCCTTTGGCGCTGCCCTCATTGCCAGGGAACGCTATCACATGGCCAGTGAACCGGAGACCTCCATGCTCTCCCTTGAAAGGATCATCGGCCTTAAGTACAGCACCTCCATGACCCGCTGCAAGGGCTGCAACAACCACTGTGTGCTGACCATCAACCAGTTTGGAAGCGGACGCCGCTTTATCTCAGGCAACCGCTGTGAGAGGGGTCTTGGCCTTGAAAAGGCCAAGAAAGAGATTCCCAATCTGTTTGATTACAAGTACCACCGGATGTTTGACTACGAATCCCTGCCCATGGACCAGGCGGACCGCGGTACGGTAGGCATTCCCAGGGTGCTCAACATGTATGAAAACTTCCCCTTCTGGGCTGTGTTCTTTAAGAAGCTGCGCTACCATGTGGTGCTGTCTCCCCAGTCCACCAGGCAGCTCTATGAGCTGGGAATCGAATCCATCCCCAGCGAATCCGAGTGTTATCCTGCCAAGCTGGTACACGGACATGTGACCTGGCTCATCAAGCAGGGCGTAAAGTTCATCTTCTACCCCTGCATCCCCTATGAGCGCAATGAAAGCCCGGACGCAGGCAACCACTACAACTGCCCCATGGTCACCTCCTATGCGGAAAACATTAAAAATAACGTGGAGGCGCTGGCCGAGGAAAACGTGCGTTTTATGAATCCCTTTATGGCGTTTACCAACGAGGAGATTCTCACCGATACCCTTGTAAAGGAATTTTCCAGGACATTCCAGATTCCGGCTGCCGAAGTCAGGATGGCTGCCCATGCCGCCTGGCAGGAGCTGACTGCCTCCCGCGATGATTTGATGAAAAAAGGCGAGGAGACTCTGGCCTGGCTGAAGGAACACGGAAAGAGGGGCATAGTCCTGGCCGGCAGGCCCTATCATGTGGACCCTGAGATTCATCACGGTATACCGGAGCTGATTACCTCTTATGGATTTGCCGTCCTCACCGAGGATTCCATATCCCATCTGGGCAGGGTGGAACGGCCTCTGGTGGTGACGGACCAGTGGATGTACCACTCCCGCCTTTACGCTGCTGCCAGCTTTGTAAAGACCCAGGATAATCTGGATCTGATTCAGCTCAATTCCTTTGGCTGCGGGCTGGATGCAGTGACCACGGACCAGGTTGCCGATATCCTGACCCATTCCGGCAAGATTTATACGGTGTTAAAGATTGACGAGGTCAATAACCTGGGAGCTGCCAGAATACGTATCCGCTCCCTCATCGCAGCCTTAAAGGTAAGGGACCAGAGACATTTTGAGCGCAGGGTGGTGTCCAGCGCCTATCACCGGGTGGTGTTCACCAAGGAGATGAAGAAGGATTACACCCTTCTCTGCCCCCAGATGTCGCCCATTCATTTTGACCTTCTGGAGCCGGCCATCCGCTCCTTTGGATATAAAATCGAGGTATTGCAGAACCACAACAGAAACGCAGTGGACGTGGGACTCCAATATGTAAATAACGACGCCTGCTACCCGTCCCTCATTGTCATCGGACAAATCATGGACGCCCTGCTGTCAGGCAAATATGACCTGGACCACACGGCTGTCCTCATGAGCCAGACCGGCGGCGGCTGCCGCGCATCCAACTACATCGGCTTCATCCGCAGGGCTCTGGAAAAGGCGGGAATGCCCCAGATACCGGTCATCTCCGTCAACGCCAACGGCATGGAGACAAATCCCGGCTTCACCTTCACCGTGCCTCTGCTGACAAAAGCCATGCAGGCCATTGTGTACGGGGATATCTTCATGCGGGTTCTCTATGCCACCCGGCCCTATGAGGCAGAACCAGGCAGTGCCAATGCCCTTCACATGAAATGGAAGGCCCGCTGCATTGCCTCCCTGTCCAAGAAAAACGCGGCCATGATAGAATTCGGACGCAATATAAAGGGGATTATCCGGGATTTTGACGCTCTCCCAAGGCTGGATGTAAAGAAGCCAAAGGTGGGCATTGTAGGGGAAATCCTGGTGAAATTCTCACCTCTGGCCAACAACCACATTGTGGAGCTGCTGGAATCCGAGGGTGCCGAGGCAGTGATGCCGGATTTGATGGATTTCCTGCTGTATTCCTTCTACAACAGCAACTTTAAGGCCGAGCACCTGGGCTCCAAAAAATCCACCGCCAGACTGTGCAACGCAGGCATTGCCTTGTTGGAGTATTTCCGCAGGACAGCCAGGAAGGAACTGACGGCCAGTATGCATTTTACGCCCCCATCAGCCATCAACGAGCTGGCCCAGATGGCCAAAGGCTTCGTATCCCTGGGCAACCAGACCGGCGAGGGATGGTTCCTGACCGGCGAAATGCTGGAGCTGATTCACAGCGGCGTAAACAACATCATCTGTACCCAGCCCTTCGGATGCCTGCCCAACCACATCGTCGGCAAAGGCGTCATCAAGGAACTGCGCCGGAATTACCCCCTGTCCAATATCATCGCCGTGGACTACGACCCTGGCGCCAGCGAAGTGAACCAGTTAAACAGAATCAAGCTCATGCTGGCCACAGCCCAGAAGAACCTGAAAACAGAGAGTTCCCGGGAGGACCGCGGAAACGGAAGGCGCCCCGTGGCTGCCTACAGCCCCTGCCTGGGAACCATGTCGCATACATAAAACGGTGTACGGAAACTACAAGCTGTATCCCGCCATTTACGGAATAATGTA
The DNA here is from genome assembly GCF_002234575.2 of Enterocloster bolteae. NCBI lineage: Bacteria > Bacillati > Bacillota > Clostridia > Lachnospirales > Lachnospiraceae > Enterocloster > Enterocloster bolteae. The sequence continues at coordinate 1,152,424 of NZ_CP022464.2, read as the reverse complement.
TATAATCAAACTATAACAAAACCCCTCCGTCCAATAAGGTTATCAACTGATTGATACTTATTGGCGGAGGGGTTTTGTTTATTGCTTTTTAATATATATCCTGCGTCTTACTCCGGAAACAGAGGCACAATCCGTTTTGCGGTCACCTGCACCAGCCCCATATCTGACATCTTGGCATCAGGTATAACCGGAAGGGCAAGGGTTACAATGCGGAGCAAAGGATTTTCCATATTGGTAAGGCCCAGGGCCCTGTTGGCATCCTTCATCACAGCGCTGTCCTCTGCCAGCTCCTCTGCGGGCTTAAGGGACATAAGGCCTGCCAGCGGCAAAGCCAATGTGTGAAGAATCTTTCCCTCCTTCACGGCGCACATACCGCCGCCTGTGCGCGCCAGCTCCTCTGCCGCCATAAGGGCTTCCTCCGGGTTGTCGTACACAATGGTAAGATTGTGACTGTCATGGGATACCGTGGATGCCAGGGCGCCTGTCTTTGTGCCAAAGCCCCTGACCAGACCCAGGGCTATGTTGTCATTGCCCTCATAGCGGTTGACCACTGCCACAAATTTCAGGTCCTGGTCCCCGCTTATATCTATTCTGCCGTCCTTTACCCAAACCTCCTCGCACACGATATCCGTGGTGGAGAGATTCATGTCATAGTATTTCATCAGATTGACCTTTACTTTTCCCTGGGATACAGGCGGATGGATGGTAAAGTCCTCCGCGGCCAGCTTCCTTACGTGGACTGAGTTGGCTGACTCCAGAGGATAGGATTTGTCCTCAATTTCTGCCAGCAGCCTGCCCTCCTGTGCCACCAGCTTACCTGCGTAGAACACATGGCTGGGCGTCAGCTCCCTCAAATCATCTACCAGAAGCATATCGGCCGCATATCCCGGCGCCACAGCGCCCAGGTTCTGCAATCCCGCCTCCCTGGCGGAATTCAGGGTGGCGCTCTTGATGGCTGCCACCGGCTCCATGCCGTATCTTATGGCTGCCCTGACCACATCATTGATGTGGCCGTTGTGAAGGATATCATCGGCCTCTCTGTCATCGGTGCAGAGACAGAAGTTGTCAAAGAAACGGAAATCCTTAACTCCGCTCCATATGGCCTCCACATTCTTGGTGATGGAGCTGTCCCTGGCATCCACCCGCATGCCGCTTCTCATCTTCTCCAGGGCTTCCTCCGCCGTCCTGGATTCGTGGCAGGTGTTAGGACCGCCGCACAGATAGGCGGACAGCATCCTTCCCTCCACAAAGGGGGCGTGGCCCTGGAGGTACAAGCCGTGCTCCTCGGCTGTTCTGATAATATCCATCATGCGGTCGCCGCCATGAATCACATCCAGATAATCCATGACTTCCGCCAGCCCCACCACCCGCTCCAGCTTAGCCAGCTCCTCTATCTGGGCCGGCCCAAACTCGGCGCCTGCATGCTCCAGTCCGGGCACAGCCGGCACGCAGCTGGGTATGTCAATCAGCTGGCGCATGGGAAGGCCCTCCGAAGCCTCATGCATATACCGCACTCCCTCAATGCCCCATACATTTCCAATCTCATGGGGATCTGTGATGACCGTGGTGGTTCCCTTGGGAATCACTGCCTTTGCAAAATTCCTGGGTGTCATCATGGAACTCTCAATATGCTCATGGGCGTCTATCAGACCCGGAATCAGGTATTTTCCCTGTCCGTCCACCACTTCTTTCGCAAACTGTTCCTCCCGGCCCGGCTCCTTATACTCCACATGGCTAATGAAGCCGTCATATACATAAACACTGGCCGGGTAAATTTCCCCGGTAATCACATTGACCAGCTGTACATTCTTTATGGCCAAATCACTTTTTATCTCTCCCAGAGCTGCCCTGAGAAGTGCTCTTTTATCTCTTGGCTGTATCTTCATCTCTATCTTTCCCTTCTTTCAACTATCATTTTGTCTGCAATTCTACTATTTAAACACAAAATACATGACCAGCGGAACAGCCAGCACGTACATGACCGGATGCAGCTCCTTAAACTTACCCGTGGCAGTCTTGATGATGATATATGCCAGAATGCCTGCCGCGATTCCCGCCGCAATGCTTCCGCAGAAAATAACAAACATAATCATGACAAAGGGGCCGAAGGCTTCCGTGAAATCGCTGAAATCAATGTTCCTGATGCCTGATACCATCAAAAATCCCACAAAGATAAGGGCAGGGCCAGTGGCTGCGTCCGGTATCATCAGAATCAGGGGCGAAAAGAACACCATGACAGCAAAGAGAACGGCTACCACAATACTGGTCAGGCCGGTTCTGCCGCCCGCCTCCACGCCTGATGTGGATTCCACAAAGGTGGTGATGGTGGTATTGCCGGTACAGGCTCCCACACAGGTGCCGATGGCATCTACCAGGAAGGGTTTCTGGATTCCCGGCATGTTTCCGTCCTCATCCAGCATGCCTGCCTTGCCGGCCACTCCCAGCACAGTTCCCAGCGTGGAGAAAAAGTCCCCGCAAAAGGCAATGAATACGTATATGATGGCCTGGAAGGACAACAGTCCTTTGAAATCAAAGCAGAATACAATATTTCCCCAGGATGAAACATCCGGTATCTTGGCAAAGGTATCCGGCAGGGTGGTCACACCCAAAGGAATTCCCATCACAGTGACAGCAACAATTCCGATGAGGATGGCCCCGTTTACCCTGTATGCCGTCAGAACGGCAATGATAACCAGACCCAGCAGGGCGATAAATACAGCCGGTTCCTTGAAATTCCCCATTCCGATTCCATTTGTAAAGGTTCCGATGCCCGAATTCTTAAAGCCCAGGTAGGCAATGTAGAAACCGATTGCCGACCCAATGGCCACCTTTATGTTTTTGGGTATGGCCTTGACAATCAAATCCCTTACCCCGAATATGGTCAGAACCACAAAAATCAGGCCGGAAATCAGGGTTATGGCCATGATGGCGCCAAAGGACAGGGTATTGGACTGGAGCAGGGCGCCGAACATGAAATTCGTTCCCATACCCGTTGCCAGCGCAAAGGGCAGGTTGGCGTAAAAGCCCATAAGCAGGGTAATAAGCGCGCTGATGACAGCACATGTAACCGCAATTGCCTCCTTGGTGATAACCAGCCCGTTTATATCTGTAAAGGATACCGCATCCCCGAAACCAATGATGGCGCCGGGCTGCACCACCAGCACATAGGCCATGGTCATGAACGTGGTAATACCTGCCAGGACCTCTATCTTGACACTGGTTCCCCTTTCTTTTAACTTAAAAAATTCTTCTAATTTTTCCATAGCAATCTCCTTTGTCAGTCAATCTTATCTGAAACGCCTGCCGTCTCAAGCAGAAGCCCCAGCAGCACCCCGGCCCCGCGGACGCAGTCCTCCCTGGAAGTAAACTCCTCCTTCCTGTGGGACACTCCTCCCTCTGACGGCACGAAAATCATGGCAGTGGGGCACACATCCTTAAAATTCATACAGTCATGGCCTGCCCCGCTCATCAGTTCCATAAAAGAATACCCCTCTGACCGGCAGATATTCTTTATGGCTTCCCGGAGAGGTTCATGACAGCGGCATGGTGGAAGCGCCTGGTCAGGCCTTAGGCTCACCTCCACGCCGTGGAGTGAGGACAGCTCTGCCCCGTACCGCTCCATCTCCTCCGCGATTTCCCTCAGGTCCTCCTGGCGGATAGAACGCAGATCCAGTGAAAACACCACACGCTCACAGATTACATTCCGCGCTCCTGGGTATGCTGTAATGGAGCCCACAGTGGCCACACATGACTCCCGTGCCCCTGCCAGCTCCGTTACCCTGTCAATCCACCGGCACATGGCTGGAACCGGATCCTTTCTGGCCTTCATGGGCGTGGCGCCTGCGTGTCCGCTTTCTCCCCGTATCTCCACCGTATACCGCACCAGCCCGGCTATGCCGCTTACAACGCCGATGGACGCCCCATGGTCCTCCAGCACCTTTCCCTGCTCGATGTGAAGCTCCAGATACGTCCCCACGTCCTCCATCTTACAGGAAGCCAGCTGGCCGGGCCTGCACCCGTAATCAGCCATGGCCTGTTCCAGGGAGATTCCATCCTTATCCACGGACGTAAGTCCCTCAGGGTCCAGTATGCCGCAGATAGATTTACTGCCCACCATCCCATATCCAAAGCGGCTTCCCTCCTCGTCCTTAAAGGCTGCCAGGCGTATGGTCCGCTCTGTGACGGTTCCCTGCTCCCGGATCCTTCGCACTGCCTCCAGGGCCGAGAGGATTCCAAGGGTCCCGTCAAACTGCCCGCCGCCCGGCACGGTGTCGTAATGGGATCCGCACATGACACATGGCTTTTCAGGCCGGCTGCCGCAGAGCTCCCCGATCAGATTGCCGGCCGCGTCCTCCCTTACGGCAAGTCCGGCGTCTCTCATCCTGGCTTCCAGCCAGTCCTGTGCCTGCCGGTCCTGGGGCGTAAAGGCCAGACGGGTAATGCCGCCGTCCGGGCTGCGCCCAATCCTTCCCAACTCCTGGATATCCGACCACAACCTGTCCTGGTTAATATCCATACTCACACCTCCTCTGCTGCGCAGTATGGGCCGTACCGGAATCTGTTTAAAAATTCAGTTTCTAGTATTCCACGATTTCGCCATACAATGCTATAATATCACTATTACTCATATTGTTATCTTTGTCAATACAGTTTTTCAGGATTCCCGGGCAGGCGCTCTGTCATAAACCGTATGGAGGAGCTGTCAGCGCATCAGGACGCGGAAGGCTGACACGCTGAGGCTGACACACATTTAAAGGAGGACGAACTTGACAACCAGAGGACATTCCAGAAAGAAAAGAAAACAAACAGGCATCAAATGGCTCTATATAACGGCGGCAGGACTGGTATGTGCCGTAATCCTTGCCGCCATCCTATTTAAAATCAGGGCCGGCAGCATGGATTCCCGGCGTCCGGCCGGGACAGACGCCTCACAGGAGACTGGGGCTGCCGGAGACAGGGCAGGTGACGGGACAGGTGATCCCCCAAATTCTGAGAACCAGCCGGATCCTTTAAGTCTATCGGATAAAACCAATGCAGACAACACAGATAACGCAGACATACGGGCCGTCATCAGACAGATGTCCCTGGAGCAGAAGGCGGCCCAGCTCTTTATCATTACCCCGGAAGCCCTTACCGGCTTTAAGACCGTAACCCAGGCAGGGGATGCCACATACAAGGCATTGCAGGAATACCCGGTGGGCGGGCTTATCTATTTTCCCCAAAACCTGCAAAACCCAGGCCAGCTTAAAACCATGACAGCCAAAACCCAGGAATTTGCGTCCGGCCTGAACCAGCCTCCACTGTTCCTCTCCATTGACGAGGAAGGCGGTAAAGTGGCCCGTATCGCAAACCACCAGGGCTTTGATCTGCCCAAGGTGGATACCATGGCTGAAATAGGAAAGACCGGGGATACTTCCAGGGCATACGAGGCAGGTTCTGTTATCGGAGGATATTTGGAAGAATTTGGAATTAATTTGGACTTTGCGCCGGATGCAGACGTACTGACCAACCCGGACAATACCGTTGTGCTGGACCGCTCCTTTGGTTCGGATCCGGTTCTGGTAACACAGATGGTAAAGGCCTACATGAAGGGGCTGGAAGAACACCATGTCTATGGGACTCCCAAACACTTTCCGGGCCACGGGGCCACAGAGGGGGACAGCCATAAGGGATTTGCTTATACCTATAAGACATGGGACGAACTGGAGCAGGCAGAGTTGGTTCCCTTTGCCGGCCTGATTCAGGACAACACGCCCTTCATTATGGCAGGCCATATCTCTCTGCCTCAGGTTACAGGAGACGACACCCCATCCTCCCTGTCCTCCCAAGTGCTCACAGATTACCTGCGGGAGACTATGGGGTATAATGGAATCATCATCACCGACGCCCTTAACATGGGAGCCATACAGGACAATTATCCCCCGGACCGGGCCGCTGTTATGGCCCTGCAGGCAGGCGCTGACCTGTTGCTCATGCCCGCTGACTTTAAGGAAGCTTATAACGGGGTACTGGATGCAGTAAAAACAGGAGAATTGACAGAGGAGCGCATCGACCAGTCTCTGACCCGCATTCTGGGCCTAAAACTGACCCTTCCCCGTCACAAACGCTGAGAGTCACACCTGAACATTTCCTCCCATCTATACAAGGGGACAGGTATAAATAGAACAAGTATAATAGAACAAGCCGCCCTGCCTTCGCAAAGCGGCTTGTCCTGCCTTCTTCTACAGATCGTTCTCTTCCAAAACGTTCCTTATCCAATCAGTTCCCTGATATAAGCGGCCAGCTTCTCATCTTTACATTTTCCAAAGAACAGTTCCCCGAACTTTTCTCCTGAAAACGCGCCTTTCACCAGTTCCTGGTCCAGTCCCTTAAAGATTTCCACCAGATCCTCCCTGAAGGAAGCCTTTCTCACATCATCCAGAATCCGCTTGTTTCTCTGCTCCGGAACAGCCCTCTCCCTGGGATATCCCTGGCCGGAAGGCTCGCAGAACAGCTTCTCAAATATATATTCCAGGTTCAGATCGCCGCCCCAGCCAAATCCCTTGGCAAATGGAATGGCAATGGCGTTCCCGTCGTTAATCTGGGCAAATGTATAGGCATCCAGCGCATCCTCCACATGGCCGCAAATCACGCCCGGGAATGAGTTGCAGGCCAGCATGGCTCCCTCGCCCGTGCCGCAGCCTGTAATCACATAATCCGCCGCCTTTGCGTTCAGCAGGGCTGCTGCCAGAATTCCCACCTGTACATAGGTAAGCTGCGCCTCATCCTCTGCTGTGTACATGCCGTAGTTGTCCACCTCAAAGCCGTACTGGTCAGCCACTTTCTTTAAAGAATTGTAGATCATGCCATTCTTGGCGCCCTGGCTGTTCTCATTAATCAGTGCTATCCTCATGTCTCCACCTCTCAACTTTATTCTTTTGGTTTTTCCTGATATTGTAAGCATATCTCCCAAAAGATTTTCTGTCAATAGATATATAACCAGGCATCATTGCTTCTTCTGTTCCCGCGCCATTTTCTCCATGCGCCACAGGGTCGTCCTGCTGACCCCCAGCTCCTTCGCTATATCCTGTTTTTTCTTCCTGGGCTTCAAATTGGCATACACAATCCCGGTTTCCGGCTGGTCCGTTTCCTTGTCCGGTGTCTGAGTGCCGGGCAGAGGGCCTTCCTTTTTCCTGAATATCTTCAGCATCTGGATTTCCCTGAGCCCGATTTCCGTGGTGTCGCTCAGCACAATCAGGCGCTCGCAGATATTGCGCAGCTCCCTGACATTGCCGGGCCAGCCGTAATGGGTCATCAAATCCACTGCCTCCTTTGACAGTCTGGGGATGGGCTTTCCCATCTCACAGGCAAAGCGGGTCAGGTAGAAATCCACCATTTCCCGGATATCGTCTCCCCTTTCCCTGAGCGGCGGTATAGTGATGTCCAACAGATTAAGACGGTAATACAGGTCGGCGCGGAACTGCCCTTCCTGGATTTTTTCTTCAATATTAATATTGGTAGCAGAAATAACGCGCACATCCACCGGCTGTACCCGGTTGCTGCCGATGCGGCGGATTTCCCGCTCCTGAAGCACCCTCAGAAGCTTTGCCTGGAGCGATATGGGAATCTCCCCGATTTCATCCAGGAAAATGGTCCCCTTATGGGCCAGTTCAAACAGGCCCGTCTTGCCGTTTTTAGACGCCCCGGAAAATGCTCCCGGCTCATATCCAAAAAGCTCGCTCTCCAGAAGGTTTTCCGGCAGGGCCGCACAGTTTAACGCCACAAAGGGCTCTGCGCTGCGCCTGCTCTCCCGGTGGATGCTGTGGGCAAAAAGCTCTTTTCCGGTTCCTGTCTCTCCCACAATCAGCACATTGGAATCCACCCGGCTGTAACGCTTTGCCATGAGAATATTCTCCCGGATGGCAGGGCTGCTTCCAATGATGTCGTCAAAGGAATACTTTGCCGTAAGACCCTGCTTCGCAAGGCTCTGCCGGATTTTAGTCTCTGCCTCTATAATCTGCTCGGTGTAGCGGGCAACAATGATGGCGCCCTTTCCCATCTTGTCCACCAGCACGGGCCTGTATTCCGTATACAGTTTCCTGTCCTTCCACTGGATAACCTCCTCCCGTTCCCGTCCGGTCTCCACCACATCCTTCCATTTAAGGGCAGGACAGACCTCCTCCACGGGACGGCCCGTGTAGTCAGCCTGGGAGGAGAGCTGAAAGGTACGGTACGCCTGGTTATTCAATGCCTGAATCAGCCCGCTGCCGCTGACGGCAATCAGGGCATCGGAACTGGTGTTGAGGATGGTGCTGGTCATCTTGGACCTGGCCCGCTCCATATTGATGGTCCTGGCCGCATCCATGGCCTGCTTCAGGGCCTGCTCTATGGCGATATCCTTTGTGTGGATGTGGACCCGGTTCAATGCCTCTTTATCGCACAGTCCGCACATGGTACCGGCTCCCACAAACACATCGGCGCCATTGGCCCTGGCACTGTGGATGGCTTCCAGGGTGGAGGCCTCGTCATGGACCGTATAATACGCAATCTCCGCCTGGCACAGCTTTTCCAGCTCGGACACAGCGCTCTCATCCATATACCGCACACAGAGGGCTATCTTCTTGGGATGGAACTCCTGTCTGGCGCAAATCAGGGCTTTCAGTATATCAAAGCTGGAGAGCTGTATCTCCACCACATGCTTTTCCGGAAACAGATACCTGAGGCGGTCATAAGTCATGCCCCTGGCCACTAATATGTCGGCGTCCCCGTACCGCGACAGGGATTCCGGTGTGCCGAATACGTGAAGCAGCTCCACCCTCACATCGTCCTGAGGCTCCAGACGGCTCACCGCCGCCTCGAACCTGCTTTTCATATTCATATATGGAATAAACATCCGCACTGTTACCATGAATTCACGCCCTCTTTCCCTCTGTGTCTGCCCCATTTGCGCCAATACGGAAATACGCCGGGAGGAATCAAAGCATTCTCATGCCCTCTTCTGCCGCCCGGCGTCTGTCATGGGCCTGCGCTGCAGGCTGTCTGATTTTCCTACTATTTATTTACCACATTCTGTGGTGCTCCGTCTACAAAATGTTTCAGATTATCCACTGCAATGTCCATAAGTCTCTGTCTGGATTCCCTGGGAGCCCAGGCAATATGGGGGGTAATAATCATATTCTTGGCGCCCAGAAGAGGATTGTCCTCGCGGATAGGCTCTGTGGATACCACGTCCACTGCTGCCCCGCTGACTTTTCCACTGTCCAGCGCTTCCCTTAAGTCTTTTTCCACAATCAGGGGACCTCTGGAGGTATTGATGATTTTTACTCCATCCTTCATCTTTGCAATGGAATCCCTGTTGATGATTCCCTCTGTGGATGGGAACAGCGGGCAGTGCAGGCTGATGACATCGGCCTGAGCCAGAAGCTGGTCCAGGGAAGCATATTTGCAGTTATCTGTCTCCAAAGCCTTGTTGGGATACTCGTCATACGCCAATACCTTCATGCCCAGAGCCTCCGCAATTTTGGCCGTACCCTGTCCAATCCTTCCAAAGCCGATGACGCCGAATGTCTTTCCGGCCAGCTCCACCAGGGGATGCTTCCAGAAGCACCAGTCAGCATTGTGGGTCCACTCCCCTGCCTTTACACAGTCAGAATGCTCCCCGATGTGGTGGCACAGCTCCAGCAAAAGGGCAATTGCATACTGGGCCACTGCGTCCGTACCATAGGTTGGGATGTTGGACACGATCACGCCTGCCGCCTTGGCTGCCGCTGTATCAATCACATTGTAGCCAGTGGCCAGCACTCCGATGAACTTTAAATTCGGGCACTGTCCGATGGTCTGCGCACTGATCGGGGTTTTATTGGTATAAACCGCCTCTGCGTCCCCAATCCGCTCTGCAATCTTGTCAGCAGGAGTCCTGTCATATACGGTTAACTCCCCTAATCTTTCAAGTCCCTCCCAGCTTAAATCACCTGGATTTTCTGTATATCCGTCTAACACTACGATTTTCATGACTTATTCCTCCTTTTTCCAATTATTCAATTCTATCCTATCTCATGCGCCACTGTCAAGCACACCTCCGGCACAATGATACTGCAGACGCTGTTTAATCCTCTACCAGCGCCCAGGCCCTGTTGATGACTCTCTTGGTGTTGGCCAGTATGATATCTCCGTCCTCGTCTGCCCACGGCTTTACCTCCAGGGACAATACATAGGGATTTTCCTTATTAAAGAAGCCCTCTTCCTTCAGGACAGTGAAGAAATCCACAAGCTGCTCTGTGTCGTTGGCGCTGTCAGGGAACCCGAACCTTGGGTGCTGGTCGCCGTACGCCTCAAAACCTTCCTTCACCACCGCATTACCGATGTGCAGGTGGGTGATATAGGGACGCAGCGTCTGAATCACGAACCTGGAAGTCTCATAGGTGGTGGGGAAATGGGAAAGGTCCACCAGCAGGCCGAAATTGTTGTGGGTGGTGCGCATATCCGCAGCAAACCTGGCCGCATAAGGAGCCGGCCCGATGAGGGCTGCCTTATCCATGTCAAAGTCAAACACTTCCAGCTCCACCATCATTCCCTTGGTTGCAGCATAGCTGCACACAGCCCTGGTGGTCTTAAGCAGCTGGGCATATGCCTGGTCCTTTGTCTCCGGTTCCCATTTTCCTGCCAGGAAGGCAATTCCCTTTGCACCCATGTACCGGGCCTCATCAATGGAATCCATCAGGACAGCCTCGGCCTTCTTCCTGCCTTCCTCGTCCAGATCATTGGGGTTAAGCTTTGGTCCCAGCAGGCGGGGCTGTGCGCCGTAGCACACCTTCATGTGGCTCTGGGCCAGCATATCCCTTACCTTGTCCTTTGTCTCCTGGTCCTCGATATGGGTTATCTCCAGGGCATTAAAGTATTCGTCGCAGCAGATGGTCTTAACGGAATCCAGTATGGGATAATTCACCGGAGGATGGGTCATCCACTGTATGGTTCCTACCTGAAAATATTTCTGAATTGGGTCTTTCATAATTAAATACCTCCTTATTTCTGTTTGCAAATCTTGTTTGATTCAATTGCATTTGCTCAATATGTATTTATATATATCAAATGCAGGTACTTGTCACACCAGCTCCCATGCCAGGTTCAACGTACGTTTTGCATTTGCTATAATCACTTCGGGGGATTCATCCTTCCAGGGCTTCACCTCAAAGCTTACAATAGGCCGTTTCTTCTCACCCAGAAATCCGATTTCCATAAGCGTCCTCAGATAATGGGCCAGCTCCTCCACATCATTTTCACTGTCCGGGAATCCGAATCTGGGATGGTTGTCCCCGTATGCCTCACAGTCCGGGCTTTTAATTACCGTGTTTCCCATATGGGCATGAATGATGTAATCCTTCACCGGCAAGATGCTTTCTTCGATGGTCTCATGAAGCATGGGGATATGGCTCAAATCCACCAGCAGGCCGAAATTCCCATAGTCCCTCCGGATTTCCCCTGCATAGCGGGCAGCCAGGGCTGCCGGACCGATGAGAGCCCTCTTGTCAATATCATAGTCAAAGACCTCGCAGCAGATGGGCATATTTCCCTTCTCCCCTGCATACCCGCACAGCTGCCTGGTAGATTTAAGAAGCTGTTCAAAGGCCTGTTCCTTTCGTCCCTCGTCATACCGGCCGCACAGGAAGGAAAAACCTGCGCAGCCCATCTCATAGGCTTCATCAATTCCTTCCTTCAGTGTGTCCACTGCCATGGCCCTTCTGGTTTCATCCAGGTCATTGATGTTGAGTCCCGCAGACAAGGTCCTGGACTGGCCGCCGTAAGCAGACACCATATGGGCCGCGCGGATCATCTCCGCCGCCTTTTTCCGGACCTGCCCGTCCTTCATTCTGGCCACCTCCACGGCTTCAAAATAATCATCCCCGCAGATCCGCTCCAGGCATTCCAGGATAGGTCCCTCGCCTCCTCCCAGCTGCGGGTAGGATACGTGGAGAATGATTCCCACCTTCATAAACCTTCTCATGGATTGTTCCATAGGCGCGCCTTCCCTCCTGACTTTTTATACTGGTTTTTAACTTTTTTGTACTGGTTTTCTGCACTGATTTTCCTGTATTACTTTTTCTGTACCTGCTTGCGCTTCATCACTTTTTCACATTTTTCTGCGATGGATTCCGGGCCATAGCCGTATTTCACCAAAAGCTGTTCATAATCCCCGGATTCTGCAAAGTCAGTGGCCCCGATGCGGGTCATGGGTACCGGCATATGCTCTGCCAGGACTTCCGCCACAGCGCTTCCCAGTCCGCCGCAGACAGAGTGTTCCTCCACGGTCACGATGGCGCCCGTCTCCCTGGCGCATTCTATAATCAGTTCCTCATCAATAGGTTTGATGGTATGCATATCCACCACTCTTGCCCGGATTCCCTTTGCTTCCAGAAGCTCTGCCGCTGCCAGGGCCTTGTGAAGCACGGTTCCCGTGGTGATAATGGTCACATCCCCGCCTTCCCTGACCGTAATGCCCCTGCCGATCTCAAATTTCATATCCTCAGGATAAAACACAGGAGCTGCCGCGCGGCTGAGCCTTAAATAGACAGGGCCCTGATGTTCTGCAATGGCAAATACCGCTTTTTTTGTCTCCACTGCGTCCGCCACTGTAATCACCGTCATATTGGGGATGGCTCTCACAAATGCCAGGTCGGTAATGGCCTGGTGGCTGGCTCCGTCATAGGAGTCCGAAAGCCCGCAGTAGGTTCCGCAGAGCTTCACGTTCAGCTTGTCATAGGCAATCAGGCTCTGTATAGGATCTGCCCCTCTGGTGGTCAGGAACACCGCGAATGTATTTACATAAGGAATCAGTCCCTCCCTGGCAAATCCGGCTGACATGGATACCATATCCAGCTCGCTGATGCCCACATTAAAGTAACGTTCCGGAAATGCCTTTCCAAAAATTCCGCTCTTTGTGGAGGAAGCCACATCCGCCTCCAGGCCCACGATCTTCTCATTCTGTTCTCCTAATTCCTTAAGCGCTGCGCCGTAGGCGTCACGGATTGCTATGTTTTCTCCCATTATCTGGCACCTCCTAATTCTGCTTTCGCTTGTGCGTATTCATTATCATTGATGGCCTTGCCGTGCCAGGTGTTCTTTCCTTCCATAAAGGAAACCCCCTTGCCCTTCACGGTGGCGGCAAGAATCAGGGAAGGACAGCCTTTGGTCTTCTTAGCCTCCTCCACGGCCCGGCAGAAATCCTCCACATCATGGCCGTCGCATGGTATCACATTCCACCCAAAAGCCTTCCATTTTGCCCCGATGTCTCCCATGGGCATGATTTCCTCCAGGGTGCCGTCCAGCTGTACTCCGTTGTTGTCCAGAATGCCGATGAGATGGTCAGCCCCGAATTTGGAGGCGGACATGGCAGCCTCCCAGATACAGCCCTCCTCAATCTCACCGTCGCCCATGACCACATAGGTATAGGAATCCAGTCCCTTAATTCTGTCTGCCATGGCCATGCCCAGGCCGGCGGAAAGTCCCAGCCCCAAAGGACCTGTGGACAGCTCCACACCCGGAGTTTTATGTACGCAGGGATGGCCCTGAAGCATGCTGTCCATCTGGCGCAGGGTCTTTAACTCCTCCTTGGGGAAAAAGCCTTTCTCCGCCAGCACCAGGTACAGCATGGGGGCCGCGTGGCCTTTTGACAGAATCAGGTGGTCCCTTCCCTCCATCTCCGGATCTTCAGGATTCACATTCATGATTTCAAAATAAAGGGACGTCAGTATCTCCGTGCATGACAGGGATCCGCCGGGATGGCCGGTCTGGATGCTGTAAAGCAGGTCAATCAGGTCGTTCCGGAATTTGCTGCATTGTCTCTGTAACTCCTCTTTTCTCTCATTCGTCATCTCTATATCTCCTCCAATTTTTTCTTGATTTCTTCCATACACAGCCTGGGACTGGTAAGGACAGGGCAGCCTGTAATGGAAGCTGTCTCGTCCTCCAGATGGGCCATGGACGCCTGGGCAAGGACAATGCAGTCATAGCCCTTCATTTTCCCGGCCTTTTCCCTGAGAATCATGTCGTGCTTCTTCATGTCCATGGCTTTCATGGCAAAGAATGCATCCATGCACACGCAGGTGGATATGTCTGCTTCCCTTCCCGCCTTATCCGCCTCAGCCTTAATCTTTGAGACAGTGGGCCCCACCGTGCTCTCTGCCGTGGCCATGACCATGATGCGCTTTCCGTAGAGAACGCTCCTTCTGGCCATGGCATCGTCGATGGCAATGACGGGAACCTGGATAAAAGGCCGGATCAGTTCCACCGCCGGGGTCAGGGTGGAGCAGGTGGTGACAATGATATCTGCTCCTGTCAGCTCCTGGGCCTTCATATCGCAGAACAGACGGTTTCGGTTCTGTATGGTAAACTCCCCAATCTCGTTGGGATTATTGGCCAGAAAATCGTCCCACAGGTTATGTATCTTCACTTCATATCCCAGATAGTTTCTCAGGCTGTCATCAAAGCCCGATGCCACGCTCTTTACCGTATGAATCAACGCAATGCTTTTCATTGTTTCCTCCCGTTTTCTTCCATGTGTGTTATTCACCTGTTTTCTGCATCAGACAGTCCGTCCGTAAACCCGGTCCGCGATGGGCCGCAAATGCCGGATGGCGCCCGCTGCCGCCTCCTCCATGGAAGGAATCTGGAAGATTTCGGTACAGAAATTGCCGTCATATCCGCATTCTTTAAAGGTGGTGAGAATCTTCTCAAAGTCCAGACCGCAGTGGCCCGGATACCGTCTGTTGTTATCTGCCAGGTGTACGTGGATATTGTAGGAGCTGTACCTGCGGATGGCCTCATAGATGTTCTTCTCCTCCAGATTCAGATGGAAAATATCCATCATCAGCCGGAAATTGGGGCGGTCCACACGGTCCACCATGGCAGCCCCCTCTGCCAGGGTATTGATGAAATTCGTCTGCATAATAGTCACTGTCTCCAGGGCAATGTTCACGTTCCTGGGTGCCCCGTAGTCAGCCAGCTCCCGGAAGGCCTCCACTGCCAGGTTTTCGGTTTCTTCTCTGGAAAGTTCTCCGCAGTACTGGCCTCTCACACGTCCGATGTTGATATTGGCTCCCAGAAAGCCTGCAAAATCAATGATTTCCCTGCTCCTGCGGATAGCCTCCTTCCGGATCTCCTCCCTGGGGTTTGTATAGCTTAATCCCAGCTGCCCGAAGATTTCCCCTGTACATACCAGTATAACAGACAATCCGTTCTTTTCAGCTGTTTCTTTCACTTCATTCCAGTCCAGTTTTTCCGGATTCAGGGTCATCAGCTCCACCCCGTCGTATCCCAGCCTTCCCAGGTCCCCGAAGCTTTTCTCCAGGCTTCCCTGGTATGCTGTCACTGAATCAGCGATTGCCACATCTGGTGTGGCCACCTGATAACATAGTTTCATCTCCAAACCTCCTTCAGTGCTTTGCCTTATTAATAAGCAAAAATCGTGCCAATTTCAAAACACGTTGAAACCGTTAAAATCCGTTCCATTTGTCCCAAATATTTGAAACATTCCTTACTGATTTGCCGCATTTGTTTCTTAATGTTTCAATTCGTTTTTTATGTTTCAAATTTTTCCGGCATCAGTGTTTCATTTTGTTGCGTTCCCTGTTTTCCCTGCCTGTTTCAGGGTGCAAAAAGGGAGAGGATGCGGCTCCGGTTCCCATATGTCCCGTTCCGGTCCTCTCCCGTGTTGATTGGTTTTCTAATGCTTCAGCCGTGTTTCAGCCGTGTTTACTGGATTCCGTTGGCAGCCATGAAGTCCTTTTCATAGGCTGTCACATATTCCGTTGCGCCGGCAGCATCCATATAGTTGCCAATCAGTTTGTTCTTTTCCAAATAATCATTCTTCCATGTATCGGTCTCAGCAACCTTGCCCAACTGTTCACTCCAGTAAGCGGCCGCCGCATCGCTCATGGCTGCAGGGGCTGCCACGCCGCGCCATACAGGGACTTCCACATTTTCATAGTCTCCAATTTCGCTCAGTGTGGGGGCGTCTGCCAGGTTGCCGGTGTAGCGTTCCGTGGACAGGGCCAGCACAGGAATCAGGGAACCGGCTGTCACATACTCAGAAGCAGCCGCAGGCTTGGAGATAACAAATTCCACATGGCCTCCCAGGGCTGCGGTGATGGCGTCACCGGTGGAGTCATAGGTGATATAGGACATCACGTCCTTGCTGATTCCGATTTCCTCCAGCATTGCATCATAGGTGGCGATATCATCTCCCTTGGAGCCGCCGATGACGATCTTTGTACCATTTTTGGCAGCCTCGATTGCCTCCTTGAAATCAGCATACTTGGTCTGCTCCCCCTTGAAAATAAGCTGTTTGTCAACTGCCATAATGGCCAGGATACGGAAATTGGACGAGCGGTTCTTTGTATTCTGGACCATGGGCATTAAATCGCCGCTGTTAAAGGTGAGAAGGGTATAGTCAGCCTTGCTCCCCTTGGTGGTAGCCACCTCGTTTCTGCCGATCTCACCGCTTCCGTCCGTCTTATTGGTAACAATGATAGGCTGTCCGTTGACCAGGTTTTCCTTGGTCATGATATCGGATATCATTCTTGTGTAGATGTCGCTGCCGCCGCCGGGACTGGATGTAACGGTCCAGTTAATGGTTTCCTTTGGTGTGAATGTGCCGTCGCTGCTGACGGCCTTGCTTGTACATCCGGTTACTGCTGATACCATCATAAGTGCTGCCATTGCCATTACAATACTTCTTTTCTTCATTATTAAATACCTCCTCAAACCATGTTCTTAAATATATGAACAAACCTGCAAGTTACCTTTGTTATGCTACTTTGGGAATATTACGTTTGTTGTACCAGCTGCCGAATCATTACAGCCCTATTTGGATGCCCTTGCCTTTTTAAGGACGGCCTTTACCACAGGTGTGCAGATAAATGCCAGGAAAATCAGCATCAGCACGCAGGTAATGGGTCTTGTAAAGAAAATGCCCAGGCTTCCCCCCGATATGATAAATGCCTTTCGCATATTGGACTCCAGCAGCTTAGCCAGCACAAAGGACAAAAGCATGGGAGCCGTGGGATAGTCGTTCTTGACCAGCAGATATCCCAGTATGCCTGACAGAAACATAATCAGCACGCCATACATGGAATAGCTGGAGCTGTAGGATCCCACCACGCACACAATGGTGATAATGGGAATCATGTACTTTACAGGCACGGACAATATCTGAATCAGGAACGGAATGACGCCGATTGCCACAACCAGCGCAAATATGTTGGAGAGGAACAGGGATGCAATCAGTCCCCATGTAAATTCCGGTTCATTGGTAAACAGAAGCGGTCCCGGATTGAGCCCCCACATCATCAGGCCTCCTAAAAGCACTGCGCCAGTGCCGCTTCCCGGTATGCCCAGGGCCAGAAGCGGCGCAAATGCACCTGCCGCGGCCGCATTGTTTGCAGCTTCGCTGGCCGCAATGCCCTCTATGGCGCCGGTTCCCAGTTCTTCCTCGTTCTTGAATTTCTTCTGGGCCGCGTATCCCATGAAAGCGCCGGTGGTTGCCCCTGCTCCCGGAAGCACGCCCACAAAGGTTCCCATGACGCCGGAGCGCAGGGCAGGCGGAAGCAGACGCTTGAAATCATGCTTTGTCAGGATACTTCCGCGGATGGTAAGCTTCATGTGGGGCTCTGATTTCACCTCATTGCTGCGCTCCATCACCAGTTTAATAACCTGTGAAAATCCCACTGTGCCGATAATGAAAGGCGTAAAGGGAATGCCTCCCAGCAGGTACATACTGCCAAAATCATATCTGGGAGAGCCTGAGAGAGTGTCCATGCCAATGCTTGCCAGCAGAATACCCAGCATGGTTATCACCACGCCCTTGATGGGATTCTCACCCACCAGCCAGCTGATGGACGTCATGGCGATAAGAAGCAGAGCCGTCATCTCGGACGGGCCGAACTTAAGACCGATATCCGCCAGGGCAGGTCCTGTAAAGGTCAGGATGATGATACCGATGGTTCCTCCGATAAAGGAGGCCATATTGGCTGTAAACAGCGCCTGTCCGGGACGCTTCTTTTTGGATGCCATTGGGTAGCCGTCCATGGCCGTGCAGATGGCCGGTGAGTCTCCCGGAATATTTAACAGGATTGCGCTGAAGGCGCCGCCGTACATATTGGAGTAATACAAAGCTCCCAGCATAATGATGGCAGTGGTGGGATTAAACTTGTAGGTCAGCGGAAGCAGCAGGGCCACACCGGCCAGACTTCCGATACCGGGCATTGCCCCCACCACAAGGCCCAGAACCGCTCCCAAAAGGGCGGCTCCCACATTGCTGAAGGTGAACAGCGTGGAGAAGCCATGCATTAACAGTTGTATATTTTCCATTTTGTTTACCCCCTTCTACAAGAATGCTTCAAAAAGCCCCATTGGAAAATGGACCCCCAGCCACATACGGAACACACCGATGGAAATGGCCATACAGACAGCAAGGACAATGAGAGTTTCCTTCCATCCGGTCTTCTCAAACACTTTCAGCCACAGTATCACAAACAAATAGCAGCTGGGCAGCAGACCTATAATAAAGGAACCCGCTATGATTCCAGCTCCCCCTGCTATGACCATCATCTCATCCCGCTCATACCTGGCAGCCTTCTCTTCCTTCAGGGACTGAAAGAAAGAAGCAATACTTGCCAGGAACATGACGATAGCCATGATGGCCGGGAAGAAACCAGGCTGAGGACCGTCCACATCCTCCCAGAACCCCAGCTGTGTAAAACCAACCACTGCAAATACCACTGCAAATACTGCTAACACCAAGGGTACAATCTGCTTTGTACCTATTTTTTTCATGTAAACCCCTCCCTTTTATCAGCAGCCTTTCAGATGGGCCGCCATCTTGGCAGCCATCTTGACCGCATTCTCAAATGCCGAAGTCTTAACAATTCCCTTTCCGGCAATATCGTAAGCCGTGCCATGGGCGCATGTGACGATTGGCGCCGGAAGTCCTCCCGCAATGGTGATGCCCTGGTCAAATCCCTTCAGCTTAAGGGCGATCTGGCCCTGGTCGTGATACATGGTCACCACTCCGTCAAAATCCCCGTTAAAGGCCTTGATGAACAGAATGTCGGATGGGAACGGTCCGTTGGCGTCAATCCCCATCTCCCTTGCCTTTTCAATGGCCGGCGCGATTACATCAATCTCTTCCCTGCCGCACTTTCCGCCCTCGCCGCAGTGAGGATTCAGGGCTGCCAGGGCAAGCCTGGGCTTCTCAATACCGGAATTCTTAAGGGAAACATTGGCCAGTCTTATGGCTCTCATGATGGTATCCACGGTCAGGCTGTCGCTGACCTTGCTAATGGGAATATGGCTGGTTGTCCTTGTGGTCCACAGATCTCCCAGCACATTGATTTCCCCAAACGGCTCCGTGTGTCCAAAGAGATGGGCCATGTAATGGTGCTCGCTCTCAAAAGGACACCCGGCCTGAATCATTGCCTGCTTATTTAACGGGGCAAAGCAGAATCCGTCAATCCTGCCGGCCTGGTAAAGCTCAATGGCTGTTTTCAGCATGTTCAGGCAGGCGCGTCCGCTTTCAATGCTGATGTTGGCAAACGGAACCTGCTCAGGGTCCACATCCCTTTGATCCAGGACAGGCATTCCCTTGGTCCAGTCTGCTTCCTCCACCTTGTCAATGACCTGCACCGGGATTTCCAGACCGCATATCCTGGCACCTCTCTCAAACACCCTGACGTCCCCTATTACCACGGGACGGCAGTATTCATCGTAAAATCTGGAAGCTGCCAGCTTGACAATAATTTCCGGCCCCACGCCGGCTGCATCTCCTAATAAGATTCCTAAAATCGGTTTACCGCTCATAAAAAAATCATCCTTCCTTCTATTTTGGTTTTTATTTCTGCTCTTGACTTATGCCTGTATTAAAAGCAAAAAGCATGCCAAACTTTTCAGGAAGAACGATTTTTTCTGTTTTGCCTCCGGGAACCCTTTATTTACGTTATGCATTTTGCATATATCACCATCATTTATCCCCCAATGTATTCATACTTTTCACGGCATAAATGTTTCATCATCCTTATTACGTTTTATTTTTGTTTCATAATGTATTTTTGTTTCATAATGTTTCCCCGTTTCAGCGCAACCCCTGTGCCCGGTGTTTCTTGTCAGCCGTCTAACCCTCAATGCCGTATTTTTTCATTTTTCTCCACAGAGTACTCTTATCAATTCCCAGATATGCGGCTGTCCTGCCCCTGTGATAACCGCACAGCTCCAGGGCGTCCTTCACGGCCTGCCTCTGGGCTTCCTCCAGACGGGGCCCGCGGCCCGCGGCCTCCGCCGGTACATGACTGCCGGACGCCGGAAAATCCGCGCTGCCGGAACCGCTGTCTGCATGCCGGCTTTCTGCATACCGACTTTCTGCATACCGACTTTCTGCATACCGGCTTTCTGCATGCCGGCTCTCTGCATACTGGCTGTCTGCATACTGGCTGTCTGCCCCCTCCCCGTGCTCCCATTCTCCCGGAAGGGCCTGGAGTACGTCCTCTGCCCCTGCCCTTGTTTTCTCGCAGAGAATACAGATACGCTCACAGAAATTGCGCATTTCCCTCACATTCCCCGGCCAGTTGTAACGCATCAGAAGTTCCCTGCCCTCCTGGGTTATTGCCTCCAGCCTGCTCCCTGTGCGCTCATGTTCAAACCGCACCATCCGGTCCGCCAGATAAAGGATGTCCTGCTTCCGTTTTCTGAGGGGCGGAAGATTGAGTTCAAGCACATCCAGACGATACAGCAGATCCTCCCTGAAATTCCCCCGGGATACCTCCTTCTTTAAATCCCTGTTGGTGGCGCAGATAACGCGGACATCAATGGGAATCACGGTGTCATTGCCCAGCCGGATGATTTCCCTTTCCTGTATGACCCTCAGGAGGCGGCTCTGCAGCTTTGGTGATATATCGCCTATCTCATCCAAAAAAATGGTCCCCTTGTGGGCAATCTCAAAAAATCCCATTTTCCCGCCCCTGGACGCTCCGGTAAAGGCCCCTTCCACATAGCCAAAGAGCTCGCTCTCCAGCAGGTTCTCCGGCAATGCCGCGCAGTTAATCGCCACGAAAGGCCCCTTCCTTCTGCGGCTGGAGTTGTGAATGCTCTGGGCAAACAGCTCCTTTCCCGTTCCCGTCTCCCCATGAATCAGTATATTGGAATCCGAATAGCTGAATTTCACGGCCTGGCTGATAACCGCCTCCATGCAGCTGTCCCTGTAAAGTATGTGGGAAAAGTCGTACCTGGCCGTAAAGCCGTCCGAATGCATACGCTTGCGCAGTTTGCCCTCCTCTGCCTGTATCTGTTCCGTTCCCTGGAAGGTGAGCACGCAGCCGAACTCCTCCGAGTCACCGGCCACAGGCACACAATTGACCAGCACCTGTTTTCCTCCGAACCTGCACACCTCCGACAGGATCTTTTGTTTGTCCCTGATCACACTGTCAAAATCAATATCCGGAAAGAAGTCCTTTATATGCTCTCCTGCCAGCGAAGTCTTTCTGTCCTTCATATACGTATGGCAGCATGTATTGGCCAGGGTTATGATTCCCTTCCTGTTGACGGAAATAATCCCCTGGAAGGAGTAGTTCATGATATTTGCTATCTCATCCCTTTTCTGCCTCTCATACCGGGTGAGATGGGCCACCGCTATGGCCTCTGAAATGGCATGGTTTACCGCCTCGATTCCTGAATGAATCATGGCAGCCGGCATACCCAGACGCTCCGCGATCTGGACCGTGGAATATCCCCCCACAATGGCCTGGTTCCCGTCCTTCATAGCCTGGTGCACCGCCATCTCCAGCTTGGTCTCATCGTCCTCCGCATAGCAGCCCAGCCCCAGGTTCGGATACAGGTGGCACATCTGCTCCGCCCCATACACCATATTGAAGGCGCCCACCACGGCAATCCTTTCAATATTCCCCTTCTGCATACATTCATTGACTGCCTTCATCACATCGTATCCCGTGGATTTAAGCTCTGCACACGGAATGTTTTTGCGCTTTAAGGTATGGGCCGTAAAGCCCCTGGCTATAACCACGTCCGCCTCCACCTGTTCCAGTCTGTTATTGTAGAAATCCTGGACAACCTCATACTGAATGGCTTCCGATTCAGGCCGTTCCCGGAACACCTGCTCAATGACAGGAAGAATGTCCGGATATGGTGCAAAAAATACAATTTTAATCACACTCTTCCACCTCCCATTGTCCATATTATCCTATGTATTGTATTTTTGCAATCATTAAATTGCATTTTATTGCTAAATAGCAATCTTTATGCAATTTTATATATTCCAACTTTTTATTTGTTTTTCCTTTTTTTATTGTGCAAATAGCACATATTTTCTCATGCAACTTTAGCTGTTTTAAATAAAATTTGAATCTGTTTCACCCTCAAATAGTTTTTTGGCACGACAATTGCTTTTTTAATCAGTCAGCAGCATTGCAATGGCATGTAAAATCAACCAGCGGCTGACGCATCTCACATGGCCGGTGAGCATGGAAGCCCACGTAAAGGAGAAGAGATTTATGAGGATATTAGCGACAATGAAGCGTTTTCCGGCAGGAGTGATGGTGATTCCCCTGCTCCTTGGATGTGCAATGAATACCTTTTTCCCCAACGCCCTCACCATCGGAGGTTTTACCTCAGGCCTGTTCAAGAACGGGGTCCCCACCCTGATTGGCCTGTTTCTGTTCTGCAGCGGCGCCACCATTGATGTAAAGATGGCCGGCAGCACGGTATGGAAAGGCGTTGTCCTCACCGCCCTTAAGTTCTTTATCGGTTTCGGCCTGGGGCTTCTGCTCAATGCACTGTTCGGCGAAGCAGGGTTCCTGGGACTGGCGCCCCTGGCTGTCATCGGAGCCGTAACCAATTCCAACGGCGTCATCTATGCCACCCTGGCAGGCGAATTTGGTGATGAAACAGATGTGGGAGCCACCTCTATCCTTGCCCTCAATGACGGGCCCTTTTTTACCATGATTGCATTGGGCGCCTCCGGCATGGGCAACTTCCCCATAACAGATATCATTGCCAGCATCATCCCCATGGTTATCGGGTTCATCATCGGCAATCTGGACCATGAGTGGAGAAAAATTCTGGCCACCGGCATGATTCTTCTCCCGCCCTTTAACGGCTTTGCCCTGGGTGCCGGCATGAACTTCAACAATATCCTGAGAGCGGGTATTTCCGGTATTGTGCTGGGCCTTCTTACCGTGCTGGCCACCGGACTTCTTACCTTTTTCCTCTACAGCGCCCTCCGCAGAAAGGCGGATCCCATGGGCGCTGCCATCGGAACCACGGCCGGGGTGGCCACCACCACGCCCACTGCCGTAGCCATGGCCGATCCTTCCTTCCAGCCTCAGGTGGAAACAGCCACTGCCCAGACAGCTGCCGCCGTGGTAATCACAGCCGTGCTTTGCCCGCTGCTGGTATCCTGGCTGTCCAAGGTATCCCGCAAATGGAATGAAGCTCACGGCATAGCGGCAGACATTCCTGTCCCTGAACAGGAGGGCTGCGAAACCCAGCCAGCGGCAACTGCTGATTTAGACTAAGCCGGACAAATGATATTGACAGACGGAGGAAACAGACAGACATGAAGCGAACCATATTAAATGCAGGAATGATTTTGTGCGGGGAACAGCTTACTCCTTTGGAGAACGGCTCCCTTATCATCGAAGACGGGATAATCCGGGAAATCCTGCCCCGGAAAGCCAGGGAGGCCTTGTACTTGGAAGATGCAAAAGAAATCAGCCTTCCGCACATGACCCTGATGCCGGGCATGATAGAGTGCCACAACCACCTGTGCATTGATGCAGCCCTTCCGGAACATCTGGAGCTGCTGGCCTGGAGCAACGAATGCCAGCTGACCCTGCTGGCATTAAAGGGACTTAAGGAAGACCTGATGAGCGGTGTAACCACAGCCCGGTGCATGGGGGATAAATTCTATATAGACGTGACCCTGAAGAAACTGATTGAGGACAAAAAAGTGGACGGCCCCCGTCTCCTGGCCGCAGGCATCGGCATGAAGGGAAGCCACGGAGCAGGCCACATCGGAATGCCCCACTGCGGAGCCGGAGAAATCCGCCATACCTGCCGCGAGAACCTGAAAAAAGGCGCAGACCTGCTGAAACTCTTCATAACCCCTGGTGTTCCGGATCCCGCCAGCACCTTTGTGCCCAGCTTCCTCAGCCTGGAAGAAATCTCCGCTGCGGTCAGCGAAGGCGCTCGCCTGGGCATCCCCACTGCTGCCCACTGTATTGGCGGCCAGGGCCTGAAAGACTGCATTGACGGCGGGGTGGATGTGATTGAGCACATGTATATGGCTTCGGAACAGGACGTGGAGCGTCTGGCCGCTTCCCGCTGTGTGGTGGATCTGACCTCCGGCATTTTCTTAGACCCCAGCCGGGAGGAATTCCTCTCGCCCGCCAATGCCCTGAAGGTTAGGCTGAACCGCAGCCGGGTCCGCGAAAATGTGGCCCGCATCATCAAGGCCCGTCTCCCCTTTGTCCTGGGAACAGATGCTTATCACGGCTTTCTGTACCGGGAGGTGGGATATGCCGTGGAGCTGGGAGCCGACCCCGTAACCGCCATCCAGGGCGTCACCTCCCGCGCGGCCAGGGTCTGCCGCCTGGAAGACAGAATCGGAAAGCTGGAAAACGGTATGGAAGCAGATATCATTGCCGTGGAGGGAAACCCGCTGGAGGATGTGTCCCGTCTTTCACAGGTAGGACTGGTGATGAAGGGCGGAGTGGTGTATAGACAGCCTTAGAGACGGCCCGGATATACAGAATGTATTGACTGCAGTTTTAGATGTACAGTATTGAATGTGCAGTACTGAATGTACAATATTGAATGCACCGTATTGGATACACAATTTCAAAAGCGCAGTTTCAAGTGATACTTTGCTGTCACAAAAACTGCGCTTTCCGTCATAATACACTTCACTATAAGACGGGATGAAAAAGGGCCGCCGCCCGGATATACGGCTCAGGGAGTCCCCTTATAGCGCTTCAGATACTCTCCGGCCGTGTCCCGGCTCAGAGAGAACATCCGCACCAGTTTATCCAATATCTGTCCTTCTGTTTTCCCTTCCTTCCGCCTTAGCATCCTGAAGCTGATACATCCGTTCTTCCCATTCCTGCATATATCTCACTCCAATCTCTTCACTGGCTTTAACCTGGCTGACCCGCCGGTGCAGTTCCTTAATCCTCGGACTGCTGCTTCCGGCCGCCTCTGTTTCAGAGGTGTGTTCTATGTAATGAAGCAGCTCTATCAGCTCCCCGCTTACTCCCTCCGGCACAGTTCCATGGTCCCGCGGTCCTCCATAACACATGCAAATAAAAAACGGTCCAGCAGGGTCAGCTCTGCCAGCGGCTTCATGACAGGCCCGCCAGGGTCATTCATTTTCTTCATCCAATTCTCCTTTTATTATACAAAAGCTTTGCCTCCGTTGCAAGAATATACACGAATCACCTATCCTGAATCACATATCCATAGAACCACCGCCTGACATTTTAAAAACATTCAACCACACAACCCAGGGATACAGGGGAGAAACTCCCTTACGAATATCTCGGACAGAACGCCCGCAAGATTTATATATACATTAATAATATAAAAAAGCTGCCCGAAATGAATCCATATGATAATGAATCCATCCCGGACAGCAGCACAAAGCCATGCCTGCTTCAGCCAATTTCACGCCATTTCCACTTTTCTTCCCGGCCTATTTCCGGCCCAGGCTCATTCCGGCCTTCAGCATCCTGAATGTACGGTCCGCGGCACTGATATACAGCTCTTCAGCCCGCTTAAGGGCCTCCTCGATATCCATGGCGCCATTTATCGTGGTTATAATACTGTCAATGCCGTAATCAAATATCGTCTCAGCCTTGTCGCCCATACCTCCCACAATCGCTGCCACCGGGATGCCTCTCTCCCTGCAGCGCTTTCCGATTCCGCTGGGCACCTTTCCAAAAGCAGACTGCCAGTCCATTCTTCCCTCTCCGGTAATTACCAGGTCCACCCCCTCCAGGAGGCTGTCAAAATGAACCAAATCCAGCACCGTGTCAATACCTGATTTAAGATTGGCCTTCAGGAACACGCAGAATGCCGCCCCTAATCCACCGGCAGCTCCTGCTCCGGGAATCTTATCCACATCCACGCCCAGCTTTTCCTTCAACAAGGCCGCATAACGAATCATTCCGCCCTCTAACACGTCCAGAATTTCCGGTGTGCCGCCCTTCTGCTTTCCAAATGTATAGGTCGCTCCATCCGGTCCTGTAAGGGGATTGGTCACATCGCACATGACAGTGAACCGGGACTGTGACACCGCAGGGTGAATCCGGCTCACGTCAATATCAGCCACCCTGGTTAAATCCCGGCCTCTGCCCTCCAGCTCATTTCCCTGGTCATCCAGGAATCTTACACCCAGAGCACGCATGGCCCCCATACCTCCGTCATTGGTAGCGCTGCCTCCAATGGCTATTGAAATCTTCCGGTATCCCCGGTCCAGGGCATCCTTTATCAATTCTCCTGTGCCATAGGTGGTGGTGTTCAGAGGATTGCGCCTGTCCGCCGGCACCATGGGAAGCCCGGAAGCAGCTGCCATCTCAATGATGGCGGAGTCCCCTTCAAATTCCCCGTAAAAAGACTGTGCCTCCTCCATCAGAGGTCCATGGACCGTCAGTCTGCGGTATGTGCCGTTCAGCGCCGAAATCACCGCGTCAATGGTTCCCTCCCCGCCGTCAGCCACAGGCACGCCAGCTGTCTCACAGCCAGGAAATGTCTGCTCCGCAGCCGCCTCCAGAAGCTGTGTGATGCGCTCTGACGACAGGGTCCCCTTAAATGAATCTGATGCAAATAAAAATTTCATGGTTCCGCCTCCCAAATGTGATTGAATTTCTTAAGTCTATTGTACTGTTTCCAGGCCCCTGCGTCAATGTTCCACAAAACACATATTCCGCATATTATTTATTCCTCAGCACAACAAACTTCACGGCCGGACGCGGCCCGTTCTGCTGCCCGCACATCCGCCTAATCCTGCATCATTTCCTTCACATCCCGGAAAAACACCATAGCCATGTAAAACACTGCCGACTGGCTCAGTACACGCACGTCATATCCCGTCAGCTCCTCCAGCTTCCTGAGCTTATAGGTCAATGTATTTTTATGGATGTGCATGGCATCCGAGGCAGCCTTCAGAGAACCTTCCGCACTGAAATATGCCTCCAGCAATCCCATCCACTGACAAAGCTCCTCATAACCGCAGTTCTTAAAGACCTTGCGCAGGTACTCCGCCTTCACGCTTTCAGCCACATCCTCCGTAAACAGCTCCAGGGTAACGCTGTCATA
This sequence comes from Enterocloster bolteae, assembly GCF_002234575.2. Classification (NCBI taxonomy): domain Bacteria; kingdom Bacillati; phylum Bacillota; class Clostridia; order Lachnospirales; family Lachnospiraceae; genus Enterocloster; species Enterocloster bolteae. The sequence continues at coordinate 1,125,073 of NZ_CP022464.2, read as the reverse complement.
CGTCATGACGTCCCGTTTAGACATGCTGGCAGAGCGCCATGCCTTGTTGGCCTGTCCATATGCCACATGGATGTCCCTGGCCCTGCCGCCGATTCCCATGACCAGCCCTATGCCGAATTTCTTTTTCACGCAGGAGCGGATGCGTCCGGCCAGCTGTTCCATATGGCGGTCGGACGCACCCTGAACCAGAAAAATCTGCCGGCCGGCATTACGAAACACCAGACATCCCGCTCCTGCTAAAGAAGCAGCTTCCCCTTCTGCCTGTTCCAGCAGTTTCTGGCCCGAAGCAGTGGATGCATATTCCTGGAAGTTCCTGACGCCGGACACCATGACCCTTCTGGGAACCGAAATGTCGATTCCCAGCGCAAAGCCTCTCTCCTCCAGTATTCTGGGCTGAAGGAGTCCGCTTCCAAGGACCCAGTCCTCCAGAAACCGATTCAGCACCCGCTGTCCCATACGGCGTTCATCCTGTTCCGCATTTTCGCGAATCAGTATTTCCACCATCTTCTTCACAATCTGGCCATAGCCAGCCACATCTTCATACCGTCCCGTAATACCGATTACGCCGGCAATACTTCCAGCCTGGTACACAGGCAGGTTCAGCCCCGGGCGTGAGGTAAGCGTCGCTTCCTCATCCCTCACATACAGCTCATCCAGATGCTCCCTGATGATTTTCCTGGCCCCCTCATGCAGCGTACCGATACGCTCCGGGTCCGTACTGGCTATGACATAGCCTTCCGGGTCCATCATATTGATATGCTGGCCCACAATGGCCCCCACTTCCTCCACAATGGCCTGGGCTCCCTGCCGCGAAAGCCTCAGCGCCTGACCTGTCAGTTCCATCCATTCCACCTGCCTCTATTCAGCGTGCGCCTCTATCCTGCCTGCGCCGCAGCCGGCTATATGCCAAAAGGGGGCTAAGGCGCCGGGGACACCCCCAGAGCCGCAGCTCCCCCATATTCATTCCTGTTCCCTCTTGCTTCTGTTTATTACATTTTCCCGGATTTACTGATAAATGGGGTATCTCTCACAGAGCTTTGTCACCTCGCTCCTGATATAATCCGCTTTATTCTCAAAATCCGTGGCAGCCAGCCAAATGCACCGGGCAATCTTGGGCATGTCCTCTTCCTTAAGGCCCCTGGTGGTAATGGCCGGTGTCCCGATGCGCACGCCTGAAGTGACAAAGGGGCTTCTGGGGTCATTGGGAACCGTGTTCTTGTTCAGGGTGATATAAACCTCATCACAGCGGTTCTGCAGTTCCTTGCCCGACACCTCCATGCCGCGCAGGTCAACCAGCATCAGATGGTTGTCCGTGCCGTCCGTAAGGAGCTTGAATCCCTCATCTTTAAGGGCCTGGGCAAGAGCCTTTGCATTGGCTGCCACCTGGTGCTGGTATGCCTTGAATTCAGGCTTTAATGCCTCTGCGAAGCACACTGCCTTTCCCGCAATCACATGCTCCAGCGGACCGCCCTGGGTTCCCGGGAAAATGGCCTTGTTGAAATTAAATTTCTCAGCCGCCTCCTTATTTGCCAGAATCATACCGCCCCTTGGGCCTCTCAATGTCTTGTGGGTGGTGGTGGTCACCACATCTGCATAAGGAATGGGACTGGGGTGTTCGCCCGCTGCCACCAGGCCGGCGATATGGGCCATATCAACCATGAGATAAGCGCCAACTTCGTCAGCGATTTCACGAAACCGCTTGAAATCAATGGTCCGGGCATAGGCGCTGGCCCCTGCTATGATAAGCTTTGGCCTGGCTTCCTTTGCAATCCGCTCCAGCTCATCGTAGTCGATGAACCCCTGGTCATTGACTCCATAAGGTACGATATTAAAGTAAAGACCGGAAAAATTCACAGGACTTCCGTGGGTCAGGTGGCCGCCATGGTCCAGGTTCATGCCCATGACCGTGTCCCCTGCTTTCAGCATGGCAACAAACACCGCCATATTGGCCTGGGCTCCTGAATGAGGCTGCACATTGGCATAATCACAGCCAAACAGCTTCTTAGCCCGCTCAATGGCAAGTGTTTCCACCACATCCACGCACTGGCATCCTCCGTAATAACGTTTTCCCGAATATCCTTCCGCATACTTATTGGTGAGAACTGTCCCCATAGCCATCATGACAGGCTCAGACACGATATTCTCTGATGCGATTAGTTCCAGGTTGCGTCTCTGGCGCGCGCATTCCGCCTGAATGGCCTCGCCCACTTCCTTGTCATATCCGGTAATAAAATCCATTACTTCATTAACCATTATCTTACCTCTTCCTTTCGCAATGACAGCCTTTTTCTGCTGATTATAACCTATATAATAGTAAATTGCAAGACATATGGCAGAGCTGCTTTCTCTTTATCTGTTAATTTTTTATCACTGTTTTTCTTAAGAATTTCATAATAATTGTAGTACTTTCTTTAAACTTTAGACACAATTCGGACACAATTATAGGATATTATCAAACTCGTTCCATAAAAATTTGTGTTTAGAAAGTCTCACTGGGAGGCTTTCAGAGGAGGAAAACTATTATGAAGAAGACAATCGCAAAATCCATGACAGCTATTATGGCAGCAGCTATGATCGCAGGAAGCCTGACCGCTTGCGGCGGCAGCGACAACAAGACCGAGTCCACTACTGCCGTAGAGACCACAGTAGAGGCTTCTGAGTCTGTTGAGGAGACCACTGCTGAGGCTGCTGACGCTGAGGAGACCACCGAGGCTGCTGATGCTGAGGAGTCCACCGAGGCTGCTGACACTGAGGAGTCCACTGAGGCTGCTGACGCTGAGGAATCTACCGAGGCTGCTGACGCTGAGGAGTCTACCGAGGCTTCCAAGGAAGAGGCTGCCAGCGAGGCTAATGCTGAGGTTGCAGAGGAGACAACTGAGGCTGCTCAGAACTAATCTTCTTTGCCAAAAAGGGTGCTGTCCGCTGCGGCAGCACCCTCTTTTTATTCCGGAGCAATGAAGCTTCTGTAAAAACTTTCTAACGAAACTTCCGACTTCCGATTTCTAATGAAACTTCCAATTCTTTACCACAATCTGCAGATTCCTGTTTCCGTTATACTCATTTATACCCGGATAGTAGATAATATCCATAACACGGCAATCACCCTTTTCCTCCATGAACAAATCCCCATCCGTAAAAATCACGCCGTCCATGGCTGTTCCCCTGTCATTTACAAGGCTTATGCGCACCACATTCCGATTACGCCCCATGACTCTGGCGCTGCGTACAAACAGTCCCTTCTGGGCAAACTGGGGCTTTTCATTTCCCTGTCCATATGGTTCCAGCAGCTCCAATTCCTCTATGAACGGCTCTGTTATGTATTCAAAGGGCATGGCCACATCGATCCACACCTTGGGTATGAAATCTTCTTCGGTCAGCCGCTCCCGTGCATTTTCATTGAGACGGCGCCGGAATTCGTCCACATCCTTTTCCTCCAGAGAAAATCCGGCCGCCATGGGATGGCCCCCAAACTTCAGCAGAAGGTCCTGCACCTCCACCAGGGACTGGAACATATGATATGCCTCTATGGAACGTCCCGACCCCTTGACGCAGCCCTCAGCCCGTGTAAGCACATAGGAGGGCTTATTGTACCGCTCCCTGAGCCGTCCTGCCACAATGCCGGCCAGGGATTCGTGGCAGTCCGGCAGAAACACCACCAGCACCTTATCCTCCCGGTACAGCTCATCCACCATGGCTGCCGCCTGTTCAATCCCCTCCTGGGTCATGTCCTTGCGCTGGTCATTGAGAGCCTTTAATTCCTCTGCCATCCTGTCCGCCTCACCCTCATCCTCACACAGAAGGAGCCCAAGGGCTATTTTGGCTGTCTGGAGCCGTCCGCTGGCATTGAGGCAAGGCCCAATAACAAAGCCGATATGATAGGCTGTGATGGTTCCGGCCTGAAGATTATTTTTCTCTATCAGTTTCCGAAGTCCCAGATTAGACGTATGTCCCAGTCTGGAAAGCCCTTCCTTTACAAGGATGCGGTTCTCTCCCTGAAGCTTCATCACATCCCCCACCGTTGCAATGGCTGCGATTTCCAGCAGGCTGAGCCATTCCTCCCGTGGAACCCTATGGACCTCATAGAGCACCTGCACCAGCTTATAGGCCACCATGCCTCCGCATATATCGGGAAACGGATACAGGCTGTCCCTGCGCTTGGGATTGACCACAGCGTCCGCAGGCGGCAGTATCTCCCTGCCCTCCGGCGTCTCCCCGGCCTCAGTCAGTATGTCGTGATGGTCCGTCACGACCACGGTCATGCCCAGCTCCTTCGCCCTTGCTATCTGGCTGATAGCGGCAATACCATTGTCGCAGGTAAGGATGGTGTCAATGCCGTCCTCTGCCGCTGCCTCTATAATCAACTCATTGATGCCATATCCGTCCTTAATACGGTCCGGAATCTCATAATCCACCTCAGCGCCAATCCTCTTTAACGCACGGTAGAGCAGATACGTGGAGCACACACCGTCTATATCGTAGTCCCCCACAATCCGTATACGCCTGCCTTCAGCCGCCTTCTCTCCCAGTATCTCCACTGCCCGGTCCATGTCCGGCAGCAGGTGGGGATCGTGAAGCTGCTCCACAGAGCCGTAGAGATACCGTCCTATATCCTCCATATCCTCCAGACCGCGGTTGCGTATGATTCTGGCCGTAACCGGGCTGATATGGTATTGTTCCGCAATTCTATCAAAATCTGCCTTCTTGGCGTATAACATCCATCTTGCTTCTGTCATTCTTTTGTCCTGTCCTTGTCTTGTCCTGTCCTTGTCTATTCTTCCTGGTCCCCCATGACCGAGGAGTAAATGATACCGGCCGCCATCCCCGCAAATGCCGGAACAATCCACCCCAATCCCGCCCCGTATCCAGGCAGGAACGTAGTTGCCTGTGTGAGGAAGGGAATCACGAATTTACTCTGTTCCAGAGCATATACCACACTGACCGCGCCTGTAAACAGGATAGCAGCGGGATACATGGCCGGCCACCTCTTTGTCAGCGGCCCTAAAAACGCCAGTACAATCAGCACAATGGCGATTGGATAAATGGCGTTCAGAACCGGCACTGACACGGCCAGTATCTTATTAAGGCCTGCGCTGGATATAATCAGGCTGATCAGGGCAAACAAAAACACCCAGACTCTGTAGCCGATTACAGGTATGATAGAATTGAAATACTGGCTGCAGCAGCTGAGAAGCCCAACACATGTATTAAAGCAGGCAATCAGGAAAATAAGCCCCAGTATCATCATACCGGCATTTCCAAATAGGTTTCCCGCAACGTAGGTGAGTATCCTTGCCCCATTGTCCATGCCGCGGGCCGCAGCTCCCGCAGGCGCACCGATGTGGGCCAGGGCCGCATAAATAAGGGCCAGCAAAATGCCTGCTATAATTCCCGCCTTGATGGTTTCCCTGACGATCGCACCCTCCTGCTCCACTCCCTTGGCCCGAATATTGATAGCAATGATAATTCCAAAATTCAGGGCCGCAATGGTATCCATGGTCTGATATCCTTCCAGGAAACCTGCCACAGCCGGGCCTGACTTATAGACAGACCCCGGATCTCCGTAATGCCCCATGGGCCACACCAGGCATCCAATAAAAATAACGCTGATAAGCACCAGCAAGGTGGGACACAGTATCTTTCCCAGTCTGTCCGTCAGCTTCTCCGGCCTGAATGCCACTGCCATGGCAGCCGTAAAAAACACCACCGAATACCCGAACTGCGCCATGGTCTGGACCGTAAAGCCAGTCCCACTAACTGTACTGTTCAGGGAAACGCCCATCTGCTCAAGAACCGGGAACACCGTCATCTCAAAGGAAGTGCTGGAGGTCCTGGGAATGGCCAGGCACGGGCCTATGGAGAGATAGATAAGAAGGGTAAACAGAAATGCAAAGGCAGGGTGCACCCTGCCTGCCAGCTTGCTGATGCCGCCTGAGAGGGCAACCGCAGCTACTCCCAGAACCGGAAGTCCCACCGCGCTGAGCAGAAAACCTGACATAGCCTTCCAGGTCATCACCCCTGCCTGAGCGCCAAGAAAAGGCGGGAAAATCAAGTTTCCCGCACCAAAAAACATGGAAAATAAAGTGAATCCAACAAGCAGAAGATTCTGCTTCGACAATTTCTGCTTCATATTTTTATCCCCGCTTAATACAAAATAAGAGATAAGAATCAAACTTTCCCCGCTCTTTCTTACCTCTGCTCGTAACATAATACCACAAATTACGACATCTTTCAAGAAGGTTACATATTTGTTGCAGCTATGCGGTCAGCACTGCGCGGTCAGCCATTCCAACTGTTTTCTTTCAATTGCCTTCTCTCTCCTTCCAATTAATTTTAATTATTTTTTTAAAAACCATTGACATTTCCATCCAGACAAGCTATAATAGCTCTTGCGCTGTTAGAGATACAAATCAGACAGCAGCATGCGTCAGTAGCTCAGCTGGATAGAGCATACGGCTACGGACCGTAGTGTCGGGAGTTCGAATCTTCTCTGGCGCATGTAGAAAACCTCGCAGGTGTAAGCCTTGCGGGGTTTTTTGTTATTCATAGAATTCCGTCAAAAGGTCATTTATGTACAATCTGCGGACTGCTTTCTTCTATTAAATTAATAGACAGGCTTGTTCAGATGTAGTATGACAGCCTAAACGAAAAAACAACTTGTCACATTCAATAAGAATCAAGAATACTATGTATTAAGGTGACTGTAGCAAAAGCTGAGCCTGAATAATTATAACGGAGGTTATTTGATCAATATGTATAAAGGTAATTTCGAAAATAATTTTAATTTTGAAAATAAGGATAATAACGATACGTTCGAACATAGAAATAATCTGGAAAATATAGAATGCCAGGAACCGCCCAGATACTGCTGCGAAGAAAAAAAGTGTGTGTTAAGGCCAAACCGCACTTTTATGAAATGCAGCGTACCTGTTACAACCAACATTCCTATGACCACAGCTTCAGGTACCACATTCAACCTGGCAAATTTAAACATTGATACGAGTAAATTCCACAAACCATGCATCAAATTCGAATTTACAAGTAATATCTTAACCGCAGCCGGGTCTCTTACCTTTAATTTCCAGATTAATAAACAGTGTAAATATCAGCCAACCTCTTTCCCAATTGGCCCCGTATGGACCTTTTCCAGGCTGGCTTCGTCTGTCGGAGAAAATGATACGTTTAACTTCTCGGTATGTGACTGCGATATCTGCGATGATGAGTGCTGCAACTTCAGCGTAGTGGTAACCATTGAAAGCCTTGAAACCCAGGGCGGCATCACAGTCAACAACGCTACCTTGTCGGCAATTGTTGTAGATAATCCTTTCTGCTGATTTTTTACAGTCAATGTGGGCCAAGCATAAAACGACGGTCTGTTTTTGGAACGTTTCAATTACATACCGTCGTTCTATCCAGCCCATCTTTTGCAGTCACTGGTCCAACTCCCCATTACTGATTGTCCTCCATCACCTCTCTCACTTTTTCCAGCATCACCGGCGTCAGCTTAAGAATCCGCTGCTTTTTAGACACCTTCCCCACGGCCTCCTCAAAGCTCATGCCATTACCAGCCGTCATCGCATCCTTCACCAGGATATAGTAAAGCATAACCGCCTTTTTATCTTCCTTTGGAAGCTTTTCCTTAAGCTGCTGCTCCACAGCCGCCTTCTGGGCTGTGCCTCCCGGAAAAATACGGTGCAGATATTCCCGCTCCTCCTGCTCCCGCTCCTCCTTGCTCTTAATCTCAAATCCGAATATATTCATATTCCCCTCCTGCTCCGGCACCAATAGCTAAATATAGTACAAGTATAAAATCCAGAGGGAAGTACGTCAAGAAGTTTCTCAGTGTTATCTGTCACCTATTATCCGTTACTTGTCATCCGCTGCCTGTCATCCGCTGCCTGTCATCCGCTGTCCGTCATCCACCCCGTCCCGCTTCCATATCATCAAACACGGCCTTATCCACTGCGCCGTCCTGAAATGCCACCACAGTGGTGCACACTGCGTCCCCGGTGATATTGACAGCCGTCCTGCTCATATCCAATATACGGTCAATTCCCATAATCAGGGCTATGGCCTCCACAGGCAGGCCCACTGAGGCAAATACCATGGAAAGGGTAATCAGCCCCACCCCCGGCACACCGGCTGTTCCCACGGAAGCCAGGGTGGCAGTCAGTATCACGGTCAGATAATCTGCTACGGACAGGTGGATTCCAAATGCCTGGGACGCGAACACCACCGCCACGCCCTGCATAATGGCTGTGCCGTCCATGTTGATCGTGGCCCCCAGGGGTATGGTAAAGGAAGAAATGCGCCGGGACACCCCCATCTTCCTGTGCAGGGTATCAATGGACATGGGAATGGTGGCATTGGAGGTTGCGGTGGAAAATGCAAAGCCCATCACAGGCAGGAATTTTTTCAGGAACCTGACAGGGCTCAGCCCTGTAAAACCCTTAAGTATGGCCATGTAGACCACCAGCCCCTGTATGGCCAGCGCGGTCATAACTCCAGCCATATACTTAAGAAGGGGCAGGAACGCGTCAAAACCAATGCCGGAAAATGTTCTGGCTGTCAGGCAGAACACGCCGTAAGGAGCCAGCTTCATGACCATAACCGTCATCTGCATCATCACATCATTAAACTGGCTGAATAAATTACCCACGGTCTGAACCGCTTCCCCCAGGCCGGCCAGAATGATTCCCACAATCAGCGCAAAGAGAATGATGGACAGCATATCCCCGTCTGCCAGCGCCCTCACCGGATTCACCGGAATGATGGCCAGAAGCGTGTCTGCCAGTCCCTCCTTCTCACCGATTTCAACCTGGGCTGTCTCTAAGGAAGAAAGGTCCAGTCCTGCCCCCGGGTTAATGACATGGGCAGTCAGTATGGCTGCGGTGATGGCCAGTGCAGTGGTTGCCAGATAAAAGCCCAGCGTCTTTATGCCTATTTTCCCAAGTTTTTTTGTATCCCCCATGGACATACTGCCGCACACCAGGGAACAGAATACCAAAGGTACCACTAACATCTGCATCAGCCGCAGAAATCCATTTCCAATCAGATAAAATAAACCGTCTATCAGCAGTTTATCCCGGATATCTCCCTCAGGAACAGCATAATGAAGAAGGATGCCCGCAGCGGCCCCCAGCGCAAGCCCGATAAAGATAGCGGTGGTAAGCCCCGGCCGTTTCCTATTTTCCATAGCCGATACCGTCCTTTCCCTCAGCCCGCCTGCGGCTTCCTGCCCGCCGCTCCTTCATGTATTCCTCCAGCATCACCTTCCAATGGGGCAGGAGACGCATATTAGATATGCGCAGCATCATATTGTCCAGCACGCTGTAGGAAGGCCTCATGGAGCTTAAGGTGTCCTCAGAGGCGTTCACAGGTTCCACCGGGACCTGATAGCCCGCCAGCCTGACAGCCTCCTTTGCCAGCTCATACCGGCTGCAGCAGCCCTGTCCCGTTACATGGTACAATCCGTCCTCACCGTGCTCCATCAGCTCTATGATCTTGGCGGCCAGTCCGTCAGCCCCTGTGGGAGATGCCATCTGGTCCGAGGCAGCCCTGATGGTCTTGCCCTGGCCCGCCATCTCCAGAATACGCTCCAGGTAAGGGCTGCCGTCCCCGAATATCCAGGAACTGCGCACAATAATATGGCGGTTGCAGAACTCCCTTACAAAATTTTCTCCTGCCATCTTGGACTTGCCGTACACAGTCCTAGGTGAGACCGGGTCAAATTCCGTGTAAGGAACCAGGCTCCTGCCGTCAAACACATCGTCTGTTGACATCTGGACCAGCCTGGACTTACCCATTCTGGCGGCAACGCTCAGATTCCTGGCCCCCAGGGCATTTACCCGGTATGCCTCCTCCGGACAGTCCTCGCAGGCAGCCGCATCAGTCAGCCCGGCGCAGTTTACAATATAATGGGGCCGGTTGATATGGGCATATTCCATCACAGCCTCCGAATCCGTGATATCCACCGAATCCGCATCCGTCAAAAGCAGCTCCACCGGCCTGGACGCCAGAATATCTGTCATCTTCCTGCCAACCCGTCCTCCAGCCCCGCATATCCATATTTTCAGCATCCTGCTCCATCCTTCCATATATAAATGAATTGCTCTTCTCTTTCCATAAATACATCAGGTAGTATCTGCAATTGCACGTTCTTCATACACCTCCAAAACAGAAGGCAGGAATGAAACACAGAAATGAAACACAGAAAGGGAATCCTGCACAGGAGAATTTTCCTTACAAACAAAAAAGCCCGGACAGTAAACGCCCGGACCTCTTCGCAGCCCAAATCAAAAAACCATATAAAAGGCCGGTATGGGCGGCCAATATCAAAATAACTTCTTAAGCACTGTCTTTTTCATCTCCATACGTACCGTGCGTTTTGGATCCACCACCTGGCAGAACTGGAGATTGCCCATGGCGGAGAGAAGCATACCGGCATCCTCCAGGCTCATGCCCAGTTCCCTCATGAGAATATCCGTCATGGCCTTAACCGCCGTATATACGGCAGTCTCCACGTTCTCATGGGACGCAATGGTATAGCAGGCTTCGCCGTCCTCCAGCATGGGGTTATCTATGGAAATGCCCTTTAAAACCTCCAGGGTCACGGTTACCTCTGCCGGAATCTCCAGCCCGGTCACCATGATTTCCCCATCCCCCATGCAGGCGTGGACATCTCCCATGGCCAGAAGAGCTCCCTCATGGAACACCGGCAGGTACAGGGTGGCGCCGGCCTTTATTTTGGTGTTGTCCATGTTTCCTCCATGGCTCCCCGGCTCCCCGCAGGGAATCTCCCCTTTCTCTGGAGCCACGCCAATCACTCCAATCATGGGAGCACATGGTATGCCGATGTCCTGGTTAAACCAGGCCACGCCGTCCCTGACGGGAATCCGCTTCACCGTTCCCCGGGATACGCAGTCCCCCAGGACCCCGTTGTCAGGTATGGCGGCCATGGTGCCCCAGGATGCCACCCGGATATCTTCAATCTTTACCTTCAGCACATCCCCGGGCATGGCGCCTTCCACATAGACCGGCCCGGTGGCAGGATTGATGCAGTCCCAGTTCAGGCTGTCCAGGACGTCTCCCTCCTCTGTGAACTGATTGTCAAAGCAATCCTTTGTGACAAAGGTGAGTGTCTCATAGCTGCCCGCCCTGCATACCGGAACAGCTGAGGAGGACATGGCGAATATGGTTTTTCCCTCAACCCGCTTCCCCTCTGTCCTTCTTGTCTCTGCCTGCTTAACCTCCATCTGACCCTCTCCTCTCATTATGTGTCTCAAATTCCCCTTCAATCTCCTCCAGTATCCTGGCATAGCGGCAGAAATCCTGTTCCAGCCGCTCCCGGTTTCTGGGTTGTTTCTTATAGCATACCCGGTGTTCCATGCTGGCCCAGAAATCCATGGCCATGGTCCGAAGCTGCACCTCCACCGGAAAATATTCCATGGTGTCCAGAAAATACACCGGTATACCCAGCACAATGTGATAGCTCCTGTATCCGTTGGGCTTGGCATTGCGGATATAATCCTTTTCCTTGATTATCACCAGGTCCGACTGTTTTTTCAGCGCCGCTGTCAGATTATAGATATCCTCCACAAAGTAACAAATAATCCGCAGCCCCGCTATGTCCTGCAGATGGTTCCTTGCATTGGTCACTCCCGCCGTAAATCCCAGCCGGACCAGTTTTGATTCCATGCTCTTCTTTTCCTTTATTCGGCCCTGGATATTATGGATGGGACCGGCGTCAGACCTGTCCCCGTAAAGACTATGGTTGAGGATTTCCAGCCGGGTACTAAGTACCCGGCTGGCATCCTCGTAGGGCTTTATCAATTCATAATACTGCTCATTTGTCATCACACGGACCCCCGCATTCTGTCTCAGTCAGACTGCCGCTTTGGGCAGCTTCCACTTCTATCCAGCATACCGATAAATTGTGAGCATTCTGTGATGGTTTTCTATAGAAATTATAAACTCCCTGCTTTTCTCTCCAAGGCCCTGCCGCACAGATCCGAAAACAGATGATTCATGGCCGGGGCTGACTCCAGAAGACTTTCGGGATGCCACTGTACGCCTACAATCATCCCCTCCTGGTCCTCGATGGCCTCTATGATCCCGTCATTTGCATATGCCGAGGCCCTGAGCCCCTTTCCCAGCTCCTTCACCGACTGGTGGTGCATGGAATTGGTCATGCAGACGCCGCTGCCTAAAAGTTTTGACAGCCTGGTTCCCTCCTCCACCCGTATCTGGTGGGTAAGGTAATCCCGCCTTCCAAGCTGCAGGTGCCTGATGCAGTCAGGCCCCTTAAGGGAAAGGTCCTGATACAGGGAACCACCCATGAGCACGTTGAGCAGCTGGTTTCCTTTGCAGATGCCCAGCATGGGCTTTTTGTGCTCCAGGGCATAACGGCCCGCCCTCATCAGGGCTTCGTCAATTTCAGGCTTGTATACCTGGATAGCGGGATGCGGGTCCTCCCCATAGTAGGAAGGAGTCATATCCTCCCCGCCGGGGAACAGGATTCCGTCGCAGATTCCCATGATTTCCTCTGTCTGCTCCATAACGGCAGATGCCGGTAAAATCACAGGGATACCCCCGTTTTTCATGACCGCATCCACATAATAGCTGTTCTGATATGCCCTTTCCATGCTGTCAAACATGCCTGGCTGGGTCATATATGTATTTCCCATAATGCCGATAACCGGACGTTCCATTTTCTCCACCTCCCTACAGTATATCCTGGCGCAGGATATGGCGGATGCGTTCTCCATCCAGCCCCTTGATTACCTGGGCTGCCAGCTCCGTAGCCGCCTCCAGGTCATCCTTTGCACAGAAATTATAATGGGAATGCACGTATCTGGAAGGCACGCCCAGCACAAGGACCGGAACCGCCTTTCCAATAAGGCTGATCCTGCCCGCATTGGTGCTGCCTCCCCGCCTTACCGCCTCCTGGTAGCGGATACCGAATTTGCCGGCCAGCTCCATGGCGTATTCCATGAACACCGGATTGGATATATAGCTCTTGTCCATGCGGCGGATCTGAACGCCGTTTTTCATTCTTCCCTGGGCCTGGGTGGCGGAAAAGAAGAAGTCATCCGAAGGGGAACCCTCAAACAGGATAGCCAGGTCCGGCTTCACCACCTGGGTGGTTACGGTGGCCCCTCTCATTCCCACTTCCTCCTGGGCCGCAAAAGCGCCCACCACATCCACGGCCAGCTCATTCCTGCTGTCATATACCTTATCCATGGTATCCACGATGCAGGCGCAGCCGGCCCTGTTGTCAAATGCCTTGCCGAAGCAGAGCCCGTGTTCCTCATCATAGGAAAAGGACACCTCCGGGACCATGGGATCTCCAATGGATACGCCAAAGTCCTCCTCCACTTCCCTGCGGTTTGTGGCGCCGATGTCCACATACAGTTTTTCAATGCAAAGCTCCAGGGAAGCCCTCTCCTTATCATTCATGAAATGCACGGGCTTTGACATGATGATGCCCCTGATTTTCCTGCCGGCCCTTGTTTTTATGATGACCGTGTGGGCGGGTAGGTTGGTCAGGTGAAAGCCCCCCAGCATAAGGATTCCCAGGCAGCCGTTGTCATGGATGCACTGCACCATAAAACCGCACTCGTCCAGATGGGCGTCCAGCTGCACCACCGGTTTATCCCCGGCCCTGCCCGGCATACGCACATACAGGTTGTTCATGGCGTCATTTTCCACCTGGTACTTACCGCAGTAACCCGCCACGGTGCGCACCACCTCTTCCTCAAACCCGCTGGGGCCAAATGCATCTGATATCTTTCCAAACATCTCTATATCCATTGCTGTTATCTCCTTATTCAAACGCGCTCTAATATATCACAAAGCAATGGGCCGTCACCACATCCATCCATCTGGCTGTCTCCAGCCTGTTGGTAAATGTGTCCACTGCCCTCATTCCCGGGTAAAAGGACATCTGGTATGCCTTCTTCCAGTCTTTATAGGTCACTTCATATGTAAATGTCTCCGGAAGCTCCACACTGCACCGGGAGAGATTCCCGGCCAGCGCCTTCTTCACTCCCTGGCGGATGGATTCCTCCACCTGCCCCGGCGCCTTGCAGTAAGTGGATGCCCCCAGACCGGTCTTTGTCACGGCCGTGGTAATATCCGGCACCATTTCCCTGGCCAGGCCGCAGATGGTGCTGTCCCCGGACAGGAACAGCACCGGAACCTTGTGTGAAGCAGCTGTGTAGCTGTTCAGCATGAATTCACTCATACAGCTGCCATTTAAACGGATATACAGACTGTTGCCCGTGGAGGTGTGGCTGATGGCAAATCCGGGATTTCCTGCCGGGGCATGGTATCCTATGTACATGACCCCGTCAAAGGAATCATCCAGACCGGACATCATGTTATAAGGGTGACCGCTTTTGCCCCGAATCAGGGTCACGTAGTCCGGCATGCAGAGAGGGTCAATGTTCGTTGCGTCCCCGTGGCCGTCCTTTACCACTATCTCGTCGGCTCCCGCCTCATGGGCAGCCTCACAGGCAGCCACTACTTCCTTTGTCATCTGCTTTGCAAATTCACCGTATGCAGCTTCATTCTTATGAGTCTCATACGCCAGGGCCACCCCTGCGCACCCTTCTATATCTGCACTGATAAAGAGTTTCATCCCTTGTTCTCCTTGATTTTGTCATCATAGAGATGGCAGTATACATAATGGTCGTCGGATACCTGGTAGCGCTCCGGCGCCTTTTTCTTACAGATGTCCATGCACCGGGGGCATCTGGTGTGGAACTTGCAGCCGCTTGGCGGATTTAATGCCGACGGGATGCTTCCCTCCAGTATGATGCGGTCCTTCTTTGCCGTTGGATCCGGTACCGGTACGGCTGACAGAAGGGCCTGGGTGTAAGGATGAAGGGGATTGCTGTACAGCTTGCGCTTGTCCCCCACCTCCACAAAGTTACCCAGATACATGACGCCCACCCGGTCGCTGATATGCTCCACCACGCTCAGGTCATGGGCCACGAATATATAGGTCAGGTTAAACTCCTTCTGAAGCTGGTGCAGCAGGTTTAACACCTGGGCCTGGATGGACACGTCCAGGGCCGACACGGGCTCGTCCGCTATGATCAGCTCCGGCTCAACTGCCAGGGCCCTGGCGATTCCGATACGCTGGCGCTGGCCGCCGGAAAATTCATGGGGATAACGGTTGGCATGGTAATCATCCAGTCCAACCTTTCTCAGAAGCTCCATGACGCGGTCTTCCAGTTCCTTCTTGCTCTTTGTCAGGCCGTGTATGATTAACGGCTCCGCGATGATGTCAAATATAGACATCCTGGGATTCAGGGACGCATATGGGTCCTGGAATACCATCTGGACCTTTTTGCGCACGGAGCGCATCTGCTTTCTGCCATAGGAGGAGATATCTTCACCGGACAGGACGATCTTACCTGCCGTGGGAGTCTCCAGCTTGCAGATTCCCCTTCCCAATGTGGACTTGCCGCAGCCGGATTCGCCTACGATGCCGAACACCTCGCCCTTTCGCACCTCGAAGGAAACGCCGTCCACCGCCTTGACGAATTCACGCCCTTTGCCAAAATCCCCCTTCACAGGATAATACACTTTCATACCTTCAACATTCAGCAGGATATCTGCCATCACGCGTCACCGCCTTTCTTTTCACAGAGCCAGCAGCGGCTCATATGGCCTTCTCCCACGTCGTAGAAGCCGGGTTCTTCCTCCCTGCACTTATCAAAGGCGCAGGAACATCTGGGAGCGAATTTACATCCCTGGGGCATGTACTTTGGATTGGGGACATTGCCCGGTATGGATTCCAGCTCCTCGGCGCACTCTCCCAGCTTGGGAATAGATGCCAGAAGACCCTTGGTATACGGATGGGACGGACTGGCAAAAATGGACCTTACGTCGCCCTTCTCCACCACACGGCCGCTGTACATGACCACCACGTCGTCGCAAACCTCTGCCACCACACCAAGGTCATGGGTGATAAACAGAATGGAGGTTCCTGTTTTCTGCTTCAGATTCTCCATCAAATCCAGAATCTGGGCCTGGATGGTAACGTCCAACGCCGTGGTAGGCTCATCCGCTATGAGGATTTTCGGCTTGCACACCAGCGCCATGGCTATCATGACTCTCTGGCGCTGGCCGCCGGAGAGCTGGAAGGGATATTCCTTCATCATGCGCTCCACCCTGGGAACGCCTGTCAGCTTCAGCATCTCCACTGCCTTGTCCCAGGCTTCCTGCTTGCTTATGTTATTGTGCATCAGGATACATTCCGTTATCTGGTCCCCAATCTTCATGACAGGGTTCAGGCTGGTCATTGGTTCCTGGAAAATCATGGAAATCTTTTCCCCGCGCATCTTCCTGCGCTCCTCATCATCCAGCTTTGTCAAATCGCGGCCTTCAAACAGGATTTCCCCTTCCGCCACCTTTCCTGTGGTTCCCATCAGAAGTCCCATGACGGACAGGGCGGTCACGCTCTTGCCGCTGCCTGATTCTCCCACGATTCCAAGGGTTGTGCCCTCTCTCAGTTCAATATCCACGCCATCTACTGATTTAATCACACCGCTGTCCGTGTAGAAGTAGGTGTGCAGATTCTTAATCTCTAAAATATTATTATTCGTATTCTCCATAAGTCCCACTCCTAATCAGTCAGTTTTGGATCCAGCGCGTCTCTCAGGCCGTCGCCCAGCAGATTGAAGCAGAGCACGGTAAAGAAGATTGCAAGACCCGGAAACAGGGTGATATGCCAGCTTGTCAGCATGTAGTTACGTCCATTGCTCAGAAGCAGTCCCCACTCAGGTGTGGGAGGCTGGGCGCCCATGCCTAAGAAGCTAAGGCTGGAAGCAGTGATGATGGAGGTTCCGATGGACATGGTGTACTGTACGATGATATTGGGAATGGCGCTGGGCAGGATATGCTTGAACAGGATGCGCATGTCGCCGGCTCCGATGTTGCGGGCGGCCTGTACAAACACGCTGTTCTTTGTCTCCAGTGTATTGCCTCTCACCAGACGGGCAAACTTGGGGATATTGAATACCGCAACCGCGATTACCACGTTATACAGTCCGCTTCCCAGGATGGCCACAATGGCAATAGCCAGGATAAGTCCCGGGAAGGCCAGCAGCACGTCGCAGATACGCATGATGATGGAATCAACGATGCCGCCGTAGTATCCGGCCAAAAGTCCCATAATGGTTCCCACAAGCATTCCCACGGTCACTGCAAACAGACCCACGCTGAGGGAAATCCTGGTTCCGCAGATTACCCTGGAAAACAAATCCCTGCCGAACTCATCGGTGCCGAAAAGATGGGCGGCCGTAGGCGGCTGCATAATGGCAGAGTAATCATATTCATTGATGCCGTAAGGGGCAATCTTATAGCTGATAAATGCCAGCACCACAAGAAACACCAGAAATACCATGGCAACCATGGCTGTTTTCTGTTTTTTAAACTTTCTTACAAACTCTGAAAACGGGGTATTGATGTCCGTCTTTTCAGTTAACACTTTATTCTTAGCCATCTTTTGTCGCCCCCTTTTAGCTCAATTGGATTTCCGGATTCAGCACTGCGTACAGTACGTCCACAACCAGGTTAATCAGTACGAAATGCAGGGAAAATATAAGAATCAGCGACTGGATTGCGGGATAATCCCTGTAGTTTACGGATTCAATCAGAAGGGAACCAAGTCCCGGAAACGCGAACACAGTTTCCGTCACAACGGAACCGCCCAGAAGAAAACCGAACTGAAGTCCCACAACCGTCACCACGGATATCATACAGTTACGGAACACATGCTTCCAGATAACCGTCTTTTCCCGCAGGCCTTTGGCCCTGGCCGTACGCACGTAATCCTCCTTCAGCACCTCGATGACAGAGGAACGGGTAAAGCGGGCAATAATGGCCGCAATGCTGACTCCCAGCGTGATGGACGGCAGAATCAGGTTCTTGAAGGAGCCGGCCCCGGTGGTGGGCAGCAGCCTGTACTTGACCGCAAAAACCATGATAAGCATGAACCCAATCCAGAAGGAGGGCATGGATATACCTGAGACAGCCACGGTCATTCCTGTATAGTCCTGCCACTTGCTTCTGTTCCTTCCTGACCATACGCCGATAAGGACGCCTGCAATCACGCTCCAGGTCAGGCTTAAAAGGGTGAGCTGCACCGTATTCATGTAGCGGCCCTGGACCTCAGTCAGCACCGGGCGCTTGGTTCTCAGCGATGTGCCCAAATCCCCCTTTACAAGTCCTGTCACGTAGCTGATATACTGCTGGGGAAGGGGCTTGTTAAGGCCCAGCTGCTCCCTTACCAGTTCCACGTCCTCTTTGGTTGCCTGCGGTCCTGCCACCTGCCTGGCCGGATCTCCGGGAATCAGGCGCACAAAGAAGAATACAAACGTAACTACGATAATCAGGGTTGGTATAACTCCAACAACTCTTTTACATATGTATCTCAGCATATAAACTCTCACCTCTCATATCATTATTGGGTATACACCCTGTATTTTATCTTAAAAAGGTCTGGCAGAGAATCCCCCTCCGCCAGACCCTTAAGCCTTTTATTTCGTCATCTTACCATTTCTGATATTAAGGCAGTTATCTGGGAACATCTTTACATTTACCATCTTATTGGAAGTTGCCCAGGAGTTGAAGTCAGTTGCCAGACATACCAGAGGACTCTCTTCCCAAATCAGGTCCTGAGCCTTGGCATATGCTTCTGCTCTCTTATCACGGTCAGCTGTGTTCAGGCCGTCCTTCAGATATCCGTCTAATTCCTCGTTCTCGAAATAGCAGATATTGTAGCTCATAGGAGGCTCAGACTCTTTTGCCAGCAGAGGACGGATTCCCCAGTCCGCGTCGCCGGTAGAGGATGACCAGCCGATGATGTACATATCAACTTCTGCCTCTGCGCCGGGAGCGTCCGTATCCTGGACCTTCTCGTTTACAATTGCGCTCTCCAGGCTGATAAGCTCAACATCAATACCCACCTCGGCAAGCTGCTGCTTTAAGAACTCGCCCTGCTTCATGTTGGCGGAAGTGTTGGCAAATATCAGGGTTGTCTTAAAGCCGTCCGGATAGCCTGCCTCTGCAAGCAGTGATTTTGCCTTCTCGATGTCGTATGGATAAGGATCATTTCCCTTGTAGTACTGAAGCTTGGGAGCAATGACAGAGGTTCCCGGCTCAGAGTTGCCATTCTTGACAACTGCCACATATGCCTCTTTATTGATAGCATAGTTGATAGCCTGACGGACTTTCTTGTCATTGAATGGTTTCTTCTGGTTGTTCATCATCAGGTAACGGACTACCAGGCCCTGGTCCTGTCCCACGATCACGTTGGGATCGGATTTAAGTCCTGCCAGGTTTTCATCCGGTACAGGCCAGATAAGCTGGGCATCGCCGGACTGAATCATGGCAACCCTGGTGGCGGACTCAGGTACAGGCTTTAAGGTGATGCTCTTGAAGCCGGCGTCCTTGTCAGCCAGAGCCGTGCCGCCGCAGATGTCAGCGTCATAGCCCCACCAGTCCTTGTTCAGCTCAACCGTAAGGTGGTCTCCCTGAATCCACTCTTTAAATGTATACTGTCCTGTGCCAATGGGGGCCTCTGCGCATGCCGTGGAGCCCTGCTCGATTACCTTGGGGCTCATGACCACGCAGGCCGGATGGGCCAGTGTCTCAATGAACGCGCCAAAGGGTGAGGACAGTTTTACTACGATTGTATAATCATCCTGAACCGTAGTGGTATCCAGTATATTACATAACAATGTGGTTCTCTTAAGTCCTAAGGACTTGTCCGCCCAACGGTCAAAGTTGGCTTTGGCCGCCTCTGCGTTCCATGGGGTTCCGTCAGAGAATGTGATTCCCTCTCTCAGCTTGATGGTGAACTCCGTGGCGCTGTCATTGGCCGTATACTCCGTTGCCAGCATGGGAATGATTTTCATTTCGTCGTCAAACCCAAACAATCCGTCCATGATAAGACGCTGAACGCCTCCTGAGAGGGTGTCGCTGGTATCTAACGGATCCAGTGTGGTAAAGTCCACATTGACTGCTCCTATAATATCTGTTTCCTGTGAAACAGACTCTCCCTCCGCAACAGCTGCCGCTGCTGTCGTTTCTTCTGTAGCTGCCGCCCCGCCTGCAGCTGCCGTGGTCGTATCAGTGGTGCCTGATGATGAACCGCATGCCGTCAATCCCAGCATGGCAGCAGCCAGTGCCAGGGCGCACAGCTTCTTTCCGCTTTTCTTCATAGAATATCCTCCTTTTTATGATGATACAAAAAAAGCCTGGAAACCTACAGCTCTCACGCTCATTTCGTAAGCATCCTTGCTTACAATAATTTTACACGTTTCTGTGCTGCCTTGTCAAATAAATCATTCTTTTTTCCGTAAAGCATTCGTTACAATTTAAAATTTAAAGTCATTAGGTTGTTGTATCCTAATTTTTTTGTTATAATTAACCCAATAAGACACAGGAGGATAAAACATGGACAGAAGCCAGCCAAAATACCATGTGCTCATCGTCAGCATCAATTCCAGCATACGCCTTGAATTCCAGAGCTATCTCCACAAGATATTGGGAGCCCATATTGCCTTTGATACAATTGGGCTGGACCAGGTCCAGCGGCCGGAGCAAATCAAGGGATACCAGTGCATCCTTTTTTCCAGCCCCCTGGTCCAGTCAGAATTTCCCATATCCATCCCAAAGGAGGTCATGCAGATTATCTGTACCAGGACCTTCAACCATGCCTGTCTGGACCAAATCATCCGCATACCGCCCGGTGAGCGTGTCTACATAGTAAACGATACCTATGACTCCATTGTCACCATCATGGACCAGCTCAAGGAGGCAGGGGTGGTGCAGTACCGGTTTGAACCCTTTTATCCCGGATGCATCCAGGCCGACGAGTCCATCCACTATGCCATCACCGTGGGCGAGCCCCAGCTGGTTCCCAGCCATATCACCAATGTCATTGATATCGGCAACCGCATCATTGACATCTCCACTGTCAATGAGCTGTGCGAGTACTTTCATCTTCCCGCCAGCCTGTCCAACCAGATTACCAAATCCTATGTGAACAGCATCATGCAGATTGCCAAGCTGACCAGCGCCTATTACCAGGACTACATCTATTCCAGGCAGCTTCTCCAGACCGTTATCAGCAATCTTCCCATAGGCCTGTGCCTTCTGTCGGTCCGCGGGGAAATCAATATGGTCAACCGCAGATTCTCCATGGACCTGGAGCTGCCTGAGACAGGCACCACGGGCCGGAACCTGTCACAGTTTCTGCCCCAGCCCTGCAAAGGCATGGATTTCTGTCACAGTGCGGATTACAAGGTGATGAACCGCAGCGGAAAGCATCTCCTGCTCAGCTCCCTTGAACTGCTGCTGCCCAACCATGAGCCCCTTTACCTGCTCAACAGCACGCCGTGTCCTGTGCTGGCTGACGGGACCGGGGATTACCCGCCTCTCCCTGACCCTGTATTCTCCGACTCCAGATATGCGGACAGCATGTTCACCAGTTTTACCACTGCCTCGGAGCCCATGAAGAATATCCTGGAATATGCCAGAAGGCTCTCCCTCTATGACTTCCCTGTGCTGATTCAGGGAGAGAGCGGCACCCAGAAAAAACTCCTGGCCAGAGCCATACATAAGACATCCTCCAGGAGGCAGCATCCCTTTGTCTGCCTGAATATGCCCATGGGGCTTAATGCGGCCGCAAGGATAAACGGGGTCTCCGGCCCAAATGAAGTTTCCGGCCCGGACAGCGCTCCCGGCCCAGGCGTGCTATCCGATCCGGGCGGGACCTCCTGTCTGTCAGGCGCAGCTCTGACTGTCTCGGATCCTCTCTCCCAGATGTTAGGACTGTTCAAAGAGGCCAACCACGGAACCCTGCTCATTGACAGCGCCGAGTACCTGTCTCCTGAGATTCAGGGACTCCTGATTCACATTCTTCAGGACAACCGGACCGGAAATGTCTTTGGAACCCGCTTCTCCCCCTTTGACGTGCGCATCATCGCCACAGCCGGTCAGGACCTGTACGGGATGGTAAAGCAGGGCACCTTCCGGGAAGAGCTGTTCTTCCTTCTGAATGCGGCCTCCATCGACACCCTGCCTCTCAGGAAACGCAGGGAGGACATTCCCCTGCTCATGGACCAGTTCTTCCGTGAACTGTTCCACAATAAAAGCCTTATGGCCCGCGACCTTTTGTCCCCCAGTCTCTTTGACTTCATGATGGACTACGATTATCCCGGCAATGTCCAGGAGCTATACAACCTGACCCGTTATTTCTTCTCCCACTACGCCGCCCATCCCCTGATACTGGCACAGCTTCCCTCCTATATCAGGAACCAGATGCGAAAGTCCGACCAGGACCACAGTCCGGTCCGCCTCAGGGTGCTGGCTGCCATAGCTGCCTCCCCCCGCATCGGCCGGGGAGCCATAAAAAATGCCCTGGCAGAGGCCGGCGTGGAATTAAGCGACGGCCGCCTGCGGGGGCTGCTGAAAGAATTATCCGAAGAAGGACTTATCCGCATCAACCGCACCAGGGGAGGCTGCGAGATAACAGAACAGGGGCTGATGTCCCTTCGCCATTAATGTTTAAGAATCTGCGGAAGGAACTCCGACAGGCTGTAATACACCTCCCCTGCCAGTCCCCCGGTACGTCCGGCTGCTGTCATGGAATTCAGGATGGCTTCATTGACAGCTTCCGCGGCTGCCTTGAAGGCCACGTTAATCAGATCCTCCCTGATGCAGGTGCTTGTCATGATTTCCGGACTGTCCTTTCCCTGCAGGCGGCCTGCGGTGGTGAACCCAATCATGACCTCACCGCTGCCGTGTCCGGTGTAGGCGCCTGTCCTGGCAATGCCCACACCGGCCCTGCGGATGATGCGCTTTAGCTGACGGTCACTGACAGGCAGATCCGTGGCGATAATGGTCATGATGGACCCCTGGTCCTGTTCTGCGGTGGCCATCTTCCTGCGCCTTTCCTTTTCCTCCAGAATCCGTTGGCCGGCCCGGATGCCGTCTATGACCAGGTCCTCTGTCGCCCCGAAATTGGACTGCACCAGAACCCCCAGCGTGTAATTTACCCCGCCGATTCTCATAACTCTGGAGGCGGATCCGATTCCTCCCTTCAGGCCGTAGCACACAGTTCCCGTGCCTGCGCCCACATCACCCTCCTCAAAATCCTCACCAGCACCGGAAAATGCCTCCATCACATCCTCCATGGACACAGCCCTGTGCTGGATACGGTTAATTCTGCAGTCATTGCACTCACCCACAACCGGGCTTACGGATGTGACCTCCACCTGGTCCTTTTCGCACTGCCTGATGGTATACTCCACCAGGGCGTCGGCTGCCAGCCCCACGTTCAGGGTATTGGTCAGGGCAATGGGCGTCTCCAGGGTTCCCAGCTCCTCCACCTGGACCAGGCCGCAGGTCTTGCCGAATCCATTGTGCACATATCCCGCAGCGATGAACTTGCGTTCAAATACATTTCCCGGTCCCGGCACAATGACCGTGACGCCGGTTTTGTTGTCCCCATTTCTCACTGTCTTATGGCCTACCAGCACGCCAGGCACGTCTGTAATCTTATTTTTAGGTCCGGTTTTCATGACGCCCGGCACAATGCCAAAATCCCTGATTCTTTTTCTCTCCATCTTCTTTCCTCCTCCCACAGCCTCCGGCCTCCATGTGGATTATAGTATTGAATTATAGTATTATGTGCAATACATTATTTATAGAAGAAAAGCCCGCAGAAACGCCTTGTAACTTGCGTCTCTGCGGACTTTCCCATGTACTGGGCCGGCGGGATTCGAACCCTCGAGTGCAGGAGTCAAAGTCCTGTGCCTTACCGCTTGGCGACGGCCCAACAAGCCATATAGTAATCCGGCATGCCAAATTATAATACCATAGAATTTACCGGTTTGCAAGTTTTTGAAACCCACTTTTACAGAATTCCTGTGTTCCGGACCCTTACACCTGCCCCGCCATCTGCCTGCGGATATGTTTCCACCATACCCATGCCAGCAATGCCGCCATTGTCTCCGAAATGGGAAAGGACCACCACAGCGCATCCAGCCCAAACATTGCTGCCAGTATGCAGGCGGCCGGCAGCAGTACAATCAGCTGCCGGAAAAAGGAGATAACCAGGCTTTCCATCCCTCTTCCCAGCGCCTGGAATACGGCGCTGTAAATAACGGAAACAGAGGCGGACAGGTAGCCGAAGCTAATCACCCTCAGCGCCGTCACCCCAATGGACATCATGTGCTCAGAGGCATTAAACATTGCCATTATCTCCACCGCAAAAACCTGGGACAGTACAAAGCCTGCCGCCATGATGGCTGTGGCATATCCCAGGCTGTAATGGATGGCCTTTCGTATGCGCCCAGGTCTTCCCGCCCCCAGATTATATCCGATAATAGGTATCATGCCGTTATTGAGGCCGAATACGGGCATGAAGATAAAACTCTGGATTTTAAAATAGACTCCCATCACTGCCGCGGCTGTGGCCGTGTAGGAAATCAGTATCTGGTTCAGTCCAAAGGTCATGACAGACGCGATGGACTGCATTACAATGGCCGGGATTCCCACCCTGTATATCTGCTTTATGATTCCCATATCCGGCCTGAACCCCCGGAAAACAAACTGCACCTCATGGTTGACCCGCTTGTTAAAATAGACGTTCATCCCCATGCCGGCCAGCTGCCCTGTCACAGTGGCTATGGCTGCCCCGCTGATACCCATTCTGGGAAATCCCAATAATCCGAAAATCAGAATAGGGTCGAGAATTATATTAATAACAGCTCCCGCCCCCTGTGTAATCATGGTATAAATTGTTTTTCCGGTTCCCTGCAATATCCGTTCCAGCACAACCTGCTCCAGCACGCCCACTGAAAAAATCAGGCAAATGGACAGGTACTGTACTCCCAGCTCTATGATTTCTTCTGAATCTGTCTGTAATTTGAAAAACGTCCTGGTGAAAAACAACCCAAACACCAGGAAGAACAGATAGGTAACCAGCATAATGAAAATCCCGTTTACAGCTGTCTTGTTGACGCCTTCCCGGTTTTGTTCCCCCAGATACCGGGACAGCAGGGAATTCACACCCACACCTGTCCCCACTGCCACTCCAATCAGAAGATTCTGCACCGAATATGCCAGCGAAACCGCGGTCAGCGCCTGTTCGCTGATTCTGGCAACGAACAGGCTGTCCACTATATTGTACATGGCCTGGATAATCATGGATATCATAATCGGCAGCGCCATGGTCACCAGCAGACGGTTGACCGGCATGACCCCCATCTTATTCTCCCCGTCTGTCCGGGTCTGTTTTTCTATTTGCCTCATGTTCTCCTCGTTTAAGCGATTGATGAATCCGCCAAATCAGAATCTGTCAAACCGGAATCCGCCAATCCATTTCCCCTCAGTTTTACTATGGTTCCATAGACCGTGCCCGACATGGCCACCGCGTTTGCCTCATCCGTGTCAATATGGGCAGCCGTGGAATAGTGTTCGCTGACCCGGACCACCATGTCCTTAAAAATCAACGACCGGTCATTGATATTTACCTCAAAAGCAACTGTTTCACGGTCAGTCACCCCCAGTCTTTCGGCATCCTCCGGCGTGGTGTGTATGTGGCGTTTTGCCGCAATAACCCCTTCCTTCAGAATAACCGTTCCCCTGGGGCCTTCCAGTACACAGCTGCCGCTTCCCTCCACATCGCCGGATTCCCGTATGGGCGCGCTGACCCCTATGGTCCTGGCATCTGTCAGTGAAATTTCCACCTGGGTGCGCTCTCTCACAGGTCCCAGCACAGACATGGAGAACTTACCCTTAGGTCCAATCACGCTCACCCGTTCCTCGCATGCAAATTGTCCTGGCTGGCTTAACATTTTCTTCACTGTCAGTTCATAGCCTTCCCCAAAAAGTATCTCTAAATGCTCTTTTGATAAATGAATGTGTCTTGCTGATATTTCAATCAATATATTCTGCCCCACAATTATATCCTCCTGACATACTAAATGCTCACTTTTTGAAGCGGATCCGTAAGCGCCTTCATGGGTGGCAGTATTGTTTCATATTGTCTCATGTCTTCTGACATCATATTCCGGAAATGAATCTGGTCATCCTCCGCAAACGGAAGGTGACAAAAAATAATCTCTTTTGTCCGTATGGACTGTGTAAACACCCTGCGCCCCCTGGGAAGATGCAGAAAAAGCGGATTGGCAATCACAGCGTCAAATTCCATTGCTCCTGCCATTTGTTTAAAAAACACGCTGTCATAATCCGAGTCTCCCAGGATCAATACCTTTTTTCCGTCAGCCTCCAGCACATAGCAAAGGTGGCTGACCGTCTCATACTCCCTGCCCGCATGCCTTGAGGGAAAGGCTGTCAGGCTTCCCGTCTCCCACAGACGTATGCTCCGGCACTGGCCCATCGGCAGCTCAATGGCCTCTGTGCTGCATACGCCTGCCTTAAGTTTTGAGGATACGCCATTCGGTGTATCCTCCGGCATCACCAGCATCTCAGGTGCTGCCTCCTGCAAATACCGGTTTACCAGGTCCAAATCAAAATGATCCTCATGAAAATGGGTAAAAGCCACCCATCTGATTCCGTCAAAGGGAGGAATCCTTTTCATGATCTGCTCCCGTATACAGGGAGGCACAGGACTGAACATCCCGTTCTCCTGGCTGTGCAGACCGTCCAGCAGCAGCTTTCGCCCCCCGGACTCCAATAACAAGCCCGCATTGGCCACCAGGGTGATATGGATCGTTCCCATCAGGCGAGACTGCGCATCTGGTACCTTCGGTCTGTTTCATGACCCACCCTCACAAACGTCATGTTTTCAGCCCCAAACGCCCTGGTTATCTCATCCTTTTTCCCGGAAAGCCATTCCTGGTCAAGATTCCGGTAGGATGCATGGTCCTTCCAGAAATAAAGAGACGTCACACGGCCGGGATTGGTTTCGCTCACCCAAATCTGCCACCCGCAAAAGCCATCCAGCCCAGCCAGCTCTTTTGCCATGATTTCATATTCTAATTCCACATAACGTTTTACCTGTTCCGGCCTGATTTGGAATACCAGTTCCTCGATAAAAAGGCCAGGTTCGTTTACTCTCAGTTCCATGTGCGCGCCTCCTTTTCCTGATTACCTGTTTTTTACCGGCGGCATGTGAATGGCTTTTCCCAGGAGATTGGATACCGCCTCGTCAAAGGCCTCTGAGAGCGTGGGGTGCCCGTGCATGACACCGGCTGCCTCCTCCACCGTAAACATTCCGTTCATTGCAATAGCTGCCTCCGCAATCAAATCGCTTGCATTGGGGCCGATGATATGTACCCCTAACAGCCTGGATTTGTCTTTTGCGGCAATCACCTTCACCATACCCTCGGCGTCCCCCATGGTAAGGGCCTTGCCGTTGCCGGAGAACTGGTATTTGCTGGTAATATATTCGATTCCCTGCTCCTTTGCCTGTTCTTCCGATAACCCGATGCTGGACACATCCGGAAAGGTAAAAATGGAATTGGGAATCAGGCTGTAATCCACCTCTGTATTCTCTCCTGCCATGCGCTCAACAGCTGTCTTGCCCTCCTCCGATGCCACATGGGCCAGCATGACGCGTCCTGTCACGTCTCCGATTGCGTAGATTCCCGGCACATTGGTCTCATAATTTTCGTCTACCTTTATTCCTTTGCGGTCATACCGCACTCCCGCGCCATCCAGGTTCAGGCCATCCGCGTCCATTTCACGTCCGGTTGACACAAGAACCTGCCCGCAGGAAAGAACCTGCTTTTTGCCGCCTGCATCCACCTGCACAGACAGATTGTTTCCTTTTTTCTCAATCTTCTCAACCTTAGATCCTGTCATGATTGAAATACCGCGCTTTTCCAGCAGACTCTTTAATCTGGCTGTGATTTCCACGTCCACATTCGGAATAATGTGGGGCATAAACTCCACCACGGTTACCTTTGCGCCAAAGGACTGGTAAATGCCGGCAAATTCAATGCCAATCACTCCTCCGCCGATGATCACGATTTCCTCCGGCACCGTCTTCATATCCAGAGCCTCTTTGCTGGTAATAACGCCCTCCAGGTCCATCCCCTCAATGGGAAGCCTGGATGATTTGGAACCGGATGCAATGAGAATCCGCTTTGTCTCCAGCCGCTTTACAGTGCCGTCCTTGCCGGTCACTTCCACCAGACCGGCTTTTATGATTTTAGCGCAGCCCTTCTCAATGGCCACCTTATTGGACTTCAGCAGATATTCCACTCCTCCGGTCAGCGTCTTTACAATCTTGTTCTTGCGGGCCTGCACCTGCTCCATATCCAGCCTGTATCCGTCAATCTCAATTCCAAATTCCCTGCTGTGGTCCATATAGCCCATTACCTGGGCATTTTTATAAAGCGCTTTTGTGGGAATGCACCCATAATTCAGACAGGTCCCGCCGCATGCGTCCTTTTCTGCAATCACTACCTTCATTCCCAGCTGCGCAGCCCTGATTGCGGCCACATATCCGCCCGGTCCTGCGCCGATTACCACCAAATCCGTACCTGCCATAGTTCCTCCCATCTGACACTCACTCCGTATCAGTACTTATATCCCGACAAATCCGTCTCATTTGTAACACCGTAACGAATTTTCTGACGGGTAAATATGAAATTGCTTTCATGGATTCCCAGTGTCAGAAAATCTGCGTGGGGATGATCCATGTGCCCGAATTCCGATGCATAGCCCGGCGATTTTTGGCCGCCCGCAAATACCATGGAATAATTGATAAAGTATTCATCCAGCATTCCCTGCTGCAGCAAATGGGTGCAGTAGGACGGCGCCTCGATACAGAGCTTTTCCAGCCCCCATTTCTTAAGGGCATACATGAGCACCTTTGTATCGGGGTTCTCTCCCTGGCCCGTCACTATAACCGGGAACGCGTTAAAATCTGTGTAAAGCTCACCCAAATCCGCATGATCCACATCCTCAATTGTCTTAAAGGGCCCAATTACAGGATGCTTCAGCGGGGAATTGGCCATTATGTATTCGGCGCCCCTGGGGGACGTGGCTATCACCAGTTTATACTCTTCCTTTGGGTCTACATCGAAAATATAATGGTCAAAGGGAATATCCGTACCGTCTAACGATACAATCACGCCGCAGGGCTGGTACTTCTTCCCAAGCACTTCCCTGCGCTGCCTGGTCAGACGTTCCTCATATACATGGCAGGTGATGCCCGGTTCACTGAGCAGGGTGCGGGCGCCTATGATGATTCCGTCCGCATAGGCCCGCAGTACATTCAGCACCCAGAAATCTCCCAGGGAGCCGTCCGGGTCCAGAAAGTTATTTTTTGCTATGAGCGGTCCGGAGGGATTATCCCCATAGGCCATTTTGCCGTCCGAAGAAAGCACGATGGAGGAAAATGTATAGGGCCTGTCTGAAGGTGCTTTTGGAAAATAAATATCCGTGTAGTACTGAGCCACATCCGGCATCACCGCTGTCTCGGCAGATTCTTTCCTTATCTGTTCCAAAATCTCATTACTTTTTTTGACAATTTGAATCTTTAAATTCTGTTTTGGTATTTCAAAGAACACTAATTCGTTCATTCATTTCCTCCTATAGCCCCAGGTTTCCAATCTTCCTGCCCCACTGCGTGTTGCCCAGCCCCACTTCGTTTATCAGCTTTTCAGCCGCCTTCTGGGTGGCATATAATACTTTTTCTTCATCAATCATGGTCATGCGCTTGTGCTCCATTACAAACACGCCGTCCACCATGACAGACTCAATATTTGCCTGACTGGAAGAATATACAATTGCGCTGACCGGGTCATGTACCGGTATGGAACGGCCGTGGAAGGGGTCGTAGATTACCAGGTCCGCCTTCATTCCCGCCGCGATTGCCCCCAGATCCCCCTCCCGCATAACTGCCTTTGCGCCTCCCAGGGTTGCCAGTTCCAGAACCCTGGAGGCCGGCATGGCGGCCGCGTCTCTTAAATGTACCTTTTGGAGCAGGGCGGTTGTCTTTAACACCTCCATCATATCCTGGGTATCGTTGCTGGCTGAGCCGTCGCAGGCAAGGCTGACTGTCAGCCCTTCCTTTACCATCCTCTCAACCGGAGCCACGCCGGAGGCAAGAATCATGTTGGACACCGGATTGTGGCTGACCTTCACATCATACTGTTTGAAGATGTCAAAGTCCTCCTCTTCCATGCAGACACAGTGCACCGCGATAAAATCAGGTCCGATAAATCCCAGGCGTTCCAGATGGGGTATGGTCCTTCCTCCCCTTACTTCCCTGCAGTACTTATCGTCATCCTCTGATTCCAGCACATGCATGGTAAGGGGAATATGCATCTCATCGGCCATTTTGCGCATCTCCCGGTAGCCGTCATCCGTGTTGTCCCAGATGATGCCCGGCGCCAGGGCAACGCTCATTCTGCTGTGCCCTTCATACTTTTTGTACAGACGCCTCACATCGTCAAACATATCCTGTTCCGTATCGTGATGGGCCACCTTAAATTCCGGCGGGAAATTTGCGGTATTGGTGAAGCCCCGGCCGTATATGCCGCGTATTCCGATATCCTCCATGGCCTGGGTCACATAATCGCTGAGACCCGGGCTGGTATGGCAGTACATATAGTCCAATAGGGTGGTGGTGCCTGACTGAATGGCTTCCATACATCCTGTCAGGGCAGCGTAGTAACACATTTCCCCGTCAAACCGGTGCAGGGCCGTACGCACGGAGCTGTCCAGCCAGTCAAACAAAAGTTTATCCCTGCCCAGGCCCTTTAACATGGTCTGGAACAAATGGGAGTGGGTGCTTATCATGCCCGGAAATACGAACTTTCCCTTTGCGTCAACCACCCTGGAGGCTTCGTAGCAGGATGCCAGTTCCCCGCCTCCAACCGCTGTAATCTTGTCTTTATCAATCACAATGCATCCATTGCTGATTATGTTTCTGTCATGATCCATTGTTATGATATATGCATTTTTAATCATAACGTCTGCTTTTTTCATATGGCTTTCCTCCTGTTGGCGCGCAGATAGCGGGAATGAATATTTAAGGACTTTTTAAACCCATTTAAAATCCTGCAGGCTGGCTGTCACTTCTTTCAGGAATCTTGCCGCCGGCGCTCCGTTGACAATGCGGTGGTCATGGGTAAGGCTGAAGTTCATGACGGATGCGGGATAGAAGCCTCCGTCCTTTACCATCAGCTTCTCGATAATGGCTCCAACGCCTAAAATTGCTGATTCCGGAACATTTAATACAGGGGTAAAATAGGTGATTCCAAACATGCCCAGGTTGGTGATGGTAATGGTCGCGCCGCCCAGCTGGTCGGATGTAAGCTTATTGTCCTTAGCCCGCTGGGTAAGGTCTGATAATTCCAGGCAGATTGTGCGCAAATCCTTCATATTTGCATCGCGGATCACAGGCACAATCAGACCGCCCGGGATATCCACCGCAACGCCGATGTGAATACGGCTGCTGATTTTAATATGGGTCTCGTCTGCCATGGTGCTTCTCAGAGCCTTGTGGTTCTCCAATGCCATGGCCACTGCCTTTATCAGCATGGCGGTATAGCTCAGCTTCACTCCTGCATTGGTATATTTTCCCTTTAACTGTTTGTATACCCTGACCAGTTCCGTTATTTCCGCCTCTGTGGCTATGGTGGCCTGGGCGGTTGTCAGCAGACTGTTCTGCATGGCTTTTGCGATCGCGGTCTCCATGGTGCTCATCTTGACAATGACATCCTCGCCTTCACAGGGCCGTGTATCAAAGACTGCCTTAGGCGCTGCGGCCGGGGCAGATGCGGTTGACGGACCGGATGCCGGGGCGGATGCAGATGCCAGGCCGGATGCTGATGCCGGACCGGACGCTGATGACGGGACGGACGCCGATGACGGAGCAGCTGATACAGAGGCGGCGCTTGCCGGGTCCTTCCTGGGAATTCCATGTTTCTTCAAATCTGAAATTGTGATTGCGCCTAACAGGCCGGTTCCCTGGATGTGGGAATATTCAAGCCCCTGCTCCTCTGCTACCTTTTTGGCCCGCGGCGTGATTTTAATATCGGCCGGGGCGGCCTTTTCCGGGACAGGGGATGCTGCAGCCGCCTGCTCTGCGCTGTCCGCAAAAGCGCCCCCTTCACTCTGGCCTCCCCCGCACTCCGCCGATATATCCTCGTCCGCCGTGTCCGCCAGAACCGCTATGGCCTCCCCGCAGGCAGCCTCCTCCCCTTCGGGAAGCAGGATTTTGCGGAGAATCCCGTCTTTGGGTGCTTCGCACGTATTGGTGATTTTATCTGTTGTTATTTCTGCCAGGGCGCTGCCTTTTGTGACAGAAGCCCCTTCTTCCACCAGCCAGGAGCCCAGGACTCCTGTCTCCATTGACAATCCGAATTTGGGCATAATTACTTTTGTAACCATATGTATTTCCTCTCAATCTCCACTTGTGGCTATATTTAATATTCCATCAATTCCCGGCAGGTTTTTACCAGATCATCCAGCTGCGGCAGTACGTAATCCTCCAGCACCGGCGCGTACGGTACCGGGGAATCCAGGGAGGTAACCCGTTTAATGGGCGCGCATAAATACTCAAACACATCCTCGCTTATCATGGCGGAAAGTTCGGCTCCCCAGCCCCCGCATTTGGGACCTTCCTGCGCCAGAATGATGCGGCCTGTTTTTGCCACGGATTTCTGGATCGTGTCCTTGTCATAAGGATAAATGGTTCTCGGGTCAATGATTTCCACGCTGACCCCTTCCTTTGCCATGATGTCCGCCGCCTTATGGGCTTTGTCAAGCATGATTTGGGTTGCTACGATTGTGATGTCGCTTCCCTCTCTCTCCACCTCAGCCTCGTACAGAGGAATCTCATACATCTCTTGAGGCACCTCTCCCTTTACATTATAAAGGGTCTTATGCTCTAAAAAGAGAACCGGGTTATCACTTTTAATTGCGGAGATCAGCATTCCCTTTGCCTCATAAGGGGTGGTGGGGCATACGACCACAAGTCCGGGGGTGTTCATGAACCAGGATTCCACACATGCGGAGTGATGGTAAGCACACCGGATTCCTCCGCCCTGTACGGCACGCACCGTTATACCGCAGTGTGCCTTTCCCTGATACATGAAGTTTAACTTTGCGGCGTTGTTTGTCAGCTGGTCAAAGCAAACCCCTAAAAAGTCCGCAAACATGATTTCCGGTACTGGCTTTAACCCGCACACAGCGGCCCCGCAGGATAAACCCAGAATTGCGGACTCCGATAATGCCGTATCCTTGATGCGGTTCGGCCATTTCTCCCAGATTCCCTTTGTGATTCCGAAATCTCCGCCCATCTTTGCCACATCTTCGCCTAATATAAATACTCTTTCATCTGCTCCCATCATCTGATGCAGCGCTTCATTGATTGCCATTCCATAAGAAAGTTTTCTGCCCATTATCTTAATTCCACCTCTCTATCAGCATATGTATATGTTGTTGCAGTCTCAATTCCCGGATACTCACTCTCCAGAGAGAATTTAAGCATCTCCTGCACATGTTTTTCTTCTTCCTCTTCAACCGCCTGGAGCACAGCCGGCTCAACCTGCTCCCTCTCAAGGAGGATTGCCTTGGTAAGCTTCAGGGGATCCCTGTCATTGACCCAGTAAGATACCTCGTCCTCCGGGCGGTAAGCGGCGGGATCGCCTGCGAAATGTCCCTGCCAGCGGTATGTCATAAATTCCAGTACAGTGGGGCCCTCGCCCTTTCTGGCGCGGTCCGCGGCCTTTTCCACTGCCTCGATGACTGCCTCGATGTCATTTCCGTCCAGGCGGAAGCTGGGTACTTCGTATCCCTCGCCCCATGTTTTTAACTCCTTCTGGGGATGGGCTTCCTCGTAGCGCGTGGATATGGCGTATCCGTTATTTACCAGACAGTAGATAATGGGAAGCTTCCAGGTGGCCGCCATATTCATGCTCTCATGGCAGGTTCCCTCTCCCAGTGTTCCGTCTCCGAGGAATACTGCCGTTACGTCATCCGTCCCATTGTACACAGAGGCAAATGCAGTTCCCAGACAGGTCACCATGGTGGAGCCCTGGATTCCGTTAAATCCCATGTTCCTGCACTCCAGGTCATTGACATGCATGGAGCCGCCCCGTCCGTGGTTGATTCCTGTCTCCTTTGCAAATATCTCAGCCATCACTAATTTAGGGTCTGTTCCGCACAGAGCAATGGCTCCGTGTCCCCTGTGATCCGGGAACTTATAATCTGTCTTTTTCAGGGCGTCCACCACACCTGCCTGACACGCTTCCTGGCCAATGGACAGATGTACGAATCCGGGAATCGTTCCGTTTGCAGCATACTCCTCAATTACCTCCTCAAATCTGCGGATCATTACCATGTCCCGGTATACCTTCAGAAGCCGTTCTTTACTTAGTGCCATTTTATTTCCTCCTAATCCTCTTCTTCGCCATTGCGTATTTAAATTAATATAAAAATGACTTTTCCAATACCTTGTAATTTATTTCTCCCCCGCAGAATGCCTTTCCCGTATTAATATTGTGAATCTGCACCCTTCCCAGGGAATGCACATCGTGATCAACATAGAAGAAGTCTCTTCCCGCTTTCTCAAACACATCCTCAAATAATTGCCCGTAGCAGGGAGACGAAGTCTTGCCCACCAGCCCCGGAATCACCTTCTCAATGGCCTCGTCTGATGCATCCACCCAGATTTCCACGCTGCTGCCGTAGATAAGGGCGTCATTGATACGGCCCATTGACTTCATTTCATCCTTAACAATGGGGGCTATGGGGGCAGTTCCCCGGATCATCACAATCTGTCCCGCGTCAAATCCCTTCTCAAACATCTTGTGGCAGGTCTGTTCCAGCATCCTGCCCGACACCTGGATGGAGGCAACCACGCAGGTACTGTCGGAAATAAGGATATACGTATCCTCCGGCTTAACGTTACAGGCCTTTGCCACCTCCATGGCCATCTGGTCCGTGGGATACTTCACATCCTGCAGGCACAGCACTGCCTCGTTATTTTCTTCCCTGTAATCCGTCATCTCAAAGTACCAGTCTGAGTCCACATGGGCGATGGACCTGGCAGGGCCGGAACCAATGGTTGCGAATTCCCCGTCACCCAGTTTCCATCCTGCTATCTGGGATGCCATGCAGGCAATAAGAGGCTTGTTGACCAGCACTTCCACCGAAGCAAAGGTATAATCCTCATTGAGCCTGAATTCCCCAAGGGTAACCGTGCTCATATCTCCCATGGAGGCCCTTGTGAACAGAACCCCTGCCTTCCAGCTTCCCTCA
Source organism: Enterocloster bolteae (assembly GCF_002234575.2). Lineage (NCBI taxonomy): Bacteria > Bacillati > Bacillota > Clostridia > Lachnospirales > Lachnospiraceae > Enterocloster > Enterocloster bolteae. Next base: position 1,089,802 of record NZ_CP022464.2, on the reverse strand, counting down.
CAGTTAATTCCCATGTCAATGAGGGTTGCCCCGCAGTCCATTTTGATCACCTTACACCCAAGGGCGTCCGCGTCCTCTATAATCTCCCGTACTACTTTCATTGCTTTTGCGTTAATATTCAGCATGTATGATCCTCCGTGTTTTATTTCATCCTGCTTATAGTTCAACCTGCTTATAACTCAACCTGCTTATGATTTCTTTCCAAACACATCAATGGCCGCTCCCATAATCGGGGCCGCTGCGTCCGATGCCAGAAATGTCACCACTTCCGCCACATCCTCCACCTGGAGCATGGAATCCAAATCAATAGTCACTGCCTGATCGCTGTCCATCCGTTCCCTTGTATGCTCCGTATTGGTCATTCCCAGGTATATGGCATTCACATTGATTCCGTATTGCTTGACTTCCTCGGACAGCGTATGGGTGAAGCTTACGATTCCGCCTTTTGATGCTGCGTACGCGCCAAATCCGGGAAAGAAGTGTTTGGCGGCCGAGGAACTGATGTTGATGATTTTTCCGTACCGGTTCCGTATCATGGCCGGCAGGACTGCCTTTGTGCAGAAAAAGGTTCCGTTGAGATTAATGGAAATCTGGCTCAGCCATTCCTCGTTTGATGTCTCAACCACGGGAACCGACTTGTGATAGGCCGCATTATTGACAAGCACATCCACACTTCCCGCTTCCTGTTCAATTTCCCTGAAGCACTGCTCCACCTGTTCGGGCACCGCGATGTCGCAGACTTTCACAAGGGCCCGGCCGCCCTCTTTCCTGATTTCCTCTGCAACCGCCTGCAGCTTGCCTCCGGTCCTTCCTATCAGGACTGCGACAGCGCCCTCTTTGGCAAATGCCTTTGCAAAACCCGCGCCCAGCCCCTGGCCCGCGCCTGTGATTGCCGCTACTTTATCTTCAAATCTCATAAGGTGATTCCATCCCTTCTTTCAACTGTCTCATGTTCCCGGGCCAGGAGTTCAAGCACTGTATCCGGTTTTAACGGCAGACGGTGCACCTCACATCCGATTGCATTGGCCACAGCATTTGCAATTGCCCCGGCTGAGGGTACCACCGAACACTCCCCGATGCTCTTTGCCCCATATGGCCCGGTGGGTTCTGTCTCCTCCACCAGTCCCACCTTGATAGGCGGCATCTCACCGGCATTCATAATATGGTACTGCTTAAAGGTAGTGTTTTTTACCTTTCCCCCGCTGTCAATTATGATTCCCTCTGAGAGTGCGTATCCAAGTCCCATCTGCACCGCGCCTTCGATCTGGCCTTCCACAGACATGGGATTGAGCGCCTTCCCCACATCGTGCACCGCCGTATATTCCAGGACCTTTACCCCGCCGGTCCGGGTATCCACCGATACCTTTACAAAATGTGCGCCGTAAGACATGGCCAGGGCATAGGAGGCAAATGTGTCCGCACAGCATATATCCCTCTGGTTCACTTTCCTTGCGTGCGTGATGACTTCCTCCAGGGAGGCCTTCTTTTCAGGATTGTTCCTCACACAAACCCCGTTGTCCTTCAGTTCCAGATTCTGCTGTTCCTCTTCCAGCAGCTGGGCCGCCTCTTTCAGCAATTCCTGCCTGATTTTCCCTGCCGCCTTCACAGCGGCATTGCAGCTCACATACGTACCTCTGCTGGAATAATTTCCCAAATCATACATGGTGGCATCTGTATCCGCCTGTATACACTCTATCCGGTCCATGCTGATTCCCAGCTCCTGGGCCACTGCCTGGGCCTGGGTTGTCACGGAACCATTGCCCATGTCGCTGACCCCGGTGAACATGACAACCGAACCATCTTCATTCATTTTAAGTATCACGCCGGTTGTGTCCGGACACACGCCGTACACTCCGTTTCCGTGGGTGGCCGCTGCCATTCCCACTCCAATCCGGTACCTGCCCTTTGCCGCCCCGGATTCTTCCTGTTCCTTCACCGCCTCCTCCCAGCCGAACAGCTCCATCCCCTTTTTCACACAGTCAATGGGTCTTGCATTTCCATGCCTCTGCCCGTTCCTCTGGTCAAACCCATCCGGTTCAACCAGGTTTTTTAACTGCATGTCAATGATGCTTATATGTAAGTCTCTGGCAATCTTATTCATCTGGCACTGCTGGGCAAAGAACTCCTGTGGAGATCCAAAGCCCCTCATGGCACCTGCAATGGGAGTGTTGGTATAAACCGGAGTGGCCCTGAACCGGATATTAGGCGTCTTGTGGTTTTTAAAAAACTTACCGCTCATGGCCCACACAATGCTCATGGTCCCGCCCGCATATGCCCCGGCATTGATTATGACCTGCATATCCTGGGATATAATGGTCCCGTCTTTTTTAACACCGGTCTTAATCTTTATTTCCATTCCGTGTCTGGTCCTGGACGACACAATATCCTCCCGCCTGTTGTAAACCAGCTTTACCGGGCGCCCTGTTTTCATGGCCAGCAGGGCTGTCACAGGCTCTGTTATTGTATCTATTTTTCCTCCGAACCCGCCGCCCATGCCGGGATTTACCACGCGCACCCTGCTCATGGGAAGTCCGAAAATCCTGCTGAGGTTCTTCCTGTATCCGAACACATCCTGGCTGGGCGTATAGACCGTCAGCTTGCCGCTGCTGTCATAAACCGCAATGGATGCATGTGTCTCAATGGCGCTGTGGTGGATGGCAGGCGTGGAATAGGTATCTTCATATATATAATCCGCTGCCTTAAAGCCCGCTTCCACATCGCCGGCCCCCATATCCACCGGAAAAATAATATTACTTTCACCGTGAATGGGATACGCGCCTTCCTTCAGGGCCTCTCCGGGGTCAGTATAAAAGGGAAGTTCCTCATATTCCACCTGGATTAACTTCACTGCCTGCTCGGCAATCTTTACCGTATCCGCCGCCACGGCCGCCACCTTATCTCCCACATACCGAACCGTATCATCAAATACCCGTTCCGTTTTGTGACCGTCAATCTCTTCCCCGCAGCTGTTATACTTTGTGTCCGGGGCGTTTAAATAGCACACCACTCCGCGGACGCCCTCCAGTGCCTCTGCCCTGCTTGTATCAATCTTCTTTATCCTGGCATGGGGCACAGGGCTGAACAATATTTTAGCGTGGAGCATTCCGGGGAACTCCAGGTCAGCCGTATATTTAAACTGCCCGGTTACCTTCATGGCCGCGTCGCGGACCGGTATGCTCTGTCCTATGATTCCCATTCAGCGCTCCTCCTTCTTTCCCCCGGCCTTTGCCTCCATCATCCGCCTTGCGGCCAGTCTGATTGCCTCCACAATCTTAACGTATCCCGTGCATCTGCACAGGTTATTGGAGATGCCGTTGTTCCTGATTTCCTCCTCTGTCGGATTCTCAATCCGATCCAGAAGAGCCTTGGCTGACATCACCATTCCCGGGGTGCAGTATCCGCATTGTACTGCCCCGGCGTCGATAAACGCCTGCTGAATAGGGTGCAGATCCGTGCCGTTTGAAAGGCCTTCTATGGTCTCAATCTTCTTTCCTTCCAGGTTCCGCGCAAGCACCAGACAGGAATTCACCGCTTCTCCGTCAATGATAACTTTGCAGGCCCCGCAGTCTCCGGTGCTGCATCCGCACTTTGCGCCTGTCAATCCCAAAACCTCCCGCAGCACGAATAGCAGGGTCCAGTTTTTTTCTATGCTGACTTGTGTTTTCTTTCCGTTTATATCCAGACTTACCTGTTCCATTGTCTCACTCCCATGTGTTTATATTCTGTCATCTCCCATAATGCAGCCGACCACTTCTTCCTTTGTTATGGTTCCGAAATATGGTCTTATATCTAATTCTTCAAAAACGCGGCTGACGGCGTCCCTCTCATAAACCACCCCGTTCAGCAGCTGTTCTATATCTTTCATCTCCATACATCCCAGAAAGTCACCCTCAAACCGGATTTGTTCAATCCGCGAATTCTTTAAAGATGCCTTAACCGTTATGCTGCCTCCTCCAAACCGTTTTCCGTGTGTCAGGTCTGCCGGCGGGTTCTTTCCATACGTCCAGAGGAAGGATTCATATTTGTCACGGGCCAGGCACATAATCTCCCTGCGCTCGTTCAGGGATATTTCATATTCCTTTCCCCCTGATTCCCCAAAAAGGGCCTGCAGCAGTCTTTCCCTGAATTCCAGAACATCCATGTCATAGGAAAGATGTTCCGCTATGGTGGTTACCCTTGAACGCACCGACTTAATACCCTTTGATACCAGCTTATCCTGTTTTACCCGCAATGCCCTGCTCAGTATTTCTAAATCTGAACTGAATAACAGTGTTCCGTGAAACAGTACCCGGTTCTTATAGATTCTTACCGCGCTTCCTGATATCTTGGCGTTTCCCAGAACCAGGTCATTGCGCCCGTTAATCCCAGCCTGGATTCCCATTCCCCGAAGCGCTTCTACAACCGGTTTTAAAAAAGCAGAGTAGTCTGTGTTTGTAAAATCCCCATGCTCCATGATAAAGCTGAAACACAAGTTTCCCAAGTCATGGTAGACAGCGCCGCCCCCGCTGGTTCTTCTCACCACATCAATTTTGTTGGCCTTGACGAACTCTTCACATATTTCTTCATGGGTATTCTGAAAAGCGCCTACCACAATGGTGGGACGGTTCCTCCACAGCATGAGTACGGGCTCTCTGATGTCCTCTTTCTTTAAAAAATATTCCTCAAAAGCCAGATTTTCCGAACCGATAATACTGTTCGTCTCCACGTATATCATAGTAAAGGCCCTCTCATTTCCAGCTGTTTTCCTAAAAATATCCACATGGTGCAAGGCGCTCCATGTGGATATCCTCTTAAAATAATAAGTATGCTCTTTTTACTGCACGGCCGGTATTTCCCCTTCAATCTTTACGTCGGTCACTTCATCCTCTGCTGCCTTTGGAAGAATCATGTTTAATACAAGGGCAACCAGGGCCGTACCGGGAATACCGGTAAAAATGGTTGTAACGGTTGACGGCAGAAATGCCAGGTTAGCCACTCCGAAATTGCCGCCGATGCCAATGGCCAGCGCAATGGCCAGGATGGTTGTGTTTCTCTCCGTAAAATCGCCCATGCTGATAACCCGGAGCCCGGACGCCGATATCTGACCACACATTACAAGGACAGCTCCTGCCATAACACAGTTGGGAATCAGTGCAAGCAGCTGGGCCAGCTTTGGAAATACCGCAAAAGCAAGGAAAATGATTCCTCCCAAACCGGTGACAAAGCGGCTTCCCACGCCGGTCATTGCAACAATACCCACATTCGCGCTTCCCGTAATAACCGGAGCACCGTTAAAGGCAGATGCAAACATTCCCGTGATACCGCCGCCTCGGATGGTCCTGGATAATTCCTCCGAGGTGGGAAGCCGGTTGGATACCGCCGTCACAAGCCCCGTGGTGTCCCCCACCATTTCCATCAGGGTGCCGATGTGAACCGCGCAGATTGTCAGGATTGCTCCCACATTGAAGTTGACTCCCCATGCAAAGGGTTTAACCATGGAAAACCAGGAAGCCTCTCCGATGCTTGAAAAATCCACCATGCCAAGGGCCGCGGCAACAACGTATCCTATTACCATGCCGATTAATATACAACATTGTTTGATAAGGCCTTTTCCAAAAAAGTTCAGAAGAACAATCACCACAACGACCATTACAGCAATCGCCAATTCAGTCATCGCGGTTTCACTTTCCACATTAAAGTTTCCGAATGCCGTTGCGCCGATACAGTTACCCACGGTCAGCACCACTGCCCCTGTGACGGTAGGGCTGAAATACTTATGTAAGTACCTGATTGCAATGGGACCCAGAATAAACAATACACCGCTTCCAACCAGGGCCGCCCCAAAAGCTCCGCCGATTCCGATATTGGGGTTATTGGCCGCCACCACCATTGGTGTAATCAGCGTAAAGCTGCCTCCTGATACAATGGGGAGTCTGGCTCCAATATGCTTTCCGATTCCAAAGGACTGGATAATGGTAGCTATACCGGTGATAAATAACGCACACTGAATTAATAAAGCAGTTTCTTTGACACTGAGCCCAAATCCCATCGCAAGCAGCATACCTACCGCAATCTGTCCTGTAAATGCCGATAGTACATGCTGGAATGCCAATGGAAACGCTACTGCCAATCGGGGTTTGTCTTCGATACCATAACTCATCATTCTCATAACTAACTCCTGTTTCTGATACTCCCGCCATTTCTGCCTAATGTATGAAGTTCTCCTTTTATTTTTTATATTCAAAACTTTTACCTGACGAATCGGCGCCATGTTTTGTCAGGAATTGGCAGGGCTTCCACAAAATACCTGTCTGTTTATTTGAAAAAGACAAACACAAGGGCAAATAAACATTATGCGGTATCCTTATGGAAACCGGTAGTTTGAATCCGTTCCGGCTTAGTTATCCAAATTGAGTCGTTTTGTCAAATCAGCCATCTTTGCACCCAGTGCCCTGGCTCTCTTTAATCCTTCCGGGTCGTCCATTTCCCCTGACCCATCCCCCGGATTCCAGAGACTGGCTCCTGCGTAAGTTCCCGCTCCCCCGTTGCAGACAACCATACCCTGTGTATGGTAAAATCCAAGGATTGCGTTCAGTGCCCCTTCCTGTCCTCCGTTTCTTGTTCCTCCTACTGCAATCGCAGCGCCCACCTTCCGGTTAAAAAATGTGGGATCCTTTTTTATAATATTCCAGGTAGGGCGGAACCGGTTGAAAAAGGCCGCCAGCTGTGCCGTAATATTCATCTCATAGACCGGTGATGCTATTATCATCCCGTCAGCCTGATATACCTTTTCATAGAGAGGGGTCATATCGTCCTCATATACTGTACACCGGACCGCGTCCTCTCTCAGACACTTATTGCAGTGAATGCAGAAGTTCAGCTTCCTTGCACGCAGTTCAATGAGCTCCACTTCCACGTCCCCTGTTTCCAGTGCGCCGTCCAGCGCTTCCCGCAATGCGGCATAGGATGATTTCCTTCTTGGGCTTCCACATATTCCGATAATTTTTACCATGCCGTGTACTCCTTCCGGGGCAGAACATCATTTTATTTTATACTCTATTTTTACATGTATCTTTTTTAACGCGCAAAATTCTCTTGTGCAATATACACAATTTTATTATGTGTTTTTGTTTATTATTATGCGTTTTTCTTAATTATATCAAAAAAAAACGGATTGTCAACGAATCCAAACCAGTTTCCGGATGAAACTGGTTACATCAGACTTTCTATGCCGTGGGCGGAATCTATAGCTTGTCTCTATACTCTTTTACATTATTTCTGGTGGTTTCCCTCAGCTTTAATTCCACCGGAAACAACACGCTTTTACTCTCTGTATTGCCCCTCAGTTTTTCCAGCAGCAGTCTGGCTGCACTTTCCCCAAGCTGGTAATTGGGTGCAACCACGGTTGACAGCGAGGGGAGCACAAAACTGGCCACCGGATTGTCGTCGAATCCCATTATCTCCATATCCTCCGGCACACGTATGCCGTGAAGCACCAGATATCTCATTGCCGCAATTGCCATCATATCGTTAAAGGCAAAAATAGCGGTGGGCCTCTCCTCCAGCCGCATCAAATGCCCGCACGCGTCATATGCATCCTGCAAATCTGCATAATGGGCTTTCACCATGCACAGACGGCAGTCCTTTTTTTCCATGAAAAAGTCATATACCGCCTTACGGCGCCTCTCCGTCACCAAATAAGTGTCAGAAGTGCTGATTACCCCGAATACGCGGTTGCCTTCCCGGTACAGATATTCTAACGCCATCTGGACCCCTTTGTAATCATCACTGTAAACGTATGTCACATCCTTGGGTGATTCCGACTGCTCCATATTTTCAATCAATACATAGGGCACCTGAATCTTGGCCATGCGCAGCTCCTCGCTGTTAATAAAACCGGAGCCGGATATAATCATTCCGTCAACACTTCTCTGGTCCACCCTGCGCCAGAAATCCTCTATGCTGTCTGTTGAAAATACAAGGACCTTATAATCCGCTTCCCTCAATACAGCCTGGCTTCCTTCCACCAGCTGGTTGAAAAATTCATTGCAAAGGGTCGGGATTACACATAAGATGGTCTTTGTATAACCGGTTGACAGGCTTTTGGCGGAGGGGTTGGGTATGTAGTCCACCCGCTTCATGACCCCTATGATATGATTGCGTGTTTCCTCCGACACCTTCTCCGGCTGATTAATGCATCTGGAAACCGTTGCAACCGAAACCCCCGCCAGGTACGCAATTTGTCTGATATTCAAAATATAACCTCCTTTTTATGCATTATCTATACAGTATTATACTATATAAAGGAGTAAAACAGATAAAAAAACGGAGAAACCTGTTTTACAGGATTCCCCGTTTTTTATCTGTGAAAGTATCCGATATATCATCCCAGCCGTTCAAATCCCGGAACCTTAAGTACATCCGCCATTGTCTTTCCCGGCTTCAACTGTTCCTCTACCCTGAGTCCGGTATTGGTGAATATAGTGCGTTCCCCGCTTCTTGGCGCCCCTGTTTTCATGATTGGCAGGCCTAACGCAATTGCCAATTCAGCGTTTGGGTCGTCAATGACTCCTCCCGCCCTTCCGGACGCCACAACCAGCAAATCATGTTGTTTCATGAAACGGACCGTTTCAATTGCCTCTGTCAGTGTACCAATCTGGTTGGGCTTTAATATCATTCCCTGTATCGCGTCCATGTCGATTGCTTTCTTGGCCCTGTCAATGCTGGAGCATATAAAATCATCTCCGATCAATACAGCCTGTATCTCTTTCCTGGCTTTTTTGAATCCCTCAAAGTCCTCTTCCTGCAGAGCATCCTCAATAAACCCGATTGGATATTTATGCGCGATCCTGGAAAGCAGTGAGATCATTTCGTCCCTGTCTATATACGTTCCCTTATACAGATATGCGTCCCTTGCCTCATCATAGATTTCACTGGCAGCGCAATCCATGGAGAATATAATTTTATCTTCATACCCCAATGATGAGGCTGCTTCCATAAGCATATCAAACAATACAAACGGGTCATCCGATGGGGCGCCATATCCGCTGTAATTACCCATCACGGGCGGTTTTCCATTGTTGTATTTCTTAATGATATCTCCCATCTTCTGGAATATCTCCACCCCAATTCTGGACCCCTCATAGAATGTACTTACATTTTTAGGAATCACAATAAACTCCTGAAATGCAAGGGTATAATTCCCATATGTACCGCCGTTAATCATATTATATGCCGGCGCAAATACCCTCTCCGGCTCTTCCTCTGCCAGGTACCTCCATAATGGCTTTCCCACGCTGGCCGCCGCTGCTCTGGCGGCCGCACAGGAAACAGAATAGATTGCATTTCCTCCCAGATTCGTCTTATATCTGGTCCCGTCCAGCTCTATCATCCTATGGTCAACTGCCTGCTGGTCTGTCACATCCATACCAACCAAAGCCGGACCAATGATTTCCTCGATATTTTTTACTGCTTTAAAAACGCTGAGGCCGCCAAATAACTCTTTATCGTTATCCCTTAATACATACGATTCATTCTTCCCAACAGACGTGCCAGTGGATGCTCCCGCCCTTCCCATCTTACCATTTTCCGTATATATTTCAGTCTCTACCACAGGCCTTCCCTTAGAGTCCAGTACCTGTCTTGCCTTTACTTCCTTTATTCTGTTTCCATTCATCCTATTTTCCTCCCTTATTCCGCTTCCGGTACATACATCACGTTAAAATCGCACAGATTGGTCCCTGTATTTCCTGTAAGTATGGAATCCTGGGTACACTCCAGCGCCCCGCCGCAATCGTGGGTTCTGAATACGTCAAAAATATTAATACCCTTTTCAGAAAGCATCCGCAATGTCTGTGAATCCGTCAGTGCTCCCGCATACCTGGTTGTCCCATCTGTGCCCTCTGTATCCACCGATGCAAGGGCTGCGCCCGCAGTGTATCTGGCACCATGGGCAAATCCCAATGCAAGCTCATGGGAAGGACCTCCCGTTCCCCTGCTTCCGTCCTCCACTTTCGTCGTGGTCTCCCCTGAACAGAATACAAAGCAGGGCGCCTTAATCGGTCTGTGATTAGCCTGTATCTCCCTTGCCATGGAGGCAAAGAAGTATCCTGCCTCCCGGCTTTCACCTTCGATAAAGGTGGAAAATACCATGGAGCTGATTCCCATTTCCCTGGCAGCTTCCACTGCAGCTTCACATGAATCCGGTACATTGTTAAGGCAGAAGTGCGTCACACCCTCTCCAAATGCTTTTGGGGTCTCATGCTCCGGATTATCTTCATACAGATATTTTAAAATAGACTCTGGCAGCTTGTCCTCCAGCTGATAATTCCTGATACAGTCCCGCGCATCCTGTATCGTAGTCTTATCCGGAGCCACCGGTGTGCCGAAAAACTGGAACGGTGCCTTGAAATCTACAGTAGGCTTTACCCCCACACCGTCTCCCACAATTATATTTACAATCTCAGCGCCATTTTTAAGTACCTGCTCCGCAAGGCGCCCGCCGTTGGTTCTGGAAATATGGCGTCTGACCGCATTGATTTCCTCAATCTTCGCGCCGGAGCGCAGCAGCATATCCTGGGCCTGTATCTCCTCCTGCAATGTGATGCCCTCTTTGGGGCATGTCAGTAAAGCGGAACTGCCTCCGCTGATGACAGAGATGAACAGGTCACCCGGCTTTCCCTTATCAATCATTTGTATTATATCTTCAGCGGCCCGGTACCCCTCTTCATTTGGAAGGGGGTGTCCTCCCACATAGACCCTGGTATTGATATAGGTATCGTTATCCTCTGCTATCTTCACGGATATAACACCTTCTGTCAGCTTCTCCTTCAATACATCACATACGGCCATGGCCATGGCATTACACGCTTTTCCCGCGCCAAAAAGATAGATATTGCCCAGTTTATCCATATCCCAGCGCTTTGTACCAATGGTCAGACAATTACCGTCCACAGACATAAGTTCCTTAATCAGATGGTATGCGTCCACCTTTGCCCACATGCGCTCCAGCAGTTCTGTAATCTTTTTCCTGGATTCCCTGTCTCCATGATTTAAAAGACTCTCTGTATTCTTAATTTTCCCCATTTTGCTGTCCTCCCCTTTTATTAAATAGCAGATAATTGACGATTAACAGAACCGGCATGACATATGCCTGGAAACAGTAGGGCGCATATTGGAAACAGGATACCCCCAAAAGATCCAGAGCAATGACAGCGTTCATGTTCCATGGAATCAACGGCCCTAAAGGGGTTACAGAGCAGGCCAGATTTCTGGTTAAATCTAAATCGCTTACATTCATTTTCTTGTAGAGCGGTTTCATGAGGTTTCCCGCAAAAAGATAGGCAAAAGAACCGGAACACCCCACTGCATCTCCTAAGAAACCTGTAATAATGGTTGTTATGAGAAGCTGGAAACCCGTCTTTACTTTATTAACAATCGGCGCCACCACAGCATCCAGAACACCGGCCTGGGTCAATATACCGATAAGGCCGAATGTGATGAGATACAGGGACGCACTGGAAAACAGGCTGGTGACTCCGCCTCTTGACAGCAATGTATCCACAAGTTCCATCCCGGTATCGCTCTTTACACCTGACCAGAAGCATGTCAGCACATAAGCCAATGATTTTCCCTGGTAAATGACAGCTACGCCAATACCGGTGGCAGCACTTATCAGGATTGAGATGATCGCCGACTTCTTAAGCAGGAGCAGTATGATTACGATAAGCGCCGGCAGGAAGGCAATCAATCCCACATTATAGTTATCACCTAATGTTTTGATTATCATTAGCGTGGTCTCATTTTGGACCTCTCCGCCTGCGTATACAAATCCTAAAATGGTATATAATACAGCGCTTATGATGAAGGCCGGAAACTGTATTTTTGCCAGATGCCTGACATGGTCCATCAATTTTACCCCTGTGACCGCGGATGCCAAATTAGGGCTGTCCGACATCGGAGAAAAGCCATCTCCCAGGAACGCGGCACTGACCACTGCTCCGGCTGTCATGGCCGGGGGAACTCCTAGCCCCAGTCCCACGGCAGACATCGCAATACCAATGGTACCTAATGTCCCCCAAGAAGTACCGCACGCCATTGCGTACAACGCTCCGACAATAAACGTAACCAGAAGAAAAATTTTGGGTGTTATCATCCGAAGTCCCACATCTACAATCGCAGACACTGTTCCTGCGGCAATCCATGCGCCAATCATACCTCCCACAGACAACAGGATAAATACAGATGTAATGATCTTCCCGCAGTAAGACACTGCCGCCTTTTCAAGTTCCTCGTATGTAAATCCCAGGGACATGCAGGCCGGAATGACAAACAGCCACGATAAAAAGAAGGTGGCGGCCATAGATACCCCCCATTTCATATAAGGGACAATAACCACAACACAAACAGCGGCCATGATCAGTAACGCAAACAAAAAGCTTGGTTTCTTTCGTTCATTTGAACTCATAGATTATCTCCTTTCTTTTTGCTTTCAATCAACAGCGCGCTTTGTGATTAAAAGTATTAAAAGCCAATGAAATAATTTTGGCTTAATATCTCTTCAATTTTTGAAACTACCTCTATTCCCTCATCCTTATTTTTTGCAGCTATGCTTGAAATAATATAGTCAATGAGAAAATGGACTGCCACGTAGGAATCCTTAAAGGAGGGGCCTACGGCGGAACACGGAATGATAATATCTCCATATGGTTTGACAGGTCTTATATCCTTGCCTGTAATGATTATAACTTTAGCTCCCCTTCTTCTCATGAAATGGGCTATATTTACCGTTTCCTTATAAAATCTCGGAAAGGAGAATACAGTGCACACATCCCCCTCTTCCACATCTGTTATTTCCTCAGGATATGTGCTGGCAATCCCCTGAATCAGCCGGACCTTCTTCTTTATCTGAGACAGCACCACAGCCAGGTAAAAAGCAGGAGAAAAGCATGTCCTAAGTCCCAACACATAATTATGATTTGCACTGCTAATCCAGTCTACCGCCAAATCCAGCTTTTCTGTGTCCTGAAGCCTTAATGTGGCCTCGATATTATTCACGGCAATGTCCCTGCACCGAAGAAGCAAATCATTGGGAGTCCCTCCCTGTTCAGATAACTCGCCAAACCTGGAAGGAAGGCTTACCTTTACTTTTATCAAATCCTGTATGTTTTTCTTCAGATCCGTATAGTCCTTATACCCCATCGTCCTGGAGAAACGGATTAAGGACGTGGTGCTGAGTCCGATTCTATGTGCTATTTCATTTAATGTTTCAAATGGTACAAGAGCATAATTCTCCAGCAGAAAATCAGCAATTATTTTCTGTGATTTAGTAAGATTTTCATATCTTTTGTTGATTTCATCAATAATATTTTTCATCTCTCATCTCCTGATTTTGAGTATATCATAGTACATTTTTTCTTCAATACCGCACATATTTTCTGGTTAGTTTATCTAATTTCCCTCATATTTTTTAACTCCAAAACAGCTCCCCCTCGTATTTTTCAACAATTTATCAATTCATTTTAAAAACCGTACACAGCTGACAAAGAAATTTGACATAAAAATGTATATTTATATACATTTTTAAAAAATAAAATATCCCGGCATCATACCGGGATATCAAACACAAAAAAAATCGGTTCTATACTGAATGTTGGGGTGTGCTGAAAAGCACACTTCCAACATTCTTTTCGTTGTAATAAAATACATCTATAAGAAGCCTCCTAAACGCATTATCCCGACCAAAGTTTAATGTTACGGAGGTGACCCCTTATAGATGTACCCTAATTATACCAAGGCCTTCCTTAACTTGGAAGGTGTTTTTATTAAAAAAGTGGTTCAGGCAGACTCTTTCATTAAAATTTTCATCCAGTCCCAACCGGTAGAACAGACTTGTCCCTGCTGTGGGGCTAAAACTAAACGGATTCATGATTACCGTTTACAAGAAGTCCAGGACATTCCCTTACTGGGAAAACAAGTAATCCTGCTCCTTCGCAAACGCCGCTACCTCTGCCCATACTGCCGCAAACGGTTCACGGAACCCTATTCGTTCCTCCCCAGCTACCACCGCAGGACCCGCAGACTGGCATTTTACATTGTCTCCCTGCTCCGGCAGACCTTTTCCTTAAAACAGATTGCAGAGCTTACCGGTGTTTCCGTCCAGACGGTCTGCCGCCTTCTGGACACGATTTGCTATCCTCCGCCTGACCAGCTTCCACAAGCGCTTTCCATTGACGAATTCAAAGGCAATGCTTCTACCGGTAAATATCAGTGCATTCTGGTTGATCCGAAAAAGCGCCGGATCCTTGACATTCTCCCGGATCGGACACAGAGCCATCTGGCTGATTATTGGCGGAACATTCCCAGGAAAGAACGCCTGAAGGTAAAGTTCTTCGTCTGCGATATGTGGCGCCCCTACACCGAACTTGCACAGACCTTCTTTCCAAACGCTACAATCATCGTGGATAAATATCATTTCATCCGGCAGATGACATGGGCGATTGAAAATGTACGCAAACGGCTGCAGCGATCCATGCCGGTTTCTCTGCGTAAGTATTATAAAGGCAGCCGGAAACTCATTCTGACCCGCTATAAAAAGCTGAAAGATGAGAACAAACAGGCCTGTGATTTAATGCTTCACTATAGCGAGGATCTGCGTCTGGCACACCGCATGAAAGAGTGGTTTTATGATATCTGCCAGATGGAAGCGTATCGTCAGCAGCAGAGGGAATTTGATGACTGGATTGCGAATGCACAGAGCTGTGGGATCAAGGAATTTGAGGCCTGTGCTAAGACCTACAGGGCCTGGCGAAAAGAAATTCTGAATGCCTTTAAATACGGGTTGACAAATGGTCCCACAGAAGGATTTAACAACAAGATAAAGGTGTTAAAACGGAGCAGCTACGGAATCCGGAATTTCAAACGGTTCCGAACCCGGATACTTCACTGTACATCATAGGATAAAAAGGTCGGTAATGCGGAGGCTTATTTGGCATGCCCAAAATCAGTAAAACCTGGAACTAAACATAAAAAGGGCCCTTTTCATAGAATTGGGGCGGGATTTTAACAAATCCCACCCCAACTATTGACAAAGAGCCAAAAAATCCCCTCTCCGTACCCGGAAAGGGGAAAAGGGTGAGTAGAGGGATTCGAACCCTCGGCCTCCAGAGCCACAATCTGGCGCGATAACCAACTTCGCCATACCCACCATATTAAGTTATGAAACATCAGAGCTTACGCTCAATGAGCCTGAAGGGATTCGAACCCCCGACCCACGGCTTAGAAGGCCGTTGCTCTATCCAACTGAGCTACAGACTCACAACTTCTGACAGCCTTGATGTGACTCTGCACTTTCATGCCGACTGCTGTCAACGAGCTATAGTTTATCATATGTCTCTGGAGATTGCAAGCACTTTTTTTAAATTTCTTGTCCTTTTTTGCACTTTTTTTGCAGCCTTTTCCAAATTCCTTATTCCGGAGCCTGAAAAAGGCTGCGCCAAGGCTGTGACAAAGCCATCGTCTGCCGCAGAATCTGCCGTTGAATGTACCGTTGAATCTTCCGTTGAATCTACCGCAGCTGCCGGTAAAACCGGAGCCGTTTATTGTCCCCGTCCATACGGCACATGGTGCCAAAGGGCAGGGTACCCATGGGCTTGTCGTGGCCTGACCTGATATGATACATCACAGGCAAATCAAAGGTTCCAAAGCGGTCATGAAGGAATTCCTCTATCTGATAGGTGCCGTCATACCGGTCATTGGTACAGTCCGTAAAATCTCCCAGGAGAATTCCCGCAGCGTGTTCAAACATCCCCGCATACTCCATCTGGGTAATATACATGTCAAGGGAGGCAATGCCTTCCTCCACATCCTCCAGAAACAGAATCTTATCCCTGGTGTCCAGCTGATAGAAGGTACCGCAGGCCCTGGCCAGCACAGATATATTTCCGCCCGCCAGAATGCCCTCTGCCTCCCCTCCCCGGATGGTCTTAAAGCCCTCCTCACCGGGCGGGTTACGAAACTCCAGCTCCTCCTCCATATTGAGGGCCGCAAACAGACCGGACCTGGTGTAGGCGTCAAAGTCCTTCAGCATGTTGGAGCACACCATGGGACCATGGAAGGTAACCAGATTCCCAAACATCTGGAATGCTGAGTGAAGGTTTGTTATGTCGCTGTATCCAACAAAAATCTTGGGATTTTGCTTCACCAGGTCAAAATCCAGGTATTTCATGATTTGGGAGCTGCCATATCCTCCCCGCACACAGAAAACCGCCTTCACCTGCGGATCCGCAAACATGCGGTTTATGTCCTCTCCCCGGGCCCCGGCATCCCCTGCCAGATAATTGTGGAAATTATACATGTTCTCAAGACATGTGCCCAGCTTTACCCGGTACCCCATGCCCTCCAGCAGCTTTACGCAGCCGTCCCTCTCCTCTTCCTTTACAGGAAACGCTGGAGACACCAGCCCCACTGTGTCCCCTTCCCTAAGTCTCTCCGGAAATACCATCTGTCTCAATCCGTCCTTTCATCCTTAATCCGGAATATACCGGAAAACTGTTTTCCGGCGCGCTCCGGCCAAAAAGCTGCCCACTCCTGATTCCCAGGCGTGGGCACCTCTTACTCTGCTTACTTACTTTGCTTACTCGCTTTGCTTACTCACTATGGCCTGGCTCTCTCACCATGCCTACTGCTTATCAGCATATTTAAATATCGTATGTCCAATATAAGTCTTGATAACGCCCTCGCATCCCGGCTTCACCAGAAGCTGTGCATTGCGGTAGTACAGAGGCAGTATGGGCATCTCCTCCATCAGAAGCTTCTCGCCTGCCTCAAACAGCTCCATGCGCTTCTTGTTGTCCGTAAGGCTCCTGGCCTCTTTCATCATGCTGTCGTATTCCTTGGCCTGGTCGTTGAGCCAGCGGCACTGGGTTTCATTTCTCTGGAGAAGGAAGCAGTCCAGATTGGTGCTGGGGTCAGGATAATCGCCGGTCCAGCCGTCATAGCAGATATCAAAATTGCCGGCTGTCTGCTCATCCCAGTATACCTTTGGCTCAAAGGTAACAATCTCCACATTCACTCCCAGATTTTCCTTCCACATAGCCTGCATGGCCTGGGCCACGTCTTTTTTCTCCTGGTCGTTCTGGGTAATCAGAGTCAGAGTAGGGTATCCCTCTCCGCCCGGGTATCCTGCTTCTTCCATAAGCGCCTTTGCAGCCTCCACATCCTCTGTGAACAGGTTGCCCACCGTGGTGCGGTAATCTTCGCTGGAGCCCTCATAGGGAATGCCGTGAGGCACAAAAGCATAGGATGATTCCGGCCTGGAGGCAACGATGGACTGGTTGATGACGTCCCTGTTAAGAGACATTGCCAGCGCCTTCCTCACCCGCGCGTCCGACAAGTAGTCTTTCTCGCAGTTAAAGTCATAATAGCAGGTACCTATCAGATCATAGGACTTAAGCTCGTCGCTTCCGCCGTACTGTGACTGTGCCTGGGTCTGGATGATGGTATTGTCCACTACATCCACCTCTCCTGCATTGTAAGCGGACAGCGCTGCCTCTGCGGATTCGATAAACACAATATTCACGCCGTCCAGCTTCACTGTATCTGCGTCAATGTATTCCGGATTCTTCTCCAGCACATAGCTGGCCTGGGGATTGATTTCCTTCAGCCGGAATGCTCCGTTGCTTACATAGGTGTCCGCTGACTTGGTCCAGGCCTCCGGCCCTTCCACCGCATCCTTCTTCACCGGGAAATAAGCGGTGACAGCTGTAAGGTCGATAAAGTAGGCGGTGGGGTTCTCCAAAGTGACCTTCAGTGTCTTGTCGTCCTCAGCCTTGACGCCCACATCCTCGGCAGATGCCTTTCCCTCATTATATGCCTCGCCGTTCTTCAGATAGAACAGATACCAGGCGCCGGGAGAGGCCGTATCCTGGGCCAGGGTACGCTTCCAGGCGTACTCAAAGTCACCGGCCGTCAGAGGGGAGCCGTCTGACCATTTAAGGCCGTCCCTCAGGGTAAAGGTGTATTCCAGTCCGTCCCCGCTCACCTCGTACTTTTCAGCACATCCATTGATCAGGCCGCCGTCCGGGCCAATCTGCATCAGGCCGGTAAACAGATTCTGAAGAACAATGGATGATGTGGCATAATTGTTCATGGTGGGGTCCAGTGTCTCAGGCTCCTTCTGCATGGCGTAGGTCATGACCTTTCCGCCCTCGCTGCCGGCTCCGTCTTCCTTCCCGGCCGAAGCCTGGGTGGTCTGCCCCGAAGCACCGTTCTCAGCCGGTTTCTCAGAACTCTGTCCGCCGCACCCTGCCAGCATGGCAGCAGCCATGACAAGACTCAGTAATACTTTTACATTCTTTCTCATTTCACTCCTCCTTCTTATGAGCACCCAGCAGGCGTTTTCCGGCCCCTAAGCGCGATATATGCCACCGGCGCCCAGTCAACTGAATACCTGACCGCCGGAACCGTCACATGATTCTGTACCCGTGATTCTGTACCTGTGATTCTGTACCCGTGATTCTGGCCCTGTGATTCTGCTCTTGTGAATCCGGCCCCATCCGGCTAATCAAAAAGATGGCAGGCCACCTTATGCTTGTCATTGACCGCCTTTAACTCCGGCTTAACCTGGCCGCAGATATCCTTTGCGTAGCGGCACCTGCTTCGGAAGGGACAGCCGGGAGCCGGATTAATGGGCGAGGGAACATCTCCTTCCAGGATGATTCTCTGGTTTTCCTTAGCCAGCTTTGGGTCCGCCACAGGCACTGCGGAAATCAGGGACTGGGTATAGGGGTGGAGCATGTTGTCATACAGCTCATCCACCTGGGCGTACTCAATGAGATTGCCCAGGTACATGACCCCCACCTCTGACGAGATATGGCGCACCATGGACAAATCATGGGAAATGAACAGATAGGTAAAATGAAACTTATCCTGCAGCTCCTCCAGTATATTGATAACCTGGGCCTGGATGGATACATCCAGGGCCGATATGGGCTCATCGCAGACAATAAATTCCGGCTCCGCGGCCAAAGCCCTGGCTATGCCGATTCTCTGCCTCTGTCCGCCTGAAAACTCATGGGGATACCGGTTGATATGGTCCGGTTTCAGGCCGACCATCTCGATCAGCTCCCTGACACGGTCATTCTTATCCTTCCCCGTGTGCAGCTTCATGGCCCATATGGGCTCGGCTATAATGTCGCCTATGTTCTTCCTTGGGTCCAGGGAGGTATAAGGGTCCTGGAATATCATCTGCATTTTCTTCCTGTAGGGAACCATCTGGCTGTCGCTCAGTCCGGTGATGTCCGTTCCCTGATACAGAATCCGTCCCGCAGTTGCCTGGTACAGCTTAAGGATGGTGCGGCCCACCGTGGTTTTGCCGCAGCCTGATTCCCCCACCAATCCCATGGTGCGGCCTTTCTCAATGGAGAAAGTTACGCCGTCCACTGCCTTTAACACCTTTGGCTTGGAAAAAAGGCCGCTTTTCAGCATAAAATGCATCTTCAAATCATTTACTTCAATACAGTTATTGGTATCAGTACATTGAGCCATCACAGCTTCACCTCCCCCATCCGGGCTTTCACCGATTCATTGTGAAGCCAGCAGGCGCTGACATGTCCGTTTCCCAGGTCGCAAAAGGGCGGCTGATGGACGGCGCAGAGCTTCATGGCCCGGGAACACCGGGCCGCAAAGGGACATCCCTTTGGAGGATTCAAAAGGTCGGGCGGCGTGCCGAAGATTGGCACCAGCTTTTCCTTTGTCCTCTTTGGTATGGAGGCCAGAAGTCCTGCCGTGTAGGGATGGCCGGTCCGGTAGAAGATATCCTCGATCTTCCCCTCCTCCATGATTAATCCCCCATACATGACAATAACCCTGGTGCACAGGCTGGATATAACCCCCAGGTCATGTGTAATCAATATGACGGAGGTGTTAAACTCATTCTTCATATGGGCCATCAGTTCCAGAATCTGGGCCTGTATGGTCACATCCAGTGCAGTGGTAGGCTCGTCTGCTATTAGAAGCTCCGGCTTACAGCACATGGCTATGGCTATCATAACCCTCTGGCGCATACCGCCTGAGAGCTCATGGGGATACTGCTTCAGCCTGCGCTCCGGGCTGGGAAGGCCCACTGCCTCCAGCATAACCAGGGCCTTTTTCTCTGCTTCCTTCCTGGAAAGCTTCTGGTGGCGCATCAGGGGACCGCGAATCTGTTCCCCTACTGTAAACAGGGGATTCAGACTGGTCATGGGATCCTGGAATATCATGCCAATCCGGTTGCCCTGTATCTTCCTCATTTCCCTGGGAGACTTTTTAAGCAAGTCCTCACCGTCAAAGAGCAGGGCGTTCGCCTGCCGGGAAGCATTGTCCTCCAGCAGCCCCATAATTGACAGCATGGTCACACTTTTTCCGCAGCCGGATTCCCCCACGATTCCCAGGCTCTCTCCCTTCCCCACATGGAAGGTGATGCCCCTTACGGACTGCACGCTGCCTGCGTCTGTGGCAAAACTGGTGCGCAGGTTCTCTACCTCTAATATTGTATCTTCCATCATGTTCATCCACCTACTTCTTAAGTCTTGGGTCCAGAGCATCCCGCAGCCCGTCACCGATAAAGTTCAGGGCAAATATGGTGATGCTGATTGCCAGCGCCGGAAACAGCATCTGGTAAGGATATGAAAACAGATATTCTATGGCGTCATTGGCCAGGGTTCCCCAGCTGGCCTTGGGCACCTGGATACCGATGCCTAAAAAGCTTAAAAACGCCTCCTGGAATATGGCTGAAGGAATCAGAAACGTAACCGTCACGATGATGGAACCCATGCTGTTGGGTATCAGATGGTGTATCAGAATCTGCCATTTGCTCAGCCCGCAGACCTTGGCTGCCAGGGCAAAATCCTGTTCCCTCAGGGTCAGTATCTGGGCACGGACCATTCTGGCCGTGGTAATCCAGTAAGTGAGACACATGGCAATCAGAATACTCTGTATGGTGTTACCCAGAAACATCATAATCAAAATCATATAAATCAGGCTGGGAATACCGGTCAGGATATCCACCACACGCATCATGATAATATCCGTGGTTCCTCCCACATAGCCTGATATGCCCCCGTAGAGCACGCCTATGACCATGTTGATGGCCGCTGCCGCAAATCCGATGGACAGGCTGATACGGGCCCCGTACATGGTCCTGACAAAAATATCACGTCCCATCTTGTCTGTCCCGAACAAGTGGGCGCTGTTGGGCCACTGAAGGGCATTTCCAAAGTCTGTCTGGTCATATGTATAAGGGGAAAACATAGGTACAAATATGGCTGCCAATGTCATAAGCACCACAATGGCAATGCCCAGCATAGCCAGCTTATCCTTCTTAAGCCGTATCCAGCAGTTCCTCCAGTAGGAGATGCTGGGGCGGTTAATGGATTCCATCTCCCGGTCTGTGTCGGAAAGTCCCGCCAGGAGTTCCTCGGGAATCACATCCGACATGGTAAATTCAACTCTCTCTTCCATCCTCTTCACCTACTCCGTTATCTTTACTCTTGGGTCAATCACTGCGTACATGATGTCAACAATCAGATTACAGCCAATAATCATCACGCCTAAGAACACGGTAAGTCCCAGTGTAACAGAATAGTCCCTGTCCGTGATGGCGGATATGAAATAGCGTCCCAGTCCCGGGATGCTGAACAGCTTTTCAATGATGAACGTACCGGTGAGCAGCGTGGCCACCAGCGGGCCCACATAGGTTACCACCGGAAGAATGGAGTTCTTAAGGGCATACTTGCTGATGACCTCCCATTCCGGCACGCCCTTGGAGCGCTCTGTCCTTATGTAATCCTGGCGCATGGTCTCCAGCATGCTGGAACGCATGAGACGGGTGATATAGGCCACCTGGGAAAATGCCATACAGAACACCGGCAGCACATAGTGCTTCCACGAAGTCAGGCCATAAGAGGGAAATATCTTCCACTTCTCACAGAATACGTACATCATCAGCACACAGAGCACAAAGCTGGGCACTGACACGCCGATGGTGGCCAGCACCATGGAGGCGCCGTCCGCCAGCTTTCCCCGCTTCACGGCTGCCACGATTCCCAGGGGGATTCCCGCCGCAAGGGCCACCGCAATTCCCAGCGCCCCCACCTTTGCCGATACCGGAAAGCCGTTGGCTATAAGTTCATTGACCGTGGTATCCTGTTTTTTAAAGGAAGTCCCCATATCCCCATGAAGGAGATTGCCGAGATATCTGACATACTGGGCCGGAAGCGGGTCATTGAGACCATATTTTTCGGAAATCTGCTCCAGGATTTTTTCCGGCACGTTCCTCTGCTCAGACGGACTGAAAGGACCTCCCGGAATGACATGCATCAGAAAGAATGTAATGGTAATAAGAATAAATAGAGATAACACGCCTGCTACCAACCGCTTGATTATGTACTTTGCCATTGCCATACCACCTTTATCTTAGATAAGCTGAAATCGGGCTGAACCGCCCTGTGTATAAAAAAAAGGCGACTTAAAGAACAGTAAGTTCACTGCACCTTCGCCCGACGTACTTAATTAAAAATTATACCTACTGGCCGGTTAAAAGTCAATAAAAAGGACACAGTTTCACATTGCATTTTCTGGCAGAAATACCTATAATTAAATTTGCGGCTGCCGGCCTGCGGGACCGGATGAGATTTTACCCCTGTTTTCAGCCGCAAGATGGAAAGAAGGTATGAATCACATGGAAATCCCTGTTCTGAATGAGATAATGAGAGATACGGTGGTGGAGGTGGATCTGGACCGCATCGCCTTTAATGTGAGGCAGATTAAGGCTATGGCCGGTCCGGGCACCCAGGTGGCGGCAGTGGTGAAGGCGGACGGCTACGGCCACGGCGCCCTGGGCATTGCGCCTGCCATCATGGAAAACGGAGCCAGCCTGCTGGCAGTGGCCACCCTGTCCGAGGCAGTGGAGTTAAAACAGGCCTATCCAGGCTATCCCGTGTTAATCATGGGACTGACACCGGACCGTCTGCTGCCCTATGTGCTGGAATACGGCATCATCCAGACCATTGATACCCTGGCCCAGGCCAGGCTCCTTAACCGCCTGGCTTCCGAAAAAAAGCAGCAGGCTGTCATACATATCAAATACGACACCGGTTTTCACCGCATCGGATTCCCGGACTGTCCGGAAAGCCTGGATGAAATACGGCAAATCTGCTCCATGCCCTGGCTGAAACCGGAGGGCATCTACTCCCATCTGGCCCTGAAGGACGACCAGTCCAACCAGGTCCAGTTCCGGTGTTTCATGGATGCTGTCAATGAACTGGAGAGCGAAGGCTGCCATTTCCGCTATAAACATATTGCGGACAGCATTGCCGCTGTTGATTTTCCGGAATACAGGCTGGACATGATACGGGCCGGAGCCATTGTATACGGGTTAAAGGGCTTTCACAAGGGACAGCTTGACATCCGCCAGGCCCTGACCTTTAAAACCCGTATCAGCCACATCACTCCTGTTCTGAAAGGCCAGGGGGTAAGCTACGATTACCTGTGGACCGCGCCGCAGGACACCAGGGTGGCTGCCCTGCCCTTTGGCTACGCGGACGGCTATCCCCGGAACCTGCGTGGCAAGGCCATGGTCACCCTCAGGGGAAAACAGGTCCCGGTGATCGGAGTCATATGCATGGACCAGTGCATGATTGACCTGACCGATGTGCCGGAGGCACAGATAGGGGACCAGGTCATCATATACGGGGACGGCAGCGGAAACACGCTGGACATCGACGCGGTCAGCCGTCTGGCAGGCACCAATAAAAACGAAATCGTGGCCCGGCTCACCAGACGGCCCCCCAGGATCTATGTGAGGGGAAATGATTCCGGGACCGGATACAGCTCTGCAGAAAGGATGACACCATGAATATAAAACAACGGACAGAAGAATTATATCCCCAGCTGGTACGGATCCGCAGGGAACTGCACCAGCATCCCGAACCGGGTTTTAAGGAGCACTGGACCAGCGCCTATATCTGCGGCCTTCTGGATGAGTGGGGCATTTCCTACGAATTCCCTGTGGCGGGCACGGGAATCGTGGCCATGATCCAGGGAGAGAAGCCCGGCTCCGGCAATACGGTGGCGCTTCGGGCCGACATGGACGCCCTGCCTCTGACAGAGGATATTGCCCGTCCCTTCTGCTCCCTGCATCCCGGCCATATGCATGCCTGCGGCCATGACGCCCATGTGGCCATTGCCCTTGGCACGGCCCGCATATTGATGGAATCCCGGAGTGAATGGTCCGGGTGTGTGAAGTTCTTTTTCCAGCCCGCGGAGGAGACCACGGGAGGCGCCCTTCCCATGGTGGAGGCAGGCTGCATGGAATCCCCCCATGTGGACTACGTAACCGGCCTCCATGTAATGCCTACCCACGAAACAGGAGAAATTGAAATCCGCTACGGGGATTTAAATGCCTCCTCCGATGAGATTCACATAAAGGTCCACGGAAAGAGCTGCCACGGCGCCTATCCTGATACGGGAGTGGATGCCATTGTCATGGCTGCTGCTGTCATAAACAGCCTGCAGACCCTGGTAAGCCGCTGCATCTCACCCCTGGACAGCGCAGTCCTCACCCTGGGGACCATACACGGCGGAACCGCGGGCAACATCGTGGCAGCCGAGACAGAGATGACCGGCACCCTGCGCACCACGGACCCTGCCGTGAGAGAGAAAATCATTGACGCCATGACCCGTCAGGTAAGCTGTACCTGCCAGGCCATGGGAGGCAGCGGGGAGGTTGTCATTGTCCCGGGATATGCCGCCCTCATAAACTCAGACGAAATCGTGGATGTGCTGGTGGAGACAGCCGAAGAGGTCCTTGGAAGCCAACACATCCATCCAAAGAAATTCCCCAGTCTGGGGGTGGAAGACTTTTCATTTTTCCTGGAAAAGGCAAAGGGAGTTTTCTATCATCTGGGATGCGCCAACAGGGAAAAAGGCATTACAGCCCCCCTTCACAGCCAGGACTTCGATATCGACGAAGAATGTCTTAAGCTGGGAGTGCAGCTGCAGGCCCAACTGGCCCTGAAACTTTTAAAACGTGATATTGCTTAGAAAAACCAGAATACAGGAGGAATAAAATTATGAAGGTTTATATCAGTGTGGACTTTGAGGGGGTGGCTGGCTCCACTTCCTGGAGCTCCACCAACTTAGGTGATTTGGAACACGGACCCATGGCCAGGGAAATGACCCTGGAGGCAGCCGCGGCATGCAGGGGAGCCCTGGCAGCCGGAGCAACAGAAATCTACATAAAGGATGCCCATGAATCCGGCAGAAACATGGATATCTCCCTTCTTCCAAAGGAAGCAAAAATCATATTGGGCTGGAAATACTCCCCTGATTCCATGGTCTGCGGTCTGGACCAGAGCTTTGACGCCCTCATGTTCGTGGGATACCACTCTCCTGCCGGTACCAACGGCAGCCCCCTGGCCCACACCATGAACCGCAAGACCAATTACATTAAATTCAACGGCAAACTGGCTTCGGAATTCCTCATGCACGCCTATGTGGGTGCATCCCTGGGCGTTCCCTCGGTATTCATCAGCGGCGACAAAAATCTTTGCAGCCATGTCCATGAATACGATCCCGGCATCACGGCGGTGGCAGTGAAGGAAGGCATGGGCGCAGCCACCGTCAACCTGGCGCCGGAGATGGCCCAGGAGCTTATTGAGGAAGGCGCGAAGAATGCCCTTCTCACAAAGGATACCTGCCATCTGGAGGTGCCTGAAACCATTGTCATGGAAATCAACTTCAAAGACCATTTCCAGGCCCTGAGGGCTTCCTATTATCCCGGAATGGTGATGACCGATGATTTTACGGTTTCCTATACCGCCCGTTCCATCAATGAATTGATGACAGCCAGGATGTTTGTGCTGTAAGCGGTAAAGGACTGTTCATAGTAATAAGGACACCAGATAGCTTACATTATCTGGTGTCCTGTATTTTTATACACGTATTTTTATACACTCTTCTGCTTCCGGTTCCTGGCAAACATGACTGCGTACTCCAGGGAATTCTTCAGGCTCAGCTCGCTGGCTGTTCCGGTTCCCGCCTGGTCAAAGGCCGTTCCATGGTCCACAGACACACGGATAATGGGAAGCCCCAGGGTGATGTTGACGCCGGCCACCGCGTCCCAGGCCTGCTTTTCCTGGTCATAGACAAAGCCCACCACCTTAAGGGGGATGTGTCCCTGGTCATGATACATGGCCACCACGATGTCATACCAGCCGCCCCTGGCTTTGGAGAACACGGTATCCGGGGGCACAGGGCCCTCTGCCTGGATTCCCTCTGCCCTGGCAGCCTCAATGGCTGGGATGATCTCCTGGATTTCCTCCTGCCCGAACAGACCGTGCTCACCGCTGTGGGGATTCAGCCCCGCAACTGCAATCCTGGGGTTCTCAATTCCCATCTCCCTGCACGCCTTATCCCCAATGCGGATTACATCCAGCACCCGCTGCTTCTTAACCCGGTCGCAGGCCTCCCGCAGGGACACATGGGTGGACACATGGACCACCCGCATGTTCTCATGGGCCAGCATCATGGTATAGTTTTTGGTTCCGGTCAAATCAGCATAAATCTCCGTGTGGCCGGAATAGTGATGGCCTGCCAGGTTCACGGCCTCCTTATTAAAGGCATTGGTGACCGTGGCATCCACCTGTCCGTCCATGGCAAGTTCAATTACCTTCTCCACATACCGGAACGCAGCGTCCCCGCACATGGCGGACACCTGCCCCCGCACCAGCTCATCCATGGAAACCAGACCCATGTCCAGCACGTCTATGGTCCCGTGGGTAAAGACAGCATCCCTCACATCCTTTACGGCCCGGACCTTCATCTCCTCATGGCCCGCGATTTTCAGCGCGGCTTCCAGGACACAGGCATCTCCCACAACAATGGGCCTGCATGCTTCATATATGGATTGGTCGGCCAGTGCCTTCACGGTAATCTCAGGTCCTATACTGGCCGGATCACCCATGGTAATACCTATTATTTTTCTATCTTCCACGCTTACGCACCTCTACTTTATGCAGATAAGAAACAAATATGGGACAAAGGATAGCTGTCACAATGATGGCAGCGGTAATCTGTGCAGTGGCTGCTTCCGCTACCGCTAAAAGGGTGGCGTCCACAGCTGCAACCGATGCCGGTGTGGCGGCAGCATTGCCGGCTGTGGTTCCAATGGCTCCGCCCACTTCCGGATACTCCATGCGCAGCAGCTTATAAATCAGATAGCCGCCCAAACCGGTAATCAGGGTACAGGCAACGCCCAGAAGGATTCCGGGGCCTCCTGCTTTTAACAGGTTCATGATGTTCAGTCCCGCTCCCAGAGGAAATGCAAAGAAAGGAATCAGCATAGTGGCTCCGGGCTCACAGAACTTGCGGATATCTTCGTCCAGGTTGCCCAGTATGCATCCCACGATAACAGGGACAATACAGCCTATCAGAATAGACATGGGAATCTTGGCAACACCGGCCGCTCCCAGGGCAACCATGGTAAAGAAGGGGCCGTCATTGATGGAAAGAATGGATACCGCGCCTACGTCGGTCGCATCGCCGTACTCTCCGGCCAGGGCAGCGTACAGTCCGCCGTTGGAGTTGGCCAGAGCGCCTACAATGGCCAGGGTGGAAAGTCCCAAAAATCCCTTTTCCCCAAAAAGAGTACCGCAAATCAGTCCGATTATAATGCCGATTCCAACCTTTACCGCCGTGATGACCACGCCTTTATATATCGTAACGCCGGCCTTCTTAAAATTTATGGTAGTGGCGTTGCAGAAAATAAAAACAGCCAGGATGGGCATGGCCCCTGATTTCCACAGATATGTGGTGAAGGTTCCGTCAAACGCGCTCCACAAAACATTTCCAAAAAAGGTGTTGACAATTGCTCCCAGAAGCAGCGGCACTACCATCAAACCTCCCGGAATCTTCTTAACTGCCTGTAAAATCTTCATACTTAATGTTCCCCCTGTCCGGCTTTTATAAGCCTGATAATATTATCTACCGTATAAGCCAGGTTCTCCTGGCTGCGGTGCCTGCTGACGGAAAAATCCTGAGGAAGCCTGTTAATGGGGAACACCGCTGTCACACCCATATCGTAGGCCTTTCCAATCTCGTCGTCATCTGCTCCGCCTACCACCGCAATCACGGATTTGGCCTGTTTTTTAGCCCTCTCTGCAATTCCAATCACTACCTTGCCCCGCAGGCTCTGGGAATCCAGCTTACCCTCGCCTGTAAGAATGTAGTCCGCGTCGCCTATGATTTCATCAAACCGCACCGTATCCAGCACGGTCTGAATCCCCATCTGAAGTCTGGATCCAAAGAACGCAATCATGCCTGCGCCCATGGCTCCGGCCGCCCCTGTTCCCGGCACCTGGCTAATATCGGTTCCCGTTGCCTGGGCAATGACCCTGCTCAGATTCCTGATTCCCTCATCCAGCTGAAGGACCATGACCTCATCCGCTCCCTTTTGGGGTCCGAAGATAAAGGACGCTCCTACAGGTCCGTACATGGGATTGTCGATATCGCACATGGTGACGATCTCCACCTGCTCCAGAAGGCTGTCCCTTCCGGACAGGTCGATTCTGTCAATATCGGCAGTTGTTCCGCCGGTGGGAATAAACTGCCTGCCGTCCCTGTCATAAAACCTAATGCCAACCGCGGCCGCAGCGCCGCAGCCTCCGTCATTGGTGGATGAGCCCCCCAGGCCCACAATGATTTTCTTCACGCCTTTACGGGCTGCGGCCAGAATCAGCTGTCCCACCCCATAGGTGGTGGTAAGCCTTGGATCCTTCCTGTCCTCCACCAGGGGAAGCCCGGCGCAGGAAGCCATCTCGATAACAGCTGTCTGTCCTGCGTCTATCAGTCCGAAATAAGATTCCATGTCCTCAAAATAGGGATTCTTAACCGTGACATACTCCTTAACACCGCCCACTGCCGTGATAAAGGCATCCACGGATCCCTCGCCCCCGTCTGCCACCGGTATGGAGACGGTCAGGCTGTCAGGAAAGTGTTTTTTTATCTTCTCATCCATCACTGCGCAAATCTGGCTGGAGCTTAAGGTCCCCTTGAATGAATCAGGTATTAAAATAAACTTCAAATCCGTATCCCCCTCTTATCCTCTTACGATAACAGACACGCCGTCCGGTATTACCGTTACCTTGTAATCTTCCTTATTCACCATTGCCTTTGCCTTGTTAAGGGCCTCCTCCATGGTGTGGGCCGGAATCATGTGAAGCTCCTCCACCAGTTTATCATCGCAGGAAGATACAAACACAATCCTGGCTTTTAACATGACCCTGGCAAAAATCTGCGACTGCCACTGGTCTATGATGGTTTCCTCCGGTTTCCGGTCCATGAAGGTCTTCATCATACGGTTTAAATCCTTTTCATCCCGGAAGGTCTCATGGAAATATTTGCCGCCGTGGCCGTCCGCTGCCTTGGAAAGCATAATGATAACGCCGCCCTCCTTCACCGTCACCTCTGCTGCCGTCATGCCCTTTACGGACTGGTAAATGTTCTGGTCCAGAGGATAGCCCCCGTTTGTGGATATTACGATATCTGCGGGAACAGCATCCACCTGACACTTGGAAGCCAGGAAATCCCTGCCCGCACGATGGGCCAGATCACAGTCCCCTGCCACTGCAAAGATGGGGTCATGGGCGGAATCAATCACCACATTGACGATAAAGTCCAGACCCGCCACCCTGGCTGCGTACAGCATGTCATTGTGGATGGGGTTGCCCTCGATGATACCGGTCCTTGAATGCAGATCGTCAATAAAAGCTGAGTTGTGGTTATACATAACCGTCTCACGGCTGGCCACGCCCGGAAGCACGCTTTTTCTGCCGCCTGAGAAACCGGCAAAGAAATGAGGCTCAATAAACCCTTCCGCAACCAGCAGGTCCGCTTCCACTGCCAGCCTGTTAATGTACATATTTCCGCCTGAAGGCAGCTTGCCCAGATAAACCATGTTGTCCGTGTCATCACAGTCATGGACTATAATGGTTTCATGTTCCGTAATCTCAGGGCCGAACTTTGACTCCAGTTCCTCCCTGGTCGTCTCCCTGTGAAGTCCTGTGGAAATAAGAATGGTAATATCAGCATCCGGATTGCCCCTGCGGATTTCCTTCAGAATGAGAGGCATGATAATGTGGCTGGGCACAGGTCTTGTGTGGTCAGACGAAATCACCACAATCTTTTTCTTGTCAATGGCCATATCACATAGCCTGGGAGTCCCGATGGGATGCTCCAGCGCCTCCTGCACCAGCTGGGTTCCCTCCATGGGTGCCTTGTAATCATGGAGTTCTGATACAAGCACACCGGCCAGGTGCTCCTCTTCAATTTCCGCTTTCAGTGTTTCCTTTCCATAAGGCAGTAAAAATTCTCTCATGGGTTATATTCCTCCTCTTTCTTTTATTTTCCTCATGGCAAACGCCGCAGCATCCTCTGTGCCGAAAGCTCCTGCCTTTGTTACCAGTTTAAGTCCCTCACAGGCCCCGCCCTTAACCCTTACCAGCGGGACGCCCACCAGGATTTCAGCCAGTATCTCGGAACCGTCCGCCCCGATGTTCATGAGCATACCCAGGGCCGTATCCCCGCCGGTGAGATATACCCCCGATACCTCAACCGAGTCCAGCACCTCTTTGGCCATCCTGCCTATGAGTGAGCGCACATAATCCCCCACCTCAGTCAAATCCATCCCGCTTTTCTCTCCCACTTCCTGGGAAAGCTCAATCAGTTCCCGGTCATAAGCCGTATCTGTAAGAAGGATGGTATCTCTCCCGCTCTTTAAATATTCCACAGCCATGTCGCGGTATTCCTCAGGCCGGGCTGTTCCCGTCATGAGCTGGGCCACAGGTACCTTGACCATGGCGTATCCGGCCCTTTCACAGTAATGCATCTGTTCATTGGCCACCGAACTGATGCTGGCCACCACGCCAAAGGACGGAAGGGTGGGCTTTTCCAGTTCCATCATGTTGTCTGCCATTCCCGCCGTCCCCACATACAGGGCCCGCCGCCCGTCCTGCCTGACTGCCGCAATGATCCGTTTCAGGTCATCATCCGACTCAGCGTCGCATACAAAGATCCGGCCCCCGTCAAGGGAAAAGGACTGGCTTCTTACGTCCGGCAGGTATTTTAACAGCACCGGTTCCTCATAAACCTGCCCCAGCAGCTTTACCAGGTTATCTTCCATTACCGGATTCTTGGGGTCCTTGGATAATTCTGTCTTACAGATTTCCACACCGTTTAAACACTGCACCCCGTCCATAGTGGTCCTGCCCAAGGCGGGAAGGGCCGGGGCAAACACCACAAGCTCCGGGCAAAAAGCATCATCCACTGCCTTTATTTCCTGGGCAATATTTCCTCTCATAGTGGAATCCACTTTCTTTATTATGTAGCGGAACTGTCCGAAATCCACCTGTTCTAATGAATGACGCACGATTTCATAGGCATGGCCGGGCAAGGCATTCCTGCTCTCCGTATCAATCACAATTGATTTTTGTGAATCCACCGGTTTTCCCGCAAATAGGACTTCCGTCGGATATCCTCTCCTCTTTAACTGCACTCCCGTATCATTTGCCCCTGTAAAATCATCCGCAATAATCAGATATCTCTCTTCCATTGGCTCCCAACTTTCCTTTATCGTTCACTTTTGAAACATATTAGTTTCCTCTATCAGCTCCATAGTTTATTGTAATATAGGGGGGCTTTTCAATTCAAGGAAAATGTTGTATAATATGTTTAAAATTGCAACATTCGGAAGCTGTATTTTCCAGAGGAGGCAGAATGGGTGAAAAAGTCAGGATACTTGGAATTGCTCCCTATAAGGGATTGGTAACATTAATGAAACGGTACGCAGGCCAAAGGGATGATATCCAGCTGACAGCCATGCTGGGCAATGTGGAAACAGGACTTTCCCTGGCAAAGGAACATTACAGGAACTATGATATCATCATCTCAAGGGCCAATACCGCCAGCCGCATTGCGAAAGGCGTGCCCATCCCTGTGATTGACATTGGAATTGATTATTATGACGTTCTTCTCTGCCTGAAAACAGCGGAGAATACAAAAACAAAATTTGCGGTCCTGGGATTCCGTTCCCTGACCACCATTGCAAAAAGCATATGCAATGTTCTTAAAATACCTACAGATATATTTTCCATCAACACCACGTCCGAAGCCAGCTCCCTTCTGGACAAACTAAAGGAGCAGGGTTACAAGACCGTCATTTGCGATACGGTGCCCTACAACTATGCCAAGCTGATCGGCATAACCCCTATCCTTCTCACCTCCAGCATGGAAAGCCTGAAAGCCGCTGTTGACCAGGCAGTCTATACCTGGCAGACCCACAGGGATTTATACCACTCCCTGTCCCTTATGCACCAGCTCTTAGACAGCAGCGCCAACCGCTTCCTGGTGCTGTCCCGGACAGGCGAATGCATCTACACCACGCTGGAGGATGAGATCGCGGTCCCCATACAGGCAAAGCTCCAGAATGAACTGGAGCAATGCTGCACCGGACGGAAGCGTTCCTTCTTTATTACAGTAAACAACCAGATGTACTCCATCACCTCCCATCTGGTGGATGAGACCCTGAGCCCCTACATCATCTTCCATATCATGCGCTCTGAGATTCCCCTGGCCTACTCAAAATACGGGGTGACCATCATGGACAAGCAGGCTGCGGAGAACAGCTTTATGGACAGCTTTTACAGCAATACGGAGCTGGCCAGAGAAATCCTTACCAATACCGAGGATGCGGCTCCGTCTCCGTCCCCTCTGAGCCTTATGATAACAGGGGAAATCGGCACAGGAAAGGACCGGGTGGCTCATATCTACTATGCAAAGAGCCCCTTGTGTGACAACCCGCTCTACGTCATCAACTGCTCTCTTATCAGCGATAAAAGCTGGGACTTCATCACCAAACATTACAACTCGCCCTTTACGGACAACGGAAATACCATCTACATTTCCAACCTGGACTCATTGCAAAAGCCCAAGCAGAAGCAGCTGCTCTCCATCATACTGGACACCAACATGCATGTGCGCAACCATCTGATATTTTCCTGCACCCAGACCGCGGGAAGCGCCACCCCCCACGTGGTCTTTGAATACACCAATGCCCTGGGGTGCATTCTGGTGCCTATCAAACCACTGAGGGAACAAAAGGAAGACATCATCTCATCTGCCGGTCTCTATATCAATACCCTGAACCAGGAACTGGGGCGGCAGGTGGTGGGGGTTGACGATGAAGCGGCCGCGCTCTTGGAGCAATACGAGTACCCTTACAACAGAACCCAGTTCAAGCGGATATTAAAGGAGGCCGTCATACGGACAGACGGCCCCTACATCTGCGCAAAAACCATACAGGAAGTAATCCAGAGGGAAAATGTTCTGTTTTCCGGATTTCCGTTCCCGGTCCATGCATGCTCCGGCTCCACCAAAGAGGACGCGGATGCCGTTCCGGGAAACTCCAGGCTGGCGGTTTCCCATCCCTCCCCATTCTGCCTGGATACCAGCCAGTCTCTGGATGAGATGAACCGGGATATCGTGCACTATGTCCTGAATGCCTGCAAAGGCAACCAGACCGCAGCAGCAAAAAAGCTGGGTATCAGCAGGACTACCTTGTGGCGGTATCTGAACCGGTAAAACTGCACCATTACAGAGCTTCCTTTTTATTTTATCTCTGTTATAATAAAACCAGATGAAAAGACAGGAGTAAGGAGCCATGACGGAAAGAGAAAAAATGCTGGCAGGACAGCTCTATGACTGCGGCGATGCAGAATTATTAACACAGTGGCACAGAGCAAAGGATTTGGTAAGGGATTATAACAGCACGGATTCCGCGGATACACTGAAAAAGAATCAGATCTTAAATGAGCTGTTAGGCGGAAGGGGGGAAGCCCTTTGGATCACCGCGCCGTTCTTTGCGGACTACGGCAACAATATTTATTTTGGAAACAACTGTGAAGTCAATATGAACTGCACATTTTTAGATGATAATGTGATACGTATCGGGAACAATGCGCTCATTGCCCCTAATGTGCAGATATATACGGCCTTTCATCCCACAAATGCAATGGACCGGTTTGGAGTACCGCAGCAGGACGGTTCCTTTGCGTTCTGCAGGACACAGACAGCTCCTGTTGTGATTGGGGACAATGTTTGGATTGGCGGAGGCGCCATTATTATGCCGGGTGTCACCATTGGCGACAACGTGGTGATCGGGGCAGGGAGTGTGGTTACAAAAGATATTCCCAGCAATACCGTTGCATACGGAAATCCCTGCCGGGTCAGAAGGGAAAACAGATAACCTTCTGCATGAAACAAATTCCGGGGGCATTAAACCAACAGGACGCCGGACAGTAAGATTGTCCGGCGCCCTGTATTTTATATTCTGTATTTTATATTCTGCATTTTATGTCATATTTCCATGCCACCTGTCAGTGGTTTGCCCCCACTTCAATCACAGGCTCTCCCGGACCGGTTATCCATTCCGCGCCGTCCTCTGTCACCAGCACCTCATCCTCCATCCGAAAGGACAGATAAATGGACTCCACTCCCTTTTCCAGGTCATAGGGATACACTCCGTTTTCCACGGCAAACACCATGCCTGGCTTCAGTTTTTCATTGGCTTCATCGTGTATAGTGGGATACTCCACCACGTTGAGGCCGATGCAGTGTCCGCTGGAGTGAAGCAGAAATTTCCCAAATCTGGAATCCCGGATGTATCCCTCGCAGATGCGGTTGATCTCAGCAATGGAAACCCCCGGCTTCATGGCCTCCTTTGCCGCCGCCACACAGCCGCTGGCCGTCGTTGCCATTTCCCGTTCCTCCCGTGGCACGGTTCCCAGATAGAACACCCGGGTAAGGTCGGACGCATACCCGTCAATGTGGCCGCTGATATCCACCAGAACATACTCACCTTTCTGAACCACACGGTCTGTGGCATATGTATTGAATGTGCAGTACTTGTCAATACCGCTGGTAACGGTCAGATACGATATTTTATCCACTCCGCCCCGGGCCATGCGCATGGCAATGCCCTTGGATATGTCCTTCTCCGTTGTCTCTCCCGCCACAATAGTCTTTCCTGTTTCCAATATTGCTTGTTCCGTTATCCGGCACACATGGCGGATTCGTTCAATTTCCCATGGCGTTTTCACCATCCTGGCTCTCTGTATAGCCAGGGATCCATCCGTGAAACGGATGTCCGGCTGGGAATCCATGATTTTCTTCAGCAGCTCCATGGACCAGAAGTACTGCATGCCGTCTCCTGCCTCCAGGCCAATGGTCCCTGTATCCGGCTGGATTTCCTTTATGATTCTGTCAATGATGCTGATCGGCTCCTCCCCCTCCAGAGGCCCCAGGTTTCTGCTGGCAGTTCCCCAGCAGTAGATGCGGCTGGTCCAGCTGGTATACTGTACCGTGGTCTTCTCCAGTATTCTCAGTATAATAGCCGGATCCCCCTTCCTGGGCACCAGCACATATACCGGCCTGAAAAGGCTGGATGTATACCAGGAGCGGTAGCCGGTGGAATAATATATATTTTCAGGAGTGGAGAGCATAAGCATGTCTATGTCCTGCTTTTCCATCTCAGCCTGAAGCTTTTCATTGTGGAGCCGGAATTCTTCCGGCGAAAAAGATTTGTATTCCTGTGTCATATTTCCTCCTAACGATTATGCAAAGATTCCTAAAAGTCCGCCTGCCAGACCAACCACCGCAACCAGGATGATAATATTGACAGACGACCAGCCCTTCTTTACCAGTTTGTATGTGCCAAGGGTCAGCAGCAGCGGAAGCGCTCCCGGGAGAATCACGTCAAACAGCTGTTCCTGGATATTGAACATGACGCCTCCGCCCACAGGGACCATAAGTTTTAATCCCAGGGTCACATAATTGCCTACCAGTCCGCCAAGCACCAGGCACCCCATAATGGATGCGCCCAGTATGAGCTGGTTAATCAGACCGCTTTCCATAATGGTTACAATGGCATCGCTGCCCTTTTCATATCCCAGCTTGTAGGACTGCCAGTATATGGTCCACATAAACAGGGCTTCCACTATAATGTAGCCAATAACCCCCATGATGTTGCCTGTATTGGTAATGCCGATGAATAATGTAAGGAGCAGCGGCGTCACCACGCCTCCGTCAATGGTATCTCCGATGCCTGCCAGCGGTCCCATAAGACCGGATTTAATGGATGTGATGGTATCCCCTGTAATCTCCTCAGAGCCCTGGGCCCTCTTTTCCTCCAGAGCAGCGGTCAGGCCAATGATACAGGCCCCCCACTGAGGCTCCGTGTTAAAGAACTGCATATGGTTCTGCATCAGTTCCGCGCGTTTTCCTTGGTTATCCGGGTAGAGTTTATTGATGACAGGCACCATGGCGTGACAGAAACCGGTTCCCTGCATCCTCTCATAATTATAGTTAGCCTGATTGAACATAATCCACCGGAGCCAGGATTTGCGTATTGTCTTCTTGTCCAAAAGTACATACTTGTTCTCATTATTTCCCTCTGCCCCAAACAGGCTGCCGCCCATGGCGCTCAGCTTATGGCCTTTTAACTGCATATAAATCAGGGTGAATACAACAGCTGAAAATCCCAGAGATATCATATCCAGCCCAAAATACTGGACCAGAAGGAACCCGAAGAAAAAGAATACCACGGACTCACCCTTAAATATGGATTTTAAGGTCAGGGCAATACCTACTGCGGGAAGCATGCCGCCGATGGTGGTAAGGACGCCCACTATGTTTTCTCCCAAAAACTGGATGACAGACTTAAGATAATCTGTCCCAAAATATACCATCAGGAAACAGGGTATAAAGGACATCAGAAACAGCAGCAGCTGGGGCAGCACGATATTGGGTATCCAATAGTACCTGGTGTCCCCCTTTGCCGACATTTTTTCCGCTACCCGGACCCAGGCCGTATTGACCGTCATCTTCACCACCCATATGATGGTTCCCAGCAGTCCCACAGGAACTGCCAGAGCCATGGCTGTCTCCACAGGAAGATTGCCCGTAATGGCAATGGTGGTGCCCACCACGCCGGCCAGACAGATATCACCGGGAAGGGCTCCGCCGGCTCCGATGAATCCCAGATAAAGAATGTTAATCTGGGCTCCCACCATGGCGCCCTTTACAGGGTCTCCCAGGATAACGCCGGCCAGGAAGCCGGAAACAAGGGGCCTCATGACGGTCCACCAGTTTACACCCAGAACAAATGCACTATTTCCCCAAAAGTATAACAATGACAATAATGTGGCTGTTAAGATACTCATATGCTACCTCCTCCAAATCAAATTCTGGCCTGCTTCACTAAAACAGGCTTCTGATGTTAACGGCCTTATCATTCGGAACCAGCTGATAAAAGATTTCCACTCCCCCTTCCACAATCCGTTTAAAGCATTCAACCTCCTCACCGCTTGCCGACACATTCCTGTTAAAGGTCTTCCGGCCGTTCTTGGCCCCCATGCCGCCCAGAATCACCTTCTTTATTTCAATCCCCTCTTTGAGAAGTGATTCTATGATTTCCGGAACCTTCACAAGTATCAGAAAATTCTCTCCCTTCACCGGCTCCTCCTTCAGGAACTCCCGGGCTTCGGATACCGACTGTATCAGCACCTCCACCCCCATGGGAGCCGCTGCCTTGTAGATGCGCTCCATCAGCCGGTTCTGGGAAAGCTCGTCATCAATAATGAGTATCTTATTGATTGGATACTGCTTAATCCAGGCAGTCACTACCTGGCCATGAATCAGCCTGTCGTCAATTCTTGTCAAAACAATGTTTTTCATATGCTTTTGCTCCTTTCCTATCTGTGTCAGTCTGCGCTTATCAGTATCAGCCAGCGCTTGTCTGTATCAGCCCGTGCTTGTCAGCTCATCTGCAGCAGAACGTGGCTGTCTACAATCCCTTCCTTGGCCGTGTCCACCAATCCTGCGAAACTTCTGCTGTTTCCGTCCAGCAGACGGCGGTTGATGGCCTCTATCAGCAAAGGGAGGTTGGTACCCGTGATGTGTGTAAAGGAACATTCCTCCTCCAGCTGAATCATGGTGTTAAACGGCGTTCCGTACATCAGATCCGTAAGCACCAGGACTTCCTGGCCTGAATCATTGGAGCGCCGGATGGATTGCTCCACTCCGTTTCTCATCTCCTCCAGATTGCACCCCGGCTCCACACAGTAAGTCTCGATATCAGGCTGGTTGCCCAGGATGAGCCGCGATGTCCTTACCAGGCTTTCGGCCAGTGAACCGTGTGTGAAAACAATGATTTTATACATATTATCTCCCCTCCGTAATGATATTCTGTATGAATTCCGTCATGGCCCAATCCGGGCAATTGTCCATGAGATAGACCATTTTCGACGCAAAAAGCATAAAATCCCAATTGGACATATCCATAATCACTTTATCCAGCTTCTTTTGCAGCAAATCCGTCACAAACTGACAGCGGTTAATGCCCGCCTCATTATGGACATAGACAAACTCCACTTCCTTTAATGCAGTGACCTTTAAAAATCCTGTCACAGGAATCTCCATCGGCTTCCGGTTCCGCACTTCTACGGCACATCCGATATCGTACAGGTCATTCCTGGCTCTCATAAGTTCCCGCAAATACAAATCCTC
This sequence comes from Enterocloster bolteae, assembly GCF_002234575.2. Classification (NCBI taxonomy): domain Bacteria; kingdom Bacillati; phylum Bacillota; class Clostridia; order Lachnospirales; family Lachnospiraceae; genus Enterocloster; species Enterocloster bolteae. The sequence continues at coordinate 1,051,168 of NZ_CP022464.2, read as the reverse complement.
CCTGTGGCGGCATGATTTCAGCAGATTGTTGATGGCCGAGCAGTCCTTCTCATCCAGCAGAGGCGAGATAAGCGCATAGGGTATCACATGTTCCCTGCTCCCCAGGGGCACCGTAGATAAAATCAAATCATATTGTTTTTGGGACATTTCCAGAAAATGATTGTAGTCACTGCTCACCACAGTCCATTGAGGATAATTCTGGGATAATTTATGCTTCAGGATATTGGTGATGCTGTTTGACATGTTGGAAACCAGTATCACATCCATTTTCTCCTCATCAGCCAGCAGCTCGCCCTGAATGTACAGCATCAGATAACAAATCTCATCAAAACTTATCTCCGGCAGCCTGAACTTTTCCGTCAGTATTCTGCATATAATCTGACATACATTGATGGTACCCTTATAATTTTCAAGCAGTATGTCTATGATTGGATTCCTGGCCGGGGTGCTGGATGCAGCCCGGTTCAGCATCAGCGTAATATGGGATATCACGTTCACATAAAATGTTGATTTTGTTCTCAGATTGATTCCTGTAATCACAGAAAACGCATCAATAAAATCTTCACCGAAGGCCACTGCCGTTTTCCTGGATTCTTCCTCCGGCAGTTCCTTCTGCATCAGGAAATTCCCAAGATGGGTGGCGGCCAGAACATTATAAATATGTGAAGTTTCGGATACAGACAGCGTATACCGGTAAGAACCGCTCAGACGGGAGGCCAGCTCAAACGCAATGGCATCCAGGGGATCCCTCTCCTGTTTCCGGTAATTGCTTTTTAAGACCGGCTCCATGAGAAACCCATTTCTCACCCTGTAAATCATCACTAGCAGGTTCACGGAAAATTCCATGTATTCCCGCTCGTCAAACCTGTAACCGGCAGACGTCTCAATGTGTTTTATGAGTCCTTCCACAAAATTCAGGTCTTCCTCCGTAAAGATGTCCAGAATCGTCATCAGCGTTTCCGACTCAAACATGCCTGTGGCGGCCGGATTGCCTCTGGTATTGGCATTTATATTATTGTCCAGAATATACAGCAGCAGTTCCGCCAGGGCCTTGCGCAGACAGCTCTCTGTTCCCTCTACCGATGTCCCCCCATGTCCCTGGATGATTCTCAATTCATGCTTTCCGGCAAAAGGCACAAGGGCTTTCAGATCCCCGGCTATGCTGCTCTTGCTTACATAATATTTGTAGGCAAGTCCGGACAGCGAGGTGGCCTCATCCGAATAGAGCAGAAGGTTCAGGGCGATATCCATTCTTCTGGACAATTGGTTCCAGGACCTGGATAATGCGCCGGAATCCATAAGTTCCATCATATAAGCTGAATTCATCAGCCTTTCCCGCTCCTCCTCATTGATTTCAAGCCTGATTCCGGTTCCGGGCCGGCTCTCAATGACTCCGTTATAGGACGCCAGAATCTCATTAACTCCGTGAATCATTCTGCGCAGCGTCTTGTCCGATACATCCATTCTCCCTGCGTAGAAGCCCACGGGCAGATACTCTTCATGTTCCAGCAAAAGTCTCAGAAATGCAATCTGTCTTGAATTCACGTCTTATCCTCTCCATACCTCCCAGGTGCCTTTTGATAGCTTGATTATAGCAAGTGCAGCTGAGGATTGTTAGTTTTACGGTTTCCTTAATTTGACCGGAACCATGTGGACAAAACTGTACATACATTTGAACATAATGACGTGCCTGTATCTCATGTTCCGGTGAATATCTGCCTATTGTACCACGACAGCCTTTGTAATATAAGGTGGGGGAAAATCAGCCCGGAACCGGGCGGGGCGGGCAGGATGGGCGGAATGGCTGAGATGGCCGGGCGGAATAGCCGGGATGGTGAGCGGGGATGGCCGGGATGGCCGGGCGGGTGAGCCGGGATGGCCGGGCGGGTGAGCCGGGATGGCCGGGCGGGTGAGCCGGGATGGCCGGGCGGGTGAGCCGGGATGGCCAGGCGGGCGGGATAACCCGGATGGTATCAGTTCAGTGGGAAATGGAACCGTGTATAATAGAATGTGCACAAGGTGGCGGCACGAAAAAAGGAAGCCCTGATACAAAAGGCTTCCCAGACAAAAAAATAGAGCAGGTGATGGGAATCGAACCCACGTATCTAGCTTGGAAGGCTAGTGTTCTACCATTGAACTACACCTGCATGAAATATGAAATCAATCTATTTAATTATAATCGGGGTGACAGGATTCGAACCTGCGACCTCCTGGTCCCAAACCAGGCGCTCTAGCCAAGCTGAGCCACACCCCGGCGCCGGCATAATATAACCTGTCATCCAATCCCGTCTCTCGACGCAAGGATTATTATATACTATGCCTTCCCAAATGTCAACAAAAATTCTACAGAAAATTCAGCGAAAAATGAGCCTCCCCCTCTTTGTCAATCTCCATGAGCATGAAAGAGGGCTTATGTCCGTCCTGGCGGGGATAGGACAGGCTTCCCGGATTCAGCACAATCAAATCCTTATCCCCTTCTTTTTTCTCCACCTCATAGAAGGGCCTGTGGGTATGCCCGAACATAACGATATCGAAACCTCTGGCTCTGGCCTCCTGCTTCAGGTACTCAGCTCCCACAGAGACATTATAGTAATGTCCGTGGGTCAGAAGGGTCTTATACCTTCCAATCATCAGTTCCTTCTCTTTATCCAGGCATGAGAAAAAGTCATTGTTTCCCAAAATTATCTCTAAATCGCAGTCTTCATTGACCCAGGTGGCAATGGCATGTTCACTTCCCTCTGCGTCTCCCAAATGAATCAGCATATCAAGCGGTCCGGTACGCCGGATTACCTCTTTTAGATTTTCATCCCTTCTGTGGGTGTCACTGACAATTAATATCCTCATCCTTCGTCCTCTCCATCTCTTACTTAAGCACACCTTCCAGGGCTTCCTTCATGGCCCTTAATGCCTTCCCCCTGTGGCTGATTTCATTCTTTTGGTCCATGGTGATTTCAGCGGATGTCTTGCCGAACTCAGGCAGATAGAGAATGGGATCATACCCGAAACCGCCCTCCCCAGCCGGCTCACCGGCGATAAGCCCCTCCATCACAGCCTCTGTGTGGAGTACCTGGCCGTCCGGCAGCATGGCCGCGATATTGCACACAAACCTGGCGCTGCGCTCCTGGCCCCCAGCCTCCTTAAGACGCTCTATGATACTCCGGTTCTTAACTGCATAGGGCGTATCTTCTCCCAGATACCGGGCAGAGTAGATACCGGGCTCCCCGCCGATATAATCCACCTCCAGGCCGGAGTCATCTGCCAGCACAATATCCCCGGTCAGATTCCACACAGCCCTTGCCTTAATCTCGGCATTCTCCCCAAAGGTGGAACCGTTCTCCACGATTTCCGGTTCGGCGCCCGCTTCCTTCATGGAAAGTATGGGAAGCCCCAAATCAGCCAATATAAGGCGTATCTCCCGCATCTTTCCCTCATTTCCCGTTGCAAATATGATTCTGTGTCCCATATCAAAAATCCTCTGCCTTCTGTTCCTTTTATAAACCGCTTTTATTTCTTTGTATATGCCTTCAGGCACAGGTTGCAGGACTGTGTTTCCTCCACATGTTCCCACACCTTTCCGTCATGGCTCAGATACCCTTCGCCGTCTGTTAAGTCCACCTGGGCAATGCCGTCCCCTGCGTCGTATTCAATGGCCACCGGATGTACGGTGCCAGGCGTTATTATTTTAACTATTATAGCAAACTTTTCGTTGTCCTCCAAGGGGATTTTTTTATCCAACGGAATCGTGTAATAACCGGCATTGTCCAGCCTGCCCTTTGCCAGCAACATCCGCCTATCCAGGGCACGCTCCATTTCCCCGCCCCCTGCATCGGGCAGATTCCGGGCCAAATAAAGCTCGTACTCCGTATTCTTGTCCGTTGCATAGAAACCCGCGGCTGCCAGATTCTCTCCCTTATCCGCCCTGTAGGCATTGGCAAACCAGGCCTCCTCCTGTCCGTATCCAATCTGACCCACCCATCCGCACAAATCACTCTGGTGAATGTAGTCATAATTGTCCACCGGCTCCACACCTGTGTATACAATATTATGAACACCGATATTGCTGTCAAAGTAGGATACATAAAAATATCCCTGGTCACCAAAATCCTCTCCCCAGCTGTTGGTACAGATAAATGCGCCGTCCCCTGCCAGGTCCAGATTAAAATTTTCCCTGGAGTAATTATCATCCCATCCCACGATGACAGAATCATGGTTGGGCTTTTCGTTTCCAATGTAACAATAGGAGTTGGTCTCTCTGTTATAGTACACAGACTGGCTCTGGTAATCCCTCATGGATGTATAAAGGGAACTCTGTACCCCGCCTCTCAGGTACACGGCCCGTTTAATGGCCTCGTAATCCTTGGAGGGAAGGACCTGAATCTCCTGTACATGTACGCTGGGCGCAAGGCCGTCCGGCGAAACTCCGTCCCCATATGGGTCCTGGGATTCCAGCACCGGTCCCTGCCAGGCCAGAAGATAGGCCATGGACATGGTATACTCCCCTCCCTCGTCCTGTCCCAGGAGGAAACTGTTGTGCATGGACATATGGTCTACCGCAAATGTCATGGACTTTCCCGGAAGCAGGGATGATTCCAGGGCTGTCAGGGACGCAAACGCCCAACAGGTTCCCAGGGACCCCTGGTTTCCAATCTGGGGCGCCCTGCCTGTCTTTCGGTAATCATAGGCAGAAGGAAGCTTTATATTGGCCGTATCCAGCCTGTTCCACTGGTACACACCGGTTGTGCTGCTTCCTGTGCTGCTTCCCTGGGCATTCTCTCCGTTCTCTGATGTGTCCCCTCCTGCTGCCGCAAAACCGCCTGCTCCGGAAGGATTTCCGGTTCCGCCCGGGTTCCGGCCGCTGCCGCTGTCCTGTGTCCCGCCGGGATTCTGTATGCCGCCGCTATCCTGTGTCCCGCCCGGGTTCTGTATGCCGCCGCTGTCCTGTGTCCCTCCCGGTTCCTGCATGCCGCCGCTGTCCCTAGTACCGCCCGGTTCCTGCATGCCGCCGCTGTCCTGTATCCCGCCCGGGTTCTGTATGCCGCCGCTGTCCTGTATCCCGCCCGGGTTCTGTATGCCGCCGGTATCCTGTGTCCCGTCCGGGTCCTGAATCCTGCCCGGAGATTGTGTCTCAGCAGGATTGTTGGCTTGGCCGCACCCGGCTGTTCCCAAAGACAATGAAACAGCCAGAAACAGGGCTGCTGCTTTTTTCCTTATTCCATTTCTAACTATATCTGATACAACAACCATAGCCGCCCTCTCAATTTGAACCGTTCTCCTGGCTGCGCCTGGGTGGCTTTGGCCCCATGAACTGATAAAAATAGGTTTTCAGCATGCCGTTGTATATCTTCCTGTTTTTGTCCGCCTTCCGCCCAATGTACTTCTGCGCATCTTCATAGGAAGTAATGAGGTACATGGACCAGGCATCCAGCGCTGCAAAGCGCTCTCCTATCTCCCGGTATAATGCGGGAAGATTCTCCTTTTCCTCGATTCTCTCCCCGTAGGGCGGATTGGATATGATAAAGCCGTATTTCTTGGGGTGGCTCAGTGCGCTGACCGGGCGCTGCTGAAAGTGAATCATATGGTCCACTCCGGCTGACTGGGCATTGGTTCTGGCGGCTTTCACAATGTCACCGTCCACGTCATACCCCTGGATATCCACCTGAACGTCCTCTTCCACCAGGTCCCCCGCCTCATCCATGGCTTCATACCAGCATTTGCGTTTGATCACGTTCCTCCACTCCTCTGCCAGAAAGGAACGGTTCATGCCCGGCGCCATATTGGCAGCCATCATGGCCGCCTCAATGGGAAATGTACCGCTTCCGCAGAAAGGATCCACCAGAATCCTGTCCCGGTTCCACGGCGTCAGGAGAATCAGGGCAGCTGCCAGGGTCTCTGTGATAGGCGCTTTGCTGGTCAATGTCCTATACCCGCGTTTGTGCAGGGATTCCCCGCTGGTGTCAATGCCCACCGTCACCATATCTTTATAGAGGAACACCCGCAGCGGATAGCTGGCTCCATTTTCAGGGAACCAGGTGACTCCATAGCGGTTTTTCAGCCGCTCCACCATGGCCTTCTTCATAATCGACTGGATATCCGACGGGCTGAACAGCTTGCTCTTGATGGAAGAAGCCTTTGCCACCCAGAACTTGCCGTCTTCGGGTATAAAGTCCTCCCAGGGTATATTCCTGGTGCCCTGAAACAATTCCTCAAAGGTCTCCGCCTTAAAGCTTCCCGCCTTGAGAAGCACCCGCTCTGCGGTGCGCAGAAACACATTGGCGCGGCAAATGGCCTCGTCATCTCCTATAAACGTGACGCGGCCGTCCTCCACCAGGGATATCTCATATCCCAGGTCCAGAATTTCTTTTTTAAGTACTGCCTCCAGCCCAAAATGGCAGGGGGCAATTAATTCAAATGTTTTCAATCGTTTTTCCTCTCAATCAGCCTCTCTTTTTTACAGCTTCAGTTCCTTGACCACTTCGCCCTCCAGGGTCCGTATGGAGAATACCCCATCCTCCAGCATGGCATAGGTGCTGGGGTTGCCTCCCTTAGGGATGGACACGGAGCCTGGGTTTAACACGGCAATATGCCTGCCCCCCTCCGCCTCGATGGTCTCGGCCTTCAGTATATGGGTGTGACCATGTACCAGGATATCTCCGTCCTGCAATGGCGGAAGGTGATCCTGGTTGTATACATGTCCGTGTGTGGCGTAAAAAGCCTTTCCCTCCAACACCATCAGACCATAGTCAGCCATTATGGGAAACTCCAGAACCATCTGGTCCACTTCCGTGTCGCAGTTTCCCCTGATTGCATAAATCTGGTCCTTAAGAGGATTCAGCATGGCGATCACCTCCTTGGGGGCATATTCCCTGGGCAGGTCATTGCGGGGGCCGTGATACAGGATGTCTCCCAGAATCACAAGCCGTCCGGCTCCCGATTCACTGTATATATCCAGCATCTTCCTGCAATAATATGCAGAACCGTGTATATCCGATGCAAACATTATTTTCATGGCTCTGTCTCCTCTAAAATAGAATAATCACGTTTCTATTCTAAAGCCGAAAGCGGCCTCCTGTCAATGTATTTCCCCCTGTAATTCAACATTCCGCCCGCCAGGTCCACGGCGTGATAGCCCATCCTCCACAGGTCCCGGCAGACCACCATGCTCTTGGCCCCCCTGTCACAGTAAAATACAATGGTACCGTCCTTGCGGATTTCCCCCATCAGGTTCTCAAGCTCATCATAGGGAATGTTCACGCTTCCCCATATCCTGTCCTGCTCAAACATCCAGGGCTCCCTCAGGTCCACCAGCTGCGCAATCTTTCCCTGTTCCATCCATTGGTCAAACTGTCTGTATGATATCATTGGAAATGTCGTCATTTCCCACTCACCTTCCCTTTCTGTCACGTTCTGTCCGGGCTAATGCCTGTCATTCGTGTCCTACTACCAATATATGCAGGCATTACTATGGGGTGAGGACAAGAAAAAGCCCACTCCGCGTCATGCGAAGCAGGCTCCTTCCATCATCTGTACTCAGTACGCCGCAGCTTTTTCGATATTAGTAGTTGTTGTTCTGGCTGCTGTTGCGGCTGCTGTTCTGAGAGCTGTTTCTGGAGCTGTTCTGAGAATTGTTCTGGCTGTTGTTCTGAGAACTGTTCTGGGAATTGTTCTGAGAATTGTTCTGAGAACTATTCCTAGAGCTGTTCTGAGAGCTGTTCTGGCTGTTATTCTGCTGGCTGCAGTTTCTTGAGCTGTTTTCCATGTCGTTGTTGAAGTTATTCTTATTAGACATCTTCAATACCTCCTAAAAACATTCTTTTTTAGTTACAGCCTTAGTATGGCAGAATTGCACACCTTTTATTCGATAAAATAAAAAAAGGTTGCTTTTTTCCATAAAATATATTATAAATAATATGAGGTAAAATGGTTTCCCTTAAACCATGACCTCATCCTTATTAATTATTTATACTCCCCTTGAGAAGTCCCCGGATAGCTCCCCTATCCGGGGACAACTCTTTGTAATTTCGTTGTATCTGCTTCCCTATTTTCACTCCCCTATTTTTTTCAATTCTCCCTTGACTTCAACCGTAAAACATGGTATGTTTAATGGGTATTTTTAATAAGATTTTGATTTCACATATTTTTGTAAGTCATTATTCCTATGATGATTTACAAAAATATGTGATTTTTATTTTTATCGAAAATATAATATTATATTATGGAGGTATCTTTCATGAACAAAGGTACAGTAAAATGGTTTAACTCACAGAAGGGCTACGGCTTCATCACAAACGAAGAGAACGGAATGGATATTTTCGTTCATTTTTCCGGAATTGCCTCCAATGGCTTCAAGTCTCTGGAAGAAGGCCAGGCCGTTACATTTGACATTACAAACAGCCCAAGAGGCTTACAGGCAGTAAATGTTTGCGCTGCATAATAGAGATTGACCTGACAGGGACCGTTTTCCAAAAGGAAGCGGTCTCTTTTTTATGCCTTGGTCGTTCCTATTTTCATATTACCGTTATCTTTTAGTTCTGCCAGACAGCACAAAGGCCCGCCGGAATACTCCGACAGGCCCTGCTTATATATATTGAAAATCCTATCCTAGCACATTTACTATCTTCACCGGATTCCTGTAATTCCAGTTGGACACGGTAATGCCTGTCCTCTCCGTTGAAGCATGTACGATCTGTCCGTTGCCAATATACATGGCTACGTGGTTAATACTTCTTCCGCTGCCGTAAAAAATCAAATCTCCCGGCTGCATCTGGTCAGCGCTAATGGCGATCCCCTGCTGGGCTTGTCCGCCGGAAGAACGGTTCATGGAAATTCCTGCTGAATTCTGCAGTACGTATCTGGTAAATCCGGAACAGTCCGTCCCTGTACGCGGGTCGCTGCCGCCGTACTTATATCTTCCGCCTACAAACTGCATGGCGTAATTCACCACCTGCTGGCGCTTATATGTATCTGAGGATTCAATGGCATCCTGCTGTACCTCTGCCATCTCACTTTCTCCTACCTGCTCCACGGTAGCATTACCGGATACAGGCAGAAATCCTTCGGATTCATTGACCCGGACCTTCATCCATCCGTTTCCCATATCCTCCAGGACTTCGTATGTATTCCCTGTTTTGGCTGTCATCAGTACTTCTTCACTGTCTTGGCTTTTGTTAATGTTGACGCTCTCCGCTGTAATGGTGGCAATGTATGTACCTGCTGTGAATCCAGGACCGATTGCAGCCAGGGAAGTAAATGGATTCATGACCATCAGCATCCCGCATACAGCTCCTGCCTTTAAAAGGCTGCCTAACATTTTTCTCATTGAAGAAACTCTCCCATCATGGTTTTATACTGAATGTAGCCGGAGTTTATTTATTACATAATTGTTACATTCATTACAAATGTATTATATCACAATTTTATCTCACGTCAACAATTTTAGACATATTTAATATTTCCTTCATTATTTTTAACATTTTATGTAGTAATTTTGAATTAAAAATGAATTTCCTCCCTGATACGGCTCCCCTCCCGGCCCAGATCACAAAAAAACCTGCTGTCTCAGGACAGCAGGCTTACAATCTTAACTGGTTTTCTGTAATTATATGGGGACGTCTTGATTCCCGTCTTTTCTGTGGATGCATGCACCACTTCCCCGTCTCCAATGTACAGGGCCACATGGTTGATGCCCCCGCCTCCGGCGTAAAACAACAGGTCGCCCGGCTGCATCTGCTCCTCAGTCACAGCCTTCCCGTATGAGGACTGTCCGGTGGACGAATGAGGAAGACTGATGGAAGCAGCCTTGCCCAGCACGTATCTGGTAAAGCCGGAGCAGTCCACTCCCTTATTGGGGTCCACACCGCCGTACTGGTAACGTCCGCCCACGAACTGAAGGGCATACTCCACTACCTGACGGCGCATCTTGGCATCCTCATCCACGGTTTCATGCGCTTTTTCCACAACCGTGGCATTACCGGAGGTCTTTATGTATCCTTCCCTTCCGCCGGTGCGTATCTTAACCCAGCCCTGTTCCGTTCTTCCCAACACCTCATAAGTCTGGCCCCTCATAACCTGGCCCTGTCTGGACGAACCTTCACTGGCACTTCTGTGTACGTCCACAGCAGGCGCCTCTATCTTCACTACATAGGAGGACCGGGTCTGGACCTCTGCCTGCTTTACAGCAGCCTGGCTGTCCATAGGGTTCACCGCCCACAGTCCTGCACACAGGCATATAAGCCCTGATGCCTTAATGATTCCTTTCCCTAATCCCCTTATGCTCACGCTGACTCTCCTAACTTCCATCTATTTTCCTGAAAATGTAAATATTACGCAAATATTACGTTTATTAAAAACAGTATATTATTTATTCACATTTTTGTCAAGAAAAAGGAGCTGTTTTTTAACAGCTCCTGCCATGTGCTTCTTTCATATGTTTCTTTCATATGCTTTTGCCATATGCCTTGGTCATATGCTTTTTCCATATACTTCTGCCCCATCAGCCCAATATCTGCTTCTGATTATCTCCTGGGTCCCCTGAACATCCACACGGCCAGCATTACCAGCAGCACCGGCCATATATAGGACAGAATCCAGCCAGCCAGTCCCATGATGCCGAAGAACACAGTCATCACCAGGAATATGACCAGGAATACCACCAGCCCGGCAATGAGCCTGACATACCACTTGCCAAAGTCCACATAATGGACCTCCGGTTTTTTCCCCCTGAACGGTTCCCGTTCTTCCTGGCTGCTTCCTGCCGGCCCTGAACGGTAGGATGCTTCTGATTCAAAGGAATCAAATCCATCCGGCCTGTCCTCGGTGTCAAGGGCAGCGTCCACTATGGTCCTGGCAATGATTCTCGGACCTCCCAGGCTCTCTATGACCTCATCCTCTGTCTGTCCCTTGGCAGCCTCCTCCATAATATAGGAGTCATAATACCGCAAATTCTCCTGTATGACGGAATAGGGTACCCGTCCTTCCAGCTCACTTTTTAGTCCCTGCAAAAATTCTGTCCTGCTCATTACTCAACCCTTTCCTTAATCGTTCCCTCTCTGTAAGCAGCTACCAGCTCCTTCAAATCGGCTATCTGTCCTTTTAATTCTTTTCCTTTATCCGTATCAGCCACCATCACCCTGCTCTTTACTTTCTCCACCACGGATACCTTTGGCGTGCTCTCCTTCTTAGGGTCAAAGGGCCTGTGCTCTGCCAGAGCCAGGTGATGTGAATTATAAATCAGGGTATATCCCGCAATGCCCGTGGTGCTCTGGTATGCCTTCGAGAGACCGCCGTCAATGATGAACAGCTTACCGCCCGCCTTCATGGGCTTCTCCCCATCCTTTAGCTTAACCGGCACATGGCCGTTGATAATGTGGGAGCCCTCCACGGGAAGCCCGAATTCCTCCAGCAGGCGGTTGCAGAATTCTTCCTTCAGGCTCAGCTGGTAGTAGGGGTTCATCACTTCCTTATATGTGGATTTATCCTCCACGAAATAATGTTCAAAGGTAGTCATCTTATCCTTGCCGAATACAGGGGATTTTGCCCCGCACCACAGATACCACATCATATCCATGGCCTGCTCCTTACCGGGCGTCCCCTCCGGCATGAAATAGGCATTCTGAACCTGCTGGTTAAAGAAGTCCATCAGCGCCTTCCCGCCATAGGATACCCCGTTCATGGTGATGGTATCGAAAGAACCGTCCTTTTTCATGGGAATACAGCCATGGTAAAGGAGGTTGGAATTATAACATTTATAAATGGCCCCATGGGAGTACAGGAATCTTATATGCTTATGCAGCAGTTCCCCATGCTTGAAGGAGGCCTGCAGGGTGCGCAGCAGCTCCTTCTCACCACGGCTCAGCTCCAGAGGATTCTTTGGGTCCACGGTCGGGAAATTCATGTCCAGCATGGGAAATGTTTTTCCTTCAATGACCACTGTACCCTTCTCAAAGTCCACGCCGGACAAAAGGACCCTGTTGTCCATCTCATACTCCGGATGGCGCTTAATCATGGCGCCCTCCACCTTAAACTGAATCACCGCAATGGCCTTGTGCATCTTGGCCGCCAGGCCGGGGTCCACTGCATCGTAAATGTTCTCGTCCAGAATTTTGGGCATGAACCGTGTGCAGGGGTCGTCCTGGTACACCTTGGCTGCAAACATGGAAAGGGGCCTTAGATTGATGCCGTAACCATCCTCCAGCACATCAAAGCTGTTGTAACTGATGGCAATACGCAGCACATTGCAGATGCAGGCCAGATTTCCTGTTGCTGCCCCCATCCATGAAATATCATGATTCCCCCACTGTATATCCACATCGTGGAAGCACATGAGCTCATTCATGATAATGTCCGCCCTTGGCCCCCTGTCGTAGATGTCGCCTATAATATGAAGGTTGTCAATGGTCAGGTTCTGAATCAGATGGCACAGGGCAATGATGAACTTGTCCGCCGTGTCATTCTCAATGATGGAGTGTATAATTTCGTTATAGTACAGTTTCTTGTTATCGTCGTTGTAGTCCACGTGAAGCAGCTCGTCAATGATGTAGGCAAATTCCTGCGGCATCTTCTTGCGGACTTTTGAGCGGGTGTACTTGGAGGACACCTCCTTGCAGCTTTGTACCAGACGGTAGATGGTGATTTTCTGCCAATCCTCGGTGTAGTGCCCCTGTTTCATCATACGGGCCAGGTTCCGCTCCGGATAATAAATCAGGTTTGCCAGCTGTACCTGCTCCTCCTCGGGAATCAGGTGGCCGAAGGTCTCCTTGATTTTCTCCCGGGTAATGCCGGACGAAGAACGCAGCAGGTGTATAAACGCCTCATATTCCCCGTGCAAGTCGCTGAAAAAATATTCGGTTCCCTTGGGAAGACTGCAAATCGCTGTCAGATTGACAATTTCACTGGTGGCTTCCTTTACTGTGGGGTATTCTTTTGCCAGGAGCTTAAGATATGCCAAATCCCTCATCATCATATTCCCCCAATCCCAATTGCATTTTATTTAAAGTTATAGTAACATATTCTTAATGAAATGAAAAGTTTTTCCAACTGAACAAAGGTTTAAGATTATCTAAATTTTTTCTAAGGAGAAGAGATGCCAATGGAGGAATTATACGTATTTGGAACAGGAAACGCCCAGGCCACCCGCTGTTATAATACCTGTTTTGCCATAAAGGACGGGGATGAATATTTCATGGTGGATGCAGGAGGAGGAAACGGCATCCTGCGCATCCTGGAGGATATGGATGTGGACCTGTGCCATATCCACAACATTTTCGTCACCCATGAGCACACGGACCACATCATGGGTATTGTGTGGATGGTGCGCATGGTGGCTGCTGCCATGAAAAAAGGAAAGTATGAAGGCGAGCTGCAGATTTACTGCCACCAGGGACTGGTGGATACCATCTCCACCATCTGCCGCCTGACGATCCAGGGCAAGTTCTATAAGATGATTGGAAGCCGCATTTTCCTGGTGCCGGTGGAGGACGGCGAGACAGTCCATATCTTGGACTATGACGTCACCTTCTTTGACATCCTGTCCACCAAGGCCAGGCAGTTCGGATTTACCACCACTCTGAAAAACGGCCGCCGGTTTACCTGCGCAGGGGATGAGCCGTACAACGCGGAGTGCCGCCCCTACGTGGAAGGCAGTGACTGGCTGCTTCACGAAGCCTTCTGCCTGTACCGCGACCGTGATATCTTCGAACCCTATGAAAAACACCACAGCACGGTAAAAGAGGCCTGCGAGCTGGCAAAGGAGCTCTCCATCCCCAACCTTGTGCTATGGCATACGGAGGACAAACACCTGTCGGAGCGCAAAGCCCTATATACGGCTGAGGGCAGGGAATACTATGACGGCAATCTGCTGGTGCCGGATGACGGGGAAATCATCCCGCTGTAAACGTGCGGTGTACGCCGCATTCGTGTACACAGGATTCGTGTACGGCGGATTTATCTACGGCGGATTACAGAGTTATGTTAAGAGATAGGAAATCACCACGGTTCTATATTGCCGTGGTGGTTTTTTACTTACATGGGCAAGAATAGTCGAGAAATCCTTTTTCCGGTTCTGTATAATGATAAACGTCGGAGGTGATACAGATGAAAGAACAGATAGAAGCAGTCCAAAGAATGCAGGATTATATAGAGAGCCACTGGCAGGAGTCCATTACTCTGGCTGATTTATCGAAGGCCTCCCATTTTTCTCCCTGGTATTCTGCCAGGCTGTTCAGGAAGCTGACCGGTCTTTCGCCGGCTGACTACATCCGGCGTTACAAACTGTCCCGGTCCGCCCTGCGGCTGCGGGACGAGGACTGCAAAGTCATTGATGTTGCTTTTGATTTGGGATTCGGAAGCGTGGACGGATACCAGAGGGCATTTCTCCGCGAATTCGGCTGTAATCCCCGTGAATACGCCGCTCATCCCGTTCCCCTGTATCTGATGACCCCCTACGGCGTAAAATACAGATTCACAGAAAAGGAGCCCATGAATATGGAACAAATTAAGAACGTATTTATTCAGGTCATTGAAAAACCAGCCCGCAAGGTCATCCTTAAGCGGGGCATCCAGGCGTATGATTACATGACCTACTGCAATGAAGCCGGCTGTGATGTGTGGGGACTTCTCACCAGCATCAAATCCATAAGCGGCGAACCGTTATGCCTCTGGCTCCCCGAACAATACCGCCCGGAGGGTACATCCCAATACGTTCAGGGCGTGGAAGTATCCTCAGACTACAGCGGTCCTGTGCCGGAGGGCTTTGATGTAATCCAGCTGCCGGCTGCCAGTTACCTCATGTTTCAGGGAGAGCCCTTCGAGGAAGAGGACTTCTGCCAGGCCATACAGATGGTTCAGACAGCCATGGAACGTTACGATCTGTCGGTCATCGGTCTGGCCCCTGACCCTGAAAATCCCAGAATTCAGCTGGAACCCATAGGGACCAGGGGATATATCGAAATGCTTCCGGTAAAACAGGCTGTATCCTCATCTCATTCACACCCGGCGCCGGCTGTTAATCCTTAAGAAGCCTTAACCGCCCGCCGTCCTGAATCCGAATGGATGATAACGCTGACCCTTTTATAGACCAGGGCGGTGAGCAGGCTTACAATGGCGCCTTTCAGTATATTAAAGGGGCCTACAGCCAGGATTACGAATGTCCACACATTGCTGATAGCCGGGTTGATGGCCGCGCCTGCAGCAATGATGGTGTCCAGGGGCATGAAATGGGAATAGAACGGAAGCATAACAACCGCATTGAGTATCACAGCCACAATTGTCATGATTACAGTTCCCGCAGCCATTCCCATGACAGCCCCCTTTTTCGTCTTTTTAAGCCTGTAAATAATACCGGCCGGCAGCACAAGGGAGCATCCAAAGCAAAAATTGGCAAACTCCCCCACAAATCCCGTGCTGGTAGGCTTTAGTATCAGCTTCACCAGTATTTTCACCAGTTCCATGACAACGCCTGCCACAGGCCCCAGGGCAAAGGTACCCACAAGCACCGGCACCTCACTGATATCCATGCCGTAAAATGACGGCGCGATAAATGGAAGCGGCACCTCAAAAATCATAAGCACTGCCGCCAGGGCGCCGAACATGGCCATGACGGTTACATTCCTTACACTGAGTAAGTGATTCTGTTTCATTTCCCTATCCTCCTTGTTATGAGCACTTAGTGACCGTATTTTGGTCACTTACGTGCGATACATGACCCTTCACTTGGTGAGGTCTCCCACGAACCTAGTGAAGGGGCCCGTTATGAGCACTTGGTGTCCGTTTTCCGGTCACTTACGTGCGTATATGTGTCCTTCGGAATGCGTGCACTATAAAAGCCCCGGATACGCAAATAATCCGGGGCCTGTTCATCTACCACTTACACACCTTCTTCTCTCATCCAGACTATACTGTCGGTTCTGGAATCACACCAGATCAGCCGCCGTAGCGGGTCGCGGACTATTACCGCCGGTAGGGAATCACACCCTGCCCCGAAGAACTTTATTTAATTATAGCTGAATCATAGCACATATGAGGGTGGTTGGCAATAGGCTGCGCCATAATTTCCCCATTTCCCCATTTCAAACCCAACGTTCTGACTCAGCGCTTCCAGACTACCACGTCCTCCAGCTTTTTGCGCGGACGTGGCGGCGGCGATTCCTCCGGATACCCAAAGGCCACGGCTGCCACCAGCTCATCCCCGCAGTCCATCCATGCGCACAGCTCCTCATAGGCAAAGAATATGTCGCAGATCCACAGACTGCCGATTCCCATATCCGTTGCTTCCAAAAGCATATTCTCAATTGCCGCGCTGACAGACTGGATATTACAGAGCTCATAAATCCTGTCCTCGTCGTTGAGGGGAGAAAACATCCCCTTCCCCAGGGGATTCAGGACAAATATGACCACAGGCGCCTGTTCCATGATTTGGACCGTGTACTCCGCGCCTCCCAGGTGCCTGCTGCTGTCCGGCAGCATAGCTTTTCCTGCCTTCTCCCGCTGGATTCCGGCCTGAAACGCCCTCAGCATGTTTTCTTTTGCCTGTCCCTGAATGACCATAAATTTCCATGGCTGCCTGTTCTTTGCTGACGGTGCCTTTATCCCGCTTTCCACAATTTTACAGATAACCTCATGGGGTATTTCCTTGTCTGAGAACCTGCGTATACTTCTGCGCCTGTCTATTGCATCCATTTTCTGTCTCCTTCGTATTTTCCGGGCAGGCTAAACTCCTATGGCCATTATTCTTCTATGGCCATTATCCATCTGCGGCTGGTATCTCCATACCCGCGATTCTCCTGAATCCGCGATTCTCCTGTACCCGCTACTCTCCCAAAGCCATCCTGTAAATTTCCATCATCTCTTCCTTGCCCAGTTCCCGGATGCCCGGCAGGGTACGCTTTCCCATGTTGGTGCACTTGACAGCCATTTCTTCCAGGCGTTCTTCCTCCACACCCAGTTCTTTTAAGGAAGAGGGCATACCCAGGCTCTTATAGAAATCTTCTGTGGCCCGGATTCCTGCCAGGGCCGTGTTCATAGGGCAGTCAAAATCCATGTCTATGTTCCACACCTGGACCGCATAACGTGCGAAGCGGTTCACATCACTGGGGCACACAAACCTGGCCCAGGATGGCCACAGGGCTGCCAGACCTGCTCCGTGGGCAATGGATGGGTACATGCCGGAAAGCTCATGCTCCAGCTGGTGGACCTGCATGAAGAACTCCCTTCCAGCCCCTGTCAACCCGTTGTGGGAAAGGCTTCCTCCCCACATAAGAGCGGCTCTGGCTTCATAGTTATCCGGATCTTTATCGGCAATCCTTCCTGCCTCCACCGTGGATTTTAACAATGCCTCGGCTATGCGGTCCGTCAGTTCCGTATCCCTGGTCTTGCTGAAATACCGCTCCAGGGTATGCATCATGATATCCACTGTTCCGCAGGCTGTCTGGTATTTGCTTACCGTGCAGGTCAGCTCCGGGTTGCAGATGGAAAACAGCGGGCGGTGGGTCACGCTGTTAAAGCCCCGCTTAAATCCATTTTCCTCATTTGTAATGACACAGGACGCGCTCATTTCACTGCCCGAGGCAGAAAGCGTAAGAATGACGCCCACCGGCAATGCCCTGGCAGGCACAGCCTCCTGGCGGAAATAGGTCCATACATCCACATCCGGGTTCCCTGCGCCGTCTGCTATACACTTGGATGAGTCAATCACGCTGCCTCCTCCAACAGCCAGCACCAGATCCACGCCCTCCTTCAGGCACAGTTCGATGCCCTCCTTGGCCTTAGACAGAGTGGGATTGGCCTGTACGCCCCCCAGCGTCACATACTGTATTCCCTCTGTCTCAAGAGAGCCTGTAACTGCGTCCAGAAGTCCGGACTTCTTAGCGCTGGACCCGCCGAAATGCACCAGCACCTTCTTAAATCCGTATTCCTTGACAATCTTTCCTACCTGCTGATGGGTATTCTTTCCAAATATCATCCTGGTTGGTGTAAAAAACTCAAAATTTTCCATTATGTAATCCTCCTTCATGCCGCTTTCACCGCTGTCTCCATTATACATAAATCAGGGCGCTTTTTCCACTTAAATCTGCTGCCTGTTCAGCCCTGCGCCAGTTTGTCCTTATACCCGCTTTCCCATTTCCCCACTCTCCTCCCCGCCTGAAATACCAGACTCCTGCCAGAGCCCCATGAAAGGAAGGGAATGCCTGTTTCACCCCACCCGCCCCCCATTAAAACCAGGCACACCCCATACAATCCAACAGGAAATTAATACGCCGCGCATTCCCCGGATCGCAAAAAAAGGCCGCAGACGAAGCATCGCTGCGGCCTGAAAATCCATTCTTCACTGCAAGGCAAAGCCTGCCGGGGAAATGCTCTGATTCCATCAGCCTGGTACTTGTGATGCCATGTTGCTGATGGAGAGCCGGAGATGTACCATGCTGCTGATGGAGAGCCGGAGATGTAAATACCGGCATCAGGACAGATTATCGCGAAATGTTCTCACCATCTGTTCCTGCCAGGCCCCTCCGTATTCCCCCATGACCAGCCTTTTTAGCGCCTCGGCCGGGAACCGGCGCCAGGACATCTCCTCATGCTTTACCAGGATGGGATAGTAATATACCCCGTTGTCCGCCGCTGCTTCACAGTCCCCAGGCGCATCCCCCACCATGAGCACATGGTCCGGGCAATACCCCTTTTTCAGAAGAGCATTGATACAGGCGGACTTTGACCCGGAGTCCTGGGACAGGACCACGTCCACATATTCCATCAGGCCCTGTCTCTGCCATTCTTCCTCCACCGCTTTTTTGTTGGCAGAGGATACCACTGCCACGTCCGCTGTCTCATGGGCCGCCTTAAGGGCCTCACGCACACCGTCAAAGGCGCATTTGGCTTCTTCCGGCATGGCCCCGATTTTCCGGTTTACTTCCTCAGACCATTCCAGTGCCTGTCGGAATATCTCCTTTCCGGTCCGTTCCCACTGGGCCTTTACTGCCTGGTTTGACAACTCCGGCGCTTCCCCTGTCCATCGGACAAAGGCATCCACATCCGGCACTGCTTTATATGTCCGGTCAATTTCTGCCAGAATCATGGCCAGGCCCTTAAAGCGGTTGATTCCCCTGGTCATGGTGTAAAGATTGATCTCATCCCAGCGCCTGCGTATCTTCTGCTCCCATTGTGAAAGCCCCCAGACCGGAATCAGACAGGGCCCGAAACAGGTTATATGTTTTGAGTCCATGGTATCCATGGCACAGCCGTCTGAATCGACGCAGATCAGATATTCCTTTTGCTTCCTGTATCCCTCTAATATGTCCGGCATCCGAAGCTCTCCTCTCCTTTACGCCACTGCATATTACCGGAACTGGTACCAGTAATCCTGTACATCCTGCAGATTTTTATAGACGAAGTCATAATTAATCATCCAAAGCTTCATATCCTCCAAGGGGATATTGCCTTCTGCCGGGGTTGTCTCCGGGCGTACCGGCCATCCTCCGATGGTGTTGAATGGTTTGATACCATTTCCGTTTCCATCTTCGCCGCCTAACAGATAGCGAATCAGCAGCTTGGCTCCGTTTGGATGAGGCGCCTCGTTTACCACTGCCACAAAGTTCATGAAGGCCACGCCGGAAACAGGCTCCATCTTAAGGGGCTCAGATTCGATATTCCACCCCTTGTCAGCCCGCTCCCGGTACTTGGAGGACGGTGTGTAGCCAATGAGCTTTGACTCCTTGCCCTCTCCCACAGACTGGATGACCTCGTTGTTTGAGTCAAAGATGACCGGATCATTTTCCAGCACCCGCTTCATCCAGGCATGGGCTGCCGTGGGCTCGTCGTCCGCCAGTACAATATCCTCGCCGTAGCACGCCTTATAGGCTTCCGCCATCTCGTCCGCATGCTCCACCATAGTGGTGAACAGGGCCATGTAGCTCACTGTGCCGATTGGGTTCTGGAGCACGAAGCTTCCCTTCCATTCCGGCTTTGTCACATCCCACCAGTTGGAGATGGGGGTTTCCGTATAGATGCCGGTATTGTAGAACCACCAGTCAGTCTCAAAGTACAAAGGCGTCATATCTTTTAAATATTCCTGGTTCACATTCTTGTAAATGGATTCAGGCTGGTAATTGTGCAGGATTCCCTTGTTAAAGAAATTAATCATGTAATCCCCTGTCTGTTCCTTGGAATGGATTACGTCAGCTGTGCGTATACCCGAGTTGTACTCTGTGCTCAGTTTGGTGGACATGTCATTGGCATTGATGTCATATACCTCCAGGGTCATGCCGGGATAATCCTCCTCAAAGCTGGCCTTTACCTTAGCCATACGGCTGGAAATGGAATAAATGACTACCTTCCCGCCCTCCTCGTCCAGTGCCTTCTTATACAGTTCATCTGAGGATTCATCCTCATACAGTCCCGCGTCCACGGCCCACTGCTCCTCCGGGGCAGACGCTGCATTTCCTCCTGCTGCATTTTCCCCTGCCGCATTCTCCCCTGCCTTGTCTCCAGCCGCCTCCTTCTGCGTCTCTCCTGCTCCCGGCTGCTCCCCGGCCTTGCCCTCATCTGCTACCTTGGCAGCTGTTGTGTTCCCGGATGCAGCCTTTGTGTCCTCAATCTTTTCGCAGCCCGTAAGCGCAGATGCAGCCATCACGCCTGCCAAAGCCAGTGCCAATAAACGTTTTCCTCTTCTCCTCATGATTTCTTCTCCTTTATCATTTATTTGAATTTTGTTGGTCCTGCTGTGCGTCCATGACAGCCAGCTTTGCCAGCCTGCCGCTGTCCTTGCAAAACACGTTCATCTTATCCGGATTAATCCGCAGCCACACCTTTTGATCCGGACTGTACTGCTTAAGTCCGTTCTGCTTGGACAGGATTCGTTCCCCGCCCACCTCCAGGTAAATGGTTGTCTCTGAACCGGCCGGCATCACAGAGTATACTTCCGCCTCTATGCTCCCCTCTGCGGGTCCGTCCAGTATCTCCACCAACTCCGGTCTCACCCCGACCACTGCCTCAAAGCTTCCGTCACCCGGGGCTTCCCCGGTAAAGGACTTCCTGTCATAAGACGCGGTTCCCAAAACGGATTCCACGGTCATGGTATCTCCCGCCACCCTGGCCTTTCCCGGAAGGAAATTCACCTTTGGATTGCCGATAAAGTCAGCCACACGCAGGGAGGCAGGATTCTGGTACAGCTCCATGGGCGGCGCCACCTGCTCCAGCACACCCTCAAAGAAAATGGCTATTTTGGTAGACATGGTCAGGGCCTCCGTCTGGTCATGGGTCACATAGATAATGGTGGTGCCTAACTCCTGATGGAGCCGTTTAATTTCACTTCTCATCTCGATTCTCAGCTTGGCGTCCAGATTGGACAGCGGCTCGTCCAAAAGCAGCACCTCCGGCTCCGACACAATGGCCCTGGCTATGGCCACGCGCTGCTGCTGTCCGCCTGACAGTTCCGACGGATACCGGTCAATGAACGCCTCAATCCTCATGCGTTTTAAGGCATTTTCCACCTTCCTTCGTATCTCCTCCTTGGGCACCTTTGCCACTTCCAGGCCAAAGGCCACATTGTCAAATACCGTCATATGGGGCCAAAGGGCATACGACTGGAATACCAGGTTAAGATGGCGTTTTCCCGGTTCCTCATAAAACTTTTCAGGCGCATTGACAATCTCCCTGTTCCCCATATACATATACCCTTCCTGGGGCTTCTCCAGGCCTGCCACCACGCGCAGGGTGGTTGTCTTTCCGCAGCCGGACGGCCCCAGCAGTGTCATAAACTCCCCGTCCTCAATCACCAGGTTGATGTCCTTTAACACATGGTTCCTGCCATAATATTTATTGATTCCTCTTAATTCAATTCTGCTCATCTTTCATATCCTCCCGCATTAAAAGCCCTTGGTGATGTCCGCGTCCGTAAAGGTATTGGCAAACCAGTAGACGAAGAATACCAGCACAAACATAACGATGGTCACTGCACTGGACAGCTGAATCAGATTTTCCGCCGAATAGGCGTACGCCATATAGGGCAGCGTCTGCTGGCTGGGCGTCATGAGTATAACTATCAGGTCCAGTTCCTTCATGATGCTGATAAACACCAGCATGAATCCGCTTATCATACCGCCCTTTGACAGAGGGAACACAATCTTAAAGAACCTGCGCAGGAATCCCGCGTTTTCCACCTGGGCGGCTTCCTCTAACTCCGTACTGATCTGGAGCATATTGGATGTTCCTGCCCTGGAGGCAAAGGGCATGTTCTTCACCACAGCGATAAGCACCAGCAGGGCAAAGGAGCCGTACAGGGACGGTACCAGGGTGATGCGGTAGCCGAACATTTCTATTTTCTTAGCCGTTGCAAAGAGAGCCAGGTACATGGCGCCAAAGGCAATGGATGGAATCAGGTAAGGTATAAATACAAGCTGCTCCACCAGTTTTCCTGAGAACAGCTTGCGTCCCCTGGAATTGATATAGCCAATCAGCTGTCCGAACACGGTTGCAAACAGGGAGGTAAGCACCACCAGCTTGATGGTGTTGACCACATATTTCATGAACTGCGGATTCTTAAATATACCCGGCTCGCCCTGGTCAATGGTGGGCACGGAACCTCCGGTCCAGTAATGAAGGGTGAAATTGCTGAGGCTGTAGTTGCCCGGCTCCAGCATAAAGGACTGGTACAGCAGAATGACCACCGGAAACACAACGGCCACTGCGATGAAGGCAATGAGAATCCCCACGATAACCGGCCTCCATTTGCCCAGGCGTATGGGATTGCTCCTGCTGCCCTTTCCTCCTATGGTACTGAAGGATTTTCTGGAACCAATGGCCTTCTGGTTTAAGAACACGCTGAAGGAGGCAATGGCTATGAGAATCAGAGATATGGCAAACGCCACCCGGTTCTGCCCGTTCTGTATGGAGTTGTACATGGTGGTGGATACGGTGTAGTATCCGATTTTAAGCCCTAAAACCGACGGAACGCCGAAGGTGCCCATTGCCTTTGAAAAGGTCATGATAACCGCGGACAGAATAGCCGGCATCACCAGCGGGAATGTAATCTTTGTAAGTATCCTGGCCTTGCTGGCTCCCAGGATTTCCCCCATCTCTTCCAGCTCCGAGTTGATGGAGCTGAGGGCCGAGGACACCAGCAGGTAGGCATAGGCATAATAGTGGATGACTAACACCACGATAATGGCAAACGGCCCGTAGGCCAGCCAGTCCGGTGTCTGAATCCCCAAAAATCCCAGAAGGCCCTGGGCGCCGCCCACGCGTTCATTCTTGAATATGGTCAGCCATGCCATGGACTTGCACCAGGATGGTATCATATAGGGAATGATGAGGGCCAGGGAAAAGAATTTCTTATATGGCAGGTCGCTGCGGACCATGAGCCATGCCAGCAGTGAGCCCAGGGTAATTCCAAACGCAGCCGTGCACACGGATATCAATAAGGAATTCTTAAGGGGAGTCCACAGCATTTTCTGGGAAATGCTGCTGGTCAGAACCCGTTTCCAGTAATAGGGGGTAAACATCCCCTCCCTTCCCCCGTCCACCCTGGCCGCGTCTGCGCCTGCCAGGGTAAGCGTCTGTATAATCATCTGTCCCAGAGGAATCAGAATCAGATAAACCATGAATATCACGGAAATCACCACCATGATATTGTATGGATTCTTTACAATGCTTCCTGCCTGATTCATAAGACGGCGTTTCCTGGAAAATTCCCGGACGCCGCCTTTTGTTCCGGCCTTTGTATCTGTCTGCATACTGCCTGCTCCTTTCTGTTGCCTGCATACTCTCTTCTGTCAGCCCTTCATTTTATCCCTTGTTTATCCCTTGTCTATCCCTTGCAGGAACGGCGCTCCACCAGCCTCGGTTCCAGCTTCACAGAAGCCTTTCCCCCCACTGGCGCGCCCTCCTCCACCATTCCCAGCAGCAGCTCCACGGCGGTCTCCATCTGTTCCTCATGGGAAACTGCCACCGTTGTAAGCTCGATGTAGGGCAATTCCTCGGTTATGTTGTCAAACCCAATGAGTGAAAAATCCTCAGGTATGCGGATTCCATTTTCCCGGCATGCCTTGACAATCCCGTTGGCCGTGGCATCGCTGGCAGCCACGATTCCGTCCGGCATGGCCAGTCCGCTTTGAAGGAAATGCTTGAAGTGGTTATATCCCCTTTCAAAGCTGGTCCGAAAATCCAGATTGCACTCGTATACCTGGGCCGGAATCCGCTTTGCCCTGGCTGTCTCCAGAAAACTGGCGGCCCTGTAGCGGTGGGCCAGGCGTTCGGGCTTGAACCCCACAAACAGCAGGTTCCTGCACCCTTTGGATATGAGATACTCGGCGGCGATTCTGCCCGCCTGCTCCTCGTCGGCGCAGACATAGGGAATCCCGCACTGGCCCGTAAGCTCGTTAAGGGCTACCATGGGTACATTATGAATAAACTCAGCCATGCTCTCCGTGCTCCTGGGACCAATGGGAAATATCAGGATTCCCTCCACCTGGTGCTCTGCCAGAAGCTTCAGATAATCCCTCTCTGCCTTCAGCTCCCGGAAGCTGTTGCATAATAATACCTGATACCCTCTTTTGTGGGCAGCATCCGAGGCCTTCACCATGAGTTCGGAATAAAAAGGGCTCATGATATCCGGCATGATGATGCCTATGGTCTGAGTCCTGCGCTTCACAAGACTCCGGGCCAGGCCGTTGGGCGTGTAGGAGAGCCGTTCGCATACCCGTAATATCCGGCTGCGGTTTTCCTCGCTGATACCATCCATCCCGTTTAACGCCCTGGATACAGAGGCGATGGATACCCCTGCCTCCCTGGCAATATCTTTGATTGTCACTTGTTTCATAATAGGCCTTCTCCCCATTTCTCCGTTTTAAAGAATGGTTTTCGTAAACGTTTACGCTTAAAAATATTATACCATCAGCCAGGTTTTCCCGCCATTTCCAGAACCAACAAAATGCACAGGTACCCCTATGCATTTTGCATAATAATTTAGGCATTTTTTCGTAAATTTTACGGCCGTATACGTTTACGGCCAAAAGAAGGAAGTTTTTCTTTTGTACAAATTGCCCCTCCCCCTTCATTCATGCATAAAACAGCACGGACAGACATAAGATTACTCCAGGACCCATATTTCCCGAAAGGGTGTCAGGAGGCGGTTATATCATGAGATTCTTCCGAATGCTCCGGGAGCATTTACATATCAGTACAAAGACAGTGATTTACGGGGAAATGATGGTGCTGAGCCTGCTGTGTCTCAGCATCTTCCTGTTTAAAACAGACCCGGGCCAGGCAGTCATGAGCCAGGCCTCCAGGCTGGCCGGATACATGAATCCCCTGGAAAACATAGACGGAGCAGACCCGGACAAGACAGGGACAGATAAGAAAGAAGCTAAAAATAAGGATTATATCAAATGGGTGGACTTCGGCGTCACCTCGGAGGCCATGAACCAGGCATTCCGCCTTGACGTGGACACCTGCCAGGCTGATGTTCATCTGAACTGGGTGGATTTGCTGGCCTATCTGGGAACCCGTTACGGCGGGGATTTTTCCAAATATAAGCCGGAACACATGACCGCTGTGGCAGAAAAACTGAAAAATGGTGAAACCACCATAGAAGAACTGACAAAAGACATGAAATATTACTCTTATTACCGCCAGGCCTACGGAGCTGTATTAGATGGCATGGTAGGGCAGTTTGAGGCAGAGATACCGGCAGGCGAAGCCCCGGCCGCTTATCTGCCTTCCGGAGTGGCAGGAGGCGCCCCCGGAGACCCCGCCACGGTCTGGGTGACCAAATACGGGCTCAAGGCATTTTCTCCCATTGCCAAGGGCTTTCCCTACAGCGATTTTGACGACTTTGGCGTGGCCCGCAGCTATGGCTTCAAGCGCCAGCACCTGGGCCACGACATGATGGGCCAGGTGGGAACTCCGGTGGTTGCCGTGGAATCCGGCTATGTGGAAGCCCTGGGCTGGAACCAGTACGGCGGCTGGCGGCTGGGAATACGCAGCTTTGACCACAAGCGGTACTACTATTACGCTCATCTGCGCAAGAATTACCCCTACCAGTCAGGCCTGGAGGTGGGAAGCGTGGTGCAGGCCGGGGACGTCATAGGCTATCTGGGGCGCACCGGTTACAGCCGCACCGAGAACACCAACAACATCGACGACCCCCATCTCCACTTTGGCCTGGAACTCATATTTGATGAGTCCCAAAAGGACAGCAACAATGAAATCTGGGTCAGCTGTTATGAACTGGTAAAATTCCTGAATCTGAACCGCTGTGAGGCGGTAAAGGTGGAGGGCACAAAGGAGTGGAAACGGTTATACGGCATCAAGGACCCGCTGGTTCCGGTGCAGCCCGCCACACCGTCCCAGGCCGGACCTGCGGCAGAATCCCAGGCAGAGCCCCTGGCAAAATCCCAGGCCGGACCCCAGACAGAATCCCAGGCCGGACCCCAGACAGACCCCCAGGCCGGATCCCAGGCGGAATCATAGGTTCATTCCGCCAAAAGGCGCCTCCTCCTTTTCTTACCCTCTCACCCGCGGCTGTCCTTCTCGCCCACCACAGCCACACCTCCGTTCTTTAAGAACTCCGAGGGCGTCACATTGGTGTATTTCTTGAATACGCCGCAGAAATGTTTATACTCGCTGAATCCCAGCTCATCGGATATCTCATAGATCCGCATGGTGCCCTGGCTCAGCATATTCAGGGCCTTCTTAATCCTGTACTGGTTCAGCAGGTCCACAAAGGTGGTGTTAAGCCCGGCCTTCAGCTTCCTGCTGAGATAGCTGGTGCTGACCCCCAGGCTTTCCGCCACCTGGTTGATGCTCACCTTTTCCTTGTAATGCTGCTTCACGAACTCATAGGTTCTCTTTACGTAGGGATCCATGCTGTTCTTTGCGCTGTCAAATATCTTCCATTCATCATAGACTGTCAGTAGCCTGTCCTGGGATATCTTCTCGATTTTCTCATACTTGCTGGCGTAAGCTATCTGCTGACGGATTTTGTCCAGAGACTCCTTCAGCTCATCCTCGTCCACAGGCTTTAGCAGATAGTCCGTGACACCCATATGGATGGCCTGCCGGGCCAGCTCAAACTCCGAATAGCTGGTCAGCACCAGGCTGTAAAACTGCTGGTCCTTGATGGCTGTCTCTATCATCTTAAGCCCGTTCATCTTAGGCATTTTTATGTCGGTCAGCACAATATCCGGCTGCTCCCTCCGTATGGTCTCCAGCCCCTCTGCCCCATCCTTGGCCGTGCCCACAATAATACAGCCCATGTCCAGCCAGTTTAAGGCGAAGGTAAGACCCTTTCTGATGATCTCCTCATCCTCCACAATCACTACTTTTAATAACATGACAGAATCCCCCCATCCTTACACCGGGAGTGCGCCGTCCCCTGTGCCTTACTCTTCGCAGGGCACCCGGAGCGTCACCACTGTCCCCTTTTCCATTTCACTGTCAATTCCCACTCCATACCCGCTTCCATAGACCAGACGTATCCTCTTATGGACATTGTAGATGCCGATATGGTCTGTCTGGTTCTGTCCCTGGTCCAGATTGGCCTTCAGCTTCTCCAGAAGCTCTGTGCTGATTCCCACTCCGTCGTCCGATATAATGACGGAGAGAACCTCATTTTGTATCCTGGTGCTGATACGGATCTCCAGGCAGTCACGGTCCTCACCAAAACCGTATTTGATGGAATTCTCCACAATGGGCTGCAGGGCCATCCTCGGTATGGACGCATTCCTGCTGCCCTCCTCCAGGTCAATGCTGTATCTTAACCGGTCGCCATACCGGTAGAGCATAACCTGCAGATACCGGCTGATGAAATCCATCTCCTCCTTCACCGTCACCACATCCTTGCCGTTCTGGATGCTGTAGCGCAGCATTCTGGACAGGCTGACCAGCATCTTCTCCGCCTCCCCCGGCCCGAACTTTATCATATACCGGATAGATTCCAGGGTATTGAAGAGAAAATGCGGGTTAAACTGTGATTCCAGAATCTGGACCGTGGCCAGCATGTTCTCCTTTGCCAGTTCCTGATGCCTGGCCAGCAGATGGCGTATGCTGCCTATCATGGTGTTGAAGGAATGGCCGATGCGCTCAAACTCATCACCCGAGGTAATTTCCAGGGACACATCCAAATCCCCCTTCTCCACCTGATCCAGGGCGCCTATGAGATCGTAAATGATTTCCGTCTTTTTGTCCGCCACCTTGCCTGCGCTCCTGTAGATGGCCAGGGTCACTGCCAGGGCCAGAAATCCCACCAGCACCAGGGACATAAGGCACAGCTGGACAAAGGATGTACAGTCGTATATGACCTGTACGGATGCCTCCTCATCCAGCACGGACACGCTGTCCGTGTAATACCATCTGTTCTCCAGATGCACCATGCTGCCGCCGTCGCGGAATTCCTCCACCAGCTTGCCCCGGTCGTTCTGGAACCTGGACACCCCGTCGGTGAACAGCCGGTTGAACTTGTTAATCAGCAGTACGGGCTGTTCCATATTTCCCAGCCGTTCCTTAAACGCATCTGCTTTCAGCACAAAGCCGCTGTATCCCTGGAGCCTTCCGTCCTTTACCACGGTCTGGAACATGAGCCATGCAGGAAGGGCCCTTCCGTCTATCACCGTATTGTCATAGATAAAGATACAGTCATTTTTGCTGTCATTCTGGTCCGTTGTGTTCCAGGGCAGATAATTTCCTATGTACTGTATGACATTGGACTGGCTGTTGGTGGAAAAAACCAGATTCCTGTCCCGGTCAAACAGGTAATAGTCACCCCTGTAAACCTGACCGTTAAGGAACCGGTAAATCTCCGACACTGCCTCTGTCTTATAGGAAGGCAGTCCCTTAAACTGTTCCACGTCCAGCTCCCCTGCCATCCTTTTATTCTCGTCCACATAGCTGTCTATAACGCCCTCAAACTCCCCGGAAAAGTGCTCCAGCATGGTCCTGCTCTTCCGGATGATCTGCTGGGACCCCACCGCTGTAAACACCAGAAGCAGGACCACCAGCGATATAAAGCAAGGTGCAAGCGCATGGAAAATCAAACTTTTCCGGATTTCGTCCCTGAAACATGTTTGTTTTCGCTTCTTCATACGCCTGCACCTTTTACCATTTTTAATATTAATACACTGCACATTACTGCAGTTTTCAGTTTATCATACGGCAGTTACATTGTCACGTCCTTATTGCCCGACACCTTGAAGAAGATGAGCAGGGATACCACGGTGGTAACGGTGAG
The DNA here is from genome assembly GCF_002234575.2 of Enterocloster bolteae. Taxonomy (NCBI): domain Bacteria; kingdom Bacillati; phylum Bacillota; class Clostridia; order Lachnospirales; family Lachnospiraceae; genus Enterocloster; species Enterocloster bolteae. The sequence goes on along the minus strand of NZ_CP022464.2, from coordinate 1,021,959 downwards.
GATGGTTGCCAGGGCAGCGGCTGTTCCGTAGCTGGCCCGGATGACCTCATTGTATATGGCCACCGACATGGTCCTTGTGTTGGCCGTATAGAGCATGACGGAAGAACTCAGTTCATTAATCAGGGTAATCCAGCTTAATATGGCGCCGGACGCAACACCCGGAAGCATCATTTTCGCCGTCACCTTCACAAAGGACATGGATGGTGAATCGCCCAGGCTGATGGCGGCCTCCTCCATGCTAGGACTGATCTGGTAAAGAATGGCGGAGCTGGAACGCAGCGTATATGCCTGCCTCCGGATGACCAGGGATATGACCATAATGATGGCGGAACCGGCCAGCATCATAGGAGGATGGTTAAATGCAATCAGTAACGTAATACCAAGGACGGAACCCGGTACAATGTACGGGAACATGGCAATGGTGTCAATGGCGTTGGTCAGCCAGCTCTTGCGCCTCACTGCCAGGTACGCGATGAGCATGCCCAGGACCACGATAATCACAATAGCTGCCAGGCAGTAAAGATATGTATTCTTGATGGACTGGATGGCTGTGGAGAACACCTTGCGGTAGCTTTCCAGGGAAAATCCATCCACAAACACCTGCATCTTGGTGGCGCGGAAGGAGGTGTAAACAACCATGCACTGGGGTATGATGGAGGTGGCTGCCAGCAGATAGATAAACAGGTGAATGAAAAAGCCTTTGATTCCATGGACCTCCTTGGGCTGAATCGGCCTCATGGAGCTCATGGTAAAGGACTTGGTATTCACATACCATTTCTGCAGCAGGAACACAGTTGCGGTGACTACCACCATAATGGTCGCCATACATGCCGCAAAGTTGGCGGAACCGCCTGTCTCTCCCACGAACTCGGAGTATACCAGGGTGGGCATAACACGGTATCCCTCGCCAATCAGGGCCGGGGTGCCAAAGTCTGCCATACAGTTCATGAACACCAGCAGGGCTGCCGCTATCAGGGTAGGGGTGACCAGGGGCATGATTACGGTAAAGACCTTTTTCAGGCCTCCGCATCCCAGGCTTTCCGCCGCCTCAGACAGGGCCACATCTATCTTTTTGAGGGCTCCCGATACATACATGTAGATAAACGGATACAGCTTAAGGGCAAATACCAGCAGCATTCCTCCAAAGCCGTAAATAGACGGCATGTGGATTCCCAGGCCCTTTAAGAACTGGGTCACGGTTCCGCTTCTTCCCAGAAGCAGGATCCAGGAGTAGGCGCCGATAAAGTTGGGACTCATCATGGAGATGATGAACAGGATTTCCAGCAGGCCTTTTCCTTTTATCTTATAAAACGACATGAAATAGGCCAGAGGCACCCCCAGTATAATGGCTACCACGGTCACGCTGAAGGTCAGCTTAAACGAGTTGAGCAGTGCGCTTTTATAATACTTCTTTGAAAAGAACCTGGCATAGTTGTCAATGGTCCAGACTCCTGTCTCCGTGTCCTTGAAACCGCTTAAGAAAAGGCTGATGAGCGGATAGAGAAGGAACAGGGCAAACAGGGCAATGATGACCACTGTCACAATCGTCCAGAAGTCCCACCTGATTTTCTTATTCGTCATATCTCTTCACATCCTTTATCAGACTCTGTTCCATGTCCTGGGTGAACACGTTGATTTTATTAGGGTTCGGTCTAAGGCGTATCTTTTCTCCCACTGAGAATATGCGGTCCACATGGCCTAAATCCTGGGAGTACTCAATGCTTGGCTGGTCCTCCAGCACCATGCCGTCCCCGAAGCGCAGGAAATAGTTGGTGTATTTGCCCAGGAAGGTCCTGCTGATGATTTCGCATTCCATGCCTTCCGGATTCAGCGAGAATTCCTCAGGGCGGACCGATACCACGACCTTCTGGCCCTCTGTCACCGTGTCCACAAGGTTTGCCATCTCCACATGGTATCCGCCCTCAAACACAACGGACGGCACGCTCCCCTGCTTTCTTATGGTTCCGAAAAAGAGATTGGAATGGCCGATAAAGGTGGATACAAATGCATTGTAGGGCCTTGCATAGATGTCCTGGGGGCTTCCAATCTGCTGGATAATCCCCAGCTTCATGACCGCAATCCTGTCTGATATGGCAAGGGCTTCCTCCTGATCATGGGTTACGTAAACCGTGGTAATACCCACCTGCTTCTGCACATCACGGATGGCGCTGCGCATCTCAATACGCAGCTTGGCGTCCAGATTGGACAGCGGCTCATCCATGAGAAGCACCTGGGGATGGATGACAATGGCCCTGGCCAGGGCCACTCTCTGCTGCTGGCCGCCGGACAGGCGCTCCGGCAGGCGGTCCTGGTATTCGTCGATTTTTACCACCTTAAGAATTTCATCCACCCGCTCCTTCATGTGCTCCTTCGGCACCTTGCGGATTTTCAGGCCGTATTCCACGTTCTGGCGTACCGTCAGGTGGGGGAAGATGGCATAGCTCTGGAACACCATGCCGATGTTCCGTTTCTGGGCCGGAATATCGTTGATGACCTTGTCGTCAAATTTGATGGTTCCCCCCTCGATGCTGTTAAACCCGGCAATCATGCGCAGCAGAGTGGTCTTGCCGCACCCGGAGGGCCCCAGCAGGGTAAAGAATTCCCCATTTTTTATAAAGGCGGACAAGTCCGGTATGATGGTCGTATCCCCATATTTTTTTACTACATTGTCGATTCCAATTGAAACACTCATACGTTTCCCCTCAATTCCTCTAAAATGAAGGGGGCTGACATATTAAGCCACGCCCCCGATGTATGTACCTTCATCTGCTCTTTGGATTGGTTTACTCTGTAAACAGCTCCTTAAACTCATCCAGCCACTCAGACTTGTGTGCCGCGGTGTCTGTCTCATCGTCCTGGATAACCTTAATCTGGTCCATTGGAACCATGGCGTCTCCCGCCTCCACATCCTTGCGGATGGTTCTTCTGTACTGGGTATTGTTCATGAATTCCTGAACATCCTTGCTGGTGAGCCAGTCCACGAACTTCTGGGCATTTGATTCATTGGGGCAGCCCTTGATGATGTATACGCCGTCGCCGCGGAAGATAACGCCTTCACTCATATAAACGGTCTTGACAGGCGCGCCTGCGCCCACATACTGAGCGGAACCCTGCTCAAAGGTAAGACCTACGGTGTACTCTCCGTCCGCAACGCCCTTATACACTGCGGAGGAACCGCCTAACAGCTTGCCGTCCAGCTGTGCGCAGAACTGTTTTACATAGTCCCAGCCATTGTCAGGATTGCCGCCGCCCATTGCATAGAGCATGTTTACCAGATGCTCAAAGGAGGAGGAGGATGCAGCCGGGTCCGCAAAGGCAATCTTGCCCTTTAATTCAGGGTTCAGCAGGTCCTCATATCCTTCAATCTTGATATCGCCAATCAGGTCCGTGTTCACCATGATAACCGACGGAATGGTATCAAAACGTGTCAGGTTGCCCTCTGTGTTCTTGTATTCATCATAGAACGCGTCCTCGTTGGATGTGGTGTAATCCGCAAAATACTCGCTCTTGTTTTTTACGGTTCCGATGGTTCCTGACCAGAGAATATCTGCCTGGGGATTGTCGGCTTCTGTCTGGATTCTCTTTAACGCATCGCCGGTACCCATGGCCAGACACTCAGCGTCAATACCCGTGTCCTCCTCGAACATGGCCAGCATGGAATCAATCATGGACTCTGTAAGGGGGCTGTAGATTATGAGCTTCTCATCCTTGGAAGCACCTGCCTCTTCCTTCTTCTCACCGCCGTCCTCTTCCTTTCCTGTCTCTGCACCGGCCTCAGCCTTGGGCGCCTGGGTATCCGCGCCTTTCTCTGTGGCAGAGCCTGAACTGCCTGAACAGCCAGCCAGGCTGACAGCCACTGCCGCCGCGCATAATACCGGGATTAATCTTCTTTTTTTCATTACCTTTATCCTCCTTTAAACTTGGTTGAAATGGTTTATGTACTGAATCAATAGGTTCCTGCCTCCTGGCCGCCAAGAAGCTTAAGGGCTGAGCTGGTTCCAATCCGCTCACAGCCTTCCTCCAGGAACTGCTCCAGGTCCTCCCTGGTCTTAACGCCTCCGGCTGCCTTGATTTTCACGCCTTCACCAATGTAGCGCTTAAACAGCCTGACATCCTCAATCCTGGCTCCTGCTGTTCCGAATCCGGTGGAGGTCTTGATATAATCGGCCCCTCCGTCCGTGACGCATTTGCACAGCTCCCTTTTCTCATCCTCTGTGAGATAACATGTCTCGATGATTACCTTCACCACATGGTTTCCGGCTGCTTTTTTGACTGCCTCGATTTCACGTGTGATCTTTGGAAATTCGCCGTTTTTTACATCACCTAAGTTTACCACCATATCCACTTCCCCGGCTCCGTCAGCCAGAGCCTTCTGGGTTTCGTAAACCTTTGTCTCCGTGGTATTATATCCCAGCGGAAATCCGATGACCGTGCATACATTCAGCTTGTCCCCATAGGCTTTTGATACCCGTTTAACATAGCTTGGAGGGATACAGACCGAAGCCGTATGGTTTTCAATGGCTTCCTCACAGAGTGTCTGTATCTCGTCCCAAGCTGAGACTGCCTTTAACAGCGTATGGTCCACATGGACCAGAATCTCTTCCTTTGTCATACCCATCCCCCTGTCCTCTTTGTTTGTAATCCCATTATATCGTCTCATTGCCGCCTGAACCATCCGAAATCCTGGCAAATTATCCAATATTCTGAACTCATTTTATATTTTTCTATATATTGTAGATAATTCATGCTATGAACTATCCATTGGATATTATCTGATGGAATTTACACTGAAATGTGATAAGATATAGACAGAACCTGATTAAATTACAGCCAGGAAGCGTCTGAAAGACCCAGACAGCCCTCTCCCACTGGCAGAAATGGAGGCATCTATGTTCGGAAGAAAGAAAAAGGCAGAAGTGTTTATGGCCAACGACCTGGGATTATACACCACCGTACATCAGGCCCTGAAGGCCGGACAGATTCCCTGCGAAGTAAAGGTTGTCAATACAGGTACCCGGAACAGGCGGACCGGCGCACTCATCGGCAGGGTAGGTGAACGGCCTGAGCTGGAAATACAGTACTATATTTATACGCCCCTGGAATATGCAGACAGGGCCAAGTATGTGATTGATGAATACAGGAAAAATTTATCCCGGTAACCAAGGAATCCATAACGTATCAGGGGAAGGACGTGACTCGTACAAATCACGTCCTTCCCCTGTTTACTTCCATCCATATCTATAGCCGGCCGGCTTCCAGTCCGCTATGCCTTTAAGCCATCATCGTTCCCAGCCCCGTCCGTATTATCCTTCATGGCCATGCGCTTTTGCGCAAGCTTCCGCATCAGTGCGAATTCATCATAAATACTCCACTCTTCCCGGAACATACCGTCTTTTATAATATGCTGCGATATACCGGAAATGACCACGTGGGCTCCTGTGGCAGGCCCATAGATGCCAAAGCCCTCATGGGTGCCGATTATATTCCATCTGGTGGCGCACCGGTATTCGTCCCGCTTTTCATCATAGAGATAGTATACATCCTCCACCTGCATGGCCAGATTGGGGAAGGCCTGGAACAGATTCAGCTGGTCCTGCAGGAAATCGCCTCTGCCCACCAATTCCCTGTCTGAAGGTCCATGGTATCTGTAATCAGGGGCATAATTATCCTTAAACTGATTGAACATTCTTCTGTTATAAATCTCATGATAGCTTTTTCTGATAAAATACTCTATATCGCTGTACCGCCCGTTATTATCTCCGAATCTGTCCGGAGCAAACTCGCCGTTCAGCCGTTCAATCTCTCCCCATGTGCCAGTGTCTGCCTTGGCGCTACCTCCCTTATTGGCTGTGGCCTCCAATACTTTCATGGGGTCGTACCCCAATTGCCTGATTAGGCTGATTTCGTTATATACCACCCACTCCTCCACAACACGGTCGCCTTTTACATAGCAGTTAGCCACTCCCCATACCACTACCTTCCTGCCGGTAGGCGGACCATAGATGGTGTGTCCCGTATTGTGGCCAATCCAGGTCCACCTCATGGAAGTATGGAAGCCTCCGTTTCCATCAGATGCCCAGATAACATCGTCAATATAATCCTTGATATCCGGATATCCGGCCAGCTTCATCACAGAGTTTGCGATGACCTGATCCCGGCCGTATGTCACACCATCCGATGTATGTACCAGGGCATTATGCTTATAATGGTCATATATCTTCCCCATCCCCTTATCATCCCATATGTCATAGGTATGGCGGATGATAAAATCCGCAGGGTCGCGCCATTTTCCAAATCCAGGCATGGGCACTTCCTGCTCCCTTGCCTTGCCGTCCTTCCACATCACTGTAATATCATCCTTCAACGGCACTGACAGCTGTCCCAGGGTTTCCTGGTATACATTCCCCCTGTAGCGGATGTTCCTGTCGCAATCCTCTTTTTTACCGCCGGTACCGGACTCCTTTTGCGCCCCTGAAGGCTCCCTCAGGATATCTTCTGCTTGTGCAGCCTGATTCTTTGTGTTCTTTACCTCACTCATATATCGTTCTCTCCTATCTCTCTGTTATTTCATCAGGCCAGGCAGCCAGGTAGACATCTGCGGTATGAATATTACAAATATCAGTCCAATTCCCATGGTCAGTATCCATGGCCAGATTTCCTTTACTATCTCCTCAAATGGCGCTTTGGATATCTGGGCCGCCACAAACAGGTTGCCTCCCACAGGAGGAGTTATGATTCCCAGTGTGGAATTAAATATAAACATGACCCCAAAATGGATAGGATCAATCCCATACTGTGTTGCAATCCCCAGTAAAATGGAACTCAGTATGACATTAATGGCAATACCGTCCAAGAACGTTCCAAGGAACAATACCAATGCGTTTAATATTATAAGGGCCACAATCTTTGACGAAACGCTTCCCAATATTAATGCAGCCAATTTTGTGGGTATTTCCTCCAGCGTCAGTATTTTACCGAATCCAGAGGACACGCCCAGGATAAACAGTATTGTACACGTAGTAATCACAGTTTTATAAAACATCTGGGGCAGCATTCTGGCCTCAAGTCCGCTGTTCCTCTTTAACAGGCCGTAAATCAGGCCGTAAACCACCGATACCACAGCTGCCTCTGTAGGCGTAAAAATCCCGGAATAGATACCCCCTAAAATGATGACCGGCATAATCAGGCTGAATTTCGCCTCCCACATGGTCCTCAGTTTCCGGCGCAAAGGAATGGGGTCGTTTCCTGAACAGATATTATGCTTTTTGCCGTAAATATGGCAATATACCAGGAAACAGCAGCCAATGAATAATCCCGGCAGAATCTCTGCCGTAAACAGCTTGGAGATAGACACATTGTTCAGGCTCCCGAATACAACCAGTCCCATGCTGGGAGGAATCATCTGGCCGCAGCAGCCTGCCGTGGCAATGAGTGCCGCCGCCGCTCCCTGGCTCAGCCCCTGCTTTCGCAGCTCCGGCAGGGCAATCAGGCCAATGGCAGCTATGGTGGCATAGGCGGAACCGGAGATTGCGCCAAAGGCCATGCAGGCCAGAACCGTTACCATCATGATTCCGCCCTTCAGCCTGCCCACCCATACATTAGCGGCTTTAAACAAACCTTCTGAGATTCCTGCCTCTGACATAATCTGTCCGGCCAGCACAAAAAAGGGAACCGCTGTCAGTGTAAAGGAATCAACACTGTTGGCCATGGCGCGCACAAAATAGGACAGGGATATGATATCGCTTGTAAAAACAGAGCCCAATACCCCAATGCCTATGGCAAAGCCAATGGGTACTCCCAAGAAAGCCAGTCCCAGGAACAGAACAAACAAAACAGCAACTGACATCACGCTCCCCCCTTTTCTTCCTCAATTTTGTCCGCCTCAATTCCCCCCTGGCGGATCTGTCCCGCAATCTTTACCGTACACTGGACCAGCCTTAGACACACCAGTAGAAATCCCAGGGGCATAACAAGATAAAGGAGCCACATTGGTATGGGCAGGGACACGGCGGTCTGCCCTCCCTGGCGGATGATACTCAACAATTTATATCCTTCAATCATACAGATAACGGAAAAACCAAAACATAAGATATTACATAAAATATCCAGATACAGTCTCAGGCCCGGCCTGAGTAAGGAACGCACAAATGTTATCCTTATATGTTCCCCTGTCTTTACCGCATACCCTATGGAGATGAACACCATCCATACAAACATGTACCTGGTCATCTCTTCTGTCCATGGAAACGGAGTTGAAAACAGGTACCGCCCCACTATCTGAAGTGTTGTAAAAACAACCATAAGGGCCAGGAACACAGCGCCTATAAAAACTTCCAGCTTGTCGTCCACCCATTGAATCACTTTTTTCACGCTCTTTTTCACATCCTTCCGTCCTTATAAAGCAGTCATCAGTTCCTGAATGTCTCCAGTATCTCTTTGCCGCACATTTCTTCCACTTTAGGCTCGGTCGCCGCCACCATAGCTTCCTTGATTTCCGCCCTGGCCTCATCGGTCAGCTCCGTATAGAGAATCTTGCCTTGTTCCTGAAGCTCTTTAATCTTCTGTACGGAATCCTCCTCCTCCTTCATGGCAATCTTCCACTCCTCCTCTGCTGCCCCGGCGATTGCCTTATCATATGCAGCTCTCTGTTCTTCAGAAAAAGAATTATATTTGGCGGAAGAGATCAGTATTACATTGATGGAATAACTGTGATTGGTATCGGTTGCGTACTTCAGTACATCTATAAGCCCCTGCTGGATGATAGGCATTTTTGATGAAACCAGACCGTCTACCGTGCCTTGCTGAAGACCTGTATACAGCTCATTCCATGCCATAGGTGTAGGGATACATCCCAGTGCTTCCAGCTCCGCAATGTTAATGGGATTCTCCGGCGCCCTGCTTTTAATTCCCTGGAAATCCGCCAGAGTGTTCACTTCTCTTACATTATTCCAGAATATCCTTCCTGAGCTTCCAAAGAAAGCAGCCACTTTGACGCCCATATTTTTATCGTCAGCAGCCTTTTTCAGCAAATCCCCCTGCTCTCCGTCCAGCTTCGCCTTGGCATCCTTTAAATCATCGAACAGGTAGTCCGCGTTAAATACATAAAACTCCTTAATATTCGGCGCAAACTGTAGCTCTGCCACAGAAGTCATATCAATCTCTCCCAGGGTAACGGCCTCGATACTGTCGCGGTCGGATCCCACTACCTGCGCATTAGGAAATATTTTGACCTCAATTCCCACGTCCTCCCCTTCAATAATTTCCTTAAACTTCAGAAAACCCTGATGGGTGGCCTCTTTTTCATTTGCCTGATGGGCAATTCTGATTTCCAGCTTGGATGATTCAGCGCCGGACGGCGAGGGAGCGTCTTCCCCGCTTCCCTGCTCTTGCTTTGCAGCAGCTGGTTTCTCTGTACCGCAGCCCGTTAACGCGAGAGCTAATCCTACCAGACTGATTGTTATAACCTTTTTCATTGTTTTTTTCATTTTAAACCCCTTTCTCCATCAACACATTTACGATTATTTGCTTCACTGATTCCCCAATTACCGGTTTGACCTTCCCTTATCCCTCCCTTCCCATCAGGTTTAATCAGAATATATCTGCGGAAAATGAATACGTAGTCATTTTCCTGTAAAATAAATGATTGACATTTAATGTCTGTCAATCATCCATTTGTTCTAATGACGGACAGTATTCCTCACAATCAGCTGCATAGGAACCGCTACCGTCTCTGGGGGCATCTCCGGATTCTCCATATTCTCTATCAGGACCCGGACAGCCTCTTTGCACAGAATGTCATTCTGCTGCTGCAGTACAGTGAGGGAATACGACCTTAAAGATGCTGCAAACGTATCATCTAATCCCATAATAGAATAATCTTCACCCGGCACATACTTATACTTTAACCGTCCGCAGTCCATGACTCCCAGAGCCATCAGGTCATTGGCGCAGAAGATTGCCTCCACAGGCAGTCCCGAGGCAAATATACGGTCGCCTGCCCGATAGCCGGACTCATACGAATAATCGCCTGCCTGTATCATACACTGGGTTATACCGCATTGTTTAAGGCCGCCCAGAAAACCTTCCTGGCGCTCATCGTGATTCAGATAACAGCTTTCCTCCGCGGAAACATATGCAAATTCCCGCATCCCTAATCCATGCAAAAATCTCGCCGCCCTCTCCCCGGCCCCGTAATTGTCGGAATATACCATATTAATATCCGTATTAGGACTGTATACATTGAGAAGGACAAGAGGTATTCCCTTCTTTTTCCACTCCCCGGATATCTTGTGGGTCAGGGCCGATGAGGTGATGATGATACCGTCCACACAGTACTCCAAAAGCCTTCTGAGTATCTGATTGATGTCACTGTCCGGAGCCGTGTTGAACACCATTACCCTCAGCCCATATTCCTGGAGAAGATTGGTAAGGATATTAAGCAGGCCATAGTAGTACACGTTATATGTGTCAGACAACACAACTCCGATTATCCCGGTCCGGTTGGAGTTAAGACCTCTGGCCAGTGCATTGGGACTATATCCAAGCTCTTCAGCAGCCTTCAGCACCTTTTCCCTGGTCTTATGGCTTATCCTGTCATTCCACTTTTCATTAAAGACCCTGGATACAGAAGACTGGGATACCCCGGCCCTCTTTGCCACATCAAACGAAGAAATGCTTTTTATCATTCTTTTATCTATCATATAACCACCTATACCGTGATTGATTACGTCGTCATATTTTATGACTACGCAATCATTTATATCTTATATATACACTCCCCGTTTAATAATGTCAATATTAAATTTTATTTTTTACATTTTTTTGTCTACATTTCACATATCAAACCGCCAAAAATTAGCGGTTTTTTTGTTTTTCTTTTTCCCAGGCTTCTAACTTCTCCATCCAGACTCATATTTTTAATAAACGCTCCACATCCGCTTCGATTCCCAGGCAGTCATCCGCTGTCTCCATGCCGTACTCCACTACCAGGTCAGCCTGAGGGGTATATTCCCCGGCCCATGCCATGAAGCTGTCAAAATCCAGGGTTCCGTCCCCAATCCGTCTGTGGCTGTCGTGAACTCCGTCATTATTGTGAAGATGATATGCCAGAATCTGCCCTTTCAGGCGTTCCATAACGCTGCGCAGGTCCCAGCCATTGGCATGGGCATGGCCGATGTCTATGAGTACCGGGTATCCTTCCGCCCGGCACAGGGAGACAAAGCCGCTCTCATCTAACAGCATATTGTTCCGGTCCATGACCCCCGCATTCTCCACGGCCACCGGTATTCCCAGGGGACGAAACAGTTCCTCCACCCTGCGGTAATTGGCGCAGGAATCCCGCAGCATCCTCTCCTCATCCCTGACAGCACAGTTGTTGTGATGAAAAACCATATAGCGGCTGTTAAGCCTCTCTGAGTAGCGGAGGGTCTGGCCCACCAGTTCCATGGTGTACTCATACTCCTGGGTTCCCTGGGGCGCCGAGTGCTCCGCCTTGTAATAGGGGCCGTGAAAGCTGATGGGAACATGTTTTAACATGTCCATGCTCTCCTCAAGGAGAGAGGCGAATGCCTGCCGGTGGAACATGGGAAATACTTCCACTCCCACCTGTCCCTTCCATTTTTCCACATAGGACAGAATCCGCTTAAACTCCTCCGCCTTATACATATTGGTACTGATGAGCAAAGCCATGGCCGTTCTCTCCCTTCTTACTGGCACCTTTTTGGAGTATATACGGCTCCCTGGCAGCCCTTAGCTGCTCCGGATAGCCCAGGGACACCTGGGTAGCCCTGTCAAAGAGATGGATTCTGTCAAAATCCGGCTGGATGTATACGCTCTCTCCCGGAGCAGGGACATCCCCCTCGCTTACAGCAATAATTTCCATATTGTCCACCTGCACATATACGCCGTACCGGTTGCCGTAATCCTCCACGTACTTGACGGTTCCCTCCAGGGTATTTTCCTGGCGCCTGCGGTGCAAAATCATGTGCTCCGGGCGTATTCCCAGGAACAGACGGCCGGATTCGTTGCGGGAGGCCAATCCTGACCACATGTCCGGCAGCCAGACCACCTGTCTGCCGATCACCAGCGTTCCCCTGGTATAGGATGCCTCCACAATATTCATGGAGGGGGATCCGATGAATTTTGCAGTAAATACATTGGCGGGGCGGTTGTATACATTGGCAGGGGTGTCCAGCATCTGCATTTTCCCCTCATGCATCAGAGCAATGCGCTGTCCCACGGTCATGGCCTCAATCTGGTCATGGGTCACATAAATAAGGGTCTGATGGTACATCTCATGGATTTTCACCAGCTCCTTCCTGGCCCGCAGCCTCAGCTGGGCATCCAGGTTGGAAAGCGGTTCGTCTAAAAGGAAATAATCCGAGCGCTTCACCACTGCCCTGGCCAGCGCCACCCTCTGGCGCTGGCCGCCGGAAAGATCCTTTGGCCTGCGCTCCTCCAACCCTTTCAGGTCCAGCATATCCAGAACCTCCGAAAGCCTGGTCTTTATCTCCGCGGGATCCATTTTGTGGGCCTTTAGGCCGTAAACGATATTGCTTTGCACCGTCATATGAGGAAACAGGGCATAGTTTTGAAATACCATGGACACATTCCTCTCCCCGCAGGGAACATCGTTTACCAGACGGCCGTCCATATAGAGATTTCCCCCGCTGAGCCTCTCCAGGCCCGCAATCATCCGCAGGGTGGTGGATTTGCCGCAGCCGGAAGGTCCCAGCAGAATCAGGCGCTCTCCTTCCCTGATTTCCATGTTTAAATCCTTTACGATTACATTTTTGTCATAAGCTTTCACTACATGGTCAAATACTATGTTTTTCATTGATTTCTCCTTATTTGATTCCCTTGGCCGCCAACTCCCTAACCCTTGATTCCCGACATGGCAAAGGTATTGATGATATAGCGCTGGAACAGGATATACAATGCCAGCGGAATCACCATGGTCATGACAGAAACAGCCATTGCTATGGTAAACTCCGTTCCCCCCTCCGCGCTTATGTACATCTGCAGGGCCAGGGACAGGGTATAATTCTCCTTGCTTTTCAGTATAAGAACAGGCCACACATACTCGTTCCAGGAATTGATGAAAAAGATGATTCCCGTGGAAATGATGGAGGGCCGTACTAACGGGATGATGATATCCCTCATGATCTTCAGATTCTTCACATTCTCCATCCTGGCCGCCTCGATAAGAGCCCTGGGGATTCCCCGCATGGACTGGCGCAGGAGAAAGATTCCCAGCACATCGGCCAGCTGGGGCAGGGCCACGCCCCATATCTTGTCGCTGAGGCCGATTTTGGAAATCATCAGATAGTTGGGAATCATGGTAACGGTAAACGGTATGAACATGGTGGCCAGCATGATAAAGTACAGGATTCCCTTGCCCCTAAAATCAAAATACACAAAGGAATAGGCTGCAAACAGGCCGGTAACGGTCTTAAAAACAGTTACAGTGGCAGCAATTAAAAATGTATTCATGGTAATTTTTAAGAAGGGGAGCTTGCTGAATACATGGATGTAATTCTGCACCGTGGGCCTGGCCGGAATAATCTGAAACACCGTATTAAAGGCATCCTGCATGGTCTTAAAGGAATTTGACACCGCAAATACAATGGGCATCAGGATAAGGAACACGGCACACAGAAGAAGCAGGTGCCATCCCGGCTGCATTTCTTTAATTTTCATAGTATACCCCCTTTTCCACAAACCGGAATTCCAGAAGCAGCAGTACAATAAACAGCACCATGGTAATCACTGAAACAGCTGATGATGTGCCTGTGCGGTACAGGGTAAAGGCCTCATGGTAGGACATGTATATCAGGTTGGAGCTGGCGTAGTTGGGACCGCCCTGGGTTACCACCTTGATGGGTGTAAACACATACTGAAGCCCCTGTACAATGGTGGTGATAAACACGTAGATTCCAGTGGCCGAGCTCATGGGAACCACCATGTCGCGGAAGATTTTCCACAGGGGAATATTGTCCAGTCTGGCCGCCTCAACGACCTCCTGGGATACCCCGGACACACCTGCCAGTATGATGATAAAATTATAGCCGAACACCTTCCAGGAGGTGATTATGCTCAGTACAGCAATGACCCACCCCTCGGCCTTGGACCAGAAGGGAAGGGCCAGGCCAAAGTACTTTAACACAAGGGCCACAGGGCCGGAAATGGGGTTCAGAATCCAGATATAAAGAATGGATCCCACCACCAGGGATATGACGCTGGGCAGGAAAAACACAGCTTTATAAAAGCCCTGTCCCCTCTTAATCACCGCTGACAGGATGAAGGAAAGGATGTAGGGCAGCACAAAATTCAGAACCAGCAGTACAAGGATATACACCGCCGTATTTCCCGCAATCTTCCAGGAATTCGGGTCCCTGAAAATGGCTGCATAGTTAGCCAGCCCCACAAACTTTTTCACCGGTTTTACCATATTCCACTCAAAAAAACTGAGATAGATCGTATAAAACAGGGGATAAAACATGAATACCGCAAACACAGCCAGCGATGGCACAAGAAACAGATATCCCAGCAGTGTCTGCTTTTTTTCTTCCTGATTCAATCTGATTTTACCTCCATAAAGGGGCAGGTATCCCCATGTCCCCGGGGATACCCGCTCCAATTTATTGTAAGCAGCTGTATTTCAGCCGGTTACTGTACTGCCAGCAGCTGGTTGATGGCATCCTGTGCTGCCTTCATGCCCTGTTCTGCCGTCACCTGCCCGCCCAGAATCTGGTCCCTCATGTCTAAGAGCATCTGCTCTGCCTGCAGGCCGGCGTCTCCCGGAAACGCTGTCCACGGAACCACTCCGTCCATCTGCTGGATGGCTGCGTTCATCATCTTGTTCTCTGCCAGGAATGTCTTAAGCCCGTTCTCAGCCCCGGCCACATCCTTTCTGGGAGGCACATAACCGGTTCCCTCTGTCCAGGCTGCCATGGACTCCACGCTGTAGAGAAACTTCTCAAATTCCCATGCCGCCTCAATCTGGTCATCGCCCTGAGCCGTAATAGCCAGGAAGCATCCTCCTGCCGGAACCATGCGCTCCTTGTCTTTCCACAGGGGGGATTTTACGGTTGCCACGTCAAACTGCGCGCCCTTCTGCACGGAAGCCCTTCTGGCAATGGTGGTGTATAACATGGCGCAGTTGCCGTCAATAAAGCTCTGGCACCCTTCCTCCCAGGAGATATGTAAAGCGGTCTGGTCCTTCACCATATCAGCTATCAGCTGCATGGCTTCAATTCCATCCTCCGTGGCAAAGGAGGCCTCTTTTTTGCCCTCAGCGTTGGTGGTCAGCATCTTAGCGCCGCTGCTTTCAATCAGTCCCTGCTGTGCCCAGAAATCCGCGGGCTCCTGCATATAAAAACCGTACTTTCCTGTCTTTTCCTTGATGGTCTTTGCAAACTCGCTGACCTCCTGCCAGGTAGCCGGGCCGTCCTCCGCAAGTCCTGCCTCCCTTAAGATGTCCTTGTTGATGTAGAGAACCGGATTACTCAGGGAATAGGGGATGCCCACCTGGGAACCCTGGCTGTTTACAGCCAGCTCAAGGACATTGGGAAGAAATTTGTCCTGAAGGAAACCCGCATCCTCCTTGTCAAACCTGTCTATGGCTTCCTGAGGGGACACATAGGAAAAGTTATTGGAAAAATAATCCAGAAATGCCCAGCCAATCTGCACCAACGCCGGAGAATTGCCTGCTGCCGCCTCTGCCTGGAGGTTCTGCATCAGTCCCTTATACATGTCCGGGTTGTATTTTGCCACTACCTGGATGTGGTCGTTGCTTTCGTTAAACTGCTTAACCAGCTCGTCTACTACCAATCCTCCCTGTGTTTCCGCATTACAGTGCCAGTATTCGATTACTATTTTTTCTCCGGAGGAGCTGTTTCCCCCGGTCCCGGACCCTGTACCGGTATCTGTACTGGTATCTGTATTAGTGTCTGTGCCGGCCTCTGCCCCGCTTCCGGTCTGGTTTACCGCTGCTGTGCCGGTCTGCGCATTGGCTGCACCCGCGTTATCCCGGGCTTTGCTGCCTGACGCTGCACCGCAGCCGGATAAAACTGCCATTGAAGCTGACACTGAAACTGCCATGGCCAATGCCATCAAAGATTTTACACTTCTTCTCATTACTCCATTTCCTCCTAATCATTCCGTTGTATGTTTTATCTTAAAGATTGAATGTAAATTCCGGAAGATAAAATCTGTAAAATCTTTGCAAGGAATTGGAAAAGTACAAAAATAAAGCACGGACCTAATCTTTTGTCCGTGCTTTCATCCATACATATACTGTATCAATTTATCCGCCCGCCGTAGGGGCATGCCTTAAATTCCTGAATCCGGGCCATCCATCTACAATGTGACTCCCTGCTTAAAGATAGCCAAATCATGAAAACCGGCTTCCTCTGACTTAACCTTTTCCCCGGAAGCCACCCTGAGAACATATTGGAACAATTCCATGGCCACCTGGTCCTTCGTTTTTGTCTCCACCATTTCGCCGGCATTAAAATCGATCCATCCTGCCTTGTATCCGGCCAGCTTTGAATTGGAGGAAATCTTCATGGTGGGAACCAGAGTCGCAAAGGGCGTGCCCCTTCCCGTTGTAAAAAGGACAATCTGGGCGCCGGATACTGCCAGGGCCGTGGCCGCTACCAGGTCATTGCCCGGAGCGGACAGCAGGTTAAGGCCCTTCTCCCTGACGCGTTCGCCGTACTCCAGCACACCGCACACTGGTGAGGAACCGGACTTCTGGGTGCAGCCAAGAGACTTATCCTCCAGGGTGGAGATACCCCCCTTTTTATTGCCCGGGGATGGATTTTCATAGATAGTCTGGTTGTGGCTGGTGAAATATTCCTTGAAGCCATTGATGAGCTTCACAGTCCTGGCAAATGTCTCCTCATCCCGGCACCGGTTCATCAGAATGGTTTCAGCGCCAAACATCTCCGGCACCTCGGTGAGAATCGTGGTCCCGCCCTTGGATATAAGTATATCGGAAAATGCACCCACCGCCGGATTGGCCGTGATTCCCGACAGCCCGTCGGAGCCGCCGCACTTCATGCCGATGATCAGCTGAGACGCGTCACATTCCACCCTGACATCCCCGGAAGCCTTCTCATACAGCTGTCCCAGAAGCTCCATGGCAGCTTCCATCTCATCCTCACAGTCCTGGCATTGCAGGAATTTCACCCGTTCCGGGTCATACTCACCGATATAGTCCATCAGAACCGGTATATTGCAGTTTTCACAGCCCAGTCCCAGAACCAGCACACCGCCCGCGTTGGGATGATGGATGATGTCGGCCAGCACCTTCCTGGTATTCTCCTGATCCTCCCCCATCTGGGAGCATCCGTAGGGATGGGCAAACGCCACGATATCCTCCACGTTTCCCAGCATAAAACGGCGCTTTGCCTCCTGCTCCATTGCCCTGGCCACTGAATTCACGCAGCCTACGGTGGGAAGAATCCACAGTTCATTGCGCACTCCGCATCCTCCGTCCCCCCGCTTATATCCCATAAAGCTGGATGGGGATGACTTGGGAAGTTCCTTTATCTGAGGCTCGTATTGATACTCCAGCACATCGCCCAGGGCAGTGCGTACATTATGGATATGCACCCAGTCCCCGGGATTAATCTGCCGGGAGGCATATCCGATGCGGCAGCCGTATTTGACCACGGGCGCGCCCTCCGGTATTTGGCAGACTGCAAACTTATGTCCCTGGGGAATATCCTCATTTAAAACCACTGTATATGGGTCTGACGCAACTGTACTTCCTTTGGACAGCGGCTTTAACGCCACCGCCACCGTATCTTCCCTGTTGATTTTTATAAACTCCTGCATATAACTCTTCCTCCGGGCCGCACATATCATTTATGCCTGACAGGCATCTACTCCGATTCACTCAGAACCGCGTCGTACGCCTTGTCCATACCTTCTGTCTCAATCAATTCATACCACTTCTTTACATCAGCGAGAAGGGGGCTTAAATCCTGTCCCCAGTAATCTTCCCTCTTTAAAATATCCTCCACCGGAGCTGTTTTCATGAAATCCATGATTTCCTGGCTGTCATTGGCATCATCGGTGCGGTAAAATGCCATGAGAGCTGCCAGAGAAAAAGTAAGCCCCTGGGGACAGGAACCAAACATATCCCTGTATTCCAGTATGGTGGGAAGCACCCTTGCCCGGAATTTGGACACAGAGTTAAGCGCAATAGAGAGGAGCATATGCCTGATAAAGGGGTTGGAGAACCGTTCCAGCACTGCCTCTCCGAATTTCCGGTTATCTTCTGTATCGCCAATGGCCGGTATAATTTCCCTGAAGATGCATTTGCGCAAGAGGGCGGACACCTTTTCATCCTTCAGGCACTCTCCCACCGTCTTAAGTCCGTATAAATGGGCTCCCAGCACCATGGAGGTATGGGCTCCGTTCAGGATACGCACCTTCCTCTTTTTATACGGGTCCACATTGTCGGTCCAGACCACATGAAAACCTGCCTTTTGTAACGGAAGCTCATCCTCATGGCTTCCCTGGATGACCCACAGGTGGAATATCTCAGCCGTATCCATCATATTGTCCTGTTCGCCAATCCTCCGGCAGAGCTCCTCATGCTCATCCCTGGGAAATCCGGTGACAATGCGGTCCACCAGTGTGGAACAGAAATCATTTTCCCGTACAAGCCATGTCTCAAATTCCTCTCCCAGCTCCCACTGTTTTGCGTAACGGAGACAGCATTTTTCCAGCTCCTCGCCGTTGTGGTCAATCAGCTCACAGGAGAGAATAATGAAACCTTTAAGCCCCAGCCGGTACCGCTTATATAAAAGCTGGGTCAGCTTGCCGGGAAATGACCTGGCCGGCGCATCTGTAAATTGGTTGGAATCCACATACTCGATTCCCGCTTCCGTGGTATTGGACACAATAAAGCGGAAATCCGGGTTCTCGGCCAGCTTCATGTAGGCTTCAAAATCATCATAGGGATTCACGCACCTGGATATGATGTCAATATGGGTGTGCTCATCCACCACCTGCCCGTTATCAATGCCTCTGAGGAACAGGTTGTACTCACATCCCTGCTGCTCCAGTACGCTGCACATCCCTTTTTCAATCGGCTGGACTATGACCACAGAGCCGTCAAACAGCCCTTTGTCCTGCATCTTCTGGAAAAAATAGTCTGCAAAGCCTCTGAGGAATCCGCCTTCGCCAAATTGGATTACTGTTTCTTTTCTTGCCATGATACACCTCCATCTTTATGTTTACAAGGAATGGATACCCCGTTGTCTGCAGCGGGGTATCCAACTCATATTGTTAACTATTACCACAGGTTGCCGTCCTCATCAAAAGGAAGATACTCAGGTTCGCTTTCAATCGTGATGCCGGGATGATTCCTGACTTCATCATAATAAGCCTCTGACAGCATGATATGTTCCAGGTGCAGGCTGTTGGGAATCCGGACGATTCTCGGATTCTTTTTATCAATTTCATTGCAGGTGCGGACGCATACCTGTATGGCTTCCTTATCACTTTCCATGACAATGGGGATTCGGACCCCGCCAAGGACAGTACAGGTTATTGCGTTTGGATACATGGAAGCCAGGTCCAGCTGGTTAAACACCCGTTTTGTAGTTGCGCTGGAATATCCAAGACCGATTCCGTTTCCATGGGTTTCGGGGCTCAAATCCAGTACACACACCCTTTGGGCATTGATACCGCCAGATGCATAGGGTGTACAGAACGTACCCGTAATATTCGGGTCCATGCCATCACCGCTGAAATTCTTGCCAATCTGGTCCACAACCAGTACGTCACAGGAATCCACCAGTATTCTGGGCATGTAGGTAAATGCCTCTTTGAGAAGGGGCGGCTCTTTCTCCACTATGTCCTCTGCCTGGACCGCCGCTATCTTACAGGTCTCATCAAAGGCATTTTCTATCACTGCCACTGCAAACAGTACAGGTGCATTCTCTATGATTGCTTTTCCAAACATCGGCACATACTTTGCCATGTTTTTAAAGCCCGCCTCATGGCACACCTCAGCCCCATGCTGTTTTCCAAGTCCAATGGCCATCATTTTCATGATACCGCTTTCATATGGTCCCCTGAAGGCTGTATGGGGTTTTATCCTGCAGCTGACAATGATGCCGTCCGCTTCCGCGGCATATTTGTCAATGAACACATCCATGCCTTCCTCATTGACGCCTATCTTTTTTACTTCCATGGATGAGAGAATCGGGCATCCCAGATAAGACTCAGTGATGCCGTAACTCTCCAGGACATCTTTTTGTCCCTCTGCCGTAGCTCCCCCATGGCTTCCCATGGCGGGAACCACAAAGGGCTCTGCTCCCCTGGATTTAACATAGTCCGCAATTGTCTTTGTGACCAGGGCCACGTTTGCAATTCCCCTGGATCCTGCCGTAATGGCAATCCTCATACCCGGCCTGACTTTCGCTGCAAAACTCTCCTCGGACAGGTATCCCCGTATAATTCCCGGTATATCCTCCGGCTCAATCCTGGGCCGTGGAAACGTCTGTCTTACTTTAAACATTTTAGGCAAATCCTGGCTGCTCACCAGGTCCGCTACAAATTGGCGTTCTCTCATTTTCCGCAACACTCCTTATCCGGCATTAATAAAATACATTTACAAGGAACGTAGTCAACTGTGGAATATATGTCAGCACAATAATATCAATTGCAAACAGGATATAAAATGGAACTGCTTCCTTTATGAAATCCTTTGTAGGACACTTGGTAATACCGCAGCTTACAAACATCAGTGTTCCCATGGGAGGTGTAAATGCTCCTATTGTACAGTTAAAAATATAGACCATGGCAAAATGGATATCATCAATTCCATAAGCCATTGCAACCGGATGCAGAAGAGGTGCCAGCACGATCATGGATGCGTTTCCTTCGATAAACATACCAACGATCAAAAGGAAGATATTGACCATAATCAGGAATACATACTTATTATGGATATTGCTTATCATCCACTGTGAAAACTGCTGCGGTATCTGCTCCTTTGTGAGAATCCATGAAAAACAGGTGGCGGCAGCTACAATAAGCATGATAGACGCCGTTGTCGTTACTGTTTCCTTGCACCCCTGCATCACGTTTTTAAGTGTCAGTTCTTTATACAGAAGTCCCAGCAGCACCGCATATACGATTGCCACAGTTCCCGCCTCGGAAGCAGTAAAAACGCCAATCCTTACCCCGCCGATAATAATGATCGGCAAAAGCAATGGAAGAAATGCAGGCCTGACAGCTGCTATTTTTTCAGAAACAGGAATCTTAGTGGTCCTGCTTGGCAGGTATCCTCTCTTTTTGGACAAAAAGTGTGTAAATATCATCAATGTCACACAGAGAACAATTCCGGGCCCGATTCCCGCTATGAACAGTTTGCCGATTGATATGTTATTGATACAGCCATAGATAATCAGCCCTACTCCCGGAGGAATCAGCGGAACCACCATGCCGGATGCGGCTGTGATGACGGTTGAAAATGACTTTGAATATCCCTTTGACTCCATGGTTGGAACCAGCATCTTACACTGCATGGCCGCGTCTGCCAGGCTGGATCCGGACAAGCCTCCCATGAGAGTGGAGAGCAGGATGTTGACCTGCGCCAGTCCTCCGGGCATCCTGGCTGTCAGCACTTCACAGCAGTTCATAATGCGCTTGGTGACGCCCGTATAATTCATAAATATGCCTGCACATACAAAAAAGGGGATTGCCAGGAGAGAGAGTCCCTCTGCGCCGCTTATGGTCTTCTGGGCAAATATGGAGAGATTCATTCCGGGCGTTCCTATAAAGTAAACGGCTGACGCTGATAAAACCGCAATATACACCGGTACCTTCAGGAAAAGGAGTACCAGCAAGAGAATTGCGCATATGATAACCAGATTATTCATCTTCGTCCTCCTCTACCAATTTTTCTACTTCATCCTCGTAACCAAACACATTGACAAGAAAATAGTTAAATATCTGAAGCATACAGGAAACCGGTACAATCATATAAATCCAGGTAAACGGTAAGTTGAGCACCGCTGTTGTCCTTCCTGTACGCATGAAAAGCTGAAGATAACCAATGCTTGTATAGCACAGGAATCCCAGTACCGCTGTCACCACCAGCCCGATAAAAATACTCACGATTTTGCGGACCGGTTTTGGAAATATCTCATATAAGATTTCTATTGCCGAATGGTTTCCTGTACGGTAAGCCGCACCTCCTGCTGCAAATACGACCCATACAATGAACGCAGCCTGTATTTCCTCTATCCATCCGAATGGTTTTCCAACCACATAGCGGGCGATAACGCCCGCAAATGTGCATCCTACAAGAATAACCAGTGCAATAGAAGCAATCACTATATCCAGATTAATCAGAATCTTAAAAAGCTTGCTGTCTTTTTTCATTCCATGCTCCTATCTGTAGTCAGAACTGTTTATTTTGCTGCTTCCTTTACTGTGTCGTACAGTCCGTCACTCCAGCCAAGGGTTTCGCCTGCGATATCATAGAATGGCTGTCCTGCCTCAATCCATTTTGCCTTCTGCTCGTCTGTCAGGGTAGTGATGGTCACGCCTGCATCCAGCAGTTTCTGCCTTGCATCTTCCTCTGCTGCTTCCTGTAATTCATTATTGTACAGTCCTGCCTCGTCTGCTGCCTCTGTAAGGATCTTCTGCTGGTCAGCTGTCAGGCTCTGGAAAAACGTATCTCCGCAAATCCACATGGATGTGGCCAGTATATGCTCATCCTCTACCAGATACTTGGCAACCTCCTGGAAGCTTCTGTTGGCAAGAGGAGTGATTGGGTTTTCCACAGCGTCAATGGTCTTTGCCTGCAGTGCCTGGTAAACATCGCCCATATCCATACCCACAGAGGATGCTCCCAGGGAATTAAAACTGCTGATGGAAAGATCGTTGGATGAAACTCTCAGCTTCAGGCCTGCCAGGTCTTCCGGAAGCGTCACCGGTTTTACGGAAAGAATATTTCTGGCTCCATATACCCAGTTGGATGACAGAACGCGGATGGAAGCCTTCTGTGCCAGCTCATCGCACAGTCCCCTGTACCAGTCGCTGTCAATGGCTGACCACTCCTCATCCCAGGTATCAAACATGAACGGCGCATAGAAAATTCCAAAGTCCGGTACTCCGTAATCCGCAAGAAACGCACCATCTGCCACTGTAATCATGGGCTCGCCCAGAATCATCTGGTCAATCAGTTCTGTCTTCTTGCCCAATGCAGAGTTTGGGAAAAGTTCCATCTTGATGGTTCCGTTACTCTTAGACTCAACCAGTTCCTTCCATTTCTCAACAGCCTTTGCTGCCGGCTCAGAAGTGGCGTTCTCATAGCCAACCTGAATCGTAACCACATCGCCTGCTGCCGGCTCTGTATCTGCATCTGCCTGTGCTGCCGTTGTATCGGTTGCTGAATCGGCTGCCGCCGCACTCTCTGTGGTGCCTGCCGCTGTAGTGGACCCAGTACTTCCGCCTCCACATGCTGTCAAGCTGGCTGCTGCCAATACTCCTGCCATTGTAAGTGCTGCTAATCTGTTAAATCTCATAATCTTACCCTCCATATATTAATATTTTTTGTTACCTTTACCTTTTGTGTCTTATCTGTCTGTAAAGTCCAGGATTACCTTCAGCATATTTCCCGGGTTGTTAGCAAAATCATTGAATGCTTTGGCCCCATCCTCAAATTTATATATATTGGTAATAATTCCCTTTACCGGTACCTTTCCTTCCTTGACCAGGTCAATCAGCTCCACAAAATCTTTCTTAAGAGCATTCCTTGAACCAAATACATTAAGTTCTTTTTTCTGGAGCAGTGTAAAATTGAAATCCAGGTTTTTCTTTCCTACTCCGATGACAACCACCTTTCCCCCAAAACAGGCCGCGTCAATGCAGTTCTGGAATGTGGATGGAAGTCCTACCGCCTCAATGGCAATATCAAACCCGTTCCCGTCTGTAATCTCCTTCACCGCTTTGTCAAAGCCCTCCGGGGAATCATTAAGGATGATGCCATCCACGCCGAACTCCCTGGCCATGTCCAGTTTTCCCATGGACACATCGGATATGTAAACCACTGCCCCCTTTGCCTTGGCTGCCACCGCAGCCAGAACGCCGATGGTACCGGCTCCTATGACCAGAACCTTGTCTCCCGGCTTTACCTCTGCCCTGCTGACACCATGATAGCTGATGCAGAAAGGCTCTATGGCTGCAAGAAGCATGGGATCCAATCCCTTTCCGTCATACACACGCTCCTCAGGCATGGTTATATACTCCTGAAACGCCCCGTCTCTCTGGCATCCCATGGTCTGGTTATCCATACATGCATTCACGATTCCATGCTCGCAGGAATAACAGTGTCCGCAGTTAAAATATGGATTGCAAGTTACAATCATTCCCGGGCGAAGGCCCTGTCCATTGTCCTCATCCACCTCCACAATTTCCGCAGAAAACTCATGGCCTGGTATCCTTGGATAATCGAAGTATGCGAAAGTCCCCTTGTAGGAACCCAGATCGCTTCCACAGATTCCCCCATACAGGAGTTTCAGCAGAACCTCACCTTTTTGCCTAACCGGTTTGTCGATATCCCTGAACTCTACCTGACCGGGTGCATTAATATACATTGCTTTCATTAATCTTCCTCCCAGCTGAGATATATTCTTTGTTGTATACATCATAGTATATATTAATGAATACATCATGTCAACTGATTTTCTGACCGTGTTTTATATTTTGTATATAATGACCGATTTTATTCCATATTTTTATGCAATATAACTATTGTTCAACCATTTTATTTCACCCCCTTATTGAACCGGCGCGATATCTATGATAAAATACTTTCATATATATTAAAAGAGGGGGGGTATGTTCATCATGGTTAAAACCAATCTGAAAACCTTGGCATACAACACAATCAAGCAAAAAATCGTCACCTGTGAATATGCGCCGGGGACATTTTTAAATGAGGAAATACTGACTGATGAATTAAAGATAAGCAGAACACCCATCCGTGATGCCTTAAGCAGGCTGGAGCAGGAGGGCCTTATTGAGATAAAACCAAAAAAAGGAATCACCGTAACCGCCCTGTCCATTAAGGATGTGAACATGATTTTTGAGATACGGAAATTATATGAGCCTTATATTCTGAAAAATTACGGTTCATTTCTGGACGAGGACAAGCTGAACGAATTCTATCACATTTTTTCCCATAAGGACGCAAACAGCGAGTGCTTCCAGAACAACAATTACTTTTATGACTTAGACTCCTCCTTCCACCAAATGATTATGGACGCCTGCCCTAACATTTACCTGCGCCAGAATTACGCACTGATACAGACCCAGAGCGAGCGTTTCCGCTTCATGACAGGCAATATCTCCAACAACCGTTTGGAGGATACCTTCAGAGAACACATCGACATCATTATCCCCTGCCTGCAAAAGGACTGGGATACTGCGGTAGAAAAGCTACTGTATCATCTGGATGAGTCTAAGAGGTCTACTTTCAAGCTGGTATTTGACAGTATTGACAGTAATAATATTGGGTTCTGATTGGGTTTGGATGTAAATGAGGCGGAGGGGCATCCATCCGTGAGCGGGATGGGGGCGGGGGAGGCGGATGCTGGCTGCGGAGCGGGTATCACTAAGGCCGCGGAAATCGGCTTTAAACAAGATTCAGGCGACCCAACTCGCGCTTTAGATACTGCCAGGAATCCAGGTACTGAGCTCAGACAAGGGTACGCCTGAATCTTAAAGCCGCTTCCCACAGCCTTAGTGATACCAACGCTCCTGTAGATGCATCCGCCTCCCCCGCCCCCATCCCACTCACCCGCAACGTATCGTCCCGCCTGCATCATTTATATCAAAATCAGGTAAAAAAAGAAAAATGGCATGCCAGGGATATTGGCATACCAAACAATATACAGGACAATATAAAAGGCCGCATTATCTTGATTTCATCCTGATATGCGGCCCTCTGGCTGAGTATTATCTGTGTAAATGTTAATCTAAGTACAAACAGGCAGCCTCTTTCCGATTCCCCAGTATCATCAGCCAGAGATCCTTTTTCTATACCTATGCGGGGAAGAGACAGCGGACGCTCTGGAAATGTAGTGGGTGAGAGGCGGGAACGCAGGGCGGGAGGCGGTTTTGGAGCAGTTCGGAGAGACTTAGGCCCAAGGGGCGGGAAAAGCCGGGGTTGCGCAGGGCGCTCCACGCCCGGAGCAAAGCAAAGATGGAGCCGAACTCATCAGGAGTTCGGCGTAATTTTTGCGGTCCCCGGGTTTTCCCGCCCCTTGGGCCTTAGTCTCTCCCACTGCGGAAACCGCCGCCTCCCGGGCTGCGTTCCCGCCTCTCACGGACGCAGCCCCCAAAGCGCGTCCGCGTATCCTACCCCAACCTATGTATAAACAGCCCGCTCCGCAGCTTCGGCTCAAACCAGGTTGACTTAGGAGGCATGAGAAGCCCTGCATCGGCCACTGCTAACAGCTCCTCTATGGAAGTGGGATACATGGAGAACGCAGCTTCCATATCCTCGGATACCCTGCGCTCCAGCTCCTTTAATCCCCTGATGCCGCCGATGAAATCAATGCGTTTATCCGTCCTGGGATCACCTACCCCCAGAACCGGACCCAAAAGCTGGTCCTGAAGAATGGACACATCCAGTCCCTTCACCGGATCGCTGCTCTGAAACTCCGGCTTCACCCTGAGACAGTACCATCTGCCGCCGAGAAACATGCCGAATGTTCCCTTTTCCCTGGGCCAGAAGGCGTCTGCCCCCGGTTCCCCGCAGCCAGGATCCCCCCATGCAGCCACATCAAACCGCTCAGCCACAGCAGCCAGAAAATCCTCCTGTCCCAATCCGTTCAAATCCTTTACCACCCGGTTATAGGGCAGTATCTTAAGCTCCTCGTCCGGGAACAGTACGGCCAGGAAATAATTGAAGGGTTCCTTCCCCGTATAATCCGGGTTCTCTTCCCTTCTCTTAAGCCCCACCTTCACAGCGGAGGCAGCCCTGTGGTGGCCGTCTGCAATATAAGTGCCCGGTATGGCTGCAAAAGCAGCCTCCACGGCCTCCACCATGCTTCTGGCGCCAATCATCCACACCCTGTGGCGGATTGCGTCCTCCGACACAAAATCATACAGAGGCGCCTCCTCCTTTACCTGGGCCACCAGGGCCTTAAGCTCCTGATTCTGTCTGTAGGCCAGGAAAATAGGGCCCGTATGGGCGTTGGTGGCATCCACATGGCGGATACGGTCCAGCTCCTTATCCTCCCTGGTATTCTCATGTTTCTTCACCACGCCGTTCACATAGTCGTCAATGGAACAGCAGGCCACAATACCGGTCTGGCTCCTTCCCTCCATGGTGAGTTCATAGAGGTAATAATTCTCCTCAGGGTCAGTCACATAGACCCCTTCCTCAATCTGACAATCAAGCAGCTCCCTGGCCTTGTCATAGACACGGCTGTCATAGGTATCCACATCATCCCCAAACTGAGTCTCAGCCCGGTCAATGTTCAGGAAGGAAAGGGGATTGCCCTTAACGGCCTGGCAGGCTTCCTTTCTGTTATACACATCATAGGGCAGGGCCGCCACCCGGGCCGCCTTGTCCGCCGCGGGCCTGATACACATAAATGGTTTTACTACTGCCATAGTTTCTCTCCTGTTTATCTAAGGTTACAGTCCGTCCACGGAAACGGGCAGTTACTTAACCACCCGCACCCTCAGCACACCTTTGATGGCCCTGAGCTTCTGAATAGTGGAATCCTCTGCCTTGTGCTCCAAATCCAGCAGCGTGTAGGCATACTTATCCCGGCTCTTATTGGTCATGTCGGAAATGTTCATGCCCTGTTCGGCCAATATAGCTGTAATCTGTCCAATCATGTTGGGAATGTTCATATGAAGCACGGCCACACGGCTCTCTGCCTGGCACATGCCCATGTCGCAGGACGGAAAATTAACGGAGTTTTTAATATTTCCATTCTCCAGGTAATCTGTCAGCTCCTTCACAGCCATCACCGCGCAGTTGTCCTCGGACTCCTTTGTGGAAGCGCCCAGATGGGGAAGCAGGATGACCCTCTCCATGTTTGCAACCTTTGGATTGGGGAAATCGCTGACATAGTAGCGCACCTTTCCTGCATCCAGCGCTTCCGCCATATCATCGTCATTGACCAGGGTGTCCCTGGAGAAGTTGAGGATTACCACCCCATCCTTCATGATAGCCAGTTTTTCTTTGTTGATCATTCCCCTGGTGGAATCCATAAGAGGCACATGGATGGTGATATAATCACATTCCTGGAAAATGATGTCCGCGTTGGTGATATGCTTTACATTCCTGGACAGTCTCCAGGCCGCGTTGATGGAAATATACGGGTCGTATCCGTATACCTCCATTCCCAGATGGGTGGCTGCGTTGGCAACCTCCGCCCCGATGGCGCCCAGGCCGATAACTCCCAGCTTCTTGCCCTTAATCTCGCAGCCAGCAAATGCCTTCTTGCTCTTCTCTGTATCCTTGGTGATGTTGTCATCCTCCGCATTGGCCTTGCACCACTCGATACCGCCCACGATATCGCGGGATGCCATGAGCATGCCTGCGATCACCAGCTCCTTTACGCCGTTGGCATTGGCTCCCGGTGTATTAAATACAACGATGCCCTTCTGGGCGCAGGAGTCCAGAGGAATATTGTTGACACCTGCTCCCGCACGGCCCACTGCCAGCAGGTTCTCAGGAAGTTCCATATCATGCATGGAAGCACTGCGCACCAGGACGGCGTCAGCATCAGCTGCCTTGTCTGTCATCTCATATCCGGCCGGAAACAGCTCCGTGCCGCACTTTGCAATGGGGTTCAAGCAATGAATTTTTTTCATAATAATCCAACTCTCCTCTTATATGTCCAAAGACTTTTATTTCCTGTGCTTCTTCTCGAAGTCAGCCATAAATTCCACCAGTTTCCCAACACCCTCCGCAGGCATTGCATTGTAAATGCTGGCGCGCATGCCGCCCACGGTTCTGTGTCCTTTCAGATTCTCAAAGCCCGCTGCCTTTGACTCCTTCACAAACAGGGCGTCCAGTTCCTCGTCCCCTGTCACGAAGGGCACGTTCATCAGTGAGCGGTCCTTCTTAACCACAGTACCCTTAAATAACTGGCTTTCATCCAGGAAATTATAGAGGATCTCAGCCTTCTTTTCGTTGTATTCCTTCATGGCTTCCAGGCCGCCTCTGGCCTTCAGCCACTTAAATACCTTTCCGCACATGTATATGCCGTATGTAGGCGGGGTATTGTACAGTGACTCTGCGTCTGCATGGGTCTTATAACGGAGCATGGTAGGTGTTCCGGGCAGCACATCCTCTGTCACCAGGTCCTCCCTCACAATGACAATGACGGTTCCCGCCGGTCCCACGTTCTTCTGGGCGCCTGCAAAGATCAGGCCGTACTTTGTCACATCCACTGGCTCGGACAGAAAGCATGAGGACTGGTCAGCTACCAGAAGCTTTCCCTTTGTGTTGGGAAGGGTCCAGTACTTGGTGCCGTAAATGGTGTTGTTCTCACAGATATACACATAATCCGCGTCCTCGGAAACAGGCAGGTCGGAGCAATCCGGAATATAGCTGAAGGTCTTGTCAGCGCTGGACGCAATGGCATTGGCCTTTCCGTAAATGGCGCCTTCCTGATATGCCTTCTTAGCCCACTGTCCGGTAAGGATGTAATCTGCCGCCTTGTTCTTCATCAGGTTCATGGGCACCATGGCAAACTGCTGGGATGCGCCCCCCTGAAGAAACAGCACCTTATAATTATCCGGAATATGTAAAAGATCCCGCAGGTCTGATTCAGCTTCCTTGATGATGGTGTCATAAGCCTTAGATCGATGACTCATCTCCATCACTGACATTCCTGTTCCCCTGTAATCCAGCATCTCTGCCGCGGCTTCTTTCAGGACGTCCTCCGGCAAAACGGCCGGTCCGGCTGAAAAATTGTAAACTCTGCTCATCTTGTTCTCCTCCTTTAAATGGTTGTACTTGCTGCACATATCCTCTTTAATATATATACACAGAGGACTCCTCCATATGCGGAACCCGGCACAATACAATGCCATACCGCATACAGAGAAGTCGCCTGACTGTATACTCCATCGTATATCTGTCCCACCTGTCCCGGCTTGCATTCTGTCGCTTTATCGTGCTAATCTGATAACGCAGCCAAGATATTAAAGACTACTATACACTGTTTTTAATTAATTTTCAAGTCTGTATCGTCAAAAGCATCTGCAATAGGCGCTCCCGGTGATACCATGGGGAATACCTTGTCATCGCAGCTGATCTGACAGTCAATGACCACAGGAATATTTAAGGAAATGGCTTCCCGGAGCACCGGCTCCAGCTCCTCCTTCTGCGTCACACGGTAAGCCCTGGCCCCCATGGCCTCTGCTATCTTCACAAAATCCACGGAATCATTCAGTATGGTCTGGGAATAGCGCTTGCCGTAGAACAGGGTCTGCCACTGGCGTACCATGCCCAGCACATGGTTATTCACGATAACCTCCACCACAGGGATATTATACCGGGTTGCCGTGGCAATCTCGTTCATGTTCATGCGGAAACAGCCATCGCCTGCAATATTGATAACCGTCTTATCCCTGCATCCCATCTTTGCGCCTATAGCGGCACCCAGGCCGTAACCCATGGTTCCCAGTCCTCCCGAAGTGAGAAGGGTGCGGGGCTGGCGGTACTGGTAGTACTGGGCCGCCCACATCTGGTGCTGTCCCACCTCAGTGACTATGACAGCGTCCCCGCCCGTCACCTCGTTGATGGTCTGGACGATGAAAGGACCTGTCAGCAGGTTCTTGTCATAGCGCAGGGGGTACATATCCTTCATGCGCTCTATGTGGGCTATCCACTCGTCGTGGTTCACCGGGTCCAGCCTGGCATTCAGCTTGCGCAGGATGACCTTCACATCCCCGATGATGCTGGCGTCCACCTTAATATTCTTGTTAATCTCTGCCGGGTCGATGTCCAGCTGGAGAATCTTTGCATTCTTTGCAAACTTGGACGCATTGCCGGTCACGCGGTCGCTGAACCTGGCGCCCACCACAATCAGCAGGTCGGCCTCGGTTATGCCGAAGTTGGAGGTTTTGGTGCCGTGCATGCCCACCATACCCGTGTACAGCTCGTCAGCCCCGTCAAACGCGCCCTTTCCCATAAGACTGTCCGCTACCGGCGCCTGAATCTTATGGGCAAATGCCCTCAGCTCGTCGGACGCATTGGCCAGCACAGCGCCGCCGCCCACAAAGATAAACGGCTTTGACGCTTTGCGGATCATCTCCACAGCCCGGTCCATGTCCTGCTCTGTAATGGTATCGCTCTGGCGAACGATTTCCTCCGGAACCTGCTTCTCATATTCGCAGGGCGCAGCCGTCACGTCCTTGGTGATATCCACCAGCACAGGGCCGGGGCGGCCTGTCTGGGCAATGGTAAATGCCCTTCGGATAACCGTTGCCAGACGGTTTACATCCTTAACAATGAAATTATATTTTGTAATGGGCATGGTAACGCCCGTAATGTCGATTTCCTGGAAACTGTCCTTGCCCAGCAGACTGTTGGTCACGTTGCAGGTAATGGCCACCACCGGCACGGAATCCATATAAGCAGTGGCAATGCCTGTTACCAGATTGGTGGCGCCCGGACCGGATGTGGCCAGGCACACGCCCACCCTGCCGGTGGCTCTTGCATAGCCGTCAGCCGCATGGGAAGCTCCCTGCTCATGGGATGTCAGGATATGGGTAATCTCATCCTGGTGCTGGTACAATGCATCATATATATTCAGGATAGCGCCGCCCGGATAACCAAATACGGTGTCCACGCCCTGTTCCTTCAAACACTCAACTACAATCTCTGCCCCCGTCAATTTGCTCATATACTGCACTCCTTTTCTTCATGTTATTTCATGATGCCCCGATAATCATTTTACCTGCAGCACAGCTCCCCTGTCAGCGGAAGTAACCAGGGACGCGTATCTGGCCAGATATCCTGTGGTAACCTGCGGTGTGCGGGGCTGCCACTTGGCCTTCCTGGCTTCCATCTCCTGGTCGGATACCAGCACGTTCAGCTCATGGTTGTCAATATCAATGGAAATAATATCCCCCTCTTCCACCAGGGCAATGGGGCCTCCCACTGCTGCCTCAGGTGAGGCGTGGCCGATGGAAGCGCCTCTGGAGGCGCCGGAGAAACGTCCGTCTGTAATCAGGGCCACCGTGGAGCCCAGTCCCATACCGGCAATGGCAGAGGTAGGGTTGAGCATCTCCCTCATGCCCGGACCTCCCTTAGGTCCTTCATAGCGGATAACCACCACGTCTCCGGCTACAATCCTGCCGTTCTTGATGGCATCAATGGCATCCTCCTCGCAGTCAAATACCCTGGCCGGTCCCTCATGCTTTAACATCTCAGGCGCAACAGCGGAGCGCTTCACCACTGCGGAATCCGGTGCCAGATTGCCCTTTAATATGGCAATGCCGCCGGTCTGGCTGTAGGGATTCTCCACCGGACGGATAACCTCCGGGTTCCTGTTGACGCAGTCCTTTATATTCTCTCCCACGGTCCTGCCCGTGACAGTCATGCAGTCCAGGTTCAGAAGCCCCTTCTTGCTGATTTCCTTCATAACCGCATAGATTCCCCCTGCCTCGTTCAAATCCTCTATGTAGGTAGGTCCTGCCGGCGCCAGATGGCACAGGTTGGGGGTTCTTGCGCTGATTTCGTTGGCAATATCCACATTCAGCTCCACGCCCGCCTCATGGGCAATGGCAGGAAGGTGAAGCATGCTGTTGGTGGAGCATCCCAGCGCCATATCCATGGTCAGGGCGTTCATAAATGCTTCTTTTGTCATGATATCCCTTGGGCGGATGTTCTTCTCGTACATCTCCATCACCTTCATGCCGGCATGTTTCGCCAGCTTGATGCGCTCGGAATAAACAGCCGGGATGGTGCCGTTTCCCTTAAGTCCCATACCCAGGACCTCGGTCAGGCAGTTCATGCTGTTAGCCGTATACATGCCGGAACAGGAACCGCAGGTAGGACATGCCTTATTCTCAAACTCCTTCACATCCTCCTCAGACATGTTGCCTGCCGCGTAAGCGCCCACCGCCTCAAACATGCTGGAAAGGCTGGTTTTATGCCCCTTCACATGGCCGGCCAGCATAGGACCGCCGCTGACAAACACGGTGGGCACATTAATCCTGGCTGCTGCCATCAGAAGTCCCGGAACATTCTTATCACAGTTAGGCACCATTACCAACGCGTCAAACTGATGGGCCAGCGCCATACACTCCGTGGAATCCGCAATCAAATCCCGGGTCACCAGGGAATACTTCATGCCGATATGCCCCATGGCAATACCATCGCAGACAGCAATAGCCGGGAACACCACCGGAGTACCGCCGGCCATGGCAACGCCCAGCTTCACGGCATCCACAATCTTATCCAGGTTCATATGGCCCGGAACTATCTCATTATAGGAACTTACAATACCCACCAGAGGCTTTCTCATCTCTTCCTCTGTCATACCAAGAGCATTAAACAGGGACCTGTGGGGTGCCTGCTGCATACCTGTCTTAACCGCATCACTTTTCATGTTGTATCCCCTTTCATCTAATCCGGATCATCCAGTCATAACCGTCCGTCTGTCAATCATCCAATCCGTTCCGCAATCAAATCACCCATTTTACAGGTGCCCACCCTGGTACATCCCTCGGACATAATATCCCCGGTTCGGTACCCTTCTGTGAGCACAGCCTGTACCGCCTTTTCAACAGCGTCCGCCTCCCGGTCCATATCAAAGGAATAGCGCAGCAGCATGGCCGCCGAGAGGATGGTGGCAATGGGGTTAGCCATATCCTTTCCCGCAATATCAGGCGCAGAGCCGTGGCTGGGCTCATAGAGGCCGAATTTGCTCTCATTCATGCTGGCAGATGACAGCATTCCGATAGAGCCCGTAATCATGCTGGCTTCATCCGAAAGGATGTCCCCAAACATATTCTCTGTGAGAATCACATCAAACTGGCCTGGATTCATGACCAGCTGCATGGCGCAGTTGTCCACCAGCATGTGGGACAGCTCCACCTCCGGGTAATCAGCGGCCACTTCCTCCACCACCTTCCTCCACAATCTGGAGGAATCCAGGACATTGGCCTTGTCCACGCTGGTTACCTTCTTCCTGCGCTTCATGGCAATATCAAAGGCCTTGACGGCAATCCTTCTGATTTCCTTTTCATTATATGTAAGTGTGTCCACGGCTGTCATGACGCCGTCCACTTCCCTTGTGTACCTGTCCCCAAAATAAAGGCCGCCTGTAAGCTCCCTCATGATAACCATGTCAAATCCGTTCCCGATAATCTCCTTTTTCAGAGGGCAGGCCTCAGCCAGTTCCTTATAAAGATAAGCCGGCCTGATATTAGCGAACAGCCCCAGCCCCTTGCGGATAGCCAGAAGCCCTGCCTCGGGCCTGAGGTTAGGAGCCACGTCATACCACCGTGAGTTCCCCACGTCTCCGCCCACAGCCCCCAGAAGCACTGCATCGCTCTTTCTGGCCGTCTCCAGGGCTTCCTCTGTCAGGGGCACACCGTACGCATCAATGGAGCATCCCCCCATCAGAATCTCTGTATAATCAAAGGAATGGCCGAACACCTTTCCCACCTGGTCCAGCACCTTCCTGGCTTCCCTCACAATCTCCGGTCCAATCCCATCGCCTGGAATCACAGTCACATTATAATTCATAGTGCATATCTCCCCTGTCTTCTATTCTTTATGGTTATATCTATCCATAATAATATAATTTCTTTCAATCATATATCATTTGAAAAGGTATTTCAACCTTTCCGACAGAATTTCGCTATAGTGAAATATACAAGTTTGGAATTATTATCATGACTGGAAGTTATGGAAGTTCCCGCAACAGCCTGCCTCTTATTTCCTTTCCCCGCCTCTTATTTCCTTTCCCCGCCTCTTATTTCCTTTCCCTGTCTTCTATTTCCTCTCCCCGGCTCCTATGCTTCCCTGACCAGGCAATATTGTCTCAGCGCAAAATGCTTTTCCATCACGCCAAATACCTTAAATCCAAAATGCTCATAAAGAGGCACATTATCCGGATTATGGGTTTCCAGGGATATCATAAGCTTGTGCTGGTCGGCATAACGGATAACCTCGCCTAACAGCAGGGCTGCCAGGCCGTGGTGCTGCATATCCGGTCTTACAGCCAGATAGATAATGTGTATCCGTTCCGTCCGGTGCAGCTGTGCCGTCCATCTGGAGTTGAGGTAATCCTTGCCCAGCATGAACTTCCACAGGGTCTTAAGGCTGGGGTCCTCCTTAATCAGGAACTCATCAGTTCTGAGAGACGCCCATGCCTCCGCCAGATAATAGGTCAGCGGATTATAGGGCTCGGTTTCATCGGAAACAACCAGCAGGGAATTCATCTCAGGGCTGTCTGAATAAATCTCGCAGGTCTCATAGAATTCTGTCAGGTCGCAGGCAAACAGCTCCGGCAGAAGCCGTTTCCTAATCTCCTCATCCGGGATCAGTTTGCAGTATAACGGGTCGTGCTCAAAACATCCGGTCAGAAGTTTCTCCAATCTGGGCAGGTCCTCCTCCTTAACCCGGTATAATTGTCGGCTTTCCATCTCTCATTTACTCCTCCTGTATCTTACTCTCACTTGTATATAAATCATGTTTTAATTCAGAAGCCCGATACCCGGCCTGCCGGATTGCCTTCAGGAGCTTGCCGGCAGATGATATCATGTACCGGATGTCATCACCATAGCAGCCAAGCTGGTTCTCCCGGGCCCTGACAAGGATATCATATTCCTCCCGGGTATCCGGATTTTCTTCCCCGGCCCTGGCCTTCAGCCTCTCAACCAGGCGAAACAGGTTCTGATGGTGGACAATTCTCCCCGCCCCCCATTTAAGCCGGCCGGGCGGCTGCTTCAGAACGTATTCCGTAAAGTAGGTATAAACCTCCTCCTCAAACAAAAATGCATAGCGGTTGTTGTCTATTGTATAGACCGCCTCCAGAGCTCCGGGCAGGTTGCGGTTTTCAAGACAGGCAATGGCCCTGTCCATGGCCCTTACATTTTCCTGGACCGCCTGCTGGGGAAAGAGCACATCATCGTGCCAGCTCAGCCGGACAAAATAGTCCTGCTCCTTTTTAAAGATACGCAGGAGTTCCCGGTTCAGGGACCTGCATCCGGCTGCCAGCAGAAAGGCCTTTTCTTCCTCGCCGCGGTCCAGGAGCCGGCCGTATGCCCTGTTTATCTCCCTTATTTTACTGTAAAGGGCTTCTCCCGCCTGGATTCCCTGTTTCAAAACCAAATGCAGCCCGGGCAGATCCGCGTCTGCCCCGCGGCACACACTGCCGTCAATGCTGGCCGCTGCGCCTTCAAACAGCCTCGCAAAATTCATGGGCACTGCCGCTGTCCTGTCAAAAGCCAGCACAAGGCCGGCGTACATCTCATGGTGGAAGCGGTATACCGGTTCCTGGTAAAAATTTTCATTATCATACTGGGAATGGTAATGTGTCTCCATGAATTCCCCTGCGCTGAAATCATTGACCATGGACGGAATCCCTCCCACAGCCATGGAAAAATCATCCGACCAGGTCTGTATGGGACTCAGCACTTCCACTCCCTCCGGATATGGCTGGTCCGCAAAAAAACCGGCTGGCAGACCGGTTATAAATTCCTCCAGAAAATCCGCATATTCATACACGCACCTCACAGCATCCTTCCTGCCATGGGCGTGGGCAGGCAGCTCGAAGTTCAGATCCGCGATAACCTTTC
This sequence comes from Enterocloster bolteae, assembly GCF_002234575.2. Classification (NCBI taxonomy): domain Bacteria; kingdom Bacillati; phylum Bacillota; class Clostridia; order Lachnospirales; family Lachnospiraceae; genus Enterocloster; species Enterocloster bolteae. The sequence goes on along the minus strand of NZ_CP022464.2, from coordinate 985,131 downwards.
CCGCCCAGTCAGGCCTGGCCGTAAATACCTGCTCATAGGCGCCTGCAGACCAGTCGTATTTGGAATTCACCACTCCCCACTCCTCCGCAGCCATGGCGCAGAACACAAGGGTCTTTCTGGGCTTATACCCTGACCGCAGCACGGCTCTGGCTATGCCAAGCATCATGGCCACCGCGGCATTGTCATCCTGAAATCCGCTGAAATACGAATCATAATGAGCTGACAGCAGAATCATTCCTTCCTCTGTCCCTGGTATGCTTCCTATGATATTATAAGTCTCCTGATCCTTAAGCACCGTGGACGAGGCGTCCAGGCGCACCTGCACCTGTTTATCCTCCCCCATGGACGCCTTCAGCACTAAAGCGTCAGCGCGGGACATGGAAAAGGCCGGGGCATAATCCGGGCCCGCTATGTCCTGGGCGTTAAGCGCTTCGTCGTTTATCTCCCCGTACCCCTGCTCCTGGACAGCAATCAGGGCAGCAGCCCCCTTCAGCCAGGCCTGGTATACAGGAAAATTAATCCACCACTCATCCCTCTGGTTGATGTCAATAAGAACCAGCTTTCCGGTCACATCCACCTGTCCGTAATCTGCCGCTGTTCCCTTTCCCAGATATACCAGGCTGAATTCCCGGAATCCTCCGGTATGAAAATCAGTCTGGTAAGCCCCCAATTGAAACCGGTGCTCCCTTCCCCGGCTGTCTGTAAAAACCATGACTGCCTTCTCAAACTCCCAGCTGTCCACGCATATCCTGTCCTTATGCACGTCCGAAAGCCCCAGGGACTCCATTTCCCGGACCAGCATTTCGCCTGTCTCAAACTCTGCCCTTGATCCCGCAGTTCTGTATCCCAGCACCGGATTGGTACGGTATTTCTCCATCCGTTTAGCCAGGCTGTATGAATATCCGGTGTCTGTTTCCATGCAGATTCTCTTTCTCCACTCTTCCCCATTCATGACACATCACCTCAAAAATAGCTGTAGGAGTAAAATTCCCATACTCCTACAGCATCCTGTATTCCGTGTTCAGTTGTGTTACTGGTTAATCTTTGCCCCGTCATCCCCTACCCAGTAGGAATCCGGCGTCAGACAGTTGGTCAGCATCTCGCCGTTGTCAGCGCAGTAATACTCCCTGCCTTCCCACTGTATCCATCCGGTGGCCATATAGCCCTGTGCGTCAAAGAAATACCACTTATCTCCTATCTGCTGCCAGCTGTTGGCCGGATAGCTGCCGTCCGCGTTGCGGTACCACCATTTACCGTTTTCCGGAGTCTGCACCCATTCGCCGTTTCCTCCCGTGGGATTCTCCCTGAACTGGGCCGCCTTTTCCTCCGGTATGTACGTGCTGGGAGATTCCGCCCAGTCTCCTTTTTCCTTGCTGTCAAATTTGCTTACAGGCCTTACCCTGACCGTGTATGCCGTATTGCCCTTCTGCATGCGCTCGCGGCAGTTGCATGTATTGGTGCTGACTGTCATGACAGCGCCCACTGCCTTGTCGTCCCTGTACACGCGCACCTCATAGCTGCCCGCTGCCGGTATGGCGTCCCAGGTGGCTATGCCGTCCTCTGTGAGGACCACATTTGTCAGAGCATGAAGGGAGGTGTTCAGGGCCTGGAGCTCCACATCCATCAGCAGGGTGGTGCTGGAATCCTCCCGCTTGGAATTTTTAAACTCAGCTCCGCCTTTTATGGTCACCTTATCCTTGGGAAGGGACTGGAAATAGTAATCGTCGTTGGCTGTCAGGGTAATCTGGATTCTGGGTACGGTGTCCTCCCGCCATTCCACATCGTCATTCAGGATCTCATAGCCGTCCACAGAGTACTTGTTGCTGCTGGTCTCAATCTCTATGAGCTCATCTCCGAAATCCGTATCCGGCTTTATCTCTGCTTTTATGGTCAGACTTATGGACTTAATGGGTTTACGGCTTGCGCCGTATGCAGGAAACACCATCAGGGCAGCCAGTACACCTGCCGCAGCCATCATTAATTTCCGCTTCATGTGCAGCATATCATGATTCCTCCTTTTTACGTTCCTCATATAACCCTACTTTATCCAGTTTTGCCAGCTGTGTCAATATACATTTCCTTACGATTCCATGGCTTAACATTATCCGGCTCAGGATTCCCTGGCAGCCGCCTGTGAATTCCTGTCCTCCATTCTGCGCTCCAGGACCTGGTACTGCCGCTGCATCTCATGGTATTTATCCAGGATGGGCTGGGAGCGCTGCCTCACAGCCCCCATGATGGTATCATAATTCTCCACGAACATGGATACAATCACTGAATCTACAAGCCCCTTTTCCGCCATGTCCTCCAGAATGAACACTGTTTTTTCCTTCGAAAATGCATCCTTATAGCTTCTGGTTCCTGTCAGGGCGCTTATGATATCAGCCACCGCCACAATTCTCTGGGGCATATCCAGAGATTCGGCGTTTAACCCCCTGGGATAACCGGAACCATCCAGCTTCTCATGATGGCGCAGGGCGATATCCCTCACCCTGGCTGACACATTTGTTCCCAGAATGTGCTCGGTCAAATCCACATGAGTCCTCATGACCCGCATGGCCTGAGGGCTTAATTTCCCGGGAAATTCCAGTATCTCCACAGGTATTCCTATCTTTCCCAGATCATGAAGCATGGCTGCGCAGATCACGTCCCTGATATCATTGCCGCTGTCCAGCATACGGACTGCCAGTTCCTCGCTTATAACAGTGGTTGTAATGGTATGGGTTACGGTATGAGAGCTTCTGAAGTCAATGACATAGGTCAGCATGCGCAGAAGCGCCTTTTGCTCATCCTCGGTAAACGGAACCTCTTCCATGGTCCTGTCAAATTGCCCGGACACATCCTCCGGCAGACAGTATTCCTGGCCCTGGACAGCCAGGCGGTCCAGAACTTCCGGTCCCAGGCGCCTGAAAAGTCCTGATACTCTGGGGCTGTAGGCCAGCCCTTCCTGCCTTCTCAAAAACTCCGTGAATCTCTGGTATCCGCCTGTATAACCGGATGATCCGAAATAGATGTCTGCCCGGTCCGCCAGATTGAGGATCTGGGCCGCCTCCCTGACTCTCTCCGGCACATCCTTCTGTTTTCTCAGCCGGTTCCAGGGCATATGGTGATACAGGACAACGGAATCCCAATATTCAAACGGCGTAAAATAGTGAAAGAACAGATATCCGTAAATGGAATGATTCCACACTTCCTTCGTCTCGAATTCCACCATCCTGTCAATTTCCTCGGTCTTATATGCGCCAATGTCATGGAGTGCAGCCAGAATCAGCAGGTTTCTCATCTCCGACGGTGTATAGGTGCCATCCTCCTTTAGCATCTGGAACACCAGATAGGAGACCCGGGCACCGTGTCCAATCAGCCTTGGGTCAACCAGATTAAAAGCTCTTCTTGCGATATTAATTAAATCCTTATTGCCCACAGGCAGGGAATATTCCGGCATAACCGCTCCTTTTCTCTCACTCCGACTTATACTCTGCCTCCTATTTTCACACAAAGCCCACTATAAATCAAGCTCAATCTGATACCCCGAAAAGGCGGCCCCTTCCTGAAAGGGGCCCTTTTTTACTCCCACTTAAAATAACGCAGCGCAATCCCGCCGCAGACCAAAAAGCAGACTGCCATGTACAGACATGATTTCCATATACCCTCAGCCGGCAGCCCCAGGGAAACCGCCTTAAGAAGTTTGATTCCCTGGGTCAGGGGCATCATATCCGCAATCCTCTGCAGGCCGGAGGGCATGGTCTCATACGGAAGGGTGGCACCCGAAAGAACCAGCATGGGAAAATACAGTATGCTGGCCCACATCCCGGCTGTCCTGACATCCGGGGCAATGCCTCCTATCATCATGCCTATGCTGAATATGACCAGCATCACAAACAGGAATACAGCCAGGTACGCTGCTGCTGAGCCTGGAAAACGCGCCCCGAAAAACAGGACCGCCGCAGCATAGACCAGAACCAGGGATGCCAGGGAATAGACGGTATATACCGCTGTCTGGACCGCCAGAAGGAGGGCCGGACTGGCCGGCGTTACCTGGTACCGCTTAAGTATCTTCTTCTGCCTGTATTCCGAAATCACCAGAGGAAGTCCCATAACACCGCCCGCACAGACCGCTATGGCAGAAACTGCCCCAAAGGACTGTTCCAGAAATGTATAGCCTGCCCCCGGATAAGCGGGCCGGCTGCCGAAAATAATTCCCAGCAGGGATATGGCCACCAGAGGCATGCAGATGGCAAAGATAATCATATCCATGCCCCTGATAGATAACTTAAGTTCTGTTTTCAGTATGGTATAAAACCGTTTCATCTGTTTTCTTCCTCCTGTGTCCACCACAAATACGCATCCTCCAGTTTACTGTAAGGGCTGTTATCCACCGCCTCCTTTACGGTTCCTTCAAAGACAAACATTCCATCCCTCAGGATACCGATTTGATCGCAGAGCATTTCCACCTCATCCATGAAATGGGATACAAGACATATAGAAAGGCCCTTATCCTTCATTTCCAAAAGGCATTTCCAGACCTCCCTGCGGGATTTTGTATCCAGCCCTGTTGTCAGTTCATCTAAAAACACCACCTTGGGACCTGGTATGAGCGCCAGTATAATAAAAAGCCTCTGCTTCTGCCCGCCCGACAGCTGGCTTAACATGGAATCCGCCTTATCCTCCAGCTTAAACTGCCGCAGCAAATCCCTGTAATCCGCTGTTTTCTCATACAGGCAGGCAGTCTCCTCACAGAGCTCCCGCACCTTAATGCGGTCCGGATAACTTGCCTCCTGAAACTGCACCCCCACCCGCTCAAACAGATGTCTGCGCTCTGTCACCGGGTCCATTCCCAGTATCCGCACTTCTCCCGAATCAGCCCTTCTGGTCCCCAGTATACATTCCACGGCCGTGCTCTTTCCCGCGCCGTTGGCTCCCAGCAGTCCATATATCTGGCCCGGCCGGATCGTAAGGTTCAGGTTATCAATCACCTTTTTTCCGGAATAGGACTTGCTCAGCCCTGTGACTGTCACCGCCTTTTCCCGGAGTGCAGCTTGTGCGTTCACTGCTGTTTCCCTGCCTTTCCTCTGTTCTTCCCGATTTGTCATCTTCCTGCCTCCTAGTTCACTGTGTATCGGTATATGCTATAACTGTCTTTCACAGCTGTTCCCGGCGGTTCATCTCCATCAGCTTCCCAATCTGTGACTCCACATACCCAGCATTCTCTTTTGCCTCTGCCAGGGAAGTGAGAAGCTTATCACAGGCAGTGATAATATCGTCGTCCTCTCCGGGTGTATCAATAATTTTCCGGATATCGGCGGACGGATTTCTGGATAAGGCGTTTAGCATCCGCAGAATGGACGAAAGGGAATAGTTGGCGCACCGGAGGGAGCGTATGATGGTCAGCCGCTGTATATCCTCCCCTGTATAGACCCGGTAGCCGTTGGCCATCCGCCTGACGGAAAACAGGCCGTTTAGTTCCCAATTCCTGAGCGTGTCAATGGTGACACCCAGGATACCGGCTGCTTCCTTTCTTGTATACATGGTCTGTTCCCTGTCTTTTCCGGAACACGGTTCCTTGATGCCTGCAAGCATCCTCCTGCATATCCTGACAGCCTCCTCTGCATGTTTTATTTCCTGATCCACCTGGTCACTGTAACGTTTTGTCAGCTTCAATGCCGTCTCAAAATCCCCTGACGCAGAAGTTTTAACGATAGTGACTGCCTGCTTTCTCAGTCCATTTTGCAGAACCTCCACCCGCAGGGCCGCCCTTGCCAGCTTAAACTGCTCCACATGAAGCTCCGTAAAAATCCTGTAGCCGCTCTGCGTCCTCTCTGCTTTCGGAATCAGGCCGTACCTTTCATACAGACGTACGGTGTTCACATGAATGCCGAACATCCTTGCCAGATCCACTGTCCTGTATGTATTCATAAAGATGCACCTCCTATTCTTTTATACCACAGGTTTCATCCCTGATGTTATAGTGTAGGGTTTCCCTCTGATACCCGCTCCTATGCGGTATTCTGAGAACAAATAAAAAACCAGCCTGTTCCGGCTGGTTTTTTATCATTTTCCCTTCCTGGCTCAGCGCTTTAAATCTCGCTGATATAATAATACACAATGCTAATATAATCCTCCGGCTTCTGGAAATCCAGTTTCAGGGCCAGGCTCCCCTGATTCTCCCTGAATTGGTCCCATAACACCTTCTGGGCAGCGTATGACTTGTTGAGATCCCGCCGTTTTCCATCCGGAAAAATGGCATTGACCGCACCGCTGCACTGGTTCACAATCTGCAGAAATCCATTCATGTTCAATATATTTAGTTTTATCACAATCCAACACCTCCCGGAATATGCAGCCCCTTTCATGACCGTGGGAGGAAGGCGCCATCCCTTCTTCCTACTATCATTATAGTGTATCATATTTCCTGAAGATATCGAATTTCTGTCATCTTGTGTCACTATTCTGCCATTTCTGACGATACTCTTTCGGACTGCATCCCATACTGCTTCGGAATACCCTGCCGAAGTAGCTGCTGCTTCCCAGGCCGCATATATGGCATATGCTGGTGATGGGTTCGTTTCCCTCAGACAGCATCCAGCATGCCCGCTGTAAACGGAAGCTGGTCACGTACTCTACCGGAGTCATGTTCAGGCAGTCCCGAAACACCCGGAAGCACTCGCGCTCACTGATGAAGGCAGATGCCGCAATCTCCTTCACCGACAGCTTATCCCCGCAGTGCTTGTGGATGAACGCCAGCATTATCTTAATCTTCTGGTTTGACCGGCTGTTGTATTTGGGGCTTTTCTCCATGGTCTCTGTCATGGCAAGAAGGCCGCACCATATCTCAGACAGGACCGACCTCAAACGGATTTCGTAGCCGCAGTCGTCCTCTGATATCCGGAAGGACTGCCGGAGGGTCTCTAAAACAGGTACATGGGACGGCTGGTCCGGGTACAGCCCGATTATCTCTACATGGGATGCCGTCATAAGGGGCGAAACGTATTTCCGGTCAATGATGCTGCCGCTCTGTCCGCTGATCAGCAGCGGGTTAAAGATATGAAGGAGTGAGACGACTGACCCCTCCCCGTCCTTTGCCCTGGACATATGAAGCACATTTGAATTCACAAAGCCCCCTGAACCAGCCGTAAAAACAGCCTTTCCATGAGGCGTGTCATATTCCAGGCTGCCCTGCTCCATGTAAAACAGCTCCGCCTCTTTGTGCCAATGCCAGGGAGACTGTTTTCCCGCATACTTGTCCAACTCCACATAAGAGGCAATATAAGGGAATTCCGCCGAGATTCCCGGCAGTTCCTCTTCATAGCTCCCCGGTTTAAGCTCTACCTTACGGATTATCTTCATATTACCCTCCTGTTCCGGGACCTTATTGCCGGGTGTCTGCACTCTCCAGAAATATCCTGACCTCCTGATATTCCCGTCCCATAAACTCCTTTACACTGCCGGAAAATGCCTCCGCATTTCCCTCGTCCAGATACCGGCCGGCCTGAGCCACCATATCATTATATTCCATATGAAACTCCCTTTCCCTCAGGCGCAGCAACGCAATGGGATACCCCCATACAATCAGTTCCCTCAGCTTATTGTAACACTCCTTTACCAGATTCAGCCTGCAGTTCTCCGCAATAAATGTCAGCACCACCTCAAAGATCTTATAACTATTCCTATTCTTCCCGAGCTGCCGGACATCGTACTGCAGCTTTTCCACTGCATCCGCCGGTGCATTCTCCAGCGTATATTGGACCACCGGCTTAATGGTCAGCGTCATCAGCTGCAGGCTGTCAAGATACAGTTTCATGCCTTCCCTGATTTCCGGATTTGCCAGATCCGCCTTTTCCGCTTCAGCCAGGACCAGGGTTCCCTTACCCTGGAGGGACCTGGTTATCCCCATGCTGTCAAGTATGGACAGGCTGCGCCTCACGGTATTAAACGATACCTCGTAACGCTGTGCCATACAGGGAAGTGATGGCAGGTAGGTTCCGCGGGGGTAATCCCCTCTCTCTATCTCCCTGAGAATGCGGGACACAAGTGTATATCTCATCTGGGGACGTTTACGGTAAATGTTCCAGTAAAACGGAACCTGCTCCATATCCCCTAAATCGAACTCATCCTGTGCCTGTGCTATAAAAGACAGCAAATCCGCTGTGATACGGCCGTACAACGTCTCAAAGGTCTGCCCCAGCAGTGAAATGACCTCCTCCCTGGACAGTCCCTCCAGCTCCTGATCCGTCAATACCGCCTGGTCTTTTCTGACCATCAGATAAGCAAACCTTATATAACGCACAGTCTCCCAGTAAAGATTCAGGAACAGCCGGTTGTCCGGCGCCTTGAACACCAGTATATATAACGCTGCCGGCATGGATACAGATTCCACGGACAGGTGCTTCATATTATCTAAAAAGCGTTTCCAATCCTCATCGCTCCACCTCATAAGGCATTCCCGCCACAGCGGCTCAAACAGCAGCTTTCCGGACAGAACCCAATCTGCTATCCCGGCTTTCCTGGATACGAAATATCTGGCTGCACTTTCCCGGAACCCGGCGGGTCCGGCCTTATAAACCACCACGGGCGCTGTTCTCGGATCTACCCTTACATATCCTCCTTTTTCCAACAAAGCCAGGCCGGCTCTTACAGTTGCCTGCGCCAAATGAAACATCTGACAAATTTTGTTAATGGACGGAAGGCTCTCTCCATATTTATAATATCCATATAGTATCCTGGCCTCAAAATATTCGTACACCAGCCTGTTTAAACCGCTGTCAGCTCTCATTCTTTTACCTCAAATATTTATATAGCATCTGTTCCAGCACACTGGCGTCAATGGGTTTTGCAAAATGCGCTGTCATCCCGGCGTGAAGGGCATTCTGCACATCCTCCGCAAATGCATTGGCAGTCATGGCTATAATGGGTACGGAGGCCGCATCCTCCCTCTCCAGGGCGCGTATGGCCCTTGTGGACTCATACCCATCCATCTTAGGCATCTGCACATCCATCAGGATCATGTTATAGTAGTGCTCCGGCACCTGCTTAAACCGTTCCAGGGCTTCCTCCCCGTCACAGGCTTCCTCCACCTCCACCCCCATCTCTTCTATCAGGGTTCCCGCAATCTCACGGTTCATCTCATTGTCCTCCACCAGAAGAACCCGTTTGCCTGTAAAGTCTGATTTGCCCGTAAAACCGCTCCATTGCACCGGTTCCTTTTCTCCGCTCAGCCCGCTGAGCAGATAGCAGATTTTGGACCGGTAAAAGGGCTTTGCCAGAAATGCAGATACACCGGCTTCCCTGGCCTCTGCCTCAATCTCCGACCAGTCATATGCGGTCAGCACGATAACGGGAATTTCTCTTCCCACCTCCTGCCGGATACGCCGCGCCACTTCCACTCCGTCCATATCCGGCATCTTCCAGTCCACAATGACCAGGCGGAAGGGATCGTCTGAATCCTTCAGATCCAGTACCCGTCTTACCGCCTCAGCGCCTTTTGTGACAAACTGGGGCCGCAGTCCCATATCCTCTAAAAGCTCCGACGCATTTTCACAAGTCTGCTCATCGTCATCCACAATCAGGCAGTGTATGCCTACCCATTCCTCAGGCACCGCCTCAGGCGCTGCATCCTGGAACTGCAATGGAAGAGCCACCGTAAACACAGAGCCTTCCCGGGGCCTGCTTTCTACTCTGATATCACCGTTCATCAAATCTATCAAATTCTTTGTGATAGCCATTCCCAGCCCGGTGCCGGTTACCCGGCTGTTTGTGGAGTCCTGGGCCCGCTCAAAGGGCTGGAACAGTTTGCTCATAAATTCACTGCTCATGCCGATCCCGGTATCAGCGCACCGGAACACATAACGCCCATATCCTCTGCCGGCGCCTTGCTCCTGCCTTACCTCCACATGAACGCTCCCCCCTTCCGGGGTGTATTTGGCCGCATTGCTCAGGATATTAATATATATCTGGCGGATACGCAGGGAATCTCCCACCACTTCCTCATTTTTCAGCCCCTTCAGATGTACGTCCATCTCAAGGTGTTTGGCCTCTGCCTGCGGACGCACCAGCTCCGCGGATTCCGTCACCAGTTCTGCCAGGTTAAAGGGTTCCTCCCGTATGGATAGTTTCCCGCTTTCAATCTTCGACATGTCCAGCACATCGTTAATCAGGCTTAAGAGATGCTTGCTGGACAGGCTGATTTTCTTCAGGCATTCCATCACCCGTTCCCTGTCATCCAGGCGGGTGCTAGCAATAGCCGTCATGCCCACGATTGCATTCATAGGAGTGCGGATATCATGGCTCATATTGGACAGGAACTGGCTTTTAGCCTCACTGGCCGCCCTGGCGTTGTCCAGGGCGCTCTGAAGAGCGCTGCGTTTCTGTTCCTCCTCATAGCGCTGCTCATCAATACGGCGTGAAATCAGGATTGCCAGTTTATCCCCGGAATAGGGATTGTCCACATGAATGATCTGCATAGAAACCCAGTGATACCTGCCGTCTCCAAGCATCTGTCTCACATCCAGAAACACCTCATTTTTCTCCTGTCCCAGAGTCTTATTCAGATTCTCTGCCGAGAAGCGGCGGCAAAATTCCTCCAGGTGCTCCGGATGAATGGATGCGGCCACATACTCATAGAGCTGGCTGTAGGATTCCTGGTTCCCAAGCTCCAGCATCAGGCCCGGTTTTACATAGATAAAGTTCAGCGAATCCCTGGTCAGATTCAGACTGATAATCACCGGATAGGCATTGGATATAGCTCCCACCAGGGTAAGGCGTTCCTGAAGCTTCTCCCGCTCCGCTGCCTCCTCTGCCAGCTTTTCGTCCGTGATATCATGAAAAGCGGAAATCAGTACCGGATTTCCGTTTTCATCCAGGGTCCTCTCCACGATTCCGGCTGCCCAGAAAAATCCATTATCCAATGTAATCACACGCACTTCAAAGATGTTCTTTCTGCCGCTGTCCGCTGTGTCCTTAAACAACTGTACCAGATTTTCATAGTCCTCCGGGTGTATCACATCCCGAAGGCTTTTTCCCTTCATTGCTTCATTGGACGCGCCCTCCTGACAGCGGAACAGTCTCATCCCCTCCTGGTTCATAAGCCGGAAGTCATATGGAGCTTCCACGGACATCAGGGCGATTCCTTCCGGCACCGCATTGTACAGACGGCTTATGTAAACGGCCTGATTCTTTAATTTCCGGTTGGTCCTGTTGGCATAGCGCAGATAAAATACAAGAAGCAGTGCAATCCCCAGTAAGATACAGCCTATCAGGGTAAAGGAACGCATGAGTATCTCATTGGTCTGGGCATTTACCACGCTCTGGGGAATTATGGAAATCAAATACCAGTCAGATTGGAGCTTTAAAGGCGTATAACAGAATACGGTGGCCTCTCCCTGGTAGTTAAAGGTGGCCCATCCGGTATAGGAACTTTGGAGAGACCTGGCAAACTGGTCCAGGCTCTCACGGCTGTTTTGGGTCTCCGGAAGCATATCAAACAGATTCTGCACTGTTTTATTGCTGTTGGGGTGGGGAGAACGAATCAGCACATCCCCCTTCTGGTTGACCACATAGGAGAAGCCGGCATTGTTATAAAAGGACAGGGTGAAGCTGTCTACAATACAATCCACCTCATACTCCTTTACCAGGTATCCCCGCACCCCGTCTTTCAGTGTGACTCCCATAAACAGGTCAAATACATTGACACCCGTTACGCTGCTGATATGAGGGTCAATGATGCCGTTGCCCCGGTCCGTATCCAGCAGCACAGCTTCCGCCTTTTCGTCAATTACTGAGCCTGAGGGAATACATACTCCGTCCTGCAGATACAGACTGATCCCGTTTTCTATCTGTGCATAATTATCCATAAGGAGTTCCAGTTCCTCCCGCTGCCCCGAAGCAATTTCCCTCAGGTTCAGCGTGACGGTACCCATGGACTGGTAATCGTCCATCAGCTGGACCTTCAGGGTATTACAGCCCTGCTGGGTGCTCTCTATAATGGTCTGGACAGACTGCTTCCACAGCTCCTCCTTCACCTCATGGATGAATAAGAAAGTCAGAATGCTGAGCACAGCGCCCACCAAAACAGCCGCCATGGCAATCTTCTTCTTTATGCTGGTACTGTTCTTATCCATTACCATCCTCCCCTTCTCCCAGCGGCCTCCTGGTCCATCCATTTCATGGTATCTTCCAGTTCTTCCCCTTTCATCAGACGTTCTGATGCCCTGGCTGTCAGTTCCCATATAGGAAATTCCAGAAGCGCATCCGTCCCTATGACAGTCCTTCCGGACTGGTAACAGGAGACAATGGGCTGTATCTCTTTTACAGACGATGGAATCCCCTCCCTTAAGGGGCTAAAGGAAGACTGCTGGTCCGCAAACTTCTGTATGTTTTCAGACCGCGTAAAAAATTCCACAAAGGCCAGGGCTTCATCTATATGTTCACTGGCCCTATTGACGCTCAGCCTGGTATCCGCATTGATCACTACCAGTCCGCCGTCCTCCAGCACAGGATAAGGCGCCACCACAAAATCAAAATCAGGGTCCATCCCTTCCACCCGGCCTGCTGCCCATGCCCCGGTCAGCATGAAAGGTGATTCCCCCTTTACAAATTCCTCCAAATCATCCGAGGTTTTCCGAGTCTCCAGTGCTTTCCCTGCATCCACATAGCCATTGTCAATAAACTCCTTAACCAGAGAAAAACCGGGGGTCATGCAGAAACTCAGCTCTTCTTTCCCTTCATTCAGGTGTCTGAACATCTCATCTTCCCGGTTTTCCTGATACGCCGAATAAAAACTCCGGCCAATTGCCAGGGTCTTAAGGGATATATCATTATTGGCAATAACAGGGGTAATGCCCTGCTCCTTAAAATAACTGCATACCTGCCTCCACTCCTGAAGGTTCTCCGGCAGCTTCTGCTTATGTTCCTTCAGCAGCTTCTTATTACAGTAAAGTCCAAAACCTGACACAGTGGTTGGAACCCAGTAAATCTTTCCATGCTCATCCATCTGCCGGAGCATACGGTCACTGTAGTCCTGAATGGTTTTAAGGCCGGATAAATCCATAAGCTGTCCTCTGGACTGCATTTCCAGCAGAACATCGTGGTTCACCATGAATACATCGTCACCCTTTCCCGCGTCAAAACGCTTTCCCAGGGCTTCATAGTATTCATTTCCCTTAAGGCTTTCATAGGATACCCGGATGCCAGGATTCTCCTTCATGAAATCCGACAGGATTTCCTCTATAACCGTCACGTTTTCCGGCTCATATTTATTTCCGAAAAAAGTGATTGTGGTAACATTCTCATTGGGAATCTCGAAATTAACAACCTTATTCCCAGTGCCGCAGCCCCCCAGCATAAGGGCGCTTGCCAAAAACACTGCGTACAGCCCCACCATCCTTCTACCCATACCATATCCTCTCTTTGAATCCGTCAAACCGGCAAATGACCTCTGTCCTACTCTGTCCACATATATTTTAGCATGATACACAGTACGGTACAATCTTTTTTTCTCCGTGGCAGAACGCAAAACAGAGGATAACGCACAATATCCTGCGTTACCCCCTGCCCTCCTTATGATACAAATGCAGTTTAACGAACATGCCCTGGTTTATGGGGCTGTTTCTGTCAAAACAGCCTTTTTCCATCTGAAATATCTATTCCAAGCTCTTTCGCCAGGCCGGTCTGCTTAAACGGATTAATTTTCTCCACCGCGCCATTGCATCTGAAAAATGAGCCTGTATTTTTAAACCAAAATGTTTTGTTTGCTTTTACACATTGTTCACGGATGTCCAGTACCCAGTCATAGTCACACACCCGGGCGTCGCGTCCTGTTTCACCGCCAACTGTAACATGGTCCACTCCATGAAGATATGGCGTCAGATCGATGGCCTCCAAAAGCGGGGCGCAGGCAATAAAACGCCGTTTTATGGGATAGGATAAGAATAGAGGAAGTCTGTAATCGGCCATTTTCTGGTTTTCAACAGTACAGCCAATATTCACATTATCATAGCCGGTTCCCCAATCCGGCGGAAGCGATACAAGGAAACGGTCAATACGCTTTGTCAGAATCAAAAAATCAATATCTGTCCTCTCCCTGATCATGGCCCAAACTTCTTTACGCCATTCATCTGCCTCAGGAAGGAAAAAGTCAGTTGCAAAGCAGGTTGCGAGAATTTTGTTTCCTTTAATGTTGTACTGTCCCTTTGCATTCCTCCTGACAGGCCAATCAAATTTGTCTGTCTTCTCTATGATGTTTTGACCGTACCGTTTTGCATAAGGCCCATAAAAATAACAATATGTACATCCGTCACTGGCTTTATAACAGCCTGTCCATGGTTCCCAGTTCATAGAACCTCCTTCCGTGAATGTCTTTTTGGACCAGGGGCCGCATACGCTTAATGGCATGATACACTCCCCCAGGGATTGATTCAGCTCTGCAGCAGTTTTTCCAAATCAGATACAGAGACATCCATTCGTCTGGAAGTCTCCTCCATGGACATCCCGGAATGGATAAACCGCCTCACAACCATTTTCATGTTCTCTCCAACTTCAATGATGTGGCCGTCCAAATCATAAAAACGCACTGTGCGCTGTCCCCATCCGGCTTCTTTTACGCCATCACCTATGTATTGAATGTCATTGCGCTGTCCTAATCTATCTATAAAGCCGTCAAAATCATCCTCCTCAAAATACAGCTCCATATTGTGTGCCTTTTCCAATATACTTTCTTTAGGGACACCTGTCAGCCAGTCAAATTCCTGCTGTAAAGACAGTCCGCCAAATGAGACGTTTATACCATAATCTTGAAATACCTCCAGATCAAATAGATCCTGATAAAATTTTTTTGAAAGATTCACATCCTTCACAGCAATACATACACCTTCATATTTCATTCAAAGTTTCCTCCGTTTTAGGATAATGGCTGAAAATGCTCACGGTTGTCATGGCTGCCGCCATCAAGAACATTCCGCCTAATGATAACACAGTTAATATGACAACTGTGTGTCATATTCATGGCTGCCCGCCAGTCTATTGCTGTCTTTTACCAGTTTCATTCCCGTTTCACCAGAAGCGTATCCCGGGCCTGAACGCCCGAATAAAAAAATGCCCTAAAACCGCATGAATGAATACTACATTCTTACGGTTTTTAGGGCATTTATCTACACTTCTTAATGATTACTTCGCGTAATCCGTAACTCTTGACTCACGAATTACATTTACCTTAATCTGTCCCGGATATTCCAGTTCGTCCTCAATCCGTTTGGAAACATCTCTTGCCAGCAATATCATATCGTCATCGCTGATCTGTTCCGGAACTACCATGATACGAACCTCGCGGCCTGCCTGAATGGCAAAAGACTTGTCCACTCCCTTAAAGGAATTGGTTATATCTTCTAATTGTTTCAATCTGTTTGTATATGTCTCCAGAGTCTCACGCCTTGCACCAGGTCTTGCAGCAGATATGGTATCGGCTGCCTGTACAATGCAGGAAATGAGGCTGGTAGGTTCAACATCGCCATGATGGGATTCCACCGCATTCAGCACAGTGGCAGATTCCTTATACTTCTTACACAGGTCTGCACCTAGCTGGACATGGGTACCTTCCATGTCATGGTCAACGGATTTACCAATGTCATGTAATAAACCGGCACGTTTGGCTAAACGTACATCCACTCCAAGTTCTGACGCCAAAAGTCCTGACAGCTGGGCCACCTCGATAGAATGCTTTAATGCATTCTGGCCATAGCTGGTCCTGAACTTCATTTTACCAAGTAACTTAACTAATTCCGGATGAATTCCGTGGATGCCAACTTCAAGACAGGCTGCCTCGCCCTCTTCCCTCATGTTGTTCTCCACTTCCTTCTGTGCCTTCTCTACCATCTCCTCGATTCTGGCCGGATGAATACGTCCGTCCACAATCAAACGCTCCAATGCTATTCTAGCAACTTCTCTACGTATTGGATCAAATCCAGACAATACTACTGCTTCCGGGGTATCGTCGATAATCAGTTCCACACCGGTAAGAGTCTCAAGGGTACGAATATTACGTCCCTCTCGTCCGATGATGCGGCCTTTCATCTCGTCGTTAGGAAGCTGTACAACAGAAACCGTTGTCTCAGCCACATGGTCTGCAGCGCACCGCTGAATAGCAGTCACCACTAAATCCCTGGCCTTTTTGTCAGCTTCTTCCTTTGCCTTGTTTTCAAGTTCCTTAATTAATTTAGCTGTGTCATGTTTTACATCTTCTTCAACAGATTTTAAAAGATATTCTTTTGCCTGTTCGGAGGTTAGACCGGATATCCGCTCCAGTTCCTGTATCCCCTGCTCATACTGGGCTTCCACTTCTGCAGTACGTTTACTGAGAATGTTTTCCCTTCTGACCAGGTCCGCCTCCTTCTTTTCAAGGGCATCTGCCTTTTTTTCAACGTTTTCTTCCTTACTTAATACACGTTTTTCATAACGTTGAAGTTCCGCTCTTCTTTCCTTGGTTTCCTTCTCTAACTCATTTTTCGTCTTTAAAGATTCTTCCTTGGCTTCCAGGAGAGCTTCTCGCTTCTTTGTCTCTGCGGTTTTTAATGCTTCATCTATTATTTCCCTTGATTTTTCTTCTGCACTTCCTACCTTGCTGTCATACTGCTTCCTCTCGTAATTGCGTGCAGCAAACCAAGTAATAATAGCCACAACTATCATAACGATAATCATTATGGGGACCATTATCTGTGACACAGGAGCACCTCCTTATTTAATTTTCATTGTACGAACTACAACATATTAATTTTATACTTTTTTCAGAATTATGTCAAGTATCTTCCCCTTATTTTCCCGCAGAGACAGACAATATAGACAAATTACAACAGGGCCTAATCCTGGTTTTCAGCGGTTTTAATCTCTCTCAATACCCTGTTTATCACTTCAAAGGAGTATCCTTTCCTCCCTAAAAAGGCCGCCAGACGGCCTTTTTCCTGGTAGGAGGCTTCCTGTTTTCCTTTAAGCCGCCTGGTCAGAGCCTGCCTGGCTGATTCCTCCTCGTCCACAGGCGACTGGTCCAGCGCTTCCTCTATATAAGACGAATCCACGCCCTTTTGCTGCATCTCATATACCATCTGGCGTCGGCTCTTTTTCCCTGCATAGGAGCGCACATAGCTCTGTGCATAAGCGTTATCATCCAGAAAACGGTATTCCTTCAGAAAATTTACAGCATACTCCACTGCCTCTCTGGGATATCCTGCCTTCCCAAGTTTTTCCTTCATCCACTTCTCTGTTTTTCCTGAATCCTTTAATAAATGAAGGGCATACTCCTTGGACCTTGGCCGCAGTACATCCCTGAGGATTTCCTCATACACCTCATCTTCCAGCTCCCTGCCTTCCTCTATCCTGTACCGTTCCACCTCACCCCTGTATAAAACAAAGGCAAAGCCTTCCTCCAGGAAGACTTTGCTCTTTCTCTTATCTACAGGGATGACAGCTGTGACCATCATACCAGTTCAGGGGCATCCGCATCAGTTTCCCCTGTTTTAGTTTCCGCCTGTTTAGCGGCTGTCTTAAAGGCCTCGGCTGCCTCCATGGCTTCCTCTGCTCCGGGCAGTTCATACTTTGCCCTTACCTTGGCCTCCACCTCGGCGCAGACAGCCGGGTTATCAGACAGGTACTGCTTGGAATTCTCACGTCCCTGGCCAATCTTGGAACCGTTATAGGCAAACCAGGCGCCGCTCTTCTCAATGATGTTCTCCTTAACAGCCAGGTCCAGGATATCGCCTTCCTTGGAAATACCCCTGCCAAACATGATATCGAATTCAGCTTCCTTAAAAGGAGGCGCAATCTTATTCTTCACTACCTTTACCCTGACACGGTTTCCTGTGACCTCTCCGCCCTGCTTTAAGGTCTCTATCCTGCGGACATCCAGGCGCACGGATGCATAGAACTTCAGAGCACGTCCGCCTGTGGTAGTCTCCGGATTGCCAAACATGACACCCACCTTCTCACGCAGCTGGTTGATGAAGATGACAATACAGTTGGACTTGCTGATAACAGCGGTCAGCTTCCTCAGAGCCTGTGACATAAGCCTGGCCTGAAGACCCACATGGGAATCTCCCATCTCGCCGTCAATCTCAGCCTTGGGAACCAGAGCGGCCACGGAGTCCACAATCACGATGTCCACGGCACCGGAACGCACCATGGTCTCGGTAATCTCCAGTGCCTGCTCGCCGTTATCCGGCTGGGAGATATACAGGTTATCAATATCCACTCCTATGTTCCTGGCATATACAGGATCCAGGGCATGCTCTGCGTCAATGAAGCCTGCAATGCCCCCGCGCTTCTGCACCTCTGCCACCATGTGCAGGGCGACCGTGGTCTTACCGGAAGACTCAGGTCCATATACCTCTACAATCCTGCCCTTGGGAACTCCGCCCAATCCCAGGGCTATATCCAGGCTGATGGAGCCGGTGGGCACTGTCTCAATATTCATATTTGCTCTTGAATCCCCCAGCTTCATGACGGATCCTTTTCCGTATGCCTTCTCAATCTGGGTCAGGGCAGCGTCTAATGCCTTTAACTTCTCGTCTTTATTCATATCGCGGTTGATTACATTACTCTTCTCTTCTCTGGCCATAGTATCCTCCAATGCCTTCCATGCGAACAAATGTTCTCTAATAGTTACAATAATAGTATAGTTCCCCTAAAATGTCAACCTCTATTTTCCCGCCACGCCCCCTTTTTACGCTGGTTTCATATGACGGCCATAACGCTATCCTGCGCCGCTGCCGGATGGTTTCCACAGTACCTCCCTGCTTCTTTCATATTGCTTTCATACATCTGCCATACTGCTGCCATACTGCTTCCATACCGCTGCCATACTGCTTCCATACTGTTTTCCTGTCTGTCATACAATGTGAATTCCGGGCGAAACGCCCCTTACAGGTGCCTGTGCACGCACCCCAACGCCTGCGCACAAAAACGCAGTGCCAAAGCCATCACGGCAAGAAATGCCGTGGAAGTAGTATCAGAATATCATAGAATCATGCTGATTGCAAGGATTTCCTCCGGACACGCTGCCCGGCCGGGACTTCCCCGCCGGGCGCCGGCTTACCTTCCTCCTGACAGCATATAATAAACATTGGGTACGAACCGTCTCATAGCGCCGCCAATCAGGGCGCTGACCGCCGTCATGAGGACGGGCATCAGGATGAATGCAGCCAGGGCAATGACCGCGCTTCCCGGAAAAGCAGCCGCGGCTGCCTTGTTGATAAACCTTACCCAGGCAAAATGAATGGCATACAGGAAGAAATTATGCTTCATCCACTCCCTGGCATCAGGAAGGTCCGCTGCCTTTACAGCCAGGACAGCTCCGCAGACTCCCCACAGCCTCCAACATACGGTGTAAAGCGGACGCTCCCACAACAGTCCTCCGAAACGGCCCAGGTACAGAAGAAGTCCCATGGCAGTCAAAAGAATGGCTCCTGCCGTCATATTCTTCCGGACCCCAGTTCTTTCCTCTATTCCCCTTCCCCAGGTATCCCTGTGAAGGCTCGCCCAGGCAGCTGCGCAGAAATAAAACAGGGCATCCAGATTAAGAAGGGGCATGGCCCAGTTCTTCCAAAGGCCAAAGGCCATGATTCCCAGGGCGGCGGCGCCCGTTAAATTCCCCCGCATCACAGTGTAAACCAGGGGTGCCAGCGCCACCAGAAGAATCAGCTGGAACAGATACCAGAACACCGGGTTATAGGAATAGCACACAAGGGCGTCAAAAAGCTGGGTCCCGTTAAAGGGTATGGGCGTCTTTCCCACCACTCCGGACAGGCCCGGCAGGCGGGTGGCCGCCACATACCCAATATAGTAAAGAAAATTCCACAAAAGATAGGGCAGTACCAGGCTTCTTATCCTGGAACGCCACTTTGGAATGAGCTTTTCCCAGCAAAAACCGCGAAAAAACAGATAGGAGGACACCATGAAAAATCCCGGCACCGCTATCTGTCCCAGTCTCTCTCCCAGTATGCGCTCTATCCCTGCAACCTTAAGGGCAGCCTCCGGGGTCCCCATAAACAGCTCCCCATTAAAAGAGTGCACCCACACCACAAGCAGGCTGAACAGGAATGTAAGCCAGTAAATCTTGTCGCGGAACTGTTTTTCTTCCATATAGCATCTTCCCCCTGTCCCATCACAAATGTCAGAAATCCAAAAAGGCCGCCCCATGACCTGCCTTAAGCGCCGCAACATGCCCCGGCAGGCAGATCTAGGAAAACGGCCTTTTATTCTTTACATTGCGTTCCTGTTAACTGCGGTACTGAGCCAGCAACCGGTTGATCCGCTTGGTAGGCGTCAGCAAATCGCTCAGGGATGCATCATGATTAAGGTTGTCGATAATGAGGGCAATATATTTGCTCATATCCACATTAATATAGTAAGGTCTCTCAAGAAGATCCGGAGTCTGATATACCAGGTTCGTGGTCAGTATCCGGTCAATGATTCCCTTATCATAATACTCGTCAAACTTTGTAAGTCCCCCTGTAAACAGACCAAACGTAGCGCACACAAAAACCTTCCTGGCTTTCCTGCGCTTCAGCTCCTTAGCCACATCCATGACACTCTCACCAGAGGAAATCATGTCGTCGATGATGAGCACATCCTTCCCCTCCACGCTGGCTCCCAGGAACTCATGGGCCACGATGGGGTTGCGGCCGCCCACGATTTTCGTGTAATCGCGGCGCTTATAGAACATACCCATGTCCAGCCCCAGCATGTTGGCAAAATACACGGCTCTTCCCGTGCCGCCCTCATCCGGACTGATGACCATCATATGGCTGCTGTCAATCTGCAGGTCTGTCTCATTCTTTAAAAGATATTTTAAGAACTGGTAGATGGGCTGAACTGTCTCAAAGCCCCGTAAAGGAATGGCGTTCTGGACCCTGGGGTCGTGGGCATCAAAGGTAATGATATTCTCCACTCCCATATTCACCAGTTCCTTGAGCGCCAGGGCGCAGTCCAGGGATTCCCTCCCGGAACGCCTGTGCTGGCGGCTCTCATATAAAAACGGCATAATCACATTAATCCTGTGGGCCTTGCCTGCTGCCGCTGCAATCACACGCTTCAAATCCTGAAAATGGTCGTCCGGTGACATATGGTTGGTCATACCGAACAGGGAATAGGTCAGACTGTAGTTGCATATATCTACCATGATATATAAGTCGTCGCCCCTTATGGACTCTGTCACAAGTCCCTTGCCCTCTCCCGTGCCAAACCTGGGGGTTACGGCATTGATAATGTAGGAATCTCTCTGATATCCGGAAAATGCGATGGTAGACTTGTGCTCGCTTTCCCTCTCCCGTCTCCAGTCCACCAGATAGGCATTCACCTTATCGCCCAACTCCGTACAGCTCTTTAACGGAATCAGTCCCAACGGACCCACGGGAATGGTTTCAATGATTTTCTCCTCATATAACATGGTTAACATCCTCCTGTTTTTTGCCGGAGGCCTTCTTACCCGGACCGGCATATACTTTTATACCATCATTCTCCATGGTTCGTCAAGGCCCTTGTACCCCAGAAATGCCCTAATTATACGTTACTTTTTTAACAGTCTGATATCTCCTCCATATAATGGGATAATCCTGTATCCGCTCATAATCCTGGATGTAACACGGTCTGTATAGGAATCCCTGAGCCGGGCCAGGGTCAGGTTGGTGGATATGATGGTGGAACGGCTCATGTTCATCCGCTCATTGATGCAGTAAAACAGCTGGGAGGAAGTAAAGCTGTTGTTTAACTCCGTTCCCAGATCATCAATGATGAGAAGATCACAGTCCAGGATAAACCGGTACATGTCCTTCATGTCCTCCGCATTATCATAATCAAACTTATTCCTGGAAAATACATCAAAGAGATCGCTGGCTGTCAGATAGATGACAGAATGGAAATCATCCATCAGCTCCCTTGCAATACAGTTGGTGAGAAATGTCTTTCCCACACCAGTGCTTCCTGTAAACAGGAGATTATCATGTTTCTTATCAAAGTCCCGGACAAACTCCCTGCATCCCGCCACTACCCGGCGCATGTAGGCCGCATTGGTAATACCCAGCTGGGAAAGTATCTCCGTATCATCGTAGTACTCATAACTCAGGGCATTAAAATTCTCCCGCTCCAGAACATCCTCCAGATTGGACTGGGCATGGAGCAGCTTCATCTGGGCCTGAAGGAAACAATGGCACTTACGGCCGTCTATCAGTCCCGTATCCCTACAGTCCGGACAGCGGTAATGAAGCTCCAGGTAATCGTCAGGATAGCCCGCAGCCCTGATAATAAGCGACTTCTGCTCCCGCAGATCCTTAAGGTCTTCCTTCAGCCTGTCCAGGACACTCTTATCCCCTTCCAGCAGCTTTTTGGCGCACGCCACGGAACGCTCTGCGATTTCCGCTTCCAGCTGCCTTACTACCGGCAGCCTGGCATAAATCTCTTGGCGCCGCTCCTCCAGTTTGTGGTGGTTTTCGATCTGCTGCCTTCCATACTCCCTCATGATTGCGTCATACTGGGAATTGCTCAGTGCCATGGTTCACTCTCCTTATGTGTATTAGGGCTGCTGCCCCACCCACTCCTTTACCTGCTTTAAGACCAGCGCATCATAGTCAGTATCCCTCTGCTTGAAATTATGAAACTGGTTGGATGAATTCTTCCTGGCTCCTGAGCCCTGCCTGGCTGACGAGACGCCGGAGTCATACTTCTGCAGCCTCTTCTCCCTGGATTCACCGCTCTCCTCCCTGGCAGCCGTGCGCTTTGCGTCCAGGTCCTTTATATCAGCCAGGCCCCGGACGCCGGCCTTCTGCCAGTCTGACAAAATCTTGTCCGCATACTGGAAGCTGGGGTTGTGGATGGCCGTAATAGTCCTGCTGCACGCTTCCAATACCACTTCCCTGGAAAATCCATAGTCCCTGAACCATTTGTCCATCAGCTTCTGCTCCGGTGCAGCCGGCTTCCTGTTATTGATACCAAATGCCTTCATAACCGCAAAGGAATCACGGTTGTAGGAAGCGCTGTAATCCTTGGCCTCCAGCGCTGTCCTTATTCCCTTCTCATGCCAGCTCATGGCCACGGTCTCCATGTAACGCACCGATATGTGGCCGTTCTGCACACAGTATTCCACCAGATACTCCAAGAGCTCGCTGCTCATGGATAAGCCCTCATACAGATAGGCAAACACCTGGCAGTCTCTGGGAGTAAATACTTTATTCATGTACTTCTGGGCAATATAGAGAAGCTGGGAAAACTCCTCGTCCTGAGCCAGACGGTTTACCTGCTCCGTGGAATACACCGGAATACAGCCGTCCTCCTGGCCCGTGGTTTCTGTGCGCTCCCGGACAACGGCCGGCTCCTGAACAACGGCCGGTTCCCGCATGCCTGTCATGCCCCGTACCTCTGCACGCCCTGCGGTCCCGGTTTCCCGCTGAAACGGCTCAACCCGCAAATCAGGAACCGCTGCCTGTCCCCCATCCTGCCCACGGGTAAAGGTATGGCCTCCTGACTCCGGGCGGACCGGTTCACCCTGAACCGGCTGTCCCTGTTCAGAGGCAGTCAGCACTCCCGCCTTCTTCCAATAGGAGAGGGCTCTGCGAACATCTGACTCCGTATGGTTTAAGGCATCCGCAATCAACTCTATGGTGATATCCTCCCCCTGATGACGGAGCACATAGAGGTACACCTTCACATATTCACCGTTGGCAGCAGCCATATATGTATCAATGAATTCATTGGCCACAGCCGTGACCGGAACACTCCATCTATCCTTCATATTTCCACCCATCCCTACCACTCCTTGCTTCATTCTATCATAACACATCCACTGCCAAAAGAAAATAGGCGCGGTTTTGCACACTCTTTGCTGTGGATAATGTGGATAATGTGGAAAAATGGTGGACATAACTGTCCCCGTTCTTCATAAAACTCCATTTTTACCGTATAAATCCAAGATTTTTTAAATCGTGCGACATTTTTTTATGTTAATCAAAAAATCCACATAGTTTCTTTACATAAAATGTTGAAAACTATGTGGATAATGTGGATAACTATTGTCCTAACAGCTTTTCTCCTACTTTTACAATGTCTCCGGCCCCCATAGTTATCAACAAATCGCCGTTCATACAATTTTCCAAAATAAATGTTTCAATCTCGTCAAAGGACGGAATATAATGGGCCTTCGTGCCCAGCTTCTCAATCCGGTCCGCCACATCCCGGGAGCTGACCCCCAGGGTATCTGTCTCCCGGGCTGCATAAATATCAGCCAGAACCACTTCATCCGCAGCGGACAGAGCTTCCGCAAACTGGTCCAGAAACGCCCTGGTTCTGGTATAAGTATGGGGCTGGAACACACACCACAGCTTCCTGTGGGGATAATTCCTGGCCGCCGCCAGGGTTGCCTTTATCTCCTGTGGGTGATGGGCATAGTCGTCAATGACCGTAACACCTGCCACCTCTCCCTTTTTCTCAAACCGTCTGTCCGTGCCAGTAAATCTTCCCAGCCCCGACATAATGGCGTCAAATCCGACCCCCAGCTCCAGTGCGATGGCAATGGCTGCCAGGGAATTATATACATTGTGCTCTCCCGTGACGCCAAGGGTGATGCGGGTCACTGTCTCTCCCTGGACTACCAGGTCATAGGATGGCCTGGCAAACCCGTCATATGTTATGTTACGGGCCGTGTAGGTACTGGAAAGATCCTTTCCGAAGGTAACCACCCTGCACCTAAGTCCCCTGGTGATTTCCTCCACCTTCTCGATTCCGCTGTTCACCACCAAAAGTCCTTTTGCGGGAAGCTTCTCGGCAAACAAACGGAAGGAATGGCGTATGTCCTCAATATCCTTAAAGAAGTCCAGATGGTCCTCCTCAACATTCAGTATAACCTCCATGGTGGGATAAAAGGACAGGAAACTGTTGGTATATTCACAGGCTTCTGTCACAAACAAATCAGGACCGCCCACACGGATGTTGCCTCCTATGTCCTTTAAAATACCTCCCACGGAGATGGTGGGATCCAGATCGCCTGCCAGGAGAATATCCGTGAGCATGGACGTGGTTGTGGTCTTGCCATGGGTTCCTGAAATAGCTATGGCTTCTTTGTAATTGCGCATCAGCTCCCCTAAAAGCTCTGCCCTGGAAAGCATGGGAAGCCCTTGATCCCTGGCCGCTCTGAACTCCGGGTTATCTTCATGGATGGCTGCCGTGTACACCACTACGCTGATTCCCGGCTCCCTCTCAATATTGGCCGCCCTCTGTCCGTAATATACCCTTGCTCCCTTCGTTTCAAGATGCTCTGTAAGGGCTGTCTCATGGGAATCAGAGCCGGATATGGAAAATCCCTCATCCAAAAGGATTTCCGCCAGGCCGCTCATGCTGATGCCTCCGATCCCGATAAAGTGTACATGTTCTGGTTTATTAAAATCTATCTGATACATAATCAATAATCCTTCCCTGTGCCTGTCATACATTTTCCTGCACAAAAATATCTCTTCCTTATTATATCAAAAAAAACCTGAAAAGCTATATGAAAAATGGAGAAATACCGGCTCCCCGGCACTCCTCCTTGACAGACCTGATATAGGATATGCGCTTTGACCGCGGCTTGAGCCTGCTCACCCTCTATCCAAAGCGTTTTTGCACATTAAAAAGGAGAGGCGCCATGTTCCGCTCCTCTCCTGATTGATTCCTATGTTTATCTCCTTATCTCCTGACAGCGATTATGCTGCCTGCTGCCTGAAAACCAGGTTCTTATACCGCTCAAGTGTAATCAGCAGCGCATTGCCCAGCACGCCGATTGCCAGAATCTCTCCGATACCCACTGTCACCATTGCCAAAAGAATCATATCCTCAGAACCATAGGCATATCTTAACACCCATGGAATGATAATGGTGTTAGCCATAATTGGAGGAATGCACACGCACCATTTATGCTTTCTCAGATACCATGAACCGGCTGCGCCAATTAACGTGGCCAGGCTTCCGAATACCACGTCCAGCGGCATGGCCCCGCAGAGCAGGTTGGAAAGCAGGCATCCTGCGAATAGTCCGGGCACAGCTGCCGGCGTAAAGAACGGCAGTATACAAAGGGCCTCCGCGATTCTGAACTGGACCGGGCCGAAGCTGATTGGAGCAAATACCATGGTAAGCGCCACATAGATGGCTGCAATCATGGCCCCCTGGGCCAGTCCGTACAGTTTCCTGTTGTTTTGTCTCATATTCTGTTGTCTCCTTTAGTTTTGTTTTAGGTGTGGAAGGTCTCGAACACACCGGTCGTTTGTTGTGAAATCCCTGGAAGTGCCGGGTTTTCACGGCCTTATTGCTGTTAATGGGATTGCAGGTGACAGGTGTCTGCGCTGTTTTTACAATCCCGCCAACTGATAAAGTATAACATCAGGCGCCATGATTTTCAAGACTTATTTAAGAGTAACCTGCTTTGTGTTTTATCTTGTATTTCACTATGGTTTTTCACAGGAGAAGCACACAGCCGAATGATTATGTGCTTTATTCTATAAATTCTTCATATTACTAAATCCTCCATCCTTTCCACACCCACAATTTTGACAAAAAGGGGGATGATTTTGACCATTTGGAAAAGTCTCCACACAACCTCTGCTTTTTTTACTATAATTAAGGGAAGAAAAATCCATCCGGAGAGGATATCCATATGAAAAAGACGTTTCAGAGCATTGGTTATAAGCTGCTGTCCACCCTGGTCATCGCCACCACGTTTCCCATGCTGGTTTACTGCTTTTTCTTTTCGTACGATATGAGGAAATCTGCAGAGAACAGCTATATCGAACAGACTCAGCACACATGGCAGATTGTTTCCAGCAACATAGAACATTCCCTGTCTACCAGCATCGACGTTGCAAATAAAGGAATCTATCTGAACGGTACATTGCAGGATCTTCTGTTTTCCAGGGACGGCAATGCCTTTTCCTATGCAGAGTCCGCCAATTCCTCCCTGCTGTTCTCCTATATGACCAACATCTATTCCATGACCCCGGAAGCGACCCAGATTCAGTTTTCCACCTATAAGGCGGGCAAAAGCTTCCTGCTGACTACAAAAAACCTGCAAAAATACCTGAGGAACAACAGCCTTGAAAAGAACAGTCCATCACCGGTTCCCGCTTTTCAGGCTTATATCATGCCACCCCACCGCCAAACCAGTTATGGTCACCAGTTAAATCACATATCCCTGTCCCAGGAGGAGGAATACGCAGACACTCCCGGAACAGGTGAGCTGGTATTCACGGTCTGTCTGCCCATATACCATCTTCCAAGTCCTATGACTCCTATTGGCCAGCTGCGGATTGACATATCCATGGAATTTTTCCAAAAAGTGTGCAACTTTTTATATGACCAGTCCGAACAGTTTTTTATTGTTGACTCGGATTACCATGTTATCTTTGCCTCGGATCCATCCGCTATCGGAACCATGACATCTGAACCATGGATACAGAGCCTGATCGGACAGGCTGCAGATGATGACGACCTGTTTGTCAGCAAAACATCCGGTGATGCCCTGAGAATCTGCCAGAAACTCCCAGGTGATTCTTACCATTGGTATATGTTAAAATCCATACCAAAGCACACTATCTATCAAAGTTCCAACAATCAGCTGGCAACCCTGCTTTTAACATTCAGTATCTGTCTGTTAATTACCATACTGATTAACGGTTATTCCATCCTGCACTACACAAATCCACTCAAAAAGGCCACCACCTTCTTGAATCACATAAACACCCACACCCAGAATCTGAATTCCAGATTGTCTGAATATGTAACATATAAGTCAGAAGATGAGATAGGTATTCTTTTCCGTTCCCTGGAAGAAATGATGGATACAATCAATAACTTTGTCATACGGCAGTATGAACTGGAAATCATCAACCGCACCACTGAGCTTAAGATGCTGGAGGCCCAGATAAACCCGCATTTCATATACAACACCCTTCAGTGCCTGGCCACCAAGTCCCTGGAGCATCACGACCAGGAACAGTATGACTACATTTCCTCCTTCGGACAGCTGATGCAGTACTCCATGGACACCAAGCATACCCTTGTGACCATAAATGAAGAGCTGTCCCATATTGACCGCTATATAAAACTCCAGAAAATGCGGTTTACCAACCATCTGTCTGTATTTTTTGAAGTAGAGGAAACAGTAAGGAAAATCATTGTGCCAAAAATGATTCTGCAGCCATTGATTGAGAATTCCTTCAAACATGGCAACTTATTCAAGCGAGAGAAAGGAACCATCCTGGTTCAGGCCCATCTGAAGGAGGACCGACTGCTCCATGTATATATCGTGGACAATGGATGTACGCCTTCCCCTGAGAAGCTGGCCAAAATCAATAAATTACTGATAAAGCTCAAGCAGGAGTACACCCACAAGCTGCTTACCCCCAACCGCCTGTCCTCAATTGACGGTTCCCGCGAAAAGCCTGCCTGTCAGGATGCCGACCTCAGTATTAAGAATGCCGCGGAAAACCTGTATGCAACCAACAATATCGGACTGACCAATGTGCTGCTGCGCCTGCTGTTGAACTTCGGGCAGGAGTGCTCCATGGAATTATACGCCAATGAACTGGGCGGCACCACTGTTCATCTTATCATTTCACACAAGACATTATGGAACCAAAAACCAACTGATACATGACATACAAATGAGGGTATAACATGAAAGTATTGATTTCTGATGACGAACACCATGTAATTCAGGCCATACGCCTCCTGGTCCCCTGGGAAGAATTTGGCATTGACCAAATTTATACTGCCTCAAACGGCATGGAGGCGTTAGATATCATAACCCGGGAGGTTCCCGAAATCGTGATTACCGATATCGTGATGGAAGATAAAAACGGCATTGATATCATGGATTTCATTGCAACACGTCATCCTTCCATCAAGGTTATTGCCGTATCCGGCCACAATGACTTTGAATATGTGCGCACCATGCTGACAAAAGGCTGTATGGATTATCTTTTAAAACCATTGGAATCAGCCACCTTAATATCCACTGTGGGCAAGGCCGTCCAAAGCTGGAAGGACGAGCACGAAACCAATCTGAGGCACCGCCATCTGCAGGAAAAGGTGCACTCCCTTTCAGCCTTTTATTCAGGTGTTCTCCTTTATAAAATGTTGGATTCAAGATGCGTGGAAACAGCCTACGAGGAACTATTGCAGGCCGATGCGTCCTTTTCATCGGTCGACACATGTAAAATCATATATTACGATACCAGCTACTTTCCAATGCAAAATGCAGGATTTGCCTGTCTTCTTAAGGATTTTGAATCGCAGGTACGCCGCAGCCTTGGGGGACAGCACGGTTTTATCCTATCCAATCCGGATCACCCTGGAGAAATCATGTTCTTTCTGCTGGGAGCCGGAGACATGACCGCCACATCCATTATAAAGGCTGCCCAGTCCTTTTTTATGAACACAGCCTACCCCTTCCATCTGGGTATCAGCCGGGAACATCCCTTTCCCGGCAGATTCTCTGATTCCTATACCCAGGCTAAAAATGCGTTCTTTTGTTTTTATGGGGACATTGCGTCTTCCTCCACGGCAATGGCCGCCCTGCCCTCCATGGAAAAACTCCGCTTTTGTCCGGAAACAGAACAACTGCATCAGCTGGAGGACCAAATTTTTTCCTCCCTTCTCATCGGAGACAGGAGGGAGATTGAAGGCAGTGCCGCGGACTGGCTGGCACAGATTCTTCCCGAAAGGGAAATTCCCCTCTATCTGATTCACTATGTGCTTGAAACATTCCATGGGCTGCTAAAGCAGTGGGCTTCTAAAATCAGGAAGAAGAACCCAGCCTTTACTTATATGCCGGCGGAAAATCCTCTGGTATATGAGGAACTTATGGGGGAGAATTATCTGTTTTCCAGGGAAGCCCTGAGGCAGGCCATGTTTACCTCCCTGTACTGTATTTGCGATGAACTAAAGGAAAGCCGTTCCACCAGTGATATCATGCTCCAGATTGCCCAATACATGGAACTCAATTACACAAAACCTTTTATCCAGTCCGAATATGCCAAGCTATTTTATATCAACAAAGACTATATGAGCCGTAAATTCACCAGCACCTTCCATGTCAATATGCTTACGTACCTGAACCAGATACGGATACGCCACGCCAGGGAGCTTCTAAGTGACTTTTCCCTTAAGATTCAGGATATTGCCTATGCCGTAGGATTTAAGGATGAGAAATATTTCGCAAAGCAGTTTAAGAAGCTGACCAATACAACCCCCGGCGATTACAGGGCTGCATTGAGGAAAGAAAAAAGGCAGGGATACTGATACCGCTTCATATCCCTGCCTTTACATATATTAATTTTCCGGTTTCGCGAACTTCTTTTCGTCTGTAAAATGCTCGAACCATACATAGTAGACTTCCTTGCCAGGCTCTGACACCAAATCATGGTCAGCGCCAGCCGGAATAAAACTCCAGTCGCCGGCCTTATGGTTTACATTTTCCATGTTGTTCTGATCTTTATAACCAACGCTCATGGTAAAATCAGAATTGCCAACACAGTAATTCCACTGGTGTACGGCAGGATGTCCCTTCTCTACAGTTCCCTCTCCGTCTGCCCTGGTGGTTCCCATCAAAACGCGGCCAAACCATTTGGGACACAGCACCATTCTGGCTTCTGTATTGGGTCCCTTGCAGTCCTGAACATATGGCACGCATTGGCTGTGCAGCCTGAAATACGGAAGTCCAATGTGCCAGGCGTGAAATCCTTCCCAATCCCACTGGTTGAACTCAATCACATTAATGACAAACTCCATCTCCTCTTCTGCCCTGATTTCATATGTATCCTTATCAAAATCAGGTACATAAAAAGCCAGCTCCGTAATGGCGTGCTCCCCCTCCTTGTCTTTCAGCACCCCCTTGCCCTGGCCAAACAAAATAACCACACCCTTGTCCTTATAAAGTTCCGGAGAAATCTTACAGCCAGCTTTCAGAAAGCACTTGTAGCTTCTGATTCCGCCGTCATAAACCCCCGGAAGAAGCTCAGTCCTTGAAAAACCATTGTCATCAAAATGTTTTTCCACCTGGTCCGCCTTTACAACATAGTAATTTTTCCCATATTCATTTTTCATGACAAGAAACCCTCCTTAATAATCTTTTATGTAAATTCTAATATTTGCCGTCAAATTCTTCCCCTTTTGCGAGAGCTATACAGAAATCCTTTTCCCTGGTATAGTGTTCGTACCATACATAGTAGACTTCCTTCCCCGGCTCTGCCACCAAAGCATGGTCCGGTCCAGCCGGGATAAAGCTCCAGTCTCCTGTCCTGTGATTTACGGCAGGGCAGTCATCCACTGTAAGGCTGAAATCAGAATTGCCCACGCAGTAATTCCACTGATGCACCTTGGAGTGTCCTTTTTCCGTGGTCCCCTCTCCCTCAGCCCTGACAACCCCCACCATGATTCGGCCCAGCATCTTAGGGCTTAAGATATGCCAGGAGGTGGTATGGGGTCCCTTGCAGTCCTGATCATATTTCACCGCGTCGCTGACCTGCAGGAAAAAAGGCAGACGGACATGGCTTGCTTCAAACAGTTCCTTGTCCCATTGGTTCATCTCCACTATGCTTAAGATAAATTCCATGTCCTGGATGGCATGAATGGTGTATGGCTCCTTGTCAAAGTCAGGTGCGTAGAATGATAATTCTGAAATGTTATGCATATCATTTTTAGAATAGATGTAGCCTGTACCTTTGCCGAACATAAGAAGAACTGTGTCCTCTTTACAGAGATCCGGAGAGACCTCACAGCCCGCCTTCAGAAAACATTTATAATTTCGGATTCCCCCTTCATAGGTGCCTGCCAGAAGTTCGCTCATGGCAAATCCGCTGTCATTGTAAGCCTGCGGGATATCCCCGGCTTTTACCAGATAATACTTTTCCATCTTCTTACCCTCCTTAGAAGTTTTCCAGAAGAGGCTTCACTATGAAATCCTTTTCCTTGGTAAAATGTTCAAACCATACATAGTAAACCTCCTTGCCCGGTTCCGCCATCAGAGAATGGTCCAGACCGGCCGGTACATAGCTCCATTCACCAGACCTGTGCGGTCTGGTTTCCCCGTCTACGGTAAGCTCAAAGTCAGAATCTCCAACACAGTAATTCCACTGTTCCACAGCGGGATGTCCCTTCTCAGCAGTTCCCTCACCAACAGCGCGCACTGCCCCCACCATGATTCGGCCCAGCTGCTGACCGGTCAGCACGAACCATGACGTTGTATGAGGACCTTTACAGTCCTGATCGTATTTAATGCACTTACTCACTGTACGGAAAAAGGGGAGACGGACGTGGGAGGCATTGTAAACCTTCCAGTCCCATTGATTCATATCCACAACGCACATCATAAACTCCATATCCCCGGTTGCATGGACAGCGTAAGGAGTCCTATTAAATTCCGGCACATAAAAACACAGTTCTTCAATGGAATACGCCCCTTTCTGGTCCGTTATATATCCTGTTCCTTTTCCGAAAAAAAACAGTACCAGCTTGTCCTCATACATTTCAGGCTCAACCTGACAGCCTGCCTTCAGAAAACACTTGTAATTCCTGATTCCGCCTTCATAAGTACCCGGAAGCGCTTCTTTTTTCGCAAAGCCACTGTCATCATATTCAGATACCAAATCCTCTTTTTGCGCAATATAAATTGCCATTATCTTATCCTCCTTGTATCATCTGTCCGATTTTCTATCTTTATATGTAGGTTCCAAAGTATTGAGCACCGATGCCCTGGTTGAACCCAGGATGCAGATACCTGCCGTAAGAAGATAGCATGCACCTGTATATCCGAATATGCCCGCAACTTCCAGTATCATCCACTGCCTCATGCTGTCCGGCATCACAAAGCAGTCCCTGTAAACCGCGGAGAGACCGGCTGACAGGAAACGGAAAAAGTATCAGGCTCTCCATGGGGTAACCATCCTGTAATAAGATTTTTCCACAGGAGAGCCCTCTTTCAAATACAATTGATTCCTTTACTTATTTGCTGCGTAGTTTGTCCATATTTCCTGGTATTGTTTGAAGAACTGAGGGCGGTCAATCTGCTTGCCCACATACAGGGACCATACCTCGCCAATACTGTCTTTTACCTCGTCCGGACACCATGGGGTCATGGTTTCATGGGTAAGTCCATCCTGCATCAGTGTAAACACATCCTGCCCCAGGCAGGCCAGGTTTTCAGATACCGGGACAGTTGAAAGCCCTGGTATGTTGCCCATGACATCCTGATGCCAGTATGCAGTGTAATCACTCTTTACCAGGTAATCCAAAAACTTCTTAGCCTCATCCAGCTGCGGGCTGTCCTTGTACACGGCCGCACAGATAGAGGCTGTCTGAAGTTTGTTTTTGGAAGCATCATCTGTAATCGGTACCCTTCCCTGTACCACATGATCTGCCAGGTCAGGATTCACATCCATGATATTTGGGATTTCCCAAGAACCCTCATCGTCAATCATGGCTGCTTCCTCCAGGAAAAAGGCGTTCCTTCCGGTCCATTTATCTGTAGCAATGGCATCGTCGTTTCCATACTGGAGAACCAGGTCATAGTAATCCAGCATGGCATTCAGTTCCGGGTCCTCTGCCAAATTCATATCCTTACCGGATTTCAGTTCTTCAAAGTATCCTAACGGATCCTCTTTGGCAGTAATCCAGGTGGAGCCCAGATGGTTTGTCAGGGACAGGGATGTCTCCGCATAGTGATGGATAAAGGGCTGGATTCCTGCCGCCTTCAGGTCCTTACACAATTTTTCCAATTCAGATATGGTTTCCGGGGGCTTCTCCCATCCCACCTGGTTTAAGTATTTCATGTTGTAGAGAATACCCCAGCCCTCCATTACCATGGGCATCACCTGAATTGTCTTTCCATCAACAGAACACATAGCCACCTGTTCGGCAGACAGGTCCTTTGCTGATTCCAGATCACTTAGATCCGCAAGATACTCATGCCAGTTTCCAATCTGTTCTCCGAAACCACATCCAAAAATATCTGGCATGGTCCCTGCCGACAGATATCCCTTCAGCAAGTCCCAATATGTGGATGAACTGGGAAATTCATATTCAATAGTGCCAATCTGCGGATTATCCTTCTTGTAGTCCTCAATGACAGAGTCAAAATTATCAGTCCACTGTCCCAGTGCCAGCATAATGCTAAGGTTTACAGAGCCCGGTTCCTTCTCAGATGTCCCGCTTTCCCCTGCAGCGGCCGTATCCCCTGCGGCTTTTGTTTCCTCCGCTTTTGTCTCTGATGCTTTGGTGTCGGTTGAAGAACTTCCGGAACCACATCCTGCAAGTGCAGAGGCCGCCAGTGCCGCTGCCAGTACTAATGCCAAACATTTCTTCATAGTCATTTCCTCCTTTGTAATGTAGTGTTGATAAATATGGTGCTTATTTTGTAACAGCTTTTGCTGGTACGTTTCCTCTAACCCTTTACTGCTCCTGCGGACGCTCCCTCCAGCACCTGCTTCTGCGCAATAACAAAGAATATAAATAAGGGCAGGATTGCCAGTGTCAGTGCGGCCAGAGCCACATCCCATGCAAAGAACGCCTCATTAAACAACGCCTGCATGGAAATCTGTATGGTCCGCAGTGTTTTTTTTGACAGCATAAGCTGTGTCATCAGGTAGTCATTCCAGAACCAAAGCGTATTAATGGTTGCAAAAGTAAAGACGGAAGCCTTAATCAACGGAAATACAATGGTCCAGTACATCCTGAGAGGCGAGCACCCATCTATCAGCGCAGACTCCTCAATCTCTATGGGTACACTCTTCACTGCCCCGGATGTGATAAATGTACTGATTGGCACGGTCAGAGCCCAGAAGCATACGCTCAGCCCAAAGAGACTGTTGGTCAGATGCATCTTACTGGTAATTTTCGCAAAGGGAATCATCAGTGCCTGAAAGGGAATGGACATAAATGCAATCAGCATAAAAAATACCAATCTGGTTCCCCTGTTCTGATGCCTGGTAATCCAATAACCGCACATACTGGAAAATACTACTCCGCCGAAATTGGATAGCACGGAAATGATGACGGTATTTTTTAGTGAATTAGCAAAATTGAGCCTTCTCCATGCCTCAGAATAATTCCTCGTAGTAAACTCATGAGGCAGGGAAAATATATGTTTCGCAATCTCAGCATACGGTTTAAATGAGTTGGAGATAATGATATAAAATGGTACCAGCACAATTGCCAGGCAGATCATCAGACCGCCAACCGTAATATATTTCAGAAACGTCTTTTTTGCTTTCATTACAGTTCCACCTCCTTGCTGGATGTGATAGCCACCTGAATCAGGCTGACGCCGGCAATCACAAGTACCAACAGCAATGCCTTGGCGCTGCCATAACCCATCAGGTTAGACGAAAATGCGGTCTGGTACACATTCATGGTAACTGCCTCTGACAGCCGGAACGGGTTTCCATTTGTCAGTGAAATGTTCAGGTCGTACACTTTCAGCGAATTCACCATACTGAGAAACAGACACTGAGTGACAGAGGGCATTAAAAGCGGCAGGATAATATAGCGGAGTACATGACTGGATTTTGCACCGTCGATGGTGGCTGCCTCCACGTAATCAGAGGAAATGGAAGTAAGTCCCGCCACATAAATAATCATCATATAACCGGCCATGCTCCAGGTCATGACAATTACCATCGCCCAGAAGGAAGAGGCTTCCGTCTGGAACCAGCTCTGGGAGAACCAGCCAATTCCAGTGGCCTCTCCTATTACCGGAAACAGTTCCGTGATAATAAATCTCCACAGGAATCCCAGAACCACGCCTCCCACGATGCGCGGTATATAAAAGCCTGCCCTCATTACATTTCTGAAGGGAATGGCTTTCGACAGTCCATAGGCCCATATAAATCCCAGAACATTGGAAAATATCAGGACGCAGAATGCAAATTTAATGGTAAACCACATAGCATGCCAATATTTAGGATCATTGGTAAGAACATCAATATAATTCTTCAGTCCCACAAACTGATAGTTGGCATGAATACCGTCCCAATTTGTAAAGGAATACCATATTTCATAGAAAAAAGGAATCAGACCAATCACCACGAACAGCAGTACCGCAGGTCCCATAAAAACGACATAATTTATAATTCTTCTTATTGTTTTCTCTTTCTTGGCCGTCAAATGCACAATGCTCCCCCTCCCAGTTCTCGTTTTGTATATGTAATTTTTACAACTTTGTAGTATAATTTTACCTTATTATATACATATTGCACACCAACATTTTTGACATCCGAGTGGTCATTTTTGACTTTCTGGCTTTGAAACCGAAAACCATAATTTCCTATTTTAGTTGTCCCAGCATCACCCTCAGATTCTCCAGACTCTTCCTGGCGGAAATTTCTTCGGAAGGAAGGCAGTTGGTCTCCAGTGCCAGAGTGCCCTCATATCCAATATCCTTTAACGCCTGAAGTGTCTCCAAAAAAAGGTAATGGCCATGTCCCGGATACCATCTGTCATTATCCGCAATATGGACATGGCCTACATATCCTTTTGCCCCCAGAATGGACTGTCTTATGTCTGCTTCCTCAATATTCATATGTACGGTATCCAGATGAAGAAGAATTCGTTTATAATCATGGTTTCTCAGATACTCCACTCCATCAGCTATCCGGATCAGATGCTCCCGTTCATAGCGGTTTGTCAGCTCAAAGCCCAGCTGCACGTCATATGACTCTGCCAGTTGATCCAACTGGTACAGGCTTTCCTCAAGATTCCAAAAGAATTCCTCCCGGCAGGTACAATCCTGCATTCTCCCTGTAATCAGGCCGATTATAACCAGCCCATGATCCGGCTGTGCCGTAATCATATGCTGGCGCAGATGCTGTATAGCTGCCTGGCGGACGGATGAATCACTGTCCACCAGATTATAATGCCGCCTTCCATAAATGGCTCCCGTGCCAATGGACGTCAGCCGCATACCGTAAGCCTTTAAAAGTTCCCACAGCTGGTCCCTTAATATACATGCAGAATCCTCAATATGCATTTCCACCCCATTGTAACCGCATGCCGCCATCCGGGGAATGATTTCCCGGTACGGCCCATGATAGACCAAAAAGGTCCCTTTTCCATCCGCTGTTCCTGTAGTAGCAATCCTCATGAGATTCCTCCTCCTCTGCTGTTTTCCATGCACTTCCTGAATTGAACCGGATAGACAAATCCTATTAAAATCAAGGAAACCGCCCATGCAGCAAAGCTGGTAAAATAAATGCCGGAGCTTCCAATGAGCATTGGCAGAAAACTTGCAGCCAGAATTCTCATAACCAGCTGCAAAACAGCTGCCAATAAAGGAATCCTTACATTTCCCAGGGCCTGAACCGTCTGCCTCAGAGCATACATGGGATACATGAGCAGTAAACCGGCACTGTACACCTTCAGGTTTCCCATTGCATATACAACAGCCTCATCTGTAACATAAAAGGACAGAATGTATCTTCCAAAAAGCAGCAGGACAATAGCTATTACCACTGCTGTGACTTCAGATAATCCGCATACCTGTTTGACCACGGTACGTATCCGCTCAAACTGCCTTGCCCCCACATTCTGGCTGACAAAGGAAGCGCTTGCAGAGGCAAGAGCAATGGCTCCCGTCTCCACCACACTGAATATCTTTCCGGCAGCGCTTATACCTGCTGCAAATACGGTTCCATACTGGTTGATATGGGACTGTACAAAGGTCCCTCCCACCGCGATGACAATGCTCTGGGCCATCATGGGAATACATATGCCTATATACTCTTTCAGCAGCAGGCCATCCGGCCTGAGATATTTCCTTCTGATATGGAACACCGGATAACGGCTTATCTTCACCAGGCAGATCAACGCTGCCAGAACCTGGGATGCCGTGGTGGCAATAGCAGCCCCTCTTACTCCCATTCCAAACCCTGCAACCAGGATAACATCCATGACAACGTTGACCAACGCAGAAACCGTAATTGCTAAAAACGAGGTATAGCTGTCCCCCAGAGCCCTTAACAGGGATGACAGTGTATTATATACCAGCAAAAATACGGTTCCTATATAAAGTATCCTCAGATAGGACAATGCATCGTCAAATACTTCCGGCGGCGTATTCTGGATACGCAGCAGGGTCCCGGCAGACCCCAGCAGCCCAGGTACCATAACCAGTCCCAATAGAAAGGAGGCAAAATAAACATTACCAATCGCTTTCTTCAGATTCGTTTCATTTTTTGCGCCAAACCTGACCGCTGTCAGAAGGCAGGAAGCCTGTCCAAAATTAGTCAGTACACTGACCTGGAACCACACAGGCCATGAACAGACTCCCAGCACAGCCAGTCCCCTGTTCCCACTGAAAATCCCCAGAACCATGGCATCTGTCAGCGAAAAAAGCTGTTGGATGACAGCCGCAGCCACCAGCGGCAGCGCAAAACGGATGATTACTTTAAGCGAATCCCCTCTTGTCATGTCTGTTATATGGCCTTGTTGTTTTTCTGTTTTCATAGCAGTCCCCGGCAATCTATTATTTTCTTCAAATTCATTGTATCACTGCCAAATATCAGAAAACACGGATGATTTTGACTTGATGGTGGAGGATTTTTACCAGTACGGAAAAATGAATTAACCTTGAACTGCACTCCTATGGCATGCTATTATTTAAACAGCACACACAAGAGGTAAAACCATGAAACCAATATTCAAAAGCAGCCTGATCAAAGACGTTGTTATCAGCTATGTCTGTATGATTGTCTTCCCCGTCATGATTATCTTAGGCATGGTGTTTTTGTTGGCGGGAAGATACATCTACCGCGCCGCTACGGAGTCCGTGACCGTGACCCAGCAGGCAGTGCTGGAATTATACAAAGAAGAGACCCGCGGCTCAGCCCTGGCCCTGTCTCGGGTGGTCAATATGAACGGGGGCACCACCATACAGGATGCGTCAGGTTATGATACACAAAGACAGGAACAGGCCATGGAGCAGCTATATACCATGTATCAGATGCTGGCCGCACCTGAGTATAAAATTCTGGACATCCATATTTACCGCAAAGACGGCACTGCCATCATCCCCAAGGGTGAGATGCGCTACAGCGTGGAGGAACTCCGCCAAAAGGAATGGTATCAGACGGCTCTCAGACAGCCCGGTCTGGTCCACACCTCCCTGGTGGAAGAGGACTATTTTTACCGCATCCGTTCTTCCCAGGAAATTCTGGAGATATCCGCCTATGCTCCCAGAGAGGATACGGAAGCTGAGTGCATTGTCCTGTACCGGGTTTCGAAGATACCGGATGCCATTAAAAACTATAACAAAAACGGAAGGATGGGAACCATCTGTCTCATCAACAGCCAGGGAAGCATTGTGGCTGACCCCGGCCAGAAGACCCGGCTTCCGTCTGCTGTCACCGAAAAAATCCGTCAAACCGCAGCAGACCTGGCTGCCTCAGGCCAGCCGGCAGCCGGCAATCCTCCTGCTTCAACTAACCATTTTGCCGCCAGCACCCAGCAGCAGATTTCATACCGCGGCATACGCTATATGATTCTGCCGCTGCCCGAACCCGGATATTATCTGGTCAGCGCGGTCAATGAGACTTCCCTGTTCGGGCAGTTTACCCTGTTCTCACTTATCAGTATGGCGGTCATCCTGTGCGTGGTGCTGATGTTCATTTTCTATTTCAAATGGTACATGAACCGGCTGCTGATTCCGCTGGGCCATCTGACAGAGGGCATGAGGCAGGTAGAGCACCGCAACCTGGACACCCAGGTGGAAATGTGCAGGCAGCAGGACATCGCCCGGATGATTTCCACCTTCAACAACATGGTGGAGCAGATTAAGGAGCTGATTCATGACAAGGAGCAGGTGGAAAAGGAAAAATATCAGGAGGAACTCCATACCCTCCAGTCCCAGATGAATCCCCATTTTCTCATGAACACGCTGAATACCTTAAAATTTATGGCTATCTCCGCCCACTATACCGGCATGCAGGATATGGTGGTGGCTCTGGAGAATATCCTTGCGGCGGTGTTAAACCGGGACGGGGGCTTCTATACAGTCAGGGATGAACAGTCTGTGTTGGAGAGCTATATCTATATCATGCAGTTCCGCTACATGGACAGCTTTGAGGTGGACATAAATTTAAGTCCCGGGATTCTGGACTGCAAAGTTCCCAAGCTGATTCTGCAGCCCATTGTTGAGAACTGCATCACCCATGGTTTTGACAACCTGGGGGACCGCCTGGGAAGGATAACCATCAAAGGAACCATTCAGGAAGGAAGCCTGGTCTTTGAGATTACAGACAACGGCAAAGGTATGGATCAGGACACCATCCAGCAAATTCTTGGAAATCCGCTGGCTCCGGGACATCCCGAATACATGGCAAAACCGGAAAGCATGGACACTCCGG
Organism: Enterocloster bolteae; assembly: GCF_002234575.2. Taxonomy (NCBI): domain Bacteria; kingdom Bacillati; phylum Bacillota; class Clostridia; order Lachnospirales; family Lachnospiraceae; genus Enterocloster; species Enterocloster bolteae. The sequence goes on along the minus strand of NZ_CP022464.2, from coordinate 944,746 downwards.
GCTCTTTGAAAAGCCCCGAATCACTCCCCTGCGCAGAGGCTGCCAGCCGCCCGGAACCCACACACCGCCGTACCATCGGCGTGAGCAACACGGACAGGCGCCTGAAGCTTAATTTCGGCCCCCTGTACGGTGTCTCTATTGACTCAAAACCAGGAGTCTATACCAGGGTCACGCTGACCCTGCCTGTCATAACAAATACAACAGAGGACGAATAAAGCAAAGGATGAGGGCCATGTACACAGTATTGATAGCTGATGATGAAGCAATTGTAAGGATGATGCTGAGTTCCATGATTGACTGGGATGAGATGGAGCTCAAACTGGCTGGCTGCGTATCTAACGGCCGTGAGGCCCTGGCCTATCTGGAGCAGCATCCGGTGGATATCCTGATTACGGATATCCAGATGCCGGTGATAGACGGCCTGGAGCTGATACGCCGGGTAAAGGAATTCCATACCCAGCCGGAAATCCTGGTTCTCAGCGCATACAATGATTTCCCCTATGTTCGCCAGGCCTTTAAACTGGGAATCTATGATTACTGCCTGAAACGGGAAATCCATGAGGAAATGCTGAAACGGCATCTGACCAACATGAAGCAGCTTCTGTCGCAAAAGGGCAGGACTCAGACTTCAGGCGCCGAACATGTGAAAGACAGGAAACAGCTGCTGGCCCAGCTGCTGTGCGGGGAGCTTGAACCGGAGGCAGCAGGGCTTCCTGAGCGGTATTATATGGTCTATTTCTCAATCCAGAGGTATCAGGAAATCAGGAGAAATTTTGGAAACGATTTTGACAAAAACTTTCATGTCTCCCTGCTTAACCTGGCCGGCCAGATTTCACAGGTTGCAAACCACGGCGTTATCGTGCCGGACCATGTGACCAATCTGGTTATGGTCTATGAGACAGGCCCCCAGGACAACCAGGACCAGGCCCTGGAAGGCCTCTTGCGTGTCTGCCGGCGTCTGCTCAATGCCTGGAAGAACTACATGAACGTGGATGCATCCGCAGCAGTGAGCAGCCTGGCCCTTGGGCCTTCTGCCTTTGAGGAGAAGTTAGCAGAAGCCACCATGAACCTGACCATGAAATACGTCATGAAATCCCAGAACCTGTTTTCTTCCCTTGACTATTCCCGCTTTTCTCCCCTGGAGGCAATGGCCCGGGAGAATGAATTCCGTGAAATCATCCAGGCCCTAAAATCCAATAACACAGTGAGCTTCGAGTCTGCCCGCTCCCTTCTTTTGGCGCGCATACAGGAATCCCCTGTCCGGCAGGCAGGCCTTCTGGCCCTCTATCTGGCCTATCATATTGCTGCCTCCCTGGTCCACCAGCTGGAGGATACGGACTATGTATACAGCACCAGTCTTCTGGAAGAAATATCCGGCCTAAGGACCAGCCAGGAAGTGTGTATATGGACCGTAAATTTTCTCAGCGACATGAAACGCTACGTACAGTTCCACTATCAGTTCGATTTCCCGGACGAGATATCCCGGGCCATTAATTATATCGACAGCCACTACTATAAACCCGATCTGACGCTCTATGAAGTGGCATCGGAAGCAGGCTTCAGCGAAAAATATTTCAGCACGCTTTTCAGCCGCAAAATGGGTATGTCCTTTTCCAGCTATATGAAACATCTGCGCATACACCACGCCAAGACCATGCTAAAAGAAACCAGCATGAAGCTTAAGGAAATAAGCGAGGCAGTGGGCTACAACAGCGTGGAATACTTCGTGCGGGTATTTTCCGCCCAGGAGGGGGTGAGTCCATCCTCCTACCGGAAACAGAGCCGTACCATTGTACAGTGAATCGAACCTTTTTTCATTGTTTTCATCCATCAGAATTGTTACACTGAATCTGACAAAAGCAATCACAAAGGAGGAAGCTATGAGAAAGAAAAGATTTTTGTTAGGCGCAGTGGCTCTTACGGCTGCCCTGGCAGCCACGGGCTGCAGCAGCACCCCCAACGGTTCCCAGGCAGCGGACAGCGCAAAGAATCAGGCAGACACGGGTAAGGATTCCGGCAGCAGGGACTCCGGCAGTGAGGACACCAGCAAAGCCGCCGGGGCAGACAGGAACATCTCCTGTACCCTGACCCTGGCCACCTGGGACGTGGCGGCTGCCAAAACCTTTGAGGAACTGGACATGGAAGGACGGTTCCAGGAACTCTATCCAAATGTGGAAATCGACATCGAAGAGTTCAATGCGGAACCGGAGTATTTTAATTCCATGAAAATCCGCTCCTCTGCATCTGAGCTTCCTGACCTTATGTTCCATAAATCCGACAGCATGAACCAGTACTCCGAGTACCTGGCAGACCTGACGGATACAGAAGCCAATAAAAATAACCAGATTGCCTCTGAGTATGCGGTGGACGGCAAGGTCCTGGGCATACCGGACCGCAAGGCAAGTGATTATGTGTATTACTGGACAGACATGTTTGATGAGGCAGGAGTTGAGGTTCCTGAAACCTGGGATGAGTTCGTGGAGGCCAGCGAAAAGCTCCAGGAACATTTCGGTCCCCAGGACCCTGACTTCGGCGCAATCTGCATGGGCGCAAAGGATGCATGGCCCACTTATCCCCTGATGGAGTATGGTCCTGCCGCACAGAGCGGAAACGGTTATTACTGGGATGCCATGACAACCGAGGACGCGCCCTTTGCAGAGGGTACGGATATCCACACGGTTTACGGCAAGATTTACGACCTGTTCCAGAAGGGCGTGCTGGGAAAAGATCCTCTGGGTATCACATACGACCAGAGCCGCGCTCTCTTTGCAAAGAAAAAAGGGGCCATGACCCTAAACAGCCCCATGTTCCTCACCGCATATAAGGCTGACGGCTACGACACTGCCGGTATGTCCACCTTCTACCTGCCATTTCGTGACAGCAGCCAGGATGAATTCAACCTTGTGACCCAGGGCGACTGCTTCTTAACGGTCACCAACAATTCTGAAAACCCCGAGGTAGCCAAAGCATTCTTAGAATTCTACTTCAGCGAGGCCTGGTATCCGGATTATATTGCCTCCATCAGCAGCGACAGCACCATGACTCCCTATGCCAAGGAGCTGGATCCTGTGCTTCAGACTGCATCCGAACTTCAGCCCGAGGTTAAATTCGTGACCTATGGGGCCGGCGGCAGCGACTTTATCAACATGGTATCCGAGACCAAGTTTGACTGCAAACAGCTGGGCGTGGAGATGCTGACAGACGGCTTTGATTATGCAAAGCGCTGTGAAGAGCTGAACCAGACCTGGGCGGAAGCAAGAACCAAACTGGGCCTTAAATAGGAGGACAGGCATGAACAGGCTCAACCGAAAAAGACTTACCTTTTTAAGCCTGTCCCTGGCAGTTCCGGTCATTCTGTTATGTGTATTTGTGGTTTATCCATTCTGGGAGCTCATCCATATGAGCTTCCTGGAATGGGACGGAGTTTCCTCGGTACGGTCCCTTGCAGGGTTTGACAATTACACACAGCTCTTTTTCAAATCCCCGGAATTCTGGCAGGCTTTCCGCAACAATTTAACGTATCTTCTCATACATGGAATCATGATGCCTGTGGAGCTGGTTCTGGCAGTTATGCTCTCCAGCAGGTTTAAAGGGTCCGGTTTTGTCAAGGCCATCATTTTTCTCCCTTTTATCATCAACGGCGTGGGTATCTCCTACTCCTTTTCCTACTTTTTCTCACCTGTGGAAGGCGGATTCAACTATATCCTGACCAGGCTGGGTATGGAAGGCCTGATTCATAACTGGCTGTCCGACCCCAAAATCGTGAATTATGTGCTGGCCTCCGTGTCCATCTGGCGGTATATGGGCTTTCACATTGTCCTGTTCATGGCCGGCCTTTCCTCGGTGCCAAAGGATATGATGGAGGCTGCCGTGGTAGACGGCGCCAATGCATGGCAGCGCCTGAGATACATCCAGCTTCCGGCCATCCGTACCGTCATTGACTTCATGCTCTTTGATGTTATCAACGGCAGCCTGCAGATGTTTGATATTCCTTACATCATGACCGCTGGCGGGCCAAACGGGGCGTCCAACACATTTTCCATCTACACCATTGACACGGCCTTTAAATACAATAACTTCGGAATGGCATCCTCCATGGCTGTCATCATGATATTCATGATTGTATGTGTACAGATTGCCCAGCGCTTCATAACCAACCGTCTGAGAAGGAGGGATCAGCATGGCGCGTAAAAAAATATCCCTGGCAGGGAAATATGCTGTTTCTCTCATCCTGGTTCTCATGGTATTCCTGCCCCTTCTGGTGACCATCATAAGCTCCCTGAAGATTCCGGGAAGCCTGGATGCCCAGTCCCCGCTGTGGATTTCAGCCAGGGACATGACCCTTAACAACTACCTGAGCGTATTCAAGGAGCGGTACCTTGTCAGGGCCTTTACCAACACCATCAAGATTGTTGCCGTCAGCATTTTCTTCAATGTCCTGGTGGGCTCAATCACTGCCTATTGCCTGGAACGCTTTGAGTTCCGCTTTAAGAAAATCATCTATATCCTGTTTTACCTGGCCATGATGGTCCCCACCAATATCGTGGAGATTGCCAGATTCCAGGTTATCCGGGGCATGGGGCTCTACAATACATTAGGCGCCCCCATCGTCATATACATTGCAGCCAACCTGATGCAGCTCTATATTTACCGGCAGTTTATAAGCGGCATATCAGTTTCACTAGACGAAAGCGCCATGCTGGACGGCTGCGGTTATTTCAGGATATTCGCCCAGATTATCTTTCCGCTGCTGACACCGGCCACGGCCACCCTTGTCATTATCAAGACCGTGTCCATTGTAAACGACATGTACATTCCCTATCTGTACATGCCCAAAAACCAGAACAAGACCCTGACCACCTTCCTGATGCGCTATGCGGGCGCACAGCAGAATTCCTGGCCTCTGCTTGCCGCCGGAATCATCGTGGTGGCCCTTCCCACCGTGCTTCTGTATGTCTTTTTCCAGAAGTACATCATAGAAGGAATCACGGCAGGCGCCGTTAAAGAATAAAAGGAGATGAATTATGGACAAACCTGTTTTATGGAACCTGAACTGGAAATTTTACGACTATTTTGAGGAAAACCTCCTGACAGAGGATTCTGACCGCTGCTCAGATGTGAACCTGCCACATACAGTAAAGGAGCTCCCCTTAAGCTACTTCAGCCACCAGGAGACAGCCATGATAAGCACCTATGTGAAACTGCTCTCCGTCACCTCCCGGATGCTGGAGAACAGAATCATACTTGTATTTGACGGCGTCATGACCTATTTTGAGCTCTTTGTCAATGGCCAGAGGGCAGGTGAGCACAAGGGCGGCTACTCAAAAAGCATGTTTGACATTACCGGTCTATGCAAGGAAGGCCCAAACCGGATAGTACTGCGGGTGGACAGCCATGAGCGGGAGGACATCCCACCCTTTGGATACGCCATTGATTATATGACCTACGGCGGCATTTACAGGGATGTCTGGCTTTACTGCTGCAGCCAGGTCTTTGTGGAACGCGCCTTAATCCGCTATGACCTGGAGAACAAAAATGCCATCCTGAAGCCTGAACTGTTCCTGGATAACAGCGGCCCTGAATGCTCCCTGACAGCGGATATCTGCCTGAAGGACAAAGAGGGCGCCATTGTGGCTTCCTACAAAAGATGCATCCAGGCCGCCCCGGGCAAAAGCAGCATTATCTTAGAGCCACAATGCGTCCCGTCCCCCATTCTGTGGGATCCGGACAACCCTTACCTCTACACGGTGGATATAACCCTTGAATCGGGCGGACGCGTGCTGGACAGGCACCATGTGAGAACGGGTTTCCGCACAGTAGCCTGCACACCGGAGGGCCTCTTCATTAACAACAGGAAAATCAAGATAATGGGCCTGAACCGCCACCAGTCCTTCCCCTATGTGGGCTATGCCATGGGCAGGCGGGCACAGGAAAAGGATGCGGACATCCTGAAGAATTACCTCAATGCCAACACGGTCCGCACTTCCCACTATATGCAGTCCGAGTATTTCCTGGACCGCTGCGATGAGATTGGGCTTCTGGTGTTCTCAGAGATACCGGGCTGGGGCCACATAGGCGGGGAAGAATTTAAAAAGGTGATGATGCAGGACGTGGAGTCCATGATTCTGACCCAGTACAACCACCCGGGTATCTTCATCTGGAGCATACATATCAATGAGTCCCTGGATGACGACCAACTGTATACCAGGGCCAACGCCCTGGCCCATAAGCTGGATTCCTCACGGCCCACCACAGGCGTGCGCTACATCACCAACAGCCATCTTTTGGAGGACGTGTACTCCTTAAATGATTTTACCTACTCAGACTGCAATCCGGACGGCACAAAGCTGTTCAAGGGCCGCCGGGAGGCCACGGGCCTGGAATACCCTGTGCCCTTTATGATTACCGAATTCTCCGGGACGGCATTTCCCACCAAGCTCTGGGACAGCGCGGATAAACGTACCACCCACGCCAGGGCCTATGCCAGGGTATACAGTCACTCCAACCTGTCAAAGGACCTTCTGGGAATCATCGGCTGGTGCGCCTTTGACTACAATACACATGCGGATTACGGTTCAGGCGATAAGATCTGTTACCACGGCGTCATGGACATGTTCCGTATTCCAAAATACGCTGCCTATGTGCTGCGCAGCCAGAAAAACCCGGAACAGGAGATCGTGATGGAGCCCACCACGGAATTTTCCAGGGGTGATAATAAGGGCAACCGGCTGGTGTCCCCGTTTATGGTCCTTACCAACTGTGATTACATCGAAGTGGAAATGTATGGTAAGCCCCCGGTCCGCTATTACCCGGATAACCGGTATATAGGCCTGGAACATCCGCCCATTGAAATCGAGGAGGAAATCGGCGTGTGGCAGGATTTGTGGCAGGACGGATCCATCACCGGGTATTACAAAGGCAAGGCTGTCATCCAGAAGAAATTCCTTCGCGACTCCAGCCTCCACGATATGGAGGTCACTGCTGACGACACCAGGCTTTATGGGGATTATACAGATGCCACCCGGGTGGTATGCAGGGTTACGGACCGTGTTTCCACTACCCTGGTGTATTTCCCCGGCATCATCCAGGTGGAAACCAATGGCCCAATCCAGGTAATCGGCCCCTCAGCCATTCCTGTAAGGGGCGGCTGCGCTGCTTTCTGGGTTAAGACAAATCCCCAGAGCTTCTCAGGAAATGCTGAAACAGCAGAAGTTCACATCCGGCTGACAGACACGCCGGTAGAGAAGAAATGTGTGAAAATAGATGTGGTAAAATCTGATATGGAGGTGGGTTAAGATATCATGACCGTTTAAGATATCTTAGCAGTTAAGATATGTCAGGCCCGCATGAACACTGTTTTATATACCGTGTTCATGCGGGCCTGGTTTTTTCTGGTTTTCTGTTGCTTTTTCTTATTATTAATTATGTCCCCCGCAGCTGTGGCCGTGTCCATGGCAGTTATGCTCGCCGCCCTCATGGTGATGGCTGCACATGGTATTCGGATCATAATCCAGGCTGCCGTTTAACAGGGCCTCCACTGCCTGGTCCGCATCCCCGGACGCACCCGGATACAGTTCAATTCCTGCCTGGGACAGGGCTGTCCTGGCGCCGCCGCCGATTCCTCCGCATATCAGCACCTTTACTCCCAAATTTTTCAAAAATACAGCCAGAGCCTCATGGCCGCTTCCACCGGTTCCAACTACCTGAGAGGACAGGATTTTCTTATCCTCTGTGTCATATACCTTGAACTCCTCTGTATGGCCAAAATGCTGGAATACCTGTCCGTTTTCATATGTTACAGCAATCTTCATTACAATCTCCTCCTGGTTTGTTATTACAGCGGCGTCTGCGGCACCCGCGTTTTTCGCAGTTCTTCCCGCAGCAGTTTCCTCCGTCCGGACACAGCTGGTAGTTGCCTCCCCGGATTTCCAGCCTTTTTCCATTGACCAGACAGTCCGCCAGCTTTTTCCTGGCTGAATTATACACTGCCTGGACCGTGGTCCTGGCCACCCCCATCTGGTCTGCGCACTGTTCCTGGGTGCAGTCCAGCCAGTCAATAAGCCGTATGGTCTCATATTCCTCCAATGTCAGCTCCACCGCACTATCCATCTCCTGGTTCAAAGGACCAAAGGTGTCTATGGCTGGCACGGAACAGATTCTTCTGGCTTTGTACGGTCGCGCCATATGCCTTCTCCTTCTCCGCTGTCTCACTTTGTTTTTGACTTATGTCAATAATTATAGGGCAGTTTATGACATATGTCAATATCTTTTTTGCCTTTCGGTCCCATCTGACCGTCCAAACTAACAGGGCCGTCCCCTGCCTCATAACAATGTATGCAGAAAACGGCCCTGTCATTATTATTTCTTTGTGCCTCAACCGATATCTCCGTCTTATGAATAAGACGGCAGAAAGACCTGTCCCATATTGCCTGTCAGATGCCCCAGCCCCAAGCTGGTAACCATGGCCTGTTCAATTCCCGCCATCTGACCGGAATCCAGATGTCCTATGTATTCCTTCAAACGGTTCCGGTCTATGGTGCGAATCTGTTCTGCCAGTACGGTGGAATCCTGCTTTAAACCGCCGCGCATCCTGCGGATACAGACATGGGTGGGAATGGCTGCCTTGGTGGATCGGCTGGTGATGGCTGCCACGATTACGGTTGGGCTGTATTTGTTCCCCACATCATTCTGGATGACCAGTACCGGCCGGATTCCCCCCTGCTCAGACCCCACTACCGGCGACAGGTCCGCATAATATAAATCCCCTCTCAGAATGGTCTGGTGTGCGTCCTGGTTCATATTTTTGTTCTCTCTATACATATCATTACCTCGCTGATTCGTAAATGGTGTTTTCTAATGAAGAGTATCACCATCCCTGAGGTAATTAATCATATGAGGGACAACCTTTTTTCACACACAAGGTTTCTCATAAAAACAGCACATATGCTGTCATCAGTATAAGCCCTGCACCCAGCATCATGAACCCGTATCCCATGCTGGAATAAATCATGTGCAGAAGCCTTACATCCTGAGCCTGCCTGAAAAACCGGCTGGACTCCCCCGGTGCCACCACCTGGTTCTTTTCCGGCCTTTTCATAAACAGGGGAAGAGGGCCTTCGCAGATCCCGTTGACGCATCTGGCCAGCACGGCTCCCAAAAAGGGCAGCACGGCAAGTACCAGGGGGCGGTAAACCCGGTCCTCCAGGTTCAGCCATGCCGGCCATCTGTCCACATAGACCCTGGTCCCGTCCTCCCCTGTCTCCATAAGGTATCTGCGAATGAACAGCACATACACCAGAATTCCTATCGTTATGCTGATACAGGCTCCCCTGAGATTGGCCTCTGAAAAATACTCCACCTGGTGCGGGACCTGTGCCCCCCTTAAAAACGGACGGCTGATATCTGTCATACGGTCCATAATCTGGTGGGGGGCCATCCCCATAAGAGGGAGGAGACAAGCAGAGCCGCCCAGGGCAAAGCAGGCAGCCGTGCCGGCGTACCGCTTTTCCCTGTCATCCCTCTCCCGGCCCATTGGGGCCTTTTCCAGAAAAATGGCCGCAAACAGCTTTGCCATGTAGGCAACCGTAAGCCCTCCCGCCAGGAGGAAGGCCCACTCCAGCACCTGAAAGGGCAGGGCATCGGCGCCCTGGGCGCCCAGCACTTCTATATACTCCACTATACTCTCATGAAGCAGCGTCTTACTCACATACCCGTTCCACAGCGGGATACCGCATATGCCATATGCACCCATGGCAAAGACCAGCATCAAAAACGGCTTGTTCCTGCCATATCCCCGAATCTCATTCAGATCCAGCTTATGCAGATTCATATAGATACATCCAGCCGCCATGAACAGCACCAGCTTAATCATGGAGTGGTTCACCATATGCAGCACGGTTCCGCTCACAGCCAGCCCGTTTTCCTCTCCCAGCAGACACTGCATGGCGCATCCCGTAAGGATGAAGCCAATCTGGGACATGGAGGAACACGCCAGGGTACGTTTTAGGTCAATGGAGAACACGGCCAGTATTGCTCCCAGCACCATGGTCACGGCTCCCGGCACCAAAAGCACCATTCCCCAGGCCATGTCATGCCGGAACATGGTCACGGTAACTGCCAGGATTCCGAACACGCCCGTCTTGGTCAGGATGCCTGACAGCAGGGCGCTGGCAGGCGCCGGCGCCACAGGGTGGGCATTGGGAAGCCATACGTGCAGCGGATACATCCCTGCCTTTGCCCCGAATCCGGCAAGCAGCAGCGCTCCTGCCAGATACAGGGGCCATGTTCCCCCTGTGGCCTTCCTGAACTGTTCCAGACTGTCCATGGATAGATTTCCTGTTCCCGCTGCAATCATAAAGATACCGAACAGCGCGCACAGCCCCCCTATAACTGCAATGGCCAGGTAGGTCCTGGCTGCCCTTCCCGCTGCCTCTGTCTCCTCCTGTATGACCATCACAAAGGAGGTAAGTCCCATTATCTCAAAGAACAGGAACAGGGAGAACAGGCTGTCGGACAGAAATACGCCCATGGTTGCCCCGCAGGTTAACAGGGAAAAGAAACAGTATCTTCCGCGATTGCCGTGTCGGGCAAAATATTCCATGGAAAACAGGGTGGTCATCATCCACATAAAGGCTGCAATGGTACTGTAGAGCCACCTGAATCCGTCCGCCCTCAGCCATATGCCCATCTCACAAAATCCGGCCCAGGAAAAAGCTGCCGGACTGTTAACGGGATAAAGGCAGAGCATGCCTGTAAATTCCATGACCATGGCGGCCGACGCAAAAACATCCCGGTTCCTCTCCCCTTTTTTTCCTGCCAAAAGACTGATAAAGGCTGCCAGAAAAGGCCAGGCCACAGCCCCCAACAGCCATATATTTCCTTCCATTTCCGCTACCCCCTTCATCTTTTATCCTTCCTACATACCTCCTGCCGCAATCCGGTTAAACACCTGAATCAGAGGGCCGGACCACAGGCCCAGGACCATGCTCATGGCAGTAATGGCAATCAGAGGAAGCTTCATATTCCAGTTTGGGTCACAATGAGTATTCCAATGGGAATCCTCCCTCCCCTCTGCCGGGAACCAGGCAGCCCCTATGATGAGTACCATATAAAACAAAGTAAAAAAGGCGGATATAATCAGGCATGCCACCCCCAGCATTCCCAGACCCCCTGCCTCTGCGGCAGCCGACCCAAGCATAAACTTGCTCACAAAGCCCGCAAAGAGCGGGACCCCCACCAGCCCCAGCCCGGCCAGGGTAAAACAGGTCATGGTAACCGGCATGGCCCTTCCCACTCCCCGCAGTTCATACACATATTCCCGTCCCCCTTTATACAGGATGGCTCCCGCGCAGAAGAACAGGGTAATCTTCATCAGGGCGTGGCATACCATATGGGTCAGGCCTGCTGCCAGCCCCGCGGGAGTCATAAGCATGACGCCCATAAGGATATAGGACAGCTGGCTTACAGTAGAATAGGCCAACCTGCGTTTCAGATGCTGTGTGCAAAGGGCCCTGAGGGAGCCATAAAGGATGGTGATGCAGCAGACGCACAGAACCGCTGCCTGCACCTTTGTCCCTATAAGGAATCCGGCCCCGAAGCACCAGTACACCACCCGCATCAGCGCAAACACGCCCCCCTTCACCACTGCCACTGCGTGCAGAAGGGCTGATACGGGAGTGGGGGCCACCGACGCAGCGGGAAGCCAGCTGTGAAACGGGACCACTGCTGCCTTTACCCCAAACCCGAAGAAGGCCAGAATAAATGCGCCGTACAGATGACGCCGTTCCACATGGGACAGACCCTGGGGTATCACACCGCCCCAGGTAAAATCCAGGGTGGTTCCATATTCATGAAGGCTGATAATGCTGACAAATACCATGGCAGCCCCCGCCATGGAAAGAAGCAGATATTTCTTGCCCGCATAGATGGCCCTGGTATCCATGGCATGCATGACCAGCGGCAGGGTAGCCAGGGTCATAAGCTCATAGAAAAAGTACAGGGTAATCAGGCTGTGTGACAGCGCCACTCCCGCCACCACCCCATATGTAATGGAAAAATATCCGAAAAACTTGTTTTCCTTCCCCTCATGCTTCATATATTCAAAGGAATACAGTGCGGTAAGGGGCCAAAGCACTGCAATGAGACAGGCAAATACCCCGGACAGACCGTCCAGTCCCAGCGATATATTCATTCTGCTGCCAAAACGGTACAGCACCAGCGGCTGTCCGGGACGGTTTAACACCAGGGCCCCAATCACTGCCGAGGCAGCCAGAATTCCTCCCATTACCAATATCTCCCGTTTTCTGCGCTCCTTTGGACGCAGTCCAAGCACAGCCGCGCCAGTCACCATAGGAAGAAGCACAGGCACCAGCAGATAATATGGATTCACACCCATCACCCCTTTCACACCATATCAGAGGCAATGCCCCTCAGTAATTCAAAAACAGGATTTCCCAGAGCCCCCAGCACCAGCAGGGAGATGCCTAACACGGCCAGAGGCACCCCCATAAATGCAGATACAGACAATCTTCCATCTTCTGATTGATCCGTTTTCCGCCAATCCTTTCCCGGAAAAAATCCCTCCACAATAACAGGAAACAGATACCCCGCCGTCAGAAGGGCGCTGACCATAAGCACCACAGGCCCCAGCCATGCAAACACGCCGGCATCTGCCCTCATGGCACCCACGGCCAGATGCCATTTTGCCAGAAAACCGCCTGCCGGGGGAATCCCCACCAGTGACAGGGATGCCAGGGCAAAGCATACCATCACAGCCGGCATCCGCTTTCCCATCCCCCTTAACTCCTTTACCCTGGTGCAGCCCGTTTTACATATCACAGCCCCCGCGCAGAGGAACAGGGCGTTCTTTGCCAGGGCATGGAACACCACCTGGAGCAGGGAGCCGTAAAGCCCTTCCATGGACAGCAGGAATACGCCCAACAGCACATAGGACACCTGGCTGAAGGAGGAACAGGCCAGACGCCTTTTCAGCTTCTTTTCCTTATAGGCCAGCATGGAACCGGTAAATATGGTCACCACAGCCATGGACAACAGGGCGTACTGCACCCATGTCCCCCGAAGGAACGCGGGACCGGCCATATTGTACACCACACGGATGACAGCCACCACCCCTGCCTTGGTAATCAGGCCTGATAACACAGCGCTGGCAGGGGCAGGCGCAACCGGATGCGCGATAGGCAGCCACGGATGAAGGGGCATAAGACCTGCCTTACAGGAAAATCCGGCCGCCATACAGAAAACAGCCAGAAGAAGAATCTGCGGCCTGCCCTGGACCATTCCCGCTGCCTCCGTCAGAACCCCGCCCGCCTTAAAATCCGTTCCGCAGGCATACTGGCGGAAGAAGAAATATCCTCCCAGAGCAATGGATGCGCCCAGCATGGAATAGGCCAGATATACCATTCCGGCACGAAGCGCTTCCCTCATCCTGGAATGGAATACCAGGGGAACGCTGAAAAATGTCATCATTTCAAAAAACAGGTACAGGGTAACAAAATTTCCTGCCCAGGCAACTCCTGTCAGGGCTCCCAGGGACATAATAAGGCATCCGAAAAACCGGGCATCTTCCTTCTCATGTTCCATATATTCAAAGGCAAAGAAAACCACCAGCACCCATATAAGGGATGCCAGACCGGAAAACAGGGCTCCGGTTCCATCCATCCGAAGGCACAGCTCCATGCCCGGTCCGATGCTCCACAGAGGCAGCTCCATCCCCATGCAGTTCAGGATGACCAGCCAGGAACACACAGCCTCTGCCAGGGACAGAACCGCCGCGGCTGTGTGAATTTTGTTTTTTCCCGGATTCCATATCCACAGGGCCCCGCCGGAAACCACTGGAAACAGCACCGGCGCCATCATCCACATTTCTCTCATGTCCTATGTCCTCTCCTTCTCATATACTCCCCTGCTGCCGGGGTCACCCGAAGTTGGCAAGCCCTGTCTCTATCATCCGGACCACAGGGCCGTAGCAAGTCCCAATCAGCACATTCCCAGCCATAAAACAGGCCATGGCTGCCGCGAAAGAAACATCCTTTACAGGCTCTCCCGCCTCAGGCACAGCCGCGTCCTCCAGACCTGCCGCCTCATAGTCCGCCTTCTCCGGCCCTCTTTCTGAAAACACGATGATGATGAGCGGTATGTAATACATGGCATTGAGGACCGTGCTGACAGCCAGGGCCCCCAGCACCAGAACCGTCCGGTCCAGATCATGAAACGAGGCCATAGCAAAGGAAATCTTGGAAACAAACCCGGAAAAAAAGGGGATCCCTATCATGGCCATACTTCCTACCACCAACCCGGCTCCGGCTGCCGGATTCCGCCTTGCGCTTCCCCTAAGGGCCGCTATCTCCTTCTGATGGCCGCAGCAGTCCATGAGGCCGCCTGCGGCTGTAAACAGCATGGGCTTTGTCACCGCGTGGACAATCATGTGCAGGACTGCGGCTGCCAGCCCTGCACTGGTTCCCATGCCGATTCCCATGAAGATATATCCAATCTGGGCAATGGATGAATAGGCAATGACCCGCTTGACCATATGCTGCTGCAGCGCCTTGGCCGAACCAATGACCATGGCCAGGATTCCGAACACGAAAAGCAGGTCATTGATCCGCAGCCGGATAATCAGATCCATTCCCAGAATCCGCATATAGACTTTGAGAAGCAGGATAATGTATCCCTTCAGAACCAGACCCGACAAAACAGAGCTGGAAGCAGCCGTGGCATTGGCATGGGCTCCCGGCAGCCAGGAGCTGAAGGGATACAGGGCGCTTTTTACTGCCAGCCCGGAAGTCATCATCACCAGAGCCATCTTAAGGGGAAATAAATCCTTTCCTGAGGATGCCAGCTCCCTGACAGCCCCTGCCATGGGTTCCATAAGGAGATGGCCTGTCTGGCAGTATAAAAGGGCAATGGAGATAAGGATGAGCCCGCTTCCCACCAGGCTCATGATGAGATACCGTATGGCTGCCGCCACGGTCTCGCCGCTTTCCTTTGCGCACACAATGGCACAGGCTGAAATGGTATTGATTTCTATGAATACATAAGCGGTAAAAAGGTCATTGGTGTAGATAAGGGCCAGAAGAGAACTGAACAGAAGGTTCATCATCACATAATACAGGCCCGCCCGCTCCCCGGGTATGTCGTGTTCCAGGGACCGTTTATTGGCAGCCACCGTGAGAAACATCACAAGGGAAAAGACCAGGCTCATAAGAGCTTCCAGGGCGCCGGCCCTGACCTCATTCCCCCATGGCGCCGGGAAATGTCCCATCATGAAGCGAAAACAGGTACCGTCCGACGTATATCCCAGAAGCAGGCCTGACATAACTGCCACTGCCCCCACCAAAACCAGGTGTAGAACCCTGGCCCGGTTCCTGCCTCCCAGAAGGGGCGTCACGATTCCCCCTGCCATCATAATGAATATACTGAAAAATGGAATGTTCTCAACCAGCCTCACCGTCTGTCTCCTCCTGTCCTTCATACAGCATGCCGTCCAAATCCAGTGTCTTGTAATAGTGGTGGAATCTCTGAATCAGTGAAAAGAGAAAGGCTGACACGCTGACAGACACCACGATTCCCGTCAGTACCAGACCGCTGGGAAGGGGATTGATGAATCCTTCCACAGATGTCCTTCCATCTGCTATGGGCGCCCTTCCACCGGCTATGTACCCCTTGGCCGCCAGGAACAGATACACGGACATATCCATAATGTTCAGCCCGATGGCCTTTTTAATCAGATTTTTCTGGAGCAGCAGCATGGTAAACCCAATGGAAAACAGAATCATGGCCGCTGTCTCGTAGTAATTGGTCACAAGCGCCTGCATTATCACACCTCCCCTTCCCGGAACAGGGAATAAAAGCAATACATGGTCCCGGCCACCACCAGCCCCACACAGATATCCAGAGGCAGTATCAGGCCTGCGCTGAAGATGTTTCCCGGCCTTCCCAAAGGAATACCCGACTCCAGGTGGTTTGCCCCCATAAAAAAGGAATAGCCTTTTGAAAGGGCGTATACCATCAGCGCACTGCTGCTCATCACAGTAAAGGTTTTAAAGCTGAAAAAACGGTGAATCCGCCGGTGCCCAAATGCATTGGCATATAGTATCAGGCCGGCCCCCATCACCGTTCCTCCTGAGAACCCGCCTCCGGGGGACAGATGGCCGTTGAGCACCACATAGACGCCAAACATAAGAATAAAGGGAACCAGCAGCCTGGCCACCTGTTCCAGTATGATATCCCTTTCCTCATCCTCTTCATGCTCCGTTCCCCCACTCCGGTCTTCCTTCCCGCTGTACCCGCTTTCGGTTTTGAGACGCAAGAGGGCAATGACACTGACGGCCGCCAGGAATAAAACCACGGACTCGCCAAAGGTATCAAAGGCCCGGTAATCCAGTATGATTCCGGCAACCGTATTCACGGCCCCGGTCTCGGACAGCCCGTTTTCCAGATAACGGCCCACCACCTCATTATTGGCCGGATTGTCCGCGGAGCCGAAGGCAGGCAGATGGGTTACCATCATGAGAAGCACTGCCATGCCCGCCAGACAGACGATCTGCGCCACAGCCCGGTAGACACGGCCGAACACACGCAGGGCATGCTCCTCCGTAAATTCCGCAAACCGCCTGCCCATAGTCCGTTTTGTATTTCTCTTTACAGCCTGCCCCGAAGCGTGCACGGTGTCTGCCGCTCCATGCACGGTGTCTGCTGCTCCATGCCCGCCATTCTCCCCGTCATGCCCGCCATTCTCCCCGCCATGCCCGCCATTCTCCCCGCCATGCCCGCCGGCCCCGCCTTCATGCACACCGGCCTCATCGTCCCAGTCCGGACCGTTTTCCACCCAGTCCACGAATGCGCGCAGACCGCGCTTACCGCTGTCCTCACTCACTGTCTTCCCCCCTTAACCCATCGACCTTATACAGTGTAATAAAAAGCAGGATTCCCGTGACCCCTGCGCCCACGGCCGCCTCTGTGATAGCCAGGTCCGGGGACTGCAGAATCACCCATATGATGCTCATGATAAGGCTGTTGGCCATAAACAGGATGGCTGCCACCAACAGGTTCCTGCACAGGAATACACTTAAGGAACAGGCCATCAGAAACAGCAGGAGAATGATCTCAACCGCCTTCATATTCAGACACCCCGCATTCCTCTTTAAGGTTTGGATTGCTCCTGGCCTCTGCCCTGGCCACCATGTGGGAGGCCGCCGGGTTGCCAATCCAGATAAACAGAAGAATCAATCCGATTTTGGCCGACTCCATATTCCACCCGTTGGAGATTATAAGGCCGGCCAGTATAAGCATGCTCCCCAGGGTATCGCATTTGGCAGCCACATGAATCCGGTTCAGCGCATATTCAAACCGGAATATGCCAAAGGTCGCCACACAGAGCACAAACACTCCCAGCACGATGAAAATTCCTCCTGTCACCAGACCCATTACAGCACCGCCTCCTTTTTTGTATTTTCCTTTCCTGCCCCACCGCTCTCTCCCCTTTCCTTTTCACAGCCCATATGCCGGCCCAGAAGCCCTGTCAGAACCACAAAGGACAGGAAGCTGATAAGGGCATATATAAGACAGATATCCACCAGATAATCCTCATGGAACACCTTTATGAGCAGGGCAATCATGAGAACAGTCTTGGTTCCTATCATATTGATGGCAATGAGCCGGTCGGAAAAGCGCGGTCCCAGTACGGCCCGCAGCAGGCAGAATATCATATTGATGCTGAGTATGATAACCGACAGAATCAGGATACCTGTAAACAGCCCCTCTGCCGCCCCCATCTCTGCCCCTATCTTTGCCCCTATCTCTGCCCCCATGTCCCTTCCTCCTATCTTACTTCCTCGATCCGCGCCAGCTGCCTTGCCACATGCCAGTCCTTAAGCCCCTCTGCCATCTCAGCTGTCAGCGCGTGGACCCACAGCACATCATCCTTCACATCCACCGTGATGGTGCCCGGCGTCAGGGTAATGGCATTGGCCAGGGCCGCCCTGGCTCCGGCGCTCTTTAAATCCGTCTTAACCGGCACCAGACAGGGCGTGATTTCCATGTGGGGGGACAGCACTATGCGGATAATGGCCACATTGGCCTTCACCACCTCCCAGGCCACCATGGCCAGGAATACAAGAATATGACCCAGGCGCTTCAGGAGAAGCAGGTCTCCGGACAAACGGTAACCCAGGGCCAGATACCCAAAGCCGTATACCAGCCCTGCCACCGGGACTCCCACCGCCAGAATTTCAGCCGTGACCCTGCCGTTTAACAGAATCCACAGAAGATACAGCAATACATACATGTTCTTTCCATCCCCCTTGGCTTTCCAAACCGGCAAAGGGCTGCCGCCTGTTATAGCAGCAGCCCTTTCCTCTCATCCGGGAGTACCGGTCAGCGTTTTACAAAATATCCTTCTTTCATGATTACGTCCATGTTCTCAACAGCGATTGCACGGATATTCTCTAACGGGTTGCCGTTAATTACTAACAGGTCGGCGCTCTTTCCCTCTGCCAGGGATCCGGTCACATTGTCCACCTTCAGCATCTCGGCGCCTGCCTTGGTAGCCGCCACAATGGTATCCATCTCGCTGATGCCTGCTTTTTCCACAAAGGAATACATCTCTCCGATGGCTGTTGTTCCGTATGGTGTAAGGCTGGAGCAGAAGGAGTCCGAACCAATGGTAAGTCCGATGCCTTTTGCCTTTGCTTTTCTTAAGTTAGCGTACACGCGGTTCAGCTCCTTCTCCGCTACGGTATCGCCAGGATACTGGTCATGCACCTCCGGGATGTATGGCGGAGCGTATGTCTTGAACCATTCGTTTAAGAACTGGATGGTGGGACAGAAATAAATGCCTTTCTCTGCCATGATATCCAGACACTCGTCATTTAAGGTCTGGCCGTGGATAATGAGATGTACCCCTGCCCTGGCAGAATCCAGGGCGCCGCCGTAGCCCTCTGCATGGGACCATACCGGGATGCCTACCATCCTGCACTCATCCACAACAGCCTGAATCTCCTCCAGCGTATAGTGCTGGTCCAGCTTCTGGTCCCAGCGCCAGATGCCGCCGCCTGTGGACCAGATTTTAATTGCATCCGGATTCTGGCGGAGTCTTCTTCTAACTGCCTTGCGCAGATCCCATGGTCCGTCCACACGCTCAGCCCATGGATGGGATTCGTCGTTATAGTAGCTGGGAAGCTTGTGGGAATCCCCGTGTCCGCAGGTACGGCAGAATCCAAGTCCGGTTGCCACTACCCTGGGGCCCTTCATGACGCCGGCTTCCACCATGTTGCGGATTTGGATGCCGGAACGGGAAATCTCGCCAACCGTGGTAAGGCCGTTCTCCAGACACTCATGGGCCTGCTGTACCGCCACCACTGTCTTCTGTACCACATCCTCCAGTACCCAGTCGCTGTCATCGTCTGTCAGGTTTCCTGAAAAATGCAGATGGGAGTCAATAAGACCAGGCATAATAGTCTTTCCGGTAATATCCACAACCTCGTAGTCAGGTCCGATTTCCTTGTCCGCACCGGCGTACGCAATCTTGTCATCCTCTGTCAGCACCAGACTGTTCACCACTGGCTCCGCGCCGGTACCGTCAATCAGTAAACCGCCTTTAAAAGCTACCTTCTTCATTGAAAAATCCTCCTTTATTTGATATATGTTGATGTATGATTTTATTGCCGTTATTTTGCAGCGGCTGCCGCCTTATTATTTGCCTTTGCCCTGGTAACAGCGCTAAGGCCCAGCCCGATGACCAGCCATGCAACCACGATGGCCCACTCTACAGGCTTAAGGGCTGCGGGGCTGAAGGGAACCACCATAAGCCCGATGATGATGGTACCTGCCAGACAAGCCATGCAGATGCCTGCTTTTCCGCCGGGAACCTTGTAAGGCCTTGGAAGGTCAGGCTCCGTATAGCGCATCTTAAGGCAGGCAAAGCTTACCATGGTGCAGGAGAAGATGAATGCCAGCGCCGACACATTGGTCAGGGATACCAGCATGTTTTTACCCAGGAAAGGACCCATAATGGTCAGGACTGCCAGCACTGTGTTGGCCATCTTCGGCGCCCCGCTTTTTTCATCCAGAACCGCAAAGCTGTCCGGGAGCTGTCCTTTACGTCCCATGGCCAGCATGATGCGGCTGGTAGCTCCGTAGAAGGAATTCATGGGGCCCATGGGGCCTAATGTAGCGATTATCAGCATTGCCACATACAGAAACATGTTGATGTTCTTAAGACAGGCCAATGCCGGAACCGTGCTCTTTATAAAATCAGTCCACGGTATGATGGTGCCGAAGGAATAAATACAAATCATATAGAAACCGCCAGCCGCCAGGAGCGCCATGCTGATAACCTTGCCGAACTTGTTCCAGTCCAGGCCTTCCGCTGCTTCCTCGGCCTGCTGCGGTATGGTATCAAACCCTGCGTAGAAGAACGGAGTCATTACCAGCACCGAGATAATGCCTGCAAACATGTTGTTTGCGCTGGTCACCGTGGACGGTCCCTCCACCTGTGTAAAGGAGGGAAGGATGTTGGACGGCCCGCCTTTCACGAAGGAGATTGCCATTGCCAGGAGCATGCCCGCCAATAGGGCCTTTGTCAGAAATGCCTGCAGCTTAGCGGCCGCGCTGGCGCCCCGGAAGTTAAGGAGAATCACATAGACTGCAAATCCCAGCGCTATGACAGTGGGGAACAGATACACATCCGCCCCCATGATGGTATAGAGCTTAACCGCCCTGAGAACCGGGAACAGGCCCCCGAACATATCGGATACTAATGTGGAGATGGCGATGGCCTCCCATGGGCAGAGGATACCGTTGCCCAGCGCCAGGAACCATCCTGTTATGTATGAGACATTGCGCCCGTAGGTCCTGTCCACATATTCAATGATTCCGCCGGAGATAGGGATGGCCGCTGTCAGCTCCCCGAACACGGCACCTATGGGAAGCAGGAACACGGCTCCTATGGCAAATGCAATCATGGCCGCTATGGGTCCGCCTCCAATCACCATCCAGTCACCTACCAGCAGCACCCAGCCAGTACCGATGATGGCCCCGAATCCAATGGTAAAAAAATTCCATATGGACAGGGTCTTTTTCATTCCGCCTGCATCATTTCCACTTGGTCCAGACATAAGATCTGTTTCCCCCTTTTTCTTGTTTTTTATATTGTTTCTCAACTCATATCCTCATTTTACACAAGGAAAAAATTAACGCAATACTTTGTGCACAAACGATAATTTCAGTGTAATAATTGGTCAGAAATGTATTTTTTGTCCAAAAAACCTATTTACAATACCACTGAAAGAATTGTATAATCGTTATGCGTTTAACTAATTTCAGGGGAGAATGGTCATGTTCAGAATTGTACTTTGCGATGACAGTCCCGCGGACCTGATGGTGCTGTGCGGACATCTGGAACAATTAAAAGAAAAACGGCCTGTGGATATCATATCCTACACAGACGGCCTGGACCTGCTTAAGGATTATAAACAAAAAGGGTTCTGCGACATCCTGGTGTTAGACATGCGCATGGAAACCATGGGCGGCATCGAGGTGGCAAAGCACATCCGCCAGCTGGACGACGAGGTTCCCATCCTCATTGTGACAGCCACTGTGGATTACGCGGTGGAGGGCTACAAGGTGGGCGCCTTCCGCTATATCGTAAAGCCAGTGGAGAGCGGCGACTTTCTGTCCGCCGTGGAGGAGCTGCTTGACAGGCAGCAGAAAAAACAGGCATCCATCTTTTCCTTTCCCAGCATAAGCGGCACCACCAAACTGATGACCGACCATATCTATTATCTGGAATCGGATTTAAGGACCATCCGTGTGGTTGCAAAGGAAGGCACATTTACATTTACAGGCACCATCAGTTCCCTGGAAGAGCAGCTCCGCCCGGACGGCTTCATCCGGATTCACAAGAGCTTCCTGGTCAACGTAAGCCATATTTATAATATATTCAAGGATTCCGTAACCATGGACAACAAAGAGGTGCTTCCCATGAGCAAGCACAAGCGTCGGGAAGTGAACCAGGAATTCTTAAGCTATATGGAGGCAAATCTATGATGAAATTCCCAGCCTGCATGGAGGCAGACCTATGATGAACGTCATTCAGCATGCCTGGGTCAGCTTTGTGCTGTCCGTGGCCGAGACCCTGATTCTTTATTGGCTGTGCAGCAACTTTCTTCACCGGAACCTGCGGCCTATGTCCCAGTACACGGTGGGCATCCTGATTTATTTTATATTCCAGTGGGTAACCTACTGGTTCAACGCGCCTCTGTTCAGCATGTGCGTTTTTTACTGCGCCTTCACAATGCTGGTAAGCTGCATATTCTTTACGGATTCCCTCAGGACCAAGGTGCTGGTTGCTTATCTGTTCGTTGTCCTCAACTATGCCTGCAAGCTGCTGTCCGCAGTGCTGTTGCGTTTTCTGCACAACGAGCCCCTTCCCTCAGAGCCCAATTTCCTGATTCAGAGCCCCCTGGCCCAGATGACGGCCTGCATCCTTTTTTTCTTCTTCACCCTCTTGTTCATCCTGTGCAGAAACATGAGAAAGAGCAACAAAGCTACCCTTTACAATGCCATTTCCTTCCTGGTCCCCTCCGTGATCCTGTTCATTACCATCCAGATTTTTCACATGAGGAACAGCGTATCCCACTTTTACCTGGAGATATCGGGAATCCTTTTCTGCTCCTCCATGTTCCTGTTCTATCTGGTGGACGATTATGCCATTATCAACGAGGAAAGCCAGAAAAATATGATTGCGGACAAACTCCTTACCATGCAGTCCTCCTACTATCAGAAGGTGGAGGACTCCCAGAGGGAAATCACCTCCCTGCGCCACGATTTAAAAAAACACCTCCATTCCCTGGTGGTGTTTTTAAAAGCAGGCCAGTATGAGGAGGCCCTTACATACATTGAACAAATCTATGAATCCGCCAACGGCATGAAGGTGCCCCTAACCGGCGGAAACAGCATGGTCAACATCCTGGTCAACAATGCCCAGCAGCAGGCCGCTGCCTGCTGCGTTCCCCTGACAGCCAACATCATGGTGCCTCCTGAACTGCCGTTTGAGAACGTGGACCTGTGCATCATCCTGGGCAATCTCCTGGACAATGCCCTGGAGGCATGCTGCCGTATGGGAAAGGGGGCCAACCGGTTCATCCACACGGAAATCCGCTGCCAGAAGGCATTCCTGATCATCAGCATCTCCAATTCCTACAATGGCCAGCTGCGCATAGAAGGCAACCGGTACGAAAGCATCAAGATTGGAGAGCAGTACTGCGGCATAGGGCTGTCCAACGTATCCACGGTCATCCATAAATATAACGGCGACATGAAAATCAGCCACAATAACGACGTATTCACGGTATCCGTCATGCTGCCTCTGGTTTGCAGGTAAACGCCGGCTGCCGCCTGCCTCTGGTCCGCATAAGCGCCTGCCGATGCCTGCCTCTGGTCCGCATAAGCGCCTGCTACCCTTTCCTGCCAGCCGCTTCCTCCACAGGCAGCATCAGCCGGAACTCGGCTCCATGACAGGGCGGACGCCTGTTGCGGGCTTGGACCCGTCCTCCCATGTACTCCATGGCAGCGCGCGCGATGGAAAGCCCGATTCCAAAATTCCCTTTATTGCCCTTATAAAACCGCTCAAACAGATGGGGAATCTCTTTTTCATCCAGACCGGGCCCATCGTCCTTTACACAGACAGCAGCCCATTCCCCCTCCCTTTTAAGAGAGACTGTGACACTGCTTTGTGCATATCTGGCGCAGTTGTTCACCACATTCTGAAATGCTTTTCCAAGCAGGGACGGGTCTGCACTGACCCTGATATCCTCCTGCTCCTTTTCCATCCCAATGCTCACCTTCTCCGCTATCCCTAACCCCTGTAAAATGTCAATCTGCTCCTCTATAAACTCCCCAAGGCTTATGACCTCTGTACGCAGCCTTGTGTCATGGCTGTCCAGCCTGGATATAGTCAGTATGCCGTCCACCAGCTCCTTCATCCTCATGGTTTCAGACA
This sequence comes from Enterocloster bolteae, assembly GCF_002234575.2. NCBI lineage: Bacteria > Bacillati > Bacillota > Clostridia > Lachnospirales > Lachnospiraceae > Enterocloster > Enterocloster bolteae. Next base: position 920,727 of record NZ_CP022464.2, on the reverse strand, counting down.
GAATCACAGCGGCTGCCTGGGCATGGTCCGGGAACACATTGCACTGAATTCCCTGGGCATAACCGCAGATGGACATAAGCGGGGTCCGAAGCTCATGGGATGCATTCTGGAAAAAGGCCAGCTGTTTTTGTTCGGTCCGGTCCAGCTCTGCCGCCATGCCGTTCATTGCATTCTTTAAATCTTCTATTTCCGAGATCGGATAATGAACCCGGGACGGCTCAAATTCCCCTTTGCCTATGGCGCCGGCCTGCCTGCACAGCCCCTTAAGCTGCCCGGATATGCTGCCTGCCACAAACCAGGCAGCAACCAGGGACAGAAATGCCAGAACACCGGCAATGGCAGCAAGAAGCCCTCCCGTGTAGGACAGAAGGGCTTTTGTGTCGGGTATCTCCACATATCCCACCAGATATTTTCCCCTTATATTGCCGGAGCTCTCTGTCTCATAGAGCCGGAACATGTACTGCCGCTTTCCCACAGCAGCCGTGACATCCGCCCCTTTATTTTCCTCAAACATCCCGCCGGCAATCATCTCACGGCACGCCCCGCTGATTTCCTCTCCTTCCCATTCCTCCTCCCCCTGCCTGGGAAAGGTAAGCTTCAGTCGGGAATTAAAGGCAATGAGACTGGCTTCCGGGCGTCCCTTTCGTATATACTCCCTGACCTGGCTCAGAAATTCCCTGGAATACATCTTCTCCTCATCCCTGGTCAGAGTTTCGTTTCCATCCCGCGGATACACCTGATCCGCCATGGACTGGACGGATTCCATCAGATGCTCTAAGCTCTGGCTGGATATCCGCTTTACGTACCAGCCTGAGGCAGAGGAAAACAGTGCCCAGGAAAGGACAGGAAACAACACAATCAGGATTACCACAGGAACAAAGATGCGTGAACGAATGGCAGACATCATGATCTCTCCCCCCTGTCTTCCTCCAGCCTGAATCCATAGCCCCATACGGTTTCAATGGCTGCCCTGCACCCGGCCTCCCTGAATTTGCGCCTGAGGCGTTTTACCAGATCATCCGCCACCCTGGTATCCAAATCGTAATCCGGCAGCTCCCACACTTCCTTCAAAAGCACCTGCTTGGAGACCGCCTCCCCCCTGCGCTCCATCAGATACTGCAGGAAAGCAAATTCCGTGGGTGTCACGGAAAAGTGGGCGCCGTCCACGGTCATGCAGCGGGAGCGCGGGTCCAGGCTTAAATTAGCGCAGACCAGCGTCTCCCCTGCATCCTGCCGGATGTATCCGGCCCTGCGAAACAGCGCCTTGACCCTGGCTACCAGCTCCAGAGGAAGAAAGGGCTTAACCATATAGTCATCGCTGCCAAGGGTGATGCCCGTGACCCGGTCCATGGGAGCGTCCTTGGCTGACACGATGATAATGGGAACCCGGCTCTCCCTGCGGATCGCCGTACACAGGGCAAAGCCGTCCATTCCAGGCATCATGATATCCAGAATGATCAGGTCCGGACAGGATGCATGGAATGCCTCAAACAGGCTCTTTCCATCCTCAAATGTCTCCACCTCATATCCCTCGTTGACAAGGAATGTCTGTATCAAAGTGCGGATATGCAGTTCATCATCCGCCACATATATGCGTTTCGCCATAATAACCTCCCTGCATGTAACAGTATTTACGGATAGCATACCATCCCGTCAGGAATCCGTAAACCGCTGCCACATTTTTGCCGCATTTTTAACCTGTATCCGCCCTGTGCATCTGTGCTATCCTGTTGGTGTGGACGGCGGATACCGGTACCGCTGTTCCGTATTATCCCGGACATATTCCGGACTGACATTCACAGCCACAGAAAGGAGTTTTCATTCATGAAAAAAATAACAGTCTTTATATGCGCTGCAGCCCTGGCCTGCTCCATGAGCTTCCCTGCCTTTGCAGCCCAGACAAAAAAGGAGTATAACACCGAAACAGCCCAGGTCCGCCAGGAACTGGCCGACACATCTGCCTCCATCAAAAATCTCCAGAAGAGCAGCCGCACTGCCTCCGATGCAGCCAAGACAGTCCGCCAGGGCTGGAAGGACAGCGGCCAGTTAAAGGAACACAAGGATACATGGAACCAGGTCAGGGAATTAAAGGATGATATCACAGAAGTGCAGGTGTCCTATACGGAAGCCAGCGGCCAGGCCAGGCTGTTGAAGGCCCAGGCAAAAAACGATGTGAAGGATGGAAAGTATGACGAGGCCATCGCCAAACTGAACCAGTGCCTGGAACAGAAGAAAAAAGCCCTGAGCTCCATGGAACAGATAAATGGAATCTGGGCGCAGATTGACAGTCTGTTAAAATAACAAATAAGGCATTGTCCGTCCCTCCGGGGTTACGGCAATGCCTTTCTTTTGGCCGGATCATTCCTTCACTGCAGTTCCCTGCAGATCTTCCTGTACGTATCCGCGTATATGCTTCCCTTATTCCATATAAAGGCAAAGTCATGTTCCATCTGGAAATCCCTCAGCTCCAGTTCCCTGAACACGCCCTCCCTTATCCCCTCCTCCACCGCGGTCCGGTACAGGAAGGTGATTCCCGCATCCTTTTCCAGCAGCTGGAGAATGACATGCATACTTCCGATTTCCGTAATGTGGGCAAAATCAGACAGGCGGATATTCTTGATATCCAGATTCTTCTCCAGGATATCCCTGGTTCCCGACCCAGGCTCCCGTATGAGCAGATGTTCCTCTAAAAGGTCCCTTAACTGGACCGGCTCCCCGGCAAATACATGACCGGCAGCACATACAGGTATGAAAGGCTCTGTCCTGAAAACCATGGAATCAAAATCCACGTCATCGTAGTATCCCTCAACCAGGGCAAACTGAATCTCCCCGGAAACCAGCTTGTGCAGAAGCTCGTCCGTGTTGTTGATGACAACGCTGATGCGGTCCTTGGGATGGCTGTGGATATAGCGGGCCAGGGGGGTGGATATCACTGACTCCCCGATTGTCCTGGTGGTCCCAAACCGCAGGCTCAGTCCCTTCCCGGCCCCCTCAAACATCTGTTTTCGCAGGAATACCTCATCGTTCTTAAGGGTGGTGGCTGCGTGAAGCAGACGTTCTCCCGCCGGGGACAGGTGTATCTTCTTTCCCTCTGCCAGGAACAGCTTCACCTGGTACATGTTCTCCAGATACCGTATATGCTGTGACACGGCGGGCTGCGTGATGTGCAGCGCCTCCGCAGCCCTTGTATAATTCATGTACTCACAGACAGCAAGAAATGTGTAAACCCTGAAATCCAGCATCTGATTTCCTCCTTTTGTTCTCCCTCTGTTTCTCTTAATCATAACACATTCTTATTAAAATATAAATATATATAATTTTACTTTATGCTTTCCATAAGTTACCATATAAACCGTGTGCTGGGTTTTACACCCGGCACCCTGTCAAATATCAAGCTATCGGGAATATGAGGAGGAAAAAGAAATGGCATCATTACAAAAGAAATGGAAAGGATTGGCATTCTGCCTGCTGCTGGCTGTCCCTTCCTGGTTTCTGGGGAAAATGTTCCCCATCATCGGCGGCGCTGTCATCGCCATCCTTGCCGGCATGGTCATAGCCGTATTCATGAAAACTAAAAACGGGCTGGAGGACGGTATCAAGTTTACCTCCAAAAAAATACTGCAGTGGGCGGTCATCCTTCTGGGCTTTGGCATGAACTTAAATGTGGTGCTGGAGACGGGAAGGCAGTCCCTGCCCATCATTGTGTGCACCATCACCACCTCCCTGGTGATTGCCTTTGTGCTCCATAAGCTCATGCATATCCCATCCAACATTTCCACTCTGGTGGGTGTGGGCTCCTCCATCTGCGGCGGTTCCGCCATTGCAGCCACGGCGCCTGTAATCAATGCGGATGACGATGAGGTTGCCCAGGCCATATCCGTTATTTTCTTCTTTAACGTGCTGGCAGCCATCCTGTTCCCCACCTTCGGCAAGTTCCTGGGATTTGACACCGCTTCCGGCAATGCCTTTGGAGTCTTTGCAGGGACAGCCATCAATGACACGTCATCCGTCACTGCCGCGGCAGCCACCTGGGACAGCATGTGGAATCTGGGGGCAGCCACCCTGGACAAAGCAGTCACGGTAAAGCTCACCAGGACCCTGGCCATTATTCCCATCACCCTGTGTCTGGCCTTTATCCGGACCAGGAAAGAAGAAAAGGCGGATCAGGCCAGCGGACAGTCCGTAAGCTTTAAAGATATCTTCCCGTTTTTTATTCTCTACTTCATCGGGGCTTCGGTCATCACCACCATTGCCATGGGAGCAGGGATTCCTGCCTCAGTCTTTGCCCCCATTAAGGAGCTGAGCAAGTTCTTCATCGTCCTGGCCATGTCAGCCATCGGACTGAACACGGATCTGGTAAGGCTCATCCGCACCGGCGGCAAGCCCATCCTCATGGGAGCCTGCTGCTGGGTGGGAATCACCGCAGTGAGCCTGGCACTTCAGAGCACGTTGGGAATCTGGTAAAATACATACATGTAACTTCAAAAGGGCTTTCCCGGCAGCAGTTAAAATGCAGCCGGGAAAGCCCTTTTTTACGCATGATATTTAAGTTTTGTCTCCACCAGGAAATCCACGCCCAGCTCGTCCGGCTCCCTTCTCACCTCCACATTTTCCCGTTCAAAGAGGTCCGGATATTTGGACAGCAGGGCACGCTCCTGATTCACAAGGCGGTTCAGATGAAAATTCAAAATAGTGTGAAGCCGCTCCCAGTCCTTGGCCAGAATGGCGTCTGTTATCTCCTTATGCTGCTTAAGGGCTTCCCGGTCTATGCCCTGGTCCGCCATGGCCAAAAGACGAATCCGCATGTAATGGCCTGAATTGGCCGATATGATGTCGTTGCAGTATCCCTTGTTGACCCCCACGTAAAAAATAGAATGAAAGTACATATCCTCGGCCAGAAATGCCCGTATGTCCTCCTCCTCCACAAACTTCTCCTGACGGTCCAGGGACATCTCCAGCTCTGTGATGGCCTTTAAATCACACACTGCCATAAACTCCAGAATCACCTTCTCCTCCACACAGGTCCTGAGAAAGCGCTCGTTAAGCACCTTGTCATAATTAATCTTGGATATCATGGTTCCCCGCTGGGGAAGAAAGGTGATAAGCCCCTCCTTGGAAAGGCTAATGAGGGCATCCCTCACCGGCGTCCTTCCCACCTGGTAGGCCTCGCTGATATCCCTGATGCTGAAAATCATCCCGGGACGCAGCTTCAGGTTCAGAATGTCCGTGCGCAGTACGTCATATATGTTGTCTTCCGAATTCCTGCTGTCTGTGCTGCCCATAGAACTCCTCCTGTCAGATCTCTGCTACCTCCCTGTACATGTTCAGGGCTGTCTCTGAATTATAATTATAGTACAAAAGGATATCTAAGGCAAATGGGGAATAGGGAAAACCATTTAATTTTTTGGAAAAATACATTCCGGCTATCTCCGACAGGGCCCTTATGGTGGAACGGTTCTCAAAACCAAGGATTTTCCACAGGCGTATCTTCTCGGTCCTGGTATAAATCCCATCGTACTCCTCTTCCAGATAGTGGTAAATTTCATGGCCCAGAATCAAATCTTCCAGCTGCTCCCTTGTGGTAAAGCCGTCCAGTGAACCGCCTTTAACCGCCTTGTCGATAGGCTCCCTCATAATTTGTATCAGGTCGGGAGGGGTGAAAAGGGCAAATAGCACCCTGTCCGCTATCTGCCCCTTATCCAGGTATTCCACCCTGAGTCCCAGCTTTCCGGCAATCTCCCGGGGATTTGAAGTACCCGTCTGGTCCATGATTTTATCCGCTGTTTCATAGCCGCAGCAGATGGATTTTTCTATCATCTCTTTTTTCCGGCCGCAGTCCACCTTATCCCGGAGCGCATCCCTGGAGAATGCGTACATTCCCCAGGTCATGTCGTCCACGGCAGCCAGCCCCTTCATCATTTTCCTCAGGTTCATCTCTTCCATATCTCTGTCCTCCAGACCGGTCCCATGGCCCCCTTAGCGGGTCCGCGCCTTAATTCTGCCTGATGTTGGCAGCCACCACCAGGATTTCTTCATCCGGTTCCAGTGAAGATACCTCCAGGTCCGTCAAAAGCTCCAGCTGCTCAAAGTCCTGGGCCGTAAAATCCATGACCCTGGCGCCCATGCACAGGTAGTAATCCGGCCTTGCAATCAGCTCTGTCTGGTATACTGCCATATCGTCCCAGAGCTGTTTCAGCGCGTCCAGATAGGCTGCTGCCGTGGTTTTTAAACACATGGCCCTTCCCCGCTGTACCTTTATGAATCCCTTCTTATCCACGATGCGGACAGCGCCCGGCGTACCCGGCTCTGTTCTTTCGCCGTACACATAGAAGTAGGGTGACGTTGCCAGAAGGGCTGTATCCCCATCCGCCAGCCTCATGTCCTCTGCTGCCAGATGCCTTGCCTCAGTCTCATCGCATTCCTTTAGCAGGTCCGCTGTCTTCACCTCCGTTGAACCGGTGGCAATGGCCGTCACCTTGGAGGTCTGGGGATCTATTTCAATATGAATCTCCACGGATTCCGCTGTTGCACCTGACTCAATGGCCTTGTTAAGGGCCTCATTTTTAATGGCCCGGATATCGTCCTTGGACGGGGAAGGCATGATGCGCTCCACCACGTCACGGACCATGGACAGGGCCACTCCTATGGATGAAATGACCTCGGCATTCTCCGGAATGGAGTACTTGACCCCCATCTTATTGCTGAAATACACGATCAGGGAAGCGGCTCCGCCTCCGACGCCCACCAGGGATATCTGGTCCTTTTCCAGCTTATATTTCTCAGCCAGCTCCAGTATCACCGGCTCAATCTTGGCATACGCCTTTTCCATAATTTGCTTTGCAATGTCCTCCACCGTTGTACCGCAGTAGTCAGCCAGGGCTTTCATGGCCTTTCTGGCGGATTCCACATTGCCGTAGGAGAAATGTTCCGGCTTTACCAGTCCCAGCACATTGGCTGCGCAGGAGTTGGTGAGGGTGACAGCGGATCCGTCCTCCATCCGGATTCTCACATAGTCGTCCGGATCCCCCTGCTTGGGTGAGAAGAATTCCACCTTCGGCCCCCTGATTTTATCTGTATCCGTGAACACGGCATAGTCCAGTCCTGCTATATGGGCGGAACGTGGTCCCACATCCACCACGCCCTGCTTGTTAGCCCGGACCATGGAGCCGCCTGCCACGCCCAGCACCCGCACATCCAGGGATGAGATATAGGTGGCATGGCCGCCTACGATGGAATAGTCAATGGCAGGCCGCCCGTTCTTGATAACGCCTATATTGGTGGTGGTGCCGCCCACCTCAAAGTACACGCCGTTGGAGGCCCTCAGATACATAAGGGATCCCATGACAGAAGCAGCCGGGCCGGACAGCATGGTCAGCACGGGGCGCTTCTTCATCTCCGTAATCTCCATGACTCCGCCGTCGCCTCTCATAATCATCAGAGGCACATGAACCCCTGCTTCCCGGACAGAGCCTTCCGTTGAATTGGCTGTATCTAACATCTTTGGAAGGATGGAGGCATTGATGGCAGCGGTTCTGGTCCTTCTTGTAAGACCGTAGAGCTTGGTGATATCGCTGGCCATGGTGGTGGGGATGCCCCTGGCGCTGGCCGCCTCATACACCTCTGCCTCAGGGCCTCCGTCGTCCACGCCGAACGCCATGGAGGATACCAGTACCTGGGCCCCTGACTTCTGCATGCTATTTATAGTATCTTCAACAACGGCCATGTTCATTTTCTTCACGTTGATGAAGTCATTTACAATTTTAATTTTCTTCTGGTTGCCCAGGTCTATATCATCCAGTTTTGTCTGTTTTTTTGCCAGGAAACCTTCCAGGCCTCCCTTTGCCATGCCGATGACACCTACAGTGGCCACATCGCCCTCAATCAGGGCATTGGTTGCCTGGGTGGTGGAGTGGGCCACAAATACCACATCATCCGGGCTGATTCCATTTTCATTCAGGCAGTTTTCAAAGGACTTAACCACACCCGCGGCCACTCCTCTGGGGTCGTCGTGGGTCGTCTTAACGGAAGATTTCCCGATAATCTCATGGGTGGCGTTATCAATTGCCACTGCCTTTGTGTGGGTGCCGCCTACGTCTATACCCATCCTAACTGATCTTCCCATTTTAAAACCTCCTCATCTCAAATCATCAAACCGTCTTATAAGGGGGAGCCGGCAGGTATCCCGCCAGCTCCCATCCGGACAGCAGGGAATCCTTCCCTGCTGCAGCCGGCCGTCTTATACTCCCGTTCACATCTACATCAGGCCGCCGTACAGTACGAATACTGCAGCGCAGCAGATAATGCCTACAATCCATCCGGTAGGAATGGACATCTTCATATAATCCTTGGTGGAAACCTTGGTATATCCAAATCCCCATGCAACCCAGGACTGGGTGATATCCAGATGCTGAGGCGCAATGGTGGTCACTGCAAACAGCGGATACAGGAAGGCTACCGGTGCATTGGGAAGGGTGGCCACTACAACTGCCAGGATTGCGGTTCCGCATCCAACCAGGTTCATGGGGCCGCGGAAGAAGCCGAGAGGTGTCAGTATGGCGAACACGATGGCCAGGGTAATGGCTGTGGTAGGCACAAATCCTCCCAGGATAGCTGTAAAGTAAGGCGCTGCATAGGTTGCCGCGTTATTGAACATGGCCAGGGTAAGCAGGAATCCTACCATGGGGGCCACATCAATGGAACCATCGGTAAACAGTTTTGCAAAGAGGCGGCAGATTTCGGAATAGCTTCCCTTCATTTTTCCCGTTGTAATCAGTGCGTAGATGCCGGAAAGACAGAATCCTAAAATAATGGGAATCTTGAAGAGCACCACGCCCAGGACAGGAAGGATAACGGAAATCCAGGAAATGGCCGGGGCATTGTCACTTGCCGAGGAAGCAGTGGCCGCCCATGCGTGGGCTGCCTTTTTGTTCATGGAAAGGTTGGCAACCACCAGCACTACCACGATGGCTACCACCATGCAGGTAACGCCAATCTTGAAGTAATCGTTGTAGGTGTAATCAGCTGCCGCCGCATTAAAGCCCGCATATATGGTCTGGTACTGCTGGAAATTGACGATATTTCCAAAGATGCCTGCCATGATAGATCCCATAAAGCTGAACATGGCCACAGGAGCCGGAATGCCCAGTGAAAGCAGAATGGGCAGTACGATAACCGCGATGGAAATAACAGGTCCGATACCGGTCATGGACATAAAGATAATGGCCGTAACGATACACAGGAGCGCCATGGTGATTCTGGGCTTATCGCCGCCCAGCTCAACCACCTTACGAATCAGGGTGGCCGCTATGCCGGTGTCCACCAGGACCCTGCCGAAGAATGCTCCGAAGAATACATTGACCAGAATGGACTTTGCATATCCGGCAGGACCCTCTGCATATACATACTCCAGCACCTGGATGAAGGTTTTGCCTTCCATGGCCGATGTGGGCGAAAATGCGTTGCCCACCAATGCCAGGGCAGTCCAGAACGTTGCCATGATTGCAAATCCCACCATCAGGTTGAATCCCTTCACACAGTACCATACCATGCCTAAGAAGGACAGAATCATGATAATACCGATAATTACATTGATGTTCATACGAACCCTCCTTTGATGAAAATAGTTGAATGCTCTCCCTCAGAGACTCCCTTATGCCTCTGCTTTTCTGTACCGGAGCGCAGGAATGACGGGAATGAATCTCCGGATACGTTCTGGTTACATACGCACCTTTCATTCATCTTAACCCCTTGTTGCTGATACTAATATATTAGTACTGATATATTAGTTTGTATAGAGTCATTTTCCACTGTTTTTCATCTTATTTTTATACATATTTCACAAAATATCACATTTTTACACAGTGTTTTTACACCGTTTTAGCGGTTTTTTAACATTGTCGCGTCTCGTTTATTGCTATCTAATATATTAGCTCGTCCAAAACAATCCAAGGATGCGGTAAGAGTTCATACTCTAACAAAAAAATCGGCATGCCGTGATTAACAGCATACCGAAAGTTTAATAGCCCTCATGGTCCTGAAACGTCCTGAGATACATTTTATCCCGCCGGGAATGGGCGTCTCCCGGCATTTACATTACATTCTCTCTCCTCCCCTTTTCCAGGGCCCTCAATGTACTGTCATGGAGCACTTCCTTCTTATACGGGTCCTGGGACAGATAGTAGGAATAGAGGATGTCCGTCAGCAGGAGAATGGGGAACTGGGGTGAAATCACATTTCCATGGTTCAGATGGAGCAGTGACGGAAGAAGCACCACCTCATCGCAGAAGGCATCGAATTCAGGCCTGTTCCTGGCAGTGAGCATCACGGTCCTGGCGCCCCGCTTGTGGGCTTCCTCCAGAAGGTATAATACTTCCTCCTTCTCACCGCTGATGCTGACGCCAAAGACAAGGCAGTTCTCGTCCTGGAACACGCCGCGCATACGTATCATGTCGCTGTGGTCCATGGACGTGATGTCCAGGCCGATACGCATAAAACGCAGCTCCATCTCCCTGGCAGCCAGGCCTGAACTTCCTGTTCCGCAGACAAACACGCGTCCCGCCTTGGCCATATACCGGCACACCCTCTCAATCTGCTTTTCATTTACCAGGTTATACGTCTTATTCAGAAGTTCCTGGTAGGCATTGAGCACAGTCCTGGTGTTGCCTGTCATGGAGTCCTGCCTGACCACAAAATTTTCCTCATACTGGTAAATGAATTCCCTGTAACCCCTGAATCCGCACTTCTTTGCAAACCGCGACAGGGACGCCTCCGACACAAACAGCTTTCCGGCCACTGACTTAGCTGAAAAATCCATCTGCTCCCTGTTATAGATAAAAAAATCCGCAATACTGCGCTCCACCGTTGTAAAATTCACATAATTGGATTCTATGACCGGTATCACTGATTTCAGATATTCCATAATACCTCCTCCTGGTTAAGACCACAGACCTGCTTTCGGCCAATACCGGTCAGCTCCGGGCCTTTCCCTGCCTCTCCAGGAAATGATAGTAGGCTCCCCGCATCCCCGCGTCATTCTGGTGCCTGGCAAAGGCCAGCTCTGTCTTTTCATATATGCTGGATACCAGATACCGGGCAAGAGCCTTTTCCAGTCTGGGACGCAGGTACTCCTCCTGGGCCATGATTCCCCCTCCCAGCACTACGATCTGGGGATTCAGCACATAACATATATTGGAAATGCCTTTTCCCAGACAATCGCACATCTGGTCAATGGCCTCCACGCATATAGAGTCCCCTTCCCCGGCCAGCTGGAAAATACGGTAGCCGTTCCACTGGGCCTCAGGCTCCCCCTTGGCAGCCGCCACCCGTTTTACCAGTATGCTGGCAGCTCCCAGGGTCTGGAAATCACTTCCGTCCATGTGCATGTATCCCACCTCGCAGGCGCTTCCGCTCCACCCGTGATACACCCTGCCGCCGATGATGATGCAGCCGCCGATTCCGGTTCCAACCGTAAGGCACAGGGCCGACTGGGCCCCTGCCGCTGCCCCGGACACAGCCTCCGCCAGGCCGGCGCAGTTCACGTCATTCTCCACCTCGCAGGGAAGTCCGAATTCCGCCTCCATGCTGGCCTTGAGCTTTGTTCCCGCATACTCAGGAATCAAAGGGGCTGCATAGAATATCTCCCCCTTTTCCACATCCACCATGCCGGCAGTGGACACACAGATTCCCTCTGTCTTCCGGTCCTTCAGGTAGTCCGCCGCAATCCCCATGACCTTTTTTAACAGGGCAGGCCCGCCTTTAAAGGCCTCGGTGGGCACCTTACCCTTTGCAAGAAATTTCTCATTTTCGTCCAGCACCCCGTGCTTGATTTCCGTTCCCCCGATATCAATGCAAATATACTGTTTCATCGTAGCACCGCTCCTTTAAATCTTCTTTTCACCCTGACGCCGCCCTTTACGCCGCCCTGCCGCAAAAGGCAAACCTGCCCGGAGCGCAGACGGGATGCTCCGTCCTGCGTTCCAGGGTCTTTGGTTTGCCTCTGTATCCGGGTCTATATGCTTTTAATGGTCAATCCGCACCTTGAATATGGCCTTCTTGATTTTCTCAGGTTCGTTTACGGCCACGGCTGTGCGGTGTCCGTCCTCCGGGTAGCAAATCAGGAAATCCCCCGGCCTGAGCACCACATGGCTGTTGGGTGCGCCGTCCATGGGAAGGAAGTCATCCTTCTCCACATACTCCTTCTGCTCCATGTTCTCTATAAAGTTTAAATCAATCTGCTCCTGCCCGTCAAGCATTAAATGTACATCCAGGTAATTCCTGTGGGCTTCCCAGAAGCGGTTCTCAGGCCGGGTAGTCTCATACTCCACCACATTGACAAACAGCCTTTCTCCGTCGATGGGATGGCATCCTTTTTCGTAAGACGCCAAATCATGCTCCTTTGCATAGGCAAAGCATTCCTTTAAATCCTCAGGAAGAAAGGCATAGGTCTTTTCCTGTGTAATGTTTCCAAATATCATGATTACCTCCTGTTAATGAATCATTAATTGTGGTAAATCGTAGCGTCCTTTACAGGCTTGGATGTATCCCCGTCCATCTTTCTTGTAATCATGCTCACCGGGATTCCCACTACCAGTGAGATGGCGATGGAGATGATGGAATAGGACCAGATGGATACGGAGCCCGCAGGAGCCATGTACTTGATGCAGACCATGGTAACCGCTGCCACAAAGAATGCCACGTATGCGCCCTTTGCATTGGCCACCTTTGTGAATGTACCCAGGGCAAATGTACCGCCCAGCACGCCCAGCACCAGTCCCATGAATCCGTTGAACCACTCATAAGCTGACTTGATTTCGCCGTTTGCCAGTACCATGGACACCAGAATGGCCACAATGCCCACGCCCAGGGATACATACTGTGCGATTTTTGTCTGAAGGGCAAAGCTCATCTCCTTCTTGGAAAGACGCTCCTGGATATCCAGGGTCCAGCTGGTTGCCACTGAATTAAGGCCGGTGGACAGAGTGGACTGGGATGCCGCATAGATGGCTGCCAAAAGCAGTCCTGTGATACCTACCGGAAGCTCATAAGCAATATAGGACGCGAAAATCTGGTCCTGCTGGGCTGCCGGAGGAAGCGCGTTCTGGCTGTAGAATACATACAGTCCTGTACCGATGAGGTAAAATACGGTTGCGATGAAGATGGACAGAGCGCCGTTGGTCAGCATCATCTTGTTCAGTTTCTTCATATCTGTGGTGGTGGTGAAACGCTGCACAATATCCTGACTGGATACATAGGAGGAACAGGTGTTAAGACCTGCGCCCACAATCAGCAGGAATACGCTGTCCTTCAGTATATTGGGATTAAAAATAGGCTGGTCTGCCGCCAGGAATTTACCTTCGCCCATGGTCTGGAAAATGGCTCCGAACCCGCCGTTTATGCCGTTGGCCAGGTAGAACAGCGCAAAGGTAACGCCAACCAGAAGGACGCTGCCCTGGATGAAATCGGTCCAGAGAACGGATTTAAGTCCGCCTGTGTAGGAATAAATAATGGCAATCACACCCATGGCAATAATCAGGAGATTTACATTAAGGCCTGTAAGCTTGGAGAGTACCATGGATGGAAGATACATGATGATGGACATGCGGCCCACCTGGTACACGATGAACATGACGGCGCCCAGGACACGCAGGCCCTTGCTTCCAAAACGGATTTCAAGATAATGGTAGGCTGTGTCGATGTCCAGCTTGCTGTAGATTGGCAGGAAGAATTTAATGGTAATGGGTATGGCCACAAGCATTCCTAACTGTGCGAACCACATAATCCATGTTCCTGCATAGGAATTTCCTGCCAGGGACAGGAAGGAAATGGGACTTAATAATGTTGCGAATATGGAAACGGAAGTAACCCACCACGGAATGGTGCCGTCTCCCTTAAAGAACTCTTTTCCCTTCATCTCCTTTTTGGAGAAGAAGAGTCCGGCAAATAATACAGCCGCAAGATAAACAATCAGTATAATCAAATCAATTGTAGTAAAACCCTGCATAAATCAATCTCCCTTCTTTGCTATACGGAAAACCCTGGGAAACATCCTCCTTTTCCCAAACGCATTCCGGTCCCATGCCGGCCCTTTCTCCCTCCAGAAAGGACCGGGGACCATTTACATTATCTTCAGTACTGCACAGGTAACTGTGAACAGAGCGCCTGACATCCCCGTCAGAAACACACCTGGTCTTAGCAGTATGCTGCAACCGCTTCCTTCACCATGCGGGCTGCTTCCTGTGCAATGGCAAGGTCGGATTCAATCAGCTGAGGCAGCGGTTCCCTGACCCCGCCCAGATCCAGGGACTCGTTGATGCGAAGCATCTCTTTAATCATACCGTACATATTGCCGTGTCCGGAGCACATCTTGTAGATAATGTCGTTGGCAGCATACTGTACCTTCATAGCCTCTTCCATCTTACCTGCCTTCACCAGCTCATCCATTTTCAGGAACAGCTCAGGCATCACGCCGTAGGTTCCGCCGATACCGGCCTCTGCTCCGATGACACGGCCGCTGATAAACTGCTCGTCCGGGCCATTGAAGATGATGTAGTCATCCCCGCCTGCCAGCTTGAACATCTGGATATCCTGCACAGGCATGGAGGAATTCTTTACACCGATGACCCTTGGGTTCTTCCTCATCTCGGCGAACAGGCTCTGTGTCAGGGCCACGCCTGCCAGCTGGGGGATATTGTAGATAATGAAATCCGTGTTGGGAGCTGCCTGGCTCATGGCATTCCAGTAGGCGGCAATTGCATACTCCGGCAGATGGAAGTAGATGGGCGGGATGGATGCGATGGCGTCAACGCCCAGGCTCTCTGCATGCTTTGCCAGTTCCACGCTGTCTTTGGTATTATTGCAGCCCACATGTGCGATGACGGTCAGCCTGCCCTTGGCAGCTGCCATTACATTTTCCAGTGTAATCTTGCGGTCTTCCAGGCTCTGGTAGATGCACTCTCCTGAAGATCCATTTACATAAACACCCTTAACGCCTTTTCTGATATGGTACTCAGTCAGAGCCCTTACCCTCTCCGGGCTCACATTTCCCTCTGCGTCGTAGCATGCGTAAAATGCAGGAATAACACCTTTATACTTTTCTAAGTTTGCCATAATCTTACTTCTCCTTTCAATGACCCGTTGGGTCCCCTTTATAATGAAATGGTTAACATGTTTGTACTAATCCAGCGCCTCTGCAAAAGACTTTGTTATCAGCTGGGGCCTGGTGATAATGGAACCCACCACCACACTGAAGGCCCCCAGTTCAATAACCCTCTTCGCCTTTTCCGGCGTGTTGATGTTTCCCTCCGCAATGACACGGTGTTTCACCTTTGCCACAATCTGGCGGATGATTTCAAAATCGTTGGATTCAATTTTAAGGTCTCTGCTCTGGTCCGTATAGCCCACCAGTGTGGTCCCGATAAAGTCAAATCCCAGCTGGTCTGCGTGAAGGGCTTCCTCCACTGTAGAGCAGTCCGCCATCAGCAGCTGTTCCGGATAGCTTTTCCGGATTTCCCTGTAAAATTCATCCAGGGTCCTGCCGCCCGGCCTCAGGCTGTGGGTAGCGTCCAGCGCTATGATATCAGGTTTGACTTCCATCAGCTCGTTGATTTCCTTCATGGTAGGCGTAATGTATACCTTGCTGTCCTCATAGTCACGTTTCACGATGCCGATGACAGGCAGGTCAACCCGGGCCTGGATTTCAGCGATATCCTCCTTGGTATTGGCACGTATTCCGTACGCTCCGCCCTCCTTGGCAGCCAGTGCCATCCGGCCCATGATAAAGGACGAATGAAGCGGCTCATGGGGCAGGGCCTGGCAGGATACAATCAGCTTCCCTTTCAGGCTCTCTACTTTTTCGTTCATATGAGTTCCTCCTTGTTATGAATGCCTGGCAGCCTTGTTCCGGCTGCTCATCTCTTGTAGCTTTAGTATAACAGGTTTGATTTTATTTTCAATAGCACTTAGATGTTCAGAAAGTTCTTTCACTTTTTTTAAATCAGGGCGCCATATTACACAAGTTTTTGTCAGGTGATTTATATATTATGCACAATAAAACGTTCTTTGTTTCTTCATAAATGCAAAAAAAAGGAAGCCTACAAGGCTTCCTGACATCGATCCCGGTACTGGGCCGGCGTTTCCTGGGTATGTTTTTTGAAAAACTTGGAAAAATAGTTGGGGTCCTCGATGCCCACGCTGCGGGCCACCTCATAAATTCTCAAATCCGTTCCCTTCAGAAGCTTTTTGGCTGCCTCGATGCGGATGGATACCAGATAGTCCATAAAGTTGATTCCCATAACACACTTGAAGGTCCTGCTGAGATACGAGTTGTTGATATAGTTGATCTTTGATAT
Organism: Enterocloster bolteae; assembly: GCF_002234575.2. Taxonomy (NCBI): domain Bacteria; kingdom Bacillati; phylum Bacillota; class Clostridia; order Lachnospirales; family Lachnospiraceae; genus Enterocloster; species Enterocloster bolteae. The sequence continues at coordinate 904,381 of NZ_CP022464.2, read as the reverse complement.
CTTAGCCAGCGACAGAGTGGAATCATCCATATGCTCGTTCATGTACTGGACAATCCGGTGGACCAGCATGGTGTTTTTCTTGTTCATGTACTCTTCAATCTGGCAGACCGTAAAGTCTGTAAACTGGCTGATATACTTCTCAATCTCCTCTGCCCCGGTGAGACGGAGTATCTTCTCATAGGGCAGATGGTCCGTGCTGTATATCTCTATGTAAGGAATTCCATTGTCGCTCAGGGTGGACAGGGTCACATTGACAATGGAATAAGATATAACAAGATAATCCGAAAGGCTGCTCTGCGGCAGGCCCTTAAGTGTCCCGTAGGCCGTGCCCACCAGCTGCCTCACCTTGTCCCCGGAAGGTATCCCCAGATATAGGGGCAGCTCCTCTGTCAGGGTCTGGATCAGCTCCTGGAGGCCTCCCATATCGGATTCCCTGCCCGATGAAAGAAATGCCTGGTTGTGGCTGTAGCTGGCAATCATGGCATTCTTATATGCCTGCTTGTAGCTGTAGCGGATCTCCTCCAGGGAATCCACCGGATTTCCGCAGCCCGCATAGATTCCCATGGACAGCTTTTCTTTAATCAGTACGGTAAAATGGGCGCCGTAGGACATGAGGCTGATTTTCTTATTCTGGCTCAGGAGAATCAGGTTCTGGTGTATGTCCTTTAGCAGCAGCACATCCGTAAGGCGGCTTACCGCCGGGGACAGCACCTCCATGCACTGCTGCCTTCTCAGCTCGTCCTCCTCCGGGTCATTGTGTTTCTCCGGCATCAGCACCATTACATTGTAGTGCCCTGTATCCCTTCTCAGAGGAATATCATAGTAGCGTATGGTACCCCACAGGCTTTCCTGGTCCACCTTATTCAAAAGCAGGTTGTTGAGGAAATTCTGGACAATCAGCGTCCTGGACTCCGCAATCCTGCTTTTAAGCCCCTCAAACTCAAAAATAGCTCTGCGCTCCTCCATGATATCGGTCCGCACATCCTTCATGACCTCAATCAGTTCCGCCCTCCGTATGGGCTTTAACAGGAAACTCTTGATGCCCAGCTCCACGGATTTCTGCGCGTACTGGAACAGGTCATGGGCCGTCAGAACGATGACCACGATCTGCGGATACTCCTCCGCCAGCATCTGGGCAAATTCCAGGCCGTTGATATAGGGCATCTCAATGTCCGTGATAACCACGTCAGGATGCTCCTCTTCTATCAGTTCCATGGCCTGGTTGGCGCTGGCCGCGTCCTCCACCGGCTCATAGCCGATGGACTGCCAGTCCACAAAAACCCTGAGAAGTTTCCTGGTTTTCTCCTCATCATCCACAAACATCACTTTTAACAGCTGGTCATATCCAGTCTCCATGGTCCTCTTCTCCCCCGCAGGTCACCGGCAGAAGGAAGGTGATTTCCGTTCCTCCCTCTGGCACGCTTCTAATCTGGTAAGACGCCTGTTCACCGTATATCAGTACGATTCTCTGTATGGTGCCAATCAGGCCAATCCCGGTTCCCGACACGTCAATATCAATATTCCATATTTTATGGTAGTCCTGAAGTTTTGACAGGGCGGAAGCATCTATGCCCACTCCGTTGTCCCGCACCTGTATTTTCATCCGGCCGCCCTCCTCCGGTCCAATCCAGATGCGGATATGCCCGTTTCCGCCCATTGGCTTAATCCCGTGGTACACGGCATTCTCCACTAACGGCTGGAGAATCAGGTGGGGCACCAGAACCCTGAGGCAGCTCTCATCCACCTGGTACTCCACATCGAACAAATCCCCGTACCTGAGCCTCAAAAGCTTTACATAATCGTTTACAATGGCTGTCTCCTTTTCAACGGTTATCATCTGGTCCCCCTGGCTCAGGCTCTGCCTGTAAAAGCTCCCCAATGTCTCTATGGCCTCATAGGTCTGGGACGGCTCCTCCGTCAGGGCCATATAGCCGATAGCATCCAGGGTGTTGTAGAGAAAATGAGGCTTTACCTGCTCAAACAACGCGTGCAGCTCCGCCTTTTCCTTGATTTTCTGCTCCTCCACCAGCCTGGACAGCAGGGATGATATCTCGTCCACCATGTTATTGTAATTCGTCTGTAAAATCCCAATCTCGCTTTTGGGGTATTTGACAGGTATCTTCCTGAAATTCCGGTCCTTTACCGTATTCATCATTCCAATCAGCGCATAGATGGGATTGGATATGGACTTGGATATGTAAAGGGAGCCGAAAAGCATCAGCACCACATTCACCAGAAAAATAAGGGTGGCGATCAGGAACAGGTCCTTAAAAGCGCTGCGGTTCACCTGACTGGGTATCCTGGCAATCAGGTGCCATCCATAGTCCGGCAGGTAAAGGGAAGTGGTATGCTCCCCATCCCCCTTGCGGCTTACCAGAAGTTTTTCCTCATCACTGCTTCCGGCCGGCGTTTTAAGGAAATCCTGGTATTCAAATCCGGGCGTACCCGCAATCAGGTTTCCATCCTGGTCCATAATCCCTATCATGGCCTGGCTTCCATAAGCAGCCGCGCTGCAGATTTCCGCTATGGCATCTGTGGGAATATTCATAATAATGAATCCCTGAGGCTTCTGGGTCTCCAGGCTGTTGATGGTCCTGATGACAGACACAAACCTGGAATTGTATCTTTTATAGAAAATGCCTCCTGCCTCATACTCCAGTATATAGCTCCCCCCTGCTTCCAGGGCTTTCCTGTACCACGGACATTTCAATGTGGAATCCACGCTGAGCCGCTTCATGTCATGCTTGTCCACGCCGTACAGGTGCGCCGAAAAATCCAGAAGATAGATGGACTCCAGATAATGGTTGCTGTCAAGAGCGGTAAACAGCATGTTGTCATATGTTTTTCTGTCCTCCGGCCTGGGAAGATGGTTCACCACATCCAGGGTGCCTCCTTTTAACAGCATATTGAAATCATCGTTCACATTAAGGACCATCTCATCCAGATTGTTTCTGACCCCAGTGACCATCTGCACCGATGACTGCTCTATCATGGAGTCCTCCTGCTTCCTGGCAGCCCACGAATACAGGGAATAGGTCAGAAAAAAGCTGATGAGGAAAAATATCACGAACACGGCCATGATTCTGCGTGAAATATGTTCATGGAACAGCCAGTCCCAGGCCCCTTTTACATTCTCACATAACCCTTTCATATACATCCCCATAACCGGCTCATGCCGGACCTGGGACCGGTGTTATCCGGCCCTATGTCCAGCACAGCGCAAGTCTCTCAAGTATTTTATTTACCTGTTCCCCTGAGGTCCCCATGTTCAGCCTGAACCAGCCTCTGCCGGCCTCCTTGAAATGGGTTCCCATAAGCGGTATCAAATGGCCCTTTTCTTCCAGCAGCCGTCTCATGTCCTCCTCGGATAAACCGGTGCGTCCGTATCCAATCCACATAAGATAGGTGCCGTCAGGCACATAGGCATCCAGCCAGGGCAGTTCCCTGTTTATGAACTCCTGGGCAGTCTTTATGTTTTCATAGACCTGCGCCCGCATCCGGTCCACCCACTCCCCGCATTCCCGGTAAGCAGGTTTAAGGATATCGGCCGCGAACACATTGGGGTTGTGAAGCCCCCACCGGTCTATGGTTTCCTCCATGGCCCGCCGCATTTCGGGATTAGGGAGAATGACACTGGAAAAAATCAGTCCGGGGATATTCAGGGTTTTTGTCAGGGAATTGAACACAATAACCTTTTCCTGCTCCGGATTATGGTACATCGTTAAAAGCGGCTTATACACATGGCCCGGCCACACAAAATCCCCGTGTATGTCATCTGACAGCAGAAGCAGGTTATGGCGTTTGCAGAAGGCGGTGACCCCTGACAGTTCTTCATCCGTCCACACCCTTCCGGTGGGATTGTGGGGATTGCAGAGGATATATGCCCTGGTTTTCTGGTCCGCCAGCCTTTCCAGACCGTCAAAATCAATGGTGAAACGCCCATTTTTAAGAATCAGGGGACTTTCCTTCAGATTCCGGCCCCATTTTTCTACTGCCCCTGTCAGCGCAGGATAGGCGGGTGTATTGACGATAATGGAATCTCCCGGCTCTGTGAAGGTGTCCACCGCCATGTTAAGGGCCATGTTGATCCTGGGAGAGAACAGCACCCATTCCTGCTTTACCTCACAGTGATACCGCTCACGCATCCAGTCTGAAACCAGTTTCTCATAACCGTCCGGCAGTTCGGTATAACCAAAAACCCCATGGTCCAGCCTGCGTTTCATGGCTTCTAAAACCGGATCCGGCGGCGCCAGGTCCATATCCGCCACCCCGCAGTACAGATAATCGGGATTATCCCTGTATTCCTGTCTGTATTTTGCGCAAAGGGTGTCATGCCGGTCCGTTACATATCTCACTTCCATCCTGTTTCCCTCCTGTCATCTGTTTCATCTTGCTTTAACCCGTTCATACGGCTTATAAATTCCTCCGGCGTGATATCCCCGCGAAACAGGCATTCCAGGCTGTCCAGATATCTGGCCGCGTCGGTTCCTTCCAGGAGATTATCCCACCATATGGTATAGCTGGCGGCATGGTCCGTGTACTCATGAATCTCCTGCATAAGCGGGTTTAACTGGGCGTCACCCGTATCCACGTTGATATAGGGGAGGTCATTTGACTTGCATTTATAAAGCTCCACTGCCAGCCCCATGGCCATATACTCAGCCAAATCCACGGTAAGTTCCGGGTCCTTTGTACTGCTGCTCACTGCAAAAGCGCTGTCAGGCCCCCCTGTGAAATCATATATAGTGGATTTTCCTGACCCTGTCACCGGAAAGGGCGCGGCCTTCACCTTGCCCGCCACCCTGGATGACTCCCTGTAGACACGGGATGAAGTCCAGCTGCCGTTAAGATACATAGGCGCCTGACCCTGCATGAAAAGAGCCTCTGCCTCCTCCCTGAGCGCAGTGGCCGAGTCAGCCGTAAACGCCCCCATATCCACCAGCTGACGCAGTTTTCTGGCAGCTTCCAGGAAACCTGGGTCGCTGTAGTCCGTCCGCTTTGCTGCCGCGTCCGCAACCTTTTCCGGCCCCACTTCCCGGAGCGCCAGAAGGTCATAATACATGGCAATGGTCCACGGCTCATTGCCTCCCACCGGCATAGGGGTTATGCCGTTGTCCACAAAAGTCTGGCATACCCGGATGAACTCATCCCAGGTCACAGGTATTTCCAGGCCATACCGGTCCATCATTTCCATGTTGTAATACACCATGGCCACAGAACTGTCCAGGGGCAGCGCATAGGTCCCGCCGTCAAACTGGATTCCCTTCATCATGGCATCGTTCAGATGGGACTGGAAATCATCGCTGTAATACCGGCTCACCTCCAGCACCTTTCCCGCGTCCACCATGGGTTTTAAGAATTCGTGGCTCCAGGTATAAAAGATGTCCGGAAGCTCATTGGCCGCAGCCGCGGCCTTAATCTTTGTCTTATACCCTTCATTTTCAGCTGTATCCACTTCTATGGTAACATTAAATTTATCCTCTGCCTCCCTGGTCAGCTGCTCCATGATACGCGCGGCCTGGTCGTCATCACTTCCATAGATATGCCATAACCGTATGACCGGCCGCTCTCCCGGACTGTCCTTTGCAGGCGCCGTCATATCCACCCGGACATCCTCATCCTTTTCCGCCCTGCTGCATGCCCCCATTCCAAGAACTGCGGCCAAGACGCACATCCATATGGTTAAATGTCTCAAACCCTTCATACCTTCCCTCGCAGCATCTTTTTCCGGTACCTGCGTTATCCCTTTACAGCACCGGCCGTGGCGCCTTCCAGTATGCGTCTGGAACAGAGCACAAACATGATAAGTATTGGGATAACCGACAGAGCGACTCCGATATACACAGTTCCATAATCATTCTTATATACTCCCTGCATCTGCTGCACCAGAATGGGCAGTGTGAATTTGTCCTGGGAGAACAAAAGAATGGACGGCTTCACAAAGGCGTTCCAGGATTCCACAAAGGTGAAAATGGCCTGGGTTGCCACTCCCGGCATTATGATTGGAAAAATGATTTCGTTGAAAATACGGAACTCCCCGCATCCGTCTATGCGGGCGCTCTCGATCAGCTCATCCGGCACATAGGAATCAATGTACTGCCTGTTCCAGAATACCATGGCCGGCGGTGCAAAACAAGTGATAAGAAGGGCCGCGTAATTGTCCAGCATATGTATGTTGTTCATGAGCTGGAAATACCCGATGATTCCCAACTGGCCCGGAAGCATCATGGTAGCCAGTACCAGCCAGAATAACTGCTTGTTGTACTTAAATTTATACTTGGCAAAGCCGTAAGCTGTCAGCGCGCCCACGTAAACCGTAATCACCGTGCTGGCAAGGGAGATAAACAGGCTGTTGAACAGCCCCCTCCATATATTTACATTGGCAGCCAGGTGCTGGTAATTGGTTTTTAAGGATTTTCCCGGCGTCATCTGGAAGGAGGTGGCCAGGGCGGCGTTGTCATGGGTGCAGTTGATAATCATGTTGTAAAAGGGCACGATGCAGATTAGTGCCAGCAGAACCAGGACCCCATAGGTAATTGCCCGGAAAAACTTTGTCTTTACACTGTACTTCTTGAGTTCCTTTTTTTCCATTTAAAAATTCCTCTCCTTCCCTGCCGTATATTTCATAAAAATCAGAGAAAATACGATGATGATGACAAACAGGCCGTACGAAATAGCGGAACCATATCCGTAATCATAATTCTGGAACGCGATGTTGTACATATACATGACCATGGTGAGGACAGATTTGCTGGGTCCTCCCGTGGCCCCCGCAAAGGTGAAGGGCAGGTCGAAAAGCTGGAGTCCGCCTATGATGGATGTGACAAAGGCATAGGTCATGATATTGCGCAGCTGGGGCAGTACAATGTGGAAAAAGGTCTGGAATTTATTAGCACCGTCCACCTCGGCTGCCTCCATAATATCATAGGGTATGCCCTTGATTCCCGCGGTAAATATGATGGTATAATATCCAAAATACTGCCAGAACAGCACAAAGGCCACAATCAGCTGGGTAAACAGCCCGTTCATCTTCCAGTTAACCGGCTCCGCTATGATATGTAAGGCCATCAGAAGTTTGTTTACGCTTCCCGCCTTAAAGTCAAACAGCAGGCTGAACAGGACGCCCAGGGAAACTGCGGTTACGAGGTTTGGAAAATAAAAAATGGTTTTGAACAGGTTCCCGCCCCTGAACCGGTGCTGGTTCAGCAGAAAGGCCAGTATCAGGCCGAATATCATCTGGGGCGCCATGGCCAGCAGGGCGATGAACACTGTATTGAAAATAGATTTGAAAAACACCGCGTCATTTAAAAGACGCCTGTAGTTTGCCAGGCCGGTAAAGACAGGAGTCCCCAGGCCGTCCCAGCTGTGAAAGCTGAGTTTAAACGTGTACAGTATGGGATACAGTGTAAAACATAAAAATATAATAAAATAAGGCAGGATAAAAAGCAATCCCCGATTGCTCTTATCCAGGCTTCTCCTTTTTGAGGGCTGTATGCTCTTCCCCTTCTCCGTCATGAAATCCTCCCATCTGAAGGCAGGCCAAAGGCTTCTTTAAAGCCCTGCCCCTTCTTCCGTGAAACAGATGCAGGATATGAATTATCTCACACCCTGCATCCTCTGGTCATTTACAAATCCGGCAGCCGCACTCAGGTCTGCCGTGGTCCGGCATGTTCTAGTCAATTACTATCTCAGGATAGATGCGCTGCATATCCTCCTTGAATCCCTGGCATGCCTCCTCCGGAGTGGCGCCGCCGCCTGCCAGTAAATCCATCTGGGCAGTCATGCTGGTCCATGCCTGGCGGTCGTACTTGGTCATGGGGTCTGCCTTGACGTTCATTGCCGTGTCATAGAAGCTCTGGAAATACTGCTGGTCGCCTGTGACGATGTCCGTATGCCCCTCTTCGATACACTGCTCGATAGCCGGTATATATGCCGGGAAATCGCCTAACTGGCCGGCCAGGCCATTGACCAGGTAATCCTTGTCAGCTGTCATGGTCTTTACCCAGGCATAGGCAGCTTCCTTGTTCTTGGAACCAGAGTAAATGCCGTACCAGGTTCCTCCGTTCTGGTAAGGCGCGGGTGCCTCCATATAGCCCCATGTATCCGCTGCCTTCTCCATTTCTCCCTCCGGGATGCCCGGCTTGATGCAGAAGTTAAGGGCCCAGCTGGGAAGTCCGATCAGGATAAACATATCCTGGGAGTACATGCCTGAGGTCCAGCCTGCCGACCACTGGTCTGCCCTGGCATCCACATTGTTGTCAACCACGCGCTGCATCAGGTTGAGCTGCTCCATCAGGAAATCATCGGAGATGATATGGTTGTTCTCATCCACCCACGGAGCGCCTTTATAGGAACAGTAAATCTGCTCTACGGTCTCAATGTCGTCCAACAGTCCTATTTTGCCTCCGGATTTCTCATTCACCTGCTTGCCCACCTCGATGATGGAATCCCAGTCCTTTAACATCTCATGTAATTCTTCGGGATCATCTGTTCCCAGATATTCCCTTGCCAGAGCCTTTTTGTACCAGAAACCGCCTGGAGTAGCCTGGTAGGACAGCCCTCTTAAATTACCGCTGTTATCCCTTGAGAGCTCGTCCACATAGGGAATCATATCCTTGGAAAGAGCCTCTGCGTCGTAGCTCTCCGTACTCAGGTTCTCCAGCAGGTCGGTGTTCTTGTACATACCAAAGTCTGAAATTTCAAAGGTAGCCACGTCAGGCGCATTGGTGCCAGTGCGGAATGCGTTCTGGAGTTTTGTGCGGTACTCGTTGCCCGGCATGACAGTGACTGTCACCTTTACACCGGGAACCCGCTTGTTGAATTCTTCCACATAGAAGTTCATCTCGCTCTGGCTTAAGTTGGTCCACACATTGATTTCCCCGGTGGCTCCGGACACGTCCACGCCGGCTGCGCCGCCAGCCTGGCCCGCTGCCTCTGTCTTTCCCTCTGCTGCCTGGGAGGATTCCTTACCGGAAGCCTCTGCCTTTTGCGCTGCTCCGGTGGGCGCGGATGCCGAAGAACCGCATCCTGCCAGCGTACCTGCTGCCAGGGCTGCTGCTGTCAATAAAGCTAATGGTCTTTTTCTCATGATAATTCCCCTTTCTATTCTGCATTCCGGGACATGTTCCCGAAATGTTGTTACCGTTATCCTGATACCTTGCTGTTTCCGGCCGGCTGAAGCACTAGCATGGCCGCAAATCAGTCTGTCCGTCCACCATGCACACAAACTCGCTGATTAGTTCAATACAGTCCCTGACATCCTTCAGGGAACACACTTCCGCCGGAGTATGCATATACCGGAGGGGCAGGTTCACCAGCGCTGCCGGCACACCGTGTCCGCTGATATGTATGGCGTCCGTATCTGTAAAGGTTCTTCCGGGCGTTATGACCGGCTGCGTGCGGATGTCCAGCCGCCCGGCTGCCTGTTCCAGAATCCGGTTCATTACCGGATGTCCCATAATCCCCACACAGATACCGGGACCGCCTCCCAGGGCCACCCTGCCGCGTACCCCGTCATCCCCGCCCGGTCCATCGCTGGCAAAGGTCACATCCACCGCAACGGCCATGTTTGGCCTGATACCGGCGCCGGCCCAGGCCCCGCCGCTAAAGCCGGTTTCCTCTCCCACCGTTGTCACGGCATAGACTCCGTTTCTGCATTTCTTTTCCTTTGCCCGTCTTAAGGCTTCCATGACAATGAATGCGCCGGAGCGGTCATCCAGGGCCCTGGAGGTGATGCATTCCCCCAACAGGGGCCTCCAATCCGTATCAAACACCACACCGGACCCCACAGGCACATGCCTTCTGGCCGCCTCCCGGTTTCCGGCCCCGATGTCGATAACAAGGTCTGTATCAGACAATTCTTCCTTTTTCTGCAATTCCCCGGAACTTGCCACTGCCCCGTATACCAGGTCCTTTCCCGTGTCAATCCGCACCTTCTGTCCCAGATACATCCGCGGGGTAATTCCCCCCACTCTGGCTGCCCGCAGAAAACCTTCCTCTGTATGGTCCGTGACCATAAGTCCAATCTCATCTATGTGGCCTGCCAGCAAAATCTTAAAGCTGCTGTCCGGATTCAGTATGCCGGTCACATTGCCGTTTACCTCACGCCTAACCTCATCCGCAAAGCCTTCCATATACGCTGCTGCTGTTTTCTGGATATTTGTTTCCCTGCCCGATACTCCCTGGCAGGAGAGCAGCCGGTAAAAAAATTCCTGGTCCATAACTTCCCTCCATCTGAACACGTTTTAGATTATATCTTTTTTCAGTTCCGGTATGAATAAAATAAATTGATGGAAAACCGTATGATTTTGACTGATTTTCGCCCGGATTTTCTTTGCGGATGCCGGACAGGACAGGAAATGACGTTTAGAATGGACAGCTTTTACTATTTATAGTAATCTTTTTACCTTTCCGGGCAGCAAAAAAGCGGTTAGCAGGAAAACAGAGTATATATCTGCTTTCCCCTAATCCGCTTATAATGTACGGCAGGGTTCTAAAATCTTTTAATTTTCTTTGACGGCGTCTTCTCAAACTCCGTCTCCCTGACAATCAGGCTGTAAATTCGCTTATAGACCGGCATATCCTTGTTAAACCCGTCAATCAGTTCCTGTAGTTTTCCCTGGATATCCTTAATATGCTTTTTCTTCGCGTACTCGTAATCCGGGAAAATTTCCGCCTCTATTATCTTATCCTTTTCCCGGACCAGGATTTCCTTTACCAGTTCCGAGCGGCTCAGCTCGTTCTCCAGCTCCTCCGGGGATACATTCTCGCCGTTGGCAAGGATAATCAGGTTCTTGCGGCGGCCTGTGATATAGACGAAATTGTCCTCATCCACATACCCTAAGTCTCCGGTCTTAAGCCATCCGTCCTCCAGGGTCTCGGCCGTCTGCTCCGGCATCTTGTAATACCCCTGCATGACGCTGGATCCCCTTACCCAGATTTCTTCGTCCACCACCCTGGCCTCACAGTTGGGAAGAAGTTTTCCAACAGAACCCTTCTTATTCTCCCATTCCAGATTGGTGCTGATAACCGGCGAGCATTCCGTCATGCCGTAGCCCTGAAGGATGGTAATTCCGTATTCCCTGAAACGGTCTACGTAGTCCGGATCCAGGTAGGCCCCGCCGCTGCATATGATCCGCAGGCTGCCCCCAAAGGCGGCCTTTGCCACCATCTTTTTGGGAATCAGGCTTCCGGCATCCTTTAACTTTCCGTAGATAGACTCAATGACAAGGGGCACCAGCAGCACAATTTCCGGCTTGAACAGCTTCATATTGCGCTGTACATGCATAATGGAATCATTGATGCAGATAATCATTCCTATATAAAGCCCCTTTATGATATCCATGGTCAGACAGTAAACATGGTTGATGGGCAGCAGGGTCATGGACACGGTTCCCGCAGGTATCCTCATGTCCAGGCAGACCGCATTGTCCGTCAGGTTCCTGTGGCTCAGCATGACTCCCTTGCTCTTTCCGGTGGTGCCTGAGGTAAAGAGTATGGTGCAGAGCTGACCGCCGGCAAGCTCTGTCTCATATGTACCGGCATGTCCGGCTATCAGCCGGGACAGCGAGAGCACATCCCCCACCGTCTCCCGGGCCTGCATGGATACCACGTGCCTGATGCCCGGACATTTCCCGCGCACAACGCCTGCCACGTCAGAGCGCAGTTCATCGTACACCAGCATTTCTACATCCGCCCTGTTTAAGAGCTCACACACGGCTTCTGCGGGAAGCTGCGCGTCGATGGGCACTGCCACGCTGCCGCTGTTCACGATTCCGAAATAGGTGGTAATCCACTGGTAGCTGGTAGTGCCTATGACTGCAATATGCTTTCCTTTCATCCCAAGGGCCTCCACGGCACGGCTTACAGCCATGGAATCCAGGTTCACCTCATTGTAGGTCTTGTCAATGATTTCCTTCTTTACCTTGTACCGGAATGCTGTCTGCTCTCCATAAGCCTCTGCGCCGTGCCGTATTATATCCCTTAATGTCTCTGCTGCCATATCTGCCTCCTGCCTTTTCGGCCTACTCTGCCTGCAGGGACTGGATATAAGCCACTGCATCCTTCACGGTCTTTACATTGACCACTTCCCGTTCCTCTACCTCCACGTCGAATTTCTCCTCAATCTCCCCCACCATGCTCATGAAGTCATAGGAATTGAAGCCCAGGTCCTCAATGAACCGGGAATCCTCCTTAATAGTCTCCGGCGCCACATCCACATACTCACAGATGATCTCTTTTAAATCCTCAAACATATCTTTGTAATCCTCCTGCTTTTTTATTTCTTTTTTAATTCTCTTTTTTAATTCTCTTTCTTGATATTCTCTTTTTGTTATATTCCGTCTTTGTATCCGTCGCATCAGCTGTTCTGCTGTTTTACACCATCTCTATGATTTCCCCTACCGGGCGCTCCGGGTCTTCCACACCCCGGAATATGATTCTGCACAGGTAGTAATAAATATACTCCAGCTTCTCCGGCGTCACCACGCCGGTCTGGTACTCAAAACCAAAGTCCAGGCCATTGTCCTCTGCCCTGTGGCTCACGGTGAGATACAGGGTGTGGGCAGCCACACCGTTGGAATAACGGGCAGTCTTATACTTGATATCGCCCAGCTTGTCCAGGCCGGGACCGTCATACTTCATGGCCAGGGGCTGATAGGTAAGGCTTAAGGGCTCATAGGTCTGCCCGTCCTTAAGCTTATAATAATCATGCCTGTAATTGAAATACTCCGACGGGCTGTAACCCGCATGGCGGAAATACTGGTTCTGGGCATCCCTTATTTTGAGCAGGCCCTCCATGAAGGTATCCTCCCTGGACACAATGGTCCTGAAGGGGAAACAGTGAATCCTGCTTCCGCCGCAGCGCTTCTCCGACAGGGTGGCCCGCCTGGAAATGGTGGTGGTGACGGAAACGTCGTCCTGGTCATTCTCCTTCTGGAGATAGGTCCGAAGGCCCATTAAGAGAAGGCAGGTCATGGAAATACCGTATTTCTCGCAAAAATCCAGCAGGCGTCTGGAAGGCTCCCCTTCCAGATGGAAGTTGGTGATATTTGCCTCCACATTATCAGATGTGTTGGTGGCTGCCCTCAGCTTCGGGTTGCGGGCAGCCTTTCTCTCCTCCAGCAGCTTCTTCGGACCGTAGATGTCCGTGAAAATGGGTTCGGAGGAAGCAATCAGTTCCTGGAAAAACTGCCTGTCTTTTTCACAGGCCCTGCTTCCGGCCTCGTAGGCCAAATCCTTTTCCAGCTGCCTGATATAGGAGGACATTTCCTTTGGATGTTCCACCTCGTCGTAAAACCTGCTGGCATACAGTTCAATCACATCCCGGAAAAACAGAATCAGGGACTGGGCATCCATGGTCATGTGGTCCACGCAGATGTAAAGCCCCTGGTACCCATCCGGCATTTTGATCATTACAATATGGTGCATGGGGGAATCGTACCGCTCAAAGGGAACCTCTGTCCACTCCCTGAGCTTTTGCTCCGCGTCCTCCTCCTTCCAGCCGGTAAAGTCAAAGTGTTCGATTTCCTTTGTCTCCTCCTTCACCACATACTGGTAGATGCTGCCCTCCTTGTCATGGGTAAAGCGCAGGCGCATGGTATCGCAGCGGGCAATGGCCTCCTGAATGCAGCTTTTAAGCACGTCCCAGTCTAAGTCCACCTGGATGGTCAGGCTGGATCCGATGTTTAACACCTGCTTCTTGGGGCAGTATTTCAGGCAGTAAAAGTGAAGCTTCTGCGCTGATGTCAGCGGGTATACCTTGTAGCCTTTCCTTGTCTTCATACTCTGTTCTCCTCTTTTCCGAAAACCCGGGCAATCAGTTCCTCAATTGCATGTTCATAGCGGTCCGTATCCTTATAGTAGGCCTCTGCGTGGCTGGCTCCGGGTATGACTAACAGCTCCTTGGGCGAGGCGCAGGCCCCGTACAGCTCATGTACCATGGAACAGGGCACAAAGGTGTCCCTGTCCCCATGGATGAACAGAATGGGAATACGGGCCCTCATTACCTCTTTCCTGGCATTGCATTCATCCAGGCCGTATCCGGCCTCCCTCCTGGCCATGCGGTCCGCAATCTGCATCACGGGAAAAGCCGGCATATGGTACATACTCCTCAGCACATGGCTGAACACTTCCCAGGCAGAGGTAAAGGCACAGTCTGACACAGCGGCCTTTACCTGCTCTGGAAGCTCCAGGCCCGTGGACATCAGCACGGTGGCGGCTCCCATGGAAATACCGTGAAGCATCAGCCCGCAGTCCTCTCCCAGACGCTCCACCACATACTCCATCCACTGCAAGGCGTCATAGCGGTCCAGACAGCCAAACCCGATATAGGTGCCCTCGCTTTTGCCGTGAGCCCTCTCATCCACCACCATCAGGTTAAAGCCCTGGTTCAGATAAAATTTCGCAATGGAAGTGTAGTCGTTGAGTCCTTCGCTGGTATAGCCGTGAAAGCACACCACTGCCCTCCTGGAACCTTCACAGCAAAAGAATGTGCCGTGGAGTCTGAGCCCGTCCCTGGATGTTATGTACACATCTTCCTGAGGCTGTCCTGCCAGCCATTCCCTGCTGGCGCGGATACCCGGAATATAAGCGTCCCAGTCCGTGCCCGCCATCTTCTGTGTCCTGTCCCGCTTTGCATTTCCCCGGACCACGGTCCGGTGGAAAAAATACCGCGCTATGCCGTATTCTCCCGCTGCTCCTGCTGCCGCCAGTCCCAGCATCCATCCTTTGATTCCCATATACCTCACTCCTTTACCGCGGACTGACCGGCTTTCCGGCGCCGCACACGCACCTGCCTACACAAACATCTGCAGCATCAGAGCCTTTTCCAGGCTCCCCTCAACCTTCAGTTTTCCTGTGGTAAACGCAAAGACCGGGTCCAGCTTACCCGACGCCAGCTTCATAAGCGTATCGGCGGAACAGATAAACTTTGCGTCCCTGTCATAATACTCATACGGCTCCACCCTCAGAACGCCGTCCTTAACCTCTGCATAAAACACGCCTTCACCCTCGCCCGTAATATTGAACTGAAAGGCCAGATGCTCCTCTACCCTGCTCACATCGGCCTTCATGAAAATCTCCTTTACCTTTGTAAATACTTCTTCGTAACTCATACTGACTCTCCTTTTTCGTCCGCCGCGCAGACGGATATAATATATGATTGGTAAACCCTGGACTGGTAAAACCGCCAGCCCGGAATACTCCCTTTTATAACGCCCTCCTCCAGGGAAAATGTGATATCCCCCAGCGGAAAGGCCAGCCCTATGCCAATGGCCTTGGCATAGCTCTCCTTAAGGGTCCACAGCCGGAAAAACCGTTCCCGGCGCTCCGCCTCAGACCTTCCTGCCATCACAAAACTGCGCTCTGTTCCGGAACACACGCGCCTCATCAGGCCCGCCTTAAACGGACGAATCTGCTCCGTATCCGCGCCCAGCGCTCTGTCCGCCACAGCGCAGACCACCAGACCCTTTGTATGGCTGATATTAAATTCCACGCCCTCTGCACCCTTAAGACGCGGTTTTGAACCGGCTTCCTGCTCTACCTCCCAGGTCCGTCCATATTCCTTCATAAGACCAAAGTTCAGCAGGCTCCTGCCCAGTATATGTTCCCGTTCCCGGTTATAAAGACTGCCGCCGGGTTCATATGAAGCCAGATAAATCATGACGTTTCCTCCTGAACCTTGTACTCCTGCTTTTTCGACCAGTGGTCGAATCGAAATCAAACTAAACATAACACGTTTTCGACCGCCAGTCAAGTCTGGCGTTTTCATTTATATTCTGCTATACTTGGATGTATTCTAAAGAAAAAACCGAGGATTTTTTATGCAAAACCATAATAAAAAGGACATGATACTGGATGCCATGCAGGAACTTATGGGTTCTGCCAATGTCCAGGCCATTTCTGTCAGTGATATTGCCCAAAAAGCCGGTATCGGGAAAGGAAGTATCTATTACTATTTTTCCTCCAAGAACGATATCATAGACGCAGTGATTGAGAGAAACTACTCCCGGGTCCTGGACGAAGGCAGGGAGCTGGCCGCGTCCTCCCACCTGGATGCCTTTAAAAAACTGGAAATCATATACCACGCCTGCCTGGACTCCTCCATGGAATTGAGACGCCGGGAGGAAATACACACCTTCAATGAACAGCTGGAAAGCGCCTTCATACACCAGAAGTTCTCCCGCATCATCATCACCAAACTGAAACCCATCCTGGCCGACATCATCCGCCAGGGGGTGCGGGAGGGCAGCATCCAGTGCAGCTTCCCGGAAGAGACAGCCCAAATCGTGCTGACTGTGCTGACCATCACCCTGGATAACCACCTGATTCCCTCTGACGACGAAGAGATCGCCCGGATTCTGTCTGCCTTTACCGAGATGCAGGAAAAGGGCATGGGAATCCCCTCCCACACCCTCCGGTTCCTGATGCGCAAAATATGATATTTATTTCCAAAATAAGGACTTTTCCCCCACTTTTGGCGGAAAAAGTCCTTATTTTTATACTTTTTCCCTATCCTTTTTTTCCATTCTGGCTTATAATATCAATGGTTTACCGGGCTGGCAATTGTTTCCAGCCCTATTGAGATATCAGCGCCCATTTTCATATCCATCCACATAACCCGGGCGCAGAGAGGATAAAGAGGACTATGAAAGATACACTGAAACAGGCCGCCCGAAAAACCCTGCTGGTGATCCGCGACATAGGAGTCAGTCTCCTGGGCATCACAGGATGGCTGTTCCACGCCCTTCTGGCCGTGATCACCGCCGGATTCATATTAGGTGCCATCCTGTGCCTGCTGATTTACGCCAAGGTCAAGCCGGATCTGGATGAGTGCCGAGAGCTGGCTTACGACAAGCTGGCCCAGATGGAGCGTACAGATTTCTCAAAACTGTCCGATACCGTGATTTACGACAAGGACGGCCGTCAGATAGGGCTTATCAATGCCGGCCACTACCAGTATGTGGGCATCACCGGCATCAGCATGAACATTCAGAACGCATACATTGCTCAGGAGGACAGACGTTTTAAGAGCCATACAGGCGTTGACTGGATTGCCACCTTCCGCGCCGGTCTGGCTCTGGTAAAGCACAGGGGACAAGTCACCCAGGGAGGGAGCACCATCACCCAGCAGGTCATTAAGAATACATACCTGACCCAGGAACAGACCTTCACCCGTAAAATTGTGGAAATCCTTCTGGCCCCTGAGATTGAAAAAAAGTACTCCAAAGCAGACATTATGGAGTTTTACTGCAATACCAATTTCTATGGCCACCAGTGCTACGGCGTGGAAGCTGCCAGCCGCTACTACTTCGGCAAGCATGCGGCAGACCTGAACGTGGAGGAAGCAGCTGTCCTGGTAGGCATCAGCAACAGTCCCTCGGCCTACGATCCGGTAGCCCATCCCAAAGCATCCCTTGAAAAGCGCAATGACGTATTAAAGAGCATGAATGAAATAGGCGAACTTTCCGATGAGGATTACGAAAAGGCCCTGTCAAAGCCCCTCACCGTGGTCAAGCAGGAATCCGAGGGCACGGACGAGAATTACCAGAGCAGCTACGCCATCCACTGCGCGGCCCTGGAGCTGTTAAAGAAAGACGGCTTCCAGTTCCGCTACACCTTTGAGGACAAGGATGACTACAATTCCTACATGGAACGCTATACAACCGCCTACACGGAAAAATCCGACTTAATCCGCGCCGGCGGCTTCAAGATATACACTTCCCTGGACAGCAGTCTCCAGGACATGCTTCAGGCAGACATAGACCAGGGGCTGTCCTCCTACACCGAGCTGCAGGACAATGGAAAGTATGCCCTCCAGGGCGCAGGCGTTATCGTGGACAACCGGTCCAACTACGTGGTGGCCATCGTAGGCGGCAGGGGAAGCGGGGACCAGTTCAACCGTGCCTATTTAAGCGCCAGGCAGCCGGGCAGTACCATCAAGCCCCTCATTGACTACGGCCCTGCCTTTGACACCGGAGAGTACTACCCCACGCGCATGGTGAACGACCACAAATGGGAGGACGGGCCTTCCAACAGCGGCGGCAATTACCACGGCAGCGTAACGGTCCGTGAAGCCTTAAACCGCAGCCTGAACACAGTGGCATGGCAGATACTGGAGGACATCGGCGTGGACTACGGCCTCAGCTATCTGGGAGAGATGGAGTTCCAGAAGCTTACATACGTTGACAACGGCGTGCCCTCCCTGAGCATCGGAGGCTTTACCAACGGCGTCCGTGTGGTGGACATGGCTAAGGGATACAGTACCCTGGCCAATTATGGTGTGTACAACGACCGGACCTGCATCACCCAAATCATCCATGAGCACGACGGCGACCTGACCAAGGACTTGCCGCCTGCCGCCAAACAGGTCTATCGTGATGATTCCGCCTTCATGCTCACCGATATCCTGAAAGGCACCATGACCTCCCCCTACGGCACAGGACGCGGACTGGAGCTGGATAACGGCATGCCCGCAGCGGGTAAGACAGGAACCACTAACAGCAGTAAGGACACCTGGTTCTGCGGCTACACCCGCTACTATACCACGGCTGTGTGGGTGGGATACGATATCCCCCGCAAGATGCCCGGCATATACGGAAGCACATATGCCGGAAAAATATGGAAAAACATCATGAACCAGATACATGAGGGCCTGGAACCCTGGGATTGGGAGCAGCCTGAAAGTGTGGAATTAAAGGCGGACCCCAGGACGGGAACCCAGGATTACTTCAGCACCACCGCTGAATTCCGGGCCCAGCAAAGCCTGCACGACAAGGAGCAGGCAAAGCTGACCGCGCAGCTGGAACAGGATATCCAGGAATTCACCACCAGGGAAATCAGTTCTGTGGAGGATACCTACTCGGTTAAGAGCCAATATCAGGATATCACCTCCCGCCTTCCCCTTCTGGACGACGGGGAGCTGAGGGCCGGCATGCTGGAGCAGGTGGAAAACCGGTACGATTACTTTACCGGAATTATCAGCCAGATGGGCGATACCATTGCCCTTTACGAAAAGCAGAAGGCCATTGACGATGCCAGGGCCAGGGAAGAAGCCCAAAAGCAGGCCGAGGAGAACCGGAAGCAGGCTGAGAAGGATACCAAAAAGAACGAATTCCTGCAGGCCTTAGAGACTGTGGAGGAACTGGAATACCAGCAGAAGAATGCCCAGGATCTGGTGCAGGATGCCATCGGCAAGCTTTCCCTGGTGGCCGGGGACCCGGAGCAGCAGGCTCTGTCCGACCGGCTTCAGGCAGCCATCACGCGGATCTCCGGCCTGCCCACAGAGGAGCAGTGGAACGCATCCCAGGCCGAGAGCCGGGCATCCGAGGAAGCTGCCATGAAGCAGGCCGAGCAGCAGGTGCAGGTACAGCAGAACCAGCTCCGCTCCTCCTTAAACAGCGAGAAATTTAAGTGGAACAACATGGAATATTACGGACCAGGAGGCAGACCGGATGATGAAAACTGATTTACATAAAAAAGCAGGACATACAGGCGCCCCGCGTCTGAGGCTGCCCAAAAAGGCCCCCGTGGAACCCGAAAAGGATACTGCCAATCCCTACCGCATGCCGCCCAGGCGCTGGTTCCTTACATTCATGTGCATGAACATCCCTATCGCGGGATGGGTTTACCTGCTCTGTCTGGCCTTTGGAAAAAAAGAGAACCAGCTGCGGGATTTTGCCAAGGCTTACCTGGTCTATAAGCTGGTATTCCTGGCAGCGGCTTTGATCATCCTGGGTATTCTGGTATACATCGGACTGGACCTGGCGGATAAGCTGCTGGCTTATATGGAAATGCTGTAGGTCTGCCTGTCAAATAATAAAAATAAATAAAACAATAAAAAGGTTCGTTCTGAATCTTTGGATAACCTAATAATCCAAAGATCAGAACGAACCTTTTTCCATCCGTGGCCCAGCCTCTATATGGCTTCTTCACCCGCAGTTTCCACCGCCTCAATTTCCGCAGCCGATAGTTTCCATCGCCTCAGTTTACGCAGCCGCTAGTTTCCGCAGCCGCCAGTCTCCGCAGCCCTGAAAAGGGCCAGCTCTTCCTTAAGTGCTGCAATCTCCGCCTCGTAAGCTTCTATTTTACGGTCCTTTTCCTCCAGAATCTTTTTCTGTTCCTCCACAATGCGCTCAATCATACTGCGATCCATCATTCCCTCAATGATGTCCCTCAGCGCATCCACTGTTTCCCCGGGAGTCTTGCCCTCCTCGTCAATGGTAATGTCCGCATATTTCTCATAATAAGGCACGCGCTCATTGTAAAGGTCCCGAAGGGTAAAACCCGGTTTCAGGGCAACGCCCCGGTCCACCACATTGCCAATGCGGTTTTCCATCTCCTCATAGCTCATCTTCAGATAGACCACTTCGCTGATTTCCTTCAGGTGCTCCATGGCCTTCTCACCGTATATAACGCTTCCGCCGGGAGCAATGACAGAGAGGGTCACATCCAGTCCGGCATTGATTCTCTCTTCCACTTTAAGGAATCCGTCCATACCCTCCTGTGCGATAATTTCTTTAAGAAGCCTTCCCTCCTTTTCCTGTATCACGATATCCACGTCCACAAAGGAAAATCCCAGCCTCTTGGCCAGCAGTACCCCAATGGTGCTCTTGCCCGATGACGGCATGCCTATCATGGTAATGTTCGGTTTCACGCTTTTTTCCTCCTTGCAGTCCTTTTCTTATCACTCTGCCTTTTCACCGGCTTTTTCACCGAATATCCAAAGCTCCCCAGCTTCTTTCCCAGCTCAAAGTACTCTCCGTGGGAATAGCTCACAAGTCCGGATGCATTGAGGTTGAACTTTCCCCTGTCGTCCATGTACTGGTTGTCAATGGTCACCCCCATCACCTTGGCAATGAACATATCATGGCTTCCCAGTTCCTTCACTTCCACCACCTTGCACTCAATGTTCACCGGGCTTTCCTCCACTCCCGGCGCCTTCACATACCTGGATGCCTGGGGGTTCAGCCTTGTCTCCTTAAATTTGTCCACATCCCTGCCGGATTTTACGCCGCAGTAATCCGTGGCCCGTACCAGCCGCTTATTCACCAGATTGATGACAAATTCTCCTGTATCCCTGATGATGCTGTGTGAAAAACGCTCTTTGCGCACAGAAATAGATACCATGGCAGGATCCGAGCAGATGGTGCCCGCCCAGGCCACTGTGATGATGTTAGGTGTCTCTCCCTCCCTGCCGCAGCTGACCATAACAGCCGGCACCGGGTAGAGCATGTTGCCTGGTTTCCAGTATTCCTTTGACATATCTTAATCCTCCTGCCCTGCCGGGCCGTTGTCCTAATCCTGCTCCGCCAGCATCAGCTCCGGAATCAATTGTTTTTTACGGGATACCACACCCGGCAGGCTCAGCACCGGTTCCGGCTTTTCCGTGGCTTCCTCTATATCCAGATGAAAGGCCTTGGCCGCCAGCTGCACCGCGCCCTGCCCGTAACAAATCAGGTCCGTGGATTCCTTCAGTATGTTGGTCAGCATGAAAAATGCCATATCCAGGCTGTTGCTCTCCTTGGCCTTTTCCATATAACCCAGCATCTTCTCCTTCAGGGTTTCCAGCTCTATATCGTTTAACGACGTAATCTGTCCCACGCCAATCAGCGCCTTGCCAACAGAAAACTTCTTAAAATCCTGGTAGAAAATCTCCTCATCGGACTTATCCTTAAGATTACTTCCCGCTCCGAACATTTCCATGGCGTATTTCTCTATATCCAGGCCTGCTATGGCTGCCAGGGACCTGGCAGCCATCTCATCCACCGGTGTGCAGGTTGGTGAGCGGAACAACAGGGTATCCGACACAATAGCGCTGCACAAAAGCCCTGCAATCTTCGGCTCAATATCCACCTTGTTTTCCAGGTACATCTGGTAAATGATGGTGGCCGTACAGCCCAGGGGCTGGTTGCGGAAGAACACCGGAGCCATGGTCTGGACGGTTCCCAGCCTGTGATGGTCGATGATCTCCATGATTTCGGCGCTCTCAATACCTGCCACAGCCTGGCTCTTCTCGTTGTGGTCCACCAGGATAACCTGTTTGCCCTTGGCGCCCAACAGGTTCCGGCGTGAAATCATTCCCAGATACCTTCCCTCCTTGTCCAGGATGGGGAAGTCCCGGTGCCGTTTGCTGGCCATGACCTCCCGGATTTCATCTGTATAATCATCGCTGTTAAAGGTTATGAGGTGCTCCCTGGTCATGAAATAGCTGATAGGCATGCTCTGGTTAATCAGACGGGCCGCCGTATATGTGTCGTAGGTGGTGGCAATGACCGTACATCCCCTGTCCTGGGCAATCTTCTTGATGGTCATGGACACGCCTGCACCCTCACACACAATGATGCAGTCAGCCCCCATCTCGATGGCGCAGAGCTGGGACTCATAACGGTTGCCCAGTATAACCAGGTCATGGGGTTCAATGTAAAATTCCATCAGGTCCGGATTGGCGGCTGCAATCAGCACCTTTCCCTTGTCAAA
Organism: Enterocloster bolteae; assembly: GCF_002234575.2. Taxonomy (NCBI): domain Bacteria; kingdom Bacillati; phylum Bacillota; class Clostridia; order Lachnospirales; family Lachnospiraceae; genus Enterocloster; species Enterocloster bolteae. Next base: position 881,905 of record NZ_CP022464.2, on the reverse strand, counting down.
ATAGACGTCCGCATCCCCCACCACAATATCAGCTTCCAGTGTTTCAATGATGTTGGAATACTGGGTATGGGCCTTGGACAAGATGCTGCTGTCATATATATTCATATAGGTCTTTGTGATATCGCCTACCGTGATAAGCCCCTCCAGGGTACCGTCGGGCCTGACGGAAGGAATGGTCACCACATTGTTTTCCTGCATGATGTTCCATGCCTTTTTTAAGGAAATGTTATCCGCAACTCCCCTGGTCTTGCGGATTTCAATGTCCTTTACCTGGGTTCTCACGTCCTCCACCAGCTTAGGCTCCTCCATGCCGAAGTAATCCAGGACAAACCTGGTCTCTCCGTTCACATGGCCTGCCCTGGCCGGAATGTACGCATCCCCTGTAATGGCCCGCTTCAGGTTGGCATAACAGATAGCCGAACAGATGGAATCCGTATCAGGATTCCTGTGGCCGATGACCATTGTCTTTCTCTTTAATTCCTGCTCCATTTTCTCTCCTTCGATTCTGCATCTATGGTAATATATAATGTTTCATAATCTGTTTACAACAAATTCACATTTCGTTCACATTTATTTTTTATACTATTTTCATAAGAGCAAGTCACATATACAAATGATAAATAGTAAAATTGCACATAGATTTTTCATAATTGCCCCGGTTGTTATACAATCGGGGTCTCCTCATTTTATAAGGCTTTTACGGGCTGAAAACTCCGGCTCTATCTTTATACTGTATACAAGATATTTCCCGCCATTTCAGTATATCAGACCGTATTTCTTTTTTCAACCACAACCTAAAAGGGACGGCCCTTCCGCCAGTATGGCGGAAGCCGTCCCTTTCCAAAGCTCAGAAACAAAGCTTATAAAACATCAAAGCTCATATACCTGATCACAGGTGAAATCCGGAAGGGTGGCGCTGCTGTCTGCCTTCTTCGTCTTTTTCCCGTTGTCATCCGTATAGTAAACTTCCCTGTCCTCAACCAAATAGACATAATCCCCATCGCTCTTATAAGCCTTCTCATTGGTCTGTACCTTACCGGATTCATTGACCAGGTAATATTTGCCGTCCACCTGATAGACCTCGTACTGGGAATCCCCGTCCGCTGTCACCAGCAAACCGTTGTAGTACAGGAATCCATCCTTTTCTCCGCTGAAGCCAGCTCCCTTGTTGGATCCCGAGGTGTTGAAATAGAAGGTGCAGCGTTTGCCGTCATCGTCAGCAATACCGGTATTCCTGCCGGTGAGCATCCTGCCGTCAGTCCCCTTTTCTCCGAAATATCCCACCAACACATGGCCGCCGGATACTATCTTGACCAGTCCGTTCCTTCTGCATCCATACTGGTTCACAAAATAATTTTCGCCATCCACCCGGATGGTGGCGGCATTCATGGTGGAGATGCCTGTTTTAAGGTAGGCGGGAGTGCCGTTGTTCTCAAAGTAATACCACTCCTTATCCCCTTCCCTTGGAAGCTCCTCATCCCCCTTCTTTAAGATGGCTGCCCCGTCGTCGGAATCACCGGGATGCTCAGACAGCTGTTTCCACTGTCCCTTTGCAATGGCTCCGTCGTCCTTACCGCCCAGGTATACGAAACGGCTGATGCCTGTGGCATCATCGCTGTCCGCTTTCTCCTTCACCGCATGCCAGCCCGTCAGCATGGCACCGTTCCGGTCAAAATAGAATTTTTCTCCGTGAATGGTCTCCTGGTCATAATTGCCGGTAAGAGAGCGTTTGGCCTTACCGTTATTCTGAAAGAAAAACCACCGGGAATTCTCATCTGCCTTCTTATATTCCTTGGAGATATCCCCAATCTCAGGCAGATCATCCTCATCAAATTCCAGGCATACCCAGCCCCGTCTCATGGCACCGTCGTCCTTGCCGCCCAGGTAGTAGATATTATCGCCCTCGTAGAACCAGCCCGTGCGCATCTTACCGTCGCTGTCAAAGTTGTACCGGCCGTCTCCTACGTTCTTCCAGCCTTCCTCTGTCTTGCCGTTCTTGCCCAGGAAATACCAGCCCTCTTCCTTCAGGCCGTCCTTGCCGTCTGTGTGGACCCAGGAATTCTTCACCATGACTCCCTTGTCGTCCACATAATATGTATTCTCTATCCAGGTGCTCTTCTCAATCTCCCCGTCGCTGCCCAGGAAGTATGATTTTCCGTCCCGTGTCCTCCATTCATTGGTCACATAGTTACCCTTGTTGTCCACAAATTTAAGAACTCCGTCCTCTGTCTTCCATCCGGACTCCGCACCCAATGCAGTGCCGGCAGCCATCACTCCCAACAGCAATCCTATGGCCCATCCTGTCAGTATCCTTCGTCTGGTCATATCCTCCACCTCCTTATAGTACCATTTTATCAGAAAGTGAAAGGAAATAACAGGATGAGAAAGGGGAAAAATTGTGTAAGAATTACTTAATTTTATTTATGCGTGCAAATAATCTCACAGTTTACAGCTCAAACTCGTAATTGCATGAAAAGGCTTTCCCTGATGACCTTTGTGGAGACGCCGCTTATGACGGATGCCGTTGTAAATATTCCTTAACAGACAGTGGAAATTATGTGACATCAGTGATAGAATGTAGGTTGCAATACAAACCTTCAAAAACATATATATATCTGAAACATTTATATATTTAGAAAGGAGTCCCCCATATGTCAGACACAGCCGTCACCATCCGAATGGCAGAAGAAGCAGACGCGGCCGCCCTCCTGTCCATATACGCGCCTTATGTAGAAAAGACCGCCATTACTTTTGAATATGAGGTTCCCACTGTCCAGGAATTCAAAAACCGCATCACATCCACCCTGAAACGGTATCCATATCTGGCAGCAATCCGGGATGGACGCATCATAGGATACGCCTATGCATCCCAATTTAAAGAGAGGTCAGCCTATGACTGGGCTGTGGAAACCTCCGTCTATGTATCCGGGGATGCGAGGCGCACCGGCGCAGGCTCCCTTCTCTACGAGGCATTGGAAAACTACCTGAGACGCCAGAACGTCATCAATGTCAATGCCTGCATTGCCTACCCCAATCCGGGCAGCATAACCTTTCATGAAAAATACGGCTACCATACCGTGGGACATTTCACCAAATGCGGCTACAAACTGGGCCAGTGGTGGGATATGGTCTGGATGGAAAAAATGCTGGGCCCTCACCCGGAACAGCCGGAACCTTTTATACCGGCAGGCAGGCTTTAAGGCCTGCCTTTTCTATCCCATCATGTCTTTTACCCATGAAGGAGTCAACTCAGGTAGTTCTGTCCCTTCTTTTTTACACTTCCTATATTGCTCAATTGTATCACATATCCAGGCTTACAGCTGTATATCGCTATATGTATGGGAAGATTATCACCGTCTTTTGTATCTACAGTACAAGCGGTTCCAACCACCTTCATGTTATCAGATACAGGTTTAATCTGTTGGCACATACACCGGTTCGCAAGCAGCCCCAGCTTATTTAAACCATCGCAAATTCTTGAGTAAATTCAAATACCCAGCGGAATCCTGTTTCCTATTCCGCCGGGTATCATTACACAATATAATACGATTGTATTATAAATATATTTTTTCTTTCCTTCTACGCCTCCCCCAGCCGCCCATATATCCCGGCCAGCCGCCTGCACCGCTTCACAGTGTCCTCATTCAAATCTTCCCTGCTCATCCTCCACCGCCAGTTCTTCCCCAGGGTAGACGGCTCGTTGATTCTGGCAGACGTATCGTATCCCAGATAATCCTGGACCGGAATCACTGCCAGGTCAGCCACGCTTCCCAGCGCAGCCCTGACTAAATCCCAGTGAATCTCTCCCTCCGGTGTGTATCCGGCTCCTATGTACTCCCTGACAAAATTTCTGTCATGTTCATCCAGTGACGCGAACCAGCCCTCTGCTGTATCATTGTCATGAGTGCCGGTGTACACCACACAGTTGGAACCGTATTTGTGAGGCAGATAATCACTGTTCTCACCGGCGTCAAAGGCAAACTCCAGCACCTTCATCCCCGGAAATCCCGTATCCTTCAGAAGCTGTCTCACAGTAGGGGTAAGGAACCCCAGATCCTCTGCTATGATAGGCAGCTTGTCCCCGCCGAAATGCTCCTGCATCTGCCGGAATATTTCGATACCCGGCCCCTTTTCCCAACGGCCGTACTCAGCCGTGGCATCGCCGTAGGGTATGGCGTAATACTCATCAAATCCCCGGAAGTGGTCCACCCGCACCAAATCATACATGCGAAAACAGTACTCCATCCTCCGCATCCACCAGGCAAATCCAGTTTTCCTGTGGTATTCCCAGTTATACAGAGGATTTCCCCACAGCTGGCCTGTGGCTGAAAACCCGTCAGGCGGACAGCCCGCCACTGCCCCCGGCATATTATTCTCATCAAACTGGAACAATTCGGGCCGCGACCAGCTGTCGGCGCTGTCAAATGCCACATAAATGGGAATATCCCCTATAATCCGGATCCCCTGCTCATGGGCATATCTCTTAAGGGCATCCCACTGCTCCTCAAATTTAATCTGCTGGAATTCATAAAACCCAATCTCATCCGTCAGCATGGCTCTGTATGCCTCCAGTGCCTCCGGTTTTCTCAGACGGATACCTTCGTCCCACAGATTCCAGCTGCATGAATCAAAATGGTTCTTTACCGCCATATAAAAACAATACTCCCTGGTCTCATCCCCCAGTTTCCGTCCCGCCAGCTCATGAACCAGCTCCGGGGACCGGCCGGCCTTCCAGCGCTCATAAGCCTTCCTTAAAAGCGGGAATCTGCCATCGTATATCTTCTTATAATCAATGTCCCTCTCATCGTTTCCAAAGTCCGCGTCCAGGCACTCCTCCCTTGTGAGAAGTCCTTCCTCTGTCAGCTTTTCCAAATCAATAAAATATGGATTTCCCGCAAAGGCCGAAAAGGACTGGTAGGGCGAATCTCCGAATCCGGTGGGGCCCAGAGGCAGAATCTGCCAGAAGCTCTGTCCCGCTGCCTTTAGTGTATCAATAAAATCATATGCTTCCTTAGAAAATGCCCCGATGCCATACCGCGAAGGCAGGCTGGCAACCGGAAGCAGCATACCGCATTCCCGCATAGTGATAATCTCCTTTATGTCCGGTGTGCCCATTCATTTCATGCTGTACGATTATTCTGCCACATAATCACTCTGCCACATAATCACTCTGCCACATAATCACTCTGCCGCACAATCATTCCGCCGCACAGCTGCACTGCCGCAATCTGACAGGCCCCGGAAAATACCGCTTCATTTTATCACACTTTCATATCCCCTACAAGTAAATCTCCCCATTCTTGCGGTATTCCCCCGGCGTTTTCCCGTACTTTCTCCGGAACAGCCGGTTAAAATAGGATATGTTATCAAATCCGCATCTCTGGGCCACCGCCGTCACCGGATCCGGGGTGGTCAGCAGCATTCCCGCCGCCTTTTCCAGACGGAATTCATTGAGATACTGTATGAACGGCACACCCATATACTGTTTAAAATACTTCATAAAATGGGAATTACTGTAAAAACAGAGCTCTGCCCCGTCCTCCACAGTTATCTTTTCACCGTAGTGCTCCTCCATGTATTCCAGCAGCCGTTTCATCCTCTCCCTGGATTTACGGGGCTGCCCTGCGGCCTCCGGGCCCCAAATCCCTGCAATCAGGCCCAGGAACCAGAACAGGGTTCCTTTTACCCCCATCTGGTAGGCATAGTTCTTTTTCCCGCACAGCTGGTCCAGGATCCCGATACATTCCATAAAAGCCCCGTAATCCGGCAGACCTCCTGTAATATGAAGAGGCTTTCCGATACCGCCCTCTGTCATGGGCCGCAAAAAATCATAGGTGCACAGGTCTGATTCAGCCGACATAAGCATAGAAGGAAGAAAAATAATATTTTCATACTCCATCGCCTCAGAGCCGCACTGACTGATGCCATGAAGCTGTCCGGGAAACACCACCACGGCCTCCCCCGCCCTTGCTTCATACGGCTCCATATCCACAGTCACCACACCCCGTCCCTTTTTCACCGCAATAATCTCCATATCCTCATGCCAGTGAACAGGAACCTGCCTGAAATCAGCCGGAATAGAGCAGGGGTAAATATTAAAAGGGAAATCCCTTCCCGCATGCTCTTTTATCTCATGGTACCCATATTGCTCACGCCCGCGTCCTCTATATTCCTCACGCCCGCCTTCTCCATATTCCTCACGTCCGACTTCTCCATATGCCCCATTCCCCTGCATCCCGCTCCTGTCTCTCCCCTGATAACCGCTCTCCGTGCTTCCCATTTTCATGCCGTCCTGCATCTGCAGACCACCTTTATCATAAATTTGATAGTATTGTACTATATCATCACATAATTATGCAAGATTTTCTTTTTTCATCCCATTATAATACAGACAAACGTACAATCATGCCGCTACGGCACCCCTTACGGAGGAATGTAAATCATGAATCAGAACCAATTGGAGCAAATGCTGACAGAAGCGTGCAAAAAAGACATTTCAAGCTGCACTGACAAAGAGCTGTACACAGGCCTTCTCTGCCTGGTAAATAAACTGTCCAAGGGCCGGGAATCCGCCCGGGGAAAAAAGAAATTATACTACATTTCCGCTGAATTCCTTATAGGCAAGCTGCTGTCCAATAATATGATAAACCTTGGAATCTACAGCCAGGTCAAATCCATTCTGGCAAGCCGCGGCAAAGACCTCAGTGTCCTGGAGGAACTGGAGCCTGAGCCATCCCTGGGCAACGGCGGGTTAGGCAGGCTGGCAGCCTGTTTCCTGGATTCCATAGCCACGCTGGGACTGAACGGGGACGGAATCGGGCTGAACTACCATTTCGGCCTGTTCAGGCAGTTATTCAGGGATAATCTTCAGAATGAGGAGCCCAACCCATGGATGGAAAACACCTCCTGGCTGAGTAAAACCAATGTTACCTACCAGATTCCATACCGGAACTTTACGCTCACCTCACGGATGTATGACATCGAAGTCACCGGCTATGACAACCGCACCAACAAGCTGCATCTTTTTGATGTGGAGACCGTGGATGAGTCCATTGTAGAGGACGGGATTTCCTTTGACAAGACTGATATCAGGAAAAACCTGACCCTGTTCCTTTACCCGGATGACAGCGACAGGGCTGGTCAGATACTGCGCATTTACCAGCAGTATTTCATGGTCAGCAACGCGGCCCGCCTCATACTGTCAGAGGCAGCTGCAAAAGGCTCCACCCTTTACGACCTGCCCGACTATGCGGCCATCCAGATCAACGACACCCATCCCACCATGGTCATTCCCGAGCTGATTCGCCTTCTCACCACAGAGCACGGCATGGAAATGGACGACGCCATACAGGTGGTGACGGATACCTGCGCTTATACCAACCACACCATCCTGGCGGAAGCCCTGGAGACCTGGCCCATGGACTACTTTAAAGAAGCGGTTCCCCAGCTGATTCCCATTATGGAAGTGTTGGACGACAAGGTCAGGAGGAAATTTGATGATCCGTCCGTGTATATCATTGACAAGGGCGACCGGGTGCACATGGCCCACATTGACATCCACTACGGCTTCAGTGTCAACGGCGTGGCTGCCCTTCACACAGACATACTGAAAAAGAATGAGCTGAACAACTTTTACAGGCTCTACCCGGAGAAATTCAACAATAAGACAAACGGCATCACCTTCCGCCGGTGGCTGCTTCACTGCAATCCCCAGCTGGCTGATTATATATCAGAACTCATAGGCGATGGTTTTAAGAAGGATGCATTTGAACTTAAGAAACTGGATGACAGGGCATTCACAGCCAACATAAAGACCCTGCACCGCCTTTTAGCCATCAAGGACAGTAAGAAACAGGAGCTGGCAGACTACCTTAAGGAAACCCAGGACATTGACATTGACCCCAAATCCATTTTTGACATACAGGTAAAACGTCTTCATGAATACAAGCGCCAGCAGATGAACGCCCTGTACCTGATACACAAATACCTGGAAATCAAACGGGGCAGCAGGCCGGCCACTCCCATCACCGCCATCTTTGGAGCCAAGGCAGCGCCTGCATATACCATTGCAAAGGATATCATTCATATGATACTCTGCCTCCAGCAGGTCATTGACAGCGACCCGGACGTAAAGCCATGGCTGAATGTGGTCATGGTAAATAACTACAATGTGAGCCTGGCTGAAAAGCTGATTCCTGCCTGCGATATCTCGGAACAGATATCCCTGGCCTCCAAGGAAGCCAGCGGTACCAGCAACATGAAATTTATGCTCAACGGAGCCGTGACCCTGGGCACGGATGACGGAGCCAATGTGGAAATCCATGAGCTGGTAGGCGACGACAACATCTATATCTTCGGTGAATCCAGCGAAACCGTCATCCGGCGGTACGCAGAAGGCAGCTACTGCTCCCGCTCCTACTATGAGGCGGACCCTGACCTTAAGGAAGCCGTTGATTTCATCATCAGCCCCGCCATGACGGCAGCCGGTTCCGTGGAACACCTGGAGCGCCTGTACAACGAGCTTCTGAACAAGGACTGGTTCATGACCTTCCCCGACTTTAAGGCTTACTGCCAGGCCAGGGAACAGGCTCTGAGCGACTACGAAAACCGTACGGCCTGGGCCAGGAAAATGTTAATCAACATCAGCAAGGCCGGTTACTTCTCCTCTGACCGTACCATTGAGGAGTACAACAGGGATATATGGAAGTTAGATACGGGTCTGGTACCATAATTTGTAATAAAATCGGAAAGATTTTCATAAAATTTTCAAAGTCTTATGCTATCTTATGTGTTATACTATTACAATGGTATAATGAAACATCAAAAAGGAGCATAGTCATGAAAAAACTCATTACGGCCACGGCGCTTTTCCTGGCACTTGCCACAGCGTCCGGGGCCGTCCCCTATAATGCGGCGGATAACGCATTCTCCGCCTATGCGGTAGGCCCCGGCCTCAACAACCTGTCCATCAAGGACGACAAGGCCTCGTACCAGTGGGCCCTTAAAAATGACGGCCAGGCGCAAAAAATAGTCCAGGAACTGGATATTGATTCCCTGGACCCCGCCTATGTACACAGAAACAAAAGAGGAAAGGTAGACGCCATAGCCCTTCCCCCGCTGGAGCCGGCCAATATCCTGACCAGCGCCATTGATGCTGTTCCCGGAATTGATATCAATATCCAGCCAGCATGGGAGGCCTACTCCCAGACAGAGACAAAGCGCCCCCTGACCGTGGCGGTCATAGACACAGGCGTGGACATCTCCCATCCGGATTTGCAGGGTTCCATATGGGTCAATGAGGACGAGATTCCCGGAGACGGCATTGACAATGACGGAAACGGATTCGTGGACGATGTAAACGGCTGGAATTTTTACAGCAATACCAACCAGGTTTACGAAGGCCCGGAGGACGTCCACGGCACCCATGCAGCCGGCACCATTGCGGCCTCCAAGGATAACGGCGGCATCGTGGGAATAGCCGACAACAATTACGTAAAAATCATGCCTGTAAAGGCCCTGGGAGGAGAAGAGGGAAAGGGTTCACCGGACAATGTGATTGCAGCCATCAAATATGCGAAGGCCAACGGCGCCCAGATATGCAATCTGAGCTTCGGCTCCCAGAACTGCACCGAAGAATTCAAGGCAGCTATCCGCGACTCCGGAATGCTTTTCATTGTAGCCGCGGGCAACGGGGATGACAACGCAATCGGCTATAACATAGACGCCTCCCCCATTTACCCTGCCTCCCTTCCCTTTGACAACGTGATAACCGTAGCCAACCTGATGTTTGACGGCAAACTGGATGAGAGCTCCAACTTCGGCGCGGGCAGCGTGGACATCGCTGCCCCCGGCACCTTCATCCTGGGCATCACTCCGGACAATGGCTACGCCTTCATGAGCGGCACCTCCATGGCCGCTCCCATGGTCACCGGCACAGCAGCCATGCTCTATACCTCCAGACCGGAATTGAGCCTGACAGACATCAAAAACGTAATCCTGGCCTCAGCCCGCAAGATGGACAGCCTGAACGGCAAGGTATTAAGCGGCGGAATGCTGGATGCCAACGGGGCTATGCAGTGGGGACGGCAGTAAGGCAGACAGGAGCATGACAGAAAGTCTCTCCCATCCTCCGCGTCAGGATTCCCGTATCTTCATTCCTATAGAAACATGTAATGGTATTGCTGTCCTGGTTCGCAGACAAAATCATGTCCTTAAGTACCAGAATATCTCTGGGAGTCCTGCCGCCGGCCTTTTCTATCTGCACCAGATGGAGAAGGCCGTTTTTTGGATCAATCCTGAATACAGCAATGCTGTCGTCTCCGCGGTTGGACACATATAAGAAACGGCCGTCCTCCGAACATTTGATGGCTGCACAGGAGCTTTTATCATTCGGTGCGCTCAGGGAGGAAATTCTCTGCAATATTTGGCATCCCTCTTTTAATATATTCACCGCAAACACCTCTGAACTCAATTCACAGACCACATACATCCTGTGCGCGTTTCCCGGCTGAAACACAAAATGCCTGGGGCCGGTTCCCTTTGGCAGCATAATATCCCGCTCCGGCCTATGGCTAAGGGTCATGGTATGAACATCTATTCCATAAAATAATATACAGTCCAGGCCCAGGTCCACACACCAGATTCCGTCCTTTTCCGGAGACAGACCGCTAAAATGCACATGGGGGCCTTCCTGGCGCAGGGTGTTGGGTCCTTTTCCCTTATGCTGTCTGCAGTCACTCATTTCCCCTAGACTTCCATCCGGCATCAGAGGAAACATGGACAGGCTTCCGCTCATATAGTTAGCCGCATAAATAACCCCTGCTTCCTCATCCAGGGTCACATGGCAGGGAAGGGTGCCCGTAGTTCCTCTGGAATTGAGAATCTCCAGAGAATTCTCACGGCATTTTATGGCGCACACGCCTCCCCCCGCTTTCCCATGATACTCCATATCCTCCATCACTGCATACATCATGGTCCCGTTCTGCGAAAGGGCCAGATACGACGGGTTTGATATACCCGGAAGAGCCAGTTCCCTTTCCAGTATTTGGCTGTTTCCATCCATCCTGTATCTGAAAATACCATTTTCATCCGCACCCGCATATGTTCCTGCATAAATCCTATATTCCATCATACATCCCTCCCCGTAACCTGTTTGAAAAACATTGTTCCAAAAAGATAGGTACTAAAGTATACCAAAGGTAGCAAATGCCTCCGTCGCGCTCATGCCTTTCTCAATAGCCTTTCTTACGTTCTTCTCTCCTCTTGCTTTTTCAAGGGCTTTTTCAATCACATATTCAATATGCTCTGCCGGAATAACCAGAACACCGTCCACATCACCAAAGATCAAATCGCCGGACATAACGGTTACGCCTTCTATTTCGATCCGGCAGCGGTAATCCACCACCTGGGTGCGCACAGAAGAATCCTGGGCATAACATCCCCTGGAAAATACAGGCCAGTTCTGGTCCAGCACCTGAGGCGTATCCCTATGCCATCCATTGACAACTGCACCTGCCGCCCCGCGCTTTTTTGCAGTGGCCGTTAAAAGCTCTCCCCAATACGCGCAACGCATGGTGCCTCCGGCAGCCACATAAATTTCGTCCTCCTGCAAGTCATCCAGCGCCTCTGTCAAATAACCAAAGGGCTTTTTCTGCTGGCCGAATACATCAATCATTAAAACGGTCATAGCATAACCTGCCAGCTTCATATCATCCCTAAGGGGCCGGACTGCCTGGGGGAGAAACTGGTGGTATAATCCCATCTGGTCCAGTATATCCCCTACCACAGGAGTATACAGCTCTTTCTTTATAACTTCCAGCAATTCATGTTTTTTTAACACCATTTTATATCTCCTCCTTTTTAATCCAGAAGCAAAGTTCTGTTTGCCTTATCTCCCCTGCCTCAAGACAGAGAGCGCTTCCATTCTCAATGGCCTTTATTAAACCCGATGACGGGTAACTGGTCCATGGCTCCAGCGCCAGGTTATAAGTTCTTCCATACCATGGATATCCATAAGAACCACCGCATACCTGCCACATCCACATATATGGGAACAGTTTTCCGTCCCAGCTCATTCCATAACTTATGTTTTTAGTTTCATTATGTACCCGGTACCAGGCACGCTCCGGAAAACCGGTTATATAAATCATATCCGCAGTATCAGCATCCTCCTCCGGCACGTTTGAAAAATCCACTCCATTGCCGGCAGCAGGCCATTCAAACCTGGTTCCCGGCTTCAGACGCTGTGTCTCAAAATCGCGCTGATCCATGGAAAAACCCACAGTCCCATTTGTGTCAATCCGGCAGCTGCTATCCAGAAAAGGTTTTCCCACGGTGGGGTGATGGCCCCACATAAGCTCCATTGGCTCCTTTGCCAGATTGGTAAGGCTTTCCCGGATTGTGATGGCGCTTTCATCCATCTTTAAGGATATTTCCTTCTCCAGACGGAACGGGGAACGCAGGGTGGTAATGCATGCCTTAAGGACAACCTCCTCCTCAGAATCCTTTATGATCCTGCAATCCCACGGCACACTTGAAATCTCCCCGTGCATCCCCAGACAAGCGCCTTTGTAGCTGCACTCTCCTCCTCCGTTGGGAAGTATCTCCTGCCATCCTCCTGAATTATGGTCCAGGTAATTCCCCAGACTGTCCCCGGAATTAGACAGATACTCACTTCTTTTATGAAGCCCCGCCGGAGACCGCCACATAAAATCAATATCCTCCGGCTTGTACAGCATTTCCACACAGTCCATGCCCCTGTCAGCCAAAAATGTCAGCCGCAGCTTTTGATTTTCCATGACAACCGCCTTGTTGCCATCCATGATTATCTGGTCTGTGATCCTGCACCCATAATTACGGCTGTACATTGCCACTCTCCTTTCTGCGCACTTGGCAATGCCAATATGCATCCCCACTCCGCAATTCCACTTCCCAGCCTTTAATACCGCAGCAGATTTTCACTGTATCCCCCGTCCACATACAATGTGGTTCCGGTTACATAGGAGGAGGCATCAGAAGCCAGGAATACGGCAGGACCAATCAGCTCATCCGCACGGCCAACCCGTCCTATGGGAATCCATTTTTCAAAATCCATGGCCTCCACCAGTTCACGGTTCATATCCGTAAGAATGGCGCCGGGGGCCAGATTATTGACACGGATTCCATACTTGGCCAGCTCCAGGGCAGCCACCTTGGTAAACATACCTAACGATGCTTTAGCCATGCAGTAATAGCCATTTTCCCGCACCGGCACCTTCTGATGAATGGAGGTCACGTTGATGACGGATGCCCGCCCGGCCTTTTTCAAAGCCGGAAGCAGCTTCTGCAGCAGGAAATAAGGCGACTTGGTATTTACATTGTAGATGGCGTCCATTGACTCCTCCTCAGCGTTTTCAATGGCGCTGTGAGTCTCAAAACCGGCATTGTTAATCAGCACATCCAGTCTGTCCTCCCTGGACAGGAAAGGACGCAGCATTCCGTCTAACCCTTCCTGGTCTCTGAGATCGCCGTAAAGATAGTCAAATCCATTTTCCTCTGCAATCCTTCTGGTCCTGTCCTCACTGCTGCCATGAATCCATACCCTGCCGCCTGCCTGCTTCACTCCCTGTGCAATTGCAAAGCCAATTCCCCTGGTTCCTCCTGTAATCAGGACATTCTTATCCGTCAAATCAAATAACTGCATATACAGACCTCCTTTTATCTTCCTATCCTTCCAGCCCCATTAACTCCGCCCTTATAAATCCAAGAGCAAAGGCCATTCCCGCATGCCATGTATCCTGGCACTGAATCTGCGGCGTATGGTCAGGAATCAGAACACCTTCAAAGTGATTCTTTTTTAAAATCTCCAATGTTCTCTTTATATTGATATCCCCGTCATCCACAAATACTTCCGTATAATCTGGAACCTTGCCCCGTACATTCCTGACATGGGCATAGCCAATCTTTCCCTGGGAGGAATACTGCTCCAAGGCATCATAGATATTTCCATCTGTCATCTCCTGGATACTTCCCATGCAAAAGTCGATTCCATTGCATGGACTTGGAACCAGGTCCAGCACTTTCTGATACAGCTGCGGCTGGTAGACCAGGCGCGGAGTACCTCTTAAAAATGGCATAGGCGGGTCGTCCGGGTGCAGGGCCATCATTACTCCTGCCTCCTCTGCCACCGGAAGAATACGCTCCAGAAACCATTTTAGCCTATTCCACAATTCCTCGTATCCGATATCTTCTATGTATTCTCCCCGGGCATTCTCTGCATAGGTCATATTCCATATCTCACCCTTTGGAATCCTGGCATCCAGATTGAGCTGTCCGGCATGAAAACAGGTACTGATCGCTCCTCCTCTGGCCTTTTTGGTTTTTTGGTGGCCCCACACTCCAGCAAGACTGAAATTATATCCGAAACATCGTATACCTGCTTTTCCTGCATTGCGTATAATTTCCTTCAGATGCTCCATCTGTTCTTCCTTTTTAGGTCCATCCAGCAATATATCATACCAGTCCGCCGGACTGAAATTCTCAATTCCGTAAATATTAAGCCCCTTTTCCTTTGCCTGCTTCTGGAGAACCATCATGTGGTCCAGACTCCAAACAGACTCCCCTGCTCTGGCGATTCCGTAATTTTCCTTTTCATCCGTAGCTTTGACAATATCATTTTCTCCATCGTAGTAATTTGCCAGATGGATAATTACATCCGAGCATCCGCACTGTCTTGCAAAGGTAAATTCCTCATCCTTTAGCATGTAACGATATAATCCGACTCCCAGCTTCATTTCCTTCCTCCAAGCCACTCTCATTAATTATTTCTTTTTTTCGTCATGTATGTGTTAAACATAACTGCAAAAAACATCAGGGCGCCATTAATCACATACTGCATGAACTCGTTTACATTCAGCAATGTCATGGCGTTGGTGATTACACCTGTAAATAGTACGCCTATCAAAGTTCCCCATATGGTTCCAATACCGCCCAACATACTGGTACCGCCGATTACTACAGAGGATATAATCTGCGTCTCCCAGCCGCGTCCAAAGGTAAATGTGGCAGAACGGACCTGTGCGGAATTCATAATACCTGACAATACACACATCAGCTGCACCATACACATGACAAAAATCCTGGTTTTCCACACACTGATTCCATTCAAACGGGCAGCCTCCGCATTACCTCCCACTGCGTAAATTCTTCTTCCCAGGTCAGTTTTCTCTGTCAGGAACCAAAAAAACAGGAAGATTAAGATAAAGACAATGGCGGGAAAGGGTATTCCCAGAATCCTTCCGCTTCCCAAAAAGGCATACCAGGTTGGGAAGGCATTGGCGATAGGAAATCCGCCGCACACGATAGCCGCAAAACCATACATCACATTCAGGGTAGCCAGTGTGATAATGAAACTGGGCATATTAAATTTCTGTCTGGCCCATGCGTGGAACAATCCTGTCAAGAGAGCCACCAGGGTGGCTGCTGCAATTCCCACTAACGCGCCAAGCTCAATGGGCATGATTCCTGCCTCAGCAAGTCCCTTTGAGATAAATCCTGCCAGCACTCCGCTTAAGGCTACCTGGGATCCAACGGACAGGTCTATTTCACCTGAAATGATTACCAGACACATTCCGTAAGCAATGACACCCTTCATAGCCGCATTCCGCAATATGTTTAAAATATTTCCCGATTTCAGAAAGGACGGCGCCGCAATACTTACACCAATAATCAGAACCAGCAGAAGAATTTCAATCAGGTGGTCCAGAATTAAATTTTTTGTTTTTTTGCAGGAAAATAGTTCCATATGCAATGAGTCGATTTTTACAGATTTCATTCTACCTTTCCTCCCATACAATACGCGTATAATGCATCTATGGTCACATGGTCGTCCAGACACACTTCCCCAACGATTTTTCCCATATGCATAATCAGAATCCTGTGACATACCTCCACCAGTTCCTCCAGCTCTGATGACACAAAAATACTGGATATTCCTTTTCTGGACTGCTCCCACATAATCTGGAAAATCTGTTGTTTTGCTTTTACATCTATTCCTCTGGAGGGCTCATCATACATCATAATCTTGGGAGCCGTATTCAACCAGTTTCCAATAATTACCTTTTGCTGGTTGCCGCCGGAAAGAGAGCTTACCGGGGCCATCAAATCCGGAATTTTAATCTGTAAATCCCTAATCTGTCTCTCTGAAAATTCTTTTCTGGTTTTTTCATTTATCACATGGCGCTGTGTCATCTTATCCATACTGGCATAGCAGAGGTTATCACGGATGGAATGAATCAAAATCACCCCCTGCGTTTTTCTCTCTTCCGGCGTCAGCCCCAGCCCCATCTGCATCATTCCGATGGGACCGGCATTTTTGGGAGCAGTTTTCTGATCCACCAGGATTTCACCGCTGTCGTATGGGTCTGCACCAAATATACAGCGCAGCAGCTCTGTACGGCCGGACCCCAGCATTCCTGCAATTCCTAATACCTCTCCCTTTCTCAGCTGAAAGGATACGTCCTGGAACTTCCCCTTGCGGGTAAGATGTTTTACATCCATTATGATGCCATCCTGCACCTTAAGGTCTCCGGGTCTTTCCTTGATTTCCACATCACCGAACATCATAGTAATGATATCCTTGTGCTGCAGCGAACTGATTGGCTCTGTTCCTATGTATTTTCCATCCCGCAGCACTGTAACGCTGTCTGCAATCTCCCACAGCTCCTGTAATCTGTGGGAGATGTAGATAATGATTACATCCTGCTTTTTTAACATCCGTATTGCCTCAAACAGCTTCTGGGTTTCATTGGCGGCCAGAGCCGATGTGGGCTCATCCAGCATAAGCACCTTCGGTTTAAAGCTCATGGCCTTGGTGATTTCCACCACCTGGCACTGCCACATACTGAGCCTGAACACCTTTTCATGGGGGTCAATATCTACGCCCATTGCATGCAGCAGCTCTCCTGCCATCTGATATGTCCTCTTCCAGTCTACCAGACGTCCCTTCTTTGGAAGACGTCCCAAAAAAATATTTTCCGCCACTGAGAGATGGGGAACCAGACTCAGCTCCTGATATACAGTGGCGATTCCCTTGTTCAGTGCTTCCACCGGTGTACTGAAATGCAATTCCTCTTCATCCAGATAAAAATGTCCGCTTGTGGGCTGAATGGCGCCTGCAAATACTTTAACCAGGGTTGATTTTCCCGACCCGTTCTTTCCGATAAAGGCATGGACTTTTCCGCTGTCAAAGGATACGGTGACATCATCCAATGCTCTTGTTCCCGGATAATCCTTTATAATCCCTTCCGTTCTCAAAATGCTCATGGCATACTCCTTATTCTTACCGGTAACGAACTCAGCTACATTTTGGATTTAAGGTCTGACATAAAATCATCCAGCTGCTTTGTATCGCCGCGTCTTAACGGTATACCTTCCACAATTACTGTCTTTCCCTGGTCCGCCACATCCTTTCCTTCAATGGACTGGACCAGAGTCTCAACCGTCTTATATCCAATCTGAAACGGATCCTGTCCTGTGACGGCCTGAAGAATATCATTATCTGCTTTCAGCAAATCCACAATCTGCTCAGACGCGTCAGTACCGAATACAAAGGTCTTGCCTGCCTGTCCTGCATTTTCCACTGCCATAACAGCACCGATGGTTCCGCCGTCGTTGGCAGCAAACATGATATCAATATCCGGGTTGGCGGCCAGCATGTCTCCTGCTTTTGCAATGGCTGTATCCTGGAGCCATGCATCCTGGTTGGAAACAATCTCATAGTTTACCCCGCCCTCATCCAGGGCAGCAAGGAAGCCGTTGACCCTCTCTGCTGAGGTTTCTGGAATTTGTGTCTTAAACTGAAGGATTCCCAGCTCGATTTTCTCATCCCCGTATTTTTCCTTAATAAAGTCTACTGCAATCTCGCCAGTCTGTTTACAAAAGGCATAATTATCCGAGGTATAGGCTGCTATGGAAAAAGGGTATGAGTCCATGGCCGTATTGGCCACACAGATTTTGACCCCTTTATCGCTTGAAACCTTAAGTGCCTCCGGAGAAATGGTTGCGGACAGAGGGGAGATGGCGATGCCGGCAACTCCTTGTGCTGTATATGTATTTACCAGCTCAGTTTCCTTCATCTGATCATTTGTGACATTGGAAAGCTGGATTTCATACCCCAGATCCTTTGCAGCCGCCTCATATCCAGCCGACATCAGCTTAAAAAACTGATCTTCCTGGAACACAATACCTGCAATTGACTTCCCTGCACCAGACGTATCTGTCTGCTCTTCCCCTTCTCCGGCCTTCTCTTTCTGACCTTTCTCTTCCTGGCTTGTCCCCTGGGCCACGGTTGTTCCTCCTGTTGTCTTGGATGCTCCGTCTCCATCCATGCTGCATGCACCCAATACACCGGCCATTCCTAATATCATTGCTGCTAACGCTATCTTCTTCATAAAGCTTGCCTCCTAATATCATTACATAGTTTTTGTTTTCATTTAAATGAGCTCATTCATTTATGTTCTTACTATATCTTATTTTATTCCCCAAATCTTCTTTACTTTTGATATTTATTGTTTTATATTGATATTTAGACAAAAACAACTGGATATTCAGGCAGGGAGAGGAACTATTCTTATGCAAATTTCAGCTAAAAATGTAAATACTCCATCTGTATTCCCCATTGATTGCGAGGTCTATTACTCAATCCGTACACTGATTGATGCAAATGAATACCCGCAGGTCCATGATTTTTATGAAATCATACTAGTGACTGAGAATTCACTGGATATTTTGTTAAATAATGACCGAATCAAACTTGGGCATGGAAATCTGCTTCTTATCCGTCCCGGTGATATCCACACCAAAATACAGACCGGGGACTCTGTACATATTAATCTGGCCTTTCCGGCTTATACGGTAAATTCTCTTTTTGGTTATCTTTATAACTCTCAGGCCCCGCGCAAAGAACTGTTTGCTGGTTCCCACTCCCCGATTGTCCGGTTAAGCACCATTGACACGCTGATGATCCAAAATCGTTTGTCCTTTCTTAACCAGCTGTCATCTTCTGATATGGAGGAAAAAAACACCCATCTCAGAGCAATCCTTATTGACATTATGTATTCCTATATCATTCCTGAATTGGAAAAACAAAAAAGGTCCTCGGATGCCTCCAATCTGCCGGCCTGGCTTGTTCCTGCCCTGGAGGGATTATCCAATCCCAAAAACCTGACCATGGGGATGGATTATCTTGTCCGCCAGACACAGCGTTCCCCGGAACACATCTGCAGAATGTTCCGTAAGCATCTGGGAATCACCCCCTCTGCCTACATCAACGGAAAACGGCTTAACTATGCTGCTAATCTTCTGATACACACAGATATGGAGATTGTAGACGTAATATATGAAAGCGGCTTTCAGAGCATCAATTATTTTTATCATCTGTTTAAAAAAGAGTACGGCATCTCCCCTGTAAAGTACAAAAAGATCCATCTGGTCCAGAAACTTTAGAACCTGTTCCCGCCGGGCACGCAAAAAGGCAGCCTCCACATCTGCAACTGATATGGAGACTGCCTTCTTTTATTTCATCTATAACTGCAATTAGACCGGATAAGCCTTGCTGTCCTTGTCGGCAGCACTGCTGTCCACCTTGGTCTGCTGGGCAGCCCTGTACTCGAAGAAATCCTTGGCCACTGCCGGGAACAGCGCATAGCTGAGAACATCCTCATCCTGCTGCTTCCACTGCGCGCATTCCTTCTCAAACTGAGGAAGCTGTGGAGCAATCAGGTCGGCAGGACGGCAGGTAATGGGTGTCTCGTCGCCGATAATCTTTTTCTGCACTTCCGGATTAAAGGGCTTAACTGTCTGGCCGAATTCACCAAGCATGATTTTCTTGGATTCCTTCGGAACCATCTTATAGCGCTCGCCCATGATAACGTTCATAACAGCCTGTGTACCCACAATCTGGGATGACGGTGTAACTAACGGAGGCTCGCCGAAGTCCTTACGCACTCTCGGAATCTCCTCCAGAACCTGGCGGTACTTGTCTTCCTGTCCGGCCTCTTTTAACTGGCTTACCAGGTTGGACAGCATTCCGCCCGGCACCTGATACTGAAGGGTCTTGATATTAACTCCCAGAACCTTCGGGTTCAGAAGGCCGCTCTTAAGGGCCTGCTCACGTATGGGCTGGAAATGGTCTGCAATCTCAGCCAGCAGTGTCTGGTCATAGCCGGTGTCATATGGGGTGCCGCGGAAGGTCTCCACCATAACCTCAGTGGCCGGCTGGCTGGTTCCCAGAGCCAGAGGCGACATGGCGCAGTCGATGATTTCACATCCTGCCTCTACTGCCTTTAAATAAGTCATGGAAGCAACGCCTGATGTGTAGTGGGTATGCAGGTCGATAGGAAGGCTTGTTCCTTCCTTCAGAGCCTGTACCAGCTCTGCTGCCGCGTATGGTGTCAGCAGACCTGCCATATCCTTGATACACAGGGAGTCAGCGCCCATGTCCTCAATTCTCTTTGCAATATCCTTCCAGTAATCCAGTGTATAGGCATCGCCCAGAGTATAGCACAGCGCAATCTGAGCATGTCCTTTTTCTCTGTTGGTGGCTTTTACAGCTGTCTCCAGGTTGCGGATATCGTTCAGACAGTCAAAGATACGGATGATGTCAATACCGTTGGAAATGGACTTCTGTACAAAGTACTCCACTACATCATCTGCATAGTGGTTATATCCCAGGATATTCTGTCCGCGGAACAGCATCTGCAGCTTGGTGTTCTTAAATCCGTCTCTCAGTTTCCTCAGTCTCTCCCATGGATCTTCCTTCAGGAAACGGAGGCAGGAATCAAAGGTAGCGCCGCCCCAGCACTCAACCGCATGGTAGCCTACCTTGTCCATCTTATCAATAATGGGCAGCATCTGCTCTGTGGACATTCTGGTTGCGAGCAAAGACTGGTGGGCGTCACGAAGGACGGTTTCCACAATCTTCACTGGCCTCTTTTCTATCTCTGCCATAGTTATAATCCTCCTCGTTATGAGCATTTGGCGCCGTCTTTAAGGCGCTTGTGCGATACATGCCGCCCGCGCCCGTCCGGTGCTTTCACAGGCCAGGCGAAACGGCTGTCATTGTCAATATATTATGCCATTATACCCCAAATATTGCCATGAAGGTACCGGCCGCAACTGCGGTGCCGATAACGCCTGCAACGTTTGGTCCCATTGCGTGCATCAGCAGGAAATTGGTCGGGTCTGCTTCTGCTCCCACCTTCTGGGATACACGGGCCGCCATAGGAACTGCGGACACGCCGGCAGAACCAATAAGCGGATTGATTTTTCCTCCTGTAATCTTGCAGAGGAGCTTGCCTAAAAGCACACCGCCGATGGTGCCGAAGATAAATGCGGTCAGGCCCAGGGCAACAATCTTGATGGTGGTTACATTTAAGAATGCATCTGCGCTGGTGGTGGCGCCTACGGAAGTCCCCAGCAGGATAACCACAATATACATCAGGGCATTGCTTGCCGTATCAGCCAGCTGCTTCACAACGCCGCTCTCACGGAACAGGTTGCCTAACATCAGCATTCCTACCAGAGGTGCTGTGGATGGCAGGATCAGGCATACAACGATGGTTACGATGATGGGGAACAGAATCTTCTCCAGCTTGGATACAGGACGAAGCTGTTCCATCTTAATCTTACGCTCTTTCTCAGTTGTCAGAAGCTTCATAAATGGCGGCTGGATAATTGGAACCAGCGCCATGTAGGAGTAAGCCGCAACCGCGATAGGTCCCATGATCTGGGTCTGTCCCAGCTTACTGCACAGGAACAGGGATGTAGGGCCGTCCGCACCGCCGATGATGGAGATGGCTGCTGATTCCTTGCCGGAGAACCCTAACAGGATGGCGAAGAAATAAGCAGAGTAGATACCCAGCTGTGCGGCAGCTCCCATAAGGAAGCTGATTGGGTTTGCGATAAGGGGGCCAAAGTCTGTCATGGCTCCAACGCCCAGGAAGATAAGGGAGGGCAAAATGCTCCACTCATCCAGCTGGAAAAAGTACCACAGAAGTCCGCCTGTTCCGTTGGACGTCTGTTCCGGAGAATACATGATATCCGGATAAATATTAACCAGCAGCATACCGAATGCAATCGGAATCAGCAGCAGGGGTTCAAATCCCTTCCTGATAGCAAGGTATAAGAACACCAGGGCCACTACGATCATTACATAGTTGCCTGCTCCCAGATGGAAAAACGCCATCTGGTTCAGCAGGTTGTTAATTATATTGCCAAAATCCATAATGTTCCCTCCATAATGAATCCCACATTGCTATGGGCTCATCTCTATAATTAGTTCAGAGTAGCTAATACCGCGCCAGATTCAACGGAATCGCCGGTGGACGCATTAATGCTGGCAATGGTTCCATCCTGAGGAGCCACGATGTCATTTTCCATCTTCATGGCTTCCAGAACCAGGATTACGTCACCCTTCTTCACAGCCTGTCCTACCGCTGCCTTAACAGCCACTACCTTGCCAGGCATAGGTGCGGATACGCTGACAGAACCTGCTGCACCTGCCGGAGCTGCTGCAGGAGCAGGAGCTGCTGCGGGGGCCGGGGCTGGTGCAGCCGGAGCTGCTGGTGCTGCCGGGGCTGCCGGGGCTGCTGCAATGCCGGATACAGCGCCTTCTTCTACGGTTACTGCATATGCTTTACCATTAACTGTGATTGTATAATTCTTCATGATTTCAATTCCTCCTGAATGAAAATAGTTATGGAACGTTTCCCGTCCTCTTATCTGCCTTTAGACCTCTGTACACGGCGGATGGAACGAACCACCAGTCCGTTAGAAGAAGTTCCCTCATATGCTGCAATGGCTGCCGAAATCACTGCCACCAGCTCGGCGTCGCCCATCAGGTCTTCGCCTGCCGCAGGTACAGGTGCTGCCGCCTTAACCGGTGCTGGTGCAACTGGTGCTGCCTTTTCCTTCTGGCCTGTCTCCCACTTGTGGATAAACTTAAAGCAGGCAATCAGCAGGCTGATGAATATAAGGACCGCGAACACGGTGCCGATACCGATTACCGCATATACGGTAGCTGTTTCCATCAGCTGCCCGATGGTCTTGCCCTCTTCTTCATTTGAAGCAAGCTCAGTGAATTCCGCATCAACTATCTGCTGGGAAATCATATTCAGATTCATGACATACTGCATGGAACCTTCGGTGAATGCAACAGGCAGCATAACGGTATAGGTACCATCTGCCATCTGTACCACGCTTGCGTCTTCAATGTCAATGCTTCTGACTTCCCCCAGTTCCTTCCTTGCATTAATCTGCTCTTCACAGATGGCTGCCATAACTGCATTACCCTGGGCTTCCGACATGACCTTCTGTGCAATCAGCCCATCCGTGCTGACGCCCAGAGACTGGACCGCTGTCAGCTTGGCATACTCTGCCATCATATCATCTACAGGAGTTCCGTCCGTGGCAATCCGGGGAGCTGTCCCGGCTTCATCCTGTTTTGCTGAGCAGGCTGACAGGCTCAACAGGCAGGCGGCCATCAGAACTGCTGCTGCCACTCGTTTCATTAATCGTCTCATATACCTGTCACCTCTCTTTAAACCGTGCCATGCTTCTTAGACGGACGGTCCTCTCTCTTTGTGAACAGCATTTCAAAGGCTGCGATTACCCTCTGACGGGTCTCCCCTGCCTTAATTATGTCATCTACATATCCTCTCTTGGCTGCTGCTACAGCGCTGGACTGAAGTGCGGTGTACTCTGCTGTCTTTTCATTGATGAGTGCGGCGGCATCACCGGATGCGGCGATTTCCTTTGCATACATAATCTTCACTGCCTCAGACGGATTCATCATACCGATGACAGCACCAGGCCATGCATATACCACGTCAGCGCCGATGGACTTGCTGCCCATGGTCAGGTATGCGCTTCCGAATGCTTCCTTAACAATTACTGTTACCTTGGGAACGCTGGCATTGGCATAAGCATAGGTAAGGCGTGCGGCTGCCTTTGCAATCCTTCTCTCGCTGCACATCTTGGCCTTGTAGCCCTTTACGTTCACCAGTGTGAGTACAGGAATATTGAATGCGTCGCAGAAATGAATGAAATCAGTTGCCTTGTCGCAGCCCTTGCCGGACAGGACAGGCTCAAATGTTTCCTTCTTCTCTCCGTTCTCATAGATTTCCGTGCGGTTAGCCACGCATCCGATGGTTGTCCCGTTCAGGCGGATGAAACCGGTCACCATGGAAGGTTCATAATTCTTCTTAACCTCCATGAAGAAGCTGTTATCGGATATCAGTGTCAGGGCCAGAGCCGTGTCACCAGTGCATCCCTCGATATTATCGCAGATACGGTTTAAGTCATCCTGGCACTCTCCGTATGACATATCATCCTCGTTGTTGGCCGGAAGGATGGAAACCAGGGCGCGGATCTGAGCGATAATGGACGCCTCATCTCCTGTGAAGTCTGCCAGTCCGGATTCCCTGCTCTGGAAATCTGCGCTGGAGGTATCACACTTCTCTTTATAATTGCCGTCAATGGCGTTAGGTGAATTAACAAACAGTTTGCCGGACTTCTCTTCCATGAAGGTGAAATCTGTGATGCCGGCAGATACTGCCATGCCGCCGCCGCAGGTTCCAAAGATTGCTGTTATCTGAGGAATCACGCCGGAAGCCATGGTCTGGCTTAAGTACAGCTTGCCGAAGCCGTCCAGGGCATCGGTCGCCTCCTGAAGACGCAGACCTGCACAGTCTACCAAACCGATTACAGGTGCTCCCATCTTCATAGCCATGGAATAGATGTTGCAGATTTTCTTTGCATGCATTTCGCCCATGGAGCCGCCTAATACAGACGCATCCTGGCTGTATACATACACCAGGCATCCGCCGATGGTACCGTAGCCGGTAACCACACCGTCAGCGGGGGTCTCCTGCTCAGTCATGTTAAAGTCAGTGCTTCTGGCCGTTATATAGGCTCCGACTTCAACAAAACTGTTCTCATCAAGCAGGGCTGCTATGCGGCTGCTTGCTGAAGTTTGTGCTGAATTACTCATTTTCCAGTCCTCCATCATTCATAAGTTTAACAATATCTAAGCAACGGAAAACCCATTCTCAGGCCCGTCGCAAAAAAAAGCAGAAATATTGCCACATACAATTATAATAATAAATTTGTCAAATAGCAAGCTCTTTTCCACTAAAAAGGTGAAAATATTAACGAAATTCAAGATTCGTAAATACGAAAAGAGCTGTGGCTTTCACGAAATATGTGAACCGCCGCAACTCTTTTTTGTCACAAACCCATTATTTACTTAACCCATGGAAAAAAACTTGTCATGAATGACCTGTACGGCCTTTTCCGCATCCTTTTCATCCACCAGTACGGATATCTTAATCTCGCTGGTGGATATCATGTTGATATTAATGTTGGCGTCGTAGAGAGCCTCAAACAAGGTGGCAGCCACGCCAGGATGATTAATCATACCCGCTCCCACCACGGAAACCTTGGCAATATGGCTGTTGGTCTCCAGATGGCCAAAGCCAATGGACTCCTGATGCTCCTTCAGGAGCACGGAAGCCGCCTCCAGGTCGGACTGGGCAACGGTAAAGCATATGTCCTTGCCCTCCTCATGGCCGATTCCCTGTAATATGATGTCCACGTTAATGTGGTTCTGGGCCAGCAGGGAAAACACCTTAAAGGATGTGCCAATCTCATTGGGCACCCCTATCAGGGCAATCCTTGCGATATTAACATTCTTAGCCACACTGCTGATATATGATTTCTCCATGCGTTTTGCAACCTCCTTCACCTTTGTACCCGGATGCCCTGTAAAGCTTGAGAGCACCTCCAGCTTCACATTATATTTCTTTGCCATCTCCACGGAACGGTTGTGGAGCACCTGGGCCCCCAGGGTAGCCAGCTCCAGCATCTCATTGTAGGTGACCTCATCCAGCTTCCTTGCGTCCTTCACGATTCTGGGGTCAGCCGTATATACCCCGTCCACATCCGTGTATATCTGGCACAGGTCCGCCCGAAGGGAGGCAGCCAGCGCAACCGCGGACGTGTCAGATCCGCCTCTGCCAAGGGTGGTGATATCCTCATAGCGGTTGATTCCCTGGAATCCCGTGACAATCACGATTTTCTTCTGATTCAGCTCTGTCTCGATGCGCTCCGTATCTACCTTCTTGATTCTGGCATTCCTGGCCACGGTATTGGTAACCATTCCCGCCTGCCATCCGGTCAGGGAAATAACCGGATATCCCAGCGCCTCCACTGCCATGGCGCAGAGGGCCACGGACATCTGCTCCCCGGTGGACAAGAGCATATCCATCTCCCGGTTGGAGGCAAGGGGATTGATCTCATTTGCCTTCTCAATCAGCTCGTCGGTGGTATCCCCCTGGGCAGACAGCACTGCCACTACCTGGTTGCCGGCTTTGTATGTATCCGTGATAATTTCAGCCACATGGCGCAGCCGGGCGGCGTCAGCCACAGAGGTTCCTCCGAATTTCTGTACAATTAAGCCCATATGTTATTCCTTTCGTCCATACATTGTATCCCGCCAAAAAGCGGCGGCCCCAAAGGCCGCCGCCAGCAAGCGCTTATATTTAAATATTTTACACGCTGGATTTTGTTTGTCAACTGAATCCGGCCTTAACTGTTATTTCTCCAGGTTCTTCCACTTAAAGTTGGGAACCACATCCGACCACTTGCTGATGCCGATGATTGGCTTTGCAAATTCAGTGGCCTCCAGGGTGGCGTTCTTCTTGTCGATATCCCGGAATACCTGCCATATCTTCTTGCGCTTGGTAGCCACAATCAGATTAGGCTGGTTCATGTCGCACTCCCACAGACCGAATTTTAATCCGTCCTTTGCCTCGGAGGGCGCGTCTACCTGACGGCTGACCGTGTAGGCGTCAATATATGGGTTGCTGTCCACCAGGTAATAGGAGTAAGCATAGGCCGCCGCCTGAATCTCCGGAATGTTTCCCC
This sequence comes from Enterocloster bolteae, assembly GCF_002234575.2. NCBI lineage: Bacteria > Bacillati > Bacillota > Clostridia > Lachnospirales > Lachnospiraceae > Enterocloster > Enterocloster bolteae. The sequence continues at coordinate 854,944 of NZ_CP022464.2, read as the reverse complement.
TGGTAGGGCTGTAGGATGTGAAGCCCTGCTCCGTAAGGATGATGTGGCGCACATTGCCTGCGGGCGCCCTCAGGGTATCCTGTACAAAGTAATCTGTCAGCACGTTCAGATTGGCAAAATTGATGACCGGTGAGTTAAAGTCATTTGTGAACAGCCCTGTGGACTGCGGATCATCCCAGAATTCCGGCTCTGTCATGGGGCATGGATATGGATGGTAGGCCAGACCCCAGTCCATCTGTCCCTGGGTGTTGGCTATGGAGTTAAAGCTGTCCACAATCTCCTTGCCTCCGTACTTAAGCTTGCCGTCAATCTCGTTCATCCAGTTATAGTCCAGTGAAAAATATACCCGGTCGTTGGCATTGGTGCTCTTGATAGCTGTGTAGATGACCCGGAATGCCTTCTGGTATGCCTTCACATAATTCGTCAGGTCCATGGGCCCCATGTAATTCCACTGCTGGTTGTTAATCTCGTTGCCGATAATCCAGTTTGACACCTTGCCGTAATTAGGATTGTCGCCGCTGTAATGCTGGGCCAGGAAGGACGCGATTGCCTTGGTCTGGTCAAATCCGGCCTCGGTCTCCGCGTTGAACATGTAATAAAATGCATTGGAATTCTTCTGTGTGCCCGGATACACCAAATCCGGCGTATTGGGATTCCAGTCATTAAGCAGGATAACCGTAACCGTCATCCCCTTGTTGGACAGCGCGCTGATGGTCTTGTCATAAGCGTCTACCACGCCTTTGTTAAAATGGTACGTCTTTCCGTCATACTGGTAATCAATTCCGGTTCCCATAATCTGGGAAAATGCGATATTGGTGGTCACATGCTTCACGCCCAGGTCAAAGGCGTCGCTGAGCATGTCAATCTCAATCACAAGACCCTTCTTAGTCAGAGGGTCATTAAAAGGCGTCTGGTTCTTAGCAATCAGCTCCGGATTGGTTATGTAGTGGGGCTGGCTGACCTTGATGAACTTAGTTCCGTCAAATACAGCCAGGACAAACCGGCTATAAAGCTTATCCTGCGGTGTGCCCAGGTTCAAGGGCACGCTTACCGAGGCAGCACTTAAGGCAGGTGAGGAAGCAATAAAATTGCTGCGGCTTCCCAGCTCTTCCTCGTAAGGCTGCATCTCAAAGACGTAGATGTTTCCGTCTGTTCCCGTCACATCCCCGCTGCTGGAAAATCCAATCTCAACGTTCTGTTTATCTCCTGAAATCTTACAGGAGGTAATCTGGCCTGCCACTCCCGGCGTGAATACCTGGGCTTCTGCCTGGGCGCCTGCCTGACTCTCCGCCTGAGCTGCGGCCCCAAAGGCCGTAAAACTTCCCAGGAACGCCGCACCGCACAGCAGGGCCGCCGCCAGGGTCAGGGCCTTACCTCCTTTAACGAATGGTTTCTTCATTTATGAATTCCTCCCAACTTTCTCCAAAATAGGATACATGATACATCATACATAAATAAGTTTACTTTTTCAATGAACTTTTTATTACATGTCTCTTAATTATATGAACAGGAATCATACCTTCCCGCTGTGTTCCAAAACGCCTGCAGCATCACTATATCTGAGTCAGATAGATTGCCGTAAGAGTATCAGGAAACAAAAAAATGCAGAAAAACAGGGAAGGCTGCCTGTATGTGCTACTTACAGGAAACCTTCCCTTCCGCTAATTCATAGAGCCTGTCGCACACGGACGACAGTTCGCTTTCATTGGGGGAACAGTATACAACACCGATTCCCCTGCCCTTTGCAAATTCCAGAAATTCCCTGACCGAATTTCTCATCAATATGTCCGTACCCGAAAACAGATTATCTATGACAATCAGTCTTGCCTTGGCTATAATCCACTTATACAAAGCCACATTCAGCTGGCACCTGTGGCTCAGAGTCTCAATGGGCCGTTTCAGATCTTCCTCCCGGATATCCAGCAGCGCCAGATAATCACAGGCAACCGCCTGTTCCAGCTTCTCCCGTACCCCCACTCCGGGAGCAAAGTATTCCAAACCGGCAATGGTCAGGTTCTCGGCCACATCCAGCTTTGGAAAAAGACTCTTCTTGTAATCCTCAATATATCCAAAACCGTATCTGACCATGTTCTTTCTTCCACCTGCCAGCTCCACCTGACGGCCAGCCAGCCACGCGCTTCCTGATTCCACCTTGAGCTCCCCGCTGAGAAGGCGTACGATTTCCCGGCAGTATGTGTCATCCGGATGGATGAAACCCACCACCTCGCCGGGACACACATGAAAGCTCACATCCCGCAGTTCCGTGGCCCGCACCTCCCGCACAGACAGAAGCATACCGCGCCCTCCGGGTTCTGCCTGGGACCGGATGATTTCCCGCCCCACCTTCCGGTTCTCACCGATTATAATACGGTCGATCATCTGCCGGTCAAATTCCTCCCGGTACAATACGGCTGCCAGCCGTCCCTTTCTCAGGACAGCCAGACGGTCCGCTGCGTCCAGCATGATCTCCGGCCTTGTATCTATCCACAATATGGATATTCCCTTCTCTTTCAGACGTATGACCAGCCTCTTCATATACTCGGTTTCCTTCTGTGTATAATCCCTTGCAATCCCGTCCAGTATCAGTACCTTCATGCCGGCACAGAAGGCCCTGCATATTTCTATGGTATGGCGCTCCATCAGACTCAGACTGGCCACCGGGGCCTGAAGCCTGCAATCAACCTCCAATGCTTTAAGTGTCTCCCTCATGCGGATGATTCCCTGCCTGGCCGGAAAGGACATACAGCTCTGTTTCTGCAGCAGGCACAGATTTTCCTCCACAGAAATATCATTGATGACCGATGTCCTATACCGCACACAGAAAATTCCGGCAGTCTGGGCCTGGCTGATGGATGTAAATACAGCCGGTCTGCCGTCCACATACATCCTTCCCCTGCCTTTTGACGTCCTGCCGCTGATGATATCCGCCAGCACGGATTTGCCGCTTCCGCTGAGACCTGCAACGCAAAGCAGCTCCCCCTGGTACAGGGAAAGACTGATGTCCTCCAGGGCCTTTATATCTCCATAGGTCTTTTTCACCTCATCCAGCCGTATCTTTTCTATCCTCATGACTCACCGCCCTTTGAATCCGCGGCTGCTGGAAGAATGATTTCCACAATAGTGCCTATGCCCGCCGTACTGTACACCTTGATTCCATAATCATCCCCGTAGTAGAATTTAATCCTCTGGTTCACGTTGGGAAGGGCGATTCCGGTATTTCCCCGCTTTTTTAAGTCTCTGTCCTGTTCATAGATAAACCTGCCTTTGGACAGCCTTTCCCTGAGACTGTCCATCTGCTGTTCCGTCATGCCCATTCCGTTGTCGGCAATGCGGATAATAAAGCGTTCCTGTGTACTATAGGCGTACACACTGACCTGTCCCCCTCCTACCTTTGTCTCCAGTCCGTGATGGATGGCATTCTCAATCACGGGCTGTATGGTAAGCACGGGAAGCTTGTACTGCAGAAGTTCCTCATCCTCTATTCTCTGCTGATACTTGAATTTCCCCGGAAAGCGGTATCCCTGGATCACCAGATAATTCTTCACATTATCCAGTTCATCTTTAAGAGTAGCCATCTCGCCCGGCCTGCTTATGCTGTATCGGAACAGCATGGACAGCGACTCTGCCATCTGGGCTATGTCCTCCGAATCCCGTATGATGGCCATGCTGCGTATGGTATCCAGGGTATTGTAAAGGAAATGGGGATTAATCTGGCTTTGCAGGGCATGAATCTCCGCCTGGGATGCCAGCATCTGGGAGGTGTATTCATTTTCCACTGACTGCTTTACATATTGAATCAGACGGTGTATGGGCCTTCCCCCTTCTAAATCCGCCATATGGCGCTCAGGCTGCGCAATCATCTCAGAAATCTTCTCAATCTCCCTCAGCGGTCCCAGAAACCGGATACAGAACACCGCCAGCATCACTGCCTGATATAGAAAGAACAGGACCACCACAAAAATTCCTGTCCTGGTCCTTAACAGGCCAAAAAACAGGAAAAGAAACAGCAGAACCACAAATATACGGTCTGCCAGCAGCAAATAAAAATAAGAACGGTTGGTCTGCAGCTTGCTCATCATAGGCACCATCCATCAAACATAGAATCTGCGGTATTCTGTTGGTTTCACACCGGTCATCTTGGAAAAAAGCTTGCTGAAATGCCGTTCATCCTGATATCCCACCATACAGGCAATCTCTCCGATGGTCCTCTCAGGATTTCTGAGCATTTCCTTTGCCTTGTCAATACGGACATCTATCAGATACTGGGTAAGAGTCTGTCCTGTCTCCTTCTTGAACATGGCGCTGAGATAAGCGGGATTCAGGAACACGATGTCTGCTATATCGTTCAGCGTAATGTTCTCGCTGTAATGCTCTCCGATATACTCCTTAATCATCCGCACCGGACGGCTTCCCATGCCGTCCTTCTGTCTCTGGCACAGCTCGCAGCTCACACTGACGTAATCCGCCCACACCAGCTTCAGCTGATTCAAAGTAGTACAGTTTTCCAGGCGCCTGATATAAGGCTCTGCATCAGGAATCTCATAGTCCTTCATGATATCCGAAAATACAAGACCGGTCCTCTCAAGCATCTCCTCCAAAAGGCCGTAAAGCCTGTAATACCGGTACTGCCCCTCCACCGCCCTGTTCATGGCCTCCTCGCCAATAAGTACAAGCTTTCCGGCCGCCAGAAGAGGGACCTGCCGTTCCATCTTCACCTCAAACTCTTTGGGAAGGGGATAAGAATCCTTCTTATAATTCTCCGGCAGGCGGTCATAGCGGATTATATTTCCCACTCCCAGGTCAATACGCAGCATTACGGACTTAACGGCCGTTTCCAGGGAATCCGGCAGATGTTCCAGGGATGAAACCCGGCTGCCGATTCCCACCGTCATCTCAAACAGATCGTTTTTATATTCCGTACGTTCCAGCATCTCCCCCAGCTCGGAACAGATATGGTCCAGGGCAGGTTCTCCGCCATCGTAGTTCAGGCAGATATAGCCCCAGGACCGGCTGATGATGAATTCGGTTTCATGACAGCAGGCCTTAAGCTTTCTCATGATTTTAGCAGTTATGGTTTCAACCGCCTGTTCAGGCACCTGGTATTCGGAATCCGACACGCAGTCCAGCTTGACTGCCGCCACGGTAAAGAAGCTGCCTCTGTAATCAAAAATATCCTTAACCTTCCCGGTCCCAAGGGCCTGCCTGAACAGCTCCCCGTCCCCCGTCAGAAGGTTCTGCAAAAGGTTCTTCCGCAGTATCCCATTGTTGGATGCCAGCCTGTCCTCCATAAGGTTGAACTGCATCTGCTGTTCTCTCCTGCTGGCCCTCTGGCTTTCCAGCTTGGCCAGGACATCATTCAGCTCATCCTTCTTAATGGGCTTTAACAAATAATCTGATACACCATACTGAATCGCGCTTCTGGCGTACTCGAATTCACTGTATCCGCTGATAATTACGAACTCCACGGGAATCTGTTCTTCCCTCACATGCCGTATGAGATCCATTCCGTTCATTCCCGGCATCCTGATATCGGTTATCACCACGTCTGGTTTCAGCTGGCGCACCATTTCCAGGGCAGTAATTCCGTCCCCTGCTTCCCCTGCGATTTCCACATCTGTCTTTTGGCGGTCAATCAGGCTTTTTATCAGCAAAATAATATTAATCTCATCGTCAGCAATCAAAACCTTCAACAGACTCGTCCCTCCCCAGACTATTATCCATTCCTGGCCGCCCGGGTGGATGCATATCCATCCAGCGCCACTGCAAACAGGATGAAGATACCGATGACCACCTGATGCCAGAAGGTATTAACATTCAGCAGGCTCAGACCATTTTTAATGGTTGCCATGAGAATCGCCCCAAAGGCAGTGCCCACCATATTCCCCTTTCCTCCCGACATGCTGGTCCCGCCAATGACAGTAGCTGCAATGGCGTCCATTTCATACGCATTTCCGGCCTCCGGTACAGCGGCCTCGCTCCTGGATGCCAGTATCACGCCAACAATGGCGCAGAGCACCCCGCTCAGCATGAAAACAAGAATCTTTATTTTATCCACATTGATTCCCACCAGCTTGGCTGCGTCCTCATTGCTTCCAATGGAAACTGTGTATCTTCCAAACTTTGTCTTATAGAAAAGATAATAACACACCAATAGGATAATCAGGGTGAGAATAATTGGAAACGGAATGACCCCGATATATCCCTGACCCACAAACTGGATTTCCGGATACTTGAGACCGTAGAGCGGTATTCCTTTTGTATACACATAAATCAGGCCCCTCAGTATGCTCATGGTTCCAAGGGTAGCGATAAAGTACGCAATCCTGAGCTTGGTCACCAGAAGGCCGTTAACCAGGCCGATGAATGCCCCTAACAGGATTACCACGCCTATCGCCAGATAAATATTGTAACCGCCCAGTATCATGGCAGCCAGGACCATACCGCTGATTCCTACCGTGGATCCGACGGACAGGTCGATTCCTCCCAGCGAGATGACAAAGGTCATTGCAAAGGCCACGATAGCCGTGTAAACCGCCTGCCGTATTCCAATCATGATATTGGAGAATTTCAGGAAATTGGGACATGCAATGCTGAGTCCGATGAACACCACCAGATACATGCCTATGATTCCTACCCCGTTTACATTGAGTACATTTTTTAATGCTTTACTTTTCATATGCCCTCCATTATATCAGATATAAGATTTACAATCAAATACAGCTACACGGAGTAATGCTTGATTTCTTCCGTTGTGGCTGATTTTGCATCCATAACCCTGGTTACCCTTCCCTGTTTCATCACCAGGATTTTATCACAGATGCCCAGGACCTCCTCTTCCTCTGAGGACACAATGACAACGCCTTTTCCGGACTTCACACATTCACCGATGGCTTCATAGACCTCTGTCTTTGCATTCACATCAATTCCTCTGGTAGGTTCCTCCAGAAGGAATACGTCCCCTCCCATCATCATCCACCTGGCTAACATCACCTTCTGCTGGTTTCCTCCGCTCAATGCGCTTATGCCCTGCCGGATTCCCTTTGCCTTGACGCGCATCCTTTCCATATAATCCGCAGAAACCCTGTCCTCCAGCCGGCGTGCCAGGGTCCTGCCCCTGGAAATCTGCTTCAGGGAGGCAATGGTCATGTTCCACGCTATGTCCTGCTTCAGGAAAAGGCCGTCCACCTTCCGCTCCGCCGGCACAAACGCAATCCCTGCATCCATTGCTTTCCTGACTCCGCCTGACTCCAGGCTGTTCCCATGTATCTTCACTGTGCCGCTGTCATAGACCGCAGCCCCGAACACAGCTCTTATGACTTCGTTCTTACCGCATCCTTCCAGGCCGGCAAGCCCTAAAATTTCCCCCTTGTGTAGTTCAAAGGAAATGTCCTCAAAGGTACTCTTTTTAGTGAGTCCCTTCACCTCCAGCAAGGTCTCCCCTATGGGAACCTTTGTCTTAGGGTACTGGTTTTTCAGTTCCTTTCCCACCATGGCTGATATGATGCGGTCCACCGTATAATCCTTCACATACCCTTCCGAGACTTTCTGACCGTCTCTCAGCACGCTGACTCTGTCACATATTTCCATCAGCTCATCCAGGTGATGGGAAATAAATATGATGGAGTGCCCTCCTTCCTTAAGCCGCCTGATAACCTTAAACAGCTGTTCCCTGTCGTTGGCCTCCAGGGCTGCAGTGGGTTCATCCATGATAATGATCTGCGCATCAGCGTACACGGTTCTGGCTATCTCCACCATCTGCTTCTGGGCCAGGGGCAGATAGCGCAGAGGTCTGTCCAAGTCCAAGTCCACATTCAGGCTGTCCCTCAGAACCCTGCCCGCTATCTCCTTCATCTGCTTTTGCTTCAGGCGCGATACCAGAGTCCTCTGCGGCGTCAGCTCCCGGTTGAGGAATATGTTCTGCACTGCGTTCAGGTCCGGCATCACGCTTAATTCCTGATATATAGTACTAATTCCCAATTTCTGGGCATGGGATGCATTTAGGATATCCACCTTTTTTCCGCTCAGAACAATGGAACCCTTATCCATTCTGTGGATTCCGCAGAGTATCTTTATCAGAGTAGATTTTCCTGCCCCGTTTTCACCGATAAGCCCTAACACCTCACCCCTGTGAAGGGTCAAATCCACACCCTCCAGAACCCTCACACTTCCGAAAGCTTTATAGATACCTTCCATTTTTAAAACAACATCTTCTTCTGAAAACATCCATCCACCTCACTCTTACTATTCATACCACTCCAAAGGCGCTTTCCGGTATGTTTCGTACTGGTCTATATCATGGCTGAAGAGAACCTGGGCATGATATCTGTTTTCCAGCTTCCGGATGCGGTCAATGGTCCGCTCAAATCCCCTTGTATCATAGGCCAGCCCCGGATACTGCATAGGAGGACCATAATTCATTGCAGTATTGACAGCGTCTGATGCCACTATATAATTGCCGCTTCCCGGCAGAGTCACCAGTAATCCCATCATTCCGTATGCATGGCCTGGTCCGAAATTCAGTACACGGATGCCCGGATACAGTTCCGCTTCCTCCTCATCCATGGTTTCCCAGTTAAGGTCTGCTGCCAGCCAGGCTTCAATATCCTTTTTTATGTAACCGCCTGAGGTCCTTCCCAATCCGTACATGCGCATGGTCTGGGTAAATTCCTGGTCACTTACCAGAATCCGTGACTTTTTAAAAAACTCGAGGCCCCCTGCGTGGTCCTCATGGAGATGGGATACCACAACCCATGGAATATCATCCGGCCTGTATCCCAGCCCCAGAAGGGCATTTACCACAAAATGGCTCTCCTCCAGGGCCACCGGAGTCCGTTTCCTGTTTCCCATGTCCCATCGGTCTGTCATAGCCTTGGGATGGCATCCTGTGTCGAACAGGACCGGTCCCTCCTCATTTTCTATGAGCACATAATAAACAGGTGATTTTACCCAGCGGCTCACGGTTTCCCTGTTGTCTGCATCTGCCAGCGCGGGCATAGCCACCATATTAGCCAGGTCGCATTCAATCATACCGCCCGGTATAATAAACATTCTTTTATTCCCCATACAGATTCCTCCTGATATAAGACAGGCACAGCATTCATTTCCGCTGTGCCCATGAGTCCGTCATTATTCAAATATCACCCGGTCCAGCTCACCTATGTTGTTCTTGTCATATACCTTGGAAGGCCGGTTGATTACCTTTTCCACACTCTTGCCCTCGATGCAGAAATCATTCACGGCGTCGATGATATCAATGCCTGTGCCGTATTCGCCCACATCAATAGTAGCAGTCATCTCATTGTTCTCAATCGCCGCCACACCGTCCTTGGTGCATCCGTATCCAATGGTATCAATCTGATCTAACAAACCTCTTTCTTTGATAGACACCAGACCGCCAAGCACCATCTCATCGTAATCGCCGAAAATCAGATTAATGTCCGGATTAGAGGTAAGTATACTCTCGGTGACGCTCTGTCCTTTCTCCCTTGTCCAGTCAGCTGTCTGGGAAGCTACGATCTGTATATTATCCTTACCCTGTATACCCGCCTTAAAGCCGTCGATTCTCATAGTATTTACAATTCCTGCATAGCCTTCCAGTATTGCCAGCTTCACTTCTTTGTCCCCGTAGTGCTCTGCCACATATTTGCCGATTTCCAGGCCTGCATTGTACTGGTCATAACCAATGCTGGAAACATAGTAAATATTGTCCTTGTCCAGCTCTGTCATATTGAACAGGAATACCGGAATATCTGCTTCTGCCGCTGCCCTCAGATATGGAAGCATGGAATTGTCACTTTCGGTTGCCAGCGCAATGGCATCCACGCCCTGCTGTATCATGCTCTCCATGATATTGCCCTGTTCCGTAATAGTGCTTGTATTGCTGGCCGGAGCCTGTACCAGCAGTTCTATATCCAGCCCCTTGTCCTCAATCTGTTTCTTGGCCCCATTAATGGTCATGGTGTAGGCCGTGTTCATGGTTACGGGAATCAGACCCACCTTAAGCGTCCTGTCTTTGATGGAGCGCGGCTGGACAGCATACCCTCCTGTTTCCGGCTCAGCTTTTTCACTCTCTGCCGTCTTAGCCTCCTCTGTTGTCTCCGCCTTCTCCGTCTCCGCTTTGGCCTCCTGTGTCTGAGCGGCCGTAGTTGTCTCTGCCGCCTTCTGGTTGGAAGTGGCGCACCCCATCAGAGAAATTGTTGTTGCAGCTGCAAGTAGTAATGCTAATCTTCGTTTCATCCCTTCTCCTCCTTGTTATGAGCACTTAGCACCTGTCTTTCAGGCGCTTAGGTGCGATACATGTCGCTGGCACTTAGTAAAGTTCGTTCGAGCTTAGTGCAGCGGCTTGTTATGAGCACTTAGCACCTGTCTTTCAGGTGCTTACGTGCGATACATGTCGCTGGCACTTAGCGAGGTCTTTTCGAGCTTAGTGCAGCGGCTCAATCACGGATTATACATTTTATACAATCAGTGATTATTTTCTACACATCAATCATACATTATGCACAGTTGTGTTTCAATGAGGTGATTTTTATATTTTGTGGGGTGTTTTTAGATGTTTGTGTAATACGAAGATATTTACCTTATTTTACCATAAACTACCGTCCGACTCGTCTGTTCTGCCGGATTCCCTTTCCCTGCCGCCCCCCAGGGATTCTTTAAACAAAAAATCCCCGGCAAAGGAATCATCCATCCTCTGCCGGGGCATTCTCACACTCAGCAACATCTCATTTATTCAACATCAGTCATACATCATCCGGCTATCCCGTTGCGCCGGCCATATCCCATCAGCCAACCTCGGCCACCCGGAATCCCCTGGACTCCAGCATGTCCCTGCACTCCCCGTCCAGGTGCATACAGTATACTTTGTGCCTCAGCTGCTCCGGCACCGTCTCCTCCAGTACACCTACGTAGCAGTGGCTGGGGCTTGGCGGATTGTGGAGGGACGTATCGTGGTAAACGGCGTCCAGCTTCCCGTCCTTAAGCATGCCGGCAATCCGCTCCGGCATCCGTGCGGAATCACCGCTGTAATAAATCCTCATCCCCTCTGCCTCCAGAATGTACCCGAAGCAGTCCATATTGTCCGCATGCTCCACCGGCACCGGTTCAGCCCTAAGACAGCCCACGTCCTCCGGAAGTTCCTGGTAATAATTGTAAAATTCATCCTTGATGCCCATAAGCCGCAGAAGCTCCACCACGGTGGCCCTGGGGTGGATAACGCAGATTTTTCTTCCCAGGATACAGTAATTGTAAGAAATCAGGGACCCAAGGCTTCCCACATGGTCCGCGTGAAGATGGGTCAGCAGCACATATATCTGCCTGTATTCCCTGAGATCGCTGCGCTTCATCAGAAGCTCATATACTGTCTCGCCGCAGTCCACCAGGAACAGGCATCCGTCCATCTCAAACCAGGCAGATGTATTTCCCATTGCAGGATTAAAGGCGCTGCCGCATCCGAAAAAATGCAGTTTCATAACACTTCTCCTCTCATAACTGGTTTCATATCCCTAATCACTCTTTGATTCCGGCGCTGACAAAGCTGTTCATAAACTGCTTCTGCAGGAAGAAGAACGCGATGAGCAGCGGCAGGATAATGATAAAGGTGGCCGCGCAGACATTGGCCCACTGCATGTTGGCCTCTTTGGACTTTGCAAAGATAGCCAGGCCTACGGTCAGTGTGCGGTTGGATGGCGAGTTGGTCACAATCAGAGGCCACAGGTAGTTATTCCAGTGGTAGCTGACGGAAATAACTGCAAAGGACATATAGGCAGGCTTTGCGCAGGGCATGTACACCCTCCAGATGGTCTGCCAGGTGTTGGCGCCGTCAATTCTGGCCGCCTCAGCCAGGGCCTTTGGAATGGATTTAAAATGCTGCCTCAGCAGGAAAATAGCCAGGGCGCTTCCAAAGAACGGCAGCATGATGCCCACCTTTGTATCGGTCAGTCCCAGGTCAGCCAGTGTCATAAAGTTAGGTGTGATGAGAACGTCATTTGGAATGATGATCTGCATGAAAATAACGGCAAACACCAGGGTCTGTCCCTTAAAATCCATGACAGCCAGCGCATAGGCAGCCAGAGTGGATGTGACAAACTGTACGCAGAAGGTCACCACCACCAGTATCAGCGTATTCAGGTAATACCGGGCAAAGGGAATGGCATTCCACACATAAGACAGATTCCCAAAGGTAAAACGGCTGTTGGGAAGAAAGGTCATATGAAAGGTAGGCTCGCTGAAGGCGGTTCCCACCAGCCAGACCAGAGGAGCCAGCCACATAAGCGCCAGGGCCAGGGCGAAAACAGAAATTGCAGTACTTTTAACTTGTTTCATACCGGCTCCCTCCTTTAATTGTAATGTATCTTCTTATCCTGGCTGATGAATCTGGGCAGGGACACCACAAGCAGAAGTCCCAGCATGATTACGGTCAGGGCCGATGATACGCCGTAGTTGAAGTTTGTAAAGCCCTGCTGGTAAATATAGTACAGAAGCAGGGTACTTGCATTGTTGGGCGCTCCCTCTGTCATGATGACCACATGGTCCACCAGCTTAAAGCAGTTGGTAAAGGCAATCGTGGATACAAACAGGAATGTGGGCGCCAGCAGGGGCATGGTGATGCGCCTGAACACGGTCCAGTTGCCTGCCCCGTCAATCCTGGCAGCCTCCATCACCTCATCGGATATACTCTGGATGCCGGACAGGAAGAACACCATCAGGTATCCCGCCTCCTTCCAGACATACATCACCGCCATGGCCGGAAGCACCGTACTCTTGCTGGACAGCACATTCATGGGCTTTAAGCCGATGGCGATTAACAGCTGGTCAAAAAGACCGTTCTTTGCCATATAAATGAACATCCACACGCTGGCAATGGCAATCATGGGCATAACCACCGGGTAGAAATAGGCCGTGCGGATGAATCCCACCCGCTTGCCCTTGCGGTTTACCAGAACCGCCAGGCCAAGGCCCACCGCCATACTGGGAATCACCGTCATAAGGGCGAATACAATGGTATTTTTCATTACCTTCCAGAACAGCTTGGAACCGGCCAGCTTCACATAATTCTCAAGGCCGATGAACTCGGCGCCGTCCATACCAAGCTTGTACTTTGAAAGGCTTAGATACAGGCTCCTGAATATAGGGAACACTGTAAATGCCAGCATAAATATAAGCGCCGGGGCCATCAGGGCCCAGGCTGTCGCATTATTCCTGATTTCACGCTGCTTCTTTGTCTTGGTTTTCATCCTCTCACCAGCCTTTTCATATTCCGCCTGCCGTGCCGCGGCCTGTGACACGCCCCGGTCTCTTAAGGCGCTGTATATGCCCGGCTGCGCAGCAAAGGTCTTGCCTTTGCCGCGCATGGTACCGGGCCACAGCGCCTTATTGTTTCCTAACAGGTATTACATTTACGTTTCATCCGTTCTATTGGTACTCTGACAAAACTTCCTCTGCCTGCTCCTGGGCAGCGTCCAGCGCTTCCTGGGCAGACATATCGCCAACCACGGCTGCCTGGATATTGTCATTTAACACTCTCCAGATTTCTGCCGCATTGTATGTAGTAAGCTCAGGCTTTGCGTACGGCAGCTGCTCGTAAGCAACAGATGCCTGGGGAACCTCTGCGTAATAATCCTTAATCAGATCCGTGTCAAAGCATGACTGTCTTGTAGCCACATAACCTGTATCCAGGCTCCACTGTGCCGCTCTGTCCGTAGAGGTGGCAAACTTGATGAACTTCCATGCAGCTTGCACCCTGTCCTCGGAAATATTGCTGGAGATATAGAAGTTGCCGCCTCCTGTTGGCGCGCCCACTCTCTTATGGGCAGGAAGGAAGGCTGTTCCGAAATCAAAGTCCGCGTTGTCGTGGATATTGGCCATGTTGCCGGTGGTGTGGTAAATCATGGCCACTTCACCTGCAAGGAACTGTGTGGGCAGGTCGGTCCACTGTACGATTCCCTCTGCCATGCATTTATACTCATTCTGGAGATCCAGCCAGAACTGAAGCGCCTCCACATTCTCCGGTGTATTGAAATATACACTCTTGCCGTCTTCGCTCATCAGGTTCTGTCCGTCGGTGCTGTTCTGTAAGCAGAAGCCCGTAAATGCCCACTGTGCGGAACCGGAATTCAGCGCGATTCCCACTCCATAGCGGCCGTCATTTGTCAGCTTCTGGCCGTATTCAGCCAGTTCCTCCCAGGTGGTAGGAGGCGCTTCCGGATCCAGGCCCACTTCCTTGAAGGCATCCTTGTTATAATACAGCACCATGGTGCTTCTCTGGAATGGTATGGAGTAAATTTTTCCGTCCACATAGGAATCTTCCATGAAGCCCGGAAGGAAATCATCAATATAAGCTTTTCCCTCATCCCCGTCAGCCTCAATCAGTTCGTCAAGAGGCATGGCCATGCCTGTGGATGCCATGGTGAAACGCTGGGTTGCAAGACTTACAAACACATCCGGAGGCGTTCCGCCCTGCATGGCTGTCTGAATCTTTGTCACGGTATCGTCATAATTGCCTGTATAGACAGGCTCCACGAAAATATCAGGGTTCTCTGCATTAAAATCCGCACATATTTTTTCAATCAGCTGCGCTGCGGAACCGCCTACATTAACCGGGTAATAAAATGTAAGGTGAAGTGCGCCGTCGTCAGCCTTAGCTGCGTCATCCTTGGACTCGCCGGCGCTTCCAGCTGTTTCCTTAGACTGCTCTGCGGCCGCCGGGTCTGTGTCCGTACTTCCTCCCTTTCCGGAACATCCGGTGACGGCAAGGCCTGCTGCCATAGTCATGGCCAGGACAGCTGCTGCAATCTTTTTTGTTTTTTTCACAATACATACCTCCTCTTAAACTATTGGGAATTTGTCATCTGTTCTGTAATTTCATCATAGCATTGTATTTGAAACGTGTCAATATTATTTTAAGGCATTTTGCACATTTATCCTATATTTTAACCGGGTTTTACATGAATTTTTTCTACTTTTTGCATATTTTTTACATTTTAACGTATTTTTATCAAGCTGTCTCATCTACAGATTCCCGTTTTTATTGAATCGTAACCGCAACAGTTTTACAAAATGCCCGCCATATGGTAGAATTGAACCAAATATATAACCTGGAATGCATCATTTAAGGTGCACCATTTGAAAGGAGAACCGGCAGATGACTACTATCAAAGACATTGCTAAAGCGGCCGGAGTGGCCCAGGGCACCGTTTCCAACGTTCTCAACGGCAAGGGAAATGTGAGCAGTGAAAAAATACGGCAGGTCATGGACGCCGCCTCTGCCCTTGGCTACGTGCCCAATGAGCGGGCCAAGCTGCTGAGGAAGGGCAGGTCCAATACCCTTGCGGTCATTCTCCCCAACATCCGTTCCAAACAATATATAGACTTCTATCTGAGCTTTAAGGCATATGCGGAAAATCACGGCTACAGCGTGTCCCAGTATCTGACCAGCGATGACAACCGGGAGGCGGAATATGCAGCCATCCAGGATGTCCGTTCTTCCATGGCCCAGGGCATGGCAGCAGTCTCCTGCTGTTCCTTTGCCGACGCCAATCCCTATCTGGACGAGCAGGGTATGCTGGCGGACCATGTGGTATTTGCGGAACGCCGCCCTCCCTTTGCAGCCCCCTATGCAGGCTTTGACTATCACCGGGCAGGAAGCGAGCTGGCTTTAAGGGCGCTGGAGCGCGGCTTCTCCAGCCTGTGCCTTCTCACCGGAAGTCTCCAGCTGCCCAATGAATCCGACTTTTTCAACGGATTTATGAGCATCGCTGGTTCATCGGGCTGCCGGATAAACCACATCCAGACAGACCCCTACCGCAAGCTGCAGAATATCATGCAGATGTTCGGCGCTGCCGCCCCCCAGGCCATCTTCATTTCCAATTACGGCTTTGCGGAGAGCGTCAAGGATATATGGAACACCTTCTATTCCGGGGACAGCCCAGAAATTTATACGGTATCCCCCATGTTCACCATGCCAGAAAATGATTTCCAGAAATATGAACTTAACTACCGGCAGCTGGGAAAGGTTGCGGCGGAGTGCCTGATTCAGGATATATCAAAAGAAAAAAAGGGGGAAAAGAGCGGTCCGGAAGAATCAGAGGAACCAAACCTGCGCACCGGACAGGACAGCGGACAGGACAGCGGACAGGGCAGCGGACATCCCTACCTGCTGCTGGAGAATTCCGGCTTCAGGGACTGGTTTGCGGATATCCTCATCCCATCCTCCAAAAAGCCCTTAAATGTGCTGACCCTGGACAGCCCCAGCGCCTACACCATGCGCAACCTGTCCCGCATCTACACGAAAAAAACCGGTGTCCCTGTGAACATCACCATCTATTCCTACGAGGAAATATATGAGGCCTTCAACCATATGCATCATGATTCTGTCTTTGATGTGCTGCGCCTGGACGTGACATGGCTGTCCTGGTTCGCGGACAAGATTCTGCAGCCCCTGGACCAGATTGACCCCGGCATCTCCAGCTGTCTGGACACCTTCCTGGACGGGACCATCAACCAGTATTCCATAGTGAGGGGCAGGGTATATGCCCTGCCCTCCACCCCCAGCGTACAGCTGCTGTACTACCGCAAGGACCTGTTTGAAAGCCCCATCTACCGCAGGATGTATCACGAAACATACCGCCAGGAGCTCCGGCCGCCTCAGGATTTTAAAGAGTTCAACCAGATTGCCAGATTCTTCACCAAGGCATGCACCCCATCCTCTCCCGTGGAATACGGGGCTACCATGACACTTGGATCCACCGGCGTGGCCGGTTCCGAATACCTGGCCCGACTGTTCAGCCACCAGGAGAATCTTTATAACGAGGACTGCCGGGTCACCCTGAATTCCCCGGCGGCCATTGGTTCCCTCAGGGAGCTCATCGCCCTGAAGGAATACTCTGACCCCAAGTACTGTTCCTGGTGGACCAACACAGCCACTACCTTTGCAGGGGGCAATGTGGCCATGGCCATCCTCTACAGCAACTATGCCTCAGACCTTCTGAGCCATTCCTCCCGGGTAGCGGGAAATATCGGATATGCCCTGACGCCCGGCCGCAATCCAGTTATCGGAGGCGGTTCCCTGGGAGTGGCCAAGTATACCAAACGGCCGGAGGACGCCCTTTCCTTCATCAAATGGATGTGCAGCGAACCCGTGGCCTCCGCGGCCACGCTGCTGGGCAGCGTATCCCCCTGCCGTAAGTCCTATGACAATTACGAGATACTCAACACCTTCCCCTGGCTGAACCTGGCCAAGGACGGATTCGGCCTGGCCCATGGGCGCCGTACCCCCGAATTCTCCACCCAGCCCTTTGACGAGCGCAGCTTCCTCAGCATCATAGGCATGGCAGTGAAAAATGCCTACAGCCAGGTGATGACGCCGGAGGATGCCCTGAACTATGCACAAAAGCGCTATGACGAGCAATTCCTCCATACCGGTCCATAACAAAAGCGGGCATTAAGACAAAAGTTCCAGGCAGGTCCCCTGATTACAGGAGGCAGCCTGGAACTTCTATGTTAAAGTTAAAACACGTTTTAGCCGGCTTCGTCCGCTCCCCCTCTCAGCACAGCTTTGCCATGACAGACGCGGAAGTTTTTTCATTATTTACACTGCACTTGTCATAATATGTCCTGTAATATTCCGTGTACAGCATGTCAATCAGGAAAAGCTGGCTGATTTCCGCTGAGGAAGAGCCTGCCTGCAGCGGGCTTTCATTGGCCCCGCACAAGAGGGTCAGGTCCGCGTAAGCCGTAAGAGGCGACTTGATGAACCGGGTCACACAGACAATGGCCGCGCCTGCCTGCCTGGCCAGCTGGGCCACATGGATGGTGTCCTTGGTTGCCCCGGAATAGGAAAAGATAACAGCCACTTCGCCCCTGGACATGGTGGAGGCCATCATGGCCTGCATATGGGAATCAGGAGAACAGTAGACCTTTGGCTCAATCTTAAGAAATTTATCAGCTGCCTTCATGGCTGTTGTCATGCTGGTACCCACTCCGTAAAAGCAGATGCGTCCGGCCTTATGGAAGCACTCAACGACCCGCCGGAACACGTCCTCCTTTAACAGGGAATGAGTCTCCTTAAGGGCCTTTACATTGGAATTGAGAACCTTCTCCGCCACCTGGGAAAAAGAGTCCTCCAGGCTGATATCGCTCTCCATCTGTCCGAATCCCTGCTTTCCCTCATGAAGGCTCAGGGATAAAAGCATCTTGAATTCCTGGTAGCCTTTACAGTTCATGGTCTTGCAGAAGCGGAACACGCTGGTATCCCCCACCCCGCAGGCCTCGGCCAGCTCAGTGATGGACATGAACAGAACCTTCTTGGGGCTGCTCAGGATATAATCAGCCACCTTTTTCTCCGCCTTTGTAAACTGGTTATACCCGCCTCTTATTTTCAACAAAAAATCCTCTGCCATTTTCCTTCCTCCTTCTGCTGCCCGCCCTGTGAAAATTTAATTTACTCTTATTATAAAAAAAAATATTTCTTTTAGCAAGAAATGTAGTAGAATTAAATTAAATAATTGCCATTTTCAAAGAGGGGGGCTGTATTATGAGGCATATCTCAAAAAAGGAGCTTTTGTCCATCCCCAACCTGATGGGGTATTTCCGTTTAATTATGATTCCTGTGTTTGTGTGGCTGTACCTGAAGGCATCCACAGATGCAGACTATTACAGGGCTGCCATTGTCATGGGCATATCCTCCATCACAGACATGTTCGACGGAATGATCGCCAGAAAATTCAATATGATTACGGAGTTCGGCAAATTCCTGGACCCCCTAGCAGATAAGCTGACCCACGG
The DNA here is from genome assembly GCF_002234575.2 of Enterocloster bolteae. Lineage (NCBI taxonomy): Bacteria > Bacillati > Bacillota > Clostridia > Lachnospirales > Lachnospiraceae > Enterocloster > Enterocloster bolteae. The sequence continues at coordinate 836,161 of NZ_CP022464.2, read as the reverse complement.
CGCCATCCTGCTCTGTCTGTGGAGCCGTTATCCCCTGATTCTGCTCCTTCTGGTCCTGTTTGTGCTGAAAGAAGGCTTCATGCTAATCATGGGCGCCATCAAGCTCCGGGAAGGCAAGAAGTTAAACGGCGCCAAGTGGTTCGGCAAATGCTGTACCGCGCTTCTGTTCGTGGTGCTTTTCCTACTGCTGCTCTTCCCCCACATGTCACTTGTCACGGTCAATGTACTGATTTTGCTGTGCGCGGCAGCCATGTTCATCACCCTGCTTCTCTACATACCGGTATTTCGCAGCATGTAAGCGGTATAACATAGGGCTGGGGCCCGCCTGCAGCGGGGCCTGTCTGCACTTTACTGCCGCGCTTCCTTATATACTCTCTTAAGGGTAAAGCCCCTGCCTCTCACCTCATTAATCTGGTTGATAATCATAAAGGCCTCCGGGTCTTCATCCATGACCAGGTTGTTCAGCCTGGGCAGATCCCGCCTGGAAATCACCGCCAGAATCATTTCCTGCTCCCTGTGGAGATAACCGGTCTCCATATGCAGCAGGGAGGTACCGCAGTCAATGCGCTCCGCTATGAGGCGGTTGATCTCCTCATACCTTCTGCTGACAATCTTCACCTGTATTCTGGCATTTCCCGACATAAGGACCTGGTTAAGCACCATGGTATACACGATAATCAGTATGATACCGTAGAGAATGGCATGGGAATCAGCCTCAATCAGCTGAAGCCCCAGAACCACACAGTCCATGATATACAGAGTCATGGACACATTCACATCCAGCTTTTTCTTAAGCACCAGGGCAGGAATGTCCATGCCCCCTGTGGAGGCTCCTGCCCGCATCACTATACCGATCCCCCCGCCTATGAGCAGCCCCGCATAGAGCACTGCCACCAGCTTCTCTTCCAGCACAAATCCGCCAAATCCGCTTCCCTCCATCACCCCCAGCAAAACCGGGTAGATAATGGTGCTGAGTACGGTTGTCAGGGCAAACTGTTTACCCAGCACCCATGCCCCCAGCAGAAACATGGCCACGTTAAACACGCTGACAAAAAGGCTGATGGGGATGCCAAGGCTATGGTTCACAAACAGGGCCAGTCCCGTGGTTCCTCCTGTAATGAGACCGTTCGGCACAATGAACAGCACCACTGCTGCCGCGTACATCATATTTCCCACCAAAATTTCTCCCAGACTGAATACAATCTTAGCCGTCGTTTTTTTCTTTTCCATGATTTTAGTCCTTTCTCACTGCACCGGAATGAATTCCCAAATTAAAAGACGGCAGATTTCTCTGCCGTCCTGATGTCTCAAATCTTCTATATATAAACACCCGGTTCCGCCGGGGCCTTCTTCTGTATGCTTTCAGTACCATCATGTTCTGCGCGCTCTCTGTTTCGTATAATGAATCCTGCATTTTATGGTAGCATGTTTCCCCAAACCTGTCAAGAGCCCCTTCCATCCGTCCATCCCATGTGCTAAACTGTAAGTATAAGAAACCATGTAAGAAGCGCTCAATAGAAGGAGGTATACCTATGAAAAAACTGATTCGCTGCGCCAACCAGTACATCTGGGAGTCCGACTGGAAGACCATCGGACTGTTAAAATTCTGTCTCCTGTCCCTGGGCATCTGCGTCGGCATGGCAGTGCCGGAGGAAAAGAAAAAGACGGTCCTCAGAGCCGCCTTTCTGTCCTTTGTCATAAGCTATATCCCTCTTATGGCCAAATTCATCCGGATTATATGGTCTGATGAGGGCGACTGGTAGGCTCCCCCGTTCCATGCAGCAGAGGGTCCCGGTTCAGCACCTTCAGATAAATGCCGCAGAGCAGGATTTGCAGCAATGTGGAGGCCGGCGTGGCCAGACCGATTTTAAATAAGGACACCGGAACCAGACGGCTCATGAGATAGGACACCGGTATGCGGACACCGAAGGCTCCCGCGATTCCCTGAAACATGACAAAGGCGGTCCTTCCGCATCCGTTAAAGAAACCTGTCATGCAGAACATGAAGGATACCAGCAGACAGTCAATGGCATAGGCCCGCAGATAATCTGCCGCCGCCAGCACCACCTCCCGGTCCCTGGAGAACACACCAGCCAGCAGATCTCCGTGGAAAAATGAAAAATACGCCAGGAACACGCCCACTCCCAGAGAAGTGAGTATACCATATGCAAGGGCCCGTTTGGCCCGTTCCGGTCTCCTGGCGCCGATATTCTGGGCCACAAAAGCCGACATGGCCTGCCCGTAGGCAGATGGCACCAGCAGCACAAAACCGCAGAGTTTTTCAGCCACGCCTACACCGGCCGAAGGAATGACTCCCAGGGTATTGACAATGGCTGATATAACCAGGAAGGATATGGACACCAGCACATCCTGAAAAGCAATGGGGAAACCCAGCTTCACCACCCGGCCGGCCAGCTGCCTGTCATAACGAACGCTCTCCTTGCGAAAAGCAAAGGGGAGCTTCTGTTTTCTGATAATCAGGATTGACAGCACCACGCTGACCGCCTGGGCAAACACCGTGGCTATGGCTGCTCCCGCAGAAGCCATGTGGAATACCCCAACCAACAACAGGTCCCCTGCGATATTCACCAGGCAGGCAATGGACACGGATATGAGGGGAAGCCTGGAATTTCCCAGTCCCCTGAATATGCTTCCCAGCAGATTGTAGGCCACGATAAACAGCGAGCCCGCGGAACAGATTTTCACATACACCGCGGTACTGTCAAATGCCTCTTTCGGCGCCCGCATCCATGCGGTGCAGGGAACTGCCAGAAACTGCATGACCGCAGTCACCGCCAGACCGATGACAGCAAATATCCATATGCTGGCGCCCATAACCCGGCCAGCCTCCTCAGGCTGCCCCTCCCCAATCTTCCTGCCCAAAAGAATGGTGGTTCCCATAGCCAGTCCTACGATGGCCGTAGTTATGGTCTGCATGATCCAGCTGCCCGTGGACACCGCGGACACCTCCGCCGCATGGCTGAACTGCCCCACAATCATCATGTCAACAGCCCCATACATGGTCTGCAAAAACAAAGCAGCCAGCACAGGCAGCGCAAAACCCATAAGAGATGTGAGAATGTTTCCCTCTGTCAAACTGTGCGGTCTGCTCATAATACCCCCTGTCTATCCCCAATTTTACTCTGTCAAATCAGCTTTATCCCCAAAAACATACTGTTTTCGCACAAAAAGCCGGAATCAGCATACCACATAGCCCCCTGGCTGTCAACATTCTGTATAAATACCACATTTATACTTGATAATTTTTATCTACTTTGCTATAATAGTATATAAGAATTGTTACAATTTTAACAATAAGGTGATAACACTATGATGATAACACGCGAATCCGATTATGCAATCCGCATTATCCGCGCCCTGAAGGACGGGGAACTGCTTCCCCTGGAACAGATATGCCAGCGGGAACTGGTGCCGAAACAGTTTGCATACAAGATACTGAAAAAGCTGGAGCGTTCCGGCCTGGTATCCATACGCAGGGGCGCCGGAGGCGGATGTATTCTGAACCGAAGCCTGGCGGATCTGACCCTCCTGGATATCATTAAGGCGGCGGACGAGGAATTTTTTCTTAATCCCTGCCTGGACAGTCAATACCAGTGCGGCTATGCCGCCAGTTTTGACGGCTGCAAAGTTCACTGTGAACTGGCAAGAGTCCAGCGTGTGCTGGAGGAGGAATTGAAACGCACCTCTTTGGACAGGCTCTTTAACAAATCCGGCTGATACATCTATTTTTATTTGCCCCTAAAGTGGATAATTTTTATCCACTTTATGATATTCAAACCTACGCAAACCATATATTTCAACAGGAGGTATCCATCATGAATCATTGTTACAGCTGCACAACCTGTAAAAGCGCAGACAAACCACTGGAATGTTACATAGCAGGTCTCCCCATGGAAACATCCCACCACCGTGTGGAAGGACAGTCCGTCAAATGCGGCTTCGGTCTCCAGGGCGTATGCTGCCGCCTCTGTTCCAACGGCCCCTGCCGTATCACGCCTGAGGCCCCTCACGGAATCTGCGGTGCTTCCGCCGACGTAATCGTGGCCAGGAATTTTCTCCGCGCAGTGGCAGCAGGATCAGGCTGCTATATCCACGTAGTGGAGACCACTGCCCTTAATTTAAAGGAGACCGCACTTTCCGGCGGAGCCTTAAAAGGGATGAATGCCCTGGAACATCTCTGCCAGCTATTCAGAATCCCCCAGGGCGACCCACACACCCGCGCCGCAGCCGTGGCCCAGGCAGTCCTGGACGATTTGTACCTTCCCGACTACACTCCCATGAAGCTCCAGCAGAAGCTGTCATACGCTCCCCGTCTGGCCAAGTGGAACGAATTAGGAATCCTGCCCGGAGGCGCCAAATCCGAGGTCTGCGCCGGCGTGGTGAAATGTTCCACCAACCTGAACTCGGACCCCACAGACATGCTGCTTCACTGTCTCAAGCTGGGCATTTCCACCGGCGTATACGGTCTGATGCTGACCAACCTGCTGAATGACGTCATGCTGGGCGAGCCCGAAATCACCCCTGCCCCGGTTGGCCTTGGGGTGATTGACCCGGACTACATCAATATCATGATTACCGGACATCAGCACTCCATCTTCGTCCATCTCCAGGAACAGCTTAAGAAGCCGGAGGTCCAGGAGCTGGCAAAGGCAGCAGGGGCCAGGGGATTCCGGCTGGTGGGATGCACCTGTGTGGGCCAGGACCTGCAGCTTCGGGGCGTTCATTACCAGGACATCTTCAGCGGCCACGCAGGCAACAACTACACCAGCGAGGCTGTCCTGGCCACCGGTGCCATCGACGCCGTGCTCAGTGAATTCAACTGTACCCTTCCCGGCATTGAACCCATCTGCGACCGTCTGAACATCCGGCAGATCTGCCTGGATGACGTGGCAAAGAAGCAGAATGCAGCGCTGAAACCCTTTGTGTTTGAGGACAGGGAGCGCATCAGCCGGGAAATCCTGGACGAGATACTGGAATCCTACAAAAACCGCAGGGCCCGGGTGCCCTTAAACCTCCTTCCGGAACACGGCAATACCAACACCATCACAGGCGTCAGCGAGGTATCCCTGAAAAAGTTCCTGGGCGGCAGCTGGAAGCCTCTCATCGACCTCATTGCTTCCGGGGATATCAAGGGAATCGCCGGTGTGGTGGGATGCTCCAACCTGACGGCAGGCGGCCATGACATCCTGACCGTGGAGCTGACCAAAGAACTCATTGCCAGGGATATCCTGGTCCTGACCGCGGGATGTTCCTCAGGCGGCCTGGAAAACTGCGGCCTCATGACCCCGGAGGCAGCCAGCCTGGCAGGTCCAAAGCTTCGGGCAGTCTGTGAGTCCCTAGGCATCCCTCCCGTGCTTAATTTCGGCCCCTGTCTGGCCATCGGGAGACTGGAGATGGTGGCCACGGAACTGGCCCTGGCCCTTAACGTGGACATTCCCCAGCTTCCCCTGGTGCTCTCGGCCGCCCAGTGGCTGGAGGAACAGGCGCTGGCAGACGGCGCCTTCGGACTGGCCCTGGGTCTTCCCCTTCACCTGGGACTTCCCCCCTTTATCACAGGCAGCAGCCTGGTGACAAAGATCCTCACAGAGGACATGAAGGCCCTTACCGGCGGACAGATCATTGTAAACAGCCATGCAGGTGAATCCGCGGACATTCTAGAACAAATCATCATGGACAAACGACAGGCACTGAATATATAGGAGGGCGGCTATGAAACGGATATGGATTGACGCCGGCAGGTGCGATGGCTGCCTGAACTGCACACTTGCCTGCATGAATGCCCACAGGGCAGATAAAGGCAGCATATATGATTTGGATCTGACAGATCCTGCCAACGAAAGCCGCAACTTCATCCGCCGGCAGCCGGACGGTTCCTACCGCCCCATCTTCTGCCGCCACTGTGATGAACCGGAATGTGTGAATTCCTGCATGAGCGGCGCCCTTTCAAAGAACCGGGAAACAGGAATCGTGGAATACGATGAAAAACAGTGCGCCGGATGTTTCATGTGCGTAATGAACTGCCCCTTTGGCGTCCTTAAACCCGACAATACAGCCCGCAGCCGCATCATCAAATGTGATTTCTGCAAGGACAGCGGCAGCGAACCCAGCTGTGTAAAGGCATGTCCCAAAAAGGCAATCTGGATTGAGGAGGTGGAGTCATGAGATATGTTATCGCAGGAGCCGGCCCGGCCGGCATCAGCGCAGCCAAGACCCTGCGCCAGCTGGACAGGGACGGTGAAATCGTCCTGGTATCGAAGGATGACCAGGTCCATTCCCGCTGTATGCTTCACAAATACCTGGGCGGTGAGCGGGACGCAGAAGGAATCAGCTTTATTCCGCCCGGCTTCTTTAAACAGAACAACATAACCTGGTATCCAGGAAGGGCAATGGTCCGGCTGGACTGCGCTGAGAGGCGCATCCTCTTAGATGACGGCACCTTCCTCCCCTATGACCGGCTTCTCCTGGCAACCGGCGCCTATTACCTTCTGCCCCCTGTACCCGGACTTAAGGAGGCTGAAAATGTGTACGGCTTCCGCGATCTGTCCGATGCCCTGGCCATTGACAAGGCCGTGAGACCAGGGGCCAGGGCAGTGATAATCGGCTCCGGCCTGGTGGGTATGGACGCAGCCTATGCCCTTATGGAGCGGGGAATCTCCCCGGTAATCGTGGAGATGGCCGGCCGGATCCTTCCCCTCCAGCTGGATGCCGAAGCTGCGTCTGAGTACCAGAGACTCTTTGAACACCACGGATGCAGCTTCCGGCTGGCAGCCAGGGCAAGCCGGACCCGTCTGGATTCCCGGGGCAATGTAAGCGCCCTGGTTCTGGAGGACGGCGAAGAACTGGCCTGTGACTTCATCATTGCGGCGGCAGGTGTACGCCCGGAAATCCGTTTCCTGGAGCATTGCAGCGTGGAGACGGGCAGGGCCGTCACAGTGGACCAGTATCTCTCTACCTCTGTTCCCGGAGTCTACGGGGCCGGGGATGTGTGCGGCCTGTCCGGCATATGGCCCAACGCCATGAAGCAGGGCGCCGTGGCTGCCAAAAACATGTACGGCATACCCACTCCCTACGAGGACACATATGCCATGAAGAACACCATGAACTTCTTCGGCCTGCCGGCCCTTTGCATTGGCGACATCAACCGCCTGGACAGCCACACTCTGGTCATAACAGAGGAGGACAGCCAAAACTACAGAAAAGCCCTGGTGGAGGACGGCGTACTGAAAAGCATACTGATGGTGGGAAATATATCAGGCAGCGGTATTTACCAGTATCTGATAAAAAACCAGATAAAACTACCGTCCGCCGACCGGAGCATCTTCAGGCTGTCATTTGCCGACTTCTATGGATTTGACACGTCAAAGGGATCCTATACATGGGACACGGACCTGTGCTGCGGTTAAGTTTCATTCCAGATATCACAAAACCCCCGGAAGATACATCTTCCGGGGGAATTTTACTGTTTGGGCACAATATCAATTCAGATATATTATTTTATGATTTTAGCGTATAAGCTTGCCGAAATTATTCAACGATGCTTACAACTCTACCAGAACCAACGGTTCTTCCGCCTTCACGGATAGCGAAACGAAGACCCTGCTCCATAGCTACTGGATGAATCAGCTCTACGGTCATCTCTACGTTATCGCCAGGCATACACATCTCAACACCCGCTGGCAGATCGCAAACGCCAGTAACGTCAGTTGTTCTGAAGTAGAACTGTGGACGATAGTTGTTGAAGAAAGGAGTATGACGGCCGCCCTCGTCCTTTGTCAGAACGTAAACCTGAGCGGTAAACTTGTTGTGGCACTTAACAGAACCTGGCTTGCACAGACACTGTCCTCTTTCGATTTCAGTTCTCTGAACGCCACGCAGCAGAGCGCCGATGTTGTCGCCAGCCTGAGCCTCGTCAAGCAGCTTACGGAACATCTCGATACCAGTAACAACGCTCTTACGAACATCCTCATGGATACCGATGATTTCAACTTCGTCATTCAGGTGCAGAGTACCACGCTCTACTCTACCGGTAGCAACAGTACCACGGCCGGTAATGGTAAATACGTCCTCTACAGGCATCAGGAATGGCTTGTCTGTTTCACGAACTGGGTCTGGTACCCACTCGTCAACAGCCTTCATGAGCTCAAGAATCTTGTCGCCCCACTCGCTCTTAGGATCTTCCAGAGCCTTCAGAGCAGAACCCTGAACTACAGGAGTGTCATCGCCTGGGAACTCATATTCATTCAGCAGGTCTCTGATTTCCATTTCTACTAATTCAAGCAGCTCTGGATCATCAACCATGTCGCACTTATTCATAAATACAACGATATAAGGAACGCCTACCTGACGGGACAGCAGGATGTGCTCTCTTGTCTGAGCCATAACACCATCAGTAGCAGCTACAACCAGGATAGCGCCGTCCATCTGAGCAGCACCAGTGATCATGTTCTTTACGTAGTCAGCATGTCCTGGGCAGTCAACGTGTGCGTAGTGTCTGTTCTCTGTCTCATACTCAACGTGTGCAGTAGAGATAGTGATTCCACGCTCTCTCTCTTCTGGAGCCTTATCGATATTCTCGAAAGCAACAGCCTCGCCGGTACCTAATCTCTCATGAAGAGTCTTTGTGATTGCTGCGGTTAAAGTTGTTTTACCATGGTCAACGTGTCCGATGGTACCAATGTTACAATGAGGTTTGTTTCTTTCAAACTTAGCTTTAGCCATTTTATAACGTCCTCCTTAATTTGCGCCCTGTATAATGGGCTATTATAGTTAATGTCAGGCTATCAACCATTATATTCTATTTTCCTTTAGTTTACAAGCCTTTTATCAAGAATCTATCTTATTTCTTATGGTCGGAAAGTACTTTTTCCTGTACATTCTTCGGAACTGGTTCATACTTGTCAAAGAACATGGAATAGTTTCCGCGTCCCTGTGTTCTGGAACGAAGATCCGTAGAATAACCGAACATTTCTGACAGCGGAACGTATGCGCGGACCATCTTGCCGCCTCCGATGTCTTCCATACCCTCGATACGTCCACGGCGTGAGTTGATATCACCGATAACATCACCCATGTAGTCTTCCGGCATGGTTACTTCCACCTTCATGATAGGCTCAAGCAGGATTGGGTTGCCCTTGTGCATAGCTTCCTTGAATGCCATGGAACCGGCAATGTGGAATGCCATCTCAGAGGAGTCAACCTCATGGTAAGAACCGTCGTATACATCAGCGTGAACGCCCAGTACTGGGAATCCGCCAAGGATACCGGTCTTGCATGCCTCTTCAATACCCTCGCCTACAGCAGGGATGTATTCCTTCGGAATAGCACCGCCCACAACGGAAGAAGTGAACTTGAAGGTCTCTTCTGCGTTTGCTTCCATTGGTGTAAAGTGAACCTTACAGTGACCGTACTGTCCACGTCCACCGGACTGCTTCGCATACTTGCTGTCAACATCAACAGCCTTGGTAAATGTCTCCTTGTAAGCAACCTGAGGCGCGCCTACGTTTGCCTCAACGTTGAACTCACGGAGCAGACGGTCAACAATGATGTCCAGATGGAGCTCGCCCATACCGGAGATAATGGTCTGGCCAGTCTCTTCATCGGTACGCACACGGAAGGTCGGATCCTCCTCAGCCAGCTTAACCAGCGCATCGCCCATCTTATCCTGGCTTGCTTTGGTCTTTGGCTCGATAGCGATATCAATAACCGGCTCTGGGAATTCCATGGACTCCAGGATAACCGGATTCTTCTCGTCACAGATGGTATCGCCGGTGGAAGTCACCTTAAATCCAACTGCAGCTGCGATATCGCCGGAGTAAACCCTATCCAGCTCGTTTCTCTTGTTGGCATGCATCTGAAGAATACGTCCAACACGCTCCTTCTTGCCCTTGGTTGCGTTCAGTACGTAAGAACCGGAGTTCAGGCTTCCTGAATACACGCGGAAGAATGCCAGCTTACCCACAAATGGGTCGGTCATGATTTTGAATGCAAGAGCAGCAAACGGCTCATCATCAGAGGAATGACGCTCAACCTCGTTGCCGTCCAGGTCAGTACCCTTAATGGAAGGGATGTCTAACGGTGAAGGCATAAATTCAATAACTGCATCCAGTAACTTCTGAACGCCTTTATTTCTGTAAGCAGTACCGCAGCATACCGGAATAGCGGCACACTCGCAGGTAGCTTTCCTTAAGGCTTTCTTAAGGTCATCATTGCTGGGCTCCTCGCCCTCCAGATATGTCATCATTAAATCGTCATCCAGCTCGCAGATTTTCTCTACTAACTCGGAACGGTATAACTCGGCATCATCCTGCATATCCTCAGGGATATCAATGATGGATATATCGTCGCCCTTATCATCATTATAGATGTAGGCTTTCATTTCAAACAGGTCAATGATTCCTTTGAAATCATCTTCCTTGCCGATTGGCAGCTGAATGCAGATTGCATTCTTGCCAAGTCTGGTCTTAATCTGGTCTACTGCGCCGTAGAAATTCGCACCCAGAATGTCCATCTTGTTGATGAAGGCCATACGAGGTACGTTGTAGGTGTCTGCCTGACGCCAAACGTTCTCAGACTGTGGCTCTACACCGCCCTTTGCACAGAACACGCCTACAGCGCCGTCCAGTACACGTAGGGAACGCTCAACCTCAACAGTGAAGTCAACGTGTCCTGGAGTATCAATGATGTTGATACGATGCTCTAATGCACCTGGCTTCGGCTTGCAGTTTTCCTGCAGGGTCCAGTGACAAGTGGTTGCAGCGGAAGTAATGGTGATACCTCTCTCCTGCTCCTGAGCCATCCAGTCCATGGTAGCAGTACCTTCATGGGTATCGCCAATTTTATAGTTTACACCAGTGTAATACAGAATACGCTCAGTCGTTGTGGTTTTACCAGCATCGATATGGGCCATGATTCCGATATTCCTGGTTCTCTCCAATGGATATTCTCTTCCAGCCAAGGGATTTTCCTCCTTAAATAATCAAACAGGTTAAACACATTCCAAAGATTAGAAGCGGAAATGTGAAAATGCCTTGTTTGCCTCTGCCATCTTGTGCATGTCTTCTTTCTTCTTTACAGATGCACCTGTGTTGTTGGCAGCATCCATGATTTCATTTGCCAGTCTGTCTTTCTGGGTCTTCTCGCCTCTCTTGCGGGAGTAGAGGGTAATCCAGCGAAGAGCCAGAGTCTGTCTCCTCTCAGGCCTAACCTCGATAGGTACCTGGTAGGTAGCTCCACCGATACGTTTTGCCTTAACTTCCAGAACAGGCATGATGTTGTTCATTGCTTCTTCAAAAACTTCCATAGCGTCCTTGCCGGTTGTCTCTGCAACACGGTCAAAAGCGCCGTATACAATTTTCTGCGCAACACCCTTCTTACCATCTAACATAATGTTGTTAATCAGCTTGGTAACAACCTTGTTATTGTAGATTGGGTCTGCCAGAACGTCTCTTTTCTGAGTATGTCCTTTACGTGGCACGTTACTTCCCTCCTTAATAGAACTGTAAAGACCTGCGCTGCAGATCCCTTACAGCGTTTCATTAGATCATAGGTACTCGTGCTTTGAGTGCTTAGCGAGGTCTCTCACGAGCTTAGCAATCAAGCACACCTGCGAAGCGGGCGCGTCTTTAAACGCGGCACTGAGCATGGTGCCTGCTGCTGTTTTTCCTCTGCACCTTCCACACGTTCATGCACGGTACTACAATATATAATCCTGCAACCTACAGGTCAATATCATCATTCCGGCACAATTCCTACAAATCAAATCTGCGGTCTAACTAAATTATTTCTTCTCTTTTGGCCTCTTAGCGCCGTATTTGGAACGGGCCTGCCTTCTGTTTGCAACACCTGCTGTATCCAGTGTACCTCTTACGATATGATATCTGGTACCTGGAAGATCCCTTACTCTTCCTCCACGGATCAGTACAACACTATGCTCCTGAAGGTTGTGACCTTCTCCTGGAATGTAGCTTGTAACTTCGATGCCATTGGAAAGACGTACTCTGGCAATCTTTCTGAGTGCTGAGTTAGGCTTCTTAGGGGTAGCTGTCTTAACAGCTGTACACACACCACGCTTCTGTGGAGCAGAAACCTCTGTAGCCTTCTTCTGTAAGGAGTTGTAACCCCTCTGCAGAGCAGGTGCAGTAGACTTCTTAACGCTGGTCTGTCTTCCCTTTCTCACTAACTGGTTAAATGTTGGCATTCTTTTCACCTCCTGTGATATTGTCTGCGGTTGCTGTATATCAGCTTTTTGCGCACGAAAACATTACGTGTTTCAGCACGCCATATCATTATATACACGCAAAAAAATTCTGTCAAGGAATTTCTTTATTTTTTCGCAATTTCCGGCACCAACGGGCTTAAAACACGCCCAAAAGAGCTGTATATGCCAGCGTAACTGCAAAAAACACCAGAATCATGGGAATGTTTCTCCTTACCAGGGCGCCGATATCCACTTTAAAGCATTCTGCGGCAATGAACAGGCATACATGGGTAGGGGATACCTGCATGGCTGCATAGGCAGAACTCATGAGCAGTACCAGCAGGGGAACGCCTGCGTCCGGCATGGCCGCCATGGCCATGGGCATGCACAGCGGTATGATGGCGTTGGAACCGCTGATAATGGTGCCGAAGAAAAATATCAGGGCAAATACCATGGGAAGGGGAATGGGCAGACCTCCGAAAAATACAGGCAGTTCATGGATGACCCCCGTATAGGTAATAATGTCCTTAAACATCATAATTAATATAGTATTAAAAATGATGATTGGCTCAAACGCAGTCCTGAACATAGGCTTTATCTCCCATGGCTTCAGATGGTCCACAAAAATATTGAGGACGGCTGCCATCGGTGTCGCCACATAAACCGGTATGTCAAAGGCAATAATCAGCACTACAATCAATATGATGGACCACAGACTCTTAAACAGCATAACCGCCGCCTTTTTCCCGCCTTCCTCCGTCTTCTGTCCCGTGGACCTGGGTACCTTTCTGAGATAGAACATGTGCCCGATAAAGAACAGAGCAGCCACCAGCGGCAGCATGGCAAGTACGAATTCCCCTGCTCCCACGCCAGACACAGCCAGCGCTATCAATATGGAGGAATAGGTGGGCAGAAAGCTCTCCGGTATATGGCGGTAAAAACTGGTGACACAGGTCATGTCCTCATTGCTCAGATAATCCTGGCATGATGACCTGACAATCTCCGCGCATATGGTCATGGCACCCGCCGAGGGAAGCAGGCCGATGACCGCAGGTGCCGCGGACGCATTTACCCTGCGGTTGTTAAACAGCCAGTTTAAGGACTGTTCTGCCTGCTTTAAGCGGTTCCTGCGTTCCAGCATACGCTGGAGGAAGGTGATAAAGTAAAAGCTCAGGACCACTGTAACCGTGTCCTTGCTGACCATGGACCTTCCCATGATGGAAAGGGTGTCAGGTACACGGATACCGTACAGAACCAGGGCCGCCGCCAGTCCGCCTGAAATGGCCCAGAACAAAGGACGCTTCATCCACAGGATGGCAATGATTACAACGAACACGAAACAGAGCTTCATTATTAATATATTCATTTCTTATTCTCCCATACACATTATTACAGCTGCCATGATATAATCCTACCATGGCAGCTGCCTTGACTGCTACTTATTTTTCAGATTCATTTTTCTTCTGGCCGCCCCCTATGTAGCTTTCATTAGTTTGTCAATAAAAGATTGTCGCTTTCACGCACAAATGTTAATATCTTTCTGGAGGTATGAACATGGGATTCAACGAGTATTTAAAGCTGTTACTATTAGAAAAAAATATGAAGCTGGCAGATTTGTGCCGCATGGCAGGCATACAGACCTCTCTCATGTCCGAATATATAAACGGCAGGAAAAGTCCTACCACCGGCAATGCCATCCTGATTGCCGATGTCCTTAACATTTCCCTGGATAATCTGGCAGGCAGAAAGTGGAATACCTGCTGCGATCATAAAAAGCCTGGTACGTATACCGGTGAATATACGGGTGAATACACAGATGAATTAAGGGAGACATTGCATAAATTGACAGAAAAGGAATGTATCTTTGTCATGGATGTTATCAAGGCGCTGAAGCAGCATCTGCAATGAAAAAAAGGCCGGGGCGCGAAGCTCTGGCCTTATCAGTATATATATTTATATCATTTTTCTCTGGTATCATTTTTCTCTGGTACCATTTTTCTCCGGTACCGTTCCTCTATGATTACATACCTGAACCGGCTCGGACTAACTTGATCTTTTCACGTGCCTTTTATCTTACCGTCCCATGTACGTATCATATACGTATCATGTACGCCCCATGTCCATCCGCAAAAAAACTCCGGGAAGAAACATACACTGTTCCTTCCCGGAGCATGATTACTATATGGTCTCTATCGTTTCTATGGTCTCTGTCTATTCTTCCTCTACTGCATCGTCCTCTTCATCCACATCAGCCATATCGTCCATTCCCAGAACTTCCTCTGCAACATTGTCCTCGGTGAGTCCGCTGCTGCTCTCATCCTCGGAAGAAAGCACCAGTTCATCGTCATCAGACAGCAGGATTTCATCTGAAATCAAATCGTCTGTGTCCAGCTTCACCTTGCGGTAACGCTTCATGCCGGTACCTGCCGGAATCGGCTTACCGATGATAACATTCTCCTTCAGGCCAATCAGGTGGTCAACCTTGCCGTTGATGGCTGCCTCGGTCAAGACCTTGGTGGTCTCCTGGAAGGATGCGGCTGACAAGAAGGAATCTGTTGCCAGGGATGCCTTGGTGATACCCAGCATGACCTGTCTGCCTTCTGCCGGCTTCTTGCCGTCGGCAATCAGAGCCTCGTTCATCTCGTTGTAATCCAGAACATCCATGGATACGCCCGGCAGCACATCGCTGTCGCCGCTCTCCTCGATCTTGATTTTCTTAAGCATCTGGTGAACAATCATCTCAATATGCTTATCGTTGATTTCCACACCCTGGAGGCGGTATACACGCTGTACTTCCTGGAGCATGTAATCCTGCACCGCACGGACACCCTTGATTTTCAGGATATCGTGGGGGTTGATGCTGCCTTCTGTCAGCTCATCGCCGGCTTCCAGCACCTGGCCGTCCAGTACCTTGATTCTGGAACCGTAAGGAATCAGATAGGTCTTGGCATTGCCGGTCTCATTGTCGGTTACCGTAATCTCGCGCTTCTTCTTGGTATCCTTAATCTGCACCACGCCGCCAAACTCGGTAATGATGGCAAGACCCTTTGGCTTACGGGCCTCAAAAAGCTCCTCCACACGGGGAAGACCCTGTGTGATGTCGCCGCCGGCCACGCCGCCCGTATGGAACGTACGCATGGTAAGCTGTGTACCAGGCTCACCGATGGACTGTGCCGCGATGATACCGACAGCCTCGCCCACCTGTACAGGCTGGCCTGTTGCCATGTTGGCGCCGTAACACTTGGCACACACACCAATATGGGACTTACAGCTGAGGACGGTACGAATCTTCACAGACTTGCGTCCTGTCTTATTCAGCACCTTCATAACAGCTGCGGCGCGCTTCGGTGTACACATATGGTTAGCCTTAACCACAACCTCTCCTGTATCCGGGTCAGTGATGGTCTCAGCGATATAGCGTCCTGTGATTCTCTCTTCCAGGTCCTCGATGACTTCATTTCCATCCATAAAGGCCTTGATTTCCATAAATGGGATATCCCTGCCCTCGCAGCAGTCCACTTCACGGATAATCAAATCCTGTGATACGTCTACCAGACGTCTGGTCAGGTAACCTGAGTCAGCCGTACGCAGAGCCGTATCGGACAGACCTTTACGCGCTCCATGAGCTGAGATAAAGTACTCCAATACGTCCAGTCCCTCACGGAAGTTGGATTTGATAGGAAGCTCAATGGTATGACCGGTGGTATCCGCCATCAGTCCTCGCATACCTGCCAGCTGCTTGATCTGCTTATCAGAACCACGGGCTCCGGAGTCAGCCATCATGTAGATGTTGTTGTACTTATCCAGGCCGGTCAGCAGGTCATGTGTCAGCTGATCATCGGTGGTCTTCCATGTCTCGATAACCTCTTTGTAGCGCTCTTCCTCAGTGATGAGTCCGCGGCGGTAGTTTTTCGCAATGCGGTCCACAGTTGCCTGTGCTTCCTCAATCAGCTTGGGTTTGCTCTCAGGCACGGTCATATCGGAAATAGAAACGGTCATGGCCGCCCTGGTGGAATATTTATAACCAATGGCCTTGATATCATCCAGGGTAACGGCTGTCTGGGTTGCGCCGTGTACGTTAATGACCTTCTCAAGAATCTGCTTTAACTGCTTTTTGGCAACGTGGAAATCCACTTCCAGCTTCAGCTCGTTCTCCGGAATACTTCTGTCCACAAATCCCAGATCCTGAGGAATGATTTCATTGAAAATGAAACGTCCGATAGTGGAGTCAATGGTCCCTGTCTTCACCGTGCCGTCGGACATGGTCTTGCTGACCCTTACCTTAACCCGTGAATGAAGGGTTGCCTCCTGGTTCTCATATGCCAGGATCGCCTCGTTGACGCTCTTAAATACCATGCCCTCGCCCTTTGCTCCCGGACGCTCCTGGGTCAGGTAATAGATACCAAGCACCATATCCTGGGAAGGAACAGCCACAGGACCGCCGTCAGAAGGCTTTAACAGGTTGTTAGGGCTTAAAAGCAGGAAACGGCACTCTGCCTGGGCCTCTACGGACAGCGGCAGATGGACAGCCATCTGGTCGCCGTCGAAGTCAGCGTTGAAGGCCGTACACACCAGAGGATGCAGCTTGATGGCCTTGCCCTCTACCAGGATAGGCTCAAAGGCCTGGATACCCAGTCTGTGCAGGGTAGGGGCACGGTTCAGCATAACAGGATGCTCTTTGATAACATCCTCCAGCACATCCCATACCTCCGGCTGCAGTCTCTCTACCATCTTCTTGGCATTCTTTATATTGTGGGCGGTTCCGTTGGAAACCAGCTCCTTCATAACAAAGGGCTTAAACAGCTCAATGGCCATTTCCTTAGGAAGACCGCACTGATATATCTTAAGTTCAGGTCCAACCACGATAACGGAACGTCCGGAATAGTCCACACGCTTTCCAAGCAGGTTCTGACGGAAACGTCCCTGCTTACCCTTTAACATATCGGAAAGGGACTTAAGGGCTCTATTGCCCGGGCCGGTCACAGGCCTGCCGCGGCGTCCGTTGTCAATCAGGGCATCCACTGCCTCCTGAAGCATACGCTTTTCGTTGCGGACAATGATGTCAGGAGCGCCCAGCTCCAGCAGTCTTGCCAGACGGTTGTTCCTGTTGATGATTCTTCTGTATAAGTCATTTAAATCAGAGGTGGCGAAACGTCCGCCGTCCAGCTGTACCATGGGACGGATATCCGGGGGGATAACAGGAATCACATCCATAATCATCCACTCAGGACGGTTGCCTGAGGTAAGGAATGCCTCCACTACCTCCAGCCTCTTGATAATTCTGGCGCGCTTCTGTCCGGTGGAATCCGCCAGCGCCCTTCTGAGGTCTGCGGAATCCTTTTCCAGATTAATGGCCCTCAGCAGCTCCTGGATGGCCTCAGCGCCCATTCCCACGCGGAAACCGCCGGTGCCGCCGTACTTCTCCACTTCCTCCCTGTACTCCTTCTCAGACAGGACCTGCTTATACTGCAGGCTGGTGGAACCCGGATCCAGAACAATATAGGATGCAAAGTACAGCACCTTCTCCAGCGTCCTGGGGGAGATGTCCAGAATCAGACCCATACGGCTGGGAATTCCCTTAAAATACCATATATGGGATACGGGAGCAGCCAGCTTGATGTGGCCCATACGCTCTCTACGGACACTTGCCTTTGTCACTTCTACGCCGCAGCGGTCGCAGATAACACCTTTATAACGAATCTTTTTATATTTACCGCAATGACACTCCCAGTCCTTACTAGGCCCGAAGATTCTCTCACAGAACAGACCGTCCTTCTCGGGCTTAAGTGTCCTGTAGTTGATGGTCTCCGGCTTCTTCACCTCGCCATGGGACCACTCCAGAATCTTATCAGGGGAGGCCAGACCAATCTTAATGGCATCAAATGTCATTGGATGATAAGTTTCATTAGTTTCTGGCATGAGCATTTACTCCCTTCTATTCTTCGTCTTCACCGTCAGCAGCTTCATCCAGGAACAAATCATCCTCGTCATCAGCCTCTTCGGTGTAATCATCGGCGCTTACTTCTTCTTCCTCCTCCACAGCTACCAGCTCGCTATCCTTGAATTCCTGTTCCTGATAGCCAAACTGTGCATAGGATTCCTTCTCCTCGAAGCGGCGCTCGCCCTCTAACATGGCGCGCAGCTCTGTATCGCCGTAATCAATATTCTCATTCATCTCGACCTCGGTGCCGTCATCCCTCAGTACCTGTACATCCAGGCCCAGGGACTGCATCTCCTTAAGGAGCACCTTAAAGGACTCCGGTACGCCCGGCTCAGGGATATTCTCTCCCTTGATGATGGCTTCGTAGGTCTTCACACGGCCCACAACGTCGTCCGACTTAACGGTCATGATTTCCTGCAGGGTATAGGAAGCGCCATATGCCTCCAGTGCCCAAACCTCCATCTCTCCGAAACGCTGTCCGCCGAACTGGGCCTTACCGCCCAGAGGCTGCTGTGTAACCAGGGAGTAAGGGCCGGTTGAACGCGCATGGATCTTATCGTCAACCAGATGGTGCAGCTTCAGGTAGTGCATGTGTCCGATGGTAACAGCGCCGTCAAAGTACTCGCCGGTACGTCCGTCTCTCAGGCGGACCTTACCGTCACGGCTGATGGGCACACCCTTCCAAAGCTCCCTGTGCTCCAAATGGGCGCCCAGGTAGTCGATAACAGAAGGCTTCAGCAGGTCTTCGTATTTAGCTTTAAATTCATCCCAGGACAGGTTCACATAATCGTTGGCCACTTCCAGGGTATCCATAATGTCGTTCTCGTTTGCGCCGTCGAAAATCGGGGTGGATACGTTGAAGCCCAGGGCCTTGGCTGCAAGGCTTAAGTGGATCTCCAGCACCTGTCCGATGTTCATACGGGAAGGCACGCCCAGAGGGTTAAGCACGATGTCAAGAGGGCGTCCGTTGGGCAGGAAAGGCATATCCTCAACAGGAAGCACGCGGGAAACAACACCCTTGTTACCGTGACGTCCGGCCATCTTATCGCCCACAGAAATCTTACGCTTCTGGGCAATGTAGATGCGGACTGTCTGGTTTACGCCCGGTGACAGCTCGTCTCCGTTCTCCCTGGTAAATACCTTGGCATCCACGATGATGCCGTATGCGCCGTGAGGCACCTTAAGGGAGGTGTCGCGGACTTCCCTGGCCTTCTCGCCGAAGATGGCGCGCAGCAGGCGCTCCTCCGCGGTCAGCTCGGTCTCGCCCTTAGGAGTTACCTTTCCTACCAGGATATCTCCCGCGCGGACCTCCGCACCGATACGGATGATGCCGCGCTCATCCAGGTCTTTCAGGGCATCCTCGCCCACGCCCGGCACATCGCGGGTAATCTCTTCCGGTCCCAGCTTGGTATCGCGGGCTTCTGCCTCATACTCCTCAATGTGGACAGAGGTATATACATCTTCCTGAACCAGGCGCTCGGATAACAGGACCGCATCCTCGTAGTTGTAGCCTTCCCATGTCATGAATCCGATAAGGGGGTTCTTTCCAAGGGCAATCTCACCGTTGGAGGTGGATGGGCCGTCTGCGATTACCTCGCCGGCTTCCACATGGTCATTCTTATATACGATTGGCTTCTGGTTGTAACAGTTGCTCTGGTTGCTTCTCTTAAATTTGGTCAGATGGTACACATCGCGGTTGCCGTCGCTGTCCCTGCGGATAATGATTTCATTGGAAGCAGAGCGCTCTACCACGCCCGCGTTCTTAGCCACCACACATACGCCGGAGTCAACAGCTGCCTTGGCCTCAATACCCGTACCCACGGCAGGGGCTTCTGTGGTCAGAAGGGGCACTGCCTGACGCTGCATGTTGGAACCCATCAGGGCGCGGTTGGCATCATCGTTCTCCAGGAATGGAATCATGGCCGTCGCAACGGAGAATACCATCTTAGGAGAAACGTCCATCAGGTCAATGGTCTTTTTCTGGAACTCGGATGTCTCTGTACGGAAACGTCCGGATACGTTATTGTGTATGAAGTGGCCCTCCTCATCCAGGGCCTCATTTGCCTGTGCCACAACGAAGTTATCTTCCTCGTCAGCGGTCAGGTACACCACCTCATCCGTTACCCTTGGGCTGGACGGATCCGTGGTCTTATCCACCACGCGGTAGGGAGCCTCGATGAATCCGTACTGGTTTACCCTTGCATAGGTTGCCAGGGAGTTGATCAGACCGATGTTGGGACCTTCAGGCGTCTCGATAGGGCACATACGTCCGTAGTGGGTGTAGTGTACATCTCGCACCTCGAATCCGGCACGGTCCCTGGACAGACCGCCAGGGCCCAGGGCGGAGAGACGGCGCTTATGGGTCAGCTCTGCCAGCGGGTTATTCTGGTCCATGAACTGGGACAGCTGGGAACTTCCGAAGAACTCCTTCACAGCCGCAGTCACGGGCTTGATATTAATTAAGGACTGGGGAGTAATGCCATCCATATCCTGGGTGGTCATACGCTCCCTTACCACACGCTCCATACGTGACAGACCGATGCGGTACTGGTTCTGAAGGAGTTCGCCTACGGCACGGATACGGCGGTTGCCCAGATGGTCGATGTCATCTGCGTTGCCCACCTGCTCCTCCAGATGCATATTATAGTTAATGGAAGCAAGAATATCTTCCTTTGTAATGTGTTTTGGAATCAGGTCGTGGATATTCCTGCGCACAGCCTCCTTAAGAGACTCCTCATCGGTGCCAGCTTCTTCCAGGATAGAAGCCAGGGCCGGGTAATATACTAACTCCGTAACGCCCACTTCCTCCGGGTCAAAGGGCACATAAGCGGAAAGCTCCACCATCATGTTGGAGAGAACCTTCTGCTTCCTGTCAGGACCGTCCACCCATACATAGGGAACTGCCGCGTTCTGAATCCTCATGGCAGATTCCTTGTCAAGCTTGGTGCCTGCCTCTGCCAGAATCTCGCCTGTGGCGGTATCCACCACATCCTCTGCCAGTACCTGTCCGTTCAGACGGTACTTAAAGGACAGTTTCTTATTAAATTTATATCTGCCGACTTTTGCAAGGTCATATCTTCTGGGGTCAAAGAACATGCTGTTAAGGAGACTTTCTGCACTGTCAACAGATAACGGCTCGCCGGGACGAATCTTCTTATATAATTCCAGAAGGCCATCCTGGTAATTATCGGAGGTGTCCTTTCCGAAGCTGGCTAAGAGCTTTGGCTCCTCGCCGAAGAGTTCCAGGATTTCCGCATTGGTTCCGAAGCCCAGGGCACGAATCAATACAGTCACAGGCACCTTGCGGGTCCTGTCTACACGTACATAAAATACGTCATTGGAGTCTGTCTCGTACTCCAGCCATGCACCACGGTTGGGGATAACAGTACAGGTATACAGTTCCTTACCCACTTTATCATGGCCAATACCGTAGTAGATACCAGGGGAACGTACCAGCTGGCTGACAATAACACGCTCAGCACCGTTAATCACAAAGGAACCGGTATCTGTCATCAGGGGCAGATCGCCCATGAAAATCTCGTGTTCATTCATTTCATCTTTATCTTTATTGTACAGTCTTACCTTTACCTTAAGTGGTGCAGCGTAAGTTGCGTCCCGTTCTTTACACTCTTCGATGGTATACTTTATATCATCCTTACACAATGTAAAGTCAACGAATTCCAGACTCAAATGGCCTGCAAAGTCCGCTATGGGAGAGATATCATCAAATGCCTCCTTCAGTCCTTCTTTTAAGAACCACTGGTAGGAGTCTTTTTGAATCTCAATCAAGTTAGGCATTTCAAGAACTTCTTTCTGTCTTGAATAGCTCATTCTTACGCTTTTCCCGGCCGGTACCGGACGTATTCTGCTTTTCTCCATTGACGTTTCACCCCTGTTTTCTAATTTGGTTCGCAATATTTCCATCTCAATCTGCCGCCGAACCGGACGCCAGATGCAGCAAAATATCACTGTCGTTCTCTGTAATTGGGCGTCATACCACGTAAAACCGTACGTGAGGGCGCAAAAAGCCCACGCCGCCACAATAGTGCACACTCCATAATAACACAGACCTGTCAAGGTGTCAAGGATTTTTGCTTGCAATTTATCCTCTAAAATGATATACTATTATAGAATGTCCCCTGGGGTTGTGGATTATTTAACGGGGGGAATGGTACTATAATTACATAGGTTGGAGGTAAACCCCATGGCTCAGATTATTTTAAATGTACTGATTGTCATTCTAATCATTGCTCTGGTTGCCCTGGTTGTTCTCTACTTTCTGGGAAACAAGCTCCAGAAGCGCCAGGTGGAACAGCAGCAGCTGTTAGATGCAGCTGCACAGACCGCATCCATCCTTGTCATTGACAAGAAGAAGATGAAGATTACCCAGGCCGGGCTTCCCAAGGCAGTGACTGACCAGACGCCAAAGTACATGCGCTGGGCAAAGGTCCCTGTGGTTAAAGCCAAGATTGGTCCCAAGGTCATGACCCTTATTGCAGACGGGCGCGTATTTGACTCTCTGCCGGTGAAGACCGAGGCCAAGGTTGTCATCAGCGGTATCTACATCACTGAGATCAAAAGTGTGAGAGGCGGCGCGATTCCGACTCCGCCAAAGAAGAAGGGATTCTTCGCAAGATTTAAAAGGAATAAGAAAGATAAGAAATAAAAAGAAGCGGCAGCTGCGCCGCTTCTTTTTTATATTTTTCTTTTACTGCTCTCTGTGTACTGCGTACCCTGTACCCTGTCACTGCGGACAGGACTGGACATCCAGGCGGATGCTGCAATCGGACAGATGCTCATAATTGATATCCAGGGAATAATCCACATTCACCAGCAGGCTGTCCGGTTCTTCATTTATTTTAATCCGGTTGGCCTGTATGCCTACCACCATATCGCCCAGGGGAGTGGTGTAGCATGAAAGATTCTTCTTGTTCTTCTCAAACTGCATGTGGGTGTTGGCGATTCCCTTTTTAATTATGTCCATTCCGGAAGGGGATATCTTGATTACGTTCTTGACCTTACCTGTAAAGCCTTCCATCATCTCTTCGTAGAGGATGTAATGCTTTCCATTCTTCTGATAATAATCTCCCCTTACTATCATCTCCACATCGGAGTCCTCTTCGTCTATCATCTGGATGCCACTGATTGTAATCAGCACGTCTTTTGTCATATTCCTTCCTCTTTCCCTTAAGTGTATCGTTCCATCCCATGGGCCATCAGCATATCCACCAGCTGGTCCTTTGTGATCCCTCTGGCTTCCCACAGCATGGGATACATACTGATGGCGGTAAAACCTGGCATGGTATTAATCTCATTGAATACCACTTCTCCGTCATCCTTTACAAAGAAATCCACTCTGGCCAGCCCATAGCCGTCCACTGCACGGAATATGTCCATGGCGGCCTGCCGGACTCTCTCTGCCGCCCCTGCCGGCAGCTCCGGATCCGTCACTGTCCTGGATTCTTCGTTATAATACTTGGCTTCAAAGTCATAAAACTCTGCAGCGGCCAGTATCTCTCCTACCCCGGATGCCACCACCTCCTTAAGTCCGCCTCCGAATACAGCGCACTCAATCTCTCTGCCTATGATGGTTTCCTCTACCAATATCTTGCGGTCATGACGGGCTGCCTCTGACAGTCCTGCTTCCAGGGCCTGGCGGTCATCCGCCTTTGTCACGCCCCTGGAGGAGCCTGCATTGGACGGCTTAATAAATACGGGATAGGAAAAATGCTTCTCCACCCGTTCCACCACCGATTCCATATGCACAAGCTGTTCCCTGTACACTGCCTCGTATGCTGCCTGGCGGACTCCCAGGTCATCCACGATAATCTTGGTGTACAGTTTATCCATGGACACTGCGGAAGAAAGAACCCCGCATCCCACATAGGGAATCTTAGCCAGTTCCAAAAGCCCCTGGATGGTACCGTCCTCCCCGTACAAACCGTGAAGCACAGGGAATACCACATCCACCCTGACCTCGCGGACCGAATCTCCGTCCATAAGGAGGATGCACTTCTTCGTGGCGTCCGGCAGCAGAAGGGCTGATACAGTTTTGTCCCTCCATGTACCGTTTTTTACATCTTCCAGTGAATCTGCCTTAATCCAGTGTCCATCTTCTGTAATTCCTACAAGTAATACATCGTATCGCGTCCTGTCTATATGCTCAATGACATTGACAGCCGACATGCAGGACACAATATGTTCTGATGACTGGCCGCCAAATATGACTGCAGCCTGAAGTTTACCCATGCTAGTCTCCTTAAACTCACTTATTTTAGTGATTGTTCTACGTTTATAGTATAACATATGTGGCAATAATTACAAACAGAAATTAAAACAGCATTAACGGCCAAGGAGGTCTTGAATCATATGAAATATAAAATAAGCCTGTGCATATCCGCACTTTGTTTTTTTACTGCGTTCCTCATTCTCATGGCATCCCGTACCACCGGCGAGGAGGCCCTGGCATCCCGCATTGCCCCTGAAATCCTCCGTTTTCACGTTCTGGCGGAAAGCGACAGCACCAGGGACCAGAATCTGAAGCTAGGGGTAAAAGGGCTGGTCCTGGACTACATCCACGGCCAGGTTCCTGAGGATACGGACAAGGAGCAGCTTAAACAGTGGATAGAGAGTAACAAGACCAGCATCGAGACCATGGCACAGGACTGGCTGGCGGACCAGGGAGCCTCCTATCCAGTAAAGTTGGAATTAACAAGAGATTACTTTCCCACCAAGGCTTACGGGGACATGGTATTTCCCTGCGGCACCTATGACGCGGTCCGCATCACCATTGGCAGCGGAAAAGGCCACAACTGGTGGTGCGTGCTCTATCCCTCCCTATGCTACACCGACGCCATCCACGCAGTGGTGCCTGATTCCTCCAAGAAAACCCTGTCATCCCTGCTGGGGGAAGATGATTACGATGCCCTGTTATCCCCCCTTGACAGGACAAAACAGCCGCAGCAAAAGCCGGAGGTCCGCGTACGGTTCCGGCTCATGGATTTATTTCATAAAAAAAGCTGAGATTCTATCTTTTCTGGCTGTCCAGCATATCCTGAAGCGCCTCGTCGCTCACATCGATCCACACGTCCTCTTCCTCCGCATTCAGCCCCAGATACTGGGCCAGAGTGCGGGGGTCGTCGCTGTTATTCCAGCGGCTTACATACCGGTCTATCTCCTCAAAGGGAATTTCCCCTGACAGATACCGCTCCTTGAAGGTTTCGTCCCCCATCATTTCCTCCCCCGTGCCGGTACGGCCGGCTCCTGTTCCTGCTCCTTTATGTTGCGCGAAACCGTAATTTCCTGGTTGTCGATATGTTCCCTGGCAGCCTTCTTTGCCTCGGCTATGTTGCGGTTCTTAAGGGCATTCAGTATGTGCTCATGCTCCACCAGAAGCACCTGCCTTTTGTCCTCGTCCTTTATATATTCCAGGCGGTAGCGGTACATCTGCTCACGCAGGTTGCCCAGCATCTGCACCAGCTTATCATTGCGGGTTCCCTGATAGATGACATCGTGATACTGCTCATCTGACTGGGCAATGCTCATGGCTTCCCCCCTGTCAATGGCGCTTTTAAAGTTACCCTGCATCCGTTCCAGTTCAGCCATGTCATCCTCCGACATCCTCTGGCAGGCCAGCTCAATGGCCAGCTCCTCCAGGGAGCGGCGCACCTCCAGCACATCCCGCAGGCTCTTCTCAGATATCTTGGCCACCTCGGCGCCCTTCCTGGGTATCATAAGCACCAGGCCCTCCAGCTCCAGCTTACGGATAGCTTCCCTGATCGGAGTCCTGCTGACGCCTAATTTTTCGGCCAACTGAATTTCCATCAGCCTTTCCCCCGGAGCCAGCTCCCCCTTCAGTATGGCCTGCCGCAGGGTGTTGAACACCACGTCCCGAAGCGGAAGATACTCGTTCATATTAACCTTGAAATTATTTTCCATTTAAAATGCCCCCTTTCCAGCATTATGCCATGTCCTGTCCATTCCTTTTCACATTAAAGAAATTGGTCAGATACACTTGTTTTGCCAGCTCCGATGCCTTGCCGAACCGCAGATCCTCATAGGCTGCCTGGGCCGCCCTTGGATTGGCAAAAAGGCCGAATACCGTCGGACCGCTTCCGCTCATCATTGCCCCCAAAGCCCCATAGTCACGCATGACCTGTTCAATCCTTGAAATGGCCGGATACCGTTCTCCGGTGACCAGCTCCAGCACATTCCCGAACCTGCCTGCCACCTCCCGCAGATTCTGGCTGCGGATAGCGTCTATCATGCCGTCTATGTCAGGATGGTCCGAAGGCGCAAGCTTCATGGCGTCCAGACTCTCATATACCACCTTGGTGGACACGCTGATTCCCGGCTTGGCTATGAGCACCTGGCACTGGGGCATGGGAGGCAGGGGCGACAGCCTCTCGCCGATTCCCTCGGACAGGGCAGTCCCCCGCATAAGGCAGTAGGGGATGTCCGCTCCCAGGGTCACGCCCCGTTCCATCAGTTCCCCGGTGGACAGGCCCAGGCCAAACATTTTATTGACTCCAAAGAGAACAGAGGCAGCGTCCGTACTTCCTCCGGCCATGCCGGCTGACACGGGAATGAACTTGCGCAGATGGATGGACAGGCCCTGGCGTATACCGAATTCCTCCATCAGCAGTCTGGCCGCTTTATGGGCAAGATTCTGCTCATTATCCGGCAGATAAAACAGGTTGGTTTCTATCTTGATGCCCGGCTCCTGGGTAACGTACAAATCAATCCGGTCATGAAGCCCCACGGTCTGCATGATCATCCGCACCTCGTGATAGCCGTCAGCCCGCCGTCCCAGTACATCCAGAGCCAGATTAATCTTTCCATATGCTTTTAAGCGTAAATGTTTTATCATCCGCGGACTCCCCTCTATGTACATTGTTTACATTTCTGTTTTTATAATACATTATATTGTATACAATACTTTCACTCTATTTGCAAGTGGAAATTGCAGAAAAATGCGGAAAACCGGCAGAAATTTTCCGGCCGGTTTTAATAATGGTAAGAATCAGATTATTTCCCCTTCAGATTCCGAATTGCTTCCTTCATCTCCTCATCCTCTTCTCCCAGCAAGGGGGTTGCATCTGTATGCTCCTGCTCTTCCTCCTTAGGCATGTACTTCCTGAAAATAGCAGTGAAGAAATACGAGTTTACAAAGGCAATGAGGGGCATCCCAAACAGGAATAATAACATGGCAAACTGCGGGAAATAAAACAGCCCGAAATATGTGGCTGCCGCGATTCCCAGATCAGTGGCCAGTATCCCGATAGTCTGGAACAAATGGCGCACGGACATAAAAAACGCATTGAACAGGGTCCGCTTAACCGGATTATAGAACCTGGCCTGCAGCGGAAACACATAGGTAATGATAAACAGATAAATCAAAAGCAATCCGCCGGACACCGCGGTCATAGCTGTCTTGACTGCTCCGTTTAAAGACATCTGACCTGACACAAAGAACCAGAAATCAAAGCCCAGCACGATTCCGGCCGCCAGCAGGATAAGCCATATGGCTGTTGCCTGCTTGAAGTTGCTCTTAAAAGACCGGAAAAAGGACCGTATGGTGGAATCATCCTCATCCCGCACCAGTTTTAAGGTCACATAATAGACGGCAGTGGTGGAGGCCCCTGCTGTAAACACAGGAATGGAACAGACAATCCATAAAATGTTCAGTATGATTAAGTCTCCCAGCTTTCCTATAAACCGCCACACCGGATTATCATAATTAAATATACCTTGCAACATAAGCATTCCTCTTCTTTCTGTAAATACACCTGGTGATATTCTATCATATTAAGGGGAAAATGCAAAGGGCTGCCCTGATTTCATGAAATTTTTATATTCTCCTTAAGGCCGGATGTGGTATACTTACATGAAACGGCCTGTCCGTGCAAATACAGCAGAGAGAAACGGAAGGAATGCATAAGCTATGTCCATCAGAGAAGAAGCAGAAAACGAACGGCAGAAACTGAAAAACATGTCCTGGAAAGACAGGGCCTGGTATGTGTGGGAGTATTATAAATTCCACCTCCTGGCTGTGATTCTTGTCATCGGCGTCTTAAGCACCATAGGCACCATGATATACCGCCAGACCTTTACCACCCGCCTGTCCGTGGCGATTATCAACGACCGCTCCGCAGGCGCCTCCTCCAGCGCCCTGCTGGAATCCGATCTGCGGGAATACCTGGGATGCGGCAAAAAGGACCTGATTGAAATAAACGAGGGACTGATGGTGGATTTTAATGAGGAATCCACCTCCCAGTACGGATATGCCACCCTGGCCAAAATTTCCGCCCTGGTTGCCAGCAAAAGCCTGGACGTGGTCATCGGGGACCAGTCCGCCATAGACCACTACGAGACCGTATCCGCATACCAGAACCTGGAGGAATTGCTTTCTCCTGAGCTTTATGCACGGGTGAAGGACCATATCTACCGGGCAAAGGACGGCGAGGGAAACCTTACGCCTGTTGCCCTGTCCCTGGAGGATACGGCTTTGGAAGAAAAGACAGGCATCATCATGGATCCTCCTTATCTGGCCGTCATACAAGGCTCTCCCCATAAAGAAGCTGCCATTCAGATGATTGAGTATCTGTTTCCATAAGACACGTCATTCCCAGGCCTTCCGCCACCTTGCGGGAGGCCTGGTTTTCTCTGCGGATCAGCGCGCAGAGCCGGACTCCCAGCACCTCATGGCTGTAATCCGCAATGGCCGTCACAGCTTCCGCGCAGTATCCCCGCTGCCGGTAAGGAAGGAAAACATGGTATCCCAATTCCAGCCAGGGAACAGACTGTCCCATGGAGTCCAGACATTCCTCCATCTCCCTTTTAAGCCTGGGGTTGGACACTCCCGCCAGCCCCACCAGAACCTGGTCGTCCCTGCGTACCAGGGCCCATGTACCATACTCATAAAAGCCGTACTGGTTTCTGCAGTACAGTTCCAGTGTGTCTCTTAAACGGAATATGGCTTCCTGAGGTCCGTATTCCTCCTCCGGAATGTGACAGGCATCATCCGCGGTCAGCTCCCGTATAAGCAGCCTGTCTGTTCTGCATATATTCCACGGAAGCCCCAGATGGCGGCGTATCACCAGATCCAGCAGCTCGTCCGTGGCATCCTCAAAGTCCGGTATCACATAGGGAATGCCCTTTAACTCCCAGATGTCTGTCCTCTCGCTCTCAACGCCAACAACGGCCCTCCCGGCAGCTTTCGCCGCCAGAAGGGCCTCAGGTTCGTCTGATATGACTGCTGTACAGGTCTTTCCGTCTAAACAGATACTACGCTCTGTTACCATATTACCGCCTCATTGTCATATTAGCCGGGGATGCCTTCAATGACAATTCCCATCAGCACTTCTCCGGTTCCGGATAATCCACCCCAAAGGTTTCCACTGTCATGGACTTAATCTTCTGCTCCTGCAGGGGACGGTCACTGTAATCAGTCTGGACATCCGCGATTTTATTCACCACATCCATGCCCTCTGTCACCTTTCCAAAGGCTGCATATGAGCCGTCCAGGTGCGGCGATGCCTTGTGCATGATGAAGAACTGGGAACCGCCTGAGTTGGGATGCATGGCTCTTGCCATGGAAAGTACGCCCTCTGTGTGCACCAGGTCATTCTTAACGCCGTTCTGTGCGAATTCTCCCTTGATGGAGTAGCCAGGACCGCCCATGCCTGTGCCCTCAGGACAGCCGCCCTGAATCATGAAGCCATTGATGACCCTGTGGAAAATCAGTCCGTCATAATATCCTTTTTTTACAAGGCTGATAAAATTGTTCACTGTATTAGGAGCTATTTCCGGGTATAACTCCGCTTTCATTACATCTCCATTTTCCATGGTTATGGTAACTATAGGATTTGCCATTTTGTCTTTCTCCTTTTTCAATTAGAATCTTTATCCACTATAGCAAATTCTGCGGGCTTTGTCCAGCACGGCTTCACTTTATCCATCTCCTGAGGAGTAACAAACAGCGCTGCCTCCGAAAGTCCCCAGACTACCATGGAATCGCGCACCAGCTCCAGCGCATGGCAGTAGCACAGGGACAAAAGACGTGCAAACTCTTCTGTATCTCCGGCCTGCAGGCGCCGGAATGCCTCATGGCTGATTTGATTCAGCTCATTGCCTGCCTGGATTCCATTCTGGTAAAAGGAGTAATAATACCCCCAGTGAAGTATGCTGCTGACCTGCCGCAGTATAATTTGGTATGGTTCCAGGGTAAGATCTTCAATGATATGGTGCATCAGGATACTGAGGGGCACCGCATAAGGTCCTGCAAGCTCCTCCTCTATACAGTCTATCTCCTCCCTCCCGATAAAAGGCGCCGCCAGCAGGGCCGCCGGAGCGGATGCCAGGGCCATGAACTGGAGGCCGCTCAGATACATAAGGATATCCTTTTTGTGAACCTTGTTTTTCATGGACTGAAAGGCAGCCTGGTCATTAAACAGGGTCACCTGTGTTCCCTTTACATTATACGTGCGGCAGAATCCCAGACGGTTCAGCATGGATATGGACCTGCGTATGGTGGCAACGGAGACACTATACTCCTGCGCCAGGGCCGCCTCCGAAGGAAGAAAGGAACCATCCTTATAGAATCCCAGTCCAATCCGGTCGATGAGATCACGGGCAATCTGAATATAAAGGTGGTCATGCCCCTGAGCGCAATTCCATGAATATCCATTTTTCTGCTCTATGTTTCCTGTTTCAAACCTGGATTCAATCCAGTCCAGATACCTCTTTATGTCATGCCCCAGGGACCGGTACATGCGTGCAAACTGTTCCTGTATCATCCGGGTATCACCGGCAGACACTGCCTCGGTCATCCACATGGGGTCATCATATTCCCCGCTGCAGGAGGAAAAGGGCGGCGTGTACTCCGGCTCCAGGAAAAAAGGAATTCTGGAGCCAATCTCAAGGCTGGTGAATATATCCCTGAACAGCAGATTATGGGACGCATCCAGCAGATTATAAAGAGCATTGGATGAGGCCTTCCATCTGGCACGTACTTCCTTCCTTCTGTCCCTTTTCAGCCGTTTGAAATATTCCACGGCAGTTTCCACACCGCATGCCTGGACAGATAATGCAAACATCCTGGGCATCAACAATTCCATTGTCTTATAAACCGCCAGAACCGATGTCTTTCTCTGAAGCACTGCCAGTATATCGGGTATATAGTCCTCTTCTCCTGTTTTGCCGTATACGATGACAGCAGGTCTGCGTTCCTCTGTCCGTATCATTCCCTGATCCCTTAATTCCGATAGCACATCCCTAACCGTACGGATTCCCACATGGTAGGTCTCGCACAGCCGGTTCATGGACGGCAGGGCTTCTCCATATTTATAATACCCTGTCTCAATCTGTTCCCTCAGATTTTCATACAGGTAGTCATGCAGCGTCTTTTTTCTTTTCATTGCCACCCCTCCCGGACACCCGGCATGTTCTGCCCGCCTGCTGTTCCTTATAACAGTATTATACCACGTATTAATTTCAATACTATATGTATATGTACACAAATATTGCATTGATTTATCAAATACTGTCACTTAAAATAAAACTATCAAAATTTATTGATGTTAGACTGTTATAAATATGGAGTTTACTTGGAAATGAAAAAAACAAAAGATTCTATATCAGATGATTATGAGAAACCATTATTCAGACGCGGATGGTATATAGGATTCCTTTCCCTGGTCCTGGTCTCAGTTTTTGCCCTTTCCATCCTGAATGCAGCCAAGCTTCAAATCGAGTTGGACCGCTCTACCCAGGGCTATTTAACGGATGTGACCTCCCAGTTGTCCCGCGATATCCGGGATGCCATCAATAACAAGATAACCAATCTGGTCATGACTGCTGACAGCTTTTCGCAGTTTACAGAAAAACAAGATACAGATACAATGTCAGGCTTTCTGAACCGCGCAGCCCAGATTTTGGAATTTAAACCTCTGATTTTCTTTGACAGGGAGGGCTTTTCTGTCTCCTCACAGACTGACGATGGTGAACCCCCTGTATCCCCGGAGGACTTTCTTAAGCTTCCCAGTGTCCGGGCCTCTTTTCAGGGCAGCATACAAGCCAGCTATATAGGTGGAAAAAGTATTTTTTATTCCGTCCCTGTCTATCGGGACAACGGAGTAGACGGGGTTCTGGTGGGTGTTCGCAGCAAGGAAAACATGCAGTCCCTCATTTCCTCCAAAAGCTTCAGCGGCCAGATGCTGAGCTGCATTGTGGACAGCCAGGGGCAGGTAATCATATCTCCTACGGATCTAAAACCCTTTCTGCAGCTGGGGGATATCTTTAAACAAGAAAAAAATGAAAAAATAATTACAGACATACAGAAGATGCAGCGGGATATGACAGAAAACCGCAGCGGCGTCCTGAAATTTACTGCTACCACAAAAGAAGAACTGCTCCTCTCCTATAATGCCCTTAACATAAACGATTGGTTTCTGCTTACCATCATTCCTGCCGATATCATATCCACCGGGACAAACCAATACATCCTTCAGTCCTTCATCATTATAGGGGCTACCATACTTATATTCTCCCTGTTTTTATTTGCAGTATTCCGGTTCTATAACGCCCACAAAAGGCAGCTTGAGCTGATTGCATACAGGGATCCCCTTACAGGCGGGCTTAATAACGCGGCTTTCCAGGCCAGATACAGGGAACTCTCAAAAAACATGACCCCCTGCACCTATTCCATTGTGCTTCTGAATGTCCGGGGATTTAAGATGGTCAACGAGCAGTTCGGCATCCGGATCGGCAACCAGATTCTCTCCTATATATATAAGGTGCTGAAGCAGCATCTGCGTGAGGAGCAGGATGAATTTGCGGCCAGAGGCGAATCAGACCACTTCTTCCTCTGTCTGAAGGAGTACAGCCCCGGAGCCATCCAATACCGGCTGAATGATATGATTCATGATATCAACAACTTTCATGATACGGAACTTCCCGACCTGTCCCTGTCCTTCAAGCAGGGCGCTTGCCTTGCAGACGACCCGTACCAGGAAATCACTCTTCTCCAGGACCATGCCAGGATCGCACTGCAAAGCTGCGGGACAGATTTATGCCACAGCTGCTGTTTTTATGATGAAAGCCTGATCCGGACCCTGAAAATAGAACAGGAGTTAAACGCGCTTTTTGAGGACTCCATTGAAAACCGGTATTTTCAGATTTATCTGCAGCCCAAAATCGGACTCAGAAGCGGCCGGCTGGAAGGAGCAGAGGCATTGGTGCGCTGGAATCATCCCCAAAAAGGAATCATATATCCATCTGATTTTATACCATTGTTCGAGAACAATGGGAAAATATGCCGGCTGGATCTCTATGTATTCACAGAGGTATGCGCTGCCATAGACCGCTGGAGACAGGAAGGGCTGCCGTTGATACCAGTCTCCGTCAACCTGTCCCGCCAGCATTTCCGGAATCCCAATTTCCTGGATACCTTTGCAGGAATCGCATCCAGCTTTAAGATACCCGATAAAATCCTGGAATTCGAGCTGACGGAGTCCATTTTCTTTGATAACCAGCAGATCAAGACAGTCAGAGAAACCATTCAGGAAATGCACCGCATGGGCTTTCTGTGTTCCCTGGATGATTTCGGGTCTGGTTTTTCCTCCCTGGGACTTCTGAAGGAGTTTGATGTGGACACACTGAAGCTGGACCGCTCCTTTTTCCTCAATATGTCCGGTCAGAAAGCAAAGGATGTGATTTCATGCCTGATTGATCTGTCCAGGCATTTAAAGGTAAAGACTGTGGCCGAAGGCATCGAATCCACGGAACAGGTTGATTTTCTTCGCAGCATGGGCTGCGATATGATACAGGGATATGTTTTTTCCGCTCCCATACCTCTAAATGAGTTCGAGAAGCGTTATCTCCAGGATCAGCCCTAGAATTCGGCGCGCTGCCGGTTCAACCGTTTAAGGCTCCTGCTTGCCTGCCGCCTGCAAAAAGGAGCAAGCCCGCTTTGCCCATTCACACTTCGTTCATATTTCATTCAAAAACCTTTTACACAAACAACATTATTTCTTCATGTTTAAGCTATATACTTTAAACATAGCAAACAACAAGAGTTGCTACACAAAAAACGCTTACAAGATTTTTTTCATAATACTCGAGCTGATAAGAATTTATCAGCTCTCCTCCCTTTTAAAATACTTTTTTCCAGAAGGCGTATCATCCTCAGGATGGTGCGTTTTTTCGTTTATCCGTGGTCCGGGGCAGAGCTAAATCCTGCCCCTGTTTCTTTTTTTGAATCAGGACGCTGGCCATACTCTTAGTCCCGCCTTCTTAAAAACCCCTCCGGAAGAGTTACTTCCCTGGATAAAAACAGAAGGGCTGTCAGGTTGGGGAAGGCCATGAGTCCGTTCCATATGTCTGACAGCAGCCAGACCAGTCCCAGCCTGGCCTCGCTTCCTAAAAATACAGCTGCAATAAACAAAAGGGGATATACCTTGGCAGCAAACATGTGCTGCGCATTTTCCCCGAACCCGCACCCCCCGATGAAATAGGCCGCAGCCTGCCTCCCCAGATAAAACCAGGCCATGATTGTGGCAAATGCAAATACTACCATGGAGCCGCTGACCAGATATTCTCCTATAATTCCCAGCCGTCTGCTAAAACACCAGGCCGCAAGGGCTGCTCCCTCATAAGGTATTGTCTCCGGGCTGGAGCCGGTCATGCACAGGATTACCAGGGCCGTTAGGGTGCACAGGACCACGGTGTCAAAGAACACCTCGAACATGGCCCACATCCCCTGTTCATGAGGCGTTGTGCCCTCTGTGGGTCCGTGGAGTACCGCCAGCGTGCCAAGTCCGGCCTCATTGGAGAATACCCCCCGCGAGATGCCGTAACGCACGCTACGGCTGATTACATATCCCGCTGTCCCTCCTGCTGCCGCTTCAGGCCGGAAAGCGGAGGTTACCATGGATGCCAGTGCTCCGGGTATCTGTTCCAGACAGGAAAGAATCACAATCATGGAAAAGGCAATATAGATTCCGGACGCCGCAGGCACCAGTTTTTCAGCCACATTTCCGATTCTGCGGATTCCTCCCCAGGTGACCAGCACCAGAAGGCCGGTAAATATCAGACCGCCTGCCAGGGCCGGTACATGCCAGGTGTATTCCATAGTGCTGATGGCCGAGTTGGCCTGAACCATGCTGCCCATTCCAAGAGAGCTCATCAGGCACAGAAAGCTGTACAGCACTCCCATTCCCCTGAGCCCCAGTCCCCTTTCCATGTATATAAACGGACCGCATATGTAATGTCCGTCCTTATCCCTGTACCGGTACCTGATTCCCAGCATGGTCTCTGCATAAGCGGTTATCATGCCGATCAGGGCTGATACCCACATCCAGAACAGGGCGCCTGGCCCTCCCGCTGTCAGCGCGGTTGCCACCCCTGCTATATTGCCTGTTCCCACAGTTGCCGCCAGCGCGGTGCACACCGACTGGAACTGGCTGATTCCCTTTCCTTTTCCGGTGCCGTCCTCCTTCCTGGACGCTTCTCCCGATATAAGCCGTCCTGCTGTGCGGCTCCACCAGAATAAAAATCCCCTGATTTGGAAAAAATGACATTTCAGGGTAAAGAATATACCCACCCCAAGGAATATGACAAGGGTCCACGGCCCCCACACCATCTGGTGGACCTGCTCTAATACATTCATCATCTGAACTTATCCTGCCCTGCTTACTTCTTATAAATGTCTTATTCCGAAGTTCCCCTGACTATGACCGCTGGAAGGAATTTTCTTTTGTTTCCGGCTCGCATTTCATAGTTGTTTATGATAGAATATGTAGTAGGAACTACTGCAAGAATCCAATAGAAAAGAGGTATGCCGATGCCAGGTTTTACAACACACTATGTCTTGGGCATGAAAGCATACAATGATATGCCTCAGAACAATCTGAAGTTTATCATTGCCAAGTATCGGTGGCTCTATCAGCTGGGTCTCCAGGGGCCGGACATGTTTTTTTATAACCTGCCCATCCTGCGCCATCGAGACCACCGCAATGTAGGTTCCTATATGCATGAACACCATGTCAATTACTTTTTCCGTTGCTGTTTCATGCAGCTTTCCCGAATCGGTTCCAGGCAGCAGCGTGAAGAAGGCCTGGCCTACATGTGCGGTTTTATCTGCCATTATATCGGTGACTCTATATGCCACCCCTATGTATACGGACGCATTGAATACGATGTCAATCACCCGGGGTCCTATTACCACGGACTCCACGCCAAGCTGGAGAATGACATAGACGCTCTTCTGCTTCAGAAGTACAAGAGAAAGAAGCCATCCCAGTTCAACCAGGCAGCAACCATCTGTCTGAATGGAATGGAAACCCAATTTATTTCCCAGTTCCTGTCAGACTGCATCAACGAAGCATTCTATCCGCTGAGCTATAAGAACAGGTACCAGGTCACGGCTCCTATGATACACCGCTCCATTCTGGCTCTCCGTTTTGGATGCAGGACTCTGTCTGACCCTAACAGCAGAAAAAAGGACAGGATTGCATTTTTTGAATCCCTGTTCCTCAAAAATCCGGTAGCCTCCAGCAAGCTGGTTACGGATACCGTGGAGAACCCGGCCTGGAGCCTGAACCTGCATCATGAGACATGGTGCAATCCTTGGGATAAGAGTATTGCCTCCAAGTCCTCCTTCCCAGACCTGTTCAGACAGTCCCTGGGGAAGCTGAGCACTATCTTCTACATGATCAACTCCATGCTGGAGACAGGACAGCCCTTAAAGCTGAACGCCCTTGAGAATCTTCTGTCCGAGCTGGGTAATTATTCCTACCACAGCGGACTTCCCTGTGCAGATGACTGAATGCCGCAGAACAGCGGCCAGGGCAAGTAAGTCAATAAGCAGCATAGACCCGCCAACCAAAAGAGTATTAATAAGTAAAAAGCCGCGGCTCCTTTTCCTGAGGATTCAGGAAGAAGGAGCCGCGGCTTTTTGCTGCTGGTAATTTCTGTTATTTTACGGCTTCTGTTGTTTTACAATTTCTGCCATCTTTTGGTTGATTCAATGCACGTCTTATTCGATTACCTGGTCGCCGTCCTTAATGCAGTAATTTGCATTCACGCCAAGGCGGACCATCCAGTTCTTTGTCTCCTGTGTAAGCCAGATACCGCTTCCGGATCCGCCGCCGTTGTCATTATCCCACAGCCATTGGGGGGTTGGCCAGAGAGCAACGCTGGGTCTTAACGCCTTGTAGACCTCATATCCTACGCCGTTCTGTCCGTGATGGGCCACCTGGACAATATCACACTTAAGGGCGCTCAGATCATGGTCGGCCATCAGCTGCTCGCCGCCTGATTTAGCCAAATCCCCAAGGAACACGGTGTTTGTCCCATTCAGGGATACCATATAGGCCACACTGCTGTTATTGACAAAGTCATTGTTCATCTTATATGCCTGATTCAATACCTGAATCCTGGCAGGACCTGCCTGGATAACCTGTCCCGACACAAT
This sequence comes from Enterocloster bolteae, assembly GCF_002234575.2. Classification (NCBI taxonomy): domain Bacteria; kingdom Bacillati; phylum Bacillota; class Clostridia; order Lachnospirales; family Lachnospiraceae; genus Enterocloster; species Enterocloster bolteae. The sequence goes on along the minus strand of NZ_CP022464.2, from coordinate 798,529 downwards.
ATCACCGTGAAGGATATTCTGAGGCACCAGACCAAAGGCTCCCTTGATGTAGGCCACCATCTTGGCGACCTCAGGGTCCTTCTCAGCATACCAGCTGTCCTCTGCAAAGGAATAGTAGATGCCGTCAATGGTAATCTCTCCGTTATGCTTGTACAGAATGTCTGCCAAAGCTCCCACATGGTCTGAATCAGGGTGGGTCAGAAGCCATGCCTGGACATGACCGCCCTTCTGCTTAATCTGGTTCAGAAGATAATCCGTATTATTGGTCCAGCCACCGTCCACTACGATGAGGCCGCCCTCACCTGTCTCAATGATAACCGACAGAAGCTGGGCTGCCGTGTCGTGGTTGGCCAGCATGGTGAGACGGCCGGCCCCGAACAGGGAAGTGGAATCTGTCTTGGGAGTGGTGACTTCCCCAAATGCGGCAATCTGAGCCTTGGCCTGAATGACCGGCTGGCTGGCAGCCGCTGCCTGGGATGACTGGGCTGTCTCCCCTTCATCCCTGATGATAATTTTGTCCGGGGAAGACAGCATCTGTCCCTGGGCCTTTAGCGGCTGGGAGTTGGTCATGGCCAAGCTGTCCAGATTCCCTCCGGTCATTGTCAGTGTCATGATGGCCAGCAGCCCGGCGGCGGCCTGTTTCCAGTATCTGTCAATCCTCATCCCAATATCTCCTTAATCATCTCTTTACTGAATCTGAGCCGTCAGCTCCCTCTGTTCCCCTGCCTTCATAACGTCGTTTACAAGGTATGCGCTTTCATCCCCCTCTTTGTCGTAAGGGAACACCTGAACAAGCACGTCATGCTCGTCAAAGTAACTGCCGTAGTAAGTACTGTCCGTATCCTCCGGGTCTGGCGCTTCATAATAGAAATTCTGCTCCGCAATGTAGGTGCCCACTGCCTTCAGTACTTCCTGGCCATAAACCACAGCAATGTCCCCTGTGGTCTTATGAGATACGGGAAGCAGGACAACGACCCTGTTGCTGCCGGCGTCATACTTGGCATCCAGATCCATCACATAATCAGCAAACACCCCGTAAGGCTCCAGGAACTGATCCCTGAGGTCTTCCCTTACCTCCTGCCAGTCGATGTTAATATTTTTATCAACCTCCAGGTCAGGCTGTCCGTCCCCCTGAACCACACCGTTGCTGGGAGAAACAATGTTGCTCTGGGTACAACCGCAAAGCAGGGCCGCTGAAGCTAATAATATCAATGATAATTTCTTTAATTTTCTCATGATATGGTAATCCTCCTTTTTGTCAACGTTACTATTATAGCTAAGATTACAATAATTTAACAGTCCTTTTTTCTTACAAAATTATTGATGTTTTTACAAGTTCCTCTTGATTTTTCCAAGAACTGATGATAATATGTTCAATATAGTTAATTTAAATCAATTTTTGAACATCCAGGAGGATACAGCCATGAAACAAGATAAAAACCGCAGTATAGACACTCCATTAAAGAACAGACTGGACTGGGTCACAACCATCATTCCCTTTGTGACCATACTGGCCCTCTGTTCCCTGTTCATGATATTCCCGGACGCCTCATCCCAAGTGCTTGGTTCTGTGCGATTTTTCCTGGGGGACCAGTTTGGAGGCTATTATCTTCTCCTTGGGCTGGGCGCCTTAATCTGCTCCCTGTACATGGCGTTTTCGCGCTATGGCAAAATAAAGCTTGGGAATCTTGAAAAGCCGCAGTATTCCTCCTTTCAGTGGGGTTCCATGATGTTTACGGCGGGATTGGCAGCCGACATACTGTTCTACTCCCTGTGCGAGTGGATGCTCTACGCAGGCGAGCCCCATATCACGGACATGGGAGCCATGCAGGACTGGGCATCCACCTATCCTCTGTTTCACTGGGGCCCCATCCCATGGAGCTTTTACATCATTCTGGCTGTGTCCTTTGGCTTTATGCTTCATGTGCGCAAGCGGAACAAACAAAAGTACTCCGAGGCATGCCGGCCGCTTCTGGGCAGACGTGTGGACGGTGTTTTGGGCAAACTCATTGACCTGACAGCGGTATTTGCCCTTCTGGCCGGCACTGCCACTACATTTTCCCTGGCAACGCCCCTTCTTTCCATGGCCTTAAGCCGTGTGCTGGGCATACCTGAAAACAATTTCCTGACCATCGGCATCCTGGTCATCATCTGCGTTGTGTATACCATGGCCGTATACTTCGGCATGCAGGGCATTGCCAAACTGGCAGCCTCCTGCGTGTACCTGTTCTTCGGACTGCTGGCCTATTTCCTTTTGTGCGGGGGCGAGACACGCTATATCATCGAGACAGGCATCACCGCAGTGGGGAACATGGTGCAGAACTTCGTGGGCATGGCCACCTGGACCGATGCCATGCGCACCTCCTCCTTTCCCCAAAACTGGACCATCTTTTATTGGGCCTACTGGATGGTATGGTGTGTTGCCACCCCCTTCTTCATCGGCACCATCAGCAAGGGAAGGACCATCCGCCAGACTGTGCTGGGAGGTTATTTCTTCGGTCTCTCAGGCACCTTTACATCCTTCATCATCCTGGGCAATTACGGACTTGGACTGCAGATGCACGGAAAGCTGGACCTGATGGGTGTCTATGCAAAAACCGGAGATCTGTACCAGGCCATCATATCCATATTTGAGACAATGCCTGCGGCCAAGGCCGGACTGGTTCTCCTGGCCATTACCATGATTGCCTTTTATGCCACTTCCTTCGACGCCCTGACCATGGTGGCCAGCTCATACTCCTATAAGTCCCTGGGCGCTGAGGAAGAGCCTCACAAGCAGGTAAAGCTGTTCTGGGCCATACTGCTGATGCTGCTGCCCATAGCCCTGATTTTCGCGGAGAATTCCATGGCTAACCTGCAGACTGTGTCCATCATAGCAGCTTTTCCAATTGGTTTCATTATTGTCATGATTGTATGGAGCTTTTTCAAAGACGCCGGGCACTACCTGGACAAAGAGAATTCCGAAACGCGGAATATGGAATAATGTAATTGAATGGTATAACTGGATGGTATAATTAAATCGTTGCAAACATCATAAAATCAATAAACGAGGACCGGTCTCCCTGTCCTCGTTTAATTTTGTACACACATAGTTATGTACGCTCCTTATCCTTCATTATCCTCCCACAGAATCTTCTGAATCCTGTCCTCGGCCTCCAGCTCGTCACTTCCCTTAAAGTAAAAAGTCAGAAAACCTGTCATTCTAAGATTCTTTACTTCGTCGTATTGCTTGACATTTGCTGTATACTTATCGCTGGTGACAAAAATATCGCAGTCAAATTGATTTGCCGTCTGAATCAAATAAGAAATAGGGATTGGCCTAAAGACTCTTTCCCTGCTGTCAACTTGTTTCGTTAACATAGAATCACCTCAATTCAAAACAAAACCGACTACTGGTTACCACCCTCCTCTGAATAATTATACATGCCCCTATGTACTTAGAATAACATTTTTTTCCACTAAATTCAAGGGATTGACGCATTAAATTTATATAGTTTTTGTAAATTTTAAACTAAAAGTCAGAGAAAAACCCTATTTTCACCTCCGTTTTGTTGCAAATGTAACAAAGCTGGTAAAAATAGGGTTTTACTGTAATTTACATTTAACCGGCGCTAACGCTGACGCCTTTTACAGCCCATTGATAATTGCGCAGTGCCTGCTGGAGATTCAGGTCAGCACACTTAAATCCGGACTGGGCCTGGAGATAGGCCAGCTCCTGCTGCATGAACTGAATCTGGCTCAGCGTTCCATTCTGCCTCTGAATCTGCGCTGCATTCCATGTGAGCTGGGCGCTCTGGTACGCAGTGGAGGCTGAATCATAGGCTGCTTTTTTCTCCAGTATGGTGTCATACAATGTCTGCATATCAGAACGGAGCTGGTCCTCTGAGTAGTCCACGGTACGCATCTTATTGGCCTTCTGCGTCATTTCTTTGGTGGTTCGGACCTGGAAGTCGCTCATCCCTGACCCTGAACCGCTCCGCATGCTGATCAGGCTGTAGTTGTTGTTTACCGCGGTTTCCTTGTCGGATGTCAAATCCAGGGTTCCGATAACCGATGGGTCTGCTGCCGGAACCGGGCCAATGACAGTATCCGCGCCTTTCTCCCATCCGGTGTAGTAACAGAGGGTCTTATATATCTGGTCAATTCCCGCATCTATACTCTCCAGCTGGGATTTTGCCGAGGACAGCTGGGCTGCGGCCGAAAGCACGTCTGCATCCACCGCAAGCCCCTGGGCCTGCATGGTCTGCTGTATGGCCTGGGCTGTCTGGGCTATCTCCAATGCCTTGGCTACCACAGTCCTCTGTGCCAGGTAATACTCATACTGGTTCATCAGAGTCTCCGCACCGGACACAATCATGTTCACCTGGCGGTCCACGCTCCGGCTGGACTTGCTGCGCTCAATGGAACGGTCCATGGACCCTGCGCTGGAACGCAGCATCCTGGCACCTCCCACCACCTGCATGACCGCAGGATTACCGCTGCCCAGAACATCTGCCAGCTGGTCTGCCTGGGACATATAATCATCAGCCACCACTCGCATAGCCGTTGCAATGCTTCCCTGGTCCTCTTCCATGGTATCAATCATGGAGTACGCGCTTTTTATAGGGGCATAGCAGTTCTTAATAAGATCTGTCAATTCATCGTACTCCATGTGGCTGTCCTGGATCCGGGCCATGGCCTCTGTGTACGTATCACCCGGCACCACTCCCGGCTCGTCTGCCAGCGCAGCGCCTGCACCGCCCACCGCCATCACGGCTGCCAGCGACAAAGCCATGAAGCCTTTTCGTCTGTTCATATTCATCTGTCCAACCTCCTTACCTTTCTTCAACCGGCCTAATTGGAGGTTGTGAGACCTTTTACATTCCAATCATAGGCTTCCATGGCCAGCAGAAGCTGAAGCTTATCTGTCTCCACACTGTTCTTGGCGGATATATAGCTGTTAAGCACATTCTGGTATTCCAGCTCTGTAATTTCGCCTACCGCTCTCTTGGCCGTTGCCGTGTTCAGGTTAACGGAGGCAACATCCAGGGCCATCACGGCCGCGTTCAGGGAATCACGTCCCGTAAGTACTGCATTGTACTGGTTTCTAAGGGATTTGGCCGCCTTATCCTTTGCATCCTGGATCTGTGCCTGGTTGGAGTCAATCAGGTACTGGCTGGTCAGGTTGCCGGCCTTCTTCTCAAAATATTTCACATCATAATTATTCGCGATGGCCGTCTCCATATCAGCGTCCGGATTCATAGATGCAATCCGGTTCAAATCAGGCTCGGGCACATCCCTAATCTCAGGCTGTCCGTCCACTGCCCATCCTAACATCAGACAGAGACTCCTGTGGACATTGTCAGCTGATTTCTGTGCAGTAAGGATAGCCGTATCCTGGTCCTGTACACTCTTTAATGCACTCAGCACATCTGCCTGGGTTGCCATGCCGGCTGCCTGGCGGGCTGCGGTTGCTTCATACTGGGCCTGCATCAGATTCCTGGCGCTCTGAAGATTTTCCATATTGTACCGTGACTGCTCATAAGTCACCATCAGCTGCTGGGCCTGATACACAAGTCCTGCCTCTGTCTGGTCATACTGAATCTTCTCCATGTCCGCGTCCTGATAGTTATTGTCGGCCTGCTGCTGGAGTACGCCCACCTGGAACCTGGCTGTGGCCCATGCCACGTCATCGTCGCTGTCTGCATTATTCCAGATGGCATCAATATCATCCATATAATCATCGTAGGCCGCATTCAGGTCCTTGCCCTTCTGATCCTTATAGGTAGACCGGTTGCTGCGGACCGTTGGGTTGTACTCATGCACCAAGTCCTTTAACTCCCCGAATTCCAGCACATTATCCCTGAGGGAGGCCCATTTATCCTCGCTGTATGCGAATTCAGGACTTATATCCTTGTTGATATCAGGTGCAGGCGGCTCTGCAATCGTATGGGCGTCATCCGGCTTGCTTACATTGGGCCTTTTCCCGCTGGCCGCAAATGAGGTCAGGGGCATTGTCCCGGCCATGGTAATGGCTGCCAGGACAGCTGCTGCCCGGTATCCGTATTTCCTGTTCCTTAAATTCTTCATCTCTTATCTCCTCTTTTCTGTGTTTCCTTATCACGTCAGTTTCCGGTGTTACGGCAGACACCGTATTCCAATATAAGCATTTCCTTCTTTGTCACTTCCAGAAGTTTTTCCCGGTCCACCACATTCTTATAATACAGCGTTACAGCCCTGATGATAATAAGCATGGTCATGTCCACCAGATACGACAGGGTCTCTTCATCAATGGGATAACGTTCCCTGTCAATCCCTTCATAAAGCTTATGAACGAATTCACCATAGGACTCATCCTGAAGCAGAAAGCCCTTGATTCCAAATAAATGGTTCTGGTCCACCACACTTAAATCCGACAGCATATTCCTGTACATCTTATAGCCCAGGCCTCCATGGTCCTCATCCACCACTGCCTCCAGAAGCTTAAGGGCTGTGCCAAAGGGATTTCCCCCCTGTTCCTTCAGGGTTCTGAAGATCCTCTCCTGGCAGTTATCCCTGAAGCCTCTGAGCATATACCGCATCAGGTCGTCCTTATCTTCAAAATATGTATAAAAGCTCCCTCTGGATATGTCTGCCTCCTTGATAATCTGGTTGATGGATGCAGATGAATAAGGAACCCTTGAGAATTCGTGGACCGCCGCTTCCAGTATTGCCTGCTTCTTCTCTTCCTTTAGTTTCAAAAACCGTTGTGTAGGCATGAATCCAGCCTCCTAGCCCTCTTTTGTAAGATACAATCATATTCCTCTTGGTGACATAATGTCATTTGTGACAATATGTCACGAACCCAATTATAAACACATATGCCATGGATTGTCAAGAAAGGAAGAATTAAATTTCCATAAACAGAAAGTGCTGGAATTCCCCCGCCTTTATCTCCCTATATCATACCGGACAAAACCGCGCAGCACTCAAAAGGAGACCACCCGTTTTCACGGGCAGTCTCCTCTCTGATACGAAAATAGGTTTCCTGTTAAAATTTATCCTTCCACTGGGCAATATTATCCTTGTCAAAACGCAGCGGCTCTCCTAAAAGCACCTGGGTTCCTCCGTCATAGTATTCCTCGATGGTGAATTTTCCCAAGTCACCGGCATCCACAATGTCCCCAACCTTGCCGGTTGCAGCTCCTGTAACCAGTGCATGGGCAGAGTATGCTCCTAACGCTCCCTGGTCCAGCGGATTCCACAGATAGGCGTCATAACAGATTCCATTTTCAATATAAGGCGCCATCTCAGAGGGCAGGCCGACTCCGGTTACCTTGCAGTCAGAACCCTGGTCCTGGATCACCTTGGCTGCTGCCAGTATGCCTACCGTTGTAGGGGAGATGATTGCTTTGAGGTCCGGATTGTTCTGAAGCATGGCCTGGGCCTCGCTTGTGGACTTGTCAGGAAGGTCATCGCCATAAGCTATATCCAGCACTTCAATGTTCTTATAGTCTTCTGGATGTTCCTCAACCTCCAGAAGCATTGCTTTACACCAGTCGGCATGAAGCTGGGATTCAGGATTTGCGGAAAGTATGCCTATCTTTCCTGAGCTGCCAGGTCCTCCGCAGATTGCCAGGGCAGACTGCATTTGGGCCCTTCCCACCTCGTCGATGCTGCACTGCTCCACATGTACCTGACGGCTGTCAGGGTTCACTGCCGTGTCCACGGAATTTACTGCTATTCCCTGGGACATTGCCTGCTGTAGAATAGGCTGCAGGGCATTAAAATCTGCGCCAATTACCGTAATGGCATCCACATTCTGGGCGATAAGCTGGGTAATGATCTCAATTTCTTTTTCAGCTGTGGGCTGGTCAGCTCCACGGTAAACAGCTTCCACTCCAAGTTTGTCACAGGCTGCCTTGTATCCGTCAAACATCAAAAGGAATATGGGGTCTGCCGCTGTCTTAGATACAAATGCATATACCTTTTTCTCTCCATCCTCAGGCTGTGTGCCTGCTTCCTGTGCCGCTGCAGCCGCTGCATCCTCTCCAGCTTTGGCGGCCTCCGTAACAGCCGCTGTCTCTTTGCTTTCCTCCTTCTGCCCCGTGCTGCATCCGGTCAGACTCCCCAGTACCATAGCTGCCGCAAGCATAAGTGATAATGTGCGTTTCTTCATAATCTTTTTCCTCCTTTAGTATTTTTGTTTGTTATGTATGACACGTTGTCTAATCCACCTGCCTGAGGCAGATTCAGAAATCACTTCCTTTAGATTAGGAATCGCAACCGCTACTACCAGCAGCGCTCCAATAATAATCATGAGAATCTGCGATGAAACATTTACAATTCCAAGTCCATACCGCAGGAATCCGATTGAAAACACTCCCAGAACAGCGCCCAGAACCTTTCCCTTTCCTCCTGCAGTGCTGACTCCGCCCAGGATTGCCATTGCTATGACTTCCATCTCGTATCCTTTTGCAATACTGGCCCTGGCGCTTCCCAGCTTTGAGATAAGAAAAAGCCCTGCAAATCCTGCGCATAATCCGCTGAGGGTAAAAACCAGTACCTTAATCTGATTGGTCTTTATACCGGAAAACCGGCTGGCTTTGGCATTGCTTCCAATGGCATACAGGGAACGTCCGAATTTTGTCCTGTGAATCACAAATGCAAATATCAATGTCTCCACAAAGAATACAATCAGAATCAGGGGAATTCCCGCCACCTTGCTCCATGCCAAAAATGACATCTTGGAGGAAATGGATGTAATGGGCTTATCTTCCAGAATCATATAGGCAATTCCCCGAAACAGTATTTGATTGCCCAGTGTGACAATGGTGGAATTCAAATCCGGAAATGCCACCAGCAGAATGCCGTTAAAGAAGCCGCAGGCTGCCCCCACCAGCAGTCCCACCATCATGGCCGGAACAATGGGCAGCCCCGCCTCGAACGCAACGCCCGTACAGCATCCAGAAAGACACATAATAGATGCTATGGAAATATCTATCTCTCCCAAAAGAAGTACCATCATGGTGGTAAATACCATAAGCGCCTTATCCATGAACACCACCATATTGTTCATCATATTGTTAAAGTTCAGATAATTACTGGACAGGTTGATGTTAATAATATTTATGATAATGAATATTACAAATATCATTGTTTCCCATTGGAATAAAACGGATTTTAAGGAATGGGATCTTGTCTTTGCTGTTCCTTCCATAATTAATCCCTCCCCTGCAATGCCTTCTTGTCCATATGCTGCTGTGTAATGGAGTTGATTACAACAGAAGCAATGATGACAAACCCTTTGATACCCATTTGCCAGAATGAAGAAACCTGTATCAACGGCAGAATATTATTCAGTGTTCCAAAAAGCAGTACTCCCAATACCACGCCGCCCACTTTTCCAGAACCTCCGGTAATAAATACCCCTCCCAACACCACAGATGCAATTACGTTTAATTCATAGCTGCTGCAGGACTCTCCCTGGGCGTTGCCGAACTTGCATATCCACAGCATTCCTGCCAGGCCCGCTATCATACCGTTAATCACATAGGCCAGAAATTTAGTCCTTACCGGATTAATGCCGCTTATCTTGGCAGAAAGCTCATTGTTTCCAACTGCATACATATATCTTCCATTCCTGAAATACTGCAGGAATATGTATCCCATAACTGTTATGAGGATTGCGATAAATACAAGATTATTGATTCCAAAAACCTTACCCGTAGATATACTCATGAATTCCTGGGTCATGTCTCCCTGTCCTACCCAGGCTCCTTTGCTGAACACATATACCAGGCCTCTCAGCATATCACATACCCCCAGAGTACCTATCAGCGGAAAAATTCGCAGTTTCGCCACAATAAAACCATTCAGCAGCCCGGCCAATAGACCAATACCCAATGCGATCAGTACGATTACTATAATAGGTGTCTCCCTGTGATCCCTTAAGGTCAGAGCACATATCATCCCTGCCAGACCCATGGTAGAACCCAGAGACAAATCTATACATCCTGTCAGTATGACCATCATCATACCAACGGATACCATCATAAGAATGGCAGTTTCCCGCAGCAGGTCATTTAAGTTGGAGCTGGACAAAAAACGTCCCCCTGTCCTTACCTGCACCAGGACCGCAATGACAATAAGGATTGCAAAAAGCGTAAGTTCCCTTATGTTGTGAGACACAAAGCGTTTTAAATCAAAGTCTCTTGAAATGCTTTTCATCCATCTCACGCTCCCTCTTTCAAATCTTCATCTTTGACGGTCATAGCTGCCGCCAGTATCTCCTCCTGAGTCACATGAGATGCATCAAAAATTGCCGCCAGATGCCCCTCATGCATGACACCAATCCTATCCGCCATAGACATGACCTCAGGCATCTCGGAAGAAACCAATATAATTGCATATCCCTGGGCAGCCAGGTCAGACATAATAGAGTAAATCTGGGCCTTTGCGCCTACATCCACGCCCTTTGTCGGCTCATCCAACAGCAGAATATTCACATCCGAGTTCAGAAGCTTCGCAAATACCACCTTCTGCTGATTTCCTCCTGACAGTGAATCCGCTCTGGAAAATATACTCTTGGCCTTGATTTGAAGCTTCTCACATAGCTCCCTCCCCGCCTGCCGTTCCCTTCCCGTATCAATACCAATCAGGCGGTTATATTTATCCAGCGTAGACAGGGTCATGTTCCTGTACAGTTCCCATGAGAGAATCAGGCCCTGCTGCTGCCTGTCCTCCGGCAGATACCCAACCCCCTTCTTCAATGCCTGGGACGGATGAGTAAAGCTGCATTCCTCCCCGTTTATAAGTATCGTTCCTGAATCCGGCTTTAAAAGACCGCATATTCCCTGACACACCTCGGAACGTCCCGCCCCAACCAGACCTGTAAGACCGAATATCTCGCCCTTCTTTACATCAAAACTGATGTCCTTAAAGTATCCTTTTTTTGTAAGTCCTTTTACTTCAAGGGCTGTTTCCCCAATGGGAACCGCCTGCTTGGGATACAGCTGGGTAACCTCGCGTCCAACCATAGCCGATATAAGCTCATCCTTAGAAATCTTATCCACATCCCATGTACCTATATATCTGGCGTCCCTGAATACAGTAACCCGGTCTGCCAGCCTGTACATATCCTCCATCCTGTGGGAAATAAATATGATGGAAGTTCCCTCGGCTTTTAACTTCTCCGTTATGCGGTAGAGCTCCTCACATTCCCGCTTGGACAGGGCGGCGGTTGGCTCGTCCATAATGACAATCCGGGCTTTAGAGGAAACTGCCTTTGAAATCTCCACAATCTGCTGCTCCGCCACACTTAGATTTACCATCCTTGTCCTGGGATTGATGTCGCATCCCAGACTCATCAGAAGCTCCTTTGCCCTGCCATGCATCTCATTCCATTTAATAGACCCCGCCCTTGTCAGCGACTCATGACCGATAAATATATTTTCTGTCACGCTCAGATATGGATACACCGTACTGTGCTGATAAATAGCCGCTATACTGTTGGCTGCCGAATCATTGGTGTTTTTAAATACCACCTTCCTGCCGTTAATCAGGATATCCCCCTCTTCCGGTTCATGTACTCCGGTAATTACCTTAATCAATGTGGATTTTCCTGCGCCATTTTCACCCATTAATGCATGTATCTCACCCTGTTTCAGCTGGAACTGAACGCCATTTAAAGCAACTACACCGGGAAAACGCTTCGTGATATTCCTGAGTTCCAATATATACTCATCCACCAAATCCCACCTCCCAATCCAGAATAAAAAACACAATGCAAACTCCTTACTTAAAGCATAAGGCATGCACTGTGTTTCGTAAATGTAAAATCAAGAACTATTGTTGCACTTTTTTGAACTTTTATATATTTTTCTGATTCTTTTTGTTCCTTTTTCACCCCTCCCCGGCATCCCGCGTCATATAATGCATATTTTTTGCACATAAATCCATATCAATCGCTTGATTATTTAGCTATTTATACTCGCTCGGCCATACCCCCATTTCCTTTCTGAACACCTTTGAAAAATAATGGATATCCTTATATCCCACCTGGTCTGCCACTTCCTTAACCTGAATCTCCGGATGATTCTTAATCAATTGACAGGCCTTCTCCATCCTTATTTTTGTAAGGTACCTGGATGGAGAAAGACCCACGTATTTCTTAAAAATACGGCTTATGTATTCTGATACAAAACCAAATTCCATGGATAATTCTCCAGCCCTGATATTCCTCTGGTAATTATCCACCAGATACTGCTCTATCATGACAACCATCTGCGGCATGGCTCCCTCACTGCTTCCATCCTCTGCCAGATCTTCTTCCTGCCCATTCATCCTTTCCACCAGCTGAAACACCCGCGTCTTAAGCTCCCCGTAAGAAAATGTCTCGTAAACAGCATTCCACACACTGGCACGCACAGAATGGCTGCTGCCTTTTCCTCTTTCCAAAAATTCCATCATGAAATTTTCAATGGCCATGCATGTCTTATTCTTCTCCTCAAATTCCCTCATAAATGCGTCCAGCTGACTGCATGCCCCTCTGGTATCCCCTGCTTTCAGGGCTTTTACCATAACGGAAAATGCCTCTGTCTTCACATCCTTCTCCCATGTATCGTCATGAGGAGGACAGAAGCGTCCCCCGCAGCTATAGCATGACTTCCCGTATATGGATTCCGTCATTATTTGAATTCTGAGCTCCAGCACATACTGTCTGAAATCCTGGACCGGGACAGGTTCCGGCAAACCCGCGATTGCTATTACACCATCTGATTGTCCCACGGTATTCAATAGTTCCAAAGCCTTGGCTTCCACGTCCGTAATGCTGTCTTTGACGGCCACCACATATTCTCCGGCACCATCTGATGTCTGGAAAACAGTATCTTCATTCCCAAACATCTTAACCAGACCGGACTCTATATTTTTCTGGGATTCCGGATTCAGACCTCCCTTAACACAGCCTCTGCTGCGCATCCGTATCAGCAGCAGATACCATGACGATGCCTGCAGCTCATCATAAAAACACGATTTCTGCGTCAGCTCACCTCCGTCCAGCAGATTCTTGAAACATTCCCGCCTTCTGTTTCCCATCCTCAGATGATACTGTTTCTTAAGGACTTCGAGAATATCCCTCAGTTCTGTCTTATTCACAGGTTTTAGCAGGTAATCCGTAACACCATTTTTGTATGCCTGCTTGGCATATTCAAACTTATCATACCCGCTGAGCACCACGGTCTGAATCTCCGGTCTGTATTCATGAAGATACTGGAGAAGAGTGATTCCGTCTCCTCCAATCATCATGATATCCGTAAATACAACATCTACTTCCTCTGCCTCCAGAATGCGCTGTGCCTGGATTCCATTAAACGCTGTATACCGTACACTGAATTCCCGGTCCATCTCAGAAATGGTTTTACATATCATACGCTGGATAGGAGGCTCGTCTTCAACAACAAGAACATTAATCATTTATAATTTCCTTTCAAAACCACATAGGTATACCCATCGTTTCCAGTATATATCTCATATTCTACCTGTTCCTCATACAAAAGCCTCAGTCTGATAATGGTATTTGTAAGTCCTATGCCGCTGATTTTCTTCTGTTCTCCTTTCAGGAACCCCTCAACTTTCTCATTCAGCTCCGTCAGATCCCTATCCTGGAAGGGCCGGCCATTATTCCTTACATGGATTCTCCAATGTCCATGACTTGCAGTGACTGCCACATGTATAATCCATGGAAAACCATTTTCGCCGAATCCATGTTTGAAGCAATTCTCCACAATGGGCTGAAGAATTACCCGGGGTACCTTCACACGCTCCAATTCCCCTGCTTCCTCAATGTTATAAATAAGATTTTCCTCGTACCGGTCCTTCATCAACTCCAGATAATTCTCCGTATGGCGGACTTCATCCTCCAATGTACTGTTGCTCTCCTCCTCATAGACCGTGGAGTAACGCAGCATATCGGAAAGGCGGCTGCACATTCTCTCCACCTTTTCCTGCTGGTCCGCCGATGCGCTTATGACCGACAGTGTATTATATAGAAAATGGGGATTCATCTGACTTTGAAGTGCATTAAGCCGGGCTCCCAGCTCCAGCTGCATACTTTTAGACAGACGCTTAAGCGTCTCCTTAAAAGTATTATTAAGGGCCATGATTTCATTCTCATCATTCCCCTCCAATGTCTTCATGTCCAGATTCGACCAGGAAATAGACTGTGCCGATACAATCATATCATTGATAGGCCTTGTCATCTTCAGTGATATTCGGTATGCCATGTATGCGGACAGGACCATGAATACAAAAATAGCCATGATAATTACCTTCTGGATATCCTGTATCACGTTGACGATGGAACTTTTATTGCGCACCATCACTGCCATCCAGCCGGATGTCTCCGATATACCGGCCGAGAGATACTGCTCCTGTGCCCTGTTCCCAACCTTTATCCGGCAAAACCCGTACCGGCTGTCCGGATTTTTGGATGCCTGACTGTAATAAAAATCATAGTACTCAGGAGGACATATACTTTCCATGCTGTTAAATATGCATCTGCCCGAAGAGTCAAACAGGAGCACTGCCATGTCCTGATCAAGGCCTGGCAGAAGGGTCTTGACCAGCTTCTGGAAATCCTGCTGTATTTCTATGATGCCGTACATATCATCCTGAATCTTATTGCCCAGCGGACAGTACAGAGAAATCATCTCATAGCCCACTTTACTGTTCCAGTAATCCGGATGGGGACCTTCCACATAGATATGCCCATCATTCAGAACCAGTCGGGATATGATTTCATCCAGATCCATATGGCTGCGCAGGACATTGTCAGCATATGCTTTGGACTGGGGCATGACTCCGCTGCTGACATAATCCCCATATCTGTTAAATACACTGATTCTGGTGGCAATCCTCTGTATTCCATTGATGTCTGCCAGGGCACTGACTGCGTTTATATGGTCCACAATATGGTCCCCATAATAATTATCATTTGCCTTGTCATCTGAAAATGTGCCAAAGTCCTGAATCAGCCGCGAATTCATCATCACCTGAAAACCCACGTTGCGCATTTCAACCATAAAACTTTCTAACTGCTGGGAAACCTTTATACACATGGAAATCTGGTTTCGTTCTGCTGTTTTCAGGCTGGACTCCCTGACCATCACCGCAACCAGAGTATAGAAGAGTACAAGACCTCCTACAATAATAATCAGATATGACTGCAATATTTTTTTCTGGAAATTAGAAAAAACAAAGGGTCTTTTCACTGTTTCCTCCCAAATAGCTCCCTGTTCATCATATCCCCAGTTCGTTCCTGATTTCATATACCATTCTCATGGTATTGGCAAGATATAATTCAGGGTCCCTGTAATTCTCCGAGTACAGTTCGCACGTAACATAACCATTATACTTCCAATTGGCAAAGACTGTAAACATGTCTTTTATTGGTATTATCCCTTCATCCAGCCTTTTATGGGCATCGGTCATCCCGTCATTATTACAGATATGGATATAGTTCATCCTGTCCTTCAGCTTGTCGAAATAAACCGAAAACGGCTCATTGGCCACTGTTGGCGGAGCCACATCCATCATGGCCTCCACATTATCCCTTCCAATTCTTTTTATGGCGTCCACACAGTCATCTGCTGTTGTGATAACCGGACTTTCCATGGGCGTCAAGGGTTCTATCACCAGGCTCACGCCTTTAGGCGCCCCATAGTCGCAAAGGTACTGCATATGTTCTATGAAACGCCGGCAGACCAAAGCCTTTGGCGCCTCATACCCCGGATGGTCAGCCACCACCAGCATTCTGGGGCATTCCAACTCATATGCAATATCAATAGATCTTTGGAAAAATTCAATGGTTTCATGGATTGTCCGTTCTTCCAGGGAACAGAGATTATAAGGCCCATTCAGTACGTTTGGCGTATACATGGGAATCTCCAGTTTATATTTCTTTTTTAAGGCATCAATCTCCTGTATCCTCTCCCGAGTCATATCCGTAAAATACCCATGGGGACGTCCACCCCACAGCTCCACCCCATCAAGGCCGTAGCGCCTGGCCATCTTAAAACAGTATTCCAGTGAAAAACGCTTAAAATCCAATGAAATCAACCCAAATTTCATAGCGTTGATTCCTCCTTTCCTCTCATTGCAGCCAGCCGTTTCAACATGCTGCTGTTTCCCATATAAAGATACATTTCCCTGTACATCTGAAACAAGACATCATAGGCAGCCGAGGCAGATTGATCTGGTATATAAATTTTCCCCACCGGCGGCCCCATGGCCTCAACGGCCTCCTCAATGGTATCATATCCCCCTCCCTTCCTTCCGGCCGCAACTGCCCCAAACATGGCGCTTCCCATACAGCTCCCGTTTGCTATGACAGGAACCCTGATTTCCCTGCCGAGGACATCCGCCATGATCTGCATAATGAGAGGGTTCTTCTGGGCAACACCGCCAGTGGCATAAAGCTGCCTGCATCTCACCCCCGCCATCTCCATCTGCTCTATTATCATCCTCTTTCCAAAAGCTATTCCTTCCATCAGCGCCCTGTAAATTTCCTCGGGCCTTGTCTGCAGGGTCATACCAAACAAACATCCCCCAAGGTCGCTGTCCATCAGAACAGAGCGGCATCCATTCCACCAGTCAAGGGCAATCACACCGCTGCTTCCCGGTTTCAGTCTGCCGGCCTTTTCATCCATCCATTGGAATACAGACATATTCCTGCCGGCTGCCTCCTCGCGGCAGGCAGCGGGAAGACAGTTTTCCATGAACCACTGAAAATGGTCCCCCATACAGGCTTGACCCGCCTCGTAGGCGTAATATCCCGGAATGGCGCTGTCCGGGCAAATACCGCAAAAACCTTCCACCGGAATCTGATTCCTGCTTATGAGGATATCACATCCCGAGGTCCCAATCACCATGAGCATGGCGCCCTCACTGCACAGTCCTGAACCTGCAAAAGCAGAATGGCTGTCACCCAGGCCGCAGGCCACAGGCGTACCTGCAGGCAATCCTGTTTTATCTGACATCTCTTTGGAAATTCCCCCTATACAGGTACCGGGCTTTACCAGCTTTCCCCTAAGCTTCTGTTTCACATCCGGCATCTCAGGATGGAGCGCCCTCAGGAAATCATCGGAAGGATATCCTTCTTCCTCCTGCCACAATGCAGCAACCGCGGCAATGCTTTTGCTTCTCATCCTGGTTCCTGTTATCTGCCACGTCATCCAGTCAGCACCTTCCACAAACTGGTCCGCTGCCTGATAGATATCCGGTGACTGTCTCAGTATCTCAAGGATTTTTGGAAACAACAGTTCAGAAGATATTTTACTGCCGTAATATTTGAGAAACCGCTCCTGCCGTAAACCGGCTTCTCTTGTAATGTCATCCGCCTCCTTCTGGGCATGGTGGTGCATCCAGAGCTTTACATAGCTGTGAGGGTCATCCCTGAATTCCGTGTGCATACACAACGGAATGCCTTCTCTGTCAACCGGCATCATGGTGCATTGAGTAAAATCAATACCGATTCCCACCGCTTGGTCTGCCCTAAGCTCCTTGTCCTTAAACATATCCTGAATAAGGAACTGCCAGGCATCCAGGTAATCCCGGGGTTCCTGCAAGGCAGTGCCCGGTTCCAGCTTTCTGCCTGTAGGCAGGGATTCCTTCATAATCCCGTGGGGATAACCATATACGGACTCCTTTAAAATCCTTCCGTTTGATACATCCACTGCCATGGCCCGCGCAGACAGGCTGCCAAAATCAACTCCTATGGAAAATCCCATCTTTGTACTCCCTCCTATTGACCATAATCCAGCCAGCCCCTTTTTTCCTTCGCTATGTCCTCCGGATCCAGCAGTGGTATCTCTGCTCCCATGGATTTTGCGAGAACGAAGGTCTTAGCCGCCTCCTCCAGATAGATTGCCGAGTATAACGCCTCTTTCATATCCGAACCATAGGCCATAATACCATGATGTTTTAAAATAACGGCCCGTGCCTCCCCGGCATACTTCACAGCCATGATACCCATTCCAATGTCAGAGGAAGGGGTGAATGGCGCCACGTTAACCGCAGCCCCATTGGCATCAATAAGAGTGACCAGGAATTCCGGGATCTGATCCGACGCGAATCCGGCAGCAGTGGCATAAGGCTGATGGGTATGAATCAATGCATTAATATGGGGCATATGTTCAAACATATAGACCAGGGCCGGAGAATCCGAAGACGGCTTTCTCGTCCCCTCCACCACCCTGCAGTCCCTGTCTATGACCACCACATCATCCGCTGTCATCTCCTCATAAATCATGCCGGACGGAGTCACCAGAAACAGATTCTCCCCTGCCCTCATGCTCACATTCCCTCCTGACAGGGATATGAGATTGCATTTCTTAATTTCCAGGGCTGCATCCAGTATCTCCCTTTTTTCCTTTTCAAACATAATCATTACCTCCTCGTTATGAGCATCTGGCGCATCTGATTTTATCCATCATGAATGTCCGTGCGCATCTTATGATATCCAAATAATTCTCTTCCGTCTCATTCCACATTTCAATGGTAAGGGGACCTCTGTATTCCATGGCATCCAGCGCCTTGAATACCCCTATGAAGTCCATATTTCCGGCTCCCAGCGGAACTCCGTAAAAGTAATCAGGCAGCGAGTCTCTCACATGTACATTGGCTATATGTCCCCTCCCCTGGGGTAATTCTGTAACCGGGTCGATTCCCAGGGATTTCATGTTGGCTACATCAGGATAAATTTGAAGCCAAGGCGAATCCGCCTCTTTGACCAGGCGAAGGGTATCGCTGACCTTTACCAGGTTTACCTCCACCGGCTCAATAGCCAGCATTACGCCTGCCTGTTCCGCCCATTCCAGGCATCTTAAGATATTTTCCCTGTACCGGGCAGCTGTCTCATGGCTGCGCGGTTCATAAAAAGCATCATATCCTGCAACCTGCAGCATACGGACCCCAAGATTCTGACAGAAATCAATTCCCTCCCTCATCATCCGGATTCCCCGCTCCTCTAATTCTCTGGAACTGCTTCCCAACGGAAATCTGCGGTGCCCGCTGAAACATGCTGACAGAATCCTTATGTTCTGGTTCCTTGCAGCCCTTCTTACCTCTTCGTATTGCTTGTCATCCCAGTGCAGGCGCGCCAAACGCGCATCGCTCTCATCCAGGCTGATTTCATAATTCTGGTACCCCGCAGACGAAGCATCGGCAAACATTTTTTCCCATTCCTGCGGCTTAATAGCCTTTTCATATATTCCGAAAGGCCTTTGAATCAGTTCCATATCCATTTAATGTTTCCATCTCCTTCCAGGCTTTGGCCGGATCTTCTGCTCCCCATACCGCCCGTCCCATAACCACACAATCTGCACCTGCCTCTGCCACCTTCCCCAGCTCATCCCTTCCAATTCCGCCGTCCGCGTAAATCATCACCTCATCCGGTATGCAGGCCCTGGCCCTGCGAATCCGTTCCAGGGCACATGACCGGAACCGTTGGCCGCAGCCGTCCGGCTCGGATGTCATAAGGAGAAGATAATCAAAGGAGTCGATGTAACTCATGACTTGCTCTATTGGCATAGACAGATTCAGGGCAAGGCCTGCCTTCATTCCTGCCTGACGTACTTCATGTAAGAATTCCAATGGGTACGGTAGGGCCTCCATATGTCCGCAGACAGCAGATATGCCGCTTTTTGATAGTTCTTGAATATATTTGATTGGATTTGTCGTCAAAAGATGAACATCCAGTTCTGCCTTAGAATAGGCTGCCATCTCTTTTACAGTTTTCATGCCAAACGTAATATTAGGCAGAAAATTTCCATCCTCCACATCAATATGTATGTACGGTACGTCTCTAATCCGGTCCAGCTGGCATTTTAAATCCAGCTGGGATGCTGACGCGATTGATGGTATAATCTTCATGTCATCCCTCCTTTTTGAACTAATCTTAGCATATTTTGAACTATTTTGCAATATTTATGATTTTATTATTGCATTTTTAGAATCTTTATGATACTATTTGAGTACAAACTCGATGCAAACTCCTAATTTGAATTGAGAAAGGAATATATCATTATGTCAAACTGGATGCAGGATTTATTTCATGTAGAAAAACCAATCATTGCAATGTGCCATTTACAGCCATTGCCCGGAGACCCCTATTATGACGCAGACGGAGGTATGGAAAAGGTGATGGCTGCTGCCAAGGCAGACCTCCTGGCACTTCAGGAGGGCGGGGTTGACGGAATTATGTTCTCCAATGAGTTCAGCCTTCCCTACCTCACAAAGGTGGAACCTGTCACGATAGCTGCCATGGCAAGGGTAATCGGTGAACTAAAACCGCTCATAACAGTTCCATATGGCGTCAACTGCCTGTGGGACCCCATTGCCTCCATTGACCTGGCGGTCGCTGTAGACGGTAAATTTATCCGTGAAATTATCTCCGGTGTATATGCATCTGACTTTGGACTCTGGAACACCAATGTAGGAAAAACCGTCCGTCATAAAATGGCAGTAGGCGCAAAAGACTTAAAGCTTCTTTTCAATATTGTGCCTGAAGCTGCCAGATATCTGGCGGACAGGGATATAAAGGATATTGCCAGGTCCACAGAATTCAACAACCGCCCAGACGCCCTCTGCGTATCTGGTCTCACTGCCGGCAGCGAAACCGATACCCAGATTCTTGGCCAGGTAAAAGCTTCTGTCAAACACACCCCTATCCTTTGTAATACCGGATGTAATGTGAATAACATCACAAGACAGCTGTCCGTTGCCGATGGAGCAGTGTGTGCAACTACCTTTAAATATGACGGTGTCTTTGAAAATGCTGTAGATGTAAAGCGGGTTAAAGAATTTATGGATAAAGTCAAGGAATACCGGGCAACCCTCTAGGGCGCGCAGATGGCGGGAATGAATTTTAAGACGCGTCCAAAATCAGGAATACTACGTAAACAAAGTCTATGGTATACTAAGGGCATCTTTTAATCAGAAGATGCCCTTACTATTTTAAAAATCCATCCAAAGGAGGTCCGCGCTTGAAAAAACATGCATACTTTATCGGAATAGACAACGGCGGCTCTGCTATCAAGGCAGCCGTATTTAATGAAAATGGCAGAGAATTGTCCGTGTCCCAGGTCCAGATTCCCATGGACCATCCAAATCCCGGCTGGACAGAACGGGATCCCCATGCTGTCTGGAGAGGTAACTGCCAGGTCATACGTGATGCTATCGGAAAGGCACAGATTTGTGCCCAGGACATTAAAGGTGTATCTGTCTGCGGCTATGGCGGAGGTCTTGGACTTTTAGACAGCGCAAATTCCCCCATTGCTCCTTTTATCGTGTCCACAGATACCCGCGCCCAATCACTTCTGGGCGAATATTCAAAAAACGGCATCAACAGCAGGCTGTACCAGCTGACCCTGCAAAA
Organism: Enterocloster bolteae; assembly: GCF_002234575.2. NCBI lineage: Bacteria > Bacillati > Bacillota > Clostridia > Lachnospirales > Lachnospiraceae > Enterocloster > Enterocloster bolteae. The sequence goes on along the minus strand of NZ_CP022464.2, from coordinate 777,135 downwards.
TCTTTGGGCCGGACAACAGGCCATGCTGCTTCCCTGGCTAAAAAAACACCAGCCGGATTTGCTTAAACAAGCCTGTCACATGGTATGTATCAAGGATTACATCCGTTATTGTCTGACCGGCATGCTTGCTACCGATTATACGGACGCATCCTGCACCAACCTCTTTAATATACGCGATAAACAATTTGACCCGGAAATCTTTGAACTTCTTGATATTCGTGAGTATTTCCGCCTGGCCTGCGTTCCTATACTCCAATCCTTTGAAACAGGCGGTTTCGTCACTTCCCAGGCAGCCATTCAATGCGGTCTTCCGGAAGGCATACCGGTAGCAGCCGGATTATACGATGTTGACTCCTGCTGTCTGGCCAGCGGTATCCTGGATTCCAGTTGTCTGTGCCTCATAACCGGGACATGGTCCATCAATGAATATTTGACCGATGACCTGGAAGAATGCATTGGAAAAAACGGCAACACCATTGCTTTTTTACCAGATTATTATATAATTGAAGAATCAAGCCCTACATCTGCCAGTAATTTTGACTGGTACGCCGATCACTTTCTGAGCCGGATGTATCCAGGCCTGGAACGCCGCGAATTATACGACTACTGCAATAAGTCAATCCTTGAGTCAGGATTAAAGCAGACTGATATCCTGTTTATGCCGTACCTTTTTGCCTCCAATTCTGTTCCTGATGCCAAAGGCGCTTTTCTCAATCTCGACAGCAGTCATTCCCCTATGGATATTCTTCTGGCCATTTATGAGGGAATCCTTTTTTCCTCCTGCTACCACATTGAGAAATTAACCGGCACCATACATCCCCAAAAGCAAATCCGTTTATCAGGAGGCATCACTAATTCACCTGTATGGACCCAGATACTGGCTGATATCCTTCAGCTGCCCATACAGGTAATGGAAGGAAAGGAACGCGGGGCCTTAGGCGCTGCCATCTGCGCTTCGGTTGCCTGTGAATATTATCCCGACTTTCATAGCGCCGTGAAGAAGATGTGTCATTTGTCCCGGACATACATCCCTGATTCTTCCAAGGCCGTGTTTTATAAAGAAAAGTATGAGAAGTTTAAAAAGGCGATTCAGGCATTAGAGGTTTTTTATAAGTAGGAATCAAGGAGAATTGTCATGTTGAAAGCAGAACGCCTTCAGGCGATTGTTGATATAACCAACAAAGAAAAAATAGTGACATCAGAGGAACTGATGCGTCAGCTGAATATATCCAAGGCAACCGCCAGAAGGGATATAGAAGAGCTGTCCTGCCAGGGACTGATTCAAAAGACCCGGGGCGGCGCCATGTCTGCAAACCACACATCCCTGGAACCCTCCTTTGTAAAAAAGAAGGAATCCAATGCAGATGAAAAGGCCCGCATTGCCAAAGCTGCCAGGGAACATATCAGTCCGGGCGAGAAAATCATTCTGGATTCCGGAACCACTGTATTGGAGCTTGCAAAGCTTGTCAATGACATACCTGACCTGACTGTGGTCACCAATGATTTGCACATTGCTTCTGAGGTGAGTATATTCCCCAATGCTACTCTGCTGATGGTGGGCGGAGTGGTCAGAAAAGGGTTCAATTCCACCTACGGCTATTTTGCTGAAAAAATGCTGGGAAGCATCTCTGTCAACAAAACATTTCTTTCCATTGATGCCGTTGACATGGAACAAGGCCTGCTCAGTTATATAACTGATGATACAAATATAAAAAAGCAATATATCAAGTCCGGCAAAGAGGTTATTCTTCTCTGCGACCACACCAAATTCCAGGCCAGTGCCTTCATTAATATCAGCCAGCTGGACTGCATCCATCGTATCATCGTAGGAAAAGAACTGGATGGGGAATATGTGGAACGGCTTGAAAGTATGGGAATTGACGTGGAATTAGTATAACGGCGCATTAAAAAGACCGCCGCGGCACAGTGCCTGTTGATGCACAGCCGCAGCGGTCCTATTCATGTCGTTATTTATTCTAATCCGCGTTCTCTCCCTGAACTATATTCTCCGTCCGATCCACAATATAAACCGGCCTGTCCTTCAGTTCCGTAAACAGAATCGCAATATACTCACCGATGATGCCGATAATCACAAACATCATGGCAAACATAAAGCAAATCAACACCACAATGGTGGCATAGCCGCTGGGAGCACCTTTTCTGGTGCAGAGCGTGTATATCATGACAGCCAAGCCCAGCAGGGCCGAGAATATGCCTGCGTAGATACCAAGCTTCAGGGGCATGTTGGAAAAGCACAGGATTGTATTGATGGAAAACACAAACAGCTTCTTGATGCTGTACTTGCTCTCCCCTGCCACCCGGGCCCTTGCTTCATACTCAATGGCGGTTTTCTTAAAGCCTACGTTCTGCACATAGCCTCTGAGGAAACGCACCTTCTCCCTGTAGCTGTTCTTCAGCACCTGGGCCACATGGCGCGAGACTGCAAAAAAGTCAGAGGCATTTGCCTCAAAGTGTACATCCGAAATCCGGTTGATAAGCCAGTAAAAGCCGGAGGAAGTGATGTTCTTCACCAGCCCTGCCGTTCTGTTTTTGGTGCGGACCATGTTGATAACCTGATATCCTTCCTCAAACTTAGCCAGAATATCCGGTATACATTCCGGGGGATGCTGCAGGTCCGCGTCCATACAGATGATGCCATCTCCCCTACTGTAGTCCAGTCCCGCTATCATGGCCGCCTCATGTCCAAAGTTCCTGGAAAAGCTTATCACCCTGACCCTTGAATCAGATGCGGCCATACGGTCCAGTATGTCCTGGCTTCCATCCCTGCTGCCGTCATTGACAAAAAGCAGCTCATAATCCCAGCTGATATGTTCCAACACATGTGTGGTTTCCCTGTAAAATTCTTCCAATGCTTTTTCTTCGTTGTAGACCGATACCACAACTGATAACAACCTGTCCATCTCTTTTGTCTGTAATCCTTTCCTGGGGCATGTTTACATATGCTGCCAATCTCTCTGTCCTCATCCCCCCAGTGCGTGTCTGACCCCCGCTCCGGCACGCTCTAATCAAAAATACGGATTTGCTGGCTGGAGTGGGTGGGCACCCGTTTGTCCTCCGGCGGCATTTCCATGTAATTGCCATACACCTCTGTCAGTATCTGATGCCATCCCTTAGGTATCATCAGACGGGTATCCTCAAAATCCGAGTCCTCCACCTGGTCGCAGCAGGATTTATCCACAGTCACATACAGATAATCCGGCTGATAGTTACTGTAATAGCGCAGACTCCCCTTGCTGTGCCTGTCCTTCAGGGCAGCTGCCTTCTGCATGGCAAAGATAAGCTTCATGGGCACCAGGCGGCCTGCCGCAGCCAGCCCTCCCACGAAAATCTTGTGAATCAGGCTGTATTTGCCAAAATCCAGCTTATACCTGTGCCCCATGGCCATGCCATACACTGCCTTGTGCAGGAAACGGGTAAATTCCTCCCCTGCCCTGGAGGCAGGAAGTTTGTCCAGAATGAACAGATCCACCCATATATGATTCAGCTTTCCCTCATAGTACTGCATTTCCGGGCTGTCCTCATGGCATTTACTTTTTTTGTAAATGATTCTGGGAGTAAAATCATAAAATGCCTTTCCGCCCCTGTAACTGTCCGGCTCCAGCAGCTCCATGGTATCCGGAAGCTCCCTTGGAGCCACCTTCATAAACGCCTCATACTGGTTCCTGGTAAACGCCACATCCGCGTCATCATCCCAAGGGATGAACCCCTTATGGCGTACAGCGCCTATAAGGGTGCCCGCGTCCAGCATGTAGCGGATATTATACTTGCGGCAAATCCGGTCTATCTCTTTTAATATGGTCAAGTTAGCCTCATGGACCCGGCTCATATCATAGGTTTTCATCATAATCAGCGCTCCTGCCCTTTATTCCTGCCGTGTTTACGGCACGGTGCCTAATCGGTTCCCACAGAGTCCCTATGCGCACTCCACTGCTTCCTTAATAGTCCTGGCCATATAGTCGATCATCTCATCTGTCATTCCCGGATACACACCCACCCAGAATGTGTCGGCCATAATGCGGTCCGTGTTGTCCAGGCTGCCCACAATACGGTATCCCTGGCCTGCTGCCCGCATTTCATCAAAACAGGGATGCTTTGTCAGATTGCCTGCAAACAGCATTCTGGTCTGCATGCCCTTTTTCTCCACATACTGGACAACCTTATTCCGCTCAACGCCTTCCCTGCACGTAATCAGGAAACCGAACCAGCTGGGCCTGGAATGCGGGCAGGCTTCCGGAAGAATCAGCTGTTTCTCTGTTCCCTCAAGTCCTGCCTTCAGGCGGTCGAAATTGTGACGGCGCCGCTCCACAAAGGATGGGAATTTATCCAGCTGGGCGCATCCAATGGCGGCCTGCATGTCCGTTGCCTTCAGGTTATACCCGAGATGGGAATACACGTATTTGTGGTCATACCCCAGGGGAAGCTCCCCGAACTGTCTGTCAAACCTGTGTCCGCACATATTGTCGCGGCCTGAGGGGCATACGCAGTCGCGGCCCCAGTCGCGGAAGGATCGGATGATTTTATTGAGAAGGGGATTGTCCGTATATACAGCACCTCCCTCGCCCATGGTCATGTGGTGGGGCGGATAGAAGCTGGATGTTCCGATGTCACCGATAGTACCTGTAAACCGGGTCACTTCCTTTCCGTCCTCTTCCATGGTATACTGGGTACCCAAAGCATCGCAGTTGTCCTCCACCAGCCACAGGCCATGCTTCTCGCAGAATGCCTTCACTGCCCTTAAATCGAAAGGATTTCCAAGGGTATGGGCAATCATCACTGCCTTGGTCTTTTCAGACAGGGCCTCTTCCAGCTTTTCCGCATCAATGTTATACTGGGGAATCGTCACATCCACAAACACCGGCACTGCGCCAAACTGGATAGCAGGGGCCACCGTGGTTGGAAACCCGCAGGCAACCGTGATGATTTCATCTCCCCTTTTTACCCTGCGCTCCCCCAGCAAAGGGGATGTCAGCGTCATGAAGGCCACCAGATTGGCGGAGGAACCGGAGTTCACCAAGGAGCAGAAACGCACGCCCAGATAGTCTGCCAGCTTCTTCTCAAATTCATCGGTGTATCTGCCGGAGGTAAGCCAGAATTCCAGTGAGCTGTCCACCAGGTTTACCATCTCCTTATGGTCATAGACCCTGGAAGCGTAGGGAATGCGGTCACCCTCCTGAAAAGGCCCCTTTTTATTGTGATAGGTGTCGCAGTATTCGGCCACCATGTCCAGAATCTGCTGCCTTGCTTCTGTTTCTGTCTTATGTTCAAATGCCATGTTCATTTCTCCTCTTTACGAAAAAAATTCTGTTATCTGCCGGTCCATAACCTCCAGCATATCCTCACCGTCCAGATAAGCCCTGGACCACTCTACTGTCTTTTCAACAGCTTCCTCCACCCCATATCTGGGACGCCAGCCAAATACCGACTTTATTCTGGAACAATCCAGCTTCAGAAAATTGGCCTCATGAGGGCCTCCGTCATACTGATTCACCCATTTTACATCCCCGCCCCAGAGCCGGCAGAACATATCCACCAGGCATCCTGTGGTCACGCAGTCCTTATCGTCAGGCCCCACATTATAATACCCCTGGTATCGTCCATCCTCATACTGCCTCATGGCAATGGTAAGATACACGGCCAGCGGCTCCAGCACCAGCTGGTAGGGCCTGGTGGAATGGGGATTCCTTACAATGATATCTTTCCCTGTTGCAGCTGCCCTGATACAGTCAGGAATAATCCTGTCGTTGGCAAAATCGCCGCCCCCAATGACATTGCCTGCCCTTGAGGTGGAGACAGCACACCGCCCGTCACCAAAAAATGATTTCTGATAGCTGTGGGTTACCAGCTCGGAACAGGACTTACTGTTGGAATAGGGATCGTATCCATCCAGAGGATCGCATTCCCTGTACCCATACTCCCACTCCCGGTTCTCATACACCTTGTCCGTGGTCACATTGAGAAAAGAGCGCACACTGTCCGTCAGTCTGACGCACTCCATCACGTTCACGGTCCCCATGACATTTGTCTCATAGGTATACACCGGATCCTTATAAGAATCCCTGACAATGGGCTGGGCCGCCAGATGAAACACCACCTCCGGCCTCACCCGTTCAAACACATCCCTAAGCCCCTGTAGATTCCGGATATCTCCAATCACGCTGTCCATCACATCCTCCAGCCCGGCAATCTCAAACAGGCTGGGATCCGTAGGCGGTTCCAGGGAATACCCCGTCACCTGAGCCCCGGCAAGCGTCAGAATCCTGCAAAGCCAAGCCCCCTTAAACCCGGTATGCCCCGTCACAAGCACCCTTTTATCTCTATAAAAATCCATCAATTCCTTCATCTTCATAAAAAAATCCTCTCATCCAACTTCCAACCATCCACAAAAACCCTTCCGAACCACCTTACCGCACACTATCTGCTGCTCACCACTTACCGCGTGCCGCACACCGCCTGCCGCACACAACTCCCCTCAGCATCTTCTTCCTACGGCATTCGAGGAAGCCCAGCATGGTTCCAGGCGTGCTTCCTGCTGAAACCATTTTACACGCCGGCACTTAGGCGCGGTCTTTCACGCGTCTTAGTACCGCTGCGTGTAAACCGAGCGAGAGCGTGTTTCATCAGGGAGCACGCCTGGAACCATGCGGACCCCCGCGAATCCCCACGTCCTTCCTCTACCAAATCTTCCAGGGCGCCCTGCCCGACTGCCACAATCCCTCCAGCTTATTCATCTCACGCTGTGTATCCATGCACTGCCAGAATCCGCTGTGGTAGAAGGATTTAAGCTGTCCCTCCGCCGCCAGTTTCTGCATAGGTCCCTGCTCGAACACAGTGGAATCCCCTTCCAGATAATTAAATATCTCAGGATTCATCACCATGAATCCGCCGTTAATCAGGGCACCGTCATTATCCTCCTTTTCCCGGAAGGACAGAACCGTATCATTTTCGTCGATATCCAGAACGCCCTTCATCTGTCCGATGTTGACTGTTGTGATAGTAGCTGTCCTGCCATGGGATTTATGGAAACGCACCAGTTCATCCAAATCCACTGTTGACACGCCGTCCCCATAGGTCAGCATAAAAGGCTCATCCCCCACAAAAGGCTGGATACGCTTTACACGCCCGCCTGTCATGGTGTTGAGTCCGGTGTCCACCAACGTTACCTTCCACGGCTCGGAATAGTTATTGTGGACTTCCATCTTATTGTTAGCCAGATCAAATGTTACATCTGAGGTGTGAAGGAAATAGTCTGCGAAAAATTCCTTCACCACATACTGCTTATAACCCAGACAGATAATGAATTCATGGAATCCGAATTCCGAATAATACTTCATGATATGCCACAATATGGGTTTTCCCCCAATTTCTATCATAGGCTTTGGTTTCAGATGGCTCTCCTCGCTGATTCTGGTACCAAGTCCTCCTGCTAATATTACTACCTTCATCTCTGTCCTCCATTGTATTTCCGGCACATTGTATTCCAGCCGCATTCTATTCTGCCTGTACTCTTTCCTGCCTGCATTCCATCCTGCCTATATTCTTTCCTGCTCACATTCCATCCTGCCCGCATCCTACTCCCGGAACACATTCAGCTTGTTCTCTTCCAGTATCCGGAACGCGTTCTGTATCTTATCCAGTCCTTTGCGGTATTCAAACTCTGTCTCCAGTTCTTCTCCCCTGTCCTTTAGCTCCTCACGGCTCATTCCGGGGACCTCCAGGGCCAGCCGGGCCTTTCTCTCAAAGCTTTCCTCCCTGCTGGGCGCTTTCTGGATCTCACGATAAGTAGTATAACCATTTCCCATAAGGATTGCAAGGCAGAATAGAGCCATGCCCCACCGGTATCCTCTGTCTGTCCTCTCCTTCATCTGCCACGCCAGGGCAAAGGTAAGTATAATTCCCAATATTCCCACCTGGAACTGCAGGGCATAGCGGGAACTTAACGCATAACTTTCTTTCTCAAATATATACCGGGAAATGAAAATGATTACATGGTTCATCCCGCCTCCCGCCAGAAGCATCAGAGGCATAATGGTCCTCTCATACAGTCGGAACCGGAAATTAATCCATAAGGCCATCAGATAGCCGCAGACCACAAACAGGCCCAGAACATAACACATCCGGTTGCTGAGAAGGCCGTTTTCCATGAAACGTTCCAGTTCCTCCCCTCCCACCAGGACTCCCGCAAAGGACTTTAACAGAAAACGGATGGGGAATGTGGGATTTTCAGCCAGTATCGTGCCCAGGGAACGTCCTGTGGCTCCCGCGTGTTCCTCCACCGCCATGGAATTGCTCAGCATATACAGAAGAAGGGGCAGCAGGGCGCAGGCCATATAGGCCAGATACCGCATATCCCAGGAACCCTGCCCCCTTCTGCCCGGGCAGTCCTTACGCTTCCTCCGGTCCATCACCATGCAGAACCCATAGGATAGCAGCAGCGTGGCGGCATAGACCGCACAATACGGGCCGGCAGTACCCAGTATAATAAGCCAAGGCAGTACCAGCAGCTTTAACCGGTCCCGTCTTTTTTCCTCTCCTGCCCACACCCGGTCCAGAACCAGCTCATGGTAGTAGAAGCAGGCAAAGGCAAAGAAATGGGACCATCCGCTTCCATTGGTAAGCATTTCCCATTTATTCAGGCTGAACATCACTGCCATCAGCAGCGCAAACCAGAGGCATCCGATTTTCCTGCTCCGGCAGTAAGCGGCAAATACCCAGCCTGCCAGCCCCAGGCTCACCACGCCCAGAACACGTTCCAGGGTTATGGTAAAGCCGAATAACTCCACATTGACAATCCGGCAGAGATAATTGATCGGGATGCGTGTCAGGACATCCGGCACAAAAAACTTCTCCGGATTCCATACATCCGGCAGATAGCTGTTCACCAGCCGGATGTAGTCTGAGTACACCACATCGCAGGTGGCGCTTTTCACATACCAAAGGCAGAATAAGATGCCTGCAAGCGGAAGAAGCCAATATATGATTTTCCTGTTTCGTTCTGCTTTCATGGTTATCCTGCTCCTTTCTCATTCCCTATGTCTTTCCCGGAAACCGGTTCTTATCTGACCGTCAAATGCACTATCGCTGCCAGCCGGTCCTCTCCCCTCTGTTCCTGGGCATTCTGCATAAAGAAATTATATTCAAAGGTCAGGTGCACCGTCTGCCACGGCTCGGCCTGAATGGTTGTATTTACAACATTGGACCGCACCGGCAGATAACGCGGCTCCTCCTTATCCTTTGTAATCCTGACAGCCTCGCCGCCGCTCATGATTCCCGGATATACCACCTCCAGGTCAATCACGCCTGTCTCACCGGCCATGACCGTCAGGCTGGCATGTTCATCCATCCAGCCGTCGCTGTAGTAGCCGTAATCCACCTGGAGCTTCATTTCCCTTACAATCTCCGTGATATCCTGGAATCCCTCATGGTCCGGGTCTTCCCGCAGAACCAGCATCCTGTCATCCACCAGACCGATATCCCGGATATTTTCTATGAACTCCACCCTGGTTCCTTCTGCTGCCCGTTCCCTGTCAAACACCTTGAAAAAGGTTCTGGCCGTGAAATCGCTCATCTCATAGCTGTCGCCTATGATGTAAATGGTTTTGCCGAATATGCCGTCCCCATATCTTCCGTAGGTCTCCTCGGCCAGCGAATTATACCGCAGCTGGTTGGGCCAGAGATACAGCTTGGGATAGTCCGCCCGGTAATACAGCTCCACCGGAAGCATGAATACCACATAGCAGGCAAAGGCTGCCCCCCAGGGCCAAAGCCGTTTCAGATACAGCTCCGGCTTTACTCCCTCTGTCAGTTCCCCGTACATATAAGCCAGGAATAAAAGGGCGGATACCAGGGATACATACACCCAGCGCATCTCCACCCGTATGGTGACGCTGGAGGACGCAATACACAGCCCGGTAAACAGGATGAACAGAGTGCTGTTCTTCAGCATCTGAACACGGTAATCCTTCCGCTTCTCCCTTACAAGCTTCACCACAAATGCCAGAACAATAACCGCGATGCAGGCATCCGCCAGGAGCACCAGCCCCTTTATGGCCAGGGGACTCTGCCCCCATGGACAGCCATTGAGATGTTCCGGTCCCGCATTGATGCCGAACACATAGGCAATCTGGCTCAGGGCGTATTTGAAGGTGTCCGCCAGGCTGAAGGTATCTGCCACCTGGGTTCCTCCTGTGCCTGCCGGCAGAATACTTCCTATGGTAAAGGCGCGAATGATTTGGACCAGAAGGAAGGATAACAGACCGGCTCCCCATTCCCACAGCTTCCTGCTCCTCTTAAACAGCAGGACCAGAAGAAGCAGAGGAAACAGAGCCATATAGCGTTCATGTACAAAGCATACCCCAAAGTAGAGCACGCAGGAAAGGTAGAAGTATACATGGCTGTCCTTCTCATTGAGATACCGGAACAAATACCAGAGAATCATAACAGCCATCCACAGGGCCATGGTTTCCATAAGCCCCAGCACCTGTCCAATCTGGTAATAGGCCATGCGGCTGATTAAAAACATGGAGCCGCACAGAAAGCCGATTCCCTTTGCCCTGGACAGCCTTCGGCCGATGAAATATATGCTCCAGGACACGGCTGCGTTTAACAGGATGTTAAAGGGCATGAACCACCCCACATGATTCCTGACCACTGCCATCTCCAGCCAGGCGGCCAGATAATACAGAAAGCGGAACCGGGTGCTGCCCACCGGAAACACATACTGAAGGAAACTCTGCTCCCCGTAGCAGGACCAGAAGTACAGGTCATCCATATATAACCCCTTTATTTCGATTCCTCTGTTGACCCACACTGCCATGGCAAGCAGAATACCCATGAATATTACATGGTCCTTCCACTCATATTTCTTTTCCATCCTGGAGAACCCAATCCTGGTTCTCGTACTCTCTTTTGCCTCCAATGTAAGCGCCTCCTTCTGGCTGTCAATCAAGTTCCGTCATGCTGTAGTTTTCCCTGAACTCCTCAAGGGCCTGTTGGGAATCATCCGGCGGTCCGGCGTCAAGCGTAACCCTGGCCGTCATATTTCCCCATTCATAGTGAATATCAGAAAGGCTTCCCTCCGCAATCATATCCTCAATCATCTGCAGGGCCCTGTCCTGTCCTGCCAGGTATCCGGCTTCCACGAAGAAATACTCCGTACCGGCATATCTCAGAAACTCCTCAAAGTATGCCAGCCGCTTTACCAGGTATACATTTCCTCCGCTTCCGGTCACATCGTAGTAGCTCTGGACGCTGCACGGCAGATCCAGGACCCTGGGATGCCTCCCGAATGCAAGGACACGGCTCCTGGGTGTAAACATACAGGAAAGGGTAAGGCTGCCCTCTCCGGCCCTTCTGTCCAGCATTTCCCTGCGGTGGTCATAATAGCCCATATGACGCAGGCTCACAGGCGTAAAGCCCGGCACTCCGGCCCAGCCAGTGGTACAGGTCACCGCTGTATTCACTGCAAAAAATAAAACCAGCACCAGAGACAGGGACCGTCTGACTGCGGGTCCCCAGTTCTGCCCCCATCCCATTCTCAGCGCGCTGATAACCAGAACAGCATAAAACAGGATGAAATAATTCCCGTCCACCTGATACAGAGTATAGATGCTTGCCAGGGAACCAAGGGCCAGAACCGGAATCAGGATACAGTCAAAGAGATTCAGGGGATGCCGGAGGCCGCGTCTCCCCGCCTTCCAGGAAACAGCAAGCCAGATGACAAGAAAAACCGTCACAATTCCGGTTCCCCATGCAATGATTACATGGGCCATATCCTCTGTTACAGGGGCAAACAGGATTCCCCATACCCGCGACCACAGCCGTGAACATTTTTCTCCCGCAGTCAGGGCAGACGGATCTCCAATCACATGGTTAAAGGTATAGGGATATTTCACCCTGCATCCCGCCTTCTCAAAAAATCCGGCAAATATGGATGTAACAGGCACGCCGGTAAGAAGCCATGTGCGGTACCACAATCCGGCCGCCGCTGCTCCCGGTATCAGAAGGAGGCAAAAGCCTCTCCTGTCTCCAACCCTTAAACGGCGGGTAAGAAACAGACACACAAGGGCCACTCCGCCCAGAGCCGTTGAAAACACCAGGGCCGTGGGCTTATACACCAGGGTCAGCAGGTAGGTGCTGACAGCCATGGAAAGCCAGGGTATATTTTTGGCAGAACTGCTTTTCTTCCCCTGTTTCCCATCCCAAAGTGCGAAGCAGATAAAGTCATAAATGATGAGCTGGTGCAGCAGCGTAATATTATCGCTTTTTGCAGTGGCCGCCATATTCATGATTCCCGGAATAGCGGCAAGGATGGCTGCTGCCAGGATTCCTTTTACCTGCCCGCAGTATCTTCCCACTATATCTGCTGCCAGGAGAAGAATCCCCACGGTACACCACAGAGAGAAGGCCAGGACAAATCCATAGGTTGGAGTCCCGCTCAGAGGGAGAACCAGGACTTCCAGGCCTTTGCTGTAGGTATAAACCAGGTTAATCATGCCCAGATTCTCATAAATTCCCTTTCCGTTATCCAGTACATAGGCGGAGCGCAGGCCGTAGTGAAGTGAATCATAGTCCAGTTCAATGTTCATGCGGCCCGCCTGAATCAGAACCATGGTAATGATGAAGGCAAGTAAGGCGGCCTGGGCCATGCTCTCACTTCTTCCCTTATCTGCACTGTTCTTCACAGCCTTCAGCCATGCCCCGGGTAAAACCTGTTTGTTTCTGCGTCCCCAAAGGATTTCCAGGACCACGGCCATCAGGGCCATGACTGCGGCCAGTCCCCTCCACAGCATCAGCCCGCCATGTCCCGTAAGGGATACAAGGCATACCAAAACCATCCACAGGGCGCTTCCCAGCACAAGGCACATGGATGTACGCTGCAAAAAGGGAATGGGAGCGGACAGCTGCCTTTCTTCTAAGAACAGCCGGAGAAGCTGTCTCCCTGCCAGTATGAGAACCGCCATATATATGCCGGATACCGCCAGGGGCAGGAAAATACGGTGGCACCAGGTAAACAGCACGATTCCCGCTGCCAGTCCCAGAGCCCTGACCCCCCTGTGTGAACCTGTCCCTGGCTTTTTCCCTCTCCCGCCGGCCAGACAGAACAGGTTCCAGAAAAACACAAGGACCACCTCTGCCATCATAAGAAGGGTCCGAGTATTCCGAAGCACCGGCTCCAATGGGCCCCAGAGCAGCACCCCGAACACCGTCACAGCCAGGACAGCCAGCCCTGCCGCCCCTATGATGATTGCAAGTATCTTATCGTTTTTACCAGTTTCCATGCAACAAATCCTTATCCCTGCATTTTTCTTTCTGATCCGTACCAATTTCCCAGTCCCGGAAACTGCTACTCATACTCTCCGTAAGCCTTCTTATAAAAGCCCATGATAATGTCCGCCACCGGCTCCGGCCAGAAACGGCAGAACATTTCCCGCTCCTCCGCAAACCGGCGGTTATCCCTGATACATGCCTTTGTGGTGGCACCCTCATGGACCCGGTAATAGAGAAGAGGCCGCTCATCGCAGATAAAACGTCCCGGTTCCTCTGCCAGCCTCACAAGATTGTCCCAGTCCAGGGCAAAACTGTACTCTGAGCGTACAAAGGGTTCACCCAGCACCGCCTTGTGATAGGTGGTGGCCGGACAGCATATGGGGTTGCCCAGGACAAAGGCCAGCTTCTTTACCCAGGCCCTGTCGTTCATCTGCGGAAACCGCAGGGGCGTCCTCAGAATCCGCTTAATCCAGAGCATGGCATCACCGGTGATGAGCGCTCCCTGTTTCACAATCACATAGTCCGTTGTAAAAACAGTCATATCCGGATATCTCCTATGGGCTGCCAGAAGTCTCGCGCTGTAATCACGGTGGTACATGTCATCCTGGTGCGCAATGGTAACCAGCTCGCCCTCCGCCATGGAATATGCAAAATTCCAGTCATCCTTTATGCCGCTCTCCCCCCGCCGTACACAGACCTGCAGGCCGTATTTCCAGGCCAGCCGGTCAATATAGCTGCTGGGAGTGGACGTGCAGATAATGATATGGGACGGGACGGTCTGGGCCTTAAGAGAGCGGATGCACTGCTCCAGATAAGGCGAGTCCTTATAGGCGCATACGGCAAATACATGCTTATACCTCATAAAAATGTTCCTCCAGCATCAGGCACAGGGTATGATAGATGGGAAGGTGCAGCTCCTGGATTTTAAATGTCTCATCAGAAGGCACCACGATGGAGCAGTCGCAGGCTCCCGCCATCTTCCCCCCGTTTTTGCCGGTAAGGCCAATGGTTTTAATGCCGGACGCCTTTGCCACAGCAACGGCATACATCACATTCTCAGCATTGCCCGAGGTGGAAATACCTATAAATACATCTCCCTTTTTTCCATAGCCGTACAGCTGCTGCGCATAAATCATTTCACCGTTTACATCATTTAAGAACGCGGTGGCCAGTCCCGCGTGACCGGTAAGGGCAATTGCGGGAAGGCCTCCCTGTAGGCAGGATGCCAGCTCTTCCCCCCGCTTTTCGTCTGCTTCCTGAAGCGCAGCCGCGAATTCATTGGACACCGGGCGGCGTTTTACAAATCCCTTCATCAGCTCACCCACAATGTGCTCGCTGTCCGCGCAGCTTCCGCCATTTCCCGCTATCATCAACTTGCCGCCGCCTGCGTAACAATCCCGCAGGATTTCATATGCGGCCAGCACATCGCCCTTTACTGCCTCCAGAACCGGATACCGGCTGGTCAGTTCCTCCAGATACTCCATCTCTTTCATCTTACGTCCGCCTGTCCTTTCTCAATAATCCACTGAGCTGCCTTTACGAGATCCTCCGCGTAAAAATCATATACCGGAGGTATCCCTTCCTTCTCCTCCTGGCTGCGAATCCCGCTTCCATAACCGGTTCCCACCAAAATGGTGGTGAGGCCGTAGTTATTCCCGGCCTCCACATCCAGCAGTTTATCTCCTATCATAAAGGAATGAGCCTTATCCACTTCAAACCGCTGTGCGGCCTCCTCAAACATGCCGGTACCCGGCTTGCGGCAGCTGCACTCCTTCTTATATGGGCCGATTCCGTGCTCCGGATGATGGGGACAGTAATAAAATGCGTCAATGGACGCCCCCATGCACTCCAGGATATGGTTCATATAAACATGAAGGTTCTTCACGTCCTCCTCCCCATAATATCCCCTGGCCACTCCTGCCTGATTGGTAACCACCACCAGACGGTACCCTGCCTCCTTTAACATCTGCAGCGCCTCCGGCACTCCAGGAAGGAGCTTAAGGTCCGAAGTCCTGTGCAGATAGTGCACTTCCTCATTCAGAGTCCCATCCCGGTCCAAAAAAACAACTCGATCCATTGCACATCCATCCTGTATGTTATATTCCTTGTGTGAATCCTGTCCGGTAATTTAACATTAAATGTTAAACCGGTACTCGCCGTTAGGCATATGGACCTTCACCTGATCATACTGCCATCTGGACTCGTCTGCCACCCAGCTCTGGGCGCCCCGCAGTTCAAAATTCCAATCCGCCAGCTGTCCGCCTGCCTGTTCCATACGGGCAGCCACCTTGTGGCGCACATTGTATGGACAGTACATGAGTAAGTACCCGCCTCCGCCTGCTCCCAGAAGTTTGCCTCCCAGGGCGCCTGCCTTCAGGGCCTCATCATATAATTGGTCAATCTGGGGATTTGTTATCTTGCTGCTCATGCGCTTCTTGCTCTGCCAGCCATAGTCCAGAAGCTTGCCGAAACTGTGGAGATTTCCCTTTAACAGCTCATCCTTCAGGGCATAGGCCAGGGCCTTTACCTCACACATGGCCTCAAAGGCGTCCTTTTTCTCATAGTTTTGCACCTGGTCCTTGATAATATTGGCAGAGACATGGATTTTTCCGGTATAACAGAGAAGGAGATTATACTGGAGCTCATGTATGATGTCCTTTTTAATGCGCAGAGGGTTAACCACCACATTGTTGCGTCCGTGGAACTCAATAAAATTGAATCCTCCAAAGGTAGCCGCATACTGGTCCTGGTACCCGCCGTCAATCTTTAAATCCAGGCGCTCCACCTGATAAGCCAGGTCAGCCAGGGCATAGGCATCCATCATCACTCCCTTCCAGCGGGCCATGGCAGTGAGCATAGCCACCATAACCGTGGACGAAGTCCCAAGGCCGGATCCGGGAGGCGCATCGCACTGGAGATACACTTCACAGCCCTGGTCAATACCCATGGCATTAAGAGCCGCTGTTACCAAATCCAGTTTTCCGTCATACACATAATTTTCCCTGGTATTATATTTCACTGTCATATCAAAGTCCAGGGAATGAACCACAATCTGGTCGTCCTCCCTGGGCACAATGGAACAGTAGGCATATTTATTGATGGTGCTTCCGATGATGGCCCCTCCCTGCTCCTCGCAGAATGGTGCCACATCCGTACCGCCGCCTCCAAAGCTGACCCTTAAAGGCGCCCTTCCTCTGATTACCATATGTGTCTCCTCTCTCTGTCTTTCGTTTAGGTTGTCAAATGACCACTTTATTCCTCACATCCTCCTGAAACTGGAAATACGCCTCCGGAATGCCAATGTCAATAAAATATCCGTCATTGACAAAGCCTCCCAGGCGCCTTCCCTCTGACAGCCACTTAGGGATCATGTCATTTTCCAGCGACACCTTTCCCTCGGGTATCTCATCCAGCAGCTGCTGTTTCATAAGGTAAATGCCTCCGTTGATTGTCCCTTCCCTTGCATCCTCTGTCTTTTCATTAAACCCGGTCAGGAATCCGTCACGGTCCAAAATTGCCTGTCCGTACCGCGAAACATCAGGCACCCTGCGCAGTACCAGAGCCATATCCAGATTCTGGCTGTCCTGCTGTCTCAGGAGCCGGGTATAATCAATCTGGTAAAATGTATCCGCGTTCAGCACATAAAAACGATCCTCTGTAATAAACCTGCCTGCATTCTTAATGGCCCCGGCCGTTCCCAGAAGCGTCTCCTCATAAGCATACCCGGCATGGAACCCGAAAGCCGCCCCATCGCCGAAATGCTCCTCCACCATAGTTCCCTTATATCCCACGGCAAAGACAATATCCGTAATCCCGTGGCGGACCAGCTCACGGGTCACATATTCCATAAAAGGCTTCCCTTCAATCAACGCCATTGGCTTGGGCCGGTCGCTCACCACACTGCGAAGCCTGGTCCCCAGACCGCCGGCCAACAAAATAGCCTGCATTCAACATTCCCTCCTGTACTGTGGGCCTTAAACGCGGCTGCATTATCCAGACATGCCGGCTGTGCAGCCCACGCGGCCCTGAAGAATCAACGAAAGTCTCCCTCTACCACCTTCCAGGCCCCGTCCAGACTGTAGTGTTTCTTAATATAATCCTGGGTCCTGCGGCAAAGCTGGTTTAAACGTTCATTGTCCTGATATAATTTAACGGTCTTGCCGGCAAACAGCTCTGCCTGGTCCTCTATTTCCAGCACGGTGTCCGCAAAGGGAATCCCCTCTGCCCCTGTGGATGTGGTCACAATGGGCGCTCCGTTGTATATAGCTTCCACTACCTTACCCTTCACGCCGGCTCCGTATCTGAGCGGCACCACCACCACCCTGCAATGGCCATAAAGCTGCGCCAGCTCCTCCTCGCTTACAAAACCTTTGATAATGATTCCATTGCCCGGCTCCTCCAGGGCCTTGATTTCATCTGTCACCCTGGATCCTGCCACATAAAATTTCACATCCGGCAGTTCCCTGCGTATAAGCGGGAATATTTCTCTGGCAAACCACAGCACTGCATCCGCATTGGGCGGATGGGCGAAACCGCCCACAAACAGCAGTCCTTCCCTCTCTGCAAAGTCATCCTGTATGTTATCCAGAAAGGTGTCATAGACATACGCCGTAATGGCCTTTGCGGGAATGCTTCCGTCAATGGCGTGTATGGCATTGATTTCCACATAGGAAGGATAATAGGAAACAGCTGCCTTGTGCATCATGGTCAGCTCCACGGATTTCCAGTAATCCGCCTCCCTCTTGATGTTGATATCCCCGGTCAGCTCATATTCCCTTCCCAGACGCAGAAAGTGCAGGTCGTGTCCATAGTAAATCACCTTCATATTGGTGTAATCTTTTATAAAATCCACATATTTGGTGGCAATATGGGGACGGTTCAGGTACGCAAATGATATCTCGTCTCCATTTGTCTTTAACCAGTCCCATATGCCTGCTGCGTATGTGTCTCCGTAGAGTACCTCAATTCCCATTTGCAGAAGGGTGGTGGTATAGGGCTCCTCATGAAGGAAATTATCTCCCAAAAACTTTACCACATAGCCCTTTTTCAGAAACATCTTCAGGTACTGGTAGGTTGTCTTGGATCCCGCGTCCCTGTCAAAGGTGGGCACATAGTGGTCCACCACCAGGATAATTTTCTTTCCCTGGCTGCGCTCCCTGGCCCTGAACGGATTGGGATTTCCGGTGTTGACGCACTGCTTTTTGAATTCCTCAGCCCATTTCTCCTTCAGCTTTTCACTGTTTTCCACCTGGTAGCGTTTCAGGCCGGTTCCGTTTACATCTGTACCGTTGGAAACGCCCTCAAAGTGGATTACCTTGGAGAGAGGCTGGTATACAACCCTGTATCCGGCCTTTCTCACCTCAAAAGCCAGGTCCGAATCCTCGCAGTAAGCCGGGGCAAACCGCTGGTCAAATCCGCCGATCTGCTTCCACAGGGCCGT
The DNA here is from genome assembly GCF_002234575.2 of Enterocloster bolteae. Classification (NCBI taxonomy): domain Bacteria; kingdom Bacillati; phylum Bacillota; class Clostridia; order Lachnospirales; family Lachnospiraceae; genus Enterocloster; species Enterocloster bolteae. The sequence continues at coordinate 758,408 of NZ_CP022464.2, read as the reverse complement.
GCTCAGAAGGATGGCTGCCCCTGATATATAGTCTACATCCTTTACATAATTATATTCCGCCTTGTCCGGATCATCCAGACGGCCGTAGTTCCAGCCGGAACCATCGCTCCAGATAATGCCTCCTGCTTCCTGCAGGCGTCCGTCCGGGTACACCAGCTTGGAACCCACCATGCCAATGGTGGAATCGGACTCAATCAGGTTCACCAGGGAAGAGAGCCAGCCCTCTGTCACCTTGGTGTCATTGTTGAGGAACATGATGTATTTTCCCCTGGCAGCCTTTGCCGCCTGGTTGCAGTTGCGCAGGAACCCCTGATTTGTCTCATTTCTGCAGATTACAAGACCCTCTGCATACCGGCTCAGCTCTGCCGTTGCATCGGTGGACACATCATCGGCAATGATGACCTCGTAGGTGACATCCTTTGTAAACTCCAGGATGGACTGGAGACATGCATAGGTATAGTGGACCTGATTATAACAGGGAATCACGATGGAAACCATTGGGCCGTCCCACGTTTCGCCGCTGCCGGAGTCCACATATCCTCCCTTGCCCGGTACACTGGGGAATACCAGCCTGCCGTATTTGAGATAATCCTCGCCAATCTTAAAATCGCCTTCTATCTGGTTGCGTCCCTCTTTGGTGGCGTACAGCCTTCCGTAACGCACCGGGTGCTTCACTGTGTTAAAACAGTAGTTGAGTATCTTGCGCTTGCGGGTTCCCCTTGGAAATGCTTTGTTGACCTGGGCTCCCAGCTTGCGCCGGGCCTTGAACACAAGGGCTTCATGCCCGTTGAGATAGGTTGCCAGCTTGCCCAGCTCGTCGATTTCATGGCGCAGGTCCTTAATCATCACTTCCAGATTTGCCACATGGTTATTGGTCAGGCGCTGCACCTCCTGCTCTTTGCGGATCTGCAGGTTCTTTTCCTCCACCTCTGCCTGAAGCTGGCTGATGCGGTCCTTTGCCTGGGAGAGAGCCTGGTCCGTCTCCTTAAGCTCAGACAGGGTCGTGACCTTCTGCTGGTAATTCACCAGGTATCCCTGGACAGCGTCCCCGTGGACATAGGACTGGAAGGCGTCCTCCATGGATGCGTACACAGACGCCATCTCGCTTCCTATGCCAAACTCCTGTAAAAATTCTTCCAGGCCGGCATATGACATCAATCCCTGGTATTTATAATAAAAATAAGCCAGATTGCGGTACTGTACAAAGCGGGCAGGAACCGGGAAATCAAAGACCCATTCATAGTCCAGGCAGTATAGTTTCTCATCCCCGTCCTTTTCTGTAATCATCAGATTCTCAAAGAGCCCGTCAATGTTGCTTACTTTATAAGAAACATCATCTATATCCGGAACCGGCCCAAAGGTCCGGGTAAACTCCGGCGTCACGGCAAAGGGAACAATCTGATCCTCCGCCACATCATAAAGAAACTGAAGCGCCGCCTTAATTTCCTCCACAGGCGCCCTTCCGTCCCGGATGCACCGGCCCAGACATTCTGCCAGGGTAATGCCTTCCAGGAAAACAAACTCCACCTTGCTGCCGTCTGCGGATATCTCCGGCTCCAGGATTCTGACTCTGGGGTTGAGCTGCCTTAACTGCCGGCATTTATTTTTCAGGGAAAAGATGTGGTATCTTCCTGCGCTTTCAAGGGCAGCCTTCTCCACCCGGCGCTCTCCGTCCAGATCCCCCATGGTGGTGCGGATGCGGAATTCCTCTTTTCTGGTACGGTTATACTTGGCGAAAATGGTTTTCTCCTGCCGGCCGTCCTTAGATGCAATAATCAGGAAGGAATTGGCAAACCGGCCAAAGTCATCTTCTTCAATCAGACGGTCATATACCTCCCCTTCATTGAGGCAGGCATACCGCGGACCGTCATAGGACACAGACGGGCTGGTGATGTCTCCCTTTCCCGGCAGATACCGGTCTGAGTAGAGTGATATGGGCATTCTGTGGTCGGGCACCGGATAATAGAAGTCCGCCCGGGCAAGTCCTGCTTCCCGGCAGGCTTCCTCCGCCTGTTTTCTGGTACAGAAGCCTTCCTCATGGTCTGCCCCTGCCAGGTACCTGAGCCCCAATGCATTTTCACACGCAATGACCAGACGGCCTTCCTGTTTCAGAAAGGAGGCGCCAAAGGCAGCTGCGTCCTGTATTTCCTGGCCTTTTCTGAGTCCGGCCATGACCACAAGGTCAAATGACGGCTCCGGCTGTCCTGTCTCAGCCCCTGCCTTATAGCCATATGTGATATTGGTGTAAGTCTTGTTGCGCTCCTGATTTACAGCCAGGTTTTCATCTGCTTCGTCCATCACTGCCACATGGGCGCACCTGGAGGCCAGCAGTCCTGTCAGAACGCCATAGCCCGAACCAATCTGAAGCACTTCCCCGCAGCCAGTATAATCCAGCCACTCCAGAAGATTCTCCCTTATATCAGACAGGGCGTGGAGCACCTCCGGCCCGGACTGGCTGTCCAGGGCCTTCCTGATGCCCTCAGGACTGCTTCCGTATTGTCTGAATAAATCTAATATTTCATAACTGATGTCCTTCATGGAAAGTTATAATCCTCCGTTCACAGTTGGGCCCGCATTACCGGCCTCTATCTTCCCGGCCTCTATCTTCGCAGCCTTTACCTGGGACTCCATATCATACACCCCAACCGTATTTTTATTGGAAATAACCGTAATATTGGTCACGTTGTACAGGCGGTGGTACACCACATGCTCTCCCTGCTCAAAACCGGTGCAGCTCATGCTCAGCAGATACTCCCCGCCCTGGAGTGTCATTTTCTGGGTGAATTCCACCACATACTCATCCCCGCGCTTCACAGGCTGGATTTCGGCGCCTTCAAACATGGTGTTGGTGCCGGTAAGCTCCGTACCCTTTTTATCCTTTATAGTATAGGTAAAAATAGGGGACTGTATCTCTGTATTAAAATGAATCCGTTCTTTTATGGTAAACATCTCACCTTTTAACAGAAGGTTGGTGATATTTCCCCTCTCGTCAAAAAGACCCAGGTCCACAATCTCGGCCCGGCCGTCCCCGTATTCTGTACGGTCATAATTAATGGTCAGCTGGTCTTTCATGAGACGGCTTCCCTCTAATCCCATCCCGCCGGAAAAATCAGACATTTCCACACCGCCGGATTTTGTTCCTGCCCCAGCCCGGCTCCCGGCAGTTTCCGTTTCTTCTGTTCCTGCTCCGGTTAGTACCCCGCTGCCCGCATCTTCCTGCCCGATTTCCCCTGTCAGACTCTCCTTCTGCTGTCTTTCCCGCTCTAATTCCGCCTTTAAGGCGTCCAGCTGTCCGGCCAGGATCTTCTTATACATATCCACCACCCGGCCGGCAGGGCCTTCTGCGATGAATTCCCCCTTGTTCAGCAGCACCACCCGGTCACAGTATTTGATAATGCTTCCCATATCATGGGTCACCATAAGGATGGTTGTCCCCTTCTGGCGGATTTCCTCCATCCTGCGGTAGCATTTTGACTGGAAGAACACATCGCCGACGGAAAGGGCCTCGTCCACAATGAGGATTTCCGGGTCCACATTGATGGCCAACGCAAAAGCCAGCCGTACAAACATACCGCTGGAATAAGTCTTTACCGGCTGGTACACGAAATCCCCGATTTCCGCAAATTCCAGGATGTCCTGAAGCTTGGCGTCCATCTCCTTTTTCGTATAGCCCATCATGGTGCCGTTCATATATATATTTTCAATCCCTGTATAATCCATGTTGAATCCGGCACCCAGCTCTAACAGAGCCGATATCTTGCCGTCCACCTTTACCTCCCCGGTGGTAGGGGTAAGGACCCCGGTAATGATTTTTAATATGGTGGATTTGCCGGAACCGTTGGTGCCGATGATTCCCACCGTCTCTCCCTTTCTTACCCTGAAGGACAGCTGGTTCAGCGCGTAAAAATCCCGGTGGTAATTCTTATGGGAAATACTCATGGATTCCTTCAGACGGTCAATGGGTTTCTCATATAATCTATATACCTTGGTCACTTCTGCAACGTCTATGGCATATTTATTGTCCTGTTCTTTCACTGACATAACATTCTCCATCTCTATGCATACTTCTCCACTTTAGGCATAAGTATAGCATAGAATGCAGGATTTTTATACCTCAAACAATATTTTTCAAAAAAAGTTAAGAATCCCCTTGACATATATAACTGTATATATTATAGTTACAGTATGAACTGTACGAGTTTTGATTACAGAATAGGAGGAAACACATGAAAGGTACGATTTTTACAGCTGTCCTTATATGCAGCGCCATCTTAGCTGCCTGCAGCCCCGCCGCCCCCAGGGAAGCCATGGCCTCAACACAGAGTCCGTCCCCGTCTCCCGCAGAAGAACCGGCTGATGAGACATCTGATGAGGCATATCATAAAATCACTGCCGAGGAGGCAAAGCAGATGATGGACGAGGGCAATGCCACGGTAGTGGATGTGCGCACGGCGGAAGAATATGCGGCCGGACATATTCCCGGCTCCATTCTGATACCGGTGGAGTCCATAGGTGATACGAAGCCCGTAGAACTTCCTGACACGGAAGCAGTGCTTTTGGTTCACTGCCGCACCGGTATCCGCAGCAAACGCGCTTCGGACCAGCTGGTGGAATTGGGCTACAAACATGTATATGATTTTGGCGGAATTGTGGACTGGCCCTATGAAACAGTAACAGAAAACTGATTTATATTAGAACAGCTTAATATTGCAAGCTTATATATAAGATTAAAGAATGAATGTTCGGTGACTTTTATCACATAACACAAGTACAAAATGTGGTATCCTATAATCAATAGAGCAAAACACAAAAAAGAGAAAACCTGGAGGTAATAACTATGGAATTGAAACATTTAAATAAGGATGAATTTGAGCAGGCTGTAAACGCCGGCGACGAGCTGGTGGTTGTGGATTTCTTTGCAACATGGTGCGGTCCCTGTAAGATGCTGGGTCCTGTCATAGAACGGGCGGCAGACAAATTTTCAGATGTACATTTTTATAAAGTAGATATTGATGAGGAGATGGACCTGGCGGCCCGTTTCCAGGTAATGAGTGTTCCCACCCTTATCTACTTCAAGCGCGGCGAGGTGTTATCCAAGTCAGTGGGTCTGGTTTCACCAGCTGATATTGATAAGGAAATCAGCAAGTTAAAATAATAAGCCATCACACATTTTTGCATTCCCTTTTTGGCAGGCCGGTTCCCGAGATGGACCCGGCCTGTGTTTTATCCCTTATCCCTGTTTCTTTAACTTCCCATTGAGCTTGGCATAAATCCGCTGGCGTATCCACGGCTCAGAGGATGCCTTAAGCGAGTCCTCCAGGCCGAACCAGGCTGCCCCGCTGTTTTCATCTGCCTTTGAAAACAGGGCATCGTTCTCGTCTGCCTCCAGAAGATAGGTAACATTCAGATGCAGGTGGGAACCCACATAGGCCCCCCGCTTCTCATGTCCGTCCACGGTCAGGACTTCCAGACTGTAGATATCCTCCGATACCGGCCGTACCCTGGCAAGCCCGCTTTCCTCCTTTACCTCCCTCACAGCCACCTGCAGCAGGTCCTGCTCATTGTCCGCGTGTCCCCCCAGCCATGACCAGGATTTATATATATTGTGATATACCATCAGTACCTTTGTCCGGCCGGGATTCACCACCCACGCCGAGGCTGTCATGTGAGCCAGGCAGTTTCCCCTGTCAAATATATCCTCTTCCTCCTTCAGGCATTTCAGAATCATCTGACGGTCTGCCTCCTCCTGTTCATTATATGGGCAGTAGCTCTCTATCTGCTTAATCAAATCCGCGCGGTCCATTTTATATACTTCTCCTTTCCCTGGCATACATGTTCCAGCTCCTTTTGTATTTTTATTACAGTTTCCTGTGTGACCCCGGTCACCGAAACCTTTCCTGTTTTATGATATCTTTGATACATCAAATAATTATGAGGTGTTTTATCATGAGTCATTTATCCAAGAATCTTGCCCGTGTGGATGCCGGTACCTGCGTGGCCTGCGGCTGCTGTCTTAAGGTATGTCCCCGCCAGGCCCTTTCCGTGTTTAAGGGTTCCTACGCAGTGGTCAATCAGGACGCCTGTGTGGGATGCGGCCTCTGCGCAAAGGAATGTCCGGCCAGCGTAATATCCATTCTTCCCCGCAGCCATCAGGAAATAGAATCTGCCCAGACAGGAGGAAACCGCCATGAATAAGCCAGCCCTTAAAGCGAAAAAACACTGGTACGATTATCTCTGGATTGCATCCCTGCTGTACCTGTTTCTGGGGTTTTTCAATATCATGTTTGCATGGCTGGGCCTGATTTGTTTTCTGGTGCCCTTAGCCATCTCCATTGCCACCGGATCCAAGCTCTACTGCAACCGCTACTGCGGCAGGGGACAGCTGTTTTCCATTCTCGGCAAAAAACTGCATCTGTCGCCCAACCGTGAGATACCCGGGTGGATGAAATCCAAAGCATTCCGCTATGGTTTCCTTGTATTCTTTTTAGTCATGTTCTGCCAGATGCTCTTTAACACCTACCTGGTGTTCAGGGGTACATCCGGCTTAAAGCAGGCAGTCACAGTGCTGTGGACCTTCCGCCTGCCCTGGCAGCACGCCTATCACGGCACCGGCCTTCCCCTGTGGACCGCCCAGTTTGCCTTTGGCTTCTACAGCGTCATGCTGACCTCCACCATTTTAGGTTTGGCCACCATGGCCCTGTTCCGCCCCCGCTCCTGGTGCGTCTACTGCCCCATGGGTACTATGACCCAGATGATATGCAAGGCAAAGGCGGGAGCGTGCCCTGGTGCGGCATCCGAATGCGGGACCTCCGGCTGCGGTTCTTCCGGCTGCAGTTCTTCGGGCTGCGGTGCTTCCGGCTGCAGCTCCTCCGGCTGCAGTTCTTCCGATTGCAGCTCCTCCTGCTCAGACGAATCTCTTTCATGACTTTGCAGACAGTCCGTTCCCATGCCGCGGCCCCTTTATACCTCTCATCCTTTGACAAAATACAGGAAATTGTCTACACTATAAGAATATATATAATTACACCCTGTATTTAAACTCCCAACTATAAGGAGGAGCCGTCCGCCATGAACCATAGCCGCCCGAACATCACAGATACTCTGAAAAAATGCTACCCCTTCTGGGAAAAACTCACCGATACCCAGAGGGAGCAGCTTAAAACCAGCTCCTATATCAGGGATTATGAACCAGGAAGCTTTGTCCACAGCCGTTCTGAGGAATGCCTGGGCATTCTGATCGTATTATCCGGCCAGCTGCGCACCTATATACAGTCTGAGGAGGGCCGGGAGGTCACCCTGTTCCGCCTGGGTCCGGGTGAGGTGTGCACCCTATCGGCTGCCTGCATGATGCAGGAAATCACCTTTGATATCTTCATCGAGTCCACCGCTGCTTCCACCCTTCTCATCACCGGCGCCTCCGGCATCCACCGTCTCATGGAGGCAAATATATATGCGGAAAACTACATTTACCGCCAGACTGCGGAACGTTTCTCCGACGTCATGTGGTCCATGGGGCAGCTTCTCTTCTCCAGCTTCGACAAACGTCTGGCCGCTTACCTGGCAGATGAATATGTCAAGCTGGGCTCCGATGTGATCTCCACTACCCATGAACAGATAGCCAAGAACCTGGGCACTGCCAGGGAGGTGGTGTCCCGCATGCTGAAATATTTTGAAAAAGAGGGCCTGGTTGCCCTTGGCCGCGGAACCATTACCATAAAAAATGTCTCCGGCCTAAAAAAACTGCTGACTTGAAATAGCTTTCAGGGCCTGTCTGCCCCGTTCCCCTCTTTGCACAGCTCCATCAGTGTCCTGGCGCTGCGGGGCAGAAACTTATTCTTGTGGTAAATCACAGAGTACTTCCGGTTCAGAGCCAGGTCCTTTATCCGGAATTCAGCCAGTTCCCCTTCCCGGATATCCTGGCGCACCAGAAAATAGGGCAGAATGGAAATACCCAGCCCTGCCTTTACCCCCTGCAGGATGACCTGATTGCTGGCGCTCTGCCATATAGGGCGGACATTCAGCTCCTGCGCGGCCAGTATACCGTCAAATATCTCCCTTCCGGCGCTTCCCTTTTCCCGTAAAATAAAATCCTGATTCCGTACCTCCGACAGCTCCTCCAGAGTTTTTCCGGCAAATTCATGGCCAGCCGGACATATAAATACCAGCCGGTCCCCTGCGAAGCTCTCGCTGAGGATAAAGGGACTGTGGGCTACCCCCTCTATGATTCCCACATCTATATCATTGTCAAGTATCTGCTGTTCAATGGTTCCTGAATTGGCAATGGATGCCTCCACCTTCAGGGCCGGATACTGCTGTTTCAGCTTCTTGATATAACCGGGCAGCAGATAGGTCCCTATGGTAATGCTGGTGCCCACCTTGAGCCGCCCCATGGCGTCCACGTCCCGGACCCCCTGCTCCATCTCATCCAGCAGATCTATGATATGCCTGGCATACTGGAGGGCCCTGCGGCCGTTCTCTGTCAGATACAGCTTGCGGGATATGCGGTCAAACAGCTTTACCCCGTAGTAGTCTTCCATTTCTGAGATGGCCAGGCTGATGGACGGCTGGGCGATGAACAGCTGGGAAGCGGCGGCCGTCATGCTCCCTGTCTCACATACGGTAACAAATATCTTCAGATGGCGAAATGTCATGTTCCTCTTTTCCTGAACCGCGCATGGCAGACTGAGGGTACATCTCTGCAGTCTGACATAGGGCACATATATAATACATCTATTATAATTATTATTTAATTATAGTATTTTACATATGGATTTGCAAGCTGTATAGTAATAGCAGAAAAAACAAATACATGATGATAGTTACATGTATTACTGTTAAAAGGGGGATACCGTCATGGTAGTTAACATAAAATCAAAAAAGCATGCTTCCTCCAGGGCTCCGGGACACGCGGGCAGCCGCGGCTCCCTTCTGGCAAAACTCTTTCTCTCAACCCTGTATCTGAGCGCATTTACCTTCGGTGGCGGATATGTCATCGTCACACTGATGAAGAAGAAATTTGTAGACGAATACCACTGGATTGATGAACAGGAGATGTTGGATCTGGTGGCCATTGCCCAGTCCTCGCCGGGCGCCATCGCTGTCAACGGGGCTATCGTGGTAGGCTATAAACTGGCCGGCATGGCAGGGGTACTGACCGCGGTCATTGCCACTGTCCTCCCGCCGTTTACCATCCTGACTCTGATCTCCTTCTGCTACGCCGCCTTCCGCTCCAACCTTTTTGTGGGATGGATGTTAAACGGAATGCAGGCCGGCGTGGGGGCTGTCATTGCCCAGGTGGTCTGGGAGATGGGCAGCGGCATCGTAAAAGACAGACAGTGGATATCCGTCCTGATTATGGCCGCGGCCTTTATTGCCAATTATGTATACAATGTCAACGTAGTCCTGATCATCCTTTTGTGCGCCGCCATAGGTGTGGTGCGGACCCTCTCTTCCGGGCATAATAAAAAAGGGACGGAAGGAGGCGCGCTATGATTTACTTCCAGCTATTTTTAAGCTTTCTGCAGATTGGCGCATTCAGTTTCGGAGGCGGATATGCCGCCATGCCTCTGATCCAGAACCAGGTGGTCACCCTTCACGGCTGGCTGAACCTGGCTGAGTTTACAGACCTTGTGACCATTTCCCAGATGACCCCTGGTCCCATTGCCATCAATGCCGCCACCTTCGTGGGCACCCGCATTGCAGGTACGCCCGGGGCCCTGGCGGCGACCATTGGGTGCGTGCTGCCGTCCTGCATCCTGGTTACCCTTCTTGCAAAGATCTATCTCAAATACAGGAATTTAAGCCTGATCCAGGGTGTCCTCAAATCCCTGCGGCCTGCCGTGGTAGCCATGATTGGTGCAGCGGGCGTCAGCATACTGGTCACTGCCTTCTGGGGACTGGCGGGCTTTACCCCTGACCTGGGAGCCATAAACCTGCGTTCCGTATGTATTTTCACCGGCGCCATGATACTGCTCATACGTTTTAAGATGAATCCCATCCTGGTCATGGTGCTGTCAGGACTGGCTGAAACAGCCTGCCAGCTGGCCATGCGCGTGATATAGCATCTGCTTATCATTGACTTTAAAGAGGTTCCGATATAGAATCGAATGGGTACATCAAACAAAACACCCGGAGGATTCTATGTTAGCGGAATGTATTGCACTTGGATTATTTCTGGCAGGTCTCGGACTCTGCATTGTTACGGGCATACAGATTCTGTATGCCCTCAGACTGTAGACAAACTGGTTTTGGGCTTTGTATCCCAAAGCCAGTTTTCTTTTATTAACCAAATTGCGTTCAAAATAAAGTTTGTGAAATGGGCTGCTCCCCATTTCGCTTTCATCCTGGCCAGCTTTTTCAGATTCATGCAGGCAAATGTAAGCCCGACTTTCATTTCCATTCGGGCTTTTCCAAACATCTGTGTATATCGAAAACCATGATTCTCCTTTGCACTTCCAAAGATTCGTTCTATGGTTTCTTTCCTTTGTGAATATAATTCTTTCATACCCAGGGTTTGGCGGATCTCCTCACACATCTCCATGTAAGGTTCCCATATGTGGCGCATAACCGTCTTTACATGATCTTTGCTTTGGGTACATTTTGCAAGATAGGCACAGCTTGCACAGGCACTTCCACAGCTTTTGTACTCGCGATATCCCTCACGGTTGGTTGTTCGATAGGTCAGCACCTGATTGTTGGGACAGATATAGCAGTCGTAATACTCATCATAAACGTACTCGTATTTCTTGAAGAAACCCTCTTTTGTCAGGGGGCGTTTGTATGGTAGGAGCGGTTTGACTCCTTGATCGATCAAAAGTTTTGCTATACCGGGAGTTTTATATCCTGCATCGGCTATCAGGGTCTCTATTCCGATCCCTTTTATCTTGTCATATAAAGACTTGAAGGTTCTGCTGTCATGATTGTTCCCGGGATGAACGCTATAGCTGAGAATCCATCCATTCTTATCACATGCGGTCTGTACTGCATAAGCAAATACATGTTTATGTTCTCCTTTGCGAAACCATCCGCTTTCCGGATCAGAAGTGCTTGCTTTCACTGTCTTTTCTTCTTTGCCGCCGGCTCCACCGGATGGTGTATTGTTGTCATCCTCTTTTTCTTTCAGCGGACGTTTCCCGTGTGCTTCACGGTCTTCATTGATTTCCTGTTTCAGCAGATCTTCAAAAAATAATGCCTCATCATGAGCAATACGCTTCTGCATCTTTTTATTGTTTGCTCTGGCTTTTACATGGGTGGCATCCACAAAAACTTCATTAGGGTCTACCAGCTTAAATTTGTAGCATTCAGAAAGGATATGCGCGAATATCTGTTCAAACAGGTCGGTGTCTTTAAAGCGTCTCGTATAGTTCTTTCCAAAGGTTGAAAAATGTGGCACTTTATCCAGCATATCCAACCCGAGGAACCAGCGATAGGCGACATTTACCTCAATCTCTTTTACCGTCTGGCGCATGCTTTTAATGCCATAAAGATATTGGATGAAAGGAATCTTGATCAGCATGACGGGGTCCATACTGGGGCGTCCGTTGTCCTGACTGTATTTATCTTCTACCAGTTCATAAATGAAGGACCAGTCGATTGCTTTGTCGATGATCCGCAGCAGATGGTCCTGTGGAACCATGTCATCCATGCAAAACAACTGAATCTGTTCTCTTTTTTTATCCGCATTCTGTGTCATCATAAGCATCTCACCGCCTGTATTTGATACATCTATTATACCAAAAAAGAGCCTCAAAGTCTTGTAAGTGCTGACTTTTCTGGCTCAATGGCGAAGAAATTCCGAGGCACTTGTCCTCGGAATTTGTCTACAGTCTGCGGGCATACAGATTCTGTATGCCCTGTTGTTCGGCCTGCTCTGTTTTTCCATCTACTGTCTGGCCAAAGGATATTCGGCAAGGGAAACCGGCTCCATGCTGTGGGAGGGTATTTCCCAGGTACGGAATATCCTTATTATTTTTGTATTTATCGGAGGCCTGACCGCTGTGTGGCGAATCAGCGGCACCATCCCCTATATCCTATATTATGCGGTAGGATTCATACATCCCAGGTATTTCGTGCTCTGCACCTTCCTCCTGTGTTCTTCCATGTCCTTCCTCACCGGTACCTCCTTTGGCACGGCAAGTACCATGGGAGTCATATGCATGCTCATATCGAATGCAGCAGGCTTAAGCCCCTTTCTTACAGGCGGCGCCATCCTCTCCGGAAGCTTTTTCGGGGACCGCTGCTCCCCCATGTCCTCCAGCGCCCAGCTGATATGCAGCCTGACCCGGACAGACATCTATCTGAACATAAAGCTTATGTGCCGCAGCAGCGCGGTTCCCTTAGCCGCAACATGCATCCTCTATGTGGTCCTGGCTTCCGGTTCCAGCGCTCCGGCGGACAGGGAGCTCCTGGACCTGTTCAGGACAAATTTCTCCCTCCACTGGGCCGCCATGCTTCCGGCTGTCCTGATTCTGGTTCTGTCCCTGTTGCGCGTGGATGTAAAATATGCTATGGCCGTCAGCATTGCAGCCGGTGCCGCAGTGGCCCTGTTTGTCCAGGGAGCCTCCCCCCTGGTCCTGCTGCGCTGCTTCCTATACGGATATGAGGCCCAGGACGGGACGCGACTGGCCCAGCTGTTGAACGGTGGCGGCATACGCTCCATGGTAAAGGTGGGCATCATCGTGCTCATCTCCGCCTCCTACTCAGGAATCTTTTCACACACCTGCCTGCTGTCCGGGGTAAAGCATGCCCTTTTAAGGTCTGCCCGGCGCCTTACTCCCTTTGGCACTGTCCTGGTGACCTCGGTCCTCTCCTGTGCGGTCAGCTGCAACCAGAGCCTGGCCACCATCCTTACCTGCCAGATGTGCGACGGGCTTTACCCCAAAAAGGAAAAGCTGGCCCTCGCGCTGGAGGACACAGCCATTCTCATTGCAGCCCTGATTCCCTGGGGTATTGCCGGCACTGTGCCGGTGGCCGCCATCGGCGCTCCCATGGGATGCATGTTTTATGCTTTTTACCTGTATCTGGTTCCCCTGTGGAACCTGATTACGGCCCTGTACCATGACCGGATCCGGGCCGGACGCACTGCCTTCACCTCATTCATGTAATTCCAGCGGCAGGCCGTCGGGATCATGAAAGAACGTCATTCTCCTGCCTGTAAACTGGTCCATGCGGACAGGCTCTGTATCCACTCCCTTTTCATTGAGCTCCCTCACGGCAGCATCCATATCCTCCACCCGGAAAGCCAGGTGTCTCAGTCCCAGGGCTTCAGGGTAACTTGGCCTGGGAGGATTATGCTTCCCTGAAAACAGCTCCAGTTCGCACCCGTCCAGCTCCAGATCCAGCTTATAGTCATCTTTTTCCGGCCTGTAATTTTCCCGGATCACTTTAAATCCCAGAAGCTCCACATAGAATCTTCTGGACACCTCATAATCTGAAACAATAATAGCCACATGGTGTATTTTCTTTAAATCCATTTCATACTTCCTCCTGCTTGCGCCTGGTTATTCCCAGGCTGTCCCTGCTGCGGGCCGCATGTACTCTGTTTCGTCCCTTTTCCGCAGACTGTTCTCTTTCCACAGTCAGCCAAATCCCTACAAAAAGTCACTGAGATACCAGCGTTTTAAGCTCCCCTCCTGAAACACATACTCCGGCGTCTTAAGGGGATAGGAAAGCTCCGAGGCATAATACCACGGATCGTCCATATGAAGGGGATTGTTAAGAATGTGGAAATCCTGGGCGGGCATATATCCCTGGGCCAGAAGGAAACAGATGTCCCCATCCCCGTTCACAGCCACATCCGCCACCATGACGCAGTGCCCCGGACTTCCCCCTTTTATGAACATGTCACCGGCCTTTATCAGGCTTATATCAATGGCCGTACACTCATTGTCCAGGGAAAGGGTGCCTGCGTACATCATCACATACTTCATGTAGAGCAGGAATGTCTCATAAGAATCATCATAAGAAGCCTTCTTAACCCACGACACCTGGTTTCCGTCCACTGACAGGCGGTTCCCTTCTCTCCAGGAGGGATAATCCATCAAAAATCCGTTGGTAAGGTGAAATGCAATCTCATCACCGGCCCCATGGGCCCACAAGTACTCTCCGTACATACGCATGAGGCTGTCCGCGCACTGCTGCAAGTCACTGTCAAATACAGGCAGAGCAAATACCGCTTGATGGGCTGTCTGGTTTCCCTTTTCACTGCCGTCGTACAGCATCACCGGGCTCCCGTCCGGCTTAAGGGGATAGGACCTGATATAGTCCTGGAAGCTTCCCTCCCCGGCATCTGTTCTCTGAAATCCTGACGGTACGGGAATACGCTCTGAAAGAACGGCTCCTGAGGGATTCACGGCAATTCCCGTTCCCTCCGGCTCCGGCGAAGCTGTCTGCGTCACCCTCTGTACATCCCTTCCCTCCAGTCCGGCCACAGCCTGCTGCTGTTCCTCCGCCGTCTGTTCATCTGCCTGCCCCGGACTGCATCCCCACAGGAAAGCAGCCAGAAATACCATACCCGCAGCCCCCCTAATCCATTTAACCATATATTTTTCTCCTCCCTGTCACCTGTCCACAACCACCTTGTCGCTCTTTATGGTCTCCCTTTTATCCCTGCCGTCAGGAACAAACCGGAACACCACAAATTCCACATCCTCCTCCGACTCATTGGCAAAGGTGTGAACCGAGCTTCCCACACGGACAATCTCCTGCTCACGGACCTTCCTCGTCCTCTCCGCCCCGTCCTCCAGCCAGCGGCAGGTCAGCACCCCCTTTGTTATGAGAAGGCACTCATCTATACGGGTATGATAATGCCATTCCTGAACACTCCCCGGTGTAATCCGGTTCAGGTGAATTTCGGATTCCTCAAAGATATGGTAGCTCACATGGGTTCCATTGGGCTTCTGTACGGTTATGGCATCCTCCATGCCAGAAAAACTGATTGGTCTCATATGCCGGCGCCCTCCTTTTACTCAACAGTTTACAGCCTTCCGGCACATGCGTCAATCCTTTGTGCGCTCCCTGTTTAAGAGCGCGCTGTACTCATGCTCCCAACAATGGTATAATGAGCTTACCGCAACACAAAAAAATGAAAGAACAGGGGAATTAATCATGGAAATCATTCAGGTAAAAAAGGACAAAAAGAAGTATCTGGACCTGCTCCTGCTGGCAGACGAACAGGAGGATATGGTGGACCGCTACCTGGAGCGGGGCGATATGTTTGTGCTGACAGACGGCACAGTCCGGGCGGAATGCGTGGTGACAAAAGAAGGTCCCGGCATATATGAGCTTAAAAATATAGCGACAGCCCCCCAGTTCCATAGACAGGGATACGGCCGCCGCCTGATTGAATATGTTTTTACCTATTATCCGGATTTAAGGACCCTTTATGTGGGAACCGGGGACAGCCCTCTCTCCCTGGGCTTTTACCATGCCTGCGGTTTTATAGATTCCCACCGGGTGGAGCGCTTTTTTACCGACAATTACGACCATCCCATCATTGAGGACGGAATCCAGCTGGTGGACATGGTCTATCTGAAACGGGAACGGGACATGGCATAACTGCCGCAAAAGGAGCGGGACCAGGCCGTTTTGCCTCCCGGCTAAACCTGGCTTCCAAACTCCTTCAGCCACTTTCTCCGGGCCTTGTAATCCGGCAGGATCCGCTCCACCTCAGCCCAGAACCGTTGGGAATGGTTCATCTCTTTTCTGTGGGCCAGCTCATGAACCACCACATAATCCAGTATTTCCGGCGGCATGAGCACCAGCTTCCAGTGGAAGTTCAGATTCCCCTGGGCGCTGCAGCTGCCCCAACGGGTCTTGGCGGCCCGCACGGCAATGCGGTTGTAATCCACTGCCATGCGCTTTGCGAAATAGGCGCACCGGTTCTCCAGCTGCATCTTAGCCTTCTTTCGGTAAAGCTTCTCCAGCTCAGGGTCCTTCTCATAGTCTTTGACCGGCCTTGACTGCTCCTGCCTGCGCCGCTCCATAATCATGAACCATTTCTGCACAATCCATTCCTGGCGCTCCTTTATAAAGTCCATCACGTACTGGTTTGGAATGCGCTCCGGCACTCTGGCATACACATGGCCGTCTGCCTTGATTTCCAGTCCTATGGTACGCCGTCTGGAGTAGACCACCTCTACGGGAATGACACCCTCCTGTTCCCTATGGCGCCAGCTAATCTCCACCTTCTGTATCATGTAACGCTCCTTGTTATCCTACAGAACATCAGAAAAATGGGGACGGAGACGCTTGAACATCTTAAGTCCCAGCAAAAGCACCACCGCGGTAAAGCCCCAGTAATAAAGGGTCAGTGTGGGCCGTTCCCAGAACCAGTTTCCTGTTAGCATGGTATCCCTGTACCCGGCCACCACATAATAAAAAGGATTCAGCTTGAACAGCACTTCCACCCATTTTCCCGCTCCGGTAAACATGGATTCGTGGTACATGATGGGAGTCATCCAGATACCGAACTGGAGGCAGATACTCACGATCTGCGCCATATCCTTAAAGAACACATTAACCGCGCTGGTAAAAAATCCGATTCCCAGGGCCAGCAGAGAGGCAGCCAGGGAATAATACACCAGCTGGAACCATATGACAGAGGGCATCCTGCCTATAATCAGATACATCCCAAACATGATGACCACAAAAAAGGCATGGACCAGCAGACAGGATATAAGCTTGATAATGGGCAGTATTTCCACCTTGAACACCACCTTCTTCACCAGATAATTATACTCCTGGAGACAGTTGGTAATGCTGTTGACGGATTCACTGAAAAAGAACCATGGCACAATGCCCGGCACCAGCCACTCCACATAAGTGAACCCTTCAATGGGAGGCGGGGATTTAAAGCCCATTCCGAATACGACCGCATAGATGCTGACTGTCACGATAGGCTGTATGAACATCCACACCACCCCAAAGTAAGAGCCCACAAAGCGTTTCCGGAAATCAGCCTTGCCCAAATCCCATATAAGCTTCCGTTTTCCTATAATCTCTTTCATCAGAGAAAGCACATAATTCATATAAGTAAATTCCTTTTCATCAGAACTTGAAGGTATCCCTGAGGCCGCTCCACTTTCTGTCCTTATCCGATATAATCAGCTGCATGTCCGGTTCTATGGGCCAGTCCACCCCGATTTCAGGGTCGCTCCACAGCAGGCCGCCCTCGTCTCCCGGATGGTAGAAGTCCGTGCACTTATAAGCGAATTCCGCTTCATCGGACAGCACCAGGAATCCATGGGCAAATCCTTCGGGTATATAAAACTGCTTCTTATTCTCTGCGGAAAGAATGACGCCAAACCATTTTCCGTAGGTTTCGGAATCAGAACGCAGATCCACCGCCACATCGTAGACAGTACCTCTCACCACCCTTACCAGCTTGCCCTGGGGATACTGCTTCTGGAAATGCAGCCCTCTCAGTACGCCCTTGACGGACATGGACTGGTTGTCCTGTACGAACACCATGCCGAGACCTGCTTCCTTAAAATCATTCTGATTGTAGGTCTCCATAAAATAGCCTCTCTCATCCTTAAAAACTGCAGGTTCAATCACATACAGCCCCTTGATGTCGCAGGGGGTCACTTTAATCTTTCCCATAAATCCATTCGCTCCTTTTTTATTGTCAAACACGTCTGACCGGCCCGCAGCCGTTTGACAGACGTTATCCACATCCATCTGGCAATTCTATCACTTTATCCACTGACTGGCAAGTCCTTATGCACTTGCGGACCGCAATTTGGGACAGCTTTGTCACACCCTCAGGCATACCAGGCTGAACAGGCGCAGCACCACGTAGATATCCATGGCGGCCATGGCAAACAGCAGTCCCCTGTCATCCCAGTCCGTCCGCACCACCTTGTCATTTTTAAGGCTGAGAAGGAACATGGGGAGAAGCGGAAGCAGATATCTTCCCTGTACACCGTTTATGACATTGGAGCTCACCGGCGTCCAGGCCAGCAGCATGGAGAACATCAGCGCTCCCAGGCATACCAGGCAGAGAAACCATATCCACAGACGGCCCTTCCATTGGATAAAAATGCTCTCTCCTGGTTTTCTGAGCGCCAGCATCACCAATATGGCTGTCAGACCCAGTATGACCGCATAAGGGGTGTTGAGCACTGCATCCATATTCCCCAGCGCTCCTCCAATCATACCGGAGTAGAGCTGTTCCCCCTGCCAGGCCAGGGTATTGTAACACATCTTAAGCACCAGCAAGGGACTGTGAAGCAGCTGTCCGAAGGTGTAGCCTGTTTCCCCGGCCCAGGCTACATATCCCTGGTCAGCCTGGGTGTACAGCGACACCGTCCTGTGGTTTACCACTGCCATGGCCGCGGCAAATGCTCCCAGTACGGAAGCAGCCGACAGGCTCCATTTTCCCCAGCCTCCGAACTTCCTCACCGGTATCAGGAGACAGAAACCGGCTATGACGCCGTACACCATTTTGCAGGGCCCCATGACAGCCATCACAAGGGCCAGTACAGCCACATCCCTAACCTCCACGCGCTCAGCTTTATAGGCCAAATCAAGGCATACCGCTGAAAAGTATCCGCTGAGGGCTATAATCATCACATCATAAGAAAAGGAGGCCGCCAGATGGAGGGTCATGGGAAGCAGGGCTGCTCCTGCTGCCACCTCCTTGCCAAAGGGCATCCTTCGTATAGTGAGACATCCCATGGCAGTAAAAAACATAAGGTTGAACAGGCGTCCCAGAAATAACAGACCCAGACCGCCCAGTCCCAGCATCCTTGCCAGGGCAATGCCCATGGCCTGGGGAACATAGGCCAGGGGCGTGGTCCGTACCGGCATCTGGTATGACATGACTGTGCCCTCCTCACCAGTGCCGCCAAGGCCCCTCTCCTTTATGGTCCTGTATGTGCCCTCCTCCAGCTTCTGTCCCAGTACAACCGCTGTTTTTCCGCCGTTTTCCACAGCTTCATAATCCATAACTCCCGTCAGGTCCTCGATGAATACATCCTGGGCCCTTATGAATACCCGCTCGTCCTCCGCCCGGGCCGTCCTGCCCATCAGGCGGCTTGAAAGCTGGTAGGCGCTGATATAATGGCTCACCTCGTCCGGTGCTGACAGGGGAGGAAGGACCACCATATACATCAGGCCGATTCCCATGGCTGCTGCGGGAAATATCCGCGCCAGGCCATAGTCCCGCCTTACCAGGAACAAATATCCCACTGCCGCCAGTACCAGAACCGCAAAGACCATCAGCCCGCCGTACCATCCGTAGAGGAAGCGGTCCCCTGTTTCAAGGACACCGGCCCTGACATCCGTCATATGCCACAGTCCAAGGGCAAGAACGCTGAAAGAGCCTATCAGCCAGACACAGCGGGAATGTCCGCTCAGCATCCTCCCCGACCCGGCATCGTGCCTGATTCCCGGTCTGCCGCTCTCCTGTTTCCTCCCCGCTTTCTTACCTGCCATCTGTTTCCTCCCCGGCCATTTTCTTTGTACTCATGACCTCCCTGCTGTCCTTTCCGGCTGACTCCTCCTTTTCCAGGAACCGCTGTATCTTAAGCTCCAGTTCCTCCCTGTCCTTCTGGTCCAGTGCAATGCGCTGCACCAGCTCCTTTTGCCTGCTTTCCATCTGGGACATCTGGAGTGTCATTCCAAATACCTTTACAATCAGCAGAAAAATCATGAACAGGAAGAGAAAATTAGGCGTGGAATAAATTCCCAGCAAGTGGGCGCAGGCATCCGCCACAGCCGGAAACAGTGAGAACACCACCAGAATCAGGGCCATGATAACCCAGAACAGCGCCGCCTCAATCTGTACCTTAGCCTGCCGAATCTTCCGCATCATAAAAGCCATAGTCAATATAGAGACTATAACCAGAATCACTCTGAATATCACTGTCATCATAGGATGAATCCCCTGCCTTCTTTTGTTATTTCCAATACTCCTTATTCATACTGCACGCTGCCGCCAGCTTCACAGGAAGGAAACGGTAACACCTGCCCAGACGGTAGCCCGCGTATTTGAATCCGCTCTTTACAATCAGTCCGGGCACCAGCCATGGGCGGCGGTGGGTCACAAGGTAACGGGCTGTCTGTCTGACCAGACGTATTCCCTCGCCCTCCGAGTGAATGCCTGCGAACACCTCCGGATGGTCTGCCTGGGATACGGCCAGGTCGAAATTGCGATGGAACTGGGCCGCGCACCCATAATTGTGGGAATGAATGACTCTGGCCTCCGCCACATACGCGATGGCATAATCGTCCTGGAGCACTGCCTTCCCCGCAAATATCATATCCTCGTTGAATATGGTCTTTTGAATAAAACCGCCCTGGAACCAGAACTTCTCCCTGTCATAGGCGCAGCATACATTGGAGGCAAAAAAGGTCTTGATGCCCATTCTTCCCAGGTCCTCCTTGGTCTTTATACAGCTGTCCTCCGGATAATTAAAGGAACGGGTAAATCGCTCTGCCATGGCGCAGTCCTTATCCGGCAGCTGCCTGGCATAGGCCATGATGACCGACTCACCGCCGGGTCCCCTCTTGTCAAAGGCAGCCGCCAGATGCTCAATCAGTCTTTCATCGGCCGGAACCGCGTCGTCTGTCATGAATACCATGATATCCGCCCTGCTGCAGCGGGCCCCCCTGTTTCTGGTGGCTCCATGGTCAAATTCCTCCTTGGACAGATGATGCACTTCCAGATTGCCGATACCCTCAAAGCCCTTATCATTCCAGTAGGCCTTCTCTGTATTCATGACAATGATTTTGCCTATGGGATAGGTCTGCATGGAAAGCATCTTTAAAAGCCTGGAGAACTTTTTTCCGGGCTTGTAGGTGGGTATGATTACATCCACCCGCAGCACGCGCTTTCTCTCCCGGCCATCCGCTATCTCAGTATTACGTGTTACTTCCTCCATTACCGGCATTCTCCTTTTTCTCACTCTGATAGGCGCCCGCCGTATACAGGCCGAAACCTATCACTAATCCTATCATAAGCAGCAGATAGCAGCCTGCCGCCCCATTGATTCCAAATTTTGATACCAGAAAGCCGGATGATACCGCAGCCGCTGCCGCGGCTGCCAGATACACGGTAAATATGGCCTTCTGCCTGCGCATGATCACAAGGGCATAGTACATCAGGTTGGCCAGGGCATAGAACCCTCCTCCCAGAACTATGATGATGAAAGCCCCGTAATAGCTGACCAGCCTTCCTTCATAGCCGCTCCCAAGAATCATCTCCATCACGGACAGCACCCATTTTCCCAAAACAGCAGTGGCCCCCACTGCCAGTACCGTTAGTCCCAGGATAATGGCGCCGATGCGCATGAGCTCCTTCTTAAAGCAGTCATAGTCCCTTCCGGTCCACAAGTCTGTAAGCCTGGTCAGAAAGGGCCTGATTACAAAATTAGCTACCATATAAATAACAGAGGTAGGCATAAAAATCAAGTTAAAGTATCCCGACGCAGCGTCATTCATCCTGGCGTCAATGGCATACTTGGCAGCTGAGAACACATAAAAGTCCAGAAAAGCCGATATAAACAGGAATAAGGTACTTTTAAACAGCCTTCCCGTCTTTCTTTCCCCCTTGTTCCAGTCCACCGACGGAAGGGCATGGATAACATCCAGGTTAAACAAAGCGATTCCGGCTGCCTGGGCAGCCACCGCGGCCAGACAGGAGAACAAAAGGTGTTCAAACGCCGCCAGCGTCACCAGAAATACGCTGACTGAAAAAAGAGTACGGAAAAAGTTGGATTTTCCCGTAAGATACAGGCTTCCCTGGCGTTGGAACTCCGACTCATATACATCAGCATACCCATCTATTACCTTGTATATGACAAGCAGAATGAGAATCATGCATTTGTCCGCCGGGTAACGCCCCACACCGTGCATAAAGGTGAGGAACACAGCCCCTGCCGCCAGGGCCATAATACATGTTATGTTCCTGTGCTCCAGATAATCCCCGAAGGAATACTCACCTGTTCCGTCCGTAATCTGGAAGGGACGGATACCAAAATAAGCTACAATGAACATCTGCTGTCCCAGAGTGGAAAATCCGAAGGAAAAGATGCCTCCCTGTCCGTCTCCCACCACCCGTATGACCAGAAAAGACAGAACCATGCTGGCCAATGCATAGACAAAACTCCCTGCAATATTCCAGACCACGTTCTGCCGCCCGATATCCGTTCCTTTATATAATAAATGTTTCGTCAGATTCTTCATATATTCTCCAAGCTCCGGAGGATAGCCGGAAAGCAATTTTCAAACGCCCCTAGCGTTTCCTGAAATTCTGAATCATAAGAATGGAAATCAGCATCCTGGCCATATAGTGGACGGCTGTCAGCGGTTTCAAATAGCTCTCCCCCTCCGTCCTTTCGTCAATGGTCACCTGCAGCTCCGCTACCCTGGCACCCTGTTTGATCAGAAAAGAAACTGTATCCGGCTCCGGTCCGTAATTCAGGTTAAGGGCAAATTCCTCTATCATCTTCCGGTTGAACATGCGCATGCCCGAGGTTGGATCCGTCACCCTGGTGCCGGTGGTAAGCCGGATGGCGCTGCCTATGACTCTGCTCCCAATCATCCTGGCCGACCATCCCTTTTTCTCCGTCACGAACCGGGAGCCGATGACAATGTCATACCCTTCCTCCATCTTCTGTCTCATGGCCTCAATGTACTCCGGCCTGTGCTGTCCGTCTCCGTCAAACTGGATGGCGTAGCGGTACCCCTTCCTGTAGGCGTATTTCATACCGGCCTGGAAGCATCCGGCCAATCCCAGATTCACCGGCAGGTCCAGAAGGTTATATCCCTTTTCCCTGCAGATTTTGGCGGTGCAGTCCCTGGAACCGTCGTTCACCACCACATAATCCAGCTGGGGAAAACCCCTGACCAGGTCCTCCACCACCCTCTCTATGTTCTTTTCCTCATTAAAAGCCGGTATCACCAGCAGTACCTTATCCATGTTCGTCTCCTACATCCCCCTGATGATGCCGCAGATACGGTCCACATCCTCCAGCTCCAGATCTGCATAGCACGGAAGCGTCAGCACACGGTCAGCCACATAGGCTGCCACCGGCGTATCCTTGGAGGAAAATCTGCCCTTGTAACACTGGAAATCATTAATCAGGGGATAAAAATATTTTCTCGGGTATATTCTGTGCCCTGCCAGGCAGTCATATACCTGATCCCGGTCAGCTTTAAAGTCCTCAAACAGCACAGGGAAGTAGGCATAATTGGGCGTAAGCCCTTCCCTGAAGGAAGGCAGCCTGATACCCGGCACGCCTGCCAGGCCGGACAGATAACGTTCCACCACCAGCCTGCGCCTGTCTATCTCCTGGTCCAGATGATGCAGGTTGCACAGTCCCATGGCTGCCTGGAATTCATTCATCTTGGCATTCCCGCCTACCCATACCACATGCTCCTGGTCCACAATCCCAAAATTCTTAAGACAATTCAGACGGTGCTCCATCCAGTCCTCCCGGAAGGTAACCGCTCCCCCTTCAATGGAGTTAAACACCTTGGTGGCATGAAAGCTGAAAATACTGGCGTCTCCGAACTCGGCCACGCTTTTTCCCTTATACCGCTCCCCAAAGGTATGGGCCGCATCGTATATCACCCGCAGCCCGTGTTTCCTGGCTATGGCCTCAATCCGCTCCACATCACACAGGTTCCCATACACATGGACCGGCATAATGGCCGAGGTCTTTTCCGTAATCAGGGCCTCGATCTTTTCCGGGTCCATGGTGTAATCCTCGGGACGGATGTCGCAGAATACCGGAGTCAGGTTATTGCGCACAATCGCATGGGTGGTGGACGCAAAGCTGAAGGGGGTGGTAATCACCTCGCCCGTCAGCTCCAGGGCCTGGATGGCCATTTCCAGGGCCATGTGCCCGTTTACAAACAGCACCATGTTCCGGATTCCCATGTACTCCTTAAGCTCCTTTTCCAGCTGTTTATGGAAATCCCCCATATTCGTCAGCCAGGCGCTGTCCCATATGGGTTTTATCATCTCTATATATTCTTCGTAAGAAGGAAGGGAGGACCGGGTGACCAGTATCTCCTTCTCTTTATCTTCCTGTCCGTTCATACGTCATTTTGTCCTTTCTGCAGGCCTCCCTGTATCTCAAAGCCTGCCTCCGCACTCCGCTGCGCCTCTCACTGCCTGCCTTCACGCACCGCTGCGCCTCTCAAAGCCTGCCTTCACGCGCCGCCGCACATCTCTATGCCGATGCCCCGCGCCGTCCTACCACCGCATCCTGCACACCACGGTCAGAAACCACACCTCTGCCAGGACGAGTCCCAATACAGCCCTTGCCGCTGCCATGCCTGCGGGGCCGGTTCCCAGATATTCCTTATAGTAGTACAGCTTGCTCCTGTGAAGCAGCCTCTGCTTATCCACGATCCGTTTAAAGCTTTTGTCAATGCTGACAGAGTGGGCATGGACATAGGACTCATCCGTAACCAGCACGGTCTTAAGCCCCATTTTCCTGAACTTCTGTCCCAGCACCTTTTCTTCATAATACAAAAAGATGTGTTTGTCAAATACTTCTTTTATTTCCCCCGGCGTGAGAATGCCTGTCTTTAACATAAAAAAGGACCCGGGAACCGCATCCACCAGGCGGCAGTCCTCATCCCCCGCATATGCGAGCCTGTAGGAAGGCGTATTCAGCATGGCCTTAAACAGCCGCCTGGTAACCAGTCCTGTATCCAGCAGATCCTTCCACAGAGGAAGGAGGGTCCAGTAAGAAAACAGTTCTCCCCCCATCGGGTCCTTCACCCTGGCCGAGGCAGCCACCGCGCCCTGTGTCTTGTCCAGTGCATCCTTTACCCGCCGGATACAGCGGGGGGTCACATGAATGTCCGGGTTGGCAATGATTACATAGTCTGCCTCCAGACAGCTTACGGCGTAATTGATTCCCTCCTGGTTTCCCATACCGTAGCCGCCGTTTTGCTCCAGCCTGAGCGCGTGGACCTTGCCGCTGCCATTCAGTGTCTGCAGGCGCTTCCATGAATCATCGGATGAGTGATTGTCCACCACCACCACGGAGTCCAGACATTCATAATCCTTAACCTCATCCACCAATGACAGGGTGGTGTAAGAGTCATTATAGTTCAATATAATCATGCTTATCTTATCCATATCATTTCCCGCTTCCAAAAGCCTTCTGCTTCCTGCGGCTGTCCACCAGCCTCATTCCCAGCCTGCGGCTGATCCACAGCCGGAAGGCAGGGCAGATAAGGCTTGCGTGGTTAAACACCCACCACATGTGCATGTACAGCCTCTTTCCCTCCTGCTTTGGGGTTCCCTTCCAGGGAGTCTTATCCAGATAATACTCATAGAGCCTTCTGAAATGGTTGTGGTTCCCGGCTATCCAGGGCCTCTCGTCTCCCAGATAATGGATGATGACAGGGGCCTTTCCCGCCTGCCGGTATCCGTCCTCCCCCACTGCCCGGTATGCCCCGCACATGGACACCAGGGTCCTGTATCTGAAATACCGGTAGTTGGTAAAATAATTATACCGGACCGGCAGCGTCATGATTCTGCCCCTCAGCGCCCCGTTTATGGTATCCTGGTCACAGGCAAAAAGGCTGCCCTGATGAACCCTGTAAAATTCCAGCAGCTGCCCCAGCACATCCTGGTTTCTCCATGCCTCCAGGTCTATAAGCAGGACTCCGGAATTATAGTAAGGCTCATCCTTTTCCATGCCGATGGATTCCTTCATCTCCCTGTAAACCGTTGGCTCCATCACCATGCCGGCCAGATGGTTTCCAAGCTCCGTCTCATACAGAGGACGGATACTTCCGTTCACAATGGTATCGCAGTCCAGATACAGGGCCTTTCTTACGCTGTCCGGCAGCACCTTGGGGGCAAAGAGGCGCCCCATGGCGCTTATATCAAATCCCCTGGTATCCACAGCATAGTCGAACCGCTCCCTCAGGTTTCCCAGCTCAGCCACATGAAGGCTGCGGCAGAATTTCCCCGCAATACCGGCCAGCCGTTCAAGGTAAGCCTCACTCATTCCCACGGACAGGATATATATGTCCATCCGGGGGATATTCCTGTTGTGGTCTAACAGGGAATAAAGGGAGGCTGCCAGATGTCCGGCATACCCGTCATTGGACGCGTAAATAATATTAACAGTTTCTGTATTCCAATCCATATTATGGCACCTGTTTCTTACATTCTCTAGTCTTTCTAAGGTCATTTTGTTTACAATTTTACATTATAGCAGGTAAAAAGTAAATCACATCTGGAATTTTCCTGCCAAATATGATAGATTAAGACATGTATGGTAATCTATATAAAATTCAGGAGGATGTTACGAATGAATAAGTTAATGAAGCGTGCTGCCGCAGCCCTTCTGTCCGGACTTCTGGTCTTAGGTCAGGCCGGACCCGCATTGGCCGCGCAGGATGATTCTAATTATGGTCCGGCTTTTTCCACAAAAGTCGAACAAACCTCCCCTGGTTCTTTAGACGGCCAGAGTGGAGATGGACAGGGCTCCGGCCCTCAGGCGGTGGCTCCGGCCAACGCAGCCCCGGCAGAACAGGCCGATGGCGCCGGCGCAGCAGCCGGCAGCACCGAGGCAGCCGCTGGTACAGCCGGCACGGACGGCGTGACCTCCGCTGCCACGGACCAGAACGCGGCACAGGCAGCAGACGATTCTGCCCAGGCCGATGCCGAGGCAGCCGCCGCAGCCCAGTTTGCAGCAGAAGAAGCAGCCAGACAGGCATCAGCCAATACACCTTTTCTTCAGATTCAGGTGCTCCGTCCGGATACCACATGGACTGACCCTGTAATAGGCGATACACCGGTGGTGTCTGAACAGGGATTCCGTTCCATGTCCGTCTATCTGAACAACATCGTGGGCGATATCCTTTACAGGACGTATACCAGCGCACATGGATGGAGCGACTGGGCCATGAACGGCGGCCACACAACTGTCTGGGAGGACGGTGCCCTGGTGGAAGCCATCCAGATGCGTTTCAACGGCTTTGTGGGCAACACATTTGATATTTACTACTGCACTACCCTGAACGACGGGACAGAGTTAAACTGGGCGCGCAACAGCGCAACAGCAGGAACCATGGGCACAGGAAAGGTGCTGAGCAGCTTCAGGGTCTCTCTCTGGGGCAAAGGTGTGGAAGGCGCTTCCTACAACATGGAGAAACCATTGGAAGCAGCGTTCCCGGATGGAATCCAGGTTGTGGACGGGGCAGTGGCGTACAGCAGCGGCAACGGCGTTCCATTTACCGGATGGGCCTGGAATGACAGGGACCGCTACTACTTTGTAAACAATGCGCCTGTAACAGGCTGGCAGTACATAGACGGTTTCAAGTATTACTTTGACGAAACCGGCAAGCTGCTGACCGACTTAGAGCCCATTGTGGGCAACAGCGGCCCGTTCCTCATCAGCATCAACAAGCAGATGAACTGTATGACCATTTTTGCACAGGACGGCGCCAACGGCTTCATCATCCCGGTAAAGACCTATCTTACCTCTACCGGACCGGATACACCCATTGGAACCTTCCAAACCCCGGCCAAGTACCGTTGGCGTGACATGAACCACGGAATCTTCACCCAGTACGCGACGCGTATTTACAAGGGTTTCCTGATTCACTCCATCCTGTACAGCCGTCCGGACCCCATGACATTAGATCCGCTGACCTATAATTATCTGGGTATCGCAGAGTCAGCCGGCTGTGTCCGCCTCCTTTCCGGAGACGCCAAGTGGGTATATGACAACTGTGCCCTGGGCACAACGGTGACCATCTACAACTCACCAAAGCCAGGCCCTTATGACCGGCCGGCTATTGAGTGGGTCATTCCGGGAGACCAGCACTGGGATCCCACGGATCCTCTCTTTGCCCAGCAGCAGTAATCTTTAAACCATGGGTAATCATTAAAACCAGGCTGTAACGCATACAGCAAAAATGGCGGGGAACCGTTCACTGGAATCACTTTCCAGTGAACGTCTTCCTCGCCATTTCGTATACTACCGGCATGGTGTGCTCAAATCTCAGGAAAAACCGCATCCTGGGCGTAAGCTCTTTATAGTACCTGCGGTACTGTGGATTGAATATCTCTTCAAACTGCTTGGTGTTTACCATTGTCTGGTAATAAGTCCTGCGGGCAGCGCTCTCTGCCGCTTCCTTAAACCTGCCCCCTGTGGCCCTGTCAAACTGCTCATAGGTGCGCTTCATACGATCACAGTAAGCCCTCTGCTTTCCCTGGTAATCCCCGTTCTTTCCCTCCACGGTCCAGGAGCCTGCCACGCCCACCCGGTAGGCGCTCATGGCATCGTCAAAATAATACCCGTATCCATTTGCCGCCGCAATCAGCTGGATGGGCGTATCCCCCACAGGACAGTCCACATAGTAATCCGGCAGCTCCCTCACCAGACGGGCCGGAAATGCCATGGACGACATGGCGTATCCCGAAGGCTTGTCGATGATTTCCTCCGGCGGCAGTACGCGGCTCTCCCGGTACGGCCTCATCTGTCCCTCTGTCAGCGCCCTTCCCACCAAATCTATTTTGGCGCTGTGGATGCACAAGGTACAGTCAGGGTGGGCTTCCATGTAATCCACCTGCTTCTGAAGCTTATCCGGTGACAGGAAATAGTCGTCCCCGTCACACATAAAAATGTACTTTCCCCTGGCCCTGGGGAAGTTAAAGGCTCCGCTGATGTTGTCAATTCCCTGTGAATACTGGTTTTCTGTCTGAATTAACGGCTTCACCTGGTCCGGATACCTGGCCGCATATTCCCGGATAATGCTGCTGGTCCCGTCCGTGGATGCATCATCGTGAACCAGTATCTCAAATGCAAAATCTGTCTTCTGCATCAGAAAGCTGTCCAGGGCTGTTCTGATATAATCTGCATGGTTGAATGTAACACAGTTGATGCTGGCCATAATAGCTGTATCTGCGGTCTGAGGCCCGGTTCCGCCTTCCACTCTGTCTCCCATATCCTGTCACACCTCCCTGTCACTCTACCTTGGTGATATATTCTTCGTATTTTCTGGCAATATACATGCTCTTGATACGGTCGTCCCGCTCTATTTCCCTGCCCTCAAAGCAGCGCAGATGGTTTGTCACACAGTCATATCCCGCCAGGCAGGAAAACTCCACCCCGCCGGAAAACCTGGGGTTGCACTCCAGCATGTGGTAAACGCCGTCCCGGTCCTCTATAAATTCCATGTTTACGCATCCCCTGACTCCCAACAGCCCGGCAATGGCACGGCACCGTTCTTCCAGCTGCCGGTTCCTGAACACCAGCACTGAGGTTCCCGCGCCGTTTAAGGTCCGCAAAAGCTCCCTGCGGCAGACGGTTGCGCACGTGCCCTGCTCAGGACTTCGTACCACGTCCACCGTGACCACGTTTCCCTTTATCATGGGCTGGACAATATAACCTGCCGGATCGGTTTCCCCCAGGAACCCCTCCATCTCACGGCGGGAGCCCACAAACCTAAGGCCCTGGCTGCTCCTTCCGTTGCAGGGCTTGCACACAGCCGGGTAGCTGATTTCATCCAAATCCGCATCCTCCAGGCGCACAGTGGGAATCACGGTTCCCTCCATGTGCTCCTCCAGATAACGGTACAGCTCCATCTTGTCGCGGC
This sequence comes from Enterocloster bolteae, assembly GCF_002234575.2. Classification (NCBI taxonomy): domain Bacteria; kingdom Bacillati; phylum Bacillota; class Clostridia; order Lachnospirales; family Lachnospiraceae; genus Enterocloster; species Enterocloster bolteae. Next base: position 728,825 of record NZ_CP022464.2, on the reverse strand, counting down.
ACAGGCCGATACATGCCTTGTCCGACATACATAAGGCGGCATTTATTTCGCCGAATTCGCGGCGGTGCAGGTTGAACACATCGATCTCCGCGTCCGTCAGCGGGATGACAGCCTTTGCCCCTTCCTTCCGGCAAATGGACAACATAGTCTCAATATAATGGTCTGTATCCGATGCATAGGGAACCTGATAAAACGCATCCACATTCCCGGCGTCCGCAATCCACTCACCGGGATACACGTCGCAGCCTATGACCCGCATACCATTTTCCCTGCATTTCTTGATGACGATATCAGCCGAAAACGACCCTATGGCTGTCACAACCACTGTCCTCATTTTTCGCTCCTCCTGCTTACTCTCCACTTGTTATCCCTCATTCTGATTGATTGATTCCTGACAGCTTCCATCCTGTTTACTTTCTTCCGGGCAGCCTGTCCACTGCCAGGCCCCTGATATACCGGAACACTTCCAGGCCCAGAACCCAGGATGCCAGCATGTACACAACCGCGCCAAAGAGAATCTGCATTCCCAGGCCCAGCCATCCCCCAGGAACATATCTTCCCGCAGCCATGACAGCCGCAGCCATAAGGATTGAGACTGCCACCGACGGAATGATATCCTTCCACTGTTCTATTATGCTGTAATTAAGAAGGCGCTTATTGGGCCACGCGTTGATGAAGGTGCACAGGAAATCCGCCGCAGCCTTAAGCGCTACCAGCACCAGTGGATTATAGCGTATGCCCACTGCCAGAACTGCCAGGCCCACCATCTTTTTTACAATTTCCAATTTAAGGAATATATCGCTGCGTCCCATGGCATTCAGCGCCTGAAGGTTGGCAATGTGAATGGGCCAGAAGGAATAGGCCACACACATGATTTGAAGAAAGGGAACACAGGCCAGCCATTTTTCCCCCAACAGCAGCAGTACCATGGGGCGGGCTACTGCTATAAGGCCCGCCATCATGGGAAGCACCAGATAGGAGCTGACGGTGATGGCCCTTCGCAGCATGGACTTTACACGCTCCGGCTCGTCCTGGCTGGCTGACAGCACAGGCAGCATAACGGACTGGATGGCGGCTCCCAGGTTGCTGACAATCAGCTTGGGAAACTGTTCTCCCCGGTTATAGTTGCCCAGCATGGATTCATTGTAAATCCTGCCAATCACCAGTCCGTATATATTGTTATATACCGTATCCAGAAGGGAGGCGCACAGCAGCTTCCATCCAAAGGCGAACATGGTCTTAATCCGCAGAATACTGAACAAAAGGCGGGGTTTCCAGCTGATGCTCATAAACAGAATCAGCATGTAGAAAAAGTAATATGCAATCTGCTGCCATACCAGGGCCCATACCCCCAGCCCACTACAGGCCAGGAAAATGCTGATTGCCCCTGATATCATGGATGCCACAAAGGAGGATATGAACAAGCCCTTAAACTCCATATTCCTGGACACATAGGCATTCTGTATGGAGATTACCCCTCCCGGAAACAGGACCACGGCCAGCACCCGCACCAGAGCCGTCATCTCCTGGTTGCGGTAAAAGTATGCGATGCCGGGCGCTGCCAGGAACAGGACCAGGTAAATGACCGCGGATACAGCCATGTTAAAGAAGAAAACCGAAGAAAAATCCGTGTCATCCACCTTCCGCTTCTGAATCAGCGCAGTGCTGAAGCCGTTCTGAACCAATACATTGGCAATGGTGACAAATATAAGTATGACGCCCACCACACCGTACTCTTCCGGCGAGAGCAGGCGCGCCAGTATGATGGAAACCAGGAACTGGACACCCTGGGCGCCTCCATTTTCCATTAACTTCCAAAACAGGCCGTTTAAGACCTTTGTCGTTGTCTGTTTTTCATTCAATGCCTGTTTTCCTTCCTTTCTTCATGGAACCGCGGACAGACCGGCACCTCAGGGCACACCTTTGAAACAGGCTCCCGGTCAGTCCCCAATGAACAGCATCTGCCCCAGTGTACGCACCAGCGTGTTCTTGGTAAAGCCGTACTTCACAATCAGTCCCATTTTTCCCAGCCGGCCGCAGCGGGGCAGTCTTATGAAAGCCTCCAGTGTTTCCTGCTGTTCCCGGTTCAGACGGCTGTAAAACATATGGTAAAAGCTGTCCGCCTGACCAAACATCCTCCTGTAATTCTCTCTGGCGCTGCTTCCGTCCTTTACCCGTGTCCTGACAGAATCCAGGCTGTCTCCCTTCTCAGCTCCCAGGGTATTGCCGCCATGCTGCCTGTAATAGTACAGGGGCCTGTCCACCCATCCTATCTCTCCAAAGCAGGACGCGATAAGGGCCAGCCATGCATCGTGCATAAGGCAGACCCCGGGAATCTCCTTTAGATAAGGCAGCATACTGCGGCTGACCATCACGGCGCCTCCGGTCACATTGTTCTGTACCAGAAGCTGGGGCAGGCTGGTGCGTTCCGGGGAAATTTTCTGATACCGGAAAAAGCTGTCCGCTATGGGCCGCAAAGCCTCATTCGCCACGGTCAGGTCTGAATGCACCAAAAGGGGAACATTGCCACGGCCCGGTTTCCGTTCCATTTCTTTCATCTTATCAGACAGCATCCGCGCCTTTTGGGGCATCCAGACATCGTCCTGGTCGCTCAGCATAAAATAATCCGCCCCGGCCAGACGCCCCAGATGGGCCAGCTGGCTTTTTGTCATCTCATACTCTGGCAGCAGGCTCCCATGCTGAGGCTGCTCCTCCGGACCATGGGCTGCATCCGCCATCAGCTTAAGGAGCTTCAGGAAATGGACAGCTGCTCCTCCGGACGGCTCCTTCCGTAAAAGCACCAGCACCCGGTCCCCCCGGCTTGCCTCATATTCCTTCAGCAGTTCCCTGGAGCCGTCCGAGGAACAGTCATCCGACACCAGGATACGGACGTCTTCCTCATCCTGTGCCAGTATGGAATCCAGCTGCTGCCTTATATATCTGCTTCCATTATAAGAAGCCATCAGTACCGTAATCATTTTGAGCGTTTCTTCCTTCCATTCATCCATGGCAGCCGTGTCTCAATCAGACGCACCACCCCAGGATCCACTGCCAGCACCAGGGCAAAAAGCAGGATATCCCAGGGCGTACTGCCTAATACTCCCGGATACATCATTCTGCCTGCCGCCACCTTAAAAAATGCAATGACCGGAACCAGATGGGTACACATGACAGTCAGGGAATGTGTTCCGTAATATGTAAAGAACGGCACAAGAACCCGGCTGAAAATCCGCCATTCCTTCCAGCTGCCTCCGCAGGCAGACACCCGCTCCCCAAACATCAGGATGGTGACAGAGGAAAACCAGGCGGTCAGAATCCAGGATACCGGATTTTCCATGGTCAGAAAATTAAAATCACACCCCGGAATCAAAACCGTCAGGACAATGCCCAGGCACATGAGCAGAAAGGCAGCCGCCAAACCGGCCCGGCCCTTTAAGTACATGGATGCCTTCTGCCACGCGTCACAGGCAAATGTACCCCCCAGGGCCAGCAGGAAGCCCACCAGGCCCTTGATATACACCATAATCGGCAGATGTATGACGCGCCACAGAGTGGTATCCTGTCTGGAACCATTGATATAGAGGATGAGGCACACACTGGCCGCCCCGGCCAGACAGGCTGCAATCCCCATTTTCCTGCGGCTGCCGTATATCATGTTAAACAGCAGCTCCGCTATGAACATACTGGGAAGGAACCACAGTGTCTCTAACCCCACCAATGTGCCCGTATAATAGATGTCGGACATAAGTACCAGGAAGGTATACTGCTGGGGCCACACCAGGAATATCCGAGAGAAAATAAACAGCACGCTGTAGCACACATACGGAATTCCCAGGGATATAAGCCTTTTTCCTGCCATCTCCCGGCTGGATATGCCTGTCCTTTCCTTCCCGTAACGCAGCGCATACCGCCATCCTGTATAGACATAAAAAACAGCCAGCATAAAGAAGCCGTACCAGTCAGAGAGTATGCCTAGGCTGGTCTCCACCAGACAATGGCTGGCTACCACTCCCAGCATTCCCATGCCCTTTGCCACATCCAGATAGACCTGGCGGTCCTGTGTCTTAGTCATCTGCCGTATATCCTTCCTGTCCTTTGTCCTGTCTTATCCGAAAATCTCCTCTGCCCTGTTCATGGCAGACTCGATTACCTTGTCCATGTCGTAGTACTTATATTCTCCCAGGCGGCCGCCAAACAATACATGGGATTCCGCCCTGGCCAGTTCCTCATACCTCTGGTACAGCTCCTGGTTTTTCTGGTCATTCACCGGATAGTAGGGTTCCATGCCCTCCTGCCAGCTCACCGGATACTCCCTGGTAATCACTGTCTTTGGCTGTGTGCCGAACTCAAAATGCTTGTGCTCGATTACCCTGGTATAGGGCGTGTCGCGGTCCGTGTAATTCACCACCGCCACTCCCTGGTGGTTTTCCCGGTCCAGCACCTGGGACTCAAAACGCAGGCTGCGGTACTCCAGCTTGCCGAACCGGTAGCCGTAAAATGCGTCAATGGTGCCTGTGTATACCACGGTCTCTCCCAGGCTGTCATAGTGTTCCCTGTTTTCCAGGTAATCCGCCGAAGTCTCTATATCACAGCCCTCAAACAGCTTCTCCACTATGACATTATATCCCCCTATGGGAATTCCCTGATAGGGATCATTGAAATAATTGTTGTCATAGATATACCGCACAGGTATACGTTTGATGATAAAGGCCGGAAGCTCCTTGCAGTCCCTGCCCCACTGCTTTTCCGTATACCCCTTAATTAATTTCTCGTACAGTTCCCTTCCCACCAGACGGATGGCCTGTTCCTCCAGGTTCTTCGGCTCGCCAGTAATCTCCGCCCTCTGCTTCTCGATGATGGCCTTAGCCTCATCCGGTGTGGATATGCCCCACATGCGGCTGAAGGTATTCATATTAAACGGCATGTTGTACATCTGGCCTTTATAATTGGCCACCGGGCTGTTGGTATAGCGGTTAAACTCCGCCAGGGAATTCACAAATTCCCACACCTTCCGGTTGCCCGTATGAAAGATATGGGCGCCGTACTTGTGCACATGGATGCCCTCAACGTCCTCACAGTACACGTTTCCGCCTATGTGGTTCCTCTTCTCCACCACCAGACAGCGCTTTTTGTTCTTTCTGGCGTACCAGGCAAACACGCCTGCATACAGACCGCTTCCCACTAATATATAATCATATTTTTTCATATCCGGATATGCTCCTTTGCTTCTCGCTCTCTTTGCTTTCACAATTGTACTATGTTTCACCGGAAATGTAAATGGATTATGTCCCCTGCCGCCCCCGCAAGGTCCCGGACCCGCAGGAAACCATGAAACATAAACGGACGTACACAAAAACGCGGAACACAGACAATGGCATCCCTCATTTATAAAGACTGGATGCCATGTCTTTGTTCCGCGTCCCGGTTAACTGGTGGTCATGAATTGTTTCAGCGCATGAAACAGCTGGTGAAAATCAATGGGTTTTGCTATGTGGTAATTCATTCCGCTGGTCAGTGCCTTTGCCACATCCTCGGCAAAGGCATTGGCAGTCAGGGCAATAATGGGGATGGTTCGGGCCTGGGGGTGGCTGCTTGCCCGGATCATGCGGGCTGCGGTGCAGCCGTCCATCACCGGCATCTGCAGGTCCATGAGCACTGCCTCATATGTACCTGGTGCTGAGGAGGTGAAGCGCTCATATGCTTCCTGTCCGTTTTCTGCCCCATCCACTTCCAGGCCGTGTTCACAGAGTATGGCCCTGGCAATTTCCATGTTAAGGGCATTGTCCTCCACCAGGAGAATCCGCCTTCCCGCCAGGGAGGCACAGTCCATGTCATCGTCCCGGATGCAGTCTCTCATACCTCCTGCCCTTTCCTGTTCCTTTCCCTGGATTCTGAAATTCAGGGTGACTGTAAAACTGCTTCCCTCTCCCTCCCTGCTCTCGACATGTATGTCCCCCTGCATGGTGGACACTATGCCATGGGCAATGGACATGCCCAGGCCGGTTCCCTGCTGCTCCTGCACCACAGGCACGACGGCCCTGGAAAATGGTTCAAACACCTGCTTCATATATTCCTCTGACATGCCGATGCCGTTGTCCTCCACCACAAACCGGTAGCAGGCCCACCCCGCTTTCCCCATGGGGACTTCCTCGGTCGTCACTCGGATGATTCCGTTGTCCGGCGTGTATTTCACCGCGTTGGTAATCAGGTTTAAAAGCACCTGCTTCACCCGGTTGGCGTCCCCTATAAGCGACTCATGGATCACACCCTTCCGGCTGAAGGTTATGTCATGGTTTTTCTCCATGGCAGTGGGCTTGATGATGGAATATATGTTATCCAGCATGGTTTCCAGATGAAAGGGTTCCTCCAAAAGTTCCAGCTTCCCCTTCTCGATTCTGGACATATCCAGTATCTCATTAATCAGGGACAGCAGATGGCTGCTGGAGATGCTGATTTTTTCCAGGCAGTCCCTTACCCGCTCCGGCTGGTCTGTGTGGGATGCTGCAAGCGCCGTCATCCCTATGATTGCGTTCATGGGCGTGCGTATGTCATGGGACATCCGGGCCAGGAAATTACTTTTGGCCTCGTTGGCCATGGTGGCTGATTCGTATGCTGCAAACAGGCTTTTCTTATTCTCAGCTTCCTCCTCCAGCTCCTTGCGCTTCTGCTCATCAATGCCCATATTGGCGAAAATGACCTTGGTGACAACGCCGTCTGCGGTCTCCGCAATGCTGAACCTGGACCTGACCCATCTTATACCGTCCGGATATACCCGGCGGAAATCCACATCGTACACCGGCTGCTCCGGTGTAAGGTTCGTCCTCAGAAACTCCGGGCTTCCAACCCGCCGCATCTTTTCCTGGTCCTCCTCATAGACATGACAGCGGACGAATTTCTCATAATACACAGCCATGGAACCCTTGGGAAATTCCTGGCGCCTGCGAATGATTTCCTCCTGCCAGATTGCCTCCTCTATATCGTGCTCCAAATCAAACAGATAGATGGAATAGTAGCACTGGCACAGGTTGGTCAGCACGCTCTCCCGCAGCTCCACCTCCTGCCTGGCATCAATATTCCGCCCTGTTATGAGAATCCGGTCGCCCAGTTCCATATGGATGGGAACCCCATAGTAACGGTAATAATGAAGCTTCCGGTCCCGGTCCCGGATTCTCAGAATGCCCTCCAGGGATTCTGTGTCCCTGTAGCTGTCAGGAGAACAGATCTGTTCAAGCTTTTCTTTGTCCTCCCGGGGAAGGGACGGCATCACCTGGCTGAGTAATTCGCTGAGCATTCCCTTAGGCGCTATCTTCAGCCGATCTCCCATGTAATGGAGGCAGCTGTACTCCTGACTTGTTGGGTCCAGGCTCAGGACAAGAGTATAAATCGTGGATACAGCCACTCTGGCCGTTACCTCGTCCATCCGTTTCTCCACCTCACCGTCCTGTATGTCAAATGCCAGGATAGCTCTGGCTTTTAAATCGGATTCAGGTGCAAACGGTATGGCCATAACCCGCTGCCAGCTTCCGCTTCGGATACGGTACAATTCCTCTATCTGCTTTTCCCCTGACAGGAACTGTTCCTGTATATATTCATATTCCGCAAACCGTTCAATCCTGTTTCTGAATTCCGGTCTGATGCAGGACCGTGAATATCCGCGGAGAAATTCCCTGAAATCCGTATATTTCGTCAGATTATCCTTTAAATCCTCCGCAGCCTTGATTATCTTATAGGAGCCGTCCCTTAAATCGCACAGCAGGATTCCCCTGTAGCGTCCGCTCAGGGTCTGGATGACCGCATCATATTCCTTCTGGAACATGATGGTATCCGTGATGTTCTGGTGGTATCCCCGCAGGCGGATTCCATCCTCCCATTCCTGATCCTTCATGCCGCCGCACCGCACGGATATAGGCCCCCACAGGGGATGGTTCCATTTATACTGGACTTCCTGCACCTCTGCCCGGGTACTGGCAATCGCCTTGGACACGGTCTCCTGCACAGCTCCTTTGTATTCATCCTGGATTCTGTTATACCATACCTGGTAGCACTCCTCCGGTGCCGGCGCAGCGTCCAGCCCCAGAAGTTCCAGCATGACACTGTCCGCGTGCATGACAGGCTCCCTGCCCTGACAGAGTATGATTTCCCACAGTCCTGTGCGGGTGCTGCGCAGAATGTCTGTCTTCCCTTTATCTGTAAAGTAATCCTGCATAGAGGCCATTCCTTTCTCAGGCCGGAATTTTCTTCCGCCCTCTGTGCGTCCCATTTCGCCGCCTTTCCTCTATTATACACAGAACCACCCTGACATGACAAGCAAATAACAAAACACAGTCCCTGCAATACCGCACCCGCGCCTCTTCTTATATCACAATGTCCTTATATATACCCTGCATTCATAAGGCTTCAGTTGTTCCAATGTCTGTCCGCAATCCGCTTCCCCGTAGTTGCCTATCAGCTGCCGGCAGCCTTCAAGCTCCGGTTTTTCTCCCAAATCCGCAGCAGAAGCCTTCATATTGGCCAGCACTACAAGTTCCTGACCCTGATAGGTGCGCCTGTACGCCAGCACCTGAGGATGTTCCCTGTATATGAATTCAATCTCCCCTTCTGATATGACTTTATATTCTTTCCTCAGGGCAATCAGCCTCTTGTAATAATTCAATATGGAGCCGGAATCCGCTGCCTCTGCCTGGGCATTGATATAAGAATGGTTCTCCGGTATGCCTATCCACGGCTCCCCCTGTGAAAATCCGGCATATCGGCTGCCGTCCCACTGCATGGGCGTCCGGCCGTTATCTCTGGAACGGGCAGCCAGCACCTTCAGCGCTTCCTCCCCGGTGATTCCCCGCTCTGTCAGGATACGGTAATAGTTAATGCTTTCAACATCCCGGTACTGGGAAATATCCCCGTAATGCGGGTTGGTCATTCCCAGCTCTTCCCCCTGGTACACATACGGCGTGCCGCGGAACATGTGGATGACCGTTGCCAGCATTTTGGCAGATTCCTTCCAGTATCGGCCGTCATCCCCGAACCGTGATATGGCTCTGGGCTGGTCGTGGTTGCACCAGAACACGGCATTCCAGCCGTTTTCCCGCTCCATGCCTTCCTGCCACTCCATGAACAGCTGTTTAAGCCGGACCAGGTCAGGCTCCGTCAGTTTCCACTTATCCCCGTCCCTGTAGTCCACCTTCAGGTGATGGAAGTTAAAGCACATGGATAACTCCCGGTCCTCCGGCCTGCTGTAGCGGATACAGTTATCCAGGGTGGTGGAGGACATCTCTCCCACTGTCACCATGTCCTCTATGCCCGTATCCCGCACCAGCTCCTGGAGATACTCATGTACCCTGGGCCCGTCGGTATAGAAGCGGCGGCCATCCCCTTTGTGATCATCCTCAAAAATATCCGGTTTGGATATCAGATTCACCACGTCGAACCGGAATCCCTTCACTCCCTTTGCCTTCCAGAACAGGATTACCTCCTTAAGCTCCTGACGCACCCTGGGATTATCCCAGTTTAAGTCGGCCTGGGTTACATCGAACAGGTGGAGATACCATTTTTTCAGGCGGGGTACATACTCCCAGGCATTTCCCCCGAATTTGGACTGCCAGTTGGTGGGCGGCGCGTCCGGGCTCCCTTCCCTGAAGATATAATAATCCATGTACTCCGGATTGCCCTCAAGTGCCTTCTTAAACCATGGGTGTTCCGTGGATGTGTGGTTAAATACCATATCAAACATGCATCCCATGCCCCTTATGTCCGCTTCCCGGATCAGTTCCTCCACATCCTTCATGGTGCCGAATACAGGGTCAACTGCCCGGTAGTCAGCCACATCGTACCCGTTATCATTGAGTGGGGAGCTAAAAAACGGTGTCAGCCAGATATAATCAATTCCCAGCTCTTTTAAATAGTCCAGCCTGCTTATGACTCCGCGTATGTCGCCCAGGCCGTTTCCTGTTGTATCCTGAAAGGACTTGGTATAAATCTGGTAAACCGTACTGTCCTTAAAATGTCCCATAAATGGTTCCTCCTTCATATCTGCTCCGTCATATCTGCTCCGACAAATCTGCCCCGTTATATGACTCAATCTATCCTGGCCACCGCATCCGCCAAAGCCCTTACCCTTCGTCCGGTCTGCCAGCTTATAGCTCCTGAATTTCCGGGATTGGTAAGGACCATGATGACCATGTCGCTGTGCCCTGCCCCGGCAATCTTCTCACGGTCAAATGCAATCAGTTCCTCTCCGGCTCTGACCCTGTCCCCGGGCTTTACAAAGGCCCTGAAACCATCTCCCTTCATATCCACTGTATCCAGCCCTATGTGTAACAGCAGTTCCATGCCGTTATCCAGAACCAGTCCGCAGGCATGCAGGCTTTCTTCCATGACAACAGCCACCATGGCGTCAGCCGGCGCCCTCAAAACGCCGTCTTCCGGTTTAATGGCCACCCCGTCCCCCAGTGCCCTGGATGCAAACACCTGGTCAGGAACATCTTCCATGGGGATAACTTCACCGGATACATATGCTTTTAATTCCCTGATTGGCTGGCTTGCAGAGTCTTTCCTTTCCTCCCAGCTGGCTTCATGGCCGGACTCATTTTGGTTCTCCCGGCCGCCGCCTATCCCCTTCTTCCTTCCTATGGCATAGGTCAGGCAGAACGGAATCAGGATTACCAGTCCCATGGCAGCCGCGAAGAGTCCCATGTACTGGGGCTGGATGGACAGGATGCCCGGTATGCCTCCCACACCAATGGCATTGGCCTTGATTCCGCTGACAACAGACAGCACCGCGCCCACTGCCGATCCGGCCATTCCGCAGATAAATGGAAAACCGTATTTCAGATTCACACCAAACATGGCTGGTTCTGTTACACCCAGGTAACAGGAAATGCAGGCGGGTACGGATACTTCCTTTGCCTTGGCGTCATTCTTCTGGAGAAGTATCATGGCCAGTACAGCGGAGCCCTGGGCGATATTGGACAGGGCAATCATGGGCCACAGGGTGGTGCCTCCAAAGTCAGCTATCAGCTGGAGGTCAATGGCATTGCTCATATGATGCAGTCCTGTGATTACAAGAGGTGCATAGAAAAAACCAAAAATACCGGCAAACACGCCCTTAAAGGGAGATGTCAGGCCCGCGTTCACACAGTCTGAAATCACGGCGCCAATCTTCCAGCCAATGGGTCCAAGGATGCCGTGGGCCACTGCCACGGATATCAGCAGGGAGCAGAAGGGGACCACAATCATGGAAATCATGGCAGGACATATTTTTCTGAAGAACCGCTCCAGGTACACCAGGGTAAAGCCGGCCAGCACAGCCGGAAGCACCTGGGCCTGATATCCAATCATATCCACCTGGAAGAGTCCGAAATTCCACTTTGGTATCTCTGCCGCCGCCGTGGTGGCAACACTGTACGCATTTAACAGCTGGGGCGACACCAGTGTGATTCCCAGAACGATTCCCAGGGCCTGGGTCGTTCCCATCTTCTTGGTGATGGACCAGACAATGCACACAGGCAGGAAATGGAATACGGCCTCGCCGATAAGCCACAGGAAGCTGTTGATACCAGCCCAGAATACAGATATCTGGGTCAGTGTCTTAGTGCCGCCGTCAAACAGGGCAATCTCCCCGATGATATTGCGGAATCCCAGAATCAGACCGCCTACAATGATAGCCGGAATCAAGGGCGCAAATATCTCTGCCAGACTGCTCATGATTCTCTGGATAAGGGTCTGGTTCTGCATGGCAGCCTTCTTCACCGCCTCCTTGGAGACTCCCTCTATGCCTGCCACCTCCGCAAAATCATTGTAAAAGGTACTCACCTCATTGCCGATTATGACCTGGAACTGCCCTGCCTGGGTGAATGTACCCTTGGCAGAGGACAGGCTTTCGATGGCCTCTGTATCCGCCTTGGACGGATCGTTTAACACAAAGCGCATCCTGGTAACACAGTGTGATACGGCTGCAATATTCTCCCTGCCGCCCACATACTCCAACAGTTTCTTTGAATCCCCGGTAAACTTTCCCACGTTCAATACCTCCTATGAATCTGACCACGAAACAGCATCTTGTTTAAACAAGTACCTTATATTTGGATTATATCTTGTTTAAACAAGTTTGTCAATAATGATTTTGACTTTTTCCGGTGTTTTTCACATTCTGTACCTAAAAAGCACCGGACGAACATTTGCCTGAAGCTCCCTGTTCTCCGATGCCTTGATTTACCTACTTTGTCCGATGGGCCAGATCGTAAAATACGAACCGGTCCGGTCTGTGCCTGGACTGGGTGAACTCAAACATGACTCCCTCCTTGTTATAGGTCATGCTGCTCACCACTGCCATACAATTATAATCCTTTAAATCCAGATACGTTTCATCAATCTGGTTGACGCGCTCCACGGTCATTTTCCTCTTGGTGGTCACAATGCTTTCACCCAGGTCCTTTTCCATATATTCATAGATGGAACGCTCCGCGATCTCCGGTGTCAGGTCCCGTACCACATCCTTTAAGAAATAGTTGTGGTCAATGATTAAGGCTTCCCCCTCAATGCAGCGCACACGCTGGATATAATAAATCTGGGCTCCCACAGGAAAGGTGGTCCTCCTTTGTATGGTCTCATCCACGGTCAGCTCCGCGAAACAGACCACCCTGGTGGTATAGTTCTTCCTGTTCCTGGCCACTGCTTCCTTCAGGCTCTCTATGCCGCCCAGTATGAACTCCGACTGCTGCTGTCCGGGCTGGTAAATGATTCTCACTCCCTTGCCGTGGATACTCTGCACGTATCCTTCCGACGCCAGCTGCCCGATGGCCCGGCGGATGGTATTCCTTGAACAGTCAAACTCCTTTACCAGGGTATTTTCCGAGGGCAGCAGTTCCTGGAACCCGTAGGTCCCATCCTCCATCTTTTCCCGGAGCGCCATATAAATCTCATTATATTTTGTCTTTGCCATATAAACCTCATACATCTCTTTTTATAATGGGTCTGCCGGATAAATCCCCTGCGCAAACCAAAACAGTTTTGTCCGTTTTAAACCGGCATGCCCCGGAATTATCCGAGAGGAATTCCTACCACATACAGCCGTATGAAAAACAGTACCATTAAATGCAGCGGGTAAAACCAATAGAAGGCGTATTTCCATGGAGCCTGTCCCTTTTTTCCGTTGTAAAAATACAGGGGAACAGCAGACAGAATCCCTGCCCCATAACATATATTCCAGGATTCCAGTAAAGACAGGATACCGCCGGACATCACCTGGACAATGCGCTTCTCCCGCAGGAGATAAAACAATGAGATAATTAGTATCCCATCCATGTCGTAATCCGCCTTCAAAAACACAGCGGCCAGACATCCGCCTCCGATTACGGCCGCCATCCCGGCGGCGCGGCGCGGCTGTGTTAAGCCCTCGCTCTGTTTCAGGCCCCGGAGCACCAGCAGCCCGATTGCCAGCTCAACGTACACGTTGCTGCTTCCCCCGGCCCACGTATTCCACACAGCCAGGCGGAAAGGAATTTCCGAGATAAGCGCAAACGCAGCCATCCTGAGCCAGTATCTGCGCCAGTCCCTTGTATGAAGGAATCCCTCCACCAGCAAAAAGCAGTAAATGGGAAATGCAATCCTCCCAACTGTTCTGAGCATCCGCCACAGCCAATAAAGGGTATCCCCCCATTGGGATGTCATGAGCATGGCGACCTGTTCCAGGTTCCCCCGGTAGTATACAATCCGTTCCAGCAGCACAGCTCCAATATGGTCCGCAAGCATGGTGGCCATGGCAATATATTTCAGGGCGGTACCGCTTAATCCTACCTGTATTTCCGGTTTCTTTCTGCTGAACGGCATGCCTTCATTCCTTCCTTATATCTAATCTATCTATTTATCTTATCACCGGGTGATTGGTTTGCAAAGTATTTTCTTCACACATTCTTTATGAAGCCACCAGCTTTTCCCCCTTGTATTTATTTCCACATGATATATAATGCTCTATAAGACTTCTGCTAAAAAGATGTTAAGAAATGGAGGATTTTATGAAGAAAAAGACACAATTCTTGTTAAACCTGGCGCTTACCGCCATCTTTTTTATTTTGATCATTTTCCAGGGGCCCAATCTGAATCCCCTGTATCCGGATGGGGCATTTTCATGGTGTTTCATCATCAGCTGCTATGTGGTGCTGAACTTTTTCGTAGCCCTGGGCAGTGTCCGGGTAGGTGCCAATGAATACGGCCGCCCGCAGATCAGCATTGACAAAAGTGTAAGGGGTTATAAAAGGGGCTTCGTCCTTCTCGCCATCCTTTGGGTACTGTATTTTGGCGTTTCCATCCTGTCCATGCCCCTTTTTAATTACAAGGCCTACAGGGACCAGTTAGGCGTCCCGGCCGTATCAGAATTCACGGATACGGTACAGCCCCTTGCTTTGGACCAGCTTCCAATCGTGGACAAGAGTCTGGCAAGAGAGCTGGCCGATAAGAAGGTGGGCGAAAATCCCGGCCTGGGAAGCCAGGTCATCCTGGGTACCCCTGTCATCCAGAAGGTAGACGGAAAACTGGTATGGGTCGTTCCCCTGGAGCATTCCGGCTTCTTCAAATGGCTTAAAAACATGGACGGCTCCGCGGGTTATATCGTGGTGTCGGCCAGTGATGTCAGCGACGTAACCCTGGTAACAGACTATAAAATCAAATACCAGGCCAACGCCTACCTGTTAGACGACTTAAACCGCCATGTGCGCTTCTTTGGCGGCGGACTCTTTAAAGGTCTTACAGACTATTCCTTTGAGCTGGATGATGACGGCGTTCCTTACTGGGTCATTACCTCCTATCAAAACCGCTGGCTCTTTAACCTGCCGGAGGCCGACGGAGTGCTGACGGTCAATGCCACCACAGGAGAGACCACCCATTATACCATCGCCACACTGCCGGATTGGGTGGACCGCGTACAGCCTGAGAATTTTGTAATGCAGCAGATACAGAACCAGGGTGTCTATGTGCACGGCATTTTCAACTTCTCCAACCAGGACAAATTCCGCCCCAGCCAGGGTGATATCATCATCTATAACGGCGCCCGCTGTTACCTGTTCACAGGCCTAACCAGCGTGGGATCCGATGAATCAGCCATTGGCTTCATACTGGTGGACATGGTGACCAAGGAATCCAACATCTACCAGATGAGCGGCGCAACTGAAATGGCAGCCCAGAGCTCTGCGGAAGGAAAAGTCCAGCAGTTTGGCTACCGGGCCTCCTTCCCAATGATTATCAATCTGGACGGACAGCCCACCTACTTCATGACCTTAAAGGATAATGCGGGCCTGATTAAACAGTACGCCTTTGTGTCTGTCTCCAACTATACCAATGTGGGAACCGGAGAGACCATTGACAGCGCCCTGCGCAATTTCCGCCAGGTGCGCGGAAACGCCGGAGTGAACATTACCACCGGCCAGACCATTTCCAAGGAGGAGGGCACTGTCCTGCGCATTGCCAGCGAAACCATAGACAACACTGTCACCTATAAACTGATACTGGAGGAAAAACAGGACTATATCTTCACCGTGTCCTATGACCTGAGTAACGAGCTGGCCCTGACCCAGCCAGGAGACAAAGTGGCCCTGGAGTACATGGATGACCCGTCCGGAATCTGCTCCGCGTCGTCCTTTGACAATCTGGAATTTGACCAGTCCGGGCAGTAATATGACGATCCTCCCAGAGACTGGCGCAGACCTGCCGCAGACAGGCTAAGCACAAATAAATCAAAAAGACGGTACTGAACATAAGGTAATCGAAATGATTCCTTGTTCAGTCCCGTCTTTTTTGTATCTGGAGTTCCTGCTTTAGATAAATCCTAATCGCTCAGAAATCTTCCCGGCGCACTCCCGAACCTTCTTCAGCTCCTCTGAATAGTCCACTCCTACCTCCTTCACACCAAACACGCCGACCACCCCTGACAGCCTTGTCTCGAAATTGTAAATCGGACTGGCAATGTTATAAAAGGGACCGGGGCCGTCTAATCCGTAGGAAGCAAGTTTCTCCGTCCTGATGCGGTTCTTCTCCTCCTTCGACAGCTGGCATATTTTCTTTTCATGATGTGTGAACACTTCGGCTATTTTGGCAAATGCCGTGTTCTTGATCGGTTCCTCGTCTCCGATGGACGGCGTCATGACAACCGGATGCTTAGGCTCACATTTTGCAATATAGAGAATCTTTTCACCGTCTATCTTGCCTAATAGTACCGCCTTTCCAATATCCTCTGCCAGAGCCTTCATACACTGGTAAGAATTGCTCAGCAGATCCGAATTCTTCGAGTAGGAACGCCCGATGGCATATGCACGGAACCCAATGCCGTAACAGACCTTATCTGTGCACCTGTATATCATGGCGCGCTCTTCCAGGGCGTGCAGGATATCATACACGCTGGTCTTTGGATATCCTGTTATCTTCACTAAATCTGCCAGTGATATTTCGCCATGCTTGGAAATTATCTCCAATATCTCCACCGTTCTTAACACAGTCCTGTTCATGTTTCACCCTTATCCTTCGTATATTGACTTAATTATACAATAAATCAGGCAAAAACAAAACAATCTGTGGAAAAATCACAAGAAGCCCAATTACCGACATAATCATCGCCACGAATATCCATACCTCTTTACCTGCCTTTGAGACCGTAGTTTTGGCGATAGAGGAGCCCAAATACAATAAACTTCCCACAGGCGGGGTGATGGAACCCACCAACACGGTGAGCACCAGCACAATACCGAAATACAGCGTGTCAATCCCATAAGCTTCCATGGCCGGTACCAGGATGGGCGCAAATACAATCAACACAGGGATTCCCTCCACAAAAAGTCCCAGTACGAACAGAAACAAAATCACCATACACAGGGCCACTGTCCCATTAGAAGTCAGGGCCTGCATCACATTTACCACGGTCTCCGGAAAACTCTCCCATGCCAGGAACCAGCTGAATATGGACGCCATGGCGATTATAAAGAGGGATACAGCAGTTGTGGCAGCCCCCTTTACCAGTATCCTCGGGATATCCTTTAATTTAATGGTTTTATACACAAATATCCCGATAATAAACGCATATACCACTGCCACCACACCGGCCTCTGTGGCCGTGAAAATTCCTGACAGGATTCCACCCATAATAATGATCGGCATCAGCATCGGGATGACTGCCTGCTTTGCAGCTTTACCTATATTTTTAAGAGAAAATGTCCCAGCTGTACCATATCCGCGTTTGAGGCTGATAAAGTATACGGCAACACTCATGGCCAAGGCCATCAGAATCCCGGGTACAATTCCGGCAATCAGTATCTTAGTAATATTTACGCTGGCAATCACCGCATACATCACAAGCATGACACTGGGTGGTATAATGGGGCCAATAGTAGAGGATGCCACTGTTACCGCCACGCTGAATTCCTTTGAATAGCCATCCTTGACCATCATCGGAATCTCCAGAGAACCCAGGGCAGCTGTATCTGCCGTGGCTGAACCGGACAACCCTGCAAACAAAACGCTGGCCAGGATGTTGACAATAGCCAGGCCTCCCCTTAAAAAACCTACCAGCGCACGGGCCAGATTCAATATCCTATCCGTCAGATCCGCCTCGTTCATAAGCTCCCCTGCAAGGATAAAAAACGGAACCGCCATCAGCGAAAATGAATCCGTGGCACTGAACATCCTGGTTATAAGCATATTGAGGGGCATTTGGGAGTATACAACCGTCCCCAGACAGGCGATGCCCATGGTAAATGCAATTGGCATTCCCAAAACAAGCAGTATGATAAATATAGACGCAAGTATAACGAGCACGTTTACCCTCCTCCTCCCGGAGACAGCCTTTACAGCTGTCTCCGCATTCCTAAGTCTTCCATCAGATGATCCAGATAGTATATAAACAGCAGCAAAAATCCCATCGGTATTGCCGCGTACACTGCTCCCATAGGAACATTGAGCGCAGGGGAAAACTGTTTGAAATTAATCGGTATTACCTGCGCCCCCACAATGACAATCACAGCGGAAAATACCAAAACAAGCAGATCTATGATTACCGCCAGCCGCCTCACCGCCTGTTCCGGTAGTTTGGAAGTAAAATAATCAACTCCCAGGTGCATTCCCTGTTTCCCGGCCCACGCTGCGCCTATGAATACAATATAGATAAAGGAATAGCGGGACAGCTCTTCCGTCCAATACAGAGGCGAATTGAATACAAACCGGAATACCACCTGCAAAAACATGGATATGATCATAGAGGAGGCTGCTATTGTGAGAAGAAATGCAACGACAAAATCTGCTGCCTTTATAAGAATTTTCATTTTCCTCCCCCTCACGTTAATTGAATGATTTTCCCAATTCCTCTTCTGCCAGCACTTTCACAGTATCGCTGATTCCGCCTGCGTATTCCGTATAAACAGAAGCCGTAGCGTCAATAAAACTCTGTTTATCCACCTCGTTAATCTGAACACCTTTTTCCTCCAGCTTCTTCTTCATCTCCTCCTGAAGCTTCTCGTCCATCTCACGTTCCATTTTGCCAAAGCGTATTGCGGATTCAGTCAGGTATTCTTTAAGATCATCAGGAAGGGAATCATATGACTTCTGGCTGATAGCCACTACTCCGGGAGGCGCGAAATGTTCCGTTAAAGACACATTTTTGCATATCTCATAGTATCCGTCTGAATAAATATTTCCCAGAGCATTTTCCGCTCCGTCCATTACACCCTGTTGAATAGCTGAATACAGCTCACTGTACGCCATCGGTGTTCCTGAAGCACCCATTGCATTCAGGGTTGCTATCATTACATCGCTCTCCATGACACGTATCTTCAATCCCTTCATATCTGCCGGAGTGGTCACCGGAGTATTCTTGGTATACACGTTTCTAAAACCATTCGAAAACCATGTAAGGCCTTTTATACCGATTCCTTCGAGTTCAGCAAACAATTCGTCTCCCATCGGTCCGTTAAACACCTTCTCCATCTCCGCGTAATCCTTGAAAAAATACGGAAATGACAGCAGCGAGAAATCATTGAGAAAACCGTTGACGGCTGCGCTTGAAACCTGGGCCATCTCTATATTGCCAAGCTGCATTCCCTCCACATAGTCTCTCTCTCCTCCCAGCTGGCTGCTTCCCATTACTTTAAGAATCAGCCGTCCGTTGGTCTTTTCCTTTGCCTCCTGTGCCCATTCATTCAGCACAGTATTATGCAGATGACTGTCGCTGGATACAATGGCAATTCTTATGGTATATGTCTTGCCGTCATCTTTTGCACTCTGAGACGCAGATGTCTCTGTCACTGCCTCTCCTCCTGCATTTTTCTCTCCCCCCGTCTTTTCCGCTCCTGCTGGCTGCCCGGATACAGTTGCTGGTGCAGGTGTTTCTTTTGTCCCGCATCCGGCTGTTCCAAATGCCATGACAACTGCCAATAATCCCCATAAAAATCTTCTCGTCATATTTCCTTCCTCCCTCGTTATAAATCGTACAAATAACGGTTCAACGAAACACACGCATTCTCTTCAACCAACATAACGGTCTCGATCCTAAGTCCGCCCCACTCCATTCCGTGAAGGTCAAACTTAGTGGCAAGCGTCATACCTGGAACCATGATGAATGAAGCGTCATCATCCAGATTGGGCCTTTCCACACAGTCCAGCCCGATGCTGTGTCCCACTGCTCTAAGCCCCTTCGCATATGGTTCGAAATACTCTTCCACATGGTTTTTTCTGGCATAATGCAGAAACATCTCATAGATCCGGGAAGCTGGTTCCCCTGGCCTTAAACATTCAATGGACTGAACGACCGCATCTCTGGATGCCTTTAAAATGGCTTTCTGACCGTCCGTGGCTTTTCCATTGATTACCGTTACAGCTACATCCGTTGCATAGCCCTTGTATGCAGGAGCCACGTCAATGATTACCGCCTCTCCATCTTCTATCCGCTTATGAGTGGGCCTCCATGTAGGTACCTCAGTATTCATGCCTGAGGACAGCACCGTGGCGCAGCTTAAATCACAGCCATTAGATTTCATCACATATTCAGCCGTAGCGCACAGGTCAATCTCCGTTACCTCTGACTCCCTCATCTTCTCTACGCAGGCTTTCAGAGACATATCACCTATGTGCGCTGCGTATCTGGCCAGCTCAATTTCCTCCGGTTCCTTCACAGCCCTCATCTCAGTGAGCTTGTCATCCATGTCCACATAATCATTTCCTACCAGCCAGCCATTAAGACGCTTAAAATACTTTACGGGAAGCAGGTCCTGTCCGCTCAGTCCGATGAGCAGAGGTCCTCCCTTCTTATCCCTGAGTCCTTTAAAATAATCGGACAGTGTCTCAATATTCCGGATATCCGCAATCCAGGACACTCTTCTGGCCGATTGGGAATTGATGGCCCCCAGAAATAATGTCACTTTCCCTTCCGGAGTCACAAATACTCCCTGAGGAGATTCCTCAATTACATTGATTGGTTTATAGTCAGAAAAATAAGTCGTAAATCCCGCCCTGTACTCATCTGAAAAAATAAATGCCCCATCCAGATGATTACCGCGAACATATTGCGCAATTATCTGAATACGTTTCTCAAAAATAGGCACAGGAATACCTGTATACCCTCCCATACAACACCTCCTGATATATTTGTATTTACGAACGCCGTTCTAAATATTGTACTTATATTATATCATTGCCATAAGCTGATTTCAATTTATTTGATGCCGCAATCGTTCGTATATACGTTTTTTCCAGCTTTTCATTTACTAAATCTCTTTATTTATCAAGGAATTCTCCCCCTTCCACCAAAAATCAGAGCAAATAAAAAGCAGATTCCGAAGAACCTGCCGTCTATCATATAATGATACTTAATAATCAGATTTTAAAACCAGTTTTAGTACACTCCCCGCTGTCTTTTGCATTGGAACATGTAGTCCCCGGTGCTCCTCAAAAAAGGACCGGCCCCAAAAGGCCGGTCCTGCAATCCTTAATTAATGTAACACCTTCACATCCAATATAACATACCCAATATCAGCTGCCAATTAATAGAACAGTCTGTTCACCGCACTGAATATGCCGCGGAGGGAAGCCCTTGTGATGTTGGAGCTGATACCCACGCCGTAAGTGGCCTTGCCTGTCACCTGGTCTACCAGATGGATGTAGGAAGCAGCCTCTGCACCGGAACCGGATGCCAATGCGTGCTCACTGTAGTCCAGAACCTTAATCTGGATGCCCAGGGCATCCTCCATGCCTCTCTGAACAGCATCAATAGGTCCGTTTCCAACGCCCTCAAATGTCTTCTCAATACCGTGATCTGAGTAAGTCACCTTAGCCAGTGTTGCAAACTCGCCGTCTCCTGTCTCCGTATCGGTTATGCGGCATTTTCTGAAGTGCATGGGTTCCTTGCGCTCCAGGTAATTTTTCTTGAATTCCTCCATGATCTGCTCAGGTGCAACCTCACCCTGCTGCTCGGAAATCTTCTGGATGACATCTGCGAATTCCTTGTGCATACCCTTTGGCAGCTTGAAGCCATAGAAGGTATCCATGACAAAGGCCACGCCGCCCTTTCCGGACTGGCTGTTGATACGCACGATTGGCTCGTACTCCCTGCCGATATCGCTGGGATCGATAGGAAGATATGGAACCTCCCAGTACTGTCCGTTTCTCTCATGAAGGGCCTGCATACCCTTGTTGATGGCATCCTGATGGGAACCGGAAAATGCAGTGAACACCAGCTTGCCGGCATAGGGATGTCTGGGCGGAATATCCATCTTGGTGCAGCGCTCACATACATCTGCAATCTCACGGATATTCTCAATGTTAAGTTCAGGGTTGATTCCCTGTGAGAACATATTATATGCAACTGTCAGTATGTCCACATTACCGGTACGCTCCCCGTTGCCGAAAAGAGTACCCTCCACCCTGTCGGCTCCTGCAAGGAGGGCCAGTTCTGTGGAAGCCACACCCTCTCCCCTGTCATTGTGGGGATGGATGCTTAATATAATGCTTTCCCTGTTCTTAAAATGTGTATTCATCCATTCGATCTGGTCCGCATACACATTAGGGGTGGTCATCTCCACTGTGGACGGGAGATTAATGATAATGGGATTTTCCCTGGTGGCGCCCCAGGTCTCCTGCACCGCTGTACAGATATCAAGGGCAAAATCCAGCTCTGTGCCGGTAAAGCTCTCAGGGGAATACTCCAGACGAATCTGGGTATCGCAGTCAGCCATATACCGCTGGACCATCTTGGTTCCTATGACGGCTATGTCCTTTATATCTTCCCTGTCCTTATGGAACACCACATCCCTCTGTAAGGTGGATGTGGAATTGTAGATATGTACAATGGCCTTCTTAACACCTTCAAGGGCCTCAAAGGTCCTCTTAATCAGATGCTCGCGGCACTGCACCAGCACCTGGACCTCCACGTCATCCGGGATGAGCTTGCGCTCCACCAGGGTGCGTAAGAAATCATACTCAATCTGTGATGCGGCAGGAAAGCCAACCTCGATCTCCTTAAAGCCCAGCTTCACAAGAAGGTTGAACATCTCCACCTTCTCCTCCACCACCATAGGCTCCACAAGGGCCTGGTTGCCGTCCCTTAAGTCCACGCTGCACCATATGGGAGCCTTCATAATCTCCTTATTCGGCCATGTGCGCTCCGGGAAATCCACCACAGGGACCCTCTTATATCTTTGATAATTTAACATAATTCATTCCTCCATTCTGTTCATCTGATTTCAGGCGCCTGAAAACGCCTGGTTCCGTCCATATTCCAATCTCACTTCATACGGTGTCCTGTTCCACTTTAAGGTGATATTTGTATCTTCACTCCTGTTTTGAAACTTCACTTGTGTCCTCAGCCCATTCCGGGCAGTCGCTCAATAACACCGTAATGACGGATGATGAACAGCACGACTCTTACTGGTTCAGCCCCATTTCACATCATTCCTTTGCTCTGAAAATCGCTGGCCGTAAGGACGCAGGCCCCTGTCAGGGCCATACGGTAAATGCAGAAATCCCGGAGCACGGCGCTCCGGGATTTCTGTTGTCCTCTTAGCAACGTTATCTAATTATAGCACATTTCAAAATAACTGACAATAAGGAGTCGCCGGTTGACTATTCTCAATAGTTATGGCTTTTATTCCTCTGTTTCATAAAATGTACTCCAAGACTACCTCTTTCATTTTCAGGGAATCGCTCACAGCACCTTGCATACGGCCCTAAATGCAATGCCCCCGGTCCTTCATAACCTGGATTACCTGGTCCACATATGTCTCGCAGGTCTGGATATCAGGCGCCTCCACCATGACGCGTACCACCGGCTCGGTTCCTGACTGGCGCAGCAGGATTCTTCCGTCGCTGCCCAGGCTCCTGGTCACCCTGGCCACCTCAGCCTGCACTGCCTCGTCATCCTGGGCTGTCTTTTTATCCTTTACCCGCACATTCTTAAGTACCTGAGGGTAAATCTCCACCTCAGAAGCCAGCTTATCAAGGGGCTGCTTTTTCTCCAGCACCACCTCCATCACCTTTAGGGAGGTAAGGATTCCGTCTCCTGTGGTGGCATGTTTGCTGAATATAATATGACCGGACTGCTCTCCGCCCAGACAGTGCCCGGTGGCGGCCATGTTCTCATACACATATTTGTCCCCCACCGCCGTCTTCACATAGGCAATGCCTTCCCGGTCAAATGCCTTATATAATCCGAAATTGGACATGATGGTGGTGACTACCGTATTATTGAACAGGCTTCCCTGCTCCTTCATGTATTTGCCGCAGATGTACATGATGCTGTCCCCGTCCACCACGCGGCCGTTCTTATCAACCGCAATGCACCGGTCCGCATCGCCGTCATAGGCAAATCCTATATCGCATTTCTCATCTGCCACAAACTTCTGGAGATGTTCGATATGGGTGGAGCCGCAGTCCGTATTGATGTTCAGTCCGTTGGGCTCATTGTTCATCACATGTGTCTCCGCACCCAGGGCGTCAAACACGTTTTTGGCAATGGCGGACGCGCTTCCGTTGGAACAGTCCAGGGCCACCTTCATGTTCTTGAAGGAACGGGTGGCAATGGATATAAGGTATCCGATATAGCGGTTCCGGCCAGCTGCAAAGTCCACGGTCCGGCCAATATGTTCCCTTTTTGCCAGCGGGATCTCTCCCATCTCCCCATCGAGATATTTCTCAACCTCCAGGATAACGGACTCTTCTAGCTTCTCGCCCTTCTCGTTGATGACCTTGATGCCGTTGTCGTAAAATGGGTTGTGGCTGGCAGAAATCATAATTCCGCAGTTAAATCCCTCGGTGCGCACCACATAGGACACGCTGGGGGTGGTGGTGACATGCAGCAGATATACATCCGCGCCTGAGGCTGTCAGCCCCGCCACCAGGGAATATTCAAACATGTAGCTGCTGCGTCTGGTATCCTTTCCGATAACCACCCTGCAGCGCTCATCCGGCGTCTTCTGTCCATAGTACCAGCCCAGGAAACGGCCTACCTTGTAGGCGTGCTCCACGGTCAGGTCCACATTGGCCTCACCGCGGAAGCCGTCTGTCCCAAAATATTTTCCCATTGTTATTCATTCCTCCCTGTCTTGTTATTAAAGCCCCCGTTACATGGCTTTGCCGCAGCCGTTCCGCCCCGGTTTATGCCATCCCGTTGTCCTTAAGAGCCTTCAGGTAACGCTCCAGCGCATTCTGCCATGAGGGCAGACGTTCAAAGCCGTTCTCCGTCAGCTTTTCCTTACTCATACGGCTGTTGGAGGGCCGCTTTGCCTTGGCAGGGAAACCGTCTGAATCCACAGGGGTCACCTTCACCTCATCCATGCCGGCCTGGCGGAATATCTCACACGCAAACTCATACCAGCTGCACAGCCCCTCGTTGGTGGCATGGTAGCGCCCGTACTTGTCTGTCTGAATCATATCCACCAGAAGGCGGGCCAGGTCGTAGGTATATGTGGGGGAACCAATCTGGTCATTTACAACGGATACAGCCCCCTTCTCCTTCCCCAGACGGAGCATGGTCTTAATGAAGTTCTTGCCGTTGACGCCAAATACCCACGCGATGCGCACAATGAAATACTTCTGTACATTCTGCTCCACCGCAATCTCGCCCTCATACTTTGTCAGTCCGTACACATTAAGGGGTTCTCTGTGATCATCGGGCTCCCATGGCCGTTCACCGCCGCCATTAAACACATAGTCCGTGCTGATGTACATCATCTTGATATCCATGGCCTTGCAGACCCTGGCTATATTGCGTGTCCCCTCAGCATTGATTTTACGGCACAGTTCCAGGTTATCTTCTGCAGCATCTACTGCAGTATATGCTGCACAGTGGATAACTGCGTCTGGTTTTTCCTGAGAAATCACAGTTTCACACGCTGTGCGGTCCGTGATATCCATTTCCTCCACGTCCACACCGAATCCCTCAATGCCGCGAAGGGCCAGTTCATCCATCACGTCATGGCCCAGCTGGCCTTTTACACCTGTTACCAGAACTTTCATAATCCATTTACCTCCGTTCTTAATAATGGCCGGCGAAGGACAGGAATTCCCGAAACGGACACGTCTCACAAACGTGCTCCGGGGCATTTCCCTCCTCCGTCAGCCACATGTTTACCTACAGGCGGCTGCCGTACATCTTATCGAAATAATTGCTGTACTCGCCGCTCAGTATATTCTTCCACCAGTCCTGGTTGTCCAGGTACCACCGGATGGTCTGCTCAATTCCTGTATCAAAATTATACGTTGGCTTCCATCCCAGCTCTGTTTCTATCTTGGTCGGGTCAATGGCATAGCGCATGTCATGGCCGGGACGGTCTGTCACGAACTTAATCAGGCTCTCAGGCTTATCAAGTGCCTTCAGAATGGTCTTTACCACTTCCAGGTTGGTGCGCTCATTATGCCCGCCGATGTTATAGACTTCCCCCTCGCGTCCCTTGTGGATAACCAGGTCAATGGCCTGGCAGTGATCCGCCACATGCAGCCAGTCGCGCACGTTCTCCCCTGTGCCGTATACAGGAAGCTCCTCATCTGCCAGGGCGCGGCTGATAATAAGGGGAATCAGCTTCTCCGGGAAATGATAAGGGCCGTAGTTGTTGGAACACCTGGACACGGTCACCGGCAGGCCGTAGGTCCTGTGGTACGCCAGCACGAACAAATCGGCGCTTGCCTTGGATGAGGAATAAGGGCTGGAAGTGTGCAGAGGCGTTTCCTCTGTAAAGAAAAGGTCCGGTCTGTCAAGAGGCAGGTCGCCGTACACCTCATCAGTGGAAACCTGATGGTAGCGCTTGATGCCGTAGGTGCGGCAGGCGTCCAGAAGGGTTGTGGTTCCCATGACGTTGGTCCTGACAAAGGCCTCCGGGTCTGTAATGGAGCGGTCCACATGGCTCTCGGCCGCAAAGTTTACCACCACGTCCGGCTTTTCCTTCTCAAACAGTTCAAATATAAATTTCCGGTCGGCAATGTCGCCCTTTACAAATTTGTAGTTAGGCTTGTCCTCTACCGGCTTTAAGTTTTCCAGGTTGCCCGCATAGGTCAGCAGGTCCAGGTTGATGATTTCATAATCCGGGTATTTATTTACCATGTGGTGTACAAAGTTGCTGCCGATAAAGCCGGCTCCGCCGGTTACAATAATTTTCATGTATATTTTCCTCCGTTAAAAATCCTGTGGGTGTATCTTATCCACATACTTTCCGTCCAGAACGTCCTTTAAATACTTGCCGTACTGGTTCTTTTTAAGAATCTCATAGGTCTCCATAACCTGTTCCCTGGTAATCCAGCCCCTGAGGTAGGCAATCTCCTCCAGGCAGGCAATCTTGCGGTGCTGATGTGTCTCCACAGTCTTCACGAAGTTGGTGGCCTCCACCAGAGACTCATGGGTCCCTGTATCCAGCCATGTAAAGCCCTGTCCAAGAAGAATCACATCCAGCTCGCCCTTCTCCAGGTAAATGCGGTTTAAGTCCGTGATCTCCAGCTCGCCCCTGGCTGATGGCTTTAAGTTCTTCGCATACTCCACCACCCGGTTGTCGTAGAAATAAAGACCGGTGACACAGTAGTTGGACTTGGGCTTCTCCGGCTTTTCCTCAATGGAAATAGCCTTGCCGTCCCCGTCAAACTCCACAATACCGAAGCGTTCCGGATCGTCCACATAGTAGCCGAACACCGTGGCTCCCTTTTCCTTGTTCGCTGCGGCGCGCAGGCGCTTGGCAAGCCCCTGTCCGTGGAAAATATTATCACCCAGGACCATTGCCACGGAATCGCTTCCAATAAATTCCTCACCGATGATAAAAGCCTGGGCCAGTCCGTCCGGGCTTGGCTGTACCGCATAGCTCAGCTCAATGCCGAACTGGTGGCCGTCGCCCAAAAGAGCTTCAAACCTTGGCGTGTCGTCCGGAGTGGAGATAATCAGGATATCCCTGATTCCCGCATTCATAAGGACAGACAGCGGATAGTATATCATTGGTTTGTCGTAAATCGGAAGCAGCTGTTTGGAAGTCACCTTGGTGAGCGGATAGAGCCGCGTCCCGCTTCCTCCGGCCAGTATAATCCCTTTCATATTTCCTCCTTGGTTCGCTGTAAGCGCGAAAAGACCGCTTAGCGCACGTCTTTACCTGAATTTTTCTTTGTCCAATATATCACACTATCTCTATTTTTTCAAATAAACTGATAAATATTTCGTTATTATTAAGAAGATATCAATATACATAACTACTGAAGGATTTCCACACCGTTACCTACGTCCCCCACTTCACCCACAGGGTTGTCGCGGATGTCCAGATACTCCAGAAATTCCGCCTGTTTCAGAGGGGCCAGGTCCGTTATATAATTGTCCTTAAGGCTGAGTCTTTTAAGGTTCTTAAGACCTGCGGCAAAATTCAGATCCGCCAGCTCGTTGCTGTCCAGGTACAGCTCCTCCAGATTAGGGAAGCGGGACAGGATATCCATATGTTCCCCCAACTTCACATCATCATACCACACACTGGTCATTCCGCCGTAGGATTCTACATAATAATTCTTGTGAAGCTCCATATTTCTGAGGCCCAGCACCCGCAGGCTGGGATTTTCCTTTATCTTGTCAAAGTTTATCTCAAATTTACCGTTATCCAGATACAATTCCTCCAGGCCCTGGTGGTTAAAAATGGAACTCACATCCCCATACACCTCCACCAGGTAGTTATAGCCACTCCAGCCCGTTCCGTCCAGATTACCGGTGAAGTCAGCATATTTAAGTCCTGTCATGCCTTTGAGGAAGTCCAGGTTTCTCAAATTCCCCTGGGAATTCCATACAGAGTAAAATGTAAGCCGTTCCACCCCGGTCAGGGATGAGAGGGCGTCCGCCTGGTCCACATTGCAGTTGTGTATGGAAAGCTCCTTCAGACTGCTAAGCCCCCTGATAGAGGAAATGGACATAAAGCCCTTGATTTCCAACCTTTCCAGGCCGGAGAGGGATGACAGGTCCGGGTCCGGCTGGGACGTCATCTTATCAATGCTTAAGGACGTCAGCCCTGGGGCTGTTCCCACCGGTCCGAAATCCTGCACCTTGTTATTTCCCAATAGCGTCAGGGAGCGCAGAGCGGGCACCTCTGACAGGGAAGCCAGGCTGATGACAGCAGTATCCTCTAACGTAAGGTCCTCCAATGCAGGAAGTCCCTTGATAAAGCCGATGTCCTTAATGATATCCGAATTCAGGTACAGGGATTTAAGACCGCACATCACCGAGATGGCAGAGTAATCCTTCACCCTTATCTTATCCTTGTCCGTGCTGATAATGGAATCAGAGTCCACCGTGTCTTCCAGCGACAGGTAATTAAGACTCTTTAATGGCACCAGCTGCTTTAAGTTGGTGTCGGGATAATCCCGGACAGTCAGGCGTTCCAGATTCTCAAAGGATGCGATTCCCTCCATAGAGGTAATTCCCTTAAGCTGCAGCTCTGTAATCTGTGCCGGGTCGTCCAGCATATCCTTTATGCCGGAAATTTCCACATTTCCCGCTGTGATGCCCTTAAGTTCCTTAAGCCCCTTTAAAGTGCGGACCCTGGACAGCCCTGACCCCAAATCCAGTTTCACCAGTCCTGTAAAAGCCGCCGCGTCCTGGGGCTCCCAGTCCATGGCCCCAAAGGAGGCCGTCTGCACCACCGGCTCCTTTTCGCTGTAAGGGTCGTCGAAGCTGTACCATACCCGGTCTGTTTCCAGGGATGTCTCCACTTTAAGATACCTGACTCCGGCCAGGTCCTCCGGGCTGATTTCCGACGGTTCCTTTTGGAACATCTCCCATGTCATGGCATGAAACAGGGGCGAATCTGCCTTTGGAGCCGTTTCCTCCTCCCGGACTTCCTCCCCTGCTTCCCCTTCCTTCCCCAAGTATCCGGCCGGGCGGGTGTAGGCGGGAATTGACGGCGGAGCGGTCCGCGGCCCGGAGGAAGAACCGGAACCAGAGGACAGGATAAAAGCAGCCAGCAGAACGCCCGCGCAGGCCAAGCCAGCACCAAGGGCTATTTTGGCCCCGTTTCCCTGGTCTTTGCCGGAAGGGGTTGTCTGGTATATATTGTAATTTGTAATATGCTGGACTTTCTCATCGTCCAGCAGGAACTGGCTCCCGCAGTATTCGCATGTTATAAGCTTTGTCTGTGAATCCTCCACCTTAAGCTTACCCCCGCAGGAAGGGCATTTTATCTCTACCATTTTCATAAACACTTTTCCTCTTTGCCTTTGCTGGTAATCGCGGTTTCAAACCGGACCGCTTCGCGGCCTCATATGACACCATTATAATTCATTTCAGGCAGGTATGGCAAGCAGCTTTGCAGTCTTACCGCAGCAGCAAGAGAGGGACAACCCGTGCAGCAGGTGATGTCCCTCTCTCGTTTACCATTTTTTTGTTTTTTATGCCGTTATGCCGTTCTGCCGTTGACCGCCTTCATGAACCGCCCTGCAATCTCCAGCGGCCGGGTGATGGCCCCGCCCACAATGACTGCCCATGCTCCCATATCCAGCATTTTCACAGCCTCCTCCGGCGTGTGGACACGGCCTTCCCCGATAACAGGAATGGGAAGTTCTTCCGAAAGCCGCCTGACCAGCTCAAAATCCGGTCCTTCCAGCCTGGGGGTGTAATCCGTATATCCGCTCATGGTGGTGCTCACCAGGTCAATTCCGCTTTTCCACGCCTGAATCCCCTCCTGATAATCGGAGATATCGGCCATCAGAATCTGATCCGGATATCTTTCTTTGATGGTCCCAATGTATTCCCATGGGCTCAGCCCATCCCCACGCTTCCTGTCTGTGCAGTCAACGGCAATGATGTCGGCCCCTGCCTCCGCCAGGGCGTCCACCTCCCGCATAGTGGGAGTGATATATCCGTCATATCCCTCATACACCTGCTTGATCAGACCGATGACAGGAAGCCCTGTCTCCCTCTTGATTCCCACCACATCCCGCACCGTGTTGGCGCGTATCATGGGGCTTCCGGCCTCTCTGGCCGCCCTGGCCATATAAGGCATCAGGGTACGCTCCGGGTCATAGAGAGGTTCCCCGGGCAGGGCCTGGCAGGAGATGATGAGCTTTCCTTTGATACGGTTAAATAGTTCTGTTTTGTCCATTTCGTTCCAATCCTTTCCCTCCGGCTTTCACGGCCTCTCATCAGCCACAGCCACCTTAACCACACATTTTTTGATATCTTCAGGCTGTTCCAGGCATCCGCCCGGCCCATGAGCCTCCCCTGCCATGCACAGAATAAACCTGCCGGGCCCCATAACGCAGCGTCCCCCTGCTCCAGCACAGGCTGCCGCCTTCTGAAAATCCGGCCGGTATTCCCCAATGGGAGTCACACCGTTAAGGGCCGTCTCTATGACCTCGCAACCGTCTATATCTATCTGGATATCCATATAATCTCTGTGCACTTCATAACTCTCATCCGTCAGCTCATGGGTCCTGGCCTCCATCACCTGCAGAAATACCCTGTCCCCGTCAATCTCCGTCTTTCCCAAAGGAAGGGTGTTTATATCCACAGTCATCAGATAATCAATGGCCTTATCCAGATTCCTGTTCATGCCCCTGTAATTTCCTATATTAGCCAGCAAATCGTATATCATATCAGCAGTATTTCTCCTTTGCGGCTTCTATCATGGCGGCTGCCTCCCCGGCAATGGCCCGGTCGCCATCGCATAAGTCTGTCAGCGGTTTTCGCACGCCTCCTATATCAATTCCCCTGCTGACCCGCAGCACTTCCTTTATCATGGCATACATATTGCAGGTTCCTGAGCAGAGCTTATATATAATTTCATCCGCATCATACTGGATAGCCCTGGCCTCTGCCATCCTGTTTTCTGATACCAGATCATATATCTTTAAAAACAGTTCGGGCATGGCTCCGTAGGTGCCGCCGATTCCTCCATCCGCCCCCATGGCCAGACCGGACACCAGCTGTTCGTCGGGTCCATTGAACACGATAAAATCCTCCCGTGTCTTCATGGCCTCGGCCTTAAACATCTGGATGTCCTGGACCGGCATGGATGAGTTCTTCACGCCTGCCACACGTCCGTTTAAGAGCATTGTCCTTAAAAGACTCATGGTCAGGGCCGTACCGGCCAGCTGGGGTATGTTATAGATAATAAAATCCGTATCAGGCGCTGCCTCTGATATATCATTCCAGTACCCGGCAGCCGAATATTCCGGAAGCTTAAAATAAATGGGCGGTATGGCTGCAATCCCGTCCACACCCAGGGACTGGGCATGGGCTGCCAGAATACGGCTGTCCCTTGTGTTATTGCAGGCAACATGGGCTATGACCGTGAGATGGCCCGCGGCCTCGTCCATCACAGCCTCCAGCGTCTTTTTCCTGTCCTCCACAGACTGGTAGATGCATTCTCCCGAAGACCCGCCCACATAGACGCCCTTCACTCCCTGGTCCACAAAGTACCTGGTCAAGGCCCGCACTCCGTCCCCGCTTACCTCTCCCGCCCTGTCGTAGCAGGCGTAAAATGCCGGGATGATTCCCCTGTATTTGTCAAGCTTCATTCTTATTTCACCCCCGTTATCTCAGAAAGTTTTACCTTCCTGTTCTCAAACCGGGACCTGGTGCAGGCGTCTGCCGTGGCAATGGCGTTCCTGGCAGCCTCCCCTGTAAGCAGGGCCTTAAACTCCTCGTCCGGCTGGGCGCCATGCATGATATTGTTAAAGTACTCCATCTCATCATACATGATGCTGTGAAGCCACATAGGAGGCTTTTTCCCGGGTTTGCCGTACATGATGGCGCCGTCCATCTCCGTGCCGTGATAGATTCTGGTGCGGTCATCATCCTCCTCCTGGGTTTTGTGCATAAGGAAAGGTTCTTCCTTATCCCCCTTCTTAAGGGTTCCTCCGCAGTTGAACATATCCAGGCGGATGGCGCCCTCTGTTCCCTGAATCAGCACATAATGTTCCGGCCAGTGGAAGGCGGATCCGTACTCCAGCACAGCGTATCTGTTATCCCCGTATTCCATGGTGATGAACAGCATATCGTCCTCATCCCCAAACTGCTCTCCGCAGTGGGCCACATTGCCGCCCGCCATGGTCACTTCCTCGGGGCAGCCGCCCATAAGGAACTGGATACAGTCCAGCTCATGGATGTGATGGTAGAGGTGGCCTCCTGATTTTGCCCTTATTTTCTTCCAGCTGACTGAGGGCTGTATATCCTCCCAGCCGTTCCTGGCCGAGTGGCAGTACAGCACCTTTCCTATGACTCCGTCATTAATCATCTTCTTGGCTGTGCGCACGCCCTTAAAAAAGTTCATTACATGGCCTGCCATGAAGGTGACATTGTGGGCAACGCATGCCTCCACCATCTCCACGCAGTCCTGATAGGACAGGGCAATGGGTTTCTCACAGAATACGTGTACCCCGTGCTCCGCCGCCTTGATGACCGGTTCCTTGTGAAGGTAATTGGGGGATGCCACGATTACCGCGTCCACGTCTTCACGGCTGTATAGCCGGTCCAGGTCCGTCTCCGTGTCACAGCCCAGCTCCGCCGCCACTGTACCTGCATTCTCCGGGTCATAGACAGCCACTACCCTGGCCCCCTCCTGCTCCTTCATGATGCGGGCCAGCTCCGCCCCAAAATATCCCGTTCCAACCACTGCATATCCGATTGTCTTCATGACTGTTCTCCTTTACCGTCCATATTTTTCACTTCATGATTTCGCTGAGTTTTACCTTCCTGTCTTCCTTAAGAGACAGGGTGCAGGCGTCTGCCGTAGCAATGGAATTCCTGGCAGCCTCACCGGTGAGAAGGGGAAGGAACTCGTCTGTAACCGGGGCGCCGTGAAGCACATTGTTCAGAAACTCCATCTCTTCGTCCATGATGCCCTGAAGCCACAGAAAGGGCTTTCTTCCCGGCCTTCCGAACTGGTTGCCGTTGTCCCGCTCCGTCTCCCTGTAAATCCGGGTCCTGTCATCGTCCTCCTCTTTTGTGCGGTGCACCAGGAAATGTTCTTCCTTTTCCCCTGTCTTAAGGGTCATGCCGCAGCTGCACATATCAATCTTTATGGCTCCTCTGGTTCCCTGTATCAGCAGATAGTGCTCCTGCCACCGGAAAGCGGAACCATATTCCAGGACCGCATAGCGCCTGTCCGGATATTCCATGGTGATAAACAGCATATCGTCCTCATCCCCGAACCGGTCGTCCCTGTGGGCAGCATTGCCTCCTGCCATGGTCACTGTTTCAGGACAGCCCCCCATAAGGAACTGGACGCAGTCCAGCTCATGGATATGGTGGTACAGGTGCCCTCCTGATTTGGATCGTGTCTTTTTCCAGGTTTCTGATGCACCGGTTCCCTCCCATGCGTTGCGTGCCCCGTGGCAGTAGAGAATGTCCCCGATAACGCCCTGTCCGATGAGTTCCTTTGCCTTTCTCACGCCACGGAAGAAATTCATCACATGACCTGCCATGAATACCACATGGTTTTCCCGGCATGCATCCACCATCTCCCTGCAGTCCTCAAAGCTTAAGGCGATGGGCTTTTCGCAGAACACATGAAGTCCATGCTCCGCCGCGGCCAGCACCGGCTCCTTGTGCAGATAATTGGGTGTGGCCACAATCACCGCCTGTATATCCTTTCTGGATACCAATGATTCCAGGCTGTCCTCTGCATCGCATCCCAGCTCTGCCGCCACCGGACCTCCGTTTTCAGGGTCATAGACAGCCCGTATCTGGGCCCCTGGTTTTGTATTCATGATGCGTGCCAGCTCCGCCCCGAAATAGCCGGAGCCCACCACGCCGTATCCAATGGTTCCCGTTATAGCTTCCATAAAATATAACTCCTTTTCCCTTTCTGTTAAATTCATCAGGACTTCACAGCGCCCTCCGACATGCCGCCTGCAATCTTGTTCTGTATGAGGCAGAAGAAAATGACAGAGGGAAGCACCACCAGAGCAGATGCTGCCATCATGTCTCCCCAGTCCAGTATCTCAGCTCCGTCCAGGGAGCGCAGGGCCACCGCAACAGTCATCTTGCTGGTATTATTCATCAAAATCAACGCATACAGAAACTCATTCCAGGTGTTGATGAAGGTATAGATGGCCGTGGCCACCACACCGGGCGCCACCAGGGGAAGCACCACCTGGACAAAGGTCTGCATTTTATTGGCCCCGTCGATTCTGGCCGCCTCCTCGATTTCCAGGGGTACGGTCCTGAAGAATCCGGTCAGAAGCCACACCGCATAGGGCACGGAGAAGGACAGGTACACGATAACCAGGCCAATCCTTGTGTTAATCAGTCCCAGCTTTCCCATGACCACAGAGTAGGGAATGGCCAGAAGGATGGGCGGGAATATGTAAGTGGTCACCAGCACCTTGGACATGGCTGATCCCAGCCGCTTAAAGAACCTGACGATTCCATAGGCTGCCAGCGCAGCCACCGTAATGGCAATCAGGGTTGTCACCAGGGAGATGATAACGCTGTTTCTTATATTGACAAAAAACTTAAGGTCGTTGATAACATGGGCGTAATAGTCAAAGGTCCATGTCTCAGGCCAGAAGGCCGTGGGATTTCCCGTCAGTTCACCCTTGCCCTTCAGGGAGGATATGATAATCCATACCAGCGGGAAAATGGAGATAAGGGTCAGAATAATCAGGTATATATGGCTGATAACGTTTCCTGCTTTAAACTTTTTCATTTACTGTCCTCCTTTTCCCACTTATTGATGACCGCGAAGTAGATGCCGCATATAATCATCAGGAATATAAACAGCAGCACGGTCACTGCCGATGAACGTCCGATCAGCTTGGTGCTCCATCCCATATTGTAGGCGTAGAGCGGTATGGTCTGGGTGGTGCCCGCCGGTCCGCCGCCCGTAATCAGGTAAATCAGGTCAAAGTTGTTAAAAATCCACACGGTCCTTAGAACCACCAGCAGTCCCACCACCATCTTGATATGGGGCACTGTGACATAGTAGAAGGACTGCCACGGCCTGGCCCCGTCTATCTGGGCGGCCTCGTACTGGTCCTTGGGAACTGTTTCCAGAGCCGAGAGCACATTTACCATAATCATGGGCGCTCCGAACCATATATTAATCAGCACCAGGCTTACAAAAGCCAGCGTACCGCTGGTCAGAAACTGGGGCGCGGCCTCACAGATTCCCAGCTTCACCAGGATATTCGGCAGGAAGCCGTACACTCCGTTGAGAATCCATTTCCAGGAAAATGCAATGACGATGGAGGGAAATGCCCAGGGAATGATGAGAAGGGTCTTGTAAACGCCCTTACACACCTTAATCCGCTTCAGGGCCAGGGCAGCGGTAAAACCCACTGCTATCTGTCCCACCAAGGACAGGACCGTCCATTTCAGGGAATTGAAAAATGAAAGCCAGAAGCCGCTGTCCCTTAACACCTCTGCATAATTCTTAAAGCCAATGAATTTATAGGCCGGCTTAATCAGGTTTTTGTTTGTAAAGCTGTATACGATGCTGGAACAGATGGGATATATGAATAATGCAATTACAATGACGATTGCAGGAAGTACAAACAACCACCTTGTATAACTTTTCTTCCCCAAGATTTCCTCCTCCTTCTCAGTATTAGAGCGTGTCTCAAAAATGCATGCGCTTTTTCAGACACGCTCCGCGACAACTTATTCAGCTGTCTCAAACAGTGCGTTCAGTTTATCTTCTGCTGTTTTGGCAGCAGTCTTTACATCTGTCCCGTTGGTAATGATATCCTGGAACATATCCTCGATCACATGGTTGTTCTGCATAATACCAGCCTGGACATTAGGACCGTGCTCATAACCAAATGCAGTACCGATATCGGCTGCCGCTGTCAGCACTTCCTCTGCATGTGTAAACTGCCTGATGGTGTCATCATCCTTGTATGCATCTGTGTCAGCGATTCCCTTGATGGCAGGAAGCATGCCCACCGGGGTTGCGTGCAGGAATTCGACGTATGTATCCTCATCATAAAGAGTTTTCATAAATGCCTTGCAGATTTCGGGATGCTTGGAAGCCTTCCACACAACCATAGGCGTGTTTGTGGTCATGATTCCCTCGTCCGGGTCATCCGCGTTGATTTTTGGAATCGGATAGCAGTCCACATACTGGAGCAGGTCCGGCGAGTTGGCTGCAACACCTGAAATCTGGAAGCCGGAGTTAAAATCAAATGCGGTTTTGCCCTGGTAATACAGGGTAGCCTGGTCCAGCACATCAAAGTTAATGGAATCCTTAGGCGAGCAGTCATTGTATACCTTCAGCCAGTAGTTGATGCCGTCAATGGCCAGGTCGCTGGTCAGGTTGGCTTTCAGGTCATCGGTCAGCAGGCTGCCTCCGCCGCTTCTCACATAGAAATCCAGGAAAAAGGTTGCCTGGAAGTCATTTGTCCCGCATGGGAAGGACAGTCCGTAGACGCCGTCCTTTGTAAGGGCCTTGGCTGTGTCGTAAAGCTCGTCCCAGGTCTTTGGAACCTCCAGACCGTTTTTCTCCAGCAGGTCCTTCCTGATCCACATCACATGGGCGTGTCTGTAAAGGGGAACAGAATAGTTATTGCCGTCCATGGTGCCCTCGGATATGGCTGCCTCTGCGAATTTGTCACGGCCGATGTCGTCAATCAGGTCATTGATGGGCGTCAGGGCATCTGCGTTAATCATCTCCGCAACCTGTGCCGGAAGGGCGGTGCTCATATCAGGTACATTGCCGGATGCAAGCCCGGTGGTCCACTTGGTATAAAAGTCATTCCATGAGAATGTCTCAATATTGATTTTCACATCCGGGTTTTCTTCCATAAATTTGTCTGCCGCCTTCTGGATGGTCTCCAGTCTTGGCCCCTGGGTAAATGAATGCCAGAACGTAATCTCACCTGAAAGCGCTCCCTCTGTTCCGCTGCCGCTTCCGTCCTGGCTCCCCGTATCCTGTGCCTGGGACTGGCTTCCTGCTTCTTTGGAACCGGAAGCCTCTGTGGATGAACCGGAACTGCCGCATCCGGCCAACAGTGCTGCTGCAAGTGCTGCCGCAAGAATAAAGCTTACATGACTCTTTTTCATATCATTTCTCCTTTTTCTGAATTATTTCCGTCCGTCATTCTGCTGTTTCTATAGGTATTATATTGATTTTCTTTATGCATTTCAACATTCTGGACAACTTATAATAGCACAAAACAACCACTATACTATTTTTTTATCCAGTTTTGGTTTTGAGCAGGCAGGGACCTGTCCCCGTATCTTTGGGAGACAGGAAAAGGACAGGGCCGGAACCTGATTCCGGATACCTGTCCTTTTGTATCTGATGTTTCTTATCTCTGCTCCCTGCTTCTTATTTTCACTCTCCTGCTGTTTCCGTCACAATCCATTCCTTCTTAATCTGCCACAGGGCCGCCTGGACACTTTTGGCCCCGGATTCCTCCCCTGCCCGAATCTGCTCATGATGACGAAACAGCCTGGGCCAGCTGCCCATGATTTTCTGTTTCAGCTCCGGATAAAAACCAGTGAGAACCGCGTCCATCTCCCTGACCCCCCGCTGCTTTAAATACGCCTGGAAAGCCAGCTCATCCGCCTCATCTTCGCCCAGGTATTTAAGGCACAGAATCTTATTCCAGTCATACATGTCAAAAAACACAGCCTCATTCCTGGGAACACAGAGCGTCAGTGTCCTGGTTCCGGCCGACTGGTCCAGGCTGTACAGGTTCATAAAGGACCAATAGGGAAATTCCGCCCCCTCAGGTTTGGGAACCAGCTTCGCTGCCTCCTTCACGAACCATCTGTAGACAGTCAGGAAAATAGGGCCGCTTTCCCCATATTTTCTGCGCACATACTCCTCACGTGAAAAACAGCGGCCGTCCCTCTCTATGGCCTTTAATACAGCATCTGCCTGTGCCGCGTATAAAATCACCTTATCACCTGTGTCACCCATTCTTTTCTTATCTCCCATATATTTCCATATTTTGAGTCATTCCCTAAAATCACACTGTCATCAAAAAGCCGGTCCCAGCTGGCAATAATTTCCCTCTTAAGATGGGGATAGAACTGGGACATGTATGCCTTGGCATCGCTTACCCCGTACTGCTCCATCATATCCTGATGGCGTCTGGCATCCGCCTTATCCTTTGGTATGTAGGAGTAATTGAGGATGCTTCCCCATTTTTCTATATTGACAGAGGTAATACGGTCCGGTTCCAGGGTCAGCTCCAGTATAACGGCGCCCGGACTGGGAAGCATGACCGCCTCACTGGTAAATGAAACCCATACCGGATACTCCACATCCCCGGGCTTCCTGGCCGCGTCCGGACTGTGCCTTACCAGCCAGTCATATACCTCCAGCACCAGTCCCGCATGCTCCTGCAGGTCACTGCGGATATATTCCCGCCTGGCAATGTACCTGCCATTTTCATTCAGCTCCTTCAGCACATTTTCATGCTGCTTTGTCCATACCTTGATTTGTTCCATCCCGCCATCCATCCTCTCTCTATTGTTTTGTCACCCCTACTCCTGCGACATCTTCCTGTACCGTCCCGGCGTCATCCCAAACGCCTGCCTGAATACCCGTGTAAAATGGTTGGCATCCTCGAACCCCACATCGTGGGCAATACAGTTCACAGGATCATTGGAAACCAGCAGAAGCCTGGCTGCCGTGGTCAGACGCACCTGGCGTATAAACTCTGTGGCGGTCTTCCCTGTGGCCTCCTTAAACAGACGCCGGAAAGTAGTCTCAGCCACTTCCGCCATACCGCTTAATTTATCTGAGGTATATTCCTCTGTGGGATTTAACATGATATAGTCAATAACGGTCTGTATCCTGGGGTCTGTCTGCACCGTGGATTTCTTCACCCTTTTTCGTATCTGCTCCAGGTTGTACTCCAGGCCGTTGATCTCCGCCTTCACATCATCCGGCTCATCGGAGTTCAGAATGTCAATCAGGCTGGCGATCAGAGTGTCAAGGGCTCCTCTTACGTGAAAGGATTTTGACTTTTTGTCCGTGCGCACCCACTTATAGATATCGCTGAAATAAGGTTCGATTCCCTCCCCCACATCCATCACCAGGGGAAAGTTATAGTACTCCCTGAGGAAATTGGCCCCCTCGTAGAACACGGATGTGGTAAAACGGATGCTGTAAAACGCAAACGTATCCTCCAGCGCCTTACATGACAGCCAGCAGCCCTCCGGTATATAGGACACCTGTCCCTTCCTCACAATGACCGTCTCCCCGTCTACCACAAACTCAGCGCTTCCGTCAATGATATAGCGCAGCATATTGTACGGTATGGCGCTCTCCGGGTACGTCCAGGTACGTCCGAAGGAGTATTTATCTATATACAGAAAATTAAACCGGATGGTATTCATGAATGAGGAAAGCGACTGCATGATGTGCACCCCCCTTTTAACAGTATTGCCTTATTACTTCCGGCCCACCGGCACTTCCGGTTTCGTAATCTTAATCTGCCCGCCGTCCGGACCTTTATATTTTGATTGTATCAAATCACGCCCCCAATAGCCAGACCCTTGACAGAAAATTTTATCCGATGGGATTTTATACGCATATTTGTCCACACAGGCCGCCGCATTCCCTTCCTGCCTCTTCCCGGCCTCTTTCCGGCTGTTTGCCTCTCACCGCCCGATTCCCAGCTGTTTAATCAGCTGTTCAATCCCCTCAGGACTGTCCGCAAATGTTTTCACCGGCGCCCCAACCATTTCACCGCACTCCTCCACCGTAATGGTGCCATGGC
Organism: Enterocloster bolteae; assembly: GCF_002234575.2. NCBI lineage: Bacteria > Bacillati > Bacillota > Clostridia > Lachnospirales > Lachnospiraceae > Enterocloster > Enterocloster bolteae. The sequence goes on along the minus strand of NZ_CP022464.2, from coordinate 688,679 downwards.
GCAGGACAGGCCCCTGTTCCAGCTCCACGGTGTAGTTCCAGCTGACCTGTCCCAGGTTATCGGTCAGGGCAATGAGCACACAGGCATATGCTTTCATCCGCTCCTCAAACACAGCTGAATTGGACGTGCTCTCCTCAAAGTTAAGCGTCCAGCCATAGGGCTCACCGGAGGTCTGGAGCTCATTCTTAAAGCTTCCCAATTCTCTTGATATTCCCAATGTGCCTGAGAGCCTTCCGTCTGCCGAGGCATCGCCTATATACGGATTCCTGGCCCTGTACAGTTCATTGGCCAGGCTGCTGATCAGGTCTCCGTTACTCTTAATCGTAATACCCTGGATATTCAAATCCATTCCACCGCCGGGAAGCGCCAGTTCCAGGTTAAATGTGCCGCTTCTGTTCCAGAATGACGGCAGACAGGAATAGATGACCAGCCTCTTTGCCCCGTCCTCCTGCACCAGCTTATATCCCCTGTAAACAGCGGCTGAATCTGCCATGACTCCTCCCACATTCACCTGTTCCCCATTGACATCGGTGTAGGTGAGCACATATGACTCCGTGGGATATCCTATTACAAACAGCTTCATAAAAAGTGCTGCCGCCATAAACAGGAACACCCCTGCTGCCGCCAGAACCACGTTCCTTACATTCTTTCTTCTTACCTTTTTCAGATAATCAATTTCCGGCGGTTCTCCTGCTGTTTGGGAAGCATCCCCTTCCATCTCTGCCTTCATCCGCTCATACATTTCCCTGCAGGTCTCACATTCCTCCAGATGGCTGCGGATTTCCCGGTCCGTTGTTTCAGACGTCAGGCCGTCCGCATACATAGGCATTAAATCCTGAATAATCTCACATGGTATTCTGTGGTTCATAGTTTTCCTGCCTCCTTCACGACTCTCTCTTTCCCGCGGTAATAGGTCACCCTTGCCCAGTTCTCGCTGCGCCCCATGATTTCCCCAATCTGCCCGAAAGTAAGGTTTCCCACCAGCCTGAGGTACATAACCTCCCTCATGGGGTCCTCCAGGCCGTGAACCAGCTTCAGTATCTGCACATTGTCCCATAAACAAAGAGCCCGGGACTCTGCGGATTCCACAGATACCTGTTCAGCCTCATCCAGGGGCACATGGTCTTTCTGCCTTCGCAGATAATCACGCCACAGATTCTTGGCAATTGCGCAGAGCCAGGTGGATATGCTGCTTTCTCCCTTATACCCGCCGATGTGTTTCACAGCCTGGTAAAAGGTCTCCTGGGTCAGTTCCTCTGCCAGGCCGGGGTCCCGGGTCCTGGTTAAGAGAAAACCATATATCATTTTTCCGTGTTTCATATAAATTTCTTCCATGGAATCCATATACGCATTTCCTCCTTCTGTTAATTAGTGTCCCGTACCCAGGATTCGTTACAGAAAAATAATAATAAAACAGACCCGGCCAGAACCAGGAATATAATATCCCGGATATCTGGCTGGGTCCTGATTGCTTTGAGCCCATTGCCCCGTTTTTATGTTCTGAAGCCCTATTGAGGATTTTTCTCTCAGGCCTTGGGTATATCCAGTGTCTGTCCCTCATATATCAGGTTCGGATTCTTCACTGAGCCGGAATTAAGCTGGTAAATAAGCTCCCATTTCAGAGGATCTCCCAGGGCTGCTGTGGTTTTTGCAAAACTGGAATGCCTCGCTGGGGGAAGATGGTTTCTCCACGTCAATCTGATAGTAGAGCGGCTCAAATATTGCTCCGTCCACCCGCACTTCCTCTTGGCTGTCATCCACCAGAAACAGACACTAAACAGCCTCGTTCATCCTTGCCAGCTTTGCAGCCTGGTCTGCCGCAATCAGATTATCCAATAGCTCCTGAATATCCCCGTTCATAATAGAATCAATCTTATACAGTGTCAGCTTGATTCTGTGGTCCGTCACGCGGCCCTGAGGGAAGTTGTAGGTACGTATCTTCTCAGAGCGGTCACCGGTACCGATCTGGCTGCGGCGCTCCTCTGCCTCTGAGCTCTGGCGTTTTTCCAGCTCAATGTCGTACAGCTTGGAACGCAGCAGGCGGAATGCCTTTTCCTTGTTCTGAAGCTGGGATTTCTCTGTCTGGCTGTAAATAACGATTCCCGTAGGCATATGGGTCAGACGAACCGCGGAGTCTGTTGTGTTGACGCACTGTCCGCCGTTGCCCGATGCGCGCATAACGTCGATACGGCAGTCGTTCATGTCAATCTGCACGTCCACTTCCTCGGCCTCAGGCATAACGGCCACAGTGGCAGTGGATGTATGGATGCGGCCGCCGGATTCTGTCTCAGGCACACGCTGGACGCGGTGCACGCCGCTCTCATATTTAAGCTTGGAGTACGCGCCCTTGCCCGTAACCATGGCAACCACTTCCTTGAAACCGCCGATGCCGTTTTCATTAAGGCTGACAATCTCCACCTTCCATCTCTGGCTGTCCGCATAGTTTGAATACATGCGGTAAAGTTCGGCCGCAAACAGAGCTGCCTCGTCTCCGCCTGCGCCTGCCCGGATTTCCAGAATAATGTTCTTGTCATCGTTAGGGTCCTTTGGAAGCAGGAGAATCTTAAGTTCATGCTCCAGGTCCTCAATCCGCTTTCTGGCATCGGACAGCTCTTCCTTGGCCATCTCCCGCATCTCCTCGTCGCTCTCTTCCTCCAGAAGGGCCAGGCTGTCCTCCACATCCTGCTTTGCCTGCTTGTACTGCTTATAGGCCTCCACAATAGGAGCCAGGTCAGCCTGCTCCTTCATGAGCCTGGTAAAACGCTTGGTATCCTGGGTCACATCCGGGTCACCCAGCATAAGCATCAGTTCTTCATAATGAATCAACATATCATCCAGCTTATCAAACATATCTATCTCCTGCTCCTGCGATTATTCCAATTCCAACCACTACATTAACCTGTTACCTGTGTTTCTCCCGGTCCGGCATCCCGGTCCGCGCCAGCCGGGCGTTTATGTCTAAGCGTTTATGTCCGCCCTCTCACCCCCGGCCTCACCGCCTGGCCCTCACCACCCGGTCCTGTCCTGCCAGATCCTGAAATGTCCTCACATCCCTGTATCCCCCGGACCGGAACAATCCTTCCACTGCCTCTGACTGGTCATATCCAATCTCCATATAGATACTTCCGCCCTCCGCCAGATGATTCCGGGCCTCTTCTGCCAGGATTCGATAAAAGGTCAGCCCGTCATCACTTCCGTCCAGGGCAATCCTGGGCTCATGGTCCCTTACCTCCGGAGCAAGGCCCTCTATGACCCGGCTGGGGATATAAGGCGGGTTTGAGACAATGACATCAAAGGTCCTGTCCGTCTCCAGAGCGCTGAACATATTGCTCTCAAACAATTCAAATCCGCCCTCGTATCCGCCCAAAAGCCTGTCACGGTTTCCGGCTGCCACCTTAAGGGCCTCGGCCGACACATCCAGGGCAGCCACATGACGGTATCTGCCCATGAGCGCCAGGCTGATGGCAATGCACCCGGAACCGGTGCACATGTCCAGTACGCGTTTTTCCCTGTCATTCTGTTCCTCCAGGACCAGCTCCACCAGTGTCTCCGTGTCCTGCCTTGGTATCAGCACATGTTCATTTACAAGGAACTCAAATCCCATGAACTCCTGCGTTCCGGTCAGGTGCTGGAGAGGGGTCCGGCCTGCCCTGGCTTCTATGAGCCTCATAAATTCCCGGCATTTTCCCTCTGTCTCCTCATCCTTCCCCAGCTCCCTGGCCTTCAGGGCCAGAAAAGACGCCAGATTCAGATGAAATACCTCCAGAAGCAGATACCTGGCATCCAGCTGCGGATCCGGCACCCCGGCCTTATTCAGTTCCTGAACACCCTGCCACAACAGCTGCTGCATGGTCATGTTTTACTGCTCCTTCACTGTCATTGCCTTTACCATTTCTGCTGACTTTATCATTTTCACTGCTTTCATCATTTCCATTTCCGCCATCATAGTGCCTGCTTTTCTGCCATCCCGGAAAATTCTCATCCAGATAAGCCCGCCAGTCAAACACTGTCTCCACTGCCGCGATAGCCACCTCTATCATGCTGTCATCCGGCTCCGTGGTTGTCAGTCCCTGCATCCACATGCCGGGACGGCTGAGCACATTCACCAGCCGTGAGTCATGGCGTCCCGCAAAACGCAGGAACTCATAGGACACGCCCGCGATCACAGGTATCAGCACAATCCGGCTCACCACACGCAGCCAGACCGTATCCACCCGTATCACCATAAAAAACAGGATGCTGATAACCATGACAATCATAATAAAGCTGGTACCGCACCGTTTATGCTCCTTGGAACTTGCCCTTACATTGTCCACTGTAAGCTCCAGCCCGTGCTCGATACAGTTGATGCACTTATGCTCTGAACCGTGGTACATAAAGGTCCTCCTGATATCCTCCATACGGGATACCAGCTTGATATAGGCTATGAAAATGACGATTCGTATTACGCCCTCCAGTATGGCCATCACTGTGTCGGAATGGATGAATCCTCTGCATATATTGGCGATAAACAGGGGAAGCACCATGAAAATGCCAATTGCCATAACAAAGGAAAATACCATAACCACTGTCATGAGCGCGCTCTCCAGCTTCTCGCCGAAAACCTTATCCAGCCACGCCTCAAATTTACCGGGCTCTGCCTCCTCGTCGTCCTCAAAAAAACTGCAGGACCAGGTGAGGGCCCTCATGCCCACTACCATGGAATCTATAAAACTGAAAATACCTCTTACAAAGGGAAGACCTAATACTTTATGCTTCTTGGTCATACTCAAATAGGTATCCTTTTTCACCTCAATATCCCCGTCCGGCTTGCGGACCGCAATGGCGTAGTCATTGCCGTTCTGCATCATGATGCCCTCGATTACGGCCTGACCACCAATTCCTGAATATTTCATTCCTTTAACCTTTCTGCTGTACGAAAAAGAAACCCTCTTTCCATGATTTCCCATGAATTCAGAAAGGGCTGAGCCTGCTCCCAAGCTCAACCCTCATCTCTTTGCTTATTAGTTAGCATTCATGCCATATTTACGATTGAACTTATCAATACGTCCACGAGCCTGAGCAGCCTTCTGCTGTCCGGTGTAGAATGAATGGCACTTGGAACAAACCTCAACGTGGATGTCCTGCTTTGTTGAACCTGTTACGAACTCATTACCACAGTTGCAGACAACCTTTGCCTGGTAATAGCTTGGATGGATTCCTTCTTTCATGATTTTCACCTCTCTGATATTATTTGCGGTTTCCGACCGCGGCCTGTGTATGCCAATCTGTCTCTGTACATTACAGGCAGCCGGCCGTATGCCGTCACCAGAACGCACAGATATCAGCAATAACTAAGTTAAACGCGCCCTCACCGTAAGGTTCTGACTCACGCGAACGCTAAAACTGCCGTCAATTCAGACAGCTTACATAGTATATCATAGAACCCCGGGACTTGCAAGATATTTTTTTGAAAATGTGGACAAATATCTAACTGGATATGGGGTCAGGATATAGGGTTACTTCCAGCACTCCGGAAGCTCAGGTTCCCGTACCCTCACCGGCTCAGGATAAATCTCACCATGCAGTTCCAGCTCCACCCGCTCAATAATTTCCGGCTTCACCGGACGGTTGACCTCCACACCTTCTATGGGGAAATCCGTCACAGGCACTGTCTCTACCTTTTCCAGCCTGTATAACTCATCCATGCCCTCCAGAACACGGCCGAACACAGGATAAATGCCCCTGTGGTCCGGACAGTCCCTGAGGGGGAAGAAAAACTCGCAGCCTGCCAGTCCTGCCTCACCGTAGCCGCCCATGCACACGGCTCCGGGATGGGAGTCCAGGGGTACCACGTCCGGGTTCAGTTCAAACTCATTGGGAATCAGATACCGGCATTCCTTCTTTCCAAAGGCCGTGTAGCTGACATCCACCCAGTTTCCCGGCACAATCCGCTCAATGGCATGGTGGTCCAGGTATCCCCTGGAGGCTGTATAGATAAAGCTGTTCACTGTATTGGGCGCTGACTCCGGCAAAAGCTCTATGACAATGTTCCTGCCGTTGGCCATATGTAATGTTGCGATTGGATTCATATATCCTCCTATATAACCTCTGTTAGCCGGTTACGGATGAACCGATTATCTCAAATTCCTTGGAATAGTGGTTGAGCACCTCGCATCCATCCTCTGTCACCAGCACCAGATCCTCCACACGGACGCCGGTATCCCCGGGCAGATAGATTCCCGGTTCAATGGAAAATATCATTCCCGGCTCCGCTTTCTGGGTATTCACAGAGGACACGTCTCCGAATTCATGCTCTCCCAGACCGATGAAATGCCCCAGCCTGTGGGTAAAGAAAGGTCCGTATCCCTGTTCAGCGATCAGGTCCCTGGCCGCCCCGTCCAGCTCGCACAGAGGTACGCCCGGACGTATCTTTGAGATAGCTGTCTCATTGGCACTGCGGACAATCTCATAAATACGGCGGTGCTCGTCACTGGCTTTGCGGAAGTAAAAGGTACGGGTCATATCGGAACAGTACCCGTCCTTGATGCAGCCCACGTCAAAAAGCACTGAATCACCCGGCTTTATAACGGTGCCGTCCGGTCCATGATGAGGGTCCGCCGCGTTGGCTCCAAAGGCCACCAGCGGTTCAAAGGAAAAACCGTCCGCCCCCAGGTCCATATATATCTTAAGCATCTGGTCTGCAACCTGACGCTCCGTGACGCCTTCATGAATCAGCGTTTTGAACACTGCCATGGCCTTATCATTGATGTCAGAGGCAGTGCGCATCTTATCCTGCTCCTCCTCATCCTTAACACCCCTTGTCCTGTCCACGGCAATGGAGGAATTTACAAAACCGGCAGCAGCCTCCATCTCCATAAGGGGCAGCAGAAACCGGGCCTTTAAATCCTTATCAACGCCCAGCGGGCTCTCCTTATCCAGATAGCCTGCCACGATTTCCGCCGCCGGGTCTGTATCCGAATACCACACCTTCTCCACACCCACATCCTCAGGCACGGTAAACAGCTTATTCAGAAAATACACATGTTTCCCGTCCTCCCTCAGGTAAAGGGCATAAAACCGTTCAAATGGCTCCACATACACGCCTGTGAGATAGTAAATGGACATGGGGTCCACAATCAGCATCTGTCTCAGCCCCATTTCCTTCAGGGCTTCCATGATACGCTCCGCTCTCTTCTGCTTCATGATAATATCCTCCTCTTCTAAAACTGCTTTCTCAGCTTGGGGTCCAGCAAATCCCGAAGACCGTCGCCGATAAAATTAGCGCCTACAGCCATTGTAAAGATCGCCAGTCCCGGAAAGCCGGCCACCCAGAACTTATTGAAATAGTCAGCTCCATCCGAGACCATCATACCCCACTCCGGCGTTGGCGGTGCAGAGCCCAGTCCCAGAAAGCTTAAGGTGGAGAACATCAGAATCTGGTTTCCGATGTCCGTGGTAGCCATAATCAGAACCGAACTGATGCTGTTGGGTATGACCTCCTTCATCAGGATCCGGATTCTGGAGGCGCCCAGAACCTCGGAAGCCGCCACATATTCATTTTCCTTTACACTCAGCACCACGCTGCGCATCATACGGGCATAGGTGGGCCATGCCACCACAATCAGGGCAAACATGGTGTTAAACAGGTTGGAACCCATAACCGCATTGATAATCATTGCCAGGATCAGGGAGGGGAAGGACAAAATCATCTCTGAAAAACGCATCATCACATTGTCCACCCAGCCGCCCACATAGCCTGCTACGGCTCCATAAAATGTACCGATAAAACCTGCTATGACTACGGTAAGGCAGCCTGCCAGCAGGGAATACCTTCCTCCGTAGAGCACACGGCTGAAAATGTCCCTTCCAAAGTTGTCCGTGCCAAACCAGTGCTCTGAGGACGGAGCCTTTAACCGCTGTCCCAGGTCCTGGACAATCGGGTCATAGGGAGCCAGCGCCGGCGCCAGGATGGCTGCCGCAATCCATGCCAGACAGATAATTACGCCCAGCGTAAACAGGTAATTGGATTTAAATAACCGCTTTATAGACTGTACCATCAGCTGCACCTCACTCTCGGGTCAATGATTCCGTATAATATATCCACCACTGTATTGATGACCATATAATTCAGTGCAATCAGCAGGGCCACCCCGATGATGGACGGGAAATCCACAGAAAGCACGGACTCATAGGCAAACTGCCCCACACCCGGCCAGTTGAAAATGGTTTCCACCAGCACCATGCCGCCTAACAGGTTGCCCAGGCCCAGACCGATGACAGTGAGCACAGGAATCAGGGCGTTTCCAAGGGCGTGGCGGATAATCAGTCCCGGCCTTGACAGGCCCTTGGCCTTTGCCGTACGGATATAGTCTGTAGACATAACGTCCAGAAGATTGGAGCGGGCTGTCCTGGTAATCAGTCCCATGGTAAAGGCCGCAAGCACGGTTCCCGGAAGAATCAGATGGCTGGCAGCGTCCAGTGCCTTGGGGATATTTCCCTCCAGCAGACTGTCAATGACATACATGCCCGTAACCGTGGCCGGCGCCGTAAAGGCGTTGCTCAGGCGGCCCGGACCCGGAAACAGTTTCAGCTTGTAATAGAAGAAATATAATACCAGCAGGGCAAACCAGAAGCTGGGAATGCTTACGCCTGTAACGGATATGGCCCGGACCGTCTGGTCCAGGATGCTGTTGCGCCGGATGGCGGATATAATGCCGAACAGCACCCCTAAAATGGCGGCAATCACAATGGCAAACAAAGCCAGTTCAATGGTGGCCGGGTAACACCTGGCCAGCTCCGACAGCACCGGTTTGTTTGTGCGCATGGAAGTTCCCAGGTCAAACTGTAAAAGATTCTTCATGTACAGGATATACTGCACGGGCAGGGGCTGGTCCAGGCCGTATTTTGCCCGGTAGGCAGCCACGATCTCAGGATCATTTAAGGCTCTCTGGCTCAAGTTAGCCACGGTGGGGTCTCCCGGTATCATTTTCGTCAGTATGAAAACCAGGGTGGCGACACCAAACAGCATGACTACCAGATACACCAGTCTTTTTCCTATAAATTTCAGCTGTTCCATACGATACCTCTCTTTTCTTATGTTTCAATCCATACTATATAAAATTCAATTTTATGTTGTATTCCAGTCTCATACAGATATTCCCGTCAACGGTATCCCCTCCGGGATGGACGTTCACGGCAATACCTGCCGCCGCTTAAACTTCTGACCTGACCGGGGCCGGCGCCAGACAGCACTGTTTACGGAGCCTGCGGGCAGGAAGATATCTGCCTGCCCGCAAAACAGTTCCGTATATAACATTATTACTTCACGTTAATCAGAGTCAGATCCAGGGCATAGGGGTCTGATATGGCCACTCCCTCCAGCCTGGTGTTATAGCCGATATGGGACGGAGCCTGCGCCACCATAATGAAGGGCCCATGCTCGTACATTGCATCCTGGATTTCCTCCAGAACAGCGATACGCGCGTCATTGTCCGTTGCAGACATGGTTTTTTCATACATGGCTGCCAGCTCCGGATCCATGTCGGCGCTCCATCCGGCCCTCTTTCCAACCACTCCGCCCGGAAGGAATTCCAGCTGCACATTGGGGTCGTTATAATCGGTTCCCCAGTACATAACCGTAAAGCCCAGGGTTCCGTCGCGGTAAGCATCGCCGTATCCTGCTGCCCATGGCTGTGAAACAATATTTACATTGATTCCCACCTGTGACAGGTCATCCTTAATCTTCTGGGCCAGGTCTGTCAGGAGAATTCCCTCCATATCCAGGTCTGTCACAGTCAGGTCCACATCAAATCCGTCCGGGTATCCTGCCTCTGCCAGCAACGCCTTTGCTTCCTCCAGATTTGTATAGTCAGCAGGCCTCTCGCCCTTGCTTCCCATGAAACCCACCTGGATGATATCATAAGGAGTGATGGTGCCGCTTCCGCAGATAGTCTGGATACCGGTGTAATCCAGGGCCTTGCGGATGGCATTCTGGACCTGGGGGTTGGACACAGGGCCGCCGTAGGCTTCATCCATGTTCATCATCACAAATCCAACTGTCTTGGTTGCTCCGTTGATAATGGAAATATTCTCAGCGCCTTCCAGCTCGGACATGGTGTCGTCTGTCATGTTCATGGCCACATCAATATCCCCGCCGGACAATGTCATCATCTGTGTGTTGGCATCAGGCTGTATCTTAATAATGAACTTGTCAACATTAGTGGCTTCTCCCCAGTAATTGGGATTCTTTTCCAGAACAACTTCCTGGTCCGGAATATAGCTGGTCATCACATACATGCCGGAACCCGCGCTGGCCGTATCCAGATAAGACTGGGCTGTATCGGCGGATGACGCGTCCTCTGCGTCCGTGCCGCCGTGCTCCTTCACAACCGCGCTGTCCAGAACAGCCGTGGAGCTGTAGGTCAGCTTGGACAGAATAGCGCTGTCAGGCTGGGTCAGATGGAACACCACCGTGTAATCGTCAGGGGCTTCCATGCTCTCAATGGTATCGCAGATAAAGGATGGGTTTCCCTGAAGGTTTTTGCAGCGGTTGATGCTGAAAAGAACATCCGCGCTGGTCATGGAATTGCCGCTGGCAAATGTCACATCCTGTTTCAGCTTAACGGTCAGTGTGAGACCGTCCTCTGAAAATTCATAGGTATCGGCCAGACAAGGCTCCGGCGCGCTGTCATTGCTGTAGAACTTAAACAGGTTCTCGTAACAGGCATTGACAATGAGAGGCGGATACTTCTCATATACATACCCTGGGTCCAGGGTGGAAAATCCGGAGCCCATGGCTACCACAACCGTATTGGAACCGGCTGCCTGTGAAGCCCCCTCAGTGGCGGTGTCTGTCTTGCCGGCCGTTGTGCCGTCTGCGCCATTGCCTCCGCATGCGCTTAAGGCAAATGAAACTGCAAGGCACAGAGCCGCAGTCAATAACTTCTTTTTCATAATAGACCTCCTCTAGGTTTATTGAGATGCCAGTGTTCTGGCAGTGTCTCCATATTACAATCTTTTACTGGTTCCGTGTTTCCTCAGGCCGGTGTCTTCAGACCAGAATCTTCAGGCCGGTGAAGCCCTAATACAGGTGGCAGGCCACAAAATGCCCTTCAGCCACTTCCTTTAACCGGGGCACTTCCTGGCGGCACCTGTCGCAGGCCTTGGGACAGCGTGTATGGAACCGGCAGCCTGAGGGCGGATCCGACGGACTGGGAACCTCCCCCTCCAGATGGATCCGCTCTGTTTTCACACCCTGGTCCACCTGGGGAATGGCTGATAACAGCGCCTCCGTATACGGGTGATAACGCTTTTCATACAGCTTATCATAATCAGCAATCTCCACCATATTACCAAGATACATGACCCCCACCCGGTCGCTGACCTGGTAGACCACGTTCAGATTATGGGAAATGAAGAAATAGGTCAGTCCCAGCTTTTCCTTTAACTCCTGGAGCAGGTTCAGCACCTGGGCCTGAACCGATACATCCAGCGCGGATACTGCCTCATCGCAGATAATGATATCCGGCTCCAGAGCCAGCGCCCTGGCTATGCCGATACGCTGCTTCTGTCCTCCTGACAGCTCATGGGGATACCTGCTCAGACAGTACAAATCCAGTCCCACCAGGTTAAGGAGCTTCATAATGCGGGCCTCCACATCCATCTTCCCCTTCATCCCGTGTATCTCAAAGGGTTCCATCAGAATCTGGCGTACGGTACGCCTGGGATTCAGACAGGCAGAGGGGTCCTGGAATATAATCTGGACTTTCCTGCGCATTTTCTTTAAATCTGCTCCCTTTAGCCCTGCTATGTCCGTTCCGCCCATATAAATGTGGCCCTCCGTTGGTTTCAAGAGGCGGACAAGGGCCCTGCCCAGGGTACTCTTGCCGCAGCCGCTCTCCCCCACCACGCCAAAGGTCTCACCCTTCATGATGTGGAAGCTTACGTCGTCCACCGCCTTCACGGTCCCGGACTTCTTATCCTTTCCCTTAAAATATACCTTTACATGGTCGGCCTTAACCAGCACTTCCCTATTGTTCTTGTCTTCATTTATACTTTCGTTTATGTCTCTGTTCGGATTCTGTGCCATACATTAAGCCTCCTTCCCCGCAGCCTGGTCTTCAAACAGCCAGCAGCGGACCTTCCGCTCCTCTGAAAGCTGCTTCATGGGCGGACTGACTGTCCTGCACCGCTCTGTGGCATGAGGACACCTGGGCCAGAAGCTGCACCCCTTGATCCGCTCCGTGGGGTTGGGCACCATCCCCTCTATGGTGGACAATGGCTTCCTGTCCTTTGTGATGACAGGTATGGCATTCAGCAGCCCAATGGTATATGGATGCTTGGGATCCCGGAACAGTTCCCCGGCCGGCGCCTGCTCCACGATATGGCCCGTATACATGACAATGACCGTATCGCACAGCTCGCTCACCACTCCCAAATCATGGGTAATGAACAAAACCGAGGAGTGAAGCTCCTCGTTCATCTCGCGAATCAAATCCAGAATCTGGGCCTGGATGGTCACATCCAGAGCCGTTGTGGGCTCATCCGCAATCAGTATCTGGGGCTGGCAGGCCAATGCCATGGCAATCATCACACGCTGCCTCATACCTCCCGACATCTGATGGGGATACTCATGGGCCCTTACCTCAGGATTGGCGATTCCCACTGCTTTCATCATGCGGATGGCTTCCTCCATGGCTTCCTTTTTCTTCATGCCCCGGTGCAGACGCAGGGATTCCGCAATCTGTTTACCGCACTTGATAATGGGATTTAAGGAGGTCATTGGTTCCTGGAAAATCATGGAAATTTCATTTCCCCTGATTTTCTGCATATCGCGCTCAGAGGTCTTCACCAAATCCCTTCCAAGGTATAAAATCTCCCCTCCTGTGATCTGTCCCGGAGGGTTGGGAATCAGCTGCATCATTCCCAGAGAAGAAACACTCTTGCCGCTTCCGCTCTCTCCTACGATACCCAGCTTTTCACCCTTATGTAATACATAGCTCAGATGGTCCACCGCCTGAACGGTGCCCTCTGCTGTCCTGAATTCCACACATAAATCTTTTACTTCCAATATGATATCTGTCTGTGTCATTTTATCCGCCCTTTGTTTTATTGCATCAAAGCGTCAATGCGGTGCCAATGTATTCACCCGCAGTTTTCTGCATATATACTCAAAACGATACCACATTTTCGGGGATAATTCAATATATAGATTGACCTGTTTTGCCCGGAAACAGGTCAAAACCAGCATAGAAACGCATAAACAGGACGCTGCCAAGGCTGTTTTAACAGCTTATTTACAGCGTCCTGCTCTTATGCTCTGTTATTTCTTACTCTTCACATCCCAAGGTTTCTTCCAATAAATGGCATCCACATTACATTCTTTCATACATTCGCCGCACTGTATGCATTCCCTGTCTCCCACCTGTCTGACATCCATTTTACAGGTGCGCACACAGCGCCCGCAGTCAACGCAGGTATCCCTGTCAATCCTCACCCCCAGCAAAGCCACAGGGGCAAACAGGGAATAGATGGCCCCCAGAGGACAGAGGATGCGGCAAAAGCTTCTGTACAGAAAACAGGCGCTTACCAGTATGACTGCCAGCACAAGAACCTTCCAGTGAAAGAGGGCCCCTGCCAGACCGCTCAGGGAATCGTCCAGAAGCACCAGGGGAATTCCTCCCTCCAGTGTCCCCGCGGGACATATGTACTTACAAAAGGCAGGAACAGGAAGGCCGGAGGCTGCCTTAAATACCACCGGCAGTATAATGACAAACACTGCCAGGATCACATATTTCACCTTGGACAGCTCCTGTGTGACACGGTTCTTTTTTATCTTGGGAACAGGTATCCTGTAGAGAAGCTCCTGCACCAGGCCAAAGGGACAGAGGAAACCGCATATGGTCCTTCCCATGGTAACCCCAAAGAGCAGGAGAACTCCCAATATATAGAAGGGAAGCTTCCTGTCCATGGCGGACAGGGCATTCTGCAGGGTACCTAAAGGACAGGATCCGACGGCTCCCGGGCATGAATAGCAGTTCAGTCCGGGAACACACAGTCCTTTTGACCTTCCCTTATAGATGGACGCCTCCGCAAATCCCTTCAGGTTCAGATTATATAATAATGCCGCACAAAGCTGTATCAAACGCCGTTTCATTGCTGCTGCCCTCTCATGGTCATAGTCTTCTGCCGCTGCCCTCTTATCCGATTCCGATGCATTCCAGGCACACCCTCACTGCCTTGCGGAAGGCATCCTGGTAACCTCCCTGGGCGGCTCCGGTGCACAGGAATACTATGCCAAGAACAAGAAGGATAACCGCCACCTTATTCTGTCTGCACCAATCCATCATATATCAACGCTCCCTGTCTTACACCCCAAGGGCTTCCTTATATCTCTCATACATCGTGTCCGCATCCAGGGCACCGGTGGATATATGGGTCACCCTGCCCTCCGCGTCCACCACCACTGTATAGGGAATGGAATTCGTGGGATACAGCATGGATATGGAATACTCCTCATCCAGCACTACCGGGAAGGTGTATCCGTTCTCCTCCACAAAATCCTTCACTGTCCCGGCATCATCCCCGCAGTTCACCGCGATAATACCGATTTTGTCCCCAAAATCATCCTTCAGGCGCTCAAAGGCCGGCATCTCCTTGACGCATGGACCGCACCAGGTTGCCCAGAAATTGATGATAACAGGCTTTCCCTGCAGTTCAGACAGCGTAATACTGGTGCCGTCAATAAGCTCCCCTGTAAAATCAGGAGCTTGAACACCCTCCTTAATAGGCATGCCCGGCTTGAACTCAATCACGCCGTCCCCCTGGTCAGCTGCTGCCTCTGCATCTGCCTGGCTGCCGTCTGGGGACGGCTCCCGGCCTGCTTCACCGGCTTCTCCTCCTTCCCGGGTCTTTTCCGGCCCGGATTCATTGTTCCCTGTATCCTTCGGCTTGTCAGTTCCCGTGCCGTTTTTCTCAGTTTCTGCGCTGCTTTCCTCAGCCGCCGTGCCTTCCTTTTCAGTCCCCTGGGCCTGCTCCGTTTTCCGGTCAGCCTTATTCTGGTCTGCCGTCTGGCTGCATCCCGTTATCTGCAAGGCCAGGAAAATGGCCAGCGCCGCGCCTGCAGCACTCCTTTTCACGACCTTTTTATTTCTGTAAAAATGTTCTCTCCTCATGTGTTATTCCTCCCTTTTCAACTATATGGAATAGACAAAGAAACCCAGAGAATGCCACTTGTGCCATTCTCTGGGTTTTACTCTAACATAATTATTATTTTCTGTCCACCCGGCTTTATGGGGTTTGTATGAAAGTTTTATTAAGCTTTCATGAAGATGCCTGCTACACCTCATCTACCACGGGAACCACTTCCCGCTCGCTGTAGTGGTGTGCTTCCTCAAGCATCATATCCTTTACCTTCATAAGCCTTGTCTGGGAGCTTCGCTCATTCTCATCCAGCTTCATGGTGATATAGCGGATGTTTGACTGGGTATCGGGAATCATCACATGCTCCAGCGCGTTTACACGGCGGCGGGTCTTTTCAATCTCCGCTGCCATGAGCTGGCAGGATTTTTCGCACTCAGCCAGACGCAGCATGTCAGGCAGTAAATCTGCCAGACTCTTTACCGCATCATCCAGGTCACTGGAAGTAAATGCAAAGCCGTAGGAATAGATGTCGTTAGGGTCTGAAGTCCTGGTCTTATACTTGAACACAGGAATCTCCACACTCATGACGTTTTTTGTCTCAGTTTCCAGATAGACCTCCTGCTTGGGAGCCATCAGGGCTACGTTCAGGGCCTCATCTGTCATGCCGGAACGTGCCAGCACGAAATTCTGGTTAGCCGCAGCGATGCCTGCCTCCACCTTCTCGCGGAGGGCCTTGTTCTCACGCACCAGGTCCAGGAACTGACGCATCAATTCATCCCGCTTGTCTTTCAGAAGCTTGTGCCCGCGAATGGCTGTTGCCAGCTTTTTCTTAAGGCGGGTAAGCTCCATACGGGTGGGATTTACATGTTTTGCACCCATGTTATGTCAACTTCCTTTCTGCCGGCCGGAAACCTGGGCGCGCATCCATACCGCACATGGCGGCGGGGCTGCACACCCTGGCTGTCCCTGCCGGGCTGTGACTGCCAGTTATTTTGCTTCGTAATACAAATCAAGGAATTTGTCCTTAATACGTTTCAGCTCGCTCCTTGGGAGGATGCGCAGAAGCTTCCAGCCGATTTCCATGGTCTCTTCGATATCACGGTCAGCATAGTAGCCCTGGGATACATACTCCTTCTCGAACTCGTCAGCAAACTTGGCATACAGCTTATCCATATCTGTCAGGGCTGCCTCGCCCAGAATGATCATCAGTTCCTTTGCGTCCTTGCCGCGGGCATAGGCTGCAAAGAGCTGGTTCATGACATCTGCGTGGTCTGCGCGTGTCTTGCCTTCACCGATACCCTTATCCTTAAGACGGGACAGGGATGGCAGTACATCAATAGGAGGTGTTACATTCTTACGGTACAGCTCACGGCTCAGGATAATCTGTCCCTCTGTGATGTAGCCTGTAAGGTCAGGAATCGGATGGGTCTTATCATCCTCAGGCATGGTAAGAATCGGAATCATGGTGATGGAGCCGTTCTTGCCCTTCTGACGTCCGGCTCTCTCATACAGGGAAGCCAGGTCAGTGTACATATATCCCGGATAACCGCGGCGGCCCGGAACTTCCTTACGGGCTGCGGAAATCTCACGCAGAGAGTCTGCGTAGTTGGTAATATCAGTCAGGATAACCAGTACGTGCATGTTCTTTTCAAATGCCAGGTACTCTGCTGCTGTCAGAGCCATACGCGGAGTTGCGATACGCTCTACGGCAGGGTCGTTAGCCAGGTTGATGAACATAACGCTTCGGTCGATAGCGCCTGTCTCGCGGAAGCTCTCCATGAAGAAGTTTGCCTCCTCAAAGGTAATACCCATGGCTGCAAACACAACGGCGAAGGACTCGTCGGTGCCGCGCACCTTTGCCTGACGCGCAATCTGGGCAGCCAGGTTGGCGTGCGGAAGACCGGATGCCGAGAAAATAGGCAGCTTCTGGCCGCGGACCAGGGTGTTCAGACCATCTATGGCGGAAACGCCAGTCTGGATAAACTCCTCAGGATAGCTTCTGGCTGCCGGGTTCATAGGCAGGCCGTTGATATCCATACGCTTCTCAGGCAGGATGTCGGGACCGCCGTCAATGGGCTTGCCCATGCCGTCAAACATACGGCTGAGCATATCCTCAGACACGCCTAACTCCATGGTACGTCCTAAGAAACGCACCTTACTGGAATCCAGGTTGATACCTGTAGACGCCTCGTACAGCTGTACCATGGCATTGCCGCCGTCTATCTCCAATACCTTGCAGCGGCGTCTCTCGCCGTTAACCAGCTCGATTTCTCCCATCTCATCATAGGTTACTCCCTGTACGCCGCGGACCAGCATAATAGGACCTGCTACCTCTTCAATTGTTCTATATTCCTTGGGCATTAGAAGTCCTCCTTTCTGCTCAGCTCACTGTTAATCTCTGACTCCAGGGTCTTGATGACATCCTCGTAAACCTTATCCAGGTCAGCTTCCTCTGTATATTTGAAACGGCCGATAGCCTCGCGCACAGGAAGGCCTACAAGACGCTCGATATTCACGCCCTGTGCCAGAGCCTCCCCTGCCTTGTCATAGTATGCCAGCATCAGCATCATCATCATGTGCTGCTTCTTCAAGGACGTAAATGTATCAATCTCATGGAAGGCGTTCTGGTGAAGGAAGTCCTCACGGATGGAACGGGCTGCTTCCAGTTTTAGGCGGTCAGGTGCGGATAATGCGTCCATACCTACCAGCTGTACGATTTCATTTAACTCAGACTCTTCCTGCAGCAGGCGCATAAGACGGGCGCGCAGCTCGGTCCAGTCGCTCTCCACTTCTGCGTTGAACCATTTTTCCATGGTGTCCACATACAGGGAGTAGCTGGTCAGCCAGTTGATGGCCGGGAAATGTCTCTTATATGCCAGATCCGCATCCAGGGACCAGAATACCTTTACGATACGCAGGGTAGCCTGTGTAACCGGCTCGGAAATATCGCCGCCTGCAGGGGATACTGCTCCGATAACGGAAAGAGCGCCCTCGCGGTTGTCCTGGCCCAGGGAGATAACACGACCGGCACGCTCGTAGAACTGTGCCAGACGGGAACCCAGGTATGCAGGATAACCTTCCTCACCAGGCATCTCCTCCAGACGTCCTGACATCTCTCGAAGAGCCTCGGCCCAACGGGAAGTGGAGTCTGCCATCAGGGCTACGGAATAACCCATGTCGCGGAAATACTCTGCAATGGTGATACCTGTATAGATAGATGCCTCACGGGCAGCAACAGGCATGTCGGAGGTATTGGCAATCAGCACAGTACGCTCCATCAAAGACTTGCCTGTCTTTGGGTCCTTCAGTTCCGGGAACTCGTTCAGAACGTCGGTCATCTCGTTTCCGCGCTCGCCGCAGCCAATGTAAACCACGATATCTGCGTCAGCCCACTTGGCCAGCTGGTGCTGTACAACCGTCTTGCCGGAACCGAAAGGTCCGGGAACAGCCGCAACACCGCCCTTTGCAATTGGGAACAGACAGTCGATAACACGCTGTCCTGTTACAAGAGGCATATCAGGGGACAGCTTTCTCTGATAGGGACGGCCCTTACGTACAGGCCACTTCTGCATCAGTGAAACAGGATGCTCCTGTCCCTTCTCGTCTGTCACAACAGCCACTGTATCAGTAACCGTATACTCTCCGCCGCTGATATAGGTAAGGGTGCCGCTAACGCCAACAGGAATCATGATCTTCTGCTGTACCACATCGGTCTCCTGAACCGTACCGATGATGTCGCCGCCGCCTACCTTGTCGCCCGCATTTGCAGCGGGTACGAAGGTCCACTTCTTCTCACGCTTCAGGGAGGGAACCTCCACGCCGCGGTTTAACAGGTTTCCGCCTGTTTTCTCCATAATGGCATCCAGGGGACGCTGGATACCGTCGTATATACTTCCAATCAGGCCAGGCCCCAGCTCCACGCTCATGGGTACGCCTGTGGATTCCACCGGCTCCCCGGGTCCCAGTCCGGATGTCTCCTCGTATACCTGGACGGAAGCCTTATCGCCATGAATCTCTATAATTTCGCCAATCAGACGCTGTTCGCTGACTCGAACCACGTCGAACATGTTCGCGTCGCGCATGCCTTCTGCGATGACCAGCGGACCGGCTACTTTTTTAATTACGCCTTTGCTCATCTTTTACCTCCATTGTTATTGCCCATTAAATATAATATCCGAGCCAACTGCCTGCTCCACTGACTTCTTAACTGCCAGAATACCTTTTCCCGTATTGCCTGATATGCCGGGAATCAGTATAATGGCCGGAAGGCCAGCCTCACGGTAGCGGTTGATCTCCGGTTCAATCTGAGCGGCCAGGGCCTCTGTAATGTAAATTACTGCATAGCCGCTTTCTGCCAGATCCTTAACCTTCTTTCCTGCCTCCGCCGGGTCTGTCAAAGGAAATGGTTCCAGACCCAGGCTGGCGAAACCGTAGATACTGTCCCGGTCGCCCATAACTGCAATCTTATACATACATCTCCCTTATCCTTTCCCGGATGGACTCCTCGGGAAGATGGTTTAATTTCCCGGAAAGCACAATCCGAACTGATTTAATCTCGTTCTCCCGTGCCAGAATATAAGCTGCCAGCGGACCCAGACCAAAGGCGCTGTACTGCTGGGGCTTAATCTTACGAATCAGCAGATTGTCGCACCACCGCTCAAAAGCTGAAGGTGAACGCCGCAATTCTTCCACTGCATCTGCATAGGCCGTGGTTTCCAGGTATGAACCGATGGAATCCACGCCTTCTATGGCTGCCTGAGCCAGACGGGCAACGTTGATGCTGCCGCATGGTGCCAGCGCCTGTTCCAGGAATGCCCTGTCCTTGCCGGTACGGGATGCCCGCACCGCCGTCTTTATATCTGCCGCCGCAACGGTCAGCTCCGCATAGAGTTCCAGGAACTCATTGCCGGAGGATTTGCCGGCTGCGCAGATTGCATCCAGGGCTGCTTTGTCGATTATGATATCGCAGAGCTGTCCGTCCTGGGTGTGAAGGAGAGCCTTGTAGGCTTCCTCCGCAGGTGTTCTCATGGCCGCTGGAAGATTCTGGAATTCCCTGGTCTGAACTGCTTCACGTATGAGCTTCACATCCACAGTCCCCTGCTCCATAAAGATGCCCGGGTATTCATCACCCATGCGGACCTCCTTGATGGCTGCCTTCAGATTGTGGTAGTCGTTGGCGTACAGGAACACGTCAAATACCGACATATCCTCCACCAGCTCGTTAATCAGCTCCCAGGTCTTCCTCTTCTCAATGGCCAGGATGTCAGCGGCATTTGTCATGCCGTCCTCTCCCCAGCCCTTCTCCATAAGAAGCTGGATACACTCGTCATAGTCTTTTGCAGCCGTCAGCTGCTCTAAAAATGCACCGGATAGCAGGGACAATTCTTTGGAACGGATGCGGGCTACTGCATAAACATACTGTTTGTCTGCCATTTAATTAGTTCCTCCCTACGTTCATGAAAACAGAATCTCCTGCACTTTATCCTGCAATACCTCATGTGCTGCGTCAAAGAGAGCGTCAATGGAACAGTTCTCCTCAATTCCTCCATAAGTAAGCACAAAACCGCCGTCTATATCTCGGGTGTCTCCGGATATGCGCAGCACTGCCCCCTTGTCCTTAAGAGCGGCATTTAACCTGTCCTCAAAGCCTTCGGGCAGGCGTTCCAAGTCCTTCTTTGAGAACAGGAGCTCGCCTTCGCCGGTCTGTGCGGATTTAACTGCAAGTTTCAGAATCATATCAATGTAGGCACCGGTCTCAAGCCCTTTGAGTTCGGCCTTGGCCATCCCAATGGTTGCGCCGATGAGTCTCTGCTTTTCAGCCAGAACAGCACCCCTCTTCTTAAGTTCGGCTGCCGTGCGTCCTCTCTCCAGAATGTTGGCTACCGCCTGTTTGGAGCGCCTCTCAATATCAACGCACTCCCTCTCTGCGTCCGCACGGGCCTGTGCCAGAATCTCATCTGCCTTGGAACGGGCTTCCGCCCTGGTGCGTTCCGCTGCTTTCTGGGACTCTTCTTTAATCTGGCTGATGATCTTATCTAATCCCGCCATGCCATGTTCTCCTTTCCTTAAGTCTCCTATTTGGTATGCTGATTAAATGTTAAGTCCTGCAATACCAAAGATGGAAAGGATGGAGATCAGCAGTGCCAGGATGGCGTAAGTCTCAACCATGGCCGGGAAAATCATAGCTTTACCAAACTGCTCAGGTCTCTTGGCAACCAGGCCGATACTTGCTGCTGCTGCCTTGCCCTGTGATGCGCCGGAAATCCAGCCAACAATACCCATAGGAAGGCATGCTGCCAGGTATAAAGCGCCCTTTACCAAAGAAAGGTCAGCGCTTCCGCCCATAATACCAATCTGTGTCAGTGTGATGAATGCAATCAGCAGACCGTAGATACCCTGTGTACCGGGAAGCAGCTGTAAAACCAGAACCTTACTGAACTTGTTAGGATCCTCTGTAACAACTCCGGCCGCAGCCTGACCTGCAATACCTACTCCAATAGCAGAACCTACTCCTGCAAAAAGTGCTGCGATTGCAGCTCCTAATAATGCTAAAGCAACTCCCATATTTCCCATAACTAAATGTCCTCCTTGACTTTATAATATTTGGTGTGAACGGCAAAGGGCTCAAATTTCCTTCCGCCGCCTTCATAAAACTTTCCAAAAAACTCTACATACTGCAGACGGTTAGTATGGACATATGCGCCCAGGGCATTGATTGCCAGGTTCAGGCTGTGTCCGATTAAGAATACCAGTATGAATATGATTGCTCCGGGAATGGAACCTCCCATCATACTTCCCATCTTGTTAAATACCGTGGATATAACGCTGGTAGCCAGACCCAGGGCCAGAAGTCTGGAATAGGACAGGATGTCGCTCAGGTATGAGCTGACTCCGTATGCCCCGTAAAGACCCTTAAGTATCCTCTTAACCCAGTTTTTGGACTCCCGTCCGCTGGTAAGTACAATACCCACAAAACCAATGGCTGCCGCATAAGCTGCCACGGTGCCAGCAACTGCCGGAAGCGTAAAGGTAAGACCCAGCATCTCGGTAAACATGGACATGGTCAGCAGGTATACAATACCGCCGCCAACCAGCATATACCAGAATATGGCGTCATAAATACCGTCAGCCAGGCTGCCGTTCTTCACACAGGAGTAGAATTTGATTCCAAGTCCAATGAAAAGGTGAAGAATACCAAGTCCGAACGCAAATACCAGAAGCTTCATAGGAAGGCTTACCGGTTCAAACCAGAGAGGAGCAAGCCTGATATCCGGCCGGTTGAAGAATGTGGTCGCGATAACATTAACCGCATCTCCGAAAAAGCTGCCGAACATAAAGCCCCAGAATGTTGTGGAGATACCACAGTACATGAACATCTTCATGAACTTCTTCATTCCGGCTTCCATGTTCTTGAATTTGGTAAGGCAGTATGCGGTACCTGCCACCATGATAAGACCGTAAGCCGCGTCCGAGAGCATGAGCCCGAACTGTACATAGTAGAACAATGCCACTATCATGGACGGGTCAATCTCGCCCTTGGAAGGAACGCTGTAGCTCTCAATAACGCCCTCCACCGGTTCTGCGAACTTATTGTTGTGGAGCAGGATGGGCACATCCTCCTCGTCGCCCGGTTCTGTGTACTCTACAACCACCTCATACTTTTCCTGAAGCAGCTTTTCAAGCTTTGGAGCCGCGTTCTCAGGTACGTATCCGGTTATAAAGAATACGCGTCTTGACTGGGCCAGGCCGTTTAACACACCGTATTTCTCAGCACGCATGGTATAGTAATCCATAACGAACTTTATTAGTTCCCGGTCCGGAGCCATCTCCGCCACAGCCTTTTCCGCTTTCTCAATCTCCGCCTTTTCCTTTGCAAGCTCTTCTTCCAGCTGCTGCTGGCGTTTTGCAGGCACTGCTGAGCTCAGGGGCGGTTTTACAAAATTCATTTTCTTCAGAGCGTCCTCCACTGCTTCCGCATCCGTTTTCGCGCAGACAATGAAAAGACAGGTCTGCTCCTTGGACGCACTTACAATGGTCACGTCAATTGTCTCTGCCTGAGGTGCCAGCTCCCCAAGCTGCTCTGTTACCTGTTCCAGGGTAATTTCATCCTGGATGGAACCGATAAATGCCGCAGTTTTCTTAGTTCCCTTAAAATCAAGGGGCAGGTCAAAGGATCTCCATGGCACCAGTGCTTCCATCTGCTGTTCCAGCTTTGGAACCGCCGCACTGTGCTCGCCTATCTGCTTGGCAAGTTCCTGTAAGCGGTAGGCTTTTTTCATGACCTCGTCGTGTTTGCCTGCATTGGCCTCATATTCGTCCAGGGAAAGCACTTCCCTGCCTTCGAACGAGGATAGCATGCCCTTCTCCTCAGGCGCGTACCTGTCCAGAATATTAATGGCCTGCTCTGCTATATTGGCATTTCGTTCAAATACGGTTTTGGAAGACGTCACGTCCATTCTGCCCAACATGTCATCTTCCTGCAGCACATTGCTGATTTCAAGTACCCCTTGGCGCTGCAGAAGCTCAAGGGTGCCCTTGCGATCCTTTTTCAGACCGCATATCAGCACTTTTTTCATAGGCACTACTGCCAACCTTAAGCGCCTCCCTTCCTATAGCAGTTCTGATAAGATAACTTCAACTGCCTTTTGTTGTTTCTCAGCTACAGCCTTCTGCAATGCTTCCAAATCCTTGCCTTCCTCGGCACCGGCCGCCTGCATCATCCGCTCGCTCTGAGCCTTGGCATCCTCCTCGGCCCCCATGGCGCCTTCTCTGGCAGATTTCGTCATCTCTGCCTTCATCTGCGCCGCCTGAGCCTTTGCCTCTGCCACAATTGCCTCCGCCTCTTTTACTGCTTCCTTCTCGGCTGCTTCCGCGGCCGTTTCTGCCTGACGGATTGCGTCAATCGTCTCCTGGGCCAATCCAAATCCCCCTTTCTGTACCGGAATCCCGTTAGCTATCCTGCCGGAATATATGGTTAGTTTGCGCAGATATGCCTCCGGGAATACGATGGACCATACGTTTGTGTTGCAAAATGACAACTTATCCAGTATTTGTCCATAGCTTTCCTATTTTTTTTGTACAATATGAATAGATTATAACCCATGCATAAAAATTTATCAATCCACTTTCTCAATATTTCATGAAAAAATTTTAGACTTTCTAAATATTTTTGTACAGCATACAAAAAACTTCTATCCATATTTTAATAGCTGCCCCCTTAAACATCACATCCGGCGGGACCTATTTGTTACATTAATAACAAATTTTTTTATTAAAATAGGCTGCAGTCCCAACGCCTTCCATCTGCGTCATAAGCTACAGCCTATTTAATAACATCATATCATTTTATCCTGTTATTTGAAACAGTAATTTTTTAACATCTTTTTAACGCACCCGGACTAATCCGCAATAATCATCCGTTTCTTTCCGCCGCCGTTCATCAGGCTGTAGTATGCAGGAAGCATAAGCAGCGACAGAATGGTGGATGCGGTCAGGCCGCCGATATTAACAAGGGCAAGACCCTGTGTGGTGGAACCGCTGTCGCCCAGAGCAAGGGCCATGGGCACCATGGACACAACCGTGGTCAGGGTGGTCATCAGGATAGGTCTCAGACGGGTAGCGCCCGCTTCCACCAGAGCAGTATTTAAATCCATCTCCCTGCGGTACTGGTTTACCGTATCCACATACAGAATACCGTTATTAACAACCGTACCAACCAGCATCAGGAATCCCAGCAGGGACGTCATGCTGATGGCGCTGTCTGCCAGCCACAAAAGACCAAAGGCACCTATGAGGCAGAACGGAATGGTGGTCATTACCATGATTGAGAACTTGGGCGACTCGAACTGGGCCGCCATGACCACGAATACCAGGAAGATAGCCAGGGCAATGGCCTGGAACAGAGCCGTAAACTCCTCTGTCATGGATTCATCCATCTGGTTCTGGGCAATGGTTACATTTGCATTATCACTTACAGCCGGCTGCACCACCTCGCTTAAAAGCAGGGCCTTTGTGTTTTTATCCGAATTCTCGGTATAGATACCGCTAATAGTGGCGCGGTACTGCTTATCCTGCCTGGTGATGGATGCCGGGCTGTCTGCAAAGTGAATGTCAGCCACATCTGTCAGCGCCACGGAGCTGCCCTTGGGCGTCTGAAGGGTAATTGTCTCAATCTGATCCAGGGTCTTATAGCGCTCCTTAGGATACTCTACCTTTACATCAATATCATTTCCGTCAATATTAAGGGAGGTGGGAGTGGTGCCGCTGAGCATGTTGTTCAGGGTACCGCCAATCTGGGCCGGCGTCAGTCCTGCCGCCCTTGCCTTGATGGGATTCACCGTCACCTTGACAACTGAGGCCGCGTTCTCCAGGTCGGAATGGACCTTGGTCAGCTCCGGACGTTTGCTTAAGTTTTCTGCCAGCTGGTCGCTGACCGCCTTCAGGTCATCGTAATTTGTGCTCTGAAGGTCCACGGAGTATTCATCATCCGAACCCATCATGGCGCTGACCTGTGAGTAGGCTTCCACTGTTATATTGGTATCGGAGATTCCGCCCAGCTGCTGCTTCCAGAGGCGGACCACCTCATCTGTCTCCATCTTTCTGTCCTTCTTAAGGTAAACAGTGATGTTGGGATCCGAGCTCATGCTCAGTCCTGAACTTCCGGCCAGAGTAATATAGGATTCCACATCCCCCTGCTGGGAGATAATATCCTCTATCTGCTTCATGATATGGTCCACTTTATCAATGGTCATACCCGGCTTTACTTCCGCGGTAATGGATATCTGGCCCTGGTCATCCTCAGCCATCATCTCCACACGCAGGAACTTGGCTATGAAGAAGGAGAACAGAAGGAGCGCTACAGATGCCAGCATGACAAGTCCCCTCTTGTTCAGAAGCTTTGTCATGATTCCCCTGTAGGCTTCCTGCATCTTTTCAACAGGTCTGGACAGGGGAGCTGTCTTTTTCTCCACCGGCTTGTAAATCATATAGCACAGAGGCACCACCGTGATAGCCGATATAAGGGATGCCGTCATACAGAACACAATGGTAAAGCCCAGAGGCCGGAACATCTGCCCCGTCATACCACCCAGCATGGCCAGCGGAAGGAATACCACACAGGTGGTCAGCGTGGAACCGATAACTGACTGGTACACCACGCCGGTACCGTTTAAGGCCGCCTTGGAAAATTCCCGGAATCCTGTGTCATCCGTGGCCCTGAAACAGCTCTCAAGCACAACAGTGGAGTTATCCACCATCATACCGACACCCAGCACCAGGGCGCTCAGGGTAATAACATTAAGGCTGAAGCCCATGAGCTGCATCAGTATGAGAGACGACAGGATGGATACGGGTATGGAGCTGCCTACAATCATAGACGCCTTCAGGTCCCCGAAGAACAGCCAAATGATGACCATGGAAATGATAATGGCCAGTACCATTGTCTCGATAACAGAGCTCAGGGACGACATGATGGAATCCTTGTCATCATCTACTATGGTAATCTGCAGGCTTGGATCCTTGGCGGTAAGCTCATTCACCACCCGCTTTACATCTTTTGAGACATTCAGAGTGGCGGCGTCCTGCTGCTTGCTGACAGTCAGGGCCACGATATCCTCGGGAAGTCCGTTCTCAGCCTTATAACGCGCAATACTTTCCACATCATCCGCGCCCATATATACCTTGGCCACATCGCTCAGGTATACGGTCTGGCCACCGGATACGGTCAGCGGAATATCATTGAGACTGTCCATGGTCTCAAAGGGCTGCTCGGTTGACACAGACAGCTTCTGGTCACCCACCTGCGTATCTCCTGCCGGATATGTGATATCCGATCCCGCAATATCGCTGGCAATAGAGCTCATGGATACGCCGTACTGTTTCAGCTTCTCCGGCATCAGCTCCACCTTGATGTATTTCTGGAGTCCGCCGGTGATGGAAACCTCGGCTGCTGTTGACAGCTTCTCAAATTCAGGGACAATCTCATTGTTTACATAATTGTACAGATCGTCGTCCTCACCATGGCTGACCGCCATGATTACATTTGGCTTCAGGCTGGTATTCAGCTCCAGCATGATGGGGTCATCCGCATCCTCAGGAAGCTCTACCTTAGCCAGGTCCATCTGTTTCTTTAAATCATCATACGCATCGTTCATATCCGTGCCGTACTTATATTTCAGCATGACGATGGACATGTTCTCCTTTGACTGGGAGGATATGGTATCCAGACCGCTCAGGGTACTGGCCCTGTCCTCAATCGGTTTGGTGACCAGCTCGCTGACATCGTCAGGGCTGGCGCCGGAGTAAACGGTCATTACAATCATCATGGACATGTTCATATCCGGCATCAGCTCCAGCGGTGATTTCATCACCGAGGATAAGCCGAACACAATCAGACACAGGATTGCGAGAACCGTACTGACCGGCCTTCTTAAGACAAGTTTTGTTAAGCCCATTTTCCTGCCTCCTTCTATTGTGCCTGACTCTGGTCTGCGGCCGGACTTTCAGCTTTGTCTGTCTGATCGGTTTCCTGGATGACCTGCATCTTTATCTGGGCATCGGTTTCCGTTCCATTCATCTCAATGGTTGCCGGCGCCTCGATCTCCAGTGTCACCTTGGTCCCCTCCTTTAATTCGGAGGTCCAGGTGGTGAGGATCTGGTCATCCAGGGTGATTCCTGAAAGCACCGCGATATTCTCACTGTCATAGATACCCACTTCCACGGGTACCTCATGGATGATGCCGTTGTCATATGTATATACGTAGGCATCGCCTGATTTATAATATACACAGTTATTTGGAATCAGAATGGCATTCCTGGCAGATGCAGAAGGCACCCGCAGCTCCACACTGGTTCCGGCCGCCATGGTCTCATTGTCATCCACAGACGCCTTTATCTTGAACAGGCCCACGGATGCCTCAGCCATGTTGCTGACTTCAATGACATTGCCGCCGTATTCGGTTCCTTCCTTGATGACCGTAATGGGATCACCCGGGTTCAGGTGGTTCTTTACCTTCTCAGTCACATAGAAAGTCACATTATTGCCGCTGTCTCCCGCGATAACGCAGAGCTGGTTGGAGTTTCCGACTGTATCATGAACCTCCACATTGAGCTGCTCCACCCGTCCGCTTATAGGGGATGTTACATGGCTGAATTCCATCTGGTTTTCATATGCAATCTTGGCGGACTCATACTGAAGTCTCTTGGCCTCAGCAGCGGTCTGATATCCCTCAAACTCTTTATCAGATACAAAACCTGAGGCATGGAGCGGAGCCATACGGGCCAGGGTAGACTGTGCGTCATCCCATGCCACCTTTGCCGCGTCCATGGAGTTTTTGGATGTGTCCACCTGCTTTGTATCAATCTCCAGCAGCACCTGTCCGGCTGCAACCACATCCCCGGCCTTCACGTTGACAGCTGTCACGTCGCCTCCTGCCTTGGGATATATGTATACAATGTCGGCCGGCTCAATGGTGCCTACCAGGTCTGTTGTCAGTAATATGTCGCCCATATGCGGCGTCTGCACCGTTACCACCGGATCCGGGGTAGGGACAACAGGCTCTTCCTTCTTGAAAACTCGGGCAATCACAATGACTGCTATAATTACAATCACGATTCCCCAGATAATGCGCGTCCTTGCCTTTTTCATCTTCTCCTCTTTCCTTTCATGTCCTTTTTAGTATGAGAATCTGTCATAGCACCGGCGCTGTCCAGTGATGGAATACAGCACCAGAAAAAAACAAGGGAAACGAGCTGCTTTGGTCCACAGCCCTTCCCCAAATTACGGCTTCCTTCTTTTTTACCAACCATCTTGTATTTTAGACAGTTGCCCCCCTTTTTGTCTAACACCAAAATGCGGATAATTAACAACACATTGTTGTTAATTATAATTATTTTTCAAAAATTTAATAAAACTTTCAAGTCTTTTCTCATTTTCTTTACGCCATACAATGATGACGCTGGCATAGGCCTGGTTCCTGGAGTTGGGCATAGGGTGCATAACCAGGCGTTCCCCGTAGTTGTGATAAAATTCTTTAAAGCCGATATGAATCCCTTCATTGGCAATAATTGCCAGCTCCAGGCTGTTGACATTTTCATAATACCGGGCCTTCTGAAGGACGTGCTCCTGCTTGGCAATCAGTTCAAACAGCCGCAGCTCGGCGCCGGCAAAAAAATTCTTGAAGAGACAGAGCATGGTCTCTCCCTTAAAATCCTCCATGACCACATCTTCCTTCTGTGCCAGGGGATTTTTCTTGGACATGACATAGTATAAGGGCAGCTTTTTTATAACCATCAGGCCGCACTTCTCTTTAAGCTGCTCGTAGGAAGGAGTAAAACTTACCGTCATCATCAAATCCGGGTTTCCGTTGGTTATATCTTTTATATTGGTGAATTCATTGATTTCAAATTCCACCTCCGGGTCAAAGGCCATATAATCAGCCAGTATGTTGCCCGCCATCTCTATGATGCCGCTCATGCCCACCACAGACAGATTAATCCTGCGTTTGGCTCTCTCCCCTTCCTCCCTGGCCATATCCACGGAGTCATATATTTCCTTGGGGATATCCTTCCAGCGCCACAAAAGAAGCTCACCGCTGCGGGTCAGCCTCACATCCCTGGTGGTCCTGTCAAAAAGCCGCAGCTCCAGTTCCTTTTCCAGAGATGCTATCTGGCGGCTCAACCCCTGCTGGGATATATACAGATGGTTGGCTGCCTCCGTAAAATTAAGGGTCCTGGCTGCTTCCAGGAAACATTCTATCTGATGGATGGTCATGGATATACTCCTTTTGTGTGCGTTCCAGTATTGTTATAAGCTGTCCGGCGTATCCTGTTTTGCTGCATCCTGTTCTGGCGTATCCTGTTTTGCTCCACCCAGATTCAGAACCGCGGACGGGTCCAGGGCGTCTCTCAGGGCATCGCCCACAAAATTGATGGCAACCACCAGGACCACTATCAGGAGTCCGGGCGGAATCCAGAGCCAGGGCTGCTTTGTCAGCACGGTCAGGGACTGGGCGCTGTTGAGCATATTGCCCAGGCTGGCTGTGGGCGGCTGCACCCCCATGCCCAGAAAGCTTAAGGAAGCCTCATCCAGCATGGACAATGCCATGACCGAGGTGGCGTACACCAGAATGGGCGCAACGGTATTGGGAAGTATCTCTGAAAACAGGATATGTCTGGCAGGCATCCCGGCCACTATGCTGCTCTTGACAAAATTAGTCTCCCGCAGGCTCAGCACATTGCCCCTCACCAGCCGGGCAATGCCGGGCCAGTCCACAAATCCGAGAATCAGTATGATGCTCCAGAGCCCCGGTTCAAAGATGGCTGCCGCCACCAGCACCAGAAGTATATACGGAAAGGACATGACCATGTCTGTAAAACGCATGATGGCTATGTCCAGCCAGCCTCCAAAGTATCCCCCCAGCAGACCCAGGCTGACTCCAATGGCAGTGGATATGGCTGTAGCCAGCACGCCCACCAGCAGAGAAATACGCGTTGCATATAATAAGCGGGAGAACATATCCCGTCCGATCTGGTCTGTTCCCAGCAGGAACCCCGGGCCCGGCGGGGCGCCAAAGGGTCCTGCGATGGCATCCGGGTCATAGGGCGCTATGACAGGCGCCAGGATGGCCGCTGTGCAGATAACTGCCAGCACCACCAGACTGATGCAGGCCAGACGGTGGTGGAGAAACCGCCGCCTGACGGTCTGCCAGTAATTTTCTCTTCCAATGTCCCCATAGGGGTTCTTTCTGTTCATTTTCATTCTATCTATGCTTACTCCTGTCAAGTACTTGCGCCGGTCTGTCAGTCATACTGAATAGCCGGGTTTACAATGGCGTACAGAATATCCGTCACCAGGTTGGCTGCCAGCACCACCACGGCGGAAAGCAGGCAGACGCCCATGATTACCGGGTAATCCCGGTTCAGAATGGCGCTCATGGTCATAAGTCCCAGTCCGGGCCAGGAAAACAGCTGCTCCACAATGACCGCGCCGCCAAACAGCACCGGAATCTGCATGCCGATAACCGTCACAATGGGCACCAGGGCATTGCGCAGGGCGTGCTTATATATGACCATCCTGCGCCCGATTCCCTTGGCCCTGGCTGTGCGCAGATAGTCCTGCTGGAGGATTTCCAGCATGGCGCTGCGGATATACCGGATATTGGTACCTGCCATGGAGACAGACAGCACCAGCACAGGCATCACCATATGGGCCGCCACATCCGCTGCGCCGCCCGCAGTTCCCAGGGTGGTCATGCCTCCGGATGGCAGTATGCCCAGATTCACGGTAAACAGGTACACTAGCAGCAGGGACAGGAAAAATCCCGGTATGCTGCTTCCGAAAAAGGAGGCTGTGACCACAGCGTAATCCCCCTTGGAATACTGGTGGATGGCGCTGTAAATCCCGGCAGGCACCGACATGATAAGACTTACTATCAGCGACACCCCCATCAGAAGGAGGGTTGGTCCCAGATGGCTTCCAATCATGGCGCTGACCGCCTCGTAGGATTTCACGGAGTACCCCATGTTTCCGGATAGAAGCTGCCCAAGCCAGATAAAGTACTGTATATAAAAGGGTTTGTCCAGTCCCATGGCCGCCTCCTTGGCAGCAATGGCTTCCTGGGAAATACGGGCTCCCTGAAGCATTTCCAGGGGACTGCCCGCAAAACACATGATGGCATAGTCAATCATGGTAATGCCAAGCAGGGTGGGAATAGCAATCAGAATACGCTTCAGTATATATTTTGTCATACCTTCCCGTCCTCCTTCTCTAATTCCTTAAACCGGATACAGGCTGTCAGGTGGCTGCTTCCGGGAACCGCCGGCCTCAGCTCCATTTCCCTGCTCATGCACTCCCCCTTACAGTGAGGGCATCTGGGGTGGAAGGGACATCCTGAAGGCGTATTTACATTTGACGCAGTCTCCCCGCCCACAATTCCCTCTGAACGCTTCCTTCGTTTCCTCGGATCAGCGATGGGCACCGCCTCGAACAGAGCCCTGGAATACGGATGAAGAGGGTGGTCAAACAGCTCCTTCCGGTCCGCAATCTCTACCATCTTCCCCAGGTACATGACGGCAATCCGGTCGCTGACATAGTTCACAGCCCCCAGTCCGTGGCCGATAAAGATGCAGGTAAGTCCCAGCTCCTTCTGTAAATCCCTGAGCAGGTTCAGTATCTGGGCCTGGATGGACACATCCAGGGCGCTGACCGGTTCATCGCACACCAGCAGTCTGGGATTCAGGGAAAGGGCCCTGGCAATACCTATGCGCTGCCTCTGTCCGCCGGAGAATTCATGGGGATATCTTCCCAGACAGTTCTTAGGAAGCCCCACCATATCCAGCAGCCTCTCCACATGGGAATACACATCCCCGCGTTTGGCCAGCCCATGATACAGCATGGGCTCTGCCAGTATCTCAAACACATGCTTCCTGGGGTTCAGGGATGAATAGGAATCCTGGAATATCATCTGCAGCTGGGTGCGGAAGGGCTTCATCTGGGCCTGGCTCATATGGCCCAGGTCATGACCGTCGTAGACAACCCGTCCTCCTGTCGGATGTTCCAACCCTACCAGCTGGCGTCCCAGCGTGGATTTACCGCAGCCGGATTCACCCACCAGCCCCAGAGTCTCCCCCTCAAACAGCTGAAAGGAAACCCCGTCCACAGCCCGCACCACACCGGCGGAACGGGAGAACATGCCCGACTTTGCCGTATAATATTTTTTCAGTCCCTCCGCAGAAAGCAGGGGGACCCGGGATGTATCAGCCATCTGCCAGCACCTCCTTCGCCCTGCAGCACCGCACAATGTGGGAGTCCCCCACAGACATCTCCTGCTGCGGCTTCATGCATATCTCTGTCCTGAAGGGACATCTCCTGGCAAAACGGCACCCTCGAATCCGGTCGTAATGCTCCGGCACAATCCCCTCTATGGACTCCAGTCTTCTGTCCTCCTCATCCCTGATGCCGGGTACAGAACGCAGCAATGCTCTGGTATAGGGATGGGCCGGATGGTCAAACAGCTCCAGCACCCGGGCCTGCTCAATGAGCTGCCCCGCATACATCACTAACACCCGGTCTGCCATCTGAGCCACCAGTCCCATGTCATGGGTGATGAGCAGCACCGCCATGCCCATCTCCTCCTTAAGCTCCAGAATCAGGTCCATGATTTGGGCCTGAATCGTCACATCCAGAGCCGTGGTCGGCTCATCGGCAATCAGAAGGGACGGATTACAGGAAAGGGCCATTGCAATCATGACGCGCTGGCGCATGCCTCCCGACAGCAGGTGCGGGTATTTTTTCATCACAGATAGGGTGTCCGGCAGCCCCACCTTCTTAAGAAGGGACAACGCTCTCTCCCGGGCCTCATCTTTTCCCAGCCCCATGTGGGCCCGGATGCTTTCCGTCATCTGGCTCCCGATGGTAAATACTGGGTTCAGGGAAGTGAGAGGGTCCTGGAATATCATGGTCAGCCGGTCTCCCCTGACTCCGTCCAACTCCCGCTCCGTCATGGAGAGCAAATCCCTTCCCTCAAACAGGACCCGGCCGGCCGTCACCTTGCCCCCTTTTCCCAAAAGTCCCATGACAGACAGGGCTGTGACGCTTTTGCCGCAGCCCGACTCCCCTACAATACAGACTATCTCCCCCGAATCCACATGGAATCCCACGTGGTCCACACTGATATTCTTCCCCCCGTCACCGGAAAATTCAACTTCCAGATTTGTGACTTCAAGGATATGTGACATATTGTTTCCTCATTTCTTAATATTAATGGCCCATTTCCCATGAATGAAGATACCCAGAGAGCATATGCCCTCCGGGAATCTGTTCATACGTTCCGATTATGGGGTTGTCCTGCCGGGATACATTCAAATGGAACATATTCTATTGGGATACATCCCACTGCTCCACATGATTGAAGAAGCCATAGACGCTGGGCTTAACCCCGGTCAGGCGCTTATTGGCCGCTGCCATGGTCTTGATAATGTAGGCTGAAAACATGGGTACATCCTCCTGGACGCTCCGGTCTACAATCCCGTACAGCTCCTTCAACTTGTCCTTGTCGTTTGTCAGGGCCACATTTGACAGGGCTTCCTCCACCTCCGGCCTGGTATAGCCGGTCCAGCTGCCCTGGCCGCCTAAGAGCCAGGCAACGTCCGCGTAAGGATCCACCGGAGGATACGTATACTGCACGGACAACACATCAAAATCACCGCTGGAAGCAGTGCTCATCAGCGTATTGATGTCCATGGTCTGGATATCTGCCTTGATGCCCACCGCGGCCCACTGGGCTGCTATAACAGAAGCAGCGTTCACAAAGGTACTGTCGCCTGAGTCAATGCAGAAACGGATGCTTTTGCTCTGGTCCCATCCGCTCTGTGCCAGCAGGCTCTTTGCCTTTTCCGGATCATAGGAAACAGGCACCAGGGTACTGTCAAAATACGGGCTGGCTGATGACAGGAAACCGTCCGCCACTTCTCCGTTTCCCTTTAAGAGCTGCTCCAGAAGCTGGTTCCGGTCCACTGCGTACAGCATGGCCTGACGCACCTTTGTATCGGTGATTCTGGCTGTATTGATGAATACGGACTGGTTGGTAATGGGGTCTCCGTAGGAAACCTCCACGTTCTCCAGCGCCGCCACACTCTCATAGTCCTCCAGGGGAATGGTACTCATGGTGTTCTGGGTAATGTCGATTTCCCCGGACTTAAGCCCGGCATAAAGCTGGCTGCCTTCCACGATTTTTATGTTGAGGCGCTCAATCTTGGGAGCCCCCTTCCAGTAGTCTTTGTTGGCCTCATAAGACACATAGTGGTCCCGATCAAACTCTGTCACCTTATAGGGACCGCTCACCACGTCCGGGCGGCTAAACCATGGGGCTGACGTCAGCGCCTTCTCATCTATATCCCCAATCACATGCTTTGGAAGGGGCATGAGATAGCGGGCATAAGAACTGTTAAAGGTTATGAGCGACATGGGTGCCTTGGTGGTAAAACGCACGGTCTTATCATCCACCCTGGTAATGCCTTCCACATGGTCTGCCCCTTCTTCTACAAACCCGTTGTCGCCCACGCCTTCAAATACATAATACATCATAGCCGGGTTTCCGATGACCGGGCTGCACAGCCTGAGAGCCGTGTACACCACGTCGTCCGCAGTGACCGGAGTCCCGTCGGACCATACGGCCTTATCATCAATGTGCACCAGGAAATTTCTCTCGTCCTCAGCTGTCACGGAATCAGCCAGCATTCCCTCAAATTCCATGTTCTGGTCCAGTTCCACCAGGGGCAGGAACATAAGACCTGTTGCATATTTATTCATCTCCACGCCGTCCATCAGCAGGGGATTCAGCGTATTGAGAGAGCTGGTCACTCCGATATTGACAATCTTCCCGCTGCCAGCGGCCGCTGACTGGGTCTGGCCCGCTGCTGCCTGGCCTGATTCCGCCTGGCCCGACGGCTGGCTGCCGCCTTTGCCCGCACATCCTGCCGATGACAGGACCATGGCCGCAGATAAAGCCAGGGCCAGAAATCTGCCTGCCCTTCTCCCTGCTGTTCCTTTTGTATGTTTCATAAGTTTCCTCCTTAAAACCGGCATCCGTCTCTGCACAGCGCTGCGCCGCGCAGCAAAACCACACTATTCATAGCAAATTAGTATGGTTTTATTTATATCATTACACGCAAAAAATGTCAATAGCTCTGTCCCCCCGGCTTTTAAAATAAAGTGGAAATTTACTCCATACTGCTATAGAATAGGGTTAAAAGGAGTAAGCTATGTCCGACTATTACATATCACAAATCAGACCTGACGACAAGCCAGCCAACCAGCAGCTGGACCTGCTTCTGACATCAGAAGGCATCCGCAGGGACGCCAACCTGGATTACACCTGCGGCATGTTTGATGAGGAAATGAATCTGGTCGCCGCCGGCAGTTGCTTTGGCAATACACTCCGGTGCCTGGCTGTAGGCCGCTGCCACCAGGGTGAAGGTCTCATGAATCAAATCATGACCCATCTTATGGAGATTCAGGTATCCCGCGGTAATACCCATCTGTTTCTGTATACAAAATGCAGCTCTGCCCGGTTCTTTGCAGACCTGGGTTTTTATGAGATTGCCCGGACAGACGGACAGGTTGTTTTTATGGAAAACAGAAAAAACGGATTCTCCTCTTATTTACAGAGACTCTCCAGTGAATCAGGCGAATCAGGAAGGGCATCCTCTCAGGAAAGGTGCGCTGCCCTGGTAATGAACGCAAACCCCTTCACCTTGGGCCATCTGTACCTGACAGAACGGGCCTCAGCGGAAAATGACACGGTCCACCTGTTCATGGTCAGCGAGGACGCAAGCCTAATACCGTTTAAGGTGCGCAGGCGCCTTGTAACAGAGGGAACCTCCCATCTGGACAATATCATATATCATGACAGCGGCCCTTATATTATCAGCAGCGCCACCTTCCCCAGTTACTTCCAAAAGGACATGGACTCTGTCATTGAAAGCCATGCAAAACTGGACCTGGTCATCTTCACGAAAATCGCCCATGCCCTGGGCATTGGCAGGCGCTATGTGGGAGAGGAACCCCACAGCCGGGTAACAGGCATCTATAACCAGATTATGGAAAAAGAGTTGCCAAAAGCCGGAATCCAATGCAGCGTCATCCCCCGCAGGCAGCAGGATGGCGCTGCCATCAGCGCTTCCACGGTCCGCAGGGCCATTAAGGAAAACCATATGGAGCTTCTCCCCTCCCTTGTTCCTCCGTCCACTCTGCGTTACCTGTTAAGCAGAGAGGCTGCTCCTGTCCTTTGTAAAATCCGTGAGGCAAAAGATGTAATACACTACTGATTCTTCTTTTGATCCATGCCTCATTGTGGTACAATGCCTTATTATAGACAAAACTCTCAATGAGGTAACGGAGGTATGCTTATGGATATGAACCTGATGCTGATTATCGTACAGGAGAATGATGCTGAATCACTGGCATCCGCATTTAAGAGAAGCCAGATTCAGGCCACCAGGATAGACGCCAAAGGGCTGGTTTCCAGCAGGAAACTTAATGTATTCCTGGTGGGGACGGAACGGACGGACGAAGTATTGCAGCTGGTGTCTTCCAACTGCAAAGAACGCGCCATGGAGATAGAGGACCAGGAATACAATGGCCATATGTTTGTGGATGTACAGAAAACCATCGTCATTGGCGGCGCTACCATCTTCATCCTGGGGGAGGCCAGGCTGATGAAGGTCAAGGGCGGATGCTGCGGGGATTAAGGGCAGCCGGAAAACATAAGGCAAAAAACACAAACGCAAAAACGGGACTCCATACATCACATATGGAATCCCGTTATCATTTTACCCATCAATCCCTGCTGAACAAAGAATTAATCGCAGGTATATGGCATAAGAGCGATATGACGTGCGCGCTTGATAGCTACAGTCAGGGCTCTCTGGTGCTTTGCACAGTTGCCTGTGATACGGCGGGGAAGGATTTTTCCTCTCTCGGATACGTATCTCTTTAACTTGTTAACATCCTTATAATCAATGGTTCCGTTCTTATCTCCACAGAATACACAAACTTTTTTTCTTCTGCGCATTCCGCCTGGTCTTCTCATCTTAGCGCCATCTGGTCTGTCTGTTTTATTAAATGCCATTGGTGTTGTCCTCCTTTATTATTAACCATGGAACATCCTAGTTAAATGGAAGTCCTTCGTCCTCCACTCCATCAGGAATGTTCATAAACCCATCACCAATCGCACTGGTAGGAGCCGGTCTCTGAGAAGGAGCTGCCTGGGCATATCCTCCCATTTCAGACGCCGCACCCTTACTGTCTGCGAATTCCTGGTCATCCAAAATGACCTCGGTGGTGTATACTTTCTGACCTTCCTTATTTACATAGCTACCTGTCTGGATTCTGCCTGACACAAGCACCCGCATTCCCTGACGGAAATACTTCTCGGCGAACTCGGCAGCGCGGTCAAATGCAACACAGTTGATAAAATCGGCTGTCTGCTGCTCCGCGGAGCTGTCCTGGCCCCTGCGTCCCCTTCTGTCCACTGCAAGGGTGTACCTGGCTATAGCCATGGAACGCTCTCCCTGTGAATATCTGACTTCCGGGTCTCTTGTCAATCTTCCCATTAAGATAACTCTGTTCATACGGTCACACTTCCTTTTTCTCTCCCGCCATAGGCGGTCTGGGTATCCCTTATGCCTCTGCCTTAACGCATAAGTATCTGATCACTGGTTCCATAATACGAATGTGAGCCTCTACTTCATTCGGGCATACAGAATCAGACTCGAACTGGATGAAGTAGTAGTAAGCTTCGTGCATCTTCTGAATTTCATAAGCAAGTCTCTTCTTGCCCCATTCATCTACATTTGTTACAGTGCCGCCGAAACGGGTAATGTAACCCTTTACCTTTTCGATTGCTGCTGCACGCTGCTCGTCTTCCAGCTTCAC
Organism: Enterocloster bolteae; assembly: GCF_002234575.2. NCBI lineage: Bacteria > Bacillati > Bacillota > Clostridia > Lachnospirales > Lachnospiraceae > Enterocloster > Enterocloster bolteae. The sequence continues at coordinate 650,122 of NZ_CP022464.2, read as the reverse complement.
ATTCAGAACAACGGTTAATTCATACTTGTTCATCTTGCTTTACCTCCTTGTGGTCTCTGGCCCCTGCTTTCAGTAACAGGAGCAAGGATATAATATGTCACGGAGTATTATTTTAACAAATTCCCTGGACAAATGCAAGATGTTTTTTTGTTTTCTTTCATTTTTATGACGGATTTCGCGGTATCTCCAGGGGGCGGCTGCTTAGGAATCCTCTTTTGCCTTGGTAAGTCCTCTGGTATTTTTCTCCACCAGCCTGCGGGCAATCATGATTTGATGTCCGCACCCCATGCATCTAAGCCTGAAATCAGCTCCCACCCTGAGGATTTCCCACTGGCTGCTGCCGCAGGGATGGGTCTTTTTGAGCTTTACTATGTCCCCTACTTCATAATTCAACTTTTCATTCATGCCATATCTCCATTTCTGTATATGGGTCTGGCCGCTGCCTGTCACCCTTTCAGTATGCCTTCTATGTCAGCCAGCTCTTCACAGCTGAATGCCGGGCTGTCAAGGGCCTTTGCGTTATCCTCCAGCTGTGCAATACTGCTGGCCCCTATGAGAACGCTGGTGACTTCCTTCCTGCGAAGTACCCAGGCCAGGGCCATCTGGGCCAGGGACTGTCCGCGCTCCCCTGCCATTTTGTTCAGAGCCCTGATTTTTACCAGCTTGTCCTCTGTCAGATATCTGCCGCCCACAGTGGTCCCTTCCTTTGAAGCCCTGGATCCTTCCGGTATCCCATCCAGATATCTGCCCGTCAGGGCGCCCTGTGCCAGGGGGCTGTAGCATATGCAGCCCACGCCCTCACGGTCCAGAAGCTCGAAAAGGCCGTCCTCCGCCCAGCGCTCGAACATATTGTACCGCGGCTGGTGAAGCAGACAGGGGGTTTTGTTCTCCCTCAGTATGCGGATGGCTGCCTCTGCTTCCTCTGCCTGATAATTGGAAATCCCCACATACAGCGCTTTTCCCTGGCGCACCATGTCTGACAGGGCGCCCATGGTCTCCTCCAGGGGTGTCTCAGGGTCAGGACGGTGATGGTAAAATACATCCACATACTCCAGTCCCATACGCTTTAGGCTGGAATCCAGACTGGCCATAAGGTACTTCCTCGATCCCCAGTTGCCGTATGGTCCCGGCCAGAAATCAAACCCTGCCTTTGTGGAGATAAACAGCTCATCCCTGTACCTTCCCAGACCGTCCCGGAGAGCGGAACCAAAATTTTCCTCCGCCTTTCCCACCGCCGGAAATCCATAGTTATTTGCCAGGTCAAAATGGGTGATACCCATATCAAATGCCCTGAAAAGAACAGCCTCCTGTTCCTCCAGGCTCTTTTCCAGTCCAAAATTCTGCCACAGTCCCAGGGATATTCTTGGAAGCAGGACACCGCTTCTGCCGCTGCGTTTATATTCCATGCTGCCGTATCTGTTCTCTGCCGCCTGATACATCTGTGATACCTTCCTTTCCTAATCAACCACAGTCCCAAGGACCTCTCCAATCGGATCGCTGATAACCAGATCCGCCTGGGAATCCCTTGAGGTGGCCGCTTTATTGATGAGCACCAGTTTATGGCCTCTGTAGTAGTCAATCAGTCCTGCCGCAGGATACACCACCAGGGATGTCCCTCCTATGATGAGTATGTCCGCATGTCTGATATAGTCCACGGATTTCTGCAGTGTCCTGTCATCCAGCCCTTCCTCATACAGGACCACGTCGGGTTTAATCACACCGCCGCAGCTGCAATGAGGCACGCCATCGCTCTTTACAACGTAGTCCAGATCATAAAACTGTCCGCATCTGGTACAGTAATTCCTATGTACACTGCCGTGAAGCTCCAGCACCTCCCTGCTTCCCGCCATCTGGTGGAGGCCGTCAATGTTCTGGGTAATGACCGCCTTAAGCTTCCCCCTCTCCTCCAGCCGGGCCAGGGCCTTGTGGGCCTGGTTTGGGACAGCATCGGTAAACAGCATCCTGTCCTTATAAAATCGGTAGAATTCCTCCGGATACCGCATATAAAAGCTATGGCTTATGATGGTCTCAGGCGGGTACTTATACTGCTGGTTATAGAGCCCGTCCACACTGCGGAAATCCGGAATCCCGCTTTCCGTGGATACTCCGGCTCCGCCAAAGAACACAATGTTATCACTGCCGCCAATCCATTCCTTTAACTGCTGCCATTTTTCGTTCATAACATTACCCCTTCCTGCCTCTGCAACCCATGCCTTATCTATAGACTTATCTATAAGCCTTATCTTGCAGCCTTATCTATAGCCTTATCTACACCACCTCATCCAGATACACGCCGTCCAGGACCTGCACATATGCGCACCAGAAGGGCACTCCATTTTGTTCCCCCTCTGCCAGCTCCTCCAGGGCGCTGTATCCAAACAGCCAGGATGCCAGCTGTTCTATGGTAATATCCAAAACCTCCGTGGAAACCAGCGTCCCCGGATAATCCGGCTCCTCTGCGCATTCCCCGGTATGAATCTTTGGCAGGGATACCCCTTTCTTTGTAAGGGAGGATCCGTTTCCGTCAATTTTCCATCTCCACAAACCGCTGTTGCCCGGTATCAGCGGGTCATGGATATTGACCATCACATCCATGGCAGGACAGGGACACCCTTCATCCAGGACAATGGCCTCCATAAAGGAGCGCACATCGGTAATGCGGGCCATGATTGCCGGTCTGGGCGCATGCTGGCCGCTGTCCGGTTCCAGCCATCTGTCCCTGCCCGCATACAGGAACCTCTGCTCCTGCTTCTCACGCCCCCAAAAGGCCTGGAACGCCTGCAATGACCCCGACACATCATACCATCCATATACGCTTCCCGCCTCGCTGTCTAACTCCGACTGAAGCATCTCCATATAATCCCGGTCGCGCAGCGCATAGACCTGGTACCTGGAGGAGAGCCAGTGGTTCATCCATCCGGCCAGCGAGGAACAGAGATTTCCGTCCAGCCGAAGTTCCCGCCTCTGAAGGCATTCCTTTGCCTCAGATCCCAGTCTGTACTGAGGCTGGTCAAATATATACCGGAACCCAAAGGGCCTGTAGATATCCGGCGAGGCCGGCATGAGATAGCAGAAGGGCTTCCTGTCCTGATGCATGTCCCCCAGCATCTTCATGAGCACATCCCTCATATGTCCGCGGTGGCGGCTGTCGGCAGCCGTAGCCACGCCCACGATATAATCCAGCTTCCACATCTTCTTTCCCATATTGATCCTGTATGGGTTCATATGGGCCATGGTGACGATACGGCCTGTGCCGTCCTCCTTCACTAGTACGGAGCTCTGTAGTATTTTTTTATCAAAATAATAGTCTGCAAATTCCCGGGAATCCTCCGGAAACGCTTCCTGCCAAAGGGGCCTGCACGCCCCGAACTCACTTTTCTCCAAATACCGGATCATCGTTCCCTCACCATATATTTTCTTGCAAATCCAATGGGACAATAGCTCATCTTGGCCTTTCTCAGTCCCTCCATGCCCACATCGTCCTCCCTGTTCACCAGTTCAGCCTCAGGAAATTCATTGATTAGGAACTGCTGGTTGATAAACTGGTACAGACCTCTGATTTCAGGGTTGGCCTTCTCAATATGAATGACAGCCATATTCTCACGCACATTCAGGCTTCCAATGGTAAACGCCTCCAGCTGGCCGTCGATATATACCCCGGCCATCCTCACGTAGAGGCTGGAACAATTTTTAAGTATATCGTGGATCCCTGCCACCTCATAATCCAGGGACAGCTCCATGGCGCCCACTTCCTCCTTGTGCTGCCTCCAGCGCTCCATAAACTGCCACACCTCATGACGGTCGGAGCAGCACAGACGCCTGTACTCATACCGGCCTTCATAGGTGCGCTTAAAGCCGTTCAGGTGGTTTCTCTTCTTGACAAACTTCTTTCCCTCCAGCTTTCTCAGCTCCTCGCCGCTGTAGAGGTAGTCCTTTAAATCCACCTGTTCCTCCACCTCAAAAAGGGCCGGATCCAGGTTCAGGCACTGTACCGCTTCCTCATCGGCCAGGGAGATATAAAAAGGCTTGTGAAGCACACCCGAAAAATAATCCACCATCTGCTGAAAAAAGTAAGGCAGGTCCTCCTCCCTGCACAGAGGCATGGCCGTGGAAACCTGGCCGTCCTTTTCCATAAGCCACAAAACAGCTCTTCCCTCGCTCACCGCGCACTGTACATGATAATAGTCCTTCCACAAAAAACTGTCCAGAAACACACTGTCACATGTTTTATTGGGCCTCAGCCCGTAAAAAGGCCGAAGCCTGTCTATATCCCCGGCCACCACCGGCTTAAATTCCAATTCCATAGCATAGCACCTTCTTTTCATTTAACTTCTGATAGTATACCATAAAACCGGGTTCTATAACAGTTTTTTTGCATCACAGGAAAAAGACCTGGAAGCCGTCTTGTTTCCAGATCTCTTTCACTTTCCGGACCTCATTTTTCCAAAGCAGCCGGCCTCTTCCGGCAGGAACCTCCCTTACAGTCCCTGGGCTATCTCTTTCACCAGCAGCAGCCTCTGCCCCGGTTTCACCTGGTCGTCCGCCAGCTCGTTGGTGGATATGATATTGCCCACTGTTGTATGGAATTTTTTTGCGATTTCCCACAGGCTGTCTCCCGGCTGTACGATGTATCCCACGATTCCCGGCAGCTCCTGGAGCTTCTGCAGATCCATGGGATGGATGGCTGCCCCTGTAATCACCGGTTCGCACACCGGCTGCAGAACCAGAAAGTCCAGGGCAATCACTGCCTTCACTTCCACCATGTCCCCGCCCATCATCACGGCGCTGAGCTGTTCCAGCCCTGCATCCAGCTGGTACACGCTGTCCTCCCGGATTCCTCTGGCCTCCGCCACGCAGTGGAAGGGCACCTGCTCCACAGAGGACTGGACCGGTGACGTGTCATCGCTGGTGAGATATAAAAGGGTCACTTCCAGCACACCGTCAATCTCCAGGCAGTCATCCCCGATTTCCACCTCATCCAGTTTGATGGTCCCCTCATTGTGGCAAATCTGGAGAATCCGCTCAGCCTGGGGCAGACTCAGCTTCTCTGCCACCTTGGATTTGCACACATTCCTGGTCAGTATCTGGTCAAAACAGGCGTCTGAACGGTTCAGCTCTATCTCCCGGTTGTTGGAGTACATATCGCTTAAAAGCTCGACCTCCTCCTCCTCGTAGAGCTTGATATCCAGCTCCAGCACCGCGTCCACATCCATTTCCCGCATTTCCCCGTCGTAATCAGGCTTGGCTTCCATGTCCTTATGGGCCAGGCGCACTGTCACCATGGGGATTTGGTCCTCCTTCACATCACCCATTTCCATGTCCCCTGAAAATGGTATGGTCTCCTCCAGCCACTGGACAGGCATATTTTCATCCTCTGCCCCGTAAATAACAAAAACACTGAGTTCGCCGTCCAGATGGAGCCTTCCGTCCAGTGGTTTAGCGGTCACGTCCCGCAGCTTCATTTCCCGCCATAACAGCTGGCCTATGTTGGGCTTGCCTCCGGTAAGGCTCAGTTCCTCCTTAATCCGGTATGTATCCTTGCGCCTGACAGCAATGGCAGCCGCGTTGGCCGTGCGCTTAAGCGTCTCCACCTGCACCTGTCCCGCTCCGTCCGTGTCAGACATGCCGGCCCCTGCGGGACGGCTGTTATTTTCCATGTCCACATCCACAGCAGCTTCCACGTCCCTCAGGGTCTCCACCCGCACCTGAAGGGTAATGATGGCCTGGACTCCCAGCTTCCTGGAATTAATCATATCCGTGTTCAGGTCTTCCAACATCCAGTTAAGCCCCACGTAATCCTTTTCCTCCAGGCCCTGGACATTGACAACCTCCTCAAAGGGAATATTGCCGCCCAGGGTCTGGAGCCCGCCGCTCTCCTTGCGGTACAGCACCTGGAATTCCAGCTTCCCCTTTACCGCCACCTTATCCCCCTGGTTCTTCACTGTCTCAATCTGTATTTCGCCGGTGTCCAGCATGACCTGCTCCATATCATCCAGGGTATCCGGTACAATAAAGTCATCGTCCAGGGTAATCTGCGTGGTCACGTTGCCCTTCCATTGGTTCATATGTATCTGCTTCTTTATCAATTCCATAAAAAACACCTGCCATCTCTCATAGTCTTTTAGAAAAATCTATGCGGACAGCAGGTGATTTATGCTCTTTTTCTATCTTTCATCGTATTCGTCCATAAAGTGGCGGCGCACCCCGTCTTTCACATAGCCAAGGCAGGCATCCAGGTTGATGTTCTCCACGCTTTTCATGATATTGGCGTCTATGAAGGGGCTGGTCTTTCTGAGGGAGCGGATAAGCTCCTTCATCTCCTGGCGCTTGGAGGTGTGCACGATATCAGCCGCCTCCCCTGCCATGCCCCTTGCAGCCTGTTCCTTTGCAATCCGCTCCGTAAACCGGCAGGCACACTGGAGGAAATGCAGACCGTTGTAATCCTTCCAGTCCAGTATATCCTCTTCCTTTACATAGTACAGGGGGCGGATTAACTCCATGCCCTGGAAATTCGTGCTGTGAAGCTTGGGCATCATGGTATTAATCTGGCCTCCGTAAAGGATTCCCATAAGAATAGTCTCAATCACATCGTCAAAATGATGTCCCAGCGCTATCTTATTGCACCCCAGCTCCCTGGCATGGGCGTACAGATACCCTCTTCTCATTCTGGCGCAAAGGTAGCAGGGGGACTGCTCCACGTCCACCACAATGTCAAATATATCCGAGTCAAAGATGCGCACCGGTATATTCATAAGGGCTGCATTATCTTCAATCAGATTCCTGTTGTCCGGATTGTATCCGGGATCCATGACAATGAACTCCAGCTCAAAATCCGTCCGGCTCTGCCGCTTTAACTGCTGGAGGCATTTGGCCAGAAGCATGGAATCCTTTCCGCCGGATATACAGACAGCCACCTTGTCGCCGTCCTTTATCATCTCATAATCCTGAAGCCCCTTCACAAAGGGGCGCCATATTTCCTTGCGGAACTGTTTTATGATACTCCGCTCTATATTTACATGGGGTGCTTCCTGTTTCATTTGCCGTGTATCTTCTCCTGGGTAGGTTATTTTTCAGACCGGGCCTCTTTTAAGGCGCCCTTAAGGAAATCAATCTCCTTCTCCATCTGTTCCATCCGCCGTTTCATTGTCTCGTATTCCTCCAGCGTCAGGCTTTTCTTTTCCTTTGGTATGGTAACCCCATCCTTTTTGATTGGACGGGCAGGTATGCCCACGGCGGTCACATTGTCCTCCAGCGGCTTCAGCAAAACTGCATTGGCTGCAATGGAGCAGTTATCCCCCACCTCAAAGGCGCCCAGAATCTTGGCGCCTGCGCCTACCATCACATTGTTGCCCAGGGTGGGATGGCGTTTGCCCTTCTTGGTTCCCACGCCGCCCAGGGTAACCCCCTGGTAAATGGTGCAGTTATCGCCCACCACTGCGGTCTCTCCGATAACCACTCCGCATCCATGGTCAATCAGGATGCCCCGGCCCAGCCGGGCACCGGGATGAATCTCGATAAGGGTGAAAAAACGGGCAATCTGTGAAATCAGCCTGGCCACAAAAAACATCCTGTGATTATAGAACCAGTGGGCAAACCGGTGCCATATAAGGGCGTGGATTCCCTGGTACAGAAGAAATACCTCCAGGGCGTTGCGGGCAGCGGGGTCACGTTCCTGTACGGCCTTTATGTCAAGCCATATGTCCTTGAATATCATATTTACTCCAGCCTTTCTTTAACAAGTTAATACAACGCTACGGTAATACGACATTTTCCTAAAAAGATTAAATATCGTATAGTATAGCATATGATATTCAAATTAAAAAGAGCTTTTTACAGTTTGCGCCCTGTTTCATACCTCTTTTCAGGCTTTTGCCTCCCCCCGGCCCGGTTATGCTACTGGAATACCACAGGATTTTCCAGATACTCTGTCCTGATTACAATATATGGAAAAGACTGTTCCGCACCGGCATTCTCCCCCTTTTCTGGGCCCTTAAGCTCCGTATTGACCACAATAGAGTTGTCGGTCAGATAGAGCTCATTGACGCTGATGCTGTAGCCGCCTGTGGGCTGTACGCCGTATCCCACCGCTATGTACAGATTCTGTTCATCACTGTATGTGAGCTTAAACGGCTGCTGCTGTTTTTCAGCAATCAGATTCTTAAGCTCATCCGGCACATCCATATCGCCTGCCACTGTGAAATCCAGGTCCCTGACCTTATCCCCGCTGTCCTTTGACGCGGAGCAGCCGGCCAGCCACAGGGTCATGGCAAACAGCATCATGAGCCCAAGGTACACTTTACCCTTAATAGTTCCTTTCATGTTAAAACCTCCCGGAATATATGATACAATTACTATCAATATATTCCGGGAGGCCCTGATTATGCGTTTAAACACATGTTTGCGTATATTCTGACTTTATAATAGTCAAACCGATATTATATGGTGTTATACGATTTTGCGGATCCATCCCTCAGGCGCTTCGATGGTTCCCATCTGAATGCCTGTAAGGGTATCATACAGCTTCTTGGTAACAGGTCCCATGGCGTCCATGCCGCTTGGGAAGCAGATTTCCTTTCCGTGGTCCACAATCCTGCCCACCGGAGAAATGACGGCTGCTGTTCCGCACAGTCCGCACTCTGCGAACTCATCCAGTTCAGAAAGCTTCACAGGCCTCTGGGTTACCTTAAGGCCCAGATAATGCTCTGCCACGTACACAAGAGAGCGTCTTGTGATGGATGGAAGGATGGAATCAGACTTAGGTGTCACCACCTCGCCGTCCTTGGTGACAAACAGGAAATTGGCTCCGCCCGTCTCCTCAATATAGGTTCTGGTACCGGGATCCAGGAACACGTTCTCATCATATCCGGCGGCATGGGCCGTGACAGACGCGTGAAGGCTCATGGCGTAGTTCAGTCCGGCCTTTACGTGGCCTGTACCGTTGGGCGCTGCCCGGTCAAAATCGCTGACGCAAAGAGTCAGAGGTTTGGCTCCGCCCTTAAAGTAAGGGCCTACAGGCGTTCCAAAAAGCCTGAACTGGTACTCCTGGGAGGGCTTAACGCCAATGACAGGGCCTGTGGCAAACATATAGGGCCTGAGGTAGAGGGTGGCTCCGCTTCCGAATGGAGGTACCCAGGCTGCATTGGCCTTCACCACCTGGTCCACTGCCTCCAGGAATCGCTCCTTCGGGAAGGGCGGCATCTCCAGCCTCCTGGCCGAATCCATCATACGCTCCGCGTTCAGATCAGGGCGGAACGTGACAATGCTTCCATCCTCAGTGGTATAAGCCTTAAGTCCTTCAAAAATCTCCTGGCAGTACTGAAGGATGCCCGCGCATTCATTAATCACCACATTGGGGTCAGAGGTCATCCCGCCCTCGTCCCATGCTCCGTCTTTATAATTCGCCACATAGCGCTTGTCCGTCGGCATATAGGAAAATCCGATATTTCCCCAGTCCAGGTCTTTCTTTTCCATAGTCTGTTCCTCCATTCGGGTAGATATAAGATGTATTTTGAACACAATTATAATCGTATTAATCCTCAAAATCAATGGGTTCCTTGCAAATATACTATACAATTCCTGCATATCAGCCATAACCTCAGCCGGAATTCATACATGCAAAAACACTCTCAAGCCGCATTGCGAATCCCGCAAAACTGTGTTAAGTTATAAAATAGGAATAAACCAACACAAGGAGATGTACATACATGGCCAAGAAAAATGCCCGCAACACCCGCGGAAAGATTGTAAATGCAGCATGGCAGCTGTTCTATGAACAGGGCTATGAAGATACCACAGTGGAGGAAATCATAGAACTCTCCCATACATCCAAGGGATCCTTTTACCACTATTTCGACGGAAAGGATGCTCTTTTGAGCACGCTGAGCCTGCTCTTTGATGAAAAATACGAAGAACTCATGGATACCCTTACACCGGAGATGTCGGCCATGGACAAACTTCTCTTTCTAAACAGCGAGCTCTTCGGCATGATTGAAAACAGCATATCCCTGGACCTGCTGGCCCGCCTGCTCTCCACCCAGCTGGTAACCAGCGGTGAAAAGCACCTGCTGGACCACAACCGCACCTACTATAAGCTGCTCCGCAGAATCATCGCCCAGGGCCAGGAATCCGGCGAGCTGAATGCCGAAACCAGTGTCAATGAGATGGTCAAGCTTTACGCCCTGTCGGAACGCGCCCTGTTATACGACTGGTGTCTGTGCGCCGGCGAATACTCCCTGCGCAGGTACAGCGCCTCAGTCATGCCTGCGTTCCTGAGCCATTTCCTGCCGTGGCGGGGATGATTGCAGGGGACCGGAGATGAAGCCTTTATATGTATAAAAAATTTTTCTTATATATTTTTCAATTATCGTCTAGTCTATTTTTATTATAAATACGTTGTTTTATTTATACTTTTTAATAATTAGTCTAGTATGTAGTCTATACTTCGTTCTGTATTGCGTTCCCCTTAACCCCATGCTATAATGTCAGCATTATGTCCGTTTTCCGCAAAGGAACGCATAACAGGAGGGTAAAAATGAGTACTGGACAAATAGGAATCCTGGCAGCCATCATCGTGTATCTGGCAGCCATGGTATATGTAGGTTTTTATTTCAGCAAAAAGGGCGGCGGTGATTCTGCCGACGAATTCTATCTGGGAGGCCGCAAACTTGGGGCGCTGGTAACCGCCATGAGCGCCGAGGCTTCGGATATGAGCAGCTGGCTTCTCATGGGCCTGCCGGGAGTTGCATACCTGACCGGCATCGCGGATGCAGGCTGGACCGCCATTGGTCTGGCTGTTGGTACATATCTCAACTGGCTGATTGTTGCCAAGCGCCTGCGCCGCTATTCCGTAGCGTGCGGGGCCATTACCATACCGGACTTTTTCTCCCGCCGTTACCGGGATGACAGGAACATACTGATGTGTATTGCCGCCATCGTAATTCTGATTTTCTTTATTCCCTACACCGCCTCCGGATTCAAGGCAGTGGGAACCCTGTTCAACAGCCTGTTCGGCGTGAACTATCACGCTGCAATGATAGCAGGCGCAGTGGTTATTATCGGTTACACGGTCATGGGAGGCTTTATGGCAGTATCCACCACGGACCTGATTCAGAGCATCGTCATGAGCATTGCGCTGGTTATCATTGTATTCTTCGGCATCCATGTAGCCGGCGGCTGGGACGCCGTGACAGACAACGCCCGTTCCCTGGCAGGATACCTGAGCATGACCCATGTCCACAACATGGCTGACAACACAGCATCCCCCTATGGCTTCATAACCATACTGTCCACCCTGGCATGGGGATTAGGGTATTTTGGAATGCCCCATATCCTTCTGCGCTTCATGGCCATCAGCCATGAGGATAAGCTTAAGACGTCGCGACGGATTGCGTCCATCTGGGTTGTCATCTCCATGTTTGTGGCCATCCTGATCGGCATCATCGGATACGGCGCCTCTGTGGCAGGCGGGATCCCCATGTTTTCATCCAGCTCTGAATCCGAGACCGTTATCATCCGTCTGGCGGATTTGCTGGGACGCCACGGAATCCTGCTGTCTGTTGTGGCCGGAGTGGTTCTGGCAGGAATCCTGGCCTGTACCATGTCCACGGCTGACTCCCAGCTGCTGACAGCCGCCTCAGGCGTATCCCAGAACCTGCTCCAGGATTTCCTGAAGATTAAAATGGATACAAAAGCGTCCATGACAGCTGCCCGTCTTACCGTAGTGGGCATTGCCCTGGTAGCCATCCTGCTGGCCTGGAATCCGGACAGCTCCGTATTTACCATCGTATCCTTTGCCTGGGCCGGTTTCGGCGCGTCCTTTGGCCCGGTGATGCTCTTTGCCCTGTTCTGGAAACGCAGCAATCTGAACGGCGCCCTGGCAGGCATGATTTGCGGAGGTGTCATGGTATTTGTGTGGAAATACGGCGTGCGCCCCTTAGGCGGCGCCTGGAACATCTATGAACTGCTTCCCGCCTTCATCGTGGCCTGCATTGCCATTGTGGCCGTGTCGCTGATGACAGAAGCGCCATCCAAAGAAATCTGTGATGAATACGATTCTGTGGGAAGATAGGATTGAATGAAATACCAAAACCGCAATTTTCAGATAAGACTGTTTCCATCTGAAAACTGCGGTTTTCTCTTTTCCTATTGCTCTCTCATCTGCGGCTTATCGGCCCGGTGCCGGCTTCTCTCCCGTACTTTCTTAGTCCTCCTGCTTGCTGCAGATTGCCAGCCTGTGCTGGTACTTCTCCCTGGTAGCCAGCCCTCCCCGGATATGGCGCTCTGACTTATTCACATCCAGCACGATTCTGGCCTGGGCCGCCAAGGTGGGATTGATGTGCTCAAGCCTGTCAGTTACATCCTTATGTACCGTGGATTTGCTTATTCCAAACTTCTTCGCCGTCTGCCTTACCGTGGCATTGTGGTCTATGATGTAATTGGCGATGGCTACCGCACGTTCTTCAATATACTCCTTCAAAATGAGTCTCCTGAGGATTTTTTTACATCATATGCAGAAAATCCCGGGATTAGCACACCCTGTACGTTTTCCGGCAGGAATATTTTCCGTCCGCGCATGTCCGCCTCAGGCGGACTGTCCTGTGCCGGCCGGCAGAGTGCAGCTTTTAAATATATTCCAGCACGCCACGTATATCCGTGACCACTGCGTCCGCGCCGGCTTCCAAGTACATCTGCCTTACCTTCCGGCTGCGTTCTTCCTTTTCCTTTGGGGAAAGCGCCTTAAATTCCTCCCTGGACAGTCCCATGGCAGAGCTTCCCTCAATTACTCCAACTGTAAACAGCCCTGCATTTTTACCTTCTCTGATATCTGATACCGTATCGCCCACTTTCATGACCCGTCTTACATCCGTGAGCCCCAGAAACTGCATGTTTCTGAATATCATATAGGGATTGGGTCTGCCCTTGCGGTCCACGGAGTCCGGGCTGAACCAGCAGTCCGGCTTATATCCCTTTGTTGCTGCGGCCGCGGCAACAATCTCCATCATCTCATCGGTATAGCCGGTTGTGGAGCCGATTTTTATTCCCATCCCCCGAAGCGTTTCCACGGTTTCAGTTACATAGGGCTTTACATCTGTAAACCTGGGAACGTTCTCCAGAATTTTCTTCTCGCTTAACTGATACACCTGGTACACATCCTCTTCTGTAAACGGACGGCCGTATATCCGTTCCCACTCCGCTGTAAGGCGCTCCATCTGAAGCATGGTGCGCACATGGTCAATTTTCAGCATTCCCATAGGAGCCCTGACCTCGTCCATGGTGGGAACAATTCCAAATTCCTCAAACGCATCCATGAATGCCTGGACCGGCGCAAAACATCCATAGTCCACCGTGGTGCCTGCCCAGTCAAATATCACCGCATCAAAGGCTGTATGGCTTTTTTCACGCTTTTGTATCTTTTTGTTCAGGAACTCACCAATGATTGCACACAGCCTGCGGATATCTTCCTCGTAGATTTCCCCAATATTGCCGATTCGGAACGTATCCGCATCCGTCACCTTTCCCGGATAAATGGCATATCCCCGCTCCTTGATATAGTGATACATCTCGTCAAAAGAAAACGCATGGTTTTCAGGGTAGAAGAAGGTGGTAATGATTGGTCCCTGATGCCGGCTGTCAATATAAGGACGAATCCCCATCTCAGCCATCAGCTCAATCAGCAGCCTGTTATTGGAAGTATAGCGCTGATGTCTGGCCTCAATTCCGCCCTCTGCTTCCATCTCCCGCATTGCCTGGGCAAATGCCAGAACCACATGGGTTGGGGAGGTAAAACGCCATTTCCCGTCCTTCTCCATTGTCTTCCACTGGTCATATAAATCCAGGGACAGGCTTTTAGCCTTTCCCTCACATGCAGCCAGGCAGTCCCGCCTGCAAATGATAAAGGAAAATCCCGGAACACCCTGGATGCATTTGTTTGCGCTGCTTATGATAAAATCAATTCCCAGCTCTTCCGCCGGGATATCCACGCCGCCGAAGCTGGACATGGCGTCCACGATAAAAGTGCGCCCTGACGCCTTTACCACGCCTGCCACAGAAGCAATGTCATTCAGGATTCCCGATGTGGTCTCACTGTGTACCATGGAAACATGGGTAATCTCCGGATGCTCATTGAGCAGCTTCTGAATTTTATCCGCGGACGGAACCTGGTCATAGGTCTCGCTGTAAAGAATATAAGAAAGACCGGCATGTTCTGCTATATCCGCCATACGTTCTCCATACGCACCGTTTGAGGCAATCAGCAGCCTGTCATCCGCCCCCACAGAGCTGGTAAGCACAGACTCCACCCCAAACGTACCGCTGCCCTGCATCAGCACGCAGGTATAGGTATCTTCAGAAACGCGGGCCAGCTTAAGCAGCCCTGAGCGGATTTCCTGGGTAATCTTTTTGTAATCCTCATCCCAGGTGCAGTGGTCAAACATCATCTCTTTTTTTACAGTGTCCGTAGTGGTCAGCGGACCCGGGGTCAACAGTTTATAATTCGGCATACCTAATTTTCTCCTTGTCTTATCTTTCTCTATTTTTAATGCTTCACTTTATTTCCCGCAGCCTCTCTTAGCAGCCTTTTTGCCGGAGGATTTTTTCCCTATTTGCAGCTTTCAGACAGCTCCTGATGCTTTTTCAGCAAGTCCACGGTCAGCTTTTCCGGAAACACCCTGGGATAAGCGGACTGGTTCTTTGAATTGCTGGTTTCACCCTCATAGATTGGAAGGGGATAGGTGGTCAGCAGCTCCTGACGGCCGTTTTTGATAATACACTCCGCCATTTCCATGGCCAGCTTATTTGTCTTATCTCCCTTGTCAATGACAGCCGCGGACTCAGTCAGAGAAAAATTTCCCTCGGTGGGATCCACATAATCAACAGGAAGCCCTTCTGCCTTATCCGCAACTGCCTGGTGACGCAGGCCGAAACCGACGGCCACCTCGCCGGCACGTACTTTTTTCAGGGGTGCAGAGCCCGAGCTTTCAATATGGGGGCCTGCATTTTGATAGATTCCGCTGAGAACCTCCTTTGCCCCGTCCTCTCCGTATTCGCTGACAATGGCCTGCATTAAAAGCCACGCAGTGGAAGAACTCTTTATATCTGTAACGGAAATCAAATCAGCGTACGCGGGATTTACCAGATCTTTAATACTGGACGGCGTTGGAAGCTGATGTTCCTTCATCATCTCAGTGTTAAGAATAATAGCTCCCTCCTGTCTGGTAACCGGGCTGTAGTAGGCCGGATATTTCTCCAGGGGTTTTGCGTCAAAAGTCAAATCAAGGAACATGTGATTCTGTTCCTGGGCGCTCTCCAGATAGAAGGAACTCATGGTCACCAGGTCAGCCTCGATATCCGTCCCTTCTGCCAGCAATTTGCCTCCCAGCTCCGAGGTGCCAAAGGTCTGGAATAAATATTTTCCCCCGTATCCGTTTCCGTCCAGAGCATGCTTCATTGCCTCCACGGCTTCGTCATCTGCGTTGGAGTAGATAATGACCTGGGCTTCTTTCTTTTGACAGCCGGTTACGGCGGCAGCGGCAGCCAGAACAGCGGCCAGACATCCCATGACAGCAGCTTTTTTCCAATTCTTCATGATTGTTTTTCTCCTTTTGTTTTTGCAGCGGCCTCCTGCCAGATATCCGAACAGTCCCTTTGCCGCCAGGTTCGTTATGAGAATCAGCAGTGACAGCACAAAAATTTCATTAAACTTTGTGTAATACTGCAGTTCCTTAATTTTCGTGGTAATGACCATGGTCCTGGCTCCTGCTATGAAAATAACAGCGCTGACAGTCACCATGGCATTGACAAAATAATAGCCGAACACTTCCAGAAGGGTGCTTACCGCATTGGGCGTCACCACGCGGACAATGGTCTTAAGCCAGCTGTCCCCCATTAAAAGGGCTGTGGTCTCCCAGGACGCATTCATCTTTGCCAGGGAGCTCTTCATCATCAGATAGGGGGTGGAAAAGAAATGCACCACATTACAAATCACTATGATGAAAAAGGTATTCTGAATGGGCGTCCCGGAAAATGTAAGTAAAAACGCAATACCGATTACCATGCCCGGAATGGTGTTCGTGACCAGGGCAATGCTCTCAATAACAGATTTAAGCCGGCTGCTTAACTGGCTGCGTGCCGTGGCCAGCGCAGCTGCGTATGCCACCAGTGAACCGGTGAGCGCCGTAAAAATGGATACCAGGATGGAGTTCTTATACACAGAAAGCAGTCTGGAATCCGTAAACACAGTTTTTATATGCTCCGTGGTAAACTGCCTCCTGTAGGGCCATTCCTCCACCATAGGCACTACGAAAATCACCGCAAATATACACAGTACCGAAGCCAGAATGAGTACGGACGCCGCCCCGCAGCATATGTCGCGGATTCTCCCCTTTCTCAGCTCTATGCCGGAGACCTTGCTGTAGCGTATATTAAACCGTTCCAGAAAATGGAGCAGGGAAATGCTCACCACCGACGGAACCAGCATAAACATAGCCACCACAGCCCCTCTGTTAAAATCCGGTACACTACCCAGCATTTCATTGTAGAGCACTGTTGCCACCACATCATACTGTCCGCCTACAGAAGCCGGTATCCCAAAATCCGTAAAACACAGAAAAAAGCATTGAACGAAGGAAGCGGCCAGGGTGCCGAGCAGAGGCCTGATAACCGTTGCCAAAAAAGTCTTTAACGGACTGTCCCCCATAATCCTTGAGACAATCATGAACTTCTTATCAATAAAACTCATGGTGTTCAGTATCAGCATAAATGAGATAGGCAGCGTGTAGATAACATATCCCAGAAGCAGTCCGCAAAAGCCGTAAATCTCAAACATCTGATGCCCTATCATTCCTGTGATAAACCCCTGCCTGCCAAAGGAATAGATAATGGCAAATCCGTATGTAATGGTGGGAAGAAGCATGGGTACCACTGCCGCCAGGCGTATGAATTTTTTTAGGCCTCCCGGCACATTGGTATAATGTATGGTATAGGCCAGCACAAAAGCCAACGCCGTGGTCAGCACTGCACTGACACAGGATACAAAGATGCTCCGGCCAAAGGCAGCCGCAAATCCCTTTCCTCCCGCCACATCCGCGTAGTGCTCAAGGCTGACGCTGCCTCCTCCTTCAAAGGATTTTCCCAGAAGCAGTACAATGGGAATCAGAAGAAATACCAGGAAAACAATGACTACCATTGCGTAAATCTGTTTGAGCTCCCTCTCTTTAGTCTTTATCATAGATTTCTTTGTCCTCACGCTTTCATGCTGTGCAGCTGATTCTCTGACTGCTGCTCCGTGTCATTTCCCGGCTGAACAGAGTGAAAATATTATTTCTCTTCACCTCAAGCTGATTTAAAATGAAATTCTTAACAAAGCTGTCTGCGGGCTGTCCTATGATTTCCTCCGGCCTGCCGAACTGGGCAATGTTCCCCTCATTGACAATCAGCACCTTGTCCGACAAGGTCAGCGCCTCCTCCGGGTCATGGGTTACAATAATGGTTGTCAGCTTAAACTCCCTGGCAATTTCCTTGATCTTCTCCTTGATAGACTCTTTAATCACACCGTCCAGAGCGCTTAACGGCTCATCTAACAGGAGTATCCTGGGCTTCATCACCATGGTTCTGGCCAGGGCCACACGCTGCTTCTGGCCGCCGGAGAGCTGGTCAATTCCCTTGGCCAGATGTTCCCCCAGCCCCAGAAGATCAATGAGCTCCTGCACCTCCTGTCCGGTGGAAATGTCAGGTTTGTTCCGCAGTCCGTAGGTAATATTTTTATATACATTTAAATTAGGGAACAGTGCGTAATCCTGAAACACAATGTTGAATCCCCGTTCCTCCATGGGAACACGGGTGATGTTGCGGCCTTCAAACCATATTTCACCGCTGTCTGCATCTGTAATACCCAGAATCAGGTTAAGAAGCGTTGTCTTGCCGCAGCCGGATGGTCCCAGAATGGACAGAATTTCTCCACTCTCAATAGACAGGCTGATGTTATCTAAAATTGTAACCCCATCGTAAGATTTCCTGATTTTGTTCAGTTCCAGCATATAATATGCTCCTTTCAAAAATTGCCCCTTGCTGTAATTGTGCCGTTACTCGTTTGTCCCTAACGGACAGTCAAATTAAAACACAACGGCAGACGTAAACTCAACAAAATTCCTGTAATTCTTGTGTAAAGCCCGTGTAAACCCGTTCTGGCGCAAAAAAAGAAGGCTTGTAGATTTTCTACAAACCTTCTGTCCGCCCGGCACTGCCTGATGGAGCAGCAGACCCGCTCTAGTACGTCTGGTTCCGCACAATACGGCTGCTTTCGTCCAGCTTTTTGGTGTATTTTGGATAGTCCCGGAGAATGATCCCCGTGTAAATCATATCTACCACCGCAATCTGGGATGTCCTGGAGAAAATGGCATTGCCGTAGAGCTGCTGCCGGTTGCCGGTGCACAACATGATATCCGCATATTTTCCAATCAGCACATCATCGTAATTCGTCAGCACAATGGTGGAAGCTCCCTTCCGCTTTGCAAGCTTCATCACATCCACTGTGCTCTTTGATGTACCTGAGTACGAAATACCGATTGCCACATCCTGCTCCCCAAGGTTTCCTGCGCTGATCTGCTGAAGATAGACGTCGTTATAGGTCACACAGTTAATCCCCAGATACAGAAGCTTAGTCACCAGGTCATTGGCAACCGTGGCTGAGTTTTCCACATAATATACAGCCACCTGGCCGGCGCTGCAAATCATCCCGGCGGCTTTGATGATTTCCGAAGGTGAAATATGTTTAAGCGCATCGTCCAGATAGGAAATCGTCCTGGTAATCACCTGGCCCGGAACCTCCTCCGGCCTGTCCTCTTCTGATATGCCATAACCGCAGACCAGAGGCGGCGGCACAGCCCCTCCTGACCCGTCCGCCCGGCTGTCCGCCTTTGCATCCGCTTCCATATTGCCTCTGCCGGAGGCTGCCTTCAGCACCGCATACTTAAATTCCCGGAAGCCCCCGAAACCCAGGGCCTTCACAAATCTCATGACCGTGGGCTGGCTGACTCCCGCTGCCTTTGCCATGGGAACCAGGGAAAGCTCCTCCAACTGTCCCGCATATCCCAGATAATAGTCCGCCACCTTCTGTTCCGAAGGCCGTAAATCCGCATATAGCTTCTTTATATTAAATTCAAACGGTTTCGCCATGTCCCATACCTCGGTTTCCAGATTCTCCGGTCTTCAGTTTCAGACTCTTCGGATGCAAATACCAATGCTCTCATGCCATACATACACAGGATATACACGGTACTTTTTCTACAAATATCCGGTTCTGCACGTTTCTGCCAATATGTCAATTCAGCTTCGCACAGATAAAATCCTCTGTCCGGGAAATTGCATTTTTTTCAATACAATGCTGTTCCGGCACGATTTCCCTGCCAAAACAGCATTCTGTTTCTGATATATGAAGTCCTCTGTACTCCCTATTATAGCTTATCTTTGTCTCCCGCACCACAAAAATTGTACTTCAGCCAGGAAACCGGGGGCCAATGCAGGATTTACCCCAACAATATCTCCACCGCCTCCTTAAGCGTCTCCACTTCCCCCACATTACCGGGGAATATGATATAAGGCGTTCCCGGAAAACGGCTCTCCGGACCTGTGCGCCATACCGGTATGCCGGGGCGGATCTGTCCCAGGACCGCTGCACGCTTTACCTGCAAAGCCTTGGTTCCCACATCGCTGGAGGTGATGCCGCCCTTAGCCACCACAAATGCCGGCCTCACCTTCAGCCTGCCCACCAGTGACTGGACTGCGTCGGAAATCCTGACCGACCGCACCAATGCCTCCTCAGGACTGTCATGTTCCAGGGACAGCAGCTTCCTCCTGGTATATACGGCGACCGTCACCCCACGGCCAATCAGCTCCTCTTCCTGGCTTATCACAGAACTGATTTCCTCCTGGAATTTTTCCTCGTCCAGGACCAAATCGGAATTAAACTCAATGAACCTGATTCCCTCAACGGTTTTTAAAGCCTCCAGCTGGCTGGTTGTTTTTTTTGTATGGGATCCCACCACTATGATTCCCCCTGTACCGCAGTTTTCCTGCACCATCTCTTCCCTGGACAGAAGGGGTCTCTCACGGATGGCCCCGAATTCCTTCACAAAGCCTGCGGCTGTGCGGAACATAAACCTGCGCCCCTGGTTCATGGCGTCATAAAGGGCAATGCAGAACACCTTCAGGTCGCAGGCATCCACTGCGTTCACCACGATTTTCCCAAAATCATGGAGCGCCAGCAGTTTATCTGTAATGGAGGCATAATCCAGGCTGCGAAGCTCCTCCAGGGAAACATCCAGCACTTCCCGGGCCGGATATCTTCCCCCTGTCTTTTCCTCCACATATTCCTTTAGATTGGAGCAATGGTACCCAAAGGTCTTATCCTCTGCAAATTCTGTCTCCCCGGCAGGTATCAGCTCATTTCCATACTTTACATAGTGCACATTGCCGATGGTAAAACGCCCGCCCTCCTTAAAATAGGGACAAATGATTTCCCCGTCAACAGCCCGGCCCCTGTGTTTTTCCTCTGCCCGGGCCAGCAGCTCTGTCTCCAAAGGGTAATGTCCCCTCAGTGTGGAATCTCCCCTGCTGACAATCACATAGTCAATTCCTGTTTCCTCCGACACCTTTGCCGCGGTTTCCCCGATTTCCAGGTGGGCCCTGGTGGTCTGTTCCACGGTAAATCCCCTGGAATTCGTCAGTATGTAAAACAGCTTCCCGTCCTCTTCAAAGCCTTTCTTAATACTGTCATAGGACCAATCCGTATACACGGAAACATCATGGACCGTCTGCACGCCGGTGGGATCATCGTCCAGGACTATGATTTTATGTCTGTCCTGCCGGCATTTTTCTTCCAGCAGAGCCTGCACGGCGTCGGTGTCCACCCCGGGATACTGGTCTAATACAGATGCATTCAACATGGTCTGTTCTCCTCTCTCTTATCTTCCGATGCGAAACAGCTCCCTGGCCTCATCCGGCAGCATGGGCTCTTTATCCATGGCCCTGAGAAGCTTCACTGTCTTTTCCACAAGGGGGGCATTGGATGTTACCTGGGTCTGTGCGTCCAGATAATTGCTGTCCTCAAATCCAATTCTTACGGTCCTGGCTCCCATGCCCAGGGCACCGGCCAGCAGCGAAAAATCCTTTCTGTGGGCCTGTGTAATGCCCCACACGGCATTGGAAGGAATCATCTGTATCATGGCAGCCAGGGCCTGGGGCGTTGCCGGGGCTTCTCCCTCATGGCCCAGCACCACACTGAACAGAACCGGATCCGCGAAGTCATACTTCTCCATCAGCCGGGCCATGGTCCAGGTGTGGCCTATTTCAAACGTCTCCACCTCCGGAGTCTTTTTCTGTTTCAGTATTTCCCGGATACAGTACTCCACGTCGTCTATAGGATTGCAGTACACAGCCTTTCCCAGATTAGTGGATCCCACGTTCAAGGAGCAGGCTTCCACCAGCTCAGAATACAGAGGGGCGCAGCGCTCCCGTATGTTCAGGTCCGATACTCCGCCCGTGGACACCTCGATGATGATGTCCGAATCCCGGCGAATCATGGCCAGCGTCTCCTCTAACAGGGACATATCCGGCGTCAGCCGGCCTTCCCTGTCTCTTACATGAAGGTGCACCATGGCAGCCCCTGCCTTATAACACTTATATACATCCTCCGCTATCTTCTCCGGTATGATGACCTTGTCCTCTGCCGATACCGGCGCAACGTTTACCAGAACCTTATTATCCATGTCTGTCATTTATCTAATCTCCCTTTTTACAATTTCTGCATTTACGCAAACAGCACCTGTGCAATCAGCACCAGAGGTTCATCCCCTGTCTGTGCAATCCCATGGCTGTCCCCGGGCTGGGCTGCGATGATGTCCCCTTCCTCCAGATACTGGTCCTGTCCGTTTATAGTGTGAACGGCTTTTCCTCTTACAATAACCATGGTTTCCATTTCCCCCTCATGGGTATGGATGCCGATTGAGACTCCCGGATTCAGCGTATGGCGCACATACGCTCTCCCCTTTCCCATCATTTCCTCCTGGCCTGTGAGAAGCTTCTCCATCCAGACGGTTCCATTTCCGCCCATACAGCCTTCGATCGGCGTTCTTTCCAGCTCATTTTTCATTCTATATATCATAAAAACGCTCCATTCTCTCAAAAAAATAAAGGGGCTGCCGCATCATTGGCTTCAGACATATCATCTGTCCTGTTCCGGTCATCATGCAGCAACCACCTTGCTATTCATCTTTTACTTTTGCCCAGTACTGGTAATGTTCCTCTACAATCGCATAGATGCCGGCCGAATCCCTGTCCTGCAGAAGCTTCACGATTCTGCGGTGCAGGTCCAGGAAGTTTTCCACTTCCCCGTCCAGGAATATCCGGTCTATGGTCACCATACGGGAACGGCGGGTGATTTTGTCCACATAGTTGCAGATGGACTGGAGCATCACATTTTCCGTGATTCCCACAATGGCCATATGGAACTGTACATCCGCCTCATACAGGCTGCGCGCCTGGGGCTTATCCATATGGGCCTGGTACTCCAGCTCCTCCATGGCCTTCTCAATGGCTTCCATCTGAGTCTGCTCCAGGGATTTGGACCTCAGTTTATCCACAGCCAGCTGGAGGAGGCCCACATCAATCACCTTTCTCAGCTCCACAATCTGGCTGGTGGAATCCTTCTGCAGTATGATACCGTAAAGCACCGGATAAATCATCCTGCTGTCATATTCCTGACTCACAAAGGTGCCCTCCGCCCGCTTGATATGTACCACACCATATGCCTCTAACACCTTGATGGCTTCCCGGACCGAATTTCTTCCGGCCCCCATTGACTCCGACAATTCTGCTTCTGTAGGGATTTTGTCCCCTGGGTTTAGCTCTCCATTTATGATAGCATTGGTAATGTTGTCTACAATCTTATTAACAACTGACTGTCCTCCGACAGGTTCCTTTAAAAAACTGGTCTTTTCCATGCTGAACCTCCTTTGCTGCATACACCTGGCAGCCCTGCTTTGGCCGCCTATGTGCAGTGCTTACCGCCTCCGCTCAACCAGACCCGTCAGGGGCCTGGCGTGGCAGTCCACTTATCCATAAGTATACATCATATGTTGGTTCAGCGCAATCTTCTGTTCCCAGGCTAGGAAGGAATCAGGCACAGGGACAATGCCGGTATATATGTAATGCACAGCAGGGCCAGAAGGGACATAAGCAGTAACGGCACCATCTTTCGGCATATTTCCTCAAACTTAACCTTTCCGATATCAGCCGCAACATACAGATTGGGTCCTACCGGCGGCGTTACCTGGCCAATGGACAGGTTCAATACCAGGATGACGCCCAGCTGAATCATGTTGATATCCAGGGCCTTTGCGATAGGCATGATGATGGGAACCAGGATATAGAGGGCGCTTGTATTATCCATAACGCAGCCTGCGCACAGGAATACAATGTTGATGATAACCAGCATGATATACTTGTTATCTGTAAGGGCCAGGGCCATTTCCGTAAGGGAAGCAGCAATCCCCTGCTGAGTCAGTACCCAGGAGAAAATGCCTGCATTCATGATGATGAGAAGAATCATGCCCGTTGTCTTGGCAGTGGAAAACAGTGTCTCCTTAAGCTCCGCCAGGCGCAGCTCCTTATAGATAAAAATTCCCACTATCAGGCTGTAAACAACGGCAACCGCCGCTGCCTCCGTAGGTGTAAAAAGTCCCGAATAAATACCTCCCAGTACAATGACCGGGCTTAAAAGTCCCCATATTGTATCCAGGAACAGCCTGCCGATTTCCTTTAAGGATGCCCTCTGGGTTTCCCCCTTCCATCCGTTCTTCTTGGACTTAATGAACACCATAATACAGAGCATGAAGCCGAATATAAGTCCGGGTATAATACCTGACAGGAACAGGTCTCCAATGGATTCCCCTGTAATCATGCCATAGATAATGAATGTAATACTGGGAGGAATAACCGTTCCCAGGGAGCCCGATATAGCGGAAAGGGCGCTGGAAAATCCTGCGTCATATCCCTGGGCCACCATGGCCGGAATCAGGATGGATCCCATGGCTGCAACGGTTGCTGTGCCGGATCCGGAGATGGCCGCAAAGAACAGGGCTGCCACCACTGCCACATACCCCAGTCCGCCGTGAACCGGTCCGATGATGCTGTCCGCCAGGTTGATAAGGCGTTTGGAAATGCCTCCCTTGTCCATGATTGCGCCTGCAAGGACGAAAAGCGGAATGGTAAGAAGGGAAAATTTCTGAACAGTGGCCTGCATCATGGAAGGAATAACGCCCAGAGGGGCGCCTGAAAATATCAGGGTCAGTGCGCTGGACACGCCCAGCACAATGGCAATGGGAATGCCGAATCCAATCATCACTGCCATGGAACCAAATAGAATCGCTGCCGACATATTAATTTCCCTCCTTTGCTAATCTGATCTCATACTGTACCATACGGGCTATGGAAAAAACCGCTGACAATGGAATGGCGATTCCGATGGTCCACTGAGGCATCTCCAGAACGCCTGTAAGCAGATGATAGTGATACTGCCTGTAAACCATCTGTGCTCCCCATATAATCCAGATTCCATAGTTGGCAGAGCATAAAAGGAGCCTGCAGATACGGTAAACCTTACGTTTAGTTCCGGTGAATTTATCAGTCAGGTAATTAAAGCCCATGTGGGAATCTGTCTTAAACACACTGGCCGCGGCCAGGCAGCAGACCCACACAAACATGGTGGTCACCAGTTCCTGAGTAAATGACATGTTGAACCATGTAATCTTTCTTGAGAACACATTCATAAATGTGACAAAGGTCATAACAAGCAATGCGGCTGAACAGAGATATTCCTCAAAATTCTCCCAGAAGTCCTTTAACAATCCTTTTTCCTTCATAACGCCCCTCCTAATTCTTATAACCGCCGGTAAACAAGTCGATTACATCCTGTCCCACAGATTTTGCATAATCATCATAGATTCCGGCGCAGGCCTTCTGGAACTCCGCCTTCTGCTCCTCTGTCAGCTCTGTGATAACGGTGCCTCCGTCCTTCAGCTTCTGGATAATGACAGCCTCGTTGTCAGCCAGATAATCATTTCCCCAGTCCAGGGCTTCTGCCGCGCACTCCTTTACCAACTCCTGGTCCTCAGGGGACAGCTTGTTCATGGTCTTGCGGCTCATGACCCAGATGGTGGTATCCCTTACCCCGTCCCACAGGGTAACATACTGCTGTACCTCTGCAAATTTAGAAGAGTCAAAAACCGCGATTGGGTTCTCCTGCCCGTCTATGGTCTTCTGCTGAAGGGAGGTGTACACCTCTGAGAAATCCATGGCAGTGGGATTTGCCCCAAAGTAATTCCTGTACAGGTCAATGAAAATATTGGCGCCCGGCACACGGATATTCATGCCCTTCAGGTCCTCAGGCTTTGTGATCTCCTTCTTGCTGTTGGATATCTGTCTGGAACCGGCGTTATTGATGCCCAGCATTTCCATCTCCAGGTCATTGCACCAGCCGTTTACCACCTCATGCACCTTATCGCTGTGGCAGAACGCCAGCAGATCATCTGAATTAGGGAACAGGAACGGCAGCCAGAAGGAATAAAACTTCTTATCATAATTGGCAATGTTTGGCGGTGCGCAGGAGTGGATGTCAATGTTGCCGGCCTGTACCAGCTCGATGGCCTTTGTCAGGTCTCCGCCGGACAGTCCGCAGTTGGAATAAATGCTGACTTCAATCCTTCCGTCACTCCGCTCCTCCACCAGCTTCTTAAACTCCTGGGCAGTCAGGTCGCTGATGGACCCCGGACTCTGTGTATGGGTAAAATGAAGCACTACCTTCTTATCTCCGGCAGAACCGCAGGCCGTCATGGACAAAACCATGGCCGCAGCGCATATGACTGCCGCCGCCTTTTTTAACCTTTTAAACATACTTCCCTCTCCCTTCGTTGCGTGCACCCGGCCTCTGTGCTTTCGCTGCCTGTGCGCGATATGTTCTAACGCAGTACATTTCAAGTAATACATTCTAAGTAATAGATTCTAAGCAATATATTCTAAGCAATACATCCCAAGGAATCCCGTATATTACATTAGTCCCTTCTTAACAAGAGCGTCCTTTAGTGCAGCAGCGCCGAATCTCGGACTGGATAATACTACTTTACCATACTTTTCATGAATATACTCCTCACAGTAGGCCATGGATCCCTGGGCAAAGAGAATTACATCCACCTTGTCCGCAATGGTTCCCGCGTATTCACTCATAAGGGCCTTAAACTGTTCCTGGTCCAGGCCGAAGCCGCCGTCCACCAGCGCGTCCACCAGCTCCACCTGACGGTTCATCTCCCTGGCAACCCTTAAAATAGTGTTCTTTGTGGGATTCAGTGTAGTGGGAAGGGTTGCCATAACCCCGATTCTTTTTCCCTGCCTTACTGCCTCCCGGCACATCTCCTCATCCACACGCACAATGGGGATTCCCGTGTATCTGGCGATATCCTGGGCAGCATCCGCCACCTCGCCTACGGAAGAACAAAGATTTAAAATAGCGTCCGCTCCTTCCGAAACAGCTGTCATATACATGCCCACCAGCCTGGCTGCCGGAGGAGCCGTCACATAACCTGCGTCCCTGACCTCTGCCAGGATGGAAGGATCCTGGTAACTGGCCACCTCAGTCTCCCGGGGAAGGACATCCCCCACTTCCTTTTCTACTAATTCAATCAACTCCGGTGTTGTGCTTGTGTAAACCAATGCTACTTTCATGAATTATCCTCCTGATATACTTCTATTAGAACCAACATCCAACATCCTATGTTTTATGAGATAAATATACTACATCCTACGTTGGTTGTAAATTGTGAAAATGCACATGATTATAACACCTCTTTTATGCAGTTTTACTTATTAAAAATACAAAAAACATGGAAAGAACCTGCAAGTCAGGATCTCTTCCATGTTTTTCATTCTGCATCTCTCCCGCACTCCGGTACGTGAAGCCCTCATTGAACTGAGCAAAGTAGGTTTGGTGGAGATCCAGCCCCAAAGAGGAAGTTGTATCGCAAAGATTGTCTATGAACTGATTGGAGAATCCCGGTTCATGCGCCTGATGCTGGAGAATGCCGTGTTAAAGCTGGCCTGCGAAAGTATTTCACAGGAATATATGGACAAACTAAAAGAATATCTCAGGATGGAGACAATATCCTGAATACTGTGTGAAATAAAGAAGATTTCTCCCCAGGAGATACGGATGAAATATACCGGTATTTCCTGGGGATATTTTTATTTTTTTCCTCCCTTCTATTACATTCAGGTACTGCAAACTATTATAATGTAATAGAACATTATGTTATATTCTTATTGACTATTTTAATATAACGTTATATAATGTATTTATAAGACAAATAAAAACTACATATCTCTCAAAGGAGGCCCTATTTTTATGGAACTAAAAAAAATTATCGAGGAAATCAAAGCAGAGCGCCCGGAAGTCACCTCAGTCATCTTTGTAGGATGCGGCGCATCCCAGGCAGAGCTTTATCCGGCCAAGTACTTCTTAGAGGGCAATGCAAAAAAGCTGAGGACCAGTCTGTACACGGCCAATGAATTTGTACATGCCACTCCTGCGTGCGTGGGCAAAGAAAGTATTATCATTACCTGCTCCCTTGGCGGCAATACCCCCGAGACAGTGGAAGCCTCCAAAAAAGCCATGAATATGGGCGCTAAGGTAATAGCCATCACACATACCCCCGGTTCACCACTGGCTAACAGCGCACACTATGTGGTACTTCACGGATTTGAGAAGAATTATGCGGCCAAACTGGAAAAAATGACCTTCTGTCTGCAGCTGGCAGCTGAAATTCTCAATCAGTATGAAGGGTATGAACATTACCAAGATATGATGACCGGTTTTGCTAAGATCTTTGACTTAATAGAAGACGCAGTTTCCTTCGTAGTCCCTTCCGCAAAAAAGTTTGCAGAAAACTACAAGGATGCTCCTGTTATTTACGTTATGAGCTCCGGAGCTACCCATATGGTGGCCTATTCCTTCTCCATATGCCTTCTGATGGAAATGCAGTGGATCAATTCAGGCTCCTTCCATGACGGCGAATTTTTCCATGGTCCATTTGAAATCGTAGATAAGGATGTGCCCTTCCTTCTCCTGATGAACGACGGCAGTACCAGAGCATTGGATTCCAGAGCCCTGGACTTCCTGAACCGTTTCCAGGCCAAGACCACCCTGATTGATGCAAAGGATTTTGGATTAGGGTCCGTAATACCATCCACGGTCAAAGATTACTTCAACCCGATGCTGATTACCGCAGTGCTGCGGGTTTATGCAGAGCAGCTGGCAATCCTCAGGAATCATCCCTTGACCCAGAGAAGATACATGTGGAAACTGGAATACTAATTATCTTTCACATTCAAAAGGGCTTCCGGCTGCTGATGCTTTGCCGGAAGCCCTTTTTATGGAGGTAGGACTATGTCTAAATTATCCGGAAGGAATACTCTCTTATCCATGGCCGGTGCCACCGCGGGGGTATTCCTTTTTGCATTTTCATTCTGTGTGTTTCTGCGGCCTCTGGGGCTTTACAGCGGAGGTTTCACAGGCATTGCCCAAATCATACATCTGGTCTTTCAGGACATTCTCAAAATCCCGCTTCCCGGAGGAATCGACTGGACCGGAATCATTTTCTGGATGCTTAATATCCCCCTGTTCCTGTTATCCTATGTACTCATCAGCCATAGCTTTTTCTATAAGACAATTGTATGTGTATGCCTGCAGTCCCTCTTCATTGCGTTTATCCCATCGCCGGAGATTCCTGTGTTCACAGATCCACTTGCATCGGTCCTTGTGGGAGGTGCCATATCCGGCTTTGGAGTGGGTCTGACCCTGACCTGCGGCGGTTCAGGCGGCGGTGTGGATATAGTTGGAATCTACTGTACCAAGCGGTTTCCCAGGTTCAGCGTAGGCAGGATATCCATTTTGATTAATGTACTGATTTATCTGTTCTGCGCATTCCGGTACAATCTGGCCACAGCCGCATACTCTGCCCTCTTTGCCATCATTGCAGGGGTAGCCACAGATAAAATTCATTATCAGAACATCAAAGCCTGTGTCACAATCATCTCCCGGCATCCAGACATCCAGAATATAATACTTAACAACCTGCACCGTGGTGTCACAATCTGGAATGCCTCCGGCGGCTATACCGGCCAGTCCACCTATGTCTACATGACTGTCATTTCCAAAAACGAGATAGAACCATTAAGGCAACTGGTCCTCACTGCTGACCATAATGCTTTTATTGCCATCCAGAACAATATAGACGTCACCGGCCACTTTGAGAAGCGTTTTTAGAGAGGCTGGAACAAACACATACGTTTTTCATAGCGGGCGATTCTGTCAAAGCCCGCTTTTTTTACGAGGCCGAGGGCTTCTATGAAACCGCTTCCCACATCTTCCGGGAGATGCGCATCAGAACCAACTGTAATCACAGTGCCTCCAAGCTCTTTGTACAGCTTAAGGCATCTGATTCCAGGCATGGTTTCCCCTGCTCCCTGCCTCAGCCCTGATGTGTTGACCTCAATTCCCTTTCCCCTCTCAATGAGCGCGGTCAATACCTGAACTATCCTGTCCTCATATTTATCATAATCATCCGGAAGTCCCGCTTTCCTGCAATGACGCTTGTACAGATCCAAATGTCCCATACAGTCAAAATCCCCTGTCCGTGCCAGCTTCAGCAGGTGACTGTAATAAGCGTCCGCAATCTGCTGCCCCGTATCCTTCCGAAACTCCATCTGACTTAAGTCAATGTTATCAATCTTGTGCACGGAACCAATGAGATAGTCAAAGGGCCAGCTCTTTATAATGCCGGATGCCTTCTCCGGGTCCAGGTGAAGCTGCCCGAATTCCATAGCGCTGCGGATAATAAGCCGGCCTTCATACATCTGCCTGCATTTATCCAGTTCTTCAAAATAACGGATAAGATATCCCCGGTTAAAATATTTCCCGGTTATCCCGCCTGCGTAAAACTCATAGTGGTCTGTAAATGCGATCTCTTCTATACCCGCAGCCATGGCTGCATTGCACATTTCCTCCATGGTACCCTTGGCATCGGGGGAAATTGTGCTGTGGACGTGATAATCTGCAGTTTTATATTCCATGTTTTTTATTCCCTTTTATATTTAGTGGTCTGTATCATACATGTAATTTCCTGTAACAGTAAACAGGAGGAACCATCCTGTTCCTCCTGCTGATATATGACATTCTAATTATCTATCCCTTGACCGCACCAGAGGTAAGACCCCGGACAAACTGTTTCTGCATACACAGATAAAGTATGATCATTGGAAGGGATGCAATGGTGATGCCTGCCAGCATTACCACATAGTCCGATCTCATATCGCCTTTAAATGTCATCAAACCGATAGGAATGGTCATAATACTCTTACTCTCCAGGAACACATTGGCAAACAGGAACTCGTTCCATACGAAATTCAGGTTCACAATGGCGCAGGATGCAAAAATCGGCTTGCTGATAGGGACTATAATCTTTCTGAATATCTGAAAGCTGTTGTAGCCGTCAATAACTGCCGCTTCCTCCAGTTCCTTTGGTATACACATAAAATAAGCACGCATCAGGAATACGGTAAACGGTATCCTGAATGCCACATAGGGCAGGATAACCGCCCAATATGTATTATACAGGTGTGTGGCCTGAAGTATCTTATACAGAGGAACCAGTGCCACCTGCTCCGAGAGAGCCATGCCTCCTAATGTAATCAGGAATATCAGGTTTCCGAATCTGCTGTTGAATCTGGTTATGCCATAGGCCAGCAGGGAGCTTAGAAACAGAATGGATATAAGTGAAATGGAACTTACAATGACAGAATTTCCAAAGTATTTGTAAAGTCCTTTATTCCATGCTGATATATAGTTGGCAAACTGTACTTTCGCAGGCAGCGCCAGAGAATCGGTAAACAGTTCCACATTGGTCTTCAGCGAATTCATAATCAGCCAGGCTGCCGGCAGTATAATCACAAGCACTAACAGTATGAAGAATATATTCAAAAGTATGGTTACTGCTGTTCGTTTCTTCATATGCCTCTCCTTTCTACACTTCCCCAGACCTGGTGATCTTCATCTGAATCAGCGACAGCACCATGGTTACCATGAATATAAATACGCCGGTTACAGCAGCCATTCCCAAGTCATCGTGAAGGAATGCGTTCTGGTAAAGAAACACCCCCAATACCTGTGTACTGTTTCCTGGCCCTCCTCCTGTGGTGGAATATACCTCGGTAAACAACTTAAACGCTCCGATTACCGTGATGATTGAGCATACCAGAAGCTGCTCCTTTGCAAGAGGCAGTATGATATGGAGTGCACGTTTTACAGGTCCCGCGCCATCAATAGATGCTGCCTCGATATAATCATTGGGCACATTCTGTATGGCCACTACCATGAGAAGAGTGATATATCCGGTAAACTGCCACTGGCTCATGGCTATGATACAGTATATGGCAATCTTGGAATCTCCCAGCCATGAACGAGCCATATCCCCGTGTCCTATAGCTCTCAGAAATGAGTTGAGCATACCCAGGTCCGGCTGATAAATGAATGTAAACAGAATACCAACGGCTGTCAGAGAAATCAGGGCTGGTATATAATATATATTCCTGTACACATTGCGGAAGCGTCCTGTTGCCTTACTCTCAAGAAGAAGCGCGAGCAAAGTTCCGAAACCCACCTGAACAACGAGGGAAATAATACAGTACAGTCCGTTGTTCTTCAGCATGATAGGAAGGGTATCCTTAGTAAAAAAACGGATGTAATTACTGATACCCACAAATTTTGCCGAAGAGGAGTAGGATGACAAGCTGAAAAAGCTGTATACGATATTTGTTATGACCGGTATGTATACAAATACAAGTACCATAATAAGACCGGGAATCATATACAAATAAGGAGTGGATTTCTTCGTTCTCATAGCTTTTACCTACTTTCTTATGTTGCAGGGGGATGTTTCCACATCCCCCTATAGATTACTCTCACTTAGTCTGCCCGGATACAAGACTCTGGGCTTCTTTAGCGACTTTCTGTACTCTTGCCATTGCCTCCGCAGGTGTAATATCTCCATTTGTAAGGTCGGAAGCCGCTGTGAGATATTCATCACATGTTGTTGAATAAAGAGCGTTGTCAAACCATGGTCCCATGATTTTGGCTTCATTTACAACTTTATAACCGTCCAGCAGTTTCGTATCATTGACTCCTTCTGTCACATTTTTTGATGCGTTAAACCAGCCGATGGTCTGTGCCTGCTCCTTGCCCACTTCCGGTCCTAAGAACCATTTCAGAAACTCGATACATTCGTCCGGATACTTTGTTTTGGACGAAACCACAAATCCTTCCGGAACGCCAGTTAATATATCAGGGTTGCCTGGCCCTTCCACTACAGGGAATTTGAACATACCGTAATCCAGATCGGCGTTCAGGTCTGTAATATATGGAATCTCAATGAGTTCTGCATAGTACATAGCGGACTTGCCCATTGCAAAATTAGTTCTGGCCATGTCTGCTGCTGTACCGTTTACTGCATCGTTGCAATAGGGAATCAACTGCTGATAGCATTTTAATGCTTCTTCATAACCAGGATCGGTGAACTCTCCCTGGGCAGGATCAAAATCTTTCTCTCTCACCTCATCGCTTACAAGCATCTGGTTCAAACTGCCAATATAGTGTGCTGCCGGCCACTTTTCCTGATTTCCATAAGATATGGGAGTGACACCAGCCGCTTTCAGCTTATCACACACTTCAATGAGCTCATCCCATGTAGCCGGTGCCTTCAGGCCATTCTCTTCGAATATTTGTGTATTGTAGAAGAAAAGCTTGCAGTCAAGTCTGAATGGAATACCGTATGTAACACCATCCTTCGTATAGTTTACCAGCTGGGACTCCATGAGGGAATCTTTCCACTCCTTATCTGCTTCCAGGTATGGAGTAAGATCCATAATCAGGTTTTCTCTTAAAAACCGCTCCGAAAACTCGCCGCACCAGCTAAAGAAAATATCAGGAGCATCATTACCGCCAACCACTACTTTAATTTTCTCTTTGTATGGATCATTCTGGGCACTCTCAACTACAATGTCAATATCGGGATGCGCTTCCTCATATTCAGCAATCTTGCTTTCAATAAAGCCATTGAACGGTTCATCAGGAAATCTGTGGAAAAACTTTATGGTTTTCTTCGCTCCTGATGTCTGAGCAGCCTGAGTAACACCAGTGTCAGCTCCTGCCTCCGAAGAAGCCGTTGTGTCCTTCTTGTCATTACCGCCGCTGGGGGTAAATCCCGCACAAGCTGTAAGTGACATTGCCATGGTTCCTGCCAACAGGGCAGCCGCCGCTTTCTTAACAAACTTTCTCATAATAAACTCCTTTCGCCTCTTCATAATACTTTTTATATAATGCTTTACTCATTCTGAAACACTTTTCCAAACCCGAAGGATCCATCCTTCTGGCAGTTGCCTGCCGAGTAAACGGCTGCGCGGTACAGACTGGTTCTGACTGCCAAATCCTGATAGTCTGCAGCTGTCACTGTTCCTTTAGTTCCCGATGCTGCCGGGAAGTCCCTGGAGTCCTTCATGGCATCCACATAATTTATCAGGAAGCAGGTAATAAAGGAATCTCCCGCTCCCATGGTATCCACCGCCTCTACCAAACATGGTGACTGTTCATAGAGACGTCCGTCCACCATTACCAGCGCCCCCTTGGCTCCCCTGGTAGCAATAACAATATGTCTGCATCCGAATTTCCGAATCAGAGTCATCTGTTTCTCAATCTCGCTTCTGGGCATATCGCCGCAGGAGATGCTGGCACAGTCAACATATGGCGCACATTGTCTCAAATATTCCTCGTCTGCCCTGTCCGAAAAATCCATGGATACAAAGGATGATGCCTGGCGGAGCAACGGCAGCTCATCTTCTATATAACTGAAGATACTGGTATGTACAATGTCATAGCCGGCTATATAAGCCCTGTCCATTGCAGTCAGTTCCAGAGGATGTTCCCTTGACACTCCGCCTTTGTTTGAGCCGATGAACACCCGGTCCCCGTTGTCCAGACGCACCTCGGCATATCCGTTCTCTCCAGGATAAAAACGGCAGTGGGAGAGCTCCAGCCCAAGACCACGGATCGTATCATATACATGAGCGGCGGCCTCGTCATCTCCGAACACCCCCAGATAACCGGCTTCAATTCCGAACATCTTTGCATAGACTGCAAAATTCAATGCGTTTCCGCCCGGGTACATGGTGCGGATGTGCATATACTTATCCACCACGTTATCGCCCAATCCCAGTACTCTTAACATGTCCTCACCTCTTTGTTGATGTGTTTTAATTATCATGTAATCATTATATGACGTTATGTATATTTTGTAAACATAAAATGTGGTCCCATTCTAATTTTCGTATATTTAGCACATTAATTACGTATATTTTTGTGCTATTTATCCAAAAAAGCGAACTCCAATCGTCTGCACGCAAGGAATCCGCTTTATTAGTATACTTACCACTCACCATGGACTTCAAGTCAATACGTCATATAACCTCTCAACACTTTGTAAAACAGAGGATGTGGGATCCACTCTGTATCTGCCGTCTGTTATCTCCAGAGACAGGTAACCTTTATAAGAATACCGTGAAAACTCTTCCAGATACCCTTTCATATCCAGAACTCCATCCCCCCATGCCAGGTGTCCTCTGGGAGCACCGTCGATAAAATGCACATGGACCAGTTGCTCCCCGAATACCTTCAGGTAATCCTCCGGCCGCTCACCTGCCAATGCCATAGGAATTGTATCAATCATTGCCCCGATTGCCGGATGACTTAAATCCTCCATCATCCTCTTAAGAGTGGGCAGATTGTAGACCAGATTGCTTTCATCCCGGCGCAGCACCTCAAGGGCCAGTTTGATGCCGTAATCCCTGGCCATATCCCCCAGGGACATAAGACCTTCCCTGGCATATTTCCAGGCTTCATTTATATTACTATTATCCAGATATCCCCATCCAGTAGTCACCAGCATCTTATCCGTGCCTAATTCCGCTGCCGCACGCAGATTATCTTCGAAATACTTAAGACTGCGCCGCCTCTGTACCGTTGAGTCTGCCGCTAAATTCACAGGATAAATACATTGTTCGGGGGTATAGCACACCAGTGACAGGCCCCTTTCTTCAATCTGCTTTCTGACACGGCACACATCTGTGTACGTCATATCTTCCAAATGAAAATGCGGAGCTGCTCCCCACAGCTCCACATGCTCTACGCCGGCTCTGGCAGCGTCATCTAAGAATTTCTCCAGTGGATAATAGCCATATTGAATATTCATTACCGATATCTGGGATTTGCTGATTGTTATCATTCTCTATCCGCCTTTTCTCAAGCATTAACCATGACCGTCATCTTATAACGGTCCGGATTAATCACACTTTTACAATTGTGGACAGGATTTCCCTCCCGATCATAGCTGACATCTTTTACATAAAGCAGGGGCTTGTCGAGATCCACGCCCAGATGCTTGTGCTCAATCTCATTGGCCTGGCATATTCCAATCCGCTTAATGCCATTGTCCATAATTGTCCCATTCTCCGCCAATATCTGATAGATGGAGCCTGTGAGATCATGCCCTAAAAGGTATGCGAAACGAGCCGGAAAGTGATTTTCCTCAAGCATAACGGGAATCCCGTCGCAGGTCCGCACCCGCACAATCTTAATAATTTTCTCATGTTCCTGAATCTTCAGTTCCTCTGCGTCCACCATGGTGGCCTCTGCCAGTTCCGCAGACACCAACTGTGCCCCGGCCGTGTTTCCCTCTGCCAGACAGCTCTGAGTAAATCCCATGAAACCATTGATATTACGGCAAAGCTTTTTCTGCGACACAAAAGTTCCTATGCCCTGGCGCTTTACCAATATCTCCTCCTCCACCAATAATTCCACGGCTTTACGCACTGTTATCCTGCTGACGTCATACTCCCTGCTCAACTCTATCTCAGTAGGTATCCTGTCATTTTCTTTTAATTCTCCGTTGAGTATCTGATTCTGGATTACCTCCATCAGCTGCTGATACAAAGGGACGCTTGATTCCTTGTTCAGTTTTCCCATGATTCCGCCTCCATTGATTATGTCTGTATCATTATTATACGATACATGACCATATATAGCTTAAGTATACCATTGGGAAAGTATTCGTGCAACCGTTTCAAACATCCCTTTTCTCCTTGATTTCAATGCATTTTTGGAACTGCCAGCATACATTCTGAAGGGCCTGGTATTTTAGTAATCCAGCCTCCTATAATACCTTCTGATAGCCAAAGGATGCCGCCTGTTATACTCCAAATGCGTGGACACCCTCTGGAACGCAGAGCGCATCATAATCGGGCAGAGCATTCCCCTGAACTCGTCGCTGATCCCCTTAAGCTCAAACTCCTTGCTGTCAAACACAGTCACCTTGGCGCTGATCTTGTGGACAAAATTTTCCACCCTGTCCATAAGCGGACGCGTTTTATCCTCACCCTTAATTAAAATTACAGAGGTATCCCTGTCAATAACCTCCAATGTCCCGTGGAAGAAATTAGAGGCCGATATGGGCCTTGTGCGCATCCACTGCATTTCTTCCATGATACACATGCCATAGCAGACAGCCCAGTCCTCCAGATTGCCGGAACCAACCAGATACTGGATGGGCTCATCCTGATATGCCCTTGCATATTCTGCTGCTTTTTCATCCGCCTTCTTATAAATCTCCACCACATTCTCCGGCATATTCTTAAGTTCCTCAAAAAACTTCTCATACCGTGGAAACTGGCCTGCATGATACATGAAGCGCAGGGTCACGGTATACCAGAAATAATATCCGCCGCCTGTGGTGGTTATAAGATAATCTGATTTTTCATAGAGCGGACTGCCCTCCTTCTCCACATACCCTATAACCGCTGCTCCGATTTCGTGGGCCTTATCCACCGCTGCCACCACTTCCTTTGTATCACCGGAAATACTCTCGATAACTACCACGGAATCTTTGGAAAAATGGGGATTGTCCACCACACAGAAGTCCGCTGCGTTTTCGATGAACAGCGGGATGGTAGAACCTTCTTCCCTTACGATGTGGGCCATCTGGTTGGCATAGAGCACAGTACCCCCGATTCCGATATAGAAGATATTTTTATATCCTCTCTTTACCACCTCATCTACTGCTTTTTCTGTTGCTCCCACAATGCTGAGTCCGTTTTTGTGCTCCTGCAGAACCTTTGCCTCATCAAAATTAAACATAACAGCTCCTCCTTGACGTCATATATTGTTATGTATAACATATCATAACATCATGTAAAATACAAGATGAATTTGCTCATTGTCCATAAAAAATCATTTCAACAGGGCATAATAAAGCATTCATTTGGACATCAAAAAAGAGCTGCCAGCCCTGACACGTCATCACATGACCCGCCGGAACAAAAACAGCTCTCTTATCTCAAACCTACTCTAACGCAAACATAGACATGGCATTCAGCACATCCTGCTCCATTGCATCCACTGCCGCGTTAGCCAAATCATGGAAGTATTTGACTTCCTTCTCCTCCAGCAGTTTCTTCACTGCCTTCACGCCCGCGTTGGACATGTAGGAGAAATAGTTGATTTTACGGATACCGCAGCGGATCGCCCTCTGGGTATCCGCTACGCTGATGCCGGACCCTCCGTGCATAACCAGCGGAAGCCCTGTCAATTCCTTGATTTTCACAATCCGGTCAAAATCCAGCTTTGGCTTGGTTGCATAGAATCCGTGGACGGTTCCCACCGATGCTGCCAGGGCATCTATGCCCGTATCTTTTACATACCTGGCTGCCAGCTCAGGGTCTGTATACGCGTCGCTTACATCATTGATGGCAAAAGTTTTTCCCTCATGTCCCGTGACAATGCCTATCTCAGCCTCCACATCCGCGTTGCAGGCTTTTGCCATGGCCACTACTTCCCTGGTCATTGCCACGTTTTCCTCATAAGCAAGGGAGGAGCCGTCATACATGACAGCGGAAAAACCTAAATCCAGGGCTTTTCTCACATAGTCCAGGTCCTCGCCATGGTCCAGCATAACGCAGACAGGAACCCTGGCCTCCTTCGCCATACGCACCATGATGGGGCCGATGATATGAATGGGCATCTCGCACTCATGAAGCTGCGCGTGCTGGATAATAACTGGTTCTTCACGTTTCTCTGCCGCCCGTATAACCGCCATAAGAATTTCCAGATTCGGCGTGTCAAAGGCACCTATACAGCATTGCTTTTCTTCCGCATACCGCAGAACATGGTTCATATTTACTAACATCCGGCATTCTCCTTACTTTTCCTCATAGAGTTCAACGATGGCATCATCCCAGATTACAAATGCCAGGCGCACGCCAGGGCCGCAGTCAGCCGGCCCGAATATGATCCTCTGAGCCTGGGAGGCATAGTGGTCCAAATCGTCCACCCTGTAAGCCACATGGGGCTGCTTGGAAAGAATCTCCGGGAAGGGTGTTCCCTCCTCGAATTTCAGGTACTCTATCTTAAAATCATAGTCATCCACATTGCTTACCCAGAACTTCATGTCCTCGTTATATGTCATTCCCTCTTTTTTATTTAGGACCGGGATTCCTATATGCATATATTCTGCCGCCATGACCCATATCCTCCTCATCTTTCTCTTAAACTGATTTTTCCTTGTGCCGCCAGTACGTTCATAAACACCCTCTTATTTCTTCATATACGGCGTATTGCACGGTGCATTCCAGTAGTGCAGAAGCTCATCGTCCATCCTTGCCATGAACATCTGGAAGCCGGCCTGCTCCTGTACGGTGAGAAGCTCGCCCACATAATTGGACACAATCTCAATGTTCTTCTCCTTCAGGTAGGATACGCACCTGCGGTAAATGATAAACAGCTCCATCAGTGTGGTGGCGCCGGTTCCGTTGAGAATCAGCATGATTTTCTCGCCTTCCCTGATATCCAGGTCAGCCAGAAGGCCGTCCAGCATGATCTTGGCTGTTTCATCGGCTGACTTCATGGTCTGGCGTCCGCCGCCGCCCTCTCCGTGCTGTCCCATGCCGATTTCCATTTCATCCTCGCCCAGATCCGCGAGCAGGCTTCCGGTTGCCGGATGGGTCGCTCCTGATACAGCTACGGCCAGGGTAGCCATGTTATCTGCAAACCGCTGCGCAATGGCAGCCACTTCCTCCAGGCTCTTTCCCTCGGCAGCCGCTGCTCCTGCTATCTTATAGGTGGGGATACATCCCACCAGGCCTCTCCTGTCATCGGCGTTGGAGCGGGGCGCATTGGCAATATCCTCCTGTGTCACTACCTTGACCACATTTAATCCTTCCTTTGCGCATTTCTTCATGGTCAGGTTGCCGGTAAGCATGTCGCCTGCATGGTTTAAGACTATGTAGAGAACGCCCTTACCCTTGTCTGCCAGCTTTATGGCATCCAGGCAGGCCTGAGGTCCGGGAGCCGCGAAAACATCTCCCACCACGGAGATATCCACCATTCCTTCTCCCACAAATCCGCTGATAGCCGGCTCATGGCCGGATCCGCCCTGAGTCACAATAGTAACCCTGTCGGCTTCAGCCAGCTTATTGTTAATGATCATGCGGTTTTCACCCAGGGTCACCAGCTCCTTGTGTGCCTCGGCAAAGCCTTCTAACAGCTCCGGCGTCAGATTCTCAGGATTGTTTATAAATTTCTTCATCTTCATAATTTTTACCTCTCCCAACTTTATTTTATTGACCGCATCCGTATTCCATTCACTTCCGTATGCCGTCCACTTCCGTTACCTTCTATTTTCGTTACCGTCCACTTCCGTTACCTTCTACTTCTGTAACCGTCTACTTCAGTCCGTCACAAAGTCCTGCAAAAAACAGGGATGTGCTCACCGCACCCGCGTCCGGAGTGCCGATGGTCTTCTCCTTATAGCTTCTCGCCCTGCCATACTTGGACACATACTGTTCGCTTTCCTTTGCGCCCCTGGCCGCTGCCCCCTTGGCCGCCTCCAGCACAGCCATCACATCGTCCTTTGCTTTCTGGGCTGCTTCCACAGCAGGAATCAGGGCATCCATCATGGTCTTGTCCCCCACGCCTGCGTTAGTGATGTCTTCCATGGCCGACAGGCATTCCGTAAACATTTCCTTCAGAGTACCTGCATCAATGGGTTTATTCCCTTCCAGGGGACCTGACAGTCCTCCTATCATGGTTCCGTATAATGGACCTGCGCTTCCTCCTCCGATCTCCATGGTATTGTCTCCCAGGTCCTCCAGAAATGTCTCCACGTCATCGTCATCCCAGCCATCCAGGCTCTTCTCGATCAGACCGGCAATCTTTCCAATGGTAACGCCGTGGTCCCCGTCGCCGAATCTGGAATCAATTTCGCTGAGATAATCCTTGTTCTCATTCCAGACCTGGGCGGCTTTTCTGAACATTTTTGTAATTTCCGGTTTTGAAAGTAACATATGTAACCTCCTCTCATGCATTTTCCCCAAATTACTCATGATTTTAGATTAACATTTGTTAGTTCCTTTGTCAATTATTCATCGCTCCCATCTTTATTTTTTGCCCTAATGCACAAAAAATGCGCAGTCCCTTTAGCAAACTGCGCATTTATGGTTACGTATGTAACCCAATATTATTCTAACGCTTCCCTGACCACATGCTCCGGTGCAATAAAATGTTTCAGGTAACCGGTTTTTAAGGCTGCCCTGAATGCCTTTGGGCTGGTATTGGCAGAACAGATACCCACCACATGCCTTGTCCTGGTCAGAAGCTCCAGTGGAATCTGAATAGCGTAATCCGTATCTGACCGGATGATATGTCCCTGGCTGTCCATAAAATAATTCAGGATCCGCCCCACTGCCTTCTGCCTTATGAGCAGGTCTCCATATCTGGCCTCCGAAGCAAAATCCGGTACCGAAGGAAAATTCCCGATATTGACCAGCGCCACATCCAGTTTTTCCCAGACATGATATATCTCATGGTAGCTGTCCAGCTCTCTGGTCAGTTTCAGCTCCTGCTCAGAAAGCACGCAGGCCGGTGAATAGATAAATCTGGGCTGGGCCCCGCTGTGCTCCGCAATGGAACGCACCAGTTCATTGGAGTGGTAATTCTTAAGCCCCACGCCGCCGTTTCCTATGAGCGGGCAGACAAATGTTCCTATGGGCACCAGCTTCGCCTTCTGCTCCATATGCTTTACAACATCCCCTATGATATGGCCCCATCCAATGCCCAGGCTGGCGCCTCCCAGCTCTGACAGATAAGAGATGGCCGCCTCTGCCACAGCCTCATTGGTAGTCTGGTCATTTGGCCCTCCGGGTACAGCCACACCGTCATAAATCCCAAAGCAGCGTCCCACCAGTTCCATCAGTGACGGCGCGCCGCCGGATTCCCCCTTGGGTGCATTTATCCGGATGGTGACAATGCCCCGGTCCCGCGCTTCCTTCAAAAGCTTGCTGACCATGGGACGGGATATACCGTATCTGTCCGCAATCTCACTCTGGGTCCTGTCCTGCTCATAATACATTCTGGCCACATTGACCAGACGCTCTGTTTTCTTATCCATACTGCCTCTTATTCATATCGCCTGGACCTCTTTGGCATGTCACAAAAGCGTATACTCCAGCATCTCATACGCCAGCCTGCTGCCCTCATTGATATCACCAGGCAGAAGGGCCCTGGCCACGCATTTCTCATCGTCATCTAAAACATCCGTGCGCTTCAGATAAGCGTAATCCCCATCAATCCGTTCCACTCTGTAATCCACACGCTCAAACATGGCTGTATTCCACCTCCGCTTCCTATTTACGGCCGCAGCACTGGCGGTAACGCTTACCGCTGCCGCAGGGACAGGGCGCATCCGGGTCAATGCGGGCTGTCTTGGCGTCCAGCTCCACCCGGTTATAACCACAGCTTCCAACCGTCCTGGTTTCCTTCCATACCTGTTCCATGATTTCATCGAATCCATTCATCTTTTCCTGGGAATCCAGGTTCAGTC
Source organism: Enterocloster bolteae (assembly GCF_002234575.2). NCBI lineage: Bacteria > Bacillati > Bacillota > Clostridia > Lachnospirales > Lachnospiraceae > Enterocloster > Enterocloster bolteae. The sequence continues at coordinate 608,048 of NZ_CP022464.2, read as the reverse complement.
CGAAATGCTCCATGATGTCTTCCACTGCTTTTGGCGTTGTCCCCAGCCTTATGTGGTGATGGATGGAGGACGCTGCCTCCTGAGCAGTCTCCTCATCGCAGCCAACCATGGCCAGGAAAAATGCCTTCAGCGGACGGATATGCCTCTTAATCTCCACTGCTCCGGTTCTGGCAATCTCCTTTACCTGGGCGGCAGAAGGTATATAAAACTCCTTGCCCTTCTGATAATTCAAGACATCTTTATAGGCATCTGCCTGAACCAGATCCCAGTCAATCAACCGGCCGTCCCAATAAGCAAAATCAGTCCAGACCCCTTTCATCTCACGGCAAAGGCGGGTGATTTCCCCTGCATCTGCCTCACAGCCAACTGTCTTGCAGATTGTCTCCACCTGACCCGCGTCAGCGGCGCCGTAAAGGTATACTGCCGCCTTACAGCAGGCCCATACCTGGCTGCGGTAATGACGCTCAGACCGGAATTTCTCCGTATTCAGTTCATCATATGCCTCTGCCACATCCGAAGGAACAACTGCTGTGCCCATACTGGTAAACCCGCAGTAACCGCCGTAGTGCAGAAAACGGAGCGCTTCCAGGTCCCCCTGGTATTCCATTCCTCCGGCTGCTGCGGCCTTCTCAAACTCTGCCGCGGTTTCATCGCTTATGGTGCCGAAAAACTGACCCATGCGCCGGGAATCCAGCAGGGCTGCAGCCAGAGCCGGGGCCAGCTTATTCTTTCCCAGCTCATCGCATCCCCCAATATGGTGAACCTTGGCAATGCGCAGAAGCTCGGTCTTTTCAAACCTGGAAAACAGGTCCTCCAGCCTGTGGATTACCCTTGGGGCCGGCCTCTGTGTTTCCGGCTTTTCAGTATCCCGGAGGCCGGTTACCTGCTTGTGGGCTGCATGTTCCCGGGATGCATGTGCCTGTACCAAATGTTCCTGAGCCCCATGTTCCTGAGCCGCGTCCTCCTGTACCCCACGTTCCTGAGCTGCATTTTCCTGCCCGTCTCCCGCTCCGCCTTGTCCGAATGCCGGATGTGCCTTTAAATTGGCATTCACTTTATCCAAATCGTACTCTTCCATTCCCTGCCGGCTGGCCCATTCCTCCATCAAGTCATGCTCCTCAGCTTCAGGGTCAGCCAGCTGGTCCAACAGGTCATAGTAACCGCCTATGCCGCCGCAGTCCTCCGGAATATTGTCTCCCTTATACTTTAACACCTGGGGATAGCTGTATTCATACTCCACTTCCTTTTCCATGAGAATCTGGTGTTCCCATGCATCCCCGAAGTCGTAGGTATATATAAAACGGGGGTTCTCCGTTATGAGCGTTCCAATCTGTGTTCCTTCCTCCAGCACATCGCAGCTGCAAGACTCCATCAGATCGTCTTCCTCTCCCGGATCCCTTATTAGCAGCCCCAGTTTCTTAAACTCAAACTCGTGCAAATGGTAATCATACCAGCCAAAGGCCTCCTGAATCACCTGATGGAGCTGGCAAAACGTAAACTGCTCCGGCACCACCACGCGTCTCCATATAGGCGGTTTACTGCCTTTTATGGTAATTTTCAACTGATAACCTTTCATAAGGCCCTCCTTCGAATTTCAAATATTTGTATAAGCAGGCATCCCGTGCCGTAACAGGCAATATCCTTCCAGTCAAAAACAGAACCCAGGATAATCCTGGCCGCAGTGTTCCCCTGCAGCCCCAGCAGCTCTGCCAGACGGAAATACTGCAGCACCTCTACACATACCGCAAAAAGAAACACATATAACGGCAGCCGCTTCATGCCCCTTGGTACGAACACCCTGACAAAGCAGTACACCAGCACCACCACCAGCATATCCCCTATATAAGGTCTGATAATGCGATCGTGAACATACAGGGCGATAATTAATTCAATTATAAATACAATGATGCTTGCGGCCAGATATCCCCACCTGGCCCTGTATTTTTTCCCGCTATCCATTGGACCTCCATCTACCGTATGCCATTGAGTTCCTGATACATATCCTTGGCAAATGTGTCTGTCATGCCGCAGATATAATCCGTCACCAGCAGCAGACGCAGATACAGCCGTTCCTCCTCATCCCTGTCCCGGGCGCATATAGAATATATCATCTTATAATTGTCAGATATAAGGGAAACCAGCTTTTTCTGCACCTGGGTCATGGGCAGGTCCGTGTCGTAGGGAATCACAGCATCCACAAACCGGTCCAAAAGAAAATCAAATATTGTCTGTGCCGCTATCTCCAGTTTCAGGATGGGTCTGGTGCTGAACGCATACCGCAAAGCAATATCCCCCAGCGCTTCCATCAACAGCTCCACATCCGTACCTGCAAAAAGGTCTCTGGTATAGGTGCCCTCCATAATAGATTCATAGTTGCCGGCAAAACATTCCGTAACGCCTGAAATCATCTGTCCCTGAACGCTGATAATCCAGTTCTGCACCGCATACTGGTCCGGCCTGTCATATCCCTTACCCACGGCCTTCCCATACTTCTCCTCCAGCCATGACACAATCTGGACATAATGGTTTGTCTGGCTGCCGGCCTTATACGCCTTTAACTCAGCCAAAAGGCGTTCATAAGAAATACAGCCCTTCTTAACCGCATCCTCAATGTCCGCCGTCTTATAGGCAATATCATCCGCTGCTTCTAATATAAATGCCAACGGATGCCTTTTTCCCAATGTGCCGGTAGACTCCTGCACATCCTGGAAATTCTCCCTGTCGCCGTGGAAATATCCCATCTTCTTCGTTCGGATATCACCGCTGTCCTTGTCAATCTCCAGGGAAGATACCGGATACTTGATAATAGTTCCCAAGAGAGCTTTTGTCAAGTTCATGCCGTGCTCATCCACCAGGAAATGAAGCCTTGTCACCACCCTGAACGCCTGGGTATTGCCCTCAAAATGGCAGAAGTCCTGTACCATCTGGGGTTCCAGAATCTCCGCCAGGGTTCTCCCCTTAAATGTAAGTCTCTCCAGATTCTTCTTAAACCAATCCTGAATGGCTGTCTCGCCAAAGTGGCCAAAAGGGGGATTCCCGATATCGTGAATCAATCCGGCACACTGAAGAATGTCACACACCGCCGCCTTATGCTCCGGTGTAAAGGTTTCATCCTTGATAATAGTACGGATGCTCTCCGATATGTTCTGTCCCAGGGATTTGGCCAGGGATGAAACCTCCAGGGAGTGAGTCAGCCTGGTACGGATGAAATCACTCCTGTCCAGCGGAAACACCTGGGTCTTATCCTGGAGGCGCCGAAAGGATGCACTGCCGATAATACGGTGATAATCTTTCTCAAACTCTGTCCGCAGGTCCGTGGAGGACTGTTTCTTGTAACTGCGGATGCGGTCGTCGCAAAGCAGTGTCTGCCAATCCATACATACCTCCTTACTGCTTTCCCGCCTGAGTCCTGCCCCTTATAATCCATCAATCCCAGCAATAATACCGGGCCCTGACAGGACAAAACGCGGGATACGTTTCATTCTAGTATATCGGAAGTCGATTCCCCTGTCAAATATGCCTTTTATATGTCAGATTATGCCCTAAACATGCGTCTATATCTATTATCAACAAAATCGTGAAAAAAGCAACAAAAAACTGCATCTTTTGCAGTTGACATCCATTGTTATTTGTGATAGTTTTAAATGAGAAAAGCAAATGAATAGGTTCTTCGGGGCAGGGTGTAATTCCCTACCGGCGGTATAGTCCGCGACCCGCTGCATGCGGCTGATTTGGTGTGATTCCAAAACCGACAGTATAGTCTGGATGAGAGAAGACAATTTTGTTCCTATGAATATTGGGTGTTATCCCTTATTTATATTGACTATGAAGTTAATCTCAGGTTCCCCGGAACCTGAGATTTTTTGTTTCCTGGAACTTCATTCATTGCCGAACCACCGTATCAAAAGCACTTATCAAGGAGGATTTGCTATGAAAACAAAATGGAGTATTCAGAAACTAATTTACACCGGTATGCTGGCCGCAGTTGCCGGCGCCCTCATGTCACTGGAATTTTCCGTTCCAATGATGCCGCCCTTTTACAAGATTGACTTCAGCGATGTTCCGTCCATTATTGCCCTGTTCCTCATGGGGCCTGCTTCAGCTGCCTGGGTGGAAATCATTAAAATCATTATCAAGCTTATCACGGTAGGCACCAATTCCATGTATGTAGGGGAATTTGCCAATCTCATCGGAGTTGCATTGTTTGTAATCCCAATGTGGGCAGTTTACAAAAAAGGCGGGAAGACCCGCCGGGCAGCAATCGCGTCATTGGCTGTCAGCGTCCCCATCCGGACTCTGTTCGCCTGTTTCTGCAATGCATTTATCACCCTACCCCTTTATGCAGCGGCCATGGGACTCCCTCTGAACCAGGTGATTACCATGGTGGCCGCGGTCAATCCGGCCATCAGCGATCTGACCACCTTCATCTTTTTAGCTACCATTCCCTTCAACCTGATTAAGCTTGGACTTAACTGCTTTGTGGGATATCTGCTGTACACCAGACTGCTGGCAGTTTATCCGGCTGTGAGAACCGCGTGAGGAAATGCGGGTTAAAAAACAATCAGGAGGTTATACACATGATACGAAATTATCGGGACTTAACCCGGTTAGAGATGGAGCAGGTCAACAAGGATGAAACCATTGTACTGATTCCCCTGGGCGCGCTGGAGCAGCACGGAAACCAGGCGCCTCTGGGTACGGACGATATCATCGCAGAGGCCATGACAGACTATATACGCAGGGAGTTGGAAGGAGAGCCGTCATCTGAGGATTCAGATTTTCCCATGCTGGTATTTCCGGTCATCCCCGTAGGTCTGAGCACAGAACACAGGAACTTCTGCGGCTCCATTACATTGAAACCCGACACCTATTACCATATGCTGTATGATATCAGCACCAGCCTGGTACACCACGGGTTTAAGAAGCTGGCCTTTCTGGTGTGCCATGGAGGAAATGCCCCTATTGTACAGGTTTTGAGCAGGGAACTTCGCAGTGAGTTCGGCATCTCTCCCTTCATTCTTTCATCCGGGGCCTTTAGCCATCCGGATGTGACGGCCACCATTTCAGAGGGAAATATCTGGGACTTCCATGGAGGCGAGATGGAAACCTCCATGGTCATGGCCGTGGACCCGTCCCTGGTAAAGTTAGATACCTCAGAGGCAGGAATTCCAATTGCATTTAAAGACAATCAGGCACTGAGGCCTTATGGAAACGTATCCATTGGCTGGGTGTCCGAGGACTGGAAAACAGCAGACGGCAAACCCATAGGAATCGGCGGAGACCCGTCAGGCGCCACGGCTGAAAAAGGACGGATTATTCTGGAAACCAGCGCCAAAGTGCTGGTGCCGGGGCTTAGAGAGATTCGGGCATGGAAAGGGTGAGGGAGGCCCGCGTTCTTTATACCCTATAACAGTTTTATGGCAAAGGTGGGTGTTCGCCCACCTTTCTTGTTGCGTGTTGTTAGTTATAGCTAATGTTTATGATTCAAACTATACTGTTTTCTTAGAAAAAGGGGAATGATGTTTTGACTAAACGTAATCCTGAATTTGGCGGATTCTCAGCTTGCTTCGCTGTGAGGACGGAGACTGACCGGAAAGGAAAAGCCACTCCGCCCGCGAGGACGGAGACTGACTGGGCTCAGACTTATACGGCCGCCCTCCACGGATTTCAACCCACTCCGCCCGCGAGGACGGAGACTGGTAGGCGCATTCTGCCAGACGTACGATGTGACGATTTCAACCCACTCCGCCCGCGAGGACGGAGACAGGTGACGGGGTTCCTATTGGTTCCGGCATTGACATTTCAACCCACTCCGCCCGCGAGGACGGAGACATACCGGTTTACCAGAATCCAGACATCCGGTAAATTTCAACCCACTCCGCCCGCGAGGACGGAGACTACTGTTATCCCCTGATACATCAGATAATATAGGATTTCAACCCACTCCGCCCGCGAGGACGGAGACCGGGGGCCGAGGCAGCAAGTAATGAGATATTGGAAATTTCAACCCACTCCGCCCGCGAGGACGGAGACGACTCCACATTCACGATTTTCCGGCCTCTGCGCTATTTCAACCCACTCCGCCCGCGAGGACGGAGACCACGGTCCACCATTGCCTGCAGTGCAAGTTTTGTTATTTCAACCCACTCCGCCCGCGAGGACGGAGACTATATAGCGCCTTTGCCTCTCACTTTCCCTAAAAAGATTTCAACCCACTCCGCCCGCGAGGACGGAGACTGACCTGGCAGGACGTGCGCTGGAGCATTTCAAGATTTCAACCCACTCCGCCCGCGAGGACGGAGACAATGTGACCCTTATTCAATGGGAGCTATGAGGGATTTCAACCCACTCCGCCCGCGAGGACGGAGACTGGATGACCGGTGTCTGCTTGATTGGACAGATAGTATTTCAACCCACTCCGCCCGCGAGGACGGAGACAGCAATACTACACAAAAAAACCAACAATTCTTCATCACATTTCCACAATCAAATCACATCATACTCCCTCAAATCACCGCCAACCTGCCCTGCACACATCCAAAACCGTTCTCACTGTGCAGTTTTTCCGGTGCGAATCCCCCCGTAAATTCATGTTTGCTTCTGGTTCGCACCAAACTATTTGAAACCTCCTTACCGCCCGCAGCCAGGTCAGAATATCAGCGGCTCTTCCACTTTAATCCCTTTACTCACCCCAACATGGTCCACCTTTGTAGTGTGTTTATTTCCCAGGTTGTAAAATCTAAGGCTGTCAGTCTGCTCATCAATGATATCTGTCAGTATGGCTTTTAGCTTTATCATCTGGGTATTATCCAAAATACATTCAAATACAGAATTCTGGACGCGGGTGCCGTAATTAACGCATTGCTTTGCAACCTTTCTCAGCCTGGTCCTGCCTGCAGTGGTTTCCGTATTCACATCATATGTAATCAGTATCAGCATGTACCTTCCTCCTCCGGCCGCAGCTGTCGGATGTCTTTCTATTTCCAGAAAAACGGCGGGTATTCATCAATGTCACCTCTCAGATATCTGGACAGAAGCATGGCCTGAACAAAAGGAATCATTCCCCATTCCACCTTCTCATTCAGATATGGATGGGTGATCATCTCCTTTTTCTTGTTCTGCCATTCTGACAACAAAAGCTTCCGTGCCTCGTCTCTCATGATGACAGCACCGTCTTCTTTCCGGGAAAAATCTTTTTTGTTTACCATCTTACGGTTAATCAGGGTCAGCACAAAACGGTCTGCAAGAACCGGTCTCAGCTCCTCCATTAAGTCCAGAGCCAGGGAAAGGCGGCCTGGCCGGTCCGTATGCATAAATCCCACATAAGGATCCAGGCCAACTGTTTCCAGTGCTGACGCAACGGTATTGGCCAGCAGCGTGTACACAAATGACAGCATGGCATTCACATTATCCAAAGGCGGCCGCCTGTTCCGTCCCTTGAAATAGAAATCCTTTTTCTGCTGTAATATGAGCTGGTCGAAAACTCCAAAATAAATGCCTGCATCCTCACCTTCATACCCCCGCAGCTGGGCCATGTCCCGGCTTTCCTCTATGTGCCTGAGGGATTGTTTCAGAAATCCGGCCGCTTCCTTCACCTTCTCTGTGTCAATCTGAAGTCCATGGTCTCTCACCGCTCTCTCCAGAACCCATCTGGCATTGTATACTTTTCCAAGGATACAGTTTCTGGCTATGGTCAGACTTGCGTCCTGATTCATGGATACCTGGTACTGTTTCCTGCGCAGCAGTACATTTCCCCGCACACGTCCGGTCACGCGTGCCAAAAATCTTCCCTGGGGCGAAAGGACGCAAAGTGATATGTCCCGCTCCGCGCATCCGCCCATGAGGGCAGGGCTCATTCCCCTGTACCCAAAAGAAACAATTGCCTCCAGATTATGGAAAGGTATCCGCCCCAGTTCCGTATCGTTGTCATAGATTACCACATTTTCTCCGTCCAGCGACAGGTAACTGTCAGGAGAGGTAACATACAGGGTATTTAATAACTTCCTCATACATCCTCCTCAATCTTCCCACGGATATAATCTCTGACAGATGATGCTTTTCCCAGTTTCGGCAGGCATATATCTTTCATGGAGCAGGCATTACAGCTCTTTGACCATCTGACCCTTGGTGTGTATCCCTTGTCATAAAGTTCATGCATCTCCTGAAATATATCTCTCACCCGTTTTCGCAGTTCATCTGTGATCTCCACCATATTCCTGCGGTGAATCTCTCCGTAATACAGCGCCCCTGCCTCAATTCTGGCCGACAACATTTCCTCCAGACACATGGCCTGGGCCGTCAGCTGCAGTATATCTGCTTCCGACTCCTTTGGGCTCCCCTTTTTATACTCCACCGGAAATACCCGGAACAGCCCCCTGTGACCATGTAGACCGATTCCATCCTCCGCCCTGTGGAACTCTACAATATCGCATTCCCCGCTGACACCCATACTCCTGGAATACACGGGCAATGCCCTGCTTATCATGACATCGCCCCGCTTTTCTGCCAAATATGGGTCATGGGCTTTTTTGTGGAGCAGTTCTCCTACTATGGTATGCTCGTTCTCCTTCCACTGCTGTTCAATATGTATAAGGGCCCACTGGCGCCTGCAAAAGATAAAATGCTGGATACCGGACAGCATGAGGAAGTCATCCTCCCTGTATTCCATTATATCTTCTCCGATACTTCAACTGTCTCCGGAATCTGATCCCTATGGACGGCAACCGTGTAATCCCCGTATTTTCTGGGATACTCCACATCCTCATTCCTTTTTACTTCCACGGCATCAAAGAGTTTGTACGCAGGACAATCTCCCAGTTCCTTACTGTGTTTAAACACAATGAGCCGGCGTACCGCCATTTTTCCCCTGGCTGCGGAATGGTCAATTTCAAACATATTGATGATGGCATCCCACAAAAGTTCCAAATCCTCTTCTGAAAAGCCCGTGGATTTTCTGGCCAGATTAGCTGATATGTACCCCTCTGCGCGGTACAGGGCGTAGGGAACGATATTTTTTCTTCCCATTTCCGTACTCTTGTTTTCCGCGTCCTTTTCTGTGGTAATGGCCACACGGGTAATGGTCACTTCCTGGCTTACAATGGGATCAATACTCCTGGCAAAGCCTAACTGAACAGGTCCCCGCACCTGGCCGCAGTTTAAAGCAGCCTTTACAAAGGTTGTCATGACCGCTCCAAAGGTCCGGATATCAAAAAAGTTACGGCACATAAAATCACGGATTTTCTGGTCTACCTGAGGGTCTTTCCTTTTTAGTTCCTTGATTCCTTTTTCATCTGTCTTAAGTTCAATGTACGCGGTATTGTCGCTTCTGTTTAAGGGTACATCCTCCCGTATATATATTTTATACCCGGGTTCGTCTTCCTTCAGGGTTTCCACATAATTGCGTATCTTACGTTTTAAGCACACATCCGTCACAATGCCGTATCCGCTCTCCGGGTCAATCCTCGGCAGATTGCCTGCATCCGGATCGCCGTTTGGATTCCCGTTCTCCACGTCAAATAATACCACGAATTCATACCTGTTCTTAATCACCTCTGCCATTTTAAGCCTCCTCCTTTATCTTCTTCTCATATCTCTTCTGAGTCTGATGATAATACCCCAATATGAACATTCCCTGTTCCTCCAGGGTAAGCCTTCTTGGGCAGGCTGCCCTCTGTCCCTCTGCCACCGTCAGCCTTCCCTGTAAATCACACAGCATTTTTTCGTAATATGTCTCTTTTGCCCCATTGTTCATCTTCTTTATGTGGCTGTTTTTCAGCTTAAATAAAATGGGGAAAATTGCCGCCGGTGTGGCGCATGCGGAATTAAAATATTTATCCTTTATGGTGGCGTTGATCCCCGGATTGGCATCCTCCTGGATTGCCTCCAGAACCGCAAATTCCCTTCCCAGGATGTACGCGGTATTATTGCTGTCTTCATTAAGCGCCATGGTTATTTCCTCCCTTATATTTCCATTTTTTAGCAGATATGCCTTGATGATGGCAGCCCTTCCCCTGGTTATCTTATAAATACGGCTGTCCCCGTCGTCCTGCTCCGCCCGTATCCTGCCAAGCACGGCCTGATACAGGGACGCCGGATACCGGCTGCCGGATATAATTGACCTGTACACTGCCCCGGACATACTGGGAACCGGCTTTTTATCCCTGGATTTTTTATTGACCGTCTCCTGGAGCATACGCCATATCCCCAGATACTCCACAGCATCGGCTGCCGGACGGACTATTTCCATTCTGTCATAATGTTCTTTTATATGCTTTAATATGTTTCCAAAGCTGTCCTGATAGAAGAAACGCACGGCCAGCCTGGCTGCGTTGGGTGCCAGCCCCAATATATAAAACCGCTTTTCCATATCCAGACTGTCCTTAACATCCTGGGCCACAACTGCTTTTCCCTCCGCCAGGTTCTTGAATACCCCATCCACTATTTCCTGGTTCTCCATGGTCGGCTCCGACACACAGGCAAATATATTCTGGTACCGTTCGTCCCCTTCCTCGGACCAGTAAACCACGGCCGTGTCGCCGATGGTTGTCCCATGGGACCGGTCCGAAAGGAGGTAATTGAGCGCCGTGGTATAGGCATAGGCCGCGTATGTACCCACCGGCGCGTTAAAGCTCTGTTCCTTGCCGTAAGATTCAAAGGCAGGCGCGTTAAAGGAAACCAGCGCAGCCCCGCTGGACTGGGCTCCCTGAACGCCTTTGATGGTGCTGTGAATCCTGGCGATTTCCTCCCTGCGCCCTGTCACCAGGCAGACGCCCTCAGGTCCTGTACCTGACTGACAGCTGTATTCTTCCCAGCACTGCCTTATATCCGGGTCCTCATGGACATATTCCCCGTCTATCATAAACACCAGATTAGAACCGGATATGATCTCCTCCAGTTCCGGCACCAGGTATGGGTTTTCTGCTGCCCGGTCCGGCGCCCAGCAGTCAAAAAAGCGGCACACCGCCCTGGCTGCGGGACTGCTGATATTCCCCAGAATGTCCTTATGCTTCTTTTTAGCGCACTCAAAACATTCCCTGGATCTCTCCGGTTTTCCCTTATTATCAATTCCCAGCATATAACCGGAATGGTCGCACAGGAAATTGGCAGATACACCGGAAGAACGGGAAACCATCTGGGGTACCGTAAGGTCCTGGGGTACCCAGACTGTCTTTTTGCCGTTCTGCTGCTCTTTCTTAAGGGGGATAACGCCCATAAGCTCCCCCTGCTCTGAAATATCCAGCCCGTACGCTACCCTGGCCCTGCACCAGCCCGGACTGGTTATCTTTTCCTTCCGCTCAAGGGCTTCATAATATTCAACAAGCGCCTGGAGAATCATCGCACCACCTCACAATTCCTTACATCCAGAACACCATCCTTCATGACAGCCCTGAAAAACATGGGTTTAATGTCCTCAGTATCTGAGTAATCCAGATCATACAGCATATATCCCAAATCTCTCTCCGTGCCGTCATATGCAGTGTCTACTTCCTCCTCTTCATAGAGGGCAAACCGGGCAGGGAATTCCCGGCATCCAAAATACGGCTGATGATAACACTCTCCCCTGCGCAGGCGGCGCATGATAATGTCCTTAAACTTACCCTCGTTATCCCCCGGGACTGCCTTGGGGGTCATCTCGAAATGGGCCTCAACCACATATTCCACATCCCGAAGAAGAATGGACGCCCTCTGTACGATTTCCTCTTTGCTGCTTATATACAGCGGTTTTCCTCCCCCGTTTACGGCAGTCAATGCGTTTCCTGCCAATACCTTGCTCTTTACCTCATTTCTTCGGATGCTGGTAAACTGGATGGGTTTTCTCACATAGATTTTGTCAATCACCCACCGCATCCCCGGATGCCAGTAGATCGCCTCCAGCATTCCCCTTGCGGCGGAAGGCGTCATCACATCATAGCTGCACCGTTCCACCTTCATCTCAGGGCGGCTGAAGAGGGCGTAATCGCCCCACAGCCGGACCCGTACTCCTCGGCTCATCACTTCACTCCTTTCCGGCATACGCCATTTTCATAAAAGGGACTTAAAACATAAGGGCATCCCCGCGGCTTACGTCAATCACCAGCCCCCTCTCCCTTGTATACTGCTCCTTATTCCTCAGAACATAAAATTCCCGGTCTATCTGTTCCAGGCGGCCTGCGCCGCTCAGGGCTTCAAAATCATGTTCATAAACATTTACACAGTACTGTCCGGCCTGCCTGATAAGCTCCCTGCTATGCCCGCCCTGCCGGATTTGCATGGCAATCTGCGCTGCCTCCGGCTCTGTATCAATTAAAATGGTCCTGGTATTGCTCTCAATCAGGCGGAACCCGGAAGCTGCTGATGCAAATGGAAACATAAATGAACGGCTTCCCTGCTCGAACTGCTCCACCACATCCTTTGCGTCCAATCCCTCCCCTTTATACCGGTACAGCCTGGTGAAATATTCTCCTATGGCCTCCGGCGACGATATATCTTCATACTTCTGCGCAATCTGTCCGGCTACTGAAATGGGCAGTTTCAATTCCCGCGGTATATGGATATCCTCCTCTTCCTCCAACGTAAATACCTGGGTCATACATTCTTCCGGATCCCTCTTGCCCTCCCGGTTGCACCTTCCGGCAGCCTGGATCACACTGTCAATTCCGGCCAGTTCCCTGTATACGGCTGGAAAATCAAAATCCACGCCTGCTTCCACCAGGCTGGTGGATATAAGCCGACATGGTTCTCCCGACGACAGCCGGCTGCGAATCCCCTTCAAAATCTCCTTCCTGTGTTTTGGATACATCAAGGTAGATAAATGGTACGTCCCCCGGCTATCAATGGAATCGTAGACGCGCTGCACCCGTTTTCTGCTGTTCAGGATACAGAGGACCTGCTGCCGGCCTTCCAGCTCCTTCACCAGATGTTCCTGGGATATCCGCCCTGCCAGCTGTATCTTTGTCCTTTTGAAAAAATCATACTGTCCTTTTACATCCGGACATAGTTCCTCTGCCTTCAGTTCCTGCATCTTTGCAGGAAAAAAGGGCTGCAGGGACGGCTGGGTAGCTGTACAGATAACTGCTGTGCAGTGATAATTGCATATAAGCTCACTGATAGCCCGAATACACGGCATCAGATATTTCACCGGAAGCATTTGCGCCTCATCAAATATGATGACGCTGTTGGCAATATTATGCAGTTTACGGCATTCCGAGCTTCTGCAGGCATAGAGAGATTCAAAAAACCGGACATTTGTAGTGACCACCACCGGCTTGTCCCAGTTTTCTGCGGCCAGCTGCTCCATTTTTAATTCCTTGCCGCTCTCCTTATCCTCATATGTTACATTACAATGGTTTTCCAGGACATTTTTCTTTCCCAGGATTTCCTTAAATACCTGGGCGTTCTGTTCGATGATACTCGTATACGGGATCACATAAATAATCCGTTCAAGACCATGTTCCGCCGCGTGGCGCAGGGCAAACCCAAGGGAGGACACGGTCTTGCCTCCGCCGGTAGGTACCGTGAGCTGGTACAGTCCCTGCCTCCTGCGTCCTGCCTGCAAACAAGCCTTCAGTATAGCCGTCCTTCTTCCATTTACAGATGTCAAATCATCATTGGAAAGCCAGGATTCCACATGGCTTTCCAGACGCCTGAGAAGGACATCCATACAATCATAGTCTCCCCTTCCCGCATCCTGTCCCAGCATGAATTGTTCCGTATCCAGATAATCTCCGTCCACAAGGCATGAAAACAGCATCCTAATAAAAAATGACAGGCCAAAGCCGCCCTTGCCTATCTGTCTCAGCGGCAGCCCGGGAAAATCCGGCATCTCAACTTCATTTTTATACGGACTGTAATCCTCTAACTGCTTTTTAAGCCTTCCCTGAAGCGTGGCCTCCCCTGCCGTGTCTCCGGTCCTTCCCCCGTCCAGAAGGCCTGAATGGTGGCCGCTGATGCAATAAGCGGCGCAGTAAGCAGCCAGAGGATTGGACCCGGCATACAGCCGCATCATCTCCTGGGCTCCCGCCGTGGCGTGGTCCGTAATGGAACCGCCCTCCAGACGTTTTCTAAATCCCTGGGAATATTTTCCGATGTCGTGCAGAACTCCGCATCCGTATCCCCATGCTCCGCACCGGAACGCTTCTGCAAACAGTTCAGAACGCCTGGCGGTCCCTGTGAGATGGTCCTTTACGGTCTGTTTTCGAGTCTTGTCCTCACTGATGTGCGCATAGTATTGCATAGGTTCCCCCCTTCCCCCGATATTGTACAAATTATAACATATATTTGTCTTAAATTAAATAATTTTGGCAAATGTTACCATATTCATTATTTATATAAAGACAAATATTTTCGTTCAATGCGTCATAAATATAGACACACCTACTGCTCTTCCACAAACAGCGGAAATCCATCCTCGGCCCTGCAATCTCCCTCCTGTACCATCTGCGCCTCATCTTCCGGGTACTCAATGCAGCACCCCCTGCCTCTTGCCCGTGCGCACTTGGGATATCTGGGACAGATAAATTGATAACAAACTTTATCTGGACTTTTTTGCTCCATTTTAATTTTCCTCCTTGATTTTTATTTTTTTCTTTCATTATAGCGTGACTTTTTCTTTATTTCAATTATTAATAACTGAAAATTTGTTAAAATAAAAACTATTATGAAAACAATTTAACAAATATTGCTTTTTTTATATGAAAATGATATGGTAGTTAATGTAATCGGAAGCAAGGCTCTATGAGCCTTATTTATAGGAGTGTAACAACACAAAACAAGGAGGTATTACATGAACAAACCAGAACTTCAGAACAGGTACCAGCTTTTTATAGGGGGGCAGTGGCGTGACGCTTCTGACGGTGAATTCTTTACCACAAAGTGTCCTGCCAATGGAGAAAAGCTGGCTGAGTGTGCTCAGGCTACCAAGGAAGACGTGGATGATGCTGTCAGGGAAGCATGGAAAGCATTTGAAACCTGGAAGAAGGTTCCTACCAGTGAACGCGCTGCCATTCTGAATAAAATCGCAGACATCATCGACGCAAATACAGAGCACCTGGCTATGGTAGAATCACTGGACAACGGCAAACCAATCCGCGAAACCATGGCCATCGACATTCCGTTAAGCGCAAAGCACTTCCGCTACTTTGCAGGCTGCATCATGGCCGAGGAAGGCAGCGCCAATATTCTGGATGAGCAGTTCCTCTCCCTGATTTTACGTGAACCAATTGGTGTTGTAGGACAGATTGTCCCCTGGAACTTCCCATTCCTTATGGCCGCATGGAAACTGGCTCCGGTTCTGGCAGCCGGCTGCTGTACAGTATTCAAGCCATCCAGCGACACATCCCTTTCCGTCCTGGAATTTGCCAGATTAGTGCAGGATGTTATTCCAAAGGGCGTATTCAACGTGATTACCGGATCCGGATCCAAGTCAGGCCAGTATATGCTTGACCACAAGGGATTCAGAAAACTGGCATTTACCGGCTCCACCGAGGTAGGACGTCAGGTAGCTCTGGCAGCGGCGGACCGGCTCATCCCGGCCACCCTGGAATTAGGCGGAAAATCCGCTAATATCTTCTTCCCGGACTGCAACTGGGAGCAGGCCATCGACGGCCTCCAACTGGGCATCCTGTTCAATCAGGGCCAGGTATGCTGTGCTGGCTCCCGTGTATTCGTACATGAGGATATTTACGATAAGTTCCTTGAGGACGCTGTAAAGGCATTTAACAATGTAAAGGTAGGTGTATCATGGGATCCTGAGACCCAGATGGGCAGCCAGATTAACGAGCGCCAGCTGGAAAAGATTTTAAGCTATGTGGAAATCGGAAAGCAGGAAGGCGCCCGCCTGATCTGCGGCGGCGAGCGTATCACGGATGGCGAACTGGCAAAGGGCTGCTTCATGCGTCCCACTCTGCTGGCCGACGTGACCAATGATATGCGGGTTGCCCAGGAGGAAATCTTCGGACCGGTTGCCTGTATCCTTAAATTCAGGGATGAGGACGAGGTCATCCGCATGGCCAACGACAATGCCTACGGCCTTGGCGGCGCTGTCTGGACCCGCGACTTAAACCGCGCCATTCGTGTATCCCGCGGCATTGAGACAGGACGTATGTGGGTCAATACATACAACCAGATTCCGGAAGGATCACCCTTCGGCGGCTACAAGGAATCCGGTATTGGCCGCGAGACCCATAAGGTTATTCTGGAGCACTATACTCAGATGAAGAATATTATGATCAATCTCTCTGAAGCTCCCAGCGGATTCTATCCTGCAAAATAAAATCTTATATCCGCTTAGTAAATGTTTGAATCTATATATTACATGATACCATAAAACCGGGAAATTCCTCATGACAGAAGTGCATGGGGAATTTTCCGGTTTTATATTTCTAATTCCATTCATTCCAAACACCCCTGACTGCATCAATCCATAAATATGGCGCATTCTAAAAGCATCCCAAAAACATTTAATGAAACCTACGGGAAAAATATGATCAAATATCACTTGACATATGTTACTGTAACTTTTATAATTACAGATAGTAACTGATATTTATTTGATTACAGTTTGCTCAGAAAGGAATTGTCATGAACAACAGCCTTACCGGATTTCTCGGTACCTATGCCTCGCCTGAAAGCCTGGGCATTTACCGTTTTACCATTGATTTAAGAAACGGGGCAATGTCTTACCCTGAATTATATTATGAAGCCCCTGATTGCAAGTATCTTTCCCTGAGGGATTCCATGCTGGCTTCCCCATTAAAAAGAGAGGGCCGGTCCGGGATATGTCTTTTGGATACAGCCCATAATAAGGAGGAAGCCCTTGCTCAACCGGCAGCGGAATGCTTTGGTGAGTCCTCGCCGGCCTGCTACGCGGCCCAGGATGACCGCTATCTATACACGGCCAACTACCATGAAGGTACCATACTGATATATGAGATAACATATGAGGAAGGTTCCCCCGGACGTAAAAAGCGTCCCTCCCTCCCGCATCTTGAACTGGCTAAAAGAATCCCCATTGCGCCTAAGGCCGGGTGCCATCAGATTTTATTTCACAGCCACTATATGATGGTTCCCTGCCTGCTGCTGGATAAAATGATGGTATTTGACTGCCAAAAGGATTTTACCCTTGTATCAGAACTGGCCTTTGACAAGGGAACCGGCCCCCGCCACGGAATTTTTGACAGGGACCATAAGCAGTTCTTCCTTGTCAGCGAGCTGAGCAACCAGGTTTTTGTGTACAGTCTGACAGAAGACGGGGCCGCAGGGACAGACAGCAGCCATAACAGTATATCCCTTCCTGACTTTTCCATGAAGCTCCTGCAAATCTGCCCCATCCTGCCTTTGGATGCAGTATATGAGGAACCGCCTGCATCGGCAGCCATACGCCTGTCACCGGACCAACGTTTTTTATATGTATCCACCCGATTTGCCGAGGTCATAACGGTCTTTAAAATCAGCCATGGGCGGCTGGAGCAAATCCAGCAAACAGGCTGCGGCGGCATCCATCCCCGCGACATGGTTCTTACGCCTGACGGCCGGTACCTGCTGGTGGCAAACCGCACCCAAGGCGGACTGGTCAGCTTTCAGCTCAACCCGGAAACAGGGGAGCTCCTGGACATATGCTCCCGCGTACCTGCGCCGGAAGCTGTTTCCATTGTTCTTTCCCAGCATACTATTTAACCCATATTTCGCCTGAGGAGGTAGAAGAATGATAAAACTTGATATTGGAATCGTAGGTCTTTCCGTTATGGGAAGAAGTCTTGCCCTGAATATGGCTGATCACGGATTTAAGGTGGGCGGTTATAACCGCAGCGCCGCTGTCACAGAGCAGGTCATGAGGGACCATCCTCATGAGAACCTGATACCCTTTTATGACCTTAAGGACATGACGGACGCCCTTGCCCGTCCCCGGAAGGTAATGCTGATGATCCAGGCAGGCAAACCGGTGGATGCCGTCATAGAACAGCTGGTTCCTCTTCTTGAAAAGGGGGATATGATACTGGACGGAGGCAATTCCTTCTTTGAAGATACCAGAAGGCGGGCAGCCCTGCTGGCAGAAAAGGGAATCCACTATCTGGGGGTAGGCATTTCCGGAGGAGAGGAAGGCGCCCGGTTCGGTCCCTCCGTCATGCCCGGAGGAAATGCCGATGCTTACGAATCAGTACGTCCCATACTGGAAGCCATTGCAGCCAGGGCCATGGATGAGCCCTGCTGCGCCTACATCGGCCCGGACGGCGCCGGACATTATGTAAAAATGGTCCACAACGGCATTGAGTACGCAGATATGCAGCTGATTGCTGAATCCTATCTTCTGTTAAAATATGTGGGCGGATTCAACAATCAGGAGCTGGCTCATATCTTTAAATCCTGGAACGACGGGGAGCTTCACAGCTACCTGATTGGCATTACTGCCGGTATCTTCCGTGAGGCCGACGACCTGGGGGACGGGGAGCTCATTGACCGCATCAAAGACAGCGCAAAACAAAAAGGAACCGGAAGGTGGGCCAGCATAGAAGCCCTGAAGCAAGGCGTGGATATCTCCATGATCACTTCTGCCTGCACGGCCCGTATCATGTCCAATCATCTGGATGAACGGGAAAAGGCATGGCAGCTTATCCATTCACCGGCTGTCGGCCTCTCTCCTGATAAAGAGTCGTTTGCAGCCATGGTCCGCGAAGCCCTGTATACCGGAAAAATCATCGCATATGCCCAGGGCTTCTCCCTGATGCAGGATGCATCCAGGCTGTACGGCTGGAATCTGGACCTGGGAAAAATTGCTTCCATATTCCGCGCCGGATGCATTATCCAGGCTGTTTTCTTAAATGACATCACCCATGCATTTGAAGCGGAACCAAAGCCGGAAAACCTTATATTCGATGGTTTCTTCCTGTCCCGCATCAACGAGCATCAGGACAGCCTGCGCCAGGCCGTATCCACCGGCGTCATGAACGGCCTTCCCATTCCTGCCCTCTGCAACGCAGTGTCCTACCTGGACGAATTCCGCGCAAAGGCGGCAGGCGCCAATCTGATCCAGGCCCAGCGCGACTGCTTTGGAGCCCACACCTATGAGAGAACAGACCGCGAAGGCGTATTCCACCATGAATGGAGGTGGGCTAATGACAATCAGCACTAACCTTACCATCTTCGGCGGCACCGGGGATCTTACCTTCCGCAAGCTTCTTCCTGCACTTTATACCATGGATATCACCGGAAAGCTTCCGGAGGACAGCCGCATCACCATCATTGGCCGCCGGGACTACGACAGCAGCCATTACCGTCAGATTGCCAGGGACTGGGTGGAGAAATTCACCCGGCTCTCCTTTGAGGAAAAAGCATTTAACCGTTTTTCTGAAAAAATAGATTATTACCGGATGGATTTCTCCCGTTTGGAAGCATATCATGGACTGAATCACTATTACAGGGAAAATGATATCCACTCCCACATCTTTTACTTTGCAGTGGCTCCCCGTTTTTTCAGCATCATCACAGAAGGACTCAAACTGGTCCACGGTTCTTCCTCCGGCAAGGTGATACTTGAAAAGCCTTTCGGCGAGAACCTGGCTGCGGCCGCAGCCCTTAACAAAGAGCTGGAAGCGTTCTTTGGCCCGGAGCATATTTACCGCATCGACCACTATCTTGGAAAGGAAATGGTCCGCAATATCCAGGCAATCCGGTTTTCCAATCCCATTTTTACAGACGTATGGAATTCCCGCTATATTGAATCTGTGCAGATTTCCGCCCTGGAGGATATGGGCGTGGAAACCCGCGGCGGATACTATGATGCCAGCGGCGCCCTGAAGGATATGGTGCAAAACCATCTGTTCCAGATTTTGTCCATCATGGCCATGGAACAGCCGGAGGAATTCAGCCCTAAGGGGCTGCACGATGCCCAGCTGGATGTATTCCGCTGTTTACAGCCGGCAGATGAGTCATCCATAGAAAGCACCCTGGTCCTGGGTCAATATGAGGGATACCGCGGCGAACCTCTTGTAAAACCGGATTCACAGACAGAAACCTACGGAGCCCTGCGGCTTTTCATTGACAACCAGCGCTGGAAAGGGACCCCCTTTTACATCCGGACCGGCAAAAAGACAGGGAAACGCGAGATTGAACTGGCTGTCATATTCCGCAGGCCCTATCAGGAAGTAGAGCCCAACATACTAATCATAAAGATTCAGCCCACAGAAGGCGTCTATCTGCAGTTTAATATCAAACGTCCCGGTGATTCTGAGGATATCATACCGGCCAAGATGGATTTCTGCCAGAACTGCAGCCTGATTCATCAGCTCAATACCCCTGAGGCCTATGAACGTCTTATCACTGCCTGTATGGCAGGTGAACGCTCCTGGTTCTCACAATGGGACCAGATAGAGTTTAGCTGGAATTACATCAGCCATCTGAAGGAACTTCACGCCGCAAAGCGGCTGCCGGTGTATCCTTACAGGCCCGGAACCCGTGGACCGGCTGAAGCGGACCGGATGCTGGAACAATATGGGCATAGCTGGCTGTAGGTGTCTGAAAACAGCTGCAGGGGCTTCAGGCGTCTTAGACAGCTTTAAACGGCAGCAGACCACAGGAGGCACAATATGTACAGTAAAGAAGAACAGAAAAAAGCGGCTGCCTGGCAGGCGGCCATGGAGGTAGAGGATAACATGGTGTTGGGCCTCGGAACCGGTTCAACTGTATATTATCTCATGGAAAAACTGTCCGAACGAATCCGCGGCGGACTGTATGTCCATGGGGCAGCCACTTCTCTTGAGACGGAAGGCTTGGCCCGCCGTTTGGGCATCCCCCTTATCTCCCTGGAGGATGCCCGGACCATACACCTGGCTATCGACGGGGTGGACGCTATTGACCCGGATTTCTATTCCATTAAGGGCGGAGGCGGTGCCCTGTTCCGTGAAAAGATCATCGCCTGCAAGGCCCGGCGGGTCTTATGGATTATGGACCAGAGCAAGCTTGTACATTCCCTGAGCGGATGTGTGCTGCCTGTGGAGGTTCCTGCTTTTGCAGTTCCCTATGTGGAGGAACAGGTAAGGGAAGCAGGGTTTATACCGAAGCTGAGGATAAAAAACGGGACAGTATTTGTCACAGACAACGGCAGCCATATCCTGGATCTGACAGGAGGCGTTGAAATGGATTACCCCATGGCAGCGGTTCGTCTCAAATCCATGACCGGCGTCTTGGAAACAGGTCTGTTCGGTGATATCTGCGAAAAAATCATAGTGGGAACGGAAAACGGAACTCAAGAACGCTTCCATAATTGAACTACACAGACAGAAACAAGCGCTCCCAGACACACCAGAAAAATCCCGGACTCTGCATCATACAGAATCCGGGATCTTTTAATATACATATCTGAATAATCTCATCAGCTAATATCCAACAATCATCAATCATCAAACCATTCATCAATCCGTCTATGCCGACTTTGCCCTTGCAGCTGCCTTATCCTCCAGCTTGGATACAAACACCGTGCCTGCAAGATCTCCCAGGCAGTTGTTGGTGGTGGTTCCCATGTCAAACAGGCGGTAGAATGCAGCTATGATTCCTACAATCTCTGTAGGCAGGCCAAAAGCAGTTACCATGACCAGCAGCTTTACGATGCCGCTTCCCGGGATACCGCCGCCGCCAGTGGAAAGAATAGCTGACATCAGTATGATCTTCACCATGGTTCCCAGAGTGACAGGAACACCGATGGTCTGACTGATAAACAGGATGACACAGCCGTACAGGATAACGCTGCCGTCATAGTTCATCTGTGAGCCCAGGGGTACGGTGAAGCCGGAAATAGTCTCCGGAACATTGAATTTCTCCTTGGCCACTTTAATATTAATCGGAATGGCAGCCACACTGGAGCAGGTGGAAATGGTGTATACCCACAGCTCCGCACTGTCCTTTAAAAACTTAAGAGGATTGATTCCTGCGGTCACCCAGATAACTGTGCAGTAAACCAGTACCACATGCACCAGGCAGGCCAGATAATAGGTGCCTACCAGGGTTGCCATGCTGGTAAAGATGCCGGCTCCGTACTTTCCGAAGGAATCTCCCATCAGGAAGAATACGCCGATTGGAGATACCAGCATAATCATGTTAATCAGTGAAAATACCATATCATTGAGCACGTTCATGCCCTTGATAGCCTTCTCCTTGTGCTCCGGATTCTTCATCCTTAAAATCGCCACGCCCAGCAGAATCGCGATGACTACGGTCTGAAGGATATTGCCGTCCGCAAAGGTCTGGATAATATTGGACGAGAACATTCCTGTGAAGAAATCAGCTACCGTGATGTCCGCGCTGCCCGTTACTTCCTTGGATGCCAGTCCTGTAAAATTAGCTATGGTGCCCGGCTTTACAATGGATGTAACCAGGATGCCGATGGCGCAGGCAACCAGTGTGGTGATAACATAATACGCCATAATGCGGAAGCTGATTCTTCCCAGTGTCTTCATATCCTTCTGTGAAACAACACCCGTCACAATAGTAACAAGCACCATTGGCACAACAATCATTTTAATACAATTCAGCCAGATAGTTCCGATAAACCCAACTTTAGTCATTGGTTCCCCGATGACGATTCCCAAAACCGCTCCCAGCAGCATAGCTGCAAATATCTGCGTGGATAAACCTATCTTTTTACCAGCTATCTTCATATGTCAAATCCCCCTTTATCGTAAAGAATCCAGTTCACGTATAATCGCTACCGCTTTTTCCGTATCCTCCCTTGAAATATCTCTGTAAAATACCAGTCTTACCTTATCCTTTAACACCGGCTTGATTAATAACCCCTTTTCGGCCGCCTTGCCGCAGTACTCCCCCGGTGTGAGGCCCAGTCCATTGGCATCCAGGACAATGATATTGCTCATGACCTTCCCATATACCTTTGTGTTCTTTAAATCCTTTAGCTGCTCAGCCGCATAGGCAGCATTGGCGTTATCCTCTGCCAGCCGCTCAATGTTGTGTGTGAGGGCATACATTCCAGGCGCTGCAATCACGCCTGCCTGCCTCATGGCTCCGCCTAAAAGCTTTCTCTTGTCCCTGATCTTCATGGAAAACGCTTCAGAACAGCATACCAGGGAACCGATAGGCGCCCCCAGCCCCTTTGAGATGCAGAACATCACCGAATCCACATATTTGCACATTTCCCGCGCTTCCACGCCCAGGGCCACCACTGCATTGAACATCCTGGCTCCATCCATGTGGACAGGGACCCCAAACTCCTTTGCCAGCTCATGAATCGCTTTCATCCTCTCTAACGGGACACAGGTACCGCCTGAAAAATTGTGAGTATTTTCGATACACAGCAGGGCAATCTCCTGGCTCTCCAAAATGCGGCGCATGTCGTCAAGGTCCGGCAGGTTATCCTGGTCCAATTTATATGTAACCGGTTCAAGCTGCCCGATGGATGGGTCAAATACCACCTTCTCGCTTAAGTAGATATGCTGCATCTCATCTACCATCACCTTCTGGCCGGGCCTGCAATAAGCCAGAATAGCAGATGTGTTGCCCTGTGTTCCTGACGGGAACAATACAGCCGCCTCTTTTCCTGTCATCTCTGCCGCCAGGTCCTCCAGTTCATTGACTGCCAGATCCTCTCCCCTTCCTTTGGAATCCGTCCTTCCGTCATCCCCCAGCTTTGCCTCCAGTATGGTTTCCAGCATTTCCCTGGTTGGCATACTGATAGTGTCACTTCTCAAATCTACCATTTCATTCCCTCCTTAATGGTTATATGGTATTAATAAGCAATATTTATGCCATTTTTCTTCTTTGGTATGGAAAAATACGAAAAAACAGCTATATTCAGAGATATTTTTACTAATATCTGCGAAATATAGCTGTTTTTTTGGGTTTTCTGATTCAATAATTGATAGAGGGATGGAGATATATCCCAGTTTATGTAATTTTTTTCCATTGAACGTTTTCTGTCATGTGTCGCAGATTATATCAAAAGTGTCGCACAGCAACATATAAGACGCTTTCTGCGACACGAGATACGACTTTGTATGCGACATGATATACAGAATTATATGTGGCATAATATACGGCACTATTTACAGCATTATATACGGAACACTATCTACAGCATTATATACGGCACACCATCTATAGCATTATATACAGCACACTATCTACGGCATTATATACGGCACACTATCTACAGCATTATATACAGCACACTATCTACGGCATTATATACAGCACACTATCTACGGCATTATATACGACACACTATCTACGGCATTATATACGGCACACTATCTACAGCATTATATACAGCACACCATCTATAGCATTATATACGGCACACTATCTACAGCATTATATACAGCACACTATCTACGGCATTATATACGGCACACTATCTACAGCATTATATACAGCACACCATCTACAGCATTATATACAGCACACCATCTACAGCATTATATACGGCACACTATCTACAGCATTATATACGACACACTATATACGGCATTATATACAGCATTACCACTGGTACAACATTCACTATGCCTTTCTATACTGTGCGTGCCGCATAAAACCATGGACCGTTACTCCATTCCGAATTTTTTGATATACCTCCAAATCGTACTTCTGTGTATTCCAAGAATCCGGGCGGCTTTTGTTTTATTGCCTCCGGCCTGCTCCATAGCCTGGGCCAAACACTCTTCAGTTATTTCCCTGCTTATATTCTCCTGACCCGGTTCCTCCTGACTTCTGTTTACGCGGCCTTTAGTTGCTTTGTAATTCCCTATTCCATTACTTCCCGGAAAGCCGCTGCTATTTCCCCTCTGCTCCATTTCGCAAGGCGGTTCATAGTTTTGAATCACATAGCCAGCAGCTTCCCCTGATATGACAGAGGAATCGCATATGATACGCACCTTCTCCATAAAATGCCTCAGCTGGCGGGCGTTTCCCGGCCATCCGTAAGAGGTAAGCACCTTCTCTGCCGCAGGGGTAAGGCAGCATTTTCCCCCGCTTTCCCTGAGAAACAGATTGGCCAGATCAGGAATATCCTCAACCCGTTCCCTGAGCGGCGGTATCTTTAGGGTCAGCACATTAAGACGGTAAAATAAGTCCTCCCTGAATTTGTGCTCACCTACCAGCTCCATCAGGTTTTTGTTGGTCGCTGCAAATATCCTGATATTCACGGGAAAAACCCGGTCGCCGCCCAGACGCATGACCTTACGCTCCTGCAAAACACGCAGCAGCCTGCTCTGAAGGGACATGGGCATTTCCCCTATCTCATCCAGGAAAATGGTCCCATTGTGAGCCAGCTCAAAGAGCCCCATCTTTCCGCTGCGCCTGGCGCCGGTAAAGGCACCGTCATCATATCCAAAAAGCTCACTCTCCAGAATTCCCTCGGGAAGAGCCGCACAGTTTACAGCAACAAAAGGACCGTTTCTGCGGCTGCTGGCATTGTGCATGCTCTGGGCAAACATCTCCTTACCGGAACCCGTCTCACCCAGCAAAAGTACAGTCAGGTCCGTATGGGCGTACCTCTTTGCATGCTGGATGCACTGATTCATCTGCTGGCTGCTTCCGCATATATCCTTAAATGAATAGGTGGCCTGAAATCCCTTGATGCCTTTATCCCTGATTTTATGTTCCCCTCTGGTGATGGTTCCCGCATCATTGAAGGTGATAACCGCACCCAATATCTCTCCATTTTTATATGTTAAGGGAATCATATCATAAAGAATATCAGCCCCATTAATGGAACCTGTCTCCTGTATGATTTCCTCTCCTGTTGCCAATACATCATGGACTGCCTCAAAGGCGGGCAGCACCTCTGTTATGGGCGTATCGTAAACCAGCCCGCCCGGATTTGGCAGGTAAGGCTTGGCAACACGGTTCATCCAGGTAATATTTCCTTTTATGTCAACTGCTACATACTTTTCATTGGTGGTATTGAGAATAGTCTTAAGCTCCTCTGCCTTTCTGGTAGCAGCCTTGACCGTGGCAATCAGCTTCTCTGCTTCCTGACACGCATAGGACAATGATTTGTCCGTCAGCTCAATGCGGACTGCGGGCAGTCCCAATTCTCTGGCATAACGTGTCTGGATAAGCCCGCCCACAATCACGTCTACCCCTTCATTTTTAAGCTTCTGGATTTGATGGTACGTATCATCTTCATCCACGGCAAATATCTGCCGTATGCTTACATTCAGAATGGGATTTAAACGCTCCAGACCGCTGAGAAGGTTGTTATAGCCAATGACCCCGATGTTCCTTCCATAGCTGCTGGCCTCAATCAGGGTGTCTGCCATATCCTCAAAGGGGATGGGGATCTCCACCACCGGCAGGTCCACTACCTTGCGTATCCGCAGCGCTGTGGCCCCGCGGCCTAATATAACGCTGACCCCGCGCCTGAGCATCTCCGGAACCAGTTCCGGATCCCATACCGTGACGATTACATCCTTATCCAATTTTTTGAATATTTTCTGTGCCTGCTCCACGAAGTCTTCGCTGAAAGCGGCGTACCAAATCTGGCTCATGGAAAGTCCTCCGATTCTTCACCACATAATCACATCAAGCTAAACCGTCTATATCCATATCTCTGATTCGTTTTACCACATCCAAATCCGCCGGAAGCCACTCTACATCATCGAACTGTTCCCTGTTCATCCAACGGGCTGATTTGTGCTCTTTCAGTTGAATTTTCCCCTCTGCAATCGAGCATAAATAGCAATGCATCATCAGATGGAACTGGGGATAATTACATTCAACTGTCATCAAAAATTGTTCCACGATAGCGTCAATACCCAGTTCCTCTTTTAACTCTCGCAGCAATGCCGCCTGGGGAGACTCCCCTTCTTCAATTTTCCCACCAGGGAATTCCCAACCACCTTCAAACTCTCCATAACCTCTTTGGGTGCCTAAAAATGTTCCATCTTTATGCAGAACCGCGGCTGCCACTTCAATCTTCTTCATCCTAATGACCCCAGCTTTGTAGAATTATATTAATCAAATGAGCCTTTGCTTAAAATTTTATTTATTCAAATGTCTCAAAAAATTCAGCCATAGAACAGTCCAATGCCACTATAATCTTTTCAAGACTCATAATTGATAAATTCCGTTTTCCATTTTCTACAGATGCAATATAGGTCCGGTCCAGACCTGCCTTAAACGCCAAGGATTCTTGACTTAATAATAGTTCTTTTCTTAATTGGCGTATCCTGTTTCCAACTTTTATTCTTATATCACCGGAAAACTCCATCTCCCTCACCTCTTACAGGTAAGCGTAACGAAATGTGACTTATTTAGCAACGGACTATAAGTCACATATATCTTTACTCCATAAATATTTTATACCACACGAAATGAAAAATCGTTAACTATAAGCTCCCCCGCTGCGTTCACATCAACACATTCTTGCGTCAATCCCTTCTTGCATTCATTCCCTGCAATTGCAGCTATCCAAAAAAAAATGCATGACACACCCTCAGGCCCATCATGCATTTTATATTTCAACTATACATTTCTTCCCATCTCATATGCCTGCTTCATAGCCGGCGTACCCTTAATTTCTCCTGCCTGCCAGGCACCTGTTCCATAAATGATTCCCTTTTCCCTGGCTCCTGTCAGACAATCCTGCGTAAATCCCCGGAATCCTTCAATGGTGCGATCCATCATTTTCTGTTCTGTATCCGCAGCAGCCACTATGAAATAGAAATCCTTATTCTGAATTTCGGTATATCTGGGAACTGTGCGGTCAATCAATGTCTTCATCTGTGCATCCATGGTGTAAAAGTACACCGGTGTAGCCAGTACAATGACATCTGCATCCACCATTTTATCCAGTATCTCTGCCATCTCATCCTTTTGAACACACTTATGGGTGGTGTTACAGACACCGCATCCGATACAATATCCAATCTTTCTACTGGCCAGAAAAATCTTCTCCGCCTGATTTCCGGATTCCTGTACCCCACGGATAAACTCATCGCAGAGTGTATCAGAATTTCCGCCTTTCCTTGGGCTTGCTGATATGACTAATACATGTTTACTCATATGTAAATCTCCTCTCATTTTGTTATCTCTCATCATCCTATCATCTGGAGCTAACTTCAAGTCAAGAAGTTTTTATTCCTGCAACCCTAAAATGTAATATTAACTTCTTGTTTCACCAACTAAATTCGTGATTGACGATTTCAGTCTTACACAGAATGTGATATGATTCTCTTGGTAAGTGGATTCCTCCATTAGGAGGATTATTATGCCTAAGAAAAAAGAATATGATCACAAGCACCTTTCAACCAGCCAGCGCATTCACATCGAAAAAGGATTAAATGACGGTTTGTCCTTTGCTGCTATTGCAAGAAAACTAGATAAGCATCCCAGCACCATTGCAAAGGAAGTTAAAAAATACCGGACGCTTCAGCCCCGCGAGAAAGACCCGAAGAAGCCGGCCAGGTGTGCCCTCTTCAAAGAGTGCACCCTGCGTTTCCTTTGCGATAAAAAAGACTGTGTAAAGATGTGTAAGAGCTGCTATGATATAAAGCTGCAGGTTTCAAAATGCAGCTATCTGTGTTCTGAATACCGGGAGCCTCAATGTGCCTCTATATCTAAAGCACCTTTTGTGTGCAATCACTGCGCAAGGCAGCGGACCTGCAATAAGGAAAAAGCCTACTACATTGCCCAGAATGCAGATCAATCCTCTCAGGAGCTGCTTGTATCATGCAGGCAGGGGATTAACCAGGCTCCTGCCGATATCGCAATGCTTGATACGCTTATCTCACCATTGCTTGCCCAGGGACAGTCACTGGCGCACATTTATGCCTTTCACGGACACGAGATTCCTTGTTCCAGAAAGACGCTCTACAATTATATCGATCAGGGTGTTTTTACTGCTAAAAACATCGATTTACGCCGCAAGGTACGTTACAAATGCAAGCCAAGAAAAACTGGTACAAGGGTCAGCCTGGCTGCAAAAGAATTCCGTATAGGACGAACCTACGAGGATTTTCAAAAATTCATTCAGGAAAATCCTGATATTCCAGTTGTCGAACTTGATACCGTAGAAGGCGGCCGGGATAACAGCACGCAGGCTTTCCTTACCATCTTTTTCCGGAACTGTTCCCTTATGCTTATTTTTGTGCTGCAAGAGAAATCACAGGACCAGGTCATAAAAGTTTTCGACTATTTGACAGAAAAACTCGGTATTAAGGTTTTTCAGGAACTGTTCCCTGTAATCTTGACTGATAATGGTGTGGAATTTCAATTTCCAGAACGATTGGAGTGTGATAAAAATGGTGAAATTCGCACCAAAATCTTTTACTGCAATCCGAACTCTTCCTGGCAAAAAGGACGTATCGAGAAAAATCATGAATACATCCGATATGTGATTCCCAAAAGCCAGAGTCTGGATCACTATAAGCAGAGAGATGCCTGCGTACTTATGAATCATATCAACAGTGAAGCCAGAGACAGCCTGAACGGCTGCACTCCATTCAGGCTGTCTAAGATGCTTTTAAATAACAGGTTACACAGACTTTTATGTCTCCAGGAAATACCTGGCGACCAAGTCCACTTAAAACCATCGTTACTTAAAAAATAGAATTAGAATCAAGACGGAATCCACTGCCGAATTTAATCCTACAAAAATTTGGCATGTGGAATTTAGTCTTGCACACTTACCCAGATGCCTGTTTGCCATGCTTGCACACATGAAAACAGGCCCCTGTAAGGTCATTGTAACTCTATTTTTGTCACTCGTAAACCGAAATGAAGCGAATTAGGTGCTGCAAAATCAATGTTTTGTAGAAATCACGAATTCACTCTGTAATTTTACCTTTATTCCTGCAACCGTATTCCTTCAAAATTTTCCTGCTGTCATGGACACAGTACATCGCATATTTCCAGTAATTTACAAATAATTTTCCTATTCGTATTCTGATTCGTTTGGCTGGCCCTATTTCCCTCCTGTTCCTGGTCATCCGGATTCTCCCCACATACATCTACACCTATTATACTGCGGCAGGATGCCGCCTCCTTTATGCAGGCCAACACGTCCTCCAGCTGCGCCTCTCCCTGGTCCCAATTGGTGATTGCACAGGAGCGGGTCAGGATATCCTTATCCAGGGATATATAGAGAGGCAGCCCGGAGTTCTTCAAATGGCGGCTGATACACCCTGGCGTCTTCAGCTCCTCTTCATTGATACCAACTACCCGTTCCCTGTCAGCCTCTGCTTCCATGGAGGGCGGCCCTGCCAGATAAACCCGTTTCAGACGCGTATTTGTATCCAAAGCAGCCTGAATCCAACCGCCGCAGGACAGGATATTCCCAAACATGGGCATCTGCATGTCCGTATGATGGTCAAACACCAGAAGCTCAAATTCCTCCTCTATCTTATCCAGCCATATTTTGCTCACATAATGGTAATTTCCGGAATCCAGGAAGTGGATTCCGGAGGGTTCCATAAGGCTGATTCTCTCCTTGATGGCTGCCTCTGCCTCCTCATCACAGTAACAATTAGTGCCTTGTATATCTCCAAGCTCCAGCCATACAGCGCCCAAATCCTGGTAAAATTCCTGGTTTTCATATACGCCCGTAAAATTCATGATGACAATATTGTTATTCTTAAGCTTTTTATTATTAAGCATACCGATTCGCGGCCTGTCCTTTCTTCATGCTTTTATATATGCTTTAGAATTCTTCCCAAAAACACTTCCTCAAAGACTCTTCCACAATGATTGTATCAGAATAGCCCCAAATAAGAAACCGTCTGAAAATAATATTTTTATAATAATAGTAATTATTATTGATTTTATGGAATTTATATGATACAATACAAATATCTTACATATTATCAATTATACGTGGTAAAATCAAACTATAGCCGAAAAGGCAAAAGAAACACAGGAGGGGTACATTTTATGGATTCAAAAGCATTTTTTAAATTAAGTTACGGTGTTTACATTATTTCCACCAGCGCAGACAACAAGGAAGGCGGCTGTGTCATCAACACACTGACCCAGGTCACATCTTCTCCCGCCAGGTTATCCATTGCTCTCAACAAGGAAAACTATACGCTGAAGCTGATAGAGACATCCGGCACCTTTTCCGCAGCGGTACTTTCCGACGATGTGGAAATGGACCTGATTAGACGTTTCGGCTTTCAGTGCGGCAAGGATGTAAAGAAATATGACGGCATTCCACAGGGACGGGACAGCCTGAATAATCCATATCCCACAGAAGGTGTCTGTGCCCGTTTCACCTGCCGTGTTGTATCCTCCATGGATGTGGGCTCCCATATGATTATAGTGGGCGAGGTAGTGGAAGCAGAAGTCCTGGATTCCCAGACACCGGCGCTCACCTATTCCAATTACCATCTGAAGAAAAACGGGACCACTCCGCCAAAGGCTCCTTCCTATCAGGCAGACACAAAAGAGGTTACGGGATGGCGCTGTTCTGTTTGCGGATATATTCTGGAGTCCGAGACATTGCCGCCTGACTTTATCTGTCCGGTCTGCGGCAAAGATGCCAGCTATTTTGTAAAACTGTAGCCCCCTTATTGTTCCATTATCTGAACCATTGCAAAATACCCCTGAAAACAGCTGATTCATACCCATAAGCTGTTTTCAGGGGTATTTTTATGTCCTTGGGATATATCCTACTTCTGATCGGATTTATTCCTGGCCCGGTTTTCTTCTTTATCATTGGTAACATTGCCGTCCCCGCTGACCGGTATGGCATCTCCCAGATAGGTGGGCTTAGGCATTACAATGGTATAAATCAAATCCTTGGGCCTGGCCAGCAGTTCTCTTAAATCCCTCATTTTCTGGCCGCCGTACTGCCTGGGATCTGACTCTACGCCGTATGCCTCCATCCCCATGGCCTGCGCCACATAAAGAGCCCGGTACATGTGATAGCGCTGCGTAACTATAATAATCTTCTTCACCTGGAAAATATCCCTGGCCCGGTACATGCTCTCATAGGTGGAGAAGCCCGCGTGGTCCATAAAAATATCCCCGGAAGGAATGCCCTCATCAATGGCATACTGCTTCATCCGGTTTACCTCGTCATAGTTCTTGCGCCCATGGTCCCCGCTCATGAGAAGGCGGTCGGACACACCGTCCTCATACAGCTCTATTCCCTTGTCCAGCCTGTCCCGAAGCATGCCGGAAGGCGTACCGTCCGGCCTGACACTGCAGCCCAGAACCATGATACAGTCCACATCTCCAAGAGCTGCCGCATCATCTGAACTGATGATATTCGGCTTTTCTTTCCTGATCATGTACAGATTTATCAGGAACAGGAACAGGCATCCTGCCAGTCCCAATACCAGAAGTATCTTAACCGCTTTTTTCAGAATCGCTTTTTTATCCATTCCACTCTTCCTTCTCTTACGGAGCGCCGACGGGGTCAAAAAAGCCGCTCTTCCCGGCAAAATGCAGAGATTTGCGGCTTTTAATGCGTATGTCAGGTCAATCCTTATTTAACAGCAATTGCCTCGATTTCACACAGAACGCCCTTTGGAAGGGTCTTAACTGCCACACAGCTCCTGGCTGGTTTGGATGTGAAATACTTAGCATATACTTCGTTAAATGTTGCAAAATCGCCCATATCTGCCAGGAAGCAGGTGGTCTTAAATACCTTGTCAAAGCCGCTGCCTGCTGCTTCCAGGATGGCGCCAACGTTCTTGCAGCTCTGCTCAGCCTGTCCTGCAATGTCCTCTGCAACGCTGCCGTCTGCCGGATTTACCGGTATCTGACCAGATGTGTAGATAACTCCATTAACCTCAAATCCCTGGGAGTATGGTCCGATTGCGCCTGGTGCCTTTTCTGTGCTGATTACGTTCATTTTAAATCCTCCTTGTTCTTAGGGGAAATGCCCGTACAATATGTATTCCCCATTATATTGATTTTCATTCTCACGCGACATGCGCGAACCCCAAAGTTATTATATCGGATTATTGGAAATGTTGCAAGGTAAGGCTGGAATTCTTCTTTGTATTTTTTGCAATACTGTTTTTTCCCAAATCAAGCCTGTGATGGAGTTTCTTCAAGAAACAGTACACTGTTTTCAGCACAATGCACAGTTGCAAGCTTATGTTTTGTATATCATATACGAAAAATAATTTAAGTATTGATTTATTTTGTATGATGTGTTTATAATTAATCTAGTTAACAGTTAATCTACTTAACAGTAAATATGCTTAATTTAAAAAGAGGACTATTATGTTATACGATTTTGACACAGTCATCAACAGATGGCACACAGACAGCGAAAAATACGATGGTTTAAAAAAATTTGCCCCCAAAGCCCCTGATAACAGCATTCCTCTCTGGATTGCCGATATGGACTTTAAGACAGCACCGGAAATCATAGCCGCCATGCACAGACGGGTGGAAGAAGGCATCTTTGGTTATACGGATATCTATGATGCATCCTATTATAAGGCGGTTTGCCGCTGGATGGAAAAACGTCACCGCTGGCGCATTACACCGGATGAAATCGTGGTGGATTCAGGCGTGGTGCCCGCTCTGTCTCATGCCCTGTCGCTGATTGCCAGGCCCGGAGACGGCGTCATCATACATACCCCGGCCTATAAACCATTTTTTAATTCCATCAGGAATACAGGCATGATTCCCGTATATTCCAGACTCTGTTACAGCCATGGCCGGTTTACCATTGATTTTGAGGACCTGGAACAGAAAGCTGAGGACGAAAACAATAAAGTTCTCATACTATGCAGTCCCCATAATCCTACCGGGCGTGTCTGGAGTCAGGATGAGCTGAGGCATATTGTGGACATCTGCCAAAAGCATGGCCTGTTCATCATCTGCGACGAGATACACAATGACATACTCCGCCCAGGCATCTGCCATACCCCTATAGCCAGCCTGTATCCGGATACAAAACGCCTCATTACATGCACTGCCCCCAGCAAAACCTTTAACCTGGCAGGAAACCACCTGGCCAACATCATTATACCAGACCCAGATATCCGTGAACGTTGGAACAGCCTTTATCACTACCTGCCTAACCCCATTTCTGTGGCAGCTGCCACCGCAGCCTACGAGGAAGGGGAGCCGTGGCTGGATGAGCTGAATCAATACCTGACGGAAACCTTCCGCCATATGGAGACGTTTTTTAAAGCCAACCTTCCTGTAATTGATTTCCAAACTCCGGAGGCCACCTATCTCGCCTGGATTAACATTGATAGCCTGGGCTCAAACCATAGTGAGATCGAAAACCGCTTCATTGAAAACGGATTGATAATTGAAGGCGGGAACCAGTTCGTGGAAAATGGAGCCGGGTTCATACGTCTGAATGCAGCAGTACCTCATTCCACCATTGATACTTTATTAAACAAAATAAACCATATATTTAACTAAGGAGGACTAATCCATGAAAAAAAGAAATCTAATCCTGACAGCCGCGTTATTTGCCATGACCGCTTCCCTGGCAGCATGCGGAGGGCAGAAGCCCGCACAGACACAACCCGCAGCAGACACTGCCGCAGAGTCAAAGGGTGGGGACAAAAAGGAGGAGGCAAAAGAAGAACCAAAGTCAGAAGAGACTGCCGCTGCTTCCGCTGAAAAAACGCGGTATGAAAAAATCCTTGAAAGCGGTGTCTTAAAGGTAGGTACAGAAGGCACCTATAAGCCGTTTACGTATCACGACGACAACAATGAGCTGTGCGGATATGACGTAGAGGTAGCCAGGGCCATCGGCGAAAAAATGGGGGTTAAAACCGAATTCTCCGAAATCACCTGGGAAGGCCTTCTCACCTCATTGGACACAGGAACGGTTGATTTGGTACTGAACCAGGTAGGTGTAACAGACGAGAGGAAAGAAAAATATGATTTTTCCGACCCTTACCTCTACAGTTACATTGCGCTCATTACCAAAACAGACAACAATGACATCACGGATTGGGACAGTGCCAACGGGAAAAAGACCTCACTAAACGTATCCAGCAACTATGCGTTGATTGCAGAAAAGTATAACATGGACATCACTGCCTCCGATACCTTCAGCAAGGACATCGAATTATTACTGGCAGGAAGGACTGACTGTGTCATCAACAACACCATAGCATTTAACGACTTCCTGACACAGAAACCCGATACTCCAATCAAGATTGCCGCTGTTCAGGAGCAGGCTGACACAGTGGCTGTACCGATTCCCAAGGGAAACGATGATCTTGTGGAGGCCGTCAACAAAGCAATCGCGGAACTTCAGGCAGACGGGACACTTACCGAACTTTCCAACAAATATTTAGGTAAAGACTTCTCAAAAGAACTTACCCTGGAAGAAATCCAGCAGTAGCATATCAGGAGGGTGAATGAAATGGATGCACGTTCAATCGAAATATTAACCTCATCATTTTGGCCTATTTTAAAAGCGGGAATCTCTTTTACGATACCTCTGACATTGATTTCATTCGCCCTTGGAACAACGTTAGCTGTATTCGTAGCCATCATCCGCATATCCAAGGTGCCGGTTTTAAACAAAATCTGTGAGTTATATGTCTGGATTATACGCGGTACCCCTCTGCTTGTGCAGTTGTTCCTTGTATTCTTCGGTCTTCCCAAAGTAGGTGTTGTCATTAATCCAATGCCTTCAGGAATATTGGTTTTTACCTTAAGCATCGGTGCCTACAGTTCAGAAATAATCAGAGCTGCCATCCTGTCCATACCCAAAGGACAGTGGGAAGCCGCCATGTCACTGGGAATGAGCTATCCCCAGCAGCTTTTAAGAATCATACTTCCCCAGGCTTTTAAGATATCTGTGCCGCCTCTCTTTAACAGCTTTATCGCCCTAGTTAAGGACACATCTCTCGCAGCCAACATAACCATTCCGGAGATGTTTCTGACTACCCAGAGGATAACTGCCAGGAATTATGAACCTCTTCTCATGTACATCGAGGTCGGATTTATTTATCTTATATTTTGTACGGTCCTGAATTATGTACAGAACCGGATAGAAAATAAACTTATGCTGACTCCTACGGATAAGAAAAGAATCAAAGAAATTACGGATACGCAGGCCTAGGGAGGTGCCATATGCTGCAGATTAAACATTTAAACAAATATTTTGGAGAAAATCATGTACTGAAGGACATCAGCCTGGAAATCGAATCGCACAAGACCATGGCTATCATAGGTTCCTCCGGCTCAGGAAAATCCACATTGCTTCGATGCATCAATCTTCTGGAAACACCGGATTCAGGAACCATAAGCCTGGATGGAAAAGCGTTGGATTTTTCCAAAAAACTTCCCAAACATCAGAAAGCCGCCTTTACCAAGAAAACAGGCATGGTTTTCCAGAGCTTCAATCTCTTTCCGCACAAAACCGCCCTTGAAAACATCATGGAAGGACCTGTGACTGTGTTGAAAAAAAGCAAGGCCGAGGCCTGCCGGGATGCCATTGAGCTTTTAAAACGGGTAGGTCTGGAAGATAAAAAAGACAGTTATCCCCACCAGCTTTCCGGAGGCCAGCAGCAGAGAATTGCCATTGCAAGGGCCTTAGCTATGAAGCCGGAAATCCTTTTGTTTGACGAACCCACAAGCGCTCTTGACCCAGAACTGGGAGCCGGCGTTCTGAGCCTGATTAAGGAACTGTCACGGGAGGATTATACCATCATTGTCGTGACACATAATATGTCCTTTGCCAGAGAAGTCAGCGAAGAAGTCGTATTCGTGGAAAAAGGAGAAATCCTGGCAAAAGGAAGTTATGACGAGCTGGTAAACCTGCATAATGACAGAATCACACAGTTTTTAAGCTATTTGGATTAGGGAGGCATTCAAGATGAACCGTAAAACTTCAAAGAATATCATCTGCTTTGGCTCGCTTATTATGGACATCTCCATACGCTGCGATAAAATTCCGGCAATGGGCGAAACTGTCTATACCTATGAGGATTATAATGTAAATCCGGGAGGAAAAGGCGGCAACCAGTCGGTTGCCGCTGCCAGGTCCGGGGGCAGCGTGACTCTGATTGGAAGAATTGCGGATGACGATTATGCCCACCAGCTGATTCACAGTTTTCAAAAAGACCATATAGATACCAGCCAGCTTATGGTTGATACGGATTCCAAAACAGGTGTGGCTTTCGTATGGGTGGATATGGAGGGACATAATAAATGTGTCTGTTCCCTTGGTGTCAATGCCAGAGTAACCTCCCAGGATGTACAGTCCTACGCCCATCTGTTTACAGACCGCAGTATAGTTATGACTACCCTGGAACACAGCAGCCAATTACTGGATGAAATCTCCCTTATGGCCCGGCAGAATAACTGCATTTTAATTGTAGATCCGTCCTCCAAAGACTACTCTAAGCTCACGCCTGAAATTGCCGGTCGTATAGATATATTAAAACCCAATGAAGTAGAGACAGAAATGCTGACCGGTATCAGGGTGGAAACAGAAGAAGATGCAGTACAGGCCATACATGTCCTCAAAGATAAGGGGATAAGAATGCCTGTGATTTCCCTGGGCAGCCGTGGTGTTATCTATGAATACAAAGGCAAAGCCACTTCTGTGAAGGGTCTCCGGGTCAATGCCGTTGATACCACCGCGGCAGGTGATACATTCATTGGCAGTATGGCAGCAAAGCTGTCACAGGGATATTCATTTCAGGAGTCTATCGACTATGCCAACCGCGCCGCTGCATACTGCGTGCAGCACAGGGGGGCGCAAATCTCTATTCCTTTTGAGGAAAATGTATTATAATAAAACTATATATTATTTTTACAAGCCAAAGGGAGAGAGAGCATGGATAATAGGAGATATTTAATATATTGTGATATGATGACAGAATTGAAACTGACAAATCAGCTAATGAACGAGTATGACAGTCTCCCCCATGACTATGGAAATGCCGTCCTGTACCAGTCAGAGGCCCATCTGATTCAATGTATAGGCCAGAATGACGGCATTACCGTGACAGAGGCGTCCAAACTGTTAAAAAAAACAAAAAGCGCCTGTTCCCAGATGGTAAAAAAGTTAGTTGGGAAAAACTGGGTCAAGCAGACCCGCAATCAGAAAAACAACAGGGAATATAAACTTCATCTAACGGAGGAAGGTCTCATTATCTACGACCATCATGAAAATTTTGACCGTATGTCTTATGAGCACAACTCGAAAGAGCTATATCATTTCACAGATGAGGAATTACAGCTGTACATAAAAATACAAAAGAGAATGAACGAACTCATCGGACTTGATGTGGAGAGAAGCTACAATTATTTTAAGGCAGATATTTCCTGTATCAACGAAAGGTAATATAATTATGGGTAAATTAAAAGATGTTTTTAAGGTGGATAAACCAATTATCGGCATGGTACATTTAAGACCGCTTCCCGGTTCCCCCAAATATGACCCGGTAAACATGGGAATGGATAAGATAATTTCCATTGCGCTGGAGGAGGCTGCCATGCTGGAGCAGGCCGGCGTGGACGGAGTCCAGGTGGAGAATATGTGGGATATCCCCTATCTCCGCAGCGAGGATATCGGATATGAAACCGCCGCTGCCCTGGCAGTGGGAATCCATGCAGTCCGCAATAAAGTCTCCATCCCGGTGGGAGCTGAATGCCATATGAACGGCGCCGACTGTGCCATGGCCTGCGCGGTAGCCGCCGGAGCAAGCTGGATACGTGTATTCGAATGGTGTAATGCATTTGTATCCCAATCCGGTTTTATCAATGCCATGGGAGCCAATGTATCCCGTATGAGGAGCCGCCTGAAGGCTGACCAGATTTTGGCCTTGTGTGATGTGAATGTCAAACATGGGAGCCATTACATTATCCACGACCGCAGCGTAGCGGAACAGGCCATGGATATCGAATCCCAGGACGGTGACGCGGTCATTGTCACAGGTTTTGATACAGGTACCCCTCCATCTGTGGAAAACATATCTAAATGCAAAAAATCCACTTCGCTTCCCATACTTATAGGCAGCGGCCTTAACAGCAGCAATGTAAACGAACTACTGACAGCAGCGGACGGCGCCATTATCGGCAGCTGGTTTAAGGAAGGAAATAATTGGAAAAATCCTGTGAGCTATGACAGGACAAAGGAATTCATGGATAAGGTAATCGCCTTGAGACAAGCGTAAAAGGGGCATGATACGTCAAATACGCAATGAAAAAAGGAGGGAGCTGCACGCAGCATCCCTCACTTTCTATATTTCTTACTTGGTTCCCGTTCTATTACTTCTTATCCTGCCTATTTTTCAGCACTCTGCCCCAGATGGGCAAGCAAATACTCCTTGGTATTCCTCTGAGGTTCCTCCAATACCATATCTAAAAGCCTGGCCAGCGTATTGCCCACTTCCCTGCCCGGCTTCACCCCTGCTCCCATAATGTCATGTCCCGAGACAGCCAGGGTCTTCAGGCTGATGCAGTCCCTGTTACTGCGGATTTCCTCTGTCAGGTCCCTGACCTGACACAGCCACTGGGATTCCCTGTCATCGGATGCATCCTCAGATAGACACATCTTAAGCGTGAGCAAATCATCAAACAGTTCCGGCTCCATCTGGCTCATGGCACGGCGGATGGATGCCCTGGAGGGCTCCGGCTGCTTTGCGATTTCCTTCATGCCTTCCTCCTTGCCATGCTTTAAGCAGTCTTTCTCCCCATCCTCAGCTCCAACCTTTTTGCCCTGCCACTCCACCAGGGTTCTTACCCTGTAGGAGGTATCGTTGTCCAGCTTTAAATCCTTAAGTATGCCCGCTGCCTGGGAAGCGCTGCACTCCCGCAAAAAGGCGGCCCAGCGCATATGCTTTACAGCCGGAACTCCGGCCGGAATAGACGGCACAGCCCAGTCCCCTGAATCCGCGGCATAAGCCCCGTGAAATTTCTCTGACACAAAGGGACTGATACCCGTCTCATACACCAGCGAGATATAATCCGGATGGGAACTCAGAAGAAGCTTGGTCAGCTCCACCTGAATCCGTTCCTTACTCACATGGACCATGTTAGGCGCAATTACCTTAATAGCCTCATAGGTGCGCTCCTCTATGGAGAATCCCAATTGGGCCGAAAAACGGATAGCCCGGAGGATTCTGAGAGCATCCTCCGTAAAGCGGTCCATGGGTTCCCCCACGCACCGGATGATGCCCTTCTCCAAATCCTCCACACCTCCGAATTTATCCACAAATCCCGTATGACTGTTATAAGCCATTGCATTGATGGTAAAATCCCGGCGTTTTAAATCCTCCACCAAATCCGGAGTGAACTCCACGCTGTTGGGATGGCGTCCGTCAGAGTACTCTCCGTCAATGCGGTAAGTAGTTACTTCATACCCTTCCTTCCCCATCATCACAGTCACGGTGCCGTGCTGTATGCCGGTATCCACAGTGCGCCGGAATACCTCCTTTACCTGCTCCGGCAGAGCGCTGGTGGTAATATCCCAGTCCCCCGGCTCCCTGCCCAAAAGCATATCCCTGACGCATCCGCCTACCACGTATGCCTCGTATCCGTGTTCATTCAGTTTATTAATAATCTCCTCTGCGGGAGCCGGGATTCTGATTTCCATGTCTGTCTGCTTCCTCATACTATATCCGTTTAATGATTGACATTGCCACGGTCTTATTTTATCAGTTTTTCCTGTGCTTTTCCAGAAATATTTTTAACCGCGTATTATAACCATATTAACCATATATTCTTCGTATATAAAAAACGGCAGATACAGGTCCAGTCCCGCATCTGCCGTTTCTATACACATCTTTAGTACGCCTTGCCCCAATAAACCATCTTCTTCGCCGGTTTCCCGCAGCAAACACATTGATCGGACAATTTCTCCTGCTCAAAGGGTATGCATCTGGATGTGGCTCCGGCCACCTCCTTGATTTTCTCCTCACACTCCAGGCAGCCGCACCACATGGCTTTTACAAAGCCGGGCTTGTTGTTGACAGTATCCACGAATTCATCCCAGCCTGCAGCTGTGTAAGTGTGGGCATCCCTGTGCTTCCTTGCCTTCTCCAGCATGGCGTCATGGATGGTATCCAGCATTTCACCTGCTCTTGCCTCCAGCTCATCCAGGGATACAAAGCTCTTCTCATGGTTATCCCTGCGCACCAGCACAGCCTGGTTCTTCTCTATATCCTTTGGCCCTATCTCCACGCGAAGGGGCACGCCGCGCATCTCGCAGTCAGCGAACTTCCAGCCCGGGCTCTTGTCCGTATCATCCACCTTTACAGCGTATCCTGCCTTTGTAAGGCGCTCCTTCAGCTCATATGCCTTATCCAGCACGCCTTCCTTCTGCTGCTGTACCGGCACCACCATAATCTGGACCGGCGCAATTCTCGGAGGCAGCACCAGACCGTTGTCATCGCCGTGCACCATGATGATGGCGCCGATGATACGGGTGCTCACACCCCAGGATGTCTGGTGTACATACTTTAATGTATTATCCTTGTCCGTGAACTGGATGTCAAATGCCTTTGCAAATCCATCGCCAAAGTTATGGCTGGTACCTGACTGCAGGGCTTTTCCGTCGTGCATCAGGGATTCTATGGTGTAGGTTGCCTCTGCTCCGGCAAACTTCTCCTTATCGGTTTTCTGTCCCTTGATGACAGGAATAGCCAGCACCTCCTCACAGAAGTCGGCATACAGGTTCAGCATCTGGATTGTTCTGGCCTCGGCCTCCTCGGCTGACGCATGGGCCGTGTGGCCCTCCTGCCACAGGAATTCCCTGGAGCGTAAAAACGGACGTGTGGTCTTTTCCCAGCGCACAACAGAACACCACTGGTTATAGACTCTGGGAAGGTCGCGGTAGGAATGGATATCCTTTGCGTAAAAATCACAGAACAGGGTCTCAGAGGTAGGCCTTACGCACATACGCTCCTGAAGTTCCTCCAGTCCTCCGTGGGTCACCCATGCCACCTCAGGCGCAAATCCCTCCACATGGTCCTTTTCCTTC
Organism: Enterocloster bolteae; assembly: GCF_002234575.2. Taxonomy (NCBI): domain Bacteria; kingdom Bacillati; phylum Bacillota; class Clostridia; order Lachnospirales; family Lachnospiraceae; genus Enterocloster; species Enterocloster bolteae. Next base: position 566,197 of record NZ_CP022464.2, on the reverse strand, counting down.
TCTAACAGACTCTCCGGTATAAAGATGGGCATGTATACGTTCTGCACCCCTGTCTCCTTAAACCTTCTGTCCATCTCCTTCTGGATGTTTTCCCAGATTGCGTAGCCGGCCGGCTTAATCACCATGCATCCCTTGACGCTGGCATAATCGCAAAGCTCCGCCTTCTTTACCACATCCGTATACCACTGGGCGAAATCCTCATCCATGGATGTGATGGCCTCTACCATTTTCTTGTTGTCTGCCATGATTCTTCTCCTTTTCGTTATTTACATTGACCCTTGCATATCTTTCATTATGAAATAAAAAGAGCCATCCAATCCCCTGTGCCGTGTGCACAAGGGACCGAATGACTCGGCGGTACCACCCTTATTAACCTTCGGGCTTAAGCCGCCCTTATGGTTCTCTCATCATCCGTTAACGCCGGACATACGCTGCATTCATCATACAGGACTCCAGGGTGGGTTCAGCATCTGCCAACCGTAAGGACCTCTCACCTGCGGCCCTCTCTCTGTGACGTGCAATCACGCTTACTGTTCCCTTTCCATGTCATATCTATGAATTGGTCATTTCTTTATGTAAGAATGATTTTACGTCAGTTTCCGGACTTTGTCAACCACAGAATCGCCATATAACGCTTCTGCGGCGGACGGATAACACCTTTCCCCCTTTTTACCTTTAGGAGACAGGAAGTATCTTACCCTAAAATTCAATCAGCATGGGCTGTCCCTTATCAGGACCTTCCAGGGATTTTTTCACCATTTCCCTAACAAAGTCCTCCGCCATTGCCATGGTTGAGTTATTGGCAATGTCAAGCTTTATTCTACTGGCTCCTCTCATTAAATCTACGTTTGCTCCGGTTGTGGAGAGATAACTGCATGCTGTCAGTTCAAAATCTCCATTGGGAAGCTGATTGATGTGTGCTTGTGCCTGAATCATAATTGTGACTCCTTTCTTTCATTTGATGAGCCAACTATATCACTCCCAATCCTTAATTGTTCCTTTTTGGCACAGATGGCATACAATCCGTCATAGATGGCCTATTTCCAGTTTCTATCTGATCCCTATTCCCCTATGTCTCAGTTTCTTCCTCCTTCGTCCACGCCTCCACCATATCCTCAATCAGCAGCAAACCCAGCGGCCCCAGTATAAATCCAAAAAATCCGAATAACTCCAATCCCACATACACAGACGCCAGCGTCTCAAGGGGAGACAGCCCCACCTGTCCGCCCATCATCCGAACCTCCAGAATCTGACGCACAAAATAACACACCAGATAAATGGCTGTGAGTACCAGTGCCTGTTTCCAGTCCCCTACAGCCAGCCGAAAGACAGCCCAGGGTATCAGCACCGTGCCGGTTCCAAATATAGGGAGTGCATCCAGTATACCGATACCAATACCTGCCATGATATAATAAGGATTGCGAATCAGGAACATTCCCCCGATACACAGCCCTGTAGTAATAAAAAGAATGATTCCCTGGCTTCTGAACCAGGCCTTTCCTGTCTGTACCAGGCGGCTTCCTATCATATTGAATTCCTTGCGGAAGGCGGACTGGTCCCGGCGGTCCCGCAGGTCCTCCATTTCCTGCAGGCTTAATATGGCGGCCAGGAACACCACCAGGCTTACGATGGCGGCTTTTGCCAGACAGCTGATGACAGACATGGAGTTAGCCATGAGAAAGGGCATGGCAGCTGTCTTGCATGTATCTACCATATGATAGAGCATGTCCCCGGCCATGTCGGCCACACACCCCGGCCTCAGCCCCATGGCATGCTCCACCCTGTGGCAGTTTCCTGTGAGCCACAAATCAAACTGTTCCAGCCAAACCGGAAGCTGCACCATAAGCAGTTTTCCCTCTGCGCACAATTTCAGGGCGCCTCTGTAGAGCACCGTCCCCAGTACGGACAGCACAGCCAGAAACTCCACGCCGCCTATGACGCCGATGGGCATATGGTACCGTTTTCCCTTTACCGTAACCCTCATCCGGTAGGACAGGAACCTGGCCGACGGCCGCAGCAAAAGGGCCAGGATATAACCCACGAAAAAAGGAGCCACGAGGGGCAGCAGATATTTAAATCCTGCATACACCGCTCCCGTGGTTCCTGTTATAATTAATAATTTCTTCAGTTTCTTACCCGGCTTTTCCATGGACTCACCTGTTTCTGATTCGTACTTCATTTGTACCCTCATAGTATGAGCCGATGACCGGAAAATATTCTGTTTCCTATGTACAAATCATGCCGGTAAATTATTCCTTTGTTACCAGGCTGTCCACTGTATCCTGTGTTACCAGCTGGTTGTCCAGGATTACATAAGGCTCAACCTGCTTGCCTTCCAGATAATCATAGGCAGTGTTAAGGATGGCCTTGCCTAAGAAGAATGGCGGTTCTGCGATGGTTGCGTCAACCTTGCCGGCCTTCATTGCATCCAATGTGTCGTCGATGGCGTCACAGCCGATTTTTACGATTTCATCGGTTCTGCCTGCTGCTTCCATTGCCTCCAATGCGCCTAAAAGCATCTCGTCATTTGCAGCGTAAAGTCCGTCGATTTCAGGATTGGCCTGAAGAATGTTCTCCATAACGCTCATGCCCTTGGCCCTGTCAAAATCAGCCACCTGGCAAGCCACGATTTCCATGTCCGGGTTGTCCTTCATCACTTCGTTGAAGCCCTGGGAACGGTTCTGGGCAACGTTGGTTCCCATGATGCCCTGAATCTCAACAATCTTTCCTTTTCCGCCTAATGTATCAACCAGGTACTGTCCTGCCATGCGGCCTGACTTGATAGCGTCGTAGCCGATGTGTGAAATAACCTCGCCGCCGTTGGCCTCGCGGTCCATGGTAAATACAGGAATTCCTGCCTCGTTGCACGCCTCGATGGAGGATACGATAGCGTCGGAATCACAAGTATCAATAATGATGGCATCTGGCTTCTTTGTAATCAGGTTCTCCACGTCCTTCATCTGGATGGTGGGATCGTCCTGTGCGTCGGTAATATACAGCTCAATACCGTGCTCATCAGCGGCCTTCTGGACACCGTCCTTAACATCCACAAAGAATGGATTGGTCTGCGTGTTCATGGCAAGGCCGATAACATATTTCTTTCCGCTTCCCTCTTCTGAACCGGCATTTTCCGCCTCAGCTGAAGTATCCTTTGCTTCTTCCTTGGACTCTTCCTTTGCCGCCTCGGTGGTGGCTGCTGCGGTAGTTTCTCCTGAACCTGAGCTGCATCCGGCCATCAGTGAACACGCCATTGCCAGTGCCAGTACAGTTGCCCCAATTTGTTTCCTCATAATACAATCTCCTTTTCTTAAAAAAATATTTTGTAACGGTTCCGCCGTTTCATGGATAAACCGGATGAACCGGCAGAACCGCAGGTACCTTATCCTTTTGGCCCGTTTCCGGGTTTTACTGCTCTGTATTTATACTAATTTGTATTAACTCTGTTCTCTAACTGTTATTCTGCCTTAGCCGACAAATCCTTCACCTTCTTGTCCACCAGGACTGCAATCAGTATAACAGCGCCCTTTACAATGTTGGTGGCATGAGGATTTACGTTCATAAGCGTCAGGATATTATCAATAATACCCATAATCATGGCGCCCACCACAGTGGGGAGCACAAAGCCCACGCCACCGCTTAAGGACGTGCCGCCCAGGATAACAGCAGCAATGGCGTCCATCTCAATGCCGGTGCCGCTGGTGGACTGTGCCGAACCAAGCCTTGCTGTCAGAATCACGCCTGCAACGCCGCACATAAGACCGTTAAGGGTATAAGCCATCCACTCTGTAAAACGGACGGAAATGCCGGACAGACGCGCTGCCTCCCGATTGCCTCCAAAGGCATAGATGCTGCGGCCGTAGCTGGTCTGTGTCAGCACATAGTGGGCAATGAGGAAGAGGATGATAAGAATGATGACAGGAACCGGCACTCCGGCCACTGTTCCCTTGCCAAAAAACTTGTAGGCATCCACCTTAATGGGAATAGGGGAACCTTTTGTATATACAAGAATGCATCCGCGAAGAAGGGTCATCATGCCCAGGGTGGAGATAAAGGGAGGGATCTCACACACTGCCACAAAGAAACCATTTACGGCGCCGCATCCTATGCCTACGGCCAAAGCCACCAAAATGGCCGCTCCCGCATTTCCTGTGGATTCCAGGATACCGGAGGCCAGAACGCCTGCCAGTCCCAGAATGGAGCCTACGGAAAGGTCGATTCCCCCGGTGAGAATGACAAAGGTCATTCCGCATCCCACGATACCGGCCACTGTAATCTGCTTAAACACGTTAAACAGGTTGGCCACGCTTAAGAAGCTGGGGGACAATATGGTTGCAAATACGCAGATTACCAGTAAAATCAGCACGGAGCGGTAGATATTGAGCTGGCCGATTAATTTTTTCTTATTTACACTATTCATTTTCACTGACACCTCCAGATGCATGGGCTAAGATAATTTCCTGATTCATCTCTGATTTTGGTATTTCCAGGACCGTATGGCCTTCCCTCATGATGACCACCCGGTCACTCATGCCAATAACCTCCGGCAGGTCCGTGGAAATCAGTATGATGCTTTTTCCGGCCCTGGTGAGCTCATCCATGATTTGATAAATCTCCGCCTTGGCACCCACATCCACGCCGCGGGTTGGCTCGTCCAGAATCAGTATGGACGGGTTTGCTTCCAGAACCTTGGCAAATACCACCTTCTGCTGGTTGCCGCCGCTGAGCTTACCGGCCAGCTGCTGCAGGCTGCTGATTTTAATGTTAAGCCGCTTAACCTGTACGTTAATCTGTTTGGTCTCCAGCTTCTTATCCAGATGAATAAAATGGGTTATCTTATCCAGCGATGACAGGGAAACATTTTCCCTGATATTGCGTATGAGCACCAGCCCTTCCTGTTTCCTGTCGTCGGACACAAATCCGATTCCCGCCTTTAAAGCCTTCTTGGGGCTGGAACAATCTTTCTTTTCCCCGTTTATGTAAATCTCTCCGGAATCCATGGGGAGGGCTCCGTACACGATTTTAGACAGCTCAATGGTGCCTGATCCCAGCAGTCCGGCCACCCCCAGGATTTCACCCTTGTGAAGCCTGATATTCACGTTGTGGACGCCTTTGCCGCAGATATCCTTAAGTTCAAGTACGGTCTCGTCCTGCGTGTAATCCCTCTCAGGATACAGGTTGGTCACGCTGCGTCCAACCATCATGGAAACCACCTCGTCGTAATTGGTGTCGCCTATGTCCTTGGTCGCTATGTATTTTCCGTCTCTGAACACAGTCAGACGATCCGATATCTGGAAAATCTCATCCATTCGGTGGGAAATATACAGAATGGAAATGCCCTCCGCCTTAAGCTCTGCAATGATTTTAAACAGAATACGAATCTCCTCGTCTGTCAGGGCAGCCGTTGGCTCGTCCATGATGATAACCTTTGCGCCTATGGTCAGACACTTTGCAATCTCCGTCATCTGCGATTCCGCCACAGACAGGTTCCGCACCTTTGTGCGGCAGTCAAACTTAAGGCCCAAACGGTCCAGCTCCTCCTGGGCATCCTTGTACAGCTTTTTCCAGTCCACTGCTCCGTAGGGTGTCTTAGGAAGCCTTCCCAGATACATATTCTCCGCCACAGACAGGTCCCGCACCATGTTGAACTCCTGGTATATCATGGCAATACCCTTGCGCTCCGCATCCTTGGTGGAATGGAACACCACTTCCTCCCCATTGACATACATGTGTCCGGAAGTATATCCCTGAGCCCCCGCTATAATTTTCATCAGGGTGGACTTGCCCGCGCCGTTCTCACCGCACAGGGCATGTACCTCGCCCCTCCTCACATCCAGATGGACTCCATCCAGAGCTTTAACTCCCGGAAATGTCTTCACAATCGAATCCATCTGCAATACTAATTTTTCTTCCATGTTACCCCTCCCTTGCTGCTAAGAGTTCCTGAACATGCCCCCTTATGAGAGCAGTATCAGTAAGCGCATCCCGCCGATAAAATCACGTTGGTGTACCCGGTAAATTCACCGGTAAGCACAATGGCCTTTGCATCTTTGCTGCGCTCCTTAAGCTCTGTGTGGGGAATATATTCCACCGGAAGCCCCTGGGGCAGAAGGTCCAGCGCCTTCTTGTGGAAATCCGGCGTCACGGTCAACGCCTCGTCAGCAAACACAGCTCCCTCCACCACGATATATTTGAGTATCTCCTCCAGAACATCCAGATAGGCCGGATCACCGGGCCTCCAGCCCAGGTCCACACGCTCCACTCCCTTTGGAATGGGAAGTCCGGCGTCCCCGATAATAATGGTATCCTTATGCCTCAGCTCCGCCAGCACCCTGGCCAGCTGCGGATGTAATATTCCTGTTTTTAACATGTCTGTCTCCCCTTCTACTGATTATGATTCTACATATTATGATTCTACCGATTATGATTTTCCTGATGATGCTTTTGACAATGGCGCTTCTGATTGCGGCCCTTTTGTCTGCAGCTCCTTTGACCGTGGTCCATCTGACTGTGTTTTTTTTGACCGTGGTCCATTTGACTGTGATTCTTTTGACTTTGGTTCTTTTGTCTGTAGTTCCTCTGGTTGCGGAGCTTTGATTGTGCTTTGACAATACCTATGTTAAGTGTCTGTGCGTCAGCAATCCGCGGTCTGACGATTTGCAGCCATGAATGCGTCAATCTCCTCCCTGACCGGCATGGAGGGCGTAGTACCGATTTTCTGTACAGACAGGGCTGCCAGGGCATTGGCAAAATCAGCTGCCTCCCACAAATTCTTTCCCTCTGCCAGCGCCGCCAGAAGGCCGCCGTTAAATGCATCCCCTGCTCCGGTGGTGTCCACTGCCTCCACCTTATAAGCCGGAATGATTCCCTTCTTCTCTCCCGTGTTTATATATACGCCTCGATGCCCCAGTGTAATCAATACATTCTTTACCCCTTTGGAGAAGAACCAGTCCGCTGCCTTGTCCGCCGCTTCCTCGCTGTCCACCTTAATGCCTGTAAGAATCTCTGCCTCCACCTCATTGGGGGTAATCAGGTCAATTTTGCCTAAAAGCTCATCACTGACAGGCTGCACAGGGGCGGTATTTAAAATGACCTTGACGCCCTTCCTGTATGCGATGTCCACGATGCGCTCCACAGAGGACACATTGGTCTCCAGCTGTGTCAGCAGGTATTCGGACCGGCCCACCAAATCCTCCAGGGAATCCACTTCCTGGTCCGTAATAGTATTGCAGGCCCCGAGTATAACCACGATTTCATTCTGGCTGCTGTTCTCATCCACCATGATCAGAGCGCATCCTGTCTCCGTTGTCTCGGAATACAAAACCCTTCCCGTATCCATGTGAAGCTCATTCATAGTATTGAGGGCAATATCGGCAAACGCGTCCCGGCCAAGCTTTGTCACCATGGTCACATCCGCTCCTGCCTTGTGGGCCGCCACACCCTGGTTGAATCCCTTGCCGCCGGGTCCCATCTTAAACACGGTCCCCTTCACTGTCTCCCCTGCTGCCGGCAGATGCGGTGTCCTGCCCATCAAATCCACCACAAAGCTTCCAAATACTGTTACTTTTTTTCCCATATGCTCCATAATATGTTCTCTCTCCTTAATCCATCTTGCCGGCGCGCTCCGTACACGCTTCATGACAATCCTATGGCCGGCTCCCCATCGGCAATTCTGCGCCGGCAGTTTCCTATCGACATTTTTCCATCAACATATTTCCACCGGCAGTCAATCTAAATCAGTACAATCCCGTTGCCGGCTCCGATTCTGTCCGCCCCTGCCTCAATCATAGCCGCAGCGTCTTCCGGTGTGCGGATGCCGCCGCTGGCTTTTACTCTGGCACTGTCTCCAACGGTTCTGCGCATCAGGGCAACGTCAGCTGCCGTAGCTCCGCCTGTGCTGAATCCGGTGGAAGTTTTCACGAAATCAGCCCCCGCCTTCACTGCCAGCTGGCAGGCCCTTACCTTTTCCTCATCCGTCAGGAGGCAGGTCTCTATGATGACCTTTACCACTGCGCCCGCAGATGCTTTTACCACGGCCCGGATATCCTCCTCCACAAAGGAGTCGTCCCCGTCCTTAAGGGCGCTTATGTTGATAACCATATCCACCTCATCTGCCCCTGCCTTTACAGCCTCAGAAGCCTCAAAGGCCTTTGCGCTGGTAAGCATGGCTCCCAGAGGGAATCCCACCACGCAGCACGTCTTTACACCGCTTCCCTTTAACTGCTCCGCTACCAGCGGCACAAAGCAGGTATTGACACAGACAGAAGCAAATTTGTGTTCCCTTGCCTCACTGCAATATCTTATGATAGTATTCTTACTGGCATCCGCCTTCAGCATCGTGTGGTCAATCATGTGTTCAATTCCCATTTTCATTCTCCTTTTCCGTTTGAAGCTTTTACAGGTTGAAATTGTATTATGTATTTTCTGTAACCGGTTACACATTTCTGTAAAAAAATATGATAGGCTTTGCATTTTTGTGTAACCGGTTACAGATTTGTGCAGAAAACAATCTGACTGGATTGTCAGGTTGTTTTCCTGTGTTCTGAACCCCGCAGGATTACCTTGTAGGGAATGGTAATCCGCTTTCCTCTCTGACGGCTCTTTCCTGAATCTTCAAAGCACTCCTGAAGAAGTCTCATGGCTTCCCGCCCCTGTTCCCTGGCATCCCTGTCCACCACGGATATCCTGTAATCGATCATCCGCAGGGCGTCAATGTCATCGAATCCCATCAGTGAAATGTCCCTTCCTATCTTAACCTTGTGTTCCGTCAGATACTTAAGACATCCCAGAGTGGAAAGGTTGTTGGATGTAAAGATGGCTGTGGGCGCTTGCGCAAGTCCCAAAAGCCGTCCGGTACATTCGTATGCCTTGGCAATCTTAAAATCGCCGCAGGCAACGTATTCCTCAGGAACAGCCAGTCCGCTGTCCTCCATGGCCTGCAGATAGCCCTGGCACCGGTCCTTACCCGGCTTGGAGGTCTCAGGGCCGGTTATAATGGCAATCCTCTCATGGCCTGCCTTTATTAACTCCATCACTCCGTCATAGGATCCCTTCTGGTTGTCCACGAATACGCCGTCAAACTGGGCCCCTTTCACATCACGGTCCACCAGCACCACCGGTATGCCGGACTCCTCCAATCGGAGCAGGTAATCCCTGGTAACCGTATCTGTCTCTGAAATCGGCGTTATGATTACGCCCTTCAGTCTCTGGCTTTCCACGATTTTCAAAAAATCATGTTCCTTGTCCAACGTCTCATTGGTTCCCAGAAAAACAATATTATAATGGTACGATTCAGCCACTTCGCTGATTCCGCTTATAACCTTGGAAAAAAACTCATTCTCAATATCCGGGATGATGGTTCCCACGCTTAAGCTGTCCTGAATGCTCAGGCTTCTGGCGATGGCGCTGGGTACATAATTATACTCCTCCACTGCCCTAAGTACCTTTTGCCTGGTCTCCTCTTTCACGTATCCTGAATTATTGAGAACCCTGGAAATCGTAGCGGAAGAGACGCCTGCCCGGCGTGCAATTTCTTTAATGTTCATGACCCTTCCCCTCTCTTTTTCCTGTAACCATGCCAGCATAATCTGTAACCGGTTACATATATAATACTACCACATAGATTGTTAAATGTAAATAGTTTTTATCATTTTTTCACAATAAAGTCAATAGGAAGTCAGTGGAAATAATTTAAGATGGGTATCCCGGCTAACCCCCTATAGGATACATACAGAAAATCTGCCAAATGGATCGGATGATCTGGCTGTTATACAGCAGTCTATAATGCTTTAAGTCCGCTTATACAGTCAAAGGGAGACAGCCCAAAGACTGTCTCCCCTTTTAATCCCAACTCATGAAATGCTAAATCTATAAAAATATCAATTCACATCTTAATTTGAGTATATAATGACATCACCTAACCGCTGCTATGCAAAGAAGGATATAATAAGAGCCACTACAAATCCCGTGCCGCCCACCAGCGTCTCCATGACAGTCCATGTCTTAAGAGTGGTCTTTTCATCCAACCCCACCAGTGATTTCACAAGCCAGAAGCCGGAATCATTAAAATGAGAGCACACCGTTGCTCCTCCTGCCACTGCCGCTGTGACACAGGCCAGGTACAGAGGGGACAGGGTTGCAATTTCCGGCATGGCCGCGATGATGCCGGCTGCCATGGTCATGGCAACTGTAGCAGACCCAACAGAAATACGCACCAGAGCAGCCACCACAAAAGCCACTACCACAATCGGAAGAGAGGCAGATGACACTGCATTGCCAATCACATCACCCAGACCGGAATTCTGCAGCATGAACCGCAGCACGCCGCCGCAGGCCGTTACCAGAAGAATCAGGCCCGTAGGCTCCAGAGACTTTGTCAGTACCTTTTCCAACTCCTCGTTGCTGTATCCGTGACGGTATCCCAGAAGAAACATAGCCACAACCGTCGCTATGGTGAGAGCCACAAACGGCTCACCCAGGAATCCTAACACCGGCTGTACAGAGGCAAGGGCAGGAACCACCTTTGCAATAGAATTCAGAATAATGAGAACCAGCGGAATCAAAATAATTCCCACGATTGTCCCGAACTTTGGAAGCTTTGATTCGTCAAAATCCTCCTGGTTGGCAATGTGTTCCGGAACCGGTATATCGTACTTGTTTCCGCAGATAGTCCCCCATATGGGACCGGCCACTATCATGGCAAAAATACCGCACACAATACCTACCATAATGACCCAGCCCAGGTCCACGCCCAGCATGGTAGCCACCAGCACGGGCCCCGGTGTGGGCGGAATAAATGCATGGCCTACCGCCAGACCGGCCAGCAGGGGAATGGCATAGAACAGGGAGGAGCGTTTGGTTCTCTTTGCAAGAGAAAAGGCAAGAGGAATCAGAATAATGAGTCCCGCATCGAAGAATACCGGCATGGCTATGACAAGTCCCGTGATTCCCAAAGCCCAGGCAGCCTTCTTGTCGCCGAATTTCTTTACCATGGTGACTGCCAGTGTCTGAGCGCCTCCTGATATCTCCAATATGGAACCGAACATGGAGCCCAGACCCACAAGCAGGGCGATTCCCTTAAGAGTACTTCCAATTCCTTCATTTACAGAGCTTATGATATCCGTAAAGGGCATGCCTGCAATCAGCCCGATGGCCACTGCGCCTACCAGAATGGAAATCATTGCCTGCACCTTAAATTTGATGATTAAAAGCAGCAGAATCACCAACCCTGCCAAGGCCGCGATAATCAGTCTGGTCGGATCCAGAGCTGCAGCTGTTGTTGTTGTCATACTTATTACCCTCCTATAATTTCACACAATATCCCTATTTCCGCTGATACTTCCATCTAATATTTCTCGTTCATGTTTCAACAATAGCTCCGGTCCATACTTCCCACAAATATTTCCCGGCCAGTTTCCGGCAATCAGACCATGTATCCGCCCTTCATGGGTGATACGGCATGCTCGGAATAAATTTTAAGTACGCCCTTTTTATACTTGGCTTCCCTGGGCTTCCAGGCTTTTCTGCGCTCTGCAAGAATACGTTCTACCTCTTCCTTGGGAAGTTCCTCTCCCTTCACGCCTATGATTTCCAGAACACGCTCCGGTATATCAATTCTGATAAGGTCATCCTCTTCCACCAGGGCAATGGGTCCACCGTCCGCTGCCTCAGGTGATACATGTCCGATGGCTGGCCCTTTGGATGCCCCGGAGAACCTGCCGTCCGTAATAAGCGCTATGGTTTTTCCCAGCTCCGGATCAGAGGAGATGGCTTCTGTGGTATAGAACATTTCCGGCATTCCCGATCCCTTAGGTCCTTCATACCGGATAAACACGGCATCTCCCGGCTGTATCTTCCTGGAAATAACTGCCTCAATGGCGTCCTCCTCACAGTCAAAAGGTTTTGCCTTCAGGACTGCCTTAAACATCTCCTCAGGAACAGCAGAATGTTTCACCACAGAACCCTCCGGCGCCAGATTTCCTCTCAATATGGCCACGGTTCCGTCTGTCCCGATGGGTTCCTCAAAGGTCCTGATAACATCGGTGCGCTTCAGCCCCCATTTTTTCAGATATCCGTCGCACTTGTCGTAGAATCCGCCAGCCTTAAGCTCTTCCAGATTTTCTCCCAGGGTCTTTCCGGTAACAGTCATCACATCCAGGTGCAGCATGGACTTTATTTCCTCCATCACAGCGGGAACACCGCCTGCATAGTAGAAGAACTGTGCCGGCCATTTTCCGGCAGGTCTGATATCCAGCAGGTAATGAGCTCCCCTGTGCATACGGTCAAATGTGTCAGCGTCAATCTCCAGTCCCAGCTCATGGGCAATGGCAGGAATATGAAGCAGGGAATTGGTTGAACCGGATATGGCAGCATGCACCATAATGGCATTCTCAAATGATTTCATGGTCACGATATCGCTTACCTTAAGCCCCTTCCTGGCCAGTTCCATGACCTGGAGGCCTGCCTTATACGCCATTTCCTTCAAATCTTCGCAGGTTGCAGGCATCAGCGCTGAGCCGGGAAGCATCAGCCCCAGAGCTTCGGCCATGATCTGCATGGTGGAGGCAGTACCCATAAAGGAACAGGCTCCGCAGGATGGACAGGCATTGTGCTTATAATAGGTAAGCTTTTCTTCGGTAATCTCACCTCTCTGGCACATGGCTGAATAGGCGCCAATCTGTTCCAGGGTCAGCAGGTCGGGGCCAGCATCCATAACGCCGCCGGTCACCACGATAGACGGCATATCAAGTCTTGCCAGTCCCATCAGACAGGCAGGCACGGATTTGTCGCAGCTTGCGATGAACACGCCTCCGTCAAACCCTGTGGAATTGCCGTGAATCTCAATCATATTGGCAATCATATCCCTGTGCGCAAGTGAATAGTTGATACCGTCATGTCCCTGGGCAATGCCGTCGCATATGTCTGTGGTAAAATACCTGGCTCCCTTTCCGCCTGCATCCGCGATTCCCCGCATAGCTTCATTCACAAACTGGTCCAGATGGGCGCTGCCCGGATGGCTGTCGCCAAATGTACTCTCAACCATAATCTGCGGTTTATCCAGGTCTTCCACCTTCCACCCCATACCTATTTTTAAAGGGTCGTTCTCCGGTGCCAGCGCTCTTACTCTTTGACTGTTCAGTTCCATTATAATGCCTCCTCTTTTTGCTTTACATCTGACGTCTGACTTCTTTATGGTTTTATAGTAGCATTTTTGATTTATTCTTTCAAGTCATCAGACTTGTTTTCTACTATATTGTCAAAAAAATTTGATTTATTTATGCACTATATCTAAACCGGTATTATTTTGCTTCCAGAATCCCCCATTTTTCTGCACGTTTAGCTGGTTTCGTTCTGATTCCTTTGCAAAAGTCGTCAGATGTATTTTGGTTTAAAATGAATTAAAACAAAAAACCTATAAGTTTAAGTATTCCCTTTTATTTGCTTCCGGGGTCTGCTAAAACTTATAGGTATAAATATTTATCAGGTCTGTCTTTCTCCCATGTCCGTATTACCACCATACTTCTGCATGGTTTTTATGCTCTCACGTTGCCGTCGCATCCCGCACTGCTGCCACATTCCCGCACTGCTGCTACATTCCCACACTGCTGTCATATACCCGCACCGCCGTCACATTCCCGCACTGCTGTCACACTACCAGCACGCTCCTACGCCTCACGTCCATCCTTCATCAGCTGCCGGATCATATTCCTGTTAAAAGTCATATGCATCATCATGGCGGTTTTGGCACCGATAGGGTCGTGCTCCGCAATAGCCTCGGTCACGGCCCGGTGGGTCATGATGGTCTCGTCGGTCAGCTTTTTGTGGGTCACATTGACAAACATAAGAACTGCTGTATCAATAATAGGGATCAGCTGTTCCACCACCTTATTCTTGGAACATTCAGCCACACAGGTATGGAAGGCGATGTCGTCTTCTATGTAACTGTCTCCAATCTTTATTTTCCGTTCAACGCTGTCACACAGATTCCTCAGCTTCAGAACATCCTCCTGGGTTGCGTTGAGAGCCGCCATCTCTGCGATTCCCGGCTCCAGTATGATGCGTACATTTACCAAATCCAGGGCCAGGGCCATCTTGTCCTCCACCGCCCCCAGGCCCAGAGGGTCCATGTCCACCGGCGTAGTGCTGACCACGTACGTACCAGATCCTCTCCTGACTTCCAGAATTCCTCTGGAAATCAAAAGCTTCACCGCTTCCCGGATGGTACTCCTTCCCACGCTGAACCTGTCTCCCAGTTCAAATTCATTGGGAAGTTTAGCGCCTACGGCTATGGGCGTTTCCAGTATATACTGGTATATCTGCTCCTGAACCTGCTCTGCCAGCAGTTTATTTTTCAGATTGGACAGTTCTCCTTTGTTGGCCTTCTGCATTTTCCTAAAGACATCCTTTCCCGGTTATTGCTGTGTGCTCTAATCCTATACATTCTAACACATTTTAAACCGGTTTACAAATACATGCATGAATGCGCCAACTATCCATCCGGCAGCCGGAATACTTCCATGGCCCGGCTCCGGTATCCGTTTAAAGGGAAGGCCCGGAACCGTACGCGGAAGTTTAATGCACCCTGGCTTCCTCCCTCAGCAAAAACACATTTCCATCCATATCGTAGAACTGAAACATGCTGCCATAAGGCATTTTCATGATGTCTCCGGTTCTGACGCCTCTTTCCTTCATTTCTCTATGGGCGTTCTCCAGGTCGCCGGTGCATAAAATAACAGATGGATGGCCTACATTCACATCGGGATTCTGAGTCTTCATTTTTTCTTTGTCATAAAGAACAAAGGATGTCCCGCCTCCGTATTCCGGTCCCACTTCAAGCCATTTCTGGTCAGCACCCATCTGCTGTTCCAGGCGCACGATGAATCCCATCTTTTCTGTCCAAAAATCCCTGGCCTCATTCTGATTATTCACGTAAAGCGTTATCTTTCCAATGGAGTCTATCATGATTCACATTTCCTCATTTCTGCTTTCTTTTTACTATAAATAATTCCCTCCAATCAAGGTTTTCATTCGGTACAAGGAAGAAAAGAAAAAGCAGCAGCTCCCCCGGATGATATTCCGGAAAAGCTGCCGCTGCTAAACTATTTATTTTTCATACGTCATATGCTATTTATCACTGTACTTATTGCATATCTTTACCACCAGACCGCTTAGGGCAAGCAGGGCCATGGCATTAGGTATAACCATCAGACCATTAAAGAAGTCCGCCAAATCCCATACCAGCTCCAGCTTCAAAGCAGAACCGATTATGATGCAAACCACTACTAATAAGGAGTAAATCTTTGCTGCGCCATCGCCAAACAGATACTTCGCATTGATAAGACCGAAGAAATGCCAGCCCAGAATCGTAGAAAAAGCGAAGAACAAAAGGCATATTGCAACGAATACAATACCGAAGGTACCAAATCCTCTCATGAAAGCTGCCTGTGTAAGAGCGGTACCATTCTTGCCAGACTCAAGAGCGCCTGTAGTCAGTACGGAAAATACAGTCAGGTTAAGGATTACAAACGTATCAATAAATACGCTGATCATAGCGCAAAGTCCCTGCTTATGAGGATTCTCTGCGGTAGCCCTTGCATGTGCATGAGGTGTGGAACCCATACCAGCCTCGTTGGAGAAAAGGCCTCTGGCAACACCGAAACGGATGGCTTCTTTAACTGCAATACCTGCGCCTGCGCCTAAAACTGCCTGAGGATCAAATGCGCCTACAAAAATCATCTTAATAGCTGCAGGAAGATTAGCAATATTCATGATAATAAGAATCAGACTTCCCACAATATACACGCCTGCCATGATAGGTACAACCTTCTCAACAACAGATGCCAGCCTCTGTGTTCCGCCCAGGAAAACAAATGCTGCTACGGCTGCTACGATAACACCAATGACAACCGGAGAGATAGTTATGTTAAATGCCCCAAAAGCCTCTGTAAATGCAGCGCCGATAGAGTTGGCCTGAACCATGTTGCCCATGAATCCCAGCGCAAGCACAATAAAGATTGCAAATAATCCTGCAAGAACCTTGCCCAGAGTGCCCTTAAAAGCTGCCTTTATGTAATAAACAGGACCGCCGGTAACCTCACCATTTACCTCAGTCTTAAAATTCTGGGCCAGAGTTGCCTCTGCGTAAATGGTTGACATACCAAAGAACGCACTTACCCACATCCAGAAGATAGCTCCAGGTCCGCCTCCTAAAAGTGCAGTGGCTGCACCTGCCAGGTTACCGGTACCAACCTGGGCTGCAATTGCGGTTGCAATTGACTGGAACGGTGTCATCTCACCTTTTTCGTGCTTCTCACCATTAAGGCTGAGGTGCCCGAATACCAGTTTCCAGCCTTCACCAAACTTTCTCACCTGGATGAACCTCAGGCGGATCGTGTAATAAATTCCGGTGCCGCACAGAAGAACAATCAACAGAAAACTCCAGAGAAAACTGTTACCTTTTGCTACGAGATTTGTAATAACGTCCATTCCTAATTCCCCCTATACATTTAATTGGCCGCATATAGCGGCATTCATATTTGTGCTGATGTAATCAGCGCTCCAAAGAGCGGGATGTAAACATACAATAGGGACACCCACCAAAGATGGGATAGTATGCCTCCCTTTTGCCTGTGAGCATGGAAGATTTTATGGACGCTTATATCTGTCCTGCGCATTCGCGCCCTCACAGAATCTCCCTGGAGTTTTCCTGATTCCTCCAGCATGGTACTACATTATTCATAAAGAAAAAATCTATACCTGCGCTGGCAGAAAAAGGAATTTTTATAGATTGTTTTTATTTTATCATACTTTACCCATAAATTCAATAATTATTTATTTAGTTTTTAGAGAATTTTAGTTAATTTTATACTTTTTTAAAATTTATCTCATTTTCAGCTTGACAAAATATTATTGGCATATAAATACGAATGGAAAAAGCTGGGTTTCCTGCATTTTAGGATTCCCAGCTTTTATGTTTGTGATTATATGGTTTCTTATGAGAGGCGGCGGGGCTTACTATTCCCACTCGAGCGCCAGACCTTAATTTCTTATGATTTTATGCACTAAAAGTGCGCTTTTTGTCCACACATTCCACATATTTCACGCTATCCGTAGCGTCTTTACGAATTCTGTAGCCATTTTGTAGCCACCGGCTACAATGCAACCTCCGCTGGCTGATTCACCTCAAAGCCACTCGGTACTACTGTAAATAAATTATACACGGAGGTTCACAATATGGAAAAATACATCTACGACAACAGCAACGGTCTTTGGTATGAACTGCATGGAGATTATTATCTGCCGTGTTTGGTCATCCCAGAAGAAGAAATCCACACCATTGGTATCTGGGGCAGAAAGCACCGGCAGTACCTGAAAGAATATCGTCCCATGTTATATAATGATCTTGTTCTTAGCGGTAAGCTATATAGCTATCTTTCTGACATTGAAACACAGGCTCTAAATAAGCTCGACTTGCTTGTAATTCAGCTGGCAGAGAAAGAAGGTATCAATGACCAACTGAAAGAACAGAATCAGCTTGCATGGGTCAGAGCTATGAACAACATCCGCAACCGTGCAGAGGAAATCGTCCTCAAAGAGCTGATTTTTGCTGAGTAAACAACTTCATAGCGTGATAAAAGTAAATGCTCCATAGCCAGTACCTGACTAAAAATAATGCCGCCCTTTATGGACGGCAGATATAAATAAACTTGATCAGCTTTCAGTTTCCTTTTTTTGGTAGCAGCATTTCGGCAATGTCTCGGACCACGGGAGCAGCTCTTCGACATAGGACAGCTCTTCTAATTCTCCATGTTTTGGAAGCTCTTCCAAAAGGTAACGGAAATATTCATAGGGTTTCAACTGATTTGCCTTCGCCGTCTCGGCAATGCTGTAGGCGATCGCACTTGCTTTTGCTCCGCTGACTGTATCGATCTGGAACCAGTTGTTTCTTCCGACTGTAAATGGTCGGATACTCCGTTCTGCGGCATTATTTGTCATCGGTACATAACCATCCGTCAGAAAGACACGCAGGAATGCTTCCTGGTTCAGACAATAGCTGATCGCTTTTCCAGTGGCGGATTTTGGGACAACACTGCCTTCTTTTGATTTAAGATACGCAAAAAAGGCATCTGCCAGTGGCAGTATATGGTGGATACGTGCTTCCAGACGTTCGGCGGGTTCCAGTTTGGCAAACTTCTCTTCACATCGGCTCATGGTCTGTATAAGCTGAAGGCTTTTATAGGCAACTGACTCCCGGATGTTCAGATCCTTCTTTCCGGCGGCTTTTACTACATCGGCAAACCCACGGCGCGCGTGCGACCAGCATCCGGAGATTGTCAGGTCCTCTCGTTCATCCGCAATGGAATGGTATACCTGATAACCATCCGTTACACAGATCCCGCTGAAGTCTTTCAGGAATTCACGGGCATGCTCCTTTTTCCGGGTCTTCTGAAATTCGTAAAGGATGACCGGTTTTGACTCCAGTTCACCGGAATGGTACACCCACATCCGGCTCTCAGCTCCTGCAGGACGTCCATCCTTGCGTACCTCTACCACGGTTTCATCCGCATGCATCACATGATACTCCGGAAGTTTTTGTTTCATTCGGGCGTATACACGGCTCAGGTACCGTTCCGCTCCCATAATCGCCCAGCGGCACAGAGTCTGTGTCGGAAGAAATACATCGCTGCGTTCAAACTCTTTGGAAAGGCGTTCGATCGGTTGCGCATTTACATACTTCAGGTTATAAATACCAGCAACTAGGGACGCAGTAGCCAGACTGTTCCGGAACAGATCAGCTGGACGCTCTGCGCGCGCAAAGTTTCCGCCATCCGCACTTACATATACCTCCACGTGATGTTCAATCACTTCGAAGCTTGCCGGATGGAATTCCAGACGTTTATATACTTCGTCCGGAAGCTTTTTGTACCGGCCATCCGGAAATGCGGTAAGCAGTTCTTCTTCCGACAGGGTATGGATAACCACAGTCACCGGAACATCTTTGATCTCTTCCTGACGTTTTCCTGTTTTCTTTTTTCCACGTTTGTATGGTTTCGGAAAGATATCCTCCAATTCCGGTTCAGGGAATGCCGGATCCAGATCTATGGTCATCTCTGCCTCATTGAAAGCGAAGCAGAGCTGGCTGCATCCGTCTTCCCCGATGGTCAGTCCTTTTTCTGAGGAACGGCCAAACCGGTGCTGGCGAAGGTTTACAACTTCTTCTGTCAGAAGGTTTACGCTTTTCTGGAGCTGTTCGGTAGCCTCAAAGAGTTTCTGGTTGGACTCGGTGGCTGCCACGAGCATTTTGATCAGTGTTTGTTTGTCAAGGTTCGCAAGTTCTTTTTCTTTAAGCAAAAATGCCATCGCAGTATCCCTCCCTTCCGTTTTCTGAGGGATAGTATAGCAGAAAAAGTCGGTTCTGCATAGCCGGTCAGCCGATTTCTGTGCAGTTACATTCCTGAATAGAGGAACGTTCCAGTATCGTCATTCCGGCCAACAGAAGGTGAAGTTCTTCAGGCGAGATCCCTGCAGCTTCTTCCTGACTTCTCGGCCATCGGAGGCGTCCGGCTTCGATCCGCTTATAAAGCAGGCAGAACCCATCGCCTTCCCAGACCAGGCCTTTGAACCGGTCGGTGCGGCATCCACAGAAAAGAAACAGGACATCCTTTTGAAAAGGATCCAGATGGAACTGTTCCTTTACTAACGTTGCTAAACCATCAATCCCTTTGCGAAGATCACATTTTCCACAGTAGATATAGATGGCCTGAAAACCGGTGTTCTCAGAGAGCACGGAACATCACCTCTTTCAAAAAAGAGAGGATGCGGTCCGGTGCATCTCTGCTCACTTCCATAACAGTATCACCACGGCGAATGCGGATTGCTGCATTTGAAGTCTGTACAGTAGAAGCAACTGATATCTGCGCAAATGTGCCAGAAGGATCATGATCCTTTGTAGGATCCGGTGTTTCACAAGCATTCAATGCCATTTTTCTCAACCGGTTTAGCCGGTAATAATAGACTGACTCCTGGATTCCGTTGGCGGCACACCATTCTTTGATGGTCAGACCGCTATCGCTGCGTTGTTTGATCATTGCGGTCCAACTGGCCGCACGAACCTGCATTACTTCATTCATACTTGAAATCTCCTTTGAAACTTAGAAAACTCCAGTCAAAGTTTATGGAGTTTTCTAAGTAGATTTGATGAGATTATCATCACATAAAATCAGTCGCAAGTCAGCCCACGGATTATGGAGCATTTACTGATAAAATTAGGCGACCAATTACACTATTGGCCGCCTAATCTAATATACTTTCTATTCTTCCTCAAGCAAATGATAACTTTTTTTTCGCAAACAGCTATAAATGGTATCTACAAATAAATCTACAAAGACTTCATCACATTCAGTAGATTCTGATAGCTGTCTACGTCATGATATTTCACATTGCTTGTAGACATTTCGTTGAACAACTTTTTAGCGCAAGAAATTTTCGCCTGTTCAATCGGTCTGAGATTCAAGCTATCCATAGTACCCTTTGTTTCGGCAACAAAGAAAATGTGCTTTACAGTCCCCTCATAGAATGCAATCGCCCAGTCTGGAGAATAATTGCCTACCGGAGTTGGAATATGAAATCCTTTCGGAAGTTTCGCATAAACACAAACCTCTTGTGCGGCATCCAAGTCCTCTACAAAACGACGCTCTATACTCTTTTCAGCAGAACCATCTGTAAACACATAATCCTGAATTGCCTTGTTTGCTCGAAATGCCTTATCAAAGGTCTGGGCACTCTTTTCTGCCGTAAAGATTGTGCTGTCATACTCTCCATCAATCTGGTCATAAGAAATATGCTCAACAATCATTGTGGCTTTCTGCTCTTTAATAAGCTTAATCACCTTGGAGATAAACTCTTCCGGATTATTCTTAAACATATAGAGTTTATCTACTCGTAAGCCTTTCAAAATAGCAGCTACCGTTTTACGTGTTAATACTGTGCCTTCAGAAACTTTTCCTATGAGATCGTATTTAATCTGACTCGTCTGAGTATGTTTTAACGTATAAGTTCCAGAGCTTTCTCTTACAAAAGAATCACCACGACCAACCTCATATTCATCCATTTTTGCTTTCTGTCTGCCAACCGTTGTGGTATATTGCAGTTCTGCAACAAATAATTTTTCATTGATATGGTCAATAGACTTACGAATCAGCTCATTGCTGTCAAACTCAACGGTATAAGCATACTTATGATTGATCTGCTTCCACAGTGCCTGGAACTCAGCTCTTGCAAAGTTATCATTCAGCGGATTATCTTTCACCTTTGTCTCGTGACCATCGGTAAACATATCCTTGAGAACACTGTCATCATAAATGGATTGAATCAAGGTATGAATACCTTCTGCCATTGGCTGGATTTCTTCCGGCAGCGGAGCAACAGTTCCCATCTTCATATCGGTACGATACTTGTCTGTAACCTTACGCTTCATATCCACATAACTATTGCTGATCAGATAGAACTCAATGGCATCTGCTGCGTTTTTGTCAATAAGCGTCGGTGTTCCATCCACCTTAACATATTTACCATTAAAGTATTCACTGCTTGCCGTAGTAGGTCTATCATAGAGGACTGTTTTAATATCACTCTGGAGATCGGCAACAAAGCCTTTATAGCTTTCACTGGCAATAACCGTCAACATATTGATGTCATGAACACTGTCACCGCAGCTTTCTGCATCCATACGGTTACCATGCTGGTTTACACAAAGACGCAGACCACGACCAACTTCCTGACGCTTCGCTGTTTGGCTGTCAGAATGTTTCAGCGTACAAATCTGGAAAACATTCGGGTTATCCCAACCTTCACGCAGTGCGGAGTGCGAGAAGATAAAGCGAGTCGGTTCTTCAAAAGAAAGCAAACGCTCTTTATTTTTCAAAATCAGGTCATAGGCAGAGATATCATCCGAAAATTCACTGCCACACTTCAGCTGACTGTCAATGCTGTGACCGGTCTTTTTATCAATACTGAAATAACCTTTGTGTACGGCAGAAACATCACTGCAAGTGGATTTCAGATATTTCTGATAAGGTGTATCAAATACCGTAATGTACTCGTTCATCACATTCAGATATTCCTGCTCAAACATCTGTCCATATTCTCCAAGCACTTCATTACCATCAGCATCATATTGACGATACTTGGCAACCTCATCAATAAAGAATAGAGAAAGTGACTTAATTCCCATGTTGAACAGCTTTTCTTCCTTCTCAAAATGAGAAAGAATAGTCTCACGAATCTGAATTCTACGCATATCTGACTCGGACACATCACCGGAAACCTCACCGGTTTGGATTGTTTCTCCATTGGTAAAGGTAACAGTTCCACGGAACGGGTCAATATCTGAGATTGTATATCCCTTGTACTGCTCCATTTCCTGAGATACATAGTAAAGGTCATCGCCAACACCAAGCATACGGGTCTCACGGTTAATGGACTTGTTATAACCGATTTCCAGCTCAATACGAGCCATTGGCGGTTTCTTAGAAGAAAGAACAATCTGCTCCAGGAATAGATAGATGTCTGTTCCACGGAAGTTTTTCACTTCAAATCCCTTAACTTCAATTTTCTTAACCAAACGCTTGTTGAAAGCATCCAGAGCATCCAATACATAAACGGTGTTATGCTTCACAGCGTGGGTCGCAGAATAGTTCAGGGTAAACAGAGGGTTAAAGTTCTTCAGAGCCTTCTGGGTAACAGCTCCACCCATTTTCTGCGGCTCATCCAGAATAATGATTGGTCTGTTCGCCTTGATAACATCAATCGGACGGCGAGAGCCAAATTCATCACGCTTAGAGTAAATGATACGGGCTTCTTTGCTTCTTCCATCTTCTTTCAGGGAAGACGCAAACGCCTGCGTATTGATAATCATTACATTGATGCCGGCATTGGAAGAAAAGTTATCCAGCTGATTCAAATTAGAGCTGTTGTAGACGAAGAAACGGGCTTTCTTTCCGTAATGCTCCATAAAATGGTCCGCAGTAATTTCAAAAGTCTTTTTGACACCCTCACGAATGGCAATCGAAGGCACCACCACAATGAACTTACTCCAGCCGTACTTCTTGTTCAGCTCGAACATAGTCTTGATATACACATAGGTCTTACCGGTTCCGGTCTCCATTTCGATATCAAGGCTGCATCTGCCCAAATCCTTTACAAGTGATTTGGATTGCTTGATATTGTTCTGGCTTTGAAGCTTTTGAATGTTGATTAACAGCTGTTCATCAGACAGCTCTATCACTTCATTTTTGTACCCAGTATCATCATCCATATCGTAGATATTCAGCTGATGAGATTCTCCCATATCGAGAGAATATTGCTGATCCATATCCACATTCAACCGCATCTGCTGATTTTCCTGCTGTTTGCCAACATCTCGGATATAGCTGATTTTATCGTGATATCCCTGCCCTTGGAATATCTTTACAACCGCATCGACGGCATCGGTTTGGTATTGCTGTATCTTAAAGTTAAATTTCATGCGTTTATTCCTCCCTCCAAATATAGGATAGCGACAGAAACCAACGCAAGACAACGTTTATAAAAATAGTCATATTGTCGATTGTCTGTTATATCAACCTTTGTTGTTTCATGATGACGTATTCTGAAGCTATTTCCAATGCTTGTTAACGCCTTGAATTCGGCTTCATATAATTCTTTGTAGTTCGGTTCAGAATTGCTCATATTATCAATAATTTTATCTGCTGATTGTGCTTTATTAAGTGTAGGAGAATAGTAAGTTTTTAGCCGTTCAAATGCATCCCAAATTTTCTCAACAGCTATTTGTTTATTTTCAGAACGGTAATATGCGTCAGCCTCGCTTAATAATTCCTTCAACCCTTTTTCTGGAATCTTGGCTAAAATTTTAGGGTCAATAGCAATTTCAAGAGTACTGACAATTCGTCCTTGTTCCAGTTTGTACGGTACAGAGTTTAACTTAAAAATCATATTCATCTGGGCAGTATAATCACTGTCGGCATTATACTTCTCATACAGCTCAATAGCATCAAAAACATAGAATGGATAATTGTGCAGAATAAATTCTTCCATACTTGATGTCTCTATGTAATTATTCTTTACGTCAAAGCATTTCGGTTTATAAAACTGTGACATATCACGAAAGACACATTCACTCGTTTTAATATCATACCCCCATCCGGTTTCATCAGTTTCGCGATAAACAGTAGAGTGTTTTTCGATGAGCTTATATATCTGGTTTCGAGTTTTCATATTCAGGGAAAGTTTGAGTTTTTTTTCTTTAATGTCTTGCTCATTTCTCTGAGAAAAAGGGACAAATAAAGAGCTCTCCTCCAGATCATGCTTACGCCATCCATATACATCACGTCCCGAAATTTTGCTTTCGGGATATAGTTCGTAACCATCATTCTGAAGAAGACCATTTACCTCACCCAAAAATTCTTTCCAATATCCGGACTCTGTTCTTACAGCAGGGTGAAATACGGCACATAGAAATTTCAACAATACCTCGTCATCACCGTTTAACAACTCAAAACGGTCATCCTCAAATATCCAACCTTCTTCATAGTCATTGTTGTTTACTGTATGTTGCCAAATATCACCTTCAGCATCATCAAAACGGTCATCAAAGCTTGGCAAAGATTTGAGATCATAAATTCGTTTTAGAAAGTCAAGCTCGCTCAGTCTGCCACAATATCCATATTGGATTCGTTTGTTATCAAAGAATTCCTCTATATCCATGCCATATATGAATAATGAGAATATATCTCTCCGTGTTATTTCGGTAATTTGCTTCAATTACAGCACCTTCCTTACTGTGTCAGGACTGTAGGTTGCAAAAATCTGCTCAAAATTGGTAGCAACACTGTCGCTTGCCAGGGAGCTGTCACGCATTACGAAATAGTAAGGCTGCTTCTGTGCGATTGCCTTGATGGTTTCCTCATTGACATCCTTATCAAAGCAGGCAATCAAGAAACCGTCCGCTACATCAAAGACCTTCTTGCCGGCAATGGTAGTTTCTTCAATCTTGCTGGAAAGTTCAACACCCAAATCCAGCATCACCTGGAACAGCAGAGCCTCCGGGGTTCTGTCCTCCTTGATGTTGTCTGCCATCATATCCAGCAGGTTCATATCGAAATCAGCGGGGCTGTAGTAGACATCCTTCATGTTGGAGGTATCGCACTTGAGGACACGGAAACCACTGTCAAACTTTGCATCGGGATTTTCCTCTGCAATTTTCTTTGCTGCACGGCGAATGCGTTCTTTGCCGATTTCGCAAATCGTTTTATACCCCGCCTTATATGCATCAGATTTATCTTCTGTTTCTTCTGAAATCTGCACCATAATAAAGCGGCGTTTTCCACCATCTTCCGCATTAGCCTGCATTACAGCGTGTGCAGTCGTTGCAGAACCAGAAAAGAAATCTAAAACGATAAACGATTTATCTGCTACAAGTTGAATCAAATACTTTATCATCTCAAGATTTTTGGGGTTACTAAAGACTGCATTTTTCCCTAAGACTGTATTTAGTGTATTTGTACCATCATTTGTTGAAAAGTCCAAAATACTCCTTGAATTTGTCATAGAAGAGGCGGTATACTGCATTTTTCCATCTACCGTCACAATATCTTCTTTTTTTACAAAGGTGCGTTTTCTAACTGCATAAGAACCCGGCTTGCCAGTTATGATTATTTCATCTTTCTGTGCATTAAATTTTTCTAATGCCCATGTCCAACAACCAAGTTTTCCTCTTACACGAGGAGGACGAATAGCAACATAACCTTTACAAAGTAATTCGTTGTCAGTTGTATAAATTTCCCCCTCATCATTAGAGGTTTTTGCTAAAGTTACATTGTAGTCAGCAACTGCAATTTTATCCTTTGTTTCAGGGTTATAGTACACTGTATATCCTAAGTTTGGACGTGCATTTAAGGTTCCACCTTCACCTCTGGTTGTTATTGGATCATTCAGATAATAAAATCTTCCATCATCCTCATACGCATTTCTATAAGTAATTACCTTGCGACTTAAGGTCGCTGCAATGCTTCCATTTATAGAATTACTACTTTTGCGGTACACGAGAATAAACTCATGGTTTTTCTGAATATTCACAGTGTCATTCTTTGCATTCTGTTTATTCTGAATGATTGGTCCAATGCAATTTTCAGCACCGAACACTTCGTCACAAAGTTTAACTAAATTGCATTGTTCATTATCATCAATACTGATGAAAATAACACCATCCTCCGTCAGCAAATCCTTCGCAAGTCTCAAGCGTGGGTACATCATGTTCAGCCAATCGGTATGAAACCTACCGTTGCTTTCTGTATTAGCAACAAGACGATTTCCTGCATCATCAAACTGCCCACTATTAGAAAGATACTCGTTGGAACTTTGAGAAAAATCGTCTTCATATACAAAGTCATGTCCGGTATTATACGGAGGATCGATATAAATCATCTTTATTTTGCCAAGATAAGTTTCCTGCAAAAGTTTCAGCACTTCCAGATTATCGCCCTCAATATAGAGGTTTTCAGTGTTGTCAAAGTCCACACTTTCCTCACGGCAAGGGCGGAGTGTCTTGTTGAGTGGTGCATTGGCAAGCAAAACGGTTTTCTTCTTGTCCGGCCAAGTGAACTGATAGCGTTCCTCATTGCCATCCACCACCGTGCAGGAGATTTCCTGCATCAGCACATCCTTATCAATGGCACGAACCACTTCGCCGTTTTCGTCTATCGTCTCTGTCACAGCATTGGGAAACAACACCGCCAGCTTCTTGAAATTCTCATCCGCCTTGTTGGGCGTGTGCATCTTCAATTTATCCATTGTTTTCGTCCTCCGTATCTTCAGCTGTAAATAATTCCTTCAATTCTGCGGCTATTTCTTCGGGAGTCATTAAAGCCGTAGTCATAGCCTTGCGGTCTGCTATGATAGGGCTGTACTCAACAACCTGCTTTTTCGTCAGGTTGTGCCATATTGGAAGAATGGTTTTTCCATTGACAGTTTCGACTTGAAAAAGTCCATTCAGCTCCGCTTTTGTCCAGTATTTATGTTCGGCAATGTAGTTAGGTGAGAGAATGACGACACCATATCTTGATTTTGCCAGTCCTCTGTCAATTTTCTCACGCATCGAGTCGCCCCATTTGAGCTTGTCCATGTCATACCATACTTTAAGTTCTTGATTTCGCAACGCTTCTACAAACTCGTCAACAAATGATTCTTTATCCTCGTATGCGTGGGACACAAACACATCATATTCTTCATCAGCTGCTATTGGGGTAGTAGTTGTTGTAACTACCGGCTGCAAAAGTTGCTGCTGAAGTTCTTTTATCCGAGCTTCATAGGATGCCTGAATCTGTTGGTTGACTTTATCCTGTTTCTTTTGCTCGTTTTGCTGCTCCTTTTGGAGTCTCAAATAAGCTTCAGCACGCTTCTTTCGTTTTTCGGCAATCTTCTTTCCGAGATCAGCACTATCCTGACTTTTTTTTGCTTGATCAGATTCGTGAATAGCAATCTGCCGCATTTTACTGTTAAGTGTAGATGCAGAAGTATGGCTGTTTATGCTTTTCTTCAAGGTGTTAATTTTGCCTTGGAGATTAGCTACTTCTCTGTCCTTTGCTGCCTTTTTCTTTTCAAGATCAGCAATTTCCTTATCAAGGCTATTTACCGTCCGTTGATATTGCTCACTTGACATATCAAAAACTCCCTTCTTCTATCTCAATTCATCATTGAGCTTTTTTATCTGCTGCGCAAGCTCAAACTTCTTCTTTGGCTGCTTTTCGGCACGAGCTTGCTTTTCCAGCTTAGCAATCTCTTTTTCGATTTTATGTCGGTACTCATCAACCGCAATCTGTTCATCCAGTGTGTTACCCTGTTCCACAGTAATGCCGCCAATCTGAACAATGATGTTCTCCCAAACGGCATCCATGTTTAATCCCTTTAATTCAACAGACAGTTCTTCTTTTCGTTTCCATCCTGTCTGCATCAGCTTAGTATGGTAGGTGGCAAGTTTTGCTTCATCGCCACATTCCAGCACCAGTAACATATTCTGAGGAATCAGTTTTGAAATGGTGATAATCGTTCTATCATCAAAATCTTTCTTTTTCAGCGCCACCAGAAGAACGAAAAATGACTTCACCTGTTCACCCGCAGCAATATGTACCTTGTCTGCGGATACTTCATTGACTATAGTAATTCTTGAAATATCAGCGTCTATCTTTGCTTTCTCTGCTGTGTTCATCTGGAACTTTGCATAGATTGCATTCTTGGGAAGCTGCATGCTTAATTCGGTAGCCTTTGGCAATCCAAGCATGGTCCCACCTCACTTTCTGCGTTATCGCACAACCAGGAAACATATCAGTTCAAAGTCATCCAATCCTTTAATTTCATTTGTAAGAAAACTCATTTGACCTCCGCCTAAAAAGCTGTCAATATCACTTTCTTCTTTGACCTCGATAATAGATGCAATGGCATCGCCCAGTAGTTTGGAGAACACAACCATATTTTTTCCATCACGAGTTTCCTTATTAAACTGGCGATACAGCTCCGGAATAGGTTCCGTTTTTCCTTTACAAAGGAAACGCATCTTGTCCAGCATCTGCTTTGGAGAAAGATGATCACAAATCACTTCGCCCTCATTGCTGATATAAACCATATAAAACGGGTGCAAACGGTTCTGATTATCAATATTCACACTATTGGAGCGATTCTTCAGAACATAGATAACGCCTGCCGGTGTTTCTTCTGAAGCAGCAGCTACAGAGTGAAGTCCAAAGGGAGCTTTATCAATATCCGGGTGATTCTTGATATATTCCAGCAAATCCATGCGAAATTCATTTAAGCCCAAATCCATAATGGAAATACCGGTAGACATATCTTCAATATCCACTACTTCTTCCTGCAATCGTTTCAGCTGGGCTTTGCGGTATTCTAAATCTGTTTTTTCTTCATCGCTCAAAAGATTGTCATCACCCGTTGCTGTCATATCAACGATCTTCATACGTGTCTCGACTTTTGCCTTCAGGTCGATATACTCATCAAGAGTTACATCTGGCCAGAAATTCACAAGCTGAATAAAGGCATTCTTACTGCCAATACGGTCGATACGACCAAATCGCTGGATAATACGAACCGGATTCCAGTGAATGTCATAGTTAATCAGATAATCGCAGTCCTGCAAGTTCTGACCTTCCGAGATACAGTCCGTAGCAATCAGAAAGTCAATTTCTGTACTATCGTTCGGCATAAGTAAATGCTTGTCCTTAGATATTGGAGAAAAGCAGGTCAAAACGGTATTCAGATCACTCTTCAGTCTTGGAACAGTGGTGCGCCCTTCTACAGAACCAGATACCATTGCAGTATTCTGTCCGAAATTATCCTTCACATACTTACTTACATTGTCAAACAGATACTGAGCTGTATCTGCAAAAGCTGTGAAGATAATAATTTTCTTGTTACCCTCGTTGATAGGGTGCTCCAGCTTGTTTTTGATAACTTGAAACAGCTCCTGAAGTTTGGAGTCATACTCAGGCGTAATATCTCCAACCATCAGTGTCAGAAGTTCAAGGGTATCCCGATCTTTTGCAAGGCTGTCTCTCCAGGATTTATAATCCATATCTCCAATATCAATTTTGACCTTCTTACCAAAGGTAAACAGCTCGTCACCGTTCTGATCTTCACTATCAAACTCGTCAATATCAGAAATATCAGTCAGTTCAAGTCTCACAGAGGAAGTCTTATCATAAGTATCAATACTATGGATAGTTGAATCTATCAAACTGTAGATTCGCTTCAGCGTAAGGTTAAAGGAATGAACAGAGCTTTCCATTCGCTTCATCAGGTTGATTGCCGTTAAGCGACGGATACCCTGCTCACGGTTTGCCTGAGTAAAACCGATATTTACTTTATTATCTTCGTACATTTCCGCATACTTCTCCATTTTACTCGGAAGAATAAAATGCGTAGGCGTATAAATAGACAATGACAGTTGCGTCAACTGCTCATAGATTTCATTGTAGTTGATAGCCTTCTTCAAACTGGTAAGAGGAGGTCTAAGGGATATCGGCTTCAATCTGGTAGGGAAAGTGCCAATATCAGAAGTATCATAATATTTCTGAATATGTTTTCTGGAACGTGCAATGGTTACAGAATCCAAAACTTCAAAGAAATCAAAATCCAGCATACGAAGAAGATTTTCTGTTGTTCTGTCTGCCGGGTCCCATTTACTCCAGGTGTTAAATGCTCTCTGGGCATTTTTGAAAATCTCATCAATACTTTTTGTTGTATTCAGTTTATCATCAATCAGATCAGTATTACCCTCGTAGGCAAGAGCAAGCTGATTTTTCAGGTCATTAAAGCGATTATTGACCGGAGTTGCAGATAACATCAAAACCTTTGTTTTCACGCCTTTACGGATAACCTTATTTAACAGCTTCAGGTAACGATTTTCTTTTTCATTATCTTCGCCTGACAGTTTGCCGCCATTTCGGAAGTTATGAGATTCGTCAATTACAACCAGGTCATAATTGCTCCAGTTTAATCTATCTAAATCCAGACCATTGGATTTGCCGTGAGTACGGTTCAAGTCTGTATGATAGAGTACATCGTAACGTAAGCGATCTGATGCAATCGGGTTATTCACATAGTTGTCTTTATAGGTATTCCAGTTGTTTGTCAACTTCTTCGGACAGAGGACGAGCACAGATTTATTTCTATTCTCGTAATATTTAATAACAGCCAAAGCGGTAAAGGTTTTACCAAGACCTACGCTATCAGCAAGAATACAGCCATTGAACTTTTCCAGTTTGCTGATAATAGCAAGAACAGCATCTTTCTGGAAATTATACAGCATAGACCATATCTTGCTTTCTTTAAATCCGGTAGCCTCATTTGGTAAATGATCCTCAGAGACATCTTCCAAAAACTCGCTGAAGATATTATAAAGTGTCACGAAATAAATGAAGTCAGGAGAATTTTCATTATAAGCAGCTGTAATATTCTCAATGACTTCATCAGTAACCTCCTGCAATTTTGAGGTGTCATTCCAAAGGTTATCGAACAAGTCTATATATGCAGTTGAGAATGGTACTTCTGTCTTTTGAACCATGTTGTATGCGTTGTTACCACGCTCACATCCCAGGTCAACCGTAGTAAAACCGTTGATCGGCATATAGTTTTTATCATCCAAATTGATGAAGCCCATCATATTTTCATTGGTTACATTAGATTTAAAAGTAACCTTTTTCCGAATCCATTCGGCACATTCTTTCGCAATCGCCTTTTGCGTAAGCTCATTTCTAAGCTTTACTTCAAATTCTGTTCCATACAAACTGCGTTCTCGACCTAATCTTGGAATATAAAATTCTCTCTTTTCTTTTTTTGCCTTCTCGGTTGTAAAAGTCGGTGATGTAAAAATGAATCTTAATTCGTCAATGCCTTGAAGTTCCTTTTTCAATTCTTGGAAAGCATAGATAGAGAAGCAGGCTGCTGCAACAGAAAGCCTACTGCCTTGTTTTATCTCAACAGCTAAATCATCTCGTAATGTTTTAGTTGTGTTGTTAATTAGTTCCATACCCAATCTCCTGAATTTTACAATACAATAATACTATAGTTGCTGTTCCATAAGCATCACAGCATCATTTTTCATCTGGAACGACTTCCATAATATCCTCGATCCTGCAATTCAATGCCCCGCAGATTTTTACCAATGTGTCCGTATTTACATTTTCGCCTTTATTCATTTTGTTGATTGTATAATTACTGAGATTCGCTTTCTCAGCCAAATCTTTTTTCTTCATATCTCTATCAATCAACAGTTTCCAAAGTCTTTTATAACTAACATCCATAGAGTTACCAATCCTTTCACAGAAAACTTTTATCTAAAAAGTCCCATTATGTTAATTATAGCATTATCGCAAATAAATTCAACGAAAAAGTGAGCGTTCACTTAATTTTAGTTTCTTTTAAATAAATAAAATATCGAAAGCCTGTATAATAAGCCTAATTTGGGGAATAACGGGCATATTCGCTTACGCTCACAAATTGGCAAGCAGTGTGAACCTGCACAGGTTCACTCATTTTCTCGATTTTCCCTCTGGGTCAATCTTCGCAAATTGCTTGTTGGGGAAGCATCCCCAATCCCCTTTGAACGGTATCTGCGATACCGGCTACACGATTTTCCAATCGTTTTGTAAAAACAAATTTTTTCTTTTTTATCTTTACAGCAAAAAAGTGATAATCGCAATAATGTTAAATATGGCATACCCACCTTCAGTGAAATCGATGCAATCATCACTCTCTTATCTGCCGCTAACAGGAGCGTGGCACGCTCCTGTCATCTCTCCCAAGGAGAAGTTGTCCATCGGAAGCTCTGTGGAACTCCACGTTCATCCAGGTAACGCTGACGGGCTGCTTCTCGTTCTTCCGGTGTAGGAGCAGTCTTGTACTTTGCGTACCATTCATGTCTTACCATAGCTTCCAGTTTTTGCTCCAAGCCTTGTTTGATTTCATCTTCATAATCGCCATCCATCATCAGATGATATTGAAGCAAGGCAACAAATAAATCATAAGGGATTTGCACATTTTTCATTTTCAATCCATTCCTTTCCTGTCCGTGTCGGTGGTGACGATGGTGACGGTGTTTTACATACCGCCACCACTGTCAAAATCATCGTCACAACCGTCACGCATCGTCACGCTGCTCTGAAACTCGCTTTAAGATGATCCTTCTTCCTGCGTGAGTGCGAATATTTTCATATTGGGTATGGCACTCATGGAACAATCTGCTCGCATTGACATTCAGGTGTTTTGTCAAAAGATTAGGCTTCAGCTCTAACTTCAACGCTTCTGCAAGCTCTGTCGGTGTTCCACTCCACTCTAAAATATCTTCCGCCAGCAAAGCTGCAACCTTTTCCAGAATCGGATCTGGCGGAATCTGCCACAACTCTGTTTCGGCTTTTTCCAACTCCCAAACAAGATGTTCCATATCCTTTTTCAGAATCAGTCTTTGCTCTGGCTGGTCTCTGCCGGACACTTCCAGTACCGCAGTATTTCCGGTGCGTTTTTCCTTTTGCAGAACAAAAGCTCCGTCGGCAGCGCCGAGCAATCCATTGGTGCCGGAAATCATATCAAACTTATCATCTGCCTGCTGTTTTCGGGTATGATGTACCAACAACAGCGCAATGCCAGTCTGGTCGGCAAAGTGTTTTAGCTGACCAATAATTTCATAATCGCTTGCATAGCTGTATCTGTCTCCGCTGGCTTCTCTGATTTTTTGCAAAGTATCAATGATAATCAGTCGGGTGTCTCTGTGCTCTGATACAAAGCGAGCCAGCTGTTCATACAGCCCTGCACCGAGCTGTTTGGCACAGGTTGCAAAATGCAAAGTATCTGTACCATCCACTCCAAACATACGATACAAACGCTCCTGCAAGCGTCTGTAGTCATCCTCCAACGCAAGGTACAGTACAGTGCCTGCATGAACAGAATAATTCCAGAGCGGAAGTCCTGTGCTGACATGATACGCAATCTGCGCCATCAAGAATGACTTACCAACTTTTGGATCACCTACAAACAGATATGTGCCTGGGTAAAGCAGACCGTCGATAACAGGCAGTCTGCTTTCGTATACAGTGTCATACAACTGGCTCATAGTCATGGTAGCCAGATAGGACGGGTCAGACATTCTCTGCATCTGACGAAGCATCTCCTCCATACTTTCATCTATGGGATTGATTTCTTCGTTGCCAGTTGTTATAATTTCATTTGTTACATAGGAAAGCGACTGTTCCCCATCTGCGCCAACAGATGGAATCGGGACGGTCGTTTTTTCATTTTCCTGCATCAAGCGTTGTCACCTCCAATTTCCAGACCGTAAAATTTCTGCTTAAAGAACTGGATTGGGCATTTGCCTGCAATGGTATGATAGCCCATACTTTTCAGCTCCTTATTCAAATCTCTGATGATTTGATAAGATTTGCTGCGGCTGACATCCAATACCTGCTTAACTTCTTCTGCTGTGATAAACTGTGCTCTCATGGTTACCTCCTGTGTTCAAAAGATGATTTGCGCATTTTTTGTTCGCTCATTTCTTCTGAATTATCTAAATACGCACTTTTAATACATTTACATTATACGAATAAAAGCTGCTTTTGTCAATACTTGCGGAATAAAAATATGTACTTGAAATTCGTATTTCTTTGTGATATGATAAATATGAGGTGAATCAACTATGGACAATTTCGATTATTCCGCAATCGGTCAGCGGATAAAAACACTACGAAAACGCAAAGGACTGAATCAGACACAACTGGCTAACCTTATTGGGAAATCTCTGCGTACCGTACAAAAGTACGAAACCGGAGAAATCGAGGTTTCCATTGATGTCGTAAACGAAATAGCAAAACATCTGGATACAACGCCTACCTTTATCCTTGGCTACGAAACCAATACGGCGCCTATCAGAAGTCTTGCTGACATAATGAGCTTCCTGTTTGAACTAAACAAGGTATCCTCTCTTAAATTTGATGTGGATGTAAAAAAGCCCCCTCGCAGCAACGAGTGGACTTGCTCTATCCGCTTTAATGGAAAAGAGATGGATGCTGACCATAACGCAGATATGTGTTTGTTTTTGGAACAATGGGAAGATATGCGTGAGGATGTGCGCAGCTACAACTGTTCTGCAGCTGCATTACATAGCTGGCAAGAGCAGACCCTTGCGTACTATGCTGGGGCTTCCGTAGAATGTGTGGAACCGGAAGAACTTGACGAGGACGAGCGCTTGGCTCGTCGCAGAGCTTATCTTGAAAAGGAGTTTGGCTCTAAGAAATAATTAAGGTCTGACATTGGGATAGAAAAGGAGAATACAATGTCAGTAACAAGAGATAAGAACACCGGAAAATGGATGTCTCAAATCCGAGTAAAGGATTGGACAGGAAAGGAGATTCACAAAAAGAAAAGAGGCTTCAAAACCAAGAAAGAAGCCTTGCAATGGGAACAGGATTTTATCAGTCAGGCAGATGGCAGCTTGGGCATGAAGTTCAAGGATTTCGTTGCACTCTACATGAAAGATGCCGATCCTCGTCTCAGGGAGACAACTTTAGCCAACAAGCACTATCTGTTTAATAAGAAAGTCCTCCCATATTTCGGTGAGATGCCAATCAACGCCATCAAACCGACCGATATTCGCAACTGGCAAAACGAGCTGATTAACTACCGCCGTCCCAACGGCAGAGGTTATTCACCGACCTATCTGCGAACCATCAACAATCAACTCACCGCAGCCTTCAACTTTGCAGTGAAGTTCTACGGATTGAGAGAAAACCCCTGTCACAAGGCAGGAACCATGGGTAAGAAAAACGCCGATGAAATGCTGTTCTGGACGAACGAAGAATTCAAGGTGTTCATTAAAGCCATGGAGAGCAGACCTGTTGGCTACACCGTTTTCATGGTGATGTACTACACAGGATTGCGTGTTGGCGAACTGCTGGCTCTGACACCGGAGGATATTGATTTCGACCGACACATTATCTCTGTCAACAAAAACTATCAACATCTGAACGGAAAGGACTACATCTATCCGCCCAAAACGGAAGCTGGCTACCGTGAAGTGGTTATGCCAAAGGTACTGGAAAGCTGTCTAAAAGACTATCTGGCAAAACTCTACGATGTACAGCCTACAGACCGCATCTTTCCTTACGACAGGGGCTGGGTCGGCAGACAAATGAAGTATGGCTGTGACCACTCCGGAACGCAGAAGATCAGGGTGCACGATGTACGTCATACCCACGCCAGTTTGCTGATTGACATGGGCTGTACGCCGCTTCTGGTTGCAGAACGCTTAGGACACGAAAGGGTGCAAACCACCATGGAAACCTACAGCCACCTGTACCCGAACAAGCAAAGTGAAGTAGCCAATCAGCTTGATGCGATGGCTGAAAAAGATGACGGCTACAAAAAACTTGGCTGATGTAGCCATTTTGTAGCCAGTAAAAAACAAGAATCCCGAAAAGCCCTGTGTTTTCAAGGTTTTTCGGGACTCGATTACATTTAAATTATTATTCCCACTCCAGACAGACAGTATGCTATATAAGTGAAAATCATTGATTTTAAGGCATTTGCAGGAACTATTAACCAGTAAAATTTATATGAAACCAAATAAAAAATGCAATAAAAATGTAACCGAAGTACAGTCAGATTGATATAGTAAACCTATAAAATCTCAATATGTCCCCTGATAGACGTTCAGCAGTGAGCGTCTATTTTTTTACTCCAAAACCAGAAAGGACGTGATACTACGAAGAAATCACCGCCGCCGGAGCGTTCCCCTCCTCTCCCAGACTGAATCACGAAAACCACTATCAAATACAACATTCAGAAAGGACAGGTAAATCTATATGGAATTAAAATTCGTTATCCCCAACATGGAGAAGACATTCGGCAACTTGGAGTTTGCCGG
Source organism: Enterocloster bolteae (assembly GCF_002234575.2). Classification (NCBI taxonomy): domain Bacteria; kingdom Bacillati; phylum Bacillota; class Clostridia; order Lachnospirales; family Lachnospiraceae; genus Enterocloster; species Enterocloster bolteae. The sequence continues at coordinate 529,725 of NZ_CP022464.2, read as the reverse complement.
AGAAGACAAAACAGAGCAGCGGAGAATCAACGGACGCATGGCGGTACTCTCTCGCGGCTTCAACCTTTATTCAGACGTACAGAGGGCAGATGATATTGTGGTTATCCTCCCTGCCGAAGCCGGAGAGAAACATTTTGACTTTGAGGAACGTGTGAAGCTCGTCAATCCCCGTATCACCGCAGAGGGCTATAAAATCGGCACAAGGGGCTTCACCAACTACATTTTACACGCTGACGATATGGTAAAAGTGTAAGGAAAAGGAGGACATCAGACTATGAGATTAGCAAACGGAATCGTGATTGACAAGGAAGCAACATTCGGGACATTGAAATTTTCTGCCCTCCGCCGGGAGGTTCACATCCAGAATGAGGACGGAACTGTGTCGGAAGAAATCAAGGAACGCACCTATGATTTAAAATCCAGAGGGCAGGGGCGTATGATTCAGGTTTCCATCCCTGCCAGCGTGCCGTTAAAGGAGTTCGACTACAACGCAGAAGTGGAAATCATCCATCCGGTGGCGGACACCGTGGCAACGGCTACCTTTCAGGGAGCGGATGTGGACTGGTACATTAAGGCAGAGGATATTATCCTGAAAAAAGGTGTTGCTATGAATCTACAACCGCCAAAGAAAGACCATCCGGCAGAGAAATAAGTCTATGAAATCTATCGCCGGATATGATGAGTATGAGCAGGACTTCCAGCTCCTTGCACTGCCGGAGTACCGCTGGATGGCGGAACAGCTTCTGATAGAAGCATTTGAGGACTACCAGCCCAAGGAGCCATTTCACGTTTACCTGCCGGACTGTTTATGCGGTGAGCCGTCCGGTTATACTTTTTTCTTTGAAGCCTGTACAGAGGGCAGAGGACACTCCCTGCTCTACACGGGCTTTTATTAAAATACTCCCCGGAGAAAGGAGGAATTTCGCCATGAAGCCGTTCCGTTCCCGTGGCAGGCGTATCCGCCCCACGGATAAAGACCTTGTGTTCCATACCGCCCTTGCCGCCTTGCTCCCTGTCTTCCTGCTAATTGTCCTGCTGTTTCATGCAGGGCAGCTTCGCCGGATAGACTGGCAGCATACTTCCCTCTCCCAGATGGTGCAGGGAATAAACCTCCCCTATCTGCTGTTCAGTTTGGGGATAGCCGGGCTTCTCTGTCTGGGGACTGCCTGTGCCAGTTACCATTATTGCAGGGATGGGATAAAACAACTCATCCACCGCCAAAAGCTGGCAAGGATGATACTGGAAAATAAGTGGTATGAAGTGGAGCAGGTACAGGCAGACGGCTTTTTCAAGGACCTGTCTTCCAGCCGTTCCAAAGAGAAGATTACCTGCTTTCCCAAAGTCTACTACCAGCTTAAAAACGGGCTGATTCACATCCGGGCGGAAATCACGCTGGGGAAATACCAGGAGCAGCTCTTAAACCTGGAAAAAAAGCTGGAAAGCGGCCTGTACTGTGAACTGACGGGCAAGGAATTAAAGGATTCCTATGTGGAGTACACCCTGCTCTATGATACCATTGCAGGCCGTATCTCCATTGAGGACGTACAGGCAAAAGACGGCAAGCTCCGGCTCATGAAAAATGTCTGGTGGGAGTATGACAAGCTCCCCCATATGCTCATTGCCGGAGGAACCGGCGGCGGAAAGACCTACTTCATCCTGACCCTCATTGAAGCCCTGCTCCGCACTAACGCTGCCCTGTTCGTGTTAGACCCAAAGAACGCCGACCTTGCGGATTTACAGGCGGTCATGCCTGATGTGTACTACAAAAAGGAGGATATGCTCGCCTGCATTGACCGCTTCTATGGAGAAATGATGAAACGCAGCGAAGACATGAAGCTTATGGAGAATTACAGGACAGGGGAAAACTACGCTTACTTAGGGCTTCCGGCACATTTCCTTATCTTTGATGAATATGTGGCATTTATGGAAATGCTCGGCACAAAGGAAAACGCCGCTGTCCTCAACAAGTTAAAACAAATCGTCATGCTCGGGCGGCAGGCTGGTTTCTTCCTGATTCTCGCCTGCCAGCGTCCAGACGCAAAGTATCTGGGGGACGGAATCCGTGACCAGTTCAATTTCCGTGTGGCTCTGGGGCGGATGTCGGAAATGGGCTATGGGATGATGTTCGGGGAAACCACAAAGGATTTCTTCCTAAAGCAGATAAAAGGGCGTGGCTATGTGGATGTGGGAACCAGCGTTATCTCAGAGTTTTACACGCCCCTTGTGCCAAAAGGACACGATTTCCTCAAAGAAATAAAAAAACTTACAGACAGCAGGCAGGGAGTGCAGGCGGCGTGCGAAGCAAAAGCCGCAGAAACGGACTGACCTGCTGTGGCTGGTGTGCCGTAAGGCACGCCAGCATGAACCCCTCGTATCTAACAGAGGGGTACAAATCGACAGGCAACAACCAAACAACAGGGCAGAATCCCACGGTACACAAGGGATTTTCCCATATCCGGCGTGTGTCAACAAGGCTATGAAAGTTGACATACGCTTTTTTAGACAGGAGGGATTTTCACTGAATGAAGAAACATGGGTACGGGAAATCAAAGAAAAACGGGAAATTTACGGTATCTCACAACAGAAACTTGCGTTAGCTGCCGGAATCACCCGTCCGTATCTGAGCGATATTGAAACGGGCAAGGCTCACCCATCCGAAGCATTACAGGAAGCCATCATGGAAGCTCTGGAACGCTTCAATCCAGACGCTCCTCTTGAACTGCTCTTTGACTATGTGCGGATTCGCTTCCCCACTACGGATGTGAAGCATATCGTGGAAGACGTACTGCGGCTAAAGCTGCCTTGCTTTATCCATGAAGACTACGGCTTCTACTCTTACACGGAGCATTACTATCTGGGTGATGTTTTCGTTCTGGTATCGCCGGAACTGGAAAAAGGGGTGCTGCTGGAACTGAAAGGGCGTGGCTGCCGCCAGTTTGAAAGCTATCTGCTGGCGCAGGAACGGAGCTGGTATGAATTTTTCATGGATGTTCTCATGGAAGACGGCGTGATGAAGCGGCTTGACCTTGCCATCAATGACAAAACGGGAATCCTGAACATTCCCCATCTGACAGAGAAGTGCCGGAATGAGGAATGTATCTCGGTCTTCCGCAGCTTCAAAAGCTACCGCAGCGGTGAACTGGTACGGCGTGGGGAAAAAGAATGTATGGGGAACACCCTGTATATCGGTTCCCTCCAAAGTGAGGTGCACTTCTGCATTTATGAAAAGGACTATGAGCAGTACAAGAAGCATGATATTCCCATTGCAGACGCAGAGGTAAAGAACCGTTTTGAAATCCGGCTGAAAAATGAACGTGCCTTTTACGCCATCCGTGACCTGTTAGAACATGACAATCCAGAACGGACAGCCTTTCAAATCATCAACCGCTATGTCCGTTTTGTGGACAGGGACGATACGAAGCCCCGTTCGGACTGGCGTATCAATGAGGAATGGGCGTGGTTCATAGGGGAACGCAGGGGAAGCCTGAAACTGACAACGAAACCGGAACCCTATTCCTTTGAACGCACCCTGCACTGGCTCTCCCATCAGGTAGCACCCACGTTAAAGTTGGCTCTCCGTCTGGATAAGATGAACCACACCCAGATTGTCCATGACATCATCACCCATGCAAAACTGACGGAAAAGCACGAAAAAATCCTAAAGCAGCAAGCCGCCGCTGCAAAGGAGGTGGTGCTTTAACGGCGTCAATCTTAGAACTTAAGGAATCTTACAGGGTAGAAAGGAGCTTTTATGAATTTCGGACAGAATCTTTACAACTGGTTTTTATCCAATGCCCAGTCCCTTGTGCTGCTGGCAATCGTGGTGATTGGACTGTACCTCGGATTTAAGAGGGAATTTTCCAAACTTATCGGCTTTCTGGTGGTTTCCCTTGTAGCGGTCGGTCTGGTCTTCAACGCGGAGGGCGTAAAGGACATCTTACTGGAACTGTTCAATAAGATTATCGGTGCATAGAAAAAAACATATCACACTTCCGTTATGGAGCAAGCTCTGATTGCTTCATGGCGGAAGTCCACTAGGGGCTTGGGGAGCGTAACTCCCCAAACAACCTAACAGAGAAAGGATGTGTTACCGATTGAAGAAATGAGAATCTACATCCTGAACACCACACGGTTTTACCATGAAGATTTTGAGGAATATCCGGGGGCTTGGTTTTCCTGTCCCGTGGATTTTGAGGAAGTCAGGGAACGTCTTGGGGTTCAGAATGAGGAAGAAATTGAAATTGAAGATTATGAGCTGCCGTTTCCATTGGAGGGCAGCACAAGGCTCTGGGAAATCAACGCCCTTTGCCGGATAGTACAGGAAATGCAGGGAACGCCCCTCTATTATGAAATGGATGTGATACAAAAGCGGTGGTTCCATAGCTTTACGGAATTTATCGACAACAAAGACCACATACGCTGCTATCCAGTGCAGGACGGGGAATCCCTCGCCCGTTATCTGGTGCAGGAAACGCAGATATTTGGGGAAGTACATCCAGACCTGATGAACCATATTGATTATACTGCCATTGGTCGGAAACTGGAAACCAGCGAAAACTACCTGTTTACGGACAATGGTATCTTTTCTTACCGCTAAAGGGAGGTGGAAGAACTTGGAGGAAATGCGGATTTACATTGCCAACTTAGGAAAATACAATGAGGGCGAACTGGTAGGGGCATGGTTCACGCCGCCTGTGGATTTTGAGGAAGTTAGGGAACGTATCGGCTTGAATGATGAGTATGAGGAATACGCCATCCATGATTATGAGCTGCCCTTTGCGATTGATGAATACACCCCCATTGAGGAAGTCAACCGCCTGTGTGAAATGGTGGAGGACTTACCGGAATATATTCAGGAAGAACTATCAGAACTGCAATCCTATTTTGGCAGTATCGAAGAACTCTGTGAGCATGAGGACGATATTATCTTCCATTCCGGCTGTGACGATATGGCGGACGTGGCTCGCTACTATCTGGAAGAAACCGGACAGCTTGGGGAACTTACGGCACACTTACAAAACTATATCGACTATGAAGCCTATGGGCGTGACATGGAATTGGAGGGAACTTTTATCGTCACGAACCACGGCGTATATGAAATCTTACGGTAAACCCGTCTGTATCTCCTTTGGGAAGTGCAGGCGGCTTTTTTATTCAGGGGCGGCTTTTGCTGCCCCATCTTTTAGAAAGGACAGACAACATGAAGAAAATACGAAGCTATACCAGTATCTGGTCGGTGGAAAAGATACTCTATTCCATCAATGATTTTAAGCTTCCATTCCCCATCACGTTCACACAGATGGCGTGGTTCGTGATATCGGTGTTTGCGGTTATGCTCTTGGGGAACCTCCCTCCCCTTTCGTTCATTGGCGGGGCATTTTTAAAATATTTCGGCGTACCCTTTGCCCTCACTTGGTTCATGTGCCAGAAGACCTTTGACGGGAAGAAGCCTTACGGCTTCCTGAAATCCGTACTGGCATATCTGGTACGCCCGAAACTGACGTATGCAGGAAAGCCCGTGAAGCTGGAAAAGGAATATCCGGCACAGCCCATCACGGCAGTTAGGAGTGATATTTATGGCATATCCGATTAAGTATATCGAAAATAACCTTGTGTTCAACCATGACGGGGAGTGCTTCGCTTACTATGAGCTGCTTCCCTACAACTATTCCTTTTTAAGCCCCGAACAGAAATATCAGGTACACGATTCCTTCCGGCAGCTTATCGCCCAGAACAGGGACGGGAAGATTCACGCCCTGCAAATCAGCACTGAATCCAGCATACGGGCGGCACAGGAACGCTCCAAACAGGAAGTGACGGGCAAGTTAAAGGACGTTGCCTGTGCAAAGATTGACGCACAGACCGAAGCCCTGATTTCCATGATAGGGGAAAATCAGGTGGACTACCGCTTTTTTATCGGCTTTAAGCTGCTTGTCAATGAGCAGGAAGTCACCATGAAGCAGTTCCGCAGGGAAGCAAAGACCGCCGTTTCCGATTTCCTCCATGAAGTCAACCACAAACTCATGGGGGATTTTGTTTCCATGAGCAATGAGGAAATCTGGCGGTTTCAGAAGATGGAAAAACTGCTGGAAAATAAAATCTCACGCCGCTTTAAAGTCCGGCGGCTTGACAAGGACGATTTTGGTTATCTGATTGAGCATTTATACGGGCAGACTGGAACCGCCTATGAAGATTATGAGTATTACCTGCCGAAGAAGCGGTTTCAGGAGGAAACGCTGGTGAAATACTATGACCTCATCAAACCCACCCGTTGTCTGATAGAGGAAAACCAGCGGTATCTGAAAATCGAACAGGAAGATGGGACGGTCTATGCCGCCTACTTCACCATCAACAGCATTGTGGGGGAACTGGACTTTCCATCCTCGGAAATCTTTTACTATCAACAGCAGCAATTCACCTTTCCCATTGATACCTCTATGAATGTGGAGATTGTCACAAATCGGAAAGCCCTCTCCACGGTGCGGAACAAGAAAAAAGAGCTGAAAGATTTGGATAACCACGCATGGCAGAATGACAGCGAAACCAGTACAAACGTGGTGGACGCTCTGGACAGCGTAAATGAGCTGGAATCCACCTTAGACCAGAGCAAGGAATCCATGTATAAGCTGTCCTATGTGGTGCGTGTGACGGCTCCCGACTTGGAAGAACTGAAACGCCGTTGCAATGAGGTAAAAGATTTTTATGACGATTTGAACGTGAAGCTGGTCCGCCCCTTTGGGGATATGCTGGGGCTGCATGGGGAATTTCTCCCTGCCAGCAAACGGTATATGAACGATTACATCCAGTATGTCACCAGTGACTTCCTCGCGGGTCTAGGCTTTGGTGCAACCCAGATGTTGGGGGAACCGGAGGGCATTTATATCGGGTATAGCCTTGATACGGGAAGAAACGTGTACTTAAAGCCTGCCCTTGCCAGTCAGGGTGTGAAAGGCTCTGTCACCAATGCCCTTGCTGCCGCTTTTGTCGGCTCCCTCGGCGGTGGAAAATCATTCAGCAACAACATGATTGTCTACTACTGTGTATTGTTTGGGGCACAGGCTCTTATCGTTGACCCGAAAGCGGAACGGGGACGCTGGAAGGAAACCCTGCCGGAAATCGCCCATGAAATCAATATCGTAAACCTGACTTCGGAGGAACAGAACAGGGGCTTACTCGACCCGTATGTGATTATGGAGAACCCAAAGGATTCCGAATCACTGGCAATTGACATCCTGACCTTTTTAACGGGAATTTCCAGCCGTGACGGGGAGAAGTTCCCTGTTCTTCGGAAAGCCATCCGTGCGGTGACAAACAGCGAAGAACGGGGGCTTTTAAAGGTGATTGAGGAACTTCGGGCGGAGGGGACCACCATCAGCACCAGCATAGCCGACCATATCGAATCCTTTACGGACTATGACTTTGCACACCTGCTCTTTTCGGATGGGGATGTCACACAGTCCATCAGCCTTGAAAAGCAGCTCAACATCATTCAGGTGGCGGATTTGGTGCTGCCGGATAAGGAAACCTCGTTTGAAGAATACACCACAATGGAGCTGCTTTCCGTGGCAATGCTCATTGTTATCAGTACCTTTGCCCTCGACTTCATCCACACCGACCGCAGCGTGTTTAAGATTGTGGATTTGGATGAAGCATGGAGCTTCTTGCAGGTGGCACAGGGCAAGACCCTTTCCATGAAGCTGGTCCGTGCCGGACGTGCCATGAACGCAGGTGTTTACTTTGTGACCCAGAACACGGACGATTTGCTGGATGAAAAACTGAAAAACAATCTGGGCTTGAAGTTTGCGTTCCGTTCCACGGACATCAACGAAATCAGGAAGACCCTCACCTTTTTCGGGGTGGATTCCGAAGATGAAAACAACCAGAAACGGCTCCGTGACTTAGAAAACGGACAGTGCCTTATCAGTGATTTGTACGGGCGTGTAGGAGTGATACAGTTCCACCCTATCTTTGAAGACCTGTTCCATGCCTTTGACACCAGACCGCCCGTAAGAAAAGAGGTGGAGGAATGAAGATAAGAAAGCCCATCCAGCAGGGGACAGCCCTTGTCCCTTGCCGGACAAAGGGACAAAACTCTTTAAAAAAAATCGGGAGTATAGCAGGAAAAGTGCTGCTGGCACTCCTGCTCATCCTCCTGCTGCTGGCAGTCTCCGGTACTGCCGCCCACGCTGCCGGACTGGTGGATGATACGGTGGACGCTGCCAACGAATACAGCAAATATCCTCTGGACAACTACCAGCTTGATTTTTATGTGGACAGTGGATGGGACTGGCTCCCGTGGAACTGGCTGGACGGTATCGGAAAACAGGTAATGTACGGGCTGTATGCCATCACAAATTTTATCTGGGCCATCAGCCTGTACCTTTCCAACGCCACGGGGTATTTGATTCAGGAAGCCTACTCACTGGACTTTATTTCCTCTACGGCGGATTCCATTGGGAAAAATATGCAGACCCTTGCAGGCGTTACCACAGGCGGCTTATCCTCGAAGGGATTTTATATCGGGTTCCTGCTGATTCTCATTCTGGTGGTGGGGATTTACGTTGCCTACACAGGGCTTATCAAACGGGAAACTACAAAAGCCATCCATGCCGTTGTCAATTTTGTGGTAGTGTTCGTGCTGTCCTCTGCCTTTATCGCCTACGCTCCTGATTATATCGGGAAAATCAATGAATTTTCCGCAGACATCAGCAATGCCAGCCTGACCCTTGGCACAAAGATTGTGCTGCCCAACTCGGAAAGTCAGGGAAAAGACAGCGTGGATTTGATACGGGACAGCCTGTTTTCCATTCAGGTAAAGCAGCCGTGGCTCCTGCTGCAATACGGCAATTCGGATGTGGAAAGCATTGGAGCAGACCGTGTGGAAAGCCTGCTTTCAACCAGTCCAAATGAAAACAACGGGCAGGACAGGGAAGAAATCGTGGTGGAGGAAATCGAAGACAGGGAAAACACCAACCTTACCATCACAAAGACCATCAACCGATTGGGAACCGTCTTCTTCCTGTTCATGTTCAATATCGGTATCTCTGTTTTTGTATTCCTGCTCACGGGGATAATGATTTTCTCACAGGTGCTTTTTATCATCTACGCCATGTTCCTGCCTGTGAGCTTTCTCCTTAGCATGGTTCCCTCTTTTGAGGGGATGTCAAAACGTGCCATCACGAAACTGTTCAACACCATCCTTACCAGAGCCGGAATCACCCTGATTATCACGGTAGCGTTCAGTATTTCCACCATGCTCTACAACCTGTCTGGGGAATATCCGTTCTTCCTGACGGCGTTCTTGCAGATAGTGACCTTTGCCGGAATTTATTTCAAGCTAGGGGATTTGATGGGGATGTTCTCCTTACAGAGTGGCGATTCCCAAAGCATGGGAAGCCGTATCATGCGAAGACCCCGTATGCTCATGCACGCCCATATGCACCGTTTACAGCATAAGTTAGGGCGTTCTGTGGCGGCTCTTGGGGCTGGAACAGCTGCATACCACGCAGGGAAACAGGCTGGCTCAGACCAGAAAAATGCTTCCAACTCCGGTTCCTCCAAACGGACACAGGCAGACCACAGCAGACCAGACGGACAGACAGCACCGGAAAAGAAATCCGCATGGAAACGGGCTGGTTCTGCTGTGGGTGCGGTGGCAGATACCAAAGATAAAATAGCCGATACTACTGGACAGCTTCGGGAGCAGGCAAAGGATTTGCCCGTCAATGCAAAGTACGCCCTTTACCACGGGAAAAAACAGGTGTCAGAGGGAGTACGGGATTTTACTTCCAGTGTGACCCAGACCCGAACTGCCAGAGCTGAACAGCGGAACGCACAGGCAGAAAGCCGCAGACAGACCATTGCAGAACGCAGGGCGGAACTGGAACAGGCAAAACAGACGCAAAAGACAGCTTCCGAAGCACCCAAAGGGGTGGCTCCCGTCCATGAACGCCCTGCCACTGCAAAGACAAAGCAGCCAGCTTCCCCAGCTATTAGGGAACGGGGGCAGGTTTCTTATGGGGGAACTGTAGCGGAACGGACTTCGGTTCCGGTGGTAAAAGCGGCTTCCATCCACCACGAACAGATACCGCCTGTAAGGACAGAACGCCAGATAGTCCCTCCGGCTTCCCCAGACAAACCAGATGAAAGACAAAAGATAGCTCCTGCTATTACACCTGCTGCTCCCCGTCCGGCAAGACCTGTCCAGAATGATACGGCTCCTGTGATACCGGAAAGAAAACGGGCTGCCCCTGTGGTTAAGGAATCGAACTTTACCATCCGGCGTACCACCGCCAGAAAGGAGTGGACAAAAACGGGAAAAGCGGCTGCCAAACAAAAGAAAGGGGAGAAAACATGAAGTTAAGACACCTTTTCTTTGCCTGTTCCGGCGTGTTCGTGATGATGTTCTCCATGCTCCTCTTGGTGGTGATTGTCTTCTCGGATGAGGAAGACGGCGGAAGTGGCGGAAACCTTATCTATGGGGGCGTGAGCGTATCACAGGAAGTCCTCGCCCATAAACCTATGCTGGAAAAGTATGCAAGGGAATATGGCATAGAGGAATACTTAAATGTGCTGCTCGCCATCATTCAGGTGGAATCCGGCGGCACGCTGGAAGACGTTATGCAGTCCTCGGAATCTCTGGGTATTCCCCCGAACTCCCTTAACACAGAGGAATCCATCAAACAGGGCTGCAAATATTTCTCGGAACTGCTTACAGCAGCAGAAACAAAGGGCTGTGACCTAAACAGTGTGATTCAATCCTACAATTACGGCGGCGGCTTCCTGGACTATGTGGCAGGACACGGGAAAAAGTACACCTTTGAACTGGCAGAGAGCTTCGCAAGGGAAAAATCCGGCGGAAAGAAAGTCACCTACACCAACCCTGTTGCCGTAGAGAAAAACGGGGGCTGGCGGTATTCCTACGGAAATATGTTCTATGTCTTCTTGGTATCGGAATACCTGACCGTGGCACAGTTTGATGATGAAACGGTGCAGGCTATCATGGAGGAAGCCTTAAAGTATGAGGGCTGGACGTATGTGTACGGGGGCGATTCCCCCTCCACTTCCTTTGACTGTTCGGGACTGGTGCAGTGGTGCTATGGCAAGGCAGGAATCGCCCTGCCACGGACAGCACAGGAACAGTACAATGTAACACAGCACATCCCTCTGTCCGAAGCAAAAGCAGGGGATTTGGTCTTTTTCCACTCCACCTATAACGCCGGAACCTATATCACCCATGTGGGGCTATATGTGGGAAATAACCAGATGTACCATGCCGGAAATCCCATTGGTTATGCAGACCTGACAGGCTCCTACTGGCAACAGCACCTTGCCGGAGCCGGACGAATCAAACAATAGAAAGGATGAACCGATATGATTCAGATTAGAAAAGAGGAAAACCAGAAAAAGCAGAAAGAAAAGAAGCTGAAAGTTTACAAAGTCAATACCCACAAAAAAACCGTGATTGCCCTGTGGGTGCTTCTGGCGGTGAGTTTCCTGTTTGCCGTCTATAAGAATTTCACGGCGATAGACATCCACACTGTTCATGAAACCAAAGTGATTGAGGAAAAAATCATTGACACCCACAAGATAGAAAACTTTGTGGAGAATTTCGCAGAAGTCTACTATTCATGGGAACAGTCCGCCGCTTCCATTGATAACCGGACAAATGCTTTAAAAGGGTATCTCACGGGAGAACTGCAAGCCCTGAATGTAGATACCGTCCGAAAGGACATCCCCGTATCGTCTGCCCTGACTGACTTTCAGATATGGGAAATCATAGAAGAAAAGGAGCAGCATTATCAAGTGACCTATACGGTAGAACAGCGTATCACAGAGGGGGAATCCAGTAAAACCGTCCGTTCCGCTTATCAGGTGACAGTCTATGTGGATGGCTCTGGAAACCTGACGATTGTTCAGAATCCTACCATCACCAGCGTTCCCGTAAAATCCGGCTACACTCCAAAAGCAGTACAAAGTGACGGTACAGTGGATTCCATCACTACGGAGGAAATCAACGAATTTCTCACTACCTTTTTCAAGCTGTACCCTACGGCAACCGCAAAGGAGCTGACCTATTATGTGAATGAGGGCGTGCTGAAACCTGTTGGGAAAGAATATATCTTCTCGGAACTGGTGAATCCGGTTTACAACCGAAAAGGGAATCAGGTGACAGCTTCCCTTGCGGTGAAATATCTGGATAACCAGACCATGACAACACAGGTGTCGCAGTTTAAACTTGTATTGGAGAAAGATGAGGGGAAATGGAAGATATTGTGTAGTATGAAAGCTCAGTAATTAGCCAGATGACTATTAATTAGAAAGTGGAAATAAATCAACTTTTCACTTTGGTGAAAAAATATATTAAAACAATGCTTTGTGGGACGATTGACAAAATATTGCACATATGATACTATGAAGTTAGCTATAGCTAACACAAAAGTGCACATGTAAATAGGAGTTATTGATTCTTTGTAAATAATTTTTGAACAAATGCAGAGAAGGGAGAAAAAGGAATATGAAAGGAATATTTAAAAAGATGATTTCTGTAGTTTTAGCAGTTGTCATGTTATTTTCATTGTCAGCGCAATCAGTATTCGCCTCATCTGTAGGAGCTGATACATTAAATGGCATTAAGATTATTGAGCAAAAAGATACAGATACAACAATGTATGCTAAATATTACATGACTATTAACGGAGAAACGACTTTGTATACAGAATATGGAGAAATTCAGAAGGACAGAGTTGTTGTGGATAGTGTTAGCATAAAAGTTGATGAACATATGGTAATCATTCCCTCGACAGAACAAAGGCAGCATTTTGAATATCCAATTACGGCACCTGATTCTAGTAATTCGATATCCAATTCCGATAATTTGACAACAAGAGCAAGTTCGTGCCAATATAAGCCACATACCGAAACATTTAGTTTGAAGATTCACCAATTTACATTATCTGTGGTAAAGGCGGCCATAATTACTTCGCTTGGTTTAGGAGCAGGAGATGCAGGTGTAGTAGCAGGAGCTATGATTGATGTCGTGATTAGTCATGGTGGTTCGTACATTCCTGACAGTATTTATTTTGATGGTAAAAGATGTGTAAGTAAGTCTACTGGAAAAATATACTACAGGTATAAAGGAAATATTTATATGGATTCCTCTAAAACAGAACTTTTAGCCAAAAATGTTTCGTGGTCAAGGCGTTGGGGGCATTAAATTTAAGGGAGTGGACTAAATGGAAGACTGGCTGATGCTATTACCTGATATTTTGGTAGTACTTATTATTATTACGTTAGCGCTAGATATAAGAAAACAAAAAAAGATAGGAAAATATGATGAAAAGGTATCTACTCTATCTCTCATGGCGCTTGCCATACTATATGTTCCGATATTAATTGTAAGCATATATTGTTTAATAACAAGTAATCCGTACTTGAAAACGTGGCGTTTAAGAACCAGCTATATTTCTGCGGCTATTGTACTTATTTGCGTAGTTTTTCGTAGACTGAAAAATAGAAGTTAGAACTGGCTGTAATTAAAAACTAATACTGAAACTTTTTTACGTGGTACACAATTTACAGCGGATTCTGTAAGCGCATTCTTAGCGGCAACAAGCGGAATAGGGTTATCGGCTGCTAAAAATGCCGAATCAGCTCTTATTGGTAGAGATATAGTTTTTAAGTACAAAAACTTTATAAAGAATAAGCGATGTTTATATTTAAAAAAGGGAGTGCATTTTTTGCGCTTCCTTTTTTTGCCTATAAATGCGAACATCATTTTGAATTGTTCTAAAATGCCGTATGACAGATGGCTTTGTACCTATTCTTATTGCTGTGTCATTAGAAATTAGGAAATTTAACAGATAATGCAACAAACAACCCTTTCGTGTCGGGACTAAGCACGAAAGGGGGAAGTCAAGAAATCTTTTACCCTCTTTTAAGGCAAGAAAGGGGGTGAGTAATGATGAAGCCATCTGAATTTCAGACAACCATAGAGAACCAGTTTGATTACATCTGCAAGGTCGCTATGGAGGATGAACGTAAAGACTACCTCAAAGCGTTATCCAGACAGTGTAAACGTGAAACCCTGTTCTGTGATATGGACGATTACACCGTCAACTTGCTTTCTTCCAAAGACACCTATCCATCCCACTTCCATACTTTTGAAATGGACGGGTTTACTGTCCGTATTGAAAACAGCCTGTTAGCAGAAGCGTTGGAAAATCTGGACGGAAAGAAACGTGATGTTATCTTGAGATATTATTTCCTCGGATTTGACGATACGGAAATTTCAAAAATTCTGGAAGTCAACCGTTCTACCATCCAGAGAAGAAGACACGCCGGACTGGAATTTATCAAAAAATTCATGGAGGAAGAAACATGACAGCAAAGCACCCTATGATTCCGTTTCCTGTGATTGTAAAGGCTGCGGACGGCGATATTGAAGCAATCAATCAGATTGTACGCCATTATAGCGGTTTTATTGCCAGCCGTTCCATGCGTCCCATGAAAGATGAATATGGGAATACCCACATGGTTGTAGATGAAACCCTACGCCGCCGGATGGAAACACGTCTGATTGCAAAGATTTTATCTTTTGAAATCAGGGAGCCAAACTAAAATAACGCTCTCCTGTGGAAGCATGGACAAGCCCATGCTTCCCAGACAGAGCTTGCCAGTCTATTAAAGTGCATTATCACCAGTGCATTTTAACAGGCTGACAAAGCCGGATTGTTCCTTGAAAAAGAAAGCGTCTAATCAACGCAGCATAAAGCAGTCGAATACGTTTCGATAGAAAGAGAGCCGTTGGGCTGGCACGCCGTAATCCACCAAAGGAGGGATGAAACCGGATAGCGATTCCTGCCAGCGTTCCATAAGCAGCTTGCCGCAGAGCTGCCGCCATGACCTTTCTATCGTGATAATGATACTTCCGTACAGCCTTAGTCCGTGTGATGATGTAGCACCGCTGGCAAAGGGTACGGCTGGATGAGAACCATGCAGGGGGGATTCCCATGAGCTTTAGCGAAAGCTGTTCGGTTTGCTTAGATACCATTTTGAATGAAAATTTTTCATTCAAAATCAAATAACTATTCGCAGGAAATACAATCTTAATATTACTTTTGCCACAAAATCTGATATAATATAGACAGATATTGAGGGTTCCATATCTGGTCTATGGAAAGGAGGAACATGATTACAGTAACAAAAAAAGATTTAATAGAACTAGGTTATGGGACTTCATTCGCAGCAGACATCATAAGAGAAGCAAAAAGACTTATGATTTCAAAAGGGCATACCTACTATCAGTCACGCAAACTGGACAGGGTTCCCAGAGAAGCTGTGGAAGAATTGTTAGGGATTAATTTTACTGATAAATCAAACTGATTGTACTTCTTGCACATTTATGTAAGGAGTGAAATCATGGCAAAAGACCTTATTAAGAAGGCAGAAAACGGAACCTATTATTTTAGAGCAAACTTAGGTTTCCATCCGATTACCGGAAAACAGATTCAGAAATACAAAAGCGGATTCAAGACAAAAAAAGAAGCTAGAGAAGCATATTCAAAACTTATACTGGCATCCACAGAGGAATTGGCAGAAAAGAAGCAGCAGCTATCCTTTAAGCAGTTCATTGAGGAAACTTACCTGCCTTGGTATAAAACACAGGTAAAGGAAAGCACCTATCTGAACCGCCGTTCTACCATCCAGAAACATTTTTCATACTTTTACAAAATGACGGTGGATGAGATAAAACCCAGTAACGTCCAGAACTGGCAGCTTGAACTCGCAAAAAAATTTAATCCAAACTATATCCGTATTGTACAGGGGATGCTCTCCATTGCCTTTGACAGGGCGATTGTTCTCGGCCTTGCAAAGAAAAACCCGTCACGGATGATAGGGAATATCAAGAGTAAGAAAACAAAAGTGGATTTCTGGACACTGGATGAATTTCAAAAGGTAATTTCCCTGCTCTACAAGGGCGATTATTACGAACATTACCTTTTCATTTCATACTGGCTCCTGTTTATGACCGGAATGAGAATCGGAGAAGCCGCAGCCCTGCAATGGTCGGACATCAACTTTGAAACCGGACTTTTAAGTATAACTAAAACGCTGTACTATAAAACAATGGACGAATACAAATTTGTGGAGCCAAAGACACAAGCCAGTATTCGCACTATCTATATTGACACAGATACCATCAAAGAATTAAAAGCATGGCAGGAAGTACAGCAAAAAGTTTTAAAGGACTGTGACCTTGTACTAAGCTATAATGGGATTCCCACCAGTAAGCACACCCTCCCACGGGCATTAAAAAAACTTGCCGGATTGGCAGGAGTACACCGTATCAAGATTCATGCACTCAGACATTCCCATGCTTCCCTGCTCATCAGCATGGGAGAAAATCCTTTATTGATTAAAGAACGTCTGGGGCATGAAAAGATACAGACCACGTTGGGCACCTACGGACATTTATATCCCAACACCAACGTGGAAGTTGCCAAAAAATTAACTGGCGTTCTCACTTATACTCCGGCAACAACTAGTGTTGCCGCTTACACCAGCAACCAGCATACATCAATCTATCACAGAGCAGTTGAATAAAAAAATGCAATCAAAATGCAATTCTAAAAGGAAAGAGCCGCAAAACCATTGAAAATAAAGGCTTTGCAGCTCTGCTCCAACTATTCCCACTCAATCGTAGCCGTAGGCTTCGGACTCAAATCATAGCACACCCTGTTCACATTCTTAACTTCCTTCAATATACGGTCCGTAATCTTCTGCAGCACGTCATAATCAATGCGCTCAATGGAGGCAGTCATGGCGTCCACTGTATTGACTGCGCGGATGATGACAGGATAATCAAAGCAGCGCGCATTGTCCCTGACTCCAACTGATTTAAAGTCCGGCACAATGGTAAAATACTGCCACACTGTCTTGTCCAGGCCGGCATTTGCAAATTCCTCCCGGAGAATGGCATCTGATTCCCTGACCGCTTCCAGACGTTCTCTGGTTATGGCTCCCAGGCAGCGCACGCCTAATCCGGGACCAGGGAAGGGCTGACGGTATACCATGCTGTGAGGCAGACCCAGCTCCAGTCCGCAGGCGCGTACCTCATCCTTGAACAGCTGGCGCAGCGGCTCTACCAGGGTGAAGTTCAAATCCTCAGGAAGCCCTCCCACATTGTGGTGGGATTTTACTACCTTGGCTGTCTTGGTTCCGCTCTCCACGATGTCAGGGTAAATGGTTCCCTGGGCCAGGAACTCGATTCCCTCCAGCTTTCTGGCCTCCTCCTCAAACACGCGGATGAATTCAGCGCCGATAATCTTACGCTTCTGTTCCGGATCAGCCACTCCGGCCAGCTTTCCGAGGAAACGATCTACAGCATCCACATATACCAGGTTTGCATCCATCTGGTTTTTGAATACATCAATAACACTCTCGGATTCCCCTTTTCTCATAAGACCATGGTTTACATGGACGCAGGTCAGCTGTTTTCCAATGGCTTTGATGAGCAGGGCCGCTACCACGGAGCTGTCCACGCCGCCGGATAAAGCCAGCAGCACTTTCCTGTCTCCTACCTGCTGGCGGATTAATTCCACCTGGTCGGAAATAAAGTTCTTCATATTCCAGTTGGCCTGGGCCTTACATGTATCAAATACAAAGGAACGGAGAATCTGGGCGCTGTCAGCCTCATCCCAGCTATGTATGGAACGCTCACAGGCCGCCGCGCCGTGGCCTGCCGCCATTACCGGGTATCCTGCCTCATACAGTTCCGAACGCACATCAATGGGGGTTCCGTCCACAACATTGTTAGGGCCGCCGTTGATGATGATTCCCTTAACGTTGGGAAGTTCCTTCAGTTCGCTGGCTGTGATATCGTGGGGATAAATCTCACTGTACACCCCCATCTCTCTGATGTCCCTGGCCAGTTTTGTGTTTTCTGTGCTTCCCAGGTCAAGAATTACAATCATATCCTGTTTCATCTTCTGCCTCCTGAAATTATTTGAATTTTGCTTCTTTTGTTAAAATATCCTTCTTGGTTCTTCCTGATTCTTCATTTGACCGAAACGCCTGTACTGCTGCCTGTTCCACAGCCTGTACTGCCGTCCGTTCCGCCTGCCCTGTACCGCCCGTCCCGTGCTTTACTCCGACAGTTCTCCCAGATAAGCCAGCACCGCCCTCAGGCAGCCGTCCACCCCTGTCAGCCCGCTGTCCAGGCATAAGTGGTAGTTCTGGGCCCGGCCCCATGTGTTGCCGGTGTAGTACTGGTAATACTCCTTGCGTTTCCGGTCCACCTCCCGGATACGGCGCTCCATCTCCTTCTCATCAGAACCCGGTTCCAAAATAAGCATACGCTTAATCCGGTCCCTCATCTTGGAGTAGATGAACAGGTTAATGCTGTCATCCAGAATCATGTCTGCACACCGTCCCACAATGACACATGGACCGTGAGCAGCCAGCCTGCGGATGACATTGGACTGGGCCACGAAAATCTGGTCCGACATGGGTACTTTGTAAATGTCAGAAAAGGCATGGTAATACTGCCTGTCTAACGGGTCGTGAATCACGATATGCTCATCGTAGTTTTGGAATGCCTCTTCTGCAATATTGATATCGTCCGCAGCCATGGAGATTAACTCCTTGTCGTAAAATGGGATGTCCAGCTTTTCTGCCAGCTTTACCCCAAGCTCACGGCCTCCGCTTCCGAATTCGCGGCTTACTGTTATGACCTTATCCATTAAGCACCGCCCCTTTCCTTTGGTTGGTTTTGTTTTGGGTAGGATGAGCTTTGAATGGGCTCAGTCAGCAGTGCACATCGCGGCCAAGGCCGCTGGTTCACGGGCTTAGCCCTATAAAAAAAGCGGCAGGCATATATCCTTATGTGAGCAAGCTCCCAACGGATATATGCCCACCACTTTTTTGCACTGCTCATTGCCTACGTGGACATTATACCACAATTCCCCATTATTTCCTATGCTTAATATCTCTTATAATCTTAAACATCTGTATCAGTACCGTGGGTACTGCGGCCAGGAGACAGACATTGATCAGCTGGCTTTGGGTCAGCGGTGTTACGGAAAACAGGTTCTGCATGAACGGAACGAACATGACAATACCTAACAGCACCACACCTGCCGCAAATGCTCCCAGGCTGTACCAGTTGGATGAGAAGCCCAGCTTGAAAATGTTGTGCTTGCTGCGGCAGTTGAATCCGTGGAACAGACGGGCCAGGGTCAGGGTTGCAAACGCCATGGTGCTGGCTGTGGCCGCGCTGCCGGTTCTAAGACCTGTGTGGAAGGCGATCATGGTACAGACAGCTATGATTCCGCCCTGGGTCAGAATAGTGGTCATGAAGTCCTTTGTCAGGATGCCTGTCTTCGGATTTCTGGGCGCCTCCGACAGTAAATCCTTCTCAGCCGGCTCCATGCCGATGGCTATGGCCGGCAGTGAATCGGTCAGAAGGTTGATAAACAGCAGGTGTACCGGGGCAAACGGCACTGGCAGGGCTGCCAGGGATGTGTATAATACCGAAAGAATACCTGCCATGTTGCCTGACAGCAGGAACTTGATGGCATTCTTTATGTTGCGGTATACGTTTCGTCCGTTGGCCACCGCCTTGATGATGGTTGCGAAATTATCGTCTGTCAGTATCATGGCTGCCGCATCCTTGGAAACCTCGGTGCCGGTGATGCCCATAGCCACTCCGATGTCCGCCTTCTTAAGGGCAGGAGCGTCATTGACTCCGTCTCCGGTCATGGCCGTGATGGATCCGCGCCTCTGCCATGCGTCCACAATGCGGATTTTGTTTTCAGGTGAAACCCTGGCGTAGACAGATATCTCCGTGATCTTGCGGTCCAGCTCTTCCTCTGACATGGCGTCCAGTTCACGGCCCGTCATGGCTATATCGCCGTCCTCAAAAATACCAATCTGCTTTGCAATGGCAGTGGCGGTAATCTTGTGATCGCCGGTTATCATGACAGGCTTAATTCCGGCCCGCTTGGCGTCTGCAACTGCTGCCTTTGATTCTTCCCTTGGGGGATCCATCATGGATATCAGGCCCAGGAAAATGAAGTCGTTCTCATTGTCCAGAGACAGGGTATAGTCTTCAGGTACTTCCTTATATCCAAAGGCCAGGACTCTTAATCCCTCCTGGGAAAACTCCAGGTTCTTCTGAAGAATGGCCTCCCTATCCTCCTGGGTTATGTCCCTGATTCCTTCTTCCATACGGATTTTCACGGTGCGGTCTAAAAGTACATCCAATGCTCCCTTGGTAAGTACGGTGGGCACATCGTGAAGTTCGTATTTGGTACTCATGAGCTTCCGGTCTGAGTCAAAGGGTATCTCCTCCAGACGGGGCATCAGCTCTCTGAGCAGGTTTTCGTCCACGGTCGCCTTTCTTCCCATCTCCACCAGCGCAAACTCTGTGGGATCTCCGATGCCTTTTCCGTCAACGATAGATGAATCGTTGGTAAGTATGGCATCGTAGAGAAGATAACGGTGAAGCTGGTTCTTCAGATTCAACTGGTCTATGGTAATGGTCTGCCCATTGGTGTAAATGTTCTGGACCGTCATCTTATTCTGAGTCAGGGTTCCGGTCTTGTCCGAGCAGATGACAGAGACGCAGCCCAGACTCTCCACAGCCTTTAACTCTTTGATAATGGCATGTTCTTTTGCCATTTTCTGGGTGCCCATGGCCTGTACAATGGTTACAATGGAGCTCAGTGCCTCAGGTATGGCCGCCACTGCCAGGGCCACTGCAAACATCAGGGAATCCAGGACAGGCATTTTTCGGTACAGGCTCAGCAGGAATACCAGGGCGCATATGACCATGATTGCCATGGCAAGACGGCTGCCGAACTGGTCCAGGCTGACCTGCAGCGGAGTCTTTTTCTCCTTGGTAGCGTTCATCAGGGCTGCTATCTTGCCAATCTCTGTATCCATACCCGTGGCAGTCACCAGGACCACTGCCCGTCCGTAAGTCACCAGGCCGCTGGAATATACCATATTGGCCCGGTCGGCCAGGGCGCAGTCGCTGTGCAGGGTTCCGTCGCTCTTATCCACATTGGTGGACTCCCCGGTCAGGGAGCTTTCGTTGACCTGAAGGGAATAATTCTCCAGAATCCTTCCGTCAGCCACCACCAGATCGCCTGCTTCCAGGTACAGGATGTCTCCGGGAACCACCTTGGCAGACGGAATCTCCACCTTCTGTCCGTCCCTTAACACCTTTGCGTTGGGGGATGACAGGGATTTAAGGCTGTCCAGGGATTTCTCAGCCTTTGCATGCTGTACCGTGCCCAGGATGGCGTTGAGGATAATAACAGCCAGGATGACTACCGTGCTCTCCACATTGCCTGACACCATGGAAATAAGTGCTGCAATAATCAGGATAACCACCAGCAGGTCGCAGAACTGCTCCAAAAATACCTGCAGGGTACTCTTGCGCTTTCCCTCTTCCAGGACATTCTCTCCCTTCTCAGCCAGGATTTTCTCTGCCTGGGAAGAGGTCAGACCTTGTTCCGTTACCTGAAACTGGCTGAGTATCTCTTCTTTTGTCTGTTGATACCATTCTTTCATGTACTTTCCTCCTCATTATGAGTTCTTAGTCTATTATGCGCGTATCCCTGCGCCAAAATGCCCCGGGCCTGGCAAAAAAAGCTTATCCGCCACGCTCCGGCGCCGGGAAACCCACAAAAAAAGACTTCTATGGATGGCTGCCAGGATATGTAACATATCTGCAAACCACGCATAAAAGTCTTGTAACCATAAAGGCATATATTGCCAGGTTCCGTTGGAACCGAGGTTGTTGACAATATATCTAAACTACTCCCTTTCGAGCTGTTCCGCATTCATTATGAATTTTTATTGAGTTTATCCTCTTTTTGCGGAAATGTCAAGGGGTTTTAAAAATTTAATGATTGGGCCTGATTGGGTTTCTGATTAGTGGAACACCTCCACCTCAAAGCCCACGATTTCGCCCAGCTCCTGTAATTCCTTTACATGATTGCCGTAAATAATGGCCTGGTGATGTCCGTAACCTCCCTTTGCCAATGCCTGCCGGAACTCTCTGGCGCCGCCCTCGACCTCGTAATACACCGCAGGACTGCAGTATACGGGACGGAACTCGCATCCCAGGGTATGGCCTACGGCTACCATCATCCTGGTACCCTGGCGGTTAAAGCGGCCAAAGGTAACCACCTGTCCTTCCTCCTCTGCCATATCCACATGATAATGGGCGCCCCAGCCCTGGGTGGTAAAATGGGCCAGCTCATATTTCTGCTCCGGCTGGTCAAATCCGCGCATCCTGCGCACCGGCACAGCGTGGTGGATTTCCAGTACATCGTGGTCAAATACCTGACCGGGCTGTGTCAGAAGCTTTGGCATTCCCAGCTGTTCCAAGGTCCTGCTTCCGGCAAGCACCAGTACCGGATTGCCCATGAACACGCTCTGGCGGGTCAGGTACATCATCATCATCATGGCCATCCATACAGCCAGATCCTCCTCACATGCTGACGGAATCCTGTCATCTTTATTCAGGGAGTGGGTGATGCAGGGAACACACTTATTCTTCTGGGGAAGGCGGCTGGCACACAGTTCCTTGCACGGGGTGGTGAACGCATTGCAGTCATAGCGCTCCATCATCCTGCGCACCGCGTGGAAATACCGCAGATCGCTGCACAGATACTCCTCTGTGATATCCACTTTGTCCGCCCCTTCCATCAGGGCCCTGGCCTCCTGATGGATTCCCTCGTCTGCCGGTATCTCATCAAAATAGTTGAACACCTGTCTGAAGTCAATACGGTTATGGCGGATGCCGTACCGTGTGAACAGGCTTACCAGATCACAGCAGCTGGTGTTGACCGATGCCGGAGTCTGCTCGGAATTGGACAGGATTAAAATTTTTGTATTTGCGACAGCCTTACGCACCTGGAGGCAGGTCAGAATACGGTTGTATTCTTCATAGTCATGGGCCATATATGCCTCCAGTCCGATGTCCCTGTAATATCCCACAAGGTCGATGGGGGTAGGTCCCAGATTAATCATGGAAACCGGCTTGTTCAAACGCTCGATTCCCGGTACGCGGTATGTAATCAAATACAAATCCACCTGATGATTTTCAGGCATCAGCTTGTCAAATTCAGAATCCCGCATCACAAAACTCTCGTCAAATTCCATGTAAACCGGATCCATCAGATTACAGCGGGTCAGATCCAGGTTGTTCTGTAATTCCTCGTACCAGATTTTAAATTGTTCCTTCCCCACCCTGCGCTCAAATTCAGGCGTGCCCTCTTCCATAGGCCCTACGCGGCACGGGCCTTCCCACCAGTCTGTGTGTACAAGATTGCTGAAAATTGGTTTTAAGTTAACCTTTACATCCATTGCATACTTCATAATTGACCTCTCCTTTTATATCGTTTTTATTTGATATCGTTTTCACTCAACATAGTTTTCATTTAATATGGTTTTCATTGTTGGTATAGATTTTTATATTTCACATATGGGCCAGCATCTGATAACATTTTGACAATCCATTTTCCTTAATCTCAGGGTAAATCACATCGTCAGATATATAATCCAGAAATCTCATGGGATGGGACTTTATGATTTCCGGCGTTCTTGCCTGGTACAGTTCTTCCAGAATGGAAAGCACGCCCCGTACCAGCAGCGAATCACTGTCACTGTAAAAATGTACCATTCCATCCCGGTCCTCTGCCCGGAGCCATATTGCAGTCCTGCATCCTCCAATCCTGTACCGGTCCACACGCAGGGAATCCAACAAAGGCTTTTCCATTCCAAGCATAAGAAGGTATTCACACTGGGCTCCAGGGTCCTGCAACCGGAGCAGACTGTCAATATACTTTTTCTCTGCCCGGCATATATCTGTCCGGCATATGTCCGATTGGCATATGTCTGTCTGGTCTTTTTCATCCATTAGCTTCCCCTCCCGCAGATCCGTTCCAGCCTCTCTGCCATATATTCAATCTCCTGCTTTGTATTGTAAAAAGACAATGATACGCGGCAGAGACTTTCCTTTCCCATACGTTTCATTAGGGGGTAGGCGCAGTGGGAACCGCTTCGGACCGCTATTCCGCTATTGGCCAGCAGAACACCTATGTCATAAGCACCCAGCTTATCTGTCTCGAACAATGCTATGGGCGACACGGACCCGGCAGACTGCGGCTGTGGTACGGACCCGCCAGACTGCGGCTGTGGTTCGGACCTGCCAGATAAGGGCTGCCGCACAGCCGGTTCCCCAATTACATGTACCCCTTTAACTGCTTCCAGGCGTTCCCTCAGATACGCGCCCAGTTCCGCCTCATATTGGATCATCTCCTCAAATCCCCTGCGATTGAGATAGAGCAGAGCTGCCTCCAGTCCAAGCGCTCCGGCTATATCCTGGGTACCGGCTTCGTATTTGGACGGGGATTTCTTATATGAAACTTCTCCCCGGTCTCCTTTCACCACCATATCCCCGCCGTACAGATAGGGAGCCATCTCCTCCAGATACATCTTTCTTCCGTACAGTACCCCGATTCCCATAGGGCCGTATATCTTGTGGCCGGAGAAGCAAAGGAAATCACATTTCATCTGCCTGACGGATATAGCCCGGTGGACAACGGCCTGAGCAGCGTCTATCAGGACCAGTACGCCCCGTTTGTGGGCTTCTCTTATAATACGGTCCACGTCCGGGCAGAAGCCTGTCACGTTGGACATGGCCGTGACGGCAATCAGTCTGGTGCGGCTGTCCATCTGATCCAGCACATCCTCCGCCCTCAGGCTGCCGTCTGTCTGTGCCAATGCCACACGGAATTGCGCGCATTTTTTCTCACATTGATTCTTCCAGGGAAAATAGTTGGAGGAATGTTCCAACTCAGTGACAATCACATTATCTCCCGGGCAGACATATGTCTCAAATACAGCCGCGGCAGCCAGATTGACTGACTCCGTACATCCTTTGGTAAATACGATTTCCTCCCCATACTCCGCATCCACCCATGACCGGACCGTCTCCCTGGCCCTTTCATACATACGGGATGCCTGGCTGCTGAGGGGGTAGCTTCCTCTGTGTATATTGGAATTCTCCATGGAATAGTACCTGCACAGCCGGTCAATAACAGCCTGGGGCTTCTGGGTTGTGGCCCCGTTGTCCAGGTAGACTAACGGCTTTCCTTCCTGGTTCAGAATTGGAAAATCCCTGCGGATTTCAGTTACATCCATATCATTTTCCCCCTTTCAGGTGCCTTATGACAGCGTCAGCCAGTTCATCCAGATTCTCAATGTCCGAGGCCTCATCATCCTCCATGGCAATTCCCAGCTCCCTCTCTATAAACATAAGCAGCAGTACCTTTTTCTGCACCGCCAGGCTGGTCTGGTGGCAGTCGTATTTCTTTATCTCCCTCTGAATCACCTCATCCGGCAGATTTCCCTTCCGCAAATCCTGGCGTTTGATGCTTATAATGACAAGCTTTCTGATATCTGTCTGGGTGTCCTCCTGAATCATAAGCTTCAGGTTAACTGCTTTTCTCAGCAAAGGCAGAATTACTTCTTTTTCTAATCCTTCACAGGGCATGGACTTTATGCGGTCCAGCACAGCTGAGGCTTCCCTTGTGCTTTTTACAATTTCATCAATCATAGCAGCTGTTTCCTTATTTTTTTCTTAGATTCGCTTACATATTTTCCTGTTTTTCTTACATTTCATATTATATCTGATGTGCTGCGGCCTTTTTTTGCAGATTATCCCGGCACTTTGCATTTTCTTCAAACCGTGCTATACTAAAACGTGTTTTAACGTATGACAGATAACCGTTCAGGAGGTTCCCATGGACATCCCGTTTTCACGCTACACGGAAAAGCTGCCGGAGGAATTTTCCGTAAGGCACAAGATAACTGAGACAACTGAAAAAAGGAATTTCCACCTGCACAGGCAGATGGAAATTATATTTGCTCTGTCCGGCAACTTAAAATGCAAGTTTGAAACAGGGGAGATTGATATTCCCAGAAATGGGTTGATTCTGTTTAACCAGATGGATCTGCACTATATCTATCCGGAGGACGGTTCAGGAATCTGCGACCGGTATGTGCTGTATTTTTCCTCCAATTACATATCCCGGTTCTCCACTCCTGAAGTGAATCTGCTGGAATGTTTCCTGTTTCGTCCCGGCAATCAGCCCGTGGTACTCACTGTTCCGGACCGGCAGCTGGACTCCTTTCTCTCCGTGCTCTCCAGGATGGAGGATTACAACAGGCCGGAAAGCGGCTGCTCTGCTTCACCTGTTTACGGTAGAGATCTGCACCTTAAATTTCTGCTGGGCGAATTTCTTCTGCTGACCAACCAGCTCTACACCGAGAGGTTTGGCCCTCTAAACACGGCTGCCTACCAGGAGCATGCCCGGCTGGTATATGATATTTATGAATACATCGGGGGCCATTACAGCGACAATCTGAGCACGGACAGCCTGTCCCGGCTATTTTTAATCAGCAAGACCCAGCTGTATCATGTCTTTAAGGAGATCTCCGGGATGACAGTGAGCGACTATATTACAGAATACCGCATCACCAGGGCAAAGGACTTTCTCATTAATACGGATTACTCCGTGGAAATGATTGGACAGGCCGTGGGATATACCAACCTCAGTTCATTTTCCAGGGTCTTCAAAGAGCAGGCCGGATGCAGCCCAATCCAGTACCGGAGGAAGCATGCGGATTAGGCTTGGTGCTGCAGCGCATATCCCTATTCGCCAATCCCAGTATCAATCTGGCTGATTCCGTGGCAGAATGCATACTTTTTCTTAAATCCGGCTGCCTTCCCCTCAGAACCGGTCAGGCTGATAAAATGCTTTACTGTTTTCTTACATTCCTGTTCCACTTCCATCATAAGGGACATATAATCCAGGTCCGGTTTTTCATCCAGACGGTTTTTTGCGTAATCCCGGCATGCATTGAATATCTCGGTGGCAATGTTCACCTTGTTGATTCCTGCTTCCACTGCTTTCCTGATGTTCTCGTCTCCGGATCCGGATCCGCCGTGAAGCGCCAGAGGCATGTTCACTGCCTGCTTCACACCTTTTATAACATCAAAATTAATGGTGGGGATAAAGCCTTTGGGATAATCCCCATGGGCAGTGCCGCAGGCAATGGCCAGGCTGTCCACCCCGGTCTCCTGCACAAATCGCACGGCTTCCTCCGGCTTTGTGTACAGCGACACGTCGCATCCGTCCAGAGTGGCGGCCTGGCCTACATGACCCAGCTCGCCCTCCACTGCCAGTCCCTGTACATGACACAGCTCCACCGCCTTTTTAGTCCTGGCAATGTTCTCCTCCATGTCATAGGCCGAGGCATCCACCATGATGGAGGAAAATCCCTGCCTGTAAGCCCATGTAATTTTCTCCCAGTCCCTGCCATGGTCCAGAATCAGGGCCACCGGCACATTGGTCTGTTCTGCCAGGGTCTTAATCATGGGAACCATCAGCTCCGGCCTGGCGTGCTTTGTCATCTGGGCCTGGCCCATGAGGATAATGAGCGGCGCCTGCATTTCATCTGCTGCCGCTATAAGTCCCCTGGCCAGCTCCATGTTAAATGCGGATGCCGCCAGAACAGCATAGTTGTTTTTATTTGCATCATCAAGAATTGTTTTGATATCTGTATACATTATGTACTCCCCTTAAATTTTAGTATTTCCTGTAGCAATGCGATTTCCCGGTACTGCCCAGCACCTGCATCTTTGTCCCTGCCACATTTCTAACCTCCTGCACTGCATCCTTAAGGACCCGTGTGGGACTGACCAGGGTTGGATGATTTGTTACAAATTCCCTTACGCTTTGGTAATAGGCATGTTTGAACTCACTGGATATATTTACCTTGTGTATGCCTGTCCTGCAGGCAGCCGCAACCTCATCATGGGGCGTGCCGGAACCTCCGTGAAGAACTAACGGCACCGGCACCGCAGCTGCCAGCTCTTTCAGAAGCCCAAGCTGCAGCTTAGGCACATATCCTTTTGGAAGAATGCCGTGTACCGTGCCAATGGAAACTGCCAGGGCGTCCACGCCGGTGTCCTCTACAAACCGTCTGGCCAGCTCCGGTGATGTATATACCATATCCCGGACCGTGCCGTTTAAATAGTCCTCGGTCTCCCCTATGGTGCCAATCTCCCCTTCCACCGATACGCCGGCCCCATGGGCCGCCTCCACGACCCGGCGTGTACACTCCACATTCTGGTCATACTCCATCTGCGAGCCGTCAAACATGACAGAGGTAAAGCCTGCCTGGATCGCGCGGATGCATCCCTCATAGGATTTGCTGTGGTCATAGTGCAGTACAAAAGGATTCCTGCTGCGCTGCAGGCGGACCGAGAAATACAGGTACAGTTCCCGTTCCGAAAACTGGAATTCATTGGGAGAGACCTGGATAATGGCCGGGGCTTCCCGGTACTGCGCCTCCTCCACAATGGCTTTGAACATGGTACTTTCTGTTACATTAAATCCTCCCACTGCAAAATTATCCTTTACGGCAGGTTCCAGTATTTCCCGCAGATTCAGCAGCATTTTTTATCCTCCTGTAAAAACATACCCGAATGTGTTAAAAGTTCTCAAATGTCATTCCTTCTGTGGTGCTCTCCCCATTTTCCTGTTCCATTCCAAAGTCCATGGAATCGTCTTCCGTCACCACTTTCTTCCACAGGGAGAGTATCACTCCCATGATGACGCCTCCCAGGACCACCATGGCTGCCATCATCATTGGCTTATTGGACAGCGGGATGATAAACCATCCTCCTGCTGTTACATAGTTCTCAATTCCCAGAACCATGGTCAGGCCTCCTGCTATGGAGGTGGCAATCACGGAGGAACCGATTACGCGCAGCGGGTCGTTCATAGCCAGAGGAATCACACCCTCTGTAATCATGCAGATGCCCATTGGGAACGCGGCCTTTACCGCCTCCTTCTCGGCCTTTGTGTACTTGTTTCTGGTAAGGATGTAGGAAAGGGTCACGCCCACAGGAGGAATCATACATGTAACCAGCTTAACTGCCTCCGGTCCGTAGATACCGTCCACCAGAAGACCATTGGCAAACAGGGATGCGGTCTTGCCGATAGGCCCGCCAAAGTCAACACCGCACATACCTCCCACTATGGCTCCCAGGATGAATTTGGATCCCCCCTGAAGTCCTATCAGCCAGTTCTGCAATGCATTGATGACAAAGGCAACCGGTTTCCCTATGACAGCAAACATAAGGGCTCCGCAAATCAGCGTTGTCAGGAAAGGCAGAATAAGTACAGGAACCAGCCCCTGCATGGTCTTAGGCACCTTCAGATATTTTTTCAGGAACAGCACCGTATAGCCCACAAGAAATGCCGCAATAATGCCTCCGATAAATCCTGTATAAATTTCCGATGCAATGGACCCCAGAATCAGTCCAGGGGCAATGGCCGGCCTGTCCGCGATGGAATACGCGATGGCAGCAGTGATCACAGGCACCACAAAGCCCATGCCAATCTTACCGGTTCTCCAGATGTACCATATCAGGGTACCCTCTGCCTCTGATACCTTGGTCCCGCCAATGGCAGTTCCCAGAGCCATACATAAGCCGGCGCCCACAACTATGGGAATCATAAACGATATTCCTGTCATCACATGCTTCTTAATCTCTGATAGTTTTAACCCACCCATAATCTTAATTCCCTCCGTTTTTCTTTTTTGTCAGAGCTTCCTCAATACTCTGAAGCATTGCTCCCGTATTTTTCATGGCCTTCTCCGTGCTCATGCGCACCACTGGTTTACCCTTAAACCGGTTTTCCCCTGATATTTTCACATCAATGGCCAGGATGACCACATCTGCCTCCTGGATTTCCTCCGGTGTCAGCTGCTCCTCGATTCCGATGCTCCCCTGGGTCTCGATTCTGCATGTATATCCCAGCTTCCGTGCTGCCTGCTCCAGCTTTTCCTTGACAATGTATGTATGCGCAATACCCGCAGTACATGCCGTAACCCCTACTATCTTCATCCTTTATTTCCTCCTCGTTCTTAGTGGTGTGGTCTCCCTAGCAAAATGCTTCCAGAATATCTTCCTTTGTGCTGCTTCCCATCAGTTTGCCGCACGTTCCTTCCTGTGCCAGCTTTTTAGCCACGCTGGCCATAAGGCGCAGGAAATAATCATCCTTGTCCTTTTGATTGATGGCAAATATAATGAAAACCTGGGCAGGCAGGCCATCCAGCGTCTCCCACTGAATGGGCTGTTCCAGCTTAAGGACCGATATACAGTTACGCTTCACTGCCAGCGACTTTCCATGGGGAATGGCGATTCCGTCCCCTATGCCTGTTTTTCCCTGGGATTCCCGTATATATAAATCCTGCTTGAACTCTTCCTTGGATGTAATGCTGCCGTCCTTTAAAAGAAGGTCGCACACACATTCAAACACCTCCTCCTTATTCTGCGCCTTTACATTGACGGCCACTGCATTTTCATTGATTACCTCCAGCAGATTCATGCTTTCCTGTCTCCTTTTACTATAGAATTTAAATAGCCTGCTATTTCTTCCTGCCCTCTCAGGCTGTGGAATTCTTCATAGGCCTCCTTGTCGTCCAATAAAGTCACAATGGCGGAATAAAAGCGGATAATCTGCCCTTTTGCCTTAAACCGTTCATCCAGATTCAATGCCAGAAGAAAAATCCGGTCCACTCTCCTGTCCCTGCCCCAATCTACCGGTTCCTCCAATATGGCGGCCGCAATGACCGGGCGGCAGACACAAAACGCAGCTCCATGGGGAATGGCCACCCCAAGTTCCAGCACAGTGGATGTGGTTTCCTCCCTGTCCAGTACAGTCTGCTCATAATCCTTTGTAACATAACCCGCCTCTGCCAGCCTGGCGCACAGGAAGGATATGATTTCCTTCTTATGTGTCCTTTCCGGAAAATGGTATACAAGGGACGGATGAAACAGCTGGTACTCGGAGAGCTCTGTCTTTTCGGCAATCCGTCTCATCTTCTTTTTCCGCACCTGTTTCATCTTATTCTGAATCTGCTGTATATCCCAGGGCTGCAGCACATTTCCAATCTGTACCACATCCCTGCCTGCAAACACATCCCCCACCGGAACAGATGATATAAGAAAATCACACTGGCTCCTCTGAATCTTACATGTATCCCTTGTGGTCAGGACATCCACTACATTAATATTCTGTATGGAGCGCTCAATCTGCTCTTTGAGAATTCTGGATATTCCGATACCATGATTGCACAGGATGCACACCTCCACTCCCACGTTCAGCCGCTCAATGGCACCGCCTATATATAATGCCAGGTACGCCACCTCATCTTCCCCGATTCTCACTTCAAGTTCAGACTCAATGATAAGACTTGCCGACCAGGCAGCGGCATAAATATTGGGATACTTGGACTTCACTACCTCCTTCAGAGGATTTTCCTCCAGGATGCCGCACCGCAGTTTCAAGGTCTTGGATTTCATATACAGAAGGAGGCTGTCAAAAAGGTAATCATCCCTGTCAAGCCCCTGTCCCAGAATATTGCCGGTAATGGAAATCACCTTGTCTGTCACCCGGCAGATGTTTTGGTTGGCCTCCATATAAGTCTGCCTGGACGCCTCGTCTGTAAACTCCTGTATCTCGGCAGCCCCTAAAACTAATACCGTAAACTGCTTTTCTCCTTCCGGGAAGTCGGTATGATAATACTCCTTAAGACTTTCCATACATGTTTCGGCCATACTGAGGTCATATTCCAGGCCCTGCCATTCTGCCCTCTGATGCCCAAAATCCGCAGGAATCTCTGCATACTCCTTTTTCCTGATTCGTATAACACACAGTGACAGGAGAAATGACAGCTGCTGGTACCCGTCGAAGCTGTAGTGTATCCCAAATTTTTTCTCCAGCCCTGCAATGGCCCCTGTTACCCCGGCCATATCAAATCCCCACAGGAACTTTTCTGTCTGGCTTTTCAGGGTCTGGTCCCCAAACTCCTGCCGCTTTCTGGATATATCTGCAAAGAGTTCCCACATGGCCATGCGCCAGTAATACTCGCTGCACTCGATCTGCAATCCCTGGCCTCTCTTACAGGTAACAGCTACATGATGGGCCGTCAGCCATACAGATGCCTGGCTGGCAGCTTTTTCAGCATCCAGCCTGCTAATGAGAAGCCTTTGCTCCAGTTTCATCTTCTGTATGCTTCTCTGCTTCAGCAGGAGTTCCAGTATCTGGAAATGCTTGTCTGTGCCATACAGCTCCATCTGGTTCACATCATTCCATGCCTGCTTTGCCGTGTCCCAGTCCTTGTCCTTTATAAGGCACACGCCTTTGTTGCTCTTAGAGACAACCTTTCCCAGCCCATATTCTTCCAGGAAGCTTCCCAGCTGCTTCAGGTCATTTCTGATAGTCTTAAGGGAACAATTCACATCTGCCGCCAGACGCTCCACAGTCACAAATCCATCTGACCTGTACAGCAGCTTCAGAATTTTATATTGCCGTTCCTGCATCATGTTCCCTCCTGTTTTCTGTTCCATAGCACTGCCAGTCCCTTCGATAATCTTATATTAACAGCTTTCCCCTATTTGCTATTTCCAAAATATTGACAGAACGCTTTTGTTTTGTTCAATAGTTTTTCCAAAATCCATGATGCGCCTTTTATTAAGGTCAAACAAGATATTTTTACTATTCTTTCTGTGTTTTTTGCATTTCTTTTGATGTTTAATGAAACAGTTGCATAAATCCTGGTATGTTATGTACAATAATTGGCATTATGATAATTTGCAAGGGAGGCGACCAGCTCAAAAATATGCCTGCAAAAACACCCATATCCCCCCATTTTTCCGAGGATTTTTCTTTTAAGTACAAAGTGACCTACGGTCCTGAACAGCATGAATATCATACCCATAAACAGTTTGACATTATATTCATGCTGACCCCCAACTCAGTATGTCATGTAAGTGAAAAAAACTGGAAGGTTCCCAAAAACAGTATTATTTTATTCAATAATATGGATTTGCATAAGATTACCCTGAATACTCATGAACGTTTTGAACGGTACACGCTTTCCTTTAAACCGGAATACATTGAATCCTTATCCTCCAAAGAAACGGATTTGCTGGAGTGTTTTTTCTTAAGGCCGTTCTCGAATCCATACATCCTGCCGCTGACCATTCCCCAGGCCGAGGAGTGCCTGACCCAGTTAAAGCGCCTGATTACATGCAATGATGACACCGCCAAACAGGATTATGGATATGACCTTAAAGTCAAATTTCTTTTGGGGGAATTTCTTATTTTTATTAATAACCTGTATCGGAAATACCATAATATTTCATCCGACACCATAACATCATCCTACAGCCTGATTTACTCCGTCATTAACCATATCCATACACACCTGAGTGACGAGCTTTCCCTGGAACTTTTGTCTTCTACCTTTTATATTAATAAATTTTATCTGTGCAATCTCTTTAAGAATGTGACAGGTACCTCTCCAAACCAGTATATCATCAGCTGCCGCATCATGAAGGCAAAGGAGCTTCTATCACAAAATCTTCCCGTAGATTCTGTATGCAGTCTTGTCGGTTATAAAAACCTGTCCCATTTCAGCCGTATCTTTAAACAGCACACCGGTCTCAGTCCTAAACAATATTCTAAATTCAAACAAGCTGAGGATTTTAAACGGAAATAAGGGTGGAAAACCCCGAATATTGGTTCCACCCTTGTCTACTTTCCTTCATTATGATATTTTCGTTTTCTCTTTGGGGCTGCTTTTGTTAATTCTTCCCCCTATTCGCCCCCGTCTGTCTCTGTCTGTGCAAAGCCGTACTGAAAGGCTGACTTTCTCTGGAAATTAGCTGCCTTTCCCTGAGATCCGGTCAGGCATATAAAATGTTTACCAATCTCTTTAGCTGCCTGCTCGGTCCGGGACATCAGGCTTAACAGGTCAATCTCAGGTGTCTGCTCCAGCGTCTTCCTGATTTCATCGCGGACATAGTTAAATATCTCTGTGCAGATATTAACTTTGTTGATGCCTGCTTCCACTGCCTTTTTAATATTTTCATCCCCGGAACCCGAACCGCCATGAAGTGCGATGGGCACATCCGTCACCTTTTTGACAGCCCTTATGATATCAAAACGAATCTCAGGTGTAACCCCCTTGGGGTACTGTCCATGGGCTGTACCGCAGGCAATAGCAAGGCAGTCAGCACGGGTCTGATTCAGGAACTCCGTAACATCCTCAGGCCGTGTATAGCAGGAATCATCGGTCTGATCTCCCAGTGCTGCCTGTCCAACATGTCCCAGTTCTGCTTCCACTGCCACTCCCTGAGGATGGCACATTTCTATGACTTTCTTTGTCCTTCTGATGTTTTCTTCCATCTCATAAGCGGAAGCATCAATCATGATGGAGGAAAAACCGTTTCTGTATGCATGTGTAATGACCTCCCAGTCCCTTCCGTGGTCCAGAATCAGGGCCACAGGAACATTGGTCTCCTCTGCCAGCGTCCTTATGAGAGGCACCATCACATCTGCTCTGGCATGTTTGGTCATCTGCATCTGGCCCATGAGAATGATTAATGGTGACTGGAGTTCGTCTGCGGCTGCAATCAATCCTCTTGCCAATTCCAGATTAATGGCAGACGCAGCCAATACGCCGTAATTATTTCTGGATGCGTCATCCAATATCGTTTTCACATCTGTATACATATATCCCTACCCTCGTCTTTCTACATCCGAATCACGGTTTTAACAGCTTCCTGTTTTTGTGTGATGGCATACTCCATAGCTGCCTGTATCTTCTCAAACTCAAAATAATTGGTCACTATCTTTTTAGGCTCTGCCTGTCCTTCGCTGCAAAGCTCTATGGCTGCCGGATACAGGTTTCGGTAGCGAAATACTCCCAGTATGTCTGCCTCTTTTGAATTTGTCTTGAAAAAGTTAAAAGGTGTTTCCCCGAACACATTCCCTACCATTACAATCTTTCCTCCACGTTTCACCAGATCCGCTGTCAGTGCGGCTGTTTTCTGGCTTCCCGCGGTTTCAAATATTACGTCATATCCTCTGTTGGCTGTTATCTGTGCGGATCGTGATATAATATCCTCTTCTGATGAATTGACCACATGCCTGGCGCCTATGGTACCGGCCATATCAAGCCTGTTTTCATATAAATCTGACATAGTCACATTTGTAATTCCTCTGGCCAGACATGCCTCCAATGTCATCAGGCCAATGCAACCGGCCCCCAGTATCAGCACAGACTGACCTGTCCTGAGATTTGCCCTGTCTACTGCATGCATTCCTACCACAAGTGGTTCCAGAAGCGCCCCCTCCACTGTGTCCATTGCATCAGGCAACCTGAACGTCCATCTGGCGGGATGGCTGACATAACGGCTGAATGCCCCATTCAGCCATGGACGTGCTCCCAGAAACCGTACATCAGGACACAGGTTATACCGGCCGCCCATGCAGAACTCACAACTGCCGCAGGGAACACCTGGTTCCAGAGCAACGCGGTCACCTGGTATGATTCCTTTTACACTTTTTCCAACTGCTGCCACACGTCCGGCACATTCATGGCCCAGCACCACCGGAAGTTTTATATCCTTTACCGCGTAATGCGGATCCTCAAATATATGCATATCACTTCCGCAGATTCCCACATGGGCCACTTCAACCAGCACATCCGTATCCGATACGGACGGCATATCACAATCCATAAGCTCTAATCTCTGTTTATCAACCAAAAATGCTGCTTGATTCTTCATTTTTACCCCTTTACTGAACCGGCAGTCAGACCTGCCACCAGGTTCTTCTGTATGAACATGAACAGGATAACCACAGGAATCATGGCTGCCACTGCTCCTGCTGATATAATGTCCCATCTCAGGTCGTACTCTCCTACCAGGGATGCCAGCGAGACAGGGAGTGTCCTGTTATTGGAAGTGGTGAACATGACCGCAAATAAATATTCATTCCAAGAATTGATGAACACGTAGGTACCTGTAGCGATAAGTCCAGGTTTCAGAAGCGGCATTACCACATAATATAACAGCTGGGGGACATTGGCTCCGTCTATCTTTCCTGCCTCCTCCAGTTCCAGAGGGATGCTCTTCATGTATGAGGTAAGGAGCCATATGCTGAAGGGTATGGTAAATGTACAGTATGAAACTACCAACGCAACAGGAGAACCTATGAGCTTCAATTTATTAAACACCACAAATAGCGGAGTCAGGTACAGGACCGACGGAAACATGTATAACAGCAGGATACCGCTGAGTGCCAGATTCTTTCCCCTAAACCGGTATCTGGCAAAGGCATAGGATGCCATGGATGATACAAGCATGGAGATACAGCTGGTTATGACTGCAATAACGATACTGTGAAACATACTGGCAAGGAAATCCGTACTCGTAAATAGCGTTACATAATTCTGAAAGGTCGTTTCCCTGGGCAGGATTTTTATGTTGGTTGTATACAGTTCATCCGTAGGCTTTATGGACGTCAGGAATGTCCATATATAAGGAAATATCACAAAGCATACAATCAGGAGAAGCGGAATAAGCATTACAAGCTTTTGAATTCTTTTAGTCCTTTTCATCTTCATCCCCCCGCCTCGTCAACTTTAAATATATGGTCATAAAAAGAATCATAAACAAAGTACCATAGATTGCTATGGTGGATCCCTGTCCGAAATCCAGGGATTTCTGCGCCTTGATATAGGCTACAAGGGACACGGTCATGGAACTGTGTCCTGGTCCCCCTCCCGTCATAAGATAAAGTACTTCTACATTATTAAACACCCAGATAATTCTCAGCATGCAGGTAGTTATAATTGTAGGCATCAGCTCCGGCAGTGTTATATACAGGAATTTTTGCCATGAATTGGCCCCGCTTATATCCGCAGCCTCATACAGGTCTGCGGATATGGTCTGCAGTGCTGCCAGTATCATAATGGCAAAGAAGGGAATTCCCTGCCATATCATAGTTACAATCTGGCTGTACAGCGCCGTCTGGGAAGACCCCAGCCAAGGGATGTTTTTGCTTATGATGCCTAAGGATGTCAGACATTTGTTCAGGACACCAAAATTACCGTTATAAATCCAAACCCACATAAGTGCAATCACCACACCCGGAGTAACCCAGGGCATCAGCGTAATAGAACGGATGATGCCCCTGCCCCGGAATGGGACATTCAGGATCATGGCCAGCACCAGTCCAAACAGGAACTGACAGGCCACTGTTATCCCTACCCATTTTACCGTATTTCCCAGGGAAGCCAGAAAGGTCTCATTCCTCCAGACAGATATGTAGTTTTCTAAACCGATAAACTGTCGGTTTACATAATCCGTCAATTTATAATATTGGAAACTGAGTCCAACCGCATAGCAGATTGGATAAATAATAACTCCCACCACCAGCAGAAATGCCGGCATCAACAATATGATGGGAATATAAATGTCTGATTTCCTGCACCTTTTTCCGGCTGCTTTTCCCCGATTCATACGCTCACCCTCTCATGGTCTTAATACTACATTTCTCCGTTCAGACACTTGTCCAGCTGTTCCAGCATCTCCATGCTGCTCAGTTCTCCCATCAGGGCCCTCTGGAATGTCTGTGCCCACATCTCTTCTGTATAAGTAGTAATTTCAGGCCCTACAGGTAATGTATGGGCAGAAAGCATATTATCCATAGATACCTTATACGCCTGATCATTCTTATACTTGTCCAATGCCTGGACGGAAGACATAAACGGTACCTGCTGCAGCTTCTCACACCGCACATCGTGAATCTCAGGTGAAGACGCCCATTTCACAAACTCCTCCGCTGCCTCCAGGTTCTTAGAATTGGGATTAATAGCCCATCCGGTCATCTCCTGACACCCAAATGCCTGACCGCTCTCCCCAGTGGGAACAGGTATCACCTCAAAATCATCACCAAAGGTTTCCTTTATGGTTGTAATGGATGCAATATGATGATACAGCATAGCTGTGACACCTGATTTAAAATTAGTTAGAACTTCACTGAATCCGTCCGTAATTGCTGACGGAGGCACATAACCATTTTGATACAGATCAATGTACTTTTGGTTCATCTCAGCCAGTTTCGCATCAGCCAGTGAAGCCTTGCCCTCTGCATCATAATAATCCTTACCCTTCAATGCGCTGAATACAAAGGATGACCACATGTAATGGCCGCCGTTACCGCCGCGCATACCAAATCCATACTGATCTGTTTTGCCGTCCCCGTCCGTGTCCACAGTCAGTTTCTCACAGGCATCAAAGAATTCATCCACAGTTTTAGGATAATCAATTCCGGCCTTCTCGAACATTGACTTGCGGCAATACAAATACATTACAATGGTGGTCCGGGGATACAAGTACAGCTTATCCAATCCTGCCCTCATTTGCTCCAGCATAAAGTCATCCACTTCATCTGCATACTCCCATCCCTCAAACACGTCTTCCATATTCATCAGACCGCCCATTCCATACAGTTCCGGAGCCCACATTGGTTTACAGATAAACACATCTGGTCCTGTTCCCGTGCTTATGGCCGTTATGAGCTTATCATGGAAACTAGATGACGGTACGGATTCAAAATTCACCTTAATCCGATCTCCTGCATAGGCCTCCCACTTATCTTTAAGCATGTTCTCTATTGTCCCCTGCTCGTCTTCCCAATACCAGTATGTCAGCTCTATGGGTTCCTGTGTTCCCTCCGCTTCACTCTGAATATTTTTATCCGTTACTGCTTCTGCCGCCTTTTCAGCTGCCTTGTCCGTAGTAGCAGAGCCGCCTCCGCCGGAACACCCTGCCAAGGAAATGAGCATTGATACACATAGTCCTATTGCTGTTACTTTTGCCAAACCTTTTTTCATCTTGAAATACCTCCTACTCCTTCTCTTTTGTTTTACAACTCGTTTAATGGGCACAGGCCGCTAATGGTATCATATGATTGAATACAGATAGATGCGGCCCATGCAGCTATTCCCAAAGCTGTCTTTGCATTATCCTCATGCAGGAACGAGGACAAAAAACCTGCTATTGCAATATCGCCGGCTCCCGTTCTGGACAAAATCCGTTTAACCTTTACTGGTTTCTGCCAGATTTTCCTGTCATACCATCCGTTCAGGCTGTTCGGAGCGGCTTTTCCCATATTCCCCCACCTCTCTTTCTCTGCTGTTCTCAAGTACATTCCCTCATGACCACATTTCAGCATAACTATAGTCCCGCCCATTTCCAGAAGCTCATCCGCCAGTTTCTCAGCCATTCCTCTTACATCAATATAATCCAGAAGGTTATTTGCCCCTGCCTTACGCACCATCTCAACATAATCCTCCCTGTGAAGGAAAAAAATGCTCTCTTCCAGGCTGGGTAAAAACAAGTCCACATAGGGCAGTATCCGCTGCAGGATTGGTCTCCAATTCACATGACCCAGAAATGTCTTTAAGTCAGGAAGACTCATGTCAAGGGATATGGTGATTCCCTTAGACTTTACATTTTTTAACAGGTCCTCCAACTCCTCACCTTCATTTTCCACCAGGTACTTCATGCTGGGAGGATAACCAAAGTGGAACAGCTTCACTCCTTCCAGCATCTCGTCCGTAATATCCGCCGCCTTAAAAAGCTGAGATGCCCCTCTGCTGTGAAGTGTCATTTTATCCTTACCTGGCAAAGCGATGGCAACACTGGCCGAGGACTGTTCTCCCATCATTTCAATCAGAGTATAATCTGTGTCATAGCGGTTTAAGATTTCCCTTACAATTTCCCCTACGGAATCATCCCCGATTTTACTGACCAGTCTTACATCACATCCAAGCTTCTTTAACCCCAGACCTGTATTCCCTACTTCCCCACCCAAATATATATGGGTATAAGAACATTCCGTGGTCTTACCCTCGCTCAGGAATATTTCCGGTATTGGCTGTCCCTTCGGAATATATACTTCCGGAATAATATCCAATACAATGGAACCTGCCACTAATATCTTCTTACTCTCCATATATCCCCCATCTTTATATAATTTGTATATTTTTTTGTTATTTTTCTTCTATCTATTAGAAATAATATCATATTCTATGCTGTCTTTTTTTCTGTTTTGTCCTGATTTTTTTGCGTTTCTTGATGTGTTTTTAACTGTGATTATTTTCTTTTTATTTAAATATTCAGATATAATATATATTATTTTCTTTTATACGCAACAATTTTTACCTTGTTTCAATATTTATATCCATATTTTCGATGTTTTTGGTCCCCCTCCCTGTATGATTGCGATTTTTTTACAACATTTGCAAGTTTTTACACCAGTTGCATAAAAAGCAGGGATTAAAAATTACAGTTGAACAAGCCAGTCCATCCGGGCTGGCTTTTGACTGTAGACATGTTCATCTGGTATATGCCTAAGTTTATTAGATATGAATAATTGTGAGGAGGGTTATTGATGAAAATAAAGCGTGAGGAAATTTATAAATCTGTATAAAGAACTTTGATACTTCGGGAAAGGTTTATTTAGATGCCGCTGAGGTTGGCGCAATTAATTACTGGAAAGCAAGTGAAATCAATAAAACTGATAAATGGCACACCACCTAAAAATCGTTTGGTTGTGGTAACTCAAACAGGTACCCAAGAGATACAGATAATAGAGAAGGATCCTGAAGGAGAAACTTGCGAGATAAATGTCGATTTAGAGTTCTTACTTCTATATCATTTCCTATAGTTTCGCTGATTATGGAATTAAGTCCATAAGAGAGCGGGGATTGGATATATGGTTCATTGCTATATGGAAATGATTATTACTCTATAAGGATTCCTTTCGATATGTAGAAAAAACTTTCACCAATAACAAAGAACGATAATGAACCATTCTTTGATACGTCTTTATTGCATTTGATATCAAAAAAACCAAGAAAGGATTCTTTGTGTAGAAAAGGTTTGAAGAGAATGAGGACATCAGATAGCTTGAATTATCTGGTGTCCTGTATTTTTATACACTATATGAATAAACAAATTATAAAAACTGTGTTTGTCTACAATCTAAAGCCAGCATATCCAGGCCGGCTTGGAGTCTGTGAAAGTTTTTCTGTAATTAAAGATTTATAAGGTCTTCTATGATAAAATAAAAATCATAGGAGGCCTTTTTATTATGGCAAGAGAAAAGAAATCTGTACACAAAGTGCAAATGACGGATGGAAAGCGAAACATCATCCGGCAGCTTCTTGAGGAGTATGAGATTGAATCTGCCCAGGACATTCAGGATGCCCTCAAAGATCTACTGGGCGGTACCATCAAAGAGATGATGGAATCCGAGATGGACGAGCATCTTGGCTATCGCAAGTCAGAACGTTCCGATTGCGATGACTATCGCAATGGCTATAAAACCAAACAGGTGAATAGCAGCTATGGAAGCATGAAAGTCGAAGTCCCACAGGACCGTAACTCCACCTTTGAACCACAGGTGGTAAAGAAACGCCAGAAAGATATCTCTGATATCGATCAGAAGATCATATCCATGTACACTAAAGGGATGACAACACGGCAGATCTCGGAAACACTGGAGGATATCTACGGCTTCGAGGCCTCCGAAGGCTTCATTTCGGATGTGACGGATAAGCTTCTGCCCCAGATTGAAGACTGGCAGAACCGCCCCCTTTCCGATGTCTATCCGGTGCTTTATATCGATGCAATCCACTATTCTGTACGGGATAACGGCGTGATCCGTAAGCTGGCGGCCTATGTTGTACTGGGGATTAATTCAGATGGTTTAAAAGAGGTTCTGACCATCGAGGTTGGCGAAAATGAGAGTGCCAAGTACTGGCTTTCCGTTCTGAACGGTTTAAAAAACCGTGGAGTAAAAGACATCCTGCTCCTCTGTGCCGATGGACTGACAGGGATTAAGGAAGCGATAGCCGCTGCCTTTCCAAAGACGGAATACCAGAGGTGCATTGTCCATCAGGTGCGGAATACGTTAAAATACGTATCAGACAAGGACCGTAAGCTCTTTGCGGCAGATCTCAAAACGATTTACCAGGCGCCAACAGAAGAGAAGGCATTAGAAGCCTTGGAGCGGGGCACAAAAAAATGGTCAGAAAAGTACCCGAATTCCATGAAAAGCTGGCACCAGAACTGGGACGCGATCGTCCCCATCTTTAAGTTTTCAACGACTGTACGCAAGGTTATATATACCACGAACGCAATCGAAAGCCTGAACGCCACATACCGGAAGCTGAATCGTCAGAGGAGCGTGTTTCCAAGCGATACAG
The DNA here is from genome assembly GCF_002234575.2 of Enterocloster bolteae. Classification (NCBI taxonomy): domain Bacteria; kingdom Bacillati; phylum Bacillota; class Clostridia; order Lachnospirales; family Lachnospiraceae; genus Enterocloster; species Enterocloster bolteae. The sequence continues at coordinate 487,494 of NZ_CP022464.2, read as the reverse complement.
CCCTTTTTAAAGCGCTGTACTTGTCAACATTTGAAGCAACAAAGTAGTGGACGATGCCAATCCGGAACTGGGGCCAGGTATATGGAGAACTGAGCCTCATGTATGAGGGCCGACTGCCGATGTAAGAGAATCCAGGACCGTTCAAACCAGGCGGGAATCCGCCTAGTCTTGACATATGCAGTATTGTGCGGTATATATAAACCAAGGGCTGAACGCTCATAGAGAAGCTTTCAGCCCTGCCATTATCATAGAAGAGCTGCTTTTACAGAGATTTCTTCACACACTCCCGGCTTGTCCTTATCAGAATCATTCCGTTAATAGCATGTAATATTTATTTTCTAAAGTCCCCTGGCTTCTGTCCCGTATACCGTTTAAATGCCACATTGAACCAGGATGGATTTTGGTATCCCACCAGATCAGCAATCTCATATATTTTCATATGCGTATTTTTCAGCAAGTCCATCGCTTTCTCAATACGGACTTTTGTAAGATAATCCCCAAAGGATATTCCCATTTCCTTACTGAAAACAGAACTGAAATAGCTGGCGTTAATATAAACATATCCAGCCACATCATCCAGCCTCAAATCAGGATTCCAATAATTTTCTTCTATATACTTCCTGGCCTTCTGTACCACTGAATTGGGCCTTAATTTCTCCAGCCTGGAAATATAGACAGACGCACTCAATAATATCTCCCGAAGCTTTCTTGCCATAAGTGCAGGATTGCTTTCATTCAAAACAGCTGTAATGGTATCTGATACTGACAGAAATAAATCCTCCGGTTTACCTCCTGCTGTTCTCAGCGTACGAATTGTCTCCAGTAGAATAGCAGAAACAGCAGTGCGTATAATGACCGGAGATGGCTTTGCCTGATAAACATATGACAAAAAATCATCGGTAAATGTCTTAATTTCACACTCCCCTCCATGCTTCATACTCTTTTCCAGATACCGGTTCCAATCAGGCATATCCTTAAAGGATGACTGTATTTCCTCCCTCACAGTACTGTAACAGATCAGACTTCTGTCCGTAAAAAAACGGTATTCGACCGCTTCCAGGCTCTGGCGGTAAGCAGCCGACAGCTCCCTGACAGATTCTACAATATCACTTATCCCCAGTACGGCTTTTATATAATATCGGGAGTAAATAGTCAGCAGTTTACGAAATTGGATTGTCATATCCCCTTTCTCCATGATACAGAACACTGTCATCCTATCCTGGTTCTGGAACTGTTTTATGTCTGCTGCAACTCCATGCCCGTTCTTCCACTCTTCCAGGTGAATTCCCATCTCCTCCATGAATGATTCTTCGTGGTACCTGGGACTCTCTGTATTTACTGAAGCTACGCAGAATTTTGTGAATTGCCCCAGGTACTGCGTCTCAGCTTCATTCAGAGTATCCACTTTTCCCCCAAGTGCCATCAGCTTAATCTTATTGTCCAGTATTTTTCTCTGGGTCTGCTCCAACACATCCCTGTATGTATTCAATATTTTTTCACCTGATCTGGCCTTCTGTATTTTTAAAACAGCCTCTTTCAGCAGTTGAATCAGTTTATCCGTATCAATAGGTTTCAGAAGATACGCAAAGGCTCCCAGATTAAGGGACTGCTGGGCATATTCAAACTCGTCATAGCTGCTAATCATGATGACCACACAGTCCGGCTTCTGGTCTTTTGCCAGAGCGAGGAGTTCAATTCCACTCATCATGGGCATCTTAACATCTGTTACAATCACTTCCGGAGCCATTATTTTAACCAGCTCCACAGCCTCCCTCCCATTGGATGCCTGCCCCACCAATTCCAAGCCCAAGGCAGGCCAATCTATAAAATTCGACAGTCCCTCCCTAATGATATCCTCATCATCCACAAGAATAGTTTTAATCATATGCCTTCTCCCCTCTCTTGTTGCCATTGATGCTAAATGATACATTGGTACCCTCCCCAAATTGACTCTCAATCCGTAAAGCTGATTCCCTTCCAAAATAATTACGCAGCCTTTGATTCGTATTATACATACCAAATCCTGACACTGCCATTTCCTTTAATCCCTCCTGTAGCCGTTCCAACTGGGCCGGAGTCATTCCAATTCCATCATCAATGACAGATATTCTGATTCTATCTCCTGTTTCATGAACAATCTCAATTGAAATGGCCCCGCCTTCCGGTTTTTCCTGAATGCCGTGATAAATGGCATTTTCCACCAATGGCTGAAGGGTCAGCTTGGGTATGGGATAGTCCAGCATGGAGTCTTCATCTATATGGATGGAAAAATCAATTTTATCCCTGTATCTGGTATTTTGAATCTTAACATATTCCTTAACGTGTTCCAGTTCCTCCCGCAGTGTTATGATATTCCTCCCCCTACTGAGCCCGATGCGGAAAAATTTTGAAAGAGATGTAATCACACTAATTGCCTTCTCATTTTCATTGGAACGTATCAGCCAAATCACAGTTTCAAGCGTATTATACAGAAAATGGGGATTGATCTGCATTTGAAGTGTCTTTAATTCTGCTTCTCTCAGGTTTTCCTGCTCCTTATTATTGACTACAATCAAATGCCTGGTAAAATCCATCATATTATTAAACTTATTTCCCAACACCGCCAGCTCATCCTTATATTTTACATGCATTTGTACTGCAAATTCCTTTTGCTCCGCCTGTTCCATGAGGTCAATTAATTTGTTGATGGGGTTTGTGACTGTGCCAGAAATGACACTGGTGACCTTAACCGCCAACAGTATCATCAAAAATATGACCATACCAAGCCAGACTCCCAGATTGATAATCTTTCCAAGCAGAATAGCTTTAGGGATATAGGACTCCACAGTCCATCCATTATCCATTGTTTCAGCATAATAAAAAACTGAATGGTTCTTGTTCCTGTCCTTTTGGCTTTTTGCTTCTTTGACACCATTTCCAGTGTTGTTTTTCTTAAACAGAATTGTATTATCCCCATCCAGGACCTGAATGACCCCGTTTTCTATATTACCGAATTCCTGGATAATATATTCAATTGTATCTGCCTCTATCTCAACCAATACCACACCTATTCTGCTGCCATTAGCCTTATTTATCACCGGACACCCCATAGCTGCATAGGAGCGGTCAATGGATTTAACGGTCCTGGAATAGACCTGGGGTCCAACCCACACGACTCCATCTGCTTGGTGGATGCGCCGGTACCACTCTTCCTGCCTAAAATCCTTTTCCTGGAATGCAACATTATGAGACTTAAAGTTAAAACCATTATCTCCCAGTACATATAAACCACCGAATTCATTGATTGTATATCCTGCCAGTTGGTACAATTCAAAATCATATTTCAGCTCTGCTGCATATCTCTCCTTTATATCCTGTGGCATCTCTGCATTCAGTATGTTCTGAAAAATTGAATTATTCTCCACAAGACCTGCTAGGTTTTCCGCTTCATTAAAAATATCATTCAGGTTATCCGCCACAGACTGTGCCGACTGATTACTGAAGGAGTATGCCAGTTCCTCCACAATCCGATAGGATGCAATGTAGGATATACTGGCCACCAAAAGCATAGACACGATTACCATAGTGGAAAAGTATATCATCAACCTGGTATGAAGCCTGTAATTCATCATATGAGCGTATATTTTTTTCATAAATCCCTTTAAGCAGGTATAGAGAACGCTCCAGGATTAGCCTGGGGTGTTCTCTTGAACCTGCTGCCTTTCATTGAATTTATTTAAGTAACCACACGTCTATCAACCATTCCAGAAATCCCGTCCGTTGTGGATTGCAATACCTATACGCTCAGTTGTTCCCGTCCTGGCATTGAAGTACATCAGCCATCTGTCCTGGTCTTCATCGAAATATAGGAACGGCTTATAGATGGACTCACAATCCCATGCGCCTGGAAGTCCGGCTGAGATAATAGGGTTCATGGGATGACGTTCCCATCCGCTTACACCGTCCTTTGACCTGGCCAGACAGATTCTGGCTTTAAACAAATCTTCATAACCGATATAAAACATATAATACCAGCCATCCATTTGTATCACCTGACAGCCAGCCACATGGGCCCTTTCCCAAAGGTTCTTCTTATCCGGTGTAAATACCGGGTTCTTTCCACATTTTTCCCATACAATCCCGTCCTTGCTTTCAGCATAGCCAATAGCATCAGGTTCAAACCACCCGCCTCCACAATACCACAGCTTATATATTTCCTTCTTCTGGTCCCACAAAATAGTCGGGCACATCAGAGAACGTTTTTCCCATGTACAATCCGGAACCACTACCGGTTCTTCTAGTCTCTCCCAGAAAATCCCATCACGGCTCCAGGCATATCCTATAACGGATCCTCCTTTATCCTCCTTTGATGCTTCCATATATGAGTCTACCCATTTTCTCTTATTAAAGCCTCCGGTTGTCTGGCTGGAATACCACATATGAAACACCCCATTTCTGTAGTCAATGGCGGGCCTGTTCAAATCCTCCTCCCAGGAAATATCCTGTCTGGGACTTAACACCACATGACGTTCCCCCCAATGAAGCCCGTCCTCGCTTTCAGTGTATGCTATGCTGTAATGTGTTCTCCAGGAAAAATACATCCTCAGCTTGTCTCCTACCTTCAATACATGATTGTCAAAACAGAAATCCCCACTATCCCCAAGAACAGGATTATGTTCATACTTCCTCCAACCAGCCTGACATCCAATGGTACATGGATCATAATTCAACATATGGCTTCCTCCTCACTCTTTTTCATTTTTATCTGTTCCAGACCAGACTGCATAATGACAATAGCCAGAATCATAAATCCCATGATTACATTCTGCCACCAGGTGCTGATATTTCCCTGCATATTAAAAATATTCGTTATCATGCTCATAGTAAATACGCCGAACAGAGTTCCTGGCATATGGCCTACCCCACCGGTCAGAAGCGTACCGCCCAAGACCACTGCTGCAATAACCTGCATCTCATAAAGCTCTCCCGCAGTTGATTGGGCCGCTCCCAGCCTGGAGGCAAGAATCAGACCCGACATGGCTGCGCCAATGCCGCACAACATATAAGATAAGATGATTGTCTTGTCAATCCGTATCCCCATCATCCTGGCTCCCTCCCGGTTTCCTCCTGTGGCATATACGCTCCTGCCAAATCTTGTATATTTAAGGCCGTAGGTCCCAATCACCACAAAGAGAAGAAAAAGGATGCCCGGAACCGGCAGGCCTAATATCTTTCCCCTTCCAATCATCTGAAATGCCGGGGAAACCTTCTCCACATTTACAGAACTTTCATTGGTCATGATATAGGCTATCCCTCTGAGGCACATCATCATTGACAGAGATGTAATCCAGGGCGGCACCTCCAGCTTGGTAACAAAGGTTCCATTAATAATTCCAATAAGCGCTCCCACACACAAAGGTACCAGGATTGCAGCTACAATGTTCACTGTACACATTCGTGCTGCCAGGATACCACACACCGCTACAATGGCACCTACCGATAAATCGATGCATCCTGTTATGATAACAAACGTCATTCCCACAGCAATGACACCTATAATGCTGGACTGTCTGAATAGATTTATCAGGTTGATAGGAGTAAAGAATTGTTTATACCGCAGGGCTGATATCAGAAACAGAAACAAAAATACAACAACTGCACTCTTTTCTTGTATCCAGACTATATATTTTTTTGAATCGCCCATGCATTCACCTCCATCCTCTTCCTGAATCTCACCAATCTCGTAAACTTTCCGTTCTGAGCACAAACCGCAATAATGACAACCAATGTCTTGATAACCAGAGAATAGGAATACGGAACATTATTCATATTCACCATAACCGTTATGAGCTGCATGATAAACACACCGGCCACGGTTCCCGCCAGGTTAGCCTTTCCTCCTGCCATATTAGTGCCGCCGATTGCAGTAGAAGCAATAGCATCTACTTCTATCTGAAGCCCGAAATTAATGGGATCTGCCGCAGACATGCGTAGCGCCTCTACTAAACCCGCTGCTCCCGCAAGAAAACCGCTGAGCATGTAAATAAGTACCATCATACCCGAAATCCTTATTCCAGAAAGCCTGGCCGCCTTTGGATTGTCACCTATAGTTTCTACATAAGCGCCAAAACGTGTCCGCTTGATTAATATGTACATAGCTCCAACTGCAATAATAATGAACAGAACCTGGATTGGTACCACACCAAGCACCTTATAAAACCCAAGATTTGATATGACAGGATGAGAAAAGGAATATGTCCTTCCATCATTGACCAGCTCAGCAAATCCCCGGACCATATTCATCATTCCCAGAGTAACAATCATTGGCTGGATGGAAAATCTGGCAATGATAAACCCATTCATTGCTCCGCAAAGAAGAGCTAACGCCAGCGCACATATAAAAGCACCCATTACCGAAATATCTAACAGTCTGGCAAACACAATAGCGCTTAGAGCCATGACTGGACCGATAGATATATCAATTCCTCCTGAAGCTATGGCAGCTGTCATTCCAAGAGAAACAAACATCACAGTTGTGCTCTGAATCATGATATTCCAGCAGGTATTTAGGCTGAAGAAGTTCCTGGTAACCAGGCTGTTAAACGCTACCATCGCAAAGAGAGCCAGGTATACTCCGTACTTTTTTAACAATTTACTCATATTGCGCCTCTTTTCCGCACTTGCTGAATACTCTATTGTCAGCTATCCTCTTCATGATTTCTTCCTGGTTGATTTCCCCACCAGTAAGTTCGCCCAATTTATGCCCATCCCTCATTACCATTACCCTGTTGCTGTTTCTTACCACCTCGCTGATTTCCGAAGAAATCATGATTACGCTCATTCCCTGCTTTGCCAAATCCCGCACAATCTTTTCGATTTCCGCTTTTGCCCCCACATCGATTCCTCTGGTAGGCTCATCCATAATTACCAGCCTGGGAGATGTGCAGAGCCATCTTGCCAACAATACTTTTTGCTGGTTACCGCCGCTTAAGTTTTTAACTTTCTGTTCCATATCGGGCGTTTTGATACCTAGTTTCTCAATGAACTCTTTCACCACTTTCTCCTGGGAATTTTTTGATATGATCCCCATTTTAGTCAGCTTTGGAAGAAGAACGATGGAAATATTCTCACGTACTGACAGGTTTGGTATGATTCCTTCGGTTCTGCGGTCTTCCGGACAAAGTGCCATTCCCTGTCTGATAGCATCTGACGGCATTTTAAACCTGACCTTCCTTTTATTAATGACAATATTCCCCTTGTAATCAGTATCTTCCCCAAACAATACCTTAATAAGCTCTGTCCTGCCGGAACCAAGCAGCCCTGCAAATCCTAACACTTCTCCTGGATACATTTTAAACGAAACCTCTCTCAACTTTCTATTAGTAATTTTTTCCATTTCGCAGAGAGGCTGGCTAGTACTATGAAAATCGTCATTCTGCAGCCGCGCTTCACTATTCTCCACCTTTTGCCCAATCATTTTGGAAACAAGGGATATCTCATCCAGTTCATTAATGCCATATTCGCCTTCACACACACCGTCCTTCAGAATCGTAACCCTATCACAAATTTCATAAACTTCATTTAAGCGGTGTGATATGAAAATAATAGACACTCCCTGGCTCTTAAGTCTTCGGATGACCTGAAACAAAATCTTAACCTCCTGATTATCCAGAGAAGAAGTAGGTTCATCCATCACTACCAGCTTTGACTGAATGGCAAGCGCTCTTGCAATAGCTACCATCTGTGCCACGGCAGCCCCCTGTAGGCTAAGAGGCTGCTTTACATCATAATCCAGGCCAATACCTGCCAAAAGTTCCCTGGCATTATTCTCAATTTTCTTCCAGTCTATTCCCCATTTTCCCATAGGTTCTCTGCCAATATATATATTTTCACATATACTCAATTCCGGTATAAGGTTCAGCTCCTGATAGATGGTACTAATTCCCAGTTTCTGAGCTTCCAGGGAGGACTGGGGGTGTATTTCCTTTCCATCAAACAGGACTCTGCCACTGTCACTGCTGTAGAGGCCATTCAAAATCTTCATCAAGGTAGATTTTCCAGCCCCATTTTCTCCCATCAATCCATGAACTTCTCCATATCCAACCTTAAAGTCCACCTGTTTGATTGCCTGGACACCCGGGAATCCTTTTGAAATGTTTTGCATCTCTAATAAATACTGATTCTCCATGGCCGCTCCTTCATCCATACAATTCTATTTAGTATGCCAGTTCCATATTTTCCTGTGCATTTCCTGCATCTACCACCACGCCCTCCATGATAGTCTGTTCCGGGACCTCCTGTCCTGCAAGGATCTTTTCTACTGTATCAAAGGTAATCGGCCCATACATAGGGCTGCTGACAACAGTTGCCGACATTTCTCCGGCTATAACAGATTTAAATGAATCCATTTCCCCATCTATTCCTATTACCAGAATATCCTCATTGGGTTTATAACCAGCTGCTTTTATAGCCTGAACTGCTCCCAAAGCCATTTGGTCATTATGGCAGAACACTGCATCCACCTCGCCCCCATGGGCCTGAAGTAAATTCTCCATTACCTTCTGTCCTTCAGACCGTTCAAAGTTTCCTGTCTGGGATGCAATAATCTTCATCCCCTCATTCTGGTCCACAACACCAGCGAACCCTGTAGCCCTGTCCTGGGCAGAAGAGGATCCCACTGTTCCAGTAAGCTCGATGATATTGCAGGTTCCTCCAGTCTTATCCTTAAGCCATTCTCCTGCCGCCTGTCCTTCCCAAACAAAATCAGTGGCAATATACGTGACATAGTCCACACCCGCCTCCCCTTTAGCAAGCCTGTCTACCAGTATAACAGGGACAGAATTCTCTTTCGCTGTCTGAAGTGCCGTTTCCAGTCCCTCAAATTCCCTGGGAGACAGTATAAGCAAATCAATATTCTGGGCAATCAGATCTTCCACGTCAGATACCTGTTTGGCTGTATTGTCCTGAGCATCCGTGACAATCAATTTGAAACCTCTCTTTTCAGCCTCATCCTTCATACTATTGGTCTCAGCTATCCGGTATGTTCCTGTATTAGCCAACTGTGAATACCCAATCAGATAATCAGAAACATTTACTATTTTGTTCCCACCATCCTGGGCAGGTGCCTCTTTTTCGCTACTGGTGTCCGTTTCTTTCTTTACAGTTTCCCCGGTCTGGGCAGCACTACTCTGTTGCCCTACTGTTGTATTACCGGATGGGGATGTATCAGTCGAACATCCTGAACAAAATATTGCTGCTGCCAATAATGTTGCTGCCATACATAAACCTTTTTTCCTCATTTCCTTCCTCCTTCTATGTTCCTTACTGTTTACTGGTATATCCATTATAGATTTTTATTATTTACGGTTAAATTAATTATCTTTTGAAAACTTTTGTTTTCTTTGGGACATACGCCCCCTCTCTTATGCCAAAAACGCAGATATGCGGCTGTCCCCCGCCGGACAAACCGCATATCGCATTCAATCTTCAATTTCCCCTGATTGGCTGTTTCCCTATTTCACCAACGCAAACTCATAAGCCTCCCTGATCCACCCCATCAGCTTATCATCTATCTCATCCGCACTCTGTACAATCACATGATGGGTCCAGCGGTTGGGGTAAGGCTCTGTTGCCGCCTCAATCCGGCTGTCTTCTATGCGATGGCTTACTCCGAACGTTACAACCATATAAACACCCTTTCTGCCCCTGAACCGTCTGGAAGGGTGCCAGATAAAAGCAAACTGGTAACGGTTTGAAAAGGCAATCTGTGATTTCTGGACCTTAACCTGAACGGGTCCCAGCTCCTTAAGCAGACGCTTTGTGAACGCCTCATAAATAGGCAGGGCCTGGGGCATTTTTTCAAAAAACAACAGTACTGATGAATCCATATGACTCCTCCCTTCTGAAAGTGATGTATCCTATTCCGATTATATCACAAGATTAATCCTGAATTATTTATTCTTACCTGCTGTCTGTGAGTATTTTCCATGAACATGTATAAAATATAGTTTTTTCCATCAAAAAGGGGCCCTGCGGCATACTCTGCCGCGGCCCCTTTAGTGCCTGTCAATTAGTACCGGTCCGTACTGTCTATACTCCAACCGCCGCCTTCATCTGCTTTACATAATCGCAGACAGGCTCCACACAGTTTATTCCGTATCTGGCAACCATTTTCACAATGGCACTTCCCACGATAACCCCGTCTGCCTGTGAGGCCATCCTGCTGGCCTGTTCCGGAGTGGAGATGCCGAATCCTATGGCACATGGCACATCCCTGCCCTGCTTTACGGTGTCCACCATTTCCTTAATATTGGTGGTAATCTCGCTTCGGACGCCAGTGACTCCAAGAGATGATACACAGTACACAAATCCGTCGGATTCCCTGGCTATGGCCTGGGCCCGTTCCCTGGATGTGGGAGCCACCAGATATATCAGGGTCATATCGTATTTTTTGCATGCCGGCAGCAGTTCCTCCCGCTCTTCAAAGGGCATATCCGGTACAATCAGGGCATCTATTCCACAATCAGCTGCATTTTTCATAAACTTATCCACACCATATGCAAACACAGGGTTAATATAGGTCATAAATGCCAGCGGCACATCCGTTTTTTGACGTATCCGGCGCACCGTATCAAATATTTTATCTGTGGTGGTTCCGGAGGCCAGGGCCCGAAGGTCAGCCTCCTGGATGACAATTCCCTCCGCCACCGGATCGGAAAATGGTATGCCCAGCTCAATCAAATCCGCTCCTGCCTCTGCCATGGCCGGCACAAGGGCCTCTGTCACGGAAAGGTCCGGGTCGCCTGCTGTTATGAAAGGTATGAATGCCTTCTTATTCTCAAAAACCTGCTGTATCCTATTCATAGAGTTCTACCCCCTTATATCTGGCAATTGCCGCCACATCCTTGTCTCCCCTGCCGGAAAGATTGATAACAATAATCTGGTCTTTATCCATGGAACCAGCTATCTTCCTGGCATAGGCCACCGCGTGCGCGCTCTCCACTGCCGGTATGATTCCTTCCATACGTGACAGATATTCAAAGGAATCCACTGCCTCATCATCTGTCACAGGAACATACTGTGCCCTGCCGCTGTCATGCAGCTGCGCGTGCTCCGGCCCGATACCCGGATAATCCAAACCAGCTGAGATGGAATACACTGGTGCAATCTGTCCATACTCATCCTGGCAGAAATAAGATTTCATGCCGTGGAAAATGCCCAGACGGCCTGTTGCTATGGTAGCTGCGGTCTGCTCTGTCTCCACACCCCGGCCCGCTGCCTCGCAGCCTACCAGCTTCACGTCCTTTTCATCTATAAATTCATAAAAGGCTCCCATTGCATTGCTTCCGCCGCCCACACAGGCAATTACCATATCGGGAAGCTTTCCTTCCTTCTCCATAAGCTGCTCTTTGATTTCCCTGCTGATAACACTCTGGAAATCCCTTACCATCATGGGGAAGGGATGGGGACCCATGACAGAACCTATGACATAATGTGTATCAGAGATACGGTTAGTCCACTCCCTGAGCGTTTCATTGACAGCATCCTTTAATGTCTGGGTTCCGCTGGTCACCGGATGCACCTTGGCCCCTAACAGCTCCATACGGTATACATTAAGTGCCTGGCGGTCCGTATCCTCCTTGCCCATGTAAACCTCGCATTCCAGACCCAACAGGGCTGCTGCGGTGGCAGTGGCCACACCGTGCTGTCCGGCTCCTGTCTCGGCTATAACCCTGGTCTTTCCCATCTTTTTGGCCAGAAGGACCTGCCCCAGTGCGTTGTTGATTTTGTGGGAACCGGTGTGGTTTAAGTCCTCTCGTTTCAGGTAAATCCTGGCCCCGCCCAGGTCCTTTGTCATCTTCTCTGCATAGTAGAGACGTGACGGACGGCCTGTGTATTCCTCCAGCAGATACTTTAACTCAGCCTTAAACTGTGGATCCTTTTTATAATACTCATATGCTTCTTCCAATTCCGTAACAGCGCTCATCAGTGTTTCCGGTATGAACTGGCCGCCATGGATTCCAAATCTTCCTCTTGACATTTCTGTTTCTCCTTTTTAAACGATTTTTTACCGCAGGACCTGGGCTATTTCCTCCATCTTCCTTCTGTCCTTCCTGCCCCCTGTTTCCACCGCGCTGCTGACATCAATGCAGTAGGGTCCATGGGATGCCGCCTGTCTTATGTTGCCCAGATGGATGCCGCCTGCCAGGAAATAAGGCTTTTTTAACTCCGGTATCATATTCCAGTCAAACTGGGTGCCGCTGCCTCCGTACCTGCCCTTTGTATAGGTGTCCAGAAGCAGGTAATCGCAGGACAGCTCCTGGGCTTTTAAAATCTGTTCCCTGCTTCTGACCCGCACCGCCTTGATGACCGGAAGCGGGGTGTGTTTCTTCAGTTGTCTTATGTAAGCCTCATCCTCATCTCCGTGGAGCTGTATCAGGTCAATCACCCTTTCCTTTTCCCGGTGCCCTGCCAGCTCCAGTATCTCCTCCATGGGCGCTTTGACAAATACGCCCACGGCTCTGATTCTCTTATCCAGCTCCCGCCTTAACTGGGCGGCCTTATCAGGCGTAACCCTGCGGCTGCTCTCGGCAAATACAAAGCCGATATAGTCCGGCAGAATGTCATTGGCCGCCAGTATATCTCCAAACCGGCTGAGACCGCATATCTTAAGCCTGCATGTCTTCATCATTCATCTCCCTGCTCTGTTTCCTCTATCTGTTCTGATTCCCTATCTGTCCTGTTTCCTCTATCTGTCCCGGTTCATGTCCGGCCCTACCGTATCCGGGACTTAAGTTCCCTGAGAGCCTGCTTTTTATCTGCCGCCCGCATCAGTGTCTCTCCCACAAGAACCGCATCTACCTGGTTCTCCGCCAAAAGCTCTATATCCTCAGGCGTCCTGATTCCGCTCTCTGCCACAAATATGGTGCCCCGGTCCACCAGCTTCCTGAGCCTCAGGGCGTTTGTGAAGTCTACCTCAAACGTGTCCAGATTGCGGTTATTGATTCCAATGATATCGGCCCCTGCCTCTGCTGCCATAGCCACTTCCCGGTCCGTATGGGCTTCCACCAGGGAGTTAAGGCCCAGTCTGCCGCAGATGCCCATATACCGTTTGAGCTGTTCCATGTCCAAAAGGGAACAGATCAGCAGGACAGCGGAGGCTCCCAGCACCTTTGCCTCATAAATCTGGTATTCGTCCACGGTAAAATCCTTGCGCAGCAGCGGAAGGCCTATCTCACCATGGATTTCCTCCAGGTATCGGTCAGCTCCTAAAAAGAATTCAGGCTCGGTCAATACGGATACGGCATCTGCGCCGGCTTCCTGGTATTGTCTGGCTATTTCCACATAAGGAAAATCAGGAGCAATCAGTCCCTTTGAGGGCGAAGCCTTTTTAACCTCACAGATAAAGGAGACTCCCGGTTTAGACAGCGCCGCCTTAAAAGAATATCCTCCGCCTGTTCCGTCTTCCCCTTTAATATCTTCCCTTTTAATGCCTTCTCTCTCTCTGCATTTAAAAGCTTCCTTCATCACCTGTTCCAGCGGTTTTACCTGCTTCCTTTGCTCCACCCGTTTCCCGGCGGACCGGGCAATGGTATCCAGTATCATGACGCCTTCACCTCTCCTGCTGCTTTTTTGGTTGCCTGGATAAATTCTTCCATCTTAGCCATGGCTGCTCCGGAATCAATCATGTCCTGTGCCGTCTTGACACAGTCCCTCACCGTGCAGTCATCAATTCCCAGATATAAGCTGATGGCCGCGTTCAAAACCACTACATCCCGCTTCGGTCCTTTCAGGCTTCCGGACAGGATATTCCTTGTTATCTGTGCATTCTCCTCTGGTGTTCCTCCGATGAGTTCTTCCAGATTGCATACGGTCAGGCCCAATTCCTCAGGCGTCATATCATAAGCCGTAATTTTCCCGTAACGGATTTCACATACATGGGTGGGGCCGGTAAGTGTCGCTTCATCCAGTCCGTCTCCCCCGCATACCACCATTCCCCTGGTAACTCCCAGGTTAGCCAGCACCTGGGCCAGCGGTTCCACCAAATCCCGGCTGTACACCCCTAACAGCTGCATGGATGCGCCTGCCGGATTGGACAGGGGGCCTAATATGTTAAATATACTTCTGATTCCTATTTCTTTCCTCACAGGAGCCGCATATTTCATAGAAGAATGGTATGCCGGCGCGAACAGGAAGCACATTCCAGTGTCCTCTAAAACAGTTTCAGCCTGTTCCGCCGTCAGAGCCAGCTCTGCCCCCAGTCTTTCCAGCACATCTGCCGCGCCGCTCTTACTGGATACGCTGCGGTTTCCATGTTTTGCCACCCGTATGCCTCCGGCGGCAGCCACAAATGCGCTGGTGGTGGAAATATTAAAGGTTCCCACCTCGTCTCCTCCTGTTCCCACAATGTCCATCACCGGAAAGGGTGGCGACAGCTTTACCGCCTTATCACGCATAACAGTGGCGCAGGCCGTAATCTCATCAATGGTCTCTCCCTTCATCCTCAGGGCTGTGAGAAATGAGGATATCTGCGCCTGGGTGGCGTTTCCGCTCATGATTTCATCCATAACCTCCTTGGTTGTTTCAAAATCCAGATTCTTATTTTCTACCAATTCATGAATTGCTTTCTGTATCATAGTCATTCTCCTTTTTTACAATGCCTGATTTTTATTTCTGTTTTGTTTGTCTCTCACCATTTACATTGCCTGTATCATCCCGATATTAAGGAAGTTTTCCAGTATCTTCCTTCCATCCGGCGTTAATATGGATTCGGGATGGAACTGCAGCCCGTATATGGGATAGTCCCTGTGCGAAACTGCCATGACCTCTCCTTCCATACAGTCCAGGGCCACCACTTCCAGTTCCTCGGGCAGGCTCTCAGGCACTGCGGACAGGGAATGATATCTGGCAGCCGGTATAACGGACGGCAGACCTTCAAATAACCGGCATCCGCATCCCATCTTTTCCGGAAGTCCGGACTTTTCTTCCTTTATATGACTGTCCAGCCTGATATCGCTCTGCTTTCCGTGCATCAGCTTCTTTGCATGGGCAATGGTTCCGCCGAATGCCTCGCATATACCCTGATGTCCCAGGCACACGCCCAGAATGGGCATTTTTCCCTTAAGCTTTATCACTGCTTCCTCCAGTATGCCGGCATCCCGGGGATATCCCGGTCCGGGCGACAGTATCAGGTGGCTTGGTTTCATGCTTTCTATGTCATCCACGGTTACCTGGTCGTTGCGGACTACCTTTATATCCGGCTCAATACTCCCAATCATCTGTACCAGGTTATAGGAAAAGCTGTCATAATTATCAATTAATACGATCATCTGTCGTCTACCTCCCCTGCCTGAAGGATGGCCTGAATGACGGCCTTGGCTTTATTTGCTGATTCCTCGTATTCCAGTTCCGGAACACTGTCCGCCACGATTCCGCCCCCGGCCTGGACCGTAACCTTTCCTGCCTGCTTTACCGCCATGCGTATGGCGATGCATGTGTCCAGGTTTCCGGTAAAATCCAGGTATCCCAGGGCTCCCCCGTAGATTCCGCGGGGAACCGACTCCAGTTTTTCAATAATCTCACACGCCCTTATCTTAGGCGCTCCCGATAGGGTGCCTGCCGGAAGCAGGGCCTCCACCGCCGAACAGCCGTCCAGGCCGGGTTTTATATTTCCTTCCACCTGGGAACAGATATGCATGATTTTGGAATACTTGTGTATCATCTTGTACTCCGTCACCTCCACGGACCCGAACTCAGCGATGCGTCCAATATCATTCCTTCCCAAATCCACCAGCATATTGTGCTCGGAAAGTTCCTTTTCATCTGCCAGAAGTTCTTCCTCCAGCCTTCTGTCCTCCTCGTCCCCGGCTCCCCTGGGCCGGGAACCGGCTACCGGAAAGGTAGTAAGGCGCCCGTTTTCAAGGCGGACCAGTGTTTCCGGGGATGTACTGATGATTTCATCCTGGTCTATGTTCATATAAACCATGTAAGGAGATGGGTTGGTCGTCCTTAAAACCCGGTAGGCGTTCAGCAGACTGCCTTCATAGGAACTGGTAAACTGTCTGGATATAACTGCCTGAAAGATATCCCCGTCCAGAATATACTCCTTTGTCTTTTCCACCGTACCGCAGAACTCTTCTTTGGAAACACTGCATACAAAGGATGGTTTCTCCGGCGAGGACAGCCTCTTAAGAGGTGCCGTGTCACTGATAAGGGAGGCCATTTCCTGTATTTCCTCACAGGCCCTTTTGTACTCCTTCATCAAATATTCCAGACCGCCGGAGGTGTTCCCATTTTCCCGGCCTTCACAACGCTTCCGGCCTTTGCACCGCTCCAGCTCTTCACAAATTCCCCTCTCTGTCCTGCCGGTTTTCATGTTAACCACAATCTGTATCTTCTGTTTCAGGTGGTCATAGGCTATGACCTTGTCAAAGAGCATCAGGTCAAAGTCATTTGCGCCGCCTCTGCTGATATGAAGGGTCGGCTCTGCGTACTCAATCATTGCATATGCAAAGTACCCCACAAATCCACCGGTAAAGGGCGGCTGCCCTTTCAGCCGGGGCGACTTGTACTGTGCCAATATCTCACGAAGCACATCCATGGGATGATCTGTTTGTATTTCCCTGGATGGAAACCGGCTGACATGGCTCTCAATCTTGACCTTCCCGCAGCGGCAGGCAACGCGCATCACCGGGTTATATCCGAGAAAGGAGTAGCGTCCCCATTTTTCGCCGCCCTCTATGCTTTCCAACAGGTAAAAACGGCTGCTCCTCTCCGCTATACGTCTGAGCAGTGTTATGGGTGTCACTACATCCGCGTAAATCTCGCGGCAGATGGGAATTATATCGTATTCCCCCGACAGACTTAATATTTCATTGCAAGCTGGGATTATCATTTACCTTAACTCCTTTCCTTCAAACCGGCTGTTTATTCTGATCCCATCACCATCCCCGGGTCCGGGCATCACATTCATCAAAAAAAGAAGCCCTTATCCCTGCTGACTACATCTGTAATCAGCAGGGACAAAAGCTTCTTCCGGCTTCTGCGGTACCACCCTGGTTGGCGCTTTCCATGTCCTGCACTCTCCCCGCCATTCTCCGGTCTGGGAATTAAAAAAGCATCAAGTTAAAATTAACCTGATGCTGTGTCATCGAACAAAGAAATAAAATACGCCCGCTCTGCAACGCACCATCATGCGTTCTCCCTGGTAACGGTGGGATACCCGTCAGCCCATACTCCCATCAGACATATCTCTATGACCCTGGTTTCCAGCTGCCCTCGCAGGTCCATTCAGACTCTAATCCAATGCTCCCTTACACCGGCCGGAAGCTCTCTGCGCCTGGAATTACAATCTTACTTACTCCTGCTCAACAGTTTTTTATGTTTTGTTGAATGTTGAACTCATTATAATCAGCCCATTTCCAAATGTCAATGGTTTTTTACAAAGTTTTTATATTTTTTCCATTTTCTTACACTGAGCCGGCCCGCAGGTCCTGCCCGGACAGCCGTGTTATCTCCTCCATTGCTTTTACCAGCTTTTCTGTGGTCTCCCGTATATTCGGCGCCCCGAATATGCCTGAAACAATGGCTGCTCCCGCTGCATGGCTGCCGGCCAGATGTCCTATGTTATCCAGACAGATTCCTCCGATGGCCACCACCGGAATGTCCACACAGTCACAGATTGCATTCAGGGTCTCCATTGTCATGGGACGCGCATCTGCTTTTGTGCTGGTGCCGAATATGGCCCCGCTGCCCAGATAATCTGCACCTGCTGCCTGGGCTTTTCTGGCCTGGTCCACTGTTTTTGCCGTAACTCCCAGTATACGGTCAGGCCCCAGAAGCCTTCTGGCCTCAGACGCCTCCATATCGTTTTGGCCCACATGGAGGCCGTCCGCGCGGCAGGCCAGAGCCAGCTCCAGATTGTCGTCAATCATAAGGGGCACATTATAGTCTTCTGTGATTCTGCGGATGTCCCAGGCCGTTCTCAGCACTTCCTCAAAATTTCCTTTATCCAGTTCCTTTTCCCTGAGCTGAACCATGGTTGCGCCGCCTTTTAACGCCTCCTCCACCTGCTCCTTAAGGGATAGCTTACCGATCCATGCCTTGTCGGTTACTGCATAAATCAAAAGCTGTCTTCTATCGAATCTCAATTTTCTTACCTCTCTCCAGTGTCCCGTCATCCAGAAGGCTCATTTTATCCAGCAGATACATGCGGAATGTGCCTGTCCCGCCTCCCCGCTTTGCAGTCTCTGCGGCCGCCAGTTCTCCGCAGAGCCCGTGTGCGCTGAGAGCCGTGACCGCAGCCTCCTCTGTCAGACCGGCCAGTCCCGGTTCCCCATACAGACCGCAGAACGCTCCCATAAGCCCGTCCAGCATACAGCCGCTGCCTGTAATCCTGGCCATCCAGGGATGGCCGTTTCTGACAATAAACTTTTTTTCTTTTCCGGCCACCACATCTTCTACCCCGGTCATAACCACAACCGCGCCTGTAAGGTCCCTCAGGGAACAGGCCGTTTCCATGCGGCTCTCAATGGTGCCAAAGGTTTCCGAATCCACACCGCAGGTGTTGCCCGTCTCATGTCCTCTCAGTTCCTGGTTCAGGGCTCGGATTTCCGCCTCATTTCCCCGGATCACAGAAGGGGATGTCTTCCGGATTATATCAATGGCTGTCTGTCTGCGAAACCGTGATGCAGTGACTCCTACCGGGTCCAGGATAACGGGAAGGCCCAGGCCGGCCGCTTTTCTTCCCGCTGCCTCCATGGCCGGTATGGTCCTTTCTTCCAGGGTCCCCAGGTTAAGGACAAGGCTGCTGCAGATGGAGGTAACATCCTCCACCTCATGCAGCCCCTGGGCCATAACAGGAGAGCCGCCTGCGGCCAGGACCATATTGGCCACGTCCCCTGCCGTAACATAATTGGTTATACAGTGGACTCTGGGAGAGCGCTCCCTTAAGTCCTTCATCCATTGTCTCTGCATTATCTGATTTATCCTTTTTCTTGTTATCTTCCCATGGCTTTGCCGGTCTGTACATCCAGATCCAGCATCCGCCTCATATACTGAAACGCCCCGGACTTATACAGCACGCCAATCAGGAACGCGGCAATGACCGTACCGCACATGGTGCTCATAAGAAATGGGATTACATAGGCAAAAATGGCTGCTTCCTTCCCCATCACCAGTGTGGCTACCGGATAGCAGAGCATTCCGCCCAGTATGCCGGTGCCGAACACCTCCCCAACGTAGGCCAGTGTCAGTCTGCCGAAACGCTGGTACAGATACCCCCCTAAAAATGCGCCCACCATGCTGCCCGGAAATGCCAGCAGACTGCCTGTCCCCATCAGATTCCTGATAAAGGATGTGCAGAACGCCATTCCCACGCCATACCACGGCCCAAGGAAAACACCGGCCAGTACATTGGCAAGGTGCTGAACCGGAAAACATTTGGATGCCCCTATGGGGATGGAAAAGCCGGATAAAGACACGGCCACCGCTGTCAGCATGGCGCTTACCGCCAGTTTTTTAATGTTTACTTTCATAGTCATACCTCCATGTTTTTTACTTGGAGCCCGCCTATCTTCCTGGTAGAGAGGCATATTTTCTGGTACAGCGGCGTATTTCCTGCACAGCGTTAAATCCTGCTTATATCCATACCGCGCAAAAGGCCGGAACTTTTCTCTGATATAAAAAAGCCCATACCGCGCGGGATATGGACTTAAATTATGCATTGAATACACATACATGTCTCATATTTCCCTACGTTGGCATTACCCAAATCAGGTGCGATAGGTCGAAGTTCGATTACTTCCTCTCAGCCTGCTTCACAAGCTCCCTGTTGTCATTTAGCATAGCACCGGACTATTTATTTGTCAATCCGAAATCATTCAAACTCTCACATACCTTCTGAATACAACAAAAAAAGAGCCGGGGCAGAGCCTGCGGACTCTTTGCTTATCACCTGTAAAATTATGCTCCGTCCCCATCACTCAGAGACCTAATACGCCCTGGCCTCCCTGGTTAGAACCAGGGTTTCTATGGCATATGCCACACCATCCTGTATATTGGAGCGGGTCTGGCATCTGGCGATACGTTTAATGCTCTCCATGGCATTTCCCATGGCAACCGTATATTTTATGTCCATGGACAGCATGGAATAGTCATTCTCGCTGTCTCCTATGGCCATGATTTCATCCGGTCTCACGCCCCTGGAGGACGCGTAAAAAGCCAGAGCCCGGCCCTTTTGGGCATAGCTGTGGGTCAGCTCCAGGTTGGTGGCAAAGGAAGACGCAACCGCCAGTTCCGCTATACCGGACAGGCGCTCCTTAATTCTGCCCAGAACCTCCTGCGATTCATGGATGACCGATATTTTATAAAATGCCAGACCCAGCTCAAAGAGCTGTCCTTCCTCCACAAAGGAGAACCGGTCTCTCACTCCCTCATAGGTAAACTCCGCCATGGGAAGCAGCACATTCCGTTCAAAACATGCCCTAAACTGTGCCTCCCCGGCTGTGGTATAGCTGCCTCTGTCTGTCATGAAATCAAAGATAATGTCCTCCTTTTGGCAGCAGTCCAGGATTCCCCTTACCTGTCTCTCAGAAAGCCGTATCTCGTCCATTAGCCTGCCGTCCCAATCATACACAGCGGCTCCGTTCATGCACACCACAGGCGCCCTGAGTCCGGCCTCCTTAAGGGGTTCCAATGCGTCTATATAGCTGCGTCCCGTACAAATCAAAAACTCGGCTCCCATAGCCTTAAGTCCTTTAAGCGCACGCACATTCCTCTCTGAAATATGCCCGTCAGGGCGCAGGAGGGTGCCGTCCATGTCAATTGCAACCAGTCTTATCATATATGCCTGCTTTCTGTCAAATATTCTGTCATAGATCTGTGTACCTGTCAACGACCCGCCTGCACAGGTCCGGCCGGTTAGTAATGATAGCGTCCACTTTCTGCTGCACCAGCATTTCCATATGCGGTTCTTCATTGACCGTCCATACATTCACTGCCAGTCCCTGCCTTCTGGCAGCCGGGATAAGATCCGGATCCTGCATGTGGTACAGGGCCGGATGCAGGGCATCCGCTCCCACTGTATGCCGCCCATAGTCTGCCGCGCCAATCCAGCCGTCCGAGTACAGAAGCCCTGTCTTAAGGCCGCTGTCCAGTTCCTTAAGCCTTACCAGGCTGGGGTGGCAGAAGGATGAATAAATCACCCTGTCCTCCATCCCCATGGAAGCAGTGAGAGCCAGTACCTTTTCCTCAATCTCAGGGTAGAGTATGATGCCGGTCTTAAGCTCCACATTCACTGTCAGCCCCGCAGGCTTTAACAGTTCATAGACTTCCTTAAGCGTGGGAATCCGGGCGTCCTTAAACTTGGGAAACAGCCTGTTAAAGGACAGTTTCTTAAGCTGGGCCAGGGTATAATCCTTTATATACCCTGTGCCGTTACTCACCCTGTCGATGGTCTCATCATGGGCCACCACTAGCTCACCGTCCCTGCTTAACTGGACATCCAGCTCCACCCCGTCGGCTCCCATTTCCGCTGCCAGCCGGAATGCCTCCAGCGTATTTTCCGGCGCGTAAGCCGACGCGCCTCTGTGGGCCCAAACCTGTGTCTTCATACTCAGTATACCCTCCAATCCATGATTATCATTCATTGAGCAGGTTATATTCCCCGATTGCCTTATTAATCTGCTGCGCCATCTCAGATGCAGCCTCCTCCGGGCTGGTTCCGTTGTTAAGCATGTTCTCTATCTCCGTTTCAACCACCTGCCTTGCCTCAGGAAATACGCTGAGCAGGGCGCCTGCTGACTGCGGAGCGGAATCATGAAGCTGGTCAATGGCAGTGCCGAACTGGGGATATTTTTCCAGATTCTCCCTGAATACAGGTTCCTCATGAGCCTTGACAGTCACAGGGAAATATCCTGTCTGGGCGTTCCAGTAAGCCTGGCTCTCCGGTGAAACAAGGAACTTAACAAACTCCCATGTGGCGGCCTTCTTAGCCTCATCCTCATTGTTCAGGGCCCAGAGAGAGGCGCCTCCAATAGACACTCCGCCTTTATCGCTTTCACTGACCATGGGGAAATAAGCGGTTCCCACCTCAAACTTGCCATTTACATCTTCCAGAATCTGCTTTAAGGAGGCAGTGGATCCAAGGGTCATGGCCGACCTGCCGGAGCTGAAATCTGCCAGTCCCGCATCGCCGCCTCTGCCCACATTGGGCGCGTAGCCCTTGTCGTACAGTTCCTTCCAGGCCGCCAGTGTCTTTGCCCCAGCCCCGTTCTGGTCAAATTCAACCGCTGTGGCAGCTGCCTCACGTCCATTTCCGTTGTTTACATAATTCAGTCCCTGCTTGCAGGTAAACTGTTCAAAAAACCAACCGTAAATGCTCAGGGATATAGGTTCTCCTGCCCCGCCCTTGTTCACCAAATCATCGGCAATCCGGCCGATCTCACCAAGGCTTCCAGGCGCCTGTGTAATGCCTGCCTTGTCAAACATATCCTTGTTGTAGTACAGCAAAGGCGTGGATGAGTTAAAGGGCATGGAATATAAGGTGTCACCTACAGTATAATACGCCGCGATGTTAGGTTCAATCTGTGTTTTATCCCATCCGTCCGCGTCGATTAACTCCTGCATGGGCACCACCCACCCGGAATCAATCATGAACCTGGTTCCAATGTCGTAAATCTGTACCAAATCCGCACCCATATTGCCAATCTGGGCGCTTTTCAGTTTATTGATGGCATCGTCATACTCTCCCTGATACTGGGCCTCCACCTGGATTCCCATGGTGTTTTCTGAATTAAACTTATTTACCAGATACTCCAATGCCTCTCCGTTCACTCCGCCCATGGAATGCCAAAAGGTGATGGAAGCGCCCTCTGCGCCTGCACTTTGGGAGGCATCTGTCTGGGATGTGCCTGTCTGGGAAGCGTCTGCCTGGGATGTACCTGACTGGGATGTACCTGGCTGGGATGCACCTGCCTGGGAACCCGGGTCAGCCGCAGTGCCCGTGCCTGCTGCCGGCGCGCCGCACCCTGCCAGCATGGATACTGCCAGTAAGGCTGCAGCATAACCGATTAATCTCTTTTTCATAATTGTTATTCCTCCGTTTATTTTTTATTCTTATTTCATTTTCTTATTTCTTTTTCTTCTTTTATTTACTTCTGTAATCCCTTTCCGGGTGTTCCTAACCCTTCACTGCTCCTGAGAACATCCCACGGATCAGCTGCTTCTGCCCCAATATGAAGATAGAAATGGAGGGCAGGATAATCATGACCACGCCTGCAATCATCAAAGTAATGGACTGGGCGTCCACGCTGTTTAACATGCTGATGCCAATTTGCACGGTTCTCATTTCATTGGATCCGGTCACCAGCAAAGGCCACATATACATGTTCCAGGCATTGATAAAGGTATACACCGCCATGGCTCCTATGGCCGACTTGGTAAGCGGAAGCAGGATGCGGAAAATGAACCTGAGATTTCCGCAGCCGTCAATCTTTGCCGACTCATACAGAGAGATGGGAAATGATTTATAAAACTGCCGGAACAGAAAGATTCCCATTGCTGACGTAAGATAGGGCACAATGAGCACCTGGTAGGAATCCAGCCAGTTCCACCGGCTCACCGTCAGATAATTTGATATGATGGTGGCCTCTCCCGGAATCATCATGGTGGCCATTACCAGCATAAAAAGTGCGTTTTTACCCTTAAACTCCAGGAAGGAGAAGGAAAATGCAGCCAAAGAACAGGAAATAATCTGTCCCGCTGTAATCAGCCCGGCTGTGATAAAGGAGTTGCACACAAACCGCACCAGCGGTATTTTTACCAGGGCCTGCCTGTAATTGTCCCATGTAGGCTGCCTGGGCACCAGATTCATTTCCGTGGTAAACAATTCGCCGGGCGGCATAAACGCCACGCTGACCGCATATAACAGCGGCAGAAGAACGAAGAGGGATACCAGCACATTGGCTGCAATCAGGGCTCCAGTCCTGACTCTCCTTACAGTCATGGCTTTTCTGTTGGCTTTCTCCTGTACTTTAATGATTTCCTCGCGGCTGACTCTTTTGCGTCCCTTTATGGTCATTGTCTGTTCCATTAATAGCTGACTCCTTTCTTCTCTGCCTTAAACATCATAAGCGTCATGACCATGATGATGGCAAACAGTATGACGGACTGTGCCGCCGCGCTGCCAAACCTGTAGTTAAAAAACGCATCCCTGTAAATGGAATACACAATCAGGTTTGTGGATTCCCCCGGTCCGCCCTGGGTCAGAATCTTCACCTGGCCAAAGGACTGGAATGCCTGGATGATATTCACTACGATGGTATAAAACATGATTGGGCTGAGACCCGGCAGTGTCAGCCGGAAAAATTTCTGAATCCCGTTGGCCCCATCCACGGATGCTCTCTCGTAGATAGTCTCATCAATATTGCTGAGTCCGGCGCTGAAATACAGGAAGTTAATTCCGCTGTTAAGCCAGGCTGTCAGCAGGGCCACGCATATGAGCGCGTATTTGGGGTCGTTAATCCAATTGATATCAAGTCCCAGCAGCTTGTTTACAATACCGATAGAAGGATGAAGCATGATTTTAAATATCATGGCTGCGGAACTGGACGCAATGGCCATGGGCAGCGCATAAGCCGTGCTGAATATACGGATTCCCGGAAATGCCTTATTGCACAGGACAGCTGCCAGGAGTCCCAGGGCCATGCTCCCCGCCACCACGATTGCCACGAACAGAAGGGTTACTGCCAGACTGTTATAAAATGATTCCGACTGAAACAGCTCCATATAATTTCCCAGTCCCACAAACAGCTTGGCCTGCCCCATTTTATTTGTCTTATAAAGACTCAGGTAAATGGTCTTGAAAAACGGGTAAAACAGGAATACGGCAAACACCAGGAGAGCCGGTAAAATATATCCATAGGGCCCTGCCTTTTTTAATAATGAATCTGATTTCATACTATCTCCTAATCAAATAAAATATTTTCTTCTGACTGTATATCAAACAGCTTAATCTGAGGCATATCCACGTAAAGGCGCAGGAATTCTCCCGGCTTCACCCGGCAGGACGCCGGCATCCTGGCCGACAGCCGGCCCATATCCCCTGTATTGCCGTGAAGCAGCACCTCGCTTCCCAGCATTTCCCTGACACTTATGTGAACTCCAATCCACCCGCTGTCATTTCCGTTCAAACCGTCGGAACCGTTTTTCCGGCTGCATTCTTCCTGATGAAGGTCTTCCGGCCGGATCCCCAGAGTTACCCGTTTTCCCGCAAACCCTTTTTCTTTTAATTTCCTGGCCTGGTATCCTTCCAGAGGAAGCCGCCATCCCTGTCCCAGAAGCCAGACTGTCCCATCCTCTTCCAGCACATCCACATCCAGAAAATTCATAGTGGGGGAACCAATGAATCCCGCCACAAATTTATTTACAGGATTCCGGTAAAGCTCTGCGGGAGGTGCTACCTGCTGTATCATTCCCTGGTTCATAACAACAATCCGGGTACCCAGAGTCATGGCCTCCACCTGGTCATGGGTCACATATATGATGGTGGCGTTAAGCTGTTTGTGAAGCTTTGCTATTTCCACCCGCATCTGTGCCCTCAGCTTGGCATCCAGATTGGACAGGGGTTCGTCCATAAGATAAGCCTTTGGCTTTCTCACAATCACGCTTCCGATTGCAACCCTCTGCTTCTGTCCTCCTGATAATGCAGCCGGCCTGCGGTCCAGCAGATGGCTGATTTCCAGAATTCGGGCTGCCTCCCTTACTCTGGCATCAATTTCACCGGGCGCGGTCCTGCGTACCCTGAGTCCAAAGGCCATGTTCTCATACACCGTCATATGGGGATATAAGGCATAATTCTGAAATACCATGGACAGATTCCGGTTTTTAGGTTCGACCATGTTCATCAGGCAGTCATCCATCCATAATTCCCCTGAGGAAATATCCTCAAGTCCTGCAATCATTCTCAGTGTAGTGGACTTTCCGCAGCCTGACGGCCCCACAAAAATAATCAGCTCCCGGTCCCTGATATCCAAACTAAAATCCTTGACCGCATTTTGGCCCCCTTTATAGGTTTTACATACATTTACCAGTGAAATATCCGCCATTTCCGTTCCTTTCTCTCTCCCAAATCTACTTATAAATTCTAAATTGTCCAGGTAAAATCCAAAAGCAGGTTCGCGTAAAATAAAGGTAAAAACAGGCAGAGTTTCCTGGTCCTTCCCATACGCGGCTATGGATACAGCTTGTATGGAGGGCCAAAAACGCAAAAAGGATTCTGCAATGCAGCTGGTTACTGCCTTGCAAAATCCTCTCTTGTTTGCTGAAATTGTTATGAAATTTGAACCGTGAAAACTGAACTGCGGCATTCCATACCGGTATCCGTTTTATGCCATATTCAACATACGCTTCATCTTGGTGACCTCGCCATCCAGGTGATTCACTTTTAAATGATACATGGTATTAGGCTGTAATTCCTTTAACGCTTCATTCAGCTTTCGATCCAGGTTCAAATGTCCCTCTGCTATCAGCTGGATATTCCTGTTGGTCTCATTCTCCAGGGTAATCTCTATGTTGGTTACCCTGTCTTTAAGCGTCTGCACATCCTCTTTGAGCGTCTGCACGTCTCCTTTGATTGTCTGCACGTCTCCTTTGATTGTCTGCATGTCTCCCTGCAGCGACCGCACATCTTCTCTTACCGAGGCAAGGCCTCCTTCGATCCCTCCTAACTTCTGAAGGATCAAATCCATCTTCTGATTTTCCATGATTTTCCCATCCTTTCTCTTATGCAATGGCTGCTAACCATTGCAGCATCCGACACCTCTCCAAATATCAGATGCCCGTAAAGGCTGATTCCATTATACTATACCAGAAGAGCCATGGCTAGGTTGAAGTTTAGAAAAATTCTTGGTTCGGTCTCATATCAGCAGGGGCTGCTGATTTCTCTCCTGCTGCCGTCTGCGCACCGCTGTCCGTCACAGTCTCCTGCCGCATTTAGGACAATACTCAAAATCCTCTTCTGTCTCATATCCGCAATTTCCGCATTTTTTCCAGGTCTTATAGGTTCCGCTGTCGTAATAGCCCCTGCGGCGCCCCTCCTGAACCAACGTCAGGTCGGAACTTTTTATATCTGCCTGCTGGCCGTGAAGCAGCGCCTTTCCCATCTCCGGGTCCAGCTCATAGACAGCATCACAGCAGGACATTTTTACATAAAATCTCTTATTCCACTTGAACAGGGGAATAAAGAAAAAGCTGAAATACATATAGGTCATGTAAACCTGGTATCGCCCGTATCCGCCGCACCGGTCACATATGACAGTCTTTACATAATCCAGTATTTTCTGCCCCTGACTGATTCCTCCTATAAATATCATTGGTATTGTCTCCTATCCTGTATGTACTCCGCCTGTATGTATTGCAAAAGTCCGGGCCGGCTTCTGCCGGCCCGATATTTAATCATATGATGGATATGCCCCGCTACAGATATGATTTCTTAAGCGCCTTCAAAAGAATCTTAGGCTGCCTGTTGTAAGGCGTCACCGGGCAAATCTTTTTCTTTACATCCAAAAGGCCGTAAACTGCAATGCGCGCAGCGCGTACCGAATATTCCTCAGTAAATACCATGTCCTCCGGAATCTCCACAAACTGGCTCACCATTGCAAAGTTGGTGGAACCTGCCGGAATCACCGGCGGCCTGTCGCTCATCTTGCGCGGCTCAAACTGTGCATCCACATAAGGCATATAGCAGGGAATCACATTGATAACCGTCTTCATCAGTTCCGCAATCCTGTCCTCCGGAATATGAAGATGATGGAGATATTCATTTAACAGCTCCTGGCCGGTACAATCCTTCATAGGCTTCTTTACATAATCGCCAATGGCCTCTGTATGCAGTCCATATCCCCAGAAAATGGTCTGGTCGGCGGGCTGGTTCACAAAATGAGGCTGAGCCGCAACCACGCTGCTCATAAGCCAGCTGGAATCCTTAAAGGTCATCAGAGCGCCGCTGCCAGGTACATTGCCGGTAAAATTCTCAATGGTCTTTAAAATATCATCGCCTTTGCAGGTAACAGTAAAGCTGAGCCAGTTTGTCTCCTCAGGCTTGGTAAAGAATGGCTCCGGATTTCCCAGACCCGGCTTCTTTCCGGCCACCTTGGCCCAGAGTTCACCGCTGATCGGCTTCTTCTCAGGCGCGGGCGCGGGTTTGTAAAGGCTTCCCAGGGTAGCGCTGTCCGTCATGCACGCATTGGTCATGATACAGATATCGCTCTTATTTAGCTGGACCTCCTCCGTCACATAGGAAGGACCGGCCGGAGCGTCTGATTCCTCACCTGAGTCATCTGTGCTCTCCACCTTCTTTTTCAGATACAGGGTCTTTACCGTAATTCCGGGTCCGTCCGCAAAATCTATATCTGTCACTTCGCAGTTCTCACGGAAGTTGACTCCGGCCTTCCTCAGATAAGTCTCCAGAGGACGAATCACGCTGTCGTACTGGTTTAACGGAGTTCTGGTAACTCCCTCCAGGGTTTCGATACGGCTGAACTCAAAAATCATGCGGTTCATATACCGTCTGAACTCAAACAGGCTGCTGTATTTCTGGAATGCAAAGGTGGTCTGCCACATATACCAGAAATTGGTCTCGAATATATGGGGTGTTTCCTTAAACCAGTCCTGGATGGTCAGGTTGTCCAGCTTTTTCTCATCTGTCATCAGCAGCTTCAGAAGGGCCATCCGGTCAGCCTGGTTAAATCCCATGGATTTCACATCCAGAATGTTGCCGTCCTTATCCACCAGCCTTGCCTTGGCGCAGGTAGGATGGGCATGGTCAAACTCCAGAATTTCTTCCGTAACGCTGCGTCCGGGCTGGCGCAGGGATGGAATGGAACCAAAAAGCTCCCAGAAGTTCTCATAGGTCTCCTCATTGAGCATACGTCCGCCGCGGCATACAAAGCCCTGCTCCGGCGTACCGATACCGTCATTGCTTCCCCCAAGTATGTGCATGCCCTCGTAAACCGTTATCTGGTTGGCAGGGAACCTGCAGTCCCGGATCAGATACGCGGCGGCAGCCAGGGTGGCCAGGCCTCCGCCTACCAGATAAGCTTTCCTGTCGCCATAATCCCGGTTATTCATCACCGCTTCCTCAATGGCGGCAATCCTCTCATCTTCCTTTTCCTTCCGGCTGTCCTGCAGCTTCTTCACTGCCACGCCCACTGCTGCTCCTGCTGCCGCAGCTGTCAGGATTTTACCCACTTTTTTGTTCATCGACTTACCTTCCTTTCTGTTTTATATATAATTTCTCTGATGATTCAGATAATTGTCCTTCCAGGATTATTCCCCTTTATCCCCGTGAAATACACCACGGACCCCGTTTTTGTATTC
Source organism: Enterocloster bolteae (assembly GCF_002234575.2). Lineage (NCBI taxonomy): Bacteria > Bacillati > Bacillota > Clostridia > Lachnospirales > Lachnospiraceae > Enterocloster > Enterocloster bolteae. The sequence goes on along the minus strand of NZ_CP022464.2, from coordinate 458,139 downwards.
CTGGCATCATATTGCGAACCTTAAACCCCATTTCCCGCTGTGCGGGTAAAATAATTGGACAAGCCGGCGAACTGCTCCAGCGTCAATGCTTCCCCCCTGACAGAAGCAGGAACACCAAGGCTCTCAATGGCAACCGCTATCTGCTCCTTTGTATACGGAACCTCCGGCGAGTTATTTAATCCGTTCTGCAGCGTCTTCCTGCGCTGATTAAACGAGGCCCTTATAAGCCGGAACATGACACCTGGCTCGTCCACCTGTACCGGCGGTTCCTTATACCTTGTCAGGCGGATAACCGCGGATCCCACATTGGGGCGTGGAATAAAGCAGTTGGGCGGTACATTTGCCACGATATAAGGCTTTGCATAGTACTGCACTGCCAGGGACAAGGCGCCGTAGTCCTTGGAGCCGGGTCCCACCTGCATCCGGTCCGCCACCTCCTTCTGCACCATAACAGTGATATTGTCAATGGGCACATTGCTCTCAAACAATCCCATGATAATGGGCGTGGTGATGTAATATGGGAGGTTGGCCACCACCTTGATAGGCCTTCCATCATTATACTCGTCCACCAGCTGGTTCATGTCTAATTTCAGGATATCACTGTTGATAACCGTCACATTGGAATAGCCCTTTAATGTCTCGTCCAGTATGGGCAGAAGATTGGTGTCAATCTCCACTGCAACCACTTTTCCTGCATGCTCCGCCAGGTACTGGGTCATGGTTCCGATTCCCGGTCCTATTTCCAGCACGCAGTCATCCCCGGTAATCCCTGCGGCACTTATGATTTTGTCCAGCACGTGGGTATCTATGAGAAAATTCTGACCAAATTTTTTTTGGAATGCAAACTGATATTTCTGTATGATTTCAATGGTATTTTTCGGATTACCCAAAGTCGCCATGTATTATAATTTCCTTTCTGCGGACCGGATTCGGCCCTCTTTTAAGAGTAATGGATTCCCGTCCAAAAGTCAATGCCTGGGCAAAAGAACAGTCAAAAAAGAAGCGCTGTATATCGTACACTACAGCGCTTTTTGTCTATTTGTCAACTCTGTTTCCCATAACCGGGCTGCCTACAGCCGGTAGAGCCTTTTTCCATTTTCCCAGGTCACCTTCACAACGGTTTCCGGGTCCACTCCCTTAAGCTGGCTGACAGCCTCCACCACATAGGGAAGATTGAGGGATGAGTTTCTCTTTCCGCGGTTGGGGACCGGCGCCAGATAGGGACAGTCTGTCTCCAATACAATGGACTCCAGAGGTATATACTCCACCACCTCTTTCAGCTTCCTTGCATTGTTGAAGGTAAGGACGCCTCCGATTCCAAGGAAAAATCCCATGTTCAGGTACTCCCTGGCCATTTCCCTGGTGTAGGAAAAGCAGTGGACGACGCCTCCGATATCCCCGGCCTTAGCCGCCTTCATCATATCCAGGGTATCCTTTGCGGCATCCCTGCTGTGGATGATGACTGGAAGCTTAACCTGCCTGGCCAAATCCATCTGTGCCTCAAACCATTTTTTCTGTATATCGTGGGCCGGTTCCTCCCAGTAGTAATCCAGGCCGATTTCGCCCACGGCCTTTATCTTCCGGCGGCCACACTGTTCCTTAATCCACTGTAGGCCCTCCTGGTCCAGCTCCCCTGTCTCACTGGGATGGACTCCCATGGCCCCGTATATCCAGTCATAGGCTTCGGCCAGCTTCAGGGTACTTCGGCAGCTCCCCAGGCTGGCAGCTACATTCATAACCGCACCGACCCCGGCTTCTTTCAAACGTCCCAGAAGTTCCGGCCGGTCCCCGTCAAATGCCTCATCATCATAATGGGCATGTGTGTCAAATATCATGATTTTAAACTCCTTTTGCAATCCACATGCTCACACCGTACAGCACCAGAAAATGTACCGGGTAAAACACGTAGAACATATATTTAAGCTGAAATGCCCCCCGCCTTCCATTATACAATACAATAGGCGCAAAAGACAAGGCTGACACACAATAGCAGCTGATGCTCTCCACTGCGCAGATTGCCACTCCCGCAACCACCTGGGCCGTATCACTGCGGCGGAACCAGTACATGGCAGCTATGAACAGGACTCCCACCACATTATAATCAAACTGCAGCACCCAAGACAGCGCGCATCCCGCTGCCAGAGCCCCTGCCTTCAAACACGGATTCTGGGTGGACTCCATGACAGCCATAACCAGCACCCCGGCAAACAGGGTAAACATCATATTCTGATAGTGGGGATAATACATGGTATGGTACACAGCCAAATCAAAGGGCACTTCAGACAACAGGGCAAACAGGAGCATCCTGACGGCGTACCACCGGCGGTCCCTGGTGCGCACAAATTCCTCTGCCGTGAGATATGCCAGGATAGGAAACCCCAGTCTCCCCACATAACGGCAGACCTGTCCTGCTATCACCCAGTAATGCCCGGAAGGCGTCAGCAGCACTGCATGATAAAGAGCACTGTCTGTTCCATGAAGAATCCCTCCCTGAATCACCACTGCTCCTATATTATCAATTAGAATTGCCACAATTCCCAGAATCTTCAGCTGGTTTCCCGTAAGCCCCTGTCGGCGGCCGCCGTATGGCCCGCGGCTGCGTCCTCTACCCATATCGTACCCTCTTTCGGGCTTTATAGCCCCCTCATGTTTTAATTTCCTTTCATCATACTCCAAAATGGCGAAAATTGCAAGTTTCTCCCACTTTAGGTCGATTTTTCCAGGAAACAGGGTATGGTTCTCCCATTTTCATCCAGATTTTGGGGGATTTATATAAGATTGCAGGATTCTAATATCTTTTTGCTTATGCCTGTCCAGGATATGCGGCTCAAATCAGGCAGCGGGGATGCTATGGACGGACCCGCTGCGGCCAAACTTTCTCCGCCCGGTGTTTCCGGCGGCCTGCTATCCGGTCCCTGCCTGCTGCTATCCACTCCCTGCCTGCTGCCATCCGCTCCCAGGCTTTCAGCTATCGCCTCAGCCAGGCGCCGTTCAAACTGCGGAAGCTCCTGTTCAACTGGCTCATCCGCATTTACAATGGCTGGCAGGGGCACAAATTTCACGGCACATGTTCCGATATTTTCCTCCAGCCAGGGCCTGACCCCCGGCAAGTCTGTGCAGACCACCTGCAGACCGCAGGCCAGAGCCTCTATCACCACAAGAGGCAGACCCTCGTAAAAGGACGGGAGCACGAAAACATCCGCCTGATTCATCCGTTCTGCCAGCTGGGGCTGGTCCAGCCTTCCAAGGAATTTCACCGGGTAAGGGGACTGGTCCGCCAGCTTCTTAATGGTTTCATACTCCAGCTGGTTTCCATATCCCCCGGCCAGCCATACCTCTATTTTCATAGGAGCCGCGGGCTGTCCTATGCCCTGTCCTTGCTGCTCCCCATCCTTTCTTTGCAGCTGTTCCAGATACGTAAGGCTCCGCAGCAGACTCATGACACCTTTCTTCTCAGACAGCTTTCCGGCGTAAATCAGCCGCTTGACCCCATTCTCCTTTTGAACCGGCATATAGCGGAAAATGGAATCATCAAATCCGCTTCCAATCACTTCCAGCCGCTCTCCCGGCACGCCGTATATCCGGCTGATTTCTTCCCTCTGTTCCCTGTGAAGGCAGAACACCTTATCCAATTCCTTTATGTGAGCCAGAATATAGTCCCGTTCAAGGCTGTTCTTCTTTACCTGGCGCAGGCCTGTGCCATGGCATATGGCTGCTGTTTTATATTGGGGAAATGCCTCCCGCACCACTGCCGTAAGCAGATACAGATGATGGCACAGAATCAAATCCGGCCGGAAGCATTCCACTGCCTCCCTTGTTTTCTCCAGAAATGCCCTTTTGAATACGTCCACCATATCCTCTGTCATCCGGCTGTATATGGTGCTCTCATAAGGCATCTCATCCGACATACCCGCGATGGGAAAGGGCAGGCTTTCTGTTTTGTAATATACCGGATAGACCCGGGTCCCTTCGGGAAAATGCATCTCGTCCTCCTCATAGACCCCTGCCACCACGGCCTGTTCATGCCCCAGTGCGGCAAAACCCTTTACCAGGCCGGTAAGATAAACACCGCTCCCCGTGCTGTGGGGTTTCTGGGCTGTTATGCTCAGTATCCTCATAATCCCCTCCATTTCCAGTTAATCATGCAAAATACGCCTGATTTAAAAACAGGAGCAGGTCATCACCGCCCGCTCCTGCCTTCCGGGCAGCCATAAAAAGCACACGCTTTCCACGGTTCCTGTCCGGTATTCATCATATTCTTTTTAATGTCTCACAGCTAACCGAACCATCAGCAGATTTCGGCTCCTGCCGGCATACTTTTCTCCGGCGTCATAAGTGCCAGGCTGCCCTCTGCGTCCTCTGCGCAGAGAATCATACCCTCAGACACCATGCCTGCCAGCTTGGCCGGCTTTAAGTTGGTCACTACCATAACTTTTTTGCCCACCATCTCTTCTGGAGAGTAGTAAGCCTTAATGCCGCTTAAAATCTGACGCACCTGGCTTCCAATCTTTACCTGGGAGCAAAGGAGCTTCTTGGATTTGGGAACTGCCTCGCACTTGATGATTTCCCCCACCTGGAACTGAAGCTTCGCAAAATCATCATAGGTTATCTCCGGCTTGGCCTCCAGGTCAATGCCGCTGTCCTCTGCATTATCAGAGGATCCGTCCTGGCCGCCTGCCTGTTTTTGGTCTGCTGCCTCAGCCCCATGCATGGCTTCCACCTTCTCCAGCACTTCCTTGATGTCCATGCGGGCAAAGAGAATCTCCGGCTTATCCGTCACCTTTTGTCCGTTTGGATATAATCCAAAGGCATCCATCTGGAACAGTTCACGCTTGCCCGTATGAATCTGTGCCAGGATCTTTTCAGCTGTCTCCGGCATAAAGGAGTACAGAAGGGATGCTCCGATGGCAATGGCCTCTGTCAGGTTATAGAGCACGGTGGCAAGCCTGTCCTTCTGGCTCTCATCCTTGGCCAGTGTCCAGGGTGTTGTCTCATCAATATACTTGTTGCATCTTCTGAAGATATTAAAGATTTCCGTCATGGCGTCTGCCACACGCAACTGCTCCATCTTGGCATCAGCCTTCTTCACTTCCTCCAGCACTACCTTCTTAAGATCCTCGTCCGCTTCCCCGCAGACACCCTTGTCACAGACCACGCCGTCAAAATACTTGTTGCTCATGGAGATGGTGCGGTTTACCAGGTTGCCCAGTATATTAGCCAGGTCGGAGTTCATGCGCTCCACCATCAGCTCCCAGGAAATGACGCCGTCATTGTCAAACGGCATCTCATGAAGCACGAAATAGCGCACCGCGTCCACGCCAAAGAAATCCACCAGGGTATCTGCGTAGAGCACGTTGCCCTTGGACTTGCTCATCTTACCGTCGCCCTGCAGCAGCCATGGATGGCCAAATACCTGCTTGGGAAGGGGCACATCCAGGGCCATCAGGAAAATGGGCCAGTAGATGGTGTGGAATCGGATGATATCCTTGCCAATCAGATGAAGGTCAGCGGGCCAGTACTTCTTAAACTGGTCTGTACTGCTGCCGTCACAATCATAACCAATACCGGTGATATAGTTGGTCAGGGCATCCAGCCATACATAGGTCACATGCTTCGGGTCAAAATCAACGGGGATGCCCCAGCTGAAGGTGGTCCTGGACACGCATAAATCCTGAAGTCCCGGAAGAAGGAAGTTGTTCATCATCTCATTCTTCCTGGATACGGGCTGGATGAACTCCGGATGCTCATTGATATACTCGATCAGCCTGGGAGCGTACTTGCTCATGCGGAAGAAATACGCCTCCTCCTTGGCAGGTTTTACCTCGCGTCCGCAGTCCGGACACTTGCCGTCCACCAGCTGGGACTCAGTGAAAAAGGACTCGCAGGGAGTGCAGTACAGCCCCTCGTAATATCCCTTATAGATATCGCCCTGGTCGTAAAGCTTCTTGAAAATCTTCTGCACCTGGGCCTCATGGTCCTGGTCCGTGGTGCGGATAAACTTATCATAGGAAGTGTTCATCAAATCCCAAATCCGCTTTATCTCAGCAGCTGCCTTGTCCACGAACTCCTGGGGAGTAACACCTGCTGCCTCAGCCTTTTCTTCAATCTTCTGTCCATGCTCGTCCGTACCTGTCTGGAAGAACACGTCATATCCCTGCTCCCTCTTATATCTGGCTATGCTGTCAGCCAGAATGATTTCATAGGTATTGCCGATATGCGGCTTGCCGGAAGCATAGGCAATGGCCGTGGTAATATAATATGGCTTTTTACAATCCTGACACATATGATTAATTCCCTCTTTTTCTGAGCGGAAACAAAGAGCCGGGGCAGAGCAGTTCATAAAAATGCTCCGGCGGCCGCAGCGCCCAATCCGCTTATTTTAATAGTTTTAAGTATAAGCGTTTCCCCCATGTTCGTCAAGACGTGCCCCCTGTTTTTTCCCTCTTTGGAAGGCCCTGCCAGTTTTTTCACGGCTCATAAGTTGTAATTTCCGCTCATATACTATATAATGTCGTAATAAAAATGCAGCAGACACCCCAATGGAGGATTTGTTTAGAATGAGACAACGAAAAACAATATTTTTACAATATCTTTTATCCCTGCTTCTGGTTATCTGCCTGACAGCTGGATGCGTGGCGCCTGCGCGTCCTCAGGCATCCGCTCCTCTGGCAAAGGAATCCGCTGCCCAGGAAAGTACCCAGTCCTATGAACAATATGAGAAGAAAACCATTGATGCCCAGGCGTCCTTTGACCAGCTGACCAACGACCTGTTCCTGGACGAAGTTGACAATTCCCTTATCACGCTTCACTACACCCTGGCCAATCCGGCCGCCTACGGCATCACTGACTACGATAAAACCCTGGGAACCGTATCCCTGGAGGACAGTAAACAGGCTCTTAATGATGCAAAATCCCTGAAAGTACAATTAAATGATATAGACAGCCGCCTGCTTCGTGAGGACCAGCTGCTCACATACAACATCCTGTCATCCTATTTAAATACCATGCTGGACAGTGAAGGACTGGAGCTCTACGACCAGCCTCTTTCCTCCTCCCTGGGCATACAGGCGCAGCTTCCCATACTTCTGTCCGAGTATGTATTTTACAGTAAACAGGATGTGGAGGATTACCTTTCCCTCCTGTCCTCCATTGACACCTACTATGACAGCATCATTGCCTTTGAGAAGGAAAAAACCGATGCCGGGCTGGGGCTGTGCGACACGGTCATCGACCGTATCCTCAATTCCTGCAACGCCTATCTTCTGGACGCGGACCACAGCTTCATGGCGGAAACATTTGCGGAGCGTCTGGAGCAGGTGGAGGGACTGACAAAGCAGGAAAAGGAGGATTTCATTGCCAGGAACCATACTGCCATTGACGAACACTTCGTGCCCGCATACCAGAAGCTGATCGAGGGGCTGACTCCCCTAAAAGGCACCGGAACCAATGATAAAGGGCTGTATTACTTCCCCCAGGGCAAGAAATATTACCAGTACCTGGTGAACGCATATACCGGCACTTCCTATCAGGATATTCCTGCCCTGAAAAAAGCCATGAGCGATCAGATGATGGATGACCTGACTGCCATGGATGAGCTGCTGACCGAAAATCCCACCCTGGCAAAAAAACTGTACTCCTACTCCTTCGCCCTCACCGATCCCAACCAGATTCTGGAGGACCTGAGGAAACAGTGCGCAAAGGATTTCCCGGCCATCGAGGATTACACATGCAGCATTAAAAATGTGCCCGCTGCCCTGGAGGCCACCCTGAGCCCGGCCTTCTACCTGACCGTGCCCATTGACCGCCCCCAGGACAATTCCATCTACATCAACAACGGAAGCACCAATACCGCCAGGAACCTGTACTCCACCCTGGCCCATGAGGGTTATCCCGGCCACATGTACCAAACCCTCTATTTCAACAAACATAACACCTGCAACCTGCGCAAGCTCCTGAGCTTCAGCAGCTATTCAGAAGGCTGGGCCACCTATGTGGAATACTATTCCTACAGCCTGAACAACGGATTGGACCCGGACCTGGGAGAGCTGCTTCAGCACAATGCCGCCTTCACCCTTGCCCTGTACGCTATTCTGGATGTGAATATCCACTATGAGGGCTGGGATATCAAGCAGGTGGAGGACTATTTAAACCACTACTTCCGCATCAGCGATTCCTCTGTTATTACCACCATCTATTATGACATTGCGGAGAATCCGGCCAATTACCTGGAGTATTATGTGGGCTACCTGGAAATCCTGGGCATGCAGCGCGAGGCCAAGAAAACCCTTGGCAGCCGCTATACCAACATGGAATTCAACCGTTTCCTTCTGGATATAGGCCCGGCTCCCTTCAGCGTCATTAAACCATATTTTGCGGAGTGGCTGGCGCGGCAGGATGAGGCCGGGAGACAGAATACGGAAAGCCGGAATTGATCCCCGTAATGTCCGCCGCAGCGCAATATCAGCAGGCCCAAATAAAAAGTAATAATAAAGCAGGATTTCCCTCCCTTCCAAAGGGCGGAAATCCTGCTTTATTATATTAAATCCCCATTATATGAAACCGCACACATCAACGCTCTTTCTTCCTGCGCTTCAACTTCCCCATAACAGACAATCCTCCCGCAACCCCTGTAAAAATCCCCAGAAGTACGGATGCACGGATAAGTCCGGGAAATACCTGGGCCTCGGTGAGAAGCCCGGACTCCAGTCCTCTCAGGCTGCCCAGACCATTCAGACCGGAAACGGCAAAGGCAAGTCCCCAACGGTACAGCCACATCAGAAGAATCAGCGGGATAACCACTCCTGCCGCTCCCATAACAACAGCCTCCGCCATAAAAGGAATTTTCACAAAGCCTTCCCGCGCTCCCATAAGGCGCATGACCCTTGTTTTCTCCTTTTGGGCCTCAATGCCCACAGACAGGGTATTGTGAATCAGCAGCACTGATATCAGTACCAGCAGCACCGCGCTTCCCGCAATCAGGCGGGCCGCCCCCTGGCGCAGCTTTAAAAGCGCCATGACCGTATCCGCTGAATGGGTGGTTTTCCTCACGCCTTCAATGCTCTGCACATACTCCACAAAGCCTTCCTGGCTGCCTATCCGGTCAATATATACCTGGTAGTTCCCACTGGAAGCCAGCGGATTATCCGTTTCGAAGATTCCGTCCAATGCCTCCGCATTCTCGTAATATTTCTCTTTAAACCCGCTCCAGGCCTCGTCTGCCGACACATACACGGTCCGCAGCACTTCCGGACGGCTCTGAATCAGGTTTCCTATCTCCTCCACCCGCTCCGGCAGTATTCCCTCATCAAAAAACACAGCCACATAGACTTCCTGCTCTGTCTTTTTTACCATGCTGTCCACATTGGCTGCCGCCAGATAAAACAGGCCGAACAGAAAAATACAGGCCGACATGGTAATGACAGACGCCGCCGTATACACTCTGTGATGCCACAGATTTTTAAGCCCCAGACGGAACAGGTAGAGCAATGTCCTAATACCCATATGCCGCTGCCTCCCTTGCAAGGTCCCTGGCCACCTGTCCTCTGCGCAGCACCACCTGCCTTCTGTGCATGCTCCTTACCAGCTCCTGGTTATGGGAAACCACCAGCACCGTTGTCCCCTGGCCGTTAATCCGCTCCAGCAGGCGCATGATATCCTCTGCGTTCTTCTGGTCCAGATTGCCCGTAGGCTCATCGGCCAGAAGAAGCACCGGCCGGTTCACAATGGCCCTGGCAATGGCGGTACGCTGTTTTTCCCCGCCGGAGAGCTGGTCCGGGTAGTACTTTGCCTTGGAACCAAGCCCCACCTGATTCAGCACTTCCATAACCCTGCGCTTCATGGTTTTGTAATCCGCCTCCACGACCCGCTGGGCAAATGCCACATTCTCATATACCGTAAAATCAGAAAAGAGCCGGAAATCCTGAAATACCATCCCTATATAACGGCGGTACTGGTAAATCTGACGTTCTCTGAGGCCTGCCAGCTCAATCCCATTGACCTGTATATTCCCCTGGGTGGGATCGGTCTCTTTTAAAATCAGCTCCAGCATAGTGGTCTTTCCCGCGCCGCTGTCTCCCTCCAGAAACACAAACTCCCCCCTGCCAACCTTAAGACTCACATTATCCAGGGCCTTTTGCCCGTTTCCGTATATTTTAGTGACCCTGTCAAAGAAAATCATACTGTTATCCACTGCAAACCTCATTTCCAGGAAATTTATCCACAATCACATGTCCTTTTTCTGGAGTTTATAGACAAAGGCAAGTATCTTAGCCACTGTCTGATAATACTCCTCCGGAATCTCCATGTCAACTTCCACCGTATCATAGAGTCCCCTGGCCAGGGGCCTGTCCTCCATGATATACACGCCGCTGGCCTCAGCCACCTCCACTATCTTAAGGGCCAGATGGTCCGCTCCCTTGGCCAGCACCACAGGCGCCCTGTTCTTCCCGGAATCATACCCCAGGGCCACTGCAAAGTGGGTCGGGTTACGGATTACCACATCTGCATTGGGGACATTCTGCATCATGCGCCTGGATGCCATCTGGCGCTGCTTCTCACGGATTTTTCCCTTAATCTGCGGGTCGCCTTCCGTCTGCTTATACTCTTCCTTTATCTCCTGTTTGCTCATGCGCAGATTCTTCTCATATTCCCACCACTGGTAAAGGTAGTCCACGGCTCCCAGGAACACAAAGGCAATTCCCACTGTGTCCACCAGGGAAACCACTGTATTGCCCACATAAATCAAGGCAGAAGCCACTGTGCCCTCCATGAGTCCTGTCAGCTCCGTCAGTCTGCCTTTGAGGAAAAACCACACCACCCATCCCAGCACTGTAATCTTAATCAGGGACTTTAACAGTTCAATCACAGATCTCAGGGAAAACATACGTTTAAAACCCTTAAGGGGGCTGATTCTGTCAAACTTGAATTTGAGCACATCCCATGAAAATGCCATTCTGGTCTGGAAAAAGGTGACGATAACCGCTGTCAGCACCCCGATAAAAAGCAGGGGCAGGGACGCCTTGAAGAACACCAGCACGGCCTTCATGAACAGTCCCTTCCCCCCTTCCTGCCAGAATATATCCGGCGATGAGGCATATGAAAAAAATAGATGCATACACTCCCCAAAGCTCTCATACATCATGGGCGCCAGGGCCTTCAGGGAGTGGAACAGCACCAGCAGCGAGCACACCGCAGCCACGTCATTGCTCTGGAACACATTTCCCTTTTTGCGCTCGTCCTGCCGCCGTTTTGGCGTGGCTTTCTCAGTCTTTTCCTCAGCAGCCACCTGTCACCACTTCCTCTCCCCATGTATTGTTTCAATCCGCGCCCGGTCATTTAACATTAACCGGGGCTATGCCCAGAACCCGTCACCCAAACATCATAAGCAGCTTCTGGGCCTCCGTCATCATGGCCTCTGTATACCGGTCCATAAATGCGCCCATGGGATAGGCAAAGAGCATCATCAGCATGATTCCCAGGAGGATTTTGCACTGTATGTTGATGACAAACACATGAATCTGGGGAATCAGCTTCATAAGCACTCCCATGGTCATCTCCAGAATGAACTCCGCTGCCACAAAAGGCAGAACCAGCTTTATCACCATCAGGAATACAGAACCGAACAGGGTTATGATATACCACAGGATACGCCCTCCCAGTATGGCCCCGGCTCCCACCGGCACCACCTGGTAGCTGTAGGCAAAAAGACGCACCATGGTCAGATGGCAGCCCGTGGCAAAAAAATAGAGGTAAAAAAACACGTTGACAAACTGGCCCAGAATAGAGGTCTGGACTCCGCCTGCCGGGTCCATGACCTTTCCCATGGCCAGTCCGAACACCGTGTCCAGAAAGTCCCCTGCCACATAGAGCATATAAAAAAATATGTGAAACACACAGCCAATCACCAGGCCCAGTATGACTTCTCTTATAAGGGACTCCACCATGTCAAAGGTACTAAAAGCCATGACCTGTCCGGCTCCGCTTCTGACTCCGGGCGCAATCAGGAGACTGAGGGCCAGCACCAGCCCGGTGCGTACCATGGGCGGAACTCCTCTGCGTGAAAACACGGGGTTGATAAAGACCAGTCCTCCCATTCTTGCCAGGACCAAAAGAAAGATATCAAAATACTCAAATACACTGCTGTCCATACCGCACCACTCTCATCAAAGAGCTGCCATAATGGCAAACAGCTCCACTACAAATTCATTCATGACCTTGCTCATCCAGGACCCCAGGGCTAAAAGCACCAGGGCAATGACAATCAGCTTGGGCACAAACGTAAGGGTCTGTTCATGAATCTGGGTGGCCGCCTGGAAAATGGCCACCAGCAGCCCAACCGCTATACTTATGATGAGAAGGGGGCCTGCGATTTCAAATGCAACCAGCATGGCCTCCTTCATGATTTCCATTACCTGTTCAGCGCTCATACAAATTCCTCCTCAGCGTCACCTGAAACTCTGGACCAGGGTCTTAATCACCAGACTCCACCCATCCACCAGCACAAACATCATGATTTTAAAGGGTAGTGCAATCATGGTAGGGGGCAGCATAACCATGCCCATGGACATAAGCGTACTGGACACCACCAGGTCGATAATCAGAAAGGGAATGAATATAAGGAATCCCATGGTAAATGCCTTATTCAGCTCACTGAGAATAAAGGAGGGCACTATGGTGGTAAGCCCCAGCTTCATATACCCTTCCTGTCCCTGGGATATATCCGGCGGCTGTGCTTTGGATATGGACAGAAACAAATCCAGGCTTTTTTTCTCAGTCTGTTTCAGCATAAATTCCTTCATGGGCTCCTGGGCCCGCTCAAAGGCTTGTTCCCTGGTAATCTGCCCTTCCCGGTAAGGCTGGTATGCCTGGGTGTTGACCGAGGCAATTACAGGACTCATGATAAATAAGGTCAGAAACAAGGCAAGCCCTACCAGAATCTGGTTGGGCGGCGACTGCTGTGTGCCCAGAGCATTGCGCAGAAACGACAGCACAATCACAATCCTGGTAAAGCTTGTCATCATAATGATAAGGGAGGGAACCACAGCCAGAAACAGGAATAAAAACATGATATCCAGCATATCCATGGGCTTTCCTGTGCCGGAGGACCCCTGCAGGGTCAGAGACACATCCGTCGCATAGGATGTAACAGCGCCCGGCGCCCACATCCAGGCAAAGGTCCCGGCGCCTATGATTTTCCCTGTCTTTCGCAGTATTTTACTCATGATTCTTTTCTCCTGCCTTTTTATCCTGTCTGTTCCTCTGTCCCTTTTCCTGAAAATGCTCCTTCATATGGGATGACAGAAGGGAAACAAAATCCGGCGCCCCCTCTGTCTCCCCCTTCTTATCGTAGGATTCCAGCTCTTCTACCTTGGATATCCTGCCCGGAGATACCCCTATCAGGAAAATCCTCTCCTGCACCTTTACCACCAGCAGATAGCTGTCACGGCCCAGTGCCATCTGGTCCAGAATCTCCATTCCCCCGGTACCCCGGGTCCGTCCCATGCCCCGCCCCAGCATCCTGGTGGTGTAATAGGCCAGCACCAGTACCGCAATCAGGACAATAAGGTAAAACAGTATCTTTAAAAATGCCATATTATTCCCTCTTGCCCACGACTTCGATGATACGTGCCCCGAATCGGTCCCCGGTTACCAGCACATCCCCTCTGCCAATCAGTTCTCCGTTCACAACCACATCAGCCGGTGAACCTGCCTGCTTGTCCAGTACCAACAGCTGACCCTCCTTAAGGGAAAGTATATCCTTTACACTGCAAACCGTACTGCCAAGCCTGACTGATACATCCAGCGTTATGTCCAGCAGCTTCTTTTTTTCTTCCCCTATCTGTTCTTTGGCATACACGATAGGTGTGTACTTAAATTCCGGAAAGGACACCTCCTGAACGGCAATGGCCTCCTTGTGTTCTGCCGTCTGCATCCCCGCTGCCGGCATCCCCGGGGTCTGCCCCCCTGTCTCCTGACAGGGCATGTCCGCCATATCCGAAATACCCAGCACCTGTTTTAGTGCCTGGGCGGCAACAATATATGCATCTGACTCCACCACCCCGTCAATAACATAGTGCAGCCCCATTAAAAGCACGGAATCCTCCGCATTCCAGCTGCGAATAATATCCTGTATCCTCTCTGTGTTGTCAAATGCCGATATCCTGGTTATTGTGTCCCTCATATCCCTTCCCAGGAAGTCATTGAGTTCATCCATGGCAGCGCCCACACATTGGGAAGCAACTTCCTTCAAGGTGCTGAGGGCAATCTCATCCAGGGGGCTCTGGGCATCCACCGGCACACCCATGATATAGTTGGTAAGCCTTATCATGTCCTCCTTGGCAAAGATGTACAGCTGGTCCGCCGACATGCCCCCCACAGCTTTTCTGCTCTCTATGGCCACATTAAAGTGGGGCAGGCCCTCTGCCAGCGAACCCATGTCTGTCTCCTCCACCTTTGACACCGACATCTTCACGCTTCTGCCCAGCAGGGAGCCTAATATATTGCATATAGGAACCGCTTCCATCTCCGTCAGCTCCTTTATGGCTTCTTTGTCCATTGATAACATGCCTTTTCCTCCCGGCTACAATTCTCTGCTGATTTCCACTGCCTTGCGCATCTTTGTCTGACCCGCCCTGGCCTCAAAACAGGCCACATCCTCCACATAGAGGGATACGGCGCTGTCCACCTTTTTGTTGAGGGGAATCACATCCCCCGGAGCAAGCTGCAGTATATCCTGGGCATCCAGGGTAAATTCGTGAAGTATGGCCCTCAGCTCAACCTCCGATTCCAACAGGTGCTGTTCAATATAGTGCCGTTTGGATTTCTGTTTGTCCTCATCCTGTTTCTTATGGCTGACCGCAAAGGAATAGCCGAACTTGGAAGTGAGCTCCTCCACATTGGGGGCCGGCATCACCATGTTAATTCTGGCTCTCAGTTTCTCAATCACCACCTCCAGCTCCACCTGGATAACCACATCTTCCTGGGCGCTCATCTGAAGCAGGTGGGGGTTGGTCTGAAGCCCTGTCAGGGATGCTTCGATGTCCAGGTACTGTCCCCAAGCTTCCCCTAAAAACTCAGTGATTTTTTTCAGGACATACTGTAAAATAGCCTTCTCAATATCCGTAAAGTCCCTGGATAAATCATACTCTGACCCGACTCCGCCCAAAAGACGTTCAATCATAAAAAACGCCAGCCTGGTATCCACTTCCATGGTCAGAGGCGCCTCATTATAATCTTTATTTGCAGGACTCATGGTAATCATGCCAAAAAGGGAATGATCCTGCACAGAACTGCTGAATTCCTGGTAACGCTTCTCCACTATACCATTAATATTAATCTCGCAAAACGACTGGAGAAGACCTGTGAGATACGGCGCAAGGGCACGGGCGAAGCTGTCATACAGATTCTCCACCGTGCTCATGCGCTCCTTTGTAAATTTCTTTGGTGATTTAAAATCGTAACTCTTAATCACTGGCTGTTCCTTCCTGCATCATAGTCTCATCCCCCGGCATGGTCACCGGAAACAGGGGATCCATTGTCTCCATTCCCTGGACCGTATCCGGCGGTTTATATCCGGTTCCGAGAATAATCATATCCACCCGCCGGTTCTGTTCGCGGCCTTCCCTGGTAGTATTATCCGCAATAGGATAATATTTTCCGTAACCGCGGCATATCAGCTTTTTTGGGGGGATTCCCACCTGTTCCTCCAGGTAAATGGCCACATTATCCGCCCTTTCTGAGGACAGGAGTCTGTCGTTAATCAGGGAATTGGCTGCCTGGGCCGTGTGTCCGTTTATGTAAATGGCCAGGATATTGTCCTGCTTTTCCTTCAGCATGATTCCAACCGCGTCCAGCATGGATTTGCTGGCATCCGTAAGATTTGCGTTGTCAGGCGCAAACAGTAAATCATTCTTAAAACGGATGTACACCGCGTTCTCACTGTTGGTGACAACCGCGTCCAGATTCTCCGAATCAAAATATGTCTGTATATCCCTGGCCATATCAGCCATTTCCCTGGCCGATGCCTGGTACTGCTGCTGTGTCTGCTGCAGCGGCGCCTCCGCGTCTTCCGGCGCCTGGGCGCCTTCCCCTACAACAGGATATTTCAAATCGGAAGGCACGTCCTCAATTTCGGTCTTTGCCTCGATTCCCAGCTGCCTCTGCATGGCAGACGCAACCTCCTCCAGTTTGGTCAGGTTTACATTTGAAATACTGTATAATAATACGAAAAAGGTCAGGACAAGGGTTATCATATCCGCGTAGGTATTTAACCACTCCTGGCCTCCTTCTTCATCCTTCTGCCTTTTCATTTATTTACCAATCTCCAGTGCTTTTAGAGCCATGCTTTTTGCAACATTAAGGGCCGTGACATTCGCCTCATAGGCGCGGGAGGCAGCCATCAGATCCACCATCTCCTCCGCACTGTTCACATTGGGCATCATCACATACCCATCCTCATCCGCATCCGGATGGTCCGGATCATAGACCGGCACCGAAGGATTCTGGCTCTCCACC
Source organism: Enterocloster bolteae (assembly GCF_002234575.2). Taxonomy (NCBI): domain Bacteria; kingdom Bacillati; phylum Bacillota; class Clostridia; order Lachnospirales; family Lachnospiraceae; genus Enterocloster; species Enterocloster bolteae. Next base: position 441,627 of record NZ_CP022464.2, on the reverse strand, counting down.
ACTTCCTCCACAAATACGCCGCCATTCTCCGCCTTTGTCATGGCCTTTCCCAGCTCGCTCTTAAAGTTCAGTGTATTTTCCCTGAACACAACCTGCTTCCTCTTGTAGGGACCTCCCTCTGCCGTCCTGGTGGTGTTCTGGTTTGCCAGGTTCTGCATGATGATATCCGTGCGGAACCGCTCTGCTGTGAGAGCGGAACCCGTTATATTAAGAGAATCCAAATACCCCATATCTGTCTCCTTTATTTGCCCGTGTTATTAATTACATACCGCAGCGTGGACAGCTTGCCTGACACACGCCCTGTGAGAGCCGAATACTGGGTATAGGCCTTCCACAGCTCCAGTTCTTCCTTTTCCACCTGGACATTATTGCCGTCCGGCCTGGCCTGGGTGTTTCCGTCCTCTTCCACCACTGGTTTGGATATACGCTCTGTTCCCTGGGCTGTCTCGTAAAGAACATCCCGAAATTCCACCTTCTTCGCCTTATATCCCGGCGTCTCCACGTTTGCAATGTTGTGGCTGGCAATCTGCTGCTTCAGCCACATGCCATCCATCCCTCTTTCCAGAGCTCCCAAAGCCCTGTCATCAAATAACGGCATGTTCCGCCTCCTTGTCTCTCATCAGCCTGTGTGGCCTATACGTACCTGTTTATCCGCCTGGGCAAATGCCTCTTTCAGTTCCTCTATCATGGGAAGAATCTCGTTCACCGTCTCCGGGTTCTTCCTCACATTGGCCTGTATGATCTGGTAATTAAAATACTCATAGAGAGAAGACAATCCCTTGGAAACCGGATACTGGGGATCCAGTGTGGATGCCAGATGGCTGATAATAGCCTGAGCCTTCTTAAAATGGGTATTGGTTGCTTCGCAGTCCCCTGCCTCCAGCCCCGCAAGACCTTTGTTCAGACGGTTGATTGTCTCATCGAACAGAAGGTTAATCATATCTCCCTGGGTCATGGTCATTATGGACTGCTGTTTATATTTTGCATATGGATTCTGCATAGTGATTACTCCTTCATCATGATGAGAACTGCTGGGTAAGCCAGGAACTCTGGCTGTTCATATTCGATATGGCCTGTTCCATGGCATTAAACTGATTCCAGTACCGTGTCTTTTCCAGCTGATACTTGGTATTCAGATTGGAAAGCGTCTCTGAAATGTGCTTCATCTCCTCATAGAGGGTGTTGCTGGTAGTAAGAACATCCTTTGTTCCCGCATAGCGCACCATGGTGCCGGGGCTTCCGCTGCTGACATTGGCTGCGTCCTTAAGGGCATTCTGCATGCCGGTTCCCAGCCCCTGGTCCCTGTCTGTAAACAGCTTGCATATGGCATCAGGGTTGGTGGCGGCCATGGATTTAAGAACATCCTCGTCAATGACCAGCTTGCCGTTATCCCTCCAGTTATCGGATGTCTCAATGCCGATATCATAAAGGGACAGCCCTGCGCCCTCCACACTGCTGTAAAGAACCATTCTCATATCGCCCAGAAAGCTGGTAATGTTGGCGTCATTGTGGAGAAGGCCCTCCTTGGATTTTTCCTCCCAGAGTTCAATCTCCTTGTCGCTCATTTCCTTCTTCTGTTCATCGGTGAGAGGCGCGTATTTCTTATAATTTGCAGTCTCTTTCAGATGTTCATTCAGTTCTTCCACAAGCGCGTTGTAATCTTCTACAAAACTCTTTAAACTGTCTACTATTTTATCAGTATCCCGGGATGTAGTCAAGCGTATTGGGGTGCCTGTATCATGGTATTCCGAGGTTAATTCCATGGTAATTCCATCCAGTTCAAAGGTGTTTGAATTACGCTCAATGACAGTGCCGTCTACTGTGAGGCGGGCGTTCTGGCCGGCGGTTACCTGGGCTGTCATCTGCGACGAAAATGTCATGCCGTCCTGCCCGAACAGACTGTTCATAAGGGCTTTGCCCTCTGTATCAGTTCCCTCTATGTTAAATCCCTTTGATGTTCCCTGAATCTGGATTTTACCATCCGTCGTATAGCTTACTGACACTCCGGCTCCGACTATGCCCTGAATTTCCGCTGCTAAGTCTGCAAAGTTTTTAGGAATGCTTAAATTATTAACATCAATAACCTCTGTGGTCCCATCCTCCAGAGTTAACTTTAAATTTCCTTTTAATATTCTTGTATCAGTAACTGCATTGGAGGTTACTGTTTTAATGTTAGGAACATTCTGTATTGATTTCTTTCCAAACATTATTTCTACGGGATTCTTTTTTATTATGCTGCCATCCGCATCGGTTATATCGCCTTCCACGCCCTCAATTTTTACATTCCCGGTTAGCCCTGTTATATTAAAACGGCCGTCCTTATATTCTACCTTAGGGTTCCCGCCTACGGCATTGGTTATGGCCGTCTGAAGCCTGACAGCCACCTTTTCCAATGTTGTATTGCCAGTAATGTAAACTTCAGTTCCATTGACCTTTATTTTACCAGCCATACCTGCAGCATCCCATGTGGTGTCTTTACCGAGTACATTCGTCTGGTTTTCAGCAAAGCCAAACGCATCTGCTCCGCCGTCATTTACATTAGCTGTCGTAAACAGAATACTATGCTCAGAAGAATTCACTGCCACGAAACTATTTCCTGCAATGTCAGGGTCATCCTCCAGTGAAAAGTTCACCTTCCCGCTGCCAAACTCCCTGGAAAGATTGGAATTAATGGCGTCAATAACAGCCTGCGCGTTCTTATAATTCCCTACGCCGTTTTTTCCTTCCAACTTTACCGTGTAATCTTCTCCATCTACCTGGAATGTAAGGGACTGGTCCCTTCCACTATTAAGATTCTCTACAATGGTATTAAAATCCACGGAATTATCACTGGTAATATTCTGGGAAAACAGCGATGACTGCACACCCGTTGCCTCCACGCCGAACATGGTGGTCAGCAGATTCCCGTAAGTCTGGGACATAGTTATATTGGATATCTCTCCGGTTGAGGATGATTCCATAATAAATTTATCAGCCGCCGAGGAATAGGATACCCTTACCCCTGCGTCGCTGCTGTTGATGGCACTGATTACATCACTGAGCGTGGAATCCCCGGTCAGTCCTTTTATGGTCACGCCGTTTATCTGGAACTCATATCTGTTTCCCTCAAGAGGCGTGGCAAAGTTCATATTTTTCAAGGATGTGCCATAGTCCAGTTTATTGGAAAAACCGCCCGAAAATCCCATGTGCTTAATTGTATCCCGGTTGTCCCCCGCTGATTCTATGATAACCCTTCTGGAAGAGTCTACCGCCTCACTGGTTTCCTTACCATTTTCATTCAGCTTTACCAGCTTCATGACCTTAATGCTGCTGCCGTCCTCAGCCGTGCTGTCCGTTAGGCTCATACCCACCGATGTACCAAAATTACGGTATAATGCCTGGTTAATATTATCAATGGTATCCTGTTCTGTTGCACCCTTTGTAAACGTTATGGTCCTGTTGACCCCATCCAGCGTTATGGAAAAAGAGTTTTCTCCCTCTGCCAATGCATTAAGATCCGCCTCCTGTCCCTTTGGCTCACCGGTCACGTTGCCTGATGATTTTACCGAACAAGCTGTTGCCAGCTGCTGTATCTCGCTTATATTCATGGAGCTGACCGCATTGGATGAGACAGAGCTTATCTTAATGGCACCGGAACTGCTGATTCCGGTCATTGTCTTAAACAGGCTCTGGCTCATGAGATTGGTATCGCCCGAACCATAATAAGAAAAATATTTATCACTAAAGGTATTGATTTTTGTTATCAGGTCCCTGTAAATATCCTGTTTCCATTCAAGCTGCTGCTTTAATCCTGACTGCTTATCTATTTTGGTCTGGGTACCCATCAGAAGACTCTTGACAATACTCTCCGTATCCATGCCGGAAGCAAGACCTGATACGTAATTCTTATTGCCGTTGCCGCTGACTGTATTGATTGATGACATTGTTTGTCCCCCTATCTGCGTTTATCATAGAGCACCCCTTTGCTCCCCTGTCCCATCTGTTTCAGATATCCGGTAAATTTACCGTTTACATTATTCTTTTTTATCTTTTCCTGGAGCTGTTCCTGAATCACTGCCATCTTTCCCGGTATTCCGTCTTCCAGCTCCCGGATTCTGGTCATGATGGCAAATACCTCCTGCCCGACCCGGAATACTGCCTGCTCAGCCTCAGTAAGGCCGGCATAATCGCACTGATTTTTCCCAATATGAAAACAGCGCGCGCCGTAAGCCGATGCTTCCCCGATAGCGGCAATCCTCCGGTCCAGTCCGTTTATCTTATCTATAAGGGCCTGCCGTGCCTGTACTGCATCCACGATATCGTCCACCGCGTCCAGGTCATCCGTATCCAGTCTCAGGGTCTCCTGCTCATACTGTCCGAACAGAATGGCCTTTTCCCTGAGCAGCATCCTCATCTGCTCAAGCACTTCCATTTTTCTCCTCCCTAACTTCCTTTTCATCCTCCTGGGCAAGAGCTTTCAGGTTTCTGGAGAGCTGGAACACCTTAAGCAGATCCACCTTATCCGATGCTTCCTTGTTATTCTCCATGGTAAGATACAGCTCCGTGCGGCATATCTTCATATCGCCGGGCGCTGAAATGCCCAGACGCACCTTGTCGCCTTTAATCTCGGACACAAATATCTCAATATCATCGCCAATTTTAATTGATTCGCCTTTTTTCCTGGATAAAATCAGCATAGGCCGTCCCTCTCTCCCTGGCTGAATATGGACTGCCGTATGGGATAATCCTGGTCCAGTATTACCTGGACAGCCAGATTCGTCTTATGATTAATGATGATAGGGCTTTTCAGGTTTACTGTAGAATTGCGGAACGTCTCTCCGATGACCATGAGAACCCAGCAGTCCAAATCATCCTCAGGAACCGCCTGCAGCAGGATTAATATATCCTGCATCACAACTGGAGCATAATCACGTTTTACTTCCAGAGGATTCAGCATGATAAAGCATATGTCCTTCTGCTCAATGGATTGCAGCCAGCAGATTCCATTTCCCATGTTGGAATCATTTACAAGTACAAACTGCGTATATTCTTCAAATCCGAATATGGGCTGTTTAAATGTTATAATATTTCTTTCTTCTATCTCAAGGATTCCAAAATCCCGCGTCTCTATCTTCAAGCATATCCCCCTATCTCATCCCTGGCCCTGGTGTCATTCATACCGCCTGTTACTGCGGCCCTTCATTTCCGGCCGGATTGGCGCTGGGCGGTACGTATATGGGATCTCCCATATATTCTATTTCTACTTTGGGATACTGTTCCACATTTACGCTGAGCTCGCCCGGCACATACCTGGCCGCCGGCTCCTGCACCTGAGGATCAAACGCAAGCTGGGCAGGCGCAAAGTCAATGGACAGATCAGCGGGCTCCCAGGAAATATCCGGACCTACTGACGGAATAAAGGCAATCCCCGTGACCACATTGGTCTGGGCCATCATCTGATTCTTTATAATGCCGGATACCGTCACCCCGTCCTGAATCTGCATCATCTGGTTGCCCACCCTGGAATACTGGGCAGTGGCATCCGATGCAGCCTTAAGGCCTGCGCTGGCAGCATCCTTCATAAGCCCTCTGGCGGTCTTGAACCCCAGACTGTCCCTGGAACGGGACGTATCAATATCCACCTTGATATGATCTGATTTCATGTTCAGCTTCCCCGGATTGCGGATGATTCCCACCTCAGGGTCCGGCAGCCTGCTCTCAAGCCTGGCGCGCTGGGAGGTCATGGACAGCTTAATGGGGGTAGATGTGATTTTTAGGACGTTCATCCTCAGACACCTCTTTTCAACTTATTTCATAAAGTCAAATATGGACGGCGGTATGATGCTGGATCCCAGCTGAAGGGTAATCATCCAGGCTGTCTCACATGATTTGTTGTTAATAGCCTCCGTCTCAATCTTAACCGACTCCAGGTCTGTCTGGCTCTTCTGTAAATTAATAAGTCCTGTCTCCAGACGGTCCTCTGTGCGGTCCAGAAGTTTTTCTCTTGTTCCTAGCTCAGATGTGGCAATGGAAATATTGCTCTGCTTCTTCTTAAGCTGCGACAGGGTATCCATTGCCCCCTCCTTATCGCCGCCCCTTAACTGCTCCTCCACCTTGCCTATGAGGCTGTAGAGATTGTTGGGAAGCCCGTTCTCGTCCTTTCCGTATCCCAGCACATCCACGCCTGATGTGGAAATCTTAATTCCTGTCTTTGCCGTGTTGGTTCCCGACGCGTATGTACCGAATCCGATATCCAGATAAACCGGCTTATTCTCGTCAAAATACGTGTCCGGATCGTTCTTATCATAGGCATCCACCGGCTTGCCGTTAAACAGCAGATTTCCGTCCCCATCCACGGTGAACGGAGCTTCGCTGTTGGACGAACCGGAAAACAGGAATTTGTCCCCATACTTGGCGTTCATGGTCTGCAGAATCTCCTCCTTAAGACCGCCCAGCTCCTCCGCAATGGCATCCATGGAATCCTGGCTGCTGGCGCCGCCTGCCTTGGTGGCCTTTTCGTATACTGTTTCAAGTATGGAGTTCAGGGTAACAATGTTGGAATCCGCTGTATCCAGCTCTCCCCTTGCGTTCTTCACCACGCTGATATGTTCCTCAGACCTGGCAATCTGGTCCCTGATGGCAAAGGCCTTTGACGCTGTTGCCGGGTCCTCCGATACATGATTATACTGACGCTTGGACGACAGCTTCAGGTTGGAGGACGCCAAATCAGATATATTCCTCTGGAGATTCCTGTTATAGGTAGATGTCATCATATTTTCCGTGATTCTCATATGCTCCTCCTTAACGCCCTACTATGCCCATCTTGTTGATAATCATATCCAGCTGCTCGTCCATGGTGGTCATAAGCCTTCCCAGAGCCTGATAGGCCTTGTTGTATGTCATCATGCTGATTCCTTCTTCATTCAGGGAAACGCCGGACACGCCCATACGCTCCGAATCAGCGCTTTCCGCAATAGCCAGGGAAGCACTCATCCTGGCGCTGTTTGTCTTGATTCCGCTTCCCAGTGTATTGGTGACGCTGGTAATAAATTCGCTGAATGTACCCGTGTATTCCCCTCCAAAATTAAAATCCTGCTCAAACGCCGCCTTCATATCCAGTATATCCTGATTGTCCAGCTCTCCGTCCGGATTCTGTTTGCGGATTATATAGGACACGTCATCGGCCCACTGGTCACTGATGCTGATATTTCCCGCTGTAACCTTGCCGTCAACACCGCCCTGGAGAAGAAACTTGTACTTATCAGGGAAATCAGGGTCATCCGCATGAATTTTATTGTTAAACACATCTGCCAGGGTCTGGGCAAAATTGTCCATCTTATTCTGGTAGTAAGGTATTCCCGCATTGATTGGGTCAGCACCAGTCAGCATATCCGTAAATCCTCTGATGGCCCCTGCTCCCAGATTGGCATTCTGGTTGTTGCTGTTCCAAGTCAGAGTAACGCCGTCGCTGCCTATGTTAAGCTTATCATTGGTGTAGGAAGCCCCCGAAGCGTCCACCACCACTTTCCCATTAATTTTAACCTGAATCTTTCCGTCCTCCAGGTCCGTCACCTGCACATCGCCGTACCGCGACAAATCATCCAGTATAACATTTCTCTGGTCCAGAAGGTCATTGGGCCCATAGTTGACCCCATCATAATCGTTGTTGCTGAATATCTCATGGGCAATGGAGCTGTTCAGTTCAGACAGCTGGTCCAATTTTGTGTTGATATCCTCAACAGCCACCGACAGGTCATTTTTAGTCTGTTCCATCAGGGTCTTTAAATTGGCGTCATACTCATTGAGGACCTGGGTCACACCCTTAAATGCGTTCATGACTATATTGGCATTGGTCTCCTGATAAGGGGACTGGCTGAAATCCGCCAGTGCCTGGGATAAGGTGGTCAATGCTGCCTTGATACCGGTTCCCTCTACCTCCGGATCGCTGATGATTCCCTCTATCTGGTCCATAATGGCTGCCTTCTGGTCGTAATACCCCACATCGCCGTACTGCTGCCTGAACTTGGCATCCAGGTACGGATTGCGGATCTGTGCCACTCCCCTGGCATCCACACCCTGCCCGGCCAGGGGGATGGAACTGTAGTTATACTGGCTGCTTCCATAGGTATGGACACTCACTGTATCCAGACGCTGCCTGGTATACCCTTTTGTTTTGGAATTGCTTATATTATTGCCTACAATATCAATGGCCTTCTGATTAACCTGAATTCCTCTTTTGGCTGTCTCCAGCCCCATAAATGTCGGTCTCACTTTACCACTCTCCTATGTCAGCCTCTGTCAGGCCTTTTTCTCCAGTTTACTGCCCTTGCTGAACGCGGGACGCCCGTAGATGCCGGTGGGATTTCCCACATACCGGGAGTCAATTCCCATCTGTTCCAGCTCCGACTTGGCTAACGCCTCCGCCTTCTGGTTGTAATACTGTATATTGCCAATGGCTCCGTCCATTCTGCGGTACAGGTCCATAAGTTCCTTTCTCTGCTCCGGGCCTGCATCCTCAGCAATCTGCTTTAAGGTCCTGCCCTCAATCCCATAGGAGACAAACAGCTTCCGGCGCCTCTGCTCCATGTTCTCCAGCTTCTTATCCATGGCCTCCTGCATCATGATGGTCTGCTCAACCTTATCCAGTTCCCTGGTCATCAGAAGTCCCAGCTTTTCAATCTGCTTTTGTTCCATGGCCTCCAGTGTTTCTGCATATTCTCCCAAAAAATCAATGATTTCTTCCAATATTTTCCCCTCCTACAGACCGCTCATAAGGCGCCTGGCAATCTGCTCTGCCGGCACCTGGTATGTCCCCTCCTGCACCTGCTGCTTTATGGCGGCAATCCGATCAGCCGGAGCCCCTTCTTCCATGGACCTTGACAGTGCGGCTGAAAATGAGGATGCACCGCTCATTTTCACACCCTCGCTGCTGATGCAGATAGCGTCTCCTCTAGCCTTACCGGCTGCCTGTACGGGAGCGGAAAGGCTTTTTTCCGTATGTTTTGCATTGCTTACTGCCTTCTGATAGGCTGCGTAATTTCTTGATACCTTTATATCCATATGTCCGGCTTCCTTTCCTTACATGCTCTTTGTATGGTGGTCCTGATAAGTGGTTGTGATATTTCTATAGTACTTATCGTACATGGCGGATAAAACTTTACAGTGTGCCAGGGAATTTTTTTTATTTTTTTAATATGATTGCGGCAGGTTTGCCGGGTTAGACAGGGGTGTGGACGGAAGGGGGAAGGGGGAAGGACGTGGTCGGGTCCGGATTATCCAGTAACCGGTCAAGAGACAGGTGGGGTGACAGCAGGCAGGGTGACAGATGGGAGAAATAATTTCAGGGTTAATAAAAACCGCTAACAAGCAGAATCCTGGGATTTTGCCTGTTAACGGCCCATGGTATTTATTTAATTGGCTTCCTATAATTGGCACCATCCAATGTGTATGATCCAATCCCTATCAGTGCCAGGGTGCCTTTTTCACAACCAGGATAGCCTGAACCAGAGCCCCGGTTACCTCGGAACCATTTTCCAGCTCCGCCTTCCTGCGCTTTTCCTGTTCCCCTTCCTTCATCACCACATACCGCGGTTTCAGACGGTTCAGGGCCAGCGCCGCTATGTCCTTCTTACACTTATCACATTTACAGCAGTTAAACCGGTCCAGGGTGGATTCCAGCTTATTGATCACCAGTTCCTCCATAAGGTTTACCAATACCATATTATTTTCTTCCTTAAAAGGAAATGTTACCGGGCTGCGCTTAAGGGTCTTTGCCATGGCAGCAGCCGAAGGCGCTGATAAGGCCGGCATACCCATGGCGCCTTCGCCTCCATTTACACGGTCATAAAGCGCGGTATCTGATTGCCCTGCGCCTGAATTTCCGGTATCTGCCTGCGCCGTCTTTGCATCTCTTTTTGAGGCAGACGGCATAATCTTGCGGTACATTATTTCCTTGTCAATCTCTGTCCTGCTCTTAGACATCTGCCTTAAGCCCCCTTTGAATCAATTCCTGTATCAGCTTCTTATAATCCTGCACCGCATTGCACTCAGGCGCATACTCCAGCACGGAGCGCTGAAGGGACTGGGCTTCCCGAAGCGCAACGCTGTCCCGGATAAATGTGTCCAGAACCGGAACATCCAAATCCTCTGCCACCATGCGCAGGGCGCCTTCCACTTCTTTGCTGAAATTTGTCCTGGGGTTGTGCTTGGTGAGAAATACCCCCAGTATCTGGATCCGGGGATTACAGTAATTCCTGACACGGCATATGGTTTCATCCAACTGGGTTATCCCCTGAAGACTGAATATATCGGAAAGCATGGGCACCAGGACGTAATCAGACGCAGTAAACGCGTTCACGGTCAGCACTCCCAGGGCCGGCGGAGAATCAATGAGAATATAATCATAGGAACTTTTTAGTGATTCCAGCGCCTCCTTCAAAAGAAACTCCCTGCGCGCGCCGGTAAACTCCAGCTCAATGCCGCTGAGAAGGATATTAGAGGGAATGATATCCACCAGGGCTGATTTCTGAACCGCATACCTGGGCTTTAACTCCCCCTTTAACACATCGTATATGGTGGCGCTCTCAGTGTCCGCCCCCATGGCGAAGCTCAGATTACCCTGCGGATCCATATCCACCGCAAGGACTTTATAACCCTTTTCCTTCAGGGCTGTTGACAGCACATAGGCTGACGTGGTTTTCCCAACACCGCCCTTCTGATTGGACAACACAATTGTTAACGACATGGCTACTCCCCCAGGGACCTAATATTTCTCTCACATTATGATATATTATAGCAAGAAATGCCGAAACAGACAATTGTATTTTATTGTATACCCCCATAGCAGGGCTCAAAAAGGCGCTGCTTCATGACTGTGCTGCCACAGCCTTTTTGCAGCGCCTTTTTTATATTATCTGTTTATTGTTTGAAGATATTACACTGTTAACCTGCCCGATTACTGTAATTACTGTAATAACTGTAATACGGACTGTGGCTGCTGATTCGCCTGTGCAAGCATGGCCTGTGCAGACTGAACCAGAACGCTGTTCTTGGTGTAGTTCATCATTTCCTTAGCCATATCTACGTCGCGGATACGGGACTCTGCGGAAGTGATGTTCTCAGTGGTAACACCCAGGTTATTGATGGTATGCTCCAGACGGTTCTGGATAGCGCCCAGTTTGCCGCGGCTGGTGGATACGGTGTTGATGGCGGTTTTGATTTTGCTCATGGCTGCGGAAGCGCCTTCTCTGGTGCTGATGTTAACGCTGTTTAAATCGAGAGCGTTTACGTGCATATCGGCAATGCTTAATTCCAGCTGGTTATAGGAATCATTAGTGTCGCCAATCTGGAGCTTCATGCCACCGCCAGCTGCAAGGCCAGTACCTGCCTTACCATTTTCGCCCAATTTAAGAACATTAGCCGCAACCCCCGACTTAGCACCAGAAATTTCTGTACCCGTTTTGGAACCTTCAAAATCCATTCTTATATCTGAGCCAGCATCTGATAACATTTTATTAATTTCGGTAGCTGTATAAGACTTTGTACCCGTCAAATTTAGTGCTACATTTCCATCTACATCGACAATTGCACCAATTGTACCTGCAGTTTTCGTTGTTAAAGTATGGGTATTCGCTCCTGCTTTAGTAGAAGAAATTGATATACCACTAGCACCTGTGTCTGCGGAAGTTGCCTGCACAGCTTTAGCTGTTACTAATGTAGCGGTACCATCTATAGTGGTTTTAGCATTAATGTTTATATCTCCATCCAATTCAATTTTGATATTCTTTGCAGTTTCTGGAGTACCCGTGGCAGAAGCTAAAGCTTGGTTAATCTGTTCCTGAGTAATTTTATCATTAGCATTAGCACCTGTAATGGTAACGGTTAACTTTCCTCCTAGCCACTCAGCCTTAACCCCAGTTGCAGTTCCAACTGCCGTCTTAAAATCTACGCTGGTATTCTCTCCAGCACCTGAAATAGTTGCATTAAATGCATCTACTTTACCTGCTGTCAAATCCACTTTTCCACTCACGCCAGTTGTTCCAACTCCCATTGTGCCATCCAATAACTTTATCCCATTAAAATCAGTACCATCAGCAATACGGTTAATCTCATCCTTCAAAGCAGAAACTTCATCCTGCAATGCCTTACGGTCAACATCATCCGTATAAGTGCCATTGGCGGACTTGGTAGCCAGCTCAGTCATACGGTTTAACATGGAATGAACTTCCTGTAATCCGCCCTCTGCTGTCTGTACCAGGGAGATAGCGTCCTGGGAGTTGTCGGTAGCTGCTTCCAGGCCTTTAATCTGTGCTCTCATCTTCTCAGAAATAGCCAGTCCTGCGGCGTCATCACCTGCTCGGTTGATTCTAAAACCCGATGATAACTTCTCCAGAGACTTTGATACTGCGCTGTTGTTTACGCCCAACTGCCTGTTGGAATTAAGTGCCATAATATTGTGCTGAATCCTCATACTAATTACCTCCATGTAATTGTTTTATACCGGGACTTCCCTGTCCCTCTTATTTTCTTGTTCTTCCAATGAGCGACGGGCCCTGTCGGACACTGGACCGAGTTTCCGAAACATTCCATCTCTTCCGCTCTGTAATATTTATCGTACGCCCCTCCCATTTTGTTCACCAAAAAAGTGCACAAAAATCACAATTAATTTTCGTGCACTTTAACCATATAAACTCTGTTCAATATAAAACTCTTCCAGGGACAGCTCATTATCCTTCATATAGTTTGCCGCTTCCACCCCTACATAGCGGTAATGCCAGGGCTCATACTGGATTCCGGTAATATCCGTCTTATTCTCCCCATACCGCATGACAAAACCGTAATCCTGGGCATGTTCCACCAGCCATTTACTCTCCGGTGTATCCTCAAAGGCCCTTTCCAGCTTGTGGTATCTTCTGGTATAGAAGTCCACTGCCAATCCCAGGCAGTGCTCTCCTGAACCGGGAATGGATATGGTCTGTCTGGCCAGATTGTAGGACTCCTCCTTGGTATGTCCGGCCTTCACAAAGGACAAGACCTTCCTGTTAAACAGTTTTTCCTGCTTGTCCAGCGTCCTGTAGCCGGAGCACACTATCGGAGACAATCCCTGGTCCTTCATATCGCCAATCATAGTCATCAGCGGCTCATAGATTCTCTTATCCACTGACTGCTCCGTACCGGGAATGGCTTCCAGTTCCACCTCATAGTCTTCCGGCACAGGATACTCTGCGTTGGTAAGTATCAGACACCACATATCCTCCGGCAGAATTTTAAGACCTCCATCTGCGTCCATCTCGCCTCGTTCTTTGTAAACCCGCGCTCCCGGCAACCCTTCTGGCTGTTCCTGTACCGGTTCCTTCGGCTGTCCCCCTGTCTGTCCTCCCACTACTTCCTCCGGCATCCCTCCCGGCCATCCTTCCGCCAGTTCCTTCACCTGTCCCCCCGGCCCTTCCGCCGCCGTCTCCGCCCGCAGCGCCTCCAACTCCCGCTCCTTCTGGACCGTCCTGTGGGCCGATATATAAAACAGGGTCAGGATCAGCAGGAAGGTGTAGATTGCCACCCGCCGGTTCCTGACCACACGCTGGTCCCTGGGTCTCCTCTGAGCCATAATACGCGTTTCCTCCTAACAATCCCTTCTCTCATCTCTCTGACCTACCGTATTCTCCGCAGCTGATCCCCCTGCCGTCTGAGAATATACCGGTACAGCAGGTCCTCCTGCTTTGTGGCCATTTCCACGAATTCGCAGCCATAGCCATAGCCCCCCTCCGGGCGATCCACCCGGCGGCGTATTTCACATATAAACAGCATGGAATCCCCCATGGCCGGTATGACGATATTGAAACGGTCATTGACCTTGAATTCCTCCCTGGTGCAGAACATCAGGCCTCCCAGGCTGATATCCACCAGACGCACCTTCAGGCCGTTGTAATCCTCTGACTCCTCCCCCATGTCCAGGGTGCCATTTCCACGTATGCAGTTATAAATGATTCCCTCGTCCCTGGTACTGATCCGGAAATACTCCCGGCGCTCGTCATTGGTGGCCTCGCTTAATTCCACGATCCGGACCAGCTTGGGAGAGGACAGGTATACCCGGCCCATGAGCACCTTAAATCCAAGCTGTGTGTTGTATATCTCCAGCTTAATAAGCAAATTGTACGGAATTCCCGGCAGCTCATTGCGGGAACTGCCCACATCTATGAAGTTTTTGCCTATACGATGCAGTACCCCCATACTGATCAGGTCGTTGTTCTTAGCCTTTATGACGCAGGACGAACCTACATACCCGTCCAGCAAATCAACCATCTTCCACACCCCCTGTTATCATACTGTCTGTTGACTGTCATCCTTGCTGTGTCTGGATACCAGGTTCCGGCGTAGGCGGCCGGGCTGGCTGGCTTCCTCTTTATGTCCGGCAGATGCGGATTCTGAACGGCTTTTTTCCACTCCCCGTATCTGGGCGGAGGTTTCAATGAGCTTGCAGTAAATGGCTGCAACCACCTCGTACAGCTCCACCGGTATATTGCTACCCACATCCAGCATACACAGCAGGGATGCCGCGCTGTCGTCCTTGAACACCGGAATCCCCTTTTTTTCCGCAATATCAATGATGTGTTCCGCAACCGTTCCATACCCCGAAGCAATCACCACCGGGGATGTGTCCTCATCTACATTGTATCTTAAAGCAACCGCTTTATTTTTCTTATATTTTGACATCTACACCCGTCCTTTTAAACGGCAGATTTTTGAATACTTCCATCAGGGAACGCACATGGTCCATGCGCTCCACCTCTATGCCTGACGCCCTGTATCCGTGTTCCTCCATGATATTGCGGAACTCCGGAACCAGGCTTTCAAATATTCCTATATAGGATTCCGGACAATACAGATGGAATCCCAGTTCCTTTCCCGCCATCATAAACTCCGCTTCCATCTGACCCACCCCCGGCACATCAAAGGTTATGAGCACATGGACATGACCGCCCTCCCTGCTTCCCGGCTCCCCATTCCTGCCTTCGTCCTTGGGATCTATCCACAGTTCGGAAAATGCCTTCATTCCCTGGTAATCCACAGGTATCACAAAGTGCAGGAGGGGCGTGTAGTTGCATGGGGATGACAAAAGACTTGTGATAATTTTCTCTATCTTTTCCCCGTTCAGGCTGTTCATGGGAGTCTCCCTGTCCTGTTTGGCAATGATTTTAGCCAGGGTGTCCATGATGCGGGAACGGTTCATCTGGCGCTCTGGCTCCCTGAAACCGGCGATGTATTCCTTCACCAGTTCCCTGATATGGGCCTTTTCCTCCCTGTCGTTCACATGGATCAGAAGATTCATAAGGGCTTCCTGGAGAAAGGCGTCATTGTCCTGATAGCGGGACATATTGTACAGTATGTTGGGAATGACCCTGGCAGCCTGGGGCGTATAAAGCACGCTCTCCTCCAGCTCCTTTAGAGCCTGCTGCACCTGGGGCTTCAGTTCCTCGAATTCCAGGCTCCCCCGGCTCTCCCTGACACGGGCCGCAAGCTGTGAAAACATACCTGACAAATTCCTGCTGCCTGTCAGCTGCTCAGACAGGTATTCCAGGCTGTTGGCCACAGAGTCCAGCACATCCTGCCTGGATATGCTGGCGTTCACCGCCTTTAAAAGCTCAGCTGTCTCCATACGCAAATCCGGCGTTTTTTCCAGAATTCCCCTCAGCAAATCAAAGAGCTCCCCTTTGAACAGGGTGGACGCGTACTCCTGGTCTACCAGTTCGTCCACGATATGGTCCGGGTCAATGAGAAGGGCGTCAAAGAGCTGGCGGATTTCCTGGGTCACCGTATTGTTGTTCACAGGAAGCAGATTGATGATTTCCTCCAGCATATAAATATTTTTCAGATAGTTGACGGTCACGGCCGGGTCCTTTAACAGGTTCATAAGGGTGGCTGCCCCGGCCTCTCCCTCCAGCACATTGTGATGGCCCAAAAGACCGCTGCCCGACGGGTTCTTTGTAATATGCCTTATCTCCTGCATATCAAAGGGAACCGACGGGTCCTTTAACGCCTTATCCGGCTGTATGATGTTTTTGTTGATAACCGGAGAGGTCACCCGCAGGATATCTGCCATTACCGAATTCCTTTCTTGATTTCCCCGTCAAGATAATAGAAGGTGCAACTATCCTCCTTCTTGGAAATGCTCATCTTACAATCCCCGATATTAATAACGGTTCCGGGGTATACCTCCCTGGCCGTAAGCCTGGACTTGCCCACCTCCCTCAGTTTCCTGGAAAGCTCAGCTCCCTGCTGCTTCAGTTTCTTTTCCTTCAGCGAATTAATGGGGGCCTCCAGCTTTAACTTGGATAACCGTTCCCGCTGGGATGGAGTGATGGTCCCTTCCTTCAGCTTACCGCTCAGATAAGAAATATCTTTGTTCAGCTCCGTCAGCTTTCTGGAGAGCAGTATCATCTCCTTGCCCACTGCCTCCATCTCATCCATAAGCTGGGGCGTCAGGCCCAGGGTCACAGAGGTGGCGATATGGCTGGGCGCTCCCACTGCCTTCACATTCATGCAATTATATACAGAACAGCTTCCGCCGATAAACGCCCCTCTTTTTCCAATTAATGTCAAATCGTGGCCACAGGACACCTCCGAGTTGATGATATATTCTGCCTGGATATTATTTCTGGAAAAGATATTGCAGTCCTCCAGAAACTTGGCCGTGATATCGCCCTCCGCCTCAAGCACGCCGGTTCTCATGCCCCGCATGCCCTTGTGCAGCAGAATATCTCCCCCCGCGCTGAGCCGGGCGCCCTCCACGATTCCCATAACCGTAATATCGCCCTTTGCTTTGACGCTGTATCCCTCCAGAACATCCCCGTGAATCACCACGCTGCCTGTGAAGTTGATGTTTCCCACGGAATTGTCCACATTGCCGGACACGGTAAATACATTCTCCACATGGAAACGGCCGGACCGGAAGGTCAGATTGCCCTCGCAGGCTGCCAGCAGCCTATCCCTGTCTTCAGAATAAACAATGTTCCTGCCCTGGGGAACGGGCGGCATGGTTCCCTTCTTCCCCCGCACAGGCTGGCCAAACACGTCCATACCGTCTCCGGGTTCCGTGGGAAGTGTAATATCGCAGACAACATCACCTTTTTTTACATTATGTATCAGATTGGTGCTTTTAAAGTCGATTCCGCCGTTTCCCTTGGAAGCGTACTTAATCTGGGCCTTCCTGGGGTAATAGTCTTTAATATGGCCGTCCTCCCCGTTCCTGGCAGGCTCGCCCGCAGCTATCATAACCATCTGCATATACTGCTGCCCGCTGACAACCCAGCTTATCTTCTTCTGGTCTATGCCAAAACAGATCCCCTTCTGCTCCAGCACATCATACACCATTTCCTCCGTTATATCACTTCCGCCTCCGGATGGTCCGTAAACCATCATGGACACCGACATCCTGTCATCCGAGACAAGAACCTCCACCCAGGCATCCCGGGTAACTTCTTCTTTCTTTATGCCGTCCTTCTGTGCGCCGCTGCCTTCATAAGCACCGCTGTCCCCGGAAACGGACCGGTCCTCATCATATGACTCCGACTCCTGCGTGGCGCTTTCCGGATGCTCCTGCCCCAGAAGCTCGCGCTCCATCTGCTGGCGCCGCCTCTGTTCGGTTTCATTCCAGTCCTCCACTGTTTCCACCCTGTTGTCATGGTTTCTGTCCGCATGTTCCGTCTCGTCCGCTCTGTCATAGGGCTGCCCCTGGGGCCGTGATTTTTTATCCTGTTCCCGTTCCGGGCTTTCTTTGCCGTCCTCTTCCCGGGGTATCTCATCCTGCCCCTCATCCAGGAACTTGGAAAACAAGCTGTAAATCAGACTCTTTTCGTTCATGGGCATCTCCCCTTTCAGTAAGTTCAGCGCATGTCATTGCCTTGTATGTCATTACCTTAAGTTATTTATCATCTCTTCCATCTGATCCGCGGTTGTGACGATCCGGCTGTTAAGCTGAAACGCACGCTGCGTCTGCATCAGATTGACCATCTCTGTGGACATGTTGCAGTTGGACATCTCCAGGGCATGGCTCATAGCCTTGCTTTTCTCCTGTTCATCGTCCAAATCATCCATGGACAGCCATTCACCGGAGGTTTCTCCTGTGCGGAACAGGTTCATGCCCACATGCTGCAGCCCTTCCGGATTCTCACACACAAACAGCCCGATCCGTTCTACCAGCCCGTCTAAGTCCAGCTCCCCTGCATCATTGTCTCCGCCGTCCTCTGATGTCTTGTATTCCAGCTCTATGGGCTCCCCGTCCTGGTCCAGGACATAGCTTCCGTCGCTGGTGGTCAGGTAATTGCCGTCATCCGTGGAGGATATCTGGAATGCGCCGTCCCTGGTATAAGCCGGTTCTTCCTCGTCCTCGCTGGTCTGGATGGCGAAAAACGCATTGCCCGATATGGCAAAATCCAGTTCCCGGTCCGTCTTGCGGAAAATCCCCTGCTGGAACGTGGTTCCCGGCCCGTCATTGCGGACTCCGTGTCCCACCTGGGCCTGAGGCCGCATGTCCATCTGGGTGTACAATAAATCATTAAAGCTGCTGCGCATGGACTTGTAGCCGTTGGTGCTTATATTGGCCATGTTGTTAGAAGTCACATCCAGGTCCTTCTGGAATGCGTTCATGGCCGATACTGCTGTATAGTACGATATATTCATCTATGGTTCCCCCCTACAGCTTTCCAATCTCGTTGGCTGTTTTCTGATTCATCTGGTCTATGATGGTCAGGGCCTTTCCGCAGGACTGAAACGCCCTCTGCACCTCCATGGCCCTGGTCATCTCATTGTTCAGATTTACTCCTGACTGTTCTAACTTTCCCTGATACACCGTGGGATAAACCTGGCTGAGCTCCACGCCCGCCCCCGCGCCGTAGGTTCCGTTGTCATAGAACTCCAGGCTGTCGTAATTGTCCGGCACCACTATCTGAATCTGGTCCAGGGCGCCGTCCTCATTGTCGTAGATAATTCCATCCGCGCCAACGCGGAATCCCTCCTCATCCACATATACCGGACCGCCGTCTCCCATAAGCTGGCCCACTCCCGGAAGCATGAGATTTCCCTCATCATCCCTGGTAAAATGGCCGTTGCGTGTCAGATACTGGCCGTTTTCTCCCTGTATGACAAAGAACCCGTCTCCATTGATAGCCAAATCATAGGTCTTTCCGGTATCCTCAATAGGCCCCTGTCCATGAGTTGTCATCTCCCTGGTTCCCACCGATATGGTGGACCCCTGGCCCAGTCCTTCTGTCCTTCCGTTCATTTCCCGCACCAGCTGCTGGTCAAAGGTTGTCTTAACCAGCCGTTTCGGTTTGTAACCGCTGGTCTTGACATTGGCTATATTATTGGCAGCCATGTTTAATGATCTCTGATTCATCAGCATGCCGGAAGCGGCTGTATAAAATCCTGAAAACATAGTTTTATCCTCTCATATAATCTTCCAGGCTGGCTTTCAGCTTTTGGATTGCCCTGGTATGTATCTGGCATACCCGGGACTGTCCTATGCCCATAACCTGGGCAATCTCCGAATACTTCAGCTCTTCATAGTAATATAAGGTAATGACCAGCCGTTCCTTTTCCCCCAGCCCGTCTATGGCCGATGTAAGTGTTCCCATCAGTTCCTTGTAAAACAGGTTTTCCTCTGGTTTGCCCTCTATATCACCGGACTCCAGCTCCCCTTTTGCCACTATGGCCGTCATATCCTGCAGCACGGACTCAAAGGAAAGAAGGTTGGCGTGGTTCATATATTTAATGTGGTTTTCCACCTTTTCCACGGGCAGGTCCAGATAATCCGCCACTTCGTTTACATCCGGCTCCCTCATCTGCTTATGGGACAAAATGGAGCATGCTTCTTCTACCTTTTTTTGGAAATTTCTCGCTCTGTGAGGCACCCAGTCCTGGCTGCGTATATAGTCAATCATGGCACCCCTTACCCGCATGAACGCAAATGTCTCAAACCTGGCGCCCCTGTCCGGGTCATACCGTTCCAGACATTCAATCAGCGCCAGCACCCCCTGGTCTATAAGCTCTTCCTGTTCCAGAAGGGATCCGGCCATGGACCGCAGCTGCACTGCCGCGGAACGCACAATGGGAAGATAGTGCATAATCAGCCTGTTTCTCAATTCCTGGCTGCCGTTTTTTCTGTACTCCTCCAGAACCCGAACCATATCCTCACTGTCTGTCTGTTCCATCAGCATATCCTGTTACCTCTGGCTAAGGGAAATATTTCCCAATGCCTGTATCTGTATATTGTTGTCAATCTCACTGAAGGATACCACCGCTACATTGGGGTAAAACTGGTCAATGAGCTTTTTAAAGTAAATCCGCACCACAGGCGAGGTCAGTACAATGGGTACATTGACCAGATCCTTTATCTTATTGATCTCAGCCGTGGCTGACGCCACTATGCTCTGGATGGCCGTGGGCTCTAAGGCCAGATAGGAGCCTGTATCCATCTTCTTCACGGACGACATAATCATGTTCTCAATCCGGTCGTCCAGGCTGATGACCTTCATCTGCCCCGCCTCTGAGAACCGCCGGGATATGGTGCGCTTTAATGCCTGGCGCACATACTCGGTAAGCATATCCGTATCCTTTACCTGGCTGCCGTAATCACCTAATGTCTCTACAATGGTCTCCATATCCCGAATGGGAATCTCCTCACGCAAAAGATTGGCCAGGACCTTCTGAAGGCCTCCCACCGATATAACCGACGGAATGGTGTCCTCCACAATACTGCTGTTGGTCTTTTTAAGGGCCTCCAGCAGGTTGTTGACCTCCTGCCTGTTTAACAGCTCATGGAGGTGTTCCTTTACCACCTCCGACAGGTGGGTGATTACCACGGAAGTGGGGTCTATCAGGGTATAACCGGCCAGCTCGGCCTGTATCTTCCTGTCCCCGCTTATCCATTTTGCCGGTATATGGAAAGCCGGGTCAATGGTATCTATTCCAGGCACATCGTCTGCATCCGTGCCGGGAGGCAGGGCCAGGTAATGGTCCATGAGTATGTCCCCCCTGGCCACCTCCTCCCCTTTAAGGAGGATGCTGTACTGGTTGGGATTGAGCTGTCCGCTGTCCTTGATACGGACAGAGGGAATTACAAATCCCATATCCAGGGCCATCTGTTTGCGGAACATAACCACCCTGTCAATAAAATTCCCGCCGTTGCCTTCATCGGCCAGGGGAATCAGGCTGTAGCCAAACTCCATTTCAATCTGCTCCACGTTCAGCAGACCGTATACATTTTCAATATTCTTATAATAGGACGCCTCGCTGGTAACCTCTGTCTCCACCAGTTCTTCCGCAGTCTCCTCCACCAGGCTCTTCTGGTGCCGGTACAGATAATAACCGCCCCCAACCATGCCTGCGGATATAATCAGTATCTGAAGAACAGGGAAGCCGGGTATAAGGCACAGGCACGCGGCCGCGCCTCCCGCCGTCATAAGCACCCTTGGCTGGGCCAGGAACTGCTTTGTCAGGTCCTCGCTGAGGCTGTTCTCCGAAGCGGACCTGGTCACCACCATACCGGTGGCAACCGATATGAGCAGGGCCGGTATCTGGGACACCAGGCCGTCGCCAATGGTGGATGTGGTGTAAATCTGCATGATATCCTGTATGCTTCCCTGGCTGTTCATGATTCCCACAATAAGGCCGCCCACAAAGTTGATAAAGGTGATGATAATGGAGATAATGGCATCGCCCTTTACAAACTTGGTGGCACCGTCCATGGAGCCGAAGAAGTCAGCTTCCCTCTGGATTTTAGACCGGCGTTCCCTTGCCTGCTGTTCGTCGATAAGGCCGCTGTTTAAATCCGCGTCAATGGCCATCTGTTTGCCGGGCATGGCATCCAGGGTAAACCTTGCGGCAACCTCAGCCACACGCTCGGAACCCTTTGTTATAACGATAAACTGAACCAGCACAATAATCAGGAATATAATAAAACCGATAACCGCGTTTCCGCGGATAACAAACTGACCGAAGGTCTTGACCACCTGTCCCGCGTATCCATTGTCAAACAGGATTTTTCTTGTGGATGATATGTTAAGTCCCAGCCTGAAAAGGGTTGTGATCAGCAGCAGGGAAGGAAACACGGAAAATTCCAGCGTCTCTCTGATATACATGGACATCACAAGAATCAATAAAGACAATGATATGTTCAGTATAAATAAAAAGTCCAGTATGGGCGTGGGAAGGGGTATCAGTATCAGGAATATGATACCGATGATTCCCGCTGTTACAAGGATATTAAACCGTTTCAAATTTATTCACCATTTCCAATAATGCTTCTCGTATTTACTATTTCGCTGATACGCACACCAAAGTTATCATCAATCACAACCACTTCTCCCCGGGCAATGAGCTGTCCGTTGACAATGATGTCCACAGGGGCGTCTGACTGCTTATCCAGCTCCACCACGGTGCCGTTGCTGAAATTCAGCACATCCTTTAACCGGCGCCTTGTCTTGCCGATCTCCACGGACACGTTTAAGGGCACATCCATGATAAGGCTCAGGTTTCCGTTCATGGACTGGTTTTGCAGCGTGGATCCCGGCATTCCCATAAATCTGCCGCCGGAAGCCGTGGTGCCCCGGACAGCGCCTGAATATGCGGATTTCTGCGTTCCTGCATCTGCGGGGCTCTGTCCCCCGCCTGTGCCGGAGGACCTGTCCTGCCCTATGACGGAATTCTGCTCCATGATAAGGGCGCGCTTTTGGGCCTCCTCCTCTTCCTGGCGGGCTTTTTCACAGGCCGCTCTTCTGGCCTGTATCTCCTCTGTCAGACTGTCCATGGCAGTGGACGAGATGCATTCTATAAACTCTGACTCCACCATATCCTTAATCTTCATGGTGTAGCTGACAACCATAACCTTTGCGTCCTTTGGCTCCCCGATGACAAGAGCCAGGTCCTGGCTTCCGTCAGAGAGCACCAGCTGGCAGTCTGACAAATCCATGGTGTCGCCCAGATACTCAGCCATGGACGAGGCGGAGGCATGGGACATCTGGTTCATCAGCTCCCCTGCCGCACTCATGGCCACATCGTCAAAGACAAAGTCCGGATCCGGAAGGTCATCCACACCCATGAGCTCATTTAAGAACACCTGCATATCCCTCTGGCGAAGAACCAGGACAATGTTGCCTGCCACCTGGGAGGTTAGGCAGCTCTTTACAAAGATGGCTGGTTCCAGGATGCCGTACTCCACATCCTTTATTGTCATCTCCTGAAGTCTGGGTGCGCCTATCTCTATGTCTGCCCTCAGGATGGAGGATATGGCCTCCCCTGCCGACTGTGCATGAATCTTTATAAGTTCTTCAAACATCTGCCCGTCTGTCATTGCGGTGACATCCTGGCCTCCCTCTGCCTTTGCCATGGTTTACTCCTTCTATTCCTCAATCTCTTTCTTGTTCCACCTGCGGCGTTTTCCTATGCCCTTCTTTTTGCTGTTCTTTTTGCCGTCGTTATTTCCGTCCTGCTTTTCGCCCTTATCCGCCGGTTTTTTATAGCTGGCCGGAAGAAGCTTGTACAGCTTTTCTTCAATGAACTTGGGATTTTCCCCCTCCTGAATCGCCAGGACTCCCTCCATGACCAGCTGTTTGCACAGAAATTCCTCGTCGTGCCGCGCTTTCAGCTTGCTTGCCATGGGCAGGCAGACCACGTTGGCCAGCAGTGAACCGTATAAAGTGGTTATAAGCGCCACTGCCATGCCCTTTGCCAGAGCGTCCACATCCGACATATTTCCCAGCATGAGAATCAGTCCTACCAGTGTACCAATCATACCAAAGGCAGGCGCAAAGCTGGCCGCCTTCTCATAGAAGCGCCGGTCCAGGGCATGGCGTTCATCCAGCTGTTCCAGCTCAGTCTCCATGGCCTTTCGCACCTTCTCCGAATCCACGGAATCCACCACCAGCATCAGGCTGTTGTGCAGAAAGGGCTCGTCAATCTCGTTCAGCTTATCCTCCAGGGACAGAAGCCCTTTCATGCGGGCCTCTGTGGCCAGATTCACTATCTGGTCCACTGAATCCGTGGGGCTGTACTGATATGGTTTGACAATGATTTTCAGATGGCTTCCAATCTTTTTAAAGGCCCCTGCCGGGAATGAAATCATCATAACCCCAAGAGTACCTCCAATGGTAATGGCCATACTGGGAATATCCAGAAAAGCCTTAAGGTTATGGTACACAATCCTCATAGACTCCTGGTCAAATGTCATACCAAACATCACCAGTCCAACTGCTAATATAAAACCTAAAATTGACAAGACATCCATACCCTTACATCCTTTTCCTCAACTTTTATCTTACTGCATCAGCCTTTAATCTGTTCCAGAATGCCGCGGAAAGCATCTCTGCGGAATTCCACTACCTTCTTTACCACTTCTTCCTTGGACTCCCTGACAATCAGATGCTTTCCGTTGGTCAGGAGTATGGTGGTGTCAGGCGTCTCCATAATGGTTTCGATCAATTCGCTGTTTAACACAAACTCTTCACCGTTCAGCTTTTTAAGGATAATCATGATACCACCCTCCCGTTATCTTATCTCTTAAGGTTTACAAGCTCTTCCAGGATGGAATCCGATACCGTGATGATTCTGGAGTTGGCCTGGAATCCTCTCTGTGTGACTATCATATCCGCAAATTCCGTGGAGATATCCACATTGGACATTTCCAGGGACGAGGTCTTTAATGCGCCTGTGCCGTTCTCTCCTGCCTGGCACAGCTTGGGATCGCCGGAGTTGGCCGTTGTCTTGAAGTAGGAATTGCCCACGCCCTCCAGACCATAGGGGTTATCAAACGTAACCAGATCTATACGCCCTATCTGAATCTTGCCAAGGTCCGGGTGGGTTGCCTCGATGATACCGTTGGAAAGAATGGTCACACCCACGCCTGACAGGGCCACATCCCCGCCCTCGCTGCCGTTTGTCAGGGTAAAGTTCTTGCTCTTAAGCCCCAGGTCATTGGAATTGGTTGCGGCAGTGATGGTGCCTACATCTGTCTTTGTCAGGTCACCAGTTGCAAGATCCTTACACGCATCGTTAATGGCGGCATAACCCGGATGCTTCAGTTCGATGTACTGGCCGGGCTGGTCGTTTAACGGCGTAGTTCCGTCCTCTTTCAGCCATACACTGTTGGCTGAGGTGCTGTTTTCGCTGACCTTGCCTGTAAAATATCTTTTCGATCCGTCATCACTTTCAACCGTAGCCTTGATAATCCATGCAGCAGGTTCAGTATCCGTGGCTGCCTGGAGCGTCATTTCATAGCTCACCTTACCCGAAGCCGTGAATTTAGGTTCTGTACTGGTGCTGGAAGGTTTTAGCCCTCCAAATATGCCGTCCTTGATGTCCGCAGCATCCGTAAATTTCTGGACACCTGCCTTGATTCCGAAGTTCTCGCCTAACAATTCCTCCCCCGTAAGGCTGGTTTTAAATATCTTGTCAGCCGGAACCGCTGTTATTGTGAAATCCCCTGCCGGGTGGGCCTTTCCGTTATTGGCCCGTGTGATGGCGGCGTTCATTTTGCTGTTAAAATCAGATAAACTTGTAAAGATTGCGTTTTTATTCACGCTCACCGTAATACTGGAATCCTTTAACTCCCCTGATTTCACCACTATATCCGCCCCGTCGGGAAGTGTGTCGTCCAGCCGGAATGAAATGGTGACATTGGCTGCGGAAGTAGTGTTCTGGGATGTTATGGTATACTCGATTCCGTTGATGGTCTGGGAGTTAGCGGACTGGGCATTGTTCTTTCCCGGTATGCTTAAATGTATTTTATCAGCTCCTGCAGCCTTTCCAAGGGGATCGCCTGTTACGCCAAGCACCGTATACCCGTTAGCGTCCACCAGATTGCCGCTGTTGTTGTCCAGCTGCAGATTTCCTGCCCTTGTATAGAATATATTTCCGTCAGAATCCATTACCTGGAAAAAACCTTCTCCTGTAATGGCAACATCCATGGGTCTGCCTGTGGACTGGAGGGCTGACCGTCCCATATTAAGGTCAACGCCTGCCAGCTGTGCGCCGTAGCCTACCTGGCTGGCATTGGTACCGCCCTTATTGTTATCACCGCCTGTAGCGCTCTGCAGTGTCTGGTAATATACATCCTGGAAACGTGCCCGGCTTGACTTAAAGCCGTATGTATTAACGTTGGCAATATTATTGCCGATGACATCCAGCTTTGTCTGGTGGGCCTGCATACCGGACACAGCTGAAAATAGTGATCTTAACATATTAAATTCTCCTTTTCTAACCGCTTACCCGTCCGTCATTCGGGGTAAGGATAGCCTCCAAAAGGACCGGCTATATCATTACGGTTCCGTCAATATTCGTGAAAACAGTGCCTTTTAGGCTGTCTTCATTCACGACAGTTACAACTTTATTATTTTTTACATTTACGACAAAGGCAGTGGTCCCCAACAGAATCAGCGGCTCCCTCAGTCCCTTTTCCTCCGCCATGCGGACGCCCTCGTTCAGACGGTCCAGCTTTTCAGAGGAAACATCCACGCCCCGTTCCACCACACGCTCCATGGCATGTTTGGAAAAAGATACCTGGCTTTCTTCCTTCAGTCTCTGCTCCAGCAGTTCCTTAAATGCATTGTCGTTTGTTTTTTCCCGGGGCCTGCTCTTGGGCGGCTCACCCGGAGTCCCCGTATAGATGGGGGTATGAAGCATTTTATTATAAATCATTGAATCCATTGTTCATCCTCCAGTCCCTTATTCTGGTTCATTAACCGGCTGCTCATAAAAACAGCCATCACACGTTACCGCCGGACGGGTTTTACTTATCCGGAGGAGTCTTATCGGGCGGGGTTCCATCAGGCGGGGTTTCATCGGGCGGGGTTTCATTGTTTTCGCCGGAACCTTCTGCTGCCGGTTTGTCCTTGATCTCCATGATTTCATCCATGGAAAAGGCTTCGCCGTCCACGTAAATTACGAATTTTCCGTCCAGCAGGGATATTTTTTCCACCACTCCGTCTGCCTTTTTCAGTTCTCCCGATACCGTAAACTTAGCAGCGGACACATTCTTTCCTACCAGGGAAGCCACATAGGAGCTCTTGGCATTGTAGGCCATTTCCTCCATCTGCTGCATGGTGGATATCTGGGCAAGCTGGGTCACATACTGGGTGTCATCCACCGGATTCATGAAATCCTGGTTTTTCAGCTGCGCCACCATCAGGGTAAGAAAATCATCCATGCTGACTTTCTTGTCATCCCCGTCTCCAAAGACAGCGTCAATCACATTACCGGAGCTGCCTGTACTGTCCGTACTGTTTGTTCCCTCTTTGCTGTTTGTTTTTTCTGAACCGTTTGTCTTATCTGAGCTGTTTGACTTCTCTGTATCTCCGCCATTGTCATCGGAAAGCGCCCTGGCTTTTGACGAAGCGGTTCCCGAAAGTGCGGATCTGGAACCGGCTCCCGGCCCGGATGCAGTGCCTGCGCCCGTTGTGTACGGCGAGCTGTAATTTGACTGTATGGGCATTGTTCTCTCCTATTCTTTCTTTTGAATACAGCTAAATGTAGGCGTAAAGCCTGCTCATGCGGCTCTCTGCCATCATCCGTTTTGCTTCCATCAGAAGTTCCTCCTCTGACCCGCTGTCCTCTGCTGCATGGAAACTGTATCCGGTATGGGACTGCTGTCCCCGGCGCTCCTGCATATGTTGGCTGAATCCTGAAAAATCCATGGCATTCTGGCTGCTGTGGTAAACCTCCTGGACTTCTGTATTCAAAGGCCTCAGCATATCCTTAAGACTCTCCATCTGGCTGGTGACCAGCTTCTCAGTCTCAGGATTGGTCACTCCGATTCGCACCGTCGTCTTGTCCCCGGAGCTTGTCAGGTGGACCACAATATCTCCCAGACCTTCGGGTTTTAAGTGGATGGTCAGCTCCCTGTTTCCTGTCTGGGCGGCCCGTTCCACTCCTGTCTTAAGCTGTTCCAGCACCGGAGTATCTATCTGCTGTTCCCTGGCGTCAGACACCGGCCTTAAGCCGTAATTCATTCTGTTCTGTACTGCCTTGCCGGTCAGGTCAATCCCCCTGGCATCTGCGTTCCGTTTCAGTTCCTCCAGCACCTGGTTGGCATCCTTTGGTTCCTCATCCGCTGTCCCGGTCTGTTCCCGCAGCTGATTCAGAGTCTTGTTCTGCCTGCTGTCCGCACTGAAAAACATATCCTCACCGGACTGCCGGGTTTCCTTGTGTCCCTGAACCACGGCCGTCATATCTGCTTCCATGGTATCTGATTGTACCGGTCGGACCGTATCTGAAGTCTTTCCTGATGGTTCCTGTCCAGCCGCAGATCTGGCAGCTGTTTCCTGAGCCATCTGCTCCCGGACTGCTTCTGCGTATGGCGGCTGAACCAGCTCCTGAGTCTGAAGGGCTGCCGTCTGCTCATAACCCGCTAAAGCTGTGTTGGATAAAAGGGTCTGTTCCGTCTTTCCTGGTTCCGGAACATATTCCGTCAGCATGGCAGCGTCCTGTGCGGCCTGTTTGTCCTGCGCTTCCCCTGCCTGCGCGGGAACCGGCACCTCCTGCATCAGAAGCGACATAGCCTGGAGGTTTATGGCCTCCTCCGCCGCGCCCTCATTATGGCGCTTTCCGGAATCGCTGTCCTTATCCGTATTCTCCACTCCTGACTCTGCCTTTTTACTGTCATCCCGGCATGTTCCGTCTTCAATGGGTTCAGAGGATTCGGATTTTTTTCCCTGGTCAACAGACGCCTGGTTTCTGCCTGTATCTCCCATTTCCTGCGCCTTTGAATCAGCCGCCCCGTCCCTTTTCTTGTCTGCTGCTTTGGTCCCGGTCTTGCGGGCATCCTTTAAATTCTGCGCAAACATGTCCATAAAGCTGACGGTATCATCCTGCTTTTCCCTGGATCCGGCCGTTGGATTTGCCTTATAACGGCTGGCTGTCAGGGCCTGTGTTAATGTTCCTGCATTCATCTTTTTCACCTCCTTTCGCAGATAATATCTATTTAGGAAACGCCATTCCTGACAAATGTTCCTGCAACATGCTCGATAATAAGATCCTGCTGCTCCTTTGCCTCCTCATGGCGGTATTCCTCCATCTGTTTTTCCTTCAGCTTCTCCAGCTTCTTTACTTCCTGGGAAGCCTCCGTCACAACACGCCTCTGCTTCTCCGCCCTGGCCTGTGTCCGGGTCAGCTCTGTCTCGATCTCTTCCAGCCGGATTCTGACTCCCTCCAGCACAGAGTAACAGCCTTTCAGGATAAAAACAGTTGTCCCCTGAATCTGGCGCTGTCCGATATCCTCCTGGATATGACGGATTCTTAACTCCTTATCACGTCTGTCCTCCTCCAGCTTATCCCGCTCAGCCATAATCCTTGCAAGAATGCCCTTTTCCTTTTCCAGGTTCTGTTCCTGGTATGCCAGCATGCGCTCCAGCGTAAATACAAACTTTTTCATGACCCGCCCCTTAATCTGTTGCCTGAATCATCTGAATCACTGACTCGTCCAGTGAAAAACTCTCATCTGTCTTCTGCTGAAGAAACCCATAAATACGGTCGATTCGTTCCAATGCATCGTCCAGTTCCGGATTTGTTCCCTTCTTATAAGCTCCGATGGAGACCAAATCACGGTTGCTCTCATATACGGATAAAAGCCTTCGGAGCTTTCCGGCAGCCGCTTTATGCTCCGGCGTCACAATATCATTCATAAGACGGCTGACACTGGATAATATGTCAATAGCCGGATAATGGTTCCTGGCTGCCACCTTCCGTGACAGCATGATGTGCCCGTCTATGATTCCGCGCACCGTATCTGATATGGGCTCATTGGCATCATCTCCTTCTACCAGCACCGTATAGATACCGGTAATGGATCCTTCCTCAAAATTGCCGGAACGCTCCAGCAGTTTAGGAAGCTCTGAATAAATGGATGGGGTATACCCTCTGGCCACCGGCGGCTCTCCGATACTCAGCCCCACCTCCCTCTGGGCCATGGCAAACCTGGTAAGGGAGTCCATCATAAGAAGCACATCCATGCCCTGGTCCTTGAAATACTCTGCGATGGTGGTAGCTGTCATGGTACACTTGGAACGCATCATGGCGGACTGGTTGGAGGTGGCCACCACCAGGACCGAGCGTCTGAGCCCTTCCTCCCCCAAATCCCTGTGAATGAACTCCACAACCTCCCTGCTTCTCTCCCCAACCAGGGCAATGACGTTGACGTCTGCCTTTACGTTCTTGGCAATCATGCCCATCAGCGTACTTTTTCCAACGCCGCTTCCTGCGAAGATTCCCATTCTCTGGCCTTTGCCAACCGTCATAAGGCCGTCTATGGCCTTTACCCCCATCTGTATGATTGTGTCGATTCTGGGACGGGTCATGGGGTTGGAAGGTCTGCCTGTAATGGAATAGTATGACACATCCTCCACAGGTCCCAAATCATCTATGGGATTACCCATGGCGTCCACGGTCCTGCCGATGAGATGGTTGGACACCGCTATGTGCAGGCGTTCCCCTGTATTGCGGACCGCGCTGCCGTAACCGATTCCCTCTGTCTCCCCATAGGGCATCAGCAGCACCTTATTTTCCCGGAATCCCACCACCTCGGCCATGACAGGAGAACCGCCCTCCACCACATCAATGGTGCATACGTCACCCAGCCTGCAGGCAGGCCCCGTGGATTCCACTGTGGTTCCCACAATTTTGTCTATCTTGCCAAGGTATGTATACAGACCCGCGTTCTCTATTACCCGTTCTATCTGATCCAGTTCCATATATTTACCGCCTTACTCCCGGCTGTTTAAAGCCATCAGCTGTTTTTTCAGGTTATCCAGCTGTACATCCAGCGATGCGTCCACAATGCCTTCTTCTGTCTCTACCTGGACAAATCCCGGTGGCCTGCTTTCTGTCTTAATGCGCAGCACGCCGCCCATTTTATCCCTTAAGGGTTCCAGGCGCTTTTCAAGGGCCTCCACCAGCCCCACAGCGTCCTCCGGAATGTGGACCGTTATATTCTCCTTATCACGCTCCGAGAGCACGGCGCCCGCCACCATGTCGGCCAGCTCGGCCTCGTCATACTCCACTTTTTTCCTGAGTATTTTTTCTGCCATCATAAAGGCCAGTCCCGCCACTCTTTCATTCATCTGGCGCTTGAATTCTTCCAGTCCCTGCCCCAGCCTGTCAACTGCCGCCTGTATGCCGGCCATATCCTGTGAAATGTCCTCCAGGGCCTGGTTTAGTCCCTGGTTATAGCCCTCCGTTTTCGCCTGGTCATGTATCCTTCCGGCTTCGCCCCGGGCCGTGTTCACTATGTTATCCCTCTGGGCATATGCCTCCTCCAATATCCTGGCAGCCGACTGTTCTGCCTGTTTCCTGGCGTGTTCCAGAATTTTACGCTTTTCTTCTGATATGAGGGCATACCGTTTTCCGGCTGTGTCCTGTCCGCCGGCCCCGGCGCTGTCCGCTTCCTGATTCTCTGTCCCGTCTGTGCTTTCCCCGGTACCAGCCTGTCCCGGCATTCCCGGCTCAGGCTGGTACACCCTGACCCTGGCGCTTCCGGTAAAGGTCTGTCCCTGCTTCAATACCTTAGACAATTATCTCATCCTTTCCATCCTTGGAAATCACAATCTCGCCTTCCTCCTCCAGCCGCCTGATAACAGCCACAATCCTCTGCTGGGCTTCCTCCACATCGCTCATACGTATATTATGAAGGTATTCCATATCGCTCTGTATGGATTCGCGCATACGGTTGGACATATTGGAGAATATGGTTGCCGTCACATCCCTGTTGGCAACCTTAAGGGCCACAGACAAATCCTTGGAATCAATCTCACGCAGGAACCGCTGTACGGACAGAGGGTCCAGATAGGCGATGTCCTCGAATACAAACATGAGCTTGCGCACGTCCTCGGCCAGCTGCGGATTTTTCATATTCAGCTCGTCGAATATGTCCCGCTCCGTGCTGCGGTCCACATGGTTCATCACGTCCGCTATGTAATTGAGACCGCCCACCTCCATGGTTTCCTCGGATGAGGAGGAACCGATTTTCTTTTCCAGGACCTCCTCGGCTATCTTGATAGCCATGGGCAGGGCCCGGTCCATGTTGGCGATTCGCTCCACCACATCCACCCTGGTATCCTGGGACAGATTTGCAATGATCTTCGACGCCTGTTCCGGTGTGGCATAGGACAGGATGAGCGCCAGTGTCTGGGGATGCTCATTCTGTATGGCTGCCATCAGGGTCTTATAGTCCACTTTTCTGATAAAACTGAATGCCTTGGTTTTCAGGGCCTTGCTGACCCGGTCCATCAGATTTCTGGCCTGCTGCTGCCCAAACGCCTTTTCCAGGACCTCCTTGGCGTAATCACGTCCGCCCTCGGTTATGACCTTTTCTGTCACGCAGCAGTTATAAAAATCCTTGGCAATATCCTCTAATTCATCTTCAGCCAGACGGGGAAGACGGGTGATTTCCATGGACAGCTGTTCCACCTCATTTTCAGTGAGATACCGGAACACCTCAGATGCCCGTTCGCTTCCCAGTATGGATATAACAGCCGCGGCTTTCTCTGCTGGCCTTCTTTCTTCTGCAGGCATCTTATTTTTTATCCTCCTTCAGCCATGAACTTATCATGGATGCAATGATTTCCGGATTCATCTGTGCAAAGGAACGTACCTGCTCCACCGGGTCCTCCGGATTCACCTGCATGCGGCCCAAATCATTCTGCACCGCTGCCTCCTCCGCCCGCTCTTCCATATCCGCAGACGGCGGCACCTCTCCCTCAAAGGGAGCAAACAGCTCCTGGTCCTCCTTCATCTGTCTCCTGCGCCTGCGGCCAAAAATCAGGAACAGTATCAGGAGAAACAGAAGAATTCCGGCTCCGGCCGCAATGGCTATGGTCCGGTAATCAATTCCCGTGTCCACAGGCGCCTGCACAGGCAGCGCCGGCTTGGCCGGAGCTGTCTCCTTCGGCACTTCGCGGAAGCTGGATACCACGATGTCCTCCGGCGCAATGTTGGCTGCCTTGGACGCCGCGTCAATTAACTGCTGCTTTTTGGACTCTGTCAGGTTATCATCGTTGACCGTAATGGCCACAGTTGCCTTCTGAAGTTTTACATTGTCCTTTTCAATCTGTTTCTTTATGTAGCTTACAAGGTAATCCACATCCCTGTAATAATCCCCGGTCCCCTGGGCGGTACCGCCTGTTCCGGCAGTGCCGTAAGCAGGTATGTCCGTGTTGTTCTCTTCCCCGGCAATACCGCCTGCCCCAATCTGGCCGCCTGCCACGCCTCTGCTTTCCCGGTAGTGGTCCACCACGCCCTGTCCGTTCTCCTGGGGTTCATATTCCAGATTCTCGGTTATCATCTTGTCATAGTCTATGACGACCGTGGCAGATACCCGGATCTTATCCGGAGAGTAGGCCAGTGTCAGCACATTCTTGATTTTGTTCTGCAGGCGTTCCTCCACCTTGGCCTCAAAATCCAGGCGGTTCAGGCCGTAAGCCGTGTTTCCTATGTCGTCCGATACCATCTCCTGCATGGTCTCCGCGTTGACCACAGTCACACGCTCAGGCGCCAGACGCGGTACGCTGTCCGCTACCAGATTCTTGATAGCCGATACCTTCTCCGGCGACAAATCATAGGAAGGCATTAAAGTCAGAGAGACAGAACCTGTACTGCCGGAATCCTCGTCCTCCCATACATAAGCGCTCTCATCCGGCACATTCAATGTGACAATGGCATTCTTAATGCCTGTCATATCCTTCAGAGTGCGTTCCAGACGATCCTGAAGATTCATAAGGAGGTACTGCCGTTTCTCAAACTCTGTGGTAGTAAAACCCATATTATCCGAGAAAATATCAAAAGGAAGCGCCGTTTTCGGATATCCCAGCTCTGACATCTCTATCATGATGTCGCCCAACTGATCCTCCGGAACCGTCACTTCGCCCTCATCATTCCTTTTGGCAGCCACGCCTCTTCCGCCCAGCACTGCCAAAATTTCGTTATTCTCTTCCCTGGATATCCCTGGAAACAATGTTACATAGCTGCCGGCATTTCCTCTGTTTAACATAATGCTGGCTGCCAGGGCTACTACTACTGCCGCTGCTGCCCCAGCCGCCATGGCTTTCTTTCTGCCGCTTCCCAGGATCCGTCCTATGACGCCGTTTCCGCCGGCTCCTGGTTTTATCTTATCCTTTATCCCCATGATTCAATTGTAACATCCTTCATCCAGTATTAGACCTGCATACCCATAATCTGATTATAGGCATTCACTGCCTTTGTAGTAATCTGTGTAGTGAATTCCACTGCTGCTGCTGTCTTTTCCGCCTGTATCAGCGCGGTATGCAGGTTGTCTACCTGTCCTGACGCAAGCTTCATATCCATAATCTGGGTATCCTTAATGGCCTGGTCCGCCTCCCTGACTGCCTCCTTCAGCACACTGTCAAAGCGTTTCTCCGGAACCGCCTTAACTGTGCTGTCCTTTTTTAAGTCAGTTAAGTCTCCTACCCCCTCCATCCTTATCACCGGTATGATAAACATAATCTTCCCCCCGTTTAACCCACGTTATTTACACAATTATCCAATATTTTAAGTATATCCCCATTCAGTCACTCCGTCAACAAAAATAAATGTTTTAGAAACTGTTTTGTAACCATTTTGACTCTGTTTATAGGAAAAACCGGATGTTGGTAATTTTT
Organism: Enterocloster bolteae; assembly: GCF_002234575.2. Classification (NCBI taxonomy): domain Bacteria; kingdom Bacillati; phylum Bacillota; class Clostridia; order Lachnospirales; family Lachnospiraceae; genus Enterocloster; species Enterocloster bolteae. The sequence continues at coordinate 406,996 of NZ_CP022464.2, read as the reverse complement.
TCCATATAATGGATAGGGGACAAAAAAGCAGCCTCAGGATGTTTCTTTGTAAACCTGCTGCTGCTCTTTTCTGATTGGGTAACTTAATGTGCTATATTATGCCGTATCTCACTTCTGTTGTATTCTGCTTCTGTTGTATTCTGCTTCTGCTGTATTATGCTTCTGTTGTGTTCTGCTTCTGCTGTATTCTGCTTCTGCCGTATCTGATTTATGCCATATATGATTCCGGTCTTACAAGACCTCTGCCGCAGCTCAGCTGCAGCCCTTCTATGGGTTCTGCCTGTCATTAATTATGCCAAATCCCGGAACCATCCAGGTACCGTCCCTCTATATAAGCATTCTTAACCATGCGCCCATTTTCCGGGCTCATATAATACCAATTGCCGCCGTCCAGCAGCCAGCCCGTATGCATGCTTCCGTCCTGGTCAAAGAAGTACATGCCGTCTCCGGCTGTAAGCCATCCCTTATACATGATTCCATCATTTCCCAGATAATACCATTTCCGGCTGTCCTGAAGCCAGCCTGTCTGCATAATTCCATTCATATCCAGGAAATAGTAATTGCCATCCTTCTGCTGCCAGCCCGTCAGCATATATCCGCTGAAATCAAAGAGATACCACCTGCCGTCAATGTTCTTCCATGTACCGATGGGATAGGTGCCGTCTGTGTTCCTGTACCACCAGCCCTCATCATCCTTAATCCATCCCAGCTGGGAAGGGGTCAGCGCATCAGCCTTGTCCGGACCGCCCACCGCGCCTCCGCTCAGAGTGCAGACCTCATCCGCATCTATATCCAGCTCATCGGAATACACCCAGTCGCTGCTGGTGATGTAAGCTGTCTCCTCCGTGTCCTTGGGTATGGCCCTGACGCGGAACTGATAGGTTCCCGCTGTGGTCATCAGGGGGTAAAAATCATAATTCGTGGCAATCACCTTTGGTATGCCCTGGACCATCTGTCCATTCCGGTAAAGCTTCAGCTCGTAAGCGCCGGCATAGGGCACCTGGGCCCAGGCAGCCTTTCCCGGCGGGTATCCCATCCACTCAGCTGTATCCGGTATCTCCAGTGTGCCGGAAGCAGGAGTCAGCAATACCGTAAGAAGCAGTGTCTCATCATTATTGGTCCTTTTCACCGACTTATAGGTTGCCCCGTCAATCTGGAACTTGCTTGGACCTGTGGTCCTGTTGAAATAGTAGCCGCTTCTGGCATGTATCTCAATCTGCACTTTTGGTTCATCCCCCGGTTCCCAGTAATCCTTATTATTCTTGGCAGCCCATTTATAAGCGCCGATGGTATACAGGCTGCTGTCCGTGGTGGCATACACCGTGGCCTCATTGAGCTCATAATCCGCCTGTACATCGGAACGCACCTTCAGCGATACGCTGGTGATGGGTGTCCTCGTCTCTGTCTTGACTGCTGCTATGGAAACAGCAGGAAATACAGCTGTGAGGACCGCCCAGATTCCCAATGCCGCGGCCGCCTTCTTCCATCCATACATCATCATTTCCTCCTTCTGCCGGCTACGGGACCCATATCCCCGCCTGATTCACATAATGCTGGTCCACGGCTTTATCCCGCACCATCTGCCCGCTTGACGGATCCAGATAGTACCAGCTGCCCTGCCATTGCAGCCACCCGGCAGCCATGCTGCCGTCCGGATTCAGATAATACCAGTCATTCCCCTGCTGCAGCCACTGCCCTGTCAGTTTTCCCTTCTCCGGGTCCAGGTAATACCAAATGCGGTTGAACTGGAGCCAGCCCGTAACCATGTCCCCATTGGATGTCAGGTAGTATTCCCTGTCGTTCTTCCACTGCCAGCCTGTAAGCATGTATCCGTTTATGTCAAAAAGATACCATTTTCCTCCAATCTCCTGCCAGCAGCCCACCGGATAGCTTCCGTCCTGGTTCCTGTACCACCAGCCGTTTCCGTCCTGGGCCCACCCCGGAGCCTGGGCATTGGGGCCGGTTCCGTCCTTCACGCTGACACCGGCGGTTCCCTTTCCCTGGGACACAGCCCGCTTATCCGCTGCCTGGGCATCCTTTCTGGTGATTTGCTGGTTGTCAGACTCCGTCCATCCGCCTGCTTTCAGGTAATCAGACTCAGACTCGGTCTTTGCCACCGCCCTCACCTTGAAATAGTAATCCCCTTCTTCCGTCATATAGGGAAAGAAATCATAGCTGACCGAATTGGTCCTGGGCACATGGTAGACCATGCTTTCGTCGCAGAACAGCTTTACCTCGTAGGAGGAAGCCCCATCTACCTTAGACCACCTGGCTTTTCCCAAAGGCGTTTCTTCCCAATAAGCCTCCTCCACCTGGTCCAGAGTCCCCTTGACCCCTTTTAATTTGGCAGTAATGGTGAGACTGCGCTTTGCGTCGCTTTTCTTGGATGACACATACTCGGCCCCCCGTATATGCGCGTTGGAGGAACTGATGCTTCCGAAATAGTAATCCTCCTCAGCCGCCAGCTCAATGGATATGCGCGGGATTTCCCCCGCCTTCCAGGATGTCTTTCCGTTGATAAACTCGCAGGACACCACATGATACTTGGTGCTGTCCGCCGTGGCAGACACGCTTCCGCTGCCCCCCATCTCCACGGATGAGGTAACGGCTATGGTCACTGACTTGATGGCTTCGTCTGCAAAAGAAGTCATGGCGCAAGACCACCATATTCCCAGCACAAGACATACTCCTGCTCCTGCCCTGACTGCAAAATATATGAACCTGTTCCTAATCCCCATCATAAACCTCCCCTTATCCTTTATCCCCATTACTGCCATGGCCTGCGTATGGATACAATGGTCCGGTAGGCCGGATCATTGCTCACCTTAATGCCTTCTTTTCTGGAACTGGCGTGTACAATGCGGCCTCCTCCGATATACATGGCCACATGGCCGGAATAGCAGACCAGATCACCCGGCTCCATTTCCTCATATGGTATCTCCCTGCCAAATCCCGCCTGTTCCCCCGACGTCCTGGGAATGCTGACGCCGAAATGCCGGTATACCGACTGGGTATAACCGGAACAGTCTGTTCCGCCGGTAAGGCTTGTACCTCCGTATACATAGGGATTGCCTACAAACTGCAGGGCATAGTCTGCCACATTTCTGCCGAATTCAGTGCCGCCTATGCTTTTCACAGGCCGGCCGCCGGCTGTGCCTGCGCCTCCTGATGCCTGTCCTGCGCTTCCTGGCTCCCGCCCTGCGCTTTCCTGCTCCTGCCTGATGCGCTCTTTCTCCTGCCTGATACGATCTTCCTCCTGCCTTGCCCTGAGGATACGTATTTCTTCTGTTTTCCTTATCACTTCCCCGGCAGCCTGGGCTGCACGGGCCTGGGCCGCCTCCAGTTCAAGGGCAAAACTGCTGCTCTCCTTTTGCCTCGCCGCAATGAATCCTTCCAGTTCCTTTTGCTGGGACTCATTTTCCTCTTCCATGACCTCAAGCTGGGATTGTTTCTCCTCCAGCAGCTCCTTTTTCCCGGCAGCTTCCTGCTTTAGCTTCTCATATCTCTGTATAATTTCCTGGTCGTATTCATAAAGCTGCCTGAAATATTCGGTCTGGCTGACTACATCCCCTATGTTCTTTGCCTTTAAAAGGATATCCAGATATGTGATATCCCCCTCCTCATACAGGAACTGAATCCTCTTTTTAAGGATGTCATACTGTCTCTGCCGTTTTTCCTCGGCCTGACGGTAATCCCTGTCTGCCACCTGAATCTGGGTCTTCAGCTCTTCCATATCGGATTCCAGTATATCCTTAAGGGCCAGCAGCCTTACCAATTCTTCCTCCAGGGCCTGTTCTTTCTGTCTGGACTGCCCCAGCTTCTCTTCCAGCTGCTGCGCCTCAGACTCTGCCCTGGACTTCTCCTCCTCTACCCTGCGCCTCTCCTGTTCAGCCCTCGTGACAGGTGATGCCCGGCCCGGCAAAGGCGCCTGGACCGCCAGCACAAGGACTGCCAAAATCAGTATCGCCTTCCTTTGGCGCCCCCGGTTACCATTGATTCCCATACCGTTCTTATGTATACCTATTTACCCTTCCCAAATTACATATCACTTTTTAACAATGCCAGTATAACACAAATGTAACCAGGAAAAAAGCCTGAAAACAGAAACATCCCGGCACAGGGCTGCGATAACGCTCCCCCGTGCCGGGATACCTATACATAACTTTATCAAAGCACACTAAAACCCAGCTTACAGACTTACGCTGAAAACTCTGCCAGTTTTTTCCATACGCTGCCCGACATATCTGCTATTTCCTTATAAATTTTAAATAATTCCATATACTTTTTATGATTTTCCATATCGGGGTAATAAGTCTTTTTCATGCGAATGCATTTTCCTGCCGCTTCTAACTCATCGGCAAATGCCCCCACACCAACACCAGCCAAAAGCGCGCCGCCAAATGAAGATTCCGCATTTTGAGGCATTTTCACCTCCAAGCCAAATATATCGCTGACAATTTGACACCACAGCGGGCTTTTCGCTCCGCCTCCTATAATCACGATATCTTCCATGTTATCCGTAAACTCCTTAAGTACCTGAAGGCAATCATAAAGGCTGAATGCAACGCCCTCCAACAGCGCTCTGGCAAAATGCCCTTTTTTGTGGACCATGCTCACTCCAAAGAAATCGCCTCTGGCATTTGGATTAAAATAGGGGCAGCGTTCACCCAGTAGATAGGGGTGGAACAAAAGTCCCTGACAGCCTAATTCTACTGATGCGGCCTGCTCATCCATTAAAAGATAAACATCTCTTCCCTCCCTGTCACACTGTTCCTTTTCCGCAGGGTAAAGACTGTCTCTCATCCAGCGGTACGCAGATGCGCAGCTGTTGGTAGCCGTAACGGTGTACCATTTTCCTTCCACAGAATAGGGGTATGTAAATGTCTTATCGTGAGGCACCGCCTGGTCTGTAACCAGATTGACATTGCCGGCAGTTGCCAGCTTAATGATAATCTGACCATTTTTTACAGCACCCGCGCTGAAATCCTCTGCTGCTGTATCGGAACAGCCTGCTATAACCGGCAGCCCTCCTGGCAGGCCTGTCTGTTTAGACACTTCCTCCCGTACCGTTCCTACAATCTCCTTTGTCTTTCGAATCTCCGGAAGAACCTCCACCGGCAATCCCACCATATTGCATAGTTCCTCTGACCAGCATTGTTTCCTGGCATCAAAAAGCAGACTGCCCTGAGCATCTACAATATCCGTACAGAAATCTCCTGTAACCCAGGAACGGATATAATCCTTTGTAAACATGAGACGGCGGATTTTCTTATAATTTTCCGGTTCATTCTCTCTAACCCACTGAAGCTGCGGCAGTGTCCATGTAGGAGTCGGCATCTGCATTCCAATTTTAAAAATCTCTTCCCCATGCTTCTCCTTTAAATAACGGCACTGTTCCCCGCTTCTCTGATCATTCCACATAATACAGTGTCTGATTACCTGTCCGTTTCCATCCAGTAAAACTGCATTATGAGTGGAAGCGGTAACTGCCAGACCCAGCATACCATCAAATCCGTCATTCATCTGCGTCCGGCAGGCAGTAACGGTATTGATAAATGCCTCAATCCAAAGGGCCGGGTCCTGTTCGGACCATCCTGGTTTTTTATGTTCAGATGGATATTCCTGAAAAGCTGATGCCAGGATATTCCCCTCTAAGTCAATCACAGTAGCCTTACATCCTCCGGTACCAAAATCTACACCAAATAATTTTTTCATAGGCTCTCCTCTAATATTTTTTTACAACCAGCGCCCGCTCCAGTGCTTCGAAATTAGCGATTGCTTTATCCCCCAGCCGCAGCGCCACGCCGGTATAGATAGTATCAATAATAGTAAGTTCTGCCATACGGGAAGAAATAGCATAGGTACGATATCTAGTCTCCTGAGAATATGTATTCAGGCAAATATCCGCCAGCTTTGAAACAGGCGAACTGCCCTCATTGGTCAGTGAAATCACAGTAGCCCCCTGCTCCTTAGCCTGATGGGCAGCTTCCACTACATTTCTGGAACTGCCGGAATAGGAAATCGCCAGCAGCACATCCTGGTCTGTCATCGAGGACACTGCGATCATCTGCATATGATCATCTGTATAGGCGTGGGCATTCAAATCCAACCGCAAAAACTTATGCTGGGCATCCGCAGCAATAGATGCAGAGTTTCCGTTACCTATAATAATGATGCGTCTGGCCCGGCACAATGCATCTATACTGGCTGCAACTGCCTTAACATTGATGGATTTCTGTGTCATGGACAAGGTTTCTATAGCACTGGAAAATATCTTTTCTATGATAACCTCTGCCGGCGAATCAGCTTCAAGGTTCTCATGTATTTTCTCCTGAGGAGTTGTGAGTTCTCTGGCCACCCCCACTTTTAATGCCTGAAATCCCCTGTATCCCAGTTTCCCACAGACTCTGGTAACAGTAGCCTCACTGCTTCCTGCTCTCTCTGCCAGATCCGTTATAGATGAATAGATTAGCTGTTCCTGATGTGCAGCCATATATTCCGCTGTTTCCAGCTCCTTTTTAGATAAAGATCCACGTTTTTCTTCTACACGGTCATATAAAGTACCATTGCTTATATTTTCTCCCATATCATTTGCCCCCTTTTTATTTCGAAACTTGTGATTAAAATTCATTTTATACGTAAACCATAAGTGTGTCTAGGGCAAATAAGCACTAAATCTCTTTTGTCTTACAGCACGTCCTCCACAGCCCCCCTGGAACCCGGCTTTGTCAGCATGCTCAGCGCTTTCTCCACATAACGGCGCCGTGAAACCTTCTCGTCCGTTTGGCTTAAGGATGGGTTTCCCACCGGACAGGTAATGGCAAATCCACGAAGAATCCGTGAGCTTCCCACAGACTTTGCAATATCCACAACCGCACATATTTGAGTGACTGGAATTCCCACACGCTCGATTTCCTTCACAATCGTTGCTCCGCAGCGAGTGCTGGTACCTCATGTAGAGGTAAGAATGGCGGCAGTAATTCCCTTATCCAACAGTCCTTTGGCAATCTGCTCCCCTTTTACTTTTGCGGCTGCTACAGAAGCACAGTTACCGCAGGTAACATAGACCTGGGGGTCCAGATATCCCAGCTTTTTTTCTTCTATTATCTCCCGCAGCACATCCACAGGTAACAAGCGGTAAGGATTTTCCATTACCCAAGTCCCATCATAACCACTATGGATTACAAAGTATTTATCAGACATCAGGCTATCCCAGTTATAACACCCCACAGTAGTGCTTCCATTTGGTTTCAGCTTATCAGGGTTGCTCTCCGGAATCAAACCGCCGTCAGTCACCAACGCTAAACGGGCTGTTTTTAAATCCTGTACTGGAGGCGCCGGATCCACCACATCAAAGGCAGGCGGCAGAAGCTCACTCTTAAAGGCTTCCCCTCTCATCTTTTTCATAAGCATTTCAATTGAACGTTCCGCCGCATTTAGGGGCTGCTCCTCATTCAGAATGATATCCCGGATAATGTAGCCTTCCTCCTGTGCACCTGCAATGTGTTCTCCTTTTAGCAGACGCAGCCCTATACTGCACATGACAGGAGCCGCCTTTCTCAGGGTGGAGGAAAGAATCTCTGTTTTTACAATATATGTATCTTTACGGAATAAATCAGCTGCTGGATTTTCCGGATACATCCCCGTCACTGTGGGTATCCCCAATTCCCTTCCCACCGCTGCTGCCATATTACCGCAGCTGATCCCATAACGTCCGGCATTATAGGCAGGTCCGGCGATAAAAAGATCCGGCTTCATAGAGCGAACCAGTTCTACCCCCTCAACCACAGCACGCTCAATATTCTCGGCGAAATAATTATCACCGCAGATAATGGTTCCCACTACTTCACAGTCATTTTTCATCAAATTTTGGAAAAGAACCGCCGGGCCTACTGGTTTATCCTCTACACTGAATCCCACGTGAGCCATGTCTTCGCCGCCAATCTGGCCAAAAAACTGATTGACATAGCAGACAACTCTCCATTTTTTTGTCTCCATGCTTCTCCTCCTTAATAATCTACTGCCATTCCATGTGAATAACCAATCTGGCTCATAAGTCCCACCTGTTTCATATAGGTGGAACGCACCTGCCCTTTTGCGGGATCTCCCGTAGCTATTTTATGACCTCCGATTACACCGTCGTCTCCACTGAGATAAAGGGCATCCTGAGGCCCGCCCAACAGAGTTTCCACCGGCGGAAGAGTAAAGTTATGGTAATAAGTACCTGAGCAGACAATGGAATCCACATTTTTTTCACTAATCATACACTCTATCCCCAAATTGCTCTTTCCATTGAGTATTTGTATGACCGGAACCGCCTTTATTCCCAGCTTTTCGGCTTCACTGGCAATAGCTCCAACGCAGAGCGTGGATGCTCCCCCCACCCCTTTTGTTACAATTACACCGTCGGCATGAAATACCTCCTTCAACAGATTGGCAGCCATCTTTGACACCAGATAGCGGTGTTTGGCTTCCACGGATGTCACCGTAATCAGAACGCCCGCGAAATTCAAATCCTTACCATGGCGGCGCATAAGATTTACAATAATCGGATGGTTTTGAATCTCATATGTGGTAATACACCGGAATCCTCCGCACAGGGAAATAGCTCCATCCAATATCTCTGTGGGCTGCATGACTAATGGAAGACTGTCCGGAACCGCATTTCCATATACCATGGGTTCCCGGTAGTTCTGCGTGTCATACTGCTTGGAGTAAATCTGGTAGGAATAAGCCACACTTGGCAGGTCCGGATACTGGGTCTCATTGTCAAATGTCTCCGATGTATTGGCCTTGCATCCCAGCGTAACCTTTGCCAGCAATACACTGGTCTTATACCCTATCCGGCGCAAAGCTTCCCTGTAGTCTCTAAAATCAGCATTTTCCGGTGCCATAGGCTCAATCACAAGTTCCGGCATCTTTGCATAGGGATTCATCGCTGCACATTCACCGCTCATATCGAAGGACCCCCATTTTCTGGACCAATATGTATCATTTTGGCAAAGGACAATTCCTGCCCCTTCCACTGCCCTGGTAACACCGGTTCCTGCAATCTCATACTCTTCGGTGAGAACACCGGGCCAGTCAATATTTCCTGAAACCTTACAGCGGGGCTGTACCACGTCTACCACATTTATAATACGGGTAGAATCACCCGGGTAAGAAATATCGATCTTCAGGGTTTCAAAGCAAGGTTCTGACGCCGCAAAAGCCAGAATATCCTCTTTATTTACATATAGAATACCATCCCGGAAACAGGTTTCTTCTCCGAACTGCAAATCCTGAATCCGAATGGTCTCAACTGTTAATTTCATTAAATAACCTCCTTAAAATCATGTGCCCATTAACAGATGTGGGACAAAGGTAACTAGCGGCGGCCAGATTAACATCAGCACCATAACCGCGAGAATAATCAGTACTACCGGAACCGTATAGCGTATGGCCTCCTTAAACGGAGCCTCTGCAATGCTCATTGACAAGAATAAGTATAAGCCTACCGGAGGCGTCAATGCTCCGACTACGGTAGCGATTGAAAAGAGCACACCGAACATCAGCGGATCTACACCAAGGCTCATCACCAACGGATATACGATTGGAAGTATTACAGCTGTGGCAGCCAGAGTTTCCATAAAACATCCTATTACCAGCATAATTCCAATAATAATCAGAACCACCACAGTGGGATTCGTGGAAACGGAAAGCATAAAGGTCTTAATGGTATCGGCCAGATTCTCCCTGGCAAATATATAAGAGTAGATATTAGAGATTCCCATAATCATCATAAGCATAGCCGATGATGATGTAGCTCTCTTAAATATTCCCAGCAAATCCTTAAGCTTTAAGGTACGGTAGATAAACAAGCCGCAAATCAGAGCGTAAAGGCAGGCGATAATGCCTGACTCCGTGGCGGTAAATATGCCTGACACAACACCGGCAATAATAATGATTGGGGTTATGAGCGCAAAAAACGCATCCTTAAATGACTTCCATACAACGTGCAAATCCAGTGTACTGGTCCCTGCGTCTACGTTATATTTCCTGGCATACCAATAACACATACCCATAAGCGCAAAACCAATCAAAAGGCCTGGAATGATTCCGCCCATAAACAGCTTTCCCACAGAAAATCCGGTAAGTGACGCATAGACAATCATGTTGGTGCTGGGCGGGATAATAGGAGCAAGGGCACCGGAACCGGCTATCATGGAAGCAATAAATGCACGGTCATACCCGGCCTTTTTTAGTTCCGGTACTGTAAGTGTGCTGACTGCGCTCATAGTGGCGGCTCCCGATCCTGATATTCCGGCAAAAATCATATTAGCCATAACCGACACCATGCCAAGACCGCCCCTAAGCTGCGAGATACAGGCCCGGCAAAAGTCCAGTATACGTTTGGAAAGCTTTGCGGCTCCCAGAATTTCACCCGCCAGAATAAATAAAGGACCTGCCATCAGAGAGAACGAATTCATACCGCGGATTGCCTGCTGAACGGCCATAAAGGACGGCACATCGCTGCCCATAACAATTGCCAGGAGTCCTGACAGACCAATGGCAAAGCTGACCGGAACGCCCAGTACCAGAAAAATCAAAAGCGTAATAATAGCTATTGTAATCATCTATTTTTCCCCCTTTGCATATTGTCGGGCCAATTTCGGTATGGCACTGGCATAAGCGCAGAGCATCATGATAATACCGGCCGGCGCCGCCGCATAAATGTAAGAATAGGGAATTCTGATAGCCGCCCCCAGGGAATTGCCACTTTTTTGTACCAGGGTAATGGCTCCCGGAAAAAATGCAATCAAAAATACCACGCATATGAGCCTGGAAACCACAAACAGTCCGGCCCGGATTTTATTATCCTTCAAAAATCCTATGAGAATATCCACAGATACGTGTGCGTCCGCCCTGACAGTCAATGCGGACCCGATAAAGGTAAGATAAATTCCGCAGAACCGCATGGCCTCTTCTGTCCATGGAGGCGCAGAACTCAGAACAAAACGGCCAAAGACCTGTATTGTACCAAAAATGAGAATCATTATAAACATCAGTGCGCAAAACCAGGTCTGAATTGTTTCAATAGCCTGGTCCAGTTTAAGCAATGTCTTCATAATTCACAGAACTCCTTTCTAAGAAAAATGCGCATACATGTCCTAACCCATGTACACGCATCATTGCTTTCCTAAATTAATTATTCAATGCCAGCATGCGGTCGATGAGGTCGCCCAGGTTGTAATTATTTATATATTCATCATAGATGGACTGGCATGCATCCTTCATTCGGCTGCGCTCTTCCTGAGAAATCTCGTTGATTTCAACGCCAGCATCTGCCATAACTTTCTCAGCTGCATCATCTGAAGCCTGACGGCTGGACAACTGTTTTTCCTGGCTTTCCAGAGCACATTCTGATATTATGCCCTGTAAATCCTCCGGTATGGAATTCCACTTGTCTTCATTGATAAATACACAGTAGATTGCGCCTAAATGACCGATTTTAGAGAGATATTTCCCCTGCTCCTGAAGGTTCTGATTCACCAAGCCCGTTACATCTGCTTCCACCGCATCAGCCACTCCCTGCTGAAGAAGGGTGTATGCCTCACTCCAGGCGGATGTAACCGTGCTGGCGCCAAGTGCATTCCAAAGGTTGACATACAGAGGCGTCTCTGCTGTTCTCATTTTAAGCCCCTTTATATCCTCCAGACATGTAATAGGTTTATTTTTTAAAAGAGGCTGCCTGATACCGTTGGAATAGGTCATGAGAAGGCGGGTTCCGGATCCCTCCAGCATTTTAGGTACTTCCTCCGGAATAATAGTGCGGATTAGTTCTGCCTGGGTTGCCAAATCCTTTGTAAGGAACGGCATATTAAATACAGCCAATTCAGGTATATTGAGAGCAGCCGCCCAGTCAGCAGTATCGCAGCATGTCATATCCAGGGTTCCCATCGTAACCTGCTCCATCATTTCACGGGCAGACCCTAATTGGCTGGAGGGATAAATATTGACTGCTACCCGGCCGCCGGACTTTTCTTCCACCAGAGCCTTAAACTCTTCCGGAGCAATGGCCAATGCATGACCGGGATTCTGGATATGCCCAAATTCCAGGGTTATTTCTGCATTTCCTGAGGCAGCCACCTCCGCCACACTTTCCGTTCCTTCGTTCTTTGAAGGAGCTTCACTTACTGCGTTTCCTGAACTGCTTTTGCTGCCACAGCCTGCCAGTAAGCATACGAACATCAATGACGACATAACACGAATCAATCTTTTTTTCATAGTTGCACCCTTCCTTATACATTTAATATTGAAATACACCCTGTCTTTTTTACATACCCCTATATTTCTTACCCAGCTCATCCGCCATCAAAATAGCGTCATATACTATTTTCTCTGTTATGAAAACTGGTTCCTGATGAACCAGAGGTCCATCTGCTGTCTTTTTTGCAATCGCTGTGATATTTTCCTCTATTGGTTCCACATCCAGCTGTTCTAACGTGACGGGCAGGCCGATATCCACCATAAAACGCATTACCTTATCCACAGTCTCTGCAGGTGTGTTTTCCATTACCATCTGGCATACGATGCCAAAGGCCACTTTCTCTCCATGAAGATATTTGTGAGTGGAAGGTATCATGGTCAAACCAGAATGGATGCCATGGGCTGTAGCCAATCCTGTATTCAGAAAACCGAGGCCGCTTAATAGGGTATTCGCCTCAATCACATTCTCCAAGGACTCCGTAATGACTCCCCGTTCTAATGCCGTCAAGGCACTGCGTCCGTCAGAAAAAAGAATATCCCAGCTGGATTTAGCAATAGCCATACCAGCTTTGCAGCGGCGCCGGCCGCCTGCAATATAGTTAGGAGAATCAGAACCTTGGCAGGCTAAGGCTTCCGGATAAGTAGCCAGAGCATCCCCCATACCGGCTACAAACAAACGCTTCGGTGCTTTAACGATAATCTCGCTGTCCACCAGCACTAAATGAGCATTGTGTTTCATCTTTCTTGAACCTATATATTCCCCATCCGCTGTATAGAGCACAGCAATCTCACTGACCGGAGCATCTGTAGAGGCAGATGTGGGAACAATGATAACAGGCAGGTCCACGCTATCGGCACAAAGCTTGGCGGTATCCAGCGTTTTACCTCCGCCTACACCTACAATAAGAGCTGCGCCATTACTTCTGGCAATTTCACAAATCCTTTGCACCTCATCGTCGCAGCATTCTCCTTTAAAACAGATAGAAAAAAACTCCCCCTCACTTTCTCCATATGTATTTTCCAATTTTTGGTTTAACTCTGCATACAAAAAACTATCAATAATCACACATGCCTTTCCATAAGGTTTTGAATACTCCGGCAGGTGATTAAATTCTCCTGGTCCCTGAACGTACTTAAAAGGACTGCCAAAGGCTCTCGTTGTTGAATTAACCATGCTTCTTGAACACACTCCCCAAGCGTGTTCGTCCTCCTTTCAAAATAAAACAACCGCTAAGTTCCAGCAAATCACGACGTCGTTCTTTATCTGGACTCAGTATAATCTATATGAAAATAATTTTCAAGTTTTTTCTGTCCATTATTATATTTTCTACATTATATCTAATTTTTTTGTGTTTTATTGTGTATTATTCCTATTTTATCGCAAATTAATTTAAATCCCCCACGCCTTTTATTAAAATAATTTTCAGAAATGGCTATATATTGCGTAATAACCAAAAAATAAAAGCCTGAAAACAGAAACATCCCGGCACAGGGCTGCGATAACGCTTCCCCGTGCCGGGATACCACTGAAAATTCCATATATAACGGTTAGCCTTCCATCTGCCGTCCCAGAAACCCGGCAGCCGTGGATGCCAGCTTCATCTCGGCGTCCCCGAACTTGGCCCTTGGCTCACGGCTCATGAGAGCCACGGCGCCAATGGCGTCGCCTTCGCAGATAATAGGCGCCACCACCTGGGCGCTGATTCCCTCCAGCTCCTCGTCCACTAACTGGATAAATGCCTTGTCTTCCCTGGCAGCGATGACAGTGCTGCGCTCATTGATTGCCTGTTCCAGCTGACGGCTGATATTTCTCTGGAGCAGGTCCTTTTTGGCCCCTCCTGCCACAGCTATGACCTGGTCCCTGTCCGTGATGCATACGAAAAGGCCGGTGGACTGTGCCATGGCCTCTGCATACTGCACGGCAAATGAGGTGAGCTCCATCATAGGCGAGTATTTTTTAAGGATGATTTCTCCTTCCCTGTCTGTGAATATCTCTAACGGCGTACCTTCCCTGAGCCTCAGGGTCCTCCGAATTTCCTTTGGAATGACCACACGGCCCAGATCATCAATTCTTCTGACTATTCCTGTAGCTTTCATAAACAAAATTCCTCCATTTTACTTTCTGTCATTTATCTTCTTTGTTGCCCGTAAATGTAGTATCTGTCAAACAGAGGAATTTATACTTAAAGTAACCTTCAAAGTAATTATGAGGTTTTAAGGGCAGGAACTTCTTTTATTTTTTTGTGGTCGCCCCGGTCAGTGACCACCTCGTACCCTATGGACGCCATTCTGCGTTTTAATTCTTTAATATTGGCCGCGGCCTCCATGCCTGTGCTGATTTTATTGTCGTAAAGCATGTACTTTTTTCTCACTTCCATGGGCGACAGATTTGGCATTACCACATTGGCCCCTGCCATCACGCCCTGTTCCCTTCCATCCGGCTCTATGGTCCCCAGAGCCGTGGTGGCAGGCAGAAGCACATCCGGCAGCATGAGCCGTACAATGGCCAGCAGCAGAAGGGTCTGGCGCAGGGTGCCGGCAGGCCTGTCCTTAAAGGGGGTATCGTGATGAGGGATAAATGGGCCGATTCCCACCATCTCCGGCTGAAGGCCGTGCATAAATTCCAGGTCCTCCGCTATATGGGCCGTGGTCTGATACGGTGAGCCTGCCATGATTCCGCAGCCTGTCTGGTAGCCAATGGCCTTCAGGTTATGCAGACATTCCTTCCTGTACTCAGAAGACATCTGAGGCGGATGGAGACTGGCATAATGGCACGGATTGGCTGTTTCGTGGCGAAGCAGATAGCGGTCTGCACCCGCATCAAACCAGCGCTTATAGGTATCGTACCCTCTTTCACCCACAGAAAGTGTGACCGCACAATCCGGGTACTGCTTTTTCATGCGCTCCACCAGATAGGCAATCTTCTCATCCGTAAACCACGGATCCTCGCCGCCCTGAAGCACAAAGGTCCGAAATCCCAGCCCATAGCCAATGCTGCAGCACTCCATAATCTGCTCCGGTGACAGCCTGTATCGGGAAGCCTTTTGGTTGCTTCTCCTGATACCGCAATAGTAGCAGTCGTTTTTACAATAATTGCTAAACTCCATAAGCCCCCGGACATATATCTTGTTTCCGTAATTAGCAAGGGCTGCCTCCCTGGCCTTTTCGTACAGATATGAGTCCTCCTCCCCTATGTTATCCAGCAGGAAACTAAATTCCTCCCTGGAAAGCACATGAGACTTGGCCAGTTTATCCACCAGCGTAATCACCCGCTCCATCATGCACCTCTTTCCATTCTTTCTTTCAGTCCCAAAGGCAGGACACAGGTATACGTCCTGTTCCTTAAGGTTAACGGATACAGCCTGACCTCCACCCCAAACGCCTCATTGAGATGTTCCTCGCTCAGTATCTCATCCGTTGGTCCGAACAGGGTGGTCCCATGGGCGGTGAGCAGCAGGGCTTTCTGGGAAATGGACAAAGCGTGTTCCGGATAATGGGTGTTCACAACAGCGGATATATGCTTTTCCCTGCACAGGCGTTCAATGGCCTCCAGCACAATAAGCTGGTTCCTGAAGTCCAGGTTGGATTCCGGCTCATCCAACACCAGAATGGACGGATTTGCAGCCAGCGCCCTGGCAATAAGCACCATCTGCAGTTCTCCGCCGCTGATGTGGCTGCAAAGCTTACCCTTAAGATATCCTATTCCAATCTCTTCCATACAGGCCTCTGCTATTTCCCAGTCCCTCTTTTTAGGCTGTCTGAAGGTGCCCAGATGGGCATTTCTTCCTAAAATCACCATCTCCTGCGTGCTGTAGGCAAAGGCCGACGCCTTTGCCTGGGGTACGTACCCAATCTTCTGCCACAGCTGGTTATACGGGATGTCTTTTATGTTGACGCCGTCCACAAAGGTGCCTCCTGTGTTCCACTCCAGAAGTCCCAGCATACATTTAAGCAAAGTGGTCTTTCCTGCGCCGTTGGCTCCCAGGACAGACAGCACCTGGGGTTCATCCAGGGAGAAGTTTACATTTTTTAATATACATTCATGGGAGGAATAGCCGAATCCTCCGTCCCTTACCTCAAATATCATAAACGGATACCTCCTGTCTTTCTGAGGAGCAGTATGAAACAGGGCGCTCCTATAAGAGATGTCAATATGGATACAGGTATTTCCGTGGCCATGACCGACCTGGCCGCGGTATCAATTATGAGCATAAACAGGGCTCCCGATGCCATACTGGCGGGAACCACTGATCGGTTGTCATTTCCGAATATCATGCGCACCATGTGGGGAATGAGAAGTCCTATCCAGCCAATCTGTCCGCACATGGAGACAACAGCCGCGGTCACCATGGCTGCCCCCAGAATCACCAGGCTGCGGATTCTCTTTACCGGAATGCCCAGAGACTTTGCCTCGTCCTCAGGAAGCGACATGGTATTAAGCTTCCATCTCAAAAGGAACAAAAGCAGGCTTCCTGCAAGGATAAAAGGCGCCCCCATAATAAGAGTGGTCCTGGTGGTGGATGCCATGCTTCCCATAAGCCAGTATGTAATGGAAGGAAGTACGTCCTGGGGATCCGCCGCATACTTCACCAGAGATACCAGGGCGGAAAACAGGGAGCTGACCACCATGCCTGCCAGTATAACCATCAGCGGAGGAATGGTGCCCCTTACCTGGGCCACGCTCCAGGCCATGAGCACGGCCGCAACTCCTGTAATCATGGCAAGGGTCTGTATGCCGAAGGCCGGAAGACCTAACAGAATGCCAAGGACAGCCCCAAAGGAGGCTCCATTGGCAGCTCCCAGTGTATCCGGGGTAGCCAGGGGATTGGCAAATAATCCCTGAAATGCCGCCCCGGCCGCCGCCAGCCCTGCCCCGGACAAAAGGGCCAGCACCACCCTGGGAAAACGGATATTGGATATGACCGTCCTCACCTGTCCCGAAACCTGGACATCCGGGAAGGAACCAGGTATCAGCACAGCCGCCAGCTCCTTGGGAGCAATGGTAAACCGGCCGATTGCCATGGCCGCGGCCGCGGCTGCAAAAATTACTGCCAGGGAACCCAGGGTCCAGTACCGGTTCCAGCTTCGTTTACTTCCATTCATACGTTTATTCCACCCTCATATCATTCCGGCTTTGTGCATTAACGCCTATTTCTTATATCCGGCCGCTGCCTCCCGGCCAGGATGGTACATCCTCTGTACCTGCTCTCCGCTTAAATCCACGCCGTATAGTTCCTTATAATAATCCTTTACCTCCTGGGTCATGTCCACATCCGAAAACAGGTCCGGATATACCTGTTTTGCCATCCACAGAAGCGTCATGGGCGTATCCGTGCTGGGCGTATAACTTCTGTAGGTGCCGAGAGGAAGTTTATATACATTCTTGTCCTGTACCGCCTTTACCGGACTCCAGTCGTCCTGTCCAACCGCATTTTCATAGAGGTCCTCAGGCTGGACCGGGGTAAAATTAGTGATAAAAATAATATCCGGATTCCATTCATAGACCTGTTCCATGTTGATAACCGCATTGGAATTCTCAGCCGCCACACCTTCCGCCACATTGCGGCCTCCCACTGCGTCGCACCAGAACTGGCCGAAAAATTTCTTACCCGAGGTCACCATGGTGGTATCACTGTAATTAAACAGGAACAGGATATCCTTCTTTTCCTCATCCTTTAAACCGGACACCTTATTCTGGATATCCTCATATATGTTCTGGCTGTACCGGGAGACCTGCTCCGCCGTATCACCCTTTTCCGGGAAAATCTGGCTCAGCAGGCTAATCCACTGGTCGTAAGTCTCTATGCTGTCGTAATTCCATTTATTTACAGATACCGCAACTGCCGCAAACCCGGCAGAGCGCAGCGCCTCCCCGATTTCCTTGCTGCCCGCATTATAAAATACCACATCTGGCTCCAGTTTCATGAGCTCTTCCATGTTGATATCACTGCCGTTCATAAAATCCGTGCTGGCATTCAGGATGTCGGGAAACAGCTCTCCCAGAAGCCCTGTCCTGGCGGCGCTCATGCTGGCCGGCGCCATACCCACGATTTTCTCCCCGGATCCCAGGAACACCGTGATGATGGAGGGGAGAGGAAGGATATCCGTTACCACCACACGGTTCACTTCCCTGGGTATTTCCACCTGGCTGCCCGCATGGTCTGTTATAATAACAGTGCCGCCGGATTGGGATGCATCTGGTTCCCCGGCGGAGTCTTCCCGGCTTTTTGTCTCCTCTTTCGGTTCCTTTTCCGCCTGCTGCCGGCCGGTGTCTGCGGCCCGGCTTGACGCAGCCGGTGTTTCTGATGCCCCGGCCTGGCAGCCTGTTAATCCGGCGGCCCCAAGGCACACGCTTAAAATGATTGCTGTTAACTTTTTCATAATACTCTTCCTCTCCTTACAACCCTTTATTTTTACCCTTTGTGTATCACCTGTATTTATACCTGTTTACCCTTAAACCGAATCATCCGGAGCGCACACAAAGGGCCTCATAATACTGTGATACATTCTGCCGGAACATGCCTCATGGGGAAAATCCACAAACACAATATTCCTGTGGGCAGGACACACCTGGCGGTACAGGGGATCCGCCACCACAACCGTACTTTCCGCTATTGCGCGGATAACTTCATCCTCATCCCAGTCAATGATGTCTCCCTCCAGAGCAAGGGCCTTCTCCCCCTCTGTGGGGCAAAGCACGGTTACCTGGTCCGCGCCCCACTCCTCCCGCAGACAGCACCGCAGGGAACCTGCTATGACCTGTTCCCCAATGATAAGAACCTTTCTGCCGGATAAATCCTCAGGCAGACCGGCAAGCCCCAAATCTGGCCGGATGCACGCGTCTGCATCCCATGAGGCCACATACCCGGCACCATCAAACAGGCTTTGGTTTTCACCGGTCCGCGCCGCCTGCCGGATGCATTCTGCCAGACGCCCGGATGTTCTCCTGCCCACAGGTGTTCCCACCACCCAGGGCGTTCCGTACATCTTCTTTAGCTCTGCGGCCGCCGGAAGTCCCACTGCCGATACCACCAGATTTATGTCGGCCAGACCCGCCAGCCGCAGTTCATCCAGGCCGCTTTCCATGGCCCAGCATCCCACGGTCTCCATTCCATGGCTTCTGAGAAAATCCTTTAATCTGGCTGTGTTTCCCGTAAGGGAAAAATCCAGCGGAGTGACTCCCAGTATATTAACTTTCAGGGCTGCCGGCCTGTCCGCCTTAATCCCGGGCGGGCAGAACCGTTTCACAATCCACCTCAGAGCCTCCCCTGCCCCGCGGACATAGGAATGCATTCCATTGGTGGCAATACCAAACGTGGGGATTCCGGTCTTATTTTCAATCATTCTGGCAATCCCCTTAAAGTCAGTTCCCATCATCATGGGAATAGGGGTTCCCCCAATGCATATAAATGCCGGACAAAGATTCAGCGCTGCGTCCACAATATCCCGCACCAGCTTTTCATCGTCCCCCATGACTGCTTCCAGCTCCGACAGGGCTGAGATATACACCATACTGTCCATGGAGTACCACCTTGGCTCATCATGGGTAGTGTAGGTGGAATTGCAGCCTGAGGCATCATGCATCACAGTCATCCCGCCCAGCTCATATAAGGCCGAGCAGATTCCTGATATATCCGCCGCGTATACCGGCAGAATCCGGTTTGTCCGTTTCAACAGCAGCACCCCCATCCCTTTACCTGTATCAGTTTTTCCGTATCCTTTTCTTCCCCGGCAGCTTCTTCCATCATGGCGGCCAGCTCCAGGATACCGCCGTACCCATACAGTCCTCCGTCCTCCACCATATTTACAAAATGAGAAGTCCCTGTAAAGTAGGCTGCCTTCTGCCCGATTGCCAGCACCTTTCCTCCCGCCTCCCGGCACCATGTCCTAGGCAGAACCGCCATCTTGTGGTATACCGTGGGACAGAGCAGCATCCGGGGACATTGCTTCTTAAGCCAGGCAAAGGTATCCTCTTCTTCCGGCGATATGGTATCCGCATAAATACGTTCCACCCGGAAACCGCATTTGACAAGCAGCTTCGCCATGCCAAAGGGCCTGGAAGATGCCGTGTAGTCAATGGCCACAGACCACCCCGCAAGCTCTCCCGCAAGCGTTTCCAGGGCCGTCTCTGCCTTCTGCCATAGCTGGTCCATCTCTACTTCTTTCCAGATGGAGTCAAAATCCAGTTCCAGCAAATCCGACAGACATTTCCAGTGTTCCCTTATCTGTTCCCAGTCATAGCTCACCGGCAGATAGACCCATTCCTGTCCCAGGCGCCCGCAAAGCTCTTTCGCCGCAGGCCGCCCCAGAGGATTCGTCACCAGATTGAGCTTTGATGAGGCCATGGTCTCATATTCCCGGAAATCACGGCAGGTACATATATCCTTAATATTAAATCCGTTTTTTTCCAAGATATTATAAAGCTCTGAACTTTTCCGCAGAGCCAGATTATTGCCGATGACATTTACCTGCTTCGTAAACATATCAGCAGGTTTTAAAAGGGAATACAGCTGTTTTCTCATAAAAGGGTCCGGCGGCATTTTAGTCTTTCTCATAATGGGGTTCATCCAGCACTGCACGAATCCCACCTGGGGAAACCGTGTGTTTAACTCCCCGAATACGATTTTCATATCCGTTCCCAGAAAATGATGGATACAGCTTGTAAACAGCAGCAGGGCCTTTGGCAGCGCAGGCAGTCCCTCCAGAATATGAGTCACTCCCTCAATGATGATCTCCTCGCAGTTTCCCTCCAGCACCGAATCCTCATCCACGGATATGGTAGAAAAACGGCTGCTGTCGCCAAGCTCCGCAGCCGACAGTACCACGCCCCTCAGGCAGCTCTGGGCGCATACGAATACCTGATGGCTCTCAGGCAGCAGCATTCCAATATGGACAATGGTCCATCCTCCCCTGGCCGGGGCGCTGTATTCCAATCCGTATGTAAAAGGTGCCAGGCTGTCCACCTGGGACAGGGCAAGGGCCGTATCCTGCCCCGCAGTGTCATGCAGTCTCTTAAGCATAGGCCTTCTTCACCTCTTCCTCCCCGCAGGCCGCTAAAACAGCGTCCGCCATTTTCCTGTACTGCCCGGCCATATCGCTGTCAGGATAAGCCTCCATGACAGTCTTTCCAAGCTCCTCCGCCTCTCCCACCAGAGGGCTGTAATCCAGGGAGCCTATGATTTCCGTTTCCATGTCCTCTGCCAGCTCCTCCACCTTCTCCTGTTCCCGCTTCACGCCGCGGCGGTTGAGGAGGATGCCTCCCAGGCTGGCATACCCCCTGGCTTCAAAGGACTTTACCGCCGCGGCTATATTGGCAGCCGCATAGATTGCCATATTTTCCCCGGACGTCACGATAAATACCTTGTCCGCATATCCTTCCCGGATAGGCATGGCAAAGCCTCCGCAGACCACGTCGCCCAGCACGTCATAGATGACCACGTCCGGCTTATAGACCTCAAAGGCATTCCTCTCCTCCAGCGCCTCAAAAGCAGTGATAATCCCGCGGCCGGCACATCCCATGCCCGGGGTAGGACCTCCCGCCTCAGCACAGAGCACACCCCCGCTTCCCTCTGTCACCAGTTCATCAAGCCCCGCCTTATCTCCCCTGGCCCTGATGATATCCAGGATAGAGGTCACTGTATGTCCCTGGTGAAGCTGTATGGTAGAGTCCGCCTTGGGATCGCAGCCTATCTGCATCACCTTGTATCCCCGCTCTGAAAGCGCCACTGATAAATTGGATGAAATGGTGGACTTTCCGATTCCGCCTTTTCCGTAAACCGCTATTTTTAACATGTTCTATCCTCCCCCTCTTGTCTTTAAAACACAAAAAACCTCTCTCCGAAATTCAGAGAGAGGATATCATCAGCATACCGAGGCTTCACCAACAGGCACATATACGCGGTTCATGCCAACCGTGCCTGCATACGGCACACACTGGCAAACCACGCAAAACAGCTCCTGCACAGCCAGGACAGTTCCGCTCTCTCTTTATCTCAGGGTTGCTTCGCATCAGAGAAAGGTTCTATTTAGTTATTACCATCATATTCCAGGCGGAAGGAAAAAGCAAGGGTTAAAAAATTATCTTGTCCTGCGCCTTGTTTGGGCTTTACGAAAGGTCAATACCCGTGATATCATAACCACAGATAACCCCGGCCCGGAAAAAAGCATGAATCCAGCTGCTGTAAAAGCCTGCCGGGTAGAAAACAATAAGGGAGGACATACTTTATGGAAGACCGTCTGGCTGTCATCAGCTGCATCATCAGCAATCCTGATTCCGTGGCAACGGTAAATGAAAAATTCCACCTTCAGTCCGGTCTGATTATCGCCCGCCTGGGTGTTCCCTGCCGGGATTACGGGGTATCCGTCATCAGCGTGGTCCTGCACGGAACCCAGAACCAAATCAGTTCCTTTGCCGGAGACCTGGGAAAGGTGGACGGTGTAAAGGTAAAATCCATTCAGGTGCCGGTGAACAAGTAAAAGAAAGGGAACAAACCATGGAACATTTGGAATGGCTGCTGTCTCTGGTAGCAAACACCGCAATCATTATTTTTGAATTTATCGGCGTGGGTATCATCATATACTCAGGTCTCACAAGCTTCCTTAAATTTCTCCGCCGTTCCCCGGACACCAAGATATATCTGGCAAAGGGCCTGGCCATGGGACTGGAATTTAAGATGGGAAGCGAAATCCTGCGCACGGTGGTGGTCCGTGAGTGGAAGGAAATAGGAATCGTGGCCGGAATCATTGCATTAAGGGCCGCCCTTACCTTCCTGATTCACTGGGAAATCAAAGAAGAAGAACGGGCAGAATAAGGTCCTGACACAGAAAGGCCGCGAGAAACAGGGGAATTTTCCTGTTCTCGCGGCCTTCCTGTATCTGGGTGTTATCATAGTATTTTATATGCGTATCCCGCACATACTTTTCAGAATCTCTTCTGCCTTCCCCATCATCTCAAGGCTGTCCTGGTTTTTATTCCTTCTGTCAATATAGTGGAAGGAAGGCACATCCCCGGGCACCAGTTTCAGATCACCCTTATAGGACCTCACCATGTCCGGAATCTTATCCACCTGTAATTTGGCCTTCTGATACATGGTAAGCCTTACTTCCTGGCGGTTAATCACCACCTCTGTCACATAGGCCTGGTGTGCCAGAGCCCTGATGGACGCTATCTTAAGCAGGTTCTCCACACTGCGCGGTATATCCCCAAAGCGGTCCATCAGCTCATCCTGCATATCCATATACTCTTCCTCTGTCTCAATGGCGGAAATACGTTTATAAATATCCAGCTTCTGGTATTCATTCTTGATATAACGTCCCGGAATATATGCGTCAATATCACACTCCACAACGGTATCGTAGGAATCCTCCTCCAAGGTCTCTCCCTTAAGGGCCAGCACGGCCTGATTCAGCATTTTGCAGTACAGATCATACCCCACGGCTTCCATGTGGCCGTGCTGTTCTGCCCCCAGCACATTGCCCGCGCCCCGGATTTCCAGGTCCCGCATGGCAATCTTGATGCCGGATCCCAATTCCGTAAATTCCCGGATGGCCTGGAGGCGCTTCTCAGCCTCCTCCCTCAAAAGCTTATCCCTCTTATACATGAGAAAGGCATAGGAGGTCCTGTTGGAACGCCCTACCCTGCCTCTCAGCTGATACAGCTGGGACAGCCCCATGCGGTCCGCATCATGGATAATCATGGTATTGGCATTGGATATATCCAGGCCGGTCTCAATGATGGTGGTGGACACCAGCACATCAATTTCCCCGTTGATAAAATCCGCCATAATCCGTTCCAGCTCATGCTCCCGCATCTGGCCATGGGCAAATGTGACCACAGCATCCGGCACAAGGGCCTGAACACGGCCAGCCACCTCATCAATATCCGTCACACGATTGTATACATAATACACCTGACCGTTTCTTGCCAGCTCGCGGTTGATTGCCTCACGCACCATCTCCTCATTGTATTCCATCACATAGGTCTGAATGGGAGTCCTGTCCACCGGCGGCTCCTCCAGCACACTCATATCGCGTATGCCTGCCAGGCTCATATGAAGGGTCCTGGGAATAGGCGTGGCTGTCAGGGTGAGTACATCCACATTTTCCTTCAGGTGCTTGATCTTTTCCTTATGGGCAACGCCAAACCGCTGCTCCTCGTCAATAATCAGCAGTCCCAGGTCCTTAAACTGCATATCCTTGGACAGGACCCGGTGGGTGCCGATTACAATGTCCACCATTCCCTTGCGCAGGTCCTCCAG
Source organism: Enterocloster bolteae (assembly GCF_002234575.2). Classification (NCBI taxonomy): domain Bacteria; kingdom Bacillati; phylum Bacillota; class Clostridia; order Lachnospirales; family Lachnospiraceae; genus Enterocloster; species Enterocloster bolteae. The sequence goes on along the minus strand of NZ_CP022464.2, from coordinate 382,490 downwards.
GGTCCTTTTCTGCCTGGCCGGCGTGCAGAACCGGCTCAGCATATCCACCCGCACCGGAAAATCCTTCATCCGCTGCACAAACGTATTATAATGCTGCTGGGCCAGAATCGTGGTTGGCACCAGGTACACCACCTGCTTGCTGTCCTGGACAGCCTTAAATGCAGCCCTCAGGGCCACCTCCGTCTTACCGTACCCCACATCACCGCAAATCAGGCGGTCCATGATTCTCCTGCTCTCCATATCCTTCTTCACCGCGTCAATGGCATCCATCTGGTCATCCGTCTCATCATAGGGGAACAGTTCCTCAAACTCTCTCTGCCACACCGTATCCGTTCCATACTGGAATCCGGCCTTTTCCTGGCGCGCCGCATAAAGCTTCACCAAATCCCTGGCAATCTCCTGGACAGCCCCACGGACCCTGGTCTTGGTTTTATTCCACTCGGTCCCTCCCAGCTTGTTGAGCTTAGGTTTCTTGGCCTCTGCTCCAGCGTATTTCTGGATGCTTTCCAGACGTGTGGCCGGCAGATACAGATTGCCGCCGTCCCCATACTCAATCTTGATATAGTCCTTGATGACCTTATCCCGCTCAACCTTCTCGATGCCCTTATATATACCCAGGCCGTGCTCCTCATGGACCACATAATCCCCCACGGACAGCTCTGTGAAACTCTGTATGGCCTTGCCCTGGTAATTTGTCTTTTTACGGCGCTTTCTTTTTTTCTCCACGCCGAACATATCGCCCTCTGTGATAAATACAAACTTCAAAAGAGGATATTCAAATCCCCTGTGGAGATTGCCGTAGGTGACCAGAATCTCTCCTGGCCGGACCTTGCGGACAGAGGTATTTACAGCGCCCGGATTTCCGGTATCCGCGCTGCCGGCGCCCTCTCCTCCTGCATTTCCGCTTTCCCCTTCCCGCCCATCCGGGCAATAGGCCCTCAGGTCATATTCCCTCAGGTCGCTGGCAAGCCTGCTGGCCCTGGTCCTGGAAGCAGATAAAAGAATAACCCTGTATCCTTCCTTCTTCCACCTGGTCAGGTCCTTAATGAGAATCTCGAAGCTGTTCTGGTATGAGTTCACATTTTTAACATCTATGCTAAATTTCTGATTTACCTTCATGCCTGGAAGCTTCTGGTCCAGCCCTGTAAGCATAACAGCATATGGTTTCTGCATCCTGGCCAGGATCTCGGCCGCTGGATAGAGAAGCTCGGTCTGGCCCGGCAGCAGATACCCCTTTTCCAGCCTGTGCACCATGCTTTCCCTGAATTCCAGCTCCACGGTCTCGCCCTTTTCCTTTAATCTGGCAGGCTCATCCAGAAAGATCACGCTCTCACCCTGGGGAAAATACTCCAGGAAGGAAACCGTATCCGGGCAGAAATACCGGATATAAGCATCCAGCCCGCCAATCCTCCACCCCTCGTCCAGTCCGCTTCGCAGCTCCCCGATAATGGTGTGGATTCGGTGGGCTTCCTCCGGCTTATGCTGCTCCCTTAGTGCCTTCTCATATGTCTTTTCTTCCTTTTCCAGCCTTCTGATTCCGGCAGCCAGCTGGTCTGCTGAGAGCACCACCTCCGCAGCCGGATAAATGGTGATGTTCTCTAACTGCTCCACCGATCGCTGGCTTTCCAGATCAAAGGTACGGATGGAATCCACCTCATCATCCCACAGCTCAATGCGCACCGGCACTTCCTCAGTCAGCGGAAAAATGTCCACGATTCCGCCTCTGATGGAGAACTGGCCCATGCCGTCTACCTGGGCCACCCTCTCATAGCCCATGGCAATCAGGCGTTCCTTCCAGACATCCAAATCAATCACCTGTCCGCTCTCCACCGTGATGGACTGCTCCCTCAGATATTTGAGCGGCAGCAGATGGTCCATAAGGCCGTCCATAGTGGTGACCACCACGCCCTCCCTGTCCTCCATGAGGCGGCGCAGCACAGCAATCCGCTGTCTGGCCATCAGGTTTCCATGAATGTCCGCGCTGTAAAACAGCAGGTCCTTGGCAGGATACAGCCACACCCGGCTGGTAAAGCTGCGTAAATCATCGTAGATTTCCTTGGCCCTGGTGTCATCATACGTGACCACCAGTTTCCAGGAAAATGCGCTTGCCTCTCCCAGCTCGTACATCAGATGTACCTTCTGCGAATCCAGGGTCCCTGTTACCTGCAGCGGTCCCTTTCCGGATTTCAGTGCCTGAACCAGATTGTCATACTCCTGTAATTCTAATAATGGATTTTCCATTTTATCCCTGCACCCCTTATCAGCCCTTATGGCCGTTAAACTGATTCATTGCCGCGTCAGCGCCCTGAGTAATCATCATCTCCACTGCCCCGGCAGCTTCCCTGAACGCATCCTCCATGACAGCCCTGTCCTCTTTGGAGAACCGGCTCAGTACATAGTCAGCCAGGTCCATTTTCTTAGGTTTGTCGCCCACTCCCACCTTAATGCGCGGGAACTCCTGGGTTCCCAGGTGGGAAATGATGTTTTTAATCCCGTTATGGCCCCCTGCGCTGCCTTTTTTCCGGATTCGCAGCTGCCCCACATCCAGGCTGATATCATCATATACAATAATAATATGTTCCGGGTCCACTTTATAGAAATCAGCCGCAGCCCTTACGCTCTCGCCGCTCAGGTTCATGAAGGTCTGGGGCTTTAAAAGCAGCACCTTCTGTCCGCCGATGATGCCTCTTCCGTAACATCCCTTGAACTTTTTCTCCTCCACGGTGGTGCCCAGACGGTCTGCCAGGACATCTATGACCTCAAAACCCACATTATGTCTCGTCTTCTCATACTCCCTGGTGGGATTGCCTAACCCCGCAATGATGTACATTACCCTGTCATCCTCCTTATCACCTTCTGCCTTCCTGCCAAATCCCAGCCGCTCTTTTATTTTCTCCCATATTCCGCTCATTTTTCCTTCACTTTGCCTTCCAGTTTTATAATTTGCCCGCATTTTCCAATATATTCCTATATTTATAACACGCCTTTAAGCGTTAGATACAAACCACATGGGGGTATCTAACGCTTTTTTCCGTTCCATCATTCTATCAGATTACGCTTAAAAAGTAAAGCAGATGGAGGGCTCTTTCCTCCATCTGCCAGCCTCTATCTGTTAATCATATTCCCGTCTTCACCGGCTGCTTCCAACTGCCATGGTTTCCAAAGCCCGTTCCTCTGTAAAATATCCGCATTTCACCAGACGGTCCAGAACCTGCTGCTGGCGTCTGGCTGCCAGTTCCTGGCTCACAGTGGGTGCATAGCAGGATGGGGCGTTGGGAATCCCGGCCAGCAATGTGCTCTCATAATCCGTCATGTCCTCAGGCTCCTTGCCGAAGTAGCCATTGCTTGCATCCCTCACGCAGTAATATCCGTTTCCATAATAAATGGTATTCACATACAGCTCCAGAATCTCATTCTTGCTGTAGTTCCTCTCTAAATCAAATGCCACCAGGACCTCAGCCACCTTGCGGACCAGCTCCTTTTCCTGGCTGAAATACATATTCTTGGCCAGCTGCTGTGTCACCGTGCTTCCGCCTTCCACAAAGGCCCCTGCCTTTATATCATTGAATACAGCCCTTCCAATGGCTATCACGTCGATTCCCGGATGGTTATAGAACCTGTGGTCCTCCACGGACAGCACCGCATCCACATAAATCTCAGGAAGCTGGTCAAAGGTGGTATAGTTTTCCTTGGCACGTATGGACGCCACTTTATCTTCAAGGCTCATACTGTCCACGGCCTCCCGGTACATTCCGTATCCCTTCACAGCCACTGTCACGCTGAAGCACAGCACCACCATAAGCATTATAGCTGCCACCCACTTGATACCTGTACGCACCTTCATCCTTTCACCTGCTTTCTCTTCTGAATCGTATATGTTGGAATCATCTTATCTCATATATGTATCATATCATAAGAGAATACAATAATCTTTGAATTTGCCTTAATATACCGTGACTATTCTCTGACTATTTATGAAATTTTTTCTAAAGGTCTGATTGGTTTTTCTTAAGGTTTTCAGGCCTTTCACCGGGCCTTTCTCCAGGCCTTTACCGGAACCTTTACCGAAGCCTTTTCCATAAGCACTTTACGGCTTTCCGCCCTTGCATAACACCACATACTATGCTAAACTATAACCGTTGTGATGCCTGTATAAGTTCATGATTGGATGAACGTTTCTACCAGCTACCGGAATAGTTGACTACATGCTTCTATTTTGTATACTGGTTTTTTTGTGCCATGAAACCAGGCAAATCAGGCAGTGAAAGAAAGGAGTTTCCCTATGAATCCAACCACAAATTACGACGTAATCATTATTGGCGCAGGTCCCTCCGGCATCTTCTGCGCGTATGAATTAATCCAGAAGAAACCCGGCATGAAAATCCTCATGGTGGAAAAAGGGCGCCCCATCGAAAAGAGAGTCTGCCCAAAACGCACCACCAAGGCATGTGTGGGCTGCAAACCCTGTTCCATCACCACGGGCTTCGCAGGCGCAGGCGCATTTTCTGACGGCAAGCTGTCCCTGTCCCCTGATGTGGGAGGCAATCTTCCGGAAATCCTGGGGTATGATAAAACAGTTGAACTCTTAAAGGAATCTGATAATATTTACTTAAAATTCGGCGCTGATACCAATGTATACGGCATGGACAAACAGAAGGAAATAGAGGAAATCCGCCGCAAGGCCATTGGCGCTAACTTAAAGCTGATTGAATGTCCCATCCGACATCTGGGAACCGAGGAGGGATATAAGATTTATACCCGGCTTCAGGAGCACCTTCTGGCCCAGGGCATTACCATGGAATTCAACACCATGGTCAGAGACATTATCATTGAAGGCGATACCGTAAAGGGCATCATCACAGACAAGGACGAAACCTACTACGCGCCTGAGGTGGTTTCCGCCATCGGACGGGAGGGTTCTGACTGGTTTTCACACATCTGCGGAAACCACGGAATCCAGACCCAGGTAGGCACTGTGGACATAGGCGTACGTGTGGAAGTCCGGGATGAGGTTATGAAGTTCTTAAACGAAAACCTGTATGAAGCCAAGCTGGTATACTATACCCCCACCTTCGACGACAAGGTCCGCACCTTCTGTACCAATCCTTCCGGGGAGGTGGCCACAGAATATTACGAAAACGGCCTTGCAGTGGTAAACGGCCATGCGTACAAATCCCAGGAGTATAAGACAAACAACACCAACTTTGCCCTTCTGGTAAGCAAGAACTTTACCAAACCCTTCAACGAACCCATTGAATACGGCAAGCACATTGCCCAGCTGTCCAACATGCTCTGCGGAGGAAGAATCATGGTTCAGACCTTCGGTGACTTCCAGAGAGGACGCCGGACCACGGAGGAGCGCCTCTGCCGCAACAACCTGATTCCCACCCTGAAGGATGCCGTGCCGGGTGACCTGTCCCTGGTATTCCCCCACCGCATCATGACGGATATCAAGGAAATGCTTCTGGCCCTGGACAAGGTGACTCCCGGCATTGCCAGCGACGAAACTCTGCTCTACGGTGTTGAGGTCAAGTTCTATTCCAATAAGGTGGTGGTCAACGCTGACTTTGAAACCAGCATCAGGGGACTGCGGGCAATCGGAGACGGTGCCTCCGTCACCAGAGGGCTGCAGCAGGCCTCTGCAAATGGCATAAGCGTGGCAAGAAGTATTCTGAAACAGATGGAAACCCTGTAATATCAAAACGTTTGGAATCCCCTTATTTAAGGGGACCCCAAACGTTTTTGTGTTCTTATCCGCACTATTACACCTTATCCCAGGACTCCATATATGCCAATATATGCTCCGCGTCAGAATCTGGATGCAGTCCGATTAAATCATACAGCCTCTGCACCACCTCCGCGGGTTCCATTAAATCCTCAGCAATCCTGGCAGCCGACTGCCCTTTTTCCCGCTTACGCATGACCTGGGTTATTAATTTCGCCATCTTCCCCTGTTCCAAGCCTTTTTCAAGCCCTATGGTCTCCCGCTCCTCCAGCTCATCTGCAAAAAGTTCCCGCAGCGCATCACACATCTTCTCCACCTCCTGACACGTTTCCCAGTTTGCCCGCAATATTAAATCCATGGCTGTCTCATACAGGGGATTCTGTTCCTTCCCCTTATACTCCTTCATCAGTACTTCAATGTCTTCATCCGGCTTCAGTCCGCTTCTCAAACGGCTCAGCCAGATATTGTCCTCCTTTGACAGTTCCCTTATGACGAGAATCTGCAGCGGAAACAAAAGTCCCTTAATGTAATATATCCCCGGGGCTTCCTCCTCCATATGCACTCCATAAGCCTTTTCCAAAAACACATGCAGGCTCCGCGGATAATGTTCCCCTGCCAATGTGACCGTAACCTGGGACGGCAAAATCTCCTGGACCCTCTCCGTATTGGACTGAAGTAAACACGCATATCCTATAGATTTATAAAAATCATTTATACTGATGTAATCCTTTATCCCCTTATATTCCACCACATTATACTGACGGAATATGCGGCCAATGTTCTTTTGTATCACCCGTCCGGTTTCCTTTCTGACCACCAGAACATCAATCTGCAAGGGCTTCCTTGTAAAATTATACTCCGCGTAAAACCGCAGAAACCGCCGTTCTTCCTCCAGTTCAATCTGCAATACTGCAAAAAAACCGGGATGCCATTGAAGCCGTTTTTTATCCATACACACTCTCCCTTTATTATAATAAATTATGTCTCTGTCAGCAATAGCTGTATCTGAAATTCTGTCCTGCCCGGAAAGCTGCACCAACGCTCTATGGCATCACCCGGCTCCTTCTAAACATGCTATTGCAGTATCACAATTTGAATCTATGGCCGAAACGGCCGTCACAGCGCCTGAAGGCGCTAAAGAATGTCTGTCCGACATCTGAAAATATAACTCAACTATAGCACAGGCATATGCAAAAAACGGTTCTATACTGAATGTTGGGGTGTGCTGAAAAGCACACTTCCAACATTCTTTTCGTTGTAATAAAATACATCTATAAGAAGCCTCCTAAACGCATTATCCCGACCAAAGTTTAATGTTACGGAGGTGACCCCTTATAGATGTACCCTAATTATACCAAGGCTTTCCTTAACTTGGAAGGTGTTTTTATTAAAAAAGTGGTTCAGGCAGACTCTTTCATTAAAATTTTCATCCAGTCCCAACCGGTAGAACAGACTTGTCCCTGCTGTGGGGCTAAAACTAAACGGATTCATGATTACCGTTTACAAGAAGTCCAGGACATTCCCTTACTGGGAAAACAAGTAATCCTGCTCCTTCGCAAACGCCGCTACCTCTGCCCATACTGCCGCAAACGGTTCACGGAACCCTATTCGTTCCTCCCCAGCTACCACCGCAGGACCCGCAGACTGGCATTTTACATTGTCTCCCTGCTCCGGCAGACCTTTTCCTTAAAACAGATCGCAGAGCTTACCGGTGTTTCCGTCCAGACGGTCTGCCGCCTTCTGGACACGATTTGCTATCCTCCGCCTGACCAGCTTCCACAAGCGCTTTCCATTGACGAATTCAAAGGCAATGCTTCTACCGGTAAATATCAGTGCATTCTGGTTGATCCGAAAAAGCGCCGGATCCTCGACATTCTCCCGGATCGGACACAGAGCCATCTGGCTGATTATTGGCGGAACATTCCCAGGAAAGAACGCCTGAAGGTAAAGTTCTTCGTCTGCGATATGTGGCGCCCCTACACCGAACTTGCACAGACCTTCTTTCCAAACGCTACAATCATCGTGGATAAATATCATTTCATCCGGCAGGTGACATGGGCGATTGAAAATGTACGCAAACGGCTGCAGCGCTCCATGCCGGTTTCTCTGCGTAAGTATTATAAACGCAGCCGGAAACTCATTCTGACCCGCTATAAAAAGCTGAAGGATGAGAACAAACAGGCCTGTGATTTAATGCTTCACTATAGCGAGGATCTGCGTCTGGCACACCGCATGAAAGAGTGGTTTTATGATATCTGCCAGATGGAAGCGTATCGTCAGCAGCAGAGGGAATTTGATGACTGGATTGCGAATGCACAGAGCTGTGGGATTAAGGAATTTGAGGCCTGTGCTAAGACCTACAGGGCCTGGCGAAAAGAAATCCTGAATGCCTTTAAATACGGATTGACAAATGGTCCCACAGAAGGATTTAACAACAAGATAAAGGTGTTAAAACGGAGCAGCTACGGAATCCGGAATTTCAAACGGTTCCGAACCCGGATACTTCACTGTACATCATAGGATAAAAAGGTCGGTAATGCGGAGGCTTATTTGGCATGCCCAAAATCAGTAAAACCTGGAACTAAACATAAAAAGGGCCCTTTTCATAGAATTGGGGCGGGATTTTAACAAATCCCACCCCAACTATTGACAAAGAGCCCAAAAAACAAGAGCCGTCCCGGTTCATAATGTATCAACCGAAATCAGCTCCTGTTCATCCTTCTGTATCTTATGCCATTCCTTCCTCTGCCGCCTCATTCTCCAGCAAGGTTGTCTCATACTTATTCAAAATGATGGTCTGAATCATATCCCTTGTGTTGGAGTTTATAGGATGGGCAATATCGCGGTACTCTCCGTCCGCTGCCTTGCGGCTTGGCATGGCTATGAATAAACCCTTCTCCCCCTCAATTACCTTGATGTCATGAATGACGAATTCATTGTCCAGTGTGATGGAAACAATTGCTTTCATCTTGCCTTCCTTTTCAACCCGTCTCACTCTCACGTCTGTAACCTGCATGTTTTCTACCCCTTCCGTCTTATCCCGCCGGTCCCCCGCTCTGCGCTCCCCGTGCGCTGCGCGGGGCTATGTGCGTATTATAATGTATACCTTTCGTTTTTCTCCACAACGATTTTGATGTTCTCCGGTGTGCCGATGTGTGTGGTGTTGGCACGGATGGTATCCCTGCTCTCTACGATACAGTTCTCAATTACTGTGTTGTCGCCTATATAGACGTCATTTAAAATAATGGAATTCTTGATTACACAATTGTTGCCCACGTATGCCTTTTTAAAAAGAATGGAGTTTTCAACTGTGCCATTCAGGATACATCCGCTGGATATCAGGCTGTTTCTGACCAGCGCGCCAGGGTTATATTTGGCAGGAGGAAGATCATCAATCTTCGTGTATACATCAGGATACTGTTTGAAGAAGTAATCCCTCACCTCAGGTTTGAGGAAATCCATATTTGTCTTATAATAGGAGTCCACAGAAGCGATATTGCTCCAGTAGCCGTCCAGCTTATAAGCATAAATTCTTTTAAGATTCTTATAGCGCACCAGAATATCATTGACCAGGTCATATCTGTCTTCTGCCGCGCAGCGCTCCAGCAGTTCTATGAGCTGCCTTCTGCGGATGACATAGATTCCGCAGGAAATGGTGGTGGCGTCAGATGCCATGGGCTTCTCCTCGAAGTCCGTGATACGGCCGTCATCATTCAGCTTCACACAGCCGAACCGGGTCACATCCGTGCCATCTTCCATGTCCTTGCAGACAACGGTAATGTCTGCCTTTTTCTCAATGTGATACTCCAGGACCTTATTATAATCCAGCTTATATACACCATCGCCTGCCGCTATGACCACATATGGCTCATGGCTGTTCTTTAAGAATGTAAGGTTCTGGTATAATGCATCTGCTGTTCCCCTGTACCAGTCGCCGTTCTCCGGTGTGATGGATGGGGTGAATACAAAGAGTCCGCCCTGTTTACGTCCGAAATCCCACCACTTAGAGGAACTTAGGTGCAGGTTTAATGACCTGGAATTATACTGTGTAAAAACTGCCACGTTCTGGATGTGGGAGTTTGTCATATTGCTGAGTGCAAAGTCAATGCTGCGGTAGCTTCCTGCAACCGGCATGGCAGCCACTGCCCTCTTATTAGAAAGTTCCCGCATCCTCTTGCTGTTACCACCTGCTAATACGATACCGATTGCTCTCATTTTACGCCACCTGCCTTTATAATGTAATTTCCGCCAGCCAGTAATCCGTCAGGATAATCGCCTACGGTTGTCTCGCCTGCTATGGCAGTGTTCTTGCCTACCTTAACCCCGTCAGGAATCACAGAATTCTCACCAATGGTCACCAGATCGAACTGATATACCTTGGGGTCATATGTACTGGGCGCATACTCTCCTGTTCCCAGTTCCACGCCAGAGCCAATCCTTACATTCTCAGCAATGATGGCCTTGTTCACAACGGTTCCCGCTCCGATGACGGTTCCCTGCATTATAATGGAATCCTTCACCACGGCTCCCTTGGCAACAGTAACGCCTGCTCCAATAACGGAGTTCATTACCTCGCCGTAAATCTCAGTTCCTTCACCGATAATGCTTCTCTCGATATTTGCCTCATTGGAAATAAACTGGGGCGGAATCACATCATTCTTGGTGTAAATCTTCCAATATTCCTCATACAGGTTAAACTCAGGAATGATATCAATGAGCTCCATGTTGGCCTCCCAGTAGGAACCCAGCGTACCTACATCCTTCCAGTAGCCATTATATTCATATGCGAAAATCCTGTCGCCTCTCGCATGGCAGTATGGAATGATATGTTTGCCGAAATCACACCCCGGCTCTTCCTTCATCTTGATCAGTGCTTCCTTTAATACAGGCCAGCTGAATATGTAGATACCCATAGAAGCCAAATTGCTTCTGGGAACAGGAGGCTTCTCCTCGAATTCCGTGATACGGTTAGACTCGTCCGTAATCAGGATGCCAAAACGGCTGGCCTCCTCAATGGGTACTGGCATGGCAGCAATGGTGATATCTGCATTATTGGCTTTGTGATAATCCAACATTACCTCATAATCCATCTTATAAATATGGTCGCCGGATAAAATCAGAACATATTCCGGGTTATATGATTCCATATACTCCAGATTCTGATAAATGGCATTGGCAGTTCCTGTGTACCAATCACTGCCTTTACTGCGCTCATATGGAGGCAAAATGGTTACACCACCAACGTTCCGGTCTAAATCCCATGGTACTCCAATTCCAATATGAGAATTTAAACGTAATGGCTGATACTGTGTCAATACTCCGACTGTGTCAACTCCGGAATTGATACAGTTGCTCAGCGGAAAATCAATGATTCGGTACTTCCCCCCAAAAGATACGGCCGGCTTGGCTACTTTTTGTGTTAGCACGCCAAGGCGGCTTCCCTGTCCGCCTGCTAATAGCATAGCTATCATTTCTTTTTTAATCACGTTATCACCTCTTGCTGTTAAAATTTTTGTAATTTTAATTATACCACAAACTTCGTAAATAGTACATAAATTTTTAAATTTATTTCATCGTTTTTGTGCATTTTTCCGACATTTTTTCCGTTTTTAACCATTTGATGTTGATTTATCTATATCTAGTACCCCTTTCCAAAATTTACCACTAAATAAGTCCCCCTCGCAGGCTGTATATTCACGGACGTTTTTGTCAAAAACAGCTATAAACATAATATCAGATAATAGGTACCCGGTGCATTCCAATTTCTGGAACGCGCAGTTCCGCGGACATCTGACATAAAACGCACACGGCATAATGCAAATGCTGCATAATCCGCATACGGCATAATCCGCTTCAGTTAAGTAACGTACCTTACGGGTATTTTCCCCGATTAAACATTATGATTATGTAATCATATTGAAAATACAGGCTTCACACCCGGCTCCATAGGAAAGTTAAGCCTTGAAACATAGCGTGAAATATCATATAATCACGTATATGTAGTTACCGTCCATTTCCAGGGGAATTGGGGATACTGAATATATAGATAAGAGAAAAGGAGAATATCAGTCATGGATCTGATTACCGTAAGAGAACTTTACAAACATCCGGAGGAATATCTGGACAAGGAGATAAATGTGGGGGGCTGGGTCCGCAGTCTCCGTGATTCCAAAGCATTCGGCTTCATCGTTGTCAGTGATGGAAGCTTTTTCGAAACATTGCAGATTGTATATCACGACACCCTTCCCAACTTTGCAGAAGTTTCTAAATTAAGCGTAGGCACAGCCATCCTTGTAAAGGGAACCCTGGTAAGTACGCCCCAGGCCAAGCAGCCCTTTGAAATTCAGGCCGCAGAGGTAACTGTGGAGGGCACCTCCTCACCGGATTATCCACTTCAGAAAAAGCGCCACTCTCTTGAATACCTGCGCACCATCTCCCATCTGCGTGCCAGAACCAATACCTTCCAGGCTGTATTCCGTGTGCGCTCCCTGGTTGCATACGCTATTCACCAGTATTTCCAGGAGAGGGATTTTGTGTATGTTCACACGCCTCTGATTACAGGCAGCGACTGTGAGGGAGCCGGAGAAATGTTCCAGGTAACCACCATGGACTTAAACAATATCCCAAAGACGGAGGAGGGAAAGGTGGATTTCAGCCAGGACTTTTTCGGCAAGGCCACCAACCTGACCGTTAGCGGACAGCTGAATGCCGAGACCTATGCCATGGCTTTCCGCAACGTATATACCTTCGGCCCCACCTTCCGCGCCGAGAATTCCAATACCACCCGCCATGCTGCGGAGTTCTGGATGATTGAACCAGAGATGGCCTTTGCTGACCTGGATGACGATATGTGTCTGGCAGAAGGCATGCTTAAATATATCATCCGTTTTGTCCTGGAGCATGCGCCTGAGGAGATGAACTTCTTCAACCAGTTTGTGGACAAAGGCCTTCTGGACCGCCTTCACAATGTGTTAAATTCCGAGTTTGGCCGCGTTACCTACACCGAGGCCGTAAAGATACTGGAAGAACACAACGATGAATTTGACTACAAGGTCTCCTGGGGATGCGACCTGCAGACAGAGCATGAACGCTATCTGACAGAGCAGGTATTTAAGAAGCCCGTATTCGTAACCGATTATCCGAAGGAGATCAAAGCCTTCTATATGAAGATGAATCCTGACAATAAAACCGTTGCAGCCGTGGACTGCCTGGTTCCCGGTATCGGTGAAATCATCGGCGGCAGCCAGAGGGAGGACGACTACGGCAGGCTGGTAGCCAGAATGGATGAACTAGGCCTTAAGAAGGAGGACTATGACTTCTATCTGGACTTGAGGAAGTACGGATCCACGCGTCACGCAGGCTTTGGCCTTGGTTTCGAGCGCTGCGTCATGTATCTGACCGGAATGTCCAACATCCGCGACGTAATCCCCTTCCCAAGAACAGTAAACAACTGCGAATTATAAAGAATCTCTGCCCGCCCCGTAGAAGCGGGCAGAGATTCGCTACCCGGACGCAGCAGCGCGGAGTTCGGGGAACCCGTCTCTGCCCGCCCCGTAGAAGCGGGCAGAGATTCGCTACCCGGACGCAGCAGCGCGGAGTTCGGGGAACCCGTCTCTGCCTGCCCCGTAGAAGTGGGCAGAAATTCGCTACCCGGACGCAGCAGCGCGGGGTTCGGGGAACCCGTCTCTGCCTGCCCAGCGCCAGCGGGCAAATATTTGCTGCCCGGACGCAGCAGCGCAGCGTTCGGGAACTCAACATTTGACAGGAGGCAGACATGAAATTCATCCACACCGGGGATATCCACTGGGGTATGTGTCCCGATGCAAACAAGCCCTGGGGCAAGGAACGCGCCCAGGCCATCAAAGATACCTTCCGGATAATCATAGAAAAGACAAAAGAGATGGATGTGGACTGCTTATTCATCAGCGGAGACCTGTTTCACAGGCAGCCGCTGATGAAAGACCTTAAGGAGGTCAATTATCTCTTCTCCACCATTCCGTCTGTAAAGATCATCCTGATAGCAGGCAACCATGACCGCATCAGGGAGAACTCTGCCCTGTTAAGCTTTATCTGGAGTCCCAACGTGACCTTCATAATGGATGAAGACCTGACCTCTGTCTATTTTGAGGATATTAACACGGAGGTCCATGGATTCAGCTATCATACGGCTGAAATCAAGGCGCCCCTGCTGGAGGATATACAGGTTCCCCTGAACAGCCGTATCCAAATCCTCATGGCCCATGGCGGCGACGCCGCCCACCTGCCAATCAATTTCAACAGCCTGGAGCTGTCCCCATTTTCCTACATTGCCCTGGGACATATCCACAAACATCATGTCCTGGCAGACGGAAAGATTGCTTACTGCGGCTCACCTGAACCCCTGGATCTGACCGAGACCGGTTCTCATGGCTTCTATGCAGGAGAGATTCATCCTGTCACCAGAAAACTGATAAACCTTCAGTTCATTCCCGCCGCCAGCCTCCAGTACATACCGCTTGCCGTGAATGTGTCCAAGGACACCACTAACGGAGAACTGTGCGACCGGATATCAAATGAAATTGAAAACCGGGGTTCTCAGCATATTTACCGGTTCCGAATCAGGGGCATGAGGGATCCTGACATTGAATTTGACCTGGAACAGCTCTCAGCCAGATACAGAATTGCGGAAATCATTGATGATTCCGAACCTCAGTATGATTTTTCAGCACTGTTTGCCGAGCACTCCAGCGATATGATTGGATTCTATATCCAGGCCCTTCAAAAAGAAGATATGAGTCCGGTGGAGAAGAAGGCCCTGTATTACGGGGTAAATGCTCTTCTGCATACCACCGATGAAAGGAGCTGAACCCATGAAGATATTAAGTCTGCACATTGAGGGATTCGGTAAATTCCACGATTTGGATATCTCCTTTAAGGACGGGCTGAATGTAGTGTACGGCAAAAATGAGGCCGGCAAATCCACCCTTCATACCTTTATCAGAGGAATGCTCTTTGGCATTGAGAAACAGAGAGGCCGGGCTGCCAGGAATGATGTCTACAGCAAATACGAGCCCTGGAAGGGCAGCGGCACCTACGAGGGATGGATGCGGCTGGAGAGCGAAGGCCAGATATACCGTATCCAGAGAAGGTTTCAGAAGCAGAACAAGGAGCTGACCATTGTCAATGAAACTCAGGGCAGGGAGATGGAGCCCACCAAAGCACTCTTAGACCAGCTCCGCTGCGGCCTGTCAGAAACAGCCTACGACAACACCATCAGCATCGGCCAGTTAAAGTGCGCCACGGACGGGGGCATGGTAGCTGAGCTGCGCAATTATATCGCCAACCTCAATACCTCCGGCAGCATTGCCCTGAATATAACTAAGGCCACCGCATACTTAAAAAGCCAGAGGCGGGAGCTGGAGAATCAGGTGGTTCCTGAGGCAGCGCGCAGTTATACAGCCCTTTTAGGTGATATACGCAAGACGGAGCAGGAAATATCCGCGCCTCAGTATGCCAACCAGTTAATTGAGTACCGCAATAAGAAGAGTGAAATCAAAAAGCAGCTGGAGTGCTGTCAGAAGGAAAAAGAAGGGCTGCTTGAAAAGTCTGCAAAAGGACGCCAGATTCTTTTAAACAGCCAGTTTACAGATCAGGAATCCGTACAAAAATACATGGAGGACACCAGGAAGCTTTACGGTGAGTACCAGAACACCCTGGCTGCCTGCAGTAAAAAATCCAGAACGGTCTGTGCTGTATTCATGTTCCTCATTACCCTGGCCTTC
Source organism: Enterocloster bolteae (assembly GCF_002234575.2). NCBI lineage: Bacteria > Bacillati > Bacillota > Clostridia > Lachnospirales > Lachnospiraceae > Enterocloster > Enterocloster bolteae. The sequence continues at coordinate 367,004 of NZ_CP022464.2, read as the reverse complement.
GCAGGAGCCGCCGGGCTGTGCCTGGCCGCGCCGGAGATGGTCCGCTCCCTTGTTCTTCTTCCGTTTCCCCTTACAGCCGCGGCGGGGATATCAGGCGCCATTGCCCTGGCTGCCTGTATAACCGGAATCCTTAAGCTGGGCAAGAACCGCCGTTTTAGAAAGGAACTGGACACCAGCACCCGCCTTCTCCAGGAAATATTCGCCCGTCATCTGGGCGATTCCAGCATCTCCCAGGATGCCATGAATGCCTTGGAGGGAAGGATGGCGGAATTCCTCCGGCTCAGCAAGGCTGTGGAGCAGTCTGAGCAGACCCTGGTGCAGTTATCCCAGGAGATTGGAAAGCTCCAGTCCAGCGAGGACCAGTTTTCCGAGGAGATAGAACAGCAGCAGCGTATCCAGTGGGAGCTGGAACAGAAGCTGGAACATCTGGCTGACTGCAAGACCAGGGCCGAAGCCCTGAAACATGTTCTGGCGGAGAATGAACGCATTCAGGAGGAACTGGACGCCATCGACCTGGCCCAGGACACCATGACCACCCTGTCCACCTCCATCCGCGACTCCTTCGGATTATACCTGAACAGGGAGGCCTCTGATCTTATATCCGGTATTACCGGAGGAATTTACACCAGCATGAGCATTGACGAGAACCTGGATGTATTCATGAACACGCCGTCCAAGCTGGTTCCCATAGAGCAGGTCAGCAGCGGCACCATGGATCAGATTTATCTGGCCCTGCGCCTGGCCGCCGCCAAGCTGGTCCAGAATGGCCGAAGGGATACCATGCCCCTGATTTTTGATGACAGTTTTGTTCTGTACGACGATGAACGTCTGAAGACAGCGTTAAAATGGCTTGTGAAGGCGTATGATAATCAGATTATTGTGTTTACCTGCCATCAGCGGGAGGCACAGCTGCTGACGGCGAATCAGGTGAAGTATCATTTAGTGAGGATATAGAGCAGAACAACGAAAGCGCTGGATAAAAAAATCCGGAGACATTTCCTTTTTGGGAACTGACTCCGGATTTTTTCATGCAGCTTATTCAGGTTATATTCCTTGCACAAGCTGCTAATTGTTGCTGATTTTTGCTGCAGTCAACGTAATTTCAACCAGATATCCGTCGGTCAAAACGGACTGCGCCGTGGTTCTGGCAGGCATGCAGCCAGGATCAAACCATGCATCCCATACAGCATTGAATTCGTCAAACATGGACCAGTCGTGAATGTTAATCTTTGCATATAGGATATGGTTCTTATCGGATCCAAACTGTTCCAGCAGCTCATCCAGGCGGTGGGTCAGGGCAACCATCTGCTCGGTCATGGTGGGCTGTTTTCCTGCAGCGATGTGACCTGTAAAGTACAGAACACCATTATATTCCGTTACTCTTGCAAAGTGTTTACACATATCGTGTCTTATGATTTCCATTATTATCTCTCCTTAAAATTATATTTGCTTCTATAAGTAAATGTCAAAATCTGTACAAAGCGCTATTTAGATTTGACAATTGCCAGACGCGGTAAACTTACTGGGTTTGGTTCAAAGTTGGTCAGTGTGGAACGAACACCAAAAATATTCTCAGAGTTGTGCAGGGGAATCATATAGACTTCTTCACGCAAAATATCAATAACCTTAGCGTAGTCCGCTGCACGCTCCTCTTTATCCAGGCTGCTCTGGGCATTTTCCATCAGCTTGTCGATTTCAGGATTTCTGATTCCCGCATAGTTTCTTCTGAAGGGACCTGTGGAATGCATATAAGGGTAGTAGAACTGGCCGTCCTTACCGGTGGGGGCAAAGGCACAGATGACAACTTCATGGATTCCCTTGCTGTACTCAGCCATCAGCGTCGCGAACTCCATAATGGAGACATCAACCTTGACACCGATAGCGCCCCAGTTATTCTGTAGGATTTCTGCAAGGTCAATACGGTTTTGGTTTTCGTTAGTCCAGAGCTTGATGGTAAAGCCATCAGGGTAACCTGCCTCAGCCAGCAGCTCTTTGGCTTTCTCCGGGTTATACTCCAACAAGGCTTTATCCTTTTCAGGATCAGCAGGGTGGTAGCCTTCATTCTGGGGAGTGAAGAAGCTGTCATGCTTTCTGCCGGTTCCGGAGTAAACAGTGTCAACTATAGTATCCAGGTCAAGGGCATAGGCCAGGGCCTGGCGAACCTGCTTGTTGTCCAGAGGCGCCACCGTACAGTTGAACACAATATTGGCAGTGGTGAAAGTATCGCAGGTCCAGATATCGCAGTTGGGATTCTGGCGCAGAGAGTCCACAGAAGTGGTCAGAGGCTGCATGCAGATATCCACGTCACCTGCCTCAAAAGCCAGGGTTCTGGCAGTGGAGTCGGTAATGATACGGAATACCAGGTTCTTGAACTCAGGCTTTTCGCCCCAGTAATTCTCGTTGCGCTCAAACACAATGCGGTCACCGGCAATCCATTCAACAAACTTGTATGGGCCGGTACCTGCTCCGTTCAGATCCCGGACAAGGGCCTCAGGAGTCGAACTTTCAATTGCCTTCTTGCTCAGAACGCAGTCCGCGGGGTCGCTCATAAAATCTTCCATAGGAGGGAAGGGCTCAAAGGTGACGATATCCAGGGTATAGTCGTCGATGATCTTACACTTCTCCAGATCGTACATATTGTAGAAGGAGCTTTGCAGCGGCAGCTCATTGCCGCGCTGGTACATGTACAAAACGTCCTCGGCCGTCATTTTTTCGCCGTTGTGGAAGTAAACGTCATCTCTCAGATGGAACCGAATCGTTGTGTCGTCCACGTTCTCCCAGGATTTTGCCAGGACACCTTCATATTCCATGGTTGCGTCATTACGCCTCAGCAGGCCCTCACAATGAACCTTTGAAACCAGAGTAGCAGCACTGTCGGACAGCTGAAAAATGTCCAGGGACGGAGGCTCACTGGCCAGAGCAATGGTAAGCGTATCTTCCACAGCAGTTACAGACAGGTTAGCATCGGGAGTATTGTTTGTGTAGGTGGAATTGATCTTATCGCCTGTCTCGATGACGGCGCCAGCCTCTGTTCCGGCAGCCCCGCCGGATACAGCACTTCCCCCCTTCTCAGACGGGGAACCGCCGCTATTGCTGCTGCAGGCGGGTAATGTACCCAGCACCATGAGCATTGCCATAACCAGTGCTAATTTCCTTTTCATAAATGGATCCTCCTTAGATTTGTGTTTGTTTCTCTCACTATGTTGCCTGGATTAAATATGATGGCAGGCGGCGAAATGCCCGCGGCCGTCATCCGCCAATAAGGGGTTTCTTTTGAAACATTCTTCGTCCGCATAAGGGCAGCGGGGAGCAAACCGGCAGCCAGGCCTGGGGTTGACGGGAGATGTCAGCTCTCCCTTCAGAAAAATTCTCTCCCGTTTTACACCTAAGCTGGGAATTGGGATTGCAGAAAGCAGGGCTTTGGTATATGGGTGGCGCGGGTCCTTAAATAAATCATCGGAGCCGCATTTTTCCACAACCTGTCCCAGATACATCACCATAATTTCATCTGAAATATGTTTGACAACCGATAGATCGTGGGTGATGAAAATATATGTCAGCCCCAGCCGCTCCTGCAGATCCTGCATCAGATTCAGGATCTGGGCCTGAATGGAAACATCCAGTGCGGAAACAGGCTCGTCACAGACAATGAACCTGGGGTTAAGAGCCAATGCCCGGGCAATACCGATACGCTGACGGCGTCCGCCGTCCAACTCATGAGGATAGCTTCCTGCCAGCCGGCTGGCCAGGCCTACAAGCTCCATCAACTCATCTACACGCTTATCAATCTCCCTTGCAGATAATCTTTCACAGCAGCGCAGCGGTTCCGCGATAATCTGCTTAACGGTCATACGGGGATTCAGGGAGGAAAAGGGATCCTGAAAGATGATTTGCATGTCCGTGTGCAGTTTCTTCAGTTCCTTTCCTCTGGCGTTTGTGATCCTCTTTCCGTCAAAGCATATTTCTCCTTCTGTGGAGTCCAGAAGGCGTACAATGGTACGGCCCAATGTTGATTTGCCGCAGCCGGACTCTCCCACGATTCCCAGGGTTTTGCCTGCCTCCAGAGAAAAAGACACATCATCCACGGCATGCAGCCAGCCGTCAGGAACATGAAAGTATTTTTTCAGGTTTCTGATTTCTAATAGCACACTCATTTTGATCCCTCCTTTTCCCCGGTGTCACAAAGATGGCACTTGACAATATGGCCCGGAGCAATCTCCAGATCCGCGGGTTTTTCCTTCCGGCAGATCTCCATGCAGTATTCGCAGCGGTCATGGAAGGGGCATCCATCCGGCAGATTCATTGGATCGGGCATCAGTCCTTCAATGGGCTTCAGCCTGTGAACATCCTTGTCAATGTTTGGAATACACCCAAACAGGCCAACGGTGTAAGGGTGCCTGGCATTTTCAAAAATATCTGCCAGATTGCCATACTCCACGATTTCACCGGCATAAATGATGGCCACCATATCGCAGTTCTCCACCACCAAGCCGAGATCGTGGGTAATCAGTATCATCGAGGTCTGTAATTCATTTCTCAGGGTGCGGATCATATCCAGCACCTGGGCCTGAATTGTTACATCCAGTGCAGTAGTGGGTTCATCGGCAATGAGCAGCTCCGGGTTACAGCACAGAGCAATAGCAATGACCACTCTCTGTTTCATACCGCCGGAAAATTGATGGGGGTAGTCGTTGAAACGCTCCTCCCGGATACCGACCATTTCCAGGGTTTCCTGCGCCTTTGCCGCAAGTTCTTCTCTGGAAAGGTTGGGCTCATGAATTTCCAGGGATTCCATGACCTGCTCGCCGATTGTCATGACCGGGTTGAGGGAGGTCATGGGGTCCTGAAAGATCATAGAGACCTTTTTGCCCCGATATTTTTGCAGGGTATCCTTATCCATGGCAAGGACATCCCTGCCTTCAAAGTGGATCTCACCGCTGATGATCCGGGCAGGAGGCTCGGACAAAAGCCGTAGGATTCCCAGGGCGGTAGTGGTTTTCCCAGCGCCGGTCTCGCCCACCAGGCCCAGAGACTGGCCCTTATTCAATACCAGATTCATCCCGTTAACCGCTTCCACGACGCCGCTGTCAGTTTCATAGTGGATCACAAGATCCTTTATTTCTAATAATGTCTCGTTCATAATCTGTTTCAACTCCTTGCTTAACAGCTGCTTACCGTTTCATTCTGGGATCCAGGGCATCCCGCAATCCGTCGCCAAGCAGGTTCAGCGCCAGAATAACCATCATAATTGCCAGCCCGGGAAACAGCGCCATGTACCATTCGTTCAGCAGATACGCTTTACCGGTGTTCAGCATATTACCCCATTCGGGTGTGGGCGGCTGAATACCCAGTCCGATGTAGCTCAGTGACGCACAGGTGAGAATCGCGCTTGCAACGCCTAAAGTAGAGCGCACGATGATGGGTGCCAAACAATTTGGGAGAATATGGCGCAGAACAATCCTCAAATCACTGGCACCCCCGGCCCGCGCGGCTTCTATATATTCCTGATCCTTAACGGTAAGAACCGAGGCACGTACTGTCCTGGCATAGGAGGGAATCGTACCGATTCCTGCCGCAATCATCAGATTGACCAAGCCTGATCCCAGGGCCGCTGCAATAGAAATTGCCAGCAGGGTGCTTGGGATTGCCATAAGAACATCCATGAAGCGCATAAGCACATTGTCCGCTTTACCGCCATAGTAGCCCGCGGCCGCGCCTATCAGGGTACCCGTGATGCAGGCGAAGCCAACAGCTATAAAGCCAACCACTATGGATGTTCTCGCACCGTAGATAATACGGCTGAAAATGTCCCGTCCAAAGTTGTCTGTCCCCATAAGATGCAGCAGATTGGGCCACTGCAGTGCTTCCGCGGGACGCTGCTCATCCAAACCATAGGGAGCCAGAAGGCTGGGTACCAACGCGCAGCACAGCAGAATACATATAATAACCAATCCCATCATAGCCTTCTTGTCCCGCTTCAGACGGATCCAGGCTTCTCCCCACTGAGAGGTTCCGTATTTCTTTGTGGTTTTACGGGGTTTCCCCCCGGTCCTTGCTTTCATCATAAATCAGACCTTCCTTTGCGTGTGTTTTTACCAGAAACCTGTTATGTCTCACTTTTGGCAATAAAGTGTTTAACTTTTCTTTTGGTCTGGTAAATGGATTTCAGTCTGGGATCCACAAAGGTGTATATAATGTCTACCACCAGGTTCAAAAGACTGAACATAACAGCAATTACAACCACAGCTCCCTGAATGGTGGGGTAATCGCGGGCTTTAATGGACTGAATCATCAGCATCCCTATGCCTGGAATCGCAAAGACAGTTTCTGTCACAATTGCTCCGCCCAGCATACTGCCCAGCTGAATGGCAATCGCTGTGATAATTGGGATCATTGAGTTTCTTAATGCATGGGAAATAATGACTTTCCGTTCGGTCTGGCCTTTTGCCCTGGCAGTCCGTATGTAGTCCTGACGGATAACCTCCAGCATACTGGAACGGGTAATCCTGACCAAAGACGCCATAGCGCCGGTGCCGATGGTCAGAACCGGCATGAACCAGTGAGCCGGTGTTGTAAATCCATAGCTTGGAAACCATCCCAGCTTAACGGAGAACAGTATTATGGTCATCAAGCCCTGCCAGAATGCCGGCATTGCCACACCAATCAGAGCCAGTACCATCAGCAGATTGTCGATCCAGGTGTTCTGCTTGATGGCGGAGATAATTCCAATCGGAATGGAGAGAAACACCGCAAATGCCGCGCTGGTTAATGACAAAAGTATGGTTGTAGGCAGCCGATCCATAACTTCATCCAAAACAGGACGTTTTGTCTTGTAGGATGTACCCAGGTCGCCATGGAGTACGAGATTTTTAGTATAATTAAAAAATCGGACCGGCAGCGGCTTGTTCAGTCCCAGATCTTCACGAATCTGCTCCACAACTTCCACGGAAGCTGCGTCGCCGGCAATCATTGCCGCCGGATCGCCGGGAGAAATCTCGTTCATGGTGAACACCAGGAACAAAACACCCAGAAGAACCGGAATCATCATCAAAATACGCTTAAAAATATATTTTAGCACAAATCTTCACCCCCTTTAAGCTGTTAACAATATTGCATTAATGTTCGTATCATTGATGCAACCTAATTGTAAATTATAACAATAACAAGTTAAACTTACGATTTTAAGATTTGGTTGAATATTTTTATTTCCTATTCAAAAAAACATGGATATGATATATAATGTCTAAAAGCAGTTCAGACAACTGAGCGCTGAACGCCAGCAGCTTAAAACGATTGAACAGACTCATACGATAACAGGATGAAGGCTATATGAAAAAGGGGTTTATAAAACAAAAAAGCCGGTCCGTCATGGAACGGCTTATGAATCAAAGTCTGACCGTAAAAATCAGCGTTTTTATTTATTTAATCGTAATCATTCTATTTTTATTTCTCTCTTTATTCCTTTTTGGCATTGTTGGGCGCGCTTCTGAACAGCGGCTGTCTGAGGAGCACTCCAAATTGCTGAGGGTTGCGATTCTTATGATTAACAGCCGCCAGCAGTATATGATTGGCGTAGCAGACTACTATGCTCTGTCTCCTGATATCAAGAATATGATGGATACCAGCAATTCCGGTCTTCCTGTTGCAACCGTCCTGGACGAGTCCAGGTTCAAAACCCCCACAATCATCATTCTCAGCACTGTGTTCTACAATGCCGAAGGCGAGGCTGTCTATTATACTACAAAGGATACCTCCCGGGCGCCAATCAATCAAAAAAATAATGATGCCTTTCAGAAGCTGGCATCAGGACAGGCCACCTATGTATGGGACTATATTGACCACAATAACAGTGATTTTATGAAGTACGATTTTTCTCCCAAGCTGTGTCTGTGGAGAGCAGTCCGGGACAGCAACGATGTCCATATGATCGGAGCCGTAGCTGTTACCATTGACTCCCGTTCCCTGCTTGGCTTCGACGAAACCGCAAAGCAGCTGTCTGAAAACCTGGCAATTGTCAACTCAAGCAACCAGGTGGTCTATAACCGTTCCAATATTGATCTGAATGAGGACGATATCCGTCTGTTATCCAACAACTCCTTTGGCAGCGATGCAGGCCTTTATACGGCTGATTTAAGCAGCGGCAAGTACAGAGTCAGTTACCAGGCCATTCCTTCCACTGATTTTGTGGCGTTTTTCCTCTACCGTCATACTCCGTTTGCTTTTGGGATTGATGTGGTGTACAGCTATATATTAGCCGGATTGTTTCTGTATATTCTCAGTCTGTTCCCATCAATTATACTGGTTTCCAAAATGATCACGAAACCCCTGGTAAGCCTGACAAAATCCATCCAGCAATTTGCAGAGGGGCAGCAGAATGTAAAAGTTCAGTTTAAATATACGGATGAGATTGGCCTTCTGGGAAAAGCTTTTAATGATATGGTTTTGGATAACGAGCGTCTTAGGATATCGGAATATGACTTGCGTTTAAAAAATAAGGATGCAGAGCTTGCCCTGATGCAGGCGCAAATTAATCCACACTTTCTCTACAATATGCTCAATGCGATTCAGTGGCAGGCCCTCAAAAGCGGAAACAAGGAAATCGCTGATATTGCCTATTCCATGGCACAGGTATTCCGGATCAGTCTGAGCCGCGGCAGGAGCATTATTTCAGTGAAGCAGGAACTTGATCTGGTCAGCTACTATTTATCCCTGCAGAAATACCGGCTGGGCAAAAAAATTGACTATCATATTGATTTTGATGAGGATGTCCTTGACCGCCAGATTCCAAAACTGATTCTTCAGCCTCTGGTTGAGAACTCCATCGTTCATGGCATGGCAAAGGATTCTTCCCTCAATCTGGTCATTTCCCTGTCTGTTGCCCTGTCAGAGGATGGAAAATCGTTACACTTTATGATTCAGGATAATGGGTGCGGAATTCCCCCGGAAATTCTCCGGTACTTACCCAGCGAGGTAATCCCGGCTGCGGCGGAACAGGGTCAAAGACCAAATAAAAGCAACCGCTTTGCGGTTAAAAACATTTATGACCGTCTTACACTGGTATATGGAAGCGATTTCACTTTCCGCATTCACAGTGAACAGGGGACATCCATTGAAATTATTCTTCCTGTAAAAGAGATAGATGAAAGGAGTACCTCCAATGCTTAGATTGGCGATTATTGACGATGAAGAGGAAACCCGGCAGATTATGGTCAATTTCATTGACTGGGATACCTATGGAATCACAGTGGTCGGAGAGGCCTCGGATGGTTTCGCCGCCTATGATCTTATCAACTCTTTACGCCCGGATATTGTTTTGATCGATATCCAGATGCCCGGAATGACTGGCCTTGATGTTCTCGAGAAGATCCGTTCAGAGGATTTGATTTCTCCTGCCTTTATTATAATGAGCGGATACGACGACTTTGAATTTGCCAGAAGGGCGGTCAGCCTGGCAGCGGTAGAATATTTATTAAAGCCATTCCGCCCTGACGATGTGATTATGGCAATCCAAAAATCCATCAGGCACCTGGAGCTTATCCGCAGCAGTTACCCGGATACCCCGTCCCCTGACAGTAAAAAAAAGTCACTGGCCGGCAATGCCATTGACTTCTCCCTGCTTCACTACCCTTCCCGCGAAGAACACCGCCTGTTAGAGTGCCTGAAAGTGGGTACAAAAGAAAGTGTTCTAGGGGAGCTTGACTGTTTCTGGAACTGTCTGTGTGAATTAAACGGCGATACTGAAAGCCGTCTGAATTGTGCGATTATCCTTTATGTAGAGGTCTGCCGGTTCCTGCTGGAACGCGGAAGCTGTTTCTCAGCTCCATATTTTGAGAACCGGGATAGCTCTGGCAGTGATAGCTCCCGGGAAATCCACCAGACACTCACATCCATTGTGCTGGATGCTATCTCGCTGCTTGAGTCCGGAGATGTTTCCCGTGTTTATGTAAACAAGGCGATTCAGTATATACAGGCTCACTATAACGAAAATCTGTCTCTGGACAGCGTTGCGAATGAAATTGAGCTCTCGTCCCCCTATCTGAGCAGTCTGTTTTCCAGGATTCTGGGAACCACCTTTGTCAACTATATACAGTCTGTAAGAATCCAGAAGGCTAAGGAGCTTTTATGCGGCACGACCATGAAGGTCTACGAAATCGCCTACTGTATAGGATATGACGACGAGAAATACTTTTCGCAGGTCTTCCGTAAAACGGAAGGAATCACCCCATCCCAATTCAGAGCCCAATCCTCCTCAATTCCCCACCGAATGTAGCACTTCGAAACTGGCACTGTATCTTTCCGGATACAGTGCCAGTTTCTATTTTCAGGTATTTTGTAAAATATTAAACGATACCAAAAGATTTTCCGTTCATCTTCCATAGAACGCAAGGTAAAATATAGTCATGATATTTTATAATTATCAGTTTATCATTAGGAGGATGAATCATATGGTACGCAGTGAGAATCAAGTAGCAAATCCAGTACGAACCAACATTGAACTGTCTGAAAAGGTCCTGGAACTAAACAAGCAGCTGGCTAAGGATCCTGAGAATGCAGAGCTTTGGATCAAACGGGGTCTGGCCTTAGTAGAGCAGAACCTGATGCGGGAAGCGGTTGAATCCTACTCCAAGGCCCTTTGCCTGGATCCATTCAACTGGCTGGGATACCGCAACCGCGCACACCGCCACCTGTCCTGTTGGGAATTCCAGGAAGCCTGCTCTGACTTTATTATGTCTACCCGGCTGGTTCCCAACACGGTTGATATCCACGAAATCTGGGAGGCCTGGTATCTGCTGGCGCTGTCCCATTATCTGCTGGGCGAATATGAAAAGGCGGCGGACGCCTACAAAACCTGCTACAGCCTGGCCCGCGGAGACGACATTATAACGACCACTGGATGGTACTGGTCTACTCTCATGCGCCTGGACCGTAAGGAGGAAGCAGAAGGTATTTTGGCGTTTATCACCAAGGATATGAAATTTGAGGCAAGCCGCGAAGCCTACTTCAGTACGCTTCGTATGTTCAAGGGCTGGGTTTCTCCTGAGGATACCGAGGCTCAGTGTAATATGCCTGACTGCAAGGATAAGTTTACCCGCCTGTATGCCATCTCCAACTATTACTATATTACCGGAGATCTGGATAATTCCAACCGTGTTATTGACCGTATTCTGGATGAAGCCGGGCCTGAATGGTGGATGGTCTTTGGCTACCTGGCTGCAATGGTTGATAAGAAGGCGCGCAGCAACGCTTAATATTATCTTTCTGGTAAGACTTAAGAATCTGCTCCGGCATTGGCCGGGAAACCGCTGTTTTGGGAAATAACACAGCTCTATACCAAAGGTCGGTTTTGATGCCATATATCAAAACCGCCTTTTTCTATTGCGCAATAGAGGAGGTTTTTCATGACTAACAAAACTACTGAAAATCATTCCATTCCTGTAAGGCTTACCGATCTTCTGCATTTTAAAAGCCTTTCCAACCCGTCTCTTTCTCTGGATGGAACACGCGCTGCATTCATGACTCATCAGTGCAGCCGGACCCAGGATGGATATGATTCTAATCTTTGGATATATGATTTAAGCCGCAGCCGTACCATTCAGGTGACCTCCGGCAATAAAAAACAGGTTTTCTGCTGGGCACCGGACGGCTCGCTTCTCTATGCCACGCCCGACGCCGAAACCCACTTTACTAAAGTGAATCCTGAAGGCAGCCTCAGCCCGGCCTTTAGCATACCCATACGGGTCAAGGCTATTCAGCCCGTAACGGATGCTCTATGGCTTGTGGAAGCTGCCAGCTTTGTAAATGAAGAAGCCAAGGGACTGCTGACGGAAAAAATCTGTGTGGTTCTGGAGGAACTTCCTGCCCATTTCAACGGTGTGGGATACACCTCCGGCAGCCGCAACAGCCTGTATTTGTTTAACCAGTTCACTGGCTCTCTCCGGCAGATTACGCCTCCCCGCTTTGAAACAATGGGCTACACTCTGTGCATGAAGGAACAAAAAATTGTATGTCATGGACATGAATATACAGATGTCCGCGGAATCAGAGGAAGCGTCTATCTGTATGACATTCCCGCCGAAACTGGCAGCATTGTTGTGAAGCCCAATATCTACCGGATTTACTATGCCGCCATGACAGGCCAGAATCTGCTGTTTGCCGGTACAAAAGGAAACCATGACAGCAATGAAAATCCCATCTTCTATACACTTAACCTTTCCAGCAATGAAGTTTCTGAGCTTTGCTATCCTGACCATTATATAGGCGGGCTGGGCATCGGCTCCGACTGCCGCTATGGAACCGGCACCACCAGTCTGTGCTCTGGAGACAGCATATACTTCACCTCCGCACATTTTGAATCCAGTCACCTGTTTCAGGTGACATCCGACGGCAGCTTCCGCCAAATCAGCCGCCGGGAAGGATCCATAGACTGCTTTGACATAAAGGGTGATAAAGCTGTTTTCGTAGGAATGCGGGACATGGGCCTGCAGGAGCTGTATACGCTTAATCTGGTCACGGGTCAGGAAACCAGACTTACAAATTTCAACCGGGACTATGCAGACAGCCACAGGATTTGCCCGCCCGTTCCCTGCTACTTTAAAAATCATGATAATATGACCATAACCGGCTGGGTGATTCCCCCTGCCAATTATGATGTAAACCGTACTTACCCTGCTATTCTGGACATCCATGGCGGTCCCAAGGCCTGCTATGGTATGGTTTTCTACCATGAGATGCAGCTCTGGGCCAATGAGGGTTACTTTGTATTCTTCTGTAATCCCAGGGGAAGCGACGGCCACGGGGATGCCTATTCTACAATCTCCGGCATCAACGGAACCCTGGACTATGATGACCTGATGCAATTTACGGACCATGTTTTGGACATATATCCCCAAATTGACCGGACCCGGGTCGGTGTCACCGGCGGCTCCTATGGAGGCTTCCTGACCAATTGGATTGCAGGCCATACAGACCGGTTTGCTGCAGCGGCTAGCCAGCGCAGTATCGGTGACTGGATGGTGCATTATGCTGCCTGTGACAGCGGCTTCTGGGTCACCAGCGAGCAGTTTCCCCCATCACCGCTGTATGACGCCAAAAACGCCTGGGAGCATTCCCCTGGGAAATATGCTATGAACATTAAAACTCCTATGCTCTTTATCCATTCTGATGAAGACCGTCGCTGCCCTCTGAGTGAAATGATGCCGGTTTATACCGGAGCAATACTGGCAGGCATACCCGTGCGTATGTGCCTGTTCCATGGAGAAAACCATGAACTGTCCCGTGCCGGCAAGCCCCGCTGCCGCATGAAACGCCTGGCAGAGATTACAAACTGGATGGACAAATACCTGAAAGGAGAACGTATGGAATGAAGCATCCTGAACTACTAAGTCTGCACAGCGTATCGGATCTGCGGATCTCTCCCGGAACAAGCCGCTGCGCGTTCCTTGTCCACACTCCCTGTGAAGCAGAAAATAATTATGAAACCCATCTGTATGTCAGTGATTTTACCGTGTCTTATCCCATTGGGATGTCCGGCATTACCAGCTTTGCCTGGGTAGATGATGCTGCACTGGCGGTTGGGCGTCCCAGCGCAGATAGTACACAATTCGCGCTTTTGTCCCTGAAGGACGGTTCGGAAGGAACCGTCTGGAACATCCCCTTTGACGCCAGAATTGAAGGATGGGTTTTGGGACAGCTTCTCATCTCAGCCCGCCGCCCAATTACCGAGGAAAAGGCTCAGGAGGATGGATCGTGGACAATCCTGGATGAACTTCCCATTTGGGAGGACGGCGAGGGATACCGTGCCAAAATCCGGCGTCAGCTTTTTCTTTGTTCCTACGGCGGCCAGCCTATACGTATTTCTCCTGAGGAGATGGATGTCCGTATTGTATCAGCACATTCAAACGGTCTGGCCTATGCCGGATATATCCTCGGGAACCATGGGAGGATCGTCAATGAGATCCGCTATTGGGCCGGAGAAGACCGGTTACTCCGCAGGAACTGCGGTGATATCAGACATCTTGCCCTGGGCAGCAATTATGCTTTTATCTATGCTCTTGATATTGAGCGTGAGACAGACTCTGCTCCCGCCCTGATACAGGTTTCCCTGGACACCGGCAAAGCTGATCCCCTGTATGTTTCCGGAATTGCGGTTGGCAATTACATTGTTTCCGATATCGGCCTGCAGGGGAAAATTCTATGCGCAGATGGTGATGCTCTCTATTTTGCCGCCACAAAGGAAGGCTCCTCCCAGATTTATAAACTGTCTGCCTCAGGCGAACCGCTATGCCTGACCCTTGACCCAGGCAGTATTGAACAGCTGGACGTTCGGGCAGGACGGATTGTTTTTGCTGGTTTGCGCAGGGGCTCCTGTCAGGAGGTCTACGTCCTGGAGGATGGGGAACAAATGATTTCACACCTACACGGTAATGACACGCTTCCTTTTTACCCTATGGTGGAAATTCCCTGCCATGGTATTCAGGGCTGGGCTCTTCGGGAAGAAACAGAGGAAAAGACTTGCCCGGCGGTTATATTTCTTCATGATGGTCCTCAGCAGGCATTTGGTAAAGTGTACCACTTTGGTATGCAGCTGCTTGCCCAAAACGGCTATGTTGTGCTGTTTGCCAACCTGCCCGGCAGCATGGGCTATGGCAAAGATTTTTCCATGCTGGACGGACACTTGGGAGACGATGACTGCAACGGTCTTATCCGTTTCCTGGACGCTGCTCTGGATGCCTGCCCTGAGATCGATCCCAGCCGTCTGGCTGTGATTGGCACCGGCTACGGAGCTTATCTGGCTGCGGCTGCCACGGGAAAATGTAACCGCTTCGGAGCCGCAATCTGTGATGGGGTCATTTCCAACTGTGTTTCTATGGTATCCACCAGTGATCATGGCATTGCCTTTGCCGAAAAACAGATGAAAGCCTGTGCTTTTAAGCAAACCGGGGAACTGTGGAAACGTTCTCCTCTCAGCCGCATCGCTTCCATGAAAACGCCCACTTTGCTGCTTCACGGTGAGAACGACCGCAGCAGCCATCTTTCTCAGGGACAGATGCTCTTCACCGCGCTAAAGATTCATGGCGTGCCGGCCAGATTATGTGTATTCCCCGGAGAAAACCACAGCCTTGCAAGCAAGGGAACACCTCTGGCCCGTGACCGTTATCACACCGAAATCCTTCGGTGGCTGAAAATGTATCTATAAAAAAATATCCGGACCACACCGGATAAATTGAATCTTAATTAATAAGAAAGGGCAGGTAAGAATGGCTATGCTGCTGATTAAAAACGGACTTATTCATAATGCGGTCGACCGGAATCCTTTTATCGCTGATATTCTGGTGGATAACAAAAAAATCGTGAAAATTGAGCCGGACATGTTCTGGGATGGTGCAGAAGTATACGATGCGGCAGGATCTGAGATATATCCAGGCTTTGTAGAAGCCCATGCCCATACCGGTTTGTCCGGCTATGGCATTGGCTACGAAGGACATGACTATAATGAACTGGGAGATATTATTTCTCCACAGCTTCGCGCCATTGATGGAATTGAACCCAGGGATGAAACCTTGCTGGAGGCGCGAAATGCAGGTGTAACAACCCTCTGCGTAGGCCCTGGCAGTGCAAATGTTCTGGGCGGTACCTTTGCTGCCATCAAACCCGTTGGGTGCAGGGTGGAGCAGATGTGTCTTAAAAAAGAAGCTGCCATGAAGTGTGCCTTTGGTGAGAATCCAAAGCGTAACTACAAGGAGAAAGGGAACTCCAGCCGCATGACCACTGCTGCCCGCCTGCGTGATGTTCTTTTCAGGGCCAGGGAATATGAGGCAAAACTGGCTAGTGCCGGCGATCATATAGCAGACCGTCCCCCCTTTGATATGAAACTCCAGGCCATGCTGCCGGTGCTCCGGAAAGAAATCCCGCTGAAGGCCCACGCCCACCAGGCAAATGACTTTTTTACCGCTCTTCGTATCGCCAGGGAGTTTGATGTCGATATTACACTGGAACATGTCACGGAAGGGCACCTGGTCGCAGAAGAACTGGCAAAGGAAAACGTAATGCTGGCTGTGGGACCCACGCTGGGCCATGCAAACAAGTTTGAGCTGAGAAACAAAACCTGGGACACGCCTGGCGTACTGGCGGCCCGGGGCTGCCATGTTTCCATCATTACTGATGCTCCCTTTATCCCTCAGCAGTATCTTGCTCTCTGCGCAGGCCTGGCGGTCAAGGCTGGGATGGATGAGTTTGAAGCTCTGAAAGCCATAACCATTCATCCCGCTGAGCATATTGGTGTGGCTCACCGGGTAGGCTCCCTGGAAGCGGGTAAAGATGCGGATATTGTGGTGACCGACGGAAATCCCTTTGATATCCAAACCAATATCCTTTCTGTATTTATTGATGGAAGGCAGGTGTTTTCCTGTAGGAGATAGCATTGCTGTGATACTGTCTTTCCTTCAGGCACAGACATTTCTGCTGCATATAAAAAATCCAGAGACAGTCCTCAAAAGGGGTAACGTCTCTGGATTTCGTTTCTTTAATCTTTTAATCATCTCTCATCCTGCCCGGCATCACGATACACCTTAATGGCCTCCGTAATATTAGACGCTGAACCGTCCTGTATAAATCTGGAAAGCTGTACCAGTTTCTCCGGCTGCAGGAACTCCCTGCCCAGGTACGGGCCGTAGGTATCTGTAATACGTATATTCTGCTCCTTGATACTGCCCTCCAGGCTGCGCAGATCCGCAGAAACCTGGTCCAGTTCCTGCTTAAGCCTGTCCAGATTTTCCTTGTGGCTGGCTATGATTTCATCTGAAATAATGGTTTTGGTCACATTTTCAAAGGTGCTCAAAGCATCCTTTTTTCTGGAAGCGATTTCCGACAGCTCCTGCTCCACACAGGCAATCTCATCGTCATATTTTTCAAGGTCATATATATCCTCGTTGCCGTCTCTTTGAATGGTTTTGGTAATAACCTTTATCTTCTTCTGATTGGACCTCAGGACGTTGCGGATATCCCGTCCCCTCTTGAGAGTGTCCTGGTGACGAAGCCTGGTCTTGTTTCCAATCATCACATAAACCCCGCCGAACAAAAGGACATCCGCAAAATACACAGCCGCCAGATACCAGATAACCCTCTGAGGAATCAGGAAATAGATGCCGCAGGGAATCCCCAAAAAGAAGATTATCAGGGTAAGCAGGAATATCATGGTCTCCTTAAATCCTCTGGGGTAATACAGGGCATAATAAAAAGTAGTCCCACACCAGGCGGGCACCCTGTTCTTCTGGAACAGCGTCCTCAGCTGTACCTTCAAATCCCGGTTATGTTCCCGCAGTTCGCTGGTCTCCTCTGCAATCCGTTCCTTCATTCCCTGACTCTTGGCCTTCTCCCGCTTTGCCCTGGCCTTCTTAAGACGTTCCTGTCCTTTTCCAATCTCCTTATCGTAGCTGGAGTTAATCTCATCCAGACGCTTCCTGATAGTCTGGTTCACGGAGTCAGCCACAGCCTTCCTGGCAGCCTCAAGCTCCCGCTCTTTCCTCTCTTCTTCATCCGCCAGCTGGCCGGCCGTATTCTGGTCACAGTTAAGACGGTACACTGCATCCCTGGCATCTGCCAGGAACTTTACATAATCCGTAATTGCCTGTCCCACCTGCATTTCCTCCTTATGGGAACATTTGTCATTACGTATAGCTTACTACAAATAGTTCCCATGGGCAAGTGATGTTACAAAAAATTCAAATATGGCCGAAATATGACAAATCCAGGCATAAACGTTTTCCCTGTTCTTTATTTTTCTCCAGCGGTATGTACATCTTATGGCTTCATTCCTACACCTTGAAATAATTTTAGATTGTAATGCTGTTTAACAATATTTTTGAACAATTATCTTACTTCCATCCCTTCGGAAGATATTTTTTGGTTCCGTCCAGCATATCCCTTACAAGCTGTCTGATATCCTGTTCTTTACACTTCCTGCCTTTAACCTGGGGATCATTCATAAAAGCCCGGACCACCAGTTCCTCATTACAGGTAAGTGCTGCTTCCAGTATGGCCTCATGGTTCTCCACCGCCGGCATAATAAGTTCCCTCACACACTCAGGCAGAGGCCCGGCCAGAATGGGGCGGATGGCATTTCGCTCAAATACGGCGTTTGTCTCCACCACTGCTTTTGCTGGAAGATTTCCAATCTGCAGGCCTGTATTGGGTATGTTCACGTTGCTGACCACCCGCTCCAAACCGCAGAGCGCTTTGATGAGAAGAATTCCTTCCTCCCCCGAGGGCTCTAAATTAATCTCCTCCTCACCATTTAAAAGCCTGCGGCTCTTTTCAAGCCTGTTTTCCAAATCCTCCTTACGCCAGTCCACAGAAGTCAAGGCAAATTTCCATTTTTCCACTGTCTCAGGATCCTTCAGATATTCATTCCCCGGCATAAACTCAGCCAGATGCCGGTCTCCGGCTGCGGCTATGAGACCATAACGCCTGAACAGGTCAAATTTCACCCTGTGCGCACAGGCAAAGCATGCATTAGCCCAGTTGGTATCACGCTCCGCATAACCCTCCTCAAAATGTTCATCCACATATTTCCTGTACATGGGGAACAGGTCGATTCCCTTGTAAGATGCATAGTCAAACCATGTAAAATGGTTGATACCCAAAACATTTACCTGGATATCCTTCCTGTCAATGTGCTTAAGCCCCAGAACATCCTCTGCAATCCCCTTTAATACCTTCTGGGTGCCGAATACTTCATGACAGCATCCAAATGCCTTAATCTGCGGAAAGACGTGGTACAGCGTCTTTACACACAAGGACATGGGATTGGTATAATTGATAACCCAGGCATCCGGGGCATATTGTCTGATGGCTTCTGCAAATTCTACATATATAGGAATGGTGCGGAGGGCTCTTATCATACCTCCCGGCCCAGCCGTATCACCCACGGACTGGCAGATTCCAAGACGCTCCGGCATATGAACATCCACCGCCATCTCGTCAAAGGTTCCGGGAAGAATGGAGATAACAATAAAATCAGCTCCTGTCAGGGCCTCTTCCATGCTCATGCAGGTCCTGTATATCCATTTACCTACTGTTTCTTTTCTCTGGGACAGGTGGTTTCCAATTGTCTCATTGGCCTTTGCGGCCTCTGTATCAATATCGTACAGCCGTATAGTTCCCCTCATCCTTGGCTCCATAGCCAGGTCTGTCATAAAAGTTCTGGCCCATCCCCGGGAACCGCCTCCTATGTATGCAATCTGCACGTCCCTTACCACATCATTTTCATAAATCATTTCAAATACCTCCCTTTCTTTCATGTCTTTTCATTGTACGCTTTTTTCTTTTCCATCCTTTTCTATACTGGACATTATAAATAAATTTAGTATAATTATCTTATTCTATATTGATTAGTTTCAGCTATATTCAACTTATATTTACTATAATTACAACAATTGCGGCGGACGGACGATTGCCGCGGACGTAATGACATCTTAACGAATAGGTAAATAAATATGTGAGGCCAGGAGAATCATGGAACAGATCTTATATGCTGAAAAAACAGACGGCATAGCCATAGACCGCATCCGCAGGGAGGCAGCCTTTACCATGCCCTGTAAACATCTCCATAATGAATATGAGATATACTATCTGCTGGAGGGACAACGGTATTATTTCATTGACAGAAGGACCTACCATGTCACAGGCGGAAGCCTTGTGTTCATTGACAGAAACCAGATTCATCAGACCAGCCAGGCCGGCCCCGGCAGCCATGAGAGAATCCTTATATCTCTGGACCAGAATCCCTTTTCAGATTTCCTGGCATTTACAGGGGAAATGTCTCTGGAAGGCTTCTTCCGCCGTAATTCCGGCATTCTTAACCTGGACAAGGAGGGACAAAATCTGGCTGAATACCTGCTGGACGGCGCAGCAAAAGAACTGCATGAAAAAAAGCCGGGATTCCGGCATATAACCATGTCTAAGCTGTCCCAGCTGTTTATTCTCGCCCAAAGGCACATGTCAGGTCCTTCCTCCCTGTCTGCGGACCTTCCTCTTTCCACCCAGCCTAAACATAGGAAGGTGGACGAAGTTGCCTCCTATATCATTGACCATTATGATAAAGCCCTGTCCCTGGAGATAATTGCGGCTCATTTTTATGTCAACAAATGTTATCTGAGCCGTATATTCAAGGAAGCATCCGGATTCACTGTCAATGAATATATTAATATGATACGAATTCGCCGGGCCAGAGAACTTTTATCCAACACTTCCATGAGCATCACAGAGGTATCGGAATCTGTTGGATATGAGACCATTACCTATTTTGAACGGGTGTTTCACCAGTACACCCAGACCTCGCCTTCCGGATACAGAAAGCAGTACACGTTTTAAAAATGACTTTTAAAACATCAGAATAGATGTTATACTAAAACATCATAAAACCGATGCAACAGACTCGCCAAAGGAGAAACGCTATGTTCAGAATGTGGGGAAAGATTATGAAAGACAACCATCTGGTCAGGGACACGGTAGCATGCATATCTGACTACTCTTTGTCCAGGACACAGATGGTCTTTGATTCTTTGGATTCCATCTGCTATGAGTTTGATCTGGGGAAACCAATCTGGCTGGATTCTTCTGTTAAAGAATTCCAGCTTCACGACAAGGTCCGTTTTACCCAGGATAATTTCATAGAATCCATTGATTTTGATTTTTTGGAAATACAGGTAATTGAGGAGTAACGTATCTCCTAACATTTCTCTGGTTCTAGTGTTCCGCCATGTGACAGCACACCTGATGGCCAGGCGACACCGTATATACCGGAGGCTCCTGACGCCTGCATATGTCCTGAGCCATCAGGCAGCGGTTTGCAAATTTGCAGCCGGGCTTGGGATTGATTGGGCTGGGTACATCTCCCTCCAATAGAATCCGCTCCCTTTTATATCCATACTTGGCAATGGGAACAGCAGACAGCAGTGCCTTTGTATACGGATGCACGGGATTCCTAAAAAGTTCCCTGGAATCACATATTTCCACCATCTGGCCCAGATACATTACAAGTATCCGGTTGCTGATATGGCGCACCACGCTCAGGTCATGGGATATAAACAGATAGGTTAACCCCATTGTGCTCTGAAGCTCCTGGAGCAGGTTAAGTATCTGGGCCTGTATGGATACATCCAGGGATGACACCGGTTCATCACATATGATAAACTCCGGATTCAGGGCCAGCGCCCTTATGATTCCCACCCGCTGGCGTCTTCCCCCATCTAATTCATGGGGATAGCTGTTAAACAGTTTTCTGCTCACACCGCCCTTGGCCATTAAATCCAATACCCTGTCATTAATCTCCCCTGACGGATATGTCTTATGTATGCGCAGCGGCTCCGCTATGATCTGACCAATGGTCTTTCTGGGATCCAGGCAGGAATACGGATCCTGAAATATGATCTGCATTTTCTTTCTCAAACTCTGCATCTTCCTGTTATCATAGGAAAGTATATCCTCTCCCTGATAAATGACCTGACCATCTGTATGGGGAATCAGGCGCAGGATCACCCTTCCTACCGTTGACTTCCCGCATCCGCTCTCCCCAACAAGCCCTAACGTCTCCCCCTTATCTATATGGAAACTCACATTATCCACTGCATGGAGCGTACCTGCCGGCACCTTAAAATACTTCTTCAAGTTGTGAACCTCTAAAATCGTATCACTCATACCAGTTCTTCCTTTCCGTATAAATGACATTTTACAGTGTGCTCCCCGCCTATGGACATGTCCTTTGGATCTGTTGTCCTGCATATATCCATGGCCTTGTCACATCTCGGACAAAATTTGCATCCTGCGGGCAAATCCATGGGGTCCGGCATAGAACCCCTGATTACGTGAAGCATCGCGGACTCCTCTGACTCAATATCCGGAAGACATCCAAACAGGCCCTGTGTATATGGATGGGACGGCTGTTCAAAAACCTCCTGTATCGTCCCCTTCTCAATAACGCACCCTGCATAGACCACTACCACATAATCTGCAATCTCCGCCACAACCCCCAGTGCGTGGGTTATGAATATTGTGGAAGTCTTATATTTCTCCTTCAAGCCCTTCATTAATTCCAGAATCTGGGCCTGAATGGTCACATCCAAAGCAGTTGTGGGCTCATCCGCAATCAGCAGCTGAGGATTACAGGACAACCCCATAGCGATACATACCCTTTGCTTCATACCTCCTGAAAACTCGTGAGGATAGTTTGTGAGGCGCTCTCTTGGAATACCCACGATTTCCAGCATATCACCGGCCCTCTTCCATGCCTCCTTCTGGTCAACATTCTGATGCTGTTTGATGACATCGCTGATTTGATGCCCCACTGTATAAACCGGATTTAAGGATGTCATGGGATTCTGGAATATCATTCCTATTTTCTTTCCGCGGTACTGGCACATGGCCGACTCATTCAGCTTCAACAGATCCGTGCCCTCAAACAGGATGGAACCAGATGTGATGACACCAGGCGGGTTTGGTACAAGACCCATGACAGACAGGGCCGTGGTCGTCTTACCTGCCCCAGTTTCCCCCACAAGCCCCACGGTCTTTCCCTTGGGCACATCAAACGACATATGGTTGATTGCCTTCACCACTCCGTCATATGTGCGGAATTCAATGCTTAAATCTTTTATCTCAAGCAGGTTTTCGCTCATATCCTTCTCCCCTTTCAGCGGCTCCCTGACAATCACAGGTCAACCGCACAAATCTTTCAGGCTCAAGCCTGTGTCTTTTTTGCCAGATAATATGGCAATGCTGCCGATGTGCGGATTCCTTTAAAAAATCCGTCCAGCACCATACTTTCATTAGGCGCATGGTTCTTCTGATCTGCAGCAGCATAAGGAATCACAATACTGGGTACGCCAAGATGTCCGGTGAACACAAAGTCAGGTGCAACGCCTCCGATTCCCGGGAAAATGACAGGTTCTTCATGGAACCCCTCGCGCAGTGCCTGGGCTGCCACTTCCACATATGGGTGGTCCACTGGTGTCCTGGACGGAGTAACCATACCATAATGTTTAAGCTGGGCATCCTCAAACCCATGGTTGTCCAGATGACGGCGCAATGTCTCGTATATCTTGTCCGGAGTCTGTCCCGGAACAAGACGCATATCAATCTTCACCACCGCCTCCCTCGGCAGCACGGTCTTGGAGCCATTGCCGGTAAAGCCTGAGGATATACCCGCAATATTACAGGTAGGTTCGAATATAAGGTTATAGTAGAAATTATCTGACTTTCTTCCCTTTATAAAATGGTCTACACCATATTGCTTCTTTAAAACTTCGTTGTCTGAAGGGATTTTTGATACTGCGTCTATCTCCAGCTGGTTCAGCGGCCGTACATCATCGTAAAACCCATCAATGGTAATATTGCCCTCTGCATCCCGCATCGTATTCAGAAGCTTAACCATCCTCCAGGCAGGATTCTGTATACAGGTGGCCATCATGGAATGCAGGTCTGTCTCGGCTTCCCTTAATGTAATCTCCACATAACACAGTCCTTTTACACCCAGATTAATCTGGGGCCTCCCGCTCTCATGATAATGGCTGTCCGAATAAAAACATACATCACATTTTAACAGCTCTTTATGGCTTTCTACAAACGGAAGCAAATCCGGGCTTCCGATTTCTTCCTCTCCTTCAAAAAGGTATTTTATATTGACAGGAAGCCTTCCCTTTACTTCCGCCCATGCCTGTGCAGCTTTGATATGAGTGAATAGCTGGGACTTATCATCCGATACTCCTCTGCAGAATATTTTCCCGTCCCGTATGGTTGGTTCAAATGGTTCGCTCTCCCATTCCCCTAAGGGTTCCGGCGGCTGCACATCATAATGGCCGTATACCAGCATGGTGGGAAGGGTTTCGTCTTCTATACGTTCCCCGTATACAATTGGATGCCTGTCCGTGGGATAAATGGATGCCTTGATTTTGCTTTTCTCCATGATTCCGGCAAGAAGCTCTGCACATTCCTTCACCCCTTCATCCCGGGTACTGATGCTTTTACACCTTAAAAATGTAAATAATTCCTCTAAATATGCATCATGATGCTGCTCTATGTACTCGAATATCTCTTTCATTCCATCGCCTCTCATTAAACGTTTGTTTTATCAATCACTCTTAAGCTTGGGATCTAAAATATCCCTTAAGCCGTCACCAAACAGGTTGAGTCCCAATACCAGGAAAAGAATTGCCAAACCAATGATACTGGTCACATGAGGGGCCACCAACAGATATTGACGTCCGCTGGACAGCATTGCACCCCATTCCGGTGTGGGAGGCTGGGCACCGATTCCCAAAAAACCCATCCCTGACGTAGTCAAAACTGCATTTCCGAAATTCAAAGTAGCCAGAACAATTAAAGGCGACATGATGTTTGGCAGGATATGTGACACTATGATACGGAAATTATTGGCTCCCAAGGCTTTCGCCGCCTCAATATACTCACCATTCTTAATGGCCAGTGTTTCACTTCGTGCCATACGGGCAAAATTCGGCACTGTATAGATTGACACGGCCATAACCGCATTGGTCAGATTTGCTCCCAGTACCGCCACAAACAAAATACACAAAAGCAGCTGCGGAAATGCCATCAGGACATCCATAATACGCATCAACATGAAATCCATCTTCCCCCCATAGTAGCCCGATACGATTCCCAGGGGCACTCCTATAAAAAATGCTGCTATAACTACCGTAACGCCAATTCCAATTGAAATCCTGGCCCCATATACCAGTCTGCTCAGGATGTCGCGTCCCAGCTCATCCGTTCCAAGCAAATGCCCTTCTATGGTGCCCGGAGCTTTCAGCATAATACTGAAGTTAGCCTCTTCCGGGTCATATGGGGCAATCCACGGTGCCGCAATTGCTATAGCCACATATAGCAGTACAATCACCAGGCCCAGAACAGCGATTTTTCTCTTTTTAAAATTATGCCAGAAGCGCTTGATCTGATATGATTTGGAAATCTTGATATCTGCCTGTAAAGCGCCTCCCGCTTCTAAATTCTCTGTCTTATCCGGCATTCGTCTCCCTCCCATCAGGACAATTTGATTCTTGGATTGATGACTGCATACAAAAGGTCTACAATCAGATTAACAACCACAAACGATGCGGCAATTACCAGTATGGCTGATTGTACCACCTGAAAATCCCTTGCCTTTATTGATGTCACGATTAAATCCCCCAGACCCGGCCATCCAAATACCTTCTCTGTAATAACTGCACCACCAATTAAAAGGCCAAACTGTAGTCCGGCGACCGTCACAATGGCGTTCATGGCATTCTTTAATGCACATCCGAATATGACTTTTCGTTTGCTGAATCCCTGCGCCCTGGCGGTCTGGATGTAATCCTGCCCTAATATTTCCAGGGTGCTGGACCGTGTCATACGGGCAATGGTCGCCAGGCTTCTGGATGAAAGCGTAACAGTGGGAAGGATCAGACTCAAAGCAGTGGATTGGGGTGTAATGGGAAGCCATTGAAGCTTGACACAGACAACCAGCATAAGCATCAGACCCAGATAAAATGCCGGCGTGGAAAGGCCTATGAGGGCCAGAAACATGCATAGATTATCCCATATGGAAAACCGTTTCACCGCTGACAGCAGTCCAATCCCCACGCCGCCTATGATTGCCACAATGGTAGATGTGGCTGCCAATAAAAGAGTATTGGGATAACGTACTGCCAGTTCTTCCGCCACAGGCCGGCCAGTTCTTGTAGATGTGCCGAAATTCCCCTGAAGGATACCCCCAACATATTTAAAATATTGCACGTACAGAGGCTTATCATATCCGTACGCTACCCGAATTCGCTCCACGTCCTCTGTTGTAGCCTGCTCACCTGCTATCAGCCGGGCCGGATCGCCGGGCATCATATGTACCATGAGAAATACTAATAGGGAGACTACAATAACCACTGGAATCAAAGACAACATTCTTTTAAAAATATATTTTGCCATTGACCGCCCTGTTCCTTTCTTAACCTTCCTCCCCCGAATGCATCCGGGGGAGGAAACCATTTTTTATTACGTTTTCAGATTACATTTTTATATCACGTTTTTATCCCTTTACTTTCTGGCCAGATATGCCAGTTCAATTGTCTCATTTGGATAAATTACCAGACCAGATACATCTGCTCTTGTTCCGAATGTCTGATTCTCATAATACAGTATGATGGATGCCCTGTCCTCATGGATGATATCCTGCATCTTATACAGCAGTTCCTTACGTGCATTTTCGTCTGCTGTGCGCTGCTGCTCTTCACATACCTTGTCGTATTCAGGATTGGAGTAGAAGGTATAGTTCTGAAGCTCACCTGTCCTGTAATTGTACATAAGATCCTGGGCCAGATCTCCGGTTGCGCATCCCTTTCCCAAAAGGAAGATTTCCGTATCTCCGGCAGCAGCTGCCTCTGTATATGCGCCCCAGTCCAGAACGTTGACCTCTGCTGTGATTCCCACCTGTGACAGCATGGCCTGGATAGCTTCCGCAACCTGGCGGTCCATTGCATATCTTCCTTCAGGTGTATTTATTTTTGTGGTAAATCCATCCGGATAACCGGCCTCTGCCAATAACTGCTTTGCTTTCTCAGGATCGTATTTATAATCGTCGCCAATTCCCTGTTTTGCATTCTGAATCGAAGAGGAAATAACTCCTGTAGACGGGTATGTCACATATCCCCCTAAAATACCATTGATGATGGCGTCACGGTCAATTGCATAGTCAATTGCCTCGCGGACCTTCAGATTTGCAAGCTTCTCATCCTGGAAATTCAGCCCCAGATAAATAGTGCGGTAGCCTGGAACCATCTCAATCTCAACATTCGGATCACTTTGAAGCTCGTCTACTAAAACACTTGGAATATTAGCTGCAACATCTGCATCACCGGTCTTAAGCATCATTGCCCTGGCTGAATCCTCTGCAATAATTTTAATGTCAATGGTTTCTGCCGTTGCCGCCTTCCCCCAATAGCTTTCGTTTTTCTCTAAGGACATGGATGTTCCCGGAATCCATTCCTTTAATTTGAGAGGGCCGGTACCTGCTGCATGAGTGCTGTAATCCTTTCCATACTCCTCCAAGGCTTTGGGACTCATCATGCCTGTGCTGTACGTACTGACCATGGCCGGAATCACAGCGCAGGGCTGGTCCAGAATAAATTTAATTTCATAGTCATTTACAATATCAAAATCCGAAATCATGGTCACCAGGGATGACTTGGGGGAGCCTGTCGCAGGGTCCTTAAGGCGCTCAATATTGTATTTCACTGCTTCTGCATTAAAAGGTTCGCCATCGTGAAATGTAACACCCTCCCTTAACTTAAAGGTCCATTCTGTGGCATCCTCGTTGGGAGACCACTCCGTTGCCAGTACTGGCTGGAAATTACCTTCCAAATCTCTTTTCACCAGATTCTCATGGATCTGAACAGAAACACGGCCGGTATTTGCATCACTCATCAAATGGGTATCCATGGTAAGGGGCTCCGTACCTATAACATACGTAAAATGATTGCCGCCCGACGATTGGCCGGTTGACGAGGGGACTGTTGTATCGGTTGTGCCGGCTGCACCGGCTGTCTCCCCTGTACTTGTCTGGTTACTGGCTGTCCCGGAGCATGCGCTCAAAACAAACAGGGACGCGATTGTCATTGCGAAAACCTTTGCTGTTCTTTTTTTCATTGTCATTCCTCCTGTGTATTTTATTTCAGAGCCGGTTAGGGCCTTTCTTGGATACTTATATAACTAGCAAATCACATGCCAACATATCTATAATTACACAATTTGTTATAAATTGCTATAAGCTGCCATTAAATTATGACTTATTGGGTAGAATTATTTTTCAAATCTTTCTTGTATTTTTCGCAACAGTGTTGTAGTATTGAAGCAACGTTGCGTGCATTGCATCATCCAGGAGGCACTTTATGCTGATAAATATTATTTTTATTATCCCTTACCCTGAATTAGAGGAGAAAGTCAACAAAATATTCCAAAACCACCCCCTCCGCGCGCGGCTGAGAAAGAGAATTGAGATGCGCACAGCCGACGAGCTCGAAACATTTTCATTTAATGCCCACAGCGATGTCATCATAGCCCGTGGTTACACGGCCTGCGGCCTGCGAAAGATGACCCCCGAACTTCCCATCATAGAACTTCCTATTACGGCGTATGATCTGATTCGGGCTCTCAATGAGTGTATCACGCTTTACTCACCAAAGAAGGTGGCATTTATTGGAAATTATACGGCTCTGGCTGAGGCGGATGAGCTAGGCAATTTTGTTAATTGTGATATTAAAAGCTACCATTCAGAATCCACGGACGGCATTACCAGGGCAATAGACCAGGCTGTGGCTGATGGTTATACTGCCTTCATTGGAGGATATTCCGTCAATTTAATCTGTTCTCAGCGGAGACTTCCCTCCGTCACCATACGCACGGGCAATGAGGCCATTACCAGGGCGTTGGACGAGGCTGTGCGTACCGTGGATGTGGTCCGCATGGAGCGTGAACGTTCTGCAATGTTCACAACCATCACCCAGACAGCCATGGACGGGGTCCTGTATGTGGATATACAGCAGACCATAAAAATTTGTAATCCCGCTGCCCTGAAGATGTACACAGGACCCAAAAAGAAGCTTCAGGGACTTTCCCTGCAGTCCGCCTTCCCATTCCTCTCAGAACCGGTTTCCACTGTCATAAGCACTGGCACAGAGCTTCCCAATCAACTGATACGCTGGAAGAACTACACCATCAATGCCACCATCCATCCGGTTATCATTAACAGCCGCATCACTGGTATCGTGGTGACCTTCCAGGATGTAACACAGATTCAGCAGGTGGAGATTCAGATACGTAAGAAGATGACCGATAAAGGGCTTAATGCCCATTACCACTTTAATGATATAATTCATGAAAGTCCGGAGATAGATTATGTAATCGAAAAAGCAAAAAAATTTGCATCTGTCTCCTCAAATATCCTTATAGAAGGGGAAACCGGTACCGGAAAAGAGCTGTTTGCCCAAAGCATACATAATGCCAGTACCCGCTGCAACGGTCCCTTTGTGGCAGTCAATTGTGCTGCACTGCCGGAAAACCTGCTGGAAAGTGAATTGTTCGGATATGTGGAGGGGGCGTTTACCGGCACTGCCAAGGGCGGAAAAACCGGTCTCTTTGAGCTGGCCCACAAAGGAACTCTGTTTCTGGATGAAATTTCCGAAATCCCCCTCAGCATTCAGGGAAAACTGCTTCGCGTACTCCAGGAACATGAGGTCCGAAGGGTAGGCGGGGACCGGGTAATCTCTGTAGATGTGCGCATCATCGCTGCCACTAATCACAGCCTAAGCCGTATAACGGAGCAGGGACGATTCCGCCAGGATCTCCTTTACCGCCTGAACGTATTGAAATTATTCCTGCCTCCGCTTCGCAGGCGATGCGGAGATACCAAAATTCTTTTCCTCCATTATTTAAATCTATATTACCGGCAATTGGGCAGAATCATCCCCCATGTGGCCACAGCTGCCATCCAGATGCTGTCTGACTACCACTTTCCAGGGAATATACGTGAACTGAGAAATGTCACGGAACGGCTGGTTGTTATATGCATGGATAAGGAGGAAATTACCGCCGATGATATGCGTGAGGCACTGCACCCCGAAGAACTGCCCGTGAAATTCCAGTCCACGGATATGCCTATTCCGCCGTTCTACCAGGACGGGGAACGGGAATTTCTGATTCGGATATTAGAAGAATCAAATTATAATCAGACACTGACGGCTGAGAAACTTGGAATCAACCGAACAACACTGTGGAGGCGCATGAAAAAACATGGTATACGGCGCCCCTGAGACAGCCGCCAATGCAGCATAAATTATTTTTGTTGACAAGCGGAGGTATGTCGTGAAAAATCTTTTCACAATCGGAGAAATGGCCGACCTGTTCGGCATAAACATACGCACCCTGCGGTATTACGACGAAATCGGTATCCTGCATCCCGAGACAGCGGACCCGGATACCGGATACCGCTATTACTCCACCCGCCAGTTTGAACGCCTGAACACCATCAAGTATCTCCGGGCCCTGGGCGTATCCCTAAAGAAGATCGCATTGTTTTTTGAAAACAGGGATGTGGATATCATGCTTGACCTTCTAAAAGAGCAGAAGGCCGAAACCCAGGCAAAAATCAGCGAACTGACACAGATTGAACAGAAGCTGGAATACCGTCTCAAAGCTCTGGAGGACGCGGTTCATACACAATGCGGTGAGATTAGGACCCTTCATTTTGACCAAAGACAGATTGCGTATCTGAGGAAGGATATCAGGCTGGGAGAGGACCTGGAATTCTCACTTCGCGAGCTGGAACGAGCCAATACCCTGGAACCCGTGATGTTTCTGGGCAAAGTAGGCGTTTCCCTGTCCGCCGCCAATCTGAAAGCCCGGAAATTTGAATCATTTTCAGGTATATTCGTACTTCTTGAGAAGGAGGACCACTTTATGGGGGAGGAACAATATCTTCAGGCCGGGGATTATGTGAGCGTGCGCTTTTCCGGCACTCACCAGGAAGCGTCACAGTACTACATACAGCTTTTGGAGTATATGGACCAGATGGGATATGCCTGCTGCGGGGATTCCGTGGAAATCACACTGATTGATGCGGGTTTTACCAATGATACATCCCGGTATGTGACGGAAATACAGATTCCATACTTAAAATGCATGAAAGAATAAATATTTCTTAATGGAATAAATATTTTTAAATTAAATAAGCGTTTCTTATTGACCCTCCAGTAACTGGAGGGTTTATTTTTATTTTTAACAAATGTTATATTGAGGAGATATTCATCATGAAAAACCACAATCTGCTGACAGAGGGCAATGTATTTCACGTACTGCTGGCCTTCTCCGTTCCATTCCTGATTGCCAATATCATACAGGCCCTTTATGGAGCCGTGGATCTTATGGTCATCGGGTGGTACTGTACGCCTGAGAGTGTGGCCGCAGTGTCCACCGGAACCCAGGTAACCCAAATCATCACCAGCATGGTATCCGGCCTGACTCTGGGCGGCACCATTCTGGTGGGGAAATACACCGGCATGAAAGATGATGAAAGGACCTGCCGCACCATCGGGACCACCCTGTCCGTATTTGCAATTGTGGCATTGGTGCTGACCATTGGAATGCTTATTTTCAGAGACACCATACTGACTGCCTTAAGGACACCGGCCGCCTCCATGGATGAGGCCAGACAGTATGTAACCATATGCTTCTGCGGCATATTCTTCATCTGCGGCTACAATGCCATAAGTGCCATACTGCGGGGATACGGCGATTCCCGCAGGCCCATGTATTTTGTGGCCCTGTCCTGTGTGCTCAACATTGCGGGCGATATTATCTTTGTGAAGTATCTGAAATTAGGAGTAGCCGGCACGGCCCTGGCAACCGTCCTCTCCCAGTCCATCAGCATGATATGCTCCATTGTCTACCTTAACAGGAAGAAGTTCATATTCACCTTTACCCTTAAGAATCTGCGCATTGACAGGGACAGGCTGAAGGAGCTGGCAATGGTGGGAATTCCCATTTCCTCCCAGGAATGCATGGTTCGGCTGTCCTTTCTCTATCTGACCTCAGTCACCAACCGTCTGGGGGTAAACGCAGCCGCCGCAGTGGGTATTGCCAGCAAATACGACGTGTTTGCCATGCTCCCTGCCACTTCCATTGCCAGCGCCCTGGCAGCTATCACGGCCCAGAACTATGGCGCGGGAAGGCCTGAACGGGCACGGCAGTCCCTGGCAGCCGGCATTGGATTTGCGGTATTGGCATCCTCTGTCTTTTTCCTGTGGGCCCAGCTGTCTCCCCATACCATGATTGGTCTCTTTAACACCAATTCTGAAATCATCGAGGCGGGAATTCCCTTCTTCCAGTCCTGCAGCTTTGATTATCTGGCTGTATCCTTTGTATTCTGTCTCAACGGCTTCATGAACGGCCGTTCCAAGACAGTATTTACCATGGTCAGCTGCTGCTTCGGCGCCCTGGTCCTCAGAATGCCTCTCATATGGCTTGCCTACACCTACTGCCCGGACAATCTGTTTGTCATCGGACTAATCGCGCCTGCTGTGTCAGGCTTCATGGCCTTTTATACCCTTCTCTTTGTGATACGGCAGTTAAAACAGGATGGGACAGAACGCCAAAAGGAGCTTACACCCCGCAGAGTCTAAGGAGCTTACACATCGCAGAGTCTGATGTAAACCGGCCCAAACCCGGTGTCCCGGATATTTTAGGCAATCGAAAAGCCGCCCTGCTGACTTACCCCATCAGCAGGACGGCCTTTTCTCTGCGCCGTATCTCTATTTAGCTTTCATCCGACTAAGATTATATAGTATGACTGACCAGCCCCCGCAGGCCCGCCCTGTCATTACAGCCTCTTAAGCAGTTCCTCTCTCTGAGCCTCATATCCAGGCTTACCTAACAGTGCGAACATGTTCTTCTTATAGCTCTCCACACCTGGCTGGTTAAATGGATTCACGCCCAGGATATATCCGCTGACACCGCAGGCGAACTCGAAGAAGTAGAACAGTTCTCCCAGATAGAACTCGTTCTGCTCCGGAATCTTAACCATCAGGTTAGGTACATTGCCATCGGTATGGGCCAGTATGGTTCCATTCATGGCGCTTTTATTTACAAAATCAACACTCTTTCCCGCCAGATAATTCATGCCGTCGGTATCCACGTCTTCTTTATTCAGAAGAATCTCAGCAGGAGATTCCTCAACATTGAGAACTGTCTCAAACATGATACGTGATCCGTCCTGGATGAACTGGCCCATGGAGTGAAGATCTGTGGTCAGATCCACTGCGGCCGGGAAAATGCCTCTCTGGTCCTTACCCTCGCTCTCGCCATAGAGCTGCTTCCACCACTCGGACACATAGTGAAGGCTTGGCTCATAATTGGCTACGATTTCAACCGCCTTGCCCTTGCGGTGCAGAATGTTGCGCACAGCCGCGTACTGAAGGGCTGCGTTGGATTCATATGGTGCATCTAAGGCTTTCTGCCTTCCTGAAGCAGCACCCTCCATTAACTTATCAATATCCGCTCCACTTACTGCAATCGGAAGAAGGCCTACAGCCGTCAATACGGAGAAACGACCGCCCACGTCATCCGGCACAACGAATTCCTCATATCCCTCTTCGTCTGCCAGGTTCTTAAGGGCGCCTTTAGCCTTGTCTGTGGTTGCGTAGATGCGCTTGTTGGCTTCTTCCTTGCCATATTTTTCAATGAGCATTTCCTTAAATACACGGAATGCAATTGCAGGTTCTGTGGTAGTGCCTGACTTGGAAATGATGTTGACGGAGAAATCCTTGCCATCCAGTACCTGCTTTAAGTCATGGATATATTTACTGCTGATGCTGTTTCCAACAAAATAAATCTCAGGTGTCTTACGAACGCTCTTGGGCAGCACGTTATAAAAACTGTGCGACAGAAATTCAATGGCTGCTCTTGCTCCCAGATAGGAGCCGCCAATACCTACCACCAGCAGGACGTCAGAATCATTCTGAATCTTTTCCGCTGCCTTCTTAATCCTTGCAAATTCAGCCTTATCATAATCTACCGGCAAATCGATCCATCCCAGAAAATCATTACCGGCGCCAGTCTTCTCCAGCAAGGTCTCCTTTGCACTCATGACTGTGGTCTTAAAATTGGCCATCTCTTCCGCAGAAACGAATCCTGCTGCCTTGGAATAATCAAACATAACTTCCTTTCCCATAACTCGCGCTCTCCTTTTCTTATGTCCATGGACCATGCGTCCATGATTCTGTCAGTGCTGCGGTAAAGCCGCTTATCTCTTAAATTATATCATAATTTCCCTTATAATACCATTTCTTTCTGACCCTGGTAACAAATTCCTGGAAGTCAGCATATTTAGGAAATAAATTCTTTCAGCAATTCCCCCAACATTCTTTTTTGTTCCGGATTTAAATCCTGAAGCCAGTTATCCTTTGACTTCTCTTCCTGCTTTTCCCTGCTGGCAGCAGTCTGCTCCAGCCCCCTTCTGTTATTACTATTTGAACGGCGGTCTCTTCCTATGGAACGCAGATTAGCCGGCTCTCTGCGGTCCTCCTCGGCTGTAACGGCAGGCACATGCTCCGCTGTGCCTTCCCGGTTCATTCGCGGCCACATCACATTTTCCAGATAGTCCTGGAGGCAGGTAAGGAGCTGCTGTCTCCTGGATTCCAGGTTGACTCCGTAATCCACCAGCATGGTAAACATGCCGGCCAGGATGCCTGTGGTGCCGTACAATACTATATAGTAGTTATCACTTCTAAACCAATAAGAGAGAAATGCTGCTCCGCCGCCTGCCAGGAAGCAGAGAAGTGTCAGCTGCCCCGACAGGTTGTCCAGTCCCTTTACGGACATTCCAAAGGTCCGCAGGCTGTACATCTGGCGCTCCAGATATACACGTGTGTTATTCATTCCCTGATTCATACGATATGTATCTTCTGCATTCTGTTTCAATCCGCGCAGATATTTGTTCTTAGTCAATGCCATATTGGTGCTTTCTTTTATTAATCGTTTGTAGAAGCTTCCTGCCATCAGCCTGGAAAATACTCCAGCCAGGCAGATTGCTGCCAGCACGTACAGTGCCTTTCCTGTTTGTAAAAAGCTCATCATAGTAAAAGCTCCCCTTTCTTCCCGGAATCCATCCCGTTTCTATATAATATTATTTTTTGGCCCGGGCTGCTGGCTGCAGCCGCTGCCTGGTTTGGGAAGCGCCCCTGCAGTCAGGCGTTTCCCGGTAAAATCTATTATAGCAACGGATTTTGATTTGGGAAGTTGAGAGTCCCTAGAATCGTTCGCCAAATTCTCCTAAAAAACGATTCTGAGAGGTAAGATTTTGCTTTAGACAGTTAAGGTATACGCCAGGATCCTCTGTCTGCATCCGGACGCTGTTCCTGGCGGGTTTCCCGGTCTGCACGCTTCTCCGGGCCGGGTTCCTGGTCTGCACGCTTCTTCGGGCCGGGTTCCTGGTCTGCGCGATTCTCCTGGCCGTTTTCCCGGTCTGCACGCTTCTTCGGGTCGTTTTCCCGGTCTGCACGATTCTCAGGACCGGTTTCCTGGTCTGCACGATTCTCAGGGCCGGTTTCCTGGTTTTCATGCTTCCTATGAACAGATTCCCGGTTACCACGCTTCTCCTGGCCAGATTCCCAGTTTCCATGCTTCTTTGTGGCAGCTTCCCGGTCTCCATACTTCTTATGAACAGATTCCCGGTCCAGCCGTTTTTTCATGATCCAGTACACTGCCATACCGGCCGGAAGGAACAGCCGGAACTCCCTGCTGCCATTCTCATATGTAACATACCGGCTAAGCCGGACTGTAGCTGCCGACCAGTTGACCTTAAATTCCCACGTGTTTGGTGTACGAATAGCGGAAAAACCCATAGACAGATAGGCTATTAATATCAATATAATCCATCCCCATTTATATCTCGGATTCTGTCTGTAACATATGATGGCAGTCGCAATGGTAGAGAAAATCATGATAAGTGACAACAGGAACAAT
Source organism: Enterocloster bolteae (assembly GCF_002234575.2). Classification (NCBI taxonomy): domain Bacteria; kingdom Bacillati; phylum Bacillota; class Clostridia; order Lachnospirales; family Lachnospiraceae; genus Enterocloster; species Enterocloster bolteae. Next base: position 331,445 of record NZ_CP022464.2, on the reverse strand, counting down.
CCCCATTGAAATACATTCCAATGACTGATGGAGCGCAGCGTTCCCTGTGGAGCTAAGGATACATTGTCCCTAATGATAAAACTGATGATTCCCTGGTTTCCATCTGACGATTCCATTCTATTAAGGATTGCCGTAAACCGCTGCCCATCCTCTGTTTTTATTCCGTAGCTGCACTCCACAGATTTAGTTTTTACACCGTTTTTAGTACTGGTCCGGATATTTAACCCCTTCTTTTTAAAAGAATCTAACTGACTTTTGCCCCATATATCCACATTTTCCTGTATTTGCCTTTCCATATGTTCTTCCGGTACCGCTCCTGGCATATACAGAGAACGCATGGCATCTCTGTCCCCCTGGGATGCTGCCGACGTCATCTGTTCCAGATACTGGTCTGCAACTATTTCCCTATCAAAAAAGAGAGTCACTCCTTTATATAGGAAAAAAGCTGCAATGCAAAGAAATACTCCCACAACAACAACCGCCGTTCCCCCAAATATCATCCACTTCTTTTTCTTTTCCATACCATCCCCCTCTCTTATAAAACAGACCTCTGAATCTTGTCACATCCAGAGGTCCGATTATTAATGAGTCATGCGTGTATTGTTTATGAGTCTGCTGTTTGTAAGTGTACCATTTATAAGAGTTCTATTTATAAACATTCTATTTATAAACATGTCATCTATGCCATCTATAGAGCTGTTATTCATGAATACAAATAATATAAATCTGGCTATCAATCAACAGTTATCTGAATCAAATAGAGCGTACAATCTCAGTAAGCAGATTAACGCTGTGAATAATGGCCTTAGCCTCAAAAGCAGGGTAATCTACTGTGGCACTGTCATCTGCCTTATCAGAAATCGCCCTCACAATGAGGAATGGGATGGAATTGAGGTAGCAAGCCTGGGCAATGGCTGCCCCTTCCATTTCTGTACAGTACCCTCCAAAGGTATCTGTCAGCCACTTCTTTTTGCCCTTGTCAGAAATAAACTGGTCTCCAGTTACCACTCGTCCTACGAAGGTGTGGATATCTGGATTGACTTTGGAACAACATTCCTCTGCAAGATGTATAAGACCTTCATCTGCCTTAAAAGCCAGGGTCTCCACCCTGGGTATCTGTCCCGGTTCATAGCCAAATCCGGTTGCATCCATATCATGCTGAACTGCATCGCTGGAAAGCACAATGTCCCCAATATCAATCTCTGCCTTCAGGGAACCTGCTATTCCTGTATTTACCACACCTGTTACACCATATATATCTGCCAGAATCTGGGTACACATAGCTGCATTGACCTTACCGATTCCGGAACGGACCACCACTACCTCTTTCCCCTCCAGCTTTCCTTTATAAAAGTCCATGGCAGCTCTTGTCTCCACCTGTACATCCGTTAACTGCGCCTTAATCATAGCCACTTCCTCGTCCATGGCTCCAATAATTCCTAGCATAATTACCTCCTTCTGTCTTGTACTATTCTTCTATTATATAGGAAGCCCGCAGATTTTCAAGTTCAAAGCTTGTTCTCACTTGACATTATCTTTTGCATAAGGCATAATCGGATATACACGAATTTATCACAGGAGGCACTACACATGAGATTTAAAACACAAGGGGTCTGTTCCAGGGAGATATCCTTTGAAGTAAAAGATAATAAACTGACCAATGTCCAGTTTGTAGGCGGCTGCTCCGGCAACACCCAGGGCCTGTCCCGGCTCATCGAGGGCATGGACGTAGATGAGGCCATCCGAAGACTTGACGGAATCCAGTGCGGTCCCAGACCTACGTCTTGTCCGGATCAGTTGGCTCGGGCGTTGAAGCAGTTTAAGGGGCGGTAATATAAAAACAGAATTATATGGTATAAAACGAGCTCTCTGTCACTAAGAGATTTTATCACTTCTTAGTCACAAAGAGCTCTCAATTTTATAGGTTTAATATATAGAACTTTATATAATTATTACAAGCTCCCCATCATTTAACTAAGATACCTGCTGTCGTTGGGCTAAATCCTTCAAAACGTCCATCAAGGACTGCTCCAAATACCCCCCTAAGACGATAATAATATCCCTTAGGCTGATTCTTAAAAATCATATTAACTTCTGGTTCGGTAATTCCATTTGGGTAATCCTTTAAATAAAATTCTGCATCATAAAAAGTTACTTGACGCCATCTTTCCGCATCTTCATCCCACTGATCCAAATATACTGTAATATAAGCTTCATCAACCGGAACCTCCATATATGCTTTTGCAAAAACTCCAACATCACCATTTCCTTCATCAGATATTATTAAATCCGCAGCGGAAAAAAAGACTCCCCTTGGTTTTGGTAATTCTGTCACTCTACTACTTCTTATTTGTGGCGCTAACAACTCCGACTCAATGTTCACTGATGTAAACTTATCAGGATTATACGGTGCTGCCATTGCCGTCATAACTACCATATTCATTACTAGAATTGTACTAATTAGCACCTTAAAAAGTCTTCTCATTACTTACTCTCCCTCTTTTGTCAATATGTCAACCTCTCAACAATTTCCTTAAATTCTTGTATTTCAATCGGTCCCCATAAACGATAGTATTTTCCATCATCAACAAAAGATATTTCGTTTCTAGAGGAACCATCTTCTAATGTTGCTATCTTTATATCAATATCCTTATTTAACCACTTATTTTTTACTGATATGATTTCTTCTCTATCAGATTTATAATCATATGATACCTTCTTATTAAACTTAGATTGGATAAAATAAACAAACTCATCATTATAAGTAAAGCAGAGCCTTGCATACCCATCTTTTATATATACATCTAAAAAGTACATATCGGATGGAATGTATCCCAACTTTAATGGCTGAATCCCCAACTCTTTTTCTATAAGATTATAAGCCTCTTCCTCACCATTCACATCACCTTTATAAAAATCATTAACAAATACTGTTTGTTGTCCATCCCCCAACTCCTTCTCCCGATAAAAATACGACTTCGTCCCCATAGCCACCATACATCCACTCCCTGCCACAAGACAGGCAATTAAACCAATCGCAGCCAACCGCTTCCATCCAAACCTTGGTTTGATAACCTTGGGGTGCTCCGGTTGGTCGGATTCCGGTACATTCTTTGACTCAGCTCTTTCTTCCTGTATCCTTGCCCAGATTTTCTCAAATTCATCTGGGGATGGAGATGGAATGGGAAGGGGGACGGCCATATTCTTGACTGCTTCTAATTCTTTTAACAGTTCTTCATCTGATATATCGTCCGTTCCCCAAATGGGGCAGTCCATAGAATTGTCCTGTTCTGAATCTCTTTTATAATCTCCCACGTGACACCTCTGTTTACCAAATCTCCTAAAGTTCCCTTTGCCTTTAGGGTTGACTTTTTGCGTTTAATGCTTACTATAATAGTAGACGTTTATGAATGCCGGTTTCCCCCGCATATCATATACTTTAGGAGGTTTTTATGAAAAAAATTATTTTAACCGGCGGCGGTACTGCCGGACACGTTACCCCCAATCTGGCCCTGCTCCCTTCGTTAAAGGAAGCTGGTTACGAAATCCGCTATATCGGTTCATACCAGGGCATGGAACGCAAGCTGATTGAAACTGCAGGCATTCCCTATGATGGCATATCCTCTGGCAAGCTGCGCAGATACTTTGATATCAAGAATTTTTCCGACCCATTCCGCGTCGTCAAGGGTTACGCGGAAGCCAGACGGCTCTTAAAACGCCATAAACCGGATGTAATCTTTTCTAAGGGCGGTTTTGTTGCAGTTCCCGTGGTCCTTGCTGCCAAACACTACAAAATCCCTGTCATCATACACGAATCCGATATGACGCCTGGCCTGGCCAATAAAATCTGCATTCCTTCCGCCCTTAAGGTTTGCTGTAACTTCCCGGAGACCCTTAAGTACCTTCCATCCGACAAGGCTGTACTGACAGGCTCCCCTATCCGTGCAGAGCTACTCCAGGGTGACCGGCTGTCCGGGCTCTCGTATGCCCACCTGTCTGCCGGCAGACCTGTACTCCTTGTCATAGGCGGAAGTTTGGGCTCTGTAGCCGTAAATACAGCGGTCCGTAATATCCTCCCCAGGCTTCTGTCCAGCTATCAGGTAATACATATCTGTGGCAAAGGCAATCTGGACGAAAGCCTGATAGGAACAGCCGGATATGTACAGTATGAATACGTTGACGCTCCCTTAAAGCATCTTTTTGCGGCAGCCGACCTTGTCATATCAAGGGCAGGGGCTAATTCTATCTGCGAGCTCCTGGCACTGCGCAAACCGAACCTACTTATTCCTCTGTCAGCCGCGGCCAGCCGCGGAGACCAGATTCTCAATGCTAACTCCTTTGCAAAACAAGGATTCAGCAAAGTTCTGGAAGAAGAAGCATTGTCTGATGACTCCCTGTTTGATGCCATTAACGATTTATACCTAAACCGCAATTCCTATATACAGGCCATGGAGCAGAGCAATCTGAACAATGCTGTTAAAACAGTTGTATCTCTCATTGAATCATGTGTAAAATAACGTTAGGGCCAATTATCACTTTTTAGCAGTTCCTCAAGATATTTCCTGATACGGCTGACTCTGGAATAGCATGCCTTTTCTGTAATATTCAGCATAGCGCATACTTCCCTTGTCGGCCGTCCTTCTATCAATCTGAGCGTCGCGACCTGACGCCAGTTTTCAGGCATCCTCTCGATTTCCTTAAGAAGCGCCTGACATCTCTCTTTGCTGACTACATAATCCGGCAGATTGGCAGCCTTATCGTGTGCCGGATAATCTTCACTGTTATATGCCTCTTCGTCCAATTCCCCATAGCTCCTGTACTTCATTCTTCGGTGAAAGTCCATACACCGGCTCTTCAGAATACGTATCAGCAACGCCCTCTTACTTTCCTCAGACATATCCAGGGAATATTTATAGCGGGCATATGAAACAAATGTATCCTGTACCACATCCTCAATATAATCTACAGGAATATCGTTGACATAAGCTATCCTTCTCAGGTATACCTCATATTCCAGATACATTTCTTCAAACAGTTTTTTATCTTCTGTATCCATCTTCTCAATCTTCATTGCAACTACAGACAGCCTTTGATTTTATCCGCAACCTCTGCCAATTCCTCCGGCGAAGCCTTTCCCGGAGTCCAGCTGACCATGTCTGGACCTCCCTCATATCTTGGAATCACATGCATGTGGAAATGGAAAACAGTCTGCCCGGCTGCTTCTCCATTATTCTGAACCAGATTGAATCCCGCGCATCCAAGAGATTTCTTCATCGCAGAGCCAATCTTGGCACCCAGAGGAAGTACCTTGGCGGCTATATCCCCATCCAGTGCGCATACATCTGCAAAATGCTGTTTTGGAAGGATAAGGGCATGTCCTCTGGACGCTGGTCCCAAATCCAGAATCACGCGAAAATCCTCATCCTCATACAGAGTGGTTGACGGAATCACCCCTCCTGCTATTTTACAAAAAATACAATTGTCATCTGTCATTCTGAAAATCCTCCTTCCGCTGCGGTTAACACAGCCTGCATTCTATCCAGCCATACCGGAAATTCTGGCAGCATCTTTTCTCCTGTAAAGCAGGATACCTAATATGAAGCCGGAAATCAGGCCCCCTATGTGAGCCATATTGTCCACTCCTGCTGAAGTAAACCCATGATAAAGCGTCAGCAGAACCATAAAGCCCAGCTGCCTGTTGGTTAGTCCGTCCAGCTGACCATGATGAATGGCAATCACATAGACCAGACCGCCTACCACACCGAAGATTGCGCCTGAAGCCCCCGCGGACACACTGGCCTGCCCTGTCCGTACCTGGACAGCCAGGGATATACTGTTGGCAGCAACACCGCTGGCAAGGTAAAATATCAAATACTTGATATGACCCAGCGCCCTTTCCATCTTCTCTCCAAGCACCAGAAGCACCAGCATATTATTTGCCAGATGGCTGACTCCAAAGTGCAGGAACATGGCAGTAAACAGCCTGTAATACTCTCCACCAAGGATAACAAAAGGCGCAAATACAGCCCCGTGTTTTACCATGAATACGCCATCCTCCGTGGAGCCGATGGCCTCCAGGTACAGAAATACCAATACGTTGACTGCTGCCAGCGCAATGTTGACATATGGCCTGCTCCTGTTTATGCCCGTAACCATCCGTATTCCTCACATCCTCAATGATATATAATCTTAGCATACTTTAAAGGACTTGTTAAGTGGCTTTGACGCAATAAAGTTATTTTTTATGCCCCCACCCCATTGTTATTTACTATTTCTGCAACCACACTCACACAATTGTCTTTTAAGATAAACGAAACATACTGGGTTACTCTGTGCTGTTAATAAAAAATATATCCGCAGTCAGCTATAAATATCTGGTCTCCCGGCTCCAGCTGCATTGTCTCGTTTGCCTCCAGCAATCGTCCTTTGACCCTGGTACCATTGGTAGAGTTAAGGTCCGTTACAGTATAACTCCCATTGTCCTCGTCTAATCTTATGTGAAAACGGCTGACTGTATCTTTCAAAAGCACATAGTCTGCTAAATCCTTGTGTTTGCCAATCACAAATGGATAATAGGATATTACAATGTCCTCATCCGAACCATTGAGGGCAGATAAACGCCGGACTTCCTCCCCTTGTGCTGGCCGCTCTGATAAAAGCACGGTCTGAAAGCACTCTCCGGCGCTGCTTTCCGGCATTTTCTGCAAATACTCATTTTTATCCCCATTCATATACGCAGTAGATGGCTGATTACCTAAATCCTCGTCTTCGTCATCTTCATCCTCATACAAAATTCTCCATGGGTCCTGCTCATCATCTGAACCTGCCCCATCTGCCTTTGCAGCCCTATGCCCAATGAACAGCCTATACAGATTCATGGCTGACAGCATAAACAGCAAGCCTCCGTCGATTGCTGCCAGCAGCCTCCAGTTGTCAATGACCATTGTCATCCCTCTGAACATCCACAGTGCGGATGGACAAAGTACTGCCGCTGACAGCCATACGATAAACTGCCGTCTGAAAGTGGTTCCTTTCCATTTAGGTTCAGTCCGGCCTGAGCCTTCCTGTTTTATTTCACACCTTTCCAATTTACCCTTTTCTTTTTTTCTTCGCTTCTCCCCCCTGTCACTGTTATGCTCTTTCTCTGTCTCCCCGCTTTTTCCTTTCCACTTCCCTGTAATACAATCTCTATTTTGCTCATTCCCCTGTTCTTTCCCTTGTTCCTTCCCTTGTCCCTTCTCCTTCAGCCCCTTCTCCCAATGATCTGTTTCCTGTAGTCCTCCTTTCTTTATGTAATCTCCCTCCGGTTCGCTCAATAACTCCCGTTTCTTCCCTTTCCGCCGTTCTGACGCAATCAGCCCCAGCAAATCATCCATTCCGCAGTTTTCCTTAAGGCTTTCCTGATATAGTCCATAAGCCAGGACTACGCTCTCCCTGTCTTTATGATTTATCCTCTTCAGTATATATTGCAGGAGGCGGCTCAGTTTACCCTGGAAATCATCCTGAACACCAGGGATCAGGCACAAACCGGTCTGGAATAATTCCGGCTCCACATAAATATATTCCGGTTCCAGCAGGACACCCCCTGCATCTAAAAGATATTCCTCCATACCACTTAGCGCTGCATGTATCTGGATTAATAACTGGCATATCTCTTCTCTGGTTATAAAACGGGTTTCCAGAAGGCGGCTTAACGGTTGTCTGGAGGTAATGTCATAACAATATAAGGGCAGTCCATCCTGGTATGTTATGTACATCCTTAACAGTCCCCTAATCTCGTTGTGGGCCAGCATTCTGGCTTCATATCCAGCTGTGGCGTCTGCCACCCCCGCTACCAGGTAATTGCGTTTTGCTTCTCTCCTGTAGCTAATTTCCATCTTCTTTAACCAGCCCTTCAATTAAAGTAATCTTGCGCAGAAATGTCTCCGGCCGGAACCTTTCCGCCTCAATCTCTCTTTTCCATTTTCCCCCTCTGCCTTCTCCGTATATCCTCTTCCCTTTTTCCTTTATAGCCAGATCGCAGTCAGGAAAGAACATGAGACGGCCTAAATGTTCCTGCACCCCGGACGCAGAGGCTTCCAGCTCTTTTGCACTTCCATGACGGCCCTTTTCCAACGCCTCATGCAGACCCATGGCGGCCTTGGTCTCATCATGAATACGGCATGCCTGCTGGAGCATCACCGCTATGGACAGTAATACCATGGCCATAATCCATGCGGCCTCAACCGTAAGACTTCCCTTAAGCGTTTTTTCCCTCATAGGAACATCACCCCGATTCCTGCCGGGATCAGAAATGGAAGAAGAGGAATGCGCAGCCTCCCCCTGTCTGTTCCCTGTATAATCCCTTTAAATACTAAAACCATAGATAGTAAAAAGCAAATCCCCAAGCCGCCTGCCAGCAAAACCAGATTTTTCAATGCACCCAGATAAATGCCCGATATTAGAAAAAACCATCCATCCCCCTTTCCCACAGCCTCGTTTGTTATCCGGGATAAAAACAGCAATCCCGCTCCTACAGCCATGGCCATGGCTGTATCTATAATCTGGCCCGACACCAAGTCCGAAGGTATCTTATGTCCCGAATCCCGGTATATGATTGCCGCATCCAGCACAATATACATGCATCGCAGAACCGCGCCCGCGGCTGCGGACATCACAATCAGGCTGAGTTTTATTCTGTGATTCCTCATATCCTGCCAGGCTCCAATTGACAGCGTCATAAGAAATCCGCAGCGCAGCAATACTCCGGCTATGTCGTGTCCTGCTGTTAATTGTTCCGTCAAATCCCCATTTAATATGCCCAACAAATAACACCCCCGTCTCCCACATCACTTTCCTCTGCAATAAGAACACTCCCCCAGATATTCCACCTGCGTCAATGGAACCGCCTGAACATACGCAATGATGGACCGGCAGCTTTTAGACACATGGTAGCTTGAACCATATGGCATGACATAAACCGTACCGCTGCTCCCCATACTGCCGCTTCCCGCGCCCCCGCTTCCTGTGCCTCCGCTTCCCCCACCGCATGTCCCACAGGAAGAATACCTTCCTCCTGCCTCATTCCGCAGTTCCCCCACAGCCCCTAAATCCACTGCCTTTAAATCATTGTACAGATAGTGGCAGGTCCTTAAGCGGTGATAGCGGGTGGAGTTTTTTCCAATGTATACTATCTCATCTTCTTCTCCATTCCCATCCCTGTCACCATCCCCAAAACGTCCCCCATCTGCTCCATTCCACATTCTGCGGCTGCATACCTGTTCCACGGGAATGCTGCTGACTCCTAATACGGAAAAGGGAAGACGCATCCTATATCTCATCACGATATGGACCATCTCATCCTCCCCTATGTCCGTCCCCTCAAATGATACGGCTTCCACCCACTCCCTGTTAATCTCTCCCAATATTCTGGCGGAAGCATAAGCTGCTGCCAAAACAGAGGTGGCTGTATCCTCTGCTCTTCCCACATCCACCTCTGCACCTCCTTCCTCTGCGCTACGGAAACAGTATTCCACATAGGCATACTGACTCAGCTCCTCCCCCACGGATTCCATTACAGCCTGTATCTGTCTCTGACGGTCCAGCATCTTCATAGGCATAATCAGACAGAAACAAAAGAACAGGAACAGGGACAGACTGAGAGCAGCCTCTACGGAGAGACTCCCCTGCATCTGGCAGGAGTTCCATGATAATGCCCTTTTTCCATGGAACAGTCGACAGCATTTACGTACTTGGAGAGGTGCGGTTGTATTTATTTTTGCTGTTTTTTTATATGGACAATACGGATTTGATTTTTTATTCTGCACCAGAAAAAAGGGCATCATCATGAACCTCCTTTCCCCATTCCTGAAAATTTACAGTTCCCGTCTTTATGGGCTTTTGTAGTCTTCCAGGTAGCTCCCGGCTACAGCCATACGCGTGTCATATGCGTAACCGTCTTCCCGTCCCCGGCTTTTCCACAATCCATTTGAAAAAAACACATGTTTTCCACTGACAAGAGCTTCTGCATCCACCGTACATACACAGTTTGCCAAAGAAAATCCAGGCTGCTTCACCGCAGTGACAATCTGCATTACATCCATCATCCGGTAAACCAGATCCGTGTCATAAGCGCCGAATATAAGTATCCGCAGATAGCCCTTATAATCAGCTCCGCTTCCATTTCCTCCTTCTTCATCAATCAGGCTTCCGCTCCTTCCCATCTCCAAAAGTCCGGCCAAATCCAGTTTCCAGTCGGATCCAGTCTTAAAGACCGGTACCCTTTTCCCTTCCAGAAGGTACCGCACATCCAGCAGAGCCTCTCCCAGAGCCCATACTGCCATGATAAAAAATGCCACCACTGATACAAGTGGCAAAATCCCGGTCCCTCCCACAATGGTCAGAGCCAGATTCCGCGCTTCCTGGCGTTTTCCGGCATCTGACAGAATATGTACCAGATTGAGTCCCTCTCTAAATGCAACCAGGCGCGCCGCCACACCGCTTAAATTGTCCCTGTCCTTTTCCTTTCCATGAATGATATATTCTAGCTCATAAAATTCCCCCTTCTGCATCTCTTTTTTTAACCTTTTAAAAAAACGAATATCATATTCTCCAATCAACAGGCGCTGTATCAGTGTCCTGACTCCGGTCAAAAAGCCGGTGCTCTTAGAATCTCCATCCTGGTCTGTTTCCTTCCATCCACCGCCGTCTGTTTTCCTCTGGACGGATGGTGTGCCGGAAAGCCTGAGGGCTGTCCCAGAAACAACGGTTCCCTCCGGTAATACTAATTCCAGCATTTCTCTTCCTGCCATATTTCCTACTTGTTCCAGAAAACCTTCCTTTTCCTTATCCCGGACCCCGAATTCCACTCCCAGTGTAAGCATGCCGTACTGGGACCAGCGCGCCCTTACCGGCTGCCATAAGGCATCCTCGTCCAGCTCATCGTCTTCATCCTCCGGCTCCCAGCTGCTGATATACTCCATTACCGCCTCCGCCATATCAATCACATCCCTAATCCACAGTATTCTGTCCCGGCTCAGATTTGTCAGCGCCTCAACCTCCCTGCGGCGCTGTCCATCCTGGGCCGCATATGCCTCATACTGTCTGATTTCCTCCTCCAGGCCAGCCCTCACATCCCCACTCAGGTCACTGGCTTCTTCCAAAAAACGTTCTCTGCTGTCTGCCAATTTCTCATACAATTCATCGGCCCGCTTTTCATAGGAGTTTACCTGGCCCGGAAGCCGTTCCAGCTCCCGTATCAATTTATTGGCCTGGGATACAAATCCTCCCCCATCCAGCTGGTCCAGGCAGCCCTTCCCCTGTTCCCACCGTTCCCTCTGGGCCAGAAGTGTACTGTTGATTATCTCCAGCGCCTTTTCCACCTTTACAGCTTCCCTGGAATGGGCGGCATATAGTTCTGAAACGCGGTTAACACTGTTTCCCTCTTTCCAGACCTCCAACAGCTCTGATGCGCCGGCTTCATCCAGCTCGTCCCAATCTGCATCCAACAGACCATACTTCATATAATCCAGTATTTCCTGTTCAAAATATCTTCCGTCCCCCTGGGTAAGATCCGTCATATCTGTTATCCGAATCTGCTCCGCCTTCATGGGATACCAATTTTCAGCCTCCATATAGGGCCTCATAAATTCCCTGAACTCCTTCTCCAGTGTCTCTGCCTTGTCATACTCAAGCCCCAATATCCGGTACCTATTCCACAGTTCCCGGTGATACTGGGCCATAAGGGAGTCTGCGGATGAATCCACAGCCATCCGCAGATAGCATCTGGCGCCTGCTGTGCGGGCCGATTCCACAATCACACACAGCAGTGCGCAGACACTGAACAGTATCATTGCCAGAAATACCGTAATCTCACCTTTCCTGCACATTAATACACCTCTTTTGACTGGCTGTTTATCTCCTTAAAAATATTTTGGAGTAAGGTGGTTATCTGCTTTTTAAAGATAATGACCAAGCCTATAAGAACCACCAATACCAACACCAGCTCAATCACTCCCACCCCCTGTTCGTCCTTCCAGAACTCCCTGATTTCCTTTCCTAACTTCATTACGCTCCTCCTTATATTTTATTTGAATTCCATCAGTGCCGGAACAGCGATCATGACCATGACCACGGACAAGAGAATGAACAGAGGAAGCAGCAGTTTTGTCCCTGCTTCCTCTCCCAGGCGCCTGGCCTGGTGTTTTCTCTGTTCAAATGCATCTGTCATCTCTGTACGCAGCAGATTCCTGAGATTCTTTGAACCATTTTTACGGTTCTGCTCCAGCAGACCTCCCAGTTTCATATAAGACTGAAGCCCGCACCGCCGTCCAAACTCCTCAAATGCCTTGCCCTCCGGCACTCCCCCCTTCATCTGACAGCTGGTTTCATACATTTCTTCATATACATACCGTTTCCTGCGCCTTCCCTGCTCCACCATCATTTTGTATTCCAGGGCAATCTTATCCCAGGCTGTGCGGATACTCATGCCTGCGCCGAGAAAAATGGTCAGCCTGGACAATACCTCAGGATAATCCAGCGCCAGCTGGCGTTTTCTCTCCTCTGTCCTGTTTTGCTGCCTGGCCTGGTCCCCGAAAAAACATAATACAGCTCCTGCCACCCCCAATCCCATCACAGGAACAAACACAGACTCCTCCGGCAGGCTGTATTTCAGGCTCTGACCCTGATATTCCTCCGGAAGCTTCATATAAGCAGTGTAGGACTGCAATTCATCCTGACTCTTAAGAAATTCCACAAATGCTTCCTCCGTCTGTTCCTGTTGCGTAAGCACCGGCGGCTTTACGCACACAGACAGTTCATACTCCTCCGGCCAGTTTCCCTCTGTCATGCGCACATGCAGGCTGATTTTGATTCCCTGTTCGCCTATCCCCCTCTGTTTCAGCTCCTGCACATGCAGTTCACCGAAGGAATCCAAAAGCTCCGGCTCATCCGATTCCCACCTGAGCCTTATTCCATAGCTGTCCAGATATGTAAGCAGGTTCAGATCCTGCCTTACATCCTCAAGAGACGGATTATTCCCAAGTATGAGCTGCGGAAGCTGGACCATCACAGCCTCATAAGTCTTATGTGCCTCCTGTTTTGTATACATCCTTTCTGACAGGACCATTTCCACAGGAACCTCCTTCTCCCCAAGCCCCTCCACTATCAGGCTGTATGTCTGATCCCCCTGCCCATAATTTCCCCTGGCCAGGGTATCTCCTTCCAAAAGCGCACTGTCTGTACGCTGCCACAACTGAGCCGCCATTCCTATGAAAAGGCCAGCCATAAGACAAAGGATCTGCTTCCGGCCAATCCAGGCATAAAGCCTCTCTGCCGGTCTTTTTCTCACCTTTATCGTCCGCCTCACCTGCCTTTCACACCTCAATGTCCAGTATCTTACCGGCCAGAACCAGCGCACCCGCATAGGCCGCCAGACACATGGTCATCACACTCCGGCCCATCCAGGTACCGTACATCACGCTGAAAAAACCAGGGGATGTAAGGTCAATGTAGAGCACAATCAAGAACGGTATCAGATTCATAATTCTTTGTTCGAAAATCCTGGAGGCAAGCATGGTGTGTATCTCCTCCTTGACCTGTACCTTGTCCCTGATAATTCCCGCTGTCTGCCGGATGATTTCCACCAGCTCGCCTCCGCTTCGTTTAGCCGCTGACAGGACCTGGGCAAAATTGTCCACATCCTCCACTCCGCTGCGCCGGCCAAAATCCATAAACAGCTCCTCTGCCGGACGGTTCATCCGGATTCCATCGGAGAGGATCCGGAATTCTTCTGTAATCATCTCCCTCCTTCCAAACAGTATTTCCAGCTCCTTTATGCTAAGGGTAAGTCCGTTTTCCAATGAATACCCTGCGCTCAGGAAGGAGGACAGAACCTGAATTCCCTCCTTGAACTGCAGTTCCAGCCGCCGGGCCCTCTCCTTCTTCAAATTCGATCTCCTGTATAAAGGATAACAGGCCCCAACAGGCATCAGAATCAGGAACACCACCACACTGCGGTAAAAGACATAGGATGCCAGCCCACAGGCTCCCACCCCCAGAGCTCCGTATAACAGCCACTCTCCGGCAGTAAGTCTGTAGGTACTGTAATCCACCCGGTCGGGAGGCCTGGCCCTGGGAACCTTCTTTTCCGGTTTCCTCCTGGCAATTTCCTGCCTAACCAGGTCCCGCCTGTGTCCTTCCCCCTTTCTGACAAAGCCGGTCCTCCTTACCGTCGTATTCAAACAATGGTTCCAGCTCCACCTCTCCATTCTGCAAACCTCCTATTCTCATAATGGATAAAACTCTTCTTTTCCCATCCTTCAGCCGGCCCAGATGGACCATGATGTCCAGGGCCGACACAATCTGGCTCCTGATTGCTGCCAGCGGAAGGTCCGCCGCCATCAGCACCATGGTTTCCAGTCTGCTTATCATGTCCCGCGGGCTGTTCCCATGACCTGTGGAAAGACTTCCGGGATGGCCTGTGTTCATGGCCTGGAGCATGTCCAAAGCCTCCTTCCCCCTCACTTCGCCCACTACAATGCGATTGGGGTTCATGCGCAGAGCCGCCTTAATCAGCTGGCTCATGGTAATTTCTCCTTCTCCCTCCGTATTGGCGTTTCTTGTCTCCAGACGCACAAGATTTGGAACCTGTGTTATCTGCAATTCAGCAGAATCCTCAATGGTTATTACACGCTCACCGGAGGGTATGAAGGATGACAATGCATTCAGGAATGTGGTTTTTCCAGAGTTTGTCCCTCCGCTGATAAACATATTGCATCCATCCTCCACCAGCTGCTCCAGAAAGCCGGCTGCCTCTGTACTTATGGCTTTGAAACGAATCAGCTTTTCCATGGTAATCGGGTCAGGGAATTTCCTTATAGTAACAACAGGACCATCAAGAGCCACAGGCGGCAGAACCACATGGACCCTGGAACCATCTTCCAGCCTGGCATCCACCATAGGAGAGGACACATTCACCACACGGTTGACCCTGCTTACAATCTGCTGTATGATATCCTCCAGCTGTTCCGGCCTCTCAAAATTCCTGTCCCATAATTCCATTCTTCCGTTTCTCTCCATAAATATCTTTCCTGCTCCATTCACCATGATTTCCGACACGGAGCTGTCGTCAATAAGCTCCTGCAGGATATCCAGACGACGGAAGCTGTCAAAGAGGCTGCCGCGCAGCCAGAGCCGTTCCTTTAAGGGCAGAAATATTTCCTGCCCCATCTCGCCTATGGACCTGTCAATCATTTCCAGCAGTTCTCCGTCGTCCATATGGTGCCTTTCCTGCAGTTCCTCCATAATGCGCTCCCTTATGAGCCACCGCACACCTTCACGGCTCCTCCTTTTACTCTCCCTCTCTTCCATAGCTCAATTTTCCTTCTTTTTCCTTTCCCTGTTCTTTATTCCTGACTCTCCCTTCTCACTCCTCCTCCCTCCATTCCTTATCTCTCCGGCTGCTTTCCGTTTAAAAGCTGCCGCACAAAATCCCCCATCTCCCCCCATATCAGCTGTTCCAGATACCCTTCCTGTTTCGCAATACCTGTATGCCTGGGCAGTCTCAGTTTCTGGATTCTGTCCCTGACCCCGGCATCGTCTGCTTCCTCCAGGTACTCCTCAAACTCCTCTATCTTGGCGGCTGAGATATAGTCCTCCCTGACCGGCATATACACCACATTACACATGGATAGAACGGGAAGAGCCCCCCTTCCCATCTGGCCCACGTCCACCACCAGCCTGTCATAGCCGCTCTCCCTCGCAATCCTGTCTATGAGCTGCGCCATATCCTCCGGCGCCACCTGGCTTAAATCCTCCGCATACCTCACCGGAGGTATAAAATCCATATTCCCCCAGTTGCTGATCATGGACTTTAGCTTCATCCAGTTATACCCTCCCTGCCTGTACAGATACAGAACATCTGATAAATCGGCCTTGTACTCACTGTCAATCAGCCTGGTAAATCCTGAATATTCCTCCAGATTCAGATACAGCACCGACTCCTTTTTCGCCATCACCTGCCCTATGGTCAGGGCCAGCGAGGACTTAAAGCACCGGTTCACAGGGGAATATATTCCTACTACCAGGGCCCTGGACCCCAGAAGGGCCAGCGCCGGCTCCACTGGCCGGCTGCAGTAGGAAGCCAGCACCTCACGCATGATACAATCCCCGGACTGGTACTTGTAGATGGCCGGAAATATATCCGGCCCATCCACCAGCGCCCCGTCACACAGCACCATGACCTGCTCTGCCTTCACATCTCCCACCAGCGCCCGTGAACTCTCATCTACCAGCAGGATTTCTATAGGATGATCTTCCCCATATTCTATAAGCCTGTCCAGGCTGGAAAATGCCATGGCTGTAAACGGAATCTTTTCCTTCTGATTCACATAATCCGCCAGCCGTTCCCCAAAGGCGGGATCAGCGTCATAGACCGCCAGAATCTTTACCATATATTCACTTCTCACCTCGTTTCTTCCTGGCGCATACGCACCTTAACACCCATCACTCATCCCTTCCACAACACTGAAATAAGAGTCCCCGCAAAAAAACAGGCTCCCAATGGAATTACGCACTTATATCCATCCCGCTCCGGGCAGTAGTACGCCTCAATTTCTTTACTCTGAATCAAACGCCTGATATAGGCAGTTAAATACAAGAATCTCTGACATATGCTGCCCTCTCGCAGCATCTTTCCGAGAGCCAGAACAGCTCCCAGACACAAACCAATCACAACGGACCAAAATCCTCTCTCCAGGCCAAAACAGCCTGCCACAAGGGCCATAAATTTAATATCCCCGGCCCCCACCATCCGCAGCAGGAAAAATGGGAAACCGGCTGCGGCCGCCAACATCAGCCGCATTATAAATACAGCAGCGCCCTCAGCTGCAGCCGCCCAAAAACCAGTATCCTGCATCCAAAAGCCTATGCCTGCCGCCCATAACCCAACATTCCCGGCTCCGGACACCCAGGCCTCCACCGAAACAGCCAGCCCTGCAGCAGCTGCCGCCGCCAGGGCCCTGTTAGGTATCCGGTAACGCCTGATATCCATAAAGGCACAATAAGACATGATGCCGTACAAGGCATACGACATAAAACTATGTAAACTGAATACACTACCCCCTCTCTCCGTTCCATCTGTCACTTTTTTCTGAGGAAATTTCTGCCTGAGCCAGACAATACAAAACCATTGACGTAAATAATACCATTGAGATAAATCAGACTGTCATAAAATAGACTGTGTTGAATGTTGTTTTATTATGAAGGATTTTCCAGCAGATGTCAAGGGTGAATTTTATGCATTTCACACCCGATTTCCTTGACCTTCCTCTCTATACATGGTAAAATGAAATTGGTTCAAATTTTTAAACCAAAGGAGGAAACGGCAGATGACAACTGCCCAGGAACTGCAGAAACGTTTTCATGCCTGTATGCCGCTGTTCATTGCCCTGGGCGATGAGATGCGTCTGTCCATCATAGAGGTACTGACAGAGGAAGCCCTTGACAGAAGGCAGACGCCCGGCCCCATCCATTTCGAGCAATACGGCCTCAATGTAAATGAAATTACCCGGCGGACCAGCCTTTCCCGTCCGGCCATATCCCATCACCTTAAAATATTAAAGGATGCGGGTATTGTGGGTGTACGCCAGGAAGGCACGGCCAACTATTATTATCTCACCCTGAGGGAATCCAACCGCCGGCTGATGGAGCTGGGATACAGACTGGAAGAATTCCTGTACTGACAGTCAGCATTAAAATTTAATTCTGCCGGCCCACATGCATAAGATGCCATTTTCCAGATATACTATTTCTATCAATATCTGGGAGATGAAGCATATGTTTGACATCATGAAAGCAGTCAGGGAGACTGCTGCCGCCAGGTCCGCTGTGACCAGGGCGCGGCGCCCCAGACCTGAACTCATCCGCCTGCGCGTGGAAATCGAACGCACAAAATGTGCCATCGAAGCCGCCAGGAACCACTTTGAGCAGGCCGTGGACCCTACCCTGATAGACTGCTATATCTACGAACTGAACGCGGCACAGCTGCGCTACCAGTTCCTGCTGCGTAAATTTAAAAGCCAGGAGGATTAGTACTTACAGTACTATCCCCCTCCGGGCACTGTAACATATGACTACATAAAGATTGCGAGGAAAACAACATGAGCACCTGGTATGAGCGGGGAGTGTTCTATCACATGTATCCCCTGGGGATGACTGGAGCCCCCAAACACAATGATGCAACCGAAGTAACCAACCGTTTTGAAGAATTAGACAAGTGGATTTCCCACATCCGGTCCCTAGGCGCAAACGCCATCTACATAGGCCCGCTTTTTGAATCCACCAGCCATGGATACGATACCAGGGATTATAAACTGGTGGACCGGCGTCTGGGCGATAACGGTTCTTTCAGAAAATTTGTGGACCAATGCCACCAGGAGGGCATAAAGGTTGTTGTGGACGGTGTGTTCAATCACACAGGACGTGAGTTTTTTGCCTTTAAGGACATACAGGAAAAGCGCTGGGATTCCCCTTATAAGGACTGGTATAAGGGAGTGAACTTCGACTGGCAGAGCCCCTGCGGCGATTCCTTTGGATATGAAGCCTGGCAGGGACACTTTGAACTGCCCTGCCTGAACCTCTTTAACCCGGATGTGAGGTCCTATCTCTTTGATGTCATCCGGTTTTGGATTGACGAGTTTGACATTGACGGAATACGCCTGGACTGCGCCAATGTGCTGGACTTTAACTTCATGAAGGAAATGCGCAGCCAGACAGAGGCCATGAAGGAAGATTTCTGGCTTATGGGTGAGGTGATACACGGGGACTACAGCCGCTGGGTTAACAATGAGATGCTTCACTCCGTCACTAATTACGAACTTCACAAAAGCCTTTACTCCGGCTTCAATGACCACAACTTCTTTGAGATTGCCCACAACGTAAGACGGCTGGAGGCCATCGGACGCCAGCTTTACACCTTTGTGGACAATCATGACGAGGATAGGATTGCCACAAAGCTTAAGCTCAGGGAGCACCTGTTCCCCATATACATCTGCCTCTTCACTCTGCCCGGAATTCCATCCATCTATTACGGCGGCGAATGGGGCGTTGAGGGAAAGCGCACCAACACCAGCGATGAAGCGCTGCGTCCCGCCATCTCCATAGAGCAGGAAGGTGAACTTCACTGCGAACTTACAGACCTGATTGCACAGCTGGGACAGATTCACAGCCAGCAGGAGCCGCTTCACACGGGCCGTTACCAGGAACTGCTGCTGACCAACCGCCAGTATGCATTTGCCAGACACGGTGAAGACTCTGTCATCATCACCGCGGTAAACAATGACGATGAGCCGGCCGAACTGGCCATCCCTGTTCCGCTTCAGGCCGGCGAGGCAGTCAATCTTCTGGAACCCGCAGACCGCCTCCCCATTTCAGACGGGAAGGTCCACATAAAACTAAAGGGCAACTGGGGAGCTGTCCTGAAACTCAAGGGAGAGAACTGATATGGTAGCTAAAAAACGCACTGCAGCATCTTCAAAGAAAAAGGCTTCTGCCACAGGTTTCATATCTGATCTGGACTGCTATCTGTTCGGGGCAGGCACACATTATGATATTTACCAGAAATTAGGGGCACATCCCAAGACATACAAGGGAAAGGAAGGTATCTACTTCGCCGTCTGGGCCCCCCACGCAAAAGAGGTCCATCTGGTAGGCGATTTTAACAACTGGAATCCGGAGGCCAGCCCCATGGAACGTATCTCCGAATCCGGTATCTGGGAGATTTTCAATCCGGGCATGAAGCTGGGAGAGCTCTATAAATTCGCCATTACCACCCAGTCCGGCAAGATTCTCTACAAGGCAGATCCCTTTGCCTTCAGCGCGGAATACCGTCCGGGTACAGCCTCTGTCACAGCCGATATCCAGGGCTTTTCCTGGACTGACAGCTCTTGGATCGAAAAGAGGACCCAGGCAGATGTACAGAAGCTGCCCATGAGCATTTACGAAGTGCATCTGGGTTCCTGGCGTAAACGGGACAGGCCTGAAAAGGACGGCTTTTATACATACACAGAGGCAGCCCATGAGCTGGCAGCTTATGTAAAAGAGATGGGCTATACCCATGTGGAGCTGATGGGCATTGCAGAACATCCATTTGACGGTTCCTGGGGATATCAGGTGACGGGATACTTTGCCCCCACCTCCCGCTATGGCACACCGGAACAGTTCATGTATTTCGTAAACTACCTGCATAAAAACGGCATAGGCGTCATACTGGACTGGGTTCCGGCCCACTTTCCCAAGGATGCCCATGGCCTGGCTGACTTTGACGGAGAACCCCTTTTTGAATATGCGGACCCCAGGAAGGGCGAACATCCGGACTGGGGCACCAAGGTATTTGATTACGGTAAAAATGAGGTCAAGGACTTCCTCATCAGCAATGCGCTCTACTGGGTGGAACAGTACCACGTGGACGGCCTCAGGGTGGACGCGGTGGCATCCATGCTGTACCTGGACTACGGACGCCAGGAAGGCCAGTGGGTCCCCAACAAAGACGGAGGCAACCAGAACCTGGAAGCCATCGAGTTCTTTAAGCACCTGAACACAGTAGTCCAGGGGCGCAACCACGGTGCTCTTGTCATTGCCGAGGAATCCACCGCGTGGCCAAAGGTGACGGAGCATCCCGAACAGGACGGGCTGGGCTTTACCTTCAAGTGGAACATGGGATGGATGCATGACTTCCTGGAGTACATGAAGTTAGACCCCTATTTCCGCAAATATAACCATCACCGCATGACCTTCGGACTTACCTACTTTACAAGTGAGAACTATATCCTGGTCCTTTCCCACGATGAGGTGGTTCACCTGAAATGCTCCATGATTAACAAGATGCCCGGCCTGGGCAGGGACAAGTTCTCCAATCTGAAGGCCGGTTACACCTTCATGATGGGCCATCCCGGCAAGAAGCTCCTGTTCATGGGACAGGATTTCGGCCAGCTCCATGAATGGGATGAAAAGGTTTCCCTGGACTGGTACCTCACAGACGAGGATGACCACAGGGAGCTTCAGAACTATGTAAAGGACCTGCTCCATCTGTACAAAAAGTATCCTTCCCTTTACCGCCAGGACAATGACTGGAATGGTTTCCAGTGGATTAATGCCAATGACGGCGACAGAAGTATCTTCAGCTTCATCCGCCGGGATGAGACAGGTAAGAAAAACCTGATGTTCATTATAAACTTTACTCCGGTGGAGAGACCCGATTACCGTGTAGGTGTCCCAAAGCGCGGCAGGTACACCCTGCTCCTGGATAACCACGGAGCTTATAAGGCAGCAGAAGCTCCCTGTTTCTCATCCTCTAAAAGCGAATGCGACGGACAGCCCTATTCCTTCTCCTATCCTCTTCCTGGATACGGAACTGCAATCTTCCGTTTTTAAGAAATGTTATTAAGAAATATGTACTTTTTAATGCCTAAAAGTACGTTAAAAATTTATCAAATTGGGTATGTACTTTTCAGTCATGTTGTAGTAGAATAAAGGCAGTGCGATGGATTACCTGTCGCAGCACCGTTTATAATGTGTGGAAGGAGAGTATAGTTATGGCAAAACAATTAATTTCCAGTAGCGAAACAAAATCCGTTTACCGTGACGGAAGCACTGCCATCAAGGAATTCTGCGAAGGCTTCCCAAAAGCCGAGGTCCTGAATGAAGCCCTGTGCAACGCACGTGTGGAAACCATTGAAGTCCTGAATGTTCCTAAGGTTCTGGGGGTATCTGTAATTGATGGCAAATGGTCTATTACCAGGGAATTTGTGGAGGGCAAGACCCTTCAGCAGCTGATGGAAGAAAATCCCGACAAGACAGGGGAGTATCTGGAGCAGATGGTTGATTTACACCTGTTGATTTTTGCCCAGGCCTGCCCACTGTTAAACAAGCTGAAGGAAAAGACCATCCGCGCCCTTAAATCCGAGGAACAGCTGGATGAAAACCTGCGCTATGAGCTGCTTACAAGGCTGGACGGCATGCCAAAGCACACCAAACTGTGCCACGGAGATTTCTGCCCATCTAATATCATCGTAGGCGACGACGGCAAATGGTATCTGGTTGACTGGGTACATGCTTCCCAGGGCAACGCAAGTGCCGATGTAGCCAGAACCTATCTGCTTCTGAGCCTGAAGGATAAGAAGATAGCTGATATGTACATGGATCTGTTCTGTGATAAAACGGGCACAGAAAAGCGTTATGTACAGGGCTGGCTCCCCATCGTGGCAGCTGCCCAGCTGGCTTACAAACGTCCTGATGAAAAGGAACTGCTGGAAAGCTGGATTAACGTATTTGATTATCAGTAAAATCCGCCTGCACATGGAAAAAGGAGGCGCCGGAAGATATCTTCCGGCGCCTTTTTTCCAAAATCTTCATGGTTATAATGACCAATAAACAAGATTTATTCCACAATATTTTCAAATATTTTACAATTTGTTCGTGAAATATTTATCATAATCCTTCTATCAAATTCCATTTTTTTCCTAAAATTATATTTCTTCCTCGAAGCCAAAATCCTGAGATATGTCTCCGGGTTCCCCAGACGTTTTGTCCGCCTTAAACTCAACTCTCTTTACCGGGAATGACACAACAGCCTTAAACAGATCCCCGTCTATAACCACCTGGAACTCACCGCCCTGAAGCTGGGTCAAATCCTTGGATATGGATAATCCCAGACCGCTTCCCTCCGTGGCCCTGGACACATCTCCCCTGACAAAGCGCTCGGTCAGCTCATCCGGACTGATATTCAGTGATGATTCGGAAACATTCTTGATTGTAAATATGGCCTTGCCGTCCTCGTCCAGCACATCCACATAGACCCGGCTGTGCTCCATTGCATACTTCACTGCATTGGTATAGAGATTTTCCAGGACACGCCACAGGCGGCGTCCGTCAGCCTGAATGATAAGCACCTCATCCGGTATGTTGGAAACCAGCTCCAGCCTGCGCATGGCAAACCGCTCCTCAAACTCACCGTTGGTCTGCTGTACCAGCTCTACCAGGTCAATATCCGATATATCTAACTTCATATTGCCTGAACTGGCCTTGGATGCCTCCACCAGGTCCTCTGTCAGAGTCTTAAGGCGCTGAGACTTCTGGTCCAGCACTTCCAGGTATGCGGCAATCTTGGGATCCTGTATTTTCTCCCGTTTCAGAAGGTCCACATAATTGATAATGGACGTAAGAGGAGTCTTGATGTCATGGGATACATTTGTTATCAGGCTTGCCTTCAGCCGCTCGCTCTTAACCTGCTCCTGAATAGCTGAATCCAGACCGCTGCTGATATTATTGAGATGCTCTGCCATGTCCCGCTCCTTGCCTGACAGGCGGGAGGTATCAATCTGATAGCTGGTATCCCCCTGGGAGATAGTGCTGACAGCCATGTCCAGCACATCCCTCTGCACTGATTTTTTAAACAGCTGATGGTATATCCATCCATCCAGTCCCAGGTACAGCACCACGAATACATAGAACATAATCTGGTAGCTTATCCTGTTCTCCTTATAGAAAAAGAGGAAAATCAGTCCCCACAGCATACCTGCGTTAAATCCTAAAAACAACAGGTAGCAGAACCCGGTGCCCACTGCATAGCTGACTCTACCCACATAGTCCTTTGAAGCTTCCAAAGCCCTTTTTGCGAGGCTGTTGCTCCACAAGGTCCTGGCCTTATACCTGCGCAGCAAATCAAAGCCGCACAATACAACGCTCCCGTACACAATGACCAGTTTAATCATCTTATTCCAGTAATTCCATTGTTCATTGGGAGCAAACAGGCTGAACAGCCGGATACCCACATACCTTCCTATGTAGATAAACACCGCTGTGGCCGCCGCCCAGAGAATCAGGCATAGTTCCGTGTGAATCTCGTCAATAGGGAACAGGCGTATTTCCGTGCTTCCGTCCGTGGTGTGGCCTGACATAAGCATCAGCATGGCCAGTGTAACCACACATCCAAGGCCTCCCAGGATAACGCTTCCCATGCCCAGAATAAACTCGTTTCTGGCTTCCTTATATGCCTTTGCCTCTATGGAATACGCATCCGTATTTGGGTAGCTGGTGTCCACGGACAGGACCATGTAATTCTTATCGTTTTTATAGGGATTCCATATCTCCAGAAGCGTGGCCGCATTGGCAGGAACCGTGGCCATGTTGGTCTCCATACGGATGGTATTTCCCGGCACAAAGAGGTATTTCCCGGTGCCTATTATGTCCTCCATGGTCTTATCCGGCACATTGGTGGATACCTTTGTAACCCCCTTGTTGCTTGTGTACTGGATACGGAAATTCAGGTTGGTGTCGTTCTCTATGTAATTATAATATATGGTGTAATATTCACTCAGATGGACCAGTATATCAAGGGCCAGATCCTCCATGGTCATCCTTGGAGCATCTCCTGCATCCGCATCCACAAAATCCGGATTATAGCTCTGGAAATCCACGGTTATCTCTTCCTCGTCATCGTCCATGGAAATAGGCGACCCGGCCAATTGGAAATTCTCATCCAGATAATATCCCCTGGTCTTGATGTAGCGCACAATCCGGTCCAGAGTCCACTCCGTCCCCTGCTCCCCCGGTCCATTGCTGACCCTTACAATGACCTTGTGCATATCCAGCTTTCCGTCAGTCTCAAACATATCCTTATAACCCACATAGGTAAATATGCGGTCGATATCCTCTGTCAGCTGTTTGTCAAACTGAGGAGAATCCTCGTATGCATCCTCATATATCCACTTTACACCTTTTCCGTAATTGGAATTAAGGTACATGGCACTGATCCCGAATACGGACATAGACACAAAAATAATATGGAACAGGGTCAGGAACAGTTTCCTCCGTCTGAACTTCCTCTTTTCATCTGTCATGCAACCACCTACTGCTTTTCTATCTTATAGCCTACGCCCCATACCACCTTCAGGTACTTTGGCTCCCTTGGGTTAATCTCTATCTTTTCACGGATATGGCGGATGTGCACGGCCACTGTATTATCCGCGCCAATGGCCTCCTCATTCCATATCTGCTCATAAATCTCATCAATGGAAAATACTTTTCCCGCATTCTTCACCAGCAGCAGCAGAATATTGTACTCGATGGGCGTCAGCTTGATGGCATCGCCATCCACGGTCACCTCTTTGTTGTCATCATTAATCTGAAGGCCGCCGCACTTATAAATCTGTCCGTCCGCCTGCTGGTTTAGGTTTCCCAACTGGGTATAACGGCGCATCTGGGACTTGACCCTGGCCACCAGCTCCAGAGGATTAAAGGGCTTTGTAATGTAATCGTCTGCCCCAATGTTAAGTCCCAGAATCTTATCTGCATCCTCGGACTTGGCGGAGAGGATGATGATGGGTATACTGCTGTTCTCCCTGACCTTCAGGGTGGTGCGGATGCCGTCCAGTCCCGGCATCATCACATCCACAATCAATAAATCCACTTCATTTTTATCCAGATACTCCAGCGCCTCATAGCCGTCATAAGCTTTGATTACCTTAAACCCTTCTCCTGTCAAATAGATATCAATGGCCTCCACAATCTGCTTGTCATCATCACATACCAGTATGGTCTGCATCACCAAACGCCCTCCTTTTCATATTCCAGTACCTTTATGTTTGTTAGAAAATCCTCCATGCACAGATAAAGTTGTTGGCCCACCACTGGCTCAGGCTTCTGTGCACCACCCGTCCGTTACTGGAAGAAGCGTCAATCACCGTGCCTCCTCCTGCCGCGATACCTACATGGCCCCTTACCACCACGATATCACCGGCCTGGATGTCATTAAAGTTTGTAATCTTCGTGTAACGGCCCACATTCCTCCAGCCCGAAGAAGTCAGGTAGCTCTGGTTTACGCCCACCTGGTTGAGACACCAGTATATGAAACCGGAACAGTCAAAGGAGTTCGGTCCTTTTGCTCCCCATACATACGGTGACCCGAGTTTGGATGAGGCAACCGATATAAGTGCGGATGCGCCTCCGCTTGCCGGTATGCTCACAGGCGGCGTGGTATTGCCGGAAGGCTTGCCCGTATTGCCGGAACCGCCGTTATTTCCTGTATTGCCGCTGTTTCCTGAATTGTTAGGTCTTGTGGTGGTGCCGGAACCGCTGGAATTAGCCGCCGGACGCCTTACATTGTCGCCGGTCAGCTTGGCCATGGTCTGAACGCCTACCAGACCGTCAGAGGTCAGTCCGTTGCGTGACTGGAAGTTCCTGACAGCGTTCTCCGTGGCTTCACCGTAATATCCGGTCACGTTGCCGGAAACCAGATAACCGTGTTTGTTAAGAAGCTGCTGCACCTTGGTAACCGCGTCGCCGCGCTCACCCAGCATCAGGCCATTGGCCCTGGCGTCCGGGCTGTTTAAAGCAATTCTGGTGGATGGTCCCAGATAGCCGTCCACCACCTGGTCGTTTCTGGCCTGGAACTGCTTCACAGCCACTACCGTGTCCTCACCGTAAGCCCCGTCCGGGGTAGTGGTCAGATATCCCAATTCCTTAAGACGCTCCTGGCAGGCCAGGACCACATCGCTCTTCTCACCGTAAGAAAGGAAATTAGGTTTAATCTCATCGCTGTACAGCAGGTTGATGGTCCTCTGTCCCACCTTTCCATCCTGCTCCAGTCCATTGACCTCCTGGAGCTTTAACACGGCTGCCTCCGTGGAATCACCGAAGTTGCCTGTGACCAAATCAGCGGTTGCCAGGTATCCCAGCTCATAAAGACGCTGCTGGATGCGCTCAATATCATCACCCTGAGTTCCCTTGGAAACCGCATAATACTTGGCATCCGGAGACATAATGGCATCCCAGGTAACATTGCCCACAATACCGTCTGTAGGCAGCTCATTCTGCCTCTGGAAATGCTTGACTGCCTGCTGGGTCATCTCTCCGAAATAATCCGTGGGCTCATCATTGTCCATGAACCCCAGGTCCATGAGACGCTGCTGCAGTCTCTTGATGATCTCATGGCGCACCCCAATTCTCAGGTACTCAGGTGCCGGCTCCGCGTCCGGCAGGTTAATATCGTTCAGTCCCGGCAGCACCTGCCCGTTCAGGCCCAGCTGGGCAATGGTCTCAGGCACAGCCTGTATAACATTGACCTCTGAAGGCGTGGCATCCCCCACCTCTGATGTGGATTTCTTGGTGCAGCCGCCCAGGACAGAGCTGAGGGTCAGCACGCCTACGGCTGCCGTATATGTAACATATTTTCTGTATTTTGAATTCATGAAGAACTTATCCTTCCTGCTTCTTCTTATGTCAAAAAGCTCAAATCAAATTCATTCTAACACATTTCTTAAGGAATAGCGATACAAAAATTAAGGTCGTAAGAAAATTGAAAGTACTATAAAATAACCATTCCCTGTTTATAAAAAAATGGAAAAACAACAGAAAAAGACACCTGCACCATGGTGTTAATCCACTGGTGCAGGTGCCGTCTCCTGCTGTATCTGCAATTACTTTCCATCCCTGAGCTTTTTTCCGCTTCGCCCAAATCTGCGCCGCTTAAAAAAGGGAACCTTGGCCGCTGCCGCCTCTGCCTGTCCGCCCTTCTGGTAGCTTCTGAGCGTCTCGTCCAGCTGGCGGAACCGTTCCTCCTCCTTCTGGTCCGAAGCCTGGAACAAAAACTCCAGTTCCTTGCCCATCTTCTCATTGACCAGACAGCTGATATCCTGGCTCAGTTTTTCATTGTTCACTTCCAGGGCACGTCCAATAATCAGGTTCATGATCTGCTGAAACTGTTCCATCTTCTCTTCCATGGCGACCACGGACACACCATCGCCCTTCACAGTGCTGAGGGACGTTGCGCTGTCTTCCTCTTTAAATTCCTTAAGCGCCGCGCTCATGTCGCGCTCCAGGATTTCATCGGACAGCTCTCCCTGGGCCTTACCGTCCTTTTTCAGGACCTGGTTCAGCGCATGCTTGATTGCCTTCAGCTGATACCCCTTCTCCTTCAGGTTCTTGACCTGCTTGAACAGGCGGATATGTAAATCCGTATAGTACCGGTGCCCCATCTCGTTACGGGGAATATCAAGTTCCAGCTCCTCTTCCCAGTACCTTAATACATGGGCCTCCACATCGACCTTTTTGGACGCATCCGATATCAGATAATGTACTTCATCCATAGCCATTCTCTCCTTCACAAGTTAACAGGCATGTCCTGCCTTACTATTAGTGTATGCATTGAGAATGGATATTATGACATCCTAGAAAAATTTTTATGCGTCCTGTCCGCCGCCCTGAGGTCTGGCAGCATTCACAAACTTGGTGTACTCCGGTTTCCATATCAATGTAACGGTTCCAATGGGGCCGTTACGCTGTTTGGCTATGATTACCTCTGCCTCGTTGGGATGCTCCGTATCCTTATTATAATAATCATCACGGTACAGGAACATAACCACGTCCGCATCCTGCTCAATGGCCCCTGACTCACGAAGGTCAGAGAGCATGGGCCTGTGGTCCTGTCTGGTCTCACAGGCGCGGGACAGCTGTGACAGGGCAATGACAGGGGCATGAAGTTCCCTGGCAAGAGCCTTCAGGGAACGGGAGATATCGGAAATCTCCTGCTGGCGGTTATCGCCTCCGCCCTTCTTGCTGCCGCTCATGAGCTGCAGGTAGTCGATAATTACAACGCTGAGTCCATACTCCAGCTTCATCTTCCTGCACTTGGATCGCAGCTCTGATATGGATATACCGGGGGTGTCATCAATTATCAGCTTGGAATTTCCTATGACGCCGATACCCTCCACCACCGCATCCCAGTCAGAATCCGTCAGGGAGCCGGTACGCAGCTTCTGGGAATCCACATTGGACTCCATGGAAAGCATACGGTTCACCAGCTGCTCCTTGGACATCTCCAGGCTGAACACCATACAGGGCAGGCTCTTGCGCACCGCCACATAGTCCACCACGTTCAGGACAAAGGCCGTCTTACCCATGGAAGGACGGGCTGCTATCAGAATGAAATCCGAAGGCTGAAAACCTGAAAGCTTATAATCCAGGTCAATAAAACCGGAAGGTATACCCGTGACCGTTCCCTGGTTCTTATAGGCATCCTCAATCTTCTCCAGCACGTTGATGGCCACCTGCTTGATGGGCACGAAATCCTGTCCCCCGCGGTTTTGCAGCAGGTTAAAAACGGATTTCTCCGTGTCTGCCAATATGTTCTCCAGGGGCTCCTTTCCGGCGTAACAGGTATTGGCAATCTCCTCCGTGGTTTTAATCAGCCTTCGCAGCACTGCCTTCTCCCCGACAATGGTGGCATAGGACCTTACATTGGCAGACGTAGGCACCATGGTCACGATATCCCGTACAAAATCCAGGCTGCTAACCTCAGGAGGCACATCCTTTTCCTTCAGACGGTCCTGGAGGGTTACCAGGTCCACGGGCTTGCCTTCATTGAACAGCTCTACCATGGCGTCAAACATGATTCCGTACTGCTGCTGGTAAAAATCACTTCCCGTCACAATCTCCGATGCGGCAATCACTGCCTCCCTGTCCATGAGCATGGAACCGATGACTGACTGTTCCGCCTCCAGACTGTGGGGAAGCACCCGCTTAATCAGGGCTTCTTCCATATTACTCGTCTCCTGTATCTGAATCTATGAGACCCGCCTGTTGAGGCGGGTCCTGTGTCTGCGCTATGATTTTATGCTTCCACTACCTTGACAGCCAGTCTGGCAGTCACATCCTTATGGAGCTTAACAGGCACCTCGAAGCTGCCAATGGACTTGATGGGATCGCTCAGCATAATCTTTTTCTTGTCAATATCAATTCCCAGCTGGTCCCCAATGGCCTTGGCGATTTCCTTGGAGGACACGGAGCCGAAGGCTCTTCCGCCCTCTCCCGCCTTGATGGTCAGAGTCACGGAGGAATCATCCAGCTTTGCTCCCAGCTCCTTTGCTGCCGCCAGCTGCTCTGCCGCAATCCTGTCGTCATTGGCCTTCTTAAGCTTTAAATCATTCAGATTCTTGGAATTGGCTTCCACCCCAAGCTTCTTGGGCAGAATAAAATTTCTGGCATAGCCGTCATTTACATTCACAATCTGACCTTTTTTTCCTAATGCCTTCACATCTTCCAGTAATACTACCTGCATGTCTCATACTTCCTTTCTGATTCTGTGTCTATATGCATCCCTTATCAGGATACCTCGCCTTCCTCCATCATCTGGCGGATGACGTCTTTTAACCGTTCCTTTGCCTCTTCCACGGTTACACCCTGCATCTGGGCGCCTGCTATGGTACGGTGTCCGCCGCCTCCCAGCTTCTCCATCATGACCTGGACATTAACCTCGTCAATGGATCTGGCGCTGAAATAAATGGTTCCGTTATAATCCGTAAGCACCACTGAAGCCTTCATGCCGCGGATTTCCAGAAGCTCGTTGGCCGCCTGGGCACCGATGATGGTGGGACTCTCCAGCCCTTCGGCCGAGCACTCACTGATGGCAAAGGCATCCATAAACACCTCCGCCTTCCTGACCGCGTCCGCCTTTGCCTGGTAGTCCTTCATGTTCTCCCTGAAAAGCTTACGCACTCTGGTGATATCAGCTCCGCTTCTTCTTAAAAATGCCGCTGCCTCAAATGTCCTGACACCCGTCTGATTGGTAAAGTTCTGGGTGTCGATGACAATACCGGCATACATGGCATCCGCCTCAGCAGATTTGATTTTAATACCGTCTGCAATATACTGCAATACCTCCGCCACCATCTCACAGGTAGACGAGGCATACGGCTCCACATAGGAAAGCACTGCGTTATCTATGATTTCGCTGCTGGTCCTGTGATGGTCTAAAACCACAACCGTCTTCACCATCTCCAAAAGAGCCGGTTCATCCGTAATGCTGGGCCGGTTCACATCCACGATAACCAGCATGGTCCCCTGGTCCACCAGCTCGGCCGCTTTCGGACCCGTGAGCAGCATATCCTCAGGATATTCAGCATTTCCCGTAAAGCGCTCCATCATAGGACGCACCGAAGAAGTCACCTCGTTGACCACGATATTGGCCTTCTTGTTCATGGACATGGCAATACGGTATATGCCCACTGCCGCGCCAAAGGAATCAATGTCTGCCAGACGGTGTCCCATAATAAGGAGCCGGTCCTTGTTCTCCATCAGCTCCCTGAGGGCATGGGCCTTTACCCTGGCCTTCACCCTGGTTGTCTTCTCCATCTGCTGGGCCTTGCCGCCATAATACTGAATCTTATCAGAATCCTTGACCACTGCCTGGTCGCCGCCCCGTCCCAGGGCCATGTCAATGGACGTCCTGGCATATTCATAATTCTGGCTGTAGCTGTCACCGTTCATACCGATACCGATACTTAAGGTCACTGCCATGTCGTTGCCTATGTTCACTGTCTTTACATCCTCCAGGATGGAAAAACGTTCTTCCTGTATCCTGGCCATGTACTGCTGCTTGATGGCGAAGAAATATTTGTCCTTCTCAATCTTTTTTACAATACCGTTCATGCCGGAGATATACTTGCTTATCTTACGGTCTATGAGGGCGGTCAAAAGGGAGCGCCGGACCTCCTCCACGCTTTCCAGGGCCTCGTCATAGTTATCCAGGTAAATCAGGCCCGCCACCAGCTTCTGGTCATTAATCTGCTGCATGTACTTAAGGGTCTGGGTCTCATCCAGCAGATAGACGGCCGTAACAGATGAGCCCTGGCCTTCAAGCCCCCCTGCGGTCACTGCCGCGTCAAGACTGTCAACCATAACCTGTTTTAAGTCAATCCGGAACTTCCTGTCTCCCAGGCTGCTGTGAATACTCACAACCTCCCCGCCGGTAGCCAGCATTTCCTTTGTAATCTCAGGAAACACGGCTGTAATGTTCTTATATGAATTCTTGTCTTCTTCCAGGATTGCCGTAAACTCCCGGTTCATCCACAACAGATGTCCGGATCCGTCTGTCACCGCATAGGGCATCAGCATCTCTTCCAGCAGGTTCTGCCTGCTCTGGTCATAAGCGGACGAAAACGCGATGAGCCCGGCCAGTATGCCTCTTTTTCTTGAAAAATACAGCCACAGGGCAATCCCTATATAGACAATGGTAAAGACCGATACTATAATGCCGGCTTTAACAGATACCGCTGCCACAACAGCAGTCAGTACGATTAAAAGGACCGACAAAAAGAGCGGCCACTGCAGGTAGACCTTAAAAATCCCCCGCGTCCTTCCTTTATCTCTCATAGTCTGCCTCCATTCGTATCCGAAAATCAGAATACGCCTATCTTAGTCAGTATATCATATCCGGCCCCATTCGTCCATAAAAATGAGTTTTTGCCAGCAATGTGCCAGTACTATGCCAGCAATTTCCCCTGAGCCCAGGACATAATCTGTGTAAAAGGAAGTAAAAAGAGGACAAAAAGATGAACATTGTAACGCTTTTTGTTGATAAACAGTTATGTCTATGATAGAATCTATGCTGTATTGCATGAACATACCAAGGAGGATATACGTATGAAACAGCGCAACATCGTAGTATGTATCCTGCTGAGCCTGGTTACCTGCGGAATTTACGGCATCTATTGGATGATCGTACTGAACGACGAAACCAACGCGCTCTCCGGCAGGCAGGGTACAAGCGGAGGACTGGTTTTCCTGTTCTCACTGATTACATGCGGGATTTATGCCCTGTACTGGATGTACCAGATGGGCAATGCCGTTGAGATGCTCCATGACCAGCACGGAGAGCCAAGGGGAAGCGCACCGGTGGTCTATCTGCTTCTCAGCCTGTTCGGACTGGGCATCGTGGCTTACGCCCTGCTTCAGAATGAGCTGAACAAGTATCTCCCTAATGCATAAACGTATTCAGACACTATGCATAAAAACAGGCGGGCTCCTGGGAGCCGGCCTGTTTTATGCATTTATCTGTATTCTGGCGGGACGTCCCCTGATTCCCTGCCTGTTTCATACGGTTACCGGGCTGTACTGTCCGGGCTGCGGCGTAAGCCGGATGTGCCTGTCCCTTCTCCGTCTGGATTTTGCATCTGCCTTTCAGGCAAATGCAGCCATCTTTCTTCTGCTGCCTCCGGGACTGTTCATGGCTGTCTGGATGGCCGTGCGGTATGTAAGGACCGGAAGCACACGCCTTACACGGGTTCAGGCCTGTGTTTTCTATGTAATGATTGGGGTGCTGCTTGTGTTTGGGGTGCTGCGGAATCTGCCTGGGTTTGGGTGGCTGCGGCCTTGAACTCTTACAATCATCCCTTTACAGCCCCCATGGCAATGCCGTCCACCAGTTGTCTCTGGAATATAATAAATATAATTACCGGAGGTATGATTGTCATTGTTATGACCGCACCCAGTACTCCAAAATTCCAGCTGTCACCCTTTAACAGCGTCAAAGCTACCGCAATGGGCATGGCGCTGTCCTGAGTAGCCAGTGTCTTTCCCATGGTATATTCCCCCCATATATTATAAAAAGAAAATACCAGCACAATTATCATCCCATTCTTAGCCAAAGGCGCCATAACATCTTTCCACGTCCTGAATACGCTGCATCCATCCATTCTTGCCGCCTCCTCTAATTCAATAGGAAGCCCCAGAAAAATTCCACGCATAATAAAAATCGAAAACGGAAGCACATTCATTACATTTGGAAATACTAAACCCATAGTTGTGTTTAAAAGTCCAACATTATATTCCATAATATAAATTGGAATCAAAAGTGCTGCCAAAGGAAAGGTTATGACGAATAGAATAAATGCCATCACTGCGCCGCTCCCTTTAAAAGGAAGCCTTGCAAAGGCATATCCGCTCATTGCACTCAGAATAACGGTTAATATTACCCCAATAAATGTAATCTTCAAGCTATTTACGTAATACCCCAAATACTGTGAGCCATGCTGGAACACATATAAATAATTTTCCAGGGATGGACTGTTGGGGAAAAATGTCATGGTTGTAGATAAAATTTCTTTCTGGCTTTTAAAAGAATTAAATACACTATAAAAAATAGGAATAACAAAAACCACTGCAATCAGGGTCAGCACTGCGAGCATAATCAATCTGGGGATATTTTTCATTACCTTCATTCATTTTCTCCTTTCGAAACCATCAAATTAATCAGTGAAAACAGGAGAATCAATCCACTGAGTACAAAAGCCATGGCTGACGCATAACCCATATCAAAATATTTAAATGCGGTGTTATATATATACATATACAATGTCCTGGTGGCGTTGCCCGGACCTCCTCCGGTCATAACCATGGGTTCCACAAAGACCTTCAAAGCGGTGACGATTCCCCATATACCAGTAATGACAAAGCTTTCCCTTAAATTCGGCAGAACAATATAAAAAATCTTCTTTATTCCTGTTGCGCCGTCAACTACCGCCGCCTCCAGAATATCTGCAGATATAGATTGAAGCCCGGCTAAAAACAGAATGGTTATAAATCCTATATTGTACCATAGATTGGCCGCAATAGTGGTTCCCATGGCCGTATTCCTGGAGGTCAGCCAGGCACGGGTAAACTGCGGAAGTCCAATTTTTACCAGAAAATAATTGATGTATCCGAAATTTTCACTGAACAGCCAGCCAAATATGATACATGCCAGCGATGCAGGGACTACAATAGGAGTGAATACTGCTGTCCTGAAAATACCTGTTCCCTTTTTACAGAAGAAAATAAGCAATGCTATAATCAGTGACAATACCATCAGCAACAGGAAATCTAAAGAAGCAAATACTGCTGTATTCTTCATTGATACAAGGAAATCAGGGTCAGAAAACAGTGACACATAATTCTTTATTCCTACAAAAGAGGGAGTCAAATCATACATAAAGTCATATTCAGACATACTTAGGTACGCTGTATAGCACAGGGGATATGCCACAAATACAGCTATAATCAAAAAACTGGGCAAGACAAATAGTATCCCCCAAAATGCCTTTTGTTTCTTTGCGTTCCACGTCCTCTTCATTTTCTGCCTCCTTGCCAAGAAAGGTGCTACACATGATTTGCATAGCACCTTTGCAAATTACTTATCCAACTTATTTACCATATTTTGAAGCTCCTCAGCTGTGGTATTCACATCTGTTCCGTCCACGAGGCTGGCTTGGAAGATCTCCTGACACTTTATTACAAATTCTCCTAAATCTTTATAAGGAGGATAGGTGACTGCCTTTTCGATGGATCCCTTAATATTCTGCCAATTAGGTGATTCTGTCTTATTGTAATACTCTGTAATTACAGGAATTTTACCATACTGGTTCACTGTACTGGTCTGTGTATATTCACCTAAAAGCTGTTCCTGAACAAACTGTACTGCCAGGTCAGAGCTTGGAGAACACTTGGGAATGATGACGCCATTTACATATCCAACTGATCCATTCTCTTCTCCCCCTGGGATGGGTACAACAGATGCATTGTCCTCTCCAATCGTTGGAATCGCTTCCACCCAGTTGGAACCTGACTGAAGAAGCATGGCAACCTTACCAGCTTTATAACTGTTCTTACCTGCATCGTAGTCGGCAAATGTCTCGGTGGAGAACACCCCCTCCTTAACCCCTTTCTGCCAGATTGCCAGTATATCCTTAAATTCTTGGGACTGGAAGTTAACCGTGATTCCATCCTCCTGATACAGTCCGCCACAGGATGCCTGAAGAATACCTAATACAGTTCCATGTATATCCTTGCTCCACTGAATGGTACATCCCTGCTGCGTAACGACACCATTCTCCGTCTTTGTCAGTTTCTTAGCAAATTCATATACATCATCCCATGTCTTTGGAACAAGTGCATCCCCGTTTTCATCCACAAGGCCTGCATCTTTAAACATCGCTTTATTTATATTAATAGCCGTCACTTCCTGTATGACAGGGATTACATACTGTTTATCGTGAAGTTTCGCCATCTCCAATGCCGCAGGGATGAACTTATCTTTGGAATATGTATCAAAAAACTTTAAATCCTGGTCAAAGTCATATATAAGGTCCTTTGTAACAAACTGTTCTGCAAAGGAGGCTCCATCTATAACCACCAGATCGCAAGGGGTATCTCCTTTTTGCCAGTTAATACTGTAATTGGACACCACCGTAGGATCCGCATAGGTCTGTACCTCAACCGTAACATCCGGATGGTCCTTCATGAATGCTTCAGCTGCTTCATTCAGAAATAGCTTTGTGACCTGCCACGACTCGCCTGCTATACGCAAAGTACGCTTTCCACCACTTTCCTGAGCCGTGGTTCCTGCCGGAGCAGCAGATTCTGCTTCTTTAGATGCCTTTGACGCTGCCGAAGAACACGCACCTAGATTAACAGCCAGAACACCTGCCAACAAAACAGATATCATTTTCCTCATTTTAATTCTCCTCCCTTTACACTAACTGTCAATAAGCGATGATGATTCTTTATCCAAGAACAAATGCCAATCCTTATGTGTCTTAAGTAAGGTAGCCGGAACCATGTTAGTAACTTCATCCGACTTTAATGTATTCCTGACAGCCTCCGCCTTTCTTTCCCCCGGTACACTGGATACAATTGTCTCACACTGCATGATTTGATAAGGAGTCATTGAAACGGCTTTGAACGGGACATCATCAAGTGTTGGGAACCAGCCCTCATTCAGCTGCTGCTTTCTGCAGCGTTCCTCCAATTCCACGATTCTGTATGCTTCCCGCGTCTCAAAATCAGCTGGGGGATCATTAAAAGCAATATGTCCGTTTTCGCCAATACCTATAACACCTATATCTATGATATCTTTACGAATCTCACTGGTCAGCTCCTTCAGATTCTCCTCCACATCTCCTTCCGTGTTTACAAAATGCACCTTAACCGGTACTTTGCTGGTAAAACGCTCTTTCAGATAACGCCTGAAACTTGCCTTGTGGGTTTCCGGCAGTTCCAGGTATTCATCCAAATGAAACATAGTAACCTTTTCCCAATCAACGTTCTTCTCAACCAGATACTTAATTGTCTCAAACTGTGATGCACCTGTGGATAGAATGATTCTTGCCTTCCCTTTTTTTTCTATGGCTTCATTTAACTTTTGAGCAATTAATTCAGCTGCCTTCTCTCCCAATTCTTCGGAATTGTCAAGAATATATACCGCCATCTCTCCTTACCTCCTGATTTTACTATGAACCTTCCTTACAGAATTTCTTTCAACCAAAGTGGGCTGCATTGTGATATTAACTATATTCCTGGACTTACCCTCAATTTTATCAATAAGATATTTAGCGGACCGTTTACCCATCTCTTCTGCCGGTTCATGAATTGTAGTGAGTCTTGGCGTCACCATCTTACTGACAAAAATATCATCCATTCCAACAATGGAAATATCATTGGGAACATGGATTCCGCGATTATGTAATTCATTTATCATCTTAATTGCCAGTGAATCATTAATCGCAACAATACTTTCCGGAAGATATTCCTCCTCAAACATTTTGTCTATAATCTGGATGGCTCCCTGATCATCTCCAATATTATAAATATCATATTTGGAATCATAATTCACAATTCGGCGCTTATTAAAAACAATATCATAATCCAGCAGCGCCTGCTTAAAGCCCCTCAGTATCTCTCTTCTGTTATGTCTTGTAATTGGTCCTGACGCCAATGCCAGGTCTTTATGTCCGCATTCAATCAGATACTCTGCCGCCATATAACCAGCCTTAAAGAAATTAAACAGCACACGGTCTCCTGTATAATTCTCAATTCCCTGATCCACCAGAAGGACAGGCATGTTGAGCCGTTCAATCCGTTTGACAAAAGTCTCCTCATTCTGGATTGTTGTCAGCAATATACCTGCTGCCTGCCTTTCCTCCAGCATTTCCAGATACCAGCTTTCCAATCCTGGATTGGAATTGGAGTTACAGATTATAGGAATGAAATTACGGGATAAACATTCCTCCTCTGACGCTGCCACTTGTGCTGCATAAAACGGATTATTAATTGACGGAACAATAATACCGATCTCAATGCTGGCATCCCCGCGCAGCATCCTGCCGAACAAATTGGGCTTGTATTCCAGCTCGTCCGCAGCGTCAAAAACACGTTTTTTTACGTCCTGGCTGACAGGGTAATCCGTACGCCTCAGTACCCTGGACACAGTAGCAATTGATACGTTTGCCTTTTTAGCAATATCCTTAATCGTTGTTTTCTTATTCATTGGGGCCCCTCAAATATTATATAGAAAACGTTATCTATGAGCTCATATTAGCATGGACATATTTTACTGTCAATGGGGGGCCTTTTTCTTATTCTTCATATTTTTCTATGGATTTTTTTACCTTTTTATGTTATTAATTCATTTTTATAGTTCTTTTCAGACTTTTATAGAAAGTTTTTCTATCTGACAGCAACCAACAGCAAAAAAACTTTTTTTATTTACTGTAAAGAAAATGATCGCCTGCTAATACTTCCAACCATACCAGCCACAAATCTGTGACAATTATGGCTGATAAATGTTCACAAAATGCTTGATTTTTTCCGAAGTCTGTGGTATTATAATCACTGCTTATTAAAGCAAACTCTGGGCGAATTCCCGAGTGGCCAAAGGGGACAGACTGTAAATCTGCTGCTAATAGCTTCGGTGGTTCGAATCCACCTTCGCCCACTAGCGTGCCTAAAATATGGCTTAAGGACATCAGTGCAGTGCATGTAAAGGTCCTGGTTTTCAGCTGGGGCACGTGTTGAAAAGTACCTGCGGGTAACTTATGCGGGTGTGGTGGAATAGGCAGACACAAGGGACTTAAAATCCCTCGGTAGCGATACCGTGCCGGTTCAAGTCCGGCCACCCGCATTATAAATGGAGTGTTGTAAAAGCATTTGAAAATTCTAATGTTTTTACAGCACTCTATTTTTATGATGCTTACTTGGTTGCTCCCAAAAAGAGCACCTCCCCGCCCGCGGAACAATTCTCCGCCTCCGAAAGGTGCTCTTTCCTATATCAGATTCAAAATCCCCCTGTCTTACAACATTTGTCAGTCTTACATCATCCTTCTGCCTACTTCTCCACAGCCGCCCCATCATCCGCGAACCGCGAATCCACCACCGGATAAAATTCATCCGGCTGAGAAACGAATACTGCCGCGCTGTAAGGCGGCATGTTCAGCTTCAGCATGCCATTCTTTATGCGGTAGAGCATGACCCCTGCATTGTACCCTGTCTCAGCGGTCAGGATGGGCCTGCCTAACACCATGTCGTCAGTAACGCCCAGCTGCCATACCGGAATGTCCATGGTCTGGCTGTCCGGGCTGTTGGATATGACCACCACGGCCTGATATTTGCCGTACATACGCCCGTAGGCAATCTTCTGGTATCCGGCCAGAAGGGGCTTTACCGCACCCTTTCTGATCGCCGGTATCTTGCGGTGGATTCCGGTCATATAGCGGTGGAACTCTATAAGCTCTAAATCCTCTTTCCCCCATGGATAGGTACGCCTGCTGTCCGGATCCGTCCATCCGCAGACTCCGGCCTCATCGCCGTAGTAAAGCGTGGGGGCTCCCGGCCAGGTCATCTGAATCACCACTGCCTCCCTGAACACACAGGGCTTTATATTCTGTCCTGCTTTTTCCGGACCAGCTGTCTGGATACGGCCTACCATCTGGTTGGTCCTGGTTAAGAAACGGGAATGGTCATGGTTGGACAGCTGGTTCATGGCCGTCATCACCGTGTTGGTCTGCATACGGCTCATATGGTATCCCATGGCGTTAAAAAAAGCCTCACCATCTCCCCATATGCCCCCGTTATAACTGTCGCTGTGTTTCTCCATGCCGGTCAGAAACCACGTGACCGGTTCCATGAACGCGTCGTAATTCATGATAGAATCCCACTGATCTCCCTCCAGCCAGGAAGCAGGATCCCCGTAGTGCTCCGCCAGAATCAGCGCTTCCGGATTAGCCTCTTTTACGGCCTGGCGGAACCTGCGCCAGAATTCGTGATTGTATTCTGCCGTGTGTCCCAAGTCGGCAGCCACATCCAGACGCCAGCCATCAATGGAATAGGGCGGGGATACCCACTTCCTGGCCACGTTCAGTATATACTCCACCAGTTTTTCAGAATTCTCGTAATTTAACTTGGGCAGGGTGTCATGTCCCCACCATCCGTCATAGGTCCTGTTGTAAGGCCAGGCCCCGTCGCTGTCGTCATGGAACTGGAAAAAGCTGTGATAGGGGCTGCTTTTGCTCTCATAGGCCCCTGCCTCATAGTCGCCGGAATGCTCATAGATTCCCTCTGCGTCCAGCCATTTGTTAAAGGAGCCGCAGTGATTGAACACTCCGTCCAGAATTACCCGCATCCCCCGCTTATGGACTTCCTCCACAAACCGGGCAAAAAATGCATCGCTGGCTTCCAGATTCTCCTTGCCTGCGCTGCGCTGCACGTACCGGTCAGCCTCCTTGTTATCCGTGGCGTCAGGCCTGACCAGACCTCCCCCGTCCTTCTCTATTCTGGTAAAGTGGGGATCAATGTGCTCGTAATCCTGACAGTCATATTTATGGTTGGAGGGGGATACAAATACCGGATTCAGATAGATGGCCTCCACTCCCAGCTTCTTGATGTAGTCCAGCTTATCCCAGATTCCCTGCAGGTCGCCTCCGTAAAAGTACCCCACATCCATGGCGGCCGGGTACCGGTCCCATTCCGTAACCTTCTGTACCGGACGGCCGATATAGACATACTCATATGATTCCACATCATTGCTCTCATCTCCATTGCAGAAACGGTCCACAAAAATCTGGTACATGACCGCACCCTTTGCCCATTCCGGCGTGTGGAATCCCGGGGTAATCTTGAAATCAAAGCATGGCTGGCCATCCTGTGTGGGTCCCAGCCGGTTATAAAGACAGACATCCTGTTCGGATACCACTTTAAAGTGATAAAGCACCTGATCGGTGCCTACTGTAATTTCATATTCATAGTAATCAAACAATTCATCGGACTTGGCCTTGGTCATCTCCACCTCGGCTTTATCCTCCACATAATATACATGATCCACATTGCCCTTAGCTGTCCGCATGCGAAGCAGCACATCGTCATCTGCGTCCGGTTCCATTGGCATGCGGTAATCCTCTGTCTCAGAGGAAAAAAGGGCATCCCTGTTGATACGTCCCTTCAAATTATCTTCCACGTTTTATATCCTTTTCCTAATTTGCTCATAATTACAATCCTGTTCCTTTATTGTATCTGAATTTTCTCAAATATACAAGAAAAATTATACCAGAAAAATCTTGATAACATTACACCTTTTCCATGGCTTTCTCACAAAGTGAAAAGCCTGGCGGGGTAGCCAGGCTTTTCAGGAGAAGGTATTTCGTTTCTTATGGGGTGTAGCAAAAACTATATAATGTATTGGGGGGGTTACGTCTATTATAATAGCATAGGAACGAAAAAAAGTGTGCACAAAGATGCAATATTTTCCAGTGTATTTATGAGCAATATAGACAAAGGAGGGGGCTTTATAGCCTCCCTCCCCTTTTTTATACTATTTTCCATCATTCTCAGCCCAAAACAGAACCGAAATACTATGCTACTGCACCGGTGTAAACAGCGCCTCAAACTCAGACTGGCTGATTTTCTCTTTCTCAATCAGCAAATCAGCGCAGGCATGGAGGACATAGTCATATTGCTTGATGATATCCTTTGCCTTCTGGTAGCACTCGTCAATGATCCGCTTGACCTCACTGTCAATGGTGTCAGCAACCTCATTGCCGTAGGACTTGGTATGGGCCAGGTCCCGTCCGATAAATACCTCATTCTCATCGCCGCCGTACTGAATCATTCCTACCTTCTCAGACATGCCGTACTGGGTCACCATAGCCCTGGCAATCTGGGTGGCCTGCTTGATATCCTGGGATGCGCCGGTGGTGATATCGTCAAATATCAGCTCTTCCGCAATCCGGCCGCCTAAATCCACCATGATATTCTGCTTCATGCGGCCCTTGGTATTGAACATCTCATCCTTTTCAGGCAGGGGCATGGTGTAACCGGCTGCCCCGATTCCCGTGGGGATGATGGACACAGTGTGCACCGGTCCCACGTCCGGAAGCACATGGAACAGGATGGCGTGGCCCGCCTCATGGTAAGCCGTTATCTTCTTATCCTTCTCGGATATTACCTTGCTTCTCTTCTCAGCACCGATTCCCACCTTCACGAAGGCCCGGTCGATATCGCTCTGCTTGATGAACCTGCGGTTTTCCCTGGCGGATATAATGGCTGCCTCATTCATCAGGTTTTCCAGGTCAGCTCCTGTGAAGCCTGACGTGGTCTGGGCCACCCTGTGCAGATCCACATCCTCGCTGAGAGGCTTTTCCTTGGAATGGACCTTAAGGATTTCCTCGCGCCCCTTCACATCGGGACGTCCCACTGCCACCTTTCTGTCAAAACGGCCCGGTCGAAGGATAGCCGGGTCCAGGATATCCACGCGGTTCGTGGCCGCCATGACGATAATGCCTTCATTGACGCCAAAGCCGTCCATCTCTACCAGCAGCTGGTTCAGTGTCT
This sequence comes from Enterocloster bolteae, assembly GCF_002234575.2. Classification (NCBI taxonomy): domain Bacteria; kingdom Bacillati; phylum Bacillota; class Clostridia; order Lachnospirales; family Lachnospiraceae; genus Enterocloster; species Enterocloster bolteae. The sequence goes on along the minus strand of NZ_CP022464.2, from coordinate 288,998 downwards.
GCTCCCTCTCATCGTGGCCGCCGCCCATACCTGTACCTCTGCGGCGGGCAACCGCGTCAATCTCGTCGATAAACACGATACAGGGAGAGTTCTTCTTGGCCTCCTCGAACAGGTCACGGACGCGGGAAGCGCCCACACCCACAAACATCTCCACGAAATCAGAACCTGATATGGAGAAAAACGGTACTCCCGCCTCTCCTGCCACTGCCTTGGCAAGCAGGGTCTTACCGGTTCCCGGAGGGCCCACCAGCAGAAGGCCCTTTGGTATCCTGGCTCCCACGCTGGTATACTTCTGGGGATTCTTAAGGAAATCCACCACCTCTTCCAGTTCTTCCTTTTCTTCCACAAGACCGGCAACATTGGAAAAATTAACCTTGCTGTCCCGGCTCATCCTGGCCCTGCTCTTGCCAAAGTTCATCATCCTGGCATTGGCACCTCCGCCGCCCGCACTCCGGTTCATGACCATGATGATGATAACCACCACCACAATAGACAGCATGAAGGGAAGGATGATGGTCACCAGATAATTCTCCTGAGGCACATCCATGGTCGTATACGCCATGTCATGGGCTTCCAGAAGCTTCTGTGCGTCCTTAACATCCGAAACATAAAGCCGCTTCACCTGACCGTCCAAAAGGGTCAGTACCACTTCTCCCGTGGGAGTCTGCGGATTCTGGTGGATGCTCACGTCTGCCGCCTGGCCATCCTCCAGTATCTTGATAAAATCCTGATTTGTGACCTTATCCGCCTGCCTTGCGTAAGGGAATCTCACCGCGGTGGCGATTAAGATCAGCATCAGAAGTATGAATATAAATCCTCTAAATGTCTGCTGCTGTCTCACCGAATTGCCTCCTTAGACCTTCTTATTCTGCATCCAATTCTACTACTCCGATGTAAGGCAGGTTACGGTATTTCTGGTCATAATCCAGTCCATATCCCACTACAAATTCATCCGGTATCGTAAAACAGGTATAGTCCACCTTCACCTGCTTCTTCACCCTGCGCTCCGGCTTATCAAGAAGTGTGCACAGATGGATGCTCTTTGGACCTCTCTGCTTCAACACCTCAATCAGATATGCCAGCGTACGGCCGGAGTCTATAATGTCCTCCACAATCAGTACATCCTTGCCTTCCAGGGACTCATCCAGGTCCTTTACAATCCTGACCACGCCGCTGGACACAGTGCCGCCGCCGTAGCTGGACACGGACATAAAGTCCAGGGACACCGGAACCGTCATCCTCTTTGCCAGTTCGCAGGTAAAGAATACTCCGCCCTTTAATATGCATATCATGTGGACCTGCTTTCCTGCATAATCCTCGCTGATTTTTGCCGCTACTTCGTTAATCCTTTTATCGACTTCCTCTTCCGTCAATAAAACACGAATTCTGTCAGCCATTACCTTATCCTCCGTTTCACCTATTCTTTTCTCTCTCCAGTCTGGCCTGCCTCTGCCTGCAGCACCCGGACCGTATCCGGTCCTATCTTGTAATACTCGCTGATGCGGTATCCTATAATCCACATCACATGGCTGCCATCTGCCAGAAGGGGTATCTTATCCCTCATCTGTCTGGGTATCTTCTCATCAATCATAAAACGATTAAGCGCCTTGTGGTTATTGTCCGACAGGACGATAAAATCCCCCGGACGCCTGGTTCTCACCACGGGCGTACCCTTTATTTTATCACAGTCAAACCATTTCGTATACACATTTTTAGGAAATTCCATCCCTTTTTTCCGAGAAAAAACCTCCATATCCACAATAGGCAGGTCTCCCCATTCTTCCTCTGACGCCGGGTCTCCTCTGCCCATCCAGATTCCCTCGTACTCCCTTATGGCTGACAGCCCGTAGGGCAAATCCACCTGTTTTCCCACGGCCCGCCCGGCCAGCTCCATGACCTGGCTCACATGAACCAGCCCCAGGTCCCTGGAGGCTCCTCCCAGCTCCTTAAGGAGCGACATCACCACATAGGACCGCAGTATCTCCGGCTCCTGCAAAAACGCCTCGGCCGGAATGTATGCCCCTGGGTTTTTCCTCACATGGGCCTTAATCCAGGCAGCCGCCTGGCTTTCCAGGTACTCGTCTGCCTGCGCCGCCAGACGCCCCAGACGCAGTATATTGCCCGCGGCTCCCCTGTTTACATACTGCTCAATCTCCGGCAGCAGCTGATTGCGTATCCTGTTGCGCGTGTAGTGAAGGGTATCGTTGGTGGAATCCTGCACATAGGGCAGATCATGGTCCGCCAGCCACTTAAGGATACAGTCCCGGTCCACGTCCAGCAGCGGCCGGATAATCCTGCCTCTCCGGTAGACGATCCCCTTCATTCCAAAAAGACCGCTTCCCCGGAACAGATTGTGGAGAATCGTCTCCACCTGGTCCCCGCTGTGGTGGGCCACCGCGATTTTCACGGGACTGAGACTGCTGCCAGCCAAACCGCCATGTGCCCAATCTCCGTCCTGTCCGCTCCGGGCCCCGCTGGCCCGGTCCTCGCCTTCCCAGTCCAGGGCCTCCTTCTCCAATGCCTCATAGCGCAGAAAACGCCCGGCCTCCTCCTCAGACATGCCCTTTTCAGCCGCCAGGCCGCGCACATCTACCTTTAGGATATGACAGGGGACATGAAGCCCTTCACACAATGACCTGACAAAATCCGCATCCCGATCAGCTTCCTCCCCCCTGAGCCCGTGATGGACATGGAGCGCCCTGATACTGATTCCCCGCGGTTCCCTCCATGCGCATAACAACGCTAAGAGGCAGACGGAATCTGCCCCTCCTGAAACTGCTGCAATAACCCGGTCACCCGGCTCCAGCATATGATATTGTTCCATGGTCTCCCTGACCCTGTGCTCCAGTCCTTCCACCTGTCTCTCCTGTGTCCCATATTGTTTATCTCTGTCTATTTCTTATAATATACCCGCAAACGTCCCTCCTTGCAAGCCTGTCATTGTAAATTATGAGCGTCTTTTCCAGATTCCTGCTGTCAGGACCGTCATATCATCCCTTGGCGCCGGAATAAAGGATACCGCAAAATCCAGTACCTGGTCCGCCAGTTCCTGGGGCCCCATCTCCTCCACGCTCTCCAGATACTGCTGCATGGCCTGCTCCTTATCATCTCCCGGCAATGCATCCAGCACCCCATCGCTGACCATGACAATCCGGTCGCCCTCCCACAGCTTCCTGGACATGAGAACGGGTTCCACCCCGCTCAGTATTCCCATGGGCACTTCTCCGGCTTCCATGATTTCCACTCCCTCTTCTCCTATTATGAAGGTCGGCACTGCTCCCAGCTTCATAGCTTCCAGAACGCCGGTATGCAGGTCGATGCAGCTGAGATCCAGAGTAGCCGGGTGCTGTTCCGGACCAGCCAGCAAAAGCACTGTATTCACCAGCTTAAGGGCGGCTCTTGGGGAAAATCCGGTTTCCAGAAGCTGCTCCGTCAGTTCCACCACCTGCTTGCTCTCCCTGGCCGCTGTCTCCCCGCTTCCCATTCCGTCGGAAAGGCTCATAACCACCTGGTTTCCCGGACTTTCGCAGAAGGTATAATTATCCCCGGAATACTTTTCGCCCTTTTTTGGAATCCTGGATGCTCCATAGAGCATACGGTACCCTCCCTCCTCCAGAAAACGCACGGTTTCATACTGCTTGGTGATAATGCTGCGGCTGTCCTTGGCCGGACTCCACCTTGTCCCATCCATGACCTCTCCCATGATCAGCGCCGCATCCTTGGATGTAATGCAGCGGCCGTTGGTGGTCCTGGCCGTTAAAAAAGCTTCCTTCTGCCCGTTCTCGTACTCCAATAACAGCAGGTTGCCCAGGGCAACATGATAGCGTTTAAAATATTTTTTCAGTATGTATTCATACTCATCCGTAATATCCCTGGCACGGTCAATCTGGTGGGAAAATTCCTCCAGTATCACCGACAGTTCCCTGAACTGGGATATGACCGCGTCCCTGCTCTCCAGGAAACGGTTCTTCCAGGACAGGTTCATGGTAGCCCTTCCCAGGCTCCGGTTCAGCTGGGCAAGATAATCCTCCTTTTTCCGGCACCCGCTCTGAAACATCTGAGGCATGTCCTCAAAATCAATATGTCCCTTCTGCTCAAATGCCCGCAGAAGATAATAGAGGTAATAGCTGTCCTCCTTCTCACTGTCCGCATACAGATTACACCTGCTGCAGTTGTCGCACACCAGGGCAGCGCTGGCCTGCATGGCGGCCAGTCCATCGTCCTTTGTCAGCTGTCCGTTTTTCTCTATACCGTCGTCAAACGCTCTGGCCAGCTGGTTTAAGGACTCTGCCATATCCCCCAGTCTCCTGGCCGTATAATAATTTACATCTGTTCTTCCCTTTACTTCCCGCTCTCTGATAAACACAAAAATCCCTCCTAATCCGCGTAACTTTCAGTATACGCACCCAGGAGGGAAATATATGTCAATTCATGCATGAATTTTTAAAAATCGTTCGCCTGTTTTCGCCATCACTCAGTGGGCTTTAACAAAATCTCATCCGGATTCACTAACCCCAGCTTTTCTTTGGCCACTTCCTCCGCATACTGCTTGGTCTTGACGTAAATCTTGTATTCCTGAAGCTCAGCAGTCCGCTTTTCTTCCTCTTCCTTCTGCTGCTCCAGGTTCTGTTCACGGATGCTGTATTCCAGGTCCGATTTCTTAAGATCTGCGCCTTTTATATTGATTGCCACAGCCAAAAACATGACTACCAGGGTAATACCCATGATGGCCATGCGGTTCGTCCATTTATCGCGTTTTACACGCCTTGATTTACCGTAGGATTTCATCTGCTCAATCACCAGCTCCGTCTTTTTCCGGGCTGCAGACAGCTTTCTGTCTGTGCCTGCTAATAATCATTCTAAGGCATTTGCCGGCCTTTTTCAAGCACTTAAAGAAAATTCTGCTGATAAACCTGTCATACAGAATCATCCCCGCAAATACCCCTCCTATGACATAGGCCCTGAACACGCCGTCATTCTGCTCATAGAGAAGAATAAAGGTCACCAGCCCCGCATAAAGCCAATACAAAAAATCCTCCACCCCTGTCCAGAAGGGGCCGTGGCGGATAACCAGGCGGAACACCCTGAGGGTATCATAGGCCAGCATGAGCCAACCGCCTGTGACCAGGCTGAGCACCATCAGCCAGGCTTCATACTGAATCCTGCTGCTCATGATGCCCCCTACTTAAACAGCCGGGTGAACAGGGATTCCCCCGACTTCCTGAGGGCTTCATTGGAACTGTAGACCATGCTGTCTATGGTTCCCTCTATGTCCACCTCTCCCTTTTCCAGGGTCAGGCGGCTTACATGAAGTTCCTTCCCCTTAATGGTAAGCAGACCCATATCCGTGTCCAGGACAACTGCATTTTCATCAAAAGACACCACATCGCATATGCCGGTTATGTTTCCCTTGCCCCGGTTCTGCAGTATAAGCTTATGCTGACGATTGCTTCCAATCTTTTCTTCCATGCAAAAAACCTCCCCGTATATCTAACCTATGTTAAATATATGGGGAGGTTGGCCATTCTATGCCACTTATCTTAAATATTGCAGCAGTTAAAACATCCAATGCAAACTGCCGCTAAATATAACGGTAAAGTTCCTTAGCCTCATCCTTCTTCACAGTTTCCTGTACGTCCAGAACCTCCACCTTAACAGCCTTGGCTCCGAACTGGATCTCGATGATATCACCTGTTTTTACACTGACGGACGCCTTTGCCGGCTTATCATTTACCAGAACACGTCCGGCGTCGCATGCCTCATTGGCAACGGTCCTGCGCTTGATAAGGCGGGAAACTTTCAGAAACTTGTCCAATCTCATGGATTATTTATTAACCTCATCCTTTAATGCCTTGCCAGCTTTGAACTTTGGAGTCTTGGAAGCCTCGATGGTCATCGTCTTACCAGTCTTGGGATTTCTTCCCTCTCTTGCAGCTCTCTCAGATACTTCAAAGGTTCCGAAGCCTACTAACTGTACTTTTCCGCCTTTAACCAGCTCCTCAGATACAGCGTCTGTGAAAGCCTTAACTGCCTTCTCTGCGTCCTTCTTAGAAAGCTCTGCCTTCTCAGCAACTGCTGCAATTAATTCTGTCTTGTTCATCAATTTTTCCTCCTAGATATTGTCCGGGAAAGGCCCCGGAATCGTTACATTTTAAAGTCATAGTGTACTTAATCATTTATATCTGTTTTACTATGATTTGTCAAGGTTTTTTGGCTTTTTCCTGCATTTTTATCTGATTCCAGAGGGCGGTTCCTTCCTCCACGGAATTCACCTTTACACCGCCAAATACGTGGGGGTGCCTTCGTACCATTTTCCGGCATAATCCGTCAATTACATCGTCAATCGTAAACCTGCCTTCTTCCTTTGCAATCTGGCTGTTCAGGATGACCTGGAGCAGTACGTCCCCCAGCTCCTCGCACAGGTTTTCCATATCCTTGTTGTCTATGGCCTGGAATACTTCCTCGGTCTCATCGGCCAGACATTTTTTCAGGCTCTCAAAGGTCTGCTCCCTGTCCCAGGGACAGCCCTCAGGCGACCGCAGCTTTGCTATTATTCCCACAAGGTCATCAAATGTATACATAAAAACCTCCTACACCTTCTCTTTATTGCGCTTGATTACCTTCAGGCGGGTAAATTCCTCCCTCTCCTTTTCCTCCAGCGCATTGGAGATGGACTTGCTCAGGTCCTCATAATGAGGTATGGTGATGTTTTTAAGGGCATTGGCCCGTTTCTGGGTTTTCTTAATGGAGTTGGCCAGCCGGTAGGCGGAATTCTCCACCATGGAAAGCTTGATGGTCAGCTCCTTTACCTTCTCAAAATGGTATCTGGCCTCATCCAGGGACTCGGTGGTGTTATAAAAACCATAGGTCAGGGCCAAAGGCTGCGATTCATGCTGGACCAGGGGAATTTCCGTACCCATGATGCTTCTGGCCTTGATTTTCACCCGGTCGTCTATGGGCACAGAGGCGCCTATCTCCTGGACATAGTTGATGCCCAGCTCAATATTGGCCTTCTGGAGCGCCGCATAAGCCTCCCGGAAGGTGCTGTCGATCTCTGACTGGATTCCCTTTGCCTCGTCAATCAGCTCCATTAGCTCCCGAATCAGTATATTCCGCTTCTTATCCATGAGTCCGTAGCCCATATAGGCCAGGCCCAGTGAATTCTTTGCCGCTATCAGGTTGCCTTTGGTGGGAAATGTATTTGGATCCATTTACATCACTCCTTCATGGTATCCGCAGGTTTATAATACTGGTCAAGCACCTTGGTGTCGATACGGTCCAGTTCCTCCCTGGGCAGCATTCCCAGAAGTTTCCAGCCTATATCCAGGGTATCCAGGATGGTGCGGTTCTCATGGGGGGCCTGTCCTATGAAATACTCCTCAAAGGCCTTGCCGAACTCCAGGTATTTCTTGTCAATGGGTGAAAGTTCATCCTCGCCGATAACCGATGCCAGGGCTCTGGCATCCCCCACCTTTGCATAACAGGAGAAAAGCTGGTTGGCCACGTCCTGATGATCCGCCCTGGTGTAACCCTCGCCGATGCCGTCCTTCATAAGCCTGGATAAGGAGGGAAGCACGTTGATGGGCGGATAGATATTCTGCCCGTTCAGCTGCCGGTCCAGAACAATCTGGCCCTCTGTAATGTATCCTGTCAGGTCAGGGATAGGATGGGTGATATCATCGTTAGGCATGGTGAGAATCGGTATCTGGGTCACGGAACCAGGCCGTCCCGCCACAATGCCGGCTCTCTCATAGAGGGAAGCCAGGTCGCTGTAGAGATAGCCCGGAAATCCCTTTCTGGACGGAATCTCGCCCTTGGAGGAGGAGACCTCACGCATGGCCTCGGCATAGGAGGTCATGTCCGTCAGTATAACCAGTATATGCATTCCCTTTTCAAAGGCCAGATACTCGGCCAGGGTAAGGGCGATTTTAGGGGTGATAAGCCTCTCCACCACAGGGTCGTTGGCCAGGTTGATAAACATGGCCACATGCTCGGATACGCCGCTCTCCTCAAAGGTACGGCGGAAGAAATCAGCCACATCATATTTAACGCCCATGGCGCCGAACACAATGGCAAATTCCTCATCCGAATTCTCCCCCAGGGAGGCCTGCTGCACAATCTGGGCAGCCAGCTGGTCATGGGGAAGACCGTTTCCCGAAAAGATGGGAAGCTTCTGTCCGCGAATCAGGGTGGTCAGCCCGTCAATGGCTGAAATTCCCGTACGGATATAGTTTCTCGGGTACTCACGGGTCACAGGATTTAAGGGTTTCCCGTTGATATCCAGCTTTATGTCGGATATGATGTCACCCAGACCGTCAATGGGCTGGCCGATGCCGTTAAAGGTACGCCCCAGCATCTCCTCGGAAACCTCTATCTCCATAGGATGGCCCGTAAGCCTGGTATGGGTATTGCGCAGGGCCATGCCGTCCGTGCCCTCAAACACCTGTATGATGGCCTTGTCCCCGTATATTTCAATGATGCGTCCTATCTTGTGGAGATTTCCGGCCACGGTCATTTCCACGATTTCATCATAAGCCGCATTCTGAACGCCCTCCAGGACCACCAGAGGGCCATTGATTTCACTTAAACCTAAATATTCAATTGCCATATGGACCTCCCTCCCTTACGCGTTCCGTTCCACGACCCTGTCGTAGAAACCGTCTATCATCTTCATATAGTCATCAAACATTTCCAGGCGGTCATTGGGCACATCGTATTTAATGGATATGATTTTGTCAAATATGTTCTCCTCCTTCAGCACAGACACAGGCATGCCCATGGACACAAGGGAACGTGATTTTTTATACAGGTAAAGAATGACTTCCATCATCTTAAACTGCTTAATCAAAGGCACAGACGTGTCGTCCTTGTGGAATGCATTCTGCTGCAGGAACCCCAGACGGATCACCTTTGCGATTTCAAGCACCAGCTTCTGGTCATCCGGCAGTACGTCGGCTCCAATCAGCTTTACAATCTCCATCAGGCTGCTCTCCTGCACCAGAAGCGCCATCAGGCGGTTCCGGTCGTCCACAAACCGCTTATCCACATTGTCCATGTACCAGGAGGACAGGTCGTTAATATATTCCGAATAGCTGGTAAGCCAATGGATGGCCGGGAAGTGCCTGGCGTAAGCCAGGGATTTATCCAGTCCCCAGAAACAGCGCACAAAACGCTTGGTATTCATGGTCACAGGCTCGGAGAAATCGCCTCCCTGAGGCGACACCGCGCCGATGATAGTCACGGAACCTTCTGTTCCATTGAGGTTCTGCATCATGCCCGCCCTCTCGTAGAACGCGGAAAGGCGGGATGCCAGGTAAGCCGGGAAACCTTCCTCGGCAGGCATTTCCTCCAGACGGCCTGACAGCTCCCTTAAGGCCTCTGCCCATCTGGAGGTGGAGTCAGCCATAATGGCCACATGGTATCCCATATCCCTGTAATACTCGGCCAGGGTAAGGCCGGAATACAGGCTGGCCTCACGGGCAGCCACCGGCATGTTGGATGTGTTGGCAATCAGGGTCGTCCTGTCCATCAGCGGATTTCCTGTCTTTGGGTCTATGAGCTCTGAGAACTCCTCCAGAACCTGGGTCATCTCGTTGCCGCGCTCACCGCAGCCAATATAGATGATGACATCCGCATCCGACCACTTTGCCACCTGGTGCTGGGTCATGGTTTTGCCAGTGCCGAAGCCTCCGGGAATGGCTGCCGTGCCGCCCTTTGCCAGGGGAAACATGGTGTCCAGAATACGCTGGCCTGTGATCAGGGGCTTCACTGCCGGGAACCGCCTGGCAGACGGCCTGGCCACGCGGATGGGCCATTTCTGGGTCATGGTCAGGGTCCTCTCAGTGCCGTCCATGAGCTGAAGGGTCAGAAGCGGCTCCTCTATGGTGTACCGGCCGTCCGGCACCACTGTAAGGACATAGCCTTCCGCGTCCGGCGGAGCCATGACCTTATGGGTGATAGCCCTTGTCTCCGGCACCTCAGCAATAATGGTGCCGGGCATGATTCTGTCCCCTTCCTTCACCACCATGTGGGTATCCCACTTTTTATCCGTATCCAGACTGTTGACGGATATGCCTCTGCTGATATAATATCCGCTTCCCTTGGCAATCTCGCTTAAGGGACGCTCAATTCCGTCAAATATATTGCTCAGGATTCCCGGCGCCAGTGTAACGGATACAGGAGCGCCTGTACCAGTCACGGTTTCTCCCGGCTTAATTCCGCTGGTCTCCTCATAAACCTGAATGGTGGTCTTCTCTGAGTTCAGTCCGATGACCTCGCCCACCAGCTTCTCCTGGCCCACATGCACCATCTCATTCATCTGGAACCCTGAGTCGCCCAGCAGGGAAACGACAGGACCATTTATACCGTAAATCACACCTGTCTTAGCCACTTTGCCTACCTCCTGTCAAGTCAAATTTAAACTCATGGCGGGCCTCGTTTAACTTAGTCTGGAATGAGTTGTCTATAAGTATATGCTTACCCGGAAGCACAGCCCTGGTGCCTCCGTTAAAGGAATATTCGCTGACCTTGATGGTGGCGTTGTGGTGCATGGCAATGCGCTGCAGCTTATCCACATCCGATGGGTCCATATAGATAATCAGTTCCTCATCCCCTGCAAATTCCTTGGCAGCCTTTACCTGGCGGTCCAGAAGCCGCTGGTAATCCTGTGTCTCCATAAAGTTGGCCAGTTTGTCGCGCAGTTCCACGAACAGCTTATCCTTAAGTTCCTCCTGCTTGTGGCTGGCCTCCCTCTTTAAATCCAGCTGGCCGATGGACAGCCTTTTATTGATTTCACGCTCCAGCTTCTCTGTCTCTGCCTCCACCTGCATGTCGGCCCGCCTCCTGGCGTCAGCCGCATGCTCCTCAAAGGCAGCCTCCAGGGCGTTCATATAGTCATCTAACATCCTGGCGCTGCGCTCTCTGGCATCCGTCATGCAGATATCCTGGAAATGCTTTAGCTTTTCCTCTGTTGTCAAGCTGATTCACCCTCTTTCTATCATTACTACAGTTTCAGTCCGATTGCCTCGTTCACATAAGAGGTGATAAAGTCCGGCTTGCGGCCGGTTCCATGGCGGTCCGGAATCTCCACAATCAGCGGAAGCTTGCGCTCCAGCTTTACATTGTCGATGATCTCCGGAAATTCCCTGCCGAACTTTTCTGTCAGCAGGATGATCCCGATGGTTTTGTCGGCCAGGGCCTTATCCAGTTCTTCCTTCAGTTCTTCCCTCTTATGGACCACAGCCCCCTCGACTCCCGCCAGCCGCATGCCGGTCAGTGTGTCGATGTTGTCGCTGATAAGGTACATCTTCATGGGATTACAGCTTTCCTAAGATCATAAAGGATATGATCAGACCATAGAGACACACACCTTCGGCAAGACCTACGAAGATTAATGATTTACCAAGGATGGAGCTGTCCTCGCTGATAGCTCCCAGTGCTGCGCTGGCTGCTGCGGAAACAGCGATGCCGCCGCCCAGACAGGAAAGTCCTGTGGCCAGTGCTGCCGACAGATAGCCCATGCCTGCCGCGGATGAACCGGCTGCCTGGGCTCCTGTCTCGGCTGCCGCTGCATTGCCGGAGAACATGACCACTGCCGCGAATACCATGGTGCCGAAAAACAGGAATACATTGGCTGCCAGGGCTGTCCTATAGCGTCCCTTTGTCTTTTCCCCTGCTGCAAATGCCCCAAAAGGTACTGCAATGCTTAAAATAAGTGCTGCGCTCAGTGTAATTTTAACTAATAAACTCATATCTCATATCTCCTTTTTGTATTATATATGCTTACTGCTCTCCGGCAGCCTTTCCATACGGTTCAAATGCCCTGCCGCTGCCGCGGTAGAACCGGCTGAACAGCTCATAGTATTCCAGACGCAGTACCTGGATGCCCACAATCAGGCCCTCCATACCGCATACAAACAGGTTGCCGCCAACCACCACGGCCCAGTTGGTATTTCCTCCTGCCTCTGCCCCTGCTAACATCAGGACCACCTGCATCATGGCTGCGTGGCTCACTGCAAACGCACCCACACGGACAAAGGAAAGGGTGTTGGAAAAATAGCTTAACAGCACCTCAAAGAGTTCAAATATGCCCTGGGTGATAAACATTCCCAGGCCGGTTTCCATCCGTTCCGCCTTTTTCTCCAATATGGCTGCCAGCGGTTCCTTAAAGAATATCACCAGAAGCGGAATCAGGAACATGATTACCAGAATCACGGTGGCGGGAAGCGGATTTCCGGTCATATACAGTACAATCACGGATGCCAGGGCAAAATAGAATACCAGCCCGGCCACGCCGTTTGTGTCAAAATACGCCTTCTCCACATCATGGGTTCTCAGGCTGTTGATGATATTGAGAATCATGCATAAAAGGATGATTCCCATTCCAATGGCAACCGCCACCACAAATACCGTGTTCAGCCTGCCGATAAAGGGCAGATCTGTCATGGCCTCCTGGGGCCTGAGCCACACAGCATCTATGATATCCTCAAATCCAAAAACGCTTCCGAAGAGCAGTCCGAATATGGTGGAGAACACGCCGCAGCAGGAAATGATTCCTGCCAGACGTATCTTCTTAAACCGGTACAGCAGAAATCCTCCAATCAGCAGGCACAGTCCCTGCCCGGCGTCCCCGAACATGAAACCAAACAAAATGGAATACGTAATGCCAATCAGTATGGTGGGGTCCAGCTCATTATAGGATGGCAGCCCGTACATCTCCACATACATCTCAAAGGGCCTGAACAGCCCCGGATTCTTCATCTTGGTGGGAGGAGTGCTCATGATGTTGTTGTGGTCGTCCTCAATAATGCAGAAGGTATCGCTGTCGCATTCGATTTCCTTCTGGAACCTCTTTGCATCATTCTCCGTCATCCATCCGCACAGGATGTAAAAGTTATGGGTGTCATGCTTGGTGACGGCAGCCATTTTCCTCACATCAAAGTTGGTTGAAAATGTCCTGATGCGCCTTAAGGCAGCGGCAAACTCGTCCTTCCTGCTGCTCATGGCCTCCACGATATTCCTGTCCGCCTCGTCTATCTCCTTCTGAAGGCTTCCTATCCTGTCGTCCAGCACATGTCCTGCCTCCACCGGAGTACCCTCGTACTCATCCGGAAGGAAACACCGCTCAAAATGCATGGATGCATAGATGGCGTCAATCTTGTCCGCCAGGCTCTCCGGCACAAAGTAGACCACCCATACATAATCCCCCTCCTCCTCGCATTTGAACATAACCGTGTCTATGGTCTCATACACATAGGATGAGAATTTCTCATAATATTCCCTGGAAATACGTCCGAAACGGAACTTCATGAAACGGAACTTAAGTATCTCCTTCACATTGTAGTTAAGCCCTGCAAAGGGTATAACCCTGTCCCTGGAAGCCTTTAACTCGTCCCGCTGGTGCACCAGGACGTTCTTTTGGTCTGTCAGTTCCTTAAGCTGGGTGTCAAGGCTGTTAATAACCTCAACGGCCTCCTCCAGCTTCATGTTCCGGCCCGTCTGGTCCGTTATCAGGTCATGATAGCTTTCCACCAGCCCCTGGGCCTTTTCCAGCACATCCTTATATGGATTCGTTTCAATATAAGGCCTCAGGTCTTTTACTGTCTTAAGCTCCGACAGGGCATTTTCCAGGTGGATCTCATATCTTGACAGATAAGTGTCCACCACCCGGTCAATATCCTCCTTAGGGCCGGTAATACTTAAGAACTTCATCTTCTCAATCACGTCTTAACCCCCTTTAGTCAACTTGCTCCCAGCCCATAACGTATCTTCTCAATAGTAGTGATGATACGCTGGATTTCCCTCTCCTTAAAGTAGAGATAGGAATTCAGTATGGCGATGGAGTATGGGTCTTTTCTGCTTGTCTTCAGGTAAATCCTGTCTATTATATCGTGGGCCAGATGGTCCAGATCCTGATCTTGGTCCAGATGGACCAGGCCAGTCCTGCCGTACCAGCTCGCTCCTATGAGTCCGTATAGTATATCCAGATTCTCCGCCTCCACCATCCGGTTAATCTCTTTTCTGGTCAGATGGAGCTGTATGGGAATCAGCATGGCGTATATCTCCCCTGGCTCCAGCTGGTAAAACTTTTTGGAACGGCAAATCCACTGGAGGTTCAGCATATCCATCCTGGTGCCGAAACACTGGGCGATTATCTTCTGCTCGTTCTTTGACAGGTACTTGTCCTTAATCTTCCACATGGACCTGAAATACAGCATATCCAGGGCTGTCTCACAGGCCGGAAGGGTTACCCTGCCGTTCTGCTGCATCTGGTACAACGGGCCGTAATACACGGACCCCTTCAGATTCCCTATGAACTCTTCCATGCTTTGGGACTGGGAAAGCGTGATCAGGTCAAGGGCGGAATGCCTCTCAAAGAAATCACGGAACATGGAAAGGTCCTGCCTCTGTTCCCTGTGGCCTGCCGCATTTCTCAGACAGGTCTTTAGAATGGTAATCTCATAATGCATGAAGTACAGGTCCAGGAAACGCCTCTGCTTTATATTGGCAAACTGGTAAAGCTTTGCAAAATCCCTGTACTGGGACAGATTCAGATGCTGCTCAATGTTTCCCCTGTGCAGATCCTTGTCCTCCACCTGGCCAAATATCTCGCGGTAAGGCAGAAAGGCACGCAGGTACTGCACTGCATCCGGTACGGTTTCCAGGGCCGCCATCTCAAGGAACTGCTCATCTTTTATACGCCAGCGTTCCATTGCCTTCACCTTGGTGGCAATGCCGCTGTAAGCAATCAGGCTGCCCATAATCTCACCCCTTTATCATCTTCTGGAACAGAGCCTCTGCATATTCTTCATGGTGCCGGTTATAATTATCTTCCAGCTCCTTAAGCAGGGCCTCTGATTCTGCCTTCTGCTTTGCAAGGAGCCCGTTCATGTCCGCCTCCATCTTCTCCTGAATCTCTGCAATCCTGCGGGCCGTTTCCTGTTCCATACTCTTATCAAAGGCAGCCGTCTTTGCGTCCATTTCCTCGGCAAATGCCTTCTTGCGTGCATTCGCTTCTTCCACAATGGCTCCGGCCGCTGCTTCGATTTCCGATAAACGGTTAATCACAGTATCCATAGCTCTCCTCCTTATATATTTTCATATCATTTCATGATACTCCTTTTTTAGAAAAAAACCAGAGGTATTTTAGTTTTAAAATTAATTTTTCACAATTTCCCCACTGCAAAACGCCAAAAAGAGGAAGAACTTTTTAAATTCTTCCTCTTTTTGCATCCAAAATTACCAATTTTTCCTATACAATTTTCACAAATACATGAGCCTAATTGGCTGTCTGGGCCTCGCTGCCCTCAGTCTCCCCCCCGGTTGACGCCACGGGTTCTACCTTTTCAATATATTTGCTGGATACATACGCCTCCTGGCCATCGTAGTTAATGACTGCCCAGTCGTTGTCATACCGCTTCACGTACACCACCTCGGTGCCGCTGCCCAGCTGTACCAGAATCCGGCCGCTGGTAGATGGCTCGCTGCGGACATTTACACTGCTTCCCTTAATCCTGTAGGTCTCTGCAGGCGGCTCTGTCTCAGGCTCTGTCTCAGGTTCCGGCGGCAGCGTAGGTGCAGGCTCTACAGGCGCAGTGGTCACAGTCGGAACTGTGGTGGTCTTATCTGCATCCTTGCCCTTATCCGACGTGAAAACACGGATAACCACAATCAGAAGTATAACCAGCAGCACCGGAATCAGCAGTCTCAGTATGTATGCTGCCGGTGATACCCGTCTGCGCTTCTTCCTGGGTCCGCCCTGGCGGGACGGGCCGCTGCGGGTATTCCTGGCAGGTACCCTCTGGCTGTTCCTGCCGGAAGCGCTCCTGCCTCCGCCGGTTCCCTGCCTGGGCGCCGGGCGCCCTGATGTATTCCTTGCAGCCGAGGACGTTCTGACCGGACGGCCGCCCGAACCTCCTGCAAATTCATTGGCAAACACATACACTTCCTGGGTCAGCAGCTGGAATGCCTGGTTGGCGTCATACGCCGTGTCATCCCCCTCATGAACAGCCTTGTTCCCCAGTATACGGATGGTATGGTAATTGTCCTTGGTGGCCTTGTTAATCCACTGGCCTTCGTACAGCTGGTCTATGGTATCGGACAGATCCCCTTCCACCACACACGCTCTCTCAGCCATGCATCTTACCATATATTCCAGAACCTGTCTGGCTCTGACCATCACAAGATTATATTCCTTGCGCGCAATTAATCGCTCTGCTTCCTTAACGCCCTGCTGAATCTGCTGCCAGCTGGTCGTCCGCTCCACATTCGACATAAGCCTTCCTCCTTAGTATCGCAGATATCCGCCTATTATGTATAGTATACTAGATTTTTGCTAATTTTGCACTATTAATTATAAAAAATCAGAAAAATAAGAAAAAAGTAAATTTTGTTGCAAATGCATCTTTTGAATGTTAAAATAAGGCCTGCAGCAACTATATTCACGAAAGGATGAAACACATGCGATTACGCCACATCCAGGGTGCCGAGGAAACCATTGCCTCCAGCCCATTTGTCATTCAGGAGCCGGAACAGCACCGCGGCACATGGAACCAGGTATTCGGCGGCAGCCATCCCCTTGAAATCGAGGTGGGAATGGGTAAGGGCCGTTTTATTATGGAAAAAGCATCCGCCAACCCGGATATCAACTATATTGGAATTGAGCGCTATTCCAGCGTCCTTCTGCGGGGACTTCAGAAACGCAGCGAAATGGACCTTGAAAATATTTATTTTATGTGCATCGACGCAAAGGACATGGCGGAGATCTTTGCCCCCGGCGAGGTGGACCGGATATACCTGAACTTCTCAGATCCATGGCCAAAGGACCGCCATGCCAAGCGAAGGCTCACATCCCCTGTCTTTATGTCTGTATACGACAAAATTCTGGCGCCCCAGGGTGTTGTTGAATTCAAGACAGATAACCGCGGGCTGTTTGAATATTCCCTGGAATCCATTCCAGATGCCGGCTGGGAGATTACAGAGTATACCTTTGATCTTCACAACAGCCCCATGGCAGAAGGAAATGTGATGACAGAGTATGAGATGAAATTCGCCTCCGAGGGCAAGCCCATCTGCAAGCTCATTGCCCGGCGGACAGGAACCTTCGGCCAGGACCCGGCATAGAATACAGGTAAAGGATACCATCAGGAGGCGGACAGCATGGCACTCCCTCCGGGAATCACCAAAAAACTGCTCCAGGCCACCAGCGATAAGACAGACTTAAACAAACAGGCTCTCCGGTTCAACCGTTCCTTTAAGGAAGTTGGCAAACTCCTGGGCTCCGGTTCAGCCAAGGCCAAAAAGGACAAGGATAAAAAATAACCTCCCAAAAGAGGACACATCCGCAGCTGTCTGTTTCTCACAGGAACAGGCAGCCGCGGACGCAGGGATTCCAAAAGGAGCCACAGCTAAAAACCATGAAACTCCCGGCAAAAAAATTTCCAAAGATTTTTTCTCGAAAAGTGTTGACATTTTGCTTTTTAGGCGATATAATGGCGAACGTGCTGTTGAGACAGCTGCACAACAAAATGAAAAAAATGCGCCTTTAGCTCAGTTGGTAGAGCAGTAGACTCTTAATCTATTTGTCCAGGGTTCGAGTCCCTGAAGGCGCACTAAAAGGTCTGATTTTGCAGATATTGGAAGCTGCGGGGTCGGACTTTTTTGTTGTCCTCCCCCGCTCTGTCCTATGCTTCATCCAGGCGGTATTCCTGTATCTTACGGTATAACGTAGCCTTGCTGATACCCAGGGCATCTGCCGCGGCCTGCTTGCCGTAGGGACCTGTAAAACGCTGCAGCGCTTTCTGTATCAGCTGCCGTTCCTGCTCCTTCAGGTTAAAGGGCCCGTCGTTCTGTTTAAAATCAGGAAGCCGAAGCACGTCCTCTTCCGTGATGATTCCGCTGGTGTTTATGGATATAAGGTAGCTTAAGACCTGTTCCATCTGTTTGAAATTGCCAGGCCACGAATGGTTCTTAAGCATGGTAAGGGCCCTGGAGCTGCAGGCAACCTTCTTTTTCTCAAAATCCTGATAGTAAATCAGATACTTCTGAATATAGTAGTCTATATCCATATCCCTCTCCCTGATTGGCGGAATACACAGGATAGCGGGATAAAACAGGTTAAAGAGACGCTTGGAAAACGCGTTGTGGTCAGCCATCTTAGACAGGTCCTCCAGGGTGGTGGCAATGAGGCGGATGTTGTGGTTTTCCAGCAGGGTAATGTTATCCGCCAGCTTTAGCTGAAGCCAGTAAGGAAGCCTGGGAATCTCCTTTAAGCACACGGTAATATCCCTGCCGCAGAATATGCCGGTCTCCTCGTCAAATACCTGGTTGGCAAAATTCAGGTCCGAAAATGCATTGCAGTCAAAAATCACCAGCTCCTGCTGGGCATAGCGCCCGCTGTTATGTATGGCCTTTACCCACATCTCCTTGCCCAGTCCCCTCTCCCCCTGTATGACCATGTAACGGCTTATTTCCGAAATTTTCATCACGTTCTTTTTCATCTTCGTCAGAACCTCGCTGGTTCCCTCAAAGTAGTCCAGAGACAGATTCCTGCTGGCATCCTGGAA
This sequence comes from Enterocloster bolteae, assembly GCF_002234575.2. Taxonomy (NCBI): domain Bacteria; kingdom Bacillati; phylum Bacillota; class Clostridia; order Lachnospirales; family Lachnospiraceae; genus Enterocloster; species Enterocloster bolteae. The sequence continues at coordinate 270,435 of NZ_CP022464.2, read as the reverse complement.
ATAGCTCTGCTCCGTCACAAGATTCTGCTCCAGCACAACATACTCCAGCCGTTTTCCCATAAGGAACTCAGAATCAAAAATCTGATGCTTTGCGTGAAGGCGGATACTCCTGTTCTCCGCCCTCATATCCAGCCAGTTGCTGTTCCTTCTCTTAATGACCTTCACCGTTTCCCGGAACAGCTCCTCTCCTATCCCCATTCTCTGCATCTGGATCCGGGCATTCTTGTTGACCTTTGACACCCGCCGGTTCTCTATCAGGACAGCCCCGTCCTCCATGGAATCCACCAGGTCGGAAAGGGCGTGCTCCGTCACATGCAGGGCATCTTCAAGAAGGTATGACTCCGCAATCCTGGTAATGACCTGTCCCACATGAACCGCAAGGTTTTTATAATATTCTGTATGTTCCAGCATATCCTTGTGTATCTTCTCATCATAGCACAGCACGGACAGAGTTCCCAGAAAGGCCTGCCTGATATACAAGGGCACCACCACCTCTGCCTTTCCCGTACAGATGCGGTTGGTGCTGCATTTGCGGCAGATGCTGCTGTTCCTGTTTCTCACAAATACAGGCTTCCTGTCCGTCTTGGCCTGTTCAATGGCGCTGTAGGGCTGGTTTTCATTGGCATAGATAATGGACCTGAAAATGCCTGTGCCCGCAACTCTCATGGTATTCTCATCGTTCACATCGTACTCCAGGCAGGTAAATCCCGCATAAAATTCAATCTCCTTCTGCACAATGGCTGCGCAAGCGCTTAATACGGATCGTTTCATTTCTTTCCCCCATTTATCTCATAATGAGATTATAGTCTCAATATGAGACAGATACAAGGGGCATCTCCATTTTTCTATTCTTTTCGACTCCCCCTCACTTGAATAATCACCTTGGGATTAATAGAATTACGGTAACCTAGGTAAATAAAATATAAGTGAGGGAATGTTATGATTTGCAAAGAAATACCAAAGACCATGTACTGCCACATCGGTGGCTCAGGAACCTGGGGATGCGAATTTCCCGAAGATTTAAATATGGAAGGCATTACCCTGTTAAAACGGGACATGGAATTTGAAACCCCGTTTGGAGTCACCGCCTGCATGAAACTGTACGAAATGGATGCCTCCATCACGGCAGATCACAAAACCCGGCAGGTACTTTATGTGCCTTTCCACGGCTGGAAGGGACTCTCACCTTACAATGACACTCCCAGCGAGCGCATTTTCTGGGCATTGAGGGAAGCCGGCGTGAAATACATACTGGCAGACGGCAGCGGCGGCGGCATCAATCCCCTGCTGGAGCCGGGCGACATCATATGTCCCCAGGATTTCATTGATTATACAAAGCGTGTGTCCTATCTGGGAAAATTCACCCCCTACAGCATGCGCATGAGGGAAATCATATGTCCCGACCTGCACAGGATACTTTTAGAAAAGGCCTCCGGCGTATTCCGCCGTGTGTTCCGCACCGGCATCTACGGCGTTGCGGAAGCCCCCAGATTCGAGTCAGCTGCTGAAATCCAGAAAATGTACGCGGATCACTGCGATGTGTGCGGACAGACCATGATGCCGGAAGCGGCGTTGGCCAGGGCCATCGGCGCCTGCTACGCGGCCCTGTATGTTATCAGCAATTCGGCCGAGGGAATCAATCCCAACTGGGAACGCTCCATTTTTGACATTTATTCGGAATGCGCACCGGTGGTGGGAAAGGTCATGCTGGAAGCCATGGCTGCCATCAATCCTGAGACTATGAACTGCCACTGCGGCGAAAACATTATAGAGATGCCCAAGGCCGTACAGAACCGCCTGGACATGTAGCGGGTATACACAGAGGAGGAAACTATCATGAAACATTTAAAGTTATTTACAGCATTGGCGCTGACAGCCGCCATGACCGTATCATTGGCCGGATGCCAGGGCAAGGCTGCTTCATCACCAGACGCAGGAACCCAGACAGCGGCAGACTCCGGCGAAACGGATTCCAACGGCTCAGCCTCCAAGGAAGCAGACGCAAAAGCTCCGGCTGACGGTCAGACCGTCCCCAGCGGCGGCTCAGAGCCTTTCAAGGTTGCCCTTATGATCGGCATCGGCGGACTGGGAGACGGCGGATTCAATGACAGCATGCTGGCCGGTGTGGAAGCTGCCAAGGCTGATTACGGAATCGAGTATCAGCTGGTGGAGCCCAAGGAAATATCTGAATTTGAAGCCAACTTTACCGACCTCTCCGCATCCGGCAAATACGACCTGATCATCGGCGGCGGCTTTGATGCCGTAGAAGCCCTCCAGAAGGTGGCCTCCGAGTTTCCGGAGCAGAGATACCTGTTCGTGGACGGCGAGGTGACAGGATGTGACAACGTGACCAGCGTCCTGTTTAAGGACAATGAGAAAACATATCTGGTGGGAACTGTTGCGGGCCTTAACACAAAGACCAACAAAATAGGCATGGTGGTTGGCGTGGACAGCCCATCCCAGAATATCTTCGTGGCCGGGTATATGGCCGGCGCCAAAGCTGCCAACCCGGATGTGGAGGTAATTGTCAAATATGTAGGCTCCTTTGCCGATACCACCACTGCCAAGGAACTGGCACTGGCTGAGGCAGACGCAGGCGCCGACGTCATTTTTGCCGCTGCCGGCGGTTCCGGACTGGGCGTGTTCAACGCTGCACAGCAGGGAACCTTTAAGGCCATCGGCGCAGATGTAAACCAGTGTCTCATCGACCCGGACCACATCATGTTATCGGCTATCCGCAAGATTGATGTAGTCATCAAGGACGGCATCAAATCAGCCATAGACGGTACTCTTGAAGGTGGTACCATGGTACCCGGACTTAAGGAGGACGCACTGGGCATCACAAACGAAGGTTCCAAGGTAGAGATTGATCCTGCCAGCCTTGACGCTGCCCAGACCGCAAAGGATAAAATCATCTCCGGCGAGATCACAGTTCCTTCAACCATAGACGAAGTTAAATAACCGGCTGCGAAAGGTGCTGCTTACCACAAGCAACACCTTTCCTTTCACACAGGGAGGTCCCAATGTATGCAATAGAGATGCAGGGTATTACCAAAACCTTTCACGGCTCCTATGCCAATAAGGAGGTATCCCTCAAGGTAGAACAGGGCGAGATACATTCCCTTTTAGGCGAGAACGGCGCCGGCAAAACCACCTTGATGAAAATTTTGTTCGGCCTTTATAAAGCCAACAAGGGACGGATTCTCATTAACGGCAGCCCGGCAGCCATCCGTTCGCCCCATGACGCCATAGATTATGGCATATCCATGGTCCACCAGCATTTTGTTCTGGTAGGCAATCTCACCATCACGGAGAACATCATCCTGGGCCATGAACCGCGCAAAGGCATTTTACTGGATCGCGGCAAAGCCCGCCAAAAGGTGGATGCGCTCATCCGCCGGTATCACTTTGATCTGAATCCTGAAAGCAGGATAGAGAACCTGTCTGTGGGAGAAAAACAGCGGGTGGAGATCCTCAAAGCCCTTTACAACGAATCTTCCATCATACTTTTAGACGAACCCACGGCGGTCCTTACCCCCCAGGAGGTGCAGGAGCTCTTTGCCATGCTCAGGCAGCTAAAGAAGGACGGCAGGACCATCATCATTATTACCCACAAGCTTAAGGAGACCCTGGCCATTGCGGATAACATCACCATACTCCGCAGGGGAGAGAACATCGCCTCCCTTCCGGCAACCCAGGCCACAGAAGACAAGCTGGCTGAGCTCATGGTAGGCCGACCCATATCCTTTGATGTACAGCGGGTTCCCTACGATGGGTCCGGCCCCGTCAAGCTGGGTCTTAAGAATATCTGCCTTAAAAAGAAGGGCCGCCCCGTACTCACTGATATCAGCCTGGAATGCAGGGCAGGCGAGATACTGGGCATTGCAGGCGTGGAGGGAAACGGACAGACCGAACTCATTGAGGTGGTCACAGGGATTGAGAATCATTTTACAGGCCAGGTCTGCTGCGGATCCCAGCCGGTTTCCGCCATCTCTCCCCGCAGGATGCTGGACTATGTGGGCCACATTCCGGAGGAGCGCGGCAAACGCGGCTTTGTAAAGGGATTTTCCAATTGGGAAAACCTCATTCTGGGATACCATTACCGGCCCGAATACGTGAAACACGGCTTTCTGAACATCAGACGCATCAAACAGGTTGCCAGGGACACCATAAAACAGTTTGATGTCAGGACAGACGGCATCGACCAGCTCACCAGTTCCCTGTCAGGGGGCAACCAACAGAAGCTGATCATCGGGCGCACGCTCCTTCACCAGTCCAACATTATTGTGGCTGCCCAGCCCACCAGAGGCGTGGATATCGGAGCAATCGAATACATCCACCAGCATCTCATGCAGATGAGGGACTCAGGTTCCGCCATCCTGCTGATCTCCGCTGACCTGGATGAGGTTATAAAGCTGGCCGACCGCATTGCGGTGCTCTATGAGGGCAGAGTCGTGGCCGAAAAGGAGACCGGCGCATTTACCAAAACAGAACTGGGCTATTATATGCTGGGAGGCAATGCCCGGAAGGAGGCAGCAGACAATGATTAAATATCTGAAAAGCCGTACCATGGCATTTACCTTGATTTCCTTCCTGATCTCCCTGGTATTGGCGGGCATCATCATAGCAGCCGCAGGGTATTCCCCGGTGGAAGCTTACTCCGCCATGCTGGGAGGCGCGTTCGGCAGCACCTATAACCTGGCCCAGACTGCCGGCACAGCCATTCCCCTGATATTTGCAGGACTGGCCATGGCAGTGGCGTCCAAGGCCGGTATCTTCAATATCGGTATAGAAGGGCAGATTCTGGCGGGCGCCCTGCCTGCTGCCCTGGCAGGCACTTATATCACGGGACTGCCCGCCGTCCTGCACATACCTGTATGTATTCTGGTGGCTGCCATCTTCGGCGGCATATGGGCCATGCTGGCGGCTGTGATTAAGAATAAGCTGCAGATAAGCGAAGTCATCATCACCATCATGCTGAACTATGTGGCTTTGTACCTGGTGGAATACCTGGTGAACAATCCCTTTAAATCAGAGGGAATGGTGGTAAGGACAGAGGAGATACAAGACAGCGCAAGGCTGGTATCCCTGGTAGCCCATACCAGGCTGAACACAGGCATCTTCATTGCCCTCCTTGCCGTATTTCTGTTTTGGGTCCTTTTCTACAAGACAAAGCTGGGATATGAGATGCGGGCGACAGGGGACAGCCCATTTGCCGCGGAATCAGCCGGCATCAACAATAAGAAAAACCTGCTGGCAGCCATGTTCATTTCCGGCGCCCTGGCAGGCATTGGCGGCGCCTGCGAAGTTATGGGCGTACAGGGTTATTACATATCCGGCATGACCACAGGATACGGCTTCAGCGGTATCGCCATTGCGGTCATGGGACACAACCAGCCCCTGGGAACCCTGGCCTCGGCCCTGTTGTTCGGAGCCCTTAACGCAGGTGCCTCCAGCATGAACCGTATGACGGACATTCCCGGCGAGTTCATCTCCGTTCTCCAGGCCCTTATCATACTGTTTATCTCCACACCCGGAATCGTAATTGCTATTCAAAATCTGTACAAAAGAAGGAAGGCGGTGACATCATGAGCGGACAGATTCTCTCCCTGTTAGCCGGCATGGTCCGGGTGGCCATACCCATTTCCTTTGCCGCCCTGGCCGGTATGCTGTCAGAGCGGGCCGGAGTCATCAATATGGGGCTGGAGGGCATCATGCTCATCGGAAGCTTCTTCGGAGTGGTGGGCTCCTATGTGACAGGCAGCGCCTGGATGGGCCTTCTCTTTGCCGCCCTCTCCGGTATTCTCATGGGTCTGGTTCTGGTGACTCTGACCGTGGGCTTTAAATGCGAGCATGTATTGGCAGGCGTGGGCATCAACATCTTTGCCTCCGGCATTACCATTGTCCTGCTGGAAATGATATGGGGCACCAAGGGCAAGTCCAGCATGGTGGCGGGACTGGGCATGCTGCGTGTGCCTGTGATTTCAAAAATTCCTGTCATTGGGGATATCATTGGTACCATTTCCCCCCTGTTCTACATCCTGGTTCTCTGCGTCTTTCTTCTCTGGTTCCTCTTATACAGGACGCCGGCCGGTCTGAGAATCCTGGTCATCGGAGAAAACCCCGAGATGGCGGGCACCATGGGAGTCAACGTATATAAAATGCAGTATCTCTGCGTCATGGCCAGCGGCATGCTTGCCGCCATAGGCGGCGCCTACCTGTCCATCGGGGATATCAACATGTTCAGCAAAGACATGGTATCAGGAAGAGGTTATATCGCCCTGTCCATGGTGATACTTGGAAACTGGAAGCCGCTGTGGGTGGCGCTGGGAGGCCTGGTGTACGGATTTGCCCAAAGCCTCCAGTTCAGACTGCAGGGAGTCAACATTCCTCCCCAGCTGGTACAGATGCTTCCCTATATACTAACCCTTGTGGTGCTGCTGTTTGCCAGGAAGAAAAGCTCCGCGCCAGCTGCGTCGGGAAAACATTATTACCAAAAAGGAGAGTAACCGTGGGTAAAATTCAGATAGACACAGAGCACGCCAGAAAGATGGCTGATGATTATTCCTATGTGATGCGTTCCTTTGCGGACGCATACGCAGCCCAGAAAAAGGGGGTGAAAATCCGTCCCCGCCTGGGCGACCATATGCCCTTTAATTATATGAGAGAACGTCAGACCCTTACCTTCCTGTTTTACCCGGAACTGAAGGAGGCTGCCTATGAAATATCCCGTATCATAGGAGAAAGTATCACCTCGGACCAAATCAGGGGAAAGACACTGCCGGAAATCATGGAAAGCAACCAGCCCATTGCCCAGAGGGACGGATACGCCTTTGAGGAAGTAGTGGAAGCTGATGAAACCCACGCAGTCTACAGGCATTATGAATGCGCGGACTGTTACGGCCTTCCCAATATACATTCCAAAATATGCGTGTACGAGGCAGGTACGGCTGCGGGCATGTTCTCCACCGCCCTGGGAAAACCCTGCCGGGTAACAGAGACAAAATGCTGTGCCAACGGCGATCCTTACTGCGAATTCCTGGTCGAAGTGCTGTAATGCTGTATAAACCAGCTGAGGAATCCCTCCCCCAGGCATCACCGGATCCGGTGGTATCTGCGGGGAAGGGGATACCCGGCGATTCCGCCCAGTAAATAATGAACTTTTTCGATAAGCCTTTTTGATAATTAACTTTTTTCGAAAAAAATGTTGACATTTTTCTTAAAACGCATTATAATAGTGGACGTGTCACTTAAAGAAACAAATGAATCGCATGCGCCTTTAGCTCAGTTGGTAGAGCAGTAGACTCTTAATCTATTTGTCCAGGGTTCGAGTCCCTGAAGGCGCACTAAAAGGTCTGACTTTGCAGATACGAAAAGCTGCGGGGTCGGGCTTTTCTTTGTTATATAAAACTTATCCCACACTATCATACAGGAGGAATCATGAAATATTTACACCGAACCGCCGGAATCGTAACCGCATTTTGCCTGATGATTATTCTTTTCATCACTTCCGTGGAGGCAGTGGTATACTGGACGCCCGGTTATTTTGAAAAGGAATACACCAAATACAATGTGCTGGACAGCTTGCCGTCCATGACCATGGACGATCTTCTCCATGTGACGGATGAAATGATGGATTATCTCAGAGGCGGCAGGGAGGACCTCCATGTGACCACCACCATGGGAGGGGAACAGAGGGAGTTCTTCAATGAACGTGAAATCGCCCATATGGAGGATGTGCAGGTCCTTTTCCTGAAGGCCCTGTCCATCCGCAGGATATGCCTGGTCCTTGGAGCCGGCCTTCTCATCCTCATGGCTGCCACCAAAGCCAGGATGGGACGGGTCCTTCCGCCTTCCCTGTGCATGGGGACCGGACTGTTCTTTGCGCTGATTACGGCCCTTGGACTCATCATATCCACTGACTTCACCAAATACTTCATCATGTTCCACCATATCTTCTTCAGCAACGACCTGTGGATTCTGGACCCTGCCACGGACATGCTCATCAACATTGTACCTGAAGGCTTCTTCATGGACACGGCTGCCCGCATTGCCCTGCTCTTTGGCTCCCTGTCCCTGATTCTCTTTGGAGTCTGCCTGCTCCTAACTATAAAAAACCGCAGGAAAGTAAGCTGAATGGACACAGATTCAAAAATAACGCCCCTCTCCAGCCTTTACTTGAAGCCGCAAATCCTTTATACTGTATCTTAGCAAAGAAGTGAATGGAGAATATTAGGATGAAGCGATTCCTTATGTTGTTTATATGCCTCTGCCTGTGTGCAGGACTTTTCCCCATAACAGCAGCGGCAGCCCCCGAATGGCCCTCTGATGTGTCCATCCAGGCTGACGCGGGCATTGTCATGGACTCCGACACCGGGACGGTTCTTTATGGAAAAAACATGGACCAGCCCTATTACCCTGCCAGTATCACCAAGATACTGACAGCCCTGATTGTGCTGGAACAGTGCGATCTGAATGAGATGGTTACATTTTCCCATGACGATGTATACAATGTGGAGGCTGGAAGCAGCAGCGCCGGCATTGATGAAGGGGATGTCCTGACCGTGCGGGACTGCCTTTACGCTCTGATGCTGGCCTCTGCCAATGAGAGCGCCAATGCCCTGGCCTGCCATGTAAGCGGATCCAGGGAGGCATTCGCCCAGCTGATGAACGAGAAGGCCCGGAGCCTGGGCTGCACGGGAAGCCATTTTAACAACCCCAGCGGCCTGAATGACGAAAACCACTACACTACGGCCCATGACATGGCCCTGATAGCCAGAGCCGCCATCCAGAACCCGGAATTTCTCACCATCAACGGCACCCGAAGCTACCAGCTGGCTCCCACCAAGCGGACCCCGGAGGGAGGTTATGTGGCCAACCACCACAAGATGTTAAATAAAAATGAAGCCGTATATTATCCCGGCGCCTTTGCAGGCAAGACAGGATACACCTCCTTAGCGGGAAACACCCTGGTTACCTGTGCCAGGAAAAATGACATGACTCTGATTGCAGTGGTGCTCAACGGCCACCAGTCCCATTACTCTGATACCAAGGCTCTTTTCGATTTTGGTTTCCGCAATTTTCAGTCTCTACGGACTGTTGATTACGAAACCAGGTACAAGTCCCTGGAAAATGACATGACCATTGCCGGCATGACCTCCGGCGACAGCATATCCCTGGAGCTGGACCGGAGCGGCCGCGTGGTGATACCCAGGGACGCCGACTTCACCGACACCCAGTCCGCCCTTACTTATGATTTGGACGGCAGCCATCCCCAGGCAGCCATTGCCTGTATCAGCTATACGTACAATGACAGGCCTGTGGGTTCCGTGTACCTGTGTTCTCCTGGTTTGGAGGGAAGCGCTGCCTCCCTGACATCCCAGGACGCCTCAGGAGCCTCTGCGGTTTCCATAGGCCAGGACGGAGAGGCGGATAATCCCGCTCCTTCGGATCCATCCGGCCGCCCAGACGCCCCCGGCCTCCAGGATACACCGGAAGCACCGTCTAATGCAGAAACTCCCCACGGGCAGACGCCGGCCCCGACCCCGGCCCCCCGCCAGGACATCACTTCAAAGGAAGGGACCGCTGCCAGCATCCGGATTCCGGCCAACACCCTGGCCATTCTGGGAATCGCATTTTCCCTGGCTGTCATCATTGCTATTGTGGCGGCCGTGAAGATTCATGTGCGCAGGAAGGAAGAAGAGGACCTATACCTCAGACGCCAGCGAAGGCTGGAGCGCCTGGAAGACATCGGTTTTTCCTCCTCGGATTTTGAAAAGCTGGTGGCCCAGCGCCGCGTATCCTCCCCTCCTCTGGGAGAAAAGGGAAAAAAAGGCAGGGGACGGAGGCGCAAAAAATCCTTTTTCCGTTGAACTTCCCCCCGGCATACGCTATAATAAAAATTGTTAATTCATCTATGCAGCCGGAATGCATCTAACGCCAACAGGGGAATATGTAATGAAATCATTCCATATAAATAAAACCGACCTTAAGGCTGCTGCCATAAATCTGGTAAGGAATCTGCCCATTACCATTGAATATATGGCTGCAGCCACTTTAGTTTCCACCATATTTTTTCACTTCAGCAACAATGTAACAAATATATCCATCATATACACCCTGGCCATCATCATGATTGCCCGTGCTACCAGCTGCTACGGCGCCGGTATCCTGGCTTCTCTTTTCGGCGTATTCTGGGTGAATTTTGCCTTTACATACCCTTACCTGACTTTAAATTTCACCATGTCCGGTTATCCCATCACCTTCCTGGGCATGGCCCTCATATCCAGCCTGTCCAGCAGCATCTGCATCATGATTACCAAGCAGAATGTCCAGCTTCAGGAAAAAGACCGCATGCTGCTCAATGCGGAAAAGGAAACCATGAGGGCCAACCTGATGCGGGCCATGTCCCACGACCTGCGCACTCCCCTGACCAGCATCATCGGTTCCAGCTCCACCTACCTGGCTCAGGAGGAATATATGTCTCCTGAGGAAAAACGGAAGCTGGTCAGGAACATAGAGGAAGATGCCCAGTGGCTTCTCAATATGGTGGAGAATCTGCTTTCAGTCACCAGAATCCAGGACGAAAAAGGCGTGGCCTCCGTGGTCAAGGCAGACGAATCCCTGGAAGAAGTCATATCCGAATCCGTGCAGCGGTTCAGAAAACGGTTTCCGGATGTCCAGGTGCGGGTCAGCATTCCCGACTCCGTCATCATAATACCCATGGATGCAACCTTGATAGAGCAGGTAATCAATAACCTTCTGGAAAACGCCCTGTTCCATTCCGGTACCAATGGGCCCATTGACCTGGTGGCTGCCTCCGAAAAAAGCGGACTCTCTGTTTCCATCAAAGATTACGGCAAGGGGATTGCTCCCGAACTGCTGGATACGATTTTTGACGGCGGAGGGACATCGGAAAACCATACCGGTGACGGACACAAAGGAATGGGAATCGGCCTGAGCATCTGCAAAACCATAATCAATGCCCACGGAGGCGAAATCCATGCCGGAAATCACCTGCGGGGCGCCCAGTTTACATTTACCTTACCAGATTGGAGGGAATACTAAATCATGAATACCAAAGCCAACATCATCATCATTGAAGACGAGAAGAACATCTGTAACTTCATAGAGACTGTCCTGTCCCCCCAGGGCTACCAGGTTACCTGCGCCAACACCGGAACGGACGGGCTGAAGCTCATCGAATCCCTTAAGCCAGATGTGGTACTTCTGGACCTGGGACTGCCGGACATGGACGGCCTGGAACTCATACAGGAGGTCAGATCCACCAGCGCCCTGCCCATCATCGTGATTTCCGCCAGGACCCTGGAGCGCAGCAAGGTGGCTGCCCTGGACCTGGGAGCAGACGACTACCTCACCAAACCCTTTGGCACGGCTGAGCTGCTGGCCCGCATCCGCACCGCGCTGCGCCACAGCCAGAGAGCGGCCGGCACCCAGAGTCTTAAATATGAAGTAGGCGATCTTCTCATTGACTTTGAACGCCGGCTGGTAAAGGTAAAGGGACAGGATGTCCATTTGACCCAGATCGAATATAAGCTGGTTTCCCTGCTGGCCCAGAATGCCGGCAAGGTCATGACCTATGAGAGTATTATTTCCAAAATATGGGGTCCGTTTGCGGATAGTGACAACCAGATTCTGCGGGTAAACATGGCCCATATCAGAAGGAAGCTGGAGGAAAATCCCGCTGAACCCCAGTACATATTTACGGAAATCGGGGTTGGCTACCGGATGCGCGAGGAATAAAATAAAAAGACGAGCAAAAAGAGGACCGCCCGGACAGAGCGGTCCTCTTTTTATAAAAAGATCCTTTTTATAGAAAATATCTCCCCAATCCTTCCAGAAAATATTGTCCCGCCACAGCGCCCTGGTCCGGTACGCCCTTGGCTTTGGCAGAAAACACAGCCGCCTTTCCATACTTCGGAAGCATATCTTCGGTTGCTTTCACGCCTTCCTTTGCGCCCTCTGCCGCCCGGCGGAGCATGGCCCCCATGTCAGCGCCTTCTGCACAGGCCTCCTGGGCCTTCCTTGCCCCGGCGTCCACAGCATCCAGGATGGTACGGTCTCCCAACTGGCATTTTCCGCGGTGCGCAATCCCTCTGGCAAAACCGGCCAGAAAATCCGCAAGCTCCCCGGGCCCCATCTCTCCTTTTTTGCCAATGGCCTTTCCGCCTTCCATGATTCCGCTGGACATCAGGGTTCCCATGGTGGACGGAACCAGAGCAGCCATTTTCATACCCGCCTTCATGAGCGTTTTTCCAATATCTCCTTCCGCCTCATTATCCCGTATCAGCTGGGGCAAAGCCCCAAACCCTTTCTGCATGGTCAGCCCCAGGTCTCCGTCTCCCATTCTGGCATCCATCTCGCAGAGCTCTTCCTTTTTCTCCCCGAAGATATCCGCCGCACCCTGAAAGAGATCCGGAAGTTCATGGCATGTAATCCGTTCCATTCTATTTCCTCCTTAACCAACCAGATAAGTATTACCGGTTACACCTGGGTGTAAAACGGCGTATGGACAGGCATGTCAATCCACTGCTTCATCTCCTGGTCTGCCATGCGGCAGATGGATATGGAAGCTCCGGCCATCTCCATACTGGTGGCATATTCTCCCACAAAGGTGCGGTACACCTTAATTCCCTTTTCTTCCAGAATACGGTGCACGCTTCCCGACAGAATATACAGCTCCTCCTGGCTGGTTGCTCCCAGGCCATTAATCAGCAGGCAGACCTCCTCACCCGGATTCAGGGGCATATCTCCCAGTATCTCCCCCACGGATTCCTCTGCCAGGTCATTCGCTGTCTTAACCGGGCCGTTCCACACTCCGGGCTCACCGTGGATTCCCATGCCAAAGGCCATCTCGTCCTCTGCCAGGGTAAAGTTGGAATGGCCGATTTCCGGGATGACGCAGGGCGTCAGGGCAAATCCAACGGTTCTGGTATTTTCCTTTGCCTTTTTTGCCGCGTCCAATACTTCCTCCAGCGTTCCCATCCGGGCAGCCATGGCCCCTGCGCATTTATACATGAAGAAGATTCCGGCCACTCCCCGGCGAACCTGGGCGTCCTTATTGGAAAGCACATCATCCGCTCCCACGATGCTGGCCGTCCTGATATCATCCATATCCAGCATCTCAGCCGCCATATCAAAGTTCATAATGTCCCCTGTATAATTCCCATAGAGGAACAGGACTCCTGCCCCGGCCTCCACTTCCTTGGCCACATTGTAAAGCTGTTCCGAAGAAGGCGACTGGAACACACCGCCGACCCCGCAGCCGTCCAGCAGGTTCTCACCCACATATCCAAGGAACAGCGGCAGATGCCCGGTGCCCCCGCCGGTAATGATTGCCACCTTTCCCTGTTTCTTTTTTGCCGTACAGTAGCAGCGGAGGTCATCCTCCACATATTTCAACATATCCGGATGGGCAGCGTAGATCCCGCGCAGCATATCATCCGTATATGCTTCCGGGGCATTTATTATTTTCTTCATAGAACCTCCTAAATCCTTCTAAAGAATGATTTCTTTTGGATAAGCCCACTTCTGCAGTTCCTCCACCGGCAGGGCATGTGGTTCTGCCCCGTTTCCGGCGGCCAGAGTGATATAATACATCTCCGCGATTTCCTCCACGTACTGGGCCTTTAAGAATGCCGCGTCCATGTCCTTATCCGCTGCAATGGCGCCGTGGCTCTCCATGAGACAGCAGTCATACTCCTTCATCACTTCCGCCACCTTCTCAGCCAGGTCCACGGTTCCGGCCCGTCCATAAGGCGCCACGGGAACTGTTCCCGTCTTGCCCAGGTAGGCGCACTCATAAACAATGGGCATAATAGGCTTATTCATGATGGAAAACGCAGTGGAATAGCGGGCGTGTGTATGCACGATTGCCCGGATATCCTTTCTTTCCTTATAAATATACAGGTGCATCATGGCCTCGCTGGAGGGCTTGACCTCTGCCGCCCTCTCAATCACCTTACCGCTAAGGTCCATGACGCAGACGTGTTCCGGCCCCAGCACATCCCTGGCCACACCGCTGGGCGTTATCACCACATATCCCGTCTCCGGGTCATAGATGCTGAAATTGCCTGATTTGTGCCTGCACATGCCCAGGCGCTCCGCCTCCTTTGCAACTGCAACCACCTGCTCCTTTAATATATCAAGCATGTAAAATCCCTCCGCTCTGCCGTTACAGGCATCCTTTCTGTATCATAATGCAGGCATAAAATGCCGTCTCTGAGGTGGATACCACCGCATAGGCATCCTTTGCCGCGTCATAGAACGCGAACCGGTCCAAAAAGCCCACTGCATCCGCGCCGCGTTCGTCATGTTTTGCCACAATATCCGTAAACTCGTCCCAAACAGGGCACTTAAGGTCACGGTGCATTTCCATTTTATCCATGATGGTAACGGGTTTCTCCACAAAGCCGTCCAAAGGCATCAGCTGCAGGATGGCGTCCAGCATGTCTGTGGCCCGGTGCCCGTCGCACCGGATATTAATATGATTCTTCTCTGCCGCAATGGATGCAGCCGGAAAATTGGCATCCCCGATAACCAGGGTATCCCCGTGCCCCATCTCATGCAGAACCTTCAGCAGCTCAGGCGAAATGCTTGCAGGTACTCCACTCAGCATATGCTTACCTCCCTATTCCCAAGGCTTCAAACGCCTTGTCATATGGCGCGCGGCACATCCCCTTCTCCGTAATGATGCCCGTAATCAGGGAGTGGTCGGTCACGTCAAAGGCAGGATTGTATACATTGATTCCTTCCGGAGCCATGCGCTCCTTATACCACATCTCGGTCACCTCATCCGGGCTTCGCATCTCAATGGGAATCTGGTCGCCTGTCAGTGTATCCATATCAATGGTAGAGGTCGGCGCGCACACATAGAATGGGATTCCATAGTGCTTTGCCAGAATGGCCACACCGCTGGTTCCTATCTTATTGGCGGCATCGCCGTTTCTGGCCACCCGGTCGCAGCCCACAAAGATAATGTCAATTTTTCCTGATTTCATCAGTATGGACGCCATGTTGTCGCACTGCAGGGTGGTGGTGATGCCGGCATTGTACAGCTCGAAGGAGGTGAGGCGGGCGCCCTGGAGAAGCGGCCTTGTCTCATCACAGTAAACATGCATATCTGTTCCCGCCCATCCCTTTTCCAGGGCAATATACATGGGCGCTGTAGCTGTCCCGTACTTGGCCGTGGCCAGCGTTCCTGCATTGCAGTGGGTCAGAATACCGATCTCCTTCCCCTCCTTTTTAAGCTCTTTCAGCAGTCCAAAGCCAATCTCCCCGATACCGCGGCTGATTTGGATATCCTCCTCGCGAATCCTATCCGCCTCCTCAAAGAGCAGCTCCTTGATTGCAGCCACGCCCCTTTCCTTGTTGGCAATCACAGCCGCCTCCATACGGTTTAACGCCCAGAACAGATTGACAGCCGTTGGCCTGGACGAAGCCAGATAATCCTTTAATTCCTTAAACCGGCTGTAGAACGCGTCATACTGGTCCTCGGCAATGCCCGATGCCAGCAGGGCAATTCCATAGGCAGCCGCAGCGCCGATTGCAGGAGCGCCGCGCACTCTCAGCTTCTTGATTGCCTCCCATATTTCCTCTTTCGTATTCAGATGAATGCGCTTAATAGTACCCGGAAGAAGCGTCTGGTCTATGATGTCCAGCGAGCTTCTGTCCTCTCTCATTCTGACCGTGATTACCTGGTCAAAAAATTCCTCTACCGTCATGGTTTTTATGCCTCCTTCTCTACTAAACCTGTATAATCCCTTTTTATATCCCAACCGTGCCTAAAGGGTCTTTTGGGCTGCTTCCTTTGCCCTTAACACCGCCGCAACGTAATCGGCGCCGGTCCGGAAGGCTCCCTGGTTCATGATATATTCCTTGCCTGCCAGTATATTGATGCGCTCCGCAAGGAGACGTTTCTTTTCATCCTGGATGGTGGTCACATCCACCACATTGGCCATGCCCACGGTCCTGCGGTGCAGCTCTGTACCTGCATAACCGGCGGTATCCTTAAGGATTCCGTCAAAATACCACTCCTTAAAACCCTTTACCTTAGCCATTGGCTCTGTCACTGCCTCGTCATATTTCCTGCCAAACTTCTCTATAAAGAGGTCCACTGTCTCTTCAATGGTCTTAAGACACCAGTCGCAGAACGGTCCGTCGTCCGTGGAAAGGCCGTTGTCATATGCGAATATAAGGTTAGCCACCACATTTCCCACATCATAACCCATAGGCGCATAGGTTCCGAATTCACAGTCAAATATCTTTGTTGAATCCTGGCGTATAAAGATGGAGCCCGTGTGGAGATCGCCGTGCAGAAGGGCCTGGGCGTCTGTCATAAAACGGAATTTAAGCTTGCTCACCTCCAGGTGGAGCGCCTCGTCCTCATAGAGCTCCTTCTTCACAAAATCCCGGTTAGGCGCATATACATTGTTCCTGTTATACAAATCCATATAAGGTTCCATGAGCACAAGTTTTTCCGTGATATCACACAGGTCCGGCGAGATGAATTTTTTCACCAGCTCCTTCTTCTCCTTGTGGTCCATGACCACATCGCTGCTCAAAAGCAGGGTATTGACCATAAAGGTGGATACGTCCTCAGCAAACCCGGGGAAGGTCTCATGCTTTAACATGGCGTCACGCATGACAGCATAATCAGAGCAGTCCTCCATACCGCAGGCGCACATAACGGTGTCAAAGAAATACACATGAGGCACCATTCCCGGCGCATACTGGTCCTCCAGCATAAGGATTTCGGACTCCAGGCGGTTTCTGTCCCTGGATGGTTTTATATCCTTGGATATCCTGGCCTCGGATCCGGCCTGTTTGATGTAGATGGAATGGCCCTTGCCGTCCCATACACGGTATACATAGTTCAGGTTGCCATGGGAAGGAGGAACCACTGCCTCCATGGAATCGCGGTCCCAGGGAATTTCCGTTGTCTTCTCCAGTGTATACTCAATGACATCCCCCACGTTCATCTGAAAATAATGATCAAATCTTGACATATGTAGTAACCTCCTGATTAATCTTCTTTTTTAGACGCATAAGCTGCAATAAGCGCAAGTGCCAGGACAGCACCCTTTACTGCCGGCAGAACATAGAACGGAACCGCGCAGATGGTAAGTCCGTTCTCCAGTGTGGAAACCAGCATGGCGCCTATCATGGTTCCCAGTGCATTGGGCTTCTCAGCGCCGCCCACGGTACGTCCCACGAAAACAGCTGCCAGTGACGGCATCAAATAGTTATCGCAGCACATAACCTGGGCCGAGCTTCCCCTGGATGCCACCAGAATACCGCCGATGGCGATGAACACTGCTGTAATCATACCGGCCAGATAGCGGTATTTCTTTACATCAATACCAGACAGCTTTGCAGCTTCCTTATTGCCGCCCATAGCGTAGAGATACCGGCCATGCTTGGTAAAGTTAAGGAAAAGATAGGCCACAAGCACACAGCCCAGCATGATAATAATGATCCAAGGAGCGCGTCCGATGGCTGAAAATGATTCCGAAAGCGCGGTACGTGCAGGAGCCGCTCCCCAGGAAGTCTTCATACCGGTGGAGACAGCGCCTCCGCCTATATACCACTGTCCGATTCCCTGATGGACAAACATCAGGGCACAGGTGGCAAGCATATCCGGAATCTTGCACACAAGAATCAGGAACATGGTCAGCTGGTACATAACCAGAGTAGCCAGAATACAGATAAGAATTGACATTCCTAATGACTGTCCCAGCCAGAGATATGCAGATACAAACACATACGCGGAACAGCTGGCCAGTGTTCCGGCCGACATGTCAAAACCATCCGGCGCCATGGTGATGGTGGCCGCTATACCAAACACTGTATTAATGGCCATTGCCCTGAGAATATTCACCATATTGCTTGTTGACATAAAGGAATTGCCCTTATAGGCTGTAAATGCAACAAAGCAAACCATCAATGCCAGGACCGCAGCCCAATCCACTAAAAACCTCTTAATATTTGTACGACTTTTCATCGCTACCGTATCCCTCCTGTCTATTATTTCCCGTTCTTATTGTCTTTCCCGCCAACCGAGTAGTACATGATTTCGTCCTCCGTGGTATTAGCGGTTTCCAGCTCTGCCATGACCGTACCGTTGTACATGACATACATGCGGTCTGTCAAAGACAGCAGCTCCGAGTTTTCACAGGAAGCATAGATAACACAGTTTCCCTGTTTCGCAATTTCATTGATCAAATGGAAAATGTCCTGCTTTGCACCCACATCCACTCCCTTTGTGGGTTCGTCAAATATGTATACATCGCAGTCCGCCGCAAGCCATTTTCCCACGGCTACCTTTTGCTGGTTGCCGCCGGAAAGATTCTTGACCTGCTGCCTCACGCTCGGCGTGGAAATCCCAAGGTCCTTTACAAACCGCTTCGCATTGTCGTCCACTTTCCGCCTGCGGATAAAAGGTCCTGTGCAGAACCGTGAAAGACAGGCCGCCGATAAATTAAAGCTTACATTCTCATTTACCAGAACGCCTTCCTTTCTCCGTTCCTCCGGTACCAGAGCCATCCTGTTCTTTACTGCCCCGGAGGGATTTGCTATCTTTAACTCCCTGTTCTTCAGAAGGACTTTCCCGCCTGTCTTTTTATATGCACCGAAGATGGTCTTGCAAAGCTCGGATTTTCCGGCTCCCACCAGTCCGGCGATTCCTACCACTTCGCCCTTTTTCACCTGTATGGACACGTCCTTTACCTTGCCGCCTGCGCCGGATAAGTGTTCTGTCTGAAACAGCACATCTCCAATCTGGCAGGCTTCCTTTGGGAAGTTCTCTTCGAACTTGCGCCCCAGCATCTTCTCCACGATTTCCTTAGTGGTAGTCTCCCCTGTAACCGGTGTGGTGTCAATCATTTTGCCGTTTCGCATCACCGTATAATTCTCGCAGACCTCCAGGATTTCATTTAACCGGTGGGAAATAAAAAGAATCGCAATATTTTCCGTTTCATGCAAATGCTTGACAATCCGGAACAGTTCCTCTGTCTCGGTATTGCTTAATGGCGCGGTCGGCTCGTCAAGAATCAGGAAATTACATTCCGACCGGATGGCCTTTGCTATAAGCACCATCTGTTTCTGGGCCAGGGACAGGTTCTGAACCAGTTCGTGTTCATCCACCTGGTCGCGGCCGATATGCAGCCGGTCCAGGGCCTCGCGCCCCTGCTTGTATGCTTTTTTCCAGTTTACAATATAGCCGCTCTTTCCCATGACCATATCGTTTTGTACAATGTTCTCCGCAACTGATAAGGTGGGATACAGCGCCATATCCACTTCCTGATACACAATCTGGATTCCAAGTTTCTTGGCATCCACCGGTGTCCTTACCTCCACCTTTTTTCCATTCAGCAGCACTTCTCCGGTATAAGTGGAGTTTGCCCCTGCCAGCACCTTCATCAAAGTTGATTTCCCCGCTCCGTTGGCGCCCACGACTGCCCGGATTTCACCGGTGGTCACCTCAAAATTAATGTCATCAAGTGCTTTGACGCCCGGAAATTCAATGGAAACATGTTTCGTCTCTAATTTAATCCTATCCATGGAGTCCCTCTTTTCAGCGATACAATCTTTTTAAAAAAGGGAAACGCAGGCCAAAACCCGCGCTTCCCAAAAAAACGATTGCCTGTGGTTTTGTGTTCTAAAAAAACCTCGTTTTTTACTGGCCGCTTATTTGTGAATCAAATCCTTTGGCATCCAGTCTGCAGCAGACAGATAATCCAGATTTCCGTAAGTCTCGCCGGCAATATTGCCCAGATTCTCAACGGTGGAATCTGACTTAAGCGCATCCGCCTTGATTGCGGTGCCGGGAACTTCAACTACATCCACGCCGCTCTCGCCGGTTGCAGGGTCAAAAATCTTATCATACTGGTCTGCCAGCTCCAGCATCAGGATACGCATACCAATCTCGCCGTTCATGGTCCAGTCGGTTGTTCCTGCTGCGGTCCAGATGTCAGGACGGGTCTGCATGTTGGTCACGTCAACCGGGTCAATATCAACAGATGCCATGGGAAGTGCGTCGCCGTTCTTGCCGTTAAAGTTGTCATTCTCAGCAATTGCGTTGTAAACGCCCTGGCCGTATAAGTCATAGTATGCAATGACGC
The DNA here is from genome assembly GCF_002234575.2 of Enterocloster bolteae. Classification (NCBI taxonomy): domain Bacteria; kingdom Bacillati; phylum Bacillota; class Clostridia; order Lachnospirales; family Lachnospiraceae; genus Enterocloster; species Enterocloster bolteae. Next base: position 250,294 of record NZ_CP022464.2, on the reverse strand, counting down.
CGTCCACATCCGCTCTGTTCACGCCCTGCAGATATGCAGCAGTCACTGTGTTTGCCGAGTCAACAGAATCCTGAAGAGGCTGTACCTCGCCTACAGTCACGATCTTACCGGCTGCCTCATACTCCTGCCAGCCAACCTCGCGGCGGTCAAATGGGCTGTTGTAGTTAGGACCTCTCCAAACCTTAATCAGACGGACACCTTCTCCATACTTTTCAATCATCTGGTCCAAAAGAACGGTAACCAGGGACTTATCCTGCTGGAACATCTGGGTAACGCCCGGAAGCTTCTGATACTCTCCGTCGGAGTAGAACTGTGTGTCAAAGGTAACAATCTTCATATCCGGATACTGCTCTGTGATTTCCTTAAGAAATACATAGGAACCGTCCTGATTGCCGTGGCTGACCAGCAGTCCGTCATATCCTGCGGATGCGCAGGTACGGATGGTATCCTGCCACTTGTTGAAGTCACCGTCACAGAAGAAGAAATCAAACTTTACATCCAGGGCATCGCAAAGAGATGCACAGGAATCTTTCCACATCTGGAAAATAGTTGCGGAAGGCAGAAGCATGATATAGGCCACCTTCTTGCCTGCCACCGGATTCTCTGCTGCAGCCGGCGCCGCTGTGGTATCTGCCGCTGCCTCTGCTGCCGTGGTCTCCGCCGCTGCTGCGGTGGTTTCTGCCGCCTTAGTCTCTGCTGCCGTGGTGGATGAACCTCCCGAGCCTCCGCAGCCTGCCAGCAAGGATGCTGCCATAGCAGCCGCTGCAATTACGCTGACAACTTTTTTCATTTTTCTCATTTACTCTTTCCTCCTTTTTGTTATTGATATTGTTTACTAAACAATATGTGTGCCTCGTTCTTTGTGTTAACTAAATAGTACAACGATTTTTCTTCAATGTCAATATGTCTTTGGTGTTTTTGTTATAATTTTCCATAAATTATTGTTTTTATTGTGCATTTTAATTGTTCAAATCAATAAACGACCCCATTTTAGCCGTTTTTGTATTTATTTTTGTTTAGTAAACATTCAATTTTATATATTGAATTGACCCAGTTTCAACCCTGTGTTATAATTCAAATTATAGTATGATTAGTAAAACACATGGATTGTTCAATTATGTTTAATTTAACGTCTGCAATCCGGAAAGAGAGATTTCATATGACCGTCAGAGAGCTGGCCAAGCAGATTGGCGTTTCACCCGCAACCATTTCCATTGTGTTAAACGGAAAAAAGGGAGTCAGTGAGGATACACGAAAGAAGGTGTTGGATGCGGTAAAAGCCTGCCAGTACATGCCTCCTGCCCGTAAGCCCAAAAGCGGCAAGAACGTGCTCCTGGTAAAATACTATAAAAGCGGTATGCTGGTGGAGGAAAATCAGGGATTCATCTCCATGATTATTGATTCCATCGAGGAACAGCTCCGCGCGGAGCAGCTGGGTATGACCATGACCGTGGTCAAAACCGGTTTAAAGTCAGCCCTTGATTCCATTGATTACAGCAAATACTGCGGGATGTTCCTCATTGCAACCGAGGTAATGCGGGATGAATTTTCAGCCCTTGATTCCATTCCCATCCCCTTTGTGGTGGTGGACAACACCGTCCCCAACCATTACTGTAGCAGTGTATGCATGAACAATGCCGAAAATGTCCACATCGCCCTCCAGTACTGCAAAGAATGCGGACATACCGAATTGGGCTACCTGGGCAGTACCACCGGGGCAGAAAACTTTAATGAACGGCACATAGCCTTTCTCAGATATGTAAAAGAATTGAATTTTCAGTTTGACTCTAAAAATGAGTTTCGTGTAAAACCCACCATGCTGGGTGCCCATGACGATTTTTTCAGAATACTGGATCAGAACCCGGTGCTTCCCTCCTGTTTTTTTGCGGAAAACGACACCATTGCCCTGGGCGCCATGAAGGCTCTGAAGGAAAAGGGGTACAAAATTCCCAATGACGTATCCCTGATTGGCTTTGACGATATTCCCTATTCCTCCATAAGCTCTCCCACCCTGACCACCATTCATGTACAGAGAAAGATAATGGGTAAGCAGTCCGTCATCCAGCTGATGCAGCTCATAGAGGATCCCCGGTTCATGCCCATGAAGACCCAGATTACGGGAAAGCTGGTGGAACGCTCCAGCGTGAAACATCTGGCATAATCAGACAAAAATCTCCCGGTCTCTCAAACTTGAGGGACCGGGAGATTGTAAGTGCAGCCAGGTACTTGCTCCGTTTCTTTCTATGACACCTTATCCGGCTGGTTCTGTTTGCTTTTCCCCTTCAGGGATTTGGAGGCAGCCTTATGGTGGGCCTTGGCACTGCGCTTTTTCCGGCCGTCCTCCTTCTTCTGGGCCAGAAGCTCCACATCCTGGGCATCCGCCATTTTTGCTGTCTTCACAGCATAAAGGCGGTCATCCTCTGACTTTTTTACCCTTATTTTCCCTTTCACATATCCATGCTCAGGACATACGGCCAGACAGAAATAAAATCTCTGTCCATAGGGAAACCACCTGATCTTCTTGCGCAGCATCCTGCTGCATTTCACGCATTTCATATCTGTTATATCCTTATCTTTAAGGATATCTTCCCTAGAGTCAAATTCTCTGGACACATACTTGGAGTATTCCGGAAAATGCAGCCGGTATTCCTCAGCCTTATTCCTGGGAAGTCCGTAATAATCCACCGACACATAGGTTCCAAACGTCTCCATGTCCAGAACCGAAAGGATGCGGCCGGTATAATAGGCATCGTCCAGCGCCCTGTGAAAAGGCCTCTCCTCCTCCATTCCCTGAATCTGTACCGCCATATCAAGGGATACCTTGTTTTTTCCGTCCCCGTACTGAAGGCAGTAAAGCTTCTGGATATCCAGATATAGAAGGGGCCTGGGAAATGGGTTTGGAAGTTTATGATAAGCCATATTCCTCTGAAGCTCGGTCAAATCCATGGAGCCCCAGGTGCAGAAGCAGTACTCCTCTTCCCCGCACCAGGCAAGGAAACGGTTCATAACTACATCAAAGGGTTCTCCCTCCTGACGCAGCTCCGCCATATCCATGTGTGTTACTTCCGATATCTTAAAATGCATCTTTTTATAAACCTTGGGCCGGATCAGCTTGTGGAACGTTCCTGTCTGTTCAAAATTCCCGTTCAGCTTCACTGCTCCGATTTCTATGATTTCAAAGGGAAGATGCTCCACCGAATCTTCCTTCCCATTGGGACTTTGGTTCCATTCCAAATCAAAAACAATGTAATTCATCTTTTCATCCTGTCATTATACAATCTCAATTTACTTACCTATCTTACCATATCGGAAAGGATATGGAAAGGGGCTTTCTATGTCATTGATTCCCAGTATTGTCAATTCTGTCTCTGTTTCCACCGCGCTAATTGCAGCCTCATGCCATTAGCGAACATGTGGCAATGAATACCTTCCAGCAGGTGCCTGCCAATGATACTTTTTAATTGTTAACCAAAATTCTATTTTATGTTGACAATCAGCCACTGACTCTCTATAATAAGTAAAATATAATGACAGATTTCAGAGAGGTATCCAATATGATAAAGCTCATACAAGCTGCCTGCCAATGGGGACAAAAGGATTTTGACGGGTGGGTGATTGGAAAGGCCCGGTATTGTATCCACAGCCATTCGGAACCTGTATCATGCGAATCCATACCCCAAAAGGCTGCTCAGGGATATGTCCTGTTGGAAACTACATCATATGATGCCTGCCGCCAGCCCTGCCAGTCTCTTGAAATCTGTCTGGTGGACATTAAGGTTTTCAGGGATTCCTGGGGGGCCAAAGCCTCTACTTTTCCTGCCAGTCAGGCTGCTTCCCCTGCCACTTCTGGGTGTATGGCATCTGGATGTATGCCAGGTCAGATGACTATGACCTTCCCCCAGAAATGTCTTGATCGCTTCCTGGCTGATTCGGGGGATTCCAACCCGATTCACCATGGGCCAAATGCAGTCATTCCCGGCCTGTGGATTCTCAGCCGGCTGGAGGAAATGTACGGCTCCCACAGACCTGCAGAAACTCTGTCCATACGGTTCCTGCGTCCTGTCCATACAGGCGGTTCTGTCCGTCTGGAACAAAAAAACAATATAGTAACAGGAACCATGGGCAGCGCTACCTGTTTTACCATGACCATTCACACATCAGACCAAACTCAAAAACGGAGGTAATCATGAACCAGAAATTCAACACCGTGGAACTCACCAAAATGGCACTGCTGACTGCATTGATATGCGTTTCCGCTTATATTGTCATCCCCCTTCCATTCACACCGGCCAGCCTTACAGCCCAGACCCTGGTTGTCAACCTTATTGCACTGCTTCTCACTCCCAGGCAGGCAGCATTTACCATGGTCGTGTATATTCTTCTTGGACTGACTGGTCTGCCTGTATTCTCCGGCGCCATGGGCGGTCCCGGAAAACTGTTTGGCCCAACAGGAGGCTATATCATGTCATGGATTCCAGCTGTCATCCTCATGTCAAGGTTAAAGGGAACATATTACAGCTTTAAGCGGTATTGCCTGGTGACCATTCTGGTGGGAATGCCGGTAATCTATCTGGTGGGAAGTGCGTATATGAAATTCATAACCGGAATGGACTGGGCAGCTACCTTTACAGCCGCCGTAATCCCGTTTATTCCCCTTGACATTTTTAAATGCTTTGCTGCCGCCCTGATTGCAAAGCCGGTGCAGATAAGTCTGTCAAACGCCCAGCGGGCACGTTAGGGGGACCTATATGGACAAGGTATTCATACTGGGCGGACTCCGCAGCTATATCGGCGTCAGAAACAGCGCATACCGGCATGTCCCCGCCGAGCATCTGGGGGCGGCTGTGTTAAAGGAACTGACCAACCGGTATCAGCCGTCAAAGATTGATATGATAATCTGCGGCAACTGTGTGGGAGGAGGAGGCAACATTACCCGCCTTATGGCGCTGGAAGCAGGACTTTCAGAATCCATTCCTTCCTTTACAGTGGACCTTCAGTGCGCTTCCTCCCTGGAGGCCGTCATAACAGCCGCCGCCAGGATACAGAGCGGTCTGGCTGATCTGGTAATTGCCGGAGGTTTTGAAAGCAGTTCCACCCAGCCCATGCGCTGCTATAACCCTAACCATCCATACGCTGCTGCCGCCCATGATGATACTCTTTCCGGTAATCCTGCCGGCATTTGCAATGCCCACAGGACGGAGCTTTCCCTGACATACAGCACTGCCAAATTTATTCCCGGCCCTCATCGCGAGGACGTGATGCTGCAGGGTGCGGAAAAGACTATATGCCATTATCATATAACCCCAGAAGAAATGGATGCCTGGGTGCTGGAAAGCCACAGGCGGGCGTACAGAACAGCCCGGGAAGGCCTTCTTGACGGCATTATTGTCCCTGTATATGGCCTTGCCCATGACGAGGGAATCCGCCCCCGCCTGAATCAGCGTCTGCTGGACCGGCTGCCCTGCGTCCTGAAGGATGGCCGGTATCTCAACGCTGCTAATGCCTGTACCATGAATGACGGGGCTGCATTCCTTCTTCTCTGCTCAGAACAGTATCTGAAAAAGCACAAACTCTCCTCCTGTTTCCGCTTTTCTAATGCCTGTACGGTTGGAGCTGACCCTCTTATGAGCCCTGCCTCCGTGCTTCCTGCTGTCAGGGGGCTTTTAGAACGCAGCGGACTCTCAATGGATGACATAGGAGCCATTGAGTGCAACGAGGCGTTTGCTGCCATTGATGTTCTCATCAACCGGGCGTATCCGGATAAGGCATCCCGTTACAATCCGTTGGGCGGCGCCCTGGCCTATGGACATCCCTATGGGGCTTCCGGCGCCATTATCCTTCTCCATCTTATGAGATCCATGGAGCTGTCAAAAAGCTGCCGGGGCATCTGCTGCGCGGCTGCCGCAGGCGGAATCGGAAGCGCCATTCTTTTGGAACGGTAATCAGTATCATCTCCCCAAATGTCATACGTCAAAAGGAGTCCTCCCATGAAACATTCTACGGATTATCTCTCTCTGATTCAGTCAATTCCTCCCCACAGGACAGCCCTGGTCGAAAACGGCCGGTTTTATACATACAGCATGCTTACCAGGGAAGCCTGCCGTATCCGTTCCCTGACCCCGGAACCGTCTGTGCCTTCCGCAGCATGGATCAGGGCAGCGTCTGTGCACGGCCAGCTGGTACAGTTTCTGGCGTTAAGCGGTACATCCCATATTCCTGTCATTGTGCCTGCGGACATGAAATATGTTCCTGAATCCCTTATAACAGAGGGACTCCCTGCCGGAGCCTGTATGGGAGTGCTTACCAGCGGTTCAACGGGTCAGCCCAAACTATGGTTCCGTACCCTGGATAGCTGGGCCTCCTTCTTTCCTACCCAAAATGCAATCTTTGGAATGACTGCCCAAACACGGCTCTTTGCTCATGGCAGCCTGGCATTCACCGGCAATCTGAATCTGTATCTGTCTCTTCTGTCACTAGGGGCATCCATCATCACTGCTTCCCATGTAAATCCTTTTGTCTGGTGCAGGGAAATAGAGCTTCACCATGCGGACGCCCTCTATCTCATCCCCTCCAAGCTCCGGCTCCTGGCAAAATATATCTCCCATCCCAGCCCTGATATCAAGACCATCCTGGCCGGTTCCCAGAGCCTTGGCCACGGGGATATAGTCCTTTTAAAAGCAGCCTATCCCAACAGCTGCTGTTTCCTCTATTATGGGGCCAGTGAACTGAGCTATGTCACCTGGCTGACAGACCAGGAAATGAATGATAATCCTGCCTGTATCGGCAAACCCTTTCCCGGCGTGGATGTAACCCTCCGTAACGGCGAAATCTATGTTGATACTCCCTATTCCGCCATAGGAATCACGGGACCTTACAGCGTTGGCGATATGGGCTATACAGACCATAAAGGTTATCTGTATTTTAATGGCCGTAAAGACAATGTATATAATATTCACGGAAGAAAAGTCTCAGCTGTAAAAATAGAAAATGCCCTGAACTCCCTGACTCAGATACAGGAAGCCGCTGTTATTCTTCAAAACAATGCCCTGCAGGCCCATGTTGTCCTCACAGTGCCCAATCCTTCCGGCCAGGACGCAGTTTCCCTGCGCCGTATTATAAAAAGGGGGCTGAATGATTATCTGGAATCCTGGGAAATTCCCAGAGATATTATATTCCATGAAAACCTTCCAAAAAACAACAGCGGAAAGACAGTCAAGAGACTGCTCTCCGCAAAAGAATAGATTGCTATTTAAGACTGAATTCATGGGCAGGCTTGTCATACTGCCTCCCGGTAACCACACTGGCTGTAAGGTCCGTGCAATTATATACAATGGACCACTGTGTGGCATTAAGACGTCCTGTTGTCTCAGACACATGCCAGTCCTTAGACGCAGCTTCCAACAGGTCCATAGCCTCCTGCTCATCCCTAACAATGCCGGCACATTCTCCCAATGCCTGTTCCAATATCTGATAACGGTCCTGACCATTTCCAAAATTAAATTTCTTCTCTGACAGCAGGAAATTCGTTGCAGCCTGGTAATCTCCTTTTTTTCCGATAACTTCAAATTCATTATCAATATACTCTGCCACCGCACTGTTGCCCAGTGCATCTGCCAGCTGGAAGTGGTAGCAGCTCCCGGCCGACGAGTGCATGTCGTATTGTGCCAGTAGTTCCAGGGCCTCATCCACATTGGCGGCCTTATCCAGCATAAGACGTATAGCCGTGGTGGTGGTAATATCTGTCTTTCCCGTATCCTGGTTTGTAGGCTCATCGCCAATGCGCAGAACAGCCACCGCCAGCCCCTTTTCATTCACACCGTCCAAAGGGGCATAGGGCGCTGCCAGCGTTATAATTTTGCGTTTCAATGTATCCGGCAGCTTGTCCTCTCCAAACCCCAGAAATGCCAAGTTGACTGTTGACATGGAACGATAACCGTTGGCTGGCTCTGTTAATACGAACATGGCCGGCGAATACGTCAGATCAAAATTCCGGCCGAATATGCGGGCCCCGTCCTCTGTCTGTGCGCTGAAGGTAGAGCAGCCTAAGTCAGGAATAGAAAATTCCAGCGGAATTCCCTTTAACAGACGATTCGTCACAAATTCCACCAGCTCACTGTCACTGCTGGCCCCTGTCTCCAGAAATTCATCAAATCCATAATCCCCATCATACTTCATGGTATACAGCACATTGTCATCCACCTTTTTAAGCGAGTGCAACGTCTTTAACTCATGCCGGAACAGGAATGCCCCTCCTGCCGCTGCAATAAGAATCACTGCCGCCAGGCCTGCCAGTATAATTGACAGCCACCTTTTCATCTTCCTTGTCCTCATGGTATTGCCTCTCCCTGCTTTTTGTTTTTAACTAAAATAAAAAGGTTCTATACTGAATGTTGGGGTGTGCTGAAAAGCACACTTCCAACATTCTTTTCGTTGTAATAAAATACATCTATAAGAAGCCTCCTAAACACATTATCCCGACCAAAGTTTAATGTTACGGAGGTGACCCCTTATAGATGTACCCTAATTATACCAAGGCCTTCCTTAACTTGGAAGGTGTTTTTATTAAAAAAGTGGTTCAGGCAGACTCTTTCATTAAAATTTTCATCCAGTCCCAACCGGTAGAACAGACTTGTCCCTGCTGTGGGGCTAAAACTAAACGGATTCATGATTACCGTTTACAAGAAGTCCAGGACATTCCCTTACTGGGAAAACAAGTAATCCTGCTCCTTCGCAAACGCCGCTACCTCTGCCCATACTGCCGCAAACGGTTCACGGAACCCTATTCGTTCCTCCCCAGCTACCACCGCAGGACCCGCAGACTGGCATTTTACATTGTCTCCCTGCTCCGGCAGACCTTTTCCTTAAAACAGATTGCAGAGCTTACCGGTGTTTCCGTCCAGACGGTCTGCCGCCTTCTGGACACGATTTGCTATCCTCCGCCTGACCAGCTTCCACAAGCGCTTTCCATTGACGAATTCAAAGGCAATGCTTCTACCGGTAAATATCAGTGCATTCTGGTTGATCCGAAAAAGCGCCGGATCCTCGACATTCTCCCGGATCGGACCCAGAGCCATCTGGCTGATTATTGGCGGAACATTCCCAGGAAAGAACGCCTGAAGGTAAAGTTCTTCGTCTGCGATATGTGGCGCCCCTACACCGAACTTGCACAGACCTTCTTTCCAAACGCTACAATCATCGTGGATAAATATCATTTCATCCGGCAGATGACATGGGCGATTGAAAATGTACGCAAACGGCTGCAGCGCTCCATGCCGGTTTCTCTGCGTAAGTATTATAAACGCAGCCGGAAACTCATTCTGACCCGCTATAAAAAGCTGAAAGATGAGAACAAACAGGCCTGTGATTTAATGCTTCACTATAGCGAGGATCTGCGTCTGGCACACCGCATGAAAGAGTGGTTTTATGATATCTGCCAGATGGAAGCGTATCGTCAGCAGCAGAGGGAATTTGATGACTGGATTGCGAATGCACAGAGCTGTGGGATCAAGGAATTTGAGGCCTGTGCTAAGACCTACAGGGCCTGGCGAAAAGAAATTCTGAATGCCTTTAAATACGGGTTGACAAATGGTCCCACAGAAGGATTTAACAACAAGATAAAGGTATTAAAACGGAGCAGCTACGGAATCCGGAATTTCAAACGGTTCCGAACCCGGATACTTCACTGTACATCATAGGATAAAAAGGTCGGTAATGCGGAGGCTTATTTGGCATGCCCAAAATCAGTAAAACCTGGAACTAAACATAAAAAGGGCCCTTTTCATAGAATTGGGGCGGGATTTTAACAAATCCCACCCCAACTATTGACAAAGAGCCAATAAAAAGAACCACATATACGTGATTCTTTCTGAGAGGCGACGACCGGAATCGGACCGGTGATAAGGGTGTTGCAGACCACTCCCCTCTACGCTAAGAAGTCTCATATTTACAGGCACTGCAGCCATTTTTCAAATCGTCGTCCACCTTATGCTCCACCTTATTTCAGCTGTCACTATTGTACCCCAGAATCTGATTTATTTCAAACACTTTACCCTACTTATATGGAGGAAACATGGAATATCAATTAGAACTCAAACAAATCGTGGACTACCCACGCTGCCGCATCTACCGTGAATTTGTCCGACGGCTGATGAATGACCCGAACTTCCGCACCCACGGCAGTTCCTACCTATATTACTATATCGTCCTGTGCTCCTACGCCAACTTCCGTTCATCCTACCGGAAAATGGACGGAATTACCTACCTGGTGTCTCCAGGCGAATGGATCTGCACACCACAGGAACTGTCATCCTGGTTCCGAACCAGATTCCAGCACCAGGCCATCAGCATTCTGGACTTTCTGCAGTCCCAGAATTACATCACCTATACCCGCCTGGACCGGAACCGGCTCATCAAATTTCATATATCTGATTGGAAAGCCAATAATACTTCTCTTGAGTACAACTACCCATGCCAGAAGGATGTTGGCTTTTTCTTTTTCCCGGTATCGGTTGTTCATGAACTGGTGAGCATGGGAAAATGCTCGGAAATGGATATTATTCTGGACATGTGGATTCATGCCATCTACAACGATCCACAGGTTCAAGGCTCCGATGTAGGGCCTGTTGTCTATTTCAGAGATCATACGGGCCGCCCACTGATTACCTGCCGGGAGCTTGCCCTCAGATGGGGCCTGTCCAAATCAAGTATCAGCCGCCTGCTCAAGAAACTGGAAAGCCATGAATACCTGACCGTTGTTTCTTTTACCGGAACCCATGGAAGCGTTTTATACCTTCAGGGCTACCTGTCAACGATGTTCAGCATCAGTGATGTAATGGTAGATAAAGAAGAGGTCTCCCTGACATTTCAGCTTCCTGTCACTCTGGATGATGAGGCATCCCGCTGTCTTTCAGAAGCTGATATCGGGAAGTCACTGGCAGACATTCTGCCGGAAACAGAACAGATATACGTTTCAGACAATACAGATAGCGTCCCAGAAACTCACATATTGAAAATAATTCAAAAATCGGCAAAAGTCCTTGCGGCGCAAGGGGTTTTCTGCTGTGAATGCAGCAAAAGCAAGTATAAGTTATATCGATTATCCGCCTGCAGAAGGGATATTTACAGGTATTCTCTGCAGATTGGCTGCAGCGAAAGCAACATTGTCTACCACTTTGAACTGAGTATTCAGCCGATGCTTCAATCGGATCCATCCATAAAATTTGATGATGCCGTCCCTGGTGCATCACCTGTCCAAAAGCAGACTACTAATTCTCATGAGGAGGAGCATTATGAAACAGACAAGCAGTAAAAATCACTCAGTAGACCAGAGTAACCCCGTATACCACGATACCTATCGGCTGCTGAAAAGTTACCGGGATGCTGTGTGGAATCTGGAGTTAGAGGTTCAACACGTAAAAAGAGAGTTTGAGATTGAGTATGAAAGCAGCATTGATGACTTCCTGGAATCCATCTATCTGGCCGGAGCCGATTTAAACGGGAGTAAGCTGGAAAATTATGCGAAGAGTATTGAACGGAGCAACCAAATGCTGTCTCTGCTGAACTCAGCCGTGGAAATTCTTCGTAACAAACACAAATTCGGAGAACAGTATTACTGGATTCTCTATTACACCTATCTTTCTCCACAGCAGCTTCAGAATGCCGACGAGATTATTGATAAGCTGCGCCCTCACATAGCCAATATTTCCTACCGCACTTACTATCGAAAGCGTCCCCAGGCGATTGAAGCTCTCAGTGGAATCCTCTGGGGATACACTGCCAGAAACTGCCTTCATATCGTGAATCAGTTCTTTCCAGATAACTGAAGCCAGCCTTTCCATGCCATAACTCTGCCAGCCGCTCGATATGGCATAAAAATGGCAAAAAACGGGAAATAACTGGCACTGAAATGCAATTTACACTGCATTTTCGCCATGATATAATGTCCATGCTTAAAGCTGTACCCAATCCCAGGAAGACAGCTATGGCAGGAAAGACACCTGTGCATTCAGGTGTTATTTTTTACCCCAAAGATCGGATTGCGGTTCACGCTGCTGTTCGGTCTTTTTCATTTCATCACAAGGAGGTCATACATGAAGAACGAAAAAAAGACAAATTCCCCCATTGCAGGTATCACACCTGCCGGTTCCGCCTGCCGAAAGAAGAAACCAGTTTTAGACTATGCACTCTACGGAGCTGCGGCGGGTCTTTGTATTCTTCTGTTGGATACTCAGACAGTACTGGCTGCTGATATGTGGACACAGGCAGAAACGATTATGAAAGATGTCTACTCCAAAATACTGGGGATATCCACTATTGCCGCTATTGTGACTGCATCGGTGGCACTGCTGCTTATGAACTTTTCCAAATCCGGAAGAACCGTAGATGAATCCCGGGCCTGGCTGAAACGCATTGTAATATCCTGGGCAATTCTCAACGGGCTTGGTTTTATCATGGCCTATATCACTCCCTTCTTCTCCGGCGGACAATGGAATGGATAACCGCGAGGAAAGGAGTGATGAAATATGGGGATTTTAGACGGGATTGTGGAATGGATTGCCGAACAGGTAATGAATGCCCTGGATCTGATTACCACATCTGTTTTGGGTGCTCTGGGCTGTAACATGGACACATTTCTTCGGTACTTTCCCGCAGCAGAGACAATGTACCGGATTTTTGTGGCAACTGCCATCGGGCTGATTCTTCTCAACTGGATCTGGCAGCTTTTTAAAAACTTCGGACTGATTGCAGGCGTAGAGGCAGAAGATCCGTTCAAACTGAGTATCCGCTCTTTTTTATTTATCGGACTGGTTTATTACTGTAAGGATATTACTGATCTGATTCTTGGAGTGGGAGGAACACCCTACAACTGGATTCTCTCTTCGGATCTTCCCGCACTGAATTTTGCAGATTTCAATTCAGTCCTGCTTACAGTCCTTGGGGTATGTGCCAACGGATCAGTAGCTCTGATTGCTCTGACCCTTCTGTTAATCCTGGCCTGGAACTACATCAAGCTGCTCTTTGAGGCTGCAGAACGCTATATTCTGCTGGGGGTACTGATCTTCACGGCTCCTATGGCATTTGCCACCGGTTCTGCCCAAAGTACCTCTAATATCTTTAAAAGCTGGTGCCGGATGTTTGGAGGCCAGCTTTTTTTACTGATTATGAATGCCTGGTGCCTGCGCCTCTTTACTTCCATGGTGGGCAGCTTTATTTCTAACCCACTCTCAATTTAGGAGGTATCCATGAAACGAACGATTCAAAAAATAGCCACCGGCACAGCTCTTACCCTGTCGCTGACGCTGATGCAGATCATGCCAGTTCTGGCTGTCACAGAAGATGAAGTGGCTGCCCACGGAAAGGAAGCTACTGCGGGCAGTATCTTTATCTGGTTTTTGTGTGCCATCGCATTTTTAAAAATCAGTCAGAAGATTGATAGTTTTATGAGCAGTCTTGGAATCAATGTAGGACATACGGGCGGTTCCATGATGGCTGAGTTTATGATTGCCGCAAAGGGGCTGACATCCGCCAAAAACATCTCCACTGGCGGAACTTTTCGCGGCGGCTCTTACAGAGGCGGCTCTACCAGCAACCGCTATGGTATGAATCCGGCTTCCTTTTTGTCCGGCGGACTGGCTGGAGCCGTCAGCCGCCAGTTTTCTCAAAGCGTTATGAATTCTGTTACCGGGCAGTCCGGCAATCCCATCAGCAGAAAAGCCTTTGAATCTTCCCTGAAAAAGGGAGGTGAATTTGCCAACAAGGTAACCGGTGCAGTTGCGCAGGGAAGCATCAGCTATACAGGCTCCATGAAAGGAGCACAAGCTGCCCAGGCGCTGACTTCCTATATGGGACAGACCGGCATTGCCAGTGCCCCGTCCTATTCTGATGTGGAAATCGGAGGAGGACGTATCACCGGAACAGAAACCAGTATAGAGCATCCGAACGGTACATCCTTTGCCATGTACCACACAGACCAGTATATGGCTCCCGAAGGAAATTACGAAACCGTGACAGCAGCGGATCAGACCACATGGTATCGCCAGTATGCTGCCGACACAGTAGAACGAATCCCGTATATGACAGAAAAAGGGCAGATCGCCTACCATGAAAACATTGTCCAGAAGCTGCCCCGTATGCCGCAGCGAAAGGATCGCGTATGAGCCCCGGCAAGGCTTTTGCAGTCATTGCAAAGAGAACCGGCGGTCCTGCAGGAATGGCTGTATCTGCCGTTTGGAAAGGAAGAGACACCCTCGCTAAAATCCTCATTGTAATCATTGCGCTCCTGTTGCTTCCTGTCATGTTTATACTTATGCTGCCTTCTCTGATTTTCGGTAACGAAGGGCTGGATGCGGTTCCCGACAATGTTTTAAATGATAATTCTGTCATCATGGCAAATATCTCTCAGACCGAAACCAGCATTGAAACAATTCTTCGGGAAAAACACAACCTGCTTCTGGATCGTATCCTTGCAGAAGCCGCAAATCTTGGCACCAACTGTGAATACAGCATTACAGATGACTTTTCTGACCAGATTATTTATGAAAGTGCATTGATCATCTCCCAATTTTGTGCCTCTCAGCAGGATTTCAAGGAAGTGCAGTTAAAGAAACTGGAGCAGATTCTGCGGGCAGAAACAGACGGCATTTTTACCTATTCTGTCAATATTACGGAGCGAGAAGAGACCATTGAGGGAACCGACCAAACGGAGACCATTTTCCACTATGAATACATCATCGAATATGCCGGGGATGAATATTTTTCCAATCATGTCTTCCACCTGACTGAAGAACAGGCAGAGACTGCCGGTTTTTATGCCTCCAATTTACACCTGTTCTTATATGACACCATTTATTCTGTGGAAATAAATCCTGATCTTGTTCCGGGAGAAACAGGAAATGCGGCGGTGGATCTGGGGCTGACAAAACTTGGCACACCCTACAGCCAGGAGCTTCGAAACCAGCCTGGGTATTTTGACTGCAGTTCCTTTACTTACTGGGTCTACAACCAGCTGGGTGTATCGCTTCAGTATGACGGTTCCAATACAGCAGCTTCCCAAGGACGTTTTATTGTAGAAAACAATCTGGCTGTTTCCTATGACAGCCTTGCACCCGGAGATCTGATTTTCTATTCCTTTAAAGTCAATAACCGATACATGAATATCGGTCATGTGGCTATTTATGCCGGAGACGGCTATGTGGTAGATGCTTCTTTCTCCAAGAAGAAGGTGGTCTACCGCCCGATTTACAGTGTCAACAATATTGTCCTGTGCGGCAGACCGTATGCCTCGCCTTAACCGGCTGGCAGACAGTCCATTTGCTGCCAGACTACATTTACAGGAGGTGTCCCATGTCCCTGCGACAAGAAGAAACTGATATTTATATCATACCGCCAAACTTTATTGAATCCGGAACCATTATGGGCGGAACCTTAAAGCTGCGGAATGCGGTAGAAGCCTTATGCATTTCCCTGCTGGTTGGTATTCCCGAATTTTACCTGCCATTTTCTCTTACCACTAAAATTATAATTGCCTGTGTTACCGTTCTTCCGCTGGCTCTGTTTGCCATCATCGGAATTAACGGAGAGAGTCTGACATCCTTTGTTATCAACTTTTTTCTTTATCTGAAGCACCGGAGAATTGTCGGCATCTGTCCGGAAGCAGCTGAAGAAGAAAGTGCCTCAGAAAAACAAACCGATACCGTTTCTGGGAAAAAGGCAAAGAAAAAATCCAAACAAAAAAAGAAAGCTTCCGAAGATTTTCCGGATGAATTCGGCAGCTATAAAGAACGCAAAGCTGCAAAAAGAAAGGAAAAGGGCCACCCTGACCGTTCCGGTAACCGTCAGGAACAGACCATTCCTCTGCTGAACCCTGCAGCCGAATATCTGCCGATTCAAAAAATTGAAAATGGTATCATCTATACCAGAGATCACCGGTTTGTGAAAATTGTTGAGATTGTTCCCATCAATTTTCTGCTCCGCAGTGCCAGAGAACAGAAAAATATTATTTATTCGTTCGTGTCCTATCTGAAAATCAGTCCTGTAAAACTTCAGTTCAAGGTTTTAACACGAAGAGCTGATATAAACCGCCATCTGGAAGCGATCCAAGGGGAGATGGCACAGGAAACAGATGAACGCTGTCTGGCTCTTTTAAAGGATTATGAATCTCTGATCCGCAGGATCGGCTCAAAGGAAGCCATAACCCGTCGTTTTTTTATTATTTTTGAATATGAACCATTTAACGGAAGTCGGAACACAGACGAAGGCGATGCCCGCTCTGCCCTGGCAACCGCTGTTCAGACAGCGAAAACCTATCTTCAGCAGTGCGGAAATGAAATCCTGATGCCTGATAACGAAGATGAACTTGCCACGGATGTTCTCTATAACCTGCTGAACCGCCGTACCAGTGCCATAAAACCTCTGCCGACCCGAATCAATGAGGTAATCGGTCAGTATATCAATGCCGGACGCAAAAACGACCTGGATCATATTCCTGCCGGAGAGTTTTTTGCCCCGGAAAGCATTGATTTTACCCATGGAAACTACTGTGTCATGGATGGAGTCTATCACACTTATCTTCTGATCCCTTCCAGCGGCTACCGCACCCAGGTCTGTGCAGGCTGGCTCTCCCTTTTGGTCAATGCCGGAGAAGGAATCGATGTAGACATCTTCTTTGACCGGCAGCCAAAGGATAAAGTACAGCAGAAACTGGGACAACAGCTGCGAATCAACCGCTCCAAAATCAAAGATACTTCCGATACCAACTCAGACTACGATGATCTGGACAGCGCAATCCGGTCTGGATACTTCTTAAAGGATGGACTGGCAAATAATGAGGATTTCTATTATATGAACATTCTCATTACCGTCACAGCCGACAGCCTGGAAGAACTGGAGTGGCGCACCAACGAAATGAAAAAGCTGCTGCTGTCTCAGGACATGGAGGCTGTAACCTGTCATTTTCGGGAAGAGCAGGCGATGCTGTCTGCACTGCCTCTGGTATCTCTGGAGAGAAAGCTGTTCGCCCGTTCCAAACGGAACGTACTGACTACCAGCGTTGCAAGCTGCTATCCCTTCACATCTTTTGAGATGTGCGATGATAACGGAATCCTGCTTGGTGTCAACAAACACAATAACTCTCTGATTATCGTGGATATCTTTAATTCGAGAGTATATAAGAATGCCAACATGGCACTGCTTGGCACATCCGGAGCAGGGAAAACCTTCACAATGCAGCTGATGGCGCTTAGGATGCGCAGAAAAAATATCCAGGTCTTTATTATTGCCCCTCTGAAGGGCCATGAATTTCACCGAGCCTGCAACAATATTGGCGGAGAATTTATCCAGATCTCTCCGGCCTCCAAAAACTGCATCAACATTATGGAAATTCGCAAGGTTGATTCTTCTGCCAACGAACTTCTGGATGGTCCCCAGGCTGACAAATCCGAACTGGCTGCAAAAATCCAACGGCTGCATATCTTCTTTTCTCTGCTGATTCCGGACATGAATCACGAGGAACGGCAGCTTTTAGATGAGGCTCTGATTCAGACCTACAGGAAAAAAGGAATTACTCACAACAATGGCAGCCTGTATGACCCGGAAAATCTCGGACACTATCGAAAGATGCCAGTTCTGGGAGATGTGTACAACATCCTGAAGGAAAATCCGGATACCAGACGTCTTGCCAACATTATGAACCGACTGGTAAATGGCTCTGCCTCCACCTTCAACCAGCAGACCAATGTGAATCTGGACAATAAATACACCGTTTTGGATATCTCTGAACTGACCGGTGATCTGCTGACCGTCGGTATGTTTGTAGCACTGGATTTTGTCTGGGATAAGGCCAAAGAAGATCGTACCGTGGAAAAAGCCATCTTCATTGATGAAACATGGCAACTGATCGGAGCATCTTCCAACCGGCTGGCTGCGGAATTTGTTCTGGAGATTTTCAAAATCATCCGCGGCTATGGCGGTTCTGCCATCTGTGCTACCCAGGATCTGAATGATTTCTTTGCTCTGGACGACGGTAAATATGGTAAGGGTATTATCAATAATTCCAAAACCAAAATTATCCTGAACCTGGAAGACGAAGAGGCGATGCGGGTACAGTCAATTCTGCATCTTTCCGAAGCAGAAACTATGGCTATCACTCATTTTGAACGTGGAAATGCACTGATCTCTACCAATAACAATAATGTAACTGTTGAGTTTAAAGCCTCGGAACTGGAAAAAGAACTGATTACCACGGACAGAGAAGAACTGAAGCGGCTTTTGGAGCGGGAACGCCAGCACCAGGTTATGTCTGAAGCGGTCTAATACACAGGATTACTCACACTTTGAGTATTTACTGCTCGACCGTCAATACTGCCAGCTTACGAATCCTCACAATTACGCATGATTACGCAAAAGGAGGCTTTTATGCTTTATCCAAACCAGACCGGCTCTGTACACAAAGAAATCATCCGGCTTCTTTCCCTGTACCACCGCCTGAAGTTTCGTCAGATGCTGCTGCTCTTCCCTCAGCTTTCTGAGACAGCTTTTCATTCCATATTAAAACAGCTGCAAAAACAGGGCCGGATCTCCTTACAGGAAAGCTCTGTCGTTCATCTGCCGGAAACAGAATGTGCTGATGGGATGGAGGCTGCTTTTGATGTGCTTTTGGACTTCTTACCGGAAGTCACCTACCATGCTCCAGGCGAGTTTCCTGTTACGCTTACCTTCTTTGCCCGTGAAGAATGTTATGAGGTCATCTGGCTGCCGGAAGGCAAAGAACTTCTGGTTTCCCATGCGCTGTCCCTGCAACTGCGGCCTCCTGATAACTATCAGCGTCTGATCGTTCTGTCATCGGAAACTCAGCTGGAACTTGCCGGCCGGCTTCCGGATGTAACCGCATATTGCCTGCCACGAAACGGGAAAATTCATTACTACAAGAAAGGACTGACTTATGGACCGAACCACCCTGAATACCCGGCTTGAGCGGATACAAAATGAAATATCCAAACTCGTCAACACACTGTATGCTCTGAACCTGACTGACAGTGATACTTATCCCCAGAACTATGAGGAGCTGAGCACCGATGCTGCATTGCGGGCTGAGAAAATTGCCTGTACTCTCCGCAACCTGATCTACTCTGCCAATCTGGTACCCAAACCGATTCTGATGCAGAAAGCGGCAGATATACAGGGAATTACCGTGACTCAGATTGACTGTCAGGTTGTTATCACTTTGCCGGGATTGATGCCCAAAAAGAAAAAAGGTTCAAACCCTGCTTTTATCACCGAACCCCTTTATCAGTGTCTGGCGGATTATGCCGGCACCCACCCTCTGCGTCGTTTCGACCAGTGTGTTGTGTGCTTTTCACACCAGTACGACCAAAATCAATCTGCCAGGCGCATCCGGGACTATGACAATCTGGAATGTAAACAGATTTTAGATACTGTAGCCGCCTTTCTGATGAAAGATGATTCCGGCCTTTTATGTGATGTTTATCACTGTACCCAGTTTGGTACCGAAGACTGTACGATTCTTACCATTATGGAAAAATCTTATTTTTCAAAATGGCTGAAAGCGCATGAAAATGCTGCCAAGTACCTGTCGGATTTTCCTTCTGAATCCGGCTGAAAGTTTCGACTCCGGTAAAATCTGTCACAGGATACATATAATCTACCATTTTCGGGCTAAAGAACGCTCGGGTTTTACCGGAGTTTCAGCCGAATATGGTTAAAACCAACAGGAGGTGATTACTTTGGATACTTCGACTGCCGCCTACCGGATCTTAGAAATAACTGCCATTTCCGGTGAACTTCCCTGCGATACCCTTTCTCGGATTCATATAGGAGAAAGCTATGGAGAGAAGTTAATCACGCGCCTTAAAGAAGACCGGCTCATCAAAACCCACTATAAAGATAAGCTGCGCGGATACCGACTGACTTCCAGAGGAAAGAAACTGCTCCTTGCCCAAAATCCGGAGCGTTTTTCCTTTTATCTGACTGGAAGCAGTGATACCAATCAGCCACGAAGCGACTACCCCAGAAGGCTACGGCTTCACCAGACTTCCCGTACTTACTGCCTGATGCTTGGTGCGGGAATCACTATATTCCGGGATAAAAAACCGGCTTTGTTTTCCGGAGTTCCGCCAGATGATACTCATATACTTCCTTTCCCTGTCTTTTATCAGTCCAGAGAGCTGAAGGAACTTGGTATGGAAACAACAAAGATTAACAACTCCAGAGCCATTGGAATCCTTTTAACCGAAAGTCTGATATTTCCAGTCTTCTATACAGGAAGTACTGTGATGAAATGGGAATATAAAACAGAGATTCGTCTGAAGGCTCTGCTCTCCCATCATATTACACAGGGGGTACTATCCGATCATTACTGCCACAAAATTCCTATCCACGCACTCTTCATCGGTAGCAATATGGAAACTGCTGTGAAACTGATGACCAGTACCGGTGGGGTCCGGCACAGCCTGTTTACGCTTGATACCAGTTTTGACTATTTCCACTTTATCCCTGACAGCCATGCCGGTGAAATTCTTTTAAAGATTTTGTGCAGCCCGACCATTGGCAGACAGCTGACTGTTCTGCTTCTTTCAGACTTAGAAACCGTTAATCCGTCCATTAGTATGGAACATGATGCAGTCCGAATGGGACAGCCGGTTCTTCTGGCTTATGATTTTGATATGCTGCGAATCTCCCGTTTTATCACCGCCCTTAAACTGCAAAGACAGACCGGACATCTCATCTGTTTTGACTTCCAGAAGGAGGCGCTGCTTCTCTACTGCGGAGATGCCGTAACCATCAGTACCATTGACCTTGCAAAATTTGAAAGGAGGTTTTTCTCATAGACAATAAAAAACACTGGATTTCACTCATTGCTCTCCCCATCCTGATTTTTACATTGCTCTATGCAGGCGGGTATCTGGCGCAGTTTCTGATCAACTACCAGAGCTGGTCAGCGGCAGGGAATACCCCTGGAAATGGAACCTCTCCGTCCTTTCCTTCCGGAACACTTTCTTCCTGCTTCTCTGCTCTTACCGTATTCCCGTACAGCTTATACGGAATCCTTTTATGCCTCATAAGCTTCGGACTGCTGGTGTCTATGGTGATGCGGATGGGATGGGGAAGCAAAGAAGTCCATGATACAGAGCGCAACCTGATCTATTCGGATAAAGGAACCTACGGAACCTCTGGCTTTATGACAGGCAGTGAACTGCATCAGGTGCTCATGCTGGTATCCGATATCAGAACCTGCGGAGGAACAATTCTTGGACGCATGGGAAACAAAGCAGTCTGTCTGCCGGAAGACACCCGCATGAATCGAAATGTTGCTGTATATGGTGCCAGTGGTTCCATGAAGAGCAGAGCTTATGCCAGAAATGTCATCTTCCAGTGTGTCTCCAGAAAATATAAAAACGGACAAGGGGAAAGTCTTATCATCAATGATCCAAAATCCGAACTATATGAAGATATGGCATCCTATTTGGAAGAAAACGGATATGTGGTCCGGGTCTTTAATCTGGTAAATCCGGAGCATTCGGACAGCTGGAACTGTCTGAAGGAAATCGAAGGTCAGGAAATCATGGCACAGCTCACAGCCGACGTTATCATCAAAAATACCGGATCCGGCAAAGGCGATCACTTCTGGGATAATGCGGAACTGAATCTGCTGAAAGCGCTGATTCTATATGTTGAACGCGGATTCCCGGAAGAGGGAAAGAATATGGGACAGGTTTACCAGCTCCTGACTATGTGTTCTGAAAAGGAGCTGAACGGTCTGTTTGATCTGCTTCCTGTCACGCATCCGGCAAAAGCCCCTTACAATATTTTCCGCCAGGCAAATGACACCGTAAGAACCGGAGTTATTATCGGTCTCGGCTCCCGCCTGCAGATTTTCCAGAATAAACTGATCCGGCAGATCACCAGCTACGATGAAATCAATCTGACCCGGCCCGGATACGAAAAATGTGCCTATTTCTGCGTTTCTTCTGACCAGGATTCTACCTTTGATTTTCTCTCATCGCTGTTTATGAGCTTTGTATTTATCAAGCTGGTTCGCTATGCAGACAAATATGGAGACAGCGGACGTCTTCCGGTTCCTGTACATATCCTGGCAGACGAGCTTGCCAATGGCGGCGTGATTCTGGATCTGACGAAAAAAATCAGTACCATCCGCAGCCGGGCTTTAAGTATCAGTGTCATGTTTCAGAACCTGCCCCAGATGCAGAACCGTTATCCGGATAATCAATGGCAGGAAATCATCGGGAACTGCGATACCCAGCTGTTTTTAGGCTGTACTGACGAACTGACTGCCCGTTTTATTTCCGACCGTTCCGGAGAAGTCAGTATCTCTGTCAACAGCCAGGCAAAGCAGCTGAATACCTGGCGTGTATCTAACTACACCCCGGAGTACAGAGAAACCAGCTCCGTCGGCAAACGAAAGCTTCTTACTCCTGATGAGGTACTGCGTCTTCCACTGGATCAGGCTCTTGTCATCCTGAGAGGCCAGAAAATACTGAAAGTGGAAAAATACGACTATACCTTGCACCCGGAAAGTAAAAAGCTGAAGCCCCGCAAGGCAGTGGAGCATATCCCGGCATGGCAGAGTAATT
Organism: Enterocloster bolteae; assembly: GCF_002234575.2. Classification (NCBI taxonomy): domain Bacteria; kingdom Bacillati; phylum Bacillota; class Clostridia; order Lachnospirales; family Lachnospiraceae; genus Enterocloster; species Enterocloster bolteae. Next base: position 227,687 of record NZ_CP022464.2, on the reverse strand, counting down.
CCACTGAGGACGACAAAGACTTCATCCGTTCGCTGAAGCCACCTCCCTCGCCTTCCCGAAAAAGAGAGAAAAGCACCGCTCCGGATCAGTCCGGTAAAAAGCATTCATCCCCGAAACCAACCGACTCGGACTCTTTCTTTGTCGCAACTGACAAGGAATCCATTATGTCATAATCGCAAACCATTTAGAAAAGGAGATTTTAGCCATGGCAAATAAAGAAATGACTGCAGAACAGACTACTGCAGAAGTAAAAAAGGATACCATTGATGCTCCAGCTCTGGAGAAACGTTCTCTTACCGCATCCATTCTTACTATTGACTCTGACAGAGCTGTAGAAACTCAGGAAAATGTCGAGGATACCATCTGGCATGACCTGCAGAACGCATACCGTACAAAGAAAATCTTAACAGGACAGCTGGGCGGCATTGAACGCATGGAGGGCGGCGGAACCATTGCCATTGTCTATTACAAGAAATTCCGTGTGGCAATTCCTTTGACTGAAATGATGATCCATCTGCCAGAAGACGAATCCCATAACTACGGTGAGCTGTCACAGCGGCAGAATAAGATTCTTGGAAATATGCTTGGCTGTGAAATTGATTTTATTATCAAGGGTCTTGATAATAACAGCCGGAGTCTGGTAGCCAGCCGTAAAGATGCCATGCTGAAAAAGCGGCAGATCTTCTACCTGCCAGATGCAAATGGAAATTCCCGCGTCTGTGTGGATCGTGTTGTTCAGGCCCGCGTGGTCGCCGTCGCCGAAAAGGTAGTCCGGGTAGAAATCTTTGGTGTAGAAACCTCTATTCTGGCTCGCGACCTTTCCTGGGACTGGCTTGGCAACGCCAACGAGATGTTCCATGTAGGAGATCAGATTCTGGTCCGTATCCTGGATATCACTGCAGATGATCTGGAACACATCTCCGTCCGCGCTGATGTGAAGAGCGTCAATGGCGATACCAGCAAAGCAAACCTGAGCAAGTGTAAAATCCAGGGCAAATACGCCGGAACCATCACTGATATTCATAAAGGGACCGTCTTTGTCCGCCTCTCCATTGGAGTCAATGCCATCGCCCACAGCTGCTATGACAGCCGGACTCCCGGCAAAAAGGATGAGGTCAGCTTCGTCGTTACCAGAATTGATGAAGATCGGAATGTGGCCGTTGGATTGATTTCTCGAATTATTCGGCAGAATATTTAATAGTCATCCGCTCCCTCACCTCCATGTATAAATTCATACAAATCGGTCAAAAATAATCTTGTCATATTTATTGACCTTTTAAGTATAAATATAGTATTATGGAGGTGAAAGGAGTGGATGAATGTATGCTGAAAGAATATCTGGAAAAAACCTATGGACGCAATGAACCGATTTTCATCAATGAAATCCGTTTGGAAGGCGTGAATGACAATTCTCTTCGTCAGTCTTTTACCAGAATGGTCAAAGCTGGTGAGCTGGCTCACTTTGATACGGGTGTCTATTACCTTCCCAATTCATCACGCCTGCTGAAAAAAAGCTATCTGGATCCTATGAAAGTTATTATGCGCAAATATATTAAAAACTCCGATGAAACATATGGATACTTCTCTGGTGCTGCATTCGCCAACCAGCTGGGTCTGACATCTCAAATGCCTGCTGTTTTGGAAATTGTTTCGAACCGTGAAACCACCAAAGGACGGATTCTTACCGTTGGAACACAGAAATTACGCCTGAAATGCTCCACCATCCCAATTACTGATGAAAACGCAGGGTTACTCCAGTTTTTGAATGCCATTTCCCAGGCAGAAAAGTATTCTGAACTGACAGATGAAGAGACGGGACGTGTTTTAAGAAAGTATGCCAGACAGCAGAACTACTCCAGGAAGCTTTTATCTCTTGCGCTTCCTGCTCTGACAGGCAATACTGCTAAAAAATTGATTGAATGGGGAATTATCTATGAATTTGCATCGTGATCCGGAGGCATTTGCAGAACTGGTAACTGCTGCCTCCAGCGAATTACATATACCTGTTGGTATTATTGAGAAAGACTATTATGTGACACTTGCCCTCCGTGAACTGAATTCCAGAATCAAGGGCATGGTCTTTAAAGGAGGAACCTCTTTAACCAAGTGCTATCAGGTCTTAAACCGCTTTTCGGAAGACATTGATATCTCCTATGCTGCTTCTGAGGGTGTTCCTGGTGAAAGCAGAAAAAGGCAGCTAAAAAAGGCCGTTGTCTCCGCCATGGAAGCCCTGCAGTTTCCAATTATAAATCTGGACGATACACGCAGCCGGAGAAGCTACAACTGTTACCGGGCCACTTATCCCACTCGCTATGCACCTATAGCTGAATTGAAACCAGAATTAATGATTGAGACTTATATTGCCCTTTTGCCATTTCCCACTGTGACTCGAATGGCAGATAATTATATCCATCGTTTTTTAAAGGAAACTGACCAGGAGCATCTGGCTGAAGAATTTGATCTCATGCCCTTTTCTATCACAACACAGGCTATCGAGAGAACCCTGATTGATAAGGTTTTTGCTATTTGTGATTATTATCTTGCCGATAAGGTAGAGCGTCATTCCAGGCATCTCTACGATATTTATCAGATTCTGGATCATACCTCTCTGGATGAATCCCTGATTCCTTTGATTCAGGAGGTACGCCAGCTACGCAGCCCGCTTGCCATCTGTCCGTCTGCAAAAGAAGATGTCTGTATTCATGACATTTTGACTGAAATCATTGAAAAGGATATTTATAAGGCTGATTACGAAAATATTACCAGAAACCTTCTGTTTACAGATCTTCCTTATGAAACCGCAATGAAAGGTCTAAAAAATTTCTTGAATCAAGGATATTTTAAATAATCTATCATCCGAAATTAAGGCAGCCCCATATGCGGACTGCCTTACCGTTAATATTCCAGTTCCTATTACTCCCCAACAATCTTCACAAACAACTCCTGAAACGCTGTGTTCCGCGCCTCCATTGCCTTTGCAATCGCATACACTCCATTTGTCACATCATACTCTCCCAGAGATTCCTTTATCCCATCTCCGAAAACCGACAGCAGACTTTGAATATCCCTGTATTCTCTTACCAGGATTTCCAGTTCCGTCACCAGATCCAAAACCTCTATCGCTCCTTCTGTCTTATGAATCATCTCTGCAGCATCCGAAGCCCCAAGAACATATCCTGTATGCTTCATTCTCCCTCTTACCTGCAGTTCCACCTTCTGGAACTCTAGCAGCTTGTCCCTCACCACTTCAGCATCTGCATCTTCCAGCACTTCTTCCAGAATCGTATCTGCTCTTTTCTGCAGAGCCTGCAGCTCCTTATCCTTTTCTTCCTGCTTCTTTAGACGTTCTTCAATATCCCGTCCAGCTTTCATAATCCACGCTCCCAACTCCATCTGGCTTTCTGTCTTCCACAGACAGCTATATCCATTTGCAATCATGTAAATCCGGTAATATTTTTCACCTTCCATCTCCACATCATCCAGAGCATTCTCTATATCATCCTCATAGAAGGTAATCACTCGCTCCTGACCATAGAGGCAATATGTCACATCAATACAGTTTGTATCCCTGCAGCGGTCATAACTCTTTACCTCAGCTTCCGGAATCAGAACCTTCATCAATAGATGAACCTCCTGACTCGACATTTCTTCCGACATCCTCCTGTACTCCATCCCATTTCCTCCGTTTTTCTGAGCCAATTACTACAGTTAATTGTTAAAATTATACGATGTGCGGCATTATAATACAACAACTGATTAAAGTAAAATAAGCGAAGAACGATAGTAGAGAAGGAGGCATACCATGTTCGATATCAATGAAAGAATCATAGAACTTCGGATGGAACGTCACTGGTCGGAATATCAGCTTGCAGAGAAATCCGGAATCGGACAGTCCACCATCTCTTCCTGGACACGCACAAAATCTATGCCCACTGTCCCAAATCTGGAGAAAATCTGCAACGCTTTCGGAATCACACTTTCCCAGTTTTTTGCAGACAAAGAAGAACGCACGGTTTCTCTTTCCCCTGTACAGCAGGAAATGCTTCACAATTTTGACCGTTTGACGCCGGAACAACAGGAAAATCTGATCCGCTTTCTGTCATCCTTCTGATCTGCAGGCGCTCCTGATGATAGTTTCTCCGTTTTCTATACCATCATTCGGCATCTTTATCATTGGTACGAACATCCCTTAGATAATACAACAGAATTATGGCACAGTTCTGTCATAAAAGCCAGAATAACTGGCACTGTTTTGCAATTTACACGGTAAATCCTACATGATAAGATTGGTACTGTGAAAAGTTATAACACAGACTTAAAGCAGAGAAAGTTCCCTCTTTCCCTGCTTTTTTCTATTTCAAGGAGGTGTGCAATGTTAAAAAATGAAAAGGGAGAGGCTTCCTACATCAGCGTCTTTATATATATTCTGGTGGCAGTGATCCTGATTGCTTTTATTATCAATGTTTTCCGGATTATCAGCGCCAAACAGCAGATGGATCATGCTGCGGATCAGCTGGTAAAACAGATTCAGCTGGGAGGCAGCGTCAACGGTGAAACGGATGCACTCTTTGCGTTCCTTTCCGGTGAAATATCAGGTGCCGACCAGCTGGACTATCATGTGGAGTGCTCCGATTCCACAGACAAAATCCAAATTGGCAGCCCGTTCTATGTTACCGTTACCGGACGCTGCAGTCTGGGCGGCTTCTGGAATTTCCGCTTAATCAATATCACGATCCGGGCTACCGGGGCCGGTGTCAGTGAACATTACTGGAAGTAGGAGGGCACTTATGATAAAACGATTGTTCTGGGATGAACGGGGAGACCTGTCCTTTTTTACGATTTTCGTCATTCTATCCATCAATATGGTAATGGCTTTCCTGCTTTTATTTGCCACCATTCGGATTGAATGCATCAATATCCGCAACGCTGCAAAAATGGAGCTGAACAATGTCAGCGCCCGAATCTATGCGGATACCTTCCACTCTCAGCGTGAAGCCAATCTGGATTCCTATATGGGAGACCTATACTTCAGCTCTGCCTACCAAGACGCACTCCGGACAGATTTTATCCAGGGACTGACAGACCGAATCGTCCTGGAAAATGAAAACTACACGCTGTCAAATATCCGGCTGGATTTCAGTCAGCATGGAAATGACAGCGGAAAAATTGAATATATCTTTTCCTGCGATGCCCAGTTTCGCTTCCAAATGTTTGGCGAAGCGTTTCCTCCATTCTCCAGGCACATTACCCTGACCGGATCGCATAACACAAAATATTAAATTTTGTTGGCTTTTCTTTTATAGCAACGTATATAAGGAAAAAGAACCTCAGAAAGGAGACTTCTCAATGAACCATAAAAAAGGACTGGCAATCTTCCTAAGCATTGCCTGTGCAGCTATCCTGGGCAGTGTATTCCTATTGGGAAAAAGCCCTGAACATACCTTTACTCCTGAAGTAACAGAATCCGTCTCCAGTAACTCCTGGGAAGAAAGGAACTCTCAAACAGATTCCGGCCATGTCATGTCAAAGGAATCTGCGGATAAGACACTCCCGGAAGACAGCTCTGCAGAAGATCCTGTTCAGACAGTAATCTCAGAAGATACCGAACAGGTTATTACCGAACTGACCCCCATAGAGGATAAGGCTCAGGTGCAGGCGAACACAAAGCCAACAGCACCTCCTCCGGATGAAGAAAAGCAGGGGCGGCTTCCGAAATGTGATATGCTGCCAAATGCCCAGACTTCTGTTCCTGAATCCACCCCGGAAGAAAGCCCTCAGAAATCTTCCGAAAATGTTTCCCAGGGACAGGACGGACAGGTTTACGATCCTGTTTTCGGCTGGATTGCTCCATCCACTTCCCAGGGGCAGGTTATTGACAATGATGGAGATATCAATAAGCAGGTAGGAACGATGAACTGACATCCTGAAAGGACTTGGCTAAAATACCAGGTCCTTTTTTGCTGCTCGAAAACCTGTCACCACACAAATATTCAAACGAAAGGAGCACTATGAAACGATTCCTGCAAAAGGCAGTCTGTCTGATTCTGCTTTTTCTTCTTGCCCTCCCCGCCAAAGCCTATGCGTCAAACGGAAGCGGAAATATGGATGGCGGCGGATCCGGCATGGGCCAGGGAACTTCCACCAACTACTGGACACCTGGATATGATGGAGTCCGGATCACTGTGGTGGATGCATCCTCCGGCTCTGCTGTCAGTTCCCCAGTGGACTTTTCCAACAAAACCTTTAACAAACCGTTGGTCCACTTTGCCAAAAAGAATAAATTTCAGTATCTGGCCGGTGCTGCCCTTGAACCTGCCGGTGGTTCTTATGTATATCAGATTCCAGCTGTTGCCATGCCCTATATTATGACCAGCAACTCCAAGCCTGCCAATATCGAAAATACCAGAAAATATTTTTGTTCCGAATATGCAGCGCAGATGGTTGCCGATGCCACCGGTGTATCCTACGACAGTCTGATCAGCGGAAGCTATAAGCTGGTTGTGGAGCCAATCGGTTATTTTACCTTTAACGGTACCTTTTATGCAATGACCGCAACGGAAGGAGCGCTCTATAACCGGCTCTCCGGAGGAGCCCTGGCTAGCAAACTTCCCAGTACGGTCCACCGAAACCTTCCTCTGGCTCTTTTCCTGGAGACTCCTGATTTGGGAATACCAGCCTGGACCGGCAGTTCAACTGCCTATGTCAATGATGACCAAATCCTGTCTTCCCTGGGGATTGGAATTGTAAGCTATGAAGGTCTTCCCGAAATTGGTCTGGAAGCTCCTGACGTCACTTACCGGGTAAATACCGATGTCATCACCAGTATCACAGTAAATACAAACCGTGAAATCAATCCTGATAATCCAGCCAACGTAACCTTCCATATCAACGGCAGATCCTATACGGTAAACAACATTGTGATTCCAGAGGGCGGTTCCCAGATTGTCTGGGTTAAATGGCATACTCCCTCCGAACCCTGCCGGATTACGATCAGCGCATCCCTCCACAGAGCTACCACTGCAAAAACCAGCTTCATCGCAGATATTGTGGATCTGAATGAAAATATTCCGCCTGATCCCACTGCCACGGATACGAATCCTCGTTTTTCCGTTCCATCCATCCCCTCTAATCCGCAGAATACATCGGCAGCATGGAGTGTCTGGTACGCCTACTGGTTTCCTGACTGGGATTGGTGCGATCACGGTGATGAGGGCGGACATTGGGTAGACAATGGCTGGTGGGAATTTGATACTCACAATTATTCCGCTTCCCTTTCCGGAACCATGAATATTGCACCGGATGATATTGTTCCTACTGCACAGGGCGATACCATGAAAAGCGGGTACGGAATTAAGGAAATAGCATCTGCAAGGCTTACGATAAATGCCCCTGCAAGCCACTATGCTCCTGCTCAGACTGCAGTATCCTACTTTCCTGAATTCCAGTACCAGAATTACTGGCGGCTCTTAACCTGCAGCGGAGGAATGGCGGCTACCTTCCGATTTCAGCCCAATGAATTTTCCACCTACAACCGGCAGGTTCACTTCAGTCCCATATGGTTCCCGGATCATACCAGCTACACGGTCTATACCTATGTGATTGATGCATGGACCCCTGCAGGTATGCTGTCTTTAAACTTAAATGATTCCGTACAGATTGATGGGAGCTTATATGATGACTGGTATTCAAAACGTGAATAGCCTGGAAGCTGGCTATTATGCAGCCACTCTGATTTTTATTGGTTGGTTTGCTCTGTATGATTTCCGCCGCCACCTGGTCCGGAATCAGGCACTGGCTATCTTTTTCTTCTGGTGTCTTTTGTCCCTGCCGCTGACCGCATCGACCAGCCTGCTTCCTGTCAGTCTTCTGATCCTGCAGGCTGTTATGGGTTTTCTAAACGGCGGACTCATCTTATTGGCGGCAGCCTGGATTACCCATGGCGGGATTGGCGGCGGTGACATTAAGCTGGCGGCTCTCCTGGGACTGCTCTTTGGAACCCGTGGAGTCTGTCTGATCCTGTTTATTGCCGCCATATCGGCACTCGCTTTTGTTCTTCTAATCAGTGGCAGAAACCGTTCATCACCCCTGCGCCTGCCCTTTGTCCCATTTCTTTTTCTGGGTTCTGTGCTGTGGGTATTTTTATAGGAGAAAATCATATGCTGCTTTTTATCTCGTCCGGTCTTTTACTGGCCCTTTTCCTTGCCTTCCTTCTGGGTTCCGCCTTAATCGAACAGGCAAGAGCATTTTTAGATCAAAACCGCTAAAGGAGAGTATGAAACATGAGAATCAATAACCGATTTATCTATGGCATCATCAGCATTCTGCTTGCTGCTGTCATTGCCTTTGTTGCCATTCCTGTTGTAACCAAAAAGACCAGCAGCACTCTGGAAATTGTGCGTGTTGTAAATCCATTAGAACGGGGACAGCAGATTACTGCCCAGGACCTGGAGCTGATTGAAGTCGGCAGCTATAATCTGCCTGCCTCTGTTGCAATCCGTCTGGAAGATGTGACAGGTACTTATGCCGCCGCTTCCCTCATGCCCGGAGACTATATCCTGCCAAATAAGGTCAGTTCCTCTCCTCTGTCTTCCGATCCTGCGCTCTATTCCATTCCTGATGGTATGGTTGCCATATCTGTTACCACACAGACGCTGGCGACTGCTTTATCGGATAAACTTCAGTCTGGAGATATTATCCGCTTTTACCACTATAATGACGAGCATGAGCAGCTGAATCCCGTGGAAGACATTCCGGAACTTCGCTATGTAAAAGTTCTGTCCGTCACAGATTCCCAAGGACTTGATATTGACTACACGCAGCCCTTAGAGGAAGATGAGGAAAAACTTCAGACAGCCACCATAACCGTTCTGGCATCTCCTGAACAGGCTATGCTGCTGACCCGTTACGAAAATGAAGGAATCCTCCATGTAGCCTTAATCAGCCGGGGAAACGAAGCACTGGTAACAGAACTCCTTCAGCGTCAAACCGACATTCTGAATGAACTGTATCTTGTACCGGAAGAATCTTTATTTGAAACCAATGCGGAAGATTATATGGAGTCGGAAGAAAGCCCTTCCGAAGAAGAAACTGCCTTACCAGAGGAAAGCCAGGAAACCACATCGGAAGCTGACGAAAAGGAGGAATAACTATATGGCAAAAATCATTACTGTCTGGGGAAACCCAGGCTGTGGAAAATCCATGTTCTGCTGCATCTTGGCCAAAGTTCTTACCGCCGGCAAACAAAAGGCAATCATTATCAATGCAGATCCTGCCACTCCCATGCTTCCCGTCTGGATGCCTGATCGAATTCTGGAGCAGGACGCTTCTGTCGGAGGCGTCCTTTCCTCGCTGGACATCAACTCTGCCCTGATAGCGGAGCGTGTGGCTGTGCTCAAGGATTATCCTTTTATCGGAGTCATGGGATATGCCGCCGGAGAAACACCTTTCTCCTATCCTGAGCTGAAATATGACCGAATCAAACTTTTAATTTCAGAGGCTTCCCGACTCGTGGACTATATAATTCTGGACTGCAGTTCCAGCGTTGTGAATTTCTTCACTCCTACTGCAATTGAATCTGCCGATGTGGTTGTGCGAATCCTCACACCGGATCTGAGGGGCATTAACTACTTAAAGGCCCATAAACCGCTTCTGACAGATGCAAAGTTCCGTTATGATGAACATCTGACCTTTGCCGGACTTGCCCGCCCATTCCACGCACTGGATGAGATGGGCCATTTAATCGGAGGCTTCGACGGAATTCTTCCCTATGCCAAGGAAATTGAACGCTGCGGTACATCCGGAGAGATGTTCCGGGCTCTCGCATATTGTAACCAGCGCTACATCAATTCCATGAAACTGGTTCGCCAGCGGCTGGAAATTGGGGAAGCGTCACAGGAAGCAGATGCCGCGCAGGAGGAGGAAATCCTGAATGAATAGCCTGAATGAATTATTCTTTAATCACTCCGCTGCTGAGGGCATGACTTATGAGGATATTCTGGACGATGTGCAGAAATACTGTACTGCCAACCATGCGGATACCCTTTCTGGGGAAACCGATCCGGAGCAGGCAAAAAAGCTTCTCAAAGAATTCATTCTCCAATACCTGATAAAATGCAGCTATGGAGTAGAAGGAATGTCCTCCGCCGAATTATGCGAAAACCTCTACGAGGATATGGCAGGCTTCTCTTTCCTGAAAAAATGGATTTACCGGAAAGGTGTGGAGGAAGTAAATATCAATGCCTACAACGATATCGAGGTCATCACCAGCGGCGGACGCTCCATGAAGATTCCGGAGAAATTTCAGTCCCCACAGCATGCCATTGATGTCATCCGAAGGCTTTTAAGCACCTGCGGCATGGTGATTGATGACACGATGCCTTCCGTTATTGGATATCTGGACAAAAATATCCGAATCTCTGTAGACAAGACTCCCATTGTAGATGCCGATGTTGGAATCAACGCCTCCATCCGTATTGTAAACCAGCAGTCCATATCCAGAGAAAAGCTTATCGACTCCGGTTCTGCCACAGAAGAAATGCTGGATTTTCTGGTCTGCTGTATCCGCTATGGTGTCTCGGTCTGCATTGCAGGCTCCACCGGCTCCGGAAAGACCACGGTAATGAGCTGGCTTTTATCCATGGTTCCAGACAACCGCCGCCTGATTACCATTGAAGAGGGCAGCCGTGAATTTGACCTGGTAAAAAGAGATGCGGATGGTAAAATCCTGAATTCTGTTGTTCACCTGCTGACCAGACCCCATGAGAATCCGGCGCTTGATATCGACCAGGATATTCTTCTGGAACGTGTTCTCCGAAAACATCCCGATGTAATCGGTGTCGGAGAAATGCGCTCTGCCAAAGAAGCCTTATCCGTAGCAGAAAGCTCCAGAACCGGTCATACCGTTGTAACTACCATTCATTCCAATTCTGCGGAGGCAACCTACCGCCGTATGATGACACTGGCAAAACGGAAATACAATATGGCTGACGATATCCTGATGCAGATCATGGTAGAGGCATATCCCGTCGTAATCTTTACAAAACAGCTGGAAGACGGTTCCCGAAAAATCATGCAGATCATTGAAGGAGAGGACTATACAGACGGAAAACTTCAGTACCGTACTCTTTATCAGTACAATGTGGAAGATAACCGTACAATAGCCGGAAAAACACAGGTGTTCGGGGAACATAAGAAACTAAATCCTTTTACAGATAACCTGAAGAAACGGCTGCTGGATAACGGCATCTCCCAGCTGGAACTCAAAAAACTTATGGATGAAAGGAGGGAACCCTGATGCAATGGATACAGATCATCATTTTTGTGCTGCTCCTAAGCGGTTTTTTTACACTTTTCGATATCCGCTTCACAGATCTGTTGAACCTTCTTGCCGTTGGAAAAAAGAGTACCCTGAACGATGACATCGATGTACTGCTTGGTAAACCGGCCAAAGGCTTTTTCAACCGGGAAAGTGTGGAGATTGAACAGCTTCTGAAATCAACCGGCCGTGAAAACCGATTCACTATGGTTAAACGAATATCTGTCCTTTTGTTTTCTCTGGGAGCTGTGGTATCGCTCCTGCTAAACAACCCGTTCCTGATTCCGATTCTGGGTGCCGGCTTTGCACTGGCTCCGGTCTGGTATCTGCGTGCTACTGCATCTGTTTATAAGAAGCATTTGAACGAAGAACTGGAAACTGCCATCTCCGTGGTAACAACTTCCTATCTGCGAAGCGGAGACCTGATGAAAGCCGTAAAAGAGAATATCCCCTACTTAAATCCACCTGTAAAGGGAAACTTTGAGGCTTTTATTACAGAAGCAGAAATGCTGAATGCCAATATGATTTCTGCAATCAACTCACTGAAAATGAAGATTCCCAACCGGATTTTCCATGAATGGTGCAATACTCTGATTCAGTGTCAGTCTGACCGCAACATGATGAATACGCTTACCTTTACGGTTCAGAAATTCAGCGATATGCGGATTGTTCAGACAGAACTGGAAGCAATCATCAATGAACCAAAGCGTGAAGCATTTGCCATGATGTTTTTGGTTCTCTGCAATATCCCGCTTTTGTATGTCCTCAATCAGAACTGGTTTGAAACTCTGATTTTCACCCTTCCGGGCAAAATCACACTGGCAATCTGTGCTGCTGTCATCCTGTTTTCTTTTACCCGGATTATGCAGCTTAGCAAACCCATCGAATACAAAGGATAGGAGGCTCTTATGACAGGACTTTTGATTTTACTGGCAGCCATCTTCACTGGCTGTAGCTGCTACTACCTTTCCTGCGCTTTTGCGGACATTCCCACAGTACGCACCTCCAAAGCCATGATGACCACCAGAAAGCAGACCGGATCCGGCAGTGAAAAACTGTTCGATGTCTACCTTACCAGGATTGCCAGACTTCTGGCTCCCGTTATCCGCCTGGATCCGGTAAAACGCGGGAAGCTGCAGACCACACTGGAAATTGCAGAGCTCTCTCTGACACCGGAAGCTTATACCGCCAAAGCATTTTTAAGTGCCCTGGCAGTGGCATTTCTGTCCCTGCCGCTATTTCTCATCATGCCCTTACTGGGATTTCTGGTTCTTGGACTCTCCATACTGATGTGGTTCTCCACCTACTATGGAGCCTTTGATTATGTAAAAAAACGAAAGGTTCTCATTGAACAGGAGCTTCCGCGTCTGGCCGTCAGCATCCAGCAAAGCCTGGCAAATGACCGCGATGTACTGAAGCTCCTGGTTTCTTACCGTAGGATTGCTGGGCCGGAACTTGGCAAAGAGCTGGATACCACCATTGCCGATATGAAAACCGGCAACTACGAAAATGCTCTTCTACGGTTTCAAAACCGGATCGGCAGCACCATGCTGTCTGATATTGTCCGGGGCTTAATCGGAACCCTCAGAGGCGATGACCAGCAGATGTATTTCCGAATGCTTGCCTTCGATATGCGCCAGATGGAACAAAGCAATCTGAAGAAAGAGGCTGCCAAGCGTCCAAAACAGATGCAGAAGTATTCTATGATGATGCTGTTTTGTATCCTTCTGATCTATGTTGTTGTTCTGACCGTGGAGGTTATCAGCTCTCTGGACGCATTTTTCTGACATAGATGCTGCAGCCATCCGATTCAGAAAGGGGGGATGCCATAGTAAATGCTGCAGTTACCCCTGCCGTTTTTCAAAAATAGGGCAGAGAAAGGAGATGCCTATGAAAAATTTCTTTTGGATACCAACTGTTCTGTTGCTCAGCGGTATCACCACCATCACAATTTTAAAAAGGAGAAGATCATCATGAAAAAAGCAATTTATCGTTTTACATCACCGGCCCGCAATTTCTGCACCAAAGCCGGACAGTATCTGCGCAATCAGAGAGGCGATTTCTATATTTCTGACGGTGTAAAGATCATTATCGCTGTTGTTCTCGGGGCACTGCTTCTGGCTGCTCTTACTACCATTTTCAACGATACGGTTATCCCTCGTATCACTCAGGAAATTGAAGGCTTGTTCAGCTAAATCATTTGCCCGAACCGTTATCCACAAAGATGACAGTTCGGGCTTTCTCTTTTCCACATTTTATGAAAGGAAGATAGCTATTTGAAATCTCATCACGAAATCAGTATTCCATACGAAACTCTGGTACGCTTTCTGGAATCTGCAGAAGGAAACTACCGAAATGCCCTCTATATCCGCTGCAGCGCCTGCCGCTATCACAGAGAAGAACACTGTGGGGATTTTCTGTTCATTCCGGGACATGACTGTGTTCCGATTCTGTTCCCCCTTGCAGATGCCATGGATGTGATCGGACATATCGATCCTTCCGACTGTGCCGGAATCCTATCCAGCACCGCCTTTCTGCACCTTTATCACCAATGGCTGATTCTCCTGACAAATACGGATGAAATCTGTCCTTTTCATCAGATTCTCCATCTTACTAATTCATGACTGCCATATTATGGCAATTTGTTCTTAATAGGAACGGCTTTCACTTCCAGCCTACTACAAAAGAAAATCCCGTTCTTCTACAATAAAACCAGGCAATACACAAATATGCGTAAAACCATTTAAGGAAAGGAGGCCCGCCAAATGAAACGTAAATCTCAAACAATCTTCTGCCCCTATTGCGGAAAACCTGCCATACTTCGAAAGGCATCCGACATTTACAAAACGCACACCCTTGAAGAATATCTCTATGCCTGCAGTGATTACCCTGCCTGTGATGCTTATGTGGGTGTCCACAGAGGAACATTACTTCCAAAAGGGAGCCTCGCTAATAAAGAGCTTCGTCGGAAACGCATTGTGGCCCACCGTTATTTTGATTCTATCTGGAAGCACGGAATCCTGAATCGGAAAAATGCATATTTCTGGCTTCAGGATATCTTCGGACTCACCAGTGATCAGGCACATATCGGTCAGTTCTCTGATTATATGTGCGATCAGGTTATCTCTGCAAGTAAGCGGGTTCTGGAAAATAATAAAATTGCCTGTTAGGGCGGAAAGGAGACAGGATGAGTATGACATCTACTGTATCAAACACCGTTCATCCGGAAGAATATCTGCATCTGGTGGATACGGTTATCTCTCTTTATATCACACAACGCATAGATATTGCTGATATGGAATATGCCGATCTTTATCAGACCGGCTGCCTCGCTCTCTGCCATGCAGCTGCTACTTACGATCCGGAACGGGAAGCCAGCTTTTCCACTTATGCCTCCGTCGTAATCCGTAACCGGCTTTATGACTATTGCCGCCATGTAAACCATGTTCATTCCCAGCTCCTCTATCTGGATGCTCCGCTGGCAGATGACTCAGAGACGGCCTATGTTGATCAGCTGCAGGCACCCTCTGAATCTCCCGCAGAGCTGTTTCCTCTTCTTCAGATAATTCAGGAGGAATACAGCGGGATTGCTGCCAAGGGAGTCAATGCTCTTCTTTTACAGGCCAGTGGATACTCCAGTAAAGATATTGCCGCCATGTATCATGTAAAACCAAATCACATTTCCGCATGGATTTCGCGGGCCAGAAGCCGTCTGCAGAAAGATCCAAGGGTTCTGGCTTTTGCCCAGTAAAACCGGAAGGGAGTTGAATCAAAATGCTGACCTTATATACCGCTGTTGGAAAGCTGCAGATAAGAAAAAATTCTGCCGGAAAAGAATATCCTCTGGTAATGGTTGGGGAAAAAGAACGGACATTAACTCCGTATGAAATGCTGTTATGGTCTTCTCTATCCTGGAATATCCTGACTTTCGATGAAACACGGGCTTTATTCTATGAAAGAGAACAGGAAATGCATATCCTAAGCGATCTTGACTTTGAATATTACCTCAAGCGCCTAATATTTCGCGGGCTGGTAGTGTCCGGAACAGGATACTCCGGTATCAGCGCCCTGCACCAGCTTCTTGCACCGCTTTATGTTCACTCCTGCGCCGACAGACTTCTGGAGAAGCTGGCTGCTCTAGCAGACATGGTATGTCTTCAGCACTATCCCCTCCGCACTGCAGTCCGCATTTTCCGTAAGGAGAAGCTCACTGTGGAGGAAAAGCTGCTGATCGGGCGCTGCGGACCCAAGCGAATTGCTGCCTCTGAAATTCTGGAATATGGGGAGGCACCGGATCAGCATCGGATGGCGGCGGTGCTAGCCGGGGTGTATTTGAAGCGGCAGGTAATATTTGAGACTTTCTAATTCTTTTCAGAAATAATAAGTGCCAGATAATAGAAATCTCTAAGTCTGGCACTTGCTATTTTATCTTTCCAAGTATGGAGTTATATGATTCTTCCAAATATCTTTTACAACATCTTCTGTTGTCATTCCATTTTGCCTTCCACCCAAGGACATCATGGATGACAAGCATAGATTTCCGTTTATACATTTAGCACTATACATGCCATTCCATGAGTGATTTCCTCCTACCATAGAAAACGAATCATTTGAAAATCCTATATTCCATGCCCCAAAACTATTATCCAAGAAAATCTTTAATGACTTAATTGTTCTTCCATTTTTATAAAACTGGTAGTAATAATTTCTAGAATCTATCATCTCTGCCATAATTTGAAAACATCCATATTTTTCTTCTAATTGTTTACACAAATCAACCATTATTTCATTAATCTCATGAAAAGCTTTTGACATAAACTGATTAATTTCCAAATCTGTCGGTTCAGCATTATCTGCTCCCGCAAAAATTCCCATGGATTCAAATATTCTCTCAGAAACATGTTCTGCTCCGCTTTGCCTTTGAGATTTCCGGATAATATTCTTATCCGCTAAATGCTCTTCTATCGCTGTACAAACATCACTTATGGAAGGATTATTCATATCCGAAACCAGATCGAGAAAATCCGCTATATTAGCAGAAATATCCTGTCTTCTTTTCAAATCTTCGCCAAGTCTTCCAATATTCTGTATTCCGATTCCCTCTAAATCATGTTTCAGTTCTTCATATTCTGCCTGCCAATGCTTTACATAACTCGCGCGTATTGCTGGCTTGTAAATACCTGTATGCACAACTGCAGGAAATATTTTATCCTGATACTGCCTATCCCTCATTACTTCAAGAACCTCATACATACAGTTTGCGGATTTTAAATAAGCATCTGAAATCAACAATATCATATAATCCATTTTGGGAATTGACTGCATATACTGTTTGATACTTCCCCATTTCCTAATATCTAATTTATCACGATGCAGATTTATCTCAGGATCCTTTGCCAAATGCATCTCTATATCAGAAGCAATCTCCTCATCTGCCCAACAATACGACAAAAAAATTTCTACTCTACCCACTCTTGTACCTCACTTTTCAAGTTTATCGCACTTCATCCGTACTTGTTTAATATTAGCATATTTCTCACTTCTCGTCTACTTAATATAGACTTTTAAAATTGACAACCGCTATATCTTGTGGTAACATAATCTTGTAATTGATTTTTGTGACTGGCTGACTGCCACCACACGTTGTTTAAGTTGGAATGAAGTGTCAAAAGATACCATCTCTATAGATGGCATTTTTTTGGCACTTTTTTTATTTCCAAATATGCCTCTGGCATATCACAATCACGGCACACACGCTGATATCAGAAAGGAGACAAGAATTATGAACACCCCCGTAACAATCATTACCACAGGCCGCGTCACTGCAGATCTGGAGCTGAAGACCAGCCAGAACGGACGAAACACCAAATTTGTTCAGTTCAGCCTGGCTGTCAACAAAGGCTATGGTGAAAACAACCGCCCTAACTACTACAAATGCCTGCTCTTTGGAGAAGAAGCCCAGCGCATCATTGATGCCAAGGTAAAGAAAGGCAGTCTGATCCAGATTGTCGGAGACCTGGATCTGGAAGAGTTCAAGAAACGCGATGGCTCTGCCGGCTGGAGTGCCCGAGTCACATTGTTGTCCTGGAACTATGCTCCTACTAACCGCCCGAAGGAAGATAGCCTTCCCGAAGAAAATAATGCAAGAGACAACCAGTTTATCCCTACCGAAGACTGTGGTGAGAATGGCCTGCCGTTTAATTAAAAAAACGGTCACAAGAGGAATTGCAAAAAGCATATCCCGCTGATGCAGTTCCTCTTTTTATGTTCTGAATGAACTCACAATCCCCTAAACAACCGAAAGGAGTATTCCATGAAATCCTCTCTCTTTACAAAAGGCTTCAAAATCTTAATCGTCACTCTGCTTCTGCTGGCTGTACTATTTAACCGGTCTCTGGCTCAAAAACTTATGCTGGCCACAATCCTGATCTGGATGTTTATGGTCATTGTAAGGTTTTTGAAGCCAACGGTCAGAAAGCTGATAGAAAACTGGTACGCTGACAGACAATACCGAAGGAATATTACCCCCTTAGTTCTGTCTGCTCCCATGCCGGATGAAGCAATATCCTTTTCGCCGGTTCCGGAGCCAGAGCCTGCTTTCTCTGAAGCAGAACAGAAACGGATGCTTCAGCATATCAGTCTGCGGATTACAGAAAAAATCAAATCTGCATACCCGGATGCTACCTGGCGCTGGGCAGACTCTCCTGATCTGACTGCAATTCTGGACGGAAAAACCTTCCGGATACAGGTCGATGATATGGCGGCCTTCACTCATGCCGATATACGCTTTGACCGCTATGCAAGAATCCGGATCACACCTCTTTCAGTGGGAGAATTTGCTTCATCTGCTGATTCAGGAAAGAAAACACCCTCGGAAGAAGATACAAAAGAACCTGCAGTTGTTGATGTAATATCCTGGTATGAACTGATTGGCAGACAGATGCTGGAATCCGTTATTACAGACCTGAATGCCAACGGACACAGCCGCCTTTCTATCAAGGAAAACGGAGATATCATCATCACCCGAAACAAAAAAGAAGCGTTAAAAGGCACTCTGGATCAATTTCCTCCCAAGAACTACTGGAATGAATTCCTAAACCTTTTAGAAGAACAGGAACTGCATGGAAAGGTCGAAAAAGACCGCATCATCATTTCCTGGGTTTAAATTATCAATGAAAGGATGAAACACAAATGGCAAAAACACCGTTATTCCAAAACTGGAGCTGGAAACGCACACTTCCGGAACCCTTCGACAAAGAGGACGCTGTCAGCACTGCTTCCTATAGCAAATACTGTATCGGTTCTACCAAGAAAGCAACTCTGCATTCTGCAGCACTCAGTGCAATCCTTGCCTATATGGACATGGATACTGCAGTCACACCCGGCAGTACATCTGAATGTGCTTATGGTACACAGGGAGAAAAACTGGTTGCTGAATATCAGAGCCGTACCGGAGAAATTCACGCAGTCATCTTTAATAAGACCAATCGAAAATTTGTAGCAGGGCGCTTTGACATTGCTGATCCTTCTGCAAATACAAAGGTGTACAGCATCAAAGACAGCGGTAATACAGGAACTGCACTGTTCTTTGCGTTGCTTCCCCTTGCACTGAAGGATCTTGAATTCAAAGAACAATATGACAAGCTGGCCTCCTGCAAACAGGCAGGATATCCAGATATGGAAACAGCGGATGAAGCTGCTTACATTCTCTGCGACAACTTATACCGGAGAATTGAAAATGCTGATAATCTGGGAAATGACGGAATAAAAATCGTTGTGCCTCCAACAGGCAATATCCAGCAGATTACACCTCTGAACCTGACAAAGGGAACTTACTCCCCTACCAGTGTTCTGTTCGGCACCTTCCGCATTTTCAAGCCCGGCTCATCCGTAGCTGCATCCATTCACATTGACAAAGACCATTTTTCCGGCAAATATTCATTTTCCAGCCGAACCTTTTCCCCAAAAGAACAAATGCAGATCCCCAAACTGGAAGACTGGTACATCATTCCTCCGGAGGTAGACAGCATCTGTAAACACATACAATTAACCACTGCTGGAACCCAGCCTATGCGTAACTTTCTGCTGCGCGGACCTGCCGGAACCGGAAAAACAGAGGCTGCAAAAGCAATCGCTGCCGGACTGGGACTTCCTTACCTGTTTTATACCTGCTCTGCCAATACAGAGATTTTTGACCTGCTGGGACAAATGCTGCCGGATACGAATAGTTCCGCCTGCAGTCTTCCTGAAGAGTATCCATCCCTGATGGACATTCAGATGGATCCTCCCAGTGCTTTCTATAAGCTGACAGGGCAGTATCAGGAAGGTATCACCGATGGCGAAGTCTATGACAAACTGGTAGAAACCATCACACTGCGAGCAAAGCAGAAAGAAACCGACAGCAACCAAAATGGACAGCATTTCCGCTATGTGGAGACGCCCTTAATCGAGGCAATCCGTAAAGGCTATGTGATCGAAATTCAGGAGCCAACAGTTATCGCAAATCCCGGTGTCCTGGTCGGTTTAAACGGATTGCTGGACCGCTGCGCCAGCGTGGTTCTTCCCACCGGAGAAGTTGTCAGACGCCATCCTGATACGGTAGTCATTGTCACTACCAACATCAATTATGCCGGATGCCGTGACTTAAATCAGTCCATTATTTCAAGAATGAACCTGGTAATCGACCTGGATGAACCAGATATGGATACCCTGGTAAACAGAGTGACTAAGATTACTGGATGCACCGATACCAGTGTAGTTGCAGAAATGGCAAAAGCGGTGACAGAGATTTCCGAACATTGCCGTGAAACCATGATTAGCGATGGAAGCTGCGGTGTCCGGGAACTGATTTCCTGGGTCCAGTCCTATATGGTCAGTGGAAATGTTTTGGAGTCAGCCAGCTATACAGTACTCTCCTCTGCATCCAGTGATCCTGAAAACCGGGCAGAAATCTTCTCTACCTGTCTGGAAGGAAAATTTGCCGCATAAAAAGGAGGTGAACCAATACATGAATGATATTACAGAACAGGAAATGACCCGTTATTTTTCTAATAATCTGAGGTTGCTGAGAAATGGGCGCACACCGCCCATCTCTCAGCAACAGCTGGCAAACCAACTCCATGTGGATCGGGGACTGATTGCAAAATATGAATGCGGCTTGCTTTTACCGCCCGTTCATCTTGCCTTTCTCATCTCTCGCTACTTTAAAATCCCTATGGAGGCGCTTCTTGCAAAACCGCTCAGAACAACAAGAAAGGAAATCTGCACATGAGAACATCGCACCGCACAATCCGGAAGCTGATCCGGGAAGAACAGTCAAAAATTACAGACGAACAATTATTTTCCTCTCAGCAGTTCTCTGCCTATATGACAGACATTGTCGAGACTGCAACCAAACGATACCGCAGAAGAAGCAAGGTAAAAATGCACTGGGATCCTTTTTCCAATTCAGATGTTGCACATACCGATAACCGGCTGATCCATATCAATGCCGCGAATTTCCTTACCAGAAGTTTTCCCACCAGGAGTCTTCAGGCAGACAGCATCATCGGACTGGCCGGACATGAGGCAGGACATATCCTGTTTACGGACTTTACCATGCTTCAGATCCATATGCAGGCACTGGAGGCCGGAAGCTTTTATCCGGCAGAACCTGGGAATCTGACTATGCTTCAGTCCCTCAGCCTTCAACAGATAAAAAACTATTTTGAAGAAAAAGATGAAGCGGTGATTCAGGCTATCCGTCTGGTTACCCACAGTCTGGTAAATACGATGGAGGATCTCTACATAGAGGCCCGCATGATGGACGCCTTCCCCGGTTCCTTTAAAACAGGTATTCTGCTGAACAATTTAAGATTTTCAGAAGATATTCCCTCTGTCACAGATGAAATTGCAGAAGGGCATCATGAAGTATTCATCATTATAAATCTTCTGATTCAGTATGCAAAAAGCGGTGACTTAAACAATGCCGACGGCTACAAGGGGAAGTATCTGGATACATTATACGAATGCATCCCATTTCTGGATGATGCAGCCTATGACGAAGATGCCAAAGCCCGCTATCAGGCAGCCAATCAGATGCTGGTTCTTCTATGGCCTTATATGCCGTCTCTCATTGAACAGGTTCGGGAAGACCTGAAAAACAAAACGCATCATGCGGCTCAAGCTGCAGAAGAACAACTGGCTACGCCGCCCAAAACACTTTCTGGAACCAGCAAGCCGGTTCCATCCAAAACGCCATATAATCACACTCCATCTTCAGAAGATGAAGAAAGAGAACGCCTTCAATCTGCTCTTGATTACGAGACCGGGCGTATTGCTCTGGAGAAGACAGATGAGATATCAGAGGGCGACAGCGGCGGTACATCCTATGACCGCAACTTCTCCGGCTCCGGCTATGTGTCCCAGGCTGCAGAAGATATGCAGCGTATTGTCTCACAGTTGGCTGAGGAATCTGCAGCTATCCGCTACGAAGAAGAATTATCCGAAGAGCTCCAGGATGAATCCAACCGTATTTCCTACGGAAACATCCATAAAGGAATACATATCCATATCAACCGCATGGGATATGTACCGGAAGAATACCGAATCAGCTATCAGAAAGTATTTCCTGCCCTCCATCCTATTTCCAAACGACTGCAGAAGCAGGTTTCCCAGATACTGATCGATTCCAAAACCGGCGGCAAGTTAGACGGTCTCCCCTTTGGGCGGCGGATCAATGCCCGAAATGCAGTCAGAAATGACGGAAAACTTTTCTACAAAATCCGCCTTCCCCATGAACAGGGTGACATTGCTGTCTGCCTTCTGATTGATGAAAGCGGCTCCATGTCCAGTCGTGACCGAATCACCAAGGCCCGGTCTGCAGCCCTGATTATCCACGATTTCTGTGTGGCACTGGGGATTCCGATTGCCATCTATGGGCATACGGAAGATTATGACGTAGAGATTTATTCCTACGCAGAATACGATTCCCAGGACGGAAAGGATGCATACCGACTCATGGATATGTCTTCCCGCTGCGGAAACAGAGACGGCGCTGCCTTGCGTTTTGCTGCGGAACGTCTGATGACGCGGGCCGAAGATCTGAAGCTGCTGTTTTTGATTTCTGACGGGCAGCCGGCCGGTGACGGTTATTACGGTACTGCCGCAGAAGCAGATCTGCGCGGAATCAAGCAGGAATATTCCCGGAAAGGGATTCAGCTTTTTGCCGCCGCAATCGGAGATGACAAGCCTAATATTAAACGCATTTATGGAGATGGTTTTTTAGATATATCAGACCTAAACCGGCTTCCGGTTCATCTGGGAAACCTGATTATCCAATACATTAAGCAAAAACACACTGCCTGAGCCTTAGCTTTTTATGCGGTGTCAGAAAGGAGAATCTATGAGTGGACATATATCCGATCAAATTGTTGTCTACAAAAATGACAAAGTGCTGGTAGAATTACGGGACAAGCTGAAGGTTGCTTCTGTTGCCAACTATGCTCATATCCATGCAACCGGTGAACAGACTGGCAATGGAACCAAGCGTACTTCCCTTATCGGGATCCTGATGAAGGACTATTCAAAAGGAACCAAAGACCAGGCTGTTACTGTAACAGCCAATGTCTCCCCGGAAGAGATACGCTTCCTCTTCAGCCGTCTGAATGCAGGATTCCCTGCTGTTGATTTTAAACAGGAAAAAATATTCGGGGATCCGGACAATACTGGCCATTCACAGGTGACAAAGCTGCGGATTATCCGGGCGGAAAAAGACAGCCGGGGAAACCAGCGTAATAACCCCTGGTATATTGAGATAGAAAATGGAAAAGGCATCGCGGTTAAAAACTCAAAAGGCGGCACTTATATGAAGTCTAATTCCTTTTCCGGAAATGGGAAAGCATCTGCCAACTTAAATGATCTGGAGATGTTTCGACTTTTATGCAAGACCGTTTCCTATATCGATGCCTGGGAAAAAGCCATCGGTCCATCTCTCATCATACAAGCCAAAAATATAATTAAAAAGAACCAGGAAGATGCACAGAGACATAACACCTCTGCCGCATAATAAACACAAGGGAATGCCGACATCGGTGTTCCCTTTTCTTATAAAATCGCCTGCTTCAGGCGGGAATGGAGAAATAATGAATTCAGGAATGATAAGAAGAATTGATGATCTCGGGCGTATTGTTATCCCAAAAGAAATACGGAAAAACCTGCACATACAGGATGGGGAGCCTCTGGAAATCAATGTAATGGACCGGAGTATCATGCTTACCCCCTATTCACCGCTTCCGGCTCTGAGCATTCAATCGGATCTGTTTTTAAGGGTAATGGCAAAGGAATTAAAAACCGGAACAGCGATCTGCAGTTCCACTGCCATTCTCTCTTACCGGAATGTCAGTCTGTATCGGGACTGCAGCCTTTCTGACGAAATCCGCAGCCGGATACAGTCACAGCAGCAATATGAATACGATCCGGAAAAGCCTATTTATCTGGAAACAGCCCATATCTGTCCGGTAAACGCCTTGTATCTCATTGGGACACCGGCAAAGCCCATAGGTGCCGTGGTACTGATCCGCAAAAATGACATAGATCTCTTACCAGAGCAAAAATCCATTGCCCGGATTGCTGCCCAGATTTTAACAGAACTCACGAAGGACTAATCTCAAGCAATAATATTATCAAGAAAGAAACGATTGGAGGAACGACTATGTTTAGAATAAATAAAAGCAGACAGCTTGATCGAAGACCCCTTATTCCATCAAAAGGACATTTTTATGTGACCGGTTATTTAAGTTCTCCCGTCAGCAAAGGACAGCCTGCAGAATACATTTATAACGGAAATCGGATCCGAACTTCCACTGTTCTTCAGATTTTAAAAGCCAGTGATGAATTTATTACCTTTGAGACCTTAAATTCCATCTATACAATCAGTTATCTCAAAGTATCTGCAGAGAATCGTGTTCTTTGTGCCTAGAGGTACGGCAATCAAAAAATAGCTCTGCTGAAAAGGAGATGTCCATGATAGAAAAAGCAGTAAAATCCTGTTTGGAAACAGAAAAACAGCTGAAGGATCAGATGGCTACTCTGAAAAAGAATCGTGACAATGTCCCTCTTGATGTACTGAAAACCAAATATAAGAAAGGCTATACCGCACTCTGCGAGGATCTCCGTCTTTTGACAAGTGACTTTATCAAGTCCATCGTCCTCAAGGATATTGCCGTTATGCCAAAATACATGCCGGATGTAGTTCAGATCATTGAAACAACAGTTAAAGACTCTGGCCTATTAAAGGAGTGCTCCAAAGCAGTCTATCGGCAGCAGGATTTTGAGGAATTAAAAAGCTTGGCTGAACAGCTTCGGGAACTGGCGCTAAAGGCCCTGGATGAGTTTTACATGAAGCATATCGGACTTTACATTGCTCCGGAATGCCTGAAGGAGCCTTATCCGCCGCCATATTACTTAAACCTGGTAACCAATCAGTATTATGACGGAACCAGGTGGGCAAAAATCTAAGTCTATATATTGTATTTATCTTTTTCAAATAATCCATATATTGTATTTTTATTGACCTTTTCTATATCTTGTGGTATTATAATCTTGTTATTGATTTTGTGTTTTCAGAATTTGAGAAGGAACACACGCTGTTTAAGTTAGTACGAAGTCAGAATGCATTGAGATTTTTTTCTCATGTCTTCTGACTTTTTTATTTGCAGCCAGACTGCACGTTGCGGGAAAGAATGATTCTACTATGAATTCTTCTGTTCCCGCTTTTTTATGCGGCGGGAAAGGAGGAAGAATTATCTTTCAAACACATTCAATGACAATAAAAAAATAATGGAGGCGCATATGAAACAAAATCAAAATGAACATCTCTCCCAGGAGGCAATACGCATTCATCATCTGGTGAAACAGCTCAACCAGTACCGGCACGAATACTACAACATGAATGCTCCCAGTGTATCCGATGCAGTCTATGATTGTCTTTTCGATGAATTAGATGCATTAGAAAAACGAACCGGAATTATCCTGAGTAATTCTCCGACACAGACCGTCGGATATCAAGCTGTCAGTCAGTTAGACAAAGTACACCATCCGATACCACTGCTCTCTCTTGACAAAACAAAACAGATAACAGAAATCCATGATTTTATGAAAAAGCAGAAATCCCTTCTTATGCTGAAGCTGGATGGACTTACCATCAAGCTCACATATGAAAATGGCCGGCTCATTGAGGCTTCTACAAGAGGCGATGGCGATGAAGGAGAAATCGTTACCCACAATGCTTCGGCTTTCCGGAATATTCCTTTATCTATTCCTTACCAGAAACGTCTTGTTATAAGTGGAGAAGCATTTATCCACATTCATGACTTCGAACGGCTGCAAAATACCCTATTGGACAGCAATGGAAACCCTTACCGAAACGCCAGAAATCTGGCCGCCGGCTCTGCTCGCTGTCTGGATGCCAATATCTGCAAAGAACGTTCTGTTTCCTTCTATGCATTTCATGTTCTGGAAGGACTGGACGAATCTTCGGAGCTTTCAAAAAGCCGCGAAGCACGCCTTACAGCATTACATCCTCTGGGATTCGACATCTGTCCTTTTCTGGTACTTTCATCAGAAGCATCCCTTGAAACACTGAATGAAGCCATGGCAACGCTCCGTGATCTGGCTTCTGAACTGGATATTCCCATTGACGGCCTGGTTCTCCGATATGATGACCTGCCTTACTCTGTCGCCTGCGGGCGTACCGGACGTTTCTATAAAGACGGAAAAGCTTTTAAATTTGAAGATGATACATTTAAAACCATTTTTCGTTCGATTGAATGGCAGACTGGACGAACCGGAGAGATTGCTCCCGTGGCACTGTTTGATCCGATTGAAATTGACGGATCTACTGTATCCAGAGCAAGTCTGCATAATCTGACATTTATTCAAGATCTGGAACTCTATCCCGGATGTCGGATTCTGGTATCCAAACGAAATATGATTATTCCCCATATCGAAGAAAACTTAGATCGCGGCCACTATCAGGATATGACACCCAGAACATGCCCCTGCTGCGGCAGTCCTACCCGTATCTATTCCAGAAGTTCCGGTTCGGAACGGATTGTACAGACACTACACTGCGATAACCCAAACTGCAGCCAGCAGATTCTTCAGCGCTTTGTTCACTTCTGTGAAAAGAAAGCTATGAATATCATCGGTATTTCTGAAGCCACCTTAAAACAGTTTATTGACCTGGGCTTTCTGAAATGCTTTCAGGATATTTATCACCTGGATCGCTTTTCAGATCAAATTGCTGATATGGACGGATTCGGTAAAAAATCCTATGAACGGCTCTGGAACTCCATTAACGAAAGCCGCAATACCACCTTTGTCCGTTATCTGGTTGCCATGGATATTCCCATGATCGGCAGAACTGCCAGCCGGAAACTGGAACAATACTTTCACGGAAATCTTTTGGAACTGGAGCTTGCAGCTATGAGCCGATTTGACTTTACCTGCCTGGAAGACTTTGGTGAAACTATGAGCAGCAATATTATCGAATGGTTCCATGACCGTGAAAATCTTACCTTATGGAGAAACTTACAAAAAGAAATGCACTTTAAAGAAAGAGAGGAAACTATCATGACAGAAACTAAAAATAACCCATTTGCAGGATGTACCATCGTAGCAACCGGAAAGCTTGAAAACTTTACCCGTGACAGCATTAACAGCAAGATCATCAGCTTAGGCGCCACCGCCGGAAGCTCCGTCACAAAGAAAACCGATTACCT
Organism: Enterocloster bolteae; assembly: GCF_002234575.2. Lineage (NCBI taxonomy): Bacteria > Bacillati > Bacillota > Clostridia > Lachnospirales > Lachnospiraceae > Enterocloster > Enterocloster bolteae. Next base: position 200,612 of record NZ_CP022464.2, on the reverse strand, counting down.
GATCTGCGGAGAAAAAGCCGGCAGCAAACTGGCGAAGGCACAGCAGCTTGGGGTAAAGGTTCTGAGCGAACAGGAATTTTTAAATATGATTGCATAATACTGAAAGCGTATAAAATGAAGCGGGAAGGGACAGCATAGGTATCTTCCCGCTTTTAATATACCGTAAAGAGAGCTATTTTCTACTATATTATCTCTCCATGTTTTGTTATAATAGAAATAATCGAACGAAAGGAGCGCTGAATTATGTATCTGAAAAGAATCATTTACGATCAGCTTCTGGATTGGAAGAATGATACCAGTCACAGTACCCTGGAAGTAAGCGGGGCGAGACAGGTCGGAAAAACATACATTATCAATAAATTCGCAGATGAAAATTTCAGGCATAAAATCTATATCAATCTGTTTGAACAAAGCGGGCAACAGTTTATGGAGTGCTATAAGCAGGCCACTTCCTGGACTCCCGGTACAAAACGCCCAGAACACCCTCTTCATGATGCCTTTCGCCTGTTTGATATCGAGTTTACTGATTCTGACGACACTGTAATTATTATTGATGAGATTCAGGAATCCGCTGAGATTTATAACCGGATCCGGGAATTTACCAGACAGTTTAAATCCCACTTTATCATTACCGGAAGTTATCTTGGAAAGATCTATGAATCGGACTTCCGCTATTCCAGTGGTGATGTCACGACAATTCCCATTTATACGCTGTCCTTTGAAGAGTTCCTGCTTGCCTACGATTCTGCTTTATATGAACAATATCAGAATCTGTCACTGGACACCCCTGATTCAGGCAATATTTACACCCTCCTGAAGGAAGCTTACGACATCTACTGCCAGGTCGGCGGATATCCGAAAGTGGTGGAGACCTATCTGGAGACACGCAGCTTTGAAAAGGCTCAGGGTGTCCTGATTAAGATTATCGACACCTTCACCAACGAATCTATCCGGTATTTTACGGACATCCTGGACACAAGAGTCTTTACCCAGATCTTCCTGTCTATCTGCCGTATTTTAAACCGTGAAAGCCGGGGGCTGAAAGAAGACAGTATCAGCGAAGAACTGCAGAAACTGGTAACAAGAGACTATTCAAGTAATATATCAAAAGCAGTCTGCAACCGAGCCATCAGCTGGCTGTATTTTTCCGGTATCATCGGTTTCTGTGCAAAGATTACGGAAATGGATGTTCTGGATTTCAAGCCTGCAAGCCGCTGCTACTTTATGGATCTCGGCCTTGCAAACTACTATCTGACACTAACGGGAACCGATGCTGCAACGCTTTCCGGTACCCTGAATGAAAACTTTGTTTATATCAATCTGAAGAAACGCCAGGACTTCCCTGCTGAGATTGCTTTTGAAACACCTGCCTTCGCCACCTATAAGGGTGGAGAAATTGATTTTGTCGCCCAGACCTTAAAAAACCGCGTCCGCTATCTAATCGAAGTGAAAGCCGGTAAGGGTACTGCGACAACATCACTTAAGGCATTAGAGCACGGAAAAGCAGATCATCTGCTCTATCTGAAAGGGGATACCAAAGGCGGAATAGACAAAAAGGTTCGTACACTGCCGATCTACCTGCTGGAACGGTTCAACTTTCAATAAATTATTAAAAAGCAGACAGCCAGAACATGAGACCGATATTATTATTTATTCTCATGCTCTGGCTGTTTTGATTTTCGTGTTATACTAATCAAAAAGGAGACTAGCTTATGACTGAATCCATGAACCAACTTATCCCAATTTTTGAAGACATCATCAAGGCAAACAACTTCATTACCTTTGCCTACAGTTCCCTGGATGACCGCTGGTTTTATCTCAGCATGAAAGCCGGTGATGACTATGATTCCACAAAAATCCTGGGAAATCTAAACCAGGCCTATGCGTATATGCTGGAAGAATGTCAATACTACTGGCTGAAACGCAACAGGCTCCTGCAGCCCGACCTTACCGTCGATGCTATCATTGCTTCACTCTCTCCGGAAATTCATGGTCTTCTGGACGCATTCCTGGAGCCATATGTAAAAGCAGCTGAAAAGTTCCTTTAAACCCAAGAGCAGGACAGTGACCAAACATTACCGGCCACTGCCCTGCTCTTTACCTTGTTCTTACTTCCAGTCCCTCCATCTTCAGTCCCGGTAAACCCACCAGATACCAGTCCTCATACATCTCAACTCTGGCCGGAACCCACACATCATTCAGACAGAACTCAAATACCTCCCCGCAATGGATTCCGCCATAATTTACGGTCTCTCCATCGCAATCATAACAGAAATCGTATCTGCCGCTCTCCTTGTCATAAAATAATGTTCCCTGCTTCATCGCTTGAACCTCCTTGTTTATCCATTAAGTACCTCCATCCTCTAAATTACTTGAATTTTCTTCATACCGTTTTGCCAGACGATAGAACGAATCTTTCTTTATCCCCATCTGCCGCATAGCCTCTGATGCTGTTACTTCTCCTGCCGTCCACTTGGGATACCATTCATCCCAGTTTTCAGGGAACTGTACCTTCGGTCTGCCAAGATGCCTGCCTTCTGCCTTTGCCACCTCAATCCCCTGTCTCTGCAGCTCATGGCGCTCCGCCCAGTCTTCATCAGCCACATAAGCAAAAACAGCCAGCACCACATCGGTAATCAATTGCCCTACCAGCTCCTTGGACTGTGTGGTGTCCAGGATCGGCATGGATGTTACCTTGATATCAGCTCCGATCTCCTTCGTAATGTGATGCCACTCCTGATAGATTTCTCTGTAGTTTCTTCCGAAGCGCTTCAGTTCCGTTACCACCAGCAGATCTCCTTCCCGCAGAACCGTATCCACTAGGGATCGGTACACCTTTCGTTCAAAGGATCTGCCGCTCTCCTTTTCCACAAAAATATCCCGCTCCTCAATCCCTTCCGCCTTCAGTATTTCAATCTGCCGCGCCAGGTTCTGGTCCTTCGTGGATACACGCGCATACCCGAATTTCTTTACTGCCATTTTTCAGATGCCTCCTTTCCAACTGTCGCAAAAGGTAGGGTTCTGTTTTTGCAACATCGCAAAATTATTTTCCAACCTTTAGCGACAGTTTTTCTCTATGTTTCCTGCCGGTAAATACCCGTCTCACAAGGTTTACCTTTAGCGATAGGTATTCTATACGGAAGAAAGGGGCTGAAAGCAACAAATTTATATCCGGAACTTCAAAATGCACAAAAGCAGCGTATGACAAAGCTCTTGGTAGAGATCCTCATCAAATACACCGAAGTCCAAGGCATTCTTTACCAGCAATGGCCGGAACATCTGATAGATAGTTTCCACTGCCGCACTGTCCCCGGATTTTGCCCGACGCAGTAAATTTTCAAAATCACTCATATCGCTTCCCCTCCAGTTCTTTTCTGATCTTCCGGATCACATAGTAGTAAGCCATCTCTGCCTGCTTCTCTGACATCTCCATCCTCGTCCCAATCTCTTTGAAATCCAGTTCCTCAAATACCCTTGCGATCAGAATTTCCTGCTCTCTCTTCTTTAATTTGATTATTGCGCCAATCAGCTTTCCTTCTTCCAACACGCGAATCAGCTGCTCTATGGATGGAGTCTCATTATACTTCCAGGGCAGATGCTCCAGCTTATACTGGCGATATTCCTGTTCAAAGTCCGTATAGCTTCTTTCTAATACGCCAGGACGCTCAGCCTCAAATTCCGTCTGTTGATGCTTTCTTTCCATATAACTGATTCGTTTATTTTTTACTGCAGTTACCAGATATGCTGTGAATCGGTTCTGGACGCTGCTTCCCTGCTCTGAGCCGTATTCTTTCATCTTATCCTCCTGAATTGAATTTTTCTGCTGTCTTTTCAATTCGGGAAATTGGAGGTCCCCGGCTCCGTGGGACGATAAAATATACAAACTGTAGAAAAGGGATACTGATAACAAATTTGATGTTATCAATACCCCTAAAAAAGGATTGTTCTCTCTTATTAAACTTGAATGATACTTCTAATCCTACTTCAAAAATATTCTCTTGAAAAATCTGAATTTTTTTCTTAGAAAATCATTCCTTTTGCTGTTGATGAGAATATTTCTTCTATGTATATGTTCTTTCCTGCCACCTACTCTTAATCGCAGATAGCTCTCCCCTCAAATGATCTATATCCCCGTTATCCGTTTTCACGAACTATCATTCCTATAATTATAGAACGATAACCGCGTATCTTTATCTAAACCAGAACGATAGAATGATTTTGAGGTGAACGATTATGCAAGTTTATAATTCTGATTTATGTTTAAAACTTGGCAGGCGTATTGCTGCTGCCAGAAAAAATTGTCATATGACTCAAGAACAGTTATCCGCAAAAGCCCATGTTACATCCAGACATATCAGCGATATCGAACGTGGTCTCATCAGTCCTTCCTATGATGTCCTGCGTTCTCTGATCATTGCTTTGAACATATCTGCCGACACTCTGTTTTTTCCCGATTATGAAGAAACAGATCCAATTTTTCGAGAGTTAACCGCCTGCTACCGAAAATGCCCAGAAAGCAAGCGTACTGCATTAGTCCAAACTGTAGACTTTTTAATAGAAACTATCCTTATTGACGAAAAATAGTTGGGATTGAAAATGAGAAGTAGGTGGTATTCATTACCTTAAGCATACAACAACCAAGCCATCTTTCGGTGACTGCTTTAAAAATTGAATGTTAAGAAGTTGAGGTTATGCAGTTCAGGATGCTTTGAGCTTTTAATCACATCGTTTGCGCACTGTACCAAAAGCAGTTTGATATAGCATCCGCCTTTGGAGACCCGGACAGATTTTTTCTTCCCTGCATTTTCATTGTTGGTAGGAGTAAGAGCGGCTCATGAGAATATTTTGCACTGCTTTCCAAAAGGCATTTTGCCGCGCGTTCACTCTTTGCCCGCAAGACCATATCGTCTGCGTAACGAATGCGCGGTACTCTCCTTCACTGAAATTCCCAGTCAAACTCATTTAGATACACATTCCCTAAAAGCGGAGAAATATTGCCCCCCTGAGGAGAACTTTCCTCCGTTCTCCATCACTCCGCTTTTCAGATAGTTCTTAATCATCTGTATCACCCGTTCATCCTTGATTTCTTTTCTCAGTAGATTGAGCAATGTCGTATGATTCAGGGTGTCAAAGTACTTCGACAGATCTAGAATTACCGCCTGTGTGTATCCCTGTTCTGCATACTTCTTTATTTTCTGAATTACGTCTTTTGCCCCTCGTCCCAATCGGTAGCCAACGCTATTTTCCGAGAATCGCGGCTCATAGATTGGTGTAAGTTGTTGTGTCATTGCCTGTTGAATGGTTCGGTCTATGTCGGTAGGTATGCCAAGCTTCCTCACTTCTCCGTCTGGCTTTGGGATCTCCACTCTTCTGACCGGTGATGGAGTGTATTTCCCTCTCCGGATTCTCTCCACCAGTTTGTGATTGTGTTCCCTCCACCATGTCAACGCCGCCTCTATGGTCATTTCATCTACTCCCGGCGCTCCCTTGTTTGTCTTCACGCTTTTGTAGGCTCTGTACTGTCCCTTTCCTTCCATATCTGGTTAAATGAGTGGTGCGCTCTCACATACCCTTTTCACTACCCATATGCATATATGTAATAATTATTATTCCCGAAAAAGAAACAAAACACTTTTTCGCATCATAAAATTCCACCTACCCAAAAAAAATATCAAGAATCATCATCAGTACAAACCCAATTGAAAATGCAATTACTCCAATATTTGAATGCTTCCCCTCTGACATTTCAGGTATCAGTTCCTCCACCACAACATAAATCATTGCTCCAGCTGCAAAACTCAGGAAATATGGAAGTATCGGTGTAAAAGTAGATGCCATCAACAATACTAATATTGTTCCTATAGGTTCAACTACTCCCGACAACATCCCCAAAACAAATGCCTTTTTCTTTTCCAGCCCGCTATTATGAAGCGGAATAGCTATAATTGCACCCTCCGGAAAATTCTGGATTGCAATTCCTATTGCCAAAGCTAAAGCCGCTCCTATGGTAATACCAGACTGCTCTGCCTGCATTGCAGCCAGCACAACACCAACTGCCATTCCCTCTGGAATATTGTGAATCGTAACTGCAAGTAACATCATGGCATGTTTTGACAAGCCACTTTTTATTCCCTCCGGTTTATCACTATACATATGTAAATGTGGAACTACCTCATCAATGCACAGTAAAAATCCGATTCCCAGTAAAAATCCAACTGATGCAGGAACAAAAGCTAACCTCCCCATATTTTCGGACTGTTCCATCGCAGGAATAAGAAGGCTCCACACAGACGCTGCCACCATAACTCCTGCTGCGAATCCCGTTAAAAGTTTATCAATTTTTTTCTTCAAAGACTTCAGAAAAAACACACATGCCGAACCTAATACTGTTCCGGCAAAAGGGAGCAAAATTCCTATCAGCATACTTTCTATCTCCTTTTATGGTTAGTTAATTCTAACTCACATTTATTCTATCACTACTATGCTGATCTGTCTATCTAAATCCATATCCCGAAAATTTACCCAAAATATGCAGCCTATAATTTCCAGCTCACGGTCTTCTCTCTCTGGCACACAAATCTGCGGTATATTCCTTCCTCCTTCTTCAGTTGCTCATGCTTTCCTCTCTGAACGACTTTTCCCTCATCCACAACCAGAATCTGGTCTGCATTTTGAACAGTCTTAGTTCTATGTGCAATCATGATAATAGTTTTTGCTTTCATCAGTTCATCAATAGCTTCCATTCTTGGCGTCGTTTGCCTATACCATGGAAGATGCTGCCGATAAATTTCCCAAGGACATTGCAGCCATGGAGCAGAATTTGAAACGGCTGGAAGAAACAGGAGCAGAAATATTTTTTCGCGGCTCATGCTACGCTCCTTTCGTCCTATTCCGGTGATTTTTTACAGAACGAAAGGGCGGCGGGGAGCGACAGCCGCATGAATTTAAATAGAAAAAGCTATAATTAAAATGCGCCTGACTGCAAAACGCAGTCAGGCGCAAAAACACAATGTAGGAACCCCCTGTATTCATTTACAGATCAAAGGGGATATTCCATGCTTGATATCAGGAAATGGTGATATTTCCAGTGAATGTCATGATCCCGAAAAACAGCAGGATTAGAGCTCCGAAGAAGAACAGGAATCCGCCCAGGACAGGTTTTCGCGGCCTGTTTTCCGTAATGCGTTCCGGCTTAGCCGGGTCATAGTATCCCATCACCTGCCGCCCCAGATCTCGCTTGCCGGACAGCGATTGACGGCTCGAGTACCGATAGGTCGTGCCATTCACTGTGTACTCATAGGTCGGCAGATAGTACGTCTCCCGGCGCAGCCGATCACTGCCGTCCTTTTGGTGTGCCCACCGTTCATCGGCCGATTCCTCGATCCATACCACCTTCATCATCGTGGTGCCTGTGTACCGCCGCACGTCATCCTCGTATTCCTTCTGTGCGCTTTTTCGACGACGGACACCAAGCCATGCCATCAGCACGGCCGCGAGGAGAAAGCCAATGCCCGCTGTGATATACTGCATATATCCTGCGGGCCATGCCACAAGCGCTACTGCAAAAATGAAACCGATTACGATAACTTTGATACTCTTCATACGTTCTCCATCCCGCCGCCATGGGCGGAGATATCCTTTTATGATACCGGTGGTTGGTTCCGCACGGCATCCACAAATAAAATGGTCAGCCCGATATAAGCGGCGCAGGCTACTGCCAGCAGAACGCAGAGGACGACACAGACCGATTGAACCGGTTTCCGCAAGTAACGGCGGGAGAGAGCTATCCCCAGCAGCGACAGCAACAGCAGCACCACAGCAAGCCAAAGAGGCATATTGCTCACCTCCCTTACACACCGCGGAATGCGTCGATCATATCCGTGAACCAGCGCAGTTCATGGGCAAAGCGCTGCCGCAGCTGCGCTGGATTTTCATAGCCTTTGCCGATGTCGAAAAAGCCGCGTCCGCTGTGAACGGCGATATACACCCTGCCGTCGGGGTTGAGATTTACAGCAAATTTACCGATGGAGGAATCCGCCAGTGCCAGGATGCGCTCCATGCGGCCAAGGGTCAGGATGCGAAGGGCTGCCGCTTCATCGTCGCTGCTCAGATTGAAGCGTTTGTCGAAGACCTCGCTGCCTGTTTTGATGGTTTTGGCGCTGAACAGCTTATCCAGCCTTTCTCTCGGCCAGATGGTCAGCCATGTCGGAAATTCTTGTCCCAGCTCACACAGCATCCACTGACCGGTGTAGACAGGCTGCTCGTTCTTTTCCCACAGGCCCGTTTCCTCCCGCTGGACCTCGTTGACCTCCGTCAGCCTGACGGTACACAGCTCCGTAGTCAGGCCACGATATGTTCCCCGAACATACCCACTGCCGCTGCAATGGGTGTGTCTGGGCAGGGGTATGTTCGTGTCCTCTGCGTCCAGAAGATGCGGCGTGGGGCTCATCTGCACGTTTTCAAGGGCAGCGCTTACGATGTCCGGTGCGATGGCATCGAAGGCCTGCTGGCTTGCCTTGTCCTTGGACTTGCCCTGCACCATCTGCCCCAGGCCAAGGATCACGCCGCCGATGACGACCAGCACAATGTTGCCGCCCAGAATGATGCCTGCGATGGCGACCACACCGCCCACCAGCGAAAGGAGTTTTCCGCCCAATTTGCCGCTCTTGCTTTTGCGAAGCTGCCGCGACAGATGTTCATCCGTCATGTTCCTGCTTTTTTCTTCCATATTCTTCTCCTTATTCTGTCGTGCCGGTCAGCGCGGGACTTTCCGTTATCAGATCCAGCAGATTGCCCATACCGGTCAGCGAGGCGATGAACCACTTGCGGATGCCGTCGATGTCCCGCAGATCCAATTCCTCCGGAATGCCCGCAAACACATACCGGGTGTTCAGGGCCAGTGCCAGATCGCCGTCACGGAGGATAAGACCGCACAGCTTGGAAGTTCTGGAAGATGCCTCCAGCTTCTGTACCAGATCACGAAGCTGCGGTGTGACCTGATCGTCCGCCTCCCGGTCATCCGCCGTATGAGCGGAAAAGTGCTTCCGGAAGGCGGCAGGTTCGGTGATGTCGTCCTTCTTCCTCTCCTGGAACATGTCGTTCAGGGCGATGTCCAGCGCCGGGTCACAGATGTCCTTGCAGCGGACCACGATGCCGCGGAACAGCGTCTCGGTCCGGGTTATCCAGTTGTCGTTGTTGGGACCGGACTTTTCCTCCACGGTGCGGCGCAGCTCCACGTTAGCCGCAGAGAACCGCAGCCCCTTGTGCTCGCCCTCGTGGAAGTCCGTCACAGTACACTCCGTAAAGGAGACCACCGATAGCTTTGCCGCCTCCAGGTACGCCCAGTCGATGGGCAGCGTGGCCGGCTCCGGCTCCGGACCGAAGGCTTTTGTCAGTTCCGTGCGGAAGAAGCCGCCCAGCTGCTGCTGCATCAGGGCTTTTTTCTTTTTCTGGGCGGGCTGTGCCACCAGCAGGAACAGCGCCACACCGGCAAAGACCAGAATGCAGATCACAATGATATTGCGATACACAAACGTCATGATGCACCCGGTGATTACCAGAATAACGCCCAGCAATATGCCGATGCTCTCCGTTCTCTGATAGCTTCCCAGCTTTTTTGACAGCTCCGTGTCGGTCATGCGCTCGGCGCCCACCGCGTCAAAGTCATTGCGTTTCTTTCTCATAGCTGTCCCCCCTCATTAGTAGCAAAGGCTGAAATATAGGCTGCTGTAAGGGTCAACGGTGTCGATATCCATGATGGCAGCTTCGGGCGAAATGCTGTCGAGCTGCATACGTTTGGCAGTGTCCTTGTAGCTGCCCGGCTGTGCCTCGGCGGCAAAGACGAGCCCGTTATACTCCTCCGGGAGATAGACGGAATAGCTCTTGGTCAAAACCTGCGCCCAGTCGCCCACGTTGTACTGCCAGTTGGTTGAGTAGGCGAATTCAATGAGATAGCTGTTTCCCTGCCAGCTGACAGTGTGGAGATAATAGTTGTCCCCGCGCTGGCTGTTGCCGTAGGCCGTTGAAGTGGTGAGCCACATACCGGTGTAGAAGTCATATAGCTCACTGCTGGTGACAGTCGTATACTGCTGGTCAAAGTTGGGGATGGAGTCCTCCGGAATGTAGCAGATGGCGTCAAAGTGCAGCTCGCGGATGCCGTCGTGGGTGTAGTCGCCGTTCTTCGTGATCTCCCAATAGCAGTCGGCGGTGTTATAGCCGTCGCCAAGCCCCGAATAGCTGCAAACCCCATTTCCCAGCAGGAATGTCCCCATCTCCACGGCGGCATTAATCTCAAGGCCGTTTCTTGCGAAGTACGGCTCCTGAGACTGGATGCCCTCCACAGGCAGGAGCGTGCCGTTGTTCACGCTGTCGATGAGGTCGCCGCTGACGGTGCGGTCCAGCTGTAAGGTGTCACCGCTGCCGTCAAAGTGGAGCGTCACGCCGTTTTCATCCACCCAAAGCGTACCGTATTCGATCACTTCATCCTGATCGTTTACAAATTCCCATGTGGCGTCATCGCAGATGCGCAGCCAGAGGTTCTTCCCTTGATACTCCCAAAGGCCCACATACTCGCCCAGGTCACCGCCGCTGAGAGCAACGGTGGAAAGATCCTCCCGGAAGACATAGCGCTCCACCGGGTCCCAGATCCAGACCAGCTCGGTGGCGTCACCGTTTTCGTGGATGAAGCTCACCAGAACATCACTTTCCCCGTCACCGTCCATATCGTCAAAGGAGATGGCGTTGAATGACTGCTCCGCGTCGGGGATGTTCATGGGAAAGGATACGCTGTCAAAGAGGACCTGCTCCGGCAGATCCCGGTAGAAGGCCGCGCTGCTCTCACACACTGTGACCAGCACATCCACACTCTCGCCGTCATGGGCAATGGTGCCGCTGCCAACCACCACGCCGGTCGTGCGCCAATCATCTCCCGCGACATCGTCAGAATTGCCGCAGGCGGCAAGGCTCAGGCAGAGCGCCATGGCCGGCACAGGGATAAAAATATGTTTCCATCGATTCTTCATGGTTCTCCTTCCTTTTTATCACTCCATCAGGTAGTAAACACCCTCATCGCCCCAGACCAGAGCATCCTCGTCAAACTCAAAAACCCGGTACGACACACCGTCATACAGGGTGGAATCGGCGTAATAAGTGCTCACCTCGTCCGTGGAGTAGGAGAATGTGCCGTAGTCCATTTCCGCGGCCTCAGCGCCGGGAGCGCGCTGGTAATAGCTCCAGTTCCCATTACCGTCGATGACGATATAGGTCTCAGCCGAGAGGTCGCCGTCATAGTACCAAATGCCCTTGAATTCCGAGACATTCCGCTGGCAGAGGTCGGAATCCCAGCTCCAGTAGGAGTCCGGGTTTCCGTCTAAACGGCCGTTCCAGTCGGACACATCGTCCCCCGAGGGATCAGGCTCGTCGTCTTCATGCCAGAGGTACTCCATCCCTTCGCCGTAGTTGAAGTAGCCGTAAGCGGCGCTGTAGAGCTGGCCGTCCTCCATGTCGATGCGGCTGCCGGAATCGTCCAGGTTGCTGTAGGCATAGATAGCCTCCCACTCCGGCTCATAGCGGAGGTAACCGTCATCCATCACTTCGCCGCTGAGGTAGAGGGTCCAGTTGCCCTCGGCATCGAACTCCATAGAGTCGTAGTCGTTGTTCGCTTCGCCCAGCCAGATACCCTCGAAGCCGCTGAAGTCGTTGACGGTGTCCTCGCTGACTCCGCCGCCCAGCCCCTCGTTGGGGTCGTCCTGTGGGGAAATCGCTTCTTCCGTATTGCCACAGGCTGTACACAGCAGGGAAAGCAGCAATACCAGTCCTGCCAGAAGATATGGCTTTTTTCTCTTCATGTGATATTCCTCCTCTTATTCTTCATCGCTCAAAGACAGCTGCGAAAAAATATTTTGATAGATCTCACTCATATCCGCCGCAGCATCGGGGAGCGCGCAGAAGCCGTAAAGATAGGTACAAACGTCGGTGTCCATGGCAAATACGGTCCATTCCCGGGTGTCTTCGTTCTCGCCGGCAGTATAGGTTACGATGTAAACCGGATAGCTTAAATTTTTGCTGTATTCCTCATTTTCTTCGGCGGACAACAGCTCATAGGTATCCGTATCACTTAAAGACAGAGCGCAGGCCGTCAGATAATCGTCCAGTTCCTGCACATCCGGAACAAAACAGCTTTGCTCCGCTGCGTTGACCACAAGGAGCTGCCCATCCTCGGTGATGTCCTCATAGCGGTAGGTGCCGTTGTCATGATTCTCAGAGAGCAGGTTCTGCATATTGGTAAAGGGTAGTGCGCCGCCCATCAAAACCGGGATGCCGTTCTGTGAGATCACATCACCCCGGCCGTCGCCGTCCGCAGCGTATAGCTCCACGATCTTCTGGTCGTAGGTCTCCGGGTCGTAAGCGGTGTCCAGGAAGAGGGCGATGCTTAGATCCGGCGGCGAGAAAATGAGGAAATCGCCGTTTTCAAAAAAGGTAGGGGAACTGGGATCGTAGTCCGGGTTGACAGGCTGGCCGTCCTCCCCGTAGAATTGAAGGTGGAAGCCTGCGTTCAGCTGTTCTTCCGTGTACTCGCCCAGGTCGATCCCAGCGCTTTCGCCTTCCTCCAGCGTGGTCTCCAGGCGGTTTTCGCCCCAGTCCTCCTCCGAGATAAGACTGATGCGGAGATCCGTGATGGGATATGTGCTGCGGTTTACCACGGTGATCTGCATGGGATACTGCTTTGCACCGCAGGCGGCAAAGCTCAGACAGAGCAGCGCAAGGGCGAACATCAAAAGGTGTCTTCGTTGTCTCATTTCATTTTCCTCCTTCTTCCGCGGGGCTTCAGATGTCCCAACTATCCATCCAGTTTGCGCCCCAGTCAACAGCGGGATCATATGGTTCTTCGGGAATCCAGCCTGCGGGATAGATGAGGCCGTCTTCGTCGTGGTAGGCAAGGCCGTCTTCGCCGATGGTGTAATCGTTGCCCAAAAGGTAACGGTTCACGCCGTCGTAGTACCAGATATAGAAGGTGGAGTATTCGTCTTCATAAAACTCCGCGTTTTCCATATCCGTGTAGGCGTAGAAGTCGGCATTGCGGTAAAAGACGCCATCAAAATGCTGATCGTCCCCGTAGCGGCCGAAGCGTTCGGCGGAGAGGGTGAAGCTGTTGCCGTCGTCACCGGGGCAGAGGTAGGCGCGCGTCCCGTTGTCGTAAAGATAGAGGCCCATACCCTCGCCCTCGTCGTTCATGGTGCCACTCATGGAATAGTCCGGCGAGCAGGCGATGTACTGCATGAGGGACGAGTTGATGACGATGGTCTCGCCCAGGGCATTTTGCCACATGCCGTCCCAGTTGCTTATGTCCCATTCGACGATCTCCGCCTCGTCGTCGTGGAGGAAGGTGTTTCGATGGATGGTGAGTCCGCTGCCCTCGCCGTTCCGGTTTGGCAGCAACACGCCGTCGTCGCGCAGGAGGAAGTTGTAGAGAAGACCGTTGAAGAAGATCATCGGCCGACCGCTCGCCTCGGACAGTTCGAATTCTCCGCGCCCGCCGAGTCCCCAGCGAGTGCGGTAGGCGTAAAAGCCCTCCGTACTGTCAAAGTATAACTTCGCGGTGCCGTCGATGCTCCACATCCCGTCGAGAAATTCCATATCCATGACGGTTTCATAGCCGCTTTGCGTATCGTCAGATTCGGTGTTGCCGCAAGCGGCAAGGCTCAGACACATAAAAAGCGTCCATACAAGAGCAAAAAGCTTCTTCATTTATATCGCTCTCCTTTTTTTGCAGAGCTTACTCTATCTTCTGATAGTAGTCATATTCGCCGCCCCAGTAGATCACGTCGCCGCCGACAAGTGTGAAGTCGTAGACCACATCCGTATGTATGGTGGAAATGGCAAAATACTGTCCTGCACCGTCTTGATCCACCTCTATGGTGCCGCAGTCTACCATGGTGGGGTCCCCGTCATCGCCGGGCCGCTCCAGCAGCTCCCAGCTTCCGGATGCGTCGAATTCAATTATGCTGGCCGCGCCTGGGTCACCGTCCTGATACCATACGCCGGCGAAGAAACCGTAATCGCCATCACCGATGTTCTCGCCCGGCGCATCGCCGGTCACCTGCGTAAAGGTGCCAAGCTCGGCTACATGCAGGGCGCCGTCCTCGTCGAACCAGCTGCGGTAGGCCATGCCGTCGTGCTCGTTATAGAAATAGTCATAGTCATAGTCCGGTACGAACTGGATGAAGCCGCTGGCGGTCATGTCTTCGTCAGCATCGTACAGCGCAAAGCGCACCTCGTCACCCTCATCGTTGTTGGCAGCGACCAGCGTGCCGCCGTCCTCACCCGTCCACGCGCCGCCGTAGAGGTAGAGGTTCGCCATCTGTTCGGAGTCCTTGACCAGTCCCTCGAAGGAATCCGGAACGCCGTATAAATTGTAGTCGCTGCCGTCATCGCCGTAGTCTTCGTTGCTCTCAACGTAGTCTTCGCTGCTCTTGCCGCAGGCGGCAAGGCTCAGGCACAGCACCAGCGCCAATGCAAGAGACAGATGTTTTTTTAAATATTTCATCGTGTTCTTCTCCTTTTTTAGATAAACAGTGTCAATGTTCCTGTTCTGCCATGGCCAATATCTCATCATGGCTCAACTCCACATCGCCGAAGCGGACAAAGATACCGTTGGTCACAGCGCTGTTCCACACCCGCGCATCTGCAAGCGGGCGAAACCGGATCTTATCAAGATACGGCTTCATATCCAGCAGCAGCCGGCTGCCGGATACAAAATCCACCTGCAAAACATGGTTGGGCAGCGGTGTGACAGATGTGAGATACCTTCGGTTCAAGTGCGTGCCCTCCTTTCCGCAAAAATAAAAATCCACCGTACAAACATTGTACGGTGGATCCTATGGGATAACCATTAACCAAAGGTTAGGTCTTTTATCTGAGCAGCTCGGCAAGCAGCTTTCGTTTGGTTCGGGTGTCGCCCTCGATATGAAGCTTGGAATAGATCTGGTTGACATACTGCTTGACGCTCCCCTCGGAGAGAAAGAGCTGTTCCGCGATCTCGCGGTTGCTGAGGCGCTGCGCCATCAGCTCCACGATCTCAAATTCCCGCGGTGTCAGCACGTCGAAGGCTGCCGGGCGCGTGCCGGCTGCGTTTCGCGCCGTTGCCGCTTCGCCAAGCTCAATGATTTTTGAGAGCAGGTCATTTTTTACCTCCCGTTCCAACAGAGGCTTCAGGATATCATAGTTTTCTACAAACGGCATCACAAGACCGTCCGGTTCGGCGTCGGAAAGTGCCTTTCTCAGCCATGCGTGGGCTTCCTCGCTCTTGCCCAATTTCTCATAGGCTACCGCTGTCTGGATGCGTAGGTGCAGCGCCACCAGCGCATAGTGCATGGCTTCGCAGACCGGCAGCAGCTCTGCGCTATACCCCACCACCCGGACATAAGCACCTTGGGCAAGATACACCTGGTTTTCGATCATTTCCATCATAGGCTTACCCGGCGCAAGCATATTGATATCAGAGAGCCGGTGCTGCGAAAAGATTTCAGGGATACTGTCCGTTTCACCCCGCAGCGCATGGTAATAGGCACTGGTGGCGTTCCAAAGGTTGATCCATGAGGCATCGTGATAGCGCAGCAGCGCCGCGTATCGCTCCTCAAAGGTATAGCGCTGCTCCACATCGGTATGCAGCGAGAGCCGCCACGACAGAAAGTCGCAGCAGAGTGCCATGTTGATCTGCCCGTTGTCTTTGACCTGCGCATAGGCACGCTCCAGTTCGATGTGCGCATCGGTGAAGCGGCCCTGGCAGAACAGCGCCTCGGCGCGCATGATGGTCTCCGCGCCCTGCCCGTGGTGGTTGGTGACCTTATAGTAATGGGGCATACACTCGTCCATCTCGGCAAGCTCGCTTTCGAGTTCTCCCGGTGCGCGGTAGAACATCATTAGAACGGACGGCGAGCCAAAAGTCCAGCCACCGCTATTCTGGATGCTGATGGCGGGGCGGGACATCTGCACGCTGGCGCTGCGGTGCAGGCGGCTCATGGCGCTGATGTCGTTGTAGCAGAGAAAACTCAGAATGAGGTCGCATTCGCCCAGCAGGTTGCCGCGTTCTTCTTCGGACAGCTCCGGGTGCTCCTCGATGGCCGTTAGCAGCAGCGCCTTCAGCTCCAGCATTTTTGGGATTTGCCGCCATGTGAACATCCGGCGCATCAGTACCAGAATGGCGAAAGGATAGGCCTTGAGCGTTTCGGCGGGGCATTTTTCCAGCGCGTCGAGTACGTCCTCGGGCTTCAGCGACGCAAGCAAAATGCCCGCATCGCTGCGGATGACGCGCAGCAGCGCGTCGTAATTCTCGCTCTTCCTGTAAGCGGCAATGGCATGGAGATACTGCCGGTGCTGCTCATACCAGAGGCCGAAGCGCTCCCAATAGAGCCGCTGTGTTTCAGCTTCCATTGCCAAGAAGCAACATTCGGCGCACTCCTTCATCATGTGGTGAAAGCGATAGGTCACACCGTCCGGCAGGTGCGTGACAAAGGCGTTCTGCTCCGTCAGCACAGAGAGAATTTGCCCCGCGTCCCCGTTGCCTGTGACGCACTGCGCCATTTCAACGGTAAATTCATCAGCAAGTCCCATGACAGCGAGAAACTCCCGCTGTTTTTCCGGAAGGGGATCGATCATGGCGGCGGTAAAGGTGGCGTAGATGTCAGAATCGCGGCTGGGTAGCACGCCGCGCTCGGAGAGCGTTCGCAGATTCAAATATACGGCGGAGAACCAACCCTCGCTGGAATAGAGAAGGCTTTCGATCTGCGCTTCGGAAAGCGCTGTTCCGCAGCGATGGGCATAGACGGCGAGCTCCGTGTGGTTCAGGCGCAGCTGCTCCGTGCCGATCTGATAGACCTTTGCTCCCAGCCGCACCGTCTCCGCAGCGGGCAGAAAACGATCCCGGCTGGCGACGATCAAATGCACATTGATGGGCAGCCTGTTTGCAAGCATACAAAGAAACAGCGAGGCGCGTCTGTCCGTCAGCAGGTGGAAATCGTCAATGAAGATGTAGCAGGATGTTTCTCCCGCCAACACATGGCAGAGGTCATCCACCAGCAGTCCGCCGCCCGCTGCGTCCGTGGGGCAGGGGTATTCCCGCAGAAAGGGGAAACCTGCGTGGGCAAACGCCTCCTGTACGCTTTTCCAGAAGATGGCGAGGTTGCCGGAGTATATGCTGATGCGGATGATTTTCAAGGTTTCCGCCTTGGCGCGCTCACCCAGATACCAGTTCACCGCCGTGGTCTTTCCGTAGCCCATGGGCGCGACCACGGTCGTCATAGCGCAGCGGGAAATCGGCCGCAGGCTCTCTTGCAGCCGCTCAGATATGTAAATGGTATTCAGGTTCCATTTCGGTTTTGGCATGGTCAACACCTCCGTACGAGTAACAATCTGTACAAATATTATATACAAATATCTGAATCGTTTCAAGCGTAGACGGCAAGCGAACAGGGTTGTTTCATGAACTATCCATGAGCAGATCTAACTTATTACAATCTTGTTATCACATCTCTCATTTTGTTTCCAATTAATTAGCCCTGTAAAAAAGCGCAAACTAACTCTATATCCCTTTACAGGACTTTTTTTCAGTGGTATTCTTTCTATATAGTCAATACAGACTGGCTATCCCTTGAAATACATACCGTTCCCGCAAGGCGGCATTGTCACAAAAGCAGTCCATCATTTCTGTCATTATATCTGCCAGACCTGTCTCGTACATCGCCAGGCGTAAGATGTTGTATGCGTATTTTCTGATGAGTGACAGGTTGTTTCGGGACTTTTTGGCTGGCGAACGATCTTCCCTGAATGTATCGTCCAGCACATGATGGAGCCGGTTCTCTATTGACCAGTGCATTCTTTTTATGCTTCCCAACTCCTCTGCCGTAAGGATCAGGTCTGATATCAGTGCCGTACACTGGACATCTTTCCCAGTCCCCTCTTCGGCAGAAGGAGCCGGGACTCTTCTGGAGCCTTTTTCCAAAAACTCTTCCTTTGATGGAGTTACATCATTCCCATGGCTGTCTTTTTCGCTGGGTATTCTTACCTGCTTGATCCGCCCAATACTTTGAACGTGCGGCCATTCTTTTTGGCTTTTGGTCAGATTTGAGGCATCTTTACATATCTGGCAAGTCCTATACTCATTTCTGTCCCGGTTTTTTTCTATCCGGATGATTTCTTCATATTTCTCAAGATACTCCCTCATCCCAGAATCCAAAACTTCGCCTTTTTTCCTTTGGACATCTGCCGCCTCCAGTTTATCCATGAACGTATGAATCTCCTCATAAGCCTCTGGCTGGTTTTTCTTTACTGTCAGCGCAAAATGTCCTCCCTGTTCATGAATCTGTTCCATGATTGCAGTCTGTGTCCCAACAGCATCAATCGTTACAATGCTCCCACTGATATCCAGAAGCTTTAATAATTCAGGAATCACCGTAATCTCATTCGTCTTTGAATCTACCGGAAGCTGTGCAAGCATCAGTCCCCGAACCGTTTCTACTACATTCAGCAGCATCGGGGTTGTCTCACCTTTCGTTTTTTCCGTTGCACCACACAAGGCTTTCCCATCAACAGCAAGATGGGTATTCCTGGAGTCCACAATCTCGCCGACCCACTCCATAAAAGCATACAAAGCTAATTCCTCATCAATGCCACACAGCATCCGGGTAATGGTGGAAGGTGAGGCAATCCCGTATTTTAATTTCATATGTTTCCGCAGCTCTTCCAGATGGGTTTTGCACCATTTCAGGCTCCTGCGGATCGTTGTCCGGCCACAAAGGAATCCGAGGGTGACACATACCAGCATTTCTGCAAGATCGTGTCTTTTCTCTCTGCCGCATCGATAATCCGGAATCTGTCTGAAATAATGGATCAGCTTTTCTGTCAGAACCGTCCTTTCAGCACATTTCCAATGCCACCTGTATTTTCTCCAGAAGTCCCTGCTGTTCCTCATTAATTTTTGAAATGATTTCCGTTTTATCCAGGCATACTAAATAGATAGTCCCTAACTGACGTAATTCTTCCAGACTAATGCCCCGTTTTTTATAGATTCTGCGGGACAGGGACGCTGTCTGGGCTGCAAACTGATATCGGAAATCTGATTCTTTTTTCATCATCCGTGTTTTTTGGATATAAGAGGTTGGGGACTGTTTTAGAAGAATAATGGAAAGTACATCCTGCCAGTCATCCCCCAACGGTTTTTTCCAATCATCCGGACACAGCTCCCAGACGGCTTTTGAAAATCCGTATTCCCATACTTCTGCATCTGTTAAATCTACTTTTCTTTTATTGCTTTGTATCACTCCTTCCGGAGTAATCACACCGATATAAGTATCTACTGGCTGCGGATACTTTTTTCCTTTCACGCGTCGGGATGTTCTTTTATAGAGATAATACGAATCGCCTCTTTTCTTCACGGTAGTTCCTTTTGTCCGATGCTTCTGAACCCAATCCGGGTACTTTTTCTCAGTTACTGGCATAACATCCTCCTTTCCATATAGGTAGAATACACCTATACTATATAGATAGTATACCTCTACAAGAACAAAAAGTCGAGAGTTACACATGTTTTGTATAACATGCATAACCCTCGATAATATCTGATCTTTTTATCTTTTAAAAAATCATTCATGAAACAACCCTGCACCAATGACGTGTTTGGTGTAACGAATCGTGTGCTTCGCCTTGCCCTTTTCTCCGACCTCTGCTAAAATGGAAACAGAAGAAAATACACAAAGGTGGTTTGTCAATGGCGGTTAAAAAAATTGAGTTGGAAGAAGTAGCGGCACTCACAAAAGAATTGTTCCACGCCCACTATGCGGGGGACTTAGAGCAATGGTTTTCCTACCTCTGCCCGGACAGCGTTTACCTCGGCACGGGAGAGCCGTTACTATTTGGCGGCGACGCAATCAGGGAACATTTCAAAGGCTTTTCTGGGAAAGCCATCAACATCATACAGGAAGAATATTTCCCGCTTTCTTTGAGCGACAATGCAGTGCAGGTGTGCGGACAGATTTTCTTGGAAAGTTTGGAGAAGTCTTTTCGTATTATCAACCGTTTCACAATCAGCTACCGTATCATCGGCGGGGAATTAAAAATGGTACACCAGCACAATACCTATGAATATATGCAGCCCAGTGAAAGCAGAATTCTGAACTTAGATATGAATACCATGCAGTTTGTCCGCAGTCTGCTTTTGGATCGTCCCTCCGGGCGGCGTATGCCGGTACGCAGCGGGACACAGACCATTTTTGTCAATCCGAATACGGTTTTATATGTACAGAGCCAGCGCAGGAAAACCGAGTTCGTCTGTATTGACAGAGTGATCTCCTGCAACAGCTCCATTGGGGAGATTGGAATGGAACTGCCGGATTTCTTTTATCCGCTTCGCCGTGGCTATCTGGTAAACACGCTGTTTATCGTGGCAATCCGGCGTTTTGAAGTGGAATTGATCTCTGGGATCTGTATTCCCATCCCCGCATTGACCTACCAGCAGGTAAAGCAGGATTTACTGAGGAAACAGTCTTTGCCTCCCCTTAATCTTTCAGACAAATAAAATCAGGCGATATGCCAAAACGCATACCGCCTGCGGCGTTTCCTTATCCTTCCACCGGGATTTCCCCGACAAAGTTATAAACGATTCGGACTTCCTGCACTTTCTGCCCGTCAATCTTTTCGACTTCTCCCACCAGAATCTTGCCGATGAGCCGGTTCAGCACCGCTTCATCCAGTTCTTCAATAGCTGCATAGCGCCGGATTTCTTTAATGAAGGTGCGGACTTCATTTTCCTGTTCGTCAGAGTGGCGCATCATCAACATCAGGTCTTGCGGACGATTCTGGTTGGCTTCCTGCTCCTGTTCCAATGTTGCTGTCAGCTTCATAAAACGCTGCTCGGTCAGGATTCCTTTTGCCTTATCGGTATATAGGTTCAGGAACATCTCATCAATTTCACGATTCCTGCTTTCCAGTCGTTGACATTCCTTCTGTGTCTGGGAGGCATCCAGAAGATACCGCCGTTCCATCCGGCTGCTCAACCGCTGATAAAAGGCGTCGGCATCTTTGAGAGCAGTCTTTGCCAGCTCCTGAATGTCATTCAACACAAGGTTATATAAATCTCTGGCTTCGATCTTGTGGCTGGTACAGGCGTTCTTGCCCAGCCTGTTGTAGGTCTGGCAGATATAATACGCCTTATCAATCGGTTCCCGCTGTTCGCCGGTAAAACGGTTCTTTCCGGTTCTGCCAACCTTTTCATACCGCACCTGCATGGACTTTCCGCAGGTCGCACAATAAATGATACCGTGGAACAGGTTATAAAAGGGGCAGGAGTTGCCCTTCATAATAGTTGGTCTGCGGTCAATGATTTCCTGCACCTGCTCCCATTCTTCCGGGGAGATGATTGCTTCATGGCAATCCTCAATGATTTCCCAGTCCTCACGGGGGATAATGTCATAGGTGTTGGAGCGAATCCCTTTCTGATGTGTCCGGCAGACCAGATGTGCGCCCTTATAAAAGGGATTTCGCAGGATATAGCTGATCCTTGCACTTCCCCATGAATAGTAATTTACATCACATTCTGTATTGCTTTTTACTCTGATGATCGGGACTTTATCATCCATGAGCTGTTTTGCGATCCGCATACAGTCCCAGCCATCCAGCGCCATACCATAGATTTTACAGAAGAAGATCCAGCAGATATTCGATATATGGCTGCCTGTGCAGCGCCTCCACAAACAAAGGACTCCAGCCGTCCTCCGGCTGTTTGGGCGCATATTCTTCTTTCCATCGTTCCAACAAATGCCGGTAATCACACAGTACCCGAAAGCATTTCTGCTCCGCCTGCCGGTATCGCATTTCCTCGCTGATTTTTCTACTGATCATTCTTTTTTGTGGCGGATTGTGACCTTTACGGTCAAAGCTGATCGAGAAGTCCTCTGCCAGCTTTAAGGCAGCTTCTTTACTGCTTAGTCCAAAAAGGCGGGAAGTGAAATCAATCACATCTCCATCTGCCTGACAGGCAAAAACAATGGTAACCGTCTGTCCACCTTCATACTGGGATGCCGGTCATCGTGAAACGGGCAGCAAGCCATCCCGTTACGTCCTACTGAAATTCCATAAACCAAAGCAGCCTGCCTTGTGGTAACAGACTGTTCTACTGCTTCAAATACATTCGTTTCTTCTACCTCCAAACAATGCAAAAGGCATCCGGTTTCCATAGAAAATCAGATGCCTCACAATTCCATATCCTGTTTTCTTGTTGGAGCGATCCGTCCTTCACGCTCCCAGCGTTCCCGGTTCTCCCGGTCAGCGTCCAGTTTGCCTTGCGCCAGCTTCTCTTTGCCACAATGTCAAGTGATGAATTAAAAAAACAGGTCACTATCAAAGAAATTTATCTTTCATAGCGTACCTGTTTTTTGAACCTTAAGCTTTCTTATACACAAAAAGCCTGAGAGAACTTTTAAAGAACTCTCAGGCTAAATCGCCTAATTTAATCTCCACCCGGCGCTTTGTCGTTGTAGATCCACCATACGATGGTAAAGACCGTTTTTGTTCATCAGTTCTGCCGGCGTTCCTTCTTCCGCCACCCTGCCATCTGCCAGAACAATAATTTTATCGGCTGCCTCCACTGTACGCATCCGGTGAGCGATCACCAATACTGTCTTTCCGACCAGCAGACGGGAAAGTGCCCCTTGAACCTTTGTTTCATTTTCCACATCCAGACTGGCAGTTGCCTCGTCAAGGAGGACGATGGGTGCGTCTTTCAACAAAGCTCTTGCAATAGAAATACGCTGCCGTTCACCGCCAGAAAGCTTCGCTCCGTTCTCTCCAATGGGGGTGTTGTAGCCCTGGGGAAGCCGATGGACAAACTCATCGCAGTTGGCCGCTTTGGCCGCAGCCCGCACTTCTTCATCCGTTGCGCCACGCTTACCAAGACGAATATTTTCCATCACTGTATCATCGAACAGCACCACATCCTGAAACACCATAGAATAATCCCGCAGCAGTACCTCTGGGTCTACGGTAGAAATATCCACACCTCCTACGCGGATCACTCCTTTGGAAATGTCCCACAGCCTTGCAGCAAGCCGGGCGCAGGTACTTTTACCGGAGCCGGAAGATCCTACCAACGCTGTGACTTCGCCCTCTTTAGCAGTAAAACTCACATCATGCAAAACTTCTTTCTCATCATAGGAAAAACCCACATGCTCAAAGACAATATCATACCCCTTTGGCTCAAATTTTTCCGCGCCTTCTGCTGTGGGAGTGTCATAAATTTCATTCATACGGTCAGCCGACACCTGAGAAACAAACATTTCCGCAATAAGCGCAAGACTTTGATCAAATGGTGCATAGACACGGGTAATAACAAGCAGGAACAGGAACAAAAGCATGAAATCAATGCTACCGGACAATATCAAATTCGCACCTACAAGAATGGTTGTTGCCACGCCCAGCCGCATGATAACGCTCGCGGCATTTACAAAAAGGCCAGTTCCCAGTTCACCCTGAATCGTAACCCGTTCATGTTCGTCAATTTTCTGATTCAGTCCGTTTAGATACCGTTCCTCCTGGTTTGTGGCACGAATCTCTCTAACATTTTCTAATGCTTCCTGAATACCATCTGATACCCGAACAGCAGCTTTTTTCGTCCGTTCTGCATTGCAGGCAGCAATCTTACGGCTGCCAAACAGCAGACCAAAAGCTACCGGTACACCCCACAGACAAGCAATCGCCAATCGCCAGTCGTAAACAAACAGGCACACGGCAATGATTGCTGTAGAGATGTAAGCGCCATACAGATACCCCAGCACATGAGACCAGACATGTTCCATCCGATTTACGTCTCCCATAATGGTCTCGGTTAAGTCTGCTAAATCCCGTTTGCCAAAATACCCCAGAGGCAGTTTACGAAGCCGTTCTGCCAGACTGAGACGTGTAGTTTTGATCTCATTATATACCAGCCCATAGGTAGCTTTGTATTGCTGTAAATGGGTCACGAAGGACAGGAGGATAAAGAGAACCAACGCCCCGATGACAAGCACTGAACCGGGAAGCGGACTTCCTTCTGTCAAGATTCCCATAAAACCAGACATTACCAGATACAGAATGCTGACGCCGCCCATAACAACCAGATTCACGATCACTGTCCAGAATGTGCCTTTCTTTGTGTTCCGGACACCCTGATCGGTCAGGGCATATTTTCGCTGAAACTTCTCTCCAAACATTTACTCAGCCTCCTTTTCGCTGGTGATTTTCCACTGAACTGCCTTGTTATAGTCAGTCCACATCCGGGCATACAGACCGCCCGAAGCAGTCAGTTCCGCATGAGTACCCTGCTCGGCAATGTGCCCTTCTTCAAGAACGATAATCTTATCAGCGCCTACAACAGTGGATAGACGATGGGCGATCATAATAACAGTGCGGCCTTTTGTCAGTGTAGCAAAGGCTTTCTGAATCAGCACCTCATTCTCAGGATCGGCAAAAGCGGTTGCCTCGTCAAGAACCACAATGGGGGCATCCTTCAAAATGGCTCTGGCCAGTGCGATGCGCTGTTGTTCACCACCAGAAAGATAGGTTCCTTCGGTGCCGATCTGTGTATCAAGACCATCTGGCAGTTTATCAAGAATATCCTTGCACTGGGCAGCCATTAGCGCAGCCATCACCTGTTCTCTTGTCGCTTTCGGGCGGGAGACCCGGACATTTTCCAAAATAGAGGCTTTGAACAAACGGTTATTCTGGAATACAAAAGCCACCTGATCCATAAGGACATGAGGATCAATCTGGGCAACATTTACTTCACCGACTTCCACCACACCGGATGTCGCATCCCAAAAACGTGGAATCAAGCTGGCTGCCGTTGTCTTTCCGCCGCCAGACGGACCCACCAAAGCCACGGTCTGACCTGGCTGTGCTGTGAAGGACACATGAGAGAGAGCAGGGCTTTCCGCTCCGTTATAAGTAAAACTCACATCCTTAAATTCTACTTTATTACTACGAGGGGTCTGCGGGTGACTGGGTGCTTTCAGGGTAGGTGCCTCCATCACCTGATTGATACGTCCCAAAGCGGTACTGGCCAGCATAATGCCGGAGGAAGCAAACATTATTTTTGCAAGCGCAGTAGAAATGATGGCTGAAAATACGGCATAAAAAACGAAATCAGAAACAAATCCAGCAAAACTGCCGTTTGCCAGTGCGCTTGGAGCAAGGAACAGCGCCACTGGAACCAGAAACACAAAAGCTCCTTCGGTAAAAGTTAAATTGACAGACTGAGGAACACGGCATACATCTGCCTGATAATGTTCGGCTTTGTTGCTGTAATCTTCAATCGCCTCCTGAAACGCCTTGAACGAGTAGACCGTCTGCTGGAATATTTTAACTACAGGAATCCCTCTTACATATTCCGTTCCCGCTTTCGTCATGCGATCCTGAGCCGCCTGATATTCCGCCATCAGCTTGGCATTTTTACCTCCCATCATGGAGAACATGGCAATTACTGAAATGACCGCCGACAAAAAGCAGGCTGCTCCCATGCGCCAATCAAAGAGAAACAGTAGAACCAGCATCGACAAAAACAACACGATAGTACCTACAATGTCTGCCAGATTATGTGCCAGCAATGTTTCGGTGTCGGCTGCCGCAGCATCCAGCCGCCCGCGAATCAGACCGGAAGCGTTGGAATCAAAAAAACCCAGCGGAGCCTTCATTATATGAGCAACTCCTTGCTTTCGTATGTTGGAAGCTGTGCGGAAAGCAGCTAGGTGGGTACACATCAGACCTGCAAAATACAGGATAATACCGCCTACCGCAAAAGCAAAAGCAATCCAGCCGTATTTGGATATATTCTGTGCCTGCGTCCACTCTGGTGCTGCGGCAATTAAATTCCGGGCTGTCAGCCAGATGCAGATGTAGGGAGCCATGCTGAAAAGCATGGACAACGCCGATAGAGCCAGACCTAAAAAGGTCAGGCCTCTGCGGCTGCCTGCATAATCCAACAGGACAGCCACATCGTTCTTTTTTTCTTGTTTCATTAAATGACCTCCTTATAGTGAAATTATATGGTTAGTTTAGGCTAACTCAAAGTTAAAAAAATAGGGGATACTCTGTGACGCTCTGCTCATTAGAGAGAGCAGAGCGCCCCCGATCTATCGTCATCGTATCCCATGTCATGGCGACATCAGTTTTAGCCATCCGGCAGTATAAAACTCCCGGAGTTGTTCCACATCCCGCAAGGCCTGTTCCTGCGGAATATCGTGAACCACAATCTCAACAAGACCGCCCAGCATACCACTGGCAATGATATGACACAGAGACGGGCTTAATTCGGGGATGCTGTATCCCAAGCGGCAGAGTGTCTCCATGTACCTAAAGGTGCTTTCCACTTCCAGTTCCACCATGTTATGAATAAAGTTTTCATAGGAGGTGCCTTCTGCGCCGCAAAACAGCAGCTTTACCGGTTCCCTGTGCTGGCAGACATATTCCACCATCCAATGAATGTAAGCTCCTGATTCCACGCCCATATGTTCCGGTTGCTCCTCTGCGGGAAGTTCGGAAAAGGAAATATGCGCATTCACATATTTGCTCATCAAAATAGCGGCATGCGGTTCTACAATGGAGGCAAACAAAGCCTCCTTACTGGAAAAATAGCCGTAAAAGGCTCCTGTGGTTACTCCGGCGTGTTTCACGATCTGCCGCAGAGAAGCCCCGAGAAACCCTTTTTCTAAAAACTCATCCAAAGCAGTCTGTTGTATTTTTTCTAATGTATCTGGTGCTTTTGATTCCAAGATGTCCTCCACATAACAGTGCTATGTAACGATGTTATAATACAGCAGACAGATACGTTTGTCAAGACTAATAGCAGTTTTTTAATAAATCAAGTTTTATTCATAAAAACGACTTCTGTTCGCCACCAATGTCAAGTGGTAAACTCAATTTGTGCTGTGGAAAGATAGTTGGGTGAGAATCCGCCGCAGCGGTTGAAAAATTCATGATCCGATGTTATACTGTTGGTTAGATATTCCTAACTACTGATAGCAATCACTAGTAGCGAAAAATCGGAAGTTGAAAGGGGGAACATTGCAATGAACTTTTTTGAAAACACCCGTAAGCCGCAAGGCTTCGGTGGGAAATTGATGGCGAAGATGATGAACAGCGGTCACGCTAGGGTGTCGCAATGGGGATTCTCAAATATCTCCGCAGAGCCAGATGCTAAGGTGCTGGATGTCGGCTGCGGAGGCGGCGCAAATATTGCGATTTGGCTGGACAAATGTAGAAACGGTCATGTGACAGGACTGGACTATTCGGAGATCAGTGTGGCAGAATCTCAAAAGCTAAACATTGCCGCCATTAAGCAGGGAAAATGCAGGGTGCTTCAAGGCGATGTATCATCGATTCCCTTTTCTGATGAGGTCTTTGATTATGTCTCCGCTTTTGAGACAGTTTATTTCTGGCCGGGTCTGAAAAAATGCTTTTCCGAGGTAAATCGCGTTCTGAAAAGCGGCGGAACATTTTTGATTTGTAACGAGAGCGATGGAACGAATGCCTCAGATGAAAAATGGACAAAGATAATCGGCGGTATGAAGATTTATAATCGTGATCAGCTTGTTGCTGCTTTAAAAGAAGCGGGTTTCACAGAGATAAAAACATATATAAATGCCAAAAAACATTGGATGTGTATTGCCGCAACAAAATAAATAACTTCCAGTTTATCTGGAGTTGGACAATGTGATAAATCAGGAATTTCGGAGGAAATCAGCAATAAATCATCAATTAGAAAAGGGACATTTAAATTTCCATTGCCGAAATGTAAAATCAGGATTTGATAAGGAGAAACTGATTATGAAGAGATGTATCAAAGGTGGGTTTTCAGTATTAAGTGGGTTTGTTGGCGTTGTACTTCTATCCTCAAAAATGGGGTTCTACTGCGTAACAAAATGCAGACAGAAAAGCAGAGAGCCAACCACACTTCCAAAAATAATTAACTCTCTGCTTCTTTTGTCCCCCATCTGTCAACGTTAGTGATAATTTCACTTATCGCACAATGTTGAAAATCAGCTTTTGCGAATCATTTTCACCGGTTCATATTTTCTCAAAAGTAAAACATCCTTGCTTACTAATAAATTCTTTATCACATCTTGCAACTAACTTCAAATTGACTATCTTATTAATCCACAACTTTATAACCAATTCTTTCGATTGCTTCTTTGATCAGGTTATCTTCAACCGGCTCTGCATAAGAAATAATTACAAGTCCCTGTTTCAACTTCACTTTTGCAGAAAGCTCTGGTATGGAATTAACTGCCTCCATTACACGATTACTGCAATGTTCACAATGCATTCCTTCCACTTTGAACGTTTTCTTTTGAATCACCCTTTTCAATTTTTTCTTCTTTGGCTTATAAGAACTGCCCCCACAACACCCACCATGGCCTTTAAAATGCCTGATGGTGGGTATGATTGCCAGTCCAACAGCAATGATTAGTAAACATATTATTATAAAATTCTCCATTTTGTACCCTCTTTTCACCGACTCTTTGAAACAAACTTATTCTATACTCTTTAATGCTTCATCCATCGGTATTTTCTTTATTCTCTTGAAACTCAAAACTACAACAAACAAATATCCCATCAGTATAAAAGCAAACATCTCTATATATCTGGATGCTGACATCACAAAATCAAACCATCCGCTGTACCCTTGCATCATTGCTTTCCATACTTCTTTTATTACAATACTTTCAAGCCATACACTCAAAGCATCTGGCAAAAGCAGTGCAATTGTAGTTGAGAATATATACAGTCCTGCAATTTTCCTATCGGTGTCAAGGGCAAGCACGCTGGATTTCTAAGCTCTTTTCATAGAAAAATCTCAAGCGAATGCTCGGGACTTTATCTACAGTCTGAGATGGGATGATTATCCCACTTTATCTTCCTATGACAACAGATTACGCATGTTCTTCAGCGCAATAAGCAATGTTGAACTATTATGCAGTAAAGCTGATGTTGTTGGTTGAAGCACTCCTCCTACACCCAGCAAAATCAATAATGTATTAAAGCCTACAATAGTACGGTAATTTTTATGTATCCGCTTCATAAGACTGTCACTTAACATTTTTAAAGTAACAATCTGTAACAGATCATCAGATCCAACAGTAATGTCTGCTATCTCTCTTGCAATCTCTGCTCCATCGCTGATTGCAATTCCAACGTCTGCCGCCGAAAGAGCCGGAGAATCGTTAATTCCGTCTCCTATCATAATGACTTTATGTCCATTAGCCTTTGCTTCTTCTATAAAGTTCGCTTTATCTTCCGGAAGTACCTCAGAATAATAGTTATCTACCCCAACCCGCTCTGCAATTGCTGCCGCTGTTCTTTCGCTATCCCCGGTCATCATAACAATCTGGGATAATCCCGCCTTTCTAAGAGCGTTCACAAGCTCTGCCGCTTCTTCTCTCAGAGGATCTTCAATGAGAATAACTCCTGCCAGCTCATTTTCCACAGCAAGATACAGATGCGAATACTCTTTCGGAAGCTGTTCAAATATTGCCTCTTTTCCCACAGGCACCCGGCACATCTCATCCTCAAACACAAAATGTCTGCTTCCAATAATTGCCCTTTTATCGCCAATCGTCGTAGCAATTCCATGTGCAACGATATACTCCACTTTGGAATGCATTTCTGCATGTTCCAGGTTGCGTTTGGATGCTTCATCCACAACCGCCTTTGCCATGGAGTGGGGAAAATGCTCTTCCATGCATGCCGCCATTCGCAATATCTCATCAGAAGATAATTCATTAAAAGATACTGTATCTACCACTGAAGGCTTTGCTTTTGTAAGAGTTCCCGTCTTGTCAAATACAATGGTATCTGCCTCTGCAATCGCTTCTAAATATTTTCCACCTTTTACAGTAATATTATAAAGGCTTGCTTCACGAATTGCAGACAATACAGATATTGGCATTGCAAGCTTCAATGCACAGCTAAAGTCTACCATCAGAACAGACAATGCTTTTGTTGTATTTCTTGTGAGAAGATAAGTAAATGCTGTGCCAGCAAGTGTGTATGGAACCAGACGATCTGCAAGGTGTTCTGCCTTGCTTTCCACTCCTGATTTTAATTTTTCGGAAGCTTCAATCATTGTAACAATTTTATCATATCTTCCGGTACCACCCACCTGCTTTACTAAAACTGTAACCTCCCCTTCTTCAACAACGGTTCCTGCATATACATAGCTGTCCTGACTCTTTCTGACTGCTGCAGACTCTCCCGTCAAAGCAGCCTGATTTACCATTGCTTCACCAGAAACCACGAGTCCATCAAAAGGAATCACATTCCCCATATGAACAACTACCCTGTCTCCGGCAACAATCTCATCTACAGAAACCAGCACCTGCTGTTCTTCTCTCACAAGCCATACTTTACTAATATTTAACGACATGGTTCTTGCAAGATCATCCACCGATTTCTTGTGTGTCCATTCCTCCAACAATTCTCCTACTCCAAGCAAAAACATAATAGAAGATGCCGTATTCATGTCGTTTCTTAACATAGATACACCTATTGCAGTAGCATCCAGAACCGGAACCTCTATTTTTCCTTTTACCAGATTTCCAATACCTTTCCAGATGTATTTTGCAGCGCATACCGTTGTATAACATGCCTGCAACGGATACGGCAGCAATAGCTTTCTTGCATAATGAGAAATAACCTTACCTATCAGCTTTTCCTGATAAGTATTGTTTAATTCTCTTCCAGAATTTTCAAGCAATCCATTTGGTACTTTTACATTCTCGTATTGAAAACGCCTTAATATATGAATAATATCTGCACGCTCTCCTATATACGAAATCGTTACATCCGCCGTCCTGTCATATACTTTAACAGCCTGAATTTCTTTTATGTTATGTAAATAATAGAGAAGGATATCTGCCTGTTCACAGCTTATTCTCTCACCTATCATATGTACTCTCATTCTTTCTTTTGTTTCATGTAGAATTCGAAACTTCAAAATATCACCTTTTTTCTATTAAATCATGAAAAACACCTGCAAAGCATGCAGGTGTCCATTATCTGTCAATATCATTACTCAGCAGCAGCTTCTGTTTCATTCAATGTCTCATGTAATGTTTCTTCCGTCACGTCATCCAGAGAATCAAATTCTGCTGCTTCTTCTGCCGCTGCACGTTCCTCATTGATTGCCTTTGCATCGGCATAGATGTCTTCCGCATTTTCCTGAACAGTCGAAACAGTCTTCATCACACATTCCTTCGCCCGTAACACTGCAGCCGTACAATTTGTATATACCTTCTTTGCATCTTTGCTGGATAAAATTTTTATTCCTGCTGTACCAAAAGCAACTCCTGCTGCAAAAATACCTGTTTTCTTCCAATTAATACACTCTAAACATTTTAACATAATAATCCTCCTCTTATCTGTGCTTATAACCGGTATAAAAAGTCATAAACAAGCAAACAGCTAATGCCCATGCCCAAAATTTATGATTCTTCATTTGCATACCAACTTCTTTCTTTTTTTTTCAGTATATCCCCTGTTTATCTTTTATTTCAAGTGCTTTTGAATCTATTGATATTTTTTCTCAATAATATAACTTTTATTGTCGAAATTTTTGAATTCAGTCAGTTTATTGATATTGTTCTGTCTCTATATTCTAATGTTCCAATACATATTTTCATTCTGTATTTTCATCTTTCAGCTCCAGGCTTTTCAGTTCCTGATTTTCAACAAACCCAACGCATTTCAATCCGCATTCTACCACCCGCTTCCATTTTTGCTGCGAAAGTTCAATCTCCGTTTCATCATCCAATACAATTCTGCATATTTTTTCTTTACCATCCCAGTTTTCACAATGAATCTGCGACAGTTTTTTCCAGCTGATCGCTCCAATTTCCTCTAATGTATTTACCATTCTGTATACCGTAGCGATTCCAATATTGCTGTCTTTTTTATGCACTTCACAATATATTTCTTTGCAGGAGCTATATTGCCCATTTAAAATAATATCTAAAAGTAACATTCTTTGACTTGTGATTCTATAATTCATTGCCCGCAAGCGTTGTATGATTTCCTTCTTTCGTTTATCGTTTGTAACTATTTTATTTTCTTCTTTTTCCACCAGCTCACCTCCAGTCAAAAGCTTATACCGCACTTGCTTTATAAACTTAAGGCAGGCAGATGAATGTCCCATCCGCCTGCCTTATAAATCGTGCGTTTTTTATTCTTTCAGTTCTCCACAATGGCAATGTTTCTTACAGTTTGATGCATTGGGACACCCAATACAGGCATACCCTTTTTTCTTTTCTTTTACGATGTAACAAATACTGAATGCAAGAATTGCCAGTATGATAAGTACAATAATAACATCTGCCATGTGAATCCTCCCTTTCAACTAATCAAGCGCATACTCTGCCTTCAGCTTCTTGTTCGCATGAATACACAGATATGTTATAAATGCTGCTATTATCAGCACTGCAATCAGTCCGCCAATAAAGCCTGCTCCAAGAGAACCTGTTGTAATTAATGTACCTGCCTGATATACCACAAATCCAATCACATAACCTGTCGCAAGCTGGAAACCGATTGCTCCGGCAAGCCACTTACCGGATTTCATTTCCGAATTCATAGCTCCAAGTGCCGCAAAGCATGGAGGTGTGAATAAATTGAACATCAGATAAGCAAGAGCCGCTACCTTTGTAAGTCCCATAATCGCTGCCACTTCACTGCCGCCTGACACAAGCGCCAATTCATCTGTATCAATAAAGTTAGTAATGCAGAATACTGTTGCAAGTGTACCAACGACATTTTCCTTTGCGATAAAACCTGTAATTGCTGCTGCGGCTAATTGCCAGCTTGCAAAGCCTACAACAGGAATAAGTAATACTGCAACTGGAGATGCAATCATCGCAAGAATGGAATCTGAACTGTCTTCTGCTGCCACTACAAAACCCGGTGTAAAAGTCGCCATAATCTGCACTACCATATTGCAGACAAGAATAATAGTTCCTGCTTTGATGATATATGCTTTTCCACGCTCAAGCATTGATTTGCAGGCAAACACAACAGACGGAACCTTGTATTCGGGAAGCTCCATAATAAAGAAACTCTTTCTGTATTTCATTCCTGTAATCTGCTTGATCAAAAGTGCTCCAAGAAGAATTAGTGCAATTCCCACAAAGTACATGACCGGTCCTACCCATTTTGAATCCGGGAAGAAAGCACCTGCAAAGAGTGCAATAACCGGAAGTTTCGCTCCACATGGCATAAATGTACAGAGCATCGCTGTTGCCCTGCGTTCTCTTTCATTCTTAATGGTACGGCACGCCATAATGGCAGGTACACCGCATCCGGTTCCGATGACCATAGGGATAACCGATTTTCCCGAAAGACCTACTCTCTTAAAAATCGGGTCAAGTACAACCGTTGCCCTTGCCATATAACCGCAATCCTCTAAGAGCGCAATCAGGAAATACATAACCATTACAAGCGGAAGGAAACCAACTACCGCTCCAACACCACCAATAATACCATCAACTAAAATCGCCTGCAAAATAGGAGAAGCATTTTCTACTTTACTCGCAACAAAGTTCTGAAATGTTTCAATCCAGCCTGTCAGAATATCTGCAAGCCATGTTCCAAGTGTTGACTGTGAAATATAAAACACAAGCCACATAACTGCCGCAAAGGTGATGAGTCCCCATACAGGATGAGTGACAATTATATCAATGGCATCATCCTTTGATTTTTCCTTTGTCAGTGTCTTTCTTACTTCCACCTTCGACACAATTTCATTTACAAAGGAGAATCTTTTTCTGTCCGCTTCCTCAACTTCTTTTTTGTCCGTAAGATCAATATTTCCCTGTATGTACGGAGCCTTCTGTCCCTTACCGGCTACACTTGTTGCAGCCTGCATAACTTCCCTTAATCCATTTCCGGTTGTGGATATTGTCTTAATGACAGGACATCCCAGTTTGTCTGACAATGCCTTCTCATCAATTTTCGTATCCTTTTTGGCATTAATATCGGTTTTGTTCAAAGCCACTACAACCGGTATTCCAAGCTCCAGAAGCTGTGTCGTAAAAAATAGACTTCTGCTCAAGTTAGTAGCATCTACAATATTGACAATAACATCTGGATGCTCGTTTTTTACATAAGAACTTGTAATGCTTTCCTCTGATGTAAAAGGAGACATGGAATACGCTCCCGGAAGATCCACTGCAACCAGTTCCTCTTCCCCTTCATAATAATTCTTTTTGACCGGATGCTCCTTTTTGTCAACCGTTACACCCGCCCAGTTTCCGACATGCTCACTGCGTCCGGTCAGGGCATTGTACATGGTTGTCTTGCCCGAGTTCGGATTGCCCGTCATTGCGATTCTCATTCTCATGCTTCCTCCCTTGTTATATTTTTCTTATTTTCATTAGCTTTCGCTAACTATTATGTATAAAATAATGCGGCTCACATCACCTATTACAAAGTAATACCTGCCGCTTATTTTTAACTATACCTCGATGGCATCAGAGAGCTGGCTGTCTATGTTATATCTGCCATCCTTAATGGACACCACCATTCCGCCATGTTTGCGTGAAATCACTGTGATTGGTTCTCCACTGTAACATCCAAGAGAAAACAAAAAAGCATTCAGTTCTTCATCCTTGGTATTGATACTGTTTACGATATATTCTTTTCCTTCCGTAGCATCTGTTAATTTCATACAAATCATCCTCTCCGATAAGAAGATTTCATACAACTTATCAAAATTACCGCTCTATAATTTTCGTTAGTCTTTTAAAACAATGTTTAGTGTATGCTATCTTTCATGTTTTGTCAATATTTTTTTCAATAAAAATATGTTTTTCCCAAATTTTGTTTACAGAGTTTTTTTCAAGTGTTATACTAACTTTAGTTATATTTTTCTAACATCAATAAGGAGAAAATGCTTAATATGAAACGAACTGAATCACAAGAGAATTATTTAGAAACCATTTTGCTGCTTAGTAAGAAAAAACCGGTTGTCCGTTCTGTAGACATTGCAAACGAATTAGGTTTTTCCAAGCCCAGTATCAGTATTGCCGTAAAAAATCTGAAAGAACATGAGTACATCACTGTTACTCCAGAAGGGTATATTTATCTCACACAGACAGGGTTTCAGATTGCCCAGAATGTCTATGAACGACATCAGGTTCTCACTGATGCCTTAATGAAATTAGGTGTTCCGGCTGAAACAGCCGAAGAAGATGCTTGCCGTATTGAACATATCATCAGCGATGCTACTTTTACTGCAATCAAAGAACATCTTCATACAAAATAGAGTTCTCAAATCATAGAAATGTGATTTGAGAACTCTATTTATAATGCAACTGCTAACTTATCCAAAGTACTGCCTTTCTCCATTCTCATGCAGTAATCTGCTGTGCATTTTCTAAACCGGTTAAATCGTTTCTCCGCCTCTCTTTCATCCCCATATACTTTCCATGTTCCAACAATTTTATAATTCTGAGCCTTATTCTCAATAAACCCTTTTACATCTTCTGGTGGATAACCTAAAAACAATCCTATTTCATGTGGAAACACTTCACATTCTCTTAATCGCTGAGCAAGGCACACAATACATCTTTCAGGATTTGATACCGGATATTTTAGATTTCTAAGCATTTCCAGCAAGTCCTCATTTGTAAAATCAACCTGTAAGCAATTCGGACGATATACATATATAAGCATTCTGTTCTTACTTTCCCTTAATGGAATTACACGAACCCCTTTGGGGGTCAATGATACATTTAACTGGCGAATTTCATCCATTGCTATTTCATGATTGACAAACTCGGCAGTAAACAAATTTCCTGTCTTTATTCCAGCCAGTGTCGGTGCGCTCTGCGAGACAAATAATTCCTCAGACATCTTATCCCTCTGCTATGAATAATTACATGTTCGCTAACGCTTTTCCAGCCTCCCTGCATTCATCGATAATTTCCTGAGACGGCTCATTATTAGCAATAATACCTTCGCCATTTAAAACGGTTGCGCCATCCGATGCAATACGATCTTCCCAGTCTTTCATCCATTGACCATCGCCCCAGCCATATGAGCCAAACAGTGCTATCGTTTTTCCGTTTATTTGACTATCTAAATCGCACATAAACGGCTCCATGCTTGCTTCTTCCAACTGTTCTGCACCCATAGACGGACAACCTAATGCAAGTGCCTTTGCTTTTTTCAGTTCTTCTATATCTGCCTCATCAACATTCCATACGGTAACCTCTGCACCATTTTCTTTCGCACCATCTGCAATTGCCATTGCCATTTCCTGTGTATTTCCTGTACCACTCCAATATACTACATATACATTACTCATTCTTTTCCCTCGCTTTCTGCTTTTAATTAGTTGTATCTAACTCAAGATAAATATAACTTACTTCATATCAAATGTCAATATTACTTATCAATAGTTTTTATCGTCAGCAAGCAGCAGAAACGGCATATCGAGCAAAATGCACATTCTATTCCACTTCGATGTTTTTTCCTTCTCCCTGCAAGGCATAGCAGATACTACGCCACTATGCCCTGCAAACACTTATTCTTACCTTTTAGCGAAAGGGCAGCTCTCTGTCCAGCTGTCTGCTTTCTTCTCTTGCCATACTCTATGATGCTGCCTGCTCCATGCCCTCCAATATCGCTTCTCTTATATCCTCGTATTATAAAGTAGTAGTGTTTATAGTCCCTCTCCAAGGACTGTATGCTATACTGTTGGAGATACTGTGGGTTGTTGCTTCACATCCTACCACTCGATGGTTTTAGAAAGGCTACAACCACAGTCTCTTTGTATATTTGTTAATCAGTTAGATACCGCATGACGGTTTATTTAGAACGAGGTTACAATCGCAAGGAGTACCTGTGGCTCTAAACAGTATCAAATTTATTCAACGGAGATTTCTTATGATTTACGTTGGAATTGATGTTGCCAAAGATAAGCACGACTGCTTTATTACAAACTCAGATGGTGAGGTATTATTCAAATCTTTTACCATATCTAACAATCGTGAGGGGTTTAAAACCTTATTTCAAAGAATTGGATCCGTATCAGATGATTTAACCAAAGCAAAAGTAGGACTGGAAGCCACCGGACACTACGATTACCGTTTATATAGCCGTTCAAAGAAATAATGTAAAACTGCCCCCTATTTTTCAACTTGTACCACAGATCTCGGTACAGTCAGGATCAATGCAAGTGCTTATTATCCCTCATTTTATCGAAACAGCAAGAAAGTAGGGACCAGTAATTATCTGAGGGTCATGCGCCTTAGAAAGATATGGGCAGGAGGGACATTTGCAGTTTTAAAACGGGAACATAAACTAAATAAAATCCAGAAAAGAGGCCTTCAGAAAGCAATCGAAGAATACCTCTTATCAGCAACGGCATTAAATCTAAAAAGGCTGGTAAAAGCGGTTTAGATAACCAAATTTACCAGCCTTTTGGAGTTGTTTATAGCATTTCAAAAAATACGAGAGCCTGAAAGTTTTCTATGACCTCATTATCCATTATAACATTTCTCGGTAGACCAGCTTTTCTAAAGTATGATAACCAGATATATACTGTAGAGATTATTCTTACTCCCGCCTACCGCCTTACAATTTATTTTCTAAAATCTTGTAATGCCATAAAGATTCCGGCTATATCATCTTCTTTCATCTCCTTTTCGTCTACCCCCATTTCATCACTTTTATAACGTTTACCCTCATTCTGATTTCCATATTCCTCTTCAAATCTATTCTGGTTTTGCTCCTCCAATATTTTCCGTACAAACTGCTCCAATTCCCGATAATCAATTCCCACAGAAGTATTCCCTCGATGCAATCCTCGACTCTCATACGCCAGCACCGCCCTCGCCAGATACTCCGCCTTCCCATGTCCCAGCCGGTTCAGTATCCCTGCCACCTTCACATGATCCGGATTTTCCCTGTTGAAGCCAATATTAAAGATAAACTCATTCTTCTTAGCCATAAACCTTACCTGCCCTTCTGCAGCCGGTAAAGAATCCCATACCCCTTTGCATTCGCCTGAAGTTCCGGAATAAAAATACTCTTTCCCACCTTTCCGGAGCTTCGGATATATCTCTCCAGCAAACTGGCACCACCACCCACAAAGACAACACATCCTGACTTCAGATCCATATTCCTCTCCCGCAGACTTCCCAGAAAATCCTCTGTAAAAGTTTCTGCCATCTCCTGCACAATCCGGACAATCCCCGGTTCATAATCAGTATCCTTACCCAGAATCATCTGATCCATGTCCGTCTCTTCCAGCAGCACATCATACTCTGCATTGATACGAGAAGAAATGCTGTTATACAGCTTAATCACACCATTATCCAGTGAATCACAGACCCCCAGATCCGGCTGCCCGTTCCGAAGCATCAGATAATCCAGCGTGAATCCTCCCAGATCGATGACAATTACCTTCACATACTCCTTCAGCTTCCCATAAATCGTCATCGCAGCCGCATAGTCCTGGGGAAATGCCACCACATCATTGATACAGAACGAATATCGTTTTCCCCGATAAGTGACATTCTGAATCTCATCACGGCTCAGATATTTTTCAAACTTCCGATACAATCCCCCATAATGTTTCGGCGGCAGCCCTACTGGCAGGTTGACCTGAATCAGCCGGTCAGACAGATTCTCCCGCTCCAACTCCTTTACAATCGAAAATAAGGTCAGATAAAAGAATCTCTCATCCTGTGTCTTATCTCTCTGGTAAGGAATCCTCTGCCCTGTAAGTGCATAATATTTTCCCTGGTAACTCATATAATCTCCGAATGGCGGCTGTTTCTCACTGACAGTCAGACCGGAGGTAAAAATAAGGTTTTCCGTTTTCATGTTGCGGTTTCCATGATCGATAGCAATGTTTTTTTCCTGATACATAATATAAATCTCCTTTACGTTTTTCTATCTATACGGATGAAATACGCAAACACCAACAAATATGCGCAAAAAAACCGGACCTCTATCAAAGAAGTCCGGTTCCTGCTTTTCTCTGCTTTTCAGATTCTTCCTTCTTCTTCAGGGCATACAGATAATCATCTACCCCTTTTCGCTTTTCTTTCCAGATTCCCTTTTCATTCATATCCCAGGTAAGGCTGCTACTCTCCAGACCGTTCTCTTCACAAAGCCGATACAGATTTCTGCAGCCCCGCTGGATATTATCCAGTTTAATCTTTTTCCTGGGACAGTCTATGCTTCCAAAACCATTTTCTCTAAGTTCACACTTACTGCAGACCTCCTCTTTATAATCACGCCTGCATAGAACCGGCAAATGTTTGTCCATATCATAAGCCTCATAAATCTTCTTTGTCCCTGTCTGTTTCAACCGCTCCAGCACCGGAGAAAGATTCCCATACAGATTAACTCCTGCAACAGCTGCAAAGGTTCTTCCAGACAAATAATGAGATAAATCTGCTTTTAAAGGCCCTTCTGTCACAAATACACACGCCTGGCCTTCCTGACCAACGAAATGCACCGGACTTCCTGAAGTGATTCCCTGCTGATAATTAGCACTGGAAAACCAGACATACTTTCTGCCGTCATAAGGATGGTCCAGCCGGATCTGCATCGCTGTAATCAATCCATCCATATTTCTGACAGGAACCAGAAAACCTGCGTTCTTAGCGCTGAAATTGACCGTCCACCTTCCCTCCTTATCCTGATAAAAGCCAGGTACTCCCTGTAAAGTACAGCCAGCCTTCAAAAGTCTCTCTGCCAGCTTTCGATACCCAAATACAAGGGTACTCTTATAGCCGTTTTCCTCAATCTTTTCCTCTGAAAAACCACGTTCCAACAGATTTGTTCGATGACTTTCTGCCAAAGGAAGCATTTCCAGCATCCGTGTATAGGTTTTATTACACGCTTCTATTCCTGCCGCTTCTGCCTGTGGTATTTCCGGAATCTTCTGTTCCACTTTTTTCGCCTGTATCTTATATGGTTTTTTCTCAGTCTCCCTTCCCAGTAATTCTTTAATCTCACTGCAGGCTGTTCCATGATCCACATGGTACAGTTTCCCATACAAGTCCAGCATTCCCCCTGACTCTCCGCACCGGTTACAGCGGAATACATTCTTTTTTAGATTCAGATTCATTTTTCCCTTTTCATCCTGACAAAAAGGGCAGTATGCCTCCCAGCTGATACTTCCTCTGCGTTTTATCTGCAGCCCGACCAGGCCTGCAACATCCGCCATATTAAATGGTAAATCCTCTCTCACGAATATTGCCTCCTTTTTTCAGAAGCAGCCTGTGTAGCTCAGGCTGCTTCTGAGTTTACCGTAAGGTTTATGCTGCGTTCTGTGCCGCATCCAGAAGGTATTTTGCCGCTGCACGAAGCAGATTATCCGGCCCCTTATAATCATTGACATACCAGTTCAGGGACTGCGGCTTTTCAAGCGCAAGCTGTCCCAGAGTCTTGCCTTTGTAAAAACCGGCACTGATTACCACTGCAACTGCCATTTCCTGGTTCAGCATTTTATAGATCTGTTCAACCGGTTGCTCTCTCTGGATATTAGAAAGAGCTCCCTGCACCATTGCCTGGCGATCCCGAACCGGGTTCTGCGAACTCTGCAGCGGATTCTGAGGTCGATTCTGGGTTTGACTCTGTACCGGCTTCTGTACTGAACCTGCACTGCCTCCGCCAGCCATCTGCATTGCCGGCGGAATGGAGCCGGCAGTATTTACTGCAGTTGTATCTGCATACTGCTGGTTCTCATTCTGATCCATGTAATCACGGATATCATACTGCCCCGGAAGCTGAACTTCTTCATCTGGCACAGCTCCAGTTTTCATTTCCTGAAAAGTACCGGCATCCTGAACGTTTTCTGTGCCAGCATCTGCAAAATGCTCAATCCCGGCATCTACAATCGCCGGATCAGTCTCTCCTTCCAGATCTGCAAACTGAAGTCCAAAGCCTGCATCCGCCAACGCACGTCCTACAGCCGCCGTTTCTGCCAATTCCACATATTTATTTCCAAACTGGTCATCCCCGGTCAGATACTTCTGGGCCAGTGCATTGGCAATGAAACTCTCCTCCGGATCATTTCGATCCAGATATACCTTAGCCTCCACAATCGCTACCTGATCTGTTAATTTTATTAACTTCTTTACAATCTTTCCATTGGGGTACTTCAGGCGGAACCACAATTTACGGTACACCACATCCAGATAATATTTCACACCCTGTCCATCTCCGGCCAGTTGGCGCATATATTTTCTGGGATCAAAACCTTCCACCTGATTCAGTTCCTGAATCCCCTGGATACTCTCATACATACTTCCCTGATTCAATATCTGCTCACTCATTCTTGTTCTTCTCCTCTCTGAAAGGCAGATTCCTATGTACCATAAAGACAGTTCTTCTGCCGAATACTTGAAATTAAAAATTCATTGCAATCTGTTCATATTTCGTTCTGTCCGCGTCCGGCAAAGGTACAATCTTTTCCCTGCTTTCCAGTGCATACCGTTCTTTCAAGATCATTTCTCCTAACCTTGTATTCCGCTTATCACTCTCAGTGTTGTGGACAGCCCTGTAAACCGCCTGCTTACTTCCCACTAAAATCAGCTTTACTTTGGCTCTGGTGATTGCTGTGTAAAGAATATTCCTGCGTAGCATCTTATAAAACATCGGCATCCACGGCAAAATCACCACGGAATATTCACTTCCCTGGCTTTTGTGTACCGTCGTGGCATATGCGTGTTCTATCATCTCCATATCTTCACTGGAATATTCCACGCACCGGTTATCCGGAAATTCAATTCGAGACACTTCCAGGTTATCCTCATCCAGATAAATTCCTGTGATAAATCCCGTGTCCCCATTACTGATCTCATTTTTATTCTTGTTATGGATAACCTTGTCCTTCTCACGGAAAATTCTGCCCCGCACTTTCATTTCTGCTTTTCCAGGCATTTTCGGATTCACCAGATTCCAAAGCCGCTCATTCAAAGCGTTGACACTGACCGCACCGCTCTTCCGATAAGGCGTCAGCACCTGAACCTGATCGATTCCCAACTCTGCTGTCATCCTCCTGTACTCTCTCTCGACGATCTCTGCCGCACACTCTGCATTATCTGCAGGTAAAAACACAAAATCTTCTCCATATTCCAGAGCTGCACTGTTATTTAACATTTTATAAGCATTTGCGGCAATCAGGCTTCCTTTTCCCTGACGGAAAATCTGATCCAATACAGTAACCGGTACGGCTCCGCACTGAATCAATTCCCGGAACACATTTCCCGGTCCCACACTGGAAAGCTGGTTCACATCTCCAATCAGAACTACTCGTGTTCCTCTTTTTATCCGGGTAAAAAACTCATAGGCCAGCCTCATATCCACCATGGACATCTCATCCACCAGGATCAAATCTGCTTCCAGAAAATCACATGATTCAGATTCCATTTCCTCACTGACCAGTCCCAGGGCGGAATGCATGGTGCTGGCATCCGTACAGCCTGTACACTCTGCCATCCGTCTGCTGGCCCTGCCTGTGGGAGCCATCAGTAATACAGAACCTCCTCTCAGCTTTTCATGGATATAAAGAATCACTTTTTCAACTGTGGTTTTTCCGGTTCCCGGCCCGCCTGTAATAATAGTAAACAGAAACGAAAACGCATTTTTCACTGCCTCTTTCTGCTTTGCAGCCAGACAGATTCCCAGTTCCTCCTGTGCTTTGGAAAGGAATTCTTCCAGCTGTTCCGGCTCCTTTTCCTTCTGCATCAAAAGAGCTGCCAATGCTTTGGCCGCTTCATGCTCATACCGATAATACTTTTCGGCATATAACACTCCACTTTCAAAATGCAGCTTTCCTGCCTCAACCATCTTA
This sequence comes from Enterocloster bolteae, assembly GCF_002234575.2. NCBI lineage: Bacteria > Bacillati > Bacillota > Clostridia > Lachnospirales > Lachnospiraceae > Enterocloster > Enterocloster bolteae. The sequence continues at coordinate 157,726 of NZ_CP022464.2, read as the reverse complement.
TAGACAGACTGGGCAATCTCCAGCTCTGTGACCGTCCCCTTTTCGTATCCATAATTCAGTTTTTCATAGACTTTTTCCTGAAATAGTAGTTTTTCCTGGAACAAATGTCCTTCCTGATTCTCCTGCTCCATACAGTATTCAATACATCCCTCAATCCTCATGGGATCTTTGGGACTGCAGCCGGTTTTCCTGGCAATCTCATCCACAGTCAAAAATCCGAATCCGGAAATCTGGCAAAGTGAAAAAGGCTGGTTCTGTACTATCTCCAATGCCTCATTGCCAAAAGTTTCATATATCTTCCGAATTTTCTTCGGTGTGATCTGAAATGGGGATAAGAATGCCGCAAGGTCACGGAGCATATGCTCTCCCTGATAAGATGTCAGGATTCCTTCCAGCTTTTTAGGCGTAATCCCCTTAATCTCCAGTAAACTGTCCGGATAATAATCCAAAATCTCAAAGGTTCTTATTCCAAACCGCCCTACAATCTGCTCCGCCATCTTCGGTCCAATTCCTCTTATCATTCCGGAAGACAGATAGGAACGGATTCCTTCTTCTGTCTGAGGTCTGATTTCTGTAAAGGATTCTACAGAAAGCTGAAGACCATATTTAGACTTTACCCATCTTCCATTCAATTCTACCTCCTGATCTTTCTTAGCAGGAAGTTCTGTACCAACTGCAGTAAAAATGAACCGGTCTTCTCCTCTGTATTTATTTCTGGCTCCTTCCGGAACCTCTGGGTCTTCGGTTGAATAACAAAGTACACAGTAGCCATCATTCTCATTCCGAAACCTTGTTTCCTCATATCTGCATCTCATTTTTTCTCTCCTGTTTCCGATATGTGCTGATATAGAATCCCCTCCGATTTTCTCTATAAAAATAAATCGGAATCTGCTTCTTTTCAGCTGCCTCTATTTCCTTTTTCATCCCGCTGCTGATCACATCCCCACACACAATCAAACCGTCACACCAGCTTAAAAGCACCTGACCGATTGCCAGTCCAAGGCTTCTTTCCCTCTGGCTCTGATCATCTAACAGTTCCGGAAGATATGCATGGGGTGCAATGGCTCTGCAGGAAAAGGACTGGCTGATGCTCTCCATGTAATGTCTCGCCTGCAGCATATTCTTCTGTATTTCTTCTTTTGTAGATGCTGACAGCGGAGAGCAGATATAGTACATTCCTTTTTTCAACATTTACGCTGCTCCTCTCTTCACTGAAAAGCGCCTGCTTTCCGAAACAGTCACATAATCATCATAGATATCCGGATGATGGAGCTTCAGCCGCTCCAGATTTTTCTTATCAATTCCTGTCCGGTAAACCGGATTATAAGAAATAATATAGGATTCTGCAGTACCCTGCAGATGGGCCTTGCAGTTTACACCCATTGCTTCCACCACCTTACAGTAGGCAGTTTTCATCTCTGTCTCCAGGCGCTTTGCCTCTGCATCAATCTCACTCTTTTTATCCTTCAGTTCCAGATAACGCTCTACAAAACTCAAATAGCTGCTTCCCAGCTTGATTGCATCATTATCAGGCTCTGCCGGCCCGCAGAATTTCCGGATGCTTTCCAGAACCAGATCCGGCTTTTCTATATAAGGCGGCTCTGTTCTCTTCAGGATATTCTCCATCCAGAAATTCTCCTCTTCTGCAATCAGATCTGCTTCACTGTCAAGATCCCTGTCCATTCTGCGGATAATGAATTCATCTTCATTGTTGCCGTAAAGGCAGGCAAAATACACTACATTCAGATTTACCACCGACATATAATGCCTTCCCTGATACTCATAATTGACCGGGACAGAATTGTTGGCCCATTTATCCTGGCAATGGTAATTCGTAGTCTTGCATTCCAAAATACCAAAGGTTCCATCCGGAAATTCAATAAAGAAATCCACATCTGCCACCATAAAGGGATATAACGGATGTCGGAACATCTTGCGGATCGGGAATACGGTAAGACCTGTTTTTGCCGAAAAAATCTGCGCCACCAGATCCTCCAGACGGTGTCCTACCTCTTTGGCTACCCAGTTGGATTCTTCCTCTTCCAAAACCGATTTGATTCCCAGCTTATCATAATACAAATCCCTCTTGGTACAGAACGGTGACTGCCCCATAATAGCAGCCGCATCCGATCCGCCGATTCCCTTGCGCCGATAATTCAGCCACTCTTCTTCCGTAAGTCCTTCTGTGCTTACCAGTACCTCCGGCTGATAATTTAAGTTCAAACTCATAAGCTTTATTCTCCTTTCCAAACGCAGAAAGACGGATATAACATCCGCCTTCCCGCTTTTTCCCTAAACTATAGCAACATTTTTATCATTCCACTCTCTGAATCTCTTTCTTTTTCCAGTCATACAGATATACACTGTCTGACAAAACATCTTCTTCTGGCACTTCATTTCGATTGATCTCCATAACCATCTCCCTCATATCTTTAAAATCCATCCTCTTCTCATGCTTTAACAAAAGAACTTCATGGATACTGGATGGAAGTATTACCACATTGCATCCCTGGCTCTTCGCAAAATCTTCCAGAGCGGAATCGTACAGCATACAGGAAGCTCCGAAGGTCTGACTACGATTTGTCATCACATACAGCGCAGGAGCATCCTTTGCCATCTCCTTGATTAAGAAGACATCTTCTTCATCTATTTCTTCTCCATGCTCCAGAATACCTTCCAAAAGAACATTCTTCAATGTATGCACACATACCGGAAACTGTCTCTCCATATTCTGTCTGGCAATTTTAAATAATTCCTCTTCTGTAATCTTCCAGTCTGCCAGATTGTAATTAAAGATTTTTGTTGTCATTACCCCATCCGGGTTACTGTCAATAACAATATAAAATACAATTGCCAAATCCAGATAACGGATATATGGTCTTTCAGCAAGTTCCTCTTTATTGGCATCATAATTTACCAGCTTAAACCGGATTAAATTCTTAAGATTTCCCAGATTATGGAGGTTAAAACTTTCTGCCCATTTCATCAAAGGCATTGGAATCGACTCCAACATACTTTCTGCAATCTGATGAGCCACCGTTTCTACATCTATATTTCTCTGAAAATACTCTTCCAGATAGAATGTGCGGCCAATTTTTTCATTTCTTTCTCTGACCGTAATTCCCAAACGCTCGCAATGATTGTTTTTCATCGTCTTCTGTATCTGCACCTCATAATCTTCACCCAGCAGTTTCTGAACCTCCTGGCAAGTCTTCATTACTCTGCAATCCATATTCTCGTTCATCATCTTTCCTCCTCTACCATTTCACTTCCTGAGCCAGATCATAATCCTTCCAGTTTATGCCCAGTGCTCTTGCTATTTTTTCTTCCATCTTCGTAATTCTGCTTCCTGATTCGCCCTCAGTCTCCAACATAAAAATCACCTCTGATATCCCATAATAAAGCTCATGGGCTGTACAGGGGTCTTCTCCATACTGTGATTTAAACATATCGGCAGCTTCCATCGCATATCTCTTTGGTACGTCCAGACGCTTCATAACCCCTACCATACAGTTAATCGGATGATAAATCGGAATCATCAGAAGCCTGGACAGCTTTCCTACTGCCAGCTGATACTTTCCATACGTCAGCTTCAACTGCTCCTCAAACTTCTGAAGCGTTGCTCCATTCTTGTGTTCCAATCGCAGCGGATCGCCCAGTGCAATGGATTTCTTACCTGCACCGAACATCAGCATCGGATAGATATTTACTCCACTGTCGCCTGTATTGGAAGTCGTTACCCGAATGACCGGCTTTAATTCCATATCCGTCGGATTCAGTCCATAAGCAGCCAGTTCCGCCTTGTAGACAGAAAGAAGTTTTTCTTCCCCACCGATTTCCCAGATTGCGGAAGCCCTTGTATGATCGTAAAATCCTCCCAGATAAGAACAGCCTGGAAATGTCTTCTGCAGATACTCTACCGACATGGCAAAAATCTGTTCCATATCAAGAACTGCATAATCATGACCATCACCGCCCAGCACCGCTGATACTTTCCCAGCTGAAAACCGGAGCAGTGCGTCCCCTTTTGCGACCTTCAGACAATCATTCAGGATTCTGGCATATACATTCTTATCCACCTTTCTAAGCGCTGGCCCGGATATTCCTGCCCGGTTTAAAATAGACTGGATTGCACAGCTTCTTACCGGATAATACTGCCGCTTTACCTTCAGCAGCATCCCTGTATTCTGCAGGGTGTCCTCCAAAATTCCAGGATCCTGCCCATTTCTGTCATACTGCTCCTGCAGCTCTCCTGCGATTTTACTGTCTGCCTCAAAAGCGATCAACCGCAGATCCTTTGACCTTCTTCTGTCCCAGGAAGATACGCGGCCTATCTGCTTTAAAAAGGCCATAAAATCTTCCTGCTTTGCAAACATGGTTTCAAACCCGTCTGCATACATTCTTGCTTCATTCATTTCTTCATGCCACCTTTCTTTTCATTTTTCCAGCGCTCTATGCGAACCCTTTCAGGTATTTCTGGCAACAAAAAAGGAAAGACACCCGATTTCTCTGTTCTGTCTTTCCCGACAACGTATGGAAGTATCCACAAAATCACCTGTCCAGACTACGGTTATCCACCTCCTGAACTAAAAAAAGTGCCAAAAGTATGCCATATCCATCTATGGCTCTCCTTTGACACTCATTTCCATCTTAAACAACGTGTGATGCCACATCAGGCATATCACAAAAATCAATTACAGCTTCATACTACCACAATATCTTGATTATTGTCAACGCAAATAAACTAAATATGGATTTTTAAAATATTTTCAAGTAAATAGAAACTCCCATATCCTTATTCATCAAATTGCTGTTTCAAAACGATGCAGACCGCGATTGAACGAACTTTGACAACTCAATAGCATACACTCACATGAATACAGGTTCCCCGGACAGCACCCACTGCCTTTGGATCAAATGTACACCGTACAGCCTTTACGCGGCCGGGAAGGGCGCAGGAAGCGGTGTGGGAAGGTATGTGGTTCTTTCACACAATAATAACCGCGGAGGTGATTCTTATAATAACAAAAAAACAACTGGATCTCTGCCAATATGACGATTTCAGGAAGTACAGCATAGAAGAAATTTCTCAGATGCTGGGAATTGGAAAAACAAAAACAAGAGAGTTGCTGCAGAGCCGATTGCTTCCTGTAACCAAGGTGGGACGTGATTACTTTACCTCTCCCCAGGCAATTCAGGAATTTCTGAAAAAAAACATTGGAAAAGAACTTTATTTTTAAAGTTGTCAACAGACCCTAACCATACTATAATAACTCTACAATAGTTGACAGCTCTGCGGATAAGGTATTTCTTATTCCGAAAGGAGCTTATATGACACAAGAGAAAAAAGCAAAACCCCGGCGTGGCAAAGGAGAAGGAACTGTTTTTAAAAATAAGCGGGGAACCTGGACTTCCAGATATAAAGGCAAAGAATTTACAGGAAAGACCAAGGCAGAAGCAGTCGCCAAACGTGATGAGTACAAACTATTGATCCTGACCGGTGCAGATGCTTCAGCAAAATTAACAGTTGCAGAATATGGTAAAAAGTATCTTTACTACAAAGAACAGCAGGTAAAAAGAAAAAAATTAAAGAATACCACCTATGACCGGCTGGAAAGAACTTTTACGAATCAAATTCTCAGCAGCGAAATTGCGAATACCTTGATGTCGAATCTGGAAGGCACAGCAATTCAGGATGCCATTGATGATATGTCGGAGGAATTAAGCTTTTCTACCATCAAAAAAGCATATCTCTTTCTTCAGGCAATGATTGGCTATGGAAAAAACATTAAGGATTTTCCTGATGATTATGACCCTCTTTCTATGGTTGAACTGCCTGACGAAACCGCTCTGAATGTAAAAACCAAGGAGATAGAGATTATTCCTGATGAATCACTGGACATTCTAAAAAAGGTTGCGATGGAACTCAAGCCCGACGGCTCACTTGCCTATCGCTACGGTCCTCTTATCATCTTCGGTTTGAATACCGGACTTAGAGAGGGAGAGTTACTGGCACTTTCCAAAAAGGAAATCAATATGTTAAACGGTCGGCGTTGTTACCATGTATCCGAAACTGTCAGTACAGTAAACAATCGGGACAAGGATCCAAAGACTAAAACAAAACGGATCTTAACACCGCCAAAGTACCCCCGCAGTGTGCGCAATGTTCCTTTAAACAAAGAGGCAGATGCCTGCCTGCAGATTATGTTAGATACTTACGGAGACCATAAGTTCCGGAATGATCTAATCGTAGCAACGCAAAACGGGAAGCTGCCAACATCCCGCAACATTCAGACAAGTTTCGACCGCATCCTGAAAAAAGCCGGATTGCCACATTATGGTACACATGCCCTGCGTCACACATTTGCTACACGCCTTCTCCGTAAAACGCAAAGTCACCAGGAAATCAAGGCTGTTGCGGAGTTACTGGGTGATGATTACCATGTTGTTGTCAAAACTTATCTGCATACCGAAGAGGAAGGAAAAAGTACATTGGTAGATTTGATTGCTTAAAAAATCTCCACCTTATCTCCACCTTATGGAACAAATTTATATGGTTTTAAACGATTTTAAACGACACTTGAAAAAATCAGAAAGATTGAGAAATGAATAAGAAAATGAGCATAAGGCAAGGGTCTAAAATTGCTCCCCTCAATTTTTGGCAAGAAAAAAACCTTGAAATATCAAGGTTTCTTGAGAGGCGCAGACCGGATTTGAACCGGTGGATCGAGGTGTTGCAGACCTATGCCTTACCACTTGGCTACTGCGCCGTATTTAATTTTTATGGCTTGAAATAACTGCTTAGTAAGGTGTTGCAGACCCGTGCCTTACCGCTTGGCTACGTCGCCATATTAACTTATAAATGACCCCAAGGGGATTCGGACCCCTGTTACCGCCGTGAAAGGGCGATGTCTTAACCGCTTGACCATGGGGCCTTGCATATATAAATTAAAAAACTCCCCGAGTAGGACTTGAACCTACGACAGCGCGGTTAACAGCCGCGTGCTCTACCGACTGAGCTATCGAGGAATAGGCTGATGCTCTCCGATTTCCTATTATACATGATAATAAAAAATTCATCAAGTACCTTTTGAAGATATTATATGAAAAACCTGCATTAATTATGCAGGTAATACATACCTTCAAAACCACATATTGAATTCCGATTGTTTCACAAACCTTTTTCCCTTAACCTTCTGGATAAGCCCTCGACCGATTAGTATTAGTCAGCTCCGTACATTACTGCACTTCCACCTCTAACCTATCTACCTCGTCGTCTTCAAGGGGTCTTACTCGCTTTCGCGATGGGATATCTCATCTTGAGGGGGGCTTCACGCTTAGATGCCTTCAGCGTTTATCCCGTCCAGACTTGGCTACCCTGCCATGGCCTTGGTAGGCCAACAGGTACACCAGCGGTCTGTCCATCCCGGTCCTCTCGTACTAAGGACAGCTCCTCTCAGATATCCTACGCCCGCGCCGGATAGGGACCGAACTGTCTCACGACGTTCTGAACCCAGCTCGCGTACCGCTTTAATGGGCGAACAGCCCAACCCTTGGGACCTGCTACAGCCCCAGGATGCGATGAGCCGACATCGAGGTGCCAAACCACTCCGTCGATGTGAACTCTTGGGAGTGATAAGCCTGTTATCCCCAGGGTAGCTTTTATCCGTTGAGCGATGGCAATCCCACTTTCATACCACCGGATCACTAAGTCCTACTTTCGTACCTGCTCCACCCGTCGGTGTCGCAGTCAAGCTCCCTTATGCCTTTGCACTCTTTGGATGGTTTCCAACCATCCTGAGGGAACCTTTGAGCGCCTCCGATACCCTTTCGGAGGCGACCGCCCCAGTCAAACTCCCCGCCTGACATTGTCCCCCGCCCGGGTCACGGGCGCAGGTTAGAAACCCAATATCGCAAGGGTGGTATCCCAACATTGGCTCCACACAGACTGGCGTCCATGTTTCAAAGCCTCCCACCTATCCTGTACATGCAATACCGAATCCCAGTATCAAACTGGAGTAAAGCTCCATGGGGTCTTTCCGTCCTGGCGCAGGTAACCAGCATCTTCACTGGTATTTCAATTTCACCGGGTGCATTGTTGAGACAGCGCTCAAATCATTACGCCTTTCGTGCGGGTCGGAACTTACCCGACAAGGAATTTCGCTACCTTAGGACCGTTATAGTTACGGCCGCCGTTTACTGGGGCTTAAATTCAAAGCTTCGCTTGCGCTAACCTCTCCTCTTAACCTTCCAGCACCGGGCAGGCGTCAGCCCATATACCTCACCTTACGGTTTTGCATAGACCTGTGTTTTTGCTAAACAGTTGCTTGAGCCTATTCTCTGCGGCCACATCTCTGTGGCACCCCTTCTCCCGAAGTTACGGGGTCATTTTGCCGAGTTCCTTAACAATGCTTCTCCCGCCGGCCTTAGGATTCTCTCCTCATCTACCTGTGTCGGTTTACGGTACGGGCATGTATCACACAATAGCGGCTTTTCTTGACAGCCGGAATCACACACTTCGCTACTTTAGTTCGCTGCGCGTCACGTCTTCGGATTGCACGGCGGATTTGCCAACCGTACTCCTACCTCGCTTGCCCCGGTATTCCCATTCCCGGGATGTGTTGTCCTTCTGTGTCCCCACAGTTCTGATGATACATGGTACAGGAATTTCAACCTGTTGTCCATCGACTACGCCTCTCAGCCTCGCCTTAGGCCCCGACTTACCCAGAGCAGATCAGCTTTACTCTGGAAACCTTGGATATTCGGCCTGGAGGATTCCCACCTCCATCTCGCTACTCATTCCGGCATTCTCTCTTCTTAACGCTCCACGGCTCCTTATCGGTACCGCTTCTCCGCACTAAGAATGCTCCTCTACCAATGTACTTACATACATTCCTAAGCTTCGGTGTTGTGTTTCAGCCCCGGACATTTTCGGCGCAGGACCTCTCGACTAGTGAGCTATTACGCACTCTTTGAATGTGTGGCTGCTTCTGAGCCAACATCCTAGTTGTCTTTGAAATCCCACATCCTTTTCCACTTAACACACACTTTGGGACCTTAGCTGTAGGTCTGGGCTCTTTCCCTTTTGACTACCCAACTTATCTCGTGCAGTCTGACTCCCATACATCATTTATGCGGCATTCGGAGTTTGATATCCCTTGGTAAGCTTTGACGCCCCCTTAGGAATTCAGTGCTCTACCTCCGCTAAACTAATATGAGGCTAGCCCTAAAGCTATTTCGAGGAGAACCAGCTATCTCCGGGTTCGATTGGAATTTCTCCCCTATCCACACCTCATTCCCACCCTTTTCAACGGATGTGGATCCGGTCCTCCACGGAATTTTACTTCCGCTTCAACCTGGACATGGATAGGTCACCCGGTTTCGGGTCTGCCTGTACTGACTTGACGCCCATTTGAGACTTGGTTTCCCTTCGGCTCCGAGCCTTAAGCTCTTAACCTTGCCAGTACCGGCAACTCGCCGGACCGTTCTACAAAAAGTACGCGGTCGCACCTTAACGTGCTTCCACAGCTTGTAAACACAGGGTTTCAGGTTCTTTTTCACTCCCCTCCCGGGGTCCTTTTCACCTTTCCTTCACAGTACTATGCGCTATCGGTCACTAAGGAGTATTTAGCCTTGGAGGGTGGTCCCTCCGACTTCCCACAAGGTTTCTCGTGTCTCGTGGTACTCTGGATCCTGCTGCTTCCTATTGCTTTCGTGTACGGGGCTTTCACCCTCTCTGGCCTGACTTCCCAGACAGTTCCACTAACAAATCGGTTCACGTTTGCAGTCCATAACCCCAGCATGCACGCACGCTGGTTTGGGCTCTTCCCATTTCGCTCGCCGCTACTTTGGGAATCGATGTTTCTTTCTCTTCCTCCGGCTACTTAGATGTTTCAGTTCACCGGGTTCCCTCTGCATGGCTATGGATTCACCATGCAGTGACTGAGGTTTGCTCAGCCGGGTTTCCCCATTCAGATATCTCCGGATCAAAGGATATTTGCTCCTCCCCGAAGCTTTTCGCAGCTTATCACGTCTTTCATCGGCTCTTAGTGCCAAGGCATCCACCCTGCGCTCTTTATAGCTTAACCAAATGATTTCCCGCCGCGGGTTGCTGCGGGTCCTCTAAACGTCCATAGCGTTGGACGCTTTGGTTCTAGGTTTTCATAAATGCTTTCGCATTTACAAGTTTGTTTTTTCCATACAATCTCTTGTATGGCCTCGGATGTCTTGATATTCTGATTTAGAATATACAATTCATTTTTATTCAATATGCGGTTTTCAAGGTACGTATGATATGCTTCCGTTTCCTCTGAGATTCCAGCATAAGCGTCTTCCCTTTGGTCACTTCAGCAAATGGAGATGGAGAGATTCGAACTCTTGACCCCCTGCTTGCAAGGCAGGTGCTCTCCCAACTGAGCTACACCCCCATAGGATGTGGGTCTTCCCTCTTCTTTCAGAGGCAATCCCTATTAAATTATGATGTCTGTCTGATACAGACTAGTGGGCTTAAGTGGACTCGAACCACCGACCTCACGCTTATCAGGCGTGCGCTCTAACCGGCTGAGCTATAAGCCCGGTTAAAATCCGGCAGCCACCTGCTCTCCCATGCCGTCTCCAGCATAGTACCATCGGCCGCTTAGGTCTTAACCATCGTGTTCGGGATGGGTACGGGTGTTTCCCCTAAGCGCATCGCCACCGGAAATTCTTTGTGTCCTCTTAATTGAACACTAAACAGTATATAAAACCCTTACTTCTTCTTCCTTAGAAAGGAGGTGATCCAGCCGCACCTTCCGATACGGCTACCTTGTTACGACTTCACCCCAGTTACCTGCCCCGCCTTCGGCAGCTCCCTCTCTTGCGAGTTGGGTCACTGACTTCGGGCGTTGCTGACTCCCATGGTGTGACGGGCGGTGTGTACAAGACCCGGGAACGTATTCACCGCGACATTCTGATTCGCGATTACTAGCGATTCCAGCTTCGTGTAGTCGGGTTGCAGACTACAGTCCGAACTGGGACGTTATTTTTGGGATTTGCTCCACATCACTGCCTTGCTTCCCTTTGTTTACGCCATTGTAGCACGTGTGTAGCCCAAATCATAAGGGGCATGATGATTTGACGTCATCCCCACCTTCCTCCAGGTTATCCCTGGCAGTCTCCCTAGAGTGCCCAGCTCTACCTGCTGGCTACTAAGGATAAGGGTTGCGCTCGTTGCGGGACTTAACCCAACATCTCACGACACGAGCTGACGACAACCATGCACCACCTGTCTCTCTTGCCCCGAAGGGAAGGCGCCGTTACACGCCGGTCAAGAGGATGTCAAGACTTGGTAAGGTTCTTCGCGTTGCTTCGAATTAAACCACATGCTCCACCGCTTGTGCGGGTCCCCGTCAATTCCTTTGAGTTTCATTCTTGCGAACGTACTCCCCAGGTGGAATGCTTACTGCGTTTGCGACGGCACCGAAGGGCTTTGCCCCCCAACACCTAGCATTCATCGTTTACGGCGTGGACTACCAGGGTATCTAATCCTGTTTGCTCCCCACGCTTTCGAGCCTCAACGTCAGTTATCGTCCAGTAAGCCGCCTTCGCCACTGGTGTTCCTCCTAATATCTACGCATTTCACCGCTACACTAGGAATTCCACTTACCTCTCCGACACTCTAGCAAAACAGTTTCCAAAGCAGTCCCAGGGTTGAGCCCTGGGTTTTCACTTCAGACTTGCTTCGCCGTCTACGCTCCCTTTACACCCAGTAAATCCGGATAACGCTTGCCCCCTACGTATTACCGCGGCTGCTGGCACGTAGTTAGCCGGGGCTTCTTAGTCAGGTACCGTCATTTTCTTCCCTGCTGATAGAGCTTTACATACCGAAATACTTCTTCACTCACGCGGCGTCGCTGCATCAGGCTTTCGCCCATTGTGCAATATTCCCCACTGCTGCCTCCCGTAGGAGTTTGGGCCGTGTCTCAGTCCCAATGTGGCCGGTCACCCTCTCAGGTCGGCTACTGATCGTCGCTTTGGTGGGCCGTTACCCCGCCAACTGGCTAATCAGACGCGGATCCATCTCACACCACCGGAGTTTTTCACACCGTACCATGCGGTACTGTGCGCTTATGCGGTATTAGCAGTCATTTCTAACTGTTATCCCCCAGTGTGAGGCAGGTTATCCACGCGTTACTCACCCGTCCGCCACTCAGTCAATCGAATTCCATCCGAAAACTTCCTTCAATTGCTTCGTTCGACTTGCATGTGTTAGGCACGCCGCCAGCGTTCATCCTGAGCCAGGATCAAACTCTCATGTTTAAAAGTTGATTCCAGGTTTCAGACTACTTAGCTTGGCTAGTTATCTTTAACCTTCATTACTTGGTTTTGTTCTGAATTTTCTCAAATCCAAAGGCCTAAACCAGACCTTTTGTTTTTAGAATTTTCAGGGTTTTACATACTGTCTAATCTTCAATTATCAAGGTTCTTTGTTGTCGGCTGCCTCAGCAGCAACTTTGATAGTTTATCACATTTGCAACTGTTTGTCAACAACTTTTTTTATTTCTTTTTTGTTGTCTGTCTTAGCAGCAACTTTTATATATTACCATATCTGTTACTGTTTGTCAACAACTTTTTTAACTCATTTTTTCGAGTTGTCCTACCGTTTTTCGCGGTGGACCTTTAATATATCACTACTTTATCAACTTGTCAAGGGAATTTGTTCCATTTTTTTATACAATTTTCAACTTTATTTTCGCACCACTAAATGTGCTTATTTTTTCTGTATATTTCTATATTTTGTGGTTAATAAAAAAATCGCTGCTTACAGATGTTTCCATCCCCTCCCAGCGATTTGTTTTAATTATATATATTAAAGGAACAATTATATTTTTTCTTCTATAGAATACCCCGGATAATACCGCCCAGTACAATGTTAATCAGATTGTACTGATATAAAAACCGCAGCCAGGTACTTGCGTTGATCTGTTCCTCCAATGTCATTCCCAAAGGTGTGGCGGAAAAAATTCCCACCAAAAAACAGCCAATCCAGAGAAACAGAAGTCCCTGGATTAATCCCAGTACTGCACCTGCTATATGATTCAATCCATACAATATAGGCAGCCGCGCTATAAGATCCAGCCACCGCACCACCAGATGAATCAGAATATAGACCACTGCAAACAGGATGATGGAACTAACTGCATTGATGAGAATGTCGGCCAAATATGTGCTGACATATTCAGCAAACTGGTCCACTCCCAGCATATGATAAAACTCGCTGTTATTGTTTTCAAGCAGTGTTTCCTTAACGGATTGGGGAAGATTCAGGTTCTCAATGGCAATGCGCTGCGCTGCCGGAAGCTCCGTGTTTTCCGCGGATGGTTCCTCCCAGCCAGCTGCATCCAGTATGGCCTCTGCCGCGCTCTGGCGTATGGACGGATTATCCTTGATAAAATCCGTCATATACGGAGTGGCAATCTTCACCAACACAATGGTAAGTATCAGCGCTCCCAGGGATACGCACTGCTTCAGCGCTCCCCTGTAATGTCCATACAGCACCATACCAATGAGAAAAACTCCTGCACCGGCAGACAGCCAATGTTCTAATATCATGTCCATATAATTTCAGTCTTTCTTTTAGTTGAATATCAGGCGTTCTATGGCGTCCGCAACTCCATCCTCATCATTTGTCAGCGTAATCTGATCTGCGGCGTTTTTAGCTATGTCCAGTCCATTTCCCATGGCAATGCCCACTCCGGCTGCTTCCAGCATGGAGAGATCATTTTCCCCATCGCCAAATGCCATGGTGGCCTCAGGGGCAATCCCAAGATAATCTGCCAGCCACATAAGCGCAATACCCTTTGTGGCTCCCAGAGCATTGATTTCCAGATTATTATACAGGGATGAACTGATGACAATGCCTTCTACAGCTGATAGCTCTTTTCGCAGCGGAACTATGTCATTCACATCAGCCAGATATACGTTGACTTTCTCCACATCCTTCTTACATTCTGTTACGTAATTCAGGATATTGGGAACAACATCCCTGGTAGAGAGCACCATCTTCTGAATCACAGGACTCAGGCCGAAGTCTTCCATATGTCCGATGAACTCAGGCTGGGAAATCCCTCTTCCGTCTATATACGGATCATACATCGCCCTGTACCTTTTAACGATGTCCATGACTTCCAATGCCTTTGCATTGGATAGTGTACACCGCTTCAGACTGGTTCCCTTAACAAGGTCCGCTACTGTTCCGCCGTTGGTGGATATGGCATAGTTGACTCCCGGCAGAGACCGTACTTCCTGCGTGATACCATCCACTGCCCTGCCTGTGGTCGGTACAATCTGTATGCCCATACGGGCGCAGCGCTCCAGTGCCCTGCGGTTGCGCTCTGACAGGTTTTTCTGGCTGTCCAGCAGGGTGCCGTCAAGATCCAGTGCAATCAAACCTATGGTCATCATATAAAATGCTCCTCTTTCAATATCAGAAGACCGTCCCTGTCATACTTGGACGAGAATATTCCTGTTATCCGCTTTATGAAGGATGGATTCTCCGCTTTATCAGCAGCTTCCTCTATCAGGTCCTCAGCATTTACCTTTGTAAGGGGTACGCCGTCTTCCTCCATAATTTCAATGCGCTCATAGAGGGCCAGCATGCTCTTTCCTGATATGCTGCAGTCAATATCGCTGGCATATTGACATGCATACTGGGCAAATTCATCAATATCCATCTCCTGCTGGTCATCATAATCCGGTTCTTCCGGCTGAGGCAGAACCGGCGGGGTTTCCGCCGCCTTAAGGGAGACTTCTTTATGTTCTTCCCTGGGGGCAGCCGGCTCCGGGCGGCTCTCTTCCATTTTCCTGCGCTCCGGCTTTGGTTTCTGTTCTGTTCCTGCTTTACGTTCTGCGGCCGGCTTCTGCTCTGTCTCTGGTTTTGGAAGGCTCCTGATGGCAGCTGGTTCCGCTACCGGCTGAACCTTGCCCGCAGCCGGTTCTTCTGTCCGTCTCAGAGCTGTCCTGGGCGCAGCCGCCTCTTCCGTCTTCCGAAGCTGCACAGGACGTACAGGGCGGTCATCTCCTTCCGGCGCCACATAAGCAACCTCTTCCGGCCCCATCTTCCCTACATATTCAAACCGTTTGGCCAATCCCGGATATACCTTATGGATACGGGCCAGGTTACCCGCCACGTCTATAAGGACTACATTCATACCGGTCTCATCCCTGGCCATCAGCTGGTTCAGCTCCTGGAGGGTGGATTCCTCCATGGCGCCCGCCTGTTCAATAATCAGGTCCTTGCCTGTTAACTTGTCCGCAATGGCAAATACACCTTTGCTGTTAAGCTTTTCCCCTGTTATCTTGGCGGCCTGGTTCTTAGCCCCTGTCTCCTTATGAATCTTCTTAAGAAGTTCAATGGCCTGGTCCAGACCTGAACTGGAATACTCGGCTTCTATCATGAAATGATGGGATTCCTGGACAGATGACTCTCTCCCCAAATCCTTTATATCGGTCAATACACGTGTCTGGGCAGATGTTGTCTCCGGCCTGTGACGTTCGTCTGATATCCTGGACATCTCCTTTGCCAGATTTGCCTGAACCTCCGCCTCATGCATTCTCGCCCGCACGGCTTCATCTGACAGAATCCGGGGCTTATCCGGCATCCACTGGGACTGTGGCTCCTTTAGCGGTTCCTCTCCTTCATCCGAATCCTCAGACTCTATGGTAACCCGGGTGTGTGCGCCCTCATCCTCATATGGTTCCTCTGCCCCAACAGCAATCCCGTGGTGTTCCTCCGGATACCCGGCCTCGGCGCCGTCCTGCGTATCTTCCTGCACATTCTGGTCCGGATATTCATTTCCGTAACGGCCCTGCCGTGCATATACCTCCTCAGAACCATCTTCATCCGTATAGGAATCTTCCTGATATGCCTCTGCCTGATATCCGCTTTTCTGATAATCACGCTCTGAATAATCGTCCTCCGGGTATCCTGCTTCTGTATATCTGTCATTCTGATACTCATTCTGGGCATACCGGTCATTCCGATACCCGCGTTCTGTGTATCTCTCCTCCGTATATCCGTCTTCCGCATACCCGCTTTCCGGATATCCGTCCTCTGCATACCCATCATTTGGGTATCCGTCTTCCGCGTATCCGTCTTCTGCGTATCCGTCCTCCTGATACCCGCCTTCTGCGTATCCACTTTCCGAATATCCGTCCTCCGGGTACTCCGCTTCGGGCTCCGCTGCAAAAGCAGCCTCCTGGCGGGCCATGTAGGACTGGGGAGAGACTTCCGTTTTCTTCTCGGGCACGGGTTCATAATCCGCAGGCCTTTTTCCGGCGCGGTACTCCTGCTCCACTGCCTTGAGACGGGCCTCATACTTATCCCTGTTTTCCACCAGATCCATCTGGTACTTTGTCAGAGGCGCAAACTGTATCTTAAGCTCCATGGCCTTCTCCACATATTTCCCAAGGCCGAACATAAGCATAATCTTATCGCAGGTCATGATGCAGAGTTCTCCCATACCAGCCTCCGCATACAGCTCTGCCAGCTCATAGATCCATTTTTCATCCAGTTCAATGTTGCAGTACTGTTCCAGGGTATGAATCAACTGCTCCGCGGGCGCTCCCTTAGCTCCCAGAATCAGGTAGCGCAGGATATACTGTCTGGGATCATCCGGCGCCAGATCACAAAACTCCCTGTAGTAATCCTCTGCCTCCTGGAAACTGCCCTCCTTGATAGCCAGCTCCGCCAGCTTGAACAGCAGGCGCTTTCCTATGGGCGCCCGCTCAAATGCCAGCAGCAGAATATCCTTGGCCTCCTGGTACTCTTCGTTCTTCTCATAGATGGTTGCCACCATGGACAGAATGTTTACATTCCTCACTCTGCGCCAGTCTATGGTATCGGCTATCTTCATGGCCGTTTCATAGTCCCCGCGGCTTACCATCTTCTTAATCTGCTCAACTTTTATGTTAAACTCGTATTTATCCATCTTTTGCATCTCCCTATCGCTAGTTCCCGGTATGGAAATCTGCTGTCTAAAGTTCCGTCCTGCCTTCCAATGCCCGAAGAAGTGTTACTTCGTCTATGTATTCCAAATCTCCGCCAACGGGTACTCCGCTGGCAATTCTGGTCACTTTAATCCCTGTAGGCTTTATCAGCTTGCTTATGTACATAGCTGTGGTCTCGCCTTCCAGGCTGGAATTGGTCGCAATGATGACTTCCTCTACATCCGACTGGAGCCTCTGCATCAATTCCTTCAGCTTTATATCCCCCGGGCCAATCCCCAGCATAGGAGAAATGGCGCCATGCAGCACATGATAAACCCCATCGTATTTGCCAGTTTTCTCATAAGCAGCCAAATCCCTGGTATTCTCCACCACCATAATGGTCTTATGATTCCGCCTGTCACTGCTGCAGATAGGGCACAATTCCTTGTCCGTCAAGGTGAAGCATTCCTTACAATAGCGCACGTTATTCCTGGCGCCTGTCATGGCTCCCGCCAGCTCCTCCACCTGCTCCTTCGGCATGTTGATAATGTGAAATGCCAGGCGCTGGGCCGACTTGGCCCCAACTCCGGGGAGCTTGGACAGTTCCTCTATTAACTTGGTAATCTGACTGCTGTAATAATCCATTAGAAGGGAAAACCTCCGCCCAGTGCTCCGCCTAAGCCGCCTGTCAGCTTGGACATGGCCTCGCTGCTCTCAGCCTCCATCTGGCGGAATGCCTCATTGGTGGCTGCCACAATCAGGTCCTCTAACATCTCGATATCGTCCGGGTCCACCACGTCGGGAGACAGCTTAACAGATACCACTTCTTTTTTGCCGGACACGGTCACACTGACCGCACCGCCGCCGGAAGCAGCCGTGTATTCTTTATTTTCAAGCTCCTTGGTGGTCTCCTCCATCTGGCGCTGCATACGCTGCGCCTGCTTCATAAGATTATTCATGTTGCCAGGCATTCCGCCTGGAAATCCGCCACGTTTTGCCATGGTGTATTATCCTCCTATTATTTCCACTTATTCATCTTTATATTATTCATCTTCATATGTAATATCCATATGAATCTTTTCTTCCAATTCTTCCTGGGTCACATAAATCGTATTAAGGCGCTCCCCACGGCCGGCCAACCTTGTCTTAAAGTAAATGGACCTGCCGAAATTAGCTTCCACATAGCGCTCCAGTTCCCCTATCACAGTGGGCCGCTTACCCATATCGTAGTTCATGGGATCCATAAACACGATGGTCAGGCAGCCTTCTCCCCCAGGCTCCACCACAGTGTCCCGCAGATACGACCTGGCGCCGCCTCCCATGCTGCGGACTATCTTGGCCCATTCGTTTCTCACCAGCTTCAGGTCTTCCAGCTGGGCCTGGGGAAGAGCCACCTTTTCGGGTGCAGCCCCGGGATCTGCCTGAAGTCCCGGAGCATACGGCGCAGCTGCCTGGGGTACTGTTCCCCCATCCGCCCCCGGTCCGGCTCCGGTCCGGGGCGCCTGTCCGGCAGGCGCGCTGCCTGCCTCCTGATAAACAGCTGCCATGGGGATGGCCATGCGCCCTGCCTCCAAATCCTCCATCTGGGCTTCCAGATCTCCCAACCGCTGCAGGATGGCATCCAGGTTTGGCTCCATGGAAGGACGCGTCAGCTTGATAAGCGCCACTTCCACCAGCACCCGCTTCTGGCTGGCATAGCGCAGCTGGTTGGACAATTCGGAAAAGATACGGATATACCGCATCAGCGTGGTTCCGTCTGTCTTGCCCGCATCGCTTCTCAGCTGCTTTAAATTCTCCTCCGACATATCCACCAGACCCTCTGCGTCGTCCGCGCTCTGGATTAAAAGAAGGTTTCTCATATACCATATAAAATCGGTGACAAACTGGCCCAATTCACGGCCCTGAATCACAATCTCCTCCAGGCTGCATATGCAGTCTTTTGTCCTGCCCTCCACAATAGCGCCGAACATCTGGCTGAACACACCGGAATCCACTGCCCCCAACACCTCCAGGGCATTGTCATAGGTCAGCACCTTCCCGTAATGAAAAGCCACACACTGGTCCAAAAGGCTTAAGGCATCCCTGAGGGAACCGTCGGCCGCCTTTGCCACATAGAGAAGCGCCTTGTCCTCCACCTGTATCTGCTCTGCCTGAGTCAGCTCCCTCAGGCGGTTTGCTATGGTCTCTAAGGATATGCGTTTAAAATCATAGCGCTGGCAGCGGGACAGAATCGTAATGGGAATCTTATGCACTTCGGTGGTGGCCAGTATGAAAATCACATAGGAGGGAGGTTCCTCCAGTGTTTTTAACAGAGCGTTAAAGGCGCCTATGGAAAGCATATGGACCTCGTCAATAATATAGACCCTGTAGCGTCCCTCTGTGGGAGGATACTGCACCTGTTCCCTTATATCACGTATGTTCTCCACACCGTTGTTGGACGCGGCATCTATTTCCACCACGTTCATGGAGGAACCCGACTGAATGGACCTGCAGGTGGGACACTCATTGCAGGGACTCCCGTCCACCGGATGTTCGCAGTTCACTGCCCTGGCAAATATCTTGGCTATACTGGTCTTACCTGTTCCCCTGGTACCGCAGAACAGGTAAGCATGGCCGATTCGCTCCGACGTTATTTGGTTTTTCAGTGTCTGCACAATCGGGTCCTGGCCTTTTACATCCTCAAAGGAAACCGGACGCCATTTGCGGTATAACGCCGTATATGACATATTAGGCAACTCCTGTTATTCTATCTTGTTTATATAAATTTATTTCTAAAATAACCTTTATTTTGATTATTATGCTGTTATTCATCGCCAAAGCTGATGCCCACCATCTTGGCTTCCTTAATCATGGAACACTCCGGGTCCACCGTCTTAAGTCTTCCTGCAACCTCGGAGAGAGGCACCTGGGTGATGTCGTTGTTTTTCACCGCCACCATGTAGCCATACTGCTCCTGGGCAATCAGCCTGGCTGCCGCAGCGCCCAGCCTGGTGGCCAGCACGCGGTCATAGGAGCATGGCTCACCGCCTCGCTGCATATGGCCGGGAACCGTAACCCTAACCTCGCTGCCGATGACTTCCTGTATCTTGGCCCCGATTTCATAGGCCACAGACGGATATACCACTCCGCTTTTCTTCTTTTCCTTCAGTTCCTTCTTGCTCATCTTGGCATCTTCCCTGGAAATGGCGCCTTCGGCCACTGCCAGGATGGAGAATCGCTTGCCTGCCTTGGACCGCTTGGTCAGGGCATCGCACACAATATTGATATCATATGGTATCTCCGGAAGAAGTATAATGTCCGCCCCGCCTGCAAGACCTGCATACAGGGTCAGCCAGCCCACCTTATGTCCCATGACCTCCACGATGAACACCCGCCCGTGGGACGCAGCCGTGGTATGGATACAGTCAATGGCATTGGTGGCAACATCCACCGCGCTCTGGAACCCAAATGTCATATCCGTTCCCCACAGGTCATTGTCAATGGTCTTGGGAAGGGATACCACGTTAAGTCCCTCTTCGCTTAGCATGTTGGCTGTTTTCTGGCTGCCGTTCCCGCCCAGCACGACAAGGCAGCTGAGCTTCAGCTTTTTGTAGGTGTGCTTCATGGCCTCCACCTTATCCAGTCCATTCTCATCAGGAGTGCGCATGAGCTTGAAAGGCTGGCGAGAAGTTCCGAGAATGGTACCGCCCTGGGTGAGAATCCCTGAGAAATCTGATGATTTCATGATCTGATAGTCTGCATACATAAGTCCTTTATATCCGTCTTCAAATCCAATTATTTCCACGTCATCAAACATGTTATATAAGGACTTTGCCACACCTCTCATAGTGGCATTCAGTGCCTGGCAGTCTCCGCCGCTGGTCAGCATCCCAATCCTTCTCATATTGCACTTCCTCCTTATAGAGTTTCTTCACTTTCTGTTATGTTTCCTGGGAATGGTTCTATTATACCCATTTTGTAATTATAACGCAAAGGTGTTATCGGGGCAAGTATAAATTCGGCCAACCGGGCAGCCTCATGCAGGCCAGCCGGCCAGCCGCAGAATCCGGGCAGCCGGCCGGCTCCGGGGAAACGCGCCGTGCAGAAATACAAATGGGACATAAATCCGGTGATACAGTGACGTATCCTCAGATTTATATCCCATTTTTAAATTCCACGCACCTTGCTTTGTGCTGCTGCCACGAACGTTACTCATGCAGTTAACTCAATCCAGGCTGCCTCACGGCACACGGGAGGTTCCGCTTAGTGCTGCTGCATTCCTGCCCTGACACGGTTCACGGATTCCCGTTGCGTAAGACCCAGACGTCAACGCCACTTACACAAGGCAGCTTCGCAGCAAACAGCCCGAGGCAAGGTATCACCCCTGCTGGAGCGGATTGCAGGTACAGGGCACCGCTATCTCCCCGGCTGCGTGGAAACTTTATGACATATTAGGCCGTACATACGCAGATGTATCAGCAAATGCCTGCATGGATATCTGCTGAAAACTGCCTGTTAAGTATAACCTGCCCGGAGGTTTTTGTCAAGGCTGTGCCTCCACCAAAAATAACCGGGACAGATAATCTCCCTGGGGCACCGGACTGGTCCGTACGCCGCTGGCCCCATCCGAAAGAATCAGCCCCGCACTCATTAGTTCATCCCCGTACGAGGTATAGTCCATTCCGCTGACCCGGTACATGGTCCCCGGATTCAGTCCCTTTAGCACCAGCCGCTTAAAACCGGTATTCACAGGCTGCAGGAACCGGAAATAAGCTGCAATGGCCTTGTTTTCGTCTTCCGATACCACAATCCAGGCAGCCTCATTTCCCTCAAAGGGACTTATAAGCCGGTAGAACCTTCCCTGCTGAATCAGTTTCCTGTGTTCCTTCATGAACCGTATCTGTTCCTTTACCTGGTACTGCTCCTCCTCTGTAAGCAGGTTCAGATCCAGTTCATACCCAAAGGTACCAAAAAAGGCTGCCGCTGCCCTGGAAGCCAGGGGAACATTCCTCTGGGTCTGGTGGTTGGGTATGGCGGAAACATGGCTTCCCATGGAGCTGACCGGATATACCAGGCTGGTTCCGTACTGGATTTTCACGCGCTCCACCCCGTCTGTGTCATCGGAAACCCAGCCCTGGGGAGCGTAATACAGGATGCCCGGGTCAAACCTGGCGCCGCCGCTGGCGCAGGATTCAAACAGAACATGGGGGAAATCCCTGGTGAGCCGCTCATACAGTTTATAGACTCCCAGTATCTGCCTGTGGTACACGGTTCCCTGGTACCGCGCATCCCGGCCCGCTGAAAACAGGTCGGAAATACTACGGTTCATATCCCACTTCACATAAGACACACCGCCGTCCCCCAGTATCTCCTCCATTCTGTCCCCTATGTATTCCACCACCTGGTCCTTTGAAAAATCCAGCACATACTGGTGTCTCCCCGTACACACCGGCCGGTCCGTACTCCCTAACATCCAATCCGGGTGGGCGCGGTAAAGACAGCTGTCCCTGCTGACCATCTCAGGCTCGAACCACAGGCCGAATTTCATTCCCATGTCCCTGATTTTACCTGCCAGCCCTGTTATCCCATCGGGCAGCTTATGCAGGTTGGGATACCAGTCCCCCAGGGAAGTGGTGTCATCGTCCCGCTTTCCAAACCACCCGTCATCCAGCACGAACAGCTCTATGCCCAGCTCCCTTGCCTTGTCTGCAATGGAGAGAATCTTTTCCTCGTCAAAATCCATGTATGTGGCTTCCCAGTTATTAATCAGGATGGGCCTTTCCCTGTCCCTCCAATACCCCCTGGCAAGCCTGGTCCTGTAGAGCTGGTGGAACGCCTGACTCATGCCGTTTAAGCCGTCCCCTGAATATACCATCACTGCCTCGGGCGTCTGGAATTCCTCCCCCGAACAAAGGGGCCAGTCAAATCCCTCCGGATGGATTCCCATGGTCACCCGGACCGTATCCATGGTATCCACCTCTGCCTGGGCCAGGAAATTACCGCTGTATACAAGGCTGATGCCTATTACCTCACCGCTGTCCTCCCCGGCATCAGGCCGTTTCAGGCAGATGAACGGATTGAACTGGTGGCTGCTGTGTCCCCTCATGCTGTGTATGCTCTGAACTCCCCGGTGAAGTCCATGGCAGTCCACATAGCGTTCCCTGCACCAGGCCCCGGTCAAATCAACCATCTGGTAACGCGGATCCGGCAGGTCCAGACTCAGGCTCATGGCCCGCTCCAGGCAGACCGGCTCCGGACCGCGGCAGATAAACCGGGCGCTGCGGGTAAGCACAGGCATGTTTTCATAGATTGTATAGAGAAGCACCAGTTCCATACCTGCCACAGGATCCTCCAGATATAGCTCCAGTGTCTGTGCCTCCTCATCCTGCTCCACATAAACGGCAGGCAGGCCCGGCAATTCCGGTTTTCCCCCTTGGATGGTGTGGCTTTTGTATACAAAACAGCTGACCCTGCTTCCATTTTCCCTTCTGATTCCATAAGCCGGATACCGCATATCCCCGGTTCCAAAGGCCGGATATTCCTGTCTGATATGCTCCAGTGAAAATGTGGTGTCATCCTCATAGACACAGGGCGCCATATCCCTGTGCGCAAACTCCAGCAGATGGCCGAAGCTCTCCCTGTGCCGCAGCCGTTTCCCATAGTAGAGCTGCCCCAGCTGACCGTTGGGAAGGCATGTCATGATATAACTGATTTTATCGTTGTACAGATGGAACTGCCTTGATTTTTCTTCGTATATAATGCCCATATAGAATCCTCCAGCAATTATTGCGTAAGCACAATGGCTTCATAGGGTCTGAGGCAGATATCCTCCTCTTCATGCAGGGCCGGGCCGTTTCCCCGGAACGTGCCGCTCTGGTCCGGGTAATTGCCGATAAGTACGTTATCTGTTCCCAGGTCCCGGCAGGAAAGACCGCAACTCTGTGTCTGGTCCGTAAAATTGCACAGTACCGTCAGGCGCTCATCCCCCAGTGTTCTTTCATATGCATAAACGGACCCGCTTTCCTCCAGCAGCAGCCGGTAAGTCCCATACACCAGGATATCCATGGTATGCCTTAACTTTATCAGCTGCTTATAGAAGGACAGGACGGAATCACCGCGTCCGGCCTGCTCCCTTGCATTGAGCCAGGTATAATTGGGATTTACCCCAAGCCAGGGCGTCCCCTCTGTGAATCCTGCCTGGGCCGTATCATCCCACTGCATGGGCGTCCTTGCATTGTCCCGTCCCATATGGTTGATGTAGCGTATCATCTCCTCATGGGAAATGCGCCCGCTGCCCACCATCTCACGGTATACATTATGAATTTCTATATCCTGGAAGTCCTCTATGCTGCTGCCCTGAAAATTGGTCATTCCCAACTCCTGTCCCTGGTAAATATAGGGCGTCCCCTTCATCATATAGAGACAGACTGCCAGCATTTTGGCGGACAGTTCCCAGAACACGGGGCTGTCATTGCCAAAGCGGGACACCGCCCTGGGATAATCGTGATTCTCCCAAAACAGGCTGTTCCAGGCCTTTCCCTCCAGTTCTGTCTGCCACCTGTTCAGCACTTCCTTCAGCTCTCTCAGACAGACCGGGTTGTCATTCCATTTTCCAAATGGCCCGGGATTCAGTTCCACATGTTCAAAATGGAACATCATGTTCAGCTCATGGGACTCATATCCCGCATACTGCACTGCCTCCCTGGTTCCCACACCCACGCCCTCTCCCACGCTCATCCAGTCAAACCGGGACAGGACCTCCCGGTTCATCTCCTGTAAGAATTCATGTATTCTGGGGCCATTGGCATAATAGGGCAGACCATCGCCATAGGGATTTCCCTCTTTCAACACCCCGTCTGGAAAGCGCTGGTCCTTGGACAGCATGGATATCACATCCATTCTGAAACCGTCAATCCCCTTGTCTCCCCACCAGGCCATCATATCATATATTTCCTGCCGTACCCGGGGATTTTCCCAGTTCAGGTCAGGCTGCTTCCTGGAATAAATATGAAGGTAATACATGCCGGTCCCTTCATCGTATTCCCAGGCCGGCCCGCGGAAGCGGGATGCCCAGTTATTGGGCGGGCCTCCGCTGACAGGAGCCTTCCATATATAGTAATCCCTGTAGGGATTATCAGGAGAACGGCGGCTCTTTACAAACCAGGCGTGTTCATCCGATGTATGGTTCACAACCAGGTCCATTACCAGCTTCATCCCTTTTTCATGTATCTCTGCCAGAAGCCTGTCGAAGTCCTCCATGGTGCCGAACACATCCATGACAGCCTTATAATCGCTGATATCATAACCATTGTCATCCCCCGGCGACTGATACACCGGGGAGAGCCATATTACATCAATTCCCAGATCCTTAAGGTAATCCAGGCGGCTCCTGATACCGTTCAGGTCGCCGATGCCGTCACCGTTGCTGTCCTGGAAGCTTCTGGGGTAAATCTGATACACCACGCATTCTTTCCACCATGCCCTCTGTTCTTCCATGTGAATCCTCCCTTACATTCCGATTCCTGATTATCCGGGACCTTACGCACGGACGGGACAGATGCGGTATGTCTTAATCTCATAGGGTTTTATGAAATCCTTAAACCTGTATCCATCTGTCTCAATGGGCCTCAGTGGCCTTTCCAGCAAATCACATTCCTCCACCCGGGAAATTTCAAATCCAAGTTTTACCGTCATAGGCGTCCTTGTATTGCGGTTTTCATAGATACGCAGGATATATCCATTCCCATTCTCCGCCTTTTTCATCATTTCCACAAAACAGTCCGGCTGGTCCACGGACACCATGCTCCAGAACCCTCCTGCTCCTTTGGCGGGCACCAGGGCGGATACCAGGGGCGAATTCAGGTCATAGGCCATTTCCACGGTTCTGGCTTCCTGCCACCTTCCCTTGTGGGGATAAATGGAATAGGTAAATTCATGGAAGCCTATATCCGCGTTCTCATTGGGATAGGTCCCTGATTTAATCAGGGTCAGCCCCATTTCCCCGTCCTTGATGCTGTGTCCGTATTTACAGTCGTTAAGCAGGCTGAGTCCCAGGCCGTTTTCCGACAGATCCGCCCATTTATGGGCACATACCTCAAATTTGGCCGTATCCCAGCTGTGGTTGCTGGTGGTCTCCCGTTCCACATTGCCGAACTGTATCTCATAGGCGGCCTTGGTGGCGTTAATCCGGGCCGGGAAATAAACCCTCAGCAGAACATGATGATCTCTCCAGTCTGCCCGGGTCACAAAGTCGATTCTGGGCAGATTGGGGTAGAACACGATATCCTGCTCCACAAGGGAGCCCGCAAACCGGTGAGAGATGGACATCACCGTCCGCACCGGCCCCCACTCCTTTAAAACCGGCGCTGTCACATGGTCTGCATTGTACGGCTTTCTCTGATAAAACATATCCACATCCCAATTGTCCCAGTTCATGGGGCGGTCCTCAAAGGTCAGGAGCTGGTTTCCCACACGCCCCTCTTTTAACAGCTGGCAGCCTGTCTCCTTTTCAACCAGGGAAACAAGCTCCATCTTATCATTAAACGCAGCCCTGTACCAGTCATTTTCAAAGAAGCCGGGCCATGGGCGCGGGCATTCTGCGTCAAATCCGGATGGTTCCGGGTCAGGCCCGGGGTGTTCTGCGGCGAGCACAGGATGTTCTTTGGCAGACCCGGACGTTCCCTGGTTCACACTATCCTCTGCCCCCACAAGGCTGTACACAGCATAACCGCAGGAAGGAATCCCCTTTGCGTGGAATATAAGCGTATCCTCCCCCACATACTGGACCGGAGCCCTGTATCCCAGGCAGTCGCAGGCATATGCCGCCTCCCCCCGGGCCACACCGGACACTGTTACCGTGTCCTCCCGCTCATATCCCTGTGTATTGAAAACAATAATCTTATGTTCTTCCGGTTTTTGTTCTTCCGGCTCCTCCCGGCTGGTATCCTTATCCTGACCGCAGATCCTGCTTCCCATGCCTTCTGCCAGATGAAGGGCTGTCTCTGCGCCGGATTTAAGTATTTCCTCATATTCCCGGTCCGTCTGTTCATAGACAGGCCCGATGGCGCTTCCGGGAATAATGTCATGGAACTGGTTTAACAGGATGATATCCCACCCCCTTTTTATGACGCCGGCAGGATATTCCAAACCCTTAAGCTCCGCCATGACTCCCAGAGTCTCCAGCTGTTCGTACATCTGCTCGCTTTTCCGGTTATAGCGTTTGTTTTTTCCCATAGAGGTCAGCGTACCCCTGTGGTACTCAAAGTAAAGCTCCCCATCCCATACCGGCATGTCCGGTCTGGACCCAATGTCGTGATGAATCCGGTCAAAAAAGGTCCGTTCATTTTCCTGGACCAGTCTGGGAATGCCCGGAAGCCCGTACTGCAGACGCTTTGCCTCCTCTAACATTTCCTTTGTGGGTCCGCCTCCCCCGTCGCCAAATCCAAAGAGCATTAACGTGTCCTCTGTCAGGTCCCTGTTCTGGAACCGCTTGAAGGTTCCCAGCGTCATATTGGGATTGACAATGCCCGTGTATGTGGTGGTGTTCCTGGTGTCGGTAAATGACACATTTAATCCCAGAGTCTTATCAAAGTCGCAGGCAGTAGGCATGAATACAAACACCCTGCTGCCGTCGATTCCCTTCCACATGAAGGTATCGTTGGGCAGCTGGTTAAACTGGTTCCAGGCAATCTTAGTTGTCAGGAAATAGGGAATTCCGCACTTTTTCAGTATCTGCGGTATGGCGGCGGAATAGCCAAATACATCCGGCAGCCACAGACACCTGCTGGAAATGCCGAATTCCTCCTGGAAAAACTGCTCTCCCTTTATGATTTGACGCACCAGTGATTCCCCTGCGGGCAGGTTGCAGTCCGACTCCAGCCACATGGCGCCGTCTGTCTCCCATCGCCCTTCCCTGACCCGCTCCCGGATGCACTCATAAAGTTCTGGTTCCTGTTCCTTTACAAACTGGTACAGAATGGGCTGGCTGGACATGAATTTGTAATCCGGATACCGGTCCATCAGCTCCAGTACCGTGGAAAAGCTCCGCACAGCCTTCTCCCTGGTCTGTTCCACGGTCCACAGCCACGCAATGTCAATGTGGGTATGGCCGATTGCGCTTACCACAGGCGAGGCTGCATTCACCTTCTGGTAAAATTCCTTTTCCACGATTCTCTCCATCTCCTCTATGGATTGGTAGAACCGGGATGAATACGGCTCCCTTAAATCCAGGGCATCAGCAGCCGGCCCCAGCTTTACCAGAATCCGCCTGTAATTTTCCTCATCCGGTTTTTTAAGAAGCCTGGCTGCCTGTACCGGCACCAGAAAATCATAGTAAGCTTTTTCCACCGCGTCATCCACCCGGACCAGCTCCGTGCGGATTATCAGGTCTCCCGGCACGCTGCCGCTGTAGGCCAGAATGGCAATATCATACCGCTCTCCTGCTTTGGCCCCGGAACTTATTAAAATTTCCCTGTGGTTTACATCTACTCCCTGGACAATATTTCCGTTCAGATAAAACAGCATCTGGGGATTGGTGGCATCCCACTGTCCTTCCCTTCCCGTGGTGATCAGGAATTCCACATGGGCCCCGTCCAGATGTGGCGGTATCTCAACCGTTGTCCTGTACCACCTGTGGCTGTCCAGACACGCCCATGGTTCTTCTATGGAACAGTCCTCCCAATCCAGGGTGCTGCACCAGGGACTGCCTTTTTCCTTTCCTTCCATCCGCTTATAACAGCTGACCGGAATCCTCACCGGCCTGCGAAGCCGGTCCAGATCCTCCGCCAGACGCTCCATCCGCTCCAGTTCAAATAATATGCTCATCTTCTTCCTCCTTATCCCGGACCAAATCATCTGTGTCCTTATGTTACCACGGGAAAAGCCGGGGCCGGCGGACAAATTTGATATCTGTCCGCCGGCCCCGGCCGGTTCCTATGCAGGACAGCACGCTTAACCTTTAACCGAACCCGCCGTAAGCCCTTCTATCATATATTTCTGGGCAAAGGCAAATAGACACATGGTAGGTACCAGGGACATGATGGTTCCTGCTGCCATCTCGCCCCATTTGATATCATATTTAAGAATCAGGCCGTTAAGTCCCACCGGTATGGTCTTGAACTTATCCACATCTATAAACATGACAGCCATAAAAAGTTCATTCCAAGAGTTGATAAACGCAAAAATAAATGTTGCCGCTATACCGGGCATGATAACCGGCACCACCACCTTAAACAATGCCTTAAAATAGCCGCATCCGTCTATCCAGGCAGCCTCCTCCAGGGATTTTGGCACGCTGTCAAAAAAGCCGCACAATGTCACCACGGAGAAGGGAATCATCATATTCGTGTAGAGCATGGCCAGGCTGCGCAGGTCGTTGAGCATCTTCGCCTTTGCCAGAAGCTGGTATAAGGGCGCCAGCATGATAAACATGGGAATCATCTGGGTGACCAGGAAAAACAGCAGAAGTACGTTCTTAAACCGGAAATGGAACCTGCTTATGACATAACTGGCCAGTATGGCAATAAACACCGCGCAGGTGGCTGCCACTGCCGAGGAGAAAAAGGAGTTAAGCATATACCGGCCGAAATTCCCCTTCCACAGCATGGCCACATAGTTGACCGCGGACGCAGGATTGGGCAGATACCGTACCGGAAACGCATAGATTTCCCCCTGGGACCCTTTTAAGGATGTGAGAAGCATCCACACAAAGGGAAACATGGTCAGCACAAGGAAACATGCCAGTACCAAATATTTTAACAGGCTTTTAAGCCTTCTCTTAGTTTTCATTGTCATGATATCATGCCTCCTCGTCCGTATACTTGGTGGCAACCAGATAAATGGCTGCAAATACAATGAGGAACAGGATACACAGCACGCCCACCGCTGACGCCAGGCCGTAATCCAGACTCTGGACCAGCTGCATCATGTAGGACGTAATGATGTTGGAGGACCCCGCAGGCCCGCCCTGGGTCATGGAGTAAATCAAATCCGGGAAATTGAAGATCCAGATAACCCGCAGCAGCACCGTCAAAAGCAGCACGGAACGAATACAGGGCACCGTGATGTTGGTAAACTTCTGGTACGGGCTGGCGCCGTCCACATCCGCTGCTTCATACAGGTCTTCCGACACGCCTCTTAAGGCTGCCGTAATCATAATAGTAAAAAATGGAATTCCGTACCATATATTGGCTATGATACAGGAGTAAAGGGCCGTGTTCTTGCTGGCCAGCCATCCCACCGGCTGGCTGATTAAATGTATCCTCATGAGCAGGTCATTGATAACCCCTGAGGTTCCGTTGAACATCCAGCGCCACATGATGCCGATAATAAATCCCGAAACAGCCCATGGAAAGAAAATCAGCCCCTGATAAAGGCTGGAACCCTTAAATTTCTTCTTCAGAAGCAATGCCATGGCAAATCCCACCGTAAACTGGACAAACAGGGAGATTCCCACCCATTTAACCGTGTTGAGCATGGTGGAATAGAAGGTATTGCTGGTGTTGTGGGCAAACAGCTTACTGAAATTTTCCAGACCCACCCACTTGATATTCTTGACATTCATCAGATTGTAGCTCTGGAATGCCATCAGGGACCCCTTTATCATCGGATAGTAGGTAAATATCATGGGAAACAGTATGGCAGGAAGAACCATGATAAAGATAAACCGGGCTCTCCTCATTTTTAATTTCGACGTTTGTTTCATGCCATCCCCTCCTTGCCGGCTGCGTGTGCCGGCTTCCCCGGCACGGCGCGCACAGCTCTGTATCCGGAAGTGCCGGGAGCAGGTCCCCCGCTCCCGGCACCCTCCGGTTCTTACTGCTTGTGTTTCATTCGTTCTCTGGTCAATCCGGCCTTACCACTTCTGGCCCTCATCCTTGTAAGCCTGGGTCCAGAACTCATCTAACCACTGCAACAGCTCATCATCCGTGATTTCATCCGTCAGGTATTTCTGGTACATGGTATCAACCTCTGTCTTGTAGGTTGCAAATGCCTCGTACATCTGCGGATATGCAGCATGACGGTATACATCCGGCTCCTTTGCCATATCCATATACATTGCAAAACGTCCCTCGGAGAAATAAGGATCCTTTTCAGCAGCGTTGTTGTGAATCGGGATTGTGGAGTAGTTCTTGGCAAAGTATGTGTTATTCTCGGAATTAGATAAGTACAGCAGGAAATCCGCGGTCTCATCCGGATGTTCTGTAAAGGATGTCATACCCCAGCCTGCGAAGCCGTTGGGGAATACTGCCTGGCCGGACGGTCCCTTGGGGAATGGAACCAGCGCCCACTGGTCATCCTGCATGTCTGCGGAACAGGTAGCGATTACTTCCGGATCCTGAATCAGCATGGCTGTGGTACCGCCCACAAAGCCCTGAACCATCTCTGAGAATCCCCACGCAATGGAGTCCGTGGGACAGGTGTTCTTAAACAGGTCTTTGTAGAAATGCAGCGCCTCCTTTACCTCGGGCAGTGTAAAGATAGTAGCTCCGTCCCCATCCTTTAAGAAGTAAGCCGCATTGGGATCTGCCACCTTATCCGTACCAATCCAGCTCCAGTAAATGGTATCCGCATACTGATAGCCGCTGGGGCCGCCGCGGAAGGAGTAGCCGAATCTGCTGTTAGCCGGGTCTGTGATGGCAAGGCCTGCATCATAGATGTCCTGCCATGTCTCCGGCTGGTCAAGCCCTTTCTCCTCAAACCAGTCTGCGCGGTAGAACAGTCCTCTCTGATAGAATCCGTAAGGAATCAGGTAAGCGCCTCCCTTGAGATAATGAATTACCTCGTCAGCCGATTCAGTCAGTGTGCCCTTCTCATCCCACGCGTCAATGTACTTCTGAAGATCGGCAATCCATTCATTGGTGGCATACTGGGTCACAGTGGAATCACGCACCTCCACGATGTCTGCGCCGCTGCCGTTCATAAGCATCTGGGTAATCTTGGCATCTGCATTCTCCAGCGGCGGGGAAATAATGTCAATGGTAATATTTGAGTGCTCAGCCTGATACTTGTCCGCAATCTCCCTCAGAACAGCTGTCCTCTCAGGGCTGGTAAGGGACTCCACCAGGGTGATGGTGACGGCTTCACCGGATTCTGCCTTCTGGCTGTCCGCCTCTTTTTTGCCTGCATCTGCCGCCGTGGACGCCCCGCTGTCTGCTGCTTTTGTGGCATCCGGAGCAGCACTGCCGCCTCCGCATCCTGTCAGCATCACTGCCGCCAATGCCATTGCTGCTAATTGTTTCTTCTTCATCTGTTCTCCTCCTTTTTACTGCTTGATTTTCACTGCTTCTTGTTGCTGTTCCTCTATGCTTCTATATCTTAGCAAGAGCTGATTCCAAATCTGAAATCAAGGCCTCTGTACCTTCCAGTCCGCAGTGGATGCGGATAACATTCTGACCTGCCCCCAGTACCCGGCACGTCTCCTCATCCAGTCTGGCGTGAGGCAGGAACACAAGGCTCTCAAACCCGCCCCATGATACGCCTATCTTAAATATCTTAAGGCTCTCTGCCACCTTGATTGCATCCTCTGTGGTTCCGTGAATCTCAAAGCTCATAAGCCCGGTGTTGCCAGTCTGCTGCTGCTTCATCAGATCATACTGGGGATGAGAGGGGAGTCCGGGGTAATTCACCCTTTGTACCTTTGGATGGGCCTCCAGGAATTTTGCCACCTCCATGGCTGCGGCCTGGTGCGCCGCCAGCCTGACCTCCATGGTCCGCAGGCCCCTTATCATGAGCCATGCCTCCATAGGGCCCACGATTCCGCCCAAAAGTTCCCTGTTGGCCGTCAGCTTCTTCATGAGCTCCTGGTCCTTTACCGCCAGCATACCTCCGATGATATCGCTGTGTCCGCCAATGTACTTGGATGTGGTGTGCATCACGATATCCGCCCCCATATCCAGGGGCTGCTGGTAGATCGGGGTACAGAACGTATTGTCTATGTATACCAGCGCCTGGTGTTTCCTGGCAATGCGGGACACGGCCCGTATGTCCTGAAGGGAAAACAGCACAGAGGACGGGCTCTCCAACACAATCAGGTCCGTGGCATCTGTCACAGCCTCCTCAAATTCCTCCACCCTGTCACCGGTCACATACGTAAGGGTAATGTCCAAGTGCTCCGTACAGTATTTGCTGAGGAAATCCTTTAAAGGCCCGTATGCATTGTGAAGGCATACCACATGGCTGCCTGCCTTGCAGGCTGTAAGGACTGCCGTGGTGGCAGCCGCCATACCGGACGCAAAAGCCAGGGCTCCCACGCCGTGCTCCAGAGCCGCTATCTTGTCCTCCAGTATGCGCACCGTAGGATTCTGCACCCTCCCATAGCAATATTTGTGCTTGTCTGTCCGGTCAAAGTCGTAATAATCCTCAAGCGTCTCAAATACATTGAGGGAATTCATGAATACCGGGGGAACGATAGCATTGTAATAATGCTCGTACTCTTCTCCATAATGGGCCGTGATTAGCTTTGTACTTTTTAGGTACTCATTCTGATTTGTCATATTGTTACCTCTCTCCTCCCTGGCTATTTGTAAAAAATATACAATCCTATATGCTATATGCTATAATATAGGTTGGGATATACTTATAAAGTATCAGCGTTGATTCCGAATATCTCTGTACACAGCATCCAAAAGTTTTTCATTGATCGCCTGTGCCTTTTTGACATTCTTTTCGCAGATTGCATTATAAAGCTCCTCATGAAGAGGAAGGCTTTCTAAAAACGGGTCCTCCATGTTCAAAGGAAATTCCCAGAACTTATCCATGACACCGCTGATGGACAGAATCAGCTGATACATAACCTGGTTATGGGACAAACGGTAGATGGTATAGTGAAACTTCTTATCCTCTGCTGTCTGCTGCTCTCCCCGGCGGAATTTTGCCATCAGCACCCTTGTTATGGCTCCCAGTTCTTCTAACTCCTCCCGGGTTGCGGAATGGATCACCATGCGCAGTATCTCCCGCTCTAATATCTTGCGTACCTCCAGGGTGTCCAGGAGAAGCTCCTTCTCCTTGGCAAAATCAATCAGTCTCAAAAGGTCATTGACCTCCTGGCTTCCCACATAGATACCCTTTCCGTTCTTAGCTTCCAGCACATTCCTGGCTTCCAGCGTCTTCATGGCTTCCCTGAGGGACGTCCTGCTGACCCCCATCATCTCTATCAGTTTTTCCTGTGAGGGAAGGCGGTCGCCGGGTTTTAAACCATTTTCCTGGATGTAATTCTGTATATATCGGATTATCTCTGACTGAAGAGATGTACGCTGTATTTTACTGTTCATTCTGCTCACTCTCATGATGTTTTTTGTTCAAGTTTATAATATTAACCTTACCACCTATGGCATGTATTGTCAATAATGAATTATATCTTCGTGTTGTTTCCTAATTATATATGCATATTATACAACTCCATTTTCCTGTCCGTTTTAAAACACTGTCAGAATTTTGCATGATGGGCCGGCGGCCCGTGATGAGCCGGCCCAAAAAGAACCCCCTTTACAGGTGAACAGTGCTTGTGCTATAATTTACAGCAATTAGTTCTTTTATAAACTCACGAATCGCAGCTTCTATAGGGATATGCCATTATTATACTTGGAGTGAATGGAGATGCAGTTGGATAATTCTAGTTTTACTCTGCCAAATAAAAGAAACGCGGTATTAGAACGACTCATTGAATGTCATGGAGAAACATGTGTATATCCTGCAAGAAAGATATTTCTGACACCAGGCCAAACACTTCAAGGGGTATATTATATCATCACAGGCAGAACACGCCATTACATGATTGGAACAGACGGAACCGAGAAGATACTGTATACGCTTTCTGACGGGTGGTTTTACGGCGAAACACCGCTGTCGCTTCGGGAGTCAACCGGATTATTTTCTCAGGCAGAAGTGGAAACCCGTGTCCGTATTATTCCCTATCAGGATTATGAGATACTGCTTGATACTAATAAGGTTTTCCGTGAAGCCATTCTTGAGAGTTATTCAAAAAAAATGTTAATTATGCGCCATGAAATTGAGAGCCTGGCTTTTAATTCCTGTAAAGATCGCTTAAAACGCTTATTCTGTTCCACAGCTGATACGTCCTGTCTGTTAGAAAACAAGTGGTATAATCTGAAGGTACATTACACACAGCAGGAGTTGAGCGCAATTATCGGCAGCTCCAGAATCACAATCAGCAAAACCATAAAGGAATTATGCAACGAGGATTTTATTCGTATTTTGAACCGGAATACACAGATTAATGCTGCTGCATATAATAAGGTGATGCAGTAGTAAATCTGTCGAACTTTTATAAATATTTTGTATAGTAAATGTAAAAATATATCAAATTATACATCAAAAGACTCATGTACTTTTTCATGAGTCTTTTTTGTGTGAACTGTTTTTAAATCAATGTACAAAAAGATGCATTTTATATGTTTTTTCATTGTAACTTAGGAAGCAGTAACATTACTAAATGTATGCTAGAATTATTTCCATAATTATTTGACAGAAAGGTGGGTAGAATTAATAATTTCAAAAATCAGTTGACAATAGGAGGAAATGGTATGAAAGAAGGCAATAAAAGATCATGGTTCCCGAACGTATATACAATCTTGTTTTTGTTAGCAATTGTATCGGCCATTTTAACATGGATTGTCCCCGCGGGAAGCTACGAGCGTGTGACAGAAGAAAATGTAACAAAGGTTGTAGCCGGCACTTATCATGTGATTGGTCAGAATCCTCAGGGGCCATGGGAAATCTTTCAGGCCCTGGTAACAGGTTTTAAAAATCAGTCCAGCCTTATTTATATGATTTTGTTTGTAGGCGCAGCTGTTTACATGATTACAGAAACAAAAGCAATTGACACAATTTTTATGAAACTGGCAAAGGCCGTAAAGGGCAGAGAAGAAATAGCTATTTTCTGTGTTATGTTTTTCATGTCCATGGGCGGTGCCACAGGTGTGTTCGGAAACGCAACCCTTGTTTTGATTCCCATTGGAATTTTCCTGTCACAGGCCATGGGATTTGATAAGACCCTGGGATTTTTCATGATTTTCTTCGGACAGTTCGCTGGTTTCAATGTGGGCTGGGCAAATGCGGGCGTATTGGGCGTGGCGCAGGCAATCGCAGAGGTACCGCTGTTTTCCGGTTTTAGTGCCAGGGTAATTTTCCATATCGTAAACTTTACATTGAGTTATGCGTTTGTTATCTTCTATCTTCACCAGATCAAAAAAGACCCCTGCAAAAGCCTGAATTATGAGCAGGGCCTGAAAACAAATGATATCATGGGCTATCAGGACGGCGAGTTAGGCGATGCCCCTGTAACAAAGGTTCAGGTGCTGTCTATGCTGTGTATGGTGGCAGGTCTGGCTGCGGTTGTAATCGGCGCATTGAAGTTTAAATGGGGCGCGGACAAAATTTCTGCAACATTTCTGGTGGTTTGCCTCCTGATCGGATGTGTAAGCTGTAAGGATATAAACGTGGGTTTCAACCGTTTCATTAAAGGCTGCGCAAGTACGGTAGGCGCTGCTTTCATCGTAGGCTTTGCAAATTGCCTGACTGTCCTCATGAGCAACGGCATGATTCTGGATACAATCGTATATTGGCTGGCAAAGCCAATCAGCCACATGGGTGCTGTCTTAGGCGCCGGCTTCATGTTCCTTGCCAATGCTCTTATTAACTTTTTCATTTCTTCTGGTTCCGGCCAGGCTGCAGCTGTTATGCCAATTATGGTTCCAATCGCAGATTTAACGGGTATTACAAGACAGGTTGCTGTACAGGCCTTCCAGTTCGGAGACGGATTTACAAACTGTGTCATTCCTACCATCGGTACCTTGATGGGAGGTCTTGGTTTTGCAGGTATTTCTTATGGAAAATACTTAAAGAAGGCAATGCCTCTTATTCTTGTTCAGATTACGCTGGCGTTCTTTACACTCATGTTTTTACAGAGCATAGGCTGGACCGGACTTTAAGTATTGAAGATACAAAGGCAGCAAGAAGGAGAATCACATGACAATACATGAATTAGTAGCTTCACTAGAACCTGAAATTAATGCAGTCCGCCAGCAAATCCACGAAAATCCCGAGCTGGGCCTTAAAGAATATAATACAAGCGCTCTCATAGAAAAAGAACTGCGTGAAAAAACTCATGTTGACAGAATAGAGCACATCGGTGAAACCGGACTTCTGGTGGAAATAAAGGGAACGAAACCGGGCACCGCCCACTGCATCGCACTTCGCGGAGACATGGACGCCCTCCCCATAAAAGAAGACGAGAGCCACGAACTGCGGAGCAGGACAGACGGCATAATGCATGCATGCGGACATGATGTACACACATCCATCCTGTTGGGAGCAGTGAGAGTTCTGGAGCATTACAGAAATCAGATTGCCGGATCCATTCTGTTCTTTTTTCAGCCGTCAGAGGAAACGCTGCAAGGCGGAAAACTGTTTGCTGAAAGCCCCAAAATCGACTTCCATACCATTGACGGTGTGGCTGCCCTGCATGTAACACCTGACTTATGTGCCGGAAAAATCGGGGTACGCTATGGCGCAATTCTTGGAAGTTCAGACGAACTCACCATTACCGTAAAAGGAAAGGGCGGTCATGGGGCCCATCCTGACACAGTTATCGACCCCATCCTGTTAGCTGCCCAGATCGTACAGGCACTGCAGATGCTGGTTTCCCGTGAACTTGCGGCAGACGAATCCGGTGTTGTCTCCCTCTGCTCCATCCAGGGCGGAAATGCATTTAACATCATACCTGATTCCGTTGTATTAAAGGGTACCATCCGTGCCCTGGACCCAAAAGTCCGGGAGCATATACTAAAAAGAATCCCGGAAATATGCAAGGGTATAGCCGCTGCCGGACGCGGTGATGCAGAGGTGAACATCAAACTGGGGCCTCCTCCGCTGGTCAGCGACAGCCAATGGGTCGATCGGGTAAAACGCTGCGGCAGCAAACTTCTAGGTCATGAGAATGTAATCGAACTGGCTCATCCAAGTATGGGCGCCGAGGATTTTGCATTTGTAATGGAGAAGGCACCTGGGGTTTTCGTTAGGTTTGGTTCGCGAAGCGAAGGCGGTCCTTATGGCGGGCTCCACAGCCCCCACTTTTACTGTGACCGGAAAGCTCTCACCACAGGTATCCTGACACTTGCTGGTATTGCTTTGGATTTCTTTGATGTGGATTTTGAATAATAAAAAAGGAGATAAGCAATGGTCCAATTACACGGCTCATGGGTAGCAATGCCTACCCCATTTACAGAGGATGACAGAATTGATTTTAAGGGCTTTGAAACCCTGATTGACCGTCAAATAAAGTATGGAACTTCACAAATTTTTATTCTTGGTTCAGCAGGAGAGGTAACCCTGCTTACATTGGAAGAGAAAAAAGCCATTGTACATGAAGTGATTAAGATTGTAAACGGAAGAATTCCTGTATTTTTCAGCGCAGCGTCCATGACCACGCAGGCAAGCGTAGATTTTGCCAGGTATTGTGAACAGGAGGGGGCTGACGGGGTCATCTTTACGGTTCCGCCCTATGTTTTGATTAACCAGACAGCCGCTTTTATTCATATGGATACCTGCATGAGCTCCGTAAGCATACCCTGCGGTATCTATAACAATCCTTCCAGACTCGGCGTTCAGATTATGCCGGAAACAATTAAAAAGCTGTCCGACGCACATCCGAATTTTGTAGTGGATAAGGAAGCCCTTCCAAATGTGGAGCAGCTGGTTCAGGTACAGCGCCTCTGCCAGGGCAAAGTTAAGATTATGTGCTGCGATTTCCCGAAATATTCGATTGTACTTCCAACCCTGGCTGTAGGCGGAACCGGAACAGCCAATATCGGCGGTAACATTATTCCGGAGGAAGCGGCATTGTATTCCCGCCCCTGGACGGATATGAACATCATTGAGGAATGCAGAGAGAATTATTTTAAATGGTTTCCTCTTCTTCAGGCGCTGTATACGTTCTCTAATCCGGTTGTGATTAAAGCGGCTTTAAATATTCTCGGCCTTCCGGGAGGACATCTGAGAAAACCTTACCAGGATTATGCCGGAACCAAATTAAAGGATCTTGAAAATTTGATGGGTGAAATGGGTGTCATTGACAAATATGGAGTAAAGAATTAAAAACCGGAGGTTCAACATGGCAGAGAAACTAATTGTTATAGGAGGGACCGCTGCCGGCCTGAGCGCGGCATCCAGAGCCCGCAAAGAAAAACCTGACATGGAGATTCAAGTCTTTGAAAAATCCGGATTTGTCAGCTATGGAGCCTGCGGTCTTCCCTATTTTGTAGGAGGACTAATTCATGATATCAATGACTTGGTGGCAATCAATGCGGAATCGTTAAAAAACATGCGGAATATATCCGCCTGGATACACCATGAGGTGCTTCTCATTGACCCGGAAAAAAAGGAGGTCTCTGTAAAAAATCTGGATACAGACCAGGTCAGCATACATTCTTATGATAAACTGGTGATTGCCACAGGCGCAGTACCAGTGGTGCCTCCTATTCCCGGAATTCACTCGGATGGGGTATATTATCTGAGGAACATGGAAGATGGCATCCGCCTGAAAGCTGCCGCAAGAGAACATGGGCGGGTCTGCATCATCGGCGGCGGAGCTATCGGACTTGAGGCCGCCGAGGAGCTAAGAAACGCCGGGCTTTCAGTATCCGTTTATGAGCAGTTTCCAAGGCTCCTTCCATTTTTAGACAACGCCTTTTCCCAGGCCCTGGAGGATACGCTTATAAAGCACGGCATAAACGTACACACAGGCACACAGATAGCCGAAATCCTTTCTGAAGACGGAAAAGCCAGCGGAATCCGAACCGCTTTTGGAGAGATCGAACCATCCGATATAATCCTTGTATCAGCTGGGGTAAAACCGGCCGGTGCACTGGCAGAGCAAGCCGGACTTGCGCTGGGGCTAAAGGGCGGAATTATCGTAGATGACGAGATGCGTACAAGTCACAAGGATATCTGGGCCTGCGGAGACTGCGTGCAGATGAAGAACAGGATTACAGGAAAACCAGCTTACGTCCCCCTGGGCACAACCGCCAACAAGCAGGGGC
Source organism: Enterocloster bolteae (assembly GCF_002234575.2). Classification (NCBI taxonomy): domain Bacteria; kingdom Bacillati; phylum Bacillota; class Clostridia; order Lachnospirales; family Lachnospiraceae; genus Enterocloster; species Enterocloster bolteae. The sequence continues at coordinate 117,725 of NZ_CP022464.2, read as the reverse complement.
GCATTGCAGGCGGTAACGTGGCAGGCGGACATGATACATTTAAGGGAATATTGGGTTCCATGGTCACAAAAGTGTTTGAGCTCTTTATCGCCGCGACCGGCCTGTCTAAGGAGCAGGCAGCCGGAGAGGGCTATGATGCCATATCGGTCAGCATTACGAAGGCAGACCGCGCTTCCTACTATCCTGGGGGCCGCGATAATCACATCTGCCTGATCGTTGATAAAAAAACAGGCCGCCTTCTGGGCGCCCAGGGCATCGGAAGCGAAAGTATCGCCGGAAGAATTAATGTGTTGGCAACTGCAATTACTTGCGGTATGACAGTGGAAGAGATAAATGAGTTAGACTTGGTTTACGCTCCTCCTGCAGCCCCTGTTTATGATCCCATCCTCATCGCAGCAAACCAGGCAATGAAAAAAATCACAGAATAAATAGTAATGGTTCAGGACGGCACTCCTTATCCGGTTTTTTGGTTCAGGGAGATATGCCGTCCTGCACGGTTATAATAAGAAAATTATTTTTTGCGTTCACGCAGGCTCTGGAAGAAGTCCGACATCAGCTTGGAACACTCCTGCTCAAGCACCCCCTCGGTCACCTCCGCCTGATGATTAAAGCCCGGCACATGGAGCATGTCCAGCACAGACCCCGCACAGCCGGCCTTGGGGTTCATGCAGCCCACTGCAATCCGGGGTATGCGCGCCTGCACAATCGCCCCTGCGCACATGGGGCATGGCTCCAGCGTTACATACATGGTGCAGTCCTCCAAACGCCAGTCTCCTATTTTTTTGCATGCCTTTTTAATGGAAATAATTTCGGCATGGGACAGCACACTTTTATCCGCATTACGCCGGTTATATCCCCTGGCAATAATCTTATCCCCGCGGACAATCACGCATCCGATGGGCACGTCTCCGATGGCGGCCGCCTTTTGGGCCTGTCGAAGCGCCTCCCTCATAAATCCCTCATCCTTCTGTCTCTGCCTCAATCGCTGCTCTTCTGCCGCAAGAGCTGCAAGTCGCTGCTTCTCCATTCTCTTTTCATAATTTCTGCGCCGTGTTTCCTGCCCCTTTAAACGGGCTGCTTCTATTTCTGCTGCTTCTCTGTTGCGGTTTTCCCGGTTTGGCATTAGGGGTTCCTGGCTTGTTTCTACGGTTTTCTGATTTAATTCTATTCTTTTCTGATTTGACGCCATATTTTCCTGTTTTAATGCCATATTTTTCTCTCCTATATCAGATGGCCCTTTTGCCATGAATTGATTCCTCTTTTTTTAAAGCTTTATGTATGTTATACTTTTTTATTATATAGAATAAACCAAAATTTGAAAAGGGACAGGTTAAGAGGCCATGAAAATATGCGGACTGCAAAAGACTACGCTGCTGGACTTTCCGGGCAGAGTGGCCGCAACTATATTTACAGGAGGATGTAATTTCCGGTGTCCATTCTGCCATAACAGCGGGCTTCTGGGTTCAGACGCAGAAGAATATGAATGCCAGGAGGATATTCTGGCATTCCTGGAAAAACGCAAACGGGTACTGGAAGGTGTTTGTATCACCGGAGGCGAGCCCACCCTGCAGCCGGACCTGGAGGAGTTCATACGGAAGGTGCGGAGCCTGGGACTGGCAGTGAAGCTGGATACCAATGGTTACATGCCTGGAATATTAAAAGATTTGTGCGCCAAAGGGCTTTTGGATTGTGTGGCAATGGATATTAAAGCCGGGCGCAATCACTATGAAGAAGCAGCCGGAGTTTCCGGCCTTTCCATGGAACGGATAGATGAGAGCATCGAATTTCTTCTGTCAGGCAGCATCCCCTATGAATTCCGGACAACCGTTGTCCGCGGTATTCACACCTCTGATGATTTCAGACAGATTGGACCGTGGATTAAGGGGTGTCCGGATTACTACCTGCAGTGCTTCACGGAGTCCGGGGAAGTACTTGTTCCCGGACTCTATTCAGACTTTTCAAAAGATGAAATGATGGCATTCGCTGATTTGGTGCGCCCCTATGTGGGGCAGGTTTCCCTGAGGGGAATTGATTACTAGAGCGTGCTTTGTCCTGAGGATGCAGGGAGGGTCATACCTCCGGCGGATTCCTTATGGCAGACAGCTGGAATGAATTTTCAAACGCGTCCTAAGCAAATTAACGGATTCCCGCAAAGTTTAGTACAGTGTTAAATCTAATGTATCCTTGATTTTCACCCCTTCCGGCGCGGTCTGACTGCACCGGTAGGGGTGACTTTTTTAATCCTGGTTTTCCAGCCGCACATCTGTATACCAATATCCAAAGCGGCCGTCCTGTGACGGCTGTTTTCTTGCCAGCACGAAATGCGGGAAGCCGAACATGGATGCCATGTATTTTTCATTGCTGTAATAATTGCCGGGAACCCCAAGTATGTACCGGGTGCGTCCCTTTGTTTCATCGCCGATGCGGGCTAATATCAGATAACGGTAATTGTAGTATCCGTGCAGCAGAAAGCTGTTATTGCCATAATTCCAGTTCTCCCTTGGAAGCAGTCCGATATCCTGGGGTTTAATTGTCAGAATCTCACACCCATTTGCACTGTCAAAGGCCTGTATCTTGGGATACCGCTTACGGAAGCCCTCCCACAGCCTGCCCGGGAAGTCAGATTGCTGTTCTTCCTGCTCCAGCCGTTCTAAATCCTGAGGATTTCCCAGTATCAGAGTTTCTTCGCCTGCATCAACCACAGGCACTCTTTCCTCCGCCTGCCCAGCTGCTTCGCTGTTATCACCTGCCTCAGGTCCGGCCGGCCGCATCTGTCTGCCCTGGTTTTGTATCTGGCTTCCGGGACGCTGGTTGGGTAACGGCTGACGGTTTGACATCGGCTGCTGGTTTGGCATCGGCTGCTGGTTTGGTATCGGCTGCTGGTTTGGCATTGGCCGCTGGTTTGGCATTGGCCGATGGTTTGGCATTGGCTGCTGGTTTGGCATTGGCTGCTGGTTTGATGTCGGCCGATGGTTTGGCATTGGCTGCTGGTTTGGCATTGGCTGCTGGTTTGGCATTGGCTGCTGGTTTGATGTCGGCCGCTGACCCGGCATCGGCTGCTGGTTTGGCATCGGCCGCTGGTTTGATATCGGCTGCTGATTTGGCATTGGCTGTTGGTTTGATATCGGCTGCTGGTTTTGTATCGCCTGCTGACCCGGCACTGGCTGCCGATTTGTAACTGGATGTTGGCCCAGCGAACTCTGCCCCGGCGTTTGTTGACGTGACGGCATAGTCTGGTTGCTTGGCATCAGCTGGCGGAGCATCCTTGACTGTTGATTCGACATTGGCTGCTGACACGGTACTTGCTGCTGACCTGGAATTGGCTGCTGTCCTGGCATTGGCTGCTGTCCTGGCATTGGCTGCTGATTCAACGGACACTGGTCCATCATCTGTTCCTGGTCCGATTGACCCCCGGAAGAACCCGTACGCACTGTCCCTGCAGGCATATGCCTGCGGGGCATTCCAGGCCTGGTCATAATGTTTGGTCTGGGAACCGTCCTGTTTTCCGGCATATTATCTGGCTGCAGGGGAATACGGGTATCAGGAACCATACCTTCCTGTCTGGGAAGTCCCATGTTCAACGGATCATGAGCGGTTTGAAGCTCACGGGGCACGCTTTCATTTTCCTCATAAAGCTGTTTTCTGATAGATGTAACATTCTTTTCATCCCAGCCGTGCTTAGAATTCGGCTGTTCACCAAAATCCCCATTGCCGCTCCAGGCTCTATGGTCTGTTTCCTGCTCTCTGCCCATGTTTGGCGTAATCATACCATCCATCTGTTCCATATCTCTTTTTGGTGTGATTCCTGCCAGGCCGCTATTTTGAAAACCTGCCTTATGTTCTTCAGCCGCTTTTCCCAATTCTGCCGTTATCTCTGACTCTGCCGTATTCTCTGACTGGCTCTCTAATTGGGAATCCGGGATACCTCCTGATTCCTGCGCTTCCTCTATTTCATTTGACATTTCATCCGGCATCCCATCTGTCAGGGATTCCGGCTCCAACTCCATACTGTCTTTATCATCCGGCAACAGCTCTGGTTCCAGCGCCAAATCGTCCCTGTCATCCTGATTCTCCTGCTTTTGGGACATTTCGACCGTATCTGCCTCTATTGACTCCGGTAAAATCTCTTCCGCTCCGACTACTTTTTCCGCAGCCTGATCCAATGCCTCTGTCATCTGATTGGCCTCATTCTCCGTCTGATATACTTCTTCTGACGTTTGGGCCAATACCTCTGTCTCCTGCACAACCTCCGCACCCTCCGGTGTCTCCGCGTTCTTCATAGCCCCACGACCAGCACTCATCTGACGCGCCTCTGCCGGAGAACTGCTGAGCACAGGGCCGTCTCCGCCTTCTGCTGCCTTTTCACCGGACCGCAGCTCCTGATTCAGTTCTTCCACTTTTCTATGTATCTGCGCTTCTGCATCTCCTACTTTACTGGAGGTCACATCCGCCAGCTCCACTTCCGCTGCATGGGCCACCGCATCCTCCCAGATGGTCGTATATGCCCGCCATGTATCCCCCTGTTCATGAATCGTCAGGCCATAGCACTGGTCCATGCTGCAGCCCGAATCAGCGGCATTTTCCACATTTACCACGGCGCGGAACTCACCGCCTCCGCTGCGGATAAATATACTGCCCAGAAAAATTTCTTTTCCCGGGGCCAGCAGATAAACCCCCAGGTCGCTGCTTCCAACGTAAACCTTTTTTACATTTACGCTGAGCTTGCATTGCCCATTCCGGGATTCCAGCTTGGCAAACCCAATATTCTTTCCTTTTACCTCGCCTTCATAGGCGTAGATATAAGATATCAATCTCCGATAATTGGTCATACTTTCACTCCTCGCACCCATAATCTGCAGCTGCCCTGAACACGGCCTATCTGCTTTTATAAATATTTTATGCATTTACCCCTTGAAAGTATGTTAGGAAAATGTTATCCTATATTTAAAGATTTATAAAAATTTTTTCCAAATTAGTGACCCTCTGGAAATCCGGGGCACCGCAACTACTAATAATGTATGGAAAGGTGGCAATTATTATGAAAATCTACAAAGCAAAAGATTACGATGAATTAAGCCGCAAGGCAGCCAGCATCATCGCCTCCCAGGTCCTGATGAAACCTGAATGTGTCCTTGGCCTGGCAACCGGATCCACCCCAATCGGCACTTACAAGCAGCTGATCGAATGGTACAACAAAGGTGATTTGGATTTCTCCGGTGTAAAGAGCGTGAACCTGGATGAGTACAGAGGACTTACCAGGGATAATGACCAGAGCTACTACTACTTCATGTATAACAATCTCTTTAAGCATATTAACATCAACATGGACTGCACCAATGTACCCGACGGCACCCAGCCTGACAGCGATAAGGAGTGCTCACGCTATGAGGACGTGATTAAGAGCCTGGGCGGCATTGACCTGCAGCTTCTGGGCCTGGGGCATAACGGCCATATCGGCTTTAATGAGCCGGACGAAGAATTTGCCAAGACCACTCACTGTGTGGACCTGACCCAGAGCACCATCGAGGCCAATAAGCGTTTCTTTGCTTCCATTGATGATGTTCCGAAGCAGGCTTATACCATGGGTATCGGAACCATTATGAAGGCTAAAAAAATCCTTCTGGTTGTCAGCGGTTCTGACAAGGCTCAGATTCTCCATGATGTGCTCTGCGGCCCTGTAACTCCTCATGTTCCCGCATCCGTACTTCAGCTGCATAACGATGTAATAGTTGTTGCAGACGAAGCAGCCATGGCTAAATTATAAAATCAGGCCTGCTTCACCTGCATACTTAATAATGATAATTTATCATTGGAAATCTTATACTATAAAAACCATGCCTCCTTCCAGACAAAGAAAGGGGCATGGTTTTTTAACCTGTGGCAAAACAGAGGCGGCTGCCCTTAAGTGGAGTTTCCACTTACAGGACAGCCGCCTCTTTCACTTCTTTATTCAACAGACTCATAGTCCGCATTATAGGTAAGATAGTCGCTATCTCCCTGCTTAATGTCGTCGCCTTCATAATTACCGCCGTTCACTTTAAGCTTAAGCTTGGACAGCTCAAAGTTTTCAGTGAATGTATTGCCAATCTCAGTGAGGAACATCTTGTCGGAACAGCCCTCTGCGCTCTCAGCCTGACTTAAGTCCAGGGTTCCAACCGCGTTCTCATCTTTTCCCTCAATATCAAAGCTGAGGACCTCTGTGCCGTCAGTCAGCACACCATATTCAATCAGCTTGTCCACCAGCAGCTGTGCGTCCAGGCCTTCCGTGTCCAGGGAATCCATATCCTGCACCAGGCTTCCGCCGCCTCCGTGATATATGGAAATCACAGCTACCGGCATAACGTTGGGATCCGGAACTTTATCGCTGGCCCCGCCTGTGCTTGGGGGAACCATATCCTCCTGGGATTTAGCTGCTGCCGCAGCAGTGGTTTCTTTTTTCTGTTTTTCAGTGGTAGGTGTACAGGCTGCCAGGGATACTGCCATCAGGACGGTCATAACACCAATCAACCATTTTTTCATAATTGTAAAGCCTCCTTAAATAATCCTCTTAAAAACTTCTGAACCAGGTGTTGAGCTTTGTCAGCGCCTTTACCAGGGCCTCCAGCTCTTCCTCTGTCAATTCTTTCACTACGCTGTCTATCATCTGTTCATGGAACTTCTTATGATGATAATAAGCCTTAACTCCTTTTTCTGAAAGGGATATGAATACGACCCTGCGGTCCTCACTGCTGCGGTTACGGACTACATAGCCCTTTTTTACCAGGCTGTTCACGGATATAGTTAATGTTCCCACCGTGACCGACAGTTCCCGGGCAATGGATGACATGTTCTTTGGCCTGTCTATGCCGATGGCGTCTATGACATGCATATCGTTATTGGTAATATCACTAAACTCCGAGGTGATAATTGCCTTCTGCTCTATATCATTGACATCGCGGAACAGGCTAACCAAAACTTCATTCAGCGTCTCGTAAGCTCCCACGTTTCTCCCTTTCACTTTCTGCTTCAAAAGCTTCTTACTGATTGTACAGTATTTTAAGTGTTCGCACAACCCCCTAAATCCTTATAAAATTCTTAAAAGGTTGTGATTTTTTTGTTTCATTTACATTTTTATCCAGATTTACTTATTAAATACAAGACGCGAAAATGTTTCTCCCCGTTCCTCAAAATTCCTGAAGATGCCATAGCTGGCAGCGGCCGGCGACAGCACGCAGCTTGTACCGGGTCTCGTTATCTGACGCGCCCGCTTGACACCGTCTTCCAGATGCTCCGCCAGTATAAGCCTGGCCCTGTTCTTAAATTCAGGATAATACTTATGTATCTCCTGGTATATCCTTTTGCCCGTGGCCTCCATCAGGATGATATGGGGCACCTGGCAATCCGACAGATATTCAATCAGTTCCCTGTAGTCGATTCCCCGGTCCATACCGCCTATGAGAACTGTATCCGTATCCTTCAGCGTCTTAAGGGCCTGAATGGTGGTATCGCAAATCGTAGAGATGGAGTCGTCATAATATTTCACTCCCTCCCGCTCCCCAATATACTGAAGCCGGTGGGGAAGGGGTTCGTATGTCTTAAGCCCCCGGGCAAAAACCTGGTCATCCATTCCCAGTATGCTGCACACTCCATACGCCACGCCGATATCAAAATAATTATGCTGTCCCAGAAGCTTGATTTCATCCGTAGGGATACAAAAAGACTTTCCCCGGAAGTGAACCCAGGTTCCGTCCTGCTCCTGAACCACGTCCAGCTCTTTGCCGCTGCCGTCCATACCTGCCCTTATCAATCCGGACGGACAGGTTCCCTCTTCCGGCAGGCACTGTACGTTGCAGATCAGAATGTCATCCGGCCCCTGGTTTTTAAAGATATGATGCTTGGCTTCCACATACTTTTCCATGGTACCGTAATGGTCCAGATGCTCCTCATGGATGTTCACCAGAATTCCTATATGGGGTGAAACCGTCATATATTCCAGCTGATGGCAGGAAAGCTCAAACACAATCCTGGTGTCCGGCTTCACTTCCTCCATGTGGTCCAGGGCCGGTATACCTATATTGCCCACCAGAAGGGCATCCATGCCCGCCTGCTTAAGCAGGTGATACAGAAGGGTCGTGACCGTACTCTTGCCCTTGGTTCCCGTGATTCCGATAATCTGATCCCGGAAACACTGGAAAAACACCTCTGTCTGCGACAATATACTGCACCTGTATTCATTTTCAGGCCGCTCCAGGACAATGCCCGGGCTTTTAAATACAACATCGTAATCATCCATACATTTCTGGTAATCCGGGCCGGTATGCCACACCGTACCGTCTTCAGGCACGGCAGCCGGAGCCTTCAAATCCGCTATGTCCAGAACTTTATATGTTCCCAGCCGCCTGAGGACATTCCAGGTGGACTGTCCTTCTCTGCCATAACCCAGAAGCAGTATGCGTTTCCCCTTAATCCAGGGCTCTATCTTCTCTATCACGTCTGTTCTCCTTGCAAGCCGTCTGTACAGCATTTCCTCACCAGCCCCGCTAATTCATCCGGGACCAGGTTATTCCCGTCATAATAGGATGAGTACTGGTCTCCCCTGGTTCTGTAGGTCTGATACAGGTCTGTGGTTTTATAATAGGATAGAAGACAGGGCAGCGCCTCACCTGCATCCTCCAGCCCTTTGATCGTAAGTACGATGGCTGTATTGATTTCATCACGGCTGCCCACACACTCAAAGGGTTTCTCTTCCTCTATCCCAATCAGCTGGTCCAGGGTTTCCTTCATATCCCAATCGTCCAGCATGTTCCGGCCAAAGATATCCCTGACTTCCTGAGGCTTAAGAAAGGGCGACAGAATCAGGTACACAAACAGACACTTGGGGCAGTGTCCGCACCAGGAATCAGTCTTGCTCCCGGCATTACAGCTTCGGAATATGCCGTGGTACTGCTTCTGCCCCGCAAAAAACCTGGCAATCTGGAATTCACTCAAAGGGCGCAGCATACTGAAGTAGTATGCGCTCCCCTTCAGGTATGTGGTCTGATAATAATGGAAATCTTCCTCAAACTTAAAGCTTTTGGAATACTGGTGGTTGACCGTGCTTCCCTGGACCGTGCTCTCGTTGGCACTGGATTCGTTGGACAGGGCCACCATGGTCAGGCCATGCATCCTGGCTGCTATAATGCCGGAAAAAGCCACCAGCGCAGAAAAAGGCGTATGCCCATTCAGATATCCCTGACGGTTGAGCTCCAGCATGTTGGAATCCAGGGTGCGCTTTGCGCTTATGACATGGGCCGCGTCCAGGCCCGCCACCTCGGTGGTGTGTATGGTGGCCCCTCTGGGATTGATAATATAGGCGCAGACGGGCCTTCCCGCCAGACGCAGAAGCTCCAGCGTCACCGCTGAATCCTTTCCTCCGCCTATGGGGACCAGGACGCCGTTACCCTTCCCATCTGTTTCCACACCACATTCCTCATGCCGCTCTTTATATTGGTCTGTGCAGGGATCTTTAAGCTGGCACGCGCACTGAGTCTCATGCTGGCCAACGCACCGGATATCCATAAAATGATTGGGATCCGCTTCCTTTATACCGTTCACATAGAAAAATTCACCCAATCCGTTAAAATACAGATCCTTCCACCAGTCAATCTGGTCCTGGTTCAGCCATCCGGCTTCCACTGTCACTATAGGCGGGCAGGCTATTTTCCAGTAGCTTACCAGCTCCACCATTCCCAGGGAAAATATCATGTCCTGCATAAGCCTGTCTTCTGACCATCTGCGGCAGTCCCCCTCTGTCTTGGGAAACACCCATACCGGCGCAAACTCAGACAGTCCCAGGGTCTCAAACCGGTATGTGATCTTCAGGCAGCTGTCATTTTCCTCTATCTCATATCCTCTGTAAGCAAACCGGGGATACTGTTCCCGCAGGCTCAGATACTGTTTCATTCCTCATTCCTCTTCTCTTCACAGCATAAACCCGCTGTATGCCAGTGTATGGCCGTAGCGTCCAGCCGTAATGCTCATTCCGGCTGGACGCAGGCATACCCTAAGGCCCTGATGTAATCCTATACAGGGCGCACATACAACGGATTCCCTTTTACTATGGCTATTATAGTCAATAACCCTTGATATTGCAATGTTTTTTTACACGCCAGCAAGCGCCGGACACAGCTTTATCTGACCGCACCCGCCAGCACCACGCTGGCCGCCACTCCCGCCGCCGTGGCAATAAGCCCCCCTGCCAATGTATACCTGGTCCTGGTAATGCCTACGCTGCCAAAATATACGCTCAGGCAGTACAGCACTGTCTCCGTACTGCTCATGAGTACAGACGCAATAAGTCCAAGCGAGGAGTCTGTGCCGTACTCCTTAAATATATCCAGCACCAGCCCTGTGGCGGCTGAGTTGGATACCAGACGCACCAGGACCACAGGCACGATTTGGGGCGGTATGTGCAGAAGAGCCGCGGGCATCTGCAGCAGCTCTCCCAGAAAATCCAGAAATCCGGATGCCCTGAGGACTCCCACCGACACCAGAAGTCCCACCAGGGTCGGCAGGATACCTGCCACTGTCTTCATGCCGTCCTTTGCCCCGTCGATGAAGTCGTCCAGCACCGGACGGCCCGATAAAAGGCCGAATCCCACAATATAAAAAATCATCAGAGGGACCATTGCCTCTGACAGGAAAATCAGGAATTTCATATATCAGTTCCAGGTCCGTTTGTTTATTACATCTTATTCCCCTGATCTTTGTTTCATGACGGGAAATGCCCCTGCGCCTTTTCTCCCCTGTTATCATAAAAACTGCCGTCCAAAGAGCGGAACGGCAGTTCTGATTTTACGGTAGTTCTGATTTTACGGTATATCCATTCTGCAATCCGTCATGAGTCCCTCTTTCTTCCATGAAGGGCAATATACAATCCGGATAACAAAGAGGAAATCACCGCTGCAAGATAATAACTGCGGGGCCCTTCCCCTGTCTTTGGCAGAGGCGCAAGAGGCACATCCTCATCCAAAATCGTTATTTGGGCCGGTTCCTCCGGCCATTGTGCCATGGGTACCTGCAAAGTATATACCATGGCGGTTACATCCAGATCACATTTTACACATTTGCTAAATTTTTACTAAAAGCCCTCTACACCTGTATCATCCTCACCATCCGCATCAGTTCCAGAGCGCTCCTGAAGCTGACAACCTCTCCCTTTGTGATTCTCCCGCGCACACTTCCCTGCAGACTGGAATTCTGTCTGTATTTTATATAGACCACCAGCACTTCCCTGGCCTTTAAGGCATGCTGGAAAGGAATACGGTCTATGCTGTACACCAGATTATCCCTGCTGACCTGGGGATGACGGGCACTGTCCTCCCGGTACTGCCTTTCCATCTCTCTGTTCAGGAACCTGTAATCCGTAGTGGACTGAGGAGCCCCCACCCAGTTGCACATCTCATCCAGCTTCAATACCATGTCTCCGGCCCCATTAAACAATACCGGCTCCCTCAGATAACAGTTGTAGATTTCCCCGCAAGGCTCCCCTTCCCTTGTGCCCTGGATACATACCAACATTGTACTTGCCCTGTCGGATACGATTAGTTCCTCAATTCGTTTTATGGCCTCTTCATCCTGTACTAATGTGCCGCCCATATTCTCAGCTCCTCTTCCCTCTTATGCTCTTTGATTTCCGGATTACAACAGAATCCCCCTTTTGTTGTAAATTTCCGCGCCATCTGTCTCCCCCCACCCATCCGGGCATAATTTTGCGGTTCATTCACACTCAATTGCACACACAAAAACCAGGCCGGTTAGACATGGCTTTAACCAGCCTGGTTTTTGTGGGATAACAGCCGTAAAACTCAGCAGCTTTTCACATTCATATGGCATACGTTCCAAATATGTAGTATAATAATTCTTAACAGAACTCCGGCGTTTACAACAAAAGGGGGATTCTGTTGTATCTGTCTATCAGCAGATTCATTTTCTCCAGTTGTCTCAGGTGATTCTCCCCGCTTTCCATTGTATAAATTCTGGTTGTGTTGACACTGCTGTGTCCAAGTATGTCTGCCAGCCTTACCAAATCCTTTTCCTGGCTGTAATACACCCTTGCAAACAAATGCCTGAGATTATGAGGGAATACCTTGTCCGGATTAACCCCTGCCTTATGGCTGATTTGTTTCATCTCCCTCCATATGTTACTCCGGTCCATGGGCTTTCCGCTGCGTGTGACGAATATCATACCGGATATAATGTTTCTCTTCCTTGCATATGCCTTAAGAAGCCTGCACAATCCGTTGGTCAGGAATACGGTTCTTATCTTTCCCTTGCAGTCCACCTCCGCAACCTGCTTATCCACCGCATTCACTGTAATGAAGCTCAGCTCGGATATACGGATTCCGGTGGAGCATACGGTCTGCAGCAGCAGGCTAAGTCTCTCATTCCCCTCACCGCGGGCAACGTTCACAAGCCGTATATATTCCTCCCGTGAAAGCTCCCTCTGCCCGGAACAGAACATCCTATGCTTTACTTTTATGAGCCGTACCGTGCAGTCCTCCCAGCCAAACCACTTAAAGAAGCCGTTCAGTGCCGCAAGGGCGCTGTTGGCTGTAACCGGTGAAAACTGTTCCCTTAACGTATCTTTCCACACAATCACCAATTCCTTACTCACCGGCTTTCCATCGGCATATTTCCTGAACAGGTTCAAATAATAAAAATATTTCTTAATGGTGCCGCTGCTCATTTCATTCTGATGCATCTCCCCGCAATAGTCCTTTATCATATTGTCTGTGATTATTCTCTTAGCCATGTCCGTTCCTCCTTGGGTTGTCCCGGGTCTGTCCCTTATGGGGTAGGCTTCCCATTCATTGGCGGATTATTCTGCTGTAATGCTTCGGTATAACAGGTAACGCCAAAAAGGCACCCGAAACCAAAACAGTTCCGGATGCCCCTTCATAACCATATCATTCTCATAATTACGCCCTGAAAAGCTGCGTATTCCAGCTTCTACAGGCCAAGGCCCTTGCTCACATTCACTACAAAGTCCTGCACATTGGTCACAATGCTCTTGGCAGACAGGCTTCCCCTGTCACCCAGTTTATTCACGGCGAATTCAGACACATCTACACTGTAAAAATACACCTGGCGTATGGTCCCGTCCGGCATAACACGGAAGGAAGGAGTCATATTGCCCGTTGCAATGGAGTGAAGGGTGGTGGCCATACAGATGACCGTGGTAGCTTTCCTCACACAGTCTCTCATGGCATCCTGGCCCTCATATACATTGGCGTACACCTCCGGCAGCGGGCCGTCGTCACGGATGGAACCCACCAGCACAAAGGGTACATCCTTCTTCACACAGCTGTATATGATGCCGTTATCAATTCCCTCCTTCTCAACAAAGGCCGGAATGGAGCCGTGGAATTTTACCCGGTTGATGGTGTCGATGTGGTTGTAATGACCGTTTGGCTGGCTGTACTGGGTATAGATGTTCTGACCCAAAGCAGTGTTTAAGTAAGCCCCCTCCAGGTCATGGGTGGCCAGCGCATTGCCTGCTAAAAGGGCATCCACATACCCGTTCATCACCAGTTTTGAAAAGGCTTCCCTGGAATCGGAATCAAAAGCACAGGCAGGTCCCATGACCCAAACCACATATCCGTGTTCCCGCTCATGGCGAAGCAGCTCATAAATGTTATCATAATCCTTGGAAAAGGCCGTCTCCCTGGAGCGTCTCTGGCGGAAGGCAAATGCTTCGTCATGGCCTCCCTCTCCCTCGTCAAAGCCGTGGGGATATACAAAAATACCGTCCTCACAGTTCTCGGTCCTCCCCGTAAAGACCAGGTCCCCCTGTTTTAAGTTCCTAAACTCCCTGACATAAATCTTCCCATTCTCGTACACTGCCACGCAGTCCATACGGCTCTCTTCTGCCAGCAGCCACTGGCCCTTAACCTTAAAATACTCCGGAAAAATGGTGGTTGCATGGTAATGCTCCGGCGCCACCTTATCCTTGGGCGCCGGGGCCGTCACAGCGTCCGGTGCATCCGTAAATTGGCTTTGGCTGAAATCCGGCTCCTTATATTTTACCAGTTTAAAAGACATTGCGTTATCCCCCTATACGGTTTGTTTATGGATTTAAGCATATCACGATTACCGCCGCCGCGCAATGACGCCAGACCATGTTTTCCACAGCCTGGCGTTATAATATTGTATATGGTTGTATGTTGCCTAAGGATTCACCACATTCTGCTCCCCTACTCCACAAACAAAGCCGTGGAATAATACCGGTCCCCGCTGTCAGGCAGCAGTGCGACAATGGTCTTTCCCTCATTCTCAGGCCGCCTGGCAACCTCAATCCCAGCATACAGTACAGCCCCCGATGAAATACCGGTAAGAAGTCCCTCTGTCCTGGCCAGCATCTTTGCTGTTGCAAAGGGCGCTTCATTATCCACTGTTATAATTTCATCGTATACGCGGGTATCCAGAACCTTGGGTATGAATCCGGCTCCAATTCCCTGAATCTTATGAGGGCCGGCACTTCCTCCGGAAAGAACCGCCGATGTGGACGGCTCCACGGCTATTACCTTGATGCGGGGATTCTTTTCCTTCAAGTATGTTCCGGTCCCTGTAAGGGTGCCTCCTGTTCCCACGGAAGCCACAAATATATCTACCTGTCCGTCCGTGTCCTGCCAAATTTCCGGACCCGTACTCTCCATATGAGCCCTGGGATTCACCGGATTATCAAACTGACCCGGTATGAAACTGTCCGGAATCTCTTTTGCCAGCTCCTCCGCTTTCTCAATGGCACCGCTCATCCCCTTCTCACCAGGTGTGAGCACAATCTCAGCCCCATATGCCTTCAGTATATTGCGGCGCTCCACGCTCATGGTATCCGGCATGGTCAGTATCATTCTGTAACCCTTGACTGCCGAGACAGCGGCCAGACCAATGCCTGTGTTGCCTGAGGTAGGCTCAATGATAACGGAACCCGGTTTCAGCCGGCCGGTACGTTCCGCGTCCTCAATCATGGCCTTCCCAACTCTGTCCTTTACACTCCCAGCCGGATTAAAGTACTCCAGCTTCACAAGAAGACGCGCTTTCAGCTGTTCCTTCTTCTCGATATTGGTCACCTCTACCAACGGGGTGTTGCCTACCAGTTCAATGGCTCCCTTATAAATCTTAGACATAGCTTCCACCGTTCCCTCACAGGCGTGCAGGGCCTTTCTTATTTATTCATAGTTTGTCACTAGGTTTTCTAGGATTATATGTCCGGGGAGGCATTTTGTCAAGTATTAATTCATCCAAAGATGCAGGGATTCGTAATGGATTCATAATTCTGCAGATTTATAAATTAACCCTTGATGCTTGCTTTTGTGTGTATATAATGTTATATTGTAACAACCAGACGATAGAGGAATATAAGTATCTGTCGCTCATTATCCTATATTTTATAATATCTATATGTATCTGGGTCTTAATGATCCATCTTAGTATTCTGCCCCGTATGTGTCGGGCAATGATTTCCATTCTATCATAAACTACACAATAAATCTGCTAATATATAAAAGGCAAAGGTGCTATTGTCTGGCTTAAGAGAAAACGTTATAATGGGGATAGGTTCTTATATGGCTTGCCGGAACAGGAGGCTGTATGGGTGAAAGAAACCTGCGTGAGCAGGGAGAAACAAATGGATTCGGTCAGTTGGAGAACAAGGTAATGAAAACAGCAGCTCAGTTTTTCGGGGAGGATCTGCTTCCCTATATAGGCGTAAAAGGAAAAATCCTTACAGTTGCGCCTACAGAGCATGTTCATCTGGAGATGCGCAGGCTGGAAGAGGATTTTAATTTCATCATGGAAAAGGGAGCAATACGGCATCTGGAGTTTGAGAGCGACAGCATCACGGAACAGGATTTAAGACGCTTCCGGGAATATGAAGCTTACATAGGAATGATATACAGTGCTCCTGTAATGACAACCGTAATCTGTACTTCCAATACAAAGGTCCAGAAAAAGGAACTGATTAATGGGGACAGTGTCTACAGGATAGAGGTGGTACGGCTAAGGGACAGGAATGCCGATAAGGTCTTTAAAAAACTGAGACAGAAAATCCATAAAGGTAAGAGACTGCGCCGCCGTGACATCTTTCCCCTGCTCCTGACCCCATTGATGTCAGGGGATATGGAAATGAGTGAGCGTATTTATCAGGGCATGGAGTTTCTCCAGTGTGAAGAACTGCAAGTAAGCGCTGATGAGAGAAAAAGGATGCAGTCCGTACTTTATGCACTGGCTGTAAAGTTTTTGAGCAGAAATGAATTAGAGCGAATAAAGGAGAGGATTGGAATGACTGTATTAGGAAAGATGCTTTTGGAGGAAGGGATAGAGAAAGGAATTGAAAAAGGAATTGAGAAGGGTATAGAACAAGGAATGGAGCAAGGTGTAAAACAGGGGCAGGGGCGTGTCAATGCTCTTATTGTAAAGCTGGCAGAAGCCGGAAGGATGGAGGACATCGTACGGGCTGCATCGGACCGT
This sequence comes from Enterocloster bolteae, assembly GCF_002234575.2. Taxonomy (NCBI): domain Bacteria; kingdom Bacillati; phylum Bacillota; class Clostridia; order Lachnospirales; family Lachnospiraceae; genus Enterocloster; species Enterocloster bolteae. Next base: position 101,237 of record NZ_CP022464.2, on the reverse strand, counting down.
GAGTACCAGGACCGTCTGTTTAGTGAATTCGGATTATAACCTAGAAATACCGGCATATCAGAGAAGGGTGAAACTCTCTGGTATGCCGGTATTTTTATTGTTTAAGGAGATCTGTGCGAGTTTTTGCTGATATTCAAAAATTTCTGATATGTATCCCATTGGTGAGCCTCCATGACAGATGAAGAGAATATAGGATTTCGATCTTTTAAAGCTGCTATCAGACGCTCATGAAAGACAATACTCTCTTTATAATCAAATGTAGCGCAAATTTGAAAAAAGCACTGTTCCAGCCTCTGGTATATAATTTCCGTGGCCCGCACAAACATAAGGTTTCCAGACATCTCACAGATTGTCTTATGGCACTCCAAATCGTGAAAAATAGCCCGATTACGATTATCGTCAGAATAGTATTCATTCATCTTCCTGGAATGAAACATAAGCTGTTCCATCTGTTCGTCCGTGTATCGAAGGCAGGCAAGCTTTGCACATTCAATCTGAATTCCTTTATGGAATTCAAATATTTGAAGGTTGTCCTCAATTTCAAACATGATCGTGGGTATAATATCACTTAAAGTCGCAGATATTCCGCTTTTTTTAATTACAGTACCAGACCCCTGCCTGGATTCAAGCAGCCCAAGAGCCTTTAACCGGGAAATAGCCTGCCTCACAGAGCTCCTGCTGACCTGATAAGTCTTAGCCAGTTCATTTTCTGTGGGTATTTTACTGCCTGCAGCCCATTGGCCATTGGTGATACTTTCTACCATCTTGTTATAAATAGATTCCACAACATTTTCATTCATATGACCACCCCTTGGAAAGTTACTTGTAATTTTAATATATAATAGTTGAATCTAAAAAGCAACAAAAACAAAAAGGACAATTGTCCTACAAATCTTTTAGAATTTGTCTTACAAATTGATTGAAAAATCAAATAATATAGACAAATTATCAAAAAATACTTGACTTTTTATTATAATAAATCTATAATAAAGTTGCAATCAGGAAAAAACATATGTGTAATATGTACTACAAATTCGCGATTATGTAGAACAATTTAATGTCAACACAAACATAGGAGGTTAAAAAGAATATGAAAAAACTTGCAGTACTTTTTTTGGCGGCATTCATGGGACTTACTGCATGCAGTAGTGCCCAGAAAGATACACCGACAGAATCCCCCACAACAGAAGCATCAACAACTGCAACCGGGACAGAAACTGCCGATACACAGTCTGTTCCATCTGAAAAAGAACAGATTCCTCATACAGAGGTAGACATTAAATATCCTGCGATAATTGAGGTAAATGAAGATGTCTACGCTGATAAACCTTACAAGATTGCTTACGCAAACTGGAATGATGAAAACTCTATTTCAATTATCGTAAGAGATTCTGTATTGGATGCCTGCAGGTATTACGGAGTAGATTGTATGGTATTTGATAATAAACAGGATGCAAACCAGGCCATTACAAATTGTGATACAGCCATTCAGGCAGGGGTAGATTACTATCTAAATTTTAACCAGGATGAATCCATCAATGCCGCCATTGCCGATAAGCTTGAAAAGGCAGGAATCCCCATGATATCCATACAGACAAAAGCAAGGGACGGTATTGATCCAGAATACCACATTGATAATTATAAATTTGGCACACTATGTGGTGAACTGCTTATAAAAGAAGCCGGGGAGCGCTGGCCAGATGAAAAACCGGTTCTGTTTGTGGCCGGGCATCCGGAAAGTGGAGTGAACTTTATCCAAAGGGCAGAAGGCTGTAAAGACTCTGTGCTGGAAGCCCTGCCTAAGACAGAGGTGTTCGAAATCAGTACAGAAGGCGACCCAGAGATCACAAGACAGAGGACAGCAGACTTTCTGACTGCCCATCCGAATGGAAAAATCATGATGTGGTGCCATATCGACCAGAATACCATGGGCATGCTGGCCGCCGTAAAGGCAGCCGGACGGGTTGATGATGTAATCATTACCTCCTGTGGCGCTAATCCAGTGGCTTTTGAGGAGTTGAAAAAAGATGATTCTCCCATTCTTGGGACTGTAGCCCAGTTCTCCGAGCGGTTTGGATGGGACCTGCTTCCTATGGTAATTGAACATTTAAATGACGGAACAAAACCGCCCCTTGAAACGGTTCCGCCTCTTGACATTATTACGAAAGAAAATCTCTACACCTATTATCCGGATGCATAGTAAACATAGGGGGGCTGCTGCGATTATAGCGGCTGTCTCCCTTTTTAATACCTAGATTAAAACGTATATCTGACAATATTCATATGAAAACAAAACGCGGTAGGAGGAACAAAATTTGGACAAGAAATTTAATATAACCCCGGATGAAGAAGCCCTGTATGCCAGGAACCGAGAATTGACCCCTTATGTACGCACCTTTGAGGAAGATGGGATAAGCTATCCGATTCCGGATCTGATAGGTTCTTCTCGCTTGATTGCAATTGATGAAGATACGGTGGGGGCTAAGGAGATTACTTTTGGCTACAGTGAATTTGCACCAGGCTCATCAGTACATAAGCCTCACATCCATCCTGATTGTGAGGAGGTTATGTACATTTTAAAGGGCAGGGGAATCAGCGGATTAAACGGCATGGATTTCATTTGCAAGGAAAAGGATATTTTGTTTGTCCCCAAGGGAGCAGAACACTATTTTTATAATCCTTTTGATGAATCCTGCTGTTTCGTCTTTCTCTACACAAAAGGTTCTCTGAAAGAAGCAGGATACACGGTTGCATCAAATGGATACAACGAAATAGGAGGAGATGTTGAAGCCCTGCAAAAATCAGGGGTAAATAGATTTGACAGCGAATAATCACCAGACAATCAAAGGAGGTGAACCGTATGAATCAGGCAGTCTTGGAGGTAAAAAAAATTCATAAGACATTTGGTGAAGTGTCTGTCTTAAAAGGTGTTGATTTTGATATACAAAAAGGCGAGATTCATGCGCTGGTGGGGGAAAACGGGGCGGGAAAATCCACTCTTATTAAAATCATTTCCGGAGTATATACCAGGGACAGCGGCTTTTTGCATCTGGAAGGAAAAGAAATGTCATTTGCCAATCCCAAGGACGCGATGGATGCCGGAATCCGCGTTATCCACCAGGAAATTAATATGGCGCAGACCTTAACAGTTGCAGAAAATATTTTTCTTGGGAATTATCCCACCAGACATGGAATCATTGACTGGAAAGAGCTTTATAAAAACGCACGCAAGGTGATGGAAATACTGGGAGATTCCATTGATGTGGAGCAAAAGGTTTCCAAAGTATCTATTGCAGAGCAGCAGATGATTGAAATTGCAAAAGCAGTCAGTGTCGAGCCAAAGGTTTTGATTATGGACGAGCCTACAGCTGCTCTAAATGACCAGGAAACGGAAAGTCTTTTTGAACTTCTGGAATCGCTTAAGAAAAAAGGCGTTTCTATTATCTACATCACCCACCGCTTTTCAGAAATCTGTCGCCTTGCTGACCGTGTCACGGTCTTAAGGGATGGAGAAAGTGTAGCAACGCTTACAAAGGCCGAAATAAGTGACGACCTGCTTGTAAAGCTAATGGTGGGTGAAGGCAAAGCAGCCAGATATATAAAAAGGGAAACGAGGAAGGGCGGGGAAATATTCCGCATAGAGGGTTTAAGTGCGGAAGGCAGTCTTAACAATATCCGTCTCAGCATACGGCGCGGAGAAATTGCCGTGGTGTTTGGTCTGGTGGGTGCCGGTCAGACAGAACTTTGCAGGGTTATTTTCGGCGACCTGCCTCACACAAAGGGAACACTTCTTCTTGATGGAAAAGAAGTTCATATCAACAATGTTCAGGATGCATGCAGGGAAGGGATCGGATATGTCTCTGATGACAGGAAAAATGAAGGAATCATCCCTCTATTATCCGTTCAGGAGAACATCTGTATTCCGTCTTACCCCGGAAAGCTTTCCAATCAGCTGGGATTTATTAAGAAAAAAACAGCAAAGCAGACTGCTCAGCTGTATTACAATAAACTTCATGTCAAGAGTTCAGGACTGGGACAAAAAATTGGTTCTCTGAGCGGCGGAAACCAACAAAAAGGAATGATTTGCCGTTGGCTGGCTAACGATGTAAAACTGTTAATATTAAATATGCCTACAAGAGGTGTCGATGTAGGCGCCAGAGCAGAGATATATCGGGCTTTGGAGGACCTTGCGGACCAGGGTGTTGCAGTGCTGGCAGTCTCTCCAGAGATGCAAGAGGTCTTAGCATTGGCTGATGTGGTCTACGTTATGCATGAGGGGATGATAACAGGTAAAGTGGAGGGAAAAGACGCAACCCAGGAAAAGCTGATGAAGCTTGCTCTGGGTATTGACTAAGGAGGGAACTTTATGGCGGAAAACCATATGCTTAATAAGAAAGCAAACCTGCAGGCAGTCCGACAGAGACTATTGGACTCAATTCTTGTATTGTTTGCGGTTTGTATGATTATTTATTTTTCATTTGCATCCCAATATTTTCTTTCTGTCAGAAATTTCATGAATATATTTTCATCAGTTTCTGTTGTAGGAATTATTGCCACAGGAATGACACTGATCATTATAACCCGGGGAATTGATTTATCCGTAGGATCCATTATTGCGCTGACAGGCTGTGTTGCAGCCATTCTCATTGTGAATTTTAAAGTATCATGGCCCCTGGCCATTCTGGCAACGTTAATAATCGGATTCCTGGTGGGTGGATTTAACGGGTTGCTGATAACAAAGTTTAACGTGGTCCCGTTTATTGCCACCTTAGGTTCTATGAACATCATACGGGGAATTGCTTTTATTATTACAAATGGACAGGCTATCTATGTTCCAGACCCTGTAATCAGCTTCATGGGGACTGGCAAGCTGTTTTCGCTGATTCCTGTACCCGCAATTATTATGCTCTGCCTGTATATATTATTCTGGCTGATTACCAAATTCACGGTATTCGGAAGAAATGTATTTGCAGTTGGGGGGAACAGCGTAGCCAGCCGTCTGGCCGGAATCCGGGTGAAGCACCTCACAATGGTTCTGTATGTGCTGACAGGCATTTTATCAGCCGTAGCAGGACTTGTAATGACAGGTCTTACCTCCACGGCAATGCCATCCGCAGGCGACGGTTACAATCTGGATGTCATTACAGCCGTCTATCTGGGAGGTAACAGTGCCAGCGGGGGCGAAGGAAGTGTCTGGAGAACATTCATGGGGATTTTAATTATCGGAATTTTAAATAACGGAATGGCACTTTTAAGTGTTCAGTCTTATTGGCAGACTTTTGTAAAAGGGTGTTTGTTAATTATAGCTGTGATATTTGACATGTTAAGGAGAAGGGGTTAGGCAAAGGAGGAGATTCATATGAATATACCAGTTAAAATGAAAGCAATGGTTCTTACAAATCCCGGAAAATGGGAGATAACGGAGGCAGATGTTCCAACCCCGGGTCCAGAGGAGGTCCTTTGCAGGATTGATGCAGTAGCCATCTGTGGAAGTGATCCGGAAATCATTCACGGCGGGCTGGCCGGTATCTGGCCGCCCTCCTATCCTTTTATTGCAGGTCACGAATGGGCCGGTACAGTAGTTGCTTCCGGTAATAAGTCGGGGGATTTTAAGATTGGAGACCGAGTAGCGGGAGAAGCCCATAAGGGGTGCGGGTATTGTTCCAACTGTCTCAAAGGATCGTATAATCTGTGTCTGAATTATGGAAAAAATAATACAGGACACAGACACTATGGCTTTACTTCCCAAGGTGCATATGCACAGTATAATGTATACCATATTAAGAGTCTTTCCAAACTTCCTGATTCTGTGTCCTTTGAAGAAGCCGCCATGTGTGATACGGCCGGAGTTGCCCTTCATGGTCTGGAGCTGGCAGGGGTTGATCCGGGAAGTACCGTAGCAATCATCGGACCGGGACCTATCGGAATAATGGCTATGAAGCTGTCCAGGGCTATGGGAGCGTCCAGGATACTAGTGGTAGGAAGAATGCCACGTCTGGAAGCTGCTGGTAACCTGGGCGCAGATGAGCTGGTGGACTTCTCAAAATGTAATCCGGTTGATGAGGTCCGCAGGTTGACAGGCGGTCTTGGTGCCAATCTGGTCCTGGAGTGTTCCGGCGCCCCGGGAACAATCACTCAATCTCTTGGTATGTGCTGTAAAGGAGGCAAAGTTGTTATGCTTGGGGTTGCTAAAGACGGGGTAACAGAACCTATTCCCTTAAAATATACGACACATAATGAGCTGACTTTATATGGTTCCAGAGCAAATCCAAATACAGGAAGAAAGATTGTTGAGATGATTGCAGGAGGACAGTTAAAGGTAAAAGATATGGTGACCCATACATTTACCCTGAATGAGGTAAATCTGGCATTTGAAACCTTTGAGAAACGTATTGGCGGAGCCATGAAAGTGATTATCTATCCTAATAAATAAAAGGAGGCCGATTGTATGACGGGTAGTGTAGCGGTTATCGGGAGCGGTATGATGGGTAGTGCCATAGCGGCAATGAGCGCCCTGGCAGGCAACCGCACCCTCATGGTTGATCTTAATATGGAAAAAGCCTTAAATGGCAGAAAAAATGCACTGGAGTGTATTAAAATGCGGGCAGATAACGGCCTAAACACCCAAGAGGAAGCAGTTCTGGCAGCAGATAATCTTATATGCTGCGGCAGCCTAAAAAAGGAAGCAGAAAATATCGGACTTGTAATTGAGGCTATAGTCGAACAACTTCCTGCTAAACAAAACCTGTTTGAAGAACTGGATAAACTTCTCTTGCCGACTGTGCCAATATGCAGCAATACAAGCGGTCTTCGGATAACGGACATTAGTGCCAAGTGCATGTATCCGGAGCGAACCATTACAACTCATTTCTGGCTTCCCGGTCATCTAGTTCCCTTAGTTGAACTGGTAATGGGTGAAAAAACAAGGGAAGATATAGCTCTCTGTGTCAGAGATGAATTAACACATTGGAAAAAAGTTCCAGTCCTAGTAAAACGTGATGTACCAGGACAGCTGGCAAATCGTATCTTTCAGGCCATAATCCGAGAGTCAATAGATATTGTAGCCAGCGGGCTGGCCGGAGCAGAGGATGTGGATGCTGCTATAAGCTATGGTATGGCTATGCGTTTCCCCGAATGGGGACCACTCAAACATCTGGACGCAATCGGACTGGATCTTGGAATTTCAGTACAGGATACAGTTCTTCCTGACATATGTGCCGTGAGACATTCCAACACCTACCTCAAAAATTTAGTGGATGAGGGGAAGCTTGGCGTAAAAAGCAAGCAGGGATTCTACGACTGGAAGGTACGTGATATAGAAAAGGAAATAAGAAAAAGGGATCAGTTTATTATAGAAACCGTAAAGCTGGTAACAAGGCTGGACAAGGGGTAAATGATGAAACAGTACATATGTATAGGCACATACACAGAAGATATTCTCTTTGGAACCGGGGAGTGTTTTAAGGGAAAAGGCAAAGGATTATTGCTTGGTATCTTTGAAGATGGCGAAATTGAACTATGCCGAATAGCGCAGACGATCAATCCCTCCTATCTGTGTATTAACAAAGTAAATAAAAAAATATATGCTGTGAATGAAACGAAGATTTTCCAGGGAAAACGCGGAGGCGCAGTTACGCAGTTTTCTTACAATATAAATGGCGAGCTCTTGCAGGAGGCGTGTTTCTATACGGATGGAGAAGATCCCTGCCATATAGCCTCCTCATTGGATGGCAAATGTCTGGCGATTGCCAATTTTGCTTCCGGAAGTCTTAGCGTCTTTGAATTGAACGAACATGGCAACATAACAGGAAAAAAAAATCTGTTCCAGCATACCGGAAGCGGAAGTCATCCCATAAGGCAAAGTGGTCCTCATGCCCACAGCGCAATTTTTAGTCCAGATGGGAAATTCCTCTATGTACCAGATCTGGGGATTGATTGTATTAAGGCATATGCTTGTACCAGTGGAAAAATTGAACCCATCCCGGAGGCAGATGTGCATATGCCGTCCGGAAGCGGTCCTAGATATGGAGAATTCAGCAGGGATGGTAAACATTTCTATTTAATTAATGAATTGTCCTCGCAGGTAACTCACTTTTTCTACCATAATGGAAAAATGATTGAAAAGGACAGTGTCTGCACTCTGCCGGATGATTTTACCGGATATAATATCTGTTCAGATCTGCATCTGACACCTGATGGAGCATTTATATACGCATCTAACCGGGGACACGACAGCATTGTATGTTATCGTATCAATGCAAATGGAGAGCTTTCCTTTGTTCAGAGAATCTCCTCTGGCGGAAAGACGCCCAGAAACTTTTGTATCGACCCTACCGGAGCCTATCTGTTGACCGGCAATCAGGACAGCGATACTGTAGCCATTTTTCTCATTCAGCCAAATGGTTTGTTAAAAATGTGCGGAACAAAATATGTAGAATCGCCGGTTTGCATTCAAATTTTTACTCCAGGTCATTGCCATCAGGAATTATAAATAGACACGGTTTGGATTCAAACAGGAAAGTAATATGATTTAGGAACAACCTCCTTCCTAAATCATATTTTTTTATCTTGTCGGTTCCGCCATAACCCCATTAGAGTCAAAGGTATAGGACACACCATCAATATCCATGGTAGTATCATGGATCATGACGCCATTGGCGTCCAGATAATACCAGGCACTATCCACCTCAACCCATCCTGTCTGCTTCACATACCCCTTCATGTAGTACCATCTGCCGTCCACATGCTTCCATCCGTCAGCAGGAATCACGGCACTGTAATCCGTAAATGCCAGCTCGATGGTCACATTGCCGTTAATGCCATCCACTGAACCGGTATCAGTGCACTGCCAGATAGTGCGGTTTGGATAACTGTTCACAGTCCCGTATCTGGCATACCATATATCATAGGGAATCTGGCCGGTGTCCATATTTCTGGTCAGCCATTCATTGTTCCCATATACCACCGGATGATACCCGGCATCAGAAATGGTCTTACAGAATGCGTTTACATTGTCTGTTATCTGCTGCCTGGTCAGTCCGTTGTCCAGAAGATGCTGGGATTCCACATCATAGGCAATGGGATAGGATATGGGGAAATCCTTAATTACCTTCAGCACGAAATTGGCCTCGTCAATGGCGGTCTGTACGTCCAGAGCCTGGGTATAGAAAAACACCCCGGTGTGAATGCCGTTTGCAAATGCCTCTGTGACATTCCTGTCAAAATAAGGGTCTTTATCCTTATAATAGCCCACCCGTATCATGGCAAATGACACGCCGTCCGATGCCACCCTGGACCAGTCTATACCGTTTTCATTGGCCCGGTTCTGGTACTTGGTCACGGTGATGCCCTTTTCCAGCGCCCCTGCTATGGGCGCTCCTGACGCATCCACATACTGCCCGTTCTCCAGTGACCAGGGCTGGGCCCCGTAAGCTGCTGCCGGCGCAAACAGCGACATGGCGCCTATAATGGCCGCCGCCGCGCATGCTGCCGCCCTCTTTCCCTTCGTTACCGGCTTTGCAGACTTTCCCGACGCTCCGGTCCTTCCCGGCGCTCCGCTCCTTCCCGGCCCTCCCGTCTTTCCCGGCCCTTCTGTCTTTCCCGGCCCTCCCGTCTTTTCCGACTCTCCAATCTCTCCCATCTTTCCGGCCTTCCCCAATATCCTCATATCATCCACCTCATACTCTTAAATTCCATATTAATCCATATGTTTTTTATTTTAGCACAAAGGCCTCTCCATCGTGTTGAGGTTTTCTTAATGTTTCCTTTCAACTTAAGAGTATATGATGACCTCCGGCCTAGAAGTTAAATTCATTTTCCCAGTCAAAGTCCCCGGATTCCTCCAGGCTCCGGGGCCAATGGCCGCACCAGTCCGGCACTTGGGGATGCTCTACCCGGTCCAGACTGGGGGTGTACGGCTTTAAATCCAGCACAGGACTTCCCTGCCTGGCATCTGCATAAGCAATGTAGATAACACCGGCCTCATGGTCTATATAGAGAATCTGCACCACGCTAAGGGCAATGGGATTAGGCCTCTGGGGAGACCGGGTTGCAAATATGCCCATTGTATCCGGCCCCTGCTTATAGGGGCTTTCCGCCTCAAGTACGCTCCTGTTTTCCTCATCGTCGCAGCCGTCAAACCACCAGAGTATGTCTGCATGTCCAAAGCCCTCCAGGGACTTAAGGGCCGGGATGTATTCCGGCAGGAGCTTTACGTACATACCATCCTTGTCCATTTCCATTGTGCCAATCTGTCTTACTGTAAATTGTTTCATACTGAAACCTCCTTCACTTGATATAGGCTGAGTTTAAACCCTCTCACGGTGTCAGAGTCAATATGCGCCGGACTGGTGTTTGTACTTCTGTAAGGAACTTCTGGGAATCAGATTCATCCCAGGAGCCTATATGGCAAATCTGCCGGCTTGGCCCGGCTATTTCATACTGGCTGTGTTCTTCCATCCAGCAGGCAAAGGCATGATAGGATAATCCGATATTTTCATATGGACCATAGACCATAATACAAGCCATATCCTCCACAGCCTCTGTCTCCCTGTAACAGAAACCGCCCTTGTCCGCTCCTTCTCTTTCCACCATAACCCCCACCTCTATATCTACTCCGTCCTCCGTGGTCCCCCCATTGTGATAAATGGCAAGATTGTTAGTGCCTGGGCTCAGTTTTATCTGTTCTTCCCTCACAAAGGCATAGAGCTGTTCCCACAGCCTCCCTTCACAATAATAATCTGCCACAGTTTTCCTCAGGGACAAAATCTTACAGCCGGGAACAGACTTTATGGTCACGTTATAATGGGTTTCAATGGTGCTTTCTTTAAAATCTCTCATGGCAATTTCTATCTTCCGTATGCGCTGCTGTTCCAGCCGGATTGAATCTAAAAGCTGCCTTTTCTTGTCCTCCAGATATTCTGTCACACCGCTGCTCTCCCAGCATTCCATTACAGCACCGATCTCCGTCACATTAAAGCCCATATCCCTGAGCAGGCATATTTTCTGCAGGACAGGTATCTGGTCTGTGGTATACATCCGGTACCCGGTAAATTTGTCAATAACAGCAGGCGTTAAAAGCCCTGCATTATCATAGTAGCGAAGCATCCTTACCGATACCCTGGTTAGCTTTGAAAATGCTCCGATGCGGAACATAAAGCCACCTCCCTTCATCTGTTGTATCCAGTATACCGTCTCTTTCGGCATACTACAATGCACCGCCTGAACCTACCGGTCCATAATCCTGCAAAATATCACCGCAACCACTGTGCTGATAAAGGTAGCCGCCAGGGCAGGCCCTACAATGGCTGTGGGATTTACGCTTCCATACTGGCTCCTGTATGCAATCATGTTCATGGGTATAAGCTGTAAGGAGGATATGTTGATAATGAGAAATGTACACATCTCATTGCTGGCAGTCCCCTCCTGCCTGGCCGCACCGCCCATCCCGCGCTCCTCCTCCACCTTTTTCAGCTCTTCCATGGCTTTTAAGCCGGCCGGCGTTGCGGCCCATCCCAGGCCCAGTATGTTGGCAATCATATTGACGCTTATCTGTTTCCTTGCCTCCCCATCCGGGTCCAGCCTTGGAAAAAGGAAGGTGAGTACCGGTCCCATTCTTCTTGCCAGCTGATCCACCAGTCCGGAGCGGTGCCCGATCTCCAGCACCCCTGTCCACAGGGTCATGACACCCAGCATGGTGATGCACAGCGTCACAGCCTCCTTCGATGCCTGGATTGCCCCATCGGTCACCGCCGTCATCTGACCGTGAAGCGCCCCCCAGAGTATTCCTGTCAGTGTCATTCCTGCCCATAAATAATTCAGCATGTTTCTTCGCCTGTTTCATGGCATTCTTATTCCATTCTATTCCCGGTCCCGCTATATATTCCCATATCAGCACCCCATATGAACTATTTCACCCAATCTTTCCCAAATATTCATAATTGCGCTTTCTCCGTAAGAATTATTACATGGGCTTGCGTAAAATTTACAGTTCATTACGTTTACATAACTTCTATTGACCCTGGAGCAGCTCCATAGTATATTCTCACCATGTCAGTGATGACAACGTGCGGCGCCGGCCAGAACACCGGCGAAACGGCAGCCGCATCCCCCTAAAAGACAATTAAGGTGATAATCCTGAAATCAATGGACTGAATGACAGACTGAAAGGAGACATGATTATGAAAAGACAGGCAAAATGGTTTCTGATTCCATGTGCAGCCATGGCCCTGACCATGGGAAGCGCACTGGTATCATTTGCAGCCACCGGATGGGCTGAGGAAAACGGCGAATGGGTCTATTATAACAACGATGGCAGCAAAGCCACCGATGTATTCAAGAAATCCGGCAACAACTGGTTCTATCTGGATTCCGACGGAAACATGGCTAAAAACCAGCTGATTGAGGACGATGACAATTATTTCTATGTCAACTCAGCAGGGGCAATGGTCACTAACCAGTGGCGCTCTATTGAAAATGAAGACGCAGGCTCAGACGAACCGGATGAGTGGTGGTACTATTTCCAGTCCAACGGCAAGGCTGTAAAGAAATCCGGAAACAGTGACAATGTGAAGTTCGTTACCCTTCCCACCTCCACCGGACAGGCAAAGTTTACCTTTGACGACGAAGGACGCATGCTCTACGGATGGATTGACGAGAGCGGCGAAATGCTGACGGATGACGATGCCTGGAAGAGCGGCATGTATTATTGCAGCGATAACGGCGACGGCCGCATGGCCACGGGATGGAAATATATCACAGCTGTAAATGACGAGGACGACGACAGGGAAGGGGATGGATACTGGTTTTATTTTTCCACCAACGGCAAAAAGACCGCGGACAACGACTCCAAGAAAATCAATGGCCGGAAATACCGATTTGATGAAAACGGCGCAGCCCACTTTGAATGGTATAACAATCCCGGCACCGCCTCCTCCTCTACCGTAAACAAATACTATAACACAGAGGAAGAATGCTGGATGTCCACCGGCTGGTTTAAGACCGTTCCCAGCGAGGATGTGGATCCGGAGGCCCACGACGATGATGAGGCCCACTGGTTCTACGCAGAGTCAAACGGCAGCCTGGTAACGGCCCAGATTAAAAAAATAAACGGACAGTACTACGGATTTGATGTAAACGGAAAAATGCTTCAGGGTCTCTACCGCATTGAATTTGAGGAGAATGGAAAGACCATCCGATCTGCTGAGGAGATTGAGGACGTGGACGAACTCCCGGATGAGGACGAGGACGGCGTATTCGTATACTATTTCGGTGATTCTCCTAAGGAAGGCGCCATGAAAACAGGCACCATGACCATGGAAATCGACGGCGACAAGTACTACTACAGCTTTGAGAAATCCGGCAGCAAAAGAGGGGCCGGAACAGACGGCATTGACGGTGATTCCATCTACGTGAAGGGAAGAAGGCTGGAAGCCGAGGAGGGCACCAAGTATCAGCCGGTTACCTATAAGGATGAAACCTATCTCATCAGTACTTCCGGTAAGCTGGTAAAGAACAAGAAGAATGTAAAGGATTCCGACGATGTATACTACAAGACAGACAGCAAGGGTAGAATCCTGGATTCAGGCACGGAAAAACTGGACTAACGGGAGAGTCAGGCCGGAACCGCGCAGGTAAGTCACCTGCAGAATTACCGGATGAATTATCAGGTGGGATTACATGAAAACATCCGTATAATGAAAATCAAACATCCGAATGGAGAAAATCCCCACTTGACATCCCCCGGGGTACATGAGGTATACTGGTAGTACAACATAACAGGGCGGCCCGGAATCCCTTGGATTCCCGGACCGCCCCTAACCGGTTTTATAACCTATTTACAGAAAGGACGTTTTATTATGAAGCAGCTGAAGAAGCTGGCTTGCCGCGCTGTACAGGAATTATCCATAACCTTTCCCCCAAAGACTGTGTTATCCATCATCCTTGGTACAGCCATTACCACCTTTGGCATCTACAATATCCACCAGCAGGCGGATATAACGGAGGGAGGTATTCTGGGATTGATTCTGCTCTTTCATTTCTGGTTCGGCATGTCATCTTCCATACTGTCACCTGTGCTGGACGCCTTAAGCTATGCCCTGGGCTTTCGTTTCCTGGGCAAGGAATTCCTTAAGACCTCCATCTTCGCAACCATATGTATGGCCGGATTCTTCCGGCTCTGGGAACTGTTTCCCCCGGTACTTCCAAGTCTGGCTGACTACCCCCTTCTGGCGGCTCTGGCAGGCGGATGCTTCATCGGTACCGGATGCGGCCTGGTGGTCCGCCAGGGAGCTTCCTGCGCCGGGGACGACGCCCTGGCCCTGGTCATCTCCAAGGTTACGGGCTGCCGCATATCCAGGGCATACCTGCTGACGGACGTATCCGTACTGGTACTGTCCCTGTCGTATATTCCCGCAGGACGTATCGTATATTCGCTTATAACAGTGACCGTATCCTCCTTTATGATTGACTTCATCCAGAACTTCGGCATTCCCAGAAAGGATGAGGACAACGGCAAGGAAACTGCGGCTGATAACGGGTAAGGATACACCGGCTGATAACGGATACGGATACGGGTAAGAACTCTTACCCGTATCATACCGGCGATGCAATCCTTTTAAAAGGCATATAGATTTCCAGACAATATGTAGTCCTGTCCTTTGCGAAAAAGGACGTCATATCATTGGCGTATACGCACTCCATGGGCTCCAGGCCATGTTTATGGGCCCATTGGACCATCCTGTGAATCATATCAAAATCCGGAAGAGTATATTCTGATTCAATAATGGTATAGATACATTCCGGCTCCTCCGTCATAGAGTACAGACTACGGTCAAATTCCTGGCCCAGCCCCTTCTCCAGTCCCTCATAGAGCAGGAGCTGGGTTCCTTTTTCCTCCAGGTCCTGTCCCGTGTATGTGAGTACATTATAAAAATAAGCCATATCCAGTCCCGGAATGGTAGAGGACAGCTTAAACCACGTTCTTAACCCCTCCTGCAGGTCGGAACAGTTGGCCATGACAAATGCTTTGGGGAATTTTCTTATGGAATACCTGCCCATACACGCCTCTATGCGGCTTATATCCTTTTCCACCAGCTTAAGCCTCATGATTGCCTGGCTGTGCCGCCTGAGGGCTTCCTCCTCCTCCGCCATGCGCTGCCTGACATGCTGTCTCATAGCGGATGTGGAGTTCTGTCCGCTCATAAGACCTCCTATCTCTTCCAGGCTGGTATTCATTTTTCTGTGATAAAGTATGTACATCAATCTGTAGATATCATCCTCTGAATAATATCTGTACCCATTTTCCTTCTTATCTGCACGGATGATTCCTTTTTTCTCATAAAAACGCAGGGCATCCCTGCTCAGACCGACCATCTGGGCAACGTCACCTATGAGATACCCCCCTGTTTTCTCCGCCAACGCTTTTTCCATCTTCACACCCTCTGTTTCATTCAGTTTTTTCATAGCTACATTTTAAGACCTACCCTTTTGAGGGTCAATGGGCAGGCGGAAAATGAAAGAGAACCGTAATAAAAATGACAGATGGAAGGTCATGGGACAGCCCTGGATATCCGATGGTGGATAATGTGGATAACTTGTGGATATCTTTGTTAATTATCTGGGGATAAGGGTTGTCCCATTGTACCGGATAACATAAATTCCTTGTAAAATAAGGAAAAAAGAGCCGGCATTAAGCCAGCTCTCCTGTTAATTCCTTCATAACGTTATCCACAGTATCAATTTTTTCCGCACGGTAAGCATTGCTTCCGCAGAACAAAAGGCCATGGTCCGTGTCGCCCTCCGCCGCATATACCAGTGCCATGGTAATGCAGTAGGGAATGGTCCTGATGTCACAGTGCTCCAGGCACTGGAAGCAGGACTTGATGGCCGGCCTGGTGCCGCCCTTTATCTGACTTAAGAAAGGATTTAAGATTGCCCTTCCCGGCATGCCCACAGGACTCTGGGTGATGACAATATCTTCCTTTCCCGCATTTATATAAGCCTGCTTATAGGCGTCAGAGGCATCGCACTCCTGGGTCGTCACAAACCTGGTGGCAACCTGGACGCCGTCAGCCCCCAGCTCAAGCTGGTGCATCACATCTTCATGGGTGTATATGCCGCCGGCAGTGACCACAGGTATATGCCTGCCATACTTGGTTCCATATTCCTCCACTACCTTTATGACAGCCTTTACCTCCCGGTCATAGGCCTCCCGGTCATAGGTGGCCGGCACATCGGAAGTGTCGGCGCCATAGGCAGATAACTGGTCCAGTGAGAATCCCAGATGGCCTCCGGCCAGCGGTCCTTCCACCACAACCAGATCCGGGGCAATGTGGCATTTCCTGTCCCACATCTTGCAGATGACCATGGCTGATTTGGCAGATGATACAATGGGAGCCAGCTTGATCCTGCGGTCCGGCTTCTTCTCCATCTCGGCATAGGCAGCTTCCACGTATTCCGGCAGGGACACAGGAAGTCCGGCACCTGATATGATAATGTCAGCGCCTGCCTTCACAGCTTCCTTAACCCACATGTCATAGTGCTTGGTAGCCACCATGATATTGAAACCAATCGCGCCCTGGGGTGCGATTTCTCTGGCCAGTTTCATCTCCCTGCGGATGGACCTTAAGTTTGCTTCCACGAAATTGGTGGTGAAATCCGGCTCCCTGAAACCAATCTGGGCAGCTGAGATAATGCCCATGCCGCCGGCTTTTGCCACGGCACCGGCCAGCCTGTGCAGGCTGATGCCTACCCCCATTCCTCCCTGGATGATTGGTTTTTCAACTACTAAATCCCCGATTACCAATGGTTTTAACTCACTCATTACATTCTCCTAAATCTCTGGTACCTGTGCTCCCTAAGCTCCTCATCGCTCATGGCGAGATACGTTTTAAAGAACTCTGCCATGGCGCTGTCCATATATTCAGCGAGACGGTAGAGATTGTCCGTGCATGCTGGTTCTTCCTCAGGCACGATGCGTTCAATCAGCTCAAGCTGTAAAAGGTCCTTAGCCGTCACCTTCATGACTTTGGCGGCATCCGGCGCCTTCTTGCTGTCTTTATACAGAATGGAGGCAAATCCCTCCGGTGAAAGGATGGAGTAAATGGCATTTTCCAGCATCCACACCTCGTCGGCCACAGCCATGGCCAATGCTCCGCCGCTCCCTCCCTCTCCGATTACAATGGAGAGCACAGGCACCTTGAGGTCTGATATCTCGAACAGGTTTCTGGCAATGGCCTCGCCCTGTCCTCTTTCCTCTGCCTCCAGCCCGCAAAAGGCTCCCGGCGTATCCACAAAGCAGATAACCGGACGGTTGAAGGTCTCTGCCTGTTTCATCAGGCGCAGCGCCTTGCGGTAGCCGTCAGGGGACGGCATTCCAAAGTTGCGGATAATGTTGTCCTTGGTGTTCTTGCCCTTCTGCTGTCCGATGACCGTCACGGGCATACCGTGGAACATGGCAACGCCGCCCACAATGGCTCCATCATCCTTAAAATACCGGTCCCCGTGGAATTCAATGAATTCATCAAACAGGGCGTTGATATAATCCGTTGCAACGGGACGGTCGGACTTCCTGGAGAGAAGAACGGTATCCCAGGCAGTTTTTCCACTATCCGCCTGCAATTGGGATGGTTTATCCACAAATGTCCTGGCTGTCTCCACCGGACTCTTTAACTCTATGTTCATCTTGTGGCTGCGGTGCATATACAGAATCTGGCCAATGACCCTTTTCTGGTCCTTCCGCTCCACAATCTTATCCACAAATCCATGCTCCAGCAGAAATTCAGAACGCTGGAACCCTTCCGGCAGCTTCTGCCCAATGGTCTGCTCAATAACCCTGGGACCCGCAAAACCAATCAGCGCATGAGGCTCTGCCAGGATAATGTCGCCCAGCATGGCAAAGCTGGCCGTGACGCCTCCTGTGGTAGGGTCGGTAAGTACGCTGATAAACAGCTGGCCGGCCTCATGATGGCGCTTTAAGGCAGCCGAGGTCTTGGCCATCTGCATCAGGGATACAATGCCCTCCTGCATCCTGGCTCCGCCTGAGCAGGCAAAGAGGATAACCGGCAGTTTTTCCCTGGTGGCCCGCTCTACTGCGTCGGTGATTTTCTCACCCACCACATGGCCCATGCTGCTCATAATGAAACGGGCATCGCAGACGCCAACTACCGCAGGATTTCCGTCAACTTTGCATTTGCCGGTGACAATGGCCTCGTTGAGGCGGCTCTTTTCCCTGGCAGCTATGACCTTTTTCTCATATCCCGGAAAATTCAGAGGGTTGGAGAAAGGCATTTCCTTGTTCCACTCCTCAAAGGTTCCCTCATCCGCCAGCATCTCGATACGGCGGTATGCATGAACACGGAAATAGCCGTTGCACTTGGGACATACGTAGTAATTGTTCTTTACGTCTTCCACATAGATTGGCTGCCCGCACTTATTACATTTGCGCCATAATCCTTCCGGGATCACCGGCTCCTGGTCGGAACCGGCCTGGGGCTTATATTTCGTATCTATTTTCGTATACGTTTTTTTGAACATGTTCCGCAACATAGCAATTTCCTTTCTGCATCGCGCACTTGTACCGCGCATTTGCACTGCGCACGCCAGCTCCTGTCCTCCAGGCGCTAATGTGCGAAAGCACTTCGCCATACTTAGCGGGGTCTTTAACAATTTAGTATGGTCGATGTTTCCTTCCCGTCAGCGGCACAAAATCACCGCACATAGTCCGGGAAATGCTTCTCAATAAAGCTGGTGTCTGTATCTCCCTGCTGGAATGCGTCATTTTCCAGGATTTCATACTGGAAGTTGATATTTGTCTCTATTCCCTCTATGATTACCTCGCCCAGGGCGCTGCGCATCTTGGATATGGCCGCCTCCCGGTCCTTGTCATATACTATCAGCTTCATCAGCATGGAGTCATAGTTTGCAGGCACCTTATAATCATTGTAAATATGGGTGTCCACGCGGACTCCGTTGCCTCCGGGAATGTGAACATTGGTGATGCGTCCCGGACATGGCATGAAGTTCTTAGAGGGATTCTCGGCATTGATACGGCACTCAATGGCATGGCCTTCAATCCTCACATCCTCCTGGCTGACGCTTAAGGTTTCCCCTGCAGCCACCCGGATTTGCTCCTTAATCAGGTCCATTCCCGTAACCATCTCAGTAACAGGATGCTCCACCTGAATCCTGGTATTCATCTCCATGAAATAAAAGTTCTTATCCTTATCCAGAAGGAATTCTATGGTTCCCGCATTCTCATATCCCACTGCCTTGGTTGCCTTTACGGCGGTATCGCCCATGGCTTTTCGCAGGCCGGGTGAAATCACATCACAGGGTGCTTCCTCCAGCACCTTCTGGTGGCGTCTCTGGATGGAGCAGTCACGCTCTCCCAGATGGACCACATTGCCGTGCTTGTCGGCCATGATTTGGAACTCCACATGCCTTGGCTTTTCAATGTATTTCTCAATATACATGGTGTCGTCGGAAAATCCCTTCACCGACTCCATCTGGGCCGCGTTAAAGAGCTCGGTAAAGTCCTCCGGGCTTCTGGAAATCCTCATGCCCTTGCCGCCGCCGCCGGATGACGCCTTAATCATCACCGGGAAGCCGATTTCTTTTGCCATGGCCAGACCGTCCTCAGCCGCGTGGACCGGTTCCTTGCTGCCAGGCACCACAGGCACCCCTGCTTCCATCATGGTTTTTCGGGCTTCGGATTTATTGCCCATCTTATTGATAATTTCCGCGCTGGGCCCGATAAACGCAATATTGCACTCGGCGCACAGCTTGGCAAACCTGGCATTCTCAGACAGGAAGCCGAATCCCGGATGGATGGCGTCCGCCTTCATGGCCACTGTGGCTGCCAGAATCCTCTCAATATTCAGATAACTGTCCGTGGAGGCTGCGGGCCCGATACAGATAGCCTCGTCGGCCAGCATGGTGTGAAGACAGTCCCTGTCAGCCTCGGAATATACGGCCACGGTCTGAATTCCCATCTCACGGCAGGCCCGGATAACGCGGACCGCAATCTCACCTCTATTGGCAATCAAAATCTTGTTAAACATCGGCATTCTCCCTCGATTCCCTAACCTACCATGAATGTTAGCTCTGCGCTCACCGCCAGCTTTCCGTCAACCGTCGCAGTGGCCTTTCCCACGCCAACCGGTCCCTTCTGCTTGATGATTTCGCACTCCAGCTTTACTCTGTCGCCCGGCACTACCTTGCGTTTGAACTTAGCCTTTTCGATGCCTCCAAAGTAAGCCACCTTTCCCTTGAACCCTTCCTGGGACAGAATGGCCACTGCCCCTGTCTGGGCCAGGGCCTCAATCAGCAGCACGCCCGGCATAACCGGCTCCTGCGGAAAGTGTCCCTTAAAAAATGACTCATCATAGGTCACGCATTTATATCCCACGGCGCGCACGCCTGGTTGCAGCTCCTCAATACAATCCACCAGCAGGAAAGGATGCCTGTGCGGTATGATCTCCTGGATTTCTTTAACTCCCATCAACATATCCTTAAATCCCTCCGTCTTTTGGTATTATTTGATGCGGAACAATGGCTGGCCGTATTCCACCACTTCCTCGTTGTTCACAAGGACAGCTTCCACGATACCGTCGTATTCACTCTCAATCTCATTCATCAGCTTCATGGCCTCGATAATTCCCAGTACCTGGCCCTTTTTCACGGTATCTCCTGCCTGTACAAAAGGAGCAGCGTCCGGTGAGGAAGCATTGTAGAAGGTTCCCACCAAGGGGGAAGTAACTACCTTGTCTGAACCAATATCAGCGCGGCCAGCCGTGTCCTGGGCTGCCTGAGGCATCATCACACCCTGAGGCATCATGGCCGGGGACATCATGGATGGAGCTGCCAGGCCGTTCTGCATAGCTGCCATCTGCATGGACGGCGCGTCTGGGGACGGAGCGCTTACCGTTACAATCTGAGGCATCTCTTTTTCGCGCTTCAGTGAAAGCTTAAGCTCTCCTTCCTTTAACTCCAGGCTGGTCAGCCCGTTGTCTGAAACTGCCTGCATTAATTTTATGATTTCATCTACGTTCATAGCTCATGGCCTCCTATTATTCGCTGAACTTTTTCACAATCAGGCTGGCATTATGTCCGCCAAATCCAAGGGAATTGCTGATGGCCACATCCACGTTCATGGAAACGCCGTCGCCCATGGTATAATCCAGATCGCAGCCCTCTCCCGGCTTCTCAAGTCCTACTGTGGCATGGACAAATCCATCCTGGATGGACTTCACACAGGTGATAAACTCCACGCCGCCTGCTGCTCCCAGAAGATGGCCAATCATGGATTTGGTGGAGTTAATCTTCACTTTTTCCGCATGGTCTCCCAAAGCCAGTCTGATGGCCTTTGTCTCAAACAAATCATTGTGATGGGTGCTGGTGCCGTGGGCATTGACATAGTCAATATCCTCCGCAGCCATGCCTGCATCCTTCATGGCGTTCTCCATGGCACGGGCTGCGCCGCTTCCGTCCTCTGCAGGGGAAGTGATGTGGAAGGCGTCACAGGTGGCGCCGTATCCAACTACCTCTGCCAGGATATTGGCTCCTCTGGCCTTTGCATGTTCCAGGGACTCCAGCACTACCACGCCGGCTCCCTCGCCCATAACAAAACCATTTCTGTCCTCGTCAAAGGGGATGGATGCCCTGGAAGCGTCCTCTGTGGTGTTCAGGGCTGTAAGGGAGGTAAATCCCGCAATGCCGATAGGGGTAATGCTGGCCTCTGCTCCGCCGGCCACCATCACGTCCGCCTCGCCGTACTGAATGGAACGGAACGCCTCACCGATGGAATGGGTTCCGGTTGCGCATGCAGTTACCACGTTGAAGCATTTTCCCTTAAGCCCGAACTGGATGGCAACATTGCCTGCGGCCATGTTGCTTATCATGAGTGGCACCAGAAGGGGGTTCACACGGCTGGGTCCCTTCTCGTTAAGCTTCTTTACATCCTTTTCCATGGCCTGGAGAGAGCCGATGCCGGATCCCACGCACACGCCTACTCGGTAGGGATCCTCCTTCTCCATATCAATGCCGGACTGCTCCAGGGCTTCCTTGGATGCAGCCACCGCAAACTGAGAAAATGCCTCCATACGGCGGGCTGCCTTGGCATCCATGTACTGTTTTGGATCAAATCCCTTTACCTCTGCTGCCAGCTTGCACTTATAATCGGTTGTATCAAAATAAGTAATGGGGCCGATTCCAACTGTCTTATCCTTAAGTCCCTGCCAGAAGCTCTCCACATCATTTCCAATGGGAGTAATGGCACCCATACCGGTTACTACTACTCTTGTTTTCATACTATCTCACTCCTGTTCTTTTCAGCCCGGAAAATATTCCAGGTCATCCTACATGGCCATTCCGCCGTCTACGCTTAAGACCTGGCCTGTGATATATCCTGCCTTATCAGAAGCCAGGAAAGCAACTGTCTCTGCAATGTCCTGGGTACTTCCGAAATGTTTCATTGGAATCTGCTCCGTGGCAGCTGCCTTTACGCTGTCGCTGAGAACATCGGTCATCTCCGTTGCAATGAAACCAGGAGCCACTGCATTTACCGTGATTCCCCTGCTGGCCAGCTCCCTGGCAGCTGATTTGGTGATGCCGATGACGCCGGCCTTGGCCGCGCAGTAATTGGCCTGGCCCGCATTGCCCAGAACCCCTGATACGGAGGAGATGTTGATGATTCTTCCTGCCTTCTGCTTTAACATCTGGCGGGAAATATGCTTGATGCAGTTAAATACGCCCTTCAGGTTCGTGCTTATGACAGCGTCAAAATCTTCCTCTGACATCTTCATAAGCAGGTTGTCCCTGGTGATTCCCGCATTGTTCACCAGGATATCCAGACGGCCATACCTGGAAACCACGTCTGCCATCATCCTGCCGCAGCTCTCAAAATCGGAAACATTGCACTGAACTGCCTCTGCCTTGCCTCCTGCTGCTTCGATTTCCTTCACTACTTCCTCTGCCTTTGCCGCAGAGCCATTATAATTCACGATTACGGATGCGCCTTCCCGGCCCAGTGTAAGGGCAATCTGACGGCCGATTCCGCGGCTTGCGCCTGTTACCAGTGCAATCTTTCCTTCCAGCATATGGTCTCTCCTCCTGCTTATGACTTAAGTGCTTCCGCTACTTTACTGATATCTTCTAATTTTTCCACATTGAGGGTTTTCACGTCCCTGCTTATTTTCCTCATGAAGCCGGCCAGGGTCTTACCTGGTCCAATCTCGATGAAGGTGTCCACGCCGTCCGCAATCATGGCTTCCACGCTCTGCTGCCATCTGACCGAGGATGAAACCTGCCTTGTGAGCAGCTCCTTTACCTCTGCGGCGTTCTTAACATACTGTGCCGTCACATTGGCCACATAAGGAATCTGCGGCTCATGAAGCTCCACCTGGGAAAGGACCTCTCCCAGCTTCTCGCCTGCATCTGCCAGCATACCGGAATGGAAGGGTCCGCTGACATTTAACATCACTGCCCTCTTTGCTCCGGCTGCCTTTAACTTCTCACAGGCGTCTTCCACAGCAGCCTTCTCACCGGAAATTACAATCTGTCCCGGACAGTTATAATTGGCAATCCACACGCCTTCCATGGCTCCTGTCACTTCTTCAATGGCAGAAGCGTCCAGGGCCAGGATAGCTGCCATGGCGCCCTCGCCCACAGGTACGGCCTCCTGCATAAGTATTCCCCTCTGGCGGACGGTACGGATGGCATCCTCATCACTCATGACTCCGGCAGCTGCCAGGGCGCAGTACTCTCCAAGGCTGAGTCCCGCGGCCACATCCGGCTTAATTCCATTTTCTTCCAGAACACGCATCATGGCGATGCTGGCGGTTACCATGGCTGCCTGGGTGTATTCCGTGATATCCAGCCTGTCATTTTCCTCAAAGCACAGCTGGGGCATGGAAAATCCCATTAACTCTGTTGCCTTGTCAAAGATTCTTTTTCCGGTCTCAGTCTGCTCATAGAAATCCTGGCCCATTCCGCAGGCCTGGGCTCCCTGTCCAGGGAAAATAAATGCAATCTTGCTCATACCTGTTATCTCCTTATCCTAAATCCTGTCCCAATCAACTGGTTCCTGCCGGCAAAATACGCCGTGCGGTATTAGTTCCAGCCCATCAGCTTACCTGCCTGTGCCATGATTTCCTCAATCATCTCCTTACAGGTCTGCTCCTTGGATATCATGCCTGCAATCTGTCCGGCCATAACGGTTCCGCCGTTTACATCGCCTTCCATAACCGCTTTGCGCAGGGTTCCCAGAGTCAGGTACTCCAGCTCCTCAAAGGACTTGCCCTCCTGCTCCAGTTTGATGTATTCCCTGGTCATCTGGTTCCTGAGACCTCTTACAGGATGGCCGTGGCTGCGTCCTGTGACCGTGGAATCAATATCCTTGGCCTTGATAATGCGCTGCTTATAATTCTCATGTACAATGGATTCTTTGGCAACCACGAACCTGGTTCCCATCTGGACTGCCTCAGCACCCAGCATAAAGGCCGCGGCTATTCCTCTTCCGTCTCCGATACCGCCTGCCGCGATAACAGGAATGGAAACAGCGTCCGCTACCTGGGGAACCAGCGTCATGGTGGTCTGCTCTCCTATATGGCCGCCGGACTCCATGCCCTCAGCCACCACTGCGTCCGCCCCGTACTTCTCCATACGGCGGGCCAGGGCCACGCTTGCTACCACAGGAATCACCTTAATGCCTGCTGCCTTCCACATTTCCATATATTTTTCGGGGTTTCCGGCACCGGTGGTAACCACCTTGATGCCTTCCTCCACAACCACCTTTGCCACATCCTCCGCATGGGGGCTCAGCAGCATGACATTGACGCCAAAAGGCTTATCTGTCAGCTCCCTGGCCTTGCGGATCTCGTCGCGCACCACTTCCCCCGGTGCATTGGCACCGCCAATCAGTCCGAAACCACCTGCTTCGGATACGGCTGCTGCCAGGTTGTGTTCTGCTACCCAGGCCATGCCGCCCTGAATAATAGGATATTCAATTCCTAACATTTCTGTAATTCTTGTTTTCATTGTTCTACCTCCAGTTCTACATTTCCTGGGCTTTCCCCTATTAAAGTAACAGCGTGCTTCAATTCATCCACACGCCGTTGTCAAACCCTATCTGCTATTTATGCCTCTACGCCTTTGGCTTTTAAGTAGTTCATAACCTCTCCGACCGTGGTTAACTGCTCTAAATCCTCAGCAGGAATCTCTACAGAGTACTCATCCTCCAGAGCCATAACCAGCTCAAACAGGTCTAAGGAGTCAGCGCCTAAATCTTCCTTGAAGGAGGAAGCCTCTGTAACGGTATCTGCCTCTACGCTTAACTGCTCTGCAATAATTTCTTTCATCTTCTCTAACATGGTTGTTGTTCTCCTTTTACATTTTCTTGATTTATATTATAATTTTATTTTTACCACTCTAACAGGGCCGCACCCCAGGTAAGGCCTGCGCCGAATCCGGACAGCACCACTTTGTCTCCTGCTGACAACATTCCCTTACGGTTCATCTCATCTAAAAGGAGGGGAACTGATGCCCCTGATGTATTGCCGTAGTGTTCCATATTCACCGGGAAACGGTCCACATTTACCTTCAGGCGTTTTGCTATGGATTCAATGATCCGGTAATTGGCCTGATGGATTGCGAAATACCTGACATCCTCTGCCTTTACGCCTGTATCGTCCAGTACTTCCATTATGCACTGCGGTACTTTTTTTACTGCAAATTTAAATACTTCCTGGCCGTCCATGGTCATATATCCCAGCTCCGGCTTCTTGCCCATGAGGAAATTTCCATTGGTCCTGGAACCGCAGGTCAGCACTCCGCCTTTTGTACCGTCTGAGTGCATGTTCATTCCCAGAATACCGGTTTCATCGGCTTTTACCACCACTGCGCCTGCGCCGTCTCCAAATAACACACAGGTTCCCCGGTCCGTCCAGTCAATCAGCTTGCTGAGCACGTCTGCGCCAATCACAAGAGCTGTCTTATAGATGCCGCTGCTTATAAATGCATGGGCTGTATTCAGCGCATAGACAAATCCGGTGCAGGCCACGCTCAGGTCAAAACAGGCTGCGTTTACCGCGCCTATGCGGCCCTGTACCTCGCATGCGCCATTGGGAAAACAGTAATCCGGCGATGAGGTGGCCAGCAGTATAAGGTCTATTTCCTCAGGCTTTACGCCTGCATTCTCCAGCGCTTTGATTGAGGCTTCAGCCGCCATATAGGAGGTGCTTTCGCTGGTGGCAATCCTTCTCGCCCCTATCCCCGTCCGGCTGCGGATCCACTCGTCGTTGGTCTCCACAATCTTTGCAAGGTCGTCATTGGTCACAATCTGCTCCGGTACATATGAACCGGTTCCTACGATTCTTGTTGTCATTCTTCTTACCCATCCCGAATCCATCAGCAATCAGCGGACTCATGCCTTCCTTCTTTTGCTTGCTCAGAGGAAATACTTTGAACATCAAAGTAATACTACAGGAAACGTAAGTATTTGTCAAGAAATATTTTTTGTCGCTTTTTGTTAACTTTACTGTTCTCTTACATTTCTTACCAATTCTGACATTTACATATATTGACTTTGCTCCCTGAATTTGGTAAGTTAAACTTGTACAAATGGGGCGAATACATTTCACAAGGGGGTATTAACCATGAAAACTACAGGTGTTATCCGTAAATTGGATGAACTCGGCAGAATCACCCTTCCCATCGAATTAAGAAGAAGCCTTGATTTGGATGTGAAAGATGGTCTTGAAATCACGGTTCAGGATGACTGTATCATCCTGAAGAAGGCAGAATGTGCTGACATCTTCACCGGAAGCACTGACGATTTGCTGGAATATGAAGGCAAAAAAGTATCGCGTCAGTCCGTTGTCGCACTGGCTAAATTAGCCGGCCTTAATGTCACCGAGTAATCAAAGCACGTACATAGAGAGAACCTGCGGCTCCTTCTCAACATCAGAAGGCATATACGCCGCAGGTTCTCTCTATCTCTTTGCGTATCGTTCCAAATCATTCTCATCCCATATTGTCTGCGTCCCCATCACAGAAGCTGCTGGTACACATCCCGCTTTGTGATTCCCCGGTCCCTGGCCACTGCCTTCATGGCTTCCTTCCTATCCATGCCCTGGTCCGTATAGAAGGCCAGATGTTCCTGAATTTCCATCTCTTCCCAGCGGCTTATCTGCTCCTTCCGCAGCTCCTCCAGAGGCTTTCCTTCTATTACTATGACACACTCTCCTTTAGGCTCCTCCTCATGGTAGTGTTCCAGGGCATCCCGGAACGTGGTCCTGTAGGCTGTCTCATATTTTTTCGTAAGCTCCCTGCATATGGTTATGTTCCTGTCCCCAAGGACCTTATATAAATCTTCAAGTGTTCTCACCAGATGGTGGGGCGCCTCATATACGATAATGGTCCTGGTCTCCTGCCTCAGCTCCTCCAGGATTCTGGCCCGCTCCTTCTTATCCCCCTTCTCAGAGGGCAGAAACGCCTCAAAGCAGAATCTCCTGGTGGATAGCCCTGACATGGTAAGGGCCGTGATACATGCTGCCGGACCAGGAAGAGAGGTGACCTGGATTCCCGCCTCATAGCACTGCCTTACCAGTTCTTCTCCCGGATCCGATATACCGGGGGTGCCCGCGTCCGTAATCAGGGCTATGTCCACCCCTTCTTCCAGCTGGCCCACCAGGTATCTGGCCTTGTCCACCTTGTTATACTCATGGTAGCTGGTCATGGGAGTCTTTATATCAAAATGATTCAGAAGCTTGATGCTGTGGCGCGTATCCTCTGCCGCAATCAAATCCACTTCCTTTAATGTCCTGAGTACCCTGAAGGTAATATCCTCCAGATTGCCGATTGGCGTTGCGCAGAGATATAGTGTTCCTGCCATGGCCCTCTCCCTTCTGTTCTTTGGATGCTTAAGCGTCTGTTCCCGGAACATTTAAGCGTCTGTTCTTTGGACGCTGCCATCATCCGTCAATATCCGTAGGTGGTCCGTATCTCCGGGGAATACTCCCCATTCTGGTCAAAGACAATGACCGGAGCTTCCATCTTAAGGAGAGGACCGCCTCCCCTCACAGCCTCTATGAGCACCATATTGGCCTCCCGGTCCGCATAAGGATGGACCATCTTCATGCGCTTGGGCTCCAGGCCATGGCGCTTCATGACAGTGATAATTTCAATCAGCCGTCTGGGCCTGTGGACCATGAAAAAACGGCCTCCCGGCTTCAGGACCCGGGTTCCCTCCCTCACCACATCCTCCAGCGTGCATTTAACCTCATGGCGTGCAATGGCTTTGGCATCCCCCGGATTCTTAAGCCCATGGGATTCATTCATATAGGGGGGATTCGTGGTTACCACATCAAAAGAAGCCAGTGCAAACAACCTGCTGGCCTCCACTATATCGCCGGTGACAATGTCCACCTTGCCTTCCAGATGATTATATGCCACGCTCCGTCTGGCCATGTCCGCGGACTCTTCCTGTATCTCCAGGCCGGTAAAGTGGCTTCCCTCTGTCTTGGCGGTAAGAAGAATAGGAATGATGCCTGTGCCTGTTCCCAGGTCCAGCACCTTTTCCCCCTTTTTCACAACGGCAAAGCCGGACAGAAGGACGGCATCCATGCCGAAGCAGAATGCGCCCTTCCTCTGGATGATTCCATAATGGTTGCGCTGCAAATCATCGATCCGCTCGTCGTCCCGCAGCATAATGGTTCCTTCCTGACGCCAAGTGTGTTTCACCGTAACTGTATCAGTTGTCATCCAGCTTCGACTTTCCTTCCTTCTTTTCAAGGGCTTCCAGCTGCTTAAGCTCTGCGTCCGGCGTGTCGCCTCCATGCTTTTCTCCGCCGCCCTTGCCCTTCTTTTTCCTGGGCTTGAACTTAAGCTGGTCCACCTTGTATTCCCTGATTTCTTTTTCGTCCCGCTCCACGGTCACTATGACCTTAACCTGCTGGCGCAGCACGTTGACGCTGTGCACCTCGCCCTTTAACCCGTCGCTTGTGGTTACATAGTCTCCGGGATTGGGCAGCTTGCTGTTTAATACCTCATATGTCTCCTCTTCATTCTTAAGGCAGCACATAAGGCGTCCGCACACGCCTGATATCTTGGTGGGATTTAAGGACAGGTTCTGTTCCTTTGCCATCTTGATGGAAACAGGAATGAATTCAGACAGATAGGAATGGCAGCACAGCGCCCTTCCGCAGATGCCGATGCCTCCCATAATTTTAGTCTCGTCCCTGACGCCTACCTGGCGCAGCTCAATCCTGGTCTTAAACACGCTGGCCAGATCCTTCACCAGCTCCCTGAAATCAATTCTGCCGTCGGCGGTAAAGTAAAACAGGACCTTATTATTATCAAATGTGTATTCGGCGTCAATGAGCTTCATATCCAGATGATGCTTTTTGATTTTTTCCTGGCAGATTTTAAAGGCATCCCTCTCCTTCTGCTTGTTCCTGGCCTCTGCCGTCTCATCCTCATCCGTGGCCATACGGATCACTGATTTTAAGGGCGGAACCACCTTGGATTCATCCACTTCCCGGTTGCCCAGAACCACATACCCGTACTCAATCCCCCTGGCCGTCTCCACGATAACATGGTCGCCTGTCTTAATCTGGCGGCCTGCGGGGTCGAAATAATATATCTTTCCTGCGGTGCGGAAGCGCACCCCGATTACTGTAATCATTCTGTGTTCTCCTTCTCTTGCAGCCCTGACACGTCCTAATTCTCCTTCATGGTAAGAAGCATCAGCTCCATGACCAGTTCGGTGTTCACGTTGGCGTCCAGCCTGATTCTGGCCTTGTCAATGGCTTCCAGAATTTTCTCCAGACCGTCATAGCCGCTTGTGGTGCTGACACTCTTAACAGCGGAGAATTCATCCCTAAATATCAGCAGGTTAATATCCTTTGTGGTTTTATACATCAGGATATCCCTGTACCACATCTGCATAAAGTCCAGGCATTCCCTGATATCCAGGTTCTCCTCCTTAACCTTGCGGATGTAGTCTAAAAGCTCGGATATATCCGTATCCTTGATGTGCTTCAGCAGATGAAGCATCTCCCGGTACATCACCCCAAACTCCTCCGACTGGGCCAGGTGGATGGCCTTGCCCAGATTGCCTCTGGCAAAAGCCGCGTATATATCAGCCTCGCTCTCATTTTCTCCCAGAGACTGAATCAGATATTCCTTTACCACGCTGTCCTTTAAAGGCTTCAGCTTAAGCTGTACACACCTTGACAGGATGGTGGGCAGAAACGCGTCCTGATTCGTGGTCAAAAGCAGGATAACCGCATAGGCAGGGGGCTCTTCAATGGTCTTAAGAAGGGCGTTCTGGGCCTGTACGGTCATCTTCTCCGCCTCATCCATTATATATATCTTATAATAACTGCTGTAGGGACGTACCTGGATGGTATCGTTAATCTGCTCCCTTATATCGTCCACGCCGATGCTGGCGGGCTTTTCATGTGTCACGTAAATAAGATCCGGGTGATTTCCGGAAAGTACCTGTTTGCAGGCATGGCACTGCATACAGGGCTCCTCCATCCCCTTTTCGCAAAGCAGGCTGAGGGCAAATGCATTGGCCAGGGATTTCCTTCCCATTCCAGCCTCGCCGCTCAGTATATAAGCATGGGAAACCTTCCCTGTCTGCACTGCGTTGCGGAAATGTTCCTTTATCTGTTCATGTCCTAATATATCGTTAAATCCCAACATAGTGATTGGTTCCCCCTTGCGCTGCCGGCCTGGTTTCCAAAACCCCGGAAATGCCCTAAACCGGTATATCCGGACCTCCATCCCGGCAGGGACAGACATCCTCAATAAGTATAGCATAAGAATTTTTCAATGTATAGTACTACATTTTTCCCTGTTTTTCCTATTTATAACCTCTGTGAACCCCCGCCGCTATCTGCACCTGTCCTGATACTCGGACGGCGACACCCCCAGTATCTTCTTAAACTGCGCGCTGAAATACGCTGTGTCTGAATAGCCCACCTGGTCCGCCACCTCGTATACCTTTACCCGGCAGTCCTTTAGCAGGTTCATGGCCATCTGCATCCGGTAATAGGCCAGATAGTTGGTAAAGGTGTAGTCGGTTTCCTTCTTAAAGACCCGGCTCAGGTAGCCTTCGCTGATTTCCAGAAAAGAGGCCACGGTGCTGATGGTGATATCCTCCCGGTAATGCTCCCTGATATACCGGGTGGCTGCCTCCACATACTTATTCTTGGATTTTTTATCGGAATGAAAGCGCAGGACCGGAGCCGCGTCTGTCTCCTCCTCCTTTGCCGGACGTTCTTCCATCTGCTCTCTGATGTGCCTCACCGCCTGTTCCAAATCGCCGTCCCTCAAAGGCTTTAACAGATAGTCGCTGACTCCCAGCCTGAGAGCGCTCTGGGCGTATTTAAAATCGCTGTAGGCCGTCAAAATAATGAATTTGGCCCGGCAGCCCTGTTCCCGCAGTTTTGTTATCATCTCCACGCCGTCCATTCTGGGCATCTTCACATCCGTCACAATTATATCCGGGGACAGGCGGACCGCCAGCTCTGCCCCCTCCTCCCCGTTGGCAGCCTCCCCTGCAATCACACAGTCCAGTGCCGCCCAGTCAATGGTCAGGATAATCCCGCGCCTGACCATTGTCTCGTCTTCCACCACAATGACTTTATACATCCGGTACCTCCTTCTGAACCGGCAGCCTGAGGGTGATGGTGGTCCCATCCTCCGTGACAGCCGCCTTCACACCGTACTCCTGTCCGTAATATATTTTCAATATGTTGATAACATTGTACAATCCCAGATGGCCGTCCCTCTTTGCCGGAGCTTCGCTGTTAATCCAGTCCTCCATCTCCCGGCTCATGCCGCATCCGTTGTCTGTCACCGATATGTTAAGTATCCCCTCTTTCTGGAACGCGTAAATACAGATGTAGCCGTGTCCGCAGCCGTCCAGTCCATGGATGATGGCGTTTTCAACCAGGGGCTGCAGGATCATCTTGGGCACCATGCAGTCCTCCAGCTGGTCCGGTATCTCTGTCTCATACAGGAACCGCCCTGTAAAACGTATTTTCTGTATCTCCACATAGCTCTCGATGGTCTCAAGCTCCTCTCTGAGTGTGATAAAGGGCCGGCTGGATATGCTTTTTCTCAGAATGACAGCCAGGTTTTCCGCCAGCACTGCAATCTCCGGAACCTGGTTGATTCTGGCGTTCCACTTAATGGAATCCAGGGTATTATAGAGAAAATGAGGGTTCAGCTGGGTCTGGTACAGCTTAAGCGTGGTCTTATTTAAATCCTTCTGCTTCTGCACCGTATCATCCAGGTACTTCTGCAGGTCCCCGGTCATCTGGTTAAAGCTCTCTGTCAGCCTGCCCAGTTCATCCTGCCGGTTGGTGCGGATGCGGATGGACAAATCCCCTTTTTTCACCTTTGCCATGGCCTTATCCAACAAGCTCACCGGCTGGCCGATGCTCCGGGACAACGCGCCTGATATGAAAAGGCAGAGCACCAGTCCCAGGCCGGACAGCGCAAGGCTCACCGTACCCATGGTGCGCACGGCCGGGGCGCTGATGGGAGCGGAGCAGCGCAGCAGGATGTAAAAGCCCTGGGAAGGTTCCCTGGTCCACAGATATCTGGTATATACCCCCTCTTTTTCCGTCCCGCCCTGGCCCGATATGGTATGCCCGATTATATCACTGATTTCACGTTCCCCGTATTCCGGCCTGGAACAGTAGAGGGGCTTCTGGTGGGAATCCAGTACCAGCAGTGTATCACCGGACGAATAAAAACCGTTCAGCAGGTTGTCAAAATTTTCCCTGGTAAAGTCCAGCACCACATACCCGGTCCTGGCCCCGTGGATGCTCTCCAGTGAAAATGCACCCTGCATCAGCACGTCGCTGCCGGAGGACGGCAGGTAAGGATCTGTCCTGTAATAGGTGATTCCCTGCTCCCCCGACGCCTTGTTGAGCAGTCCCCAGTTCACAGGCAGACGGCTGCTCTTGGGCGCCGTATCCGTGGTAAAACGCAGTTTCCCGCCCGCATCATAGATACTGAACTGCGCATGGCTGTATATCTCCTGAACCGCCTGGTACATGGACAAATACAAATCCTTCTGGAACTCTATGGTCTTATTGTCAATCATGACCCATGCCGCAGAACCGTCCTCTGTCAGCGTTTCACAAGCTTTCTGGCAATTTTCCAACAGCTGGGTAAACCGTTCCCTGACTTCTTCCAGCTGCTGGTTTCCGTCCACGGTTATCTGGCGGTTGATTGAGGCAGTAAACAGACGCATCATCACAACACTTGAAAATGTAAGGGGCACCAAAGCCACCAGAAGGCAGCCCAGAAATACCCTGGTTTTAAAAGAGAGTCTCCGGTACCATATCATTTCATGCCCCCCCCCCCGCATTTTGCCGGGACAGAATGCTGTTCCACCTGGCCAGTACATCCTTCTTTTCCCTGGAAAGCTCCTCCAGGTCCATCTCAATCAGCGGCAGCCTGCCAATGGGCGACAATCCCGGCAGCGGCGGCACATCTCCTCTCACGGAGCGGCGGTTTAAATCCGACACCAGAATCCTCTGGGTATCCCTGCTCACCGTAAAATCCAGGAACTGCCTGGCAGCGTCAGGATTCGCGCATCCCTTTACAATGGCTGTGCCGTCCGGAAGGGCCGTGGTTCCCTCCTGGGGATAAATATAATCCACGTCAGCTCCCTCTGACAGCAGGGCCTGGGCGGACTCCTCCATGGTGACCCCAAGGGAATACCTTCCATCCAGGATACCGGCATTCACCTCCTGCATACTGTCCAGGGTGCCATATTCCAGATTTTCCATAAACCGTTCCAGGTAATCCCCCTTTTTCTCCCATGTATGGACAGCCGTCACAAGGGCAGCCGAATACACATCAGACCGGCGCGGGTCCACAAATGCAATCCTTCCCTTCCACCTGGGCTCCAGAAGGCTGTTCCACCCCACCGGCAGTTCGCGGTAGGTCACCACATTTGTATTGTACATGATGACCAGAGGCAGGGCGGAGAAGCTGGTCCACCGGTTATCCTCACATTGGAAGCTATCTGTTATAAATGCTGCCTCCGGGCTTTTATATTCCTGCCAATGTTCCTTGGTCTGTTCCAGGGTCTCTATCCCCACTCCAAACACCACATCCCAATCCGGTTTTTCCTCCTCATTCTCCAGTCTGCCTGTCATTTCCTCGGAGGACCCCCGTTCCACCTTCACCATCAGGTTGGTGCGCTCCTCAAACTCCTTGATGATGGGCTCATATATCTCTTCCTCCTGGGCCGTATAGAGAACCAGGTCCGGCACAGCGGGCATGGGAGCTGTCTGCGGACCTGACTGGCATGAGGAAAGAGCTGCCGTACACAAAAAGCATAGGGCACAGAACGCTATATCCCGTTTTCCCCAGGCAGTCCTATTTATCCCCTTCACACTCCCTCTTTTACCCTTCACAGCTGCCTTCATACCCATGACAGTCTTTTTCATACGCTTGTTTCCTTCCCGGCATTGGCGCCCCAATGTCAATCAGTCCCATTTGCTACATTATACCAAAGAAAAACCCATTTTTCCATTGACGAAGCCATTGAAATCATTCCTGCCCCGTGTTACCCTTAAGACAGAACGCGGAAATTACCGTTAAACGGAGGCAAACAATATGGGTGTCCAAATCATTGAACAATTTATCTGTTCCAAATACCTGGACCAGAAGAAATGCGAGGACGGTCTTTTTATCAGCAATGACTTTATCGCGGTCATAGACGGTGTCACCAGCAAGGGAGAGCTTACTTGGCCGGACGGGTCAGAAGGCGGATCCGTTTTTCTTTCTCCCATGACCAGCGGGCGCTATGCCAGGGAGATACTGGCCCAGGCTCTTAAAACCATGGAGCCCGGCATAGACGCTGCTTCTGCGATGGAATATTTAAACCAGGCCTTAGCAAAAGCCGGAAGCGGACGGCGTGAATTCCTGAGGGACCACCCGGAGGAGCGGCTTCAGGCAGTGGTCATCCTGTATAGCTGTCAGAAAAGGGAAGTGTGGGCCTTTGGGGACTGTCAGTGCCTTATCGGGGATACCCTTCACTCCCACGGCAAGGAAATCGACGGCCTCATGGCAGAAATCCGCTGTCTCTATAACCAGGCTGAACTGATTTTAGGCGGAGCCGAAGATGATTTTGCCCGGCATGACCCGGGCCGGGCCTGCATCCTTCCTCTGCTGCGCCGCCAATTCCTTCTGGCCAACCAGGACCGGCCCTATGGCTATGATGTACTTGACGGTTTTGCCATTCACTCTCACCATGTGTCCGTCTATCCGGTCCCGCCCCAAACCCAGGTCGTACTGGCCAGCGACGGTTACCCCGTATTAAAAGACACCCTGGCTGAAAGCGAGAAGTCCCTGGATGAGTTGTTGCAGAAAGACCCTCAGTGCCTCTGGGAAAACAGAGGAACAAAAGGTCTTGTAAAAGGAAACCAGAGTTTTGATGACCGGACCTATGTGAGGTTTGCGGTGTTTTAACCATTTTCCAACCAGAGCCCCATACATGCCTGAGGGCGCCCCCTGCCTGAACAGGGAACGCCCTTATGGTTTCTATACTTATTCACCTACATAGTAATCCTTAATCTCATATTCCCTCAGCGCTTCCTCATCCGGCTCAAATCCAAGTCCTGGTTTCTGGGGAACATGCATGTAACCGTCCTTGTCAACCAGGACTCTATCCTCCTCCTTAAGGATGTAATCCCTGCGGTCAACCGTCCATACAGGCGGATCAAATGGGTATTCCAGGTATTCCGCGTCGCTGACAGCACAGGCCATATGAAGGTTAGCCAGAAGGCCCACGCCATTGGACCATGTGTGGGGACAGAAAACAGCTCCCTTGGACTGCACATAGTCGGCAATCTTCTTGGTGCGGGTAAAGCCGCCGCACAGCACCGTATCCGGCTGGTACACGTCATAGCTTCCCTTATCTGCCAAATCCCTGAAATCATGCCATCTGCGGTTCATCTCACCGCCTGCAATCCGGATATCCGTCATCTCCCTTAAGCGGGCCAGATTGTCGTAATCCGCATGGTGAAGCGGCTCCTCCAGCCAGTATACTCCCAGCTTCTCCAATTCCCTGGCCACCTTCACTGCCTTCTTCAAATCCCAGATACGCTCCACATCCCATGGCATTTTCCATGCCTGGTTGCCGTCCACCATAATTTCCATCTTATCGCCAATGGCCCCACGGACAGCCTCTACCACCTTGATATCCTCTCTCACATCCTCATGGTGGAAACGGATTTTCATTGCCTTAAATCCCATCTCCACATATTCCCTGGCCTTCTCAGCTCTTTCCTCTGCCGGAATCCTGGCCCCGCAGGAGCAGTATGCCTTTATCTTATCCTGTTTCCCGCCCAGAAGTTTATATATGGGCTGTCCGCATTTCTTTCCAATGATATCCCATAGAGCAATGTCTAAAGGCCAGCACCTTCCATAATGGAAATCAATGTTATCAATAATCTTGTTATGGTTTTCCATCTCAAACGGATCCTTGCCGATAAAGAATTTCTCATGGCCCGCAAAGCCTGTCATCAGATCGCCGGATCCGATTCCTGTAATTCCCTCATCTGTGTATACATAAACAATGGTAGACGCGAATTTTACCCGTGGGTTGGGATCCCATGATGCCAGGAATGGCGGGTCCAATGGCTTTGCATACTGTTTGATTTCAATACCTGTGATTTTCATAAAATACCTCCATACATATATATAATTTTTTATTCATTTCCATTGCCAATTTAATGCTGTCCCTCTTCATTCACTTAACCCTTTGCAGGGATTTTCCTGATACTCTTAATCAGGATGACCGCCACTGCCGCGCCCACAATACAGGTTCCGATGCCATACAGGAACATGGAGCGGTAACCCTGTACGCCCTGGTCAATCCAGCGTCCAATCATGGTATACAGAAATACGTCAGGGAGATAACCGATACAGGATGCCATACCGGAAACCGCGCCTGTGACAGAACGGTCAATCTGCGCCTCGTCAATGACTGCAAAGTATATGCCTCTCACCGCGTACACGGTTACATTTAACAGGATGAAATCAAAGACACAGAGCATGGCCAGTGAAGGCTGCTGCGGTGTAAGCAGGAACACAATCAGAAATGCAATAATGGCCGTATACCCCAACAGAACTGTCTTTATCCTGGAACCAATCTTGTCAGCCAGGAAACCGCCTGTGATTCCCCCTGCAAACTGTATGATGTAACGGATGCCTCCAATCTGGACACTGAAATTCTTGGACATGCCATATACAGATACCATATAAGGCGGCAGGAAGCTGAGGATTGCATAGATGGAATAGGCTGTGAAAATAATGAGACATATCATCCACATCTTGGGCATCAGGAGCACGCTCTTAATCTGCTGCACCAGGCTTGTACCGCTTACCACATCCTCCTTCTTATCCTTAATCAGGAACCAAAGGGCAATGCCGACTATGATGGCCAGCAGGGCATAGGAGCGAATCACCCAGCTCAATCCGAACTTTCCGCCTCCCAGGCTGTTAAAAAGCCCCAGAAGCACAAACACGGCCGTTGCCGACACAACTCCTCTTCCGCCCTCCAGTATACCGAACAGGCGGCCCTGTTCATTGCTGTCCCCCAGACACCGCACTGCCTTGATAAGCGCTGACCAGTATGTAAGTACGGTGGTCACACCGAAGGCCGCAAATATCAGCCTCATGGTGCCATAGCTGGGGAAGGTGGAGAATAGAAGTCCCACCAGGCCCGTGGATATGAAGGAAATAGTCAGCAGCTTCCTTGGGGATACGCGATCCGCAATCCACCCGCCGAAGAAATAACATATCATGGAAATGGTTGCATAGGACGTGGACAGTGCTCCAAATTCCTCATTGCTTAGATTAAGGGCCTCCACCAGAGGAATATAAAATGTATTCCGGATATAGGGAAGCTGGAAAATAACACCTGTACCGCAGCAGAGCACCAACAGGGATGTCCACTTTTTCATATCAAATTTTTTATTACTGTTCACTATAAAACCCCCTTTTGTACCGTCTTCTCTTGGTTTTTGTTGATACGCGTCTCAACTTGTCTCTCATTATACCGTATAAAAATCAAACTGCCGTCTTCTTGTTCAAAAGACAACAGTTTGGTTACAGCTTTGATACAATCCGTCCCAATTTCCTGTCAGCGTATGATGTTGGACGCCTCATACACCCACAAAGAATCCTTTTTCACCTGGTCTGTCTGTTCCGGCGATTCCAGTCGCAGGTAATCAGCAGCGGGAAACCTCATCGTGACCGTGGTATACGCTCCCACTACACTCTCATATTTCAGCGAGCCGTGATGGTGCAGCATCACCGACTTGCAAATGGCCAGTCCCATGCCAAAACCGTCTCCTCCCTGGCTGTGGGCCTTATCCCCCTTAAAAAACGGCTGGTCTATCTTATCCAGAATATCAGCCGGGATTCCGATTCCATGATCTGTTACCTGGATGTAAGCCAGTGCCCCCCCTTCGCCGGCTGCCCTGACTTCAATGACTCCGCCTTCATGGGAAGCCTTGATTGCATTGTCCAGGACATTTTCCATCATGGTAATGAGAAACTCTCTGTCACCATAGCAGAATATACCCTCCGGAATATCCGAAGTAAAATGAATCTGTTTCTGCCCGGCCTTCATCCTCACAGCCATCAGCGATGTCTCCAGCATCTTTTTTACGTCCTGCCGCTCTATGTTCAGCAGCCCCGGCTGTATACGCGACAGCTTAATCATTTTCCGGGTAATGGAATTCAGCCGTTTTCCCTCTTCCAGGATATAATCCAATGCCTGTTCCTGAAGCTCCCTGTCACACTCATGATTCTTAAGCAGCTCTGCGTAACCAA
The DNA here is from genome assembly GCF_002234575.2 of Enterocloster bolteae. Lineage (NCBI taxonomy): Bacteria > Bacillati > Bacillota > Clostridia > Lachnospirales > Lachnospiraceae > Enterocloster > Enterocloster bolteae. The sequence goes on along the minus strand of NZ_CP022464.2, from coordinate 62,363 downwards.
TGATGGATGTGAGAGGGGTTTTTATTTCGTGGGTCAGATTGCCTACAATCTGTTTGTAATCATCAATGTTCCTGTTGATGGCCTCAGACATCAGATTAAAGTTATGGGACAGCTCACTGATTTCATCCTCCCCCTCAACGGCCAGCTTAAGGGGAATGGATTCCTGAGCCATAAGCTTTGCCGCTTCATTCAGCCGTTCAATGGGCGAGGTAATTCTCTTGGTAATCAGAAACATAATCATGGCTGTGATAAAAGCCTGTATCAGGCACAGAGCAAAGAAAATATTCAGCTGCATGTCGCAGGATTTATATATATCAGATAAATCCTTAATCATCACAACCTTATACATGGCATTGTCACAGGGAAATTCGGACTCCACGTACAGATACCTGGAATCCCCTATATCCTTCATATACGTAGGCGTATATGCTGCCTGTCCCTCCACGAAAGTATAGCGCGGTGCCGGAGGAAACTTCTCAAAACTGTCATATCGAAGCTCCTCCCCCTCCCAGACCTGAAGATACCTTCCCTCACCCGCCAGTTCTTCCCTGAAACCATCCATGAACCCTGACAGCCCGCTCTGCACATCTGGTTCCCGGAAAAAAGATTTTATTTTCCGGGCGTAGACAGACTGGTAATATTCCGTCCTTTTCATCTCACCTTCCAGCGTAAAATGCAGCCCGGTCACCACAATATAGAATCCGCAGAAAAAGAATATGGCCACGCTGGCTATAAATGCGCCCAGAAATATTTTCTGCCAAAGCTTCATCTGTCATCACTCCCTTTAAGCAGATACCCCACCTTGGTTATGGTCTGTATGGCGCCCTCCCAATCCAGCTTTTTTCTCAGCCTCTGGATATGGATATCCACAGTCCTGGTCTCCCCCACATAATTATATCCCCATACATCGGAGAGGATTTCCTTTCTGGTCAGTACCTTATCGCAGTTGGAACACAAGTAGTACAGCAGGTCAAATTCCTTGGGTGTCAGCTCTATCTCCTTTCCGTCCTTAAGCACACGGTGCTGGTCCGGGTCCACGCTGATATTCCTGACATTGAGGGACATGGGGCGGCGCCTGCACCGGCGCAGTACCGCTCCCACCCTGGCTAAAAGGTCCATGCTGTCAAATGGTTTTGTAATATAATCGTCTGCCCCCACCTGAAGACACTGGACCTTACTGCTCAAATCGTCCAGGGCCGTCACCACGATAATGGGCATCTGGCAATCCTTTACCCTGGCGAGAATATCCACTCCGCTTACCTTTGGCAGCATTAAGTCCAGAATCAGCAAATCAAAGGGTTCCGCCTCCAAAATTTCCAGTGCAAATTCCCCGTCATAAACCTGACTGGTATCATATCCGGCAAAAGACAAATGGGTTTTAATCAAATTGGAAATAGCCTTATTATCTTCCGCAATCAGTATCCTGTACATGTTTCCCCTCCCCTGTATCTTCCTTTCCGTTTCCTGTATCCTGCCGGCATTTATCATACTTTTCAGGATGGCGCATAATTTTAATCAACGCGGCGCAGGATGCAATCTGCAGAAACATGGATGGAAAACCGCCTATGCTGGCAAGAGTCTTGGCTCCCCCCACTCCTGTAAAAACAGCCATGACAGCTGCCATGACACCAATTATCATACCCCATAGTATCTTAAGGCCGGCCGGTGCCTCCATTTCCTCCTCGGACATTCCCGAGGTGCACACAGAAGCAATTGCGTTGGTATTGGAATCCGCAGCCGTAACAAAAGATATGAAGGTTGCCAGCACGAATATGGGAATACACAATTGTCTCAGGGGAAGCACCTCGAAAAGTTTATATACAATGGATTCTGCCCCTGAAGTCTCCAGCAGCGGAATCAGACTTTCCTGCATATGCATGTGGATAGCCGTACCTCCGAATATGGAAACCCAAATCATGGAAAAAACAGTGGGCACAAACAGATTTATGATAATACAGTCCCTGATTTTGTATCCCCTTGCCAGCTTTCCTAAAAACAGGGCTGTAACCGGAGCCCAGGCCAGATAACTGGCCCAGTATCCTACCTTCATGTTCCCAAGGCTGGACCAGGAGCTGTTGCCCAGGTTCATGGAATCCGTAAACAGGTTGCGCATAAAGAAGGAATCCATCAGCTCTCCCACTGATTCAACGCCAAAGTTCAATATGAATTTTGTGGGTCCAAACAGGAAAATGAACAGAATCAGGAATGAAAATATATATACATTAAAGCTGGAAAGCCACTTAATTCCCTTCATAATGCCCGAAGACGCCGATATGGTATATACCAGGATAATGGCCGCCATGACGATTATCAGCATAATGCCGTTGGTAGGTATTCCTGTTATGTTGGATATGCCTCCCGCCACAGAAAATGCCCCTGTGGACAGGGAACCCGACATACCGGCGCAGAGTATGAAAATACAGAGGGCGTCGATGATGTCTGCCAGCCTTCCCTTTGTTGCCCGTTCCCCCAGCAACGGCGAAATGCAGGCCCCCAATGAAAATGGTTTCTTCATATTGTAATAGGTAAACGCGAATACAGTTGCGGCCAGGGCATAAATTGCATAGGGTGTAATACCCCAGTGCAGATACATCTGGGCCATGGCAAAAACAGCAGCCTGAGGTGAGTTGGGCTCTATATCAAAAAACGGCGATGGATCACTCATAAGATACAGCGGCTCTGCTGCTGCCCAGAACATAAGACCGGCGGCTATGGTCGTACACAAACTGATTGCAAACCAGTTGAATTTGCCCAGTATCGGTTTGGCATCCTTTCCGCCAATCACTGTATTTCCAAATTTAGAAAAGCAGGCATAGAAGCATACCCCCACCGCTGCCAGTCCATAACCTGAGAACAGCCATTTAAAATTCCCCCAAATCCAATCCTTTACCCCATTGACCACCTTCAAAAAAGCATCCTGGGACACAAATCCCAAAATCAATACCATCAGCAGCACTAAAAACGGAGGCCAGAATACCCAGCCTCTTAATCTGCTTTTTCTCTTTTGCCCCGACACCTTCTCCATTACCAGTACCTCCTCATCTTTAGTCTGAGCCCCTTTTCTGCCCGAAGACTTATAACCGGTGATTGTATATATTGACCTGTAAAATAAAGTAATTAGGCTCATTATACCATTTGAACCTAGAGTCCAGAAACAATTTTACAACTTTGATACAAAAACCAGGCAAATAATCCGCCAATTTCACCCCCTTCCCTCTCTTTTTTATGGAAGCATCTGACTTACAGTCTGCCGGCGTTCCTTTTTCCACATCCGATACAAAACAGTTACATCTTCATCCACAAAAAAAGGCTGCAATTCCACCGGCACATGCCAACGAAACCGCAGCCTTCCTCACACATTACTGCTTAAATCACAATTCATATAACTTCATTACCCTGATCCAAATATTTTCTCACCCCTGCCTCAAACAGCTGCTGCCGTTTCCTTGCCGTTTCCCGGCAGGCTTCGGCTTCCTCCTTCCACACATCCGCCACCAGCCCCGGACAGTCTCCCATTATCCGGCACAATTCCTCAGCTGTATACACAGCGTCCTCACCCAGGCCAAGAATATCCATGATGCGGCAATCCAGCATCTTATTGTAGCTATTCTTGGAACGGATTCCCTTTATATGTGAAATACAATCCGTACATGTTTTGTCACTGCCCAGGAACCTGCATGGCCCGCATATATCATCAGCCCCGGATGTGACTTTTATCTGTATCCGGTGATTCCCTATAATCTCATTTGCTGCCCGGTAAAAATCATGGCCGTAATCCGTATCCGGTACAAAAACCTGGATTCCGCCTCCATACAGCTTGATAATGTCCATAAAATGATGGGGTTTGATTACCATTTTTATATCTCCTGTCTATCCGGCCTGTTCCTACAGTCCCAGATATTCTTCAAACAGATTGCACACCCTGACTGTATCCGGTTCATATTCCATCTCACAGAATATGCGAAGCAGCGGTTCCGTACCAGAGAATCTGGCAATAACCCAGCCGCCGTTCTTAAAATATACCTTGCATCCGTCCATATAAGAAACATGGTCTGTCTCAAAGGGCATTTCCGGCAGTTTCCGTTCCTCCATAAGGATGTTATGGATTCGTTCCTTTTCCTCTGGCGTAAACCTGTAATCCCGCTCCGCCATATGGATGGCTCCATATTCCTTCCTGATATCCGCCGCTATCTCCGACAGCCTCTTCCCGCTGACAGCTATCATCTCCACCAGAAGGGCCGCCGCATAGATGCCGTCCTTTCCGTGTATATGGCCCTTTACCGTCAGTCCGCCTGAGGACTCGCCTCCTATAATGGCATCCGTTTCCTGCATTTTCGCGGATATATGCTTGAACCCCACCGGCACCTCGTAGCATTTCTGCCCAAAGCTCTCTGCCACCTTGTCCAGCACATGGGTGGTTGCCAGGTTGCGCACAGCAGGTCCCCGCCACCCCTTGTATTTCAGCAGATAGTAATAGAGCATGACCAGTATGTTGTTTGCGTGGAGATAATGTCCCTGGTCATCAATGACTCCCAGTCTGTCCGCATCTCCGTCCGTGGCAATGCCGATATCGCAATACCGGTCCAGCACATAATTCTGGAGATTCCGCAGAGTCCGCTCTGTGGGCGCCGGCATCTTTCCGCCGAACAGGGTGTCGTGCCTGGAATTAATGGTTTCTATGGTACACCTTGCAATGGAAAGAATGGTGCTCAGAGCCGTCAGGCTCACACCGTACATGGGATCAATGGCAATGCGCAAATCTCGCTCTTTGATGGCGTCCATGTTGATCACGGATATGATGTTATCCAGATACTCATTCATGGGATTGATTTCCCTGACCATGCCCTTCCTTACAAGCTCCAGGTAGGATGGCGGCGGCATCTGTCCGTTTTCCTCCTCATTGGGAAGATAAAGTTCCTCTGCCTGTTCCAGGTAATACTCAATCTCTGCTGTCTGCTTCTCATCCGCGTCCCTTCCCCCGTATGTAAACACCTTGATACCGTTATAGATGGCCGGATTATGGCTGGCTGTCACCATCATGCCGTAGCTCAGCTCATGCTTCATCACATAGAACATTACCAGCGGAGTGGGCGAGCTGCGGTTTACAAACCACACCCGGATTCCCTGGTTTCCAAATATTTCGCAGGACCATATGATGGCCTCTTTTGAAAGGAACCGCCTGTCATACCCCATGACAACGCCCTGACCCTCCACACCCTCTGCCTTCATCTTAAGGCATATGGCCAGCGCCAGCTTTTGTATGTTTTCCTTTGTAAATTCTTCCCCAATGATGGCTCTCCAGCCGCCTGTCCCGAACTTTACCATATGTTTTCTCCTCATTTTCCTCATAAAAGCCTGAAGGTTTCCACAAAACGCTTCAGGCTTTTGCACATACTACACGATTGACACCTTTCCTTTGCTCACCTTCAGGAATATCAGCAGCATGACAACCGTACTCACAGTCAGAATGGAGGCCAGCGCTGCCGCCGTACCATAGCTGTTGCGGACCACCTCAGTATAAATTGCTACAGAGATGGTACTTGTCTTGCCCCCATAGAGCATGACGCTGGATGACAGCTCATTGATACAGGTAATCCAGCTGAGGATGGCTCCGGACAGCACACCGGGCGCCATGAGCCTTGCCGTTACCTTGCCGAAGGTTTTCATAGGTGACACGCCCAGACTGATGGACGCCTCCTCCACACTTGGGTCCATCTGCTGCAGGAAGGCGCTACCCGATCGCACCGTATAGGGCAATTTTCTGACCACAAAGGCGATAATGATGATCAGGGCCGTACCTGTAAGAACCACCGGTGGCTTATTAAACGCAACGATTAAGCTGATACCCAGAACAGCTCCCGGAATAACAAAGGGGAACATAATAATTAAATCCATCAGCTGCCCGGCCACGCCCTTCTGGCGGACCACTATATAGGAAATCAGCATACCCAGCGCTATAATGAACACAATGGCAACCGTGGAAAATACAAATGTATTCCTGATGTTGGTCCACAGACGGTTGAATATGGTGATATAGCTGCCCAGGCTGAATCCTTTCTGGAAGCCCGTGAAATCACATTTGATAAAGCTGGTGATAAGCACCACAATCTGCGGCAGGATTCCCACAAAGGTGACCAGCATCACAGGGAATGTGGCCAGGAAACGCTTGAATCCGTGAAGCACTTCTTCCTTGGGGGGACGCATGGCTGTCATGACGTAATTCTTTCTGGATACATAATACTTCTGCACCAGCAGCACTGTGGTGGAGCAGATCACGATAATAACAGACAATGCGCTGGCCAGATGGGCGTTGCCGCCAATCTCACTCATATATTCATTGTATACCAGAACCGGAAGCACCATATAGCCTTCGCCGATGAGCATGGGGGTTCCGAAATCAGCCAGGCTGGTCATGAATACCATAATGGCTCCTGCTGCAATGGATGGAAGCACCACGGGCAGGGTAATGGTCCACAGCCTGCGCAGCTTATTGCTTCCCAGATTCTCCGCAGCCTCCTCCAGGCTGGAATCTATGCTTCCCATGGCCCCTGACGTGTACAGGTACACATAGGGGAAGAGCTTAAAGGTAAATACGATAATAATACCCAATTTGCCGTAAATACTGGGCAGATGGATACCGATATTGGCAAACAGGCTGGTGATAAAACCGGAACGTCCAAACAGGGTAATCCAGCTGTAAGCCCCGATAAACGGCGGGCTCATCAGGCTCATGATGATAAAAATGTGGATAAACCTTTTTCCCACCACATTATACCTGGACATAACATAGGCAATGGGCACACCCACCACTAAGGTTGTGAGTGTGGTGACCACGGATACGAACAGGCTTCGCCCCAGGGCATTGTAATAGTATTTTTTTGTAAAGAACCGGATATAGTTCTCCAGGGTAAAACCAGCCGCATTTTTTGAAAAAAAGCTTCGTGTTATCAGGGTACAGAAGGGATAAAACAGGAAAATCAGCATAAACCCCACTACCAGTACCTTGACCCAGAACCAAAAGTCCAGCTTTTTGCGCGACTTTACCATGAAATCACCTCCTGGGTTCCGGCGTCGTAAACGCCTACCGCGTTGATATCAAAGTTGACCTTGACCCGCTGTCCGTCCGGGCGCAGCTCGCGGACATCCTTGGTGTACTCGTTAAGCTGTACGGTCTGTCCGTTATCCAGTTCAATCTCATATTCAATGAAATCACCCAGGAAGGTGGATATAACAATTTTTCCCGGCAGACCTTCCTTTTCATCAAAGAACAGCTGCTCCGGCCTGGCAGAAATGATTCCTTTTCCCTTAAAAGGTGCCTTGAGACTGCATGTAATCGTGCACTCTCCCTTAATATCAAGAACTGCCGCTGCCGGATTTTCGCCGTTCACATCACATTCCACGAAATTGGAAACCCCTATGAATCCTGCCACAAATGTATTCTGCGGTTTTTTGTATATATTCTCCGGGGAACCCACCTGCATCACCTCGCCCTCTTTGATAACCGCGATACGGTCAGAGATGGCCAGTGCCTCCTCCTGGTCATGGGTCACATAGATGGTGGTAATTCCCAGGCGGCGCTGCAGCTTTTTAATGACTGTCCTCATCTGTACCCTGAGCTTTGCGTCCAGGTTGGACAGGGGTTCATCCATTAACAGCACGCCCGGCTCTATGACAAATGCCCTTGCAAGGGCCACCCTCTGCTGCTGCCCGCCGGACAGCTCGTTGGGCTTTCTGTCTTTCAGATTCTTAATCTGAACCAGGTCAAGAGCCTCCTCCACCTTGCCGGGAATCTGGTCCTTGGGATACTTTTTTGCCTTTAAACCATAGGCCACATTCTCTGCCACAGTCAGATGGGGGAAAATGGCATAATTCTGGAACACCATGCCGATATCCCTTTTGTGGGCCTCCAGGTTATTGATAACCTTGTCGTCAAAGCAGATTTCTCCGCCGTCCACGCTGTTAAAACCCGCTATCATTCTAAGCAGCGTGGTCTTGCCGCATCCGGAGGGCCCTAACAGTGTAAAAAATTCGCCCTGTTTTATCTCCAGATTCACTCCCTTTAACGCTGTAAAATCACCGTACCTCTTAACGGCGTCCTTTATGATAACTCCATGGCTCATACCAGTTTCCTCCTTATATGCTGACGCTGCCTTCTCCCGGCCCATCTTCCAATCCTGATTCAATCCTATCCTTTACGTGAAAGACTGTCCCGCCCTTCCGGGCCCGGACAGCCTTTTCACCGTGTTGCTCTGATTCTATATCTCTACTGCTTATCTATAAGCAATACTCCCACAGGTTTAATCTACCATGATATCATTGAAATGCTCAATGATGGCTTCCTTCTCATTGGCTGCCCAGTCAAAGTCATAATCAACCAGCGGAATATCTTCCAGTTTAGCCATGCCTTCGCCAACTTCCATGTCGCTTCTTACAGGACGGCGTCCCCAGTTTCCGCTCTGCTCGGTCTGGCACTCTTTGGATGTAACGAAATCAATAAACAGCTTGGCGTTCTCCTCATTCGGGCATCCCTTAACCAGGGCCACTCCATCCGGCACAGCGCTGGTTCCATCCTTAGGATATACAAAACCTACCGACGGGTCATCCTTGTACTGCACAGCAGCCTTCTCCAGGGTCAGTCCCACATAGAACTCACCGTCAGCCACCATCTTATGGCACTTGCCTGAAGAGTCAACAATCTTTCCATCCAGGTTGTCATATAATTTCTTGATGAAATCCCATCCGTCTTCCTTGCCGCCATGGCCCAGAATCATGGTACACAGCTGTGTGTAAGCGGAACCGGATTTGGATGGCAGACAGTACGCAATCTTTCCCTTCCACTCAGGCTTTGTCAGGTCTTCCCATGTCTCAGGAATGGTCAGGCCATCCTTCTCAATCAGGTCCTTGTTATAGAAGATAACCATTGGCAGCGGGCTCTCGCCAATCCACAGTCCGTCCGGATCCTTGTAAGCAGCGCCTATGAATTCGTCGTTAGCACATACATATGGCTCAAAATATTCCTTGAAAGCTGCCAGGGAGTCAGCGCCTCCGCCCCACAGTACATCTGCAATGGGATTGGCTGTCTCAGCTGCAATACGGTTGCACAGCTCGCCGGTACCTGCCGCCACTACCTCTACCTTAACATTAGGATACTTCTCCATAAACAGGTTAACACCTGCATTCAGAGGATCCGCGTCATGGGGCGAATATACAACCACGGTTCCCTTATAATCCTCAGGAGCCTTCTCACCTGCTGCTTCCGCTTCTGCCTTTGTCTCCTCTGCCTTAGTTTCCTCTGCTTTGTCCTCAGCCTTGGTATCTGCCGGTGCCTCTGTTGCTGCCGGAGCTGTTGTTGTGTCGGCCGCCTTCCCGCCGCCGCATGCTGCCAGGCTTAAAACCATCATTGTTGCCAGTGAAGCTGTTAAAAACCGTTTCTTCATAATACACCTCTCCTTTTATATCATATTTTCAGTTCACGTATTCATTGGGAGTTTTTACCTCCGATAGTCATATTATATGACTTTACTGTGCGTTTTTCCATTTGTTATTCTTACATTTCTTTTGTTATTCTGAACTATTGCATATATTTTATGCTATTTTTAATATTTATATATGCATATTATCCAACCAAACGTATTTTCTGCGGATATAAAAAATAGCCGCGGCAGTATACCTGCCGCAGCAATCTCTTAATTCCAACTATCAGCTTAAATCATTCCTGCTTCCCGTTTTCCGTACCAGTTCTATTTCCTGTAACCGCATTTCGGGCAGACACCATTTTCATCTAAAGCAATGCCGCATAACGGGCAGCGCTCCATTGTCCTCTGGGGCTTAAATTCCTCAGACGCAGCGTTTACACCGCTTGTGAAGGTTATTTTAACGATGTTTAATTTGTCTTTTAACAGATCATAGACAATTTTAATCATGCCCTCCACTGTCATGGTTTCTTTTGTTACAACCAGACGGCATTCCGGATACGCTGTTGCAAGATCTGTTTTGAAAGCAGGACCTTTCATAATATTGTTGGGAGCACCGTCCTTGATACCCTGAGCTTCATATACCCCAAGGAGGGCGGGAAGCAACGGATCATCCTCCCGTAAAATCGTGGCATGGTCAAAGTTCTTTAAAACCTCCCACGCTGTTTTCTGGATCTCGTTGCAGGGGAATACCATATTGACGCCTGCATTCACCGTGTCCTCCACCTCTAATGTTAATATGCCTGTGTGTCCGTGCAGATACTGTGCTTCACCTTTAAAACCATAAAACCTGTGTGCGTACTGTAAATCCAACGTTGTGATACTTCTCATGTAAAACCTCCTTCTCTTTTGTGTTTATAGGGGCATTCTATGCTCCCCTAATTGGATACATCCGGTAAATTGCTGCATCGAATCAGGCTGATCATATACCTCTTATAAATAATAATAGTTCCTATTATCATTATAGTCACAGCATCATTAAAAGTCAAGGAAAATAAATATATTTTTTAATTGCCGCAGTTTGCCCGGCCTTTAGAGGACCAAAACCGAGATCCAAAAAATGGTGCAGAATCAGATGTTAAGCTGGCTTATAACACCGATTCTGCACCATTTTTATATCATATGTCCGGACTACTCCTCTGCCGCCAATTCCCTCACTGCCTGAATCCCGGCATCGATCTCTTCCTCCGTGTTAAAGTAAGAAAAGCTGAACCGCACCATGCCCTGTTCCACGGTCTTAAAGGATTCATGCATCAGAGGCGCGCAGTGGGCGCCGGGGCGGGTGGAGATTCCATAAGTGACAGCCAGTTCATCGCTGACCTCTGAGGAATCGTAATCCCCGATATTCAGGGCCACAATGGCAGCCCTTTCATCAGAGGTGAAATCACCGTACACCCGGACTCCCGGTATCTGTACCACACCGTCATAAAACCGGCGCATCAGTTCTGCCTCTCTGCGGTGAATGGTTTCCACCCCAGTCTCCTTTATAAAGCCAAGGGCGGCATGGAGGCCTGCTATTCCATGGCCGTTCAGCGTCCCCGCCTCCAGGGCCGTGGGCATGTCCCCGGGATGTTCCTTCAGATAGGTATGAACACCGCTTCCCCCTGCCTTAAGGGGTCTTATGCGTATACCGTCTCCCACGCAGATTCCGCCTGTTCCCTGGGGGCCCAGAAGCCCCTTATGGCCGGTAAAACACAGCACGTCTATATGCATCCTCTTCATGTCAATGGGAAGGACTCCCGCTGTCTGGGAGGCGTCTGCCACCAGCCGGATTCCGTGTCTGTGGCAGAGTTCGCCAACACGCTCCAAATCCATCCGGTTGCCGGTCAGGTTGGAGGCATGGGTACACACAACTGCCTTTGTCTCAGGCCGTATGCTTTCCTCCAGCTGGTCATAACACAGAACACCCTTTTCATCGCAGGGCAGAATCGTCAGGCTGACGCCCCGGTTTTCCATCAGATAAAGAGGCCGAAGCACGGAATTGTGCTCCAGTACCGTGGTAATCACATGGTCCCCTTTTGAAAACAGGCCCTGGATGGCCGTGTTCAGGCTTTCAGTGGAATTACTGGTAAATGCAACCTGCAGCGGATTTCCCAGGTTAAACAACTCCGAAATTCTCTCCCTGGTTTCATAAATCATCCTGGACGCATCCAGGGAAGCCTCATGGGCCCCTCTGCCGGAATTGCCGAAATTCCTCATGGCGTCCGCCACTGCATCAATGACACAGTCCGGCTTCCTCATGGTAGTAGCTGCATTGTCAAAATAAATCATAATAGCGCCTCCCTTTCCCATCTAATCAATCGGGAAATTTCAATCACAATCCGGTGTCCGTCCAACATTCATACATAAGACAGGGCACCTGTTGGCATACACCTAAAAATCAGTACATGAGCCGGACCATTTCTTCATGTTCCATGCCCTTTTCCTTCATGAACTCAGACATCTCCTGTTCCATGTCAGGTTCGCAGCACCAGGCAAGGCCGCAGCCCGCGGATATTTCCCTGGGAACCGGTATCATCCTTCCTGTCTTTTGGTTTTCCTTACAAAGCTTCTCCATGGCAATGGCTTCTGCCGTGGTATGAAATGTAATGATTAATTTTGGTTCTTTTTTTCTCATCCCATAAATCCTTTCGTATCTAAAATATGCTGCAGCAGACTGTCACCAGGCGGTCAAACAGCCTGATTTCCTTCCACTGCAGCATCCGGTTTCAGAAGCCCTGGTTCAGACACGCTGTGAATCCGGGACATCTGTATTATTCAATCACAATCTCAAATTCAGACCCCTTTTTGGTTACTGTGGCCGTCTTACCCTGGCTCTTTGCATATTTCTCAACATTCATCCTGGTATGAGGTTCACTGACCAGCACCTTCACCGGCTCTCCCTTGTGCTTCTTAAGGGCTGCTGCCGTCAGCATCACAGGCTCAGGACAGGATAAACCTCTTGCATCTACTTCATACATATCTCTTACCTCCTATTTCCCTTCCTGCGGCTTTGGCATAAATCCGATAATAAACAGAATAACAATGCATCCAATGACCGCGGCTTTACCGGCCATGGCCAGACCGCCCGGAGCTGCGGGCGCATCTGCGGTAGCTGCAGCTGCTGCCGATGCTGCCAGCCCGAAGTTGTGGCAGAAAGCAGCTCCCACCAAAAGTCCAAGAAATGTCACAGCGGAATCAGAGGAACCCTGACCGGCTAAAACCAGCTGGCGAAGCGGGCATCCGCCTGCCAGGACAGCCGCGAAACCAACGGCGTAAAGTCCCAGAATATTCCAGATATGTTGTGAATGTGCAACCGGCTGTCCTGCAAAGGAAAGCTTGAATCCGCCTGTAGCCAGATTAAACACCAGCATGACTGCAAACAGTCCGCCGATCACAGTAATCAAATCAAAATTCCTCATTAAAATGACGTCACGGATACTGCCTGCGAAACAGGTCCTGCATTTCTGCGCTATGGCGCCAAACAGCAGGGCCACAGCCAGGGCAAGAAGCGCAGGGGCATGCATGCTGCCCGGACCCTTTTCACTGAATGCAAACAATGTGGTGGTCAGGCTCAGTACAAACAGCACCACCAGGACAACCGGAAGCACTGCCCCGTTTATCTTTCCGGTTTCGTGAGCCCGTCCCAGTGAAAATCCATGCTTTAAAGCGATAGTTCCGGTAAATACACCGGCTGCAAATCCGAGAAATCCCACATATGCGTTTAAATCACCGGCTGCCATACGGATTACCATGCGCAGCGGACATCCCAGAAATGCCAGGGAGCCAATCATCATGATAACACCCAGGATAAAGCGCAGCATGGGAGACGACCCTGCCGTGGAACGGTATTCCCTGGTAGCCAGGGCAATCAGGAAGGAACCGCAGACAAAACCCACGATTTCCGGCCTGAAATACTGCACCACCGCCGCGGTGTGAAGCTTCATGGCACCGGCGGAATCCCTGATAAAGCAGGCCACGCAGATTGCCATGTTCTTTGGATTGCCAAAGTAAGCGAGAATACATGCCAGTATTCCCAGTACCACTCCGGATAAGAGCAGCGTCTTTTTAGAGCTTGTCAGATTCATAATCATATCCCCTTTTCTTTTGGTAAAACTACCTTCATCTTACCAAAGTGAAAGGGGCAAATCCAATTCAAAAAAACATAGCATGTTTTTTTACTATAGACATTTTCTATACAAAATTCCATGCAGGATAAGCCTGCATAAATCCTTACAGAAAACCTTGCATGTACCCTTACATAAACCCTTACATAAACCGCCCGATATCCTGCTGCCAGTTTCTGTCCCTGTAATCAATCACAAGATCCCGGAAGGCTTCCGCTATCGGGGAGAGGCGTATATTCTTGCTGTATACCATGTAAAAGGTCCGTTTCTTGTCCAGGCCGTCTATCTTCAGATACTTTATCCGGTGGGTTTCTTCCTTTTCCCCGGCAGCCATCCTGGACAGGATGGAAATTCCCAGGCCTCCGGCCACAGCCTGTTTGATGGTCTCGGTGCTGTTCATGCGGGCAATCACGTCCACATTTTTAAAGACTGGGACACCGTGGATTTCCGCCTTTTCCATCTCCTGTTTTGTACCTGAGCCTTCCTCCCGGAGGATAAAGGTCTCATGTTCAAAATCACGGAAGCTCACCGTGCTCCCCATCTTCCACCTGGCATACCTCTCCGTATCAGGCACAATGAGCACCAGCTCATCCATAAACACAGGCTCATACACCAGACTGTTATGCATCTTATAGCCTGTGAGTCCAATCTCGCCCTTCTGGCTCATGACATTTTCAATCACAGTCTTACTGTCCGACTGATCCACATAAAAACGGATTTTGGGGCATTTGGCATGAAACTCCCCTATGAGCCGGGGCAGATAGTACTGCCCCGGAATGCTGGATGCATATAAATCCAAAACACCGTCCATCGCCTCGCACTGGGCCTGTACCGTAGCCAGAGCCTGGGACCGGGTATGAAGCATATCAATGGCATAGGGGTAAAACAGCTCCCCCTGCTTTGTCAGGGTTATCTCCCTTCCTGTGCGGTTCACAAGGGTTGTCCCCATCTCATTCTCCAGATTATTGATGTGGGCACTGATTGTGGGCTGGGTCAGAAAGGTGGCATCTGCTGCCTTTGAAAAACTTTTGTACTTTACCGCATTTACAAATGCTTCTAATTGTCTGAATTCCATAGCCGCCTACCTTGACTTCTGGACAAGGATACGTACATCGTCCTGTTTCTTTGTTATCTTCTGCTGGTCGCAGTACTCCAGGAATAAAACAGCATACTTCCTGGACGTTCCCAGCAGATCCCTGTAATCTCCCAGGGAAATGTTCGGGTGGGAATCAAAGTATCCCTTAAGAAGTCCCATGGCCTTGTCCCAGTTGTCCTTGTGAATCAAGGCGCCTGGATTTATCTTTATCAATGTACCCTTTTTCACAAGATCATTTACAATCTGTTTGGCCATCTTCTTGTCCTTGAACTTACCGATCACATCGTCCGTGGCCGGTATCTCATATCCTGCCTTCAGATATGTGTCCTCTATGTCTTTTAACATCCCCTTAAGCTCATGGGAATATTCAGCATTAAATCCGGCTGCCGCTATGGCGCTTGCCATGGTGACCGTAATGCTGCGCTTAATCATCTCATTCAGGAGGACATCTGCTTTCTTGGACTCCCGGATTTTGAAATTATCCAATATACGGCTCTTAAATTCTTCCTTCTCCATGCCGTCGGAAATAGGATTCTCCTTGTGGAACTGATTCAGGAGTTCGGTGCCGTACTGCGTGATTTCATTCCAGTAATCCTTGTGGATAAAGCTTCCGTCGCTGAGGCGGACAGCCTTCTTCCCCTTGACCAGGACCTCCAGCTGTTCCTCTGTTTCCTGATTGGTCCAGTTGAGCTTGGCGGCCAGTATCTTAGGAACCGGGAAGTACCGGCTCTCCTCCTTAAGCTCCAGCTCCAGGACCTCTAAATCAGTGCCCAGCTCCTTTATATGAAGGCTGTCAATGACTTCCTCATGATTCCTCTTATGCTTTAACGCCTCAGCCTCCAGCACGATGCCTCCGCCAAAGGTAATGGTGGGAGAATAAAAACGGATAATAAACCGGTCATTCCTCCTCACAGCCACAGGCTCGTCAAACCGGAACTGCACGTAAGCCTCCTCACCGGCAGACAGCACATCCTTATCAAGGAGAACTGCCTTGCATATGGCCTGGGCTGAACCATAATTGATGTGGACCCTGTCTCCGTTTCTCAGTTCCCTGTCCGTGGAGGAAAATAACTGCACCTTGGCGTCTATGAACTGGCTTTTCAAAAGGGAATCCTGAGCAGCCAGAACATCTCCCCTGTTAATCTCGTCCTTCTTGATATTAACCAGGTTGAGGGCTGTTCTCTGGCCGGCATAGGCCATGTCCACCTTGTGGCCGTGGGTCTGTATCTCCCTTATTTTCACGGTTTTCTCAGTGGGATAAAGCTCCACCTCCTGACCTACCTGGCAGCAGCCCTCCAAAAGGGTTCCTGTGACAACCGTGCCGAATCCTTCCATTGTAAATACACGGTCTATAGGCAGACGGAACAGCTCCTTCTCCTGGCGTCTGGTGCCTGCCGCCCTTACCTTATCCACTATCATCTGTTTCAGCACATCAATATTTTTTCCGGTATAGGCAGATACCTGGATGCGGTCAGCCTTTTCCATGAAGGTACCTTTAACCAGATTGTCCACATCATCATTAACAAGCTCAGCCCAGTCCTCATCCACCAGATCGGCCTTGGTAAACACCACAATGCCCTGCTTGATATGAAGCATCTTAAGAATCTCAAAATGCTCAACCGTCTGAGGCATAACACCCTCATCCAGGGCAACCACCAGAAGCACCAGGTCGATGCCGCCAATACCTGCCAGCATGTTCTTCACAAACTTCTCATGGCCCGGTACATCTATGATTCCAATATGGATTCCGGCGTCATTGGGCAGGTTGGCAAATCCCAGCTCAATGGTTATTCCCCTTTTCTGCTCTTCCTTCAGCCTGTCCGTATCCGTCCCTGTAAGAGCCTTTATGAGACATGTCTTGCCGTGGTCCACATGACCGGCTGTTCCCACTATTACATTTTGCATATCATCACCCCTCAACCTGTCTGCTGTCCATTGCGGTAAACGCTGCTACAATATATTCAAACTCATCTTCCCTGATGGTCCTCACATCCAGATAAACCTGGTTGTGGGTAATCCTTATAATAATTGGAATTTCCTCTTTGCGGAGAAGGCGCTCAATCTTCTCCGGCGCCAATGTCCTGCCCTGAACGGCCACCGCATATCCGTCCAACAGCACCGTGGGGGCGGAACCGCCGCCTACCTGATCCTTGCACGCCTCCACCTCCACGGTGAAGTGATGGGTTGTTCTGCGGATCTCCCCGGCCAGCCTCTCCGCCTTGTCCTTAAGCTCTGCGGCCGGTGTGGTTATCATGTTCAGCACCGGTATGGTCTTTCGGGCCTGGCGGATATCCGAATACTCAAAGAAGGTAGCCTCCATGGCCGCCAGCGTCATCTTGTCCACCCGGAACGCCCTTGCCAGGGGATGGGCCTTCATTTTATCAATGTACTCTTTCTTTCCTGCGATGATACCGCCCTGAGGCCCGCCTAACAGCTTGTCCCCGCTGAACAGAATCACGTCTATGCCGGTCTTTAAGGCGTCCAGAACCGTGGGCTCGTCCACCCCGCAGTCTGTCAGGTCAGCCATGAGACCGCTTCCCATATCGTAGATAACCGGAAGATTTAATTTCTTACCCAGCTCCACCATCTCAGGAAGTTCCACCTCCTGGGTGAAGCCCAGTATCCTGTAGTTGCTGGTATGGACCTTCATCAGTGCGCCGGTCTCACCTTCATGGTAGGCATTCAGATAATCCGAGGGCTTTGTCTTGTTTGTTGTTCCCACATCCATCAGCCTGGCGCCGCTCTGTTCCATGATTTCCGGCACCCGGAAGGAACCTCCGATTTCCACCAGCTCCCCCCTGGAGACAATGACCTCCTTGTCCTTTGCCAGGGCGGAGAGACAGAGCATGGTGGCCGCCGCGTTGTTATTGACCACCATGGCGGCTTCCGCTCCCGTAATCTTGGTGAGGATTTTTTCCACATGGTCATGGCGTGACCCTCTGGATCCGCGCTTCACATCGTATTCCAGATTGGTATAATTTCTGGCCACGTCCATGATGCTCTCGCAGGCCTTGTCCGACAGATTTGCCCTTCCAAGGTTGGTGTGCAGCACCACCCCGGTTGCATTGATAACCCGCCGCAGGCTCTTTTTCTTCTTGCCTGTAATGCGGGCCACAATTTCCGTCATCAGCGTTTCCTTGGTCCCCACCTGACTCCGCCTGCCTTCCAGAATGTCCTTTCTCAGCTCATCAATGACTTCCCTGACCGAGTCCACAATCACTGCTCTGGGCGTACTTTCCGTAAAAAAAAAGAGCCGCTCATCCTGCAGCACCTCGTCAATTTTCGGAATCTTTCGGAGTAACTCTCTTCTATCTTCCATCATATATTACCTCCACTACAGATATGGTTTAAACGGAGGAGGTGGGAATCGAACCCACCCAGAGGGCTCTTAACCCCCCACAACGGTTTTGAAGACCGCGAGGCACACCAGCAACCTATCTACCTCCATATCTTTTGGATAGCATTTAACTTTAATATACTATCATGTATTCAGTTGTATGTCAATCCGAAACTTTCAAAAAAGTTATCGCGAAAACTTAAATCTATTCTGATTTTCCGCCCCGCGAAAGCGATGTTTCGCGGGCACGGAAAATGTATAACTTATGAATGAATGGCTTTATCTTAGCTAACGTATCCGGCTGCCTTCAGAATCTCGTGTGCCTTATCCTTGTTGGCATCAGACATCAGTACGATGGGGCCTGTGCATCCCATGCCGCTCTCAGCATAGATACCGGCTTTCCACAGCGCCTTAACAGCGTCCTCCAGGTCCATTACCTCGATACCCGGAATCTGTGAAGTAACTACTTCCTTAGGAGGCATCTTCACTTCCTCGGCTGCTGCGCCTGCGTCCTTCTTGCCTGCGGACTTTAACTCGTTGATGATATCCTTAAGTCCGGCCTTATTTGCCTTCTCAAATTCTTCATCAGCAATCTTCTTCCAGTCATGGCGAATCAGGTTTGTGGCATACTCCATGGCTCCTGCAATTACAGGCGCGCCGGAAGCACGTGACACAATCATGATAAGACGGTCATATCCCTCGCCCACGCCGGGACCGTAACCGAATCCTAAGGACTCATAATTACCGCCTGTGGTATAGGAAGAGAATACCTTCATCATCAGGTTGCCTGTCAGGGAATCCATAACCATGATGTCGGGTGTTCCTCCCAGCAGGTCATTTCCTCTCATGACAATACCGCCATCAGCCCTTACGGACTCTGCGAAGTTAATATCATAGCCGTTCTCAGCCAGCTTGAGAAGTGCCTTCTCTGTCTGGCGTGCGCCGTCAATGTTGGCAATGCCTACGGTTGGGTTCTCCACACCGTCTGCCTTTGCTGCAATGATTCCATAGATTGCGTTCTTAACCATGCCGCTGATACGGTCTGTGTCGGACGTACCTGTGGTGGTGGCAATATACATAGGCTTTCCCTTGCCTGGGGTGACAACCTTTCCTACTGTGGACACACCGATGGGGAATGGATAGTGCATGGTTACAGCGCCGTCAATCTCGCCGGAATCCAGCATTTCTTCCATCTTCTTATGAAGGTCTTCCCCCTCGATCAGGACAGCCTTAAGTCCCTTCATCTCGGCAATCTTCATGGCTTCTTCTATATTATCCTGGCCATGTTCGCTGCCTTCTGAGGCGAAGCCGATAACCGGCTTTTTGCCATATTGTCCTGTTTCAAGAGCATCGGCCACCTCAAGAAAAGTATTAGCAATCATAGCTTTTATTTTCTTATCAGACATAACATATTTCCTTTCTCTCGGTGAAAATTATTCCTCTTCGCCCATCAGACCCTCGGCAAACGCTCTCATGGCCTGGCCAATCATAGCCTTTACCTTGCTCTCATCTACGCCGCCGTTCTCCTCTGAAGCAGAACCATCGTTGGCCTGAACCACGAATGATACGCCGTCGAACAGATTGGTCATTCTTCCAAGGAATAAGCTTCCCTTACCGATAATCATGGCGCGCTTTGTCTCGCCAGCCAGGATTTCGTCTCTCAGAAGTCCAAGGTAAGGAACGCCTGAAGGAATATGTCCCTGGGTTGGAGCCCAGCCGGTCATACCATGCTCCTTAACGAAATCTGCAATCTCATTACGCTGTAATTCGCCCCTCTTAACACCAAGAGCAGCAATCATCTTGTAGTTAGCCTCAGGAACATCGCCTGCGCCTGCGGGTTTGGTGATATCCGGATTCTGCATCTCAGGAGAGTACTTGTCGATATCAACAATCTTTAAACCAGCCTCATCCAGAGGATTGGTTACCAGGGAAGAGATAACGTTCTGAGGAGCGGATCCTGTTCCAACGGTGTGGCGTCCCACGATATCAGTTCTGATCTGTGGGCTTACGCCGTCATCAGCGCTTACTAATACGGAGAATCCTGCGATAGCGTCCTCCAGAATCGGAAGTCCCTTCTTTACATGGTCCTTGCCGTTCATACCTAATTTAGCGGTACAGCCGCCTGCTGTAACCACAACGTTCTTAAATGTTCCTGCCTTTACCAGGGCAGCTGCATGAAGCATTGCATGAGCTGGTCCTGCACAGAAGCCTCTTACGTCTGAACCGGTTGCGTTGACAAATCCAGCAACCTCAGCAGCTGCCTTTGCAAAGTTGCCGCCGCCTCTCTGGTTCATATCGCCGCAGGCCTCCTCGCAGCAGTCAACAACATAATCTATGTCAGCGGGATTAACTCCTGCTTTTTTTACTAAGTTAAGTAAGGATAATACGTTAGAAGCCTTTGTTACCAGGTTCTCTAACATAACGTGTGCGGATAAGTTGACATCCACGTCATGAGCTCTCTTAACAGCGCCAACCAGTACATTGTTGAAGTACAGAGGCTCTGCATGCTCGTCATTTACCAGAGCAGCGATTTCTTCCTGTGTTGTCTCGCTGTTCTTATCAAGAATAGCTACATGCTCGTCTGTGAACATGTGATGGGCGTCCAGCTTAGCTTTAACATCAGCTGCAAATCCCTTTTCCAGTTTAACCAGATCAAATACGTCGCAGATCTGAATCAGGCCGTAGAACTCATCCTCTGGCATGATCTCGCCGTACTTGCCGTCCTTGCTGGCTCCATCCATTAATTTATCATACCATGGGAATCCAACCTCAGCCATTTTCTGTGGCTTTTCATTGCCAATATATACCTGGTTCGGCATATAGTTAACGGCATCCTCAAAACTTCTCAAATGGCTTGGAAGTTCCTTCAAATATTCTGACTCAGGATTAACAATCATCTCTGTTGTCTGTGTTGTACCATTGTGAATAACCATATCAGGTGTAACCGCCAATGTATAGCTGGCACCCTTTAAAACTGCATAACCGTTCATTCCTTCACCTCACCATAATTTATGACATCTAGTACTGCGTTGCGCAAGTCTCAGTCCGCGGCCGCCTTCGCTCCGCCGCAAAGTACAGCTATGTATCATACTGGAACTTGCGCAATGCAGTACTAGCATAGTTGTGCAATAAAAACCCATTGATTGCACAAAACCCCCGGAGACCCCATGAAGAGCCTCCCGGGGAATTACATCTAATGTAACTGTTCTGGACTGTTACATTTTAATTATAAATATTTGCAATACTGCTCTCTGATGGAAGACATCTCCTTAGCGATGTCATCAACGTCCATAACCATCTCCATCATGCTGATCTGATCGTCATAAACGCTGCTGTCAACCTCATCTTTGATCTCGTTCTCACAAACATGGAATACACTTAGTCCCAACTGGACTCCTGCTAGAGGACCTGCAAAAGTAGGATCGCCTGCTGTAACGGTTTCTGCAGCTAAACCAGCTGCCTCACCCTCTGCTGCTCCAAGAACAACTACAATGTTCTCAGCGCCGTACTGCTCAGCGAAATCTTTAACTCTCTTCTGATTTTCCAGATCCATAGCACCAGCGGCCGTTCAGACGAAGCACTCAGTTGAAGAATATACAACTTCAGCGCCTGCGGTCTTTACGCATTCTTCTATGGCTGGTCCCGGAATACCGTCACGGTCTCCGATGATGATGACTTTTTTGTCTTTCAAAATTGCCATATCCGTTTTCCTCCTTATTTTATTTTTGGTATTTGATTTGGCTGCCGGGTATTGCCCCGGCGCCATAATATAGACAAACGTCAGTATTGACGGTTGCTAGTAAAATAATGCGGTTGTCTGAGGACAAATTATAAGTTAGCCTCAATCATAGCCTTGATGTTCTCAACAGTTGCGTCGTCCTTAACGCACTCAGCAACCTTCTCGCCGCCCTTGTAGATAGCGATAACAGGAAGACCAAGAATCTTCTGTCCGATTGCCAGACGGCGTGCCTTGGTGGTGTTTAAAGAGGTGAATTTGATCTTATCGCCGTAATCACCCTCCATAGCATGGATATGTGGCATAAGAGCCTGGCATGGTACACATCCGTCACCGTAGAAGTCAACCAGTACTGTGCCTTCAGCTTTCAATACTTCTTCTTCAAAATTGTCCTTGGTTAAATCTACCATTGGTATTACCTCCCTTTCTCAACTATGAATCACTTATTTCTGCTCTGCAAGCCATCTCTCAACCTGCATGGAAGCGATTGCTCCGTCTGCAGCAGCAGTAACAACCTGTCTTAAGCTCTTTACACGGATATCGCCAACTGCGTACACGCCTTCCACATTGGTGTGCATGTCTTCGTCGGTCTTGATGTATCCGCGGTCCATCTCCAACTTGCCTTCGAACAGTTCGCTTCTTGGGTTGTATCCGATGAAGCCGAATACGCCGAACAGGCCGTCGTCTTCGTCTGCATCAATTCTTGTAAGCTCGCCTGTCTTAACATTCTTAACAGTCATGCCGGAAAGGATGCCGTCTCCGTGAAGCTCTTCCACAACTGTATCCCACATAAAGAACAGCTTAGGATTCTTGAACGCGCGCTCCTGGATGGATTTTGCCGCACGCAGCTCATCACGGCGATGGATAACAGTAACTTTTCTTGCAAACTTTGTCAGGTACATGGCTTCCTCAACAGCAGAGTCGCCGCCGCCAACTACGAATACTTCCAGATCCTCGAAGAAGGAAGCATCGCAGGTTGCACAGTAGGAAACACCCTTGCCCATAAACTCGCCCTCGCCCTTGCAGCCGATTGGCCTTGGGAAAGCGCCGGTAGCAATGATCAGGGTACGTGCCTTATAAGTTCCGTTGCTTCCAACCAGTGTCTTTACAGGACCTTCGATATCAACGCTGACAATGGTATCGCTGACACGCTCAGCTCCAAACTTCTCTACCTGCTTGGTCATTCTTTCAATCAGGGAAGGACCGCTCTCGCCGTCTACCATCTGTCCGGGATAATTCTCAATCTCGTCTGTAATGGCAATCTGGCCGCCGTCTTTTCCTTTTTCAATGAGCAGCGTATCAAGACGCGCTCTTCCTGCATAGATTCCAGCTGCAAGTCCGCCAGGACCTGCACCCAGAATGATGACATCATAAATCTTGTCCATCAGAATATCTCCTTACACATCAATTGAATTTCAGGGTTCACAAAATGCCGCTTCAAATAACATTTTATCACTAAACAGGCAGTTTGCAAACTCTTTTTTGTGCAATTACACCATTTTCAGAACGTTGTTGAATCATACCATGGTAACTTTAGGCACCATTGGAAGGACCGGGCAATGTTCTTTTTACGGATTTCTAAATTACGGTTTACTCAAACACAGTCTGCTCTGTAACCGGAGTCTCCAGTGCTGTCAGAGCCTTGGTCAGTATATGTCTCCTGATTTCCTTCTCTTCTTCCATGGTCAATGCAGGATTGCCAAGAGGATGAGGAATAGCGATAGCAGGAACAATACGGTTAGCTCCTACTGTCAGTGAAATCGGAACTACAGTTGCAATATGAACTACAGGGATTCCTGCTCTTTCAATTTCTTTTACCATCGTTGCACCGCAACGTGTACAGGTACCTCAGGTAGAGGTCAGAATGACCGCATCTACCCCGTCATTCCTCAGCTCCTGTGCGAACTCTGCAGCGAATCTCTTGGAGTTAGCTACGGATGTACCGTTTCCAACTGTGGTATAGAAATATCTGTGCAGGCTGCCGATTTTTCCTTCTTTTTCAAATTCTCTTAAAACGTCAACAGGAAGGACTCTGTCTGCGTCTTCGTTTGCGTATACTGGATCATATCCGCCATGAGCAGTCTCATAGGTAGCTTCTGTCAGGTCCATGACACCGTCGATGTCATACTTGCCGTACTTGGAAGCACTGGAGGACTCGATGTGGTCCGGGTTGCCCTTTGGTACGATACCGCCGGAGGTAACCAGAGCGATTTTTGCATGAGCCATATCTTTAACAGCCGGATTCGGATCTACTCTGTCGAAGTCAGGCATTGGGAACTCGGTTGTGAATTCCTTGCCGGACAGCTTCTTAATCAGCATCTCTACTGCTCTCTGAGAGCCTCTCTTGTCCTCAAAGAAGTTGACACGGATGCCGTTTGGCATATAGCCCTCTTCCTTGGAAGAACCAAGCTTCTCACCCTTGGCAAGCTTAAGTGCCAGAGGAGCCATGGTGGCAACTGCACTTCTCATGCCGGCTGCGCTGTTCTTGGTCTCAACCACATATACTTTGGTCTTGTACATGTCAGCGCCTGGGTTCTCTTTGTACATACCAGTCAGAACCGGAAGGTTTAACTCTTCCTTAACTGCCAGTGCAACAGTACCGCAGGCAACGCCGTAACGTCCTGCATTGAATGCCGGTCCGCAGATAACTGCGTCTGGCTTCTGGCTGCTGATCATATCCAGAATGGTCTTTTTAGCAGCTTCAACGTTCTCGTTGAAATAGGAGTCACCGCAGATAACGGTAGCTACGATTTCTGCTTCTTCTCCAAATGCCTGGTTGAACGCCATACCAGGGCCTACAATGCCTTCTCTTAATTCTGGCTGGTAATCAGCCTTTTCCTCGCCGCCGATGTTAGCGAAGAACTGGTTAATATAATGAACAATTCTTAACTTTGACATCTTATCCTCCTATCTGGCACTTAATTTATTGAAGCCCATCTCATTTGTTGCTCCTGTGATTACCTGAAGCTCAGCAACAATGGAACCGTCTTTCTGTAAGCTTCCGTCGAATCCGCCTGCAATGATATCAGCAACCTCAGGATATCCGATTACTTTATCCATTGCCGGTAAGTTGATGACCATGTTTGCGTTTCCGCCTGTAACAACAGCATTAGCGCTTGCATCTGCATCTGCTAAGGACTGGGAAGCACCGTCGCGGCCTGCGTACTCATCTGTGATGATAACAGTCTTAACGCCTTTTGCTTCAATTTTCTTGCAGTTCATGATAAGGTCAGTATCTGGGTTACCGAAGCCCTCCTGGGAAACGATAGCGCCGTCAACGCCTAAGAACTCGCAAAGTTTGGATGTCCAGTCAGAAGAACGCATCTTGTCAGCAAGGTATACGTTCTCGTTGGTGATGATTACACCTACAAAGTTCAGGGTCTTTCCGTGCTGTTCAAATAAGTCTGCGATAACAGGATTGTTAAGGTGATGATAGGTTGTGTTCTTATCGCATGCAGATACGCAGTTACCGCTTAAGATAGCACCATCCATTAATTCGGTTGGGTTTAAGATGGTTGGCAGGGACTGCTTCATATCTACTCCGTATACATATGTATCATGCATCAGGCCCTGGCTCTGAAGCATAAGTACGTAAGCTACTCTTGGAAGCTCAGGATACTTTTCAATTCCTTCTTTAACGGAACAGGTCTCATATACCTTAACTTCATCAGGCTCTACGTCCTTAGCCAGCTTGCCGATATAATCAGCAGCCTTCAGGCCTGCGAATCTGACAGCCTTCTCATGAGCATGCTTTGCAAGTCCGTCAATTGGCTCGCATACAACAACCAGGTTGTTTAACTGGGAGAATGGTGTGTACTTAGCTCCCTCGCCGCACATGTCGATGATACCTTCCTGGAAGCCAACAATCTTACCTGTGGTAACAACTGCGGAACCCTTTAATACGTTGGTCCTTCCGCTTCCCACTGTCTCCACCTTGGAAATAACGCCTGGGAATAAGTTTCCACCTCCGTTGACTTTTACACGTGGCTCGATCACGTCCTTTACTGGCATGATACGGACACTCTCTCCTGGTTTTGCAATCTCCAGCTCAACGGACTTCAGGTTTTCATCTTCCAACAAAAGTGCCTTCAACTCTTCTGCATTAACATAAATAGTTCCGTTTTCCACTTTTGATTCCGATGCAAACTGAATGTCGTTAATCTGAACGCACCCCAACTCAAGTTTCATCTAATCACTCCTCCTTGTATATTATTTTTTTTACAGCTCCTTCAATCAAGGATAAATCCACGTCCCTGAAGTCTTCCAGTATATTTTCCGGCCAATCAGGAGTCCGTCTGTCCTTCATGAATTTCTCACAGGACTGAATACTGTTCTCCATCACCATCTCAAACTGGTAAAATTCTTCTTTTTCAACCTCAGAGTCGGAAATTATGATTGTTTTGTAAGGAATCTGGTTAGGCTTCAGGCTCCCTGCCATAGGATGGGTTTCCAGGCGATAACCTTTATGTATATAGTTTCTCACCTTGATTAACACATCAATGTAGGAACCGTTTTCCAGGAAGTCCACTTTTAATTTGTCCTGATATCTGTCCCTGCACTTCACGTTGTTTGTCACTACGATGTACATGATGTTTCACCCTTTAGATCTTTCTTATTTATTAGGCATAGGATTCCATTCCACATAATATTAGAGCAATTATCGTGCCAACTTTTTCTAAAGCGGGATTTTTTTTATTTTTTTACCTTTTAACCAACGGAAATACATTTTTTCTATCGGGTTTCCGTCCTTTATAGGTTTTCTATATTGTCTATTTTGTCATTCTTTTAACTTCTGGCCTTTTTAAATTTCCTTTTTTTCATGAACTATTTTTCTTGATAGTGAAATAAATTTCAGTTATAATAGGGGGTAGGGAGGGATTCTTTTTATTTTTTGCTTCCACATTTCCCTTCTTTTACAATTTTCATGTTAATTTTTTCTCAATTTTATGCATAATTAATAATTTTTTAAAAATCAAGTACAGGAGACACGCTTATGGACGAAAACGATATGAAAAAAAAGTTTTTTTTCAACACAAAATCCCCTGCCTACCGGAGGGCATTGGAAGACTGTGAACGTGTGGCAGCTTCCAATGTAAACGTCCTCCTTATCGGTGAATCCGGTTCCGGCAAGGATGTGGCTGCACAGTATATCCATGCCTGCAGCCGCCGTTCCGATATGCCGCTCATAGCGGTCAACTGTAATGCCTATACGGAATCCCTTCTGGAAGCAGAACTGTTCGGCCATGAACAGGGCGCGTTTACAGGCGCCATCAAGGGAAGGGCCGGAAAATTCGAGCTGGCTGATAAGAGCACCCTGTTCTTAGATGAAGTGGGCGACATCAACCTGACCACCCAGGTAAAGCTTCTGCGGGCCATTGAGACAAAGAGAATCGAGCGAATCGGCGGCAACAACAGCAAGCAGCTCGATTTCCGGCTGATAACCGCCACCAACCGTGATCTGGTAGCCAAGGTCCGCAACAGTACGTTCCGCGAAGATTTCTTTTACCGTATCAGTACCATTGTCATCCGCATCCCCGCCCTCAAGGAGAGGAAGGAGGACCTAGTGGACATGATTCACTTCTTCCTGGAGGAATCCCAGCGGGTAAACCAAATCAGAATCGACAGCATCGACGAGAAGGCCTGGGATTTTCTTATTAATTATGATTATCCGGGCAACATCAGGGAGCTGAGGAACCATGTGGACCGGATGGTGGTCCTCTCCAAGAACCATGTCATCACCACGGAAGGAATACCGATTCTCTATAATCTGAAGACAACAGATGACGACAGTCCTTCCACCGCCTTTACCCAGGCAGGAATCGTCCCCTGGCGGGAATTCAAGCGCCGCAGCGAGAAGGAGTACCTTCAGTGGGTACTTAACCAGATGGGGTGGAACATATCAGCCACCGCCTATAAGCTGGGCATCAGCGCCAGGCAGCTGTTTAATAAGATTAATGAATATAATCTGGAGAATCCGCAGACCGGAAGACCCCAGAAGCCGGTGCACAGTATCTGAGGCCAGGTGGCGCACTGATTCTTTACATAATAATTTTTCATACAAAAATAACGTGCTGCGAAAGCCGAATCCAGTTGGCTTTCACAGCACGTATTTTATAATATCCGGCTTCAGATGTCCTGAACTTCCGGCTGTCCTGCATTTGATTGCGTATGGCAAACTCTCCCAATCTCCTGCACAATTTCCCTGAGACAATCCTCCAGCACTACATTTTCATACTGCCTTGTTATATTGCTCTGTTCCAGATGGCTGGGGCTGAAATCCTCCTCATCTGCCAGAAAACGCCTGCACATTTCCTTATACTTAGGCACGGTCTGCTGCTGCTCCCGTTCCAAAGCCCGGCGCAGCCTCAATCCATCCTCTACATGAATATAGATAGGGACAAGGGCTTCCTCTCCATAATAAGCACGCATCTTCCCGTAGGATTCCAGAGTGCCCATAATCAGATAATTGCCTGTTTTCAGATCGATCTGCCCATCGTCCGCTGTAAAATAACTCCACGGGCCGTATACCGTGTCATACGTCCGGCATTCAATTAAAATACCATCTTTCCTGCACTGGTCCAGATAGGAGGGGTCCACAAAAAAATACTCCACCCCATTGTGTTCCCCGTCCCGTATGGGTCTGGTGGTATACATGGTAACTGTCTTAAGTTCCGGCATTCTGCTGTGGAGCTTCTTATATATGGTATCTTTTCCCGAGGCACTCTTGCCCATGACATAAAATATCTTTCCCATGATTCTCTCTGCACTTTCTAATCTCAGTCAGTTCTCATTCCGTCTTAATATAAAATCAATCCTTCTGCACAACCCGGATGGTCCTTAGGGATTGGTCCGCAGGCCCCTGTACCGGAAGCCCCTTATCCCTGTATTCCAGGATCACTTCCAGAATGGGTCTGCTGATCCATTCCCCGGGAGCCACAATGGGGATACCCGGCGGATAAATATAGACAAACTCCCCGGAAATACACCCTGCGCTGTCCTCCAGACCGACAGACGCCATGTTCTCCTCCATGGCCTCTCCCATGGACATGGCCGTGTCGCACCGCATACTGTATACACTTTTCTGGTTCCCGCTGCGCCCGTCTGGTTTATAACCGGCATCCGTCAGTTGGCTGTCAATCCTGGTCAATGCATCCCCCAGCCGCTCCAGGCCTTCCCCGCTGTCCATAACCGTGGTAATGGCTGTCACGTAATCTGCCCCGCACATCTCCATCTCCAGGTGATATTCTCTGCGCAGAATGTCATCCAGCTGCGCGCCTGTAAATCCGGTCAATCCATCTTCTGCCGGATACAGGCAGGTTCCCCTGGTAGACACCACGATTTTGGAGATATCCAGGTCCCTGATTCCGGCCTGTCCTATAAGCCCTGTATCCGCAAGACGAAGATGCCTCATCTGACCCAGTCTCCGGCGCAGCTTGTGAAGCTGTTTCCCATAGGGCGCCATATCCGTCTGTTCCATCTGGTATATACTGTTCTCTATACTGGCCATTAGCACATAAGAAGGGCTGCTGCTCTGCACCATATGGATATACCGGTCAATCCGCTCCCTGTCTGCATAGCATCCTCCGTCCGGCCGGTTGCATTTAATATGGAGCAGGGCTGTCTGGGTCAGGCTGGGAAGGGTCTTGTGGACGCTCTGAATCACCACATCTGCTCCCAGGTCCAGGGCAGACACAGGAAACATGGCGTCATAGCGGAAATGGGCGCCGTGGGCCTCATCCACAATCAACGGAAGCCCGGCCCTGTGTACAATCCGGGCAATGGCCTCTATATCGGATACAATTCCGTCATAGGTCGGACATACGATAAGTACGGCCTGTGTATCCATATACCGGTTAAGCATCCTGTCCACATCTTCAGCCGTAATTCCTCCCTGTATCCCCAATCCTTCTATCTCCTGTGGATAAACATAAGAGGTTTTCAGCTGATTCAGACAGATTCCATGGTACACGGATTTATGGCAGTTCCTGCTCACCAGGATTCTCCCGCCTCTGGGAACGGATCCGCATACTGCTGCCAGTATCCCGCCGGTACTTCCATTAATCATATAATAAGTCTGGTCCGCCCCATAGACATCTGCCGCCCATTTCATGGAGTCCCTTAAAATGCCCTCTGGATGGTGAAGATTATCAAACCCCTCAATCTCCGTTATATCCACTGCAAAGGGATTTGTAAAGGAGTCCACGCAGGAGTTCATAAAGAAATCCTCCGGCCCCGTCCTGCGCTTATGCCCTGGCATATGGAAGGGATACATGTCCGACCTGGCATATGCGGCCAGGCGGTTAATCAGAAGTTCTTCCTGTCTCATCCCAATGTCCTCTCACGGCTTCTCAATATCAGCCTTGTCATGCTGTCCTTCAGCTGTTTCCGGTTGCGGACCACCAGCGTCTTATGGGGATATCTGGCTTTAATGGACCGATAGCTGTGGTTCTCATCCCTCCCGTCACGGAGAATCCATTTCACAAAGTCCCAGTCAATCTTCTCCCGGCAGCCCTCTGCCATGCTCTCCCTGGTTTTATCCCTGTATTCCAGATACCGTTTCACCGCCTGCCACAGGCAGATTCTTCTGGTATAGTCCATAAATACAATGAGATCCGCTTCCTCCAGACGCCGTTCCTGGCAGAATTTAGCGTAGTTTCCGTCAATAATCCAGCCCGTGTCCTGATTCTCATTCAAAAATTCCTCTGCCATACGTTTTGCTTCTTCCCGGTTTCTCTCTTTCCATCCGGGCTCAAATTGTATCCTGTCCAAATACAGAACCGGGCAGTCGTAGAGCCTGCCCAGTTTCTTAGCCAGTGTGGATTTCCCCGCACCGCTGTATCCCATCACTGCTATTTTCATATTGTCAGCTCCATATCATCCGCGTTTTTCTTTTCATAGTATACATGAAAAACCATGGGATTCATAGAGAAATTCTCAGAGTTTATTTCTGGCTTTCAGTACTGAAAAATTAAAGGTCCTGAGTCCCATGGGGTTCCCATCATCCCAAACCTCGTATCTTTTGGCATACCAGGACAGAAGGCGCTCCTTTATTTCGGAATCCTCCATTCCCTTCAGGGCCGGTGCGGCATCTGTGGAAAGGCGCATAAAGTCGCTCTGCTCCACCCCGGCAATGCTGTCCCTGTGCGCCACATTATAGCGGGCTGTTATATAGTCCGGCCTCATCCAGGCAAATACCAGATAAAAGGAGGATACCACAGCCAGGCAGAACCGGAACAGAGGAAACTCATGATTGAAAATAAGAATTACCACCCCTGCCATGAGCACAAACAGCATGGCCAAAAACCATAGAACCAGGATTCTGAGAAATGTCAGCTGGTACTGCTGTACATATAGCACCATTCTGTACACAGCGGATGCCAGCATCACATAGGTACAGAGGCTGACCAGAAGCAGAAACCCATTTAACAGCACATGTTCCCGAAAATACTTAAGACACATTAGCACCATCACAAGGTTCAGGACAGCCACAAAGAGAAGCTGGAAAAATCCCTGTCTGGCGTACTGGGAATAGGTCATCCCCTCCGGCAGGCTGCCCTTTCCCATAAAAAGATACACAATCTGGATGACACAGAATACCAGATAAACCAAACCCACCATGGCCATGAAGCTGACCGCTGCCACCGGCGAATGCCTGCGTACATTGACCATCCCGTCGCTGATGCTTCCTCCATAGGCGCTGCAGACCAGGCAGTACATGG
Organism: Enterocloster bolteae; assembly: GCF_002234575.2. Lineage (NCBI taxonomy): Bacteria > Bacillati > Bacillota > Clostridia > Lachnospirales > Lachnospiraceae > Enterocloster > Enterocloster bolteae. The sequence continues at coordinate 30,896 of NZ_CP022464.2, read as the reverse complement.
CCAGTGACCAGAATACGGTCTGGATCACCACCATAAACAGGGTAACCGGATTGAGGAACTTTGAAATGACAACTGACAGCATGTTCCTGAATACCATATCAGCTCCAGACAAGAGCACACACAGGAATATGACAGCCGGTACAGCCGCACAGGCGCCTGCCAGCAGCCGGAACACATTCCGGCTCCGTTTATCCTTAAGGGACAGTATATATTCCCCTAAATGGCGGAAGGGGTAGAGAACCATCCCCACGGCCTGAGCCAGATACAGAACAATGGAAGCCATGTATTTTCCTATATTCCACTTATTATCCTGATGGCACTGGTGAAGGATGAAAATACAGAACAGCAAAATCAGAGCCAGACGGTTCATATAATAACCAACTGCCATATTACCCGTAAAACAGGCGGAAAGCCCAATCAAAAGGGATACGGCTGCCAGCAAATAAGAATCCTTCTTGATGGGCACCCCCATTTTTCTGAATATCAGAAATGCAGCCCCATAGGTCACCGCCACAAACAAAGGGACTGTAATCCCCAGAGGATTCCGAAACAGGCAGAAGCTGGCGCTTACACCATAAAAAATGCTGAGAACGCCGAAAAAACCAAACTCCTTTCCAATCCGCTGCAGACGTGCGCCTAATTTCTCCTCTGCCCGTCCCCCTGTGACCTTTACTTCCCCCTGGGCTGTTGCGGCCAAATACATCTTATCGTCCATTCTCATCCTCTCCTTCCTCTTGTTCATAACTTAATATATCTCCCGGCTGGCAGTCCAGAGCTTTACAGATCGCCTCCAGAGTGGAAAACCGGATTGCCTTTGCTTTATTATTTTTCAGGATGGACAGATTTGCCATGGTAATATCCACTTCCGCAGACAATTCCTTCAGGCCCTTTTTTCTCCTGGCCATCATCACATCCAGATTGATTACAATTCCCATGTCATTCCTCCCTGTCTATATGGTCAGGTCATTTTCCTGCTTGTAGCGGATCGCCTGTTCAAATACCAGACAAAGCACAAAACAGAAAAGGCCTGCGATTGAAAACACAATAATAATCACTGCTGTGGCCGGAGTAAACGCCACAAAAAGGCGGAGAACAGACAGAACGGCTATGAGAAAGCTGCATTTCCCCATTCGTTTTAAGGATGCCGCATTTTCCATCACAAATGCGTCATCTGCCAGCACAGTTGCAAACATCCGCCGCAACTCCAGCACCAGCAAAAGAGCCAGCACCCCGGACGCCATGTAAAGCGCACACTGAACCACGTAGTAGGTCCTGAATTTCTCTATATACATACCTACATAATGGAAAATAAGCGGAATTGCCGCTGTTATAGCCATCCCCACATAAAACATGATGTCCAGAAGCCCTTTTGTAAACCTTACCAAACGCATATTCATACTAAATCCACCTTTCTGTATTGCTTATGTGCCCTGCAAAAGGGCTTGTGGGGCTTGCGGGTTACCCTGGTAAAAGCCTCACCTGGAATTTCTTACTTGAGATTCCTTAATTGGAATATAACACCATTTATACTATTTTTCAATACATTTTTATTGATATTCGATAAATTAATATTGATATATGATAAAATTTAAGAAGATTGTAAAGTACGGGGAAAGTAATAAATATCGGCAGCATAGGCAAAATCCAATTGACACGGTATATAGTTTGAATTATAATCATTAGCATTCTAAATATTTTGAAAGGCGGTCCGTATATTCATGACATTTCACTATCTTTTAATGGCAGGCCATGCCATATATCTGAAGCAGCTCATGGCGGAACTGTACCATACCGGGCTGACTCCCGGACAGCCCAAGGTCCTGGACTATCTCATGGAACACGATGGGGCAAACCAAAAAGAAATAGCAAATGCCTGCCATATAGAAGCCGCTACCCTCACCTCCGTACTCAACGGCATGGAGGCAAAATCCCTTATTGAGCGCAGAAGAACGGACGGCAACCGGCGATCTTTTTATATCTTTCTGACTGACCGCGGAAGGGAAATGGGCAGGGAGGTAACGGAGGCATTTGCCAGACTGGAGGAATATACCTTTCAGGATATCCCTACTGAAAAGGTTGGTAAATTTATGGAAATGTTCCAGGAATTATATCAAAGAATGGAAAATCACGCTGATACCGGGAAACCAACAAAGTAAACATTACATCTAAAATCAAACAAGGAGACAAATGCCCTATGCCATATGGAATCATAACCAACTGCGCTGCCGTATTCCTGGGAGGTATCCTGGGGGCAGTTTTAAAAAATTATTTTCCACAGAAATTAAAAGAAGCCCTGCCCAATATCTTTGGTCTGTCGGCCATCACCATGGGAATCAGCCTTATTATCATGTTAAAAAGTCTGTCAGCCGTGGTACTGGCCCTTATCGTGGGAACGGTCATAGGAGAACTTCTGAACCTGGAGTATAATCTGTTAAAGGGGCTTCACAAGCTGGAGCAAAAACTTCCCGTGAACCTGGATGACGAACAGATGGATGTATTAATCAGCATGATTATCCTGTTCTGCTTCAGCGGCACCGGGGTATTCGGCGCCATGAATTCAGCCATGACCGGCGACCATTCCATCCTCTATGCCAAGGCTGTCATGGATTTCTTTACAGCCATTATCTTCGGAACCACCGCAGGCTATCTGGTAGGCTTTATCGCAGTTCCACAATTTGCCGTGGGCATCCTTCTGTTTGGAGGAGCTTCCTACATACTCCCCCTGGTCACTGATACCATGCTGGCTAATTTTAAGGCCTGCGGCGGGATCATCACCCTGGCAGTGGGATTAAAAATTGCAGGCATCAAACGGACCAAAGTCTTAAATATCCTTCCGGCCATCGCCATAATCTTCCCGCTGTCATGCCTGCTTTAAAAAATGGTAAAAATCCACATATGAAATGTTGTTGTAACAACATACAATCCGTCCTCTTCATTGTATACTTCTATCATAACATCCATTGGCTAAAGTACTCATAACGAGGAGGATAAAAGAATGATCAGAAGAATTATTAAGATAAATGAAGACCTGTGCAACGGATGCGGCGCATGTGCTGACGCATGTCATGAAGGCGCCATTGCAATGGTAGATGGCAAAGCCAGGCTTATAAAGGACGATTACTGCGATGGACTTGGCGACTGTCTGCCCACCTGCCCTACAGGGGCCATTACCTTTGAGGAAAGGGAGGCAGCTGCCTATGATGAGGCAGCCGTAAAAGCCCGTATGCACCAGAGCCGGAACTTGTCCCCTTCCGACGCCCCCCTTCACAGAGAATGTCCGGAAAGCCGTCTGACCCAGTGGCCTGTGCAGATTAAGCTGGCTCCTGTCCAGGCTCCCTATTTTAAGGATGCCCGCCTTTTGATAGCAGCTGACTGTACCGCCTTTGCCTATGGTAATTTCCACAATGACTTTATAGCCGGCCGCATCACACTCATCGGCTGTCCAAAGCTGGATATGGTGGATTACTCTGAAAAGCTGACGGAAATCATCCGTCTCAATGATATCAGGGATGTCACCATTGTCCGCATGGAAGTTCCATGCTGCGGCGGTATTGAAAATGCCGCGAAACGCGCCCTCCAGGCCAGCGGGAAATTCATTCCGTGGCAGGTTGTGACCGTGAGGACGGATGGAAGCCTGGTACGGAATTAAACTCATGATATAAAAAAAACGGTGTGAAACTTAAAATAACCTGGAAAGATGATGTGAAGCAAAAGGAGACCATTGCCAGAGCATTGCAAACCAAATCTACCATGAGATTCAGGCAGCCGGCAAAAACAAAGAATCCCAAAACTGTCTCGTCAATGCAATACAGGTCTGTATAAAAGCTGACAAATGTGTTGTCGATGATATTACAGCATTAACCATAGAAACACTTGCCGGGAATACATCCGGTGCTGTACTGCGCAGAATTGCGGATGGATATGGGCGGACTTGTTCCCATGGCATAGGTTCCCTTTCTCCAATAGTCATATTTGCTTAAAGGCGCTTAAGATACGGATATAACCTTATCTTAAGCGCCTTTTTGCGGTTGTTATTTCTCTTTTGTCTGAATCATCTTTTTAATATCTTCAATAAACGCATCCAGTCCCGCAGCACCCAGGTCGCCCTTATCCCGGCTTCTCACCGTGATTGCTCCCTCTGCCGCTTCCTTCTCACCCAGAACCAGCATATATGGAACCTTCTCCAGCTGTGCCTGGCGGATCTTGTAGCCTACCTTCTCGTCCTTGTGATCCAGCTCTGTGCGGATGCCGGCAGCCTTTAATTTTTCATATACACCGGTTGCATAATCCATAGACTTCTCAGAAACAGGAATTACTTTAACCTGTACCGGAGCCAGCCATACCGGGAACTTGCCTGCAAAGTGCTCAATCAGGATGCCGATGAAACGCTCAATGGATCCGAAGCATACGCGGTGAATCATAATTGGACGCTTCTTGGAACCGTCCTCAGCCGTGTACTCCAGGTCAAACCTCTGAGGCATCTGGAAATCCAGCTGGATGGTACCGCACTGCCATGTCCTGCCCAGGGAATCCCTCAGGTGGAAGTCAATCTTAGGACCATAGAACGCGCCGTCGCCCTCGTTTACAATATAATCAAGGCCCATGTCCTCCAGCGCCTTCCTCAGGCCGTTTGTAGCCATCTCCCAATCCTCGTCAGAACCCATGGAATCCTCGGGCCTGGTGGACAGCTCCACAAAATACTCAAAGCCAAACTGTGTATACACTTCATTAATCAGCTTTGTTACGCCCTTAATCTGATCCTCAATCTGGTCGTCCCTCATAAAGATATGGGCATCATCCTGGGTAAAGCAGCGCACGCGCATCAGACCGTGGAGCTGTCCGCTCTTCTCATGGCGGTGAACCAGTCCCAGCTCGCCTACCTTTAAAGGCAGGTCGCGGTAAGAGTGGGGCTGATTCTTATAAACCAGCATTCCTCCCGGACAGTTCATAGGCTTGACAGCATAGTCTTCCTCGTCAATGACCGTGGTGTACATATTGTCTTTGTAATGATCCCAGTGTCCTGAATTCTCCCACAGCTTACGGCTCAGAATAATAGGAGTGGAAACCTCCTGATAGCCGTCCCTGTAATGAATCTCACGCCAGTAATCAATCAGGGTATTCTTTAACGTCATTCCCTTTGGAAGGAAGAATGGGAACCCGGGTCCTTCCTCTGCAAACATGAACAGACCCAGCTCCTTGCCCAGTTTCCTGTGGTCACGCTTCTTTGCCTCCTCCATCATGGTCAGGTAGCTCTCCAGGTCTGTCTTATTGGCAAACGCGGTTCCGTAAATCCTGGTAAGCATCTTGTTCTTCTCGCTGCCTCGCCAGTACGCGCCCGCAATACTCGTAAGCTTAAATGCCTTTACACCCTTTGTATACATGATATGGGGTCCTGCGCACAGGTCCACAAATTCGCCCTGCTGGTAAAAGCTTATGGTCTCCTCCTCAGGCAGATCTTCGATAAGCTCTACCTTATACGGCTCGCCTTTTTCCTCCATGAACCTGACAGCCTCAGCCCTTGGAAGCACAAAAGGCTTAACCGGAAGATTTTCCTTTACAATCTTAGCCATCTCTGCCTCTAACTTCTCAAGGTCCTCAGGCGTGAAGCCTCCCTCCCTGTCAAAATCATAGTAAAAGCCGTCATCAATAGCCGGTCCAATGGCCAGCTTTGCATCCGGATACAATCTTTTCACTGCCTGTGCCAGCACATGGGATGCCGTATGGCGTATGGCCCTTAATTCATCCTCAGCTTCCTGTACACTTCCGTCTGGTAAAATGATCTTCATACGAATCTCCTTTCTTCTATGGGCCATTTCAGGCTCCATCTCTTTGGTGTTATTCTGATATGATGATTCCGGCTGTTCTGCTGAAAAACATTCCTTCTGAATATGTCCGCTGCCGGAATCCTGTGAAAAAACGGGAAAATAAAAACCCCTGGACATATTCTTATGTCCAAGGGTGCATTCACACGGTTCCACCTTGATTTTCACTCATTTATCCCTTAACGCGGGGTACGGCGCCATTTCCCATCCTTCTTTATGCTGTAACACATGTCCGGACATCCCTGACGCGGCTCAGGACTGGTATTCGTCAATCTTTGGTATGCGGCCATTCCACCAACCGGCCTGCTCTCTGGATACTTCCCACTGACTACTGCTTCCCTCAATGCCTTTGCTGCTTATTGCTATTCTTGATTATATCACCTGACTCTGATTTGTCAAGACCGGCTTGTAAGGCTTTTTATTCCCATATAAGATTGTTCCGCTCATCTTTATCCACAATTCCACCCTCATACTCCGCCCATCTGTGGATAACATTTACTTTCCCCTGCATTTCTGTTAAAATATACCCAGCACAAAAGAAAAGAAGGTGAATCCATGAAAATTGTCATCATAGACGGACAGGGCGGGAAGATGGGTAAATCAGTTATTGAACAGCTAAAAAAGCGTTTTCCAGGCCTGGAGACATATGCCATCGGAACAAACAGCATCGCCACATCTGCCATGCTGAAAGCAGGCGCCACCTATGGCGCTACTGGTGAAAATCCGGTTATTGTCAATGCACAGGACGCAGATATCATCATCGGCCCTATCGGAATTGTCATGGCTAATTCCCTTTTGGGGGAGATTACGCCTGCCATGGCCACAGCCATAGGCATCAGTAAAGCATATAAGATACTGATTCCGGTCAACCGATGCAATCATTACATTGTAGGCTGCCAGAACAGTACCTTATCTGATTATATCAATATGGTATGTGATGAAGTAGGAAAGGAAGCAGGTATCAATGAGAACCATTGAATTTAAAATGGAACGCCAGGGACTTGTAAATAAAGGAGATAAAGTAAAAATAATCGAGCGGGAAGGAACCAGCAGCTACAGCTATATCATTGATCCGGCTGTAGCCATGTCCGGCTGCTTCGCCGCCCGTTACCGCATTAAATCCGAATACGGAATTGTAAAAGACATCCGCGAAAATTCCCGGGGATTCTATGTGATAGTAGATTTTGATGAGGATGAACCCCGCTAATACCGGTTTCCCTCTTTATCCCAACGGCACTATCTTCACCTCAGCAGATGGTTCCGTCACCGGCGGAACCGTGGGAGCAGGCGCCGGAACCGTGGGCACAGCTGTATCTGTATGAGGTCCCTCCGTGCTGATGACAGGGTCGTTATTGATAGAAGGTTCCACCGGTGAGACAGTCTCTGTGGAAGCAGGCGGCATAGTCTCAATTGGCTGGATTATGTCACCTGTCTCCTGGGCTTCACTGCTCTCTGCGGATTCTGTTGAGGGGACCATATCAATCAGACGTCTGTCTCCTGCATTGAGCTCAATGGCTTTACTCCACAGGATACTGGTTATTCCGCTGTTTCTCTCCCATTGGCAATCATGCCACAGGCAGATGACCTTGCCGTCCCTGGCCATTATAATTTCCAGCATGTCATTTCCGTCCACATGCTTACCTGTACGTGCGGATGCATCCTCTATCTGATAAATTCCTCCATCTCTTGCTATCATGACAACGGTTCCATACGCCTGTTTCCATATAGCAGGATTGTATTCCCCGAATATCTGGCCCTCGTCTTCATAGTAATACATATTCTGCATGACACCAGGGAAACGCTCTGACACTGCCTGTTTATTCTGTCCGTCCAAACCAGCTTTAAAAATCTGGCTGTACCACTCTCCGCCGGTACCTTTATCCACATAACTGCTGTAGTAGATCTGGTTATCCACAATACAATAGCTCTGTACACCATAATTTTCCCTGATAACAGCAGTATCGCTCCCATCGCGTTTTACGCAGACAGAAGATTTAGTTCCGCTGCCGCCCAGATAATAGGTCTTTCCGTCAATGGTTACCTGGCCGTGTTTTACATATTTTATCTTTCCATCTTCCTCAATCCTGTAAACCCGGTCTCCTATGCTGACGCTGCTGCCGCTTTCAGCCACTGCGGGATTTCCCATGTCATCTACCAGATAACAATTTCCATCTTTTATAACCACCGAATACCTGGCCTCCCCGGTAGCAACCTCTGTGCCCAAGGTAGTCTGATAAATTTTACCGCCCTGAGAGTAATAGATAATATCACCCAGTACCATATAGCCATCCACATTCTCAGCTATCAATTCTTTGGTATCACTTCCCGGCCTCATCCTGAACAACTTATCACAAAGCCCCCTCTCAGCCTCAGAAAGGCCCTGTTTCTGGCTTTCCTTTACCTTAGGCAGGAAATATACGTAATCGCCGTAAGCACGCATAGAATTCCTTGTGGTCTTTTCTGGGGCAGTCTCCCCTCCCAGCACCACTACCTTGTTCTCCACTGTCTTGCGGTACAGAATGGTCTTAAAAAGTCCTGTGTCCTCAGCCCTCAGATAACACCAGAATGCATTGGTCCTCACAAGACTGTCCAGGTTTTCACCAGTGCTTTCAGGTACATAGTCCGGATCAATCTGGATATTTTTCAGATATCCCTTTGTATCATGGCAGGTATATGTCTGACCTTCCTGTTTCAACTCTCCGGTAGCCATAATACCATCACTGTCAAAATAATAGAGGAAACCCTCTATATCCTTCCACTGGTCTGTCACATATTCCTTTTCATCCAGATAATACATCCAACCTTTATCTGTCTCATTCCATCCGTCCTTTGGCTCATCCTTTGTATCTATGGTGATAGAAGGCATCTCCTTTTCCTCTGTAGTGAAATCCAGATTTTTATAATCCGACCGGATTTTCCCAACCACGGACATGATTACATATACGGCTGCTATCATAATAATGGCTGCCATAATAATCAAAAATACGGTCTTAATTGGTGAGTCCTTTTTTTTACGCCGTCTGCTCATTTATTTTCCCCTGGTATCATTTGTTGTATGATTTGTTAATAGCATATCAAATTCCTAAAACATTATTTATACTATCAGACTTCCGACATTTTTACAATGAAGGAAATCTTACAATAAAACAAAAAAGCGCCTATCAATAAGATAAGTGCTAAATGTCCAAAGTCGGAATCGAACCAACGACACGAAGATTTTCAGACCTCTGTTCTACCAACTGAGCTATCTGGGCATCAATGAGCGTGCCGGGATTCGAACCCGGAACAACTTAATTAAAAGGCAGTATATTTAAGCCATTTAAGGCTACTTGACATATTGGCAGGATTGGTATAATATAATAATACTAGGAAGTTTAGTACACATGTTGCACTAAACAAAGCCCCAAAGAGTACCAGTCTTTGGGGCTTCTTTTTGGTTAGCTGTCTTTACGGTTCCGGTCTAACCATTTGCATATGTAGTAACCAGCTACACTTGCCATAACCGCAACCAGGAAGTTTAATACATCGGACATGTTGCACACCCCCTTTCCGCTGTGCGGTATAGGGTAGACAGCAAACCTATCATACTATATTTGATTATATCTTTACAACATAATACTTCCTTTTCTTGGGTTTGGAATACGGCTTTTTTTCATCTGTTATACCTAATATATAATCAGAGCTTACACCATATAACTCGGTTAGTTTTATCAAATGCTCTAAAGGCAGTGAACGAGTGCCATTTTCGTAATGTCCATATGACCTTTGAGTTACACATAAATAGCTTGCAACATATTTTTGTGTCCAATTGCGTGATTCCCTTAAGTCTGCTAAACGTACCAATTATCATGGTATTGCTTCACCATTCACTTTCCAAGGCCACTATTTCTACATATGTCAGAAATGCCCGTATATTCCTTAGATGGGTGCATGCTGAATATGGTCTTAGCTTTGACCCGGTAAAGATAAAGGTTCCTAAACCTCCCAAAAAGAATGTCCATGTGCTTTCTTCTGCTGAGATACAATATTTATTGGATTCTGCAAAATGCTCTGTCCCTTGGCTGACTGCCAGAAATAAGGCTATAATCGCTTTAATGCTGGGTTCTGGGCTTAGGCAGAATGAAATATGCACATTAGTAAAAAAGGGGCTGGATTTTGACCGTGGTGCGTTACAAGTCACTGGCAAGGGTTGCAAAGACCGTTTAGTCCCCTTGGGGTATATTTCCAAAATATTGATAACTATCGCAGAACGGGAAATACTGGTGTCTACGATTTGAGCATTTTAATGGGGCATGAAAGTATAGAAACCACTAAAAGATATGAACACATTGCACATGAAATAATTGCTGTTGAAAACTGCAATTCCCACCTTGATAATATCTATTTAAAATAAATTCTTTGTGGATAAATTCCCTAAAATAACGTATTTACGTACTTTTTGACAATAAAAAAAGGGTTCTATACTGAATGTTGGGGTGTGCTGAAAAGCACACTTCCAACATTCTTTTCGTTGTAATAAAATACATCTATAAGAAGCCTCCTAAACACATTATCCCGACCAAAGTTTAATGTTACGGAGGTGACCCCTTATAGATGTACCCTAATTATACCAAGGCCTTCCTTAACTTGGAAGGTGTTTTTATTAAAAAAGTGGTTCAGGCAGACTCTTTCATTAAAATTTTCATCCAGTCCCAACCGGTAGAACAGACTTGTCCCTGCTGTGGGGCTAAAACTAAACGGATTCATGATTACCGTTTACAAGAAGTCCAGGACATTCCCTTACTGGGAAAACAAGTAATCCTGCTCCTTCGCAAACGCCGCTACCTCTGCCCATACTGCCGCAAACGGTTCACGGAATCCTATTCGTTCCTCCCCAGCTACCACCGCAGGACCCGCAGACTGGCATTTTACATTGTCTCCCTGCTCCGGCAGACCTTTTCCTTAAAACAGATCGCAGAGCTTACCGGTGTTTCCGTCCAGACGGTCTGCCGCCTTCTGGACACGATTTGCTATCCTCCGCCTGACCAGCTTCCACAAGCGCTTTCCATTGACGAATTCAAAGGCAATGCTTCTACCGGTAAATATCAGTGCATTCTGGTTGATCCGAAAAAGCGCCGGATCCTCGACATTCTCCCGGATCGGACCCAGAGCCATCTGGCTGATTATTGGCGGAACATTCCCAGGAAAGAACGCCTGAAGGTAAAGTTCTTCGTCTGCGATATGTGGCGCCCCTACACCGAACTTGCACAGACCTTCTTTCCAAACGCTACAATCATCGTGGATAAATATCATTTCATCCGGCAGGTGACATGGGCGATTGAAAATGTACGCAAACGGCTGCAGCGGTCCATGCCGGTTTCTCTGCGTAAGTATTATAAACGCAGCCGGAAACTCATTCTGACCCGCTATAAAAAGCTGAAGGATGAGAACAAACAGGCCTGTGATTTAATGCTTCACTATAGCGAGGATCTGCGTCTGGCACACCGCATGAAAGAGTGGTTTTATGATATCTGCCAGATGGAAGCGTATCGTCAGCAGCAGAGGGAATTTGATGACTGGATTGCGAATGCACAGAGCTGTGGGATCAAGGAATTTGAGGACTGTGCTAAGACCTACAGGGCCTGGCGAAAAGAAATCCTGAATGCCTTTAAATACGGATTGACAAATGGTCCCACAGAAGGATTTAACAACAAGATAAAGGTATTAAAACGGAGCAGCTACGGAATCCGGAATTTCAAACGGTTCCGAACCCGGATACTTCACTGTACATCATAGGATAAAAAGGTCGGTAATGCGGAGGCTTATTTGGCATGCCCAAAATCAGTAAAACCTGGAACTAAACATAAAAAGGGCCCTTTTCATAGAATTGGGGCGGGATTTTAACAAATCCCACCCCAACTATTGACAAAGAGCCAAAAAAAGCACCCATCCATTAAGGATAAGTGCTAAATGCCCAAAGTCGGAATCGAACCAACGACACGAGGATTTTCAGTCCTCTGCTCTACCAACTGAGCTATCTGGGCATCAATGAGCGTGCCGGGATTCGAACCCGGGACAACTTGATTAAAAGTCAAGTGCTCTACCGACTGAGCTACACGCCCATAGGGTTAAGTTTTTGCAAAAAAAATTGCGGGGGCAGGATTTGAACCTACGACCTTCGGGTTATGAGCCCGACGAGCTTCCAGACTGCTCCACCCCGCGCTAATATATAATTATAAATGGTTTAAAATGTTTTGTCAACTAACATTTTAAATGGGCGAAGGTGGATTCGAACCACCGAAGGCATTGCCAGCAGATTTACAGTCTGTCCCCTTTGGCCACTCGGGAATTCGCCCTTATTGAATTAGTATATACACTTTTCTGTAAAAAATACTCAAATGGGGCCTACAGGGCTCGAACCTGTGACCCTCTGCTTGTAAGGCAGATGCTCTCCCAGCTGAGCTAAGACCCCAATAGGTATCTCTTTCAGCGTGTATATGAAAGAAAAACGACCCGGAACGGGTTCGAACCGTCGACCTCCGCCGTGACAGGGCGGCGCTCTAACCAGCTGAGCCACCGGGCCATTAAAGGCATATACATACCTTCAAAACCACATATTGAATTCCGATTGTTTCACAAACCTTTTATTCCCTTAACCTTCTGGATAAGCCCTCGACCGATTAGTATTAGTCAGCTCCGTACATTACTGCACTTCCACCTCTAACCTATCTACCTCGTCGTCTTCAAGGGGTCTTACTCGCTTTCGCGATGGGATATCTCATCTTGAGGGGGGCTTCACGCTTAGATGCCTTCAGCGTTTATCCCGTCCAGACTTGGCTACCCTGCCATGGCCTTGGTAGGCCAACAGGTACACCAGCGGTCTGTCCATCCCGGTCCTCTCGTACTAAGGACAGCTCCTCTCAGATATCCTACGCCCGCGCCGGATAGGGACCGAACTGTCTCACGACGTTCTGAACCCAGCTCGCGTACCGCTTTAATGGGCGAACAGCCCAACCCTTGGGACCTGCTACAGCCCCAGGATGCGATGAGCCGACATCGAGGTGCCAAACCACTCCGTCGATGTGAACTCTTGGGAGTGATAAGCCTGTTATCCCCAGGGTAGCTTTTATCCGTTGAGCGATGGCAATCCCACTTTCATACCACCGGATCACTAAGTCCTACTTTCGTACCTGCTCCACCCGTCGGTGTCGCAGTCAAGCTCCCTTATGCCTTTGCACTCTTTGGATGGTTTCCAACCATCCTGAGGGAACCTTTGAGCGCCTCCGATACCCTTTCGGAGGCGACCGCCCCAGTCAAACTCCCCGCCTGACATTGTCCCCCGCCCGGGTCACGGGCGCAGGTTAGAAACCCAATATCGCAAGGGTGGTATCCCAACATTGGCTCCACACAGACTGGCGTCCATGTTTCAAAGCCTCCCACCTATCCTGTACATGCAATACCGAATCCCAGTATCAAACTGGAGTAAAGCTCCATGGGGTCTTTCCGTCCTGGCGCAGGTAACCAGCATCTTCACTGGTATTTCAATTTCACCGGGTGCATTGTTGAGACAGCGCTCAAATCATTACGCCTTTCGTGCGGGTCGGAACTTACCCGACAAGGAATTTCGCTACCTTAGGACCGTTATAGTTACGGCCGCCGTTTACTGGGGCTTAAATTCAAAGCTTCGCTTGCGCTAACCTCTCCTCTTAACCTTCCAGCACCGGGCAGGCGTCAGCCCATATACCTCACCTTACGGTTTTGCATAGACCTGTGTTTTTGCTAAACAGTTGCTTGAGCCTATTCTCTGCGGCCACATCTCTGTGGCACCCCTTCTCCCGAAGTTACGGGGTCATTTTGCCGAGTTCCTTAACAATGCTTCTCCCGCCGGCCTTAGGATTCTCTCCTCATCTACCTGTGTCGGTTTACGGTACGGGCATGTATCACACAATAGCGGCTTTTCTTGACAGCCGGAATCACACACTTCGCTACTTTAGTTCGCTGCGCGTCACGTCTTCGGATTGCACGGCGGATTTGCCAACCGTACTCCTACCTCGCTTGCCCCGGTATTCCCATTCCCGGGATGTGTTGTCCTTCTGTGTCCCCACAGTTCTGATGATACATGGTACAGGAATTTCAACCTGTTGTCCATCGACTACGCCTCTCAGCCTCGCCTTAGGCCCCGACTTACCCAGAGCAGATCAGCTTTACTCTGGAAACCTTGGATATTCGGCCTGGAGGATTCCCACCTCCATCTCGCTACTCATTCCGGCATTCTCTCTTCTTAACGCTCCACGGCTCCTTATCGGTACCGCTTCTCCGCACTAAGAATGCTCCTCTACCAATGTACTTACATACATTCCTAAGCTTCGGTGTTGTGTTTCAGCCCCGGACATTTTCGGCGCAGGACCTCTCGACTAGTGAGCTATTACGCACTCTTTGAATGTGTGGCTGCTTCTGAGCCAACATCCTAGTTGTCTTTGAAATCCCACATCCTTTTCCACTTAACACACACTTTGGGACCTTAGCTGTAGGTCTGGGCTCTTTCCCTTTTGACTACCCAACTTATCTCGTGCAGTCTGACTCCCATACATCATTTATGCGGCATTCGGAGTTTGATATCCCTTGGTAAGCTTTGACGCCCCCTTAGGAATTCAGTGCTCTACCTCCGCTAAACTAATATGAGGCTAGCCCTAAAGCTATTTCGAGGAGAACCAGCTATCTCCGGGTTCGATTGGAATTTCTCCCCTATCCACACCTCATTCCCACCCTTTTCAACGGATGTGGATCCGGTCCTCCACGGAATTTTACTTCCGCTTCAACCTGGACATGGATAGGTCACCCGGTTTCGGGTCTGCCTGTACTGACTTGACGCCCATTTGAGACTTGGTTTCCCTTCGGCTCCGAGCCTTAAGCTCTTAACCTTGCCAGTACCGGCAACTCGCCGGACCGTTCTACAAAAAGTACGCGGTCGCACCTTAACGTGCTTCCACAGCTTGTAAACACAGGGTTTCAGGTTCTTTTTCACTCCCCTCCCGGGGTCCTTTTCACCTTTCCTTCACAGTACTATGCGCTATCGGTCACTAAGGAGTATTTAGCCTTGGAGGGTGGTCCCTCCGACTTCCCACAAGGTTTCTCGTGTCTCGTGGTACTCTGGATCCTGCTGCTTCCTATTGTTTTCGTGTACGGGGCTTTCACCCTCTCTGGCCTGACTTCCCAGACAGTTCCACTAACAAATCGGTTCACGTTTGCAGTCCATAACCCCAGCATGCACGCACGCTGGTTTGGGCTCTTCCCATTTCGCTCGCCGCTACTTTGGGAATCGATGTTTCTTTCTCTTCCTCCGGCTACTTAGATGTTTCAGTTCACCGGGTTCCCTCTGCATGGCTATGGATTCACCATGCAGTGACTGAGGTTTGCTCAGCCGGGTTTCCCCATTCAGATATCTCCGGATCAAAGGATATTTGCTCCTCCCCGAAGCTTTTCGCAGCTTATCACGTCTTTCATCGGCTCTTAGTGCCAAGGCATCCACCCTGCGCTCTTTATAGCTTAACCAAATGATTTCCCACCGCGGGTTGCTGCGGGTCCTCTAAACGTCCATAGCGTTGGACGCTTTGGTTCTAGGTTTTCATAAACGCTTTCGCATTTACAAGTTTGTTTTTTCCATACAATCTCTTGTATGGCCTCGGATGTCTTGATATTCTGATTTAGAATATACAATTCATTTTTATTCAATATGCGGTTTTCAAGGTACGTATGTGACTGATGTTTTATCAGTCATTAGCGAATTCGATTTGCTCGAATTCACTAATCACTGGTAAAAACCAGTTATATGGAACAGCACTTCCCTGCTGACGTAGGTTAACACGTTCTTTAAAACACAGGTTTCGCTTTTACCTCCACCCATTGGAACATGTCTGTTCTATATAAAACACTCTTTCGAGTGAGTTTTTTTAATGAATCCGGCACCCACCTGCTCTCCCATGCCGTCTCCAGCATAGTACCATCGGCCGCTTAGGTCTTAACCATCGTGTTCGGGATGGGTACGGGTGTTTCCCCTAAGCGCATCGGCACCGGAAATTCTTTGTGTCCTCTTGATTGAACACTAGACAGTATATAAAACCCTTACTTCTTCTTCCCTAGAAAGGAGGTGATCCAGCCGCACCTTCCGATACGGCTACCTTGTTACGACTTCACCCCAGTTACCTGCCCCGCCTTCGGCAGCTCCCTCTCTTGCGAGTTGGGTCACTGACTTCGGGCGTTGCTGACTCCCATGGTGTGACGGGCGGTGTGTACAAGACCCGGGAACGTATTCACCGCGACATTCTGATTCGCGATTACTAGCGATTCCAGCTTCGTGTAGTCGGGTTGCAGACTACAGTCCGAACTGGGACGTTATTTTTGGGATTTGCTCCACATCACTGTCTTGCTTCCCTTTGTTTACGCCATTGTAGCACGTGTGTAGCCCAAATCATAAGGGGCATGATGATTTGACGTCATCCCCACCTTCCTCCAGGTTATCCCTGGCAGTCTCCCTAGAGTGCCCAGCTTTACCTGCTGGCTACTAAGGATAAGGGTTGCGCTCGTTGCGGGACTTAACCCAACATCTCACGACACGAGCTGACGACAACCATGCACCACCTGTCTCTCTTGCCCCGAAGGGAAGGCGCCGTTACACGCCGGTCAAGAGGATGTCAAGACTTGGTAAGGTTCTTCGCGTTGCTTCGAATTAAACCACATGCTCCACCGCTTGTGCGGGTCCCCGTCAATTCCTTTGAGTTTCATTCTTGCGAACGTACTCCCCAGGTGGAATGCTTACTGCGTTTGCGACGGCACCGAAGGGCTTTGCCCCCCAACACCTAGCATTCATCGTTTACGGCGTGGACTACCAGGGTATCTAATCCTGTTTGCTCCCCACGCTTTCGAGCCTCAACGTCAGTTATCGTCCAGTAAGCCGCCTTCGCCACTGGTGTTCCTCCTAATATCTACGCATTTCACCGCTACACTAGGAATTCCACTTACCTCTCCGACACTCTAGCAAAACAGTTTCCAAAGCAGTCCCAGGGTTGAGCCCTGGGTTTTCACTTCAGACTTGCTTCGCCGTCTACGCTCCCTTTACACCCAGTAAATCCGGATAACGCTTGCCCCCTACGTATTACCGCGGCTGCTGGCACGTAGTTAGCCGGGGCTTCTTAGTCAGGTACCGTCATTTTCTTCCCTGCTGATAGAGCTTTACATACCGAAATACTTCTTCACTCACGCGGCGTCGCTGCATCAGGCTTTCGCCCATTGTGCAATATTCCCCACTGCTGCCTCCCGTAGGAGTTTGGGCCGTGTCTCAGTCCCAATGTGGCCGGTCACCCTCTCAGGTCGGCTACTGATCGTCGCTTTGGTGGGCCGTTACCCCGCCAACTGGCTAATCAGACGCGGATCCATCTCACACCACCGGAGTTTTTCACACCGTACCATGCGGTACTGTGCGCTTATGCGGTATTAGCAGTCATTTCTAACTGTTATCCCCCAGTGTGAGGCAGGTTATCCACGCGTTACTCACCCGTCCGCCACTCAGTCAATTAAAAATCCATCCGAAAACTTCATTTTAATTGCTTCGTTCGACTTGCATGTGTTAGGCACGCCGCCAGCGTTCATCCTGAGCCAGGATCAAACTCTCATGTTTAAAAGTTGATTCCAGGTTTCAGACTACTTAGCTTGGCTAGTTATCTTTAACCTTCATTACTTGGTTTTGTTCTGAATTTTCTCAAATCCAAAGGCCTAAACCAGACCTTTTGTTTTTAGAATTTTCAGGGTTTTACATACTGTCTAATCTTCAATTTTCAAGGTTCTTTGTTGTCGGCTTGTTCAGCAGCAACTTTTATATCTTATCACAGTCGCTTGCGTTTGTCAACAACTTTTTTAACTTTTTTTGATTTTTGTTTTCAGCCAAATGGCTTTCCGCAATCATCAGTCGCTGTTGTTTTTTGTCCAGCGGGTATTAACTATACCATAACTGTCGTTTATTGTCAACAACTTTTCAAAACTTTTTTTCATCTTACAAACAAGAGTGAAAAAAATAATCATTTGGAAAATGGAGCGGAGAAAGAGGGATTTGAACCCTCGCGCCGGTTTCCCGACCTACACCCTTAGCAGGGGCGCCTCTTCGGCCTCTTGAGTATTTCTCCGAATTGATATTTTCCATATGATTGCTTCTTTTGACATGCTTGTCCTCAGACGCATTGACCATTATACTAAATAGATTTTAGCTTGTCAAGCCATTTTTGGTGAGATTTTTATTTATTTCTTCCTGTATCCTGTCATGCACAAGATGTGCTATTTCTGAGGTTTTCATTCCCATATATTGATCCGGAAGAATAGGTTCCATATAGTGAACCTGCACTTCTTCCCTTTTTAACGAGTTCATGTCAAAGGGACGGAAGGAATTAACCAGGGCCACAGGTACAATGGGGCAGCCTGCTTTTACAGCACTCTTAAATGTACCGCTCTTAAAATCCAGTATTTCATTTCCGTTGCGGCTCCGGTGTCCTTCTGCAAATATTACAAAGTTACGGCCTGACTTTACCCGTTTGGTAACTTCAGTTATAATGCGCACCTGGTCTTTTATATCATCCCTGTCCATAGCAAGGCTTTTGGTTGCCCCCAATACCTGCTTTACCAGAATCCAGTTGGAGGCCTCTTTCTTTATTACAACAGACAGCGGTCTTGGGCAGGTTGAAAACAGGGCAAGCATATCGAACAGGCCCTGATGGTTGGGAAACAGTATAAATCCGTCCTGAGACGGAATATGCTCTGTTCCCGTTGCAGTGACCGTAACCCTGCCCCTTCTGTTAATCCTCTTTACCATCTCCGATATATACCCATATTTTTCAGCAGCCGTCCTTGTATCTTCTTCTCTTGCCATACGCGAAATGGTGAAAAACCATATCGGTGCATGGAGTAAATTCATGAGTACCATATATATAATCCGCTTCATATCCCCTCGCTACAGAGTACAAAATTCCTTTACTGCTGTTTCATATAGATTATTACCAAGGGCATCCATCACCACAACCACCGGAAAATCCTGTATGGCCAGTCTGCGCACTGCCTCTGTGCCTAAATCTTCATATGCAACAATTTCGGATGAAAGAATGCATTTGGACAGAATGGCTCCTGCTCCTCCCACGGCGGCAAAATAAACAGCTCCGTTGCGCACAATGGCATCCATAACAGCCTTGCTTCTCTTTCCCTTTCCTATCATGGCCCCCATACCCAGGTCCAAAAGGCGCGGCGTATACTTATCCATACGGCTGGCTGTGGTAGGACCGGCTGAGCCAATGGCTCTCCCCTCCCTGGCTGGGGACGGCCCCATGTAATATATGATGCTGCCCTCTATATCAAACGGCAGTGATTCCCCTCTGTCAAGAGCCTCGTCCATCCGCTTATGGGCGGCATCCCTGGCCGTATAAATGGTTCCCGTAAGATATACATAATCTCCTGCTTTTAAGGAGGCAGCTTCCTCTTTTGTCATTGGTACATTCATATGTCGATTCATCTGAACAGGACTCCTTTCTCATTTACAGTTTTACAGTACTCTGCGGGCATGACGGTTTACATGGCAGCATATGTTTACGGCAAGGGGAAGGCCGGCTATATGGGTGGCGAATGTCTCTATGTTCACGGCAAGGGCTGTTACCCTCCCTCCCAGTCCCCCGGGGCCGATACCTGACTGATTGATCCGGTTTAACATATCCTCTTCCAGATCTCTGACCCACTGCTTCCCAGGCTTATCCTCTATATCCCTGGTCAGGGCGTGTTTTGCCATCTGGGTACATTTCTCAAAGGTCCCGCCAATTCCCACTCCCACCACCATGGGAGGACATGCATTGGGGCCTGCCTCTCTCACCGCCTGAAGGATGGATTCTTTTACCCCTTCCAGACCGTCTGCAGGCTTTAACATGAACACACGGCTCATATTCTCGCTTCCAAATCCCTTGGGAGCCACTGTTATGTCAATCTGTTCCCCATCAACAATTTCACAGTGAATGACAGCCGGAGTGTTGTCCTTTGTATTAATTCTCTCTATAGGATCCCCCACCACAGATTTACGGAGATATCCCTGTTCATATCCCTGACGTACGCCTTCATTGACAGCATCGGCCAGTCTTCCCCCTGTGATATGTACATCCTGTCCTATTTTCATAAATACCACAGCCATACCCGTATCCTGGCAGATAGGTATTTTATCCTCTCCTGCGATTTTCAGGTTCTCCTTAAGCTGGCCCAGAACCTGGCGGCCCAGAGGGGACTCCTCCTCCTCCACTGCTTTTTCAAAGACCTTTCTCATATCCGGGGCCAGTCCGTAATTGGCCTCAATACACATGTCCCTTATTGCTTCTGTAATGGTTGCTGCGGCTATCTCCCTCATCTTCGTTGTTCCTCCCATCCTTTTGCTACGGCAGCCCTGAATTCATCTTCAGGCATGGGCTTTCCGTAATAATATCCCTGGACACAATCCACGCCGAATTGTCTCAGTAATTCTATCTGTTCCTCTTCTTCCACGCCTTCTGCCACAATTTTCTGACCCATGGCATGGAATGTCTCCACCATACTCCTCACAAATACCTGGACCTTGCTGTCCCCGGGCAGACGTACCAAAAGGCTTCTGTCCAGCTTAATGTACTCAAAGGGAAGAGACAGGGCACAGGATATATTGGAGTATCCGGTACCGAAATCATCCAGATAAAACCCAAATCCTTCTCCTGTCATTTCCTCCATCATCCTTTTCATATAATCCATGTCCTGAAGCAGTACACGTTCCGTAACCTCAATCTTCAACTGATCCGGATTCAGCCCGCACCGGTTCAGGCATTCATGGATTCTCGCACAAAGGCTGCGGTCCTCGAACTGCTGCATGGAAAGGTTGATGGAGATAGAATCTATTTTGTCCCGCATCTGTCCAAGAAGCGTGCAGACCTCCTCCAGCACAATCCAGCTCAGGTCGTCTATAAGGCCGGTTTCTTCAGCCAACGGTATGAACTCCGACGGCGATACGGGTTCACCGTCATAATCCCTGAGACGAAGGAGGGCTTCTGCGGAAGAAAACCGGTTGGTTTTTAAGTTAAATACAGGCTGATACCATACCTTAAACCGCCTTTGGCGGATGGATGTCTCCATAATATCCAGAATCCGCTTTCTCCTGTTTAACTGTTCCAGCAGTTTTATATCAAACCGCCTCAGGCCTCCCGGTTCCTTTTTGGCATAGTGAATGCCCGATTCCAGATATTCTATAATCTGGGTGGCATTCCATTCCTGTCCCCTGTACATCACATCGGTGAAATAGGCCTGGATATAGCTTCCCACGGCTCCCAGTTCCCATCGTTCCTCAAAGCGTTCCTGTATCCTTTTAAGACTTCCGGTTGATTCTTCTTCTGTTGCGTAGGGCAGCAGCACTGCAAACTCTACATTTCCAAACCGGAATGCCTTGGCGCCGGGCAGTATGTGGTCCAGCTCCCTGGCAATATTATATAAAAACTCATCCCCTTTTTTGTAGCTGAATTTCTCATTTACAAGAGAAAACTGCTTCAGACACACAAGAACTACCTGAAAATACTGCCTGCTGGCTATTCTCAGGGACAGCTCCTCAAAAAAGCTGTTCCTGTTTCCGATAAAGGTAAGGCTGTCCACCTCACTTCGCCTGGTCTGGAAGCTGATGAATATAACCATATTGACAATGGCCATAAACATGCCATTTAACTGAAGGTCCTTATAAATATGCTGGAACACAATACAGATGGCTGCGATCACCGGCATGGTGCGGATTAACCTGACCACCGGCCTGCTGACGCTGCGCCGGTTGCGCATGTAGCACAGCACCAGCATAAGCATCTCAATTGCCATGACTAAATATCCAATCCTGTTTAAGGGACCTCTTATGTATATCTGGTTTTCATCAAAATAAAACAGCACGCCGCTTCTAAGATTCCAGATTACAATTCCCCAAAATATGATATTCAGTATAAGGACGATTCTGCCGGTTATTCTCAGGCAACGTTTATCATACACATGTTCCAGTGTCAGGGCAAACATGTAGACAGCCATAACAGAGCAGGTCAAAACACACAGAATGAAATACAGGCTGTTAAGCAGCATATTCACTCCATGGGAAACAACGGCGGGCT
This sequence comes from Enterocloster bolteae, assembly GCF_002234575.2. Classification (NCBI taxonomy): domain Bacteria; kingdom Bacillati; phylum Bacillota; class Clostridia; order Lachnospirales; family Lachnospiraceae; genus Enterocloster; species Enterocloster bolteae. Next base: position 8,923 of record NZ_CP022464.2, on the reverse strand, counting down.
TCGTGACCATATGTACACAGACAATGTTCAAAAGGATGGTCAAGACGGAAATCCAAAGACACACCTGATAGATTTTCCGCCTGCTGTTGGATACCAGCCGCCGTTCGTGATAGTATAAAATGAGAATAATATGAATGATAAGTCCTAATAATTCTGCTGCCAATGACCACATTACCATATTGTTCGGTTCTCCTCTTTTGTCCGTAACCAGGTAAGGGAACAAAAACATCAATGACTATTTCATAATGACTATTTCATAAAAAGGCTGTCGCAACTGACAGCCTTTTCATGGAACTGAATCTTAAACCGTTTCATCTGAATCTACATCTGCTTCACTCTCTTCTTCAGAATCCCCGTTCTCTTCCTCGTAATACTCTTCATCATATACATTGCTGTCCTTGGTAACGCTTTCCCTTACCTTGGCTATACTTGCCACCTTGATGTCAGAATCCTGATCAATGCTCATGAGCTTGACGCCGGAGGTGTTTCGTCCAATCACGGAGATATCGTCAACCGTCATGCGTATAATAATGCCTTCTGTTGTTATTATCATAATTTCCCGGCCGTCATTTACCAGCTTGGCACCTACCAGATAACCGGTCTTATCCGTACACTTGTAGCAGATAACACCCTTTCCGCCCCTGTTCTGGGCGCTGAATTCAGTAATCATAGTACGCTTGCCCATGCCGTTCTCGGAAACCACCAGAAGGCTGTCTCCCTGGCTCTGCATCTGCATTCCGATGACTTCGTCGTCATCCTCAAACCGCATTCCAATGACACCCATGGATACCCGGCCGGTCACCCTTACATCGGTCTCATTGAAACGGATACACATTCCCTTGCGTGTGACAAGCAGGATATCCTGGCTATTATCTGTTGCCTTTACCTCAATCAGCTCATCGCCGTCCCGAAGCACAATTGCCTGCAGTCCGTTCTTGCGCACATGCTCATACTCCACCATAGGTGTTTTCTTGACCATGCCGTTTCTGGTAGCCATGAACAGATATTTGTCATCGTTAAATTCACGCATGGGGATAATGGCCGTAATCTTCTCCTCCGGCATCAGCTGAAGAAGGTTTATAATAGCCGTTCCCCTGGCTGTACGTCCTGCCTCCGGTATCTCATATGCCTTCAGACGGTACACGCGTCCGGTATTGGTAAAGAACATCATATAGTGATGGTTGGTGGTCATGAGAAGGTCCTCGATATAGTCCTCCTCAATGGTCTGCATGCCCTTGATTCCCTTGCCGCCTCTGTTCTGGCTCCTGAAATTATCTACATCCATACGCTTGATGTAGCCCAGATGGGTCATGGCAATGATGGTGTCCTCGTCCGGAATCAGGTCCTCCATGGACATATCATCGTCATATCCAATGGCTGTGCGGCGGTCATCCCCATATTTATCAGAGATAATCATAATTTCATCCCGGATAACGGTAAGGAGCTTCTTCTCATCCGCAAGAATTGCCTTCAATTCCTCGATCTTTGCCTGAAGTTCCCTGTACTCATTCTCCAGCTTCTCACGTTCCAAACCAGTGAGAGCACGGAGCCTCATATCCACGATAGCCTGTGATTGTGCATCGGAAAGCCCGAAGCGCTCCATCAACTGGTTCTTGGCATCCGCCACATTGGCGGCTCCGCGGATGATGCGGATTACCTCGTCAATGTTATCCAGGGCAATCAGCAATCCCTTTAATATATGGGCTCTTTCTTCTGCCTTGTTTAAATCATACTGGGTCCTTCTGGTAACTACCTCTTCCTGATGCTTTAAGTACTCCTCCAGCATCTGGTGCAGGTTCAGCACCTTTGGCTGGTTATTGATCAGGGCCAGCATAATAACACCGAAGGTGTCCTGCAGCTGGGTGTGCTTTAGCAGCTGGTTCAGGATTACATTGGCATTTACATCCCTGCGCAGCTCTATGTTGATTCGCATGCCTTCACGGTTGGACTCATCTCCAATGTAGGTAATGCCGTCAATTTTCTTTTCCTTGACAAGGTCGGCGATTTTCTCAATGAGACGTGCTTTATTAACCATGTAGGGAAGTTCCGTCACAATGATTCTGGATTTTCCGTTGGCCATGGTCTCTATGTTGGTCACGGCGCGGACCTTGATTTTGGCGCGTCCCGTGCGGTAAGCCTCCTCGATTCCCCTTCTGCCCAGAATGGTGGCGCCGGTGGGGAAATCAGGTCCCTTTACAATCTCCATGATTTCCTCCAGGGAGGTTTCACGGTCCTCCTCCACCCTGTTGTCAATCATCTTCACCACTGCTCCGATGATTTCCCTCAGATTGTGGGGAGGAATATTGGTGGCCATACCAACGGCAATACCGGATGTGCCGTTTACCAGCAGGTTAGGATATCTGGATGGAAGGACAAGGGGCTCCCTCTCAGTTTCATCGAAGTTAGGTACGAAGTCCACGGTATCTTTATTGATATCTGCCAGCATTTCCATGGAAATCTTGCTTAAGCGGGCCTCAGTGTAACGCATGGCCGCAGCGCCGTCGCCGTCCACAGAACCAAAGTTTCCGTGTCCGTCCACCAGAGGATAACGGGTGGACCACTCCTGCGCCATGTTAACCAGCGCTCCGTAAATGGAGCTGTCTCCATGGGGGTGGTACTTACCCATTGTATCACCGACGATACGGGCGCACTTACGATGGGGCTTATCCGGACCGTTGTTCAGCTCTATCATGGAATACAGCACACGCCGCTGTACAGGCTTAAGGCCGTCCCTGACATCAGGCAGGGCCCTGGCGCTGATAACACTCATGGCATAGTCGATATAGGACTGTTCCATGGTTTTCTTAAGGTCTACTTCATGAACCTTGTCAAATACATTTGGTTCCATATTCAATCTCCTTTATGTTTGCAGTCTAAAATCAGATATCTAAGTTCTTCACCTTTTTCGCATTGGCTTCAATGAATTCCCTTCTGGGCTCTACCTGGTCGCCCATAAGGGTGGTGAAGGTCAAATCTACTTCAGACGTGGTTTCCTCATCCATGGTGACACGCAGAAGTATCCTGCGTTCCGGATCCATGGTTGTCTCCCACAGCTGCTCCGCATCCATCTCTCCCAGACCTTTGTAACGCTGGATTTTATTGCTGTTGTCGCGTCCAATCTCCTTGAGGATGGAATTCAGCTCATCATCGCTGTACGCGTACCATACTTTTTTATTCTTCTCCACCTTATACAGAGGCGGCTGAGCCAGGTATACATATCCCTGTTTGATTAACTCCGGCATAAATCTGTAAATAAATGTAAGAAGAAGGGTGCTGATATGCGCTCCGTCCACATCGGCATCCGTCATGATGATGATTTTGTGGTAACGGAGTTTGGATATATCGAAATCGTCATGAATACCTGTTCCAAATGCAGTTATCATGGCCTTAATTTCCGCATTGCCGTAAATACGGTCCATTCTGGCCTTTTCCACATTGAGGATCTTGCCGCGCAGGGGCAGGATGGCCTGGGTGGCGCGTGAACGCGCTGTCTTTGCAGAACCGCCTGCGGAATCTCCCTCTACAATATAAATCTCGCAGTTTTCCGGATTTTTGTCGGAACAGTCAGCCAGTTTGCCCGGAAGGGCCATGCCGTCAAGGGCTGATTTACGGCGTGTTAAGTCCCTGGCCTTTCTGGCCGCTGCACGGGCCCTCTGTGCCAGTATGGATTTCTCACACATGGACTTGGCCACAGCCGGATTCTGCTCCAGGAAATAGGTCAGCTGCTCGCTGACAATATTGTCCACTGCCGCACGGGCCTCGCTGTTTCCCAGCTTCTGTTTTGTCTGGCCCTCAAACTGGGGATCCTCGATTTTAACACTGATGATGGCTGTCAGGCCCTCACGTATATCCTCGCCGGACAGGTTATCCTCGCTGTCCTTTAATAGCTTTTTCTCCCTGGCATAGTCGTTGAAGGTCTTGGTCAGGGCGTTCTTAAAGCCGGTGAGATGGGTGCCTCCCTCAGGCGTATTGATATTGTTTACAAATGTGTAGATATTCTCGGTATAGGAATCATTGTGCTGCATGGAAACTTCCACATACACGCCTTCCCTGGTTCCCTCGCAGTAAATAACCTGATCGTAGATAGGGGTCTTGCCCTTGTTCAGGTATGTGACGAATTCCTTGATTCCGCCCTCATAGTGGAATACCTTTTCTTTCTTTTCGTCTCTGTCATCCTTGAGGATAATCTTCAGGTTTTTCGTCAGGAACGCCGTCTCCCTGAGCCGGATTTTGAGGGTATCATAATCATAGACTGTCTCTTCAAATATTTCCTTGTCAGGCAGAAAGGTAACTCTTGTGCCGTGCTGTTCCGGACCGCATTTGCCCACAATCTTTAAGGGGTATGTTACTTTCCCCCTTTCATACCGCTGCTGGTAAATATTTCCATCCTTATAGACCTGGACCTCCAGCCATTCAGACAATGCATTGACAACCGAAGCACCAACGCCATGAAGGCCGCCGGATACCTTATATCCGCCGTTGCCGAATTTACCGCCGGCATGGAGGATGGTAAATACAACTTCCACGGCAGGAAGACCTGCCTTTTTCTGGATGTCTACCGGAATACCGCGGCCGTCATCCATGACTGTGATGGAATTGTCCTCGTTAATGGTCACATCGATGGAATCACAATATCCCGCCAATGCTTCATCTACCGCATTATCTACAATCTCATACACCAGATGATGGAGACCTCTGGCAGATGTGCTGCCTATATACATGCCAGGCCGCTTCCTAACCGCCTCAAGTCCTTCCAAAATCTGAATCTGATCTGCTCCGTATTGCTCTCCCATGTTATATAATCATCCTTTCTTTCTAGTACGGCATTAATTCTCGTTGATGACAGTCCCGTCAATTACCTTGAATACCTTATCTATCTGGAACCTGTTATTGACAAAATCATCCAGACCTGTGCAGGTAATCATAGTCTGTATATGTTTGATGGCTGACAGCAGATGGTTCTGCCTGCTGCTGTCCAGCTCTGATAACACATCATCCAAAAGCAGGATTGGATCGTCATGGCTCAATTGTTTCACCAGCTGAAGCTCTGACAGCTTAAGGGACAGGGCCGCTGTGCGCTGCTGCCCCTGGGATCCGAACCTGCGTATATCAATACCATTTACAATAAAACTTATGTCATCCCTGTGAGGTCCCGACAATGTGGTCTTCTGCTTCATGTCCTGGGCCCGGTTCTTCTTAAGGATATCCTCCATCTGGTCTTCCCGGGTGAAGGGTTCATAGGAAATAGATATGTCCTCCCTGCCGCCTGTGAGACTCAGATGAATGGCGTGTATGATTTCATTGAGCTGCTTAATGAATTCTCTTCGGAACTTAATCACCTCACGTCCGTAATTCACCAGCTGCATATCCCACACATCCAGGGTCTCCTCATATTCCGGCCTGAAAAACAGTTCCTTTAACAGCTTATTTCGCTGAAGAAGGACCTTATTATACTGTACAAGGGAATGGACATAGAGTTTATTCAGCTGGCACAGTTCCATATCAATGAACCGCCTCCTCTCGGATGGCCCGTTCTTTATGATATTCAGATCCTCCGGCGAGAAGAATACCACATTGGCTATGCCGAACAGCTCACTGGCCTTGCGTATGGGAACCCCATTGATGGCAATGCCCTTTGGCTTGTTCTTTTTCAGATGCATGTCAATGCGGTAAGGGACATTGTTTTTCCTTATCTGCAATTTAATATGGGATTCATCCTGGTTGAACCGGATGATATCCCTGTCCTTGGCGCTTTTATGTGATTTGGACGTGCAGCACACATAGACTGCCTCCAGGATATTGGTCTTTCCCTGGGCATTGTCCCCATAAAGTATATTGGTTCCCTGATTAAACTCCATATGTAGTTCTTTGTAGTTGCGGTAATTTTTCAGTTCTATGGATTCTATAATCATGGATTTTCCTGCCAGTCTGCTACTTAGTGATTTTAATGGTTTCACCCTTATAGGTGACCACATCACCGTCCACCAGTTTTTTTCCGCGCTGATAAACAGTCTCGCCGTTTACGGATACGAGGCCGTCCTGGGCGGCATATTTGGCTTCTACGCCTGATTCTGCCAGGCCAGCCGCTTTTAACGCCTGACCCAGCTTTATATAGTCTTCCCTAAGTTTTATTATTTCCATACTTTTCCTCTCTTAGACAGTAGCAGCATTAAAATTAACAGGAAGAATCAGATAAATATAATTTTCCTCCTCGTCCTTGATAAAGCATGGGGACTTTGGATTCATCATATAAATATTGATTTCTTCATCGTCAATGACGCGCAGCGCGTCGATGAGGAACTTGGGGTTGAATCCAATCATGATATCCTTACCGGTCTTGTGAATCATTAAATCTGCATTCATGGAGCCGAAACTGGAGTTCAGCTTCAGTTCCATGGAATTATCTCCGATATTGATAATCAGAGGCTTCTTGTCATTTTCACGGATCAGTATGGTGGCCCGCTCAATACAGTCCAGGAATTCCTTCTTGTTCACAGATACCTTTGTCTCATAATCGCTGGAAAGCATCTGGCTGATCCTGAAATATTCCCCCTCAATCAGACGGGATACTACGATGGTATTGTCAAATTCAAAGAGGATATGGTTTGTGCTGAAATAAATCAGCACCTCTTTTTCATTATCACCGCCTAATATTTTGCTGACCTCGCTTAAGGTCTTTCCAGGTACGATTACCTTTGTGTCCTCATAATGGTCTTTTAAACGTACTTTGCGGATGGAAATTCTGTGTCCGTCCAGAGATACCACTTTCAGCTGGTTTTCATTGACTTCAAACAGCTCCCCGGCCATCATCTTATTGCTGTCATTTGGTGAGATGGAGAAGATGGTCTGCTGGATAACCTCCTTTAAGGTGAACTGGGACAGACAGATATACTTATCTTTTTCTATATAGGGAAGGTATGCAAATTCTTCCCCGTCCCGTCCCTGTATATTGAACACGGAGTTCTCACAGCTGATGGTTGTGTTGAACTTGTCATCTGATTCAATGGTAACGGATGCATTTTCACTGGAAAGCCTTCTGGTGATTTCAGAGAAAAGCTTGGCATCCAGCGCGATCTTGCCGTGTTCCAGTATGTCTCCCTCAACCCTTGTCTCGATTCCTAATTCCATATCATTGCCTGTAAGCTTGATTTCGTTGGTGCTGGCGTCAATGAGTATGCATTCAAGAATGGACATGGTGGTTTTGGAAGGTACAGCTTTCATTACAATATTAATTCCATTAACAATGGCGTCTTTTTGAAATCTTAACTTCATAATGTTGATAACTTCCTTTCAGAGTAATTGTGTGCCCGGTGTGTCATCTGTGAGTGAAGATATAGATAATTTTCGTAGAAACCGTAGTAGGGGCTGTGGGTTTGTGCAAAACTGTCTGAAGTCCTTGATAATTAAGGACAAGCACCTGTGGAGCAGGATGTGGAAACCATCCACTTTCATGAGGGAAAACTTAAAGTTTATCCACAGGTGGTTAAAAGTCATTCACAAGCCCTTCAGAAAAGATCAGTTATCAACAGCCCGTCCACATGGATTCCACTTCCTATTGTGGATTGATCTTCTTTTTCAGTATCTCTATGGTATTTCTCAACGTGTCATCCTTTGCCATGTCGCCGGTTATCTTCTCAGCGCCATGTATGATGGTGGTATGGTCCCTTCCTCCCAGGTAGCGTCCGATGGTCTGGAGAGGAGTGGCCGTCATATCCCTGCACAGGTACATGACGATTTGTCTTGGGTATACGATTTCCTTATTACGTTTCTGGGATGAAATATCCAGGGGGGTAAGGCCGAAATGATCGGAAACCACCTGGATAATCAGGTCAGGGGTCACTTCCCTCTGGGCATTGGGGGAAATGATGTCCTTTAATGCTTCCTCGGCCAGTTCCAGGGTGATGTCGCACTTGTTAAGCCTTGATAACGCAACGATTTTTGTCAGGGCTCCCTCCAGCTCACGGATATTGGATTTGATATTGGTAGCGATGTATTTGATTACCTCGTTATCTATATTATATCCTTCCATCTCCTCCTTTTTGCGCAGAATCGCCATTCTTGTCTCATAATCAGGAGACTGGATGTCCACGGTCAGGCCCCATTCAAAGCGGGATCGGAGACGTTCCTCCAGGGTCTCAATTTCTTTCGGCGGTTTATCTGAGGATATGATAATCTGTTTCTTTGATTCATATAATGTGTTAAAGGTATGGAAAAATTCCTCCTGTGTGCTTTCCTTACCTATGATGAACTGGATATCGTCGATGAGAAGGACATCGTTGTTCCTGTATTTTTCCCTGAATTCCGTGGTGGTTATGTTGTTCTTATTACGGATAGCGTCAATCAGCTCGTTGGTAAAGGTTTCTGAGGTGACGTACAGTATCTTGGATTTTGCGTTGTTCTTTAATATGAAGTGGGCGATGGCGTGCATCAGATGGGTTTTGCCAAGTCCCACGCCTCCATATATAAAGAGAGGATTGTATATCTCACCTGGGGATTCAGCCACAGCAAGGGCGGCTGCATGGGCCAGGTTGTTATTTCCGCCTACAACAAAGGTATCAAAGGTATACTTGGGATTTAAGTTAGCACTCTGTATGACATCGGGGCTGACAGAGGCTTTGTTGTTTTTAATCAGCTGGGGCGCAGCCGGTTCTTCCGCCTCCACGATTTGCTCCTTAACTTTGAAATCCACCTCGCATTCCTTTTCAAGGAATTCCGAGATGGTTACCTTTAATAAAAATCCATATTTTTTATTTACATATTGTAAAAAGGTCTGTTCGGGAACAATGATGGTTACTGTGTTGTCTTTAAAAGAGTGCGGCTTTAAGGGTTCCAGCCAGGTACTGTAGGAGATATTGGATATTTCATGTTCTTCTTTTAAAGTAAGTAAGATTTTGTCCCAGTTTTCTTTGATTTTTTCGATCAT